>NZ_CM183447.1:0-4800000 GCF_059511865.1 Gordonia sp. YC-XJ4
TTCGTCGGAGGCGGAAGCCGGTAGGGCACGCCGCCGGCCTTCGCAGCAGTGATGAAGAGCAGGCGTCGGTGGTGAGCAGGCGTCGAGCAGGAGGGTCAGTGTGACATCGGATCGCGACTCCTTCGGCGAGGTCTGGAAGCAGGTTGTCGCCGAACTCAACGATGACGCCGCCCATCATGAGCCTCTCAGCCGTCAGCAGAAGGCCTGGCTGTCCCTCGTTCAGCCACTGACGCTGGCCGAGGGATTCGCCCTGCTGGCCGTGCCGACACCACTGGTTCAGGAACAGATCGAACGCAATCTGCGCGACACGATCCGCACCACATTGAGTCGTCATCTCGGCCAGCCCGTGGACCTCGGGGTGCGGACCGCCACGCCCGCGCCACTCGAGGAGACACCCGATCCGGCAACCACCGATTCGGTCGGCTCCGGTGCCTCCACCAATCCGATTCCCTTGTCTCACACGGCATTCGACGAATCCGGGCCCGGCCGCCCGATCGATCCGTCGGCGCCCGGTCGCCCGTCCCCCGACGGATCGGGACCGTTGGCGGGACAGGGTTTCGCGGGCCGCGAGCACCGAGCACCGTCCGATTCGTTCCCGCACCCGACTCCGACCGGCGCCGGCTACTCCGGCGCAACCGATTCCTCCGGTCCGGGCGCGCCGAACGCGACCCCCGGCGCCGAGTGGTCCTCATATTTCGCCGAGCGACCCACCACCTCCACCGCCTCCGCATCGGGAACGCCGGTCAGTCTGAACCCGAAGTACACCTTCGACACCTTCGTGATCGGCGCGTCGAATCGATTCGCGCACGCCTCGGCCGTCGCCGTCGCCGAGGCGCCCGCACGCGCCTACAACCCGTTGTTCATCTGGGGCGAGTCGGGGCTGGGCAAGACCCACCTGCTCCATGCCGCGGGCCACTACGCCCAGCGTCTGTTCCCGGGCATGCGGGTCAAGTACGTCTCCACCGAAGAATTCACCAACGACTTCATCAACTCCCTGCGCGACGATCGGCGGGTCGCGTTCAAACGCCGCTACCGCGATGTCGACGTCCTCCTCGTCGACGACATCCAGTTCCTGATCGGCAAGGAAGGTATCCAGGAGGAGTTCTTCCACACCTTCAACACGCTGCACAACACCAGCAAGCAGATCGTCATCTCCTCCGATCGCCCGCCGAAACAGCTTGCGACACTCGAGGATCGGCTCCGCACTCGATTCGAGTGGGGCCTGATCACCGATGTGCAGCCGCCGGATCTGGAGACCCGGATCGCGATCCTTCGCAAGAAGGCCCAGATGGACAACATCGCGGTCCCCGACGATGTGCTCGAGCTCATCGCGTCGAAGATCGAACGCAACATCCGCGAGCTCGAGGGTGCTCTCATCCGGGTCACCGCATTCGCGTCGCTGAACAACACCGAGCTCGACAAATCCCTGGCCGACGTCGTGCTGCAGGCGTTGCTGCCCAACTCCGGCACCATCGAGATCAGCGCCGCCGGCATCCTCGCCATCACCGCCGAGTACTTCGACATCTCCGTCGACGAACTCCGCGGCCCCGGCAAGACCCGAGCGATCGCCCAGGCCCGGCAGATCTCGATGTACCTGTGCCGTGAGCTCACCGACCTCTCCCTGCCCAAGATCGGTGAGACCTTCGACCGCGACCACACCACGGTCATGTACGCCGAACGCAAGATCCGCAAGGAGATGGCCGAGCGGCGCAAGGTCTACGACCACGTGCAGGAACTCACCGCCCGCATCAAGCAGCGCGCCGACCGCTGACCCGGTTGGGCACGGGTCACCGACCCCGCTGGCATCAACTCTCAACTCACACGCGAGCCTTCTGTGGTTCCGACGCGCCGTCCTCACCCACGGATCTCCGAGCTCTCGACGCCGGAAATCCGTGCCCGCCGCCCTGTGGATGGACCTTGGGATCGAGCCCGCAGATATGTGCATCGAAGGTGGACAGGAATCGAACAACACTCGTCATCCACATCAACCGCGCCGCACCTCCACGGCTCATCCCACGACTGTGCACACCCCGATCAGGCACATGGCCTGCTAAAACACCACGATCTCCACAGGATCCACAGCTCCTATGACTATTGTTGATCTCTCTTTCAAGAAATCTCTTTTGAAGAAGGATGTGTGTACACACCCACTCCGGGGTCGGCGTGGAGATCGCCGATTCGCGGCGTGGCGACTTGACCCCAACCGCCCACCCGCACGCGTCGGCGTTCTAGAGTGGGAATTCCCGATTCGCACCGAGCGCGTGCCCACACGCCGCTTGAGCGCATCCATGCCGGCCCGCACACCGACCCCGCACAGCAACCAAGGCAGACGAGAGAAGGGCGCATCCCCAGTTATGAAGTTTCGTGTCGCGCGCGACGAGTTCTCCGATTCGGTTGCCTGGGTCGCCCGAAGCCTGCCGTCCCGTCCGCCGGTGCCGGTGCTCGGCTGCGTCGTTCTCGAGGCTCCTGACGAGACCGGATCCGACGCCAACGCCGGTCTGACGATTTCTGGTTTCGACTACGAGGTCTCCGCGCAGGAATCGATCGCCGCCGAGATCGCCGAACCGGGCAAGGTCCTCGTATCGGGACGCCTGCTCGCCGACATCACGCGGGCGCTGCCCAACAAGCCGGTCGATGTCACGCTCGACGGATCCCGGGTGGCCATCGCCTGTGGCAGCGCGAAGTTCTCGCTGCCGACGATGCCGGTCGAGGATTACCCGCAGCTGCCCGACGTGCCCGCGATCACCGGCTCCATCCCGGCCGACCGGTTCGCCGAGGCCGTGTCGCAGGTGGCGATCGCCGCCGGCCGTGACGACACGCTGCCGATGCTGACCGGTGTGCGCGTCGAGATCGAGGGCAACACCGTCGTCCTCGCCGCCACGGACCGCTTCCGGTTGGCCGTGCGTGAACTCGAGTGGGATCCGGCCCAGCCCGACGTCAGTGGAGCGGTCCTCGTGCCCGCCAAGACTTTGTCGGAGAGCGCGAAGACGGCAGGCGCCGAGGGCACCGGGGCAGTCCGACTCGCGTTCGGATCCGGCGATGCCATCGGGTCGGAAGGCATCCTGGGCATTCTCGGCGAGTCGAAGCAGACCACGACGCGCCTGCTCGACGCCGAGTTCCCCAAGTTCCGTCAGCTGCTGCCGGCCGCTCACACCGCCGTCGCGACCGTCGAGAGCGCTCCCCTGATCGAGGCGATCAAGCGTGTGGCGCTGGTGGCCGAGCGCGGAGCTCAGGTGCGGATGGAATTCACCGAGGGATCGGTGCTACTCACCGCCGGCGGCGACGAGGCGGGCAAGGCCGAGGAAGAGCTTCCCGTCGAGTTCCGTGGTGAGCCGCTGACGATCGCGTTCAACCCCGGCTATCTGCAGGACGGGTTGTCGGCGATCAACGCCAAGTCCGTCGATTTCGGGTTCACCACACCCAGTCGCCCGGCGGTGCTGCGGGTGTCGACCGGAGATGAGCCGGTCGCCGACGAGTCCGGTGCCTTCGTCGCTCCCGACAGCGCCTTCAGCTATCTGCTCATGCCGGTCCGCCTGCCGGGCTGAGCCGGTTCGCCTCTCCGGCGAAGATGTTCCACCCCGAAGACGTTCCTACACAACTGTTTCCACATCAGAAGCGGATCGCCACCACCACCTTCGAGAGGATCGCGATGCAGCTGGGACTTGTCGGTCTGGGGAAGATGGGTGCCAACATGCGCACCCGTATCGTCGGCGCCGGGCATGAGGTGATCGGCTACGACCCGCGTCCCGAGGTCTCCGACGTCAAGACCCTCGCCGATCTGGTCGGCGCACTCGATGCGCCCCGCGTGATCTGGGTGATGGTGCCCTCCGGCGATCCGACGCGCACCACCGTGGCCTCACTGGCCGAGGAGTTGTCGGCCGGTGACATCGTCATCGACGGTGGCAACTCGCGCTACACCGACGACTTCGAGCACGCAAAACTGTTGCAAGCCAAGGGAATCGGATATATCGACTGCGGTGTGTCCGGCGGCGTGTGGGGCTTGGAGAACGGCTACGGTCTGATGGCCGGCGGTGCCGACGCCGATGTCGCACGCGTCATGCCGATCTTCGACGCGCTGCGTCCCGAGGGCGAACGCGCCGACGGCTTCGTGCACGCCGGGCCGGTGGGTGCCGGTCATTACGCGAAGATGGTGCACAACGGTATCGAGTACGGCCTGATGCACGCCTACGGCGAGGGTTACGAGCTGCTCTCGGCCGAACCCCTGATCACCGACGTCGAAGGCACCCTGCGGGCCTGGACCCATGGCACGGTGATCCGCTCGTGGTTGCTCGACCTGCTGGTGCGCGCGCTGCAGGAGGATCCGGGGCTGGCGGAGATCTCGGATTACACCACCGATTCGGGCGAGGGTCGCTGGACCGTCGAGGAGGCCATCCGGCACTCGGTTCCGGCCAACGTCATCTCGGCCGCGCTGTTCGCCCGGTTCGCCTCCCGCCAGGACGGGTCGCCGGCCCTCAAGGCTGTCTCGGCACTGCGAAATCAGTTCGGCGGGCACGCTGTTCGCGACACCACGGGCCGCTCGGTGGGGGAGACCGGCTCGCCGCCGGACACCTCGGCGGGCTAGCCGTGTTCGTCCGTGAACTGCATCTGCGTGACTTTCGCTCGTGGCCGCGGGTGGACGTGGAGTTGGCGTCCGGACCGGTGATCATCACCGGCCGCAACGGTTTCGGCAAGACCAACCTGGTCGAGGCGCTGTTCTATCTGGCCACCTTGCGATCCCACCGGGTCAGCACCGACGCGCCGCTGGTGCGTTCGTCGGCGACGTCGGCGCTGGTGACCGCCACCGTCGAGAACGCCGGCCGGGAATTGACCGCGTCCCTGCAGATCAACGCCGAAGGTTCCAACAAGGCGTGGCTCAACACCGCACCCCAGCGCAGGCCGCGCGATCTTCTGGGCGTTCTGCGCGCGGTGTTGTTCGCCCCCGAGGATCTCCTCCTCGTACGAGGCGATCCGGGTGACCGTCGACGCTTCGTCGATGAGCTTGTCGCACAACGTGGTCCACGATTCGCCGCGGCACGCTCAGACTATGACAAGGTGTTGCGACAACGTTCGGCGCTGTTGAAGACGGCCGGTGCGGCCATGCGGCGCGGTGGATCCGACGCCGACTCGGTGATCTCGACACTCGATGTCTGGGACGCCCAACTCGCCGCTCTCGGTGGGCAGGTGACCGCCGCACGGATCGACGTTCTGGGTGACCTCGAACCGCATTTCGCCGGATCGTATGCGGCGATCGCGCCGCACTCGCGACCGGCGACGCTGCGGTATCGGCCCAGTGTCGGCGACGAGATCGTGCCTGCCGCAGGAGAATCCGCCGACCCGGAGGCCATCGAGGCGGCGCTGTTGACCCGGCTCGGCGAGATCCGCGGCAAGGAGATCGAGCGCGGGTTGTCGTTGGTGGGGCCGCACCGCGACGACGTCGATCTCGTTCTCGGTACCGACGTGGCGAAAGGCTTTGCCAGCCACGGGGAATCGTGGTCGCTCGCGCTCGCGCTGCGACTGGGATCGGTGGAACTCGCCAGAGCCGAGGGCGTCGAACCGGTGATCATGCTCGACGACGTGTTCGCCGAACTCGACGCCACGCGACGTCGCAAACTCGCCGAATTCACCGCGGGTGCCGAGCAGCTGATCATCACCGCTGCCGTCGCCGAGGACGTCCCCGAGGGAGTCGGGGGTCGGCGGATCGCGGTGAACATGATCGAAGAGGACGGGGTCCGGCACTCGGTGGTCGCGCCGGCAGCCGAGACGCCAGACCCCGACGGCCCAGACCCCGACGGCCCAGACCCCGACGGCCCAGAACGCGATGTCGCAGAACCTGAGGTGTCGGAGACGGCCGTGTCAGACCCGCCGGGGAGACTGACGTCATGACCGATCAGCCCGACACGGGGGCGCCTGACACGGGATCACCGGGGACTGGCTCCGCGGCGCCCGCCGATGGACTCACCGGCTACGAGCGTGCGCGTCGCGCGTTGGAAGAGGCGAGGGCCTCGGCGCGTGCCGCCGGCAAGTCGGTCGGTCAGGGTCGCGCGTCGCCACCGCGGCGGCGGTCCGGCGTGCGCCAGGGTGGTCGTCGGCGGTGGTCGGGATCCGGTCCGGACGCACGGGATCCGCAGCCCTTCGGGCGCCTCGTCGGTGGACTGGCCCGCGAACGGGGATGGCAGCCGCGCATCGCCGAGGGCACCTTGTTCGGCATGTGGGAGCAGATCGTCGGCTCCGACATCTCCGCGCATGCCACACCGACATCGTTGCGCGACAACGTCTTATACGTCCAGGCCGAATCCACGGCCTGGGCGACGCAGCTGCGGTACGTGCAGGCGCAGATCCTTGCCAAGATCGCGGCCGCGATCGGCGACGGAATGGTCACGTCACTGAAGATCACCGGACCCAAGGGCCCGTCGTGGCGCAAGGGGGAGCGGCACGTGCGTGGACGCGGACCCCGCGACACGTACGGATGACCCGGTGGAGCCGGTGACTCGGACAAGCCGGCGGAGTGCAGCGTGACGTGCTACTCCACCCCACCGACAGTTTTCCGCGTCACGTCGACTCTGAGCCATATTTCATCCTCAGACCACGACCGGACCGGCAGATGCCGGAAAAAATCGGTCTGTGTGCAAATCAGCGGCACCAGATGTGGGTTTCTGACTGACTGAGGCAGTACAATGAATTGAGAGTTGTCCCGACAGGGGGATCAGCCGCCCGCGATGGCAGCGGTGACAGCGGACGATTTCGTCCGACCACAGCATGTCGTGCGGGCGCTTTTGTGCTGATCATCTCATGACCGTCGGGTCGAAATCGATCAGAACAGGAGCGGACGCACCTCGTGGCCGACAGCAGTGACAAGACCGGTGGTTCGGGATCGAAGAAGCCCCGGAAGAAGCCGTCCGAGTACGGTGCCGAATCGATCAGCATCCTCGAGGGTCTCGAGGCCGTGCGCAAACGACCCGGTATGTACATCGGGTCCACCGGCGAACGTGGCCTTCATCACCTCATCTGGGAGGTGGTCGACAACTCCGTCGACGAGGCGATGGCCGGATTCGCCAGCAAGGTCGACGTCACCCTGCTCGAGGACGGTGGCGTCGAGGTGGTCGACGACGGTCGAGGCATCCCGGTCGGCATGCACGCGACCGGTGTACCCACCGTCGAGGTCGTCCTGACCCAGCTGCACGCCGGCGGCAAGTTCGACTCCGACTCCTATGCGGTCTCCGGTGGTTTGCACGGCGTCGGTATCTCCGTGGTGAACGCGCTGTCGACCAAGGTCGAGGTCGAGATCGACGTCGACGGTTTCCACTGGTCGGAGACCTTCACCGATTCCAAGCCGGACGGCCTGGTCAAGGGGGAGCCCACCCGGAAGACGGGCACCACGGTGCGGTTCTGGCCGGACGCGTCGATTTTCACCGAGACGACCTCGTTCAACGCCGAGACGGTCGCGCGCCGACTGCAGGAGATGGCCTTCCTCAACAAGGGCCTCACCATCACCCTCACCGACCGGCGACCCAAGGCCGTCGAGGCGCCCGGCGACCCGAACGGCGAGGGCGAGGAGGGCACCACCGAGACCGCCGAAGAGATCAAGTCCGACGAGGAAAAAGCCGCTGCCGCAACGAAACCCAAGACGCGGACCTATCACTATCCGGACGGTTTGATCGACTACATCAAGCACCTCAACCGCACCAAGAACCCGATCCACAAGTCGGTCATCGGATTCACCGGCAAGGGCACCGGCCACGAGGTCGAGATCGCGATGCAGTGGAACGCCGGTTACTCCGAATCGGTGCACACCTTCGCCAACACCATCAACACCCATGAGGGTGGTACGCATGAGGAGGGCTTCCGTGCGGCACTGACGCGCGTGGTGAATTCCTATGCGCGCGAGAAGAAGTTGCTCAAGGAGAAGGACGACAACCTCACCGGCGATGACATCCGTGAGGGTCTGGCCGCGGTGATCTCGGTCAAGGTGTCCGATCCACAGTTCGAGGGTCAGACCAAGACCAAGCTCGGCAACACCGAGGTGAAGAGTTTCGTGCTGAAGGCCTCCGGCGAGCACATCGAGCACTGGTTCGAGGCCAATCCGGCCGAGGCCAAGATCATCATCAACAAGGCCGTCGAGTCCGCCCATGCGCGTCAGGCCGCGCGCAAGGCTCGAGAGCTGGTGCGGCGCAAGAGCGCCACCGACATCGGCGGTCTGCCCGGCAAGCTCGCCGACTGCCGCAGCAACGACCCGTCCAAGTGTGAGATCTACCTCGTGGAGGGTGACTCGGCCGGCGGCTCGGCCAAAACCGGGCGGGACTCGATGTACCAGGCGATCCTGCCGTTGCGCGGCAAGATCATCAACGTCGAGAAGGCCCGTATCGACCGCGTCCTCAAGAACGCCGAGGTCCAGTCGATCATCACCGCTTTCGGCACCGGCATCCACGACGAGTTCGACCTGTCCAAGCTGCGCTATCACAAGATCGTGCTGATGGCCGACGCCGACGTCGACGGACAGCACATCTCCACGCTGCTCTTGACCCTGCTGTTCCGGTTCATGCGCCCGCTGATCGAACACGGGCACGTCTATCTCGCCCAGCCGCCGCTCTACAAACTCAAGTGGCAGAAGGGCGCCGAGGCCGAGTACGCCTACACCGACCGTGAGCGTGATGCCATGATCCAGGTCGGCCTCGAGGCCGGCAAGAAGATCAACACCGACGACGGCATCCAGCGCTACAAGGGCCTCGGTGAGATGAACCCCAGCGAGTTGTGGGAGACCACCATGGATCCGGCCACCCGCACACTGCGCCAGGTCACCCTCGACGACGCCGCCGCAGCCGACGAGCTGTTCTCGGTGCTGATGGGTGAAGACGTCGTCGCGCGCCGCAGCTTCATCGCCCGCAACGCGAAAGATGTTCGCTTCCTTGATGTCTGATGTCGCGCACCACGCCTGACCGGACACCACATCTGTGAGGACTTTTCATGACTGACACCACGCTCCCGCCCGCCGGCGGGGAAGGCGATCGCGTCGAACCGGTCGATCTCGGCCAGGAGATGCAGAACAGCTACATCGATTACGCGATGAGCGTGATCGTCGGCCGCGCACTACCCGAGGTCCGCGACGGCCTCAAACCCGTGCACCGGCGACTGCTCTACGCCTCCTTCGACGCCGGCTTCCGCCCCGATCGCAGCTATGTGAAATCGGCGAAACCCGTTGCCGAGACCATGGGTAACTACCATCCGCACGGCGACTCGGCGATTTACGACGCGCTGGTACGCCTGGCCCAGCCGTGGTCGATGCGCTACCCGCTGATCGACGGCCAGGGCAACTTCGGGTCCCGCGGCAACGACGGTCCGGCCGCCATGCGCTACACCGAGGCCCGGCTCACCCCGCTGGCCATGGAGATGTTGCGCGACATCGACAAGGACACCGTCGATTTCACGCCCAACTACGACGGCAAGACCAACGAACCGACGGTCTTGCCCGCGCGGATCCCGAACCTACTGATCAACGGTTCCGGCGGTATCGCCGTCGGTATGGCCACCAACATCCCGCCGCACAACCTCACCGAGGTGGCCGAGGCGATCTTCTGGGCGCTGGAGAACCACGAGGCCGACGACGAGACCACCCTCGACGCCTGCATGGAGCGGATCAAGGGCCCGGATTTCCCGACCGCCGGCCTCATCGTCGGTGGTCAGGGCATCAAGGACGCCTACACCACCGGTCGCGGGTCGATCCGCATGCGCGGCGTGACCGCGATCGAGGAGGCCAAGGGCGGCGCCACGCAGATCGTGATCACCGAGCTGCCCTACCAGGTCAACCCGGACAACATGATCCAATCGATCGCCGAGCAGGTCAACGAGGGAAAACTCAAGGGCATCAGCAAGATCGAGGATCACTCCTCCGATCGTGTCGGCCTGCGGATCGTGGTCACCCTGCGTCGTGACGCGGTGGCCAAGGTCGTCCTGAACAACCTGTACAAGCACAGCCAGCTGCAGACCAGCTTCGGTGCCAACATGCTCTCGATCGTGGACGGCGTGCCGCGCACCCTGCGCCTCGATCAGATGATCCGCTACTACGTCGCCCACCAGATCGACGTCATCGTGCGGCGCACCCGCTACCTGTTGCGCAAGGCCGAGGAGCGCGCCCACATCCTGCGCGGTCTGGTGAAAGCCCTTGACGCCCTTGATGAAGTGATCGCGCTGATCCGTGCGTCGGCCAACACCGACGAAGCCCGCACCGGCTTGATGGACCTACTCGAGATCGACGAGATCCAGGCCGATGCCATCCTCGCCATGCAGCTGCGTCGACTGTCGGCGTTGGAGCGGCAGAAGATCATCGACGAGTTGGACGAGATCGAACGCGAGATCGCCGACTACAAGGACATTCTCGACAAGCCCGATCGTCAGCGTTCGATCGTGCGGGACGAGCTTCGAGAGGTCGTCGAGAAGTTCGGCGACGAGCGACGGACCCAGATCATCGCCGCCGATGGTGACGTCGCCGACGAGGATCTGATCGCCCGCGAGGACGTCGTCGTCACCATCACCGAAACCGGCTACGCCAAGCGCACCAAGACCGACCTGTATCGCAGTCAGCGACGCGGCGGCAAGGGTGTGCAGGGGGCAGGGCTCAAGCAGGACGACATCGTCGCGCACTTCTTCGTCTGCTCGACGCATGACTGGATCCTGTTCTTCACCACCAAGGGTCGCGTCTACCGCGCCAAGGCCTACGAGCTCCCCGAGGCCAACCGCACCGCACGCGGGCAGCACGTCGCGAATCTCCTTGCGTTCCAACCGGAGGAGCGCATCGCCCAGGTCATCCAGATCAAGACCTACACCGACGCACCGTATCTCGTGCTCGCCACCCGCAACGGCCTGGTGAAGAAGTCCAAGCTCGAGGACTTCGACTCCAACCGGTCCGGTGGTATCGCCGCGATCAACCTGCGCGGCGAGGACGAGCTCGTCGGCGCCCAATTGTGCAGTGCCGACGACGATCTGTTGCTCGTCAGCCGCAAGGGACAGTCGATCCGCTTCCACGCCGACGACGAGGCGCTGCGCCCGATGGGCCGGCAGACCTCCGGTGTGCAGGGCATGCGGTTCAACGCCGACGACGAGTTGCTGTCGCTGAATGTCGTGCGCGAGGGTACCTACCTGCTGGTGGCGACCTCCGGCGGTTACGCCAAGCGCACCGGCATGGAGGACTACCCGGTGCAGGGGCGGGGCGGCAAGGGCGTGCTGACCATTCAGCACGACAAGCGCCGTGGCACGTTGATCGGCGCGCTCATCGTCGACGACGACTCCGAGCTCTACGCGATCACCTCCGGGGGCGGTGTCATCCGCACCGCCGCCCGTCAGGTCCGCAAGGCCGGACGCCAGACCAAGGGTGTGCGCCTGATGAACCTCGACGAGGGCACGACGCTGCTGGCCATCGCCCGCAACGCCGACGAGCCGGAACCGGAACCAACCGCCTGATCCGACCGGCATTCCGGACACACGCACGAGCCACGACGCTGTTGCAGCGTCGTGGCTCGTCTTGTGTGACGGCCACAACCGTTAGGGTGGACCCAACGTGCGCAACCGGAGGAAATGACACCAGTGAGCCAACCGAACGACCCGGACAACAAGACCCCGTCCACGCCGTCGACCGCGTCCGGTGGCCCGGCAGCCCAGTCGGGTCCGCCTCGGGGCGGCGGACTGGTTCCTCCGTGGCAGCGCGGCCCGGGCGGAGTGGCCGGACCCGAGGCCACCGGAAGTGCGCAGGCTCCCGTGCCCGACGCGGGGACCACCGAGCAGATCCCCGCCGGGGGTCGTGCCGGCGGGCCTCCTCCGCGCGGTGTGGTGACCGGTAGCGGCACCGCCGCAGCCAGCATGAGTGGTCAGCAGGCGCCGGTGAAGAAGCTCGATTCGCCGGCGGGTGCGTCCACCGCGACCGCCGAGGTACCGCGTGGTCGCTTCACCGAGACCCCCACCCGCAACATCGCGCGGGATCCCTCCCTGGAGTCCGAGTTGCCAGATCTCGACGAGATCCACCACACCAACACCGAGACCGCCCGGGCCGCGGCGGTCGACCCCGCGAAGGCCACCGGCTCCGCCGCCCGCTCGGCGCCGGCTCAGGTCGGCTCTTCGGGCCGCGGGCTGCGCGCAGCGGTGCAGATCCGTCGACTCGACCCGTGGGCGACCTTCAAGGTGGCCGGCGTGCTCTCGATCGTCGGCTTCGTCATCTGGATGATCGCCGTCGCCGTGCTGTATCTGGTGCTCGACGGCATGGGTGTCTGGGAGCAGGTCAACAGCTCCTTCGGCACGCTGGTCACCACCGACGGCTCGACGTCGGAAAGCGACATCATCGGTGCCGGCAGCGTGTTCTTCTACGCGGCCGTACTCGGTGTGGTCAATGCCGTGCTGATCACCGCGCTGGGCACCATCGGCTCCTACATCTACAACCTCGTCGCCGACCTCGTCGGCGGACTCGAGATCACCCTGGCCGACCTCGACTAGTTCGGGCGCCGAGGCTCATCTGCGCAGCTCACGGGCGCCGGTGGGAACCGTTTTGGTTTCTCACCACCCCGTCGGGTAATCTCAGTCCTCGGTTCAGGGGCCTATAGCTCAGGCGGTTAGAGCGCTTCGCTGATAACGAAGAGGTCGGAGGTTCAAGTCCTCCTAGGCCCACCACCCGAACCCGGGGCCTTAGCTCAGTTGGTAGAGCGCTGCCTTTGCAAGGCAGATGTCAGGAGTTCGAATCTCCTAGGCTCCACTCTTTTTCGCCGACACGAGCGCTGAGAACCGCGCGTCGATGTCGTCGAGTTTCCTCGGTCCCTCGAGCAGACGCACGCTCAGGGCAGGATCACCTCTCGAGCATTGGGGAACTCGAATGGCGGCCGTCCGCCGCGTTCCTCACACAAGGGGCCCATCGCTGTCCACACCGCGCTCACCTCAGGGTGAGTGTGGGCTCGGGCCGACGCGTCGTCGTCGATCCATTCGAAGACCTCGATGACGAGTGGACCGTCGATCTGCTTCTCCGCGCCGACATACACACGGGTGGGCGTCTCTGTCGCCAGCCCGAGCCGGCGCAGGATCGGCCCGTGCCGGGCAACCAGCTCGAGGAACTCGGGGACCCGACCCTCTCGCACCCGATAGTGCGCGAACGCCGTCACCGGATCAGCCATGGGTCCATTCAGCGACGATGCCAACCATCTGTCAACCCCGATCCGGCGTCGGCTCATGCGTCGGCCACCGACCGCGCCGCACGCTCGGCATCGTCGCCGTATCCGATGTACAGGCGTGTCAGACCGTCGCACAGAACGTGGCGGGCGGCCGCAGCGGGCACCGTGCCGGTGAGCACCAGACTCGTGACCCCGTGCGTGATCGCCCAGAGCTGGGCGGCCCAGATCGTGGGAGGGTCCGCGGCGTCGGAGTCGGCATGCTCGGGGTGCGGGCGGAATCGGCCGGCTGCAAGGCACTTCTCGATCGATGATCGCAGCGCCGCGAATGCCGTGCGTCCCGGCTCGTCGCCCGGAGCCGGTTCGACGAACATGAAACGGTACCGATGCGGTTGTGCCACACCGAAATCGAGATATGCCAACGATGCGGCCGCCAGCGCGGTCACGGGATCGTCCACCTCGGTGGTCGCCGCATCGGTGAGGGAGGCGAGATGGGCGAATCCGTTGGCTCGCAGCGCCGCGTGCAGGGCCCCGGTGCCCCCGAATCGGCTGTAGATCGCCATTGTCGATGTACCCGCGGCGTCGGCGATGCGTCGAGCGGTCAACGCCGCCGGTCCGTGTTCGGCCAGCAAGTCGGCGGCGACGGCCACCAGGTGTGCCGCGTCGACGCGGACCGGTTCGTCGGCGGACGACCCTCGTGTGGGCACGTGTAGACCCCCTGACTTGGAGACGAGGCATTCTCAATGCTGGACCCGACTATAACTTAGTTATAGGGTGCTTTCATGGGTACCCCGGAATCCCGTTCGACCGGACACCGACGACCCTCGCAGGTATGGACCGAGGTCGGGTTCTCGGCGGTACCGTCGACGGTCTTCGCGGTGACCGCGTCGTCGGCGGGCCTCGGGGCGGCCATCGCCGCGGCAGCGGCCACCACCGTCGCGATCGGGGCGTTCACCGTGTGGCGGTGGCGGACGGTGCGGCCGGTCATCGGTGCCTGCATCGGCGTCAGTATCTCTGTGGGATTCGCACTCCACAGCGGTCAAGCGCGCGACTACTTTCTGCCCGATCTCTGGTATCCGCCGATAGTGGCTGCGGCGCTGGCGGTTTCGTGTGTCGTCGGCTACCCGGTGATCGGCCTCGTATTCGGTGCGGTCACCGGGCGAGGCACCGGTTGGCGGCGCGACCCGTCGGCGCGACGACTGTTCGGCGCGGTCACCCTTGCCGCCGCGTCGGCGTTCCTGACCCGCTTCGTGGTCCAGTACGCGATCTATCAGCACGGCAGCGTCGGGTTGCTGGCCGTCGGACGGATTGCCACCGGCCTCCCGTTGACGGTGACGATCCTCATGCTGATCGGCTGGTCGTTTCGCCATGTCGAACGAAAGAACCGGCCGGACGTCCCGTCACAGGACGTCCGGCCGGTTGAGGCGAGTGCTGATGAGGTGAGTGCTACAGACGAGCTTTCACATACTGGGCGGCATCGACAGTCATGCCATTGACGGCATAGAGCACATGTAGACCGTTGGGCTGCCCGACCGGGGCACCGTCACAGACGACGTCGCCGGCGATGCAGTAGCGCTTGGTCTTGCCCTCGTAGAGCGGCCCGACGTTCATCGGGGGCGCACCGACCTGCTTGATCCAGTTCGACGACGGCGGCGCGAACAGGATCGCGGCGGTCACGTGCGAGGCGGCGTTGTCGGCCAGCGGCTGCGGCACCCGGTCCTGGTACTGCCGGTACTGCGGGTCGATCTGGATCTTGTTGCTCAACGCGTAGGACGCGACGACTGCACCCTGCGAGTACCCACCGACCACGATGTGCGAGCCGGGGCACTGCGCAGCCAGGTACTTGATGCGGCGCTGGGTGTCGTTGACGCCCTTGACCACGCCCTCGACGAAGGCCATCCGGTTGTCGAAGTTGCTACCGGCCGGATAGTTCACGCCGTAGACGTTGACCGACTTACCGGGCAGCTGATTACGCAGGGCCTGCTCGAAGGACAGGCCGGTGACGCCGACGGGTGGAGCCGTCTCCACGGTTCCGCGCGCAAACACGACCTCGACGTCGGCGCACGGGGGAGCGGCGGCGGCGCGGGGTGCCGGAGAGGCAAGCAACCCGGCCGCGAGCACGGTGAATCCGAACAGGATCAGAAGTGGACGCTTCATTCGTCGAATGGTACGCGAACAAGGTTCACTTTAGGTGGCGCCCGGCCCGACTAGCGTCATCGCGGACACCTTCACCGCAGGACGAGCACGATGATGTACGCCACGATCGCCACGATCAGCGCAAGAATGTAGGCCCAGCCCACGATGATCGCGACGGTGGCGAACGGTTCACCGTATTCACGCGTGCGCCGGATCTGATTGCGCGCTCGATACCCCAGGTACAGCCCGATCGGCGAGGTGCAGCCGATGACCGACAGCACCATCGCCCAGATGGCGAGGGTGCTCGTCTTGGCGGTCGACCGCGACGACGACCGGGCTGCGGTGGCGGCACTCTGCCCGCCCACGGGCGCCTCCTTGGACTCCGATGATGCCTCCGTCGCCGGTGCGGCGGTGGTCGGTGGGGAACTCTTGTCGCCGGACCTGGGTGGGGCCCCAACGGGTGGGGCTCCGGCGGATGTGGCTCTGGTCGGTCCGGCGTCGACGGCCGAATAGGCACGGGGTGGAGCCGAGGACTGTTCGTCGGACCGGACCGTCGCGTCGGCGTTCACACCGGCAGCGCCGGCCGGAACACCACCGCGGGGCGGAGCTCCCTGTGGTCCGTTGGCCTGTGGACCGCCGGTTTGTGGTCCGCCGCCGCGCGGTGCCGAGCCCGGCACCGGTGGCGGACCGTCGGGCCCGGATGGGGGGCCCGGCGGCCGGGTACCCGGGGGTATCGGTGCACCGGGGCGACGGCGGCCCGGGGGCGGTGGCATCCGGGTGCCCGGGCCCGAGCGCGCGCCGGGAGGTGGTCCGCCGCGCCAGCCGGGACGCGGTCCCGGACCGGTGGTTCCGGGTGCGCCGGCAGGGGGAGCACCGCCCGGAGCGCCCGGAGCGCCCGGGCCGCCGGGGGCCGGCGGGGCCGGTCGGGGACCCTGACCCGTCGAGGACATACCGGGAGGTCGCGCTGCCGGACCCGGTTGTGGGGGTCGGGGACCGGAGCCGGTGCTCGACCCGCCACGAGACGCGGGTGCACCGGGTGCGACCGGGCCGATGGGCGGGCCCGAGGGTGGTCGTGGCCCGGGACCGGTGCCGGAAATCGGTACGCGCGGGTTCGATGGTGTGCCCGGTGGTCGGGGTCCGACGCCGGAGTCCGAGCGCACGTCGCCGGGTGTCAGGTCGGGGTTGCGCCCGCTGACCGGTGCGGTCGGCGGGCGCTCCCAGGGCGCCGACGCCGTGCCGGTGCCCGCCTCGGGAGCGTCGTCACGGGGGACGGGCGGCACTCCGTCGGGCGCGTCGCCGCGACGGAGGTCCCCGCCCGGCCTGTTCTCGTCGGAGGTCACCGGTCCAAATTACCTTCCGGACCCGGTGGATGATGCATGGTGCGTCCCGCGACGACCACGCTTGTCCGACTTATGGGGATACCAGCGGCCGGGATCAGAGAGCCACATCACCCTCGGCGGTGCCCTGGTTGTCGATGCCCTCGGCGGAGCCGAGATTCTCGATGCCTTCCGCGGAGCGGAGATTCTCGATACGGGGCACCGTCGGCGAGACCGGCGGGAGTTCGGTACGGGAGCGTCGCACGACGAACACCGCCGCGACGGCCGACAATGCTGCCGCCGAGGCAGCGGCGATCAGCAGGAGATACTTCTTCGGCATGACCCACAGCGTGCCAGGTCCGCTTTGCCGGTGCTACTCGCGTGGTCGGAGGCCGAACATGCGCCGTTGCCGACGAGGTCGTGGAATGTTGCCGACGGAGTCGTGGGGTTGTTGCCGCCGATTTGGTTGGATGGAGTGGTGAGCACATCAACGCAGACCGTGACCATCCACACCAACCGCGGCGACATCAAGGTCGATCTCTTCGGCAACCATGCGCCCGAGACCGTCGCCAACTTCGTCGGCCTGGCCGCCGGCAGCAAGGACTACAGCGAGCCGAACGCCTCCGGGGGCGACTCCGGTCCGTTCTACGACGGCTCGGTGTTCCACCGCGTCATCGAGGGCTTCATGATCCAGGGCGGCGATCCGACCGGCACCGGCCGCGGCGGCCCCGGCTACAAGTTCAAGGACGAGTTCCACCCGGAGCTGCAGTTCGACCGCCCCTACCTGCTCGCCATGGCCAACGCCGGACCGGGCACCAACGGGTCGCAGTTCTTCATCACCGTCGGCCCCACCCCGCACCTGAACCGTCGCCACACCATCTTCGGTGAGGTGACCGATCCGGCCTCGCAGCAGGTCGTCGACGCGATCGCGACCACCTCCACCGATCGCAGCGACCGTCCGCTGGACGAGGTCCGCATCGAGAAGATCGAGGTCAACTGACCATCGGCCCCGCCGGTCCGCCGGCGGTGTGTTACCGACATCCCGACCGCCCCACCGCGCTGTCCTGCACGCGGTGCGGGCGGCCGGCTTGTCCGGGATGTCTGCACCCGGCCGCGGTCGGGCAGCACTGCGACGAGTGCGTGCGCGGCGACGGCGCGCGGGGCTCCGGCCGCCAGGACATCCGCCGACCCGACTTCGGCGACCGGGGCATCCGGTCGGTGGTCACGCGGCCCGTACGCGCCCGGCGCCCGCTGGCCACCTACACGCTGATCGCGATCAACGTCGTCGTCTTCGCCTACACGATCTACGCCGCACATTCCTTCAACGTCGAGGTCTCCGGGCCACTCCTGCATGGAGAGTTGGTGCGCGGCAATGTCTTTCTCGGCCAGTACTGGCGCTTGCTCACCGCGGGATTCTTGCACTACAGCCTGATACACCTTGCGGTGAACATGATCTCGCTCTACATCCTCGGCCGAGATCTCGAAATCGCCCTGGGCATCGGACGATTCGTGATGGTCTACATGACCGCGCTGCTCGGTGGCAGCGCCGCGGTGATGATCGCGCAATCCAACGAGGCCCGCTCCGCCGGCGCGTCGGGAGCGATCTACGGGCTGATGGGCGCCATGCTCATCGTCGTTCTGCGCCTGCGTGTCTCACCCGCACCGGTGCTGACGATCATCGCCATCAACCTCGTGATGTCGTTCTCGATCCCCGGCATCTCCCTCGCCGCACACGTCGGCGGCCTGGTGTTCGGCGCGGCAGCCACCGCCGCACTCATCTGGTCGCCCCGACTCCTGCCGCAGTCCCTGCGCACCGACCGCAACGCCACCCTCATCGGCTGGGTGGCCGTCAGTACCCTGCTGGTCGTGGCGGTGGCCATCAGCGTCATCGTCGCGGTGACCTACACCGGGCCGGTACTCGTCTACGTTCACTGAGTCGCGCTCTCCGACAACCGGAGCACAGGTGCTCAGCGACAACCGGAGCACAGGCGCTCAGCGACGCGAGTCCTCCACCGCGAACCCGGCGCGGTCGAGTGCGTCGACGACGTCGAGTAGATCGGCGCCGAGATCCCAGCGGCTGAACACCACCAGCATCGATTCCTCGCGTTCGGTGCCCTCGCGTTCGGTGCCCTCGCGTTCGGTGTCATGGTCGGCAGCCGCCGGAAAGTAGTCGATCTCGAGTTGACCGGATCGGCGTCCGATGCGGCGCATCGTGAGAAGTCGGACGCGCTCGACGTCGGCGGGCGTCAGTGTCACGGCGCCGCCGATACGCCGGATGGTCAGTTGCGGGCCGGCCGACAGTTCGAGTCGCGGCCGGATCAGCGACGCGTACGCCCCGAACCCGAGCAGCATCAACCCGGCGATACCGATGATCACCGATCCGACGGCGTCGGATGCGACGAACACCGCGCACAGCAGGAGCACGACGCCTGCGGCCAGGAGCGCGCCGGCCGCGAGTCGGGGCGTCGCCCACTGCTGTGTGGACAGCTCGGCAGAGTTATCCACAGGACTTACTCACAGTGGGGATGACTTACACACATGTAATTTCCACATGTGGATAACCGCGCGCAGGTCTTTGACCAGCATCAACGGCCGACCTCAGCGCCACTTCATGGTCATCAGCAGGCCCACGACCATCATCGAGAAGCCGATGAGGAAGTTCCACGCGCCCAGGTTGTTCATCCAGTGCAGCGCCTGACCGGGGCCACCGTAGGTGGTCTCGCCGGCAGCGAGGTAGTAGACGATCAGCCAGGCCAGACCCAGCAGCATGAGGCCGAGCATCACGCCGACGTAGATCGAGCTGGAGGGACCGGCCTTCACCTTGACCGGCGTGCGACTCGCCGGGTTGATGGTGTAGTCGGTCTTCTTCCGGACTTTTGACTTCGGCATGACTTCCTCTGTTGTGCAGCGAGCGGGTCATCGGCGGGCGATGACCCCTTGCATCTTCTCGTTTCGCGTTCGGCGGCGGTGTCGTGGCGCGGTGTGTTGTCCGCGACACGCCCGGCGCATCACCTCTACGGTATCGCACCAGGTCGCCGCCACGAGCGCCCCGCGAGTCCCCGGGTAACCTGACACGATGACCAGCGCAGCACCGGAGGCGACCGGCTCCGCGAACCACGCGGCCCGCATCCTCGTCATCGACAACTACGACAGCTTCGTCTACAACCTGGTCCAGTACCTGGGCCAGCTCGGTGTCGAGGCAACGGTGTGGCGCAACGATGATCCCCGGCTGACGACTACCGACGGCGAGTTCACCGACGAGTCGCTGCGTGCTGCGCTGCGCGGTCCCGATGGGTCCGGTTTCGCCGGCGTGCTGCTGTCGCCCGGGCCGGGTACGCCGCAGCGCGCCGGAGCGACGTTGCCGCTCGTCGGGGTCGCCGCCGCCGACGGTGTACCTCTGCTCGGAGTGTGTCTCGGTCATCAGGCCATCGGTGCGGCGTTCGGCGGCACCGTCGATCGCGCGCCGGAGCTGCTGCACGGCAAGACCTCGCTCGTCCATCACGATCAGGTCGGGGTGCTGCGTGGTCTGCCGGATCCGTTCACCGCGACCCGCTATCACTCACTGACGGTGCTGCCCGAGACCATTCCGGACGAGCTCGTGGTCACCGGCCGCACCGAGTCGGGCATCGTGATGGGAATGCAGCATCGGGAGCTGCCGATCCACGGCGTTCAGTTCCATCCCGAAAGCGTGCTCACCCAGGGTGGCCACCGGATGCTGGCCAACTGGTTGGGCGTCTGCGGCATCGACATCGACGAGTCAACCGTCGCCGTCCTCGAACAGGAGATGGCCGAGGCGATCGGTCCGGCGCTGGCCGCCCAGTCCTGAGCCGCCCAGTCCTGAGCCGCCGGTCCCGATGAGCCGGCTGTGCTCAGCCCGGCAGCAGGCTCGCGCGCCCGACGACGACGTTGATCGCCCCGTTCTTGGCCAGCTTCGATCCGTCCCCGGGACTCTGCGACAGGATCTTCCCGTCGTCGGGGCTGCCGAGCGGCACATTGCGCGGTGTCTGGTTCAGTGCGCCGTTCCACCCCGACCGCTGTAGCGTCGCGAACGCCTGGTCAGCGGTCTGACCGGTCAGATCGGGCACGACGATCATGTTGCCGCGGGAGATCGTCAGCTGCACCGTGGCGCCCTGCTTCACCGAGTCACCGGCCGACGGGCTGGAGCTGACGACCTGGCCCTGCGGCAGGTCCGAGTCGCCCTCGACGACGGTCACCTTCAGGCCGAGCTGGGCGAGCTGGGCGCGTGCGGCCGACTCGAACTGACCCACCAGATTGGGTACCGTGACGTCCTTGGGGCCGGTGCTGATCCGAATGATCAACGGGTCCCGAACGGGTGTGTCGGTGCCGACGGCCGGGTTGGTGTCCACCACGTCACCGACCTCGACCGACACCGAGTCCACCTGCTGCACCTTGATGTTGGTGAAACCCGCGTTCTGCAGCTCGGACGTCGCGTCGGCCTGGGTCTTGTTGCGTACGTCGGGGATGCGTTGGCGCTCACGTCCACTGGAGATGAACAGCGTGACCGTCGACCCCTCGGGTGTCGGGACGTTCTCGCCCGGCGCCGAGCGGGTGGCCTTACCGGCGTCGACGGTCTCGCTCGACTCGTCGAGTTGTTTGACCTCGAAACCCGCCTTCTCCAGGGTGCTACGCGCGTCGGCCGCCGACAGTCCGGCCACCGCGGGTACGGCCACCTTGCGCGCCGACCCGGACGACCACGGCGACCACCACACCAGCAACCCGACGAACAGCAGCACCACGGCCGCCACCGCGCCGGCGATCAGCCATGGGGGACGGCGTCGGGTCGGGGTGTCGTCGTCCTTGCCCGCAGCCGGCTGGCCACCGGTGTCGGCACGCAATGCGCGACGCGGACCCGAGCCGGTGTCGAGCCAGGCGGTCCGGTCCTCCTCGCTCATCAGCAGCGGCGCCGACGGTTTTCCGCCGGCAAGAACCTTGATCAGATCCGACCGCAGTTCGGCCGCCGACTGGTAGCGGTTCTCCTTGTTCTTGCTCATCGCCTTCATGACGATGGAGTCGAGCTCCGGCGGGATGTCCGGGCGCACCGCCGACGGCCAGCGCGGATCCTCGTGCACATGCTGATGGGCGACGGCGACCGGCGAATCACCGGTGAACGGCGGCTCGCCGGTGAGCAGTTCGAACAGCACGCAGCCCATCGAGTAGATGTCACTGCGCGGATCGACCTTGATCCCGCGCGCCTGCTCGGGCGAGAGGTACTGCGCGGTGCCCATCACCGCACTGGTCTGGGTCATCGTTGACGTCGAGTCGTTCATCGCGCGCGCGATGCCGAAATCCATCACCTTGACCGCGCCCGACGAGTCGATCATCACGTTCGCCGGCTTCATGTCACGGTGCACGATGCCGTTGCGGTGCGAGAAATCCATCGCCGCGGCCACGTCGGCCATCCACGTCATGGCTTGCCGTGGCGCGACAGGGCCGTTGCGCCGCAACACATCTCGCAGCGTCTCACCGTCCACGTACTCCATCACGATGAAGGGCAGCGGCCCCTCGTCGGTCTCGGCCTCGCCGGTGTCGAAGACCTGCACGATCGTCGGGTGATTGAGCTTGGCGGCGTTCTGGGCCTCCCGGCGGAAGCGCAGATAGAACGACGGATCCCGGGCCAGGTCGGCGCGCAGCACCTTCACCGCGACGTCCCGGTTCAGCAGGAGATCACGTGCGTAGTGAACCTCGGACATGCCGCCGAAGCCGAGCGTCTCGCCCAGCTCGTAGCGGTCGGAGAGGTGGTGCGGGGTCGACATCATGGCATCAGCACGGCACCTGGATCGGCCCGATGTTGCACGACCGCGTGGTCGCGCCCGGGTCGGTGGTCTGCGGCGTCGTCTCCTCGGGGGTCGTGGTCTCCGGCGTGGTGGTGTCCTCGGTGGTGGTCGTCGTGGTCGGCGGCCGCGAGCGGGTGGTCGTGGTCTCCTGGGTGGTCGTCTGGTCGTCGGTGGTGGTGACCGTCTCGGTCTGGGTGGTCGTCGTCGACGCCGGCGCCGGCGCGGGCGTGTTGTCGTCCGCGCTGGCCAGGTAGTACCCGATCAGCGCGATCGCCCCGACCAGTAGTGCCGTCGCGACACCGGCGAGGACCTTCTGCCCGGTCGTCCAGCCGCCCCCGCCCTGACCCGCGGTAGCCGGGGCCGAGGTGGTGGGCGGGCGCGCCGACGTCGGCGGCGGGGTCGAGTCGGTCATCGCGCGGGTCGCGTTGGCCCGTGCGGCCGCCGCTCCGGCTCCGGCGCCGACAACAGCACCCGCCGCTGCAGCCCCGGCGACACCGGGCCGCGGTGGGCGGCGCCCGGCGCGTACAGACGCGACGGCGTCGGCGAACGCCCCACCGTTGGGGTAGCGCTGCTTGGGGTCCTTCGACATGGTGATGTCGATCAGTTCACGCACGTTCGGCGGGATGGTGTCCGGCAGGGGCGGCGGGGTCTCACGAATGTGCTTCATCGCGACGGTGATCGCGCCGTCACCCAGGAACGGCCGTCGCCCGACGAGCGCCTCGTAGCCGACGACCCCGAGCGAATACACGTCCGACGCCGCGGTCGCGTCGTCGCCTGTGGCCTGCTCGGGCGAGATGTACTGGGCTGTGCCCATCACCATGCCGGTCTGCGTGACCGGTGCGGCGTCGACGGCCTTGGCGATCCCGAAGTCGGTGATCTTGACCTGACCGGTCGGCGTGATGAGGATGTTGCCGGGTTTGACGTCGCGGTGCACCAGCCCCTGGCTGTGCGCGGCCTGCAACGCGCGGCCGGTCTGCTCGAGCATGTCGAGGGTGTTGGCCACCGACAACCGACCCATCCGCGAGATCACCGAGTTCAGCGGCTCGCCGTCGACGAGCTCCATCACCAGGTACGCCAGCGTGCCGCCGCCACGGTCACCGGTCTCGCCGTAGTCGAAGACGTTCGCGATGCCCGGGTTGTTGAGCTTCGCGGTGGTCTGCGCCTCGGTGCGGAACCGTGCCGCGAACTCGGGATCGTCGGAGTACTCCGCCTTGAGCACCTTGACCGCAACCCGGCGATTGAGCCGGGTGTCAAGCGCTTCCCAGACCTGTCCCATACCGCCGGTGGCGATGAGACGCATCAGCCGATAGCGGTCGGCGATGATGGTGCCGTTCTGCAACGTCATCGTCCACCTCCTACATAAGCATTGATCACTGCCCGGCCGATGGGTCCGGCCACGGTGTTACCGACCGATTGCACACCGAACTTCCCATTCTCCACCACCACCGCGACGGCGATCTTCGCGTCCGTCGACGGCCCGAACGCGATGTACCAGGAATACGGGGTGGCGGAGTTCTCGTCGCCGTGCTCGGCGGTACCGGTCTTCGACGCGATCTGCACCGGCCCGCCGGACGGGTTCGATGCATTCTCCACCCCGACCATCATCGATGTCAGGCTAGCCGCCTGCTCCGAGGTGATCGGCGAGTTGATGGTGGTCGGTGGCGTCGTGTACAGGGTGCGCAGGTCCGCCGACTGCAACTTGTCGACCAGGTACGGCTGCATCCGCACACCGGCGTTGGCGACGGTCGCGGCGACCATCGCGTTCTGCAGGGTCGACATCGCAACATCCTTCTGTCCGATCGCACTGAGCGCGAGAGATGCGCGGTCGGGGATCGTGCCGACCGTCGACCGCGCCACCGGCATCGGGATGTTCGGCGCCGGCGAGTCGAGGCCGTAGAGCCGAGCGGTTTCCTTGAGTGTGTCGGTGGCGTTGGGCATCTTGTTGAGCACGAGGTCGGCGAAGGCGGTGTTGCACGAGTACTTCACCGCATCGGCGAGGCTGACGGTGCCGCTGCCGCCCGGGCAGGTCTCGTCGCCGTAGTTCGGCAGTGTCGCGGTGCTGTCGGGCAGCTGGAAGGTCGACGCCGCGGTCAGCTGCGTCGACGCGTTGAGTCCGTCACGCAATGCCGCCGACGACGTGATGATCTTGAACGTCGATCCGGGCGGATAGATCTCGTCGGTCGCACGGTTCTGCAGGCGCTTGTCCGCGCCGGTGTCGGCGCCCCACGCCGCCTCCCGCACGTTCTGGTCGTGGCTGCTCAGCAGATTCGGGTCGTAGCTGGGCGTCGAGGCCATCGCGAGGATCTTGCCGGTACTCGGGTCCATCGCGACGACCGCACCGACGCACGGCCCGTCGCACGTGGCCCCGGAGTTCAGCTGGTCGTAGGCGATCTGCTGCAACCGCGGGTCGATGGTCGTGACGACGTTGCCGCCGCGTGGATCCCGACCGGAGAACATGTCGGTGAACCGCTGACCGAACAGGCGGTCGTCGTTGCCGGAGAGGATCGAGTTCTCGTACTGCTCGAGGCCCGCCGACCCGTACTGGATCGAGTAGTAGCCGGTGATCGGAGCGAAGGCACGCGGGTTCACCGGATAGCGGCGCAGGTACTTGTAGCGGCTGTCGGTGGCCTGCGACATCGCAATGACCTCGCCGCCGGCGATGATCGAGCCGCGCTGCCGGGAGTACTCGTCGAGCAGCACCCGGTCGTTGCGCGGGTCGGAGCGCAGCTTGTCGGCCTTGATCACCTGCACGTAGGTGGCGTTGGCGAGCAGGACGACGATCAACGCGATCACCGCGACCGACACCCGACGGATCGGAGTGTTCACGTGCGCTTCACCGCCTGCGTGGGCAGTGACTCGACGGGCTTGGGGGTCGGCCGGCGCTTCGTCGGATCCGGCTCGCGGGCAGCGTTGGACACGCGGATCAGCAACGCCACCAACACATAGTTGGCGAGCAGCGACGAGCCGCCGTAGGAGATGAACGGGGTGGTCAGACCGGTCAGCGGGATCAGCTTGGTGACGCCGCCGACGACGACGAAGACCTGCACCGCCATGGTCACCGACAGTCCGGTGGCCAGCAGCTTGCCGAAGCTGTCGCGGACGGTCACCGCGGTCCGCAGGCCGCGCACGACGAAGATCATGTACATCATCAGCACCGCGGCCAGGCCGACGAGCCCGAGCTCCTCACCGATCGTCGCGATGATGAAGTCGGTGTTGGCGAACGGCACCGCGTTGGGTCGCCCCGAGCCCAGTCCGGTGCCGAACAGACCACCGGTGGCCAGGCCGAACAGACTCTGGCCGATCTGGTAGCCGGTGTTGTAGAAGTCGCCGAACGGATCGAGCCACACCGATACGCGGACCTGCAGATGCGGGAACAACTGGTAGGCGAGGATCGCGCCGACGGCGAACATGGTCAGACCGATGACCACCCAGCCCACCCGCTCGGTGGCCACGTAGAGCATCGCCAAGATCGTGGTGAAGATCAGCAGCGGGCCACCGAGATCGTTCTCGAGGGCGAAGATGCCGATCGCGACGACCCATGCGATGAGCAGCGGGCCGAGGTCGCGGGCGCGTGGCAGGTCCATGCCCAGGAAGTGTTTGCCCGCGGTGGTGAACAGGTCGCGTTTGGAGACCAGCAGGGCCGCGGTGAAGATGATCAGCAGGATCTTCGAGAACTCACCGGGCTGGATGTTGAACAGCGGCGTGCGAATCCAGTTCTTGGAGCCGTTGATCTCCGACAACGACGCCGGCAGGATCGCCGGGATCGCCAAGAAGATCAGACCGCCCAGACCCAGCGTGTACGCGTAGCGCGACAGGGTGCGGTGATCGCGGATGAAGATGAGGATCGCGGCGAAGACGGCCATCCCGAGGAACGCCCACAGCAACTGCTGGTCGGCGTTGTCGGTCTTGGTCGTCGGATTGATCGACTCCCCGGTGTTGCCCGACCCGAGGTCGAGCCGGTGGATGAGGACCAGACCGAGGCCGTTGAGCATCGCCACCACCGGCAAGAAGACGGGGTCGGCGTGCGGGGCGAAGCGCCGGACCACCAGATGCCCGATCGCGAACAGCACGATGTAGGCGGCGACGTACTTCGCGATGTCCCACGTCAGCGACTGATCCTGGGCGCTCTGCACGATGAGCAGCGCGACGGTGACCACCCCGATGGCGCACACCAGCAGCGCCAATTCGGCGTTGCGTCCGGTGTGTTCGGGCTGGGTGGGCCGTGCGTGGGTCGGGGCGGCGGCTTGCGTCATCTACGGTTCCCGGCAGTTCGTTCCGGGCTGGTCAGCCGAGGGCGACGTCGATGATCCCGCCGAGCCGGAGGGTGCCGAACTGGAGGGTGCGGAGCTGCCGGGCGCCGAGCTGTTCGGGGCACCCGACGTAGGGGGCGCGGGCGCCTCGGTCGCCGGGGCGATGTGGGCACCGCCGGGCCCGAAGGTCGCGGGCACCGGCGTGGCCGGCCCGGGAGCGGGCGCCGGGGTGGATGACGGCGGGGCGGGCGCGGGCGATTCCGACGGCATCGACTGGTCGTTGACGCCGGGCATCGTTGCCTTGCACAGCGGCAGCAATTCGAGCTCGCTGGTGGTGCCGAGGATGTCGTTGAGCGGTTTGCCGGAGATCCGGTGTTCGCGGACCGCCGACTGCGAGAACGGCTGGAGGTCGGCGACGTTGAGCGCGGTGCAGTCGGCGGCGTCCGCGGGCACGAAGGTGATGCGCGCGGAGTCCTTGTCGGCGTCGACGATGCAGCCCTTCTGCACCAGGTTGCTCACCGAGTAGAACAGCACCGCGTCGGGAGAGCCTTGGTAGACAACGACTTTCGAGTCTTGCTCGCCGATGTAGTAGGTGCGGTGCAGGTAGTAGCGCAACCCGAAGAAGCCCGCGAGGATGGCCACGATCACCAGGATGATGAACCCGATGGTGAACCATCGGCCCTTGTGTCCGGTCCGTACCGGCTCGTCGTCGTCGGGCAGGATCGTCGGCTGCTGCGGCGCCTCGAGCGGTGGGCGCAGCGCCGCCGCGCGGCCGGCCGCGGTCTTCGGGTCCGGGGTGTAGGCGTCCTCACCGGTACCCGCGGCGCCGCCGACGATGGGCCGTGATTCGCCGTAGTCGGTGTCGACGACGTCGGCGAGCACGACGGTCACGTTGTCCGGTCCGCCGCCGCGCAAGGCGAGTTCGATGAGCCGGTCTGCGCATTCCTTGTAGTCGCTGATCGAACCGAGTGTCTCGGCGAGGGTTTCCTCGCTGACCACATCGGAGAGCCCGTCGCTGCACAGCAGATACCGGTCGCCGGCACGCGCCTCGCGCACGGTCAGGGTCGGCTCGACCTCGGTACCGGTCAGCGCCCGCATGATCAGTGATCGCTGCGGATGGGTGTGGGCCTGTTCGGGGGTGATGCGGCCCTCGTCGACGAGCGTCTGAACGAAGGTGTCGTCGCGGGTGATCTGGGTGAGCTCACCGTCGCGGTAGAGGTATCCGCGGGAATCGCCGATGTGGCACAAGCCGATTCGGGAGCCGGCGAACAGGATCGCGGTGAGGGTGGTGCCCATCCCGTCGAGTTCGGGTTTCGCCTCGACCTGGGCGGCGATCGCGTGGTTGCCGGCCTGGGTGGCGTGATTGAGGGCGTCGAGCAGATCTCCGGTCGCGTCGTCCTCGTCGAGGGTGCGCATGGATTCGATGACCAGTCGGCTGGCGACCTCACCCGCCGCGTGACCGCCCATGCCGTCGGCGAGCGCGAGCAACCGCGGACCGGCGTACGCCGAATCCTCGTTGTTCGATCGGACCAGACCCTGGTCACTACGCGCGATGTAGCGCAGTACGAGTGTCACGGGCGCAGCTCGATCACGGTCTTGCCGATGCGGATCGGCGTGGACAGCGGGACCTTCACCGCCGTGGTCACCTTGGATCGGTCGAGGTAGGTGCCGTTGGTGGACCCGAGATCCTCGACGTACCAGTCATCCCCGCGGCGGGACAGTCGTGCGTGCCGCTCGGAGGCGTAGTCATCGGTGAGCACCAGCGTCGAATCGTCGGCGCGTCCGAGGAGCACCGGCTGCGTTCCCAGCGTGATGCGGGTGTTCGCGAGCGCACCCGCGGTCACCACCAGGTACCGCGCGGACCCCTTCGTGCTCGGCTTCGCCCGTCCCTTCTCGGCCGTGCCTCGAAAGCGCGGCAGCCGGGATCCCGAGGCGGTGACGATGTCGGCGCGCACGGTGCGGATCACGGCATAGACGAACAGCCAGAGCAGCAGCAAGAAACCCAACCGGGTCAGCTGCAGCACCAACCCCTGCATGTCGTCATCCACCTCCAGCGCATCTCAACGGTCGTCGATCGAACGAGTCGGTCTCCGACGATACGGAGGATCCCCACCCGGGCGGGTCCGGGACGTACAAGACCCGAGGTGCATCTTATGGGCTCAACCCGGTGCGCCCGTCATTCAGATGTGTCAGTTCTGCATCAACGGGCGTCGTGCCTGCGTACGCCCGGCCGTCGTCGGCACCGACCGCCGCCACGGCGGAGGCGCGTCGTACCGCCGAACTCGACGCCTACTGGAAGCGGACGGTGATGTCGGAGTGACCGACGCGAATGCGGTCGCCGTCGGCGAGTTCCCAGCTGTTGACCTGCACGTCGTTGACGGTGGTGCCGTTGGTGGAGTTCAGGTCGGTGAGCATCGCGGTGCTGCCGTCCCAGCGGATCTCCAGATGACGACGCGAGACGCCGGTGTCGGGGAGGCGGAACTGTGCATCCTGGCCGCGGCCGATGACGTTGGAGCCCTCTCGCAACTGGAAGGTGCGGTTGCTGCCGTCCTCGAGGATCAGCGTGATCGCGGTCGGCGCGTAACCGGCTGCCGGACGGCCGTAGCCCTGCTGGTAGTCGTAACCACCCTGCTGGCCGTAACCGCCCTGCTCGTACCCCTGTTGGCCGTAGCCCTGCTGGTAGTCGTAGCCGCCCTGCTGGCCGTAGCCCTGGTCATAACCCTGCTGGCCGTAACCCTGCTCGTAGCCTTGCTGGCCGTAGCCGCCCTGCTCGTAACCCTGGCCGGGCTGCGCATAGCCCTGGTCGTAGCCCTGTTGGCCGTAGCCGCCTTGTTCGTAGCCCTGCTGGGCATAACCCTGCTGCTGGCCGTAGCCCTGGTCGTAGCCGGGCTGTCCGTAGCCGTTTTGCTCATGGGCGGGCTGCCCGTAGCCGGCCTGCTCGTGGCCCGGCTGGCCGTAGCCCTGCTGGTAGTCGTACCCGCCTTGCTGGCCGTAGCCCTGGTCGTACGCAGGTTCCGGTGCCCTGCGCTGGTCGTATCCGGGGTTCTGCGTCATCTCTGGGGCTCCTACTTGTTTGGCCGCATCGTGTGGATGCGGCTGTGACTGTGGTCGGGGTACGCCTCCGTCACGCACCGGTCGCGGCTGGGCGTCCGGGTTGACCGCGCCGCGCGCACGGAACATACCCGTGTGCAGGGACGGAGACTGGTCGAATTCGACGACGACCTGACCGTATGTCTGCCACCCGTTGTCCTTGATGAAGTTCTCCAGGTGTTTGGAGAACCTCTTGCGGTTCAGCTCGTACTCGGCCGCGATCTGATCGTGGTCGGTCGGACTGAAGAGCAACGTGTAGCTGTTCGCGGCCAGGATTGTACCGTCACCGAGATTCTCCAACGATTCCTCGGCTTCTCGCTGCAGGCCGTTCTCGATCTCCTGCGGGGCGACCTCGCCGCCGAAAACGCGCGCGAAGCCGTCATCGACAGCACCCTCGAGCTTGCGCTCGATGCGTTGCAAAATCCCCACCGTCGACCTCCCTTCGCGGCTTGTGTGGCGTGTCGCCGTGCGTGTGGCCTTTACAGATGATACCGATACTGACGGCCCAGGCTGCCATGAAGCAACTGCTGTACCGTCTGCAACATACGCATCACCACCGTCATGTGGTGTGCGCCTACCCCTGAAATCATCCCTGACCAGCGCTTTGGCGTCCACCCCCTGGGTTGCGCGTAGCTGAATGACGCGGGTTGTACGACGGGTCAAATTCATCGTTTTTCACTTGCGGTGAGGTGCGTGCTATCGTCGTCCAGGCCGTTGATCGAACCCATCGATTCACGGTCATGCCCGCCGAGAACTCGGCGGCCACGGGCGAGTGGCGGAATGGCAGACGCGCTGGCTTCAGGTGCCAGTGTCCTTCGGGACGTGGGGGTTCAAGTCCCCCTTCGCCCACCACGAGCAGTTCTATGAACTGCTGGACCCGAGGTCGCGAACTCAAATGAGTCCGTGACCTCGGGTTTTTTGGTCACCAGAGCCGTTCGATTGGCGAATGCCGATGACGGCGGCCGTGCTCCCCCGGATCTCGTTGAGGCGATAGAAGCACGGGTGTCGCGCGCGCCTGGCGCCGCGACGTAGTCCGGTTTCGGCGGCATAGCTGAGGTGCGTAGTTGGTGGCGCATCACACGTCGCTGCTGGTATAGGTGAAGTCGATCGACGAGGTTGATCCCGTACATCCCGAGGCGAGACGGCCAAGTCAACGATCTGGGGGTCACCGTGGGGATCGCGCAAGCACTCGAGTTCGACGATTGTGCCGAACTTCCGGAGTTCGGACCACCGTTCATGGCACACATCTCCGCCGGCGCCCTTGACGTCGTTGCACCTTTGACGGCGACGGACAACGTTGGTGCCGTGGTCGCCAGCCGAAGTGCGGCCACTGCTCGCCGCGCGCTGAAGCGCCTTCGCAAGGAGAATCAACGCGCTGCAATCCTCCTCGATGCAGCCCAATACACCGGGAACTCACGGCGAGTCGGCGCGACCGGGATGTCCGAGCAGTGGGTGAACGATCAATTCGCAGCAGGCCTGACGTGGGCGATGACGGACTCCGGCTACATTCCGAAGGGCGACGGCGAGTCGCTCAAGTCCGTCCTCGGATGGGGGACGCACTCCGATCGACTGTTGGTGTGTCTGCCGTTGGCCACGGACTGGCTTACTGCCAACCTCGACACGCTGATCGAGGTGATCACCGCCACTGGACGCCCAGTTGCCCTCGTTCTCGAATCCGAATCGGACCCACTGCGTCACAAGGAGACCGTCGCCGGACTTATCGAAGTACTCAGGTGCGACGTTCCGACCTTGCTGCTGCGCTCGGACACATCCGTACTGGGAGCGCTCGCGCATGGTGCGGCAGCGGTTTCGGTTGGTGTTCGATCAGGATTGAGGCATCTGTATCCGGCGACCGATGGTGACGACGAAGTTTTCACACCTCCGCCGTCGGTGTACGTACCCAGGCTGCAGTCGTACTACATGCTCGACAAGGTCGAAGGTGGCATCACCACCAATCCGCAATCGCCTGTCTGGAGGTGCTCATGCAGCGTGTGCCATGGGCGCTCTCTGGCGTGGCTCTTCGACCAGAGCGACGTCGCCAGCGCGGCCATGGAACACTCGCTGGCAGCACAAGCACAGATCGCCAGGCAGCTGCTTGAGCACCCCGCGCCGGCCAGGCCAGGAGAATGGCGAGACCGATGCGAGCAGGCCATCAAGAACCACTCACAATTGCTGACTGCTCGGTCGCAGCCATGGAAGCCCCACAAGGCCGTCAAGGCCTGGCTCGCCGCAACGCCACGCGTCAGCGTCTAGATGCCCACACCAACGTCGAGTGCCCACGCAAAGAGCTGTTCCTCCTTGTGCCTAGTCGACGTCATCCGGCACGCAGTCGCCGCCGGACCCGGACGGCCTTCTACGAGCACCGCCGAGTCCCGCTCGCGAACGACCCACGTATCAGCGACATCGAACTCAGCCAGGGTGATCGACCGTGGTGACTCAGCTTGAGTAACCCACATTCCGGCACCGAACCCAGACACCCTGCCTAACGCCTCGAGGGCGTACTGAGGCTGGGCCGCCGTTGAGACGAAACCAACGATTGTCAGCGGACTGCGAGGCGGGCAATCACCCAACTCGTGGATCCAGGATTCCCAGACCGCCAACGTCGACCGATCATGCTCGGGCGGTTGATTGTTCGATATCCGCTCCGCCCACACAGCCTGATCTATCGCGACAACCGGAAAGAGAGACACGCCCAGCACGCTCGTGCGTGGAAGCACAACTCCTGACCAGCCGGAAGCTTCGACCGCTCGGGTCACCGATCCCATCGTGTCCGCCGACGCTACCCGGCCGCGCACGCCACCCCCTCAGAAGAGAACGACACACCAGCATCCAGGTCAGGTGAGCCTTCGGCAGCCCCGCGGCCGAGATCCTGCAATTTGAGGGTTGCCAAGGCATCGACCCCGGGAATGGACCAGTCCCCAGGATCGACGGCGACGTACATCGCCTCGACCCACGTTGCGCCGAGTGCTCGGGCGATCGAGGCCTGCGCCGCGATACCCATCGGACCAGCACAGTGTCCGGCAACGAGCAGGACACGCTGACCGTCCAATCGCTCCGACTCGTCTACGACAAGCACGTTCCCGTCGGCGATGGACGCGGCTGCAACTAGGCGTTCAGATGTGCGGTCAACTGCTGACACCGCGAGCCCGGCCTTGACGGCGTGAGCTGCGATGAACTCACCAGCGCGGCGAAGATCCTCGCCGCGCAAACGCGCGTTCTGTGTTTGCGCTTCGAGAACATCCGAAAGCAAGGAGACCGTCATATAAGCAAGTTTACTCTCCTAATCCCATGAATGTAACTCAGATCGGGGCCTTGATAAGCAAAATTGCGTAACGCATGCTTGCTTGATGGAGGAGGAGGCCGTCTCGCTTGCGCTCGCCGCCGAGAGGCTCGGCGTGACGCGGCAGCGGGCGCAACAACTGCTCCGTGATGGCGTATTGACCGGCCCGGCGCAACCACAGGGGCAGCGAGCTGTACGCAACGCTCCGCGGGTGTTCGTTCACTCACTGGAGGCCGAGGTCGAACGCCGAGCACAGCGACCACGAAAGCGGCAGTCCAGGTCCTCGACGCGCCCTCCTGTCGATGCGCATCTGATTGACGACATCAACCGACTCGCACTTGCCTACGCGAGCGCCCGCGACGACCACACTGCGATGCGTGAGATCGTCAAGCGACTGACGAGCCAACTCGCCGACGCGTACGCGGCCCTGGCTGCTCAGCAAGAGCTGCTAGATCACTCCGCGTATCGGGAAGAGCAAATCGCCAGCATCATCACCAACCACTTCGGGCCGGAGCCCGGGATCTAGTCGTCGGACTAGGTGTACTGGCCAGGGAGGTTGTGAACGGCGTGGCGTTCGGTAGGTAGGTGAGGACCTCGGGTATCGGTGTGGCTACCACACACACGCCGATCACCACGAGGTCCTCATGTCTCACGGTAATGCTTTCCTGACCGATCGGGGCCGGCTGGCCCTGGCCCGCTGTGTCGTCGACGACGGGTGGCCGCTGCACCGGGCCGCCGAACGGTTCAACTGTTCGCCGGTGACCGCGAAGCGGTGGGCCGATCGCTACCGCGTGCAGGGCGCGGCGGGGATGGCCGACAGGTCCAGTCGTCCGCACCGTTGTCCGGGGCAGACGAGCCGGCGGCGTGAACGCCGGATCATCGCCCTGCGATTTCAGCGGCGGTGGGGCCCGGCGCGGATCGCTTACCACCTGCGTCTGCCGCGTTCGACCGTCGCGGCGGTGCTGCGCCGCTACCGGATGCCGCTGCTTCGGCACCTCGATCAAGCCACCGGACTACTCGTTCGGGCGCCCCGGCCGATTCGCTACGAGCACAGCGCCCCAGGTGATCTCGTTCACCTTGATATCAAGAAGCTCGGGAGGATCCCGGACGGCGGAGGGCACCGTAAGCTCGGTCGGATCGTCGGCAATCGACACAACAAGAAGCAGGGCCGCGGCTACAGTTACCTGCACCACGCGGTCGACGATCACACCCGACTGGCCTACTCAGAAATCCTCACCGACGAACGGCAGGAGACTGCGACCGCGTTCTGGCGGCGCGCGGAGCTGTTCTTCGCCGAGCACGGCATCATCGTCCGCAGGGTGCTCACCGACAACGGATCCTGCTACCGCTCGAAGGCCTTCAACACCGCCCTCGGCACTGCGACGCATAAGTGGACCCGACCATATCGACCGCAGACCAACGGGAAGGTCGAGCGGTTCAATCGCACTCTCGCCGCCGAGTGGGCATACGCCCAGCTCTACCGAAGCGACGAAGCCCGCGCCGACACCTACCCGGCCTGGCTGCATCACTACAATCACCACCGACCACATTCCGGCATCGGCGGCCAGACCCCGATCGAACGGCTACGCGTTCACAACGTCCCCGGCCTCAACAACTAGGCGCCCGCGACCAATCCGCAGAGTGCAGCCGCTGTAGCCTCGGAATACTTGCCTCCATGGACCTGTGAGGCGTCGGCGTCGATCTGCGCCTTCGACGCGCCGTAGTCCGTGCCGCATTCCTTCCCTGTGCGAATCCTCGTCGCCTGCACTACTTCGTGAGCAGCCCCTGTGATCGCCCCCTCCGCTAGCAGGCGCAAGCGAGGTCCACGCTGGCCTCCGGTGTTGCGGTTCCAATCCGCGCGGCGAACGACCACAACGTCCGGGTCGATCGACCGGATGCGGCCACTGACCTTCTTGGCTAGCGTGCCCAGCAGTGAAGCCAAATCCTCACCGAAATCCTCTTTGAACTCGAACGAGCTGCTGACGACGACACTCGGGACTGCTGCACGATCGGGTGACAGTGTCGGTGTCATGCCGCTGAGGCGGCTGTGTTGATGATCGTCTCGTATTCGACGGGCGTCAACCGGCCGAGGCGGACCTGACGGCGTCGGCGGTGGTAGGTCCGTTCGATCCAGGTGACGATCGCGATCCGCAGCTGCTCGCGGGTGGCCCACCGCTGCCGGTCGAGGACGTTGCGTTGCAGCAGCGCGAAGAACGATTCCATCGCTGCATTGTCGCCGGCGGCGCCGACGCGGCCCATCGATCCGACCAGGCCGTGCCGATTGAGTGCGGACACGAACTTCCGCGACCGGAACTGAGAACCCCTGTCCGAGTGGACAATACAACCAGCAACATCGCCGTCTCGGCGGGCGACCGCATGGTTGAGCGCAGCAACGGCGAGACGGGATTGCATGCGGTCATCGATGCTGTAGCCGACGATCCGCCCCGAGCAGGCATCCTTGATCGCGCAGAGGTAGAGCTTGCCTTCGTCGGTCCAGTGCTCGGTGATATCGGTCAACCACAATTGGTTCGGGGAGTCGGCGGTGAAGTCGCGTTCAACCAGGTCATCGTGCACCGGCGGCCCCGGCTTCTTACCGTTCTTCCCACGTTTCTTACCGAAGCTCGACCACCAGCCGTTGGCGCAGCAGATCCGCCACGCCGTCCTCGCGCTCATCGCCTGACCAGCGTGTTCGGCTTCGTCGGCGAGGAACCGGTACCCGAACTCCGGGTCCTCGCAGTGCGCATCGAACAGGGCGTTCGCCCGCGCGGCCGCGACCCGATCGGCGGTGGTGACCGCCTCCTTGAGCCACCGGTAGTAGGGCTGTCTGGCGAGCTTGAGTACCCGGCACGTCACCGCGACGGGGATTCCGTCGGCGGCGAGCTCCTTCACGAGCGGGTAGAACCTTTTCCCGGCAGGTTCGCCTGCGACAGATACGCCGCGGCCCGGCGCAGGACCTCATTCTCCTGCTCCAACAACCGGATTCGCTTGTTGACCTCCCGCAACTCCGCCGACTGCCCCGACGTCATCCCAGGCTTGTTGCCGTCATCGATGTCGGCGCGTCGCATCCACTTCTGCAACGTCATCTCATGGATCCCGAAGTCCTTCGCGATCTGCGCGAGCGTCACACCGCTCTCACGATCCCGGGCAACCCGGACCACATCATCACGGAACTCTTTCGGATAAGGCTTAGGCACAGTAGTCATCCTTCCAGGCCGCCCTCCCGGGGCAAGCCAGATCAGATGTCACCTAACCGTGCACCAGTCCCCTCGTCAGGTCCAACGGTCCGCCGCTGATAACGCCCTCGAGCACTACAGCCGAAACCGTGATCGCAGTTCCGCTGACCTTCGTGGCAAGACCCAACACTCGCATGCCATCGATACTGCCTACGATTAAGCAATGAGCGCCACCCCTGCCGCTCGAATCATCGCCGGCAGATACCAGGTAATCCGCAGACTCGGCGCGGGCGCATTCGGTGAGGTCTTCGAAGTCAACGACCTGTTCATGAGCCAGGTCTGCGCGCTGAAGTTCTTGAGGCCCGGTTCCGTCAGTTCCGTCTGGACCGAAGCACAAGTGCTGAGGCAACTAGAAGGCGAATACATCCTGCCGGTGAGAAATGCTGACTGGGCATCTGGGGTTCCGTACATCGTTACCGATGTAGCCAACAACGGCACTCTCACCGCACGCATACCGGCCGAGATCGGCGTCGAGATCAGCACCGCGGTTGGATGGACGCGGCAAGCCTGTCAAGGGGTCTCTCGGCTCCACGACCACAACCTCGTTCACCGAGACATCAAGCCCGACAACTTGTTTCTCGACGAGCGAGGTGACATCCTCGTCGGCGACCTGGGCCTAGCACAGTTCATGGACTCCCACGGTTTCGCAGATGCGGCCGGCACCCCCACAACCATGGCGCCTGAGGTGGTGTACGCATTCATGACTGGCGACCCACGCTACGAACGGTGCTACAGCGAACAGAGCGACGTCTACAGCCTCGGCGCGACCCTCTTCTGGCTGATCGCGGGGCACGAGCCTCACCGGCATATCTCCACATTTGCGGACCTGTGGAATCGCGCCACCCCAGACCTCTGGGACCACGCTCCGCACGTGCCGCAAGGCCTGCGTGATGTCGTCAACACCTCAATCGCACGCGATCCCGGCCAGCGATACGACAGCCCTGCCCAGCTTGATGCTGCGCTCGGAGGGCGCGTTCGCCCTTCGCGCAGTTGGCGGCGCATTCGCCCCCACAGCGGCCACACACAGTGCTTTGAAGGGACCAAGGGGACCTCGGTGGTGGAGGTCTGTGCCGAACCCGATCATGGCAGCACGGGGCGTCTTCGCATCGCCGCGCGACACCAACGAAGCGGGCGAGCCATTGCGCGGGTCACCCGCGTAGTCAGAAGCGGAGCGCTCTCGGCCGCGCTGCGAAGTGCTTTCCGCGCAATCAACTGAACAGGAACGCACCCAACGACATCTCAGACCCCGGTATCCATCCTGGGGGTCGATGCAGTGTGCGCCATCACTTGCTGGAGCAGACTACGGCTGCTGCCGTGACTGCTGACGTCGCGGACGCCTACCCACCGGCGTCAACCCCCGCCGTCTCTTCAGCAGATTCTCGTCTTTCGTGTTTTCGCTGACAGTCAGGCGGCTCAGTATCCTCTGCTGAGTCTCTGGCGTCCAGAACACGCGAAGCTGCCGGCGGGCCCGTGTGATTGCCGTGTAGAAGATACTGTGCGAGATACGCTCCTCATTTGCATCCGTGATAACAACCTTGACCGAGTCGTACTCAAGCCCCTGAGCCTTGTGGATAGACACCGCATACGCAACCTGGAAAGGGACGAGGGTTTCAACTACGTCGTCGTCCTCGTCACTGTTGCCTCGCTCGAACACATCGAACTGAACGATCGTGTCATCGACCTTCCGAAGATCTATCCCGTATACTTCAGCCTCGCTGACGTCACGTTTGAGGTCTACGTCGAAGGTAATTCGTCCCGGCACGCGTTCTATGGACGCTATCGTGCCTTTCGTGGTGTTCGAGATGACTCTCTTGAAACGGTTCGTTTCGTTGAACAATACGGGATCGCCGACCTTGTACGTGGACTCACCCCACGTGACCGCCTTCTCGGGATTGCTGGCCTGAAGGAAGCGGTTGACATTGTTAATGCCATACAGGCCGTCATAATTCAAGCACAGCACGATCTCATCATCGCTATGACGAGTGAACAAATCCTCGCCGAGAGCCATCGAGTAGCCATTCTTAGACAGAGACTCCTCAATGCGGTCGTCGAGGCCACGGACTCGGCTCCACAACGTAAGAAGTGCGTCGTCGTCAGTCCGATATGGTTTGGTGAGCTCGAAAGTGGAATTCTTCGGAATATACGGCCGTGCGAGACTGAACCAATTTCCAAACTGGATTGCCTCAATCTGGTAGACGTCGCCAACGAGGACAAGCAGATCGAAAGATGTCTGCTGAAGGACCTTGAGAATGCTCTCGTTGTCGATAGCACTGCATTCGTCGATCACCAACACATCAACCGAGGACTCCTGTACACCACTATTATAGATGTGGCTCGCAATCGTGCTGAACTGGGTGTTCGGAGCGTCGACCCGACGCTTGAGGTTTTCGACAGCGGTGTTGGTATGCGCTAGAAATAGCTTGCTCTCGGCGGAGAAGTAGTTGGCTATGTGATTGACCATCGTTGATTTGCCTGTACCGGCAGCACCCGTGATTATGGCCACGTTAGACTCGTCGAATAGGGCGGTGAGAGCCTCTGCTTTCGCAGGGTCATTGATAATTTCTGGATTGGTATGGAGCCATTTGTTCACATCATCGGAGTGTCTCTCGACGCCTTCACCGGTTGCCTCTTGAAGCTTTTCGATAATTGCCACTGCGGCGTCTTCGTATCCAACGATGAACACGTGGCCGTTCTCGTGCTTGAGCTTTCGTGGTGCGTGCCTTGGAATGGAGGGGAGGCGGCCGTTGTGCGCTGCGATCAACTCATCGACGTCCCCGAGATCTTCGAACTCTGCTGCTGGCGTGTAAATTGTGCCGTGCTGCTCGACCAGGTTCTTAACACGCCGTGCGAGAAGCTCATGCTTTCGACCTGTTGGATCGATGCTCGCGGCGAGGTCTGCGAACCCAGGGACGTGACCGGCGGGAGATGTACAGAACGGCATCCTGTCGAACGGCGCAGATCGGGAGGTGAGGCGAAGCCCCGACAGCCATGGGTTGGGCTCCGAGTCAAGCTGCCCCTTGATAATCTGATTGCGCATGCGAAGCATCAGGTACCGCAGCACTCGGGACCCGGCACGGCCTGCCCGGACGTGCTGTCGGGCCTCGTCGAGAATTGGAAAGAGCACAGGTTTCCGACCAGAGTCGCCAGTCATGTCGGCGCGGAGACGTGCGTAGTCCGCATCACCCATGTCCATTAGGTCAAGGAGGCTCAAGCGGGTTCGAGTCAGGTATCCCATCAAATTGCGGTACTCGAGGTTCCTCGACTCGATTCGTGGTGCAGCACCGAAAATTCTGGCGAAATTTTCGAATTCGCAGGGCCGGATCGAGACTTCCCAATCGCGAATGATCAGGATCGGCATGTTTCGACCAAGGACCTCAATCGAATCGGTCGCGAGATCGAGATACGCAGCGTACCGATCGGTGATATCGACGTCGGTGAAGGCAATCGTGCGGTCGAACTTGCTCGAAGTATTGTGCGCCACGGAGAAGGTTACTTCGTAATAGATGTTTCCCTTGGCGAAGAAGGGACGCGAGCTGTGAATGTAGTAGCGATCCCGACGAGGTTCGGACGGTGTAGCGCGCGCGACTGCGATCCGCTCCGCAATCTTTTCATGATACTCCCGAAGTGACGGATCAAGATCGATGGGAAACTGTTCTAGATTGTTCAGGATCGCGATGCCAAGTTCATCGTGTACGAGTTTCCTTGTGCGGATGAGGTACTCGTAGTACTTGAGCATCAGGCGTTCGGAGGAATCTTTGTCGAGTGTGTAGTGCGATGCACTCGACTGAAGAAGATCATGAAACCTCGCCAATAGGCGGAACCTGGCTTTTGCTTTAGCATCGAGGACCGCCGCTGAGAGCTTGTTGTAATTGAATTCTGTGCTGGCGTCGCCGGCGTGCGCCCAGAGGATCAGACCTTCGACCAGGTTCCTCAACTGGGAGAGTAGGTTTTGGGCGAGTAGACCGCGGTCCCCGTTAGCATGCTGAATATTCTCGCATATGACGCTGTCGCAGTTCTTGACCTGCTCTTCGATTGACGCCATCGATCCAGATACCTCACTGCCTGCAAGGGACTGGTGCACGGTTAGGTGACATCTGATCTGGCTTGCCCCGGGAGGGCGGCCTGGAAGGATGACTACTGTGCCTAAGCCTTATCCGAAAGAGTTCCGTGATGATGTGGTCCGGGTTGCCCGGGATCGTGAGAGCGGTGTGACGCTCGCGCAGATCGCGAAGGACTTCGGGATCCATGAGATGACGTTGCAGAAGTGGATGCGACGCGCCGACATCGATGACGGCAACAAGCCTGGGATGACGTCGGGGCAGTCGGCGGAGTTGCGGGAGGCCAACAAGCGAATCCGGTTGTTGGAGCAGGAGAATGAGGTCCTGCGCCGGGCCGCGGCGTATCTGTCGCAGGCGAACCTGCCGGGAAAAGGTTCTACCCGCTCGTGAAGGAGCTCGCCGCCGACGGAATCCCCGTCGCGGTGACGTGCCGGGTACTCAAGCTCGCCAGACAGCCCTACTACCGGTGGCTCAAGGAGGCGGTCACCACCGCCGATCGGGTCGCGGCCGCGCGGGCGAACGCCCTGTTCGATGCGCACTGCGAGGACCCGGAGTTCGGGTACCGGTTCCTCGCCGACGAAGCCGAACACGCTGGTCAGGCGATGAGCGCGAGGACGGCGTGGCGGATCTGCTGCGCCAACGGCTGGTGGTCGAGCTTCGGTAAGAAACGTGGGAAGAACGGTAAGAAGCCGGGGCCGCCGGTGCACGATGACCTGGTTGAACGCGACTTCACCGCCGACTCCCCGAACCAATTGTGGTTGACCGATATCACCGAGCACTGGACCGACGAAGGCAAGCTCTACCTCTGCGCGATCAAGGATGCCTGCTCGGGGCGGATCGTCGGCTACAGCATCGATGACCGCATGCAATCCCGTCTCGCCGTTGCTGCGCTCAACCATGCGGTCGCCCGCCGAGACGGCGATGTTGCTGGTTGTATTGTCCACTCGGACAGGGGTTCTCAGTTCCGGTCGCGGAAGTTCGTGTCCGCACTCAATCGGCACGGCCTGGTCGGATCGATGGGCCGCGTCGGCGCCGCCGGCGACAATGCAGCGATGGAATCGTTCTTCGCGCTGCTGCAACGCAACGTCCTCGACCGGCAGCGGTGGGCCACCCGCGAGCAGCTGCGGATCGCGATCGTCACCTGGATCGAACGGACCTACCACCGCCGACGCCGTCAGGTCCGCCTCGGCCGGTTGACGCCCGTCGAATACGAGACGATCATCAACACAGCCGCCTCAGCGGCATGACACCGACACTGTCACCCGATCGTGCAGCAGTCCCGCGGCCTTCAATCTGAACCGTATAGTCAGGCGCGAATGCAAACCAACCAACGATCGCATCAGCGACCTCATCACCGACTTATCTAGTCCCCACTGGCGGGGACTCCAAGACACCGTCAGCATGGTCGATGCGCATCGCCGCAGCCACATCCTGGCGACTCTTCGCTGCCGCCAACGCCTCGACCACAGCGACAGCGTCAACCTCAGTCAACACCTCCACGATCACTACCCCTATCGAAACCGATCTGTCTCGATGGAGTAGCCGATCGACCATCAACCCGTATACGGCATCAACACTCGACAGCGGAGCCAAGTCCCACCCACACACAACTACTTGGGGCTAGCCGATCGGGCCTCCCGCAGCGTGGGCGAGACTAGTGACGTCCACATTCGCAAACACCGTGTCTGTTCGGTTCCACGGTGAAAGTCAAACTCGTGAACATTTGACACTCGGGATTGCGAAGATGACCACTGGACCAAGGCTCGGATCAGGCCGTCCAGCCGTTGAGGTCGTCGAGCAGCGCCATCTTTTCGGCGTCATAGCCCGTCTCCCCCACCTCGATGCCGACGTTCCACCGCATTGTCGACGGGGTGCGCCGATCGAATGTCGGCCACGCCGGAACGCCGTCGCCATTGGGGTCACCCGTAGCGACGAAGTTGACCAGAGACGACATCATCGCCGCCGACAGATCCCGATCAGCGTCTTCCCAGGCCCATGAAGGGCGAGCCCGCTCGAGAGCGCCGAACGCGTACAGGACGTCGGAACCATGGAATGCGCCCGCGTAGCTGGCCTCGATCACGTCGTCGGCCGGAGCGATCGGCGGCCGACGCAAGAAGCGGAAGTGCCAGAGCGGCGACACACAACCAGCCTCGTGGCTGCGCGCGGCTGCCCAAGTTGACCAGTTGAAGATGCGGTCGGCTTCGAGGTCCCAACTGGCGCTCCGCGCTCCCCCATTGTCGGACGCCGGGTAGAGCTCCCATGCGCGATCAGCGGCGTCACCGAAGGTCGCACGCAGATGCTCCCGATAGGCGCTGAGCGTGGGGAGATACGGCAGTCCCGAAGCCTCGTTTCCCACATCCCCCAGCAGGAAGGGTACGTCGTGGATCCGGCCGCTCTGGTACGCACGCATCGGAGATTCGAGCAGAACATGCCCATCGATCAGGGGGTACGCTCCGTCGAACAGGTGCAGACTGACCTCTGCACCGGGCGCCAGGTCGAAGTTCCACGATCCGTGCGCCCGGGGAAGTAGTACTGCGTCGATCTGGTGGGGTGACAGCGCCCGCATTGCCGCCGGATCTCGAGCTCCCAGCGTCTCCATGATCTCGGTGCCAGCGGCCTCCCCTGCCGCCAGGGTTTGCACTCCCGCAGGATGGCCAGGCCCCTCCAGGTCCCGCGCGAGACCGGGACCGCTGTGCGCGATCGCCTTATGGAACAGGCCGACCGCTAGGGGCGACGCGCGGAGCACGTGCACTGAGTTGGCGCCGGCGGAAACGCCACCGATCGTGACGTCACCCGGGTCTCCGTCGAACGCCGCGATGTTGCGCTGCACCCACTGCAAGGCGGCGATCTGATCCAACAGTCCGTAGTTGCCGGAAGCCCCGTACTCGGACTCGGCCGAGAGTGCCGGGTGCGCAAGGAATCCCAGACGACCTAGCCGATGATTGACCGTGACCACAACGCAACCTGATCGAGCCAACCGCTCTCCGTCGTACATGGGATTGGCTGCGGATCCGAACTGGTAGGCGCCGAAGTGAAACCACACCAGGACGGGGCGCGGACCGGTCCCCGCTCTCGGCGTCCAGACGTTCAGCGTTAGGCAGTCCTCGCTGAACTCGGCCTCGCCCCCGAAATAGAGGGAGTTCGACGGGGGCGCCGCCTGTGGGGCTGCGGGACCGAACCGGAGCGCATCTCTCACGCCGGACCACGAGTGCGCAGGACGCGGTGCCCGCCAGCGAAGTTCGCCCACCGGCGGCGCTGCGTAAGGCACGCCCAAGAAGGATCGCACGCCGTCGGCGCGGATGTGCCCACGGAGTGCGCCGGTCTCGACCGTGACAGTGGTATGAGTCATTTGCGTGGCCCGCCCGTCAGGATACCCGTGACAGACAACGGAACTCACGACGGTGATACACCGTCGGGTCCGCATCCTCGAGATCCACACCATCGACCCGGCCGATCAAAATCGTATGGTCGCCTCCAGGTAGTTTGTCGAATGCCGAACACTGAAGCGTGACACTCGATCCCGCGAGAAGGGGCTGACCCGCCTCGTCAAGCGTCACACCCCCTATGAACTTGTCCGCTCCTCGCGTCGCGAACAGCATCGCCAATTCGGCCTGGCCGTGCGCAGCGACGTGAATGTTCCAGCGGTCGGCCTCCAGAAAGGCCTCATGACACTCGGCCTTCTTCGCAATGCATACGAGAACCAACGCCGGGTCCGCGGACAGCGAGCAGAAGGAGGTCGCCGTGAAGCCACGAGGGGCACCGCTGGCGTCCGTCGTCGTCACGATCGTGACGCCACTCGGAAAGCGCGTCATCGCATCACGGAAGCGGTCAATGTCGATCTCGACATGGGGCTGGGTTTCGTTGGAAGTCATGAATCTCTCCAGAACTCGAATGGTGAGGGCTGACGGCCGGACGGACAGAGCCCCGTCGGGTCACTCGGACCGCCACTGGTGATCGCCGTCACATCACGCTACAATCCGTCGTAAGGAATGTCCATACCGTAATGCGGGATGACGTCCGACCATCCTGGAACGCATTGAATCGAGGAACCGACCGTGCACCAACCTCCCTGGCTCAGCGAGAACGACGTCGACCGCGCCGTCGACGTCCGAGACGCGATCCCCGCCGTCGCCGCGGCCATCGAACACGAAGCTCGAGGACTAGCCGGGAACATCGCGAAGACGATGACCACGTGGGATCCCGCCAGCGCCGCTCACGCCCTGGGCGGCTTCGACCATGCGACCGCCAGGGTCGCATTCAAGACCTGGGTCAACACCCCCGTCGGCGCCGAGTCGCTGCTCAGCCTGTTCGACGCCACCAACGGCCGCATTCTCGCTCTCATGCAGTCCGTCACGCTCGGTGTCATCCGGACTGCCGCGGTGTCTGGCGTGGCCACGGACCTCCTCGCCGACCCCGGCGCCGACGAGCTCGCGATCATCGGCAGCGGCCGTCAGGCGCTCCGCCAGGTCGCCGCCGTCGCGGCCGTCCGTCCGCTCCGCCGTGTCCGGGTGTGGAGCCCTACCCCGGCAAGCCGCGCCGGCTTCGCGGAGCAGATCTCCGCCGAGCTCGGCATCGTCGCCGAAGCCCTGCCCAGCCTCGAGGCGGCGGTCGCCGACGCGCCCATCGTCACGGTGGTCACTCGGGCTCGAGAGCCGTTCTTCCCGCGCGGAATCCTTGCGCCTGGCGCGCACCTGAACGCGATCGGCGCCATCCTTCCGCACGCGGCGGAATTCGACAGTGCGCTACTTGCAGATTCCTCGATCACGGTGGTGGACAACCTCGAGAACGCGCGTCGCGCGTCGCGAGAGCTCATCGAGTTCTACGGCGACGACTTCTCGCCGGTGCAGACCCTCGGCGATCTCATGACCGGTGCCGCTGCTCGGCCGTTGTCGCCCGCATTGACCGTCTTTAAAGGCATGGGTATGGGCCTTGCCGATCTCGCCGTCGCGAACGTCGCTGCGGCCAACCACGAAGGAGTACCGACCGCATGAGGTTTCGCAGCACACCCGAGTCGATCACCGGATCGATCTCGCCGTTGATCACCCCGTTCGCCGACGACCTCGGGCTGGATCTCGGGAGCCTCGCCACGCTGACGCGGTGGCACCTCGACAGCGGGACGCACGGCGTGTCCATCGGCGGGTCGACAGGCGAGCCCAGCTCTCAGACGGTCGCCGAGCGGATTGCCGCCATCCGCGCCGTCGCCGATGTCGTTGACGACGCCGTTCCCTTCCTTGCCGGCACCGGCTCCGCCAAGCTCGACGAGACGCTCGAGCTAACGGCGGCAGCAGTCGACGCGGGTGCTGACGCAGCCCTCGTCATCACCCCGTACTACGCGCGGCCCACCCAGGAGGCGTTGTTCCAGTGGTACTCAACGGTCGCCGCCGAGTTCCCCGACATGCCGATCGTGATCTACAACGTCCCGTCACGCACAGCGGTCGACCTCGCACCCGAGACCGTGGCGCGACTAAACCGCGCGCACGAGAATATCGTCGGCATCAAGGAGACCACGCGCGACTTTGAGCACTTCTCCCGTGTCCTACACGCCACGGGCCGCGACTTCCTCGTATGGTCCGGCATCGAGCTGCTCTGCCTTCCGCTCATGGCACTGGGCGGACGTGGCTTCATCAGCGCAACCGCAAATCTCGCACCGCGCGCTGTCGCAACGATGTACGAGCGATGGGAAGCAGGCGATTTCGACGGTGCACGCGACATCCACTACGCGTTGCATCCACTCACAGACCTACTGTTCGTCGAGACGAATCCTGCGCCGGCCAAGTGGGTCCTTGAGCGCAAGGGCCTCCTGGCCTCGGGGGCGGTTCGCCCGCCGTTGATCACACCGACACCCAAGGGTCTCGACAAGATCGAAACGCTGCTCGAGCAGGCACAGCCCGCACTGGCGCTTGAGCGGTTTCCCGTTCCATCGGCCTAACTCACCGGCTCCCACACCGGACAGGCCCGCACCGGATTCCGCCGAAGCCGGTGCGGGTCTCCGCCTACTGCGCGCCGAGAGCAACCGAGATCTCGCGCGCGCAAGTGCGCAGCGCCTCAGCATCGGCGGACATCGCCTCGGCAGTGAGGCGGCCGACCGGGCCCGCGACGACCAGTGCGGCCACGATCGCGCCACGCCCGTCGAGAATCGGCGCAGCCATTGTCGAGACGTCGGGGTGCACGCGATTCGCCCCCTCCTCGGGGAGCATCGAGAGCCCGGTGTCGCGCGTTCGCTCGACATCGGCGAGGAACTCTTCCAACTCCGCGTGCTCAATGTCGGGATACCAAGCCTCGACCATGGCTGTCACCGAGTCCGGTTCATCATCCGCGAGCAGCACCCGCGTACCCGCCGTGAGGTCGGCCATCACGACCCGGGTGCCGATCTGCAGGTACTGCCGGATCGTGTACGTCCCGTCGGAGCAGGCGACACACACCTTGGAGTCGCCGGTACGCGTCCACAGGGACGTCGTTTCCATCACTCGCTCACGTAGATCATCCATGTAGGGCTGGGCAATGGAGGCGATGTCCACTTGCTCCGCTCGGCGCTGTGCCAGCTTCGTCACCCCGACTCCCAGGCTGTACCGCTTGGTCAGCGGATTGAACTCGAGAAGGTCACCGTGCGCGAGCGTCACCGCGATCCGGTGCGCCGTGCTGGCGCTGCAGCCGAGTTCGTGAGCGAGCGACTGCATCGTCTGAGGACCCCGTGCCGCAGCGAGCACCTCCAATAGCCTGACCGCACGCTGCACCGACTGGACCCCGGACTTCCCGACGGAATCCTGACCGTCCATCGACGTATCCCTGCCCGTTTCCAACGACATCGTGCCCGCACCGCCTCCCGTGGTTCTTCATGGAGGTTAGCCGCCCCCAGAATTGGCTTCATCATATCCCGCCCAGCGGGTTGCGCTTCCCGCCACACGGATCGTAGAGTGTGACGTGTCACATATTCGTGGGCAATTGTGGCTCGCTTCATTCCTACTTAGCCGATCGAGGTCCTCACTCATGCGCTTAGCAACCCTGCGTGTCGCCGGCCGCACCCGCGCCGCACGCGTCGAATCGGATGGTGGTGCGATCCTCCTGGACGCGCCTGACGTCGGAACCCTGTTGCAGCACCCCAATTGGGAAGATCTCGCCCGTGCGGACGGACCCCGGGCGGACTTCGCTCCAGAGGACCTCGCTCCGCCGATCACGCTCCGCTCGGCGAAGGTCTTCCTCGTTGGATTCAACTTCGGCTCGCACGCAACTGAGCTCGGCCGCGAGCAACCAGCGTATCCGTCAATCTTCGCGAAATACCCCGAGAGTCTCGTTGGCGCACACGACCCCATCGCCCTGCCGCACCACAGCCTCAGCGTCCAAAATGACTGGGAGGTGGAACTGGTCACGGTGATCGGCACTGCAGGTCGGCACATCCCCATCGCGGACGCCCCGCGGCATATCGCCGGATACTGCGTAGGCAACGACACGGGGGTTCGCGACTGGCAGTTCCGCAACCGGCCGCCCCTAATGGGGAAGGCGTGGGAGGCGATGACGCCGATCGGGCCCTGGCTGACCACGGATTCAGGCCCGGTGGACGCCATGCGGCTGACCACCGACGTCGACGGCGAGCGGGTGCAGGACGGCCTCGGCGCCGACATGATCTTCGACCCCGCGACCGTCATCTCATATCTCAGCACCGTCATCACCCTGCAGCCAGGGGACATGATCTTCCTCGGAACCCCGCCCGGCATCGCGCTGGGACAGGAACCCGCGCCGTGGCTGCACCCCGGCCAGACTCTCACCACCGCAATCTCCGGCCTCGGCGAACTCCGCAATCTCTGCGTCGAGTCCCCGGCCCCCGCCACCTCAGATTGGACGATCCATGGGTGACCCCACCACCGCGAAGCCGATCTCACCTCTGGCCTTCGAGGACTTGAGCCTCGCATCGCAGGATCTGCTCCGCCCCCGCTACGAACGGTTGGGCTACCTGGGCGAGATCTTCGGCGTACTCGGCAATGATGACGCCGTCCTGCGCGCATTTGTCGGATTCGCTGACGCCTCGGCTTCCCCAGTTGACCAGGACGTCCGCGAAGTGGTCGCACTGGCCATCGCCGCCGCAACCGACGCAGAACCCGAACTGTTCCAGCATGAACGACGCGCCCTACGGTTGGGGTTCACCTCCGACGAGATCGCCGCGATCGAGACTCTTGACCCGGATCACTCGGACCTGCGCGCCGGAACGAGGGACGTCCTCGCCGCATCCGCAGCGGCTGCGCGCGGGGACTGGGCCGGCGCGCGGGCGGCACTCGCCAAACTGAGTACCGCTGCCGGTCCGAGCGTCGCAGCCGGCGTCCTCCTGCAGATCGGCTACTACCTCATGGCGACGTCGATGGGACACATCCTCGCTCTCACACCGCCGGTCACATCGATCTTCGGGGGACAGTCCGGTGACTAGCGTCATCGACATCGGAATCGGAGCACTCGTCGACGAGCTGCCGTCCGACCTCGTCATCACCGACCCCGATATCACCGCCAGCTACGCGCGCGACCAGTCAAGATTCACGTCTTGGAGTGTTCCCGCGGTAGTCCTCGCACCGCGCAGTACCGCGGAGGCATCCCTCTGTCTCACCGCGGCGCATCGACACTCTGTGCCGGTCGTGATCCGCGGCGCTGGATCCGGCCTAAGCGGGGGCGCAAACGGCGCGTCGGGGGCGGTAATGGTGAGCACTCATCGCCTAAAGACGATCGTCGACATCGACGCCGAAGCGCGGCTCGCCACCGTGCAGGCTGGCGTGGTGACCGCCGACCTCCGGGCCGCGGCGGGAGCCGTCGGGCTCCACTACCCGCCGGATCCGGGCAGCGTTGAGATGTGCACCATTGGCGGCAACATTGCGACGAATGCCGGCGGAATGTGCTGCGTGAAGTATGGCGTCACGCGCGACTACGTTGCCGCACTCACCGTGGTACTCGCCGACGGCACGATCATGCGAACCGGTCACACGACGCGAAAGGGTGTGGTCGGCTACGACACGACCGGACTCATCGTCGGATCGGAGGGGTCACTCTGCATGGTCGCCGAGGCTACGGTCCGATTGGTGCCGGCGCCGGCACCACCGACGACCGTCCTCGCGACCTTCGATGCTCTCGTCGCCGCGGGACGCGCCATCGTCGGAGTCCACCGCTCGGGTACGCCCTTCTCCATGGTGGAGATCCTCGACGGGACCACGGTACGCGCGGTCGAGCACCACACTGGCATGGATCTCGCGGGCGTGAATGCACTGCTGCTCATCCAGTACGAAGGCAACATGCCTCAATCGGCGCAGGACGAGTTGGCCGCGATTCTCTCGGCCAGTGGAGCCACCGATGTCGTGACCAGCTCGGACCCCCAAGAATCAGACATGCTCCTACAGACCCGCCGGATGGCACTCCCCGCACTCGAGGGGCTCGGCGACTGGCTGCTCGACGACGTCTGCGTGCCCGTACCGCGGATCGTCGAACTGATCGCAGCGATCGAACATATCGCGGACCGACGAGGCCTGACCATCGGTGTGTTCGGGCACGCGGGGGACGGAAACCTGCACCCAACGATCATTTTCGACGCCAGCGACGCGGAGGCCGCCGGCGCCGCTCACGCGGCGTTCGTCGACATCACCGACGCGGCTCTCGCCCTCGGTGGTACCGCATCAGGCGAACACGGCGTGGGGCGACTCAAACGCCCCTGGCTGATTCGCGAACTCGATCCGGCGGACCTCGCGCTCCAGCGCCGCCTCCGCGCCGCCTTCGACCCCGAAGGCATGCTCAGCCCCGCGGGTTGAGTCCGGCCAGCCCAACGAAGGAATCCCCATGAAGCACCGCCCCACCAATGCTGACGAGCTCCACCTCGGCTACTTCTTCCCTTCAGGAAAGACCAACTTCCTGTACTCGGACGAAGCGGCCCGCCGCACCCCGGAAATGACAAAGGCCAACCTGATCGCGCTCGCACAGGCGGCCGAGCACACCGGCTTCGACTCGCTGTTCATCGCTGACAACTGGTCAGGACACCAGCGAGCGGCGGAGCTAGCCGGGCATCAGTCACCCGCGTACCATGCACCGTTGCTCGCGATGGCCTTGCTCACCGCTACTGAGCACATTGGCGTGATCTCTACGTTCCACACGACTCACCACAAGCCCGCCCACGTCGCCCGCATGGGGGCGACACTGGACGCGTTCAGCGAGGGTCGTTGGGGCTGGAACGTCGTCACCGGTTTCAGCGCCGACGAGGCAGCGCTCTTCGGCGAGGAATTCGTCGAGCACGACAAACGCTACGACATGGCCAGCGAGTTCACCGACATCGTGATCCGCCTCTGGAACGAGATCGAGCCGATCGACGTCAACGGGGACTACTACCAGGTGCGCGGCCGGATCAAGAAGCCGCGCACAATGCAGGCGCCGACGCCCCTCCTCGTGAGTGCGGGCGCGTCTCCGGCTGGGACGGCGTTCGCCGCCAGGTTCTGTGACCAGCTCGTGACGCTCGCGTCCGACGAGGAGGCGCTGCGCGCCGTCGACGCCCGGCTTTCGGAGGCGACCGCCGCGACGGGCCGGACCGTCGCCACCTGTCCGTTCGCGATCGCACTGGTTCGCGACGAGGAGGGGCGAGCAGAGGAAGAGTGGGAACGGCTGCGTGCGTCGATTAATCCGGAGGCCACGAGGGAGATCGCCGCCGATGTGCTCGGTTCCATCGAGTCCTCTCGCGCTCAGTATGCGAAGATGGGCGACGAGCAGGCCACAATGGCCTTCGGTGGTGCTGGCTCCATGCTCAAGCTGATCGGCACCCCCGATCAGGTGGCCGAGAAACTCGTCTCCATCAAGAAGAACACAGCGGCGTCGAACATCCTGATCAACTTCCCACTGTGGAGCGCGCAGGAGATCGAGGGCTTCGCCCCGGTCGTCGACCGCCTCCGCGACGCCGGAATCTGGACACCTCCCGCGGCCCGCGACTACTCGTGGTGATGACATCGGAACGGTGAGCGGTCACCAGGATTGCGGACATAGTCAGACAGCCCGCGACCTGGTGACGCACGCCGCGCGAGTCGTCCAGGTGGTCCGCATCATCAACCGGTGGCGACTGATTCCGCGTGACCCGGATCGTCTTGAAGCCCACGTCGTCGTCCATGTCCAGGACGTTCGTGTACTTGTGGTGCACGTAGTTGTGGGTGTGCTTCCACAGGCGCGACGTGCCCGCGTGGTCCCACTCCCACGTCGTCGAATGCACCTCGGGATCGTTCATCCAATCCCACTGCCCGTGCATGACGTTGTGCCCGAGCTCCATGTTCTCGATGATCTTCGCAACGCCGAGGGTGGCCGCGGAACCCCACCAGAAGCCCCGCTTGTGCGCCCCCAGCAGCATCAGCCGGCCCGCTACCTCGAGCCCGCGCTGAGCGGCGATGGTGCGCTGCAGGTACTGCACGTCGGTCTCGCCGCGCACGGCCTCGATGTCGCGCCGGATCGCATCCAACTCCGCGCCGAGCGTTTCGACGTCGGCCTCCGTGAGGTGCGCGTACTCGGGGACCACCTCGCTACAAGACACGGTGACCCTCGCGGTCGACGAATTCATCGCACGCATGCACGAGGTCGAGGGATACAGCTCGGCGCTCCAAGCAGCGGAGACCAATCAACAGCGCCGAGCAGGCATCCCTGCGGTCGTGCCGGTATCCCCGGCATCTCCCGACGAGCGCGAACCTCCCCCCGAATGACCCTCTCAGGGCAGCTCAGTGCGACGCTCGACGGATCGGGACTGGGGCGCGAGGCCGGCAGACGTGGGGGATAGACCCATTCGGCGGCCAGTGAGCGAGGCCCATGCCCTGGTGCGCACAGTGATCGGCGGCCCCTGGACGCGGGCGGTCCGGACCAGGTGCGTCACAGTGGCCCGGCTGGATGTCGCCCGCAGCGGCCGCCGGGGGTCGGTGTGGGGCCGCCGCAGAACGTGCACCTGTTCTCGGATTCCTCTTCCGCCCAGTCGATACGCGCGTATGCCGCGTCGGCGACCGAGTCGGGCGTGTGGTCTGGCAGGTTGATGTAGAGGCGGAGCCCGTGGTGCTTCTCCTTGATCGCGGTCACTGTGTACTGCGGTTCGAGTTCGACAAGGTCCTGGTGGAGTTGCATGACGAGCGCGCACCAACCGGAGGGAATTCGAACTCGCGGGCGCCCCGGGAGGGTGTCGGCGAGTTCATCGGCGGCGGGTTGAGCCGCTGAGATCTGCGTGATGGGTGCTGACCGCACCACGTGACGGCGCTGCCAAGGGTCTGAACGTAAAGAGCACTGGAGTACGAACTGATCACCTACGCGGGGCCACTCAATAACCTCGCTGATCAGATAGTGGGTCGGGTGGTCGTCGAAACCGCGTTGAGTGTCCGGCCACGGTAGTGGCCGCCGTTCGTGTGTTCCCGCGTCCAGATCGAGGATGTGGATTGCGTCCTCGGTGTGGATCTTCCAGCGGCCTGTGCCTGAAGGGACGAGTTCGTTCATGTGCTTAGCCCCTCTCGTTGGAGACAAACGTGCGATCGGCGAGAATCCTCGGATCCTCATGGGGTCGCCTGAGCGTGGCAGACCGGGCGGGATTGGTCGACTTGCGGGGATCGAGTCGGGCTACGCGTCCGGATCGGTTCGGCGCCCTATTGCGTCGGAGAGAAGTTCGAGCTCGTTCATCACGTCCACTGCCGCCCAAACGCGGTCGCGTTTGGATTCGGAGATGACCTCGAGGATCCCGGCGTTGGTGAGCTTGTTCAGGGCTCGGTAGGTGGCTGTATCTGATGAGCCGGTGATCTCTTGCGCCGTGTCGGCGGCGAGTACGGGGCGTGCGAGTAGTGCGTCGATGAGCGACTCCTCCGACGAGCCGGATCGCGGGTTCGCGAGGGTGCGCCAGTATGCGGGCATCTGCTCGAGTTGGTCGGCGGCTTTGTCGGCTGTAGCGCAGGCCAGCATCGCAGCGTCTGCTACGTAGGTGACGAACGCTGCAGCATCGCCTCGGCGATACGCGCCGAGTGTGGCGAAGTAGGTGTCGGTGTCGGCGAGCATCACGGAGGCGAGGGGGACGGTGATCTTCCGGGTGAGGCCGCGCCGCCGGAGGATTGCGCTGATCAGTGCGCGGCCGATGCGGCCGTTGCCGTCGGTGTGGGGGTGGATGCTCTCGAACTGTGCGTGAGCGATCGCCGCCTGCGCGACGACGGGTACGTCGGTTCGCGCGACGAAGGCGATCAGGTCATCGATGAGGCCGAGCACCAGCTCCGGAGGTGGTGGCACGAACAGTGCGCCGCGCGGTGTGTAGTCGGACCCGCCGATCCAGTTCTGGACCGTGCGGAAGGTTCCGGCCGTGCGTGCCTCGGCGACGTTGCCTTCCATCAGCTGGCGGTGAGCGCTGAGCAGGTCGGCGGCGGTGATCGTTCCGGTGTCCGCTGCAGCGATCATCGTCGCGAGTGCCTGCACGGCCGCGAGCTGTGACTTCGCCTCGCTACCTGCTTTGACGCCGGCGATGGCGAGCCCGAGCTGTCGCCAGCCGGCGTTGACGTGCTCGATCTTGGATGAGGCCACGGATTCGCTTCGCTTCGCAGGAGGAAGTCACCGAGCGGAGCGAGCGCCTCTCCTCGGCCGACATCGAGCCGCGTAATCGCGATGGTCGCGTTTTCGCAGGCCAGCAGTACGGCGGAGTCTGCCGCGAAAGTCTCAGCGGCGATGAGCGGAGGTATCGCGGTGGTGACCTGCGTGAACAGGCGATCCTCACGATTGCCTGCGCGGTTCGCTGAGACCCATGGTCGAACCTCGAAGCTGTGCGCCGGCCACATGGGTAGCCCCTCCCGTGGTGTCTTCAGTTGGGCAAAGTTGACTACGGCCAGCTGTGTCGAATGTTAGTACAGTGAAGCTGGATTAATGCAGGTCAGAGGTCACGAACTGCGTTGCGTGCGGCGGTCCGCTGGACCGTGAGGGCGGTTCTAAGGTTGACGCGACCGAGTCGTGGCGAACTTTGAGGAGGTCAAGTGGGGCTACGGGGCTTCTTGCTCCCAGATGTCGTCGCCTCGATGGTTTGCGTCGAGTTTGACGACACGCCCTAGGCTCGCACGGGACTTATGTGATGCCTGTCACAAGATCTTTTGTGGGGCCAATTGCGAATCATCCCATCGGCACTCATGCCGCCTGGCCTGCCGACATGAAACTTGTGTGACTGCAGTTGTTACCACCCATGACAAGGATTTCTGAAAAGTCGATCTTCGCGGTCAGAAGTGCTGTGATTGGCAGGTCAGTTTAGGCGCGGAGCTCGAAGTACTGTTTGTTCCGCGCGCCCGGGGAGATCCGGGAGCACCCGGGAGAAGGTTTGTATGGCTATCCAGCGCGAGAAGGCCAAGCGTGTCCGGGTGGAACTGCAGCTGGACCCCGATGTCGCTGAGCGGCTTCGGTCGATTGCTGCAGATGAGCAACGGAATGTCTCGGTCGTGGCGCAGCGGCTACTAGTGGCGGCCATCGATGCCGATGAGCGGGAGAAGGAGTGATCAGCAGGAAGAGATAGTGCGGTAGCGACATGCGCCACAGGCGCTGACATACCGGAAGCCCCGGGCTGGTACCCCAGGGCCTCCGGAGCGGACTGGATCCGCAGATGATCACATTTTCGATCCTCATAAGGAGGACCATGTTTATTTCAACGTACCCAGGTACGACTGTCAAGCGCTGCGCGCGGTGTGTCGGGTGGGTGATGCCCTGATGGTTCGCTACAAGGCGCACCGCGCGCAGCTGGCGCTGCCCGGTATTGCACCAGAGCCGGACGACCTGCCCGATTCGGTAGTCGGACCGCGCACCATCGGTCGATTCACCGGAGACCCGCGGGGATGGGTGCCCGCCGGACAGGAGGAGAGGTTCGAGCGGCTGTCGAAGGCGACGAGCACGGTGGGGAACCCGGATCTCCGGGAGTCGGCAGCGAGGATTGGCGCTGCCCTGGTGTGTCGGCTCAAGGAGGGTACTGAGGCGAACGATATGTCGCATGTCCAGCACGTCATCAGGTTCATCGCTGGGTATGTCGAGCCGCCTCTGCCGATCGACGTCCAGTCAGTGTTCCGTCGGTCAGTGGTGGACGGATATATCAATCACCTGATCGCAACGGGACGCGAGCGGGGCGCCCGGCAGAACCAGTATCTCTACTACGCAGTCGGCCGGCTGGTCCATCCCCGTGAGTACCCGTTGTCAAGGGCGGCGAGCAAGAAGCCGAAACGCCGTACTGCGGCACCGGCGAGCGACACGTTGATCGCGGACTGGTATCGCACCGCCGCATCCCTGTCGGGCGAACAACAGCGGCGCGCGTACGTGAGCCTGGATCTGGCCCTTGGTGCGGGGGTTCGTCAGGGTGAGCTGTCGCGAGTTCGGGGCACGTCGATTTCGTCGACGACCTACTTCGGCCGTGAGCATGCTGTGGTGACCCTTCCCAACCGTGCGGGCGGAGTGCGCCATGTACCTGTGGTTGACGTCGCGCGTTCGGAACGAATCTTGCAGCGTGCCAAAGAGGTGGGTGACGCGAGCATGATGACTCCCGGCATCGGTCCCACGGACCGCAACTTCGGCAATCGTCTCAACGAGTACCTTCGCAGGCACGGGCACACGTCGATCGACTTGCTCGCTGCACGGGAGCGATGGATACACGACCTCGCGAAGACGGTCCCAGCGTGCCTCATGGTCCAACTCGCCGACGTGAGCACGTTCGCATCGATCAAGGACCACCGGCCGTCGTTTCCGATCTACGGTATCCGCGCCACGTTGGTCGCTCTCGATGGACGGGGGGTGCCAGCGTGATCAGCACCTTCCGTCCTACGCTCACGGTGTCGGAGTCGCTGTTCGCCGAGGCGGTCGGAGTGATCGATCGATCCGGCGCTGACCGTCTGATCGATGAGATCCATCAGCAGTCGGTTGGGCCCGGAGGTCGACGAGCTGCCGGAGTCCGGTACACGATTCGAGCAGTGCTGGTATCGGCACTGCTATGCGTGATGCTCAAACGTCCTCCCACGGTTGCTGGCATTCTCCAATTGATCAGTGACTTCACCCCGAAGCAGCTGGCTGAAGTCGGCATGGACGGGCAGGATCTCGATCCTGTTCGGACCAGTTCGCGTACCGAGTACGCCCGGCTCCATGCATTCCTCGCCAGGAGGCTGGCGCCGATCGACCCCGACCCGGACTTGCCAGCACGGCGCATCACCAACGAAGAGCATCAGCAGATCGTCCGCAGGCGGAGTCGCGAACAGAAACAGGCATCGCATCACGCAGCCGAGCTGCTCTCGAAGGTGGCCAACAGCCTGGTGGCTGGCTCAGTCCTGGACCGCGCACCCGAGGGATGCGCAGGCGATCTCGTCGTGGACGAGTCGATCTTCGACCTCGCCACGAACATGACCGGCCTGGGCGTCGCGAGCGATAAGCGGCGTGGTGCCACTCCTTTCGCCAAGCCGTATGGGCGTGACCGCAGTAACAAGGTCCGCACCGACGGTCAGAAGGCTGCTCTCACGAAGAGCGGAGTAGGTATTGGCCTCACAGCGCTCACGCGGATCGGTGAACCCAACCGTATGCACGGCGTAGCTCCCGTCATCATCGGCATCGACGTACACCCCCCGACATCCGGGGACGCTGGCGCGGTCCTCCGGGCGCTGGCACATGCGAAGGAGAACGGACTGACTGCGCGCAAGGACGGCACCCGAACGCGCTGGCCCTATCTCACCGTCGACATGGGATACAACTCCAAGCGAGGCTTCGCCGACTCGATGGTGCGCGAACAGTACGCATACGTGGGGCGGTACCCAAAGCACTGGATCATGATTCATGACAGCCTGCCCGCCACTGAAGGCGGCCGGAAACCCGGGCCAATCATGGTCGCAGGGGACTTTTACTGCCCTGCGATAACCGACATTGCAGAGAAGGTCACGGTGCCGCCAGGGCGAGAGATGTTGGCGTCGAAGCCGCCCGGATTCGCAGACCACGACCGCCGCCTGCAACGGACTCTCCCGCTTCTCATGGGAAGGAACTCGCGGCCAGTTCACGGTGTGATGCAGCGGGGCCAGCCGTCCGACATTCGCCCGAAAGCGCCCGAGCTCGTCAAGACGCAGCTCGTTTGCCCGGCGGCGTTCGGCCGCGTTCGTTGTCCGCTCCGACCGGAGTCGATGGATATCCACGGAGATGTCCCCACGCTCGAACCAACGTGGACAGCGGACCAGTACTCGTGCTGCGACAGCCCAGCAATAACCGTCGGGCTGTCTCCGGATCAGCTCAGGATGGCCCAGTTCGGGCTAACACCAGGTTCGTGGGAGCACATGGTCTACTTCGAAGCCGCTCGAGCGCTCACCGAGCAAAGGTTCAGCATCCTCAAGTCGAGATCGGTAACCGGACTCTCAGACCTGACGTCGGGGCCGCGACGACAACCGATGATCGCGATCACACTCGCACTCGCAGTCGTAGTGGCCAACCTCTCGGCGCAGCGAAGCCACGCTGAGAGACGACCGCGCGGCGAGTCCATCAACCGCCGGATGCGACAACTCCAGGCAGACCTCGGATACCCACCGACCAGAACACCACCGCGCACGTAGATAGTTACCTGAGTGGCCGGCCCAACCAAGTTGGGCCGGCCACTCGTCGTATGACCGTAGACAAAGTAATCGTGGGAAATCTGACCCCCACCAGAAGGCAAGGAGCCAGCTCGCCCGCTCCCGCGCGAAGGGCCAACCGCACCACCGCGACCGCGGGTCGAACTCGCGGCCCCCAAGATGCCCCACAGCTCCCGCTACAGGTACTCCAGGTCGGAGTCCGGCCGCGAAGTAATCGTTGGAATTTCGGCACTTAATCGTTGGAAATCCATCCCGGAATGTGCGATTCACGTGCATTCGAGAACCGCTCACCACGGATCGACACATAACGGTGAGTATGACGTTTCACCCGGATTCCGGGTGCTTCGTCATACTGATCGATTTTTTTTCACCCGTGGTGCACGCCGAGGTCCACATCCGGCTGCCCACATACGGCCGAAACGAGTCCGCATCCGCGCGCTCCCAGTCCGCCCGCCACGACGCCGGCGGATCGGCCAGCAACACCCCCTCGTCGAGCCATTCGAAGATCTCGGCGTAGGAGCGCTGATCGGTCGCCGACAACCGCTTTCGCAGCATGTGCGGGCTCAGTTGCGCCGGGTCGTCGACGCCCATCGATGCCATGATCCGCATGGCCTGGGCGACGGTGGCCTCCTGATAGTTGAAGACGCGTTCGCTCTTGTCGGCGACGTCGAGGGCGCGGGCACGCCGCGGGTCCTGGGTGGCGACGCCGACGGGGCAGTGATTGGTGTGGCAGCGCTGCGACTGGATGCATCCGACCGCCATCATCATCGCGCGGGCGGCATTCGTGTAGTCCGCACCCTGGATCAGTCGTTTGACGATGTCGTTGCCGGAGGCCACCTTTCCGCTCGCACCGATCCGGATGCGGTCGCGCAGCCCCACGCCGACCAGCGCGTTGTGCACCGTCATCAACCCATCGGTCAGGGGCAGGCCGACGTGATCCTCGTATTCCAAAGGCGCAGCGGCGGTTCCGCCTTCGGCACCGTCGACGACGATGAAGTCCGGGGTGGCGCCCTCGGCGAGCATCGCCTTGCACATGGCGAGTACGTCGATCCGCGAGCCCACGCAGAGTTTGAAACCCACGGGTTTGCCGCCCGACAACTCTCGCAGCCTCGCGACGAAGCGGATCAACTCGCGCGGCGTCGAGAACGCCGAGTGAGCGGCCGGACTCACGCACTTCTGTCCTTGCGGCACACCGCGATAGCGGGCGATCTCAGCGGTCACCTTCGCCGCCGGGAGGACGCCGCCGATACCTGGCTTGGCACCTTGGCTCAGTTTGATGTTGATGGCCTTGACGCGCTCGTCGGCGGCTTTCTCCGCGAACGTGTCGGGATCGAAATGCCCGTCGGCGGTGCGGGTTCCGAAGTAGCCGGAGCCGATCTCCCAGAAGACGTCGGCGCCCTGGAGGTGAAACGGTGTCAGCCCGCCTTCGCCGGTCTCGTGGACGAACCCGCCCTTCATCGCGCCTTTGTTCAAGGCGCGCAGCGCATTCGCCGAGAGCGCACCGAAGCTCATCGACGACACGTTCAGCAGCGCCATGTCGTACGGGCGGGTGCAGTCGGGCCCGCCGATGCGGATGCGAAACGGCTCGGGCGGATTCTCGATCGGGGCGGTCGAGTGGACGAGGTACTCGTAGCCGGGCCGGTCGATGTCACGCTCGGTGCCGAAGGCGAGTTCGGCGGCCGTGCCTTTGGCGCGTTCGTAGATCAGCGAGCGGGTGTCGCGGTCATAGGGCCGGCCGTCGAAGTTCCGCTCGACGAAGTACTGCTGCATCTCCGGGCGCAACGCCTCGAGCAGGAACCGCATGTGGCCGAGCACCGGATAGTTCCGCAAGATCGAATGCCGGCGCTGCGTGATGTCGTAGACGGCCACCACGGCGACGGGCACCAGGATCACCGCGGCGACGATCCACGCCCACGACCATTCGACGGCCGCGATCACCGCGGCCACCGCCGCGACAACGAGGACGGCTACTGCGACAAACCGGACCATACGGTGCTCTCTTCTCCGGGCACACCATTTGCAGCCCAACCGGTTTCGGGCTGACGGCGGCCTGGCACGAGTCTAGCCGTCGCAGCGGCCCCCGCCCGCAGACGATCAGTCGTAGATCACCGCCGCGCCGCGTCGGCGCAGATCGGCCAGGCCGGCGCGCCTGGCGTCGATCAGCTCCGGAGAGTGCCCCACCCAGTCGGTCAGTTCGCCGACCACCCGCACCGGTTCTCGCGAGCGGAACGAGCGGGTCGGGTTGCCGGGGAACTTCTTGTCGGTCACGTTCGGGTCGTCCTCGACGGGTCCGGTCGGCTCGACGAGGTAGATGCGGCCCGGTCCGTCGCCGAGAGCCAGCTCGGCACCCCACGCCGCGGCGTCGAGAGTCCGCGTGAAGTAGATGTGGTTGGCGATGCGGCCCTCCTCGTAGTTCGAGCCGTATCCCGGTACCAGGAGGTCGCCGACGTTCAGCGCGGCCTTGGTGCCGTGCAGGTAGGCGCCGGAGTCGTGCACTTCGAAGGGCGTCGGAGCATCGGTCATCAATGGCCTTCCTCAGGTGTGTGGGCGGTGGGCGTATTCGCAGCGCACCGAGTGTGCACCCGCCACCGGCCCTTGCCGCAAGCCCCACCTGCAGTCGTATGGTGAAAGGGGAAGCACACCGAGCCGCCGGCACGGCACGAGTAGTGCACCACCTGCGTTTCGCGCTCGCCGGCACCCGTAGTCCCTCGAGATGACCGAGTGGTGCAAATCGGACGGGGGTGTCCGAAGGTTGAGGGGACCGCCCCCGACCCGAGAGAGCACCCATGTCCTACCCCGATCCTCGCGCGCAGCGCTCCGCTTTCACCGCCCATCCACCCCATCCCGCGCATGCCCATGGGCCGCAATCATTCTCGTACGGTCCCGACGCCCCGACGGTGATCACCCCGGCCGCGCCACCCGTACCCGGCGGGTACGGTCAGCGTTCCGCGATGCCGATGCCGATGCCGATGCCGATGCCGATGGCGCAGGCGGCCGGCGCCATAGGGGTCTCACCGGCGGTCCGCATCATCGCCGCGCTGATCGCAACCACCGGGGCACTCACCGTGCTCGCCGCGTTCCTTCCGTGGGTCAGCGGATTCGTGACGGTCACCGGCGTCGGCAACTCCGAGGTCGGGGACACCGACGGCGTCATCACCGTCGTGCTCGGCGGAATCGCGCTCGCCGCCGGCACGGTCAGCGCACTTCTCGGCAGGAGGTCGGCCCTGCACCTGATCGCCGGCATCGGCGCGCTGCTTCTCGGCGCCGTCACGGTGCTGATCGCCGCCGCCGACATCTCAAGCGTCGGGGACCTCTCCGCACTCGGCATCACCGTCGGCATCGGTTTGTGGCTGACCCTTCTCGCCGGGATCGTGATGTCGCTCGCGGGAGTTGCTGCAATCGTCAAGCGAACCTGAACGACCGACCCAGAACCCTGTGCACCCCACTCCTCGTTTGTTAGCGTTGCCTAAGCTGCGCGGCATTTCGGACACTCGCCCGATACGCGCCGGTCGCGAAGAAGACGCAACGACGATGGGGGTGGGCAGATGTCCCGTGGATTCGGGGGAGCGGTCATGCGCGCGTTCGGCGCTCGTGACCACCTGGCGACGGTCACGAGCGTCGAGCAACGCGCCCCACACCTCGTTCGTGTGCGGTTCCACTCCGACACCCTGTTCTCCGAGGCGTTGACCGGACCCACGTCGTGGATTCGGGGTTGGTTCCCCGACGACGACGGTCGTGAACACCAGCGCGGCTACACCTTTGCCGAGGCCGACGCCGATGCCGGAACCTTCGCCCTCGACTTCGTGCTCCACGAGCCGTCGGGCCCGGCATCGCAATGGGCACGACAGGCACAACCGGGACAGTCCATCTCGGCGATGTACATGAGTTCGGTGCCGTTCGAGGTGCCCGACGAGAACCCGCCCGCCGGCTACCTGGTCATCGGCGACTCGGCATCCATCCCGGCGATCAACTCGATCATCGACGCCGTGCCGCACGACATCCCGATCGAGGCCTACCTCGAGCAGCACGAGCCCGCCGACCGCGAGATCCCGCTCAACAATCACCCGCGGATGCGGCTGCACTGGGTCCCACGCACCGACGCCACCGCACTCGCGTCCGCCCTGGAGTCCCGCGACTGGTCGGACTGGTACGCCTGGGCCGGCCCGGAATCGAACTCGCTCAAAGAGATCCGCAAACGACTCAAGGAGTTCGGATTCCCCAAATCCGAAACCCACGTCCAGGCCTACTGGGCGCAGGGCAAGGCGATGGGTAAAGAGCGCGACCCCGACGCGGAGTCCCCCGACGGACCCGCCGGCGAGCAGACCCCGGTGGTCGAGACGATCGAGCCGCTGGCCGTCACCGCTGCCACAGGTGCGGCCGCTCCCGCAGCCGCCCCACAGGGCCAGTGGCGGGCCAACGCGGCGGGCAAGCTGCTCGCCCCGCTGAAGCCGATCCTCACCACCGCCGGTGTCCTGCAGGCGATCGTCACCCTGCTCCAGCTCGCTCCGTACGTGCTTCTCGTCGAACTGTCCCGCCGCCTGCTGGCCGGCGCCGACTCCGGACAGCTGTGGTTCGTGGGCACACTCGCGGTCACCCTGATCGGGCTGGGCATCCTGCTGGAGTCGGCATTGCTGTTCTGGCTGCACACCGTCGACGCCCGCTTCTCCCGCCATCTGCGCAGCCGGCTGCTGCGCAAGCTCGCACGACTTCCCTTGGGCTGGTTCGACTCCCGCAGCTCCGGTGGCATCAAATCACTCGTCCAGGACAACACCCTCTCGCTGCACTATCTGGTCACACACGCGGTACTCGACGCGGTGTCGGCCGTCGTCGCGCCGATCGCGGTGCTGATCTACCTGTTCATCGTCGACTGGGGGGTGGCACTGTTCCTACTGCTACCCGTCCTCGGTTACGTGTTCACCATGTACCGCATGATCATCGCGTCCGGCTCCAAGATCCCGGTCGCGCACGCGTGGGAAGAACGGATGAACGGTGAGGCCGCATCGTATCTCGATGCGCAACCGGTGATCCGGGTGTTCGGCGGCGCGATGGATTCGCGATTCCGGGCCCGACTCGAGGAGTACATCGATTTCCTCGAAAAGTGGCAACGGCCCTTCGTCCGAACCAAGACCGTCATGGACCTCGTCACCCGGCCCACCACCTTCTTGTGGCTGATCGCGCTGGTGGGCACGGGATTCGTCATCTGGGGCTGGATCGAGCCGATCGACCTCATCCCGTTCCTGTTGTTGGGCACCACCTTCGGCGCCCGACTCCTCGGCATCGGCTACGGTCTGAGCGGGCTCAAGGCAGGTATGCTCGCCGCCCGCGACATCCAGATCACCCTCGACGAGCCCGAACTCGTCACTCGCGACGCGACCACGCCGCGAACAGCGGACGCCGGCGTCGTCTTCGATCGCGTCACCTTCGGTTACCGCCCCGCAGTGCCTGTCCTGCACGACATCTCACTGCACCTGGCGCCGGGAACCGTCACCGCACTGGTCGGCCCGTCCGGCTCGGGCAAGTCCACTCTCGCGGCGTTGTTGGCCCGCTTCCACGACCCCGACGCCGGAACCATCCGAATCAACGGTCGCGACATCGCCACCATGGACGCCGACGAGCTCTACCGCCAACTCGGATTCGTGTTGCAGGACACCCAACTCGTCACCGGGACCGTCGCGGAGAACATCGCTCTGGCGGTCCCCGACGCGAGTCGCGCGCACATCGAGCAGGCCGCTCGTGACGCCAACATCCACGAGCGGATTCTCGCGATGCCCGACGGCTATGACACCCCACTCGGACCCGACGCCGCACTGTCGGGTGGTGAACGTCAGAGGTTGACGATCGCCCGCGCCATCCTCGCCGACGCCCCGGTGCTGATCCTCGACGAGGCCACCGCCTTCGCCGACCCGGAGTCGGAGTTCCTCGTCCAGCAATCGCTGAGCCGCCTGGCCGCCGGTCGTACCGTGCTGGTCATCGCGCACCGGCTGCACACCATTGCCGACGCCGATGCCATCGTCGTCCTCGACGGCGGCCGGATCGTCGAAACGGGAACGCACCGTGAGCTTCTCGCCGCGCGTGGGACCTACGCGACACTGTGGGCCGCGACCGAACCCGTCCAGCAGGACGCACTGACCGAGGGAGCCCGTCGATGATCACCACCTTGATCTCGTTGCTGCCGGATCGGTCTCGCCCGGAGCTGCGGAAGTTCGTCGCGCTGAGTGTGCTCTCGGTGCTGGTGCGCGCGGTCGGCGTCCTGCTGCTCGTACCGCTGGTGTCGGCGCTGCTCGATGGCCGCAACGGCGACGCACTGGCCTGGCTCGCCGCACTGACGGCGGCCACCGTGGCCGGCTGGCTCACCGACTGGGTCGGCTCGCGGGTGGCCTACGACCTGGGATTCACCTTGCTGGGCAGCGGCCAACATGTGCTTGCCGAGCGACTTTCGCGCATCCGGCCGACCTGGTTCGGCGCGGAGAACACCGCCACCGCCCGGCAGGCCATCGCCGCGACCGGCCCGGATCTGGTCGGCGTCGTCGTCTATCTGGTGGTGCCGCTCCTCGGTGCGATCCTGCTGCCGGTGGTCATCGGCGTTGCGCTGCTGGCGATCTCGTGGCAACTCGCACTGGTGGCATTGGCCGGTGTCCCGCTGCTCCTCGGCGCACTATGGGGCAGTGGGGCCATCAGTCGGCGCGCCGACCACGCGGCCGACGCCGCGAACGCCGCCCTGACCGAGCGCGTCGTCGAGTTCGCCCGCACACAACCGGCGCTGCGCGTCGCGCGTCGCGCCGATCCGGAGCGCAGCCTCGCCGGCGACGCACTCGCCCGCCAGCACGGCGCAACGCTGCGGCTGCTGTTGCTGCAGGTCCCCGGTCAACTGCTGTTCGGTCTCGCAGCGCAGATCGCACTGTTCGCGCTCGCCGGCACCGCCGCATGGCTCACCGTGCGCGGTGATCTGTCAACAGCGCAGGCCGTCGCGCTGATCGTGGTGGCCGTCCGCTACCTCGAACCGTTCACCGCGCTCGGCGAACTCGCCGGCGGACTGGAGAGTGTGCGTCTGACCCTGCGGCGCATCCGCACCGTCCTCGACGCCCCGACGCTCATCGACGGACCGACGTCGTGGCCGGCTCCGACGACGGCACCGCGAATCACGTTCGAGGGCATCCGATTCGACTACGACGACCCGGAACACCCCGTCCTCGACGGCCTCGACCTCATCATCGAACCCGGCTCTACCACCGCCATCGTCGGCCCGTCCGGATCGGGGAAGTCGACGATCCTCGGACTCATCGCCGGCCTGCATCAGCCGACGGCGGGGCGCATCCTGTTCGACGGCGTCGATGCCGCCGACCTCGATCACGAGTCCCGTCGCGCGCTGACCAGCGTGGTGTTCCAGCAGCCTTATCTCATCGAGGGCAGCATCGCCGACAACGTCGCCGCCGGCGATCCATCGGCGACACCCGAGCGCCTGCGCAGCGCCACCGCGCTCGCACGGGTCGACGAGATCACCGATCGTCTGGCCGATGGCGTCGATTCGGCGGTGGGAGAGGGAGGTTCGGTTCTCTCCGGCGGTGAGCGCCAACGCGTCAGCATCGCCCGCGCCCTGGTCAAACCCGCGCCCGTGCTGCTCATCGACGAAGCAACGAGTGCCCTCGACAACAGCAACGAGCGCGCCATCGTCGATGCCCTGTCGGCGCAGGACCGCCCACGCACCCGCGTCATCGTCGCCCACCGACAGGCCGGCATCCGCCGCGCCGACCGGGTCATCGTGCTCGACCGGGGCCGCATCGTCGAGGACGGCACGCCCGACGAATTGCTCGCCGCGGGTGGACGTTTCACCCGATTCTGGGAGCATCAGAGCGCAGCGGGACGGTGGAGGCTGACCGACCCGGGAACGAGCGGTCAGGGTTAGCCCCGGCGCGCCACCCAGATCCGCTCCGCCTCCCGCTTGCCGACGACACCGACCAGCGGGATGCGATCGATCTGATCGACGGTCAGCATCGCCTCCGGCCGAGCGATCCGCGTCAACTCGTCGGCCGTCGGGAGGCCCACCTCGACGGCCGCCTCGCAGAAGTCCCATCCGGTGATGCTGTCGTGGATCCACCGGCGCTGCGCCTCGGGGCGCTGATGATCCTCCGCAGCGAACCAATTGGCCACCAGCACCGCCTTGTCGGCGAGCAGGGTCCACATCTTGGTCCGGTCGATCCGCGCATGCGCCTTGGGCCGGGTGATCGCGAGCCAACACAGACTCTCGTCCGCCGGATCGAGCAACTGCCAGTACTGCCACCTCAGGTCGACCACCCCCTCAGGGTAAGGACCGCGATATCCGGGGTCGCCGAACCCGACCGCCGAGGTGGCTGACGGCGAGAAATCTGGCACAGTAACGCTGTGCAGCCCCACCCGGTCATCTACGAGATCAACACCTGGCCGTGGTTGGAGCGGATCGGTCGGCGTCTTGGCCACCCGGTCACCCTCGCCACGGTGCCCGAGGACGTATGGGACAGCATCGCCGTCGGACCCGTCGACGCCGTCTGGCTCATGGGCGTGTGGCAGCGCAGTCCGGCAGGAGTGCAGATCGCGTTGGCCGACGGTCCCCTCGTCGACACCTTCCGCGCCGCCTTGCCCGACTACACCTCCGACGACGTCGTCGGCTCGCCCTACTGCATCCGCGACTATGTCGTCGACGAGCACCTGGGCGGGTGCGACGGGCTGGCCACCGCCCGCGCCGCCCTCGCCGCCCGCGGGATCGGACTGATCCTCGACTACGTCCCCAACCATCTCGCGACGGACCACCCGTGGGTCACCACGCACCCCGAACGCTTCGTCGCCGGAACCACCGAGGACCTCGACGCACGCCCGGCCGAGTTCGTCGGGGTCGGCGGGCGGGTTCTGGCCAACGGCCGCGACCCCCACTTCCCGCCGTGGCGAGACGTTCTGCAGCTCAACGCCTTCCACCCGGAGACCGTGGACGCCGCGATCGACGAACTGCGCGGGATCGCCGAGCGCTGCGACGGGGTGCGCTGCGACATGGCGATGCTCATGACGACCGACATCTTCACCCGGACCTGGGGCGACCGGGTCGGTCCGGCACCGGCGCAGGACTACTGGACGCGGGTCATCCCCGCTGTCCGCGAGCAGCACCCCGGCTTCCTGTTCGTCGCCGAGTCCTATTGGGGCACAGAACAGTTGCTACGATCCCAGGGCTTCGACCACTGCTACGACAAGGCATTCACCGATGCCCTCGAGCACCATCCGCACGAGGTCGCCCGCCTCATCCACCACGACCCGGACCCCGCCGGCAAGGTGCGCTTCCTCGAGAATCACGACGAGCCGCGCGCGCAATCGGTATTCGGCCACCGCCATCGGACGGCGGCGCTGACGGCACTCACCCAGCCGGGCGCCCGCCTCGTTCACGACGGCCAGGCCGACGGCCGGACCACCCGGCTGCCGGTGCAGTTGCGGCGCGAGCCCGTTGAACCGGTGGACCCCGACCTCCGCGACTTCTACCGCACCCTTCTGCGCGCCCTCAATGAAAGCCCGATGCGCACAGGGGATTTCGATCCGCTGCACATTCACGGCTGGCCGGATCGGCCCACCGGGGGATTGGTTGCCTGGGCGTGGACCGATGCGTGTGACGCATCGGACGGCGGGGGCCGCCACCTGATCGTGGTCAACCTCGACGACGCCGCGGCCGCCGGTCGTGTACAGACTCCATGGCCTGCGCTGACCGGGTCCACCGCCACCCTCACCGACCTGCTCACCGGCATCGACCATCACCGGCCTGCCGACCCCGACGAGTACGTCTTCGTCATGCTGCCCGGCTGGGGTGCACATCTGCTGGACGTCCACATCCATCCGTGATGCGGACCGCACGGAGTCTGTGATGCGCACCACCAATTGGGTGTACAGTCGTGCACACACATTGCCGGAGGGAGGCCGATGAATCTTCTTCGCTGGAGCAAACGCCCAGCCGCGGGGGTCAACGCAAAGAACCCGCAGGCCAACGTCGTGCGCGGACTCGTCGCACGGGCCACCACACCGCTACTGCCCGACGACTACCTGCACCTGATCAATCCGCTGTGGTCGGCGCGCGAGTTGCGCGGACGCATCGTCGAGGTCCGTAAGGAGACCGACGTCTCGGCGACGGTCGTCATCAAGACGGGCTGGGGATTCCCCTCGGACTACAAAGCCGGCCAGTACGTCGGCATCGGTCTGCAGGTCGACGGACGCTGGCACTGGCGCTCGTACTCGCTGACGTCGTTCGGGGAGAACACCGGCGACACCATCTCCATCACCGTCAAGGCCAATCCCGACGGCTTCCTGTCGACGCACCTCGTCGACGGTGTCGCCCCGGGCACGGTGATCCGCCTTGCCGCGCCCAAGGGCGACTTCCATCTACCCGAGCCGCTGCCCGAGTCGATCCTGTTCCTCACCGCGGGCAGCGGGATCACCCCGGTCATGGGCATGTTGCGCTCGATGAGTGCACGCGGCGAGATCCCCGACACCGTCCACGTGCACTCCGCGCCCACCCGCGACGAGGTGATCTTCCTCGACGAACTCGAGTCCCTCGACGAGCAGGTACCGACGTATTCGCTTGCGCTGCAACTGACTCGGTCGGACGGCAAGTTCTCCATCAACGATATCGACGCACAGGTCCCCGATTGGCGGGAACGGTCCTGCTGGGCATGCGGGCCGGTCGCCTTCCTCGACGACATCGAGTCGGCGTACTCGGCGGCGGACCTCCGCGATCAACTGCACATCGAACGTTTCGCCATCGCGCGGACCGATTTCGGTGGCGAGGGCGGCACCGTCACCTTCGCCAGATCCCAGAAGACCGCCGAACTCGACGGTGCCACCACACTTCTCGAGGCCGGTGAGAACCTGGGAATCCAGATGCCGTTCGGCTGCCGGATGGGCATCTGCCAGACCTGTGTGGTCCCACTGGCCCAGGGATATGCACGTGACCTGCGCACCGGAGAGGAACGTCGCGAGGGCGAACGTATCCAGACGTGTATCAGCGCCGTATCCGGGGAATGCACGCTCGACCTGTAGAAAAACCGGGATCGCGGTCCAGCCCGCGGCCGCATCCCGCCACGCGGCACATCGCCGCACACCAGTCCGATCATCGGGAGGACGATGCTCATGGCGATCACCGACATCGACACCTATGCCCATCTGACCGAGGCCGACGTCGAGGCGCTCGGCGCCGAACTCGACGCCATCCGGCGCGACATCGAAGAATCGCGCGGAGCGGCCGACGCACGATACATCAAGCGCACCATCACCTTTCAGCGCGCACTGGCCGCCGGCGGGCGGGTGGTGTTGCTGTTCAGCAACCGCAAACCCGCATGGCTACTCGGCGCCGGACTGCTCGGCGTGGCCAAGATCATCGAGAACATGGAGCTCGGCCACAACGTGATGCACGGCCAATGGGATTGGATGAACGATCCCGAGGTCCATTCGTCGTCATGGGAGTGGGACACCACGTGCCCGAGCGTGCAGTGGAAACACTCACACAACTTCGTGCACCACAAATACACCAACATCGTCGGTATGGACGACGACGTGGGCTACGGAATCCTGCGCGTCACCCGTGACCAGCCGTGGGAGTGGTGGAACTTCGGTAACCCGATCTACAACCTGACACTCGGCACGTTCTTCGAATACGGTGTGGCGCTGCACCATCTCGAGACCGAGAAGCTCCGCAAGAAGGAGAAGACCTACCGGCAGGCAGCCAAGGATCTGCAGATCATCGGCCGCAAGGTCGGCAAGCAGGCCGCCAAGGACTACCTGATCTTCCCGGCGCTCTCTGGTCCCAACTGGCGCACCACGATCACCGCGAACCTGACCGCCAACTTCATCCGGAACTACTGGTCGTACATGGTGATCTTCTGCGGTCACTTCCCCGACGGCGCGGAGAAGTTCACCGTCGCCGAGTACGAGGAAGAAGATCAGCCGCGCTGGTATCTGCGACAGATGCTGGGATCGGCCAACTTCCGGGCCGGACCGATCATGCGTTTCATGAGCGGCAATCTCAGTCACCAGATCGAGCACCACCTGTTCCCGGACCTGCCCAGCAACAGGTACGAGGAGATCGGCGTCCGCGTCCGCGAACTCTGCGACAAGTACGACCTGCCCTACACCACCGGCAGCCTCCTGAATCAGTACGCGCAGTCGTTCCGCACGATCCTCAAGCTGGCCCTGCCGAACGCGCTCTTGAAGGCGACCTCCGACGATGCGCCGGAGACCGCGTCGGAACTGCGGTTCGCCATTCGTGGCGGTATGTCGAACCACTTCGGCGTCGATCCCGACACCGGCAAACGCCGAGGTCTGCGCACGGCATTACGCGAACTGAAGAAGGCGCCCGTCCAGCCCGCGTAGCCGTCACTTCCGCGGAATACGAATACAGCTTCCACGTGAGCGGGCCGGCACCCGTGATTTCACGGCGTGTCGCCCCGGATCGGTGGAAGTTGTATTCGTATCTCCCGCTGTTCCGGATCCGCACCGATCGGTGGTCGGGTTCGCTCCCGCTGAGTGCCTTCTTCAACCGTTGGTCGGTTCCGCCCCCGCTGGCTGAGATCTTTGATCGTCGATCGGTCCGCCCGCCGGCTAGCTTGCCGACCGGTGGTCGGGTCCGTCCTCGCTGGGTTCTTCTTCAACCGTTGGTCGCGCCCGCCCCCGCGGGTGTACTTTGATCGTTGGTCGGGTTTGCCCCGCTGGGTCTTCTTCGACCGATGGTCGAGGTGCGACGAGCCCTCTGGGGCGAGGAGCCTCGAGACCCCCTGAGCCACAAACGATCCCAACCCCATCACCGCTCAGAGCATATGCACCTTGCGGTACACGCGGGCGGCGGCGGGGGTGAGCAGCCCCACGTCGTCGAGGAACTCCATGAGGTGCGCGCACCCGGTGCGCACCATCGACTGGAAGTGATGGTTGCGCCGCATCTCGCCGATGGCGCGGTGGTGATCGAGCCCGGCGTCGATGTAGGCCTGCGGGCGCACGAGGCTGGTGAAGATGTACGAGGCGGCGGTGGCGAGGTAGAAGGCGCTCCACTGTCGTTTGATGAAGCCGATGTCGCGCACCGACTTCCGCACTTCCTCGCGGGCGAACTTCATATGCCGCGATTCCTCGAGGACGTGGATCTCGTTGACCGTCCGGATGAACGGCAGCACCCGCTCGTCACGCATGCACCCGCGCTGGAACACGTCGAGGATCTCCTCGGCGACGAGGATGCCCGCGTACGCCACCTCGTCCTTGACCGTGGCCATGAAGAATTTGCCGAAGCGTCCGAGCCGCGGATGCGGTTTATAAGACGTGCCGACCATCTTCTCGCTGGCCTTGGCGAACATTATCGAGTGGCGGCACTCGTCGGCGATCTCGGTGAGCGCGAACTGGAATTCTGGTCGGTGATAGTCGGCGAGGTACTGATCACGGATGACCACGCCCTGCAGCATCATCTCGAACCAGATCCCGATGCACATGATCGACGCGAACTCGTGCCGAGTGAGCTTGATCCGCTGCTCCTCGGTCATCTCCTCCCAGTACGGAGTTCCGTAGAGCGTTGACCATTCGGGACTGCAACCGTACTTCGTCGGATCCATCGGGGCGTCCCAATCGATCTCGGTCATGGCGTTGCGGGACAGGCGCGCCGCGGATTCGAGGAGACGGGCCGAGACCTCGTCGGGACCCGAATCGACGGTGGATGTGAGGGGAGCCACGGTCATGAGTCCATGACAGCATCAACCGTGACATTAGTCAATGGCATCTTCACGGTGAGGCGTCTGCCCAGACCGAGACAATCGAGCCGCGGTCAGCCCAGCCGCGAGCGATACGCGCACGGGCGATATCCACCCAGCGCGATACCCATGACCGTCGCGATACCGACCGCCGTCGCGATCTGTCGCGGGTCGCCGTAAGACGTGCCGACGATCAGCGGTGTGGCGATGACGGTGATGAGAAATGCCAGGCTGCGCATCAAGAACGAACCCCGGGGGGTCGGTGAGTCCGCCCACGGATCGGGCAGCAGCGCGCCGAGACCGATGACGATGAGCACAGAGATCACCACATCGCTGGGCCGATGCCAGCCGTCGGCGACCAGACCGAACTCGATGACCGACGCCCACGTCGCACCGACGGCGACGACGAACGGCCGCAGCCACTTCGGTGACGCCGCGATCAACACCACCACGCACGAGGTGACCGCGGCGGCATGACCCGACGGCGCCGAGTTGGAGGTCTCGGCGATCCAGGAATGCAACCGCGGCCGGACCAGCACACCATCGCGCAGGTAACGGGTGAGCACCACGATGATCACCGGAAAAACCAGCAGCGCGGCGGTTTTGACGAGCGCGATGCCCACTGGTGTACGTCCGGTCACCGCTGGGATCACCGACCCGCCGACGGCAAGCATCGCCGCGATCACCCAGATTCGCGGATCGGTGACCGCCTGCACGGTGAGGATGTGCGGCACATGGGCGACAGCGGAAGCGCGCCGCGCCGCATCGAGGACGTACTGGTCGACGAGCTGGCCCCATGATGTGCGGACCGCAATGCCGTAGACCGCCGCCGCAAGCAGCAGCGCGAGGATCGTGGTGACCACCGCCGCGCCGAGGCCCGTCGGCCGACGAACCTCGCGGCGCGGCGTCACGTCGCCGGGCGGCGTCGTTGCCAGGACACTCATGTGCCCGAGGCTAGGCGACAAATCTGGGAAAAGGCTGGGTCGGGGAATCGGGCGAGTCGCGACACCCCGAGTGTTCTCCGACGCCGGCGCAGCGCCTCAAGACGCCACGAATTTCCCACCGCTGGACATGTTGCCTGTCATTCAACACAGTCGTCACACTCTCGAAACAGTCCGAGAGTCTAATCACAGGCAACAAGTTTCCTACGGTGATCCAGGTCCCTGGAGAACCGACCGACCAGAAGGAGTAGATATGACCGTCGAAACCAAGGGCGCACTCGAGTTCCGGGTCACCAGCGGAGCGTGGGAGAACCTGCCGAAGATGCCCGAGTCCGAGTATCCCGGAACCGAGGGCTTCATCGGTGACGTCTATGAGAACCCTGACGGCAGCGAGATGTGCTCGGGCTACTTCGAGCTCCGTCACACCGACGCGCCGCTGTACTACGAATACGCCTATGACGAGATGAAGGTCGTCCTCGAGGGCGAGTTCCTGCTGGAGAACAAGGAGACCGGACAGAAGACGGTGGCCAAGGCCAAGGACGCGATCTTCTTCCCGAAGGGCTCCAAGATCTACTTCAGCACCCCGAGCTACGCGCTCGCGTTCTACGCCGGGCATCGCGACTCCACCCTGCTCTGAACCGCCCGACCCTCCGGAACGGACCAGTTCTGCCATGACCACCTCTGAGATCTCGGCGGAGACCGCCGCCCAGATCCCGTTCAGCAGCATCCCGGCGTGGGCACGCCCCGCCGGGCTCGGCGAGGTCACCCCGCCGAGCGCCGACCGCACGCCCGACGGCGCGTCGTACCTCGTCATCGGAATCGGTGAGGCCGCGCACGCGTGGGCCACCGAGCGGGTCGCCACCCTGCCGTCGGGCAGGCCGAGCACACTCATCTGCGTCGAGACGCCCGCCGAGGCCACCGACGCGCTGCGGGATGCGCTGGCCTCGGCGACGGTCGGCGTGCGCGTGTACGTGGCCGGACCGGTCGGTGCCTGTCTGACGGTGCGAGCGGCGGCGGTCACCGCCGGGCTCGAGGACGACGAACTCGTGGTCGAACCCGTCGGTGCCGGCCCGATCGACGTGTTCTGTTCGCATTGTCGGACGGTCACCTCGGCGCTTGCCGATATCGACGACATCGTCGACTGCACCGGTTGCGGCCGTGGACTTCTCGTGTACTACCACGTCTCCCGCAGGCGCGGCGCGTTCCTCGGGTTCATGGCCGACGCCGAGACCCCGAATCGAGAGGACACCGCATGACCCTCACGACCAGTCGGCCCGCCCGTTCTGTCCCCGAGGACGGCACGATGACGTTGCGCGTCACCTCGATCGTGAAGAGCGGCCGCGACATCCGCACCTTCACCTTCGCCGACGGTGCACGAGGATCCGGCTGCGCCGACGGCGTGCCGCTACCCGGCTTCGTCCCGGGCAGCCACCTGGTGGTGCAGGCCGGCCCGTACACCAACGCCTACAGTCTTGTGTCCGACGGCACCGCGCCCACCGAGTATTCGATCTCGGTTCTGCGCGTCGCCGACGGCGCGGGCGGCTCACGCTGGATGCACAGCCGACTACAGGTGGGCGATGAGATCCGGGTGTGGTTGCCGCGCAGCGCCTTTCCGCCGATCGCTCGCGCCACCAAACACCTGCTGATCGCCGGTGGAATCGGTGTCACGCCGATCCTCTCGCACCTGCGGGCGGCCCGCCGCTGGCACCGTGACACCCAGGTGCTCTACACCTTCCGGCCGGAGAACGCCGCGCACGTCGACGAGGTCACCACCCTCACCGACGGCCGGGCCGAGCTCTACACCGTGCGTGGCGATTTCGTGACCAGGCTGGCCGAGGTCCTGCCCACGCAACCGCTGGGAACCCACCTGTACGTCTGCGGACCCGGCGGGCTCATCGACCACGTCGTCGACTCCGCGAAGGCCGCAGGCTGGCCGGAGTCACGAATCCACTTCGAGCGCTTCGGGATCGATGCCCTCGATGCCGGCGATCCCTTCCAGGTGCACCTGACCGGTAGTGAGATCACACTCGACGTCCCGTCGGGCACCAGCATGCTCGAGGCCATCGAAGCGGCCGGCGTGGCCGTACCCAACCGGTGCCGTCAGGGTGTGTGCGGTGAATGCCGCATCCCCGTCACCGCAGGCACCCCGATCCACCGAGACCTCTACCTCAGTGCCGAGGAGAAGAACGCGGGAGACGCAGTGATGCCCTGCGTTTCCCGCGCCGCCGACGGATGCACCCTGGAGATACCACTGTGACCATCGATCTGCCACCTGCCCCGGCCCCCGACGCCGCCGGTGACCTCGTCACCGGCTTCCCGTTCCCCTTCCCCGAGGATCGCTACCGCTACAGCACCAACGTCGAGCCTGCGGGCACACCCAGCGTGACGGCGGCCGGCCAGTGGGGTGCCGCCGTGGTCGACATCGACGCCGAGTACCATCACGAACTCGACGCTCGCGCAGCGGTTCTCGCGTCCGATCCAACCCGCCACGCCGTCCTGCCGCACATGGTGCCCGCCGCTTGGGACGCGATGCTCACACTGATGCGCGAGCTCGCCCTCGCCTACCCCGACCACATGCACCTGACCGCCACCGGCCCCGACACCTGGCAGTGGCGTAACGACCTGCTCGGTGTCGAGGCCGACTTCCGCTACGGCGACCAGGCCACGCTGGGTGAGGAACCGTTGCGCTACATCACCTCTCAGGTCCAGGAGGATGTGGCCCTGCTTGATCAGCGTGACGAGCAACTCTTCGTCGACGCCGGAGTCATCACCTTCGCCGCCGACTGGAGCTTCGGATTCGACGTCGGCATGAGCTTCCTGGAGATCCACGGGCCGGTCCCGCGCGTGAAGAAGATGGGCGTCATCACCCGCGCCCACGAATTCCTCAAACGCCTTCAGCCACATCAGCCCTACCGCCGCACCAACTGGACGCTGACCATCGGCCGCCGACTCGACGTCTCCACCGAGATCTACCCCGAATGGGGTCCCGACCGCGAGACGATCGCGCATGTCGACGACACTGAATTCGGCGCCCTGGTGCATCTTCGCGTCGAGGTCCAGCACCTGATCCGGCTGCCCGACTCGGGTGCGCTGATGTTCCTCATCCGCACATACATGCTTCCGTTGGAACAACTCGCCGGCGTCGAGCCCTGGCGTCGGCGCGCCGCCGACGTGCTCGCCGAACTGCCCGCGGACATGGCCGACTACAAGGGCATCATCAAGTACAAAGACCTTGCCGCCCAATGGTTGCGGGATGCCGCGCCGACGCCACCGAGTCCCGAGCCGCACCCCGGGCTGCCGCGGTGGCCGGCCACGCCACCCGAGGTGAACGTCGAGGCCGCCGCCTTCCTCATCGTATCGATCGGCGGTGATCCTTCGGCTGCACAGACCGCGCGCACCTGGGTCGCCAAGGCCAGCGAATCCGGGGCCACCCGACTGGTGGTCCTCGATACACTCACCGACGCGGACGATGTCGCGACGCTGCGGCGCGCACTCGACGAGTCCGTCACCGGAACCAGGGTGATGATCACCGGTGGTCAGTTCGATGTGATGACCGCACTCGCCGTCGCACGAGCGGCCGGGGCAATCGCCGACGAACTGTCCGCCCATGTCACCTCTACCGACGATCTGCCGGTCTACTGCGCCCACTGCCACACCACCAGCCGCATTCTCGCCCGCCCAGGCGAGACCGTGGACTGCCCGGGATGCTCGATGAGAATCGAGATCCACGAGCATCATTCGGCCACGCGTGGAAGTTTCCTCGCCTCCGCCGCCGACGCCGGGGAGCTGTCATGACCGGAGCTGTGGAGACCCGAGCTGCTTCGAGCGGGGTCGACGACGCCGACGTATCCGCGGCGGGCACACATCTGCACCCGGGTTATCACACCGGACCCCGATTGATGCGCGTCGTCGAGAAACGCGCACTCACCGAGTCGGTCACCCACTTCCGATTCGTGCCGGCCGACGATGACGGTCCGTCGCTGGTGCCGTATCAGCCGGGCAGCCACCTCATCGTCACGATCGGTGCGCCCGGAAGCACTGTGCGCAACGCCTATTCCCTCGTCGACGACGGGCTGTGGCCGACCAGTTACGGTATCTCGGTCCTGCGACGCGGTGAAGGCGGCGGATCGGATTGGTTGCACGACACCGTCACCGAGGGGTCGACGGTCGAGATCGAGGGACCCCGTTCGATGTTCGCGCCCGTCCTCGACCAGCGGCACGCGCTGTTGATCGCCGGCGGCATCGGGATCACCCCCATCCTCTCCCACGTCCGGGCGCTGGCGCGCGATTCTCGGGTGACCGCCGAGGTCATCTACTCCTATCGGCCCGGGCATGGCGCGCACCTCGATGACCTGCGTGCGATGGCGTCCCACGACGGCATCACCGTCCTGGAGGCCTGCGGGGTGGAGGAAACCATTTCCGCCATCCGATCGCGAATGGCGTTGCAACCGTTCGGTACCCATGCGTATGCGTGCGGGCCTGCTGCGCTCCTCGACACCTACACCCAATTGGCCGCCGACGCCGGGTGGCCGGCGGCGCGCGTCCATCTCGAGCGCTTCGCCGCACCCGAACAAGACCCGGGGGACCCGTTCTCGGTTCGGCTCGCCTCCACCGGCGAGCGCCTCGACGTCCCCTCCGGGGTCTCACTGCTCGAGCGCCTTCTCGATCACGGCGTCGCGGTGCCCAACCTGTGCCGGCAAGGAGTGTGCGGCGAATGCCGCATCCCGGTGCGGGCAGGTGCCGTGCTGCACCGTGATTTCGTCCTCGACGACGAGGACAAGACCGCGAACACCGCGATGATGTGCTGCGTATCGCGTGCCCTGCCCGACAGCCCTGAGATCGAGGTGGACCTGTGACCCTCACCCCGCCCCTGACCGCATCGACATCCACTCCGCCGAGCCCTGATTCGCCGACCCCTGATCTGTCGAGTCTCGACTCATTGACTCCCGCTGCCCGCGAGTATCTTTCGCAGCCCGTTGACCATTGTGCCAACATCCCGTGGCCGTTTCCCGACGACGCTTCCGAGTTCTCCTACACCGTCAACGTCGAGCCCGCCCGCGTGCCGCGGCGTACGCGCGGTGGGGAATGGGGATGCCACCTCGTCGACCTCGGTGGTGCCGAGTATCTCGACTACATGCGCGAGCGGCGGCGCATCCTCGACGAGGATCCGTCGCGTGTGCGGATCATGCCCGGAATGGACGTCGCCTGCTGGGATCTGTTGCTGTACTACCTCCGCGATCTGGCACTGGCCTACCCCACCGTGATGCATCTCACCGAAGGCGCCGACCGGCGGTTCCACTGGCGCAACGAGTTACTCGGCACCGACGCCGAATTCGTTCTCGGTGACCTCGAGAGCCTCCCGTGCCATCCGCTGGAGTTCCTCGCGCGCGAGGTCCCCGACGACCTGCTCCTCGTCGTCGAACGCGACGGCCGGCTCTACTTCGACGCCGGGATCGTCACCTTCGCAGCCGCCTGGTCGGTGGCGTTCGACGTCGGCATGGACATGTATGAAATCCACGCTCCGGTACCGGGTTTGATCCGCGACGGGATCGTCGCGCGCGCCGAACAGTTCCTCCGTCGGCTACCCGCCGACGCGGTCTATCGGCGGGTCAACTGGACGCTGTCCGCATCGGATTCGCACAAGCTCGACGTCAGCCTCGAACAACTGCCCGAGTGGGGTCGCGACATACCCACGATGATCGCCGACGGCGACTACGGTCGCGCGCGGCTTCGGATCGAACTCGAGCACTTCGTCCGGTTGCCGACCTCCGGTGCGGTGACGTTCAATATCCGCACGTTCATGGCCTCGCTCGACGAGGTCCGTCGCATCCCGGCGTGGGCCGAGCAGTTGGCCACCGTTATCGAAACCCTCGACGAGCGCATCGCCGCGTACAAGGGCTTCCTCGACTACCGCGACAACGTCGTCGCCTACCTCCGCGGGCACTGACCGCCCCATCACCCTCCATATCCCTCTCTACCAAGGACTGTCATGGAAGTAGTTGCCGCACACGCGGATCTGTCATGGATGCTGGCCGCATTCGCCTTTCTGGTACTCATGATCCCCGGCCTGGGTCTCTACTACGGGGGCATGCTCGGCGGACGCAACGTCCTGAACATGATGTCAATGGTGCTCGCCACCCTCGGAATCACCTGTGTCATCTATGTTCTCTACGGTTATGGCCTGGTGTCCGGGCCGTCGATCCACGGTTGGGGGATCATCGGCAATCCCGTGCACTACCTCGGGCTCGGTGAGCACCTCACCGACGATCAGTCCGGCGGTATCCAGGTGCTCTACATCGCGGCGTGGTTCATTCTGTTCGCCGCCATCACCGTGGCGATCGTGGCCAGTGGTGCGGCGGGTCGGATGAAGTTCAGCGCGTGGCTGGTGTTCGTTCCGATCTGGCTGACCCTGGTGTACTTCCCGGTCGCGCACTGGGTGTTCGCCGCCGACTCCGACGAGGGCGCAGGAGGCTTCCTGCTCAACAAGATCCACATCCACGACTTCGCCGGTGGTACGGCGGTGCACATGAACTCCGGTGTGGCCGCGCTCGCCCTGGCATTGGTCCTCGGCGCCCGGCGTCGCCGTGCCGAGCGGCCGCACAACGTGCCCATCGTGCTCCTCGGTGGCGGCATCCTCTGGTTCGGCTGGTTCGGATTCAACGGAAGTTGCGCCGGCGGAGCCAATTTCGTCACCCAGTTCGTCGTCCTCAACACCCTGCTCGCCGGCGGTGCCGGCATGCTCGGCTTCTGGGCGATCGAGAAGTGGCGGGAAGGTCATGTCACCGCTCTGGGTTCGATCACCGGCGCGATCGCCGGGCTCGTCGGCATCACCCCGTCGGCCAACACCGTGACGCCGATCGGCGCACTGATGGTCGGCATCCTCGCCGCGGGTGTCGTCGCGTTCTTCCTGAGCTTCAAGCCCAAGTTCAAGGTCGATGACAGTCTCGACGCGTTCATCGTCCACGGTATCGGCGGCATCGTCGGCACCCTGTGCATCGTGCTGTTCGCCGCGGGCAGTGCCCCGGCCGGTGTCACCGGTCTCCTGTTCGGTGGACCGATCGACATCCTGTGGCGCGAACTCGCCGGCATCGTCATCACCTGCACCTTCTCCTTCGTGATGACCTGGCTGATCGCCAAGGCCCTCGACAAGACGATCGGCCTGCGCGTCGACGCCGAGACCGAGACCCAGGGACTCGACTCCTCGATCCACGCCGAGACCGCCTACGAGATCCCCGCGGCCGGCGTCGGGCACGGTGGCCTCTCGGGTATGTCGCCGGCACTGGCCACCCAGAGCGTGGAGAACGGGCTCTCCGAGACCGCTCAGCCCGTCGGCACCTGATCGCTGCGCACGACACCGGGGGCGCATCACACCGTGGTGCGCCCCCGGTGCCATTTTGATCGATGGTCGGCACTTCCCTCGATGGCCGGCCCCATTTTGATCGATGAGTGAGTGCTTCTCCTGATTGTCGGTCGCCATTGTTGATCGATGGTCGAGGTGCTCGGCGCCCCAGGCGCCGAGCCTCGAGACCCCTTGCACCGGTGCTGGTTTCGGGTTCCAGCGTCATCTGCGGGGGTCTCGAGGCTCCTCGCCCCAGGGGGCTCGTCACACCTCGACCACCGGGTGGGGGTGGCGGAGGAGTAGGTGGTGCGGCCACCGGTGGTCACACCTCGACCACCGGGTGGGAGTGGCGGAGGAGTAGGTGGTGCGGGCATCGGTGGTCACACCTCGACCACCGACGACCACCCCACCCAACCCGATACCTGCACCTCACAGCCCCGAAACGCAATCGCAACACAACGGGGGTCTACTACAGGTAGACAAAAGTTCATCGGAGTGGACATACTAGAGCCAACACAACCACCGGAGCCCTGCCATGACTGACACCACCAACGATCTCGCCGAACTCTGCGCGAAGTCGGGGACCAAGTTCATCCTCGCCATGTTCGTCGACTTGCGCGGCAAGCCCTGCGCCAAGCTCGTTCCCGTCGAGGCCGTCGACGAACTCGCCACCGACGGTGTGGGTTTCGCCGGCTACGCGGTCGGTGCGATCGGGCAGGAGCCGCGCGACCCCGACCTCATGGCCATCCCCGACACCTCGTCGTTCCTGCCGATCCCCTTCATCAAGGAAGGGCTGGCGATCGTGCACTGCGACCCGCACGTCGAGGGCAAGCCGTGGCCGTTCGCCCCACGCAACATCCTGCGGGCTCTCATCGCCCAGGCCGAGGACGCGGGCTTCGAGCCGTGGGTGGGCGCAGAGGTCGAGTACTTCCTGCTCAAGCGCGCCGCCGACGGTTCGCTCGTGACCGCCGACGACGCCGACGACTCCGATCAGCCCTGATACGACGTCCGCGGTCTGACCCGGATGTACGAGCACCTCACCGCAGTGTCCACCGCGATGAATCAACTGGGCTGGAGCAACTACGCCAACGACCACGAGGACGGCAACGGCCAGTTCGAGCAGAACTTCGCCTACTCCGACGCGCTCACCACCGCCGACCGCGTCATCACCCTGCGCTATCTGCTCTCCACGATCGCCGCCGAACGCGGCATGGTGGCCACGTTCATGCCCAAGCCGTTCGCCGAGCGCACCGGAAGTGGCCTGCACCTGCACCTTTCGTTGACTTCCAACGGTCAGCCGGTCTTCCCCGCAGAGTTCGGCGACGACCGCGGGCTCGGCATCTCGCCCACCGCCTACGGATTCGTCGCAGGCGTCCTCGAGCACGCCTGCGCGCTGCAGTCGGTGATGGCTCCGACGGTCAACTCCTACAAGCGGACCGGCGCCACCGCCACCCGCTCGGGTGCCTCCTGGGCGCCTCGGGTGCCCACCTACGGCGGCAACGACCGCACCCACTACATCCGCATCCCCGACGACCAGCGCGTCGAGCTGCGCGGCGGCGACGGATCGGCCAACCCGTACCTCGCGATCGCCGCCGCGCTGGGCGCCGGCCTCGACGGCATCAAGCGCAGCCTCGATCCGGGCGCCCTGGGCACCTGCCCCGAGCACGTCGGCACCCTGCCGCTGACACTGCTGCACGCGGTCGACGCGCTCGAGGCAGACCCGGTCGTGGCCGGCACCCTCGACGCCGCGATGACCGAGGAGTGGCCCGCCGACAAGCAATCGGTCTCGGACTACTTCAGCAAGCTCAAGCGCGAAGAATTCTTCGCCTGGCACTCGGCCGTCTCCCCGTGGGAGGTCGATCAGTATCTCACCGCTTTCTGACCACACACCCGGTTCACATCCCTGATCCGTCCACCCCAGAACCACGAAAGGCCCACACCATGTGCGGAATCGTCGGGTTGCATCTACGCAACCCCGATCTGTATCCCCGCCTCGGGGAACTGCTCACCGGCATGCTCGGTGAAATGCAGGACCGCGGCGCCGATTCGGCGGGCATCGCCGTCTACGGCAACCCCAGCTGGGTGCCCGCCGGCCACGCCTGCGTCTCCCTTCTCGAGATCGACGTCGCCGCCGACGACGCCCAGGCTGCCGTCACCGAGGCGCTCGGCAGTCCGGTCGTCGCCCAGTATGTCGACACCACCCTCGTGCTGTCGGCGCCCGTACCCGCCGAGGAGCTGCTCGGCGCCGCCCGCACCACCTACCCCGGCGCCCTCGTCGCCGGTTTCGGTAGCGACCTGACCGTCCTCAAAGGTGTTGGCGCACCCCGTGATCTGACCGACCAGTGGGGCCTGGCCGCCGCACAGGGCTGGCAGGGCGTCGGGCACACCCGCATGGCGACCGAGTCCGCGGTGACCCCGGCCGGAGCACACCCGTACGCCGTCGGACCCGAACAGTGCCTGGTGCACAACGGATCGTTCTCCAACCACGCCACCATCCGCCGCGAATTGCGCGCGGAGGGAGTTGAATTCGACTCCGAGAACGACACCGAGGTCGGCGCACGCTTCGTCGCCCACCAGCTCGCGCAGGGCAAGGACATCGAGACCGCACTCAAAGAGGTCTGTGCCACCTTCGACGGCTTCTACACCCTCGTCGTGTCCAACCGCGACTCGTTCGCGGTGGTCCGCGACGCCATCGCCTGCAAACCCGCCGTGATCGCCGAGACCGACGACTGGGTGGCGATGGCCAGTGAATACCGAGCCCTGGCGCACCTGCCGGGCGTGGAGAACGCACGAATCTGGGAACCAGAACCGGAGGTGGTCTACGCATGGACCCGCTGAACACCGATCGCACCGTCTTCGATCTGTCCGAAACCTCGCTGCGCGAAGTCAATTCGGCGCTGCACGGGGAGATCACCGGAGAGATCGAGATCAACTCACCGGCCGGTGCGCACAGCGTCGCCGCCGGGGTCAACGCCCCGGTGAAGATCACCGTCAACGGTCACGTCGGCTATTACGCCGCCGGCATGAACCAGCAGGCCGAGATCACCATCAACGGCAACGCCGGCACCGGTGTCGCCGAGAACATGATGAGCGGCACCGTTGTCATCAAGGGCAACGCCTCCCAGTCGGCCGGTGCCACCGCACACGGCGGCCTGCTCGTCATCGAGGGCGACGCCGCCGCGCGCTGCGGGATCTCGATGAAGGGCATCGACATCGTCGTCGGCGGAAACGTCGGTCACAACAGCGCTTTCATGGCCCAGGCGGGCCGCATGGTGATCCGCGGCAACGCCGGTGCAGGCCTGGGTGACTCGATCTACGAGACCCGTCTCTACGTTCGCGGTGAGGTCGCCTCCCTCGGCGCCGACTGCATCGCGAAACCCATGCGCGCCGAGCACCTCGACGAGCTCGCCGGCCTGCTCAAGGCCGCGGGCTTCAAGGACGACGACCCGACCGAGTACTCGCGATACGGATCGGCCCGCGAGCTCTACCACTTCCACGTCGACAACACGTCGGCGTACTGACCCCCGGCGAACCCACCGCTCGGCCCCTCGTCCGACGACCCAGCGCCGCACCCGGAGACATCATGAACCTCAGCAACGAACAGCGCGGTCTACGCGAATCCGCGACCTTCGACCGCACCACCATCGCCGCCATCCAGCGTGCCGCCGACACCGGCGTCTACGACATCCGTGGGTGGGGCGCCAAGCGCAAGCTGCCGCACTTCGACGACTTGCTCTTCCTGGGCGCGTCGATGTCGCGGTACCCCCTGGAGGGCTATCGCGAGCGCTGCGACACCGACGTCGTGCTCGGCAGCCGAAATGCCAAGTACCCCTTGCACCTCGACACCCCGGTCACGATCGCGGGCATGAGCTTCGGTGCGCTGTCGGCCGGCGCCAAGGAGGCACTCGGGCGTGGTGCGTCGGAGGTCGGCACGTCCACCACCACCGGCGACGGCGGAATGACACCGGAGGAGCGGGGGCAGTCGAAGAACCTGGTCTACCAGTACCTGCCGTCGCGTTACGGCATGAACCCCGACGACCTGCGCAAGGCCGACGCCATCGAGATCGTCCTCGGCCAGGGCGCCAAGCCCGGCGGCGGAGGAATGCTGCTGGGGCAGAAGATCTCCGAGCGGGTCGCTCACATGCGCACCCTGCCGGAGGGTATCGATCAGCGCAGCGCCTGTCGCCACCCCGACTGGACCGGCCCCGACGATCTCGCCATCAAGATCAACGAGCTGCGTGAGATCACCGACTGGGAGAAGCCGATCTACGTCAAGGTCGGTGCGACCCGCACCTACTACGACGTCAAGCTCGCCGTGCACTCCGGTGCCGACGTGGTGGTCGTCGACGGCATGCAGGGCGGTACCGCAGCCACGCAGGAAGTGTTCATCGAGCACGTCGGCATCCCGACACTCGCCGCGATTCCGCAAGCCGTGCAGGCACTTCAGGAGCTCGGTGTGCATCGCGAGGTCCAACTCATCGTCTCCGGTGGGATTCGTAACGGTGCCGACGTGGCCAAGGCCATGGCGCTCGGTGCCGACGCCGTCGCCATCGGCACCGCCGCGCTGATCGCCCTGGGCGACAACGATCCGCGGTATGCCGACGAGTACGAGAAGATCGGCTCGGCGGCCGGCTTCTACGACGACTTCCAGGACGGCCGCGACCCGGCCGGCATCAGCACCCAGGATCCCGAACTGTCCGCTCGGTTCGATCCGATCGTCGGCGGAAAGCGCCTGGCCAACTTCCTGCGGGTGACGACGATGGAAGCCCAGACCATCGCCCGCGCCTGCGGCAAGGCACACCTGCAGCACCTCGAACCCGAAGACCTGGTGGCGATCTCGATCGAGGCCGCAGCGATGGCGCGCGTCCCGCTGGCGGGCACCAGCTGGATTCCCGGAGCAGGGGCGGTGTTGTGAGTACCGAGACCGCATCCATCGTCATCATCGGTGGCGGCCTGGAGGGCGCGGCCACCGCCTGGGCGCTCGCGCAACGTGGCGTCACCGATGTGGTTGTCTGCGAACGCGATACCGTGGGCGCGGGTATGACGGGCAAGTCATCGGGCATCGTCCGCTGCCACTACGGCGTCAGTTCGCTGGCGGCGATGGCAGCCGTCGGGCTCGAGGTGTTCGAGAAGGCCGAGGAGATCTTCGGCACCGACATCGGGTTCCGGCAGACCGGCTACGTCGTCGGAGTCGGTGAGGCCAATGTGGGCAATCTCCGCAAAAGCCTTGCCGCGCAACGCGAGGTCGGTGTGCAGACCGAGGAGATCGGGGTCGACGAGGTCGCCGCGATGTGGCCGGCCGCCGATCTCGAGCCGTTCGCGGCGTTCGGCTGGGAGGAACGCGGCGGGTACGGCGATGCGTATCAGACCGCGCAGGCCTTCGCCGCATCGGCGCGCGCCGGTGGAATCCGCATCCGCCAGAGCACGCCGGTTGCCGGTCTCATCGTCGACGGCGACGCCGTCACCGGCGTGAGACTGGTTGACGGATCGACGATCTCGGCCGAGACCGTCGTCGTCGCGACCGGCGCCTGGACGCGCCCGTTCCTCGCCGCCCACGGCATCGATGTCCCCATCGAGGTCCACCGCGAGCAGATCGTGATGATCCACCCCGGAATGGAACTCGGCAAGGTGCCGGTGTTCTCCGACCTCGTCTCACTGCAATACGTGCGGCCCGATGTCCGCGGTGAGATCCTGTTCGGCAACAGCGATCTCGCCGAGCTGGAGATCGCCGACCCCGACAACTACCTCAATCGTGCCGACGAGGCGTTCCTGGATCTGACCGTCGACAAGGTCGGTACCCGCTTCCCGCAGTTCACCGACGCGGCCATCACCAGTAGTTACGCCGGGTGTTACGACGTGACCCCGGACTGGAATCCGATCATCTCCACCGGTCCGCTCGAGGGACTGGTGATCGCCGCGGGCTTCAGCGGGCACGGTTTCAAGATCTCGCCGGCCGTCGGGCGGCTCGTCGCCGACCTCGTCGTCGATGGTCACAGCAACGACCCGCGTATCCCGGAGTCGGACTTCCGGTTGTCCCGGTTCGCCGAGGGCGACCTGCTCAAGACCCGCTTCCCCTACGTGGGCGCGGGGGAGATGCGGTGAGACCTGTCGTGCGGGGTACACCATGTGCGCCCTGAACGGCGGGGTCCGCGTCGCCGAGCTGCCCGAGGACCGGCGGTCGGGACTCATCGCCGAGCTGCCACGGTTCCCCACAGTGGACGACGTCTCCCGATATGCTGGCCCGGTGGCGGAGTCCGACGAATCGACGGGGATCGATCAGGCAGTGGCGGTGCAACCGGCAGGAGTCGGTGACGATCCGCTGATCCGTAACCAGTCCGGCATCGCCCGTGACCGGCCCACCGATCAGTCCGTCGAGGAACTCGAGCTCGAGACCGCGATTGCCGCCAACGTCCGGCGCCTGCGTCAGCAGCAGGGTCTCACCGTCGGCGACATGGCGTTACGCGTCGGCATCTCCAAGGCGATGCTCTCGAAGATCGAGAACGCCCAGACCTCGTGCAGTCTCAGCACTCTCGCGCGGCTGGCGACAGCCTTCGACGTCGCCGTGACCTCGCTGTTCCGGGGCGCCGACGTCGAGCGATCGGCGGTGTACGTCAAGGCGGGGGAGGGTTCGCGGATCGTGCGATCGGGGTCCAAGGAGGGCCACGAGTACGAACTACTCGGGTCGTTGCGCGGTGAGCACAAACGTCTCGAATGCCTACTCGTGACGCTCAACGAGGACTCGATCACCCAGCCGCTGTTCCAGCACCCCGGCACCGAGTTCCTCTACATGCTCGACGGCGTCATGGACTACGCGCACGGCCGCAGCGTCTACCGCCTCGCGCCCGGCGATTCCATGCAGCTCGACGGTGAGGCCCCGCACGGGCCGGTCGCCCTCATCGAACTGCCGATCCGCTTTCTGTCGGTCATCGCCTTCCCGGATTCGGCGGTCTGAGGGCGGTCCCCGTCGGACGGCGACCGGCTATCGGCTATCGGGCGACGACGGTGGCCCGGTCGGCGACCGGACGCAATGCGATCACCAGTGTCCCGGTGGCGATGACGCCGGCCGGCAGCTCGGCATGCACCGTCCGTCGATGTCCGGCGGTATCGATGACGGTGATGTCGGCCAGGGTGGCTCCGGCCAGGCCGACGCCGACGAACGCCACATCGGAGATCGCGGTGGTCAACGGCAACGCCGCATCGACTCGCACCACCGCGCGGCCACCTGTGACGTGCGCCGCGATGATCCTGGTGACCAGAACCGGGTGTGCCGCATCGCATTCATCGGTCGACGGGCAGCGCGGCTCGCCTGCGGCGTCGACGAAGAATCCCGTTGTGTGACGCAGTGATTCGGCACGCAGGTCGGTCTCACCGATGAAGAGGTCGGTCCCCGACGAGTGAATCGGGACCGGCCAGAGCGTGGGATCGAAAGATCGGGACACCAGAACGCCTTTCAGAGAGGGCAGCAGCTCGAACAAACTCACCTCTTCGGTCTACCCGGGTCTGCGGCGTAGCAACAGGGATTCCGGCGCCAAGATGTCGTCAAGATCCGCCTGCCGGCTCGCCGACACCCCGATCACGGTGACTCACGCCACATTTCACGAGAAACAGCAACCCCCAAGGCGACGGGCATCGTGCGTCAAGCCTGGCCGTGCATCGTGGAACACGTCAGAGAGAAACGCACACAGCGGATCTCGGAAGCACCAACGAAGAGGAGCCGATCATGGCCGCACCCCGTCGCAACAACAACCCCGCCCCCGTCCAGCGCCGCCGCCGCGTCCGCCGCTACGACCCGCGTTCGCGTCAGTGGCTCTGGGTGTGGCAGTGAGCGAGCGCTCTGCGCGCTGACCCGTGCGCGACACGAACAACCCCGCCCACCGACGCCGGGCGGGGTTGTTCGCGTGTGCGGGCGCGATCAACTCGTGGCGATCGCCACGTTCAGGATGACGATGAGCACGATCAGTACGATCGGGATGACCGAGATCGCGATCGCCAGACCGACGCCGTTGTACTGCTGCGGCGCAGGGCCGAGCGAACCGCGGGAGTACGCCCACACCGGCGCGCGATACTCCAGCTCGACGCCCTGTCCGGGCTGCACGAGCACCGGGAAATCGGCGGGCCCGATCCGCGGGGGCAGGAAGTACGGAACGTGGACGTGCACGTGATGCTGTCCCGGCGGCAGCGGGATCTCGTTGCGGCCCCACGTGCCGGGAAGCTCGTGGCCGTCGACGACGATCTTCGGCTTGATGAAGAACAGCAACCACATCAGGGGGAAGAACTTCGCGTCGATGGCGACACCCTGCTGCTGACCAGCCTGCACCGGCGGCGCGCCCTGCCCACCGCCCGGATGATAGGCGCCCGGAGCGGGATTCTTCTGCAGTGGAGCAGGATTCGGGGGTTGCGGCGCCGGCGGCCGGCCGTACTGGGATGGAGCAGACGGGGGCGGAGCAGATGGGGGCGGAGCAGATGGGGGAGCACCGTACTGGGGCGGGCCCGCCGGGGGCGCGCCGTACCCCGGGCCGGGCGGCTGTCGATACTGGGGCTGCTGGCCGTACGACGGTTGACCCGGGCCAGGCGGCTGCCCGTAGTGGGGTTGCCCGTACCGGGGTTGGCCCGGCTGCTGTTGCCCGTACGGGCCGGGTTGCCCGTAGGGCGGGTTCGGAGTGTTCACCATTTCCCCCTCGATCGTGCGAGCCGCGCGGCGTCGGGCCATCGTGGCTGGCAGTCAATCTACGCGATGACGGTTGCGCAGCAACGGTTTGCGACCACTTCGGGTGCAGAAGCGGACGTGATCCGTTGCGAATCTAGTCGCGGGTGCGGCGCGCGGCGATCAATCGAACCGCTTTGCGGCAAATGTCCGACCGAGATTCATTCGATCGACGTCGACGCGCTCACGTCCCCACCACTGAGCTGCGTCGGCGAACTCCTTCCCGCCCGGTCGAGATCCCATTCGGCCAGACAGGCACCGAACCACCGGTACAACCACTCCTGTGCGAGTGCACGCGTTTCGCAGAACACGATCGGCACCGTCGGGAACCGGGCCTGCGCCTCGGCGACGGCATCGGCCACCGAGGAGGCCGGGGCATGGTCGAGTTTGAAGATCTTCGAGTACCCGGAGTCGACGATCACCGCGCCGCGCGGCTGTGCGGCGAGATCGGCCAGCAGGTAGGTCATCTTGCCCGACAACAGGCTCGACGCGAGGTCCTCGATGCTCTTGCGTTCGGCGGTGGCCACCAGGTCGTCGCCGTCGAAGACCGCGTAGTCGCCGACCGGCAGGCCCCGCTTGCTGGTCTGCGCCTGCTGCGCAGAGAACTTGTAGCCGTAGCGTTCTCGGGTGTCGACGACGATGTCGACCACGCGACCGTGCGCCCGCGCCTTGGGGACCGTCACGTTCGGTCGAGCCTGTTTGGCGGTGCGTCGCGACTGCCAGAACACCATCTCGCGCCCGCGGGCGCGGGTGAGCACGAACTGCGAGCGGTTCTCCCGTCCGCGTTCGAGCACCAGGTCGATGGCCGCGCCGCGCCGGCTGATCGAACGCACCGCCAGGCATTCGACGAGCTCGGGGTCGTCCGGCCACTCGGCGACGCGCTGGCAATACACCTTGGTGGTGCGCGGCCACGTCTCCCGGGTCTTCAACACGATCCCGTCCGCGCCCAAGGGCAAACGCACGAGGTAGGGCAGCGACGTGCCCTCCTCGGGATTGCGCGCGATCAGCAGGTCGTCCGGCACACGACCAGGGTGCCGGATCGAGGGGGCGCAGTCACCCCGACCGGCCGAGGAGACGCTCTCATCTGCAACAACCTGCTCTGGTCCATCCCGCCCGACCGGACCCGCGGCCGCTTAGGTTAACCTAACCGACATTGGGGAAGTCCGGTGTGCTGCGGGCCGCGGCCCGCGAGCGAAGAGGAAGAGGGGACTGCTGCAGTGCGTCGACGAGGACTGGTGCTGGGTGCACTACTGATCGGAGTGGTCGCCCTGTTGTGGTCGCCCCTGCCCGGGTCACCAACTGCACAGGCGGCGCCGAGTGTCACGTCCAAGGCCGGCGCGGGCACGGTGCTCGGTTCCACCGACATCACCGACGAGAAGGACGCCCGCATGACCGGCGCCCGCCAGGTGATCGCGATGACCTATCTGTCGGAAAACGCGCAGGGCACGCTGATCCCGGTCCGCGCCACCGTCTCGATCCCCGAGAAGAACCCGCACGGCGGTGACTACCGCATCTTCGCGTGGGCGCACGGCACCGCCGGACTCGGCGACGGCTGCACGGTCACCGACCGGATGGGCGTCCGCGTCGACGGCAAGGAACGCTGGCACGACTGGATGGGCCCCTGGCTCGACGACGGCTACGTCATCACCGCCACCGAGTACGCGGGTGTCGGCGGACCGGGCGTGCATCCCTACGCCGACGGAGAGATGCAGGGCAAGAACGTGATCGACTCGGTACGTGCCGCGCGGACCGTCGTCGCGCAGTACACCGCAGCCCGAGCCGGCACCGACTATCTCACCTCCGGTGGTTCCCAGGGCGGCCAGAGCGCCGTCTGGGCCGGACATCTCGCACCCACCTACGCACCCGAACTCCACAACGTGGGGGTTGCCGCCAGCTCGGTGCCCGTTGACACCTCACAGCTCCTCAAGGTCGTCGCTCCCGGCGTCCCGCCCGTCGCGATTCCCGACTACGTCACCTATGTCTCCTACGTCCTCGCCGGTGTGAAGGCCGCGCGACCCGACGTCGACGTCGACTCCTACCTCACGCCGCTGGGCAAGAAACTCGTCGAAGATGCTGCGACACAGTGCTATCCGGAGTTCAGTCCGTCGACGCGGCAGTACAACGTCGGCCAGATGGTGACCAAACCACTGGCCGAGGGGCCGCTGATTGGCGTGGTGCACGAGCTCTCCGCCGTCCCCGACACCGGCTACCGCGCTCCGATGCTCATCCAGCAGGGCACGCTCGACGTGGTCGCGCCGGCTCCGCTGACCTCGGCATGGGTCGACCGTGCCCGCGCCGACGGCGCCCGCATCGATTACCAGACCTACAACGACCAGCACGGCCTCGGTGCGTACTCCGAGACCGCGGCACTCAAGTGGGCCGACACCCTGCAGTGGGCGCGGTAGGTCGGGACGGCCTCAGAGATCCGGCCCGCAGGCGTCGTGGGTGAGCGCCGCGACGATCTCCGGGCGCACCTCCTCGACGAACTGCAACCACTGGCCGATGCCGGCCGCGACGTTGTGCCGGGAGAACGCCGTGGCCTCCACCGTCAGCACGGCGACGATGCAGGTGTCGTGCACGACGAGTTTGATCCCGGTGTAGGGCAGCGTCTCGGTCGCCACGAAGCGGTAGGCCGCAGGCAGATCCGTGACGTGCTCGACGACGGTGCCGAAGAACTCCAAGGTCGGGCGCGCGGGCAGGATTCGCAGCCACGACTTGACCTCACCGGTCGGCAACGGAATGTCACCGTCGTCGTCGACCAGCACCGGATGCCCCGACATCGTTTCGAGCGCCTCGAGCACCATCGCCCGCAGGTCACTGTGCCGTGCGGGTAGGGCGATCACCTCGAGCGCCGGCTCGTGCCGGGCCGGCACATCCCCGGTGAGGAAGGCCGGATGCCCGACTCCCCAGATCTCGATCAGTGTAGTGGTGGCCAGCGCGGCGAGAGCATCGACCTGCGCGCGGTCGGCCTCGGAGGTGAACGATCCGTCACCATCGTCGCGATCCCAGCCGAGCAGTTCGAGATCGGCGATGTTCTCTCGCAGCACGTCGGGATGCGGATGCAGATCACCCTCGACGATCGTGCACACGATGCGGTCCTCGCAGGCAGAGAAGCTCAGCACCCCGTGGGAACCCTCGGGGATCTCCAGGTTCTGTTCGACGATGAGTTCCTGCCCGTCGTCGAGGTCGGACAGAAGAGCGGCGAGCAGGTGCCGGTACCGGGCCCAGGCCTCGTTGACGGCCGTGTCGAAGTCGACGTCCCCACGCATGTCGTCTGCACGCATGTCGTCTGCGCCCATGGCACACCTCTCATCCGGGTGAAACCCTCTGCTGGCCCACGTTCGGCGATCCGGCTCCTCTACGGCCCGACCAATTCTGACCGGCTGCATCATGACCGGGCTTGCATCATGATCTGCTTGCGAGGTTACGGATCCCCACCACCGAGTGCCGCATCGCGCACAAGGATCCCCCCATTCGTAGGACCCGGGCGCACACCGTCGCTGTACCGCGATGTCGACGACTCGTCGCCACCGCGACACCCACTGTTTCAGCACGGCCCGACACAGTCCGGTGCCGGTGTGATCGGCGCGACACCGCCCCGCGTTACAGGACCCCACAGGGGACTCAGACGGGAGTCAGCCCGATCAGCCGACACAGACGGTCCTCGTCGATCACGTGCAGTGCCTGGCCGCGCCGTTTGCGTTCCCGCGCGGCAAACAGCTTGCGGCCCTCGTGCGCCCCGAGGCCGCCGTCGATCTGATGGGCGCGCACGAGGACGGTGGTGTCGTCGCCGACCATCGACTGCACCGCCGCCCCGGATTCCTCGATGAGCGTGGTCAGTTCCTGTTGGGTGCCGGTGCTGAACCGGCCGGTGATCACCACGCGGTGTCCGGCCAGTCGTGCCGGCCCGCGTGCCGGACTCATGTCGACCTTGTGGAGATCGGTCAGTGCGCGCAGAGCCTGTGTGCCGTCGACGTAGCGGGTGCCCTTGGCCGCGGTCGCGTGCCAGATCCAGCACTTGAGATCCTCGGGCGCGTCGAGGTCGCGGATGCGGGAGATGTCGTCGTTGGTCCAGTCCGCCCCGGTCAACAGGGTGCAGGTGAGCAGGCCGAGCTGGTAGATGTCGAACCACGTCGCCCAGTGGCGGTAATCGTCGACGTCGGCGGGCATGTACGCCGGCGTGTAGGCGTCCAGCGGTGAATGCCGGGGTGTCAGAGCGTGTTTGGCGATCCCGAAATCGCCGAGAGCCAGCCGGCCGTCGCGCAGGAAGACGTTGTCGGGTTTGATGTCGCGGTGGGTGACACCGGCCGCGTGCATCACGGCGAGCAGACCGAGCAGGCCGCGGATCTCACGGCGGACCCGTGCCGGACGCCATCCCGCCCACGCACCATCGGCCACGAGATCGCCGACCGTGCCCTCACGCATCCACTCGGTGACGATGACGTAGCGGGTCGTGCGTCCGGGCCCGGAACCGAAGGCGAAGGCATCGAGGAGCGCGACCACCTCCCGGCGCCCGGCGAGCAGGTGCCCCATGTGCGCCTCGCCGTGCCAGTCCGCAGCGTTCGCACACACCTTGACGCAGACCTTGCGGGTCACCCGATCGCTCGATGACGCCAGCCGTGAGGCGCGATAGACATGGCCGAAGCCGCCGCCGTCGAGGAGCCCGTCGATCCGGTAGCGCAGTCCGGTGTCGCCGACGATGATCTGACCCGCACGGAGCGGCTGACGTGCCCCAGTCACGCCACCACGGTAGGGCATGGGTCCGACGGGCTCTCGCCGTACCGGCAGCACGACACACGCGTCGCCGAGGGTGGCTCGCGCATTCTGTCGGTTTCGTACTGTTTTCCCAAATGCAATCATTCCCACGGCAGGAATGCCAAATAATCATCAGGTATGAAGCGAGGAATCAGGAACGGGCCGGTGCGAAAAGCGGTGTGCGTTGTTGTCTGCAGCATTCTCGGCATTGCCGGAATGGTGCTGGCCAACGGACCGGCATCGGCCGCCGATTCGACATTCATGGTCAAATCCGTCCTCAACGGCCAATGCCTCGACAACTCCGACGCCGCGGCCCGCTCCGGCAACCGGGTACTGCTGTACGAATGCCACGACGGGATCAATCAGCAGTGGACGGTCGGTGCCGACGGCCGGGCCCGCGTGCAGGGCTTGTGCTTGCAGCCGGTCGGGGCGGTCATCGCCAACGGCCGCAACCTCGAGATCGCGACCTGCTCGACCTCGCCGGCCCAGGTCTGGGGTCAAGGCGCCAACGACTCGCTGCGCCCCAACTACGGCAACTACTGCCTGACCGCCGCAAACGGCGCCGTCTCGCTGCGGACCTGTGCAGGGACGACGGCACAACGATGGACACTGACCTCGGCCGCGGCAACACCCACCACAACCACAACCACGACACCCACGACCACGACACCCACGACCACGACACCCACGACCACGACGAGCACTCCCGCCGCGGTGACCAGCCCGTCCGGCCAGACGGCACCCACCGCGGACCTCGCCGGCTGGCGCCACATCTTCGCCGACGAATTCACCAAGAACGCGGCACTCGGCTCGTGGGCCAATTCGTGCGAGCCCGACAAGATCGTCTACACCGGCGCGCAGGGCCAGAAATGGCGCACCTATCCCCAGTGCTATCTCGACACGTATCAGAAACGCCCCTATCGCCCCGACGCGGTGCTCTCGGTCGACGGTGGCATGCTCGATTTCTTTCTCCGCCAGGTCGACGGAAAACCCGCAGGCGCGAATCCGTCACCGCTGATCACCGGATCGAGCCAATACCAGACCTACGGGCGCTATTCGGTACGAATGCGCGTCGACCGTCCGGGACTGTCCGAATACTATGTGGCCTTCCTGCTCTGGCCGCAGTCCGAACAATGGCCCGCCGGCGGTGAATTCGACTTCCCCGAGGGATCCCTCGCGGGCACCGCCAAGGGCTATCACCACTACTCCGGTCTCGGTTCGTGCGTCAGCTGTCAGGCCGTCGCCACCGACATCGGGGCCACGTTCACCAGCTGGCACACCTACACGATGGAATGGAGTCCCGGCCGCATCCGCTACCTGCTCGACAACACCGTCGTCCTCGACACCACCGCCTGGGTGCCCTCGGGTCCGATGCGGTGGCAACTGCAGGCCGAGACCAACGGCAACGGCACCAGCTCCGGGCACCTGCAGGTCGACTGGGTCTCGGTCTGGGCCTACAACGGCTGACGCCGACTACTCGATCTCGATCTCCACCTCGGCCGAGCGAGGCGTCGCCTGACACGCCAGGAGGTAGCCGTCGTCGATGTCCTCGGGTTCGAGCGCGATGCCGTTCCCGTGATCCACGGTGCCCGAGACCAGCCGGGCGACGCAGGACCCGCAATCACCCTCCCGGCACGAGTACGGTGCGTCGATTCCCTCCGACAGCATCGCGTCGAGCAGGGGAGTCGTCGTGGCGCAACCGATTTCGGCGACGCTACCGTCGATGTGGACGGTCAGCGCGCACGGTGCGGAGCCCTCGTCGGCCACCGACAGGGTGAAGGGGTCGCCGGTCAACGACACGTATCGCTCGATGTGCAGATCGGTGTGCGGCACCCCCGCCGCGAGCGCTTCGCGCTCCACCAGATCCATGAACGGCGCCGGTCCGCACACGAAGACCTCACCGCCGGCGACCTCACCGCGGGCCGCGGCGCAGAGCGGGGCGACGGCCTCGGCGGTCGGCAGGCCGTCGGAATCCTCCCGCCAATGGTGCACGTGGAGCCGTTCCGGATGGCGTGCGACCAGCCGGTCGAGCTCGTCGGCGAAGATGGTCGACGGCCGGTCGCGGTTGGCGTAGAAGAGGGTGACCGGGCAGGTGTGCAATTCCAGCGCCGACCGCAGGATCGACATGACCGGTGTGATGCCACTGCCCGCGGCGAACAACGTCAGCCGGTGGTCCCACGAGTGCGGGGTGAACACCCCCGACGGTGCGATGATGTGCAGGACATCGCCCGCGGAGATGTTGTCACACAACCAGTTCGAACCGTAACCGTCGGTGACGCGTTTGATGGTCACGGCCGGGATGTCGTCGACCCCGGGTGCGGTGCTCAACGAGTAGCTGCGCGCCACCGAACCGGTCCGGCCGCTGGGGATGCGGATGGTGACGAACTGTCCCGGGCGTTGCTCGATCCCGTCGGGCAGCCGAAAGCGAATGGTGCGGGCATCGGCGGTCTCGTCGACGACCCCGACCACCTCCACATCGATACCCAGAGTGCGCGAACGCGATTCGACCGGCGCTCCGCCGGTCCCCGTGGTCGCCGCCGTCACCGGTGCACCTCGCTGCCGGACTCCACGAGTGGCAATGCGCGGTACCACAATTCGCCCAGCGCGCGACCGAGATCCTCGATCCGTTCGCGTCGCGGAGCGGTCACCGGCAGGCCGACGTGCACGTAGGCCATCTGCTCGGTGGCGCAACCGAGGGTCTCGGCCAGCAGGTTCTTGTCGCAGTGCGCGATGACGCCCTGATCCTCGAGTCGCGTCAGCCACCGCTCGGTGCGCCGGACGAAGTCGGCGCGCAGGTTCAGCCACAACTGCTGGAATCCCTTGTTCTCGCTCGCGGCGGCCGCCTCACGGAGCAGGCGCAGCATGTGCCGGTTGCGTGAATAGGACTGCAGGTAGGTCGTATTCACCTCGATGAGTGATTCGAGTTCGCCGTGCGCGTGATCCGGTCGTAGTCGCGCGGCGGCGAGCTCGGTCAGTGACGGGCGCAGAGCTGCGAGGAAGATGTCGTCGAGGCTGGTGAAGTGTCGGTAGAAGTTTCCCTGCGCGGTGTCGGCGTGGTGGGTGATGTCGGAGATCCTGGTGCGGGTGTACCCGTACTCGGTGAAGCACTCGACCGCGGCCTTGACCAGCTTGTCCCGGGTCTGTTCGCCACGTCGGTTGGGGCGCTTGGCAATCGACGGCGACTCGTCCATCAGTCCGGCGGCGGTGTAGACCGCATCGATTCCGTCGGTGCCGGGGTTGCCTGACTCGGATGTCATCGGGCTGAGTCCTCCAGGGCGGGTTGCGCGAGCAGCGCGAGCGGATGGTCGGCGGGCAGCGGATCGGGCAGGAACCCGGCCAACGCGGTCAGGTACTCGTCCTGTCCGTCGCCGGCCGCGAGGGTGTCGCCGTCGTAGATCGTTCCGGTGGTGCCGTCCACGGTGACGGTGCGACCGTCGAGTTCCGCGCTGAGCCCGGTGCCGCAGCCGACCACGCAGGGCACTCCGATCTCGCGGCAGACGAGGGCGGCGTGCGAGGTGGTGCCCCCGACCTCGGTGACCACCGCCACGGACTCGAACATCGCCGGAACGTCCACCGGTGAGGTCGACGGACGTACCAGCACCACCGACTCGCCCTCGGCGGCGGCCGCGCACGCGGCATCGGTGTCGGTGTAGACGGTGCCCGTTGCGGCTCCGGGTCCCGCACCGACCCCCCGCGCGATCGGTTTGGCCGCCCCGCTGACGGTGGAGTCCTCGAGAAGGGTGCGCACCTGCTCGGCGCTGACCCGTTCGAGTGCCTCGGACTCGGAGATCACGCCCTCGCGCACCAGTTCCACCGCGATCCGCACCGCCGCACGTGCCGACCGTTTGCCCGAACGGCATTGCAGCATGTAGAGACGTCCGGATTCGACGGTGAACTCGATGTCGACGAGGTCGCGATGTTCCTGCTCGAGGATCTCGGCGATCTCGGCCAGCTGCCGATACAACTCGGGGTCGTGCGCGGCGAACTGCGTGATCGTCTCGGGTGTGCGCTCACCGGACACCACGTCCTCGCCCTGTGCGCGAGACAGCCACTCGCCGAACAACTTACGTTCACCGGTGGCCGGGTCGCGGCTGAACACCACGCCGGTTCCCGAGTGCTCGTCGCGATTGCCGAAGACCATCGCCTGGACGGTCACCGCGGTGCCTCCGCCCGCTCCGAGGCCATGGCGCCGTCGGTAGGCGGCCACGCGGTCGTTGGTCCACGACCCGAAGACCGCGCCGATCGCCTCCCGCAGCTGGTCGTAGGGATCCGCCGGTGGCTGTGCTGCCTTGTCGCCGAGCACGATCTCGCCGTAACCGGTGCAGAAACGCTGCCAGGTGTCGTGGGCCCACGCCGGGTCCCCGGTCGCCGCCCCGAGGTCGGTCACCAGCGCTTCGGTCAGGCCGAGATTGAGCACGGTGTCCATCATGCCCGGCATGCTCTGGGCGGCTCCGGACCGCACCGACACCAACAGCGGGAAGGGGCCCTGCCCGAAGCGCTTTCCGGTCTCCCGTTCGAGTTGTTCGAGCGCGGCCAGGGTGTCGCGCCAGACGTCGTCGGGTAGGTGACCGCCGGCGTCGTGATACGTGCCGCACAGCGGGGTCGCCAGCGCGAAGGCCGGTGGGACCGGGAGGCCGAGCGCCTGCATCCGGTTGACGCTGAAGGCCTTGCCGCCCAGCAGTTCACGGTCGGCGGGAGCCGAACCATCGAGTGCGAGTACGTGTCCGGTGTGTGTGGTGGTCATCGGGGGGATCCTTTGGTCCGGTGCGTTCAGACGGGCGAGGAGGAGCGGGAGTCGGTGGCGACGGGGCGCAGTGGGTTCTCGACGGAGGCGGCACGGATGGCGCTGAGCCCACCGTCGACCGGGATGTCGATGCCGTTGACCCATGAGGCGTCCGGGGAGATCAGGAAGTCGATGGCGGCGGCGGTTTCCGCGGCGGTGCCGTGTCGTCCCACCGCGCCCGCCGATCGGCTGATGGCCTCGACCCCCATGGACTGCTCGAAGTCGCCGAGGATGGGTGTCTCGGTGGGGCCGGGGCTCACCGAGGCGGCGCGGATTCCGCGGGGCTGCAACGCCGCGGAGAGCGCGACGGTCCAGTCCACCAGTGCGCGTTTGGAACTGTCGTAGGCCGCCGAGCCGTCGACTCCGGTCTCCGCGACCCAGCGGTCGATGTCCGCGCGGCTCTCGGCTGCGAGGAGTTCGGTGATGCGTTCGGGCGGTTGGGTGTTGCGATGTGCGGCGAGTGAGGCGACGTTGACCACTGCCGCACCGGTGGTCATCCGCTCCAGGACGCGCAATGTCAGTGCCCGGACGCCGAGCGTGTTGACCGCCAAGACGACCGACGCCGGCGCGGTTCCGGGGACCCCGGCGACGTTGGCCAGCGCGTCGATGTGGTCGGGAAGTGCGACAGCGTCGATCGAGGCTGGGTCCGAGAGGTCGCAGTGGACGAATCGTGTTCGCGGGTCCGTGCTCTCGTTCAGATCGAGTGCGATCACCGTGGTCTGTGGATCGGCGTCGAGCAGGCGACGCACCAGGGCGGCACCGATACCCGACGCCGCGCCGGTCACCACGATCGTGCGTCCCCCGGGACCGTCCGGGGTGCCCTCGACGTGGTCGTTGGAGACATCGAGATGGTCGTTCATGACATCACCGCCTTGATCTCGGTGAACTCGGCCATACCGACGGCGCCGAGTTCGCGGCCGTAGCCGGAGTTCTTGGTGCCGCCGAAGGGCACCGCCGGGCGTTCGCGGGTGCGCACGCCGTTGATCTTGACCTGGCCGACGTCGAGATGGTCGGCGACCTCGACGGCGGATTCGGTTCGGGCCGACCAGACCTCGGCCGACAGGCCGTAGTCGGAATCGTTGGCGATGGCGATCGCGTCGGCGAGGTCGTCGTAGTACTGCGTGACGAGCACCGGGCCGAAGATCTCCTCGCGGACGGCCCTGGCGTCGGCGGTGAGGTCGGCGAACACCACCGGCGTGACGAAGCACCGTGACCGACCGAGGGTGGGGTTATCGCCGGAGCCGGCGACGATGCGCCCGCCGTCGGCACGGGCCGCCTCGATGTGCGCGAGCACCTTCGCGGTGTGCGTGCGGGACGCGAGTGGTCCGTGAGTGGTCGACGGATCGGCCGGATCGCCCAGCCGGAACGCCGAGATCGCCTCGGCCATGATGGATTCGGCCTCGGTGGCGCGACTCGCCGGCAGCACCAGACGCGTGGTCGCATTGCAGGCCTGCCCGGAATTGACCAGCCCGGAGGCCAGCACCCGGGGAAGCACCGCGTCGAGATCGGCGTCGGGAAGGACCACGGCCGGCGATTTGCCGCCGAGTTCGAGTGTCGCCCGGCGCAGCGAGGCCGCGGCATTGGCGGCCACCGACCGCCCAGCCCGGACACTGCCGGTGAACGACACGTGCGCCACCCCCGGGTTGCTCGCGAGCGCGGCCCCGGTGCTCTCACCGGTGCCGTTGACGACGGCCAGCGCGCCGGCCGGAAGCCCGGCGGCGAGCAGGCATTCGCGCACCAACAGCGCGTCGAACGGTGTGGCCTCCGACGGTTTGAGGACCACGGTGCAGCCGGCCGCGAGTGCCGCCCCGACCTTGGCGATGATCTGGTGAACGGGCATGTTCCACGGGGTGATCGCACCGACCACCCCGGCCGGTACGCGGTGCAGCCGCGCGCCGTCGATGTCCTCGGTGAAGGCGAATGTCTCGAGCGAGCAGGCGAACTCGCGGAGTACCGATGCCGGCATCGATTGCTGCGTGACGCCCGCGAGGCTAATCGGCATGCCCATCTCGCCGGACACGGTGGCGGCCAGCGAGGCATGGTTCTCGATCAGGTCGGCGGCGCGGCGCAGCACCGCGGCCCGGTCGGCGGCCGGGGTCGCCGACCACCCGGGAAAGGCGTCTGCCGCCGCGTCCACGGCCTGCGCCACGATTCCCGGCTCGGCGATCCCGGTGGTCCCGATCACGCTGTCGGAGAACGGGTCCACCACATCGACCGTGGCCGAGCCCGCCACCTCGTCGTGTCCGATGACGGCGGCGGGCGCGTGCCGGGTGCGCACGGTGGCGGTCATCGGTGCGCCCGTACCGTCACCGGCAACGACTTGATGCCGCGGAAGAAGTTGCTCTGCAATCGGTCCGGGCCGTCGAGGACGTCGATCGCCAGGCCGCGCTCGATGACCCGGGTGAAGAACAACTTCGCTTCCAGTTTGGCCAGATTGGAGCCGAGGCACGCGTGGGCACCCCAACCGAAACCGAGGTGCTCGTTGGGGAATCGGGTGCCGATGAAGGTGTCCGGGTCGTCGAAGACCCGCTCGTCGCGATTGGCCGAGCAGAACCACATCACCACCTTGTCCCCGGCGGCGATGGTTTTGCCGTGCATCTCGACGTCGCGGGTTGCGGTGCGGCGCATCGAGATCACCGGCGTCACCCAGCGGACCATCTCTTCCACCACGACCCGGATCTTGTTCGGGTTCTCCCGCATGTGATCCCACCATTGCGGATTCTCGGCGAGCACGTTGACACCACCCGACAACAGATTCCGGGTGGTCTCGTTCCCGGCAACCATCAGGATCAGGTAGTAGGCGTCGAGGTATCCGCGGCTCAGCGGCACCCCGTCGAGTTCGGCGGCGGTCAGGACGCTGATCAGGTCGTCGGCCGGGCACTCGCGCCGCAGCCGCTCGAGACCACGGAAGTAGTCGAACACTTCGTCTCGGGCGCGGACGGCGGTTTGCGGCCCCTCGGAGTAGGTGGGGTCCTCACTGGCCATCTGATTGGTCCAGCGCAGCAGGTTCGGGCAATCCTCGAGGGGTGCGCCGAGCAGGCGCCCGATCATCACCAGTGGCAGTTGCGCGGCCACCGCGGAGACGAAGTCGATGCCGTCGTGGCCCGCGGCGTCGTCGAGGAGTTGATCGATGACGGCGGTGATGTCGCCCTCGAGGGCCTTGAGCTTGACCGGCCGGATCTGCGGTGTGACGATTCCGCGGAGTTTCGTGTGCTCCGGCGGGTCGACGTGATGGATGCTGCGCGCGCCCTCACCCTCGGCGCGCCGGCTCTGAATCTGGGTTCCGTCGGTCACCGAGAACGTCTCGGCGTCGGCGGCGACGGTCTTGATGTCGTCATAGCGGGTCACCGACCAGAAGCCCGGACCGTCCGGCTCCTCGTTCCAGTGCAGTGGGTCGTCGTTGCGCAGGCACGCGAAGAGTGCGCCGTCGGTTCCCGCGGCAAACGGGGTCAGATCCATCAGGTCGATGTGGTCGGCGATGGTCATCTCATCTCCAGAAGGCTGTGGTTTGCGACTGTGGTTTCACTAAATCATAGACTAAGGTGTGGTGTGAACCACAAGCAAGAACTTATTATGACCCGAAGCCGCCATGGTGAAGTCGCGGGAGACATGCTCCAATGCGACTGACAGTTCGCAAACGAGTCGGCCTCGGCCGCCCTTGTACGCAGCCTCAGGAGGAACGTGTACCCACCCACCACCGCGCGTGAGCGCCCCGACGCCATGGCTTACGTGATGGCCGGTTCGGGGGAGCGGCTCACCTACGCCGACCTCGACCGTCGCTCGAACCGAGTGGCCCACTACCTACGCCGGCACGAGGTGACACCGGGGTCGACCATGGTCATCGTCATGGAGAACAACGTGGCCTGGCCGGTGGTGGTCGCCGCCGGCATGCGCACCGGACTCTTCGTGACCCCGGTCAACTGGCATCTCACCGGCACCGAGCTCGCCGTCCTGCTCGACGAGGCGGCGCCCGACGTGATCGTCACGAGTGTGGCGCTCGCCGAGACCGTCGTCGCGGCCGTGGCCGCGCTGCCGGTGACCCCGCTGGTGTTGTGCGCCGACGGCGCTCCCGACGGATGCGCCGACCTCGACGCCGCGACCGCGGGATTGCCGGAGACCCCCGTCGCCGACGAACTGCTCGGTGCCCGCGTCCTCTACAGCGGCGGCACGACCGGCCGGCCGAAGCGGTTCGCGCAACAGTTGCTCGGTGTCCACCCGGCCGATGCGCCGCAACGTCACTCGGGTCTGGTCACCAAGCTCGGGGTCGACGGGCACACCGTGCTGTTGTCGCCGGCGCCGAACTACCACGCCGCGCCCTTCACCTTCCAACTCATCACACTCGCCGCCGGCGGCACCGTGGTGTGCATGGAGCGCTTCGATGCCGCAGGCGCGATGGCCGCGATCACCACCTACGGCGTGACCCATTCGCAGTGGGTACCCACCATGCTGATCCGATTGTTGCGCCTACCCGATCGGGAGCAGCTGCCGCTGTCCCCGACGCACCGGGTGGCGTTCACCTCGGGAGCGCCCTGCCCGGTGCACGTCAAGGAGCAGATCCTCGAGTGGTGGGGCGACATCCTGCACGAGTACTACGGTGCCTCCGAGGGATACGGCCACACCTACATCGATCCGAAAGAGGCACGCACACACCCGGGTTCGGTCGGGCGCCCGCTGGGGGCGACGCGCGTCCACATCGTCGACGAGTCCGGGGCCGACGTGCCGGCAGGCGTCGACGGCCGGGTGTGTTTCGAGGCGCTGGGGCAGCAGGCCTACCGCAGTCCGGGCGCTGCCGGCGGCGAACTCAAGCAGATGGGCGACATCGGGCACCTCGACGACGACGGATTCCTCTATCTCGTCGGACGCGCCGGATTCATGATCATCTCCGGTGGCGTGAACATCTACCCGGACGAGGTGGAGGCGGCGCTGCTGACCCATCCGGCGATCGCCGACGTCGGGGTCATCGGCGTACCGGACGCCGAGTTCGGCGAGTCGGTCAAGGCGGTCGTCGAGCTGCGGCCGGGCCGGACCGCCGACCCGGCCGACATCATCGCCTACGCGCGTGACCGTCTCGCCCATTTCAAGGCTCCGCGGATCGTCGAGGTGACCTCCGATCTGCCGCGGCTGGCCACCGGAAAACTCGACAAGCGTGCCCTGGTTGCGCGCTTCGCCACCCCGCCCGCACAGCAGTCGGAATCGACTGCGCATCAAGGAGAGAGAGTATGAGCGCCATCAACGCCACCGACCCCGCCGTCTTCGAGATCCTGCACGCCCTGAAGGTCAAGGGCCTTGCCTCGGACACCTTCCTGGGTGATATGACCGGACTCGACGACGCCTCGCTCGCCACGGCGGTCGCCGGCGTCGTGGAGAACGGGTGGGCGATCCGCCGGGATACCCCGCGGATGAGCGGCACCATGATCACCCCGGCCGGACGTGCCGAGTACGACCGGCGCTCGGCGGAGGCCGCCCTCGACGATGCCGTCCTGGCCCAGGTCCTCGACATCTACGAGACGTTCCTACCGATCAACTCCGACTTCAAGAAGGTCTGTGCCGCTTGGCAGATGACCGCCGACGGGTCGCCGAACGATCACTCCGATGCCACCTATGACGCCGGGGTCATCGGCGACCTGGGCGGGATTCACGAGCGCGTCGCCGTCGCCCTCGCCCCCGCCGACACGGCCCTGCCCCGCCTGTATCGCTACGCCGGGCGACTCGAGGCAGCCCTGGAGAAGGTCCGTGGGGGTGATTCCGCGGCCTTCGCCCGGCCGATGTACGACAGCTACCACGACATCTGGATGGAACTGCATCAGGATCTGCTGCTGACGACGGGCCGCGAACGCGAGGCCGCCGACGAGGAGTGACCCAACCAGGGCTGGCGTCCTCGAAAGGCGTTGACTCACAACCTTTCGAGGGCGCCCAGGATCTCGCCGTGTCGGGAGTCGAGTTCGAGGATCTCGTTCTCGTCGCCGACACCGCTCAGCGCGGTCACCGACACATATCCCGCCGCGACGGCGGCGCTGTCGGTGCCCTCGGTGAAGCCCCGTGAGCGTTCCTCGCGATGCAGGATCAGTCCACCCTCGGCCGGGGACATCCGGATGCTGAACATGCTGCGGGCGGCCAGACCGGTGATCCGGATACCACCCAGCTCGGCGTAATCGACGTCGGGCACGTTGACATTCAACGACATTCGCTGAGAGTCCGATGCCGTCATCCACTCGACGAGGCGGGTGATCACCGCCGCAGCGGTGTCGAAGCGATGTGCCGGCGGGAATCCGCAACTGACCGCGAGGCCGCTGATGCCCGCCACACGAGCCGCCAGGACGGCACCGACCGTCGAGGAGAACAGGATCGACCGGCCGGTGTTGTGGCCTGGATTGATCCCACTGACCACGAGATCGGGTGCCCGACCGTAGCTTCCGGCACAGCAGGCGACCACGGCCAGCGCAGGCGGGCAGTCGAAGGCATAGACCGGCGTCGTACCCAGCCCAGGCAATGACGTGGACAGCACCGGGATGTGGGTGCCGTCCTCGATGCTGCCGAGCGAACTACCACTTCCACTGCGTTCGGTGAGCGGCGCAGCGACGATCACGTCGTGACCTGCCTCGATGAGGGCCGACGCGGCGGCACTGAGCCCGGGCGCGTCGTAGCCGTCGTCGTTGGTCACCAGAATCCGCATCGCGATCTCCGTTCGTCCGTCGCGTCTCGACCTCCGAAGTGTGACTGACAAATCACATATGTGTCCAGTGCGCTTGGCGGGAGATCGACATCCGCCGCGCTCACAGACCAGAACTCAAGCAAGAACGTCATTGACAACGTGAGGGCCATCACACAATAATGTGACGAAGAATTCGCTAACCGATTTCGGATCGATTCCTCGACTCCCCGATGCCATGACGACAACACGACAGGGAAGGACGCCACGAATGAACAGCTGGCCCCTGATGGACGAGACCTCGAAGCTCTACCCGCTGTATTCGCGGGCCAATGTCGGAGAGATCTTTCCCGACCCGATCACGCCGCTGAATGCGTCGCTCGGGTTCCAGCACACACTCGAGCCGGGGTGGCGCGACGCCTTCGTCGCGTGCGGCGTCTGGGATCACGATCTCTACGACACCCAGGTCGATTTCAACATCCTGCCGGCGTTCGGCAGCTACCTCTACATCAACATGTCGCTGATGCGCCTGTTCGGGGTCCGTGTCCCGGGTATGAGCGCCGAGGCCGTCGACCTGCAGTACTTCGGCGACATGCCCGGCATCCCCTCGTACGAGAGCGAGCGGCGTGACTTCGACGAGAACCCGGAGTTCGAGGCCAAGGCGGGCGCCTGGCTGGCCGAACAGGTATTGGGTGCAACAGATCTCGCCGCCTATGACGCCGATCGGGTGGAGGTGGAGGAGATCCGGCGCACGCGACCGGACCTGAGCGCCATGACCGATGCGGAGCTCGTCGAGCGGATGAACTCCTTCGAGACTCTGCTGCGCCGACTGTTCAAGCACCACATCGAGGCCAGCCTGAAGAGTGGTGTCGGTCTCGGCGCCATCGCCCAACTCGCCGAGGCGGTGGGCAAACCCGAGCAGGCCCTGACCCTGGTGGCCGGGCTCGGCAACGTCGACTCCGCCGGGCCGTCGCTGCGCATGTGGGAATTGAGTCGCGCCGCAGGCGATCCCGAGATCGCCGCACTCTTCGATGCCGGGACGCGGGGGCTCTACGCCAAGCTCAAGGAATCGCAGTCGCCGGCTGTCGTCGCCTTCACCGAACAACTCGACCGCTTCCTGGCCGACTGGGATTTCCGCGGACCCGCGGAGTGGGAGATCCGGGCCATCACCTGGGGAGTCGATCCGGACCTGGCATTGGCCACCATCGACCGCATGCGCGGGGTCGACGCATCGGAGGCCCCGGAAGCCAAGTCGGCCGATCGTGCCGCGCAGCGCGACGCGTCAGCGGCCGCGATCCGTGAGATGGTCGCCGCCGACCCCGAGGCTTCCGCACAGTTCGAGGCCGTGCTCAACGCGTCGGCACTGTGGATGCGCGGGCGTGAACGCGGCCGGACCACAGCAGCGATGCTGATCCACGAATTACGCTTGCCGGCACTCGAATTGGGGCGGCGGGCCGCGGCGAAGAACGCCATCGACGACGCACGCCAGGTCTTCATGGTCTTCGCCGACGAGCTCGACGGCTTCATCGCCGACCCGGCGTCCTACCGCGACACACTCATCGAGCGCGAACGTATCTACCTCGACCTCTTCGACCGCACGCCACCGTTCGTCGTCGACGGCACCCCGCCGCCGGTCACCGAATGGCCGTTGCGCTCGGAGCGCACCGCGACCGTCGCCTCGGCGGGCGAGAGCATCGCCGGGGTCCCGGCGTGCGGGGGCACCGCACGCGGTCGGGCGCGCGTCATCACCAGCCCCGACGACCCCTCGGCACTCGAACCCGGTGACATCCTCGTCGCTCCCATCACCGACCCGTCGTGGACGCCGCTGTTCGTCGCGGCTGCGGCCGTTGTGGTCGACGTGGGTGCACCGTTCTCCCACGCCGCGATCGTCAGCCGCGAGCTCGGAATCCCGTGCGTGGTCTCGGCGACCGAAGCCACCAAACGCATCACCGACGGCGCGATGGTCGAGGTCGACGGTACCGCGGGCACCGTCACCCTGCTCTGAGGAACGTCCGCCCCCGACTCGTCCGGTCCCGTCAGTCGCCTCGGCGGGACCGGACGATTCCACCTGCCCATGATCCCCTTCGCAGCCCGCTGACCCACCCCCGGCCGATCCCTCCGCCGACCGATCCTTAGGACTCGAGTAACCATGCATGCCTCCGACATCTGCCCCGACTGGATCGACCGCATCCTGCACGACCACGGCGTACTCAGCTCCGATGTGACGGTCAGCGGGCTCGAGACCTCGGCCATCGGGACCGGACAAGTGGCCGACAGCGTTCAGGCCCGCCTGACCTACTCCGCCGAGACCCCCGCACCGGCGTCGTTCGTCGCCAAGATCAGCTCCGAGAACGAGCAGAGCCGGGCAGCCGGGCGCACCGAGATGAACTATCTGCGCGAGGTGCGGTTCTATGAGCAGATCGCGCCACGCCTGGCGGTGCGCGTCCCGGAATGCCACCACGCCGAGATCGATTCCAACAACACCGAATTCGTACTGCTGCTGGAAGACCTCAGCCCGGCCCGGGCCGGTGATCAGCTCACTGGGTGCACCGTGGACGAGGTACGTCTGGCGATGCGTGAGGCGGCCCGCATCCATGCGCCGTATTGGGGCTCCGACGAGCTCGCCGGACTGCCGTGGCTCGACATCTCGGACACCTACTGGTCACGTTTCACCGAGATGATGCCGATCTGGTGGGCCGGCTTCGTCGAACGCTACCGAGACCGGCTGAGCGAGGCCGACATCGAGCTGGGCGGCGCCTTCACCGACCACATCGACGCCTACTACGCCGCGCTGCGTACGGTCCCGTTCACCGTGCAGCACGGCGACTTCCGGCCCGACAACGTCCTCTTCGACGCCGCCGGCGGAGACGTCCCGCTCGCCGTATTGGACTGGCAGACCGTCATCTACGGACCGGGCATCGTCGATGTCGCCTACTTCATCGGCGGCGCACTCGACACCGCGACACGGCGTGCCAACGAACTCGACCTACTCGACGTCTATCACAAAGAACTGCTCGCGCAGGGTGTTGCCGACTACCCCTTCGACAGGCTGCTCGCCGACTATCGGATCGCCACGTTCCAAAACCTCGTCATCGGGGTGGCCGCGGCGATGCTCGTCACGCGCAGCGACCGCGGAGATGAGCTGTTCGTCTCGATGACCCGCAACGCCCTCACCCACGCCCGTGATCACCATGCCCTCGACCGCATACTGTCGGCCGCAACGAGTTCCGGAGCCGTACATGTCTGAGACCACCGGAGTCGCGGTCCTCGAGGAGGCATCGATCGGCACCGACCAACTCGGCTTCTACACACTCGGCGGACACGTCACCAGCCCACGAGACATGCTCGACGAGTTGCGGCAGGCCGAGCAGCTCGGGCTCGGGCAGGCCTTCATCTCCGAGCGACTCAACGTCAAGGAGGCATGCGCCCTCTCGGGTGCCGCGGGTGCGGCGACCGACAGCATCGGGATCACCACCGCGGCAACGAACATCAGCACCCGGCATCCGGCCGTCACCGCGGCGTTCGCCACCACCATGCACCGGCTCACCGGCGGACGGTTCACGCTGGGTGTGGGCCGCGGACTGCGCCCGCAGATCGCCGGGATGGGTCTCGAGCAGACCACCACCGTGCAGCTCGAGGAGTTCGCGCACCTCATGCGGCGACTGTGGCGCGGTGAGGTCGTCCGCGACTACGATGGCCCTCTCGGCCGATTCCCGGTGTTGCGCCTCGACCCCACCTTCGACGAGGACATCCCTCTGGGCACCACGGCATTCGGTGAGAAGACCCTCGCGATGGCCGGGCGCGCCTACGACGTGGTGGTCCTGCACACGTTCTTCTCCGACGAGACCACCGCCCGCGTCGTGCGCGAGGTCCGCAGATCGGCCGAACGGGCGGGCCGCGATCCGTCCGCGGTGAAGGTGTGGTCGTGCTTCGCGACGGTTTCCGACGAACTCGACGAACAGACGTTCCGGAAGAAGACCGTCGGCCGCTTGGCCACCTACCTGCAGGTCTACGGGGATCTGCTCGTTCGTACCAATCGGTGGGATCCGGCATTGCTCCGGAGATTCCGGGAATCCGAAGTCGTCCAGCAACTTCCGGGATGGGCCGACGCCGTCGGCGACGCCGCGACCTTCGAGGCGCTCGAGGCGGTGATCCCCGCCGAGTGGCTGGCGTGCGCGGCAACCGGCTCACCGCACGCCTGTGCCGTCGCCACGCGGGCGCAGTTCGACCTCGGCGTCGACGGGGTGATCATGCACGGCGCCACCCCGAGCGAGCTCGCGAGCACGGTCGCCGCCTTCACCGACCTGACCGCGGGCCACCGCGACCGACCGTCATCGACATAGGAGACCCCGGTGCATCCCACACCCGTCGAGGTGGTCGAACGGTATCTGTTCGACCTCTACAACAATCAGGACCTCGCCGTCGTCGACGAGATCTGCGCAGACCCGATGGCCCGCCACGCGGCCGGCACCGTCGTGACGCTCACCCGCGCCCAGCAGACCGAACGAATCCGCGCCGACCTCGCCGCCCATCAACCGAAGTTCTCCGTCGTCACCCTCATCGGCGACGACACCTTCGCCTCGCTCACCTGGAACGCCCACCGGATCACCACCGGCGAACGGCTGTGCGGCATCGAGATCTTCAAGACAGAAGCCGGAATCATCACCGACGTCTGGAATTCCGGCTACTTCGAAGGAGAATGGTCATGATCGAGACCGAGCCCCACAACCCCGGTGCACCCGCACTCATCGACACCGTCGCCGAGATCGACGCCGCGTGGATACAGAGCGTCCTGCGAGCATCCGGAATCCCCGGCGCGACCGTACGGTCGGTGACGAGCACGCCCATCGGGGCGGGCAACGTCAGCGACACCGTGCGAGTGACGATCGACTACGTCGGTGAGCGCGGTGACGCGCCGGAATCGGTGGTGGTCAAACTCAAGCCGAGCGATCCGGCCGTGCACGAACACGGGCTCAACAGCGGGGCCTATCACCGCGAGATCGGCGGATATCGCGACATCAGTGACCGACTTGCCTGCCGAATTCCGTTGAAGTACTGGGTGAACGGTGACGAGACCACCATCAATCTGGTGATGGAGGATCTCACCGGCACGACGACTCCCGGCAACCAGATCACCGGGTGCGGGCCCGCCGAGGCGGAGGCCGTCGTCGTCGAACTGGCGCGGCTGCATTCGGAGTTCTTCCCCCTCACCGACGCCACCGCGCCGGCCTGGATGATCCGCCTCCCCGAGGTGTGCGAATACTGGTCGTCCAAGGCAACGCGCGGGGCAACAGCAGCACTGGAACGGTTCTCGCGGGATCTGTCGGAGGAGTCCCTCGACGTGATCGGCGAAGCCGGCGACCTGGTGCGCGACTGGCACCTCCTCCCGCACCGGCGGCTCACGTTCACCCACGGCGATCCCCGGGTCGACAACATCCTGTTCGAGCCCCTCGCCGAGGGTGTCGGCGCGGTGATCATCGACTGGCAGGTCACCGGCCTCCGCAATCCGATGTATGACGTCGGCTACTTCCTCTCCGGCAGTGTGGAACCCGAGGTCCGGCGAACACACGAGGTGCGGTTGATCCGTCGGTACGTCGAGGAGTTCGCGCGCAAGTCCGACGGATACGACGAGACCACCGCGGTGGCCGACTACCAGATCCAGTTGCTCAGCGGGCTCTACATCACGTTGGCGGCCATCGACGTGCTCCCCGACAACGAGGTCGTCAACACCCTGATCCTGGCGTTGCTGCGTCGTAACTGCGCGGCGGCGATCGACTGGCATTCGGTTGCGGCGCTGCGCAACGTGACCTCCGTGCTGAGCGTGAGCTGACCTGGCGTGGAGCTGTTGCTGATTCGCCATGCGAGACCGTTTCATCTGGTCGACGAGTCCGGTGCCGACCCGGACCTCACCGATGAGGGGTGGGTGCAGGCCAAACGTCTGGCTCAGTCCGTCGGTGGTGGACGCTACGGCCCGGTCCACTCGATCGTCAGCAGCCCGATGCGGCGCGCCTGGCAAACCGCCGAACCCCTGCGCGAGGTGCTCGGACATGACGTCGTCATCGACGACCGACTCGCCGAACTCGATCGCGGGTGGAAGGAGTACGGCATCACCCTCGACGCCTATCCGCGTCGGCGTGATCTCGTTCTCGACCTGAACGCCGGACGTATGGGCGCCAACACCTTCGATCCGGCGGAGTTTCGTGCACGAGTGGTCGGCGGTATCGAGGGCGTGATCGCGGGGTCGGCAATCGCTGGGTCGGCAGAGGAATCCCGGGTGGCCATCGTGTGCCACGGCGGGGTCATCAACGCCTACCTCACCCATGTGCTCGGACTGGCGCGACTGGTGTTCGTCCAACCGCACTACACCTCGGTCACCCGGGTGCTTGCCGAGCCCGACGGATATCGGGAGATCCTGTCGGTCAACGAGTTCGATCACCTGCACGCGTCGACGGGCACGGCTTAGTCCCAATACCGTTCAGTTAAGGTTACATGGGTGTAGTTTGTAGGGTATGCTTCGTGCTGGGTGGGTGAAGCCTGAGTCGGATCGTCGGTTGTCGGATGTGGTGTCGGTGGGCGTGTTGACGCGGACGTTTCCGCCGGATGTGGTGGACGAGGTGATCGCAGCGGCGGGCCGGACCGAGGTGCGTCATCGGGCGTTGCCGGCGCGGGTGATGGCGTATTTCTCGATCGGGATGGCGTTGTATGCCGAGGGCTCGTATGAGGATGTGTTATCCCAGCTCACGGATGGTTTGTCGTGGGCGTCGGGGTGGGAGGAGTCCTATCGCGTTCCGGGGAAGTCGGCGATCTTTCAGGCGCGGTCTCGTCTGGGGTCGGCGCCGATGAAGGCGTTGTTTGAGCGGGTCGCAGTGCCGTTGGGGCGGGAATCGACGCCTGGGGTGTGGTTGGCGGGGCGGCGGCTGGTTGCTGTGGATGGGACGTGTCTTGATGTCGCCGACACGCCGGTCAACGATGAGTATTTCGGGCGGCCCGGGGTGAACAAGGGTGAGCGGGCGGCGTTCCCGATGGCGCGGGTGGTGGCGCTCGCCGAGTGCGGCACGCACGCCATTTTCGCCGCCGCGGTGGGCACCTACGCCCAGTCCGAGGCGGTGCTGATCGAGTCGTTGCTACCGCATCTGACACCGGGGATGCTGGTCACGGCTGATCGTGGAGTGTTCTCGTATGCGTTGTGGCGCAAAGCTATAGCGACCAACGCGGATCTGTTGTGGCGGGTGAAGACCTCAGGTACAGGGCCGTTACCACGACATGTGAAGGACTTTCCGGATGGCTCGTGGCTGGCCGAATTGCACCAGACACATTCGGCCGCGGCGCGGCGCGCTGAGCCGATGCTGGTGCGGGTGATCGACTACACCATCGATGACGGCCGGGAGAACGCCGACCACTATCGGTTGCTGACCACGATCCTGGACCCTGACGAAGTCGGTGCGGTCGAGTTGGCTGCGGCCTATACCGAGCGGTGGGAGATCGAGATTGCCTTCGATGAGCTGAAAACCCACCAGCGCGGGCCCCGTACCGTGCTGCGTTCGAAGTCTCCTGATCTTGTGCTGCAGGAGATTTGGGGGCATCTGTGTTGTCACTATGCGATCCGGTCGTTGATGGTCGAGGCCGCCGGTCACGCCGGCCACGACCCCGACAGGGTCAGTTTCGTTGCCGCACTGAGGATTACCCGCCAATCGGTCGCCCACCAGGGCGACTTTCCCCCCTCACGACCCTGACACCACCAGCCGCAGCTGGCTCACCTTCCTCACTCGCCTCACACGCAGACTCAACCCCGCACGTCGACGACGAGCCAACCCACGCGTCGTCAAACGCAAATACGTGAAATGGCACGTCAAACGCGCTCACCACGCCTCCTGGCCGCAACCGACACAGTCACCGATCTACACAACCGACCCGCTTAACTGAACGGTATTGGGCTTAGTCCGGGGCTTGGCCCCACGGTAGCCCCGTCAACGCCTCCACCGGATCCAGGCTCCCGGCCGGAAGGCGTTCACGAGCCAGGCGCGTCGTGGCCGCCTGTACGAGTTCGTTGACCGGGGTTGCCACACCGTGCAGACGTCCCAATAGGACGATTTCTCCTGCCAGGTAATCGATTTCGACGTTGCCGGCACCACGCGCGATGCTCTGCCAGGTCGAGCTTCCGTAGCTGTCCTCCCCGGTGTCGCGGCGCACGATGTGGTCGGCGCGGCGCTCGCGATCGGTCTCGACGCTTACCGTTTCGATCCCGGCCGCAGTGAGTGCCGCCTCGCCCTCGGCGCGTGCGCGTGTCACCAGTTCCCGATGTGCTGCACCGTCATTGCGGTAGCAGGCGTCGATCCCGTTCACGAGGTTCATGATCAGCTTGCGGTATTTCCACGCCATGATCTGCGCGCGGGGTTCGGAGGGGAATCCGGCCGCACGAAAACGCTCCGTCATCTGCTCGGTCACCTCATCGGTGCCGGCCGGAAAGCGGCCCACATCGAGGATGCCGGGACGCGCCGCAGACCCCTGCACCACCACGCCCGGTTCGAGGTGCAACGCCGGCAGCATCACGCACACCGAGTACGTCCGGGCGAACCGACGCAGAATCGCCGGCTCGTTGGCGACCCCGTTCTGCGCCGACGCGATCGGTGTGTCCGCAGGCGCATGCGCCCGAAGGTCGTCGAGGGCGTCGGCGGTCTGCTGGCTCTTGACACACAGCAACACCACCGTGTCGTCGGTCCATTCGATCTCACTGGCGTTGGCGGCCACCGGAATCCGATGTACCTGACGTCCGTCGGCGGTGTCGAGGACGAGTCCGTGCTCGCGCATCGCCGCCAGATGCGCACCCCGTGCGACCAACGTCGTCGGGGTTCGGCTCGCATGCAGGTGGGCGCCGATGACCCCACCGATCGCGCCCGCGCCATAGATCACCACATGCATGATCTCCAGGGTAGGACGCGTCAGGCCGGCGGGTTTGCCAGCTCCTCCGACCAGCGATTCCGGTCCTCCTCGCTGATGAACGAGGCGGCAAAAGAGTTGCGAGCCAGGGTGATCAGATCGGCGTCCGAGAGATCCAATGCATCGGCGATTGCGATGAACGCATCTCCGGCATACCCGCCGAAATACGCCGGATCGTCGGAATTGATCGTGACGGTGAGACCTTCGGCCAGCATTCGCGGCAGCGGATGCTCGGCAAGTGTCGGCACGCACCGCAAGCGCACGTTCGACAGCGGACAGGCGGTCAACGGCATGCGATCGGCGCACAGGCGCCGAACGAGTTCGGGACTCTCCAGGGCGCGGATGCCGTGATCGACCCGTTCGATGCCGAGCGTGTCCAGAGCCTCCCAGATGTAGTCCGGAGGTCCTTCCTCCCCGGCGTGCGCGACCACATGCAGTCCAGCCTCACGGGCGCGGTCGAAGACCGGAGCGAACTGGCCGGGCGGGAACCCCACTTCGGCCGAGTCGAGGCCCACCCCGATGATCGAGCCGAGATGAGGGGTGAGCGCGTCGAGCGTCTCGTGCGCCTCCCGGACCGGGCGGTCACGCAGGAAGCATGCGATGAGGTCCGCGTGCAGGCCGGTCTCGGCCTCCCCGGCGTCCAGGCCGCGTCGCAACCCGGTGACCACGACGTCCACCGGCACCCCGCGCACGATGTGCGCCTGCGGATCGAAGAAGACCTCGGCGTGGCGCACACCCTGCGACGCCGCTGTGCGTATGTAGGCCTGAGCGAGGTCGGCGAAGTCCTGCTCGGTCCGCAACACGGCCATGCACGCGTAGTACAGATCGAGAAAATGCGGCAGATCGGTGAACGCGTGTGCCGCCCGCAGTGCGGCGACGTCGGCGTACGGCAGCGACACCGAGTTACGTTGGGCGAGCACGAACACCATCTCGGGTTCGAGCGTGCCCTCGATGTGCACGTGCAACTCGGCCTTCGGCAAGGCCGTCAACGCCCGGTGGTCCATGACCGACCATTTTGTCACGAGGCCCGGGGCATGGGTGGGGCCGACGCGACCCGATCGGAGTGCGGGGTCGAGCACGCCGCGAGTGCCTCTGCCAACGCGGGTGCCTCGTCTCGCAGGAATACCGCCCAATTGCCCAGCGCAGACTCGAAGTTCTCGATGTGGAATACCGTGGACTCCAGCGACAATCGCGCCCGGACGGTCTGTTCGTGCAGCGTCAGGCTCACGAACGGATTCGACAGCGGGCGGCAGATCAGTTCGGCTACGGCGCTCGAGAGGCGGATACCGTCGGCGAGCGTCGTTGACAGTTCGATCACCGGCACGGACGGATTGACCACGAGTCGGAGGGACAAGGGTTCGGTGGGGATGGTCAGCACGCCCTCGGGATCGAATTCGAATGTCGGGCCGGTCTCCTCGTCGAGCGACCCGAGGACCTCGAGCGACCCGATCACCAGCGCCCGTAGGTGCGCTGCGCTCCTTGTTCGCTCCGCCCCGTCGATGACCGCCTCGGGTGGCGGCGGTGAAGGGATGTCGACGTGGCCCTGCCGGTCGAACTCTCCGAAGATGCTGTCGTACATGCGGTTTCCCTTCATCGGTGGCGGCGCCGACTCCGGCCGGCTCGCTTCGCACGGTAGGCAAAGCGCCGACCGCTACGCGCCCCGGCAGCCGATGAGACACCCGACCTGTGGACACGGAGAAATCTGTGCATCGTCGACGTGCGCCCCGTCCGTCTCTGCGGGCCACGGCAACCACAAAGCGGACATATCGCCCACAGGGTCGCGGTCGGCGCGCGTAGCGTCGGGTCATGAGTGCATATGTGACGACCAACCCGACCACGGGAATCACCGAACGCGAGTTCGCCATGCTCTCCGATGATCAGATCGACGAACTCGCCCGACGCAGCCTCGGCGGATACGAACGCTGGCGCGACGTGCCCGTCACCGAACGCGCAGAAGCGTTGGCCCGCACCGCGGATCTGTACGAGAAGCGGTCCGACGAGCTCGCCGCTGCCATCACGACCGAGATGGGCAAGGTCACCAAGGAAGCCGCCGGGGAGGTGCAGCTCGCCGCCGACATCTACCGCTGGTACGCCGAGCACGGCCCCGACTTGCTCGTCGACGAACCACTGGATCCGCAGGGTGCCGCCGAATCCCTGGTGCAGCACAAGCCGATCGGCCCGCTCGTGGGTGTGATGCCCTGGAACTATCCCTACTACCAGGTGGCGCGTTTCGTCGCGCCGAACCTGATGCTGGGCAACAGCATCATCCTCAAGCACGCCTCGATCTGCGCGGCCTCCTCGGCACTCATGGCCGAGATCCTGCATGAGGCGGGGGTTCTTGAGGATTCCTACATCAACGCCTACGCCAACAGCGAGCAGGTGGCAAAGCTCTTGGAGCACGACGCGGTTCGCGGCGTGTCGCTGACCGGGAGCGAGAAGGCGGGCGCAGCCGTGGCCGAGGTCGCTGCGAAGAACCTGAAGAAGTCGGTACTCGAACTCGGCGGATCAGACCCGTTCATCCTCCTCGACACCACTGATCTGGATCGCACCATCAAGGTCGCCTCCCGCGCGCGCCTGTCGAATACCGGGCAGGCCTGCAACTCGCCCAAGCGATTCATCGTGCCCGAGGCCCTCTACGACGACTTCGTCGCCGGGCTGGTCACGGCGTTCGACGACGCGGTGGTCGGTGATCCGACCGAAACCGACACCCGCGTCGGGCCGCTGTCGTCGGTCGAGGCTCGCGACACCGTCGCCGAACAAGTACAGACCGCGGTCAGCCAGGGCGCGACGCTTCGCACCGGCGGCACTCCGCTCGATCGGGACGGTGCATTCCTGCAGCCCGCCGTGCTCACCGACATCACCCCGGAGATGGACGCCTACTCCGAGGAGATCTTCGGCCCGGTGGCGATGGTTTATCGCTACCGGTCGGTGGACGAGGCGGTGACATTGGCCAACGACGTGCAGTTCGGGCTCAGCGGTTCGGTCTGGGGCACCGACCTCGAGAAGGCCGCGCAGGTCGCCGACCGGCTCGACGTCGGCATGGCCTATGTCAACGAGCACGGCACCACGCTGCCGGGCCTGCCCTTCGGTGGGGTCAAGCGCTCCGGCTTCGGTCGTGAACTCGGCCGGTGGGGGATGGGCGAATTCGTCAACACCCGTTTGCGCCGCACCTCCTCGAAGTGAGCCACGCGCACAGTTGAGGGAGTAGCGAGGGACTCACCGCCGCGCCGGGCCCGCCACCGACATCCCGGCGGCCCGGGCGCGGCGGATCATGGTCAGCGCGTTGTCGACGGCCGCGCCGCCGGTGTCGTTGTTGAAGTACACGTACACGTCGTGTGAGTCGTCGAAGTGCTCCGCGATTCGCCGCAGCCAGGAGTCGATGGCACCCTGCCCGTAGGCGACGGACCGCGACGACCGACCTTCGTGCAGGCGTAGATACCCGAAATCGGTTGTCGCCCAGAGCGGTGTGAGAGTGCGACTGCGCCGATCCGCCCAGCACAGCGCGGCGTCGTGTTTGCCCAGCACGTCACGAACCTCGTCGCACCACCATGAGTTGTGGCGAGGTTCGACAACGACGCGCGCTCTGTTCCCGATCAGGCCCAGGACCTCGTCGAGTTGCGTCGGCTCGGCGTGCAGGTTCGGCGGCAGCTGCAACAGCACCGGTCCGAGCCGAGAGCCCAGACCCGCTGCGCGATCGAGAAAACGCTCGACCGGTTCATTGGGCTCCTTGAGTCGCTTGACATGGGTCAGATAGCGACTCATCTTGACCGCCATGCGGAAGTCTGTCGGTAGCTGGCCGCGCCACGACTCGAAAGTCGCCCTGTCGGGCAGTCGATAGAAGGTGTTGTTGACCTCGACGGTGCAGAACTGGGAAGCGAAGTATGCCAACCACTCTCGCTGCGGGATTCGACGCGGATAGAAATGTCCGCGCCAATCCCGGTATTGCCAGCCGGAGGTACCGATGTACAGCATCACCGTCGATGCTACGCACGCAGGTGAGAATTCATTTCGAGTCGGCCTCCCGGGGAGGCTCACGCGCGTAACGTGACCCACGGCCGTGAAGAAATCCGACATCAACCAATGGAGGCTCCCGATGTCCGATGCACGTGACACCGTTCTCGCTTACGCACCCGACGCCGACACCGCGGTGATCGACAAGATGGCGTCGACCTACGCCCTCGCGCTGCGCAATCGCGACGCCGCGCTGGTTTCGGCCAGTGACCCTGCGGAACTCAAGACGGTCCGCGAGAACTTCCTGAAGAAGAAGCTCGGACTCACCCAGAGTGACGCCGAGTTGGACAAGGCCATCGCCGACGTCCTGGCCGGCATGAAGGACGGCAAAGCTAATCCGCGCCTGGCGGTGTACTACCTGCTCGCCGACAAGTTCGGCAAGCTCGACGTCTTCAAATAGCAGTTCTGCGACACCAAGCCCGTGACGGACAGATGACCGCGTCGGCCTCTTCGGCCGGACGCGGTCATCTGCGTTGTCGGACGTCCAGCGCTGTGGACGCCTACTGATGTGTGGGAGCTACTGCCGCACGGCACGTCCGCGGATCGCCAGATAGCCGGCGATCAACACGATCGCCACGACGATGCCGACGATGAATGGGATGACCTCCCAGCCCCCGTTGCTGTTGTTGTAGCCAAGCTGGTAGGTCAGCCACGATCCGACCAGTGACCCGACGATGCCGAGCACGATGGTCATGATCACGCCGATGTCCTGCTTGCCCGGCATCAGCAGTCGCGCGAGTGCGCCGACGATCAGACCGACGACGATTGCGCTGATGATTGTCCAGAGCATGGTGTCCACCTCTCTGTGGATGTCCGGTCGCGCGTACGCACGACCGGGATGACGACCAAGAGCGGCCCGCGGTCTCGAGGCGACTGTGCTCCCGGTTGACCAGTGCATCCGGGCGAACCGGACGCTGGTCCTTCATACGCTATCGCGTGGGACGCCGGCCGAGCTCCACTGCGACCCAATCGCAACGGGATTCCTTGTCCGCTCTGCGTGTCGTCCGCTCGGAGGGACATCGAGCGAATTCCTCCGACGGCTACCGGCAACCGCTCTCACGTACTCAGCGAGGTGTTCGGACCTCGCTCCGTACGCGGACAGCGGGACACGGAGGACATCGGGTCATGCAGAGCAACAACGGGCGATTCACATTCGACGGCGGTGCCGCCACGTACGTCGGTACCGGAGTCCTGGCGTTTCTGATCACGGTCTGCACGCTCGGCTTCGGCTACCCGTTTGCGCTGGTACTCCGAGAACGCTGGCGCGCCAAGCACTCGTACATCGACGGCCGCCGACTCGTCTTCACCGGATCGGCATGGGGTCTGTTCGGTAACTGGGTCAAGTGGCTCCTTCTGTGCATGGTCACCCTGGGCATCTACTCGTTCTGGGTGGGACCCCGCATCGCTCGATGGAAGTGGGAACACACCGACTTCGAGAACGTGCCGATGCCGGCCACCGGCCCTGCTACCGGATATCCCGACGCCATCGGCTTGGGAGGACCGCAATCGCCGCCGACGCCCGGGTATCCAAGTGGCAGTGCGACCACACCGCCGCCGGTCGGGCACACGCCGCCCGCTCCGGCCGGTTCGGACTGAACTGTTCCGTGCGGATGTACTCGTCGCTCGACGACGGGTACGTCCGTACCGAATCGCTCCGCGCCCGAACCGCCCGTGATCAACAACCAATCCGACCGCAGCAGAGTCGTGAACACCGAGCCGCCAGGCCGTTGACCAGCCGATTTGGAACTTCGCAGCGTGATGCGTAACTTATTCGAAGTCAGCGCGCCGCGGCGCCGCCCCGGAGGGCTCCGAGAGGAGTTCGGTAGGGGAGAGGAAACCGGGTAGACGTTGACCGCCCCTGAGAAATCGTTCCGGGCACAGTCATGTGCCAGGACGAGGACCCCGGGGTCGCCAGAACCGAACGGCCGCGACCAGCGAGTTGCGAACACCGCGAGGATCTGGCACACTGGACGAGTTGCCCGCGATTGGGTGGCGAATCCTGAACGACAGCTCATTGATGTTCGCCCTGTGGGGTGGTGTTGGTGGGTGTGTGTTCTTTGAGAACTCGATAGTGTATTGGTGGATTGTTTGATGCCATTTGTTTTGTGGCATTAGAGTTTTGTGCATCGCGCCCTTGTTGTGGGGTGTGGTGTGGATTTTTTTGCCAGTTTTTTGGATTGTTTTTGTCAGGTTTTGCTTTCCTGGTTTGTGTTGAAACTGTTTGGTTTCGATGTTTTTTCATGGAGAGTTTGATCCTGGCTCAGGACGAACGCTGGCGGCGTGCTTAACACATGCAAGTCGAACGGAAAGGCCCTGCTTGCAGGGTGCTCGAGTGGCGAACGGGTGAGTAACACGTGGGTGATCTGCCCCTGACTTTGGGATAAGCCTGGGAAACTGGGTCTAATACCGGATATGACCAAGGATTGCATGGTTCTTGGTGGAAAGCTTTTGCGGTTGGGGATGGGCCCGCGGCCTATCAGCTTGTTGGTGGGGTAATGGCCTACCAAGGCGACGACGGGTAGCCGACCTGAGAGGGTGATCGGCCACACTGGGACTGAGACACGGCCCAGACTCCTACGGGAGGCAGCAGTGGGGAATATTGCACAATGGGCGCAAGCCTGATGCAGCGACGCCGCGTGAGGGATGACGGCCTTCGGGTTGTAAACCTCTTTCAGCAGGGACGAAGCGCGAGTGACGGTACCTGCAGAAGAAGCACCGGCCAACTACGTGCCAGCAGCCGCGGTAATACGTAGGGTGCGAGCGTTGTCCGGAATTACTGGGCGTAAAGAGCTCGTAGGCGGTTTGTCGCGTCGTCTGTGAAATTCTGCAGCTTAACTGCAGGCGTGCAGGCGATACGGGCAGACTTGAGTACTACAGGGGAGACTGGAATTCCTGGTGTAGCGGTGAAATGCGCAGATATCAGGAGGAACACCGGTGGCGAAGGCGGGTCTCTGGGTAGTAACTGACGCTGAGGAGCGAAAGCGTGGGTAGCGAACAGGATTAGATACCCTGGTAGTCCACGCCGTAAACGGTGGGTACTAGGTGTGGGTTCCATTTCACGGGATCCGTGCCGTAGCTAACGCATTAAGTACCCCGCCTGGGGAGTACGGCCGCAAGGCTAAAACTCAAAGGAATTGACGGGGGCCCGCACAAGCGGCGGAGCATGTGGATTAATTCGATGCAACGCGAAGAACCTTACCTGGGTTTGACATACACCAGACGCCAGCAGAGATGTTGGTTCCCTTGTGGTTGGTGTACAGGTGGTGCATGGCTGTCGTCAGCTCGTGTCGTGAGATGTTGGGTTAAGTCCCGCAACGAGCGCAACCCTTGTCCTGTATTGCCAGCGGGTTATGCCGGGGACTTGCAGGAGACTGCCGGGGTCAACTCGGAGGAAGGTGGGGATGACGTCAAGTCATCATGCCCCTTATGTCCAGGGCTTCACACATGCTACAATGGCCGGTACAGAGGGCTGCGATACCGTGAGGTGGAGCGAATCCCTTAAAGCCGGTCTCAGTTCGGATCGGGGTCTGCAACTCGACCCCGTGAAGTCGGAGTCGCTAGTAATCGCAGATCAGCAACGCTGCGGTGAATACGTTCCCGGGCCTTGTACACACCGCCCGTCACGTCATGAAAGTCGGTAACACCCGAAGCCGGTGGCCTAACCCCTTGTGGGAGGGAGCTGTCGAAGGTGGGATCGGCGATTGGGACGAAGTCGTAACAAGGTAGCCGTACCGGAAGGTGCGGCTGGATCACCTCCTTTCTAAGGAGAACGCAAAACGATCGTGTTCGTGTCATCCGAGTGTGGTGACCGCATGTTGTGTTTTCGAGGGTGAAACATCAAACACGCCGTTGTGCTGTCGCTGGCCTGATGCTGGTGGTGGCTGGGTGATTCTTCCGGGTGACTGGTTGGATGCTGCTAATACACTGTCGGGGTTCTGAGGGAACACACTCGTGTGTGTTGTCTTGGTGCTTGCAATGGTTGTCGTGTTGGTGAGGTGTCCTGTGGTGGGGCGCGGAGATGCGGTGATGTTGTGGGTGTGTGTTGTTTGAGAAGTGCATAGTGGATGCGAGCATCTTTATTTTTGCAATGCATATCGAATCAATGTTTTTGGTTTGTGTGTTTTGTTCGAGTTGAATAAATGTTGTAGGCGAATGGCTAATGTCGCGGGTGACTGTTTCTGGTGTGCTTCCTTTGTGGGGGTGCGCGGGGGCGGAGCCCCCGTGGTGTTAGGTGTTGTTGTAAGTGTTTGAGGGCGTTCGGTGGATGCCTTGGCACCAGGGGCCGATGAAGGACGTGGTAGGCCGCGATAGTCCTCGGGGAGTTGTCAAACGAGCTGTGATCCGAGGGTGTCCGAATGGGGAAACCCAGCACGAGTGATGTCGTGTTACCACCAGCTGAATGTATAGGCTGTGTGGGGGGAACGTGGGGAAGTGAAACATCTCAGTACCCATAGGAAGAGAAAACAATTGTGATTCCGTGAGTAGTGGCGAGCGAAAGCGGAGGATGGCTAAACCATGCGCATGTGATACCGGGTAGGGGTTGTGTGTGTGGTGTTGTGGGGTCTGTCTTCCTCGATCTACCTGTCGGGGCGTGAGTGAGAAAGCTGCATGCTAGGTGAAGTGGCCTGGAATGGTCTGCCGTAGGCGGTGAGAGTCCGGTAGCTGAAAGCGTGTGGTCTTGCGTGATGGTGTCCCCAAGTAGCAGCGGGCTCGTGGAATCTGCTGTGAATCTGCCGGGACCACCCGGTAAGCCTGAATACTTCCTGGTGACCGATAGCGGACTAGTACCGTGAGGGAAAGGTGAAAAGTACCCCGGGAGGGGAGTGAAAGAGTACCTGAAACCGGACGCTTACAATCCGTCAAAGCCTTTGAGTCGTTTGGTCGGCTGGGGGTGATGGCGTGCCTTTTGAAGAATGAGCCTGCGAGTTAGTGCTCGGTGGCGAGGTTAACCCGTGTGGGGTAGCCGTAGCGAAAGCGAGTCTGAATAGGGCGTTGATAGTCGCCGGGTCTAGACCCGAAGCGGAGTGATCTACCCATGGCCAGGGTGAAGCGCGGGTAAGACCGCGTGGAGGCCCGAACCCACTTCAGTTGAAAATGGAGGGGATGAGTTGTGGGTAGGGGTGAAAGGCCAATCAAACTCCGTGATAGCTGGTTCTCCCCGAAATGCATTTAGGTGCAGCGTGGTGTGTTTCTTGCCGGAGGTAGAGCTACTGGATGGCCGATGGGCCCTACTAGGTTACTGACGTCAGCCAAACTCCGAATGCCGGTAAGTGAGAGCACTGCAGTGAGACTGCGGGCGATAAGGTTCGTAGTCGAGAGGGAAACAGCCCAGATCGCCGGCTAAGGCCCCTAAGCGTGTACTAAGTGGAAAAGGATGTGGGGTCGCGAAGACAACCAGGAGGTTGGCTTAGAAGCAGCCACCCTTGAAAGAGTGCGTAATAGCTCACTGGTCAAGTGATCCTGCGCCGACAATGTAGCGGGGCTCAAGTACACCGCCGAAGCCGCGGCACTCACACAATGATCTGGCTTCCTTCTGCGGAGGGTGGTCTAGGTGTGTGGGTGGGTAGGGGAGCGTCCTGCATCCGTGGAAGCGCCGGAGTGATCTAGGTGTGGAGGGTGTGGGAGTGAGAATGCAGGCATGAGTAGCGAAAGCAGAGTGAGAAACTCTGCCGCCGGATGACCAAGGGTTCCTGGGCCAGGCTAATCCGCCCAGGGTGAGTCGGGACCTAAGGCGAGGCCGACAGGCGTAGTCGATGGACAACGGGTTGATATTCCCGTACCCGTGTATCCGCGCCCATGCTGAATCATCTGTACTAACCATCCAAATCCCAATGGACTGCCTTCGGGTAGCCGGCGGGGGCTGCATGGGACCTCGGGTGGTAGTAGGCAAGCGATGGGGTGACGCAGGAAGGTAGTGGGGCCAGGCGATGGTTGTCCTGGTGTAAGCCTGTAGGACGAGGCATTGGTAAATCCGTGCTTCAGGTGTCTGAGAGGTGATGCGTAACCGTTGTGGTGAATTCCATGATCCTATGCTGCCGAGAAAAGCCTCTAGTGAGTTGGTACACGGCCCGTACCCCAAACCAACACAGGTGGTCAGGTAGAGAATACTAAGGCGATCGAGAGAACTGTGGTTAAGGAACTCGGCAAAATGCCCCCGTAACTTCGGGAGAAGGGGGACCCATTCTGGTGACGACATTGACTGTTTGAGCTGGTGTGGGTCGCAGAGACCAGAGAGAAGCGACTGTTTACTAAAAACACAGGTCCGTGCGAAGTCGTAAGACGATGTATACGGACTGACGCCTGCCCGGTGCTGGAAGGTTAAGAGGACCGGTTAATGCCCTTCGGGGTGTGAAGCTGAGAATTTAAGCCCCAGTAAACGGCGGTGGTAACTATAACCATCCTAAGGTAGCGAAATTCCTTGTCGGGTAAGTTCCGACCTGCACGAATGGCGTAACGACTTCTCTGCTGTCTCAACCACAGACTCGGCGAAATTGCAGTACGAGTAAAGATGCTCGTTACGCGCGGCAGGACGAAAAGACCCCGGGACCTTCACTATAGCTTGGTATTGGTGTTCGGTTCGGTTTGTGTAGGATAGGTGGGAGACTGTGAAGTGGCCACGCCAGTGGTTGTGGAGTCGTTGTTGAAATACCACTCTGATCGTATTGGACTTCTAACCTCGGACCCTGATCGGGTTCAGGGACAGTGCCTGGTGGGTAGTTTAACTGGGGCGGTTGCCTCCTAAAAGGTAACGGAGGCGCCCAAAGGTTCCCTCAGCCTGGTTGGCAATCAGGTGGTGAGTGTAAGTGCACAAGGGAGCTTGACTGTGAGACGTACATGTCGAGCAGGGACGAAAGTCGGGACTAGTGATCCGGCACCAACGTGTGGAAGTGGTGTCGCTCAACGGATAAAAGGTACCCCGGGGATAACAGGCTGATCTTCCCCAAGAGTCCATATCGACGGGATGGTTTGGCACCTCGATGTCGGCTCGTCGCATCCTGGGGCTGGAGTAGGTCCCAAGGGTTGGGCTGTTCGCCCATTAAAGCGGCACGCGAGCTGGGTTTAGAACGTCGTGAGACAGTTCGGTCTCTATCCGCCGCGCGCGTTAGAAACTTGAGGAAACCTGTCCCTAGTACGAGAGGACCGGGACGGACGAACCTCTGGTGTGCCAGTTGTTCCGCCAGGAGCATTGCTGGTTGGCTACGTTCGGAAGGGATAACCGCTGAAAGCATCTAAGCGGGAAGCCTGTTCCAAGATGAGGTTTCTCACCACCATTGAGTGGTTAAGGCCCCCCACAGACCATGGGGTTGATAGGCCAGAACTGGAAGCCCAGTAATGGGTGTAGGTGACTGGTACTAATCGGCCGAGGACTTACAACAACATCCTTATATTCTTTCGTACTCTCAAAGAGTTGAAGATGTGTCGCATCCACTATGTACTTCTGAAACAACACGGTAGACAAATAAACCGTCACCATCCACAGTTTTTTGTGGGGGTGCACGGGGGCGGAGCCCCCGTGGGAGGTTTCACAGAGTTTCGGCGGCTATAGCGGTGGGGAAACGCCCGGTCCCATTCCGAACCCGGAAGCTAAGCCCACCAGCGCCAATGGTACTGCACCCTAATCAGTGTGGGAGAGTAGGACACCGCCGAACACAATTTTCAGGGATGCCCCGCAACACACCGTGTTGCGGGGCATCCCGCATTCAACCCCCACATCACGCTCGGCTCGACACCGTTCTAAGCCACTCGATCCATGCATCCATACCCTCGCCGGTTTTCGCGCTCACCGGTATCACTCGTGCAGCCGGATTGACCTGACGTAACGCATCACGGTAGGCATCGAGCGAGACGTCGAGGTGCGGGAGCAGATCGATCTTATTGAGCAGTACGACGTCGACCGAACGGAACATGACCGGGTACTTGAATGGTTTGTCCTCTCCCTCGGTGACGGCGTACACCATGGCCTTTGCATGCTCACCCACGTCGAATTCCGCCGGGCACACCAGGTTTCCGACATTCTCGATGACCACCAGGTCCACCTCGGTGAGGTCGAGGCCTTGTAGCGCCCGGTTCACCATCGGTGCGTCGAGATGGCACTCCCCGCCGAAACCGTTGTTGGTGTTGAGTAACGACACCTGTGCTCCGCGGCCGGCGAGCTGGGCCGCGTCGAGATCGGTGGCGATGTCGCCCTCGATGATCCCGACCGGTACCTCGCCGTTGAGTGCGTCGAGTGTCGCCTTGAGGATCGAGGTCTTGCCCGAACCTGGTGAGCTCATCAAGTTCACCGCCACCACACCGTTCTCGGTGAACAAGCGGCGATTGATGTCGGCCCGACGGTCGTTCTCGGTGAAAATTGCCTCGAGGACGTCGATCCGTTCCGATCCGGTGTCGTAGGCGCTCATGTCCCCGAATTCACTGCCGACCACCTCGTCGGACGGGCGCTGCGTCGCGTCGATTGCGGCGAGGTCATAGCTGTGCTCGTGTGAATGCACCGTGCCGTCCCCGTGCGAGTGCACGGTTCCGTCCTCGTGCGTGTGCAAGCTTCTGTCATCGTGCTTGTGCTCGGTGTCATGTCGGTGAAAACGACCCATGGTCAACCTCTTTCGTGAGTACTGGCAGGCATGTCGTCGATTGCGGTGACGTCGATGGATGTCACGAGAAACTCTTCGCCGGTGAGGACATCGACGCGCGCGCTGCCGCATTCCAAGCAGCTGATCGAGAATCGCGACGTGATCGGCGACGTCGTCGTGCAGTCGGCACACGCCACGGTGGCCTCGACCCAGTCGATGTCGAGGGCTGCTCCGTCGAGATCCTCTTGTGCGGCGACGATGTCCCAGCAGAAGGTCAGTGTCTCCGGGACGACTTGTCGGAGTGCACCGACACGCAGGTGCACCGTGTCGATGCGACGGACGCCGGCGTGTGGGCGCACCACCTCCACAATGGCGTGGCACAGCGACAACTCATGCACGGTTCACCTCCGCAGGGTTTCCGACGGGGCCTCGCCGAAACGAGCGCGATAGGCGGCGGCGAAGTTCCCCAGGTGCGAGAACCCCCAGCTCACCGCGACGTTCGACACGGTGACCCGGTCGGTGGGCAGCGAGTCGGCCAGAACGTCGTGGATGCGGTCGAGCCGTCGATTGCGGATGTAGGCCGACGGCGTGGTGTGCAACTCGTCGCGAAACCCCTGCTGCAGGGTGCGCTCACTGACACCGGCCGCCTCGACGACATCGGGAAGACTGATCCGCTCGGCGAGATGGGCCTCGATGTACTCCAGTGCCGCCCGTACCGTGCGTCGAGAGATCGCCTGCGGTCGTGCCACGAGATCGTCGTGATAGGTCGAATCCTGCACGTAGAGCAACGTCGACATCAGGAGGTCCTCGACGGCGCCGATCCCGATGCCCTGATGGAGCAGGGACTCGGCGTAGAACAGCTCGGTCGTGAGCAACTGCACCGCACTGTGCCACCGCGAGGCGACCTCCGCGGTCAGGTCGAAGTCGGGAACGAATCGCACGTTCTCGTGGATCTCGCGGCCACGCAACCGCGACAAGTAGGAGTTGAACCGGAACGCCCCGAACGAGAGCACCAGCATCGTCGAGTCGACGCCCGGGACGGCGAGCAGATGATCACCGGGGTTGGCCACCACGGCATGCGTTGCCGACCCCAACAGCGACTCCTGATTCACCGACCAGTCGGTCGAGCCACTCATCTGCATGTAGACGCCGTAGTGATCCCCATGCCGCGGGATCTCGAGATGGGCGGCAGCGATGTCGAGATACAGCAGCGACAACCCGCGGCTACGCACCCCGTGGACGACCGCGTGAAAGGCCCGATCCCCGGTCGGCGTCAGGATCAACTGGTCGACGTCGAGCGCGCGGGGAAGCATCAACTGGGCCTGCCCGAGCTCGTCGGTGTCGAAGATGGGCCGGCTCTCCAGCGCCGGTGGCACACCGCGCGGCCGTACCCGACGTCGCACCGGGGCGTTGGTGCGCGCCGCATTCACCTGCCGCGGATTGTGCAGAACCGACATCACACCTCCTCCGGTGAGCGTCCGACTCGGTGAATCTCTGACGATGACCACCATTGTCCGGCGCTTCGGCCCGAGGACAAGAAGGTTGCGGAAATCGGATGAATGTTGCGGCTACGCGGTTGTGACGACCGTTACCGCGGCTTACCGTCGAGGGTGGTTTGGGAATCACGCCGCACAGCCCGCGGCCGTGAGCCGACCTTCCTTGGAGGATCCATGAGCACTGTGGTTTCCATGGTGGCCCCGAACGGACCCGACGACGGTGAGCAGCGCCGCAAGCTGCTCGCGGATCGTCTCGCCGATCCCGAGGTCGCAGACTCTCTGATGTCGCTGCTCGACCACGCCGACCTGGTGGCGATCCTGGTCGAGGGTGTCGACGGCATCCTGCGCCGCGGCGACGATTTGTCCAACACCCTGATCGACGCCATGAGCGAGGCCCGCGCCACCCTCACCGCCGACGACAGTCCGTTCGCCGGGATCAACGCCGACGAGGTCAAGGACGCCGCCCGTTCGGCGGTGGCATTGGCCAAACAAGCCGGACCGCTGCTCGCCGTACTCGCCGACTCCGGGGCCGTCAATGCGGGCACCGTCGGAGCGGCCGGACGGCTCGCCGGCGCGCTCGGCGACGCCGACGCCACCTACAGCGCAGGCATGTCGGTCCCCTCGGCCTGGGGGATCGCCCGCGCACTGCGCGACCGCAACGTCCGCTCGGGCCTGGCCTACCTGCTCGAGGTCGCCCGGTCGCTGGGCGCCAGCAACGGTCAGGCACCTCCGAATCACGCTGTATCCCAGACCGATTCGTCCACCACAACACAACGAGGAGTGCGCTGATGGCTTCGGTGCTCTGGTTTCAAGGTGGTGCCTGTTCGGGCAACACCATGTCGTTCCTCAATGCCGAGGAACCCAGCGTCGTCGACCTGATCGTCGACTTCGGGCTGGAAGTCCTCTGGCATCCCTCACTGGGTCTCGAACTCGGTGATCAGGCCCAGAAGATCTTCCGCGACTGCGCAAGCGGTGAACGGCAACTCGACATCTTCGTCTACGAGGGCACCGTCATCGAGGGCCCCGACGGCAGCGGCCGCTACGACATGTTCGCCGAGCGCCCGATGAAGGACTGGGTGGTCGAGTTGGCCAACGCGGCGTCGGTGGTCGTGGCCATCGGTGACTGCGCCGCCTGGGGCGGCATCCCCGCGACCGAACCCAATCCCAGTGACTCCACCGGACTGCAGTTCCACAAGCGCAATCGGGGCGGATTCCTCGGCGCCGACTGGAAATCCAAGTCGGGGCTGCCGATCATCAACATCCCCGGCTGCCCGGCTCACCCGGACTGGATCACCCAGATCCTCGTCGCGCTGGCGACCGGCCGGGCCGGCGACATCGAACTCGACGAACTGCATCGCCCGCAGACATTCTTCAAGTCGTTCACCCAGACCGGCTGCACCCGCGTCCAGTTCTTCGACTACAAGCAGTCGACGATGACGTTCGGAGAGGGCACCCGGACAGGGTGCCTGTTCTACGAATTCGGTTGCCGCGGACCGATGACGCACTCGCCGTGCAACCGCATCCTGTGGAATCGGCAGTCCTCCAAGACCCGAGCCGGCATGCCGTGCACCGGCTGCACCGAGCCGGAGTTCCCATTCTTCGATCTCGCCCCCGGCACGGTGTTCAAGACGCAGAAGGTCTCCGGCACCATCCCCAAAGAGGTGCCCGAGGGCACCGACCATCTCACGTACATGGCGCAGGCCGCGGCCGCGCGTGTGGCCGCCCCGCGATGGAGCAAGGAGGACATGTTCGTCGTGTGACCGGCCGGTCGCATCGGTGCGCGTACTCGCCACCGATGCCGCGCCGTCGCAACCCGTCCACCCCCGGCGAACCAACCAATCATGGCGAAAAGAGCATCATGACAACGACTTCCGAACAAAAGACATCCATCGACCTGTTCGTCAGCCCGCTCGGCCGCGTCGAGGGAGACCTCGACGTTCGGGTCCACATCGACGACGGCATCGTCACCTCGGCGTGGACCCAGGCGGCGATGTTCCGCGGCTTCGAGATGATCCTGCGCGGCAAGGACCCCCAGGCCGGCCTCATCGTCACCCCGCGCATCTGCGGGATCTGCGGCGGCTCGCACCTCTACAAGGCGTCCTACGCACTCGACACCGCATGGCAGACCACCATGCCGCGCAATGCGACGCTGATCCGCAACATCGCGCAGGCCTGCGAGACGCTGCAGAGCATCCCCCGCTACTTCTACGCGCTGTTCGCGATCGACCTCACCCACCCGAAGTACTCGTCGTCGCCGATGTACGAGGAGGCGTGTCGCCGGTTCAGCATCTACACGGGCACGAGCTACCAGCCGGGTGTGGTGCTGTCCGGCAAACCCGTCGAGGTGTACGCCATCTTCGGCGGGCAGTGGCCGCACTCGTCGTTCATGGTGCCCGGCGGCGTGATGTGCGCCCCGACGCTGGCCGACGTCACCCGCTCCATCGCCATCCTCGAGCACTGGAAGGACAACTGGCTCGAGAAGTATTGGCTCGGTTGCAGTGTGGACCGCTGGTTGGAGAACCGTACCTGGGCCGATGTGCTGGCCTGGGTCGACGAGAACGAATCCCAGCACGACTCCGACTGCGGATTCTTCATCCGCTACTGCCTCGACATCGGATTGCATTCCTACGGAGCCGGTGTCGGCAACTACATCGCCACCGGCACGTACTTCGAACCGTCCCTGTATGACCATCCGACGGTCGAGGGCCGCAACGACGCGTTGATCAACCGGTCCGGGATCTACGCCGACGGCCACTACTACGACTTCGACCACCTCAAGGTCGCCGAAGACGTCACCCACTCGTTCTACAACGGCGACCGGGCGCTGCATCCGTGGGAGGGTGAAACCGACCCGATCGACCCCGAACGCGGAAAGGCCAAGGGCAAGTACTCGTTTGCGAAATCGCCCCGATACGACCTCAACGGCAGCGGCACCGGTATCCCGCTGGAGGCGGGGCCACTGGCGAGGCGCATCGCGGCGTCGGCACCCGGCGGTGGGCCCCATCAGGACTTCGACCCGCTGTTCAAGGACATGATCGACAAGATCGGGCCGAGCGTGTTCGTCCGGCAGCTCGCGCGAATGCACGAGGCGCCCAAATACTTCCGGTGGGCCAGGCAGTGGCTCGACGATCTCGACCTGCAGGAGAGCTTCTACCAGAAGCCTGTGGAACCGGAGTCCGGCAAGGGATTCGGCTCCACCGAGGCCGCTCGGGGCTCGTTGTCGGACTGGATCGTCCTCGACAAGGGCAAGATCGCCAATTATCAGGTGGTCACGCCGACGGCGTGGAACATCGGACCCCGCGACAAGGATGGCGTCCTCGGACCGATCGAGCAGGCGCTCATCGGCACGCCGATCCACGACATCAACGATCCCGTCGAACTCGGTCACGTCGCCCGATCCTTCGACTCCTGTCTGGTGTGCACCGTCCACGCCTACGATGCCAAGTCCGGCAAGGAGATGTCGAAGTTCGTCGTGAACTCGATGCTCTGATGGCCTCGACTCCCGCCTCGTCCACCCAGCCCGGGTCGGTGCCGCCCGCCCCGAGCGATTTGCTCGCCGACGACCCGCATCCACCCGAGCCGGCCGACCTCGTCGTCGTCGGATGCGGAAACCTGATTCGCGGCGACGACGCGGTGGGGCCGTTGGTGATCCGGCGATTGTGGGATCGCCACGGTGTGGTTGACGGGGTGCGGCTGGTCGACGGCGGCACGGCCGGGATGGATGTGGCGTTCGCGCTGCGCGGGGCCCGGCGGGTGATCATCGTCGATGCCGCCCGCACCGGACAGCCGCCGGGGACCGTGTTCCGGCTTCCGGCAGCCGAACTCGACGACATCGGGCCGGACCCCGGGGTCCACACGCACTCGTTCCGGTGGGATCACGCCCTCGGATTCGCGCGCTGGATGCTCGGCGAGACGTGCCCCGACGACATCACGGTGCTGCTCGTCGAGGCGCAGAGCCTCGAGCCGGTGGCCCTCGACGCCGAGGAGCCCCTGCGCCCACCGGTTGCCGCGGCCGCCGAGCAGATCATCGAGTTGATCACCGCCGAGTACCCCTCACCCCCTCAGCCGGCTGAGCCCGAGGTCGAATTCACCGATGCCGGAAGCCTTCTCGTCGACGCCGACGTCGCCGCCCGGTTCTTTCCAACCGACTCGATCGCCGCACGCTGCGACGGCGACGACCTGCTGATCTACCCGCTACGGTCCACCTCCGCCGGCGGATTGTTACTGAAGCAGCGATCCGCCGGCGGGGACCGTGCCACAGTGGTGCGACAGGTGTTCGACGACGCGGGTCGGACGGCGCCGGTGGGCCGGTTCGTCCTGCGATGGGACGCCGACCATCACGTCGCACGTGTGCGGATAGGAGAGCGCTGAATGGTTCGTGTGCAGGTCCTCACCGGCGATGCGGCCCGGGCGCCTCATCTTCCGGGCGGGGCGCAGTTCGCCCCGGCGGCACCGTCGGCGACCGTCGATGTGCAGCCGCTCGGGGTGTTCGCCTACCCGGCCGGGCTGATGGTGATCACCGGCGACGAATTCGCTTCCCTACGTGCCACTCTCGCCGCCGGGCGTCGGCCGGCGAGCTGGCCGCCCGAACTCGCGGGCATCGGCGCCGCTTACGACGGCCGCCTCGACGAGGCCACCGAACTGCTCACCGCCCGCGCCCGGATGACCGACCACCCACTCGACTGGTGCAATCTGGCGACCATCGCACCCGAACGGGTGAACCTCGACGCACTACTCGCGCGCATCGACCCACGGTGGCACAGTCACGCGCAACTGGTGCTGGCCCATCTCGGCCGCGGCGAGGTCCCCGACCCGGATCCCGCAGCGCCGCCGGAGGTCCGGGCCCTGATCCTCGCCGCGCAGGCCGGGTACGCCGAGGCGCCCGAACGCCGTCGAGAACTACTCGATGCCGCGATCATCGAGGCCTTCGACGCTCCGGCGCTGCGGGCATTGTGCCTGGCCGCGCGCGCCGAGGCGCTACGCGAACTCGGCCGTGCCCCCGAGGCGATCACCGACCTCCGGGAGGCGCTGCGGCTCCTCGCCGACGCCGACCTGCCCACCGCGCGCGCCGAACTCCACCTGGCCTTCGGGCAGGTGCTGCACGAGCACGCCGTCGACACCGGAACCGCGATGAACGATGCGGCCGCGGAGTTCCAGAGTTGTCTGCAGATCGTCGACCCCGACGACGCACCTCTGGTCTGGGCCGCGGCCCACCGCGATCTCGCTGCGGTGTACCTGACGATGCCGCTGACCTCGGCGTCGGATCAACTGCGGGTGGCGGTGGCCACCCAGTCGCTGCGCAAGGCGCTGGCGGTGTACACCCGCGACGAGCACCCCGAGCAATGGGCGGCCACCAGCGTGAACCTCGCCAACGCTTTGGTGTACGCGCCCAGCGCCCATCAGGAGCAGAACCTGATGGAGGCCGTGCAACTGTATGCCGACGTCCTCGCCGAGCGGGATCCGGCACGCGACCCCGCCGGCTATGCGCGGGTGCTCGCGAATCAGGGAAATGCGCTGGCCCACCTCGGGATGTTCCCCGAGGCCACCGCCGCCCTGCACGAGGCGCGGTTTCTGTTCGAGGACCTCGGCGCCGACGAGATGGTGCGGTCGGTGCGCGGGGTGCTCGACGAGATCGCCCGCGCCCGAACCCGCAATGCCCCAGATCCCGGTGACCCAGATACCGGTGACCTTGATGTCGGTGACCTTGACCCCGGGGAGGCCGACGATGGACAACCATGAGCGCCTGCAGTTCGACCTGTTGACGGCCACCGCGGCCGAGGCCTTCGTCGAGCGGATCGTGCAGCGCTGCGGCGGCACCGACAACGCCCTGCAGCGACTGGCCACCGATCCGGACGGGGAGGGAATCTGGTTGTCGCAGTTCGTCGATGCGGTGTTCGCCGACCACTGCCTCGACACCCCGGCGGGCCACTGCTTCGTCCTGGAGGCCACCTCGCGGCGACCGATCTCGATCGCCGTCGACGGTACTGTCGCCGAGGTTCTCGCCGTCGCCGCCCGCATGGCCTTCGCGGATCTGTTGCGCACCAAGGTGACCGAGGTTGTCCATCGAGCACAGGGGTATGGCGTATGACCACACAGCAGGAGAGACCGACGCAGGCGCCCGCCGCGTCGCCCACCATGGAGGAGCTGGCCAAGGCCGTCGACGACGCCGCCACGGCGGTCGCGGCGCTACCCGCCGAATCCCGTACCGTCGCCGAGGGATTGCGCGAAGCGCTCGACGCGCTGAACAAGGCCGCGCTGACGGCCATCGTCCGGCGCCTGCGCGACGACGACACCACCCGGGAGGCACTGTTCGAGCTCGTCGACGACCCGGTGGTGCACCTGGCGATGATGGTGCACGGACTGCTGCGGCCCGACCCGCTGACCGCGGCCCGTCAGGCGCTCACCGCTGTCGAGCCGATGATCGCCGCACACGGCGGCTCGGCCGAGGTGGTCCGCGTCGACGACCGCATCGCCTACATCCGGCTCGGCGGTTCCTGCAACGGTTGCTCGATGACCGATCAGACGCTGCGCACCACGGTCAGCGAGGCGATCGTGTCGGCGGTCCCGGCGATCGACGCCGTCGAACTCGACACCGCACCGGCGACCACATCGTCGGCGGCATTCATCCCCCTGGGGGAGATCTCGGTCCGCACCGCCGAATCCGGCTGGGTCGACGCGGGTGCGGTGGCGGAGATACCGCGGGGTGAACTCGTCGTCCGTTCGCTCACCGACGAGCACGGCGAGTCCGCGGAGGTGATCATCGTCAACATCGGTGGCACCTTACACAGCTACCTCAATGTGTGCGCACACCAGGGCCTTCCGCTCGACGAAGCACTGATCGACGAGACCGAGGGCACCTTGACCTGCCCGTGGCACGCCCTGTGTTACGACGCCACCGACGGCGAGTGCATGAGCGTGCCGGGTGCGGCACTCGAGCAGCGGCCGTTGCGGCAGGACGGAAACCGGGTATGGGTACGACCACGCGGGTGACCCGTACGGTGTCGATGCGCACCACCCGCCCGGGTGGTGCGCCTCCCGCTGCCGACATCGCCGACGCGCACGGCTGGCGCGCGGCGCGATGGCTCGGCGCACCCGCCCCGGGCGGCCTGGCGCTGCCGTCGGCGACCCCGGCCGCCGACACCCTCTACGCACCGCGTGGGGTGTGGCTCGACGAGCACCACCTCATCGCCGCCGACACCGGAAACCATCGACTGCTCCTCTGGCACGGCATTCCCGACACCGATCACCAGCCCGCCGATGTGCTGCTGGGACAAAGTGAATGGACCTCCGACGGCGCCAACGACGACGGCCGCGGCAGCGAGCGCGGCCTGCATCTGCCGACCGGGGTGCTCGTGCATGACGGCGCCCTGATCGTCTGCGACGCGTGGAACCATCGCGTGCTGGTGTACTCGGAGGTCCCCACGGCGACGCGTCCCGCGGATCTCGTTCTCGGACAACGCGATCTCTCGGCTGTCGAACCGAACCGTGGGGGCGCACCGAACGGCGCGAGCTTCTACTGGCCGTTCGGTGCGGGGATCGTCGACGGCGGATTCTGGGTCGCCGACACCGGGAACCGACGGGTACTCGGCTGGCTCGACGGTGTACCCACCTCGCCGGACCGGCCCGCCGACGTCGTCCTCGGGCAGTCCGATCCGCAGGGGCGTGAGGAGAATCGTGGTGGTCCGGCCGACGCCTGCTCGTTCCGGTGGCCCCACGCCATCACCGGCGTCGACGGGTATCTGCTCGTCGCCGACGCCGGCAACCACCGCGTCCTCGGCTGGCGGACGCCGGTCGTCGCCGACCGGTCCGCCGACCTGGTACTCGGGCAATCCGACTTCACCGGTACCGGCGAATTCCCCTACGCCCCGCAAACCGCTGCGGGACTGCGGTTCCCCTACGGTGTGACCGCGTCCGACGGGCAACTCGCCGTCGCTGACACCGCCAACAATCGCCTCCTGCTCTGGGAGCGTCCCGACTGGCTCGCCGGCGCCCTGGACGGGGTGATCGGCGGCGCCGACGGGGTCCTGGCCCAACCGACCATGGCCGCCAACGGTGAGAACCGTTGGGACGCGGTGGCTCCCGATACCCTGTGCTGGCCATACGGACTGCACCGGCACGGCGACACCATTGCCGTCGCCGACTCCGGGAACAACCGGATCATTCTGTGGGACAGGGCATCACCGGAGATGACGTCATGACGGTGCGGCTCGAGGTGGAGGTGCGTGGCGTCGTGCAGGGCGTCGGCTTTCGGCCGGCTGTTGCCCGGATCGCGCTGAGACGCGGGCTGTCCGGCACGGTCAGCAACGAATCCGGTTTGGTGCGCTGCGAATTCGAGGGCAGTGCCGACGCGGTGTCGGGCGCCGTCGACGAGGTCAGTGCCGGTCCCACACCGCTGTCCCGTATCGACTCCGTCCGCACACGGACGTTGCCGTGTCGCCACGACCACGGCTTCCGCATCGCCACCAGCCGCACCGGCGGGACCGGCCGCACACTGATACCCGCCGATGTCGCCTGCTGCGCAGCCTGTCTGGCCGAGATGCGCGACCCGGGCAACCGCCGCCATCGGCACCCCTTCATCACCTGCACCGACTGCGGGCCGCGCTACACGGTGATCACCGACCTGCCCTACGATCGCGCGGCGACGAGGATGGCGCACTTCGCGATGTGCAAGGCCTGTCGGGCTGAATACGAGAATCCGCTCGACCGCCGATTCCACGCCGAGACCATCGCGTGCCCGGACTGCGGTCCGCACCTCGAGTTCCGTCGTGCCGACGGCGCACGGTTCGTCGGCGCCGCCGTAGCCGACCCGATCGACGCGGCCGCGCAGGCGCTGCACGACGGGCAGATCGTGGCGATCAAGGGGATCGGCGGATTCCACCTGGCTTGTCGCGCCGATCGGCACGAGCCCGTCGCCACGCTGCGCGACCGCAAACACCGTCCCGACAAGCCGCTCGCGGTGATGGCCGCCGACCTCGACCACGCGGCAACACTGATCGAGCTGACCGATGCGACACGTTCTGCGCTCGCGTCACCGCAGGCACCGATCGTCGTGGCACCGCGGGTGGGTGCGGTGGCACCGGGCGTTGCGCCCCGACTCGCCGAACTCGGTGTGCTGCTGGCCTATACCCCGGTGCATCACCTGCTGTTCGACGCGATGGGCGCGATCCCGCTGGTGATGACCTCCGCCAACACCAGCGGCTCACCCATCCTGTACCGCGACGACGACATCGACGACCGGCTGGCCGGGATCGCCGCCGCCGTTCTCACCCATGACCGCCCGATCCACGTGCCGTGCGAGGACTCGGTCATCCGGATCGCCTGCGACGGGCCGGTGCCGGTACGTCGGTCCCGCGGGTACGCGCCGATGCCGGTGCCCGCCGCCGACGCCCCGATGCCGATCGTCGCCACCGGCGGCGACCTCAAGACCACCTTCTGTCTGCTCGCCACGCACGACGGTGGCCACATGTCGTCGCATCTCGGGGACTTCGCCGACCCGCGCACCCAGCGTTCGTTCACCGACGCACTCGACCACCTCCAGACCATGACCGGTATCAGTGCGGGCGCGATCGCCTGCGACATGCATCCGGGATACGCCACCACCTCCTGGGCGAGCCGCCACGCCGCCGGCCGCCCGGTCGTCGAGGTGCAGCACCATCACGCGCATGCGGTGTCGCTGCTGGCCGAGCACGAGCTGCTCGGCACCCCGGCGCTCGTCTGGTGTTGTGACGGAACCGGATACGGGACCGATGGCGTCATCTGGGGTGGCGAACTCCTTGCGCTCGGACATGACGTCAGCACCTTCACCCGGGTGGCGCACCTGGCCGAGTTCGCCCTCCCCGGCGGCGACAACGCGGTCCGCGACCCCTCACGCACCGCCCTGGACCTGCTGTGGCGCAGCGGAATCACCGACATCGACGATCTCGCACCGGCCCGCGCGCTCGGTGATGCGGCCTGTCGCATCCTCGCGCAGCAACGACGTTCGGGCATCGGCTGCCCGGTCACGACCAGTCTGGGCCGGCTGTTCGATGCGGTGGCCGCACTCTTGGGGATCTGTATCCATCCCACCTATGAGGGTCAGGCGGCCGTCGAGCTCGAAACCTGCGCGCGTACAGGAACTCCCGACTCGTTCGCCCCCGCCTCGTTCGCCCCCGCCAGGTCGGAGGCGGATGACGCGATCATCGACTACCGGCACCTGATCGCCGGGCTGGTCGACGGCCTGCGCACCGGGCGCCCGACCGCCGATCTCGCGGCGTCGTTCCAGCACTGGGTGATCGACGCGCTCGTCACGCGATGCGTACGGTCGGCGCGCGCACTCGACATCAGGATCGTCGGCCTCAGCGGCGGGGTGTTCGTCAACAACGCTCTACGCCAAGGGGTGTCCGACGGAGTCGAGCAGGCCGGCCTGCGTGCGCTCGCCCATCGCGTGGTCCCCGCGGGCGACGGGGGCCTGGCACTGGGGCAGGCGTGTATCGCGGCGGCGACGCTGCGTTCCGGGCCGGCGAACGAACGGCCCGTACAGACCGACATCCCGGGCGTCGTCGGCGCATCCGGAACAGCGACGAAAAGAGCGGAGTAGCCATGTGTTTGGGAATTCCCGGCCGGGTGACCCACATCTGGGAGGAGGCGGGCACCCGCATGTCGACCGTCGACTTCTCCGGGACGAGCAAAACCGTCTGCCTGGCGTATCTGCCCGACATGCAGATCGGCGAATACACGATCGTCCACGCCGGTTTCGCCATCACCCGGCTCGATGAGGAGTCCGCCAACGAGACACTGCGGATGTTCGACGAACTCGGCATCCTCGACGAAGAACTCGGGTCCGAGCCCGTCGACGAAGGGACGAGCGCATGAAGTATCTCGACGAGTTCCGTGATCCGACGGCCGCCCGCGCCCTGGTCCGCCAGATCCGTGACCGCGCCACCACCCGCTGGACGCTCATGGAAGTGTGTGGCGGACAAACCCATTCCATCATCCGCAACGGCATCGACCAACTACTCGACGACGTCGTCGAATTCATCCACGGTCCCGGCTGCCCGGTATGTGTCACCCCCTTGGAGATGATCGACCGCGCCCTGCAGATCGCCGGCCGCGAGGAGGTCATCTTCTGTTCGTTCGGCGACATGCTGCGCGTCCCCGGCAGCCACGAGGACCTGTTCTCGGTGCGGGCACGCGGAGGCGATGTGCGCGTGGTGTATTCACCGCTCGACGCCGTCCGCATCGCCGCCGACAACCCCGACAAGGAGGTGGTGTTCTTCGGCGTCGGCTTCGAGACGACCGCCCCAGCCAACGCGATGTCGGTGCTGCACGCCCAGCGACTCGGGCTGGTGAACTTCTCGATGCTGGTCTCGCACGTGCTGGTGCCCCCGGCGATGACCGCGATCCTGTCGTCGCCGACCAATCGCGTGCAGGCCTTCCTCGCCGCCGGACACGTCTGCACCGTGATGGGCATGAGCGAGTACGGCCCGCTCGTGGAGCGCTACCAGGTGCCGATCGTCGTCACCGGCTTCGAACCCCTTGATCTCCTCGAAGGGGTGCGGCAAGCCGTCGACCTCCTCGAATCGGGAACCCCCGCGCTGCGCAACGCCTACCAGCGCGCGGTCAGTCCGGCCGGTAACGGTGTGGCCCAAGAGATCCTGGCCGACGTGTTCGAGGTGACCGACCGGCAATGGCGTGGCATCGGGATGATCCCGCAGTCCGGCTGGAAGCTGTCGCGCCGATACGCACAGTTTGACGCCGAGGTGCGCTTCGGCGTCGGCGAGGTGACGGTCGAGGAGTCGGCCGACTGCCACGCCGGAGAAGTGTTGCAGGGGTTGCTCAAACCGAACGAGTGCCCGGCGTTCGGCACCCTGTGCACACCGCGCACACCGCTGGGGGCGACGATGGTGTCCAGCGAGGGAGCGTGCGCCGCCTACTACCATTTCCGGCGGCTGTCCCTCGACACGACGGGTGCGGCGCATGTCTGAGTCGCCGGCGACCATCGATCCCGAATCCTGGTCGTGCCCACTGCCGTTGCGCGACACCGAGCGGATCGTACTCGGCCACGGTGGCGGCGGCATCCTCTCCGAAGAACTCATCGAGAACCTCTTCGTGCCCGCCTTCGGCGGACGTCACGGTCCCGCCCGCGACTCGGCGGTGCTGCCCGTCGACGGCGGCCGCATCGCCTTCACGACGGATTCCTATGTGGTGCAACCACTGTTCTTTCCCGGCGGCTGCATCGGCGACCTCGCGGTCAACGGCACCGTCAACGACCTCGCCTGTAGCGGAGCCATGCCGCTGGCGCTCAGCGCCGGGTTCATCCTCGAGGAAGGACTCGAACTCTCGGTACTCGGGCCGGTGGTGGAGGCGATGGGCGCCGCCGCACGTCTCGCGGGCGTACGCGTCGAGACCGGCGACACCAAGGTCGTCGGCCGCGGATCGGCCGATCAGTTGTTCGTGAACACCGCGGGTGTCGGGGTCGTCCCCGCCGGCGTCGACGTGTCGCCGGAACGCATCCGGCCCGACGATGTGGTCATCGTGTCGGGGCCGATCGGTGAGCACGGTGTCGCGATCCTCAGCGTTCGGGAGGGTATCGACTTCGGGTCTCCCGTTGTATCCGACAGTGCCGCCCTGTGTTATCTCGTCCGTGACGCGCTGGCCGCCGGTGACGTGCACGCGCTGCGTGATCCGACACGCGGCGGGGTGGTCGCCGCGACCACCGAACTCGCCGCAGCCGCCGGCGTCGGAATCGAACTCGACGAATCCCGGATCCCGGTCCCCGAAGCGGTCGCATCGGCGTGCGGTTTCCTCGGACTCGATCCGCTGCAGATCGCCAACGAGGGCAAGATGATCGCCGTGGTCGCCGCAGACGACGCCGACGCGGTGGTGGCTGCCATGCATGCCCGCCCGGAGGGGCAGGGCGCGACCGTGATCGGCCGGGTGGTCGCCGCGCACCCTGGAATGGTCGTGGGCCGCACCGCCTTCGGTACGACGCGGGTCATCGAACGTGACCTCGGCGAACAACTGCCGCGCATCTGCTGATCGGCGGCTGTGTCCCGTCCCGCGGTGCCCCGTCCACACCCTGGCGCCGGACACGGGGAAGATGGGGTGGTGGACACCTCACGGATCACGCTGAACTGTTCGATCCTGCTCACCGACCTGCCGCTGCTGTACCGGCCGCAGGCCGCGCGCGACGCCGGATTCGACGCCGTCGAGTTCTGGTGGCCGTTCGCCGCCGCCGTCCCCGCCGACCGTGACGTCGACGCCTTCGTCAGCGCGGTCGAGGACGCCGGGGTGCGCCTCACACATCTGAACTTCGCCGCCGGGGATCTGTCGGCAGGTGACCGTGGACTGCTGTCGCACCCGGCCACCGGCGCCGAGTTCCGTGACAGCGTCGACGTCGCGATCGGCATCGGAGCTCGACTCGGTGTCGTCGGCTTCAATGCGCTGTACGGCAACCGCATCGACGATCTGGCCGTCGAGGTCCAGGACGATCTTGCCGTCGAGAACCTCGCGTTTGCCGCCCACGCGGCCGCGATCATCGGTGCCGGCATCCTCCTCGAACCCCTCAGTGCCATACCCACCTATCCGCTGACCCAGGCCGCGCACGCGATCGACGTCTGCGACAGACTCGCCAGCGACCGCGGCGTCGACAACGCGGCACTGCTGGCAGACCTCTACCATCTTGCGGTCAACGGCGAGAACCTCGACGTGGTGATCGACACCGTCGCCGACCGGATCGGCCATGTTCAGATCGCCGACGTCCCGGGCCGCGGTGAACCCGGCACCGGCAGCCTGGACCTGTCCCGACCACTGGCCGCGCTCGCCGCCCGCGGCTATCCGGGATGGATCAGCCTGGAGTACACACACACCCGTTCCGATACCTTCGACTGGGTGCCGGACTTTCCCGCATTTCGGTAACGCAGAGACGGTGAGGTGACGGAGGAAGCGATGGAGGAAACCGTATGGCGACCATAGGATTCATCGGACTCGGCGTGATGGGCAGCCCGATGGCCATCAACCTGGTCCGTGCCGGTCACACCGTCGTCGGCTACAACCGGACCCCGGCCAAGGCCGCCGACCTCATCGCAGCCGGCGGTGACGCCGCCGAGTCGATCGCCGCGGCCGTCACCGGCGCCGAGTTCGTCGCACTCAACGTCCCGGCGTCTGCCGACGTCGAGGAGGTCCTCACCGGCCCCGACGGGGTCTTCGCCCACGCCGCGCCGGGCGCCGTGATCGTCGACTTCTCCACCATCGATCCCGCGACCGCGATCCGCATGGCCGAAACAGCGGCAGCACAAGGCTGTTCGTTCCTCGACGCCCCGGTGTCGGGCGGGCAGGAGGGCGCGGTCGCCGGTAGCCTGTCGATCATGGTCGGCGGCAACGACGACGCCTACGAGCGCGCACTGCCGGTCCTCGACGCGGTCGGTGACACCATCGCCCACGTCGGGCCGAGTGGCAGAGGCCAGATCGTGAAGGCGGCCAACCAGCTCATCGTCGCCGCGAACATCCAGGCACTCGCCGAGGCGGTGGTCTTCCTCGAAGCCCACCAAGTCGACACCTCCGCCGCCGTCGGCGTTCTCGCCGGCGGCCTTGCCGGCTCCACCGTCCTCAACCACAAGGCGCACCGCATGATCGAGCGCGACTTCGCGCCGGGCGGTCGGATCGAACTGCACCACAAGGACCTCGGGATCGTCACGGCCGCAGCCCGCGATGCCGGTGTGGTCACCCCGGTCGGGTCACTCGTGGCGACGCTGATGGCCTCGGCTCGCGCCAACGGCGACGGAGGCCTGGACCACAGTGCGCTGTTGCGAGGGGTCCTGCGTCTGTCCGGGAAGTTGGACGAGGACGCCGAGTAAGGCGAGGAGCCTCAGGGCCGACGGCCTCAGGCCCGCAACACATCCCGCGTGACCTGCATCTGACCGAGATGCTGGGCGAGTTCGTGCACCACGTGCATGATCACCCACTGCGGTGAGACGGTCGCGAGGTCGACGTCGGCTGTCGTGCCTGTCGCATCCCGAGCGGCGATGCCGTCGCGAAGGATCTGTTCGGTCCACGTGATCATGTCGGTGCGGGTACTTCGGATACGTGCGAGAAGATCGGGGAGCGAGCCGGTCGCCTCGAACTCCGCGGCCCGATCCCGCGGCAGAGCGAGACCGCACCCGAAGGTTCCGAGCCACCATCGCGTCATCTCCACGCAGTGGTGGGCCACCGCATACGGCGAGTTCGACCCGTCGACGGGGAGCCGTCGGTGAACCCCGGAGTCGGTGAGTTCCTCGAGCACACCGACCATGCCGGTCCAGCACGTGTCGGCGGTGTTCAGGGCGGCAGCGGTCCACGAATCCATATCGAGGACTGTCGCACATGGCGTCACTTCGGCTGCAACGGATGCCGCCGCACCCCACTGTCGGTCGTTCTCGCCTGTTTTCAGTCATTTCGAAAGTAGAGATTTGGCAAAACCCCAGGTCGCGGTCGCTCGCTACCCACGGCAATGACTGAAAACAGGCGAGCAGAGGAGTCGGCCGTGTCACGATCCCTCTCGTGCGCATCGGAATGACGCTGCCCGTGATGGAGCCCGACTTAGACGCCGACGTCTTGCGGTCCTGGGCCACGGCCATCGACGACGGACCGTTCTCGTCACTGTGCTGGGGTGAGCGAATCGCCTTCGACAACCCCGACACCCTGACGCTGCTCGGCGCACTCGCCGCCTGGACGAGCCGCGTACGGCTGGTGACCACGGTCGTCGTCCCGCAACTGCACGACCCGGTCATGCTGGCCAAGGCACTGGCCACCGGCGACATGCTCAGCGGCGGCCGGCTCACCGTGGGCCTGGGTATCGGCGGCCGCCACGAGGACTATCGCGCCGTCGGCGCCGACCTCGCCAATCAACGTATGCGCGTCCTCGGTGAACGTGCCCAGATCATGCGCCGGGTGTGGGCGGGGGAGAACCTCACCGGCGCCACCCGACCGGTCGGGCCGTCGCCCGTCCAGGCCGGCGGTCCCGAATTGCACGTCGGGACAACGGGTCCGGCCACCATCCGCAGCGCCGCCGCCTGGGCGTCCGGTGTCGCCGGGGTGACCCTCGACCTCGATCTTACGCAGCAACGCGAACTCTTCGACATCGCACGTACCGCGTGGGCCGACGCGGGGCGGCCGCCTCCGCACCTGGCCACCTCGTTCTGGTTCGCCTTCGGCGACGGTGACGCGTCGCGCGCGCAGATCCACCGGCACCTGCGTCGCTACATGAACTGGATACCGTCGGAGTTCGTCGACGCGATGGCCCCGACCACCGGCTGGACTGGGACCGAGGACGAGTTGCGGACAGTGCTGTCGGCGTTCGCCGACATCGGAACCGACGAGGTCCAGCTGATTCCCACCAGCGCCGACCCCGAGCAACTGCACCGAGCCGCCGAGGTGGCCGCGGACTTCCGCCTGACGTGACCGGCGCGTGACCACGTGCTCGCCGGGGTGTCGTCTGCGCATCAACCTCAGCCTCTCCGGTGACGGCGCCCGATGAGCGGACCATCCTCGGCTCATGTCCATCACCACCAACGACACCGTCGAATGGAACACCTCGCAGGGCACCACCCATGGCGCGGCTCGCGAGAAACGCACCTCCCCGTTCACGTTCGAGGGCCAGAAGTTCAACGCGTCCGATGTCGAGCCCTACTGGATCGTCGAATCCGACAAGACCGGAGCGAAAGCCGCACACAAGGAGTCGTCGCTGACGAAGAAGAAGTAGTGGTCGCCGCAAGGTACTCGCAGCATTACGGCAGGCGGCGGCGCATCGCCCGCGCCGCGAAGTCATCGAGTGCTGCTGTCACCTCGACGGCTTGCCACATCCGGTTACGCCGGAAGCCGGTGAATTCCACCAGGACACCGGCCTCCACGAGCGGGGCGATGGCCCGGCCGGCATTTGCCGGCAAGATGCCGAGCTCGCCGGCCACCGTCTTGGTGTCCACGACCGGTTGGCGCAGAACAACATCGAGAAGCCGTTGAGCCGATGACCCACCACGAACCCGGACGATATCGCTCCAGTGACTGCGGATTCGCCGAAGCTCCGACACCAGGTCGGTTGCTTGCGCGATCGCAGACATCGCTGCGTTGGCCATCGTCTCGATGATGGGGACGACATCGCCTTCGCGATACGCATCGAGGGTGGCGAAATAGTGTCCGGTGTCGGCGAGTAGTCCTGCCGAGACCGGAATCGTGACGGTGTGGGTCATTCCGTGGTGGCGAAACATGGACTGCACCAGCGCCCGACCGGTGCGTCCGTTCCCGTCCGGAAAGGGGTGGATCGTCTCGAACTGGGCATGTGCGATTGCGGTGGCGAGCAGTGGCGGCAGATCTGTGCGGCGCGCGAAAATCAGCAGATCATCGATGAGTTGGGGCACGTATCGCGCGGCGGGTGCTACGAAGTCGGCGCCGTGTGGACCCACTCCCGAGCCACCGATCCATACCTGACCGGTGCGCCAGGCGCCGGCGATCGCCGGATCGTGGTTCTCGAGCAATGCGCGATGCATGGCAAGAATGGTGTCGGCGTCCAATCGGTCGGCCAGCGCAATCGCCGCGCTCATCGCAGCGACGTTGCCGACGATGGCGGTCGCGTTGCGCTTCTCGGTGCTCCCGAGCTGTGCGAGGGCTATCTGTTTTGCGCCGGACGAGAGGTTTTCGATCTGGGATGACGAGGCAGACTCGGAGCGGAGCAGGATGGTGGCGAACGACGCTATCTCGCTGCCGAACTCGGCGTCGAAACGGGCGATCATCGCACTTGCCTCGGATACCAGTGTCGCCAGCGGCGCCGGGACAGCCGGAGTCTTGTCGGCGATGAGCGGCACGACGGCGGCGCGGTAGGGTCCGCGATGACGGTCCCGCTGCGCACGCGTGAGCAACTCGGCCGGAATTGTCGGTGTCCAGTCAAGGTACTCGTAGTCGATGGCCGGCCACATTCGCGACGTTCACCTATCTGAACGAAATAACTGAGAGCATGCCCCACCATACCCTCACTTATCCGCTAAGTGAGAATAAGGAGAGGCCTGCCCTCACCCAGCCGGACGCATCCGCGGCCGCGGCTCGTCGTCGGGCAGGACCACCACCCGCAGGGCGGCACGGAACTTGTCGGTGGTCACCCGCCAGCCCTGCTCCTCGTGGCGGCACGCCTGCGCCTCCTCCGGATCATCGGCCTCCTCGGCGGACTGCGCCCACGACAGATACTGCTCCTCACACGTGCGGATCAACTGCAGCATCTCCGAACGGTCGTACCCGCAGATCTGGGCGATCTCGCGGGGACTGAGCACTGCGTTGTCGGTGTCGAGTTGCAGCACCGCCAGCAGGGTGTCCGGCAGCGGATCCGAATCCTCGGCTTCCGCCGGCGAATTCGCTTCCACACCAACGGTATCGGCGCCTGCACGCACACGCGCGACGATGCGCGGCACGTCGTCGTCGATGAAGCCGAACCAGTCGGCCAGGCCGGCCAGGTTGTCGCCGGAGAACACGGTGACGTCGATGACGCGGTGCGCGAACACCTGCCGTTGACGCAGCATCACCCGGATACCGTCGCGCGAGGTCGGTTGCGCCGCGATGTAGGGCGCCGCGACGAGGGGATCGGAGACGGAATCGGTGAGCATCGCGAACGCCACCAGCCGCGGGAGATCCTCGTGCACCCGCAACCACGACGGTGGCTCGGTCGGCAACACCACGTCTCCGTCGTCGTCGACCTCGATGCGCTGGCCGGTGACCTCCTCGAGCATCGAGACGACAAGGGCGCGCAGATGCTCCGGACCGTGTGGGACGACCCCGGCGCGCAGCGTGGGCTCGACGCGGGGCGGCTCGTCGGCGAGAAACGGTGCGCGCAGGAAAGTCGGATGCACCGTCTCCCACACCTGTCGGAAGGTGTTGACGATGGCAGCGGCCATCTCGTCGGCGCGGGCATGTCCGCCCTCGAGGATGTAGGTACCGCCGGCCAGCCGGCGCCAGCCGAGTGCGCGCAGCTGCCCGATCTGGATTCGGTAGCAGTCGACGGAGGTGTGCAGGGTGAGCGGGTCCAGCGTCAACCGCACCCGATGTGCCCGCGTGTACCGGATGTCGATCCGGCCGTGCGGGCCCTCCGGGATGCTGGGGTCCTGTTCGATCCAGGTGAGATCGGCGGCGGTCAGCTCACGGAGGAATGCGGCGAGTTCGGTGCGGAACTCCTGCCAGGCGTCGTCGATGGATGCATCGAAATCGTTGGTGCGCATCGTTTCTCCCTCCGGTCGCGAAGGGGACGTTCCCTTCACCGATGACGATAGGGCAGGGGTACGACACTTTCGGAACGGCCGGCGTCAGCTCACCTCGGACGACACGCCCCACCTGCTCGCGAGCTCGGCGACGGGCGCCGACCACTCGCGCTCGCCGTCGCCCCAGGCCACCTGGGTGACACCGGTCGCGAGATCGATGTCGGCGCGCGCCCATGCCCCCGCCACCGCACGTCCGCGCCGCAGCAACCGCAGATGCCCGTCGGCGAGTGTGGTCTCACACGGCCCGTCGAACGCCGGATGGGTGTTGCGGAACCGGCACAACGCCAGCAGCGCCCCGACCACCGGGCGGCGGAGGTCCTCGGCGATCTCGGCATGCGTGTAGTGGTGACGATTGATGTCGCGGCCGACGCCGGTCCGATCGAGCAACTCCATGTCGTTGCCGCCGGCCAGCAGCCCGACGTAGTAGACCTGCGGGATGCCCGGCACGAACAACTGCAGCGCGCGGGCGCTCAGATAGCGCTCGTCGTCACGGCCGAGAGCATCGTAGAACGTCGAATTCACCTGATAGATATCGACATTCGCAGCCGATGTGCCCGTCGCAAGGCGGCTGGTCCCGCCGGTGCGACGGTGGATCTCCTCGACGAGCTCGTGAACCTGCACGGGGGTGAGTAGCCCAGGCCCCTCGACCGGGTCGGGCCCGACGTCGACGACCCCGATGCCGTCATGGGTGTCGAGCACGGTGACGGCGTTGTCGGGACGGATCTGCAGCCAACGCACCAGCGCCTGCGCATCGGCGGTGTAGAGGGTATGCAACACCAATGCGGGCAGAGCGAAGTCGTAGACGCGGTCGACCGAGCGCGCGATGGCGATCTGCCGCGCGAAATGCGAGTGCACCTCGACGAGGACCTCGACGCCGCGCGTGTGCGCCTTCGCCGCGAACTCGTCGATGAAGGCGATGGTCTCGGGTGTCATGAAACACGAGGTTCCCGGTGTCTTGATCGCATACCCGACGGCGTCGAGACGTAGCGCGCTCACCCCGGCATCGGTGGCCGCGTCGAGGATCGAGTCGAGGTAAGCCCGGCCGGGCGCCGACCGCACGTCGATGTCGATCTGGGCGGCGGTGAAGGTGGTCCACACGTACCGCACACGCCCGCCGAGCGCGATGGCCGTGAACGGCAACCCGGGCCGCGGCCGGTAGATGGCCGTCAGTTGGTCCTCGGTGGCGCCGTTCGGGAACACCGACGACAGGGTGAGAAACATTGGCGCATAGTCCGACTCGTCGCCGTGGGCGACGACGTCACGAAACTGTGCCGAGTCCGCCGACACGTGGTTGATGATCTGATCGGCCATCACCTCGTGCGTGGTCGCGAGGTCGGTGATGTCGGCCCAGCTCCCCAGGCGGGGATCGACGCGGGTGTGGTCGACGGGATCGAATCCGGCGTCGGCACCGTCGAACGGGGTGAAGAACGGCAACACATGGACGCCGCCGAACACACCGTCGAAGGGGCCTCGCAAGAGTGCGGTGAGTCCGGCGAGGCTGCCACCGAACCGATCCGCGTACGCAATCAGATGCACCGTGTTCTGCACGACGCCAACGCTACTGGGTGACGTGCATTTGCGGCGGGAACCGGGCTCAGGCGAGGGTGGTACTCCTCACGCCTGCGTCATCGGGGTCACCACCGTCGAGGTGGCGGCAAGCAGCGCTGCGCCTCGCGCACAGACGAACTCGGCGTCGGCGGGGATGACGACGGGACAGTCGAACCGGGCGGCCACGCTGTCGGCGAGCAGCGGGAACGTCGGGGCGGTGCCGATGAGCACGACGTGGTCGGGGCCGGGATCGGTGTCGCCGCAGCGCTGCAGGGCGCGCACGATCTCCGCCGCCTGCGGGCCGGCGAGGCCGTAGAGGTCGTCGAGGGTGAGCGTCACACCGTGCTGCTCGAGTCCGCGGACACCTGGTGTGACGACCTCCATGCGGGTCGACATGGTGCGCAACGTGGTTCGGACTTCCGCGCAGTGCGCTCGCACCTGGGCGAGTAGCGTCGGATGCGGCGGCACCGGGTGCCCGGCCAGCGCCGCCTTCGCCAGGACCCGATGCTCGAGACGGTCGTCGAGGTGGCACACCCCCAACCCGGGAAAGCGGTGCGCGGTGATGGTCGTCAGATGTCCCGAGCGTGGCCGACGCGCATGGGCGACCACGGCGCTGTCGTCGCGCACATCGCAGACGGTCACGCCATGCGCCCGGTCGAGACCGTCGCAGTGGTCCACCCATTCGAGCGCGGCGTCGGTGTCGGGAACGAGCAGCAGCGCCCGATGGTCGGCGAGTCCGGCATCAACGAGACTGCGGTGGAACAGCGATACCTGCGGGACGGTCCAATAGGTCGGGTGCGCGATGAGCAGCCGTGCGACATGTTCGCCGACGGTGGCCTCGAGGTGCGCGACCAGGACGACGAGCAGCCGGGCGGCGAGGTCGTCGGCGAGACGGTCCGGACCGCCGGGTGCGCTCAGCGGACGTGGATCACCGAGATGGTCGACGAAGTGGCGGTAGGTGGCATCGGCGTGACGCCGATCGGGCAGGGCTGCGGCGGTGTGCGCGGGCCAGCGCAGAGCGGCCGGGAAGGCGTACTGCGAGTCGATCCGGACGGAACCGACAGATCGGTCGGCGGTGGCCGTTCGGCCGCCGGAAGACGCGTCGCGAATGACCGCAACGCGCACGTGGTCGGATTGGAGATGAAGCCCGACAACCACACTCATGATCAACCTCCGCAGACGCCGGTGGAACGTCGGTGGGCACGGAAGTGGCTCACCAGAATCCACGATGCGCTTGCGGCCTGGTGAGCCGCTGACGACATCGTGAGGATTGCCTGGCAGACAGGTTGCGGATTGGGCACGAGCGCGCCCCCAACCATCGGCCGGGGGCGCGCTCGTCGATCGGTCGGTGTGCTCAGCCGAGCTGGGCGGCCACGATCTGGCTCTCGAATTGCGGATGCGTGGACAACCATTCGGTCACCGCGCCGTCGGGATTGTTGCCGCCGTACTTCTGGGTCATCAGATTTTCCAGCTCCGACAGGTCGGCGTCGGGGACGACGAGATTCTTGAACAGCTGCGCGGCCTTGGGTGCCTTCTCACCGAAGCCCTTGGTGGCGAAGTTCCACAGGCCTTCCTTGCCGCCGAGCGCGCCCTTCGGGTCCTGCAGGTCACGGATCTTGAACGCGGAGTACGCCCAATGGGGCTTCCACAGGGTGACCGCGACGTTGGTGTTGTCGGCTTCGGCCTTGCGGATCGAGGCGAGCATCGCCGCGGTGGACGAGGTGGTGAAGGTGAGATCCTGCAGACCGTACGCCGGGATCACCTTGTCCTTGACGATCGCGGTCTCACCGGCGCCGGGCTCGATGCCGACGAGGGTGTTGTTGTACTGCGACGCCATCGATTTCAGGTCGCCGATCGACTGCGCGGGCGACGAATCGTTGACGGCGATGGTCAGTTTCGCGTTGTCGTACCAGCAGCCGAGCGGTTCGAGCTGGTCGCCGTAGCGGTCGATGTAGGTTTTGTGCGTGCTCGGCAACCACACATCGGTGAGCACGTCGACGTCACCCTTGGACGCCGCGGTGAAAGCGGCTGCCGCGTCGAGGGTTTTGACGTCGGCGGTGTAGCCGTTGCGTTGCAGGATGTTCTTCATCAGGTAGGCGGTGGCCGTCGACTCGTCCCATCCGCTGAACGCACCGATGGTGACGTTGGTGTCGTTGCCGGCGCCGAGGCTGCCCGCGGGTGCCTTGCCCTGCGTCAGCGAGCAATTCGCGTACTTCGACGCGAGATCGTTGGTGGCGCTGGTGGTGCCGCCGGAGCCGCTGTCGGAGTTCGAGTTCGACGCACCACAGCCACTCAGCGCCAGCGCGCCGACTGTCACCGCGGCGGCGAGCACCCCGAGCTTTCTCGTCATCTTTCTCATCTCTACCTACCCTCTTTCCCTACTTCACTTCACTACTTCACGGTCTCGGGTGTTCAGAGTTGTGCGACGCGGCCGCGGTTACCGATCGCCGAACTCAGCCGGTCGAGGTAGACGGCGATGATCACCACGGCCAGACCGGCTTCGGAACCGAGTGAGAGGTTGAGCGTCTGCAACGCCTCGTTGACCTGGCCGCCGAGCCCGCCGGCACCGGCGAACCCGGCGATGACGACCATCGACAGTGCCAGCATGATGACCTGATTGATACCTGCCATGATCGTGGGCATGGCCAACGGGATCTGGATCTGGCCGAGGATGCGGGCCGGGCTGGAGCCGAAAGCCTGTCCGGCCTCGACCACTTCGGGATCGACCTGACGGATCGCCAACTCGGTCAACCGGATACCCGGGGGCATGGCGAAGATCAGCGTCGACACCACACCCGGAGTGGGGCCGATGCCGAACACGATGATCACCGGGACCAGATAGACCAGCCCGGGCAGCGTCTGCATCAGGTCGAGAACGGGGCGCACGATCGACGAGACCACCCGGCTGCGGGCGGCGAGGATACCGATGGGCAACGCGATGATCAGCGCGATGATCACCGAGACCAGCACCAGTGCAATGGTGTTCATCGCGTTGACCCACTGGTCGAAGGCGCGGATGAAGTAGAAGCCGATCACCGCGAAGATCGCGAGCTTCCACCCCTGCCGCCACCCGGCGGCCAGCAACGCGAGCGCCGCGAAGATCACGATCATCACGTAGTACGGTGGACTCGACAACACCGTGTTGAACGCATTGTAGAGACCGGTGATCACCGTCTTGATGGCGTCGAACAGCCAACCGGCATGGTCGGTCAGCCAATTGAAGGCGGACTCGATGGCGTCGCCGACGTGGATGCGCGGGTTGACGAAGCTCATGCGTTGTCCTCCTCACGCGGGGCGAGCGCAGCCAGCAGGCTGGTCCGCGGGATCACCCCGCGCAACCGGCCGTCGTCGTCGGTCACCACCAGCGGGACCACGGATTGTGCTGACGGAGCGAACAATTCCGCGATCGGGGTCGAAGCGTTGACCCGGACCAGCGAGTCGGTGCGCACGAGTGGCCGCAGATCCGGCGGGTCGTCGGGCATGGTGGCGATGTCGTCGTCGGTGAGATAGCCCAACAGTCGGCCGTCGTCGGTGACCAGGGCGCGATCGGTCTGGTGGTGACGCATCGCGATGATCGCCTCCTGCGGTTCGGCGGTGACGGGCAGTGTCACCTGCGCGGGTTGCAGCACCGACGCGGCGGTGAGCACGCGGGTGCGGTCGACCTCGGCGGTGAACTTGGCGACGTAGTCGTTGGCGGGCTCGGTGAGAATCTGTTCGGCCGAACCGATCTGGACGATCCGACCGGACCGCATGACGGCGATCCGGTCGCCGACGTACATCGCCTCGTTGAGATCATGGGTGATGAACACGATCGTCTTGCCCAGGGACGCCTGCAATTCGACGAGTTGATCCTGCATCTCCCGGCGGATCAGCGGGTCGAGTGCTGAAAAGGCCTCGTCCATCAACAGGATCGGGGTCTCGGCGGCCAGCGCACGCGCCAATCCGACGCGCTGTTGCATACCGCCGGACAACTGGCGGGGATAACGGTCGCCCCACCCGTGCAGACCGACCGTCTCGAGCCAGTGGTCGGCGCGCTCGAGCCGCTCGGCCTTGGCAATTCCCTTTTCCCGCAATGCATAGGCGGCGTTATCGCGGACGCTGCGGTGCGGCAGGAGCGCAAAGTGCTGGAACACCATGGAAATCGAGTCGCGGCGGATCTGCCGCAGGTGCTTGTCGTTCACCGCGGCGAGATCGATATCGCCGACGAACACCGAACCGGCCGACGGCTTCCACAGTCCGTTGAGGGTGCGGATCAACGTCGACTTGCCCGATCCGGACAACCCCATCACGACGAAGATCTCGCCGGGTGCGACATCGAAGGTGGCGTCGATGACCGCGGCGGTACCGAGGTCCTTCACGTCGTCGGCGTCGGCGCCCTCACGTAGACGCTTGACGGCCTCGTCGGGTCGGCGTCCGAACACCTTGTAGACATGTTCGGCGCGTAGCGCGGGCCCGGCTGCGGACGCGGTGGTCGCGCTGTCGGTCTCGGGCGAGATGGTCACCTCTCCTCCTTCCAGCAGGCACCCAGGCGTTGCGCATCACGCAACAAACTGTGCTAGCGGCAATCGCGGCACCTTTTAGTCACCCTAAACAGAAGCTGTGTGATGCATGGGCACTACAACGAAATGAGCGGCCTGTTGCTGCCGTGTCGGGTTTGTCGGATATCAGGGGGAGTGCTGGTGGGTCCAATCGTCCGAACATACGAACTCGCGCTTGTGCCCGGGTAGATCAGCCGTCTACAGGGGCGCCGCGCTGTTACGCTCCGAGCCTGCGCCGCAGGATCTTTCAAGGAGACACGATGCGACTTGCCCGGGTGATGCTCACTCTTGGTTGTGCGGCACTGCTCACCGCGACGGCGGCGTGCTCGTCGGTGAATGGTTCGGCCTCCGGGGAGCATGGTTCTGGCGCTGACTCGACTGCGTCGTCGAGTGCGGCGCCACTGGTGGTCAACGCGACGCTCGGCAAGGTGTGGAGCCCCTATCAAAAGGGATACGGCGAGGTCCGACCGTCGGAGATCTTCAACGGCGGCGATCCCACGGGCCTGGTGAGCAACGTGGTGTGGTCGTCGTGGGGCGGCCCGCAGGCCACCGGAACCGGCTCGGCCCTGTACGGAGGCTCCGGTGAGATCGTTGCCGAACAACATGCCGAACAAGCCACCGTCGTCGCTTTCAATCTCGGTACCTGCGACGGAGCACAGCGGTATCAGGCCATCGAATGGTTCTTCCCACAGCACGGCGAACACTTCGACCCGAGCCGCTACATCAACATCTGCTCAGGCGACTACGTCGACCCGGGTTCGCCCGACACCGGCTCATCGACAGCCGCCACCAGCACTGCCGCATCGGGTTCCGGTGCCTGGTCCGGGGATCAGCTGACGATCACGCCCACGTCACTGGGGGTGGTCAAGATTGGCATGTCGGTGCAAGCAGCCGCTGCAGCAACGGGATTGACGTTCCAGGTCAAGGGCGACGGAGCCCGCGGTCCCGCCATGAACAGGCAGAACGAACTCTACGTCGACGGCGATCCCGTACGGTGCGTGGTGGCCTCCGGTACCAGCGCCACCGGTCCTGCGGTCACCACCGAGAAGGGTGTCGGACTCGGCGACCCGCAAAGCGCCGTGACCGCCGCATACCCTGACGCCCAACCGATTCCGCAGAACGGTCCCTTCGCCCGGCCCGGATACTTCGCCACAGTCCCCGGCGGACAACTCTCGTTCACCATCAGCAACGGCGTCGTCAGCCGGATCGCCGGCGGAGCGGACGTCACCTCGCCGAACTGCTCGGTCTGAGAGCAGCGCCCGGATCAAGCGCTCAGCGCCGCCGCAGATTCGCGGGCCACGGCATAGGTGCGCTCGGCCTCGGCCGGTGTATCCACCTGTGGTGGTGAGCCGTTCAGCGGCTGCCGGGCTGATTCGCGGAGGAACAGGACGGCAACCAGGCCGACGATCCCGCTGCCGATCAGATAGAAGCCGGGCATCAGGTGATTGCCGGTGGCGCTCACCAGCGCCGAGGTGACCAGAGGGGTGGTGCCGCCGAACGCCGAGACCGCGATGTTGAAACCGATCGACAGCGCTCCGTAGCGTACCGAGGTCGGGAACAGGGCGGGCAGCGTCGAGGCCGTCGGTGCGGCGAAGCATGCCAGGATGACGCCGAATACCACGCACGCGACGATCGGCGCCCAGATCGTGTCCATCCCGAACAGGATGAAACACGGTACGGCGACCACGATTTGCAAGACTGCGCCGATCGCGAAGATGGGTCGGCGGCCGATGTGGTCGCTGAGCCGACCGAGGAAGACGATCAGGGCGACCACCACCAGCATCGACAGCAACACCAGGAGGTCGGAGCTGAGCTGGCCGCGACCGATGACGTCGGTGAAATAGGTTGGTAGATAAGCGGTGATCATGTAGTTGGTGACGTTGTAGAGAATGACCAGGCCGATACACACCAGCAGCGGTCGCCAGAAGCGAACGAAGATGGTGCCGATCTCGCGGCCGGCGCTCTCGGTCTGTTTGACCTTGGCGTCGTGTTCGTCGAGCTGCTTCTGGAATGCCGGCGTATCTTCCAACCGCATCCGCAGGTAGAGGCCGATCAGTCCCATCGGACCCGCGATGAAGAACGGAATGCGCCACCCCCACGACGTCATCGTGTCGTCGCCGAGCGCGGCATTGAGTACGGTCACCATCAGGGAGCCGAGCGAGTAGCCGATGAATGTGCCGAAATCGAGCCAGCTGCCCAGGAATCCGCGTCGGCGATCGGGGGAGTACTCCGCGATGAAGGTGGTGGCCCCACCGTATTCACCGCCGGTGGAGAACCCTTGGATCATGCGCGCCACAAGCAAAAGGATCGGCGCCCAGATCCCGATGACGCCGTAGGACGGGATGCAGCCGACCGCGAAGGTGCCGGCGGCCATCATGATCATCGTGACGGCGAGCACCTTCTGCCTGCCGATCCGATCACCGAGCGGGCCGAAGAAGAACCCGCCGAGCGGACGCACGAGGAACGCGGCGGCGAAGGTCGCAAAGGTGGCCAACAGCTGCGCGCTCGACGACGCATCCGGATAGAAGACCTTGCCCAGCGTGGCGGCGAGGTAGCCGTACACACCGAAGTCGAACCACTCCATCATGTTTCCCAGCGCCGCCGCCCCGATCGCTCGCTTGAGCATCGGCTGGTCGACAACGGTGATCGACTCTTGTGTCAGCGGAGGCTTGCGGCGGATGAGCGCGGCCAACGAATGCAGGTGACGCTCGACGACGTGGGCGTGCGCCCAGTGCAGAGGCGACGGCCTGTGGCCGGCAGGTGCAGGATCAGGCATTTTCTTAGCCTAGGTAATCGCTCCCGCTTTCCGCGAATCCGCAAGCGTTATGGGCGAATTGATCGATATGTCCGGCTGCGCTCCGCCGCTGTGGGGATCGATGGCTACAACCCACTCGCCGTCCTCACCGCCGGTGGTCCCGAGTCGCCTGCTCGTTCTTATGATGGTCCCGACTCGCCTGCTGTCTCCTCATGATGGTCGAGGTGCCGAGGAGCGCAAGCGACGAGCCTCGAGACCCCTTGTGCCGAAGCTGGTTTCGTACCTCGTCCATCCCGGCGGCGAGCCTGATTCGGCCAGCCTGTCGTCAAGCGGTGACTTCCTCGTCGGGAGGGTGTTGCTCGATTGTCGTTGTCCACGCAGCACTGTCGGTGCGTGCTGGTGGATCGTCGGCGGGAACCCCGCCGTAGGTGTAGCCCAGTACGGCACTGTTGTAACCCCCGAGGGTGCGCTGCCGTTGTCGGCGCCGAAGATGGCTGGCAAACAGCGCGAGCAGGGCGGCGGGTAGCACGAGCGAGCCGGCCCCGACGAGCATCCCCAGCCACATCGATTCAGCATAGAGAATCTCTGGTGCGTTATCGATACTTCATGGCCAGTCCAGAGGCGCAGCCAGGACCACTCGCCTGTTTTCAGTCATTCGCAAAGTAGCCCAGACCTCGCGACCTGGGCTTTTGCCGCGAAGCTGCTCGCAGAATGACTGAGAACAGGCGAGCACGGGCTCGGCTGCGGCCGAATCCTCGCTAACCCACGTCCGCAGGCTCCGGATCGTCGACCAGCCGGCGCAACCCCATCGACTGGAATGCGACGACGTAGATCAGTGTCCACAGCACCAGCCAATCGACGAATCCCAATGCGTTACCGGCCAACCCGGAGGCGACGGCGGGTTCGTGGAGAACGTTGCCGGCGGCAAACCGGTAGTAGAGCAGGAAGGTTCCGACGGCCAGGACAAAGGTCAGCACCGCGCGGACCGCAGGCGCGAATCGGTTGCCGAAGCCGTTCGCCCAGAAGATCATCCAGAACGCCCAGCACACACCGATCTGTGCAGGGAACTGATGAATGGCGTTGCCCAATTCGGCCGAGGCCTGGGAACCGACGAGCAGTTTGGCCAACGGGACCATCACGAAGTAGATCGTCGTCCCCAGCAGGGCGTTGCCGATCGTCGCGGCAAGTGCCGTCTTTCCGCCTCCGCCGAACAGCTTCCACGGCCAGTTGTCGAGTGTCTGACCGGTCAGGATCACCGACACCACAATCGAATAGAACCATCCGAGCACGGTGTCGAGCGACATCATCGGATTGGTCACCGACGACGACACCGCGGGCAGTCCGATGACGATGTAGAGCGCCAGCGTGGGGATGGCCACGAATGCGATCTCGCACAGTCCGATCAACGGTTGCTTCATCCCCAGCGCGGTCCATGGCCAATGCTGCCAGTTGAGCACCACCATCACCCACGTCCCGAACCCGAACAATACGAAGAGGGCGCCCGAGAAGTAGCCCATGCCGCCGGCGCGGGAACCGGCGAAGTCGGGGAACAGCGCACCCAGTCCGCTACCGAGCAGCCAGGTCACGGCGACGGCGAACACCGCCGTCGAGACCAGGACGGCGATGCCGCGCAGGGGCTGGCCGAGCCGGTCGAATCCCACGAACTCGGAGTTGAAGCCGATGAACACGATGAACAGAATCGCCCAGAACAGTGCGGCGTTGAACGGCAATGGATAGAAATGCCACGGGCTCGACGTCGGATCGGCCAGCAGATACCAGCTGAGCACCGAGACCACGACGACGACAACGAGGTTCGACACCCCGAACAGCAGCCATCGTCGGGAGCCGGGCGGTGGCGCCGGATTCTGCTGGTCGGCGGGCGGTTCGACACCGGTGGTCATCGTCATGGCACTGCGCTCCTCGAGGTCTGCGTTGGGCAGTCCGCAACACTATGAGCTGCATCACAGGGCGGTGACAGGGTTGCGGAGCGTTGCACGACCTCCAGGTGCGGGCAACCCCCTGCAACGCTTGCCTCGACGCGTAAGCCGACGACAGCGCCACGACAGCCACCTGCGCCACCCTGTCGGTATGACAATGCTGACCGCGATCGCCGACGACGGACACATCCTGTCCGCGCACGTCCACGGAGCCGGTCCCACGATCCTCGTTGTACCGCCCGGCGGTGGCGACGCGACCTCGTGGAGCGCCGTTGCCGAGCACCTCGCCGACGCGCATCGGGTGGTGATCATGAACCGGCGGATCTACGAGCCAGACGCAGTGATCACGCTGCCACACACCATGAGCCGAGAGGTGAGCGACATCGCGGCGGTCACGCGGGCCAGTGGTGCACCGGTCGTCGGGGTGGGGCACTCGTCAGGAGCGACGGCACTGCTGTGTGCAGCCGCCGAGCATCCGAACCTGTTCTCCGAGTTGGTGCTCTACGAGCCGCCGGTCCCCACCACGAGTCTGATCGGTGGCGTCGCGGAAAGTGCTGCGCGGGCAGCCTTCGAAAACGGTGACGCCGCACAGGCCATGCGGATCCATCTGCGCGACATCGTCGGCATGCCCGACCACCTGGTGATGCATCTGTTGGACAACCCCCACCACGGCCGAGTACATGACCCGCCACGCAGCCGGGCAACTCGCCGACACCGAGGCCATCGACGGCCTCGGCGTCGGCGTCGACCGCTATCGCACGGTCACGCTGCCGGTGACCTTCATCGAGGGCGAGGACAGCCCACCACACCTGCGCCGACGTCTGGCAGAACTCGACGGCGTGCTACCCGATGTCGTTGCACACCAGACACTCTCGGGACAGGGGCATGCTGCGAATGTGACGGGACCGGCGTACCTGGCCGAGGTCGTCACGGCGAGTCTGCACTGAGCCGGCCGCCGCGCAGCAGGGGGAGCAGAGCCGCCGACGCCACGAGGGCCGACGCGCCGCAGATCACCAGGAACCGCCAGTCGCCCAGCCATGCGCCCATCAGTGGTGACGCCGCGCGGGCCAACGCCATCGGCACGGTGATGGCGGCCAGCACACTGGCGAAGTGGGCGACACCGAAGTTGTCGGCGATGATCGACGGCCGCGCGATCACCCCGACGCCCTGCCCGATGCCGACGGCGGAGACACACAGCAGGGTCACCGGAACCGAGAGACCGGCCAGCGGCAGCAGCATCAAACCCAGGCCCTGGATCGCGAACGCCCCACACGCCACCGGTGTCAGCGCGACGCCGCGCAGCACGGTGACCAACGCCAGTCGCGACAGGATCTGCATCGCACCGATGGACACCGGTATCGAGGTGGCGATCCACATCGAGTGCCCCACCGACAGCAGATAGGAGATCACCAGCAACAGGAACGCAGCCACCGATCCGGCCTGCCCGACGAAGGCGATCAACAACAACCAGAACCGGCGCTGCCGAAACGCCGCACCGACGGGCACCCCCGTTCGGCGCTGTACCCGACTCCGGTGCCGTTCCCGCGACGGGATCACCATCAGATGACCCGGGACCGCGGTCACCAACAAGAGCACACTGAGCACGAGAAGTGTGGTCCGCCAGCCCCATTCGGCATTCATCCACCCGAGCGCCGGATATACGAGGTAGGTCGACAGTCCGGCGATCATCGTCACCGCCAGGATCGTCCGGTCCCGGTGAGGTGCGTCGGTGGCCACCACGATCACCGCGAACGCCGCCTCGTACGTCGACATCGCGATCGCCAGCCCGACGAAGACGAACGCCGCATACAGCACAGCCAACGACGTTGCCTGCGACCACATCACCGCGGCACCCACACCGATCAGCGAGCCCGCGGTCATCATCATCCGACCGCCGTGACGATCCATGAGGCGACCGATCGGAAACGCCGCCAACGCACCCATCAACGTGGAGATCGTCGACGCCCCGGCCACCGCGGTGCGGGACACGCCGAGATCGTCGGCCATGTTGTCGATGATGACCGGCAGGATCTGGATCAGCACCACATAGGCCACCGTGTTCGACACGGCGAACACGGCGATCAGCAGGCGGCGATCGAGGGTGGTGGCGGGTGATTCGGCGCTGGGGCAGACGGCCTCCGCCGTCATCCTCGCAGCAGCGGCAGGAGTTGGCTGCCCTGTCGTTCGATCTCGCGCAGATACGGGGTGTCCGACAGCACGAAGTGGGTGATGCCGAGATCCTGGTACTTGCGCAGCGATTTGGCCACGTCCTCGGCCGAGCCCACCAGCCACGTGGTGGCCGCACCGCCGCCGCCGAACTTGCCCGGCGTCGTATAGAGATTGTCGTCGAGAACCTCACCGCGTGAGGCGAGTTCGAACAGTCGCTGTTGACCGACGGCGACCTTGCGGTGCGGGTTCTGGCCGTAGGCGCCGCGGTCGGCGAAACTCCGGACCTTCTCCTGTGCCTCGTCCCACGCCTGCTCGGTGGTGTCACGCACGAAGGTGGTGATCCGCAGACCGAACTCCAACGGCGGATGCTGACGCCCGACCTCCTCGCTCAGGCGCTTGAGGCGGGCGATCCGCTCGGCGACGCCGTCGAGAGGTTCACCCCAGAACAGTTGGACGTCCGCCTGTTCGGCCGCCACACGTTCGGCTGCCGCCGACGCCCCACCGAAGTAGATGCGAGGATGGGGACGGCCGGGCCGCGGTGCGATTCGCGGTACCACCGTGGAGTTCTCCACGCCGAAGTACTCGCCCCGATAGGTCACGTTCTCCTGCGTCCACAATGTACGGACGAGCTCGATGAACTCGCGCGTGCGGGCATACCGGGCGGCTTGATCGCCGTCGGAATCCCCGTACGCGGCCAGATCGTCCTTGCCCGAGACGATGTTGATGCGCACGCGCCCGCCGCTGAGATGGTCGAGAGTGGCTGCGGCCGTGGCGAAGTTCGCCGGACGCCAGTAGCCCGGCCGGACCGCGACGAGCGGCTCGAAGGTCGTGGTGCGTGCCGCCAGCGCGGTGGCGACGGTGAAGGTGTCCGGGCGGCCCCATCCGGTCCCGATGAGCGCACCCTGCCATCCGCTGCGCTCGAGTGCGGTGGCGTGCCGGGTCAGCGTGTTGAGGGTGTTGTGATCGGCGACGGTGTCGTCACCCCGGTGGCCGGGATCGATCTGATTCGGTATGTACCAAAGGAATTCGCTCATGAGTCTTTCGGATCTGTGGGTGTGTCCGGATCGTGGGGTGTGTCGAGAAAGTGCGTCAGCTGCGCCCGGCGGACGTCGGCGTTCTGGCCCTGTACGAGAACGAACAATGCCGAGCGGGCATGTAGTTGCGCGGTGTCGTCGAACCCGATGCCGTGCCCGGATCGGGCGATGAGCAGAGCGCGGGTCAACGTCGAGAGTGCTTCGCCGCTCGCGGCTTTCACCGCGAGCCGCTCCTGCGTGCGATGGGGCCCGGCGCCGGCCGCGATCGCCTCGTCCGACAGCCCGTAGGCGTCGGCACGGATCTGCGCGATCCGCGGCGCCCATCTCTCGGCGATCTCGCGGGCGATCGGCTCGCGTTCGGCACGGAGCTCATCGATGACCCGTGCGGCGAGCCCGAAATGCTGGGGCCGTGCGTCGCTGACGGTGTCGACGTCCTCACGACGCCACTCGTCGAGCGGCTGTACCGAGATGACGTCGGCGTCGGCGACCGGCGCGTCACTCAGGTGAATCCGCTGCGTGCGGCTACCGCCGAGCGCGCTCAGTCCGAGAACTCCTGCGGTGATGTGCTGATCGATCGGGATCAGCGACGTGATGACGGTGCGGCTCGAGGGTTCGACCGCCGCGACGAACACCGCGGAGTTCAGACCCCAACCGCTGAACCAGGAGACCATTCCGTTCAGACGCCAGCCGCGCTCGACGCGGGTGGCCTCGACGAAGTGGTCGGGAAAGCGGCGGACATCGCTGATGGCGGCTCCCACCAGCAGGCGACCCGACAACGCATCGTGGGCGCGCTGCGAAAGATCGCCCCCGCGTGCGTACTCCTTGGCCAGCCGACCGACGATCGGGGCATGCTGCGCCCAGACCAGCCAGGTGTTGAGGCAGGCGCCGGAGAGGATCTCGTGTACCCGACGGTCGGCGGCGCGTGACAGCGCCGCCCCACCGAACTCCTTGGGCGCAAGATGATTCAAGAGCTTGACGTCGGCAAACTCGGCGACCCGTTGTGGTGGCACGCCGTCGCGATCGGCCCGCAGGCCGTACGGGCGCAGCACAGTGCCGGCATAGTCGGCAACCCTTGCGACGAACGGGATCTGATCGGCATCGTCGACCTCGTCGGCCGCCACCCGATCCGGCCGGCGGATTGTCGATTGCGCGGCGGTGATTGCAGGCATCGAAGTCCTTTCACGGAGTCATCCCGAAAACTACTGCGCCGCAGCGTCGATGAGTCCCTTGCATTCAGCCTGACCCGAACGGATGACGGTCCCCGGCTCGGGTGGTTGGCTTCTGCACAACCACTTCCCCATCCCTGCATGTCTTCAGGCATGTCTCGAGAGGACAGATCTCCTTGACCACCAAACGTTTTCGGCACCTGCTCGCGGCGTCGGCACTGAGCGTCGCGGCCATGACCGTGCTGGCCGCCTGCGGCAGCGGGGCGTCGACGTCCTCGGATGCCGCCGGCCCACCGGTGTTCGGTGGCACACTCACCTTCTACGACCCGGTCCAGTACACCGCGTGGACGTCGACCAACTCGATCTGGTCGAACAGCCAGGTCACCGACAACCTCACCGAACGCCTCGTCTGGCAGGACCCCAAAACCGGCGACTTCGCGCCGTGGCTGGCCAAGTCCTGGGAGATCAGCGACGACCACCTGACCTACACCTTCCACCTCCGTGACGGTGTGACATTCAGCGACGGAACACCGTTCGACGCGGCGATCGTCAAGGCCAACTTCGATCAGCACGGCAACGGTGACGAGCGCCTCGGCATCACCAAGGACCCGTTCTGGTCGGACTACGCCGGTACCGATGTGGTCGACCCGCACACCGTCGTGGTCAAGCTGTCCAAACCCAATGCCGGCTTCCTGCAGATCTTGTCGAACTATCGGGCCAGCTCGATCCTCGGAAAGTCCTATCTCGACCGAGACCTCAACGGACAGAGCGAAGCTCGCAACATCGTCGGCACCGGACCGTTCGTCGTCGACTCGGTGAACGGAACCACCGGGATCACCCTCAAGCGTCGCGACGACTACAACTGGGCGCCACAGGGATCGGGCCACTCCGGTAAGGCCTACCTGGAACGGATCGTGTTCAAGACCGTTCCCGAAGCCGGTACCCGGGTGGGCGCCCTGCAGTCCGGCGAGGCACAGATCGCCCGCAACATCGCACCGTACGACGAGCAGACCGTCAGCGCCGGTGGTGGCCAACTCCTTGCGGTGCCGGTGCAGGGCGAGACCAATGACCTGACCGTCTATCTGGCCGATCCGGCCGCACCGACCCAGGACAAGAACGTGCGCCTGGCCCTGCAGGCGGCCACCGACCGCAACGAGATCAAGAAGACAGCACTCTCGCCGAGCTACCCGATCCCCACCAGTGCACTGGTCAAGGGCACCCCGTTGCGCGGCGACGCGTCGAAGTACCTCACCTACGATCTCGCGAAGGCCAAATCGCTGCTCGACGCCGCCGGCTGGAAGCCGGGTGCCGACGGCATTCGCGTCAAGGACGGAAAACGGCTGAGCTTCCCGATCCGGATCGCGCCCTACTACCAGGTGTCCCAGTCGGTGCTGGAAATCGTTCAGGCACAGTGGAAGAAGGCCGGCGTCGAGATCACTCTCACCAGTCCCTCGGTGACCGACTACGAGGCGCAGCTGGCGTCGGGGAAGGACTGGTACTTCAGCCAGGGCCAGACCTCGACCGCCGACCCGGGCGTGCTGCGCACCGCCTACGAGACGGATCGGCAGAACGTGACCGGCAACTACCGGCCCGACACGACGCTGAACCAGCTGCTCGACGCGCAGTCCGCCGATTTCGATCCGGCCAAACGCAAGGCCGCGATCCAGGCGATCGAGGATCGCATCTTCAGCGAGGGCTACTCGATACCGCTCTATGACGAGACCCAGGTCTTCGGCCTGGCGTCCAACGTCCACGGATTCGGTACCGAATCCACCGGACGGTCCTGGCTCTACGACACCTGGCTGCGCCAGTAACCGATGAGGTCATCATGCGTCACTACATCCTGAGGCGAGTGGGTCAAGCCGCTCTGGTTCTCCTCGCCGCCTACACGCTCGCCTTCCTCCTGCTCAGCGCGTTGCCCGGCGATGCCGTGCACAACAAGATCGCCGACCCGGAGGCCCAGTTGACCCCGGAGGCCGCCAAGACACTCCTGGAGTACTACGGGATCGACCGGCCGTTGTGGCAGCAGTACCTGAGCGGACTCGGTGGGGTCCTGCACGGAGACCTCGGTTTCTCGCTGACCACCGGGACGCCGGTCAGCCAGATGCTGGCCGCAGCTCTGCCCGCGACACTTCAATTGACGGCGCTGGCACTGGTTTTCGGCCTGTTGATCGCCGCGGTGGTTGCCGTCGCGATCAACTACGCGCCCTGGCCGTGGTTGCGGGGAGCGCTGCAGGGACTGCCGCCGTTCTTCGCCTCGGTGCCGACGTTTGTCATCGGCATCGTTGTCCTGCAGGTGTTCTCGTTCCGCTGGCACCTGATCCCGGCCTCCGACGACGGCAGCCTGACGGCGCTGATCGCCCCCGCCTTCACCCTGGGCATCCTGGTCGCCGCACCCCTGTCCCAGGTCTTCGCCTCGTCCATCGCGGCGACGCGCGGCCAACCGTTCGTGCACGTGCTGGCCGCGCGCGGCGCGGGGGAGCGCTACATCTTCGGGCGTGGTGTCCTGCGCAATTCGTCGCTGCCGGTCCTCACCCTGTTGGGCCTGGCGTGCGGTGAACTGATCGCAGGATCGGTGGTCACCGAGGCCGTCTACGCCCGTGCCGGTCTCGGGCAGCTCGTCATGGTCGCGGTCAACACCCAGGATCTGCCGGTGGTTTCCGGCGTGGTCATCATCGCCGCCGCCATCTACGTCGTGGCCAACCTCCTGGTCGACCTCGCCTACCCCTTCCTCGATCCGCGCATCCTCGTCACGGCCAACGCACCGCGCACACGGCGCACCCGGCCCGCATCGGCGCCGACCCCGCGGACCTCCGCCACGGCCGACGTGCCGTCGGCCCGGCGCCACGTCCTGCCCGCCGAGGTGGCAATGCCATGACGCTCCTCGAACCGAACGTACCCGTGACGACGCCGTCGGAGACGGGCGCGGCATCAGCCGACGCGGCACCGAAAAGTTCTGCTGGACAAACAGAGTCACGGACGGGTCGCGCAGTGCGGTGGATACGCGGCCACTGGGGACTCGTCCTGGCGGTCACCGTGTTCACCCTCGCGATCGCCTGGGCGATCGTGCCCGGGATCTTCACCGGCTACGACCCGATCGCGATCGACAACACCGCCCGGCTGCAGCCCCCGTCCGCCGACCACTGGTTCGGCACCGATCTACTGGGCCGAGACCTGTACGCGCGCACCGTGTACGGGTCGCGGGCCTCGCTGCTCGGTGCCAGTCTCGCGGTGGCCGTCGCGGTGCTCGTGGGGTCGGTCCTCGGCGCGGTGGCCGGCTGGTTCGGTGGGATCGCCGACTCCGCCGCGATGCGCCTGATCGACGTGGTCCTGTCCATCCCCGGCTTCCTGCTCGCCATCACCATCGTTGTGGTGTACAGCGCGCAGACCGGCCGCACCGGACTCGTACCCGCAGCTCTCGCAGTGGGTCTGACCTCGGCGGCGACCTTCGCCCGGCTCATCCGCGCCGAGGTACTCAAGGTTCGCACCAGCAACTACGTGGAGGCCGCGGTCACCAGCGGCGCCCGCTCGTCGACGATCCTGATCCGCCACGTCCTCCCGAACTCGCTGACGCCCACCATCTCGCTGATCACCGTGCAGCTGGGTATCGCGATCATCTGGATCGCCTCCCTGAGCTTCCTCGGACTCGGCCAGCAACCACCGGCACCCGAGTGGGGTCTGCTGGTCGCCGACGGCCGCAAGTACATCGCCACCCGCGGCTGGCTCACCCTCTACCCGGCACTGACCATCGTGGCGGTCGTGTTGTCCACCAACCACATCTCCCGTCACCTCTCGAAACGGAGCAGCTCATGACGACCACACCGGTGCTGTCGGTGCGGGGCCTCTCGGTCGGCTACCGGAGCTCGCGTGAACTGCGAGAGGTGCTGCACGACATCAGCTTCGACGTCGCGCCCGGCCAGGTCCTCGCCCTCGTCGGCGAGTCGGGCTCGGGCAAGACCACGACCGGCCACGCCATTCTCGGTCTGCTCCCCGGCAACGGTGAGCTCACCGCGGGCTCGATCACCTTTCGCGGGGAGGAACTCACCACCTTCACCGGCAAACAGTGGCGCGATCTGCGTGGGCGTACCGTCTCCCTGATCCCCCAGGACCCGACCGTCTCGCTGGATCCGGTTCGGCGCGTGGGGCATCAGGTCGAGGATGTGCTGCGCCTGCACACCGACCTCGACGCAGCCGCACGGCGTGAGCGGGTACACGAACTGTTCGAGCTCGTCGGTTTCACCGAGGTGGCACGCCGCTATGAGCAGTACCCGCACGAACTGTCCGGCGGCATGCGCCAACGGGTGCTCATCGCGGCCGCGGTGGCCGGTGATCCCGACCTGATCATCGCCGACGAGCCGACCTCGGGACTCGACGTCACGGTCCAGAAGCAGGTGCTCGATCTTATCGATACGCTGCGGGAGCGATCCTCGACGAGCATCGTGCTCATCACCCACGACCTCGGGGTGGCCGCCGACCGATCGGATGTCATCGGGGTGATGCAGCAGGGCCGCCTCGTCGAGTCCGGGCCCACCGCCGAGGTGATCGCCCACCCGCGCCACGACTACACGCGCCGGCTGCTCGCCAGCGTGCCGTCACGGTTGTCGCTGCGCGCGGATCGTCGGCCCGTGCCGCCCGACGCCGACACCCTCATCGACGTCCGTGACCTGCGCAAGGAGTTCGGCGACTTCCCGGCGGTCAACGGCATCTCGTTCTCGGTCCGGGCCGGTGAAACGGTATCGATCGTGGGCGAATCCGGAAGCGGAAAGACCACCACGGCACGGATTCTGACCGGTCTCACCGCCGCGTCCGACGGCAGTGTCTCGGTATTGGGTACCGAGATCACCGGGCTACGGCGCAGCGGATTCCGTCCGCTACGCCGTGACATTCAGATCGTCTATCAGAACCCGTATTCCTCTTTCGATCCGCGATTCGACGTCTTCGATGTGGTGGCCGAGCCGCTGCTGTCCTTCGCCGACGACAGCGTGCGCTGGGCGCGCCACAGCAGACGCGGCCGACGCCGGGTATTCGGTGACCGTGTCGCCGCCGCCCTCGAGTCCGCGGCGCTCCCCGCCGATTTCATCGACCGGCATCCGCGTGAACTCTCCGGCGGACAACGCCAACGCGTTGCGATCGCGCGAGCACTCGTACTCGAGCCGAAGATTCTTGTTCTCGACGAGCCGATCTCGGCTCTCGACGTGTCTGTCGCCGCGCAGATCCTCGCCCTGCTCGAGCGTCTGCAGCGCGAACGTGGGCTGACCTACGTGTTCATCTCGCACGACCTCGCGGCGGTCGCCGCACTGTCCGACCGGGTGGTGGTGATGCGCCACGGCGAGATCGTCGAGCAGGGGCCTGTCGAGCAGGTGTTCGGCAACCCCACCGACGAGTACACCGTGCGACTGCTGAGTGCCATCGCCGGCGGCGACCTCCCCGGCGACGAGTTCTTCGACGGTGAAATACCCAGCTCAGCAGCGCAATTGACCGCCACGTCGAGAAGGGTCCACTCATGACTCGCACCACCGCAGACAACGAATCCGCCACCGCGCCGGGCTCGTTGGCCGAGGCGTTGGCCCGAATCCGTTCGGTCCTCGCCGAACTCGCCGTCGGCGCCGGCGACCGTGACCTACACCATGAGCATCCGTACACCCTGATCCGCCAGCTCGCCGACGCCGGATTCGGTCGTTTGCGGGTGCCTCGGGAATTCGGCGGATTCGACGTGGACCTGCCTACGCTGTTCTCGATTCTCGCCGAGGCGGGTGCAGCCGACTCCAACGTGCCGCAGATCTGGCGCGGGCACTTCACCACCACCGAGATCCTGCGCTCAGAGGCAGATCCCGATGTCCGGCGATATTGGCTGACCAAGGTCGCGCGGGGCGCGGTCTTCGGCAACGCACAATCCGAGCCGTCTGCGCAGGTCGCCGGTCTCGGTGACGGCGAGGGCTGGGGCGTGATCACCACCCGGGTGCATCGCACCGGCTCCGGCGAGCGGGTGGTCTCGGGTACCAAGTTCTATTCCACCGGTGCGCGTTTCGCCGACTACATCCGCACCGCTGTCCTCGCCGACGACGGCAGCCGCAGCTTCGTGGTGATCGACGCCCGGCATACCGGTGTCGAACACGTCGACGACTGGGATGGCATCGGCCAGCGGCAAACCGGTAGTGGCACCACCATTCTCACCGACGTGCCGGTCGAGCCGTACGGCGACATCGGCCGCTACCGGGACTCATTGCGCGGGCTGGACTCCTTCGTGCAGATCGTCCACCTGGCCAACCTCACCGGTATCGCCCGCAGTCTCGTCGCCGATACCGTCGAGATCGTGCGCGCCCGAACACGCACCAGCCGTCATGCCCTGACGCAGGACGCGACGGCCGATCCCGACGTCCTGGCCGTCGTCGGCCGGCTCGAGGTCGCAGCGTTGACGGCGTCATCGTTGCTGCACACCGCGGCACACGCCCTCTCCTCAGCGCACACCGTGGGCACCGAGGAGGCATTTGCGGCGGCCTACCTCACCACCTCCACCGCGCAGATCGGCGTGATCGACGCCGTCCTGGACGCCGCCGGCCACGCCTTCGACGCCGGCGGATCGTCGACCGTGCGCAATGTCGTTCACCTCGACCGGCATTGGCGCAACGCCCGCACCCTCGCCTCCCACAACCCGGTCATCTACAAGCCACGCGTGGTCGGCGACTTCCGGGTCAACGGCACCGCCCCGGTATCGGGCTACTACCTCCACCACCTCAAGGACAACTCATGACCCGGCAACTGCATCTCAATGTCAACATCCTCAATGCCGGTGTCTTCGGCGGTTCCTGGCGGTTTCCGAACACCGACGGCCTCTCGGCCTATCGCATCGAGCACTACACCTCGATCGCCCACAAGGCCGAACAGGCACGCCTGGACGCCGTCTTCCTGGCCGACGGGCCCCTCCTCGATCCGAGTATCCGGCACCGCACCGGCAACAACTTCGAGCCGACGTCGGTGCTGGCGCGCATCGCCGCGCAGACGGAGAACATCGGACTGATCGGCACCCTGTCGTCGTCGTACAACGATCCCGACGAATTGGCCAGGCGTCTCGGCGATCTCGACTATCTCAGCGGCGGCCGATTCGGGTGGAACGTGGTCACCACGGCCGGGCCGGTCGCGGCCCGCAACTTCGGTCGCGACGCCGAGCCCGACCACGCCTTGCGCTATCAGCGGGCGGCGGACTTCGTCGACCGGGTGGTGGCCGCGTGGTCGGAACGTACCCGTCTGGTGTCGCCGCAAGGACGGCCGGTGGTGGTGCAGGCCGGCGGGTCCAGCGACGGCAAACGTCTGGCCGCCCGTGTCGGCGAAGTGATCTTCTCCGCCGATCAGGACATCGACTCGGCGCGGGCCTTCCGTACCGAATTACGCGACGGCGCAGCCTCGTTCGGTCGCAATCCGGAGGAGATCGTCATCCTGCCCGGACTGTCGACCGTGCTCGGCAGCACCGAGGCCGAGGCACTCGAGCGCCGCGAGACCCTCGACAACCTGCTTCCCGATGCCTATGCCCGCCAACGACTCTCCGGCCAGTTGGGTTTCTCCGTGGAGGGCCTCGACGACGCCGAGCCGATTCCGCGCGAACTCCTGGTCGATCCGGACGAGGCGGGCGGCTCACAGACCTTCTATCGGGTGGTCCGCGAGATCATCGACCGCGAGAACCCCACCCTGGGTCAGCTTCTCAAGAAGCTCTCCGGTGGCGGCGGGCATCGGATCGTGGTCGGCACACCCGAGCAGATCGCCGACGACATCGAACGCTGGTTCCGGGCAGGTGCCGCCGACGGCTTCAACGTCATGCCCGACGTCCTGCCCTCCGGATTCGACGACTTCGCCGATCACCTCGTTCCGGAGTTGCAGCGGCGGGGACTGTTCCGCATGGACTACGAGTCGGACACCTTGCGAGGGCACCTGGGTCTGCCGGTGCCACCGATCCGGCGTGAGGCACCGAAAACCCTTGTCAGCGCGCGATGAGCTCCGGTGAGGAGAAGAACGTGAGTACCATTCTCGAACTCGCAGTGGGCGAGGGGCCGGGCCAGGTCTCGCTGCCCGACACCGAACGGTTGGTGGCGGCGGCGCAGTCGTCCGGTATCGACGCGATCCGGCTGGTCGATCGCACCGCCGGTACACCGACGCTGGACCCGTCGGTCGTCGGCGCCTACCTGGCGGGTGAGTACCGGCAGATCAGTTATCTGATCGACGTCGCGACCACCCACAATGCGCCCTACAACCTGGCTCGGCGGGTGCTGTCCATCGATCGCGCCACCGGCGGACGGCTGGGCCTGACGCTGCGGACGGGTGTCGGCGACGAGGTCAGCAACCCGGCCGCACCTGATCCGGATGGCGCCGAGGCCGACTCGGCGTCCCGCTGGGCGGAGTACGCGCAGATCCTCGTCGCCCTGTGGAATTCGTTTCCCGCCGAAGCGCTCCGGGGCGATCAGGCGGCGGGCATCGTCGCCGACGACACGCTCATCCGACCCATCGGCCACGACGGAACCTACTATCGTGTCGCCGGACCGCTGGACGGCCCATCGTCGCCGCAGGGCCGTCCGGTACTACTCGCCGACGATTCCGACGCGGAGGCGTGGGACCGCATCGCGGGCGTTGCCGACGCGGTGATCGTCGACCATGCCGCGCGAGTCGGACGCCCACCTCGCGAAGTTGCCGTGCTGAGCCGTATCGGCATCGACGATCCCGACACCGTGCGGCGCGCGCTGGTGTCGAGCACGATCAGCGGCGTCGTACTCGTTCCGCACGGCAGCGTCGACGACACGATCACCGCCGTCGGAAACCTGGTCCGGCGACCCGACAGCACTGCACCGCAGCATCTTCGGGATACCCTCGGTCTCCCCGCCTTCGAGGAGTCCGTCCGATGACCGCACTCGACCTCGGGGCGCGCAACGTCGCGCCGCCATCGGGGATCCTGACACCGCAGGGGATTCGCACCGCCATCACACCGGTCCTGGCTCGGATCGCCGAGTCGGCCCGCGCTCGCGAAGAAACCCGCGACTTCGCGTTCGACGATGTCCGCGCCCTTGCCGGCCACGGGGTGGCGCTGACCGGAATCTCACGAGACGAGGGAGGTGCCGGCGGATCGGTCCGCGATGTCGTGGAGGTGATCATCGACATCGCACGCGCCGACTCCAATGTGGCCCAGGCACTTCGCGCTACCTTCTTGCTCGCGAATCAGGTCGCCGGACGCCACGATCTCCCGTTCCGCGAGGTCAGCTTGGCCAGGTTGCGCAGTGGTGCGCTGTTCGCCGGAACGGCCAACGAACGCAACGGGGGAGCCGGCGGCAGCGTCGCGACCACCGCGACCCGCACCGACGACGGCTATGTGATCAACGGCCGCAAGTACTACTCCACCGGCGGTCTGTACGCGTCGTACTTCTCCGCGCAGGCCCGCACCGACGACGGCGCCGTGCTGCGCTTCACGGTGCCCACCGACCGACCCGGTGTCGAGCGTCTCGATGACTTCGACGCCATCGGCCAACGCCTCACCCAGAGTGGCACCACGATCCTCGATGGCGTGCACGTGTCCGATGACGAGGTGGTACTCGCCGGAGAGCCCGGCGCCAACAACCCGGGCCCCGACAACCCATGGCAAGGCGCTTTCGCCCAGCTGTATCTCGCTGCGGTACAGGCCGGAATCGCCGCCCGCGTCCTCGAGGACGCCACCTGGTTCGTCCGGGAGAAGGCACGGCCGATCAAACACAGCACAGCCGAGAAGAGCGTCGACGATCCGTATGTGCGTGTGACTGTCGGCGAGATCGCCTCCCGTGCCCAGGCTGCGCGCGCCGTCGTGCTGCTCGGAGCCGACGCCGTCGCCGACGTGCGGGGCCGAACGGGCGACGACGCACGCCGAGCCGGCGCCGCAGCCGCGGTGGCGGTCGCGCAGGCCGGCGTGGTGGCCATCGAATCGTCCTTGCGCGCAGCAGAACTGCTCTTCGACGTCGGAGGCGCCTCCATCACCGACCGAGACCTCGGCTTCGACCGGCACTGGCGCAACGCGCGCACCGCCGCCAATCACAATCCGCGGCAGTGGAAAGCGGCCGTCGCCGGTGCCTGGCACCTGACCGGCGAGGAGCCGCCGACCACCGGACTGTTCTGACCACCACCACATCCACAACGCACGCAGTGAAAGGCACCCCATGACCATCGAGGTCACCCGCACCCTGGGCCGCACCGGCGTCCCCATCACCCCGTTCACCCTCGGCACCATGAACTTCGGACGATGGCAGGAGGAAGACGAGAGCATCCGGATCATCCACTCCGCCCTCGACGCCGGGATCACCTCGGTCGACACCGCCGACGTGTACGCGCAGGGCGTGACCGAGGAGGTCGTCGGCAAGGCGATCGCCGGACGCCGCGACGACCTGTTCCTGGCCACCAAGTTCCACGGCACAATCGGAAACAATCCGTTGCAGGCGGGCAACTCCCGACGCTGGATCACCCGCGCCGTCGAGGACAGTCTGCGCCGCCTCGGGACCGACCGGATCGATCTGTACCAGGCCCACCGGCCCGACCCCTCTACGTCACTGTTGGAGACGCTCCAGACACTCAACGACCTCATCCGCCAGGGCAAGATCCTGTACTACGGGACCTCGGTGTTTCCGGCGCATCTGCAGGTGGAGGCGCACTGGCTGGCCGAGCGGTACGGGCTGATTGCGCCCCACACCGAGCAACTTCCGTACTCGCTACTGGTGCGCGGGGTCGAGCGGGAGGTGTTCCCGACCGTCCAGAAGTACGGGGTGGGCGTGCTGTCGTACGGGCCGCTCGCGGCCGGCTGGCTGTCCGGGAAGTACCGGGTAGGTGCCGGGCAACCGGAATCGGCTCGCGCCGACCTCATCCCGGGACGCTTCGACATCGCGGCGTCGGCCAATCAGCGTAAGCTCCACGCCGCCGATGCGCTGGCGAACCTCGCCGAGGAGAACGGTCTGTCGCTGGTGGAACTCGCGATCGCGTTCGCGCTCAACCATCCTGCGGTGAGCAGTGTGATCATCGGCCCACGCACTCAGGAACACCTCGAGGCCTACCTGAAGGCCGTCGACATCCGACTCACCGACGACGTCCTGGACCGCATCGACGAGATCGTCGAGCCCGGAACCCAATTCCACGATCGCGACACCGGTCGCGACACACCGTCCCTGCAACCCGCCGCTCTGCGTCGCTGACACACCGACCCGCGCAACCACGAAAGGCATTGACCGATGGCTACCTTCGGACCCACCGAGCTGACCTACACAGCCGAACCCACCCGGTACGACAACATTCCGTATCGCCGGACCGGCCGGTCCGGTCTCGATCTCCCGTCGTTCTCGTTCGGGCTGTGGCAGAAGTTCGGCACCGACTACCCGTACGAGACCCAACGCGAGATCATCCTGCACGCCTTCGATCTGGGCGTGACCCACTTCGACAACGCCGACCGCTACGGCCCTCCGCACCGTGCGGCGCAGAAGAACTTCGGTCGCGTCCTCGCCAAGGATCTCGCGCCGTACCGCGACGAGATCATACTGTCGACCAAGGCGGGCAACGCGATCGGGCCGAGTCCGTATCAGCGGGGCGGCTCGCGCAAGTCACTGCTGTCCTCCCTCGAACACAGTCTGCGTGATCTCGGCACGGACTACGTCGACATCTTCTACCACCACAGCCCCGACGAGTCGACGCCCCTCGAGGAGACCGTCGGCGCCCTGGCATCGGCCGTGACGCAGGGTAAGGCGCTCTACGTCGGGATCTCCAACTACCAGCCCGACCGCGCTCACCAGATCGCGGAGTTGTTGCGGGAGGCCGGTGTTCCCCTGCTGATCCACCAGCCGCGGTATTCGATCTTCGATCGTCGCGTCGAACAGAACGGGCTCCTCGATCTCGCCGAGCAGGACGGGTTCGGACTCATTGTGTACTCGCCGCTGGCCCAGGGGTTGCTGACCAACAAGTACCTGGAATCGATCCCCGACGACGCCCGCGCGGTCAACAGCACCTTCCTGAGCCCGGACGTCATCGACGACACCTACCGGCAGCGCGCCAATGAACTCAACAAGCTGGCCGAGGCGCGCGGACAGTCGTTGGCGCAGTTGGCGTTGCAATGGGTGCTGCGGCAGCCGGCGGTCACCTCGGCGCTGGTGGGCGCGAGCTCCACCTGGCAGCTCGATCACAACCTCAAGGCCCTCGACTTCCCGGAGTTCACCGCCGACGAGCTGGCCCTCATCGACGAACACGGTGTGCACGGCACCGGACTGAACCTGTGACATGAGCGAGCGAAAGCGGCCGCTGCGGCTCAACTTCCTCCTGCACCTCGACAACGATCTACCGGTGGCCCAGGCCTACCGCGAGGCCATCGACATCTTCGTTGCCGCAGAGGAATTGGGCTTCGACTCGGGCTGGGTGATCCAGCGGCACTTCCGGCAGGGCAAGGAACAGATCTCCGCACCGCTGGTGGCACTCGGAGCAATCGCGCAGCACACCAAGCGAATCGGGCTCGGAACCGGTGTGCTCGTCCTGCCGCTCGAGGACCCGCTGCGGGTCGCCGAGGACGCCGCCACCGTCGATGCCCTCTCAGGTGGGCGGCTGCAACTCGGTGTCGGGTCGGGGCCCTTCCCGGGCGCGTGGGAGGCGTTCGGGAAGGACCTGGCCGATCGTCAACGGATCTTCGGGGAGTCGGTGTCGCGCCTGCACGAGGTGTTGGAGGGTGCACCGGTCAATGCGGCGGGCGAATCCCTGTACCCGCCGGGCGACGGTGTGCGCCGCCGACTATGGCAGGCCACCACCAGCAACCCGGACTATGCGCACGCCTCCGCCGCTGCCGCCGCACTCGCCGGTGACGGTCTGCAACTCTCGCGTGCCAACGCGTGGAGCGGCGGGACGGTCGAGGACGCGCAAGCCGCGCAGGCATCGTGGATCTCGTCGTACCGAGCCGCGTGGACCGATACCCGGCACCCGCCGCGAATCCAGGTGTCGCGGGCCGTCTATCCACATCCCGACCGCGCCGAAGCGGTCCGGCTCGTGACGCCGGGCGTCCATCGGTGGCGGAGCTGGAGTACCTCGGGTGCCCCCAAGCATGCGCAGAGTGTGGAGGAGTACCTGGCCGCCGACCGCGCGCTGCTGGGCCCGGCCGACTCCATCGCCGAGGCGCTGGCCGCCGACCCCGCGGTCGGTGAGGCCACCGATCTGCTCATCAGCTTCGTCCCCGGGGTGCCCGACCTCGACGAACATCTCCGACTGGTGGAGTCCACCGCCCGAGACCTGGCGCCGCTGCTGGGGTGGACACCGTCCGAAAGAAGCCAGGTATGACCGGATTTCACCTCACCATCTCGTTGATGACGCCGGGTCACTTCCGGCAGGCGTGGCGGCTGCCGCACGTCGACCCGCTCGCCTACCTCGACATCGACCACTTCCAGCGGCTCTCGCGGATCGCCGAGGCCGCCACCATCGACGCGGTGTTCCTCGGGGACGGCCCCGCGCTGCGCGGTGAGATCGCCGAAGCCGCCGGTACCGGCCTGGATCCGGCTGTGCTGCTCGGCGCTCTGGCCGCGGTCACCGAGAACCTGGGCATCGTGGCTACCGCGTCGACCACCTACAACTCGCCCTACAACCTGGCCCGCCGCTTCCAGGCACTCGATCATGTGACCAAGGGCCGCGCGGCCGTCAACATCGTCACCACCGGAACACCGGCGGCCGCAGCCAACTTCGGCCTGCCCGCCCACCCCGACAAGGAATCCCGGTATCGGCGGGCATCGGAGCTCCTCGAGGTCGCCACACGACTCTGGGACAGCTGGCAACCCGACTGGCTCATCGCCGACAAACAGTCCGGTCGCTACGCCGACACGACGAAGATCGAGTCGATCGACCATGTGGGGGAGTTCTTCTCCGTGGCCGGTCCGCTGCCCGTCGCGCCCGGCCCGCAGGGGCGCCCGGTGATCGTGCAGGCCGGTGGCTCCGAGGGCGGACTCCGACTTGCCGGTCAGTACGCCGACGTCGTGTTCACCGTCGCCCAAACACAAGACAAGGCAACAGCATTCCGTGACGAGATCCGACGCCGCGCCACCGCGGGCGGACGTCATCCCGACGACGTCAAGGTGTCGCTCGGTGTCGTCGTGCTGGTCGGTGCGACGGCCGACGAGGCGGCGCGACGCGCGGACGAACTCTACGCGACCCTGCCGATCGACCGGCTCACCAACGAACTGATCGCGAACCTCGGTCTGCCACCGGGATCGTTCGGCCCCGATGACCCGATCTCGATCCATGATCTGCCCGATGCCATCCCGGGTACCGCGTTCTCGACCGGCTTCAGTGTCTCGACCCGCGCTCTCATCGCGCAGTCACCGCGCACGCCACGGCAATTGGTGCAGTCCGGCGCCGGGGGTTCCGGCCACCGGCTGGTGGTCGGTTCACCCGAGCAGATCGCCGACGACCTGCAGTCCTGGTTCGAGGCCGGCACCGCCGACGGATTCACGATCATGCCCGCCGACACCTCGGTCGACTTCGAGAACTTCGCGACGCTCGTCGTCCCGATCCTGCAGGAACGCGGTCTGTTTCACCGTACGTATCCCGCACGCACACTCCGCGAGCGCTTCGGGCTGCCGTTCCCTCAGTCCCCGGCCACCCACGCCCCATGCAGCCCCGCCGGCACGCGGATCGGCAGGTCGACCGTTGCGATCGGTCCGTCGGCCGGCCGGTCGGCGTCGAGGAGATAGAACCTCGAGCGCATCGACTCGGTATCGGTGCCGATCGCACCCCAGTAGTCGTGGCCCTCGCCCGGGATGAAGATCGGCTCACCGATGGCAACACCAGGAGTCCAACAGGTTTCGGTGTCGGCGGCCAGATCGTGGAACCAGAGGCTGTCGCGGACGCCGCTGTCGTGGGGTCCGTGCCCGACGGTGGCGATCCGGCGATGGTTCTCGGTGAGCAGCCTGTCGTCGACGCGCGGGAACTCCATGTCGTGTGCGTGGTCGCTCAGGACGGCCCGGACGATCCCGCGGTTCGGGTCGATCACCGCGCGGGTCAGGGTCGACGACGCCGGGCGCTTAACGTCGGCGAAGCCGCCGGGGTAGGTCCACTCGACGTAGTCGACGGTGACGGTGCCGTCGGCATCGTCGAAGGCATTCGCGAAGTGCCACACCCAGAACGGATCGGTCTGCACCCACCGGATCGGGCTGCCGTCGCGGGGGATCAGCGCGATCCGGGTGCCGTCGTCGGGACGCCACGACAGCAGCGACCCACCGGTGAGCATCGCCTCGATGTCGAAGACGAGTGGGCACACGAACAGCACCACATAGCGTTCGGTGAGCGCCATATCGTGAATCATCACCGGCTCGGTCAGTCCGTCGACGGGAGTGGGTGTGCGGGTGACGGTTCCGTCGGCGGCGATCACCGACCACGTGAGGTACGGCGCGTCGAGGGCATAGTTGAACAGGACCAGCTCACCAGTCGTCGGATCGAGCTTCGGGTGGGCGGTACTGCCCACGGTCATCGCGCCCGCGCAGTCGGTCGGGCCGAGCGTCGAGAGATCTGCCGGATCGAGCAGGAAGGGGCGGTCGGATTCGGCCATCGCCATCAGGCGTCCCGAGTGCGAGACGATGTTGATGTCGGGCAATTGGCGGAAGGTGCCCGCCAGCTCCGGTCCGACTTCGTCGGCGCCCGGCGCGTAGCCATCGGTGATTCCCGACCAGAGTGCTTGTCCGGCAGCCTCTTCGGCGACCATCATCGGCGTGCGGACGAATCTATTGGTGTAACGCACCGCGCCGTCGCCGATGCTGATCCGATGCACCATCGCGTCGCCGTCAAGCGGGTAGACGTAGGAGCCGATCGGGTCGAAGCGCGGGTTGGGGCCGTTGCGAAGATAGCTGCCGCGCAGGTCGTTGGGCAGGTCACCGTGGACGGTGAGATCGGCGACGTCGACCTCCTCGCGTTGCGGGGCGAACACCCCGGTGAGGTGGCTGTGGTGAGCGAGGTCGACCGGGGCCGGTCGGGTGGAGGGCGAGGTGAGACTCATGGCGGGCGCCTTTCAGGCCTGATGCGAGGTGGTGGTGGCCGTGGCGGGGACCTGGGCTCCGGCGATGCGCTGGGTCTGCTTGACGGCCAGGACGATCAGCACGATCGGGATCACCCAGTTGAGGATGACGTTGCCCGGAGCGGTGCCGGGTGCGGCGTTGTCGGCGAGAACTCCGGCGACGACGTGGGAGCAGCCCATGAGGAACACCGCGCCGGCCCACACCAGGCTGATCCGACGGTTCTTCTCACGGAAGATCGGTGAATGCCACAGTGCCGGGTCGACGCTCTCGCGGGCGTACTGCTCGGTGAATGGAATGGTGAATGCCGAGATCAGCATGATCGCGGCCAGCACGAACGTCAGTCCGCCGCGCGCGAAGTTGGTGAGTGTGTCGTTGAGTTGATCGCCGGCGAAGAGCCCGACCACGGCGAGGATGCCGAAGACGGCGATGGCGGTGACGTCGAGGATTTTCCAGCTGCGGCCGCGGAAGGCGCCCCAGGCGGCCATCGCGAAGGCAATCGCGCACGCGACCCCTGCCGCGAGGGCGACGTTGTCGCCGGTGTTCTGGGCGACGAGCGAGAAGACGAACCAGGGGGCGAGTCCCAGGATCATGAGGAGCGCGTTCATGGCGTGTGTCCTTGTCGGAGTGGTCGGCCGGTGGTGTGCCGTTCTGTTGTCCACTCTCGTCCGTGCCGATGACGCAGACATCTGTGTCATCACGGAGATTTCTCTGCCAACCACGGAGATTTCTCTGCCAACGGGACCTGGGTCGGGTCAGTCCCGATGCCGACCGGCGACGTAAGCGGCCAGCTCGACGCGGGTTTTCAGCCCCAGTTTCGCCAGTGCGTGCGACACATGGGTCTGGACGGTGCGCGGCGAGATGAACAGTTGGTCGGCGACGTCGGCGCCGGAGGCTCCCGTCGCCACCAGGTCGGCGACGGTGCGTTCGGTGGGCGTCAGACTGTCCCAGCCGTGGGTGGGTCGGTCGCGGACCGTGTTGGGGTCCATGCGCACACCCATCGGCCGCAGGCGGGAGACGATCCGGGATGACGAGGTGACCGCTCCCATGCCCTGGGTGAGCATCAGCGCGGTTCGCGCGTACTCCCGAGCTGCTTCGGTGTCACCCCGAGCTGCTGCGGCACAGGCAGTTTCTTCCCAGGCGGAGGCCTCGACCAACTGATCACCCGCGGTGTGCAGGACCTCCGCCGATTCTTGGCCCACCTCGACCACCACGCGCAGGTCACGGCGCCCGAGCGACGCATCGCAGCGGGCGCCGGCCAACGCCGCGACGGCCCCGAGGTAGGGCAGCTCGGTGGCTCCGGATGCGGCGAGGCCGTCGGCCACCGCCTCGACAAGGTTCAGGTCCTGGGCTCGGGTGCCGATCCGGGCGAAGTCGAGGGAGAACGTCGTGGCGTGGGTGAACAGCCGTCGCTGCATCAGTGAGGCCCAGTTGGCGCTGGCCGCCGCGGCGGCGGGGCGCAGTTTGCGTCGGGATTCCAGCAGCAGGGTCTGCACGCGCTCGTGCACCTTGATGCCGAACTGGTCGGGCGCGTCGCCGGATGTCCAGGCGTCGAGTCGTGTGGCTGCTGCGGCGAGGTCACCGCGCAGGACGTCGATCATCGTGCGCCCGCCGTCGGCCAGCGACGTCCACCCCATGTCGGCGCCGGCGGCCAGCTCCAGCCCGGCATCCCAGGTGGCGGCCGCGTCGTCGAGGTGGCCGAAGCCGAGTTCAATTCCAGCCCTGGTGAATTCGTGATACGCGGTCATCCAGTCGGTGCCACGGCTGGTCCGTAGTCGGGTCATGCCGGTGAGGAGGTCGGCGGCCGCGGCCGGTCCGCGTGCGTAGAGCTCGATCAGCGGCGGCCAGATGTCGGCCGAGGTGGGGTGCGGTCCACGGCCGGCCGGGTCGGTGGTCTCGCGGGCCGAGGCCTGCAAGGTCAGCTGCAGCCCGGCGTCGAGATGTCCCAGTAGGAACAGACGCAGCCCCTCGGTGGTCAGTCCGGGTGCCGAGCGTCGGCTCAGGTCGGTGGAGACGTCGATGAACGGGGTCGTCGGGACCGGCGAGAGCCCCTCGAGGAGCCCGACGTGTCGTCGGAGATCGCCGAGGCGTTCGGCGACGGCGTCGTCGATGGGCAACGCGAGGGTCTCGTCGACGAGCGCCCGGGCTTGGTGGGTCTCGCCGCGCGCGACGAGCGCGAACAGCTGGACGCCGCGCAGGCCGGCGAATTCCTCGGGGTCGGTGCTGTGCGCGAGCCCCTCGGTGGCGGTGGTGGCCGCGCGAGTGAGCTGTCCGGTGCGCGCGAGGGCGACCGAGAGCGGCAGGTGCACGCCCGTTGCGGTGTCACCCTGCCGGGCGAGGGGATCGAGGAGGTCGACGACCACTGCGGGTGAGTGGGTGAGGTCGTCTCGGGCCCGGCGGACCGCGTCGGTGATGGCGTTCGGGTCGGTCCCGGAGGCGAGTCGGTGATGGGTTTCGCGCTGGTGATCGCCGCGGGTCTGCGGCAGGTCGGCGATGGCGTCGTGCAGGATCGTGCGGAATGCCGGGGCGAGCTGCTGGTAGGTGACGTCGGCGTACAGGTCGTGGGTGAACGACAGCGTTCCGTCCTCGTCGGCGGTGATGATGCCGGCATCGGTGGCCGACTGGGCGGCACCGATCAGAGAGGCCGGCGCCGCGTTGTCGATGGCGGCGAGGTCGACGAGGGGCGCCGGTCCGCCCCACACCGCGAGCTTCTGCGTCAGATCGCGAGCCCGCGAATCCAGCAGGGCCAGATGCTCGGCGACGGCATCGCGGTCGCCCGTCGACACGCGGGCACTGGCCCCGGCGCCCAGGGTGGCGCGGCCGTCGGTGATGATCAGATCGCCCGACTGTGGCGCTTCTCATGTTGAAGTGGGTTATGCACAGCGCGCCTAACGGGCGCAACGCCTTCTCTCACATAGGTTTTGAGTTGCGAAGATCAATACCTAGAGGAGTCGGCGTTGCGCACTGTGAGTGTACTGCAGAAGGTCCTGGGATTGCAGAAATCCCGTGTGGTCGGTGTTCGGTTCGACACCGATGACGGTGGCGAACTTATTGTCTTCACGGTGCAGTTGCATCAACGGTCCGCTGGGCGGTGTCCGCACTGCCAGAAGCGTTGTGGTCGTTACGACCAGCGTGGTGCGAATCGGCGGTGGCGGCATCTGGACCTGGGAGGATGGCGGTGCTTCGTCGAGATGGTGTGTGTTCGGGTGTCGTGTCCGTCACATGGTGTGGTGACCGAATCTGTGCCGTGGGCGCGGGCTGGGGCGCGGATGACCAGGGCATTTGACGATCAGGTGGCATGGCTGGTGGCGCACTCTCCGATGTCGTCGGTGCAGGAGATGATGCGCGTGTCATGGGCGACGGTGTCGCGGATCGTAGATCGCGTCGTCGCTGATCACCTTGGTCGGACTGACCGGTTGAATGGTTTGCGGCGCATCGGTATCGATGAGATCTCCTATCGCAAGGGTCGGCGTTATCTGCTTGTCGTTGTTGATCACGACACCGGCCGTATGGTCTGGGCCGGCGAAGGAGCGACCAAGGAGACCTTGAACCGATTCTTTGATGAACTCGGGCCGCAGCGGACCCGGGAGCTTACCCATGTCAGTGCCGATGGAGCCGATTTCATCGCTACCGTGTTGGCGCAACGAGCACCTGAGGTCTACGTGTGCATGGATCCGTTTCACGTGTTGCAGTGGGTTTCTCAAGCCATGGATCGGTGTCGGTCGCGGGTGTTGAGCCGGATTGACGGACTCTCGCAGGCCGATCGCAAACGTCTGCGCTGGGCATTATTGAAGAATCCGGAAGATCTGACCGCTGAGCAGGAACATGCCCGCCAGATTGTCATCACTGCCGCAAACGATGTGTTGGCGCGGGCTTATCAGCTCAAAGAGCTTCTCCGTCAGATACTTACGAGGAAGTTCGGCCGTACCTGGCAACGGTTGCGGCGCTGGCTCGCCGAGGCTGACAATAGCGGCATCAGTGAGATGCAGACGGTCGCTCGGTCGGTCCGGGCCCGCGAAATACAGATCTACAACGCTGTCACCTGTGAGATGTCTAACGGTCGTGTGGAAGCCAACAACACTCACCTACGCGCATTGACAAAGCGGTCGTACGGATTTCACAGTCCCGAGGCGCTCATCGCGATGGCAACACTGACCCGAGGCGGTGCGTGTCCGGCCCTGCCACAACAAAACTGACCCACTTTTGGGTGAGGAGAGCCCCGACTGTTCGAGGGTGCGCAGCAGTGAGATCGCGTGCATCGGATTGCCGTGAGCCGCGGCGAGCGCGCCGAGCAGGGCGCGGTCCGGCTCGGCGCCGACGACCTCGCGGCACACTGCGGCGATCTCGTTGCCCGACATCGCCGGTAGCGACCATTCGCGCGCCGTCGGGCGAGCGGCCAAGCGGGTCAACAGTTCTCGCTCGGGCAGCGGTCGGCGTCCGACGACCATCACCAGCGGTAGATCACGCGCCGCCGCCGACAACCGCGTGAGCAGGGTGAGGGACTCCGCATCGGCATGATGCGCGTCGTCGAGGAACAGCGCCAGTGGCCCGTCGGCACACATCGCGTCGACCCGGTCGTACAGGGTGTCGCCGTAACCGTCGGGAATGACCGCCGGCAGCTCGGTGCCGACGAGTGCGGCGGCGACGGTGAACGGTTGCCGCCACGACAACTCGTGGGCCGAGGTCCACGACGTCCGCACATCGACCTCGGACCGCAACTGCGCCAGCGTGTGCGACTTACCGGCACCCGGGCCGGCGGTGAGGATCAGCGTCGTCGGAGCCGGGGCCTTCGCGGCGCTCCGAGAGGTGCCGGTCGGCGCGAGTGCCGTGGACAGGGCTGCGCGAAGATCGTCGATCAGCTCGCGACGGCCCTGCTTGTGCACTCGCGCCATGGGGTTCAGGGTAGCCGGACCCCCACCCTCAGAGCTGTGTCACCGACAGCCCGCCGTCGTGGTACTGCGAGCGCAGGCGCTTCTTGTCGAACTTGCCGACACTGGTCTTCGGGACCTCGTTGATGACCGTCCAGTTCTCCGGCAGCTGCCACTTGGCGACCTTGTCGGACAAGAACTCTCGTAGCGAGTCCGGCGTCGCGTCCGAGCCCTCGCGCAGCACCACGGCCACCAGCGGCCGCTCGTCCCACTTGGGGTCGGGGACGCCGATGACGGCGGCTTCGATGACGTCGGGATGCCCCATGACGGCGTTCTCCAGATCCACCGACGAGATCCACTCGCCGCCGGACTTGATGATGTCCTTGGTGCGGTCGGTCAGCGTGAGGTAGCCGTCGGGGGTGATGGTGCCGACGTCGCCGGTACGCAGCCAGCCGTCGTCGAACTTCTCCGGGGCGTCGACGCCGTAGTAGGCGCCGGTGATCCACGGTCCGCGGACCTCGAGTTCACCAACGCTCTCACCATCATTCGGCAACACCTTGCCGTCGTCGACGATGCGCGCCTGCACCGACGCCGGGAATCGGCCCTGCGTGTAGCGGTAGCGCCAGCGCTCCTCACCCTCGGTGCCTGCCGGCGGACGCGCGACCGACCCCAACGGGGAGGTCTCGGTCATGCCCCAGGCGTGCAACACCTGGATGTCGTGTTGCTCGGCGAAGATGTGCATCAGCGACGGCGGCACCGCTGACCCGCCGATGAGGACGTCGTGCATCGAGGAGATGTCCTGCGGATGCTGCTCGAGATACTGGTGCAGCCCTTGCCAGATGGTGGGGACGGCGGCGGCGAACGTCGGCTGCTCGGCGGCGATCAGGGCGGCCAGCGGCTCGGGCTGCAAGAAGCGGTCGGGCATGATCAGCGACGCGCCGATCATGAACGCCGCGTAGGGAAGTCCCCACGACATGGCGTGGAACTGCGGGACCACGGCCAGCGCACGATCGCCCTGCTTGAGCGCCGGGCCCTCGGTCATGCACACCTGCATCGAATGCAGATAGATCGAACGATGGGAGTAGGCAACACCTTTCGGGTCGCCGGTGGTGCCGGAGGTGTAACACATCGCGGCGGCGTCACGCTCGTCGACCTCGGGCCAGTCGAAGGTGCCCGGCTGATCGGCGATCAACGCCTCGTACGAGTGGACCGTCATGCCCTCGGGCGCCTCGACGCCGGAGGTGTCCTCGCCGGTGACGATGATGTGCTTGACGGTGCTCAGCTCGGGCAGCTGCGGGTTGAGCAGTGGCAGCAGCGTCGGGTCGACGATGATGACGTGATCCTCGCCGTGGTTGGCGACGAACACCAGCTGTTCGGGGAACAGCCGGATGTTGAGGGTGTGCAGCACCGCGCCCATCGCCGGCACCGCCAGGTAGGCCTCGAGGTGCTCGGCGTTGTTCCACATGAAGGTGCCCACCCGCTGATCGCCGGTGACACCGAGTCCGCGCAGCGCGTTGGCGAGTGCGGCGCTACGGCGCCCCACCTCGGCGTAGCTGCGGCGGCGCGATTCGGTTCCCATCCACGTGATGACCTCGGCGGTGCCGTGGACGGTGCTGCCGTGGCGCAGGATCTGCGCGATCGACAACGGGACGTCTTGCATGGTGCTGCGCATCAGTTCTCCTGATCGGTGGTGCCTGATTTACGAGGATGACATTGCACCCTGCGACCATGGGCGAGATTACGCCGATCACATCCGTGACCAGCATGCACACCAGCCACAGCCCCCCGCGTCGTGCCCCGAGAATGTCGGAGCCCCTCGATACTCTCGGGCGCATGGCACCACTGCAGCCACTGGATATGGACGAGAGCTACCTCCGCGCGGAGTTCGACGGACCGACCGTTTCCCGCGGGGTGGCCTATGCCAATGAGGGGCGGATCTCCGGTCTCACCTGGACGGCGGACGGTCGACATCTGGTGGGGCAGTGTGATGGCTCCCGCGGCATGGTCTATCGCGTCGAGGCCAGCTTCTCGAGAGTCGGCGGCGAGTACGACCTCACCGACGCGTGGTGCACGTGCCCTGTAGGTGTCGACTGCAAGCACCTCGTCGCGCTGCTGCTGACCGCGAGTGCGGCCGCACAGCCGCGGCGCGCCACCACCTCGATCGCCCCCTGGCGATTGCTCCTCGACGGACTCGTCCGCGACGAGGCGACAACCACTGTCGGGACCGCACCCCTGGGCATTCTGATCGAGATGCCCGGCGGCGGACCGAAGAAGATGACCGGACCCACCCTGCGCCTGGTGACGCCGGGAAAGACCGGCTCGTGGGTTCGTACCGGGGTGTCGTGGAATTCGATCGAGCCGGAGGTTCGGTCGGTGTGGGGTTCGTCCGGACAGGACCGCGCGGTCGAGGATTTCGTGCCCGAGCACCTCCGCCGGGTGCGGGCCATCGGCCGTGCGATGCGGATCGGTGACCGATACGGCCGTGACCAGGTCTTTCGGCTCGAGGACGCACCTGCCGACATCTGGGACCTGCTCGCAGCTGCGGTCGACGCCGGGGTGGTCCTGGTGCCGCACGCCAAGACCACCCGCACCTCCGAGGTCCAGCTGGTCAAGGAGTCGTCGGCGCAGCTGGTGGTGACGCGCGATGACGACGGACTAGTCGTCTCGCCGAACCTCGTGATCGACGGCCACATCTGGGACGGATCCCCCGCCGGGCTCCTCGGCGACCCCGAGCCACACGGGATCTTCGCGCGATCCGACAAGACGTTGCTCATGGGTCCGTTCACCCCGCCGGCGTCGATCGAGGCGCTCAAGAACTTGTTCGCGAACCGTTCGGCACGCATCCCTGCAGCCGACATCGACGAGTTCGCCACCGAGATGCTTCCGCGTCTGGCCGAGTCGATGGCGGTCGAGGTGGTCGAGGATGCGCTGGTCGACGCCGAGGTCAGCGGCCCACAACTGCAGCTCACCGTCCGCTCCGACGACGAGGGCGCCGAGGTGACCTGGGAGGTCGCCTACGACGTCAACGGACGCCAACGGGTCTTTCCCGTCGACCACCCGTCGCGGCTTCGTGATCTCGACGCGGAGCAGCAGGCGTGGGCGAGCATCAGGCCGCTCCTGATGCACGCGGCGACGCTGTGCGGCGACTGGCGGAGGCAGGCCGTCCGCCACCGCATCGCGTCGTCGAATCACGCGACGGACCTGAACCGCGCGACGGACCTGAACCGCGCGACGGACCTGAACCGCGCGACGGACCTGAACCGCGCGACGGACCTGAACCGTCTGCTCGTCACGCCGACCAAGTCGCTGATCGAGGCCGCCGACATCCCGGCGCTCACCCGGCCGTTGCGATTCGCGCCGCTGGAGGCGGCGATGCTGCACGTCGAGGTGCTGCCGCAACTCCGGGAGCTCGGGGTGGAGGTGATCTTCGAGGGTGAGGTGCTCGATTACCGTGAGGCGGACTCACCACCGCAGATCTCGTTCGGCGGGAAGGACTTCGGCAATTCCGACTGGTTCGGGCTGACCATCACCATCGACATCGGTGGCAACAAGGTCGCCCTTGCCGACGTCGTACGGGAACTGTCCGGCAAGGCCACCCACATGCTGCTACCCAACGGCATCTACTTCGCGTTGGACAATCCGGAACTGAAGCGGCTGGCCGAACTCATCGACGAGGCCCGTGCGCTCGGCGAACTCGAGAACGGCAAGGTACGCCAACGCTCCCACAACGCCACCCTGTGGGACGAGCTGATGGCACTCGGCGTCGTCGACAAGGAGCTCGCCGTGTGGGAGAGGCGGATGAAACGCCTCGCCGCAGCGCAACCGCCCGCACAGTGTGCGCTTCCCGAGGGCTTCACCGCCGAACTGCGCGACTATCAGGCCGAAGGGCTGAATTGGCTGAATTTCCTGTGGGAGAACCGGATTGGCGGCATCCTCGCCGACGACATGGGGTTGGGCAAGACCGTGCAGACGTTGGCGATGATCGCGACGGCACTACAGGAAGAACCCGACGGCCGATTCCTGGTGGTCGCACCCACCAGCGTCATCTCCAATTGGGCCGCCGAGGCGGCACGCTTCACGCCCGACCTCGAGGTCCTCACCGTCACCGCCACCAGCGCCCGCGTCGGGGTCCCGCTCGCCGAGCGGATCGCCGGCCGACAGATCGTCATCACCTCGTATGCGTTGATGCGCATCGGGTTCGAGGAGTTCGACGAGGCCGACTGGACCGGCGTCATCTTCGACGAAGCCCAGTTCGTCAAGAACCACAACTCCAAGGGCCACCAGTGCGCTCGACGCTTGCGGGCCGAGTTCAAACTCGCCATCACCGGCACCCCGATGGAGAACAACCTGATGGAGTTGTGGTCGTTGCTGTCGCTGACCGCGCCCGGGTTGTTCTCGTCACCGAAGACGTTCACCGAGTACTTCCGCAAGCCCATCGAATCCGGGGTGGAGCCCGAGCGGCTGGCGTTGCTGCGCCGCCGGATTTGGCCCGTGATGCTGCGCCGCACCAAGGAGCAGGTCGCCGCGGATCTGCCCGCCAAGCAGGAGCAGGTTCTCTCGATCGATCTGAACACCAAGCACGACAAGATCTATCAGACCCGCCTGACCCGGGAACGGCAGAAGGTGCTCGGGTTGCTCGGCGACTTCGACGAGAACCGCTTCGCGATCTTCCGGTCGCTGACCATGCTGCGGCAGCTGAGTTTGCACGCCGGACTCGTCGAGGATCAGCATGCCGGGATCGCGTCGGCGAAGATCGACTACCTGGCCGAACAACTCCCGGACCTCATCGCAGAAGGCCACTCCGCGTTGGTGTTCAGCCAGTTCACCGGATTCCTGCGGCTCATCGAGGAGCGGCTGGTCGATATGGGTCTCGACGTCAGCTACCTCGACGGGTCGATGTCGGCGACCCAGCGCGCCAAGGAGATCAAGCGCTTCACCAGCGGTAAGACGCAGGTGTTCCTGATCAGTCTCAAGGCCGGTGGCTTCGGGCTGAACCTCACCGAGGCCGACTACTGCTTCGTCTGCGACCCGTGGTGGAACCCGGCAACCGAAGCCCAAGCAGTCGACCGCGCCCACCGCATCGGACAGACCCGCCCGCTCAACGTCTACCGCCTGGTGTCGGCGGGCACGATCGAGGAGAAAGTCGTTGCGCTACAAGAACGCAAGCGCGAACTGTTCACCGCAGTGGTCGACGACGGCGACCTGTTCGGGTCGGCGATCGGCGCCGACGACATCCGGGAGTTGATCGGGGGGAAGTAGGTGGCGGTGCATCATCCCCGGAGGTTCGGAGTTTCTGGCTCGGCCTGTACCAGTGAGCTGATGATGAGTGAGGTCGAGTCCGCGGTGACCAAGCGGACCGAGTTGCTGTTGCGCTCTGTCGACGTCACGTGGGCCGGCCGCGTGGGGCACACGCCGACTGCGTACGGGTCCGTGTCGTCGTACGTGACCGCCTCGCCGGAGATGCTGGTCGAGGTCGACGTGATCGAAGACGCCGGATATGCATGCGCGACCTTCGAGGTGCCCGACAGTGTTCTTGCTCAACGTATCTCGAAGGTACTGCTCGATCTCGAATTCGACGACGATCCGACGATCTGCATTCGCACCGGTACGTAGCACCCGATCTCGGGGCACATGGCAGACACCCTTCTAGTCCTCCTCGATGAACTCGACCGCCGTCGGGTGCTGGTCGAGTACGACGGACCGATCACCGACGATGAGGGGCGGCCGCTGGAGTGAGACGAGCGGTGGCTGGCGGATGTCGGCCGGTATCCGAATGCCAACCAGCCGCCGCGGTCAGTGTGGGGAGCCGAAGGTCGCGGGCGTCCACCGCGCAGCTCTGTCCAGCGCGCTGTCGGCGAGAAGAACGTTGTGGGCGTCGCGGTATCGCCCCGCGACCCGCCCTTTGCGCATCCGGTCGAGCGCGAACCGCGCCACTGCCTGACGTACCTCGGGCGAGGTGGTCATCACTTCGATGAAGCTCTCGACCGACGTGAACTCGAGCCCTTCCTCATTCGGAGCTCCGATGGCATGCACGAGCCCGCGACGTTTCATGCCCGATCTCCAGTTGCGCAACCAGGTGCGGGCCGGCGGTAGAGACGGTGAGTCCGCACCCACGTAGATCGAGGTGCGTTTCTTACGGGGATCGTGATGTGCGTAGAACATCTCCAGGTACCCCATGTTGAGGGTCACGATCCTTTTGTCTGACCATTGTGGAAGGCATGTGAGACTCCAGTATTCGTTCTCCGTCTCCTCCGGGAACGGTGTGCACGCCCGGAGGTAGAGCGACAGGGCGTCGAGTACGTCGTCGGCGAACGGCAACTTGACGAACTTCTCGAAGCGCTTCCGCGCGCGTGCCTCGTCGGACGCGGTGCGGGAGAGCGCGTGAGAAATGCTGCTGTTCTGGCCGACAGGATCGTGGAACCACGCTTGTTGACGTTCGACGGAGATCTTGTCGTCGAAGACCGATGCCCCATGGATGACGGCGCTGTGCTCACGGTTGAATACGGTGAACCCCTGCGCGAGAGCATCGTGAATGAGGTCGCGTTCGATGTCGCGTAGCGCGCTCCGGTTGCCTGCGTTGGCGCGATAACGAAAGCGTTGGATGTTTGCCTCAGGGTAGTTGGCGACGTGCTGACGAAGCCGTGTACACACTGAGGCGTTCGAGATGCCGATGTAGATCTCGTGCTTCTCGGACTCCCACATGTAGAGGCCCACCGGCGGTTTGGAACTTCGCTTGCGCAGCGCCCTCAGGGACGCCTCTGACATCTCTGTGGCGGACCCGAACTTGTTTCGGTCGGCCCACTTCGCAATCGCTGGGTCGGGCTGCCAATCCGGAATCAGGTGGTTTGCGAACTTCGGCACGGAAAAATGGTAGACAGCCTTGCGGCGATGTGTGCGGCTGTCTTGTCGTCTGACCGAGGGAATTCGGCCCGATTGCCGACCCACACCCTCAATCATGTTGACGCGTCGTCACATACGCCGCGAGCTCGACGCGGGTCCGCAGGCCCAACTTGGTCAGCGCGTGCGAGACGTGGGTTTGCACGGTGCGGGTGGAGATCACCAGCTGACCGGCGATGTCGGGTCCCGAGGCGCCGGTGGCCACCAACTCGGCGACCGTCCGCTCCGTTGGGGTCAAGGACTTCCACCCGTGGGTGGGCCGTTCTCGAATCTTGCTCGGATCCAACCGCAGGCCCATGGGCCGCAGGCGGGAGGCGATGCGCGTCGACACCGTTACCGCACCCATCCCCTGAGTCAGGGCCAGCGCCGACCTCCCGTACTCCCGGGCCTTGTCGCGGTCACCGAGAGAGGCTGCTGCGCAGGCGATCTCCTCGAGAGCCCAGGCTCGTAGCAACTGGTCGCCTGCGGTATGAAACGCCTCCGCCGACTCCACGCCGACCCCGATCAGCGCGTGCAGGTCGACACGCCCGAGCGATGCAGCGCATCGGTTGAGCGCCAGCGAGATCTGTGCACTCGCATAGGGTGTGGCGGGCTCACCGAGATCCTCGAGGGTGTCGGCCACCATCTCCAGAAGCGTCAGGTCCTGTGCTCGGGTTCCCACTCGTGCGCAATCCATCGCCACGGCAGGCACATACGCGTACAGCCGCCGCGACACCGCATGCGTGAAGACCGCTCCCATGCCCGCGGCGGCTGGTCGTGGTTTGCGGCGCGCCTCGAGCAGGAGGTTCGCCACGCGCGCGTGGATGTCGATCCCGAACTGGTCGGGCAGACCATTGCCCGCCCACGCCTCCAGGCGGCTCGACGCCGCGGCGAGGTCACCACGCAGCACGTCGACCAGGGCACGCCCACCGTCGGCGATGGAGGTCCAGCCCATGTCGGCCGACGCCGCGAGATCCAGTCCGGCGTCCCACGTTGCTGCTGCGTCGTCGAGACGGCCGAGGCCGAGTTCGATTCCGGCGTTGGTGAATTCGTGATAGGCGGCCATCCAGTCGGTGCCCCGCGCGGTACGCAGGTGTGTCATGCCGGTCAACAGGTCGGCCGCTGCCGCCGGGCCACGAGCGTAGAGCTCGATCAGCGGCGGCCAGATGTCGGCCGACGAGGTGGTCAGCGTCCGGTTGGTCTGGTCGGGCGTCTGCTGTGCCGATGCCCGCAAGGTCAGCTCGAGGCCTTCGTCGAGATGACCGGTGAGGAACAATCGCAGTCCCTCCGAGGTCAGCGCCGGCGCGGACAGCGTACCGAGATCGGTGGCGGCGTCGAAGAACGGCTGGTCGGGTACCGGGGTGGAACCCTCCAACAGATCGACGTGTCGGCGCAGGGCCTGCAGGCGTTGGGCCACATCGTCATCGACGGGCAACGTGAGGGTGTCGTCGATGAGATCGCGCGCGCTGCGGGTGTCGCCGCGGGCGATGTGTGAGAACAACTGCACGGCGCGCAGTGAGGCGAATTCGTCGAGGTCGGTGGTGTGTATCAGGCCTTCGGCTGCGGCGTCGGCGGCGCGGTTGAACTGGCCCGTGCGTGCTAGCGCCACCGCCAGGGGCAGATGCACTCCGGCCGACCCGGTGGTGGTGGCAGCGGGACGGCCGGCGAGGGTGTCGAGGAGGTCGACGGTCACCGCGGGGGTGTTCTCCAACTCGGACCGCGCGCGCTGCACCGCGGTGCGCGTCGCCTGCTCGTCGGTTCCCGACGCCAGCCGGTGATGGGCCTCGCGGTGCGGATTGGCTGTAGTTTGCGGGAGATCGGCAATCGCGTCGTGCAGGACCGACCGGAAGGGCGGGGCGAGATGCTCGTAGGTGACCTCGGCGTAGAGGTCGTGCGTGAAGGCCAGGGTGCCGTCGTCGGCGGCGACGAGGATGCCGGCATCGACGGCCGACTGGGCGGCGGCCACCAACGATGCGGGGCGGCTGTCGTCGATCGCGGCGAGGTCGGCGAGAGTGGCCGGGGTACCCCAGACCGCGAGTCGTTGGGTGAGGTCGCGAGCCTGCGGGTCGAGTAGGGCGAGATGCTCGGCGACGGCGTCGCGGTCATCACCGGGATGCGTGACCGTCGCATCGTGGGACACGCCGACCCGGCCGCCGGATACGCGTAGGCCGCCGGAGTGTACAAGGGTGCGGAGCAAGGAGATTGCGTGCAGCGGATTACCGCCCGCGGGCGCGAGAACGGCGACCAGGGAGTCGTCGGGTTCGGCGCCGAGAATGTCACGACACAGATGGGCGATCTCCTTGTCGCGCATCGGCGGCAACGACCACTGCGCCACCTGCGGTCGGGCGATCAGCCGGGTCAGCAACTCACGCTCGGGCAATGGGCGGCGCCCCACCACCAGGACGAGTGGCAAATCCCTTGCCGCCCTGGACAACTGTGACAACAGCTCCAGCGACGAGGCGTCGGCATGCTGCGCGTCGTCGAGAAACAGGACGAGCGGACCGTCGGCGCATAGCTCGTCGACCTTGGCATACAGCACGTCGGCGAAGCCGTCGGGGATCGTCGCAGGCAGGTCCACTCCCACCAGGACGGCGGCCACCATGAACGGTTGCCGCCACGACAGGTCGTCGGCGCAGGCGTATCGGCTGCGCACGGTGAGTTCCGACCGCAGCAGGGCGAGGGTGTGCGACTTCCCGGTGCCCGGACCGGCGGTGAGGACCAAGGTGGTGGGCGCCGAAGATGACGTCCCGGCGACGGCCGTGGCGAGCGCGGCGCGCATCGCATCGATCGTCGCCCGACGATCCGGCCTGTGCGTTCGCACCATGAACTCAGGTTAGTGCGCAGCAGTCGTGGCGGGCGGTGGCACGAAAATCTCGGTCATTGCGCAGATGCCTGGCACCGGCGCCGTGACGGACAGTGAGAGCACCGATCAACTGCCCTCCCGAACAGGAAGAACCACCGTCATGACGAAGACCATCATCCGCGCCCTCGCCGCCACCGCACTGACAGGCGCGGCCTTTCTGGGTACCGCGGGCGTGGCGTCGGCCAACCCGGTCAACGTGTCCAAGCCCCCGACGCCGCCGTGGTCGCGCACCGCCGACGGCCTGACCTACTGCTTCGAGGGGCACTGCCTCAACTGGGACAAGACCGGTCATTACGTGTGCCAGACGGGCGTCCCGAGTGGAGGAGTTTGCGACGCCATCATGGTCGTCGTCCGCGCGCTGCCGCCGACCAACATCGGTGACCTCGTTCCGCACAACATCATCAGCTGATCGTCGGCGGTCGCCGGACACCAGCTTTGCCCCCCCACCGGGGGTACCCACGAGAGAGAAAGTGCTCACCCGCCATGCACACTCCGCATGCCATCCACACCGCCTACGGCAACGGCTTCTACAACGACGCCGGCCGCGACTTCGACGTTCGCTGTCTGCTCGGCTACTGCACGTCGGGCGCCGCCGATGCGGGCGAGATCTTTGCCACGATCAACGGCATCGGCGACGGTCACGAACGCGACTGGTTCACCGCCTGGCACAACCTCGGCCGCCGACTCCGCAGCGAGGCCGACACCTCCGCGGCATCCGGATACCACTACAGCGCGGCGTTCGCCTACCTGCGGGCCGCCACCTATTTGGCGCAGGCCTTCGCCGCGCTCGAAGGCATCGCCGACGACGACGAGCGGATGTCCATCTTCGCTGAACACCGGGCCGCGTGGGAGAAGTTCATCGACCACGGACCGTTTGACGCGCAACGACTTTCGATCCCGTACGAGAACACCCGGCTACCCGGCTGGTATCTCTCGCCGGTCGGTGCGGGCGACTCGCCGCGACCGACACTGGTGATGGTCAATGGCAGCGACGGCGCCGTCACCGGCCAGTGGTCGGCGGCCGCGCACGGCGCGCTCGCCCGCGGCTATCGGGTGGTGATGTTCGACGGGCCCGGCCAGCAGTCGATGCTCTTCGAGCAGGGCCTGCTGTTCCGCCCGGACTGGGAGGCCGTGCTGACGCCGGTCACCGACGTCGTCGTCGGACTCCCCGGAGTCGATCCCCGCCGACTCGCCGTGTACGGCATCAGCCAGGCCGGCTACTGGGTACCTCGCGCATTGGCCTACGAACATCGGTATGCCGCGGCCATCGCCGACCCGGGTGTGGTGCGGGTCGAGACGTCGTGGCTGGAGAACGTCGGGCACTCGCTGGCCAAGAAGATCGCCGAGGGCAAGGACCACGACTTCGACCAGATGATGGCCATCGGTATGAAGATGAGCAAGTCCACCAAGAAGATGTGGGACTGGCGTGCACGACCCTACGGCCAAGCGGGCTACGCGGCCACGATGAAAGCCGTTGCGCGATACACACTCACGCCCGAGGTCGCCGGTTTGATCCGGACACCGATGTTCATCACCGCACCCGAGGACGAACAGTTCTGGCCCGGACAATCCCAGCAGCTGGCCGACATGTCCGGCGGTGCCACCACCCTCGTCGAGTTCACCGCGGCCGAAGGTGCCAGTTGGCACTGCCAGCCCATGGCGCGTGCGCTCACCGGCCAGCGGATGTTCGACTGGCTCGACGAGCAGATCGGTCACTGAGGGCGGGTGACACCTGTGGGGATGAGCGCGAGAACGTCTGCTGTGGAACCGGTCTCGGCGATCTGCGGGAAGATCGACTCGACGCTGTGCGCGTGACGCTCAGCGCTCGAGTCGGTCATCGCATCCGTCGGCAGTGACACATGGAAGCCCGCTTCGTGGGCGTCGCGGGCGGTCGACTCCACCCCCGCGCCGCTGGCGATGCCGACCACGACGACCTGCGTGACGCCGCGCGCCCGCAGTGTCTCGACGAGCCCGGTACCGACGAAGGCGCTCCGCGAGTGTTTGGTGACGACTATGTCGCCGGGCTCGGGAGCGAGTTGATCGATGAACTCGGTGGCCTCCGGTGCGATGGTGCGCGCCGGCTGCCCGGCGTTGCGGTCGGTCCGGCCGGGCGGAATGCCCGCGACGTTGACCATCACCACTGGCAGATCGTGCGCGCGGAAGGCGGTGACCAGCTCGCCGATTCGCTCGATGACCTGCGCCGTCGGATGCGGCGCCAGATCGTCACGGAATGCGATCCCGCGCTGCATGTCGATGACGATCAGCGCGGTCATCGGGTCGAGAGTGGTCATGGTCACGATGGTTCTCCTTGCGTGCGCGTCGACTCGTCGAACCTGAAAGTACGCCCTGAACCTGGCAATGCTGGAATGGCTGTGCGGCCCCCGACCGTTGAAGAACGTAGAGGGCACCTGCACCCGTCTGACCTGGCGTGCGGGTGCCGCGACACGGAAAAGAGGTGTGTGATGGTTGCCGACCTGAGCACGGCGAATGCAGCGGCACGCGGCGCGGACGTCGTGGACGAGGCTCCTGCGCCGATCCTGCCCACCGAGGACGATTTCTACGACGCTCCGGAGGGCTTGGAGAGCCTGACACCGGGCGAGATCATTCGGACGCGGCAGGTGGAGCTCAAGGACTTCTGGACCTCGCATCACCGCAACATGGGCTGGCAGGTGCTGTACCGCTCCACCGACCTCAACGGTGTGGCGTGCGTGGCCGCGACCACCATCGTCCTGCCGCGACGTCGAGCGACCGGGGCCAAGTTCCAGTTGCTGTCGTTCCAGTGCGCGATCGACGCCGTCACCTCGAGCTGCTTCCCGTCATACGCGTTGCGCAAGGGGACAGGCGCGCGGCGCGCGGTGGCGCCGTTCGAGTTCCTGGTGGTGCGGCGCGCACTCGCCAAGGGCTGGGCGGTGTCGATCCCCGACCACGAGGGCATGCTCGGTGCGTGGGGTGCGCCCCGCGAACCCGGGTATCGCACGCTCGACGGCATCCGCGCGGCGCTCGCGCTCCCCGAACTCGACCTGACCCCCGACGTGCCGGTCGGCATGTGGGGTTACTCCGGCGGCGGCCTGGCCACCGCGTGGGCTGCCGAAATGGCACCGACGTACGCGCCGGAACTGAACCTGATCGGCGCGGTCCTCGGCTCGCCGGTCGGTAACATGGCCTCCGCGCTACTGCGCCTCAACGGGGGATTCCACGCCGCGCTGCCGATCATGGTGATCGCCGGGCTGCGGCGCGTCTACCCCGCGCTCGACGCCGCCATCAACGAGCACGCCACCGAGGCGGGTCGGCGCAACCTCGACGCGATCGCGCGCACCGGAACACCGGAAGCATTGCGCGAATTCAAGAATCACGACATCGACGACTATCTCGACATCCCGGTGGCCGACATGCTCGCGCAACCCGAGATCGCCGAGATGATGACCGACATCCAACTCGGCAGTCACACACCGACCATCCCGCTGCTGGTGGTGCAGGCGGTGCGCGACGAGGTGATCGACGTCGACGACATCGACAGCCTGGTCGAGCGCTACCGCGAGAACGGGGCGTCGGTGACGTATGTGCGTGATCAACTCAGTGAGCATTTCTCGCTGCTGCCGCTCTCGGGGCCGCTGGCGGTCTCGTGGCTCTCGCACCGGCTCGCCGGCCGGCCTGCCCGCGACCGCACAGTGACGTCTGTTGCCGGACAACCGGAACCGCGGTTCTCGCGGCAGTGGGTGACCGGACCGTTCCGTAAGGCCGAGACGGTGCCGACGCCGAAGGCGTGAGATCACTCGATTCCGAAGCGGCGCTGGAGAAGTCGTTCGCGGCTGCGCCGGTCTGCGAGTGCCAGCATCCCGATTCTCCGGTGTGGGTGGGCTAGATGCGGTCGAATGGGCGACCACACGGAGGACCAGATTGGATTTCCCCCGGCCGCAGTAAATGATTGCGAGCGTGTACGTACGCCCTGACAAGCGCCGCGTGCTGACCGACGCCCACGGTCAGCACGCGGCGCTGCTGTGTCAGTCCATTTAGCACGCGCGGATTCGCGTGTTACCGAACGCAGGCGCCGAGGCCGGGCGCTGGGTCGTCGTCGGGGGCGAGTTGTTCGAGGTTGCAGTAGCCGTCCTGCAGGGCGCGGATGAGTAGTGCGGTTTTGCTTGGCGCGGGGCGCCCGATGATGCGGTACTTGGTGCGGATGCGTGCGATGTGGGTGTTGACGGTGGACGAGCTGAGGAACAGTTGTTGGGCGGCTTGTTCTTTCGAGTCGTGGGTGAGCCACACGACGAGGACTTCGACTTCGCGCTTGCTGAGCTGGGGGCGTGGTCGCGGGGCCGGTGTGTTCGCGGGGACCATGGTTGTCGCGCGCAGGTGGGGTGCGTGCGGCGCAACGGTGTGCTGGAGGGTTACGCGGTGGGTGTTTGTGCGGTGGTGGGTCGTGCGCAGAGTTGTCGCATGCAGAGGGGTCACTGTCATCGCCGTTGTGCTCCTGCCGGGATCTTGTTGCGGGGGTGCAGATCACGTTAGGAGAGGCTGACAACTCGGACCAGACAGATCTTGGGGTGGCACCCGTGCGGGGGGCACGGTTAGTTCGGCGAAATGGGCGGGGGCGTGTGCTCGCGGCTGTCGGCGGTGTCGGTGGGGATTTCGACGCGGTGTGTGCCGATGTCATCGATGGTCAGGACCGAGGCGATGGTTGCGCGTCCGGTTGGCCACATACGGATACAGACGCGGCCGTTGGTGGCGTGTTGGAGTGCTTGTTCTGCTGCGTTGTGGACCGCGGTGATCACGGCGGGGTCGTGGTCGGGGGTGCCGGAGTCGTCGAGGATGACGACTTCAACGCCGCGGGCGCGGGCCTTGTAGGCGGCGTCGTCGAGTTCGAGTGTCGAAAGGATCGGTGCGCGGAGCCGGTCTCGGAGATGAGCTTCGAGTAGCGCGCATTGTTCGCGTTCCTCTGTGGTGAGTGGTTCGCCGCTGGCGATGCGTTCGAGCATGGGGCGGGCGAGGGCGTCGAGGTGGCGTACTTGGCGGCTGCGTTCGTCGGAGGCGGCGTTCTGTGCTGCGACCTCGGCGATGCGGGCGGTGGTGTGCGCGCGGAGCGTGAATACCGACTTTGCGGTGGGCCGCAGGGTGAAGGACAGTAGTGCGGCCATGGTCAGTGGTGCAGCGTCGATGGCGACGAGATTGATGCCGTAGGCGGCGCCGTGGCCGGTGCTGCCGGCCCAGTACGCGAAGGTGCCCGCCATCCCTGCCAACCCTATCCACGGGGTGATCCGGCGGCCTCGGACGTTCATGAAGCAGTAGATGGTGGTGCCGCCGCCGTGAATCCAGGTCTGCAGAGTTGATCCCAGCACTCCGGGGGTGACTGAGAGCAGCAGTGCGCAGGCGATGGGCCCGGACACGGTCAGCGCCAGAGTGGGCCACAGCGGTAGTGGGTCGCCGGGGACAAAGACCAGGGTGAGGGTCGCCGCGATCAGGACCAGTGTCCCCGCCGCTGCGGGCCAGGCGGTGGTGAAGGTGTGCATCGTGGCGATGGTGACCACGATGATGGCCGCGATGTAGCTGGCCAGAATGAGTTGCGCTCCACGGGTGCGCATGCCGAGGAGGTCGCGGATGTCCTGTGGGCCATCGGTGATTGCGGTCATGGGTGGTGTGACCAATCGAGGGCGACTTGGGTGCCGTGGGCGGGTGCGGAGTCAATGACGGCTGTGCCGCCTATTTGTGCCATGCGCTGGCGGATGCTGACCGCGATGCCGAACCGGTCGGCAGGGACTGCATCTGGGTCGAAACCCGGCCCGTCATCGGCGACCGTCACGCGGAGTCGCCCGGGGGAAGGCGTGACCGTCACGCGGACGACGTGTGCGGTCGGGGCATGGCGGCTGCTGTTGCGGACGGCTTCGGCGGCAGCGGCGGCCATGGCACGCACGACGTGACCGGGCAACGGTGTGTCGTCGCCGGTGCCGGTGGTGGCGTCGACGAACTGGAGTCGGGGTGTGGCGGTTCGGGTGAGAAGCCGGATGTGGTCGACGGCGTCGGTCGCGGACATCGGCGCATCGGTGTCGTCGTCGACGCCGGTGCGCATCACGGCGAGGTCGGTCAGGGTCGCTTGGGCCTGGCGGGCGAGTTGGGGGGAGGCGCCCTGACGGGCGGCGGAGAGGAGGTTTGTCATGACACCGTCGTGGGTGAGTTGGTCGAACCGCACGCGTTCATCGGTGCGGGCTTGTGACGCGGCCGCCGCGGCGGTAGCGGCATAAGCCTGGGCTCGGGTGGCGTCGAGTACCGCAGCGGTGCGTAAGCCCATGACGGCGGCGGCGAAGTAGACCAGCGAGAACGCGAACGCCCACGCCATGTCAGGGATCAGGGGACCGTTGGCGGCAGGATTGCGAGCGGCGTGATTGATCGCAACTGTGGAGGTGACCACGATGACCAGGACGATGAACGCATACGAGGGTCGCAGGGCCAACGCTGCTGCGATCGCCGCCAAACCACAGAACAGGGAGAACCAGATACTGGTGGTTCCGGTCAGGTGGGTGCCGTTCCAGCCGAACCACCAGGTGGCGACGGCTGCAAGGTAACCGATCGTGGCCAGCAGAGCACCCAGGCGTAGCTGTTGTGCTGTCGCACGCCACGCCAACGGCCCCAGCGCGATTCCGGGTCCGAACACCACACACACCGCGGGGATCGTCCACCACAGGTGCATTACCGATAAGGAGGCGGCAATCGCCGGCAAAGTGAGCAGCAGATACGCCAGGTAGCCGCAGGCGACGAACTCCGCGAACTGTCGGATGAGTCGTTGCCCGGCTGTCTCGTCCAGGTCGGCAGGGGCGGAAGAGGCTATTTCTTGCGGCGGCGCAGGCGGCGTGGAAGAGGGAGCCATCCATCCTCTATCGCTCGAAGGGTCAAATGCTGCAGCGTTGGAGCCGGGCGGCCCACCGCGGCATACTTCAGGCGAATCCGGCCGACGTAGTCCTTGACCGTCTGCGTCGAAAGCTTCATCTCCTTCGCCACTCCTGCAGTCGATTCCCCGGATGCGTAGAGTTCCAGAACCCGACGAAGCTGCGGAGGAAGGTCGACGAAGTCCTCGTCGGCGTCGATCGCGGCCGCCCAGTCCACGGTGGGGGTCTCCTCACCAGCGAGGACCGATCGCAACGCTGACAGCAGGGTGGTGTCGTCGACGTTCTTACGTAGGACAGCCTTGACTCCAGCGCTGGCCGCCTGACGAACCAGATACGGTTCGTCACCCGAGGTGTAGGCCACCGCAGGGATACCCGCCTCGGTGAGGGTGGCGAGGTTATTCTGCGGCACCGAACCATCCTCCAATCGCAGATCGAGAATCACGAGATCGAGATCGCGGGTCTTGTCCAGTAAGTCCGGCACCGTTGCTGCCCCCGCCACGAACTGCAGGTCCGGCTGCTCACCGAGGATCGCTTTCACCCCGGTCACGATCGACGGATGGTCATCAACGACTCCTATTCGCGCACACCGACTCTGCCCCTCACCCACATCCATGCCCACATCATGGACCACGCCGCGCGGGCCGTCTTCGGATAGACCCGCAAAACCTCCACGCCGGGCCGCCAGGTCGTGGTGTTACGCATCAGGGGTGGAGCGTGGAACGATCTGGATGTAGTCGATGTAGCGGACGGTTTGACCGGTGCTCGCTGGTGTGTAGAGCATGTCGAACGGATAGATCCCGGGCGCGGCTGTGGGGGTTCCGGTCACGTCGATCTTGATCCCGGTGGCCGCCGAGGCGTTCTCTGTACGGGTGAGACGTAATCCGAGAGCGGCGACTGCAGTGTAGGCGTCGGGTGGGAGGTCCACCGTGCCATCGGGAACAGGGAATCCTTTACTCAGCGCAGCGGCATTGGAGTAGTCGGCTGCGACTGGAACGTTTTGGCGGACGATCAAGCAGACGGTGGGGGTCGGTGAGGCCTGCACGCGGCCGCCGCAGTCTCCGGCCGGATGGCCGTTCGGCTCGGACGGGGTGCTGGGCGGCGGAGTGGTGGTGGAAGGTGTTGTGGTGGTCGGCGATCCGGCCTTGACGATGTTGGCGACCTGGGTGGCGAGAGGTGTGACGGCGCCGTAATCGGTGTTCCGATAGAGGTACGAGTGGACGGCCACACCGCTTGCGACTGCGGTGGCCCACAAGAACTGGTTGCGGAAGGCGAATGCGGCGACGCCGGAGTCGCAGACGATGTCGCCGGTGAAGCACACGTCATACACCTTCGGTTGGACCGCGGCGGGCAGGGTTCTTCCGCTGGCGCCGGACAGTCCCCGGAACACAGGGTTCTGGGCGATGCCCTGGGACAGGAAGGTGGCCGCAGGGAACGTGTGGAACAGATTGACGTCGGCAGGCATCTTGTCGCCGTCACCGATGAGTAGCGCTCCGGCGATCCGGTCCAACAGGGCGGGATTGGCGGATTTTCCGCCTGGCGCGAGAGCTTCGAGGGCTCGGTGCATCACCATCGCGCCCTGGGAGAGGCCCATGAGGACGATCCGTGCGCCGGAGCACGCGGCGCCGGAGGCGTCGAACCCGCTCTTGATCTGCCTGAGCTGGTCGAGAGTGTTTGTCAGGCCCTTGTCGAGGCCCGCGAAGTACTGGGAGGGCCCGTTCGGGAGTTGTGCCAGCACGGACACGGCGGCGGCAGGATAGTCGACGGTCTGAGAGCGGACCTTGGTGATACCGCGGCTGCGGATCTGGGTGACGAAGTCGGAGTAGGCGTGGGCTACCTCGGTGCCGAGCCCGTTGAGGCCTTGCCCGCGTTGACCGGAGCCAGGGGCGCCTAGGACCACGACCTGGTCACCGCACGTCGCCGCGGCGGCAGGTGGCGGGTTACCGGCCAGCGCGGCGATCGTGGCCAGACACGTCAGGATCGCGATGAGCACGGCCGACTTGGTGCGCGAGATCCGTGGCGAAAGTAGCTGCATGCGGTGATGTAATCACGCGCATCTGGTCGCCGGTATCGCTTGAGCAGTCTCTTTTGGAATCGGTTGGACCTGTGTGGACGTGTGCTGGGACGATGAACGACAGGCGTGGCGCCGCACTGCAGCCGTCGGTTGGGTAGCGCAGCGACAGAGGGTGATACCGCCTACTGACCTGATGCGGATCGGCCTGCGCTAATGGCACGTCCATCTGGTGCGGTGGTGAGTGGAGTCCTGTTGAGTGGTGTATGACAACCGAAGCGTGATTGTTCCTGCGCGCCAGACTGTTACCTCTCCTGTGTGGAAGAGCTCAAGTGGGGGCAGGGCTTCCCCGCCGATGTGCCGGCAGGCTCCCATGTTGGTTTCGGGGGTTGCAGCGCTGAAGGAGCATTCAATGCTTTCGACATCAGCGGCGGTGGTTCGACCAACCCGGGCATCCCGGACCCGGGTGGCACCGCGTGGGGCCGCAGTGTCACGCGGTCAGTCCTCGAGGTCGGGTACCGCCCACAGATGGCGCTTGCCGGCGGCCGAGTACAGCGGCGCGTGGTCTGCGAACGGTGTTGAAGTCCTGCAGGCGTCGCGTAGCAACAGGAACGTGGGAAACGGGATCTCCCAGGTCTCGCGCAGGAGCCGGATGCAGTGGACGGCGGTCACTCCGTGCTGGCGTCGGGTGATGTCGAGGACGTGTTCACGACGGCTGGGTAGGTGCCGGAAACCGGCGCTGGTCAACGCCGCATCGTTCCGTCTGTCGTCGCCCAGCGCGTCGTCGGCAATGGTGCAGCGAATGCGTCCGGGTTTGGTGGCGCGGAAGGTGATGAGCTGCAGATGATCTGAGGCGCGGAAGGCTTCGAGGAAGTCGAATCGTCCGGGGGCGAGGTCGCCGAGTCGGCCGGCGAGATCCTCGGTGAACTCTCGCCAGGTGTCGGTGATGATCTGTTCGGGAGAGGTGGTCATGCGGCTCCATCGTCAGCGGTGAGTGTTCCCCCGCAGGTGGCGGGGCGACTTGCACAGTAGACGTGGGTACCGACAGGGTCGGGTCAGAACCGTGCGTCCGTCCACCGGAAGTCGCCGCGCTGCAGGGGTTCGATGCGTTTGGGGGCGTACCACGTCGGCGTGGTGGCGGGTTGCGTCGAGTACAGGCCGTGGGATGCGGAGACGACGCGATCGAATTGGCTTGGCCAGTGGATGGTTTCGGCGAGGGAGTCGAGGACGGCGCGACCGCGGTCGAGTGCGCGGGTGACGTGTGGCGGCGCTGGGAGGAGATCGGATTTGCTGGTGTTGCAGGATTGGCAGGCCAGCACGAGGTTGGTCAGTCCGTCGATCCCGACGCGCGACCACGGCAGTACGTGATCGACGTGGCGCCCCGCGCCCAGCCGCGTGCTGCAGTAGAAGCAGTCGTTGCCGAACTGTTCGGCGAGCACTTCGGCCGGTCGGGCGAGGGAGACGCGTTCGGTGCCGAAGAGGTGTGCGGCGATGTCGGGCTCGTCGCCGAGGACCTCACGGTTCATGCGCCGGACGTCGTCGACCCAGGCGAGTTGGAACGCAGGCTTGACCAGCGGGGCGAGGCGGGCGAGGGTGTGGCAGACACCGGGGAACAGTTCGATCTGATTGCCGTGGGCGTCGATGACGCGCGTCGAGTCGGTGCCCAACCACGAGTCGTCGTAGAGGAAGCACTCATAGGTTCCGGTGCCGACGCGCTGCAGGAGCTTCAGCGGATAGCGCACCAGGTTTTTCTTGATCGCCGACTGCGCTGCCTGGTACTCCTGTGGCACAGCCATTTTGGCGCTCTCGATCGGAATCTGACGCAGCCGCGCCGTGGCACACGCAGCACGCAGTGCAGTGAGCTGACTGAACACGACCCCACGCCCGTCGTTGGACTGGCGGAGGATCACGTGTGACTTCTCGTCCAGCGGCCGCAGTTGCGTCCAGTAGAGCGCCATCACCCGCTCGGTGAGTTCGTCGAGATCGATTGACACCGCGGCACCCGGATCGTCGGGTACCGACTCGACCGCGAGATCCAACAACGCGACCATCACCGCGAGCTTGTAGGTCGCCGTGCGATGCCCGCCCTCCAGGACCGCGACCAACTGCTGGCCGAGGGTGAGCGGATCGGTGGGCATGGGTGGAGTGTAGTGCGGATGTGGCGCTGCAGGCCGATCTCCGGGGCGAGACGAAGCTGGGCAGCTCGGTGCTCAGCAGGGATTCGGCTCGCCGATCTTGACCGCCGACAGCACGGCCTGGCCCTCGGTCACTGGGCTTCCGGCGGGAGGAGTCTGCGACACGACGATCCAGTTGCTGTCGACGAGTTGGCTTCGGCCTTCGCCGGTTGCATCCTCGCTGCGGGAGAAGAAGACTCCGGCACGCTGGATGGCGTTTTGCGCGGCCTGCAGGTTCATACAGACGACGTTCGGCATGGTTGCCGGTTCGGTCGCTGCGGTCGTGGTTGCCGCCGGCGGAACCGCGTTCTGCGTCGTGGCGACCGTGGTCGAAGGCAGGACCTCGGTGGTCGTGGTGACCGTATTCGGCGCGACAGCGGGTGTGGTCGTCGAGGTGGCGTCCGAGGTCGACGAGGTGCTGCTACACGCGGACGCGGTCAGTACGACGACTAGTACCGCCGATAGAGCTGCCACACAACGAGATACCGTCTTCATCGTCACCGATCGTCCTGAAGTCTTCACGCCCACGATGGGGTGCATCGCCAGAACGGTACGCACTCATTGCGTCCGAAGAGTCCGATTTCGCGGGAGGTTCCTCCGGGTGGTGGACAGCAGCTGGTCCGTAGTCACCGAAGCCGCTCGGCCACATCACCAATCCGGGCACCGTCCGCACCATCTATGACCCCGCGGCCGGTACCGAAGGAGTGCTCTCCATCGCATGTGACCACGTCTTGGCGATGAAACAAGGCTCGGCCCTTGCTCAACGGGCATGAGATCAACGTCTGCTTCTACGCCGTAGGCAAGTCCGACATAATCATCAGAAGGTCAGAAGGTAGGTAACATCTACTTCAACTGACACCCTCACCGACGACAACTTCCGGGGCCGCCACTTCGACTACCTACTGCCCAACCCACCCTTCGGCGTCGACCGGTCAAGAGTCAACTCGCCACCACCGACCCGCTCTCAAACACGTCCACCGGCATCGACCGACGCAGCCTCCACGTGATCGCGATCGGCCGTTCGCCTTGGTGGCTCACGTAGTCGACCGGACCGAGGAAGATGAATGGCGCTGCTCCAAAGTCTCCGTTGGGTCGGTCGCGGACGAACAACAGAACGACGCAACCATTGGTGCGCTGCTGCACGAACCGTCGACCCATATCGGAGTCGATTGCGGTGTTGTTGGGTGATTCCCAGTGGAATTCGGTGCGTGAGATTGGATAGTCGCGGTACATCGTGCTGGGGCTGAACTCGCGCTCGTCTTTGTGGAGGTTGACGAACAGCGCACAGGTCTTCCCGCTCCAGGTCACACCGCCCGCCTGTCCGCGCGCCTTTCGGTGAAGGTTGGCGAAGCCGATGGCGGCCAGCACTTCCTCGCGGCGGTACTGGGCGTGTGTGAGCAACGGAAGTTCCGGGTCGATGTCGTCGGCTGCGCGCGGGACGTGGCGGATGCTGTGGGTGGACACCTCGAGCACCTGCTGAATCTCTGTGCAGATCGCCGGATGGGTACGCAGATACTCAAACCCTTGCTCGTAGCCTGCGAATCCACCGAGATCAGACCACAGCGTGAAGAAGAGCATGCGAGCCAGCGTCTGTTCGCGGTGGTTCAGGTCGTCGTAGCTCGGTCCGTCGACAGCTGCGAGTCGACGGTAAACCGTCGCGCGTTCAAGGTCGTCGACGTGGGCGAGCGCTCGCACACGCTTGAGCAGCGCGTCCTCTCCCGGTCCTGGGGCCGGTGTATCCAAGTGGGCGTCGCGAAGAAGAGGCGTCCATGCACGGGTGCCACTACCGGAATAGATGTCGGCGAGGTCGCTACCTGTGGCGTGCAGGTAGTCACCGAGGATGGCAGCGTTGACTTCGCGCACCGACGCAACGAGAGCAGACCGCCTGTTCTTTGGTAGCGCGTGTTTTACCGAGTCGAGCACGATGTCTTGAGACTGACGATCCAACACGAGTCTGCTTGCGCCGGGTAGGAATGGGAAGCCGTCACCGATCTCATCGACGAGGTGTTGGCCGCGGACGCCGGTGAGAGCGGTGAAGCGTGGAGCGAAGTTGAACTCCGCGCGTTGATGGCCGATGAAGTCGAGCACCGTCAAGACGGCTTTGCCTGCGCTGCGTCGCAATCCTCGGCCGAGCTGTTGAAGGAACACTGTCGCACTCTGCGTCGGGCGCAGCATAAGGAGCGTGTCGACGTCGGGAATGTCGATGCCCTCGTTGAAGATGTCGACTGCGAACAGGCAATGGATCGATCCATGCCGAAGGTCGGCAAAAGCTTGCGCGCGTTCGGCACTCGGTGTGTTGGCCGAGATGGCGGCTGACGGGATGCCCTGCCATGAGAACTCGCGGGCCATATAGACGGCGTGCGTGATGGATACGCAGAATCCGAGGGCGCGCATGGTGAGCGGGTCGGTGACGTAGTCACGAACCGCGTGCAAGATGAGGCGGGTGCGAGCGTCGTTGCCGGTGTAGACGTTCTCGAGGTCGTTCTGGTTGTAGTCGCCACGTGACCAGGTCACATTTCGTAGGTCGGTGTTGTCGGCGACGCCGAAGTAGTGGAACGGGCACAGGAGGTCCTGCTCGAGGGCGTCCCATAGTCGCAACTCGTAGGTGGGCCGTCCGCCGAACCAGCGCAGAATATCGAGCATGTCTGTGCGTTCTGGAGTAGCAGTGAGACCCAGTAGCTCTCGGGGTTGGATGCGATCCAAGAGCCGTGTGTACGTCGCCGCTGCGGCGTGATGGAACTCGTCGACGACAACCACGTTGAAAGCGGTTGGATCGATGTCGGCGGCACCGCGCCCACTCAAGGACTGGATACTGGCGAACACGTGCCGCCACTCGGTAGGACGGTGACCGTCAACAAAGAGCTCACCGAAACTACCGTCGCCCAGGACTTCCCGGTACTTGCGCATGGACTGTTCGAGGATCTCCTTGCGATGCGCGACAAAGAGCAGACTCGGTGACGATTTAGACTCTTGGCAGAGACGTCGGTAGTCCAATGCCGCGACAACGGTCTTGCCGGTTCCAGTCGCCGCGACGACAAGATTGCGGTGCTGGCCGTGCACCTCTCGCGCTACCGAGAGTGCTTCGAGGATTCGCTCCTGATGGGGATAGGGCGCGACGTCCAACCCGGACACGGTAATGGTCTCGCGTCCCGAGCCAGATCCGCCGGCCTCGGCCAAGGCTGTATCCAGTTGGTGCGCATCGGTTGCCGGGTCATAGGGTTTGAATGCCGGGTCATTCCAGTACGTGTCGAATGTCGCTTCGAACTTACGTACCAGCGTTGGCGTGCTCACACCGGAGATGCGGACGTTCCATTCGAGGCCGTCGACCAACGCTGAGCGCGACAGGTTGGAACTGCCCACATACCCGGTGTCGAAACCTGAGTTTCGTCGGAACAACCAGGCTTTCGCATGCAGCCGGGTGGACGCGGTCTCGTAGCGGATGCGTACATCGGCCTCGTACTTTGTCACCAGATCGTCGATGGCGCGCCGTTCGGTGGCGCCCCGGTAGGTCGTCGTGATCACACGCAGAGGGACGCCACGTTCTCTCAGCGCCCGAAGCTCACGGCCGATGACCGCGATGCCGGCGAAACGGATGAACGCACAGAGGAGGTCGACCCGATCAGCGCTCGCGAGCTCGAGAGCGATCTCGCTGGCCATGTTGGGCTCATCGCGAGTGTTCGTCAAAAGTGTGACTTCGGAGATCGGTGTTGCCGGGCGACGCGGAGCTGGACGAGTCGACTCATGAAGCGAGGTGAGAAGGTCGCGGCGCGACACCGTGTCCACGCCACCATCGATCAACTGCGTGATGATCGCGTTGGCGGCGTCGCGCCGATCGTTCTTGTCGGCGAGACGAAGGTGTCGCTCGACGACGGCAGCGATGTGCCGTGCGTAGACGTGCGGTTCGTCGTCCGGTGTGATGCGGGAGAACTCTGCGGCCAGAGCGGACTCGGCAAGCCTGTGGTCCAGGGTCTCCGTCACGACAGACTCGTAAATGCCAGGAACGAGCGGATCGGTCACGATTGGGAGTAGATCACGAGTGGCCGACACCTATAGGCACAACTCGCCCTTGCTGCGTTTGTCGACTGCAGCCGTACAACCAGGCCACGGTCTAGGGTTGACACGCATGCGCCGTCCACCTCGCACCACCCACCTGCTGCGGGCCGCTGCTCTCGTCGTCGCCCCCGCACTCATCTTCGCTGCCTGTTCGACCGACAACTCGGACTCGGCCGCGACGCCCGTCACCTGCGGCGAGATCGCCACCGGCACACAACTCGATGCCAGCGGTTCTCCGCAGCCGTCGGCTGACATCTCCACCCGCCCCGAGACCGCCACCGGCTACCGCATCGGCATGCAGCCCGTGGAGACCGACTCCTACGCTGCTGCGACCGCCAATCCGCTCGCCACCCAGGCGGCCTGTGATGTGCTGCGTGATGGCGGTACCGCCGCCGATGCGCTGGTTGCCGCGCAGACGGTCCTTGGACTGGTCGAGCCACAGTCGTCGGGCGTTGGTGGGGGAGCGTTCGCGCTCTACTACGACGCGGCCAGTCATTCCGTCAGTGCCTTCGACGGCCGTGAGACCGCGCCTGCCGCGGCCACCGAGGATTACCTGCGCTACATCAGTCCCACCGATCAGCGGGCGCCGCAGCCGAACGCGCGGGCATCGGGTCGCTCCATCGGAGTGCCCGGCGCCGTCCGAATGCTTGAGCTGATGCACAACCAGTACGGTCGGACCTCGTGGAAGTCGCTGTTCGATCCGGCGATACAGCTGTCGGACAACGGCTTCGACATCTCACCCCGCCTGGCCGCGGCGATCGCCGACTCGGCGAAGCAACTCTCCGTCGACGACGAGGCACGCAGCTACTTCCTCAACCCCGACGGCACACCCAAGACGACCGGGACCCGTCTGACCAATCCGGCCTACGCCAAGACCCTCGGTGCGCTCGCCACCGACGGCGCGCAAGCGCTCTACACCGGACCGATCGCGCAGGCCATCGTCGAGAAGGCCGGATCGGCGGCCGCCGGCATGACGCTCAGCCTGATGACCACCGCCGACCTCGCCAATTACCAAGCCAAGCGCCGCGACCCGGTCTCCACCAACTACCGCGGCTACCGCATCGTCGCAATGCCCGGCCCCTCGTCGGGCGGCATCACCGTCGCCTCCACCATGGGCATCCTGTCGAACTTCGACCTGCCGGCCATGGGACCCACCGACGTAAACCGCGACGGTGGGCGACCAAACCCGGTAGCCGTGCACCTGGTGAACGAGGCCGAACGCCTCGCCTACGCCGACCGTGACAAGTACGTCGCCGACCCCGACTTCATCCCGCTGCCCGGCCGCGGCGTGGCCACCATGCTCGACCCGGCCTATCTCAAACAGCGTGCCGCACTGATCCGCCCGACCACCTCGCTGGGCGAGGCCCAGCCCGGAAACCTGGGCGACGTCCCGCTCGGTTCCTATCCTGGCACCGAGCACGGCACCAGCCACATCACCGTCGCCGACCGCTACGGCAACGCCGCCACGATGACCACCACCGTCGAGTCGGCGTTCGGCAGCTTCCACATGGTCGACGGGTTCATCCTCAACAACCAGCTCACGGACTTCTCCGCCGAACCCCGCGACGCCTCCGGTGCGCTGCTGGCCAACCGGGTGTCGCCGGGCAAGCGCCCGCGCTCGTCGATGGCGCCGACGATCGTGATGAGACCCGGCACCAATGGCGCCCCGGACACTCTCGTCGGTGCACTCGGTTCGCCCGGCGGATCGGTGATCATCCAGTTCGTCGTGAAAACGCTTGTCGGCATGCTCGATTGGAACCTCAACCCGCAGCAGGCGGTGTCGATGATCGACTTCGGCTCGGCCAACACGCCGGTGTCGAACGTCGGTGGTGAGCATCCGTTGGTCAACACCGCCGACGACGGCGCAAACGATCCACTCGTCGCGGGGTTGCGGCAACGCGGTGAGCAGGTGTCGGTGGCCGATCAGTCCAGCGGACTAAGCGCCCTGTGGCGATCGGGAGGCGGATGGATCGGCGGAGCCGACCCTCGACGTGAGGGAGCGGTGATGGGGGATGGGGCGCAGGTGAAGTAGCACCGACGAAAATCGATGGCCCGCAACATCGGGCCGCCGATACGATCGCTCCTCACCGACAGGAAGGGGTGATCACGATGACCGAACGCCCACACGAGGGACACGACGACGAGTCGCGGGACCCCGCGATCGCTGGCATGACCGAGGAACAACGCCGTGCACGCATCCTCGAGCTGTCCCGTGAAATCGCCGACTGGTCGGCCGAACTCAACCGGCGGCTGGCATGAGTGTCGTCTATCTGCGCGGCGAGGAGATCCTCGTCGCCGGCGCCATCGCGTGCGGCTTCACCACGCACGCTCGTGAGCGCGACCAATTCGAGGCGAATGTCGCGCGTCCACAGACCTCGGCATTCGGAGCGGACGCCTACGTGGGTGTGTGGTCCAAGGCGGCCGCGCTGCTGCACTCGTTTGCCACCACTCAGTGCCTCGTCGACGGCAACAAGCGAACCGCGTGGGCTTCGGCTTGGCTTATGCTGCGTGCCAACGAGATTGTCGGCCCGCTGAATACACCCTTGTACGACGACGGTGCGGAGCGGTTCATCGAGGATGTGTCTGCCGGTGGGGTGGGACTCGACGAGGTGGTTACGCGGTTACGGGACTTCGCCGCGTGAGCGATCGTATGAGCGCCTCGGTCTCAGTCGCGTGGCCTGACACGTGTCGCGACCGTTGACGCAGCGACGATCTCGGCGCGACCTGTCCGAAGGGCGGCACGTGTCCTCTGTTTCCGGCTTTCGTTGTCCTTCGCTCAGATTCACGAAGCGTGCTGTGCCCATGGGTGTCTGTTCGATCTGACAGAGTGCAGGGTGAGCCCGAACGGAGGTCGCTGTGCCCCAGATGTTCCCCGAGTCCCCTCGGTTCGCCACGCCCACCGAGCGATCGGTGTGGTTCGCGCTGCGTGACCAGCTGGCCGACGACGATCTGGTGATCCACGGTCAGCGGGTGACCGATCACGAGAAGGACCACGAGGCCGACTTCGTGGTCGCGATCGCCGGCGCGGGCATCGTGTGCGTCGAGGTCAAGGGTGGTGAGGTCTGGCATGACGGTGACGGCTGGCTGCAGTCGCGGCCGGGGAACCGGCCGAAGCGGATCGACCCCGTTGCCCAAGCACGTGGCGCCTGTTACGCGTTGCGGTCCTACGTCGAGACTCACCCGGCGTGGACGCGCGGGCGCCTGCGGTGGGATCACGTCGTGGTGCTACCGCAGTCGCTGATCGACGTCGACTTCGCGTTGCCGGACTGCCCGCGATGGAAGGTCGTCGATCGTAACCAGCTCGATCACCTCGTCCCACTCATCCGTCGGGTCCTCCTCGACAAGGAGCAGGACCTGCCAGCTCTCGATGCCTCCGCGATCGAGCAACTCGTCACCACACTGAGGGGGCGCGGACTGCCTCAACGCGATGTCGTTGCCCGATCACTCGAGAACGAGGAAGCCGCCGACGCGCTGACCGAGCAACAGTCGGTGCTACTGAACGCCATCGCACTGCTGCACCGTGTGGAGGTGCGCGGCGGGGCCGGCAGTGGCAAGACCTTCCTCGCCGTCGAGCAGGCCCGGCGACTGACCAAGGCCGGCCAACGGGTGGCGCTGCTCTGCTATTCGCACGGTCTCGCCTCGTATCTGACCCGTCTGGTGGCCGGCTGGAAGTACACCGAACGACCCGCATACGTGGGCGAATTCCATCAGCTGGGCATCGAGTGGGGAGCGGCAACGGGACCTGACGAGTCGGTCGTCAGCGATGCCGCACAGCACTTCTGGGAGCACGAGCTGCCGAATGAGATGACTGATCTTGCCGAGGCGCTGGAACCCGGACATCGCTTCGACGCCATCGTCATCGACGAGGCGCAAGACTTCGCCGACGAATGGTGGCGGCCGATCCTGGCGTGTCTGCGAGACCCCGACGACAGTGGCATTTATGTGTTCAGCGATGAGGCGCAGCGCGTGTTCGATCGGCACGGGGCGCCGCCGGTGTCCCTGGTTCCGCTCCTCCTGGATCAGAACCTGCGGAACACCCGCCAGATCGCGTCGGCCTTCAGCCCGCTTGTCGGACAACGCATGCAGCTGCGGGGAGGAGAAGGGCCCGATGTGCGCTTCGTGGCGTGCACACCGGACGAGGCGCTCGGCTGTGCCGACGATCAAGTCGACCTGCTACTCGACGACGGCTGGCGTTTCCAGGACATCGCTCTGCTCACAACCGGTAGCCGACACAATGAGCAGATCGCGCGGCAACAGCAAGGGCCACAGGCCTATTGGGACACGTTTTGGGACGACGACCAAGTCTTCTACGGCCACGTCCTCGGGTTCAAAGGCTTGGAGCGGCGCGTCGTCGTTCTCGCACTGAACGAGTCCGCGCCTCGGGACCGATCCAAAGAACGTCTATACGTGGGACTTTCGCGGGCTCGTGATCAGCTGGTGGTGTGCGGCGATCCGGATTTCGTGTGCAGCGTCGGTGGAGCTGATGTGGCGCGCCGGTTGGGTATCTGAAGGATGTCGCCGATGGTGTCGTGTGATCAGATGTGGACGTAGAGCTTTCGAGGTCGACCGCCCAGGCGTGAGAGGATCTCGCGTTCAACCTCGTCAATCATTGGGAAGGCGTTGATGAACGACACCGATCCGTAGTTTCCATATCCGGCGAATACATGTGGCCAGTTGCCCAATAGGTCGGCATGTGCGCAGTTCGCGCACGTTACTCGGGGTTCCGTCTGGGATTCGAGCCATTCGACCATGAGATCGCCGATCTCCGAATCGGGTAGTTGCGTGCCGCACCTCGGACACGGCGGGTCCTCAAACCCGTCCATATTGCACGAGATCTGCCAGCCCTTGTCGACCCGAACCCCGAACAACCACCCCGCGCCTCCGGCAACGACTTCCGGTGGGATCCATGCCGGGTGAAAGGCGTGGGCGAAGCGACGGCCCTCGCGATACTGCCCCAGGAAGCTATCTGGTTTTTCGGCCGGTGCGATGATCTCGATGTCGAGGAGCCAGTCGATGATCGTATCGACCCGACGCGCGGCTTCGGCCTCGTCGGCGTCCAAGCTCGTGTACACCACCATGTTGTCCGACATAGCTGTCAGACGGTACGCGGTGGGAGGTCGCCCTCGGTCATCTCGCTTCGTACGGCCATCGTTGCGCGCAGCCACCGTCCGACGTAGTTGTGCGTGGCGACCTTGAGGTGGCTCGCAGCATGTTCGACGAACCAGCCACTTAATCCGTCCCAGCGTCGATGGTCGCCGGGCGCGACGATGCTCCAGCCGAGCTCGTCGAGGGTCCAGTGCGCCTTGGCGGAGTTGCGGAGCATTGAGGTGCTCACCCAGTTCGTCTCGTCGTCAGTACCGCCGCGGGTCACTGGCACAACATGGTCGATGGATGGAAACAACTCCCAAAACGCGAAGTGGGTACCGGCCATCTGCCAGTTCGGGTGGGCCGGGAAGTCATCGGGAAAGATCAGCGAAAGTGCCCTCAGAACAACGGGATTGACCAGACGAGTGCCCGAGTATCGATCGATGAATCCGTCGCGGTAGAACACGCGCAGGCACTGACGTTCGGTGTATCGGCGGGCGACCTTGGCTTGAGGTGCAAACGGGTACCCCGAGCGAAGCGTCTCGCGGGCATTAGTGGTGTCGCCCGCAGCCAACCGGGCGCAGACGTGTGCGAGGACCTCCGCCTTGTCGTTCCGCGCTACCAAGGAGTCCGGGTCATCCACCGACACATGTTCGAGTCTATGACCAGGCGACTCGATCAGGGATGTGTTCGGGCTCCAAGAGGCCGGAGGGGGATGAGCTGACTCAACCCAACACGCCGAACTCTGCAAAGAGCGCCTTTGCCAATCCCCGCTGCCCGCCCGTCTTACTCGTCGCATTCAGCGCCGATCCCAGAGGGATCCCGCCGATCCTCGATGCTGACGGCGATCACTGCAACGACGATCACTGCGAGCAGGCAGAGCGTGGCAACCATGGGTGTAGTAGATCACGAGGATCGGACAATTCGGACTCGGTTCTTCCGGTACCGCACCGAGCCGCGCGTCGGCGATTAACCGGACGGGCAGGGTGTCGGACCTGCCCGATGCTCATGCGCTGGCGCTGGCGCGGTTCAGCTTCCGAATCGAGCGATTAGCGCCGGCCGCGACCTGAATCTAACTGCTACCAAACAGCGCGCCGAGGCTGCCGTTTCCTTCTCCAGTGTTCGCGGGCCCGGCGATGCCCCCGTGCCGAGAGCACGCTCCCTGCCGATGCTGCGCGTGGCTGTAGGTGCCGTCCTTGCATCGGAAGGTCGCACCACCGGAGTTGCCGTCCGGAACGTGCACACATCGGCCATTGGAGTTGCGGTAGTAGCCAGATTTGCAGCTCGTGGCCTTGGCCTGGCTGGCGCCAGGAAGCGTCTGGGCATGGGCTGCGCCGAGATCACTGACCAGTGCGGGGCCGGCCAAGACGCCAAGGGTGAGGGCGATGGCTGCTGTCGCGCCCGCGAGAGCACGTCGAATGCTGTTCCTGTTCTGCACCGATCAGGTGTATCAGTCTTCACGCCCAAGGCTGGTATTTCTGAACCAGATTCCACTGCTCGAGGGACACTCGACGACGAGCTTGGATAGCTGGCATCGGCAAGATTTCGGGAAGTGAGGATGGGTTATCAAAGAGCCGCTGCATTGTGCATACTCCGGTATGCAGACGGTTGGCGGGAACGCGGAACTGCCGCCGCATCGTTCAGCGAGAAGTTCTGTGTGCCTGACGATTCAAAGATCGACGATCATGTGCCGAAATTCGCAAAGCGCCTGTTGAGCCGAAATGAGTGCGTGCCCGCGACCTCGAAGACCACTTGGCTGGACGCAAGAAAATGACCGGCTATTGGCACGAAACGGAGATAACCGGCGTCGCGTGCGCCCGGACCTGCGTTTGGCGTCGATCGGCGCAAGCACCTGCACCTCCGACCCGACGGCCCGCTGGTTTAGTCTTTCTACAGAAATGCCGAGCCCGCGCGGTCCAGGTGGTGAACTCGGTGTGGCGACGACGTCTCGATCGGCGGCGTCGCTGCTCATCGAAGGCGAAGGGAACGTCATGACCGGCCCGCAGAATCCGTGGAACGACCCGAATCAGGGCCCGTCACAGTTCGACCAGCCGACGCAGCTGGGTCAGCCGGTGCAGCAACCCGGGTACTCCCAGCAGCCTGGATATTCGCAGCCGCCGGGCTATCAGCAACCCGGATACCCCGAGCAGGGATATGCGCAGCAGGGTTATCCGCAACAGGGATATCCCGGATACGCGCAACCCGGTTACCAGCAGCCCGGGTATCCGCAACCCGGCCAGGGCGGTCCGGGCTTTCCGCCGCCGAAGAAGCGGCCGGTGTGGCCGTGGATTCTCGGTGGCGGAGTCATCCTCCTCATCATCGTTGTGGTGGTGGCGGTCGTCGCGCTGGTCGGCTTCGGCAAGAGTGTCGAGAACAAGGTCAATGGGCCGGTGACGGTGACCTACCAGGTCACCGGCGACGGGTCGAGCGCCTTCATCGCGTACATGACATCGGGTGGCACGGTTTCCGAGGCGCAGAGTGAGTCGGTGCCGTGGACGATGGACGTCTCGTTCGCCGGCTCGCTCAAACCCGTGAGCCTCGCCGCCAGCAACGGCGTCGACGACTCGGGAAGCATCACCTGCACCATCAAAGAAGGCAGCAAAGTGATTGCCACCGACACGAAGTCGGGCGAGGGCGCCGTCGCCGCATGTGGCGGCACCACCTAAACCGCATCAGGGTGACGTTGTGCCCGCAATCCGGGCACAACATCACCCGGAACGCCCGCCTTCGGCCCGCGCCCGCAGATACACCGACGCCCACGTCCGAAAAGGCTTCCACGCGTTCGCAATTTCGGCGAGCACGGCGTCGGCCCCGTACAACTGCGCCACCTCGGCGGTGAGGCGGCGTTCGTTGGCGGGCGCGCAGTCGGGGGCATTGGCGCCGCGCAGCACGATCAGTTCGGCGGCGAACGGCCCGATGCCCTTGATGTGTTGCACCTCGGTGATCGCGTCCTGCGGGTCCATCGCCCGCAGCGCGGCGGTGTCGAGTGCACCCTGCTCGGCGGCGTCGGCGGCAGCATGGAGGTATTCGAGTTTGCGGCCGGGGAGGTCGATGTCGAGGTCGGCGAGTCGAGCCGGCGCAGGAAAGGCTCCGTCGTCACCGAAGCGGTCGGTGATGGCGGCACGGGTCGCCGCGGCTTGGGCGATGCGCACCCGTTGCGAGAGCACCGCCCATGTGGCGGCCTCGTAGGCGGAGTGAAAACCGCAGGGCCGCAACCCCGGAAGTGCTTGCTGTGCGCGTCCGATCACCGGGTCGCGCTCGCCGACGGCGGGCCACGCGCGGGCGTCGACGTCGAGGGCGAGGAAGCGTGCGGTCTGCTCGGCGGCCGCGTCGAGATCGCCGTCGCCGCTCACCTCGAATTCCGCGTTCTGCCCACGCTGGGTCACGGTGACCCGTGCGGCCGACCAGTCGGCGTCGACCCGGAACACCGTCGACAACCGTCCCGGCTCCTGCGTGCCGCGCAACGCGGAGGGGGTGAATCCTTCCCAGAACTCACGGCTGGTGTCCAGCGACCATGGCCCGAGCACTTCGCGGGTGATCGTCAGCGTGCTCATGGCACCTCCGTCGTCGGCGAATTGTTCAGTGCGACTCCACTGTTCGCGCGAGAATCCCCAACGTGGCGCGCAGACCGGCCTCGGGGATGATCGGGAACCGGCCCTTGATGTCCTCGTTGGTCACGCGACTCCAGTCGTAGTACGTGGTCACCCGCGTGCCGTCGTCGGTGGCCTCCAGGCGATAGCCGTAACGGTGATCCAGCGGCGGGCGGACGGTGCCGGCGATCGTCCACTCGATCCACCGGTCCTGCTCGAAGCCGGTGATGATCACCCGCACGTCGTACTTGCCCATCGGTAGATCGTTGAGCGACTCCCGATCCATGTGCACGACGAACTCGTCGCCCACCGCCGACACCGGCGAGCCCTCGGCGCTCTGCAGCATCCCCGAACTGTCGATGGTGACGTGTCCGTCGGGCGAGGTGAGGATGGAAAAGATGGCTGCCGGATCGGCCTGGATCACGCGGCGATCTCGAACTGCTCGGACATGTGGTGCGCTCCCTGCGATCGACGACGTGGTAGGCCCAGGCTATGCCCACGCGCCGGACGCCGGTCGACATCTCTGTCATCATGGGTCCGGCGCCGAGGAACTCGGTATCGACGTCCGGTAACCCACCGGCGATCGAGGAGGATCGATCATGGCACAAACGCTCACGCTTACAACGGTATTGGAGCCGCGAGGCCCGGCTGCTGCGGTGATCCTCACCGACGAGCAGGTCGCCGAACTCGGGGCGGGTAAGAAGGCCTTCCCGGTGACTGTGCGGATCGGCGACGCGACGCTCGGCGCACGCCTGGCACGCATGGGCGGGGAGAACCTCATCGGATTCAGCAAGGCCGCCCGCACCACTCTCGGGGTGGCCATCGGCGACACCGTCGACATCACGATCGCCGTCGATGACGCGCCGCGCGAGGTGGAGATCCCGCCGGCGCTCGCCGAGGCGCTCGACGCCGATCCCGTCGCGAAAACCGCATTCGACGCGCTGGCCTACAGCCTCCGCAAGGAGCACGCACGCTCGGTCGCCGACGCGAAGAAGGACGAGACCCGTGCGCGTCGGGTGGCCGCAGTGCTCTCGGCGTTGGCCGAGAAGTGACGACGGTCGCCCACCCGGATGACACTGACCACCACCGATGGTGCACGTCAGTGCACTGTGGTTGATTGACTGCCATGGGTGGGCGATGGTCGGCGGATCAGGTGTTGGCGCTCGCACCCGACGCGTCGTCGGTCAAGGCCGGCCAGAAACTCGCCACCCCCACCCCGTGGACGGGCACCGGCGCCACCGACACCCTGGTCTGGGGCCTGTGCAAGGGCAGCGGAAAGACGCCATACCAAACGATCGTCGACATCGGCGCGCCCGCCTACAAATGCTCCTGTCCGTCACGCAAATTCCCGTGCAAACACGCACTCGGACTGCTGTTGCTGTGGTCGCAGAACGAGGTCCCCGACGCCGCCGAACCCGCCGACTACGCCGCGGCATGGCAGGCCGGACGCGCCGATCGCGCGACCAAGAAATCCGCCGAACCGTCCGCGCCGAAAGATCCCGACCGCGCCGCCAAGACCGCCGCACAGCGCGTCGAACGGGTCCGCTCCGGCATCGACGAATTACAGCTGTGGCTGACCGATCAAGTCGGCAACGGCCTCGCCGGCGCAGAGGTCGACGCCTACCGACGATTCGACGCCGTCGCCGCACGGCTCGTCGACGCCCAGGCACCCGGACTGGCCACCCGCGTCCGACGCCTGCCCGCGCTGTTCTCCGGCGTCGATTCCGCCGCGGTCGACTGGCCCGCCCGCCTCCTCGAAGAGCTGGGCCGCCTGTGGTCGTTGAGCGTCGCCCACCAACGCCTCGACGAACTCCCCGCCGATCTCGCGGCCACCGTCCGCCGACACGTCGGCTACCCGACAGCCAAAGCCGACGTACTCGCCTCCGACGGGATCGCCGACACCTGGCTGTGCGTCGGCCGCCGCGACACCGACGAAGATGGCCTGCTGAGCCGACGCACCTGGCTGTGGGGCGCCACCGCGCGCCGCTACGGCATGGTGCTCGACTACGCGCCCACCGGCGCGACCCTGCCACTGCGACCGGTCACCGGCGAGGCGATCGCCACCACCATGCACTTCTATCCGGGCACACCACGCCTGCGGTGCGTCTACGACGACACCACACCACCTTCGGATGCACCCGCCGCCGACCCCGTCGGCACACTGGAGCCGATGACCCTCACCGCCGCCCGACACGTCCGCGCCCGCGCGATCGCCGACGACCCGTGGGCACAGACCTGGCCGGTCCTTGTCTCCGGCCGGCTCGGCCGCACCGACGACGCGACACCCGCGCTCATCGACGTCGACGCCACCGCGGCCCCGCTCACCGGCCTCGCCGATCGGTGGCCGCTGCTGCTCGCGCTCACCGGCGGCGTACACGTCGCGGTGTTCGGTGACCTCGGCCCGCACGGACTCGACGCGGCGTCGGTGCTGGTGGACGGCACGGTGATCGGACTGTGAGCACCTGGGACGAGGTGGTGTCGGCGGCGCTGGTGGGCGTACGCACCCGACCGATCGGCGTCGACGGCGCCGACCCGCTCATCGGCGCGCACCTCACCGCCGAGATCGCCGACCCGGCGGTGCTCAGTCTGCAGGTGGCCGCACTGACCGCCGCAGCGCGTAACGCCAGCGGATGCGAGACCACCAGCGCCACAGCCATTCCCAAGGAACCCGACGATCCGCGCCCTCCGATGTCGGCACTGGCCGCCGCGTACGCCGAACGTGCACTCACGCTGTCACCGGGGATGGCGCAGTGGTGCCTGCACCGGCTCGCGGCATCGGGCCTGCGCCCACCGCCGTCGATGCTGCCCGACCTGCTGCGACGCACCGCACGATCCGCTGACGTCCGCCCGGCGATCACCGTGATCGTCGGCCCCCGCGGCCGGTGGCTCGCCCGTCACGCGCCCGAGCTGAAAGCGGTTCTCGACGACACCGCAACCCTCACCGTCGCAGACGATCTCGACGATTCAGACTGGACTCACGGCGAGCTCGCCGACCGTGCGGCTCACCTCACCGCACTGCGCGAGCGTGACCCCGACGCAGCCCGAGAACTCCTCGCGTCCGGCTGGGCGACGGAGAGCGGACCGGACCGGGAACTGTTGCTGCCCATCCTCTCTCGTCGGTTGTCGGCCACCGACGAGGACTTCCTCGAACGCGCTCTTGACGACCGTCGTGCCAAGGTGCGTGCCAGTGCCGCGGAGATCCTCGACCACCTCGACGGGTCGGCGCATCGGCAACGCCTGATCGCCGCGGCGAGTGCCCTCCTCGAACTCGGCAGCCAACGACGAGGGCTCGTTCGCCGCCACATCGTGCGCGTCACCCTGCCCACCGCACCCGATCCCGCGCTGGCCCGCGACGGGATCTCCCTGACCGCGCCCCGCGGTATCGGAGTCGGCAGACATGTCCTGACGCAACTCGTCTCGAGAATCCCGCCGCGATCGTGGGAGGAGTACTTCGAGCTGTCACCCGACGAGATCGTCGCCGCGATCGACGCCGACGAGATCGGGCTGATTCACGGGCTGTGCACGGCAGCCATCGCATTCTCCGATTCCCGCTGGGCCACCGCGCTTCTCGCGCAACGCGAAGCGCTGCCGATGGTGGTGTCGATTGCCGAACGGCAGGTCGTCGTCGACACATTCGCGGCGCTGACGATGGAGCGGCAGCTCGTCGCCCTCGGTTCTCTGCCCTTGCCGTGGCCGGAAGCGCTGGCGCGCAGCGCATTCACCGCTGTCCTGAAGATGGTGGTGAGCCAGAAGTTCATTCCGCGCGGCACCGCCACCTGGTTCGACATGATGGCAACCGGACTCCCCGCCACCGATACCTGGCGGGCGACGGTCGACACCGCGCGGGAGACGTATCCGGTCGTCACCACCCAACTTGCCACGCTCGCCGAGGCGTTACGCATCCGATCCGTCCTAGACAGGGAGCTTGAGTGACCACCGACAACGAACTCCTCCGCCCACATGCCGAGCAGATCTACGCCGCGGAGCTGGAAGCGTTGGCCCGCACCGATACCGCCGCCCGCCCGGCCAGCTGGCTGCTGTCGCCGTCGGCGGTCGTCACCTACCTGCTCGGCGGCGCCCTCGACGACGGCACCGTCATCACCCCGAAGTACATCGGGCCCCGTCGCATCATGGAAGTGGCGGTGGCGACCCTGGCCACCGACCGCGCCCTGCTGCTCCTCGGCGTGCCCGGCACCGCCAAAACCTGGGTGTCCGAACATCTCTCCGCGGCCATCAGCGGAACCTCGACACTGCTCGTGCAAGGCACCGCAGGCACACCGGAGGAAGCGATCCGCTACGGCTGGAACTACGCCCGGCTCATCGCCGAAGGACCGTCGACCGAGGCGCTGGTGCCCTCACCGATCATGATCGCCATGCAGCAGGGCAAGATCGCGCGCCTCGAAGAACTCACCCGCATCCCCTCCGACGTGCAGGACGCACTCATCACCATCCTGTCGGAGAAGACGCTCCCGATTCCCGAACTCGGCATGGAAGTGCAGGCCACCAAGGGATTCAGCGTCATCGCCACCGCCAACGACCGCGACCGCGGCGTCAACGACCTCTCCTCGGCGCTCCGCCGACGCTTCAACACCGTAGTCCTGCCGCTGCCCGCCAGCGCCGACGAAGAAGTCTCGATCGTCACTCAACGCGTTGCCGCACTGGGTAAAACACTGGAACTACCCGACCTGCCCACCGCCGCCGACGAGATCCGCCGCGTGGTGACCGTCTTCCGTGAACTGCGGTCCGGGGTCACCGAGGACGGCCGCGCCAAGGTCAAAACACCCAGCGGTACCCTCTCGACCGCGGAGGCCATCTCGGTGATCACCCACGGCATCGCCATGTCGGCGCATTTCGGCGACGGTGTGCTGCGCCCCGCCGACGTCGCTGCCGGAATCCAGGGCGCGGTCATCAAGGACCCGTCCGCCGACGCCGTCGTCTGGACCGAATACCTGGAAAGCGTTGTGCGCGAACGCGACGATTGGGCCGACTTCTACCGTGCCGCCCGATCGGCACTGAGCTGAGCACATGCCACCCACCACCGTCGAGGTCCCCAGCGCGCCCGTCGTGGCTCCGGGCACCTACGTGCTCGGCGTCCGCCATCACGGACCCGGCTCGGCGCGAGCGGTTCTCGGTGAACTCGACCGCATCCGGCCCGACGCCGTGCTGATCGAGGGCCCGGCCGACGCGTCGGATCTGATCGCCGCCATCGTCGATCCCGGAATGGCGCCGCCGGTCGCGTTACTCGGCTACGCCGCCGACGATCCGTCCCGCGCCGCGTTCTGGCCGTTCGCCGAGTTCTCCCCGGAATGGCAGGCGATGCGGTGGGCCACCCGGGCAGGCGTGCCCGTCGAATTCTGCGACCTGCCGACTTCCCTCGTCTTGGACCATCACGCCGGACCCGTCGAGCGGGACCAGGAGTTCGACCCCACTCGCGCCGACCCGATCGGACGGCTCGCCGCTGATCCGATTGGGCGGCTCGCCGCCGTGGCCGGCTACAGCGATCCCGAACGCTGGTGGGACGACGTCGTCGAAACCCGTGGCGAAACCGGCGGATTCGAGGCGATCGCCGACGCCATGACCGCACTTCGCGACGACGAGACACCCGTCGAGGCCGACGAGCCGAATCCCGAACGCCTGCACGAGGCACGTCGCGAGGCCCACATGCGGCAGGTGCTCCGGAAGACACTCAAGGCGCCCGGCGCGGAGCGCGTGGTGATCGTCTGTGGGGCATGGCATGTCCCGGCGGTGTCCGGGAAACTGCCACCCGCCGTCGCCGACACCCGACTGCTCAAGGGCATGCCCAAGGTCCGCAGCCGGGTGGCGTGGGTACCGTGGACCCACTCCCGCCTAGCCAGCGCATCCGGCTACGCCGCCGGCGTCATCTCACCGGGCTGGTACCACCATCTGTTCGCCACCACCGACGACGTCGTGGTGCGCTGGCTCATCCATCAAGCCAACCTGCTGCGGGACAAGGACATCGACGTGTCGTCGGCGCACATCATCGAGACCGCACGCCTCGCCGACGCACTCGCACTGATGCGCCACCGCCCGCTACCCGGACTCGCCGAGATCAACGAGGCCACGCTATCGGTGATGTGCCAGGGTGATTCGGGTCTCGCCGACCTCATGTACCGCGAAGCGGTGATCGGGGAGCGACTCGGCGGCGTCCCCGACGACGCGCCCGTCGTCCCCCTGCAGGCCGACGTGACCGCCGCCGCGAAATCGGCTCGGCTGAAAATGGATCCGGTCGCCCGGGAACTCGTCGTCGATCTTCGCAAACCCGCCGACAAGGCGAAATCGCTGCTGCTGCATCGCCTCGCGATCCTCGGCGTCGCGTGGGGAACACCCGCCGAGGTGCGCGGGACCGGCACGTTCAAAGAGGGATGGACCCTGGCGTGGCGGCCCGAGTTCGTCGTCGACGTGGTGATGGCATCGGTCTGGGGAACCACGGTGCGCGCCGCGGCCACCGCAAAGATCGTCGACCGCGCCACCCGCGGCGAGTCCCTGGGTGACGTCACCGCCGCCCTCGAGGCGGCGTTACCCGCCGAGCTCGTCGACGCAGTGCCCGCGGTACTCTCCGCACTGGCCGACCGGGTCGCCGTCGACCACAATGTGGCACAACTGATGTCGGCATTGCCGGCGCTGGGACGGGCCCGGCGCTACGGCGACGTCCGTGGCACCGACACCGGTGCACTCGGCGACGTCGCGTCGTCGTTGCTGCTGCGTATCTGCATCGGCATCCCCGGTGCCGTCTCCACCCTCAACGACGACGCCGCCCGCTCCTTCAAGGAGCACGTCGACGCCGTCCACGAGACGGTCGCGTTGCTCTCCGACGAGGATCGCACCCGGTGGACCGCCGCGGTGCGGATCATCGCCGACCGCACCGATGTCAACGGACTCCTCGTGGGCCGGGCGACTCGTCTACTGCTCGACGGCGACCACATCGACACCGCCGACGCCGCGACACGGGTACGATTCGCCCTCTCGAGCGGCGCCACCCCGACCGCGAAAGCCCAATGGATCGAGGGCTTCCTGGGTGACGGCGGACTGTTGCTGGTGCACGATCGGGAATTGCTCGCCGTCCTCGACGGCTGGCTCACCGGGCTGACCGAACAAGACTTCACCGACGTGCTCCCGTTGCTGCGCAGAACCTTCGGCCTGTTCGACCGATCGGTGCGGCGCAACATCGGCAACCGTGTCGCCTCCCTTGATCAGAGTCGAGGCGGCCAGGATGCCGACGCCGCCACCACCTTCGACGCCGAGCTCGCCGCGCCCGCGGTGGCCACGATCGCCGCACTCCTGGGGTTGCCATGACCGACCTGCCCACAGTCCCTGCGGAAGACGGCGCGCATCAGCGTGACCGGAGATGGCGACTCGTCCTCGGTGAACCCGCCGCCGAACAGTTCGCCGGACTCGGCGGCGCCGACCTCGAGATGGACGGCGCACTCGCCGCGCTCTACGACGCGGACACCACCAACAGACGCGGCGGACTCGGTGCATCAGCGCCGTCGGTCGCGCGGTGGCTCGGTGACATCCGAAAGTACTTTCCGTCCACCGTCGTTCAGGTGATGCAACACGATGCCGTGACCCGGCTGAACCTGCATGCGTTGCTCACCGAACCGGAACTGATCGACAGCGTCGAGCCCGACATCGACATGGTCACCACCCTGATCGGTCTCGGCCGCGCGATCCCCGAAAGCTCCAAGGCCTCCGCGCGGGCGTTGGTACGCAAGGTTGTCGACGAGGTCGAGAAGCGGATCGCCGAACGCACACGCAGCGCCGTCGGTGCCGCGGTGGACCGTGCCAGCCGCGTGCACCGCCCGAAACTGCGTGACATCGACTGGAACGCCACGATCGCGCGTAACCTGCACAACTATCTGCCCGAGCAGAAGACCATCGTTCCCGAACGCCTCGTCGGGCACGGGCGACGCGCCCAGGTGGTGAGCAAGGACATCATCCTCGCGATCGACCAGTCCGGGTCGATGGCGAGATCCATTGTGTACGCGTCGATCTTCGGTGCGGTGATCGCGACCATGCGGTCGGTGCGGACCTCGCTGGTGGTCTTCGACACCGAGGTCGTCGACCTGACCGACCACCTCGACGACCCGGTGGACGTGCTGTTCGGAACCGCACTCGGCGGTGGCACCGACATCAACCGCGCCATCGCCTACTGCCAGGACCTGATCACCCGGCCCAACGACAGCATCTTCGTGCTCATCTCCGACCTCTACGAGGGAGGCGTGCGCGACGAGATGCTCAAGCGGGTCGCCCACATGCAGGCCGCGGGCGTGCAGGTGGTGGTGCTGCTCGCATTGTCCGACGAGGGCGCACCGGCTTTCGACCGCGAGATCGCCGGAGCGCTCGCGGCCATGGGCATCCCGGCCTTTGCCTGCACCCCCGATGCCTTCCCCGACCTGCTCGCCGTCGCCATCAATCGCGGCGACATCGTCGGATGGGCCGACGCCAACGAACTGTCACGTCGGGGAATGAGTGACGAGGAGTAGCGTGGCCGGGAGGCTCAATCGAGTTGTCGGCGAATGATTTCCGCCAACTGGTCCGGCGCGTCGCTCTGCACCGAGTGGCCCGCATCGGCGACGGTGATCACCTGGGCGGACGGCCGGACCCGACGGAGGCGGGCGATGTCGTCGTCGGTGGTGAACGGTGAGCGACCGCCCTCGACGAGGGTCAGTGGCGCCTGCACCGCAGCGAGGTCGTCCCACATCGGTGCCGGATCGGGTGCCTCGCGAATCCGGTCGTAACGCCACACCCACGCACCGTCGTCGCGTTGGCGTGTGTTGTGGATGACGCCCCGACGGACCGATGCGCGGGAGCGATTCGGGGATGCGGCGGCGGTGAGGTCGACGATCTCCTCGAGTGTCGAAAACTCCTGCGGCCCTTCGATCAACGCGACCGTGCCGCGCGCCGCGGCAGTGAGATCGGCAGCGCGACGTGGTGATTCGGGTGTGACGTCGACCAGGGTGGCGCGCGGCACCGAGTCGGGAGCGATCGCGGCGATCCGCAGCGTCGTCAAACCGCCGAGCGACATCCCGACGACGAGGTCGGCATCGGGGGCGAGTTCACGCAGGACCGGGAGGAGGGTGTCGGCACTGACGTGCGGGCGGTAGTCGTGGTCGTCGCGCCACGACGAATGCCCGTGTCCGGGCAGGTCGACGGCGAGCGCGGGCACGTCGAGATGCAGCATCATCGTGTCCCAGGTGTGGGCGTTCTGCCCGCCGCCGTGCAGCAACACCACCCGTGGTGACGCGGGCGTCCACGCGAGCGCGCTGATCCGCTGCCCGGCGACGTCGGCGTCGACGCGGGTGACCTGCGGCAGCGGTTCGGTGCGGCCGATCTCGTCGGCGATCTCGGCAAGCAGGGCGAACTCGGAGGTCATCGCCCGAGGTTACGACGGTGACGGCCTGGTGCCGAGCTTTGGGCCCACGGCGATCGGCCACGACGACGCCCCGTGTGGACTACCGTCGCCCTCAGAGGCAACGGAGCCAACCAGAGGAGTTCACGATGACCACACTCGCGGCAACCGAGATTCTCGCCCGATCGTCGACCACCACAAGCGTCGGCTGGATCGGCTACATCATCATCGGCGCCCTCGCCGGCTGGATCGCCGGGAAGATCATGAAGGGCGGCGGCTCGGGCCTGCTGCTCAACATCGTGATCGGCATCGTCGGCGCGCTGATCGGCGGCTTCCTGTTGAGCTTCTTCGTCGACACCGCGTCGGGTGGCTGGTGGTTCACGCTGTTCACCGCGATCCTCGGATCAGTGATCCTGCTGTGGATCCTCGGGCTGGTGCAGCGCTCCCGAACCTGAGTGTGGGTGCGGGTCAGGCGGTTGCGAGATACTGCCCGGCCCGCGCCAGGATCTGCTGAGCGCGACGGGCATCCAGCGAATGGATGCGACCGTCGGTGATCTCGGTCTGACCGGCCAGACGCAGGAGCAGCGCGGCCAGCGCCGACCCGGTGCGCGACGGGATCACCAGTAGCGACGCCGTCGTCGTGGGTGTCGTCAGCGTCATCAGCGGCGGGACCGCAGGCGCATCCGCGGAATCGAGGCCGGGATACCGGCGGAAGCTCTGCCAGTTGACCTCGATTGCCGTGATCTCACCGAGGACCGGCGCCACCGCCGTCGACAACCGGCTCAACTCGTCGGCGATCTGAACGGTGTAGGGATACCAGGCCCCGGCCACCGAGGCTTTCGGGTCGCTGCACAAGCGGACTCGCGTCGGTCCGAGGGTCACCGAGGGACGGCCGGGGGTTGCATTCACTGCGCACATTCCTGACTTGCGGTCTTCCCGCATCGTATGACCAACACACGACCACGCGTCCACGTTGGGTATGAGTGCGAATCAGTTACCTGGGACTATACGCCACCGGGTGTGGGGTGCCGGGGACCGTAGCGGTGTGGGTGAGGTCCCACGGCCAGAATGTTCGCAGTGGTAACGATCCGGGTGGCTGAAACGACATTCCCGTCACAGTCACGAGTCGGGGAGAAGGAGAGCTCCATGCCATCGACTCCATCACCGACTTCGCGGGGCACGGTCGCGCGCTGGGCAGCGATCGCCGCGACCGCGGCCGTTGCCACGGCTCTCGGAACCGGCGTTGCCGCTGCCGACGACGGCAACACCAGCACCACCCTGTACACACTGGCGAGCACCGGAACGTGCGCGGGAACCCTCACCGCAGGTGTCAGCCACTACCCCAACGAAGCCGACCTCGTCGCCAGCGGCACCCTCTACGGCGTCGGGTCCTGTTCTCTCGACATCGATTTCGTCTTCACCAGCCGCGCCGACGGGCACACCGCGACCTTCACCCGTCACTTCTCGGGACCGGGATTCATCGGCCTGCCCGGCGCCGACATCGTCTCACCGGGTGCACCAGGCGTGTACGACGTGACCGTCAGCCCGCGTGCCCCTCACCTCGGCGGGCAGCGGCTGACGATCGACACCGTGTATCGGGGATGAGCGCGTCGTCGGTCATCCGCAGGTCGAGAGGTCCTCACCCTTGCGGCAGAACACGACGGAGTCCGCTTGTGGATAGACCGCGAGCAGCAGTGCGTTGTGTTCGCCGCGCTGCCCGATGATCGCCTGATACTGCTTGCCTGCGGCGAGCACGCCCTTGCTGCCTGCGCCGGTCTTGCTGATCGGGCGGTCGATCGTGGTCAGGATTCCGCACTTCTGGAAGATCTCGGCGCGCTGGGGATTCCAGGTCAGCGTCCACGTCTCGGTGTTGGCGGTGTTGTCGCCGAACGTGATCTTGCCGCTGCCGCTGTTGTCGAGGACGATCTCCTTGGCCCCGTAGCCGACCCAGTCGCCCACGAACGGCGCGCGATCCGAGCAACCGGTGCTCGGTGCCGACGTGGCAGGCGGATGGCTGTACTGCGGATCCTTGGTGCCGCCGGCATGTGCCGTGGCGGGCAGGGTCACCGCGAGTGCGGCAGCGCAGAGTGCCGCGGCGCCAAGGGTTCTCAATCGATTCACGAAGACTCCCGAAGTGGTGGAAGGGACAGCGGGTCGTTCCCGGACATTACGCAGGGATCGGGGCGACCGTTGTCGGCCATTCGGGTGAAAGCGGGTGTAACCGTCCGAACGGACTACGGGCTGAACGGATCACGGGCTGAACGGATCACGGGCTGAACGGATTATGTGCTGGTGGCCCGCCAGGTCGTGGTGACCGGCACGTCGTCGTCCCAGGGTTGGCGGGTGACGAGGTCGGCGACGTTGACGAAGCCACGTTCGAACTCGCCGGTGGCGGCGTCGACGAGGCGGTACTGCTGGGTCTGATGCTGGATGGGTTGGGCGTCGAGCAGGACGATGCGGACCTCGCCCGGCTCGAAATGGCAACGGCGTTGCAGGGATTCGATGAGCTGCTCGTTGGACAGGTGACCGTCGCCGAAGTTCCAGCCCATCGCAGTGCTGCAGATGCGTTCACCATCGGTGAGAACGTAACCGGTCTCGTCGTGCGGTGCCATGGCGCGATGGGCGAGAGTGAACAGCGCCCTGCCGTGACTGTTGAACGCGCGGAACGCATATCCCATGTACAGCGGGATCTGGGCGGCCTCCGGGCTGCCGTAGAACCGTTCGAGTTGCGCGGCGGGCATGGATGCGATGGCGACGATGCCGCTCTCGATCTTCGCCGACGCCGACGGCTTGATGCACCACAGCGAGGTGTCCCAGTTACCTGCGTAGTAACGCATCCCGGGTAGGAACGACACCTTGCGCGGGAACAGGTTTCCCAGGATGACCGTGCCCGCCGACACGCAGAACAGCACGATCGGCCAGGGGGAGTGAAGGTCGGCGAGACCGATGCCGGGATGGCCGACGAAGATGGCGACGATTCCGAACATCATGAAGACGTTCCACTCCAGTGGCACGCCCATCGGGATCGACGAGAGGATGCCGAAGTGGAAGATGAGCATGACGGCCGCGGCCACCGCGGTGAGCCATCCGCCGCCGGAGAAGAACAGCACCAGCGGCACCAAGCCCTCCACGGCGGTGGAGACGTGTGCGATCCACCGGGAGCGTCGTCCGGGACGCAGGTCGTCCGGAAAGTGTTCGAAGAACGTACGTTTGATGGTCGGTGACCGCCAGATCGGGTTGTTCGACATCATCGTGGCGATCACGAACGGGAAGTGCTTGTTGAGTTTGCTCGTCGCCGCGCCGACCCAGATGACGAGGAAGACGAGCTTGGCGCCGAGGATCATGTCGGTGCCGACGAACAGGAACGTCACGCAGAACGCGCCGTATACCTCGCCGCGGGCGGCGAGGAAGACCGTCTTGTCGCGCAGGCCCAGGACTGCGAGGAGTGCGATGATCGTCGCGATCTGCCAGATCGGCAGGACCCCGACGTCGGAGTGCAGGTTGCCGGTCGAGCGTGACCCCGAGCTCGCGAGTGCCACCACGATCATCACCAGGAGTGCCGCATAGAGGGTGATGTCGAAGGGGCCGCGGGTGTCTCCGGCGGAGAGTGGGACCTGGGGCCAGGGTGGTTGGCGAATGGTCTTGAGGCGCAACCAGTAGAGGATCGATCCCATCGGCGGGAAGAATCGGTTGTTGAGAGGGCCGAAGCCGCAACCCAATCCGACGACCTCGAACAACATCGTGTAGAGCACGACCTTCTGGAAGACGATCGGCTCGTTGTACCAGGAGGCGACATCGAGGATGCCGTGGATACCGGGGGTGGCCACCACAATCGCCCAGCCGATGACGATGTAGGCGAGGATCTTGCCCACATAGAACAGGTGCAACGCCACCGGCGTACCGAAACCGACCTCGGCCCAGTGCCGCGCCATCGGCCTGATCTTCTCGGCGCGGCTGCCCTGGCTCCAGGTGGGAAAGTCGATGTCAGGGGTGTTCTGCTGGAGAAATCCCATACGTGTTCGCGCTCCTCGATCACTGTGCCGTGACCGAACCTAACAAACCAAGCGAGCGCTTGGTGGGTGAACGGGGTGTCCGGGAGCTGGGGGCCGGGCACGCGGGTGTACGAATATAACTTCCACCGAATCGCGCGAAAACGGTCGAAAATCGGGGTCGGTGGTCCGCTCAGGTGGAATCTGTATTCACACCCGGGCTGTCGGGAGCCGCAGTTGTCCACAGATCCGCCGCCGAGCGCGATCGAGGCCCGAAATTGGGGCACTCGCACGGCACACTCTCGGGTCATGACTCCCGCCGATCTCACCTCAGCCGCCGATGACCGCTGGTTCGGTGTCTTCTCGTTCGCTGAACTCACCCGACGTGGAATGGGCCAATCGCAGGTGACCCGAATGGCCAAGAGCGGAGATCTGCGCCCTCTTCGCCGCGGGTGGTACGCGACCCCGTACGCCGATAGCCGCGTGGTGGAGGCTGTTGCCGCCAACGGGGTGTGCAGTTGTGTGACGGCGCTCGACCTGCACGACGTGTGGGTGCCGCCGCACGGGAAACGGGTTCACGTGCGGTCGCGGGAGTCCGGGCATCGCAGTGGTCGGGCGGCACGCTTCTGTCGCCGGTATGGCCGTCCGCTCCCGGAGATCTACCCTGTCGACGACGTCCTCACCGCTCTCGCCCATGCCATCAAGTGTCTGGACGCCGAAGGGATCATCGCGGTGTGCGACTCGATCCTTCACCGAGGTCTCGCAGAGATGTGCGATCTGCGGGAGGTGTTCGCCGCCGCTCCCGAACGAGTGCGGAAACTGCTGGAGCGCTGCGACGATCGAGCCGAGTCGGGGACCGAATCCATCATGCGACTGAGGCTCCTGGCGATGGGGTTGTCGGTAGCGGTGCAGGTGACCATTCAGGGAATCGGACGGGTCGATCTCGTCGTCGGCAGGCGACTGATCATCGAACTCGACAGCATCGAATTCCACGACCTCTCACCGGAACAGCGCGAAGCCGACCGCATCCGCGACGAAATGGCGCACCGGCTGGGTTACCTGCCGCTGCGGTTCTCCTACAAGCGCGTGATGTTCGCGTGGGACGAAGTCGCCGAAACCCTCGCGGCGATCCTCAGACGCGGTGACCATCTGCGCGCGCCCGCGGCGGCCGCCGACTACGACCGATCGTTTGTCGAGGACTGGTCGGCCTGACACGTGCCGCGATACGAATACAGATTCCACGTGAGCGGCTCACCGACCCCGAAAATCGGGTGTTTCGGGCCAAATCCGTGGAAGTTGTATTTGTAGTTGTGCCTCCCCCGATCGGGGGAGGCACGAATCCACCGGTGGATCCGCCGGTTGGCGGGGTTCGGAACGGGTGCTCGGCGGGCAAAGTCAGTGATGTCAGAACGAACGACCTCGCCAGCCCCGACCACTCCCGGCCAGGACCCGCGGAACAGGAGGAACATCATGAACATCTCGAAGAGCATGAAGAACCGCGCACTCGCCGGAATCGCCGGCATCGGCATCGCCGCCGGTCTCGCACTGGGCGGTGCCGGACTGGCCGGCGCGGGCACCGTCCCGGTCACCCATCCCGGTCAGCCCACGATCGCGATGACGATCACCAACCACACCGACAAGACCGAATGGTTGGACGGCGCCACGGCCGGCACCGGCCAGTGGGTGCAGGCCCCGCGGCAGACACTGGCTCCCGGAGCCTCGGAGATCGTGGTCTCCAACGCCCCGAACAGCCCGGAGGAGACGAACTTCGTCAACTACCGGATCGGTGCCTTCGGGCCCCGCGCCACCTACGAGATCGAGAACATGGCCGGCAACGTGAACACCGCGATGACCGGAACCTCCGGCGGCGGCCACTACTTCATCAACGCCCCGCACATCGACACCGGATACCCGAACGTGAACGTCTCCTACGACCTCTGGTGAGGCAAGTCGGCCCTTCTCGCCTCGTCCCAGTCCGGGCCCAACCCGACCTGGGCGAGGTGAGCAACGGGATGGCCGCTGTGCAGTGCGACGGTGGCGACGAGGTCGTCGTAGGTCCGGCACACGTGGGTGGCTCCCGTTGCGGTGCCGACCGTCCACCCCTGAGTGATCACCCTGATGGACAGCCGGGGAGCCAGTGGCGCGAGCCGACGGGCAACCGCCGCCCGCCGACGCGGCCCGCTCACCCAGCGAGCGGCCCAGTCCACCGGCGCCCCGGCACATCCACCGCACATCAGGGCATCACGTCTCCGGAGTTGGGACCCAGGACCTGCCCGACGTAGAGATTCCCGCCGGGATTCGACGCGAGCAGAACCGCGGTGGGTGCCACCTCCTCGGGTGTGCCGAAGCGGCCCAACGGCAATTCGGCACGCTTGGCTCGCTTCCAGTCGTCGTCGATACCGTCGACCAGGGGTGTCTCGATGGGTCCGGGCGCGATCGCATTGACCAACACGCCGTCGCCGGCGACCTCCTGCGCGATGGACTTGGTCATCGCGATGACGCCCGCTTTGGCGGCGGCGTAGTGCGCCAGTGACACTCCTCCTTTGATCGCCAATTGCGACGCGACATTGATGATGCGACCGTCCTTTTGCGACACCATCGTTGGCAACACCGCCCGGTTGAGCATGAACACACTGGTCAGATCGATGTCGATCGTCTCGCGCCACTGGGCGCTCGTCATCTCGGATGCCGGCGCCTGGGTGAGAATCCCATGGGAGCACACCAGGATGTCGATCCCACCGAGTTGGGCCACCATGTCGGACACGACGCCAACGATCGCCGACTCCGACGTCGCATCGAGAACGACTCCCTCGGAACCGATTTCGGATGCAACGGTTGCGACCACCGGGTTGCGGTCGGCCAGCACGACGGTGGCGCCGGCGTCGACGAATGCCGATCCGATCGCCAGGCCGATACCCGACGCGCCGCCGGTCACCAAGGCGCGCTTGCCTTTCAGAAGTTCAGACATCTGCGTGCTCCTCTCAGTCGCGCATCGCGGTGGTCAGCGCGCCGTCGACGACGATCGCCTGACCGCTCACGTACGACGCCGCCGGACTCGACAGGAAGCCGATGACCTCGGCGACCTCACGCGGATCCCCGACTCGGCCCCAGGGGATGTAATCGCCCGCTCGATCCAGTCCTTCCGGACCGAGCGAATTGACCGCGTCGGAGGACTGTGGCGTGCGGATCAGACCCGGGATGACGGCGTTGGCCCGAATCTGTCGGGGTCCGAATTCGACGGCGATACTGCGGATCAACCCGAGGACACCGGCCTTGGCGGTGGCGTAGTGGGCGTGATCCTGCCACCCGTATACACCGCCGGCGATCGACGACACCGCGGTCACCGAACCGCCGGCACCCATGTGACGCAAACCTGCTCGTGCCGTGCGCATCACACCGTGCAGGTCGACGTCGAGGAGGTCGTGCCACTGCTCGTCGCGCAGGTTCGTGAACGAGGCCTGCCGCAGGATCCCGGCGTTGGCCACCACGATGTCGAGCCGACCCCAGGCGGCGACGAGGCTGTCGGCGAACGCATTCACCGAGTCCGTCGATCGGACGTCGACCTCGACGATCTGTCCCTCACCGCCGGCGTCGTGTACTGCACGCAGAGTGTGCTCGGGGTCGTGCGGATCGCCGCTGAAGGTGCCGATACCCACGCGCACCCCCCGTTCGGCGAGGCAGACCGATGTCGCTGCCCCGATGCCGGACGCCGCGCCGGTGATCATCGCGACGGGATTCTCACTCATGACGTGACCTCGGCGTTCTCGACCGCCGGAGTCGGCGACGACACCTTGCGTGCACCGAGAACGACCACCCCGGAGGTCACCGCGCCGAGCGCGCCCACCCAGAGCGCCGCGGTCGAGTAGCCGATGGATGCCGCGGTCAGGGCGGTGAGGATGAAGCCCGAGATGATCGCCCCGGGCTGGGACATCGCACCGATGAACGCCGAACCTGTTGCCCGGCAATCGGTGTCGAAGCACTCGGCCTGGAAGAACATGATGGCCGCGTACGGTCCCAGGAGGAAGAACAGGCCCATCATGTAGGTCACCATGACGTAGAGCTGGCCGGACGGACCGAGCAGCATGGCCGCGAAGAACACTCCGGCGAGCAGCCAGCCGACCGCGATGGTGTTGCGGCGCCCGAATCGGTCACCCGCCCACCCGTGGGCCAGATATCCGGCAACGGCAACGAGATTGGAGACAACGACGAGGAGCAGGGTGCTCGAGGCATCGATGTCCTTGCCCTTCTCCAGCACGGTGGTGCCGAGGACCGAGAACGTCTGGATGCCAAACCAATTGAGCAACCACGCCGCCGAGAGTACGAGGGTGTTGCGCAGGTGCTTACCCTGGAAGATCCGTTTGAACGGCGCGGCGGTCTGCTCGACGGTGGCGGTGGCCGTGGCCAGCGCTGCGGCTTCCTCGTCGCGGCCGTCCGCCCGCAGCTTCTTGATGGCCTGATGAGCCTCGAACTGCGGACTTTCCTTGAGCGAGCGACAGATCAGGGCAACGATCACCGCGGGAACGGTGGCCAGGAGGAACGCGATGCGCCACGAGTCGGCACCGAAGATCGACGTCACGATGGCGACGAAGCCGGCTGCGATGAGCGCACCCGCGGGCCATCCGGTCTGCACCATCGAGTAGACGAAGCCCTTGCGGCGCTTGATCTTCTCGTCCTCGGTCAGCTCATAGAGTTCGTTGAGGTAGGTGGCGTTGACCGACTGCTCCGCCAGACCGAGGCCGCTGATCGAGCGCACACCGATCAACGATCCGGCGCCGAAGGTGGCAGCGGTGGCGGCCGACGACGCGGCGGTCCCGGCGACGGAGATGATCATGCCCTTGCGTCGTCCCAGCTTGTCGACCATCGGCCCGACGAGCAGCACGACGATCGCGGTCCCGACGCTGACGAGGGTGGAGACGAGCAGGGCGTGGCTGGTGGTCCAGCCGAACGACTCCTCGATTCGCGGGAGCAATGTCCCGAACAGGATGAAGTCGTAGACGGCGATTGTCCAGGCGAAGAAGGCGATTCCGGAGGCGCGGCGGGTTTCTCGGCCGGTCACCCGGCGCAGTCCGAGCTGCGTGGAGGATTGGGTGGGCATGTGAGGGTCTTTCTCGTCAAAGGGTGTGAGAGCGGAGGGGAGGGGGTGACACGTCGTCGGGTCTTTTGCCGGTCAGCTCTGGCGCGGCCGGCGGGACTTGAAGTCGGAGGCGATGGCGTCGAAGGTCGTCCAGGTGACCCCGTCGTGGCCATTGATGTGCTCGATCAGTCGCTCGAGCATCAACAGCACCTGCGGTCGGCCGGACACATCGGGATGAATGGTGAAAGTGAAGACCGCATAATCCATCTCGCGATACACCCAGTCGAACTGATCGCGCCACATCTCCTCGATGTGCCGTGGATTGACGAATCCGTGGCTGTTGGGGCTGCCCTTGATGAACATCATCGGAGGCAGGTCGTCGAGGTACCAGCTGGCCGGGATCTCGACGAGGTCGGTCTCCCGGCCGCGCTGCAGGGGTTTCATCCAGGTGGCGGCGGGCTGGTCGTAGTCGATGGGTGTCCACGAGTCCCCGACGCGCACGTAGTACGGCTCGAAATCGCGGTGCATGAGGGAGTGGTCGTAGGCGATGCCACGCTCGATCAGCAGTTCGTTGGTCACCTTGCTGAACTCCCACCACGGTGCGACATATCCGGTGGGGCGCTTGCCGGTACGGGTGTCTATGAGGTCGATGCAGTGGTCGAGGATCTCCGATTCCTGCTCGCGTGACATCGCGATCGGATTCTCGTGGCTGTAACCGTGGAGTCCGATCTCGTGTCCGGCGGCGACCACGGCGTCGAACTGTTCGGGGAACGTCTCGATGGAGTGGCCGGGCCAGAACCAGGTCGCCGGAAGCTGATGGCGTTCGAGCAGCTGGTTGAGTCGCGGGACCCCGACCTCGCCGGCGAAGATTCCGCGGGAGATGTCACCCGGGGAGTTCTCACCACCGTACGAGCCGAGCCAGCCGCCGACGGCGTCGACGTCGATCCCGAATGCGACAAAGATGTCCTTGGCCATGTCAATCCTCCAGAGTGGGTGTGTAGGTGTCGATGATGTGGGTGAGAGTGGTTGTGATGTCCGATGATTGGGACAGCAGCAGCGAGAGCAGGATGCGTGCCTGGGTGGCCGGCAGTGAACCGGACAGGATCGCGCCGGCAGCCACCATGTCGGTGCCGCCGCCGTGCCCGTAGACCGCGGCGACCTCGCCGAACGGCACCCGGCTGGCCAGAATCGTCGGGATGCCGTCACCGGCGAGTTGGCGGCAGGTGTCGACGATCGTCGGGTTGGCGTTGCCGATTCCGGTGCCGGCCAGCACGATTCCGCGTGCACCGGCGGCCACCGCCGCGTTGATCAGGGTTGCATCGGCGCCCGGGTACACCTCGATGATGTCGACGCGGGTGGAGTCGAAGGCGTCGGTGGGACGGGGGAGCGCAGCGGGTCGCGTGGGCGTTTCACGGATGGCGACCTTGCCGTCGGCGACCTCGCCCAGCGGCTCACGCGTGGTGGAGCCGAAGGCGTCGAGGGCGCGGGTGCGGAGCTTGCGGGTCCCGGCGGCGGGAAGGATCTGTCCGGCGAAGACGACCAATGTGCCGAGCGTGCGGGCATGCGGGTCGGCCGCCACCGCGACCGCATCGGCCAGATTCCGGGGACCGTCGCCGTGCGGCGCATCGCTGGCGCGTTGTGCGCCGGTGAGGACGACCGGTCGCGCGTCGGCGTGGACCAGGTCGAGGAGGAAGGCTGTCTCCTCCATGGTGTCGGTGCCGTGGGTGATGACGATGCCGTCGACGGGATTCTCGGTGCGCTCGAAGAGCTGGGCAACGGTGTCGCTGATCCGGCGTAGGTGCGTAGGCGTCATTCGGTAGGAGCCCACCGTCATGAGATCGATCGACTCGACCTCCACGTCGGCGAGTCCGGTGGTCCCGAGAAGTTCGGTGACGGTTCGGGTGGCGACGACTCCGGTCGCGGTCGAAGTGGAGGCGATCGTCCCACCGGTTCCGATGAGGGCGATCCGTGGCATCAGGGCCACCTCTTCGCCGTATCGGCGCACGTCGGAGACGGTGGCGCGCTGGGTGTGAACTGGGTCATGTCGATCAGCAAACCACAACACAAACGTTTGTGGCAATCGTTTGTGTAAATTGCGCCAAACGTTTGTGTAACGGCTCTTGTAACGTGGGGCACCGACGTCGAGGGAGGAGGCACCATGGGGCGGGTGCGTGGACCCCTGACTTTGCGGATGATCGCCACTGAACTCGGCGTCAGCCCATCGACGGTTTCGCGAGTGCTGAACACCCCGGGTGACGATGCGTTGCGCTGGGCCTCGGCGGACACGGTAGGACGGATTCGCACCTTCGCCACGGAGAACGGTTACTCACCCAATCCGCAGGCGTCGAGCCTGCGTACGCGGCGCTCGGGGCTCATCGGGGTGTTGGTGCCGCGTCTGCAGGACTACGTCCTGGCAACCATCTATGAGGGGATCGAGGAGGCCGCAGGCGAAGCGGGTCTGTCGACGTTCGTGACCAACTCGCTGGACCGACTCGAGGCTCAGCGCGCACGTACCAAGGCGATGATCGACCGTCGGGTCGACGGACTGATCTACGGTGATGCCCACCTCGATCACGAGTTCCTCGATGAGGTTGACGCACAAGGCATCAAGTTCACTCTCGTATCGAGGAGCGCGGGCTCCTATCCGTCGGCGACGGTCGACGACGTACTCGGCGGCCGGCTGGTGGGACAACACCTCGCCGACACCGGCCGCAAGAAGGTCTGCGTCGTGGCGGGCCTGGAGTTCACCTCGACGGCCAGAGACCGCACGCGTGGTGTGGTGGAAGCGCTGTCCGACAACGGCATCGAGGTTCCCGAGTCGGCCGTCATCTTCTCGGGATTCGACCCCGCCGGTGGCCGGCGAGCGGTCGAACAGATCCTCGAGCGAGGTGAGGTGCCGGATGCGCTGTTCGCCACCAACGACTTTGCCGCACTGGGTGCGCTCGGCGCGCTGCGTGACGCGGGGTTACGCGTCCCCGACGACGTCGCGCTCGTGGGCTACAACGACACCCCACTGGCTGCGGCCGGGGCACTGCCGCTGACGACGATCCGCTCCCCGATGCACGAGATGGGCAGGCGTGCCGTGGGTTTGCTGATGCAGGTGCTTGCCGGCGAGGAGCCGGAGTCGGTGCTGCTGGAACCGGAGCTGATCGTGCGGAGCAGTACGTGAGCCATGGATCGGTTCGATCGTCGTGAGGTCGTCATGGCGGCGTGCCTACTCGTCAACGCTGACACCATAGGTACGAACCAGCGCGGCAAGCCCTTCGCGCCACCCCTGGCCGAGCGCTCGCAGCTTCCACTCGGTTCCGGCGGGCCGGCCGCGTAAGTAGATCTCGCCCACGACAAGTGCACGGATACCGGGTTCCGGCCGGGGCGTGAATACCCAGCGGTTCTCGTTCGCGGCAACGGACAGAGTTGTGGGGGCGATGCTGTCGAAGGTCTGATCGGTGTCGACGTCCGCGGTGGCGCAGATCAGAACCTTGACGATCCGGGGATCCAGGGCACCCGGGTACACCACAGCGCCTTCCCGAGAACCGGAACCGTTGTGGCTCTTGCCCGTCAGCCGTACGCTGCCGTCAGCGCTGCAGGGCTGGTTGTAGAAGATGAACGCGCCGTCATCGACCACGCGCTCGTGGGCGTCGAGCAACAACAATCCGAGGTCGGCCGCGCCACCCGCGGTGGTGAACTCCACCCGGACCTCCGCGTGCGCGGCATCGGGCAGGACGATGGACTCGCCGGCACTCATGGTGTACGCGTGGGGTTCTGGTCGGCCACCGGCCGGCGAGGGCCCTGTCGGCGGCAGGGGATCGGCGGCCGGCGAGGCGTTGGTGCGACCCGGTTGCGGGCGGGCGAGTTGCTCCTGCAACCATTCTCCGAAAGGCGCGAGGGTGTACGGGGCGGAGTCGGCCGGGCCGGCCGGCGATTGCCCACCCTGGAGATCGGCATCCAGGTCGCCGAGGATCGAGTCGTCGTCGTCAACCTCGCAGTTGTCGAGAAGCGTTGCGACACCGGGAAGTCCGTCCAGCGGCAACGAAGTGACCGAGGAGGAGATGTTGCCGGACGCGGTCGCCTTGATGCCACAGCGCACATCGGTGCCGATGTCGAGAAGCCGCCAGGCGTCGTCGGCGGTCCGCCACGACACCCGCTCGACCTCGTCCCGCGTCCACGACCCGTAGGCGATCAGACCGAGACGCGCGGTGTCGGGCATCCGGGTGATCACCGCGGCGTTGACCGTGGTGATCGACGGGGCCGTGGCCAATGCCTCGGACACCGTCGCCGCCAGGTTGGACACGAGAATGTGCATCCACCAACGCATCCGGTCGCGCTTGGCCATGGTCTTGAGAGTGGGACGTCCGGCCGGCGTGAGGGCCGGCATCTGCGTCGGCAGTGTGTCGAGATCCTGCAGACGCATGATGACCGACAGCGCAGACCCATCGACGCCGACCGCACATCCCGCCGCAGGATTGTCCGCGAAGGCCGCGTTGACCGCCTCGCACACGGTGGTTTCCTCGTTGGCGCACAACGCTTGCCACCACCGGTCGGCCTCGGCGGACAGTTGTGCGTGAAGCTGATTGAGGCGTTGTGATTCACTGTCGCAGTACATGCGTGCGGCGAGCTCGGCGTCGGCGCGTGCCCGTTCCCGGGCACTGCGCGCGAATCGTCCGATCCCGTTGAGGTAGAGCGTCATTGCCTGTGCGCGCACCACATCGGTGGAGATCGCCGGCGGCGGTGGCAACATCGGACGAGACGCTGTCGGAAACTGCTGAAGGTGCGCGGTGGTCGTGTCGTGGTGCAGTTGGCGGAGACGCTCGATCGCCGCATCGCGCTCGGCCTGCTGCTGGGCCCGTTCGGCGGCCCGCTGTGCACGGGCGAGTTGTGCCGGCGAGGGGCCGGTGTAACGAGTGCCGCCGCGCCGAGTCGTGGTGGTGCGACGGCGCGATCCGCTGCGCCCGGACGACAACGCCGTCGAGGCGAAGAACGGTCCCATCCCCGTCGACACCCGAGTACGCCCGCTGCCCACATGAACTCGTGCGATGCGGGGACCCACCGACGCACGGACGCCCCGGGTCGACACCCGCACGCGCATCCCCGGCACACCAACCCGAAAGCCCAGACTCATCGCGATCGATCGTAGTTCCCTCATCCGTGCGGGGCTGTCCTCCCACCGGGTGACGCGCTAGGTTCGGATCAGACAAACCGCCCACCCGCGAAGGACCACAGCATGCCCGCCGACAGACTTCTCCGGATGCCGTTCGCCAGCATCTATCCGCTGTACGTGCAGAAGGTCGAGCGGAGAGGCCACACGCAGGCCGAGGTCGATCAGGTCATCTGCTGGCTCACGGGTTACGACGCCGACGGGCTGCAGAAAGCCGTTGACGCCGAGGTGGATCTGGAGGCCTTCTTCGCCGAGGCGCCGCAGATGAATCCGAATACGTCGTTGATCACCGGCAAGATCTGCGGGTACCGGGTCGAGGAGATCGAGGACCCGCTGATGCAGAAGATCCGGTACATGGACAAGCTCGTCGACGAGGTGGCGCGCGGGAAGAAGATGACGTCGATCCTGCGGGAGTGAAGTGCGTTGTCGTCGTGCGGGGTCTCGAGGCTCGGCGCCTGGGGCGCCTCGCACCTCGACCATCGGGGGGAGGGGAGGGGGGTGGGGTGCCGGAGGCCGTCGGGAGGAGAACCTCGGCCGCCCAAGGGCATCACGGCCGGACGGTGACGAACCCGCCGTCGAGGAAGCCCAGGCAGTCGCCGGTGCGGTAGCCGAAGTCCTCGACGCGGCCGACGAACAGGGTGTGGTCGCCGCCGTCGTATTCGGCCCACGGGGTGCAGGTGAACCAGGAGGCGGTGTCGGCCAGGCGGGGCGCGTGACTGCCCTCGATCCAGCGGGGTTCCTGGTTGGGCCGGCCGGCGAAGTGCATGGCGAGGTCGCGTTGTTCGGCGCCGAGGACGTTGACAGTGAACGGGTTTCCGGTCAACAGGGCGTGTGCGCGGACGTTGCGCTGGATGGAGATCAACACCAACGGCGGGTCCATGGACACCGAGGTGAACGAATTGACGGTCAGCCCATGGCGTTTGGTGGTTCCGTCGGCGTCGGTGCCGTCAAAGGTCACCACGGCGACGCCGGTGGCGAAGCGGCCGAATCCGCCGCGCAGATGAGGGGTGGGCGGTGCGTCGGTGAGGGTCATCGCGAGTCTCCTACAAGGTCCGGTGGGCGATGACCGCAGACGTTAGGGCCGCCTCGGACACCGCGGCAATGGGCAAACGTGCTGTTGAGCGCGTCGCGCGCGGAATGCACAGTCTCGTGCACCCCGGGTCCAGAGCGCTGAGGACATCGCCGAAGCCGACTTGACGATGCGCGCGGGAGTTGTGTGTCACAGAGCGAGACGCCCTGAGGTGGGTGTCACAGCGCCCGCCGGCGGCGCACCATGGCTCCACCGACATCGTCGTCGAGCGCCCCACGGCGCACGCGTCACCAAGGAGAGTCACATGCCAGACACGCCCGACATCGGAATCATCGGCGCAGGTACCGCCGGATTACACCTCGCCCTGCTCCTACAACAGGCCGGGGTGACCACGCGTATCTACACCAACCAGACCGCCGAGCAGGTGGCCGCGGGCCGACCGCAGAACAGCGTTTCGCACCACGCGCCGACCATCGCCCGCGAGGCGGCGATGGGCGTCAACTTCTGGCCCGCCGAGGAGTACGGCTACCAGGTCCACTACCACCACCTCAACGTGCCCGACGGCCCGCCGGTCTTCCGCGGCGACTTCCTGCGACCCTCCCGAGTCCTCGACTACCGCATCTATCTGCCCAGGTTGATGGCCGAATACGAGAATCGCGGCGGCACCATCGAGATCCGCAACATCGAGCCGTCGGACTTCGCGGCGCTGGGCCGGGAGCATGATCTGGTCGTGGTGGCCGCCGGCAAGCGGTCGTTCGGCGAGTACTTCGGCGAACGACCCGACGTCTCGCCGTACGCGAAGCCGCAGCGTCACCTCGCGGTCGGATTCTGGGACGGCGTCGAGCAGACCGACCCGCGCGCGGTGACCATGAGCATCTCGCCCGGCCACGGCGAACTCCTCGACCTGCCGATCACCACCTTCGACGGCTGGGCCAGCGCGCTGCTCTGCGAGAACGTGCCCGGCGGAGACCTCGAGATCCTGATGACGCACAAGGAATCCGACGACCCCGATGCCTACCGGCAACTGCTGCTCGACAAACTCAAGGTGCATCACCCGACGGTCTACGAGCGCATCGATCAGTCCCGCTTCAGGCTCATGCGGCCCGGCGACATCCTGCAGGGCGCGGTGCGGCCGGTGATCCGCGACGACTACCGGCTCCTCGACGACGGCACCGTCGTCCTCGCGCTCGGCGACGCGCACTCGACCGTCGACCCGGTCACCGGCCAGGGCGCGAACTCGGCATCCTTCGAAGCGCAGGTCGTCGCCGACGCGATCATCGAGGACGAGATCGTCGACGAACGGTTCGCCAAGAAGGTTGCCCTGCGCCGACGCGAACGCGTCGACGGCCTCAGCGCCTGGGTCAACACCATGATCGCCACCCCGACGCCACCGCATCTGCAGAAGCTATTGGGTGCGATGTCCCAGATGCGCACGCTCTGTGACGAATTCACCGAGAACTTCAGCCACCCCCACCGCAACGGCGACATGGTGGCGACCCCCGAGCGCGTCGACGCTGCGATCGCCCGGCACGCCTCACTGGGGGCGGCAACGGCGAGCGGGAAGGTCGCCTGATGCACAAACTCGTTGTGCTGTACCCGACTCCGGACGATCCCGACCACTTCCGCGAGTACTACGAGAACACCCATCTCCCGCTCGCCGCAACGCTGCCGGGGCTGCTCGACTGGCGGCACAGCCTCTCGATCAACGCCGATCCGCAAAGCCCGTACTTCGCGGTGTTCGAAGGCGACTTCGCCGATGCCGCGGCGCTCGGAGCGGCGATGTCGTCACCGGAAGGTCAAGCGGTACAAGCCGATGTGCCGAACTACGCCAGTGGCGGTGCGGTGGTGATCGACTACCCGATCGCGCCGCACTGATCGCGCCGCACGGACCGATCGCCACGCCTGTCGCCGGGTCGCGCTCACTGCGCGGCCCGGCGAAATGCGCTGGGCGACATGCCGACCTGCTTGCGGAACGTCCGCGAGAAATGAGAGGCGTCGGGGTAGCCCCACGACGCGGCGACGTCGGCAATCGCGCGATGGGCATGCATCGGATCGGCCAGGTCGCGGCGAATGGCCTCGATACGCTGCTCACGAATCCACGCCGAGACCGTCGTGCCCTGCTCGTGGAACACCTCGTGCAGATGACGGGTCGAGATGTACACCGCCCGCGCGATCGCGTCCGGATTGAGGTCACTGTTGCGCAGGTTCTCGCCGATGTACTCGCGAATCCGCAGCATCAGGGGCAGGTGCCCGGGCGAGCCGCTCTCGACGGCCCGTGCGAGTGCCGCGGTGCTCAGCAACGCCGAGATCAGGTCGATCGTCGTGCGCACCACCCGCGCCGCGGCCGGACCCTCGACCGAGGCGAAATCCGTCGAGATCTCGGTCAGCAGCGGCGCCACCAGTCGCGTCAGTGACTCCTCCCGGCCCAACGAGATCGCGGTGATCGCGCGGACGTGAGCGGGGCTCGGGTCGATCAGATCCCGCGGGAACATGATGACCACGGCGTCGATGTCACCGGCAAACCGCAGGTCATAGGGGCGCGCGGTGTCGTAGACGCTGATGCTGCCCGGCGACATCAACGCCCTGCGCCCGTCCTGCACCAGCTCGCCGGCACCGTCGATCATCAGCGTGATCTTGTAGAACAACCGTTCCGACGCCTCGATGAGGGCCGGCGTGCGATGGACCTCGTGCGGGGTGACGGCGAGCCGCGAGAAGAAGACGTCGTCGATGACGCGGCCCCGAATGGTGCCCGCGAAATGACCGTCGGAGAGGTCGTCGACCATCAACGGCACGAACGACCGCGACACCACCCGCTGCCACGCCAGCGCCGACTCGGTGGCGAATGCAACCGGCGGCTGGGCGGCGCCTGCGGTGCGGCCGGCGGGTGGTGCGCTCGTCACTGAGACTCCTTCGATCAACTCCTCCAGCGTAGTCGGCGAAGTGCTTTCCCAACAGCGTTATCGGACAACTCGTTGGGTGTGAGTGGTGCGGAGAACTGTTCTGTCACAACGTAACCAATGACTCCGATACGTCGAGCTGAGCGCGCACGGCCTTGGCGTGAGCCTTGAGGGAGAAGCCTGGTTCGCGGGCCCGCTCCGGTGTGAGCGGGGCCGGTCGGTGGGCGAGTAGCGTGCGGGCGGCGAGGTGATCGGCCGGTGCGCCGACGCTCTCGACCCACGCCAGGGAGTTGTCGACGAAGCCGAGCAGGCTGCCCTTGCCCGCGATCGGGTCGCCGAGTCGCACCATCTCCTCGGCAGCACCGGGCAGGCCGGCGATCTGCAACTTGCGCCCGCATTGCACCGTCCAGAACCACGGCACCGCGGAATAGGGCAGTGGTGCACCGCAGATCGACGCGGCGGCGCAGCGTGCCTGATCGGTGGCGTTCTGGACGGCTTCGAGTCGCACCCGTCCGGCGGTGTGGTGACCGGGGAACGACGCCGCATCGCCGACGGCGAAGATGTGCGGGTCAACGGTGCGCAGGTACTCGTCGACGACGATACCGTTGTCGACGATGAGCCCGGCATCGTGGGCGAGTCGGGTGTCGGGGACGGCGCCGATGCCGACGACCACGAGGTCGGCGGGATGGCGGGTGCCCGAGTCGTCCACCACCGCCGTCACTCGGCCGTCGGAACCATCAATGCGCTGCACGGCGGTGCCGAGACACAATTGCACACCGCGGCTTTCGTGGAGGTCGGCGAACAGCTGTGAGCTCGAGGCGCTGAGTACCCGGGCCATCGGACGGTCGGCGACGTCGAGGACGGTCACCGGAACTTCGCGATCGGCGGCCGCCGAGGCGAATTCGAGGCCGATGAAGCCGGCGCCGACGACGACCACCCTGCTCGCCTCGGTGAGGGCGGCGTGGAGGCGGGCGGCGTCGTCGACGGTGTGTAGATGGTGAACGCCGTCGAGATCGGCTCCGAGGCAGCTCAATCGGCGTGGTTGGGCACCGGTGGCGAGGATGAGATGGTCGAAGGGGACTACGGCGTTGTCGGCGAGCCTCACCGCGCGCCGACCACGATCGATCCCGTCGACGTCGACACCAAGCCGCAGGTTGATGCCGTTGTGGTCGTAGAACGTCGAGGGCCGCAACGGCAGTGGTGACGGGCTTGCGGCCGAGGTGACGAAATCCTTGGACAGTGGTGGACGCTGATAGGGGAGATGGCCGGAACGGTCCACCAGCGTCACCTCGCCGTCGTAACCATTGCGGCGCAACGCGTCCGCGGCCTCGACGCCGGCATGCCCGGCGCCGACGATCACCACCGAATCCATCGTCACACCTGCGCTTCGGGGACGCGGACGGCCAGAGCGGAAAAGTGCTCACCGCTGCGGAGTTGGCAGCCGAGCCGCGAGGCGTCGGTGCGGTCGGTGGCGGTGCAGTCGAGCATCTCCTCCTCGTCGTCGCCGATCGGCGGCAACGCTGCGGCGTCGTCGACGTAGACGTGGCAGGTCGCACACATCGCCTGGCCGCCGCATTCGCCGACGATGCCGGCGACACCGTTCTCCAGGGCCGCGCGCATCACGGAGATGCCGGTGTCGACCTCCACGTGGTCGACGGTGCCGTCGGGATGGCGATACGTGATCTGTGGCATCGTGATCTTTCTTTCTTGTGCGGGAGTGGTTTTCGGTTACCAGCGCACCGGTAGGGCGGTCATGCCGCGGAACACCCACCCCTCGATGCGGGCGGGTTGCTCGGGGTCGAGTCGCAGCCCGGGCAGGCGATCGAAGAGGGCGGGGAGGGCGATGTCGGCGACCTGGGAACGGGCCACCCATGCGCCCGCACAGAAGTGCGCACCGCCACCGAAGCCGAGGTGTGGGACCTTGGGGCGGAACGCGTCGTAGTCCTCGGCGCGCTCGAAGACCTCCTCGTCACGGTTGGCGCTCAGCGCGACAACACCGAGCTTCGCGCCGGCCGGCAACAGCGTGCCGCCGAGTTCGACGGCACGCGTGGTCTGCCGGGGATACATCCCGATCGGCGCCACCCACCGGACACTTTCTTCGAAAGCATCTTTCCAGTAGCCCTTTTCGCGGACCGCGGTGAGCTGATCCGGACGTTCGAGAAGTGCCCACACTGTGGTGGCCAACGCATCGCGGGGTTCGTTGATGCCGCCGCCGATCGACATCTTGAGATTGGCACGGGTATCGGCGATGGTGACCTCGTCATCTCCGAAGGCCGCGATGTGGGAGATCAGCGAGTCGTCGGGGGTGGTGCGCACCCGGGTGAGCATCTCGTCGAGCGCCTGATCGACCTCGTCGTAGGAGCGGCGCGCGGCCTCCCACACCTGCGGGTCGTCGGCGTAGTTGCCGGTGCCGTTGATCATGGTCTGACTCCACCGCAGCATGTCCGCGTGGGTGGCGTTCTCGAAACCCAGGACGGCGCGCAGATTTTCGGCGGCATAGGGGGCGGCGAAGTCGGCGACGAGGTCGGCGCCCGGGCCCTTGGCGGTGAACTCGGCGAAGAAGTGCTCGAAGTTCTCGGCGAAGCGAGCACTCCAGACCTGTGTGATCGCACGGGGTTTGAGTACTCCGCCGTAGGAGGCGCGCTGGACGGCATGCGCGGGATCGTCCTTGCGCAGCATCGAATGCCCCATCGCCCGCTTCATCAATGAGTTCGTCTCGTCGGCGGTGAAGGTGTCGGGATCGTGGTCGACGGTGTGCACGTCGTGGTAGCGGGTCACGAAGAACCGGCCGGCCGCGGGCACGTAGGCAACCGGGGTCTCGCGGCGCAGTCGTGCATAGATCGGGAAAGGGTCGCGGTGCAGATCGTCGAGGGTGACCCAGTCGGCGGTGACCGCCGGGTGTGCGGGTGAGGTGGTGGTCATCGAGGACTCCTCGGTGAGATGGGGAGGGGGTGACTTGGGCTGGATGCGGTCGGAGCTGTGTTCGCGGTCACCTCTGAGTGCACCAGGCAATCAAACACGCGTAAAGCGGTGAATTTCGTGCTGAAAACACGAGAGGATCGATGAATGCCGGACTTCACCCTGCGTCAACTGGAGTGTTTCGTCGCTGTCGCCGACCACGCCACCATCGCGCACGCCGCGGGTGCGTTGCATTCGTCGCCGTCGGCAGTGAATACCGCGGTCACCGAGTTGGAGAAACACCTCGGTGAGGCGTTGCTGATTCGTCGGCGTGCACATGGGGTCACCTTGACCACCGCGGGCCGGGCACTCCTGCCGCAGGCCCGGGCGCTGCTGGCGGCCGCTCGTGATCTGGCGCCGGTCTCCGACGGTCAGGTCCGCGGGCACTTCATGCTGGGCATCTACTCGACGTTGTCGGCGTCGTTGCTGCCGGCGATCCTCGACGGCTTCGGGCGGGCGCACCCGCGAGTCGAGGTGGACTTCACCGAGGGGTCGGGCGATGAGTTGCTCACCGCGCTCGACGACGGACGCGTCGACGCGGCGATTCTCTACGACAGGGACATCACCGGGCTACCGCACACCCGTGCGCTCTATCAGGTTCGCGCCCACGTCCTGCTGCCGGCGGATCATCGCCTCGCCGGTGCCGAGCGGGTGTCGTTGCGCGAGTTGGCCGACGACCCGTTCATCCAGTTCGACGTGGCGCCCGCCTGGCAGAACACGTCGGCGTTGATGGCCGCCGCCGGGGTGAGCCCGCGCGTCGAATACGTCACCGGCAACTACGAACTCGCCCGATCCCTCGTCGGCCGTGGGCTCGGCTACAGCGTGCTGGTGAACCGGCCCGCCTCCGACACCAGCCACGAAGGACGGAAACTGGTGGTCCGAGAACTGGATCCCGCACCCGAGCCGGTCGCCGTGGTGATCGCCTGGCCCCGTGGTCGCGCGGTCTCACGACCCCTGCAGGCTTTTCTGGACTGGGCACCTGGACGGGTGGAGGGTCCGGGATAGGCTGTGCGGCTGAGGTTTACCTCGTGACGGTTTCGGTCGACAGACGCAAGAGATCGTCGGCGTCGGTGGGGCGGGAGTCGACGAACGGCCATCCGTGCACGGCACGTCGGTAGTGCTCGGGAATGGCGCTCGCACCCCACCGGGCGCCGAGGAGTCCGCCGGCGATGGCGGCGACGGTATCGGTGTCGTCGCCGATCCGGATTGCCGCGTACAACGCTTCGGTGAGGTGTGTCGTCGGATCGTCGGCGGTGGTCTGCATGATGGCGGCGCTGGCGGCTTGAAGTGCGGACACGGTGAAACCGTTGGGCGAGAACCGGTCCGGGGACGCGGTGGTGGTCTCGTCGATCCACGACGACCACTGGTCACGACGTGTCGCGGGGACCAGGTCGATGCCGGCGCCGACGTCGATGCGCTCCTCGGTGATGGCGACGCGGATCGCCTCGCACCACAGGACGCACGAGTCCCCGGCGAGGGCGTCGGAGTGGGTGAGACCGGCGACCGCGCGAGCAGCCCGGGCGAGGGTGTCGCGGTCGTCGGGGTGCGCGAGAACCACCGGCGCCGTGCGCATCAGCGCGCCGTTGCCCGCCGAGCGGGGGTGATCGGCGGCGAAGACCAGAGACTCCTCTCGCATGATCGCGCCGACGTTCGCGTCGGGGTCGGCGCGGAGTCGGCGGTCGGTGGCGGCGAGTACCGCTCGGGTCTGATTGCCGATATCCGGCGGGCTGCCGTTGAAATCCCGGTACCAGCGCAGGAATTCGCGTGCGACGGCGTCGAGCCCGGTCTCGGAGGTGAGGTCGTGGCCATCGGCGACGGCCAGCGCGATCGCGACGGCCATGGTGGTGTCGTCGCTCCACTCGCCGGGTTCGTATCCGCCCAGACCGCCGCCGGTCATCTCCGGTGTCTCGTCGGGGGAGAGGCGTCGGGAGAACTCGTAGGGGACGCCGAGGGCATCGCCGACGGCGGTCCCGAGCAGGGCGCCGTAAGTGCGGTCGGGGTGGGGCATGGGTGGCTCCTCCGGTTCGGGGTGAGTGGGGTGGTAGGGGGTGGTTGGGGAGGGAAACAGCTGCGGTGCAAGGGATCTCGAGGCTCAGGCGCTAGCGCGCCTTCGCACCTCGACCACCGGAAAGAAGGTTCCGGCGCTAGCGCGACTTCGCACCTCGACCACCGGAAAGAAGGTTCCGGCGCTAGCGCGACTTCGCGCCTCGACCATCGGAAAGAAGGCTCCGGCGCTAGCGTGCCTTCGCACCTCGACCACCGGGTTGGTAGATCGGGTGAGCGAAGGCCTCGACCATCGGAGGGGAGGAAGGTGTCGCGGCTATCGGGAGGAGGGTGACGTCGGCGGTTTACCGACCGCGCTTGCGGTTGCCCTCGTGGAAGGAGTCGCGGGAGCGTTTGGAGGCGTAGCCGGCACCGAGAACCGTTGCGTCGTTTTCCAACTGATCGACGAAGTCGATCTCGGCGGCCATGGCGGCGACCGCGGCCGGTGGGGCGGCCATCATCGCGCTCTCGTAACTCGAGCGGGAGCGCGCGAGGTGGGCCGAGCCGGCGGCGAGATCGCCCGCCTCGTAGGCGCGAGAGGCCTCGAGCTTGGCCTGCTGGCCCTCCTGGTACAGCTTCTCCGACTGGACGACCGGATCGGGAACGCGGTCACCGAGTTCGTCGCCGGGCACCACGTTCACCGAGATCGGTAGTGCCACCGTGTGTTCGGTCAGGGTGGCGGTATCCACATAGCGCAGCTCCAAGGTCGCGAGCTGGGTGAGGCCAAGCGCGGCGAGACCGTCGACCTTCATGCGTAGCAACAGCTTCCGCTGTTCGTCGGCGTAGAGGTCGCCGAGTTCGATCATCACCTCGCCGTTGCCGATCTGATGGGCCGGAAGATCGTTGTACAGCGCGAGCTCGCCGACCTGCTCGACGTAGCGCACCGTCAGCGTGACCGCCTGCGCGGACTTCGCGAGCAGTCCCTCGACTTCGGCGCTGATTACCGCGCCGGCAGCATCCGGGTTGTCGGCGAAACCGTGGTTGCCGTTGCCTGCTCGGGTGATCACCTCCAGCAGTGACTCGTCGTAGCCGCGGCCGTAACCGAGGGTGGAGGTGGTGATGTCGTCGGCCGCGGCCTTGGCGGCGATGCCGGTGAATTCGTCGTGGTCGCGGATGCCGGTGTTGATGTGGCCGTCACTGATCACCAGCACCGTGCCGCCGCGGACGCCTGCACTCGCGGTGGCGCGGCGCAACTCCTGCAGACCCCGCAGATACCCCGACGACAGGTCGGTGCATCCGCCCGGGGTCACCGCACCGATGGCATCGATCGCGCGCTGCTTGTCGGTCAGCGGTGCTGCCGGGACCACCACCATCGCGGCGTCGTCGAACGCGACGACGCCGAAGACATCCTTCGGATCGAGTTGGGCGACAACGCCGGCCAGCGCCTGCTGGGTGCCGGCCAGCGGCGGGCCGCTCATCGAGCCGCTGCGATCGAGGACGATCTGCAACGCGGTCGGTGGCCGCGCGGAGTCTGCCGGAGCAGCGGCGGGGGCCTGAAGATCGAGCATGACGGTCACCTCGTCGGCGGCCTCGAGGGCCACGACGTCGATGTCGAGGGCGGCGGAGAACTGCATGGTGTCTTCCTCTCTCCGCCCCGGCATCGGACCGAGGCGACTTTGCGCGATTATGAGATTACTACTTTGCGCAGACATTCGCATAGTCTGTCGTTCGTGGCCGCCGGGAAAAGCAGTCGTCTGACCGACTATCCGCGACCCAGCGTCGCCGTCGACATCGCCGTACTCAGCGTCGTCGACGCGCATCTGTGCGTGGTGATCCAGCGCGATGACGCCGGTACCGCGATGCTGCCCGGGCGATTCATCCGCGAGCGGCGCAGCGTCGCCGACACCGTGCGGGAGGTGCTCGAACTCAAGTTGGGGCTCTCGCCCGACCGCGTCCACCCGCATCTGCTGCGGGTGTTCGACGATCCTGATCGCGATCCCCGCGGGTGGACGATCTCGATGGCACATGTCGTCGCGCTGCCTGCCGCGCAGCTGACGAGCGTGGTCGGTGAGCTGGTCCCGGTCACTCCCACCGGTGCGTTGGAGTCAGCCGAGCCACTGCTCTACGACCATGACCAGATCATTGCAGCCGCCACTGACAGTCTTCGCGAACGCTATGAGGACCGTCCGGATCCCGACAACCTGCTGCCCACGCCCTACACCCTCACCGAACTGCGGGAACTGCACGAGGCGATCCTCGGCCGACGGCTGATGCGGGACTCGTTCAACCGGCGGGTGCAGCCGCTACTCGCGCCGCAGGTCGACGGTGCGGGCGAGCCGGTGACGAGGGTGGCCGGGGGTCGGCCGGCCCGCCTGTACGCGCGAAACGCCCCGCCGACGGCGACATTCGGATGGAAGCTCCCGAGCAAGGACGCGGACTCGTGAGTCCGTCACCGCGCCGTCAGGGCGTCACCACATAGGTGGTGTGGCCGACGACGGCGCGGGTCATGTTGGCGGGATCGGTGACGGACTGTTGGGTGTAGTTGGAGTGGACGATCCACCGGCCGATGGTGTTCAGGTAATTCGAGGCGCTGAAGCTGGCGCCGTCGGGCCAGTTGTCGGTGTTGGCCCAGCCGTCCCAGCGGCGGCTGAGGTCGGTGACGGAGTACTGGGTGGTGTCCGGTGTGGGCAGCAACTGCACGCCGTCGAGCGTTTTCCCGGGCGCCCCACCGAGACGTCGTTGCGGATTCCCGATCAGCACGAAGGAAAGCTCATCGGCGGCGGGGGCGCCCGGTTTGTTCGCGTAGTACCGGAGCCATTCCGAGGCGATCTGCGCGCCGCGCGAGTAGCCGAAAACGATCTTCTTGCCGGGAGTATTCATGATTGCGGTGTTCAATGCGTCGCGCCCGGCATTCAATCCGGCCATCGTCAAATCGGCATTCGAGGGCACGGTCACCGGCGTGCCGTGCGACGGCGCGAACCCGCTCAACGTGGTGTTCATCAGGTCGAACAGGTTGCCGAGATTGAGATCCAATGGCTGACAGGTCAATACGGTCGTGGCCTGGGCGTCGGCCGGGGACTTGGCAGGGGCCGCATGAGCGGGAGCCGTGGTGATCAGTCCGGCGAGGGCGGCGACGGTGGAGGCGAACAGGACAATTCGGGCACGCAGATGTTGCACTGAAGATCCATTCGTAACCCCCGTGTAATTGTGGACCCACAGGACACTACGCGGTGAAAGGCATTCCTGTCACCGCAGGAAATGTCGCGATCTGGTGTCAAGAAATGCGCAAAAGATTACATCGTCCCGACATTGTTGACGACGAGCGGTGAATGTCACCCGGCTGACGACAAATGACTCTTCTTGATGTCGGCTTTCTTGATCTTGCCCGACGGCGTGAGCGGCAGGGAATCGACGACGACGATCTCCCCGGGCTGCTTGTAGCGCGCGAGTTGCTCGGCGCACAGCGCCCGCAGTTCGGTCACGTCGACGGCGTCGTCGAGCACCACGAAGGCCACGCCCACCTCGCCGTAGGTCTCGTCGGGCACCCCGATGACCGCGGCCAGCACCACATGCGGATGCGACGTCAGCACGTTCTCGACCTCCGCGGGATACACGTTGTAGCCGCCGCGCACATACATCTCCTTGCGGCGCCCCCGCAGCACGATGTGCCCGTCGGGGCGCGCGGTCGCCATGTCGCCGGTGCGCAGCCAGCCGTCGGTGCCGAAGGCGTCGGTCGTGGCATCCGGACGCTGCCAGTACCCTGCCGCCACACAATCACCGGCGATCTGGAGTTCCCCGTCGACCCCGGCGTCGACCTCGTTGTCGTCGGCGTCGACGACACGCGCCCGGAAGTCGCCGATGGGAACGCCGAGGGTCTCGACGAGTGTGTCGAGATCGTCGCCCTCGGCGGAGATGATGCAGCCACCCGAGGTTTCCGACAGACCGTACAGATTGGCCAGGCGCGCGCCGGGAAAGGCGTCGATGACGCGTCGCCCCAAGGCGGGATCGACATTCGACCCGCCGATCACACAGGTCCGGACCCGCGAGAGGTCGGCGTCGGCGAACGTCGGCTCGGCCATCATCAACGCGAACATCGTCGGCACACCCACGCACATGGTGGCGCCGTGCGCGACGATCGCGGCCAGCGACTGCTGCGGATGGAAGCCGGGCACCAGGATGAGTCGTGCGCCGACCGTCATTGCCGCGAGGACGGTGCACGTCAGCCCGCCGACGTGATTGAACGGCATGTGCGCGATCACCGCGTCGTCGGGACGTTGTCCGAGGTGAGCGGCCTGCGCACGCGCCGATGCGAGCAGGCTCGCGTGGGTGAGCATGGCGCCCTTGGGTGCTCCGGTGGTACCCGAGGTGTAGAGCAGCACCGCGGGCGTGAGGATTCCGACCGGCTCCCATTCGGTGTCGACGTCGGGTGCGGAATCGATGAGGTGCTGCCAGGTGCGGCTGGTCGAGAACCCGGCACCGTGCAGGAAGACGTAGTGATTCACCCCGGGCAGGCGTTTGCGGAAATCGTCGAGAAAGGAGACGAAATCGAAGCCGTGGTGTTCGGCCGCGCAGATGAGCACCGTCGCCCCGGACTCGTTGAGCATGTAGTCGAGTTCGGCCTCGCGGTAGAGGACGTTGAGCGCCACCACGGTCGCGCCGACCCGGGTGGCGCCGATCAGCGTGATGATCCACTCCGCGCAATTCGGTGCCGCGAGCGCCACCTGATCGCCCGGGCCGACGCCGATGGTGTGCAGTGCGCGGGCCAACTGGTCGGCGGTGTCGCGGACCTGCGCGTATGACCACGTGCCCTCGGGCGTGACGAGGAACGGGGCGTCGGGCGTGCGGGCGACGGCGTCGTCCATGAGCGTCGGGATCGTCGGTGCGGTACTGATCGGGTCGGTCATGGAGACTCCGTGGTCGGCGACGGCGCGTCGGTGAACGCGCCTACGCCGATGATGCCGGACGTCGGGGCGGAGTCGCCGGGTTCGGTTATCGCCGTGGTCTCGACACCCTGTCGTGCCGGTGGCCGATCGGTGCGTTCTGGTCTGAAACCAGCACCGTGGCAGGCGGTCTCGAGGCTCGCCGCACGCGGCTCGCACCTCGACCAGCGGGGGGCGGCGTGCGGCTCGCGGTGGGAACGGCACGCGGCTCGCACCTCGACCAGCGGGGGCGGCGCGCGGCTCGCGGTGGGAACGGCACGCGGCTCGCACCTCGACCAGCGGGGGGCGGCGCGCGGCTCGCGGTGGGAACGGCACGCGGCTCGCACCTCGACCAGCGGTGGGATCGGGTCGAGGTGCGGATCGGCGCGCGCCGGGGCTACCGCCTGCGGATGTCGATGGGCAGGCCGTCGGCGGGGGTGGGGCCGGTGCCGTATTCGAGATCGAGGCGGTAGTCGGCGGGAACGGTCCACTCGAAGCGCAGCAGCATCTGGTGCAGGATCGACTTCACTTCCATCCCACCGAAATACAGGCCGATGCACTTGTGTGCGCCGCCGCCGAAGGGGGCCCAGGCGAAGCGGTGCACCTTGTCCTCGCGGCGCTCCAGGGAGAAGCGCCCGGGGTCCCACTTGGTCGGCTCGGGCCACCATTCCTCGCGCAGCATCGTCGCCCACGGGTGGATCGCGATGATGGTGCCCTCCGGCACGTAGTGGCCGAGGATGTCGGTGTCGGCGATGGCTTTTCGGAACAACATGCCGACCGGGGCGTTGATGCGCAGGGTCTCCTTGAACGCGAGGTCCATGCTGGGCAGGGCGTCCTGGTCGTCGTAGTCGAGGGTGTCCTTGCCCAGAGCCAGCGATTCGTCCCGAAGGCGTTGCTGCCATTCCGGATTGCGGCCCAGGTAGTGCGTCATCATCGACAGGGCGATGGTCGAGGTGTCGTGGGCGGCCATCATCACGAAGATCATGTGGTTCACGACGTCCTCGTCGGAGAACGTGTTGCCCTCGTCGTCCTCGCTGTGGCACAGCACCGAGAACAGGTCGTCGCCGTTTCCTGCGCGGCGGGCCGGGATCTCGGAGCGGAAATACTCCTGCAGCAACTCGCGCCCGCGCAGACCGCGCGCCCAGGTGAAGTTACCGACGTCGGCCCGGATGATCGCCTGGCCGCCGCGGACCGCGGCCTCGAAGGCCTGCTCGAGGCGGTGATTCTCCTCGGCGGCCAGTGTTGAGCCGACGAACACCTCCGACGCCAGCGACAGCAACAGTTCCTTGGTCTGGGTGTACATCGGGAACCCGCGTCCCACATCCCAATTCGCGAGGGTCTTCTCGATGTGGGGGGTCATGAGATCGAGGTAGCGGGTCAGTCGTGGTTTGGCGAACGCCTGCTGCATGATCCGGCGGTGGTGCATGTGCTCGCCGAAGTCCAGCAGCATGACCCCGCGCCGGAAGAACGGCCCGATGAGCGGCTCCCAGCCCTGCTCGCTGGAGAACGCCTTCTCGCGGTTCATCCACGCACACTCGATCGCCTCGGGGCCGACGAGGGTGACCATGTCCATGTTGAGCGACCCCGACCACGACACCGGCCCGTACTTCTCGAACCGCTCCATCGCGCTGCCGAGGGGATCGGCGAGTGCCTCGAAGGTGTTGCCGAAGAACGGCAGACCCGCGTCGCCCAACACCGGCTTCAGGCCGGAGCCGGCCGGCGGCTCGGCCAGCACCTTGGTGGGTCGTGGGTACACGGACGTGGCCGTTGCCAGCGCCTTCTGGAATCGCTTCGCCACCGTTGGCATCGTCTGACCTCCCACGTCGTCGGCGCGAGTACGCCGGGTCTACTAGACACAAATCGTAGCCTTTGTGTCAATGAGGTTCAGTGTACAAGTCGGATGTGGCCCTCGTCACCCCCATCGGGAATGGGTGCCGTGGCGTCACCCGTGGTCGGCGGCCACCGGCGCGCGACCGAACACCAGCCCGTCGTCGACCTTGTCGAGCCGGTGATCGAGCAGGTCACGGTAATAGTTGTGTCGAACCTCCCACGCTCCACGCGTCCCCGACTTGGGGTAGGCCTCCGGCGAGCGCAGCACGTAACCCGCCTGTAGATCCCAGATCGACTTCGACGGCATCGACCGCTCGCCCAGATGCGGATAGGCGTGGGTGTAGCCGTGCTCGCGCATGTAGGCGACGAGCTCGGCGATCGACTGGGCGGTCATGTCGGCGCGCAGCGTCCACGACGCATTCGTATAACCCAGCGACCACGCGAGATTCGGCACGTCCTCGAGGAAGCGACTCTTGAACAGGAACCGGTCGTGCGGCTTCACCTCGGCGCCGTCGATGCGCAGGGTGATCCCGCCGAAGGCCTGTAATTGCAGGCCGGTGGCGGTGACGACGATGTCGGCGTCGAGATGACGCCCGGAGGTCAGGGTGACGCCGGTGGCGTCGAGGCGCTCGATGTGGTCGGTGACCATCTCCACCGACCCCGACGCGATCGCCTGGAACAGGTCGGCGTCGGGAACCATGCACATCCGCTGATCCCACGGATCGTAGGTGGGGTTGAAGTGGACGTCGACGGGATAGTCCGCGGGCAGGTTCTTGACGACGCCGGAGCGGATGAGTTTGCGCCCCAGCGTGGGAAAGCGATGGGTGGCGTGCACCAGCGCGGCGGTCTGCAGCGCGTATCGGGACCGGATGACACGATGGGCCGCGTTGCGCGGCAATACTTTCCGCACCAGCGGCGCGAAGATCTGCTTCTGCGGCGAGGAGTAGATGTAGGACGGCGAGCGTTGCAGCATCGTCACGTGTGCGGCGGTACGGGCCAGCGCCGGGATGAGGCTGACCGCGGTCGCCCCGCTGCCGATGACGACGATGCGCTTGCCGGCGTAGTCGAGATCCTCCGGCCAGAGCTGCGGGTGGACGACCGGTCCGGTGAAGTCGTCGAGGCCGGGAAACGGCGGTGTGTAGGGGTGGTCGTAGTCGTAGTACCCGGTGGCCAGCGTGACGAAGCGACAGCGGTAGCGCTCGGCCGGGTGGGACTCGCCCTGCTCGACGGAGACCGTCCAGGTGTCGGTGCTCGAATCCCAGTCGGCGCCCTCGACCCGGCGATCGAACCGCATGTGGGTATCGATGCCGTGAGCGTGCGCGGTGTGGACCAGGTACTCGCGGATGTGCTCGCCGTCGGCGAGTGCTTCCGGTCGCCGCCACGGCTCGAACGGATAGCTCAGCGAGAAGATGTCGCTGTCGGAGCGCACACCCGGATACCGGAACAGATCCCAGGTGCCGCCGATCCGTGGGCGGCGCTCCAGGATGACGTAGCGCACGTCGGGATTGCGTTCGCGTAGGCGATAGGCGATGTCGATCCCCGACAATCCCGCTCCGATGATGACGACGTCGGTGTCGACGGTGATCGGCTCGTCGCCGCTGGTGGTGGGCTCGTCGGTAGTTGTCACCGGTGACCTCCTCGTGATGCTCGTGCTCCCATCGTGTGACGAGCACGGGCGCGAGCGCAGCGAATCGGCCGAAGTCGACGAGAAGTCGGGCCCGCGGGTTCAGCCGCGTGAGAGGTGGAAGGTCAGCAGGGTGGTGCGGCCGTTGATCGAGCGGCCCCAGTATCCGCCGCGGCCGTCGGGGGTCAGCTCGTCGCGGACGAATCCGACCGGCGTGCCGCTGTAGTCGATGACGACGACCTCGGCGTTGTCGAGCACCGAGCGTCCCGGATACACCCGGCCGGGGAACGCCCAGCCGATCGCGGTGTTGTTGATGACCGACGATCCGGTGAAGGACTTGCCGTACCAGACGGTGTTGCCCGGTGGGAAGCTGGTCACCGTCCCCGCATAGTAGCCGCCGGGCATGGCGGGTGCGGCGTGCGCGGCGCCCGCTCCGATCAGGCCGGTCACAGCTGCGGCGGTGACTGCGGCGATGGTGGCCGCGGTGCGAATTCGTGTGCGGGACATGAGAACTCCTCACCCGGGGGTGGGGCCGGGTCGTGGATTGCCCGACCTGTCTCCATGATCCCACGTCGGTGTCGGCGCGAAACCGATCGTGTCGGGGTCGAGGCCTATTCGTTGCCGACGGTGCTCGCGCGGGTGACGAGTTCCGGCTGGAACACGGTGTGTGTGGCCCGGTGATCCCGCGAGGTCTCGGCGGCTCTCACCAACAGTTCGATGGCGGTCGCACCGATCCGTGCGGTCGGCTGCCGTACCGAGGACAACGGAACCACCGCCGACGCCGCGAAGTCGATGTCGTCGTAACCGATCAGGGCGATGTCGTCGGGGATGCGAACGTCGGCCAGCATGGTCAGCGCCTGTAGCACACCGATCGCGAGGAGGTCGTTGGCGCAGAAGATGGCGTCGGGCCTTTCGTGACGAGGCCTGCGGTGCAGCGCTTCTCCCGCGGCACGACCGGCCAGGACGCTGAGCGTCGGCGTGTCGATCACTTCCAGCTCTGCCGAATCGATCTGGGCCACCGCCATTTCCGCACCGCGGCGGCGGTCGGCGACCTGACGCAGGCCGGCCGGTCCGCCGACGAACGCGATCCGACGGCGCCCGAGCGCGAGAAGGTGTTCCACCGCGAGGCGGCCACCGGCGACGTCATCGACGGCGACCGAATCGAACGGGGTGCCGGTGCCGTCCCGGTCGACGAGCACCACCGGTACGCCGCGCCGGTGCAGCGCGGTCAGTCGCGCGAGGTCGTCGCCGATCGGCGAGACGAGTACCCCGAACACGCGCTGCTCATCGAAGGCATCGATGTAGGCGCGTTCGCGGGCGGGGTCGTCGTCGGAGGTGCCCAACAAGACGGTGAGTCCGTGCTCGCCCGCCGCTCGTTCGGCCGAGCGGGCGACGTCGGTGAAGAACGGGTTGCCGACGTCGAGGACGACCAGACCGACGCTGCGCGAGCGGCCGGCACGAAGCTGGCGGGCGGCGTCGTTACGGACGAATCCGAGGTCGTCGATGGCTCGGCGGACCCGCTCCACCGTCGCGGGAGCCACCTTTTCCGGTGCGTTGAGCACGTTCGACACGGTGCCGACCGACACGCCCGCCGACGCCGCCACCTCCCGCATGCTCACGCTCACCCATCCATCTCACCAGATCACGCCCCGGCCAGATCGAAGGACGGTGCTGTGCCCACCCGCGGCAGGAACCGTTGGACGGAGACGTTGCGGGCGACGAACTCGCGCAGGGCGTGTAGCTCGCCGTCGAGGAGACCATGGGCGCGTGCGGTCAGCAGCACGTTGCCGAGTGCGGTGGCCTCCACCGGACCGGCGAGGACGGGCAGACCACTGCGGTCGGCGGTCAGCTGGCACAACAACCGGTTCTGGGCACCACCGCCGACGAGGTGGATGCGGTCCACACCGGTGCCCGACAACTCGGCGGCCACCCGGACGGTCTCGGCGAATGCGGCGGCGAGACTGTCGACGATGGCGCGCACCAGCTCCGCCGGTCCGCGCGGCGCACGCAGTCCGCGGTCGCGGTACCACCGGCCGATGCGTTCGGGCATGTTCCCGGGCGCGAGGAACATCGGGTCGTCGGTGTCGAAGACCTCGACCGGCTCCGACACCGACGCCGCCCCGGCGAGCAACTCGTCGAGATCGGCGCGCATGCCGTCGCGTCGAAACCGGCGCACCGTCTCGCTGAGCAGCCACAGACCCATCACATTGCGCAGGAACCGCGTGGTGTTCTCGACGCCGACCTCGTTGGTGAAGTTGGCCTCGCGCGCCGCCTCGGAGAGCACCGGCGCGGTGGTCTCCACACCCACCAAACCCCAGGTGCCACAAGAGATGTATGCCGAGGAATCTGGGTCCATCGGGATGGCTGCGATCGCCGAGGCGGTGTCGTGGGAGGCAACGGTGGTCACCGACACCGATGACGGGAGGCCCAACCGTGTGGCGATCTCCGGCAGCACCCCGCCCAGAGGTCTTCCGGGCTCGGCCAGATCGGGAAAGAGGTTGTCCGGCAGCGAGAGTTGCCGGGTCAACGAGCGATCCCAGGAGCCGTCGACACCGAGTAGTCCGGTGGTCGAGGCGTTGGTGCGTTCGGTGGCCCGCTCGCCGGTGAGCCAGTATCCGATGAGGTCGGGGATCAGCAACGCCGAATCGGCGATGTCGAGCAGTCCGGCCGCGTGATCGGCGGCGAGCTGATAAACGGTGGTGAACGGCAGGAACTGTAAGCCGTTACGCCGGTACAGATCTGCGGGCTCGATGATCTCGTGGACCGCCTCGACACCGCTCGCGCTGCGTGGGTCGCGATAGTGGTGGGGCACACCGAGCAGACGACCGTTGCGCATGAGGCCGTAGTCGACGGCCCAGGAGTCGACACCGATCCCGACGAGCCGGTCGCTGTGCCTGCCCGCCTCTGCCAGTCCGGCGCAGGCGGCGCCGAACAGTCCGGGAAGATCCCAGTGCAGTGCCGTGCGGGAGCCGTCGAACAGGTGGACCGGGGTGTTGGCGAACCGTGCCGCCTGCTCGAGTTCGATTCGGCCGGGTGCGATGTCGGCGACCATGACGCGACCACTGGTGGCGCCGAGGTCGATGGCCGCGACCTGGCCGGAGGCGGCTCTCATCGCAGGAATGCCGCGGCCACACCGGCATCGACGGGGACGTGCAGGCCGGTGGTGTGACTGAAATCGGAGGTGCACAGCGCGAATGCGGCGTTGGCGATGTTCTCCGGCAACACCTCTCGCTTGAGCAGGGTGCGCTGGGCGTAGAACGCGCCGAGATCCTTCTCCTCGACACCGTAGACCGCAGCACGTTGCGCACCCCAGCCACCGGCGAAGATCCCCGATCCGCGGACCACACCGTCGGGGTTGATGCCGTTGACCTTGACGCCGTGCTCACCGAGCTCGGCGGCCAGCAACCGCACCTGGTGCGCCTGATCGGCTTTCGTCGCCGAGTAGGCGATGTTGTTGGGTCCGGCGAACACCGAGTTCTTCGACGAGATGTAGAGGATGTCGCCGCCGAGTTTCTGCTCGATCAGCGCCCGCGCCGCTGCCTTGGACACCAGGAACGATCCGCGTGCCATCACGTTGTGCTGCAGATCCCAGTCGGCGGCGGTGGTCTCGAGCAACGATTTCGACAGCGACAGCCCGGCATTGTTGACGACGAGGTCGATGCCCCCGAACGCCAGGACGGTGGCATCGACGGCCGCCTGCACGGCGGCCTCGTCGGTGACGTCGGCGGCGATGCCGATGGCGACATCGGAGGTGCCGATCTCCGCGGCCGCGGCCTGGGCCTTGTCGGCGTCGAGGTCGGCGATCACCACGCACGCGCCCTCGGCGGCGAGCCGGGTGGCGATGGCCTTGCCGATTCCCGAGGCCGCCCCGGTGACCAGTGCGATCCGGGTGGCCAACGGTTTGGGTGCGGGCATGCGGGCCAGCTTGGCCTCTTCCAGAGCCCAGTATTCGATCCGGAATTTCTCGGCCTCGTTGATCGGGGAGTAGCTCGAGACGGCCTCGGCGCCGCGCATGACGTTGATGGCGTTGAGGTAGAACTCGCCGGCGACGCGTGCGGTCTGTTTGTCCTTGCCGTAGCTGAACATTCCGACGCCGGGTACGAGAACGATGGCCGGGTCGGCGCCGCGCATCGCCGGGGACTCGGCGGTCGCGTGCCGCTCGTAGTAGGCGGCGTAGTCGGAGCGGTAGGCGTGGTGCAGTTCGGCGAGACGCTCCTTGCAGTCCTCGATCGAGGCGTCGGCCGGCAGGTCGAGCACCATCGGCTTGACCTTGGTGCGCAGGAAGTGGTCCGGGCAGCTGGTACCCAGGCCGGCGAGGCGGGAAAGTTCACTGCCGGTGAGGAATTCGAGGACCGGTGCGGTGTCGGTGAAGTGGCCGACCTGCGAGCGATCGGTGGAGGCCAGGCCCCGGATGAACGGTGCCAGTGCGGCCGCTTTCGCGCGACGCTGCTCCTCGGGCAGTGCGCCGAAGCCGTCCACCGGCGCGCCGAACGGTTGATCCTTGCCGTTGCTGTCGATGAATTCCTCGGCGGCCGCGATGATCTCGAGGGAGCGCGCTTGGGCTTCCTCGGAGGTGTCACCCCAGGCGGTGATGCCGTGACCGCCGAGGATGCAGCCGATGGCCTGGGGATTGGCGGCCTTGATGGCCGCGATGTCGAGTCCGAGCTGGAACCCCGGACGCCGCCACGGCACCCACACTACCCGGTCACCGAAGATCTTCTGGGTCAACGCCTCCCCGTCGGCGGCGGTGGCGATCGCGATCCCGGAATCGGGGTGCAGGTGATCGACGTGGGCGGCGTCGACGAGTCCGTGCATCGCGGTGTCGATGGACGGCGCGGCCCCACCCTTGCCGTGCAGGCAGTAGTCGAACGCGGCGACCATCTCGTCCTCGCGCTCGACGCCCGGATAGACATCGACCAGTGCCCGCATGCGATCGAGCCGCAACACGGCCAGCCCGCTTTCGGTCAGGGTGCCGAGATCGCCGCCGGAACCCTTGACCCACAACAGATCGACGTCCTCCCCGGTGACGGGGTCGACGTCGGTGCCCTTGGCCGAGGTGTTGCCGCCGGCGTAGTTGGTGTTCTTCGGGTCGGCGCCGAGGCGATGGGAACGAGCGATCAGCGCGGCGACGGTCGGGTTGGTGGTCACGAAAAGACTCCTTGGCGAGATGTTTTGGGAGAAAGGGGTTCAGGGGCGACGGCGCTGGGGCGATCCGTGCTCACGCGCCCCACGACGACGGGGTGCCGCCGACGCGATCGGCCGCGATCTGCTCGGCGTATCCGGACTGCGCGAATGCGCGCATCGGGTCGGCCGGCAGGCCCCTTTCCGTGCGGCGTTGCGCGAGCATCGGGCGTACGTCGGTGTAGAACGCATCCATGAAGACGGCGTTGGCGCCCAACACATCACCCGCGTCCTGTGCAGCCGTCAACGCCTCGGTGTCGATGGACAGGGCACGCGCGGTCATCTCCTCGACGTTGAGGACCGAGCGGATCTGGCCGGGGATCTTCTCCTCGACGTTGTGGCACTGATCGAGCATGAGCGCGACGGTGGAGTCGGCGTCGAGGCCGCCGCCCCGGATCACCTCGACCATGATGCGGAACAACTGGAAGGGGTCGGCGGCGCCGACGATGAGGTCGTCGTCGGCGTAAAAGCGTGAGTTGAAGTCGAACGAACCGAGACGTCCGAGTCGCAGCAGTTGCGCGACGATGAACTCGATGTTGGTGCCGGGGGCGTGATGTCCGGTGTCGAGGCAGACGGCGGCACGCTCGCCGAGCGCGGTCACCTGCGCATACGAGGTACCCCAGTCGGGGACGTCGGTCATGTACATCGCGGGCTCGAAGAACTTGTACTCCAACACAAGTCGCTGACCCTCACCGATGTGTTGATAGATCGCGGCCAGGGACTCGGCGAGCCGGTCCTGGCGTCCGCGGATGTCACCCTGGCCCGGGTAGTTGGTGCCGTCGGCGAGCCAGATCTTGAGATCGGACGAGCCGGTCTCACCCATGATCTCGATGCAGGCCAGGTGGTGGTCGATCGCCTTCTGGCGCACCGTCTTGTCGACGTGGGTCAGCGAACCGAACTTGTAGTCGTCGTCCTGGAAGGTGTTGGAGTTGACGGTGCCCAGGGTGACGCCGAGATCGGTGGCGTAGCTGCGCAGGGCGGCATAGTCGTCGACGGTGTCCCACGGGATGTGCAGGGCCACAGAGGGAGCCAGGCCGGTCAGCCGATGGACGGTGGCGGCGTCGGCGATCTTCTCCTCGATGGTGCGAGGGGTGCCCGGCGTGCTGAACACCTTGAAGCGGGTGCCGGAGTTGCCGAACGCCCACGAGGGCAATTCGATGGCGAGATTGTCGAGGAGGGTCAGGTCGGGGGAGGTCATCACGGGGTCCTTCGAGAGCTCAGGCGACGGTGCGCGACTCGGCGGCCGCCGGCAGCCCGGTGGCGGTGGCGGCGGCGGCGGAATCGGTGGTGGTCAGGGGAGCGGCGTCGGCGCGCTCGACCGGTGCGCCGTAACGTTCGACCTCGATCTGCTGCAACGTCTTACCCCGTGTGTGCGGCGCGAACACCGCGCCGATGATCAGAGCGACGGTCAGCAGACCCACCAGCAGGCTGCCGACGACGGGGAGTCCGGTGGCGGCGAGCAGGGTCGGGAAGAAGTAGCTCAGCAAGCCGGTGAAGGTGCGGACGACGAAGAACATGATGCCCTGCGCGCTGGCGCGATACGGGGTGGCGAACAGTTCGCTGGCCCAGAGGCTGTAGAACGCCTGGGCACCGATGCCGCTGGAGATTCCCCACAGGATCGCGAACGTCAGCATGGTGGGGATGCCGCTGGAGGTGAAGGCCACCAGCACGATCCAGGCGATGATGCCCAGGACGGCACCGATGACGTACAGCAACCGTTGCGACATCTTGTCGGCGAAGCGCATGAACCCGAAGTACGTCGCCGCGACGGTGCAGCCCCACACGAGGACCTGCAGCAGATTCTGTTGGACGGCGCTGTGCAGTCCGGCGGTGTCGTACACCCGCGGCATGAAGATGCCCGCCTGGCCTGCGACGGTGTTCCAGAACAGATAGATGCCGCCGAGGAACAGCAGGGCGGTGATGTTGACCTTGCGGGAGAACAGGCCGCGTAGTCCGCGCGCGCCGACGCTCGAGGCGAGTTGCCGGGTTTCGCCCCGGCCCTCTTCCTTCCAGATGGTCGACTCGTGCAGGCCCTGCCGGATCCACCAGACCACGGCGGCGACGACGAACAGATGCAGGAAGATCAGCCGGGACCCGAGCAGACCCAATGGTGCGAGGGCGGCGGCCAGTGCGAAGCCGATCAGCGGGCCGATCGACCAGGCCAACTGCGCGGTTCCCACGTGCTTGGCGCGTTCGGTCGTCGGCGCCTGCTCGGCGATGTAGGTCCAGGAGGCGGGGACGCCTGCGCCGACGGCGATGCCGGTGATGATGAATGCGGCCAAGAGCATCCCGAAGTTCACCGCGCATGCAGCGATCAGCACGCCGACCATGTAGACCAGCAGATCGTAGGTGTAGATGGCCTTGCGGCCGAAGCGATCACACAGCGGACCACCCAGAGCGGCGCCGATCGCCGCGCCGAAGGCGTTGGCGCTCAACGCGGCCAGCAGACCGACGGCGAAGTTGCTGATGCCGAAGGCGTCCTGCCAGAAGGTGAGGCTGGTTGCGATCGCGATGATCGATCCGGCCTCGATGTAGTTGGACATGGCCACCGAGATGGTGGCACGCCAGCCGGTCGTGGAGCGGGCTCCTACTTTCATGATGATCCTCGGGGTGTCGGTGTTCAGTAGAGAACGGCGGGTGAGTGGGGGTCAAGGGGTGATCAGTCGAGGTGGAAGTACTCGTCGAGCCGGAGCGCGGTGGTCGGTGCGGCGTCGGGAGTCGGGGTATCGGTGTCGGGCGGCAGGAAGAACTCCGACATGTGGGCCTGCCAGCGGGTGTTGACGTCGGTGGCGGCGAGATCGGTCACGGCGCGGGCGTAGTCGTCGGTCTCCAGGTATCCGACGACGACGTGCTCGGCGGGGTGCAGGAACAGCGAGTAGTTGCGCCATCCGGTGCGCTCGAGCGCGTCGAGCATCTCCGGCCAGACGTGCTCGTGGGCGGCGAGGTAATCATCAATGCGGTCGGGCCGCAGGCGCATGACCAGGCACACTCGTTCGGTCGTGGGCATCGGACCTCCGTTTCCGACGAATGAAACGTTTCAATTCGTGATGGGAGGCACAATAGCGCGTGTTTTGTGATCCGGTCAAGAGCCCGGGTGCGCCTCACTGGGTGAGACGGACCCGGGCTCTCACGGCCGCGGCCGGCCGTTCTCCAACCGGACGCCACCCCAGACGCCGCTCATCCGGTTGCGTCGGCCCCACTGTTCGCAGCCGGCCCGGATCGGGCAGGCCGCGCACACCGACGCGGCATGGGAGTAGTCGTCGGTGGGAAAGGGGAACCAGTCCTCGGGATTCTCGTCGACGGCCGCACAGGCGGCTGCCGCCCAGTCGACGTCGAGGGTGGGCCGTAACAGCATCGACAGTGGCAGGGAGAGGGGACGCAACTCCGGGGCGGTCATCGGCGGTCTCCTCTCCCCGCCTACCGGCGGTTACTCGAGTTGTCTTCCGAGAGTGAACAACTCCCAGACTTCCTTCTGGTCCTGCGCCCACGGGTCATAGACGAACGGTGCATGGCGCAGGGCGATTCCGGCTTCTCGCGGTGTGCGATCGGCCTTGAAGCCGTTGCACGACTTGCATGCCGCGACCTGATTCCCGAACGTCGATGCGCCACCGCGTGATTGGGGCATGATGTGGTCGACGGTGTCGGCCGGGCCCTCGCAGTACGCGCAGATCCACTGATCGCGACGCAGGATCGAGGCGCCAGAGGCGTAGGAGTCCATCGTCTTTCCGGCGTACGGACGGTAGGCATCACGCTTGATCGCGACCACCTGATGAATGGGCAGGCTGATGCTCGGCGAATGCACGGTGCGCACCAGGGGGGTGCCCTCGACGTTGCGCGCGACGCCGGTGGTCAACAGAACCGCGGCCCGGCGCCAGGTGACGCGCGCGAGTATCTGCAAACCGGCGTTGGTGACGAAAATGGTCATGGCTACTCCTGAAAGACGATGACGAACTCTGCTGGGAGCGTCACCGTTTCCGGATCAGCCGCAGAGGTTTCCGGGGCCGGTGGCGCAGGGATGGAATCGATACATCGGGGCCGTCGTGCGACCGTCGTCCGACAGTCCACGCCGACAACCGAATTCGTTGTCGTCTCGCCATGCGATCTGCGAGATCATCTGCGCCACCTCCCTTCGTCGTCTCGTGTGTGACAGCGCGCCCAGGGTACCGCCGCTTCGCGGAGGCGTCCAGGATTTAACGGGGGTTGCGAGATGAACATCTGATTGCCTCGGGTGTCCGTCACGCGGCCGAATTGTCCGGAGTCTGCTGGAATGGGCCGGGTGTGGTTGTCATGGTGAACGGGCACCCAGCAATGAGGAGATGGTCGTGGACGATGCCGGCGCGCCACTGCGTGAGAACGATGTGGTCGGCGGGTACACGATCATCGGCCACCTGGGCTCCGGCGGGATGGGCACCGTCTATCTCGTCGCGCATCCGCGACTGCCCCGCCGGCAAGCCCTCAAGGTGTTGTCGTCGAGCCTGGGAGCCAATCCGGAATTCCGCGAACGCTTTCGCCGTGAGGTCGATCTTGCGGCCCGCCTCGATCACCCGAACATCGTTGCCGTGCAGGACGCCGGTATCGACGGCGACACCATGTGGATGGCGATGCAGTACGTCGAGGGCACCGATGCGGCAGCGATCCTGCGCGAGGCGACCGAACCGCTGCCCGCCGCCCCGATCGTCGACCTCATCACCCAGGTGGCCGCAGGTCTCGACCACGCCCACGCGCAGGGCACGCTGCATCGCGACGTCAAACCGGCCAACATCCTCGTCACCCCGGCCTGGGGCCGTCCCGTCGCGGCGCGGCGAGCACTGATCGCCGACTTCGGGATCGCCCGGTTGATGTCGGAATCCACCGGGCTCACCGCAACCGGCAATGTGATCGCCACGCTCGCCTATGCCGCTCCGGAGATGTTCACCGACACCGCGCTCACCCCCGCCGTAGACGAGTACGCCCTGGGCTGCACACTCTACGAACTACTCACCGGCCGGGCGGTGTTCGACCGGACCGACGCGGCCGGACTGATCAGCGCACACACCCACGCGCCCGTGCCGCGATGCACGGCGCTGCGCCCCGACCTTCCCGAGGCGATCGACGACGTCATCGCGCAAGCGCTGGCCAAGCGCCCTGACGAGCGTCACGGCTCCGCAGGCGCCTTCGCGGCGGCAGCGGCACGCGCGGTGGCCACCAACCCGCGCCCGACGACGATCGTCGGTGTTCAGCAGCCGGCCCCGGCCACGATCCTCGGTCCGCACCAGACACCCGGACGCGGTGACGGTCTGCGTCCACCACCGCCGCCGCGCGGACCGCGACCGATGGGCGTGCCGACTGCGCCGCCACCGATGGGTGTGCCGTCTGCGGCGATGCCGATCCAGCCTGTTCCGGCACCGCCCGCGCGCAAACGTCATGGCGTGCTGCCGTGGCTCCTCGCCGGACTCGCACTGATGCTCGTGGGCGCCATCGTCGCGGTCGTGCTGGTCGCGACGCGGGGCACCGATACCTCGACAGGGTCGTCACCGGCCGCGGCGTCGGCGCCCACCGTTGCACCGACCACCGGACAAACGACCCTGCCCGTGGCAGCCTCGCTCGCCGGGAACTGGCGTGGCAGTGTGACCGGGGATCAGACCGGATTCGACGTCGTCGCGCAGATATCCGATACCGCACCGCTCACCGCGATCGTCCACTACCCGCAACTCGGGTGCGCGGGTACGTGGGCGGAGAACTCGCGGCGGGGATCGACGGTCACCCTGACCGAGCAGATCACCCAAGGCACCTGCGTCACCTCGCAGATCGAGGTGACGCCGTCCGCCGATGGCACGGTGGCCTACCGGTCGAGCTACTACTCCCAATCCCAGGGGCGGACCCTGGTCATCACCTCGGTGTTGCGCCGGAGCTGAATGGTGTTCTGGGCCGGAGCCTCACGTCACCGGGACGTCGATGATCGGCCGCGCGACGTCGGCACCGGCACCGTCGAAGTGCCACCACTCACCGGAGTAGACCGACAGCCCGCCCGCCGACATGGCCGCGCGCAGACGCGCGCGGTTGCGTTGCGCGGCAACCGGAACCCCTTCCGTCGCGAAGGCCGTGGCCTGCGGGGTGAACGAGTCGAAGTCGGTACCCATGTCGACCAGACACTGGTCGGCGATACGTCGATCGACCGGACACCCGGGTTGGGGCGTCGCCAGTGTGACATCCACCGACCGCCCCGACTCGTGGCTGCGTGAGTACGGCCCGGGTGCGGCGACCCACGCCGGGTCGGGCACCTTCTCGAACATGGTCTGCTGCACCGAGTGCGGCCGGTAGCAGTCCCAGAACACCAGGGTGTCACCGGATGTGCGCAGCGCCGCCGCCGCGGTGCGCAGTCCGTCGGCCAGGGACTCGTGGACGAGACACCGTGCGCCCGTCGGGTAGAGCTGTATTCCGACGAAGTTGTGCACCGTCGCGTAACGCAGATCGACGATCGCCGACGGCACCACCGATCGCACATCGACGAGTCCCACCTGTCGAGCAGCTGCCGACACCGGCGGAATCGGCGCTGACGAGGACACCGGGCGGATTGCCGTTGATGATGTGGCGGAGGTCGACGACGGTGAAGTCGGCTGCGGGGTGGAGGGTCCGGTGCATGCGGTGAGCAGGGTGACGCTCACCGCGAGCGCGGCGGTGGACGCCCACCGGAGACGGGTCATGGGTCTGTTTGTAGCACGGGTCCGGTTCGGGCTGGGTGGTTGTGGTGATCGGTGGGACGGGAGTGGCTGTGGGGCAGGGGGTCTCGAGACCGCCGCACGCCGACGCCGAAACGCATCCGACGCCTTCACTCCCGCCAGCGCAGGACCTCGAGGGCCGCGGCCACGTCGACGACGGTGTCGGCGAGCGGTCGGGGGAGCAGGGCGTCGGCGCGGTCGAGACGGCGAATCACGGTGTTGCGGTGGGTATAAAGCACTTCGGCGGTGCGAGAGGTGTTGCACTGCAGCCTGATCCAGGTGCGCAGCGTCTCGATGAGATCGGGGTCGGCATCGGCGAGATCGCCGAGGGTGTCGGTGACGAAGTCGTCGCCCGCCGCGGTGTCGGAGGTCAACAGCGACACCAAACGGATGTCGTCATAGTGAACGATCTGGCGCGTCGCACCCAGCCGGGCATGACGCCGTTGGGTGGTCATCGCCTGGAAGTGGCTCGATCGGAATCCGTCGACGTCGGTGCCGGGTCGGCCGGCGGAGACGCGGACGTCGGGCAGGGACGACAGGTCGGGTGCGCCGAGCCCGTCGACCGGGAGCCACAGCCACCAGGAGGTGGCGCTGGCGGTGACCGTCAGTCGCGTGGTCGCCTCCGCGGAGCGGGCGAGGATGTCGGCTGCAGCCTCGAGATCCGGTGCGGCGTCGGGCGTCGCGCTCCACAGCACGACCGAGATGTGCGGGCCGGCGAGGCGATAGCCGAGTTGCGCCTCGGCGCGCGCCGACGGGATCGGTGCGCCCTCGAGAACGAGGGTGACGGCCTCGCGCCGACGGGCATGTGTGCCGCGCGCGAGTTCTTCGCGTTCGGCGCGCATCTGCTCGCTCATAGCGGTGACCGTGTCGTCGATGAACGTCGAGATCGACAGCGAGGTCACGTCGAGGAGTTCACGGAGTTCGGCGGGGTCGGTGGTGAGACCGAAGCAGATGTCCATCCATAGGCGCCACGCGACGCTCTGTGCGGTGCGGAACGCGTCGAGCGAGGCTTCGTCGAGCCCGCGTCGCACCAGGTCGTGGGTGGCGAGCATGATCTCGGGAGTCAGTTGCGCGGGTACCCGCTCGCCGGGCGATTCGATGTTGTGTAGTGCCCAGCGTGAGGTGTTGGCCCAGTTCGTGCGGCGCGTGCCCGCCGCCAGCACCGGGTCCTCGGCGACCGCACGCATCCGGGCCCCGGACAGCGACGCCTCGTGGAGTTGTTCGACCCACGGCTCCGGCGGATCGAGGATGAGTTGCGCGCCGGCGCGGATCAGCTCCTTCGTACGTGCCGACACCTGCGGCCACTCAACGTCCATGTGCACATTGTGCACCGTGGCTTGAGCTCATCATGGGCATAATGTCACTGGCGTGATCGGCCGGACGAAGGCATCCTGGATCGTGACAATGCTGAGTGTCATATTGGAGTGAGCGTCACAGCCACGCCCCGACACCGGCGAGGCCCAGCCCCGAGGAGAGATCGTGCCCCAGACCACCACCCCCGTCGAGACCGTCGACGTGCTCATCGTCGGTGCCGGGATCTCCGGCATCGGTGCCGCCCACTATCTGACGACGATGGTGCCGCAGAAGTCCTTCGTGATCCTCGAGGGCCGCGACGTGGCAGGCGGCACGTGGAATCTGTTCAAGTACCCGGGCATTCGCTCGGACTCGGATCTGCACACCTTCGGATTCGAGTTCAAGCCGTGGACCGACAAGCAGTCCATCGCCGACGCCCCGCGCATCCTCGACTACCTCTACGAGGCGATCGACGAGGACAACATCGGCGACAAGATCCGCTACCAGCACAAGGTGCACGCGGCGCAGTGGTCGTCGCAGGAATGCCTGTGGACGGTCGACATCGAGCGCACCGACACCGGCGAGCGGTTCCAGATGAAGGCCAACTGGCTGTTCTCCGGCGCCGGCTACTACAACTACGACGAGGGCTTCACCCCGCAGTTCGAGGGGCGCGAGCGCTTCCGCGGGCAGATCATCCATCCGCAGCACTGGCCTGCCGACCTCGACTACTCGGGCAAGAAGGTGGTGGTGATCGGCTCCGGCGCCACGGCGGTGACACTGCTGCCCGCGATGGCCAAGACCGCAGGCCACATCACCATGCTGCAGCGCACCCCGACCTACATCGTCCCGCTGCCCAAGCACGATCCGGTCGCCAACATCGGCCGCGCCATCCTCGGAGACAAGCGCGGCTACGCGCTCGCACGCGCGAAGAACATTGCGCAGCAACGTGTTCTCTACGAAGCCTGCCAGCGTTTCCCCAAGGCGTCGCGCAAGGTGATCCGTGCGATCAACAAGAAGCTGCTGCCCGAGGGCTTTGACGTCGACAAGCACTTCAACCCGCCCTACAACCCGTGGGATCAGCGGTTGTGCGCGGTGCCCGACGGCGACCTGTTCCGCACCATTCGGCAGGGCAAGGCATCGGTGGTCACCGACCGCATCGCAACCTTCACAGAGAACGGGATCCTGCTCGAAAGCGGTGAGGAACTCGAGGCCGACGTCATCGTCACCGCCACCGGATTGAATCTGCAGCTGTTCGGCGGCGTCGCGCTGAGCATCGACGGTGAGCCCGTCTCGATGCCCGACACCGTCGCCTACCGCGGCTTCATGCTCAGTGGCGTACCGAATTTCGCGCTCGCCATCGGCTACACCAACTCGTCGTGGACCCTCAAGGTGGGCCTGCTGTGCGAGCACTTCTGCCGACTGCTCGCCTACATGGATGCCCGCGGGTATCCGGCGGTGCGCCCGATCGCCGACCCCGGCATGCAGACCCGCCCGTTGCTCGATTTCGGGGCCGGCTACGTGCAGCGGTCGCTCGAGAATCTGCCGAAACAGGGTGTGGCAGAACCGTGGACGATGTCGATGAGCTACTACCGGGACCGTAAGTCCTTCGACTCCGATGTCGCCGACCCGAACCTGGAATTCACGCGGACACTGCCGGCGCAGTCCGGCGCCGATGCGCAATTGGAGTCGGCGAGCGCCTGATCGGCGTTCATCACCCCCCATCACCCTCCGAGGCGACCGCGTGCGACGAACCGCACGCGGTCGCCTCGGTAGTAGGAGCGGGTCCACTCGACGCAGGTCCCGTCCGCGTCGCGTGAAGTGCGCTCGATCTGGAGCAGCGGGGTCCCGGTGGCGACCCGCAGGTACGCCGCCTGATCGGGGACGGCGAGTGCGGTCTGCACGCTGTCCTCGACGTCGCAGATGACGATCCCGCGGGCCCGTAGCGTCGCATACAGCGAGCCGCTCGCGGCGACGGCGTCCGCGAAATCGTCGAATTCGCCTGGGATGTGCGCGGTTTCGAGCGCCAGTGGCTCGTCGTTGACGATGCGCAGACGGGTGAGCCGATGGACGGGGGTGCCCGTCGGGACCTCCAGACGCACGGCGAGGTCGGTGTCGGCCGGCGCGTGGCCGGCGTCGAGGATCTCCGAATCCACGGTGCGACCCTGCGCGCCGAGGTCGTCGCTGAATGACGTCAGCTGCCGCACGTGCACCAACTTCGGTGGCGTGACGAAGTTTCCGCTGCCCTGAGTACTGCTGAGCACGCCCTCGGCGGTGAGTTCGGCCAACGCCCGGCGCAGGGTTGTACGCGAGGTACCGAGTTCGGTGGCGAGCTTGCGCTCGGGAGGTAACGACATTCCCGGTTCCAGGTCGCCGATGCGCTGTTGGAGCGCAACCTTGACCTGGAAGTACCGCGGTCCGCGGTTGCGTGTTGTCGCAGGAGGCGTCGGCATGAATGCGAGCGTACCCATTGACGAACCAGATTGGTATATGCCAATCTGAGACCGCCAACACATTGGTATACACCAATCCAGACCTCGCGGAGGTACCCTGATGACGACCTACCCGGCAACCCGACCACCGGTCGGGACAAGACGCACGTCCGGACTGATGGTGGGTATCGCCGCCGCCAGCATCGGCGTGATCTACGGCTACGACAGCAGCAACATCGGCGCGGCCCTGAAGTTCATCGGCGCCGACTTCGGCCTCGGCGATGCCGGCAAACAGGCACTCGCGACAGCGGTCGTGATCGGCGAGATCGTGGGCGCCATCGGGGCCGGCTGGCTGGCCAACCGCCTCGGCCGTAAGCGTTCGATGCTCCTCGTCGCGGCCACCTACTGCCTGTTCGCGCTGTTCAGCGCGCTGTCGCCGACCCACGACGTCCTTCTCGTGGCGCGGCTGCTCCTCGGCGTGACCGTCGGTGTGTCGATCGTGGTGGTACCGGTCTTCGTCGCCGAATCCGCCCCACCACGCTCGCGCGGAGCGATGCTGGTGGCCTATCAGGTCGCGACCATCGTCGGCATCATCGGCGGCTACGTGGTCGGGTACTTCCTCGCCGGCCACGGCGCCTGGCGCTGGATGCTCGGCATCGCCGCGATCCCGGCGCTCGCGGTGACCGCCCTGGTCGCCGTCATGCCCGACACGCCGCGCTGGTACGTCTCCAAGGGACGGTTCGACGAGGCCCGGGCGACGTTGCGCAACATCGAACCCGACGCCGACATCGACGCCGAGATCGACGAGATGCGGCAGGCACTCACCGAGGAATCCGGCGGTTCGCTCGGCGAGATGTTCCGCCGACCCTGGATTCGCGCGACCGTCTTCGTCGTCGGACTGGGCTTCCTCATCCAGATCACCGGCATCAACGCCATCGTCTACTACAGCCCGAAGCTGTTCGAGGACATGGGTTTCACCGGTGACTTCGGCACCTTGATGCTGCCGGCCTTCGTGCAGATCACCGGTCTGGCCGCCGTGCTGATCTCGCTGTTCACCGTCGACCGGTTGGGCCGACGCCCTATCCTGCTGGGCGGGATCGGCGCCATGGTGATCGCGACGGTCGTGCTGATCGTCACCTACGGCCCATTGCACGGCGCCGGTACCACCGCGCATGTGCTGGGATTCGCGGGCCTGGTCCTGTTCACCATGGGATTCTCCTTCGGCTTCGGCGCGCTGGTCTGGGTGTACGCCGGCGAGGCGTTCCCGGCGCGGCTGCGCGCCAACGGATCGTCGCTCATGCTGACCTCGGATCTGGTGGCCAATGCCATCGTCGCCGCGTTCACGCTCTCGCTCATCAACGTCATCGGCGGCGCGGGCACCTTCGCGGTCTTCGGCGGATTCGCGCTGGTCGGTCTGGTGTTCGTCTTCTTCCTGGCGCCCGAGACCAAGGGCCGTAAGCTCGAAGACATCCAACACTATTGGCGCAGCGGTGGCCGGTGGCCCGAAGCGATCGCCGACGCGTCGCCCCGACAGACCAAGGTTGTCCGATGAGTATCGTCACCGACCCATCAGACGCGAACCCCAGCGTCACCCTCGCCTTCGACATCGGCGGATCGAAGACCCACGCGGTGCGCGCCGAGAACGGCACCGTCGTCGCCGAGACCATCGTCGGCAGCGCCAATGTCTCCTCCATGGGGGTGGAGGAGGCCGGACGTCAACTCGACGCCGCGATCGAGACGCTCGGTGGTCCCGGCGGTGTGCACACGGTGCTGGCCGGATCGGCCGGTGTCGACACCCCGGCGAGTGTCGAACGTCTGGAACAGCTGCTGGCCCAGCGTGTTCCGGGAGCACGGGTCGGGGTCGTCCATGACACCCACCTGATCCTCGCCGCCGCGGGCCTCGATGAGGGCATCGCGGTGATCTCCGGCACCGGTGCGGTCGCCTGGGGTCGCCGTGACGGGTGTTCGCGTCGGGCCGGCGGGTGGGGGCATCTCCTCGGCGACGAGGGCAGCGGCTATTGGGTTGCGCGCGAGGTGGTTCGGCGCGCCTTGCTCGACAACGATCAGGGGCTGGCCCCGGCACCGCTGTCGCTGCGACTGGCCGAGGAGTGCGGGGTCGGCGAGGTACTCGACCTGCATGACCTGTTCTACACACGTGCCGACCGCCAATATTGGGCGCGCCGTTCCCATGTCGTGTTCGAGCGCGCCGCGGTCGCCGACGAGCGTGCCCTGGAGATCGTGGAGGCCGCGGCCCTCGCGCTGGCCGAACTCGTCGGTACCGTCGCCCGGATGCTCGGATCGACCGGACCGGTGGTCCTCGCCGGCGGCCAGGTGGTCCATCAGCCCTTGTTACAGAACCGGATTCGCGAACTCGTCGCACCGATGGGCATCACCGACATCCGCGTCCTCGAGGTCGATCCGGTCCACGGTGCGGTGCGCCTGGCCGCATCCCTCGTCGACGCCCACTGACCCACTGACCGGCCCACCGGCCGAGACTTCTCGAAGGAGACCCATGAACACCGTCCTCACCGACCGACCCGGACACCTGATGGCCGCCGAGATCGCCGAACAACCCGACGTCTGGCGAAATCTGTTGCGCGACGGGCATGCCGAGATTCGAGATGTTGCTGCTCGGATCGCCGCGCGTCGACCACGATTCGTGCAGTTCGTTGCACGCGGCACCAGCGACCATGCCGCGCTCTACGGCAAGTATCTGATCGAGATCCGCCACGGACTGCCCGCCGGACTGGTCTCACCGTCGACGATGACGGTGTACGGCGCCCGCCCGGACCTGCGCGACGTGCTCTACATCGCGGTCAGCCAGTCCGGCGGGTCGCCCGATCTGGTGCAGTCGGTGCAGGTGGCCCGGGAGCAGGGAGCGCTCACGGTGGCGATCACCAACGCCGCGGCGTCACCGCTGGCCGACGCCGCGGAGTTCGACCTGCAGGTCCATGCCGGAGCCGAACGGTCGGTGGCCGCCACCAAGTCCTACACCGCGGAACTGCTTGCGCTGTATCTGCTCTCGGAGTCGATCCTCGGCCGTGACGGTGCTGCTGCTGCGTCGGCGCTACCCGATCTGGGGGACCGGGTCCTCGACGGGGAGGATCGGGTGCGGGCGGTGGCGCAGCGGTATCGGTTTGCGCAGCGGCTCGTCACGACCGGCCGCGGCTATTCGTATCCGACGGCTCGCGAAGCGGCGCTGAAGCTGATGGAGACTTCTTACTTGTCAGCGCAGGCGTTCTCCGGCGCCGACCTGTTGCACGGACCGTTGGCCACCGTCGACCCGCAGGTGCCGGTGCTCGCGGTGGTTCCCGAGGGTGTCGGTGGCGCTGCGATGCAGCCGGTGCTGGAGCGGCTCGCCGAACGCGACGCCGACGTGTTCGGGGTCGGGGCCGCCGAGTATGTGTCCGGGCTGACCGGTGGCTTCGTGTTGCCGACGGGAGCGCCGGATGCGTTGTCGCCGTTGCTCGAGATCATCCCCTTCCAGCAGCTCGCCCTGCACCTCGCGGTCGCCCGCGGCGGCGATCCGGACACCCCTCGCGGTCTGCGCAAGGTCACTGAGACGCTGTAGGGAGACCGCCGATGACTGTCATCACTGTCGCCGCCGGTCGCATCATCAGCGGCGGGCGCGCGCTGGAGCCCGGCTGGTTCACCATGTATGACGGCCGGATCGTCGCCGTCGGGGAGGGGGCGCCGCCGACCCTGCCCGACCGCGAATTCCCGGACGCCACCATCGTTCCCGGCTTCATCGACATGCACGTGCACGGCGGTGGTGGCACCGGCTACACCGACGGTGTCGCCGAGGAGATCGTTGCGGCGGCGGCTTTTCACCGAACACACGGCACCACAACCACTCTCGCCAGTCTGGTGAGCGCTTCGCCGTCGGCGCTGCTCGATCAGGTCGCCGCGCTGCGCGAGCAGGTCGAGGCCGGAGTGATCGCCGGCATCCACCTGGAAGGGCCGTGGCTCTCGCACGCACGGTGCGGTGCGCACGATCCCACCACGCTGCGCGATCCGGACCCGGAGGAGATCTCCGCGCTGTTACGCGCCGGGGGCGGCGCCGTCCGCATGGTCACCATCGCCCCCGAACTCGACGGCGGTCTCGATGCCATTCGCCGTATTGCCGACGCGGGAGTCGTTGCCGCGGTGGGACATACCGAGGCGACCTACGAGCAGACCCGCGCCGCAGTCGGCGCCGGCGCACGGGTGGGCACCCACCTGTTCAATGCCATGCGGCCGCTGCGCCACCGCGAACCCGGCCCGGTACTCGCGCTCCTGGGCGACGACCGCGTCACCGTCGAGCTCGTCGGTGACGGAGTGCATGTGCACCGCGACCTCGCGTCCTACGTCGAACGGGTCGCCGGTCCGCGGCGGATCGCGCTGGTCACCGACGCCATGTCGGCGGCGGGAATGTCGGACGGCTCGTATCGTCTCGGGGTGCTCGACGTCGACGTCACCGGCGGTGTGGCCCGCGTCCGGGAGACCGGGGCGATCGCCGGCAGCACTGCCACCATGGACCTGCTGTTCCGCCGCGCCGCGCAAGGGCTGTCCGACGGTGGCCCCATCACCCGCGAGGCATTGATCGCCGCCGTCGAGATGTGCTCGCGCACACCAGCTCGCGCGATCGGCCTCGACGACGTCGGGGATTTACTCCCCGGATACGTCGCCGATCACCTGGTGCTCGACGCCGATGCTCGGCTGGTGGAGGTCGTCGTCGGAGGGTTGCCCGGGTCGATGGTTCAGACCGGTGATGGAGCCCCCGGTTCGGCGGTCGAGTGCCGCTGAGCGGTAGGGTTCCCAGATCGGTGGTCGCGTGCCGCTGAGCGGTAGGGTTCCCCAGATCGGTGGTCGAGGTGTGAGGAGCGTCAGCGACGAGCCTCGAGACCGGCTGCGGCGGTGCTGGTTTCGGTCCCCGGTGGCTCGGGGATGATGGTTGGTGCGAGTGGTCTCGAGGCCCGGCGCCTTGGGCGCCGTGCACCTCGACCATCGGGGGATGGTCGCCGTCGGTCGGAGGGTTTCCCAGATCGGTGGTCGAGGTGTGAGGAGCGTTAGCGACGAGCCTCGAGACCGGCTGCGGTGGTGCTGGTTTCGGTGCGAGTGGTCTCGAGGCCCGGCGCACGGGGGTCAGCCCGCCGGGATTGTCGTCGGCGTCTCGGTGGTTTCTTCCGTTGTCTCGGTGGTGGTTTCCTCGGTCGTCGTCGGAACCTCCGTGGTCTCCGTCGCCGTCGGGGTTTCCGCCGTCGTGGTTTCGGTGGTGGTCGCGATCAGGGTCTGCCACGTGGCCGAGGTGATCGGCACCGAAGTACTACCCAAGGACAATCGCCAGATTCCGGTCGAGTCGGTGGCCGAGGTGACCGACGACTGCGACAGCGAACTCTGATAGATCGACCGCGACAGCCCGTCGCTACAGGTGAGCGAGACCGAGCCGGTGGTCTCCTGCGACGGTGCCTGACACGTCACCGACTGATTGTTCTCGGTGAAGCTGAAGCTGCCGATGGAATCACCGCTACCGCTGAAGACGGTGGGCGAGGGTGCCGCCGACGACGAGCTGCTCGCGCTCGAACTGGTGTCGGATGAGGTCGTGGTGCTGCTCGCCGCCGAGGTCTCCTCGCTCGAGGTCGGGCCCGCGGCCGAGGTGTCGGTTCCCGATTCGGTGCCCGACGCGGCTTCGGTGGTCTGGCCCTCGGTCGGCGGGGTGTTGCCGTTGGATTCGGCCATCTGCGTGACCTCCGGCGCGGCGGCCGTCTCGCCTGCCCGGGCGAGCCCGTTCTGTGCCGCGGCCTCGTCGCTGCGCGCTGCCAACGGCACGTTGAGTGATGCCGGCGTCGGCAGCGCCTCGGTCAGCGGCGGCTGACCCGACAGATCCAGCAAGCCGCCGACCGTGCGATCGAAGAGCTGACGGGTATCGGGATTGAGTAGCGTCAGCAGCGCGGCAGCACCGGCGGCCGGCGTATTCGCCTGGGCCGGAGCCTGATTGATCACGGTCGTGGTGTTGTTGACGACGGTGACGTTCTGGGTGTTGTAGGCGACGCGGGTGATGTAGTTGACCTGATAACCCTGCCAATGGGTTCCGCGGATTCGGTATCCGCCGATGGGGGCCGAGGCGGCCGGCCCGAGCGGATTACCGCACTGGCAGCGGACCCGGGGAACGCCGGCGCTGTCGACGAGAACCGAGGTGCCGGCCTGCAGCACATCCTGGAACGGCACCGCCGAACCGCCGGTGTAGCTGTAGTTGGTCACCCAGGTGTCGGCCGAGAGGATCACCGGCGTCAGGGTGTCGAGGTAGTAGGGGATGGCCTGCGTGCTGATCCCGTAGACACTCGCCCACGCCGCCGCCTGGGAGGGGTGTTGCGCGAGGAAATTACCCAGACCGGCCGGGTCGCAGGTGGTAGACCCACCGACGTACAGGCCCGGCGTGGTGCCGCTGACCAGTCGCGTGCCCTGATCCGGCGCGCCGGTCTGCGCGCTCAGGCGCAGACCGTTGTCGAGTGGCTTGTTGGTCAGATTCGGCTGCGCCATGAACGGCGCATCACCCGGTGCGTCCGCGGACGTCAGCGACAGGAAGGGGATGTGGAACTCGCCCTTCTTGTTCTTGAGCACGATCACCACGACAGAGGCGAACACGAGCGCGAGCACCGCAACGATCGCTGCGAGGATCAAGGTGAGATTGCGGCGATTACGCGGTTGCGGTTCGGGCGGCACGGCGCCGAACGGCATCGACGGATACGTGGGTGGCCCCGGTGGGTAGTACGACATCTGCTCGGTCTCCTACGAACGCCCGTGCCCGGCGCGATCGCCGCACGGATCGGTGGTGGTGTGTTCCCCGAGCCACAAGTATTGTGAGCGGCTCTGAGCAGGGGCAACCGCGTTCGGGCGGATTCGGTCGGCTGATCGGGAAATCCACCCGAACGGACTACACCGACGTAACAGGCGTCCGATTCGTCGCGATGAACACCGACCGATGCCGCGCCGACCTCAGGCCGGATCGCCGAAATCGAAGAGCGCGGCCATCGTCGTCCGGCCGTCGAGCGCCTCGCGGATGATGTCGGCGTGGCCACTGTGATGGGCGGTCTCGCGCAACATGTGCAGGGCCATCTTGCGTACCGTCCACCACTCTCGCTCGGGCTGCCATGGTGCGGTCGCCTGCGGGATCAGTTCGTCGAGTGAACCGACTTCGGCGATCACCGCGTCGTAGGCGAGCGCGGCATCCCGGTAGGCGGCGAGCCACTCCTCGAACGTCTCGCCGTCGGTGAGCTCGTATCCGTGCTCGAGGTTCTCCATGTGGATCTCGGCGTTCGGGTCGCGGTCGAGGATGGTCTGCGTGTGCTCGCGCTGCACCATCGTCAGGTGCTTGAGGAGACCGCCGAGGGTCAGTTCGCTCACGGTGCTGCGGCGGCGGGCCTGCTCGTCGTCGAGATCGCGCAAGGTCACCAGGAACATCGCGCGCTGATCCTCCAACAGGGTCAAGACGTCGGCCTTCTCGCCGGTGACATCGACGGAGAGGGTGACGGAGGTGTAGGTGCCGGCCATGATGGTGCCTTTCGGAGTGGTTCGCGGTCACCACCGAAGCTACGAACCAATGCGGACAGATCCGGTCCGCATTTTCTCGGGAAGGGAAATCTGTTGCCGGGAGGCCGCGCGACGCGCACCATGCCCTCATGCCCGAGTCCTCCTCGTACTCCGATGAACCCGCCGAACTGTCTGCTCTGCGCCGCAAGCCGACTCGCGGTGGCGACCGCGCGTTGCTCGACGACGTCCTCGATTCGGTCCTCGTCGGAACCCTCTCGACCGTCGTCGACGGGTGGCCGTGGTCGGTGCCGTTGCTCTTCGCCCGCGACGGTGACGACATCCTCATGCACGGATCGATCGCGGCAGGCGCACTGCGTCATGTGGCCGACGGGGCGCCGTCGACGTTCACCGTGTTCGTCCTCGACGCAATCGTGGTGGCCGACAGTCTCTTCGACCATTCCGCGAATTATCGGTCTGCGGTGGTGCGAGGTATCCCCGAACGCGCCGACGACGACCTGGCCGCACTGGAAGCCTTGTCGGACAAGCTGATCCCGGGCCGCGTCGCCGAGACGCCGTCGATCACCGGCAAGGAGCGTGCTGCGACGGTCGCCCTGCGGATGCCGATCGTCGACGGTCAGTGGATCGCCAAGGCCCGCAGTGGAGGTCCCGGTGTCGACACCGACAACTGGACCGGCGTCGTGCCCGTACGCACCGCTACGACGACCCGATTCCCGCAACGGGCACCGAGACCCCGAGTCGGTGCGGCGCCTGGCGAGCGGAGGCCGACGACGACGGTGACCTGTGATGGCGGGGCCGGTACTACCTCTGCCGCAGGACGAACCGCTGGATCTTGCCGCTCGGTGTCTTGGGCAGCGCGTCGACGAAATGCACGCTGCGCGGATAGGCATGCGCGGCGAAACCCGTCTTGACCAGCTGCTGCAGTTCGGCCTCCAGGGCGTCGTCGCCGACCACACCGTCGGCGAGCACGACGAAGGCCTCGAGGACCTCACCACGCAGCTCGTCCGGCCGGCCGACGACGGCGACGTCGATCACCGACGGATGGGTGATCAGCACGCTCTCGACGTCGAATGGTCCGATCCGGTAGCCGGCCATGATGATCACGTCGTCGTCCCGAGCACTGAAGTAGTAATTGCCGTTTTCGTCTACCCGGCCCGTATCGCCGGTCAGATACCAGCGCCCGTCCTCGGTGAACCGGGCCGCGGTCTTCTCCGGGTCGTCGAGGTAGCCGGTGAACCACAGTGCCGGACTGGCCGATACGTCGATCGCGATCTGTCCGTCGACGATGTCGGTGGCGAAACCGGGCATCGGTTGGCCCATCGATCCGGGGATCAGCGGTCTCCGCACTTCCGGGGCCCAGTGGTTGTTGATGAACATGCCGTGTTCGGTCTGGCCGTAGTGGTCGCGCACCTCGGTTCCCAATGCGCCTGTCGCCCAATCGATCACATCCGGCGTCAGCGGCTCGCCCGCCGACGACGCATGCCGTAGCGAAAAGCCCTCGATCGCACCGCTTTTGCTCAGCGCGCGATATACCGTCGGGGCGGCGGCGAAGTTGGTGACGCCAAGCTCGCCGAGAATGCGAGCGGTCAGCTCCGGCGTGAAACCGGCCTGCAGCAAGATGTTCGGGCGTCTGGTGGCCAGCGGACCGAGGATGCCGTAATACAGGCCGTAGGCCCAGCCCGGGTCGGCGGCATTCCAGAACACGTCGTCGTCGGTCACGTCGAGACCGAAACGCATGTACGTGACGAACGCCGCCAGTGCGCGCACCGGCACCGGAACCCCCTTGGGCGCGCCCGTGGTTCCGCTGGTGAACAGCAGGATCAGGTGCCCGTCGCCGCCGACGGCCACCGAATCCTCCCAGGGCTCACTCGCGGCGAGCAGGGTGTCGAAATCGTGGGTGCCCGACCCGCTCTCGGCCGGACTCCCGGCACCGGCGACCACCGTGGTCAGGCCCTCGATTCCGTCGAGTTTGTCGACCTGACTCGCCTCGGTCACCACGATGTCGGCGTCGCCTCCACGTAGCCGCATCTCGATCGCCGGTGTCGCGAACGCCGTGAACAGCGGGATGTAGACGGCGCCGAGGCGGGCGAGTGCCAGCAACGTGACCACCAGCTCGACGCGCTTGCCCATCAACACGCCGATTCGCGAACCGCGCTCGACGCCGAGCCCGGCCAGGGCGGTCGCGAACTTCCGTGACTGAGCGGCCAGGTCGCCGTAGTTGATGCGGGTCGTGACGAGGTCGTCGCCGCTGGTGCCGACCGTCATGAAGGCGACGGCATCCGGGTCGTGCCGGTCGACGAGCAGGGTCGCGGCATTCGCGTCGTTCGCGCCGAACTCGGCCAGCAACGCGGCCACCTCGGCCTCGGCGGAGGGATGCGCGGGAGCGGTCTGGGTCATGGTCTCACCTGGGCCTCATGAGTAAGCTGAATCACAGTCGCACGCATTGTCTGCCGCGACCAACGATGTGTGCCACCCCCCGAAGAGGGGGCGCACACGACCGGAGGAGGTGACCGAGATGCCCGAATCTCTCGCGGCGCCGGTGACCGACGCGCTGCGCCGATTGCGCCGGGCCAGCGGCGTCTCCCTCGCCTTCGGTGGTGTCGTGCAGAGCGGGCACGGACTGCGTCTGAGCCACTTCGTCGGCCACACGGTCGGTGCGCTCAACGGCGTTGCCGTCGACATCGGGCACGGACTCGGCGGCAAGGTGGTGGCCACCAACCGGCCGATGGTCGTCGACGACTACCTGAAGACGCCGCGGATCACTCACCGCTACAACGCGGTCATCGCGACGGAGGGTCTGCGGGCGATGGCCGCGGCGCCGGTGATCGTCGACCGGACACCGGTGGCGGTGATCTACGGCGCGTTGCGCACCGACGATCCGCTCGGCGACCGGGCACTCGACGCCCTCGCCGTGGAGGCTCGCACGCTCGAACAGCAGATCGTCGCCGCCCGGACGTCGGTGGAAACCGTGACCGGGCAGCCCGAGGCCGACGCGCTGCGCGTTCGGCTGACCGAGGCGTATGCACAACTGCGTGACCTCGCACGCTCGGTCGACGACGCCGAGGTCGCCGCCGCGATCGGTCGCATCACCGACGGGCTCCTCGACGCCGCGCCCGATCACGAGTCGGTGGCGTTGACCCGCCGCGAGCAGGACGTACTGGCGCTGGCCGCGCTCGGCTATCCCAACGCACGAATCGCCGACTCACTGGGCATCGGAGTCCAGACCGCCAAGGGCTATGTGAAGGACGCGATGCGAAAGCTCGGTGCCACAAGCCGATTGGAGGCAGTGGTGATCGCGCGGCGCTCCGGTCTGCTGCCGTGAGTGTCATGACCGTCCCGGGCCGCCTCGTCCGCCTGGCCGGCCCGGCCGATGCGGCGGTCGTCGGTCGGCTGCTGTTCGACTTCAACACCGAGTTCGAGAGTCCGACCCCGAGTGCCGACGAGTTCGCCGGCCGCTTCACCCGTCTGCTCGCCCGTGACGACGTGCTCGTCGTGCTGGCCGAGTCCGACGGGGAGCCCACCGGATTCGCCTACCTGACGCTCCGCCCGACCCCGTACGGCGACGGGCCGCTCGCGCAGTTGGAGGAGTTGTACGTCGTGCCCGCGCTCCGGGACGGGGGCATCGGCACCGCCCTGCTCATCCGGGCCGTCGACGAGGTGCTGGACCGCGACGCGATCGAGATGCTCATCAACGTCGACGAGATCGACACCGACACCCGACGCTTCTACGAGCGGCACGGGTTCACCAACATCGAGCCCGGTGAGAACTACCGGATGCTCTGTTACCTGCGGGAGCTCTGATGGTCTGGCTGCGGCCGGCGGTCACCGGCGAAACGGCGGTGTTCCGGTCTGCTGTCGTGAGTGTCGATGGCCGGTAACACCTCGACGCCGGGCGCGTCGGTGGCGGCGCGCACGCTCGCGTTGCTCGGCACGTTCGATTCCACTCATCGGGTGCTCTCGTTGTCCGAAATGGCCGCTCGTGCAAGCCTTCCGTTGCCGACGGCGCATCGTCTCGCCGGTGAGCTCGAACGGTGGGGTGCGCTGGTGCGCCGGCCCGACGGCCGGTACGTGATCGGCAGACGCCTGTGGGATCTCGGGCTTCTCGCGCCGATCCAGTCGGGGATTCGGGAGGTCGCCGAGCCATTTCTCCACGACCTCTACGCCGCGACCACGGCAACGGTCCACCTGGCGATTCGGGAGGGCACCGCGGCCCTGTATCTCGACCGCATCTCCGGAAAGGAATCGGTGCCGGTCGTCAGCCGGGTCGGCGGGCGGCTCCCGTTGGCCGCCACCGGCGTCGGGAAGGTGTTACTCGCACACGCCCCCAACGACATTCGCGAGGAGGTGATGGCCTCGCTCACGCGGATCACCCCGCACACCATCGTGAACCCGAAGCTCCTCGACGACCAGCTGCGCCGCGTCCACGACGAGGGCTACGCGACAACCGTCGAGGAGATGACGCTCGGCGCCTGCTCGGTGGCCGTCCCCGTGCGCGGTCCCGACGGCGTGGTCGCCGCCCTCGGCATGGTGGTGCCGTCGATCAGCGGCCGACTACCGCGGATCGTCGCCGCGTTGCAGGTTGCCGCACAAGGGATCGGGCGCTCGCTCGGGGCGCCCACCCTCATTGGCGGTCCTTCACACGGTGGTGACTGATCGGTGGGTCATCTCCTGTGAACGGCGGTGCCCCATCACGCCTGGGTGAACCATCGGTGAGGCATCTCCCGTATGCGGCGGTGCCGCATCACACGGTGGTCGAGGTGTGGAGGAGCGCTAGCGACGGAGCCTCGAGACCTGTTGTGTTGCTGCTGGTTCCGGAGTTGCGGAGTTCCAGCGTCGGCTTGCGGTGGTCTCGAGACGCTCCGGCTCGCTGCGCTCGCGCAGGGCTCCTCGACCATCGGAAAGGGGGCCCGGGCGTCTCGACCATCGGGAAGGGGCCCATCGGGGGCCGCCCGGATCAGACCGAGGGCCAGCCGGTGTAACCCTCGGCGAGATAGGCCGATCCGGCCTCGGAGGCGGTCAGGGTTTCGAGTTCACCGAGCTGGCGGCGCTCGTCGAAGTCCGATGCGTCGGAAGCCTTGTGCAGCATCGTCGTCATCCAGTACGAGAAGTGCTGAGCCTTCCAGACTCGGGCGAGTGCGCGGTCGGTGTAGGACTCCAGCGCCGTCTCGTCGTGGGCAAGCAGCGTTCGTTCGATGGTCTCGGCCAATACTCGGACGTCGGCGAGGGCGAGGTTGAGACCCTTGGCGCCCGTCGGCGGAACCGTATGTGCCGCATCGCCGGCGAGGAGTAGCTTTCCGTCGCGCATCGGGGTCTGCACGAAGCTGCGGAACGGCAGCACGCTCTTGTCGATGATCGGGCCTTCCTGCAACGAGAAACCGTCCGGTCCGGCCAGTCGGCGCTGCAGTTCGGCCCAGATCCGGTCGTCGGACCAGTCGTCGGGATTCTCGGCCGGGTCGCACTGGAAGTACATGCGCTGCACCGACTCCGTGCGCTGACTGATCAGTGCGAAGCCGAACGGGGAACGGGTGTAGATCAATTCGGGTGCGCTACGTGGAGCCTCGGTGAGGATGCCGAACCAGGCGAACGGGTACTCGCGGAACAATCGCTGTGGGTCGGCAACGAGGTCGCGACAGATGCTGCGCGAGCCATCGGCGCCGACGACGAGGTCGGCCCGGATCTCGTGACGCCCATCGGCATCGGAGTAGGCCACACGAGGCGTATCGCGGTGGTCGGTGACCGCGGTGTCGGCGATGCCGTAGCGGAGGTCGCCGCCGTCACGAACCCGTGCGGCGTGTAGATCGATGAACACGTCGGTCTGCGGGTAGAGCCAGCATGAGGCGCCGACGAGTTTTTGGAAGTCGATGCGATGGCTGATGCCGTCGAAGCGCAGGTCGATGCCCTGGTGCTCGTGGCCGTCGGTGAGGACGCGATCGCTGACCCCGGATTCGACGAGCAACCGGACGCTGTCTCGCTCCAGGATTCCGGCGCGGTGGGTGGTCTCGATCTGCTCGTAGGTGCGGGTGTCGAGGACGATGCTCGCGATCCCGGCTCGATGCAGCAGGTGCGAGAGCATCAGGCCGGCCGGACCGCCGCCGACGATCGCGACCTGCGTGCGGGTGGTGCTGGTGAAGGTGGACATGTGACTCCTCTGGTTGAGCACACGGTAGGGAGAGCGCTGTCACAACCGCCGAACCGCACTTCCACTCAGTGAAAGCACATGCCGATGTGCTGCAGAAGCGGGTGTCACGACTGGGCAGCTGCGGCACACTGGATTGTGACCCGGTATTTGAACGCCGCGAGTGGTCCGGCGCTGGCCGCCGGCTGTGCGATCGTGCTCAAACCGTCGCCGGAAACGGTGCTCGACGCCTTCTTGTTCGCCGAGGCGGTCGCCGAGAGCGACATCCCTGACGGAGTCGTCAACGTGGTGCCCGGTGGCCGGGAGACCGGCGCCTACCTGGTCTCGCACCGCGACGTCGACAAGGTGGCGTTCACCGGGTCGACGGCGGCAGGCCGGCAAATCGCGGCCACCTGTGGGCAGTTGCTGCGACCGGTGACCCTGGAACTCGGCGGCAAGTCGGCCGCGATCGTCCTCGACGACGCCAATCTCGACCTGTCGGTGATGGGCGAGCGACTCTTCGAGAGCCTGCTGGTCAACAACGGCCAGACCTGCTACCTCGGAACCCGAATCCTGGCTCCCGACAACCGATATGACGAGGTCGTCGACACTTTGGCGGCGTTCATGAGCAGCTTGCCGGTCGGCGATGCGCTCGACGAGTCGACGATGATCGGCCCGATGGCCAGTCGCACTCATCGCGATCGGGTGGAGGGCTACATCGAGAAGGGCAAGGGTGACGGAGCGCGCGTCGTGGTCGGCGGTGGTCGCAGCGAACGTGACCGAGGCTGGTTCGTGCAACCGACCCTGTTCGCCGACGTCGACAACCACTCGACCATCGCGCAGGAGGAGATCTTCGGTCCGGTCCTCTCGGTGATCCGCTACTCCGACACCGACGACGCGATCCGGCTGGCCAACGACTCCGACTACGGCCTCGGTGGTTCGGTGTGGACCTCCGATCCCGACCGCGGCAAGGATGTGGCGCGGCGGGTGCGGACTGGAACCATCGGCATCAACCGGTACATGCCCGATCCGGGCGCGACGTTCGGTGGCGTGTCAAGGACAGCGGTATCGGACGAGAACTCGGGCCGCAGTCGATAGAGGCCTACCTAGTGTACAAGTCCATCTACGCCTGAGACCGGCACGTCCGGCCGAGTACGAATACAGATTCCACAAAGTTGGCCCGAAAACCCCGGTTTTCGGGGTCCGATGCCCGCTCACGTGGAATCTGTATTCGTATGTCGCGGGCCCGAGTCGCCTCGATGGCTGCCTCAGTGGTCGCGGAGCGTCTCGATCAGTTCGTCTTTCTTCATCGACGAGTATCCGGAGATGTCGAGTTCCTTGGCGCGCGATCGGAGTTCATCGACGGTCCAGTCCTCGTACGAGCCGGAGCGACCGCCCTTGGAGCCCACCGATGAGCGGCCCTCGTTGGCGGCGGCATTGGCGATCCGCGCGGACTTCTCCTTGGAGTTGCCCTCATCGCGGAGCTTTTCGTAGAGCTCGTCGTCCTTCACCGAGGGGCCGGGGTCCTCTTGCTGCGGCATGGTTTTCTCCTTTCGTGCAATCCACGGTACTGACGGGAGTGGGTCGCAATGCCCGAAAAGTTCGGGTTCGGGCGTGTTGAGTCCACTCCCTGACGGTGTTTCCCACCTACCCTGGTCCCCAAACAGCGGGTTGGCGAGGGAGGGCAGCGGGCGTGGGCAAGAAAGACGGGGCAGGCAAGAAGGATCGGGCGATCAAGCGACTCGAGGCAGAGATCGGCCGCCTCACCAAGGAGCTCGCCAAGGTCGAGAAGGCCGCGCGCAAGCGCATCAGTCGCGCCGAAGGTGATGTCGCGGCGTTGCGCGCCGAGGTGTTGAAGGTCGTCGGCCTGGGTGGCGACAAGGAGGAACCGACGGCGCCCGCCAAGTCCGCGACGGCGCCCGTCAAGTCCGCGACGGCGCCCGTCAAGTCCCCGACGGCGCCCGCCAAACCGCCGACAGCGCCCGCCAAGAAGTCTGCACCAGTCAAGAAGCCGGCAGCGCCGACCAAGGCGCCCTCACCCAAGTCGTCCGGTCGCGGCCCGACGGTCGCCGAGCTGCGGGCACAGGCAAAGACCAAGGGCATCAAGGGCTATTCGTCGATGACGAAGGCCCAACTCCTCGAAGCCTTGAAGTAGCACCGGGCACTGTGTCGTTCAGGGCGCTGGAGCAGTGCCCGGCCTTACACCCCGGAGATGCCGTACGCGTGGATCTTTCGGTACAGCGAGCTGCGCGAGAGTCCCAATGACGCGGCTGCGCGGACCCGGTTGCCGTCGCATTCGGTGAGTGCGGCGATGATCGCGTCGCGTTCGGTGGCCTCGAGCGTCGTCAGCGCGCGAGTGGTGTTCGCCCGGCAGTACCCGGGCAGGTCGTCGGGCTGGATCTCGCCGATGGGCCGCCTGCGCAGCGCCTCGGCGAGGGCCTCGCGGAGTTGCGGGATGTTGCCGGGCCACGAATAGGCGGCGAGGATGCGCATGGCCTTCGGGCTGATCCGGCTGTTACGTTGGGGCGCCAGGGCTTTGACGACGCGCACCACGATCGTGTGGAGGTCGATACCCCGCAGCCGCAGCGGCGGGATGGTGACGGACTGACCGATGCCTGGAAGTGACACCGCCGACGGATGGTCGTCGGTGGGTGGTTCGATGGTGACCGCGAGAAGGTACCCCGCATCGGTCGCGGCAGCCACCACGTCGGTCAACGTGGCCACGGTGGGGGCCGAGACCTTGTCGAGATGCCGGATCACCAGCAGTGCGCAGTCGTCGACGGCGTTCTCGGGCCCGGCGACCTGTTCGCCGCGTTCGACGCGCTGCGCGTCGATGACGACCACCGGGGCGTCGCCGTAGACCTCGTGAAAGGTCTCGGCGATCAGGCTCAGTCGTCCCGAGCCCGGCTCGCCGATGACCAGCACGCCGGTTCCCGACTCGAGAGCGGCGAGTGCCTCGGCGCGGGCGGCCTGCCACGCGGGACTACTCGCCGGCTCACTCCGCGCGATCGGCGTCGACAGTGACCGAAGTGATTGCAGCCGAGCCGAACCCGACGGAACGTCATGGTCTTCGTCGAGTAGTAACACCATGCCCACGGTGTCGCCGTTGTAGGTGATGGCGGTCGATCGCAACCGAATGCTTCGTCCGTCATCGAGGGTGACCCGACGCGCGCCGGGATCGTGTCGGGACATCAGGAAACGCGTGAACTCCACTACGCGTTCCTGATCGGCCGGCGAAAGCATCTCTCGTGCACGCTCGTTGGCCATCACGGTGTCGGTGCCGGTGAGCTGGGACGTCGCGCTGCCGACGGCCATCACCGCTTGGCGCGGACGGGAGTCGGCGCGCAAATAGGTCTCGAAGAGTGCGCGCTTGGCCTGGCTGCGGTCGAGCAGCAGATTGCGACCGATGTCGGCGGCGGCCGAGCGAATCAGGGCGTCCACCAAGGGATTCCAGGTATCGGCGAGCATGCTGGCGTCGAGGACTCCGGCGACGCGGCCGGTCAGTGGGTCGAAGACCGGGGCGCCGGCACAGGCGAACTGCACCAGAGACTGGTTGAAATGCTCGTTGCCCACCACGGTGACGGGTGCTCCGACCTCGAAAACCGTTCCCACGCCGTTTGTTCCGACGCCGCTCTCGTCGAAGCAGAACCCGCGCTGGAAGTCGACGCGATCGAGGACACGCCCGACGGCCGTGGAACAGTCGCGGCGGTCGACGATGCGGGCTTTGGCGTCGGTCAGGGCGATCGTGACCGGCACGTCGGACATGTCCCGGGCGAGGCGCTCGATCACCGGCTGCGCGCAGCGAGCCAACCGGGAGTCAAAGTCGATGTCGTCGAAGTAGGCCACTGTGTAGTGATCGGCATCGACGCCGGCACCGTGGCTGCGCTCCCAGGACGCCGCGACCACGTCGTCGACGCCCGCGGCACCCGCCGGCCCGTACTCGAGAAAATCGGCCCGGGCGGCGGCGATGCGGAGCTGCCGCTCACGGATATCGGTCATCGTCGCGCGTTCTCCTCTCGTCGGCCCCACTCCATTGTGACCTGACGCACAAAGCCGATTATGCAATGCCCTCAACTGCGACGACACCGTCCGACGGGTCAGGAATGCTGTCCCAATTTGGGACACCCGGGACTGCCCGGACACTCACAACACTGGCTGGCGAGCGTGAGGACCATCACAACCAGGAGGAACAATGGCAACAACCACACTCGACGCGGCCGTGATCGGCACGGGAGTCGCCGGTCTGTACGAGCTGCACATGCTGCGCGAGCAGGGACTCGAGGTACGGGCCTACGACAAGGCGTCCGGCGTCGGGGGTACGTGGTACTGGAACCGCTATCCGGGCGCGCGCTTCGATTCGGAGGCCTACATCTACCAGTATCTGTTCGACGAGGACCTCTATAAGGGGTGGAGCTGGAGCCAGCGCTTCCCCGGGCAGGAGGAGATCGAACGGTGGCTCAACTACGTCGCCGACTCGCTCGACCTGCGCCGTGACATCTCGCTGGAAACCGAGATCACCAGTGCGGTCTTCGACGAGGACCGCAACAGGTGGACACTGACCACCGCCGACGGCGACACCATCGACACGCAGTTCCTCGTCACCTGCTGCGGGATGCTCTCGGCGCCGATGAAGGATCTGTTCCCCGGACAGTCCGACTTCGGTGGTCGGCTCGTGCACACCGCGCGTTGGCCCAAGGAGGGCATCGACTTCGCGGGCAAGCGCGTCGGTGTGATCGGCAACGGCGCGACCGGAATCCAGGTCATCCAGTCGATTGCCGCCGATGTCGACGAGCTGAAGGTGTTCATCCGCACCCCGCAGTACGCATTGCCGATGAAGAATCCGTCCTACGGTCCCGACGAGGTTGCTTGGTACAAGTCGCGATTCGGTGAACTGAAGGACACCCTGCCGCACACGTTCACCGGATTCGAGTACGACTTCACCGACGCCTGGGAGGATCTCACCCCCGAGCAGCGTCGGGCGCGGCTCGAGGACGACTACGAGAACGGTTCACTGAAGCTCTGGCTCGCCTCGTTCGCCGAGATCTTCTCCGACGAACAGGTCAGCGAGGAGGTCTCGGAGTTCGTCCGGGAGAAGATGCGCGCCCGCCTCGTCGACCCGGAACTGTGCGACCTGCTGATCCCGACTGACTACGGCTTCGGCACGCACCGGGTGCCGCTGGAGACCAACTATCTCGAGGTCTATCACCGCGACAACGTGACCGCGGTTCCGGTGCGCGACAACCCCATCACCCGCATCCGGGAGAACGGCATCGAGCTCGCCGACGGCACCGTGCACGAGCTCGACGTCATCATCATGGCGACCGGATTCGACGCCGGCACCGGTGCGCTCACCCGCATCGACATCCGTGGTCGCGATGGCCGCAGCCTCGCCGACGACTGGAGTCGTGACATCCGCACGACGATGGGCCTGATGGTGCACGGCTACCCCAACATGCTGACCACCGCGGTCCCGTTGGCGCCGTCGGCGGCGCTGTGCAACATGACGACCTGCCTGCAGCAGCAGACCGAGTGGATCAGCGAGGCCATCCGGCACATGCGCGCCACCGGCAAAACGGTCATCGAACCGACTGCCGAGGGTGAGGAAGCCTGGGTCGCCCACCACGACGAACTCGCCGAGGCGAACCTCATCTCCAAGACCAACTCCTGGTACGTCGGGTCGAACGTGCCCGGCAAGCCGCGTCGGGTCCTTTCCTACGTCGGCGGCGTCGGTGCCTACCGGGATGCCACCCTCGAGGCCGCCGCGGCCGGCTACAAGGGCTTCGCACTGTCCTGACGGACAGTGTGATCCAGATCATATCCGTGGAAGGATAAAGCCATGACCAGCACATTCTCTTCACTCGATGTCTCCGCGTTCACCAGTGCCGCCGATCGGATTCTGGCCGAGGCCGTCACCGGGGACGCCCGCGTGCCCGGCGTGGTGGCGATGGTGACCGATCGTGACCGCACCGTGTATTCCGGAGCTGCGGGCCAACGCGGCCTGGGCGGGTCGGCCCCGATGACCACCGACGACGTGTTCGCGATCTTCTCCACCACCAAGGCGATCACCGCGACCGCGGCGCTGCAGCTGGTGGAGGAAGGCCTGCTCGACCTCGACGCGCCGGCGAGCACCTATGCGCCCGCCATCGGCACCCTGCAGGTGATCGAGGGCTTCGACGACGCCGGCGAACCGATGCTGCGGGCACCGAAGTCGGTGCCGACCACCCGCCAATTGCTCACGCACACCGGCGGATTCGGCTACGACTTCTTCGACGAGATCTACAACCGGCTCGCCGAGGAGAAGGGGCAGCCCAGCGTCACCACGGCCAGCCGGGCGGCGCTGATGACTCCACTGCTCTTCGATCCGGGCGAACGGTGGCAGTACGGAACCAACATCGACTGGGTCGGTCAGGTGGTCGAGGGGTTGCGCGGGAAGCGACTCGGTGAGGTGTTCGACGAACGCATCTTCGCCCCGCTCGGGATCGAGAACATGAGTTTCATTCTGCGCGAGGACTTCCGGTCGCATCTGACCGAGATCCACGCGCGCAACGCCGACGGCTCGCTGACCCCGATGGGTCTCGAACTACCGTCGCCGCCGGAGGTGGACTTCGGTGGACACGGCCTGTACGGGACCGTCGGTGACTACATGAAGTTCATCCGGATGTGGCTCAACGACGGTGTGGGCGAGGGTGGTCGGGTCCTCAAGGCCGAGACCGTGGAGATGGCGCTGCGCAATCATCTCGGTGATCTGCCGGTCACCATGCTGCCGGGCGTCATCCCGTCGCTGTCCAACGACGCGGAATTCTTCCCGGGACAGTCGAAGTCGTGGTCGTTGCCGTTCATGATCAACAACGAGACGGCGCCGACGGGCCGCCCGGCAGGCGCCCAGGGATGGGCGGGGCTGGCCAATCTCTTCTACTGGATCGACCGGCAGAACGGATACGGCGGATACTGGGCCACCCAGATCCTGCCGTTCGGCGACCCGACCTCGTTCACCAAGTACATGGAGTTCGAGACGGCCTTCTACGACGCCCTGAAGAGCTAACCCCTGCACGGGCCGGCCCCGGGGACGTATCGCTCTGGCACAGCGTTTCGGCGCCGACGACATCGTCGACTTCACCGACGGTGATCCCGTCGCGCAGATCATGGACCTCACCGGTGGCGTCGGCGTGGACGCCTCGATCGAGGCGCTTGGCTTCCCGCAGACCTTCGAGGCCGCGTTGGCCTGCCTCAAGGCCGGTGGCACGTTGTCGAACATCGGCTATCACGGCGAGAACCCGGCGCCGCTGCCACTGGATCTGACGGCGTGGGGACTGGGCATGGGAGACAAGACCATTCGGACCGGATTGTGTACCGGTGGTAGTGACCGGATGTCGCGGCTGTTCACCCTGATGACGACCGGCAAGGTCGACCCGACGGTGATGACGACCCATCGATTCGGCTTCGACGACGTCGAGGAGGCATTCGTCATGATGGCCGAGAAGCGCGACAACATCGTCAAACCGCTGATCACCTTCTGACGGGGCATCCGGGTACGGGAGAAGCCGGGGCGCGGTCGTTGTCACCCCACCGCGGTCAGCCAGAATGGGAACGTGACGAGCGACCCCGACGGCTGGCAACGACTGCGCACCGTCATCGACGGACCGCTGCCGGAGATCGCGATCCGGTTCTCTCGGTTCCTGACGTCGCAGTGTCCGCACGATGCTCTGGTCATCTTCACCCGCGAGTGCACCGGACGGCCCCGCAAGGTCGCCGGCGACCCGGCGATCGTCGACCGGGTCACCATCGCCGAACTCGATGCGATCAAGGACGAGACGGTCGTCGGTGAGGTGATCGAGCGTGACGCGGTGGTCGGGGGCGCGTCACGTCGGGTGCGGGTGGTGCGCGACGAGACCGACACGCTGCTCGTCCTGGTGCCCAAGCGGGCGTTGTCGGGGTCGCCGAAGTTGTTGCGCGCCTGGTTTGCGATCGTCGCGGTCTCGATCCGCCAGCAGGTCGCCCAGGCCAGCCCGGATTATCTCGCCGAGTCGCGGGCGGCGTCGAGTGAGCGGGCGCGCACCATCACCCAGCTGACCGAGACCCACGAGGACACCCTCGCGGCGATCCTGACGACGCTGCGTGCCCGCGACCTCGACGATCGGACAGCCCGCACCCGGGCCGCCGACGCCGCGTCGTCGGCGCTGATCGCATTGCGCACGGTCGGCGACGCCGACCACAAGCTGGCGACCGAGGCGCTGGGCACCGCATTCTCCCGGTTGCGGGCCGAACTCGAACCGGTGCTGAGGCACGTCGACGCCGAGGTGGACTTCGGTGGACCGACCGCCGACGGCCGGTCGCTGCCCGGGGAGATCGCGCATGCCGCGCGGGCGATCGTTCGCGCCGTTGCGGTGGCGGTCGTCGCCCAGGCGCACCTCGTGCGGGTGCGGATCTCCTGGGATGCGCAGGGCGACGATCTCGTCGTCGACGTCCGTGACCAGGGCAGCGGCGAGCTCGACGGCGACGCGTTGCGGCGCCAGCTGGCCGGCCGGCTGCAGGCGCTCGACGGGCGCCTCGAGGTCGAGACGATCCCCGGGTGGGGCAGTCGGGTGTCGGCGCACATCCCGCTGCAGACTCCCGACGCGCGACCCGGGGAGGATTTGCTGTCGTCGCTCAATCCGCGGGAGGTCGAGGTGCTGGGTCACCTGGCCCTCGGCCGGCGCAACAAGTCGATCGCCACCGATCTCGGTGTCAGCGAGTCCACGATCAAATTCCACGTCACCTCGATCCTGCAGAAACTGCAGGTCTCCAACCGCGGAGAAGCCGGTCTGCTCGCGGCTCGGGCGGGTATCACGGCGCAGTGATCTCTCTCGACGGGTCGAGTGTGGCTGTACTTTCGTCTAGGTAGAACCATCCATTCGGGCGGATGCATGTGTTCGTCGACGCCACAAGACTGGGACGCGACTACTACGACTGCATGGCGCAGTCCAGCGTTGTCCCCAGCCAGAGTCGTATCGAGAGGATCGAGAAGCGGATATGTCGGAGCAGACGGTCAAGGGAGTCATCTCGCGGAGCAAGGGTGCTCCGACGGAGCTCGTCGATGTGGTGGTCCCCGACCCCGGGCCCCGCGATGTGATCGTGAAGATCCAGGCATGCGGTGTCTGCCACACCGACCTCGCCTACAAGCAGGGCGGGATCAACGACGAGTACCCATTCCTGCTCGGGCACGAGGCGGCGGGCATCGTCGAGACCGTCGGGTCCGACGTCAGTCACGTCGAGGTCGGCGACTTCGTCGTCCTCAACTGGCGTGCGGTGTGCGGTGAGTGCCGCGCCTGCAAGCGGGGCCGTCCGTGGTATTGCTTCAACACCTTCAACGCGTCGAAGTCGATGACGCTGACCGACGGCACCGAGCTCACCCCTGCCCTGGGCATCGGCGCGTTCATCGAGAAGACCCTCATCCACGAATTGCAGTGCACCAAGGTCAATCCCGAGACCGACCCGGCAGTGGCCGGACTACTCGGCTGCGGTGTGATGGCCGGTCTGGGTGCGGCCATGAACACCGGCAACGTGGGTCGCGGGGATTCGGTGGCCGTCATCGGCTGCGGTGGTGTCGGTGACGCCGCCATCGCCGGCGCGCGGCTGGCCGGTGCCACGACCATCATCGCGATCGACCGCGACCCGACAAAGCTGGAGTGGGCCACCGATCTCGGTGCCACCCACACCATCAACGGTGCCGAGGTCGACGACGTGATTACCGCCGTGCAGGATCTCACCGATGGCAACGGGGTGGACGTCATCGTCGACGCCGTCGGCCGACCCGAAACCTACAAGCAGGCCTTCTACGCCCGTGACCTCGCCGGCACCGTGGTGCTCGTCGGCGTGCCGACCCCGGAGATGACCCTCGAGCTCCCGCTGGTCGACTTCTTCTCTCGCGGTGGCGCATTGAAGTCCTCCTGGTACGGCGATTGCCTACCCGAGCGGGACTTCCCGATGCTCATCGACCTCTACGAACAGGGGCGTCTCCCGCTGGAGAAGTTCGTCACCGAACGTGTCGGCCTCGGCGACGTCGAGGACGCGTTCTCGGCGATGGAGGCCGGCAAGGTGCTGCGTTCGGTGGTGGAACTCTGATGCCCCTGCAGATCGAGAACGTGGTCACCTCAGGCACTTTCAGCCTCGACGGCGGCACCTGGGACGTCGACAACAACATCTGGATCGTCGGTGACGACAGTGAGGTCGTCATCATCGACGCGGCGCACAAGGCTGCGCCGATCCTCGACGCGGTCGGCGGACGCACCGTCAAGGCGATCCTGTTGACCCACGGGCACAACGACCACATCACCGTCGCACCGGAGTTGTCGAAGGAGACGGGTGCACCGATCCTGCTGCATCCCGGCGACGACATGCTGTGGAACGACACCCATCCCGACGTAGGCCACGGCGATCTCGCCGACGGGCAGGAGATCGAGGTCGCGGGCACCGCGCTGACGATCATCAACACCCCGGGGCATTCGCCGGGCTCATCGGTGATCTACGCGCCGGAGGCCGGCGTGCTGTTCAGCGGTGACACCCTGTTCCAGGGCGGGCCCGGCGCGACCGGGCGCTCGTTCTCGAGCTTCCCGACGATCATCGAGTCCATCAGGACCAAGATCTTCACCCTCGACCCGGAGACCAAGGTCTACACAGGTCACGGCGACGGCACCACCGTTGCCGCCGAGGCGCCCCATCTGGAGGAATGGATCAAGCGCGGCAGCTGAGGTCGGGGCCCTGCGGGCCGGATGATCACGATCTATGGAGTGGCTCACAGTTGCTTGCCAGACTATTGGTTGCATGCGCAAACACTGTCACTATTAGGCAATGCTAACCTCACTTGAGAAACTCTCCCCGTGGGCGATCGGGGTCTTCCGAATCGTCGTCGGCTTCCTGTTCTTCTGCCACGGCACGTCCACGCTGTTCGCGTGGCCGGTGGCGCCGTACAGCGGTCAGACCGCGGACTTCGGTGCCTGGCCCTCGTGGTGGGCTGCGGCCATCCAGTTCGTCGGCGGGCTGCTGATCATGCTCGGCGTGGGTACCCGCGTCGCGGCGCTCATCGGATCAGGATCGATGGCCGTCGCCTACTTCTGGAAGCATCAGGGCGACGGTCTGCTGCCCATCCAGAACGAGGGCGACTCGGCAGCGCTGTTCTGCTGGGCATTGCTGCTGCTCGTCTTCGTGGGCGCCGGCCAGCTCGCACTGGGATCGGTGTTGTCGCGCAAGGGTTCTGCGTCGGGCGAGGCAGGGGTGGCCGAGCCCGCCTGAGGCAGTTGCCCGGCGACCGGAATCAGCTGCGGCGCAGGGGGTCTCGAGGATCGCCGCACGCGGCTCGCACCTCGACCAGCGATCAAAGTCGCAGTCGGTAGGTCGGTTGCGTTCGGGGAAGTCGCCGTAGATCGGTTGCGATTGGCGAACCCGGTTTTCCCCCGATGGTCGAGGTGCTCGGCGCCCCAGGCGCCGAGCCTCGAGACCCGCCGCACCGATGGGAATCCGGGCCCACCGACGACCGGCGTCAGCCGCGGAAACCGAAGCGTGAGTTGAGTTCTGCGGCGGCACGCTGCACAGTGGCAGCGAGGGCGGGGGCGTCGTCGGGATCGAGGCGGTATCTCGGTCCCGACACGCTCAACGCGCCGATCACGGCGCCGCTGTGATCCCGGATGGGTGCCGCGACCGCCACGAGTCCGAGTTCCAGTTCTTCCTCGGCGATCGCCCACCCGCGGTCGCGGATACGGGCGAGATCGGCGAGCAGGGCGTCGATCTCGGTGATGGTGTGTTCGGTGTAGCCGGGCAGTCCGGCGATGAAGGTGGCGCGCACCTCGTCGTCGGATAGCGCGGCGAGCAGGGTCTTGCCCGACGACGTGGCATGCGCCGGGGAGGTCTGACCGATCCAGGTGTGCAGAGCGACGCTCGAGGTGCCCTGTGCCTCAACGATGTTGACCGCCTGCGTGCCGCCGAGTACGGCGATGTTGGCGGTCTCGCCGAGTTCCGCGGCGAGCATCTCGCAGATCTCCTGCCCCTGTTTGGACAGGTCGAGGGTGGCGCTGGTCGAACTGGCCAGACGCACCACGGTGAAACCGATGCGATACTTGCGGCCGCCGGGCTCCTGCTCGACGAAGCCGCGTGCCTCCAGCGAGCCGATGACACGGGAGACCGTCGACTTGTGCACGCCGAGTTCGGCGGCGAGTTCGGTGACGCCGGCCGCCCCGTGTTGCCCGATGAGCTCGAGGATCTGCAGGGCCCGGTCGACCGACTGGACGGCGCCGGAGCCGGAGTTCTCGGACGGGTTGCTCTCCTTGGTGGGCATGACCCGACCAACTCTAGCCGACCACCCCAGCGGGGGATCGAACACCGAGGTCACAGGGTCTACTTCCGGATGCGCGACATCGCGGGATCCACGGAGACGTCGGGGCCGAGTACCGCCCGATAGGTGGTGCGCTGGTAGGCGACGGACACCTCGACGCCATCCTCGAGATCGGCGGGCAGCCACGCGTAGGCCAGGCAGGCCCGCTGGGTCGGTGACCAGCCCGCGCTGGTGATGTAGCCGACGACCGCACCGCCCACCGATACCGGTTCCTTGCCGAGGACGACGGCCGCGGGATCGGTGAATCGGAGGGTACGCAGGCGAGTCGTCGAGACACGTTCGGACAGTGCACTCTTGCCCACGAAGTCGTCCTTGCTCATGCGCACCGCGAAGCCCAGGCCGGCGGCATCGGGGGTGTGCTCGGTGGTCATGTCGGTGCCGGCCGACCGGTAGCCCTTCTCGATCCGCAACGCGTTGAACGCTATTCGGCCCGCGGGGATGATCCGGTGCTCGTGCCCGGCGGTCATCAACAGATCCCACAGGCCACGCCCGTACTCGGCGCCGGTGTAGATCTCCCAACCGAGTTCGCCGACGTAGGACACCCGCATAAGCGTGACCGGAATCGGGCCGATCGTCGTCTGTACGCACCGGAAGTACCTGAGCCCCTCGTTGGTGAGGTCGGTGGGTGTCAGTGGCGCCAGCACCTCCCGCGCCGATGGCCCCCAGAGGCCGAGGCAGCAGGTGGCGCCGGTGATGTCGCGCAGCGTCACGCCGTCGGTGGGCAGGTGCCGGGCGATCCAGTCGAAGTCGACGGGACCGTTGGCGCCGACCTGGAAGACGTCGTCGGCGAGCCGGGCGACCGTCAGATCCGAACGCACACCACCCTTCTCGTCGAGCATGAGGGTGTAGGTCACCGATCCCACCGACTTGTCGAGATTGTTCGTGGTCAGCTGTTGCAACAGATCGAGAGCCCCTGGCCCGGACAGCTCGTAGCGGGTGAGCGGGGTCATGTCGTACAGGGCGACGTGGCTGCGGGTGTGGGCGGCTTCGGCGACCGAGATCGGCGACCAGTGCCGCGCCGACCACGAATCCCGTTCCGGTATCCCGAATCCGCCGGCGACGAGGTCGTCGAGCAGACCCTGGTTGGCCTCGAACCATGCGGGCCGCTCCCAGAAACCGGCTTCCCAGAACTGCGCGCCGAGTGCGACCTGACGGTCGTAGAACGGGCTGGTCCGCACCTGCCGCGGCGCCGTGCGCTGATCGTGCGGGTGGATGACGTCGTAGACCTCGACGAAAGACTGTGAGCTCGTGGCGAGGATCGCGTCGTCGGTCAGCCCGGCCTCCTCGAACCGGTACAGATCGAACTCATGGGTGTCGACGGAGGCGGCACCGTCGATCATCGACTCGGCGACGGTGCGTGCGATGCCCGCGGAGTGGGTCACCCACACGGCCTCGGCGACCCAGAAGCCGTGCAGTTCACGGTGTTCGCCGACCACCGAATGGCCGTCGGGCGTGAACGAGAAGATCCCGTTGAAGCCCTCCTCCACCTTGCCGGTGGCCAGCTCGGGGAGCAATCGGGTGCTCTGCTCCCACGCCTGCGCGAAATCGTCGGGGGTGAACATCACCTTCGACGGCATCTCCTCGAGGGAGATCGTGGACTCGTGGTCGAGGGCGGAGACATCGGTCGGCATCGGGCGGTGACCGTAGTAGCCGATACCCAGCCGGTCGCCGTGCTCGCGGTAGTAGAGATCCTGATCCTGGTGACGCAGGATCGGCAGCGATGCCTCGGCGACAGCCGAATTGACGCCCTTCCGCGAGGCCAGCGGAGTGGTGTAGGCGTACTGGTGGGCCATCGGCACCAACGGGATCGTCAGGCCCACCCGGCGGCCGAACTCCCGGCCCCAGAACCCGGTGCAGCACACGACGATGTCGGCGTCGAAGGTCCCGGTGGTGGTGCGCACACCCCGGACCGAACCGTTGGACTCGATGACGTCGACGACCTCCTGATGGCCCACGAACCGTGCGCCCCGTTCGGTGGCGCGAGTGGCCTGCGCCTCCACCGCGCGCAACGCCTTGGCGAGTCCGTCGCGCGGCGTGTACAGCCCACCGAGGATCAGGTCGGGGTCGAGTAGCGGATACTTCGCGACACATTCTGCGGGGGTGAGCAACTCGTGGTCGACACCACGGGATGCGGCCCACCCGGCCTTGCGGTGCAGATCACCCCACCGGACGTCGGTGGTCGCCACCTCGAGTCCGCCGACGTGGTTGAAACACCATCCGTCGGGATGGGTCAACGCAGAGAACTTCTCGCACGTGTAGGACGCCAACTCCGTCATCGTCTTCGACGGGTTGGTCGCGAAGACCAGTCCCGGTGCGTGCGAAGTCGATCCGCCGGTGGCGAACAACGGTCCGCGGTCGACGACGGTGACGTCGGTCCAGCCGCGCCCGGTCAATTCGTCGGCCAGCGAGGTGCCGACGATCCCGGCGCCGACGATCACGACTTTCGGTGTGCTCATGGGAGGGTTCTTTCGGGTCGGGGTCAGCTGAAGACGACGGTGCTGGTGCCGTTCATCAGAACGCGATTCTCGCTGTGCCAGCGCACCGCTCGCGAGAGGGCGAGTGCCTCGGCATCGCTGCCGACGGTCGCCAGACGGCGCGGGTCGTGGGTGTGGTCGATGCGGATCACCTCCTGCTCGATGATCGGTCCCTCGTCGAGGTCGGGGGTCACGTAGTGCGCGGTGGCGCCGACGTACTTGACGCCCCGCTGGTGGGCTTGGTGATAGGGCTTGGCGCCCTTGAAGCCGGGCAAGAACGAGTGGTGGATGTTGATCGCCTTGCCACGCAACGCAGTACACGTCTCGTCGGAGAGGATCTGCATGTACCGGGCCAGTACGACGAGATCGGCGTCGTACTCGTCGACGAGTCCGAGCAGTCGGGATTCAGCCTGCGCCTTGGTATCCGGGGTGACCGGCACGTGATGGAACGGCAAGCCGGCCGAGACCGCCATCGGCTCGAGAGCCGTATGGTTGGACACCACCGCGACCAGGTCGCCGCCGAGAGTGCCCGAGCGCCAACGGAACACGAGATCGTTGAGACAATGACCGAGCGTCGAGACCATCACCAGAATGCGTTGCGGCGCGTGATCGGTGATCGTGAACTCGGCGTCGATACCGGCCGCGAGATACTCGAAGGCGCGTGTCATCTCCTCGGCGCCGGCCTCGCGCGCGCACACGAACTCCGTGCGCACGAACAACGTGTGGGTGAGCGGGTCGTCGAACTGCCGGTGATCGGCCACCTCGCATCCGTGGCTGTAGAGAAATGACGAGACGGCATGCATGATGCCGCTGCGCGACGGACAACGCAGGGTGAGGATGAACGTGTCAGACATGGCCGGGTCCTTCTGTGCTGGTGCAGTACTCCGCTGCCGCGTCGGTGTGGCAATACTCCGCTGCCGCGTCGGTGTGGCAATACTCCGCTGCCGCGTCGAGCAGCCAGTGGGCGAGGTAGTCGGCGAAGGAGGAACGCACGAGCAGAGCGAATCCCGACGCCGGGTCGTCGCCGGAGCGATGCAGGATGACCCCGGTCTGCGCGAGCAGGGTTTGCGCGGCTTCGTCCGGGCCGAACGATTCCGGTGCGAGGTCGATCGCGCAGCCGTGTGCGAGGACGGTGCGCGCGTGCTCACCCGCCAGGAGCAGGCGGGTGCGCTGCCCGCTGGCATCCATCAGATAGGTGCCGGGTCGGGCGTCGCCGAGTCGCCCGGTGACCTCGGCGAGGTACTCGTGGCCGGGGATCCCGGGCCGGTACAGCAGCCATTCGTCGGGGCCCAGCCAGATCGCCACCTCGCCCCGGTCACCGTCATCACCGTCGCCATCCGCACCGCCGCGACGGACGTGGCAGGCCGCCGGCAGATCCAGACGCGCGATCGCGTTCGCGTCGGTGGTCCGGACCACCACCTGCGCGACAGGTGACTCGCACACCTGCACCGCAGGGGCCAGGGCGGCGAAGGCGCTCGCCCAGCCGTGCAGGGGCGAGCGAGAGGTACAGGTGTGCTCAACCATCACGACGAGCTCCTTCCGGATCGACGAAAACCGTTGTGGTGACCTCGACTTCGACCAGTCGATCACCGACTGGCACATCGAGGAGGGCGCCGATCCGCTCGCGTCCACCCTTGACCAGGGCGAGGGCGAACGGCCGACCGAGTTCGGCACTGCGGTAACTCGAGGTGACATGCCCGAGCATCGCGACCGGCGGTGCCGGCAGCGTGCGGTCGGCGCGGTGGGCGATGATCTGCGAACCCTCCGGGAGCTTCGTGGCGCTGTCGGTGGGCAGCAATCCCACCAGGTGCTTGCGGTTCGGGTCCTGATTCGACGGCCGGTCGAAGGAGCGTTTGCCGAGGAAGTCGACCTTCTTCTTCGACACCACCCAGCTCATCCCGAGATCATGCGGGGTGACGGTGCCGTCGGTGTCCTGCCCGATGATCGGGTATCCCTTCTCGGCGCGCAGCACGTGCATCGTCTCGGTACCGTACGGGGTGATGCCGTACGCTGAGCCCGCGTCGATCAGTGCACGCCACAGGGTTTCGGCGTACTCGGCGGCCACGTTGACCTCGTAGGCGAGCTCACCGGAGAAACTCACCCGGCCCAGTCGCACGGGGACCCCGTCGAAGGCGGTGTCGCGCCAGTCCATGAAGGCGAACGCCTCATTGGTGACGTCGAGGTCGGGGAATACCGCGCCGACGACCTCACGCGAGTGCGGCCCGACCACCGGGAACGTGGCGACATGGTCGGTCAGCGATGTCGTGAACACCTGCAGATGCGGCCACTCGGTCTGATGCCACTCCTCCATCCAGTCCAGGATCTTCGCGGCGTTGCCGGTGGTGGTGTAGACGGTGTAGCGGTCCTCGGCGATCCGCATCACCGTGCCGTCGTCGAGGACCATCCCGTCGGGCCCGCACATGACGCCATAGCGCACCTTGCCGACCTTCAGGGTGCTCATCAGGTTGGTGTAGAGCAGATCGAGAAAGACCGGTGCGTCCGGGCCGGCCACGTCGATGACCCCGAGCGTGGATCCGTCGAGGATGCCGACTCCCGAACGGACGGCACCACATTCGCGCAGCACCGCCGATTCCATGTCCTCGCCGCCGCGCGGGTAGAACCGCGGACGCTTCCACTGCCCGACGTCCTCGAAGATCGCACCGCGCTCGATGTGCCACTCGTGCAACGGGGTCCGGCGGATCGGATCGTAGAGGTCGCCGCGGTTGCGTCCGGCCAGCGCGGCGAACGAGACCGGCGTGTAGGGCGGACGGAAGGTGGTGGTGCCGGCGTCGGAGACGTCGATCCCGAGGAGTTCGGCGACGATGCCGGAGGCGACGATCCCCGATGTCTTGCCCTGATCGTGGCCGGTGCCGATGGTGGTGTAGCGCTTGACATGCTCCACCGACCGCATACCCGCGCCGACCGCTCGCTCGACGTCGGCGACGGTCGCGTCGCGCTGCAGGTCCACGAAGGACGACTCCGGCTCCGACTGCGGCACATGCCAGTACACGGCCGTCGCGGCCGGGGTGCGGTCGGCGGTGCGCGGTACACCGCGGTACTCGGGCAGCACCGCACCGAGGGCACGCAGCGCGGTGAGACCGGCCCGCCTGCCGTCGGTCAAACAGGAGCCGGTGGTCAACAGTCCGGCTGCGGCACCGGCAATATCGGTATTCGGGAGGGTGCCGGTGGGCAGGAAGGCGGCGGCGTCGGCGTCGAAGGCGATGGCGCCCCGCAGCTGACTCCACAGGTGCGCCGCCGGGTTCCAACCACCCGACACCAGTACGGTGTCGCAGCCAATGATGGTGCCGTCGAGCAACTCCACGGCCTCGACGGACTCGTCGCCGATGGCGCGCACCACCGCATCGGAGGTGCGGACGTCGATACCGAGATGTGTGGCGCGCTCGAGCAGATCCGACGAGACGTGCGGCCGCACGTCGACGACGGCCGCGATGTGCACACCCGACTCGGCGAGGTCGAAGGCGTCGGCGTACGCGGAGTCGCAGGCGGTGAACACCACGGCTTCTCGGCCGACGAGTACCCCGTACCGGTGCAGGTAGTCGGCGGCGGCTCCGGCGAGCATCACGCCGGGAAGGTCGTTGGTGCCGAACACGATCGGACGCTCATGCGCACCGGCCGCGATGACGATCCGTTTCGCTCGGATGCGGTGCACGCGTTGCCTCGAGATCCGGGTCGCTGCCCCGAGAAGAGAGGACTCGCCGAGATGATCCGTGCGGCGTTCCACCGCCAGCACGAAGCCATCGTCGTAGCCACCGAATGCGGTGGTGCGGACGAGTCGGGTGGTGTGCGGGTGTGCGTCGAATTCGGCGACCGCGTCGGCGACCCACGGGGCGTCGGGGGTGGCGCCCCCGGGTTCGGGGCGTTCGTCGACGAGCATGACCCGCGCGCCGGCGCGTGCGGCCATCACCGCCGCCATCAGACCGGCGGCACCGGCGCCGACGACGAGCACCTCGGGATGGTGATGCAGCGAATCGTAACGGGCGGTGTCGATGTCGGCGGACAGCTTGCCCCATCCGGGGACGCCGTGCGCGACGAGCCCGGGACAGAGTTCGATCATGGTGGCCGGCACCATCGGTTCGCTGTAGGGGGCGTCGATCCCGACCTGGGCGGTGGCATCCACCGACCACGAGCCGGTGATCCCGCGGACGCGACCGAGATTGACGCTGCTGGTGATGGTGCGGACGCCGTTGGCCAGCAGTGCCGAGGCGAGCGTATCGCCGACGTAGCCGGTGTAGGTGACGCCGTCGAAGACGAAGTCGATGGGTCGGGTGCGGTCGAGGCGGCCGCCGGTGGGGGTGCGGAGATCGGTGAGTGAGTGGGTCATCGTCGTGGCCCGGGAGCTGAGGTCGACACCGGGGCGGCGACCGGCGTTCCGGTGAACCGGTAGGTCACGGTGTCTCGGGTGATGGTGAACCACCGTCGGCAACCGGCGCTGTGGCACCAGCGTTCGGCGAGAACACCTTTCGGGTTCGGACGGAAGAACAGATAGTCGGCCCACTCGTCGTTGTCGAGGGTCTGCGGCTGCGCGGGATACTCGACGCCCGCGGCGGCGCCGTAGTGGAACTCGGTCTCCTCGCGCGGCCCGCAGTGCGGGCAGGGAATCAGTTGCATGGGCTTCTCCGGGTTTGTGTGGAGTCGATGGTCTGCGCTGGTGCGCCGGCGGACTAGTGCGCCACGGCGGCCGCGCCGTGCTCGTCGATGAGTCGACCGGTGGTGAACCGGTCGATGGTGAACGGGGCGTTGATCGGGTGGGGTGCGCCGGTCGCGATGGTGTGGGCCAGGCACCAGCCGACAGCGGGGGTGGCCTTGAATCCTCCGGTGCCCCAACCACAATTGACGAAGAGGTTGTCGTAAGGGGTGGCGCCGAGGATCGGGGAGGCGTCGGGGGTGACGTCGACGATGCCGCCCCAGGTCCGGAGCAGCCGGGCGCGGGCGAAGATCGGGAACAGCTCGACGGCGGCGGCCATCTGTTGTTCGATGATGTGGAACGCGCCGCGTTGGCCGTAGCCGTTGTAGGAGTCGACGCCCGCACCCATCACGAGTTCTCCCTTGTGGGCCTGGGAGACGTAGACGTGCACCGCATTCGACATGACGACGGTCGGATGGACGGGTTCGAGGAGCTCGGAGACGAGGGCCTGCAGCGGATGGGATTGCAGCGGCAAGCCGAAGCCCAGTTGATCGGTGAGAGTGGAGGTGTGCCCGGCGGCGCACAGGGCGACGGTGCCCGCCCCGATGCGCCCGCGTGAGGTGTTGACCGCGGTCACCTTGCCGTCGGTGGTCTCGAACCCGGTGACCTCGCAGTTCTGGATGATGTCGATGCCTGCGGTGCTGGCGCTGCGTGCGAATCCCCAAGCGACCCAGTCATGTTTGGCGATCCCACCGCGCGGCTGGAAGGTCGCCCCCATGACCGGATAACGAATGTCGGCGGAGGTGTTGACGATCGGGCAGATTTCGGCGACCTGCTTGGGGTCGAGCCAATCGGCGTCGATTCCGTTGAGCCGGTTGGCCTCGACTCGGCGAACGGAGTCGCGGACGTCCTGCTCGGTGTGTGCGAGGTTGAGAACGCCCCGCTGACTGAACAGGATCGGATATCCGAGCTCCTCTTCGAGACCCTCCCACAGTTTCAGTGCGTGTTCGTAGATGCCTGCGCTCTCGTCCCACAGGTAGTTGGAACGGATGAGGGTGGTGTTGCGGGCCATGTTGCCACCGGCAAGCCAACCACGTTCGAGGACCGCGACATTGGTGATGCCGTGATTGTGGGCGAGGTAGTGGGCGGTGGCGAGCCCGTGACCGCCGCCGCCGACGATGACGACGTCGTAGGTGGGTTGGGGCTCGGGGTTGTGCCAGAGGAAGTCGGGGTGCTCGGGTAATCCGGCGCCGGGAGCGGAGCGAGCGGGCCGAGTGGAGCCGGCGCCGGGAGCGGAGCGAGCGGGCAGAGTGGAGCCGGCGCCGGGAGCGGAGCGAGCGGGCCGTGTCGGTTGGGCGCCGGGAGCGGAGCGAGCGGGGTCGGGGGTCATGGTGTCCTCAGAAATCGATGACGACGGGGGAGATGGGTTCGGAGCAGCAGAGCAGGATCTTGCCCTGCTCGATCTCGCGGTTGCGGATGCCGCCCTGATGGTTCATGACGACGTCGCCGGAGACCTTGGTGACCTTGCAGGAGCCGCACAGGCCGACGCCGCAGGTCGAGGGGAGGGTGACGCCGGCGGCCGCGGCGGCGGCGAGGATGCTGCTGCCCGCGGTGACGTTGACGCGGCGGGCGCGGCGGGTGAAGTCGACGGTGATGCCGGGGCCGTCGTCGTCGGTGGGCGTGGGCAGGACGAAACCGAAGCTCTCCTCGTGGATGTGGGCGAGACTGGCGCCGGATGCGATCAGCGCGGACCGGACGCCGCTGCGGAATTGTCCGGGGCCGCAGAGGAAGACCTCGCGGTCGGCGAGGTCGGGGCACATGCGTAGGAGGGTGGCGGCGTCGAGGCGCCGGGGAGCGGTTGCCGACGGGTCGTCGAGGTGTGCACGGGTGAGGGCGAAGGCCACGTCGAGTCCGGGGTGGGCGACGGAGAGTTGTTCGAGTTCGGTCCGGAATGGGATGTCCTCGAGGGTGCGGGCGCTGTGGATGAACACGATGTCGGTGTGCTCGCCGGAGCGGTACGGCCCGGAGGTGGTGCCGTCGGTGGCGGCGCGGATCATCGACATGATGGGGGTGATCCCGCTACCCGCGGAGATGAACAGGTAGCGTTCGGCGCCTTTGCCCATGTAGCTGAATCGGCCGAGGGGACCGCTGGCGGTCATCGTCATGCCTGGTGTCATGTTGTCGTGCAACCAGTTCGACACGTGGCCGCCGGTCTTGCGTTTGACCGAGATGGACAGGGTGTCGGGGCGGGTCGGCGGTGAGGAGATGCTGTAGCAGCGTTGCACGGTGCGGCCGTCGATGGTGACCCCGATGGTGAGGAACTGTCCGGGGTTGAACACGAAGGTGTGGGGTTCGACGGCGCGAAAGGTGAACGTCGTCATGTCGTGGGTCGCCGGGGTGCGTTCGACGCAGACCAGAAGGTGTTCGTCGCTCATCAGGCGCTCTCCGGAATCTGTGACACCGGTTGCGCCACTTGATGTGTGACGCCCAGTGTGGTGCGCAACGCGGTGATGTACCAGTTGATGAAGGCCTCGACCTGGACCTCGGACGGGCCGTACGGGCCGGGAAGGTAGGCGGGGTCGGCGATGCCCTGGTGGGCGAGGGCGACGAGGTCGGCGTCCTGCTGGTTGGTGATCTCCCAGACGCCGGTCAGCCGGTCGAGGTCGTAGTCGACGCCTTCGACGGCGTCGGCGTGGACCAGCCAGGTGGTGCGGACCAGGGTTTGGTCGGGGGCGAGCGGGATGGCCGAGAAGAGCACGGCGTGGTCGCCGGTGATGTGCAGCCACATGTTGGGTTGCAGGTGCATCGAGAGGCGACCGAGTCGGCGATCGGGAAGGGCGTCGGCGAGCGGGCGGGTGCAGGCGACGGTGCCGTCGAGGGTGAACGATTCGCCGGCAAGATCCATCGGCTCACGCTCGATGTGGAAACCGGTTGTGCGCGTGTCGAGTTGAACGATCCGATCATAGGGTAGTCCGCGTCGTCGCCACAGGTCGGTCATCTCGTCGGTGGCCTGACGATATCGGGCGGTGGCGGGACGGAGCCGTTCGGGGATGGCGTCGGAGTCGGCGAAGCCCCAGATCGGGAAGAACACGTTGAGCAGTTCCGGATGCCCACCGCAGTGATAGCACTCGCGGTTGTTCTCCATCGTGAGTTTCCAGTTGCCGTTCTCGATGAGATCGGTCTGTTTGGCGACCTTGGCGTTCCCGAGGCCGTGGGGTTCGAGGTAGGGCGTGACGATCGCGGCGACCTCGTCGATGTCGGCGGGCGGCTCGTCGGCGAGGCAGATGAAGATCAGCCCGGCGATCGTGCGGAGCGCGACCGGCCGGAGTGAGAAGCACTTCTTGTCGAAGCCGGGCGCCTGCGCGTCGGCGAACATCAGCCGGCCGTCCATACCGTAGGTCCAGGAATGGTAGGCGCAGACGATGGTGCCGGTGCTGCCGTGGTCGTCGGTGAGCAGCCGGGCGCCGCGGTGCCGACAGACGTTGTGGTGGGCACGGACGACCTGCTCGTCATCGCGGGCGATGATGACCGAACTGCGGCCGAGATTCACTGTGAGGTAGTCGCCGGGCTCGGCGATTTCGGCTTCGGTGGCGACGAAGATCCACCGCTTGGCGAAGATCTCGTCGAGGTCGCGGTTGAACCACTCCCGGTCGACGTAGAACGGGGCGGGCAGGCTCTCGCCGACGACGCGCTCGTCGAGGAGCGCTCTGGCGGCCGGGTCGAGTCGGTCGGATTCGGCTCCCGCCTCGGCGGCGCCCGCGACCATGTTTGCGGTCATGGGAGATGAATGCCTCTCTTGGCCAGTGATTTTCACGTGGGAATCGATATGTGGATATGCGCGCCGGGTGGGCGGGCTCCGCGAACCACCCCAGCTACCGCATCAACGTCTGTAGTTGCACTATGCGCAACACCGCGCACGTGATGCAACAAGTGTGCGGTCTATGGCAGACGATGTCAACCGCATCGGAGGCGGCCTTTTCCGAGGCCGTCCGACTTGTCGGATCGAGCAATGTTGTGCCGGGCGCCTGCCACCGATTTCGGTCCGCAAACCACTAGCCTGACGGGATGAAGCGGGGAGCGCTGACGCGGCTGGTTCCGCCGGCATTGGCCGGCTATCAGCGCTCGTGGCTGCGGGCCGACCTGGTCGCGGGATGCACCCTCGCGGCCGTGGCGATCCCCGAATCGATGGGCTACAGCGCCATCGCGCATGTGCCGGTGGTTGCCGGTCTGTACACGATCATCCTGCCGACGATCGTGTTCGCGCTGATCGGCTCGTCCCGGCTGATGGTCGTCGGCGCGGACTCGGCGACCGCGGCGCTGCTGGCATCGGGTATCGCCGGGCTCGGTGTGGCAGGGCTGGTGCCGGACTCGCAGGCGTGGCTGCAGTGGGCGTGCCTGATCGCGATCGTCACCGGTGGACTGCTCGCGGTGGCCCGGTTGCTGCGCCTGGGATTCCTCGGCGACTTCTTGTCCACCTCGGTGCTCATCGGATTCCTCGCGGGCACGGGTGTCACCGTCATGACCGGCCAGGTCCCCGCAATGCTGGGACTGTCGAGCACTGACGGCTCGATCTGGTCGCGGTGGTGGGCGATCCTCACCCATCTTGGCGACATCAATTGGGGAGCGGTCGGATTTGCCGCGGTCACCTTGGTCGCGCTGCTGGCGGGCGGGCGCCTGATGCCCCGTTTCCCGGCCGCCGTCGTGGTGGTCATCGGGTCGATCGTCGCCGTCGCGGCCTTCGGATGGTCCGAGCGCGTTCCGGTGGTCGGCTCGGTCCACGGTGGCCTCCCGTCCTTCGGATGGCCGGGCGGAATGGGCTCGGGAGGAATGGGATTGGGGGAGATCGCGAAGGCCACCACTGTCGCATTCGGCTGTGCGCTGGTTATTCTCGCCCAGAGCGCTGCGACCGCACGCAGCTTCGCGCAGCGGCACGGGCAGAACGCCGACATCAACCGTGACGTCCTCGGGCTGTCGGGGGCCAATCTGTTGGCGGGCTTCTCCGGCACCTTCGTCGTCAACGGCAGTCCCACCAAGACGCAACTCCTCGACGACCAACGCGGCCGCACCCAGGTCGCGAATCTGACGATGGCGGTGATCGCGTTGCTGGTGGTGGTATTCGCCACCGGTGTGCTGGCCCGTCTGCCGCATGCGGTGCTGGCGGCGATCGTGTTCCTGATCGCGCTGCGTCTCATCGACGTCCACGGGTTCGTGCGGATCTGGCGGGTTCGGCGGGTCGAGTTCGGTATCGCGGTACTCACCGCGGTCATCGTCGTCGTGTTCGGTGTGCAGGTCGGTATCGTCGCGTCCATGGTGGTCTCGCTGCTCGAACTGGTTCGACGCCAATACCGGCCCGAACGTTTCGTGCTGGGCGTCAGCGGTGGCGGCCGGCCGCGGTACGAGTCGGCGACGCCGGGCAGTCAGTCGCTGCCGGGCCTGATCGTGTTCCGGTACGACGCGGAGCTGTTCTACGCCAACGCCGGTCGTTTCTCCGACGACGTCATGCATCTGGTCAAGCAGGCGCCGGACCCGGTGCGGTGGCTGGTGCTCGACGCGTCGGCGATGACCGACGTCGACTATTCGGCGTCAACGGTACTCACCGACCTGATCGGCTATATCCATTCCCGCGGTGCGCATTTCGCGCTCGCCGGTGTCGATCCCGAGTTGCAGCAGACACTGCGCACCGATGGGATACTCGCCGAGTTGAATCCCGACCACATCTTCGCCTCACTCGAGGATGCGCTGCGCGCCTACCTGCAGGCGCATCCGGAGTCCGCGCCGCCTGGTTACGATCCGTCCGCGCTCGACCTCCCACCGGAAACCCGGGGACAATGATGCGTTTGTCGTCGGTGGTGCAGGCGTCGGCCGCGGTTGCGGCGACCCGCTCACGCACCGCGAAAACCGCTGTGCTCCGCGAACTCCTCGCCACCGCCGCCGACGAGGTGGGTCTTGTGGTGGCGTGGTTGTCGGGTGAGATCCCGCAGGGCCGCCTCGGAATCGGCTGGCGCACCGTGCGAGGAATCGATGTGGCGCCCATCCCCGACGAGGAGTCGCTGCTGACGGTGTCAGAGGTCGACGACACCTTCACCCGGTTGGCAACGACGTCGGGAGCCGGGTCGGTGGCTGCCCGAGCGGAGTTGCTGGGCAACCTCTTCGGCCGCGCCACCGCCGACGAACAGGACTTCTTGCTCCGGTTGCTCACCGGCGAACTGCGGCAGGGCGCGCTCGCCGGTGTGATGGTGGAGGCGATCATCGCCGTGTCCGAGCAACCTGCGCCCCTGGTCCGTCGAGCGCACATGCTCACCGGATCACTGTCGGAGACCGCGACATCGGCGATCGACGGTGGCCGTGCCGTCTTGGAGGGCATCGGTCTGCAGGTGGGGCGGGCGGTGTCGCCGATGCTGGCGACACCCGCGGAGGATCTCGACTCGGCGTTGGCCAGCCTCGGACCGGATCTCGTCGTCGACCACAAACTCGACGGAGCCCGCATCCAGGTGCATCGCGACGGTGATGAGGTGGCCGTGTTCACCCGCACCCTCAACGACGTGACGGCACGGGTACCGGATCTCGTTGCCGCAGTGCGGGAGCTGCCGCTACGATCGGTGATCCTCGATGGCGAGACCCTGACCCTGTTCGACGACGGCCGGCCTCGCCCGTTCCAGGAGACGATGAGTCGGTTCGGGTCGATGGTGGAGGAGGACGCCGGGGTCGACAGTGGTCCGCGGTTGTTGCGACCGTTCTTCTTCGATTGTCTCCACCTCGACGGCGAGGATCTGATCGACCGGCCCCTCGTCGAGCGGCTCGACGCGCTGGATTCGTTTGCGCCGCATCTGCGGATCACATCGGTACGCAATCCGACGCCCGAGCAGGCCCGGCAAACCCTCGAGGCCGCATTGGCCGCCGGTCACGAGGGAGTCATGGTGAAGTCGTTGTCGGGACCGTACGCGGCCGGTCGACGGGGCAAGGCCTGGCAAAAAGTGAAGCCGGTGCACACCCTCGACCTCGTCGTCCTCGGCGCCGAATGGGGGTCGGGGCGCAGGACCGGATACCTCTCGAACATCCATCTGGGAGCGCGTGATCCCGATGGGGGTCCGCCGGTGATGGTCGGCAAGACCTTCAAGGGACTCACCGACAAACTGCTCCAGTGGCAGACCGAGGAGTTCCCGAAACACGAAGACCACCGCGATTCGTGGACGGTCTACCTGCGCCCCGAGATCGTCGTCGAGATCGAACTCGATGGTGTACAACGCAGTTCGCGGTATCCGGGCGGGGTGGCCCTCCGATTCGCCCGCGTCCTGCGGTACCGCCCCGACAAGACCGCCGATCTCGCCGACACCATCGATGCGGTGCGCGGGCTCCTGCGATGAGCGTGTGCGCCGATTCCAGCTCCCGCACAGGCGGTCTCGAGGCTCGCCGCACGCGGCTCGCACCTCGACCAGCGGAGGGAAGGCGACTCGTCGTCGACGGATGCTCGCGCCCTTCCCGCCTGACGATCGGATGCTGACGCCCTCCCCGCCTGATGGCCTTCCCTCCCGCTGGTCGAGGTGAACGGCGCCCCGGGCGCCGGGCCTCGAGACCTGTTGCACCGATCAGTATCCGGGCCACGGTGGTTCGTTTCAAGCTCTGCCGCAGGTGGTCTCGAGGCTCGCCGCACGCGGCTCGCACCTCGACCATCGGGGAAAGACGACTTGCCATCGAAGGATGCTGACGCCCTTCCCATCCGATGGTCGAGGTGCCGAGGAGCGCCAGCGACGAGCCTCGAGACCCCGTGTGCCGAAGGGATTCCGGGCCACGGGCACGACACCTCGACCATCGGGGGTGGGGAATTCTCTATGGAGTTCTCAAACAACAGATGCGGTCCCGGCCGGGCCGGGTGCGGGGAATCAGGTTGTGGGGCAGCGTAGGTCAGGCCGCGGTATCGTCGAGTCGCATGGTGCGTCGGTGATACGACGGTATCGGTCGTCGTTTCGGGTCGATGCTGGCGGGTGGGATCAACCAGGGGTGCCGGTCGAATCCCATGATGATGTCCCACCCGTGGTGGTGCACATCGTCGTGGCAGCTGCTGCAGAGGAGGCAGCCGTTGTCGAGGTCGGTGGGCCCACCATCGGCCCAATGCTCGAGGTGGTGTCCTTGGCAGCGTCCGGCGTGCGCACCGCATTTGATGCATCCGCGATCACGCACCAACAACGCTTTGCGCTGGCCGGGGGTGAAGAAGCGTTTCGCCTCCCCAACACTGAGCGGTACCCCGTTGGGATCGAGCATGATCGTGGTGTCACACGACAACAGTTTCGCGGTGGCTTCGGTGATCGCACCCATGTTCTGCAAATCCCCGCCGAGTGCCGGGTTGTCCGCCGACCAGGTCCACAACAGGCCGTTGGTCGGTTTCGCCGAGAAGGTGGTGTCCGCCAGGCCTTGTGCCGCCAACTCCACGATCGTTTCGAACGCGGCCGCGCAGATCTGTTCGGGTGTCCGCGGATCCGGCGACCCGTCGGGCTGGGGCTTGGGCGCCGACAAGGTTTCCATCAACGTTCGGGTTTTCTCGCCGGCGACGATGTCGAGGTTCGCCGAGATTTCCAGTCGTCCGTCGTCGGTGATGCGGTCGGTGTAGGAGTTGATCGTCTTGTCCTCCGCGGCCGGTAACCCGCCCGGTGTTTCGGCCGCCAACTCGTTACCCAACTGCCGCGCGTAGGTGGTGATCTCGGCGGGGGTGAAACCGGCAAAGTAGTGCGACAGCAGCTTCCGCAGGTATTCACACCGTTGCACGGTGTCCATAGGTTCGGGGCATCGGGTGTCGATGTGCGCCAACCCGCGGACGATGGCATCGGCGTGTTCGGAGGAGATGGACCCGTCCGCGGCATGTGCCAACAACAGATCCACATCGGTGGTGGCGGCGACCCGCACATACCGACCTGCGACGGCGGGTGCGTAACCCATGCTGATCAACAACTCCCGCAGTCGGGTGGTCTTGTGATCGGCCACGCCCAGACGATCCAGTTCGCCGGTGAGGGTGGTGGCGTGGTGATCAACCAGGTTCCGCAACAACAGGACTTGTTTCATCGCGCCGAAAGCCTGTGGCCCGGTCATCTCCGGATTCCATTGCAGGTCGCTGAGTTGGCTGACGATGTCGGCGAAGATCGCCTCGGCGTCAAGAGCTTCGGCGGATTCGATCATGGGCCCCTCCCCAGTGGCTGATCGGTGTGATGGCTCCATCGTACTCGAACGTTTGAATTAAGGCAAGGGTGTTCGATGGTTGTAGGGAGGCAAAGGTGTTTGTGGACAACGGGTTTCGGGGGTGGGCTGGCGGAAGTTTTCTGTCGGTGGGGTGTGGTAGGCGGTGCGGTTTTTCGTTTGTCTTGCTCTCGATGTGGTTGGGACGCTTGTTGTCTCACCGGGTCTCGAGGCCCGGCGCCGGGGGCGCCGTGCACCTCGACCATCGGGGGGAAAGACTATCGAGCACAGGGGTCTCGACCATCGGGGGAAAGACTATCGAGCACAGGGGTCTCGACCATCGGGGGGAAAGGCTATCGAGCGGGGGGAAAGGCTACCGAGCATCGGGAGAGGGGTTGTCGAGCATCGGGGAACGGCTCTCGCGGATCGGGGGGAGAGTGCTCGACAGTTGGAGCGGGAGTAGCAAGTCAGTTGAGGGGCACCGTGATCCGGGTGCGGACCCGGCGCTGGATGTCGCTGATCTCGCGAACGCCTTCGCTGAGCATGCTGCGTTCCAAGGGGCTGAGATCGCTGAGGACGATGACGTCGCCGGGAGTGTGGCCGGCGCGGAGCTGGGTGATCTGGTGACGAAGCCGCAGGCGTTGGGTCATGGCGAAAACCTCATGCAGCAGTGAGGCTTCGGCGGAGGTGAGTGCGCCGACGTCGACGGCGCTGTGCAGGCGCGCAGGGGTGGGAGCCGAGGTGATCCCCGCAGTCAGGCCGGCCCAGCGTGCGAGGTTCACGATGGGTGCGATGACGTGCGCCTTCAGGTCAACGGTCCCGCCGCGACGGGACAGGACGTCACGCAGGCTCCGTACGCGCGGCCGCAGCGACAGCGCGTTGAGCAGTTGCAGGCGTAGGGCTTCGGGATGGTCGGCCGGCATCGACGAGAACGCCGAGGGTGCGGTGTGCAGGCTCTCGGGGCCGAGGATGACGCGGCCGTCGATGAGCAGCGACGACATGATGAGCCCGTGATCGGCGAGTGGTGCTGACAACCATCGTCGTGCTGCGAGCAACCAATCGTCGCAGGAGCGGGAGAAACTCGGCGAGAAGGCCACGGCACCATTGGTGTCGGCGGGCAGACCGCAGTCGTCGAGGATCGTGTGTGTGCGGCGGGCCAGCGCACGGAACTCGTCCGCCGAACGGTCGCCGTCGTCGATCCAGCTGAGAGCCGAGTCGACGTCGGAGGACGGCATCGCCTCCCGCCGCGCCACGCTACCCAGGGTGATCCAGGCGAAGCCCGACAAGTCGGGGTGATCCTCTAGCGCGAGTTCGACGGCACGGCGGGCAGTGGTGTCGATGATCAACGACAGCACACCGCACGTGGATTCCGCATCGAGGCCCGCGCTCACGAGGTCATCGGCCAAACGTGGCATGGCCTGGGTTGCCGATGCGAGTGCGGCGGCGTCGGTGGCATGAGCGATCCGTCGCTGCAGTGAGCCGCCACGGCTCGCGGCGACCAGCAGATCGGTCTCCTCCAATACCCCGATGGCGCGGCCACGGGGAGAACACACCGGCATGTGACGAACGCCGGCCTCCAACATCTCCAGCCAGGTGGTGATCGCGTAGCGTCCGGCGTCGACGGAGCGCGCCGGTGCGGTCATCACCTCGGCGACCGGCACATCCGGTGACCGTCCGGCACCGACGACGCGGTGGGTGACGTCGCTCTCGGTGACGATTCCCAGTGTGCCGTCGGGCAACTCGATGAGCGCACACGATTGGCCGGCTGCACCCATCGCACGCACCGCCTCGACGACGGGGGTGTGGGGAGTGACGAACACCGGAGCGTCACGGATCAACGACGACACCCGCGTCGTCGACGACCAGCCCGCGGTGGGTGCGGGTCGGGCGGAGATGGACTGCCAGGCCGACTCGGCGAGGAAGGTCAGTCCCGACCTTCTGCCGAGCACGGCCCGCACCTCGTCGGCAGGCAATGCGATCGCCGACGCCGGCTCGGCAGCACGCGCGACGAACCGTGCCTCACTGCCGATGATGAGTGGTATGTAGCCGAACAATGCTCCAGGGCCCAGGGTTTCGAACACCTCCGGGCGATCGAGTTCTGCCCCAGGAGCCGTCAGCTCTACCCGTCCGGCGCGCACCATGAACACCGCATCCGCGGAGCCGTGACCGTATTCGGCGATGACCTCCCCGGCGCGAAATCGACGGACGCTCGCGCCCGCGGCGATCCGGGCCAGCTCATCGTCGGCCAGTTCCTGGAAAGGTGAATGGGCTCCCAGGAATTCGACGGTGTCGGAGTCCTCGGCCCCGGCCATCACTCAGGTACCGGACCGGATCAGGTCGGCGCACTTCTCGGCCATCGTCATCACCGTGATGTTGGGGTTGACGATCGGCAGGTTGGGCATCGCCGAGGCGTCCACGACCCGTAAACCGGTGACACCCTTGACCTTCAGGGTCGGATCGAGCACCGCCATCGGGTCGTCGGCGGCACCCATTCGCGCAGTGGCGGCCGGGTGGTAGACGGTGTTGTGGGTCTTGTGGAAGTAATCGATGATCTCGTCGTCGGAGGTGACGTCGGGGCCCGGGGCGAGTTCGCGGGCCACCCATTCCCGCAGCGGTGACTGCTCGGCGATGCGGCGGGCGAGCTTGACGCCGGCGAGCATGACGCGCTCGTCGTGGCCGTCGGGATCGGTGAAGTAACGCGGGTCGACCTTGGGCCGGTCCCGGAAATCCCGTGACCGCAGACGAACGGTCCCGCGTGATCGGCCCTGGGTGACGTTGGGGGTCAAGCAGAATCCGTTCTCGGTGGTCGGATAGCCCCAGCGCAGGGTGTTCATGTCGAAGGGCACACTGCCGTAGTGCATCATCAGATCCGAATGGTCCAATCCCTCCTGGGTGGTGGTGAACAATCCGATCTCCCACCACTGGGTGGAGTCGGTGACCATCGGGCGAGAGGCCTCCCAGAACACCAGTCCCTCGACGTGGTCGTCGAGGTTCTCGCCGACCCCGGGGGAGTCGACGCGAACGGTCACGCCCATCTCGCGCAGATGCTCGGCCGGGCCGATCCCGCTGAGCATCAACAGTTTCGGAGTGTCAATGGCACCGGCGGTGACGATCACCTCGCGGTCGGCCGTCACTTCGTCGTATCCGGTGAGGTCGGGTCGTTGGAATCGCACACCGGTGGCGCGCAGCGAGTCGTCGATCAGGATCTCGCTGATCCAGCTGTCGGTGAGCACGGTGAGGTTGGGGCGGGTGCCGAGAATGGGATGCAGGTAGGCGTGTGAGGTCGACATGCGCTCGCCGGCTTCGTTCGCGTTGATCTGAAACCATCCGGCGCCGTTGAGATGCCACTGGTCGCGATTGAACTGCACGGTGGGTAGACCGACCTTCGCGGCGGCGTCGAGGACAGCCTGGCCGCACGGATCGACCGGCGGGACATCGCGCAATCGGACCGGTCCGTCGTGACCGTGCGGATAGCCCTGGTAGTCGCCGTCGGCGACGTTGTTCTCGACGCGGGAGACGTAGGGCAGCACGTCGTCCGGTCCCCAGCCGGTCGCGCCGGCCGCCTCCCAGTCACGCAACCCCTGGGCCAACGGCCAGAACGCGATACACGAGTTGTGCGAGGAACACCCGCCGAGCACCTTGGCGCGGGCGTGCCGCATGAAGCTGTTCCCGCGTTCCTGTGGTTCGACCGGATAATCCCAGTCGTACCCGGAGTCGAGCAGGTGCATCCACTCCTTGAGTACCAGGATGTTGGGATCGTCGACGTCGCTGGGCCCGGCCTCGATCAGGCAGACCGTGACGGCCGGATCCTCGGAAAGGCGTGCGGCGAGCACACATCCGGCGGTCCCGCCACCGGCGATGACGTAGTCATAAGAGGTCATGAGCGTGCTCAGATCCTTTCGGGGGTGATATGACGAGGCGGGATACGACCGGCAGAACAGTCGCTCACAGTCCGCCGCCGATCTCGTCGGCGGTGGGCAGCCTTGTTGCGGTGGAATGGGATTCGAGTACACCGATGTGGCGACGGCCGACGGTGAGGTACCAGACGAAACCGACGCCGAAGATGATGCCGATGTAGACGAAGGCGCCCCAGGTGTTGTACCAGGGTTCGCCATAGATCTCCGAGCGTGGCCACGCCAGGTTGAGTGCCATGCCCACACCCCAGACCACGGCGACGATGTTCACCAGCAGGCCCCACCGGCCCATGGTGAAGTATCCGCCCTCGGCGAGGTCCTTCGGCGGCCACTCCCCGCGAAACCGCTTGGCCAGCAACGGCCCGGTGACGAGGAGATAGGCCAGGTAGATCATGATGATCGCGATGGAGGTCAGCACGGTGAAGATCTTGGGCTGACCGACGTTGATGACGAGAATGAGGACGGCGACGATCCCGATGACCAGCGACGGGATCACCGGAGTTTGCCGGACGGGATCCACCTTGGCGAGTTTCTCGCCGAAGGGCAGGGCATTGTCGCGGGCCATCGCGAACATCAGCCGAATGGCCGCGGTGTGCACCGCCAATGAGCAGACGAAGACCGCGACGACGATCGCGACGAGGAAGACCTTGCTCGCTGGCCCCCACATCACCTGCTCGACGATGTACTGCAGGCCGCCGGACGCGTCACCGAGTTTCGGATCGGACAGGTTCGGCGCGGCCATGATCGCGAATACCAGGATGGCACCACCGATGACGAACGAGGCGAGAATGGCGCGCAGGATCGCCTTGGGTGCGGTTCGGCGGGGTTCGACGGTCTCCTCACCGAGCGAACTCGCGGTGTCGAATCCGTACATCACGTACCCGGAGGCCAGCGACGCGACCAGGAACGCACCGAGATAGCCGCTGCTCTCGCCTGCGCCGTAGCCGTTGGTGGAGAAGAAGATCTGCGGACCACGAGTGATGTTGCAGGCCAGAATGATCGCGATCAACACCGCGGCGATCAGCTCGACGAATACACCGACGGAGTTGATCAATGACATCAGTCGTACGCTCCAGGCGTTGATGGCCGTGGTCAGTGCGATGAGGATCGCGCCGAGAATGACCGCATTGACCGCGTAGTCCGTGGCATCGTCACCGCTGCCGTAGATCTGGAAGCCGCTCCACAGTCGAGGCAGATTGAGTTGCATCGCAAGGGCGACCGCCGCGAGGGTGACCACCGATGCGGTGAACATCAACCAGCCCGCCGACCATCCGACGCGTTGGCTGCCGAGTCGCTTGGCCCAGTTGTAGACCGATCCGGCCACCGGATACTTCGCGGCGAGCTCCATGAAACACAGTGCGACGCAGAGCTGTCCGACGAAAACCATCGGCCACGACCACAGATAGGCCGGTCCGGCGTTGCCGAAACCGACGTAGAACAGCTGGAAGGGCCGGTGAGGATCGAGATGTAACTGACGCCCGCGGCGAAGCTGGCGAACTTGCCGATGGAGCGGTCGAGGGACTCCTTGTAGCCGAAGTCGGACAGGCCGTACGATTCGTCCGCCGAATCCTTCGGCGCACCAGTGGGAGCTGTACTCATTGATCGTCCTTCTGTTGATCATCCTCGTGCGGAGTGAACCACTGCGACGCCGACGGCGCGGTGTTGTGCCAGATATGTTTGGTCTCTTGGTATTCCGCGAGACCGGTGGGGCCGAGTTCACGTCCGTTGCCGGACTTCCCGAATCCGCCCCATTCGGCTGCCGGGGTGTAGTAGCCGAAGTCGTTGAGCCACACCGTCCCATGGCGCAGCGCGCGCACCATGCGTTCGCCCAGCGCGGCGTCGGAGGTGCGCACCCCGGCCGCCAGCCCGTAATCGGTGTCGTTGCCGAGGGTGAGTGCCTGCTCCTCGGTGGTGAATCGCTCGACGGTCAGGATCGGCCCGAAGGTCTCGTCGCGGACCACCGACATCGTGCGATCGCAGTGGTCGAAGATGGTGGGCGCGAACCAGTATCCGCCGGGTGCGAGTCCCTCACGCTCGGGATGTCCACCGCCGCAGCGCAACTGTGCGCCCTCGGCGATGGCCGACGCGACGTGGGCGTTCATCTTGTCCAGCTGGGTCTGTGACACCAGGGGACCGGTCTTGGCGGCCGGGTCGAGCCCGTTGCCCATGACGATCTGGTCGGCCCGGGCGACGAGGGCGTCGACGAAGTCGTCGGCGATCGATTCGTGGACGATGAGGCGCGTTCCTGACGAACAGACCTGGCCCGAGTGCAGGAACACCCCGGCGAGTACCTGTTCGACCGACGAGTCCCAGTCGGCGTCGGCGAAGACGATGTGCGGGTTCTTTCCGCCGAGTTCGACGGCGACCTTGGTGACGTGACGCGCGGCGGTCTCGGAGATGATCCGCCCGGTGGCGAGCCCGCCGGTGAACGAGATGAAATCGACCTCGTCGGTGTCGGTGAGTGCGGCACCCAGCGACGAACCGGCTCCCTGAACGAGATTCAGCACACCTGCAGGCACACCGGCCTCCTCGCACAACCGGACGAACGCGATGGTGCTCAGCGGGGTGACCTCGCTGGGCTTGGCGACCATTGTGCAACCGGCGGCCAACGCAGGGGCGATCTTCCACGAGATCTGCAGAAGTGGATAGTTCCACGGTGCGATCAGCACACAGACCCCGATCGGTTCGCGCACCACCCGACTGATCACCCCGGGCACCCCGGTGTCGACGGCCCGATCGGCCTCGGTCTCCACCAGACTTGCGTAATAGCGGAAAACCGACTCGACGTCGTCGATGTCGATCTCGCTCTCGGCCAGTGTTTTTCCGGTGTCGAGGGTCTCGATGCGGGCGAGTTCGGCCTTGTCCCGGACGAGGAGATCGGCGATGCGGCGTAGCAGTGCGGCGCGTTCGGCGACCGGGGTGGCCGGCCACCGGCCGTCGTCGAAGGTGGTGCGGGCGGCCGCGATCGCCGCGGTCACGTCCTCGGGGGTGGCCTCGTCGACCCGGATGAAGCTCTCACCGAGCGCGGGGTCGATGATCTCGCGGGTACCGCCGTCGGCGGCGTGATGCCACCGCCCGGCGGTGAACAGTTGGGCCTCGCCCAGAAGCGGTGATGAAAAGGTGTCCGACGAGACGGATTGATCGGTGGTGCTCACGTGAAGTGGCCTCTCCGCGTTGGTGGATGGTGTTCTCACGACTGATGACGAAGACGGGGGTGACGAAAGACGGGATGAACATGACGAGACTGCGAACACGAACGAGTGCGTGGGACGCGCCCACGGTGGCGGTCAGGGCTCGCACGGGCGCGTGGACGTGCGCGAGCCCCTACGGACGGCGGGTCACAGTGTTGCTCTGTGCGCAACTCTGCGCACCTGTTGCAACAAGTGTTGTGCCAGCCCGGTGTTCTGTCAATAGGTGAGGAACCCATGGCTGCGCCGGCTCCCGTCACCGAGAGGACGTGAGCCGGTCTGGGCGCCATGATCAGCGCAGCGGGAGCTCGGCGACGATCGAACCGGGAGACGTTGCGCCGGCGGCGGGTTCGACACTGAAGCCCAGCGCCGTCGCGTCGCCGATATGGGGGATGACCGCAGTCGTCGAGGGTGCGACGTCCTTGTCGGTCATCGTGCCGGCCAGGGTGGCGCCCTGCGGGCCGAGTAGCCACATTTGATAGACGGTGCCGGGCTGAGGTGGTGGCACGTCGTTCATCACGAGGACCGCCGCGTCGGCGCGCTCGGAGTAGGTCACCGACGCCCGACCGGTGGCCACCGACCCGGAGCTCGTCCGAACGTCCTTGGCGCTGAACACCTTGGCGGCGGTGGGCTGTTCGGTGGTGGTCTTGCTCGACAGTCCACTGCCGATCGCCCACCCGATGGCCCCGACCGCGACGGCGACCACCGCGGCAGCGGCGAGATAGGCAATCCGACGTCCGGTCCGGGTGACGTCGGGAGCGGCCGCGGCACCGCCCGACGCGACGGACTCCGGGGCATCCGAGCGTGCGGGGTCGTCGGTCGATCGCGGGCGGATCTCGCGGACACCGGCGGTGGTCGGGTGGGCGGCCTCGCGGGCCTCGGCCGTGGCCGCAGCCAACAGTCGGTCACGCAGCTCGGCGGGCGGGGTCATGGCGGTCGACGCGCTGACCGCGGCCATCGTCTCCCGGGTCGCGGCCACGAGCGCGTCGAACTCCGCGCGCACCGCGTCGTCGGCCTGCGCACGCCGGCGTCGGACCGAGTCCAGTTCTGCCGGCGACAGGGCATCGAGTCCCATCAGCGGCGCCATCGCGAGCAACTCGTCGTCAGACATCCCGATCCCCCAGGCATTCCCGCAGACGCGCCAAACCGTCCCGGATGCGCGACTTGATCGTCGGCAGTGCGACCGAGAGCTGCTCGGCGACCTCCCGGTACGTCAGCCCGCGGTAATAGGCCAGCGACACCGACTCGCGTTGGATGTCGGTGAGACTGCCCAGGCAGTTGATGACGCGTTCACGTGCCTCGCGGACCTCGACGGCGTCGGCGACCTGATCGAAGCTGATCGTCGCCGTGGCCTGGCTGTAGGTGGTCTCCCGCCGATCGCCGGCGACCTCGGAGCGCACCCGGTCGACCGCGCGTCGGTGCGCCAGGGTGATCAACCAGCTCAGCGCCGACCCGGCCGCCGGATCGAACTTGTCGGCCGACCGCCACACCTGCAGGAACACCTCCTGCGTGGTCTCCTCGCTGTATCCCGGATCGCGCAGAACGCGAAGGACCATGCCGTACACGCGATCCCCGGTCCGGTCATAGAACTCGGCGAAGGCCGCCGAGTCGCCGTCGGCGATCCGCGCCAGCAGATCCGGCAGTGCCGCGTCCTCGCGGCCGTCGGTTGCCGTCACCTCGACGCCTCTGATCTCATCGCCGATCACCCTAACCCGCGGCAGGGGGCCACTCAACGATTCGGGTGTCCGGCTCGCCCGGAGATCTCCCGGTGCGGTCGCCGACGGGCCGAGCAACGGTGACACCGGGCGGCCGTCCGGCTGTGTCATCGGGCGGCCTGCCGGCCGGGTCATCGGGAGGCCTGCCGGCCGGGTCATCGGGAGGCCTGCCGGCTGTGTCATCGTGCGGCCTGACGGCCGGGCCACCGCCAACCCGGCGGTCATGGCGTGGCGCGGGAGTCGGCCGTTGGCGTCGACGAGGGCGGCAGCGGGAAGAAGTACGAGGTGCGTTGCTGGTACTCGGGATAGCCGGGTCGCGTGCTCATCGACTTCTCCAGCAACCGGGCGCCGGTGGCGAATACGAGGAAGTAGGTCATCACCACCGGTGACAGGACGGTGAGCACGCCGGGACACGGGACGAGCGTGGGACCGGTGGTCATCGCCCCCGATGTCGCCGCCAGCAGCCAGATGCCCCACCACACCGACGCGTCGCCGAAGTAGTTGGGGTGACGCGTCCACGCCCAGAGTCCGCGATCCATGATCGCGCCCTTGTTGGCGGGGTCGGCCTTGAAGGCGCGCAGTTGCGCATCGCCGATCGCCTCGAAGCACAGCCCGAGCGTGAACAGCGCGATGCCGAGGCCGCCGACGATCCATGCGAGTGCGGGGGTGGGGCCGGCGACCGCCGACACCTGGATCGGCAGCGACACGAACCACTGCGCGGCCCCCTGCGTCGCGAAGATCTTGCGCGCGACGACCGCGAAACCGTTGCCACCCGAGCGTTCCAGCATCTCGGTGTAGCGCGGGTCCTCGCCCTTGCCCTTCGATTTGCCGACCATGTGCCAGGCCAGTCTCAGCCCCCACACGCTCACGCCGAGCGCCAGCAGCCAGCGGCGCGTGGGGTCACCGCCGCCGAGGATCAGCGACAACCAGGCGACGGCGACGAATCCGAGGCCCCACGTGACGTCGACGACGTTGAAACGCCCGATCCGATAGCCGATCGCGAAGGTGACCGCCTGCATCACCGCGAGCAGGACCAGCGACGACAGCGTCAGGACGAGAAATCCCGACCAACCGGTCATGGCCGCTCCCGGGGAGCCGTGCCGGCCGAGCTGCGGGTGAACAACAACTGGTGGACGTCGAGGTACCCCGCCCGGAATCCGGCCTCGGAGTAGGCGAGATAGAACTGCCACATCCGCATGAAGGTGGCGTCGAAGCCGAGGTCGGCGATCCGGCGCCGACGGGAATCGAAGCGTTCGCGCCAGAGCCGCAGCGTTTCGGCGTAGTGCGCGCCCATCGACAGCGAGTCGGTCAGCCGCAGCGTCGTGTGCTTGTCGGTGACGGCGCGCAGCGCGGGCAGCGAGGTGAGCTGACCGCCGGGGAAGATGTACTTGTGCACCCAGGTGTAGGTGTGGCGGGAGGCGCGCATGCGATCGTGCGGCATGGTGATGGCCTGGATCGCGACCTTCCCGCCGGGCGCGAGGACGCGGTCGATGGTGGAGAAGTATGTCGGCCAATACTTTTCACCGACGGCCTCGATCATCTCGACCGACACGACGGCGTCGTAGGTGCCGTCGACCTCGCGGTAGTCGAGGAGATCGATCTGCACCTTGTCGGCGAAGCCGGCGTCGGCGACGCGACGCAACGCCAGCTCGCGCTGCTCGGAGGACAGGGTGACCGAACGGACCGTGGCCCCCCGGGCCGCGGCGCGCAGGCACAGTTCGCCCCAGCCCGTTCCGATCTCGAGTAGGCGCGTGCCCTCCCCGACACCGGCGAGATCGAGCAGCCGGTCCACCTTGCGGCGCTGGGCATCGGCGAGATCATCCCAAAGTGGATGCAGCACGGCATGTTCGGCCGAGACCCCGGGGTCGGCGAACAGTGCGCTCGAATACGTCATCGTCTCGTCGAGGAAGGTGGCGAACAACTCGTTGGACAGGTCGTAGTGGCGCGAGATGTTGGAGCGGGTGTTGGCCGTCGTGTTCTCTTCGTCCTCGGGATGTTTCGGCAGCACCACCCGGCGCAGCGCCTGTAGGGGTCGGGGGACCAGCCGCGCGACCCGAGAGGCGAACGGGGTGAGGACGCCGACGAGGTCATCGGTGCTCCAGTCGCCGGCCATGAAGGACTCGCCGAATCCGATCAACCCGTGAGACCCGACCCGGCGCGCGAAGTCGGTGGGGCGCCGAATGATCATGCGCGGCTGCACATCGTCGGTGCGACGGCCGCCGCGGGTGCCGTCCGGATACTCGATGCGCACGTCGAGCCCGGCGGTGGCGTGCCGGAACAGCCAGGACGCCGCGGCGCCGCGGACCCGCGCGGATCGGCCGGTGGGGATCGCGGCGGCGTCGGGCCAGCGTCCGGCGTCGGGTGGGGTGACCTCGGAGTCGTCGGGCCGATGGATGTGGGTGCTCATCGGTGTCCTTTCGTCGCGGTGGAGGCGAGAGTGGAATGAACGGGATGATCGGGGCGCGGTTGGACGGGAAGTCGGCGAGCCCATAATCCGATGCCCTGCAGCCGGATTCGGGCGGAGACGACGAGCGGGGCGAGCGGCGTGTGCAGTTGGGCTCCGACGATCGCGCGGGTGGTCGCCGGGCGGGCATGTCCGGTCAGGGCGGCGACGAAGGGTTCGGCTCCCGGACGGTCGAGGATGATCGAGACCGCTACGCGGCCTTGGCCATCCGGCTCGGGGACGCGTAGCCGATAGCGACCGGAGACGTCGTGGAACGGTGAGACGTAGAACTCCTTGTCCACCTCCGCACGGCCGTCGGCGTCGGGCGTCACGATGTAGCAGTGGCGCTCGCCATAGGTGTTGTGCACCTCGGCCACCACATGCGCGAGGGTGCCGTCGGCGTGGTGGCACCAGAAAACACTGAGCGGATTGAACGTGTATCCGGCGACGCGAGGTGAGAGCAGGGCGCACACCGGGCCGTCGGCGGGTGTGACGCCCGCGCCGCGCAGATGGTTGTCGAGTCGCTGCCGCAGCGACTGCCCGGGCCGCATCGGCTCCGGGAAATGGTCGGCGGAACGGACGTCGGCGGCCAGGCGCAGCAGACCACGGAACCGGGGTGGTTCGTCGACGTCGATGAGCCACGAACTGCTGCGGTAGGTGAACGTATGGCGCAGCGGTGAGCGCCGGGTGTGGGTGATGCGCGTGGCGACGACGGCCGGCAACGGGGTCGCGGTGGATGCCGGGCGGGTCATGTCGGATCATCCTGGAGAGCAACGGATTGCGCGGCCATTCGGTGTAGGGAGCCGGCCGTCCGGCGGGCGGCGCGCTCGCCGGACGCCGCGCCGTCCTCGTGGAATCCCCACCCGTGGTAGGCGCCGGCGAACACGATGCGGTCGCTCTCGATGTCCGGGAGGAGTGCTTGTGCAGCAACCGATTCGGTGGTGTAGATCGGGTGCTCGTAGGTCATCTCGGCGAGAATCGTCGAGTCGTCGACGAGGTCGGTGCGGCCGAGGGTGACGAGCATGCGGGGGTCGGCGGTGGGTAGCCGCATCAGACGGGTCATGTCATAGGTGACGGCGACGCCGGAACCATCGAGCGCGTCGGTCGGTGCGTGGTCGGCGCGGATCTGGTAATTCCACGACGCCCAGGCCCGGCGGGCGCGCGGCAGCAACGAGATATCGGTGTGTAGGACAGCGGGTTTCGCGCAGTAGGAGATGGCGCCGAGGACCCGTCGCTGTGCGGCGGTCGGGTGGTCGAGAGCGGTGAGGGCCTGGTGCGGATGGGTCGCGAGGACGACGGCGTCGAACCGCTCGGTGGGATGACCGTCGGCGGTGACCGCGACCGCGGTACCGAGATCCTCGACCGAGCGCACCGGCGCGCCGAGGTGGATGCGACCGCGATGGGCACGCAGGTGGTCGGCGACGGCGTCGACGTAGGTGATCGAACCGCCGACGACGGTCCGCCACGTGGGTGACCCGAACACCGACAGCATTCCGTGGTGGGACAGGAAGGTGAACAAGTAGCGCGCCGGATAAGCCTGCGCGGTGCGCGCATCACACGACCACACCGCGGCGATCAGCGGGAGCAGGAAGTTGTCGACGAAGTAGTCCGACAGCTTCTCGCGGGCGACGAACTCGGTGATCGGCTCGTCGGAGTCAGGGGTGTCGAGGACCTTGCGCGCCGCGCGATGGAAACGCACGACCTCGCCGAGCATCCACAGATAGCGGCCCCGGGTGAGGGTGCGCGCGGTCGGGATGAGCCCCGAGAGACCCAGGGCTCCCGCGTATTCCAGACCGGTGCGTTCGGAGTGCACCGACATCGACATGTCGGTCTCCTGGGTCGGCACCGCGAGCTCGTCGAAGAGCCGCAGCAGAGTGGGATAGGTGCGGTCGTTGTGGACGATGAACCCGGAGTCGACGGCCATGGTGCCGCCGACCCCGGGCGGCGTGATCGAGTGCGTGTGGGCGTGACCACCCAGACGGTGATCGGCCTCGTACAGGGTGACGTCGGCGTCGGCGGAGAGTCGGTAGGCGGCAACCAGACCCGCGACGCCACTGCCCACCACCGCGACTCGGTGGCGACGGCCGGTGTGGGGTACCGGTGGACCCGAGGTTGTCATGCCCGAAGTTCGGACTCGACGGCCGTTCGGATGGGTCAGTACCGCTGCGGTGGGGGCGGGGCGGCGATGTAGCCGGCCTGCCGTTGGTCGGCGTCGACGATCTCGGCGCCGAGTGGCAACAGTGACAGCGGCACCATCTTGAAACTGGCGATGCCCAGCGGGATGCCGATGATGGTCAGGCACATCGCGATGCCGGAGGTGATGTGCCCGATGGCCAGCCAGATCCCGGCGAAGATCAGCCAGATGATGTTGCCGATGGTCGACGCCGCACCGGCCTGTGGTTTGCGCACGACGGTCCTCCCGAACGGCCACAGGGCGTAGTTGGCGATGCGGAAGGATGCGATGCCGAACGGGATCGTGATGATCAGGATGCAGCAGATGATTCCGGCGACGACGTATCCGATCGCCATCCAGAACCCGCAGAGCACCAACCAGATGATGTTGAGGAGTGTGCGCATACGCCCATTGTCCGCTGTCGTGGATGATCGTGGTGCAACGTCGGGCAACCGTCGGCCGCCATCTCGACGAACAGGTCCGAGCCTGCGGGGTCTGCCCGATGTCATGCGTGGTGTCGTCGGCCCTGGCTAACCTGTGCCCATGGCCCCCGACGCCGAGCGTGCACGTGTCACCGTGTGGTGGGTCATCACCACCGTCGTCCTGGTGATCCGTCTGCTCGCGACGATCGCGGTGATCCTGCTCGCCATCGGCTGGGCGGTCGCGGCGATCCGGGATTCGATGAACAACATTTTCTTGTGGCCGGCCGTCGGGAGTGCGGTCGCGCTGCTGATCAGCACATATCTCTACAGTTACCTGCGGGCGAGGTACCCGCGCCGCAACGCCTGGCTTCCGTGACCCCCAGGTCGCGGTGACCCCCATCGCGGGTGCCTTCGATGTTGTTCGGGCTGATGACAAGGCCGCCTGTAGCCCGCGTCACACCAGAGTTGGCATAATCGACAGCACAGAGGCAATCGAGAGAAGACCTATGACCGAACTCGGCTCGTCGCGCATCCGGCGTGCCTATGAGGATTTCCTCTCCGGCATCACACCGCCCTCCGACGCGGTGCGTTCCGTGGTGCGTGATTCGTGGTCGAGGTCGTTGTCGCGCGGGGTCGATCCGATCGAGGCGCTCCCCGAGGACGACACCAGCGCGAGCATGACGATGGCCGAGTTCACGCGATACCGCGAGGCCCATCCGATCACGTCGGTGCGCCCGCTCGTGCAGTCGTTGATGCTCGACGACATCGCCGACTCCGGCGTCGTTGTCGCACTCACCGATCAGGTCGGACGACTGCTGTGGGTCGAGGGCAGCACCGACGCCGTCGACCGTGCGAGCCGCATCAACTTCGTCGAGGGCTCGGTGTGGAGCGAGGACGTCGTCGGCACCAACGCACCGGGCCTGGCACTCGCGGTCGGCAAGGGTGTGCAGGTGATCGGACCGGAACACTTCGCGGGCTCGGTGCAGGACTTCAGCTGTGCCGCCGCGCCCGTCCACGACCCGGTGACCGGACATGTCATCGGCGTCATCGATGTGACCGGTGGCCGCGAGGTGGCCGCACCGTTCGCCCTGGCCGCCGTCCGTTCGGTGGTGGCCGCAGTCGAACGCGAACTGCAGTCCCAGGCGGTCAACCTGGCCGACCCGGCGACCTTCGCGTCGTCGCAGGACAAGGGTGATGCGCGGCTGACGGTATTGGGCGACAACAATTATCGATGGCATCGGGAGGGTGATCCGGCCGGAGAGCGGACGCTGTCGCGCCGGCACGCCGAGATCCTGTTGCTGCTGCAGGAGTATCCCGAGGGCCTCAACACCGAACAACTCGCCATGCACCTGGCCGGCGACGGCATCGACCCGGTCACCGTGCGCGCCGAGATCTCGAGGCTGCGCCGTGATCTCGGCAACGACGTGGTCACGTCGCGGCCCTACCGCCTGACCGTCGACATGACCTCCGACGTCGCCGACCTGCGCCGGCGTATCGCCGAGCGCGGCGAACTGTCGTCGGTGATCGACGAATTCGGCCGCGGTGGACTGCTGGTGGAGTCGACGGCGCCGGGCATCACCGAGATCTTCGAAGTGGTCCGTGAGGATGTGCGGTCGCGGGTGATCGCCGAGGGAGATGTCGGGGCCCTGCGGACCTGGACGTCATCGATCCACGGTCGCGATGATCTCGTCGCGTGGCGTCGACTTGAGCACCGTCTCCCCGTGGGACATCCCGACCGCGCCGTGGTCGGCGGGCGAATCAGGTTGCTGGACAAGCGGTACGGGGTCTGACCCGGCCTGTGGCGCGAGGCGTCCGAGGATGTGGCCACTCCGCGTCATGGAGCCTGGTACGAATACAGATTCCACATGAGCGGACCGCCGACCCGAAAATCACGGCGTGTCGCGCCGGATCCGTGGAAGTTATATTCCGCATCGGCGTGCCCGCGGCCCTCAGGGCTGCGCGTCGGGCATCGAACCGATGAGCAGCAGCGCCGCCGCGATCGTGGTCACGATGCACAGCACCACGAGTAGCAGCCCGACGCCCAATGTGACGAGCGGGCGCGGTTCGGACTCGTCGCGAGTACCGGCCGTGCCGCGTTGTGCGGGATCGTTCTGAGCGAGAACCATCGTGGCACCACCCTCCTGGCAGCTCGATCTGACATATTGCAGATACTGAATCAGATTACGAAAACTGGATCTTAGTGGTTGTGGGCACCTTCCACGACTTGAGTACCGCGAATCGCCCCTTGCACACCAGACAATCGGTGCGAATTCCTCTTTTCGGCGGACCCAACGTCGGGCCAACGGTGAGTGGATCAGGCTTGCCACTCACGGCACCTGACCTGCCGTTTCGTGGCGATGCAACGTTGCGAACGCGTCTGCAACGTGGCTGCAACCACAGCCCTCCTACTCTGTGGAACAGATCACACCGGCTGCCGTCGCGGCTCGGTGTGACATCCCGCAACTGGCCGACGCCTGTTACTGCACTGAGGAGCTGGACACACATGACTGTTTACGCGAAGCCGGGTACCGAGGGTTCGGTGATGAGCTTTGAGTCGCGTTACGACAACTGGATCGGTGGTCAGTGGACCCCGCCGGTGAAGGGTCAGTACTTCGAGAATCCGTCGCCGGTCGACGGCAAGACCTTCTGTGAGGTCGCCCGGTCGACCGCCGAGGACATTGATCTCGCACTCGATGCCGCGCACAAGGCCGCACCGCAGTGGGGCAAGACCTCGGTCGCCGAACGTTCGCTGGTGCTGCTGCGCATCGCCGATCGTCTCGAGGAAAACCTCGAGAAGATCGCCGTTGCCGAGACCTGGGACAACGGCAAGGCGGTCCGCGAGACCCTCGCCGCCGACATCCCGCTCGCCGTCGATCACTTCCGCTACTTCGCCGGCGCCCTGCGCGCCCAGGAGGGATCGATCTCGGAGGTCGACGAGGACACCGTCGCCTACCACTTCCACGAGCCGCTCGGTGTGGTCGGCCAGATCATCCCGTGGAACTTCCCGATCCTCATGGCCGTGTGGAAGCTCGCGCCCGCGCTCGCCGCAGGCAACGCCGTCGTCCTCAAGCCGGCCGAGCAGACCCCCGCGTCGATCCTCTACGTCATGAGCCTGATCGCCGACCTGCTGCCCGCGGGCGTGATCAACATCGTCAACGGCTTCGGTGTGGAGGCGGGCAAGCCGCTCGCATCGAGCAACCGCATCCGCAAGATCGCCTTCACCGGTGAGACCACCACCGGCCGGCTGATCATGCAGTATGCGTCGGAGAACCTGATCCCGGTCACCCTCGAGCTCGGCGGCAAGAGCCCCAACATCTTCTTCAACGATGTGATGAGCGCCGACGACGGCTTCCTCGATCGTGCGCTCGAGGGCTTCTCGATGTTCGCGCTCAACCAGGGTGAGGTCTGCACCTGCCCGAGCCGCGCGCTCATCCAGGAGGACATCTACGACGACTTCATCGGCAAGGCCGTCGATCGTGTCTCGAAGATCAAGCAGGGCAACCCGCTCGACACCGACACCATGATGGGCGCCCAGGCCTCCAACGATCAGTTCGAGAAGATCAGCTCATACCTGGCCATCGGCAAGGAAGAGGGCGCGAAGGTCCTCATCGGTGGCGAGCCGGCCGACCTCGGCGGCGACCTCTCGGGCGGCTACTACATCAAGCCGACGGTGTTCGACGGCCACAACAAGATGCGCATCTTCCAGGAGGAGATCTTCGGCCCGGTGCTGGCCGTGACCACCTTCAAGGACTACGCCGACGCCATCCACATCGCCAACGACACCCTCTACGGACTCGGTGCCGGTGTGTGGAGCCGTGACGGTGCCACCGCCTACCGTGCGGGCCGCGAGATCCAGGCCGGCCGTGTGTGGACCAACACCTACCACGACTACCCGGCCCACGCCGCGTTCGGTGGCTACAAGCAGTCCGGCATCGGACGCGAGACCCACCTGATGATGCTCGAGCACTACCAGCAGACCAAGAACCTCCTGGTCGGATACGCTCAGAGTGCGAAGGGATTCTTCTAAACCGAAGAGGTGCAACGATGACCACCGAACAGAACGTTCCTGATCGGGTGGTCGCCACAGACGCCGCCGTGCAGCTCCTGACCAAGTTGTCGGAGCTGCACGGCGGACTCATGATCCACCAGTCCGGTGGATGCTGTGACGGTTCCGCCCCCATGTGCTACCCCGTCGGGGAGTACCGAGTGGGCCAGCGCGACGTGCTGGTCGGCGAGATCGATCTGCCCGAACCCATTCCGGCAGTACGGGTCTGGATCAACGGCGATCAGTTCGAACTGTGGAAACACACGCAGTTGATCCTCGACGTGGTGCCCGGACGGGGCGCCGGATTCAGCCTGGAATCCCCCGAAGGAGTGCGATTCCTCTCGCGGGCAAGGGCTTTCAGTGAGGACGAGAATGCCGTGCTGTCGGCGAACCCGCCGTTGACCGGTGCGGCGGTCGGCGTCTGATCGTTTCCGCGACGTACCAATCGGCATGTGCCCGTTGGCTCGCTCGGCGAGCCGGCGGGCATTCGTCGTGTCGAGAGGATGTCTGTCGTCTCATCGGGGGAAATGTCCGAAACCGGCAATGGTCGATATTTGCCGCTGTTACCGTCGAGGCTGTTGCGTAGTGCAACCAAGTCCACCAATGGCGATGTGACGGAGGCGAATTACCCGATGAAACGTGTGATGACCAGTGCCCTTGCGGTCGGAGCGGTCGTGGGTGCCGCATCCCTGATGGTCCCGGCAACGGCGTCGGCGGCGCCGGTGTCGTCGGCGAACTGCGCGAGGATCGCGACACCGACGGCGCCGAACGGATGGGGGAACAGCTTCGGTGACGAACAGGGTCAGGCAGGCAAGATCACGGCAACCAACGTGAGCGACGACGACGGATCACTGGAGTTCGCGACGAGTCCGCAGGTACCGCGTCAGGCGTCGTACCACTCGGCGGGGAAGCTGCCGTTGACCCAGCTGGCCGGAAAGCCGTTGACCTTCCAGAAGTCCACGGGCAATGCGAACTGGCAGATCCGGGTGACCGGCGCGAACACCGGTGAAGGGAATGGCTTCGCGACGCTGGTCTGGTCGGCTTCCGACGCAGCGGGTGCGCCTGACGCCGCATCGTCCGATCAATGGTGGGCAACCCGCTCCCTGGGCACGATCCCGCGGGGCCAGACCGGCACTCTTGCCGAGCTGACCACCGCCGCCAACTCCGGCGGAAAGGCCACGGTCGTCGAGGATTACGGCATCTCCAGCCAGCCCAACGGCGGCACCGGCACCGTGCACGTCGACAACGTGACCTTCAACGGCTGCACGACCAACTTCGCGGTCCGGAGCAGCAACGGCTCGCTGGGCGGCATTCAACTCCCGAGCTTCGGATCGTCGTAACCCGGATCGTCGTAATCCGGATCGTCGTAACCCGGAGTCGTAATCCGTTGTGACGCTGGGGTGTCAGTCAGCATCGAGCCACCAGCCCCGCACCATGCCGGGTGGCCGGCCGGGTTCGATGTAGTGCTCGGTGCCGAAGGCGAACGGGAACGCCTCGACCGGGAGTGCCAGTAGCTGACGGACGTCGCTCTGGCTGGCGTGGCAGGCCAACGCTTCGCGTTTGGCCGTTACGTCGTCGCCGAGGTCGACGGCCCAATGCAATTCGGCTTCCGGTGTGCCGATCGGATTGCCGTCGTCGCCCGGGGCATCCGGGTCGAATCCGTCGGTGTTGTTCTCGCCGGTGAGGCCCATCTCGGCGGCCAGGACGAACAGCTGGCGCATGAGGTCACGATTCATCGTGACCTCCAGGTAGCGCGGTCGCTTGACGGCGAGTTCTGCTGCGGCGCGGGTGGTGTGGTGCAGCATCACGTGATCGGGATGACCGTAGCCGCCGTGCCAGTCGTAGCCGACGACGACGTCGGCGCCCTCCTCGTCGAGGATGCCGGCAAGTCGGCGAGCCGCTTGCTCGACGGGCGCGCGGGAGAAGACGCCCTCGGTGCCGTTCTGGGTCCACCCGGTCATCCCCGAATCGGCGTATCCGAGCCACGCCACGCGCGCGGTGCCGGTGATCGCCGCCGACGCCTCGGCTTCACCGCGACGTCTCATGGCCACCGTTTCTCCGGGAGCGAGATCATCGGGCACGTCGCCGTCGCCGTGCTCTCCCGGGTCGCCGTCGGTGCAGTAGACGACGACCACCCGGTGCCCCTCACGTGCGGCGCGGATCATGCTGCCCGCGGTGGCCGTGGCCTCGTCGTCGGGATGGGCGTGGACGAAGACGATGGTGCTCATGCGCTACAGCATCTCAGGTCGGGGCCCGCGGGGTGCTCGTCGCAGTACGCTGCTTGCAGCACTGCCATGAACTCACACCCGAAGCGCGTGCTGGTATGCGCAGAAGATTCGGAAAGTTGTCACCATGCCCAACTCCCAGCCGCCTGCAACGGTGGATGCCATCGACGGGAGCATCCTGGCCGCGCTCGCCGATGATCCACGAGCCACCGTCCTGGCGATTGCGGATCGGACACAACTCTCGCGGAACACCGTGCAGGCCCGGCTGTCGAAGCTCGAGCAACGGGGAGTGCTGCGCTCCTTCGAGCGCAGTATCGATCCGGCGGCGCTCGGTTACCCGCTCACCGCATTCATCCTGACGAATGTCACCCAGAGCCAATTGACGCCGATCGCGTCGGCACTCGGTGACGTTCCCGAGGTGGTCGAGGTCCACGGGCTCAGCGGGATCAGCGACCTGCTCGTGCATGTCGTCGCTCGCGATGCGGACGATCTGTATCGAATCGCCGGCCAGATTCTCGACATCCCCGGGGTCACGCGGACGACCACCGCGCTCGTGATGCGAAAACTGGTCGACTATCGGTTATCCGGGCTCTTGGAGCGGTTGACCGCGGACTGACCCCAACCGGCAAGCAAGCAACCGGTTTCGAGGCTGTTGCACATACTGCTCACCGACGATCCGGCCTTCCGAGGGATGGTGTGCACAATGCTGAGATCACACGGCGCCGCTTGATTGATGTGCGCGCCGGTGGTCGACTGGGGGACGAGTTCTGCACCCAGAGCCGGGTAAGGATGCCACCCCATGAAGTCAGCTCAGATCGTCGATCCGACCGAGCCCTCCGCCGACACCGTCACGCCGGACGCCCTCCGCAGCATCGAGGAGCGCGTGCTGTGGTTGTCCACGGCCATCATTCATCACGCGAATCGTGTACGCCCCAACCCGTCCGGGCTGAAGGTCGGAGGTCACCAGGCCTCGTGTGCATCGATCACGTCGATCATGACCGCGCTGTGGTTCGAGCAACTCACCGACGCCGACCGCGTGTCGGTGAAACCGCACGCATCGCCTGTGCTGCACGCGATCAACTACCTCTTGGGCGACCTCGACGAGCGCTACCTGACGACATTGCGTGAATTCGGTGGGCTCCAATCGTATCCGAGCCGCACCAAGGATCCCGATCCCGCCGACTACTCCACGGGATCCGTCGGCATCGGCGCCACGGCACCGATCTGGGGTGCCATCGCCCGTCGCTACGTCGACGCCAAGATCGGCCCGGCGGGCAAGGGACGCCAGTACTCCTTGGTCGGCGACGCCGAACTCGACGAGGGCGCGGTGTGGGAAGCCATTCTCGACCCGTCGGTCCGTGACCTCGGTGAGATCGTGTGGATCGTCGACCTCAATCGGCAGTCGCTGGACCGGGTGGTTCCCAACATCGCGGCCGGGCGGCTGGCGAGCATGTTCGAGGCCGCCGGCTGGCAGGTGATCACCGTCAAATTCGGCCACCTCCTCGAGACTTTGTTCACCCGTCCGGGTGGCGACGCGTTGCGCGAGCGCATCCTGAGCATGCCCAACGCGGAGTACCAGAGGCTGTTGCGTTGTACCGCGCAAGAATTGCGGGCGCGGATGCCCGGTGACGACGAGCGGGCGCCGGAGATCGCCACTCTCGTCGCGGAACTCGATGATGCGACCCTGACGGCTGCGATCCGCAACCTGGGCGGCCACGACCTCGACGCGTTGCGTCAGGCGTTCGCCGACATCGACGACACCAGGCCGACGGTCATCATCGCGTACACGATCAAGGGTCATGCGCTGCCCACCGAAGGACACCCGCAGAATCACTCGTCGCTGTTGACGGTGGAGCAATTCGACGAGTTGGCAACGACGATGGGGATGGATCCCGGACATCCGTGGGCTCGATTCGACCCCGAGACCGAGGCGGGACGGATGTGTGTGGAGACCGCACGTCGACTGACTCGCGCGCCGATTCAGACTCATACTCCGCCAACGGTTCCCGACGACCTCGGACGGACACCGGGCGGAACGTCGACCACGCAGGCGGCCCTGGGTAGGGCCCTGCTCGCCCTGACCCGCGACGCACCGGAGGCGGCCCAACGCATCGTCACCGTGAGCCCGGACGTCAGCTCGACGACGAACCTCGCCGGATGGCTGAACAAGGTGGAGATCTGGTCACCGGCCGAACGACGAAACTGGTTCGACGACGACGCCGAGACGATCATGCACTGGCGGGAGAAGCCGACCGGTCAGCACATGGAACTGGGGATCGCGGAAACGAACCTCGTCGGGCTGATGGGTGAGCTGGGGGCCACCTGGAGCCGGTGGGGCCAGCCGCTGTTTCCCATCGGGGTGATGTATGACCCGTTTGTGGAGCGGGCTCTGGAACCGTGGTCCTACGGTATCTACGCCGGCGGCCAATCGATCCTGGTCGGTACCCCGTCGGGTGTCACACTCGCCGCGGAAGGCGGTGCCCACCAGTCGATCACGACTCCCTCGATCGGCATGGAACAACCCGGCTGCGTCAGCTGGGAACCCGCATTCGTGATCGACACCGAATGGACGCTGCTCGCGGCGATGCGTCTGCTGGGGCGCCCCGATGGGAGTTCGGCGTACCTGCGCCTGTCGACCCGACCGGTCGATCAGACACTGGCGGCGGTGCCCACCGATCCCGCGGCCCGGGAGCGTCGGCGCCGTCAGGTCATCGCCGGTGCCTATCCGCTGCGCCGGGTCGCCGATCCGGTGGTCACCCTGGTCGGCATGGGCGCGTTGATGACCGAAACCCTGGCAGCTGCAGAACGTTTGGCTGCTCAGGACATCGCGGCCGACGTCGTGTGTGTCACCAGCCCGGGCCTTCTCTTCGAGGCACTTCAGGCACGGCGTGGCCTCGCCGAGGCACCCACCTGGATTCTCGACCAGGCGTTCCCGGCCGATCGGGCCACCCCGATGGTCACCGTCCTCGACGGTCATCCGCACACCCTGGCATTCCTCGCCGGTATCCGCGGAGTCACCGGTGCCGCGCTCGGCGTCAGCCGCTTCGGCCAGGTCGGTTCTCTCGATGACGTCTACCGCCACCACGGCATCGACACCGACAGCATCGTGCGGGCCGCACTCGACCTCCTCGGCTGAACCGAGATCAGATCGTCTCGGACCGCACCATCGCCAGTCCCAGGCCGACGGCGCCCAGCACACCGACGAAGACGGCGACACCGCTCCAGCCGAAAGACGAGAACACCAGGCCGCCAACGGCTCCCACCACTGAGCTGCCGAGGTAGTAGTGGAACAGGTACAGCGACGACGCCTCGGCGCGATGTTCGGTGGCCCGCGCCGACACCCATCCGCTCGCCACCGAGTGCGCTCCGAAGAAGCCCGCGGTGAACAGGAACATGCCCACCAGCACCGACCAGAGATGGTCGGGGACAGTGGCTCCCAGGCCGGCGAGCATCACCATGATCGATGAGGCGAGCACCGGACGGCGGCCGATGCGGTCGGCGAGCCGGCCGGCCAGGGCGGAGGAGGCGGTGCCGGCGAGGTACATGAAGAAGATCGACGCGATCACCGCCTCGCCGAGGTCGAATGGGCTCTGCAGCAACCGATAGGTGAGGTAGTTGTAGACCGTCACGAAGCCACCCATCAACACGAAACCGATGACGAACAGCGGTAGCAGTCGGCGATCGGCGAGATGCGACAAGAGGTTTCGCATGGTGATCGACGGGGACACCCGACGCGGGGTGAAGAACCGGGAGGCCGGGATCGTCCGCCAGAAGAGCAGCGCGAAACCGAGTGAGGCCAGACACGCGATCTCCAGTGCCCACTGCCACGACATCACATCGACGGCGAACCCGGGGATGAGCCGGCCGACGAGACCGCCGATGGTGGTGCCCGCCACGTAGCGACCCATCGCGGTGCCCAACGAGCGACCCTCCACCTCCTCGGCGAGGTAGGCCATCGCCACCGCAGGCACCCCCGCGCACAGAACGCCCTGGAGGGCGCGCCCGGCGAGCAGGACCTCGATCGACGGCGACCACGGCAACACGACGCCGATCGCCGACGCGGCGACCGCGGAGATCACCATGACCCGTACGCGCCCGAAACGCTCCGACGCGACACTCGCCGGAATGATCGCGATCGCGAGGAAACCGGTGGTCAGAGAGATCGCGAGCGCCGACGTCGTCGGCGATGTCCCGAAGTGTTCCGACAGATGCGGTAGCAGGGCCTGCACGTAATACAGGGCCATGAACGTCGTCATACCGGCCGCGAACAGGGCGACGGTGGCGCGCCGATAGCCCGGTGAGCCCAGGACGTGACGGGTCTGGGGAAGCGCGGGTGCGGCGATGCCGTCTGTTGTGGTGCTCACTGTTCCAGCGTGAGCCCGACTCTCCACATGCTCAAAATGAATCTTTGTAGACTTGTTTATTCACTAATAAATAAGTGCAGCTAGCATGGCATGGTGCATGACGAGATCGAGTGGTTCATCACCATTGCCGAGGCCGAGAACCTGACGGCGGCCGGTGAGCGGCTCGCCGTTTCGCAGCCGACCCTGTCGCGATTCGTGGGGAGGCTCGAGCGAGAGGTCGGCGTTGCGCTGTTCGACCGGCATGGCCGACGTCTGGCGCTGAACGCCTACGGCCGTGTCTACCTCGAACGGGCGCGTCGCGCGCACGCACAACTCGACGCCGCGCGCCGGGAGATCGACGACATGCGTCGACCGACGCGAGGTGTGGTCCGGCTGGCTTTCCTGCATTCGTTCGGCATCAGCCTGGTGCCGCAACTCATCCGGGCATTCCGCGAGCGCAATCCGGGTGCGGGATTCACCCTCGCGCAGGACTCCGTGGCCACCGTCGTCGAGCACATCGAGACCGGCGACGCCGATCTGGCCATCGTCGCGCCGCGGCCGATGCGGACCGACATGGCGTGGCAGCCGATCGCGCAACAGAATCTGGCGCTCGTCGTGCCGCGTGGTCACCGCTTTGCCGGCCGGACGAGTATCGGTCTGGCAGAGGCCGCCGACGAGGAGTTCATCGTCATGCAACACGGATTCGGCATGCGCCGGATCTTCGACGAGCTGTGTGCGTCCGCCGACATCACCCCGACCATCACGTTCGAGTCGGCCGAGCTCGCGACGATCGCCGGGCTGGTCGGGGCGGGCCTGGGAGTGGGTGTGGTCCCCGTCGACGATGCGAACCGGGTCGCCGACGTCGTGTTCGTCCCGCTGGCTGGTGAGACACGTGAGATCGGGTTGACGTGGTTTCGACCGCGACCACTTCCGGTGGCGGCTGAGCGGTTTCGGGTGTTTGTCGGAGAGTTTGCCGCCGGTGGTGCGGAATCGGCAGCGGGGCAGTAGGTCTCGAGGACGGTGCATTCGGGCGGTTTGTCCGATAGTTCGGATTGACTGGTGGGCAAGGTAATTCGGTCAACCGAGGTCCATCGGCCGAGCGGCGCAATGGTGTCATACTCGCGTGGTGGGGTGAGTTCCCCGCGAGGTGATCAGGGAGGTAAGGCCAGTGAACGCTCCGTTGGACCCCGTTGCGAGTGCGCGGCTCGCCGAGAGTGGTCGGCTCTTCACCTCGGATTTGTCGATCGACGAATTCGTCCTGCTCGAGTCGGCGGGATTCGAGCCGCTGGGTCTGGTGATGGGGACGTCGGTGTATCACGTCGGCATCCAGACCGCGTCGATCCGGCAGAGCACGGAGATGCAGGTGCTCACCTCTGCGATGTACAACGTCCGCGAGAACGCCATGGCGCGGATGCAGGCCGAGGCCGACGCGCTGCACGCCGATGGGATCGTCGGTGTGCGACTGGAATGGCGGCCGCACGGCGCCTCGCCGGAGCACATCGAATACCTGGCGATCGGCACCGCGGTGCGGTTCACCGCGAAACCCGGCGCCTATCGTCGTCCCGACGGGCGGGCGTTCAGCTCGCATCTGTCGGGTCAGGACCTGTTCAAACTCTCGCAGGCCGGGTACGCGCCGGTCGCGTTCACCTTGGGCAACTGCGTGTATCACGTTGCAGTGCAGGGATTCATGCAGACGCTCAAGCAGATGGGCCGCAACGTGGAGATGCCGCAGTGGACGCAGGCCTACTACGAGGCGCGAGAACTCGCGATGACGCGCATGCAGTCCGAGGCCGAGCGTGACGGGGGTACGGGCATCGTCGGGGTGCAATTCTCGGTGTCCGAATGGGTGTGGGGACCAGACACATTGGAGTTCTTCGTGATCGGCACCGCGGTACGGCGGACCGGAGAGCCCACCCCGGTGCGTCCCTCGCCGGTCCTGTCCTTCTGATCATGACCATCCCAGAGTCCGGGAAGTTCGACATCGATTCCGCGACGAGGGTTCTCGCCGCGGTACTGACATCGCCGGCGGGCGCGCGTACGGCTATCGGCGCGTTCGCCGATGTACCCGGACTCGTCTATCAGGCCGAGCAACCCGCCAGGCTGCTCCGTGCCGCCAAGCCGCCGGTGCTACGTGCGGGGGAGTGGGAGTTCGTGGCGACGGGGCCGGGCGCGGCACTGATGGAACTGCGCCACACCGTACGCGGCATCACATTGCAGACCGAGCGACCCGCGCCGTCGGACGTGGCACGTCGACTTGCCGTCGAAGTGCTCTCCGCCGCACAGCAACTCGGCTCGGAGACCGACATCGCCGTGCACTCGGCGCTCTACGGTCTCGCCGCGATCGTCTGAACGCTCCGGCGGGCGGCGAGGACCTTGTCGGCCAGGTCGTCGGGATGGATGTTGCGTCGTGGGCGTACGGCGTCCATCGTCCGCAGGCGTCCGGCGAAGCGAGACAGTGCCCGGCGGTCGGCCGCCGAGACCGTGATCCCCAACATCTGCGCGGCCACCGGATGCTGGATCGCGCGCACCGCCCGGGTCGGAAGCTGCTGGAACAGCCAATAATCCGGGCGCAGCAACTGATCCCGATACCAGTCGAGGCCCGGTACCGGATCGAGTTCGGTGGCCAGCGCATGCGTGAAGTAGTCGCCGAAGTCGTCGAGCGAGGCGGGCATCTCCCGCGCCGAGATCCCGTACCGCCGATACCACTCGCAGGTCTCGTCGTAGAGCCGACGCTTGTCGTCGGCGTCGAGACCACCGAAGAACACCTCGACACAGGTGAACAGGGCATCCACGTAGGTGGCGTGCTCGAAGAAGAACACCGACGGATTCAGTGCGTGATACGCACGTCCGTCCGGTCGGCGTCCGCGAAACGAGTCGTGGCTGTAGCGGATGAGGCGCACCTCGTCGAAGCCGGCGTCGTATCCCGACCGGATGATGCACGGCACGGTGCGCTGTTTGTGCACGAACACCCGTCGCGGAACGATGGAGAACTCGTGTGTCGCCGCGGCGATCGACGGGTGCAACATCTGCAACGACACCGCTCGGCAGATCGACATCACGAACCGTCGATCGGCGAGAAAACGCCACAGCAGCGATGTCTCGTCGAGTCGAATGCGTGCGGCACCGGAACGTGCTGACGTCATCGTGGCCCCCCGACCTCGTGTGAGTGTGTCCACGATAGCGCGAGACCGGGCCGAGATGGCGCGAGCCGGGGTCGCGATCGACGATGTGCGGCAATCGGGACACCGCGCGGCGGTAAGCTCACCGGCATCGACCCGGGTGCACCCGAGACCGACACGGCAACCGAGACAGGGCACGACGATGACCCACTGGTTCGACCACGCCATCGTGGCCACCGGTCGTCTGCCGCTGTTCCTGTTCCTCCTCGCGTTCATCGCGACATTCCTGTTCATCCGGATCAGCGTGCGGCTCATCCGCGCGCAGGTGCGCTGGTGGCCGGGCAACGTCACGCCCGGCGGGATGCACCTGCACCACGAGTTCTTCGGAGTCATCGCGATGCTGTTGTCGGGGTTCGGTCTCGTGGCGCTCTCGCGCTTCGACACCCCGATCGCCGACTGCGTGCTCGCGGCGATCTTCGGAATCGGTTGCGCGTTGGTGCTCGACGAGTTCGCACTGATCCTGCATCTGCGAGATGTGTACTGGGAGAAAGAAGGCCGTTCGTCGGTCGATGCGGTCTTCGTCGCGATCGCGATCGGGGTGCTGTTTCTCCTCGGTTTACGGCCATTGGGCTTCTCCGACGCGGCCACCGAGATCGCCGCAGGCCCCGACCCGGGTACCCGGATCGCCGCCGCGGTGATCGTCACCGCCAATGTGGTGCTGGCGGTGATCACCCTGATGAAGGGCAAGCTGTGGACCGGGCTGATCGGGATGTTCATCCCGTTCCTGTTGTTGTTCGGGACCTTTCGCGTGGCCCGTCCCCGATCGCCGTGGGCGCGCTGGTTCTACGCAGGCAAGGAGGGCAAGCTCGACAAGGCGATCCGCCGTGAGATCCGCTACCGGGAGCCGCTGATCCGCTGGAAGATCGTGGTCCAGGAGGCGCTCGCCGGTCGCTTCGGCGTCCCCGACCTCCCGCCCGTGCTCCCGGTGACCCCGGCTCCCGTCCCGCCGAGGGTCGCCGCTCCCAACGCGGTGGCGACGGCCATCCGATGGCGACGGACCCGTCGCGAACTGCGTGTGGTGCCGACCTGGCGTCTGCCGGTGATCCTGGTGGTGCTCGCGGTGATTGCCGCGATCCTGTGCATCACCCTCGACGAATCGCTGGGGCTGCAGGTGGATTCGGGGACCTTGGCCACGGTGTTGGGGGTCATCGCGGGAGCAATGGCCACGTTGACCGGTCTGGTGTTCACCGCGGTCACCCTGGCGATGCAGTTCGGGGCGTCGCAGATCTCGGTGCGTGTCATCCCACGGCTGCAACGCGAGCCGGTGATGCGCTGGTCCATCGGGTTCTTCCTGGCCACATTCGTGTTCAGTGTGATGGTGGCGATGGACCTGGCGCTGGCCGAACCCGACGACACCACGCCCGGGGTGTCGACGGCGATCGCGGCGTTGCTGACCGTCGTCTCGGCCTTCCTGTTCATCGCGCTGGTGGCCAAGGTCGGCACCGTGCTCAACTCTGCTCAACTCATGCGCTGGATCGCCGCCGACGGCCGCTCGGCGATCCGCCGCCAGTTTCCCGACGAGGTTGCCCCAGAGGAGGTTGCCGCAGAGGAGGTTGCCGCAGAGGAGGTTGCCGCAGAGGAGGTTGCCCCGGAGCAGGTTCCGGAAGACGGTACGCACGACGCTGTGGTGCCCGTCGGCCCGCCCGCGGTGGACTCCGGGCATCCCGACGATGCGCGCCGGATCATTCACCTCAAGGAAACGGCGACCCGCGGCCGCGTGCTGTTGGCGGTGAACGTCGCGAAACTACAGCGATATGCCGTCGCCGGGCACGTGCGTTTCGATCTGCTGGTCGCCGTGGGCGATCACGTCCCGCACGACGTCGGGGTGATCGCCGTCAGCGGTGACCGCCGCAACTCGATCGCCGCCCACAAGGTGTTGCGCTGCTTGCTCTTCGGGGACACCCACCAGCCGTCGGTGAGCCCTGCGGCCGCGCTGCAATCGATCTCCGACATCGCCCTCAAGGCGATCTCGAGTGCGGGCAACGACCCGAGCACCGTCGTCCTCGCGCTCGACCACACCGAGGACCTACTGCTGATGCTGGCGCCCCGCGTGCGTGCGGACCTGCTCTCCACACGAGCCACCCTGGTCGGTGGGTACCGACGGAGCTGGGCCGACTACGTCGCCATCGGCACCGACGAGATCCGTCGGCACAGTCACGGGCAGGCGCAGGTCCACCGCCGTCTGCGCGCGCTGTACGAGACACTCGCGCGCCGCTGCCCGGACGATCAACAGCCACCGATCACCGAACGTCTTGCGGCGCTGGACGAACAGATCGACCGCGAGTGGCAGGTCCCGCTCGACCGCAGGCTCGCGCTTGCCCCCGATCGCCAGGGCTACGGGTCGGAGCGGGGATCGGTGGGCTGAGTGGCCGCGCTCTCCGACATCGACGGCTGCGGCGGGGAGCTCGTGCATTCACGGCCGACGCGACGTTCTCGGTGTCCGCGGTAGCTCGAATGCAGCGCCGCCTCAAGCGGTCTCGAGGCTCGCCGCACGCGGCTCGCACCTCGACCATCGATGCACGAAACCGGGCGCGGGTCACATCCACGCAAGGCGATCGGCCGCTTCAAGGGGTCTCCAGGGAGGTGAAATTCAGTGCGCGGTCACCGATTCGGTCAGGAATGCGGTGGCGCGCCGGACGGCCGGGCGGGCGTCGGGCGTGAGTCGGCCGAACATCTGGAAGACGTGGCCCTGACCACGCCAGGCCTCGATCTGCGCGTCTCCGCCGGCGCGCACCAGTGCCTGGTGGTAGTCGCGCGCGTCCTGGCCCATCACCTCGAGGCCGCCGTATTGGATCAGCGTGCGCGGCAACGTGATCCCGTCGTCGAGTGGGATGCGCATCCGCGGGTGGTCGGGATCGGCGTCACCGGTGTAGAGACGCAGGATCTTCTGCGCCGCAACGGCATCGATGATCGGATCGCGCGCCCCTGCGCGTTCGTGAGCGACGGCGGTGGCGAAGCTGGGGTCGTAGAGCGGGGAGAACAACACCATGGCGCTGGGTTGTGGGGTGCCGGTTCGGTGATTGTCGGCGAGCAGATCCAGCGCGAGATGACCGCCCGCCGAATCCCCTGCCACGACGATGCGGTCGGCGTCGATGCCCTGGTCGAGCAGCCAGTGATAGCCGCGGATGGTGTCGTCTCCGCCGGTCGGCCACCGGTATTCGGGACCGAGGCGATAGTCGAGACTGAACGCGAGGAAACCGGTCTGCCTGCTCAACCGCGCGACCAGACCGCGATGCGTGCGCGGCGAACAGACCACGTACCCCGACCCGTGCAGGTAGTAGATGATCGGCCGATCACGCCCGCGGGTCAGGCCGGGACCGTGGGTGTCGACCATGCCCACCCACTCGCCGCGCACCTGGCCGTCACCGTGACGGGTGGCGATCGGGAGCACCGCGGTGCCCGCGGGGACCGGGCACATCGCGGCCAGCGAGCGGTTCACGCCCGGCCGCGTGGCCCGCAGCATCCGGACGGCCACCGGAGACGGGCCGTAGCGGGTGGCCGCCATCAGCGGTCGGCTGACCCGGCTCAGATAGCTGTTGAGGGCGTGCGACCGGCGCGAACCCGGACCGACGTGGGTGTCGGGGTGCGGTGGTGCCGCAGGATCGGACAGGTCAGGGGCGACGGGGTTCACGAAATCGACAGTAGGACGACGGACGGCCCGGCATGAGCGGATTGGGCGCTGTCGGCGGCTGGGAGGGCGCTGTCGGCGAGGAGAAGGGCGCTGTCGGGGACGGCGTACGGCAACACTCGTTGTGCGCCATAAGCTGCGACGTCGGCGTCGATGTGGTAGCCGGATTTCGATACTGGGCACCGCGCGTGAGAAAATACCTGACAATGCTTAGCGAGCAGGGTGGTTCCTGCCTGGCAACGACTGCCGGGTCCAGGTGTCAGCAACGGCGCTGACCTCAGGGGACGCCACCGTCCGATCGTCGGAAGAGCCAGGTCAGCCCATGGTTTCGGCACTTCCGGGGGCACAGTCGACGGTGCCGCGTCCGCACAGACGTATACGGGTCAATCGGTGCGCAACGTCGCGCGCGAAGTGAGGCAGATTATGAAGCATGCTCCTGGTCCCACAGGGCTGTACGACCCCATCCACGAGCACGACGCCTGCGGTGTCGCCTTCGTCGTCGACATGCACGGCCGACGCAGCCGGGACATCGTGGACAAGGCCATCACCGCGCTGATCAACCTCGAGCACCGCGGAGCCGCGGGTGCCGAACCGAACACCGGTGACGGCGCCGGCATCATGATCCAGGTACCCGACCGCTTCCTGCGCGAGGTCGTCGACTTCGAGCTGCCCGCCGAGGGCGGCTACGCCACCGGTATCGCCTTCTTGCCGCAGGGCTCCAAGGACGCCGCCGAGGCGTGCGAATCGGTCGAGAAGATCGTCGAGGCCGAGGGGCTACGGATGCTCGGCTGGCGCGAGGTGCCGGTCAACGAGAACGGTCTCGGCGCACTCGCCCGCGACGCGATGCCGACCTTCCGTCAGGTGTTCATCGCGCTGCCCGAGGGCACGCCCGATCCCGACGGCATGGTGATCGAACGCCGGGCCTTTGTGGTGCGCAAGCGCGTCCAGAACGAGCTCGGCACCAAGGGGGCAGGCGCCGACGGCCCGGGCCGCGAGACCGTGTACTTCCCGAGCCTGTCCGGCAAGACCTTCGTCTACAAGGGCATGCTGACCACCCCGCAGCTGCGCGAGTTCTATCTGGACCTGCAGGACTCGCGGGTCGAGAGCGCGCTGGGCCTGGTGCACTCGCGCTTCTCCACCAACACCTTCCCGTCGTGGCCGCTGGCGCATCCGTTCCGGCGCGTCGCCCACAACGGCGAGATCAACACCGTCACCGGTAACGAGAACTGGATGCGGGCGCGCGAGGCGCTCATCGACACCGAGTTGTTCGGTGACGACGTCTCGCAGAAGATCTTCCCGGTGTGCACGCCCGGTGCCTCCGACACCGCGCGCTTCGACGAGGTCCTCGAGATGCTGCACCTCGGTGGTCGCAGCCTGCCGCACGCGGTGCTGATGATGATCCCGGAGGCCTGGGAGCGTCACGAGTCGATGAAGCCCGAGCACAAGGCGTTCTACGAGTACCACGCCACGTTGATGGAGCCATGGGACGGACCGGCCTCGGTCTGCTTCACCGACGGTACCGTCGTCGGCGCCGTCCTCGACCGGAATGGCTTGCGCCCCAGCCGGATCTGGGTCACCAAGGATGGACTGGTCGTGATGGCCTCGGAGGTCGGCGTCCTCGACATCGACCACGCCGACGTCGTGCAGAAGATGCGGCTGCAGCCCGGCCGGATGTTCCTGGTGGACACCGCCGCCGGCCGCATCGTCGACGACGAGGAGATCAAGGATCAGCTCGCCGCCGAGCACCCGTACCAGGAGTGGCTCGATAACGGCCTGGTGCACATCGACAACGTCAAGGCGTTGCCGCACCAGCACATGTCGCATCACCGGGTCACCCTGCGGCAGTTGACCTTCGGCTACACCACCGAGGAGCTCGACCTGCTGGTGGCGCCGATGGCGCGCACCGGTGCCGAGGCGATCGGCTCGATGGGCACCGACACCCCGATCGCGGTGCTCTCGGCCCGGCCGCGGATGCTGTTCGACTACTTCCAGCAGATGTTCGCCCAGGTCACCAACCCGCCGCTGGACGCGATCCGCGAGGAGATCGTCACCGCGATCGGCGGGACCATCGGCTCCGAGGCCGATCTGCTGCACCCGAGCCCGCAGTCGTGTCGGCAGATCGTGCTGCCGACCCCGGTTCTCGACAACGACCACCTCGCCAAGCTCGTCCGGATCAACGACGACCCGAACCTCCCGGACTTCCGCAGCGCCCACATCCACGGCCTGTACCCGGTCGCCGAGGGCGGCGCCGGTCTGCGTGCGGCCCTCGACGAGGTCCGCACCAAGGTCAGCGCGGCGATCGCCGACGGGGTGAACCTGATCATCCTGAGCGACCGCGAATCCGACGAGACGCTGGCCCCGATCCCGTCGCTGTTGCTGACCGCGGCCGTGCACCACCACCTGGTGCGCGAGCGCAAGCGCACCCGCGTCGGACTGATCATCGAGTCCGGTGACTGCCGTGAGGTCCACCACGTCGCCACCCTCGTGGGATTCGGTGCGGCGGCGGTCAATCCGTACATGGCCTTCGAATCGATCGAGGACATGGTGGAGCGGGGCGCGTTGGGCGACATCGACTTCGAGACCGCCCGCGCCAACTACATCAAGGCCGCGAGCAAGGGCGTGCTCAAGGTGATGAGCAAGATGGGCATCTCCACCCTCGCCTCCTACACCGGCGCGCAGCTGTTCCAGGTCATCGGCATCAACCAGGACACCGTCGACGAGTTCTTCACCGGGCTGCGCAGCCAGCTCGGCGGAATCGGTCTCGACGAGATCGCCGCCGACGTCGCCGCCCGACATGCGTTGGCGTTCAACGACCGTCCCAGCGAGCGGGCCCACCGCGAACTGCCGGTCGGCGGCGAATACCAGTGGCGCCGTGAGGGCGAGTACCACCTGTTCAACCCCGACACGGTGTTCAAGCTCCAGCATTCGACGCGCACCGGTCAGTACAAGGTGTTCAAGGAATACACCAAGCTCGTCGACGACCAGTCGCGCAAGCTCGCGACGCTGCGCGGTCTGTTCGACTTCAACTTCGGTGACCGCGACCCGATCCCGATCGACAAGGTCGAATCGGCGCGCGAGATCGTCAAACGCTTCTCCACGGGTGCGATGAGCTTCGGCTCGATCTCGGCCGAGGCGCACGAGACCCTCGCGATCGCGATGAACCGGCTCGGTGGACGCTCGAATTCCGGTGAGGGCGGCGAGGATCCGCGTCGCTTCCACCATGACGAGAACGGTGACTGGCGCCGCAGCGCGATCAAGCAGGTCGCGTCGGGCCGTTTCGGTGTGCACTCGCACTACCTGAGCAACTGCACCGACATCCAGATCAAGATGGCACAGGGCGCCAAACCCGGCGAGGGCGGCCAGCTGCCGCCGCACAAGGTGTACCCGTGGGTCGCCGAGGTGCGAGGCTCCACCCCCGGTGTCGGGCTGATCTCGCCGCCGCCGCACCACGACATCTACTCGATCGAGGATCTCGCCCAGCTGATCCACGACCTGAAGAATGCGAACCCGCAGGCGCGCATCCACGTCAAGCTCGTCAGCGAGATCGGCGTGGGCACCGTCGCCGCGGGTGTGTCCAAGGCACACGCCGACGTCGTGCTCATCTCCGGGCACGACGGTGGCACCGGCGCCTCGCCGCTCACCTCGCTCAAGCACGCGGGTGCGCCGTGGGAGATCGGTCTGGCCGAGACCCAGCAGACGTTGCTGCTCAACGGTCTTCGCGATCGCATCTCGGTACAGGTCGACGGTCAGCTCAAGACCGGACGCGACGTGGTGGTCGCCGCGCTGCTCGGCGCCGAGGAATTCGGGTTCGCCACCGCCCCACTGGTGGTGTCGGGTTGCATCATGATGCGCGTGTGCCACCTCGACACCTGCCCGGTGGGTGTGGCCACCCAGAATCCGTTGCTGCGTGAGCGTTTCACCGGCAAGCCGGAGTTCGTGGAGAACTTCTTCCTCTTCATCGCCGAGGAGGTCCGCGAGTTGCTGGCCCGTCTGGGCTTCCGCACCCTGCAGGAGGCGGTCGGCCACGTCGAGGCCCTCGACACCGGAAAGGCGCTGTCGCACTGGGGTTCGGCGAAGGCCGGCAAGCTCGACCTGTCCTCGGTGCTCGCCGAGACGGAATCGCCGTTCATGAACCAGGACCTGTACTGCTCCGGCGTGCAGGATCACGGTCTCGACAAGGCTCTCGATCAGCAGCTCATCGCGCAGAGCCGGGAGGCGATCGACCACGGTACCCGGGTGAGCTTCTCGTCGAAGATCACCAACGTGAACCGCACCGTCGGCACGATGCTCGGCCACGAGGTCACCAAGGCCTATGGCGCGCAGGGTCTCCCGGACGGGACGATCATGATCGACTTCACCGGCTCGGCGGGCAACAGCTTCGGTGCGTTCGTGCCCAAGGGCATCACGCTGCGCCTCGAGGGCGATGCCAACGACTTCGTCGGCAAGGGACTCTCGGGCGGCCGCATCGTGGTGCGTCCGGCGCGCAACGCCCCGGACGGGTTCGTCGCCGAGGAGAACATCATCGCCGGCAATGTCATCGGGTTCGGTGCGACGGCGGGCAAGATCTTCTTGCGCGGTGTGGTCGGCGAGCGGTTCTGTGTGCGCAACTCGGGTGTCACCGCGGTCGTCGAAGGCGTCGGCGACCACGGCTGCGAGTACATGACGGGCGGTCGTGTGGTGGTCCTCGGCGGCACGGGGCGCAACTTCGCCGCGGGCATGTCCGGCGGCATCGCCTACGTGTACGACCCGCAGCAGAACTTCGCCGACAACCTCAATCCCGAACTCGTCGAACTCGAACCGCTCGACGACGACGATCTCGAGTTCCTCGCGGGCATCATCACCGAGCACCGCGACGAAACCGAATCACCGGTCGCCGCAGCACTGCTCGAGCAGTGGGAGACCACGCAGACGCAGTTCGCCAAGGTGATGCCGCGCGACTTCAAGCGTGTGCTGGCAGCCGCCGCGGACGCCGAGCGAGATGGACGAGACGTGAACGAAGCGATCATGGAGGCCGCACGTGGCTGACCCCAGAGGATTCCTCAAGCACACCGAGCGGGAGTTGCCCGACCGTCGTCCGGTCGACCTGCGCCTGCTCGACTGGAAAGAGGTCTACACCGACTTCGACAAGGACCACCTGCAGACACAGGCCAGCCGGTGCATGGACTGCGGTATCCCCTTCTGCCACAACGGCTGTCCGCTGGGCAACCTCATTCCCGAGTGGAATGACCTGGTGTACAAGGATCGGTGGGACGACGGGATCGAACGTCTGCACGCCACCAACAACTTCCCGGAGTTCACCGGGCGGTTGTGCCCGGCGCCGTGCGAGGCGTCGTGCGTGCTCGGCATCAATCAGCCGCCGGTCACCATCAAGCAGGTGGAGGTCGAGCTGATCGACAACGCCTGGGACAGTGGACTGGTCACCCCGGTGCTGCCGACCGAGCACACCGGCAAGAACATCGCCGTCGTCGGGTCCGGGCCCGCGGGACTGGCCGCCGCACAGCAGCTCACCCGCGCCGGTCACACCGTCTACGTCTACGAGCGGGCCGACCGCATCGGCGGCCTGCTGCGCTACGGCATCCCCGAGTTCAAGATGGAGAAGCGCCACATCGACCGTCGTCTCGAGCAGATGAAGGCCGAGGGAACGGTGTTCCGCACCGGTGTCAACGTCGGGGTCGACATCACCGTCGCGCAGCTGCGGGAGGACTTCGACGCCGTCATCCTGGCGATGGGCTCGACCATCGGTCGCGATCTGCCGATCGAGGGCCGCGAACTCGACGGCATCCACCAGGCGATGGAGTTCCTGCCGCAGGCCAACCGCGTACAGCTCGGCGACACCGTCGACGGCCAGATCACCGCGAAGGGCAAGAAGGTCGTCATCATCGGCGGCGGCGACACCGGCGCCGACTGCCTCGGTACCTCGCTGCGTCAAGGCGCCGAGATCGTGCACCAGTTCGAGATCATGCCGCGTCCGCCGCAGGAGCGCGCCGAGTCCACCCCGTGGCCGACCTACCCGTTGATGTACCGCGTCTCCTCGGCCCACGAAGAGGGCGGCGAGCGGGTGTTCTCGGTCAACACCGAGATGTTCGTCGGCGAGAACGGCAAGGTCACCGGCCTCAAGGCACACGAGGTGGTCATGCGTGACGGCCGCTTCGAGAAGGTCGAGGGCAGCGACTTCGAGCTCGAGTGCGACCTGGTGCTGCTCGCGATGGGCTTCGTCGGACCCGAACGCACCGACCTGCTCGACAAGCTCGGCGTCGAATACGACCAGCGCGGAAACATCAAGCGGGATGACGAGTTCCGGGCGGTCGGCCAGGAGAACGTCTTCGTCGCCGGCGACGCCGGCCGCGGTCAGTCACTGATCGTGTGGGCCATCGCCGAGGGGCGTTCGGCCGCGGCGGCCGCCGATCAGTACCTGGCCGGTCGCACCGACCTGCCCGCTCCGATCTACCCCACGCAGGTCGCCCAGCGCTGAGGCACACGATCACGACGACCGGTGGTCGGCGGTCCCGCACGGGGCGCCGGTCACCGGTCGAGTCGTCTGCGGAGGCAGGCTCACCAGGCGGAGATCAGTTCGACCGGCCTTCGAGGGCCTTGGTCATCTCCTTGGGCACCGAGTCGGCGAGGCGGTTGAAGATGACCGCGAAGATCGGTTCGGCGATGGCGCCGAATCGCTGGAAATCGACGGTGGCCGCATAGGTGATCGAGGTACGGCCGTTGCCGGCGTCGGTGAACGAGAGGTCGTCGGTCGTCGTGGCGGTCTTGTTGGAACCGGTGAACACGACGTGGTCGGGGTCGTCGCGGGTGAGTTCGTAGGTGAGCTCGGTGGAGATGCCGTACAGCGTGGTCTTGTTGCGCCAGGTGGTGCCGAGACCGATTGGGCCCCGGGTGTTTTGCGTGCATTCGACGGTTCCCGGATCCCATTCCGCGGCATTGGCGAAGTCGCGGAGATAGGTGACGACCTGGTCGCGGGGACGGTCGACGGTGAAGGTGCGCGAGACGTTGACCACAGCATGGCTCCTTTGTCCGATAAGCGGTGTCGTTCACCGGTATTTCGTCGCCGAAGGGTTTGCGGACCGTCTCCCCGGTCCTAAACTCGTTCGGGTATTGGTCGGTGGTCGCGGGTCTGCGGGGACCCGGCCGATGGCCACGATTGAAGGGGAGGCGCTCGTGCGCAAGCTGTTTGTGATGGTCCTGACCCTGCTCATCGCGGCGATCGGCGCGGTCGCGGCGGGTGGCACGGCGCACGCCGCCGACTGTCCGCGGCTCTATGTCATCGCGGTACCGGGCACATGGGCCGACGGACCCGGACTGCTCGGCGACGTGACCTCCGGCCTCGGCGCCGACACCCAGGTCGCCTACGTCCGCTACGACGCGACCGCATTCCCCTGGGAGAAGGCGATCTACGGCAAGTCCAAGGCGCAGGCGGTCTCGAACGTGACCGGCCTCGCGGTCACCATGTTGCGACGCTGCCCGGCCACCAAGATCGCGCTGACCGGCTACAGCCAGGGTGCCGACGCCGCCGGCGACTTCGCCTCCGAGGTCGGCGCGGGCACCGAGCGGGTGCGTCCACAGCAGGTCGCCGGGGTGGTGCTCCTCGCCGATCCGCGTCGTTCGTCGAAGGATCCGCTGGTGGGACCCCCGCTCACCGGCCAGGGCAGTGGCGGACCCCGCATCGGCGGCATGGGATGGCTGACGCCGGTCACCCGGCAGATCTGCGTGCCGAGCGACCTCTACTGCAACACCCCGCGCGACTACTACGTCACGCGCGTCGTCGGCTACCTCGCCGAGACGAGTGATCCGACGCCCAGCCAGTACGGCCAGTACCAGCTCGAGGCGGCGGCGATCGTCAACGAGATGCTCACCCAGGGTGGCCCCGGGCGGATCGTGCAGGAGTTGAGCAACGCGCGGGCGCGTGAGCAGATCATCGAGTTCAATAAGTTCATCCAGTCGGGATCGCACGGTGACTACGCGACGTTCCAGGTCAAGCCGGGAGTGACGGCGGTGCAGTGGGCGCACGACTACCTCGCCGGACTGGCGTGATCTTCGCCACGTCGTGATCTTCCGCAGGTCACTGGGTCGCGCGTCGCTACCAGGACGGTAACGATTTCCGTGTCATCATCGACGTACACGGGTGTGGTTGCGAGTTGGAAAACCGCCGCTACAGTAAGACGAAGTCAGTATCCGTTGTATTGATTCAGGGAAGCGTTGAGTCATGAAGTTGGCTGAGACACTCCACGGACCCCGTCGACCCGCCCGGCTCGGGGCGCTGTCCATCCGACGCACCCGCCGTCAGGCACGAATGTTCCCGGCCGAAGCCGAACGACTGATCACCGCTGCTGAACTCCGTCGGCTCCACGGCTGAATCGACTCCACGGCTGAGCCGGGGCCGACCGCCGTTGCGCCCGGCCGGTGGGACTCACCCCGCCGAGACACGCGCGGACTGCCCGCCCAATTCGACGACGTCGCCGACGACGAGCTGACGACCGCGTCGGGTCTCCACGTCACCGTTGACACAGACCAATCCGTCGGCGATGACCTCCTTGGCCTCCGCACCGGAGTCGATGAGGTTGGCCAGCTTCAGGAACTGGCCGAGCCGGATGACCTGATCACTGATCGCGACGTCGAACACACCGCCATCCTGGCAGACGGCAAGCGTTCCCGGCGAGCCGAACCGCGCACTAAGGTTGTCTGTCATGGCGGTCGAGACCGGAGTGCAGCAGGCCCCCGACGACGAGAAGCAGCACGGATCGGTGCCGCCGGATCGGACAGCGGCCGAACGCCGTTCGGCTGATCTGCTCGACCAGATCCGGCATCCACGGGGTTTCGGGCACAACGCGCCGCGGATCGCCGGCACCGTGGTGGGCGTCATGGCGGCAATTGCGTTGGCGTCGAGCATTTTTCCGTTCTTCCGGCATTGGATTCACGTTCCTCGTGACTACGTCGACAACTACATCGTCGCGATGCCGGAGACGAGCTTCGCATGGGCCTATGTGCTGGCATTGGTGGCGATCGCACTCGCCGCCCGCAAACGCATCGCCTGGTGGATCTGCGTCATCCTGCTGGTGCTGTTCATGCTCACCAACGCACTGCTGCTGATCCCGGCGATCGGCTCCGATCTGGACATGACCCGCACCGAGCGGATCAACACCGGGATCGGGTTGGCGATACAGGTGGCCATCCTCTTCTTCCTGGTTCTCACGTTCCGGCAGTTCTACACCCGGGTCCGCCGCGCCGCGTTGCTGCGTGCGCTCGGTGTGCTGATCACCGGGCTGGTTGTTGCCACCATGCTGGGCTGGGGTCTGGTGGTGCTGGTACCCGGCAGCCTGGAGTCGGGGGAGCGTCTGCCGTATGCGTTCAACCGCGTCGTCGCCTTCGCGACCATCGATCAGCGCACCTTCGACGGCCACCACACCCATCCGTGGATCAACGGGCTGCTGGGACTGTTCGGGGCTCTGGCCCTGATCGCCGCCGCGATCGTGCTGTTCCGGTCTCAGCGGCTCAAGTCGCTGATCACCGCGGAGGACGAACGACTGATCCGCGCGCTCATCGACCGGTTCGGCGACGACGACTCGCTGGCCTACTTCTCCACCCGCCGCGACAAGGCCGTGGTGTTCTCGCTCGACGGTCGGGCGGCGATCACCTATCGCGTCGAACTCGGCGTCGGACTGGCCGGCGGTGATCCGATCGGCGACCCGGACTCGTGGTCGGGGGCGATCGCGGAGTTCCTGACGCTGTGCGAGCGGTACGGCTGGCATCCGGCGGCGATGGGCGCCAGCGAGCGCGGCGCCGAGGCATACGACGCGGCGGGTTTCGGCACGCTCAACATCGGTGACGAGGCGATCATCCACACCCGCGACTTCACGCTGTCGGGACCGGCGATGAAGAGTGTGCGCCAAGCGGTCACCCGTAACCGGCGGGCCGGGGTCACCGTACGAATCCGACGGCACAGCGAATTGTCGGACGCACAGATGGCCGAGGCGATCGCCCGCGCCGACGCGTGGCGCGACACCGACGAGGAACGCGGCTTCGCGATGGCACTCTCGCGACTCGGCGACCCCGCCGATGGCAACTGCCTGCTTGTCGAGGCGATCCAGAACGAGGGCACCGACGACGAGAAGGTCATCGGCTTGCTGTCCTTCGTCCCGTGGGGTCGGCGTGGGGTCTCGCTCGACCTCATGCGCCGCGACCGCAACGGTGTCAACGGTGTGGTGGAGACGATGGTCGTCGAGCTGTGTCAGCGTGCCGAACAGGTCGGCGTCACCGACATCTCCCTGAATTTCGCGACGTTTCGCGCCTTCTTCGAGCATGGCGGGCAGATCGGTGCCGGACCGGTGATGCGGGCGAGTTACTCGGCGTTGATGTTCGGCTCCCGGTTCTTCCAGATGGAGTCGCTCTATCGCTCCAACGCGAAGTACCTGCCGGATTGGCAGCCGCGGTACCTGTGCTTCGAGGACGCCCGGATGCTCCCGCGTGCCGGGCTGGCGAGCATCGTCACCGAGGGTTTCGTGCGGCTGCCGCGCTTCGGCCGCAAGGAACAGTACGAAGCCGGCGAGCCGTCGGTGCCGCAGGGAGTCGACGTCGACGCGCTCGTCGCGCAGTTCGCCGAGGAGGCCGATCAGCAGGCGGTCTCCGTGCATCGGCCCGAGCAGGTCCGGGTTCGGATGGCCAAGCTCGATCGGCTCATCGCCGAGGGCTTCGACCCGTACCCGCCGGCCGACGCGCCCACCCACACCATCGCCGCGGCCCGGGAACTACCGCAGGGCACCCAGGTCACCATCGCCGGCCGCATCACCCGGTTGCGCGACTTCGGCAAAGTGATCTTCGCCGACCTCCACGACTGGTCGGGGCAGGTGCAGTTGCTCATCGAGGATTCCCGGATCATTCCGGGCACACCGGATTTCGGCTCCGATGTGGACCTCGGCGATCTCGTCGAGGTGCGTGGCATGCTCGGCGAGAGCCGCAAGGGCGAGTTGTCGGTGCTGATCGACGCGTGGCGGATCAACGGCAAATGCCTGCGTCCGCTGCCCGACAAGTGGGCCGGTCTGACTGACCCGGAAGCCCGTGTGCGCCAACGCTATCTGGACCTGGCGACCAACGCCCGCAGCCGGGACCTGCTCAAGACCCGCAGCGTCGTCGTCAAAGCGCTGCGCGACTTCCTCGCCACCCGGGATTTCCTGGAGGTGGAGACGCCGATCCTGCAGCGAATCCACGGCGGCGCCAACGCCACCCCGTTCCAGACGCACATCAACGCCTACAACCTCGACCTCTATCTGCGTATCGCACCCGAGCTGTACCTCAAGCGGCTCTGCGTCGGCGGGGTGGAGAAGGTCTACGAGATCGGGCGGAACTTCCGCAACGAGGGCGTCGACTTCAGCCACAACCCCGAGTTCACCAGCCTCGAAGCCTATGAGGCGCACAGTGATTACCTGAAGATGCTGGATCTGACCCGCGAGATGATCCAGTTCGCCGCGACCGCGGCGCACGGTGAGCCGGTGATCTACCGGACCGGTGACGACGGCACCGTCGAGCGCATCGACATCTCCGGTGACTGGCCGGTCAAGACCGTGCACGAGGTGGTCTCCGAGGGTGCCGGTGAGGAGGTCACGCCGGAGACGAGCGCCGAGGACCTGCGTCGGATCTGTGATCGGCTGGAGATCGCACACCGCCCCGACTGGGACGCGGGGGCGCTGGTGCTCGAACTGTATGAGCACCTCGGTGAGGACCGCACGACGTTCCCGACGTTCTACATCGACTTCCCCACGTCGACCTCGCCGCTCACCCGTGCCCACCGCAGCCGCGCGGGTGTCGCCGAACGGTGGGATCTCGTCGCCTGGGGCGTCGAGCTCGGCACCGCCTACACCGAGCTCACCGATCCGGTCGAACAACGCAAACGGCTGACGGCGCAATCGATCCTGGCCGCCGACGGTGATCCGGAGGCGATGGAACTCGACGAGGACTTCCTCGAGGCACTCGAATACGCGATGCCGCCCACCGGCGGACTCGGCGTCGGCGTCGACCGCGTCGTCATGCTGATCACCGGTCAGTCGATCCGCGAATCGCTGCCGTTCCCGTTGGTCAAGCCCGACGAGGGATAACCGTCGTCGACGGCGCCCGGTTTCACGCCGACGGCGCTTGTCTCAACGCCGAGAGCGCTCGAGGACGCGTCGCGAAGGCGCTGTCGGCGAGGTGAAGGGCGCTGTCGGCGGGTTGGAGGGCGCTGTCGGCGGAGTAGGGGTCATTACCTGTTGGTTGCGGTTACACCTATGCTGGTCGGCATGAGTGAGCTCACCTTCACCCCGACCGCCGACCTGGTCGACGAGATCGGTGCCGATGTCCGTAGCTGCGACGTCCAGTTCACCCAGTACGGCGGCGTGCGCGAGTTCGTCGGCCGCGTGAGCACCGTGCGCTGCTTCCAGGACAACGCCCTTCTCAAGTCGGTGCTCGGCGAATCCAACCCCGGTGGTGTCCTCGTCGTCGACGGCGACGCGTCGGTGCACACCGCACTGGTCGGCGATCTGATCGCCGAACTCGGCCGGTCCAACGGCTGGGCCGGCATCATCGTCAACGGCGCGATCCGCGACGCTAAGACGATCGGCGGGATGGGGATCGGTGTGAAGGCACTGGGCACCAACCCGCGCAAGTCCACCAAGACCGGTGCAGGTGAGCGTGACGTGCCCATCGAACTCGGCGGCATCACCTTCGTCCCCGGCGACACCCTCTACTCCGACGACGACGGCATCGTGCTCGTCGCCGCCGTCTGACCGTCACACCCATCTCCCGATCGCTGACGAGGAGCGCACAGATCATGGCCCGACCCACTCCCGAATACTTCGCCCGTCTCGGTGCGCTCGTCGCCATCGACAACGCCGCCGACCGGCCCACCCGCCCGGTCCTCGAGGCGTTCAGTGGTGTCGAGATGGCCACCATCCCGGTCGGGACCGCCGCCGACCTCGAGACCGCCGTGGCCCGCGCCCGCGTCGCCCAGGAGGGCTGGGCCGCGCGCAGCCCGCAGGACCGCGCCAAGGTCCTCGACAAGTTCTCCGAGCTGGTGCACCGCAACGCGGCGTCGCTGATGGACATCGCGCAGGCCGAGACCGGCAAGGCGCGCGTCTACGCCCAGGAAGAGGTCATCGACGTCGCGCTGACCGCGCGGCACTACGCCACCGCGGGCCCCAAGATGCTCGCCGACCGCAAGGTCAAGGGCATCATCCCGGGCGCGACGAGTGTGCGGGTGCGATATCAGCCCAAGGGTGTCGTCGGCGTGATCAGCCCGTGGAACTATCCGCTGACCCTCGCGGTCTCCGACGCGGTGGCCGCGCTGCTCGCCGGCAACGGTGTGGTCATCAAACCCGACAGCCAGACCCCGTACTGTGCGCTGGCGCTGGCCGAACTGCTCTACGAGGCGGGCCTGCCGGCCGAGTTGTTCGCTGTTGTACCGGGACCGGGAAGTGTTGTCGGACAAGCGATCGTCGCCACCACCGACTACGTCATGTTCACCGGCTCGTCGGCCACCGGCGCCACGCTCGCCGAGCAGGCCGGCCGACGTCTGATCGGCTTCTCCGCCGAACTGGGCGGCAAGAACCCGATGATCGTCACCGCGGGCACCGACATCGACCGCGCCGTCGAGGGCGCCGCCCGCGCCTGCTACTCGAACTCCGGGCAGTTGTGCATCTCCATCGAGCGCCTCTACGTCGACGCGATCATCGCCGACGAGTTCATCGAGAAGTTCGGTGCATTCGTCCGCGGCATGCGCCTGGGCGCCACCTACGATTTCAGTGCCGACATGGGCTCGCTCGCCTCAGCCGCCCAGGTCGACACCGCCCAGGCACACGTCGACGACGCAGTGGCCAAGGGCGCCACGGTGATCGCGGGCGGCAAGCGCCGCGCCGACCTGGGACCGTTCTTCTTCGAGCCGACCGTGCTCACCGGCGTCACCGATGCGATGGAGTGCTTCGCCAACGAGACCTTCGGTCCGGTGGTGTCGGTGTACCCGGTCGACTCGATCGACGAGGCCATCAAACTCGCCAACGACACCGACTACGGACTCAACGCCAGCGTGTGGGCGGGCAGCAGTGACGAGGCCCAGCGGATCGCCGAGAAGCTGCGGGCCGGCACGGTCAACATCAACGAGGGCTATGCCGCGGCGTGGGCGTCGACGGCAGCCCCGATGGGCGGCATGGGCATCTCCGGCGTCGGGCGCCGGCACGGCGAGGAGGGCCTGCTCAAATACACCGAGCCGCAGACGATCGCCGAGCAGCGGTTCATCGGCATCGATCGCGCACCCGGCATCCCGCAGGGCCTCTACCGCGCGGCGACGCCGTTCGCGATGCGCGCCCTGAAGTATCTGCCCGGTCGCTGATCGGATTCTCAAGCACTCGAACACCCGGGGTTCCGGCCCCTCCCGGGCCTGAAATCCCCTGATCAGCCGACACGCACACGGCGTGCCAATCCGGTTGGATGCAAGAGTGTTCGCGAGTGTGCGCCGACGTTCCGGCGTCTGGCTGGTCGTGGTGATCGGGGTCGTCGTCGGAGTGGTGGCGGCGTCGTCGGCATCGTCGACGACGGCTGCGCCGGTCGCACGGGTGGTGCCCGGGCCGGTTGCCGCGCCGCCGATGCGTGCCCAGCAGCTCGTCCTGAGTTTCACCGGTGACAACATCCTGGGCACCGACGACAAGTTCTCCACGGCGACGTCGTTGCCGACGGTGTGGGCGGACAACGGGCGGCGACCGGACTACTTCTTCCAGAACGTCAAGGCGCTGTTCGATGCGGACGATCTGACCGTCGCCAACTTCGAGGTGGCGCTCACGCGCCGCGGCACGCAGCGCTACAAGGGGGAGGGCGAGGTCTATCACTTCCACGGTGATCCGGCGCTCGCGGCGACGTTGCCCGCGGGCGGGATCGACGTGGTGACCGTCGCCAACAATCACACCTTCGATTACGGCCAGGTCGGTTTCGATGACACACTCGCCGCGCTCCGGGGTGTCGGCGTGGAGTACTTCGGCACCGGTGACGAGAGCGAGGGGTCGGGGTACGACCTGGACAACCTGACCACGATCAAGGGCGTGAGGTTCGGCTTCGTCGGATACCAGGCGTGGACCGACAGCGCACAGATGCGTCGAAAACTGGTGTCGGACATCAAATCCCTGCGAGCCCGCGGCGCCGACGTGGTGATCCCGTTCATGCACTGGGGCATCGAGAGCGAACACGAACCGTACGGTGTGCAGACCGAGCTCGCCCATCTCGCGATCGACGCGGGCGCCGACCTCGTCGTCGGAACCCATCCCCATGTCATCCAGTCCATGGAGATCTATCGGGGCAAGCTGATTGCATACTCGTTCGGCAACTTCGCCTTCGGTGGCAACAGCAACCCCACCGACAAACGCACCTTCATCCTGCAAACCCGCTTCGACATGGCCGGTACCGCGGTGCGCGGTGTCGATTTCCGGGTGATCCCGACGCGGGTGTCACGTACGGAGTCCTACAACGACTACGTCCCGACGCCGTATCCGCAGGCGCAGGCGGCGCAGGTCCTGACGTTCATCAACGGGCTCTCCCCGACGCTGAACGGCCGCGCCGCCAATGCGTTCGTGCCGGTGAACCCGAACAATGTCCCGACGACCCCGACACGGCCGGGTGGGGTGGGCGGACCGGGCTGAGGGTCAGCGAGACGCCCAGCCGTTGGCGTTGCCCGCCTGCGACCACTCACGGTCCCACAAAACGTCGTGGATGCGCGCGACCCGGCGTCGAACCAGGGTGACCCCACTCATCACCAGCGCGAACATCGCACACCAGGCCAGTACACCCACCCAGACCGCACCCAGAACGCGTTCGGTGGGGCCGGGGTGATCCTGGAGCCGGGTGCCGTCCGCGGTGGTCCATGCGGGGGTGGTGGAGCCGTCCTTGGTGCCGCGGGGCACCGACGTCGAATCGGTGTGCACGCCCGAGGAATTGCGCCACGAGACGGTGGCGGTGGTCTCGACGGCGGTCGGATCCGAATCGGAGACGCTGACGACCGTGGCGGAGATGGGGATCGCGGCGTCGGCGCGGTCGGTGACCGAGCGATAGGTGGCATCGGCCGCCCACACGCTCAGTGGGATCGCCAGGAGAAGGATGACGACGGATGCGACGACCGCGGCGGCGATCATCCGATCGCCGCGTCGCATCAACGGATTGTGGGACCACGGTAGATACGCGGCCCTCCGCCGATACGACATCCGGTTGTCCATCATTACCTCGCGATCGCGAACACATTCACCTTCCACAATTCGCTTCGGTAACGGTTTTGACAAACGCGAAAGCCCAGGTAACGACGAAGTGTGAGCAACCCAACACCGCTCGCATGCTCACAGGCTTCTCCCAGTCGTCGTCCAGTCGGGGTGGAGAACCGGACATCATTCTTGAACCCGATGCAGTGCGCTGCCATGAACGAGGCCAGTGCACTGGCGGGGCGGATCGCCCGGCGTACGTCCACCCGGCAACACACGCAGTGAGCAACGGCGAGACGTGAAGGTCTCGCGACAGGAGGAATGATGACCGCAATTCTGGATCGGCCGAGTTCGTCGCCGCCATCCGACGACGCCGCCCCACCGAGCCATCGGCGCACCGGGCGACCGATGCCGTGGAGCAAGCTGAGCCTGACCGGCTTGCTGACCATCACCGGAGTTCTCTATCTGTGGAACCTCTCGGCCAGCGGCTACGCCAACACCTTCTACGCCGCGGCCGCCTGGGCCGGGTCGCAGAGCTGGCGTGCCTGGTTCTTCGGCGCGCTGGATCCGTCGAGCTTCATCACCGTCGACAAGCCGCCGGCCTCGCTATGGGTCACCGGGTTGTCGGTGCGGATCTTCGGGATGAACTCCTGGGCGGTGCTCGCGCCGCAGGCGATCATGGGCGTCGCGTCGGTCGCGTTGATGTACGCGACGATGCGCCGTGTCATCGCCGATCCCCGCCAGGGCACCGCGGCCGGCCTCATCGCCGGCGCCGTGCTGGCGTTCACCCCGGCGGCCGCCCTGATGTTCCGCTTCAACAACCCCGACGCGCTGCTGGTGCTGTTGATGGTGGCCGCGGCCTACTGCACGGCGCGGGCGATCGCGACCAACTCTGGCCGCTGGCTGGCCCTGGTGGGTGTCGCGCTGGGCTTCGCGTTCCTCACCAAGATGATGCAGGGCCTGCTGGTGCTGCCGGCATTCGCGCTGGCCTACCTGCTGTTCGCGAACAACGGCTGGCTCAAGCGGATCGGGCAGTTGCTGCTCGCAGCGGTGGCGCTGGTGGTGTCGGCGGGCTGGTTCGTGCTGGTCACGATCCTCGTCCCGGCGAGCTCGCGGCCCTACATCGGGGGCTCCACCGACAACTCGTTCATGAATCTGGTGCTCGGCTACAACGGGCTGGGTCGCATCAGTGGCGGTAACGGCCCGGGCGGTGGCGGTGGTCCCGGTGGCGGGCAGGCCGGCGGCTCCTTCGGCGGTTCGACGGGTCTGAATCGACTGTTCGGCTCGGAGATGGGCAACGAGATCTCCTGGCTGTTGCCGGTGGCGCTGTTCGTGGTGGCCTTCGGGGTGTACCTGATGATCCGCAGCTTCCCGATCTTCAACTACCGCAACGGTGTTGACCGCGTCGAGTCCGGCGCCATCGTCACCTGGGGTGGCTGGCTGCTGGTGACCGGGATGATCTTCAGCTACATGAGCGGCACCATCCACCCGTACTACACGGTGGCGCTGGCCCCGGCGATCGGCGCGCTCGTCGGTCTGGGATCGGTGTTCGCGTGGCGTCGGCGGGCGCACTGGGACGGACGAATCGCGATGGCCGCCATGATCGGGCTGGCCGCATGGTGGGCCATCGTGCTGCTCAATCGCAACGACTGGGGTCCGGTGTGGTGCCGATGGCTGATCGGTGTGGTGGCCGTCGTCGCCGTGATCGGTGTGATAGCCGGAAGCGTGCTGGGCCTGAAGAAGGTCGTGGCCGCCTCGGTGCTGGCGGGTTCACTCGCCGGATTCGGTGGTACCGCAGCCTTTTCGATCGCGACCGCGACCACCGCACACAGCGGGTCGATCCCGACCGCGGTGCAGACCTCCTCGGCCGGTGGCGGCATGGGCGGACCCGGTGGCATGGGCGGCTTCGGTGGCTTCGGCGGACGAGGTGGGCAGCACGGGTCGACGCAGGGTACCCAGGGAACCCCGCCGTCGGGGACCACGTCCCACAACGGTTCGACCCAGAACGGTTCGGCCCAAACCGGTTCGGCCCAGAACGGTTCGGCCCAGAACGGTTCGGATCAGCAGGGACGACGTGGCGGTGGCATGGGCGGTTTCGGTGGCGACGTGTCGTCGAACAGCGATCTGGTCAAGCTACTGCAGTCCACCAGCACCACCTGGGCGGCGGCGACCAACGGATCGCAGTCGGCGTCGGGGATCGAGATCGCGACCGGCAAATCGGTGATGGCCATCGGCGGCTGGAGCAACGACCCCGCGCCCACGCTCGACGAATTCAAGAAGATGGTGTCGGAGGGCAAGATCGCCTACTACATCGGCGGATCGGGCGGCGGTCCCGGCGGCAATTCGGAGATCTCGACCTGGGTGTCGCAGAACTTCACCGCGATGACCGTCGGCGGGCAGACGGTGTACAAGCTGATCTGATCCCCTCGGTCTGATCACGCCCGCCAGACCACGCCCGCCAGACCACGGCAGCCGCGACCGAATCGGTCGCGGCTGCCGTGCTGGTGGGCCCGGGTGGATTGCTCATTCCATCGTGTAGTGAAAGGTGATCGGGTAGCCGTCGTCGCTGTGGCCGGCCAGGTCGATCTCGGCGTGTCCGCGCATGGCTGCCAGACCGCCGGTGCCGAGGCCCTCGACGATCTCGACGGTCTCGTGCACGCCGGTGGCGTTGTGGAAACCGTTGTGCCGCAGCACGAGACTGCCCTCGTGGCCATCGATCGATCCCTCGAACGCCTCGAAGCCCGCAGTCGGGGCGTCGGCGCCCTCGATGTAGGTGAGCAGGTAGGCGAGGGTGCCCGTGCCGGTGACGTCACCCTGGTAGGAGTAGGCGACGTCGGCGCGGCTGAACCCCCGCGCCGGGTAGGTGACGCCGCTGATCTCGACGGTGCGGTCGTCGGTGGTGTAGATCTTCTCCTCGTTCCACGAGATGACCTGGAATGTGGCTGTGACGGAGTGTGTCCGGGAAGTCGATGAGGTGCTCATGGCTCCAGGGTGCGGTTGGGGTGCGGGTGTGGTCTTGTACAAACGCGACATCGGTTCGACACTGGTTGTGATGAGCGAGGACGGAAACGAGGGCTTCACCACGCAGCCCGTGCTGGGCCGCGGGCCACGGGCGATCATCGGGCCTGCCGCCGCGATGCCGTTCCGGGTGTCGCGTCTGCGTGCGCCTGCCGATCTCGCTCGCTGGGTCGACTACTTCTGGATCGTGCGCTGGTCCACCGTCGAAATTCATGAGCAGCAGGTCATTCCGCAACCCGTGGTGCACGTGGCGGCCGAGGACGGCAGGCTCTGGGTGCATGGCGTGGGGGAGAGCAGGTTTTCGCGGACGCTCACCGACGACGGCCAGGTGTTCGGCATCGCCTTCCGTGCCGGTGGATTTCGGGGATTTCTCGACGGTCCGGTGAGTGCGTGGACCCGATCGGTGCGCACGGTGGCCGACGTGCTCGGCGTCGATGACCGTGAGGTTGCGCGGCAACTCCTCGACCCCGACGTGGGCGACGACGAGTTGGTGACGATCGCCGTCCGGTGGCTCGCCGAGCGTGATCCCGTCGACGACCCGGTGATCGACGAGGTTGCCGCGCTCGCCGAGGCGGCCGAACACGACCCGTCCATCACTCGTGCCGAGCAACTCGCCGCACAGGCGGGCGTGAGTTTGCGGACGCTGCAGCGGCAGTTCGGTGAGTACGTGGGCATCGGACCGAAGTGGGTCATCCAGCGGTTCCGGATACTCGATGTCGCTGCGATCGCCAATGCGGGTGGAGACGTCGACTGGGCCGACACGGCGGTGCGTCTGGGATTCAGCGACCAATCGCATCTCACGCGCGCGTTCAGTCGCATCGTCGGGAAACCCCCGGCCACCTACGTCCGGACCGAACGGACCGGGGGCAGCGAACGGTGAGCGGGTTCGATGAGCGCCGGACGCGCTACTGTCGAGCAGTGCGCTGCCGCCGGAACGGCTTCGGCGGTCCTGGACGGGAGGCATGATGACGGACGACAGCAATACCGGCGAGACCGGAAGAATCAGTGAATTCGGCAGGGACGGATATGTTTTCGATGTGATCGACTCCGGTCGTGTGGGGTCGGGGGAGGTGCCGGGAGCCGACATCCCGATCGTGCTGCTGCACGGATTTCCCGAACGCGCCGCGTGCTGGAACCTGGTCACCCCGATCCTGAATGAGCGCGGCTACCGCACTGTCGCCCCTGATCAGCGCGGATACTCCCCGCGGGCGCGTCCGGCCGCCGTCCGTGATTACCGGATCTCCGAGCTCGCCCGCGACGTCATTGCCTTGGCCGACACGCTGGACGCACCGAAAATTCATCTGGTGGGCCATGATTGGGGATCGGGAGTGGCGTGGGCCGTCGCCGCCGACTATCCCGATCGTGTCGCCACGCTGACCGCACTCGCGGTTCCGCATCCGGGGGCCTATCTGCGCGCGATGCCGCGTGGTCAGCTGTTGCGGTCGTGGTACATGGGAGTGTTCCAGATCCCGGGATTCGCGGAATGGGCGCTGAGCAAAGGCATGTCCAACCCGAGGGCGGCACGATTCGGTCCGCCCGGCTTCGCCGAGCAGCTGCAGACCGACATCATCGACTACGGTGCACTGACCGGCGGACTCAACTGGTATCGCGCACTGAAGTACGGCGATCGCGGACTGATGAACCGCAAGGTCACGGTGCCGACCACCCACATCTGGAGCGACGGAGACGTCTACCTGTCCCGGGCCGGCGCCCGCGGTTGCGCCCAGATGGTGGACGCCCCTTACGACTTCATCGTCCTCGAAGGAGTCGACCACTGGATTCCGCAACGCCGCCCGGAACAGGTGGCCGAGGCGATCCTCGCTCGCATCGCCTGAGTCGCCGGCGCCGCGCTGGTGGAACTTGCCTTCAGTGGATGGTCGCGGTTGATATGAATACAACTTCCACCGGAGCGGGTATCCGACCCCGATTTTCGGGGTTTTCGGCCCAATTCGGTGGAAACTGTATTCGCGGTCGCGGCTTGCACCCGCCCGTCGGTTCATGACGTTCGGCCCTTCCGTCCCGATGGCCGTCCCGCCCCGAGAACCGTTGCACCGATGGGTGCCCGGTCCACCGTGACCCGAATCCAGCATCGGCGCGGGTGGTCTCGAGGCTCGCCGCACGCGGCTCGCACCTCGACCAGCGGGGGACGACGATCCCCTCGAATGATGCTGATGCTCTCCCCATCCGACGATCGGACACTCCCCACCCGATGGTCGAGGTGCACGGCGCCGCAGACGCCGGGCCCCGGGACCCGTTGCACCGGATTGTGTGGAAGGAAAGGTGCTTGTGGACAACAGGTTTGGCTGGTGGGCTGGCGGCAGTTGTCTGTCGGTGGGGTGTGGTAGTGGGTATGGCTTTCGCTGTGATCGGGGGGATGATGAGCCGCCAGGCGGAGAGCCGCGAGATCGCTTGTACCGATGCTGGTTTCGGCTCCGCGCTGCTAGCTCCCCTCCGCGACTACGCTCGCCGCAGGATCTCTCCAAGCGACCCCGTGCTGTCGGCGCGTGTGCGTTCCGAGTCCTGTAGCGCTTTCACGCCGAGATGTGCACCGGCGATGATGAGCGACAGGACGGCCATCGGCACCCCGGCGAGGGTGAGCAACCCCCAGAAGAAGGCCCAATTAGCAAGGCCGACAAAGGCTACGACGAGAATCACCGGGACCACCAGCCACGAGACCCAACACCGCATGACGATCGCCGCCACGATCGGGGGCAGGGCGAGCGCCAGACCCAATTGGATCAACGGCCACGGTCCGAGCGCGGAGAAGGTCGTATCCGCGCACGTGGCACCGGGTCGGGTGCCCGTCTCCTCCAGTACGCCGCCCTTGCCGCATCCCAGGGACACGAAACCGACCGGCTGATACGCCGCCCAGATCACGAATGCCAGAGCGCCCACGGCGATTACGCACCACAGGCACCGAACCGCGGCCATGGTCGGTCAGCTCCGCCGATGCCGAAGTACCTCGATGAGGAGCAGTAGGACGGCGAGTAGGCCGCCGCCGACGACGACCGGCACACGAACGGGATAGGGGAGCTCCGTGGGGGCGCCGGCGCGCAGCTGCGCGAAAGTGGCTCGCTGAGCATCGGATTCGGCGACGACGTCGACGATCGCCGTGCTGTGGGATTCCGCGGCGCTGTCGGATTCTGCGGATGCAGGCTGCTCGGAAGCCGAGGGGGTGGACGCCACGGCTTCGGTGGTGGGTTCGGCGGCGGCCGGCTCGTCGAAGGGAAGCTCGGGTTCGACAGCGGCACGGGCCGGTGTCGGCTCGGGTGCCGGTTCAGGTGACGGGGGAGCCGACTTGGGTGGCGCCTTCTTGGCCGGCGCGGTGCCCGCGCTCGGTGACGGCCGCTTGGTGGGCGGCGCCTTCTTCGCCGGCGCCTTCTTCGCCGGCGCCTTCTTCACTGGGGCTTTCTCGGCGGTGGCCTTCTTCGGGGCGGACTTCTTCGCCGCGGCTTTCTTTGCCGGCGCCTTTTTCGTGGGCGCTTTCTTCGCGGGGGTCTTCGTGGCCGCCGGGTTGTCGGTTGCGGCCTTGTCGGCGGCGGTTTCCTCGGCGTCAGCGGCCTTCGGCGGAGCCTTCTTGGCGGGTGCCTTCTTCGCGGGGCTCTTCTTCGCGACCTTCTTGGCCGGTGTGCTGTGACCGGCCGCGCCGGAACCCGTTTCCGGCTCGCCACTCCCGGCCGTCCGGCCGTCGGACGATGGGCGCGCCTTGTTCGGGTCCGGGTCGGTCATGGTGCGGTCGCTCCCTCGCATGTCGCTGACGTGGCGAAACCAATCCTAGACATGACACACACCGGACACGGACACCCCGGACACAGCACCACGCCGTCTCACGACGCCGTCACCGGCGCCCGACATTGCTCAGGACCGGACGCCGAGCCTCGCGAGGATGTCGGCGTCGATCGCCCCGAGTTCGTCCTCGATCGCGCGGTGCGCGGTGCGACGCTGTCCCGACGCCATCGCCTCGGCGGCGTCCACCGCGATGGCGAGGTTGTCCAGACGCTTGCCGATCGCGTCAACGAAGGCCTTGGCATCGGCGGTGGTGTCCTGGGCGGCCACCTTGTCCAGGGAGGTGCGGGCGGTGGCAATCCGCGCGGCGAGGCTCGCACCGTGTCCGGAGAACTGACGCAGCACGTCCGGCGCGACGCCGACCCGTTCGGCCTGCATCGACGAGAACCGACCCCGTGCGGCCACCGCGGCGCGATACACAACCGGCGCGACGATCGGTGCGACGAGCCGGCCGACCGTCAGATAGCGGCGCACGCTCGCCGGGCTGTAAGGCTTGGCGTCGGCGGCAGCCTTCGCCTTCGCGGCCACCGTCTTGGCTTCGGCCTGCGCGACCTTCACCTGCGCCTTGCTCGCCTTGCGGTCGGCCTTGGCGGCTTTCTTCGCAGTCTTCTGCTCGACCTTGAGCTCTTTGCCCCGCAGCTTGTGCTCGGCCTTGCGGCGTTCCTTGGCGGCCTTGCGGCGATCCTTGGATTCGAACTTGGCCTCGAGCTTCGCCTTGGCCTTGAGTGCTTTGGCCTCGGCCCGCCGTTCGGCACGGCTTCTACCGTCGGACGAGAACACACCCATCGGGGCACCTTTCGCTGGGACTGCCGAGTCTTTGTCCACCTGTACGAGTCCACCTACACGATCGCGACATGACGCGCGCGACCGCGATGGTGAACCCACCGACACAAGCATTACATAGGCTCGGAAACAGACTGTGACGGGCGATACCGCACAACCGGGGACTGCAGGAGGTGACGACGACGGTGGTGAGCCTGCTGCACGCCCGGGACCTCGCCGGGTGCGAGCATCGCCTCGCCCTGGATTCCGCGCACCCCGAGATGACCCGAGACCGTCCGCAGACACCCGAGGCCGCGCGTCGCACCGAGGCTGCGGCGTTGCATCGGGATCGTGTCCGTGACCTGCTGCGGGCCATCCACAGCGACCAGGAACCGAACACGTTCGTCACCGTCGGCCCGGGCTCCTCGGCACAGCGGGCGGCGCGGACGTTGCAGGCATGCGACGAGGGTGCGCACTGGATCTGGAATGCGACGCTGCCGATCGACCCCGACCATGGTCGCCGGGGACATTCGGAACTTCTCGTCCGCGTCGACGACGGCTATCTCCCGATCATCGTGGTGAATCATCGGGCGTCCTATCCGGCCAAGCCGCGACGCGGTGCGCCCGCCGAGGGCACGGTGGCGCTGTTGACCAGCCCGCTGTGGGGATGGCTGCCGACCCCCGACCCGCACCGCACCATCCGCAACCACCGTCGTGACCAGCTGCGGCTGGCCCATCTGACCCAGATGCTGCTCGACGAAGGGCTGGCCCCGACGCATGACGAGCCGGACCTGTGCGCCGGGGTGATCGGCCTGGACATCGATTGCATCGTCGTGCACCGCATCGGAACGACGCTGCCCGACTACCGGTCGGTGTTCGAGCGGCGACAGGCCATCGCCGCGGGGTCGGTGCTGACCGCACCGCGCCGGGTCTCCGAGTGCCGCAGCTGCCCGTGGTGGGAGAAATGTGGTCCCGAACTCGAGGCGCGCCGCGACATCAGCCTCGTGGTCTCCTCGGGGCAGGCCGACACCCTGACCGAGGCGGGAATCCGGACCGTCGACCAGCTCGCCCGGTACGAGGGGCCGGCGCCGCAGTCGTGGCCGTCGAACGTGGCCTTCGACGACGCCGTGGTCAACGCGATCGCCTGGCTCACCGATGTGCCCCTGGTGCGCCGGGTCGAGCGACCCCTGGTGCAGCGGGCCGACGTGGAGGTCGACGTCGACATGGAGAGCTACGGCGAGGACGGCGCCTACCTATGGGGCACGCTGCTCACCGACAACGTCGACCGCGACCGGCCGGTGCGCTATCGGCCCTTCGTCACCTGGCACCCACTCCCGACCGCCGACGAGGCCCGCTCATTCGCCGAGTTCTGGGCGTGGCTGAAAGCCGAACGGCAGGCCGCGCACGACAGCGGGAAAACCTTTGCCGCCTACTGTTATTCGCAGCAGGCCGAGAACCGGTGGTTGCTCTCCTCGGCCAATCGGTTCGCCGGCGCACCAGGTGTCCCCACGCGCGCCGAGGTCCAGGCGTTCATCGATTCGTCGGAGTGGGTCGACATCTATGAGGCGGTGAGCGCGAATTTCGTGTGCCCGCAGGGCAAAGGCTTGAAGAAGGTCGCTCCCGTCGCCGGTTTCACCTGGCGCGACGACGAGGCCGGCGGCGCCGCGTCGATGGATTGGTACAAGGCGGCTGTCGCGCTCGGCACCACCGAACTCGATCTCTCCCAACGTGATCGGCTCTTGGCCTACAACGAGGACGACGTGCTCGCCACCAAGGTCTTGCGGGAATGGATGGACGGTGACTGGACCGATCCCGACCTCGCCCGGCGCGTCCCCTATCAAGAAGAGCTGTTGACGCTGCGTCGACGGTCAGAGGCGCGTCGAACGCAGGGCGTCGAGGAACGGCCCGGTGCCGACGAGCGCGACGGCACCGAGCAGTAGCAACAGGCCGGGCGAGATGTCGCGGAAGAAGCCGCCGACGCCGGCGAGGGTGACCTTCGGTTCCGCGGCGGGAGCCGCCTGCGGAGCCGTCGAGACCGGCCGTGGTGTGGTGGCGCGCGGTGCGGGTGCGCCCGGCGCGGGAGACGCCGCCGGGATGGAATTCGGTGTCGATCGGCCGGTGTGCGGAGCGGATGTCCCGGGAACCGCGCCCGCACCACCCGCACCTGCGGCAGGTGGTGCGACGGGCACGACCGGCGGCACCGGCGCGGCGGGTGCCGCGGGTGCGGGTGCAGTGGCCGTCGGCCGGGGACGCTCACGTTGCGGGTTCACCACGTTGCCCGACGACGAGGTGGATGTCGACACGGTCGGTGGCGTGTAGGTCGGTGCGGGGTGAGGAGGGACCACAGCGCTGCTGCCGGGAGACGTAGTGGAGGACGGCGGGTCGTCTGACGTCGTAGGTGGGGTCGTCGGCTGGCTTCCGGTCGGCTGCGTATGTGAGCAGCACGTGAACCAGATCCCGCCGCCGGTGGGGCCGGTCCCGCTTGGCGGCGTGGCAACGGCCACCCCGACCCCGGTGCCGACCATCAGCATCAGCGTGGCGAGCAGCGTGAGTAACGGCACACGTCGATGCCGACGCGGCGTCGGTGTGCGGTGCCGTCCCATCGCTGGTCTCTCCTGCTGTCGTCGGGTGGATCTCCCGATTTCTGAGTGATCCATCAATTCCCGCGCGGCCGTGTTTGCCTCGTATTCACCGATCTGTGTCTGTAGGATCACAGACTGATCACGGCCAATGGACCCCTGTCACATTGACTGTGATCAACACCACAAAAGCTTCAGGAGTGCTGGCTGTGCGGCTGAAGTAGTTCCCGAGGACGCGGCCGTGCAAAATTTGATGATAGCTGCCGTTGCGGAATCTCGGGTTTACGGTCTTTAATGTTTGCAAATGCAAGTTTCAGGTTTCGGAGAAGGTATGACGTCACGAGGCGATGAACGGCCCGCGGGTTCGACGACGGGGGCGCTCGACAAAGACAAGCCGGTCGACACCGACCCCGGCCTGTTCGCGCGCAGATTGGAAGAGCTGTTCCGCACGGTACCGGGGCCCAACGGCCGCGCGTACAGCGCAAAGGCGATCGCGGCGCGATCGACCGAGCGCGGATTCCGACTCGGCGAGTCCTACCTGAGCCAGTTGCGCTCGGGTAAGGCCAAGTCGCCGTCGTTCCGTACCGTCGAGGGGATCGCGGCCGCGTTCGGCGTGGACGTGCACTACTTCCTCGAGGATCGGGCGGCCCAACGCACCCGCGACGAGATCGACCTGATGCGCCTGCAAGCCGACACGAACGTGCAGCTCGCGGCGTTTCGTCTGGCCGGTCTGTCCAGCGATTCGGTGACCGTGGTCAACGAGCTCATCAAGGTTCTGCGCGAGCAGCAGGGGCTGCCGAAGGATCCGCCGGATATCGTGGCAGCGGGGTTGACCGAAGAGCAGGCCGATGCGCGGCTGCGCGTCGTCGGCGGCAAGGAGATCGAGGACTGATCTCCGTCGTCGCCGCGGCCCGCTCCGCCACGACGAGGAGGGGTGTCCGATGCGCAGTTCCCGCGAGATGTGGTCGCTGTGCCGTTCGGTTCTCGCCCCGCTCGAACTCGATCTGCCGCTCGACGTCGACCAGCTCTGCGACCGCTTCGGCGAACGCAGGGGACGGCCGATCCGCCTCATCGCACACCCGCTTCCGGCGGGGGTGCCCAATGGGGTGTGGCTGGCCGCCGAAGACGCCGACTACTTCTTCCACCAGGTCAACACCACGCGCTGGCATCGCGATCAGATCGTCATCCACGAGTTCGCGCATCTCGTCGCCGGTCATCAGATGCTCGCGAGCATGCCGGAGGTGCTCGCCGGGCTCAGCGCCGCCGACGCCGACTCGTCACTGCGCGGTACCTGCTACGACGACGACCGCGAACGTGAGGCCGAGACCCTGGCGTCGATGATCCTCACGTGGGCGGCCAAGGCCAGCGACGGCGTCGGGCACAGTTCCGCCGACCCGGAGATCCGCGGGCTGCAGCGCCTTCTCGGAGGCCACAAGGGGTGGCTGTGATGTCGGTGCATCCGTTGGCCGCCGAGGTCCTCGCCACGCGATGGCTGACGGCGCCGGCGGTGATCAACGTGCTCGCGCTGGTCATCTTCGCCGCGGCGTTGTGCTGGCGGATCGACCAACTCCGTCGGCACGGCGGTGGCTTGCAGGCCTTCGCCATGACGGTGGCGGTCACGGCGCTGACCCTGGCCTTCGTCGTCGACAACGACTCGGTCGCGCACACCCTCGACGACTGGTTGTTCGCCGGGGCCTCGCGGGTTGTCCTGTACGGCCTGCTGGCGCTGGGCGTGGCCGCCCTGATCGTCGTGTTCTTCTATCCCGGCCGCTCGGTGACCCGGGAACGGCGTGCCGGCGTCGAGGCCATCCCACTCGTCGCCGCGCTGATCGGGCTGCAGGTGAGCCTGTCGTTCGTGCCCGAGGAGATGCGCGATGCGTCACTGAGTCATTGGACGCTGACCAACTGGGGTTACGCGCTGTTCTATCTGATCGCCTGCGGCTATCTGGCGTATGGGTTCTTCGCCTGCGTGCGCAGCGTCGCCAAGTATCTGACGCACGCCGACGGGTACATGCGCACCGCGCTGATCCTGCTGATCGCCGGGCTGGGACTGCTGGCGATCGGCTCGGTCGTGCAGATCGTCTACGTGCTCGGCAACGCGACCGGCGTGATCGATGCGTCGTGGCTGTTGACCACCAGCCGATGGCTCGAGGTGCTCGGTGTCGTCGGGTTCCTGTTCGGGATCAGTTTCCCGATGCTGCGTTCGAAGTGGCAGGGACTCACCGCGAATCGTCGGCGCCGTCGGGCCGCGCAGGACCTGTTGCCGTTGTGGGATCTGGTGACCGACGCGGTGCCCGAAGTGGTTCTGCCCGATCCCGGACGCATGTCGCCGACGGCGCTGCTGCATCGCCGGGTGGTCGAGATCCGCGACGCGCTTGCGCAACTGAGCCCGTTCCTCTCCGACGCCTTCGACTATGCGGGTGTCGATGTTCGTGCCGGGATGGTGCGGATGGCAGTCGAGCGCCGCAAGACCGAGGGGGTTCGATCGGGGGCGGTGCGTGCCCTGCTGCCCGCGCTCGACGACGGTCTCGAGGGCGATGCGGCCCCGCTGCTGGAGCTGTCCGCGGCGGTCGCGGCCCTGCCCGACGTCGAGGACTACGACACCGACGCGCCCAATCGCCCGGAACACTTTGTCACGGAAGAAGATTCACAGGAAAGCCCTCAGGGCCGGCACGCTGCGCGTTGACCGGCCCCGAGGGTCGAACAGTGCTCAGCGCGGAGCCATGCGCAGTGCGCCGTCCATCCGGATCGTCTCGCCGTTGAGGTAGTCGTGGGCGACGATGAACTCGGCGAGTTGGGCGTACTCGTCGGGTTCGCCGAGACGCTGCGGGAACGGGATGCCCTCGGCGAGGGTCTTCTGGAACTCCGGGGTGATCCCGGCGAGCATCGGGGTCTTGATGGTGCCCGGCGCGATCGTGCACACGCGCACGCCGACCTGGGCGAGATCACGGGCCGCCGAGATCGTCATCGCATGGACGCCGCCCTTGGACGCGGCATAGGCGATCTGACCGATCTGCCCCTCGAACGCGGCCACCGACGCGGTGTTGACGATGACGCCACGCGCGCCGTCGTCGCCGACCGCCGGTTCCTGCTGCATGCGGTTGGCGGCCAACCGCATCACGTTGAACGTGCCGACCAGGTTGATGTCGATGATCTTGCGGAACAGATCGAGATCGTGCGGGCCCTTCTTGCTCAGGATGCGCGACGCCCAGCCGACACCGGCACAGTTGACCGCGACGCGCAGCGGGGCGCCCGATTCGGCGATGGTGTCGATGGCCGCCGACACCTCGTCCTCGCTGGTGACATCGGTGGCGATGAAGTTCACGCCGCCCGGCGCGCCGTCTTCGGTGGCTTTGTCGATACCCGCCTGCAGGTCGAGGCCGAAGACCTCGGCGCCGGCGGCGGCGAAGCGGGCCGCGGTGGCCGCACCGAGGCCGGAGGCGGCGCCGGTGACGATGACGGAGGAGCCGGAGACGTCCATCTTTCATGTCCTTTCGGGTCCGGCCAGAGGTCGAACATCCCTGGCCGATCGTTCGTTCGGTGTTTTCCCGAACACCCTAGGACATTTTTCCCGAACACCCTAGGACATGTCGTGGCCGACTGGCTATCGGGACCCGTCGGTGCTACTCGGCTGATCGGGTGTGTGATCGACCATGTGCTGATCGGGCCCCTGCTGATCCGCCACCTGGTGTTCGGGCGCCTGGGCCGCCTCGTTCGCCCGGCGCCGCCGATGGACGTGGCGGATGTAGACCGAGCCGACGCCGATGAGCACGACCACCGCGGTCACGGTCCCGATGACGACCGGGGTGCTCGCCGCCGTGAGGCCCTCGAACAGCAGCCAGCCGGCGAAGACGAAGAACAGCACCGCGGCACCGAGGGAGATGACGCGCTCGGGCAGATGCTTACCGAGCAGCATGCCCACCACGATGGCCAGGGCGTCGGCGGCGACCATGCCGATCGTCGAACCGATCCACACGCCGACCCAGTCGTTGTCGGTGGCCAGGGTGATGGTCGCGAGCATCGTCTTGTCGCCGAGTTCGGCGAGGAAGAACGACGACATCACCGCCAGGAAGATCGAGGCGCCGACGCGGTCGGCCTTGGTCTTCTCGTCGTCGTCGAGGTCGTCACCGCGCAGCGTCCACAGGCCGAAGATCAGCATCGCCAGGCCGCCGCAGATCGACAGCATGTCCGACGGGATCGACAGACCCAGGAAATGGCCGAAGAACACCGACACCGCGTGGACGGCGGTGGTCGCCACGGTGATGGCACCGAGAACGATCCACCACTTGTAGCGCAGGGCGTAGGTCATGGCCATCAGCTGCGACTTGTCACCGAGTTCGGCGACGAAGATCACGCCGAAGCTCACCAGGAGGGCAGCAATCATGAGGGGCACGTTAGCCAGACCTCAGTGCCGCCCGCAACGTCTCGCGCGGCCGTATTTCCGCAGGTAGGGGGCACAAAACCGAAAGTTTGGGTACCCTCAAAAACCGATCCGGACGGCAGCGCGGGAAGCTTGGGCGGCTTACGCTGCGAGAAGCATCGCCAGCACCGCGGTGTCCGGGTCGGCGCCGGGGTCGATTCCGACCTGATTGCGCAGGTTCACCACGGTCCCGTCGGCCTCGGCCTCGGCCCATCCGGCGCGGTGCTCGAGACCGAGTTCGGGCAGTCCGGGCAGCAGCACGCACCCCGAGGCCACCTGCGAACACTCCGGCAACGACGGACGGGTCCGTGATGGCGGGTGCAGCATCAGCAGGGCAGGCGGATTGGTGAGGAAGCGCCCGGCCTCCAGGAAGCTGTCGTCGACCACGTTGCCGACGGCGACCATCATTCCGACGGCGTCGTCGGCGGCCTCCTCGGGTCGTTCCTCGACGACGCCGAAGATCGTGGTGGTGGGCAGGAATCCGGGCCGGCAGGCGATGCGGACCGAGGCCACCAGGGTCTGGGTCCATTCGAGGGTCGATTCCGGCCAGCGGCCGGAGATGAGGATGCCGTTGAGTTCGCCTTCCTGGTGAACCGGCGTGAGTCCGATCGCGGTGGACTGCATGGTGACTCCCTCCTGACGAGGTACTACTGAACCGGCTGGCGAACAACCGGTGAAGAAAATATCCACCCTTCCCAGCGCCGCGACAACTCGAATCACCGGGATGTGACGGTACTTTTACACTTCGCGTTCACAGCCTGTTGCGGACCGTGTGCGCCGACGCCGCGGCGGGCTGCCCAGCACGTCCAGGCACACTGGTGGGGTGCGAAGAAAGACCGAGACACCTTCGGCGGGGAAGCCGAGTGCACCCCGCGGACCGCTGCGCCCGGTCGAAATAGCCTCGATCGCGATCTTCGGCGGGCTGGCCGTGGCCGCCGTCGTCATCGCCGCGGTCATCCCACTCGCCAGTGCGGTGCGCGTACTCGCCCCGGTGCCGCTGGCCCTGATCGCCGCCCGGACGCGTCCGCGCGCCACCGTCGCGGCGGCGGTCGCGACCACCGGGGTGGCCTTCGCGATGGCCGGCAGCGGTGCCGCGCTGTCGGTGTTCGGCTCGGCGGTCCTCGGTGGCATCATCGGCGAACTCAAACGACGCGGCCGTGGCGTGCCGGCGATGCTGGCCGCGGCCACCATCGTGGCGCCCGTCGTGGCCGCGGTGACCGTGCTGATCCTGCTGATCCTCAAGCCCCTGCGCGAGCTGGTGCTGGCCGCGTTGTCCAACTCCCTCGAGGGCGCGGCCCGGTGGATCGGGAAGATCCCGTCGATCGGGGACGGAATCGCCCACGGACTCACCAGCTTCCGCACCAGCATCGTCGACTGGTGGTGGTTGTGGATTCTGGTGTCGGGGGCGGTCGGCACCTTCCTGACCATCGTGGTGGCCTGGTGGATTCTGGGCGCGGTGATCGAGCGGCTCTCCGACGTGCCCAGCGAGGACACCCTCGACGCCGGTGACGCGGAGGTCACCATCGGTGACGACACCGTCATCGCTCCCTTGCCGATGACCCTGCGCGACGTCGAGTTCTCCTACGAACCCGTCGGTCGGCGCATCCTGCGCGGCATCGACATGACCATCGAGCCGGGCGAGTTCATCGCCGTCGTCGGCGCCAACGGCTCGGGCAAGTCGACGCTGGCCAAGATCCTGGCCGGACGACATCCTTCGGCGGGCACCCTGACCCGTCCGGGTGCTGCGGGCCTCGGTCGCCTCGGCGGTACCGCCATGGTGTTGCAGCGCCCGGAGACGCAGATGCTGGGCTCCCGGGTCGCCGACGACGTCGTCTGGGGTCTGCCCGCGGGCGCCGACGTCGACGTCGAGGCGCTGCTCGCCGAGGTGGGACTGGCCGGCCTCGGTGAACGCGAGACCTCGGATCTGTCCGGCGGTCAGCAGCAGCGCCTGGCCATCGCCGGGGCGTTGGCCCGCAATCCCGCGTTGCTCATCGCCGACGAGGTGACCTCGATGGTCGACCCGCAGGGCCGCGAGGAGATCATGGCGCTGCTCACCGCGTTGCCGCGCACCCGCGGCGTCGCCGTCGTGTTGATCACCCACCGTGCCTCGGAAGCCTCGGCCGCCGACCGCGTCGTGCACATCGTCGACGGTCGGGCGGTCCCCGAATCGCCGACGTGGTTCCCCGCCGCCGGACCGGGCGGCGAGGCGCGGCCGGAGACCGTCGGTGAGACCCACGCGATCGGCCATCGCGCGCCGCTGTTGCGGCTGACCGACGTCGGGCACACCTATCTCGCGGGTTCGCCGTGGGAGGTACGGGCCCTGAGTGCAGTGTCGTTGACGGTCGATCGTGGTGACGGCCTGCTGATCGTCGGTGGAAACGGTTCGGGGAAAACAACTCTCGCGTGGATCATGGCCGGACTCATCGCGCCGTCGGAGGGCACGTGCGAACTCTCCGACGACGGTGACTGGGCCAAGGTCACCGGCAAGGTCGGTGAGGTGGGGCTGGCCTTCCAGCACGCGCGCCTGCAGATCCAGAAGCAGAACGTCGGCGAGGAGATCATGGCCGCCGGCGGTGAGAAGGTCGGTACCACCGAGGTGGCGCGGGCCCTGGAGTCGGTGGGACTGCCGCGTTCGATCGCCGCCGCCCGCACCGACTCACTCTCGGGCGGTCAGATGCGCCGGGTGGTGCTGGCTGGTCTGCTGGCCCGCCGGCCGGAGGTGCTCGTCCTCGACGAGCCGCTGGCCGGTCTCGACCCCGGCGCTCGCACCGAGGTCATCGGCGTGCTCGCCGGATTGCGGCGGGCGGGTATGACGATCGTGATCATCTCCCACGACTTCGCCTCCCTCGGTGACGTGTGCGATCGCCGCGTCCACCTGGTGCGCGGTGTCCTCACCGAAGGCGGCACCGACCACGTCGACGATGGTCCCGCGCTCGACATCAACCCGCACGAGCCCGAGGTGACCGACGCCGCCCGGCCGACGCTGTTCCGCGGAAAGAGGTCTCACGAATGACGATGCGTACGGTGCCCTTACGTCAGGTGCCCGGCGACTCGGTGATCCACCGGCTGTGGGCGGGCACGAAGCTCCTCGTGGTTCTCGTGCTCAGCGTGATGACCTGGGTGCTGCCGTCGTGGCCGGCACTCGGCATGGTCGCCGCGGTGCTGGTGATCACCGCGCTGATCGCCGGCATCCCCTTGGGCGCGATTCCCCGACCGCCGTGGTGGTTCTGGGGGTTGTTGCTCCTCGGAGCGGCCGTCAATGCCGCGGTCAGTGTTGCCGCTGTGGTCGTGTTCGCGCGGGCCACCGCGTTGGGCCTGGTGCTGGTCGCCACCTCCATCCTGGTCATCTGGACGACGCCGCTGGCCGACGTCGCCCCCGCGATCGCGACGTTGATGCGCCCGCTGCGATGGCTGCGGCTGCCCGTCGACGAGTGGGCCGTCTCGATCGCGCTGTGCCTACGTGGCCTGCCGATGCTCATCGAGGAGCTACGTCTGCTGCGCGCGGCACACCGGCTGCGACCGACCGCGCCGGCCGACTCCGGACACCCGGCCGCCGAGATGGGCATCATCGACATGGTGGTCGCGGCGATGAGTTCGGCACTGCGTCGTGCCGAGGAGATGGCCGAGGCGATCACCGCGCGCGGCGGCACCGGCCGCCTCACCGCCTACCCATCCCGACCGCATCGGCGGGACTGGTTCGTGCTCGGCATCGTTGCTGTCGCCTGCGCCGGGGCGATCACGGCGACGGTGCTGCTCTGAGCGTCGGGAGTGCCACGGCGAGCCGGAACCCGTCGTCGACGTTCTCGGCGCTGACCTCGCCGCCATGGGCACGGACGATCTCGTGCACGATCGCCAGTCCGAGCCCGGCTCCTGCCGATGCCCCGGCGCCGCTGTCGTGGGGTGTGCGGGCGCGCTCGGACCGCCACCCGACCTCGAAGATCCGGCCGAGGTCCTCGGTGGCGACGCCGTCGCCGTGGTCGAGGACGTAGAGGATGAGGTGACCGTCCTCGACGCAGTCCGCGGAGACGAGGATCTCCGAGTCCGCCGGGGCGTGTTTGACGCTGTTGGTGAGGAGATTGACCACCACCCGGGTGAGTTCGTGCGCATCCGCCCAGACCATGTGCCCGGCGATGTCGGCTTGGATGATGGTGATGCCGCGAGCGCGGGACAGGTGTGCCACGTCCGCCACTGCGTCGGAGACGATGTCGAGCAACTCGACCGACTCGCACCGGAGCACCAGCGCGCCGCTGCGTAGCCGAGACAGCTCGAACAGATCATCCACCAGCCGGTTCATGGTGTCGGTTTGGGTGCGGATCGCCCGGAGGTACTCCACGGGCTTGTCGGCGACGCCCTCCTCCAGCCCCTCGGCGAGAGCCCGGATCCCGGTCAGCGGGGTCCGCAGATCGTGCGAGATCCACGCGAAGAACTGGCGGCGCGAGGCGTCGAGTCGCTCGATTTCGGCGCGTGCCTCGGCAAGCCGCGCCGAGGTGTCGGCCAGCTGCGCCGAGACCTCGGAGATCTCGCGTGACGCTCCTGCCTCGATGGACACGATCTCGCCGTCGCCGACACGGCGTGCCGTGTCGCGAAGAGTGCTCATCGACGTGCGGGCGATCCGTCCGACGGCCACCGCCGCGAGCACACTCATGGCGCTGGAGATGGCGACGACCCAGATCAATACCTGTAGATCGTGATGTGACACATACATTTCCGCGGCGATGACGATCACCGACCCGGCAATCGCGACGGGGGCGGTCAACACGACGACGGCGAACTGCGCGGTGATGGAGGCACGCCGGCCGAGTCGGATCGCAGCCAGTGCCAGCACGGACACGGCGATCGTCCACACTGCGGCGATCGCAATCACCGTCAGCACGTCGCGGTAGGTCAACCCCATCATCGGTCGCCGGCCACGGTGAATCGGTACCCTGCGCCCCACTCGGTGAGCAGGTGACGCGGGTAGCGTGGCTCCGGTTCGATCTTCTCTCGAAGCCGTCGCACATGAACGGTCACCGTGGAGGCGTCGCCGAACGCCCAGCCCCAGACCTCACGCAGGATGTCGCCGCGTGAGAACACGGTGTCGAGGTGCTGAAGGAAGAACAGTAGGAGCTCGTATTCCCTTGTGGTGAGCGCTATTTCGCGGCCATCGCGGAAGACCCGACGCCGCGCGGGATCGACCCCGAAAGGCCCGCTCGAGAACGCCGAGATCGGTTGGCGGCCATGACTACGGCGCAGCAGGGCGTCGATCCGCAACTGCAACTCGCGCAACGCGAAAGGTTTGGCGAGGTAGTCGTCGGCGCCGGATTCGAGTCCGGCGATACGGTCATCCACCGAATCGAGTGCTGTCAGCATGATGACCGGCGTCAGTGGGATGTCCGCGCGGATCTGGCGACAGAGCTGATCGCCGTCCACTCCGGGCACCATGCGATCGAGAACCACGAGATCCGGTGCTGCCGAACGTAACACGTCGCTGGCTCGCGATCCGTCGGCGATCTGGTGGACGGTGAACCCGGCGGCACGCAGGAAGTCACCCACCGCGACGAGTACCGCGGGGTCGTCCTCGACGACCATGATCTCGGCTCCTGCATTCACCGCACCGAGCGTAGTGCGTTCGCCGACCACGGTGGTCCGGACAACTCTTACGGTGCTGAAATCTTCTCCCGCAAGGCCGGTGTCGCTCACTACGTTCGGCTCAGTCGTCATCCATAGACGACGACATCGGCACACGCAAGACGCCGACCGAATGACTCCGCGAAGTACACGAAAGGGATCCCCATGAAGAAAACCCAGTTCGCCGGGCTCTGTGCCGCAACACTGGCCGCCGGCACGCTCGTGCTCTCCGCGTGTGACAGTTCGGGCTCATCGACGACGGCTGCACCCGCCGGCAGTTCGTCGATGTCGATGAGCTCGACGATGTCGATGTCGCAGCCGATGGGGGCTTCCCGCGGTGGCACCTTCGCCGGCATGAACGGCAAGAACGTCTCCGGCAAGGTGACTGTCAACGGAGACAGCGTTGTGCTGACGGGATTCTCCTCCGACGAAGGCCCGGACCTCCACCTCTATCTGACGAACGGCACCGATGAGGCAGCCGTCGGCGCGGGTAAGCAGATCGGTCCGGTCCGTTACGACGCTGCCTCCCAGACCTTCATGGTCACCGGGGTCGACACCGCGATGTATCGCGACGTGGTCATCCACTGCGACAAGGCCAAAGCGGTCTTCGGTGCCGCCTCGCTGTCATGAGCGCCACCCGCCAGGTGCTGGGCTGGTTGCCGGCAACCGTGGTCCGGGTGGCGCTCGGTGTGCTGTGGCTCCATGAGGGCTTGCTGAAATACCAAGCGGGATTCGGCTCCGCCGACATCGGACTCGTCGTCGAAAGCGCGGCGTCGAATCCGCGTGTTCCGTCGTACTTCACCGCGTTCTCCGACCACGTGTTGAGCCACACCACCACCCTGTTCGGGTTCGTGATGCCCGCACTCGAGACGGCGCTCGGAGTCGTTCTCGTCCTCGGTGTGCTCACCCTTCCGGCAGCGCTTGGCTCGGTGTTCACATTGATGACGTACTGGTCCGCGGATCAACTCATCGGCGAGTACCCGATCATGGTGCTGCTGTCGGTCGTGGTCGTCGCCTTCCCGGTCGCGGCCTCGCAGTTGTCGCTGACCGCAGTTCTCGACCGGATCACTGCCACGCACACGTCGCGAATATGGCGATCACTGGCACCGGCGCGACGGTGGTTGTGAACTCACCGGTTGCGGGGGCGTCAGCTGGGGCACGACACCGAGAATTCCCATGCCGTTCCGGTGTCGTCGGTGTTGACCCGCACCTCGATCGTGCTGGATCGGCCGGCGGGCAGCGTGACCCGCACGCTGTCGTCTCCATCGCCGGCGAGCTGGTGCCGGTTGTTGTTCTGGCTTTCCGAGCCTTGCCAGCCGGTGGTGTAGATCTGCTTGCCCTCATAGAGGATGTCGAACTTGTCGGGGATCGAGTAGGCGTCGAAGGAGAAGGTGAAGGTCGTGGGACCGCTGTGGCCCAGTCCGATGGGGAAGTACGAGGGCTTTGCGCTGTAGGTGCCGTCCGCCGCACCTCCCGGGCACTGCTGAAGCGGGGCACGCTGCTCGTTGAGCGGTGCCGCGCCACGGTCGTCGTTCGGCGTCGAGGTCGGCGGGTGGCTATAGGCCGGGTCCTGGGTTCCGTCGGCCTGGGCCAGACCGGGAGCGGCGACGGCCAAAGCGGCTGCGGACAGGGCGGTGGCGCAGAGGGCGCGCACGGTGCGAGAGGGCACGAGTTCTCCTTCGAGGGAACGTCACGGTGAACAGAGCAGTGCGACGCTAACCGCCTCGGGCATATCGCCGATATCGGTCGTTCGGTCCATTCATCTCTGTTCGGTGTCGTCCGTTCGGCCGAAAACTGCTCTACGGCACCAGAATTGGGGGCACGACGATTTGCCGACGTCGCAACTCGGATCACTCCGAAGACGCCTGACAGCCTGTGTGTGATCCCGGATCGTTGATGCGTCATCATGAACTCATGCGGAGTTATTTGGTGTTGTTCGCTGGCTATTGCGCCCTGATGTCAGTGGTGATGGGCGCTGTCGTGATGGCAGTGGCCGCAGTATTCGGCGGCGCTGCGACCTGGGGTGTGACGTTGCTGGCGCCGATGTTCGCGGCGAGTGCCGCGGGCAGTCGGTTCATCGCGGACCACGACCGGCCGCCGAGCCGGCAAGAACGATGGTCCTTGACGAACCGGTCTTTCGTCATCTTGCTCGCCGGAGCGGTGGTGGTGGGTGGGATTGCACTTGCAGTTACGTTGTTCTGCCATCCCGCGGTCACGGCCGAGACATCTGCAAGATCGCACTGGATCGTGATGGTGGTGGGTGGGCTGGTGGTGCTGGCGGTGAGCTACGGCGCCATCTACATCGGCTACGGGTGGTACACCAGCAGGCAGTATGCGGCGGGGCGGAAGCGACGGGCGCGACAGGCCGCGCGACGTGGCGGTAAACGGTGAGAATCTTTCCGCGACAATGACGGTGGCCGAAATGCCAACGGCGGCCGACCCATGGAGGGTCGGCCGCCGTCGGCGGTGAAGACGAAGAACTCAGGCGGGGACGATGAGGCCCTTGCCCTGCGAGGTCGCCCGGCCGAAGCGCTCGGCGGCGTCGGCCCAGTTGACCACGTTCCACCAGGCCTTGACGTAGTCCGGCTTGACGTTCTGGTAGTCGAGGTAGAAGGCGTGCTCCCACATGTCGAGCATGACGACCGGGATGATCGCGGCGGGGATGTTGCCGCTCTGGTCGGTCAGCTGCAGGATCACGAGCTTGCCACCGATGGTGTCGTAACCCAGGATCGCCCAGCCCGACCCCTGCAGCGTGGTCGCCGCAGCGGTGAAGTGGGCCTGGAACTTGTCGAAGCCACCGAACTGGTCGTCGATGGCCGCGGCCAGGTCGCCCTCGGGCTTGTCGCCACCGTTCGGCGACAGGTTCTTCCAGAAGATCGAGTGGTTGGTGTGGCCACCCAGGTGGAACGACAGGGTTGCCGACAGTCCGTAGACCTTGCCGGCGATCGATCCGTCTGCACGAGCCTCGGCCAGCTTGTCGAGGGTGTCGTTGGCGCCCTTGACGTAGGTGGCGTGGTGCTTGTCGTGATGGAGCTCCATGATCCTGCCGGAGATGTGCGGCTCCAGTGCCGCGTAGTCGTACGGGAGATCCGGCAAGGTGTATTCAGCCACGGTAATCCTCTCTGCGCACATACCCCCTTGGGCACATGCCGTTCGGGTGTTGCTTTCACTATCGACGCGCGCGTGATCGCCCAGGGTGGACGCCGCCTCGCGGATACTTCCAGCCTTCCCCAGTGTTTGTGGGAATGCAACAAACACGGCCCAACAAAGTTCAAGCAGGGTTGAGGTATCGACGAGGTGCGGTCAATGAGAATCCAAGAAGCACAATGGATTTGCGGGATTCATGCCGAGTATCGCTTCGCTGTGAGCGAATCACTCCGGATGGTGCGCCCTCACCAGAGGGCGAGCGCGACGAGCAACACGACGAGCGCGAAGATGCTCAGACCGATGCCGATGCACGACGAGCGAACGTTGTAGGTGGGGCGGGGAATCGACTGGCCACGCGTGAGCGACGGACGAAAATCGTGGGTCGCATCAGTGGCCATCGTCGTCCTTACGGGTATGCGGGTCGCGTGGTGGACCAGGCGCCTCGGGGCTGTCGAGTCGGACTTCTCAGTGACGGATATCACAGCCGTCTTCGACATCATAAACACACGGGCAGTTTGGGCTCAACTTCGCCCCCGGCGACCCGCGTAGACTCGACGGCATGTCGTGGCTTGACGAGCTCCTCACCTCCCGCTCCGGAAAACAGCAGCTGATCTCGGCCGATGCGGCGTTGCCGGGTCGTGCGACGCCGGTCCCGCTCGCCGCGGAGAACATCGTGTTGCACCACCCGATGCGTGGTGAATCCGCCGACGACGGTCCCGGTATCGGCGTCTTTCCCGACGGGCTCGCGGCGGTGGTCCTGGCCGGCGGCTGCTTCTGGGGTATCGAGGAGATCTTCTGGCAGGTTCCGGGGGTGTGGACCACCGCGGTCGGCTACGCCGGCGGTTACACACCCAACCCGACCTACGAGGAGACCTGCACCGCTCGCACCGGGCACACGGAGTCGACGCTGGTCGTCTTCGATCCCACGCAGGTCAGCCTCGAGAAGATCCTGCAGATCTTCTGGGAGAACCACGACCCGACGCAGGAGATGCGGCAGGGCAATGACATCGGCACCCAGTACCGCTCGGCGATCTTCACCCTCTCCGATACCGACGCCGAGACGGCCGCGGCGAGTGCGGCCACCTTCCAGAAAGCGCTCGACGCCGCCGGTCTGGGGCCGATCACCACCGAGATCGCAGCGCTCGAGCGGGCCGGTGACGGGCATTTCTACTACGCCGAGGACTATCACCAGCAGTACCTCGCGAAGAACCCGCACGGGTATCGCTGCCACGCGGCCACCGGCATCGCCTACCCGGCCTGATCCGCGGCGGTGCCCCCATCCATCACCGCGGGGCAGTGGAATCGCACACTGCTGCGTCGTCAACACCTGCTCGCCCGCGCCGACGAGGACGCCATCGAGGTGATCGACCGGCTCGTCGGCATGCAGTCACAGGACCCGAAAGCCGCCTTCTTCGGATTGCAGTGCCGCATCGAGGGTTTCGAACCCGACGAACTCGATGAGCTGCTCACCGACCGGGAGGTCGTGCGCATGGCGTTGCTGCGCGGCACCGTCTTTCTCCTCGACGGCGCCGATGCCCGCTGGATTCGCCCACTCACGCAGCCGGTCCTCGACGGCGAACTGCGGTCGGTGCACGCCTCGAAGCTCGCGTCGACCACCCCGGCGGCAGTGATCGACGATGCCCGGGAGTTGTTGCGCGACGGCCCGATCGGGGGCGACGAGCTCGGACGCGCTCTTGCCGAACGACATCCCGGGGAGAAGCCGTCGACGCTGACCGGGATGGCGCGATGTGCGCTGCCGCTCGTGCAGGTCCCGCCACGCGGACTCTGGCAAGGCAGTGGCCGCCCGACCTATGCGCTTCTCGACGACTGGATCGGTCCCGGCGAGCCGGCGCTCGACGGCGAGGAGGCGCGCCGCGAACTGATCCGGCTCTACCTGCGCGGCTTCGGCCCGGCGTCGGTCACCGCGATCGGAAAGTGGTCGGGGCTCAAGGGGTTACGTCCGCTCATCGAGCAGATGGAACGCGAGTGGGAACTGGCCGCCTACACCGGGCCGCAGGGGCAGACCCTCTACGACCTCGAGGGTCTCGATCTCGCCGACGAGGACGAGCCCGCGCCCGTCCGGCTGATCGCGCCGTTCGATCACGTCCTCGTCGCCCAGGGAGATCGGGCCCGCGTCGCCGACGACGACCTGTTCGCACGGACCGTCACCCCCAACGGACGCTCGCCGGGCTTCGTCCTCATCGACGGCCGGCTGGCCGGTACCTGGCGGATACCGCCCGGCACCGACACCGTGGAGACCACCCTGTTCGGCACGCCGACCCGTGCCGCGCGAACCGAACTCGACGCCGAGATCACCCGATTGCGGGAGTGGGTGCGTTGTAGCAACACCGATGTCAGCAACAACGGTGTCACTGTCCCGTCCGCGGATTCCGGTCGGTGATGCAGTAGTACCTGCCGACCGGGTCGGCCATCACCGTCCACGACGGGTACCGCGCCACGACGCGGGCGCCCCAGTCCTCGTGGCGGCCCACCTCGTCGTCGACCGATGTGGTGGCCAGGTCGAGATGGGCCGACGCGTTCCCGGGGCCCTTATTGGTATCGGTGCCCTTCTCGATATCGGCACCCTGGTCGGAATCGCCAGCGGAATCCAAGCGCTGCAACAGGATTCCGAGACTCAACGCCGGATCGCGGCGAAGCGCGACGAATTCGGCACGGGCCCGCTGCTGCGTCGGCCAGCCAGTCAACTGTGACCAGAAGACGACCTCGCGATCGAACAGCGGTGCCGGTACATCGATACAGATCTGGTCGATGATCGAGATCGTGTCCTCCGGCCATCGGATCGGGCGGGCGCGACGCGGTGAACCCACCGCGGGCACCAGGCAGAAGCGCATGCCGGCGGGGGAGTCGTAGACCAGATGGGTCGGGTGATCGGCGATCATCCTCGCCCCCAGTTCGCCCGCCTCGATCGCCGCGGCCCGGGGATCGTCGACGTGGATGTCGAGGTGGACGCCACCTGCACCGTCCTGCACCCGCTGCACCCGCAGGTGGGCGTCGCCGCTGAAGGGCTCGAGCGTGGCGAACTCGCGGTGCTCACCGCGTGGGGGTGACACCGTCGACCCGGTGATCGCGCGCCAATAGGTGACCTCGGTCCCGAAGTGCGACGCTCCGAAGTCCAGGAACGCCGTGAGCCAGCGGATCTGCACGTCAGCAGTCTAGGGTGCCGACCCAACGCGACCGATGCCCTACGCTCGGTGGGATGAGCCGTGGACCGCTGGGGCGGATTGCGAAGAAGCTGGCGCACAAGCGGTCGGACAAGGTCGCCGTGGTGCGCCTGGACGGGGTGATCGGCCACGGCGGGCCGGGGCGGCCGGGTTTGTCGACGACGAGCGTCGAGCCGGTTCTCACGCGTGCTTTCGACATCGAGCATCTGCGCGCGGTCGTCATCGTCATCAATTCCCCCGGCGGGTCGCCGACGCAGTCGGAATACATCGCCGAACGCATCCGGCAGCTCGCCTCGGAGAAGGGCGTGCGCGTCCTGGCGTTCTGCGAGGATGTCGTCGCCTCCGGTGGTTACTGGATCGCGTGTGCAGCCGACGAGATCTATGCCGCCCACACCTCGCTCGTCGGCTCGATAGGTGTCGTGTCGTCCGGGTTCGGGTTCGTCGACGTCCTCGGTCGGCTCGGCGTGGAACGGCGTCTGTACTCGGCCGGTGAGAACAAGGTGCGGCTCGACTCCTTCTCGCCGGAGAAGGCCGACGACGTCGAGTGGCTGCAGGGTTTGCAGCACCAACTCCATGACACGTTCATCCGGTGGGTGCGCCAGCGCCGCGGCAAACGACTTGCCGCCGACGACGAGGTCCTTTTCACGGGGGACGTGTGGATCGGCGAGCGGGCCGCCGAACTAGGACTCGTCGACGGCGTCGGGGTCATGCGATCGGTGGTGGCCGAGCACTATCCCGACGCCGAGATCACCGTCGTCGACGCCCCCAAACCGTTGCTCGCGCGGATCGTCGGGGATCAGGTCCGGGCATCGGTGGTCGCCGAGGAGTTGATCGGCGGCGCCGTGAGTGCGCTCGAACGCGCCAGCGCGGTGCGTCTGCGCTGACCGGGCCGGACGCCCCGCTGGTGCGACATCGGGCCGTAACACGCGCTGATGTGATGCGAATCATTCGTCCGGCCGACTGTTGTCCCCACGTTATCCACAGGTGATGGGGATGAATGTGAACTCCGCATTTCGCTCATGCGCTGCACTGTCGTGAACTGTTTGACGCGCTGCTGTTGCGAACTCGTGACCGTCGTCACACTGGGTCGGTTGACCGTGTCCAATTCTCCACAGATTCCACAGTCTCATCCACACCTTGATGGTCTGCTGTGCTGCAGGTCACAGCGGGAGTGGACGCGCATGTGGATAGCGTTATGTAGACCTACATAGAGGGCCGGTCGGGTTTGGACTGATGTCAAGTCGGGGTGTAGTGCGTCGACTCGACGGCCGGACCGGTCCCTCGGAGGTGACCACCTTCGTGCGGCGGCGCGGTCGGCATCGCCGCGCCTGTGCGACGATGGATCGGTGAGCATGGGCGAGATTCCACAGGTTCCCGTGACCGAGCTGCCGGATGACTTCAGCACCGCCACCGACAAGGTACTGCTCGATGTCCGCGAGGACGACGAGTGGGCCGACGGCCACGTCCGCGGCGCCGTGCACATCCCCCTCGGAGAGGTCCCCGGCCGACTCGACGAGATCGATCCCGACACCGACCTCTACGTCATCTGTCACTCCAGTGGGCGGTCGATGCGCGTCCTGCAGTACCTGCTGCAGGTCGGCTATGACGGCAGCTGTGTGCGTGGCGGGATGCTGGCCTGGCGCGAGAACGGCAAGCCGGTGGAGTCCGGATCGGGGCCGGTCTGAGGATGCTCGACCTCTGCCCGCGTTGCCGCATCCAGGCTCCGCACCGCGACGGACGTGACCGCTGTCCCCGGTGCGGCGGTCCGCTGACCCTCGTGGCCTCCGACGTCGAGGCCGCCGCGGTCGTCGCCGCCTACCAGCAGTCGCCGAGCACGCCGCCGCTTCCCGCCGCCTACAGTCCTCCGGCCCGCCCGCCGTCCGGTGCGCGACCACCGTCCGGTCCGCCGCGGATGTACGGCGGCCGTCGAGTGCGATGGGTGGCCCGCCGCCCGGCCGACACCCTGCCGCCGCCGCGACCGCCACGGAGCACCGGCCCGCGGCTGATCCCGCGGTACGTCTACCTCCCTCGGTGGGGTCTCGTCGACACCCCGGTCACCGAGAACGAACCGCGGAACTCTCCCGCCCGCCTGGGGATGGCGCTGACCGGCGCCCTGCAGCTCGCCGGGGCCGCGTTCGTTGCGTCGATGTGCGCGCACCTGCTCCGTTATCTCCTGCTGGTGATCAACCGATCGACGACGCTGCCCGGTTGGCTGATCGGCCTCAGCACGGTGCTGGTGTTGGCCGCCGGACTGCTGGCGCTCGCCGGATTCGTCTATGCGACCGTCGTCTTCGTCCGGTGGTTGCTGGCTGTGCGAACCGAAACCTACGGCGCGCGAGGGTTTTTCGATCCGCGCCCGCGGTGGCAGAGCATCCCGCTGGCCGCGATCCCGCTCGTCAACGTCGCCGGTGCCGCGTTGCTGTTACGTGAACCCGCCGAGATGCTCGACGACGTCGCCCGCAGCGCCGCACGTACCCGGCTGCACAAGCTTTGGGTGGGTTGGACGGTGGTCAACGTGATCGCCGTGCTCACCGGGATCACTTGGTGGGTGGGCGCGGCGTCCGGCTCCATCCAGACCGGCGCCAACGCCCTGTTCATGGTCGTGCTCACCGCGGCGGTCTCGGCGGCGTTCGCCCTCTGGGCCGCACATCGGTTGCCCGCGGTGTTCTCGGGGAGCTCCGCCGACCAGAAAGTCCCCGCACACCGATGGGTGGTGGTCGCATGAACCTCGCCGAGCAGGTCTCGCGGTCGGGTAAACCGGCCGTCGTCGCGCATCGCGGTGCGTCTGCGGATGTGGCCGAACACACCTTGGCCGCTTACGAACTCGCGCTCGAACAAGGTGCCGACGGACTCGAGTGCGACGTCCGCCTGACCGCCGACCACGAGTTGGTCTGCATTCACGACCGCACGGTGGACCGCACCTCCGACGGCACCGGCATCGTCAGCGAGATGCCGCTGGCGCAACTGCGTGAACTCGACTTCGGTAGCTGGCACGCCGGGGGTGGTCCGGCCAAGGTCCTGACCCTCGCCGAATTGCTGACCCTGACCCTCGACTGGCGTCGCCCGGTCCGGTTGTTCATCGAGACCAAGCATCCGGTGCGCTTCGGCAGCCTCGTCGAACAACAACTGCTGTCGACCCTGCACGACTTCGGTGTGGCGACCCCACCGTCGGCGGATCACAGTCGGGCCGTGGTCATCTCGTTCTCTTCGGCGGGGGTGTGGCGAATCCGCCGGCACGCGCCGATCCTGCCGACCATCCTGCTCGGCGAGACCGCGCGCGTCCTCGGCGGCAGCGCCGCGACCGCCGTCGGCGCCACCGGCATCGGCCCGTCGGTGGAGACGCTGCGGATGCATCCCGAACTCGTCGACAAGGCTGCCGCCGCGGGCCGCGTCACCTACTGCTGGACCGTCGACGAGGCGGCCGACGTCCAGCTGTGTGCCGACCTCGGCGTCCGCTGGATCGCCACCAACCACCCGCAGAAGGTGCGCGACTGGCTCGTCACCGTCGACTGACGTGCAGCAGGCGCACGCGTCGGCGCCGTCGGCGTCCGTGAGAGGGTGGTCCCATGGGCAAGAAGAGCAAACGCGGTAGCGGGCCGCGTCCGGGAAGTAATCGAGCCGAGCGGGTGGCCGCACGCAAGGCGCGGGCGGCGGCAGCGCTCGCGCCGTCGCCGCGTCCGTTCGCCGGCCTCGCCGCCGAGTGCGACCTGGTGGCGTTGCGCGCCTTCGTCCCGTCGGCGACCGCGGTGCTCGACCTCATCGAGCCGGGACCACCGCAACCGGAGTTGACGTCGGTGATGCCCGACGACACCACGCCAATTCCGCCGGCACCGGACGCGACGCGCAACAACGTCGTGCTGGCCACCATCCTGCCCGGCGCGGTCGCGGCGATCACCCGTGAAGTACGCGGCGCCACAGAGGGTTTGGCGGCGCTACAGACCGATCCCGACCCCGACGACCTGAATCGGGCGCTCGCGGCCGCCATCGAATGGGCCGCACACACCGGTCCCGGCAACGAGTACCGGCACATCGGGGAGGAGGCCGACGGCCCCGAGCTCGCCGACATCCTCGACGTCGATGCGCAGTTGCCGATCATCGTGCACAACGACTTCTCGTGGTGGTTCCCGCCGGGCAACGAGGTGCCGCCGGAGATCGCGGCGATGCTCGAGCGCGCCAACGAGACCGTGCTGCCCACCGCACGCATGCACGTCGACAGCGGCAACGGGGCGCCCTGGTGGGTCGACGCCGGAGAACGAGCCCACCTGCGCTGGGTCCGACCCGAACCGGAGGACGACGTCATGACCGCCCTCGCGCGTCTGCACGCCGCGGGGCGGCTGACCCTGGGTGAGGGCTCGCGGTTCGCCGGATCGTTCCGTACCCACGGACTGCTGGTGCCGGTGTTCGACCTCGACAACGAGCGTCATCACGAGGAGTGGTACGACGCGCTGGATCAGTTCGACGGGTGGCTCACCGATGCGCTCGCCGAGACCACTGAGCTGACCATCGAGGAACGCAGTTCGCGCGACGGCATCCGCGGTCGGCAGGTCACGCTGCGCTGATCAGATCACGCTGCGCCGATGCGCAACGCGCTTCGTGTTGTCAGACGCGTGGCAAGCGCGCCCGCGCGCGGGTGCGGCGTCGACGCGAGGCGGCGGCACCGAAGGTGACCAGGACGATCGCCACGATCGCCGCGGCCAGGCTCGCCGATGGCCACCAGCGGGCGAAGCCGTCGGCGATGGCACTGCCGCTGGCCGAATGCGACCACGTACTCGCCCCCAGCAGGAACGCCACGGCCAGGAAGGTCACGGCCGTTCCGTACACCGCTGCCATGGCGGCGAACCAGCGTGGCACCGTGGTGCGTCGGTCGGCTCGGGAGCTGATGCCTCTCTGAGGGTTCATACGCGATGAAGCCATGGGCCCACCCTGCCCGACGCTGCTGAAGAATGGCTGAATATCGGCAGAGTTTCTTTCCGATCAGGGAACGAAACCGACTATTCGGACTTCGGGCAGGGTGGATGACGGCGGATCGTCAGAGGTTGCCGCCGGCCGCGGTGGGGGCCGTGGCATCGGGTGCGGCCGGGCCGTTCACCTCGCGCTCGACGAAGTTCTCCATATCGAACAGGTTGCCGTTGGCGCGCTCGGCGATGGTCTGCAGCGTCGTCATCGTGGCGACCTCCTCGACCTGCTCCTTGAGGAACCACTGCATGAACTGCTCGCCGAGGTAGTCGCCGCTGTCGCGGGCCGACTTGGCCAGGTCGACGATCTGCTGCGTCACCCGGCGTTCCTGCTCGAGAGCCAGGTCGATGGGTGACCGGTAGTCAGCGAAATCGTTTCGCGGAGCATCGATTCCGGGGATCTCCACCTCCATGTCGCGGTCGAGGAAGTACTGCACGACCATCATCGCGTGGTTGCGTTCTTCGACGGCCTGCGCATAGAAGTGCTTGGCCAGCTGCGGCATGTCGTGGTTGTCGTAGTAGACCGCGACGGCGATGTACTGCTGCGACGCGGCGAACTCATTGCCGATCTGATCGTGCAGCAACTGGTGGAACTTGGTGCGTTCGGGAGTGCTCATAGCGGACAGGGTAGAGTGCGTGAGCAGGGCATTTCATCCCAGTGAAGCCTTAGAAAGGCAAGTCTCGCCTACCTTTTGGGCTTCCCTGATCGGGTCAGCCGGCTGGTTGGTTGAGATATTCCTGGGGGATCTGCCGGCCCTGACGCAGAGCGTCGAAGAACTGTTTTGTCGTGTCGTCGACGGCCAACGAACTGCCGTCGTCGGTGTCGACGGGACCTCCGTTGGGGGTGGTGATCGTCTGCGGTGAACTGCGTAGCCACCACGCGAGCCGGGCGAGATCCCAGATGTGCGTGCCGTTGTCGACGGTCAGGGTGTCGACCGTGCCGTTGACGAACGGGAACAACCGGAACGGATTCAACAGCACCGACGGGCTGGTCGCCTTGGCCATCAACGCCGCCAAGAACTTTCGTTGGTTCTGCACGCGCATGAGGTCGGCGTCGGCGAAGGCGCGGGTGCGCACGAAGCCCAATGCCTGTGTGCCGTTCAGGGTCTGGCAGCCGGCCTTCAGGTTCAACCCGGCCTTGGGGTCTCGCAGTGGGGTGTCGATGCACATGTGTACGCCGCCGACGGCGTCGACGAGGGTGTCGAAGCCGCCGAATCCGATCTCGGCGTAGTGGTCGATGTGCACCCCGGACAGTCCTTCGACGGTCTGTATCAACAGTGTCGGGCCGCCGAAGTTGAAGGCGGCGTTGATCTTGTGGCTGCCCTGCCCGGGAACCGGGACGTAGAGATCACGCGGGATGCTGATGATCGTCGCCTTCCCCGACGGGGGCTTGTAGATCAACATCATGGTGTCGGTGCGCGCTCCCGAGTCGTCACCGGTGGACAACTGTTTGCGTTGCTCCTCGGTGAGGCCGCTGCGCGCATCGGTGCCGACGATCAGCCAGGTGGTCCCCGGGGTGCTCGCGGGCTTGCCGGCGTACGGGGCGAGTGCGTCGACCCGGTGCAGTTTGGAGTCGTAGTAGAACATCAACGCCACCGGTGTGATCACCAGGACGAGCAGCAGCACCAGCAGGATGGTTCCGACCCTGCGGCGGGTCAATCGTCGAGTGCCACGCGGACGACGCAGCGCGCGTTTGCGGCGTTCGGGTTCCTTGGGGGCGACCGGACGTGGGGCGTCGGGACGCGGCCTGCGCGGCGGCGCGTCGGAGGCCGAACGGCTCTGCGCCGGCACCGGCTTGCGGGTCGGGCGCTCGCGCCCGGGGATCGGCTCGGGCTGTTGTGGTGGCGCGTACCCGGGGACACCCGAATAGGCCTTCGGTGGTTCGTAGACATCACCGCGCGGACGGTTCGGTGGCGCGACCCGGCGCGTCGGGTCGGCGGCATCGGGTGCTGGAGGTGTGGAGCGTCCGGACGGTCGCGGGTTCTGTGGGATCGGGGGTCGGCGATCGGCGCCGCGCGGGAATTGGCCCGGCGCGTACGGACCCCGGGGGCCCTGGTGCGGTGGGGGCGGGCCCATCGGTGCCGGATTCCGCCGCGGCGGGGCGGGCGGAGGACCGCCGCGTCGTCCCGCATTCGGCGGTTCTGGCTGGTTCACCTCATTGAATGTACCGACGGCTCAGGCGTGTCCGTGTCATTCGTGCGGTTGTGTTCGGGGTCGACGACGCAGCGGGCGCAGCTCACCCCACCCACGACAGGTGGTTGTGCAGCAGCGCATATCCGACAAATGCGACGACGTCGATGACCGCGTGCGCGATGACCAGCGGCCACACCCGGTTGGTGAGCTGGTAGTACCGGCCGAAGATCACTCCCATCACGACGTTTCCGATGCCCGCGCCGACGCCCTGGTACAGGTGATATCCGCCACGCAGTATCGCGCTGGCGGCCAGCGACCCGTTCTCCGACAGTCCGAGTTGGCGCAGGCGGGTGATGAAGTACGCGACGACGACGATCTCCTCGGCGGCCGCGTTCCCGATCGCGAGCAGGATGTAGAGCGCCCAATGCCACCATGGGCCCGGCTCGCTGGGGATGAGGTGGGCGTTGATTCCCAGTGCGCGGGCGGCCGCCACCAATCCGAGGCCAGGCAGGCCGATGACCGCGGCCAGTAGCAGGCCGGGCGGGATGTCGGGGGTGCGAATGCGGCCGAGGCCCACACGGCCGAGGATGACACCGCCGCGCCACAGCAGATACGCGCCGAGAGCGGCGATCGCATACAGACGGATGGCGCTCATGAGTTGTCGGAGGAAGTCGATCGCGCCGACCGTGGACTGGCTGGGATTGAGTGCCACCGTCGCGTTGCCGACGCCGCTGGTCAACTGCAGCTCGATCAGCGACAGGATCGCCGAGATCGCCGAGAAGCCGAAGGTGAGGATGCCGACGATCACCAACTCGATGGTCAGCCCGCGGCGCTCGCGCTGGTCGGTGACCACGTCGACGACCTGCTGGGCCGCAGGACGCACGAGGGACGAGAGTCGCATGAGACGTCAGCCTACGGGGCGGGTCTGTGAGGCGCGGAGATCCGGCGGGTGGGGTGCGGATAGGGCGTTGTGTGCGGTCGGTCGCCTGTTTTCAGTCATCGGGTGAGGTATCCGAGCGCCGCGACCTGGGGTTTTGCGCCGAGGCTACTTCGGGAATGACTGAAAACAGGCGAAGGAGTCGCGTGTCGGCCGGGCGGGCTCGCCCTTTCGGCCTCAGGTGGCCGTGGCTATCGCCCTCGAATGTTGTTCGCCCGGTACGGGTACTCGTCGACGGCACGTTCTTCGTACTCGAACTCCACCTCCTGTCCGGGTGTCAATGACCGGAATCCGTCACCGACGACCTCGCTGAAGTGCGCCCACGCACCACCCGGTGTGGCCTCGGAATCGAGCACACCCCAACCGTCCTCGCTATGCCAGACGCGAACGGTACCCACGGTGCTGGGCAGACTCGGCTTCTCTACGCGCGGAACCTGCGAGTCGTCGATAACGGCTTCGCGCATCGTCGTCAAGCCGTCGGGCCCGGCCTTGCCGACGCTGTTCCACAGCGCTCCTGAGTAGGGAGAGGGAGAACGCTTCCGCGGGGTAACGCCAACCGGCCACACGGAGTGGATCAGGAAATCGCATCCGTTCACCGGGGATTCGGCACGTGAGTATTCGAACTCGACCTCGGTTCCCGGCCGGAGACCCAACAGGGGCCCGACGCTGTGGTCGGCGACAGCTTCGCCCCTGATGCCGAAAACGTCTGCCGAGGCAGCACCCGGCAGGGAAGGGGATTCGACGATGCCCCAGCCCTCGGCCTGGTGCCAGACGGTCACGACTCCTGTTGTCGACATGCCCTCACGCTAAAGGGCGGAATGGTTCGGCGAAAGTGATTTTCGGCTGGGCGCGGATACGGAACTTCATTGCCCATACGGATTCCAGGGCAACATGATTCATGTGCCGTTGTCGGGGTTGAATGGTGGGGGCGCTGTGTCTCCGCCTCCACCTGTTGATTTGGCATCGCGCTGCTGGGCGGGGATGGCGCGGACGATGGCAGTAGTCGTCAGAGTTGGCACTATTCAGGGCTGGAAGATCCTTTCTCCTTCTGGTCGATGCCGATGAGTGCTGATCGTGTTGACACTGTGCAACAGTGGGGTGTACGAAACGCAGGGGTGTGGATTCCGTTGGCAGTGGCTGCAGTCGTCCTCGCTTTCGTCGCCGTCGCAGGGTGGCTGGCGTTTCGGTGGTTCGAGGACGGAATGTCCGGCGTGTATGTCACCGAGGACGCCGGCGAGGCCGTACGCATCGCAGGAGTGATGGGTGTGCGGCTGGATATCAGCGATGTCGAGTACGGCGAGGTGACCTCGCAGTTTCAGGGATGGCCAATGGCATTTCTCATTGTCAAAGCCGATAACGCCTCTGCGCGAGACACGATCATTCGGGACTCTCGGACTCGGTGCCATGCCGGCAGTCCTGAAGATTTTGCGAAACTGCGTGCACCTACTCGACATGGTCCATTGCCCTCAGCGAGCCTGAGGACCTGCACGCGAGCAACAGATAGTTTGAACCCGCCGCCGACTGGTGAGCGAGCAGGCAATCTCAGCATGTGGTTCGATCCGGAGTCACGTGATCGTGGTGCGTGGCTCTATATGTCCGTCGTGCCATATTGATGGTGTTGACTCGCACCGTCATTGCACGTGTGGCCGACGGACCCAGGGTGTCAGTATGACGATGCGACCGCAAACTGTTGCAGTGGAACCTGGTTGGAGAGATCGTCGGAAGCGGATCGATATGGAGCAGAACTGGCGAACTATCGCAAAACTAGTCCTGTCAGTAGTGCTCGTCGCACTGGCGACGACGGTGGCGACCGGATGCGCTCAGACATTGGTCAATGAAGGAATTCCACCCACTGAGCCGGCGACCGCAACCGTCACTGTCCATCCCGACTCGGCCATTCGCATCACCGATCTGCGCGGCCTCATGGCCAACTCGACTCACGTCTTCACCGGACGGGTGGAATCGACCGCTGGCACCATCGCACTCGACGACACCCCTCAGACCCAGTACAGCGCCATGGTTGGGATCGCGCTCAAAGGCGATGTTCCCCAGAGCGTGATCGTGAATCAACAAGGCGGTACACGAGATGGCGTCTACACGTCCGTCGGCGGAGACAAACCACTGACGATCGGTCAGTGGTATCTATTCGCCACCCGCTACCTGGGCACTCGCGCGTGGTACACCGTCATCCCGGTGCCCGGCCGTGAACCCATGACCGAACAGCAGGCCCGAGATACCCACTCCGAACCGCTGGCCGCTGCGCGTAATGCGTTGCGTGCCAGCCCACAGAGCAACGTCGCACCACCCGAGACGCCAAGCCCGACGATGACGTTTCCGATTCCATCCCCGGGCGACCAGCACCCGCCACCCCCGTCGACACCGCACCAGCGCTGACATGAGTGGTCGCTCAGCGAGCTCGACATGAAGGCCGCTGGTACAGACTCGTCCCACGCGGTGTATCCGTCGGGAGTGGCGTCGTCACCATCCGGAACGGCAGTCCGTGCAGAGGTGACCTATGCGAGCGACCGGGCGGGTGCGGTCGCGAGTCGCCACCCATACAGCCGTGTCATCGATTACTTTGGCGTGCAGCACGTCCCAGCCTGCTGAGGGCCAATCGATCCGTGCGTGTCCGGTGAGGTCTCCTTGGAGCTCATCGGCGAGAGATGCGGTCGTTCGCGTGGCCGATAGATTCGCATCGAGAGGGTACCCAGTCGAGAGGAATCCATTCCATCCCGACTGATCGCGGTGGCGAAGCAGGACATGCACGAGACCAACCTCGCCGACGATCAGCACATCCCACTCGCAGTCGGCGAAGTCAGGCAACGGTCCTCTGTCAATCCAGCAGCCCAGATCGCGCTCAATAGCTGCCACCGCGCTCGACCAGGCGGGCGAGATCTCGGATGGACCTTGCCACATCTGTGTGTGCCAACGCCGTGTCCACTTGGCCGTGACGTCGAAAGGGAACTCACTCATCGCTCGGAGCTGCCTGGTCCGAGGGCATGGTACGCCCAGTGGACACTGAGGTGATTCGACAGTTGACTAACGATAAGCCCGCCGGTTCCATTCAGCTGTCGCCATGTGGGAGTGGTTGCAGCGTTGGGTAACATGGGTCTCATTGTCACATCTCGATGCAGTTGGCAAGAACTGTTATCCGATGTCTGGCTGATACGGCACGGCATCACAAGAAGGCGACGCACATTTTTGGAGAAGTGAATTGAGCTTCCGCAATAGCTGGGCCGGTGAGTGGAACGTCAATGAGGGTGGCCGGCCAACGGAGGAGGTAATCGTGAGCGGCGTCCGCATGGCCATGCCACGGAATGGCACCGTCGGCGTCGCGCAAGGCGCTTTCGCCGTCGAGCCAGCGGACTGAACGGTTTCGGATTCATGGCTACAGCGATTCTCGGCGACGACCAGCGCCGCCCACACGCAACTCTGACCTTTGCGTCTTCGCTGACTATATGTCTGCTCGTCCGGCAGTGGGCGCTGCCGGCAGCTGATCGTCCTGGTGGCGGACATGCGGCGCCAACCACGCCGCTGGACCAGATGCGGGTTACCAATCCGTGCGAACGTCCGGCCGATCCGCTGTGGTCAGAGTTTCCGCCCTCAGTAGTAGCGGTGGCATGGCAGCATTGGTGGGACCTTATGGTCGGAATGGCTCTGCAGCGCAGTATTTTTGATCCGTCTGTTACGCCACGAATCGATACCAGGTTGACCGATCTGTCCGAACGTCCGTATGTGCAACGGTGGGTTGCGCGGGAGAAGCGGGCGTTCACCCGGACCCGTCCGCGAGTCCTTCCGCCTGGAATGACGGGGCGGCTGACCGGCCCGCTCTCGATTCATGTTGTGGCGGCATCCGGGGTGCAGTTGTTACCGCTCGCTGCCGACAACTTTTTGGCCACAGCCGATCTCGTTGCCGACCCTGACGAGTACTCTCGGCAGCTATCTGCATATATCGATAACCTGCACTGACCCAACCGAACTGACCCGGAGGACGAAGCCTCCTCACTGCTTGCCGACTCGCAGCTTGCTGATTCGCATCTGTACCCATCCGCCTGGCACGCTATACGAAACGCAGCACACCGGCGTCTGCGTCGACTGCTAGAAGTTGTCGGTGGTTGCGGGCACAATCAGACTACGACCGGTCGGCCCCGGAAGAGAAGAGCCGCGGCGGCGATAACGCTGCTTGTCAGTGACTTACGGAGGTCCGTATGGCGATAACACTCGAAGACACGTTGGTCGCGATCAGCCTGCTCCAGAACGCCGAAGTGTGTTCACGAGTATCTGGGACCGCCCAATACCGCCAGTGGGGTAAGAACGACTTGACCGGTCCGCCAAGAAATATTCAGACCGTGCACTTTTCTCTCGACAACGAATCCGGCCGTTGGACTGAAGATATCGTCAAGTATGAAGAAAGAAGTCGACACTCGACAGAATCCGGGCAAGAGGACGCCGATCAAGGGGAAGTTGTCGACCATCTTTCCGAAATCTCGGAATATCCAAGACTGATCAAGATGTTGCGGCCGAGCAAGTTCGAGATCTGGGGACGGCCTGGAGACAAATGGAAGATGGTAGGTGCCGAATCCATCGAGCACGGCTACCTTCTCCACCTAATTCGCGACACGTCGTCGGCAGAGGCTGAGTTGTTCATAGATACCACCTTTTCGTTACCGATCCGCTGGACGGAGGTTCATCCCATGGAGCCTGCTGCCGGAGCGAAGATAGAGGTGGAGATCCTTGGCCTGCACATACCTCTAGAATGGAAGCAACTAACGGGTATGGACCTGTCCGAAGTCGGCGTAGATATGGCCATGGTCGAAGGACAATAAGGCGGCGGGGCGCGGCTGATGGTTCACCCCGGGCGTCTGCGAGTCGGGTAGCGCGGTAGGCATTGGGTGACTGTAACGCTGCATTTCCTCGTTTCTCAGGTCATTGGTTAACCAGAGGATCGGATTCGTCTGTCGGTCTAGGATGTCAAGCTGCGATTTCTGTTGGGGTGGCGGCGAACTCTGCGAGCATCCGGGCACGCTCATCGTCGAGGGTGTTTCACCACGGTCAGCAACGGCGAGCGCGGCTTTGTCTTTGTCGGTCAGCCGCATTTGGGCCATGGTGTGGCCGGCGTCGACCGCGGCGATGATCCGTTCGGTCGAGCGATGAACGAGCGCATCGCGAATCTCCTGGCGGCGGGTGGTGATGTCACCCATTGTGCGTGCCTCTTCGGGTGGGTGTTCTCAGAGTTGGGGTGTGCTCAGAGCCGGGATGTCGGAGTGGCAGTTCGGGTTATGGGGGCGGTAGTGCCTTGACGCCGTCGCGCATTGCGTCGGCGAGGAGGGCGTAGACGCGCGGGACGAGGCTTCGACCGGGGGGGCTGCCAGGCCGGGGGAGAACCGCACCGAGGTGACTGACGCTACTCGGGTTGTCCAGCGGTTCATCTTCTTCTCCTAGTGGTGGTTGGGACAAGCCTCGGAAGGTGGGCGGAGCGGGGGAGTCTCGCCGATTTATGCGGGGCGCCAGTGCAGTTGTCCGTCAGCGGTGATGCTCGAGCGCCAGCCGAGGAACGTGGTGCCGGTGGTGAGGGACTCTGTCAGGGCGGTGACCAGGTCGGCGAGGCTGGCCCATCCGGTGGTCGTGTCGTCGGCGTCGACCTTGCTGAACAGCCGTATCGCACCGCGGGCCGACCCGACGCGGGTGTCGATGACCAGGGCGGTGCCGTCACGCTCGAAGATCGGCACGTAGTCGGGGATGAACGTGTAGGTGGGGTCACCGGCGCGCAAGGGGAAGCCCTCGGGGTACATCTGGGCCGTTCACACGCCTCGATGATTATCGATCGCACAGCGCCGGCGGCGTCGGAGCGCAGCAGATCCAGCCCGGGGGGATGAGTAGGATCTCGTGCCATGGCTATCGCTTCAAGAATGTACGGATAGATGGCGCGCCTTCCGAGGTCTGTTATCCCAGCTGAAGCGGGCGTTTCGGGGATACTCAACGATTCCGAGAACTGGGCCATCGTTCTTGTGTCGACGTGGGTGTATCCGACGCTGGTGCGATTCGACTTGGAGCTCTTCAGAAGGCCGACCCCCGACACCCTTGACCTCATGATGGGTGTCAACGGGTTCGGGCGCCCGCTGCCGAGCGAACGGACTAGTGACCCATTTCAGCTTGCGTTCGAGTGGAGCGATGGAAGCGTCTCGTCAAATCTCCCTCAAATCTCCCTTCGCGGCGGCCTCAGCCAGTTGATCGCTGCCGGTGATGGAGAGCATATGAGCGTGCCTCTCGTGCTTGATCACCTACCGCCAGCTGGCGAGTTCTCGGTCTACACGGCCTGGCCGTACTTTGGGCTCGATGAGCGAAAGGTGACGTTTGACGCCGATCGGATTGCCGAATCTGCTGGTTATGCAGTCACCCTTTGGCCAGAATCGCCACCACGCACCGAGTTTCCGTCGCTCGACCAGCGAGCTCCGCGACCGGACCCGGTCCGCACGGCTGGGCCGCCGGAGAGTTGGCTCGAGCAATTGATGGCGAACGCCCCGGAACCTCTCATGCCGCCGCGAGAGTCGCGGGGGCATGAGTTCAGGCTGTCAGAGGGCCGGGACTAGCGGTGTGGGTTGGTCCAGCTGAGATCGCGGCGACTCGTTCATCACCGATGGGCGCTCGGGGCTGGGGCAATCGGGGTGTCGACATCATCAACGGTAGATGCCGTCGGTGGAAAACTCCATCATTTCATCGAACCCGAGATGCCTTGGAATAGATTGTTCCACATCACGAATGCAAGTTCAGGTAGAAGCCTGAGTGTCTGGCCTGTCCGAATATGAACAGCCACGATGTCTCGCTCAGGACTTGAGAAGGTGGTTGCATCGGCAGCGAAAACGACGGCTTGATAGACACCGTCCGGTACCGCGTGGCGCAACTCGTCGGTCGTCGCGCCGTTGTACTCGCGATCGTCGACGAAGATGAATAGCTCGGGTGGGTCGTCGTCCAGCGCTGCGAGATCGTCCTCGGCTCCCTCCGTGATGAGGTCCTTGACCTGATGCCACGTCTCGTTGGCGGTGAAGTCTGTCCGTACCACGGCCGGGATACCTTCGTTCTCGACATCGAGCTTGCGCATAGGAACCTCTCTCGAAAAAGTTGCGGGACTGCGCTGTTAGGTTGCTTGGGTCGTGACTCCACTCCGACTGTGACGGTGCAGTGTCGCCGCTGGGTCAGGCATACTCGGTTCTGGGGGTTGTTCGGTGGGTGGCGGTGAGCGTAGCGCGCGGTCATACGGGGATTTCGAATAGCTCCTCGCTGAATTCTTCATCCAGCGTCACATTGCTGAGCTCTTCTGTCCGGTCTCGGGTTTCCGCGCGCAGCGGGATGCCGGAGTAGGCGTCGAACGCAACCGCGACTGGGCTGTCGCCATAGAACACGGGAGGGAAGACGAACTCCCAGGCGCGGCGACCATTGACATCGGTGGCCGTCGCCGCACTGTTGGGGTCGATCATGAGGCGAAACGGTTTCTGCTGATCCCATCGGCGATGAATGGCGATCAAGTTATCGGGCCACGTACTGGGGGCGTACGGACCTCGGTGCCAATGATCGCCATCGGAATTGCGCACCGAGAGTAGTCCTTCGCCGTCAGCCTGGCGTGTTCCCTCCAATGGTGAGTACCAAAACTCGACCTCGTGGCGTTCCTCACCGTCGCCTTGCCCAGGGGAGAGCACCATGGTGGCATGGACGGTTGTCTCCCTGGACGAACGATAAAGCTGGTGCACCTCGCTCCATGTCGCCCGATCGTCCAGCAGCGGCACTCGTGGTGGCAGTTCATGGGCGTCACGGTCTTAGGGCTCGGTGGTGGGCACCAGGGCAACGGTGAACTCCGCGGACTGCATCATTCGCTTGGTGACTTCGATGCCCGTGAGTCGCTCGGCAAGCGCGAAACACGCCTCGATATGGAAGAAATCGGTGCGTGGTTCGTCGCTCTCCTCGAGCGGAAAACCCCCGACGTCGGCCATCAGGCCAAACAGTGTCTCGCCTCCGGTAGTCGGTGTCAATCGGATGCGGTCGAGATCCCCTATCGGCGACATCGGTTCGAATGAGATTTGTTGCTGTCCGTCGCGCCACCACACGAACTGCGAGAAGGCGTTGACGTTGCTGAAATGGCTGACGACCTCGTGGTTGTCGATGACGGGTTTGAACAGTTGCTCTGTCACGCCGAGGAACTCGCTGTTGTGCTGGATCAGCAGCACCCATCCGTCACCGATGTCGGCAACCCCCACGGTTTGAACGTCCCGCGTCATCGGCTCCACCAGGCCCAGTTCCTCGAACTCCATCGCCCGTTTGCCGAATCCCGCCAGCCCGATTCCGCGGGTTCGTCTGCTGTAGGCGCTCAGTGCATCGAGAATGCCGCCAGCGGTGGCGTGTCGAATGAGACTGACCAGATGACCTGTCGCCTGCCAACCTCTGAACTCATCGTCGTTGAACCACAAGTAATCTCGATAGTCAGTCGCCACCTTCTCACTATTTCATAGCCCGGTATTACACGAAAGCTCGAGTGCACGTTGATGTTGTGGTAGCGGGCTCCTTGCGACGTCTTCGAGTCGCATCGCCCTGAAGCCGTTCGATGCCGGTGGGCCGTGCCCGTCACCCGTACTTCGCCGCGATAGTCGCCGTCGGAGCAGTCGGCGAAATTGCAATTGCATCCAACCCGGGATCTGTCCCCTCGGCGAATCCTCTGCAACTACACGGTACTGATTCCCCCGGCTGGCGACACGCGATCGGCTCGCCCATATCCGCGGAGGAGGCGCCTGGTGTAGCAGGCGTGAAGTCCTGTCCTCCCCCGTCGTTCGACTACTAGCGGGCTACAGGCTGCCGATCGGCACGAGGGTATCGCCCTTGCACCACGTTGCGACGTGAGCGACGAGGTGTGGGGCCAGGAATCCGCCGTCGTCGCTCCACGGCCATGCCACGTGGGCGCGGGCCACCTGATCCTGGACGAGATCGGCAATCGTGGTCAGAACGGTTTCGACGTCGTCGTCGATTCTCACGCCGGAGCCGGACATCCCGAGACCTTGCCGGCCACGGCCCGCCACCGAGACATCGCTGAGAAGAAACACCCATCCGTCAATGCCGTCGTACTTCGCGACCCAGTCTATTCTCTGGATTTCTCCGTTGTACTGGCGTACGTGCAGGTCGTGTCCCAATCGATTCAGCGACTGAGTCCACACATCAGGAAGGTCCGAGTCGGTGATCTCCACACCGCGCGCAGGTGTCCATGCCGCGGTGAGTACTTGCTCGTGGGCATCGAGATAGCTCAACGCATCGCTCCTTCGGGCGTCGACGTTCGGTGCGACAGCGGCTTATGCAACGCTCCGGAACGGGTGATTAGGTCCTACTCCCTCGCATCCTGTTCTCAATCTATTCGGGCCTGTTCTAGGTGCAATCAGGGATAAATTCTTCTCCTGAGCAAATGCGGGCTTGGATAAGGGTAATTCGATCGGGATCGATAACGCCCTCATAGAGGGAGTACCCCTGTCTCGACGTAATCAGGTCCTCAGGATCGACGTCTTCTACGCGCCACACATCCACGGGTCCGCCTGTGTTATTCATGTGGACGAACAATCGGCACTCATATTCTCCGAGCGCAAGAAAGCAGCCTTCCGCCTCAGGTTCTCTACTGCCTGCGATCCCCGGCGCCGCACCCATACGGCGCCAGTCTAAGCCACGCTCCCTGATTGACTCCCGATTGAGGGACGAGCTGACGTGATAGGCACTTATAGCCATAATCTCAGTTAAACAGACGGATGGGGGCGCGATTCGCGGCACGTTCGATTCTCTATCAGCTCCTGCGGGCAGGGCTCCTTTTGATCGAGCCTTCCGGGAGCCGAGGCCGGCGCTCAGGTCCTGGGGTCGATGCCCGACGATGGCCGGTACTCTCGAACGCTATGAACAGCACCATCAATCTGGCTGACTGTGCGGATATCGTCAACTGCGAGAACAGAATGTCTGGAATCGGAACCGCGGATGTCCTGTTGGTGGTCGTTGGCATGGGGCTGATAGCTGTCTGGATGGTGATGCTGCCGATCGCTCTGTGGTCCGTAGTTGCTGAGCCAACAGGCACGGCGGTCGGAGTTGTATGGGCTCTCGTCATTGTTGGGTTGCCGTTCATTGGAGCGATAGCCTTCTGGGTCCGCAACCGCCGCAAGTTCGGCCTGCCAGCGGTGCGGTAGTCGGAGAGAAGAGCTCTGCGCTCGCGGGTCGAGTCAAGTCCTGACGCCGATATCGTCGAACGACTACCGAATTGTTGCGACTGATCCGATATGGAGTTCCCTATTGCGTCTGGCAGGACTACACCAGTCATCCTATGAACGACCACTCTGACGATGGAGGACGCTCACTACGCAATACGACCGACTATCGGTCGTATTCTGTCGCGGAGCCGCTCGTGTACTGAGCAGTGGCTGCGTGTTGACTCGGCCGGGCGTGCGAAGATGGTGATATGTCGCCTCCGAGGTGAAACCCCCGTCGACCACGACGGGATGTCTGACGGACGATCTTGGCCTGCTCGTCGGGCAGTGGTCGGCGTCTCGGTTCCCTTTCCGTTGGCGTTGTTTGTGCGCCATTGGTTGAACCTTCCGGACGTCAACTCGAGCCTGGGCGAGAAGGGCCTGGCCGTCACCTATTGGCTGCCCTGGACCTCTAGTTGGCTGGCAGTGAATCTTGTAGGTGTAGCCCTGATCCTGTGGCCGGGAACACGCCGCGCAGGCCGCTGGTTTCTTGTTGCATCCGTGGTGACCAGTACACCGATCTCATGGTTCTACTTCGGACTCGAATATCACCCTTTATGGCCCAATTGATGGTGAAGACCGCTCTTCGAGATCAGTCACCGACTCGGCATCGAGCCGCATCTCGCGGCTGAATTCTGCTCCCCAGTGCTCCATCGCGGTGACGATGTCCTCTAGACGCTCGCCAAGCGGTGTCAGAGAGTATTCAACCTTCGGCGGAACCTCCGCGTACACGGTTCGGAGTACGATGCCGTCCTCTTCGAGTTCGCGGAGCTGGCGGGTCAACGTCTTGGTGTTCGCCAACGGCACCTGGCGACCAAGCTCGTTGAAGCGATGAGGCCGATTCTGGAGGTGCTTGATGAAGGTCAGTTTCCAGGTGCCACCAAGGACCGAGACCGCTACCTCGACCGGGCAAACCCTGACTGCTCGCTGTACAGGCAACCGCATCCAAGTGTCCCTTTCACGGCAGGCGACAGAAATGTCCGTACTAGACGATACTGCCCTCGGCGCCGACGATGAAGTGATGGACGATGGCAATAGCAGACGAACGGTGCTTTGGCTCAGTGCTCACCCGAGCTCCGGCTCACTCAACGCGGCTTTGCGTAGGAGCGGGGTCGAGCGATTGCACCAATTGGGGAACCACGTCATCGAATCAGACCTTTACTCGATGGGCTGGGACCCCGTGGTGCGTGCAAGAGATGGTGGACGTGCCGAGCAGGTGCCGACTGACCAGTTTCGGGTGAGCCGCGACACGCGCCGAGCGTTTCTGTCTGATACGCAGCCCATCGAAGTGCAAGTCGAGCAGCAGAAGGTGTGCGACGCGGATGCGTTGATCATCCAGTTTCCGTTGTGGTGGTATGGCGTGCCCGCAATTCTCAAAGGCTGGTTCGATCGCGTTTTCATCAGCGGCTTTGCATTCGGTATCAACCCGGAAACAGGGCGCAAGATGCGTTTCGAACAAGGTCCCTTCGTCGGTAAGCGAGCCTTTGTCGTCACGACCCTCGGCGACCGCGAGTCCGCTATTGGGCCACGGGGAAAATCCGGCGAGCTGACTCAGATGCTCTTCGGCCTTCTCCACGGAACCCTCGCTTACACCGGCATGAGCGTCCTGACACCGTGGGCACTGGCGAGTTCTGATTTTGTGAAAGATATCGTTCCCGTCCAACAATCCCTGTGGAACAGGCTCGACAATCTCTTCACCGACGACCCCATCCAATATCGCCCACAGTTCACCGGCCAGTACACTGACCTGTGGGAGCTGAAAGAACACATACGGCCAGGCGAGAGTGGGCTCGACATCCACCGCGGGTAGTGTCGCCGAAAGAGAGTCGGCCGCCGGTTCGAACGGTCGCCACCGGCCGACCCGCGATTACAGCAGCAGTCCGATCTATCGGTACCGATCCGTGATTCGATCCCAATGACCACCTATAGCGAAGAGGGAAACAATGGTCTACAAAGTCGTCCGAGCTGCCGAGGTATCGGCAGGGCACGGGCCGCACCCGGCCGGAAGCCCCTACGACAAGCGCATCAGTGACGCGCTGGGTCTGTCCCTCTTTGAGGTATATCAGGTAGAGCTGCCTGCAGGCGTCGAAACCGTTCAACACGATCATCTTGATGACGGCAACGAGGACATGTACGCCGTTATCCGCGGTAGCGGCTGGGCGGTGGTTGACGGGAAAGAGGTCCCGGTGCAGCCGGGTCAGTATGTGTCCGTGTCAGTTGAATCGCGGCGTTTCATGCGTGCCGGCAATGAAGGGATGATCTTCATCGCGGTATGTGCCGGGGTACGGACCTGATGAGATTCGCAGAGTGTGCATGAGTGCGGCGATCTGGATCGGGATTCGAAGGGTGTGCCCGACCTAGGGTTCGTGCTAGGGGGTTCGTGCTAGCCTGCGTTCCATGTCGATTCTGCAGAAAGGCTCATGAGGCGCCACCGAACTCTCCTGGTGCACGTTGCTGAAATGTCCGTCATGGACAAGGCGATGCCCCCTCCGCGGGTCGGCGCGGTCACCGAGTTCCCGTTGTGCTTCAGCGAGATTCGATCGTCACCGTCGGATGCTCCGAAACGCGATGTCGTGACAGTGCGCGGTGTGCTCGATCTGGACGCGCGCGGGCCGTCTCACGTCGCCGACTCGACAGCATCTGAGGGCCGGTGGTGGTGGACCGGTGTGCTGCGCGGTGACGGTTGGTCGGCGACGTGGCACGGCGAGCGGCCGAGAACCGGCTACGTCGAGGTCAGCGGCCAGTTCTCCTCAGGTCTGCATCTGGACACCGGACGCGTGCGCGGACGGATCACCCGAGTTCAACTGATCACCGTGGCGTATCGGCAGACTGCTGACGGTGGCTGGGAAACGGCGACCGAGGTGCCGTGGTCCTATCGTGATGTCGATGTCATGCCACAAGGCTTCGACAACGATCCCACCCCGAATTCCGACGGGCTCTGCATTTGGGACACCGCCGGTCTGATCGAACTGGACCTCGATGACGTTCCGCCTGCGCAGCTACGGCCCCGCATCGTCCCGAGTTCGCTGTCGGCCGTCGGGGATTCGGTGTGGGTTGTCGATGCCGAGTTACCGGTCGTCGTACGCTACGAGCCGGCACGCGCACAGGCAACGGAGTATCTGTTGCCTGCACCTTCGGAAGCCTTCCACTCGGTCGCGGCGGCATCGTTCGGGTGTTGGTTCTTTGGCGAATCGGGTCTGTTCTGGATACCGATAGCCGGTGCGGGGCAGTTGATTGACAGCCGTCGTGTCGTACACATCGCCGCTCATGGTGACGTGGTGCTCATCCAGACAGACGATGACGTGTGGACGATCCATCACGTGGATTCAGCGCCGATCACGGTTGATCTAGCTGTTGCGAGCGACGCCGTCACTTCGATCGGGATCGATGATGCAGTGTCCCCGGGATGGATCGTCGCACTACATATGTGGGATAAGACATCCGCAGCAACTCAGCTCTTCCGCGTCTCGACGACGGGCATGGTGACAGAGGGGCCGAGATTACCGTCGCCAACGAGTTACGCGCCAATGTTTCTGGCGGGCAGACCGTTACGTCTCTTCCTCGGTCGACTGGTGGCCACCGTGAACAACGATCTCAGCCTCGCACCCGCCGAAGAACTCGCCGATGAACCGCTGTACGGCGGATGCGTCGGCGACGAAGCCTGGATCTCGGCGGTGGTCAGCGGATTCGATGGTGACGCCTCGCGGGACTATGTGCGCAGTCATGCGCTGTCTGGTGGTCCTCAGGAGCGACGGGTGGTGGTGACCGTCATCGATCCGCGCACCCTGGTGACTCTTCATCGTTGGTACGTCGACCGAATCCCTATACAGGTCGCCCGTAGCAATCAGGGATTCTGGCTCTGCGAGAACCGACGATTGATCCGCCTGCCCGACTCGCCCGCACAGGCGCAGCAGGTCGTCGACGTCGCTGAAATAGTCCGTGACTCAGTACTTCCCGCACGACCGGGCGCCGATGGCGACAACGGATGGCAATGATCCTGCCGGTGTACGTCGATTACCGCGCGTATCGGAAACTGGGACAGCCTCGCTTGGGCCAACGCATTCACTGGCGCCTGTTCTGGAACAGCGAATTCGCCAATTGGTGGTCGGGTCTTCGGCCGGGATGGCGGGTGGTGACGACTCTCTACCCAACGCCGGCGGCGCCGCCGATCCGGATGTTCGGACTGAAACGCGCGACGGTCAGCGGGATCGCCGTACGCGGCGGGGCGCGGATTGATTGCCGTGGGTATGACGTCTTTCCGGACCCACTGGTTCTGACCGGGGCAGTGAAAGCCCTTGGCACCTCCGCGCCGTCGGACACTGTGATGGCTGCCGTGACTTCCGGGACGGTGATTCGCATGCAGCTCGTGTCGGTCGTCATGGATTGGCGAACTTCGGAGAATCTGGCTATGGCGGGATTTCGCGGATACTGCCAAACCATCCAGCCGATAGCGGGAACAGAGACTTTCACTGAACTCGATGTCGCCCCCGAGGTTCTCGCCGCAGGAGCAGCCAGTCAGGAGGTACTCGTTGTCGATCTGGAGGTGGATGAGTGAGCACGATCGTCTCGAGTGAAGTGAGCCGACCAGGCAACGAACGGTGACACCGAGGAGGCTAATGACGACCTGGCGATACGACCGCGGCGACAAGCGTGCCGTCGCCGGCGCAGCAGAGATGATCGTCATCGGTCGCGTGCTCGCCCAGATCGATGCGGTACCACAGCAGTTGGGGCGCCGGTCGATTCCTCGGACACAGTTCAGCGTCGAGGTCATCAGATGTCTCAAAGGTGATCGGACGGGCCGAATGGTCGTGAGCCAGATGGGTGGCCGCTCACCCGACGGGAGCCTCCACGTGTTCGACAAGGACAGGCTCTTACGCGTCGGTCACGTGCATCTATTGGCCGGACGTTATTCCGAGCCAGATGGCTGGTACGCACTCATCGCCCGCGCCGGTACCCGGTACTTGGGAGGAGATCCAGACTCTGCCGCTCTCGACTCTGTTACAGCGGAGTGGCGCGAGCCCATCGCGAACCCCACGCCCCTACGTCGGCGGACGAAAGGGCCTGATGCGCCGAAAGAGTCGCCAGAATGAGCCCTGTGGATATCCTGGCCTCGCCGCGCGGCAGGCGTTTCTGTGCCAACGTCGTGTACCTCTGCAACAGCGATGGCGATGTTCTGCAGGCCGAGCGGAGGCGAGCTGATACTCCGACCGAGGCCTGTGCGGAGATCGCGGCCATGGACATCCCGCGAGTATCGGCGTTCTCCGAATTGGACCTCCTCTGGGCGTTGGGAATGGCGGTGGACTTCGCCCGCTACTGGCAGCCGCCCGATGACGAGGACGTGCTACTCGCCGATCCGGAGGTCGTTGCTGCGCTCCGACCGATTGCCGACACCGTAATGACTGCACCCCCCCGCCGCGTGGTGGGCGGAACCGATAGACCTCGACGGGCAGCGATTGGCCCACTTCAAGTCGTCCTCCGAGTCCTGGCCGCAATGGACACGCCCACAGCTCGATGCCACCGCCGAACTCGACGAGTGGCGCCGTCACGTCACGGCGACGGAAGCACGTCATCGTGCTCGGCGGCCCAGTCATGCCAGTTCCGGAACTTCTGGTCAATGGTGGTCGATCCCGGGATGGCCCAGCAAAACGGTGGAAACAACCCGGGCCCTCCCCGAGCTCGGGGCCACTCTCCTCGCCCTGGACGAGGATTCGTTGTCGAAAGACGAAGCCCGCGCGTGGAAGGTTGCTGTGACCCCATCTCCACGGGTCTGCGAAATCGCCTCACCCGGGGACTGGGCCGACCTGGTCGATGCCTATCCGCTCGAGGTGACCGCTTCGAAGCGAACGGATTGGTACCACACCACTGGACGCGATGGTCGCTGGTTCATTCCGGACTGGTCCGAGGTTGTCACCGAGTATGACGCTGTGCACTTCAGCGTTCACGGATACCTTTCGACCCCCGGGATCGCAATTCCTTTGGGCGACAACGACTGCGCCACCGTGCTCGCAGGGTGGAACCCCGATGCCACGCGGTGGCTTGATCTCGCTGCCATTGCTGTTGACGGCGATCCCGTGGAGTGGAGCTGGGACGGTGACCGTTGGCTTCCGGCACCGAGCTGAGCAATGAGTCGAAATCGCATCTCACGCAGCAAACGCGGCGCGCACCGCCGACTCGTCGCCGTCGATCTCGATCAGCGACAGCGCCAGTGCGTCGTCGAGAGTGAAGGCGCCTGCGGCCAGCCCGAGGACGTAAGCAGGCTCGGCGCGCACCGTGGCGACGAGGTCGCGACCGTCGTGCGGCAAGACCTCGAATCCGTAACGCGTCGTTCGCAATTGCAGCGGTTCGTCACCCACGTCAAGCCCGATCGTCGGGGCCGAGCGGTCGGTCACGCGCCTGTCGAGCAACGCTGGAACGGCGAGGGCCAGCCATTCGAGCCGGAACTCGTCGCCCTCCGGGCCGCGGATCATCAACGGAGTAGACCAGCGGATGAAGCCCTCGATGGGTTCGCGTAGCTGCGCGCCCCACGGCGTCAACGCGTACTCGACGGTGCTGCCCGTGCCCGTCAGACGGCGTTCGAGAACGCCGGCGGTCTCGAGATCGCGGAGTCGACCGGCGAGCAGGTTGGTCGCAATGCCGGGAAGCCGGTCGAGAAGGTCGCGATAGCGAGCCGGGGACATCAGAAGTTCGCGCACGATCAGCAGGTTCCATCGGTCGCCGACCACTTCGAGCGATCGAGCGAGCCCGCAGTACTGGCCGTAGCTACGCATGCGCTTGATATTCGCAAGTGAAGAATAGTTAGTCAAGTGATTTCGCTGGATCGAACGTCGTAGCCACCGCTCCATCCCGTCGATCGCCTGTTTTCAGTCATTTCGAAAGTAGACGCGAGATCTGACCTGGGCTTTTGTGCCGCAGCCACTTCGGGAATGACTGAAAACAGGTCAGCGGGTCGGTCACAGGGCTGGCTGCGGAGAATCCTGGTCGGATGCGGCGCTTCCGGTCGGCCCCGACCGTAGTGCCCAGCCACGGGCGAGGGCGAAGGTCGCGGCGACGACCGCGGTGGCGGCGAGAACGGTCGCGACCCAGGTCGTCATATCGGTGGTGTAGCCGAGATGGCGGGCGACAGCGACACCGGAGCCGGTGGCGGCGGCCGCACCGAGAGGCAATGCGACCGCGGTCGCCAATGCTGTTGTCTCCCTGCGGGAATCCTTCGACATTCGCAGGACCAGGTAGACGGCGGCGACGCCGAGGACGTAGGCGAGGACGGCACTGATCCCGTAGGCGGCCAGCTGCGTGGTCACGTCGTAGTCCACGCGTCCGGCGAAGGCAGTGCCAACGATGACAAGCGCCGGCGACAACCCGACGATCACGCCGAGCAGACCTGCGCACACCACGCGGCCGAGGCGATTGTCGGTCGCTCCGGAGACGCGCACGCCTGCCCACCACAGCACCGCTCCGAGGATGAAGCCGAGGAATGCGCCGACCGCTGCTGTGATGGTCAGGGACCTCCAGATGCCGGAGTCGCCGAAGCTCACGCACAACCCCGACCCCCACATCACCGAGCAGCCCATTCCGGGGAAGCCCTGTCCGCTGATCGACGCGACGAAGACCGACAACGCTCCGGCGAACACCGCAAAACCGACGAGTTGGCGCCACATGGCAGCCATCATGCAGGACGCGGGGAGGTCGGGAGCGGTGAACGGGGGTGGTGTTTCGTTGTCGGCTTACCGGGGTCTCGAGGCTCGGCGCCTGGGGCGCCTCGCACCTCGACCATCGGAGATGGGCTGGCGCCGCGGGGTTGGTTTGGCGTCGCGGAGATGGGCTGGCACCGCGGGGTTGGGTTGGCGTCGCGGCTGGTGCCCGACACCGGCACCGGGAACGGTCAGTCCGGCAGGCTGTTCATGAACGGGCAGCCGGCCAGGGAGCGCAGCGCTCGGGAGAGTTCGCCGACGTCGGTGACCGGGCGGGGGAAGGGGAGGCGGACGTCGGCGTCGCCGTCGGCGCCCTCAACGCGGAAGCGGATGCCGAAGCGGTCGAGCCCGAGCGGACGCACGCGGCCCTTGCGCAGGTCGCGGGGAAGTTTGCGGGCGAGCTGGCCGACGACGTCGGCGTGGTCGGCGTCGAGGTGGGCGATCCACTCGCCCTCGTACTCCCAGAACGGGTCGGGATCGGCGACGGCGAGTTCGCCGGCCGCGACGGCCGCGGCACCAGAACTGCTGGCGACGACGGCGCGATCGACCTGCAGTCGGATCATCGACCGGCCGTGACCGATGTCGAGCAGGCCGCCGTTGGGGTGCTCGGTCGCGATCTCGACGGCCAGGTCACGCTCGAGGTTGCGGGGCACTGCGTGGGCGGTGCCGTTCAGCCAGACCAGTGACCGGACGCGTTCGCGCAGGTCGATGGGCGCGCAGTCAGTGATCTCGACCATCGCCGGCACTCCGTCGGCGGCATCGCCGGCCATGACGATCGCCTCGCAGTCGGTGGGGACGAGGAGGAACGCCTGCGACTCGAACAGATGCACCAGATCCACCGGAGTCGGCTCGCTGCTCGATGTGTGCGTCGGATCCTCCATGGCGAGCATGGCCGCATCGGCCCGCCGGCAGGCCGTCGCGATCACCTCGGCGTCCGACGGGCGGTCGGTGATGGCACGTGTCATGGCGATCCTCACTGGTCGTGCGGTGGTACTCGCGGCTCGTCGCCGAACCGATTGAAATGAAGGGAACCCTAACCTAAATCTCGATCCGTCTGTCGTCAATGGTGAGACTCGCGCTGAGGCGATCTCGACAGCGTTCTCGATTAGGCTCTTGTCGTGACACAGTTCGCGTACTTCGGCCCGCCCGGAACCTTCACCGAGATGGCCCTCGACAAGTTCCTCGCCGACGCGTCACTTCTGTCTGCGCTGACCGGTGCCACCGCGAGCGACATAGAGAAGCTGCCTGAGAAGAGTCCGGTCGCCACCATCGAGGCGGTCCGATCCGGTCGCGCCGAGTTCGCATGCGTGCCGATCGAGAGCTCGCTGGAGGGGTCGGTGCCGGCAACGATGGACGCGCTGGTGCCCGACCCCCGCGCCGTGGTGCCGCGCGTGCAGGTCTTCGCCGAATGCGACCTCGACATCGCCTTCACCATCGCCGCCCGTCCGGGCACCGCAGCCACCGATGTGCGCACCATCGCCGCCTACCCGGTGGCCTCGGCGCAGGTGCGCGAAAGCGTCGAAAAGCTGTTCCCGGGAGCCGAATTCGTCACCGCGACGTCCAACGCGGCGGCCGCGGTCGACGCTGCCGATGGCCGCGCCGATGCGGCGGTGTCCACCCGGCTCGCCGCGGAGTCCTCGGGGCTGGGGGTGCTGGCCGATGGGGTGTGTGATGCCGCCGACGCCGTCACTCGATTCCTGCTCATCGGGCGGCCGTCCGCACCGTTGCCCCGCACCGGGGCGGACCGCTCGTCGGTGATCCTCGAACTCGCCAACGAGCCCGGCAGCCTGATGTCGGCGATGAACGAATTCGCTTCGCGAGGAATCGATCTCACCCGAATCCAGTCCCGCCCGCGGCGCGACCTCGAACGCGGGGTGACGATGCCCGGGCAGTATCGGTTCTTCCTCGATGCGGTCGGACACGTCGACGACGCCGCCATCGCCGAGGCGTTGCAGGCCCTGCACCGGCGCTCCGAGCGGATAACGTTTCTCGGTTCGTGGCCGATGGGCAGTGGTGGCGGCACCCCGCCGCCCGACCACGACGCCGACGCGCAGTGGTTGGCCCGGATACGCAGAGGAGAGGACTGATGGCCCGGTTGCACCTGGTACGGCACGGCGAGACGACGTCGAATGTGATGCGTCGCCTCGATACCGCGTTACCGGGAGCCGCGCTCACCGATTTCGGTGTCCGCCAGGGTGTTCGATACGGATTGGAGAACCGCGGCATCATCGCCGAACACCCGCAGCGCCCGGCCGTCCTGGTCAGCTCACTGGCGCGGCGCGCCCAGCAGACCGCCGAACTGATCAGCTCGGTGTGGGAGGTGGAGCCGCGCATCGTCGAGGGCATCCACGAGGTGCAGGCCGGTGAACTGGAAGACCGCAGCGACGACGAGGCGCACGGGGTGTTCCGGGATGTCCTCGACGCCTGGTACTCCGGCGCCCCCGACACCCGCATCCCGGGCGGCGAATCGCTGCAGATGGTCTACGACCGCTACCTGCCGGCCATCGATCAACTCGCCGCCACCTACCTGAGTGGTCCGGACGCCACCGACGTGGTCGTCGTCAGCCACGGTGCGGCCATCCGACTCGTCGCCGCACGGTTGGCGGGGATCGACGGGAAGTTCGCCGCCGCAACGCATCTGCCGAACACCGGCAGCGTCGAACTCGAGTATCGCGACGGTCTGTGGGTGTGCCATCGGTGGGGCGCCACCCGGGCGCCGTTCGGCGAGGCCGTCGACGAGCCGCTCGTCGTCACCGGCGACTCGGTGGGCGACAACCCGATGGGCTGAACCGCCGGCAACTTCGGGCGGCCCTCAGCCCCACCCGTTGGCGTGCAGCCACTCGTCGTCGATGCCGAAGTGGTGCCCGACCTCGTGCATCACGGTGATCGCCACCTCCCGCACCACCTGCTCGCGGGTGTGGCACATGGCGAGGATCGGCTCCCGGTAGATGTGGATCGTGTCGGGCAGGAACCCGCCGTAGTCGTGGGTCCGTTTGGTCAGTGCCACACCGGAATACAGTCCCAGGATGTTCGGGGATTCGGGGTTGCGCGGCTCGATCAGGATGACCACGTTGCTCATCGCGTCGGTGAGTTCGGATGGGATCGCGTCGAGGGCGTCGCCGACGAGTTCCTCGAATTCCTCGTCGCGCATGTGTACGGTCATGGGTCCCTACCCGGCCGGAGCCGCGGTCTCGAACGGGTTGGGGGTGACCCCCGGCGGCAGCGGGACCGGCGTCGGGGTGGCGCGCCCGGACGGGCCCGGCGCGGGCGGCTGCGGGACCTTGCCGTTGACCAGGACGGTGCCGCGCGCGTCGCCGACGAGGGTTGCGAAGCCGCCGCGGTCGGGAAGCCCCAAGAAGCACACGACCTTTCGGCTTCCCGACAGCCATCGGGGTTCGCTGATCACCGACCACTGGGTGTTGAGGGTGGTGGCATCGAGTTTCTGTTTGCCGCCGACGAATCGCTCGGCCTGACCGGGGCAGATCGTCGTCAGATATTCGTTCTGCGCCTTCTCGCCCGGCCACGGCTTGCCCGAGGTGGCGTCACCGAAACGCTGTGCGAGATCGACGATGCCGGTGGTCTGGAAGGCATGCGGCTCCGAACAATTGACGACCGTCGGCGGCGACGCCACGCGACGTGTCGCGGCATCGATGCCGATGCAGGTGCCGGCCGGCCACTGGAAGGACTGGTCCTGCTCGCCGACCTTGCCGGAGAACAATTGGGGCGTGCCGTCGGCGCCGGTGATCTGCAGACCGCAGCGCAACTCGCGAGCGCCCTTGGCCCACTGCTGATCCGACGGATACATCAGTCCCACCGAGAACCGGCCATCGGGGTCGAGTCGACCGTTGAGGTAGCGGTTGACGATCACCGGGCACTGCTCGTCGCGGATCTGACCGAATCGCTCGGGCCCGGGCCACGGCGCGGAGTCGCCGAACTCCGACCCCGGCAGCAGCGCGGTGTTCAGGGCGCCGGCCACCTCGAACCGATGCTCGGTGGCGCAGTCGACCTTCGCCGGATCGCCCGGCCGGTTCTCCGGCCAGGTCAGGCAGTCCCCGGCGACCGATTGGGTGAAGGCGTTCTCCGCGAGGCGTTCACTCTGCCCGATGTCGGTGCCACCCACGCTGCCGCGATCGTTGAACGTGCCCATCGCGAACGCCACCCCGGCGGCAACGAGGGCACCGACGACGATCGCGGCGAGCCCGACCCGCACCGCATTGCGCTGCAGCCACCCGCGGGAATCGGCGGGGGGCGGATCGGAGTCCTCATCGGCGGGCTCGACCCCGGTGGTGTCCCCGAAACCAGCGGTGTCCCCGAAATCGGTGGCGTCCGAGTCCTCGCTCGCCCCGGCCGCCGACCACGCCTGTGGTCGGGTCGCGGGGTCGTCGGCGATCGGCGCGAACTGGGTGGTCTGCTCGTTCGCCGCCCGATCGCCGGACTTGCCCAGGTCGACGGTCTCGTTCGCCTGGTCCTCGTCCGCCTCGTCGCGGTGGGCTTCGTCACTCATCGTCCTCCATGATGCCTGGTGACCCGGCGATCACCGAGGGCCCCACGCCCTACACTCGGCCGGGTGAGCCCCGAACCCGACGAGATCGATCCGGAGGTCGTCGCCTTGGCGACCCGACTGTTCGACCTGGCCCGCCGTGGTGTGACCGCCGATCTCGCGGCCTATCTGGACGCCGGAGTGCCCGTCGACCTGCGCAATCAGTCCGGTGATTCGCTGTTGATGCTCGCGGCCTACCACGGCCACGCCGACACCGTCGCCGCGATCACCGCCCACGGCGCCGACGTGAACCTCGCCAACGATCGCGGTCAGAGCCCGCTGGCCGGCGCGGTGTTCAAGGGGTACGACGACGTCGTCGCGAGTTTGCTCGAGGCGGGTGCCGACCCGCACGCCGGCACACCCACCGCCCACGACACGGCCGTCATGTTCGGGCGCGACGATTATCTCGCCCTGTGGAACCGCTGAGCCGGCGCTGAGCGCGGCACTCCTGATCCGGGCGGGCCCGGCCTGCTCAAGTAGGGTTTGACATCGTGATCGACCTCAAGATTGTGCGCGAAGATCCCGACCGTGTCCGCGCCTCGCAGCAGGCTCGTGGCGAAGACGCGGGTCTGGTGGACCAACTCCTCGACGCCGACGCCACGCGACGTGCGGCGATCGTCGAGGCCGACTCCCTGCGTTCGGAACAGAAGGCGTTGGGCAAGCAGGTCGGCAAGGCTTCGGGCGAGGAGAAGACCGCGCTGCTGGCCAAGGGCAAGGAACTCGCCGAGCAGGTCAAGGCCGCAGTCGCGCGTCAGAACGAGGCCGACGAACGGTCGCAGGCGGCACACATCGCGATCTCCAACATCGTCGAGGGCGCCCCGGCCGGCGGCGAGGACGACTACGTGGTGCTCGAGCACGTCGGTGAGCCGCCGACCATCGAGAACCCGAAGGACCACCTCGAACTCGGCGAGTCGCTCGGTCTGATCGACATGGAGCGCGGCGCGAAGGTGTCGGGGTCGCGGTTCTACTTCCTCACCGGTCAGGGCGCACTGCTGCAGCTCGGTCTGCTCACCATGGCCGCACAGAAGGCCACCGCCAACGGCTTCACGTTGATGGTCCCGCCGGTGCTGGTGCGCCCGGAGGTCATGGGTGGCACCGGATTCCTCGGCGCCCACGCCGACGAGGTCTATCACCTCGACAAGGACGACGACCTGTACCTCGTCGGCACCTCGGAGGTGCCGTTGGCCGGCTATCACATGAACGAGATCCTCGACCTGTCCGACGGGCCCAAGCGCTACGCCGGCTGGTCGACGTGCTTCCGCCGCGAAGCCGGCTCCTACGGCAAGGACACCCGGGGCATCATCCGCGTGCACCAGTTCGACAAGGTCGAGGGCTTCATCTACTGCAAACCCGAGGACGCCGAGGCCGAACACCAGAAACTGCTGGCGTGGGAGAAGGAGATGCTCGCCGCGATCGACGTGCCCTACCGCGTCATCGACGTCGCCGGTGGTGACCTGGGATCCTCGGCAGCCCGCAAGTTCGACTGTGAGGCATGGGTTCCGACACAGAACACCTACCGCGAGCTGACCTCGACGTCGAACTGCACGACGTTCCAGGCCCGTCGGCTCTCGATCCGTTACCGCGATGAATCCGGCAAACCGCAGACCGCCGCGACCCTCAACGGCACGCTGGCGACCACCCGCTGGCTCGTCGCAATCCTGGAGAACCATCAACAGCCCGACGGCTCGGTACGTCTGCCCGAGGAGTTGGCCCGGTTTGTCGGCACGGAGGTGCTGGCCCCGGCATGATGGCGGGATCGGCAGCGCACAGATGGGCATGACATGACGGTCGCGCAGAGATGACAGTCGCGTGGAAACGGCAGGGCGAGAGATGGCGGTGAGTGCGCGATGATGCCCGGTGTCATCGCCGCGGTCATCGGCTCGGTGGCGTTCGCGTTGGCCGCGGTCCTGCAGTCGATGGCCGCCGAATGGACCGCACGACGAGAGGCCGCCGAACAGCGCGCCGCCGCCCCGGCGAATGCCGGTGGCACGGCGACCGCGACGACGACCAAGGCCGCCAAGCGGGCGCACCCGAGTCTGCGATCCACGGCCCGCACCATGATCAAGTGGCCGTTTCTGCTGGGCCTTTTCTTCGACGTGATCGGTTTCGGCGCAACGATTCTCTCCGCGCGCCTCATTCCGTTGTTCCTCTCGCAGTCGATCATCGCCGCGCGGCTGGTGGTCACCGCGGTGCTCGCCATGGTGATCCTGCACGTGTCGTTGCGGACGCGCGACTGGATCGCGGGCACGGTCGTCATCGCCGCGCTCGTCCTGCTCGCCGTCGGCGCCGGACCGGAGGGAACGCGCAACGAGCAATGGATGCACTGGGCGACGCTGGTCGCGACGTTCCTGCTGTTCGGCCTCGGACTGGTACTGATGCGTGTGCTGCACAAGCACATCGCCTCGGCCACCGGGCTCGTCGCCGGTGCGATGTTCGGCGTCATGGCGGTGGCTTCGCGTGTCCTACACGGCCTCTCGCCGTTCTCTGCGTCGCATCTGCTCACCGACCCGGCGCTCTACGGACTCGCCTTCAGTGGCATCCTCGGCTTCTATCTGTTCACCGTTGCGCTGCAAACCGGATCGGTCAACGGTGCCGCCGCCGCGCTCGTCGTCGGCGAGACGGTGATCCCGGGTGCGATCGGCATCCTGCTGCTCGGCGACACCATCACCAATGGCTGGGAGATCCCCACCACCATCGCGTTCATCGCCGCGGTCATCGGCGGTGTCATCGTGTCGTCGTCGAGCGCGGTGCAGGCCGTCGAGCACGCGGAGGCGGCGGCCTACCACCACGAGCATCGCCCGCGTCCGCTCGAATCCGCGACGCCGCGTACGGCATTGGAATCGGGCTCCGACCACGGCACCGGCAAGGACTGAGGCGTGATCGTCGGGTTCGTCGCCGCCGTCCTCGCCGCCTTGGCCTACGGCACCGCGTCGGTACTACAGGCCCGTGGCGCCGCCGAGGTCGACGACGGCGCACAGCAAGACGAGGTGCCGAGCGCAGCCTCGACATTCGCGGCGATGATCACCGTCTCCTTCCTGATCGGCTTCGTTCTCGACGCTCTCGGATTCATCGGGAACATGGTTGCGGCGCGCACCATGCCATTGTTCGTCGCGCAACCGATCATCGCGGCGAACCTGGTGGTCACCGCATTGTTGGCGATGGTGGTGTTACACGCGCGGTTGTCGGTGCGTGACTGGACGGGAATCGTGCTGGTGATCGCCGCGCTCACCGTTCTCGGTATCGCAGCCGGCGAGGAGGGCCACGACGACGCCGGACGATCCCTGCACTGGGGTGTGCTGATCGCCGGTGCCGTGCTGATCGGATTCGGTCTGGTGGTGATGCGGTTCTCCGGAGCGCGTGTCGCCGTCGGGGCCGGACTGCTCGGTGGCGTGCTGTTCGGGATTCTCGCGATCGCCGTGCGCGTCGTCGACGGCGTCTCCCCGTTCGACCTCGGCCGGTTGTTGACCGATCCGGCCGCCTACGCGGTTGTGGTGTGCGGGGTGGGCGGGTTCTATTTGTTCACCGTCGCTCTGCAGACCGGGTCGGTGAGCGCCGCCGCGGCGTCGTTGGTGGTCGGGGAGACCGTGGTGCCCGGTGTGGCGGGCATCGTGTTGCTCGGCGACACCGTCCGGCACGGCTGGGCGGTGGTGGCCGGCGTCGCGTTCTTGGTGGCGATCGCCGGCGCCATCATCGTCGCCATGTCGTCGGCGGTGGCGAATGTGGAGGCGGCGGGCTGAGGCGTTCACTGCACGCAGTCGGCGCCCGCACGACACAATGACTGGCATGTTGACCCCCGGACGTGCGCGGCGCCGCGCTCTCGTAGTGATCGTGTTCCTCGCACTGTGCGCATTGGTGACGGGGGGACTGTCGGCCGGGCCGGCCCACGCTGCGCCGCCGGCCCCGCCGAGTGCCGACCCGTTCTACACACCGCCTGCCGGGCTCTCGTCGGCACGGCCGGGCGCCATCCTGCGCCAGCGTGAGGTTGCCCTCGGCTACGCCGGAACGGGCCTGCCGGCGCAGGCGACCCAGCTGTTGTATCGGACGACCGACACGTTCGGCAGACCGTCGTCGACGGTGACCACCATCATCTCCCCGCCTGGTGCTGCGCCCGGGTCGGCGCGAAAGATCGTGTCCTATCACGAGTTCTACGATGCGCTCGGCAGTCAATGCGATCCGTCGTACACGCTCCGGGGCGGATCGTCACAAGCGGCGCCCATCGATCTCGCGATGATCACCACGATGGTCGCCGCGGGATACACCGTCGTGGTGCCGGATTATGAAGGGCCGCAACTGCGGTGGACGATCGGCCGGGAATCGGCGTATGCGGCGCTCGACAGCATCCGCGCCGCCGAGCGTCATTTGGGTGTCCCGGCGTCCACGCCGGTCGGTCTGTTCGGCTATTCCGGCGGCTCCATCCCCACCGGCTTCGGCGCCGAACTCGCCCCGGCCTACGCCCCCGAGCTGAATCTGGTCGGTGCCGCCGCCGGCGGGGTGCTCGTCAACCCGGCGCACAACCTGCCCTACGTCAACGGCACGCCGCGGTGGTCGGCGGTCATCCCGGCGCTGATGGACGTCTATGACCGCACCTACGACATCGGCATCGGACAGTACCTGTCTCCCAAGGGAACACAGGTTCTCGATGAGATTCGCGGGGAGTGCATCAACGACTTCCTCGGTAAGTATCCGGGCTTGACCGATGCGTCGCTGCTCAAGCCGCAATACCCGTCCCTGCTCGACGTCCCCGGTATTCCGGCGGCCATCGCCGCCAACGTCATGGGATCGGTCGGGACTCCGCGCACGCCGATGATGCTCGGGATCGGCGACGCCGACGGCCGTGGGGACGGGGTGATGCTGGTCGGCGACGTCGTCGGACTTGCGAGAAGCTATTGCAGCCGTGGGCTTTCCACGGCGGTGCACGTCTACCGAGGTGACGATCACCTCCGTGCCTTCGGGCCGTTCACCGCCGACGCGTGGACCTTCTTGCAGGGCCGGTTCGCCGGGCGGCCGGCGGGTGGGTGCTGAGGTCACACCCCACCCAGGTCGCGCACCAGGATCGCAGCCTGCACCCGTGATTCCAGGCCGAGTTTCATCAACACGCGCGACACGTGCGTCTTCACTGTCGCCTCGGTGATGAACAGCGTCGACGCGATCTCCGTGTTGGCCAAACCATTTCCGAGGCACCGCAACACGTCTCTCTCGCGGGCGGTGAGATCGTCGAGTGTGGTGGGCGGGGGAGTGGGTGAGCCGCCGGGCGCGGCCCGAACGGCGTCGACGACGCGGCGGGTGATCTCCGGCGACAATGCCGCGTCACCACGCACCACGGCGCGGACGGCATCGATGATGGCCTCCGCCGACGCCGTCTTCAGCAGAAAGCCACTCGCCCCGGCCCGCAGCGCGCCGAAGACATACTCGTCGAGGTCGAAGGTCGTGAGGACGACGACCGGGCAGATGTTCTCGCCGACAATCACTTCGGTGGCGCGGATGCCGTCGGTCCCGGGCATCCGGACGTCCATCAGCACGACATCGGGGCGCAGGTCGCGGGCGCCCGTGATTGCCTGGTCGCCGTCGGTGGCCTCCCCGATGACGTCGATCCCCTCGGCCGGCTCGAGCATCATCCGCAGACCGGCCCTGATGGCGGCGTGGTCGTCGGCGATCAGGATCGTCGTCACGGGTGGAACCCCTCTGCCTCGAGGTGAGCTGTTGGAAGCGTTGCGGTGACCCGGAATTCGTCGGTACCGCGCTCGACGCAGAGCACCCCGCCGACCGCGTGGGCGCGAGTGCGCATGTTGACCAGGCCGCGCCCGGTGTGACGATCGCCGGTCGGATGGTGATCGTGGTGCGCAGCGAGTCTATTACAGATGTCGAGGACCAGGACATCGTCCGAATGGGTGATTCTCACCCGAATCGATTGTCCCGGTGCATGTGTGGCGGCGTTCGTCAGTGCTTCGGCGACGATACGGAACGCGGCGATGTCGACGACCGGCGGTAATGCATCGATGCCGTCGGCGGCGGTGATCGTGGCCGGTATCTCCATGGTGATGTCTGTGCCGGACTCGGCGATCGGTTCGGTCAGCCGATCGATACGTCGCAGACCGGCAGTGGTGTGTCGGCCGTCGGTGCTCTGCTCGCTGCCATCGGACAGCAGGTCGATCAGCCCGCGCATCTCGGTCAGTGCTTCCACGCTGCTCGCCCGGACCGCGGCCAGTGCCTTCCCCGCGAGAGCGGTGTTCTCCGGATATTGCAGCGCCGCAGCCGATTGCACCGCGATCGCCGACAACCTACCGGCGATCACGTCGTGCAGTTCGCGGGCCAGCCGACGACGTTCGTCGGCGACGGCCTCGATCTGCTCTCGCTCGCCGAGTTCGGCCAGCGCCCGCGAGTGTTCGCGTTCCAGTGACAACGCGCTGCGGTGTTCGCGCACGGCCTGCCCGTACGCGAGCGGCGAGCCGATCAGTGCGAGCAACCACAGCACACAGATGAAGAGCAACCGCCAGTCATCGTGGGCGACCACGGAGACCAACAAGAACGTCGCGACCGACACGACGGCGGCCAGCCCGTACAGCACACGGACGAGGCGAGCACCGCCGTAGACGCACGTTGAGTAGACGATGTCGGAGAACACCAACCACACCCCGATGGACGGGACGGTCAGTGAATCGAGTGCCAGTGCTGCACTGACCCCGGTCAGCGCGACGGCCGGATGCCGCGAACGACACAGTTGAAAGCACGCCGCGATACCCAGCGAGACCATGCAGAACCACGTCGGTAGCGGGCTTGCGTTCTCGTCGAGCACCCCGAGGCCGGTCGCGTACAGGGCGACGCCGAGGGCCAGGAACAGCAGCGTGAGGCCGGCGTCGTTGAGCATCGCGCGGGACACCGGAAGTCGCCACATGCACCCATCGTCGCACGAGCCTACATTCCGGTCATCCGACGAAAGGATGACTTCTCCCGGCCCAGGAGTGCTCGATGGGATGGCCGATGCGGTCGGGTTGGTGTGCGCGCCACCGTGGTGACATGACAGATGAAGTATTGCGGTCACCGGTCCTGTGGGTCATCGTCGGGTGCGAGATCGGGTTCTGGGTGCTGGTGTGCGCCGGGTTGTCGATTCGGTACATCCTGCGCAGGCGCCGGGCGTCGACGGTGGTGTTGGCGCTGGTGCCGTTGGTGGACCTGTTCTTGCTCGCCGCTGTGGCCGTTGACCTTTCGCATGGCACCGAGGTGACGACGGTGCACCGGCTGGCCGGGATCTACCTCGGTGTCACCGTGGCCTTCGGCCATTCGATCATCACCTGGGCGGACGCACGTTTCGCTCACTGGTTTGCCGGTGCACCGGCGCCGGCCCGACCACCTCGCGGTGGCGCTGCCGCGATGCGCCACGAACTGGTGCTGTTCGGGCTGTGGCTGATCGCGGCAGCGATCGCCGCGGGCGCGGTGCTACTCCTGTCGGTCACCGTGGCCGACGATCAGCAAGCCGCCGACCTCCGTGGGACATTCGGGATACTCGGGGTGGTCACCGTCATCTGGTTGGTGACCGGTCCGGTGTGGCAGCTGTTCTCGACTGCCGACGACCGGGATCGGGCGAAGCGGTGAGGTCGGGGGTACCTGATACTCGAACACCTCCCATCCGATGGCGGAGACCTTTCCCCCGATGGTCGAGGTGCGAGCCGCGTGCGGCGAGCCTCGAGACCTGGCGAGACAGCAAGCCTCCCAACCACATCCAAAGCAAGACAAACGAAACCCACACCCCCTACCACACCCCACCGACAGAAAAGCAGCGCCGAAACACGTTGTCCACAAGGAGAATTCATCAAAATACCCCTTGCGTCGAACACCCTGGCGAGGTACACTGGACCCATCACACCGATCAGCCACCGGGGAGGGGCCCATGATCGAATCCACTACAGTCCTCGACGCGGAAACCGTTGACGCCGAGGCAGTCTTCGCCGACATCGTCGCCCAACTCAGCGACGTGCAATGGAATCCGGAGATGACCGGGCCACAAGCCTTCGGTGCGATGAAGCAAGTCCTGTTGTTGCGGAACCTGGTTGATCATCACGCCACCACTCTCACCGGCGAGATGGATAGGCTGGGCGTCGCCGACCATAAGACCACCCGGCTCCGAGAACTGTTGATCAGCATGGGTTTCGCACCCGCCGTCGCAGGTCGGTACGTGCGCATCTCGGCCACCACCGATGTGGATCTCTTGCTCGCGCATGCCGCCGACGGGTCCATCTCGTCGGAACACACCGACGCCATCGTCCGCGGGTTGGCGCACATCGACACCCGCTCCCCCGAACCTATGGACACCGTCCAACGGTGCGAATACCTACAGAAACTGCTGTCGCACTATTTCGCGGGATTCACCCCCGCCGAGATCAACCTCTACGCGCGGCAGCTGGGAAACGAGCTCGCCGCGGAGATGCCTGGCGGGCTACCGGCCGCCGAAGACAAGAACATCAACTCCTACACCGACCGCATCACCGACGACGGCCGGTTGGAGATCTCGGCGAACCTCGACATCGTCGCCGGGGAGAAAACCCGCACCCTGATGGAAACGTTGTCGGCGCCGAAACCTCAACCCGATGGATCCCCCGACCCGCGGACACCCGAGCAGATCTGTGCTGCCGCGTTTGAGACGATCGTCGAACTCGCGGCACAAGGATTGGCCGACACCACGTTCTCAGCGAAACCGACCAACGGGTTGTTGTGGACGTGGTCGGCGGACAACCCGGCCCTCGGCGGCGAGTTGCAGAATATGGGTGCCATCACCGAAGCCACCGCCAAGTTGTTGTCGTGTGACACGACGATTACCAAGATCGTCCTCGACCCCAACGGAGTACCGCTCAGCGTCGGCGAAGAAAAACGCTTCTTCACCCCCGGACAACGCAAAGCCCTACTCGTGCGTGACCGCGGGTGCATCAAATGCGGAGCCCACGCCGGACGCTGCCAAGCACACCATGTGCACCACTGGAGCGATGGTGGGCCCACCGACCTCGACAACGGCTGCCTACTGTGCAGCAGTTGTCATGACGACGTCCACCACCACGGATGGGACATCATCATGGGATTCGACCGCCACCCCTGGTTGATTCCGCCCGCCAGCGTGGATCCGAAACGACGACCCGTGCCGTCGTATCACCGGCGGACCATGCGACTCGACGACGCTGCAGCCTGATCTGCCCTACTACTTGATTCCCCTGCACCCGGCCTGGCCGGGACCGCATCTGATCTTTGATAACTCCATAGAGACAAACCCCACCCGATGGTCGAGATGTCGTGGCCGCCCGTGGCCCGGAATCCTTTCGGCACAAGGGGTCTCGAGGCTCGTCGCTGGCGCTCCTCGGCACCTCGACCACCGGGATGGGAGCGTGCAAGGATGTCATCGTTGCCTGGAATCCTTTCGGCACAAGGGGTCTCGAGGCTCGTCGCTGGCGCTCCTCGGCACCTCGACCACCGGGATGGGATGGGCCGTCGGTTGGGAAGGGCCACCGGGTGCGGGAAGGGCGGAGCATCCTTCGAGAGCATCCTCACCCTCCGATGGTCGAGGTGCGAGCCGCGTGCGGCGAGCCTCGAGACCCCCTGTGCCGAAGGGTATCCGGATGACAGTCGTCCGGTTCCAGCTCTGCTGCAGGCGGTCCCGCGCCGTGCACCTTGACCATCGGGGATAGGGGGCGGTCGTGACCGAGTGGTGCGCTACTCCAGTCGGCTGGCCCGCAATTCGTGGCCCTTCGACGTCAGGCAGCGGCCGGTCGGCAGATCCCATTGCCAGCCATGCAGATTGCACGTCAGCTTCTCGCCCTCGATCACGCCGAACTTGCTCAGGTCGGCCTTGAGGTGTGGGCATCGACGCTGGATCTCCCAGCCGTCCTTGGTGATCGACGCCGAGTCGTCATGCGCCTCGGAGAACCAGCCGTCGGCGTAGGCGATCCGCTCGTCGGTGAGGCACTTGAAGAACGTGTAGAGAAATTCGTTGTAGCCGCCGATGCGCCACGTAGTAAACCGCGTGGAGAGGAAGATCGTGTTGACCCAGTCCGGTTCGTCGTCGCGCAGCACGGTTCGTACGATCTCCGGGGCGATCCGGAAACCATAGCGGTACTTGCCTTCTCCCTCCTTGGGTTCCCGCACGATGCGGTTGGGGAAGTCCAGGACGACGGTCTCCTCGCCCATCACCAGGCCGACCGGATAGCCGATGCCGTCGCAGATCAGATCTGAGGCGGCCATGATCGGCTCGAACAGCTCCTTGAGTTCGGGGAGCAGCGGGTCGCCTTCGGCAGGGGCCCAGGTGGCCTTCTCCGCGGCGATCACCGGGGTGAACTTCTCCTTCATCCGCTCGAGATAGGCCTGCTTGTTCTCGCCGAAAACCTCATGCGGCGCATAGGGATGGCTGATCTCGTTGAGGGTCGACCCGGTGAAATCGGCGACCGAGCCGGAGACCATCATCAGCCCGCGGTGCTTCTCGCCGTCGTCGGTGCCGTGGATGCGCATCTGTTCCAGGAACGTCTCCTGATCCGGGAAGATCGACGTCACATCGCCCGGGCGCGGGTTGTCGGCACCCTCGATCCCGGACCCGAAGTCGTTGAGCGAGAACAGGTCCTCGTCGAGAAACATCGGCGGACCGGCCGACGGCACCACCCAGGTCGCGCCGACCTGCTCGATGTAGGAGCGTGCACGATCCATGCCACGCTGGCGTTTCTGCGCGGCAAAGTTGGCCTTGGACCGGCGGGGGATGTCGTAGACCATCGGATACCAGATCGCCCCGGAATACTGCAGCAGGTGCACGTCGACATGCCCGAACTGCTCACCGATGACGTCGAGATCGATCGGCCGGGCGTCGTTCATGTTGAACACCGTCGTCTCGCCGTCGGAGACGATGAGGCCCGAGTCGCCGATCGGCCCGTCGGCCGGCGCGCGCAACGCGATGATCATCACGTCGAGTGAGCCCTTCGGGCCGTCGACGGTGACCTTCTGTGAGTCGGTGGTCTCGACGAACTTGGTGAAGCCGAGCTTCTCGAGCTCACGCTTGAGGTCGGGGACCGGGTAGTCGGGCAGGAGAACCGTCGCGTCCTTGCTGACGTTGTCGCGCAGGTTCTGCTCGTCGAAATGGTCGCGATGCAGATGCGAGACGTAGAGGTAGTCGCATTGCCCGAGACTCTTCCAATCCAGCTCCGAGTTGTCGGGGAAGGGCACCCAGGACGCGAAGTAGGCGGGATTGGTCCACGGATCGCAAAGGATCGACCCGGCGGTGGTCTGGATGTGGAATCCGGCGTGACCGATGCTGGTGATCTGCACGTTTGGCCTTTCGGAGGGGGTGCGCGGGGCTGCGCGCGGTGACGCGTTGCCCATCCAATCTATCGACCCGCTCCGACCCCGTCGTGGGCCCTCGGTACCTGGTTGGGTCTCCGGTGGCTCAGTGGCCGTCGCGTACCAGGAACTTCGGGTGATCCAACCGCCATGACACGACCGCGATGATCACCGTCACCACCGCGAGCGTGGCCAGCGAATTGTTCTCCCCGAACACCGTGAACAGCGCCCCGCCGATCGCGGCACCCGACAGGAAGCCCGCGTAGGTGGTGGCGTGGGCCACCCAGCCCCATCGTTTGACGCCCGCGAGGTGCAGGCCGGCGCCTTGGCCGATCTTCACCAGGGTCCCGGTGACGTACGACAGCGGCATGACCACCTCGCCCTTGCGGCTGATGGACGTGTTGAGAGCGCCGAGGCCGAAGGCCAGACACAGCACCGGGCCCGCTCCGTAGTCCTGGTCGGTGGTGTTGATCGCCGAATCCCACACGTAAGCAGTCGCCGTGGAGGCGGCGGTCAGCACAGTTGCTCCATGGCGTGCCTTGCGCCACAGGGCGATTCGAGCAAGGGTTGCGACCACGACGCCGCAGCAGAAGGCGACGACGGTGGCCAATGCGGTGAATCCCAGTTGGTGGGCGCCCCGATAGTGCTCGAGGACCATTCGCTCGGTGTTGCCGGTCATGAACGTCACGTACCAGCCGGCCGAATAGAGCCAGGCCGCTGCGCCGGTGGCGCCGGCGAGTGCGGCGAGCACTGCGGCCAGGATCATTTCGCGGAAGTCGTAGAAGGGGCCGAGTACCGCGCGGGTGGTCGCGACGGTCGATTGCAGTTCGGTGGTGGGCATGAACCTCTCCGGGGCAGGCTGGGCGTGCGTCGGGCGGGGTGTGGTCGAGCGGAAACATCGTCGAGCGCAGAGCAGGGACAGGGCGTGGGTGGACGTGCCCTCTCGGTTGGACTTCGGTTCGGCCGGGCTCGCGGATGAGCGGGGTGGCCATGAGTTCTGTCACCGCGACGGAGTCGCCTGGTGTGACCGCGGCGTCGGCGCGACCACTAAGCTCGACCCATGGAACCCGTGTACTCCACCGTGATCACCACGGCGCGGTTGTTGTGGCTGGCCGAAGGTCTGAAGTTCACCATCTCCGGTGTCGAGAACGTGCCCAAGTCGGGTCCGGGCGTGGTTGCGATCAATCACACCGGCTACCTGGACTTCACCTACGCCGGCATCCCCGCGTATCTCCAGGGTAAGCGGTATGTGCGGTTCATGGCCAAGAAAGAGGTCTTCGACAACCGGTACTCGGGCCCGATCATGCGGGCGCTCAAGCACATTCCCGTCGACCGGGCCAACGGGGCGCAGAGCTATCACGACGCCGTCAGCTATCTCAAGAGCGGCGAACTCGTCGGTGTGTACCCGGAGGCGACGATCAGTCGCAGCTTCGAGCTCAAGGAGTTCAAGTCCGGGGCCGCGCGCATGGCCCTCGAGGCCGACGCCCCGATCATCCCGACCGTCATCTGGGGCGCCCAGCGCGTGTGGACCAAGGGCCATCCCAAACGCCTGGGCCGGACCGGCTACAAGATCGCGATCGGCGTGGCCGAACCGATCGAGCCCGTCGGCGACGCCGAGGCCATCACCGCACAGTTGCACAAGGTGATGGACGAGAAGTTGCTCGAACTGCAGGATGCCTACGGCGAGCACCCGAAGGGTGAGTTCTGGGTGCCCGCCCGGCTCGGCGGGTCGGCTCCGACGCTCGAGGAGGCCAACCAGATGGACGCGCAGGAACAGGCGGCCAAGGCTGCGCGGCGGGCCGAGCGCGACCAGCAGGGCGGGGATCAGCGGGGCGAGTAGTGGCGAATCGGGTCCGACCGTGTCCGGCCTGCCGGATACGCTGACCGCATGACCAACGCGGATCGGGAGCCGGTGTTCCGGGCCCTGGAGATCATCGCGAACACCCTCGCCCGCGTGCAGAAGGTGGATCTGCGGTTCACCGGGCTCGACAACATCCCCACCCGGGGTGGCGCGGTGCTGGTGGTGAATCACACCGCCTACGTCGATTTCCTGCCCGCGGCGCTCGGTCTGTACCGGGTCGGGCGGCGGGCGCGGTTCATGATCAAGTCCGAGGTCATGGACGTCGCCATCATGCGATTCCTGGTGAACCACACCCGCACGATCCCTGTCGACCGTTCGCAGGGCACCGACGCCTATCGTGCGGCCGTCGAGTCGCTGCGCTCCGGTGAAATCGTCGTGGTGTACCCGGAGGCGACGATCAGTCGCAGCTTCGAGCTCAAGGACTTCAAGACCGGCGCGGTGCGCATGGCACTCGAGGCGCAGGTCCCGATGATCCCGACGATCGTGTGGGGAGCGCAGCGGCAGTGGACCAAGGGCGGCAAGCGTCGGATGGGGCGGGCGGGTATCCCGATCGCCGTCGGCTACGGGTCGCCGATCCACGTGCCCGCCGAGGCCGACGTCGAGGAGCAGACCGCGCGGTTGCGCGCCCAGATGACCGAGGTGCTGCACGAGGTGCAGGACGCCTACCCGCATCCGGCCGGTGAGTTCTGGGTGCCGACGCGACTCGGCGGCACTGCGCCCACCCCGGAGCAGGCTGCGGTCATCGAGGACGAGGAAGCACAACGCAAGGCGGCGGCACGAGCGGCGAAAGCGGCACAGCGAGAAGGGAAGTCGCGTAGGTGAAGCTCGAAGGCAAGGAGCCGGTGGCCATCTCACGACCAACGCTGATCGCCAGCGACGTCGACGGTACGCTGATCGACGACGAGAACCGGGTGTCGGAGTACACCAAGACGATCCTGGCCAACGCGTGTGCCGCCGGCGCCGAGTTCGTCCTCGCCACCGGCCGTCCGCCCCGGTGGATCGCCGAGATCACCGACCAGTTCGACCCGTCGCGCATCCGTGTACGACATGCGGTGTGCGCCAACGGTGCCATCCTCTACGACGTCGAGCACGATCGCATCATCTCCTCGGCGACACTGGCGCCTGAGATCCTCGTCGAACTCGGGGCGATCGCCCAGGCGCAGATCCCCGGGTGCGGTATCGCCGCCGAACGTGTGGGTCGATCCGCGCACGACGCCGCCACCGCGCCCTTCGTGGCCACCGCGGGCTATCAGCACGCGTGGCTCAACCCCGACCATGTCGAGGTCGGTGACGAGGAGATCTACACCGAACCCGCCGTCAAACTCCTCGTCCGTGCCCCCGGAATGCCGAGTTCGGAGATTGCGCAACGACTTTCCGGAACCATAGGCGATCTGGCGCAGATCACCTTCTCCACCGACAACGGACTCGTCGAGCTGTCGCTTCCGGACACCCACAAAGCCTCCGGGCTCCGAAAGTTGCTGGACCACAACGGAGGTGACGGGTCGACGACCGTCGCGTTCGGTGACATGCCCAACGATGTCGAGATGCTCACGTGGGCGTCGCACGGTGTCGCCATGGGCCACGCACACCCGGCCGCGCTCGCCGCGGCCGACGAGATCACCGTCGGCAACAACGAGGACGGGGTTGCCCGCGTGCTGGCTCGGTGGTTCGGTTAGGTGTGATGTCCAGCCGGGCCGCGTCATTCACTACTGCGCGGGTGCCGGTGCCGCCGCCTCGGGGGCCGGGGAGTCGGGGGCGGGGGATTCGGGTGCGGTCGGCGCCACCGCACCGGCGAGTGCCCGGATCTGATCGAGGGCCGGATATCCCTGAATACCAGGACAACTGGTGTTGTTGTAATCGCGATGACCGGCGATCACCGGAAGACGCGTCTGCGTTCCGGGCGGAAACTTGCTGTCGGAGAAGTACTCCGACGTCAGGGTGGCCGTCGCGCCGGGGTTGAGGCCGGCCCGGTTCAGACGCCACTTGAGGAATCGGCCGACCGCGGCGAGCATCTGGCCACTCGGCGCGACCTCGTCGAGGTTGCCGATCATCGAGACGCCGACGGTGTTCTTGTTGAAGCCGCCGGTGTGGGTGCCCTCGACGTTGCGGTCGAGGCCGCCGAACGCGCCCTCGAAGATCTGCCCGTATTTGTCGACGAGCACGTTGTAGCCGATGTCGCACCAGTTCAGGGTTCGTGCGTGGTAGGCGTAGATGCCGCGCACGATCTCCGCCGACTGCTGCGGGGTGTAGTCGTTGCTGCCCGCGGTGTGGTGGACGATCGCGCCGCTCAGCGTGGGGGAGACCGTCGGCTGCGAGCAACGGATGCTCTCGTCGGCACCCCACGCCGCACGCGAGATCACCTGCGGACCACCCGAGAGGGTCGTCAGCATCGACGACCCCAGTGAAAGCAGGCTGTCGGGGCTCAACAGAGTCGCCGTCAGCTCCGGCAGCACGGTGCTCGCGAGGTTCTTCAGGACCTCTCCGGCGGAGCCGACCACGAGATCGGCCAGGCCGGCACCGGTGGAATCGGCGGCCGGAATGGCGCTCTGGCCGTCGGTGAGCGCGACCTGGATCTCCTTGGCGGCCCCGACCCACACGGGTTCGGTGCCGCCGGGGTGATCGGCCGAGGGGTCGGTGGAGGTCTGGATGGGCTCGAGTTCCACCCAGTCACCCCATCCGCGGACCGGGTCCTTGGCCCGCAGCATCATCGTCGCGTCCTCGGCCTCGTCCCAAACCGGCTTGTTCCACGTGAATCCGACCATCTTGAACGGGGTGTCCCGCACGAGATGCTTCACGAGGGCGCCGACGGGTTGGCGGCCGGGCGCTGTCGGCGACGTAGAGGGCGCTGTGGGGGCAGAGGAGGGCGCTGTCGGCGAGATAGTGGGCGCTGTCGGCGACGTGGAGGGCGCTGTCGCGGTGGGCAGGGGGAGCTCGGACAGATCGATCTCGGGCAGCCGGATACCGGCACGCGCCAGGCCGGACCGCGCGAGTTCGACCACCGCATTCGGGACCTCGCGGAGGTCGACGGTGTCGATCGAGGTGGGGTCGATCGCGCCGGTGTCGCCGGGCCCGGTCGAGCGATGGGTGTCGACCGGTCGCACCGACGGTGCCGAGCGCTCGGAGCCGAGATCGATGAACAATGCCGCGCCGAGGGTCATCGCCACGGCGGCAAGGACCACCGAGGGCTTTCGTCGTGGATACCGCACTGGTCTTCTCAGCTCCCTCGGGTCGGTGGTGCGTGCCGCGCCGATCGTGTCGTGGTCGCCGCGGTGCAACCGTGCGCCCACGCCGCACCGAGTCAACTCGTGATGCGGTTGTTATCTCCTGTGGTTGGTGATATTCAAGTGACTTGTCTATCGTCACATGAGTCCCACTATTCACATACGTAACATTCGATCATGAGAAACGAGACCTCGTGGCTGTGACGTCCCTGGTCGGCCGAGTCCTGACCATCCGCACCCGACCGGGCCACGCCCGGCGTCGGCGGTTGTCGACGGTCATCGGTGCCGTGTCGGCCACTGCGCTCGTGGGCGGCGTCGGTCTCGTCGGCGTCACCGCGTCGGATCGCGTCGAGATAGGCCTGACTGCCGGCTCGGAGATCACCCTGATCGGTCATGGCTTCGGTCACGGTCGCGGGATGGGACAGTACGGCGCGTACGGCTACGCCAAGCAGGGCTGGTCGTACCGGCAGATCCTGCAACACTTCTACGGCGGGACGACGTTCGGCCGCCCGGCCAACCCGATCGTGAACGTCGCCCTGTCGAACAAGAGCGGTGGCGTGAGCGTGCGCTCGGACGCCGGCATGTCCGTCGGTGGGCAACCGGTCGCGCCGAACCAGGCCGTCAGCGTCAACGGCACCACCGCCTCGATCACCGCCGGATGCGGCGGTCCCGTCGTGCGCACGGTCAACGCCACCTTCGCTGACCCGATCAACACCGCCCCGAATCGACCGGCCAACGAATTCCTCAAGTTCTGCGGATCCAACGAACCGTTCCGCGGGTCCCTCGGCCTCGACGGCGGACGTGTCACCAACCGGCTCAACGTCGACGACTACGTCAAAGGTGTCATCGCCAAGGAGAGCGTGCCCGGGTGGGCGACCTCCGGCGGTATGGAGGCGCTGAAGGCCCAGGCCGTCGCCGCCCGCACCTACGCGCTGGCCGCGATCGCGAGTGGCAAGAAGATCGACGACACGCAGAACTCGCAGGTCTACGGCGGCGTCACCGGCGAGGACCCGGGCGGTGATCAGGCCGCCGACGCGACGGCGGGCCAGATCCTGCTGCAGAACGGCCAGCCGGCATTCACCGAATTCTCTTCGTCCACCGGTGGATACACCGCGGGCGGCCGGTTCCCGGCGGTCGTCGACGACGGAGATGCCGCGTCACCGAACCATAACTGGACCACCACGATCAGCCCCAGCGCCATCGCGAGCGCGTTCGGTCTGCCGAGTCTGGACAGCTTCGAGGTGATCCAGGCCAACGGGCTCGGCGCCGAGAACGGGCGTGCACTCAAGGTGCGCGCCACCGGTGGCGGCCGCAGCGTCGAGGCGTCCGGCGAGGACGCACGCATGAAGCTGGGCCTCAAGTCCGACTGGTTCGCCGTGCAGGGCCAGCGCACCCCGCCGCAGATCGTGAAGCCGCCGACCGGCCCGGCCGGCGGGCTCGGCTCCCTGGACCTCGGATCGCTGGACGCGGGATCGCTGGGCGGGATCGCCGATCAGGTGGTGCCCGGAGCCGGTGATCTGGTGAGCACCGCGGCTGCGGCGTTCCAGGGCCTGCTCGGCAGCCTCGGCGACGTCCCCGGAACGCTCGGGACCGCACTCGGGGTACCGACCCTGACGCCCGACGGGGCCGGCGTCACCCAACTTTTCCAGCAGGGGATGCTGTTCTTCTCCAAGCAGACCGGCGCGCATGTGCTCGCCGGAAGCGGCTACAAGAACTTCCGGGCACGCGGTGGCATCCCGTTCCTCGGATTCCCGAAGACCAACGTCCTGCGCTAGGCATTACAGCCAGGCGGGACGGCCGGGACCGGTCAGTTGCCGGGGCCGGCGACGACGACGTTGGCGGCCACGTCGACGAGCTTGGTGTTCGACTCCTGCGACAGGCGCGCGAGGAGCAGGAACGCGGCGTCGGCGTCGATCCGATAGCGCTCCATCAGCATGCCCTTGGCCTGGCCGATCAGATCGCGCGACCCGAGCGCATTGCGCAGTTGCTCCTTCTCGCGGACGGCGCCGAAGGTAGTGGCGCAATGCGCGGCGAACAACTCGGCCAGCGAGCACGTCTCGTCGTCGAAGGCGAAGGGGGTGGTGCTGTGCAGGTTGAGTGCGCCGAAGTCGTTGCCGTCGATGTAGAGGCAGAAGCACGCCATCGACGCGACGCCCAATGCGCTTGCCGCAGCGGCAAACCGAGGCCATCGCGGGTCGTTGGCCAGGTCGTCGATGCGTACGGTGATGTCGTCGACGGCAGCACGGACACACGGGCCCTCACCGAGCTCACGCTGGAGATCGTCACACTTGCCCGCGAGATCGCCGAACATCACCGGTGTCTCGATCCGACCGCGGGTGACCAGCGTGACACTCGCGTACTCTGCGTTGTCGATCGTGTCGACGGCGGCTTTCGAGATCGCGCGCAGCACGGCCTCCTGGTCGTTGCTCTCAACGCGTAGATCGTTGATCACCTCGGTGATCCGGGTGGTGATTTCCGGCGTCATCCCCTCAACTCCTTGCTGCCGACGGGTGGAACATCGTTTGACGACTGTGCGCGTCCGGGCGGCGACGTCTCCTGAGATTACAACGCGGAGCGAACGCTACGCCGCCGGTCAGCCGGGAGTGAGGCCCTCACGCTGCGCGACGCTGTCGCGTGGACCGCGATGGAACACATCAAGGCAGAGATCTCTGTCCCGATAGCCCGAATAGTGCAGCAACGGCGAGCGCAGCAGCCGGTCGTGGACCGCGTCGCCGGACTGTGGATAGTCGGCGACCGGCCACCGCCAGTGGACCGCGATCACCTCGCCGTCGTCGGTCAACGCCCCGGGTAGTCGCTCGACGACGGCGTCGAGGTCGGCGTCACCGAGGTAGTAGAGCACCTCGCTGAGCACGATGAGGTCGAAGGTGCCCGGCGGCCACGGACCGGTCAGATCCCCGGTGGATACACTGACCCGGGCGTTGGTGGTGGCCAGCCGGCGCACGGCGAGTTCCACCGCCCGCGCACTGACGTCGATACATGCGATCTCCTCGCCGCGGTCGGCGAGCGCGACGCTCAGAACGCCGATGGAACAACCGGGTTCGAAGATCCGCCGGTATCGCGGAGTGGTCAGCGACGCCAGCGTCAGCGCGTACTTGCGTTGTTCGTACCAGCGGTCGGTGAACCCCCACGGGTCGTCGGTGTCGCGGTAGACGTCGTCGAAGTAGTTCTCCGGCAACGTCTTCGGGTCGTCGCCGGGCCGTCGTCGAGTGGTCATCAGGTGAACACGTATTCGGTCGGCCGGGTGAGATGGGCCAGCACGTGCGGCGGCAGGATCGCCTTGTCGGCCGGGTCGTCGGACAGTGGCCGGACCTGCGAGGCGAAGGCATGCACGGCGGCGTGCTTGACGGCAACCTCCAACGGGGACAACGGCGCCCGGCGCAGACGATCCCACGGCACGGCATCGTCGCCGGGAGTTGCCCAGTGCCACATCCAGATCGGGTACATCCAGAGCGACACACCGCGGCGTGTGCAGACCTCGCGGGCGCAGTTTCCGAGTGCCTCGTGATCGGGGTGGCCGTCACCGGACCAGACCGCGAGCACGGCCACCGACTCGTCGCCGCAGGCGTCGAGGTAGCCGTCGACGATGCGGCACATCGCTTCGTGATGGGCGGCGAGCTCGCCGTCGGGCAGGCCGTGCCACCGTGGCCGGTCGAGTCCGAGAAGGGTTGCGGCCGTGTCGAGTTCGAGATGCCGACGCATCACCAGTCGCTCGGGTGAGACCGTCGCCGACCCGGGGTGGGATCCCGAACCGTCCGACATGCACACCACCGTGACCGCAACGCCCGCCCGGGTAGCGATCGACATGATCCCGCCGACCCCGAGGACCTCATCGTCGGGGTGGGCGCCGAGGACGATCAGCCGGTCGACCGTCACCTCCAGATTGGTCGGAGTGCGACCCGAAAGCCACTCGCGCCATCGTGATTCGGGGGTGCCGGGAATGTCGATCGGTCGCCCGGCGAAGCGCAACTGGGTGGGTGAGGGGCCGATGGTGGTCATCGCGTACCTGCTCCGGACTCGAGGGTGATGCCGTCGCGGCCGGCGAAGCGGCCGAACAGCGGGGACTCGGTGAGCCGTCCGAGGTCGATCAGATCCCGCTCGGCGTGGGATTGCCGAAGGTAGATCTCGAGGTCGGCGACGGCCTGCGCGTGCTCGGGATCGCGCACCAACGGCGTCGGACCGAGAGCCCGCGCGACCCGGTCGATGACCTCGGTGGCCACCTGCTCGACCGACCAGCGGACCGACAGCGCAAGGCGGCGCGCCCCGTCGAGATCGTCGGGGTGTGCATCGACGATGCCCGCCACCTGCTCGAGCAGGGTGAATCCGGCCAGTAGGCGGGCGTCGATCGCGCCGAGGTGCATCGCGGTCACGTCGTCAGCCGGGGGCGTGCGGTAAATCGCGTCGGCGACCTTGCGCGCCCCGCCCCACCAGCACGCGGCCACGCCGATGCCGCCGTGGAAGAACCCGGGACGGTCGAGGTAGGCAGCGGGGGGACCGATCGGGCGGGCCGGTACGTCGTCGAGATGCACGGTGCCGGTTTCGGTGGTGCTCATCCCCGTCGCGGCCCACTCGGTGGTCTCCCGACGCACGCCCGCCTGATAGAGGTCGACGGCGAACAGGGCGCGGGCGCCGTCGTCGACGTCGGCGGTCACCAGGGCGTGCGTGCACGTCTGTACACCCGAACACCACGGCTTCGCGCCGCGCAGCCGCCAGCCGCGATCGGTGCGGCTCGCCTCGATTCGAGGATGTGGCGGCTCGGCCGCCCACACGCCCCAGAAGGACCCGGGTTCGGTTGTATCGGAATCGATTTCGTGAAGGATCGTGCGCGCGTCGAGGTGCGCCTCGACAAGCCGGCCGACGGCGATGTCGTCACGGGTGAGGTCGGCGAGAAGGCGCCAGCGTGCGGCGGTGTCGCCCTCGCCCGGATGCGGCACCCGATCGGTGAGATCGTCGGCGATCCGGCGGGCCCGGGCTGCCGGGGTGGCAGGAGCGGTCATGCCGAGCGCCGTCCGGTCGTGGAGAGCGAGCGCAGATGCGCGGCGAAGCCCTCGGGAGCGCGGCCGTGCCGACGTGTCGAGGTCGCCACCGGGGCCTGCGCGCACCAGGCGATCGAGATACCCGCCGACTCCAGACGTTCGATCAGATCGACGTCCTCGTCGTGCGGCAGCTCGCCGAATCCGCCGACCGCGAGGTAGGCGTCGGCGCGCACCCCCAGGTTCGCCCCGTGGATGTGACGGTGGCCGTCGTGATCGCGATACAGACGCCGGTAGCGATCTGCCAGCGCCGCGGGCCACCGCGTCCAATCCTTGGGTGTCACCGTGCCGGCGTAGGCGAGCGCGCCCTCGGCCGCGCGCGTCAGATGGCGCTGCAGCCAGTTGCCGGGTACCTCGGAATCGGCGTCGGTGGTGGCCACCCAGGTCCGCTCGGGAGCACCACCGCGCAGCAACGCGGCGACGCCGGCGGCCCGAGCCGCCCCGACGGTCCCGAACTCGCCGACGATCGGGGTGACCTCGGCGCCGATCACCTCGGCGGACCCGTCGGTGCAGGTGTCGAGGACCACCCCGACATGCACCGGGACAGGCACCGCGTCCGCCGCGATCCGCACCGCGCGCAGACACGCCGGCAGCAGGTCGCGTTCGTTGTGGGCGGGAATCACCACGACAACACGATCGATGGCGAGACGATCGGAGTCGTGAGAGGAATGCGATGCGTTCGGCACGGGCGGCCCCTGAACTCGTTCGCGTGGTCGGGGGATGATCCCCGGACGGCGATATCGGGAGTTGCAGGCCCAATGGCTGAAGGCCGGTATGAAGCTCTCAGGTTACCGGACTCGCAGGTGAACGTCGCTCCCACGGACGGACGACTTCGGCCGCGCATCCCGACCCGCCTCATCGCCGCCCGGCTTTGGGATTCCCTTGGTCGGGTCGGTTACCCTGAACACCCGTGGCATCCAATACCAGCGCCGATTCGCCCCGCTCCGGCCCCTATGACCTGATCGTCGTCGGCTCCGGTTTCTTCGGCCTCACCATCGCCGAGCGCGCCGCCGCCGAACTGGGCAAACGCGTCCTGGTGATCGAGCGTCGAGGCCATCTCGGCGGCAACGCCTATTCCGAGGCCGAACCGACGACCGGCATCGAGATCCACAAGTACGGTGCACACCTGTTCCACACCTCCAACCAGAAGGTGTGGGACTACGTCAACCGCTTCACCGACTTCACCGGCTATCAGCACCGCGTGTTCGCGATGCACAACGGTCAGGCCTACCAGTTCCCGATGGGGTTGGGCCTGGTCAGCCAGTTCTTCGGCCGGTACTTCAGCCCTGACGAGGCACGTGCGCTCATCGCCGAACAGGCCGCCGAGATCGATACGAAGAACGCGGCGAACTTCGAGGAGAAGGCGATCAGCCTGATCGGACGTCCGCTGTACGAGGCGTTCATCAAGCACTACACCGCCAAGCAGTGGGAGACCGACCCGAAGAACCTCCCGGCCGCCAACATCACCCGGCTGCCGGTGCGCTACACCTTCGACAACCGGTACTTCAACGACACCCATGAGGGGCTCCCCGTCAACGGTTACACCGCGTGGCTGGAGAACATGGCCGCCGACGAGCGCATCGAGGTGCGGCTGGACACCGACTGGTTCGACGTGCGTGACGAGCTGCGCACGCAGAGCCCCGACGCGCCCGTCGTCTACACCGGCCCACTCGACCGTTACTTCGACTACTCCGCCGGACGCCTGGGCTGGCGCACCCTCGACTTCGAGACCGAGGTGCTACCCACCGGCGACTTCCAGGGCACCCCGGTGATGAACTACAACGACGCCGACGTGCCCTACACGCGTATCCACGAATTCCGGCACTTCCACCCCGAACGCGACACCTATCCGACCGACAAGACGGTCATCATGCGGGAGTACGGGCGTTTCGCGAAGGACGACGACGAGCCGTACTACCCGATCAACACCCCCGAGGACCGAGAGATGCTCGCGTCCTACCGAGCCCTGGCCAAGACCGAGACCACCGACTCCAAGGTGCTCTTCGGCGGACGGCTGGGCACCTACCAGTACCTGGACATGCACATGGCCATCGCCAGTGCGCTCACGATGTTCGAGAACACCCTGGCGCCACACCTGCGAGACGGTGCGGCGCTGGTGGGTCCCGACGCGTGACGCCCGAGCCCGATCACCGGCGATGACAGCAATGCAGTCGCAGATCAGAGCGGAGTAATGAGTGTGACCCCTGCCCAACAGGAGAACGTGACCGCGTCGTCGACGGTCGAACCCGACTCCACGGCGGTCGAACTGCTGCAGCGGGTCATCTTCCCCCGGCCCGGCGAACCCATCGACGTCCGTTCGCTCTACCTCGTCGAATCCGCGAGCAATGCGCGCCGTGCCCACGCCCCGAGCCGCACCTCGGTGATCCTCGGCGCGGAGTCCGAGGTCAGCTTCGAGAGCTACTTCAACGCCTTCGCCGCGGCCTACTGGCGACGCTGGTCGATCCTCACCTCGGTGGTGCTGCGGGTCGAGGTGATCGGCACCTGCCGTGTCGATCTCTACCGTTCCAAGGTCGACGGCTCGCGCATCGGCATCGGTGGTGATCTGGTCCCCATCGATGAAAACGGCCGTGGCACCATCGAGTTCGAGCTCGACCTCGGACCGTTCGAGGACGGCGGATGGATCTGGTTCGACGTCACCACCGACACCGAGACCGAAATCGTCTCTGCCGGCTGGTATTCGACGATCCCGGTGCCCAGCGGTCCGGACACCAAACGTGTCACCGTCGGCATCCCGACGTTCAACCGGCCCACCGACGCGGTGAACGCTCTCGCCGCGCTCACCTCGGATCCGTTGGTGGACGAGGTGATCGACGCGGTGCTGATGCCCGATCAGGGCACCCGCAAGGTCGTCGACGAGCCCGGTTACTCGCAAGCCGCTGCGGCACTGGGCGATCGGCTGCACATCTTCGATCAGGGCAACCTCGGTGGTTCCGGTGGCTACTCCCGCATCATGTACGAGGCGTTGCGGCTGACCGACTCCCCGTACGTCCTGTACATGGACGACGACATCGCGATCGAGCCCGACTCGATCCTGCGTGCGCTGGCGATGTCGCGGTTCGCCCGCACCCCCATGCTGGTCGGCGGGCAGATGCTGAACCTGCAGGACCGCAGTCACCTGCACTGCATGGGTGAGGTCATCAACCACCACACCTTCATGTGGACCGCGGCGCCGTTCGTGGAATACGACCACGACTTCGCCGAGTATCCGCTGCGTGACCGGGAGAACTCGAAGAACCTGCACCGCCGGATCGACGTCGAGGGCAACGGCTGGTGGATGTGCATGATCCCGCGTGTCTGCGCCGAGGAGATCGGCCTGCCGATGCCGCTGTTCATCAAGTGGGACGACTGGGAATTCGCCCTGCGCGCAGGCAAGGCCGGATACCCGACAGCGACGGTTCCCGGCATCGCGATCTGGCACATGGCGTGGAGTGACAAGGACGACGCCATCGACTGGCAGGCGTACTTCCACCTACGCAACCGGCTCGTCGTCGCCGCGATCCACCACGACGGCCCGATCAAGGGCATACTGCAGTCGATGGTCAAGGCGACCGCAAAACACCTTCTCTGCCTTGAGTATTCGACGGTGGCGATCCAGAACGAGGCGATCCGCGACTTCCTCGCCGGCCCCGACCACATCCGTTCGCTGTTGCCGACCGCGTTGCCGAAGATCGCCGCCATGCGCAAGGAATACCCGGATGCCGTGGTGTTGCCGTCGGCGACCGAGCTGCCCCGAACCAGCGGCGAGGCAACGCATCTGGGGACGACGGTGCCGAGTAACCCGGTCACCAAGCTGCGCGCCCTGGCCGGCGCGATCGTCAACAACATGCGTCCGGCCGATCCGCGGCATCACCAAGTGCCCCAGGCCAATTACCCGCCGATCGAGGCGCGGTGGTTCTCCCTCGGCCGGGTCGACGGGGTCACCGTCACCACCGCCGACGGTCGCGGCGTGGTGTACCGCCAGCGCGACCGCGACAAGATGATCGCCCTCGCACGCGAATCCGCGGCGCTGGTACGTGAACTCAACGAGCGGTTCCCCGAGTTGACGGAGCGCTACCGCGCCCAACACCGGGACCTGACCAGTAAGGAGAGCTGGGCGCGTGTCTTCGGAATCGACTGATCGGGGCCCATCGTCGGCCGCCACGGCGCAGACCGCGGAGCCGTCGGGTGAGGTCGCCGCACTGATCGGTGTCCAGGGTGTGCTGCTCGGGGCGCCCGGCGTCGTGCCCGCCGCCCGTGGACTCTCACACTTCGGTGAGCACTCGCTCGGGTGGCTGGCGATCAGCGCCGTCGGCTGGGGGCTGACCGTGCGACGCGACGACGCCACCGCGCAACGCCGCTGGCTCGAGGCCGGCGCGGGGGCCTTCGGCGCACACGCGGCGTCGGTGATCATCAAGCGCATCGTCCGGCGCAAGCGCCCACAGGATCCGCGGATCCGGGTCGGGGTGTCGACCCCGAGCCGTCTGAGTTTCCCGTCGTCGCACGCCACCTCGACGACGGCCGCGGCGATCCTCATCGGTAGGGCCGCGGGTTTACCGCCCTACCTGCTTCCGGCGGTGCTGGTGCCGCCTATGCTCACCTCGCGACTGGTTCTCGGGGTGCATTATCCGAGCGATGTCGCCGCCGGAGCCGCGATCGGCGCACTGAGCGCCGGTGCCGTCGTCGTCGGCGATCAGTTCATCGAGCGTGCCGCCGACACCGCGGCCCGCCACCCGCGATCCACCCGGCTCGCCGGTGTTGCTGCCCGCGTCGGCGCAGTGGCGCTGATGCCGGGGTCGACCGCACGCCTCCTCATGGGGCGGGTCGTCGGCGGCAAGTCCACTAAGGAGAAGGCATGAGCGAGGAGCCGATCGAGCACGGAAAGGTCAAGGGCCCGCCCAAGAACCTGGCCACCGGGCTGATCAAGGCGGTCCGGCCACGTCAGTGGGTGAAGAACGTCCTCGTCCTCGCCGCTCCGCTGGCCGCGGGTAGCGATGCCCTGACCAACGCCGGTGCGATGGGACGCGTCGGCCTGGCGTTCATCGCGTTCTGCCTCGTCGCCTCCTGCATCTACCTGGTCAACGACGCCATGGACGTCGAATCGGACCGAAACCATCCCACCAAGCGGTTCCGGCCGATCGCCGCGGGCTTGGTGCCGGTATCGCTGGCCTACGGCCTCGCGCTGGTGCTGGGTGCGGGATCGATCGGGGTGGCGCTCATCGCCAACTGGCAGACCGCCGTCGTCATCGCCATCTACCTGGTGATCCAGCTCGGTTACTGCTTCGGGCTGAAGAACCAGGCCGTCATCGACATCTGCATCGTCTCGTCGGGCTTCCTGTTGCGCGCCATCGCCGGTGGTGTGGCCGCCGAGATCCGACTCTCGCAGTGGTTCCTGCTGGTGATGGCCTTCGGGTCGCTGTTCATGGCGGCCGGCAAACGCTACGCCGAATTGCAACTCGCCGAGCGCACCGGCGCCAAGATCCGCAAGGCGCTGCAGTACTACACCACCAGCTACCTGCGCTTCGTGTGGACATTGGCGGCCACGGCCGTCGTGCTGTTCTACGGACTGTGGGCCTTCGACAAGAACTCCGGCCACGACACCAACGTTGCCTATGCCCTGTCGATGGTGCCGTTCACCATCGCGATCCTGCGCTACGCCGTCGACATCGACGGTGGTCAGGCCGGAGAACCCGAGGAGATCGCCCTCGGCGACCGTGTGCTGCAGGTCCTGGCGGTGGCCTGGATAGTATGCGTGGGTGTCGCGGTCTATGCAGTCTCCTGATCGAGGGCAGTCTCCTGATCACGGGCAGTCACCTGATCGAGGGCAATTGCCCGAGGACGACGCGCCCACTCAGTGGCTGCGTCTGAATCTCGGCGGCGACGAGCCCGACGTGGAGCGCCCGGCCGATGGGAACGAGCGCCCGGTCGGCGAGGATGAGCGCCCGATCGACGTCAAGAAGCGCCCGATCGATGAGGATGAGCGCCCGATCGGCAAGAAGAAGCGCACGGTCGACGTCGGCGCGTGGCGGCGTTGGGGTGGCCGCGAGTGGACCGCCATCATCAGTTTCCTGATCGGTGCCATCACCGTCACCACCTTCTTCGCGATCGGCGCATGGCAGCGGCGCTGGATCGCCGACGACGGACTCATCGTCCTGCGCACCCTGCGCAACCTGTTCGCGGGCAACGGGCCGGTGTTCAACGCAGGGGAACGGGTCGAGGCCAACACCTCCACGGCGTGGACCTATCTGCTGTGGTTCTGGGCGTGGGTGACCGACGGCCAACTCGAGTACGTCGCCCTGTGGGTGGCGCTGGTGTTGTCGGTGTCGGCGGTGCCCATCGCGATGTACGGGACAGCCCGCCTGTTGCGTCGGCGCCTCGGTGGGATCACCGGCGATGGCTACACCCTGCTGCTTCCGCTCGGCCCGATCATCTACATCGCGTTGCCGCCGGCACGCGACTTCGCGACCAGCGGCCTGGAGAACGGGCTCTGTATCTTCTGGGCCGCGGTGCTGTGGTGTCTGCTGATCTCGTGGTGTCGGCGATCGTCCGGGGCCGAGGCCACCCGCGCCGGTTCGGCGGCCACACTGTTCCTCGCCTTCTGGGCGGGCCTGGCGCCGTTGGTTCGGCCCGAGCTCACGGTCATCGGCGGGATCGCCCTGGTGCTGGTGTTCCTGGCGCCCCAGACATGGAAGATGCGTGTCGGCATCGTCGTCGCCGCCGCGATTCTCCCCGTGGGCTACCAGATCTTCCGGATGGGGTACTACGCCCTGTTGGTCCCCAACCCGGCCGTCGCCAAGGACGCCAGCGGCTCCAAGTGGCATCAGGGGTTCATCTATCTGGCCAACCTCTTCGGGCCCTACACGCTGCTGTTGCCGGTGGTCCTCGCGCTCGTGGCGGGCATCCTGCTCGCCGTCGGGGTGCGCGCACGCAAGCTCAGCCCCACCGAGCCGTCATCGCAGGCCCCGACGACGGTGCGTGGCCGGTTGGCGTCGTGGTCGCGGCGTCTGCAGACGCCGGGCGCGGTGGTCACCGCGATGGTGCTCGCCGGCCTCATCGTCGGTCTGTACTGGCTGCGTCAGGGTGGCGACTTCATGCACGGCCGCGTCCTGCTGACACCACTGTTCGTGATGTTGTTGCCGCTCATGGTGATTCCGGTGACCATCCCGGTGCGCGGTGTCGCCGCAGCCTTCCGCCGTCGCCGCATGCCCGCCCCCGCTGACGCTGACAGCGCCCTCGCTGACGCTGACAGCGCCCTCGCCGACGCCGACGCCGACGGCGCCCTCGCCACCGCCGACAGCGCCCCAGCCACCGCTGACAGCGCGCCCGCCGACACCGACGGCGCTCTGCGCGCCCGCCGTACACGCCTGCAGCTGGTCGGCTCGACCGTCCTCGCGGCGATGTGGATCACCACCATCGCGTGGGCGGCGATCGTCCATGAGGATGTCCTGCCCAACGCCGGCATCGACATCGGCCGCAGCGGCATCGTCGACGAGCGACGCTTCTACGTCACCAACATGGGCATCGAGAACCCAGTCACCGCCAAGGATTACCTCGACTATCCGCGCATGAAGGCGATGGTCGAGGACATCGAGCAGTATCAGAAGGAGGGCGGCGTGCTGATCGCGTCCTTCGACTACGACCAGTGGTACATCGCCCGCCTCCCCGCCAGCACCCCGCAGGACAAGCGCCAGCTGACGGTGTTCTTCCTCAATCTCGGCATGACCAGCATGAATGCTCCGCTCAACGTGCGGGTCATCGACCAGATGGGGCTGGCGTATCCGATCGCCGCGCACACCGAGCGACTCGACGACGGCCGCATCGGGCACGACAAGGTACTGCCGACCGAGTGGGTGGTCGCCGAGGCCGGAGCCGTGGCGCGAGCCCCGATCCTGCCCGGGTTCCTCGACGAGGACGTCGTACGTCAGGCGCAGGTCGCCCTGACGTGTCCGGCCACCCGGGACCGGATCGCCTCGTACGAGGCGCCGTGGACGTGGCAGCGGTTCAAGAGCAACCTGATCCAGTCGTTCACGTTCACCGACTACCGCATCGACCGCAACCCCGAGTACGAGATCCAGCACTGCGGTCTGAGGATGCCGCCGCGCATCCACCCGCGCTGACCCGGAACCGGGGACGCTGTGAGGAACCTTCGCGCAGCATCGGAGGAACTTGCGAGAAATTATCTCGAATCGGTAACGTGCCGCGGAGTGCGACCGATAGACCGACCGTGAGAATTGCGGTGGGACCGATCCGTCCGCACCAACCTGAGAGAGCTGTGAGAGACGTCACAGAGTTTGTCAGGCTTCGGTGGCTGCAATAGGCTGCCGGGGGTTCCTCGTGTGCACGATGCACGAGGGTTCGGTGTGGGGGATCGGACGTCGCAGAGGTGTAGTCCGGAGTTCGACGCAATGACTGTTTCGTGTCGGAACCGGTGACAGAGGGAGAATGCAGGTCGATGGGTGTAGGTGAACTGGAACCGAAGGCGTCCACGGGACTCAGTGCACGGCTCGTGGCGATTGTGGTCGCCGTGATGACCGTCGCGGGTCTGATCGGAGCAGTGGTCGGAACGGGCCAGGCCGACGCGCGCATCAACGGCACCGGCTTCCGCAAGACGCTGTGGATCGACGCCTGCGGCATGCCCACCAACGGCGCCTTCGGCAACAAGTCCATGGCTCCCGGCAAGGTCCAGGTTCGTACCTGGTTCAAGCCGCAGAACAAGCGCACCGTCATCCTGCTCGACGGCATGCGCGCCCAGTACGACTTCTCCGGCTGGGAGATCAACACCAACGTCCAGGAACTGGTCAATCGCGGCGTCAACGTCGTCGAGCCGATCGGCGGACCGGCCAGCTTCTACACCGACTGGAATGCGCCCAGTAACTTCAACGGCCAGCAGAGCCGTTACATGTGGGAGTGCGTGATCAACAACCGCCTCCCGCAGGCACTGCGGGCCAACGGATTCCAGGGCAAGAACGGCAAGTACGCCATCATGGGCGTGTCCATGGGTGGTAACGCCGCACTGGTCCTCGCCTCCAAGCGTCGCGACCTCTACTACGCCGCCGGCTCGCTGTCGGGCTACAACTTCCTCAGTGCCCCCGGCATGCACACGATGATCCGTCTGGCGATGCTCGACGTCGCACCGCAGCCGTGGAACGTCGACGCCATGTGGGGCCCGCCGTGGGACGGCCGCTGGTATGACAACGACCCGTCGCTGCGCATCAACCGCATGCAGGGCCTGAAACTCTTCGTCGGTTCCGGTAACGGACTCTTCGGCAAGTACAACGCGCTGCCGAACGTCTTCGACGACCTGTTCAAGGGTTCGACGCTGGAGTTCCTCGCGTTCACCCAGGCCAAGGCCTTCGAAGGACTCGCCTTCATCAACGGCCTGCCGATCATGAGTTACTACGCCAACGGCACCCACGCCTGGGGCTACTGGCAGGACATGGTCTGGAACGCCTACTCGCGAGGCTTCTTCAACTGATCGAGTAGCGCACTGCTCGACTGAGCAACGATCAACTGAGCACCGGGACAGCCCCGGCCGCCACCACACGGTGTCGGCCGGGGTTGTCTCATTGGTCCGGCATGACCGGCTATCCGCGCAACTCACATCACAGAAGTCACAAAAATCTCACCCGCCACAGCGTGGCGTCGCGCCAACCTGCGCCACGACGTGTAAGAAACACCTGAGGCGTAATGACACCAGTGAGATTTCTGTGATTTGAGGGGCCACTGAGTCGACGCGGTCGCCGACCGCGATGCGTCGACCATCAGGGGTGCGAAGGAGCGCGAGGGTATGCGAACAGTGAGTGCGGGGCGAACGAGTGGGCGTACGGCCACTCGCGGTGCGACGAGCCGGCGAACGCCACGAGTCGTCATCACGATGGTGGTGGTCGTGCTGGTGGCGCTTGGCTGGGCCCTGATCGGTCAGCAGGACGCCGTCGGTGCCCCCGCCCCGGCCCCGGCCCCGGCCCCGGCCCCGGCGAGTCCGGCCCCGGCAGCCCCGGCGAGTCCGGCAGCCCCGGCGAGCCCGGCTGCCCCGGCTCCGGCGGCCACTCCCGCGGCCTCCCCGGCGCCCACCCAGCCCGCCCGCGTCACCAAGGTGTTCTGGTACACCGACCGTCGCGTTGCGCTCTGGGTGTTCTCCCCGTCGATGAACACCGAGATCCAAGTCCAGATCCTGCTGGCCCGTGATTGGTGGGCCAATCCGACCGCGCGGTTCCCGCAGCTGACCATGCTCGACGGTCTGCGCGCACAGGACGATCAGAGCGGCTGGGTCATCAACACCGACGTCGTCGACTTCTACAAGGACAAGAACGTCAACGTCATCCTGCCCATCGGTGGCGAGTCGAGTTTCTACACCGACTGGAAGGAAACCGACAAGGGCAAGAACTACAAGTGGGAAACCTTCCTCATGCACGAGCTGCCGCCCATCATCGAAGGTGATTGGCGCTCAACGGATGTCCGTGGCATCGAGGGACTCTCGATGGGTGGTTCGGCGGCCATGATGCTCGCCGCACGAAACCCCGGCTACTACAAGTTCGCCGCGTCGTTCTCCGGCATCCTGCAGCTCACCTCCTACGGGATGCCGCAGGCCATCCAGTTCGCCCTTCGGGACGGCGGCGGCTACGACGCGATGAAGATGTTCGGCCCGCCCAGCGACCCGGAGTGGAAGGCCCACGATCCGTACCTGCTCGCCGACAAACTGCGGGGCACCAGTCTCTACATCTCGTCGGGCAACGGCATGGTCGGCCCGTACGACAAGCCGTCCGACATCCCGATGCTGGCGACCAACTACTCCGGTGTGGGACTCGAGCTGCTCTCCCGGGTCACCTCGCAGCAGTTCGCAATCAAGTTGAACCAGTTGGGAATTCCCGGACAAGCCGTCTACCGGGCGTCGGGTACCCACACCTGGCCCTACTGGGAATTCGAGATGCATCAGGCCTGGCCGCAGGCGGCGGCAGCGCTCGGCCTCAGCGGTGACAAGGTGGCCTGCGGGGTCAGCCCGGCGTTCAAGAAGGTCGCCGGTCCGGCCCGGCTGGGAGTGTGCCTGACGCCGGAGTACGGCGTACCCGGCGGACGCGCCCAGGACTTCGCCGAAGGGCGGATCATCACCGGGCCGAAGGGTCCGCAGGTGGTCGGTGGCGCGATCGGCGGCGCGTATGTCGGCGCGGGCGGACCCGGCGGCAAACTCGGTCTGCCGACCAGCGGTGAGATGCCGTGGGGTCGCGACGGCGGCAAGACGCAGACCTTCGAACACGGCCGGATCAACTGGTCACCGAAGGGCGGCGCGCAACTCGCGCGATAGATCCAGCTCACACACGCGGCGCCCCACATCGGGTGCCGCGTGTGTGCGTCCTGAGATCTGACTGTGGAATCGCGATGTTTGCGCAGGTGAGGTGGCTCCGGTGGCGAATGTTGTCCGCCTTGTTGGGTAGCCTTGCTGGCGGTTGGGACAAACCACCACGTGTGTGTACGTGGTCACCGGCGCGCCTCTCGTCGAACCAGGGGTCGGAGGGTTCGAGGCGGCATCGGTGATGCGTGACGAGGAAGTGATGATGACGAAGTACTTGAGGCTGGGTGTGCTGATGACCGGCGTGGTGTTCGCGCTGGGTTCGCTGGCGGCATGTTCGGACGACTCCACGGCGAGCGCCCCGATCACCAGCAATCCGGTCACCACGACGTCGCTGTACTCCGCGCCGTCGAGTGCCTCGGCGTCGAGCGCACCGGAGTCCGGTCAGACCTCGGCCGGTGCCACCCCGACCACCGGCGGGTCCACGCTGCCGGCGACCACCCCTGGCTCGACGGCACCGGCATCGGGACAACTCACCGCACCGGACGGGGCGCCGCTCGATGACAAGGCCAAGCGATACCTGCAGGCCCTGCGCAGCCAGAACGTCACGCTGCTCGGTGATACCGACAACGGTGTCGCGCTGTCGCTGGCCACCTACGTCTGCGACGCGCAGAAGAAGAACACCGACCCGGTGACCACCAAGGCCTACGTCACCGCACTGGTCGCTCCTGGCACCCAGAACACCGCGGAGGCCAATGCCAAGGCCGACAAGGTGATCAAGGCCGCCCAGGACAACTATTGCTAGCGGCAACCGACCTGTGAACGCCCGGAAGAAACGCTCACGGACCTCCCGTGCGCTGCGCCTGTTGATGGTTGCGGTCGCGCTGATCGCCGTCATCGCGATCGTGCTGATCGCGATCTGGATCAAGGGCATCGTCGAGGGTCCGCCTGCACCGCCGCGTGGTGGCGGCCCGTCGTCGACGACGACGACCCCGCCGAACCGGCCGGAGGCCCAGCCCGCCGACTGCGCCGACGTGTTGACGCTGGTGATCCCGGGTACCTGGGAGTCCACGCCGAACGACGACCCGCTGAACCCGACGTCCAAGCCGGCGTCGCTGCTGCTGCGCGTCTCCAAGGCGATCAAGAGTGAATTCCCCGAGTCGCGCACCGAGGTCTACACGGTGCCCTACATCGCCGAGTTCCGGAACCCCACGATCCTCAACGATCGGCAGAGCAGCTACAACGACTCGCGCACCCAGGGCTACAAGCGGGCCGCGGGCAAGATCATCTCCACCCACGAGCACTGTCCGCTGACGCGCTACGTCATCGTCGGCTTCTCGCAGGGTGCGGTCATCGGCGGGGACCTCGCCTCGGCCATCGGCAACGGCCGTGGAAACGTGTTGCCGCAGTCCGACGCCGATCTCGTCCTCGGGGTCGGACTCATCGCCGACGGCCGCCGGCAGCCCGGCGATCAGCGTGACATCGGACCCAACCCGCCCGGCGTCGGTGCCGAGATCGCACTTGCCGGGATGGGATCGCTGGTGCCGGGGACCACGATGACCGGCCCGCGTCCCGGCGGCTTCGGGGATCTGCAGAGCAAGGTCGTATCCATCTGTGCCCCAGGCGATCTCATCTGCGATGCGCCGACGGCGTCGAATCCGTTGAGTGCCGTGAGTCAGCTGGCGAGCGCCATCAACAACCCGGTGCACGCGATGTATGCGACGCCGCGGTACTGGTCTCTGGACGGTGCGACCGCGACCCAGTGGATGCGCGGCTGGGTCAACGGACTCATCGACGAGGCCCCGCGTCCGGCGCACAACTGAGCACCCACGTCGTGGCGTCGCGTGCTGCGGGGTGGCTGGGAAGGCCCTGAGCGGGGACCGATCCGTTTGGGCGGCGCCGACCTGCTGCATTAACGTTGTGGGCTGGCTCGGCGGTGTCCTGCGGAATGGGGACGCCCCCGCACGGCCACGAGAACTCATGACGACGCCGCGAACGCGACGAGGAGAACCAATGACCCAGGGCGAGACCACCGGGACCGGTGGCGGCGAGACCACGCTGCGCGCGTTCCGGTTCGGCGCCGGTGGTGAGGGCAACAAGGACGAGGGCGGCGCCCGCAAGTTCGTGAAGTTGGCCCAGACCGCCGAAGAATACGGATACGACACCTTTGCCGTCCCCGATCACCTCGGCAACCAGGTCGGCCCGCTGGCCGCACTGGGAGCGTTGAGCCAGGCCACCGACCGCATCAGGCTCGCGACGTCGGTTCTCGCGAACGGCTTCCGACATCCGGCGCTGTTGGTCAAGGAGGCCAACACCATCGACGTCCTGAGCAAGGGCCGCCTGGAACTCGGGATCGGTGCGGGCTGGCTGAAGGAGGAGTTCGACAAGGCGGGTATCGAGTTCGAATCCCCCGGTGTACGCATCCGGCGGCTCGATGAATCGCTGACGATCCTCGACAAGCTCATGCGCGGCGAGACCGTCGACTTCGACGGTGAGTTCTACCAGATCAAGGGACTCGAGGGCAGCCCGCGACCGCGTCAGGGGCCGCGCCCGCCGATCGCCGTCGGCGGTGGCGGGCCCAAGATGCTCGCCCTGGCCGCCAAACACGCCGACATCATTTCCGTGGCGCCGGGCACCACCTCCGACGGGCGGATGAAGTTGTCGGACATGACCATCGAGAAGACCGCCGAGCGGGTCGACCGCATCCGGCAGGCCGCAGGCGACCGATTCGCCGACATCGAACTCAACTGGACGATCGCGGTCATCGTCATCACCGACGACCGGCAGTCCACCGCAGAGATGGCGCTCAAGGCACTCGAGCAGGGGTATCCGCCGAACATCGAACGCGACACCGAGTTCACCGTCGACGACGTGCTGAACTCGCCGTACATCGCGATCGGATCGTTCGAGGAGATCGCCGATCAGATCCGGGCGGTGCGGCGGCGCACCTCGATGTCCTACGTCGGGGTGTTCCCGACGCAGATGGATGCCTTCGCGCCGGTCATCTCGCTCCTCAAGGGAGAGTAAAGTGTGTCCTCGGTCCGGGGGCAGGAAGCCGCACGACAACCGCCGGCGAAGGACTGCTGCAGTGGCGTGATCACACCGCGGTGGAGTCAAGGTGGACATGACGATCATGAAGTGAGCGAAAGGGTTGGGAAGTGTCGTGCGACCGCGACCAACGCGGTCCACGGACGAATGGGTACCGACACGACCACCGGTGCACGGCAAGGAACGACTCGAGGGTCACACTGAACCGAGCAGCGCGGTCGGGCGCCGCGGGGTGTGCCACGAGGTACGCACGATATGCCCATTTGGGGGCAGGAACGTGGGGGCCACAGGAGTAATGAATGCTGAAGACTGAATTTGAGCAGTTCCTCGACGAGAACGGTCAGCTGCACTTCACCGAGGACGCAACACTCGTCGACTACGTCGAGCGCAATGTCCGCGACGCGGCCGACACACTCGCCTACCGCTACATCGACTACAGCCGGGAGCGCGAGGGCGAACGTCAGGACCTCACCTGGGCGCAATTCGGCAAACGGCTCCGGGCAGTGGCGGCACGGCTGCAGCAGGTCACCAAACACGGCGACCGCGTCGCCATTCTCGCCCCGCAGTCGCTGGAGTACGTGATCGGCTTCTTCGCCGCGCTCTACGCGAGCAACGTCGCGGTTCCGCTGTTCAGCCCCGACGAGCCCGGTCACACCGACCGGCTGACCGCGGTGCTCTCCGACTGCGAGCCGACCGCGATCCTCACCTCCACCAAATCCGCCGAGGCGGTCCGCAACTTCTTCGCCGACCGCCCGGCCAAGGAGCGTCCCCGCGTCATCGCCGTCGACGCGGTGCCCGACTCCGTCGGCTCGAGCTGGGTCGCACCCATCGCCGGTAAGGACCACAACAAGGACACCGTCGCCTACCTGCAATACACGTCGGGCTCGACGCGCGTGCCCGCCGGTGTCGAGATCACCTACCAGGCAGTGGCCGCCAACGTCCTGCAGATCTACGACTGCATCGAGATCGACCGCAACGCTCGCGGCGTCACCTGGCTACCGATGTTCCACGACATGGGCCTGCTCACGGTGATCCTGCCCGCGCTCGGCGGCAAATACATCACGATCATGAGCCCGCAGGCCTTCGTGCGCAGGCCCGGCCGCTGGATCCGCGAACTCGCCGCCGACGACGACAACGCACCCACCTACGCCGCCGCGCCCAACTTCGCCTACGAGCACGCCGCCGCCCGTGGCCTGCCGAAGGAGGGCGAAAAACTCGACCTCTCCAACGTCATCGGCCTGATCAACGGCTCCGAACCGGTGACCGTCAGCTCGATGAAGAAATTCAACGAGGCATTCGGCCCGTACGGGCTGCCGAAAACCGCCATCAAGCCGTGCTACGGCATGGCCGAGGCCACCCTGTTCGTCTCGGCCACCCAGCGCGACAACGAGGCCAAGGTCATCTACGTCGACCGCGAAGAACTCAACGCCGGGCGGATGAAGGTCATCGACTCCGACGCGCCCAACGCCGTCGCCCAGGTCTCCTGCGGACAGGTCGCGCTCAGCCAGTGGGCCGCGATCGTCGACGCCGCCGAATACGACGAGAACGGCGTCGGCATCGAGAAGGCCGACGGCGAGGTCGGCGAGATCTGGCTGCACGGCCTCAACATCGGCGCCGGCTACTGGAACAAGCCGCAGGAAACCAAGGACACCTTCGAGAACACCATCACCACCCCGCTCGCGCAGAACAGCCACACCGAGGGTGCTCCGGCCGACGCGACCTGGATGCGCACCGGCGACTACGGTGTGTGGCTCGACGGTGAGCTCTACATCACCGGCCGCGTCAAGGACTTGGTGATCGTCGACGGCCGCAACCATTACCCGCAGGACCTCGAATTCAGTGCGCAAGAAGCCAGTCCGGCCCTGCGCCCCGGATTCGTCGCAGCGTTCGCCGTCCCGGCCAACGAACTGCCCAAGGTGGTCTTCGAACAATCCACCAGCGGACTGACCTTCGACCCCGACGACGCCTCCGAGCAACTGGTCATCGTCGCCGAGCGCGGACCGGGCAAACGCCACGACCCGCAAGAAGTCGCCGACACCGTCCGCGCCGCCATCGCCGGACGCCACGGCGTCATGGCCCGCGACATCCTGCTCGTCCCCGCCGGGTCCATCCCACGCACCTCCAGCGGCAAGATCGCCCGCCGCGCGACCAAGGCCGCCTACATCGACGGCAGCCTGCGAGGTGGGTATAAGCAGACGGCCTTCCCAGATGCGGGCGTGTAGCGCAGCGAAGCCTTTCGCCGCACACCCTCCGCGTCGGCCGGCCGCCGTCACGAACCCGAGCGGCCATCGAGCCGTCGCCAAGTACCCTGAGAAACGATGTCTGAACTGAATAACGACGAGCCGAACAACCAGGTCGACGCCACCAGCACCGACGGGGAGACCGCCGGTGGGCTGACCGTCTCCGAGCTACGCGACTGGTTGCGTGACTGGGTGGCGCAGGCCACCGGTGTGCCGGCCGATCAGATCTCCGATGACCGCCCGATGGAGGAGTTCGGTCTGTCCTCACGCGACGCGGTGGCGCTGGCCGCCGATGTCGAGGACAAGACCGGCGTCATCCTCACCGCGACCGTCGCCTACAACCATCCGACGATCGCGATGCTGGCGACGCGCATCATCGAGGGCGATCCCGACGAGGGCATCGACGCCGACGACGACCGTTTCTGGGAGCGCGAGCGCAGCGAGGCCGACGACATCGCCATCGTCGGACTCTCCACGCGATTCCCGAAGGCCGGTCAGTCGCCGGAGTCGACGTGGGAGGCCCTGATCGAGGGCCGTGACGGCATCTCCGACCTCCCCGACGATCGCTGGACCGAGTTCAAGGCCGACCCGCGAATGGCCGAGGTCCTCGAGAAGCGCAACCTGCGCGGCGGATACCTCGACGACGTCAAGTCCTTCGACGCCGACTTCTTCCAGATGAGCCCGCGCGAGGTCGAGATGGTCGACCCGCAGCAGCGGCTCGCGCTGGAACTGACGTGGGAGGCCCTCGAACACGCCCGCATCCCGGCCAGCGACCTCAAGGGCGGCAGCGTCGGCGTTTTCGTCGGCACCTCCACCAACGACTACCAGTTGATGGCCGCGCTCGGTCTCGGTGAGGGCGCCGACGAGACCGCGGCCTACGCCCTGACCGGCACCGCCACCTCGATCATCGCCAACCGCGTCTCCTACTTCTTCGACTTCCACGGCCCGTCGGTCGCCATCGACACCGCATGCTCGTCGTCGCTGGTGGCCGTCCACCAGGCCGTGCAGAGCCTGCGTTCGGGCGAGTCCGAGGTAGCCCTGGCCGGTGGCGTCAACATGATCCTGACCCCGGCGGCGACCGTCGGCTTCGACACGATCGGCGCGGTCGCCAAGGACGGGCACATCAAGGCCTTCTCCGCCGACGCCGACGGCATGGTGCGCTCCGAGGGCGGCGGTCTGTTCGTCCTCAAACGACTCGCCGACGCCCGCCGCGACGGCGACCAGGTGCTCGCGGTGATCTCGGGTACGGCAGTCAACTCCGACGGCCGTTCCAACGGCATCTTCGCTCCCAATCCCGAAGCGCAGGTGGAGGTTCTGCGATCGGCGTATGCTGACGCCGCACTCGATCCGCGTCAGGTCGACTACGTCGAGGCGCACGGCACCGGCACCATCCTCGGTGATCCGATCGAGGCCGACGCACTGGGCCGGGTGGTCGGTCGCGGACGCGTCGTCGGCGCCCCCGCGCTGCTCGGATCGGCCAAGACGAACTTCGGACACATGGAGTCCGCAGCCGGTGCCGGCGCACTGGCCAAGGTGGTGTTGTCCATGGGGCACAACAAGATTCCCGCTTCCCTGAACTACTCCGGACCCAACCCCTACATCCAATTCGAGGCGACCGGACTCAAGGTCACCGACGAGATCACCGAGTGGCCGCGCTACTCCGGGCACGCCATCGCCGGGGTGTCCGGATTCGGCTTCGGTGGCACCAACGCCCACGTCATCGTCCGCGAGGTACTCCCGGGCGACCTCGAAGAACCGGCCGCCGTCGCCGATCTGGCCGATGCGGCCGATGCCGAGACACCGGCCGCCGACCTCGACGACGACGAGGACTTCCTCACCGAGGCCGAGCGTGCGGTGCTCGCCGCACAGTCGGCCGCCCCCGAGGCGGATACCGTTGTCGCCGAACGTGATCCGGCCGACGATTTCGCACCCTGCGCGGTCGACGGGTCGGTGGTGCCGCTGGTGATCTCGGCGTTCCTGCCGTCACGGCGCCGCAAGGCCGCCGCCGATCTGCTCGAGTGGCTCGAATCCGATGCCGGACAAGCCACCCCGCTCGCCGACATCGGACGTGCGCTTGCCCACCGCAACCACGGACGGTCGCGCGCCGTCGTGATGGCCCGCTCCCACGAGGACGCCGTCAAGGGTGTGCGTGCCGTGGCCGAGGGCAAGGCCAATCCGCTTGTGTACTCGGCAGATTCGCCCGACGCCGCATCGGCGGTGTGGTTGTTGAGCGGCTTCGGGTCGCAGCATCGCAAGATGGCCAAGCAGCTCTACACCGAGAACCCGGTCTTCGCCAAGTACGCCGACCGCGTCGATCACCTCGTGCAGCGTGAACTCGGATACTCCATAGTCGAGATGTTTCTCGACGACGCGCAGACCTACGGCATCGAGACCAGCCAGGTCGGCATCTACACCATCCAGGTCGCCCTCGCCGACACCTTGCGCCACTTCGGCGCGCAACCCGGTGTGCTGGTACCGCATTCGATGGGCGAGGCCTCGGCTGCCTACATCAGTGGTGGTCTCTCGCTCGAGGATGCGACACGGGTGATCTGTCAGCGCTCGCGTCTCATGGGTGAGGGCGAGTCAATGCTCACCGGCGACGACATCCGGCTGATGGCCCTCGTCGAATACTCCGCCGAGGACATCAACGACGTCCTCGTCGACTACCCGGATCTCGAGATCTGTGTCTATGCGGCGCCGACCCACACCGTCATCGGTGGTCCCGAGCCGCAGGTCGACGCCATCGTCGAGCGCGCCGAGAAGGAAGGCAAACTCGGCCGCAAACTGCAGACCAAGGGTGCGAGCCACACCTCGCAAATGGACCCGCTGCTCGGCGAATTGGCCTACGAGCTCACCGGAATCGAACCGCTCCGCCCGACCGTCGGCTTCTACAGTTCGGTGGACCGCGAGACCTTCTATCGTCCCGGGCACGAGCCGGTGCACACCATCGACTACTTCCTCAAGGGACTGCGCCACAGCGTGTGGTTCTCGCAGGCCATCGCGAAGTCGGTGGAGAACGGTCACCGCACCTTCCTCGAACTCTCGCCCAACCCGGCGGTCCTGATCTCCGTTGCGGCGGTGACGTTCTCGGCCGGGCTCCAGAACGCCGAGCTGATCGAGACGCTGCGCCGCAAGGAGGACGAGAGCTTCGGTGTCATCAACGCCCTGATGAAGCTGTACGTGCACGGTCACGCCGTGGACGTCGCGTCGCTGTTCGGCACCGGCGCCGGCCGGGGGTTCGCCGACATCCCGCGCACCCGTTTCGAGCGAAAGCCGTACTGGCTCAAGGCCACCGTGAATTCCGGTGGGGGCAGCGGATCGATCCCCGGTTCACACGTGGCGCTGCCCGACGGGCGACATGCCTGGGAGGTGAACGCCGGCGCTGTCACCGACCTGCGTGAGCTGGTCCGTGCCGCGGCCGCGCAGGTCCTCACCGAGGCGACGGTCGGTGCCGCGGTGGCCCACGGCGAGATCGGTGCCGGTGTTGGCGAGGGCACGCTCACGACGACGCTGAGCCCGCACCCGGGCGGTGCGTCGGTGACCGTGCATGCCAAGCACGACAAGAACTTCCGCCTGCTGTTCGAGGCGGTCGTCACCGGCGCCACCGTCGCCGGTACCGCCGACGGCGCCCCCCAACCCGCCGACGGCGCTCGTCAGAACGCCGACGGCGCCATTGATCCGCGCAAGGTCGGCTACATCGACAACTCGGTGGTCGTCGAGGACGAGATCATCGACGACATCGGCAACAAGTGGGACCCGCAGTCCGGTGAGTCGATCGACGACCGGCTCGCGATCATCGTCGGCGAATCCATGGGCTATGACCCGGAAGATCTGCCCCGCGAGATCCCGCTCGTCGAGTTGGGCCTGGATTCGTTGATGGCCGTGCGCATCAAGAATCGCGTCGAGTTCGAGTTCGACATCCCGCAGCTGCAACTTCAGGCCATGCGGCAGGCGAATCTCTCCGATGTCTCCAAGTTCGTGAACTACGCGGTCCATCACCGTGACGAACTCGACGACCTCGCCGAGAATGCCGCCGGCGGAGGCGAACTCGACACCGCCGCGCTCAACGCCTACATCGACGAGCAGAATGCCAAACGCGCCGACAGCGCTTCGGCTCCCGCCGACAGCGTTCCGGCTCCCGCCGACAGCGCTCCCGCCACCGCCGACAGCGCTCCGGCTCCCGCCGACAGCGCTCCCGCTGCCGCCGACAGCGCTCCCGCTGCCGCCGACAGCGCTCCGGCTCCCGCCGACCTCACCTCGCAGGCCGCGGTCGCCGAGGCCGCGGGCTCCGACGTCCCGCCGCGTGACGCCGCCGAACGGCTCACCTTCGGGGTGTATGCGGTGGTCACCAAGCGCTCGGCCGGCGGCATCTTCAACAAGCTGCCGGTCCTCGAAGAGGATGTGGCACAAGCTCTCACCGACAAGCTCAACGAGCGCACCGGTGGTGACATCGACGTGGAGGACATCCTCGATTCGGAGACCATCGAGGAGATGTCGAACTATGTTCGCGAGTTCCTCGACGCGGCCGCCGACACCGACGGATTCGTGCGCTACCTGCGACTGATCGACGGGAAGAAGACCTACGACCCGCAGGCCGGTGATCCGACGCCGGTGCTGCTGTTCCATCCCGCCGGCGGTAACACCGCGGCGTACGAGGCGCTACTCAAGCGGCTGCCGGACTCGGTGCCGGTCATCGGTTTCGACAGGGTCGAGGGCAGCATCGAAGAGCGTGTGCGGCAATACATGCCACGCCTGCGCGAGCTACAGCCGCATGGCCCGTACGTTCTGGTCGGCTGGTCGCTCGGCGGCGCGCTCGCCTATGGTGCCGCGCAGGTGTTGCGCGACGAGGGCGAGGAGGTCGACTTCGTCGGTCTCATCGACGTCGTCCGTCCCCGCCACGATGTCGTGGAGACCCCCGACACCAAGCGGGCTCGACTGGAGCGCTGGAAGGACTTCGCGATCCGCAACTACGATCTCGACGCCGACATCCCGATCCCGATGGATCGGCTCGTCGAGGCCGACGACGAGGGGCAGTTCGCGATCATCATGGAGATGATGTCGATGTCGGGCACCAAGATCCCCGGCGGCATCATCGAGCACCAGCGCACCTCGTTCATCGACAACCGTGCGCTCACCAACATCGCTCCGACGCCCTACGGCGGCAAGGTCGTGTTGTACCGCGCCGACAAGATGCACGACGGCGCAATCGAACTCGAGCCGCAGTGGGCGGAGATCGACGAAGACGGTCGGTGGGGTGAGGTGGTCGACGACCTCGAGATCATCCACATCGGCGGCGATCACCTGTCGATCGTCGATGAGCCGTATATCGGCAGAATCGGAGCCGACCTGACCCGCCGACTCGGTACCGTCGGTTCCACCACCAGCAAGTGACAGACCGCGACACCGCGGACCACGCAGAGGATCACATGGACACCACCGCAGCCAAACTCGCCGACCTGAGGGCCAAGCTCGAACTCGCCAAGGAGCCGGCCGGGGAGAAGGCGGTCGCCAAGCGTGCGAAGAAGGGCATCTTCTCCCCGCGTGAGCGGCTGGCGATGCTCTTCGACCCGGGTACCTTCATCGAGATCGGTGCCCTGGCCAAGATGCCCGGCGCCGCCGAGACCGGATACGGCGACGGCGTGGTGACCGGTCACGGCCTGGTACACGGGCGTCCGGTGGCGGCGTTCTCCCACGACCAGTCGGTGCACGGCGGCACCGTCGGAGAGATGTTCGGCCGCAAGGTGTCTGCGCTGATGGAGTGGGCCGGCAAGATCGGGTGCCCGATGGTCGGCATCAACGACTCGGCCGGCGCGCGCATCCAGGACGCGGTGACCTCGCTGGCCTGGTACGCCGAGATGGGCCGGCGCAACGACCTGCTGTCCGGACTCGCGCCGCAGATCTCGATCATCCTCGGCAAGTGCGCCGGTGGCGCGGTGTACACCCCGGCCAACACCGACATCCTCGTCGCCGTCGAGGACAAGTCGTACATGTTCGTCACCGGCCCTGACATCATCAAACAGACCACGGGAGAAGAGATCTCGGCCGAGGACCTCGGCAGCGCGCACAATCAGGCGCGGTGGGGCAACATCCATCATGTCGCCGCCGACGAGAAGACCGCGTTCGAGTGGGTCCGCGAGTATCTGCAGTACATGCCGTCGAGCTGCTACGAGAAGCCGCCGGTGATCAATCCCGGGCTCGAGCCCGAGATCACCGACTCCGATCTCTCGCTGAACTCGTTCATGCCGGACTACGACAACGCCGGTTACGACATGCACGACATCATCATCAAGCTGTTCGACGACGGTGCGTTCCTTGAGGTCGGAGAGTTGTTCGCCCCCAACATCATCACCGGATATGCGCGCGTCGACGGTCATGCCGTCGGGGTGGTCGCCAACCAGCCGAGCGTGATGGCGGGCACCCTCGACACCGACTCGTCGGAGAAGGCGGCGCGATTCGTCCGCATCTGCAACGCGTTCGGCATCCCGCTGATCTTTCTCGTCGACACCCCGGGCATCCTTCCGGGCCTGGCCGAGGAGCAGAAGGCGACGATCCGACGCTCGGGCCGCTTCCTCTACGCCTACGTCGAGGCGGACGTCCCCAAGATCACCGTGGTGCTGCGCAAAGCCTACGGCGGTGCGTACGCGGTGATGGGCTCCAAGCAACTCGGCGCCGACCTCAACTTCGCGTGGCCCTCGGCCAAGATCGCGGTGATGGGTGCCGAGTCGGCGGCAGCGGTACTCACCCGTCGCCAGACCGAGGGCATGTCGGCGGCCGAGGCCGATAAGGTACGCCGCGATTTCATCGACTTCTACAACACGATGATGGCCACGCCGTACCTCGCCGCCGAGCGCGGCTACATCGATGCCGTCATCGAACCTGCCGAAACCCGCCTTCAGCTACGAAAGGCGTTGGCGCAGTTGCGGGACAAGCAGACGATCCGCACCCCGCGCAAGCACTTCCTGATGCCGATCTGACGGTTTTCGTCGCGTGCGCTCGGGGTGCGGTGGTTCGGATCCAGCACCGCTGCAGGCGGTCTCGAGGCTCGTCGCCATCGCTCCTCGCACCTCGACCATCGGTCTTGGGGGAGGTCCTTCCCCCGCTGGTCGAGGTGCCCGGCGCCCCAGGCGCCGGGCCTCGAGACCCCTTGCTCTGGTGCTGGTTCCGTCCGCCGCTCACCCCACCGCATGCCCGACGAGGCGACCGATCGCGAACGTCACGATCATCGCTATCGCGCCACCGACCACGACGCGGCACACCGGTCGCCAGGGTGACGAGCCGCCGAGCCGAGCGCCGGTGAATCCGGTGATCGCCAGCGCCGCGACGACCGCGGCGAAGGTGATCGGGATGCGCAGCGATGCCGACGGGATCAGGATCGCCAGCAGCGGCAGCAGCGCTCCGCTGAGAAACGACACTGCCGACGACGCGGCCGCCTGCCACGGGTTGGTCAGTTCGTCGGGGTCGATCCCGAGTTCGACGTCGACGTGGGCCTCGAAAGCGTCACGGGCGGTGAGCTCGGTGGCCACGCGGCATGCGGTCTCGTGCGTGAGTCCCTTTTCCTCGTACAAACCGACGAGCTCGTCAAATTCCGCCTGCGGCTGCTCCCGGAGCTCGCGGCTCTCCTTGGCCAACAACGCTTCCTCGGTGTCACGCTGGGTACTCACCGACACGTACTCACCGAGCGCCATCGACACCGCCCCGGCCGCGAGCCCGGCGATCCCCGCAGTGAAGATCGGTCCCCGGTCGGTGGTTGCGGCGGCCACGCCGATCACGATTCCCGCGGTGGAGACGATGCCGTCGTTTGCACCGAGCACGCCGGCGCGTAACCAGTTGAGGCGATTCGACAGCGATCCCCCGGCATGGGGTTCGCCCGAATGCTGATGCGGCGGCTCTGCCGGATCGTGCTCGGCAGCCGCGCCGTCGAGAGGGGTCATGGACCCACCTAAACGCCGAAAGCCGCGCTGCGCAAGCAAGGTGAGGCTGAGCATCACCGGTGGCATGCCCGCGCAGGGCGGGTGATTCAGGCGAAGCGTTGCAGGATCGAATGCACCGCCTGCGTGACGGTGAGCCGGTCGTAACTCTGGACGAAGTCGAAGGTGCGATCCAGATCGTCTGCGCCGCAGTGCTGATCGCGCGCCGAGAGCAGCGCGGCGAAGTGCGGACCGAGCACGGCGACGTTCCACTCCTCGACCAGGTCGTCGTCGGGGGCCAATGGCGCGCGATGCACGTTACCGTCGCGGACGTCGACGAGATCGACCCCGTACACGCCGGCCAGCCCGGTCCGTTCGGACATGGCACGCCAGCGTGCTGCGGTGCGCTCGGTGAAATGCCGGGCGTGCTGGAAGGTCCCGACGACGACGGCGGCACCGCCGATCGCTGCCTGCTCCTCGAGTGCCTTGCTCATCTCGATCAGCAGCCGTTTGTTGCCCAGCCGCGGCGTCAGCGACGCCGAGGCGATGGCGTAGGGCGTGGCCGCCTCGGGCGGCGGCGTCGACCACACGGGCAGCTCGGGCAGTGCGACGACGGTCGCGGTCTGCAGCGCCGCCGGTGACTCGACGGACGGATACAGCGCGCCTGTCCCGAACGATGCGCCCAGGGTCATCGCGGCGACGCGTTTGGCCTCGGTGTCGACGCCGTCGGCGATGACGACGGCGTGGGAGCGCTCGGTGTGCGCGGCAAGGGTGTGCGCCAGTCGCGCCGGATCGGGGTTGGTGCCGTCGGGTGCGATGACGGCCTCGAGCAGATCGGCGCCGGTGATCACGATGTCGGGTTCGACGAGCGACAGCAGCGTCGCCGCCTGATCGCTGCTGAACAGGCCGTCAACACAGACGATGCGCCCTTCCCGTCGCGCCCGGGCCACGCGCGCCAGAGTGCGCTGGGGGCTGCGTTCGACGGCGTCGGGGAGCACGACGAGCACTCGCTGCTCGAGCCGTTCGCGGGTGTCGTCGTCGAGGCCGTCGATGAGTTCGAGGTCCATAGGCACCAGCAACGGCAGGATCTTGGCGATCGACTGCGCCGTCGGCGTGGCCGCGTATTCGTTCCTGCGGCGGTCGAGGACCTGGTGTTGTTCCATCAGACGGGCAGCGCGACGCAGTGCTCGCGCAGTACCCAGGCGCGTCCCGGTGGGACCACGCAGGGTGAGTTCGACGGCGGCGACGGCGCCGTCGTGCAATCGACACACCGGTGCGAATTGCATGTGGAGCTCCAGATCATCGAAGAGGGTGAATCCGCTCTCCGCTGCGATCTGACCAGGCTGGGATGTCATCGATTACCACGTCCATCTGCCTCTCGTGGCCGCGATGTCCTGACTCAACTCGTAAGCGTTCGGACTCAACGGACCAGACGGGTGGGATGCGGTTGGCTTCACATCCGGAGTACCGGCAGAGGAAATCCATCGACTCCCGGTACTCCGATGTGACGCTCAGAGCCGGGACAGTGCGAACACCGTGCCTGCGGCCAGGATAACAAAGAACCCGACGAGGGCCAGGGCGAGCAGGATCGAGCCGACGAAGCCCACGGCCATCACGGTCATCCAGATGATGACCGCCACGGTCATGGCCCACCACCAGAAGCCGACGCGGGACTCCCCGGAGTCCGGTGACGCCGGGGTCGCGGAGACCTCGGCATCACCGGCGGCGGGGTGGATCATGGCCGGATGGCGGGTATCCGCGGCCGCAGGAGCGGAATCGGATGGCATGAGCAGGTTTTCAGCTGCGAGCCGCGGCTGCGGCGTCGGCCTCGGTGGTCTGGCCGGCCGTCGCGAGGTCGCCGGTGTAGCTCTCGAGGTGCGCGCGAACGAACCACTGGAACTTCTCCAGCTCGGCGGTCTGACCGATCAGGATGTCCTCGGTCACGGGATCGAGTTCGCCGGTGGTGGCGATCGCATCGCGCTGGGAGGTGATGAAACCGTCGTACACCAGGTTCAGTGCGCCGAGGTGCGCCTGCGCGGTGTCGCGACCGATCGAGTAGTCGTCCCACGAACGGTCGGCCTCGATCGCCTTGGCCGTGCCGTGCGGGGATTCGCCGAGGGTGGCGATGCGCTCGGCGATGGTGTCGGCGTAGCCACGGACCAACTCGACCTGCGGATCGATCATCTCGTGCACGCCGATGAAGTTCGCGCCGACGACGTTCCAGTGCACATGCTTGAGGGTGAGGTGCAGATCGTTGAGCGCACTGAGACGCTCCTGCAGGATCTTCGTGACGGTAGAAGCGGTTTCGCTGCTGAGTCCGGGAGCGGTGAATGTGGTCATGCCGCAACGCTATGGCCGGCGCGAGGTGTGCCCAAGCCGGCTCCGTCATGCGTCACGGAACCGAAATGGTCGGTAACGATCGGATAACGCCGCGGGTTTGGCGTCGAGCGGCGCCGGCAGTGGTCAGCCGGCGGTGGTCAATATCCGCTCGAGCGCATCGGTGCCGGGTTGTAGAGCCCCGACCTCCGGGCGGTGCCGAGGTCGAGCCGTGCCGGTGGTGCCGGATCGATTTCGGTGAATCGTTGCAGGCCACCCCAGTCGCGCGCCCAGTTGTTGCGCAGATACGTCGGCAACAGGGTGGGGGTGAGCATGGCCTCGGTGATGCCGAGTGGTCCACCTGCCGTACCGGCCATCCACGTCTGGCTGTTCTTGCGGGTTGCGTCGGCGTCGGGCATGATCCGCCACCGGGGTACCTGCAGCACACCGTTTTTCACGGCCATCGGCTGCTGGCAGGGGAACACCATGCCGGGCAGCCAGTCGATGAACACCGGATCGGTGCGTCCGACGACGTCGTCGAGGGTGGCCATGGTGGTGATCCGCGGCGGGGTGAGTGCCACCCATTCGGCGGGCGCACCGGCGGTGTCGCGGACCTCGATGCGCACGACGTCGGCTCGTGCCGGCGAATTTGCCAGGGGGAAGCGTAGATTGCGCCAGGTCGGCGCCTCGCCGATATCGAGTGGCGTCATCGTGCCCAGTGGGATCACACGTCCGTCGGCACCGAGCCGGCCGAACCGGGCGATCACCTGCTGGCCGGGATGGACGACGCCGACCCCGTCGGTGGACTGCACCGATCCGGCGACCGCGATCGTCAACAACGGTGCCGCATCCGAGGGTGCCGGCATCGAATACCAGGATGTGGTCAGGCTTGCGGTCCCCGTCGGCGATCCGTAGGTGCCCAGAACCGGGGTCTGTGACGGGCTCAATCCGAAGGGCAACTGCACCGTCGACCCGTTGATACCTCGTGCGCCCTGTCCGCCTGCGGTGCCGCCCTGTGCGGAGTCGTCCGACGACGAGGACTCGTTGGCGCCGGCCCCCGATTGCGCACTGTTGGTCGCCGACGACGCGCTGTCGTCCTCGGTGGTGTCGACACTGAGCTGGTTCGGAATACCGTTGGGGGAGAATCCATTCGGTGGCACGCCGGTCGGGGTACCGGCAAGCGCGGCGGAGGTGTCGGGCGCCGGACGGCCGTCGACGGCAACCGGGCGCAGCAGACCGGTGTTCGGGTTCGCCTCCACGAGCACGTCGTCGGCCAGACCGCACGAGTTGCCGGTGAGCGCGCGCACGTTGGAGTTCAGCCAGGAGAACGAATCGCGCTGCGCGTAGGCGCCCTTGGCGAAGGTGGCGACGGTGAACACGATGACGAAGCACGAGATGACCGGTAGCGGTGAGAATTTCAGCCGCGAGTACCAGTGGTCGGAGTGGCCCGTGCGGGTCGGCTCGTCGACGTAGTCGTCGCGGAAGTGGAACCACAGCCCGACCGCCGCGGTGATCACCGCGAGGACCAGGAACACCCAGCCGAACTGCACGCCGCCCAACGACGGCGGCCGATCCCACCACGGGACCCCGTAACTACCGACGAACCACCACCCGTTGGTGCCGGTGAAAGAAATGCCGGTCACTGCGAGAAGCGCTGCGGCGAAGAAGGTTCGGTTGCGGCGTGAGCGCAGGATGGCCGGCGCCATCATGGCCCCGGCCGCGGCGGCCAGACCACCGGCGATGCCGGCGTACACACCGAAGTGGTGGGTCCACTTGGTGGGTGTGAACGAGATGAAGAACATGGTGCCCAGGGTTACGGCGATCAGCCGCCAGATCGGTGCGCGGGCAACGCCGTTCGGATGAACACGGCGCAACAGCCGCAGTAGCACGACCACCAGGCACAGGATCATCACCAGAATTCCGAAGCGCCGGGTCAACGTACCGTCGGCGGTGGGCAGGATCAGGTAGTAGTACCGGACCGGCTCTTCCCACCACTCCAGGGTCGGGCCGACGTCGGTGGCGACCTGATTCCCGACGAGCAGCGGCATCAGCGGCTGTGCAGCAAAGATCTCGAACAGCACCGCGGTACCCGCGGCGAGGATCGGCGCCAGCATCGGCACCAGACCGTCACGGCGTCGTCGGGTCACCACGGCCTTGACCATCGGCCGGACGCCGGCGAGCAGGGCCGCCACCGCCATCAGGCCACCGGGCGCGAGTGCCAGGGTGAACGCCGCGGTGATCACCGCGACCGCGTACGGCAGCAACCGGCGCGTGGCGATCGCACGCTCGACGCAACACCACGTCAGCAGCGCGCCCACCGCCTCGCCGGGTTCGGGACGCAGACCGTTGTTGTACGGCAACCAGATCGCGAGGTAGACGAAGGCCGCCGACCACACCGCAGGGGTGCTGTGACGCACCGCGCGACCCAACCGCGGAATCACCTCACGCGAGATCAACCACCAACCGAGCAGGCCGAGAGCGAACGCGGGCAACCGCATCCACGGCGCCGCGAGACTGACATGGGTCATCGCGGCGATGACCTGGAAGTGCCAGCCGAACGGGTCCTGCGGTACCCCGAAGTAGCGGAAGTAATTGTCGGCGTACCCGGCGGCACCGGTGATCCGGCCGACCGTGAGGTTGTAGCCGTCGTCGGAGGTGTTGGCGCCGGCGATCCACCAGAACGCCAGGATCACGAACACCACGACGTCGGGCGGGCGAATCGTCCACCACCCCGACGGCAGGAAACGCTTGTGCCCCCGACCATCCCGATGGTCGAGAACGCCCAGGAACACCAACGACGCGATCGTCAGAACGATACCTGCGACGATGGCGAGGATCTTGAGTGTGGTCGGGGAGTTCACATACCGGGTGTCGATGGTGGCGTGCAGGCGTAGACCCTCGCGGGGTGCCGTCGCCGGGAGATCGGTGTAGACGCCGACGATCTGCGGGCGCATCTGCTGATCGGGTACCGAGAAGGTGTGCTGGCCGTCGCCGGGCAAGGCCGGCGCCGATGACGCCGACCCGGGACCGTCGGCGAAGCGCGCCGAGACACCGGTGCCGTCGGCATGGAAGAGGATGCGGCAGTTCGGATTCGACTGTGCAGCCGCACGCGGGGTGGTCAACAGGACCACGTCGCGGTCGGTGACCACCAGGGCATCGGGGGTCGCCCGGATGAACAGCGCTCGCGCCGACGCCTGTTGCCCGCCCTCGGGCAGCGTCGAGAGCAACACCCCGCCCGACGCCGGCAACTCGGCGGCCGGCGAGCACGGCACCGCGACGTCCATGTCGATCGGGACGAAGGCCACCAGCGGCGCGGCGACGTTGCCGACCGCCGATCCCTGCGGCCAATTCAGTTCGGCCGTGGACTGGTTCACCGGTAGCAGCGGGGTGAGGACCGCGAGCAGAAAGCCCAGAAGTCCGGTGACCGCTGCGGCGATCCGCACACCGTGACCACCGGGTATCCGAGTACCCCAGGTCCGAATACCCGGTGTCCCTTCGACGACATCGGTCTGCCGATCCTCACTGGTCATCCGACGACTCCACCCTGATCGATCCCGTTCGAGCCCAGCCCCACCGCGTGCTCGTGCCGACGGTCAGCGCGGCGGCGGGCGCTCCGGCGACCAGCGGTGTGAGTTTCTCCAGTGCTCCCCAACCCTGGTACCAGTCGCCGGACAGATATGTCGGCACCGTCTGCGCCGACGTCGTGCCCTCCGAAATCGCCAGGAGACCACCGTCATCGCCGTCTTCCCAGGTCTTCGACTGCGAGTTCGCGGTCACGAAGTCGGGTTGGATGCGCCATCGCGGCACCTGCGCGACCCCGTGGGTGACCTGCAACGGCTGCTGGCACGGGAAGTGCGCGGCCACACTGAAGTCGATCAGCGTCGGCGCATCGGAACCGACAAGCTGTTGCAGCGTCGCCAGCTTCGGCGCCCGCGGAGGGGTGATCACCAAGAACTGATCCTCGCCGAGATTGTCGTCGAGCAGTGACAGCCGCATCACCGTGGCCGCCGGCGGTGCCGCCGCCATCGGCACCCGGAGATTGCGCCACGGCCGATTCGCGATCACCGGCCCGGGATCGATCGGCAACGCGTCGGGACCGACCTGCTCGAAGGAGCCGTCCGGTCCCGGCCTGCCGAACTGCACCACCACCTGCCGGCCGAAGATGTACACCCCGAACATGTCGATGCTCGCCACCGATCCGGCGGCCGAGAACACCAGCAGCGGAGTCGAATTGCGCTCCGGCAGGTCGTACCAGTCGGTGGTCAGCCGGGCTTCGCCGTTGTAACCGTAACTGCCGAGCACCGGCGTCGTCGCGGGGTCGAGACCATACGGGAGCGCGGCGGTGGAGCCGTTGACCGTCCGCGGTCCGCGCCCGCCGGTGGTCCCCGCTCCGAGCCCGCCGGTGATGGCGAACGGCTGGGAGAAGGGTGCGGCCACATTCATCTGACCGGGACGAGCACTACCGGGCTTGGGTGAGAGATCGTCAGGAACACCGTCGGGGGAGAAGCCGACCGACGTCGCACCGGATCGCGTGCCCGACAACGCCGCCGACGCCGTCTCACCGCCCGCCGGGCGCAACATGTTCGCGTTGGGGTCCGACTCCACCAGAACCTTGTCGGCCATGCCACAACTGTCGCCGCGCACCGTGTTCAGATTCTCGCCGAACACCGTGAACGCGGGATACCGGACCGCCACCGCCTTGGCGAACACCATCACCTCGGAGATCACCATCAGCGTCGCGATGATGGCGATCGGCGACGACGCGACAACCAGGCGCCGGCGATCGGCGCGGCTGTGCCCGTCGCCGTGCGCGAGTCCGCGATTGGCGACGTAATCCAGACGCAGGTGTTGCCACACCGCAAGTGCCGCAGCGACAACCGCGAGCACCAGGAAGATCGTCGACACCCCGATACCGGCCACCACCGGCGCCCGATCGAACCACGAGATGCCGTACTCGTAGGCATACGGCCAGGCGTTCTTGCCGGCCATCGCCGCAGCGAGCGCGAAGAACAATCCGGAGACGAACACCGTCAGGTTGCGCGTGGAGCGCGCCGCCGACTGGGCGACCGCCACCGTCGCGGTGGCGGCCAGCGCCGCACCGAGACCGGCGAAGATCCCGAACTGGATGGTCCACTTGGTCGGGGTGAACGCCAGCAACAGCAAGCTCACCCCGACGGCCCCGATCAACCGCCACGCGGGACCCGGCGCCACCCCACTGATCCGGCTGCGCCGCAACATGACCGCCACCGTCACGATCAACGCCGCCAGCAACAACAGCACCGGCACCCGCCGCGTCAGGGCGCCGTCCTTGGTGTTGACCGTCAAGAAGTAGTAGCGCAGATACTCCTGATTCCAGTCGATCACCGGCCCGGTCGCATACCGGACCTTGATCGCCTCGATCACCGTCGCCACTGTCTGATCACGGAAGACGACGACGAGCACCAGCACCCCGGCCGCGACGATCGGCGCGACCAACGGCGCCAGACCCTCCTCGCGCCGCCGGACCAGCAGGATGTGCAGCAACGGCCGTGCCGCGACGATCAGGATGGCCACCCCGATGAGGCCCTGCGGGGCCAGCGCGAGGGTGAACCCGGCGGCGATGGCGGCGAGTGCGGCCGGGAGCAGAGCCCGTGTGGCGATGGCCTTCTCGGCGGCCCACCAGCTCACCAGCGATCCCAGAACGATTACCGACTCGCTGCGCAACCCACTGCAGAACGGCAGCCAGAATGCTGCGAACACCAACGCCGCCGACCACATCGCCCACCGAGAACGGCTCACGGCGCCACCGAGTCGCGGCAACAACACCCGACTCAGGACGAACCAACTCGCCAGTCCCGCAACGAGTTGCGGCACCAACATCCACAACAGTGCAGGCGAGAGCGCCGACCAATGCCCCAGGAAGGCGTAATACCAGTCGAACGGCGCCTCCGGGATCCCGTAGAAACGGTAGTAATCCGAGAGGTAACCGAACGAACCCGCGGTGCGCCCCATGTTCAGGATGTAACCGTCGTCGGGTGTCCCCGCACCCAACAACGTCCACACGCCCAACACCGCGGTCACCACGAGATCGATCGGCGATGGACGCAGCCGCCGCGCCCATCGGGTGCGGGCACCGACCCGCCTGCGATATCCGCCGAGTCGGTCCAACCAGAACAACGCCCCGAGGGACACCACGACGCAGAGCACCGCGAGGATCATCACCAACAGCTTCAGCACCGACGGCGTGCTCTCGTACCGATTGTCGATCTGCACGTGCGCCCGCACCCCCGACCCGGCGGCCAGCACCTGCGCGGTGGACAGATCGGTGAACATCCCGTCGATCTGCGGTCGAGCGTCGGCGCCGAGATCGCCGGCTGCGTTGCCGACACGTGCGCCGCCCGGCCCGACGAACTGCGCTCCCGTCGCGGTCGCCGAGGAGAACGCATGGAGCCGAGCGCACGCGGCCAGCTCGGCGCGCGGGATCGAGGCGGCCGCCACGTTGCGGAACGTCACCGACACCGCATCCCGGCTCGCCGTCACATACAGGGCCTTGGCCTTCGAATCGGGAGCGGTCGTCGGCATCGTCGCGAGCACCACGCCGCCGGCGGCAGGCAGGCCGCGCAGCACGGCGCAGTCGATCGTGACGTCGAGGGACTCGGCCGTCTGCGCGATCAGCGGCGCCGTCACCGACGGCGTCGGCGCCTCCGCGCTCACCGAATGCTGCGGCCAGTCGAAGGACGCCTGCGTCACGCTCACCGGCAACAGCGGGGTGATGACGCACAGCACCGCGCCCACGACACCCGCGATGACGGCGATCAACGTGATCGGTGCAGAACGGACCGTCGGCGACCCCGTCGGCCGGTCCGCGTCGGACAGTGAAGACGGCGCTGTCGCAGGCACGATGACTGATGCTATGTGACGGAGGCATGCCGGGCGAAGCGCTGCGGCGGGCCCGGTGAACGAGCACTACTGAGACGGCTCTCAGTAAGCGTCCACTACTGTGTCGGTCTGAGATGACTGAGCCCGCGACGCCGACGTCCACCACGCCCGATCGGCGTGGCGATCGACGCACCCTGCACATCGGGGGGATCGCGATCCCGTCGAATCCACGCACCTGGTCGATCGTGGCCGTGGTGGCCGGACTGGTCGCCGTCGTCGCCGCGGTCCTGACGCCGTTCCTGCCGGTCACCGCCCACACCGCGACCATCACGTGGCCGCAACCGCAGTCACTGTCGGTGACCGCCCCGCTGGTCGCGCAGACGCCGTCGAACCTCGATGTGACCGTCGACTGCCGCGTGCTCGCCGAGGCCGTCGGGAAGACGGCGACCGGATCGACGGTCGTCGTGTCGACGATGCCGCGCGGTGCGCAGAAGGCCACCGATTCCGGTCTGTTCATCACCGCAGGCTCCGGCGGTGTGACGGCCGCGGTGCGCAACTCCCAGCTGGCGAGCGCCACGCCCGAACAACTCGCCACCTGCCAACGCCTGCACGTGTGGGTCTCGCGGACCGACACCGGCGGGATCACCCACGCACGCTTCGTCGGGGTGCCTGGACCCGCCGCGCAGGGCACCGCCGAAGCCGCCGACCAGCCCCAGGTCGCGGGACTGTTCACCGACCTGGACTCGACATCGGGAATGGCCGCCCGCATCGCCGTCGACAACCGCTTCGACACCACCCCGTCGGCGATCAAGCTGACCGTGATGATCCTCGGTGTGCTCGCCGCACTCGTCGCGGCCGTCGCCGTCGCGGCCCTCGACATCCTCGGCGGCTATCACCGGCGCATCGGCCTACCCGACGTCCGCCGACTGCTGATGCCGCGCGCCGTCGACCTCGCGGTCACCGCAGTGCTGGTCGTGTGGCACTTCCTGGGGGCAGGCAGCCCCGACGACGGCTACATCCTGGAGATGGGCCGCAACAGCGTCGACGCCGGATACCTCGCCGACTACTACCGCTTCTACGGCATCCCCGAGGCACCGTTCGACTGGTACTACTCGTTCCTCGCGCATTGGTCGCAGATCTCGACGGCGGGCATCTGGATGCGCCTGCCCGCGCTGGTCGCCGGACTGCTCGGCTGGTTCATCCTGAGTCGGGTGCTGCTGCCACGACTCGGTGGCGCTGTGCGCCGCTCACAGTGGGCGATGTTCACCGCCGCAGCGGTGTTCGTCGCGTTCTGGATGCCGCTCGACAGCGGCCTGCGCTCCGAACCGATCATCGTGCTCGGCTCGCTGCTGACCTGGTGGGGTGTCGAGCAGGCGATCGCCACCCGACGGATGTTGCCCGCCCTCGGTGCGACGCTGGCCGCCGGGATGACCCTCGCCGCCGCGCCGCAGGGGCTTATCGCAGTCGCGATCCTGGTGGCCGGTTCGCGGCCGATGCTGCGCAACGTGCGCCGTCGCGCCGCCGAACACGGTCTGCTCGCGACGCTCGCCCCGGTCGCGGCGATGGCCGGAGTGGTCGTCATCATCGTCTTCCGCGACCAGACGCTGGCCGCCATCGCCGAGGCGATCCGGGTGCGCTACACCGTCGGTCCGGTGCTGTCGTGGTATCAGGAATTCCTGCGCTACTACTACCTGACGCTCAGCAGCCAGGACGGCACCCTCGTACGCCGCGTGCCGGTTGTGCTGCTGTTGGCCGCGGTCTTTGTCACCATCGCTGTCATGTTGCGCCGCAAGCATGTTCGTGGCGTCGACCCGGCACCGGTGTGGCGCCTGATCGGCACCTTCGGGCTGTCGATGCTGTTGCTGTCGTTCACCCCCACCAAATGGACGATGCAGTTCGGTGTGTACGCCGGCGTCGCGGCCGCATTGGCGGCCGTCGCCGCGGTGGCCGTGGCCGAATCGGCGCGCCGCTCACCCCGCAACCTCTGCGTCTACATCGCCGGCCTGCTGTTCGCCTGCGCGGTCGCCGCCGCCGGCCAGAATGCCTGGGGCTGGGCCTACGACTTCGGTATCTCGTGGTTCGACAAAGCCCCGGTGCTGGAAGGTCAACAACTCTCGAGCCTCTTCCTGGTGCTCACGGTGCTCGCGCTCGCCGCCGCGGTCTGGTTCCACCTGCGCATCGACGTCGACGCCGAACACGGCCGGATGCGGGAGAACTCGCGCACCCCGGGGTGGGTGAAAACCGCGATCGCCTCCTCGCCGATGGCGATCATCGCGACGCTGGTGGTGCTCATCGAGTTGCTGCTGTTCGCCAAGGCCGCTGTCGCCCGGTCGGATTCGTACACCACCGCCAGCGCCAACCTGCGCGCGCTGACCGGCAATCCGTGTGGGATGGCCGATCAGGTCCTCGTCGAACCCGACCCGAACACCGGCGCGTTGCGCCCGATCGGGACCGCAGACATCTCCCGGGCACTCGCCGGGAAGTCCGAGGGCTTCGACCCCAACGGGGTCGCCGGGGATCTCACGCCCGACTCGACGACGGTGAGCGCGGGCACCATCAACACCGGCGCCGATCCCTCCCGGCCGTTCGTGGTCACCGGTGCGCAACCGGGCACCACCGGCGGAGTCGGCCCCAAGGGTGTCAACGGCTCCACCGCGGCACTGCCGTTCGGGCTCGACCCGGCCCGCACCCCGGTCATGGGCAGCTACGGCCACGACAACGGCACCGCCACCCTCACCTCGATGCCGTACGCGCTGCCGGCCCGCACCTCCTCGCCGCTGATCGTCATCACCGCGGCCGGGCCGGTGTTCTCGGTCGATCAGGACGGTGTGGTCACCCCCGGCCGCTCGTTGACCGTCGAGTTCGGAACCTCCAGCGCCTCGGGTGATTTCCGGCAGATCGGGCCGTCGGTCGTGCCGCTCGATCCCGGACCGGACCGTCCCAACCGCCCGTGGCGCAACCTGCGGATCCCGATGTCGTCGGTGCCCGCGGGCGCCACCGCGATGCGGATCGTGGCCGTCGACGACAATCTCGCCAACGACCAGTGGCTGGCCTTCACGCCGCCACGCGCGCCGCGGCTGGAAACGCTGCAGAATCTCGTCGGTTCCACCGCGCCGGTGTTGCTGGATCTGTCGGTCGGTAGCCAGTTCCCGTGCCAACATCCGATCACCGTGACCAATGGGATCAGCCAGATCCCGCAGTGGCGGATCACCCCCGATCGCACCACGACGTTCTCCAAATCCAAGTCGTGGCAGTCGGCGACCTCCGGTGGCGGCATCCTCACCACCGCCGACGCGTTGACCTCGGCGAGCACGATGGCCACGTATCTGCAGGGTGACTGGTATCGGGATTGGGGTGCGCTGCAACAACTGACACCGTTGGTGCCCGATGCGCGACCGGCGACCGTGCGCACGGGCGACACGACGGAATGGGGTTGGAGCAGGAGCGGAGCTATCAGGGTGGTGAGTGAGAATGACTGAGACCTCCACGACACCCGCGCCCACCGACGCCACCGGCCGTAGCCGCCGAATCCGTATCGCGCGGATCGTCGCGGTCGTCGCCGGCCTGATCGGCATCGTGCTGGCGCTCGCGATGGCGGTGCTGCCGGTCACCTACACCAAGGTGCAGATCAAGTGGCCCCAGCCGACCTCACAGAATGCCTCCGGGGTCGAGAACATCTTGGCGCCCAACGTCTCCTACACGCCGACCAACCTCGACCTGAGCGTTCCGTGTCGGCTCGCCGCCGACCTGCCGGCCCGGGGCGGAGTGCTCGTCAGTACCGTCCCGGAGAACGGGGTCGAAGCGGGCAAGGTGGGGCTGTTCGTCCGCGCGACCACCGACCGGTTGCTGGTCGCCCAACGAAATGCCGTTCTGCTCAATGTCCCCCGGGCGCAGGCGCAGAGCACTCCGGACTGCACGATCGTCATCCACGCCGACACCTCCGGCATCCGCGGTGAGATCCAGGGCTTCTCGGCCGCCGACGGCGCATCGACCTCGTTCCGCCTCGACGATCCCAACGCGCGCCCGCAGATCATCGGTGTGTACACCGACCTGCCTTCCACCGTCGACACCACGGGATTGTCGTACTCCTCGACCGTCGACACCCGCTTCGTGTCGAGCCCCACGACACTGAAACTCGCTGCGGCGCTGGTCGGCATCGTCATGGCCATCGCCTCGATGATCGCGCTGGCGGTCCTCGACACCCAGGACGGACGCAGACGCCGCCGCCTGCTCCCAGGGCGGATGAAGCGGCCCCGGGGGGACGACGAGGACGAGGACGCACCCGCGCTGCCGCCCGGTCGTAAGCCGTGGTGGCATGTGAGCGTCCTTGATGCGCTGGTCGTCGCCGTGCTGATCATCTGGCTGTTCGTCGGCGGCAACACCGCTGACGACGGGTACCAGGTCACCGTCGGCCGGATCGCGCCCGGCGCAGGCTATCTCGACAACTACTACCGGTATTTCGGTGTGCCACAGGACCCGTTTGGCTGGCACTACCAGTATCTTGCGTTGTGGATGCAGGTCAGCACCGCCACCCCGTGGCTTCGGCTGCTGCCGTTGATCTTCGGCGTCCTGTGCTGGTTCATGCTCTCGCGCGGGGCGTTCGGCCGGATCGGCAGCGCGGTCCGCAATTCGCGTGCGGCCCGCTGGGCCGGTGCCTTCGCCTTCCTCGCGGTGTGGCTGGCCTTCAACAACGGTCTGCGAGTGGAACCGTTCCTCGCCGTCGGCATCCTCGCCACATGGTTGCTGGTGGAGCGTTCGGTGGCGACCGGCCGCCTCTTCCCGCTGACCCTGGCGATTGTCGTCGCGGCCTTCACGTTGACCGTCCACCCGGCCGGCGCCATCGCGGCGGTCGCCCTGATCGCGGCGCTGCGACCGATTTTCGTCCGCCTGCGCGTGCGGATTCGACGCGACGGTTGGTTCCCGACGCTGACCCCGATCCTCGCCTCAGGTCTGCTGGTGCTCTACGAGATCTTCGCCGACCAGCCCCTCGCCTCAATTCTCGAGGGTGTCAAGGTGCAGGGCATCGTCGGACCCACCAACAAATGGTGGACCGAGGCCATGCGGTACTACATCCTGCAGAACCCCACCACCGACGGCTCGATTGCCCGCCGGGTCGGGATCTTCATGACGCTCTTCGCGGTCATCTTGATCGTGCTGGTGCTGTTGAGCAGGCGTCGAGTGCCCGGCATCGCCACCGCGCCGCTGTGGCGAATCGTCGCGATCCTTGCCGGAGCCGTTGGGGTGCTGGCATTCTCGCCGACCAAGGCCACCCATCAGTACGGCGCGTTCGCCACCTTGACCGGTGTGCTCGTCGCCGCGGCGACCGCGTTCATCTCCCCGCAGGTGATCCGCCGACGATGCAATCGGACCTTCATCGCCGCGGCGGCCACCTACGTACTCGCCGTCGTCTTCACCGGCCGCAACCAATGGTGGTACGTCGGCAGCTACGGCATCCCGTGGGGCGACGACACCCCGAATGTGGCCGGAATCAAGCTCTATCAACCGATTCTGCTGATCGCCGTCATCATCACGCTGGTCGGTGCCTGGCAGTATTTCCGCGACGACCGCCGCGCCCAACTGGGTGAGCCGATCGTCGAGCCGACCTCCGGGGTCCGCGGATTCCTCGGCCGGATGCCCACCTACTCGCTGGCGATCGTGCTCGCGATCGTGCTCGTGTTCAACATGATCTCCTTCGCCAAAGCGATTCAGACCCAACGCGGTTCGTGGTCGTGGGCGAGTTCCAACGTCAATGCCCTGCGTGGCAATCCGTGTGCGTTGGCCGATGCGATCCTCGTCGAAGCCGACCCCAACAAGGGCCTGCTCTCCCCGGCACGAGTTGCCGGACAAGAGAACTCGTCGCCGGGTGCGGCGCTGGCAGGCAAGGGCATGGTCGGATTCACCCCCAACGGGGTGGCGACGGATCTGCAGACCACCTACGACGACGACAACGACGCCGACTCCGACCAGCAGGACCCCACCCAGACCGACCCCAGCGCGGCCACCGACACCGGCGAGAACTCCACCGGCACAGCCGATACCGCAGGTGGCACCACCTCGACGAAGGGTGTCAACGGCTCGTCGGTGAAGCTGCCCTTCGGTCTCGACCCGGGCAAGGTGCCGGTGCTCGGCAGTTACGGTGCCCCGGGCAGCCGTGCCTCGTTGACCTCCGAGTGGTATCAGCTGCCCAAGCGCAGCCCTGATGCGCCGTTGGTGACGATGTCGGTGGCGGGCACCGTCGGCTACGTCGACGACCTCGCTGTCACCCATCCGGGACCGGAGCTGCGGCTCGAGTTCGGTCGTGTCGAGCCCGACGGCTCGGTGACCACGGTTGCCTCGCAGGTGCCGCTGGGGATCGCCACCGACCCCGCATGGCGCAACATGCGGTTCCCGCTCGACAAGGCGCCGCCACGGGCGAGTGTCGTCCGCGTCGTCGCGGCCGACACGTCCTCGGATCCCTCGGGCTGGCTCGCGGTGACCCCGCCGCGGGTGACCTCGATGGTGACGCTGAACGACCTTGTCGGCAGCAAGGATCCGACGCTACTCGACTGGGAGGTCGCCCTGGCGTTCCCGTGCCAGCGGCCGGCCGAGGTGCACAACGGCATTTGGGAGATCCCGAAGTGGCGGATCACCCCCGACGCCGACGGCGAACGGGTCAACTCACGCAACTGGATGGCCGGTAACTACGGCGGTCCGCTCGGCATGGTCGACAACGATCTGTCGGCGACGGTGCTGCCGTCCTACCTGCGCAACTCGTGGGCCAAGGATTGGGGCAGCCTGCAGCGGCTCACCCCGCTGGTCGACCAGACGCCCGCCGATCTCGTCGTCACCCAGGACACCCACACCGGCCTGTGGACCCCGGGGCCGATGCGCGCGATCATGAACTGACGCCGATGGCGCCCACCAGTTCGCCGACAGCGCTCACTTAGATCGATGGTCGAGGTGCCGAGGAGCGCCAGCGACGAGCCTCGAGACCCCCTGTGCCGAACAGCTACCGGGCCACAGTGGTCCGAATCCAGCACCGGTGCAAGCGGTCTCGAGGCTCGCCGCACGCGGCTCGCACCTCGACCAGCGATTGATGAATCGGGCTGTTCCCCATCCCGGTGGTCGAGGTGCCGAGGAGCGCCAGCGACGAGCCTCGAGACCCCGTGTGCCGAAAGGATTCCGGGCCACGGTGGCACGCGCACCTCGACCATCGGGTGGGGATTATCTCTATGGAGTTGTCAAACAACAGATGCGGTCCCGGCCGGGCCGGGTGCGGGGAATCAGGCTGTAGTAGAGGCGCTTCGGGTCAGGCTGCTGCGTCGTCGAGTCTCATGGTGCGTCGGTGATAGGACGGTATCGGTCGTCGTTTCGGATCCACGCTGGCGGGTGGGATCAGCCAGGGGTGTCGGTCGAATCCCATGATGATGTCCCATCCGTGGTGGTGGACATCGTCGTGGCAGCTGCTGCAGAGGAGGCATCCGTTGTCGAGGTCGGTGGGACCACCGTCGGCCCAGTGGTGCGCGTGGTGTGCTTGGCAGCGGCCGGCGTGTGCTCCGCATTTGATGCACCCGCGATCCCGCACGAGCAGGGCTTTGCGTTGCCCGGGGGTGAACAATCGTTCCTGGCGTCCGACGTCGAGGGGTACGCCGTCGGTGTTGAGGATGATTTTGGTGATGGTGGTGTCACACGACAACAGTTTGGCGGTGGCTTCGGTGATCGGACCCATGTTCTGCAAGTCGCCGCCGATTGCCGGGTTGTCGGCTGACCAGGTCCACAACAGTCCGTTGGTGGGTTTCGCCGAGAATGTGGTGTCCGCCAAACCTTGTGCCGCCAACTCCACGATCGCCTCGAACGCGGCCGCGCAGATCTGTTCGGGTGTCCGCGGATCCGGGGACCCGTCGGGCTGGGGCTTGGGCGCCGACAAGGTTTCCATCAGGGTGCGTGTCTTTTCGCCGGCGATGATGTCGAGGTTCGCCGAGATCTCCAACCGTCCGTCGTCGGTGATGCGGTCGGTGTAGGAGTTGATCGTCTTGTCCTCCGCGGCCGGTAACCCGCCCGGTGTTTCGGCCGCCAACTCGTTCCCCAACTGTCGCGCGTAGAGGTTGATCTCGGCGGGGGTGAATCCGGCGAAGTAGTGCGACAGCAGTTTCCGCAGGTATTCACAGCGTTGGACGGTGTCGAGGGGTTCGGGGCATCGGGTGTCGATGTGCGCCAGTCCGCGGACGATGGCGTCGGTGTGTTCGGATGAGATGGACCCGTCGGCGGCGTGCGCGAGCAACAGATCCACATCGGTGGTGGCAGCCATCCGCACGTACCGACTTGCGACGGCGGGTGCGAAACCCATGCTGATCAACAACTCCCGCAGTCGGGTGGTCTTGTGGTCTGCCACCCCTAACCGGTCCAGTTCGCCGGTGAGGGTGGTGGCATGGTGATCGATCAGGTTCCGCAACAACAGGACTTGTTTCATCGCGCCAAAGGCTTGGGGCCCGGTCATGTCCGGATTCCATTGCAGGTCGCTGAGTTGGCTGACGATGTCGGCGAAGATCGCCTCGGCGTCAAGAGCTTCGGTGGTGTCGATCATGGGCCCCTCCCCAGTGGCTGATCGGTGTGATGGGTCCATCGTACTCGAACATATGAATCAAGGCAAGGGTGTTCGATGGTTCTGGGGAGGCAAAGGTGCTTGTGGACAACGGGTTTCGGTGGTGGGCTGGCGGAAGTTTTCTGTCGGTGGGGTGTGGTAGGGGGTGCGGCTTTCGCTGTGGGCCGGATCGATGTGGTTGGGAGGCTTGTTGTCTCACCGGGTCTCGAGGCCCGGCGCCTGGGGCGCCGTGCACCTCGACCATCGGAAGGGGGTCTCGAGGCCCGGCGCCTGGGGCGCCGTGCACCTCGACCATCGGAAGGGGGTCTCGAGGCCCGGCGCCTGGGGCGCCGTGCACCTCGACTATCGGGGAAAGGGGCTCGTTGCGCGGGCAGGGCGGGTTGCTCGACCATCTGGAGGGCAGGGTTTTCGATGATGGGGGGCGCCTGGACGGTCGGGATTACTGTGTACGCGGCGCCTACGAGTGGACGCGGCTGGTGCAGTGGGGGCGTCTGCGAATTCGGCTGGCGTAGAACGCTTCGGCGGTGGATCGCACACCTCGGCCATCGGGAAAGGCGCCGACGGTGACCTCAGTGCCGGATCGGCGCCGGAGCCCAGAGTCCGCTTCGGGTGGCGGTGCCGGTGGTGATCTCGGCGTGGCGGGTCACGTCGTCGTAGGGGACCAGCCGCTCCAGTGAGCCCCAGTCGCGGCCGACGTCACCCTTCAGATACGTTGCCAGAGCGGTCGGTTCGAGCAGTACCTGCTCCCAGCCGATCGGGCCACCGCCGAAGGCGTCCTGCCATGCCGAGACCGCCGCGGACAGGTCCGCGCCGGGCTCGATGCGCCACTGCGGTAGTTCGGCGACACCGTCGTGGTGGGTGAACGGCCGCTGGCACGGGAACACCAACCCTGAGGTCCAGTCGACGTGCACCGGGGCGGTGGACCCGACGACGTCCTGCAGGGTCCGCATCTGCGGCAGGCGTGGCGGCGTGACGATGATGTAGCGATCCGAGGCGAGATTGTCGTCGGTGGCGACGATGCGTACCGCGGTGATGTTGTCGGGCAGATCGGTGGTGGGCACCCGGACGTTGCGCCACGACGGCATGGGGCCGGGGTCGATCATGTTCACCGATCCGGTCGCCGACAGGTCGGCATCGCGGGTGGTCGACCCGATTTTGCCGGTGGTGTACTCCAGCACCAGATCCTGCGGGTTGTCGAACTGCCCGGCGATGGAGAAGGTCACCAGCGGCCGACCCCGATGGTCCGTCGGCAGTGCGTACCAGCCCGACGTCAGGTGCGCCGGGGTCTGATCGTCCTTCGAATAGCTGCCCAGCACGGGGGTTTTCGACGGATCGAGTTCGAAGGGCAGGGCGGCGTGGCTGCCGTTGACACCCGGTGTGCTCTCCTCGCCACCACCGGTGCCACCGGCGTTGGCGATCAACACATCTGGGTCGGCCGCGGCATCTCCTGCGAGCACTCCGAGTGCGCCCGCAGGGGTTTTGGTATCGAGTTCCTCGGGCACGGCGTCGGGACCGAAGCCACTCGTCGCAGGCTCCGTCGACGACGCCGGCTGGGTCGCGGGGCCGGCGAGCGGATCGGTGAGTGTCTTGTCGACCGGCGACAATTCGTAGTTGCTGGGGTTCTCCTCCACCCAGATCTTGTCGGCCATGCCGCACTGCTTGCCCGCCAGCGCCTCCAGGTTGGAGCGGGGTACCGAGTACGAATCACTCTGGTGGATACCGGCGAACGCGGCGGTGACGAGCTCGAAGACCACCACCAGTGCGGCCACCCAGGCCAACGGGGCCCCGGCGAGGGAGTGCCAGGTGCGCCGATACCAGGGATGCTTCTCGGCCTTCCACTGGTCGTCCGGTTCGGCGTCGGGATCGGTCCCGGTGAACGGTTCACGGAAGTGGAACCACAACGCCAGCAACAACAACAGCAGTGCGATCGCCAGGAACAACGTGCCCAGCCGCACGACGATGGTCGGCTGGTCGACGCCCCAGGGCATCCCCCACGCCGAGGAGTAGTAGTACGAGTTGGGGCCGGCGAACGCCAGTCCGACGATGAAGAACACGAGCGCCGCATACAGCGTGCGGTTGCGGCGGGAATGCATCGCGCTCTGGCTGGCGGCGATCGCGGCGATGGCGGCCAATGCCGCTGCGAGACCGGCGAACACGCCGAAGTGGTGGGTCCACTTGGTGGGCGTGAACATCAGGAACACCAACGACGCGAACGTGATTCCGACGATTCGCCGGGTCGGGCCGATCGCGGTGCCGGGGATGCGGGACTTGCGGATCAGCACCGCCGCCGAGACCACCATCCCGAGGATCATCGCCAGCACGGCGAAGCGTCGGGCGATGGAACCGTCCGCGGAGAACGCGAACAGCGAAGAGTAGCGGTCGATCTCGTTGTACCAGTGCAGCGACGGCCCGAGCGCCGACTTCATCTTCGACGAATCCAGGAAGGAACGCAGCGTCAGATTCGAGAACACCACGAAGATGACGAAGGTTCCCGCCGCGAGTATCGGGGCGAGCAACGCGAGGAATGATCGCCACCCGTTGCCGATCACGCGGGCGCGCTTGATGAGCGCAAGGATCATCGGTCTGGCGCCGGCGATCAACGCGGCGACGGCCAGCAGTCCGGTCGGTCCGGCGGCAAGGCTGAATGCGCCGAACAAACACGCCAGCGCCGCGGGTAGCAGCCGGCCCGTCGCGATCGACCGCTCGACCGAGCACCAGGTGAGCAGCGCGCCGAGACAGATGATGGGTTCGGGACGCAGACCGTTGTTGAACGGGAACCACGACGCGAGGAACACAAAGGCCGCGGTCCAGGCGACGCCAGGCCGGGTGATCGCCGCCCGGCCCAGCCGCGGCAGCACCTCGTGGCTGATGATCAACCACGACACCACGCCGCACAACAAGGCCGGCAACCGCATCCACGGACTGGCCACCGACACGTGGCTGAGCAGGCCGAAGGCCTCGTAGTACCAACCGAAGGGCGCCTCGGGAGCGCCGTACCAGCGGAAGTAGTTGGCGGTGTACTCACTGTTCTGCGCGACGCGGGCCATCGTCATCAGATAGCCGTCGTCGGAGGTGTTGGGCCCGATGAAATGCCACACCAGCAGCGCGATCAACACCACGTAGTCGCGAACATTGAGGCGCCACCAGCGCGCCGGGAAGATACGACGGTGCTTGCGCTCGTCGGTCGAATCCAGCGCGGCCAGAGCCATCAACGACAGCAGGGTGCACACGATGCCGACGATGAGGACCAGCCACTTGAGGATTGTCGGTGTGGAGGTGTAGCGGGAGTCGATGGTGACGTGGGCGTGCAGGCCGGGCAGCGACGCGGCCGGCCCGGTCAGATCGGTGAACAGGCCGGTGACCTGCGGGCGCTGATCGGAGGTGTAGAGGTCACGGTCGCTGGTCGTGCCCGACAGTGACTCGCCCTTGTCGTTGGTCATCCCGACGAATTCGGCGGTCACCTCGTCGGAGTCGGCGTGCACGACGATGTCGCGGCAGCTCTGTGTATTGATCTGCGCGACGGTCGCCGACACCAGCGGCACGTTGCGATTGACGACCTCGACGGTCTGCTTGTCGGCCGGATCGGTCGCGGCGCCGGTCTTGCGGATGAACAGGCCACGCTCGGGTGACTTCTCGGCCCCCTTGGGCGTCGTCGACAACAGCACCGACTGCCCGCCGCGCAGTTCGCCGACCGCCGAACACGGCACGCTGACGTCGAGGTCGATCGGGACGTAGCTGATCAGGGGTGCGGTAACCGAATTGATCTGACCGTCCTGCGGCCAGGTGATCTGCGCGGTGGTCTGGTTGACCGGCATGAACGGCGTCGCGAGCGCGAGAAAGAGGCCGAGCAGGCCCGTGATGATTGCTACGAGCTTCGCTCGCCCGACCGTCAACGCTGCTGGCACAAAGAGTGATGGTAGTGGGTGGCCTGTGCGCGCCGAGACCGCACTAGGCTGGCGCTCATGTCGACCGATTCCGCCTCTGACGCGCAACGACTGCCGATCCTGCTGCTCAACGGGCCCAACCTCAGCACCCTCGGTTTGCGGCAACCGGACATCTACGGCGCCGACACCCTCGCCGACGTCGTCGCCCTCGCCGAGCGCACGGCCGCCGACGTGGGATTCGGGTTACGGGCCGCGCAGACCAACCATGAGGGCGAGATGATCGACTGGATTCACGAGGCGCGCGGTCAGGTGTCGGGCATCGTGATCAATCCGGCCGGCTGGACCCACACGTCGGTGGCGCTGGCCGATGCGCTGGTGATCCCCGAGGTGCCGATCATGGAGGTGCACATCAGCAACGTGCACAAGCGGGAGGCCTTCCGACATCACTCCTACGTCTCGCCGCTCGCGGCCGGGATCATCGTCGGCTACGGCATCCGCGGCTACGAGTTCGCCATCCGACGACTCGCCGAGATCGTCGCCGCCGACCGACCCTGACTGCAACCCAGGGGTTGCGCATCGGGATCATTGGTGCAACTATCGAGTTGCACATAATCCTCCGGCGAAAGGCCTCTCATGACCACCACCGACCTCGACCGCATCGAGCACCAGGTCCTCATCGACGCACCCGTGCAACGGGTCTGGGATCTCGTCAGCGAACCCGGCTGGTACATCAACGACAAGACCCTCACCGAGCATCGGATCGAGACCCGCGACGGCATCACCACCGTCGTCGACCCGGTGCACGGCAGTTTCTCGATGCTGATCGTCGAACTCGACGAGCCCCGCTACGCTGCATTCCGCTGGCTCATCGACGCCGACGATCCGTCGAGCACCTCCACGCTCGTCGAATTCTGGCTCACTCCCACCGATTCCGGTGTCGAGGTGAAGGTCGCCGAGAGTGGGTTCGCCTCGCTCGACGAGTCCGATGTCAATCGCCGGTCGCGGTGGGAGGATCACACCGAGGGTTGGCGACTCGAACTCGAGTTGGCCAGAGCCGCTCTCACCGAGGAACATTCGCGTGCCTGACCAGAGTTCAAGCCGGGCGGCTCCGGTCGAGGTGTTCGCGGCGCTCGCCGACGACACCCGCTGGCAGGTGCTCGTCGAACTCGGCCGGCGCCCGGCGTCGGCGTCGGCGCTGGCCACCCAACTCCCGATCTCGCGGCAGGCCATCGCCAAACACCTCAAGGTGCTCACCGACGCGGGGCTCGTCGAGCCGGTCAAGGTGGGCCGCGAGGTGCGCTACGAGGCCGTCGGTGCACGGCTCTCCGAGGTGGCCCGCAGCCTCGAGGTGATCGCCCGCGGATGGGAGCGCCGCCTGACGACGATCAAGGAGCTCGCCGAAGGCGGCCCCGACAACCCCTGGCGCGACAACCTCTGGCGCGACAACCCCTAGCGCGCCAACGCCTCTCGTGCCATCTCGGCCACCGAGCCGTCAACACGCGGTCCATGGCCGGGGAACAGCACTGTCGCATCGAGAGTGGTGAACGCCTCGACGCTGCGCCGGGCGGCGGCCACGTCGTGCTGGAAGACGTCGGGGATGCACTGGCAGCCCGAGATTCCCGAGATCGGGTGATCGCTGACCAGTGCATCCCCGGACACCAGTACCGCACCGTCGGCGACGAGGTAGGCGCTGTGACCGTCGGTGTGCCCGTGTGACGCCACCGGCACCGGCGCGCCCGGCAGATCGAGCGGACGCGGCAGATCCGAGGTGTGCGCAAACGGCTGGGTCGTCCCGATGCCCTTGCGGCTCAACACCCCCAGCGGCACGACCTCGGCCAGCCAGCGCCAGACGCGCGGCCGATGGGCGACCGACGCGATGTCGATCGGCGAGGCCTGCTGCAGATAGTCGCGGCGGGCGTGGCCCACCTCGTCCGGGTCGGCGAACACCGGAAAGCCATGACGCGCGGCGAGACTCACCAGCCCGCCGATGTGATCGACGTGGGCGTGGGTGAGCAGCGCGCCCCGGATGTCGGACGGGCTCGCACCGACCTTCGTGATCGACTCCTCGACCAGAGCCGCCTGACGCGGATACCCGCCGTCGATCAGGGTCACTCCGGAATCATCCTGCAGGACAACCCAGTTGACGGCTGCCGTGCCGACGAACCAGGCGGTGGACGACGCGCCATCGACCCGGCTGATCACCATCTTCTCGGCCGGCATGATCATGGCCTCACTTCCGCACGACCAGCACGAAGGGCCCGACCTCGGTGACCTCGAACCGCGGGTCGGCGAAGGCCTTGGGGTCGAAGGTGACCGTGTAGCGCTTGACGTTCGGGTCGTTGGGGTAGACGTCCTGCGCCAGCCGCAGCGTGTATCCGCCCGCGGAATAGCGGAACAGGAAGACGTTGGGCGCCCGCCACGGCGAATGCTCGAGCTGGTGGATCATCTCGTCGGGAGTCGTTGCCTGCGTCCACTTCTCGATGGTCGTGGCGCGTTTGTCGAACTCGGCGAGCGGATTGGCGTAATGCGAGGTCAGCCCCTGGAATCCCCAGTACGGATACACCGAGAGGAAGCCGTAGTCGGCGGTGAGCACCACGTTGTCGGTGGCCGGTCGTCCGGTCTGCTCGGTGATCAGCCGATCGATCTGCGGGAAGAACGATTCGGCGCCTGACGGCCGCTGGTCGGCGCGCTGCCCGAAGCCGTCGGTGTCGGTGTAGGCGGTGTTGATCTCGTTGGAGAGATAGTCCGGAATCCCTTGCGCCATGGCCACGGCCGCGATCGCCGCCACCACACCGATGACGACGCGGATGTCGCCGAAGCGCCCGACCGCCCAGCGCGAGAGATCGACGACGCCCAGCACGCCCGCAGCGGCGAGCACCGCGATCAGGATCGGCTCGAGGCGGAAGGAGAGCAGGGTGGAGCCGGTGGCGGTGCGCAGCATCGACAACAGGCAGAACAGGTAGATGCCGACGACGGTGATCCCGAAAGTCAGTGCCACCGTGCGCTGCCGGAACCGCAGCAGAATCCACAGCAGTCCGATCATCGTGATCGCGCCGGTCAGACTCAACTCGAACATCGGCAGCGGCAGCACCGACCCGCGACCGGGAAGATAGTGCTCGGCGGTGCCCCCGCTCGACGGTTCGTTGCGCAGCCGCGCCAGCAGATACGGCGTCCACACCAGTAGCGCGATCAGGCCCGAGATCACCGCCATGACGATCAGCCGTACCGCCACCGCGATGACCAGGCTCCGCCTGGCCGCGGAAACCGCCTGTGCGGCAACGGTCTTGTTTGCCGCCCCACGCCACCCGACGACGATCACCACCAGCGCCATGAGGACCGCAACCCCAGCGAACAGTCCGGCATAGAGTGTGTACGAGGCGGCGCACAGGCCGAGGAACACCCCGCCGGCGACGACCGCCCACCAACTGGTCCCCGACCGCAACCGTCCGGATGGGCCGTCGATGAGACGTCCGTGTCCGCGCAACCCATACATCATCGGGATCAGCAGTGGGATGCCGATCAGGATCAGCACCGCCGCATACGGTTCGGGGGAGGCCTGCATCAGGGTGGTCACCGTGACCGCCAATGCGACCGCCACGCCCCGGTCGGCGCCGAGCATCCGGTTCCAGAGCACCACGCCGATCGCGGCGGCCACCGCGATCGTCAGGATGGCCCACGGTTTGTAGGCCTCCCATCCGGGCTGGCCCATCGCGTTGGCGAACCGCCCACCCCACCAGAACCAGCCGGCCGGGTAGTACGGCGGCAGATCGACGTAGGTCATGTCCGCCAGATGCGGGCTCGAGGTCATGCGGGTCAGGTACTCGGTGCGGAACTGCTGATCGACCGACAGACCGAACAGATAGAGCCGGGTCGCACCGAGCGGCATGCCGAGGGTGGCGGTGACCAGCCCGGCCACGCCGACCGTGGACACCAGCGTGGTCAGCCATCGCGAGCGGCCGTAGCGATAGAGGATCGTAGCGCCCACGAGCAGCAGTACCGCGATCACCTGACCGACGGTGGTCAACGCCCGCGTGACGTTCGACGAATTGAACGCGGGCCACTGGACGGCGTCGATCACCCTGAGTCCGACCATTGCGACGACTCCGCCGATCACGACGGCCACGACCAGCTCGATCACGGTGATGACGTGCGGATTCGCGCGGCGACGGGCCGCGGCCGCGGGCGGTCGGGGGGCGTCGGTGGCCGGGCTCTGCGTTGACGTCACGCCACCAGTTCTAGCAGTAGCGCCGGTACCCGGACGTCGACGGCGTCGGTAACTGCTCACCGTCGAGGCTTGCATCGGACGCGGCGTCAGCTTCTAGTCTTCGTATCCATGGCGACCACCCGCACGAACATCACCGGTTCGACGCCCCCCGGCGCTAGTGAGCACGGTTGGCGGGTCGGTGAACTCGCCGAGTTGACCGGCGTCACGGTGCGGACGTTGCGGCACTACGACCAGTCCGGACTGCTGCAGCCCTCCGGGCGGACCTCGGGCGGGCACCGACTCTACGACCCCGACAACGTCGCACGGTTGTACCGAATCCTGGCGCTGCGGCGGCTACGGTTCGGGCTCGCCGACATCCGGGCGCTGCTCGACGATCCCGAGTGGGACATGGCGGCGATGGTGTCCCGCCACGCTGCAGAGACCGAGCGTGCTCTTGCAGCCACCGCGCGCCTCAGCACACACCTGCGGGCGATCACGCACGTGATCGACAACTCAGGACACGCGTCGTCCGACGACCTGTTCACCATCATGGAGGAGATGACCATGCTCGATTCACCGGTTCGCGGCACCACCACGCTGCTCGTCTACGACGATCTGCCTGCTGCGCACGCCTTTCTGATCGAGACGTTCGGACTGACCGGGGGGCCGATCGAACGCTCTCCGGACGGGACGGCGGTACACGCGGAGGTCTACGCCGGAGACCAGGCGTTGGGGCTGCATCCCAGTGGTGAGGGCTATCGATCCCCGCGCGAGCTCGGTGCGGTCAGCAGCATGGTCGTCATCGCCGTCGACGACGTCGACGCGCACCACGAGCGGGCCCGCGAGCACGGCGCGACGATCGTCAAGGAGCCGACCGATCAGCGCTACGGTGTGCGCGAATACGGCGTGCGAGACCTCGAAGGGCACCTCTGGTACTTCCACACGCCGCTGGAGGGGTCGTGACCGCCGAGGACGTCGTCCGCGACCTCGCGCTCGCCCTCCCCGATGTGGTCGAGCGCGACCACCACGGCTTCCCGTCGTTCCGGTTCGGCGGCCGGATCATCGCCACCCTGCCGACGTCGAATCGTTTGCGCGTCATGCTCGACGAACACGGCATCCGCTCGGAGGCGGTGAGTCATCCCGACTCCTGTCGCGAGTTCTATTGGGGCAAGAAGCTTTCCGCTCTCGAGGTCGATCTCGACGTCGCCGACGACGCGCTCGTCGATGACCTGCTGCATCAGGCATGGGAGCGGCGCGCGCCCTGAGAGCCCACTCCGTTGGGGTTTCGCGCGGGTCGGTCAACCGGCCGACGACGGTAACCGGCGTGGCCATGACGGCGATCACATCCGTGTCCGCAACTTTGCTCGGCCAAGGAATAGGGGTTCGTCATGCGCCACCGTTGGGTGTGGGTAGGAGTCGTGGCCGCCGTGGCGGCCTTACCGCTGGTGACCGGGTGTGCCGACACCGGCACCGGGGCGTCGGCGTCGAGTGTGGTCACCGTGACCGCGACACAGACCACGCGTGCGTCGGCACCGGTGACCGGTACCGTCGCGACGAGCACCGATGTGACCGGTACCGATGTGAGCACCATCGGGGACGCGCCGGCCTCGCCCGTTGGCACCCGACCGCCGACCACCAATCCCCTTCCGCCGGGTCACGGTATCGGTGCGTCGGCCTACCTCGGAGCCTGGCAACGTCACGAGAGTTCGTTGACGTTCAACGGCGACCACACCACCGGGTCGGTGTTCTTGGGTGCCAACGCCGTCGACGGCGAGAAATGGGGATTCACCTGGACCATCGACCGGGCCGTGATCACCGCGACGCTCACCGGGTTGATCGAGAGGTCGGGCGCCGGCGTCGGCGGTATGGCCACCGGCCAGACGTTCACCGCAACGCCGACAGTCGATTCCGCGGGCACGGAGATCCTGGTCACGACGGGTCTCGGTGAAACCGGCTCGGAGTTGACGTGGTGCCGCTCAGGTCACGGATCACCCGGCTGCGGCGCCTGATCGCGCAGATGTCTGTCTGCTAGGTCTGTGTCTCACCCGGCGGCCGGGCGGCGTAGGCCGCGAGGAACGTGCGGACCCCGGCACGGATGACGGTGTCCGGGTCGTCCCGACCGCGGACTGCCGGGAGTTCCTGCACGCTCCCCGCGGTGAGCATGATCAGCTGCAGCGCGGCGATCTCGGCGTCGTCGATGGTGAACATGCCGGCATCGGCGTGACGACGGAGGTGCTCGGCGATCGCGTGTCGGACCCGCATCGGCCCGGCGTCACGCCAGGCGCGCAACGTCTCCGGCGCGATGTGCGCGGCGTCGGCGTTGATCTGGCGGACCATCGCGAAATGGGTCTCCACCGCGGGGTCCGTCGTCGACCATTGGCGACCGAAGGCGATCAGATCTGCTTCCGGCTCGACGATCCGGCCCAAGAGGCGGTCGGCGGTGGCGATCTGCAGTTCGGCAACCCGGGTGGCGCTGTCCAGGATCACCGCTTTGAACAGCGATTCCTTGTCGCCGTACTGGTTGTAGATGGTCCTCGTCGAGACCCCGGACTCGGCTGCGAGGTCGGTGATGCTCGCGCGGCTGTAACCATCACGGGCGAAGACGCGTAGCGCCCCGTCGAGAAGCGCCCGCTGCTTGTCTGCTCGCATCGGAACATGGTCCCACCGATCGAAAGTGCAATCAACATTGCACTAGGTGCAATGATCGTTGTACTTTGGGGTCATGACCCCCTCACTCTCCACACAGCAGTCGGACTCGGTACCGCTACGCCTGGCAGTTCTCGTCGGGAGCACGCGCCCGGGACGACGGTCGTATCTGGTCGCCGAATGGGCGGCGCATCTCGCCCGCGAGGCGCTGACCGGTCGTGCCGAGGTGTCGATCATCGACATCGCCGAGTTCGACCTGCCCCTCCTCGACGAGCCGCAACCCGCAGCGATCGGTGACTACCGGCACGAACACACCCGACGGTGGGCCGACGCGATCGCCGCGGCGGACGGGTTCATCATCGTCACCCCCGAGTACAACCACTCGCTGACCCCGGCGTTGAAGAATGCGATCGACTATCTGTACGCCGAATGGCACGACAAGGCCGCAGGTTTCGTGAGCTTCGGGCTCAACGGCGGGGTCCGGGCGGTCGAACATCTGCGGCTGACCCTGTCCGAGGTGAAGGTGGCGTGCGTGCGCGCCCAGGTCGCCCTCGATCTGTTCACCGACTTCGCCTTCGACGACATCTCCGAGCCCGGAACGGTGCAGCCCGGCGAGTGGCACGTCCGCCTCTTCGAGCGCATGCTCGACGAACTCCTACAGTGGTCGGCGGCCCTGCGTCCATTGCGGGTGTCGGTGCCGGCATGAGACGTGGGTCAGACCGTGCGGCAACGCTTTCCGACTCCCGGCTCGACCGACGCACGAGGCGCCTGTGCGGGGTGATCGTGCTCGGTGCGTTCGCCACCGGACTCGACGTGTCGGTGGTCAACGTCGGCCTGACCGACATCGGTGCCGATCTCGGTGCGCCGCTGTCACAGACGCAGTGGGTCGCGACCGCCTACCTTCTGGCACTGGCACTCTCGTTGCTGGTGGCCGGCTGGCTGGCCCGTCGCCACGGCACCGGCGTGATCTGGTTGAACGCGCTGGCCGCCTTCACGGTGGCATCGGCGCTGTGCGCCCTGGCGCCCGGCATCGGCCTGCTCATCGCCGCGAGAGTGCTGCAGGGGCTCGCCGGTGGGGTGTTGATTCCCGCGGGTCAGACGATCCTCGGTCAAGTGGTCGGGCCCGAGCGGCTCGGCCGCGTGATGGGTGCCCTGGGGATCGTGGTGGGTGCCGCACCGGCCCTCGGCCCGTTCGTGGGTGGGCTGATCCTGACGGGATTGTCGTGGCATTGGTTGTTCGTGATCAACCTCCCGATCGGCGTGGTCGGGGTTGTGTTGGGGCGCAGGATGATTCCCCATGGAGTGGCCACACCGGCGGTTCGCCTGCACCGGTCCGGGGTGATTCTCGCGACGGCGGGTCTGCCCTTGGTGATGTTCGGGATGACGCAGTGGGGCGACGCCGGGAAGCTGACGCCGACCGTCGGTGCCGCGCTCGCCGCCGGGGTGGTGATCCTGGTGGCCTTCGTCGTTGTCAGTCGCCGCGCCGAGAATCCGTTGATGGATCTGTCGCTCTACGGCGTGCGGGGCTTCCGGGTGGGCAGCGTCGCCGCATTGTTCTCCGGCGCCCTGGTCTTCGGCAGCGGACTGGTGTTCACTCTGTACTTCCAATTGGCCCGAGACCTCGATGCGCTGGCCACGGGACTCAACCTGCTCGGCGCCGCACTGGCGACCGCGGTGTGCGCGCCGTTCACCGGTCGCTGGATCGATCGATACGGTCCCGGGCCGGTCGCGCTGGCAGGTGGATTCCTTGCGATGGTCGGCAGTGGCGCGTTGACGGTGTTGCCGACGACCGCGCCGCTGGTCGTCGTGCAGCCCCTGCTCGTGGTGTTCGGTGCGGCCGTCTCGCTCACCGCGATGCCGGCCGGGGTCGCCGCGTACAAGGCGGTGCGCACCGATCAGCTTCCCGACGGGGTCACGCAGGTCAACGTGCTGCAACGGGTGGGTGGTTCGTTCGCCGGCGCGATCTTCGCCGTGCTCATCGCGACGCGAGTAGCCGACCCGCAGAACGCATTTCAGGTCGCCTTCGGCGCCTTGCTGGTGGTGTCGGGGTGCGCCGCGGTGGCAGGCTGGTACTTGATGCGGGCCACCGCGACCCGACGAGCCGACCCGTGAACTACACCGGCAGCTTGCGGAACACCTTCCGCGGCACGTGGCGCAGCCCCATCATGATGAACCGGAACGGCCCTGGCACCCAGATGATCTCCTTGTGGGCGTCGACGCCGGCGACGACGGCGCGTGCGACGTCCTCCTTGTTGACCGTGAGCGGAGCCTCGGCAACATTCGCCGACAGCCGCGTGCGGACCTGGCCGGGCCGAACCACCAGCACGTGGGCACCGGACGGGGCGAGCGCCTCACCGAGACCGAGGTAGAACCCGTCGAGTCCGGCCTTGGACGAGCCGTAGAGGAAGTTGGAGCGCCGAACCCGTTCGCCGGCAACCGAACTCATGGCGACGATCTGGCCGTGACCCTGCTGCTTGAACTTCTCGCCGAGCAGGACGCCGACGCTGACGGCGGCGGTGTAGTTGATCGTCACCTCGGTGACGGCCTTCTTGTGGTCCTGCCAGACGGCCTCGTCGTCGAACTGCACGCCCGCCGCCACGATCGCCAGGTCGATGTCGCCGCCGGCGAAGGCCTTGTCGATGACCTCGGGGTGGGTCTCGGGCTTCAGTGCGTCGAAGTCGATCACCTCGACCTCGGTGGCGCCGGCCGACTTCACGGTGGTGACGGCGGCATCGGCGGCCGGGTCGCCGGGCACCACGGCCAGGACGACGCGTGCCGGGCCGCGCGTGAGGAATTCACCCGCGATCGCCAGACCGATCTCGGAACTGCCACCGAGGACGAGGATGGATTGCGGGGCGCCAACGGCGTTGAACATGAACGAATCTCTCTGGTGTCGACAGCTACGGAAAGCTGTTGTGGGGGAGTGGGATCAGGCGAGTTCGAGGCGGCGCGCCATGTCGGACATGAACACGCCGTTCGGGTCGATCGCACGCCGGGTCGCGATCCACGAATCGATCTCGGGATACATCTTGTGGAAGCTCTCGGCCGAGGTCCGCGAATCCTTGGCGGTGTAGAGGCGCCCGCCCATCTCCATCACGCGGCGGTCGAGGTCGTTGAGGAACTCGGCGAGCCCCTTGCGCAGCGGGAAGTCGAGGCAGACGTTCCAGCCCCGGAACGGGAAGCTCAGCGGCGCGCGGTTGCCGTCGCCGAACAGCTTGATCACGTTGAGGAAGCTGACGTGCCCCGACGCCTGGATGTCGGTGATGATCTTCTTGAACTCGGCCTCGTTGCCCGTCGGCACGATGAACTGGTACTGGGTGAAGCCACCGCCACGCGGGTAGCCGCCGCCGCGGCCATAGGCGTTGTTCCACTCCGCGATCAGATCCAGCGGGTGATAGAACTGCGGCAGGCTCTCGATGATGTTGCGTTTGTTGGAGCCGAGCCGGTAGTAGAACTCTCCCACCAGCGAGAAGTCGAGCTTGTTGTCGAGGTACCGCGGGAAGATGTTCGGCAGGGTGATCAGCGGCTTCGGGTCGAATTTCAGCGGGTCGCGCTTGAGTTTGTCCGGAAGCTGATCGAGGGTGGCGAGGTTACCGCGGCTGAAGCTGCCGCGGCCGAGCTTCGGCGGTCCGCTGATGGTGTCGAACCAGCCCGACGCGTACTCGAAACCGTCCTCGTAGCGCTGCCCGAGATGCAGGTCGATCGTCTCGTCGAGGCTGTTGGTGGTGAAGGTGTCGGCGTAGAAGTACGCGGTCTCGGTGCGCTTGAGCGCGATCTTGGCGCGCAGCACGATGCCGGTCAGGCCGATCCCTGCAATCGTCGCCCAGAAGATGCTGCCGTCGGGATCGTCGGACGAACCGTCGGGGGTGAGCGTCAGAATCCGACCGTCGGCGACGAGCAACTGCATCTCGGTGAGGTGATCACCGAAACTGCCCATACTGTGGTGGTTCTTGCCGTGGATGTCATGCGCGATGGCCCCACCGATGGTCACCTGTCGGGTCCCCGGCATCACCGGCACCCAGAAGCCGCGTGGCACGACCACCTTCATCAGGTGATCGATCGACAATCCGGCGTCGACGTCGACGATCCCGGTCTCCTCGTCGAGGGAGTGGATGCGCGTCAGCGGCGTCATGTCGATGGTCAGGCCGCCGGAGTTCTGGCCCGACTCGTTGTAGGAGCGGCCGAGCCCGCGCGCGATCACGCCACGCTTGAGGTAGTCGGGTTTGTCGGCGTTGTCGTCGGCGACCCGGGCCACTGCCTCGGCGATGACCTCGGGATACGGCGTCGAGAGGACATGCCCTTCGATGGGGGTGGTGCGCGACCATCCGACCAGCGTGCGGGTCGTGATCGGCAGCAATTCTTCAGTAGACATCGGGGTAGAGAGTACCCGCCCGCGTCGACGTGCCGGGCGGGTCGGCGGGCTCGGAGTGCCTCACCAGCCCAGTACGGCCGCCGCCGCATTGCGTCCCGGAATACCGCTGACCCCGCCACCGCGGCGGGCTCCGGCGCCGCACAGCAGTAGCCGCGGGTGCCGCGTTTCGACGCCCCAGGTGCCGACGCCGGCGTCCTCGGGTGCCCACGGCCACTGCAGCGAGCGGTGGAAGATGTTGCCGCCGGGCAGGCCCACGGCATCCTCGAGATCGCGCGGCGTCTTGGCCTCGATGCAGGCGTTGCCGTGGACGTCGGTCGCGATCACCGACGCGATCGGCTCGGCGAGAACCGAATCCAGGGACGCCAGGGTGGCCTCGACGGCGTGGGTCGTCGCGCCGGGCGCGGCGAACACCTCGGGCGGCATGTGCAGGCCGAACAGGGTCAGGGTGTGTTTGCCGGCGAGGTCGGTGCCCAGGATCGACGTGTCCGACAGTGTGTGGCAATAGATTTCGCAGGGCGGTACGTCGGGTACCTCGTCGCGGCGGGCCTGCGCCCAGGCGGTGTGGAGTTGCCCGTAGGACTCGTTGATGTGAAAGGTGCCCGCGAACGCGGCCCGAGGGTCGACGTTCGGGTCGCGCAACTCCGGCAGCCGGTCGAGCAGCAGATTGATCTTGAGCTGGGCGCCGCGCGGCGCGTGCTCGGTGTCGACGGGGTCGTCGAGCATGGTGTTGAGCTCCACCGGTGCGCACGCCGCATGCACCATCGAGCCCCGCACCCGACCGATCCGTTGTCGATGCCCACCCGCTTCGGTGGCGTTCGCCTCGGTGCGCACGTACTCGACGGTCCCGTCGGCCGGGTCGACGCCGACCACCCGGCAGTTCGTGTGGATCGCCGCGCCGGCGGCCAGCGCCGCCTGATACAGCGCTCCCGACACCGCGCCCATCCCGCCGACCGGGACATCCCAGTCGCCGGTGCCGCCACCGATCAGGTGGTAGAGGAAACAGATGTTCTGCCGCAGGGAGGGGTCGTGCAGGTCGGCGAAGGTGCCGATCAGCCCGTCGGTCGCGACGATCCCGCGCACGACGTCGTCGTCGAAGTACCGCTCGATGAGTTCGCCGAGCGGCCGGCAGGTGAGCAGCTCCCACAGTTCGGCAAGGGAGGAGTCGCCGTCGGTCACCCGTGCGCGGATCTCGTCGGCCGAACGCAGCGGCTCGATGAGGGTGGGGAACAGGCGCCGCGCGATCTCGCCCATCCGCTCGTACACCCATTGCCACGCCCCGAATTCGGTGTCGCTGCCGGTGGCGCGCGCGAAGGCGGCGGCGGTGGCCTGCTCGTCGGCGGTGTCGACGAGCAGGCCCTTCGCGGGATTCGACGGCAGTGGCGTGTAGGACGAATACCGTCGCCGGATCAGTTCGACGTCGAGTTCGAGGTCGGCGATGATCTCGCGCGGCATCAGCGACACCAGGTAGGAGTAGCGCGAAAGCCGTGCTGCGACACCGGGAAACGCCATTGCCGAGATGGCCGCGCCGCCCACATGGTCGGCGACCTCGAGTACCAGCACGGACCGGCCCGCCCGTGCCAGGTAGGCCGCCGCGGTCAGCCCGTTGTGCCCGGCGCCGATGATGACGTCGTCATAGGTCGCCGTGGCGGTCATGGTGGGCTACTTCATGATTCGCGCGACGAATGGGGTGGAGTCGGGTATCGAGGCGAGCACGGTCCCCGAGTGGTCCTGCGTCGGGTAGACGTGGAAGTCGACGGGCTGGCCCGCCGCGACCATCTGCGCGTACAACGACAACGCCGACGGGGCCGGCACATCGGTGTCGAGGAGTCCCTGCCCGAGGAAGATCGGCCGGTCGTACCCCGAGAACGGGGTGCCCATGTATTCGGTCAGCGCCGCACGCACATTCGGGATCGACGAGACCGGCTTGGCGAGGAACTCGCCGAGCGTGACGCCCTGGACCACCGGTTGCATCTCCGCGTAGCAGAGCGTGCGGGCCTTCGCGATGATCTGCCGTCCCTGCGGGGTGAGGATGCCCGGCACGTTCAGGTCGGGGCGGGCGTCGGCGAAGCCGGCGAGGATGTAGGCGGTGTAGATGTTCAGCGAGGTCGGCAGGGCGACCGGGGCCGGCGCGCCGAGCGCCACGACCTGCTCGATGTTGGCCGGGGTGCCGGTGGCGACCACCCCGCGGTAGTCCAGTCCGCTACCCGCCGAGAGTGCCGTCGCACGGCGCGCGGCGTTGAGTGCGGCGCCGGCGCCCTGGGACTGGCCGACGATCGCCCACTTCTTGGCCAGCGGTAGATCCATCTGCTGCGCCGCGCGGACCGAGTCGACCACCGACTGGGCTTCCGCGGTCCCGCTCAGGTAGTTCATGAAGCCCGGTGTGCCGAGCCCGACGTAGTCGGTGGCGACGATCGCATACCCCTGATCGAGCCAATGGCCCAGGTAGGTGGCGTCGCGGTCACTGTGCGGCAGCACCGACGGCGCGCAATTGTCACCGAGGCCGGTGGTGCCGTGCGCCCACGCGATCACCGGATATCCACCGGCCGGTGCGGGCCGCTTGGGCAGGAGCACCTCGCCGGAGCTGACCGCCGGGCGTCCGTGGATGTCACGCGTCGAGTACAGGACGCGGTAGGCACGACCGGCTGCGGGGATGTTCACCGACGACGCCAACGGCACCTGCGTGATCAGGGTGCCGGGCGCACCGATCGGTCCGGAGTAGCCGGTGGCGTCGAGTCCGGAGGTGACCGGAGCGGGGGTGGCGTCGTCGTCGGCGTGGGCCGGAGCGATGGCCAGCGCCGGTAGTGAGATCAGGGTTGCGATGGCGACAGAGGCGAGGGTGAGACGGCGGGTGCGCCGGAGGCGGTGGAACATGGATCGAACCTATCGCCATCGGTTCCCCGCCGTGGCGGCTTGGTCTCGAAGTTGTCCGGCCATCCCGAGTTGTCGGGCCGTCTCCGGTTATCGGGCGCCGGCACCGTCTTGCCCCATATCCTGGGCAGATGGACATACCGTCGGTCACCCTCGCGTCCGGATTCGCGTTGCCGCTGGTCGGCCTCGGCACCTTCGACATGTTGGGAATGCCGTGCGCGCATGCGGTTTCCCACGCGCTCGACTCCGGGTACCGGCTGCTCGACACCGCGTCGCGTTACTCCAACGAGCTCAGCGTGGGCATGGGGATCGAGGAGTCGCAGATCGACCGCTCCGAGGTGATCGTGCAGACCAAGCTCGGAGGTGGCGACCAGGGCTTCGACGAGGCGATCACTGCGGCCAAGGAGAGTGCGCGTCGGCTCGGGGTGTCCTGGATCGACGTCTACCTGATCCACTGGCCGTGCCCGAGCCTGGGCCGGATGGTCGACTCCTGGAAAGCGCTGCTCACGCTGGCCGACGAGGGGTTCATCCGGGTGCCCGGTGTCTCCAACTTCCGTGAACACCACCTGCAGGCGCTCTACGACGAGACCGGGCGATGGCCCGAGGTGAACCAGATCCAGTGCTCACCGGCGCTGGCCCGCGGCGATCTACGACAGTTCATGCAGGACAAGGGAATCCATGCGCAGGCGTGGCATCCGACCGGGCGTAAGGAGGGCATGCTCGGCGACGCCACGATCATCCGGTTGGCCCGCAAGTACGGCAAGTCGCCCACGCAGATCGCATTGCGGTGGGCGGTACAGCAGGAGATCGGCGTGGTGCCCAAGTCCTCACACAAGGGTCGCCAGCTCGAGAACATCGATCTGTTCGACTTCGAACTCGACGCGGGCGACCTCACCGATCTCGAAGAACTCGACCGCGGGGAGGGCGCCGCCCGCAACTCCGACATCGAAGAGGAGTTCTGAACGGGCGCGGTGTCCGAGGGTCTAGGGTGGCAGCGTGCCAGACCCCATCCCCGGTGAGCCGAACGGCCCGCACGAGACGAGCCCGCACGAGATCGGGCACGACGATTTCGCGACCCGGCATGCGCCGATGGTCCCCGAGCTGCCTCTCGACGATCAGGAGGCGTCCACCAACGTCCCGCTGGCGACGCAGATCTTCCGGTTCATCGTCACCGGCGTCGGTTCGGGCATCCTCGACTTCGGTCTGACCGCGATCCTGCAGTACGGGCTCGGGGTGCCGGCCGGATTCGCCAAGGCGGTCGGCTTCGTCTGCGGAACCACCACCGCCTACATCTTCAATCGGCGCTGGACCTTCCGCGCCGAACCCAGCATGGCCCGCTTCGTTGCCGTCGCCGTGCTCTATTGCGTGACGTTCGTCGTCAACGTCGGTGTCTACACCTTCCTGTCGCACCTGTGGCCGGAGGAACTGCTCTACAGCCTGCTCGCCTACGTCATCGCGCAAGGCTTGGCGACGATCATCAACTTCATCGTCCAGCACGCGGTGATCTTCAAGATCAAATGACTCGCGCGGTCGTCGTCGGTTCCGGCCCGAACGGGCTGGCCGCCGCCGTCCGCCTGGCCCAGGCCGGGCTCGACGTCGAGGTGCTCGAGGCGGCCACGGACATCGGTGGGGGAACCCGCAGCAGCGAGCTGATGCGGCCGGGTGTCCTGCACGACCACTGCTCGGCGTTCCATCCGCTCGGGGTGGCCTCGCCGTACCTCGCATCGTTGCCGCTGGAGCGGTACGGGCTGCGGTGGCGGTGGCCGGAGATCGACTGCGCCCATCCCCTCGACGACGGCACCGCCGGACTGCTGTACCGCGATCTCGATGCCACCGCGCGGGCGCTGGGTGCCGACGGTGCGCGGTGGAACGCGCTGTTCGGCCCGCTCGCAGCGCGAATGGACGACGTCGCCTCGGAGATCCTGCGGCCCGTCGCGCACCTGCCACGGCATCCGCTGGTCCTCGCGCGCACGGCCCTGCGGGTGCTGCCGCCCGCAACGATCCTGGCGCGCTACCTGCGCACCCCGCAGGCGCGTGCGCTGCTCACCGGGATGGCCGCGCACGGCTTCACCCGGCTCGACCGGCCGGGGTCGTCGGCAGCCGGCGTGATGCTCGTCGCCGCCGGGCATCGCCACGGGTGGCCGGTCGCGCAGGGTGGCTCGTCGTCGATCACCGCGGCGCTGGCGGCGCTGCTGGGTGATCTGGGTGGCCACGTTCGCACCGGCGTGCACGTCCGTGATCGCGCCGATCTCGCCGACGCCGACGTCGTGGTGCTCGACGTGTTGCCGGAGGCCGCCGCGCAGATCGTCGGCGATGCGATGCCCGGTCGGATACGCCGCACCTTCGGGCGCCGACGACCGCGTGCGGCGGCGTTCAAGGTCGACTACGTGATCGACGGTGAGGTCGGCTGGACCGCACCGGGCTGCGAGCGTGCCGGCACGGTTCACCTCGGCGGGACCTACACCGAGATCGCCGACGCCGAACGACAGGTGCTCGCCGGGAGGATGCCGCAACGGCCGTTCACCCTGGTCGGACAGCAGTGGCTCGCCGACCCGGGTCGAGCGGCCGGCACGTTGCGTCCGTTGTGGGCATACGCCCATGTGCCCGCCGGATACGACGGTCCGGCGGCCGAGGCGATCACCGCGCAGATCGAACGATTTGCGCCGGGTTTCGCCGAACGCATCGTCGACATGCGCGTCACCTCGCCCGCCCAACTGGCACAGGACAATCCGAACTACGTAGCCGGTGACATCGGAGGCGGACCGAATGATCTGCTGCACCTCGTGGCACGGCCTCGGGTTACGGTGCGGCCGTACGGTACCGGCGTTCGCGGGGTCTATCTGTGCTCGTCGTCGACCCCGCCGGGCGGTGGTGTGCACGGCATGTGCGGGTTTCACGCTGCCGGAGCGGCGCTTGCCGATCTCGATCGGTAACGGTGGGTGGTCGGGGCCGCGATGAACAGTGTGTGGCAGCAACGGACACGTCGTGTCGGGCGCGTCGCTGATGGTTCGCTGTGAGCTAGTCTCGGTTCGGGTTGGGGTGACCGCAACTCGCCACGTCCACCGAATATCGAGGGCCGATGCAGCAGGAAAATGACCGGATGTTGGTACAGCGAACTCTGTTCGCGGGGCCGAATCCCCGTGTGGTTCCGGGGATGTACGTCGACGCCAACGCTGCGTTGGTGCGTTCGGATCGGACCGCGGTCCGGATGGAGCCCGGTGCGATCCTCAGTACCAACACGTATTTCGGCCGTTTCGCCGCAAGCTACTGGCAGCGCTACACCACGGTCTCGTCGGTCCGGCTGGAGTTCGATCACGAGTGTGCGCCCGATGCGCTGTTGCGAGTAGAGGTCAAGGCCTCCGATCCGAGCGGCCGGTGGCGTCCGATCGACGCCGTCGAGGTGACCGGTCGTGGCCGGGCGGTTCTCGATCTCGATGTCCGGCGCTTCGTCGACGGTGGCGCAATCTGGTTCGACGCCACCGCAATCGGTGGTGGTGCACGGATCCGGGAGGTGACGTGGTCGGTGCCGCGGCCGCAGCGCAACCGGCTGATGTCGGTGGTGATGTGCACGCACAACCGCCCCGCCGACGCCATCTCGACGCTACTCACCCTGGCCTCGGACCCGGTGGCGCTGGACCTGATCGACTCGGTGTACGTCGTCGACCAGGGCACCGCGCGCGTCGACGCCCACGAAGACTTTCCGAAGGTCAAAGATGTTCTGGGGCCCAGGCTTCAGTACCTGATCCAGCCGAATCTCGGTGGTGCGGGAGGATTCAACCGCGGTATCCACGAGCTGACGAAGACCGGCGAATGTGAGACCGACATCGTCGTCATGGACGACGACATCCTCTGCGAGCCGGAGTCGGTGGTGCGACTATCGGCGCTGGCCAACAATGCGTCCCGCCCGGTCATCGTCGGCGCGCAGATGCTGTTGTTGTCGGAGACCTATCGCGTGCACATGACCAGCGAGTGGGAGGCTCTCGACGAGCTGAAGGCCGGAACTCCCGGTGCTTTCGGCAAGTCGGGGCTCAACGCGCTCAAGAAGCATCAGGATGCGCGCAGCGACGCCGGATGGAACGGCTGGTGGACGTGTCTGTTGCCGGCCGAGGCAGTGGTGGCCGCGGGACTGTCGTTGCCGCTGTTCTTCCAATGGGACGACATCGAATTCGGCATCCGGGCCCGCAAGGCCGGGTTCGCGACGGTGACGCTGCCCAATGCCGGTGTGTGGCATGCCGATTTCCACCTGAAGGATTACGACGACTGGTCGCGATATTTCAGCTGGCGGAACGCGCTGATCGTCGCCTCGATCCACGGTCGGTTCGATCCGACGGAGGTCGCCACCACCGTGGCCCGCGAGATCACCGGGCACATCGTCTCGATGCAGTACGGACTGGCCGAGACATTCCTGCTTGCGGTGCGCGACTTCATGTCCGGCCCGTCGATACTCGCCGACGGTGGACGCACCAAACTCGCCGAGCTGTCGGAGCTGCGCTCGCACTATCCGGACACGGTGCGCCACGAAGCCGTCGAAGGGTTGGTCGGCGACCCGCGTATCGTCACCAAAGGCCATGAACCGCAGGACAACAAGCTCGACCAGGTGATGGTCAAGCGGGTGGTTCAGCAGGTGCTCGGTCGTGTCGGCGGTGGGCGGGTGGCCATCCCGGCACACAGCGCTCGCTGGTGGCATGTGGGTCTGTTCGCGGAGGCGATCGTCACCGACGCGTCGCAGACCGGCGTCCGAATCCGTCGGCGTGACAAGCAGATCGCAGTGCGACAGCTTCGCGAGCTCGCCACGCTGTGCCTGGACCTGCGTAAGAATGCACCGGCGTTGGCCGCGCAATGGCAGGCGGCGCTGCCGGAACTCACGAGTCATGAGAACTGGCAACGACTTTTCGACGGCGACTGAGGCGCCACGCACCGACCGGCGGCGACTACTCGTCGCCTGCTCGGTCGTCGGTGTGGTCGGTGTGCTGCTCTCGGCGCTGGGGTCGTGGCGTCCATCGTTCTGGTACGACGAAGCTGCCACCGTCTCGGCGGTCGATCGCAGCTACGCGCAACTGTTTTCGCTCGTGCACCACACCGACGGTGTGCACGCCCTGTACTATCTCCTGCTCAAGCCGTGGACGGCGCTCTTCGGGTTGTCGGAGTTCTCGGTGCGTTTCCCGTCGGCGATCGCGGTCGGTGCGGCCGCCGCGGCGTTGGTTGTGCTCGCGAATCGCTTGTGGGACCTGCCCTTCGGGGTGATGGCCGGGCTGGTGCTCCTCACCGTCCCGCGGGTGATGTGGGCGGGCAGCGAGGCCCGGTCCTATGCGGGCACGCTGTTCTTGGCGGTCGTGCTGACCTGGTTGCTCGTCGCGGCCGCCGATCGTGGCCGATGGTGGTGGTCGGGCTACGGGGTCGTTGCGATCGTCGCAGTGGTGTGGTTCTTTCTCGCGGTCACCCTGCTCGCCGCGCATGCCGCTTACCTGGTGTTGCGGCAGCGCAGCGCATTTCGTGGCTTCGGTGCCACGGTGATCGCAGTGATGATCCTCGTGTCACCGTTCGCCTGGTGGGTCCACGGACAGCGTGCGCAGATCTCGTGGATTCCGGAGATGTCGGTGCAGCGGGTGGTGACCTACGCCCTGTGGGAGTTCTTCGTCGGGTCGTGGCCGTATTTGATCGTCGCCGGTGTGGTGGTGGCCGTCGCGCTCGTGGCGGCGGTGTTGACGTGGTCGGTCGAGCGCGCCGGGCTGTTCGCGCTCGCCTGGTGTTGGCTGTTGATTCCGGCGGCGGTGGTCTTCGTCATCTCGTGGACCGGGACCCAGTTGTATGCCCCCAGGTATCTGGTGTTCACGGTGCCCGCCCTTGCCCTTCTGCTGGCGTGGTCGGCGAGGACGGTGGCCCGCGAGAACCGTTGGATCACCGTGGTCGTGCTGGTGGCGCTCGCAGCTGCCGCGACACCGGAATACCTTGCTCAGCGTGGCCCGTACGGCCGTATGGGCGGTACCGATTTCTCCGCCGTGGGTGACTACATCGGTGCTCACGCCGCTCCAGGGGATTGCGTCGCCTTCGATGGAGCGCCGTCGTGGAGTCCGGAGTCGCAGCGGGTGGTGTTGCAGACCAAGCCGGGTGATTTCGCCGTCCTTCGCGACATCGGACCGAAAATCGATGCCGCACAGTCGGGCCGACTGTGGGACGTCCCGAAGCCGGTGTCGGCGTACCGAGTGTTCGCGCAGGGCTGCGCGGTGATGTGGGTGGTCACCGACGGTGAACGTTCACGCGCATCGGTGCTCTACCCCGGCGGCATGTCGGACTGGTTCTTCCAACCGTTCCACTTCACCAATTCGGAGCTCTACCGAGAGATCTCGGCCGCCGGACTCCACATCACCGGCCGCACGCAGTTCAACCACTCGCAGGTCGTGCGCATGCAGCGCTGAGCGGGACCGAACGCCCGGGCACGCTTCTTCCCATCGCTCAGTCGGTCTTGAGGTTCGCCGCACGTGGCTCACACCTCGACCAGCGATTGAGGGAGTCGACGGCGATCGAATGATGCTGACGCCCTCCCACCCGACGGTCCTCCCACCCGACGGCCCTTCCCATCCGATGGTCGAGGTGCCGAGGAGCGCCAGCGACGAGCCTCGAGACCCTTTGTGCCGACAGGCTTCCGGTCCACAGTGGTCCGGTTCCAGCTCTGCCGCAGGTGGTCTCGAGGCTCGCCGCACGCGGCTCGCACCTCGACCAGCGATCTGTGATGCCCCACCCTACCTGCCCGACGGCCGTCCCATCCCGATGGTCGAGGTGCACGGCGCCCCTGGCGCCGGGCCTCGAGACCCCTTGTGTCGAAGGGCTTCCGGGCCACGGGCACACGAACACATCGACCATCGGGATGGGATTATCACTATGGAGTTCTCAAACAACAGATGCGGTCCCGGCCAGGCCGGGTGCAGGGAATCAGGTAGTGGGGCAGTGCAGGTCAGGCTGCCACGTCATCGAGTCGCATGGTGCGTCGGTGATAGGACGGCACTGGTCGTCGTTGCGGATCGACGCTGGCGGGCGGGATCAGCCAGGGGTGTCGGTCGAAGCCCATGATGATGTCCCATCCGTGGTGGTGCACATCATCATGACAACTGCTGCACAGTAGACAACCGTTGTCGAGGTCGGTGGGACCACCCTCACTCCAGTGCCGCACGTGGTGTCCTTGGCAGCGTCCGGCATGGGCACCGCATTTGATGCACCCACGATCCCGCACCAACAACGCTTTCCGTTGCCCGGGAGTGAACAGCCGTTCTTTGAGTCCGACGTCGAGGGGTACACCGTCGGTGTTGAGGATGATCTTGGTGATGGTGGTGTCGCACGACAGCAGTTTGGCGGTGGCTTCGGTGATGGCACCCATGTTCTGTAAATCGCCGCCGAGCGCGGGGTTGTCCGCAGACCAGGTCCACAACAGCCCGTTGGTGGGTTTGGCCGAGAAGGTGGTGTCCGCCAAGCCTTGTGCTGCCAACTCCACGATCGTTTCGAATGCGGCCGCGCAGATCTGTTCGGGTGTCCGCGGATCGGGGGAGCCGTCGGGTTGAGGTTTGGGCGCCGACAAGGTTTCCATCAGAGTTCTGGTTTTCTCCCACGCGATGATGTCGAGGTTCGCCGAGATCTCCAACCGGCCGTCGTCGGTGATGCGGTCGGTGTAGGAGTTGATCTTCTTGTCCTCGGCGGCCGGTAACCCACCGGGTGTCTCGGCCGCCAACTCGTTCCCCAGCTGTCGCGCGTAGGTGTTGATCTCGGCGGGGGTGAAACCGGCAAAGTAGTGCGACAGCAGCTTTTGGAGGTATTCACACCGTTGCACGGTGTCCAAAGGTTCGGGGCATCGGGTGTCGATGTGCGCCAACCCGCGGACGATGGCGTCGGCGTGTTCGGACGAGATGGACCCGTCCGCCGCGTGCGCCGACAACAGATCGATATCGGTGGTGGCAGCGAGCCGCACGTACCGACCCGCGACGGCGGGTGCGAAACCCATGCTGATCAACAACTCCCGGAGTCGGGTGGTTTTGTGGTCGGCGACGCCCAGTCGGTCCATCTCGCCGGTGAGGGTGGTGGCGTGGTGATCAACCAGGTTCCGCAACAACAGGACTTGCTTCATCGCGCCGAACGCCTGCGGTCCGGTCATCTCCGGATTCCATTGCAAGTCGCTGAGTCGGCTGACGATATCGGCGAAGACCGCCTCAGCGTCAATATCGTTGATGTCAAGAGTTGTGGTGGTGTCGATCATGGGCCCTCCCCAGCGGCTGATCGGTGTGATGGCTCTACTCTACTCGAACATATGAATTAGTGCAAGGGTGTTCGACAGACTTGTGGAGGGAAAGATGCTTGTGGACAACGGGATTGAGTGCCCGGCCCAACTGAAATTTTATGTCGGTGGGGTGTGATAGGGGCCTGTCGGCATTCGAGTTGCAACGGTTCGACGCTCCGCGGGTCACCCACCGGCGAACCGGGTGCACGCGGAAGTGAGCACCGTGGTGACGGCCGGCTGTGGCGACATAGGAAGTGAGTGGTGCGTGGCCCCATCGATGATGTCAATATCGCAGTGAGGCAGCGAGTTTCGGGCAGCGTCGGCGATCTTGCCGACGTCGTGGACTCTGCTGTTTGCGGCGAGGATCACCGACACCGGTACCGCCAACCCAGCCAGCGTCGCCGACTTCGGTCGACGCGGGACGCGTGGTCGAGTAGAGGGGAAGTGCGCGGCGCCGATCGCTGACAATTCGAGCCACTGATGATCCAACGCGGCACCGCCGGTTTCCCATTCGAGAAACTTCCGCTGCCGAGAGCGACTCGGCCGCAGCAGAATCGGTACTGCGTGGACGAGGTATTGCATCCGCATTGGACCAAAACATGAATTGGGATCGAGCAGCACCAGTCCGCTCAGCTGTTCCGGATGTCTGAGTGCAAAGGCCAGGGCGACCATCGCGCCATAGGAGTGGCCGACGAGGATCGGACGGGCTGCGCGCAGAGAAGCCAGCGTCGTTTGGAGCCACTCGAGAACATCGTCGACCGACCGGATGCGGTCGCGTCCGGGGACGGAGAGCCCGGGGTCTCCGATGAAGTCCACGGCGTGACATCGCCGATGCTCGCCCAGAGGTTCGGCGACGGCGAACCATTCCGTCAGTGTCGCACCGGATCCTGGCAGTAGTACAAGATCCTCGCCGTTTCCGCGGCCCCATGACGTCGTGCGAGTCGTGCCGAATCGGGACGGCAGATCGGCGTCGGTGGTATCTGTCGGCCAGCGGTCACGCAGGGCTTGGTAGTGGTCAAAGAATTCGCGACCGGCATGGGTTGAGGTGAACGCGTGTGCATCAACCATATCGATCCTCTCAAAGATCGTTTAAGTTGATGATCAAGGTAATTGATTGATGAGGTACTGTCGAGCGGTGGCCCGCGACGAGAACCTCGACGATTCGCGACCGGAGTATCGACTCATCCGTGATCTGCGAGCGTTGACGGTCGAATTGGACCTATTCGGAGCGCAGTTCGCGAAATCCGAGGGACTTCACTCCACGGATCTGCGGGCGTTGATCATTCTGCTGGAGGCCGAACGCGACGGCGGGGTGGCCACGCCGGCGGTGCTCGGCCGGACCCTTGGCGGACTCAACTCGGCGACAGTCACCGCGATTCTTGATCGGCTCGAGCGAGCCGGGATGGTCGTGCGAACACCGGATCGCGACGACCGGCGCCGGATACTCGTCGGGGTGACCGAACATGCGCGAGCGGTCGGTCGCGGCTTCTTCGGACCGCTCATCGTTCCGGCGGTGGAGATACTGAAGGACTACGATCAAGCCGAACTGCGGCTCCTCGAGCGGTTTCTCGACGATATGACCAGAATCGTCACCGGCGTGCGGAAGAGGTGATCGCTGCCCTCAGCAGTTGACCTTGGCGATCACGTTGTCGGCGTACCAGTTCAGGTGATCGAGCTTCTTCTGCAGGGGTTCGGTATCGTCGCCGACGATGTAGGGCAACCGGAAGCCGACGATGACGTCGGTGATGCCTTTGTCCTCCAGGCGTTTACAGCCATCGACGGTGTACGCGTCGAGTGAGATGACATGGATCTCGAAGGGGTCGTTGAGTTTTCCCTCGGCCTTGCGGATGTCGGTGATCTTGTCCAGCAGGGCGTCGAGTTCCTCGGGCGGCCCACCGCCGTGCATCCAGCCGTCGCCGCGGACCACCGCTCGACGCAGTGCGGCATCGGCGTGACCGCCGACGAGCAGAGGAATCGGTTCGGTTGGCGCAGGGGCCATCTTGATCTTCGGGATATCGTAGAACTCGCCGTGGAACTCGAAGTATTCCCCGGAGGTGAGCCCACGGAAGATGTCCATGCACTCGTCCATGCGCTTTCCGCGCCTGCGGAAGTCGACCCCCATGAAGTCGTAGTCCTCGGGCCAGGGGCTCGTGCCGACCCCGAGCGCGAGCCGGTTGTTGGTCAGGTACGCAACTGAACTCGCCTGCTTGGCGACGAGGGCCGGCGGGCGGACCGGTAGCTTGAGCACGAACGGTGTGAAGCGAATCGTCGAAGTGACCGCTCCCAGGGCGGCCGCCTCGATGAAGGTCTCGATGAACGCCTTGCCCTCGAGGAACTCCCGGTTGCCGTCGGGCGTGTACGGATAGGTCGCGTCGGACTCCTCGGGGTAGGCGAGTGAGTCCGGAATCGTGAACCCCGCATATCCCGCTGCCTCGGCGGCCTGCGCCAGCGGCGCGTAGTAGGCCGGATCGGTCATCGCCTCGGCGAAGGTGAAACGCATGTTCTACTCCCGAATAGCCCGTTGTGGTCCGTCTCCACAGTAGAACATGTTCTAGTTTTGTGGGGCAAGGTTCGAGGAGGGCAGCGCTAACGGCGCGAGAGAGCTTGATCGGGGTCGACAAACCGGGGTGAATCACCCCTCACTCCGGCCGGACGAACCGCTCCCGTCGGCCGAGCCGCTGCAGGCGCAGCCACTCGGAGAAGCCCTTGACGTCGTGCTGTTGCACCAGGAAGTACCAGCCGAATCGCGCATACTCCTGCGGGAGCAGCTTGCGCATCCCGGGCTGACTCATCAGGTAGCCGCGATTGCGGTAGGTGAAGAACCGTTTGGTCGGGTTGTCCGGGTACTGGGTGTGCATCCGACCGCCCATGATCGGCCGGAACTCGTCGGAGCCGTAGGGGTGCAGATACGCAGTGGTCAAACAGGTTCCGAATGGCAGACCGGACCGCTGCAGCCGGCGATGCATCTCGACCTCGTCACCGCGGAAGAACAGACGCAGGTCCGGCACGCCGACCATGTCCAGCGTGTCCGCGCGGAACAGGGCTCCGTTGAACAGCGACGCGATGCCGGGCAACAGATCGTCGCCGCTGTCCTCGCCGCCCTCGAACAGCTCGGAACGCTTACGCCGCCAGGCGATTCCGCGTCGAAGCGGAAATGCAAGGGTATCCGGATCGTCGATGTTGACGACCACCGGTGACACCTCGGCGAGGTCGTGGCGGGTTGCGCAGCCCAGTAGGATCTCGAGGACCTCGGGCCCCTCGGGTCGGCCGTCGTCGTCGGCGCACCACACCCAGTCGGCGCCGAGGGCCAGTGCGTGCAGCATGCCCAGCGCGAAACCGCCCGCCCCACCGAGATTCCGCGCGGACCCCAGATATGTTGTCGGAACAGGCTGAGCAGCAACGAGTTCGGCGACCGCTGCCTCATCGGCATTGTCGACGACGACGATGTGGTCGACGGGCCGGGTCTGCGTGGCGAGGACCGACAGTGATGCGGCCAGCAGCTCCGCGCGCCGATGGGTGACGACGACCGCAACGATCTTGTCGCGCATGCTCATTCGGCGGTGTCGGCTTCCTTCTTCAGGCCGTCGAGAACCTCACGCACATGCGATGCCGCCTCGGGACCCTCATAGGCGTTCACCACGTCCTCGATGCCGCCGTCCATGCGCACCTCGCCGTGATCGATCCACAGGGCGCGGTCGCACAGCTGGGCGAGGAATTCGTTGGAGTGGCTGGCGAAGACGAGGATGCCCGAGCGCTCCACGAGTGCCTCGAGGCGGGTCCGCGCCTTCTTCATGAACTCGGCGTCGACGGCGCCGATGCCCTCATCGAGGATGAGGATCTCTGGATCGATGCTGGTCACCACGCCGAGGGCGAGTCGCACCCGCATACCGGTGGAGTAGGTGCGCAGCGGCATGTTCAGGTAGTCGCCGAGCTCGGAGAACTCCGCGATCTCGTCGGTCTTCTTGAGCATCTCCTTGCGGGTCAGTCCCAGGAACATGCCGCGGATGATGATGTTCTCGTAGCCGGAGATCTCCGGGTCCATGCCGACCCCGAGGTCGAAGACGGGCGCGACGCGGCCGGTCACCTGGCAGTGCCCGCGCGTCGGCTCGTAGATCCCCGACAGCAGTCGCAGCAACGTCGACTTGCCCGCGCCGTTGTGCCCGACCAATCCGACGCGATCGCCGTGCTCGAGATGCAGATTGATGTTCTTGAGGGCCTCGACGACGATCACGTTCGACGCATTGGCGCCGATCACGCCGCCGGCCGCACCGATCACCGATTTCTTCAGCGAGCGCGTCTTGGCGTCGAAAATCGGGAAGTCGACACACGCATCCCAGGTGTCCACCCGGACGGTGCTCTTGCTGGTCGCCATGGTTGTCGCCTTATCTCCGCCGGTCACACCCAGTAGGCCACGCGGGCGCGGTAGTTGCGCATCACGGCCAACGCCATCAGCCAGCCGACGATCGTGCAGCCGATCACGACCGCCCAGTGATAGAAGGCCACCGACTCACCGAGCAGCGGGCCGCGCGCGATGTCGAGGTAGTGATACATCGGGTTGAGTTCGACGAGTTTGAGTCGCTCCGACTTCTCTCCGGTCTGCTTGCCGAGGTTCTCGGTGGTCCAGATGATCGGCGTCATGAAGAACACCAACTGCACCGCTGTGGTCAGCAGCTGGCCGATGTCGCGGAAGCGGGTCGAGAGGATGCCGAAGACGATCGACACCCACACGCCGTTGATGACGAACAGCGCGATCGCCGGGATCACCAGCAGGGCAGTCCAATTCAGCGGCTGCGGGAAGATGATCAGGATGGCGATGTAGATGACGATGTTGTGGGCGAAGATGATCAGCTGACGCCACACCATCCGGTAGACGTGCACGCTCACCGGCGACGGGAGCTGTTTGATCAGTCCTTCGTTCTTCGAGAACACCTCGGCGCCCTCGAGGATCGAGTTCTGGATGAAGTTCCAGAAGATGAACCCGAGCGTCACGTACGGCAGGAACGACTTGATGTCCATGTGGAACAGCTCGCCGTAGAGCAGGCCCATCGCGACCGCGGTGACACCGGTGGCGATGGTGATCCACAGGGGACCGAGCAACGAGCGGCGGTAGCGCTGCTTGATGTCCTGCCACCCGAGATGCAGCCACAGTTCGCGGGCGTTCAGACCCGCCGACAGGTCGTCGAACGCCCGGCGCATGGACCGCGACGTCGCACCTGTGGGCGGCGGTGGGACCCGCCCCTGCATCACTTCGGCTGACACGAGGCCACAGCATACAAGCGCCGGGCCCACCGCCGGCGTTCAGAGGTGCCGATCAGAGGTACTGGCCGGTGCTGCCGTGTCCGCCCGCCGACGGTGTCATCCCCGGGGGCAGCGCACCCTGACGCATCTGCTCGAGTTGAGCGCGAGCGGCCATCTGCTGGGCGAACAGGGCGGTCTGGATGCCGTGGAAGAGCCCCTCGAGCCAGCCGACGAGCTGGGCTTGGGCGATCCGCAGCTCGGCGTCGGACGGGGTGGTGTCGTCGGTGAACGGTAGGGCCAGCCGCTCGAGCTCCTCGCGCAGCTCCGGTGCCAGCCCGTCCTCGAGTTCGCGGATCGACGACTCGTGGATCTCGCGCAGCCGGTTACGGCTCGCCTCGTCGAGCGGAGCCGCACGGACCTCTTCGAGCAGTTGCTTGATCATCGTGCCGATCCGCATGACCTTCGCCGGTTGCTCGACCATGTCGGCGACGTTGGATCCGTCAGAGGACTCCGAGGAGGAGTCTTCCGACGCAGCCTGGGTACCCAGCGGCGAATCGGCACCCAGGACGACGACCGAATCGTTGTCGGTCTCGGACGCTCCGTCGCGATCGGGGGTGGCAAAGGGATTCGCATTGTTGCCGTCTATGACCATGTTCTCCATTGTGCCCAACCCGCTTGCGGCCAACGCACGGAACCGGTCATCGGATACCCGCCGATCGGCGCGCAGGCCGCGTCTATCGTGGGGCCATGCCCTTCGACGTCGCCCATGCGCGTGGACTTTTTCCCTCGCTCGGCGACGGCTGGATTCGCTTCGATCCGCAGGCCGGGATGGTGATCCCGGACTCGGTGGCCTCCGCGGTGTCCCGCGGATTCCGACAGCTCGGGGCGTCGGCGCGGGGCCGGTATCCGGCGGCGCGGGAGACCGCCGAAGCCCTCGACGGCGCCCGCCGGGCCATCGCCGATCTGGTTGCCGGGCAGGCCTCCGGCGTGGTCCTCGGACCGTCGCGTTCGGTGTTGCTGTGGACGCTCGCCGAGGCGATCAACCCCAACACATGGCTGTCGGGCAACGTCGTCGTCAGCCGCCAGGACGACGAGCCGAACATCCTGCCGTGGGTGCGCGTCGTCGACCGCGTCGGTGGCACGCTGCGGTGGGCCGAAATCGACGTCGAAACCGGAGAACTGCCGACCTGGCAGTACGACGATCTGATCGACCGGCACACCGCCGTCGTCGCGGTTCCGCTGGCCTCGTCGACGCTGGGCACCCTCACCGATGTCGGCGACATCGCCGCGCGGGCGCGGGAGGTCGGCGCGATGGTCGTCGTCGACGCGTCGAGCGCCGCGCCCTACCTTCCGCTCGACATCGACGAACTCGGCGCCGACGTCGTCGTCGTGTCCGCCGAACGGTGGGGTGGGCCGCGGATGGCGGCGATGGTCTTCGCCGAGCCGCGCGCGATCGACCGGTTGAACACGATGTCATCGGATCCGCATGCGGTGGGGCCCGAGCGGCTCGAGATAGACGAGCATCAGGGCGCTCTGCTCGCCGGTCTGGTCGCTTCCGTCGAGCATCTCGCGGGTCTCGACGAGACTGCGCTGGGTAAGCGTCGGCGACGGCTGACGACCGCTCTCGACGGCGTCAACGAGTATTTGCAGCGGCTCGGTTTCTACCTCGTCAATTCGCTTGACCAGCTCAATCATGTGTCGGTGATCGGCAAGAGCGACAACCGGGTGCCGTTGGTCAGCTTCGCCGTCGACGGCGTCGGGGCCGATACCGTGGTCCGCAGGCTTGCCGACAACGGAATCTGTGCGCTCGCCGATCTACCGAGCCGTGCGCTCGCCCGGATGGGCGCCGGCGATTTCGGAGGAGCTGTCACCGTCGGGCTCGGGCCGTATTCGACACCTTACGAAGTCGATCATCTCGTGCGGACACTCGGTTCGCTGGCGTGAAGTGGACAACTTCTGTCGGTCGCCTGACCCACTGAGTTAGTAAGTTCTGCTCTGGTGCACTATTTTGTGGAAAGTGAACACCGAGGAGTCCGCGCGGCTGTCCGACGCTGAGTTGGCCGTGTGGAGCGCTTTCGTCGACGGGGGCTGGGCCCTGATGGCCGAGGTGACCGCGGGCTTCAGCGCCGCGGGGGTCTCGGTCAATGACATGCGGGTGCTCGAGATCATCGCCGCCCGGGAGTCGATCGGGATCAGTGAGATCGCCGCGGCCATGCATGCCGGCGTGAGCACGGTGTCCCGCGTGGTCGCCCGCCTCATCGACGACGAAATCCTCGAACGCGTGCACTCCCGCTCGGATGCCCGGCACCGACTGGTCCGCCTCACCGCCCACGGACGGGCCCAACTGCGCGCACAGCTCGACATCCGCGACGCGGTGGTTCGCAAGCATGTCATCGAGGTGCTCAGCGCCGAGGAATTCGAGTCCCTCGGCCGCATCTTCGGCAAGATCCGCGACGGCTCCTCGGCCCGACCCTGTCCGGACGGGCTCGCCTGAGCCGTCAGCTCTTGGCGCCGGGGGTGACCGGCCTTGGGTGATCAGTCTGCAGTGATCAGACTGCAGTGATCAGTGATCAGACTGCGGCCACGCGCAGCAACACCTTGCCGATCGCCTCGCCGCTGTCGAGGCGATCATGCGCTGCCGCGGCGTCGTCGAGGTCGTAGACGCTGTCGATGACCGGCAGCACCTTGCCCGCCTCGATCAGCGGCCAGGTCAGCGTTCGCGTGTGCGTCACGATCTGGGCCTTGCCGCCGTCCCCATCGACCGGTCGGGATCGCAGCGTCGTCCCGATCACCGACGCGCGTTTACCCATCAGCGCGGCGATCGACAGCTCGGCCTTGGTGCCGCCCTGCATGCCGATGATGACCAGGCGGCCGCCGGTGCGCAGCGCAGAGATGTTCTGCGTCAGGTACTTTGCGCCGATGATGTCGAGAATGACGTCGGCGCCTCCGCTTTCGGTGATCACCTCAACGAAATCGTCTGTGGCGTAATTGATCAGGATGTCGGCGCCGAACCCGGCGCATCGATCGAGCTTGGCCGCGGTACGTGCGGTGACGGCGACGCGGGCGCCGAGTGCGTGGGCGAGCTGAATGGCGTGGGTGCCAATACCGCTCGATCCGCCGTGGACGAGGAGCAGTTCACCAGCTCGCAGACCCCCGGCCTCGATGACGTTGGAAACCACCGTGCACGCCACCTCCGGTAGCGCCGCGGCGTCGGCGAGAAGAACCCCGGCCGGGACCGGCAACACCTGCGCCGCGGGAACCGCCACCCTCTCGGCGTATCCGCCGCCGGCGAGCAACGCGCACACCTCGTCGCCGACCGACCAGCCCGACACCCGTGCCCCGACCTCGCTGATCCGGCCCGAGACCTCGAGCCCGAGGGTCTCCGGTGCGCCGGGAGGCGGCGGATAGTTGCCGCGGCGCTGGAGAAGGTCAGCGCGGTTCACCCCGGCCGAGACGACGTCGATGACGACCTCGCCGAGGTCGGCGACCGGATCGTCGATGGTGGAGACGGACAGATCGCCTGACGAAGAAACGGTGACGGCACGCATGTCCCGATCGTGGCACAGGGCGGCCACTGAGCGCGGTCGGTGCTGGTGGGCGCGCTGGGTGCACGGGCCGCGTCCACCAGCTGGCGACGCGTGAAGAGATCGGTGAGGACCCGTGAGCCGATTCGGCCGGGTGCTGGGCCCTCACGTACCCTTTTCGGCAGGGAAGCGTGGCAGAGCGGCCGAATGCACTCGCCTTGAAAGCGAGCGTGGGTAAAACCACCGGGGGTTCAAATCCCTCCGCTTCCGCAGAGAAGGGCCAGGTCAGAGTGGTAACGCTGACCTGGCCCTCGACGTGCGTGGGGACGGGCCAGGAAAGTTGACACACGAGTTGACACATTCGACCTGGGAATACTCGTAGAATTACTCCGTGGCCAACCTCCCCAAGGGCGTCGAGAAGATCACCTACAAGTCCGGAACGGTGCGATATGAAGCCCGCGTCGATGCTGAGGTGAACGGTGCTCGCAAGCAGCAGCGGCGTCGGTTCAAGACCGTGGCCGAGGCCAGTGAATACCTGAAGTCGGCTCGTGCCGACGCGGTGGCGGGCCGGTTGGTGCCGTCCACCGGGTTGACGGTCAAGGCGGCGGTAGACGAGTGGTTGGGAGCGCAGCAGCTCGCGCCGTCGACCAGGGCCGCGTACGCCGCGGCGCTGGCGCCGGTGGTCGAGGCATACGGACGACGCAAGGTGCAGACGATCGAAAAGTCCGACGTCGTGGCGCTGATCAAGGACCTGCGCGAGGGGAACGGCCCGGGTGGCCGGAAATGGGCGCGCACGTCGATCAACCCGATGCGCGCTCGGTGGCAGTCGGTGTGGGCGGACCTCGTCGAGCAGGGAAAGGTCAGTCGCAACCCGGTTGAACTCGTCAAACCCCTGCGCAAGCGCGACGATCCGGTGGCGGCGACGAAGGGTGCGTTAGATCTCTCGGACCGGTTGACCGACGCGGAGGTGACGCGGCTGGAAGCTGCGCACCCGGCCACGCCGCCGGCCGAGGGCCACCTGCGATCGCCCGGGTATTTAGCCGCGCTAAGAGCTCCGATGATCGCGCTGGGCCTCGTCGGCCTGCGACGCGGGGAGATGGCGGGGTTGCGGTGGTCGTCGATCGACCTGGAGCACGGGACCATGAAGGTGGCCGTGACGACGCGGATCGCGGTGCGCGGCAAAGTCATCGAGCAAGGCGTCGGTAAAACCGAGTCGGCGGGGCGCTGGCTCCCACTGCCGGAGCCGACGCTCGCGGTGCTGCGGGCGGCGAAGGCTCGCCAGGACAGCGAGAGGAAGCGGTACGGGAAACGGTGGGTGGGCGGCGACGATCCGTACGTGTTGACGCAGCAAAACGGTCGTCCGACGTCACCACGAACGCTCAACTTCTGGTGGAACGATGCGCTCGCGGCGGCGGGGGTGCCGCAACGGCGGCTGCACGCGTCGCGCCACACGGCGGCGTCGAGGTTGATCGCGATGGGCGTCACGCCGGCGGAAGTGGCCGCGTGGCTGGGGCACAGTGACGGCGGGGAACTGGTGCTGAGGACGTATGCGCACGTGCACAAGGAGGATCTGCGCGCCGTCGCGTCGGCACTGGATTACAGCCGCGAGCGAGTGCTGCCCGAGAACAGGGGGCCCGTGCACTGGATTGATCAAGAACTTCCCGCGCACGCGGTCGAAGCCCTGGGAATGGTGCGGGACCCGGAGACGGGAGAGTGGGTCGTCGACGGGTCGTGAGGTCGGTTGTCGACGGCGGTCGTCGACGGGGTCGTGACGGTGGCCGTCGTCAACGCCACCTGTCCTCTTCGTGTCCAAGGACCACTGGTTCGAAAGCTCGTCCGGCCGTTGGTCCTTAGACGCGGTGGAAGGAGCGGGGGTGAGGTCGGTTGTCGACGGCGGTCGTCGACGGGGTCGTGACGGTGGCCGTCGTCAACGCCACCTGTCCTCTTCGTGTCCAAGGACCACTGGTTCGAAAGCTCGTCCGGCCGTTGGTCCTTAGACGCGGTGGAAGGAGCGGGGGTGAGGTCGGTTGTCGACGGCGGTCGTCGACGGGGTCGTGACGGTGGCCGTCGTCAACGCCACCTGTCCTCTTCGTGTCCAAGGACCACTGGTTCGAAAGCTCGTCCGGCCGTTGGTCCTTAGACGCGGTGGAAGGAGCGGGGGTGAGGTCGGTTGTCGACGGCGGTCGTCGACGGGGTCGTGACGGTGGCCGTCGTCAACGCCACCTGTCCTCTTCGTGTCCAAGGACCACTGGTTCGAAAGCTCGTCCGGCCGTTGGTCCTTAGACGCGGTGGAAGGAGCGGGGGTGAGGTCGGTTGTCGACGGCGGTCGTCGACGGGGTCGTGACGGTGGCCGTCGTCAACGCCACCTGTCCTCTTCGTGTCCAAGGACCACTGGTTCGAAAGCTCGTCCGGCCGTTGGTCCTTAGACGCGGTGGAAGGAGCGGGGGTGAGGTCGGTTGTCGACGGCGGTCGTCGACGGGGTCGTGACGGTGGCCGTCGTCAACGCCACCTGTCCTCTTCGTGTCCAAGGACCACTGGTTCGAAAGCTCGTCCGGCCGTTGGTCCTTAGACGCGGTGGAAGGAGCGGGGGTGAGGTCGGTTGTCGACGGCGGTCGTGTAGGGATGTAGGGATTGAAATCTGTCCCTACAGGTGCCCCTACACGGTGAACATCCAGCTCAAAGCATGTTTTTAGGCCTGGATGTAGGGATGTAGGGATCTTTTCAAGAAAATAATGCAGGAGAGAACACCTCGATCTTCTGGCTGTGTGCATGTATGAACATTTTCGTTCGATCGTCCCTACATCCCTACATAGGGTGCTGAATTACCGGCGTGAGCTGCGTTTATTCTTTGTAGGGGCACCTGTAGGGATCAAGACCTGTCCCTACATCCCTACACGCGGTCGTCGAGGGATCTCTGAATCACAACCGGAGGCGTGTGGTGTTGGTTGAGCGTCACATCGCACATGTTTGCCTTTGTTCAGAAAATACTCGCCCCGCGAAGAAGGTGCTGATGGAGACCTGTAAAGGCGGCTTTGAGTGAGTGCATTTCCATTACTCGTGATCGATTGAAACGCCCTCTGAGCTGCGCTTTTCGCGCTGTAGGTAGTTGCGCTGCGTGAGCGTTTAGTGGAGTCTGTAGGCATGGATAGGCATCGAGATGAGGGACGAGAAATGGGAGCAGTGGTAACCGAATCGACACCAGTGTCAGCGACGGAATGGCTGACGGTCGAGGAGTACGCGGCGGTGAAGCGGCGAAGTAAGTGGACGGTGTACCGGTATTTGAAGGCTGGACTGATTCCGGGCGCTGAACAGCTGGTGCCCGGCGGGCGCTATCGCATTCCGGCATCTGCTGCGTAGGAAAGAAAGAGCGCCATCCCTCTGGCGAAGGAACGGCGCTCAACAACCTCATCACGACCAAATGAGAAAGGTTTGTCAATGACAGTGTATGACGAGGTGATCGATGATGTCGAGCTGCCGGTCGAGCGTGATGAAATTGGATTCGAGCCTGAGCCGGAGGTGCCGGAGTCAGTCGAGCCGTCAACATATGACGAAGCGCTCAAGCGAGGAACCGCCCGGGCGCTGGCAGAGCTGAGGAATGCCGGCGACCTGCCGTCGCCAGCCAGCGCCGCGGCGCTGGTGCTGAGCCACAGCAACGCAGAGGCGGCGGCGTGGGCCGTCGAGGTCGGCGAGAAGCTGCGGCCCCTGCGGATGATCCGTCCGCGACAGGCCGCGGACGTGGCGATGCTGTACCTCGATGTCGCGCTCATCCCGGCTACGGAGTCGCAGGATTTGCGCAGCACCGCGATGATCGGCGTGTACGACGACGTCGAGGGTCTGTACGAAGAGTGCTCGGGCGAGACGAACCTGCTGACGGTGTTCCTGCGCTCGATGGTCTACGACTCGGGGACGAAGTGGATCGCGGAATCGGTTGCCGCGATCCGGGATCTGGCTCCGGTGCGGTACCAGTGCGACGATCCTGATCTGGTTCCGTTGGACGACTGCATCTACCGGATGTCGACGGGCGAGCGGTTGCCGTACGCGCCTGAGGTCGTGTACATGGCCAAGGCGCGGACGCGCCTGCCGGAGACCGAGCCGGAGTTGCCGCGGATCCAGAATCCGGACGGCAGCTGGTGGGACCCGGACTCCTGGCTACTCGAGACGATGGGGACGCCGGAGCTGGCGCGTCAGATCCACGAGGTCAACAACTACCTGCTTCGGGTCCGGGCGTTCTCGGACGACAAGGTGGTGCTCTACGACTCGCAAAGCGGTAACAACGGAAAGGGCACGATGCTGGCGCTGCACCGTGGCGTCATCGGCGGACCGAAGGGCCTGCGGTGCGCGTCTGTGCCGTTGGACCGATTTGGCACCAAGGACGTGAACTTCGCCCTGGCATCGATGCTGCACGCGGCAGCCAATCTGTGCGATGAGTCCGAGACGGGGGCTTTTCTGTCGTCGTCGGCTGCGTTTAAGCAGACCACCTCGCATGATCCGATCGAGATCAACCGCAAGCACCGGGATGCACTCACGGTCAAGCTGTTCGTTGGGATGGTGTTCTCGATCAACAAAAAGCCGAAGTTCAAGGACAAGACCGAGGCTGTGTTGCGCCGCCTGCATATCGTCCCGTTCGGGAATCGGTTCATGTCCGACGGCAGCACCGAGATCGTCAAGAATCCGCTGATCAAGGCCGACTACGTGAAGCGGCCCGAAGTGCGCGAATGGTTTGTCTGGCAAGCGCTCAAGGTGATCGGGCCGATCACCGAGTTCAGCGTGCCCGACGAGGTTGCGCAGGGGCTGGAGGACTACCGCGAGGACAACGACCCGATCATTGACTTCTGGCGGCGAGTCGAGCCGCAGTTCACGGCGAGCTGCTTGGACTATCTTCCGCTGGAGATGCTCTACGACTTGCACCGGGCGGAGTCCCGCGCCAAACGGGGAACGTCGGCCGCCGTTGAGTCGCTCCGCAACTTCAGCGACCGCTTGGTCGAGGAGGCGCTCAAGGGCGGTGTATGGCGCGAGGAGCGTCATACCGGTGGCCGTCGGGAGCGCAAGCAGAAGTCGATGACCTCGTGGTCCGGCGTCGGCGCACCTCTGGTCGATGAGGCGTTCGGCGATCTCGGCCGATCCTGGATGGAAGAGCGTGATACCGGTGTCAGCACGTCCTACTACGAGCAGGTAGCCGGTGATGAGCGTGTTGCGCGGTGGGGTCGGCACAGCGTTGTCCCCTGCGCCGCTCGGTCGCCGAGGTCGATCCCGCTGCCACCGCGAACGTCGTGTTTGGTGCGGGATCTGCCGCCGTTGCCGACGATGTCCCCGACATTGCTGCCGCGAGTTGAGGCCCCCGAGGACGTTGCGTTCACGGCATCGCCGATCACTGCGGCCGAGATCAACTCGTTTGCGGCGTGGCTCGACCGGAGCGGTGCCATCCCGCCGGAGTTCAGTGTCGGCCAAGGAACAGGAAGGAACGAACCATGAATCGCCAACAGCGCCGAGGGCAAAGCCGAAAGGGATCGTTGGGCCCCGAGGAGTTCAGGCGCGAGCTTCGCTTGGCCGCGTCGGGTGATCCGGCAGCGGACCCATCGGTAGCGGCCTTCTGGGCGCAGCACATGGCCACCACCGGCGTCGTTGCGGCCGCGCTGAACGATCGCGGTATCGAGGTGCTGCGTCACCGGAACACCGATGAGAACCTCATCGCCGGCGTCGATCTCGACGGTGCCGGTGTCCCGCGGCAACCCGAGGGCGACGGCTGATCTGCATCCTCATGTCATCTCATCTTGTCTGAGGACCATCGGACGAACACTGCACGAAACACCCCCGCACCGGCCCGGTGCGGGGGTGTTTTCCATTGCGCTCCAGAGCCTTTCGGTAACCGAGAGCCTCCATCAGAGGCGTTGTGGCGGCGAAACGGGCCGTTACCGGAGGCGACAACGCCTCGACAACGCCGCAATATTGCGTCGGAAGGTCACCCTCAGCCTCCGATCGGAGGCGACAACGCCTCGACAACGCCTCCTGCTTGCGTCCGAAGGGTGCCCTCAGCCTCCAATCAGAGGCGATGGAGCGGCGAATTGAGCCGCTATCGGAGGCGATCATGCGGCGATCTTGCGTCGTAGGGTGCCCTAAGCCGCAACATGGCCTCCACATGGGCCGTGTTGTGACGCTGCAAGGCCGTCAATCGGAGGCCCAAGGGTTACCTCAGCCGCAAAAGTGCCACGTTAATGCCTCAAGTACGCCGTCAATCGAAGGCGATAAGGCAGCCGATCGGGGGTGATGAAGCGGCGAAGTTGCGTCCTGAGACGGTGAGTTGTCCACGGGGGTAATGGTTTTACGGGCGGTCCGATGAGCTGGCCGTCCTCGACGACACCGGCCCGCACGGGGCCGCGCACGGCACACACCGGTGCACACGCGGTCACCCGGGGCGTGCCGCGCCTTGCCCGTGGGGGCCATTTCATCCCCTCATCCGGCGTCCGCTCCGACCGTGCCGGGGTGGTCGATCACCGTCGCCGGACCGGCTCCTGGCACCAGCCATCGCCGTCCGGGTGGCGGGTGGCCGGCGCGCTGGCGCGCCTGCCCGATCCCGCCGGCGGGGTACGCCCGAGACCACACCTGTGTCGGCCCCACGAGGCCAGCCGACGCCGTAGGCGGCGGTGCAGCCGAGTGGCATACCCGGCGCCGTAGGCGTCCGGGGATGCCAGGGGTCGCGGTGATCCGCCGTCGTGATCTGGCCCCTGGATCGGGTGATCCGGGGGCTGCGGGTGGGCCGAGACATCGGATTCCGGCCTCTCGGCGAGGGGCCGTCGAGAATTGTCGCTGGTATCCCGGCGCCCCGTGTCCGACCTGGGAAAACAGGCCGAAAATCGAAAAACACGGGGTGCGTCCATTTTGGGGGTGGACACGGGCGTTTTCCCAGGTCGACTCTTCGACTTAGGGGGCCCTAAGCAATCTGACCTGGGGTTTTACGTTCGCGAGTCGAGTTGTGTTGAGGGGGTAGTGATTTTGGCCGTCACGGAGCGCTGGGTAGGCGCTCTGGGATGGCCCGTGGGGCACCGGTCCGGACGACGCGAGCGAGCGAGTGTTGGCCGGAGGGGTGTCTCTGGTCGGCGGCGAAGCCGCTGACCTGGTCTTTTTGTTTTGCCCGCTTGCCTCCGGCAGGACGACAGGGACACCCGAGCGCAGCGAGCAGGGAGGGAGGGCGAAGCCCGACCGACCGGGTGTCCAATGGCGCCTTGGACACCCGGTGCCGAGGCTTGATACCCATAGGGGGTAGGGGTATCATCGGTGGGGCCAGGGGTCCCCGCCGATGATGGCCCCCCGGGTATCGACCTCGGTGCGGGTGTCCCGTCCGTGTCACGGCGGCGTGGGCGGGCCGGCGAGCGCAGCGAGCATGGCCGGGGCCCCACGGCGACGGGGCGCGGGTCCCGCCGCAGGCGGGGATCTTCTGTTCGATCGGCCGACGAAGGAGGGCGAGTCGTGAGCGCAGCGAACGCATCCGGCGCGAAGCGCACGGGTCGCGCCTCGATGGACATCGATGGCCATCGGAGCGAATCGGGTTCCGCTGAAGGCCATTCGAAGTCGCGCCGGAACCTCACGATGGAGGCGCAGCGCAAGACCGCGGGTGATGCGGCCGTGAGGTTTTACGCAGCCCAGAATCCGGCCGTGAATATCGCGCAGACGTACTTGAACGTTGACATGGTCAACGACGGCGAGGGCGGCTTCCGGACGACGAGGTCGGTCGACGAGGTTGTCGCCTACGGCGACGCTCGCGAGGAGCGCGTGCGCAAGGGCATCAAGACCGGCGAGCGGTTCGCGGTCACGCGGATTCATCATTTGCCGTGGAGCTACGTCGAGGAGGACGGCACGCAGTATCAGCCGCGTCACCGCGACGGCACCCCCCGAGTCGACGCCGCCGGCGATCCCGTCCTCCTGCCGCGCTATCGGGTGATTCCCGGCATGGAAGAAGCGGCGATGCGGTACTTCGAGGACTGCTTGGAGTTCGATGCTTCGACTCTGCCCGACGGGCAGAAGGGCATCCATGGTTACTCGATTCAGTTTGACGAGCATCGCCCGCACATGCAGACGCTTGAGGACGCGCATTACGAGGCTCCGACGAAGAAGGATGCCGAGAAGATGGAAAGCGGCTACAGCCGGGCGTTCGGGTCGCACCGCAGCGACCGCCTGGTGCCGGCCGCGACCGACGAGGGCAAGGCGATCTTTAACGCGGACGGCACGCCGAAGATGGTCCGAGAGGGCAACAAACGGAAGTTCTCTCGCTATCACAGAGAGCTCAAAGCGTTTCTGGTCGAGCGCGGGCACCAAGTCGAGTTGGAGCGCGACGAGCTGCGCCACGACCGCAAGCTCGAACATGAGGACTTCAAGGACTGGGCAAACGAGGGCTTGATCCTTGAGGCCGAGCGGGCCGCGCTCGACGAGACGGATGTTTCCTTGACTGTCGCGGCGGCGGAGCTCGATCAACACCAGACCGTTCTCGATGGTGTCGCCGTGCGGGCTGTGGCGGTCGCGGCGCGGACCACGACAGAGGCCGAGCTCCTGGCCGACCAGATCCAGCGCGAGGCCGAGGCCGATGCCGCGAAGGTTCGCGAGCGGGCTGAGGCCGAGGAGGCCGCGCAGATGGGGCGCGGTTACCGGCGCGGAATGAGCAAGGGTCGGTCGGAGGGTCGGTCGGAGGGCCGGCGCGAGGCCGCGGAGATCGTCGACGCCGCGCAGCAGGAGGCCACCCACGCCCGTGAGACGGCCGCTGCCGACATCCAGGTGCAGCGCCAGCGGATCGAGGAGGAGCGGGCCGACCGCGAGGCCGTGCTGAGCGAGCAAGCCAACGCCCTGGCGGCCGAACGTGCCCAGATGGCGGTTGACCGAGCTGTGGTCGACACGCGGGTCACGGAAGTGGTCGTCGCGATGGAGCACGCCCGCGATGTCGTCGATGGCGGCGGGCGACCTGTCGAGGAGATCCAGGCGATGTATGCGAAACATCCCTTGGGCCAGAAGGAGGGCGTCGAGTACATCACCGACCGCGCCCGGAGTTTGGCCGACCGCGCCGACCGCGTCGTGGAAAAGGTGCGTGAGGCCGAGGAGGCTCGACAGCGGTACGACGAAGCGATCGCCGACATTGCGGCCAACAAGGATCAGTTCTCCCATCTTCGGGAGCAGGCTCTCGAAGAGACAACCCTCCCGACGAAATCCGGTAAGCGACGGTCGCTGGCCGACATCGCTGATGAGCGGGCGCGGGCGAAATTCCTCGAAAAGTACGGCGTGGTGCCGACCGACAAGGCACTGGCGACCACGCGAGGTCAGGCGCAGGCGCGCCGAGCGGAACTGGACCAGAAGTTCAAGGCTTCACTGCCCACGGCCACGCAGACGGACCGGCAGGGCCAACGACGCGGGCAGTCCCGATGAGAGTCGAGAGGAGGTGAACTATGAGTTTGATCAACGCTGGGTTGCCGGACCCGAACGCCCGGTACGAGGCCCTGTTCAACCAGATCGACGGGTTGCGTGACGACGCCCTGGATCTGGAACGGCGCGCAGTGGCCAGCCGGCAACCCGATCCGAGAACGGCCGGCACCTATCCGCAGATGCTGATCGAAGCGGAGGCCGACGAGCTGGAACGGAAAGCGTTACGGCTGCGGCGACGGGCCGCGGAGTTGGAATCTGAGATCCGATGAACAACAACACGAAGGGACAGAACGATGAGTAACGAAGAGGATGCGCAGCGGCACCTCGATCAGCGCCGTGTGCGCCGTGTCGAGGCCGCGATCGCGGCCGGTGACGAGCAGGCGATCCAGAGATCAGGCGGTGCGGGCACCGCCGAAGCGAAAGAAGCCAGGCGCCGGGTCACCGTGCGCCGGATGGCCAAGGAAGGTAGGGAGAAGCGCGCCGAGCAGATCAAGGCCGATGCCGAGCGACGCCGCCAGGAGAAGACCGGCCAGCAGGGCACCCCCGCCCAGACCGGCCACCGGCCGGCCACGGGTGCGGGCCGGCGCGAGGGGAAGACCGCGCAGGCCGACCGGGTGCGGTCGGCCACGATGGAACGTCGCGTTCAGGAAGTGAAGGACATGAACCGTCGTGCGGCACAGTCCGACCGCGAGCGCGCCGAGCGCAAGCAGAAGGCGGGGCAGGGACAGAGAATGTGAGAACCCGCGTCGTCCGGTCGAGAACAAGACACCCCCCGCAGGGCGAACCTGCGGGGGGTGTCTGTTGTTGGCCTGCCCTACTCGGTGGCCCACTTGACCACGCGGTCGCGCAGTCCCGGCCTGCCCTGCGGTTGGGCCGGCCGGGCGGCGGGGGCCGGTGCCGCGGTGGGCCGTGCGTCGAGCAGGTTCGTTTGCGCGATGTCGGGCAGGCGGACCAACTGGCCCATTTGGCCGAGGATGAGCAGCCTGCCGTATCCGGCTGGCGGCACCAGGTCGGCCTTGGTGATGGCCGCGGCTGCGCCGTGGGCGTGCGACACGTTGCCCGCGGCATCGACACTGGCGGTGAGTCTCTCGCTGCTGGGCGTCATCCAGATGGCCTGGTCGAGAATCTCGGGTTCGGGAGCGCCGGGCAGGATCAGCGTCGCGGGGAACAGATCCCGCAAGATCTGCAGCCCATCGCGGCCCCACCGGGGCGAGAACTGTGATGTCGCCTGGACGGCCACTACGATGCGCACCCCTTCTCCGCGCAGAGTGCCCACCCAGTTGGCCAGCTTGGGCAGGGGGCACGTCGAGGGCAGCTCGTCGATCACGGCGAGCAAGTGCGGCAACTTGTTTCGCCGCCAGTGCTCGACGATGGCGGTCATGGCTGCGGTGGCTGCCGGTGCGGCGTCGCCGCTGTCGGGGCTGATGATGTACAGGGTGGCCCCGGGGTCTTCGAGCATCGACGGATGGAACGGCACGGTGTCGCCGGCGGGCCGGGCCACTTCATCGCGTGACCATGTGCTCAACGCGTTGTAGATGTTCAACCGGATCGAATCTCTCTGGCCGGGGTCCATGTCCATCGCGTTCATCAGCATTTGTCCGTGCCGAGAACCGGTGACATGGCAGCGGGCCGCCGCGGTAACCCATGAGGGCGCGGAGTAGTCGACGTTCCCGTCTTCGGCGGGCTTGCCCATGACGTCGCCGGCGGTCAGCGCCCAGTTGATCCCGCCGCCGGGCACCACCTGCTCGGTCTCGGGATCTTTGTACGACGCGCTGGCCCGTAGGATCGCTGCTAATGGTCTGCGGGCCAGTGTTTTCCAGACCTTGTCGTTGCCGCCGCCGCTCGATCCGTCCCCGGTGCCGAGGTCGCCGACATCGAGCAAGAGGTTCGCGACGTCGAGCGCGGTGTCGTCGGAGATGATGCCGAGGGTCGGGTCGCTGGAGACGCGGATCGTCTTGACGCCGATGGTCGAGTCGTCGGGCACCTTGCCGGACAAGTCCATCAGGTACACCGTGCCGTGGCGGGCCCGGATCGCCGCCGTCAGTTCGGCGACGTCACTCTTGCAGGAGACGGCCACCACCGGGCGCCGGTTCCACCGCAGGATGGCGGGGCAAATTGTGGTTCTCGATTTTCCTGAGCCGGTCCTTCCGCTGATCAGAAGGTGTTTTTGGTCGTGATCGAACGGCTTTTCATTTACCAGACCGGCATACGGGGAGTCGATCACACGGCGAATGGTCTTCTGGGACATCACTTCTTCCCCCATCGGTTGGCCACGGCCTCACGGGCGCCGGCGCTGAGCCGGGCGGCCGCCTCGTCTTTCGCGGTGGCGACAGCATCGGCGATTTCCGCCGGTGTCATCGTGTTCATCGCATGGCTCAAAAGCGCTCGGGCATACAGTCCCGGCGTTATTTCTTGAGTAATGGAATCTGTTTTGAGCTGATTCAACTCCTCGCTGGTCAGGGGCACCAATTGGCGGGCATCGAGTTTGTTCATTCGGTATCGGTCCTTACATATCCGCAGGTCAGGTGTACTTTCCGTGTTGACCACAATACCCCTTGGGGGTACCGTGGTGGCAACTACGGAAGATACCCACCGGGGGTATAGAAGGGAGAAACCATGGCGCGGGAGAAGAAAGGCCGTTTGATCAGCGCCCGCACGTTCGGAATGGTGATCGTCGCGTTGATCTTCGTCGTTATCGGCGTATTCATCGGGATGGAAATCGGCGAGACGAAGGCCGGGGATCAACGACATCAGATCGAATCGTGCCTACCGATTGCCAGTGCAGCACAGCTCGATTACTGCCTCTCGGACGGCGGCAAGTAACGATGGCATCCCGATGGGAGCGCGAGCGGTCGGCGTGGGTGACGGCGCACTCGCGGCCGGGCACGAGTGCCCGTCGTCGCGCCGAGCTACTGGCCCGCGCAGATCGCCGTGGCCAGCGGGACGAACATGGCCTGACCGCCGCTGTCGCCCAAGACGAAGTCACCGCGACGTTGCTGCGTCGAGTCATGTTGGGCGAGGGGCGGTCGCCGATCAAGGCGGTGACTTACATGGGTGCCTGCATCATCGGCGGGATCGTCGGCGGCGTCGGTGCAGTCGTGGGCTACGGCGGCTACAGGGCCCTGTGGCAGGTGTCGCCGAAGATCGGCCGGCTGTGGGCCTGGCCATGGGCCGTGGCGGCAGGGACCGGCGCGGTGGCCGCCTGGACGCTGGATCTCCCGCTCGGCGTGAGCCTCCGGTTCACCCGGCACTTCCCGACCGATCTGGTCCAGATCGGTCCGTGGGGTGCTTGGGCGACATGGCAGGTGGTGATCGCGCTGGCCACGGTGGCAGTGATGATCCGGGCATGGGGTTGGGCCGGGGTGCCGCGGAACGCGGCGATCCGAGACCCGCGCCGCAAAGACGGCTCATTCAAAGCGACACCGGACTCTCGGAAGGTCGCTCTCGACCCGGAGAGCCACGTGACGATCTGGACCCGAATCAAGACCTGGATGACAGAGGAGACGAAATGAAGATCGCAGTGCCGTTCGAGGGGGTCGACGAGCAGAGGGTCCGTCAGGCCGCTGCTACCTACCGAGCACCGGCCTCAGTGATCATCCGTGCGCTGGTCAATCACGCGCTGACGAACCCAGACCCAGTCATCGATCAGGTGCTCGCCGACGCGGCCGAAGCCGAGCGCGCACGGCGCCGGGCGGCGGGCCGGCTGGGAATGCACTCCCGATGGGGTGTGCCGACAGAACAACCAGAGGACGCGAAATGACTTGTACGAGAGAGATTTACACCCGCTTGCACGGTGAGCCCGAACTACCGACGACCACGCCGGTCGAGCAGGTCGAACCGACCTCGCTCGGCGGCGCCCTGCTCGGCCTGGTGATCGCGCTGGCCGCGCTGGCCGGCATTGCCCTGATCATCCTCGGCATCCTCTGGGGCGGGGCCTGGCGAGTGGCCGGCGCGGCGGCGACGGTCGCCGGCATCGCGGCCATCGTGGTGCCGGCGGTTTCAAAGAGCAAGCGAGACAACGGAAGTGAGGAATTGAAGTGAGTGACGAACGAATCAATATCCATGTCCAGAGTGGCACGGGCGAAATCCTGCGTATCGTCGCGACGCTGCTCCTGTTCGGCGGTGCGGGTGCGATCGCGTGGTCGGTGGCCCAAGGCCCCAACGCGGAGATGGCCGCGAGCGGCTTGTCGATGATGATCGTGATGATGATCCGGTTGTCGTATGGCGGCGGTCGCATCGCGATGCCGACGCGGGCCGGTACCGGCGGCGATGACGATTTTGCCGTGACGAAGGGCGTGGTCAGCCAGATCGCGGGTGAGTATCGTTCCGCGATTGCGAAAGCGAATATGCCTGTCCTGGTTCTGGTGTCGGCCCTGTATGCCATCGCATTCTTGCTGCTCCGGGCCGCGGTCGCCGCCGCGCTGGGTATTTTCAGCAACCTGTTCATCGCCGGCGGCGCGGCCGCGATGGTCGGCGCTCTGGTGGTGTTCCCGAGCCTGCTTCCGAGCATCCTCGCAGGGCTCAAGCGCAAGGGCGTCGTGGTTGATCCGACGACGGCCCCAGCCACGCAGGTGACACCGGCACCCGCACCGGTCCCGATGCAGCCGGCACCGGCACCGCGGCCGGTGGCCGCGCCCGTGGTCGCCCCCAAGAAGGTCGTGCGTCGGGTGGTCGTGAAGAAGGAGAGCACCGATGTTTGACAACCACGATCAGATCGAGTATGTCGATGAGTTCGGCAACGTGATCGATCCGAGTGGGCTCGGAGACGACGTAGAGATCGTTGAGGAGTACGTCGACGACGAGTTCGACGATGCGGTCGAGACCGACGAGATCGGTTTCAATGCCGCGGACGAGGTGCCCGCCGCCGAGCCGATGGACGCCGAGCCGGTGCGGGAGCGGGCACCGGCACCGGCGCCGGTCGAGGACGATGTGGATCTCGACGATGTCGTGGTCGACGACGCACCGCCGACACCGACCCCGTCGATGGCCGACGCGACCGCGTTCGCCGAGCCGGTCGAGATCGGTGACGTTGCTCCGCACGCTGAGGCCGGCGCGCCGATGCTCAATCGCCGGGCCAAGATCATGCTCGCCGGCGGCGCCGTGGCCGCCGTCGCGGTCATCGTCGGTGGAGTCGCGTTTGCCCTGCACGGCGTGGGCGGTCAGAACACGATCGACGATGTGAAGGCCGCTGGTCAGAGCCAGTACGCCGCTGCGAGTTCGTCGGTCGTGGCCAAGTCATCCGAAGTCCGTGGCGAGGCTGCCGACACCGCGATCGATACCTGCGTGGGCAGTCTGGCAGCCGCGATGGCCACCGGGTCACGGGACCCGAAACTCAAGCTCGACGTGATCTCGGCGGTCCCGCTGCCGTCCGGATTCATCAGCGCGACGGCCCCCAACGCCGACGGGGCCAGCGGCAAGGTATCCCTTCTGCAACTCACCAAAACGTCGTGGGGCGTCTACGTCACGGTGCCGTTGACCCGCGCCGAGCGGAAGGCCGAGATCGAACGCCCCGGTTTCCACAAGGCCGACATCGTCGTTGACGGCGACGCGATCGCCGTGACCGGCGACAGGGTCTGGGCCGGTGGCGACACCGGCGGCGCGGGGTCGTGCGAGCCGGGAGAGCCCGGCGTGTATGCAGCGTCCGGCAAGGTGCCGGCCGATGCGATGGGCCTGGTCGATGGGCAAGCCAGCGTGACGGCGATCCAGGGCGTGGCCGGTGAACCGTCCGAAGCGGTTGCAGTCATGGGTAATTCGGCGGTGCTGGTCCATCTCGTCGAGGCAGAGCCGGAGGGAGGTGATGCGTCGGCGTCGAGTAGCGCGGTCCCGAGCAAGTAAGTAGGTCGTCGTCATCCATCCGGTCCGGACGCACACCAGATCAAACACACACGAAAGAAGGCAATCCCATGAACAAGAACGCAATTCGTACCGCCGCCGTCACCGCTCTCGCCGGGGCCGGTCTCGCCCTCGGTGCCGGTCTGGCCAGTGCCGACACCGGCGCTGCCGTCCTGCCGGTGGCCGATGGCGCGTACACGCTGAGCGTGTACAGCCCGCTGCCGGGACCGGGCTTGTTCCCCGCCGCCATCGGGTCGGTGCCGGCCACCGTGGCCGACGGTCGTCTCGTGGTGGCCGGGGTCCCGGTGCAAGGCGCTCAGCTGGAGGGTTACGACGTCGACGGCGACGGTCGGTCCGATGGCATCGCGGTGATGATCGGCGACAACAACGTGGGCTACTTGAAGTAGCCGAGAGAGAGCACAAGACCCCCGTCACCACTGGTGACGGGGGTCTTGTGCTGGGGCGCGGAGCGCGTTCGCCGAGATGGTAGAAGTGGATCGTTATGGCGAGTGAGCGGGCGAGATTCCGGGTTGGTGGCCGGGTACGCGTGATCGAGCTCGACGTGGACGGACGGGTCGTGGATGTCCTTGGGGATCAAGAACTGGTGATCGTTGACCTGCACGGCCAGCCCGATCGACTCGCGGTGGATCGTGGTGGGCTGGAGCACGTGGACCTAAAGTAGCGGTGGTGAGATCAGGTGGCCAGATCCTCGATCGACTGCTCGACCGCGGGTTTCATCAAGCTCTTGCGGACGTTCTTCTGCGCAGGGCAGCTCGTGATGTCTGGGCACACCAGAAGGTTTATGACACGCAGGGTGTCACCGATTGAAGTCGGGCCGAACGCGATCGCGGCGGCCTTGTCCGCGAGCTGGCCGGCGACTTCTCCGATGGCGGCGGCCGCGAACGACGCCATACCCGCTGCCTGCAAGCCTGCGCGCACGTCCTTACGGAGGGCGTCGGTGTAGGTACCGGGCGACAGCGCCTCGGTGGTGCTGTCAAGCATCCTGCACAGCCAGTGGCTGCCTGCCTTTCGTGACAACTTGCGGGCCAACGGGAGTCGGTTGAGGAGTTCGTCGGCGGCAAGGGAGTACGGCGTGTTCTTGTCGAACAGTGTCCCGACGATCACGGTGGACACGGTTTCGCTACCCGGCAGGGGCCATGCGTCAGGTGGATTCGCCCATACGAGCGCCCGCTCGCGAGAGGTCTGCGGTGGGCGTTGTGGTGAACGGACACTACGTGATGTCCGGGCGGGTGCATCCGGGCACTGGGACGTCTCGTGCCAGACGTGCTTTCCTGTTCGGCACGGGAATTTGCCTGCGGGTACTCGTCTGCTGGTCATACGCTATTTGTTGCCCTTGGCGCGGTTGTGCAACAGGCACAGCATCTCGCAGTTGGCCAGGTCGGAGGCTCCGCCGCGTGACCAGGCGGAAACATGGTCGGCCTCCATCTCGGCGAGCTTGTAGATGCGTTTCTGGTTCGCGTTGGCCACGCTCGCGCACACTGAGCAGTTGGATAGATCAGCGGCTTTGGCAGCGGCGGTCTGTTGGCCGTAAGCGGCTTTCTTGACACTCGGCTCGAACAGCCGGATGTCGAGAAGCTGCAGCTTCGGGTCCACGCCGGGTGCGAGCTCGGTCAGGACGTACTCGTAGATGCCGCGGTCGTTCTTCACGGCGCCATCGGCGCGCAACTCGTCGACGCGGGCATCGACGGCCGCGGTGTTGAAGTGCATGTGGTGGTAGGTCTCGTAGAGCCGGTTCCATTCCAGACCGCGCATTTCTTTGTCAGGCGGGCGGGCGAAGACGTGGTCGATCCAGGCGATGACCTCGTTGAAATAGTTCTGCAGTTGAGTGGAGTCGGAATCGTGGCGGTGTGCGGCGAGGTAGCCGTCGACGTCGATGCCCTGGTGTCCGGCGATCCACGACAGCGCGGTGGCCAGGACGTCCTGACGCTTGGGGTCGCCCTTGACGTAGCTCAGCCACTTCTGCATGTTGGCGTTGTTCGAGTTCGAGTACACGGCCTTGGCCGCGGTCACGAACGGCCCGGAGTAGATGGCGTTGAGCATCTCCTGCCTGTTCAGCGGCACACCGACGATGTTGATCGTCTCGAACCACTTCTTGATCTCGGGCTCGGTGCCCTCGCACTCGTAGATGAGCAGAGTGTGTTCAAGGATTGTGTCCTGCAGAACCTTGGGTAGCGATCCGAACGTCTGTTCGCGCCCCTGCCACTGAATTGCGAACCGCCCGGTAACGAACCGGCCGAGGCTGGTGACGCGCTGTTGTCCATCGAGCACTTCGAGCTGGCCGCCATCGGCGACGTTGAAGTAGATGAGACCGAGCGGATAACCCTGCAGCACAGAGTGGATCACCGCGACGTCCTTTTTGCCGTCGCCGTAGATGTAATTGCGCTGGTACTCGGGCTGGATGGTGAGCTTGCCGTCAAGTCCGTAGAGGCCCTTGGCTTCCAACTCGTTGTACTGGAAGCCTTCGAGAACCGTTGCTACAGAATGCTGGTGGAGAGTCGTCTTCATCAGGCGTCCGCCTTCTTGCGAACGAAGAGCCTTCGATACACACCTCTCACCGGGTAACCAACATCGAAGTGCGTGCCCGGGCCGAACGAGTCAGTTCTGATCACGCAACCGAGGGTGCCGGTATTGGACTTCTTCCGCTCACCGTCTACGACACGCTCCTTCTTGCCGTACGACTTGGTGGTCGGGTAAGTGCTCGTCCCACTGAGACCTAGCAGTTCGAACTGCTCGGGGTTGTACTTGTCGAGATAGCTGATCGGTACCCCCATAACGCCGTCGTAGTCATTGGGTATCGCGTCGGTGTAGGGCACTTCGATCGCGTCATAGTTGTCATACTTCTGATACTCGTGGCCACGAACGTCGTTGTGCCGGCTGAATTTGACGTTGTCAGCCATCGTCATGAGTTGCAGAGGCTCGTGTCGCCGCCCGTGCTCAATGTTGGTGAACCAGCAGGAATTTCCCAGTCGGGTGTAGTCGTACTTGTCGTCGGAGGGGTACCCCAGCTTCTCGGCTTTTGCTCGGTCCGATTCCTTAACCTCGACACCTTTGGGCACACCAAACACCATGTCATTGTTGTTGCCGGTGGCGCCCTTCCAGAGCAGGTTGTCTTTTATCAGTGCGAACACGTCAGGGTAGGTGACCGCATTGCCCGATCCGATCACTGAGAAGCGCACCCCTCCTCCCACCAACCAGGGGATGAACTCGCGAAACAATGAGAATGGCGGGTTGGTGATGACGATGTCAGCTTCATCGCGCAGTGCGGTGACCTCGGCCGAGCGGAAGTCGCCGTCGCCGTTTAGGTACTCCCACTGCAGGTCGTCGATGTTGACGATCCCGTCGCCGTTGACGTCGCGATCGAGCACGAACAACTTGCCGTTGGCGTGTGTCTTGACCTCATCGAACTGTGGTGCCTCGGTCTCGAAGAGTGTGGGTTGGTACGCAGGCAGGTCCGGATTGCTGTCAGGTGCGTACGACGTGGCGATGAGTTTCTTCAGGCCGTAGTCGTGGAAGTGCAGGGCGAAGAACTTGGCGAAGTTGCTCCACTCCGGGTCGTCGCACGGCAACAGGACGACCTTGTCGCGGAACACCGCCTCGTCGTAGTCGAGGTACGCGTTCATCTCGCGTTCGATGTCGGCCCACTGTGTGTAGAACTCATCGTTCTTGGTGGACCTCGCCGCACTGAGATTGCTGTTCTTAGCGGTCGCGGTTGTCATGGATTAACCGTAATCGACGGGACCGACACGACGACGCTGCACATCGGCGGTGTCGTCCGGCCGGAGGAAAGAAGATCCCCGCACCCGGTGAGGGCGCGGGGATCTCGGGGCGTGCTCACCCGGCCTCGGTCGCGGTGATGTGGTCCAGGTCGTCGAGGCGGTCGAGGACGTCGCCGGTCGAGATGGGGTCGCCGGCCGCGGTGGCGAACTCGACGGCGGCGAGGTCGGCACCGGCCAGCACAATGCGATTGCTTGGGTCCAGCGGATCGTCGAACTCGATGCCGACCAGGACAGGCATGACGTCATCGCGCAGGGCCGCGAGCGTGCGGTGGGCATCGTCCCGGTGGGAGAGATCGACCGGATTGGCCAGGCAAGCACGAGTGTCGGGGCGGGCGCCCACGAGAAGGGTCAGCTCGCCGGCGTCGATGGCGATGGGTGCGGTGGTGTCGGTCATGGTGGCCTCCGGTACGTGGGGATCAGGATTTCGTAGCTGTCTCCGGGCCCCGGTTGAGGGGCCTCTGCGTCTGGGTTTCACGGGGTGAACGTGCGTCTGCTGTTGCCGCGATTGCCACGAGGTTGTAACGAAACCTTTGGGTTCCGTTACTTGGTGAAAACGGTCGCGTTTTCCCACGTCGATATGTAACGAAACTATGTAACATTAAGGTATGTCCAAGAGCGTCGGCTACGCCCGCGTGAGCACCAAGAAGCAGACGACCGAGCAGCAGATTGCCGCGTTGGAGAAATCGGGGTGCGCGCCGATCTTCGCCGAGAAGATGTCGGGCAGGCGCAACGACCGGCCGGAGCTGACCAAGGCATTGGCCGAGCTGGAGGCAGGCGACGTGCTGACGGTGTGGAAGATCGACCGGCTGGGCCGCGACGCCTTGCAGATGCTCTCGACGATCAAGGAACTCAAGGAGCGGGGCATCGTGGTGCGCTCGCTGACCGAGGGGCTGGACTCGGGCACCGATACCGGACAGATGGTGATCGGGATCTTGAGCTTGGTCGCGGAGTACGAGGTGTCGCTCAAGGCCGAGCGCGCCGAGGCCAAGCGGGCGCTGATCCGCAAGCGGGGCGGGAATCTGGGCGGTGCGCCCAAGAAGTTCGACGCTGAGCAGACCGCGGCGATCCGGCGGGCACATGCCAATGGCGAGACGGTGGCGGGGCTGGCCAGAGTGCACGGAGTGTCGAGGCCGACCATCTATCGGATGCTGGAGGGGCAGAAGTAACGGCACTGGCGTCGCCCGTCCGCTATTGCGGTGCATCCAGGTGAGTCAGCGGAAGTCGTAGTTTTCGTCCATACCGCTGGACAGCCAGATCTCCTCTGCATCCCAGGGGCTGAGGGCCTCGCCTAGGGGGTATCCTCGCCTTCCTCGTGATCCTCACCGACCATGCAACGGCAGTCTTCTGCATAGGAGCTTCCGTTGAGCTCGAAGTGTTTTAGTGCTTGGGCCCGGTGGGCATGCGGTGATGGTAGTCAGTGATGCCCGGAGTCGGGAACACTCCAAGAATGGCGGGCACTCAGGGTAGCGCGCTCTTACGCTGATTCGATGATCGACGAGAGCTTTCCCTATTCGCTTGCGAGCATTCGCGAGTTCGCCGACATCGCAACGGGCGTAGGTCAAGAGGTTGCATACTTCGGGTTGGTCGCAGCCAACTTCAGCTCGCTCTATCGCGAGCCCGGAGTCGAGTCGATGGACGCGATCGACGCCGAGATCGGCAGCAAAGATGACGTTGAGGGTCCACTGCTCACGGCTCATCGGCTGGCGAAGTTCTACGTGATCTCCGCTGGTGACGCGTTGCTGTCTTGTTGCGACCTGGTTCGGAAGGATCATCCGATGCATATCGGATCCGCTGCGCTGGCGCGAACCGCGGCCGAGCATGCGTCAAAGGCCATGTATCTCGCCGATCCGGAAATCGGCTGGAAGGCGCGTGTTCTTCGGATGCGCAACCTGTTCGAGTCGAGTCACAGGGAGTACAAGTCATCGAATGATGCCGGAGCGACGCAGTTGATCGAAAACTGGAAGAAGTGGCATGCCAGGACGAGACCGACGTTTCGTGAAGTCCAGAAGCAGCCTTCAAGCAAGAGCAACCGAGACCTGATAGAGATGCACTTTCCGCATGCTTTGGCGTATGAGGAGCTGAGCCGGCCCACGCACGGAAATGCGACGTGGCTGACACTCGCGGTGATCCAAGAGCAGAAGGGCACGAACTACACGTGGTGCGCGACACTGCGAAACTTCTGCTTCGCGATGGATGTGTGCATCGCGGCGAGCAGTCAGCTTTGTGCGCTCTGGGGACTGAATCGCGATACGGTGCTCGACCGCCTCGGTGAGGAGCACTCCATGCCGGCGACAACGTGGGAAGGTCTCAACGAGGCGTGTGAGTGGGTGCGCTGGGGCATCGACCACTTGTCCGCCAACGTAACTGTGGATTTCTCGGAGGACCCGCAACCTCAGCGATGATCCCTGCGGTGCGGTGTCACGTTCATCGGTGCTCGGTGAGGTTTGCCATCGTACGGGTCTTATGAGACGGCGCGACCTGGGCGGCCCGCCAGCGGCCGGCGGCTCCCTGAGTGTCTCGGTGGGCGACCGGCTTGCGGACGCCGATCAGACGACAGATCCCCGGTGCCGTGGTGGCGCCGGGGATCTCTTGTGGTGGTCAGTTCAGCGGCGGGGGGTCAGCGAGGTCGTGCCAACCACCGCGCCGTCGATCGTCAGCAACAACTCTTGCCCGACATATCGATTTCCTTTGCGGGAGAAGGTGTATCGATTTCCGCCGTAATCCATCCACGCGCCGGATCGGGTCGAGTGAAGACGAGCATGTTTCGACGCACCGATGATCGTGCCGGGCAGGTCGACGGTGAGGACGTTGCCGCGGATCGTCACCGGGTAGGCGCCGCGTGCGCCGGTGAGTGTCTTGGTCGTGGTCCAGATGTACCTGCCGCTGTCGACCGCGGCGGAGGCTTCACCGGCACCGGTGGCCACGGAGATGCCCAGGGTGCCGGCCAGCGCCGAGACGGTGATCGCGGCACCGGCGACGGTGCGCTTGAGAGTGAGTCGAGTGGTCATGGAGTGATCCTTTCGGTCCAGGTCTGTTGCAAGGGTGGTCAGTTGGAGCACGCGGAGGCGTTGGGGGCGCCGTACAGCGTGGCCTTGTACACAGCGCTGCCTTCGCCCTTCATCACGACCCAGACGGTCGTGTTCTCGAAGGCGTCCGGGAGGATCTGGTCGGCGTAGGCTTGGCCGTTCTCGGTTCCGGTGGCACCGGCGGGAATGGTCACCCCGTTTGCCCCAGCCATGCGGAAGTAACCGCTGGACGTCTCCCGTGCCAGATCGAATCCGGCCGGCGGACGGTTGGTGATGGTGTAGACGTTCGTTCCGAGGATCGCGCCCTCTGGGCTGATCGTGGTCACGTGGGCCGAGGTGGTCTGCAGGTTGTCGACGTCGGGACCCTGAAAAACGGCGATCGATTTGTCCTGGTACTGGGTGAGTCCACGGAAGCCGAGCTGAAAGTCCGGTCCGAGCCGCGAGTAGCTACCGTCAGAGATGCGGTCGGTGAAGGGGTACTGCCCGGGGAGGTCGATCTTTTTTTGGAGCACGACGACGCGGGACGGCGTCGTTGATCGTGACGCCCTCCACTGGGCCAGGTGAAGCCTTGTGTTGTTGTCTGGCTGGCACTCGGAGTTTCCCGACGCGGACCCGGTGGACTGGTTGGCAGAGCCGTTCGACGCGGTGGGCGTCGAGTCGTTCCCACCGCTACATGCGACTGCGGTGATGCCGACGACCAGGATCACGGCCAGGGCCGCAGTCACCGCGCTGAGAATGCGGACTTGCCGACCGGCAAACGCGCCGGCCAGGCCGGACCGGGCTGGGGCCGGGGCCGGTCGCCCGGCGATCGCTGCAAGGGCACTTTCGTCGAGGGTCGGCGCGTTTGGATCGGCGAGCGCGGCGTCGTAGCGGGCGCGGCGGGCCGGGTCGCCCAGGATGGCCCGTGCCGTGTCGATCCGGCTGCGCGACAGCTGATCTCGCGGATCGGTGGCGTTGATCTGTGCGGTGAGTTGGGCTGCCAGAGCTTCAGGCGGCTGACGCCTGTCGAGTTGATAGATCGCGTACAGGTCGATGTGTGGCATGGTGCGTCCCCTCAGTTGGAGGAGGACATGCAGGGGCTGCTCAGTCGAGCGTCTGGGCTGCGGCGTCGTCGGCCTCGGCGGCGGCCAGCAGGGCGCTCGGGCGGGTGCCGAGTGCTCGGGCCAGATCCCACAGCCGATCGCTGGAAACGCTCGCCTCGCCCTTTTCGAGTCGGACAATCGCCGACCTGGACAGTCCGCTCGCTTGTGCCAGCTGGCTCTGGTTCAGGCCGGCCTTCTCGCGGGCGGCGATGATCGCCTTGGCCAGTGCCTCCCTACGCACGGCGCGCTCCCTCCGCTGATGCGGGGTGAGGCGATCGTCGGGCACTGGCACCCGACCATCGTCCCACGTGCCGTCCCTTGTGCTCCTGCATGTCTCCCTTGGTGCTGTCTCGTGGTGGATGATGTGTCGCTAGCGACACACTGAGTATGGAATATCCATGACGGCATGAGGCGGCTGGGGTGACAGATGTCGGTCAGCCGGACGACACGGATGCGATGAATCAATTACCTCCTGCGAGAAGTCTGAACTGTGTGTGACGTGCGCAAACGGGTCCGTTGCGTGGTTGCAGACTGTTTCTAACAGGGATATGTGACAGCGAAAAGAGCTGCGCGAGAAGCGGATTCGAGGTGCTCGGCAGATGCGGCACCTCGTGTAGTTATGATCCGCCGCATACCCTATCACATGCGACCAAGATGTGTGTCACACATCACAACTGTGATCAGTTGGTCGAATGAGATGACCCCGGCACCACGTGGATGCCGGGGTCGTGGTCGAGAGCGCGCAGGTCAGTGCGCCGGTTGTCTAGAGGGATCGAAAGACGAAGACGCCACCGTGACCGTCGGGCGCCACGCTGTGGTCCATCTCCAAGTCCCTGATCCAGCTGTCCCAGCCGAAGTACCTGACGGCGACGTGGTCCTCGTCGAGGCCGTCGAACAGGTCGATGTCGTCGGCGAGGTTGAACGCGTAGTCCCTGAATGACTCCCACTCGCCGCAGTACGCCTCTTCGAAGTCGGAGACCACGGGGTAATCGCTGTCACCCTGGGCGGTGTACGAGCCGCTGCGCACCCAGGCGGCCAGCGCGGGCCGCTGGTGCTCGTCGACCTCGTCGAGGCACTCGGCCCACTCTGTGGCCTCGTGGGGTGACATCTCGCGGTTGACTGGCCAGTCGCCGTCCAGGTCGAGAATCCACAGTTCCTCATGCGAGGTGTCGCGGCCACCGTGGATCTCGCGGGGCGTGACGTCGCGGGCCATCGTGGCGTCGTACCAGTCGCCACGCAGCGTACCGGCGTTATAGCAGGCGAGACACGCTATGTAGCAACGCAATTCGCTGGTCGTGGTAGTCATGGCAGCTCTCCGATCAGTGATTCGACACGGGCAGCAGCGTGGCCAGGGTCGGTGGTGTTGTGGTCGAGGGCGTCCTCCAGCGTCCAAATCGCCTGCACGAGAGGATGATCGCCAGTCAGGCCAGTGGCGCGGTCCCAGGCGCGGGCGATGAGGGTCTCGGCCGCAGCGGTGGTCATTCCCACGGCAAGCTCTCGATTAATGCGTCGGCGGAGATCGCCTCGCCGGTGATGAGCCTGTGCTGCTCGACGGCGGCCTCGATCTGGCCGGGGTTGAGTAGGTAATAGGTGCACCGCGAGCCGGCCACGGCGTCGGTGAGCAGGATGCGGGTGCCGTCCGGTACGTCGATGTCGATCATGGCCAACGCGTCGCGGGCAAGGGTCTGGGCCTGGCCGGGCGTGTAGGTGTAGTCGTCGTCCTCGGGCGTAAGCGCGTTGGTCTGGTTGTACTGCCGAGCAGCCTCCTCGCGGGTCATGCCGCGGGCGCCGGGGGTCAGATGGCCGGCGCGGATCTGTCGTTCGATCCACGGGTCAGTAAGCGTGCTGGTCATGTTGTCTCCCTCGAATGTGGGTGTTCAAGGGGAGAGTTGCCGGTGGCTGCGCCACCGGTGCACGTGCGCGCCTGCCATCGGCCGGCGCGCACTGGAGGGGTTGACACAGAGTTGACACATTCCGTGTCATCCCTGATCAAACCCGCAGAAACGTCACTTGACCATTACTCTTCGGAGAAACTCTGACCTGGTGAAATGCTCGATGCACTCGCCTTGAAAGCGAGCGTGGGTAAAACCACCGGGGGTTCAAATCCCTCCGCTTCCGCCAAGAGTTCGTCGTCGAATCGGCACGTTGTAGCAGAACGTTCGCCCCTGGCGTGACCTTCTGCTACATCTCGCCTCGTGGCGGGCTGCATCCCGCACGTCTGTGCCACAATCCGCGAGTGCACTCGATACGCAGGCGGGAACTGGCGCTGGCAATGGTGTTGGCGGCGATCGCCGGCTACCTCGATGCCGTCGGCTTCCTGCATCTCGGTGGCTTCTTCGTGTCCTTCATGAGCGGCAACACCACCAGGGCGGCCGCGAATGCCGCCTCCGGTGACTGGGTGCAGGCCGGGCGGGCCGCCGGGCTGATCGGGCTGTTCTTCTTCGGCGTCGTCGCCGGGTCGGTGCTGTCACGCTTCGCGCACGGCAGAGTGGTGGTGTTGTGGGCGACCACGGGGATCGTCGGTTGCTCCGCCCTCGCTCAATCGCTCGGTGTCGGAGTGCCTGCGATCCTGGTGATCTCGGTGGCGATGGGCGTGCTCAACGCCACGTTTCAGCGCGGAGGCGAGGTGTCGATCGGGTTGACCTACATGACCGGAACCCTGGTCAAGGCCGGGCAACGGCTGGTGGACGGCTTCTTCGGTGGGTCCCGCACCGCGTGGCTGCGTTACCTGGCGATGTGGATTGCGTTGTCCGCCGGAGCCATTGCCGGTGCATACGCGTACACTCGCATCCCCGACGCGGTGCTCTGGATCGCTGCGGGCGGACTCCTGCTGGCCACGTCGGTGACCACGATCGTGCGGCGACGCTCGGTACTCACCCCGACAGACGCCGAGTAGCTGACACCGACAAGTCCCGAATGCCGGCAGATCTCAGAACCCCGTCCCCGTGAGCCTTTCGGCCGCCTCCCAAAGCCGGCTGGCGAGCGTGAAATCGCAGGCCGTGGCGGAGCGGCCGAACAGCACCGGCCGGCCGCGCAGCGCGCCGATGCCGTCGACGCCGACGTAGCTTCCGGTCGCGATCGGCTGGGTGAGGCAGTAGATCGTGGTGGCGGCACCGGCGTCGAGGTCGTTGGCGAACAGTTCGGCACCGCCGCGGACGATGCGATGCGCCAGTCCGAGGTGCGGTTTGTTGGAGATGTTGGACGCCACCCAGCCGGGCGTGGTCAACATCGTCTCGATCGGCGAACCCGTTGTGCGCAAACGCCGGTCGAGCTCCAGACCCCACAACATCACCGCGAGCTTGGATCGGGCATAGGCGCGCGGTGGGCTCCACGACGCGCCGGAGTAGTTGAGATCGTCCGGGTCGATCCGCGCGGCCTTGTGCGCGTCGGACGCGACACACACGATGCGCCGACGGACCTGTGCGAGAAGGAGATTGGTGAAAGCGAACGGGCCGAGGAAATTGGTGCCGATGCCGAGTTCGAATCCGTCGACGGTCTGGGAGTGCGTGTGCGGGAACATGCCGGCGTTGTTGACGAGGAAGTCGATGGGCCCCTCGATGGATGCCGCGCAGTCGCGCACCGACGACAGATCCGCGAGGTCGAGCCGAACCACCGAACAGTCGCCGCCGAACTCGTCGGCACGGCGGCGCCCCAACTCGACGTCACGGGCGGGCAGGATCACCGAGGCACCCGCGCGGGCGAGTGCGCGCGCCGTGGCCAACCCCAATCCGTTGGTGGCGCCGGTGACCACCGCACGTGTCCCGTTCAGCGACGCGAGATCGAGGCCCGCGAACGGATCCCGCTTTCCCCGACGTCCCGCCATCACGCACTCACCTCGAGAGCGTCGTCGAGCCAGTCGAACATCCGCTCGGCGGTCACCGCCCGGCCCATCGGCTGGCAGTGCCAACTGGCGCCCTCGGCGGCGGTGAAATCGACGACGGTCGACGACGTTCCGGTCAGCATCGCAGCCAGCCGGGCCGATTGCCCGGGCCAGAACTGCTCGTGTTCGGGGGCGGTGATCAACATCGGGGTGGTGATCGCGGCGGCCGCATCGGCGTCTAGGCGGTAGCGCATGACCTCGCGCATCGTGTCGAAGTACTGCCCGTTGTGCCCATAAGGTCGTGCCCGCCATGCCCACATGCGTTGGGTTGCTTTCTGTCCGGTGAGCCCGAGGGCCATCTCCTGATTGAATCGCTTCGCCTTCGACGAATCGTCGAGCATGCCCACCAACGATTTCGGCAGGTGCGTCGTCCACGACGCCGACACATCGACCACCCCGGGATCGACCACGGCCGCCCGATAACGGTGCTCCACCGACAACGCCTGCGGCACCCAGAAACCGGCCTGCGAAATCCCGTACACCGCAAGGCGTTGCGCATCCACGCCCGGCTGCCCGATGACGGTGTCGGTGACCGGGGTCAGCACCGCCTCCCAATCGGGGCGGAACAGCACCGATTTTTCGAACAGCATCGACTGCTGCCCCGGGCCGTCGAACAGCACGACGTTGTACCCGCGGGTGAGGGCGGGCTGTCCGGCCGCGCACCACAGAGCCGAGATCGACCCGTCGCTCCCGTTCACCAGAACCAGTGTCGGGCGGGGCCGATCGTCGTCGGCGGGCCGCACCAACCAGCCGGGCATGGTGGTTTCGTCATAGGGGATGGAAAGGCGTTGTGCCGCAAAGGAGCCGGCGCCGACGAAGCCGTCCCACGCGGCGCGGTGTTCGGCGAACACCGTCATCCGTTGCGTCTCGGTACCCAGCCCGTCGAGGCCGTCGAAGGCGGTCGAGAGATAGTTCGCCGCACGCAGATACGCCGATGCGGCACTCACTCGATGCCCGTGGGCAAACGAGTCGCGCGCAGAGCCGGCCACCCGACGGCCCACCGACAGCCAGGCATCGGCCCACGCCTGCTCGTGCCCGGAGTCGAGGCCGTCGATGGTCGCGAGAACCTCCCCGGCGTCGGCGCCCCCGGATGTGCAGTAGCCGAGCAACAGTCGGACCGCGTAGTCGCGGCCTGAATCGGAATAGAAACCACGCGAGAATGCCTGATGGATCGGGTGGGTCAGCTGCATCTACCGCTCCTTCTCCGCCCCCGGATCACAGCTTACGTTCGGCGCCGGGGCGAAACGCCCTAAACTGGCGCCATGAGCACCGATGAGGTCGTCGAACAGATCCTGCGTACCTACGACACCATCACGGTGGTCGGGGCCAGTGCCAATCCGACCAAGGCCGCCAACGAGGTTCCGGAGTACATGAAGTCGAAGGGATGGCGGATCATCCCGGTCAATCCCACCGCCACCGAGATCGTCGGGGAGCAGGTGTACCCGACGCTGGCCGACGTGCCCGAACAAATCGGTCTCGTCGACGTCTTCCGCCCGTCCGCCGACACCCCGGAGATCGCCCGGCAGGCCGTGGCCGCCGGCGCCACCGCACTCTGGCTGCAGTTGGGTATCGCTTCACAGGAGGCCCGGGAGATCGCCGAGTCGGCCGGCCTGCTCTACGTCGAGGACCGTTGCCTCATCATCGAGCAGCGCCGCACCGGGATCACCGTGGGCGCCTGACGCTGCCGTGAGCGCCGTCGACACCTTCTGGCATTCGGGCCGGTTGCCGCTGTCGTTGCTGTTCCTCGCGTTCCTGCTGACCTTTGTCATCACCCGCACCATCACGCGGCTGATCCGCGCCGGCCGAGGGCCCTTCCACAACAATGTGCGCGGCGGCGTGCACATCCACCACGCCGTGCCGGGGCTGGTGTTGTTGTTGGTCGGTGCGGTGATGTCGGTGACCGTTGCCGGCCATCGTCCGGGCGCGCTGATCGCTGCGGTCCTCATCGGCGTCGGCGCGAGCCTGGTCCTCGACGAGTTCGCCTTGATCCTGCATCTCGGCGACGTCTACTGGAGCACCGAGGGCCAACTCTCGGTACAGGTGGTCTCGCTGACCACGGCCGTCCTCGGGCTGTTGGCGTTGGGCGTCAATCCCTTCGACGACACCACCGCCGCGGAGAACACACAGCTGCACGGGAATTGGGGCGTGCTGGTGGTGCTGCCGATCCACATCGCCTGTGTCCTGGTGTGCGTCGAGAAGGGCAAGTACTCGACCGCCGCGGTCGGCGCGTTCATTCCGCCGGTCGGCTGGATCGGCGCGATCCGTCTGGCCCGGCCACACTCGCGGTGGGCCGGCCGTCGCTATTCACCGGCCAAGAAGGCACGGGCCGCCACGCGCGCCGACAGTTTCGACGACCGCTTCGGCAAGTGGGGACTGACCATCGAGGACTGGGTGGCGGGCAAACCGTCGAGCGGACCGCCCCCGGCCGTCGGGCCTACCATGTGAGGCATCAGTGGAGTCATCGTGTGGAGGGACATGGCGGAAGCGACAATCGGCGAACCGGAGGTGGTCGCCGTACCGGACCTCGGCGAGAACCCGTTGCTGCTGGAGCGACAGGTGTGTTTCGCCCTGGCCGTCGCCAACCGATCGGTGCTGCGGATCTATCGCCGTCTCCTTGAGCCCCTCGGCCTGACCCACCCGCAATATCTGGTGATGCTCGCGCTGTGGGAGTCCTCGCCCCGCGCGGTCAAGGACCTCGGCGCGGTGCTGCAACTCGATTCGGCGACGCTCTCGCCGCTGCTGAAGCGACTGGAGACCAACGGGCTGATCGAACGCCGCCGTCGTGGCGACGACGAACGCAATGTCGACATCGTCCTCACCGACACCGGGTGGGCGCTGCGCGAGCAGGCGCTGTCGATCCCGCCGGCGGTCGTCGACGCCCTCGGCGTGGACCTCGCCGACCTCGAGGACCTGCACCGGGTGCTCACTCGCGTCAACGCCGCTGCGGTCCGCGCCGCGCATGCGACGGAGCCGCTCGCATGACGTGGTCCCGCCTGCCGGTGCCGCAGCCGCGCAGGGTCGCGACGGGACTGGGCTAAGGTCGCACTATGTCGGCCATCGCGATCGTTGTCATCGGCGTCATCGTCTTCGTCGCACTGTTCATCCTGATCGGCGCGATCTGGTTCGCCTGGGATTCCGACAAGCGGGTCCGGGCGTTCGCGCGGTCGACCGATCTGATCCCGGGCAGGCCGAGCCGCGCCCCCGACAACTGGACGACGGCGACCTCGCCGGAGGCGTTGCTGCATCGGCGGGTTCGGTACGCGATCGCCGACGTGCACCAGAATCCGGCGATCCCGCACGACAAGGCGACTCTGGCCGACCGCGACCGGCTCGACGACGCCGTCTTCGCCCTCGACGATCAGCTGATCGCGGCGGCCGATCTCGACGGCGACGACAAGACCGACCGCCTGCAACAGCTCGAGGGTGTGGTCGAACAACTCGAGGAGCTGCCCCGCAAACTGTGGGAAGCGCCGTTCGAGAAACAACGCGAGGACATCGAAGCCGTCACCGCGGCACTGCTGCGTGTCTGACCGGTGGCACTGCTGCGCGTCTGACCGGCGGCGCCGGGTTCAGGCCTCGGCGAGATCGACCAGTGTGCGCACTGTCCGCAGGTTGCGGCCGGTCCCCGTCACCCCGAGTCCCCGGGCGATCTTCGGCACGCTCAGCGTGGTCCCGGCGACGCCTGCCGCGTAGTGGATGTGCAGGTCGCTGCCGATGACCGCGAGTTCGTCGGCGCCGAAGTCCTTGGCCACGAAGGCTTCTGCCTTGTCGGTATCGGGTTCACCGGTCAGGAAATAGATGTGGGCGAACTTCTCTTCGCTCGCCTCGAACGGGTAGGCCTCGAGTGCGTCGCGGAGTTGCGTCGCCGACCGGGCGATCACCTCACGGGAGAAGCCGTAGCGTTCCTCGATGGCGGTCTCGAGCGCACGTGCGAAGTCGTCGGCGGAGTCGGGTGGTGTGCAGATCAGATTGCCGGACGCGATATGGGTGGTCACGTCGGTGGCGCCGAGTTCGGTTGCCATGGAGCGCAATTCCGCCATCGGGAGTTTCGCGCCACCGACATTGATTGCGCGGATGAGAAAGACCAATCGTGCCATGCGATCAGTCTGGCACGGCGGCGGGTGCGGCCGGGGGCGGACCGACATACCGTGCCGCGGGCCGGATGATCTTGCGAGAGCGGGACTGCTCGAGGATGTTCGCACACCAACCCACGACCCGACTGACCGCGAAGGTCGGCGTGAACATCGACCGCGGCACGCCGCAGCACTCCATCACCACACCGGCATAGAACTCGACGTTGGCGTACCGCGGCTGATCGGGGTGGGCCTGCGCCAGGACCTCGGTGATGGCTGCCTCGGCGGCGATGGCTTGCTCGACGAGGGGCCCGCCGAGTTCACCGGCGATGTCGCGCAACATCATTGCGCGCGGATCAGCAGTGCGATAGACGGCGTGCCCGAATCCCATGATGCGCCGATGCTCCTCGACCTGACGGCGGGCCCACTCGGTGGGGTCGCCGAACGCGGCGATCTCGTCCAGCGCGTCGAGCGCGCGGTCGGGGGCACCGCCGTGCAGCGGCCCCGAGAACGAACCGATGGCCCCGCACACCGCCGCGACGACGTCGGCGCCGGTGGAGGCGATGACCCGGGCGGTGAACGTCGATGCGTTGAAACCGTGGTCGATCGTGGCGATCAGATAGTGCTCGATGGCCCGCACGTGCTCCTGCGTCGGCTGTCGACCGGAGATCAGGTAGAGCCAGTTGGCCGCCGCGGACAGGTCGCGGCGCGGCTGCAGCGGCTCCTCACCGGCGCGGATGCGGGCGAGCGCACCGAGGATCGTCGGGGTGAGGGCGGCCACCCGGATGGCGTCGGTGCGGCGCTGTTCGTCATCGCTGTCCCAGAGCGGCCGGACCCCGGTCGCGCTGCCTGCCGCCGACAGCACGGTGCGCAGCCCCGACAACGAGTCCCGCTCACCGCCGAGCAGCGCCGCCGCGGTGAGGATGCCCCCGACCTCCGGCGGCAGCACCGACATCCGGTGCACCACCTCGACGAAGTCGTCGAGTTCGGCGGCACTCGGCAGATGGCCGTACAGGAACAGGAACCACACCTCCTCGAATGAACGGGTGCGCGCCAACTCGATCGCCGAGTACTGGCGGTAGTGATAGAAGCCCTCGGCGCCACGCACGTCGCCGATCTCGGTATCGGCGACGACGAGGTCGTGTAGTCCCGGCGGGGCGATCAGTGGTTCGGTCATCACAACTCCTGACGCTGCTGGAGGCCGCTCCGTCGACGGCTCCGTGCTCTCAGGGTGGCGAGGTTGAGCGGTGTGGTCAATGTTGATTCAATCAATGTGTGACCCGCGCGCACACCCGCCGATTCCCGACGCCCATCCGGCACGACGGGCGCGACTACCTGACCACTGAACAGGTCGCAAAGGTGTTGGGCGTCAAGCTCTCTACCGTCTACGCCTATGTCAGCCGCGGGCGCCTGCACAGTTCCCGCATCGCCGGATACGACGGCAGCATGTTCGCCGTCGACGAGGTCGACGGGCTCCTGCAGGGCTCGCGACATCGGCCGCCGGCCGGCGCCGCCGAACGCATCCGCACCCAGCTGACCTATCTGCACGACGATCGGCTGCACTATCGTGGCCACGACGTCGCCGATCTCGCCCGGACGACGAGCTATGAGAATGTGGCCCAATTACTTTGGGGCGAGCCGTGGAATGAGGCCGCGCCCGCGTGGGGGAATGAGGCCGCGCCCGGGCGGGGGATCGGTGCGGCGGTGCGACGTGTCGCCGGAACCAACTCGCGCGGGCTGGACCGGATCCGGCTCACCGTCGACCTACTCGGGGCTCGAGACCCGTTGCGCCATCACATCGAACCCGCAGCCGTCACCGAGAAGGCCACCCGCGTCCTCGTCACCGCGGTCGACGCACTGGCTCCCGGGGAATCGGAAGGTTCACTGGCGCAACGACTGTGGCCGCGCCTGACCGACGAGCCCGCGACACCGCGCGCGGTCAAGGTACTCAACGCGGCATTGGTCGCGCTCGCCGACCACGACCTGGCCGCGGGCACCGTCGCCGCGCGGGTCGCGGCCAGCGCGCGGGGCAGCGTCTACGCCGTCATCGGCGCCGGACTCGGTGCCTTCGACGGCCCGATGCACGGTGGCGCAACCACATTGGCCTACCGATTCCTCGCCGACGCCCTCGACGACCCGACCGCGGCCATCGCCGACGCCCTCTATGCCGACAGCCACATCCCTGGGACGGGCCACGTGATCTACCGGGCCAGCGATCCCCGGGCGACGGTGCTGCTGGAGATGCTGGCGCGCAGCGGTGGTGGTGATCGACGCGTGCAGCCTGCGGTCACCACGATCGTCGAGGCGCTCGGGCCGTCGACCTTCGTCAACTCCGACCTGGCGCTGGCGGCACTGGCGTTGCGGTACCGGATGCGTCCGGATGCCGCCGAGACGATCTTCGCGCTGGCACGGATCGCGGGCTGGATCGCGCATGCGCTCGAGGAATACCAGGCGCCGCGGTTACGGTTTCGGCCCGAGGGCGTCTACACCGGGGTGCGTCCGAGCGGGGCCCACGCCACCTGAGCAGTTCAGATGTGCGGTTGCGGGGAGGCGACGGCGAAGGTCCGCCGGAACGGCAGCGGCGTCCCCCAGGGCCGCGACGGGAACGCCGCACGCAGACGCGCCTTGTATTCGTCGGTGAAGCCGTCGACGAGGTTGTCGGGCAGACCTTGCAGGAACGGACGCGCACCGGTCCCGGAAATCCACTCGAACACCGGGTCCTCGCCGTCGAGGACGTGCAGGTAGGTCGTCTCCCAGGCATCGACGGAGTAGCCGCGGTCGGCGAAGAACTCCAGGTACTCCTGCGGACCGGTGGTCGGCAGCCGCCGCACATCGTGCAGGTACTCGGCGTAGGGCTCCTCGCGGGAGAGTTCGTCGAGCAAGGTGTGGGTGGCCGAACTCGCGTTGTTGGGCACCTGCACCGCGAAGGCACCGCCGGGCGTCAGATGGTCGAGGAGGTCGCCGATCACCGAGAACTGGTCCGGGACCCATTGGAACATCGCGTTGGAGACGATCAGGTCGACTGGCTCGTACGGCTTCCAGGTGGTGACGTCGTGGACGTCGTAGTTGGCGTCGGGATCGGAATTGGAGCGCAGCGCCTCGTCGATCATCTCCGCCGACGAATCGATACCGAGGATGTGCGCGTCGGGCCAGCGTGCACGCAGGTAGCGGGTGAGGTGGCCGGGCCCGCAGCCGAGGTCGATGATCGTGGCGGGCTCGATCGGGACGCGCGCGATGAGGTCGAGAAACGGTCGCGAGCGGGCGTCGGCGAACTGGAGATAGCGCGTCGGATCCCAGACAGGCATGGCTCCACCCTAGTCGTTTCGTGCAAGCGTTGCGTGTCTCGTAATCTCGGAGGAATGGCGAACGATCCTGACACGACCCCCGGTTCCGACGATGTCGTGGAGATCTCCACCGATGGCGCCTGCCTGGGCAATCCGGGCCCCGGTGGATGGGGAGCGGTGTTGCGGTACAAGGGCACCGAGAAGGAGATCTCCGGCTCGGCTCCCGACACCACCAACAACAAGATGGAGTTGCAGGCAGCGATCGAGGGTCTCGCGGCGCTCAAGCGGCCGTCGACGGTGATCCTCTACACCGACTCCAGTTACGTGCGCAACGGCATCATGAAGTGGGTCGCCGGCTGGCAGCGCAACGGCTGGAAGACCGCCGACAAGAAGCCGGTGAAGAACGCCGACCTGTGGAAGCGCCTGATCGACGAGGAGAAGCGGCACCAGGTGGAGTGGCGTTGGGTCAAGGGCCACAACGGTGATCACTACAACGAGATCGCCGACCGCCTCGCGACCTCGGCGGCCCGCGAGATCGCGCAGGTGCGCTCATGACCACCCGGATGCCGGTCGCCGTCGAACCGATCCGTGACGAGCACGTCGTCGCCGCCGTCGAGGAGGCGGGCGGAGAAATCGTCGGACTCGACGAGGCGCGGGTGCTGGTCTGGCTCGGCGGCCCCGACGGCTTCCCCGCGCTGCCCGACGCCGTCGAGTGGGTGGCGCTCAAGACGGCCGGGATCGAGGGGTTCGTCACCGCCGGGGTACTCGACGACAAGCGGACCTGGACCAACGCGTCGGGCTTCTACGCCGAAAACGTCGCCGAGCACGCGCTGGCGCTGCTGCTCACCGGACTGCGACAGATCCACACGTCGATTCGCGACCACTGGGACAAAGAACCCATCGACACCGCGGTGCGCACGTTGCGGGGTGCGACGGTGGCGATCGTGGGCGCGGGCGGAATCGGTGCGTCGCTGACGCCGCGACTCAAGGCCGGTGGTGCTCAGGTGCTCGCGGTCAACCGGTCGGGCCGACCGGTCGAGGGCGCCGACGAGACACTGCCCTCGTCGCGGATGGACGAGGTGTGGCGCTCGACCGACCACGTCGTGCTCGCGGCGCCGTCGACGCCGGAAACCCATCACCTGATCAACGCCGAGAGCTTGGCCGCGTTGCCCGCGCACTGCTGGATCGTCAACGTCGCCCGTGGGCCCCTCGTTGATCAACAAGCCCTCTACTGGGCACTGCGCGGTGGTGAGATCGCCGGTGCCGCACTCGATGTCACCGATCCGGAACCGCCGGCCGCCGACGACCCGCTGTGGTCGCTGCCCAACTGCATCATCACCCCGCACATCGCGAACCCGTCGTCGGGACTCACGCGAGAACTCGCGCCGTGGGTGGCCGAGAATCTCCGGCGGTTCGTCGCCGGGGAGGAGTTGATTTCCACGGTGTCGGCCGACCGCGACTACTGAGTCGCCGGCCGCAGAAAAGGTAGCTGCGGAAAAGCAGGGGAAGAACGCCGGGATCCCGGTCTTGCCTTCGAGCGCGCTCAAAGGCCTAGCGTTGCTGCCATGAGCACAGAACATCTGATGCGCAAGGCGCTCGACGCGCTCGGCGGCCTCGACGGACCGCTGTCGGTGGAGGTGATCCACTCCCTCGTTGGTCTCGACGAGATCGCCGAACCGATGAGCGTCGCGCAGGCCGCCGAGGCGCTCGACATCTCGCCGCACACCCTGCGCTACTACGAGCGCATCGGGCTCGTCGAAGTCCCCCGCGACGCCGTGGGCAATCGGATCTATGACGCCGACGCGATGCGCAGGCTCGTCTTCTTGACCCGGATGCGGTTGTCCGGCATGGCAATCCGAGATCTCCAGCACTACGTCGAGCTCGTCGACGCCGGAGACGACACCGTCGATGAACGCCTCGACATGCTGCTCGAGCACCGCGACACCATCCGCAGGCAGATCGCCGAACTGACGCTGTCGCTCGCGGCCACCGAATACAAGATCGCCACCTACGGAGGAAGGACCCAACCATGACCCCCCGCTCTCCCCGCCGCATCGGCTCCCTTGAGGTCTCCGGTATCGGATTGGGCTGTATGGGAATGAGTTTCGCCTACGGCCCGGCCGACCAGGACGAAGCACTCGCCACCCTGCACCACGCACTCGACACCGGGATCACCCTGCTCGACACCGCCGACATGTACGGCGGCGGCGACAACGAGAAGCTGCTGTCGACGGTGCTCGCCGACCGCCGCGACGAGATCGTCCTCGCCACCAAGTTCGGGATTCTCACCGATCCCGACACCGGATTGCCCAGCGGTGTCGACGGCTCACCCGACTACGTCCGACGCTGTGTCGACGCGTCGCTGCAACGCCTGGGTGTCGACGTCATCGACCTCTACTACCTGCACCGAGTGGACCCGACCCGGCCGATCGAGGAGACCGTCGGCGCGCTGGCCGATCTCGTGGCCGCGGGCAAGGTCCGCGAACTCGGCCTCAGTGAGGCGGGCGCCGACACCCTCCGGCGGGCGTCGGCGGTGCACCCGATCGCAGCTCTGCAATCGGAGTGGTCGTTGTTCAGCCGCGACATCGAGACCTCCGACGTGCCAGCGGCGCGCGAACTCGGTGTGACCGTGGTGCCCTATAGTCCGCTCGGTCGCGGCATGCTCACCGGCTCGGCGGCCGCCGCCGCACCCGGCGCGGGTGACTTCCGCGCGACCTTGCCGCGCTGGCAGGCAGACAATCTTGACCACAACCTCGCCCTCGTCGACGAGATCCGATCGGTCGCAGGTGAAGTCGACGCTACGGCCGGGCAGGTCGCGCTGGCCTGGCTGCTCGCCCAGGGTGACGACGTCGTCCCGATCCCGGGCACCAAGCGTCGCACCTATCTCGACGAGAACGTCGGCGCGCTGTCGGTGACGCTCACCGCCGAGCAGCTCGAGCGACTCTCGGGGTTGCGTCCGGCGGGAGAACGCTATCCCGACATGAGCTGGGTGGCCGGGGCCTCGGCCTGAACGAGCGGGCGAGAAGGTAGGGGATGAATGTTCTTCCTGAAGCAATTCGTTCGTCCCTCAGCAATTGCCGGGGGACGAACGAAACTCCCGAGGAAGAACGTCACCCTCTCCGCCAATCACTAGAACACGTTCTAGTTCTGTGGCATTGTCGAGTCGTGATACTCGACAGGTTCCGGATGACCGACACCGTTGCCATCGTCACCGGCGCGGGCCGCGGACTCGGTGCGGCGATCGCCATCGGCTTCGCCGAGGCGGGGGCCGACGTGCTGATCAGCGCACGCACCGCCGAGCAGCTCGACGCCGTCGCCGACGAGGTGGCCGCGCGGGGACGGCGGGCGCACGTCGTGGCCGCCGATCTCGCCGACCCCGACACCGTCGCCGCCCTGGCGCAGGCGGCGATCGACGAGTTCGGCCGCCTCGACACCGTGGTCAACAACGTCGGCGGGGCGCTGCCACGGCCGCTGCTCGACACCAAACCCCACCACCTCACCGACGCGTTCACGTTCAACGTGACCGGCGCGCACGCGCTGGTGCGGGCGTCGGTGCCGCATCTGCTGGCCAACGCCGACGGCGGCTCGATCATCAACATCACCTCGGCGGTGGGCCGCACACCGGGGCGCGCCTATGCCGCCTACGGCACGGCGAAGGCCGCGCTGGCCCACTACACCCGGCTCGCGGCGATGGACCTCAATCCGCGCATCCGCGTCAACGGCATCGCGCCCGGGGCGATCCTCACCTCGGCCCTCGACATCGTCGCCGCCGACGAGACCATGCGCACCACCATCGAGGGTGCGACGCCCCTCCACCGACTCGGCGACCCCGCCGACGTCGCCGCGGCCGCGGTGTATCTCGCCTCGCCCGCCGGCGCGTACCTGACCGGCAAGATCATCGAGGTCGACGGCGGCATCGTCACACCCAACCTCGACCTGCCGATTCCGGATCTGTAAGGCTTCACGGCCGTTCGTCGCGGGCGGCCTTCTCGACGATGACGGTGATCCGACGCGCCTTCGTCTCGGGTTTGCGTGCCATGGCGATCTGGGTGAGGGCGGCCTTGCGTGCCCCCGGCGGGAACGCGTCCCAGTGGGCGCGGGCCGTCGGGTTCGCATCCAGCGCGACGGTCAGGTCGGGATGCTCGACGCCGGCCTCGGCGTCGTCGAGCAGGTTCCACAGGCCGCGTGCCTTCGCGTCGTCGATGACGGCCAGGCCGGGTGGCTGCATCCGGCCGGAGTCGATGAGCTCGGCGACCCGTTGTTTGTTCGACGCCGCCCACGCGCTGCCGCGTCCGCGTCGGGTGAACCACATGCCACGCCGATGCGCGTCGATCGTGCGGGTGACCCCATCGATCCACCCCCAACACAACGCCTCCCGGACAGCGTCGTCATAGTCAAGGGGCTCGTTGCCGGATTCTTTGCGCCAGAACACAAGCCACACCCCGGACGCCGACGCGTGATGCCCGGCGAGCCACTCCCGCCACGCGTCGATGTGCTCGACGAGCAGTTCCGGGGCGTCGGGGTCGGCCATCCACTCACCCTATCCACGGTGCGATCGCCCGGTAAGGTTGTGACGTGGACCAATTCCTCCACTTCGCGGGCGACTACTGGTGGCTGATCTTCCCGGTCGGCGGCATCGTCGGCGGCTGGGCCAACCACGTTGCCCGATACAACGAGAAGCGCCGACGCGACAAGATCGAACTCGCACGCATCAAGGCGACCGCCAAGGCCGAGGAATTGCGCAGCACCCGTGCCGACAAAGCCCAGGTGACCAAGGTTCTCAAACGGCACGACGAGATCAACGAGAAATGGTTCGCCTACGAACTCGACCTCGCGACGCTCATCGAATTCCCGATGCTCATCGACATGCGTGAACCGCTCACCCTGGCCTTTCATCAGGCCAAGGTGCGCGCCGACGACATGCGACCCGCGCCCGGTGAAACCCTCGATCCGGAGACCTTCGCCGAGTACCGCGACGCCGTCGGTGTCTATGCCGCGTCATTCGACGCCGCCGAGCGTGAGGCGCGACGCCGCAAACAATCGGACTTCTCGCCCATCGAGCGCGAATCCCTGGACCGCGCACGCAAACTCATCTCCGTCGCCGCCGACGCCGCAGCCACGCCGGCCGAGCGGCAGGCCGCCTACCGCAAGGCTCGGGCCGAGCTCGACGGACTCATCGACGTGCCGACGCCCGCCGCCGAACAACTCGAACGCGGCATTGCCGGCGAATTGGAGCGCGGCCAATCCTGACCGGCCGCGGGGCCCGGATGGGCCCCGCAGCCGGTCGGTCACGAGGTCGGCTGGGTACGCCGGGTCGGTTCCAGTGACTTGCACGCGGCCAGCGCCTTGGTCCAGGTGGCCTGATCGACCCCCGGGGGCGCCGTCATGGTGTGCTGACGGGCCGGGGGAGTACCGCCCGAACCGCCCTCGGGTGCCTGGCCGGGCGCACCCGACGGCGCTCCGGCCGGTGCCCCCGACGGCGGGGTCCCGTCCTCGGATCGTCGCCGCATCCCGTTGCGCGCGGGCATGGTGACGCCGTTGTTGGCCATGCACTTGTCGAATGCCGCCATCTCGGTGGCCCGGGTCGAGCCCGCGGTGGTGGAGGTCGACGACGACGCCGACGAGGACGTGGCGGCGGCGTTGGTCGGTGTGGACGAGCTGTCGGTCGACGAACAGCCCGTCAACACCGCGGCGAGCACCGCAGCCCCACCCACGCCCATGGTCACCAGACGAATCTTCATGAAAACCCCATCTCGGTCTTTCGGATCGCCGCATCCGTTGCGGCGGTGATGATCCTGTGTACCGGGGCTTCTTGGTAGTCGGCTGTAGAGGCGCTAGCAGTCTTCTGGCCGGGGCTCGATCAGTCGGGGCTCGGTCAGTCGGTGTCCAGCGCGCCCGCGAACTGGCTGCGGTAGAGGCGACAGTAGGCGCCCTGGGCGGCCAGCAGCTCGTCGTGATTACCCTGTTCGACGATGTGCCCGTCCTCCATGACGATGATGGTGTCGGCGTCGCGGATCGTCGAAAGGCGATGGGCGATCACAAAACTCGTGCGATCGGCCCGCAGGTTGGCCATGGCCTGCTGGATCAGCAGCTCGGTGCGGGTGTCCACCGAGCTCGTCGCCTCGTCGAGGATCAGGATCGTCGGCCGGGCGAGGAAGGCACGGGCGATCGTGATGAGCTGTCGCTCACCGGCACTCACGCCACCACCCTCGTCGTCGAGGACGGTGTCGTAGCCGTCGGGCAGGATGCGGACGAAGTGGTCGACGTGGCTGGTCATCGCCGCGGCCATGACCTCCTCGCGGCTGGCGGTCGGGTCGCCGTAGGCGATGTTGTCGTAGATCGTCCCGCCGAAGAGCCACGAATCCTGTAGCACCATCCCGGTTCGCTCACGCAGGTCGTCGCGCGTCATCGCGCGGGTCTCCACACCGTCGAGCCGGATCTGCCCGGAGTCGACGTCATAGAACCGCATGATCAGATTCACCAGCGTCGTCTTGCCCGCGCCGGTGGGCCCGACGATCGCGACCATGTGCCCCGGGCTCGCCACCAGTGACAGGTCCTCGATCAGGGGCTTGTCCGGCAGATAGCGGAACGCGACGTCGTCGAACTCGATGCGGCCCTTGTCCTCCGACGGGCTCAGCGGCTGCGCCGGATCGGGGGTCTGCTCCTGCGCGTCGAGGATCTCGAAGATCCGCTCGGCCGAGGCGACGCTGCTCTGCATCAGGTTGATCATCGAGCCGATCTGGGTGAGCGGCTGGGTGAACTGTCGCGAGTACTGGATGAACGCCTGCACCTCACCGAGACTCAGTGATCCCGACGCCACCCGCAGGCCGCCGACCACGGCGACGGCCACGTAGTTGAGGTTGCCCAGGAACATGATGGTCGGCATGACCATGCCCGAGATGAACTGCGCACGCCAACTCGACTGGTAGAGCTTCTCGTTGCGCTCGTCGAAGGTCTGCTCGATCTCGCGCTGCCGACCGAACACCTTGACCAATTCGTGCCCGGTGAACGCCTCCTCGATCTGGGAGTTGAGCTTTCCCGTCGACGACCACTGGGAGATGAAGTGCGGCTTGGACCTTCGGGCGATGATCGTGGTCGCGGCCACCGCCAGCGGGACCGTCACCACCGCGATCAGCGCCAGCAGCGGCGAGATCCAGATCATCACCACCAACAGTGCGATGACCGTCAGCACCGAGTTCACGAACTGGGAAATTGTCTGCTGCAAGCCCTGTGACAGGTTGTCGAGGTCGTTGGTCACCCGGCTCAGCAGGTCACCGCGCGGGGTGGTGTCGTAATAGCGCAGCGGAAGCCGATGCACCTTCTGCTCGATCTCGGCGCGCAACTCACGCACCGTGTTGACCACGATGACGTTGAGAATCCGGAATGCCAACCACGACAACAGGGATGACGCCACGTAGCAGATCAGCACGATCAGCAGCGTCCAGGCGACGGTTGTGAAGTCGATCCCGACACCCGGGGTCAGATTCATCGCCGACACCATGTCGGCGAAGGTGCCCTGCCCGCGCGCACGCAACCCCTCGACGGCCTGCTCCTTGGTGATGCCCGACGGCAACGCCTTGCCGATCGCACCGTCGAAGATGAGATCGGTGGCGTGGCCCAGAATGCGTGGTGCCGCCGCGAGGAGGATGACCGACCCGACGATGGCGGTCAGCACCGTCGCCATGCGCCACCGATAGGCCATCAGCAGGCGCACAAGACGTTTCATCGACGGACCGAACGACTTGGGCTTCTCCAGGACGGGGCCGGCGGCCATCGGGCCGCGGCCGGGACCCGGGCCGCCTGCGGGGCGGGTCATGCGGGTTCTCCGATCGACAGCTGCGAACGCGCGATCTCGGCGTAGGTCTCGCAGGAGGTGAGCAATTCGTCGTGGGTACCGAGACCGACGACGTGGCCGCGGTCGAGGACGACGATCTGATCGGCGTCGACGATGGTCGAGATGCGTTGGGCCACGATGATCACCGCGGCATCGGCGGTGGCGGGCCGAAGGGCGGCACGCAGTTTCGCGTCGGTGGTCAGGTCGAGCGCGGAGAACGAGTCGTCGAACAGATAGACCGACGGCCGCCGGACCAATGCCCGCGCGATCGCCAGACGCTGGCGCTGTCCGCCCGAGACGGTGGTGCCGCCCTGCGCGATCGGGGTGTCGAGTTGCTGGGGCATCGCGGAGACGAAATCGGTTGCCTGCGCGATCTCCAGTGCCGCCCACACCTCCTCGTCGGTGGCGTCGGGTTTGCCGTGCCGGACATTGGTGGCCACCGTCCCGGAGAACAGGTAGGGCCGTTGCGGGACGAGTCCGATCACCGACCGCAACTCGTCGGGATCGAGTTCGCGGACGTCGGTGCCGCCGACGCGAACCGCGCCCGCGGTGACGTCGATGAGTCGTGGGACCAGGCCGAGCAGCGTGGTCTTGCCCGAGCCGGTGGACCCGACGACGGCGGTGGTGGTCCCCGGACGCACGTCGAAGGTGATGTCGGACAACACGTTCTCGTCGGCTCCCGGATACCGGAACTGCGCGGCGTCGAACTCGACGGAGGCGGGATCGCCGGTGAAACCGGCAGGGGTACTCGACGGCACGACCGACGTCTCGGTGTCGAGGACCTCGCAGATGCGCTCGGCGCACACCGCGGCGCGCGGCGCCATCATCGCCAGGAACGACGCCATCATCACCGACATCATGATCTGCATGACGTAGCTCATCATCGCCGTCAGTGCCCCGATCTGGGCGCTGCCGTCGGAGACCGCGTGACCGCCGAACCAGATGATCGCGACAATCGTCACATTGGTGATCACGGTGACCGATGGGAACATCAGGGCCATCATCCGGCCCACGCGCAGCGAGGCGTCGCTCAACTGGTCGTTGGCGACGGAGAACCGTTGCATCTCATGGCGTTCGCGCACGAACGCCCGCACCACGCGGATACCGGTGATCTGCTCACGCATGATGCGGTTGATGGCGTCGAGGCGCTCCTGCATGGCGCGGAAGCCGGGGATCATCCGGGCGATGATGAAGCCCATCGTGATGCCGAGGATCGGTACGGCGATCAGCAGCACCCACGACAATCCCGGCGCCACATGGACGCCCATGACGATGCCGCCGATACACATGATCGGTGCCATCACCAGGATGGCGGTGCTCATGACGAGCAGGAGTTGCACCTGCTGCACGTCGTTGGTGGTGCGGGTGATCAGCGACGGTGCGCCGAAGGTGCCGACCTCGCGCGCGGAGAACGAGTTGACGCGGTGCAGGAGATCGTGGCGGATGTCGCGGCCGGCACCGAGCGCGGCCCGTGCACCGAAGTACTGGGCGATCAGCGTGCACACGATCTGGACGAAGGTCACCGCCAGCATCCACGCGCCGATCCGCAGGATGTAGCCGGTGTCGCCCTTGGCGACGCCCTTGTCGATGATGTCGGCGTTGAGCGTCGGCAGATACAGCATGGCCACCGTCGCCACGAGTTGCAGCAGGATCACCGCGGTGATGTGCGCGGGGTAGCGGGACAGGTAGGTCCGGATCAGACGGGTCAGCATGGGGCGATCACCTGATTGACGGTAGCAACGGGACGTTCTCTCGGCGAACGGTTTGCCGGCGGCCGCACATCGGATCACAGGGTGACCGGATGCGCCGAGGGTGTGGATCGGCCGCTGTTCACGCCAGCAGCGGCGCCAGTCGCGTGGCGTACTCGGTCATCGCCGGCACCTGCCGCGTCATGATCTCGGCTTGGTCGGCGCGACCCGAGAGTGCCAACGCGGCGACAAGTGTTCCGCCCGGCGATCGGACGCCGACCGCGATGCACGCGCGGTCGGGATCGAGTTCGCCGACCTGCAGCGCGAAGCCGTCCCGGGCCACGGCTACCAACTGGTCGGCCAACGCGTCGCGGGTGGTCGGCGTACGGGAGGTGATCGCGGTGAGCGGGAAGGTGACCACGTCGTTCACGTCGGCCTTCTCGCCGAGCAGCAGTTTTCCGATGGCGCTGGCATGTAGATAGGTGTTGAGTGTCCGCTCGTTGGCCGCCGGCGGGAACTCGGTGTCGAGGTCGGCCGCCCGCACCGAGGTGTTGGTGAAGTAGTAGAGATGCGCGCCGAACCGGATGGACAACCGGAATTCGGCGAGCACTTCCCGCGCCGCGGTACAGACGCGCGGGATCAGGGTGGCGTCCACCAGCGCGCCGGTGCGCGGGCCGAGCGCAAATCCGGACAGATCCGGCATTCGCACCACAAACCCTTCTGCGACGAGCAGATTCAACAGCCGGTAGATCGTCGCCGACGGAATGTCCAGGCGATCGGACAGGTCCTTGGCGGTCACGCCGACGCCGGATCGCGCCACCTCCTCGAGGACGCGGAGCGCGCTCTGCACCGCTTTCGGCTGACGACCGGACAGGCTCGTCCCGCCTGGGCTCATCGCAGAACCTGCCACGGGTCGTAGTCGTTGAGGACCTGATCGGCGGTGGTCTCGTCGAATACCCCGACCTGTTCGGGCAGCCTCGGCTCGATGCGGCGTCGAATGAGAAAGACCGCCATACCGGCTGCCACCAGCACCGCGTAGGTGATCGTCGCGATCCACACCGGGGCGTCGATGGTCAGCGCCGCCCACACGATGATCCCGACAAAGGCTGCGGCAGTACCGATCCCGATGATCGTGGGCAGTCGTCCCGGCTCGCCGATGCGGCGCAGGAACACCGGCGCCCCGACGCACACGAGAAGATAGGCGCAGATGTAGCCGTGCGCCGACACCGCGAGCAATCCGATCAGCGTCGACCGCGCGGAGCCGACGACGAGCAGATACACCACCGGGACCACCGTGATCACCGGTACCGATGCCAGCAGTGCGACGGACGGGGTCCGAAAACGCTTGTGCGTCTTGCCCAATGCCGGTGGGAGCACGCCTTCACGGCCCATCGCGAACAACGTGCGCGACAGTGCCGTGCATGATCCGATCACGCAGGCGAACCAGGAAGCGGTGATACCGAGTTCCAGCACCACCGACAACACCGTCGATCCCGGGCCGTCGGATCCGGGCAGACTCAGCACGATCGGTGCGGCGTTGCCGCCGGCCACCTGATGGCCCGATTGGGTGACGGCAGCGAAGACGTAGAGCACGCCCAAGGCCAGCGGTGACCAGCGCACGGCGCGGGTGACGGTCTCGAACGGCCGCTTGGCCTCCCGTGCCACCGTCGTCGCGCTCTCGAATCCGACGAATGCCGTGGTGGCCAACAGAAGTGCGAAGCCGGGTGCGTCGTGCACATCCGACGACGCCGTCGGGGTCGATCCGCCGCGCACCGCGAGGACCGTCAGGACCACCGCGGCGGCGACGACCGCGAACATCTCGATCGCCAGGGAGATCCGTGCGGACAGCTTGATGCCGCGGATCATCAGTGCGAGTGCCACGGCGCCGACCGCCAACGTGAGGAGGGCGACGATCAGCGGACTGTCGCGCACGCCCACCCGGTTCAGGAGCGCGGCCAGGTAAGCGCCCGCCCCCAAGGTGCTGGCCATCGCGGCGCCGGCGTAACCGATCATCACCGACCAGCCGGCAAACACCCCTGCGCCGGCGCCGAGGCCCTTGACCGTGTAGCTGTAGATGCCGCTGACCGCGACCATGCGCGTGGAGAACTGGGTGATGCAGTAGCCCACCGCGAGAAACAAGAAGGTGGTCGCGACGAACACCGGCACCGTCGCGTGGCCCGCGGCGGGGAGGATGAGTACCGGGACGGTGACCATGACGGCCGACGGGGCCACCGCGGCCACCGACTGACCGAGGACCTCGACGAACGACAGTCGGCCTCGCGGTAGACCGGCGACCGGTGACCGACGCCGAATGCCCTCGTGGTTGTCCATCGCCTCACCTGCTTCCGCGCGACCCCGCACCACAACGCAACGTAGCCCATCGGGCGCGTCGGCTCATCATTTCGACGATGAATTCTCGTCGGAGTTCAAATGGGAACCATCCTGTTCGGTGATTCTCATTTGACGGGATTTCGTCTGTTCGGGCTGCGCGATCCATGTGTACTCGCCGTTGCACGACGCCGATGCCAACGCGCTCAAATGAGAATTCGGGCCCTGGAAATACCCATTCAGAATCCATGGTGACACAGGTCATATCGCGGGCGTAGGGTCAGCTCGTGAGTCACTCGATACCGACTCTGTGGTGCGAAGACCGGTGTGGACCCGCCGGATGCACAGAGCCTGTCGTCGAGCGAGATCGCCTCCCGGACATGTCGCACTGACCGATTGACGGCACTCTCGACAATCGACTCACCGGCGTGAATTTCTCGCGTGAATTCACTGTTGCGCGAAATGAGAATGGTTCACGCATGCTTTCTCATTGGTGATCGCGCAATTCTTACCGATGGGCAACACCACGGCAAGCGGATGCGACCACGATGATCTCCGGCAATAACAATCGATTCTCTTCTGTAGCGAAGGACGACGTACAGACATGACCACCAAGGCTTCCTCGGCGGCGGCGCCGCCCGCGACCGCGGCCCGCACACTCACCGGTCGACTCGGGACCACCGCGATCGTCTTCATGGTGATCGCGGCGGCCGCACCGTTGACCGTGATCGTCGGCACGGTGCCGCTCGGTATCTCGGCCGGCAACGGCGCGGCCTATCCCGCCTCGTACCTGATCTGCACCGTCGTTCTGCTGCTCTTTGCGGTCGGCTTCACCGCCATGGCCCGGCACATCCCCGGCGCCGGCGCGTTCTACACCTACGTCGCACACGGACTCGGTCGGCATGCCGGTCTCGGCGCCGCATTTCTCGCCCTGCTCTCGTACACGGCGGTGCAAGGTGCCGTCTACGGATACATCGGTGCCGCCATCAACGAACTCGTCACGTCCCACGGCGGGCCGTCGGTGCCCTGGTACGTGTACGGGCTCGCCATCCTCGTCGTCGTCGCGACTCTCGGCTACCGCCACATCGAACTGTCCGGCAAGGTTCTCGGCGTTCTGCTGGTCTGCGAGGTCGGCATCGTGATGGTCATCAACCTGTCGGTCCTCGGGCATGGTGGCGGAGCCCACGGCCTGTCGACGACAGCGCTTTCGCCGTCGGCGTTCTTCCACGGTGCCCCCGGCATCGCACTGATCTTCGCGCTCGCCGGGTACATCGGATTCGAGGCCACCGCGGTCTTCCGCGATGAAGCGCGCGACCCGGCCCGCACCATTCCGCGCGCGACGTACTGCGCGCTGCTGATCATCGGCGCCTTCTACGCGGTGAGCAGCTGGCTGATGGTCAGCGCGTGGGGTGACACCGAGGCGATCAAGATGGCCACCGACAACCCGGAGGGCATGATCACCGAGACCGCGGTCCGCTATGTCGGATCCGCCGCCGGTGATCTCGTCCAGATCCTGTTGGTGACCAGCCTGTTCGCGGCCATCCTCTCGTTCCACAACGTCCTGGCCCGCTACATCCACTCGCTCGGCAACAGCGGTGCCCTGCCGTCGGCGTGCGGTCGTTCGCACGCCCGTCACGCCTCACCGCACATCGCCTCGGTCGTGCAGACCACGACGGCGGTCGTGCTGGTCGTCGCGTCCGCGCTCGGTGGCCTCGACCCGGTCACCCAGGTGTTCGCGTGGTACGCGGGGGTGTCATCGGTGGGCATCGTCGCCCTGATGACGCTGACCTCGGCCGCGGTGATCGTCTACTTCCGACGCACCCGCAAGGACACCCGGCCGTGGCAGACCCTCATCGCGCCCGGACTCGGCCTGCTCGGTCTCGCCGCGCTGCTCGTGCTGACCGCGCTGAATCTCCCGTTGCTCGTCGGCGGTTCGGACACCCTCGCCGTCATCATCGCCGTCCTGCTCGTCGCGGCCTTCGCCGCCGGCGCGATGGTCGCGGTGACCAGGCCGCACGCCGCCCATCACCTCACCTCTGCCGACAACTGAATCCCGCCACCGCTGACCACCATCGCTGAACAACACCACTGCTGAATCCCGTTACTGCACAGATCTATTCGAAGGAGAACTGCTCATGAGTACTGCCGTCACCACCGCCCCCGAGATGATCGGCCAGGCCGGCCCCGACCATCCGTTGACCCCGCTGTCGGCTGCCGAGATCACCACGGTCCGCGGCATCGTCGACGAAGCCGGGCTGCTGAGTGAGCACACCCGCTTCGTGTTCGTGACCCTCGACGAACCGGCCAAGGATGTCGTGCTCGCCTACCGGGCCGGCGATGAGATCGTCCGGCAGGCCCGGGTACTCCTCCTTGACCGCGAGACCGGGACGGGCAGCAGCCTGCTGGTGTCGTTGACGGAGGCAAAGGTGCTCGAGCGCGCCATGATCGACGCCGCGACCGAGGGTCAGGTGCCGATTCTGGACGAGGAGTTCGAGGACATCGAGGCCTATCTCCTCGCTTCCGACGACTGGCTGGCCGCGATGAGCAAGCGCGGCCTCGAGCCGGCCAACGTGCGCGCGGTCCCGTTGTCGGCGGGTGTCTTCGGCCACGAGGACGAGGTCGGTCACCGGATCGTCCGAGTCCTCGCGTTCTACCAGTCCGACCAGGCCGACCTGCCGTGGGCGCATCCGATCGACGGCGTCGTCGCCTATGTTGACCTCACCGGCCGTCAGGTACTCAAGGTGATCGACGAGATCACCTTGCCGGTGCCGGCCGAGCGCGGCGAGTGGGATGCGGCCCCGCATGCCGTGCCGACCCGCACCGACCTCAAGCCGATCGAGATCACTCAGCCCGAGGGCCCGAGCTTCACCGTCGAGGGAAACCAGATCAGTTGGGCGGACTGGACTTTCCGCTTCGGATTCGACATCCGTGAGGGCCTGACGCTGCATCAGCTCTCGGTGCGCGACGGCGACGAGCAGCGCCCGGTCATCTATCGGGCGTCGATCGCCGAGATGGTGGTCCCCTACGCCGATCCGTCACCGGTTCGGTACTGGCAGAACTACTTCGATCAAGGCGAGTATCTGTTCGGTCGCTATACCAACGCTCTCGAACTCGGTTGTGATTGCCTCGGCGACATCACCTACTTCGACGTGACCATCGCCGACGAACAGGGCAATCCGCGGGTCATGAAGAACGCGATCTGCCTGCACGAGGAGGACTACGGCGTGTTGTGGAAGCACACCGACATGTTCAACGGGATGGCCGAGACCCGACGCTCCCGACGACTCGTCATCTCGTTCTTCCTCACCATCGGCAACTATGACTACGGCTTCTACTGGTACCTCTACCTCGACGGCACCATCGAACTCGAGGCCAAGGCCACCGGTATCGTGTTCACCTCTGCCCACCGCGGACCCGAAGGTTTCTCCACCGAGATGGCCCCCGGCCTCGGTGCGCCGTTCCACCAGCATCTGTTCTCGGCGCGACTCGACATGGCCGTCGACGGCAACCGCAACACCGTCACCGAGGTGGATGCGGTGCCCGTCCCGATGGGCCCGGACAACCCGTGGGGCAACGCATTCCGGGCCCAGAAGACCACACTGCACACCGAGTCCGAGGCCATGCGCAGCGCGGATAACCTCAAGGCCCGGGTCTGGCACATCACCAACCCCGACAAGCAGAACCGGCTCGGCCAAGACGTCGGGTATGCCCTGCATCCCGAAGGACAACCGAGCTTGCTGGCCGACCCACAGAGCTCCATCGCGAAGCGGGCCGCATTCGCCACCAAACACCTCTGGGTCACGCAATACGATGCAGCGCAGCGGTATCCGGCCGGCGACTACGTCAACCAGCATCCGGGTGACGCCGGCCTACCGGCCTACGTCGCCGCCGACCGCGACATCGAGGGTGAAGACATCGTGCTGTGGCACACCTTCGGCCTCACTCACTTCCCGCGGCCCGAGGACTGGCCGGTGATGCCGGTCGATTACGCCGGATTCAAGCTCAAGCCGGTGGGCTTCTTCGGCCGCAATCCGTCGCTCGGCGTCCCCTCCGGGCCCAAGGGGCACTGCTGCGCGGACTGACCCTGCAGACAGGGGACACTGAATAATCATTGGCGCTGTCGCATTTCGGTGCTCTACGGTTGGCGCCGAGAGCGGGCCGGAGTCGATCGGTTACCACTCATAATGGGCAGGTTGCGGGTTCGAGTCCCGCCATCACCTCCGGGTGGTGTAGCTCAACGGGTAGAGCAGTGAAAACCCGGTCGGCATAACATGCCCGCTCTCGCAGAACGTCAGAAGGTCGCGGGCCGGATTCCGGTCGGTTATCACTGCGGATGATCATCCCGGTCGGAGATGACATGTCCGCGACCTTCGTTCTGTGCCATGGTTGTTCAGGAGTCAAGGATGGATGTTCTCAACACGGTCGGCACGCGCCGCACCAGTCAACTCGACAAGAGCGATTCCCGTCAGGTGGCCAATAGCGCGGGCGGCTATACCTTCGAGGTGACACCGGTTGCGCGACTCCGTCGATTCTTGATCCTCGGTACCGAGGGCGGCGCGTACTACACGAGCGCGGCCGATCTCACCAAGGAAAATACCGCTGTTGTCATGGATTTCGCGCGCAACGACGCCGGCACCCTCGTCCGTGAGATCGTTTCGATCTCCCAGAGTGGGCGTGCGCCGAAGAACAATCAGGCGATCTTCGCGCTCGCCGCTGCGGCATCGCTTGCCGACGACTCCGGTCGCCGCACAGCGCTCGCCGCGTTGCCCGACGTCGCACGTACCGGCACCCATCTGTTTCTGTTCGCCACCTACGTCGAGCAGTTCCGCGGGTGGGGTAGGGGCCTGCGCCGCGCGGTGGGTCAGTGGTATCTGGGCAAGGCCGTCGACTCCGTGGCCTACCAGGCCGTGAAATACCGGAGCCGTGAGGGCTGGTCGCATCGTGATCTGTTGCGCCTGGCGCACCCGGTCACCGACGAGGCGCAGCGTCGCGCGTTGTTCGACTACATCACCCACGGCCGCGCCGAGGGAGTTCCGCGCATTGTCGAGGGATACGAGAAGGTGCAGTCGGAGCCGGGTCGAGCTGCGGCTCTCGTGGCGCAGTACGGCTTGTCGTGGGACATGCTGCCGGACGAGTCGCTCAATGACGCGAAGGTCTGGGAAGCTCTGCTGGACAATGGTATTCCCCCAACTGCGTTGATGCGTCAGCTTCCGCGGCTGACCCGTATGGGGTTGCTGCCGGCGACGGGTGGTCGGACGCCGGAGGTGGCGGCGCTGCTCGCCGATCCCGACCGGCTGCGCAAGGGGCGCGTGCATCCGCTCGCTGTCCTGGTGGCTCAGCGTACGTACGCGTCGGGTCACTCGGCGCGCGGCAACAGCTTGTGGGCACCGACGCGCGGAGTGGTCGACGCGCTCGATGCGGCGTTCTACGCGGCCTTCGGCGTCGTCGAGCCTTCGGGTAAGACGCACTTGCTGGGTCTCGACGTGTCGGGCTCGATGGGCGCACCGATCTCGGGAATGCCGATCACGTGCCGCGAGGTGTCGGCGGCGTTGGCGTTGGTGACTGCGGCGACCGAGCCGGAGCACATGATGATGGGATTCACCTCGGCGACAGGTCGAAGTGGGTTCGGTGGTGGCACGGAGCTCACGCCGCTGCCGATCAGTTCTCGTCAGCGACTCGACGACGTGCTGCGCACCATCTCCGGGCTGCCGTTCGGTGGCACGGACTGCGCGTTGCCGATCCGATGGGCACGGGAGACCAAGACCCACGTCGACGTCTTCTCGATCTACACCGACAACGAGACGTGGGCCGGTCCGATTCATCCGCACCAGGCGCTCGCGCAGTACCGGCGTGAGGTGAATCCGAACGCGAAGCTGGTCGTCGTCGGCATGACGTCTACGGGCTTCACGATCGCTGATCCGAGCGATGCCGGAATGCTCGACGTCGTCGGATTCGACTCGGCAACGCCGCAACTATTGTCGGGGTTCGCTCGAGGAAACGTCTGAACGGCTTCTCCGTTCGCGCGGGCGGGTGTCCGTGCCGCAGGGTACGAATCCAGCACTCTAGCAGTCGGTCTCGAGGCTCGCCGCACGCGGCTCGCACCTCGACCAGCGATTGATGAATCTCGGGCCGTTCCCCATCCCGGTGGTCGAGGTGCCGAGGAGCGCCAGCGACGAGCCTCGAGACCCCGTGTGCCGAAAGGATTCCGGGCCACAGTCGGCACAACACCTCGACCATCGGGTGGGAACAATCTCTATGGAGTTCTCAAACAACAGATGCGGTCCCGGCCGGGCCGGGTGCAGGGAATCAAGTTGTGGGGCAGCGCAGGTCAGGCTGCGGTGTCGTCGAGTCGCATGGTCCGTCGGTGATACGACGGCACTGGTCGTCGTTTCGGGTCGATGCTGGCGGGTGGGATCAGCCAGGGGTGTCGGTCGAATCCCATGATGATGTCCCATCCGTGGTGGTGGACGTCATCATGGCAGCTGCTGCAGAGGAGGCAGCCGTTGTCGAGGTCGGTGGGCCCACCATCGGCCCAATGGTGCACATGGTGTCCTTGGCAGCGTCCGGCGTGGGCTCCGCATTTGATGCATCCGCGATCCCGGACGAGTAGGGCTTTGCGTTGGCCGGGGGTGAAGAATCGTTTCGTCTCGCCAACACTGAGCGGTACACCGTTGGGGTCGAGCATGATTTTCGTGATGGTGGTGTCACACGACAACATTCGGGCGGTGGCTTCGGTGATCGCACCCATGTTCTGCAAATCCCCACCGAGTGCCGGGTTGTCCGCCGACCAGGTCCACAACAGGCCGTTGGTCGGTTTGGCCGAGAACGTAGTTTCCGCCAGGCCTTGTGCCGCCAACTCCACGATCGTTTCGAACGCGGCCGCGCAGATCTGTTCGGGTGTCCGAGGATCCGGCGAGCCGTCGGGCTGAGGCTTGGGCGCCGACAAGGTTTCCATCAGAGTTCTGGTTTTCTCCCCGGCGACGATGTCGAGGTTCGCCGAGATCTCCAACCGTCCGTCGTCGGTGATGCGGTCGCTGTAGGAGTTGATCGACTTGTCTTCGGCAGCAGGCAAGCCACCGGGTGTCTCGGCCGCCAACTCGTTACCCAACTGCCGCGCGTAGAGATTGATCTCGGCGGGGGTGAAACCGGCGAAGTAGTGCGACAGCAACTTCCGCAAGAGCTCACAGCGTTGGACGGTGTCCAAAGGTTCGGGGCATCGGGTGTCGATGTGCGCCAACCCACGCACGATGGCATCGGTGTGTTCGGACGAGATGGACCCGTCCGCTGCATGCGCCAACAACAGGTCGACATCGGTGGTGGCGGCGACCCGCACATACCGACTTGCGACGGCGGGTGCGCAACCCATGCTGATCAACAGTTCTCGTAGCCGCGTGGTCTTGTGGTCGGCCACTCCCAGCCGGTCCAGTTCGCCGGTGAGGGTGGTGGCGTGGTGATCAACCAGATTCCGCAGTAGCAGGACTTGTTTCATCGCACCGAAGGCTTGTGGCCCGGTCATTTCCGGATTCCATTGAAGGTCACTCAGTTGGGTGACGATGTCGGCAAAGAGTGCTTCGGCGTCAACATCTTTGACGTCAAGAGTTGTGGTGGTGTCGATCATGGGCCCCTCCCCAGTGGCTGATCGGTGTGATGACTCCATCGTACTCGAACATAGGGATCAAGGCAAGGGTGTTCGATGGTTCTGGGGAGGCAAAGGTGCTTGTGGACAACGGGTTTCGGTGGTGGGCTGGCGGAAGTTTTCTGTCGGTGGGGTGTGGTAGGCGGTGCGGTTTTTCGTTTGTCTTGCTCTCGATGTGGTTGGGAGGCTTGTTGTCTCACCGGGTCTCGAGGCCCGGCGCCTGGGGCGCCGTGCACCTCGACCATCGGGGGGAAGGCCCGGCGCCTGGGGCGCCGTGCACCTCGACCATCGGGGGGAAGGCCCGGCGCCTGGGGCGCCGTGCACCTCGACCATCGGGGGAAGGCGGTACGCGGTGCCAACACTCAGGCGCGGCTCGTGCAAAGGCGGAGTCTACGAGTTCGGTGCGCGTTCAGGTGTCGAGGAGGTGATGGGGTTGGGAAGCTTGCTATCTCACCGTGTCTCGAGGCTCGCCGCACGCGGCTCGCACCTCGACCATCGGGGGGAAGGTCCGGCGCCCGGGGGGTCGTGCACCTCGACCATCAGGGGGGCGGCGCTTGGGCGCCGTGCAACTCGGCCATCGGGAGGGGCCGCCAACGATCTCAGCTCTTTGTCAACGCAATCGCCGCCTCACCGGTGTAGGTGAGGTAGGTGAAGGACTCCTGGAAGTAGAGGTTCACCGTGTCGCCGTCGTGCGAGTCGTAGCCGATGGAGACGTCCTGACCGATGGTCAGCTCGAAATCACCGCCGCGGGTGGACAATACGAAGGCGCCGGATATCGCGGGCGCCCACACGATGTCGCCGTCGATCAGCCGCTGGATGTGCTGGCGGATCGGATATCCGTGGTTGGAGGTCTCGTTGATCAGGTTGTAGACGTCGGCGGAGACCGCGATCGAGTACGGGCCGTCGATGGAGGCGAGTTTGAGGGTGGAGAGCGCCTGACTGAACGCTTCCGGGTAGTCGCGGACGTCCTCCGGCAGCGCGATCGGCGTGGAGCTGGTCTCGGCGCGAATGCCGGAGATCCCAGCGGCCGCATAGCCTTCGAAGATCGCTTGATCCTCGGCGAGCGCGAGCTGGCGTGCGGCGTCGACGACCGGATCCCAGTCGGAGTCCTCGGCGCCGCGGTCGACGTCGTCGATGGCCTCGCGGGTGACGGTGAACGGGACCTTCAGTTCGACGAGCGGCTGCACATGGCGCTGAAAGGCGAGGATGCCGTCGGCGGGGGAGTCGATCTTGGATCGATGCCCGCGGGTGACCGACGACGCCTCGAGTCCGAGGGGTCCCTTGACGTCGACGATCCGACGCCCGGCGCTGTTGCGCTTGAACGAGCGGGTCGCCTCTTCTTCGATCGCCTCCCACGCCGAGGTGGAGATGGGCGCGAGTTCGCGATGCAGGTTGTTCATGAGGCGTCTCCTTGGTGGTGGTCGGATCGATCGGGGTGGCAGTGCGCGTCAGTGCAGTGAACCGATGCCCAACGACCCGTCGCTCGGACGCGACGGCGCGGTGGGTCTCGGTTCGGCGGTCGTCGGTGGGGCGTCGTCGGATTCGTCGTCTTCGGTGCCGGCAGCCGGAGCCGGGGGTAGGTCGTCGAGGAAATCGACTGTCGGGGTGAAGAACTGGGCGCCGGTGACTGCAGTGGTGAAGTCCAGGAGTCGGTCGTAGTTGCCCGGCGGGTCGCCGATGAACATCTTGCGCAGCATCTCCTCGGTGACGTCGGGACCCGAGGAGTACGCGATGTAGAAGGTGCCGGCCTCTCCGGTGCCGAGTTCGCCGGTGCCGGAGACGTTTCCGTAGGGCATGTTGTCGCGGACGACGTCGATCTCCTCGCCGTTGGCGTCCTCGACGACGTTGAGCGCGATGTGCGAGTTGGCGGGCTTCACATCGTCGGACATCTCGACATTGTCCAATTTCGTTCGGCCGATGGCGTTTTCCTGTTCGGTGACGCCGATGGCGTTCCAGGCGGCGAAGTCGGTGAGGTAGCGCTGAATGGCGACGTAACTGCCGCCGGCGAATGCCGGGTCCTCGTCGCCGACGGTGATCGCGTCGATCGCCGCCTGCCCCACCGGATTCTCGCTGCCGTCGACGAAGCCGATCAGGTCACGCAGATCGAAGTAGCGGAAGCCATGGACCTCGTCGACGACGGTGATCGCGTCGCCGAGATCGTTCATGGCCAGTCTGCCGAGCTCGTAACAGAGGTCGGCCTGGTCGGCCTTGATGTGCAGGAGTAGATCGGCCGGGGTGGCCGGTGCGGTGTGCACCGGCCCCTCATAGACGACGAACGGCCGCAGCGATCGTGGTCGCGCGCCGTCGAAGAGACGATCCCACGCAGCCGAGCCGATTGAGATGATCCCGGCGAGTGCCTGATCGGGGGCACGCGAAGACACCGAGTTGATACGGGAGCCCAGTTCGGCGAGGAAGTCACGAACACCGGACTCGCCGCCCTCGTTGATCGTCATGACCAGGAACAGGGCGTGTTTGGTCTTGCGTGTCAGGATCGTCTGCGGCACCGGCACGTCGTCTACCCTATCCGACTGACCGGATGGTCGTGGTCACTGAGGCAACCCTGCGAAAGATGAGATCAGGCAAGCCTTTTCACGGGCGTCACCGCGTTGGGAAGCTACTTCCGCGCGATCGCCCGCCCCGCGACCCGCCCGGAGAAGATGCAGCCCCCGAGGAAGGTGCCCTCGAGCGCGTTGTAACCGTGGACGCCGCCACCGCCGAAACCGGCAACCTCGCCCGCGGCGTAGAGGCCCTCGAAGACCGTCCCGTCGGGACGCATGACCGCCGAATCGAGGTTGGTCTCAAGTCCACCGAGGGTCTTGCGGGTCAAGATGTTCAGGCGGACTGCGATCAGCGGGCCGTGCTCCGGGTCGAGGATCTTGTGCGGTTTGGCCACCCGGGCCACCTTGTCGCCGAGATACTGCCGCGCATTGGTGATGGCCATCAGCTGCGCGTCCTTGGAGAACTTGTTGTCGACGTCGGCGTCACGCGCGGAGATGATGCGTTCGACCTTCTGCAGATCCAGTTGTGGGCCGCGGGTGATCTTGTTCATCCCGTGCACGAGTTCGGCGAGGTTGTCGGCGACGACGAAGTCCTCACCGTGCTCGACGAACGCGGCCACCGGTCCCGGGGCTCCCTTGGCCAAGCGGCTCTTGGCGGCAAACTTCAGATCCTTGCGCGTCAGATCCGGATTCTGCTCGGAACCCGAGAGCATGAACTCCTTCTCGATGATCGACTGCGTGAGGATGAACCACGAGTAATCGTGACCGGTCGCGAGGATCGCCTTCATCGTGGAGTTGGTGTCGAAGCCGGGGAAATTCGGCGGAGCCAGCCGGTCGCCGTTGGCGTCGAGCCAGATCGACGAGGGCCCGGGAATGATCCGGATGGCGTGATTGGGCCAGATCGGGTCCCAATTGATGATGCCCTCGGTGTAGTGCCACATCCGGTCGCGATTCACCAGACTCGCACCCGCATCCTCGGCGATGCCGAGCATCCGGCCGTCCACGTGGGCGGGCACCCCGGCGATCATCGTCTTCGGCGCCGGACCGAGGCGCTCCACCGGCCAGTTCTCGCGGATCAGATCGTGGTTGTGGCCGATCCCGCCGGTGGTGAGCACGACGGCGCCGGCGCGGATCTCGAAGTCGCCGACCACCTCGCGGCCCGACGCCTTCCCGCGCTCGAGATCGGTGGGCTCGAGCAGGGCGCCGCGCACCCCGACCGCCATGTCGTCCTCGACGACGATGTCGTCGACGCGATGGCGGAAACGGAACTCGACCAGGCCGCGCCGCTCGGCGTCGAGCACCGGCTCGGCGAAGATCCGCACCACCTCGGGGCCGGTGCCCCAGGTCAGATGGAATCGCGGCACCGAGTTGCCGTGGCCATCGGCGAATCCGCCGCCGCGCTCGGCCCAACCCACCAGCGGTGCCCGCAGGCCGAGGTCGTGCAGATACTGCCGCTTCTCGGTCGCGGCGAAGTCGACGTAGGCGCGGGCCCACTGTCGCGGCCAGTAGTCCTCGTCGTCGCGATCGAAGCCGGCCGAGCCCATCCAGTCCTGCAGTGCCAGCTCGGCGGAGTCGTGAATACCGAGACGCCGTTGCTCGGGGGTGTCGACGAGGAACAGCCCGCCCAACGACCAGAACGCCTGCCCGCCGAGATGGTTGCGGTTCTCCTGATCGACGACGATCACCTTGCGTCCGGCGCGGGTGAGTTCATAGGTGGCGACAAGTCCGGCCAAACCGGCCCCGACCACGATGGCGTCGGCCTGCTGCTGCTGAGTCACTGGACCTCCCTGAGAGTCGACACCGACACTAATGCGCCCGACACCTGATCGGCACCGGTGCGGTGCGTCACGCATTCACCGACAACTCTTTAAGGACTCTCAGGACATTTCGGACCGCATCTCAGATTTCTTTTTGCGATGTGATCAAGTCGACGTCCAACCGTGATTGGCGCAGGTGACGGCAGTCACCCGAGCCTGGCAGGATCTGTCGCAGTGGGTGGTGGCCCCTCGAGCGCCTTTGCCGCGGTGTTATGGGGCCGTTACTATCGGCCGCGACGGGGATCGTCCCGGGCGGAGAGCCGCCACCACCCCGCACCACCCATGTGAACGAGCCCGCTCGGGTCACGATCGTAAGGATTGACAACTGATGCTGACTCGCGCCCGTAAGCGCCTGGTGGCGGGAATGGTGGCCTTGGCCGCCGTTGCCGGTGTCACCACGGTTGCCGCGCCAGCCGCCCATGCTGCCAACGGCTGCGGAGTGGAGAACGTCTACTCCGCCGCCATGCACCGTTCCGTGCCCGTGTGCATCGTCGACGGAGGAGGCGGAGGCCCCAAGCCGACCCTTTATCTGCTCGATGGCCTGCGTGCGCCCAACAACAACAGTGGCTGGCTGATCAACACCGATGTGGCCCGCTGGATGGGCGGCAAGGGCACCAATGTCGTGATTCCGTTCGGCGGAGGCGGCAGCTTCTACACCGACTGGGAGCGCCCCGACCCGAAGCTGGGCATCAACAAGTGGGAAACCTTCCTGACCCGCGAGCTGCCCGCCTACATGGCGAAGCAGCACAACAGCGACAACAAGCGCAACGGCATCGCCGGCTTGTCGATGTCGGGCACCTCGGCGCTCAACCTCGCTTCTCGCCACCCCAATTTCTACAAGGCCGTCGCGTCCTACAGCGGCTACCCGACGGTGACCATGCCCGGCTTCACCCAGGGCATCCAGGCGTCGGTCTCGACCATGGGCGGCGACCCCAACAACATGTGGGGCTTCTACCCGGCCGGTGAGTGGTTCCAGAACGACCCGTTCCTCTCTGCGGGGAACCTGTCGGGCCATCGCGTCTTCATCTCGGCAGGCACCGGCATGGGCAGTCGCTACGACTCATCGATCACCCCGGGCAGCCCGAACTTCAACGCGGTGCACTTCGCGCAGATGGTTCCGCTCGAGGTCGCCGCGTCGACCAGCAGCCAGATCTACATCGCACGGCTGCGCACCCTCCCGATCCAGCTCACCACCCGGATCACCCCCGATGGCGATCACTGGTGGGACTACTGGCAGGCCGACTTCAAGCAGTCGTGGGGCAGCACCTTCGCCCCGGCGTTCTTCTGATCCGCTGATCGGGGTCAGAGCGCCTGCGAGCGCCTGAACGACCACGAACGAGGGCCGGTGATCATTGATCACCGGCCCTCGTTGTTTCGTTGCGACGGGTGTGGGGAGACCTACATGGGTCGGCGGACCGGGTCCGTGCGCGTACTCGGCTGCTCCGAAGTGGGGGCGGGGTGCGCGGCCCGTGTCGGGGAGAGCATGTGTGCCGCCTGCCGTGCGGCGACGGACGTCGAGATCAGCACGCCGGCGACCGCGCCGCCCAGGGCGCAACCCAGTGCACCGAAACGCCACATATGCTCACCCACTCACCTCGGCGGACGTTCAGTCAGCCACGGTATAAGCCGACTTACACGATTGCGAGGTGAGAGCCGCGGTCGTGGGGGACCCGACAGTCGGCCTGGGTGGTGTGCTGGGCCTCGCTCTGTCGGGTCTCGATCAACTGCCCGCGATGACCTACCGCCCGCGATGAGCTACCGCCCCGCGATGACCGACCCGCCCGCGATCGGCTACTCCGTGGGCGGCCGCCGGAAGACCGACGTCTCACCGTCGTCGGGGTCGCCTTTCTCGTGGACGCCGCCGTCGTGGGCGACGTCCTCGGAACCCGTTGGCGCCGAAGGTGAATCGTCGATCGACCGGAAGTCCCGATCACCGTCGATCTTCGGTGCCGGTCCCTCGACGCGGGGGATGCGCTGGGTGGGACGATCCCACAGATAGGCGCTGTCGTCGTCCTCGGGATTGGGGGACTGCGGGGCGCTGTGCCGAGAGCGCTGGGAGGCGATGACTGCCGTCGGTGCCGCCGCCGCGGCACCGCGCGGCTCGACGACCGTCGGCTCCTCCGAGCCGGGTTCGTCCCATCCGGGTTCGTCCCATCCGGGTTCGTCACCGTCGGGCACCTCGCCGCCGCGTTCGCCGTCCCGCAGAGCCTCGCCGTCCAGGTCGTCGTCGGGATCGGTCGGGCGGTTGCGGCGGGCGCGCAGCAGCAACAGCAGCCACGCGAGTAGCAGGAGCACACCGACGATGCCGAGGATCAGCGGCAACCAGAGATTGCCGAGCTTCAGCAATCCCATGTAGTGCTTGGCTTTCGACGCCTGCTCGGAGACGGTGCCATCGGTCCAGGCGAAAGTGCCCTTCAGTGCGTCGAGTTGATAGTTGCGCACCGCGGCCGGGGTGGAGTCGTCGTCCTTGTACGGCGACCGGAAGTACTGATGCTGGTCCTCACGGCCGTCGACGATGGTGCCGGTCTCCGGTTCGACCCACAGATCACGCGTCGCCGTCGCGTAGCGGTGCATGTTGACCTGGTCGTTGGGTCGAACACCGGCACCGGTGATGCCCCACCACTTGGCCGGCATCGTCAGCATGGTGCCGAGCGCGGCCTCGTTCTGCGGGTTGGGCAGGGTCGACAGATCGGTCTCGGGGACCTGGGTCCGGAAGTGGTAGGTCTTGACGCCGTCGATGGTCTGCTCGCCGACGAACTTGGCGTCGGTGTCCTGGCGGGTATTGAGGTCATAGACCAGGTACGAACGCTTCTTGGTGTCGAACGGGAACTTGTACTGGAAGCCCTTGCGGTTGGTGAGCTGGACCGACACGTCCTTGGCGTCGACACCCTTGGGTGCGGCCTCGACCTGCAGGGAGCTGACGGTGCCATTCGGCACCGACGTCTTGCGGCTCACCGAGACCCGATCGATGCTCGCGGTCAGCAGGCCGTCGTTGCACTGCAGGTCGCCGTTGGCGTTGGGAGCCGGTGGCTGCGCCTCGTCGCCGCCCGCGGTGCGGGTGCGGTCGACCTGCACGGTCTGTGCGGATTGGACGGTGGCCTGCCGACGATCCGATGGGTCGACGATCACCGACCGGCGTTGCTGGGTCAGGTGCGCCTGCAGGGTCTCGGCCTTGGCCTGACCGATCGAGCAGCGATCGAAGATGACCGCCGGGAAACGTTCACCGGGAGAACCGTCGGCGGGCACGGTGGTCGCATTGGATGTGATGTCGAGATCGAGTGGAACCACCCGGAGCTGCGGGACCAGGGCCAGCGGAATGGCGATCGCGGCGGTGATGCAGGCCACGCCGAAGAACGCCAGCAGCGCCGGCAACACTCGTTTCATCAATCGTCTCCCTCAGGTTGGCGACGTCGAGCCATCGTCGGGCGCTCGCGACTGCGTTCCACCCTAATGGCGGGTGCCCGCGGCACGGTCCAACGCCTCGCCCATCGGCTCAGCGGCCCGCCGATCCCGCCGATCGACGATCACGCTCGGCCTCTTTCATGATCCCGGCCATGTATCCGTAGATCTCGCGGTCGCTCATCGCCTTCCACCGCGGGGCCAGCAACTTCATGTACTTCTCGACGTAGAGGAGTTGCTTGCCCACCAGCACCAGCTCGCGTGGCAGCCGGGCATCGTGGGCGCGTGCGACGGCGGCGAGCTGACGGCCCAGATCGGTGTAGCTCATCGAGCCGAGGTCGGTGCTCGACAGTGGCTTGGCGACCTTTTCGATGTCGGCGCCGCCCGCGGCGGTCGAGCCCGGATTGCGTACCGCGCCGAGCAGGAAGATCGCGCGCCCGGCCGATTCGTAGTCGTTGCGCACGATCAGATCCACGACGAGCTGACGCAAGATGCGCCGGGTGCGCGGGGTGAACCGTCCGACGATGCCGAAGTCGAGCAGCACGAGCCGGCCCGCGTCGTCGACGAGCACATTGCCCGCGTGCAGGTCACCATGGAAAAGGCCGCCGTGGAACGCCGACTCCAGAAGGGACAGAAGGAGATTGCGGCACAGTGCGACACCGTCGTGCCCGGCGGCGCGGACCGCCGCGGCATCGTCGATGCGGGTGGCGTAGATGCGTTCCATCGTCAGCACACGGGCGGTGGTGAACTCGTCGTAGACGGCGGGCACACGCACCCGGTCGCCGAACGGGCCCGGGCGCAGGCATTCGTACCACTCGCGCATTGTCGACGCCTCATTGCGGAAATCCAGCTCGGCGTCGAGGCCGGTCGCGAAGTCCTCGACGACGTGCCGGGCGCTGAGCATGCGGCCGTACTCCGACAGTTCGGCCAGCGCGGCGAGGCGATCGAGGATGGCGACGTCGGGTGCCAGCCGTTCACCGATGCCCGGCCGCTGGATCTTGACGACCACCTCGGTGCCGTCGGCGAGTGTGGCCGTGTGGACCTGGGCGATCGACGCCGACGCGATCGGCTCGGTGTCGAAGGTCGCGAAAACCTCCTCCGGAGGCCGCCCGAACTCCTCGATGAACAACGCACGGATGTCGGCATCGTCGGCCGGGGAGACCCGGTCGAGCAGCGACTCGAACTCCGACGCCAGGGTCTCGGTGAAGACTCCCGGGCTCGATGCGATCAGCTGACCGAGCTTCACGTAGGTGGGGCCGAGATGCTCGAAGGTGGTGCGGACCTCGTGGGCTGCGCGTCGGGCCGTGCGCTGTGCGGTCGGCGGGCGCAGCCGCAGCGCGTCGGTGGCGGTCCCGAGCGCGAACCGGGCCACGCCGGCCGTGGCGTGCACGGCCGTCGAGCCGAATCGGTAGGCCTCCGACAGCGGCGACACCGGCCGCAACTGCGTGCGCACCGATCCCTGCTCATGCGGATCGAGAAGACCGGAGGATTCCGTGCGGGGGGTGTTGACTAGGGGTTTGTTCATGATCGTCACCGCCGGCCAGTGTACCGAGCGTCACCTCGTCCACCCGGCTCGTGGGCCTCCGGTTGCTACTCGTGGGCGGGTTCTCCGGTGACGCGATGATCGGCGTGATTGATTGCCTCGGCGACGAGACGGCTCACGTGACCGTCGCGGATGCGATAGATCACCCGGCGACCGTCCCGTCGGGTGTCGACGAGTCCGGTGAAACGCAGTTTGGCCAGGTGCTGACTGACCGCGGTACGTGACGCGCCGACCGCTGTCGTGAGCGCGGAAACATCGGCCTCACCCTCGGTGAGCAGCCACAACAGGTGCAGGCGCGTGGGGTCGGCGAGCATCGAGAAGGTAGACGCCGCGGTGCCGAGGAGCTCGGGGTCGGCGTGCACGCGATGGTGCAGACTCGGCGTCGGTGAGTCGTCCTCGACCTTCATCTGACCCCGTCCACGTGACCTCGCTTGCGGTGCGGCGGCTCCGGCGCGCCGTGAGGTCATCGTAGGGGAGAGATCGCGAGCCGCGCGGGCGACGACGCCGACTCGGACGACGCGGACTCGTCGGCGGTGTCGGCGCGCCCGGTCCACGTCGCGAATCCGGTGGCCACCGCGGCCACCACTGCCAATACGCCGACGGTTCCGGCCGAACCGACGAGTGCCGGACCCCAGCCGGCGATCGAGTAGGTGACCAGGAACCCGGCGTGGGACAACGAGAACTGCGCGGCGAAGACGTCGTCGCACACCGCCGTCGGGGTACGGTCACGGATCAGCCGGGGCACGGTGGTGTTGACCAGTGAGGTGGCTGCACCGAGCACCACCCAGGTCAGTAACAGGGCCGCGGCGCTGGGCTGTGCGGCCAGCCACCAGGCGGCGCCGGCCAACCCGACGGCACACGTACCCGCGCCGGCGAGCAAGACCATCGCCACCCCCACGCGTCGGGACAGCACGGGTACGAGCAGTGTCGCGACGAGCGATCCGCCGCCGAAGACCGCCAGCGCGACGGCGACGGTCGAGTCGCTGGCGTGCAGATCGGCGCGGACGTAGACCACCGTGCCGACGAATACCACCGCGGTCGCCGCCGCGACGGCGAGGTTGGCCCACAGGGTCCGACGGAACACGCGGTGGCCGAACATGATTCGCACACCCGAGCCGAGCCTGTCGACAAAGGTGGTCATCGTCGGAGAGGTGAGGTGGGTGCGGTGTAGGCCGGAGGAACGCACGAGCAGCGCCGAGCACACGAAACCGACTGCGGTGCAGGCGAAAAGCGTCGAGTAGGACCACACGGTCAACAATGCGGCCGCGAGTAGCGGGCTCAGCAGCGCCTCGAGATCGTAGGCGGCGCGCGACGCCGAGACCGCGGCGGTGTAGTCGACCTCGTCGGCAACGACGTGGGCCAGCGTCGCGGAGAACGTCGGCGTGAACGTCGCCGACGCCGTCTGCAGGGCGAAGATGAGCAGATAGATCTGCCACGTGTGTTCCACCCACGGCAGACACGCCGCCATGGCCGTGCGGGTCAGATCCGCACCGATGAGCACCCGGGCCGGGGAGAACCGTGCGAGCAGGGCGCGCATGACCGGCGCCATCACCACATACGCCACCATCTTGACCGCCAGCGCCGCGCCGAGGACCTGTGCCGCGTCATCACCGGCCAGGCGGTAGGCGAGTAGTCCCAGCGCGACCGTCATCAGTCCGGTTCCGGCCAGCGACACGATCTGCGCCAGATAGAGCCGCCCGAACGTCGCGTTGGTGAGCAGGGTCCGCACCGAATGAACTGTACCCACATGTGCGCATCTGCGCACCTAAAAGATATGTCGTCCACACGCGATGGCGTAGAGTCCGCCGGGAGAGGTTTTCGACTGGGAATCGAAAACGTGCACCGCTGGTTGTTCGACACAGATTCCCGTCGCCGCAGCCGCTGTGACGGGAGCAAGGAAAGAGGTGGACCATGGCCGTGTCGCGATCCGCCGACCTCGTCGTGGTCGGCGCGGGAGTGGCGGGTATCGCCGCGGCACTCACCGCACGGGCTGCCGGACTACGCGTCGTGTTGGTGCACAAGGGCCCGCGATGGCAGACCGACCGGACCGAACAGCCCACCGCCACCTTCTACGCGCAAGGTGGTGTCGCGGTCGTCATGCCCGACAACCCCGCCGACTCCGTCGACTCGCATCTCGCCGACACCCTGGCTGCCGGCGCAGGCCTCAGCGACCCCGCCGCGAGCCGCCCCATCCTCGACGCAGGCTGGGCGGCGGTCTCCGAATTGATCTCGTGGGGAACGCAATTCGACCGCGATCCCACCGGTGCGCTGGCCCGCACCCGAGAGGGCGGCCACCGGGTACGGCGCATCCTGCACGCCGGTGGCGACGCGACCGGCGCGGCCGTGCAACGCGCATTGTGGGCGGCGCTGGGCGAGGCGCAGGCCGCCGGCGGCATCGAATGCCTCGACGAATCGGTGGTGACGTGGGTGCTCACCGACATCGTCGGCCGTGCCGTCGGCGTCTCCTACGTCCGCGGCGGTGCCAACGGTGGGGTCGGCGAACCCCGCGTCGTGTCGGCGCCGACGGTCCTGCTGGCCACCGGCGGTGCGGGGCATCTGTATGCGGCCACGACCAATCCGTCCGGGGCCACCGCCGACGGAATCGCCCTGGCGCTTCGTGCCGGGGCCCGCGTCGCCGACCTCGAGTTCATCCAGTTCCATCCGACGATGCTGTACACCCCGGGAGAGCGCGGGCGCCGAACCCTGGTGACCGAGGCGATCCGCGGTGAGGGCGGACGGCTCGTCGACGCCGACGGAGCGTCGGTGACCGCGGGCGTGCATCCGCTCGGCGATCTCGCTCCCCGCGACGTCGTCGCCAACGCCGCGATGGCGGCCCTCGCCCGCACCGGCCATCCGTGCGTCTACCTCGACATTTCGGGTATCGATCGCTTCGCGGACCGATTCCCGACGGTCACCGCCGGCGTGCGGGTGGCCGGGCTGTCCCTCGACTCCGGCCTGATCCCGGTGGTACCCGGGGCGCACTACCAGTGCGGCGGCGTGGTCACCGACACCTTCGCCCGCACCGGTGTGCCCGGTCTGCTCGCTGCCGGCGAGGTGGCCCGCACCGGTCTGCACGGCGCGAACCGACTCGCCTCCAACAGCCTGCTCGAGGGCGTGGTCATGGGTATCCGCGCGGCCGGCGTCGCGGTGACCGACCGCGACGCGATCCGGGGCGCCGCCGTCGACGGGGTGCACGGTGACGAGGTGCGCGGTCACGAGGACCTACCCGCACTCGACCGCACGACCCTCCAGGATGCGATGAGCCGCCACGTCGCGCTGTGCCGCGACGCCTCGGGGCTCGCCGAGGTCGCAACGCTGCTGGAGTCGGCGCCGATGCGCCGGATCGCCGGGGTCGCCGACGCCGAGGACGCGTCGCTGACCCTGGCTGCCGGTGTGGTCGTGGCCGCGGCGGCCGCGCGCCGTGAATCACGGGGCTGCCACGTGCGTTCGGACTTCCCGCGGTCCGACGTCGACGCGAGGTCGAGGTATTTCGGTCTGGCACGAGGTGTGATTGCCGAGGTCGCCGACGCCGCGCCGGTGAGCGTCCCGGGGTAGCCCCGACGGGTCTTCCTTCGTACACTGACCGGCGGGGGTCGCGTTTTCTTACCGCACATGGTGACGAGCAGGCTGTCGGTGCGGCCGGTCCGCCCTCGGTGGACGACGCGTGGACCCACCGGGCACAGCGCGGTCGGACCGCGCGAATGGGAGGTTCGATGGACAGCGAGGGTTGCTGGTCGACGGTGGTCAGTACGGCTGCCGAACGCCGCGCGCTGGGACTCCCGGAGTCGGCCGGGTGGATGCTCGAATGTCGCCTGCCGATCGGTCACCGCGGCAATCACGCCACCGACGGCAGCACGTCGCCGCGCAATGATCGGCGATTCTGGCTGGAGTGGAACGACTTCGACCCGCACGCGCAGTCGCTGATCGAACGCAATCCGTGCCCGGTGCGCTCGCTGGAGAACGCCCCGTGCCTGTACTTCCACGGCCACCCCGGGCCGCACCTCTACGTCCGATCCAATGGTCACGCACCGACCGCGATGTCGGGGATGGCCGCGGGCGGTCACGGCCATGCCGGGCTGCACTCCTCGGCGCCCGGGCCCGAGTATTCGACGCAGGGCACGGCACCGGGTCCGAGCGGATCCCACGGGCCGTCCACCGGTGACCTGCCGGTTGCAGGGGCCGGTGCCCGCGGGTCGCATCGGATGCCGGAGCCGCCCCGCCCCGAACCCTCCCGCCCCGAACCCTCCCGCCCCGAACCCTTCAGGCCGGAACCTTCCAGGTCCGAGCCGCCGATGGTCGGGGAGTCGGACTATCGGGGCGGCCGTCGGTCCACCGACTCGGCGCCCCCGCACGATCAGACCCCCTACCACGGCCGACGCCACAGCTTCGACGTCCCCGCCTCGCGTCCGGAGCCCACCTTCGCGCCGGACGAGCCGTACGTGGCTACCGCTCCGACGCCTGCACCCTCGGAGTTCGCGGCGCAGGAATCTGCCCCGGCGCACGATCTGCAGCCGACGTTGGGCCTGACCGAGGTCGGCGACGCTCTTGATGACGTCGCGACAGCTCTGTCGCGACTGGCCGCCGCGCTGCGGCGCGACTGACCGCCGACAGCGCCCTTCTCTCCGCCAACGGCGCTCTCTCCACTGCGTCGACGGCGCTCATCTCTTCGTGACCCTCCTCTCCCGCATACCCTAGGGGGGTAGCGTGTGCCGCCCCGGGGGCGTATACCTGTAGGGGGTATCAGGACACGGTGCCCGAGGAGGACATCATGGATCACGCCGAACACGGCTACATCAGCAACAAGGATGACTATCTGCGTCGCCTTCGGCGGATCGAGGGACAGGCCCGCGGTCTGCAGCGGATGGTCGAAGAAGAGAAGTACTGCATCGACATCCTGACCCAGGTCTCGGCGATGACCAAGGCCTTGCAGGCGGTCAGTCTCGGCCTGCTCGAGGAGCACATGAATCACTGTGTGGTCCGGGCGGCCCAGGAAGGCGACGCCGAGGGCAAGGCCAAGGTCGACGAGGCAGTGCAGGCGATTGCCCGTCTGGTCAAGTCCTGAAAACCACTGTTCGACAAGCATTTACACCTTGAAAAGGAGCGTGCTCATGGCGAGCGAGACCTACACCGTCACCGGCATGACCTGCGGCCACTGCGCCGCGTCGGTCCGCGAGGAGATCGAGGAGATCCCCGGTGTGCAGAACGTGGACGTGACCGTCGATTCGGGACGGGTGGAGGTGACGAGCGAGACACCCCTCGACCGCGAGGCGGTCGCCCGCGCCGTCACCGAAGCCGGCTACCAATTGGTGTGACCCGCAGATGATCCCGAACACCGTCGCGTCGAACACCGTCGTGCGGGTCGCCGCCTTCCTGGTGGCGCTCGCGGCGGTGTTCGCCATCGCGTTCGCCGTCGGGCATGCGGTCGCGCCCGACGCGGGAGTACCGGTGCCCGAACATCATTCGACCACCACCGATCTCCATGGGGGTCACCGATGACCGCACCCACCACCGAACGCATCGACCTCGACATCGAGGGGATGACCTGCGCGTCGTGCGCCAACCGCATCGAGCGCAAGCTCAACAAACTCGACGGCGTGCACGCCACCGTCAACTTCGCGACCGAACGCGCCCAGATCGACCATCCCTCCGAGGTGGATACCGCCGCACTCATCGCGGCCATCCGATCCGCGGGATATGACGCCGCGCCCGTCGATGACCGCCCGTCGGGGGCCGACGACGCCGACCCCGACGCCGACCCGGACCTCGACGCACTGCGTACCCGAGTGCTGATCAGCGCCGCGTTGACGATTCCGGTCGTCGTGCTCGCGATGGTCCCGGCGTGGCAGTTCACCTACTGGCAGTGGCTGTCGTTGACGCTCGCCGCACCCGTGGTGGTGTGGGGCGCGTGGCCGTTCCACCGCGCCGCCTGGGTGAACCTGCGGCACGGCGCCACCACCATGGACACCCTGGTGTCGATGGGGACGCTGGCCGCCTTCGGGTGGTCGCTCTACGCGCTGTTCCTCGGCACCGCAGGCGAACCCGGCATGACCCATGGCTTCGACCTGATCCCACAACGCGGCGACGGCGGCGCCAACATCTACCTCGAGGCCGCCGCGGGTGTCACGACCTTCCTGCTCCTCGGCAGATATCTGGAGAAGCGCGCGACGCGCACCGCCGGTGACGCACTGCGCGCCCTGATGCGCCTGGGCGCCAAGGATGTTGCCGTCGTGCGCGACGGCGTCGAACAGCGGATTCCGATCGCAGAGCTGGCGGTCGGCGACGAATTCGTCGCGCGACCCGGCGAGAAGATCGCCACCGACGGCGTCGTCGTCGGCGGCGCCTCGGCGGTCGACGCGTCGATGGTGACCGGGGAGTCGATGCCGACCGAGGTCGGCCCCGGCGACTCGGTGGTCGGCGCGACGATCAACACCAGCGGCCGGCTGCTGGTGCGGGCGACCCACGTCGGCGCCGACACCGCCCTGGCCCAGATGGCCCGGATGGTCGCCGACGCCCAGGCCGGCAAGGCCGGGGCGCAGCGCCTCGCCGACCGGATCTCCGCCTGGTTCGTGCCCGTGGTGATCGCGATTGCCGTTGCCGCACTGGGATTCTGGCTGGGTGCAGCGGTCGCGTCGGATTCGCCGGTGGGCTTCGCGTTCACCGCGGCGGTCTCCGTGCTGATCATCGCATGCCCGTGCGCGCTGGGATTGGCGACGCCGACCGCGCTGATGGTGGGCACCGGTCGTGGTGCGCAATTGGGAATTCTGTTGACCGGCCCCGAGGTTCTCGAACAGACCCGCCGGATCGACACCGTGCTGCTCGACAAGACCGGCACCGTCACCACCGGCGTCATGCAGGTCGAGAAGATCCAGCCCGCAGACGGAGTCGATGGCGATCGCATCCTGGCGGCTGCGGCAGCCGTCGAGTCGGCATCCGCACACCCCCTCGCCAAGGCCATTGTCGCTGCCGCCCAGCATCTTCCGGTTGGCGACGTCACCGACTTCATCAGCACCGAGGGGGTCGGTGTCGGCGGGATCGTGGGCGGCGAGAAGGTCCGTGTCGGCAGCCCCCGGGAACTCGGTGAGCGGTTACCCGAGCCGCTGCGGCAGTCACTCGACGCCGCCCACGAACGGGGAGCGACCGCGGTGATCGTCGGCATCGAGGGCGACAACTCGACCGAGTACGGGGTGATCGTCGTCGCCGACACGGTGAAAGAATCATCGCGAGAAGCGATCTCGGAACTCAAACGCATGGGTCTGACGCCGGTTCTGCTGACCGGCGACAACGCGGGAGCGGCGCGTTTCGTGGCCGGCGCGGTCGGCATCGACCAGGTGATCGCCGAGGTGCGGCCCGAGGAGAAGGTGAACGCGGTCAAGGACTTCCAGCGTCAGGGTAAGACGGTGGCGATGGTCGGTGACGGCATCAACGACGCCGCCGCGCTCGCCCAGGCCGATCTCGGTGTGTCGATGGGTACCGGAACCGACGTCGCGATCGCCGCCGCCGACCTCACCATCGTCGACGGTAACCTGCGCAAGGTGGTCGACGCCATCGCGCTCTCGCGGCGCACGCTGCGCACCATCCGGGGAAACCTGTTCTGGGCCTTCGGATACAACGTCGCCGCGTTGCCGATCGCGGCGGCCGGACTGCTGAACCCGATGATCGCCGGAGCAGCGATGGCCTTCTCGTCGGTCTTCGTGGTCGCCAACAGCCTGCGACTGCGGGGTTTTCGGCCGCACACGCGCTGACTGAACGGGCCGAAATCCGGTGGATACCCGGCGAATCCGACAATCGGGAGTTCGACATCGTCAACGGAGTCGCCGGAGTAGCGTGCGGGCGTGTCCACCCCTGCCGAAACCTATTCGATCGCCGCGCGGATGGATCGGTTGCCGATCACACCGCTGCACCGTCGCGCGACCGTCGTCATCGGTTTCGGACTGTTCTTCGACATCTACGAGGTCTTCCTCGCCGGCACGCTGAGTTCGGTGCTGAAGAAGCAGTTCAGCCTCGGCGGCAACGCGCTGACGCTCCTGCTCGCGTCGGCCTTCCTCGGTATGTTCGTCGGCGCGATCACGCTGGGCCGCTTGGCCGACCGCCTCGGCCGTCGCCGCGCCTTTCTCCTCAGCATGAGTACCTACTCCGTGTTCACCCTGCTCGCGGCGTTCAGCCCGAACGCGACGATGCTGGTGATCTGTCGGTTCCTCTCGGGGATCGGCATCGGTGCCGAACCCCCGGTCAGCGACACCTATCTCGGCGACATGCTGCCACCCACCGAACGTGGCAGGTACACGGCGTGGGCATACACCTTGTCCTTCGTCGGTGTTCCGCTGGTCGGCTTCCTCGGTCATTACCTCGTACCGTTGCAGCCGCTCGGACTGGAGGGCTGGCGCTGGCTGTTCATCATCGGTGCGCTGGGGGCGGTGATCATCTTCGTTCTGCGTCGCGGGCTCCCGGAGTCGCCACGGTGGTTGTCCTCGGTCGGGCGCGACACCGAGGCCGACGAGATCGTCACGGGATTCGAGACCGAGGCGCGGGAGCGGGGACTGCCGCTGCCGGATCCGTCGCCGTCGACGCCGTCGACCCAGCACGGCGGTGCACTGCGGGAATTGTTCGACGGTGCGGTCCGGCCCCGCACCCTGATGATGGCGGTGTTCCAGTTCTTCCAGACCTGGGGCTACTACGGATTCGGCACCCTGGCCCCGATCGTGTTGGCCGCCAAGGGGTACGACATCGTCGACAGTCTGGGATTCCTGGCGGTGACCTACATTGGATACCCGATCGGCTCGTTGGTGTCATTGCCGCTCATCGAGCGCTTCGAACGCAAGTACCTCATCGTGGGCTCGGCCATCACGATGGCGGTTTTCGGCGTCCTGTTCGGCATTTCGGGGACGACGGCGATGATCATCGTGTTCGGCTTCCTCTACACCGCCGCGAGCAACGTCTTCTCGAACTCGTATCACGTCTACCAGGCCGAGATCTTCCCCACACGACTTCGGGGTACCGCGACGAGTTGGACGTATTCACTGTCCCGACTGTCCAGCGGGCTGATGCCGTTCATCCTGGTGCCGCTGTTCCATCACAGCGGCGCGGGGTGGTTGTTCACCGTGGTCGCCGCGGCGATGGCGATCGTCGCAGCCACCATCTATGTGTTCGGGCCGCTGACCACCGGCCGGACACTCACCGACGTCAACATCGTTGGTGGTCAAGGACACTGAAACCACTCTGAGGGTGGCAGGCGCCCGGACACGGGCTCACCGCAATCCGCTCGCCAGGACCGGCCAGGCGCGCGCCAGCGCGTCGTTCCAGTAGGCGAACGAATGTGTGCCCGTCGGCGGAAAATACGTCGTGACACCGATTCCCAGGGCGGCCAGGCGGGCGACGAACCGGTGGCTGCACTCGTCGACGGCCGCTTCGATGGGTCCACCGACGAGGATCATCTGGATGTGCTGGGCGTCGGAGACGTTGTCGTGCTGGCCGGGTACACCGGGACCCGAGGACACGAAGACGGCCTTGCCGCGCAGACGTTCTGCGTTGATCTGCGCGTCGTGCGCAACCCAGTCGGGACTGCCGGGTGGCCCCCACATATTGGTGGTGTCGGCGGCGCCGCGCCCTTCGACGGTGGCGCGCACGTACGCCGACCCGAGCAGCCCGCTGGTGTTGGGACAACCGCTCATCGACGCCACCGCCGAGTACAGGTCGCCGGCGCGTTCGGCCAGCGACAGCGCCGCGCTCCCCGACATCGACAGTCCGGCAATGCCGTTGCGGCCGGTGCTCGACAGAATCCCGTCCAGCGCAGCGGGCAGCTCGCGGGTCAGGAAGGTCTCCCAGCGATTGCGGCCGAGAGTGGGATCGTCGCGCTGCCAGTCGGTGTAGTAGCTGAACGCACCGGCCATCGGGATGATCACATCGACCGGCTTGTCGGCGAAGAACGCGGGAGCGTTGCCCTGCTCCACCCAGTTCGCAGAGTCCTCACCACCGCCTGCCCCGTTGAGGAGATACAGGCGCGGAACCGGCCGCCGGTCCGCGGCACGCAGCACCCGCACGGGGATGGATCGGCCCATCGACGGTGAGAACACGCTCAGCAGAAGCTGGTGGGAGCCGATCGCCTCCGACGACACGATCCGGCCCGGCGCGGCAGACGCGGGGCCGACCGACCATGCGGCAGTGGTGACGACGGCGATCAGCGTCACCACCAGAATCGGAACCACTCTCTTCCAACGCATGCGACAACCTCGGGTAGGCCCGCCGGGTGACCTCGGGGTGGCGAGCGGACGTGGAGAAGTCCATCACCGCGCACCGTCGAGGACATGCGTAATGCACTACTCGATTCGGCGCCCCGCGGCATGCCGGCCGGCCCGCCGGCCGAAGTAGGAGCCCTCACCCAACTGGGTGCCGCTGGCGTAACCCTTGCTGTCCTGCGCGATGTTGGCCGCGCACGCCCCGGCCGCATAGAGGCCCGCGATGGGGGAGCCGTCGGCGCCGAGGACCTCACCGTCGACCGACGTGGCCATCCCGCCCATGGTGAAGCCCGCGTACATCGCCTTGCCCAGACTCATGTCGAACACCGCCCACGGCCCGTGATCCTGTGGCGCAAGGAATTCCGCGGACTTGTGGAAATCGGGGTCCTTGCCCTCGGCCGCGTGGGTGTTGTAGCGGTCCAGGGTCTTCTGCAGGTTCCCCGACGGAATGCCCAGGGCCTGTTCCATTTCCGCGACCGTCTCGTACCCGTCGATCAGGGGCACCAACGGCATCCGCGGACGCTTCATGTGCGCTTCGTCGACGACGAGGTACGCCGTCGAATCCGGTTGTTCGAGAACGAAAGCCGACGTCCGGGAGTGATAGGAATCCTCGGCGACGAATCGGTCGCCGTTCTTGTTCACCGCGATCCCGGTCAGCAGGATCGACGGCGGATACACCGGCGCGGTGCAGAACGCCTGATCCATGTGCTTGAGCACGGCCCCCGCCGACACCCCCATCCGCAAGCCGAGCCCGTCGTCGTAGGTGTTGCCCAACACGAACGGCTTCTCGGTCAGCCACGGCACGTGCTCGGCGACCATCGCCGGGTTCATCACGAAGCCACCCGCGGCGATGATCACCCCGCGGGCGCCGATGACTCCGTGCTCGCCGGAGATCGAGCGCCACGCCACGCCGGTAACCGAACCCTCGTCGTCGACGACGAGATTGCGTGCACCGGTCTCGTACCGGACCTCGACGCCGAGTTCGGCGAGCCGCTTCACCAGTAGTTCGACGACCATCGCCGCACCGCCGGTGTCACCGGGGACGGGCACCTTGTGGCCGCGCGGTGCGGGCTTGGCCATGTCCTTGAACGGCCAGACCTTCTCGTTGCCGGTGTACATCAGCCCCTGCGTCTCGGGCTGGACCACCGCCTTCTCCGGGTAGTAGCTGCGCTCGAAGGCGAAGCCGAGATTCTCCAGCCACTCGAAGTGATCGACGCTGTCGACGCAGTAGGCGTGGATCTTCTCCGGCTCGGGATCGCGTGAGACCGCGGTGATGTAGCGCTCCATCTCCTCCGCGGAGTCCTCGAAGCCGGTCGCCTGCTGGACGGCCGTGCCGCCACCGAGGTAGAAGTGGCCGCCGGCCAGCGCCGTCGTCCCGCCGGCCTGAGCTGCGCGTTCGAGAACCAGCACGCGTGCGCCTGCGGTGGCCGCCTCCACCGCGGCGCATCCGCCCGCGATGCCGAGGCCGACGACCACCACGTCGACCTCGTCGCTGAATTCGTCGACCGATCCGAGTGCGACGGTGTCGGGGATCGCTGTGTCCGCTGCCATGGTCATCAGCCTAACCCACGAAATAGAACACGTTCTAGTATTGCCGGGTCGTTCGGCCACGGCCGGGTCCGGCATCCGACCGACCCCGCGCCGCCTTTCGACGACACATCCGCCGCTCTCGGCGTATCAATGGGTGTGGCCTCCGGACTCGACCCCGACCCCGACACCGTCCGGCACGCACCCGGACGGCGCGTGCCGGTTCCGGTGAACGCGCTCACCGGCATCATCGCCGTCGCCGCCGCGCTCGGGGTCGGCGAACTGGTGGCCGCGTTCATCTCACCGGAATCCTCGCCGTACTTCGCCGTCGGATCGAGCGTCGTCGACCACTCGCCGCTGTGGATGCGGGAGTGGGCGATCAGTACCTTCGGCACCTCCGACAAACTGGCGCTGTTCGTGGTGATGGGCGTGGTCATCGCGATCCTTGCCGGAGTGTGCGGGGTGGCCGAACGCCGCCGACCACCGATCGGATCGATCGTCATCGTGGTCTTCGCGATCGTCGGGGTCGTCGCGTCCCTCGGACGCCCCGGGGCGTCGGCGACGTACATGCTGCCGTCGTTGTTCGCGGGTGCGGCCGGGGTGATCGCCCTGCGGATACTCGTCGGCATCCTCGACGCCGACGCGGAAACGGCCCGGGCCCAGACAGCCCCGTCCGAGGACTCCGACGACAGCCCCGGAGTGCTGCACGCGCCCGCCTCACGTCGTTTCGTCCTCACCGCCGCCGGGATCGCCGCGGCCGCCGTCGCCGTCGGCGCGCTCGGACGGACGCTGCTCGCCGGTGCCGCCAAGACCATCGCCGACCGCAACGCGCTGCGGCTGCCCGCCCCGGCCTCCCCCGCACCGCCGGTGCCGGCGTCGGCCGACATCGGGGTACCGGGCGCGACCCCGTTCGTCACGGGTAACGCCGACTTCTACCGGATCGACACCGCCCTGCAGGTCCCGCAGTTGACCACCGGCGACTGGCAATTGCGGGTGCACGGCATGGTCGACAACGAGTTCACCCTCTCCTGGGACGACCTGCTGGCGATGCCCATGACCGAACGGCTGGTCACCCTGACGTGTGTGTCCAATGAGGTCGGTGGCGACCTGATCGGCAACGCGCGCTGGCTCGGGGTCCGGATGAAAGACCTCCTCGACCGCGCAGGCGTGCGCCCCGGCGCGAACATGCTGTACTCCACCAGCTCCGACGGATGGACGTGCGGCACACCGGTATCGGCGATCACCGACAACCGGGACGCATTGCTGGCGATCGGGATGAACGGACAGCCGCTGCCGGTCGAGCACGGCTATCCGGTGCGGCAGGTGATCCCGGGTCTCTACGGATACGTCTCGGCCACCAAGTGGGTCGTCGACTGGGAGCTCACCAGCTTCGACAAGGCGCAGGCGTACTGGACCTCGCGCGGGTGGTCACAGCTGGGACCGATCAAGATCTCCTCGCGCATCGACCGGCCGTCGAGCTCGGATCTGCCTGCCGGACAAGTGGTCCTGGCCGGTACCTCCTGGCATCAACACACCGGTATCGCCGGCGTCGAGGTCCGCATCGACGACGGCCCGTGGGAGCAGGCGACGCTGGCCACCGACTACAGCGACGACACCTGGCGGCCGTGGAAGTACGTGTGGCAGGCCGGCGCCGGGCAGCACACCGTCACGTGTCGGGCGATCGGCAAGGACGGACAGGTGCAGACCTCGGCGACCGCCGACCCGGTGCCCGACGGCGCGACCGGCCTGGATTCGCGGACCTACTCCATTTCCTGAGAAGGCGCACCCCCGCGTCGCGAAAGCGCACAAACGCGGCCATCGCGGCGCCCTCCCATTACACTCACCTCTCGACGCGGGCGGGGGCGCGCTCGCGAGCCGATGAGCTGTCGGTTCGCCGGTTCGACGACGGATCTCTCAGGGAGACACATGCGTATGCGGCGCTCGATGCTGACGGTCGCGGTGGCGTTCGCCACCGCGATCATGTTCGTACAACCGGGCTTTCAGCCGGGGATGGCGCACGCGCTGCAGATCGGGCCGATCGTCTTCCCCGACATCAACCCGCCGGCGACGATCGATCAGGCGAAGCCGACCATCATCGAGACACCTCCGTGGGCGCCGCACCTCGACAACGGTGACGTGGTCGTCCTGATCCCCGGTACCACCGACTACGACGGCAGCGACCAGACCGCACGGACCCTCGGTATCGGACTGTTCGGCGGCGTCACCACCGACGCCGACGGCAAGACGATCGTCGACCCGCACGCCGCGCCGTCGATCGACATCGTCTCCTATCCGGCCGCGTTCGGCATCGACCCGTTCGGCTTCCCGATCTATCTCGCCGGCTCGGACACCTTCACCCACTCGGTGGAGGTCGGGTCGATCAACGGGGTGCGTGATGCCGAAACCGCACACGCCCAGAAACCGGCGGGCACGGTCGTCATCAACGGCTACTCGCAAAGCGCGCCGATCGCGATGAACGTCGCATACCTGTTGCACCAGAAGAACCTTCAGGGCACCGGTGACATCCCCGACGACCAGCTCGCCGTCATCGTCGGCGCCGACTCACGCTTCCCGCACACCGGGGTCGAGAACGTCGTGCCGAGCGTTCTGCCCGGCATGTACACCAACGGCGACCGCAACCCCGCCGACACCGGCGACATCGCGGTCTACTCCTACTGCGTGCGCGGCGATGCCACCTGCGGCGTCGGCAACCCGCTGATCAATCCCGTCTCGACGTTCTTTTATCTGCTCCCCGGGTTCTACGTGCACGCCTTCCTGACCTACCGGATCAACGAGTACTCCATTGCCAAGGAGTGGAAGAGCGACAGCGGTAACACCACCTACATCGTCTACGACGGCGGCAATCCCTGGGGAATGATGTTGCGCGACCTCGGGATTCCGGTCCCCAAAGAAGTCGACGACGTCCTGAGCGCCCTCGTGCCGGTGCCCATGCCCGGTCACCGGTCGACCCTCGCCGACCTGCGCATCCCGATGCCCGACGCACTCCGACAACAGTTGAGCGCCTACGAGGTACCGACGCCGCGAGAACTGCAGGAACTCCTCTACGCGCGGCTCGGCCTCGACGTCCCCGTGCACGACCCCGACACCTGCGCCGCCACCCCGTCGGCGTGCCGGGCCGACTACAGCTCGGTGCTGCCCGCGCCGACGGCATCGAACAAGTCGGCATCGAGGGCGTCGGCGAGCACAAGCGCGACCACCTCGGCGGCGTCGACCCAGGCTGCGTCGCCCCAAGCTGCGACCACCTCGGCCGAAACGACTGTCGCACAACCATCCACCACCTCGGCGGCCCCGACGGCCACCACTGCGCAGTCCACCACTGCGCAGACCACCACTGCGCCGATCACCACTGCGCCGACAACGACAAGTGTCACGGCAACGACGCCCCAGACCGAGTCGCCCCAGAACGAGTCGCCGCAGAACGAGTTGCTGCAGACCGGGTCATCCCAGTCGAACTCCGACGACACGCCCACGACGACCTCGGCCCGATAGCGCCGACCCGCCGACACCGATAGGGTCGGCCGCGGGGGCCGGTTGAAAGGTGGGTCGCGTGCGTCGGGTCGTCGTGGGTGTCACCGCGGTGTGTGCCGCGGCCGTGTGTGCAGTCATGACGATGGCCGCGGGAATCGTCCCGGCGAGCGCTGCGACCGACGACGGCTTACCGACGATCCGCCGGCAGCCGAGTTGGCTGCCGCCCGATCTCGGTCGTGACTCGACGGTCGTCCTGGCGCCCGGTACCACCGATTTCGACCCGATCCGCGCCCACGACATCGTCGGAGGCTCCGCACCGGCCGGCGCCGATCAGTACGGGCGCACCGTCGGCCTCGGCTTCTTCGACCCGTATCGGCCGAACGTGGAGATCGTCGACTACCCCGAGGCATTCGGCTTCACCGTCGCCGGCCGACCGGTGGGCATCGTCGGGCATGACGCGTACAACACCTCCGTCGACGAGGGCACCGCCACCGGCCTCGCCGACGCCCAGCGGGCGTGGATTGCCCAGGGACGCAAGGGAACCATCGTCCTCAGCGGATACTCACAGGGCTCCGCGGTCGCGATGAACATCGCCTATCTGCTCCACCAGCGGTACGCCGCCGGGATTCCCGGCGCGATCCCCGACAGCAACGTCGTCGTCGTGACCGGTGCCGACACCCGATTCCCCGACACCGGGGCCGAGAACGTCTTCCCGAGCGTGCTGCCCGGCGCCTACACCAACGGCCCGCGGGACCCGGCCGCCACCGGTAGCACCCGCGTCATCTCCTACTGCATCAAGGGAGATCTGGTGTGCGACATGGCCAATCCGATCGCCGATCCACTCGGCTGGGCGTTCTACCTCGCACCCGGCGCCACCATCCACGGCAAGTTCGGCGATCAGGTCAACAAGTTCCCCGTCGAACGCACCTGGTCGTCGGGCAACACCACCTACGTCGTCCTCGACGGCGGCAACCCCTGGGGCATGTGGCTGCGCAAGGAAGGCGTGCCACTCCCGGCGAACTTCGACGAGACACTCGATCGCCTGATTCCGGTCCCCGAACCGGGACAGCCGTCCACCGACGCCGCGGGCAACCGCGTGCCGACCCCGCGCGAGGTGCAGCAATCGCTGTCCGCGCGCCTGCGCTGGGACGTCCCGGTCACCGACCCCGATGCCAGGGCAGCCCAGCGCCGCGCGCACCCGGCCCCGACCGTGCAGCCGCAGATCGGCTTGACGCGCCCGGCCGACCGCCGTCGGCAACCGCCGCGGCTGCCGACGCCCGCCGAACTCGCGGCGCTGTTCGCCTCGCTCGGTCGGCCCGCTCACTGACCGCTTCGAGAGGCAAACCCGACCGGCATGCGCCGAGTCAAGAAAAAGTGAGCAAGTCAACGCCGTTGATCAGCATCAGCTGAGGTCATGTTATGTTCGTCGCACGTTTTTCTCAGGTGGCGACGCAATCCGTTGCCCCACCCCGACCGCATCGCTGCGGCACGGCCGATCAGCGCACCGACCGGGCCGATCGTTCGTCGTCGTCGTCGATGCACACCTGACAAGTCGCAACGTGATGAGTCGCTGACAACCGACGACAACGAAAGACAACGAATAGCAATGAGTGTGGGTGTCGTGCGCGAAACGGCCTCCGGAGAGCGTCGTGTGGCGCTGGTCCCGAAGGTCGTCGCGTCGCTGGTGGGCAAGAAGGTCCCCGTGATCGTGGAAGAGGGGGCCGGTCTCGGGGCGCTGATCCCGGATTCCGAATACGTCGACGCGGGGGCGACGATCGGTGATCCGTATTCGGCCGATGTGGTGTTGCGGGTATCGCCACCCTCCGACGCCGAGATCGGCAAATTGCGCAGTGGTCAGAAACTGATCGGTTTCCTGGCTCCGCGCAACGCCGACAACAAGATCGGTGCGCTACGCGATGCGGGGGTGGAGGCCTACGCCGTCGAGGCGATCCCGCGTATCTCGCGTGCACAGGTGATGGACGCGCTGAGTTCGCAGGCCAACGTCTCTGGCTACAAGTCGGTCATCGTGGCCGCCGATCTGTCCACGCGGTTCTTCCCGATGCTGACCACCGCCGCGGGCACGGTGAAGCCGGCGACGGCGCTGATCCTCGGTGTGGGTGTGGCCGGTTTGCAGGCGTTGGCCACGGCCAAGCGTCTGGGTGCGCGGACCACCGGTTACGACGTGCGGCCGGAGGTTGCCGAGCAGGTGCGTTCGGTGGGTGCCCAGTGGCTCGATCTCGGTATCGACGCCGCCGGTGAGGGCGGGTACGCCCGAGAGCTGACCGAGGACGAACGGGCCCAGCAGCAGCAGGCGCTCGAGGACGCGATCAAGGGTTTCGACGTGGTGATCACCACCGCGTTGGTGCCGGGTCGGCCGGCTCCGCGCCTGGTCACCGCCGCTGCGGTGGAGGGCATGAAGCCGGGCAGCGTGATCGTCGACCTGGCCGGGGAGACCGGCGGCAACTGCGAGCTCACCGAGCCCGGGCAGACCGTCGTCAAACACGACGTCACCATCACCTCGCCGCTGAACCTGCCGGCCACCATGCCCGAGCACGCCAGCGAGCTCTACGCCAAGAACCTGTTCGCTCTGATCGATCTGATGCTCGACGAATCCGGGGCGCTGGCACCGGATTTCGCGGACGAGGTCATTGCCGCCGCGTGTGTGACCCGCGACAAGGAGGTGTCGGCCTGATGTACACCGAACTATTGGCCAATATCGCGATTCTCGTCCTGGCGGGATTCGTGGGTTTCGCCGTCATCTCGAAGGTCCCCAACACCCTGCACACCCCGCTGATGTCGGGGACCAACGCCATCCACGGCATCGTCGTGCTCGGTGCGCTGGTGGTGCTGGGATCGCTGCCCGCCGACGCCAACTGGGGTGTGCGCATCATCGCGTTCGTCGCGCTGGTGTTCGGAACGCTCAACGTGGTCGGCGGGTTCGCCGTCACCGACCGCATGCTGGGCATGTTCAAGGGTAAGAAGGAGACCACCAAGTGAGCGCCACCGTCGTTGCTTCTACCTACGTTCCCTACATTCCGGCGGTTGCCAACTTCAGCGGCGACTCCGGGCAGGTCTCCGAGGCCCTCGGGTACGGCGTCACCGCCCTCTACATCGTCGCGTTCTCCCTGTTCATCTACGGTCTGATGGGCTTGACCGGTCCGAAGACCGCGGTGCGTGGCAACTGGATCGCCGCGGTCGGTATGGGGATCGCCATCGTCGCGACCCTGCTCGGCGTCTACAACAACGCCGGCGATGCCGGGGTGCCGGGTATCAACTGGATTCTGATCGTCGTCGGCCTGGTGGTCGGTGTGGTGCTGGGCATTCCGCCGGCGCTCAAGACCAAGATGACCGCGATGCCGCAGCTGGTGGCGCTGTTCAACGGCGTCGGCGGTGGCACCGTCGCGTTGATCGCGTGGTCGGAGTACATCGAGTCCGATGGCTTCACCCACCTGCACGAGACACCCGACGTGCACGTCATCGTCGGGTCGCTGTTCGCGGCGATCATCGGTTCGATCTCGTTCTGGGGTTCGCTGGTGGCGTTCGCGAAGCTGCAGGAGCTGCTGAACAAGAACTTCGAGAAGAAGTTGGTCAAGGCCGCCAAGGCCTTCCAGTTCGCCAACATCGTGCTGGCCATCGCGGCCATCGCGATCGCCGTCTACATCGGTGTCTCGGCCGATTCGACGTCGGCCACGCCGTGGTATTGGATCGTGGCGTTGCTCGTCGTCGCCGGTGTGATGGGCCTGTTCGTGGTGTTCCCGATCGGCGGCGCCGACATGCCGGTGGTCATCTCGCTGCTCAACGCGATGACGGGTCTGTCGGCAGCGGCCGCGGGTCTCGCGCTCAACAATCAGGCGATGATCGTGGCCGGCATGATCGTCGGTGCCTCGGGGTCGATTCTCACCAACCTGATGGCCAAGGCGATGAACCGGTCGATCCCGGCCATCATCTTCGGCGCGTTCGGCGGCGGTGACGACGCCGGCGTCGGTGGCGGGGGAGCCGAGGGCGGCACGGTCAAGGCGACCTCGGCCGCCGACGCCGCGATCCAGATGGCCTACGCCAACCAGGTGATCGTGGTGCCGGGTTACGGTCTCGCGGTCGCGCAGGCCCAGCACACCGTCAAGGAGATGGCGACCCTGCTCGAGGCCAAGGGCGTCGAGGTCAAGTACGCCATCCACCCAGTCGCCGGCCGTATGCCCGGACACATGAATGTGCTTCTGGCAGAAGCGGATGTGCCCTACGACGCGATGAAGGAGATGGACGACATCAACGGCGAGTTCGCTCGCACCGATGTCGCGATCGTGATCGGCGCCAACGACGTCACCAACCCGGCGGCGCGCAACGATCCGGGCTCCCCGATCCACGGCATGCCGATCCTCAACGTCGACCAGGCGCGATCGGTGATCGTGCTCAAGCGCGGCATGAGTTCCGGGTACGCCGGCATCGAGAACCCGCTGTTCTATCTCGATCACACCTCCATGCTGTTCGGCGACGCCAAGAAGTCCGTCGACTCGGTCATCGAGGAGCTCAAGGCTCTGTAAGGAGCCCTGACCGCATTTTCCCGACGCCCCGCCTGCGGAGCGACCCCGCGAGTCATGACAGACGCGGTGTCACCCGGGCGGGGCGTCGTCGTGTGTCGGTGCTGTCGTGTGTCGGTGCTGTCGTGTGTCGGTGTTGTCGAACCGAGACCGACGGTTATCGAGATGAGACCGGCTCCGGCTGGCAGCAGCACCCACCTGGCCCTACTGTTACTCCAGTGACTGGTGTGACCAGAGTGAAAAGAAGGTTCCGTCGAACCACGGTCGTCGTCCTGGCGGCGTCGGCGATCACCGGTGTCGTCGTCGGTACCCTGCCGTCGTCGTCGGAGCATCACCTGACGACAGCAGCGGTCAGTGTCGACCCGGCCACCCTCTACAACGCCGCGCAGCAGAAGTTCTCCGCCGGCGACGTGCCGGCCGGTCTCACCGACCTGCAGCAGGCGCTGACACTGTCGCCGGCCGACGGGCAATCGCTGGCGCTGCAAGCCATCTGGGCCGATCAGGTGTCGGACATCGCGGTCGGGAAGGCGGCGGTGAATCGATTGTCGGTGATCAATCCGTTGCTGGCCAAGACCGCTCGTTCCATCATCGACGGGGTCACCGCGGCCGCGGCCATCGTGCCGAGCACCGAACCCACGACGGTGTCGGGAAACCCGGCCATCGTCATCCTCGGCTTCGGGCTGTCGCCACAGGGCAAGCCCGCACCGGAGCTGATCAAGCGCCTCGCTGCAGGCAAGGCCGAGGCGGCAGCGATTCCGACAGCCCCGATCGTCGTCACCGGCGGCAAGCCGCAGAACGGGGTCACCGAGGCTGCGGTGATGAAGAAGTGGCTGACCGACAACGGGATCGATGCCTCGCGCATCCTCACCGAGGACTCCTCGGTATCCACTGTCGCCAACGCGCAGAACACCGCCAAGCTCCTGGCCGCACGCGGCATCAGCGACGTGGTTCTGGCCACCTCGCCCAACCACATCCGTCGCGCGGCGGCCGATTTCGCTGCGACCGGGCTGCGTGTGGTGCAATCCATCACCACCGACACCGATCTCGCGAAGAACGCGACACCGCTACCCAAGGACAAGCAGACAGGTATCCGCGTCGAGGCCACGCGCACCGCGGGCATCCCGGCGAGCCGAACCCCGCTACTCCCCTCGGATCAGCTACCCGACGTCGGACCGGGTCTCATCGACGACATCGGCGGCAAGATCCTCAAGCAGCTACTGGAGTCGGGGTCGAGCGGCGGACAGTAGCGCGGTCGGTCGACCGATGAGTTCGGGAGTGCCGAGGTGTCTCTAGTGGTACCAACCCCCACCAGGGCGGGGTTGACCACCCAGGAGGACATCATGAACGCCATCGACTCGACCACCGCCGTCGGCACCACCGCCACCCCCGACGCCACCACCGAATCGCGACGACCCGCTCGTATCGTCGGGATCGTCATCACCGTCGTGGTGACAGCGTTCCTGGTTTTCGACGTCGCAGGCAAACTGACCCGGCCCCAGGCCGTCGTCGACTCGATGGCGTCGCTGGGCTTTCCGATCGGACAGGCGACCGTGATGGGAATCGTTCTCGCCGTGTGCCTGATCGTCTTCCTCGTCCCGCGTACCGCCGTTCTCGGGGCCCTCGGGCTGACCGCGTACCTCGGAGGAGCGGTCACGGCGAACATGCGCATCGAGTCGCCCTTGTTCAGCAGTACCTTGTTCGCGGTATATCTCGGGGTGCTGCTGTGGGTCGGCCTGGTATTGCGTCGGCCCGAATTGCTCACCGTCGTCGGACTCCGTCGACGGAATTGATACAAAGCATTCTTTTGTTTGTCGCCTTCGCGACGCCAATCTCATATCACGAGCCCGAATTACGGTGACGTCAAACACAATCGTCACCGTATTTCGGCTGTTCTCACCCTATTTCGCCCGTATCGGTCAACACGGACGTAACCCGCTATCGGTACTTTCGGATTCATGCCAAAAATCGGGGATCGATCGCACACACATTCCGGGCCGGACATACGAGAAGTGATCCGGTACGACCTACCGGCGTCGCTCGTGGTGTTCCTCGTGGCATTGCCACTGTCGATCGGAATCGCGATCGCCTCGGGTGCCCCGGTGATGGCCGGGCTCATCGCAGCAGTCGTCGGCGGTGTGGTCGCCGGCGCGATCGGCGGTAGCCCCCTTCAGGTTTCGGGTCCGGCGGCCGGGTTGACGGTGGTGGTTGCCGAGCTCGTCGCCAACTTCGGATGGAAGGTCACCTGCGCGATCACGGTCTGTGCCGGGGTGCTGCAGATCCTGTTCGGGCTCAGTCGAATAGCCGGTGCCGCGTTGGCGATCGCTCCCGTCGTGGTGCACGCAATGCTCGCCGGAATCGGAATCACCATCGCCCTGCAGCAGATCCATGTGTTGCTCGGCGGGAATTCGTCGAGTTCGGCGGTCGCCAACATCACCGGATTACCTGATCAATTGATCGACGTGAACGTCGCGGAGGCGTCGATCGGGCTTCTCGTCATCGCCGCGTTGCTGGCGTGGCCACGGCTGCCCGCGACCGTCCGCAAGATCCCCGGGCCGCTCGGCGCGATCGTCCTCGCCACCCTGGTGGCGCTGATCGCCGGCCTCGACGTCAAACGAATCACGCTGGACGGCAACTTCTTCGAGTCCATTGCGCTTCCCGAGCTCCCCACCGGGAACTGGTCGGCATTCATTCTGGGCGTGTTGACGGTGGCCCTGATCGCCAGTGTCGAGTCGCTGCTGTCGGCGGTCGCCGTGGACAAGATGCACGACGGTCCGCGCAGCAACTTCAACCGAGAACTGCTCGGGCAGGGTAGCGCGAACATGGTGTCGGGTGTGCTCGGTGGACTGCCGGTCACCGGTGTGATCGTGCGCAGCTCCACCAACGTCGCGACCGGAGCGCGGACGCGGTGGTCGGCGATCCTGCACGGGGTGTGGGTGTTCGTCTTCGCGGTCTTCCTCACCGCGCTCGTCGAGCAGATCCCGACCGCCGCGCTCGCCGGATTGCTCGTCGTCATCGGCATGCAGCTGGTCAAGCTCGCGCACATGAAAACCGCTCTGCGAACCGGGGATCTGTGGGTCTACGGCGTCACGGTGACGGCCGTGGTGTTCCTCAATCTGCTCGAGGGCGTCGCCATCGGTCTGGCGCTGGCCGTCATCCTGGTGCTGTGGCGCGTCATCCGCCCCGACACCCACACCGAGGAGCAGCCCGACGGCCGCCACATCGTCCGAGTGCGAGGCTCGCTGAGCTTCCTGTCGCTGCCCCGGATGAACAGCCTGCTGCGCCGCATTCCGGAGGGTGCACCCGTCACGATCGAACTCGATACCGACTTCCTCGACCACGCCGCATCGGAAATGCTCGAGGACTGGATTCGGGCCCGCCGCGCGGCCGGTGGTGAGGTGATCATCCTCGAACGTGGCCGTGCCCGAATCGAACACGCTTGGCAGGCTCCGCCGCGACGCCACACCGGCGGCATCGTCGGCCTGACCCCGTGGCGTAGTCGATCCTCCGTCGCCGACGACGAGCAGGTCGCCGAGGTTCCGGCGCCGTTGCGCTCGATCATGGCCGGTGTCACCGAGTACCACCGCGATCACGCCGAGGTCCTGCGCGGCCACCTGTCCGACGTCGTGGACTATCAGGAGCCGGACGCGTTCTTCCTGACCTGTGCCGATTCTCGGATCATGCCCAACATCATCACCTCGAGCGGCCCAGGTGACCTGTTCACCCTGCGCAACGTCGGCAACCTGGTGCCGACCGGTGATCACGCGGACTGCTCGATCGAGGCCGCCCTGGACTTCGCGATCACCGAGGTCGGCGTCAGTTCGGTGGTGGTGTGCGGACATTCGTCCTGCGGCGCGATGCGGGCGTTGCATCAGCAGGCCGATTCCGCTCCCGCCGATACGTCGATCGCCCGGTGGTTGCGCCACGGGGTGCCCAGTGTGAGCGCGATGCGTCTGGGGCATCCGGCCGGACGGGCCGCTGCCGCCATGGGTTTCACCGAGATCGACCAGCTCGCCGTTGTCAACGTCGCCAAACAGGTCGAGACCCTGAGCCGGCACCACCTCGCCGGCCGCGCCGCCGCCGAATCCTCCCTGCGGATCATCGGTCTGTACTTCGACATCCGGTCCGGCCGCGTCTACGAGGTGTCGCAGACCGGGCTGCACGCCGCCGGCGTGGGACACCACGTCAGCCGTATGCTGGAGCGTGAGCCGGTCGTCGACCACTAGTGATCCGAAACCAGCACCGTGGCAAGCGGTCTCGAGGCTCGCCGCACGCGGCTCGCACCTCGACCATCGGGGGCTTCTCCCGGTGGTCGAGGTGTGGAGGAGCGTTAGCGACGGAGCCTCGAGACCTCTTGTGCTGAAGGGTATTCGGTGTGCGTGATGTCGGAACCGGCACCGTGGCAGGCGGTCTCGAGGCTCGCCGCATGCGGCTCGCACCTCGACCATCGGGGGCTTCTCCCGGTGGTCGAGGTGTGGAGGAGCGTTAGCGACGGAGCCTCGAGACCTCTTGTGCTGAAGAGTATTCGGCGTGCCTGGTGTCGGAACCGGCTCTGTGGCAAGTGGTCTCGAGGCTCGCCGCACGCGGCTCGCACCTCGACCATCGGGGGATACGCATCGACCATCGGGGGACGTCACGCCTCACCCATCGATGGCAGGCTCAGAACATCACCGAGCGGAAATGGGTGATGAGGCGGTCGCCGTCGATCAGGTGGAATGCGATGCCCGGTGGCTGGCCTCGGTTGATGATCTCGGTGCCTTCGAACGGGAGGTTCAGCGTGGAGGCGACGCCCGGGGCGATGGCCAGGGGCCGGTCGGCGAAGCGGGTGACGCACGCCGAATGTGCATGACCGCAAACGAAGCCGACGATGTTCGGGTGGGTCGCGACAAGCTCGGCCAGACGTTCCTCACCGGTTTGGCGGATCGTGTCCATGAAGGTCATGCCGATGGTGACGGGGGGATGGTGAAAGGCCACCAGGACGCGGGTGTCGGCGCCGGCGGCGTCGATCTGCGCCGACATCCACGTGAGGGTCTCGTCGTCGAGGTAGCCATCGTTGCGACCGGGGATGGAACTGTCCACCGACAGCAGCAGCACGTCGTCGACCAGCAACGAGGAGTTGACCGGTGCCGTGCTGCGCTCGTTGCCGAGTACCTCGCTGTAGTTCTCGCGCAGGTCGTGGTTGCCGACGGTGACCAGCGTCGGCAGCGGTGAGTCCAGGACGCGGTAGGCCTCGACGTACTCGCGTGGCGTGCCCTCATCGGCGATGTCACCGGTGACCAGTAACGCGTCGATGCCGTCGGCACGCGCGTTGAGGTAGCTCAGGGTCGACTCGATCCGGGCACGGTTGAACCGTGTTCCGTTGAAATGGAGGTCGCTGATATGGGCAACGACGAACACTCACACTCCCTTGTCGACTGACCCTGAGGCTAGCCGCATCAGATCACGCGAGCGCGCCGAGGGGCGAACGCGCAGCGCCGGGTGTGTCGGAGAGCACCCACGTCATTGACACTGGATGCGCCCACTGTCAAGGTTGGCCGATGAGGCGACGTCGGCAGGCAGATCGAGACGATCACGCGTTCGCGGGCCGAACAGCCGTCGTCACCGGCGGCGGGTCGGGGATCGGCGCGGCCTTCACCCGGGCTCTCGCGAGTGCCGGCGCCCACGTGTGGTGCGCCGACATCGACGAGCAGGCAGCGACGAGAACAGCGCAATCGACCGGATCGGAACACGCCCGCGCCGTCGGTCTCGACGTCACCGACGCCGACGCCGTACGGTCCGTCGTGAACTCGGTGGTCGCCGACCACGGACGCATCGATCTGATGTTCAACAATGCCGGGATCGCACTGGGCGGCAACACCGAGGAACTCACCGCCGAGCAGTGGGATGCGGTCATTGACGTCAACATCCGCGGCGTCGTACACGGTGTCACCGCGGCATATCCGCACATGATCCGGCAGGGATCGGGCCACATCGTCAACACCGCGTCGATGGCCGGGCTCACCGCGGCCGGCTTGCTCACGAGCTACGTGATGAGTAAGCACGCGATCGTCGGATTGTCGCTGGCGTTGCGGACCGAGGCCGCCGCGCACGGGGTGGGTGTGCTCGTGGTCTGCCCGGCCGCGGTGGAAACGCCGATGCTCGACGCCGACGGCGTCGGTGGCTTCACCGGGCGGACGTATTACCTGTCGGGTCAAGGGATTCGGACGCCGTATCCGGCGGATCGCCTGGCGTCGGACACCCTTCGGGCGATCGGGCGCAATCAACCGCTGCTCGTGGTGCCCGCGCAGGCCCGGATGGCCTGGCGGTTCTCGCGGATCTCACCGGGGCTCATGCAGACGATGGCCACGCGTTTCGTCGCAGGCCAGCGGGAACGTCAGGGGTTGTGACGTTCGGCGCGGGCTCAGTGCAGCGTACGGTCGAACAGCTTCTGTAGCTCGGCGTAGTGGTACTCGGCGGCGTCGTGGTTGTACGGTGCGGTGTCGGCCATCGTGTAGCCGTGCGCCGCACCGGGATACACGCTCGCATGATGGATCACGCCGCTCGAGGTCAGCGCGTGCTCGAACTGGGCGATGGCCTCCGGGGGCATCGACTGATCATGATCGGCGTGGACCGCGAGGACCTCGGCGCGCACGTCGGGCAGTGACAGATGCGGGCTGTCTGCAGCGTCGGTCACCACACCGCCGGTGTGGAACATGCCCACGGCGGCAACATCATCGGGACGTGTGGCCGCGGCCAACAACGCCAGCCGTCCGCCCATGCAGTACCCGGTCGTACCGACGGACCCCGGGCGCACCCCGGGTAGCGCGTGCAGCGCATCGAGGTACGCGGCGAGATCACGCCGGGCGAGGTCGGTGGTGAGTGCCTGCATCCGGGGTCGCACTCCGGCGAAGAAGGCGGCGCGGCTGTCATCGTCGAGGAGCGGCCCATCCGGAGAGGTTTCGGCGGCACTTCCGCTGCGATAGAACAGGTTGGGCGCCAACACCACATAGCCCCACGAGGCGATCCGATCGACCATCGTCTCGATCTGCGGACGCAGACCGATCGCGTCGATGAGAAACAGCACTCCGGGCCAGGTGGCGTCGGCGTCGGCCGACACCGGCCGCGCCATGTACGCCTCGGCGGGCCCGTCGGCCGCAGTGATGGTGATCATCTCTCCGGTGGTCTCGGTCATCGTTGTCCTTTCGATCAGAGTGGATTGAGGGGTGTGTCAGAGGTCGCCGGGGAGTTTGTCGCGCCGGATTCCCCGCCAGCTCGGATGTCGTAGATGGCCGGTGCTCGTCCAGTCCATGAAGCGCACCTCGCCCACGATCTTCGGCAGCACCCACACCGCATTCGCCGCGACCGGCCGGTCCAGTTTGTCCAGAAACGGCGACCGCCGGATGGTCAGCGGCTCGAGTTCTTCTGCGAGAGCACTCAGCTGGGATTCGGTGAAGCCGGTGCCGACCCGCCCCACGTAGCGCAATCCGGTCTCCTCGGGCAGGCCGAGCAGCAGCGAGCCGATGGTGTGCGCACGGTTCCCACGGCCCGGCCGCCATCCGCCGATCACGACTTCGATGTCGCTCCAGTTCTTGTGCTTGAGCCACGAATTCGATCGCCGGCCCTGCTGATAGGTCGACGAACGACGTTTTGCGACAACGCCTTCCATCCCATGTTCACGGCTGTACTCGGCGGCCGCGGCGCCCGGCCCGGGTAGCAGTGGCGGTACCTCGACGTAACGGGATCGCCGGAAGGCCGGGGCGAGCTCCTCGAGTAGCTCGCGCCGCTGCGACCACGGTTTGCGCAGCAGCGACGTCCCGTTGAGGTAGAGCAGGTCGAACAGGTACAGCTTGAGGGTGACCTCGTCGTCGGCCGATCGGCGTCCGGCGAGCAGCGTGAAATTGGTGCGGCCGGTGGCGTCGAGGGCGACGACCTCCCCGTCCAGTACGACGTCGATGAGCCCGAGTTCGTCGGTGATGCAAGCGAGTTCGGGAAAGTCGGCGGTCATGTCCAGGCCGGAGCGCGAGGTGAGCCGGAATTCGCCGCCGATATAACGAACCAGGAGGCGATAACCGTCCCACTTGCCCTCGAAGGCCCAGTCCTTCGAGTCGAGCTTCTCGATGGATTCATCGGTTGCCAGCATCGGGCGCGGATCACGCAAACTCTCCGGCAGGATCGGTCGTGGTTCGTCGCTCATCAGGTGGGCGAGCCAATTCTTGTCGCCGGTCTTGATCAACGCGTACCGGCCCTGGACGCGTTCACCGTGCAGCCGGACGATGATCTCGTCGTCACGCCATTTCTCGGTCTCGTAGGTACCGCGATCCCAGATCTCGACGTGCCCGCCGCCGTACTCACCGGCCGGGATGTCGCCGGCGAAGTCGGCGTAATCCATCGGATGGTCCTCGGTCTGCACGGCGAGGCGGTTCTGGTCGGGATCGTCGGGCAGGTTCTTCGGTACTGCCCAACTCACCAGCACGCCATCGTGTTCGAGCCGGAAGTCGTAATGCAGGCGCCGGGCGTGATGTTCTTGGATCACGAAGATCGGCCCACCCGGCTCGTTCTCTCCCGACACCCGGGCCCCGTCCACCCCGGATCGTGACTTCGTGAATTCGTTGTCCCTGAACTTCGTGTCACCGAAGGGCTCCGGGGTGACCGCGGCGTTGCGCTTGCGCCGGTACTCGCGCAGGTTGATCACCTGGCCGCCCTCGGCGGAGACCGACTCCGGTTGTGCCGCATCGGCAGCCGAATCACCCGACTCCTCCGGGTCGGCTGGGACCCCGTCGTCGTCGAGTCCGTCGAGGAGATCGCCCCACTCTTCGATCCGCTCGAGGACCTCGGTGTAGAGCAGCTGCGTCAGATCGGGATCGGCCATCTCGTCCCACGTCCGCGGTGCGGCCACCCAGGGCTGTTCGCGGCCCCGCAGCGAATACGGAGCGAGGGTGGTCTTGGACGCGCTGTTCTGGCTCCAGTCGATGAACACCTTGTGGGGCCGTTCGGATTTCGCCATGATCGCGGTGACCCGATCGGGCTGTTGCTGGGCCAACGAGGTCGCGATCTGCTTGGCGACCGTTCGCGCCGAATCCGCCGACACCGGCGTCGGGAACCTCGCATACACGTGAATTCCCTTGCCGCCACTGGTGACCGGATACGAGTCCAGTCCGGCGGCGTCGAGCATGTCGTGGATGTCGCGGGCGACCTCACCGCACTCGGCGAGGGTGACCCCGGGCCCCGGATCGAGGTCGAGGACGAGTCGGTTGGCCTTGGGGCCCTCGGCGGCGAAGTCGGCGAGCGCGTCGTCTCGCGGCAGTCGCCATTGTGGCGTATGCAACTCGAGTGCTGCCATCTGTGCGAGCCACACCAGTGTTGCGGGTGAATCGGCCACGACGTATTCGATGATCCGACTGCTGTGTTCGACTCCGCGCCGGGTCACCCAGTCGGGGATGCCCTCGGGAACCGACTTCTCGAAGAACGGGGTGGACTCGACGCCATTGGGCCAGCGTTTGCGGGTGACGAGACGATCGGCCAGATGCGGGAGCATCACCTCGGCGATCCGCGCGTAATAGTCGATGACGTCGAACTTGCGGGTGCCGGTCGACGGGTAGAGCACCTTGGCCAGGTTGGTCACCGAGATGGTGTGCCCATCCACCTCGAGTGTCTGCCCGGACGCCATGGTTCAAGCCTGCCACGTCCTCGAGATGGGCGTGGGACCCGCAGAGACCGGGTGAGGATGGCACAATGGCGACCATGCGCTCGATCTGGAAGGGCGATCTGAGCTTTGGTCTGGTCAACGTGCCGGTCAAGGTCTATTCGGCCACGGAAAGCCACGACCGGAAGTCGTATCAGGTCGACTCGTCTGACGGCACCCGCATCCGTTATCGACGGGTCCGGGAGGGCACCGACACCGAGGTCGAGTTCTCCGACATCGCCAATGCCTACGAATCCTCCGCGGGCGACACGGTGATCCTCACCAAGGACGATCTCGCGTCCCTGCCCGTGCAGAAGAGCCCGGAGATCTCGATCCTGGAATTCGTGCCGGTCGAGCAGGTCGATCCGATCTACTTCGACAAGCCCTACTATCTCGAACCGTCGTCGAAGTCACCGAAGGCCTACGTCTTGCTCGCCCGCGCCCTGCAGGAGACCGACCGGCTCGCCATCGCATCGTTCACGCTGCGCAACCGGACGCGGATGGCGGCGCTGCGGGTCATCGAGCCCGGTGTGATGACGCTGCAGACGCTGTTGTGGCCCGATGAGGTCCGCAAGCCCGATTTCGGGTTCCTCGACGACGACGTCGAGATCCGGGACCAGGAACTGAAGATGGCGTCCTCGTTGATCGATTCGATGGCGCAGGACTACGACCCGAGCGAGTTCTCCGACACCTACCAGGAAGAGCTGGCGAAGCTGATCGACGCGAAATCCGATGGCTCCGAGGCATTCCCGGAAGCCGAGGAGGACTCCACCGAGGACGAGGACTCCGAGGTCGCCGACCTGCTCGCCGCGCTGCGGGCATCGGTCAAGGACCGCGGTACGGCCGAGGAGTCCGACGACTCCGGGGTATCGAAGGCGCCCGCGAAGAAGGCCGCCAAGAAGGCTCCGGCGAAGAAGGCGGCCGCAAAGAAGGCGCCGGCCAAGAAGGCCGCAGCGAAGAAGGCGCCGGCCAAGAAGGCGGCGTCGTCAGGGTCCGACGACGAGTCGAAGACCGCGGCGAAGAAGACCTCACGCCGCGCGAGCTGAGCCGCGCGCCACGAAAAATCGGTGGCCGCCGATGCCCGGCGTCGGGCAAGCTCGTGAGGTGAGTTCGTCGACGTCCGCCCTGCCGCGCGCGCTGCGCCCCTTCGGCGGTGGGCAGTATCGGTTGCTGGCGGCGGGCCTGATGTTTGCTTTGTTCTCCGATGGCGTGTGGACGATCACGCTGGTCTGGCAGGTCATCGGTCTCGGCGGGGGACCGGGCCAGGTGTCGCTGGCGACCGGCTTGGCCGCGGTCGGCATGGTGATCTCGACGCTGGCCGGCGGCGTGCTCGCAGACCGGGTGTCGCAGCGTTCCATCATCATCGGGCTCGAGATCGTCAAGATGGCGGTCTTCGCGATCGTGGCGTTCTGCGCGATCGGCGGCGTCCTGACGATGCCCATCGTGGCCGCGGCTGCCGTCTTCGGCGGCATCACCACCGGCATGTACTACCCGGCATATTCGGCGTTGTTGCCGGGCATCGTCGCCGCCGATGAGCTGCAGGCCGCCAACGGCATCGAGGGCATCGTCCGGCCGGTGCTGTTCCAGGCGGCCGGCCCGATGATCGCCGGAGCGGTGATCGCCGCGGCCGCCCCCGCCCAGGCGGCGCTGGTTGCTGCGGTGGCCAGCGTGGGTTCGGCCCTGTGTTATCTGCGGATGCGGCCGGTGCCGTTGCGTCGTGACCCGAACACCTTGCGCGGTCCCGCGATTGCCTCGATCGTCACCGATCTGGCCGAGGGATTCGCCTACATGTGGCGCACCCCGTGGTTGTGGTCGACGCTGTTCTTCGCGACCATTCTCGTGCTGGCGACGATGGGGCCGATCGAGGTACTCATCCCATTCGCCCTGCGGGAGCGGGTGCACGGCGGTGCCGGTGACCATTCGCTGGTGCTCGCGGCCTTCGGCGCCGGAGCCGCGATCAGCTCGCTGGTGTTCGCCTCGATCCCGATGCCGCGGCGATACCTCACGTTGATGTTCGGGTTGTGGGGTTGGTCGTCGATTCCGTTGGTGCTCATGGGCGTTGCCGGACACACCTGGGTGTTCATCATCGCCGGATTCATCATGGGGGTGTTGTTCGACGGGCCGATGGTGTTGTGGGGCACGCTGTTACAGCGTCGCGTCCCGCCTGGGCTGTTGGGCCGGGTGGCCAGTCTGGACTTCTTCGTCTCGGTGGTGCTGATGCCGGTGTCGATGGCGTTGGCGGCCCCGGTCAGTCACGCGATCGGACTCACCGCGACGTTCGTGGTGTGTGGGCTGGCGCCGGTACCGTTCGCTGCGGTCTTCTACGTCGCGGCCAAGCTGTGGCGTGACGAGATCGATCACCCGCTCGATCTCTCCACTCCCGGGCCGGCCGTCGCGGTGATGCACGACGAGATGTCGGCGTCGGCGTATGTCGATGCCGAGCACGCAAGGGTGTCCGATCAGGACTGATCCGCCGCGCCGAGGAACTCCGCGGCGGCCTCCACGATCGACTCCGTCAGGGCCGAGAGCAGGGGCGAGGCGAGCTTCCAGTACTGCCAGTAGAGCGGGACGTCGACGCGCCGTTCGGTGAAGGTGACCAGGCGTCCTGCGTCGAGAGCGTCGGCGATCTGCACCCGCGGGACCGCGCCCCAGCCCATCCCGTACTCGACCGCTCGGTGGTACTCGGTGGAGGCCGGGATGTAGACCGCCGGTGGATCGGCCGGTGCTGGACTGAGCATGCGCAGTACCTCGCGCTGCAGATTGTCGCTGCGGTCGTATTGCACCATCGGCGCCCGGGCCAGCGCGGCCTCGGTCGGGCCGTCCGGCATCCATCGGGCCAGGTAGTCCGGGGTGGCGACGGGGATGTAGCGCATGACGCCGAGCATCTGCATCCGGCAGCCGCGGATGCGGTCCGGGACCGAGCTGATCGCCCCCAGCACCTCACCGGTCCGCAAATGGTCGGCGTTGCGGCTCTCGTCGTCGCGGATCACCTCGACGGCGGCCGGATGGCCGTGATGAAACCGAGCCAATGCGGGCAGCAGCCATGTGGCCAGCGAGTCGGCGTTGGCCGCGATCGGTAGGTGCACGAGGGGCTGGTCGTCGTGCGCGCCGTCGGAGGTGACGCCGGTCAGCTCCAGCCGCGCCTCGGTGGCCAGCAGTTCCCACTGTTCGGCCAGCCGGAGCAGCACCTCCCCGTCGCGCGTCGCCCGCACCGGTTTGGTGCGCTGGACCAGCACGCGACCGATGGAGTGCTCCATCGCCTTGATGCGTTGGCTGATCGCCGACGGTGTGACGTGCAATTCCGCCGCCGCGGCCTCGAAAGTGCCCGCCCGCAACACGGTCGCCAGCGTTTGCAGGCCGTCCTGACTGACATCCATATGAAGTCACTCTAATGATTCATGAGAAACATTCGCTGGCCTTCGGATTGTCGCGCTCCTAGCGTTGTCGACATGAACGCATTCCTGCTGCCGGCACTGGCCGGCCTGCTGACCGGTGCCGGGCTGATCATCGCGATCGGACCGCAGAACATCTTCGTTCTGCAGCAGGGTGTGCGACGCGTCCATGTGGCCCCGGTGGTGGCGGTCTGCGCGATCTCCGACGTCGTGCTCATCACCGCGGGGGTGGCCGGTCTCGGTGCGCTCGTAAGCGCCCACCCGAGCGTGGTGACCGCGGCCAAGTACCTCGGCGGGGCGTATGTGATCGTGCTCGGGCTGATGGCCGCCCGACGCTGCCTGCGCAGTCGGGAGGCGATCGTCGACAATGCCGGCGAGGTCACCACGGCGAGTCGCTGGGTGGCGATCGGCACGGCGCTGGCCCTCACCTGGCTCAATCCGCACGTCTACCTCGACACCGTGCTCACCATGGGCGCCATCGCCAATAGTCATGGAAATGGCAAGTGGGCCTTCGCAATCGGAGCCTGCTGTGCGAGCCTGATCTGGTTCTCACTCCTGGGCGGCGGCGGTCGCCGCATGGCGCCGATCTTCGCCAAGCCTGTCGCATGGCGCATCCTCGACGCCGTCGTCGCCGTGGTCATGATCGGGATGGGCGCTGTGTTGGTGGGGTCGGCGTAGGGCGTCGACACCGGTTCGTCGTGCGTGTGCGCAGGAGTGCGGCGGATGTGTGCCGGCCTTGCTAGCATTGACTGCATTGCAGTCAAACCGATGTGGGGGATGGCAATGGGGACGGTGACGATCCGAGACCTCGACGACGACCTGAAAGCGCTGCTGCGGGTGCGTGCCGCCGAGCATGGGCGATCGATGGAAGCCGAGGTCAGGGCGATCCTTCGGGATGTACTGACGAGACCGGACGACGGGATCGGCATGGGCACGCGGATTCGGCGCCGTTTCTCCGGGGCCGACATCGACCGCGTCGAAATGCCGCCGCGCAACGAGTCGCCGCGTGCTCCCGATCTCACATGATCATCCTCGATACGAACGTCATCTCCGAACTGATGCGTTCGAATCCGAACGAGCTCGTACTGGACTGGGTGGATGCCGCACCATCGGCCGACGTCATGACCACCGCGGTGACGGCCGCCGAACTGTTGTACGGGATCGAGCGTCTCGCGCAAGGGGGGAAGCAGCAAGACCTCCGTGTCCGCGTCGAGGAACTCCTGATCGACGACTTTCGCGGACGGGTCCTGCCGTTCGATCTCTCCGCGGCGACGCACTACGCGACGCTCGTCGCAGAGCGTGAGCGGATCGGGCGGCCGATCAGCATGGCGGACGCGCAGATCGCGGCGATCTGCGCGACCCACGACGCGCAATTGGCCACACGCAACGTGGGCGACTTCGTTGACCTCGGCATCGTGGTGATCAACCCGTGGGACCCCCTCGGCGAGAGGTGATCTGGTGTGTTTGTGTGTCGACGTCGACGACATGTGTCATGCAGGACACACAAACCCGAAGTCGGCACGGATTCGCAGCGCCTCGCGGGCTCAGACGAGCCCGTGCCGATACGCGTAGGCAACCAGCGCCGCACGGTCGCGGCACGCGGTCTTGGCGAGCAGGTGATTGACGTGGGTTTTGACGGTGCTCACGCCGACGACGAGGTGGGCGGCGATCTGTTGATTCGACATCGCCTGCGCGATCAGGCCGAGCACCTCCACCTCACGCTCGGTGAGACCGTCGGGCGCCTCGGCCGGTGCCGCCTGCGCAGCCGACCGCTCGTGGGACAAGACCGCGCGCAACGCCTTCTCGTCGAGCATCGACCGACCGCCGGCCGCGGCGAGCACCGCCGCCTCGATGGCCTCGGGATCGGCGTCCTTGTTGAGGAATCCGACGGCCCCGGCGTCGAGGGCCTCGACGATCGTGGTGTCGTCGTCGTAGGTCGTCAACGCCACTGCGGCAGTGCGTGATCCGTCGGCGCGCAGCCGTCGTATTCCCTCGATGCCACCGACACCGGGCATGCGGAGGTCGGTGAGCAATACGTCGGGGTCGGTCCCGGCGACGAGGTCGAGGGCGGATTCGGCCGAGGCCGCCACCCCGAGGACCTCGATGGTGTCGAACAGCGAGAGCATCGACCGCAGGCCCTCGCGCACCACGGTCTGATCGTCGGCGATCACCACCGTCACCGTCACGTCATCACCCTCACGTCGTCACCGTCACGTCGTCACCGTCATGATGAGCTCGAATCCTTCCTCGCACGGGCCGTGGGTCAGCCTACCGCCGGCCGCCGCGACCCGTTCGGCGAGACCGGCCAAACCGTATCTGCCGCTGTCGTGTTCGCGATCGGTGAACCCGTCGGGATCGCCGACGGAGAGCATCCGGAGGCCCTCCGCCCCGAACTCGATGCGCACCGGTGCGCCCGCGGCGTGGCGTAACGAGTTGGTCAGCCCCTCCATCACCACCGATCGGGCGATCGCGGTCCATCCGGCGTCGAGATCGTCGGGCGAACCCGCGACCGTCACCTGCAATTCGGTTGCGGTACCGAGGCGTTTCAGGGTCGGCTCCAGCCAGGCGCTCAACGGTGCGGCGCTCGCCGCGGGTCCGTCGCGCAACGATCGGACCGCTTCTCGTGCCTCACCCAGGCCGTCCTTCGCCAAGGTCGTTGCGGTGTCCAGCTTTTCGGCGAGGTCGGCCGAAACATCCTCGCGTCGGGCGACGAGCGCGGCACCCTGCAGGGTGATGATCAACCCGGACAAGGTGTGGGCGAGCACGTCGTGGAGTTGGGCGGCGAGTATCCGACGGTTCTCCGCATCGACGGCACGCGCGCGCTCGGAATCGATGATCTCCTGTTGTGCTGCAGCGACTTCGGCGACCTCACGCCGGTAGCGCCGAAGATGCACCCATCCGAACACCACCACGGCGACCATCAGATTGATCACCAGCGTCCACCCGGATTGATGTAGTTGTGACCAGTGGACCGTCAGCGCGAGCATCGGGACGGCGGCCAGGGCGGCGGTGACGGGGAGGGCAACGGGTGCAAGCGCGGACGCGGCCACGCCGAGTTGGGGAATCCACACGGTCGCGCCGCCGGCGAAGGCGACGCCGACGACGACGGCGGCACCGATGACGATCGCCGAGTCGCCGAGTGAGGTGGAGGAGAGAAAGCGCGGCGCGGTCGTGGGTTGCATGCCCCCACGCACCAGGCAGACCACGAGAACCGCGGTGGCGATCCATCCAGGCGCCACGCGCCACGGTGGCACCGACGTCGTGTCGAGTACCGCCGAGGCGATCACCAGCGCGCAGACCGCGTACCGCACCGCGAGGATGTCGGGGCTCGCCCGCCCGGGGTTGAGAACACGCGCAATGCTGGGCACGACTCACCGTATCGAGGGTGTGCCGGCTCGCGGAGTCGCACGCGCAAGGATCAACCCGGCATCCACCCCGGGGTGGACGACCTCGTCGCGAGAGTTGGCGAGAGTGAAGGCATGTCCACAAACACAGCTCTGCCCATCGTTGTCGGCGTCATCGTCCTCGGCTACATCTTCTACCGCCAACTCACCGAACGGCCGATCAAGGACAACCCGCTCAAACTCCCGGTGATCCTGCTGGTGATCGGCGTCATCAGCTCCGTGAACTACCTCCAACACGCACCGCGGTTGACGGTCGGTGAGGTCGTCTCGACGCTGCTCGGGTTCGTGGTGGCCGCGCTCATCGCCGTTCCGCGCGGGCACACGATGCACATCTACCGCAACGCCGCGGGGGTGATGGTGCGACGGGGCAATGCGGTGACCATCGCGCTGTGGTTCGTCGCCATCGGCGCGCACCTGGCCATCGCGGTGTTCGGCCCGACGGTCTTCGGTGAGCCACGGGGCAGCCTCGGTGGGCTCGAGAGCGCGACGATCCTGGTGTTCCTCGGCATCAGCCTCGGGGTGCAGGGGCTCGTGGCGCGCAAGCGCGTGCTCGCCCACGGCCGGACCGCACACAGCCTCGCCGGGTGAGCGGTGCGTATCTTCGACTGCGATGCCCGACGATGGATGTCGCACGGGCTGCCGACACGAGGAGGTCGCGATGACCACGCCGGGGTGGGGACGCATCCGCCAGAACGACATCTACACCGCAGGCATTCACGATCGGCGCCCCACGGTGCCCACCGACTTCGCCGAACTCGAGCGTCGTGCCCGCAAGGCAATGTCGGAGCGGGCGTGGGCCTACATCGCCGGCGGTGCGGGGGAGGGGCGGACGATGGCGGCCAACCGGGCGGCCCTGGATCGGTGGGCGATCGTGCCGCGTGTGCTGCGCGATGTGTCGCAGCGCAGCCTCGAGACGGAATTGTTCGGTGCCCGGTTGCCCGCGCCGATCCTGTTCGCGCCGGTGGGAGCGGGTGGGCTGGCCATGCGTGACGCCGACGTCCACATCGGGCACGCGGCCGCCGAACTCGGTGTGCCCTACATCTTCTCCAATCAGGGCAGTGCGCCGATGGAACGGGTGGCCGCCGAGATGGATCGTGTGAAATCCGGTGCGCCACGCTGGTTTCAGCTGTATTGGTCCACCGACGACGATCTCGTCGACTCGCTGCTGCGCCGCGCCGAGAACGCCGGCGCCCAGGCCGTCGCCGTCACCCTCGACACCACGATGCTCGGATGGCGGCCCCAGGACCTGAACCTCGGTTCGCTGCCCTTCGCCAAGGGTGAGGGCATCGCCCAGTACACCTCCGACCCACGGTTCACCGAGATCGTCGCCGGCCGCGCCGCGGGTGCGTCCGGCGAGAGACCCGAGATCTCCCTCGGTGCCCTCAAGACCCTGTTCTCGATAGCCCGCAACACGCCGGGAACGTTGCTGCGCAACCTGATCCGGCCCGAACCGCGCGTGGGCGTGCAGACCTTCCTCGACATCTACTCGCGTCCGTCGCTGAGCTGGACCGAGATCGCCTCCCTGCGTGAGCGGACGTCGCTGCCGGTCGTCCTCAAGGGAGTGCTGCATCCCGACGACGCCCGCGCTGCCGTCGACGCGGGGGTGGACGGCATCATCGTGTCCAATCACGGCGGCCGCCAGATCGACGGTGAGATCAGCTCACTGGACGCGCTCACCGATATCGCACCGGTCGTCGACGGGCGGTGCAAGGTCCTCGTCGACTCCGGGATCTACACCGGCGCAGACGTGTTCAAGGCGCTGGCACTCGGCGCCGACGCAGTATGCATCGGTCGCCCGCACATGTACGGGCTGGCGATCGACGGCGCCGACGGTGCCCGGGACGTGGTGGCCAACATCATCGCCGAGCTGGATCTCACGCTCGGACTGGCCGGCGTCACCTCGGTCGACGAAGTGGACGCCGACGCGTTGCGGCGGATCTGACGCCCGCCCGCGACCTCAGACCAGCGGGCGCTTGGTCCGCATCCGCCACTTCACGTCGGCGAGCAGCAGGTTGAACGGAAAGGCGCGCAACGGCTTCGGCAGGCGCTGGATGATCGCGCGGGCAATCGCGTTGTGCACGTCGAAGAATCGCTGCTGCCACGGCTTCATCTCGATGCCCATGGCGGCGCGGAAGCCCTCGGGCAAGAAGCCGAGGGTGAAGATCTCCGAATGCCACCCGAACAGCCGCGAGACGATCGGGTGGGCGAACTCCATGCGAGCGATCGACATGAGGTGATCGCGGATGACCGGGTCGATCTCGAGCCGATCGATCATGCCGTTCCAGTAGTCGTCGAAGTCGGCGCGGGTCGCCGGCCACATCTCTCGTGGCATCTGCAGGGTGGTGCCCATGACGGCGCCGGCCTGGTAGGCCTGTTCGGTGATCGCGTCGGGGTCACCGAAGATGCGCTGCACGTCCTCCCACCCCTTGTAGAGGCAGGCCGCCACCCATAGCTGCAGTTCGGGATCGAAGGCGTTGTACTTCACCGGACTCTCGGGTGTGGAGCGCACCTTGGCATGCGAGCGCCCGACCGCGCGGCGATAGGCCTTGCGCACCTTGGGGTCGCCGCTGGCCGCCACCGCGAGATAGGCGAGCGTGGTGCGGGTGCGCTTGACCGGGTGCTTGAACAGGTTGCCCGAATCCACCCGGCTCTCGTACACGCCGTAGCCGACGGCCGGTAGTGCCAGCTGCATGATCACGTTGGCCGGACCGGCCAGCGTGGCGATGCCCAGCATCTCCATGTTCGCCGCGGGCAGGGCGTCGAGCTCGGCCCGCGACATACGCGCCGCGCGCGGCAGGAATTCGGTGTCCGGGGCGGGTGCGGCGAGGTTGGCCTCGAGGGCACTGTCGTGCGGGAGTGGTGAATTGCCGAGTGCCGCCGACGTGCCGAGTGCCGCGGCGTCTTGTGTGGTCATGTTCCGACCTCCGATCGGACCGGATGTGCGCGAGACCCCTCGAATCGCGCCAATCTGGTAACGGATGTTTCCCGATTGATTGAACCTGTTCTCGCCGAAAGATGTCAAGGGAGGATGACAAGATGGGAGCCGTGACCGACGGCTCCCCGCGCGATGCGACACCGCAGGCCGAATCGGATGCCGTGCGCGCCGACCCGCAGGCCGCCGGTGCACCGCTGCGTTCCTACGGGGGTGTCGACGGCGACGAGCGGATCTCCCGTCGCCGCGAGGCGCTGATGGACGCGACGCTGGAACTCCTCGACGCCGAGGGGGCGGTCACGGTGCGCGGTATCTGCCGGGCGTCCGGGCTCAACCCGCGCTACTTCTACGAGAGTTTCGAATCGGCAGACGCGCTGGTCGCGGCCACGTTCGACCGGGTGATCGAGGAGATCTCGGAGGCGGCGCTGACCGCCTTCGCCGCCGGGGTCGGCGTGGCCGGAAAGGTCTCCGGTGCCGTCGGTGCGATCGTCGACATCGTCGACGCCGACCGCCGCAAGGGGCAGTTGCTGTTCTCACCGTCCCTGCTGTCGCCGGTCGTGGCCGCCAAACGCAACGAATCCACCGGGCTGTTCGCGATGTTGACCCTGCACGCCGCCTCCGATGCGCTCGCGACGGAGGTCGGTCCGGCGGCCATCGCTGCCGCCCAATTCCAGGTCGGGGGGCTCGGTCGCCTCGTCTCCACGTGGCTCGACGACGAGATCCCGCTGGGTCGCGACGAGCTCGTCGCGCTGAGCGTGCGGCTGATGATGTCGCTGGTGGGTGCGGTCACCGACGGTGGTGACGATATGTTGGAGCCATGAGCGACGGAGTGGGTGACACAGGGGTCGAGGAGGCGACAGCGGATTCCCGGTCGGATGGTCCCGAGGGAGCGCACGCGTCGGAGGCCGTGCAGACCACGTCGTCGTGGCGCGATTACGGCGAGGCCGAGCTGCCGGTGCCGCTGGCCGCCGCGCTGGCCGCATTCGCCGAGCACGGCTATCACGGCACCTCGGTCCGGGAGATCGCCGCGCGCGCGGGCCTGTCGGTACCCGGGCTGTATCACCACTACCCGTCCAAGCAGTCGTTGCTGCAGGGGTTGCTCGAGCGCACCATGACCGATCTGCTGGCCCGCTCCGAGCAGGCGATCCGCGAGGCGGGGCCGGAGCCGGTGAGACGCTTCGACGCCGTCGTCGAGTCGCTGTTGCGTTTCCACATGTATCGCCGTGAACAGGCCTTCGTCGGGTCCACCGAGATCCGCAGCCTCGACGACTCGTACAAGCCCACCTACATCGGGCATCGGGACCGACAACAGCACATGGTCGACGAGATCGTCTTCGCCGGGGTGGAGGCGGGCGACTTCGAGACCGAGTACCCCAAGGATGCCGCGCGTGCGGTGGCGACCATGTGTGTCGGGGTGTCGACCTGGTTCAAGCTCGACGGAGAACTCGGTGCCGACGAATTGATCCGCCGGAACCTGGTTCTCGCCCGCCAGATCGTCGGCTACCGTCGGGGCTGAGCCGAGCGCTTGACCCACGACCGGTGGGATGGCAAGGTGTGGTCTCGACAGAGCGAACGCTCGGTCGGCATGGGCTGATCGGGCTTCAGTTGAGGAGACCGAATGCCCATTGACCTGAGTTACGGCGCCGACGTCGAGGATCTGGTCACCAAGACCTCCCGCTTCATCAAGGAGTATGTGCTGCCGATCGAGGAGCGCTTCGGCGGCGACATCGAGGCCGCGGGCGGCGACGAGATCCGCCGGGAGATGAACGCCAAGGCCAAGGCCGAGGGCATCTTCGCGCCTCACGCGCCGGTCGAATTCGGCGGGCTGGGGCTCGACATGTCCGACCGCGCTCCGGTGTTCGAGGCGGCCGGTTATTCGACCTTCGGTCCGGTGGCGCTGCACATCGGGGCGCCCGACGAGGGCAACGTGCACATGCTCGCCCACATCGCGAGCGAGGAACAGCGCCACACCTACCTCGCACCCCTGGCTGCCGGTGATGTGCGCTCGGCGTTCGCGATGAGCGAGCCGTCGCCCGGTGCCGGCTCGGACCCCAACGCCCTCGCCACCATTGCGACCAAGGTTGACGGCGGCTGGAAGATCAACGGCGAGAAGCGATTCATCACCGGGGCCGACGGCGCCGGGTTCTTCATCATCATGGCGCGCACCGCGGGCTCGCCCGGCGACCGGGGCGGTGCGACGATGTTCCTCGCCCCCGCCGACCGCGAGGGCATCGCCGTGGGCCGTCACATCCACACCACCGACCGGTCGATGGTCGGCGGTCACTGCGAGGTCCGGTTCACCGATGTCTTCGTCCCCGATGCCGACGTACTCGGTGAGGTCGACGAGGGATACCGCTACGCCCAGGTGCGGCTCGGCCCGGCCCGCATGACCCACGTGATGCGCTGGATGGGTTCGGCGGTGCGTTGTCAGGACGTCGCGGTCGACTACGTTTCGCGCCGTGAGGGTTTCGGCGGCAAACTCGCCGATCTCGGCATGATCCAGCAGATGGTCGCCGACAACGAGATCGACCTCGCGGCCGCCCGCGCGCTCCTGGTCAAGGCGTGCGCCGAACTCGATCGCGGAGGCCACGCGTCCAACGAGACCTCGATCGCGAAAACCTTTGCCGCCGAGGCATTCACCCGGATCGCCGACCGCTCCATCCAGATGTGCGGTGGCACCGGCGTCTCCGACGACCTGCCGCTGGCCCGCCTGCAGAACGAGTTGCGGCCCTTCCGGGTCTACGACGGACCATCCGAGGTGCACCGGTGGGCGATCGCCCGTCGCACCATCGGGCGTGCCCGCAAGGCCGCAGCGGCCGCGGAGGCCGCCCAGTGAGCGCCGCATTCGATCCCCGGAGCGTCCTCGATCCCGCGGTTCTGCGAAAGTTCCTGGAGGACAACGATGTCGACGTCGCCGGTGATCTGCAGATCGATCTGGTCAGCGGCGGCAAGTCCAACCTGACCTTCTCGGTCACCGACGGGGTGAAGAAGTGGATCGCCCGCCGACCACCCACCGGAGGCCTCACGCCGTCCGCGCACGACATGGCCCGGGAGTGGACGGTGACCAGCGCGCTCGGTGCCACCGATGTGCCGGTGGCGCCGACCGTCGCCTTCGACGCCGACGGTGCGATCCTCGGTGCGCCGTGCACCGTCGTCGAATTCATCGACGGAACCGTCATCCGGACCGCCGCAGAACTCGACGCGCTCTCCGATACGGAGGTCGACCGCAATCTCGACGGGCTCGTCGCCACCCTCGCGGCGCTGCACGCCGTCGACTACGAGACGGTCGGCCTCGGCGAATTCGGCCGCCCCGCAGGCTTTGCCGGTCGCCAGGTGAAACTGTGGGCGCGTCAGTGGGGCATCGTCAAGACCCGAGAGCTGCCCGACGTGGAGCGGCTGTGTGGCATCCTCGCCGACCGCGTCCCACAGGACGCCCGCGCGACCATCGTGCACGGCGACTACCGCGTCGACAACACCATCCTCGACGCCACCGACCCCGGAAAGGTTGCCGCGGTGGTGGATTGGGAGATGTCGACGCTCGGCGACCCGATCACCGACGTCGCCCTGATGTGCATCTACCGGGAACCGGTCTTCGACACCGTTCTCGGATTCGACGCCGCCTGGACCAGTCCGCGGTACCCGTCGGCCGCCGAGATCGCCCAGCGCTATGTGACCGCGACCGGAAACGACCTGGGGGACTGGGACTTCTACCTCGCGCTGGCGAGTCTCAAACTCGGTGTGATCGCCGAGGGCATCAGCCATCGCGCCCGGGCCGGGGCCTCCCCGGAGGCCGGCGCAGAGAAGGCCTCGGAGGCGACGGCGGAGTTCATCGCGGCGGGGCTGCGATACGTCGGGTGAGCACCCGGGCGTAGGCCCTACCGGAAGGTCGCGACACCACCGTCACGGTCGTCGAGGTGGGTGTGCTCGTTGAACGAGACGACCGAGACGCCGCGGCGTCCGACGATCAGCTTGGTCACCGACGCGTTGATCATGGCGCGCGCCACCGCGGGCCACCGCTGCGAGGGCACATCCCACAGGTCGGCGATCCACTGGGCGATCACGCCCGCCGAGGACACCACCAGCACCGTCTGGCCGCTGCCCGCGTGCGCGGCGGCGTCGTGTCCGGCGGCGTCCACGCGTTCGCGGAAGGCGCGGTAGGTCTCGCCGCTACCGTCGTGCGCGGCATCCGGGGTGTCGTCGCGATCGATCCAGGCCGACAGCGAATCGTCGAGCCGTTTCTGATAGTTGCGACCGTCGGCGAACTCGGCCGCGCTCGCCTCGCCGACCAGCGCCGGCAGCGCGTATTCGTTCCAGCGCGGGTCGATCACCGCCTCGGGGGCGTCGTCGAAGCGGCTCAGCACCCCGGCGAGGGTGTCGCGCTGACGCGGCAGATCGCCGCAGATGGCCGTGGTGATCCGCGCGGTCTGCGCGGCCAGGAGATCGCCGGTGAGACCGGCCTGCACGATCCCGGTGGGGGTGAGTCCGCCGACCTCACCGGAGGCGCTCGAGTCCTGCGACCCGACGATCCCGTACGCCTGCGGGTCGGCCTGACCGTGCCGCACCAGATAGATGACACCCATGAACCGAGCCTATTGGGGGCCTCGACGTCGGTGACCTCGAGGGTGGGCATGACCTCTGCCGATGACTTCGCGGGTGCCGACGGGTCAGTCCTTGGTGACGATGCACAGCTGCGATCCCCCGACACCCTTCTCCGGACGGCGCGGACGGCGCAGCTCCGGACCGGGCGGTGGGTGGTGGCGCCGATGATGTTCGTCAATCTGCCCGTCGCCGACGTGTCGCGATCGCGCGAGTTCTTCGGCCGGCTCGGATTCGTCTTCGACGAGATGTTCTGCGATCGGTCCACCCTGTGCATGTCGGTGAACCAGCAGACGATGGTGATCATGCACCGCCGCAACCGTTTCTGCGGCTACGCGTCGTCGCCGGTGGCTGATCTGCGAGCCGGGCGGGAGGCAGTTCTGGCGTTGTCGGCGTCGTCTCGGACCGAGGTGGACCGATGCGCCGACGCGGCGTTCGACGCCGGGGCCACGCCGCTGCGTGCCGCCGACGACCTCGGCTTCATGTATGCCCGCAGTTTCTGCGACCCCGACGGGCACGCCTGGGAGTTCGTGTGGATGGACGGCGCGCAGATCGCCGGCGAGCCGGGTTGGCGAAGTGAATGACCGATAGCTGACTCGGCAGTAACGTTGCGCCTGCCGAATGCGATTATTTGTTTCAGTGAATCGCGATGGTCCGTTCCGGGCACCGGATGCGGTGGGGAGGACTGTGAGGTGGAGAAGACGCGCACAGGCAAGTCGCATACAGGCGAGTCGCACGCAGGGCAACAACCGAGTGGAGTCGGTCGCCGGCCGGTTCGTGACCTCATTCGCGAATGGTCACGCTCCGGCGACGAGGGCCGGTGGCTACGCGAGTTCTGCGCGCGGCGCGGGTGGGGACGATTCCTGGCGCACTGCTGTGCCCTCGGCGGGCTGGTGATGGCTCTGGCGGTGCTGTTCAATGCGATCGTGGGCGCGCAATTGGCCTACTCGAGCAGCCGGTTGGTCATGTGGATCTGCGTGGCGGTGGGGGTGCTGTGGGCGCTGCGCTGGCTGGGGCCATGGCCCAACCAGCGCGAGATCGTCGGGCTGGTCATCGTCGGGGACATCACCATCGGCGCCGCCTGTCTGCAACACTCCGACCGCATCACCGGTATCGCCGGCATCTCGTTCTTCGCCGTCCTCGGCATCGTGGTGGCACTGTTCTCCACCCCGAGCGTGCAGGCCGTCCACCTCACCGTCACGGGCGTGGTGCTCGTGGTCCTGCTGATCTTGCTGGGCCGGGAGCAGGGTATCGCCGTGCTCGTCGGGGTCGGGATGCCGAAGGCGTTGGGGGAGATGATGGTGTGTGCGGGCCTGCCGGTCGTGCAGTTCGCATACTGGGTGATGCGTACCAACGCCGACGACTCACTGTGCGATCCGTTGACCGGCGTCGCCAACCGGCGTGGCCTCGTCGACCATCTGGCACGTCTCGACGCCGAGTCCGTGGTGCACCCGGTCTCCGGTGAGGCGTGCGGCGTGATGTTGGTCGACGTCGACGACTTCAAACACGTCAACGACACCTTCGGGCACGGTGCCGGCGACGCCGCGCTCACCCGGGTGGCTGACGTACTCACCGAGGTCTTCGGTCCCGAGGCACTCATCGCGCGCGTCGGTGGCGACGAATTCGTGGTCATCGGCCGGGTCGGTGACCACCGGTTCCGGGCATGCGCCCGGGCCGCCGCCCGCGCGATCAGTGCGTTCCCGGACCCGTCGATCACGGTGTCGACCGGAATCGCCACCGCAGCAGAGCCGTTGTCGGCCAACCTGTTCGACGAGCTGGTCGAACAGGCCGATCAGGCCATGTACCGGGCGAAGGGTCGCGGGCGCCCGCGGCGAGATGGAGTGGCGTCGGAGAACATCGCGTGACGGGTGGGTGACTCAGTCCGGCTGGTGATACGCGCTGGGGCCGGCCGCGGCAGGAGCTTCATACGGGGTGGCCGGGAGCCCGAAGCGGGCGAAGTCCTGCTCCATGGTCTCGCTGAAGAAGGCGACCACGTGGGCGACCGCACGGGCTTCGGGGTCCAACTCGAGAACCTGCAGTTGGAACGGACGATGGACGCCGTCGGGCTCGCGCATGTACAAACCGAAGGCCGGCTGCCCGTTGGCGATGGTGGGCAGCAGGATCTGATCGCCTGCCTTCTCGGCAGGGCAATTGCCGCGGATGAGCGTGCCGATGGCTTCGCCGCCGAGATACCAACCGGTGAACGGCGGCATCTCCCAGATCGACGAATCGGTGAACATGTCGACGATGGCGTCGACGTCGTAGCGTTCGAAGGCCGACACGTACTTGGCCAGTAACTCGCGCTTCGCGTCGTCATCGAGTGTGGATACCGAATCCTCTTCGGTGCGAACATTTTTCAGCTGCTCCCGAGCGCGCTGAAGCAGACTGTTGACGGTGGCGGTGGTGACGCCGATGGTGTCGGCGACCTCGGCTGCCTTCCACTGCAACACATCCCGCAGGATCAGAACGGCGCGCTGACGCTCGGGCAAGTGCTGCAGGGCGGCGATGAACGCGAGACGAATGGATTCGCGTGCGCCGACGACATAGGCGGGGTCGGCGTCGTCGCCCGGCGTGATCTCGTCGACGGTGCCGGCGTACGGCTCGAGCCAGGGGACCTCGTGGTCCTGGGTGAGGGTGTCGGTGGGGTCGTACGCGTCGCCGCCGAGTCCGGACGGCAGCGGGCGACGCTGGCTGCTGCCCAGCGCCGTCAAGCAGGTGTTGGTGGCGATCTTGTGCAGCCAGGTGCGGACCGACGCGCGCCGGTCGAACTTCGCATACCCGCGCCACGCGCGTAGATAGGTTTCCTGGGTGAGATCCTCGGCGTCGTGATGCGACCCCATCATGCGGTAACAGTGGGCGATGATCTCGCGGCGGAAGGGCTCGGTGGCCGCCAGGAACTCGGCGTCGGAGGGGCCGGAGGACAGAGTCGTCGCCGGAGGAGTGGCGGGGGTGACGGACATGCAGACAAGGCTACGACGGCCCCCCGACAGCTTCCAGGCGATTGACAGACTCACGACCCGGTGGCGGCCCCGGCGACTTTTGTGCGGCGTGCGTCAAACCCGGGTCGACGCACCACGGTCGGCCTATCATCGCCGGTGAGCGCCCATGTGTGCAGGTCAGGGCGCGTGTTGCCAGGTGTGACGTGTGCACGTGCGCGCTTGCGGATGCGGCGCGCCGATTGCTAGCTTGAGGTCCATGACGTGCAGCGAGAACAGACGCATCCCGGAGGTGACCTACATGATCACCGCCCTGGGTTGTCGTCTGCCGTTCGCTCGTGTCCTGTGTTGTTGTCGAATGTCCTGATCGCCGAGTCTCTCAGCGTCCTTTCCCGACGCCCGCGATCTCCTTCGCCTCTTTGACAACCCTTCCCACAACAACGCCATTCGCGGTGCTGAAAGCCTCGGCGCCGCAGCCCCCGTCGAGACACTCGACCGTTGGACGCCGATGGCAGCCTGTGGCACATTCACGAGGACACATTCACTCATGACCGCAACGATCGACCACCGCACCCGCACCACCGTTCCGTCGCCCGCCTCGCCGCGCGTCGTCCGGCCCCGTCCGATCCCCGGTGGTTCCGCCCGGGTCGATACGCGGGCGCTGCGCAAGGGGGGTCGAGGCATCCACGTAGCGACCCCGCAACTCGAACTCTCCACCAAGCCCTCGGCGCTGGTGCTGCGTACCGCCCGACTCTCGGGCCCGGTGTTCCGGGACGAAGCCGCCGAACTCACCGGACTGTCCATCTCGACGGTCAACCGCCAGGTCGGCGCACTGCTCAAGGCCGGACTGCTGCGTGAACGCGCCGATCTCGCACCGGCCGGCGCCATCGGGCGGCCGCGACTGCCCTTCGAACTCAACGTCTCGACGTTCCTGACCCTGGGCATCCACATCGGTTACAAGGTCACCTCCATCACCACGCATGATCTGCTCCACCGCGTGGTCGGCGCGATCCAGATCCCCACCCCGATCGCCGACACCCCGGAACAGACCCTCGCCGCAATCGGCGAGAGCGCCCAACGCTTTCTCGGCCGCTGGACCACTCGTCGCGTCCTCTGGGCCGGCGTCGCCGTCGGCGGTCGGGTGTCGCCGGGCGGATTCGTCGACCACCCACGCCTGGGTTGGGAGAACGCTCCGGTCGGGCAGGTCATCGCCGAGTCGGTGGGGCTGCCGGTGTCGGTGGCGTCGCATGTGGAGGCCATGGCCGCCGCCGAGCTCGTCGTGAACCCCAGCGGTTCCGACGCCGATCAGCGGTCGAGCTTCCTGTACTTCTACGCCCGCGAGATGGTCGGGATCGCCTTCAGCGTCGACGGCACCGTGCACACCCCTGCCGGAGGGCCGCCGGTGATCGGGCACTTCCCTGCGTCGGGTACCACGCTGCTCGACCCGAACCGGACCGGTCGGCTCGAGCCCACCGTGTCGGATACGGGTGTCGTCGAGGCGGCGCAGTCGCTGAATCTGCCGGTCAACGACATCGAGGGGGTGCTGGCTCTGGCCCGCAGCGGTGACGCGACCGCCCGCGCCCTGCTCGAGGAGCGAGCCCAGGTGCTCGGCCGTACGGTGGCACTGATCGCCGACATCTTCAACCCCGATCACGTGATCCTCGGTGGGCAGGCCTTCACCGACTACCCGACGACCCTGCCCGTCGTCGCCGGATCGCTGCGGGAGACCTCGGTGGTGCCCAATCGCGATGTCCGCGTCTCGCATTCGGGCACGACGGTCCAGCAGCAGGCAGCCGGTGCGGTCTCCCTCGACGCCGTCTACAGCGATCCGCTCGCCGCGCTCGCGGTCACGGAGTAGGTCGGAAACAGTCTTGGCGCAGGGGGGTCTCGAGGCTTCGTCGCTATCGCTCCTACGCACCTCGACCATCGGGGCAAGCGCATCGACCATCGGGATGGGTGCACGCTTCTCGATGGTCGAGGTGTGACGACCCCCTGTGGCGAGGGGCCTCGAGGCCGCCGTCGGTTGGTGCTGGGTCGGAATCGGCATTGGCGCAGGGGGTCTCGAACCGGTGGTAAGCACGTCGACCATCGGCGGCGGGGTGCTCCCTGCCGGGTCAGTCGGCCGTGCGCTTGGCGTAGTTGCGCAATGCGAACGGGGAGAAGATCGCGGTCAGGATGATCGCCCAGATGAGCGTTGCCAGTTCGGGATGACGCAGCGGCCAGGCGGCGTCGGCCGCGGCGTCGGGGCCGTTGCCCCAGAGCACGCGCATCGCCTGAACCAGCGCCGACATCGGGTTCCATTCGGCGATCGCCCGCAGCCACGACTGCATGTTCTGCGTGGGCACGAAGGCGTTGGAGACGAAGGTGATCGGGAACAGGATCGAGAACATGAACCCGTTGACGGCCTCGACACTGCGCAGCCACGAACCGATCAGCACACCGAACCAGATCATCCCGAAACCGAAGAGCAGCACCAGCGCGAAACCCAACGCGCCCTCGGCGACCGAGGTGGTGATCCGCCAGCCGATGATCAGCCCGGTCAGGGCCATCACGACGATGCCGATCGAGGAGTGGATGAGGCTGGCGATGCTGCGTCCGACCAGCACCGAGGACCGACGGATGGGCAACGACCGGAAGCGGTCGACGATGCCCTTCTCCAGGTCGGCGGTGATCCCGGTGGCGACGATGAACGCGGTGAACACGATCGTCTGTCCCATGATGCCGGGCAACAGATATTCCTTGTAGCTCACCCCGGGTACGCCGAGGCTGATCGCCGGACCGAAGACGAAGGCGAACAGCACCACGAACATGATCGGCTGAATCGTCACATCCGACAGCATCTCGGGCATGCGTCGGGTATGGATGAGATTGCGGCGCACCATGATCCAGGACTGCTGCGCCAGGTTCGTCTGGTGTACCGCAGGCCGGTCGGTACGGGCGGTCGCGGTGGTGGAGGCACTCGTGGTGGTCATGCTGCTCCTTCGTTGGCCGACTCGTCGTCGGCAGGGGCGTCTTCGGCGCGATGGCCGGTGAGGGAGAGGAAGACGTCGTCGAGGCTCGGACGGACCAGGCCGAGGTCGTCGACGGCGATCTGTGAGTCGTCGAACCAGCCGGCGATGCGCGTCAGATCCGACAATCCCGCGGCAGCGGTGGTGACGGTCCGCGCGTTCTCGTCGACGAAGACCTCGTTGCCGCTGCGCGACAGCAGGTCCCGTGCTTGCGGGAGGTCGGCGTCGTCGGAGACGGTGATCACCACGCTGGCCGCGCCTGCCTGTTGTTTCAGCTGCAGCGGCGTGCCGTGGGCGATGATCGCGCCGCGGTCGATGACGACGATGTCGTCGGCGAGCTGATCGGCTTCCTCCAGGTACTGGGTGGTCAGCAACAAGGTGGTTCCGGACTTCACCAACTCGCGCAACACGTCCCACAGTTCGTTGCGGCTGCGCGGATCGAGGCCGGTGGTCGGTTCGTCGAGGAACAGCACCGGTGGTGCGGCCAGGAGGCTCACGGCCAGGTCGAGTCGTCGGCGCATACCACCTGAGTACGAGCGGACCTGTTTGTCGGCGGCATCGGTCAACGAGAACTGTTCGAGGAGCTCGACGCTGCGCCGGGCGAGGTCGCGACGGCCGATGCCGTAGAGCCCGCCGATCATCTTGAGATTCTCGCGACCGGTGAGGATCTCATCCACGGTGGCGGCCTGCCCGGTCAACCCCATGTTCCGGCGCACCGCGTCGGGTTCGGCGATGACGTCGTGACCGGCGATGCGCGCGGTGCCACTGGTCGGGGTGGACAGCGTCGTCATCATGCGCACGATCGTCGTCTTGCCGGCGCCGTTGGGGCCGAGCAGCCCGAGAACCGATCCCGGGGCCACGGAGAACGACACGCCGTCGACGGCGGTGAAGTCGCCGAAGGTCTTGACCAGATCGACGGCTTCGATCGCGGGATGGTCGCCGAATGCGGCTCCTGAGGAGGGTGCTGCGGTCATGGTTCTCCACGCTAGTAGACGGAACGGGTGGGTTGGCCAGCGATTTTCTCCGCGCCGGCAGTGCTCGCAGGTATGGACCGCGAGCGCATGCGCAATTCATCGGTGAACGAGCAAACACACGTCGAATACCGCGAATACGGTTGGTGAGCGACGATCTCTCCGATTCTGCGGATAAGCTACGTGCCATGCCCTCGATCCGGATCCGTGATGCGGCGCTTCTGCTGGGAGTCAGCGACGACACCGTGCGGCGATGGATTGCGGCCGGAACGTTACCCGCGAGCACCGACAACGCTGCCGGGTCGGCCGGCGGGGTCACGACGGTCGACGGTGCACGCCTGGCCGAGATCGCCGTCGAACGCGCCCACGCCGATGCCGCGACATCGCCGATGCTGACCTCGGCGCGCAACCGGTTCACCGGATTGGTCACCGATGTCGAGATGGACGGGGTGATGGCCAAGGTGGGTCTGCAATGCGGGCCGTTCGCCGTGACCTCGCTGATGAGCGCCGAGGCGGCCCGCGAACTCGAACTCGAGCCAGGTGTCGTGGCGACCGCGGTGGTCAAGGCGACCACCGTCATCGTCGAACGTGCCGCCGCGGATTTGTGACCCGTCGTTCAGTGAGCGATCCCGATATCTCCCGTAACCCCGACAAGGAGTACAGATGACCACGGTTCGACGTGTGACCCGCTTGGCGTGCCTGGCGAGCGCCGCAGCGCTCATCACCGGCCTCGCGGCGGGGTGTTCTTCCGACGACAACGACAAGACCCCGCTGACGGTCTACGCGGCGGCGTCGCTGAAGAAGACGTTCACCGAGATCGAGACCGCCTATGAGAAGCAGCATTCCGACGTCGATGTCACGCTGAACTTCGCCGGGTCGTCGGCGCTGGTGAATCAGATCAAGCAGGGTGCCTCCGCCGATGTCATCGCGACCGCCGACGAACCGACCATGGGCAAGCTCGGCGGTCTCGTGAACGCGCCGCAGGTCTTCGCCCGCAACACCCTGGTGATCGTGACCGCGAACGGAAATCCCAAGCAGGTGCGGGATTTCGCGAGCCTGTCCGATCCGTCGATCCGCACCGTGGTGTGCGCCGTCGAGGTGCCCTGTGGGGCGGCCACCGCCGAGGTCGAACGCAATACCGGCGTCGACGTCAAGCCGGTGAGCGAGGAGTCGTCGGTGACCGCGGTACTCACCAAGGTCACCTCCGGTGAGGCCGACGCCGGACTGGTCTACGTCACCGACGCGAAGACGGTGCCCGGCAAGGTGACGGTGGTCGACGACGCAGCCTTCGGCAAGGTCGTCAACAACTATCCGATCGCGACGCTCAAGGCGAGCAAACATCAGCAGCAGGCAACCGATTTCATGAGCTTCGTGCTCGGCGAGACCGGTCAGAAGATCCTCACCGACGCCGGTTTCGCCGCGCCGAACTGACCCTCGCCGATCTCCGGATGCGCCGCGTTCCCCGATGGATTCATCTGCCCGCCCTGCTGGGGGTGGCGCTGATCCTCATCGGGCCCCTGGCGATCATCGTGCGGATGCCGTGGGGGATCTTCGTCTCCTCGGTGACCTCACCGGATTCCGTTGCGGCACTGCGGTTGGGGGTGGTCACCGCGGTGGTGTCCACCGTGGTCTGCGTGGTACTCGGGGTGCCGATGGCCATCGTGTTCGCCCGCTACGACGGCGTCGTCGTCCGGGTCGTCCGCGCACTGGTTCTGCTCCCGCTGGTGTTGCCGCCGGTGGTCGGGGGAGTGGCCTTGCTCTATGCGCTCGGTCGATACGGTCTCGTCGGACAGTACCTCGACCGCGTCGGCATCACGCTGGCCTTCACCACTCCGGCGGTGGTGATCGCGCAAACCTTTGTGGCACTGCCCTTTCTGGTGCTCAGCGTGGAGGGCGCGTTGCGCAGTGGTGATCAGGGGTTCGAGCGGATCGCGGCGACTCTCGGTGCGTCACCGACGCGCACCCTGTGGCGGGTGACGCTGCCCATGGCGCGTCCGGCGCTGCTGGCCGGTGGGGTCCTGGCATTCGCCCGTGCACTCGGCGAGTTCGGTGCCACCATCACCTTCGCCGGGAACCTTCCCGGAACCACGCAGACCGCACCGCTCAAGATCTACCTCGACGCGATCAACGACCCGAGTCAGGCGTTGCCGCTCGCCCTGGTGTTGATGGTCGTGGCCCTGGTGATCGTCGTCGGTGTCCACCTGCGACGCTCGACCGTGGTGGCGGCGTGACCGGTATGGCGATGAATTCGCTGGAGCAGCAGGGTTTTCGAGCATCGGTGCGGTGCACTGTCCCCGATCTGGTCGCCGATATCGAGGTCGCGCCCGGCGACACCCTCGGCATCATCGGCCCGAACGGAGCCGGGAAGTCGACCTTGCTGTCGATCGTGGCGGGCCTGCGTCGCACCCCCGACTCCAGGGTCGCGGTCGGATCGCGAATTCTGCAGGGCGACCGGACCTTTGTCGAACCACACCGTCGATCGGTGGTGTTGCTCGAGCAGAAGGCCAGACTGTTCGGTCATCTGTCGGTGCGGCGCAACGTCGAATTCGGCCCGGCGGCGGCCGGGTTGTCGCGCAAGGACATCCGGAATCGGGCACAGCGCTGGCTCGACGCGGTCGGGGTGGCCGACCTCGCCGACCGCATGCCGTCGGGGCTGTCCGGTGGGCAGGCGCAGCGGGTTGCGATCGCGCGTGCGCTGGCCACCGAACCCGAGGTGCTGTTGCTCGACGAGCCGTTCGCCGCGCTCGATGTCGATGTGGCCCAACAGATGCGTTCGCTGATGCGTCATCTCCTCGCCGACCGTGCCGGGATGACGGTGCTGGTCACCCACGATCTGATCGACGTGGTCAGCCTCGCCGATCGGATCGCGGTGATCGACGACGCCCGCATCGTGCAGACCGGCCCCACCACCTCGGTGCTCACCCGGCCCGAATCGGCGTTCACGGCGTCGCTGGCCGGGACGAACCTGATCGTCGGGCAGTTGCGTGACGCCGGCACCGTTGTCGCCGACGACGGCATCCGGGTGGTCGGTACCGTGGTCGAATCCGCAGCCGCCGGTCGGGCGGCGGCGGCCTTCTCGCCGCGCGCGGTGGCGGTGTATCTCCGAGACCCGCAGGGCAGTCCGCGCAACAGTTGGCACGGAGTCGTGGAAGACGTGATACCGCAGGGTGATCGGGCGTTGGTCCGCACTCGATGCGGCGAGCACCGGATCGGGGCCGAGGTGACCTGGGCGTCGGTCGTCGACCTCGATCTGAGTCCGGGCACCGACGTCGTGCTGAGCGTGAAGGCCACCGAGGTCTCGGTCTACGGCGCTGCCGGATCACCCTCGTAGTACTTGTTGGCCTCGAGGACCTTGGCCCGCAGTTTGCGATACCCCCGCACCGACAGTGGTGAGATCGACCGCAGGTGAAAGGGTTCGGCGTCGGTGAGGTCGGCGGCAAGGGCCTCGTCGACCAGGACGGTACCCGGCCGGGCCGAACCACACAGGCGGGCAGCGATGTTGACCGGTTCACCGAAGAGGTCGCCGAGCCGGCTCAGGACGGCACCGCGGGCGAGCCCGACCCGTAGGGGTGGAATCGGTCCGTCGTCACTGAGTCGCTGGATCGCGAGCGCCGCGGCGGCGGCCTCGGCACTGTCGTCGAAGCTGAACATCACCGCGTCGCCGAGGGTTTTGATGACGTGACCGCCGCGGTCGGTGACGATGTCGAAGGTGCGCTCCTCGAAGTTCTCGAGTAGATCTTCGAGCTCGCCCATCCCGATGCGCCGCGACAGGCTTGTGTAGCCGACGATGTCGGCGAAACCGACCACGAGGTCGTGCTTCTCGTCGGAGTCGCGGGCGACGTCGCGTTCGAGCGCGATCTTGAGGTGACGTCGCCAGATCAACCGCTGGATGACGTCGATGGCGCCGATCATCTGCTCGCGGGTCCACGGGACGTCCGGATTGCGATCGAGATCCAGGATCTGGTCGGCCTGCCATTCGGTCAGCCGCGACATCGTTTGTCCGATCGCCCGAGCGGTGGCGATCTGGGCCTGCTCCGGCAGGGTCTCCTCGGAACTGGCGAACAGCCGCAAGGCGTCGACCTCGTCGGCGGTGAAGATCTTGTCGGTCGTGGTCCGATGCGCGAAACCGAAGGCGTTCCACAGCCTCTCGGCGTACTCCGGCGAGACTCCCAGCTCGGCGATGAGCTCGTCGCGGGAATAGCGTGGCTCACCGGGATCAGCGGCGGAACTCATCGGGGCGGCTCCCGTCGTCGTGGTCCCGGTGAGTCTAGCAACGGTGGTGGCGTACGCCGCTGACACGAGCGTCGTGTCAGACCCCCAGGACACCCTTCATCAGATATGCCATCCGGGCCGGGAAGTCGGGACGCGAGGTGCCACGTCGGACGCGGACCGCGTCGTTGACGATCGACAACGCGGCGTGTACGGCCACGCCTGCCTCCGGCCGGTCGAGGTCGGGATGGGTGCGCGTCATCAGGTCGACCCAGCGGGCGACGTAGTTTCGTTGGACGTCGAGGAGGTCGGCGGCGTCGGACTGGCCGATGAAGACCGCCGAGTTGTTGAAACCGACCGACAGGTCCGGGCTGGAGGTGAGCGTCGAGACGTACGAATCGACCAGCAGGGACAGGAGTTTCGCGCTGTCCGACGTGGTCGAGTGGGCGGCCATCGCGCCGGCCTCCAACCGGGTGGCGCTGCGCCGGCCGATGCCGACGAGGATGGCGAGCTTCGAACTGAAGTGCCGGTAGACGCTGGGACCGGTGATCCCCACCGCGGCACCGATATCGTCAACGCCCACACCGGCATAGCCGCGTCGGGCGAACAATTCGGCTGCGGCGTCGAGGATCTCGTCGCGGCGGGTACGGGATCCGCCGGTCATCACCGGCGCCGGCACCATCGGCGGGGCCGAGTCGGGTCGCAGGGTGATCAGCCGATGCACGAGGATCTTGAGCTCGGCCAATGACCGGGTGGCCGACAGGCGCGCGTTGTGCACGCCCAGACTTCCGGCGACGCTCAGCGTCGCCCAACACAATTCGACGGCCTCGCGTTCGGGCATGCCGGTGCCCGCGGCGAGGACCCCGGCCCACCGGTGCATGACGCCGCGGATGCGCAGGACGATCACCCGGTTCTCCTCCTCGCTGAGGTGCTGGCTGGCCGAGCGCCACAGTGACGTGGCCGCGGGTCTGCGCACCCCGATCGAACACACCGCGTCGACGAGTTCCTCCGGGCTCGAGTCGGTGTCGTCGAGCAACCGGTCGGTGCACGCCTCCAACTCGTCCACGCCGCCCATCACCGCGGCCAACAGCAAGGCGTGCTTGTCGGCGAAGTGCCGGTAGACCGAGGGCGCGGTGACACCGGCCGCCCGCGCGATGTCGGCGAGGGCGACCTGGGTGTAGCCGCGCTCGGCGAACAGCGTCGCCGCATGGTCGGCGAGCTGCCGCTTGCGGTCGGCCGGTCGGGCGCGGGTGGGCTTCGGGCTAGGCATGGTGAATCGACCATAGCGCAGAATTGCCGGTCAGGATCAAGTGTTGACCACCGGGTATGGCCAAATAAGTTATTCCGCGTTAGCCTGTCGTGGTAACCGTCTCCGGTTCATGTGAAAGGAACACAGCATCGTGGCCGATCAAGCATTCATCTACGAGGCGTTGCGTACGCCGCGTGGCAAGCAGCGCGGCGGAGCGCTGCACAGCATCAAGCCGGTTGATCTCGCATCGGGGATCATCAACGAGGTTCTCGCCCGGCACGGGGGACTCGACCCGGCAGAGATCAACGACGTGATCTTGGGTGTCGTGTCGCCTGTCGGTGAGCAGGGTGGCGTCATCGCCCGCACCGCGGCTCTCAACAGCGGTCTGCCCGAGACCGTCCCCGGCACCCAGATCGACCGCTTCTGCGCGTCGGGCCTGGAGGCCACCAACATGGCGGCATCGAAGGTCGCCTCCGGCTTCGACGATCTGGTCCTGGCCGGCGGCGTGGAGTCGATGAGCCGTGTCCCGATGGGCTCCGACGGTGGCGCCCTGTTCATGGACCCGGCGACCGCCTATGACCACTACATCACCCCTCAGGGCATCGGTGCCGACACCATCGCCACCATCGAGGGCTTCAGCCGCGAGGACGTCGACGCCTACGCCGTCGAGTCGCAGAATCGCGCCGAGAAGGCGTGGACGAGTGGTTACTTCGCCAAGTCGGTGGTTCCGGTTCGTGACATCAACGGTGTGATCGTGCTCGATCACGACGAGCATCGTCGTCCGGGCACCACGGTGGAGTCGCTGGGCAAGCTCAAGCCCGCCTTCGCCGCGCTCGCCGAGATGGCCGGCTTCGACGACGTGATCATGCAGAAGTACCCCTTCCTCGAGAAGATCAACCACGTCCACACCGGCGGCAACAGCTCCGGCATCGTCGACGGTGCCGCGGTCGTGCTGCTGGGCAGTGAGGCGGCCGGCAAGCGCAACGGCCTGACCCCGCGCGGTCGCGTCGTGGCCTTCGCCGAGGTCGGCTCGGAGCCCTCGATCATGCTGACGGGTCCGACCCCGGCGACCGAGCTGGCGCTGAAGAAGGCCGGTCTGACCGTCGACGACATCGACGTGTTCGAGCTGAACGAGGCGTTCGCGTCGGTCGTCATGAAGTGGATGAAGGATCTGAAGATCCCGCACGAGAAGGTCAACGTCAACGGCGGCGCGATCGCGATGGGTCACCCGCTCGGTGCGACCGGCGCGATGATCTTCGGTACCTGCCTCGACGAGCTCGAGCGCACCGGCGGTCGCTACGGCCTGGTCACCCTGTGCATCGGCGGCGGCATGGGCGTCGCGACCATCATCGAGCGTCTCTGACGGCCACCTCACCAAAGGAATCTGCGAAAAACCATGAGTGACAACATGATCAATTGGGAGAAGGATGCCGACGGCGTCGTCATCCTGACCATGGACGACAAGAGCCAGGGCGCCAACACCATGAACCAGACGTTCATGGACTCGATTGCCGCCACGGTCGATCGTCTCGAGGCGGAGAAGGACGACATCACCGGTGTCGTCATCACCTCGGCGAAGAAGACCTTCTTCGCCGGCGGCGACCTCAAGGACATGACCGCCGAGCAGACCCAGACCAAAGAGGAGATCGCCACCGCGATCACCGAGCGCACCAACGGCATGAAGAAGGTGCTGCGTCGGCTCGAGACCCTCGGCAAGCCGGTCGTCGCCGCCATCAACGGTGCCGCACTCGGTGGCGGCCTCGAGCTCGCGCTGCACACCCACCACCGCATTGCCGCGGACATCAAGGGTGTCCAGATCGGTCTGCCCGAGGTCACCCTCGGTCTGCTGCCCGGTGGCGGTGGCGTCGTGCGTACCGTGCGTCTGCTCGGCTTCCAGGCCGCGCTGATGAACGTGCTCCTGCAGGGCCCGCGGTTCAACGCCGCCAAGGCCAAGGAGACCGGTCTCGTCGATGAGCTCGTCGGCTCGGTCGAAGAACTCGTGCCGGCCGCCAAGGAATGGATCAAGGCCAACCCCGAAGCGGTCCAGCCGTGGGATGTCAAGGGCTACAAGATGCCCGGTGGTGCGGTCACCAATCCGTCGGTCGCGGCCAACCTGCCCGCCTTCCCGGCGATCCTGCGCAAGCAGATCAAGGGCGCCAACATGCCGGCTCCGCGCGCCATCCTGGCCGCGGCCATCGAGGGCGCCTACGTCGACGTCGACACCGCCGACATCATCGAGACCCGCTACTTCGTGTCGCTGGTGACCGGTCAGGTCGCGCAGAACATGATCAAGGCGTTCTTCTTCGACCTGCAGCACATCAACAACGGTGGCTCGCGGCCGGAAGGCTATGACAAGTACACCGCCAAGAAGGTCGGCGTCATCGGCGCGGGCATGATGGGTGCGGCGATCGCCTACGTCTCGGCCAAGGCCGGCATCGAGGTGGTCCTCAAGGACATCGACATCGAGGCCGCCAAGCGGGGCAAGGGCTACTCGGAGAAGCTCGAGGAGAAGGCGCTCTCGCGGGGCAAGACCACCCAGGAGAAGAGTGACGCGCTGCTCGCGCGGATCACGCCGACCGTCGACGCCGCCGATTTCAAGGGTGTCGACCTCGTCATCGAGGCCGCCTTCGAGTCGGTCGAGGTGAAGAACAAGGTGTTCCAGGAGATCGAGGACATCGTCGAGCCCGACGCCGTGCTCGGCTCGAACACCTCGACGCTGCCGATCACGATCCTCGCCCAGGGCGTCAAGCGCCAGGAGGACTTCATCGGCATCCACTTCTTCTCGCCGGTCGACAAGATGCCGCTGGTGGAGATCATCCGTGGTGAGAAGACCTCGGATGCGGTGCTGGCCAAGGTGATCGACTACACCCTGCAGATCCGCAAGACCCCGATCGTGGTCAACGACAGCCGCGGGTTCTTCACCAGCCGGGTCATCGGCACCTTCATCAACGAGGCCATCGCGGCCGTCGGCGAAGGTGTGGAACCGGCACTGGTCGAGCACGCCGGCACCCAGGCCGGATACCCGGCCGCACCGCTGCAGCTGTCCGATGAGCTGAATCTCATCCTGATGCAGAAGATCCGTAAGGAATCCCAGGCTGCCGCCGAGGCGGAGGGCAAGGAATTCCCGCAGCACGGATCGTTCGCCGTCATCGATTACCTCGTCGAGCAGGGCCGTCCCGGCAAGAAGGAAGGCGCCGGCTTCTACGAGTACGACGAGAACGGCAAGCGCGTGCGGCTGTGGCCGGGTCTGCGGGAGAAGTTCAACTCCGGAAGCAGCCAGCAGTCGCTCGAGGACCTCAAGGAGCGCATGCTCTTCGCCGAGGCCGTCGAGACCGCGCGCTGCATCGAGGAAGGTGTCATCACCTCGGTGCCCGACGCCAACATCGGCTCGATCTTCGGCATCGGCTTCCCCGCGTGGACCGGCGGTGTGGTGCAGTACATGAACCAGTACGAAGGCGGCCTGGCCGGCTTCGTCGAACGCTCCCGCGAACTGGCCAAGAAGTACGGCGCACAGTTCGAGCCGCCGGCCTCGCTGGTGGAGAAGGCGAACAAGGGCGAGAAGTACTGAGCCGCTTGATGAGCTGAGCGATACGCGAAAGTGGGGGAAGAATCTTCTTCCCCCACTTTCGCTTTCGTCCGCAGGAAATCTCTGGGGGACGAGTGGGACACCCGGGGAAGAATCTTTCCTCCCCGGGTGTCGTCGTCGGTGGCGACGGTTGCGTCAGTCGTCGTCGGCCACCTGCGCGGCAGCCGAATCGTCCACTTGCGCAGCATCACCCACCGACAACACCAGCCTGGTGCCATGCGGCGCTTCCTGGACCAGGCGCAACTGTGCCAGTGCCGGGTGTGCGTCGAGCACACGGCCGGCGTTGGCGAGTGAGCGCAATGCAGCCGTCTCCGCCCGTGCGGTCTCCAGCTTGGCCAGGCCGCGCGCCTTGGCGGAGATCAGCTCGGTTGCCGCCGAACGGATCTCACTCGGCACGATGACGTCCTTGAGCAGCGCCTCGGCGACGGTCACACCCACGGTCGCACCGACCGTTCGCGCAGCGGCGAGCACGAGGCCCATGTCGACTGCATCACCACGTGCCATCAGATCCTCGAGCGACACCGACGCACAGGAGTCGCGCAGCGCAACCTGAGCCGAGAGGTAGATGGCCGACCAGGGGTCGTTGGACTGTTCGACGAAGGCGACGGGGTCGGTGATCGTCGCGCGCAGGGCCACCGTCACGCGAACCGACACTCCCTCGGCCGTGAGGATCTCCTGCGGTGCAACCGAGATGACGCGTGCACGCATGTCGAGCCAGGTGTGGGTTGCCGTCCGACGCCGACGGTACTGGCCGGGTGTCAGCGTCCGGGACAGTCGTCCACGGCGGTATTCGAGAACGCAATGGCCGGCCGGGACGGAGACCGTGGCGAATGCGGATGTGATGATGGACAAGGCGAACCTCCCTTCGGCGGCGGTGTATGGCGGCGGACACCGCCCGCGGGCGGGTGCGTCGGTGGGGACACGCGCGAGACCTCCACGCGTGGCCGCAGGACCGAGGCCCACCGGGGTTCCCGGGGGCGGTGCCGAGTGGGGAGTCGAACCCCGGTGCCGTAGCACGGACCGTAGCCATACCTTAAATGGATGCGCGAGAGTACAACGCGCAGAACATGATCGACGGTACCCCGCGATCGGCTGCTCTCTCGTGCGGGAGTGAACTCTGCCAGGGCGGGTGGCGAGGGCGCAAGCGAATAAACGCTCAGCGGATCAAGCCGCGCTCGAAGGCCACCCGCACCGCTGCGGCGCGGTCCTTCACGCCGAGCTTGGGGTAGAGCCGCAGCAGGTGCGTCTTCACCGTGGCCTCACTGATCATCAGCTCGGCGGCCACCTGACGATTGGTGCCGCCACCGGCCACCGCCCGCAGCACCTCGCATTCGCGTTCGGTCAGCGCCTCGAACCGGTTGCGGCTCATCAGACTTGCCGCAGCACTCGGGTCGAGGACGCTCTGACCGGCTGCGGCGCGGCGTACCGCGGCGATGAGATCGGCACGCGGCGTCGCCTTGAGAAGGTATCCGTCGGCGCCTGCGTCGACCGCGGCCCGGATGTCGGTGTCGGTGTCGTAGGTGGTGAGCACGAGTATCCGTGGCGCGTCCGGGTTCTCGGCTCGCAGCACTCGGATCGCGCCCACCCCGTCGAGTTCGGGCATCCGTAGATCCATCAGCACGACGTCGGGGTGCAGTCGCGCGATCGTGGTGAGTGCCTCGGCTCCATCGGCGGCCTCGCCGATCACCGACATCCCCGGCTCCCGCTCGAGCATGCCGCGAATACCGTCGCGTACCACCGGATGATCGTCGACCACGACGATGCTGATCGTCGCATCCGTGGCGTCGCGCATCATCGCCTCGTCTCCGCTCGATCCGCCGACCGCGGCGTGCCCACGCAATCGGTCGACGCCGGGAACGGTAGCGCCACCGAGATGACACAGCCGGCTCCCGGTTCGGCTTCGATCTCGAGTGTCCCGTTGATCAGCGCGGCGCGTTCGGCCATGGCGGTCAACCCGAAACCGCCGTCCGGACAACGCCGCGTCTCGTCGGGGGTGAAACCGCGCCCGTTGTCCCGGATGTCGAGCAGCAGGGTGTCGTCGAGGTAGGTCAGGGTCGTCACCACCTGGGTGGCTCCGGAATGACGGGCCACGTTGGCCAGTGATTCCTGGGTGATCCGCAGCAGCGCATCGTCGCCCACCAGCGGGCGTGGGGAGCCGTCGACCCGTAGCGTCGCCGCGATGTCGTGACGTCGGGAGAACAGTGCGAGTTGCTCCTGCAGGGCGGTGGCCAGGGACCGGGCGGCCAGCGGTAGCGGCTGCAGGGCGTTGACCGCTCGACGTGCCTCGCCGAGCCCTTCGCGCGCAAGGGCTTTCGCGTTCTCGACGCGATCGCGCACCGAGGAGGCGAGATCGTCCTCATCGATCGATTCGAGCTGGGTGACGACGGCGACGAAGCCCTGGGCGACGGTGTCGTGCAGCTCGCGCGCCAACCGGGCCCGCTCGTCGTGGACACCACTGCGGCGGGCCTGCTCGAGGAGCTCCTGCTGGAGTTCGGCGTTGCGAGAGCGTTCGGCGATCAGCTCCTCGGTGAGTTCGCGGCGCCGCAGCAGGGTGGACTCACGGGCATCGATGACGGCCACCACCGCCAGACCGATCACCACGTTGAGCGCCCAGCACAGGATCGAGGCCCACCACGGGTCGAGGAGATTGTGCCAGCCGTTGCGCTGGGTGGCGGTCATCAGCACACACGAGCCGGCGACGCACAGCAGCATGGGCGGCCCGGTGAACAGGGACGCGTAAAGCATGTAGCCGGCCCACGACGCGATCCCGGCCATCGGTGTCACGGCGATCGCGGCGGCCAGCAGTGCGGTGGTGATCCCGAACACCGTGAACCGCCGCCACATCGGCGTGATGTCGATCCGGATCCAGAATTCGGTGAACGCCATCAACGTCAGCATCAGGACGGCGCCGATCACATGGTGCAGATGGGTGGCCGGCACGAGCTGGGCGACCACCAGGCCCGCGAGAGTGAGCACGCGCAGCCCCCACACCTCCGATTGCGGCGGCAGCAACGTATCCGGCCAGGTCAGCGTCGTCCGGCAGTCGATCCACCGGCCGTGGGGCTCGCGTTCTCGAATGCGATGCAGGAGGATGCTGCGAGGCCGGGTGCTCGTTGGCCGCGGGTTGCGGCGTCGGGTGATGCCACGCGGGCGAGGGTGCAGCGCCGCGTGGCTCTCCGACGCGGCTATTCCCACTGGAAGGTCCGCATCGCGATGATCGTGGCGAGAGCTCCCCACACGACCAGTGTGCCGAAGAAGCCGATCGGGGGCCAGCCCGTGGTCGCCGTGTCCACCAATGCCTGGGTGCCCGCGCCCGACGGCGTCAGATTCGAGATCGTGTGCATCCATCCGGGCATCGTCGACCGCGGTATCCACAGGCCCGCGAAGAACTGCAACACGAAGAACGCGAGGGTACCGAATCCCGCTGCCACCTTGGCATTACGGAACAACGACGCGATCACCATGCCCAGGCCGAGAAATGCCCAGCACGACAGCAGATAGCTGACGACGAAGCCGAACAGATGGTGCGGCCACTGGCCGGAGATGATGCCGGGGATCACCACGATCAGCGCGAGGCACACCAGCGACACTCCCATGATGAGCACGAACTGGGCGGTCAACAGCAGGAAAGGGGAGACCGGCGTGGTGCGTAATCGCTTGAGCACACCCATTTCCCGGTACCGGGTGAGGACGTCGGGCAGCGCCTGGACGGCGAGCATCGACAGCACGAACAACACCAGGATGGGCTGGTACACCTGAAAGGTGCTCAGGCCTCCGAAGGAGCCGACGGGCTTGCGGGCGGCCGGGATGGAGGCGATCACGATCGCCGCGGCGACCGGCAGGATCACCGTCCAGAGGACGACACCCGGGTTGCGTACGAGAAGCCGGGCTTCCGAGGCGATCATGGCAGTGGCGGCGCTCATCGTCGGGCTCCTTGCGTCGTGTCGGTATCGGCGTCGGTTGGGGGGTCGGGCTCGGTTGCGGTGGTGAGCGCCAGGAAGGCGTCGTCGAGGCTCGGCTGGTCGACGCGCAGCTTGCGGCAGGCGATCCCGCGCTCGTGCAGCGCGATGATGACCGCCGACGCCACGTTGTCGGTTCCGGTGACGATCACCCTCTCGCCGCTGTGGTCGATGCGGTGGACGTCGGGTAACGCGCTCAGTGCGTCGACGTCGACAATGGCGTTGGGTACGAACGACATTCGTTGGTCGGCGTGGACCGACGCGGCCAACTCCGCCGGGGTGTCGAGCGCGACGACCCGTCCGTCGTCGATCACCGCGACGCGGTCGCACAGGCGCTCGGCCTCCTCCATGAAGTGGCTGACGAGCAGCAGGGTGACGCCGGTGTCCTTGAGGTCCTCGAGCAGGCCCCATACCTCGCGGCGGGCGCTGGGGTCGAGGCCGGTGGTGAGCTCGTCGAGGATCGCGACCTTCGGATTGCCGATGAGCGCCAGTGCCACCGACAGCCGCTGTTTCTGCCCGCCCGAGAGCTTGGCGAAATAGGTGCGCTCGTATGCGCGCATGTCGAGCCGCTCGAGCAGTTCCCGCCAGTCGCGCGGCGCTTCGTAGAAACTCGAATACAGGCGCATCACCTCACCGACGGTCTGCTTGTCGGGAAGTCGGCTCTCCTGCAACTGGATTCCGAGTGCCTCCCGCAGGCCGCGGTCCTCGTCGGCCGGGTCGAATCCGGCGACGCGGACGTGCCCGCCGTCGCGTTTGCGAAGACCGCCGATGCACTCGACGGTCGTGGTCTTGCCCGCGCCGTTGGGGCCGAGGATGCCGAAGATCTCGCCCTGCGCCACCTCGAAATCGACACCACGAACGACCTGCTTGTCGCCGTAGCGTTTCGTCAGTCCTGCGACCTCGATCATTGCCATGACATCCAGCATGGCCGGATCGAGCGGGCAGCGGATCCACCGGATGACCACACCTCGGTCAACCGATCGGTGGACGCGGGGTGGGCTCGCGGCCTGAGGTGGTTCGGACGTTCCTCCCCAAGGTTCTCGTTCTTCCCCTGGCAATTTCTGAGGGAAGAACGAGAGTCTTGGGGAAGAATCGGGAAAGGGGCCGGTCAGCTCGCCAGGAACGCCGCCACCGTCGCCTCGAAGGCCTCCTTGGCCTCGATCATCACCCAGTGGCCACAACGGGGAAAGACGTGCAGTTGTGCGTCGGGGATCAGCCGCATCGGGGCCAGCGCCATGTCGGGCGGACTGACCCGGTCGTCGCGGCCCCAGGTGAGCAGCGTCGGGCAGGAGATCTTGTGCATCATCGCCCAGTACGGCGGGATGTCGGCGGTCGCCATGAACTGCTGTTGCATCTCGAAAGATGCTGAGCCGTACATCGTTCTGGCCGTGGCCAAGGCGTCGGGATTCATCGCCACCTCCCAGCGCTCACTGATGAGTTCCTCGGTGACCAGGGTGCGGTCGTAGACCATCGCGGTCAGCCAACGGACGAGCTTGTCGCGATCGGGGTCGTCGGCGAACTCCTGCAGGAGACGGAGGCCTTCGCTCGGGCTGGGGCTGAACAGGTTGGGGCCGACGCCGCCGATGGTCACCAGCTTCTCGACGCGATCGGGTTTGCGGATGGCCAGGTTCACCCCGACGACGCCGCCCATCGAGTTGCCGATCATCGGCGCCGAGGCGATCCCGAGTGCGTCCATGAAGGTGATCACCGATTTACCTGCGGTCAGCACCGGCATGCCCTCCCACGCATCGCTGACCCCGAAGCCGGGGAACTCGATGACGTAGCAGTGATGGGTCTGGGCGAAAAAGCCGAGGTTACCGCGGTAATTGCGCCATCCGGTCACGCCCGGGCCGGAGCCGTGGAGCAGGATCAGCGGCGGTGCATCGGCAGCGCCGGCCTCGTGGTAGCGCAGCACGCCCTTGTCGGTGGTCAGCTCGCGTCGGGTCGCGTCAAAGGAGACATCCACCCCCACAGACTAGAACGTGTTCTAGTTGTTTGTCATCGGGGTCGGCGGTCAGGTGCCGAGCGCTTCGGCTTCCTCCTCGCCGAACCGCTCCTCGAGTTCGGCAGGGGAGTAGTCGAGGTCGATCTCGGCGACGTCTCGACCGCGGGCCGACTCGATCGCATGCAGCCGTCGCTGCGCGCGATCGGCGGCGTAGGCGAGGAACTCGTTGTTGTCCAGGCCGAACGGTTGCTCGTCGAACTGCTCGTTGACCCACGTGATCATGCCCAGCGCCAACGGCATCAGCTCGCCCATCCGGGTGTTGATCGCCTCCCACAGCGAGTCGTCGGCGGCCACGTGACGACGGCAGGTGAACGTCCCCCACGCCATGTGGCGCCGCTCGTCGTCGCCGATGAACCGGATCAACCGCTGCATGCCGGGGAAGATGCCGTGCCGGGTGCACACGGTCTGCCACGCGTGATAACCCGTCAACGCCAGCGACCCCTCGATGACGTGGTTGTAGGTGACGCTGGCGCGGATCTGATTGAGCGGGGACGGATCGTGGTCGAGGACGTGCAGGCTCTGCGGCAACTCCTCGTAGAACAGCTGGCGGTAGTACGGGTTGTCGGCGACAAAGGACTGCAGATCGTCGTCGAGCCCCACCGCATCCATCCAGCGACGGAACACCTGCGTGTGCTTGGCCTCCTCGAAGCAGAACTGCGACAGATACATCTCGTCGCCGAAGCGCCCCTCGGCGGCCATCGCCTTCATGAACGGCTGGATGTCCTGGGTGACGGCTTCTTCACCAGCGATGAACTGACTGACCAGAAACGTCGTGCTGCGTCGTTGCTCGTCGGTGATCTCGTGCCAATCCTCGGCGTCGCGGCTGAAGTCGATCGCGGCCGGATCCCAGAACCGCCCATTGCCTTTCACGAACAGCCGCAAGGGAAACGAGTCCCAGTTCAGTCCACCGCGACGCAGCGAGGCGAAGTCCGATCGCGTCGGGGTGGAGTGTTCGGCGAGAGGCTTCTGGGCGATGGTCATCGGGGGTCACCTGCTTTCCCTGTGCGGTGAGTCCGACGCTATCGGGTTACCCGCCGGTTGGGGTTCGGAATCGCTCAACCCTCAGGAAACATTGCCCTCCGACGCCCGAGTACCTGTGGTGACCGGATCGCCGGAGTCCTCGTCGGGCTCGGATCTCTTGTGGGACAGGCTGCTTGGCCACCAGATACGGCTCCCGATGTCCAGTGACAGGGCGGGTACGAGCAGGGTCCGCACGATCAGTGTGTCGACGAGGACGCCGAAGGCCACGAGGAACGCGACCTGCGCGAGGAACAGCAGCGGGATCACCGCCAGGGCCGCGAAGGTGGCGGCGAGAACCACACCGGCAGAAGTGATGACGCCACCGGTCGAGGTCAACCCACGGATGATGCCCGCGCGGGTGCCGTGCCGGATCGATTCCTCACGCACCCGGGTCATCAGGAAGATGTTGTAGTCGATGCCCAGGGCGACGAGGAACACGAACGCGAACAACGGGACCACCGGGTCGGCGCCGGGGAAACCGAAGGGGCCGTTGAAGAGCAGGGCCGAGACACCGAGCGTGGTCGCGAACGACAACACCGTGGTCGCCAGCAACAACACCGGCGCGAGGATGCTGCGCAGCAACAGGATCAGCACCGCGAGGACCACGATGAGCACGATCGGGATGATCAGATTGCGATCGTGGATCGCGGTGGTGCGCGTATCGAGGTCGACCGCCGTCGTACCACCGACCTTCGCGTCGGCCCCCTCGATCGCGTGCACCGTGGTGCGGATGCGTTCGACGGTGTCCTGCGCGGCGAGGGACTCGGCGTTGTCCGACAGGGTGGCCTGCACCGCGACCTCGCCGTCGCGGACTACGGGAGCGCCGTTGCTGCTGAGCACACTGACCTGCGCGACGCCGTCGACACCGCGGGTCGCGGCGACGACCTCGTCGGCGCGATCGGCACGGGTGAGAATCCACGTCGGGGTGCCGGCACCGGCGTCGAAATGCTGTGCCTGCAGTTGCGCGCCGGCGACCGAGTCGACGTCACCGAGGAAGAAGTCGGTCTGGGCGATGCCGTCGGCCTTGAACATCGGGGCGAACGACGCGCCGATGACCAGCAGGATCAACGTTGCGATCCACACGGTGCGGGGCCGCGCCGCGACCCACTGGGCGATCGCGTACCAGAAGCGATGGGTGTTCGAGGTGGCGTCGTCGAAGTCGGCGCTGGTGGCGCCGTTGCTCTTGGCGTCGGTCTTCGTTTCGGGGTCGGGCGTCTCGACCAGGTGCGGGCGCAACGGCCAGAACGCGGCTCGGCCGAGCAGGGCCAGTGCGGCCGGCAAGAAGGTCATCGACGCCAGGAACGAGGCGACGATCCCGAGCGCGGCGACCGGTCCGAGGCTGCGGTTGGAGTTGAGGTCGGAGAACAGCAGACACAGCACGCCGAGGATGACCGTGCCCGCCGACGCCGACACCGGCTCGATGGTGGCCCGCCACGCCCGGCGCAGCGCCGTGTACTTGTCGGCGGTGTGCATCAGTTCCTCCCGGAACCGCGACACCAGCAGCAGCGCGTAGTCGGTGGCGGCGCCGAAGACCAGGATGAACAGGATGCCCTGGCTCTGTCCGTTGAGTTCGAGCCAGCCCTGATGGGCGGCGAAGTACACCGCCCCGGAGGCCAGACCGAGCGCGAAGACCGCTGAGATGAGTACGACGAAAGGCAGGATCGGGCTGCGGTAGACGACGACGAGGATGAGCACGACGACGGCACCGGCCACCAGCAGCAACAGACCGTCGATGCCGGCGAACGCCTCGCCGAGGTCGGCGACCTGCCCGGCCGGGCCGGTGACCTTGACCTCGAGGCCGTTGGGTGGATTGGCCAGCGAGTCCCGCAACGTCTTGACGGTGTCGGCGGGCTCGCCCTTGGTGGAGATCGGGATGAAGACCTCGGCGGCCTTGCCGTCCTTGGAGCCGATGACCGGCGAGAACGCCGATGCGAAGCCCTCTTTGCCCTGCAGGCGCTGGGTCTGCTCGGTGAGGTAGGCGCGGTCGGCGGCGGTGATCCCCGAGTCGCGGACCGCGATCACGATGGCCGGGATCTCGGTGGTGTCCTGGAACCGGGACAGTTGATCGTTGACCTGGGTCGACTCGGCCGAGGCCGGCAGGAACGCGGTGTTGTCGTTGGTCGAGACCGAGGCGAGCTTCCCGGCGAACGGCCCGAGCCCCCCGCCGATGATCAGCCACACCAGGATCAGCAGGGCCGGGATCAGCCAGCGCAGAAACGAGCGCCGGGGAGGTCGAGAGTCGGGCATTTCCGAACTGGCCATGCGGTCATCCTTTCACGAGTCCGGAAGCCATTCGGTGCCGCGGCGGGATCGGAGGGGTCCTGGTGCCCCGCGAACCGTCCGCGTCGGTACTTGCGTACCGATCGCGGTGACGACGACGCCGGTTGCTGTGTAGATGTTTTGCGGCGGAACCTATCTCACGAAATCCATGCCGAGGCGTGCATGGATGGACGACGATGGCGACCGGGGCATTTGACTGTGCCGAGAAAGGGGCAGAACCATGAAGACCAAGGGCGCGATCCTGCGCGAACCCGGACAACCGTGGCAGATCGAGGAGATCGAGGTCGGCGACCCGGTCGCCGGCGAGGTCCAGGTGCGCTTGGCCGCGTCCGGGCTGTGCCATTCCGACCACCACCTGCGCACCGGCGACAGCCCGGCACCGATGCCGGTGCTCGGCGGACACGAGGGCGCCGGGGTGGTCACCAAGGTCGGTCCGGGTGTGACGCGGCTGGCCGAAGGTGATCACGTCGTCACCGCATTCATTCCGGCCTGCGGCACCTGCGAACCGTGTTCGCGCGGGTTGCAGAACATCTGCGACGAGGGCGCACGGCTGCTGACGGGACTGTCGATCTCCGATGACACCCACCGCCTGCACACTGCCGACGGCACGCCACTGACGCCGATGTGTCTGCTGGGCACCTTCGCGCCCTACATCACCGTCAACGAGGCCTCGCTGGTCAAGATCGAGGACGACATCCCGCTGCGCGAGGCGGCGCTGCTCGGCTGCGGTGTGGCCACCGGATGGGGATCGGCCGTCGAGATCGGCGACACCCACACCGGCGACACGGTGGTCGTCATCGGCATCGGCGGCGTCGGGATCAACTCGATCCAGGGTGCGGCCGCGGCCGGCGCGCGCTACGTGGTCGCCATCGACCCGGTGCCGTTCAAACTGCAGATGGCCGAGAAGCTCGGAGCGACACACACCTTCGCCTCGATCGAGGAGGCCGCTCCGGTTCTGGGCGAGATCACCTGGGGCAAGATGGCCAACACCACGGTGATCACGGTCGGCGAGATCTTCGGTGACATCATCGCGCCGGCGTTGAGCCTGACCGGCAAGGGCGGCCAGGTGGTCGTCACCGGCATGGGCAACTTCGCCTCGATGGACGTCAAGCTCAACCTGTTCGAGCTGACCCTGCTGCAGAAGCGGGTCCAGGGTGCGATCTTCGGCGGGACCGGACCGCGTACCCAGATCCCGAACCTGTTGCGCGAGTACCGGGCCGGGCGGCTGAACCTCTCGGATCTGATCACCACCACCTACCGACAGGATCAGATCAACGAGGCCTACGACGACATGCTGTCGGGCAAGAACATTCGCGGCATGATCGTCTACGGCGACGACGACTACTGACCTGCACCGAAGTTCGACACCGCGCTAACCGACCGGCCCGTCGTGGCCGGTCGGTTTGCGTCGTGCACTGACCAGCAGGCTCAGGAACCGGATTCCGAGGCCGAGTAGGGCAAAGGTGCTGACCATCTGGATCGACACCGCGACACGGGTTTCCTGAGCGACGGCAGCGATGTCGCCGAATCCGGTGGTCGTGAACACCGTCAGACTGAAGTACAGCGCGTCGATCCGGGTGAGTTTCTCGGTGAAACTACCGTGATCATAGTCGGAGAAGATGAAATACATTGTCGCGAAGGCGATCACGTAGAACGTGGCCAGCGCCACCAACATCTCGAGGGCGGTGACCACCGGGTACGGTGACCGCAGGAAGTGGTGGATCTCGTAGCCGCAGAACGCAATCAGCAATGCAACACCAACCAGGAACCCCAGGGCCTTGGAGTTGCTCGCGGCGTTGATCGGCAACAGGAAATAACCGAACAGCAAGATCACACCCGCCGCGATCGGCCGTACCACGCCGGCGGCCATCTCGAGGCGGGTGACCTCGTGGCCGCCGATCAGCCGACGGCGATGCGGTTCACCAGATCCGGACACGATCGGCGTCCGGGAGGAACAGAGCATCGCCCTCGGTGACGCCGAACGCCTCGTAGAACGCGTCGATATTCCGGACGACCCCGTTGCAGCGGAACTCCGGCGGCGAGTGCGGATCGATCGACAGTCGGCGGATGGCCTCGGCCTCACGGGTTTTGGTGCGCCAGATCTGCGCCCAGCTGTAGAACACCCGCTGGGTTCCGGTGAGGCCGTCGATCTCCGGCACGTCGGTCCCCGAGGTTGCGAGATCGTAGGCGACGAGCGCGATCGACAACCCGCCGAGGTCGCCGATGTTCTCGCCGATGGTGAACTCGCCGTTCACCTTGTACTTCTCGTCGAGACCCTCGGGTGTGAACTCGTTGTACTGATCGATGAGTGTGCGGGTGCGAGTGGAGAATTCGGCGCGGTCGGCGTCGCTCCACCAGTTCACGAGGTTGCCGTCACCGTCGTACTTGGCGCCCTGATCGTCGAACCCGTGGCCGATCTCGTGGCCGATCACCGCGCCGATGCCGCCGTAGTTGGCGGCGTCGTCGGCATCGGGATCGAAGAACGGTGGCTGCAAGATGGCCGCGGGGAAGACGATCTCGTTCATCCCCGGGTTGTAGTAGGCGTTGACCGTCTGCGGCGTCATGAACCACTCGTCGCGGTCGACCGGTGCGCCGATCTTCGCGAACTCCCGATCCTGCTCGAAAGACGCGGCGCGCGCGACGTTTCCGATGAGATCGCCACGATCGACGGTCAGCGCACTGTAATCCCGCCAATGCGCCGGGTAGCCGATCTTCGGGGTGAACTTGCCGAGTTTGGTCAGCGCCTTCTCTCGGGTGGCCGGGGTCATCCACTCCAGTTCGGAAATGTTGCGACGGTAGGCCTCGACGAGATTGCCGATCAGTTCGTCCATTCGCGCCTTGGCCTCGGGCGGGAAATGCTTGGCCACATACAGTCGTCCGACGGCGAAGCCCATCGCGTTCTCGACGAAGCCCACGCCCCGCTTCCAGCGGTCCCGATTGGTCTCCGCGCCGGTCAGGGTGCGACCGTAGAAATCGAAGTTCTCGTCGACGAATGCCGAGGACAGATACGGCGCCGCTGTGCGCAGCAACCGCCACGACAACCAGGTCGTCCAGTCCGACACGGGGGCCTGGGCGACGAGCGCCGAGACGTCGGTGACGAAGGACGGCTGCCCCACGACCACCTCGGCGAAGGTGGTGTCGCCGACCGTGCCCAGACCGCCGAACCACGAGTGCAGATCGAAACCCGATGCCGCGGAACCGAACTCGTCGAGACTCATCAGGTTGTAGGTGAGCTCCGCGTCGCGACGGCGGACCACGTCCCAATGGTGGCCGGCGATCGCGGTCTCCAGACGCAGTACCGTGGCCGCCCGGTCGTCGGCGTCGTCGAAGCCGGCGAGGGTGAACATCTTCGCCACATGCGCCCGATAGGCGTCCAGCGTCGCAGCGTGCTTGTCCTCGCGGTAGTAGGACTCGTCGGGCAGGCCGAGTCCCGACTGCACGACGTGCACGAGGTAGCGGTCGGACTGGCGGGCGTCGGTGTCGACGTAGAACCCGAAGAGCCCGCCGACGCCGTGCCGCTGCAGCCGACCCATGCGTGCGGAGAGCTCACTGACGTCGGAAATCGAGGCGATGGCCTCGAGCTCGCCGGAGATCGGGCCGATGCCGAGCGCTTCGATGTGCTCGGTGTCCATGAAGGAGCCGTAGAGATCGCCGATCTTGGCGGCGTCGGTGCCGCTCTCGGGATTGGATTCGGCGGCTTCGACGATGATGTCGCGGACGTTCTCCTCGGCGCGATCGCGCAGCACGTGGAAGGCACCGTCGACCGATCGGTCCTCGGGGATGGTGTGGGACTCCAGCCACTTGCCGTTGACGTGGGTGAACAGGTCGTCCTGGACGCGCACGGCGTCGTCGACCCAGTCGAGGTCCAGTCCGGAAGCGGGGAGAGAAGTATTCGACACAGTCACGCGTTCCATCCTGTCACCGCCGTCGCGATCCGTCAGCCGGCATGGTCGGGTAGGGATCACGGGTGTTCGCGAGAAACATCGGATGAGTGCGGTCAGTCCGACGTGGCCGCCCTGCCTCTCTCCTGTTTTCAGTCATCCGGCGAGTAGCTCGACCGCAAAAGCCCAGGTCAGCAAGCGCGGCTAAAAGAGAAATGACTGAAAACCGGCGATCGGCTCAGAACTCTTCGAAAGCTGGGTTCAGAACTCCCCGAGTGCCGAGTTCATCGCCCAGTACAGGATCTCGGCGTTCTCGCCGGCCGTCAGCTCCGCGTCGTCGACGTCGGTTCCGCGTGCGGCGTCCCCGGCGCCGAGCTCGATGGGTGCCTGCCGGTCGTCGGCGTCCACCGAGACATCCACCGACCCGGTGACGACGAACAGATGGGTGAACCGTGCCCCGGGGAGCCGGATCGTCGAGCCCGCCGAGGGGCGGGCTGCATACAGTGTCGCGCCGGCGTTCGCGATCGAGATGGCCGCCTCGTGGGTGGGATCGCCGGAGGCCACCGTCACCAGGGCGCCGGTGGACAGCTCCGCGGAGATGTCGCGCTGGGCGTAGGAGGGGGACAGGCCGTGACTGTCGGGCATGACCCACATCTGCACGTAGTGCGTGGTCGAGGTACCCGACCCCGGAAGATCGGGCCAGGGGTCGTTGCGCTCGGAGTGGTCGATACCGCGTCCGGCGCTCATGCGTTGGGCCAGGCCGGGGACCACCACGCCCGCATGGCCCTCGGAGTCACGGTGAACCAGCGAGCCCGAGCTCACCCATGTGACGATCTCGGATTCTTGATGATGATGTGATCCGAAACCACAATCAGGCGGTAAAAATTCTTCATTAGATGCAATTAAGGCACCATGATGGGTGTTGGCTGGATCATAGTGATCCCCGAAGGAGAAGCAATGGTAGGAGGTGAGCCAGGCGGTCGCCGTCAGGCTCCTGTCTCCGGCCCGAATGACCGTGTAGCCCATACCCCATTATGGGCATCCGAGAACAGCACGGATTCGGGCCCGTCCCGCGCTGCCCGCACTCCGCAGCCCTCGCCACGGTCGCCGTCGGGTCGTCATCGCGCCGCGGACGACGAAGCCGAGGTGCGGCCTGTACCTCGCGGGCCCCGCGATCGCCGCGTCGACGACAGAACGCCGGTCCGCGCCCCCGGCCGCCCAACCGCCGTCAACAGGCGTGCGGTACCCGGAGCTCCGGCCGCGGAGCGGGCGGTCGGGCCATCCCGGCGGCAAGCGCCGCCGCCGACCCCGCGCCCCCGCGCGGGTGACATGCCCCCGCGATCCAGTACTCGGTCCGCTGCGGCGTCGCGCCCCGACCCCGTGCGCCCAGACCCCGTGCGCCCAGACCCCGTGCGCCCAGACCCCGTGCGCCCAGACCCCGTGCGCCCAGACCCCGTGCGCCCAGACCCCGTGCGCCCAGGCCCCGTGCGTACTGCCAAGCACTCGCGCGCCAACACCCAGCCCAGGTCGTCCACGTCGACAATCGCGGCACCCACCGCACACGACAGCGGGACGGGCGGCGCGTCCGACAAGGGCGTCGTGTCACTGACGAAGACGGTCGCCCGCGACAAAACCGCGGCACGAGACACGATCGTGACCGGTCCGAATCCCGACTGCAAGCCCACGGGATCGAAATCGCGTGTGACTAGAGTGAAAATTGTGACTATGGGTTCTCGTGTGAAGTGGGCGGTGCTGGCCGCGTGCGTCGTGCTGATCTGTGCGGCCGCATTCGGCATCAAGGAGTTGGTCGCACCGACCCCCGACACCGGTGCCAAGTCGGCGATCAATGCCTTCGCCGCCGCGTGGGGACGCCAGGACGCGGCGGCGACGGCGTCGCTGACCACCGCACCCGGCCAGGCCGGTGAGTCCTTCACCCAGACCTTCCAGGCGATGAACGCCCGTGAGGTCGACGTCGAGGTCCGCAAGCCGGTCGAATACAGCGACGGCACGGCGTCGTTCTCGCTGCAGACGACGTGGAAGTTCGACGCCGACCACAGCTTCACCTCGACCACCTCCGGCGGTGCGCGGCACCTGTCGACCGGGTGGAAGGTCACCTGGGACCCGGGCGTGATCTATCCGGGGCTGCCCGCGGGCGGCAACCTGCGGGAGATCCGCACCGATGCCACACCGGCGCCGACGGTCACCAGCCGCTCCGGCAAGACCTTCATGTATCTGCAGCCGGTCAACGAGATCGTCCTCGACCCCACCCAGACCCGCAACGTCAACGCCTCTGCGGCGGCATTGGCCAACGCGCTCGCCCCGATCGCCCCCCTGATCACCACCTCGGTGATCAATCAGAAGCTGGCCCAGACGCCCGGTCAGGCCATCACCGCGGTCACCCTGCGCAACTCCGACATGGCTGTTCTCAGTCGTGACCCGGCGTCGGTGCCCGGGGTCACGGTGCGCAAGGCCGGCATGCTCGTCATGGCCGATCGGCGCCTGTCCTCACCGTTGGAGGCGGGTCTGACCAATTACTGGCAGGCCATCCGCGACGCCACCGCCGGCTGGCAGGTGCAGATGGTCGGGCCGGGATTGGCCCCGCAGCGTCTCGACGGCGAGCAGGGCCCGCCCGGGCCTGCCGTGTCCACCTCGGTCGATCAGGGCGTCCAGCTCAGTCTCGGTGACGCCGCCGTCGAGGTCGGCCAGCCGGCGACGATCATGGCGCTCGACGCGAAGACCGGGGCGATTCTCGGTGTGGCACAGAATGATTACGCGGCCGACCGGGGTAACAACCTCGACGCCGCCTACCCCGTCGGCACCACCCTCGACCCGGTGCTCGCCGCCGTCGACAAGTCGGCCCGCGCGAACCAGGAGACCACCGATCAGGTGCTCGATCGGCTCGGCCTGGGCGTGCAGTTCACCATTCCCGGCGCCAGCGCACCGACCCAGGGGTCGGGCGTCGCGACGATCGATCTGCAGTCGGCGGCGTCGCGGATGTCGATGACCAACATGGCCGCGCTCGGGGTGGCGATGGCGCGCAGTGCGTCGGGCACGATGAGCTCGGTGGCGCCCTACGTCATCAACGGTGTGCCGACCAAGGTTGCCGGCGGGTCGCTGGGGAATCTCGATGCCGGGCTGACCACTCCGATCTGGGCCGCGATGACGAGCACCGCCAAGTCCGGCGACGCCAGTGACCTCACCAGCGCTCCCGGGTTGCGTGCGCTGGTCGGCACCAACGGGCCCGAGGGTCCCGGGTGGTTCGTCGGCGTCCAGGGCGGCAAGGTCATCGTCGTCTACACCGAGGGGCCGAAGTCCGGGACCGCAGCACTGCAGGTGGCGCAGAAGTACTTCCGGATCAACTGAGTCATCAACCGCGACCCGGTGTGGACCGAGGCCCGATCGTGGCCGGCTACTGCGCGGCGTCGGCCGGTCGGGGTGGTTCGGCAGTCGCGGTGCGTCGCAGGATGAGAGCTGCCAGCGCCCGCCAGCCCAGAAGCACCAGGCCGAGGAACAGTGTGGCGACGATGATGAAGCTCACCTCGGTGCCCTCGTGGAGCAGATACCGCAGGATCATGCCGACGGTGACGGTGCAGAACCAGATGGCCAACCCGGCCGGTGCCAGGCGCTCCGGGCGGAAGTCGCGACCGAACCAATCGCTGGAACGGACGTGGGAGTAGACGTAGACGATCGACCAGCCGACCGCTGTCCCGGCGAGGAACGGCCACAGCGTCTGAGCCACACCGAGCGGGTTGAAACCGTTGTGGTGTGAGGCCCGTCCGATCAGCACGAACACGGATACGGCGACGATGTCGACGAGTGCGGTGACCGGCAACTGCACGTGTGCAGACGCCTGTGACTGGGACCTGGCCCCCCTGGTGGCCATGTCAGGACTCGACATGGTCATCCACGGTAGCCCGAAATCCTCGTCAGGCCGAACTCGCTCCGTCATTCGGAGGATCCACCGCGGCCCTCGGCGCGCGGTGTTTGGTCGGATGTGCCGGTCTCGTCCTGCTCTTCGAGCTCGTCGATCACCATCTCGCGTTCGCGGTCGTAGGTGGCCTCGAGTTCGCCCTTGTCGCGGATACCCGTCCGGAACTTCGCCAGGATGACGACCCATCCGACGGCTGCGATCAACACGTAGCTGACGATCCGATAGACCAGCACGGCGGTCAGCGCGTCCGCGGCCGGCATGCCCGCGGTGGTCAACGCCGGCACCAGGACCGCATCGACGACACCGATCCCACCGGGCAGCAGCGGCACCGCGGTGCCCACCGCCTTGCCGGCGGCGTAGGCGACCATCACCCCCGAGATCGACGGGTGCACGCCGACCGCCCAGCACGCGAACATCAGACAGGCGATGTCGGTGACCCAGTTGAACAGGCTCCAGCCGAACGCGATGGTGGTGTCGCGGCGGGTCAACTGCACCGCGCGGAGCTGTTCGAGGACCTCGTTGAACCGCTCCAGGCCCGAGTCCTCGGGCTTGTTGCGCAGATGGTTGTACCAGCCCAGAACCCGTTCGCCGGTGGACTGCAGCGACTCGGGGTGGGTGGCCAGGTACTGCAGGACGAGCGCGACGGCGACGAAGCCGACGATGGAGAACATCAGCGAGAACGGGTTGGTCTTGGCGCCGGCGAGCACCGCGCCGCCGAACCCGAGGACGGCCAGACCCACGCCCGCCAGCAATCCCGACATCACCACCTGCCAGGACGCGACGACCGGCGTGGCACCCCACTTGCGGGTTTCGCGATAGGTGAACGCAGGCGCCAGCACCTGACCGCCGGGCATTGTCTGCGACAACGAGTTGGCCGCCAGCACGACCGCCAGCGATTGCAGCTGCCGGACCCGCACCCCGGCCGAGCTCAGCAGCGCTCGCTGGACCTGGGCGAAGCTGTCCATCGAGAGCACGGCCGCGACGATGCACGCCACCAGCCACACCCAGTCCAGATCGCCGGTTCGGTGCCAGACCTGCTCGAGTTTCGGCCAGATCAGCACCACCTCGACCGCAAGAATCGCGATCACCAACGCGAGCAATACCCATCGGAGCCACCAGAATCGGCGACGCAGTGCCGGATGCGCGCCGACCGACGAATGCTCCGATGACATAGCCATCACCCTAACGACCGCTACGCTGACAATTGTGAACGATGGTTCCCCGGCGGGCTCCGCGTCCGGCGACGGTGACGACGGGTCCCAGCCGGGTGTGTCCCAGCCAGGTGTGTCCCAGCCGGGTCGGGGTCTGGCCGACCTCGACCGGTCGTCGGTACATCCGATGGTCCGCAAGGCGGCCGAGTGGAGTTGGCGGCTTCTGCTGATCCTGGCGGCGATCTACGTCGTGGGTCGGTTGTTCAAGAAGTTCGACGAGGTCACGGTGCCACTGGCATTGGCGATCCTGCTGTCGGCGTTCTTGGTGCCCGCCGTCGATTTCCTCAATCGCCGTCGGGTTCCGCGGTCGTTGGCGGTCGTCATCGTGATGCTCACCGCGCTCGGCGTGGTCGCGGGTGTGCTGACCTTTGTCGGGCGCGCCTTCGTCAGTGGGTTCCCGCAGTTGACCAATGAGGTGGTGTCGACGGTCGACCAGACGCGAAAGTGGTTGACCGACGGTCCATTGGGTATCGATCCCTCTCAGGTCAACCATCTCGGCAACAACATCATCGACCTGATGCAGCACAATCAGGCAAAGCTTGCCAGTGGCGCACTCGCCACCGCGACCACCGCCACCGAGCTGGTCACCGGCCTGCTGTTGATGATCTTCCTGATGATCTTCTTCCTCTACGGGGGCGGTCAGATCTGGGAGTTCTGCGCGCATCTGATCCCGCGCGGCTCCCGGGAGAAGGTCGTCGCGGCGGGGGTCGCCGGTTTCGGCACGCTGGTGGCGTATGTGCGTGCGACCGTTGTGGTCGCGCTCGTCGACGCCGTCTGCATCGGGATCGGCCTGGCGATTCTCCGTGTGCCGCTGGCGCTTCCGCTGGCCACGGTGATCTTTCTGTTCTCCTTCATCCCGATCGTCGGTGCGCTGATCAGCGGAACCCTCGCGGTGATCATCGCGCTGGTCACCCAGGGCTGGTTGACCGCGGTGATCGTGCTGGCGATCCTCGTCGGCGTCATGCAACTCGAAGGGCATGTGCTGCAACCGTTCCTGATGGGCCGTTCGGTGCGACTGCATCCGGTTGCCGTGGTCCTCGGGATCGGCGCGGGTATCGTCGCCTCCGGAATCGTCGGCGGTCTGCTCGCCGTGCCCGTGATCGCCTTCGCCAACACCGCGATCCGCTATCTGCGCGGCACCCCGCTCACCGAGGTGATCAAGGGCGACAAGGGGTTCGAGGCGGCACCCGATCCGCCGATCTGGGATCGATTACATCTCGATCAGGCGATCGTCGACGCCGAACAACTCGCCGAGGAGATCGGCGACGACGATGCGGAAGCCGACCGCAACGAGCCGGAGCCGGACCGCGGGAACGCCGATCGCAAGGACGCAAGCCCCAAGGATTCCGGCGGCAAGGATTCCGATTCCGGCCGCAAGCCCTGAGGTCTCAGTCGCCCGTCTGGCCGCTGCGGCTGCGACGCAGCAGATCGTGCACGCTGATCCGATCATCGTCCTCGGTGTCGCGGGCATGACGATCCGATGCCGTCCGGTCACGGCCCGGCGAGCTGGCTCGCGGGTCGTCGGCGGACGGCGCACCCGAGCGATCGGGTCCGGCACGACCGGGTGCGGCCGGGTCGGGGACATCGGCCGTGGTGGTCGGGTCCGCGGTGGTCGGATCGCTGACGGAGCGCGGCGGCACCAATCGCGACGATCCCTGTGACAGACCACGATCCATGGGGGAGGGGCGGTCGGGACGTGCCTCGGTGGGGGCCGGGCGACTGCGTCGAGAGCGTTCCTCCGGGCTCAACGATGCGGCCAGCGGGCGCTGGCCGGTCTGGTCGAGCTCGGGCCGACGCGACAGCGGTGATCCCGGTCCCGGTTGTGGCCCACTCGCGCTGCCGGGTGGAGGTCCCGAGGGCGGTGTCGGCGGACGGCGGGTCAGGTCGGGACGTGCACGGTGACCCGGCTGCGATTGAGTGCCCGGCTGGGGCCGGCCTGTCGCCGGCGGTGCGGTTCGGGGGCGCGGCGCGCTCGGTGGTTGCGGAGTACTCGGTGGTTGCGAACGTGCTGCGCCCGACGTGCCCGGGGCGCCCGAAGTGTTTGGCGCGCTGGGCGATTCCGTTGCGCCTGCGACCGGTCCGGGTGCACTGAGGCGGATGCCGCCCTCGCCGAGGCTCCACCCACCGGTATCGGGGCGGTCCTGTGTGTTCGGCGAGTAGCGCCGCGGCGGGGCCGGCGGTGCGTCGGCGGGCGCCGAGGCCACCGGCCGAGGTGCCCCCGGACGGGGGCCGGTCGTCATGCGCGGCGCAGGCATGTCACCCGACGGAGGTGCGGATGGACCGCGTCGTGCGGTGGCCGGCGGTGTGGGAACCTTCTGCGCCGGAACCTTCTGCGCCGGAACCTTCTGGGTGGGAACCCGTTGTGCCCGTGCGCGGTTCGGCGCTGATGGGGGTGCGGCTGATGCGGGTGCGGCAGGCCTGCGGGGTCCGCCCGGTTCCACGGTTTGCGGGGTGGCCCGCCCGGCGCGGCGTCGCGTACCCGCCGCCGACGGCGCTGCGGCCATCACCGATGTCGGGACCTCCGAGACCAGGGTGCCCGCACTGATCGCGCGTGGGGCGATGGCGTCGGGACGCTTGTCGTCGGGTTCCTCGTCGAGAATGATCTCGCCCAGACCGATCTTGCGCTGCAGCGTGCGCATCCAGCGCGGTGCCCACCAGCAGTCGTCGCCGAGCAGTTTCATCACCGACGGCACCAACAGCATGCGAATGATGGTGGCGTCCAAGATGAGTGCGGCGATCATGCCGTACGCGATGTACTTCATCATCACGATCTCGGACAGGCCGAACGCGCCGGTCACCACCACGAGAATGGCGGCGGCCGCGGTGATGATGCGACCGGTCAGCGCCGTGCCGACGCGGATCGCCTCGGTGGTCGACGCGCCGCGCTGTCTCGCTTCCACCATGCGGGACAACAGGAATATCTCGTAGTCCGTGGACAGGCCGAACACGATGGCGATGATCAGTACCAGCACCGCGGCGAACAGCGGGCCGGGGGTGAAGTTGGCGATGCCGGCACCATGGCCGTCGACGAAGATCCACGTCAGGATGCCCAGCGTGGCGCCGAGACCCAGCACCGACATCAACGCCGCCTTGATCGGCAACACCACCGACCCGAACGCCAAGAACATCAGCAGCCCGGTGATCAGCACGAGCATCAGTGCCATCAACGGAAGTCGTTGCAGCAGGGCATCAATGGAGTCCTGTGTGAGCGCCGGCGTGCCGGCCACCCACATGCGCATACCGCTGGGCACATCGATCTTGCGCAGATCCTTGATCGCCTCACCCGCGGTGTCGCGATTTACCAGGCCCGCCGACATCTGCAGCACCTGTAGTCCCGACGATCCGTAGCTGCCGGTCAGGGCGCCGTCATCGGCGGAGGAGCTGAATTTCTTGGTGAAGCCGGGAACCTTGTTCGCCTCGTCGGCGATCTGCGAGATCGCATTACCCGCCGACGAGTTGTTCTCGTCGTACATGATGACGAGCTTGATGTCCTCGGTGCGTTCGGTCGGGAAGTACTTGTCGAACGCCTCCTGCGCGACCCGGCTCGGATTGTCCGGCGGCAGGTACTGCTCGCTGATACCGCCGAACTTGATGCCACCGAACGGGATCGTCAGCACCAGCAGCAACAGCACGGTGGGCACCGCGGTGGCCACCGGATGCTTCATCACCCAGCCCGAGAGCCGACCCCAGAATCCGTTCTCGATCTCCTCCCGCGACTTGGTGCGGCCGGTGAGGTCGGCGACGCGGTGGTCGAGCCGATCGGCGCCCGACGGGGAGAACTTCCGCACGATCGGGAACAGGGTGTAGGAGAGCATCCAGCGCAGCGACAACGCGTCGACGCGCGGCCCGAGGATGGCCAGGAGTGCGGGCAGCACGGTGATCGAGAGGATCGCCGCCAGCGACACCGAGGCGATCGCGCCGTAGGCCACCGACTTGAGGAAGCCCTGCGGCATGATCAGCAGACACGCGATCGCCGCGACGATGATCGTCGCCGAGAACACCACCGTCTGACCGGCGGTCATCACGGTTCTTCGTACCGCGGCTTTCGTCGAATACCCTTCGGCGAGTTCTTCTCGGAATCGGCTGACGATGAACAGCCCGTAGTCGATGGCGATGCCCAGACCGATCAGGGTGACGACCGACTGGGCGAAGATGTTCAGTTCGGTGACCTGGGCGATCGCGTTCATGATGCCCAGCGAGCCGGCGATCGTCAGACCGCCGATGAAGACCGGCAGGCAGGCGGCGATGACACCACCGAAGATGAAGAACAACATCAGCGCGACCAGTGGCAGGGCGATGATCTCGGCGCGGTGGATGTCGGCGTCCATGCCGCGGGCCATGGCTCCGGCGACCGGCTGCAGGCCGGCGAGCTGGAACGTGGTGCCCGCCGGCAGGTCGTAGCGCTGCGCGATGTTGTCGAAGAACGGTTCGATCGTCTTGAAGTTGTTGAGCACCGTGGTGTCGTCGTTGCCGGCGACACCGATACTGATGAACGCCCGCTGCTGATCAGGGGTGATCGTGCGGGATCTGACGATGTCCTGCGCGGCCTTGCCCGCGGCATCGGTCGGGGTGAAGAACGGGTCGATGACCTGCTGGTTGTTCCGCAGCGCCGACTGTTCGCCCTCCGGAGTGGAGGTGTCGCCGTTGTAGGCGCGCTGCACGACCGTCGGATATTTGGTCAGCAGGTCGTCGACGAATTTCTCGACCTTCGTGCTGATCTGCGGGTCGGTCACCTTGGTGCCGGGCGGGGCGGTGATCAGCAGGATGACGTCGGAGCGGTGATCGCGGCCGAGGGCGGTGTCGGCGACGACCGAACCCTTCGACGACTGCGACGTCGGATCGAACCACCCGCTCTGGCTGAGATGCTTGCTGAGTCCGAGGCCGTAGAGCCCCAGTCCGCCCATCAACACCACCAGGACGGCGATGACGGCGAAGCGCATCCGATAGACGAATGTGCCGATGGCTCCGAACACGCCGAGTCCTTTCTGAAAGTCCGGGGAAGAATTGTCGCAGCGCCTCCTGAGCTCTCCCTGAGGTACTGCTCGTGAGGCCCCCGACGCCTCGTTACTGCGGTTGTGCCACCCGGCTCACCGGAGAAGCGCCGACAGCGGCCGGAACGGCGCCAGCCACGCGCCCTCGTCGGGCAGCGAGTCCAGGCCGATACGCGGTAACGGTTCGCGGAACACACCGGGGATGTCTTCGAGATCGACGAACTCGAGTCCGTCGGTCGTCAACGCCCAGCTGGCGTGCTCGCGGAACCCGATCACGGTGACCGGGACACCGTCGGCAACGATCTCCAACAGTGGTTCCCGGAACGCCTGCCCGTCGGCAGACGCCACGATCAGTCCGGCTAACCCCACAGTGTGCCTGCGCAACTCGATGTGGTCGAGCATGTCGGAGTCGACGTCGCTGTCCTCGGACACCTTGGGCTTGGCGAACACGGCGTAGCCGACGTTGCGCAAGGCCTCCACCCACGGCCGCACGACATCGGCGCTACCAGGCACGATGTTGGTGAACACGGTCGCCTCGGGTTCCACGGGATGCCCGGCCGCCGAGCCGTCGGCGGCTGTGTCGAGTTCCACGTCGCCGGCCGCGCGTCGACCGGACAGATCGGCTGTGCGGGTCAGCATCCACCGCCCGAGAGCGTCGAAACGTGGGCGGTGCGCCGCGGTCGGCCGACCGCCGAGGATCGCGCCGAGACCCATGTCCATGTTCGGTGCGTCCCACACCAGGAGCATGCGCGGGGCGCCGCTCTGGCCGGCGATCGTGTCGGCGAATCGACCGCCGGGCGGGGTCGGTGCGGCGTCGTTCATCGATTCTCCTCGGCCCTGGTGGGTGGGTCCTGCGGCGGCTTGACGTAGACGAACTCGTTGACGTCGCGGCCCTCGCGTTCGGCGCGTCCCTCGAACTTCGTCGTCGGACGGCTCAGCGAGATGGGTGTCGGGCGGGTCGCCGGCACCACGTGCGGCGCGGCCGGGTCCTGGGTGGCCAGGATCTCGGCGATCCACTCGGCGTAGTCGGCGTGGTCGGTGGCGATGTGCAGGATCCCACCGTCGACCAGGCGGTCGGCCATCAACTCGACGGTGCCGCGCTGGATGAAACGGCGTTTGTGGTGGCGGGATTTGGGCCACGGGTCGGGAAAGAAAACCCGGATACCGGTGAGACTGCGCGGTGCGATCAGTTCCCGCAGCACCACCAGTGCGTCACCGCGGATCATCCGGATGTTGGTGAGACCGCCCCGATCGATCAGGCCGAGAAGCTGCGCGAGCCCCGGTTTGTAGACCTCGACGGCGACGACGTCGACGTCGGGTTCGGCCTGCGCCATCGCCGCGGTCGAGATCCCGGTGCCGCTGCCGACCTCGAGGACCCGCGGCGCGTCCCGGCCGAACGCGGCGGCCATGTCCATCGGCGGCTCCGGCGTCTGATCGGCACCGGTGGCCAGATCGCGGCCCAGCCGGGGCCACAGGGTCTCCCAATTGCGCTGCTGGTTGGGCGTCAGGGTGCCGCGCCGGAACCGGAAGCTCGTCACCCGCGGGTACAGCCGGGACCGATCGACGTACTCACCGGCGGGCTGGTCCCGAATGGATTCACCCTGCTCACGCCCGGTGGCGTCGGCGGCAGGGGGCACCGGTCGGTCAGTGTTCACCGGTCCATCGTGTCCTATCGCCGTGGAGAGGTCATCCTCGACACCCTGGGCCTGTGTATTTCTGTGCCGCACGTCGGGCTTGTCCGGGTTAGGCTGCCAGACCAGGGGAGATGTGGGGGAGAGGTGAATGACCGATCGACGTGGTGAGCTGGCGCAGGTGCTCGATGGCGCTTCGTCGGCGGTGTGTGACGCCCTGCCCGGCGCGGTGCGCGCCGAGGTGTCGGCGGCGGCGCGCGATCACCGGCGCGCCCTGACGATCGCGGTCACCGGCCGCCCGGGCACCGGTCGCGACACCATGACGCGGGCGGTGCGGGAGCGGTTGCGAGTCGGCGCGCTCGGCCCCGGCGAGGACCCCGACGCGATCGACGGCGCCGACCTCTGGGTGCACGTGATCGTGGCCGCCGTACGCCCCGCCGACCACGAGATCCTGGCGTCGTTGCCCGCCGAGCGCACGATCGTTGTCCTCGGCAAGGCCGACACCCACCCCGATCCGCGCGACGCCGCGCACGCAGCGGCCGATGCCGCCCGGATACTGGGCCGACCGGTCACTGCCGTCTCGGCGCTTCTCGCCTGCGCCGATGTCACCGAGGCGGAATGGACCTTTCTCGCCGACCTCGTCGCCCGCGACGAGCAGATGCCGTCGATGGCCGGACACTTCCTCGTCGGCGATCCCGGCGGACGCGAACGCACCCTGCGACGTGGTCTGCTGCGGCGCCTCGACCGGTTCGGTATCGAGACCGCTCTCGACCTGATGGGTGCGGGTGTGGTGGCCGACGTCGACGGTCTCAATGCGACATTGCACCGGCTCAGTGGCATCGAGGCGCTCGTCCCGACGGTCGCCGCGTGCGTCGACGAGGTCCGTGGGCGTCGGGAGGGCGTGGTTCGCGATCGTCTGGAGGGTCTGGCGGTTGCAGGCGTCGCTCGCGAGGGGATCGAGCAGCTGTTGCGCGTGCCGGAGGTGGTTCGGTGAACGCCACCGCTGCGCAGCAGATCACCCCAGACGGGATCACCCCAGACGGAATCACCCCAGACGGAATCACCCCAGACGGGATCTACCACCAGGTGTGGCAGGCGACGGGATTCGACGCGACGAGCATGCCGGAGCCCGGGGCTTCGATCGTGGTGGCCGGGGCGGTGGGTTCGGCCATCGACGATCTGCTGGCCGCCTGCGCGGCGGTCGCCCCCGACCTACCGATCTCGGCGACCGGTTCCGGCCTGGGAACCGGTGGGATCGGCTCGGGCCTGATGGTGCTGGATCCGTCGTCGGACCTCGATGCCGACGAGGTCGAGCTGTTCGTGCGGTTGCGGACCGAGGTGGGCACGGTCGCCCTGGTGTGCACCGGAATCGACGCATTCTGGGAATGGCCGCGACGGTTGCGCGCACAGCGCGCCGTTCTCGATCCCGCCGAGGAACTCCCGGTGTTCGCGGTATCGGCGGCGGCTGCGCTGGCCGGCGCGGTCGACGAGTCCGGCCTGACCGACCTGGTGGCCTGGATGCACGAGGGTCAGATGCGCCCGATCGAGCAACGCATCGAGCAGGCCCGGCTCGCGGCGTGTGTGACGGCGCTGGACCGGCGTATCCGCGACGACCATCTCTCGTCGGCCGCCACCGTGCACACCGACCCGGACGACCTGATGCGTCGCCGACGGACTCTGGTGGCCACCCGCGACCGCGGACGCACCGACCGGCTCGCGGCGGTCCGCGCGGGCGTCGCCGGGGTCCGCACGGCCACGATCGCCGACGCACAGACCGGGTTCCGGGCGCTGCTCGCCGCGGCGAACCGTCGCTGTGCGCACGCCACACCCGGCGAGCTGGCGACCCATCTGACCTGGCTCGACGCCGAGATCGCACAGGTCAATGCCCGGGTGGACGCCGTTCTCGACGACCGGCTCGAGGCCGTCGGGGCCACCGCGTTGCTCGGCGTCGACGGCGACGAGCCGGGTCGCGGAGCCGGTCCGGCGGGGCAGGCGGTGTCGGCGGTGCGTCGTGCCCCGCCGACCGGTCGTCGCGGCGCCGAGGACGCGCTGATGGTGCTCATCGGGGCGTCCACCGGCGTCGGCGTCGGCCGCCTGATCGTCTCGCCGATGGCGGCGGTGGACACGCTGCAGTGGATCTCGATGCCGTTGACCCTGGTGATCGGTGTGGCCGTGGCGTTCTGGGTGATCCGGATTCGCCGGGCGGCTGCGCGACGCACCGATCTGCGGTCCTTCTCGGCCGAGGTCCTCACGGAGGCTCGTGGTCGGCTCGAACAACGCATCGCCTCACGGAGCACCGAGGCCGAATCACGTCTGGCCGGGCAGATCACCCGGCATCATGAACGACGGGTCCGCCAAGTCGCCGCCGACGTCGCCGAGATCGACGCGTCCCTACGCCGGCTGCGCGCCGGGCAACCGTCCGGGGCCACCGCGGAGTCGGCCCGGCTGGCCGGGTTGCGGCACACCGTTGCGACACGGCTGGCCGAGGCGACGCGGACGAAGGCACGGGCCGAGACGACCACCGCACCCGCGGTCACGAGGAGTGAGCAGTGATGGAACCGTTCGTACTGGGCGAGGGTGGCGACCCGGACGACGACGCGGCGGCCGGGCTCTGGCACGGCGATGCGGAGATCGAGGACGCGGCCCATCTCGCCGGACTTCCCGACACCCCGCTGCCCGGTGAGGAACCCGACACCGGCGCCGATGACCACCTGTGGATGTACGACGACGGTCGGGTGTGGGATCTCGGTCCAGCCGACGTCGACACCGACGCCGACGGCGTCGCCGACTCGTTGACCCGGACCGGCCCCGACGGCATGACCGTCTACACCGACCGCGATCACGACGGGCGCGTCGACACCGTCACCCATATCGGGTCCGACGGCGACTACGAAGCGCACCGGCTGGCCGCCGACGGCCGCACCTGGGTACCGACCGATTCGGGCAGGCTCGACTGACTCCGGAGCCGTCCAACGGGCCCGCAGATGGGCTCCGCAAGGGCCGCCGGGGGCGTCCACGGGGGCGGTGAATCGGACTTTCGTGAGCATCTCAAGCCGCCTTTCGGGGGCGATTTCCCAGGTCACGGCGGTGTAGGGTTTGCCGGCTGTCGTAAGTGGACCTATGGAAATGTGGCATATACCGCATCTGTTAACCCCGCCACCTAGCGGACGTTCGGTGACCGTATCCTGGGGATAAGCCGCCGTACCCCGGTCACCATCGATGGTGGCCAACTCCGAGGAGGAGATATGACCTCAGCAACCATTCCCGGATTGGATCCAGACAGCGCTCCCACCACACACGCGGGTTTGCTGGCATGGGTCGCCGAAGTCGCCGAGTTGACCCAGCCCGACCGGGTGGTGTGGTCCGACGGTAGCGACGAGGAGTGGGAGCGGCTGACCGCGGATCTGGTCGAGGCCGGGACGCTGGTCAAACTCAACGAGGAGCGCAAGCCCAACTCGTATCTCGCCAAGTCGGACCCCGCCGACGTCGCGCGCGTCGAGTCCCGGACATTCATCTGCGCCAAGACCGCCGAAGATGCGGGCCCCACCAACAACTGGGTCGATCCCGACGAGATGCGCGCAACGATGACCGAGCTGTACCGGGGCAGCATGCGCGGCCGCACCATGTTCGTGATCCCCTTCTGCATGGGCCCTCTCGGCTCCGACGACCCGAAGCTCGGTGTCGAGCTGACCGACTCCGAGTACGTCGTGCTGTCGATGCGCATCATGACCCGCGTCGGCCCGAAGGTTCTCGAGGCGCTGGGCGACGACGGCTTCTTCGTCAAGGGTCTGCACTCGGTGGGTGCCCCGCTCGAGCCCGGTCAGGCCGACGTGCCCTGGCCGTGCAACCCCGAGAAGTACATCACCCACTTCCCCGAGGATCGTGAGATCTGGTCCTACGGTTCGGGATACGGCGGTAACGCGTTGCTGGGCAAGAAGTGCTACGCGCTGCGTATCGCGTCGGTCATCGCCCGCGACGAGGGCTGGATGGCCGAGCACATGCTGATCCTGAAGCTGACCAGCCCGGAGAACAAGGTGTATTTCGTCGCCGCGGCCTTCCCGAGCGCGTGCGGCAAGACCAACCTCGCGATGATCCAGCCCACCATCCGCGGATGGAAGGCCGAGACCGTCGGCGACGACATCGCATGGATGCGCTTCGGTGACGACGGCCGTCTCTACGCGATCAACCCCGAATTCGGGTTCTTCGGGGTCGCCCCCGGCACCAGCGAGGACTCCAACCCGAACGCGATGAAGACCATCGAGGCCGGTAACACGCTCTACACCAACGTCGCACTGACCGACGACGGTGACATCTGGTGGGAGGGCATCGGCGGCGAGACCCCCGCGCACCTGACCGACTGGCTCGGCAACGACTGGACGCCCGCGTCCGATCACAAGGCCGCACACCCGAATTCGCGATACTGCACCCCGATTTCACAGTGCCCGTCGTTGGCGCAGGAGTGGGACGATCCGCAGGGTGTGCCGATCTCGGCGATCCTGTTCGGTGGTCGTCGCAAGACCACGGTGCCGCTGGTGACCGAGGCCCGCGACTGGCAGAACGGCGTGTTCATGGGCGCCACCGTCGGTTCCGAGCAGACCGCCGCCGCCGAGGGTAAGGTCGGCACCGTCCGTCGCGACCCGATGGCGATGCTCCCGTTCATGGGCTACCACGTGGGCGACTACTTCGCGCACTGGATCAACCTCGGCAAGAACGCCGATGCGTCGAAGCTCCCGAAGGTCTTCTACGTCAACTGGTTCCGTCGTGGTGACGACGGTCGCTTCCTGTGGCCGGGCTTCGGCGAGAACAGCCGCGTGCTCAAGTGGATCATCGGGCGCATCGAAGGTGAGAACGAGGGCGTCAACACCCCGATCGGCATCGTCGCCAAGCCCGACGAGATCGACGTCGAGGGTCTCGATCTGCCTGCCGAAGACCTCGCTGCCGCACTCGATTTCGACCCCGAGGAATGGCGCCGCGAGTTGCCGCTGATCGAGGAGCTGTTCGACTTCGTCGGCGAGAAGCTGCCGACGAGCCTGTCCGATGAGCTCGACCAGCTCAAACAGCGCCTCGCGTGAAAGCCTCGATCATCCGTTGAGATGACACGGAACTCCTGAGGTATCGTTGCCCCCTATGAGACTTCGCTCGTGGGGGGCAGCGTTCGTTTCGGCGCTCGCCGTCACGCTGACCATCGGATCCGGCGTGGCGACGGCGGTGCCCGGTTCGCCGGTTCCCGACCAATCCATGGTCACCTCGCGATATGTCGACACCGAGATAGTGCCCGGCATACCGTCTTTCGGCGCTATTTCGGGAATCGACCAGACCGCCAACGGCGACTACGCGATGATCTCGACCGATGTCGGGCGTGCCGGTCCCGCTCGGTTCTACACCACCCACATCGACTACTACCCATCGGTCGGCCAGCTCGGCGTCCCGCGCTTCACCGGCGGCGGCACTGTGCTCAGCCCGCTCAATCTGCCGCTGCTGCCCGGTGATGCACAGTTCGAGGGCATCCGGTCGGTCGGTGGCGGCTACGTCGTCGTGAGCGGCGGGGCGCATCAGTTCGTTCGCCAGATCGGCCCGTTCGGTACGTTCGTCCGAGATCTCCCGTTGCCTGCTGCGTGGCGCCCGACCCGGACCGCAGGCGTCAACGGGCAGAACGGTCTCACCGGGGTGGCCGTCGGGCCGCGCGGACAGATCAGCGTGATCACCGCCGGCGGGCTGCGCCAGGACCCCGGTAACGCGGCCCGGCTGCTGACCTTCGGATCGGGTCGCGGGCAGAGCGAGTACGTCTACCGCACCGACCCGGGCAAGGTCGCCGCCGACGTCATCGCCGTCAACAACACCGATTTCCTGGTCCTCGAACGCGGTCGCGGACGCGTGACGAGCATCTACTGGGCCACCACCCGCGGCGCCGACGCGGTGACCGGCAAGGCCAAGCTCTCCGGCTCCGAGAAGGCGATGCCCAAAACCGAGGTCTTCTCGGCCAACCCGCTGCCGCAGCTGGTGACCGGCAACATGTCCGGAATGGCATGGGGCAATTGGCTTCCCGACGTCCGCGGACAGAACTATCGGGCGCGGATGCTCTACGTCGTCACCAACAACATGTTCGCCGGCCCGACCCGGGTGCACGCGATCGAGGTGCGCTTCCCGCGTCGCTGAGCCACTCGGGGGATGCGGGCCGCGCCCGCGACCGGGGTGAGTTCAGGGACAACCCCGATGGCCATTCGGGCGCCGACCTGGCACCGTGGTGGCCATGACATCAGCGCACGCAGAGATGACGCAGCCGAGCGGCACGGCCGCCGCGGCCGGATCCGAGGGTCTGACCAAGGTCTACGGGTCAGGTGACACCGCCGTCCACGCGCTGCGAGGCGTGACGATCGAATTCGCGGCCGGACAGTTCACCGCGATCATGGGTCCGTCGGGGTCGGGGAAGTCGACCCTGATGCACTGCCTCGCCGGCCTCGATGACGCCACCGGCGGCCGCGCCTACATCGGTGACGTCGCCCTCACCGGGCTCTCCGACAAGGAGATGACCAAGCTCCGACGCGACCGCATCGGATTCGTGTTCCAGTCGTTCAATCTGGTGCCCACCCTCACCGCGGCCGAGAACATCACCCTGCCCCTCGACATCGCCGGCCGGCCGGTGGACAAGGAATGGTTCGACACCGTCATCGGTCGCCTCGGCATCGGGGATCGGCTCGATCACCTGCCGACCGAGCTGTCCGGTGGCCAACAGCAGCGCGTTGCGTGTGCCCGCGCACTGGTGGGCAAACCCGAGATCATCTTCGGTGACGAGCCGACCGGCAACCTCGATTCCCGCTCCTCCGGAGAGGTTCTCGCGATCCTGCGCGCGGCCACCGACGAATTCGGGCAGACCGTCGTCATCGTCACCCACGATCCGCGCGCCGCGTCCTACGCCGACCGTGTGGTCTTTCTCGCCGACGGCAACATCGTGCGGGAGCTGACCCGACCGACCGCCGACGACGTCTTCGAGGTCATGCGCCACCTCGATGACAAGCCGGGGGATGACGAGCCAGGGGATGTGACACCGGTCGACGGGCTCACCGGCACTACGGATTCCGGTGCAGCTGCTGCCGGGCAGGCCACGGCCCCGGTCGACCCGACCGACGGAACGCCCCGTGGGCGCCACGAGGCACGCTGACTCATGGCCGCATCATCGGTGATGCGCAAGGTCTCGCTGCGAAACCTGCGTGCGCACAAGCTCCGATTGTTCCTGACCGTCTTCTCGATCGTCCTCGGCACCTCGTTCGTCGCCGGTTCGATCGTGTTCACCTCCACCATCTCCCACGCGTTCAACTCGATCTTCGAAGGTGCGGCGCAAGGCGTGGCCGTCGAGATCACGCCGCAACGATCGACCTCCGACGGGGTGCCCGACAGCGTTGTCGACCAACTCCGGGAGCGTAAGCAAGAGTTGGGGATCGACAAGATCGTCACCAACCAGCAGGGGCCGGTGACGATCGCCGGCGCCGACGGCAAGGCGCTGCAGACCGGTGGCGCCCCGAGTATCGCCACCGCCTACATCCCACCGGATCAGGCGATTTCCTCGGAGAGACTGCTGCCCGGTGGCCGGGCGCCCAATGGGCAGAACGAGATCGTCCTCAACTCCTCGGCCGCCGACAAGGGCGGCCTGAAGGTCGGATCGAAGACGAAACTCGTGATCGGACAAGGCAGTACGCAGCCGTTGGAGGTGACTGTCGTCGGCCTCGTCGACCTGCCCACCTCGACCGGCGGGTACGTCAACGTCCAGTTCGACCAGCAAACCGCGTCCGACATCTTCTCCGACGGTTCGCATGTCGCGGTGGTCGACATGTCTGCGGTGTCCGGGGTGTCCGCCGACGAACTCGCCAAGCGGGTGTCGGCCCTCGTCGACACCGATCAGTTCAAGGTCCGCACCGGCGACCAGGTGCGCGCGGACGAGAAGGCCCAGGTCAACCAGTTCCTGACCATCTTCACCGGAATCCTGTTGGCATTCGCGGCAATCGGGCTCATCGTCGGTACCTTCATCATCTACAACACCTTCTCGATGATCGTCGCGCAACGCAATCGTGAGCTCGCCCTGCTGCGCGCCATCGGTGCCAGCCGGCGTCAGGTGTCGCGTTCGGTGCTCTTCGAGGCGTTCGTGGTCGGCGTCATCGGCGGGCTGGTCGGGCTCGGTGTCGGTGTCGGGTTGGCCGCGGTGTTGAAGGCGGTGGTCGGCTCCGCCTCGGGTCTGCCGAGTGGCTCCCTGCAGGTCGGTGTGTGGGCGGTGCTCGCCGCGCTGTTCGTCGGCATCGTCGTCACGATGGTCAGCGCCTGGGTACCCGCGGTCCGGGCCGCACGGGTGTCCCCGGTGGAGGCGATGCGCGCCGGGGTCACCGAAGGTGCTGCGCCGCTGCGGAATCGGACGCTGGTCGGCGTCGTCTTCTTGCTGATCGCCATCGGTACGATCGCCTGGGGCGCGATGGGCGCAGGACTGTTGCGCGCGGTGGTGGTCGGTATCGGCGCGGGTGCGGCGATCGTCGCGTCGGTGTTGGCCGGACCGGCACTGTCCAAACCCATCGTCGGCGGTCTCGGCCGGGTGATCGGCGCCCCGTTCGGCACGGTCGGACGGTTGGCCCGCACCAACGCGGTGCGCAATCCGCGGCGCAGCGCGGCAACCGCTTTCGCGCTGACCCTCGGTCTGATGCTGGTCGCCGTGATCGGCACGCTCGGCGCCTCGTTCAAGGGAACGGTGGATCAGGCTGTCGATGCAGGCATCCGAGCCGATTACATCGTTGCAGGCACCAACAATTCGCCGGTGCCCGAGTCGGTGGCCGGGGCGGTCACCAAGGTGCCGGGCATCTCCGACGCCGTGTCGTTCGGCATCGTGTCGGCGCGTATCGACGGTCAGGCGCGGACCGGCTTCGCCGCTCTCGGTGGCGATCTCAACGGTGTATCGGTACTGAACATGCTCGACGGCGCATCCAGCAAGCTGCCGGCCGACGGGATGTTCATCAGTGAACGCACCGCCAACGAGCGTGGTTGGAAACGCGGCCAGACCCTGACCTTCACCTCGGCGGACGGAACGCAAGTGCCGGTCACGATCGCCGGCGTGTACCAGGACAACGAGGCGCTGCAGCCGTGGATGGTCGGGTCGCAGGTATATGAGAAGGTGATGCCGGAAACGAGCCGGATCACGTTCGGGCTGTTCGTCAAGGCCGCGCCCGGTACCAACCTCGACACCCTGCGCACCGATCTCGAGAACGCGACGTCGGGGTATCTGACGGTGCAGGTGGAGACCCGCGAGCAATACAAGAGCAGCATCTCCGAGCAGATCGATCAGATGCTCGCGACGTTGTACGCCATGCTCGGTCTCGCCCTGCTCATCGCGGTCCTCGGCATCATCAACACCCTCGCGCTGTCGGTGGTGGAGCGCAAACGCGAGATCGGCATGCTGCGCGCGATCGGAACCCTGCGCAGCCAGATCAGACGGACGATCTATCTGGAGTCGGTGCTGATCGCGATCTACGGGGCCGTCCTCGGCGTTGTCCTGGGTTCGGTGATCGGATGGGCTCTGGTGCGCACGCTCGCCCGGTGGGGGCTCGGTGATCCGGTGCTGCCGTGGAGCTTGATGGGCTGGACGCTGCTCGCCTCGGCCGTGGTCGGCGTGTTGGCCGCGTTGTGGCCCGCGGTGCGGGCTGCGCGGACGAAACCGCTCGAGGCGATCGCCGAAGGATGAGTTCTCCGGGTTGTCGGGGTCGGCGGCCCCGGTTTGGCACAATCGGCGCATGACTCAGCCACCGGAAGATCCGTGGGACCCGAATCGTCCGCCGCCGCACACGCGTGCGTTCGACCCTGATCAGAATCCGGCGGAGTACCCCGACTCGGGTTATCCCCAGACCGGGTATGGCCAGACGGGATATGACCAGTCGGGTTACCCGCAGGGGGCTTATACGCAGGGCTATGGTCAGGAGCCGGGCGGCCCGCCGCCCACCGGACCGTACGGTGAGCCGCCGTCCGGGGGTGGCGGTGGTGGGGGTCGCCGGACCCTGATTTTGGCGCTTGCGGTGATCGCGGCTCTGGTGTTGATCGTGGTCGTCGCAGTGCTCGTCGTCCGGAGCACTGGTGGTGGTGATTCGACGGCGTCGCCGACGACGACGAGTACGGTGTCGGCGACGTCCTCGACCACCACACCCACAACCACGGCCACCACCGAGACGACAACGGAGGAGACGACCACCTCGCGGGTCCCCGCGGGAGCTGTGGTCTACCAATTGACCGGCAGCGGTGACGTTGCCGGAGTGCGCTACCGCAAGGGTTCGGAGTTCGTCATCGATCCGGTCACCGCCGCGCCGTGGTCGATGACGACGACAGTGACCGGCGGTTCGGCCGAACTCACCGCAATCGTCGTTCGCGGTCCGGTGACCTGCACCATCATGCACGGTCGCGAACAGCTGACCTCGACTACGAGCAACGGTGGCCTCCTCCGCTGCGTGGCGGATCTGCCGAACTGACCATCGCTTCAACTTGTTGTACCGATAGGTATCCGGTCCGTGGTGGTGCGAATCCAGCACCGGCGCAGGTGGTGATGCCATCGATGGAGGCTTGCGCCTGCCCCATCCGATGGTCGAGGTGCCGAGGAGCGCCAGCGACGAGCCTCGAGACCCGTTGCACCGATAGGTATCCGGTCCACGGTGGCCCGGTTCCAGCGCTGGCACAGCCGGTCTCGAGGCTCGCCGCACGCGGCTCGCACCTCGACCATCGGAGGGGAGCCGTCCATCCGGTGGTCGAAGCCTCCCCGTGCGGGAATGCCCCAGCCCTACCCATCCGGTGGTCGAGGTGTGAGGAGCGCCAGCGACGAGCCTCGAGACTATGAGAATTAGGGGTGCAGCCGTATTAGGTTGTGGGTGATGGACCGGGGTGTGGCCCTCCTCGAGACTGACTTCGTGTCCTGAACGGGACTTGTCCGCTCTGGTTCATCGGTCCCGGCCCGGGTGTGCGGGTTGCTTGATAGGAGCTTGACCTGATGACGTAGCCGCGTCATCTGTGTCCCGTCAATAGTCGTGCCTGCCGCTCTCCCGGGCCGGAACCACTGTTGGTTCCCTACTGGAATGGAGAGAACACGTGACTAGTGTGACGGATTTGCGGGAGCTGGTCGAGGTGGTGATCGGCGTTGACACTCATGTGCATGAGCATGCTGCTGCGGCGGTGGATGCGCGTACGGGTGCGGTGTTGGGTCAGGTGCGGGTGAGCGCGGATGTTCATGGGTTCGCGCGGTTGGTGGTGTTTGCCGATAGGTATTCTCCGGCGCGGTTTTGGGCGGTGGAGGGGACCTCGTCGCACGGGGCGGGGTTGTGTCGGTATTTGCTGGGTGATGATTTGGTGGAGAACGTGATTGAGCTTGATCGGCCGGAGCGGATGAAGCGTCGTCATGGTGCTAAGAGTGATGAGATTGATGCGGTGCGGGCGGCGCGGGAGGCGTTGGCGCGCCCGCAGTTGGGGGTGCCGCGTAGTGGGGCGCGGCGGGATCGGCTGGCGGCGTTGTTGGCGGTGCGGGCGTCGGCGGTGCAGGGTGCTGCTGATGGGGCTCGGCAGTTGTTTGGGTTGACGGTGTCGGCGCCGCAGGTGTTGCGGGATCGGGTGCGGGTCGAGTCGTCGACGGCGGCGATGGTTGATCGGGCGGCGGTGTTGCGGATCAGTAAGTCCTGGGATGCGGATACGGCGGCGATGGCGCGGGTGTTGCGCAGGTTGGCCAAGCGGGTCCAGTCGTTGGAGGCCGAGGCTGCGGAGTTGGAGAAGCAGATCAAGGCGGTGGTGAAGTCGTGGAAGCCGGCGTTGTTGGATGTGCACGGGGTGGGTCCGATTGTGGCGGCGACGGTGTTGTGTGCGTGGTCGCATCCGGGTCGGATTCGTAGTCGTGGGGCGTTTGCGATGTTGGCTGGGGCTGCTCCGATCCCGGCCAGTAGTGGTGAGGTCACGCGGTATCGGCTCAACAGGTCGGGGGATCGTCGGTTGAATTGGGCGTTGCATCACATCGTGTTGGTGCGGATGCAGCATGATCCTCGGACGAAAAGGTATGTGCAGAAATGGCAGTCGGAGTCGAACGGGCGGAAGAAGAAGAGTAAGCGCGAGATTCGGCGTTGCTTGAAAACCTACGTCGCACGTGAGCTTTACGGTCTCCTCGAATACGGCGACAACACTCCCTCGAACGGGGGTGAAACCCCAGCTCACGCAGCATAAATACCCGCTCTTGACAAGACATAGGAGCGTCCCCTTGTGCCGAAAGGAGTCCGGGCCACAGGCGGCACCACACCTCGACCATCGGGAGGGGATTTCACTATGGAGTTCTCAAACAACAGATGCGGTCCCGGCGATGCCGGGTGCAAGGAATCAGGTAGTGGGGCAGGATAGGTCAGGCTGCGGCGTCGGCGAGTCGCATGGTTCTACGGTGATACGACGGCACGGGTCGGCGTTTCGGATCCACGCTGGCGGGTGGGATCAACCAGGGGTGCCGGTCGAAGCCCATGATGATGTCCCACCCGTGGTGATGCACATCATCGTGGCAGCTGGTGCACAGCAGGCATCCGTTGTCGAGGTCGGTGGGACCACCATCGGCCCAGTGGTGCAAATGGTGTCCTTGGCAGCGCCCGGCGTGCGCGCCGCATTTGATGCATCCGCGATCACGGACGAGTAGTGCTTTGCGTTGGCCGGGGGTGAAGAAGCGTTTCGCCTCGCCAACACTGAGCGGTACACCGTTGGGGTCGAGCATGATCTTGGTGATCGTGGTGTCACACGACAACATCCGCGCGGTGGCTTCGGTGATGGCACCCATGTTCTGCAAATCCCCACCGAGTGCCGGGTTGTCCGCCGACCAGGTCCACAACAGGCCGTTGGTCGGTTTCGCCGAGAAGGTGGTGTCCGCTAGTCCTTGTGCCGCCAACTCCACGATCGTTTCGAACGCGGCCGCACAGATCTGTTCGGGTGTCCGCGGATCCGGCGACTCGTCAGGCTGAGGCTTGGGCGCCGACAGTGTTTCCATCAACGTCCGTGTCTTTTCGCCGGCGATGATGTCGAGGTTCGCCGAGATTTCCAACCGTCCGTCGTCGGTGATGCGGTCGCTGTAGGAGTTGATCGACTTGTCCTCCGCAGCCGGTAACCCGCCAGGCGTTTCGGCCGCCAACTCGTTCCCCAACTGCCTTGCGTAGAGTTTGATCTCGGCGGGAGTGAAACCGGCGAAATAGTGCGACAAGAGTTTCCGCAGAAATTCACAGCGTTGGACAGTGTCCATAGGTTCGGGGCATCGGGTGTCGATGTGCGCCAATCCGTGGACGATGGCATCGACGTGTTCGGACGAGATAGACCCATCCGCCGCGTGCGCCAACAACAGATCGACATCGGTGGTGGCCGAGATCCGCACGTACCGACCTGCGACGGCCGGTGCGAAACCCATGCTGATCAACAACTCCCGAAGTCGGGTGGTCTTGTGGTCGGCCACTCCCAGCCGGTCCAGTTCGCCGGTGAGGGTGGTGGCGTGGTGATCAACCAGGTTCCGCAACAACAGGACTTGTTTCATCGCGCCGAAAGCCTGTGGGCCGGTCATCTCCGGATTCCATTGCAGGTCGCTGAGCTGGGTGACGATGGCGGCGAAAACTGCTTCGGCGTCGACAGTTCCAGCGTCGGGAGCTTCGGTGGTGTCGATCATGGGCCCCTCCCCGGTGGCTGATCGGTGTGATGGGTCCAGTCTACATCGCCAGGGTGTTCGACGCAAGAGTTGTTTTGATCAATTCTGCTTGTGGACAACGTGTTTCGGCGACGATTTTCTGTCGGTGGGGTGTGGTAGGTGATGCGGTTTTCGTCGGGCTTGCTTTCGATGTGGTTGCGATACTTGTTGTCTCGCCGGGTCTCGAGGCTCGCCGCACGCGGCTCGCACCTCGACCATCGGGGGAGGGGCTCGCGACGATCTGGTAGGCCGCTGCTCGACCGTTGGGGCGTCGACCAGCGGGGGAAAGCCGCCACGATCGGGGAGTCGAGTAGTGCTAGTTCTTGCGCAGTACCACAACGAGATTGGTGGCGAGGATCTCGCGGAGTACCGGTACGCGCAGCACCCACCAGGACAGTGCCGGGAGGTAGCGGGGGAAGGCGGCGATGACCGTCGTGGCGTCCGATCGGCTGCGGGCCCAACGCAGTCCGGCCGCGGCGGTGACCGCGAAAAGGGAAGTGCCGTAGAGGTTCTTGGGCGGATGTCCGTGTCGGCGGGTGTACCAGTGAGCGGCGCGGTGGCCGCCCGCGTAGTGGGTCAGGCCCATCTCGTGACCGCCGAAGGGGCCCCACCACAATGTGTAGCTGACGATGACGAGCCCGCCGGGGCGGGTCACGCGGATCATCTCGTCGCACATCTGCCACGGCCGTGAGGTGTGCTCGACGACGTTGGACGACAGTGTCACGTCCATCGAGTCGTCGGCGAAGGGGAGTGCCTGGCCGGAGGCGCGCACGGTGCCGCGATGTTCGAGTCCGCCCGCGTGCATCTCCGTCGGATCGGGTTCGACCGCCAGGTAGTGGGCGCCACACGCGCCGAACGCGTCGGCGAAGTAGCCCGGGCCGCCGCCGACGTCGAGGATGACCGAATCGTCGAGGTCCGCGAACGCACCGACCATGGCCGCGGTGTCGCGGGCAAGGGCGCCGTAGAAGCGTGCGGGATCGGTCTGTTCGTACCGAAAGTCCGACAAGAGGCCGACCGCGCGACGGAGCGTTGCGAGTCGGCGCATCTTCGCGGTCGGTGCGGGCACAGGCGGGATGCTACCGCTACGCCGACCTCGCGGTCGGTACCCTGGTGAGACGATGACACCTCCCACCCATGTGCTGCTCCTGTGCTGGCGAGATACCGGCCACCCGCAAGGCGGTGGCAGCGAGACCTATCTCGAGCGGGTGGGCGCGGAATTGGCGCGACGAGGTGTCGAGGTGACCTATCTGACCGCGGCGTACCCCGGTGCTCCCGACGACGAGCGCCGCGACGGCATCCGATTCGTACGCGCCGGTGGCCGGATCTCGGTGTATCCCCGAGCGCTCGGTCTCCTGCTGGCCGCCCGGATGGGTCGCGGGCGGCTGGCCGGCTGCGTTCCCGATGTGGTCGTCGACACCCAGAACGGCGTGCCCTTCTTCGCCGCGCTGACCCGCATCGCACCGACGGTCGTGCTGGTCCATCACTGCCACCGCGAACAGTGGCCGGTCGCCGGCCGGGCGCTCGGGCGGCTCGGTTGGTTCATCGAGTCCCGACTGTCGCCGTGGGTACACCGGCGCAGCCGCTATGTGACGGTGTCCGCGCCCTCGCGGCGTGAACTGGTCGGCCTCGGTGTGGACGAAGCCCGCATCGACGTGATCCGCAATGGCCTCGATCCCGTTCCGGCCGACGTGAAAGCGCCGGGCGCAAGCACACCGACGCCACGCCTGTGCGTGTTGTCCCGGCTGGTTCCGCACAAGCAGGTCGAGCATGCGCTGACCGTGATCGCCGATCTCCGCCGGGCCGGAGTCGACGCGGCGCTCGACGTCATCGGCGACGGCTGGTGGTCCGACGAATTACGCAGCACTGCAGAGACTCTCGGCGTGAGTGAAGCGGTCACATTCCACGGTCACGTGGGCGAGGTGCGAAAACACGAGATCCTCGCGCAGGCGCGTGTCCACCTCATGCCGTCGCGCAAGGAGGGGTGGGGGCTTGCCGTGATGGAAGCCGCACAACACGGTGTGCCCACCATCGGGTATCGGAGTTCGGCCGGGCTGGCCGAATCCATCGACGACGGGCGGACCGGTCTGTTGGTCGATGGGATCGACGAATTCCTCAGCGCCACTCGAAAACTCGTCGACAACCCGGACGAGGCGCGCCGGCTCGGCCGAGCGGCGCAGCGCAAGTCGCAACGCTACTCGTGGTCGACGACGTGCGACGAGATGCTCCGCGTCCTGCGCGATGCCTGCCGCTGAACGACTTTCGCCAACCTCTCGGTGACCGCGGCGAGCGCGCCGAAGGCCATCAGCAACGCCCAGATCACGTGGACCGCCCACGCCCAACCTCGCGATATCGACGATGCCTGCGGAGTCACCGCTCCGTCGAGATCGAACAGCATCAGATCGGGTCCCGCGACCACCGGCGTCAGATCGGCGAGCTCCGCCGGGACGGAGGTTTCGGGGCCGCGCTCGACGAGTACCCAGCCGACGCCGAGATCGGACAGCGCGCGCGGATTGCCTCCGCTACGAAGGACGCGATTCACCTGTGCCGCCGTGTGATCGGCGTGATCGACCACGACGCCGTCGACCCGCAGTTCACCCGATTCGATGACCGGCGCACGCACCATCCGGGCCGTCGGGTCCAGTGACGGTCCGTCGGCGAAGGAATACCGACGCACCGTGCCCGGCGGCCACAACGCCACCGCCCCGCGGTCGGCGGGCACCATTGCGGCCGCCTTCCTCCAGTCGTCGGGGTAGTGCACCGGCGTGATCCGGCCACCGACCCCCCACGCCAGATCCGGCAACGGGGCGATCACCAGCAGAGCAATGGCCGCGAGGGCGAAACCCACAGGGACATAACGCCTCAGCGCCACCACAGCGGCTGCCGAAGCCAGTGCCACGAACGGCATCGCGAGGGCCAAGAACTTGTGGGTGTCGCGCACCAACCCCGCACCGGGAACAGCATCGATGACCGCCCCCAGCGCGGTCTGCCCCGGACCCGCGGCGGTCACCGCAACCACCACAACGACAGCGGCGGCCACGCCTGCCAGACCGCGCAACAATCCCGGCGCCGGCGACGCGGAACGACTGCGCCACAACCACACCGACCCGATGATGATCACCACCAGCAAGCACGCGGTGGCGATCGCGGCCCACCAGATCGTGCGGCTCGTCGGCACGGCATCGGAGTTCCAGATCCCACCCAATCCCAGAGCGGTGCCGAGCGGGCCCAACAACGGCTCCGACCGCAGCGAGAAGGCGCGCACCCCGGCCGGCCCGTCGGAGGCGATCGATCCACCACCGATCGCCGCGGACATCAGCCACGGCAACGCCGAACACACCCACAGCGCACCGAGTCCGGCGAGCACGCGCCACCGTCGGATACCGGCGCAGGACACCGCAGTGACCCCGGCGCTCACCAACGCCATCACCGACCCCGTCGGCGTCAACCCGGCCACCGCGAGCAGCCCACCCACCTGCGCCCACCCGACCCACCGCCCACGTGCGCGACCCACGGCGACATCGGCAACGGCCACGACGATCCACCCGAGCGCGGCGTATCCGACGAGCAGGCTCCAGTTCCCCTGCAGGAGGCGTTCGGCGACAAAAGGATTCCACACCGTGACCACGGCCGCGGCGACCGCCCCGGAGTGTCCGGCGCCGGGGATCAGCCGAAAGGCCAAGCGCCCGAACCCTACCGCCGCGAACAGGATTGCGGCGGCCAGGGCCACCAGAACCACCACGCCGCCGCCGACGACCGAGCCGGCCACCGCCACGAACCAATCCTGGGGAACCGCACGGGGTGCGAGCGGACCGATCCCGAGCGCGGCATCGGTGACGAAGGACCGCGGCGTCGACACCGCGTCCCGGTAGAGCAGGTACCCGCCGCCGAACAGGGGCCCGACGATCACCGCCGACAGCACCGCACCGACCCCGTAGAGGATCGGTAGCAGCCGCGGGTTGGTCACGAGCGCAACGTCTTCCCTCGGTCCGCGGCTCAGTAGTGGTAGGTGTCGGAGGGAGCCGACGCGTGTCCGGGGTCGACCTCGTAGTCCGATTCGGTGACGGCGTAGGCGCGCGCGAGATCGAGGATCTTGGTGGCGCGAGCGATGCGCGGCAGATCCGAACCGTTGCGGATCTCGCCGCCGTCGCGCTCGAAATCGGCGAAGAACTCACGCGCCCAACTGATGTCGTCGGGTGACGGCGACAACCCCTCGTTGACCGGGGCGCACTGGTCGGGGGTCAGGCAGATCTTGCCGGTCATGCCGAACTCCACGCTCACCGCGGTTGCCTCCGACAACTTCAGTGCCCCGGACCCCACCGTCGGGCCGTCGATGGCGCTGGGCAGGTGGGCGGCCTTGGCGGCGATGGTGAACCGCGAACGCGCGTAGGCCAGGGTGGCCGGATTGTCGCCGAAACCGGTATCCCGCCGAAAATCGCCGATACCGAATGCCAAGCGGAAAGTGCCCTTGGCCGTGGCGATCTCGCTGATCCTCTCCAGTCCGCGGGCGGTCTCCACCAGCGCGACGATCGGCACGTCGGGCAGACGCTTCGCGGTCTCGGTGACGTGGTCGACCGACTCCACCATCGCCAGCATCACCCCGCCGACCGACGTCGTTGCCAGCGCGTCGAGGTCGTCGGCCCACCAGGGAGTGCCGAAACCGTTGACGCGCACCCAGTCTCCCGGTCCGCCCGGATGGTCGTCGGACTCGGTGGCCAGCCACCGCAGCACGTTCTCGCGGGCGGCGACCTTGTCCTTGGGCGCGACGGCGTCCTCGATGTCGAGAACGACGATGTCGGCGCGCGAACGGGCGGCCGGGGCAAACCGCTCATACTGAGCACCGTTGACGAGCAGCCAGCTGCGCGCGAGTACCGGGTCGATCCGCGAGCCGATGTCGCTCGAGTCGGGGTCGACGGTGGTGTTCTGCTGGTCGTACATCCTGGCCTTCTCGAGTGGTGATCGACGATGAATCCGTTCCATCGTTTCACACCCCGCCGCGGTGCCCGCCGGCCCCGACGTCCCCAACAGCGCGAACACTCGGCACGCCCCGGTGCGGCACACTTGGTCGCATGGCGACAGCGATCCGGATGCGCGGCATGATGGGCGCGCTGGGATCGGTGGCCGCCGGGTCGATGGCGGCGAATCTCGCGGCCTATGTCGTCTATGTCGGGGCCGGACGGTGGCTTGCGCCGGGCGATTACGGGCAGTTCGCGCGACTGCTGTCGGCGATGCTCGTCCTCGGTGTCCCGGCGTTGGCGTTGCAGTCGGTGATCGCCCGCGAGGTCGTCCGCGGACGCGGTATCGGGCTCGTCCGGGTCACCGTCACGACGGTCGCGGCCGTCGTCGTGCTCGCGCTGGTCGCCGTCCCGGTGGTCGTCGTGGTGGCCCGGACCGGGGTGGCCGCCACCGCTGCTGCCCTCGCAGCTGCGCCGCTGCTCGTGGTGATCGCCGCAGGTCAGGGTGTCCTTCAGGGGAGCGGCGAGTTTCGCGCGCTGGCGTGGGTTCTCGGGGCGGTCGGCATCGCGCGCTCGGTGCCGATGCTGGTGGCGTTCGCACTCGGCGTCGGCCCGACGTGGGGGCTCGCCGTCGGCACCCTCGGCACGGCCGTCGCCGCGGCCGTCGTGTGGTCTGCGGTCGGGGTGGTCCGCCGTGCCGATACCGGCCGGGGACGTTCTGGCCGTCGACTCCCCGGTGGCAGTGGAGCCGACCCGGACACCAGCACCGGGGTGAGTGCCGCGGGAGTGCTGCGCGCCTCGCAGGTGCAACTGGTGCTGATCGTGGCGGTTTCGATCGACCTGCTGCTGTCGGGAACCGTGCTACACCCCGACGACGCCGGGGTGTACGCCCTCGGCGCGGTCGCGACCAAGGCCGCCTTCTGGCTGCCGCAGGCCATCGGCGTCGTCTTCTATCCGCGGCTCGCCGATCCGGCGCGCTCGCGGACCGCCCTGCGTCAGGCGGTGACGGTGGTCGCGTCGATCGGGGCGATCCTCACGGTGGCAGCGGCCGCTCTCGGGCCGCTGGTGCCGCTAGTCGTCGGCGACGCCTACCGCCCGCTGGTGGGACTGCTGTGGTTGTTCGCCTACACCGGCTCGGCGATGGCCGTGCTGCAGGTCCTGCTGTTGTCGGCGATCGCGGCCGATCGCACCCGCGCCTCCGCGGTGACCTGGCTGGTCGTCGGGATCGAGGTGATCGTGATCGTCTGCGTCGTCGATTCCGTCGTTGCGCTCGCGGTCACGGCCGCCGTGGCCGTGACCGTGGCCGTCGCGGCGACCGGCATCGACTGCGTGCGAGCGATGAGCCGCACGCCCACGGAGGCGGACCAGGTGCGCCGGCCGGCGTGACGATCGTTGGGCTGCTTCGGGTTACCGGGCTACTCGCCCGCCCGACGCGACCCGATCGTCAGCACCAGCCCGCCGACCACGGCGACGACGCCGAGGACCGCGGCGACGATCGGTACGACCCGACCCCAGATCACCAGCGGCGTCGACAGACTCCCGGCCAGATCGGACAACCGGTTCCGGGTGGCGTCGTCGTAGGCGAAGGTCGCCTGCAGATTCGTCAGGCGGAAGTCGGCGAACGCCGGGTCGGGGAGACGGTAGGCCTGATCGATGGTGACCCGTTCGTCGAGGATCGTGCCGGTCGAGGTGTCGACCGACAGTTCCCACCGGGAGCTCTGATGCAGGGTCGCGGTGAGTTGCCGCGCCGGATCGCCGCCGACACCGAACCACGACGCCGGACGCGTGATCCGGGTCGGCGGCACGCCGTCGGACACCCCGGAACGGGTGGCGTCGAGGTCGGTGTCGGGGACCTCGGCGACGAAGCGTTGCGCGCTGCGGCCGTCGACCTGCGCGTCGCCCTGCGGTGTCAGCGGCACCGACCGCCGGGTCGTCGGATCGAAGAAGGTGTGCTCGGCGACGCTCACCCCGAACGGCAGGACGTAGGTGTCGCCGGTGCGGTCCGGCGCGGGAACCGGCACCGCATTGCTGTCGTACTGGATCTCCGAATTGCCCCGCGCCCCGGTGCTGTTGGCGCCCAGATCGGGTGTTGCAGAGCGGCGCGAGAGGGTCACGCGATCCTTGAACGCCGACAACGTCGGATCGGTGCACGCCGACTCACCCGACGCAGGCGGCACCTCGGATCCGGGGCGGGCGGCGTCGGCGTCGGCGATGCGGCCGTCGAGCCAGATGCGGTCGCCCTGCACCGACGTGCCCGCCTGCAGGGTGATCACCCGTTTGTCGGCCGGGCGGACCGCGACCACGCGTTGCTGCCGGACCAGCGTGGCGGGCAGCGTACGTGCGGCCGGGGTGTTCAGCGAACAGCGATCCAGGATGGTGGCAGTCGGAGCGGGCGACCCCGATTCGCCCTCGTCACCGGTCGGGACGCTGGTGGCGACGGTGGTCACGTCGGTCGAGAGCGGGATGAGCTCGAGCTGGCCCACCAGCAGTGTCGGCAGCGCCAGCGCGGCCGCCAGGAGGAATCCGCCGAGGAAGATGATGGTCGGCCCGAGCAGGTCGCGCGTCGACCAGCGGCTCGGGCGGGGGCGGTCGTCGGCGCCGGGCTCGGGCATAACGGCGAGCGTACGCGGTCACCACACCCGCCTCAGGACGGCTACGGTGTTCTCCAGAATGTCCACCCAGCCCACGCCAGATGCCACCACGGTCACCACCCGCATCCCCGAATACCGGCGATTCTTTCCGCAACTCGAGGGCATGCGTGCGGTGGCGGCGTTGGGCGTGCTGACCACCCACGTCGCCTTCCAGACCGGTGTAATGAGCACTCCGGTGATCGGCCCGATCCTGGGCCGGCTCGATCTCGCCGTTGCCCTGTTCTTCGCGTTGTCGGGGTTCCTGCTGTGGCGCAATTGGGTGGCCGCGGCGCATCGGCAGGCTCGCCCGCCGTCGGTGCGGCGATATCTGCGGCACCGTGTCGTACGCATCTGGCCGGCATACGTGGTGGTCGTCGTCGTGGTGCTGACGCTGCTACCCGAGGCGCGCGGCGCCGACCTCACCGTCTGGCTCGCCAATCTGACGCTCACCCAGGTGTTCGTGCCGCTGTCGCTGACCGCAGGACTGACCCAGATGTGGAGTCTGTCGGTCGAGGTGGCCTTCTACCTGCTGCTGCCGATCCTCGGGGTCGCCCTGATGTGGCTGAGTGGAGCGCGGGTGAGCGCCCGGGTGCCCGCGCTGCTGGGTCTCGGCGTGATCAGCCTCGGCTGGGCCTGGGTGGCCCGTGCACTGCCGGTGCCCGACGGGACCGAACCGACAAACTGGGTGTTCGGCCACCTGCCATGGTTCGTCGCGGGCCTGGTCATCGCCGAGGTGGCCGGCGCCGCCGACCTCGGTGGACAGTCGACGATCACCCGCGCGATCGAGCGAATCGGTGCCCGCCGGTGGCCGATGCTGGCGCTGTTCATCGTCTCCTACGGTCTGGCATGCACGCCGATCGCCGGACCCACCGGGCTCGGCGTCCTCGCGCCGTGGCAGTTCGCCGTGAAGATGGCACTCGGAGCGCTGTGCGCATTCGCCCTGCTCGCACCTCTGGTGTGCGAGAAGCCATTCGGGAACTCGCCGCGGGTGCGCGCGCGGTTCCGATTCCTCACCTCACCGGTCATGGCCGCGTTGGGCCGCTGGTCCTACGGCATCTTCATCTGGCACGTCGCGGTGCTCGCCGTGGTGTTCCCGCTCTTCGGGATCGTGCCGTTCTCCGGTAACACGACCCTGGTGTGGTGCCTCACCGCGGTGCTCTCGATCGGGATCTCGGCGGCGAGCTACGCCTTCGTCGAGGAACCGGCCCGGGACTGGTTGCGCCGCCGCGAAAGTGCGCGGCGTGCACGCAGTCGCGAGAACCAGCGGCGTATCGAGGCCGGCATCGCCGAGGAGATCAGCAGCGACACCGCGACGAACGCCGGCAACTGAACCCACCACGAGAAGCCGTGGTAGCCGGTCGTCGCATGCCAGGGTCCCGACGCCAATCCCACCGTGGCGAGCATCATCGCGACGAAGCAGCCGACCACGACCACCCGCGACCGAGCGAGCACGACCGTCGCCCCGGCCAGCACGCTGATCAGCACCGCCCACCATCCGGCGAGCAGCCACGACGCGGCCAGCCAACCGAGCGCGCCCGCACAGGCCACCACCGTACCGCCCACCGCCGTACCGCCCACCGGCGCAACGGGAACCGGAGCGGGGGGCAGGCCGGCCCGTCGTCGCCACGGGAGGAACGCTGCTGCGAAAAGTACTGCGAGCAACACGAATCCGACGATCAGCGACCATCGGTAGACGCTGTCCCACCGGAACCTCAACGTCACCGTGCCGGATGCGCCGGCCGGCACCTGCCACCCCTGCTGCCAGCCGTCCACGACGACGGGATCGAGTGTGCGACCGCTCAATTCGGCCACCCATCCGGGATTGGTGCTCTCCGGCACCGACAGAATCCGGGCGGTCGGCGCGGCATCGACGCGCACGCTCCGTGCGGTCGACTGCCACTGCTCGACCCTCGGACGGGTCACGGCACCGGCGGCCGGCGCACCGGGCATCGCGGTGTTGCCCAACCAGGTGGTGTCGACGGTGAACGCCTGCCCCGGGTTCACCGATAACTCCTGCTCACCCGCGGGCAGACGGATCGGGGCCGACGAGCACGGGCGGGCCACCACCGGCTCCCCGTCACGCAACGCGGCGGCGGTGGTGTGTACCGACAGGCCGATCACCTGACCCGACACCGTGATCCCGATGCCTGCATCGCAACCGATGTCGATGGGCCTGCTCAGTGGTGGGGCTGCAGGCGGGGCAGGGGAGATCGCGATGTCGGCGATGCCGACCGGTGCGCGGCTGGCGAATCCGAGACTGTTGACGTCGAGGAGGTCGGTGCGGTCGAGCATCGTGAGGGTGATGCGATCGGTGACGGCGGGCCGCAGACGGATGACGCCGTCGGCGCCGACGTGGACCCGTTGCGGGCCGGTGCCGAGATCCACCGCCACCTCGGTCGGGGCGGCCGGATAGCCGCCGGCGGGCGCGACGATCCGCAGACTCTGCACCTCCTGCGGTGCCGGCAGGGTCAGGGTCAGCGTGGGTTTGTCACCCTTCTTGGTGGGTTCGGCTGCGGTCCATACGGTTCCGGGGTCGCCATCGACGGCGGCCTGGCTCGACCCGCGCGGATCGTTGACCTCCGACGCCCCGGTCGCCCGCACCGTCGTCGGCGTGCGCAGCAACGCGTCGAGTCCGTCCCCGGGTGTGGGTCGCAGCACCACCGCGGGCGTGACGTCGACGCCGTCGGGGACCGAGAGTGCGCGCGTCATCACCCCCGGTGTTTCGGGACTCAACCCCAGACCCGACGCGCACAGCACCCGCGCCGCGGGTGAGCCGTCGTCGGCGCCACCGGGTTGGTTCACACATGTGGAGCGCCCGGAGAGTTCTTGGGTGAGAAGCCATCCCGCCACCGGCGTGCCCGGCGCGACCCGGGGTAGGACGACGCGGTGGCGGATGGTCAGCGGCAGCCCGGACGCCAGATCGATCACCCCGACCTCGCCGAGCGCGAACTGGTTTCCGGCGCTGCCGTCGTCGGTGGCCGAGGCGCGGATCTGCACCCACCGGGTCGGTCCGCTGGGTGCGGTGACCGTCACGGGCTTGCCGGGTTCGAGTCCGGAGGCCACCGTCGACCCGGCCTCGGTGGTCACCACGATCGACGAGACGTCCGGGCCGAGTGCTTTCGCTGTTGTCAGCCGCAGGGCGAGATCGCTTCGCGGACGATCGAAGTCCAGACGCATCCACTGCCCGACCGCCGAGGTGAGATCCGCCGACACCCATGCCGTGGCCGGGTCGCCGTCGAAGGCGGCGGCCGCGGAGTTCGCCGGTGAGGTCTGTCCGGGCTGGGTGGCATCGGACGCCGACCCCGATGTCGAGACACGCACCCCGTTCGGCTGGTTGTCGAGAAGCCACTGCCCTTCGGTGAGTGGTTGTCCGGCAACGGGATAATCCGGAGCCGCGTTCTGCGTCCGGCGCGGATCCCCGGGCGCACGGATGGCCGAGCTATGGTCGTCGACGCGGCCGAAATCGGTCTCGCGGTCGGCCGGGGTGTCGGTGAGGATCACCGGCGCCGACGGCAGGTCTGTGCGTTGCGCGTCGGCCTGCATCAGTGTGGGGCCGGCGGGGGGTTCTCCCAACCGTGCGCGCAGATCCGCCAGTGCGGCAATCGCTTCGGGTCCTCCGGCGACACGCGGCATCGACGCGGTATCGGTCAGTGACGGACCCGTGCCGCCCGCCGCGTCGACCCGGTAGATCTGAATCGCGCGCATCGGTGGGCGTAAACCGTTGTCGCGCACCACACCCTTGGCGCTGGGTTGGCTCACCAGCGGACCGAACGACGCGGCGCGGGTCAGGCCGGGTGACCCGTCGAGGGCCTGCTGGGCCAGCAACGGACGCGCCGACCGCGAGGTGTCGGGGTCCAGGTCGGCGCGTAACACGACGAAGCCGATCCCCTGATCGGCCAGTGTCGCAGCGAGCCCCGGTGACGCCCGCCCGTCGGCCAGATCGCGCTGGACCGAGTCGAGAGCCCGGATCGCTCCCGGCGGCGTCAGCGGGATCGCGTCACGGATGGCCCACGGGGAGTCAGCAAGTGGTTGCAGCGGCTCATCACGCGTCAGTCCCCACAACTGATCGGCCGATGGTGCGCCCGGAACGACAAGCGCCCGTTGTTCGACGCCGTTCTGGGAGACACCGCCCTGGGATACACCCTCGTGGGCGTGCGCACCGAGCCACGACGCCGTCTGTGTCCAGTAGTCCGGGATGGCGCGATACGCGCCGTCGGGGGCGAGTTGACCGGTCCACATCAGCGAGCCGGCGCCGGCCGAGGCGACGAGGACGACCAGCGCCGCGGCCACCGGCCGTGATCGTTGCGGATGCGCGAACGCCCGCAACCACTTTCGGGTCGGCGCCGACCCCGGCAGCGGCACGCGCGCCAACAGGTGCGCGACACCGAGCACCAGCGGCAGCCGGACGAACGGCTCGAACTTGTGGACGTTGCGCAGGAATGCGCCCGGGCCGTCGAGGAAGACCCGGACCGGCTCGGCGATCGGTGACCCGAGCCCGCCCGCGTAACCGGTGCACATGAGCAGCAGCCCAATCGTCAGGATCGCGATCCATCGTCGCCGATACGGCATGTGCCGCATGCACAATCCGGCCAATCCGGCGGCGGCCAGGGTGCCGGTAGCCAGAACCGCGGCGGGTTGGGTCACCAGCACGGCGCCCGCCACGCGTTCGGTGGAGACGAACGGTGTCCACGAGCTCGTGCCGCGCAGTACCTCGGTCAGCGAGGTCCACTCGGTGGTCACCCGGGAGGATTCGATGAAATCCAGGAACGGCGGCGACACCCGCGACAGGATGAGCAGTGGCACGATCCACCACGCGCACCCCAGTGCCAGCCCGGCCGCCCAGGCAACCCCGAAGCGCCACCACCGGCGCACGTCGGTGCGTGCGCACAGCAGAAACCACGCGACCGCGACGCCCAATGCCGCGAGCGTGGCGACCGCGTTGACCGCTCCCATCAGCGCGACGGCCACCGCCGAGCGCATCGCGTGCCGCCACACGGGCGTGTCGTCGCGGCGATCCAGCGCACGCACCACCGGCAGCAGCACCCAGGGGGCCAGCATCATCGGCAGTGTTTCCGACGAGATGGAGCCGATCGTCGTCAACACCCGCGGCGACAACACGAAGATCGTCCCGGCCAGCAGCCGTGAGCCCATCGATCCCACGGCCAGCGCCTCGGCAAGACGGACGAGACCGACGAAGCCCACGAACAGGAGCACCGCCCACCAGAGCCGCTGGGTCACCCACGGCGCAAGACCGATCAGCTCACCGGCCGCGTAGAACGCCCCGTGCGGGAAGAAATAGCCGTAGGCCTGGTTCTGCACCTGCCCCAGCGGTGCCTGCGGCGTCCAGAGGTGCGCGGCCCGCGCGAGGAAGCCGAGCGGGTTGGCGGTGAGGTCGAGCTTGGTGTCGGCGGCGGTCAGGCCTGGCGACTGCAGGAACGAGACGACCAGCGCGACGAGCGCGGCGACCGCCACACCGCGGCGGTCGAGCGTGCGCTGCGCGGCCGGGTCGCTCGAGCTCACTGCGGCCGGGTCGCTCGAGGTCACTGGCTGTCGCCGGAGCCACCCCGTGATCCGTAGTCCACCGAGCCCTGCACGAAGCCGCTGTTCGGATTGATGTTGTTCAGGTCCGTCGACGGGCTCGTCTGCGCCGACAGGACCCCGCCGAGGAGCACCGCGCCGAGTCCGACCAGGATGCCGGCAACTCCGGCGACGGCTCCGGCGATCAGGCGGTTGTTGCGCATGGTGGCCAAACTACCATCGGCGCCGCAGCGCTCGCGTGAGCGCGCGGGACGCCTCGCCGTGCCCGCGTTCAGTCGGCAACCAGCCGCGACCCGTCCAAGCGACTGAATCGGCCGAACCGCCAGGCCAGCCCGTAGAGCTCGTCGGCCGCCTCGCGTTGGCGGCGGATGACGTACCGGCCGGGAGCGATCCCGCTCGCGCCGTGCTCGGGATGCAGCAGATAGGCGACCGAGGACGCGTCGACGACGCCGAGGCTCAAGCCGTCGCCGTCGACGAACCATCGCCGGGTCCAGGTGCACTCCCCGTCGGCGAGCAGGGTGTGCGGGTTGCCGCCGCCGGCGCCACGGAGGATCTCGATGCCTGTCGGCGGCACCGGTGTGGGCGTCGTCGACGCCCCCGACCGCGCCTCGGCGGCGGCGACCATGCGCCACGGGACCACGAGGAGGTCGCCCTGCGCCTGCAGCCCGACAGTGACCGGGATGGTGAGTGCGGTGTCGAGGTGATCGAGGACGCCGAGACCGCTCTGCTCGGTGAGTTCGGCGAGGGTGGTGGTGGCCGATGCTGTCGAAGTCATGTGTGTGTCTCCCATGTGTTCTGGTGCGGTGGTGTGTTCCGGTGCGGTGGTATGCGGTATGCGCCTCACGTTCGTCGCACGAGTTGGGCGTAGTCGTCGGCGTCGAGGCCGTAGGTCCAGGCCGCGGCGGTCAGAGCGGTGGGCACCCAGCCGGGCACGTGTATGCCGTAGCGTCGGCGCCGGCCATCGCGTTCCCGGGAACCATTGGTCACCACCAGGATTCGTTGATTGGTCCGCCATTGGCGGGGGCTGGCGTACAGCGCGAGGGTGGCCGCCTCGTTACCGGGATCGTCGGATTCGTCGATCAGTCGCATCCCGGCATCGTCGATCCATCGATCCCAGCCGATGCGTTCGATCGCGGTGCGGCGGATCTCGATGTTGCGTTCGGCGGCGATGCGTTCGGGTGTCGGATCGTCGATCACCCAGTGCGGCACGATCGTTCCGTGAACGGCATGCACAGCACAGCCGTCGGCGTAGGCGACGGCGGGACCGTCGTCGCGATGGAGGCGCCGTGTGCCGTGCGGGCTGTGCGGGATGGGTTCGGTGTCGACGGAGATCGGCCGTTCGGCCAGGACGCAGACGTCGTCGAATGCCCACCACCATCCGGCGGAAACCGCCAGCGCCGTGGTGATCTCGAGGAGTTCGACCTCGTCCGGCGGCAGCCGCGCCAACCCCAATCGATAGGCGACGAGCCCGAACGCGCTGCGATGCGCCTCATGCTGACCGAACCACGTGCCGACGCCGGGCATCACCGGCAGCGTCGACTTGATGGGACGGCCGATGTTGTCGAAGAGGCTGGTGCGCAACGAGTCCCGGATGGCTGCCCGGACGACGTCGGGCACCTCGGCCCCGCCCTCGAGTGCCTCCGCCGGGCTCAGGGTCTGTGTGCGTCCGGCCTGTGCGCGTCCGGGGGTCACGCGCCGATTCGGAAAGACGGGTGACAGCCGGTCGAGACGCTTCTTCTCGACGGCGTCACGCGAGCGTGCCAGCATCGCGGCGATCCGATTGGGGGCGTCGTCACGTCCGGGTGCGGTCGTGGTGTCGAACTTCTCGGTCTGGATACACCGCACCGCCGCGTGTGGCGAGGCCATCCAGATGAATTGTGGGGGAGGGTGTTTGGTGATCCGATACAGTTCCGAGATCGTGGCTTCGGCAGTGGTGCGATCTGCTCGTCGGCAGTCGAGTCCGTGCTCGAGCCAGGCCTCGCGAGTATCGATCAGGTAGCCGGCGATCGCCGACGAATCCGAGCCGTCAGTTGGTGGCGGTGGAAAACGATTGCTGGACAGTATCGTTCGGTGGTCGACGCCGACGGGGTCGACCGGCACGGGGCTCACGCGAGGGAGGCGGTGGCCGCCTTTCCGGTAGTCATGACCATCAAGGATGGCACCATCGGCGCGCGAGCGCAAGGCGTACGTCGGGTCACGGCGACACCGGAGGTTGCTTGTCGCACTTGGCCGGAACGATGAACACCGGTCGGTGGCAGTGCTTCAGCACGCGGCCGGCCACGCTGGATCGCAGTAGTGCCTTGAGTCCGGAGTCGCCGCGGGTACCCGTCACCAACAGGTCGACGTCGAGGGCATCGGCGGCGGCGACCAGTGCACCCCACACCGTCGACTCCACCTCCACCAGGGTCCCGGTCGCATCGAGGCCCGCGTCCCGCGCCATCTCGACGCCCCGCGTGTTGATCTCGGCGGCTTCCGCGCGCAGGGCGTCGTCGACGTCGAGTTCGAGGGGCGAGGTGTCGACGAAGGGCTGGATGCCGGCCGAGAGACTCGACAGCCGGGCCGGATTGAGCGTGCCCGGCTGCCAGGCCGTGACCACGTGCGCGGTCGTCGCCCGCAGGAAGTGGGCGGCGTAGGTGATGGCCCGCTCGGAGTTGGCGCCGCCGTCGAACGCGATCATCACCGACTGGGGGACCGGACCAGAAGCGGACTGGGACACCGAAGAGGACGGGGACACGGGTTCAGCGGGGGCGGAGTCGATCCGCGCACCCTGCTCCCGGTGTCGAGAGTCCATTGCCCAAGAGTACATGCAACACTCGTGCCATGGGCCCAACTCGACGACGCCGTTTTCGCCAGGTTCGTGACCTGATCGCGCTGGTGGCGGTGACCAGTATCGCCGTGGTCGGCTGCGGCACCGATTCCTCCTCGTCGGCCGCGCAGACATCGTCGAGCGCGGCCTCGTCGGCGTCGACCCGCTCGTCCCCGCCGGCGTCGACGAGTGCCGCGGCGCCCATCGGCTGCGGTGCGGCGACGCTGGCGAAGATGTCGCTGCGACAGAAGTTGGGCCAGTCGATCGTCGTCGGCGTGACCGGAACCGACGACGCGCTGTCGTTGGTCAAACGGGAGCCGGTGGGCGGCATCTTCATCGGCAGTTGGACCGACAAATCGCTTCTCACCGACCAGGGCGCCCTCGAGAAGGTCACCGCAGCCTCGTCGATCCCGCTGATGGTCAGCGTCGACCAGGAAGGCGGTCGCGTCTCCCGGTTGTCCTCGCTCGGTATCGACAGCCCGTCGGCGCGTGAGCTCGCGCGCACCAAGACACCCGAGCAAGTCCGTGCCCTCGCGGCGAGTGAGGGCAAGAAGATGCGGGCGTTGGGTATCACCGTGGACTTCGCCCCCGACGCCGACGTCAGCGACGAACCCGACGACGCGGTCATCGGTGACCGCTCGTTCTCCGACGACCCGGCCACGGTGGCCCGATACGCCCAGGCGTTCGCCGAGGGACTTCAATCCGCCGGAGTCATGCCGGTGTTCAAACACTTCCCGGGGCACGGGCACGGTTCGGGTGACTCCCACCTCGGTGTCGTGCGCACGCCGCCGCTCACGCAACTCGAGCGCAGCGACCTCGTCCCGTACAAGACGCTGCTGGCGAATCCGGGGAATGCGGCGGTGATGGTCGGGCATCTGATCGTGCCCGGACTGACCGTCGGTGACACGCCGGCGAGCCTGAGCGTCAACGCCATGCGCATGCTGCGGACCGGGCAACCGTACGGCGGTCCGGCCTTCGACGGCGTGGTCTTCTCCGACGACCTGTCCGGGATGGGCGCCATCACCCAGCGCTACCCGCTGCCGCAGGCGGTGCAACGCTTCCTCGTCGCCGGCGGCGACATCGCCCTGTGGATCACCACCGACAAGGTGACCGCCGTCCTCAACAGCCTCGAGTCCGCCGTCCGGTCCGGACAACTGAGCCAGTCGCGCGTCGACGAGTCGGTCGTCCGCATCCTCAAAGCCAAGGGGCAGCTACGGTGCTGATGACCGCCGGAGGAGAGCGGGGTGAATCCGCATGACTGATCCCCACCCGCCGCATCGGCCACCGCCACCACGTCCGCGCGTTGCCGTGACCCCGTTGGCGCAGCCTCCGGTCGCACGCACGCGTCGCACGCATCTGGTCGTCGGGCTCGCCGTGCTCGAGGTGGTCTTTCTGGTCGCCGCGGCGGTGGTGGTGATGATGTCGCGTGACGCGCTGACCGCTGCCCTGCGAGCCGATCTCGCGGCCGACAATCAGGGGGCCAGTGCCGCCGACATCTCCACCACGGTGTCCGTTGCGCTGCTGGTCGCCGCGGGTGTGGCGGCGCTGGCCGTCATCGCGGCGGTCCTCGGTGTACTGCTGCTGCGCCAGGGCGGCAAAGCAGCTCGGCCCCTGCTACTCGGTTCGGCGGTCCTCGTGACGGTGCTGGCGGTCGCGTGGATCGTGACGACGAATTCGCTGCCCGCCGATACCGATACGGTTCTGCCGATGGTGTGGGTGTCGCGCTATCTGCCGTCGGCGGCGGCGCTCGCCGGGGTTCTGGCCGGTGTGCTGGCCCTCATTCCGGACGGCGGTGCGACCCTGCGTTGAGCGTCGCGCCGGTGGCACGGCTGATGGGCGGGCCGATCGACGGGTCCGGCCGTCCGAGGTCGGCCAGGATGCCCTCGGCGCTGCGCACTGCCACCGTGGCCGCGTCGACGACCTGCGGGTCGGCCAGCGGATGTGCCGCCCGTGTCCGCCACCGGGCGGCCGCGGCAATTGCCGCCTCGCGCACCTCATTCGGGGTGGCGTCGTGCGCAAGTCCCAGGCGCACAGTCGGATACACGCCGCGGTCGCCGACGAGTCGGCTCAACTCGTCGAGTGTCTCGGGGGGCAGACCGATCCGTCCGGCCCGCACGGCCCCGATCAACCGCAATTCGCGGAAGCCGTGGGTGTCGGCCAGCGCGCGGCGCACCGACGAACGCAGTTGGGCCGCTGCGGGTCCCGGGATGCCGGCGAGTATGCCGTCGAGGGTGCGCAGCGCCGAATGCGACTTGAGCTGCCAGGCCCGTTGGCCGAATTGCACGGTGATCAGGGAACTGAGCTCCGAGAGACCGCTGCGCGCGAGCAACTCCGCCGACAGCGCCGACGACGTCGTCGTCCCGAACCGGATCAACGTCACCGCCAGTCGGATACCGAAGACGCCCAGCCGGTCGGCCAGGGCTTGCCGCGCCTGCGGGTCGACGGTGGGCAGGATGTCCGGGCGGGTGAATCGGTCCATACTCAGCAGCGCTGATTCCAGATCGTCGGCAGGCACCGACGCCAGCGCGAGCAGCGCCCGGAACTCCCTCTCCCGCAACGTCTGTGCCCCCAACGCCAGCAGCCCCGACACCGGGAGGACCGAGTGGCACAGGCCGGTGCGGGTCAGTTCGCCGGTCAGTCGCGCAGCGATCTCCTGCGCCGACAGCATCGCATCCACCCGCCCGGCGCCGAGTTCGTCGGCACGGGACACCACCCCGACGACCCCGAGCGGGCCGGCCGAGGAGCCCATGGCCGCGGTGATCCGCCGCAGCATGGCGGAGTCGGCGGCGGTGAGTGTGCGCAGCAGATAGATGACCGCATCCACCCGAGGTCGCCCGTCCTCGGGCGCGAGAAGACGTTCGGTGGACGCCGACAGGTCCGACGACAACGACGCCAGCCCCGGGGTGTCGACCAGGGCGCGATGCTCCAGCGCCCGGGTCGGCCAGGTGACCTCGATGCGATCGATGCGATCGGCGGTCAACGCCCCGAGGTCGAAGCCGAGTCGGCCGTCGATTCGGGTCACCGGAACCGCAACGGCGGCACCGTCATCGACGCATGCGGTCACCGACGCCGTCCGGCCCCGGCGATACCAGGTGACCACCCGCGTGCACTCGGTGGCGTCGGTCGGTGCGATGTCCTGCCCGACCAGCGCATTGAGCAGCGTGGACTTGCCGGCCTTCAGCGATCCGGTGAGTGCGATCCGCAAGGGCGCGTGGAGTTGTCGCTCACACTCCTCGATCCGATCGAGGGCGCGTCGATCACCGGCCACGGCCGTGCGCGCTGCAGCGAGGAGGTCGGGGGCCGCCGGAGCGGGGCCGGGTGCGGGACTCATCAGGCGGCCGGCCCGGTGATCTGGGTCCCGGTGATCGCCTCGGCCGCACGACGCAGCGCCGCCACCGCCGACAACTCGCTCTCCAGCGTCGCGACCCGGGCGGCGCGCTCGGAATCCTCCAGTGCCGCCGCCGATTGCGCGGCGCTCAGCGACTCGTTGATCGAGCGGGCCGCCTGTTCGGCGATCTCGGCGAAGTGATCGCGCAGGATGCGCTGCATCGTGCGCAGCCGATCACGGGACTCCTTGCCGACCTGGAAGCTGACGTCGTCGGTGAACGAGCGCACCACCACCTTGGCCTTGTTGCGGCGATCGGCGAGTCGCGCCTGCTTGTCGTCACGATAGGCCTTGCTGCCCAACAACAGTCCCGCACCCACCGACACGGGATTGATCAGCGCCATCCCCATCATGGTGGAGATCAGTCCGAACATCAGCACACCGCCGTAGGAGCCACGCATCCCGACGATCAGCTTCTGGGTGATCGACATCGACGACGTGTTGGGTGCGCTGAGCTCGGTGACGGAATCGAGGATGCCGTCGACGCCGGCGATGTCGATGGCCGGCAGATCGGCGTACCCGGCCGCGGCGAAGTGCTCGGCGAGCCGCTCGGCCAGCCACACCGAGCGTTCGTGTGCCCACACGAAATTGTCGCCGACCGCGGTCGCGGTCTGGTCGATCAGCCACTCCGACAACCGGTCCCAGTCCTTCTCCGGATCGCCGTCGTCGATGGCGCGCTCGGCCTCCCGGGTCACCGCGCGCAGCCGGTCCCGCAGATCGTGATCGATGTCGGCGGCCAGGTCGGAGATCCCGTCGGTGAGGGTCTGCTGCCAGTGCGAGGACGACCGGCGCAGTCCCTCCGCCTTGGCCCGGGCCTCCCGCAGGCCTCGCACCGCGCGGTCAGCGGTCTCCGGATTCTTCAGTGCCGCAAGCTCACTGCCCAAGGTGAGCGCCAGGTGCTCGGAGACGGTCCGCAGGTCGGTGCCGGCGGCGGCGCGTGCAGATCGGCGCGCCGAGGGCACCACGGTTTCCCGGAGATACCGATAGAGGTCGGCGAAACCCGCCTCGGCGTTGAGTTGTTCGTCGCCGAGACGCAGGGCATGGGCGCGCATCGTCGACGAGACGGGAAGAAGTGGGATGTCGATGTCGGCGGCCCGCAGGTGGGCGCGGTCGGCGTCGGCGATCCGACGCCAATGCGGGTAGAGGTCGGTCTTGGTGAGCAGACAGGCCACGGTCGGGCACAGATCGACCACCTGACGCAGAAAGGCCATCTCGGGTGCGGTGAACTCCTGGCTGGCGTCGGTCACCATGAACACCGCGTCGCCGGCCGCGACCATGCCGAGAGTCGTTGCCGCGTACGGGTGTCCGTGACCCCCGACGCCCGGGGTGTCGATCACGACGAGTCCGTCGGCCAGCAGTGGTCCGGGCGCGGTGATCTCCAGCCGCATCACCTCGCGTCCCTGGGTGTGGGGGCTGGTGGGGGCGACGGAGGTGACCTCGTCGAAGGGAATCGGGATCGGCTGGTCGGTGCCGGCGACCACCAGGTGGGCGGCGGGCTGCTCGGCGTGGGAGATCAGCGTGGGCACGGCGGTGCTCTCGTCGTCGCCCACCGCGCAGACGCCCAGGTTCAGCAGCGCGTTGACGAACTGGCTCTTGCCTTGTTTGAGGTTGCCCACGACGACGATGCGCAATCGGGGATCGGAGAGTCGGGCGTGGGCGCCCTGGAGGCGGGCGGTCAGGTCGTCGCGCTGTGTCTGTGCCGCCAGGGTCGCGGCCCGAGCGATGAGATCGGAGATCGTCGATCCGGTGGGGCGAAGATCGGAGGAAGCGGGCGCGGCGCTTTGCGGCGTGGGTGCTTTCGGCGTGTTGTCTTGTGGCGCGGCCGGATACATGGCCTGTTGTTCGGCGGATGTGTGCGACATGGTGCTCCCACGGTAGCCCGACCGGTGCCGCTGGGTCGCGGCATCGCGGTGAGAAAGCGAAGACCCTTTCCCTGCCCGCGGCTCCGGTCACGCGGGCAGGGAAAGGGCAGGGGGGATGTGGTCGGCGATCCCCGAGGGAATCACCGACCACCATCTCCTCGGCGGCGCGAGCCGTGAGGCCACGCGCGACGGTGGACGTCGTCGTCAGCCGCCGAGAAGTCCTTCGTGGCCCCCGATGCCGTGACCGGCATCGGGATGCGGGGTCGTGGAGTCGGTGCCGGGGTCCGCGCCGGTCAGGCCACCGCCGAGGCCGCTCTCGAGGCCTCCCGTCAGGCCCGAGGTGAGATCGCCGGTGGCGTGGGTGGTGGCGTCGAGGGTGTGGCCGAGCGGGTTGCCCGCGCCTGCGGAACCCGTTGCGCCGGAATCGGTTGCACCGGTGCCCAAGCCGCCGGCCGCCAGGCCCGTCGAGCCCGGTTCGGTGGTGCCCGGATCGGCGCCCGTTCCCACGCCCAGACCGTTGGCGCCGACCTGGGCGATCGATCCGAGTGCGCCGTGGCCGCTTTCGGTGACGGTGCCCTCGGTGGTCGTCGTGTTCTGCAGGCCGGAGAGTGCGGTACCGACGAGACCGTGGCCGCCGATCGAACCGCCGGCGTCCCCGCCGGTCAGGTCGCCGAGGTGGGAGTCGATCTCGCCACCGAGCCCGCCTGCGGCCGCGCCGCCTCCGCCGAGGCCCAGTCCACCGGTCAGGTCATTGCCGACGTGGGTGAGTTCGGTTCCGAGGTGGTGACCCGCGTCGGGTGTGGTCGTCAGGCCCAGTCCGAGGTCGGGCGTGTGGGTCAGGTCGGTCGAGAGCCCCAGACCGCCGGTGAGATCCGAGCCGGCGCCGGCAAGGCCGTCGGCGATCGCCGCGGTCTGCAGGGCAGCGCTGCCGCCGGCAGTGATCGCGCCGCTGCCGACGATGCCGTTCTGGCCGAGTGTCAGGGCGGGTTGGGCGACGGCGACGAGGTCGGCGTCGACGATCCGATCGATACCGCCGCCGGCCTCGAGCGTCGAGGTGAGGCCCGCGGTGATCGACCCGGCCTGGCCGGTGTCGAGGTTCAGGGCCCCGCCGAGTGCGGAGGTCAGCGAGGTACCGAGATCGGCGCCGTCGACGAGCGAGCCGGCGACGGCGCCACCGAGGTCACCACCGAGGGCCGAACCGAGGACGGCGCCGAACGAACCGCCGAGCGCCGAGCCGATCTCGCCGCCACCGCCGAGTGCGGAGGACAGCGCGCCGGACAGCTCACCGGTCGTCGCGGTGAGCGCCGCGGAGTCGAGGCCCCCGATCAGTCCACCACCGATCGCTCCGCCCCCGGCGAGTTGCCCACCGAGTGCGGCGTCGAGGGCGCCGCCGAGTTGCCCGATCAGTGCGCCGTCGACGCCGAGGGCGGTACCCAGGTCGGCCGCGAGGACCTGCCCCAGCGTGGCTTGTGTTGCGCCGCTGAGGCTTCCGTCGATGCCGGTGGCCGCGGCGAGCATCCCGCCGAGTGACCCGCCGAGCGCGGCGGCGAGGTCGCCGCCGAGTCCGCCGACCGCGCCGAGTTCGGTCGCCAGCCCACCGGCCAGTCCACCGGCGAGCCCGCCGTCGAGCAACGCCGACAGTTGCGCGCCGCCCAGCCCGGCGGTGTCGAGCACGCCGGCCAGAGCGCCGCCGAGATCGAGAGCGGTGGACGCGCCGAGCGCCGAGCCGATCGTGGCGCCGAGAGTCGAGTTCAGGGTGGCGCCGAGAGCGGTGTCGAGGCCCGCGCCGGTGGCGAGCAGGCCGCTCAAGGTGCCGTCGGCGTCGATTCCGCCGGCGAGCGCGGCACCCAACGCGGCACCGAGGTCACCGGCGACGGCACCGCCTGCGCCCAGGGTCGAGGCCAGGCTCGCTCCGAGAGCGGCGCCCAGGTCGGTGTGAGCGTCGAGAGCTGTCGCGAGTCCACCGGAGAGGGCCGTGGACAGGCCGCCGGAAAGAGCGGAGTCGAGTGCGGCCGTCAGTCCGGCGCCGCCCGCGCCACCGATCCCGAGTGCCGCGGTCAGTGCTGCCGACATCGCGGTGCCTGCCCCGGCGCCCGCGGTCAACGCGATGCCACCGGCGGCGGCCGCACTGCCGGCCAGCGCGGCGCCCAGCGCACCGCCGAGCCCGGCGGCCACCGAGCCGCCGGCGGCCAGGCCGGTCGCGAGCGCACCCGACAGCGTGGTGGTCAGCTCGCCGGCGAGAGAGGCGACGGCGCCGGCGTCGAGAAGTCCGGTCAGTTCGGCACCGACCCCGCCCGCTGCGGCGAATGTGCCGGTCAGTGCGGTGCTCAGGGCGGCCGACGCGCCTGCACCGAGGTCCAGGACACCCGAGAGGCTGGCGCCGAGTGCGGTGGCGGCGTCCAGGCCTGCGGTCAGTCCGGCCGCGAAGTCGGCTCCGAGGGCCCCGCCCGCGCCGAGTGCGGCACCGAGGGTGGCACCCAGCGAGGCGGCGAACGCTCCGGCGACCTGGCCGCCCGCGGTGAGGCCGGCCGACAGCACGGCGCCGAGTTCGGCCCCGCCGGCGCCCGCGAGTCCGGCACCGACGGACAGTACCGCCGAGAGCGACGACGACAATTGGGCGGCGAGCTCGCCGCCGAAGCCCAGCGAACCGATCAGCGCCGCGGCCAGTTGGCCGCCGATCTCGGCTCCGCCGCCGAGTGCGCCCCCGACCAGTGCGTCACCGCCGAGCAGGAGATCGAATGCGCCGCCGAGTGCGGCACCCAGTTGCCCGGCCACCGCGCCGCCCGCGCCGACACCTGCGGCCAGGGTCGCCGCGAGTCCGACCGCGAGTTGTCCGGCGAGGTCGAGCTCGGCGAAGGCGATGCCGCCGAGATCGACTGCGGTCAAGGCGAATCCGGACAGATCGGCACCGACGACCCCGATGCCGCCGAGGACGCTGCCGAAGTCGATGGAGCCGAGCGAGAATCCGCCGATGTTCACACCGCCCAGGCCGACACCACCCAATCCGACGCCGCCCAGTGCTGCCCCGCCGAGGCCCAGACCGCCGAGCGCCCCGCCGCCGATGCCCAGTCCGCCGAGGGCCCCGCCGCCCACAGCACCGCCGGCACCGACCGCGCCGCCGGCACCGGCGATCGCGCCGAGTGCTCCACCGGCGCCCCCGCCGGCGACCAACGGTGCCGCAGCGGCGACCTCGGCCGGGGTGACCCCGCTCAATCCGGCCGCGGCGAGTACGGTCTGCGGCGATCGGCAATACCCCTCAAGGGCTTCGTCGTCGCGCAACAGCCCCAGGATGAAGTCGAGAACGGCATTGTTGCTGCTCATGGGAAGTCTCCTCAAATGACATGCGGTGGATGATGACCACGCTATGGGGGCCGCCGGGCCGGCACATCGGGGAAAAATCCCCCCTTCGCCGCCGTGCCCCGTCACGTTCCCCGAGGGGGCATTTCCCCCTGCGGGCCGTGAGCCGAGCGCGGGTTACGGGGAAATTCCCCCATCTTTGCTCCGTCGGCTAACGACACGCCCGGGAGTCGCGACATGATGAGCAGCGTGACCTGCGGGTCACCCGGCGCGTCCACGCCGGTTAGAGGAGACGAGGAGAGACGATGACCGTCGACATCCGGCATGACGCGACACCCGAGCCGGCCGGGGGTGTGGGCGACCATGAGGCGGCTCCCGCGTTGGCGATCGGCATCAAGATCGGCACCGACGTCTCCATCGCCGTCGGTGCGCACGCCGACGGCTGGGCGGGTACGGTCACCCGCCCGACGCTCGAACTCGCCGGACGCGACGACTTCCTACCTCGCATCGGCGATCCGGTCGGTCTCGCCGACGCCGCAGGTGATCCGGTGTTCGCCGAGGCGCTTTACGCGCAGGCCGTCCATCGGCTGCTCACCGAGACACTGGAGGCGACCGGCGCAGACCCTCGGGCCGTCCAGGTGACGTTCGCCGTCCCGGACGGGTGGTCGCCGGCGGTGATCGCCGACGTCGCCCGCGCGGTGCAGGCGGCCACCGGGCTCACCGCGGACCGGTGCGCCTGGACGAGCGCAGCGGTCACCGCGGTGACCGCCGTCGAACACGCCACCGGCGTCTTCGCCGACGGCGATCCGGTTGTCGTCTACGACTTCGGTGCGTCCGCCACCACGGTGACGGTGCTCGCCGCCGGCGCCGATCCGACCCCGTTGACGCGACCACTGACCTCGACGTTGGTGAGTGGACGTGACATCGACCGGCTGCTGCTCGATCACACCCTCGAGGCCACCGGGCTGGGCCAGGCGTTGGGCGCCCGGATCGACGATCCCTCGATCCTCGCCGACCTGACCGAACTACGCAGGAGTTGCCGTACCGCCAAGGAGACCCTGTCGACGGATACCGGTACCGCCGTGGATATCTCGGTCGGACCGCATTGCACCGAGGCCCGTCTCGTGCGTGAGGACGTCGATGAGCTGGTGCGTGGGCCGGTGCTGGAATCGGTGAGCCTCGTCCGCGACGCGCTCGCCGCCGCAGCCGTCGATCCGCGTCGGGTGGCGGCGATCGTCGCCGTCGGTGGCGGCTCGACGGTCCCGATCGTCTCCGAACTGCTGGAATCCGCCCTGCACATCCCAGTGATCCTCGACCCCGATCCGGCGGGCGCCGCCGCGGTCGGGGCGGCGTTGATCTCCGCCGACCGTCTTGCCGGCGCCGGTGCCGCCGACGACGCCACCGCGCTGCTCGCCGCGGCCGCGCCCCTGCCCGCACCTGCCCCGGTCCACGCCGTCGAACCGGCCCCGGTCTCCGAAAGTGCTCCCGCGCAACGCCTCTCGAATCGCAAACGCGGTGTTCTGGTCGCGCTCGGCGTGGCGGTCATCGCGGTGTTCACCGCCGCCGGATTGTCGGTGGGCACCGGGCTCGTCGGCTCGACCAAGCCGACGACACCCGCGCCGGCCGAAGGCGCGGTGCCCAGCGGATCGCACGGGGCATCCACTGCCGCGCGGTCGACGCCGGCCTCCGCGCAGGCCGGTGGTTCGGCGCCGTCGGGGTCGGGTCGCGGCGTACCGGCGGGAACGGCCGGGCGCAACGCCACCACCGGTGCGCCCTCCTCGGCGGCCGCCGGCGTACCGGCGGCCTCCACCGCTCCGCAGGCCGGGCAACCGGCCGGGTCCACCGCGGCGCCACAGCCGTCGGCCTCCAATGGCGGTGCGACCGATGGGGGTGCGACGAACGGCGGTACGACCGGCGGGGGCACCGGCAGCGGGAGTGACGGCGGCAGCGGGAACACCGACACCGGCGGCACCGACGACGGCTCGGGCGGTGGCGCGCCTTCCGGCGGCTCGGGCAACAGCGGTTCGGGTTCGGGCAGTGGAATCGGTGGCGCGGTGCGCCAGTTGCCGGGCGACGTCCTCGGCGGCGTGGGTCAGATCACCTGCGGCCTCGTCGGACTGCCGGCGTGCCCGTGAGCGAGGGCCTCGCGGCTCCCGCCGTGGCACCCTTGCCCGGCGACGAGTCCGATCCCTGGGCGATCCGCGTCGTCGACGAACTCGGCCGACACGGTTGCGGTCTCGATCTCGCCGTTCTGGTCGGCCCGCCCGGCAGCGGCCGGTCGCGGGCGTTGGCGACCCTCGCCGATCGCTTACGCGCGGGCGGTGCGCGGGTCGTCGTCGGAATCCCGCGGGACGCGGAGTGGTCCGACGCCCACGGTCGCCGACCCGTCGTGATCGCCGACGACGTCCATGCCTGGCCGGTCGCGAGCGTCGCGCGATTGCGCTCGGCACTCGACGACGGCCACGTCGCGGTGCTCGCCGCGACCGAGAACAGGGTGCGCGACACCATGATCACCGGCCTCGTCCAACGGTCCCGTCCCGGCGGCGGAGTCCGGGTGTGCGCCCCGGTGTCGACCGCGTGGGTACTCGATCGGGCCTTGCTGCGGCGCGTCGACCTCGATCCGACACAGGCCTCCCACATCCGACGCGCGTGTGCGGGTGCACCGGGCCTCATCGACGAAATCCTTGTGACGCTGACGTCTGATATGGTTGCAGCACAACATGATTCGCGACCAACGGACGTCGTCGAGCATGCTGCTCTGCTCGCGCGGACGGCGTACCGGCGTCGTGTGGAGCATCTCGACGACGCCACCCTCGCCGTTCTCGCGATCGCCGACGAGGGCAACGGGCTCGACACCTCGATGGTCGCCGAGGTCCTCGACATCGACGAGCAGAGCGCGATCACCGCGATCGACCGAGCGCGGGGCAGCGGTCTGCTCCTGAGCGCCGACACCCTGGTGTCGGCTGCGCGGGGGCCGCTGGTGGAAACGCTGGGTTCGGGTCGGGTCACGCAGGTCAGGCGTGCGAGTGTGGTGCGCCGCATGGGAACCGGCTCGATCTCGCCGCGTGATGCGATGGCCGCCGCAGAACTGGGTATTCGCGAGCCCCGGGTGAGTGCGGCGCTGCTCGAGGCGGCCGCCCAGGCGTCGGCGTCGGAGGCGGAGGTGCTCCTGACCGCAGCCGCCGGTGCCGGGGGTGATGCCTTCGAAATCGCGCTGCGCCGAGCGCATGTGGCGCTGGCCGCCGGTGACGTCCACCGCGCATCGCAAATCGTCGACGAGATCATCGGGGCCGCAACGAGTCCCGCAGCCGAGATCGTGGCCCCGACCATGCTGTCGGCGCGGATCGCGCTCGCTGCCGGCCGACCGTCCCACGCCGCCGACCTCATTCGCTGGCTGGGTCCGGAGTATGCTGCGACGCAACCGATCACGGCGGTCCGCGCGCTGCTCGACGTTGGCGATCGCGACGCCGCCGCCCGATATCTGACCGACACCGGTGCGGCGCCGACGGCCGTGCGCACAGCACAGCGTGACGTCCTGCGAGCCCTGTTCGGCGAGCCGATCGGCGGACCGACGCTCGACGGTCTGTTGCGGGCGCTGCCGATGCTGGCCGATCACGACGACATCGCCTGGCCGGCACTGATGCTTGCCGTGCAGTCCGGAGACATCCTCGCCGCCCGGATGGTGGCCGACGAGGTCTTCGACGCCGACCGCCGTGATCTCGCACTGCAGTGGATCGCGCTGCTTCTCGATCCACACCCCGCACCCGGCGTGCCGACGCCCGTGCCGGTCGCGCGTACGCCCGCCGATCGGGTGCGTGCGGAGGTCGCCGCGCTCGGGCGGGTTCCGACTCCCAACGCCGGTCGTGGACAGGCTCTGCGGGCTGCGGCCGCCATCGAGTTCGGGCTCGTCGACGCGCTCACCCTCGGCGAGCTATGGCTATCACTCGCCGCGGCCGGCGAACAGGTGCGTGTGCGCGGTCAGGTCGCCGCATTCGACGAGATCGTCGCCGGGGTCGGACTCGCAAGCGGCTGGGCGGTGACGTGGAACTGGTATGCGGTCCGCGCGTGCGCCGCCGTCGGCGACCGGACGGGTGCCGGGAACCGGCTCGCCCGCCTCGAGACGGCGCTGTCGGCACATCCCGGGGACGAGCGCACCGCAACTCTGGTGGCGGCCGCGCGTGTCGTGCACGATCTGGCCTTCGCCGCAACGCCGGTCGACGATCGGCGGGTGGTGCAGGCCCGGGCCGGACTGGTCGCCATCGGCGCACCGACAGACGCCGCCCGTCTGTGCGCCGACACCGCCGCACCCGACCTGCCGAGCCCGCGTCCGACACGCGCCGAAGTGTCATCCCCGCAGGTCAGCCCACCATCGGGACCGTTGACCGAACGTGAGGCGCAGGTGGCCCACGAGCTTCTCGCCGGCTGCACGTATGCCGAGATCGGCGCCCGGTTGTTCATCTCGGCGAAGACCGTCGAGCACCACGTCGCCCGTATTCGCCGGCGCTTCGGGGGCGGGTCACGGTCGGAGATCCTCGCCGCGTTGCGCGCAGCCGGTTACCGCTGAATCTTACTGAACGGTAAGATGATCTGATCCCTGCCGCGCGGTGGGGGTGTGGCGAGTGTGAGGAGCCATCATGGTCGGCGGGACCAAACGACTGCCCCGCGCGGTGCGCGAGCAGCAGATGCTCGACGCCGCGGTCTCGGTGTTCGCCGAGAACGGCTTCCGGGACACGTCCATGGATTCGATCGCAGCCCAGGCGAAGATTAGCAAACCGATGCTGTATCTGTACTACGGGTCCAAAGAAGAGCTGTTCAGTGCATGTATCGCCCGAGAGGGTGGCCGGTTCATCGACGCGATGGCGATCGGCTTCGACCCCAAGCTGCGCCAGAGCGAACAAGCCCGCACGGTGGTGCGGGAATTCCTCCGCTATGTCGACGAGAACCGCGAGTCCTGGCGGGTGCTCTACCGGGTTGCCGTCGGATCGGCGGCCTTCGCCGACACCGTCAGCACCAGCCGTCGCCACATCGTCGACATGGTCTCCGACCTGATCCGCCGCGGTACCACCGTCGAGGGCGCGCTCGACATCGATTTCGAGCTCACCGCTATCGCGCTCGTCGGGGCCGGTGAGGCCGTTGCCGACCGGATGAGCGAGGGCGACGTCGACCTCGAGACCGCCACCGATCTCCTGGTCGGTATCACCTGGCGCGGCCTGAAGGGCGTCGGTATCCACACGCCGTCCTGACGCGGATTCACCGGTGCAGCCCCTGGTGCCGACGCAACGTCACCGAACCCAGCCACACCAGCACCGCCGCCGCGAGTAGCCCCGGCATCATGTGGACGGCGAGCACACCGACGAGACTCGGTCCGCCCCAGTCGTTTTGGTAATCGTTGCCGACGGTGAACGACTCGCCGGTGGTGGCGACATCGGGGATGACCCCGAGATCATCCCGGACTTCGAGTGGTCTCGTGTTGCGGGCAGCAGCCAAACGCAGAACTCCCGCCCGGCATTGCCGGACGGGAGTTCGGGAACCTGGTGGTCGCCTCAGTTGGTACGAGTGGTCGCCGTCAGGTGCGGATACCCCTTGCGCCGGTTCAGAATCGAGATGTCGAAACTCCCGGCGCCGAAATTATTCGGCCCGCTCGCTGCGCTCCCGGCGCCGTCCACCCTATGGGTGTAGACGTTCACCTTGGCCGGCAACAGAATCGGCTTACCCCACCGCACCGTGTAGGTGACGGCGTCGGGCAGTTGCACCTCGACGTTGGCGACAGCGGCTGCCGCACTCCACATTCCGTGCGCGATGGCCTTCGGGAAGCCGAACACCTTGGCGGTCAGATCGCCCATGTGGATCGGGTTGCGATCCCCCGACGCCGCCGCGTACTCGCGGATCTTGGCCAAGTCGACGGTGAGTACCGCATCCGGTGGTGGTGGCGCCTGATCCCGCGGAGCCGGCCCGCGCGGTTCGTCGGAGAGGCTGGTGCGTTGTTGTTTGAGGAACGTTGCCACCTGCCGGGTCACCAGCTCGGTGCCGACGTTGATCTCCGAGACCATGTCGATGAGCATGCCCTTGCGGTGTTCACGCAGGTTCTCGGCGTGATTCACGATGGTCAGCGGCTCGTCGATCCCGATCGGTCGCAGTCGCGTGATGGTGTTCTCCAGATGCACCGAACCGACTGCGCCGAAAGGGAAGTCGCCGTCGGTCATGATCTTCATGGCCAGCGGGAACTGCAGCACGAACGGGTAGGTGATCGGCAGCGTCGGGCCGAACTGCTGACCCGTCGCCCGGGTGTAGGCCAGCAGCCGGTCCGGATCGATGCGGATGTTCTCGAGCCGGTAGCGCCGGTCCGGGATGGTCGCGTCGGCGCGGATCCGGGCGGGCTTGCCGATCACCGGAAGCATCGCGGTGACCGCCTTGGAGTAGACGTCGGCGGTGCTCGGCGGCGACGAGAGGGTGATGGTCTTGCTCATCACGCCCCCAGGAATCCCTGGCCGCAGACCCGGACCACGTTGCCGGTGATGGCGTTGGAGGCCGGATTGGCAAAGTAGGCAACGGTTTCGGCGACATCGATGGTCTGACCGCCCTGCTGCAGCGAACTCATCAGGCGGCCGGCCTCGCGGGTGGCCAGCGGGATCGCGGCGGTCATCTTGGTCTCGATGAAACCGGGGGCGACGGCGTTGATCGTGATGCCCTTCTCGGCGAGCAGCGGGGCGTAGGTGTCGACGAGACCGATCACGCCGGCCTTGGAGGCGCCGTAGTTGGTCTGGCCGCGGTTGCCCGCGATACCCGCGATCGACGACACGTCGATCACCGCGCCGCCGGGCTTCAATGCGTCCTTCTCGACGAGGGCGTTGACCAACTGCTGTGGCGCGATCAGATTGACCGAGATCACCGAATTCCAGCGCGCCGCATCCATGTTGGCGAGCAGCTTGTCGCGGGTGATGCCGGCGTTGTTGACGATGATGTCGATGCCGCCATGGCGCGCGAGCGCATGCTCGGCGAGCTTCTCGCCGGCGTCGGGTGCGCTGACGTCGAGCGGCAACGAGGTGCCGCCGACCTTGTTGGCGGTCTCGGCCAGGGCCTCGCCGGCAGCCGGGATGTCGGCGCAGATGACGTGGGCGCCATCGCGGGCCAGCACCTCGGCGATCGTCGCGCCGATACCGCGGGCGGCACCGGTCACCACTGCCACCGTGCCCTCGAGCGGCTTGTCCCAACTCGCGGGCGCGGTGGCGTCGTCGGCGCCGACGCGGATCACCTGGGCGTCGACGAAGGCCGACTTCGCCGACAGCACGAAGCGCAGCGTCGACTCCAGGCCGGTGAGCCCGGTCTTGGCGTCGGGGGAGACGTAGACGAGCTGCACGGTCGACCCCTTGAGGAGTTCCTTGCCGAGCGAGCGGGTGAATCCCTCGAGGGCGCGCTGGGCGACATGCTCATCGGGATCGGTGACGAGTTCGGGGGTGGTGCCGAGCACGACGAAGCGCGCACAGGCCGCCGTCGAGCGCATGACCGGCTGGAAGAACTCGAAGAGCTGCTCGAGCTCGGCGGGGGAGGTGATCCCGGTGGCGTCGAAGACCAGACCGCCGTACTTGTCGGCGCTGCGACCGGTGGTGGCGTTCTCGATCAGCGTGTAGTCGGGACCCGAGAGCAGCTCACGCAGCGGCTCGACGAGACGGCCGGACCCGCCGAGCAGCACCGGTCCCGGCAGCGGCGGCTCGGAGGCCTTGTAGCGCCGCAGAGGTGGCGGGACGGGCAGTCCGGCCTGCTTGGCGATGAACGCACCCGGCCCGGAGTGCACGAAACTCGAGTACAGGCCTGCGGTCGTGGAGTTGGCAGCCACGTGAATCTCCTCTGAATTGTTCTCACGCTCGGTGTGATCGAGGACGCTGCTGGGTGGAGCGCCGTTCGACATCTAACTTACTCTGGAGTAAGAATACGTTAAAGGTACCAATCGACACCTGGGAGATCTCTCGTGGCCAACACACCCAAGACCCGCACCGAGCGCCCGGTCGCGATCCTCGGCGGCAACCGCATTCCGTTCGCGCGGCAGGACAAGGCATATGCCAAGGTCAGCAACCAAGACATGTTCACCGCGGCCCTTGACGGCCTCGTCAGTCGCTACAGCCTCCAGGGTGAACGACTCGGCATGGTGGCCGGTGGCGCCGTCCTGAAACTGTCGCGTGATTTCAATCTCATCCGCGAATCCGTGCTGGGATCGGCCCTCTCGCCCTACACCCCGGCCTTCGACATCCAGCAGGCGTGCGGCACCGGCCTGCAGGCGATCACCGCCGTCGCCGACGGCATCGCGCGCGGACGCTACGACGTCGCCGTCGGCGGTGGCGTCGACACCACCTCCGACGCACCGATCGGCGTCTCCGAGGGCTTCCGTCGCGGCCTGCTCGAGGTGAACCGGGCCCGTAGCACCCAGGACCAGGTCCTCGGACTCCTCAAGGCACTACCCAAGCTCGGCATCGAGATCCCGCGCAACGGCGAGCCCCGCACCGGGATGTCGATGGGTGAGCACGCGGCGATCACCGCCAAGGAGTTCGGCATCAAGCGTGCCGACCAGGACGCGCTGGCCGCGGCCAGCCACCAGAAGATGGCCGCCGCCTACGACGCCGGCTTCTTCGACGACCTGGTCACCCCGTTCCTCGGCCTGACCCGCGATCAGAACCTGCGTGGCGACTCCAGCGTCGAGAAGCTCGCCAAGCTCAAGCCGGTCTTCGGGGTGTCGCTGGGCGACGCCACCATGACCGCGGGCAATTCGACGCCGCTGACCGACGGTGCGTCGACCGTGCTGCTCGCCAGCGACGAGTGGGCACAGGACAAGGGCATCCCGGTGCTGGCGTACTTCGTCGACTCCGAGTCCGCGGCGGTCGATTACGTCAACGGCCCCGACGGCCTGCTGATGGCCCCCACCTACGCCGTCCCGCGTCTGCTCGAGCGCAACGGCCTCACCTTGCAGGACTTCGACTTCTACGAGATCCACGAGGCGTTCGCCTCGGTGGTGCTCGCGACCCTGCAGGCATGGGAGTCCGAGGAGTACTGCAAGGAGCGGCTGGGCCTGGACAAGGCGCTCGGCGCGATCGACCGCAGCAAGCTCAACGTCAACGGCTCGTCGCTGGCCGCCGGACACCCCTTCGCCGCCACCGGCGGACGCATCGTCGCCCAGGCGGCCAAGCAGATCAAGGAGAACGGCGGCGGGCGCGCGCTGATCTCGATCTGCGCCGCGGGCGGCCAGGGTGTCACCGCGATCATCGAAGGCTGAGCGGGATTCTTCAGCGCGGGATTCCTCCGATGAATGGACACCCCGTGTTGTAACGAAGACGAAAGTCCCGTAGATATACGGGGTAGCTTCGGTTGAGCTGTCAGACCCCCGACCCGACAGCTCAACCGGAGCGCCTCTCACAGAGGGCCTGACCAGCGTGTATTCGCCGGTCAGGCCCTCGATTGCGTTGTGGGGAGAAGCCGCCCGGGTCGCATTGGCCGGATTTGTTCGGTATGAGTGACAGCGTGGGATCAGCGCGACGACGTCGATGGCGGGTGGGCGCACGAATCACCACAGGTGTGATCTCCGTCATACTCCTGACGTTGTCCATGGATCTTCTGGTCACCTCGGGGCACACGGCCCGCGGCGCGGTCACCGCCGGCCGCGACGTCGGCAACCTGTCCCCGGTGCGCCTGGACCATCGGCTCGACGAGATGATGCAGCAGGCGAGCGAACCCGTGCGACTGCGCACCGAATCCGGCTCGGCGACCGTCGACCCCGCGGCGTTGGGCGTGATGTTCGACGCCGACGCGACCGCGGCGGCCCTGCAACGTCAGCCGCGTAGTCCGCTCACCCGGTTGCTGGCGCTCTTCGGCCGCACACACGACGTCGCGCCGGTCGTCCGGGTCGACGCCGCACGCTTCGACGAGGCGATCGCCGGTCATCACCGCGATCTCGAACGGTCCGCGGTGGACGGTGGGGTGCACTACGCCGGTGCCACGCCGGTCGCCGATCTGCCCGCTGCCGGTCGCCGCGTCGACCGGGATGCGGCGCGCGCGGTACTGGCCCGCGAATGGCTCGACGGAGACGTCGTGGACCTGCCGATGGAACCGTTCGCGCCGAGCGTGAGTGCCGAGGTGGTGCGCGCGACCGTCGCGGGTCCGGCGACGCGGGCGGTGTCCGACGACGTCGAGATCTCCGGCCGAGGTGGCGTTCGGGTCAGCCTGTCTCCCAGGCAGATCGGCGCGATCCTCACTTTCGTCCCCGACGGTCGGGGAGGGCTCGTCGCACACGTCGACCGCCAACGCGGTCGTACGGCGCTGGCCGCGCTGCGCGACTCCGAGAGCCGGCCTGCCGATGCGAGATTCTCGTTGGCGACGGGACGCCCGCGGGTCGTGCCCGCCCGCGACGGCGCACACGTCGACTGGGACAAGACCTTCGCCGCAGTCGAACGCGCCGTCGTCGGCACCGGACCGCGCACCGTCGCAGCCGCCTACCGGACGGTGCCGCCCGCGTTGTCCACCGAGAAGGCCCGCTCGCTCGGGGTCACCGAGGTGATCGGCGAGTTCACCACCGGCGGTTTCTCGTCGGCGTCCGGCGAGAACATCCGGCTGGTCGCGGCCGAGGTCGACGGGGCGCTGATCCTGCCGGGCAAGAACTTCTCCCTCAACACCCACACCGGGCCGCGGGGCTCCGCGCAGGGCTACGTCAGCTCGACGATCATCGATCACGGCCGTGCGTCGAACGCGGTGGGCGGCGGCATCTCCCAATTCGCCACCACGCTCTACAACGCCGCGTACTTCGCCGGCCTCGCCGACGTCGACCACACCGAACACGCCTACTACATCTCGCGGTATCCCGAGGCGCGGGAGGCGACGGTGTTCGAGGGCGCCATCGACCTCGTCATCGGCAACACCTCGCGCCACGGCGTCCTGATCGAGACCCTGTGGAGTCCGTCGTCGGTGACGGTTCGGCTGTGGGGCACGACAAGTGTCGAGGTCCAGTCGATCACCGGGGAGCGACACGCCTACACCACGCCAGAGGTGCGCCGGGTGCCCCGCGGGCCCGACTGCATCGCGAGCCGTGGCAGCCGCGGATTCACCACCAGCGACACCCGGGTCATCACCGACGCCCGCAACGGCGCACTGATCAGCAGGCACACCCGAACCGTGCGCTACGCGCCGGAGCCGATCGTGCGGTGCATCTGACGCCGACGGCGCCCTCCCCATCGCCGACAGCGCTCTGCAGTCTGCCGACAGCGCTCTTCCCGACGCCGACGGCGCTGCGCCGGCTATTCCGTCGGCTCACCACGGCGCCTGCCCGACCGCGGTGAGTACACAGGCGCCGAGCAGAACCACCGCCGTGACCCCGTGGATTCCGAGTGCGCGGGATCGGCTGCCGTGTTGCCCGAGCACGATCAGCATGTCGCCGAGCGGGATCAGCGCCAGCACGCCGAGGAGCAGGGGCAGTCGATCGGTGCCGGCAACGAGGAATGCGAGTACCAGAACACCGGTCGTCACATCACGGATGCCCTTGACCTGCCACCATCCACGGTCGTGGGGCGACAGCGACGTCGGCAGGCCGAAACCGGCGGCGTTGGTGGCGTTGCGGGCCAGGTAGGCGGCGCCGATCACGATGATGCCCAGCGCGATCACCACACCGATCGACGCCCCGGTCCACCACAGGATGCTGGTCATGGTTGGTCCTCAGGGCGGGTGAAGCTCGTTGTCATCGTTCGCACCTTCCTGTTGTTATCGATGGAAAGAAATCTAACACCGATAACAAGATCTATCAATGGTAGGTTTCGACCATGGGCACACAGGATCGGCGCGCGCGAGAGCGCGCCGAACGTCGGGATCGGGTGGTCGAGGCGGCGCGCGATTTGGCGGAGCGTGACGGATGGTCCGCGGTGACCACCCGCCGGCTGGCCGACGAGATCGAATACACGCCGCCAGTCCTCTATCAGCATTTTCCCGGCGGGCGCGACGAGATCGTGACGGCGGTGGCGTTGCTCGGATTCGCGGAGTTCGTCGCGTCGGTGTCCGGCGACACGGAGACCGAAGGCGGGGTCGGCGGCCTCATCGATGCGTATCTTGCTTTCGCGCAACGCAATCCGGCTACGTACGAGGCGATGTTCGCCATGCCGATCGCCGCGCGGTTCGCTCACGACGAGACTCCTGAGATCATGCGTCGCGCATTCTCGATCTTCGTCGAGGCGCTCGGTGGCGGGGATGCCCTCGGTGAGGACGTCGGCGTTCAGGTGCGCGCGGAACTGTTGTGGAGCGCGCTGCACGGGGTGTGCGAGTTGCGTAGGTGCGGGCGGCTGGACCCCTCGATGGAGTCCGCGAGGCGGGCTGAGCTCGTCGCGTTGTTCGAAGGCCGGTCACTTACCGACTGATCGCTCGGCCCCGGGTTGTTAGACCAGTCACACGGCGTCGTAGTCTGTCGACGTGGATATCAACGGAGCAAGTGCAATCGTGACGGGTGGGGCGTCGGGCATCGGCGCCGCGGTGGTTCGCCAGCTGGCGGCCAAGGGGGCGAAGGTCATCATCGCCGACCTCAATGCAGAAAAGGGTGGTGAGCTCGCCAAGGAGATCGACGGCAAGTTCGTCGCCGTGGACGTGACCAAGACCGAGGATCTCGAGAACGCCGTCAACCAGGCGACCGAGCTGGGCCCGCTGCGGGTGCTGGTGAACTCGGCCGGTATCGGCTGGGCGCAGCGCACCATCGGCAAGGACGGTGACTTCGCATCCGCGCACAACCTCGACGCGTACAAGAAGGTCATCGCGATCAACCTGATCGGCACCTTCGATGCCATCCGGCTGGCCGCCACCGCGATGAGCCGCAACGAGCCGCTGGAATCGAACGAGCGGGGCGCGATCGTCAACATGGCGAGCGTCGCGGCATTCGACGGCCAGATCGGCCAGGCGTCGTACTCGTCGTCCAAGGGCGGCGTCGTCGGCATGACCCTGCCGGTCGCGCGTGACCTCGCGGCCGTGGGCGTGCGCGTCAACACCGTCGCCCCCGGCCTGATCGACACCCCGATCTACGGTGAGGGCGAGGCCGCCGAGGCATTCAAGGCCAAGCTCGGCGAGTCGGTGCTGTTCCCGCGTCGTCTCGGCGTGCCCGACGAACTTGCGTCGATGGTCGTCGAGCTCGTCACCAACTCCTACATGAACGCCGAGGTCGTCCGCGTCGACGGCGGCATCCGGATGCCACCGAAGTAGTTCTGGCACAAGTCCTCTCACGGTCACGGCCGCGTCAGACCCTCGGGTCCGACGCGGCCGTGGTGGTTCTCGGGGAATCTCAGGCGCTCATGATCACCTTGAGCGCCTTGGTTTCTGCCGCACGGGAGAACACGTCGTAGGCGTCGATGATCTCGCCGAGCCCGAATCGGTGGCTGATGAACGGCTCCGGGTCGATACGGCGCTGTGCCACCAACTTCAGAAGTGTGCCAAGGGTATTGGTGTTCACCAGGCCCATCGACATCACGATGTTGGAGATCCAGAGGTCCTGGATGGGCAACTCGACGGGTTTGCCGTGCACACCGACATTGGCGACATGGCCTGCGGGGCGGACGATGTCGAGGCACATCTGGAACGTGTCGGGAATGCCGACGGCCTCGATCGCGACATCGACGCCGAGTCCGTCGGTCATCGCCAGGATCTCTTCGCGCCAACCCGACGAGGTCGACACGACCCCGTCGGTCGCCCCGAACCGGCGGGCCTGCTCGACCCGGTTGGCGTCGATGTCGACGGCGATGACCCGGCTGGGCCCGTAGAGGCCGGCGGTGGCGATGGCGGCGAGCCCGACCGGGCCGGTCCCGATCACCGCGACCACATCACCGGGTTTCACCGCCCCGTGGCGGACGCCGATCTCGTGGCCGGTGGGCAGGATGTCGGAGAGTAACGTGCCCTGCTCGGGGCTGACCGCCGACGGCAGTTTGTGGACCGAGTTCTCGGCGTAGGGCACCCGCACGTACTCGGCCTGGGTGCCGTCGATGAGATGGCCGAAGATCCAGCCGATACCCGACGTGCCCTCGCTACCGAGGCAGTGCGAGTAGACGCCCTGTTTGCAGAACGAGCATTTCCCGCATGAGGAGATGCAGGACAGGATCACCTGGTCGCCGACGGCCAGCGTGGTCACGGCGTCGCCGACCTCGGTGATCGTACCGACGCCCTCGTGTCCGAGAATGCGGCCGGGAGTGACCGCGGGAACGTCACCCTTGAGGATGTGCAGGTCGGTGCCGCAGATCGTCGTCGTATCCATCTTGACGATGACGTCGGTGGGTTCGCTGAGCTTCGGGTCGGGGACGTCCTCCCAGGCCTTCTGGCCGGGACCGTGGAAAACGAGTGCCTTCATCTGGTGTCACCTCACGTGGTCGGGTCCCCCGTATCTCACGCCCCCGCAATTCACGCTACGTATGCGCGCCCGGCCATGGGTGCCGATCGGTGCCTGCGATGCGTGTCAATATGAGAATTCGCCCCTGATCCGCGCGCAGTTCAGATGCCGGATCAGACCGCGCCTACCCGACCACATCATGAACCGGTGGTTCGCGTGCAAGATCGGACGGCCGACGCGGATGAGGGGGAGCGGCAGCGGTGTGGTGAGGTCGACGACCTGACGGAACTCGGCCCGACAGCCGTCGGCGGGAGTACCTGGGTGAATGGTCCACCGCGTCCACCCCGTCAGGTCGCCGTCCACGCGCGCCTGCAGGACGCCGGCCGCGGGGTCGACGATGTCCTCACGCACGTGCACCCGAAGCGATATCGGCAGCAATGACCGCAGCACCGCATCGCCGGAGGTGTCGTCGACCCTTGTCGCCTCGCGGACCTGCGGCCACCAGGTGGGGTAGGAGTCGGCGTCGGCGAGCGCGGCCAGCACGATGTGGTGGTCGAAGGGCAGGTGCCAGATGGAGTGCATCCGGAAGGTCCGTGCGCTCACGTCGTCCAGTATGCGCCGGATCGCCGAGGGGCCGGGATCTCGACGGAGATCCCGGCCCCTCGGCTCGTGCGGTGTTCTGTGTGTCAGAAGGCGGCTTCGTCGAGCTCCATGATCTCGCCGTCGATGTTCTCGACGGTGGTGCGGATCGAGGTGAGCAGCGGGAGCATGTTCTTGGCGAAGAAGCTCGCGACGGCGACCTTGCCCTCGTAGAAGGACTTGTCGTCGCCGGTCACGCCCTCATCGAGCTTGGCCAGCGCGATCTCGGACTGACGCAGGAGCAACCAGCCGATGAGCAGATCGCCGACCGACATCAGGAAGCGCACCGAGCCCAGCCCCACCTTGTAGAGGTCCTTCGGGTTCTCCTGCGCGCCCATCAGATCGCCCGTCAGGGAGGCGGCCATGGCCTGGACGTCCTCGAGAGCGGTCTTGAGCAACGCGCGTTCGGCCTTGAGGCGACCGTTGCCGGCCTCGGTGTCGATGAACGACTGGATCTGTCCGGCAACATGCGCGAGGGCCTGCCCCTTGTCGCGAATGATCTTGCGGAAGAAGAAGTCCTGCGCCTGGATGGCGGTCGTGCCCTCGTAGAGCGAGTCGATCTTCGAGTCGCGGATGTACTGCTCGATCGGGTAGTCCTGCAGGAAGCCCGAGCCACCGAAGGTCTGCAGCGACTCGTGGCCGAGGTTGGCGTAGGCGCGCTCGGAGCCGACACCCTTGACGATCGGCAGCAGCAGGTCGTTGACTCGGTGCGCCATCTCGGGATCGGCGCCGGAGACGATCTGTGCGGCAACGGAATCCTGGTGCGATGCGGTGTAGAGGTAGATCGCGCGCAGACCCTCGGCATATGCCTTCTGGGTCATCAGCGAACGCCGGACGTCGGGGTGATGGGTGATGGTGACCCGCGGTGCGGCCTTGTCGGTCATCTGCACCATGTCGGCGCCCTGCACACGCTCCTTGGCGTAGTCGAGAGCGTTGAGGTAACCGGTCGACAGCGTCGAAATCGCCTTGGTGCCCACCATCATTCGCGCATGCTCGATCACCTGGAACATCTGCGCGATGCCCTTGTGAACCTCGCCGACGAGCCAGCCCTTGGCCGGGACGCCGTGCTGGCCGAAGGTGACCTCACAGGTGGCCGACGCCTTGATGCCCATCTTGTGCTCGACGTTGGTGACGAAAACGCCGTTGCGCTCGCCGAGTTCACCTGTCTCGAAGTCGAAATGGAACTTCGGTACGAAGAACAGCGACAGCCCCTTGGTGCCCGGGCCTGCGCCCTCGGGGCGGGCGAGCACCAGGTGGAAGATGTTCTCGGTCATGTCCTGGTCGGCGGAGGTGATGAAGCGCTTCACACCGTCGATGTGCCAGGAGCCGTCCTCCTGCTGAACAGCCTTGGTACGTCCGGCGCCCACATCGGAGCCGGCGTCGGGCTCGGTGAGCACCATCGTGGCGCCCCAGCCGCGCTCGGAGCAGATGGCGGCCCACTTCTTCTGCTCGTCGGTTCCGTTGTCGTAGAAGATGTTCGCGAAGCCCGAGCCTGCTGCGTACATGAACACCGGCGGGTTGGCGCCGAGGATCATCTCACCGATTGCCCAGTACAGCGATCGGGGCGCCGGCATGCCGCCGAGCTCCTCGTTGACGCCGACCTTGTCCCAGCCACCCTCGACGAGGGCGTTGTAGGACTTCTTGAAGCTTTCCGGGATGGTGACGCTGTGGGTCTCCGGGTCGAAGACCGGCGGGTTGCGGTCGGCCTCGGCGAAGGATTCCGCGATCGGGCCCTCGGCCAGAGTCCGGACCTCGCGGAGCATGTCCACGGCGGTCTCATGATCCAGATCGCCGAACTCCCCCGACTCGAGCACCTTGTCCAGTTCGAAGACCTCGAAGAGGTTGAACTGCAGGTCGCGCATGTTGCTCTTGTAGTGGCCCATTTGGATTCCTATCTGACGCGGGCTGAATCCCTCGCGGGTGGTCGCTGGATGTGTCGGCAGGTGAACTCGTGCAAACGCCCGGTGGATGCTCTGAAGGGAACACGACCGAACGACCGCTAAGTTACTCGCCGGTAACCCCAGGATACAACTCGTTCGCAGGGTCGACAAGCCGAGATTTCTGTGACCTCCGCTAACTTCTGCAAGCGCAATGTCCTGTATCGCGAATCTTCGCCTCGTTATCGCGAAACCCGGCGACTAGCCTGTCCGCATGTCCACTGATTCCCTGGTCCTCGGATGTATGTACTTCGGCACGCGCACCGACGACGCCACTTCCCGCGCGCTGGTCGAACGATTCCTGGAACGTGGCGGAACAACGCTTGACACCGCGGACTGCTACGCGTTCTGGGCGTCGGGGACGGGATCGGGCGGACAGAGCGAAGAGATGCTCGGCCGGTGGTTCGCCGACAACCCGGGTGTCCGGGAGCGAGTGACGCTGGCGACGAAGGTCGGGCCGGAGCCCGTTCCCGGACGGCCGGGTGAGGTCGTCGGTCTCGGTCACGAGGTCGTCATGCGTTCGATCGAGGCCAGCCTCGCGCGGCTCCAGGTCGATCACATCGATCTGTACTGGGCGCATCTGGAGGACCGACGGACGCCGATGGCCGAAGTGGTCTCGACGTTCGGCCGACTCGTCGACGACGGCGTGGTCGGACGGATCGGTATATCGAACCATCCGACGTGGCGCGTGGAGCAGGCGCGCGCCCTGGCGTCGGTCGCCGGCACCGAACCGTTCACCGCATTGCAACTGTCGACTTCGTACGTCCGGCCACGCCCGGACACCGTGGTGCCGGGCAAGGATCACCGCTTCGGATTCGTCACCGACGAGACCATCGACTACGTCACCACCCATCCCGAGATCGAACTGTGGGCGTACAGCCCGCTGATCCAGGGCAGCTTCGACCGCGCCGACCGAACGTTCCCCGAGGCCTACGACCACCCGGGAACAACCCGACGCCTGGCCGAATTGCGCAGCGTCGCAGTCGAGCTGGACGCCACGCCCGGGCAGGTGGTCCTTGCCTGGCTGCTCGGTGGTTCCCCGGTGATCCGGCCGATCGTCGGCGTCAGCACGTTGGCCCAACTCGACGCAGCCCTCGACGCCGCCGAGCTGACCCTCACCGCCGAGCAACGCGCGAGGCTCGACGCCGCGGTCTGATAGCCGGCCTTCGATCCGGTGGTCAGCCCTTCCCCGGTGGTCGAGGGCTTCCGCCATCCGACGCTCGCCCCTTCCCCTCGATGGTCGAGGTGCGAGCCGCGTGCGGCGAGCCTCGAGACCCGGCGAGATGACAAGTATCGCAACCACATCGACGCCCACTCGACGAGTGGAAAATAGTTGTCCACAGATTTCTCCGGTCCGGCGTTCGTCGGATCGGTTTTGTCGGTACCCCTTCGTACACTTGTTCTCATCACGTCCGATCGCGGGAGGGGAGGTACCTGGTGTCGACGACGTTGACGTTTACCGATCCGGATGCCGACGCTGCCGCGATCACGTCGATGTCGCGCGACGAGCTCACCGAGACCGGCCCTGAATTGTTGCGCCAGTCCCGCAAACATGAGGCCCGGACGGTCCTCGTAGGCGCCGCACTCGCCGATCGGGTGTACCGCGAGCATCTCGCCGGTCGGTCCGAGACCAGCGTGTGGGGCTCAGTCATCGAGCATGCCGAGAGACTCGGCCGCGCCGAGGTGTCGTTGCAGTTCAAGGTCTCCCGTAGCAAAGCCGGGAGTTGGGTGGCGTTGGCGGATCTGTTGGAGAAGTTCCCGCTGATCCGTGCCGCCTACCTGAACGGGGAGCACTCGACCAACCGGGTGTCCATCATGGCGCGGGCCGCGCAACGTGCCGGAGACATCGATCTCGACGGCATCGAGGGTGAGGACGCGGAGATGTCGTTCGAGAAGATCGTCCTGAACTATGCATCGCGCGCCACCACCGACCCGGTGCTGGCGCAGGAGCTCGAGGCAGCGCTGATCTCGATGAGTCCCGACAGTGTGATCGAGGACCGCGACACCATCACCGACCTGGTGGAAAACGTCACCATCACCGCAGAAACTGCCGGACATTCCACCTTGGATGCGGTCGTCCCCGCCCACTATGGGGTGTTCCTCACCACCCAGATCAATGCGCTGATCGAGGAACGCACCTGCCGCAAGGACCCGCGCCGCGTGGGGTCACTGCGGGTGATCGCCCTTGGGGAGATCACCGGTGTGCCGGGAGCGCACCTCAACTGCGAATGCGGCTTGGAGAGTTGCGCTAAAGGCGGTGCTGCCCGTGACGAGTCGGCGGAGACACCCGCTGACGCTGCGGATGCACAAGCGTGGGACGACCTGTTGCCCGAACCCGTCGACGCCGACGCTCCTGAACTCGAGGACGTCGAACCTTCTAGTGCGCCGGAGCCCTGCGCTGCGCAGGAGGTGGTCGATGTGGAGGAGCCGGTCGTCGAACCCGACGTCGCTGACCCCATGGATGAGCCGACCTGTGATGAGGTGCCGGTCGCGTTCGGGCGGGCCCTGGTGGTGCCCGGGGCACCGGTGTTGACGGTCCTGAAAGATCCCGACGGTGTACTGGTGCCCCGGTTGCAGGGATACGGGCCGATCGATCCCGACTACGCGGCCACCCTGTCCGAGGTGGCGAAAACCATCCATTACCCCGAATCCGCCCGGGCTGCGGGACCACTCATCCCGCAGATCGCCGACCGGCCGCAGGCGCCACCGGCGGATCCGACTGGACACGGCGGGCACACCGTGCCACCCCCTGGGGCATTGACCTATGCACCCAGCGCCACCTTGCGCGCTGAGGTGCTCGCCAATGATGTCTGGTGCCGATACCCCTACTGTGGCATGCCGTCACACCTGTGCGACCTCGACCACTGGCGGCCGTTCAACCACACCGACCCCGAAGCCGGAGGCTGGACGGTGCTCGGCGATCTGATCCCACTGTGTCGGGCTGATCATCAACGCAAACACCTCGCCGAGTGGGTGCCAACGCTCTACACCGATCGGCGGGTGGAGTGGCGAAGCCGACGGACGGGGCAGGTGATTGTCACCTACCCACGGTGACGGGGTTTCGCTGTGGGATGGAACCAGCTGTGGCTCAGCGGGTCCCGAGGGGCGCTACAACGCCGACCGCAGGTATTCGAGATCGTCGGGGATTCCTTCGGCCGGCGTCTCGAGGATGATGGGTGCGTCGGCCGCTGCCGCGACGGCGACGAGCACCTCTGGGTCGATGTGTCCCGACCCTAGATTCGCATGACGGTCGCGGCCGGAGTCGAACTCGTCGCGGGAGTTGTTGAGGTGCACCAGATCGATACGCCCGGTGATCTCCCGGACCCGCTCGACGAGTCCGACGAGGTCCTCGCCGCCGGCCCACGCGTGACAGGTGTCGAGACAGAAGCCGGCCTGCTCGAAATCGCCGACCGCCTCCCAGAGTCGATCAATGGCCTCGAGGGTTCGGGCCATCGCATGGTCGCCGCCTGCGGTGTTCTCGATGAGAATCGGGACCCCGAAGCCGCCCTTGTCGACCTGACGGTCGAACAGCTTGCGCCAGTTGGCAAACCCTTCCGCTGAATCCTCCCCGTCGCGCAGGTGGCCGCCGTGGACGACGAGACCGAATGCGCCGAGGTCGGCAGCAGCGGCAGCCTGCTCCTCGACGGCCTTGCGGGAGGGCATGCGGAGCCGGTTGTTCAGGCTGGCCACATTGATCTGGTAACTCGAGTGGACGACGACGTCGATCGGGGAGTCGCGGAAAGCCTGCGCGTCCGGGCGGGGCACCGGTTTCTTCCACTTCTGAGGGTCGGTGACGAACATCTGGAAGACGTCGACGCCGAGGTCCGTCGCGGTGGTCAGCGGGTCGTCATCCTCCCGCAAGTGAGCTCCGATGCGCATGGTGCCAGCTTAGGGCGCGCACGCGAGACCGAACCCCGCAGCCCGCACTCGCCGAACGGTGCAGATCAGTCGTTGGGCTCGGTCTCGACGGTGATCGGCACACCGGACGCGATCAACAGTCGGCACGGCGCCTCGGTGTCGGGGTACAGGTTCAACCACTGATGGCCGCCGCCGTGCGAGTACACGGACTCCAGGGCGCGGTCGAGCCGCGCTTCGGCCTCTTTGGTGATGATGTAGCGCTGATCGCCGTAGCGCAGGAACCTGTTGGGCATCTACAACCTCCTGACCGGATGCCGGCCTCGCCGATCGGACACGTGACTCACAACTGCCTGAGCGTGTGATGTGTCCCACTCGGAGTCTATGTCGCGTCGCCCATCGGCGTCGGGCCGTCGGCATCTTCGACACTCCTGACGTGCGAAGGGGCGAGGCGACCGGCCACTTTCAGGAATGTTCATTAGGCTGACTTTGGGTTACGTGTCGGTAGTGCGGTGATGAAGAGGCGGTTTCGCGTGAGTGTTGACGAGGCAATCGACGTGCCCTCGCCGGACGATCACCGCCGACGGCAGGCTCCTGAGCAGGTCGTACGCGAATCCGCCGTGGATCAGAACGGCGCGGGCACCGGCGTAGAGGAGACCGACACCGACGCCGCATTCGGCGACGACAACCCGCCGGACCTCGAACCGATCCTCGCCGACATCGCCGCGGCCGCCGAGATGGAGGCCGAACCCGAGAAGCGTCGCGACCTCACCATGGTCCGCCGGGTCGCGATCGTCGCGTGGGCGCTGTTCATGGTGTGGGAGATCGTCGAGCACGGGCTCGCCTTCGACCGCACCCGCCTGATCATCCTGCTGTGCCTCGGGCTGATCGCGGCCAGTATCGGCCGGCGCCGCGTCATCACCGTCATCATCGACTGGGCGCCGTTCGCGCTGATCCTGTTGCTCTACGACTGGACCCGCAACGTCGCCGAGTTCATCCAGGTCCCGGTGGCCTGGCATCTCGCCCCCGACGTCGACAAGGCCATCTTCGGGGTGGTCCCGACGGTGTGGCTGCAGGCGCACCTGAAGTCGCCGTCGGCGCCGTGGTGGGAGGTCATCACCAGCGTCGTCTACATGTCGTACTTCGTCGTCCCGTACGCGCTCGCGGCCATCCTGTGGCTGCGCAACCGGGCGACGTGGCGACGGTTCGCCGCATGCTTCATCGCCACCACCTTCCTCGGGCTCATCGGATACACGTTCGTGCCCGCGGCACCACCCTGGGCAGCCGCCCGGTGCACCTCCGCGGAGGTCGCCGACGGACCGCGCGAGGCGATCTGCATGACCACCCCGCAGGCCACCCAGCCCGGCGGGATACTCGGTCCCTTCGACCCGAGTCATGCCGGTGCGGCACCGTACGTCGAACGGATCTCGGCCCGCGGATGGGAATTCCTCAACATCCACGTCGCGTCCAACCTCATCGAGATCGGTCAGGGCAAGTCCAACCTGGTCGCCGCCATCCCCTCGCTGCACGCCGCGCTGACGATGCTGCTCGCCCTGTTCATGTGGCCGCGCGTCAAAGCGCTCGGCCGAACATTGTTCCTGGGGTACGCCTTTGCCATGGCGTTCACCCTTGTCTACACCGCCGAGCATTACGTGTTCGACATCTTGCTCGGCTGGGCGTTGGCGGCCTTCGTCGTCGCCGTCTACCGGCTCGTCGACCGCAAGCTCATTGCGCCACGCAACAGACGCAAGGCGCAGGCAGACGCCGAGGCGTCGCCCGTCGGCTGAGGTGGGCCCGCCGGTTAGGCTGGTCGCGATGCGCGCCCCACGAATCGGTCACCGGCAGTGGTGGCTTCGTGTGTGCGTGGTCGGGCTGCTCGCAATCGCGGTGCTGCTCATGCACTCTCTCGTCGCCGGCGCCCCGCGTGAAGCGCACCACAGCTCCGCAACGATGACCAATGCCGCGGACCCGGAAGTCTCCCACATGAGCGACGCCGGTGACTGCGTCCTGGGCCACCACTGCGTCTTCGTGCGCGCCGACGACGCGCCACTGCCGCCGGTCATCCTGCTGGTGCTCGTCTGGGGCTTCGCGGCGCTACCCGCCCTCATGGGCATCGCGCCCGCACTCCTCGGACACCTCGGGCGACCACCACCCTGGGCGCAGCCCACGCATCTGAGCCTGTCGGTGATCCGCTGCTGATGGACCGGTCCCGGACCACCATCACAGCCATATCGACCATCACACAGGAGCTTTCAGATGTCTCTTCGCACCATCCGCAGGGCCGCTTCGGCGGCAACAGCACTCGCCGCGGCCGCGTTGATCGTGGCGGGCTGTTCGTCGTCGGAGTCCTCGTCGCCCACCGGGCACTCGGGACACGGCACGACGGCAACCTCGTCGCCCCATAACGCGGCGCACAACCAGGCCGATGTCATGTTCAACCAGATGATGATCCCGCACCACGAGCAGGCGGTCGAGATGGCCGACCTGGTGCCCAGCCGTACCGACAATGCCCAATTGCGCGCGCTGGCAACGCAGATCAGGAATGCCCAGCAGCCCGAGATCGATCAGATGACCGCACGGCTGAAGTCTTGGGGCGTCGCGGTCGACGACGGCGGCGACCATGGCGGCCACTCGATGAGCGGCGACATGGGCGGGATGATGTCCGACGCGCAGATGACGTCGCTCGAGAACGCCCGTGGCGCGCAATTCGACACGCTGTGGTTGCAGGGCATGATCGCCCATCACCAAGGGGCGATCACGATGGCCGATGCGGAACTCGCCGGCGGGATCGACCCTGAATCACGGTCGCTGGCAACGCAGATCAAGAACACCCAGCAGGCCGAGATCGATCAGATGAACGTCATGCTGGGACGGTAGGCCCACCTCGACGCTGTATTTCACCTGCGCCATCAGCCGCGCCGCAGCGGCAGCCGCATCAGGTAGACCTGATAGCCGAACGACACGGAGTAGGTGAAATACAGCGTCGGGCCCGACGTCGACCATGGATGGATGAACGGTGCGTAACCCGAGTACGGGTCGTCGCGGGAGACGACGAGTTCGCCGGCCGACCACGGTCCCTCGGGCCGATCCGCGGTCCGCAGCTTGACGCCCGGCTCGGTCTGCACCAGCGAGATGTATTTGCCCAGATACGAATCCCACGCCACCGACATCTCACCGTTCTTGGGTGGCATGATCGGTGTCGCTGCTCCCGGGACGCGTGGCACCCACCGGCCGTTCGAGAAGTACTCGTAGGCGTTGATGTTCTCCATCTGCGACGCCCGGACACGAGCCAGATAGACTGCGCCCCAACGGCTGTCGGGTGTTCCGTATTGATACACGGTGTCGCCGACCTTGAGGTAGGCGGCCATCTGGAACTTGACGTTGCCGCCCGAGTTGGGGCGTTGCGGTCCCACACGCCGCCAGGTGCGTCCGTTGTCGTCGGAGCGGGCGAGGCCGGAGAAATTGGTGACCCAATGACTGTTGGCCACCCAGTGTTTGACCGACATGAAGTTCAGGTACTGCGTCTTGCCCACGGCCACACCGGCGGTCGGGATCAGGGTGATCTCCTTGCGGAGGTCGGGTTTGAGCAATCGGCTGGCATACCCGGGTGGTCCGGTGTGGCCGGTGAAGGTCATGCCGTCGGCCAGGTTGTGATCGGTGCTGCGCAACAACACATTCGAGCGCCAGTGGAACAACGACCCGTAGAGCAGGGACCGCCCGTCGAAGGACTGGGTATCGCCGAAGGCGGTCAGGATCTCGCCACGTCCGTTGTCCCACATGACGCCGAGGTCGGTGCCGAGGATGTCGTAGCGCCCGAGGGTGTCGTTGATGGCGCCGGGGCCGGTGAGTCGGGCGACGGTACCGGCCATGCCTGCGGCGTACGTCGTGGCGCCGGCCGGTCCGCCGCCCACGCCCGCCACCATCAGGCCGATCGTCGTGACCGCGATGGCCACCGCCGTTCTCGGGCCCAGGGGAACGGATCTCGGGCGCAGACGGGGCCGGGTCATGCGGTGGACCCTAGCAAAGTTCGATCACGCTTCGCGATACCGGCCGCGCAGATCAACGTTGGTGAAGTCGATTTCGGCCGCGGCGTTGTTCACCGCCGTCACCATTCCGACGCCCCACATCCCGTCGACGTCGTACAGCCCGGCCGTCGACGCCGAGATCCCGTCGTGCTCGGCGTGCGAGTCGGCTTCGACGCCGATGCGATCACCACGCGGCAACCGCGACAGGGCCACGGTCAGGTCGCAATTGATGAAACCGATCCCCGTGGTTCCCCAATTGCAGATCAGGCTGGTCGATTCGGCACTGATCGCGGCACGCACGAACGGTGTCAGTTCCGCCCCGACGACCGCCGGTGCGGCCCGTGTCCACACCCGTTTGCGCAGCCCGTTCTGGTGGTTGCCCATGTTCGAGTCCCATTCCCCGACACCAGCGGTGTCGGAGGCGAAGCGGGGTGCCCAGTCGTCGACCGCGGTCGTCGGCGGCGAGAAGGTGCGGGCCCCGACATCACGTTGCCACCGCTGCCCCGGCGGATTCTGCGACTCGCGCAGGAACACCGCGGTCGCCCGCGCCACGATCACCTCAGCCTCTGCCGCGCTGTCGTCGGGGAACTGCACGACGTCGACCTCGGCGACCCGAATCCGCCCACCCGATCGCAGCACACGGGCTCGGGTGCTGGTCGGTATCTCCCGCGCCGCCTTGAACAGGTCGATGGTGAAACGTGCCGCCCGGAAACCCGGCTCGGCGATCCGCTGCTCGGCTGCATGCGCGGCCAGCGCGCAGACCGCGGGTCCGTTGAGGGTGCCCGGCGCCCACAGGCTGCGGGCGTAGGCGAGCGGCAACACCCGCCCGTCGGTGTCGGGCCGGAAGAAGGCGATATCGCTCACGTCATCTTGTCTACCGGTTCACCCCCTGCGGGTGATGCGCGGGTCGATCGGGCGATACCGCCGAGAGTCCTTCGGCCCAACCTGCGCCGACCTCTCATCCCTCACACCGAATTCGGGATAATCTTCGGCAATGACATTCGGTGTGAACACCAGACAATTCCCGAACGAGATCATCGGCGCGGTCCGCACGGCATTGATCGTGACGTCCATCGTCGGGATCGTGCTCGGCCTCGTCGCCGTCTTCTGGCCCCGCGCGACCACTCTCGTGCTCGCCGTGCTGTTCGGCATCTCGCTGATCATCGCCGGAATCTTCCGGCTCTACCAGGCATTTGCCGCGACGTTTCTCTCCACCGGGTTACGGGCGCTGCTCGGCGTCGTCGGTGTGCTGACCCTGCTCGTCGGCATCATCGCCCTGTTCAGCCCGGGTGACGCGGTGTGGTTGCTCGCATTGTTCATCGGCATCGGCTGGATCTTCCAGGGCGTGCACGACCTGTTCAGTGCGGTGTCCGGTTCCCAGCACTCCCCGACCTGGTTCCTGATCCTCTCCGGCGTGATCTCGGTGATCGCCGGCATCGTGATGATCGTCCTCGGTCAGTACGCAGTCACCGTGGTCGTCTTCGTCGGCGGCGTCATGCTCGTCGTCATCAGCATCGTCACGCTGTGCACGCTGCCCAAGAAGATCGAGAGCGGCCCCGACACCCTCTGAGCGCGTCGCGCGCGAACAATCGAAAAGAAGGGCCGCAATCGGATTCCGGTTGCGGCCCTTCGAGTCAGCCGAACCAGGGTGCGATCGGATTGCCCTGCCACCGGGTGTGTGCAGGCACCACGTCACCACGCATCACCAGCGACGCCGGGCCCACCGTCGCCGACGTCCCGATCCCCGAGGCGGGCAGCGCGACACAGTGCGGGCCCATCGTCGCACCCGGCTCCAGGACCACCCGGTCGATGGCCATCACCCGGTCGTGGAACAGGTGGGTCTGCACCACGCAGCCGCGCTCGACGGTCGCGCCGTCACCCAACGTCACCAGGTCGGCCTCGGGAAGCCAGTAGGTCTCGCACCACACCCCGCGACCGATGGTGGCGCCGAGCATCCGCAACCACAGGTTCAGGATCGGCGTTCCCGTGGCGGCGTTGGCGAACCACGGTGCGGCAACGGTTTCGACGAACGCATCCGAGAGCTCGTTGCGCCACACGAACGAACTCCACAGCGGATGCTCGGAGACCACGATGCGTCCGACGACGAGCCACTTGGCGGCTGCGGCGATACAGCAGGCCGCCGCGCCCGCGACGAGCAGGATCAGTCCGCTCACCAACCCGGCGATCACGTAGTTCGCGTGAAAGGCAATGTACTGCAGACCGATCAGCATGAACAGCCCGAGCACGAACGACACCATCACCGGGATCAGACGCAGGGTCTCGATGACCGACCGGGCGACCTTCAGGCGCATCGGCGGATCAAAGGTGCGTGAGGTATCGGTGCGGGCGGCGGTGCGGCGCAACCGAACCGGCGGACTACCCAGCCAGCTCGACCCGGACTTGGCCCGATCGGGCGCCGCCGACAGCACGGCGACCAGGCCGTTCTTGGGCACCTTGCGACCCGGCCCGGCCATCCCGGAATTGCCCAGGAAGGAGCGTTTGCCGATCTTCGCGTCGTCGATGTGCAGCCAGCCGCCGCCGAGTTCGTAGGAGGCGACCATGGTGTCGTCGGCGAGAAAGGAACCGTCGTCGATGGTGGTGAACTTCGGCAACACCAGCGCGGTCGAGATCTCGGTGCCCTTGCCGACCTTGACGCCCAGGATGCGGAACCACCATGGCGTCAACAGGCTTGCGTACAGCGGGAACAGGTACGTCCGTGCCGAATCGAGCAGCCGTTCGGTCATCCACACCTGCCAGCCGACCCGCGACCGCACCGGGTGATACCCCTTGGTCATCCCCAGTGCGAGCAGCCGCACGAGCACCGCGGTGATCACGGCGAATACGCCCAGGCTCACCGCTGTGGCGGCCGGGGTCAGGATCAACGCGCGGACGGCGACGTCACGCAGCCGGTCGGCGTGCAGCGCCCAGGTGCCGATCACCACCAGCCCCGCACCCAGCGAGATCAGCGGGATCGCGGCCAGCAGCAACGACGACACCCCGTACACCGGGACCCAGCCCGATCGGCGCGGCGGGCGATGTGCGGGCCACGGATGGCCCGCCTTGCCCACCTTGACCGCGGGTGAACCGGCCCAGTGCTGGCCCTTCTTCACCCGGCCGAACACCGCCGAGCCCGGCCCGATCTCGGCGTCGCGGCCGATCACCGCGCCCGGAGCCAGCGTCGAGCGGGCGCCGATCGAGGCGCCGCGTTTGATGACGATCTCCCCGATGCGCACGACGTCGCCGTCGATCCACCATCCCGACAGGTCGACCTCGGGTTCGATCGACGCGCCCTCGCCGACGGTGAGCATGCCGGTCACCGGTGGGATGGTGTGCAGGTCGACGCCGCGGCCGATGCTCGAGCCCAGCGCACGGGCCAGGTAGATCATCCACGGCGCACCGGACATGTTCGCCGCGCCCGCGGCTTCCAACAGTCGCTCGGCCACCCACAGCCGGACGTGTACCGATCCGCCACGCGGGTAGTCGCCGGGGGTGACACCGGCCAGCAGTGCCCGCGCTCCGGCCGCGGCGATCAGCATCCGGCCCGGCGGGGTGATGAAGATCGCGAAGGCCACGATCACCACCCACCAGTTCACCTCGACCAGCCACGGCACCGAGACATCGAGCGCGCGGGCCGCGGCGCCCGCGACGTTGTTGGTCACGCCCAGCCACGTCGCCCACTGCAGACCGGTCAGCGTGGTCAGCGGCACCGACAGCAGGATCTGGGCGATACCGGTACGACGCGGGGTCGGGGTGACCTCGCGTTCGACGACGACCGTGGCCGGCGCGATCGCGTCGAGCATCCGCGCCAGCGATCCCAACCGCGGGTGATCGTAGAGGTCGGCGACGGTGACCTGCGGATACCGTTCCCGCAGCGCGGTCACCAGCTGCGCCGCGGACAGCGATCCGCCGCCCTCGGTGAAGAAGTCGGCGTCGAGGCTGGTGATGCGTGCGCCGAGGACGTCGGTCCAGCGGTCGGCGAGCCATTGTTCGGTGGCGGTGAAGTCGTCGGCGTCATCGTCGTCGTCGGTGCCCGCCCCGGGCAACGGCCAGGGCAGCGCATTGCGATCGACCTTGCCGGAGGTTCGGGTGGGCAGTTCGTCGACGAGTGCCAGTCGCGGCACCATCGGCGCCGGCAGTCGCTCGGAGAGCAGGGCATGTGCCGCCGAGACGTCGAAGTCGGGGTCGGTGGAGACCAGGTAGCCGACGAGCAGTGCGTTGCCGGCCGCCGATCGGCGTACCGCCGCTGCTGCACCGCTCACCCCCGGGAGGTGTTGCAGCGCATTGTCGATCTCGCCGAGCTCGATGCGCCGACCGCCGACCTTCACCTGATCGTCGGCGCGCCCCTGGAAGACCAGGCCCTGCGCGTCGAGTCGGACGAGATCGCCGCTGCGGTAGGCGCGCTCCCAGCCGAGGGTGGGCATCGGCGCGTACTTCTCGGCGTCCTTGGCCGGGTCCAGGTAGTGGGCCAGTCCGACGCCGCCGATGATGAGTTCGCCGATCTCGCCCTCGGCGACCGGCCGGCCGTCGGCATCGACCACCGCGAGATCCCAACCGGGAAGCGGTAATCCGATCCGCACCGGTCCCTCTCCACCCAGCGGTGCCGCACAGGCCACCACCGTCGCCTCGGTGGGCCCGTAGGTGTTCCACACCTCGCGGCCCGGAACAGCAAGCCGCTCACCGAGTTCCGGTGGACACGCCTCCCCGCCGAAGATCAGCAGACGCACCGCCTCGAGAGCCTCCGGAGGCCACAGCGACGCCAGTGTCGGGACGGTGGACACCACGGTGATGTCGCGCGCCACCAGCCACGGGCCCAGGTCCATTCCGCTGCGGACGAGCGATCGCGGTGCGGGTACCAGGCACGCGCCGTTGCGCCAGGCCAGCCACATCTCCTCGCACGAGGCGTCGAAGGCCACCGACAATCCGGCCAGCACCCGGTCGCCCGGGCCGATCGGCTCGTCGGTGAGGAACAGCCGCGCTTCGGCGTCGACGAAGGCCGCGGCGTTGCGATGGGTCACCGCAACACCTTTCGGGGTCCCGGTCGATCCGGAGGTGAAGATGATCCACGCGTCGTCGGCGGTGGTGGGACGAGTGGCGCCGGCATCACCGGGCGTCGCGTTGGACTCCTCGGGAGTCGACGTCGGGTGCACGCCGTCGGCGTCGATCAGCACGTCGATCCCGGCCTCGCCGAAGACGAGTTCGGCGCGCTCGTCGGGGTCGTCGGCATCGACGGGCACATACGCCGCACCGGCGTAGATCGCCGAGAGGATCGCGGTGTAGAGGTCCCGCGACCCCGACGGCATCCGGATACCGACACGCCCGCCGCGCCGCACCCCGGCCGCCGCGAGACGGTCGGCGCCGCGGCGGATCACCGCGCGCAGTTGCGCGTAGCTGTACACCCGCTCACCGTCGTCGATCGCGGGCGCATCGGGGTATCGGGCGGCGGTCTCGTCGAGGATGTCACAGAGTGTTCGCGGGTCGCTGGCCTGCGACGACAGCAAATACTGTGCTGGGATCTCCACACTCACCACCGTTGTCTAGACATGGAACGAGAAATATATCGCGACTCGTCGACGAGTTGCGCCGGACACGGGTGAACGGAAGGTGTCGATCGTCTCCGTTCGCCCGCCCGCGGTGACCCTGCACGCAAAGGCTGCCGAACAACCGGAACGAACTCTGATCTCGGTGTAGGTTCGCTTACACCAGAGGTTGGAGCTGACCCGTCCACACCGGTCATGCCCCATCGGACCCGCCCGACGCCGGCACAGGAGGTATTCGGTATGCCGATCGTCCAACACCGCAAGGCCAGCGCGCTCTCGTATCCGATCTGGGTGGGCAGCCGGCTGTTCCTGAAACCGTTGCTGTCGCTGTGGCCGCTCAACCGGGAGGGTATGGCCGGACTCTTCCTCATCGATCGCATGTTCGCCGTCGGGCCCAAACCGCACAACGTCGTCCGGGAGCAGATTCGCCTCGGTGACCGGCCGGCCGAGGTGATCCTGCCCACCGGCCCCTCACGCCGGGACTCCGACACCGCGATCCTCTACCTGCACGGCGGCGCCTTCGTCGTCGGCGGGGTGGGGACGCACCGGTCGATCGCGGCGCGACTCTCGCGCGCCTGCGAGGTGCCGGTGTTCTCCCTCGTCTACCGGCAGCTGCCCGCGGCCGGGGTCGGTACCTCGGTCAGCGACGCGATGTCGGCCTACCGGGAGTTGCTGACCGAACGCGGATACCGACGCGTCGTCGTCGCCGGCGATTCGGCGGGTGGATTCCTGGCCGCCAAGGTCGTCGAAGGGGCTGCCGCACAAGGACTCCCGGCACCTGCAGCGCTGATCGGGTTCTCGCCGCTGTTGGATCTCGATCTGGCCGACAATCCCGACCGCAGCAGCCGTTCCGATGCCTACATCCCCTTGTCTCAGCTGGTCAAGCTCGCGCCGCACTTCTTGCGCGGCCCGGTCGCCTTCACCGGGGTGCGCCGCATCGCCGACCTCGAGCTGGAGGACTTCCCCCCGACCATCATGATCACCGCGGAGAACGAACTGCTCGAACCCGATGTCATCGACCTCGTCGAGAATCTCGACGAGGCGGGGGTCCGGGCGGAGGCGCACAGCTATTCGTGGCAGATTCACGCGTTCCCGGTCTTCGGTTCGCATCATCGGGAGACACTGGAGGCCATCGAGGTGTCGGCCGAGTTCGCCGGCCGCGCGATCCGAGAGGCGAAGAGCGCTGACGACCGAGAGAACAAGTGGGCCGGATGACGAGCGGGACCAGCCCGCGCACGTTCCCGGCGCGCCAGATGCGCGGTTCACGCTGGCGGCCGAGCGGACGCTGCTCGCATGGGTTCGGACGTCGCTGGGATTTCTGGCCGGTGGCGTCGCCATCGTCTACGTCGCCCCCGACATCACCGATCGCACACTGGAGACGACGCTCGGCCTGGTGATGGTGGCGCTCGGGTGTGCGATCGCAGTCATGGGCGGTTGGCGGTGGCGCCGGACCGATCGTGCGCTGCGTGAGGGTGGCCCGATGCCGGGGTCCTCGCATCTGCTGGTGGTGGTCGCTGCCATAGTGGTGATTGCGGTGGCGATCGCGTTGACGATCGTCATCGGGCACTGAGTACTTCCCGAGCCACAGACCAGGAGGGTCGGCGTCATCATGACCGATCACCAGTTCCAGAGCGCCGCGCAGACCTTCTCGCGGGGCATGGTGACCATCGGGGCGATCATCGTGATGGTCTGCGTCGGCTTCCTCACCTACATGTGGTGGCGCGACGGCCGGTGGCTGTGGGTCACCCTCGGCATCGTCCTGATCGTGGTGAACATCGCGATGCTCGTGATGACCTACCGCAAGGCGCGGCTCACCCCGCCCGCACAGCCCGCGGACGACGAGGACTCCTAGCCTCCTCAGTCGCCCCCATTCCCCTCGATGTCGTTGTCGTCCTCGGGCGCAGCTTTCACTGCCAGCACGGGGATCGGCGATTTCAGCAGGAGGCGTTGGCTGATGCTGCCCAGCATCAGTTTTCCGACGGGTGTGCGTCGCTTGACACCGATCACCAGGCGGGTGGCGTGTCGATCGGAGATCTCGTCGAGCACCGCGTCGACGGGATCGCGGTCGTCACGCCCGACCCGATCGACGACCGTGATCTGCTGATCTGATGCGAGTGCGGTGGCGTCCAGTGGCGTGAGCCCGAGATTGACGGCGACGAGCGGGGTGTCGAGGCGCCGGGCCTCGTCGGCTGCGGCGGCCAGCGCCGCTCGGCCCTCCGCGCTGTGTGCTACGGCAACGATGATGGTCATGGGTATCTCCGAGGAAGGGGTGGGGGATGGGGAATCGATGGGGTCACGAGCGGGGGAACTCGCCGCGCGCGAAGTGTTCCTCGAGTTCTTCGAGAGATCTTCCGCTGGTGTTGGGCAACATCTTCCACAAGAAGCCGATGCAGATCAGGCCCAGGACGAAGAACACGAGGTACGAGCCCGTAAGTCCGGTGAGGTTGAGCATGATCGGGAATCCGTAGGTGAGAACGGCATTGGTCACCCAGAGCATGAGAACCGCTGCACCCATACCGAAGCCGCGCAGGCGCAGTGGGAACATCTCCGAAAGGCACACCCACACAGGTACATTGAGCATGGTCTGCATGGAGAAGACGAACAGGCCGATGAGAGCCAGGATCAGGTAGGCCTTGAGGGTGCCCTCCGGCAAGAAAGTCGCCGCGGTCACGATCAGGCCGTGGCACACGGTGGTGGCGATGAAACCGCTGATGATCAGCTTGCGTCGTGGCACCCGGTCGATGAGCACGAACAGGCAGATGACCGATCCGATGACTCCGAGCGCGCCGGGCACGGCCGCGTTGACCACCAGGGCGGTGCCTTTGTCGAAGCCCGCGGTGATCAGCAGCTGCTGGCCGTAATAGAGGACCGAGTTGATACCGGTGCATTGTTGCGCGATCGCCAGGCCGACGGCGGCGATCAGGAGGCGACGCACCCATGGAACCGCAAGATCGGCGAAACCGCCTGTCTGAGATTCCTTTTCCTCTTCGGCGAGAATTTCGACCTCGGCCATCTCGGCTCGCGCGCGGTCCTCTGTCCGCACCTGCATGAGCACGGCGAGCGCGTCGTCGTGGCGGCCTTGCGAGATGAGCCAGCGTGGGGATTCCGGCATCCGCAGCATGCCGACGAACAGGAAGACGGCCGGGATGGCACAGACAGCGAGCATGTATCGCCACACGCCGTCGTGGTCGCCCCAGATGTTGCCGATGATGGCGTTGATCACGAATGCGAGCAGCTGGCCGGTGACGATGACGAGTTCGTTGCGACCGGCGAGTCGCCCGCGTCTCTCGGTGGGAGCGAGCTCTGCGAGATAGACAGGCACGGTGACCGACGCACCGCCGACGCCCAGTCCCAGGATGAAACGCGCGGGTAGCATGACGCCGAGGTCGGGGGCGAACACGGCGCCGAAGGTGCCGACGAAGAAGACCACGGCGAGGATGGTCAAGGTCTTCTTGCGGCCGAGGGCGTCGTTCATCCGGCCGCCGACCAGGGCGCCGACGGCCGCGCCGATGAGAAGTGCGGCGCCGATCAGGCCCTCGGTGGTCGAGGTCAGACCGAGGTCGCGCGTCATCGGTTCGAGTGCGCCGTTGAGCACTCCGGTGTCATAACCGAAGAGCAATCCGCCGAACGTCGCGACGACCGCGATCAGGTCCAGCCGGCGTTGATGAGGTCCGGGCCGGAGCGGCGGGAGGGCGTGCTCTGCCTTTGCAGAGAGGTTGTGGGACATGGGTATTCCAGTTCTCGGAAGATGAGTGTGGGCTGTGCTCAGAGAGCGGGGGTGAAAGCGGCGCGAAAGGCGTCGAGCGCAGCATCAGAATCGGTGCGGGCCCATGCCTCGAGCCCGACGACGCCGTCGTATCCGATGCGGTTGAGGGCTGCGGCGACGCCGCGGTAGTTGATCTCGCCGGTGCCGGGTTCGCAGCGACCGGGAACGTCGGCGACCTGGATCTCACCGATGAACGGCAGTGCCTCGGTGACGAGTTCGATGAGATTCCCCTCGCCGATCTGCGCGTGATAGAGGTCGAGGTTCAGGCGCAGATTCGGGTGATCGACGGCCCGCACGAGGGCCAGGGTGTCGGCGGCTGCGGCGAACGGCGTGCCGGGGTGATCGACCGCGAGATTCAGATTCTCCAGGACGAACACGCGTCCCGCATTTGCGCCGAGTTCGGCGATACGCCGCAGCGTGTCGGCGGCGCGCAGCCACATTGCGGGGGTGACCACCTCCACGGGATGTACCGGCAGCCCGCGCTCGCCCAGACCGGTGCCGTGCAGGTTCAGCCGTGGGCAGTCCAACCGCTGTGCGGCGATCAACGACTCCGCGGCTGTGGCGAGGAGCTCGGCGATGCCGTCGTCGGTGGTGAGATCGCCTCGCAAATAGCCGGTCATCGAAGAGAATTCGGCCCCGGAGGCGGCTAGTGCGTCGAGATCCTTGGTCGCCCAGTCCCAGATCTCGACGAGCATGCCGTGTTCGGTGATCCGTTTGACGCGGTCACCGAAGGGCTGATCCAGATAGAGCATTTCCGCGCACGCGGCCAGACGGACGCTCATGCCGCCACCCCCGTGGAGTTCTCGATGGCGGAGACGGTGACGGTCGAACCGGTTTCGACGCTGCGGATCGCGGCGAGCGCGATCGACAGTGCGGTCCGGGCGTCGTTGCCGCCGACCAGAGACGACTCTCCGTTCCGAACCGCGTCGGTGAATGCGGTGAGCTCGGCGAGGTAGGCCGATCGGAGCAGGTCGGTGTCGCGTCGGGCGGTGTCGACGGCGATGCCGTCAGCGGAATAGCACGTCATATCGGTGCGGCGGATGTCGCCTGCGGTGACCATCCCGCCGGAACCGAAGACCTCACCGCGCACGTCGTAGCCGTACATGGCGGAGAAGCTCGCTTCGGCGGTCGCCATCGCACCGTTGTCGAAGACGATGGTGACCACGGCGGTATCGAGGTGTCCAGACGACTTCGCGTCGGGCCGGACGAGTGCGTCGGCGTGAGCGGTGACCGTCACGGGTGCGGCCCCCGGGTTGAGATAGCAGAGCGTGTCGAAGTCGTGGATCAGTGTCTCCAGGAAGATCGTCCACTGCGGGATGCGTGCCGGGTCGGCGGTGAACGGCCCGGGGTCGCGGGTCAGCGACCGGAGCAGGTGCGGGGTGCCGATGCGACCGGCGTCGATCGCTTCGCGGGCGGCGACGAAGCCGGGGGCGAAACGCCGATTGAAGCCCACCTGCAGGACGATGCGGGCGTCGGTGGCGGCTGCGATCGCGCGGTCCGCGTCGGCGAGTGTGACGGCCATCGGCTTCTCGACGAAGACGTGCTTACCCGCGGCCGCGGCCTCGACGACCAGGTCGGTGTGGGTGCGCGCCGGTGTGGTGATCAGCACCGCGTCGACGTCGGGACGAGCGAGCACCGCCTGCGCCGAATGTTCGCAGTCGACACCGAGTCGTTCGGCGAGGGCGTCGGCGGCGGGGGTGGGGTCGGCGACGGCGACGAGTTCGGCGCCCGGAACGTGCCGGGCGATCAACTCGGCGTGGCTCGATCCGATGCGGCCGGCGCCGATCAGGGCGACGCGTACCGGGGTCGGTCGCTGCGGTGATGGTTGCGATGGGGACTGCGGGGTCATGGCTCTCTCCTGTGGGCGGACCAACGTCGACTAGTACGTTCTAGTAGTACGTTCTAGGGATGTTAGCCACATCACTCCGGGAGGGTCAAGCGCCCGACGGACACATCAGGGTCGGGGTGCATCATGATGGACGGACGGTGGTGGGAACACATGCGAGCGAGGGAGCGGCCGATGGCCTCAGGGCGACCGACGATGGCCGATGTCGCCGCGGCGGCCGGGGTCTCGACGGCGCTGGTCTCGATCGTGTTCCGGGAGGTGCCCGGAGCGAGTGAGGCCACACGTGAACGGATCAAACGCGTCGCCGACGAACTCGGCTACGTCCCCGACCGGCACGCACAAAAGCTTCGGCAGATCCGATCCGGTCTGCTCGGTGTCACATTCGAGTTGCAACAGCCTTTTCACGGCGACCTCGTCGAACAGCTGTATCCGGCCATGACGGACCGCGGCTACGACCTTGTGCTCAGCGGGATCGCACCGACTCGGGATGAGAAGACGGCCATCGAGGCGCTGGTACGCGAACGATGCGAAGCGCTCATCCTTCTCGGTTCGCGGTTGGGGCCTGCTGATCTCGGGGACCTGGCCCACCGTGTTCCGGTCCAGGTGGTCGCCCGCGCGCCCGGGGTCGACACGGTGGGAGCGGTCCGCATGGACGACGACCTCGGGATCATCCTCGGGGTGGATCACCTGGCCGTCCTCGGCCATCGCCGTATCGCCTACATCGACGGCGGGGACGCGCCGGGTAGCGGCGACCGGGTGTCCGGGTTCCTCAGGCGTACAACAGAACTGGGAATCGACGGGCGAGTGGTGCACGGGGGCTCCGCCGAGACCGACGGTGTCAGCGCCATGACCGCGCTTCTCGATCAGGGCGACACGGCGACGGCGGTCATGGCTTTCAACGACCGCGTGGCGATCGGCGTCCTCGACGTGCTCGTCCGCCGAGGCAAGTCTGTGCCCGAGGACATTTCGGTCATGGGTTACGACGACTCCCGGCTGTCACGACTCGCGCATATCGACCTGTCCACGATTGCCCAGGACACCGACCGACTCGCGCATGAGGTCGTCGCGCAGGCCGTCGGTCAGCTCGGCGGTCATGCGGTGAGCGATATCGTCCTACCGCCGACACTGATCGCGCGGCGCACGACCGGCCGCGCACCCGAGAGCTGAACCCGCGGAACCGCCAAACGCCCTACGCCCCGGCCGCGCAGCACGCCTCGTCGTCGTCGGCGGCGAACTGGGTGCGATAGAGCTGTGCGTACCGACCGCCTCGTGCGAGAAGCGTGGGGTGGTCACCGCGTTCGACGATCCGGCCGTCCTCGATGACGGCGATCTGATCGGCGGCGCGGATCGTCGAGAGGCGATGCGCGATGACGATGGAGGTGCGTCCGGCCAGGGCTTCGCCGAGGGCTTCGGAGACCGCGGCCTCCGACGTCGAATCCAGATGTGCGGTGGCCTCGTCGAGGATCACCACCGACGGTTTCGCCAGGAGCAGCCGCGCGATTGTCAACCGCTGCCGCTCACCGCCGGAGAGCCGGTAGCCGCGTTCGCCGACGACGGTGTCGAGTCCCTCGGGCAGCGACGCGATCAATTCGTCGAGTCGGGCCCGGCGCAGTGCCTCCCAGATCTCGTCGTCGGATGCGTCCGGCTGTGCCAGAACCAGATTGGCGCGAACGGTGTCGTGGAACAGGTGACCGTCCTGGGTGACCAGCCCGACGGTGCGATGCACGGTGGTGGCGGTCAGGTCACGCAGGTCCACGCCGTTGAGCTCGATACCGCCGTCATCGACGTCGTAGAGGCGGGTGGCCAGCGATGCGATGGTCGACTTGCCCGCGCCGGAGCTGCCGACGAGGGCGAGCTCGCCGCCGGCGGGGACGTCGAGGTCGATGTGGTGCAGCACCGTCTGGCCGCCCCGATTATCCAGTTGCGCAACCTCTTCCAGGGAGGCCAGCGACACCTTGTCGGCCGACGGGTAGGCGAACGACACGTCACGGAAGCGCACCGACACCCCGGCGTCGGAGCGGGGGACGTCGACGGCGTCGGGCTTGTCGACGATCAGTGGTCGCAGGTCGAGCACCTCGAAGACCCGCTCGAAACTGACCAGCGCACTCATGATCTCGACGCGGGCGTTGGCCAGCGCGGTCAGCGGCGCGTACATGCGGGTGAGCAGCAGGGCCAGGGAGACGACGGCCCCGGCCGACAGGTGCTGGTGTACGGCCAGCCAGCCCCCGAGTCCGTACACCAACGCGAGCGCCAGCGCCGAGACCAACGTCAGCGCCGTCATGAACACCGTCTGCAGCATCGCGCGCCGAACCCCGATGTCGCGCACACGATCCGCGCGGTCGGCGAACTCCGCCGACTCCTGCTCGGGACGTCCGAACAATTTGACCAGTGTCGCTCCCGGAGCGGAGAACCGTTCGGTCATCTGGGTGGACATGCGGGCGTTGTGTTCGGCGGCCTCCCGCGACAACGCCGCCATCCGCTTGCCGAGGCGGCGGGCCGGAATGACGAAGACCGGCAACAGGATCAACGCCAGCACTGTGATCTGCCAGCTGATCGCGATCATCACGCCGAGCGTCAGCACCAGCGTCACCAGATTCGACACCACCCCCGAGAGCGTGTCACTGAACGCGCGTTGGGCGCCGATGACGTCGTTGTTGAGCCTGCTCACCAGGGCGCCGGTGCGGGTGCGGGTGAAGAACGCGACGGGCATGCGCTGGACGTGGTCGAAGACCGCGCGGCGCAGATCCAGGATCAGACCCTCGCCGATGTTGGCCGAGAGCCACCGCGTCACCACCGACGCGGCCGCCTCGGCCACCGCGATCACGGCGATCAGGCCGGCGAAGCCCGCGATGGCCGCGGCGGCGCCGGAATCCTGTGCGGTGATCAGGTTGACCACGTGCCCGGCCAGCAGTGGTGTCACCACCGTCAGCACGGCGGTGAAGATCGACAACACCAAGAAGGCGACGATCCGGCGGGCATGCGGGCGGGCGAAGCCGCCGATCCGGCGCAGTGTGCCGCGCCGATCGGGGCTGCGGGGCGTGCCGTCGGGGGAGGTCATCGATTTGTACATGACGTCCCACGCGACCGATTCCATGCTCATGGCAGCCAGGTTAGAACTTCAAGTGAACTTGATGTCCAGAACCGAGGCAGAACGACTGGTCCGGAGTACGAGAAGGGCCCGTACCGAGACCTCGGGGAGAGGTGACGGTACGGGCCCTCGTCGAGGGGAGGCCGTGAGCGCTAGCCGGCGGCCTGCGCCAGCGGCGTCCCGATGTTGTCGACGACGTAACCGAGGCTGAGCACGGTCTGCCAGCCGAACGCCTTCTCGAGTTCACCCTCGAGGTAGACGCTGTGGTTGTCCTTGACCGCGGGCAGGTTGGCCAGCGCACTCTGGTCCAGGACCGTCTGCTTGCCCTTGGGGGCGTAGGACAGCTGATCCCACACGATCACGTCGGTGTCGAGCTTGCGGGCTTCCTCCAGCGACAGCGTCGCATAGAACTTGTCCCCGGCGGCCTGATCGACCTGGGTGTTCGGCGCGAAGCCGAGCGAGGTGAAGAACTGCGTGCGGGGATCGGCCGCGGAGAACGCCGACAGTGCGCTGCCGTCGTAGGTGGCGACGCTGATCGTCTTGCCCTTCCAATTCGGGTGGGCGGCACCGAGGTCGGTGATCTTCTTCTTCACGCCTGCAACGAGCTCGGCAGCCTTCTTGGGTTGTCCGACAGCGGCACCGATCTCCTCGGTGGTCACGTCCCACGGCTGCTCGTAGTCGGCGTAGTCGGCCTTCTGGGCGATCACCGGGGCGATCTTGGACAACGCGTCATAGGTGTCCTTGTCGATACCGGAGTAGACGGCGACGATCAGATCCGGTTTCATCGCGGCGATGGCTTCCGGATCGATCTCCTCGGCGTTGTAGATCTCCGGCTTCTGGCCCTTGAGCAGATCGGTGGCCCACGCGCCGACCGCCGCGCCCTTGGTGGTGGTCATGCCGTCCCAGTTGCGCACCGTCACCGGCACCACGCCGAGCGCCAGCAACGCATCCTGGTCGGTGTAGCCCAGCGACACCACGCGCTTGGGTACCGCGGTGACCTCGGTGGAACCGAATTTGTGGGTGATGGTCGCCGGCAGTGCACCCTGCTCGGCCGCCGGCGCCGCGCTCGACGACGAGTCGTCGGAATCCGAGCCGCAGGCCGTGAGGAGCGCCGCCACCAGGGCGACGAGCGCCATCAGGACAGCGCCACCACGTATCTTGTTGAACGTCACCATATCTCCTGTGTTCTCTCGGCGAAGCCGATCAGATTTCGTCCACATAACCGGCACGCGTGCCGAAGTACTCGGTGGCCGGTACCTCCCGGCCGTCGTCGAGCCGCAGACGATCGAGGACGATCGCCGGGGCCGGACGATTGGGGGCGTCGGAGCCGCACACCACCGCGATGCCGCCTTCACACTCGACGGTGACGCGTCCGGGGGTGCCGCCGAAGCGGCCCCGCGACACATGCGCGCGGATCACCCGCAGCCGCTCACCGCGGAATCGGAAGTGCGCGTTCGGGTACGGGTCGGACTGGGCGCGCACCAACAGCTCGATGTCGGCGGCGCTCGCGGTGAAGTCGATCCGGGACTCGCGGTCGGAGCGCTTGTGGAAATAGGTGGCGCGAGCCGGGTCCTGGTGGTGATCGGTGAGGGTGCCGTCGGCGAGGGCCGACAGCGTCGAGAGCACCAGGGGTTCGATCAACTCGGTGGTGGCCGCCACGAGTTCGGTGGTGGTGGCCGTCGGTCCCACCGGGATCGACTGCTGCGCCACGATCGGGCCGCCGTCGAGTGTCTCGTCCATGCGGTGGACAGTCACCCCGACGCGGCTCTCCCGATTGAGCAGGGCCCAGAGGACCGGCGAGAATCCCGCGTACTCGGGCAGCAGGGAGTCGTGGACGTTGAGGGTGCCGTGGGTGGGTAGATCGAAGACGCTCTTGGGCAACCAGGTCCGCCAGTTGTTGGCCAGGATCACGTCGGGCTTGGCCCGGTGCACCGCGTCGATCAGGGCGTCGTCGGCCCGCTGGGCCACGTGGACCGGTACACCGTGAGCCTGTGCGAGATCCTCGACGGAGTCGCTGAACATCTGCTCGTAGGGGTGGGAGCTGGTGGGATGGGTGACGGCCAGGACGACGTCGTGCCCCGATTTCAGGGCCGCGGTGAGAGTCCGGTGTCCCCAGGTCTGATAACCGAAGGTCACTACGCGCACCACGGTAGGTTAGTGGAGCCTTAGCTTATGAGTCAATTCCACGAAAGGGTCAAAATGCCCGTCTCCGCTGACCTGCTCACACCGCACCCCGGGGTGGTCTTCGATCTCGTGGACGAGCGCAGATCGCCGTGCTGGCCGCGGTATCGCGTCCTGCCCGACGGAAGTGCCGAGGCCTTGCTGATCACCGACCTCGACGCGCGCGGCGGCACCGTTGTCCGCGAGGACGGCGGTCCGCCGGTCGGGTTCGTGCCGATCGCGGCCAGCGATCTCGCGGCGCTGGTGGGTGGCGCGTCGTTGCCGCTGCCCGAGGCGCCCGGCGTCGCCCGCGTCGAGATCACCTTTCCGGCAACCAGTTATCGCATCGCACTCGGTGACGATGCACCCGGCGCCGATCCGTTCAACGCCGACAGCCCGGGTGGGCTGGTGTCGCTGCTCACCCATCCGCACGCGCCGCGGTCGGGGCTCGACGGGGTGGACCTGTGGCGACCGGACTCGGCCGATTCGGTCGAGGAGGCCGCGGAAAGCTCTCGCCCGCAGCGCATTCGACTCGATCGTGGTGTCCTCGGCCGTCGCGCGACGATGCACCTGAGCGCTCCGCGACGGCCCGCCGCCGACGGCGTCGTCCCGGTGGTGCTGCTGCTCGACGGCGATGACTGGCTGCACCTGTATCCGCTGTCGTCCGCGCTGGCCGCCGCGGCGGCCGGATCGTCCGAGTGGGTGTCGGTGCTCGACTCGGTGGCACTGGCCTACCTGCCCGCACCGCTCGACCGGTCGGCGCGGGAGGACGAACTGACCTCAGCGGCAACGGCATCCGCGGTGGCGACGTCGGTGCTGGCCGCCGTGGACGCCGTTCTCGTCGGGCGGGGGTTGCGTCGCGGGTACACCGTCCTGGCCGCGCAGAGCCTCGGCGGAATCGCCGCGGTGCGTGCCGCGGTGGCCGCCGCGCGCGCGGGCTCGGCGACACAGGGCATCGATGCCGTTGTCGCACAATCACCCTCGTTCTGGTGGCCGGCGCCGGCGGCGGGCGGGCCACTCGACGGGCCGGACGGTGGTGCGGTCCTCGGAGAACTCGACGACGACACGCTCGACCTCTCGTCGCCGGCCCGCTCGTTCCGGTTCACCGTCGGCAGTGGCGAGCCCGCCATGCACCGGCACATCGACGCGGTGCGCGCCGCGCTCGCCGACCGCGGCGCCCGGGCGACCATGCGCGTCATCGACGGCGGCCACGATCATGCCGTGTGGCGGCTCGCGCTGGTCCGTGACCTCTGCGACGAGCTCACCACACGGCACTGAACGTGCTGTGACCACCTGGTCGCAGTCATTGTGTCTCAACCGAATTCGGCGGCCATCGCCGAGACGGTCCGAAGCTCGTAGACCTCCCGCACCGAGACCGGTCGCCCGAACTCGCCCCGCAGCAGCGCGGCCAGACGAACCGCCGACATCGAATGCCCGCCGACCGCGAAGAAGTCGACATCGGAGTCGACATCGTCGCAGTCGAGGGCTTCGGCCATCAGGTCGGCGACGAGTTCCTCCTGCGGCCCGGCCAGCGGGCGGCCGCCGGACTCGACGAGGTCTCCCGCGCCGAGCTTGGCATGGTCGATCTTGCCGTTGAGTGTCAACGGAATCCGTTCCTGCACCGAGAATCGGGTGGGCACCAGGTAGTCGGGCAGCGCGTCACGCAAGCCGTCGCGCACCAGGGTCGTCAGGTGAGCCGGATCGTCGGTGTCGGCCACCAGATGACAGCACAACACCCCGTCACGGGCGATGGTCACCGCATCGCGGACATGGTCGGCGAACCGCTCGAGCACCACCGCCGACACCTCGGCGGGATCGACCCGATGGCCGCGGATCTTCACCTGGTCGTCGGTGCGACCGAGATAGTCGATCAGGCCGTCGCTGTTACGCCGCACCAGGTCTCCGGTGCGATACATGCGCTCACCCGCGGCGCCGGCCGGGCACGCCACCATCGTCGCGGCGGTCCGGGCCGCGAGATGGAGGTAGCCGCGAGCCAATCCCACACCGGTGACATACAACTCGCCGGCCACCCCGTCGGGCACCGGACGCAGCCACTTGTCGAGGATCATCACCTCGGTGTTGTCCACCGGCCGTCCGATGGACGGCATGGCCGACTCGTCGGTACCCACGCCAAGGGTGTTGATCGTGTATTCGGTGGGCCCGTACAGGTTGTAGCCGCGGGTACCCGCGGTGGCCCGCAGCCGCGCCCACAGGGTGGCCGACACCGCCTCACCGCCGAGCAGGATGAGCGGCGGAATGTGTGCCTGCGCCGCGAGAAGTCCCTCGGCCACGAGTTGATCGGCCTGTCCGGGCGTGACGTTGAGGACATCGATCCGGTGCTCGGCGACGTAGGCGACGAGCCCGGTGGCGTCGCGGCGCAGTTCCTCGTCGCAGATGTGCACCTCGTGACCCTCCGCGAGCCACAGGAGTTCCTCCCACGACATGTCGAAGGCGAACGAGATGGCGTGGGCCACCCGGAATCTCCGGTTGGCGGCCCGCACCGCCGGGGTGAAGATCCGACGCCGGTGATTGGCCAGCATGTTGGCCAGGCCGGCGTGGCCGATGACGACGCCCTTGGGGGTTCCGGTGCTCCCGGAGGTATAGATCACGTACGCGTCGCCGTCCGGGCGGGCGCGCGAGGCGGCCAGCGCCGGTGCCGCGGGATCGTCGGTGACCGGCATCAGCCGGTCGGCGGGAACCACCGTCGACATGCGCTGGCTCGACTCGTCGGAGACCAGGACGATGTCGGGATCGCAGTCGTCGCAGATCGCGCGCAGCCGATCGTCGGGATGTTCGAGATCCAGTGGCGTGTATCGCGCGCCGGACCACAGCACCCCGAGGATGGCGACGACCACCTCGGCGGAGCGGGGAACGGCGATCGCGACGGTCGAGCCGGGCGCGACCGACGCCTCCGCGAGCCGGCCGGCCAGCCGCATGACCCGATCGGCAAGCTCCCCAAGGCTCCACCGCACCGCGCCGCACACCAGTGCCACCGACTCCGGTTCGCGGCGCACGGCCCCGGCGAACTCGTCCATCACGGTCGACGACCACGGCCGGTTCGCGGCCGCCACCGCAGCCGGATTCGGGCCTGACACAGCAGGATCGGATGCCTCCGGCAGGGCGGCCAACGGAGTATCCGGCGCCTGCGCGGTGCGCGAGAGTGCCCGCAGCACGGTCATGGCGTGGTCGGCCAGCCGCGTCGCCGTGGTCTCGTCGACCAGTTCGGCGCGATATTCGACCTTCAGCGTCATCTCGTCGCCGGGGGTGAACACCCACGTCAGCGCGAAGTGGGTGGAGTCCTCGGCCTCCTCGGTGAGAATCCCGTGCCGGTCCCGGGTCTCGCGGGCCGCCTCCGGGTCGAGGAAGTTCTGGATCACCACCAGCGAATCGAAGAGGGCGGTGACCCCGAGCTCTCGATGGATCTCACCGAGATCGGCCCCGTCATGCGGCATCGCCGCGGCACGAGCGTCGGAGATGCTGCGCAACATATCCCGGATCGGACGCCACGCGTCGACCTGGACACGGACCGGCACGGTGTTGAGGAGTACGCCCACGACCTCGTCGATGCCGGGCACCTCCAGCAGGTCGCGCCCCGACACCGACAGCCCGAACATCACGTCGGACTCACCGGTCGCTCGGTGCAGGGTCAACGCCATGGCGACGGTGGCCAACGCCGTCAACGTCACCCCGTGCGCGCGACCCGCCGCGAGGAGATCGGCGGTCTCGGTGGCGTCGAGGGAGCGGATGATCTTGCGCGGCAACACCTCGGCCGCTACCGGGGCCGGTGCGCCGACCTCCGCGGTCCGGCCCACCAGTGTCGGCCCGGCCATTCCGCCGAGAGCCGAACGCCAGAATGCGAGGTCCTGCCGGTCATCTCGGGCGTCCAGCAGTGTGGCCACCTCGGCGAATCCGGGCCGTGCCGGCCGCGGGGTACGCACCGCGGACTGTTCGCGATCACGCAACCGGTCGAGGAACTCGGTGAGGAAACGCGCCCTCGACCACCCGTCGAGCAGTGCGAGGTGATAGGTGAACAACACCGTGTCACCGTGGCCGGCGCGCCGGACGATGATTGCACGGGCGGCGGGCGAGCGGTCGAGCGGAATCGCCTGTGCGCGATCACGTTCCCGCAGGGCATGCTCGTCGGACGAGGTGCTGTCGGTGTGGACGACCTCGACCGGCAACAGCACGCGCTCGTCACGCCCGGGCAGGTACTGGGTGGGTGATGCCGCACTCAGATCGAATCGCGCGCCCATCGCCGGGTGCACGACGACGGCGTCGGCGAAGGCCTCGGCGAGCTGATCCGGATCGATCTCCCGGTCGAAGGTCAACGCGGTCTGCGCGTGATAGGACCCCGACGGCGCGACCTGCGACTGGAACAGCAGGCCCCGCTGCAACACCGTCGGCGGCACCGGCACCGGGCCACGATCGGCCGTCCGGTCGATCTCGGCGGCCAGCGCGCCGACGCTGCTCCGCACCGCGTCGGTGATCGTTTCGGCGGTGATCTCCTGGCCGACGATGTCCGAGATCGACTCGGCCACGGCGAATTGCACCACCAGGCGCGGTGATGACCCACTGACCCAGACGTCGGCCTCGACGGCGTACGGGGTGCGCGGCGGGGCGGACGGTGGTGGGGTGGGCAACACCTCACGGCTCTCGCCGCGACCCAGATAATTCACCAGGATCTGTGCTCCGCCCTCGGCGAGCAGTCGGGACGTCCGCGCGTGGATGTGGCGTAAGGCCATGTAGCCCAGCGGGTCCGGCTGATCGGCGAGAGCCGCGGCCAGTTCGCGGGAGGTCACCGCGGCGTCGGTACGGGCCGTCACCCGCACCGGTGCGATCTGGGTGAACCATCCGACGGTGCGACCGCAGTCCAGCGCCACGTCGCCGCCGCGCACCGGCTCACCCGGATCGGGGCGACCGTGCCCTTCGATGTCGACGAGCAGGGTGGGTTCGGTGCCGAGCAGACGTGCGACCGACGCGAGCACGAGGGCGACGATCACCTCGGTGACCGCCCCACCGAGCGCGGACGCGGCCTCGTCGATGACGACAGCCACCTCCGGACCGTCGACCTCGACGGTGTGGGTGGTGATCCGGTGTGCGTCGAATACCGTTGCCGCGACCAGTGGCTCGGTGGTGTGCAGGTCTCGCCAATGCTCGAGATCCGATGCGATGACGGGGCTGTAGGCCGCGCGCATCACCTGCTGCGCATACGTGGCATACGAACTCGGCTCCGCAGCCGGACGCCCGCCACGCAGGGCCTGCTCGAGGTCGTCGACGATGACCATCCACGACACGCTGTCGACCACCGCATGGTGGGCCAGCAGCACCACGCACTGTCCGGCGTCGAGGAGGGCAGCGGCGATCGGTCGGCCGTCGGCGAGGCTGATGTCGTCGATCAGTTCACGCACCGCATCGGCCGGGTCGGCCGACGCCGACTCCCGCACCGGCGGCGTCGCCGGACCGGAGTCCGGCATCGAGATCGACAGCGCCGCATCGGCCTCGGTGCCGGTGATCACGGCGCCGAGCATCGGGTGTGCGTCGACGGCGGCGGTGAGAGCGGTGCGGAGCTGATCGGCGGTGACGCCCTGCGGCGTCCGGACCAGCCGTGCCTGCACCAGGTCATCGGGGAATCCCCACTCGTGCTGGCGGAGCAGGATGGGCGTCGGCACGGGTGCCACGCCGGTTCCGGAATCCGCTGCCGCACTGCTCAAGACGGGCACCGCATCGGTACCGAGGCGTTCGGCGATCCGCGCCGGGGTACGGCCGAGGAACACACCGCGCGGGGTCACCTTGACGCCGCTCGCGGTGAGCCGGTTGGCCACCCTGATCGCCACGATCGAGTCGCCGCCGAGCATGAAGAAATCGTCATTGCCGCCGACCGCGTCGAGGTCGAGGGCTTCGGCGATCACCGACGCCACGGCGGTGACCCGCGTGTCCGGGACGTGGGGGTCTCCGCTGTCCGGTGCTGCCATCTCGGGGATCGCGGCGACGGGGATCGTGACGAGTAGTTCCCGCAGCCGCTCGTCATCGCGTTTGCCGTTGACGGTGCGCGGCAGGGCATCCACCACGAGCACCTCGTCGGGCACCATGTGCGCCGGAAGAGACTCCCGAGCCGCGCGCCGCGCGCGGGCCGCGTGATCCTCACCGGAGCCTTGTGCGCCGTCGGCGACGATCGCTGCACGCAGGCGCGGACCGTCGGCGGTGTCGACGGCCAGCACGGCGGCCTCGGTGGCGACCCCGGAACGGCGTAACGCGGCCTCCACCTCGCCCGTCTCGATCCGGAAGCCGCGTACCTGTACCTGCCGATCGGCCCGGCCGATGTAGTCCATCCCGCCGTCGGGCCGTACCCGCACCACATCACCGGAGCAGTACAGGCGGTCGCCACCGTCTCGCAAAGGATTGGTACGGAACGGGTTTGCGACGAATCGGGTGGCGGTCAGGTCCGGACGCCGGTGGTACCCCGCCGACACCTGCGGTCCGGAGACGTACAGGATGCCGGTGTCGCCCACCGCCACCGGACGGAGTTGCTCGTCGAGCACATGCGTCACCAGACCGTCGAGCGGACGGCCGATGGGGCTGCCCGAGTCCTCGCGAATCCCTTCGGTGATCGCCAGCGCCGTGACGTGCACCGTGGTCTCGGTGATCCCGTACATGTTGATCGCCACCGCATCGGGGTGGCGGTCCAGCCACCGGCCGGTCAGCGCCGGCTCGAGACGTTCGCCGCCGAAGATCAGGTACCGCAGATCCGGAAGCGTCACGCCGGTCGCGTCGAGGGCGGCGAAGGCCGTCGGAGTCTGATTGAGCACGGTGATCCGCGCATCGCGCAGTGCGCAGGCGAGATCGGCCGGGATGCGGGTCAGCGCGTGATCGACCACGACGGCCAGCGCGCCGGCGCGCAGTGGTGCCCACAGCTCCCAGACCGAGAAGTCGAAAGCGAAGGAGTGTGCGACGCACCAGATGTCGTCGGGGCCGGTCACCACGTGGCTCTCGGCGTTGCGTAGCAGCGACACGACGTTGCGGTGCGTCACCACGACGCCCTTGGGGACCCCGGTGGAGCCGGAGGTGTAGAGGATGTATGCGGGGTCGTCGGGGCGGACGCGATGTGGTTGCGGGAGTGCACCGCCCGGCTCGGCGGGCGAGTCGCGCCGGTCGGGATCGGGGCACAGGACCGGGATGTGGTCGTCGGCGATGCGTTTCGCGAGCCCCGCATGGTCGGGAGAGGCGACGATCAGGGCGGGCCGGCAGTCGTCGACGATGAGGTCGAGGCGCTGCTGCGGCGAGTACGGATCGAGCGGGACATAGGTGACCCCGGCCAGTACCGCGGCGATGACGGCCTCGGCGAAGCGGCTCGAGCGCTCGATCAGCAATGCGACGCGCGGTGGTGGGTCACCGGCCGTCAGGGCGGGTAGGGCGCGGCGGATCTGCTCGGCGAGTGCTGTTGCAGAGGAATCGATCTCGCCGTAGGTGCGGGTGGCCGGGGCCGACTGGGCCCGCAGGTCGCCGAGTGCTGGACGGTCATGGTGCGCGCGGACCGCCGAGTTCCACACGTGCGCGAGCGTCGCATCATCCCGGTCGTCGTGCTCGTCGTGATCAACGGGGGCATCGAGGGCTGAACTCACCTCCGCGACGGTGCAGTCGGTCAGCAGCATCGTGGTCGCGGTGACGAGGTGCGCGGCGATGCGTTCGGCGCGAGCGCGAGGGATCACCGACTCGTCGTGGATCAGTCGCAGCGGTGCAGGGGAGTCCGGGGTGATCACCAGCGTGAGCGGATAATGTGGGGCGCCGTCGTTGACGATGTCGACGATCTCCAGACCCGTTCCGCTGGTGTCGATCTGATCGGCTCCGGTGCCGATCTCCACCACCACGAGGGTGTCGAACAGCTCTCCCGCCGACCGTCCGGCAGTGCGGGCGATGTCGGTCAGGCCGATGTGCAGGCAGTCGCGAACCCGATCGTGGTGTGCGGCGAGACCATCGACGAGGTCGCGGGCGCGCCGGGTGGGCGCCGCGCCCGGCGCGCGGACGGGCACGGTGTTGATGAACATGCCGACGGCGTCGTCGATCCCGTCCACCGGTGCGTCCCGTCCGGAGACGGTCGAACCGAACACCACGTCGGTGCCATCGTCGACACCGGTCATTCGGCGCAGCGCCAATCCCCATGCGGCCTCCACGACATCGGGGAGGCGCAGCCCGGCCGCACGGGTCCGTGCCGCCAGCGTTGCGAGTTCCGGTGCGTCGAGCGCCATCTCGGCCAGGGTGGTCGACGCCGTGGCGCCCGGCGCCACCACCACCGGATGGAGCCGACCGGCGAGTTCGTCGCGCCAGCGCGCCACGTCGGTGTCGTGGGGGCGGGCGGCGATCCAGCGCAGGTAACCGGCGAAACCTCGGTCGAGGCGGTGTGCGGGCACCTCGGTGCGGTCGCGTCCGGTGGTATCCCCGTAGCCGATATCCCCGTAGCCGGTATCCCGGTACGCGGCGAACAACTCGCGCAACGCGATCGGCACCGACCACCCGTCTGCGATCAGGTGGTGCACCGTCTGCACCACGACGTGGTCGTCGCCGTCGGGGATCACCGTGTAGCGCATCAGGGGTGCCGTCTCGGGATCGAAGCCGCGGTCGCGATCGGCGCGGGCGATCTCGTCGATGCTCACCTGTTCGGCGGTCCGGTCGAGCACGGTGAACTCGAGCCGGTCGGCGCAGTCGGTGTCGAGGAGCTGATACACCCGACCCGACCGTGTCGTCCGGAACGCCGCGGCCAGGGTGGGGTGGCGCCGCAACAACATCGCGGCCGCCGTCTGCAGCCGCTCGACGTCGAGGGTTCCGCGCAGCGTCAGGATCTGTTGCTCCACATACATACTCGACTGTGCGCCGTCGAAGATGCTGTGGAAATGCATGCCCTGCTGCAGCGGGGTCGGCGGCAGCACGTCGACGAGGCCGGGTCCGTCGATGGCGTCGAGTTCGTCCTGATCGAGGATCACCTCGCCGCCCGGGGTCAGGGCGAAGTCACCGGCCGAATGCGATGCCAGCGCGGCGATCCCGGATACCGCCCGCAGAGAGCGCTCCCACAAGTCCAGGAGCCTGTCGATCCGGTCGTCACCGAACCGGCCGGCAGCCCAGGAGATCGTGGTGCGGAGCACGGCCCCGTCGGGGCCGGGTTCGGTGATGGCGTTGAACTCGAGTTCACGGGGGAGGCGTTGCCGCGGGTCGCGACGCTCACCGAGTTGGCCCGTCGGACCCAGCGGCGCGAAGTCTTTGGCCTCGGCGGCCCCGACCCGGCCCAGATAGTTGAACAGCACCTGCGGCGACCGGTCCGGCACCGCATCGGCGTGGTCGGTGTCTCCGTGGTCTGGGCCGAGATAACGGGTAATGCCGTAACCGATACCGCGGTGGGGCACCGCCGACAGCTGGTCCTTGACGGCCTTGAGTGCGCGGCTCACCTCGGCGGGGTCGTCGAGGTCGACGGCGCCGGGGTCGACGAGCACCGGATACAGCGTGGTGAACCAGCCGACGGTACGACTCAGATCGGCCTCGCCGCCGCCCGGGGTCGGGATGTGCCGGGTCTCGCGGCCGTGGCCCTCGAGTTCGACGACGCTGTGGGTGTGGGCGTGCGCCCCCTGGTGGTCCGCTCCCCGTTGTTCTGATCGGAACCGGGCCAAGGTCAGCGACAGTGCCGTCATCAACACCGCTTCGGCGCTGGTGGCGTATCCGGCGACGACCTCACCGAGCAGTGCCTCGGCCCCCGGCCCGCCGAACTCGTGCACCCGCGTCACCTCGTCTGCGACGCGGGCGGTCAGCTCCGTGGGGTCGTCGGCCAGCGGGGTGTCGGGGTGGGCGAGCACGTCGTCGAAGTAGGTACGGTCGGCCTCGATGTCGGGCGCGGCCGCAATGAGTAGTTCGCTCCATCGCCGCAGTGAGGTGCCCTCGGCCTGCACCGGAGGGTCCACATTGGTTGTCGGAGAACCGGAATCGTCGAGTAACCCCTCGCGCCACGCCGCCATTGCGCGTGTGAGGTCGTCGGTGAGGATGTCCCAGGACACACCGTCGATCACCAGGTGGTGGATGACGACGAGAAGTCCGCGGGTGCCGTCGGCCGCCACGCGCAGACCGGCGGCCAGCACCACGCCGTGCGCCGGATCGAGCTGCCCGGTCAGCAGCTCGATGCTCTCGTCCGCTGTGCCCGAAGCCAATTCGGTCACGGGTACGACGTCGATCTCCTCGGCGCGCGGTATCCGCAGGTGCAGCCGTGGTCCGGTGACCACGGTCGCTGCGAGTGCCGGGTGCGCGCGGACGGTTGCGGTCAGGATCGACTGCGCGGCAGCCTGATCGAGATCGTCCGGGGCGCGAAGCTCGACGGCCTGCACGAATCCGTCGATGTGCTCGGCGATCTCGCCCGCCCATCGGATGATCGGCATCGCATCGACGACACCGTCCGGCCGGTCGTCGGGGTCGGGCTGGTGGCCGGCGCGGGTGACACGCGCGGCCAGCGCACGTGGTGTGCGGGCGTCGAAGACATCGGACACCGTTGCGCTCCAGCCCTCTCGGCGCAGCGCGCCGAGGACCCCGATGGCGCGCAGTGAATCCCCGCCGACGTCGAAGAAGTCGGTGTCGGGACCGATCCGGTCGATACCGAGAGCTCCGGCGAGTGCCGCGGTCACCGCGGCCAGCGCCGGGGAGGCCTCCGCGCGGGGCTCGCCGACCGCGAGATCTGGCTGCGGGCCGAGCGCTTCGGAGAAGTCCGGATCGGGTAGCGCGCGCCGATCGAGCTTGCCGTTGACCGTCATCGGGAACGCGTCGAGCACCATCACCGTCGCGGGCACCATGTAGTCGGGCAGCACCGACCGCGACCATTCCCGGATGTCCGCCCCGCTCGGGTGGCGGCCTCGGTGGCAGACGACGTAGCCGATCAGCCGGCCGTCCTGCAGTGTCACACAGGGCATTCGCACATCGGGATGCTCGGCCAACCCGGCCTCGACGTCCTCGAGTTCGAGGCGCATCCCGCGGACCTTGACCTGGTTGTCGGCGCGGCCGAGAAATTCCAGTGATCCGTCGTCGAGGCGCCGCGCCAGATCGCCGGTGCGGTACATGCGCTCGCCCGGCCGTCCGAACGGGTCGGCCACGTAGCGAGCCGCGGTGAGATCGCCCTGGCCCACATACCCACGGCCGAGCAGGAACCCGGCCGCATACAGCTCGCCGGGCTCGCCGGCCACGCTGGGCCGCAGCTCGGCGTCAAGGACATACAGCGCGGTGTTGGGGTTCGCCGACCCGATCGACGGCCCCATGCGGTCGTCGTCGCCGGCATAGATCACGTGGGAGACACCGATCGTCGCCTCGGCCGGACCGTATCCGTGGTACATCGGGATCTGCAGTTGTTCCCGGAAACGCCGGAACAGAGCCTGCGTCAACAGTTCCCCGCCGCACCAGACGTGCCGCAAGGAGTCCAGCCGCGACCCGCCGTCGGCCAGCGCGAGCAGCACGTCGAGCATCGACGAGACCAGGTAGGCGAAGGTGACGTGCTCGCGGGCGATCAGATCGAGCAGATACTGTGGATCGCGTTCACCACCGGCGTGGGCGACCACCACCCGGCCACCGCTGATCAACGGCAGCAGGATCTCGTTGATGGAGATGTCGAAAGCCAACGGCGCCTTGAACAATGCGGCATCGGTCGGGCCGAACCCGAGGATCTCATCGCGTTGCCAGAGCAGTCGTTCGACGATGGCCTCACGCCGGATCATGGCGCCCTTGGGTTTTCCGGTCGATCCCGAGGTGAACACGACATAGGCGAGCCCGGCTCCGCGCATCGGTCGCGTGGCGGGATCGACCTCCTGATCGGGTAGTTCTGCGTCGCAGTCGAATTCGATGATCGCCGGGTCATCCGCGCCGTCGTGGGGCGAGTCCGCGCCGCGACGGGTGACGAGCACCCGTACCTGCGCGCGCCCGATGACGTCGCGCCGGCGGGCATCGGGCCACTCGGGGTCGACCGGCACGAACGCACCACCGGTCATCAGCGCGGCCACGATGGCCACCACCATGTCGGCCCCACGATCCATCGCGATCCCGACGAGCGCCTCGTCACCGATACCGCGGTCCTCGAGTTCATCGGCCAGAGAGGCTGCGCGGAGCCATAGTTCGCGATACGACAATCGATGCCGGTCGTCGATCACGGCAAGCGCATCCGGTGTGGCCCGCACGTGGTCGGCGATCAGTTCCACCACATCCGGTCGCCGCCGCGGGGCATCGGTGTCATTCCATCGACGCTGGCGCCGCAGACGCTGCTCGGCGGTGTCGGGCCGGACGGAGTCCAGGCGACGATCGGGGTGGGTGACGAGATCGCCGACGAGGTCGGTGAGGTCGTCGGGTGAGACCGGCGCGTCGGTGCTCACGCCGAGCCCGTCGCCGTCGAGGCGGGTGCTGACCCGCACCGACCCCACCTCGGCGACGACGGCGGTGTCCTCGGACTTCTCCGTGCGGTTTCGCAGCGCAGCAACAGTATCCAGCCCGCCGGCCACGTCGACCAGGCCGACCTCGCCGGGGGAGCTCGATCCGAATAGTGGTGTCGTGCTGATCTCGGTGGTCGTGCGGCCACCGTCGACGACGCGCAGCGATACGGCCGGGGCCGGTGAACCGTCGACGGCGCTGCTGCGCGCGGCCCACCAGGCGGTGGCCAGTGCGATGGTGGCCGCGGTGGACCCCACTCCCACGTCACCGAGGCGCGAGCGCATTTCCTGTAGAGCTGTCGGGGCGATGGTGGTGAGGACATTCGAACCGAGCGAACTCATCGTCAACCTCTCTGTGGAGCCGGCGGCATGCGAGTGACACGTTCATGCGCTGCCGGCTGATCGGCCCGTGGTGGTGACGGACACAGTGGTATCGGACCCTGTGGAATCGGACCCTGTGATGTCGGGGGTGATAGCGAGTCGGGGTGGTGGGGTGAGGTCACATGCCCGAGTGGGAGCGATGCGGCCCACTCCGTCCCGACGCCGCCAACTCCGCTTCGGCCGGTTCCGGCTGGGCCAGTTCGGAAATGATGGCCGAGCGCAGTTCGCCGGCCCGGATGGCGATGTTGGAGAGCAGGGTGGCCCCGAGGCCGTGGGTGCCCTGGGTGGCCCCCTGGACGAAGAGTCCGGCGATGCGGGTGCCGTCGACCACCGCCTGATGGTCGCGGCCGACGACGCACGTGTCACCGATGGCACTGATGCCGTCGACCCCGGGTGAGGTGAATCCGGTGGCGCAGACGACGGCGTCGACGGTGACGGTGTCGCGGGTGCGATGAATGCGGTCGAACAACTCCACCTGCACGCGTCCCTGATCGGTGAGCGCGGCCCCGGTCACCGCGGTCGATCGTCGCAGGCGCAGACGGCTCTGGCCGGTCACCGATTCGCGGTAGTGGTGATCATGCAGGGTGGTGAGCAATTGCGGCTCGACACACGAGTAATTGGTGTAGCGGTGCCGGTTGAGCAGGTCGGCGCGGACATCCTCGGACGCGGCGTAGAAATCGTCCACCGCGGAGGGATCGAACACCTGGTTGGCGAAGGGGCTGTCGTCGGCGGGGGCGAAGCCGTAACCGTGGAATGTGGAGGTGACGCCTGCGCCTCGGGTGTAGAGAAAGTCGATGGCCTCGGCGGCCGATTGCCCACCGCCGACGACCAGGAACTCCGATCCGGCGATGTCGCTCGGCAGCGCGTCGAGATGGTCGAGGAAGCGGTGGTTGTGGAACACCCGGCCGCTCTCGGTCAGCTCGGGGCGATCAGCCCACTCCGGCAACCGTTCTCGTAGACCGAGTGCGACGACGACGGTACGCGTGAAGTACGTCTCGACCGATCCGTCGTCCAGCGTCGTCACCACGCGAAAGCGTGCTCCCGCCGAGGCGTCGTCGTCATGCGGATCGATCTGCTCGATCCCGATCACGTTGCGGCCGTAGCGGACATCGGCGGCGACGTTGTCGGCGGCCCAGGACAGGTAGTCGGCGAATTCGATCCTCTCGGGGGTGAAGGTCTGCCGGTTGATGAAGCCGGTCAGCCTGTCCTTCTCCACCAGATAGTTGACGAAGGTGAATCGGCTGCGTGGATTGCGTTGGGTGACAAGGTCCTTGAGGAAGGAGATCTGCATGTTGGTCCCGGGTAGGAGCATGCCGGGGTGCCAGCCGAACGTGTGGCGACGTTCGAGGAACACCGTGTCGAGCGGTGGAGAGTTCTGGTCTGCGTCGTCGTATTCGCTCATGGCGATCGCGAGCCCGAGGTTTCCCGGGCCGAACCCCACGCCCACCACGTCGCGAGTTGTGGTCATCGGCTTCACTATCACACACCTCTGATTTGGTTAGCCTAGCCTTTGTTTGTCCCCCAAAGATACGACATTGTCGGCCAACCGGAGAAACGCGGGACTCGCGGCGAGGACGAGAGTGGTCTTTCCCCGCCGGCGTCGGCGGACCGTGTCGGCGGTGATTGCCGAGGTCACCGCGTCGACCGCGGAGGTCGGGTCCACCAGCACCAGGATGTCCGGATTCGCATGCAGCGCACGGGCCAGTGCCACCCGCTGGCGTTGTCCGCCGGAGAGGTTGCCCCCGCGGTCGGCGACCGGATGATCGAGGAGCGCGGCGGCGTCGTCGACCAACTCGTCGAGACCCAACTCGGTGAGGATGTCCGCCGGCTCCGAACCGGGCTCGTAGTGCGTCCCGTCGGGGTGGACGACCGCGCCCAGGCGCCCGCCGAAGATCGCCGGGTGCCGCGCATCGGCGAGCACCACCCGCCGGAGGCCGGCCGCGTCGAGATCACCGATCTCGGTGCCGCGCACCGAGATCGACGGTGCCTCGGGGGGCGCGTCGGGACCCGCGGCAAGAGCGGTGGCCACCCGTGCTGCTTGGTCGGTGGTGCAGTCGACCGCCACCAGGGCGCCTGCGGTCACGGCGATCTCGGTGGTGTCCACCTGCACGAGGAGGTCGGGATGCGTACTCCGGTGGACCGTGCCCGACGGCGCCGGGGTGGTCACCGGGGCACCGCCTTCGCCGGTGCGCCCGGATCCCAGCAGTACCACCCGGCGGGCCGAACCCCGTGCCAGCGCGGCGAATCGAGGCATCCGGCTGAGCTGGCCGAGGGGTTCGGCGATGAATTGGCTGAGTCCGACCACCGCGACCAGATCGCCGATGGAGATGTCACCGGAGAATGCGCGGACGCCGGCCAGCGTGCCGACCACGCCGACGAGAAGGGCTGCGGCGCCGGCGGAGATGCCCTCGTACACGCCGGAGATCCGGGCCAGGCGTTCGGCATGGCTGCGCGTGGTGGCCGACAGTGTGCGGTAGCGGTCGTATGCCGGGCCGCGTCCGGCGAAGCCGCTCAGCGGCCGCAGTCCGCGCAACAGATCGGCCACCGCGCCGGTCGCCCGGGCGATGAGCTCCTGTTGCTCCTCGGTACGGTGGGTGACCTTGCGCGACAACAGGTTCAGTGCGGCCAGCAACAACACCGTACTGACCAGGGCGACGCTGCCCAGCAGCGGATCGATCACCGTCAGCACCACGGCACCGGCCAGCACGCCGACCGCCGAGGAGATGGTCACCGGGATCACCTCGATGATGTCGGAGGCCTGCGCGGTGTCCTCGGCGATCACCGTGACGTACTCGTCTCGCGACAATGGCGAATCGTTGTCGCGCGCGGTGATCACCTTGGCGGACAACATCGCCCGCAGGTGGCGCACGTGTCCGGCATTGGCCCGCTGCAGCCCGCGATAGGCGGTGCGCCACGACACCGACACACACGTGATGACCGCGCCGAGAGCCGCGATCGAGATCACCGGTGCCCACCAGCTACCCGAGGTCATCGCTCGATCGATGATGACGCCGAGGAGCACCGGCACCGCCGCCTCGGCGGCCTGGTACACGCACAGCAGTACCGAGCCCACCGCCACCGCGCCGCGATTGCGTCGGACGGCGTCGCGCAGCAGGGCCGCCGCGGCACGGTCGGGTGTCCGGCTCATCGGGCGCCGTCCTCTCGAGTCCCGTCGTGCTCGGTGGCGCTCGACCACACGCGCCACAGCGCGGCGTACCGGCCGTCGGCGTCGAGGAGTTCTCGGTGGGTGCCGTATTCCACCACCCGGCCGCCGTCGATGACGGCGACGGCATCGGCCGCCGCCGACTGGCTGAGGCGGTGGGCGACGATCAACGCGGTACGTCCGCGGGTGACGGCCGCCGCCGCGGCCTCGAGCCGCGCCGCGCCGCGCGAACCGGCCTCTGCGGTCGACTCGTCGAGAACCACCACCGGCGTGTCCCGCAACAGCAGCCGTGCCAGCGCGATCTGCTGGGCGCGCATCGGGTCGAGCGCGAGGCCGCCGGAGCCGATACGGGTGTCGAGGGCCTCGTCGAGTTCGCGGACCCAGTGATCGGCGCCCACCTCGGCCAGCGCCGACCACAACTGCTCGTCGTCGGCGTCCGGGCGTGCCAGACGCAGATCGTCGGCGAGGGTCCCGGCGAACACATGGGTCTCCTGCGTCGCCACGCTCGTGAACGCGCGGATCCGGTCCTCGCCGAGACCGGAGATCGGTACATCGTTGTAGCGGATCGCATCCGGTGGCGCGCCGATCGGGGTGAGCACCCCGGCGGTCAGCGAGGCGATGGTCGTCTTGCCGGCACCGGAGGCGCCGACCAGCGCGAGACTCGTGCCGGCCGGGATCGTCAGATCGACGTCGTCGACCGCCGGGGCGCCGCTTGCGTGATAGTGGTGGCGCAGCCCGCGCACCACGATCTCCACCGGCCCCGGCTCGGCGGGCGGCAGATGCGGCCGGGTTCCCGGAGCGAGGGTGTCGATCACCCCGACGACCCGGGTCATCGCCGCCCCCGACCGTTGAGCCTCGTCGAAGAAGGTCAGGATGGCGCCGATCGGATTGAAGAGCCGATGAAAGAGCAGGGTGGCCGCGGCCACCTGGCCGAGGCTGACGTCACCGGCGCGCAGCAGCAGCCATCCGACGACGATGATCAGTGAGAGACCGACGAATTCGGCACGGTTCTCGCGCGAGACGAACCGTTCGAGTACCCCGAACACCGAGACGGAGATGTCGCGTACCGAGCGGGCCGAGGAGTCGATCCGGTCGCGGGTGGCGGTCTCGAGACCATAGGCACGGACCGTCGTCAGCCCGTCGATACCTCCGACGAGGCGGTCGATGTGATCGGCCTCGGCGGTGCGGAGCTGGCGATACTTCGGTGAGGACCGGGGCAGATACCAGCGCATGGCCGCGACATAGGCCGGTGCGGCGCCCAGACCGGCCAGCGCCAACCGCCAGTCGAGGGAGAACAAGCCCGCCACCGAGACGACGATGAGCACCGACGAGCTGAAGATCGCGGGGATCGCGGTGCGCGAGCCCGCGACGAGAACCGCGATGTCGGCGCCGACCCGCGACAGCGCATCCCCGTGTCCGGCCCGTTCGATCCGGGTGACCGGCAGGCACAGCACCGCGGCCACCACCCGCTCGCGCATGGTGGCCAGCAGGCGTGCGATCAGGGTGGCGAGCAACGTTTCCGACAGTGCGGTGAACACGGCGGTCACCACCGCGGCGATCACCACCGCGATCGCGACGCCGACGAGGATTCCGCGGTCGTTGCCCGCCCGGACCGCGTCGACGATCGAGCCGAGCGCGAGCACCGCGACCAGCGAGGCACCTGCTCCGATGACCGAGGTGAGCACCACCCCGATACTCAGCGGCAGATGCCGACGCAGCTCGGCGCCGAGGTAGGCGAGCACCTCACGCGGCGTCGCGATCGGCAGCAGCGTGGATGCGTCGGGCTCGTGGTGCTCCGGCGACGGCTGCGTCATACGGCGCGGCCCCGTGATTCTGTGCGGCCTCCCGGCACGACGTCGGTACACCGCTCGCCGACGGGCACCACCAGCGGCCGCGACGACACCGGATCGGCGATGACGCGGCTACGCAGACCGAACACCTCCCAGAGCATTTCTTCGGTGATCACGTCCTGCGGTGCGCCCTGGGTGATCACCGCGCCGTCGCGCATCACCACCAACTCGTCGCTGTAGCGGCAGGCCAGCGCCAGATCGTGCAGCACCATCACCACCGTCCGCCGCTGTTCGGTGTGCAGGACGTCGATGAGGTCGAGGACCTCGAGGCTGCGGGACAGATCCAGGAAGGTGGTCGGCTCGTCGAGGAGCAGTGTGTCGGTCTGTTGCGCGAGCACCATTGCGATCCACACCCGCTGCCGCTGTCCGCCGGAGAGCGAATCGACGGTGCGGTCGGCGAGATCGGCCACGCCGGTCTGGGCGAGAGCCGCATGCACCACATCGCCGTCGCCCGCCGACCACTGGCGCAGCCAACTCTGGTGGGGATGGCGGCCGAGGGCGACGAGGTCGGCCACCAGGATTCCCTCCGGCGCGATCGGACTCTGCGGCAGCACCGCCATCGCGGTGGCGAGTTCCCGCGTGGACAGATCGCCGAGCGCCCGCCCGTTGATCTCCACCCGTCCCGACGAGATGGGGATCAGCCTCGAAAGTGCTTTGAGCAGTGTCGATTTGCCGCAGCCGTTGGGGCCGATGATGCAGGTCAGCCGTCCACGGGGGATGGTCAGGTCCAGGTCGGTGATCACCGGCGTGCCGCGGTAGCCGACGCTGATGCCGCGGGCGGCCAGTGCCTCGGTGGGGGGCGCACTCATACGGTCACCTTTCGATTCACGCGGATGAGGAGGACGAGCAGGAACGGCGCACCGAGAGCGGAGGTCACGATGCCGACCGGAGCCGATCCCAGGGCGTAACGCGCGAGGAGATCGGCGTAGAGAACGAGCGCGGCCGCGACCAGTGCGCTGCCGATCACCGGCGGGGTGGGGCTGCGGTAGAGGAGCCGGGCCAGTTGCGGTGCGGCCAGCGCGACGAAGGTGATGGGGCCGGCCGCGGCGACCGTCGCCGCGGTCATCACCACAGCCGGGATCCACAGCAACAACAGGGTGGTGCGGATCGGTACACCGAGCGCGCGGGAGACGGCGTCGCCGAGATGGGTGACCCGAAAATCGAACGCCGCCAACGCGATCAACGACATCCCGACACCGATGGTGATCCACAGCGGGACGACCTGTCCCCAGGTACGGGCCTCCAGTGAGCCGGTCAGCCACGACACGACGTCGGCGGCCTGCGCCAGACGCGACTGCACCAGCATCAGCGAGATGACGGCGGTGGCCAGGGCATTGACCCCCACCCCGATGAGCACCAACCGCATCGATTCCAGGCCGCCCCGGTAGGCCAGCGCGGTGATGACGACGGACACCAGGATGCCGCCGAGGAACGCGGCCCCGAGTGTTCCGATGGTGACCCCGCCGATCACCAGGCCCGCGGGCAGTAGCACGAGCATGGTGACGGCGGCCGCCGAGGCGCCCATCGAGACGCCCAGCAAATCGGGGCTGGCCAACGGATTCCGGGCCAGTGACTGGGTGATCGCACCAGCCGCACCGAGCGCCACACCCACGCCGAGGCCGACCAGCACCCGCGGCATGCGCCAGTCGAGCACGGTCACCCGGTCGATGCGGTCGCCGCCGCCGACCACGACCTGCGCCACGTCGGCCAGCGGGATGAAATAGGGGCCCGACGCCAACTCGACGAGGGCGGCGATGACCACGATCGCCGCCAGCAGCAGCGTCAGCAGCACGCCTCGACGCTTGATACGCATGCGCGGTACCGGCCAGACGAGTTCGTCGGGGCGGGGGAGGGTGGCCGTCATGTCTGCACCATCCGGCGGCGACGCACCAGATAGATGTAGACCGGCACGCCGATGAACGCGAGGATCACCCCGACCTGGACCTCGGCGGGACGCATGACCACCCGGCCGATGACGTCGGCGACGAGCATCAACGCGGCGCCCGCGGGCATACACGCCACGAGTAGCCAGCGATGGTCGGGGCCGGTGAAATGCCGCACGATATGCGGGACCACCAGCCCGAGGAAGGCGATCGGTCCGGCTGCCGCGGTGCCCGCGGCGGCCAGCAGGGTCAGGGCGAGAAAGCATGCGCCGCGGATCATCCCGACCCGGACGCCGAGCGCGGTGGCCAGTTCCGGACCTGCGGCGAGCACGTTGAGCGACGGGCCGCATGCCAGGGCCACCACCACGCCGACGATCATCAGTGGCGCGACACCGGCGAGGATGCCGAGGTCGCGTTCCACCAGCGAGCCGGCACTCCAGAAGCGGTACTGGTTGAGGCTGGCCTGATCGTGCAGGATCACCGCTGTCGTCCCGGCGATGAAGAACGCCGAGCACGCCGCACCGGCGAGGATCAGTGACAGCGGGTTGGCGCCCCCGCCGCCGAGCGAGGCCACCCCGAAGACCAGTGCAGCGGCGATGATCGCGCCGGCGACGGCGAACCACACGTAGGCCGACACGCTCTGCAGGCCGAAGAGGAAGACCGCGAGCACGGAGAAGAATGCGGCGCCGCCGGAGATGCCGAGGACACCCGGGTCGCCGAGCGGATTGCCGGTCAGGCCCTGCACGAGCGCCCCGGACAGGGCTATCGCCGCACCGACCGCGATGGCCATCAGGGTGCGGGGAATTCGCTGATCCCACACGATGATCCCGATGTCGCCGCCATGGCCCCGACCCGCGGTCAGGGCGTCGATCACCTGGGCCGGATCGGTCCAGCGCGTGCCGATCCACAACGACAGCACCGCACCCACCAGCATCAGCACGACCGCGACCGACACGGTGAGCACGCGGCGTCGGGTTGCGGTCGTCATCGACGGGGATACTGTCGCCGTTGCCGTCATCGTCACCACCTCTCCCCGGATGCACCAGGTGCCGCGTTCGTCCGATCCGCAGCGAGTCTATATGGAGCCTTACCTAAGTCCCTGGCCGCCGGTGGCGGAGGCTGCACTGACAGACGATCGATTCCATGAGTAGGTTGGAGCCCGGAGTGATCGTTCGGTTCGGTAGCCGCCGATGTGGCCGGCAGTGAGGTGGAGGCATGGCACAGGAACTCAAGCTCGGTCTGAAGGCGTCGGCGGAGCAGTTCGATCCCCGCGAGTTGGTGGAGATCGCGGTCGCCGCCGAGGAACACGGGATGGATTCGGTCGCGGTGAGCGACCACTTCCAGCCGTGGCGCCACAACGGCGGGCACGCGCCGTTCTCGCTGGCGTGGATGGCCGCGGTCGGCGAACGCACCAAGCGGGTGCAGATCGGTACCTCGGTGATGACGCCGACGTTCCGTTACAACCCGGCGGTGATCGCCCAGGCGTTCGCGTCGATGGGGTGTATGTACCCGGGCCGCATCATGCTCGGCGTGGGCACCGGTGAGGCGCTCAACGAGTACGCGACGGGTTTCCAGGGGGAGTGGCCGGAGTTCAAGGAACGCTTCGCTCGACTGCGCGAGGCCATCGCCCTGATGCGTCAACTGTGGACCGGTGACCAGGTCGACTTCGACGGCGACTATTACCACACCCAGGGCGCGTACATGTATGACGTTCCCGAACAACCGATTCCGGTGTACGTGGCGGCCGGCGGCCCAGTCGTCGCGCGGTATGCCGGTCGGGCCGGCGACGGGTTCATCTGCACCTCCGGCAAGGGTGCCGAACTCTATACCGAGAAACTGATCCCGGCGGTCAAGGAGGGCGCGGAGAAGGCCGACCGCGACTTCACCACGATCGACCGGATGATCGAGATCAAGATCTCCTACGATCCCGATCCGCAACTGGCGCTGGAGAACTGCCGATTCTGGGCCCCGCTGTCGCTGACCGCGGAACAGAAGCACAGCGTCAACTCGTCGACGGAGATGGAGCGGTTGGCCGACGAACTGCCGATCGAGCAGGTAGCCAAGCGCTGGATCGTCGCCTCCGACCCCGACGAGGCCGTCGAGAAGGTCAAGTTCTACACCGACGCCGGCCTCAACCACCTGGTGTTCCACGCGCCCGGCCACGATCAGCGGCGGTTCCTGGCGAACTTCGAGAAGGATCTCGCGCCGCGATTGCGCAAACTGACTGTCGTGGACTAGGTTTCGTCGTCCGCGTCAGACTTCGGTGGGCGCCAATGACGACGGCTCCACCATCCCGTGCGTGCGCCGCACCTGCTCGTAGAGCAGGTTGATGACGCGCTGGGCCACCGGATTCTGCCGAGCCCGGTGATGGCGGCGCAACGCCAGTGCTCGCCGCGGGGTGGGTTCGGCGATCGCGACGGTGCGCACGCCCGCAGGAAGGTCGATCACCGCCAGTGCCGGCACCACGGTCAGCCCGACACCGGCGGCGACGAAGCGCATGGCGGTGCCGTAGTCGTGGGTCTCGACACGGAAGTTCGGGGTGAAACCTGCTGCGGTACAAGCTCTCAGCAAGCCCTCGCGACACGGTCCGCGTGCCACGTCGTTGTCGATCCAGGCGTCGTCGGCGAGTTCGCGCAGCGTCACCTGGTCGCGACCGGCGTACGCCGAGCCTTCGCCGACGACCACCAAATAGTCCTCGGTCACCAGAGGTACGGAGTCGAAGCCGGGAACCGGGGTGACGATCGGTGCTCGGCTCAGGGCGCTCTCCGGGCTCTCCACATAGATCTCGATGTCGGGTGCGCTCGCCTCGGGATCGGCCAGCTCGATCAGCCGCAGATCGAGTCGGGTGTCCGGGAACTCGCGGCCGATGGTGGCGATGATCTCCGGCATCCATGCCGCGCCCGCGGAGGCGAAGTAGGCCACGCGCAGGGTGCCGGCGTTGCCGTGTCGCAGATCGGCGACCAGGCCGTCGAGGCGCGAGAGGCCGTCGAAGACCACCGAGGACTCGGCGGCCAGCGTCGTGCCGGCATCGGTCGGGACGATTCCGCGCCCCACCCGCTCGATCAGCGCGAGTCCGGTCTCGCGCTGCAGCCCGGCGATGTGCTGACTGACCGCGGACGGGGTGTAACCGAGCGCCGCGGCGGCGCCGCCGATCGACCCCTCGGCGACCACGGCGCGGAAGATGCGGAGGCGGTGGGGATCGATCATGATCACGACCATACAGTCACACTGATGGGTCAGTGTAGAAATATGAAATTGTGCTGAAGTCTCCGATGGTCGACCATGGAGAACATGACCTTCGGATCGCGCACTCTGAATCTCCCGGCACTGGCCGCGCTGACCACGGTCACGCTGTGGGCGCTGTCGTTCATCGCGATCCGTTCGGCCGGGCACGCCTTCTCGCCCGGCGTGCTCGCGGTGGGACGCCTGGCCGTCGCGGTGGTCGCCCTCGCGGTGATCGTTGCCATCGCCGGCATGAAGGCGCGACGAGGGGTTCGCCGCTCGGCGTTCCGACCGCCGCGCGGTCGGGCGCTCGTGCTCGTGCTGGCCTACGGGGTGGCCTGGTTCGGCGTCTACAGTGTGGTGCTCAACTGGGCCGAACGCCACATCGACGCCGGAACCGCCTCGTTGCTGGTCAACTTCGCCCCGATCCTCGTCGCGGTCTTCGCGGGACTCTTTCTCGGCGAAGGGTTCTCGACCCAACTGAGCGTCGGGATCGCGATCGCCTTCGCCGGCGTCGTGCTCATCACGTTCGGCGGCGGGGGAGCGCACGCCGACTGGCTCGGCGTCGGGCTGGGTCTGCTCGCCGCGGTCCTCTACGCCACCGGCGTGCTGTTGCAGAAGGTCGCGCTGGCCACCGTCGACGCCCTGACCGCAACCTTCTGGGGCGCGGTCGCCGGCCTTGTCGTCACCCTGCCGTTCGTGCCCGCCGCGATCGGTGAGGTCGCCTCGGCCTCGGCCGCCGACCTCGCCTGGATGGTGTTCCTCGGCGTCGGGCCCACCGCGATCGCCTTCACCACCTGGGCGTACGCCCTCTCGCGCACCGACGCCGGCGCGATGGCCGCGACCACCCTCGTCGTTCCGGCCCTGGTCATCGTCCTGTCGTGGCTGCTGCTCTCGGAGATCCCGACACCACTGCGCATCGTCGGCGGGGTGCTGTGCCTGCTCGGGGTGGCGCTGACCCGCGGCCTCATCAAGATCCCCGGCGGTCGGCGATCAGTCGTCGGTGGGCGCCCGATCGTCGAGCGTGAGCTGGAGGAATGCGAGGTCAAGCCATGACCCGAACTTCGTCCCGACCTCGGTGAGCAACCCCACCCGGGAGAAACCGAGCCGCTCGTGCAGCCGGATCGATCCGGTGTTGGCGGCGTCGATACCCGCGACGATCACATGCACCCGATTCTCGCGGGCCCGGGTGATCAGTGCATCCATCAGCAGGCTGCCGATTCCGCGCCCCTGCTGTCCCTCGCGGACGTAGACCGAGTGCTCCACGGTGTGGCGGTAGCCGTCGTGCGGGCGGTACGGACCGTAGGTCGCGTAGCCCAGGACATGTGCTGCCGGATCATCGGCGGAGTCCGCGACATCATCCTCCACTGCGACCAGCACGGGGAAACCGGCGGCCTGCCGCCCGGCGAGCCACTCGCGGCGGTTGTCGGCGTCGACGAGCTGATCGTTCCAGATCGCGGTGGTGTGCTCGACGGCGTGGTTGTAGATGACGGTGATGCCGTCGACGTCGCCGGATTCGGCGTCGCGGATGTGCATGGCAGCCCCCGATGGTCGGTAGGTGTGGACGAGCCGATTCTCACCGACGCGGGCGCTCCACATCGACGCGGGGTCTTCGATAAGTTCTTCAGGTGGACCGCGATCGGATGGTGGAGGTGGGAGTCGGGCTCGTGTCGCGTTTCGGCGCGAAGACACTGAGTCTGACCTCGGTGGCCCGGCACGCCGGGGTGGCGCGGGCGACCGCCTACCGCATGTTCGGTGGCCGTGACGCGCTGGTCGCCGCGATCGTCGACCGAGAGGTCGCCCAGCTGCGCGTGCAGTTGCGCGAGTGGGCGGCGACCGAACCCGATGCCGCCGGCAAGGTGCGCGCCCAGATCCGACACGTGCTGCCCTACATCCGCGAGCACGAGGCCTTGCAGTACGTGCTGCGCCACGAACCCGAGGAGATCGTGCGGGCGTTGATCAGCACCACCGACTCCGAGGGGCCTTCCCTGGTCGCACGGATCGTCGACGAGGCCCTACCCGACATGGCGCCGGAGATCGGTCAGCACCTGGTGCCCGACGCCCGTGGGGCAGCCGAATTCCTGGTGCGCATGATCTATTCGGTGATGCTCGTGCCCGACAGTTCGTTGTCCGACGAGCAGATCGCCGACCTGGTGGTGCGCGCGATCGTCAGTGATGCGCCCGACGATGCGCGGCCCACCGATCGGCCGGCCGACTGAGGCCGAGCAGAACCATTAGGGTTACGGCCATGGGTGCAGAGACGACCACCGCCACCGACGAGGATGGATCGAACGACCGGCCGGTGGTGTCGAGCCCGGAGGTGTCCACCCCGGCGGTGTCCACCAAGGTCTACATCGCCTCGGCCGAGGGCGACACCGGGAAGTCGACCGTCGCGCTCGGTGTGCTGTCGCTGCTGAGTGCGACCGGCGGCCGGGTGGGGGTGTTTCGGCCGATCTCGCGGGCCGGCGCGGGTGAACGCGACTACCTCGTCGAGATGCTCATCGAGCACGCCTCGGCCGACATCGACTATGACGACTGCATCGGCGTCACCTACGACCAGGTACACGCCGCACCCGACGGCGCGATCGCCGAGATCGTGGCCCGGTTCCACGCGGTGGAGGCGCGCTGCGATGCGGTGGTGATCATCGGCTCGGACTACACCGACGTCGGCAACCCGTCCGAACTCGCCTACAATGCGCGCGTCGCCGCCAATCTTGCGGCGCCGATCATCTTGGCGCTCAATGCTTCCGGGCGCACCCCGGTGGAAGTGCGGGAGACCGCCGAGCACCTGCTCGCCGATATCGCCGCCATCCACGCCACCACGGCCGCCGTGATCGCGAATCGGTGTGACCCCGAACAGATGTCGGCGGTGGCGGCCGAGCTGTCGAGGATCTCGGTGCCCACGTGGTGTCTGCCGGAGGAGCCGGTGCTGTTCGCCCCGACGATGGCCGAACTCAAGGACTCGCTGCGGGCGAGTCTGTACAGCGGCGACCCGGAGCTCCTCGATCGGGAGGCGCTCAAGGTCATGGTCGGCGGGATGACCGTCGAGCACATCCTGGAACGGCTGTCCGAGGGCACCGTGGTCATTGCCCCCGCCGACCGCTCGGACGTCCTGCTCGCTCTTGTCAATGCGAATGCGGCACAAGGATTTCCGCGGCTGTCGGGCATCATCCTCAACGGCGGGATGCGACCGCACCCGATGATCGACGCGCTCGTCGACGGTCTGCAGTCGACGCTGCCGATCATCATGTGCGAGCAGGGGACCTACGAGACCGCCCGCACCGCGGCCAATACCCGCGGCCGCGTCGCGGTCGGGTCGGCGCGCAAGATCGAGGCGGCACTGGGATTGATGGAGACCCACATCGATCCCGAGGCGATGATGAAGGTACTCAAGGTGCCGACCCCGGAGATCATGACGCCGCAGATGTTCGAGTACGGGCTGATCGTGCGGGCCCGCGCCGACCGTCGGTGCATCGTGCTGCCCGAGGGTGACGACGACCGAATCCTGCGCGCGGCAGGGCGATTGCTTCGTCGTGGGGTGGTGTCGCTGATCATCCTCGGCGACGAGGCGGCCGTACCGCGCCGCGCCCACGAACTCGGGGTGGATCTCGACGGTGTGCAGGTCATCGACCCCGCGACCTCACCGCTCACCGACGAGTTCGCGCACATCTACGCCGAGCTGCGCAAGAACAAGGGTGTCGACTTCGAGCAGGCGCAGGAACGAATGCGCGACGTGTCGTACTTCGGCACGATGCTGGTCTACACCGGGCGTGCCGACGGTATGGTCTCCGGCGCCGCCCACACCACCGCGCACACCATCCGGCCTGCATTCGAGGTGATCAAGACGACGCCGGGGGTCTCGACGGTCTCGAGCGTGTTCTTCATGTGTCTGGCCGACAAGGTGCTCGCCTATGGTGACTGCGCGATCGTACCCGACCCCACCGCCGAGCAGCTCGCCGATATCGCGATCTCCTCGGCGGCAACGGCTTCCGGGTTCGGCATCGAGCCGCGGGTGGCCATGCTCTCGTATTCGACGGGTAGTTCGGGAACCGGTGCCGATGTCGACAAGGTGCGCGTGGCCACCGATCTGGTCCGCGAACGCGCCCCACAGTTGTTGGTGGAAGGCCCGATTCAGTACGACGCCGCCGTCGAGCCGTCCGTGGCGGCGACGAAGATGCCGGACTCTTCGGTGGCCGGACGCGCGACGGTGCTCATCTTCCCCGATCTGAACACCGGTAACAACACCTACAAGGCCGTTCAGCGTAGCGCCGGGGCGGTCGCCATCGGGCCCGTGCTGCAAGGTATTCGGCGGCCGATCAACGATCTGTCCCGGGGTGCGCTGGTCGACGACATCGTCAACACCGTGGCGATCACCGCGATCCAGGCGCAGAACATGGCGGCAACGAGGCGGCGCGAGGCATGAGCGACCATGTCGCCGGGGCGGTCCTGGTCCTCAATGCGGGCTCGTCATCGCTGAAATACCAACTGGTACATCCCGATACCGAGGTCGTGGTGGCCGAGGGGATCGCCGAACGGATCGGCGACCACGACGGTTCGATCACCCACGAGCAGGACGGCGAGAAGACCACCGAGACCCTCGAACTCCCGGATCACCTCACCGCCATCCGGCGGGTGCGAGAGCTGTTCGCCTCGGGCGGTATCGATCTCGCGAGTGCGGGGCTCTCGGCGGTGGGACACCGGGTGGTACACGGCGGACGAACCTTCTACCACCCGACCCTCATCGACGACCACGTCATCGGCGAGATCCGCCGCATCTCCTCGCTGGCACCCCTGCACAATCCGGCGAATCTGACCGGGATCGAGGCGGCACGCGAAATGCTGCCCGACGTGCCGTCGGTCGCGGTCTTCGACACCGCCTTCTTCCACGGACTCCCCGAGGCGGCGGCGACCTACGCCATCGACCGCGGGGTGGCCAAGCTGCATGCCATCCGCCGCTACGGATTTCACGGGACCAGCCATCAGTACGTGTCCGAGCAGGTGCCGCCGCTTCTCGGCAAGGAACCGTCCGAGGTGCATCAGATCGTGCTACATCTCGGCAACGGTGCGTCGGCGTCGGCGATACGAGGAGGTGACCCCATCGACACCAGCATGGGGATGACGCCGCTCGAAGGGCTCGTGATGGGTACCCGCAGCGGCGACATCGATCCCGGCGTGGTGCTCCATCTGCATCGGGTCGTCAAACTCGACGCCGACCAGATCGATGCCCTCCTCAACAAGAACTCCGGTCTCAAGGGGCTCTGCGGCGAGAACGACTTCCGGTCGGTCACCGAGCGCATCGAACGCGGCGACGAGGCCGCGAAACTCGCCTACGACGTCTACATCCACCGGCTCCGCCGCTACATCGGTGCGTACATGCTCGATCTGGGTCGGGTCGACGCGATCACCTTCACCGCGGGTGTCGGGGAGAACGCTGCGGGTGTCCGCGCCGATGCGCTTGCCGGATTGGAGAACTACGGCATCGTCGTCGATCCCGACCGCAATGCGGAGCGGAGCAGGACAGCGCGACGGATCTCCACCGACGACAGTGCGGTCGCGGTGCTGGTGGTACCGACGAATGAGGAACTCGCGATCGCCCGGCAGGCGGCCGAGGTGGTCGGGGAACGCGCCTGAGTAAACTTACAAGCACTCTGGACTGTTTTTGATTTTGCGGCTACGATCGCCGCTATGGCTGATACCGAAGCCGCCTTCACAGGTGTCGATGCGCCCGCAACCATGCCGCGTACGCAGGCGCAACGGTCGGCGGCGACGCGGGAGAAGGTGCTCGACGCGACCGTCGCCTCGCTGATCGAGCGGGGATACGGGGCGACGACCACCCAGGAGGTCAACCGCCGAGCCGGGGTGTCGCGTGGGGCGCTGCTGCATCAGTTCCCCACGCGGGAGGCCCTTGTGGTCGCTGCGATCGGCCATCTCGTCGATCGACGCAAGGCCGAGATCATCGAACGCGCCGGCGGGGGTGCGGCGGATCTGACGCTGCTCCTCGAGGTGTTCGACGGGCCGCTCTTCTATGCCGCATTGGAATTGTGGGTGGCCGCCCGCACCGACCCGGTCCTGCGGGAAGCGCTGATCCCGGTGGAGGAGCGGATCGCCGGCGAACTCGTCACCACCGGCGTCGCGGTATTCGGCGGCCGGTATTCGACCGAACAGATCGAGCTGGCCGCCGAACTGGCACGCGGCCTGGCGATCTCACGTCTGTTGCGCGAGCCCGACGCCGACCGCGAGTTCGCGCGTCGGATGATCACCATGCTGATGGAGGCATTGAACCGATGAGCACGAACCCTGTGACGGAACCCGATGTTCTGATCGTCGGCGTCGGATTCGGTGGACTTGCCGCGCTGCATCGTCTGCGGACCGACCATCCGGATCTGGCGGTGCTGGCGGTCGAACGCGCCGAGAGCCCCGGTGGCGTGTGGCGCGACAACAGCTATCCGGGTGCCGCCTGCGACGTGCCCACCTCGTTGTACTCGTTGTCGTTCGCCGACAACCCGGACTGGTCTCACACCTACGGACGTGGATGGGAGATCAAGAACTACGCCGAGTCCGTCGCCGCCGAGTTCGTTGATCAGATCCGGTACGGATGCGAAGTGCTCTCTGCCACATGGGACTCCGACGAGCAGCGTTGGTGCGTCGAGACCTCCGAGGGTCCGATACGTTCCCGCTTTGTCATCGCGGCACCCGGTGCGTTGTCGGCGCCGACGATACCTGCGGTCCAGGGGCTCGACGCCTACGAAGGCACCGTCTTCCACACGGCTGCATGGAATCACGCACACGACCTGACGGGTAGGCGGGTTGCGGTGATCGGTAGCGGGGCGTCGGCGATCCAGGTGGTCCCCGAGATCGTCGACAAGGTAGCCGAACTCGTGGTGTTCCAGCGCACGCCCTCGTGGGTCATCCCGCGTCTGGACCGCACCATCGGACCGATGGAACGAGCTGTCTATCAACGATTCCCGAACGCGCACCGGGCCGCCCGGAAGTTCACGTGGCTCACCCACGAGTTCCATGTGTTCGCGATGGCGCACCACCAACGAGTCCTCCGCGCGTTTCGCGCGATCTCGCTCGCGCACCTGCGTCGGCAGGTCACCGATCCGGGGTTGCGCCGGCGACTCACGCCGGACTTCAGCATCGGTTGCAAGCGAATCCTGATCAGCAACAAGTGGTATCCGGCGCTGGCACATCCGCGCACCAGGGTGACCGGTGCTCTCTCCTCGCTGACGCCGACCGGTGCGGTGAGCGCCGACGGTACCGAATTCGACGTCGACACGGTGATCTTCGCAACGGGTTTCACCCCGACGAGTCCGCCGTTGGCCAAGGTCATCGTCGGGCGCGATGGTCGACGACTCGACGAGGTGTGGCACGGTTCGCCGAGTGCCTACCGCGGCGTCGAGGTCCCCGATTTCCCGAATCTCTTTCTGCTGTACGGACCCAACACCAACCTCGGTCACTCGTCGATCATCCTGATGCTCGAGGCCCAGGCCTACTACATCGGGCAAGCCCTGGCGCACCTGAAAGCCGTCGACGCCCCGACCGTCGAGGTCACCGAATCGGCATGTGACACCTACGTCGCCGATATCGACGCCCAGCTGAGTGGCACCGTCTGGAATTCCGGTGGTTGTGGCAGCTGGTATATCGACTCGACCGGCCGCAACTCGGTGATGTGGCCGACCTATACCGGCACCTACCGCCGCATGATGTCGCACTTCGATCCGGCCGATCACATCATCGGGGTGCCTGCCCCGGTCCGCGAACCTGTGGTTCGCTCCTGACGTCCTGTGGCCCGATTCCAGCACCGTAGCAGCCGGTCTCGAGGCTCGCCGCACGCGGCTCGCACCTCGACCATCGGGGAGAACCGTTCACCCTGGTGGCCGTTCCTCCCCGCGCGGGAATGCTCCAGCCCTTCCCATCCGGTGGTCGAGGTGCCGAGGAGCGCCAGCGACGAGCCTCGAGACCCGTTGCGCCGAAGGGCATCCGGGCCGTCGTGGTCCGATTCCAGCACCGTAGCAGTCGGTCTCGAGGCTCGCCGCACGCGGCTCACACCTCGACCATCGATCTGTGATGCTCCGCCCTTCCTGCCGATGGCCGTCCTGCCCCGATGGTCGAGGTGCCGAGGAGCGCCAGCGACGAGCCTCGAGACCCCTTGTGCCGAAAGGACTCCGGGCCACAGTCGGCACAACACCTCGACCATCGGGAAGGGACTTCTCTATGGAGTTCTCAAACAACAGATGCGGTCCCGGCCGGGCCGGGTGCGGGGAATCAGGTTGTGGGGCAGCGTAGGTCAGGCTGCGGTGTCGTCGAGCCGCATGGTCCGTCGGTGATACGACGGCACGGGTCGTCGTTTCGGATCGATGCTGGCGGGTGGGATCAACCAGGGGTGTCGGTCGAATCCCATGATGATGTCCCATCCGTGGTGGTGCACATCATCATGACAACTGCTGCAGAGTAGACAACCGTTGTCGAGGTCGGTGGGCCCACCATCGGCCCAATGCTCGAGGTGGTGTCCTTGGCAGCGTCCGGCGTGTGCACCGCATTTGATGCACCCGCGATCCCGCACCAGCAACGCTTTGCGTTGGCCGGGGGTGAAGAAGCGTTTCGCCTCGCCCACACTGAGCGGTACCCCGTTGGAATCGAGCATGATTTTCGTGATGGTGGTGTCACACGACAGCAGTTTGGCGGTGGCTTCGGTGATGGCACCCATGTTCTGCAAGTCGCCGCCGAGCGCGGGGTTGTCGGCTGACCAGGTCCACAACAGGCCGTTGGTGGGTTTCGCCGAGAACGTGGTGTCGGCCAAGCCTTGTGCCGCCAACTCCACGATCGTCTCGAACGCGGCAGCACAGATCTGTTCGGGCGTCCGCGGATCCGGGGAGCCATCCGGCTGAGGCTTAGGCGCCGCCAAGGTTTCCATCAAAGTCCTGGTTTTCTCGCCCGCGATGATGTCGAGGTTCGCCGAGATCTCCAACCGGCCGTCGTCGGTGATGCGGTCGGTGTAGGAGTTGATCGACTTGTCCTCCGCGGCCGGTAACCCACCGGGTGTTTCGGCCGCCAACTCGTTCCCCAACTGTCGCGCGTAGGTGATGATCTCGGCGGGAGTGAATCCGGCGAAGTAGTGCGACAACAGTTTCCGCAGGTATTCACAGCGTTGCACGGTGTCCATAGGTTCGGGGCAACGCGTGTCGATGTGCGCCAACCCGCGCACGATCGCATCCACATGTTCGGACGAGATGGACCCGTCCGCCGCGTGCGCCAACAACAGATCCACATCGGTGGTGGCCGAGATCCGCACATACCGACCTGCGACGGCCGGTGCGAAACCCATGCTGATCAACAACTCCCGCAAACGGGTGGTCTTGTGGTCGGCGACACCCAGCCGGTCCATCTCTCCGGTGAGGGTGGTGGCGTGATGATCGACCAGATTGCGGAGCAGCAGGACTTGTTTCATCGCACCGAAAGCCTGGGGCCCGGTCATGTCCGGATTCCATTGCAGGTCGCTGAGTTGGGTGACGATGTTGGCGAAGATCGCTTCGGCGTCAACGGTTTCCGCGTCGAGGACTGTAGTGGTGTCGATCATGGGCCCCTCCCCAGTGGCTGATCGGTGTGATGGCTCCAGTGTACATCGCCAGGGTGTTCGACGCAAGGGGCGGTTTGATCAATTCTGCTTGTGGACAACGTGTTTCGCCGTCAATTTTCTGTCGGTAGGGTGTGATAAGGGTGCGGTTTTCGTTTGCCACGCTTTCGATGTGGTTGGGAGGCTGGTTGTCTCGCCGGGTCTCGAGGCTCGCCGCACGCGGCTCGCACCTCGACCATCGGGGAAGAGGGATTCGCGACGGTCGGGTGGGGCGGGTTACTCGACCATCGGGGAGGAGGGTCTCGAGGCCCGGCGCCTGGGGCGCCGTGCACCTCGACCATCGGGGATGAAGGTCTCGAGGCCCGGCGCTTGGGGGCGCCGTGCACCTTGACCATCGAGAGGGAAGGAGTCGACCTTCTCGGGCGACGAGATCAGAAAAGGCTATCGGGCCGAACGTAATTGGCGAGATCGACGAGGAGGAAACGGTTGTCGCGGTTGTTGCGCATCTGCCGGGCGAGGGTGCGCAGTGAGCGCTCGGTACCGGCACGGAGTCCGCGCTCGGTGAAGGGAACGCCGAGCAGGGTGGCGGGATCACCGGCTTCGTCCTCGTGCTCCATGATCCACCCCATCGCGGTACCGAGAACGATCAATTGCAGGCGCGATTTCCGTGGCTCGGAGTCCGGCATCGCCTCCAGTCGTCGTGCCGCCTCCACGAGTTGACGCTTCTGTACGAGTTCGGGGGCGCGTCCGTGGACGAGGGCGAGGACGGCGGTGGCGCGAGCGGTGTTGTAGTGCCGACTGGTCGGCGGGACCTCGTCGAGCGGTTCGATGGCGGCGTCGAAATCGCCTCGGGCGACAGCCAGGCGTGCGAGACCGAAAGCGGCGGTGACGATGCTGTGGTCGGTCAACCACAGGTCGTGATAGAGCCGGTCGGCCACGTCGTACATCTCGGCGATGCGCGCATCCGGGGACTCCTCGGGCTCCTCTTCGCTCGGATGCTTCTCGTCGGTCAGCCAGCGACCGATGATCTCGGCGGTTCCCGCGGCGGCGAGTTTCGGGGCCACCTCACCTGGCATCGCCTGTAGCACCTCGGTGAATCGTTCGTGGGCGAGCTCGGGTTCGTCGTTCATGAGGGCGCAGATCCCCATGTACCAGTCCACTCGCCAGGACTCACCGTGCTGCGCGGTCACGTTCTGCAGCACCGACAGTGCGGTGTCGACGTCGTCGAGTTCGAGGTGTGCGCGGGCCTCGGCCAGATCGATCTCCAGCGACGGGTGCGCGTTGTTCGATCGTCGACCCAGTAGCGACGAGAATCCCTCGGCCCGTGCCGCATTGATGGAATCAAGGGTCTGTCGGGGATCGGACAACGCTGCCGAGTTGAGAAGTCCCGCAGCCGGGTCGGTGGGATTGACCAACGGCACGGGCAGGGCATGGGCGATGTCGACGGGGTCGTAGAACGCCGCGAGATCGGGATCGAAGAAGCCGTCCACCGGCGCCAGCATGAGATCGGTGCCGAAGGTGGAGCGCTGCGGGGTGAACACAGTCGACAGTGAGGGCCGCGGCACCCCGGTGTGTACCGCGACGGTCTCGCGGAGCACGTTGAGCATCTGGGTGGTCATCTCCTCGGCCGAGGAGAATCGCTCTGCCGGATCGGTGGCCGTGGCACGTTGCAGCAGAAGATAATACGACGGATTCTCGGCGAGGACCGGGGTGGTCTCCGGGTCGGGCAGCCCGTCGAGATATCGCCCCTTCTCCATCGGCATGTCGAGGGTGAGCACCGCCAGCGTGCGGCCGATGCTGTAGATGTCGGTGACCACCTGCGGCCCGGTCTGCACGATCTCCGGAGCCTGGAAACCCGGTGTGCCGTAGAGGTGCCCGTATCCGTTGATCGCCGACACCGCACCCAGATCGATGAGCTTGACCTCGTCGCTGGAGACCATCACGTTCTCCGGTTTGACGTCGTTGTACACCAGTCCCACCGAATGCAGATACCCGATCGCCGGTAGCACCTCGAGGATGTAGGCCATCGCCTGCTCGATCGGCATCACCCCATGCGTACCGCCGGAATCGGCTCCGGCGGAAGTGATCTGCTTGAGGGTCTGGCCACCGATGTACTCCATCACGATGTAACCGAAACGCTCGTCGTCGGCGGTGACGTGCTCGACGAAGTTGTAGATCTTGACGATGCCGGGATGATTCACCGATGCCAGGAACTGCCGCTCGGCCAAGGCGACCTGTTGCGCCTCCGAATCCGAGGAATTGAGAAGACCTTTGAGGACGACGGGTCGGTCGGACACGTTGCGGTCGATTGCCAGATAGATCCATCCCAGTCCGCCGTGTGCGATGGCGCCGGCGATCTCGTACTGGCCGGCGACCACGGTCCCCGGCGCCAGTCCGGGTACGAACGAATAGCGGGCACCACAGTGGGGGCAGGTGCCGGCGAGATCTCCGGCGCCCTCGCCGTCGTTGCGACCCACCGGACGCCCACATCGCCAGCAGGTGCGCTTGCCCTCGGGGATGACCGGAAAGTCCAGAACGGCGTCGGCGGGCTCGATGTCGACGACCTTCGGCAGTTCGACCAGCCCGGTACCGAGCCGCCGATCATGGACCTGCGGACGGCGTTTGGGTACCAGGCGCCGGGTGTGGCCCACCGAGGCCAGCGCCTCGGTGGGGATGACCGGCCCCGACCGCACGACGGGATCGGTGGAGCCCGTCACCGGGGAGGTGGTGGTGCGGCCACCCGACGAGGTCATGCCCGTGTCGACGAGCGCGGCGAGATCTGCCCGCTGGGTGCCGGGATCGAGATCGGTCGGATCGGCTCGCTGCGTACCCACGTCGAGGTCACCGAGATCAGCTCGCTGCGTACCGATATCGAGGTCGGCCGGGTCCACCCGTTGCGTGCCGACCTCGGCGTCGGTGCGGTCGTCGTGTTCGGTCATCGTCGCTCAGTCCCGATAAATCGCTTGTGGTGGACCGTAACCGGGGCCGATGTTGCTCAGCCACCGGTTGTAGATGGCGTACCAGCGACCGTCGGCCACGGCCTGCGCGAGCACGCCGTTGACGAAACGCACCATGTCGTCGTGCCCCTGGGGGAGCCCGATGCCGTAGTACTCCGAACCGAACCCCGGGCCCACCATCTGCACCCATGGATCCTGTGCGGCGAGGCCGGCGAGGATCGCGTCGTCGGTGGTGACGGCGTCGACCTGACCTTGCTGCAACATCACCAGACAGTCGGCCCAGGTGACGGTCGTGATCATCTTGGCACGTGGCTGCTCGGCCTGCATCCGTCCGATCGAGGTGGCCCCGCGGGCCGAACACACCCGCTTGTCGGCCAGCCCGTCGACATCGGTGATGCCGGAGTTGCGCAGCACCAGTATGCGTTGCGAGGCAATGTAATACGGGGTCGAGAAGCTGACCGACGCCAACCGGTCACAGGTGATCGACATGGTCTTGACCACCATGTCCACCGACCCGCTGCGCAGCGCGTCGATGCGATCGTTGGAGCTGAGCACCCGGAACTCGATGCGGTTGGGGTCGCCGAAGATCGCCTGCGACACCTCGCGCGCGAGGTCGACGTCGAAACCCTGCAGGTCGCCGCTGATCGGGTCACGGAAGCTGAACGGGTTGGAGCCGATGTCGGTGCCGACGATGAGTCGCCCGCGCGCCGCGATCGCCGCCATGGTGCTGCCCGGCGGCATCTGCTTGGGCTCCGGCATCGGATCGGGCGGTCGCAGGCTGGCCGTCGCGTTGCACGCGTCGGCGTCGGGGACCGGTTCGGTGGTCGTATCGGTTTCCGCGCCCGGCGGGGTCGGGGTGATGGCCTGCGCCGCGGGCGGTGGCGAGTCGGGTGCGGTGAAGGTGACGCAAGCGGTGGTGAGCAGGCCGCACGCGAGCAGCGCGGCCGCGACGACGCCACCGCGGCCGTGGACTACCCGGCGCCTCATCGGTACTCCCGAACCCGCGGCACCAGGCCGAGAGCCAATGCCACGGCGGCGAACACGGTCAACACCAGAATCCCCGACCCGGTGTATCCGATGACCCGCTGAGCGGTGTTGATGTCGTCGCGGAACGACGTCCGGGTGGTGGTGATGGCGTCGGTGAGCGATGAATCGACCGCGGCGTAACTGCTCGCGGTGCTCTGCGGGTCCGCGCCGATGGTGAGCGTTCGGGCCTGCGCGAAGTCGCCGCGCTCGATGGCCGCGCGCGTCTGCTGATCGGACTCGCGCCACTGATCGAGGGCGGTCGTGATGGACCGAACCTGGGTGGTGGTCAACGCGCCGGCGTCAGAACTCGTCTGACCACCGAGGTCGGCGAGGATCGTGCTGATACCGGCGGTGGCGCCGGAGAAGGTCTGATCGAGATCGGACTGATCGGTGCGCTGCACCAGCGACAAGGTCTCGGCCGAACGCGCCTGCTGGGTGAGGATGCGGGCCTCGGTCAGTTGCCGCAGCGGGTCGGCGCCGTCGGTCTTCGCCGAATTGGTGGCGGCCACCGACGCCAGCCCCGACACCAACAGCCAGACCAGTCCGCCGAGAATCGCGGTCAACGCGGCGACCACCCCGATGTTGAAGCGACGGCGGGTGCGTTTGGTGAGGAACCGCGAGGTACCGATCAGCGCGAGCGCGAGGACCAGCAACCCGAAATACACCCCGTAGGGCGGGATGGTCAGGGTGCGTTGGGGATCGGCGATGGCGTCGGATCGGCGCTCGTAGAGGCGCTGCGCCGCGGGCAGGATCTGATCGTGCATCACCGCCGACGCCTGCCCGAGATAGGCGCTGCCCACCGGGTTGCCGAGCCGGTTGTTGGTGCGCGCGGTCTCGATGAGTCCGCTGTAGACGGGGATCGTCGTCGCCAGGGTCTGCAGGTCGGCGTTGACCGCGCGATCGTCGTCGTCGGTGTCCTCGCCGGGCGCCCCCGAGGTGCCTGCGGCCTTCATCAATGACGCCGACGCGGTGGCCAGCGCATTCGAATAACGGCTACGCAGATCGGGGGACTCCAGGCCACCGGAGATGAACGCCGAGTTGGCCGAGGCGTCGGCGATCGACAGCGAACTGTAGAGCACCTGTGAGGCCTCGGCGAGCGGCTCGCCCTGGTCGATCATGTTCTTCAGCGCGTTGGTGCGATCCTGCAGCACGGTCGATCCGTACCAGCCCACGCCCAGGATGGCGAGTACGAGCACCACCCCGATCATCACCAGCTTCCCGGGGGTGGTGCCCGCGTAGTGGCGCATCGTGGCCAACGGTGATTGGGTTCGGTTGCGGCCCAGCGACATCAGCTCGCGGCGGTCGGCGAGAACCTGACGGATGGGTGGCGACGACGCGTTGGGCCGGATGGTCTTGCCCGCACGGGTGAGCACCGTCCGCACGGGAGATGCCTGGCCGGTCACCACACGATCCCTTCTGGCTCGTCGGTCGTTCGTGTCGTTGTCCTCGCCCCGGCATCCCCGTCCGAAGCGACGACGTGGCCCCCTCGGGTCTATCGCCTCTTCGGTGCCGGTCTGTTTCCACCCTAACCGCGCGCACGTGACCTCGGCCTCACCACGCGGTGGTGTTTCGGCGAACCTGGCCCTGGTGGCCCCACTCACATACGGTGGAGGTCGGCGGCGAATCCCGGAGAGCCCGGATCGTCGGTCGGCGTCAGGAGTCGCGGTGCGTGGAGACGGGGACGGCTGGGTCATCGACACCGATGGGTCACGGTATTGGGGTGTCAACGGGGCGGCCGGATTACTGCTGCGCACCCTGCAACCCGACGGCCGCACACTGATATTGCTGCAACATCGCGCGGTGTGGTCGCACCAGGGCGGCACGTGGGGACTGCCCGGTGGTGCGCGCGACTCGCACGAGAGTGCCATCGACACCGCGCTGCGCGAAGCGCAGGAAGAAGCAGGTCTCGACCCCGCCGACGTCGAGGTGGTCGCCGCGCTGGTCACCCACCGCGCCAAGGGCGGCTGGACTTATACGACCGTCATCGCCGACATCGACGAACCCGTGCGGACCATCGCGAACGGCGAATCGGCGGAACTGCGCTGGGTCGACGAGGCCGACGTCGACGAGTTGCCGCTGCATCCCGCGTTCGGTGAGGCCTGGCCCGGACTGCGGGACCGGATCGCCGCGCTCGATCCGCAGAACTGAACGGCGCCCGGTCGTCTACCGGGGTAGCAGCCGGTTGGCGCCGGCGATGAGGGCGTTGACGTTGGCTTCGTCGCCGGTCGCGCCGTCGCCGTAGGCCCAGCACTGCCGGTCGTCGCGCTCGCACAACAGGAATGCCGCGAACCCGCGATCGGTCGGGCGCTGGTGCAGCGAGACGATCGACACCGGGGCGCCGAGGTCGTGCAGGATCGAGGTCATCGCGCCGACCGGTCCGGTCGCGGTGGCCGACATCGACATGATGCGGTCGGCGTAGGCCATCGTCGCGCGGCATTCGATCATGTCGGCCGGTGCGGGGGTGATCGAGAGCGAGCCGAGCCGGATCGTGCCGGTATCGGCGTACATCTCGGTGAATTCCTGCCAGGTCATGCCGTCTGCCTCCTCACGGATACCTCGGGGGAGTCGCGTCGTGAGCGGGCCGCGGGAACGCGGATTCGCGCTGCCGGGCGACTCGGTACAGGAACAGGGTGCGGGAGAAAGGTGACGGCTGTGCATCGTGGATCATCGTTTCGGTCGAAGAGAAGATGACCGACGAGAACGCGCAACGACCCCGCAGCGGGGGGTCGGTCAGATCAGACCCCGCTGCGGCGGGTTACGAGCGCGATTCGTGTGCACATGATCGGGCCACTCTAACGCCGCAGCACACCCGCGGGCAAGGGAGATCCGGGTGTCCGCGGGCCCGACGCTGTCGAAGTGATCTACGCCAGACCGGCGCGCAACTGCGCGGCCGCGGCCGCGGGGTCGTCGGCGGCGGTGATCGCGCGCACCACCACCGCGCGACGGGCACCGGCGTCGCGGACCTCGGGCAGCCGCGCGGAGTCGATGCCGCCGATGGCGAACCACGGCTTGGATACACCTGCGACCTCGCGCACCAGACCGAGCCCGGGGGCTGCGCGCCCGGGCTTGGTCGGGGTCGGCCAGCACGGACCGACGCAGAAATAGTCGACGGCGTCGTCGGCGATCGCCGCGTGGGCCTGGTCGGGATCGTGGGTGGAGACCCCGACGATCACGTCGTCGCCGACGATGCGCCGCGCCTGCTCAGGCCGCAGATCACCCTGACCGAGATGCAGGACGTCGGCGCCGGCGAGCAGCGCGATGTCGGCGCGATCGTTGACCGACAGCAACGCCCCGTGTGCGTCGACGACGCCGCGCATCTCCGCCAGGATCGCCAACTCCTCACCGGCCTCGAGAGCCCCGAACTCCCGCTCACCGGGAGATCCCTTGTCGCGCAACTGGATGAGGTCGACACCACCGGCCAGGGCGGCGTCGACGAACTCCAGTAGATCTCCGCGTTCGCGTCGGGCGTCGGTGCACAGGTAGAGCCGCGCGGCACGCAGACGTGCCCGCCGTGGATCGTCGGTGGGGTCGCCGTCGCGCGCAATCCGGTTCTCTCGGGGCATGTCTCACAGGCTAGGGCACGGGCGTACCCGCACCCATCGCCGCGCTGTTAGGGTGGAGGACACGACACGGGAGTCCGGGGTACGCCGGGCTGAGAGTGCGGGACGCCCCCGCTGACCGTCACACCTGATCCGGATCATGCCGGCGAAGGAAGGACTGCAGAGCATGAGCACCCGAGCATGACCCCCGCCGACCGCACGGACACCGCGGGCGGCGCACGCCGCACCCTCGCCGTTGTCGGCGGCGGAATCATCGGGTTGACCTGCGCACTTGCCGCCGCCGATGCGGGCTGGCAGGTCACCGTCGTCGACGCCGGCCGAAACCGGCGCGCGGCGTGGGTGGCCGGCGGGATGCTGGGCTCCCTCGGCGAGGGCCACCCCGGTGAGGATGCGTTGCTCGCGATCTCCGAGCGGTCGGTCCGCCGATGGCCGGCGTTCATCGAGCGACTCGGCGACCCGCGGATCGCCACCGCCGCCGACTCGCTGTTCGTCGCGACGACCACCGCCGACGCGGCCTACCTGACCCAACTCGCCGACTTCGTGTGGTCGACCCGCCCGCACGCCGTGGATCGGCTCAGCCGCATCGACGCCGCCGGGGTCCGGGCACGGGAACGGGCGATCGGCGCGCGGGTGCGCGGCGGCTATCTCGCGACAGGCGAAGGGGCCGTGGACAATCGGCGACTGCTCGCCGCCCTCGAGTCCGCGTTGGTCGCCGCCGGTGGCCGCATCGGCACGGGCCGGGTGACCGATCTCGCCGACCTCGACGACGCCGATCAGATCCTGCTCGCGGCGGGCGCCGGGCTGGCCGATCTGTGGCCCGCAGCGCCGATCCATCTCGCCAAGGGTGAGGTGCTGCGGCTGCGCGCCGACCGCATGACGGTGCCACCTCCACGTCATGTGATCCGGGCGCGGGTCGACGGGCGCATGGTGTATCTGGTGCCCCGTCACGACGGAATCGTGGTTGGCGCAACCCAATACGAGGGTGACATCGAGGAGTGGCGCTCGGGCGAGCCGCTGCCGCAGGCCGTCGGCGTCGCCGAGTTGCTCGCCGACGCGATCGAGGTCTTCCCCGGTGCCCGCGATTATGCGCTCGTCGAGGCGACAGCGGGATTTCGGCCGTGTTCACCCGACGGATTGCCGATCATCGAGCGGCTCGACGAGCGGACCGTCGTCGCCGGCGGCCATGGGCGCAACGGAATCGTGTTGGCGCCGTACACCTCCGAGGTGTTCCTGGAGTTACTCGCCGACGACGGGGCGCTCGTCGGCGTGCGCGAGGAGAGGAGTACGACATGACGATCACGGTCAACGGTGCCGACAGCCCGCTTCGTCCGGGTGGTTCGGTGCGCGACCTGTTGACATCGATGGGTTTGCCGGACAAGGGGATCGCGGTGGCCGTCGACGGCACGGTGGTCCCGCGCAGCCGATGGGACACGGTCCTCGATGACGGTGCCACGGTGGAGGTCGTGACGGCGGTGCAAGGTGGTTAGTACCACGAAGGTGGCGCCGACCGACGGTTCACCGGACACCGATGTCCTGCGGATCGCCGACCGCGAGTTCACGTCCCGACTGATCATGGGTACGGGCGGGGCGAGCACCCTCGACGTGTTGTCACGTGCACTGGTGGCCTCCGGTACCGAGCTGACGACCGTCGCGATGCGGCGGGTCGACGCCGGTAGCACGACCGGCGTCCTGGATGTGTTGCGGCGCCTGGGGATCGCGCCCCTGCCGAACACCGCGGGCAGCCGCACCGCGGCCGAGGCGGTCCTGACCGCGCAACTGGCCCGAGAGGCGTTGGAGACGTCATGGGTGAAGCTCGAGGTGGTCGCCGACGACCGCACGCTGCTCCCCGACCCCGTCGAACTGCTCGACGGCGCAGCGCAGTTGGTCGACGACGGCTTCACGGCGCTCGCCTACACCAACGACGATCCGGTGCTCGCGGCGCGACTCGAGGATCTCGGGGTCGCCGCGGTGATGCCGCTGGGTTCGCCCATCGGCACCGGGCTGGGAATCCGCAATCCGCACAACATCGAGATGATCGTGTCGGCCGCCGGGGTACCGGTGGTCCTCGACGCGGGCATCGGTACGGCCAGTGACGCCGCGTTGGCAATGGAACTCGGTTGCGACGCAGTTCTTCTGGCGTCCGCGGTGACGCGAGCCGACGATCCCGAGCGGATGGCGGCGGCGATGCGGCACGCGGTCACGGCCGGGCGATTGGCCGCCACCGCGGGCCGGATTCCCCGTCGGCGATGGGCGCTGGCCTCCTCACCGGAGCTCTGACTTGCGCCGTTCGTCGGACGGGCCACTCGTCCGACGGTGCGGGGTCATTCGATGGCAGGCCTGTGGTAACGCACGGTGTGTAGTGTCGTCGGCATGCTGAGTGTCGAGAACCTCACCAAGGACTTCGGCAACGTCCGTGCCGTCGACAACCTGTCGTTCGAGGTCCGCCCCGGGGTCGTCACCGGCTTCCTCGGCCCGAACGGCGCCGGGAAGTCCACCACGATGCGGATGATGCTGGGACTGGACCGGCCGACGTCGGGCCGCGCCACCATCAACGGCAAGCCCTACCGCGAGCTCGACCATCCGCTGCGTCAGGTCGGCGCGCTGTTGGACGCGAAATGGGTGCACCCCAACCGAAGTGCGCGCTCGCACCTGCGGTGGCTGGCCGCGAGCAACGGGATCCCCGCAACGCGGGCCGACGAGGTGCTCGAGACCGTCGGCCTGACACAGGTGGCCCGCAAACGCGCCGGTGGCTTCTCGTTGGGTATGTCGCAGCGGCTCGGGCTGGCCGGCGCGCTGCTCGGTGATCCGCACACCCTGCTGTTCGACGAGCCGGTCAACGGGCTCGACCCGGAGGGCATCGTCTGGATTCGCAACTTCATGAAATCCCTGGCCGCCGAGGGTCGTACGGTCCTCGTGTCGAGTCACCTGCTCACCGAGATGGCACTGACCGCCGAGCGGTTGGTGGTGATCGGTCAGGGGAGATTGATCGCCGACAGCTCGGTGTCGGATTTCACCGCGTCGGCGCGCACGGTCGTGCGCGTCCGTACCCCGCAACCCGAACAGCTTCACTCCGCATTGGTCTCGGCCGGACTGTCGCCGCGCCCCGAGCAGGACCCGCAGGGGCGGCCGGTGCTCGCCCTCGACGACATCACCACCGACCAGGTCGGCGACGTCGCCGCGGCCGCGGGCGTCACCGTGCACGAACTCGTCGCGCAGACCGCCTCGCTGGAGGAGGCGTTCATGGCGATGACCGCCCACGCCGTGGAGTACCACGGCGGTAACGAGCATCCGGGCGCCGCCGTGCCGCCGCCTGCACCTGCGCCGGGTTTCGGTCCGGGCCCCGGCCAGGCGCCGGGTCAGCCGGGCCAGTGGGGGCCACCCGCACAATTCCCGCCCGGCCAGTACCCACCCGACCAGTACCCACCCGACCAGTACCCACCCGGGCAGTACCTACCGCCTGGTGGTCACCAGCAGCACGGTCCTCAGAACGGGGGACACCGATGATCGAGTTGTTGCGCGCCGAGCAGATCAAGCTCACCTCCATCCGCTCGCCCTACTGGTGCATGGGCCTTGTGGTGATCCTCAGCCTCGGCGTCACCGGACTGTTCGCGGGTCTGGCCAGCAATGTCAACGAGACCGCCGGGCCCGGCGCCGCCACATCGACCTCGGCCGGTGTCGACGGCTCCGCGCTGACCGTCGCCCTTCTCGGGCTCAACCAGTTCGCCGTCATCGTCCTGATGATCATGGCCGTCCTCGGGATCACCAGCGAATATCGGTTCTCGACAATCCGCGCGACATTTCTCGCGGTGCCCAAGCGGACCTCGGCGTTGCTGGCGAAGGCCACGGTGTACGTGTCGTTGACCTTCGTCACGATGCTGGTCCTCACCGTCATCTGTGTGGGCATCCTGGTCGCGGGCATCGGTGGCTTCGGCTTCGGCGACGCCACCGTCGTCCGGCAGATCTGGGGCGTCCCCGTCTACGCGGCGCTGTGTGTGCTGCTGTCGATGGGGGTCGGCGCGCTGGTGCGGCAGACGGCCGGCGCGATCTCGATCGTGCTGGTGTGGATGCTCGTCGTGGAGACCATCCTCGGCGCGGTGCCCAAGGTGAAGGACTGGATCGGGCCGTTCCTGCCGTTCGCCAACGGGTCCCGCTTCCTCTCCGGGGCCACCGCAGGCGATGACTATCACTGGAATTCCGGGGTCTCGCTGGTGTACTTCGCGGTGTGGGCGGTTGTGGTCTTCGTTGCCGGGGTGTGGTTGGCGAACCAGCGCGACGCGTGAGCCGCCCCCGTCGAACAGCTGAACCAGAGCTGCGTTTTAGCTGATAAAAGGACTAAAATACCCACATGGCGAACTGGCCTCTGGTCCAACGCGAGAAAGAATACCGAGCCATCTCCGCCGCCCTGCGGGACGAGACCGCGGTCTGCGGTGTGGTGTTGACCGGTGATTCCGGCGTCGGCAAGACAACGCTCGCGCGGCACGTCACGGCCGGGATCGGTGCGGGTGTGCGATGGGTTGCCGGGACCGAATCGGCCCGCTCGATCCCGCTCGGTGTCTTCGCCCACCTCGTCGGCCCGGCGACGTCGAGCGATCCGGTCACCTATCTCGCGGCGGCCCGTGAGTCGTTGCTCGCCGGCGGTAATGCGGTCATCGGCGTCGACGACGCGCATCTGCTCGACGAGCTCTCGGCCACGCTGCTCCATCAGCTCGCCATCGACCGCGCCGTGCACATCGTGGCGACCGTTCGCAGCGGCGAGTCCGTCCCGGACGCGGTGACGTCGCTGTGGAAGGACAACCACCTCCTGCGGATCACCTTGTCGCCGTTCACCAAAGAGCAGAGCGTGGAGTTGGTGGAGTCGGTTCTCGGTGGCCAGCTCGAGGAGCACTCGGCCGATCGTATGTGGGCGGCGTCGGGAGGCAACGCGCTGTTCCTGCGGCATCTCGTCGACGGCGCGCGCCAGGCGAACACCCTGCGTCAGGTCAACGGCGTGTGGCAGTTGCGCGGGCGCGCCGCGATCACCTCCGAACTCGCCTCACTGCTCGACGGGCGCATCGAACAGCTCGACGAGGCGGTGCTGACCGCGCTGAAGTATCTCAGCCTGTGCGAACCGTTGAACCTCGACGTGCTGGCCGAGGTCGCCGGCGAGGAGGCGGTCGAGCAGGCCGAGATCGACGGGCTCGTGCGCATCGAGCGGGAGGGCCGCGAACTCAATGTCGGCTTCCACCACCCACTGTTCGGCGAGGTGATCCGGCGCAGGCTCGGTTTCGCGTCGTCGCGGCGGTTGCGCGGGAATCTGGTGCGGGCGTTGCGTGAACGTCCGCTCGCGACCCCGTTGGACCGCATCCGGCTGGCCGAACTGGCACTGGAGAGCGACACCTCGGCGGTTGATCTGGGCCTGTTGTCGGCGGCCGCCGACGACGCGCTCAACCTCGCGCAGACACCGATGGGAGAACGTTTCGCGCGCGCGGCGATCGAGGAGGGCGGCGGCCCGGCCGAGGCCGAATTGCTCTCCCGGGCACTCATGTGGCAGGGCCATCCGCACGAGGCCGAGGACATTCTCGCCCACATCGACACCACCGGACTCGACGCGCCGCTGCGACTGCGGATCGGGCTGCAGCGCGTCGGCAACATGTTCTGGGTGATGAATCAGGCCGAGCGTGCCGAGGAGATCCTCGAGAAGGTGCGTGCCGAGGTCGACGACGAGAATCTGCTGCGCATCGTCGACGGCATCGCGTCGGCGTGCGCGCTGTTCGAGAACCGGATCGCCGACGCGATCGCACTGTCCGACGTTGCGCTGGAGTCCCCGGACGCCCTGCCGTGGGCGGTCGAGTGGGGAGTCTTCGGCGGGATGTTGTCGCGGGCATTGTCCGGTCGCGGTGATGAACTCGATCCGCTGGCCCGTCGCGCACGTGAGGCCGAACGCTACACCGACGGGCTGCTCCGGTATCCCGCAGGCATCGGTGAGATCCTCGGGCTGATCCTGTCCGGGCGACTCGACGCGGCCGGCGACGCGGTGCAGCGCTACGTCGCATTCGCCAACACCGCACAGTATTTGAGCTGGGCGATGTCGGGAATCCTGGTGTCGGCGGTCGAGTTGGCGCGCGGTGACTGTGCGTCGGTGGTGCGGCGTATCGAGCAGACCCTGGCGACCCTCGACGGCGACGAGTATTCGGCGTCGTGGAACTTCCCCGCGTATGTCTTTCTCGCCCAGGCGCTCAGTGCGTTGGGCGAGGCGACCCGCGCCGAGGAGGTGCTGGGTCGGGCACGCGCTCGGGACGGGTTGCACGTCGCGGTGTTCCGGCCGATGCTGTGGATCGCCGAGGCGTGGCAGGCCGCGGCCGCCGGCACCGTGTCCATCGGCATCGAACGTGCCTGGGCGGCAGCAGAATTGGCGGCCAAGACCGGGCAGCTCGCCGTGGAGGCGGAGGCGCTGCACACCGCGGTGCGTTTCGGGGATGCCAGCGCCGGCCCCCGCCTGGCCGAACTGGCCGAGCAGATCGACGGCCCGCTCGCGGGCCTCTACGCCCGCCACGCTGCGGCGTATGCTGCCGGCGACGGCATCGAACTCGATGTCTGCGCAGCCGATCTCGAGAAACTCGGCCGTCGGCTGTCGGCGGCCGATGTGGCCGCACAGGCCAGCGCCGTCCACGATCGTTCGGGTCGACGGTCGGCGACGGTGGCATCCTCGTCCATGGCCAACCGGCTGGCCGCCGCCTGCGGCGGACTGCGCACCCCGGCGCTCGTCGAGGCCGCCCAGCCGTTGCCGCTGACCACCCGCGAACGTGAGATCGCCAACCTCGTCGCCTCCGGCCTCTCCAACAAGCAGATCGCCGCACGGCTGACCGTCTCGGTACGCACCGTCGAGGGTCACATCTACCGAGCCTGCACCAAACTCGACGTCACCGATCGCGACGGCATCGCCGATCTCATCCTGCGCGAACGCTGACCATCGGGGGTGTACCGGACGTTGCTCGGTGGTCGAGGTGCGAGGCGCGTGCGCCGAGCCTCGAGACCCGGTGAGTCACAGCTGGTTCCATCCCACAGACAAAGAAGTCGTCACCGCGGGTAGGTGACAATCACCTGCCCACTCCGTCGGCTCCGCCACTCCACCCGCCGATCCAGAAAGAGCGTCGGCACCCACTCGGCGAGATGTTTGCGCTGATGATCAGCCCGACACAACGGGATCAGATCACCGAGCACCGTCCAGCCGCCGGCCTCGGGGTCGGTGTGGTTGAACGGCCGCCAATGATCGAGGTCGCACAGGTGGGACGGCATACCGCAGTAGGGGTATCGGCACCAGGAGTCGTTGGCCAGCACCTCAGCGCGCAACTTTGCGCTGGGTGCATGGGTCAATGCCCCAGGTGGTGGCACGGTGTGACCACCGTGTCCAGTCGGATCCGCCGGCGGGGCCTGTGCGCGGTCGGAGATCTGCGGGATCAACGGCCCAGCCGTGCGCACGGATTCGGGATAATGGATGGTCTTCGCGACCTCGGACAGGGTGGCCGCGTAGTCGGGGTCGATCGGCCCGTACCCCTGCAACCGGGGCACGAGAATCCCGTCAGGGTCCTTCAACACCGTCAACACAGGTGCGCCGGGCACCACCAAAGCCCGCCCGAACGCCACCGGAACCTCATCCGGCCTCGGCTCATCCATGGGGTCGGGGATCTCGGGTTCGACGACCAGCTCCACCACATCGACAGGTTCCTGCGCCCGCGCATTGGAAGGGGCCGGCGCACTGGAAGGTTCGACATCCTCGACTTCAGGCGCATCCGCGTCAGCGGGTTCGGGCATCAGGTCGTCCCACTCTGCCGCGTCCTCGGCGTCAGAGGGTGTTTCGGCAGACCCGTTGCTGTCGGTGCCGCCACCTCGTTTCGGGCAATCATCTTGTCCGCATTCACAGTCGAGGTGCGCCCCCGGGACGCCGGTGATCTCACCAAGTGCGATCACCCGCAGCGACCCCACTCGACGCGGGTCCATGCGGCAGGTCCGTTCATCGATGAGCGCGTTGATCTGCGTTGTGAGAAACACCCCATAATGCGCGGGAACAACCGCACCCAGAGCGGAGTGCCCGGCAACGTCTGGGGTGATGGTCACGTTCCCCACCAGATCGGTGAGGGTGTCACGGTCCTCGATGACACTGTCGGGGTTCATCGAAATCAGTGCGGCGTCGAGTTGTTGCGACAGCACTGGGTCGGTGGTGGCGCGGGATCCGTAGTCCAGGACGATCTCTTCGAACGACATCTCCGATTCGTTACCGGACTCATCACCGGTGTCGGTGTCCGCGCCACGTTGGGCGGCGCGCGCCATGATCGAGGCCCGGTTGGTGGAGAGTTCCCCGTTCAGATAGGCGGCGCGGATGAGCGGGACCTTCTCCAACAGATCCGCCAGAGCAATCCAGTTGCCGGCCTTACTGCGAGAGATCTTGAACTGCAGAGACACTTCGGCGCGTGCGAGTTTGTCGGCGTGCTCGATCACCGAGCCCCACACCTCGACCTCGGACTGGCCCGCCAAACGCTCGCGATACACCCGCTCCGCCAGCGCGGCGGCAGCAAGCACCGTCCGGGCTTCGTATTTGCGGGACTCGCGTAGCAGGTCCGGGCCGGTCTCGGTGAGCTCATCGCGCGACATGGCTGTGATCGCGGCAGCGTCGGCATCCGGGTCGGTGAACGTCAACGTCGTCGACACCCGAAACCTCCCCTCCCACGATCGGACTTGATGAGAACAAGTGTGGCGCTTCTCATGTTGAAGTGGGTTATGCACAGCGCGCCTAACGGGCGCAACGCCTTCTCTCACATAGGTTTTGAGTTGCGAAGATCAATACCTAGAGGAGTCGGCGTTGCGCACTGTGAGTGTACTGCAGAAGGTCCTGGGATTGCAGAAATCCCGTGTGGTCGGTGTTCGGTTCGACACCGATGACGGTGGCGAACTTATTGTCTTCACGGTGCAGTTGCATCAACGGTCCGCTGGGCGGTGTCCGCACTGCCAGAAGCGTTGTGGTCGTTACGACCAGCGTGGTGCGAATCGGCGGTGGCGGCATCTGGACCTGGGAGGATGGCGGTGCTTCGTCGAGATGGTGTGTGTTCGGGTGTCGTGTCCGTCACATGGTGTGGTGACCGAATCTGTGCCGTGGGCGCGGGCTGGGGCGCGGATGACCAGGGCATTTGACGATCAGGTGGCATGGCTGGTGGCGCACTCTCCGATGTCGTCGGTGCAGGAGATGATGCGCGTGTCATGGGCGACGGTGTCGCGGATCGTAGATCGCGTCGTCGCTGATCACCTTGGTCGGACTGACCGGTTGAATGGTTTGCGGCGCATCGGTATCGATGAGATCTCCTATCGCAAGGGTCGGCGTTATCTGCTTGTCGTTGTTGATCACGACACCGGCCGTATGGTCTGGGCCGGCGAAGGAGCGACCAAGGAGACCTTGAACCGATTCTTTGATGAACTCGGGCCGCAGCGGACCCGGGAGCTTACCCATGTCAGTGCCGATGGAGCCGATTTCATCGCTACCGTGTTGGCGCAACGAGCACCTGAGGTCTACGTGTGCATGGATCCGTTTCACGTGTTGCAGTGGGTTTCTCAAGCCATGGATCGGTGTCGGTCGCGGGTGTTGAGCCGGATTGACGGACTCTCGCAGGCCGATCGCAAACGTCTGCGCTGGGCATTATTGAAGAATCCGGAAGATCTGACCGCTGAGCAGGAACATGCCCGCCAGATTGTCATCACTGCCGCAAACGATGTGTTGGCGCGGGCTTATCAGCTCAAAGAGCTTCTCCGTCAGATACTTACGAGGAAGTTCGGCCGTACCTGGCAACGGTTGCGGCGCTGGCTCGCCGAGGCTGACAATAGCGGCATCAGTGAGATGCAGACGGTCGCTCGGTCGGTCCGGGCCCGCGAAATACAGATCTACAACGCTGTCACCTGTGAGATGTCTAACGGTCGTGTGGAAGCCAACAACACTCACCTACGCGCATTGACAAAGCGGTCGTACGGATTTCACAGTCCCGAGGCGCTCATCGCGATGGCAACACTGACCCGAGGCGGTGCGTGTCCGGCCCTGCCACAACAAAACTGACCCACTTTTGGGTGAGGAGAGCCACAAGTGTACGAAGGGGTACCGACAAAACCGGTCCGACGATCGCCACACCGGAGAAATCTGTGGACAAGAATTTTCGCGCGCGTCGACTGGGGATCAATGTGGTTGCGATACTTGTCATCTCGCCGGGTCTCGAGGCTCGGCGCTAGCGCGCCGAGCACCTCGACCATCGGGGGAAGGGTCGACCATCGGTCAGGAAGCGGCCGTCGCCCGTTCCGATGGTCGAGGCCTCGGGACCCCTCTCGCCGGTGAGTATCCGGGCCACAGTGATCCGAAATCGGCAGCGGCAACAACGCTGCCCACTGTTACGTCGGAAAGACGCTGAGCTCACTCGCCGGTCCGGATTGCCGGCCCCACCTTCAGGGTGAAGCCGGGGATCGCGGCGAGTGGGACGTGGGCCTCATAGGTGCGGTCGTATCCGGTCGCGCAGATCCGCCAACCGTCTGCCGTGCGGCGGTAGGTGTCGTCGTAGAACGCGGCGCCGATGAGCATGAACTCGAAGTCGGGCACGATCACCCGATCCGACAGGTACCAGCGCCCATGCGCGATATCGCCGGACACCTCGATCTCCGGATGCGAGACGCGATGCTCGGTGATCACCCCGGGCCCCACCGACGTCCGCATGAAACCGACCAGTTCATCCCGAGCGGTGAAGCTCAGGGAGTCGCCGTACTCGCCGGTGACGTCGTCGGTCAGCGTGTCGGCGAAGGTGTCCCAGTCCTTGGTGTCGAGGGCACGGAGGTATCGGTACTTGAGCGCTTCGATGGCGGCGACGTCGTTCACCCTTCGAGGACTACCGCACCGTCATGGCCGACGACCCCGGAATCGCCGAGTTGATCAGCTTTTCCGGGCCGTCCCCGGCAGCACGCCGGCGTCGATGACCGCCTTGACGTACGGCCGGATCGCCTGCAGCGCGTCGTCGAGTTCGGGTCGGGCCCAGAACTGCTCACCGAGAGCATCGGTGGTGGCCTCGACGTCGTCGTAGAGCGCGGCACCTGCGGCGGTCAGTCGATGGCCGTCATCGGTGCGTTCGGCCAGACCACGTTCGACGAGCCGATCCACCGACGCCTCCCAGTCCTGCCCCGACCACCCGCGGGTGAGCAGCGTCATCTCCCGGCCCATCGACCGCCGGCGCACCGTCGGATCAGGAAGTGTGGCCTCATGGAAGACCGCGGCGTCGATGCCGTTGAGACCACTCACGACCAGTGCGGCAATGTGGTTGTCGCCGCGCCATTCTCGCAGTATCGCGACCGCGTGCCAGAGTCGGAGGTGCGCAGCGTTGGGAGCCGGCGACTCCGCCCACGCCGCGGCCAACGGACGACCTGTGTAGGGCAGCGTACGCCCGGCGTCGGCGAAGACATCGGCCAGACGAGCGATCTCCGGGTCGTCGGCGCGTTCGCCGAGGATGGTCCGCAATTGCTCGTCGAGCATCGTCCATCGCGCCTGCGACACCCGCTCGAGGCCGCACGCCACCGCCTTGGGCCAGCTCTTCGCGATCGAGGTGGGAGCAAAGTTGAAGAAGGCCGAGGTGACCACCGTAGGCGCGCACTCGCCGAGTGGTGCCCCGCGAGCACCGACATAGAACGCGTGCGGATTCAGGCCCGTGGCCTCCTGTGCGGCACCGAGACCGGGGTTGAAGTAGGCGAGGATGTGAAAGGGCTCGAGCGTCTCGTACGCGCGGCGCGCGTGCGAGATCTGGTCAGACGACATGCCTCACACGTTTGCCGCTGACCGGTCCGGGTGTCAAGACGAGGCCGCGAGTTCACTGCGCCCGATCGCGCCCGTTGCGGGTCGCCGGGCGATGTTCGTCGTCGCGCGGTATGCCGAGGTCGGCCTCGAGGTCTTCTTCGACGAGGGTGAAGTCGGCGTCGCAGAATTCGTTCTCGTTCGGGGACATCTCCAGACGCGCCTCGTCGTCGAACTCTTCTGCGCCGTAGTCCTCCTCGTCGAAATCCTCACGGCCGCGGCGCCATCCGCCCTTCATCGGTGGTGCCTCGCCGAAGTGGTCGGGATCACCGGATCCGTACCAGGCGACGAGAACGGCACCGACGACGGCGCCGATGAAGCCGACGACGGCCAGCCACCCCAGGCCGGGCTTGGCGGTGTCGCCGAGGAACAGCACTCCGACGAGACTCGGTCCCGCGGTCTCGCCGACCACGAGCACCGCGGTCACCCCGTTGACCGCCCCGAGCTGCAGGGCGACGGTTTGCACGAAGAACCCGCAGGCGCCGGCGACAGCGATGGTCCACGCGGCCGGGTCGAGCAGCAGAACCTTCAGGTCGAACGGGTGCACGCCGTCGAGGATGCGGACGGCGATCGCGATCACACCGAAGAGCAGACCGGCCATCGCGCCACCGACGATCGCGCCGTGGCGTCCGAGCCGGTACACACCGAGCAGTGCCAGAGCCGACAACAGGATCGTCGCCCCGAACAGACCCCAGTGGATGGTGTCGGCCTGGCCCTCGCCGGTGGTGTGTGAGGAGGAGAAGCCGAGCAGGCACAGCGAGAACACGACCAGCCAGATGGCGATCCAGTCGCGGGTGTGCAACGCGATGTTGAGCATGATCGTGCCGAGCAACGCCGTCACGACGAGATTCGCCGAGACGATGGTCTGCGACAGGAACAGCGGGAGGAACCGCGCGGCGACCGCACCGCCGGCGAATCCGACGATAACCATGACGGTGCCGAGGATGAAGGAGGGGTCGACGAGGGTCGACATGGTCGACTGCAGTGACGGGCCGCCCGCGGCATTGGTGCCGACGACGCCGTCCTCGCGTTCGGTCTGCGCGACCCGGCGCGCTCCGAGCGCTCGGAGCACCGTCGACATGCCGTAGGCAACGGCGGCCAGCGATGCCGAGATGACGCCGATCACGAACAGCATCGCCGCACCCCTTCCGCCCGACCGAACGTAGCCAACCTAACAATCCAGAGAATCCCAACGATGACCGCGGGTCCGCTATTCCATGTAATCCGCCTCCGCCCGCTCAATGCAATCGATTTGTACCCTTTGCCCGACTGTCGTCCCCTGGATCGGCGGCGTAGCGGTGTGAGGTGAGTATGCGGCAGGGGTCCGACAAACCACGGCGGCCCGGCAGCCGTCGCAGACGCCGGGGCGAGCACGCCTACACTCGCCCCGTGGCCTTCTCCGGTAAGCACATCCTGATGACCTTCGGCCGGTCCTTTCTCAGCCTGAACCTGGCGCGCCTGCTCGCGGCGGCCGGGCATCGGGTCACCACCGTCGACTCGATCCCGGTGGCGCTGACCCGGGTCTCGAAGGCCGTCGACTCGTTCCACCTTGTCCCGCCGCCCAAGTTCAAGCCGCAGGAATACTGCCGTGAACTGGCCAGGATCGTCGTCGACGAACACATCGACATGGTGATCCCGATCCACGAAGAGACCGACATCCTGTCGATGATGCGGGGACTGTTCCCACCTGACTGCGAGCTCTTCCTGTCCGATTTCGAACTCGAGAATCGGTTGCACAACAAGTACGACTTCCAGGAGATGCTCGTCGAGCACGGCATCGACACCCTGAAGTTCGCGCGGCTCGACGGTCCGGAGGACATCGACAAGCTCGATTTCACCGGCCCCTTCGCGGTCAAGAAGTGCTACTCGCGCGGCTCGCAGAAGGTGCACAAGGTGTATCCGGGCGATCGGATGGAGTGGCTCGATCACGATCCGAGCAATCCGTGGCTCGCGCAGGAGTGGCTGACCGGCGATCGCTACTGCACGTACTCGGTGGTGCGGGAGGGCAAGATCTTCGCGCACGCGACCTACCCCGTCGAGTACGCGATCGGTGGCAGCTCGTGCCTGTCCTTCGTCTCGGCGCAGCACCAGACGATCTTCGACTGGGTCGAGAAGTTCCTCGCCGACACCGATTTCACCGGGCAGGTCGGCTTCGACTTCATCGACCACCCGGAAAAGGGGCTGTACTGCATCGAATGCAATCCGCGTGCCACCAGCGGGATCATGATGTTCCGGCCGCACAATCGCGTCGATGAGGCGTTCTTCGGTGAGAACGACGAATTGATCGTCCCCGATGACGACGTGCACACCATGATCAAGGTCGGCATGACGATCTTCGGGTGGCGTGAGGATGCGCGGCAGGGACGAACCATGCGGCAGTACTTCCGGGACCTGCGCGGATTCGACGACGTCATCGGTGTGCGCGGAGACCGGCTGCCGGGTTACGCGCTTCCCGTCGCCTACCTCGGAATCGTGCGCAGCTGCCTGAAGTACCGGGTCGGCCTCGCGGAGGGCTTCATGCACGACCACGAGTGGGACGGGCACGTCATCTGAGGTCCGGCGGTATCCGACACCCGGCGGTGCTCGGCGCGCCGAATCGGCGGCGCTGTGTTTTTGTGTTCCGGTGACCATCCATCTCGGCCATCTGATCCACATCACCGGTGCCCCGACGCTGCAGGAGGCCCCCGCGGCGTTGGTCGACATCGCCGACGGCGCACTGGTGATCGACGACGCGACCGGCATCATCGTCTACAGCGGTCCGCGCGCCGGCCTGTCCGAGGACGCCGACGGCGTCACCGTCGACCATGGTGACGCCTACCTGATCCCGGGATTCGTCGACGCCCACATCCACTTCCCGCAGACCTATTCGCTCGACGCCTACGGGGGTGGGCAATTACTGGAGTGGTTGAGCACCTGCATCTTTCCCGCCGAGGCCCGGCTCGCCGACCCGAAGTTCGCACAGCGGATCGCCCGTGACTTCACCGCACGACGGATCGCCACCGGCACAACCGCGGCCATGGTGTTCGGGTCGGCGTTCGGCCACGCCCAGGACGCGTTGTTCACCGAGACCGCCCGGGTGGGGCTGCGACTGGTCAGTGGACGTGGAATCCAAACGGTCGGACCGGATTCCGCCGAGCCGCTGCTCACCTCCGAGGCCGACGCCATCGCCCTGACCCGCGCGGAGATCGAACGCTGGCATGGTGCCGATACCGGCGACCCGTCAACGTCGTTGTTGCACACCGCGATCGTGCCACGGTTCACGTTGTCGGTGACCACCCAGACGTTGCGGGCACTGGGCGAGTTGTATGCGGAGGTGGCCGATACCGGGGTGTATGTCCACACCCACCTCAACGAGAACAATCGGCCGGGCACCGGTGAGATCGATTCGGTGAAACAGCTTTTCGAGGTCGACACCTACCTCGACACCTACGACGGGAAGTTCCTGCCGGGCTCGGCGCACGGGGGAGAGAGTCTGCTGGGGCGTCGCACGATCCTGGCGCACGCCGTGCACTGCACCGACGCCGAACTGGATCGGATGGCGCAGACCGGGACGTCGATCGCGCACTGCCCGACCTCGCAGCTGTTCCTCGGATCGGGCACGATGCCGTGGCGCAGAACTGTCGGTTCCGGGGTGACCGTGGCGGCCGGAAGTGATTGCGGTGCAGGCGATGAGTGGCTGATCTCCCGCGTGCTCTCCGATGCGTTCAAGGTGCACATCTCCGAGCCGGGAGACGCGGGTGTGTCGATCCATCCGGCGCAGTTGTTGTTCACCGGAACGCTGGCCGGCGCGCGAGCTCTCGACGCCGAGGATCGGTTCGGCAACCTCGACGTCGGCAAGGAGGCCGACTTCCTGGTCATCGAGCCGTGGCGATGGCCGCCGCTGGAAGTGGTCCTTGCGAACGGGATTCGGGCCGACGACGCCGATCTGGCCCGCGAACAGGAGTTGTTCGCGTTGTTGATGGCGCTGCGTGAACCGGCGATCGCCGAGGTCTACGTCCGCGGCCAGCGGGTGAGCCCGGACGAGGGGTGAGCCCGGATAAGGGACCCCCGGCCGGTCGTGAATCAGCGGGCGGGAAGGGTGTCCGCGGGGACGGCGTCGTCGGAGTGCCCTGCAGATGGGGCGGTAACCCCGGACTGGGCGATGATGCCGACGAGTGCACCGATCCCCGCGGCGCAGGCCACGAGTACGAGCACTGCGGCGAGTGCGAGAAATTCCATGTTGGTCATGTGTTCCCATTGTCCGTGGCGAGGCCGTCACGTCCACTCACCAGCGCATAAGGTGTCCACACTCACCTGTCCGCCGCGGGTGTGATCTGGCGCGGATCGGCCCGTTTCGCTTCTCGGTATTCCAAGCTGAATGCGGCCGATCATGCCGAGTTCGTCGCCGCGATCGAGCGCGGGACGGTCTCGGCGATTGCCGAGTACTGAACTCGCACAGCGGCTCTCGTGAAGTATCTCCGCTGAGACACCGCACGGGCCGGACACGATTCGAGGGTCACTCGAGGTGTGTCCGGCCCGTGCGTTCACACGATGCGGCAGGGTTCACCCGCGCATCGGGCTGACTGTGATGCTCCGGCTGCAATACTCCGGCTCGGGTGTGCGCCGGTGTTACGGAGCCCAGGTCCGCGGTGCGGCGTCGGCGGTGTCGTCGGCAGGAGCGGTGACCCGATGGGCCCGGTTCACCGCGGACACCACGGCGCGCAACGAGGCGGTGGTGATGGACGAGGCGACGCCCACACCCCACACGGTCTCACCGTTGACCTGCGCCTCCACGTACGACGCGGCGTTGGCGTCGCCGCCGGCGGTCATCGCGTGCTCGCTGTAGTCGAGAACCCGGACGTCGAATCCGACCGTCGCCAGGGCGTCGACGAAGGCCGCGAGCGGACCGTTACCGGTTCCGCTGATCTCCTTCTCGACGCCGTCGACCTTCACGACTGCGGTGATGGTGTCGTCGCCGCCGTCGACCTCGGAGGCGTCCACACGCTGGCGCATCCGCTCGAGCGGACGCACCGGGTGCAGGTATTCGTCGGCGAAGACGTCCCACATCTCCTTCGGCGACACTTCTCCGCCCTCACCGTCGGTGAGTTTCTGGATCTCCCGGCTGAACTCGATCTGCAGGCGCCGCGGCAGGCTCATGCCGTGATCGGTCTTCATGATGTAGGCCACGCCGCCCTTGCCGGACTGGCTGTTCACGCGGATGACGGCCTCGTAGCTGCGTCCGACATCCTTGGGATCGATCGGCAGATACGGTACCGCCCAGGTGATGTCGTCGACGTCGGAGTCGTCGGCATCGGCGTCGACCTTCATCTGGTCGAGGCCCTTGTTGATCGCGTCCTGGTGGCTGCCGGAGAACGCGGTGTAGACCAGGTCGCCGCCGTACGGGTGACGTTCGGGGACATTGAGCTGGTTGCAGTATTCGACGGTGCGCCGGATCTCGTCGATGTCGGAGAAGCTGATCTGCGGATCGACGCCACGGCTGAACATATTCATGCCCAGCGTCACCAGGCAGACGTTGCCGGTGCGCTCACCGTTGCCGAACAAGCAGCCCTCGATACGGTCGGCGCCCGCCTGATAGCCCAATTCCGCTGCGGCGACCGCGGTTCCGCGGTCATTGTGCGGGTGCAGACTCAGGATGATCGAGTCGCGACGAGCCAGGTTGCGGCTCATCCACTCGATCGAGTCCGCATACACGTTGGGGGTGGCCATCTCCACGGTCGCCGGCAGGTTGATGATCATCGGCTTGTCCGGGGTGGGGGCGATGATCTCGGTGACCGCGTCGCACACCTCTTTGGCGTAACTCAGCTCGGTGCCGGTGTAGGACTCGGGGGAGTACTCGTAGCGCCAGTTGGTGTCGGGGTACTTCTTCTCCTCCTCGAGGACCCGGCGTGCGGCGTTGGTGGCGATCTCGGTGATCTTGCCCTTGTCGGCGCGGAACACCACGCGACGCTGCAGGACCGAGGTGGAGTTGTAGAAGTGGACGATCACGTTCGCCGCGCCGCGACACGCTTCGAAGGTCCGCTCGATCAGTTCGTCACGGCACTGGGTGAGGACCTGGATGGTGACGTCGTCGGGGATGGCGCCGTCCTCGATGATCTCGCGGACGAAGTCGAAGTCGGTCTGGCTCGCCGAGGGGAATCCGACCTCGATCTCCTTGTATCCCATCCGGACCAGCAGGTCGAACATGCGACGTTTGCGGGCGGGACTCATCGGGTCGATCAGCGCCTGGTTGCCGTCGCGCAGGTCCACCGCACACCACAGGGGTGCGCGGTCGATGACCTTGTCGGGCCAGGTGCGGTCGGGAACCGATACCGCCTCGACCTCGTCGGCGAAGGAGCGGTAACGGTGCACGGGCATCGCCGAACTGCGCTGCTTGTTCCAGACCGGCTGATCGGCGGGAATGGGTCCCGTGGGCTCGACGATACGACTCGCGCCCGAGGTGAAGGTGTCTGCTGCTGCCATCATTGGTCAATCTCCGAAAGTCAAAGAGGGAAGATGACCGGCGCATAAGAAGGCCCGCGACGGAGGGCCGGTCGATTCAGACCCCGCCGCGGCAACCGAGAAGGAGCGCGCGCTGCATGCGCTCGACAGTACTCCTGGTGGTCGCGACGGATCAACCACGGGGTGGCTCGCCCCTCGGTCGCCACCCGGCCGGGGCTTACGGTGCCGGGGGACCCAGGAGCAACCGGCGCTCGGTCAGCATCCCGACGAGCGTCGGGTCGAGCGATCGGCTCTGATCTGCACGCCAGCACCATGACAGTGTCTCGTATCCGACCTGACACACCGCCACGTGGTGGGCCCAGTGCTCGCGCGCCCATGGTGGTTCGTCGCCGGCCGCATCGGTCGCGGCCATCTCCGACTCGAGCAGGGTCCACTGCAGGTCTCGGCGGGCGATCAGCGATTCCGGTGCTCCGACGGGCACCATCGTGACCGTCTCCAACACGTGGTCGACGTCGACGAGTACGGCGTCATCGGCGCGGATGGCGCTGCGCCGATGCAGGTGGGCACCGACCAGCCACATCGAGGCGATCGCCAGAACCACGCCCACCAGGGTCTCCAGGAAACGATCGCGGACCGGGACGGTGATGTCGGCCGACGGGGTGCCCATGAGCATCGCCAGCGGCGTGATGAAGGTGACCGCCACCGCGTAGTTGCCGACGATCGTCAGCTCGATCAGCACATTGAGCACGGCGATGACGACGATGAGCGCGGGAACGCCGAGATCGAGCAGATGGAGGGCTGCGAAGACCGCAAGTCCGACGACGGTGCCGGCCAGCCGGTGAGCGCCGCGGATGACCCCGCGAATCCGATCGGGTCCCAACTGCAGGACGAGTACCGCGCCGAGGATCGCCCAGTCCGGCCGGGTGAGGCCGACGACGACCGAGATCGCGCCTGCACAGAACGCCGAGACGATCACCCGGCCGGTGGTGATCTGGGCGTGGCTGAACGGGGCCGTCGCCATGCGCAGGCGGTGAGCGACCGTCGGCCGACCCAGCGGCGGGGAGATCGCCAGCGGGTCGCGAGCGCCGTGCAGTCGATGCATCGACTGCCAGAGCTGTTGTGCCAAAGCGGTATTCGTCGCCGCTGCGTCGTGCAGCACGGTCCACGCATGCAGCGTCGACAGGGCGACGCCGTGCCGTCGGGCGCGATCGGCGCCACGATTGCCGTCCAGGTAGTCCTCCACCGCCGCCATCGCGGCAAGGGTCGCCGAGGTCTCCGGGCCGTGGGGACGCCACAGGCCGGGCGCCATCGCCACGATCAGGGAGCCGACGCCACCGGCGGTGGTGGCGACGACGAGCGGACCGAGATCGACGCCGTGGCGCGTCACCACGGACGCGACCGCCGCGGTGAGTATGAAGAAGAACGGACCGGGTGGTCCGAGGCGCAGCGCATTGACCCCGAAGGTGACCAGCGCTGCACCGCAGACCAGTAGTGCGACGATCACCAGATCCTCGGATGTTGATGCATCGGGTCCGGCCCACGCACCGAGCGCGCCGTATCCCGCGGACGCCGCCACCAGCAGGACTGCCGCGGTGAGCACCGCCCGCCACCGAACCCGGTAGGGGCGCTTTTCGCCGTACAGAGCCGCGAACCCGCCGAGGGCCGCGAGAAGTGCATCCCGCTCGAAACCCACGAGATACAGCGCCGCGGCGGGTATCGCGAATGCCAACCCGGCCCGCAGCGCCGCAGCCCATCGCCCGCGGATGTCGGGGACGGCGAAGAACGCGCGTCTGATCGACGGACGCGGGGGTGGCGCGGGGCGGGGGTCGGCGTGGGGCATCGCCGACTCACTCTAGAGCGCACGATCGCTGCGGTCACCGGCGATCAGCAGCACGAGGACAGCCGCCTCCCAACATCGGCTCATACGGTTGGCTCCAGTCGATCGCCGCTTCGAGTCGATCGCCGATGACATCAATCCCGAAGGAGTCGAGAGTCCCCATGCGTAAACACATCCGCCGCCCGGTGTTCCGTCGACTGTCCATAGGTGTGGTCGGTGTCGGCATCGTCACCGCCGCCGCATCCGGTGGCGTGGCCACGGCCGCGCCACCGGCCCCTGCTCCTGTCACCGCGCCGATCACTGCGCCTGTCGTTCAGAAGTAGAGCGCGGGTCGCGAGGCCTCTTCCGGTGGTCGAGCTACCCGCCCTACCCGATGGTCGTGACCCTTCCGATGGTCGAGGTGCACGGCGCCCCCAGGCGCCGGGCCTCGAGACCCGGTGAGACAACAAGCGTCCCAACCACATCGAGAGCACGACAGACGAAACCGCACCCCTTACCACATCCCACCGACAGAAAAGTCGAGCCGAAACACGTTGTCCACAAGCAGAATTGATCAAGAATACCCCTTGCATCGAACATGCTTTCGTGTAGACTGGAGCCATCACACCGATCAGCCACTGGGGAGGGGCTCATGATCGAATCCGCCGAAGCTCTTGACGCCGAGGCGATCTTCGCCGACATCGTCAGCCAACTCAGCGACCTGCAATGGAATCCGGACATGACCGGGCCACAGGCTTTCGGTGCGATGAAGCAAGTCCTGCTGCTCCGCAATCTGGTTGATCACCACGCCACCACCCTCACCGGTGAGATGGACCGGCTGGGCGTGGCCGATCACAAGACCACCCGACTGCGGGAGTTGTTGATCAGCATGGGTTTCGCACCGGCCGTCGCAGGTCGGTATGTGCGGATCTCGGCCACCACCGATGTGGATCTGTTGTTGGCGCACGCGGCGGATGGGTCCATCTCGTCCGAACACGTCGATGCCATCGTCCGCGGATTGGCGCACATCGACACCCGCTCCCCAGAACCCCTCGACACCGTGCAACGGTGTGAGTTCCTGCGGAAACTGCTGTCGCACTACTTCGCCGGTTTCACCCCCGCCGAGATCAATACCTACACGCGGCAGTTGGGCAACGAACTGGCGGCCGAAACGCCTGGCGGGTTGCCAGCTGCGGAGGACAAGACGATCAACTCCTACACCGACCGCATCACCGACGACGGCCGGTTGGAAATCTCGGCGAACCTCGACATCGTCGCCGGCGAGAAAACCAGAACTCTGATGGAAACCTTGTCGGCGCCCAAGCCCCAGCCCGACGGATCCCCGGATCCGCGAACACCCGAACAGATCTGTGCGGCCGCGTTCGAAACGATCGTGGAGTTGGCGGCACAAGGTTTGGCCGACACCACCTTCTCGGCGAAACCCACCAACGGACTGTTATGGACGTGGTCGGCGGACAACCCCGCGCTCGGCGGCGATTTACAGAACATGGGTGCCATCACCGAAGCCACCGCCAAGTAGTTGTCGTGTGACACCACCATCACCAAAATCATGCTCGACCCCAACGGGGTACCCCTCAGCGTCGGGGAAGCAAAACGCTTCTTCACCCCCGGACAACGGAAAGCCCTACTCGTGCGGGATCGCGGGTGCATCAAATGCGGAGCCCACGCCGGACGCTGCCAAGGACACCACCTCACCCACTGGAGCAAAGGCGGTCCCACCGACCTCGACAACGGCTGCCTACTCTGCACCAGCTGCCACGACGACGTCCACCACCACGGATGGGACATCATCATGGGATTCGACCGACACCCCTGGCTGATCCCACCCGCCAGCATCGACCCGAAACGACGACCGGTGCCGTCCTACCACCGCAGAACCATGCGACTCGACGACGCAGCAGCCTGACCCGAAGCGCCTCTACTACAGCCTGATTCCCCGCACCCGGCCCGGCCGGGACCGCATCTGTTGTTTGAGAACTCCATAGAGAATTCCCCACCCCCGATGGTCGAGGTGTCGTGCCCGTGGCCCGGAATCCCGTCGGCACAAGAGGTCTCGAGGCCCGGCGCCAGGGGCGCCGTGCACCTCGACCATCGGATGGGAACGGCCCGAGCATCATTGATCGACGGTCGAGGCGTGAGGCCCGTCGCTGGCGCTCCTCGGCACCTCGACCAACCTCGATCAGCGGGTGGGGAGGGCCATCGGGTGGGGAGGGTCTGAGTACCCGATCATCGGGCGGGAAAGCGTCAGCATCCTTCGACGGCGAGTTGTCTTCCCCCCGATGGTCGAGGTGCGAGCCGCGTGCGGCGAGCCTCGAGACCACCTGCGTTCGATCAGGGTGCGGGCAGGGCGACCGGTCGCGGCTCCCGCAGTCGGCCGTGAAGAGCGGTCAGCAGACGGGCGATGACGTCGTCGGCGACTGGGCGAGCTGGGTGGCGCACGCGCAATTCGAGACCGCTGTCGGAACGGGTGAACCAGAACTGTGCCGTGTCGGTCGACGTCACTGCCGAGATGTGTTGTGCGCCGGGAAGCGCAGGCCCGAACTTGCGATAGTCCAGGTACGACACCATGAAGATGTCCTCGGTGGGCAGATGCGGACGACACTGCGTCAGAACGTGATCGAGAGGTAGGCCGGCCAACTCCGAGGCGTGACGTAACCACGTGGTGGCACTGTTCGGGTCGCCGGCATTCACGACGACCGGGGCGTTGGACACCAGCCACCCGGCCGTGGAATGCCACCCGGATGTCCGAGGTCCCCGGGTGTGTATCGGTATCAGCGTCGCCAGGCGCTCCGGACCACCCACGTCGGCGACCGCGGCGGCCAGTGCCGACAGGATCGTCGCAAACGACGAATCCGGCAGCAAATCAGTGCATTCGGAGTCATCGAGCAACGGAACGACGACAGTTCGTTGTGGTGCGCGGCCGGCACCGAGGCACAGAGGAAACGCCGGAACGGCACCCTCGGTGAGAGCGAAGAAGTCGTGCCACACCTGCATGAGCCGCGTTGAGTCCGCGTCGTCGCAGCGGTTCGGTGACGACGCTGCGGCAGCGTCGGTCAGACAGCGATCGGCATAGCTGAGTGTCGGACGCCGCGGCGTCGTCGGGTCGATGTAGTACTCGCACAAGCGGCGGAGGACCAGGTCGATGGTGATCGCGTCGGCGTGCGCATGGTCGAACGCGCAGATCACCGTGTCGTCGAGGATTCCGAAGAAGACGCCGGGAACATCGCCGGCACGGCAACGCTGCGTGAGCAAGGACTCCACGAAACCGTGCCACACCCGCCCGACCACCCTGGGGCGGACCTGCAATTGCGTTGCGTCGAAAACGTCTTGCGTCGGGACCACCGATACGGTGAAAGACGCTCGGAGGGCATCATGTTCGCCGAGTAGGCGGGCCACCGCACCCGCGACCCTCGACGGATCGGGATGCGCGTCGGGGAGGGTGACCGTCCCGGCCAGCCATGCCCCGCGACCACTGCGCTGCGCCCGCAGATGATTGCCTTGATTGAAGCCGACGGGAAGCCCGCGGCGAGCGGGCGCGCCGACCCAGGTCACCGACAACTCGGTGAGGGTGCCGGTCAACTCGACCTGATCGATGGCGGTGACCCGCATCAGCCGACCTCCACGGTATCGGCCGCCACGGCGGCGGCGAGAATGTCTCGGAGCGTGCGAAACCAGCGGCTCACCGAGTCGGCGGCCACCGGGTTGTCGGGGCGCTGGGTGGTGATCCGGAGCCCGTCGTCATCGCGGGTGATCCACAACGACGCATTGCCGGTCCGGCCCTCGCCGGTGAAGACGAGGAGATCGGAGGTGGCCGGCGGTGCCGGAAACCACCGGAGATCCAGATAGGTCACCATCTGCGGGCTCGCCACGACGGCAGGGTCGATGGCACCTTCGGCGAGGAGAACACCCAACGCGGCATGGACCGGATCGTCGGCGGCCGTACGAGATCGGGCAAGTGCAGCGGCCGCGTCGTCGAGAACGTCCGCAAGCGTGTCGCCGGTCACCTCGAAGCCGAACGGTGTGAAATTGCAGAACCATCCCTGGGAGCCGGCGTACTCGTCGGCCCGCCTGGTGCTGACAACGGTTGCGGTTGCATACCATTCGGCGCCGGTCACTGCGCGCTGCGCGAGTCCGAGTGCCGCGTAGATCACCGCTGTCATCGAGGTGTGGTGCGCGGTCGCCAGCGCGGCGAGCCGGGCCGTCGTCTCACCGTCGGCGAGGTCATCGCCGTGGATGTACACGGGTTGCGGAATCACACCACAGGCGTCGGAGTCGAGGCCCAGAGGTAGTGGGAAGGCGGGGATCGTTCCGCCCGACCGTCCAAGAACCCGCCGCCATTCGGTCACACCCGGTGATAGCGGCGAGATCTGTGCTGCGCGAGCCGCTTCGGCGGCGACGTAGTCGAGAAAGCTGTCATGGGCATCGGTGACCAGCGGATTGTCGAGCGAACCACGGTAACGGGCGAGGATTTCGGCGATACCGAGAATCTGCGACGCACCATCACCGTAGGCGTGATCGATGCCGTAGTACAGATCGAACGATCCCGGACGCGCCACCGCACCGAACGCGCAGCCCGGCCACGAATCGAACACAGCCGCGTACGGAAGATGTTGTGCCAGAAGCTGATGCGGATCGATCTCGCCGAGTACTGACGCCGTGAACTCCACGTCCGCGACGTCGACGACGTAACGCGTGACCGCTGAGCCGTCGAGACGGAACGATGATCGCAGACCCTCGTGGGCACGGACGAACTCCGTCAGCGCCGTGGTCATTCGTTCGGTGTCGAGATCGTCGTGCACGGTGACGACGCTGCAGGTGAAACCGCGGTGCTCGCGACCGGCCTCGCGGTGCCGGAGCGTCGCGGAGATGTGGTCCTGCTGAAGGAAAGACGGACCCACCGGATGTGGCGGAGCGGCGGCCGCTGCAGCGAGCGACCTCTCCGACGGCGCCCAGCACACGACGTGACCGGCGGCGGGTGTCCACTCCCGAGCCGCGCCCAGTCTCATCGCCGCTCCGCTGAGCGCGTCGTCGACATGGTGCGCTCCGTCGGCGCGCCGGTGTCCAGCGCCAGTTCTCCGCGATCGGCGACCTCGAGCAGAACCGCCCGGAACTCGGCGAGCAAAGCGTGGATCGATGTCGTGGCGATCTCGTTGTTGGGGAAGCGAAGGGAGATGTTGATCCCTTCATGTGTGCGATTGATCCAGAGGTAGACCTCGTCGAGGTTGTGAATCCGGCTGCGTAGCGCTCGATCCCGATCACCCCAGGAGTCGGCACCGGGCACATGTCGGCCGTCGACGTAGGAGACCGCGAAGCGTGGCGCCTCGGTGATGCCGAGCAGTGACGCGATACGCGGATGCGGCGTGTGTGCGAGCGCTGCATGCCTACGCACCCCGCTGCTCACCGAAGTCAGGGCAGCACTGAAGGTTTCGGCGCCTTCGAGTGACAAATCGACCGGGACCAGACCGACGTACCAGCCGGCGGCGGCCAACGACTGCGGTTCGGTGCGCGTGTGCATCGGCATCACGAACCGGAACGACGAGTCGCCGGTGAGCCGTTGAATCGCGACCGCGAGTGCGGTGAACGCACCGCCGGACATCGACGCACCGTGATTCTTACAGGCCGCGGCGAAGCCCCTGGTCTCCTGCGCGGTCAGAAGCCACCGGGAAATGCTCGACTGCCATCCCGCGCCGTCGGCCACCGCCCCGGTGGGTTGCGTCGGCAACGGCAGGCGGGGCATCTGCAGCCGGCCATCGTCAGTGGTGAGGAAGCATCGCCACGCCTGCACGGCAGGGTGATCGGCGGTCATGGTTTCCGCGGCTTGGAATTCGCGCGCGCAGTGGTCGACGTACGAACCGCACGACGGCAGCGCCGGTGCCCGACCCTCGACGAGCGCCCGATGGATTTCACGGAACTCCGCGATGAGCAGCAGCTGGGTGTAGGCGTCCATCACCGAGTGATCGGCGGCGACGATGACGGTGACTCCTTTCGCCGCCTCGATCGGGCTGTCGGGCTCGATGGTGACAGCCACGACGTGCGGCCACCGCACGGCGCTCACCTCACGGGCGAAGAAGCGCTCGAGATGCCGGTCGACACCGACACCGGGCGGCGGGGCCTGCTGTACCCGCGCGGAGATCGTCACCGATTCGGCCACCGCAACCACCCGGGCGTGGGTGTCGCCGCGCCGGGTGACGGTGGTTCGGAACGCGTCGTGCCGAACGATCCATGCGCGCAGCACCGCGGCGAACACCGAGTGGTCGAAGTCGCCGGGTAACCGGAATGCGGTGCCGATCCACGATCCCAGACCGAGGTCGCCGGAGTCCGGCGCCGACTCCGAATTATAGAGGTGCGCAGTGTGATTGGGCGACAGCGGTCGATCGTCGGATTGCCAGCGGTCGGGTTCGACCGTCGGGATCCACTCGGTAATCCGGCCCGCAGGGACCGGATAGTCGGCGAGCTCTGTGTACTCCATGACATCCCCCGGGGTGACTAGACGGACGGACGGAAACGGCGTGCGCGCGGTCCCCGTTCCGTGCGTCAACGCCGTTGGGGAGAAAGGCTTCACATCTTCTGCAGCGGTGAACACGCGTCGACAGCACCCGTCCTCGGGCCGTCGGTGGCATGTGCCGACCGCCATCCCCAACCGCTGACGGTGACACAGGTATGACAGTAGGGCCGCCGCCGCGGGGTGACCAGTGGGGAGAGTGAGACATAGGTGACGTTTCGCCGGGCTTGCCGAATCCGTGGTTAGTGATGCAAAATAGCGGGCTTTCTCGTGATTCCTCACGGCGTACGGAATCCGGTGTGTCGTTGCTCCCCGATATCGACGCGACGGTCAACCGTGGTCGTTTCCATGCGAATTCGCTGATGTGACCCAGAACCCTCTGTACGCAACCTCCTGCGCACGACGACCGAGCGCGGCCTGCCATGACGGCGCCGGCCGCGACAACTCCCATTGCGACCGCGCCCACCATGTCGGGTCCTGCGGTGACACCGGTTCCGCGGGTGAGCGGGCCGGACGAGGCGTTCCTGCTCGCCGAGGAGAAACTCGGCTATGGCACATCCATCCAATACTGCTGGGTCCTCGACGACGACCCCGGAATCGGTGCCGTCGAACGGTTCGCCGAGCAGCTCAGTCATGGACTGCTCCATCGCAGTGTGGGGCCTCGCCGGGTGCCGGGAGCGCAACGTCGGTGGTTGCGGTCACCATCTGCGCCACAGGTGATTTCCGGCGCCCGTATCGATGATGCGGCCATCGGGGCGTGGGCCGACGAGGTCCTGCGGGCCGCCGATCTCCGGCCGTCTCGCGGACCGGCGTGGCGCCTGCACACCACCACCACGACGCGAGAGCGCCGCGTCGTGGTGCTCCTGGTCTCGCACCTCGTCGCCGACGGCGAGGCCATCATGCGCGCGATCGTGGCAGCCGCGGACGGCGAGGTCGCCGAGTTGCCGGCACCGCGCAGCGCCCGAGGGGCCCGGGCCATGCGCGCCGACCTGCGCGACAGCGCACGCCAGGTGCGGGCAGCAGGGCGGTCGGCCCGGGCGGCGGTGCGTTCGGCGCGGCAGAAACGTCGGTCGGCGGTCCCCGCGCCGACAGCGGGAAACAACTCGGCTGCACCGACCTACGATCCCTACCGCGCGAGCCTGGTCACCGTCGACATCGATCGTGACCGATGGCATAGGTGCGCGAAGGCTCACGGCGGGACCGGCAACACCTTGTACACCGCGGTCACCTGCGGCGTGGTGCACAGGTCGGGAGTCCCTGTCGGAGAACAGCTCCGCGTGAGCGTCGCGGTGAGCAAGCGTGGCGGGCCCGAGGACCAGCGCGCGAATGCCTCGGGCGGGGTGTGGCTCCGGATCGACCCTCGGCACCGTTGGCCCGGCGACCTGGGATACCTTCGGGCACTGAGTCGAGAAGCGTTCGCCGCCTATGCGACGTCGGGTACCGACGTTCCCGACGACCTGCAGGCGCTGGTCCGGGTGATGCCACGCCGTGTTCTGGGTGCCGCGCTGCGCAGTGTTCCGGCACCTGACGTCAGTGTGTCCAACCTCGGGGTGCTCGACGAGAAGGTCCGCGCGATCGGCGGTGTGCCGGCATCGTCGTTCCTGCTGCGGATGCTCGTGCGCGACCGCGCGGGCCGTGATCTGGTGGTACCGGGCCCGGGTCTGTCGACGTGGATCGTCGAGTACGGCGACCGCATCACCATGACGGTCGCCGGTTTCGTGCCCGAATACCACGGCGACAGTGCACAACTCGCGGCAGTGGTCGGTGACGAGTTGTCCGCCTGGGGTCTCCCGCACAGGTTCTGGTGACATCAGCGGTGATCCACACAACGATGCGTACCGGCGCGCCCGACGCCGCGCACCTGGTCTTCCTGCTCTACGGCAGCCGAGGCGACGTCCAACCGGGCCTGTGTCTCGCTCTGGAATCGGCACGCCGCGGACACCGTGTCACCGTGGCGGTTCCGCCCAATCTGGTGCCGTTGGCCACCGCGGCCGGGGTCGGGGAGGTGGTGCCGATCGGCGCCGACACCGATCGGCAATGGACCTCGGACGAGGCACTCGACGCCCAGCGATCGGCACATCCGTTGCGTCAGGCGAAGTTCGCGATCGACACCGCACGCGCGGGCATCGCGGCGTTCGACGACGCGATGATGACGACATTTCTGGGCGACGATCCCACGATCACCGGCGTCGACGCCCTCATCGCCGCACCGCTGTGTCAGGCCCGAGGGCTGGCCGTGGCCGAGCGACTCGGTGTGCCGCTGACGGTGCTGCGGTATGCGCCGATGTCGGAGAACGCCCTGATCGGGCCGATTCCCGGGGTCACCGACGGGTGGACTCCGCAGTGGACGCGCCGGGCGTGGCGAATTCACGATGGCGCGGTGTGGTCGGTGATGAGGCACGGCGAGAACCGCTTTCGACAACGAGCAGGACTACGCCCCGTTCGCACGTCGTGTGCGCAGCGCCTGAATCTCGCGCAGATCCCCCAGATCCAGGCCTACGATCCGGGCATCGTGCCCGGCCTCGCCGAACAATGGCGGACGGGACCGTCGATCAAACCGGTGGTCGGGTTCCTCGATCTGCCCTCCCATGCGCGTGCGACGCTCGACGAAACCTCCGGAGCCGATGCCGATCTGGTGCGGTGGCTCGACGCCGGGGAGCCGCCGTTGTTCGTGGGCTTCGGGTCGATGCCGATCGCCGATCCGGCGGCGACGCGCGCGATGATCGCCGCGGCCGCCCGGCGCCACGGCATGAGATGCGTATTCGCCGTTGGTGGTCGGTCGGGGGCGCAGGGTGTTTCCTCGGATTCCGGGGTGTCATCCGGCGCCGACGAATCGTCCGATAGCTACGACGTGGCCGCGGTGAATCATTCATGGCTGCTGCCGCGGTGTTCTGCAGTGGTGCATCACGGGGGCGCCGGAACCACCGCAGCCGGTCTGCGTGCCGGCATCCCGGCGATCGTGTACTCGTTCACCGCCGAACAGCCGTTCTGGGCCGGCCGGATCGCCGACCTCGGGCTGGGCACCGGGCGGCGCTTCACCCGGCTCACCGCCGAGACGATGTTCGACGACCTGACGGTTGCGCGCAGCGAGTCCGTCCGCACCGCCGCAGCCGCATTCGCGGCGACGATGATCATTTCGGATCGTGCGGTGCGCACCGCTGCCGACATCGTCGACGCGCGCCTGCTGCAGGGAGTTGCCGGATAACCGCGGTCTGCGGGCGGTCAGGCACCCCAGAGGGTGGCAGGCAACCGCCACCGCTCGAGTTCCTCGGCGACGAGACCGCTCAGTGTCGGCTCGTCGGGTACCCGTACGGGATCGAGAGCGGTCAGACACAGGGTGACCACACCGGCACTGCGCGACGACCAACCACTGATACCACCGTCCATGCGGCGCAACGCTTCCGTGGTGGCGCCCAGCGTCATCGATCGCATGGCGACGGGACCGGGTCGGCCGAAGCCGAGGCCGGCGAAGGCGCCGCCCAGTGTTCCGAGATTCGACGCGAGGCACAGCGGCGCCCGGGCATCGGTGGCCAGACGCCGAACTATGGTGTCGCCGAGCGGTTGCGCGATCCGCCCGAGGAGTTCGAGCGCACCCGGCGCGTCGGAGACCGCGGCGAACGCGGCCTTGCTCGCCGCACGGAGTGGGCGCAGATCGCGGCGTCGTGCGGCGCTCACCCGATAGAGTGCGGTGGCGCCGGTGGTGGCGTTCGCCCGACGATCACCGGGCGTTCGCGTCGAGACCGGTAGCCCGATCGGGATCTCGTCGCCGTCGGCAACTCGGCCGGTGGCTTCGAGGACGCCGATCACCAGCGCGGTGAACAGCGTGTTGGCGGTCCCGCCGACAGCGGTTGCAGCAGAGTCGAACTCGGACTCGTCGACGGTGACCACCACCGAAGGGCTCGGCGACGGAACACCCGGCTGTCCGATCGCGGGCACCGGCTCGACCGGCGGTGCCGGCGGACGGGTGAGGGTCGCGGGCCGCGACATCAAAAGCCTTCGGGCGGCGTCGGCGGCACACAGCAGGGTCCGGGCGCCCTCCCGAACCGTGTCACCGACGCCGGCCCGGGCGTCGGTCACGTCGAAGGTCTCACCGGCCACGGCCTCCTCGACGCCGGTGATCACCGCACCGCCGTCGGCGATGACGTGTGAATTCACCCACGACACCGCGGTTTCGCCGGTGTCGTCGACGTACACGGCGGTCAGCCGCCATGCCGGGCCCACCACGGCATCCACACCGACCTCGGCCTGCCGCCGGGCCCACGCCGGTATCTCGTGCGCCGCGATCGCCTTCTCGCAGAACCTGTGGGCACCGGCGGCTCGGGTGTGAATCCACCTGTCGCGCTGCGGAAACGGTGTCCGATCCACCAGTCGGGCCAGGCGCCCGCAGCTCAGCGTCCGGCCGAGCGCCGCGAACTCACCGGGGTCGATGCGGCCCGGCAGGCGCCAGATGGCCTGGTTGACAACGGGTACGCCGAGGGCATGTTCCATGCGGAGGAACAGGTCGTCGTCGACGGTGAGGCGTTCGGGTCGGTCCGGTGACACATCACGCCTGACGGAGATAGGCGCGCACGGTGATCGGTGCGACGACGACGATGATGGCGACCGCACCGATGAGTGTCCAGCCCACGTGCGCGGTGACCTGCCCGTCGTTGATCAGCGAGCGGAGCGAGGACACGAGATGTGAGATCGGATTGACGTCGGCGAGCGTGCGCATCCAGCTGGGCATCGTGGTCACCGGCACGAAGATGTTGGAGGTGAACGTGAGCGGCATGAGTACCAGCATCGACACCCCCTGTACTGCAGAGGCTTTCGACATGAGCACTCCCATCAGCGCGAAGATCCAGCTGATCGCGAAGGCCGCGAAGAGGGTCAGGATGATGCCGGCGATGGTGCCGAGCACACTCGACGGCCGGTACCCGAGGATCATGCCGACGCCGATCGACATGACCGCGGCGATGAGGTAGCGCACGACGTCGGCGATCAATGAGCCGGCGAGCGGGGCGATACGCGCGATGGGCAGGGAGATGAAGCGGTCGAAGACCCCGCGGTCCATGTCCTCACGCAGTTGCACGCCGGTGACCACCGACGCGGTGATCGCCACCGAGACCAGCACGCCCGGCACCAGCTGGGGCAGATAGGCATCCACGCTGCCGGCGATGGCGCCCCCGAAGATGTTGGCGAACATCACGGTGAAGACGATCGGGATGACGATCACGTCGAACAGTTGTTGCGGAGTGTGCTTGAGCCGCAACAGGCCTCGGCGCGCCATGGTGATGGTGTCCCGAATGGCCTTGCCGATACCGATGTGGTCGACGGGGGTGCCCAGGTGCAGTCCTGGGGTGGGGATTTCGGTGGCGGCGCTCAATTGGCCACCTCCGGTGGCGGCGCTCATGCGGCCACCTCCCTGGACGGTCCGGCGGTGAGGGAGAAGAACACGTCGTCGAGGCTGGGTCGTCGCACCGAGACCTCCCCGACACCGATGCCCGCGCCGTCGAGCGCAACGACCGCACGAGCCGCGGCAGACGGATCGGTGATCGCGGCGATGAGCTGTCCGTTCTCGGGGGTGGTGGTCACCGCCGTGTCGAGAGCGGTGCGCAGCACCTCGCGCGCCTCAGAGAGGTGTACCGGGTCGACGGTGATCTCCAAGGAGCGGTCGCCGACCCGATCCTTGAGGGTGTCGGCGTCTCCGGAGGCGATGACGCGGCCCTTGTCGATGACGACCAGGGAATCCGAGAGCTGGTCGGCCTCATCGAGATACTGCGTGGTGAGCAGGACGGTACTACCCTGCGCGACCAGGTCGCGGACACTGGACCAGACCTGGGTGCGGGTGGTCGGGTCGAGTCCGGTGGTCGGCTCGTCGAGGAACAGCAGTGCCGGGGTACGGATCATCGATGCCGCGAGATCGATCCGGCGCCGCATACCGCCGGAGAATCCGCTGACGGGACGCCGCGCGGCGGCACTGAGCCCGAACCGGTCGATGAGATCGGTGGCGCGCGTGCGTGCGGCCCGGCCGCTGTATCCCAGCAACCGCGCGAACAACTCGAGGTTCTCCGCGGCGGTGAGATCCTCGTCGACCGAGGCGTATTGGCCGGTGAGTGAGATGAGCGACCGCACCGCGGTGGCGTCGGCGGCCACATCCCGGCCGAAGATCGTCGCGCGTCCGGCGTCGGGGTGGATCAGGGTCGCGAGCATGCGCACGGTGGTCGTCTTGCCTGCGCCGTTGGGGCCCAGGACGCCCAGGATGGTTCCGCGGGGCACGGTGAACGACACGTCGTCGACCGCGACAACGCCACCGAAGGTCTTGCGCAGGTGGTCGGCGTGGATCGCGGTGTCGGGAAGCGTGTCGGCGTGGTGGGTGCTGTCGGCGAGCATGGTGTCGACCCTGCCCGACGCCGCTTTCATTTCGCTTTCACGCACCCCTCAGCGCAGGACGGTGAGCAGCGCGGTGCGCCGTGAGCGTGGGCCGTCGCCGAGATCGATGACGGAGAAGTCGCGCCGGTAGCGGGCGCCCCGAGCGGCAGCGGCGAGGGCATCGGAGGACACCCGGTCGGTGACGAGGGCCACCGCGGCCGCCGCGGCGCCCAAGGCCGGCAGATTGGTGGCCGGCGCTGCGGCCAAGTGCGACAACGAGACCCGCAGCGACTCGGCGGCCAGGCGTGCGGCGACGACCTCGCCGGTCCGCTGCAGGATCACCGCGCGCACACCGTGCAGATAGGCACAGTGGGCATCGGTGGGCGGCCCGACGATCTCGATGGCGCGTTCGGCGGATCGGCGGGCTCCCGACGGGTCGTCGGCGACCAGCAGATCGGCGAGCGCGGCGTGGGCGGTCGCGACGAACGCTTTCGGCGAGTCACCGGAATCGCGCAGACAGGTCTCGAGCAACTCGACCGCGACATCCGGTGCGGAGACCGACAAGGCGATCGCCTGATGAACCCGGGTGCGGGAACTCTCCTCCTGAAAGCCCAGGGCGGCATGGTCATCCGCGGCGCGAGCGAACAGCGTTGCGGCACCCGCACGGTCGCCGAGGAGCAGGTGGCCGCGGCCGAGACGGTGCCGTGCCGCGGCGGTCAACCACGGATGCCCGGCGCGTTCGGCGGCGACGACCGCCCGCAGCGCCGACCGCCGGGACATCGACGGCGCAGCAGCGAACTCGGCGACGTCGGAACGCGCGATCTCCGCGACGGCGGCCACCACCGGGTTCGGAGACCGCGATGCCCGCGCGAGGACGTGCGCGAGCCGTCGGGGCGAGCCGCTGACGGCCTCGACCAGCGGGGCGAGATGCTCGGGGGGCGCGTGCCGCCGAGCCGTCCGGCGCAATGCGGCACGGGCCCGGCCGGCTGCCCGATACCTGCCGAGGGCAATGAGATAGCCGGTGGCGCAGAGGAGTCCGGGAATCTCGGCCGAGTTGCCGCAGTCGGGGTTGCCGCAGTCGGGGTTGCCGCAGTCGGGGTTGCCGCAGCCGGGGTCGCCGCAGTCGGGGTCGCCGCAGCCCGCGACGGCTGCCTCGGCGAGGTCGCCGAGGTTCGGGTGTCCGCCGGTGCGCACCACCCGCCACAGGGTGATCGGCAGCAGCCGGGCGGGCGCCCCGGGGTCCGCCGGGTCGGGGTCGCCGACGGCGGAGTCGAGGATCGCGAGCACCGCGTCGGTGGTCTCGTCGAGCCGCGCGAAGGCCTTGATGATGTCGGTGCCCAACAGTGCTCCCGCGACGTCGGTCACGAGTCTGCTCGCCCAGTCGACCTTCTCGCGACGCAGTGCGGCCTCGCGCGCCGGATCGGCAGCGGTGCGGGCTCGCGCGAATTCCCGGACCGTCTCGGTGAGTCGATACCGGGTCGCCCCGTCGGGATGGTCGACCACGACGGCGAGCGAATGATTGCAGACCTCGGCCAGTGATCGCTCGGTCACCTCGGTGAACATCAGGGCGTCGTCGCGGCGGACATCACCGGGAAGCGAGGCGAGTACCTCCAGCGTGCGCTGTGCACTGTCGGGCAACAATTCCCAACTCGTCGAGACGATCTCGGACAAGGAGCGTCGGTGTCCGCCGCCGGTCGGGGTGAGGAGTTCGAAACGGGAATCGACACGATCGAGGAGGTCGCGCGGCGACAGGTGCCGCAACTGTGCGGCCGCGAGTTCGATGGCCAGCGGTGAACCGTCCAGGCGTGTGCACAGCTCGCCGAACACCGCGACGTCGGTCGGTATCCCCGGTCGTAGTGCGCGAATCCGCCGCTCGAACAGTGTGGCGCCACGCTCGGGTGTCAACGGCGATACCGTGAGGACCCTCTCATCGACCAGGCCGAGTCCGATGCGGCTGGTGGCCACGATGGTGAGATCGTTACGTCGGGAACGGATGTCGGTGATCAGATCGACAACGAAGTCAACCAGATGCTCGCAGCCGTCGAGCACGATCACCGCGCCGGCGGCGGCCAGGTGTGCCAGGGCGGCGCCGGCAATGCCGGCCGCGGACACCGAAGTAGCGGTTGGTGCAGCAGCGGTGGCCTGCTCGGGCAGCGCACCGCGGCCGAGCGCCGCCGCCACCGCCGCACGCACGTCATCGGGGGCACGCGCGGCGGACAGATCCACGAAGACATTCATCGGGGCATGGACGGCGATGTACTCAGTGATCAAACGCGTCTTGCCGATCCCGCCGGGACCCAGCACCGTCACCACCGACGACTCACGCAGCGCCACAGCCAACTGCGTCATCATCTCGGCATCGGCGAGGTACTCGTCGGAGGGGGGTGGGGGAGTCCGTGGCAGCGGTGCGTAGGTGAGCGCGGCGCTGTGGGCCGCCGCCAGTTCGGGTCCGGGGTCGGCGCCGAGCGATTCGGCGAGCCCGGCGACGATCCGGGCGTGGATCTGCAAGGCGGCGTTGGGGTCTCCGGCGGCAAGGAGGGCCCGCATGTGTACCGCGGCGAGATGCTCGTCGAGTGGTCGGCGCTCGCGCGCAGTCGCCAACTCGGTGGCCACGATCTGCGGTTCGGTGCGCAACCGGTGGCGCCAGTCGGCCTCCTGCAGTGCACGATATGCGCGTTCGGTGCGCGCGGCGAGCCGTTCGCGCAGTTCGCCGTCCGGGAGGTCGGTGCCCGGCTCGCCACGCCAATTCTGCAGCTCGGCAGCGTAGCCGGTGTCGGATGACTGTGTTGACCGTGAGAGAGCCTCGGCGAGGGTGAGATCGGACACCGGTCCGTCGACGACGAGGCGATATCCCGCCGCCGACCCGGCAATCGTCCCGGCGCCGAGAATCCCACGGAGACGCGAAATCTGGGTCTGGACCGCCCCGTTCGGGTTCTGGGGAGGCCGGTCCGGCCAGGCGTCGGCGACGAGCGCGTCGATGCCGACGGGTCGCGGGTGAGACAGGACGAGTGACACCAGCAGGCTGCGCGCCCGCCCCGAGGTGACCGGCGTCGGCTCGCCCGCGGTGGTGAACACGCAGACCGGCCCCAGGACACCGATCCGCGGGTGGGTCCGGGGTGCCTCGGTCACGATGTCAGGCCGGGGTCACTTGGCGGCGGTGAACGGCTCGCCCCACCTGCCGGCGAACGCGATCTCGCTCAGCGGCAACCGTTCTCGGGGTTGGCTGTCGCGGTCGGCGACGTCGGGGTCGAGTAGCGTGGGGTCGTCGGCGAGGCGGCCGAGCGCGAGTATCACCATCGGCCGCTTGTCGGCCGGGACGTCGAATGCCGCGCGTGCGGCGCTCGCGTCGAAGCCGGCCATGGGATGGGGGTTGATCCCCATCGAGACCGCCTGGATGCTCATCTGGGCCACCGCGAGACCCAGGTCGACGGCGCCGTAGTCGTGCAGCTTGGCGTCGTCGGCGGCGTCGCTGGTGCACAGCAGGATCAGGGCGCCGGCCGATGGCGCCCACCCCTTGTTGCCGCGATTGAGGGCGGCGGCCAGCTGCCCGAACGTTTCGTCGCCGCGGAGACCGACGACGAAGCGCACCGGCTGGATTCGCCCCCACGTCGGCGCCCACCGCCCGGCCTCGAGGATGTCGGTGATCTCTTCGGTGCTGATCGTGGCGTCGGGGTCGTATCCCCGCGCGCTCCAGCGTTCTTCGATGAGTTCGTGCACGCCGTCGAGACTACGTCGTCGTCTCGTGGCCGGCCGGCCGGCGAGCGCAGCGTGGCTGTCCTGCGCGGCGCACGAACTGGGCACTGTGGCCGAGGCCATCTCGGGCGAGCGCTGTGACCCGACCCGCCGGGGCTTTGCTCCGCGACACCGCTCAGCGCGGTTCGGTATCGGCGACCTGGTCCTCGCGGAGGTTCTCGCGCATGGTCGCGAGCCATGCGCGGTATTCGGCGTACACCGTGGTCAGCGCCTCGGCGGGCCAGCCTTCCGGGAGCAGCTCGTCGGGCAGCAGTGGGTCGGTCTGCAGGTGATGTACGGCGGCGACCATGATCCGGAACCGCCTCGGCTCGTCGGCCGCACCCCGGTCGGCGACATCGTCGAGAGCGTCGAGGAACGCGTGGCCCCGGCGCGACCAGGCGTCGAGATCCCACAACCGGTGGGTGAGTTCGGCGGAGCCCGACAGTGGGCGGGCCTCGAAGCAGGTCGACACCTCGAGGAGACGGGCCGAGAACGGTCGGTCCAGATTGGCGGGCCGGGTCCAGACGCCCTCGCGCAGTTGCGCAACCCGTTGGCGTGCCATTTCCGAGCGCAGGGCGACCCGGTCGGCGGCGTCGCGTCCGGTGGTGGTGACGACTGCCATCTCCCACAATCCGGTCCACGGCCGGCGTTCGGGGGGTTCGACGTCACGCTGGCGCTGTACGAGGCGCTCGGACAAGGTGTGGCCGGCATCGTCGCGGATGAGGTCACCGCCGGCCACCATGCGCGTCAGCGCCACCCGTGTCGTGGACTCCGCGATGCCGAAAAGCCGCATGGCGCCGACGATCTCGCGCACCGTCAGCGTCGGTGGGTGAGCACCGAGGAGCAGGCTCAGGATCGCCGAGCGCGCCGGAACGGGAGGCGCGAGCGGATCGGTCATCGCATCCGGACGTTACACCGCGCATCGCCTGCGCCGATGAATCGGCGCCATTACATCATTGCTTCAGTTGATCCATGTGTGTAATGCTCGGTGGATGGCCACCCACGAAGTGACGAATCAGGTTCCTCCGCTGCGCGATGCGAATCCGGCCCGGTCCCCGGTCGTCGCCGACGCCATGCGGTATCTCGGCCTGAGCGCCGACGACATCGGTGCAGTCGAAGCGCTCGGCGCACTGGCGGGCCGCGCGGAGACCCTCGCGCTCGGGGATCTGGCCGAACAGCATCCGCCCGTGTTGCAGGTGTTCGACCGCTACGGCCACCGGATCGACGAGGTCTCCTACGACCCCGCCTATCACCAACTCATGGACCACGCGATAGGTCATGGGCTGCACGCGGCGCCGTGGGCCGATCCGTCCCCGCACGCCCATCTGCGTCGAGCCGCGCAACTCAGCGCCTGGGGACAGGTCGACGCCGGGCACCTGTGTCCGGTCTCGATGACCTATGCCGTCGTCCCGGCGTTGCGGGCCGCACCCGAACTGGCCGCAACCTATGAACCACTGCTGAGTTCGCGCGTCTACGACCCAGGCCTGCGACCTCCGCGCGGCAAGCGTGGACTGATCGCGGGGATGTCGATGACCGAGAAGCAGGGCGGCTCCGACGTTCGGGCGAACACCACGACCGCGGTGCGCCACCGCGACGGTACCTATCGGATCACCGGACACAAGTGGTTCACCTCCGCGCCGATGTCGGATCTGTTCCTCGTGCTCGCGCAGGCCCCGGACGGACTGACCTGTTTTCTCGTCCCGCGGGTACTGCCCGACGGCACCCGCAATCCCTTTCTGCTGCAACGGCTCAAGGACAAGCTCGGCAATCACTCCAATGCCAGCAGCGAGGTGGAATACGACGACACCGTGGGCTGGCGGGTCGGGGATGAGGGTGCCGGGGTCAAGGTCATCGTCGAGATGGTCAACCTCACCCGCCTCGATTGTGTGCTGGGGACCGCGACGGCAATGCGCACGGGCGTCACACAGGCGGCCCACCATGCCGCACACCGCCGCGCATTCGGCACGACATTGGCCGATGCGCCCCTGATGCGCAACGTGCTGAGCGACCTCGCCGTCGAGGCCGAGGCGGCGACGACGGTGGCGTTGTGGCTGGCCGATCTGACCGATGTCGCGACCCGTGGTGATGAGCGCGCCGGCCTGCTCCGGCGAATCGCGTTGGCGGTCAGCAAGTATCACGTCTGCAAGCGCGGGCCCGTCCACGCCGCGGAGTCGTTGGAATGCCTGGGTGGCAACGGGTATGTGGAGGACTCGCGCATGCCCAGGTTGTTCCGGGAGTCGCCACTCCTGTCGATCTGGGAGGGCTCGGGCAACGTCGCCGCACTGGACGTGTTGCGGGCCATCGCCAGACAGCCGGAGACGCTCGGGGTGTTCCTCGACGAGGTGAAGCGGGCGGGTGGGGCCGACCGGCATCTGGACCGGGCCGTCGCCGATCTCGAATCGACCTTCGGCGCCCTCGATCCCGCCGACACCGATGCCCTGCAGTACCGTGCCCGTCGCATCGTCGGGGACATGGCGATGGTGCTGCAGGGTTCGCTGCTGGTGCGCTTCGGTCACCCGGCCGTTGCCGACGCCTTCACCGCGAGCCGACTCGGCGGTGAGCGGGGAGACGTCTTCGGCACACTCGCCGCAGGCGTCGACACCCGGTCGATCATCGAGCGGGCCACACCGAAGATCAGCTCCCGCTGATCGCGTCCTTCGGGTTCCGCATCACGACAGCGAGGACGACCGCGAGCACGGTGAGTGTGATCACTGCGGCAAGCGAGGCGGCGTGGACCCCGTCGACGAAGGCCGCGCGGGCGGCGTCGGCGAGGTCGGTGCCGTCGGCACCCATGCCGGTCGCCCGATGCAGGGTCTCGCCGAGGGTGTCGCCGAACCCGGCTCCCGAGCTGTGCTCGCGGAACACCAGCGTCGCCAGCGAGCCGAGCAGCGCAAGACCGAGCGCGGTGCCCAGCTCGAAGCTCGTCTCGGAGATGCCGGACGCCGCACCCGACCGTTCGGGCGGAACCGAACCGACGACGACGTCGGAGACCAGGCTGAATTGCACGCCGTAACCGATACCGGCGATCGACGTCGACACCAGATAGATCCACAGCGGGCTGTCGGTGGACAGCCACAGCAACCCGAGGTTGCCCAGCGCGGCGAGCACCACCGACCCGATGAACGCGGTGCGGGTACCCACCCACGCCGAGACCCGGCTGGCACCGATCGAGAAGACGGCGACGGCGATCGCCATCGGCAGACCGGCCAATGCCGCGGCCAGGACGTCATGACCCATCACCGATTGCAGGTACACGCCCGTCAGATACGACATGCCGCCCAACGCCATCATGCCCACGAGCGCGCAGGCGACCGCGGCACTGAAGGCGACGTTGCCGAACAGCTTGAGGTCGAGCAACGGGGCACGGGTACGACGTTGCTGCAGGAGGAACGCCGCGAACATGATCACGCCAAAGACACCGATCACCGCGACGACCGGGGTGACACCGTCGGCGGCCATGGTCTTGATCGAGTACACGATCGGCAGGATCGCCAGCAGTGACAACGCCACGCCGAGGAAGTCGAAGGGGTCGGTCGACGGCGCGCGGTACTCGGGAACCAGGCGCGGGGCGAGCACGAACAGCACGGCCAGTACCGGCACGTTGATGAGGAATACGACGCCCCACCAGAAGTGGTGCAGCAGAACGCCGCCCACCACCGGACCGATGGCCGAACCGCCCGCGAAGGCGGCCGTCCAGACGCCGATCGCGCGAGCGCGATCGCGGGCATTCGGGAACATGTTGGCGATCAACGAGAGACTCGACGGCATCAGGGTCGCACCGCCGATGCCCATCAGTGCGCGGGCGGCGATGAGGACGCCGGCGCTCGGCGCGAAGGCGGCGATGACCGAGGCGATGCCGAACATCGCGGCACCGGCGAGCAGGATCCGTCGCCGACCGAGCCGGTCGCCGACATTTCCCATCGTGATCAGCAGACCGGCGATGAGGAAGCCGTAGATGTCGAGAATCCAGAGTTGCTGGGCGGCGCTGGGGTCGAGCGCATCGGTGATCGACGGGATCGCCAGATAGAGCACCGAGAAGTCCATCGACACCAGCAGCACGGGCAGCGTCAACACGGCCAGCCCGAGCCAGGTACGGCGATCGGCGACCGAGGTGTCCCGGTGGCGCTGATCGGTCGTGCGGCATTCGGTGGTCATGAGGAGGGCTCCGTATCTGATGTCTGGGTGTTGGTGTCTGGGTATCTGGTGTCCGGATTCTGCATCCGGGGGTTCGCGTCGTCGCGGGTCGGCGCCCGCGTACGACGTACGCTCATAGACGGTACGGATATGGGTACGCTGTACGCAAGTGGAAAATTCCCGGTGCGGGGTGAGGGGAGCGTGGTGGTGGCCCAGTCGGTCCAGAAGCTGACGTCGTCGGCGATCGTCGAGGCAGCCATCGTCGTCGCCGACCGTGACGGGCTCGACGCGCTGTCGATGCGCCGGATCGCCGACGAACTCGGCGTCGGCGCGATGTCGCTGTACCGGCACATCGCCGACAAGGACGCGTTGCTCCACGCCATGGCCGAGGAGATCGGCACCCGGTTTCCCTATCCGGTGCAAGATTGCTCACCCACGTGGCGCGAGCGCATCGAGATCGCCGTCGACGTCGACTGGGCGCTCTACCAACGCCATCCATGGGTGGTGCTCGCGTATGCGACGCCGCGCTACGCCTTCGGGACCGAGTCGCTGGCCGGACTCGATTGGCTGATCGCCGGATTCGTCGACGTCGGTGTCGGGCACGTGCGGGCCGCGGAGATGGCCCTGGCGTTCTGGTCGTTCGTGAACGGCGTCGCGCTGGCCGCCGTCGGCGAACAGCTTCTCAGTGAGCAACTCCGGCGCCCGGGTGCCGAGGCGTCGCCGTCGCCGGCCGGCGGTCTGGCCGACCTGATCGCCGGGCGGCTCGCCGTCGACCCGACGACCCTGCCGCAGCTGGCCGCCCTCGCCGGCAACCCGGACGCGACCCGACTCTCGGACCCACGAGCGGTGCTCGACGCCGGGCTTCGCGTGCTGTGTGCGGGTTTCGCCGCCGAAGTGTCGGGTGGCTGAGAGTCTCGGACCTACATGGCGTGCGGGTACACCGTCAGCATGTGGGCCCCGAACCATGAACTGGCCAACACGATCGGCACCATCACGGCCACCCCGATCGCCGGGCGGGCCCGGGCGAGGACGATGGCCAGCGGCAGGAGCAGCACGAACGCGGGCAACAGCAGCCGGGGCCGACTCATCATGAGACCACTCGACGCCACGATCGACGCGGTGACCAGAACGCCGTAGGTCAGGACCGGCCACGGCAGCCGAGCCCACAGCGCCACCACCACCATCACCAGCGTCGCGACGATGATCCACGACGTCGCGACCGGTGCCACCTCGCCGGAGTTCACCAGTTGATCGTTGACGAAGGTGAATGCCGCCACGCCCCAATCGAAGCGGGTGTCCCAGCCCTGGGTCTGGATCGTGAACCACCCTGTCGGCGAGCCGGTCTGGGCCCACACCACGGCCAGGTAACCGAGGTAGCCGAGCGGGCTGAGGACCACCGCGAACCAGGCGCGGGCGGGCGCCCACCCCGACCCTGACCGCCCCGACTGGCCGAACAGGTCCATCAGCGCGGCCAGCATCACCACCCCGATGACGACCACCGCGGTCGGACGGACCGTCCCGACCAGACACGCGCAGAGCCCGGCAAGCACCCACCGCCGCTGCAACACACCCACCAGCGCCCAGATGCTCAGCGCACAGAACAGCGTCTCGGTGTAGGCCATGTTGAGGACCACCGACATCGGGGTCGCCGCGAAGATCGCGACGAGATACAGCCCGACCCGCCGGGCATACGAGTTACCCGCGTCGGTGTGGTCGAGAGCAGCGAGCATCGGTGTCCGCCCGGCCATGCGCTCCACGCACAGCACGCCCAACCGCGCCGTCCCCACCGCGGCCACACAGCCGAGCACCAGATTCAGCAGTACGGCGGCGCCGAACGGACTCAGGAACGGAAGGTGGGCCAGCGTTCCCACGGCGTACGGATAGCCGGGAAAGAAGGCGAAGGCGGTGTCGGCGGTGTGGTAGCCGCGGGCGTCGGTGAGCTCGACGGGCACACCGTCGTATCCGTGTTCGGCGATCGCGAGCATCCATTTGCCGTCCCACGCCGACAACGACTCCCGCAGCGACGAGCCGCGCAGCGCGTCGAATCGGGCCAGCACGAGAATCCCGACGGCACGAATCAGCAGGAAGATGCCGATCGGCGCGAGCCATGACCGCCACTCGGGGGTGGGCAGCGCGCTCGCCGCCGACGCGTGCGTCGGTTCGCCGGGGTCGGGTGTGCGCGCGTCGCGGCCGACGGCACTCGTGGTGGACACGCAGAGATGGTAGGTCAGCGACCTGTGGAAAGCGCGACCTGTGGAAAGTGTGATCTGGGCGGGGCGCCGAGCGGCGGCTGCGAGGTGCACGAGGGCCGCCGGTAAGGTTGTCCCGGCAAACAACGCATCGACACACCTTGCAGGAGGGCAGCCGACGTGGCACTCGTGGTGCAGAAATATGGCGGATCCTCGGTCGCCTCGGCCGAGCGGATTCGTCGTGTCGCCGAGCGCATCGTCGAAACCAAGAAGCAGGGCAACGACGTCGTCGTGGTCGTCTCGGCGATGGGTGACACGACCGATGAGCTGCTCGATCTGGCCCAGCAGGTCAATCCGGCGCCTCCGGCCCGCGAGATGGACATGTTGCTGACCTCCGGTGAGCGCATCTCCAACGCGCTGGTGGCGATGGCGATCAGTTCGCTCGGCGCGCAGGCGCAGTCGTTCACCGGCTCGCAGGCCGGGGTGATCACCACCAGCAGCCACGGATCGGCCAAGATCATCGACGTCACGCCGGGGCGCGTCCGCGCGGCGCTCGACGAGGGCAAGATCGTGCTGGTCGCCGGCTTCCAGGGCGTCTCGCAGGACACCAAGGACATCACCACGCTGGGCCGCGGCGGCTCGGACACCACCGCCGTCGCGCTCGCCGCGGCGTTGGAGGCCGACGTCTGTGAGATCTACACCGACGTCGACGGCGTCTACACCGCCGATCCGCGCATCGTGCCCGATGCCCGGCGGCTCGAGACCGTCTCCTTCGAGGAGATGCTGGAGATGGCCGCGTGCGGCGCCAAGGTCCTGATGCTGCGGTGCGTGGAATACGCCCGCCGATACAACGTTCCCGTTCACGTGCGCTCGTCGTACTCGACCAAACCCGGCACGATGGTGGCCGGATCGATGGAGGACATCCCCGTGGAAGAAGCGATTCTCACCGGCGTCGCGCACGATCGCAGCGAGGCCAAGATCACCGTCGTCGGACTCGAGGACCGGCCGGGCTACGCCGCCAAGGTGTTCCGCGCGGTCGCCGACGCCGAGATCAACATCGACATGGTGCTGCAGAACATCTCCAAGGTCGACACCGGCAAGACCGACATTACCTTCACCCTGCCGCGTGAGCTCGGGCCGCTCGGCGTGGAGAAGTTGACCAAGCTGCAGCAGGAGATCGGGTTCACCGAGGTCCTCTACGACGATCACATCGGCAAGGTGTCGCTGGTCGGCGCGGGCATGAAGAGCCATCCCGGCGTCACCGCCACCTTCTGTGAGGCGTTGAGCGAGGCCGGCATCAACATCGAACTCATCTCCACCTCCGAGATCCGGATCTCGGTGCTGTGCCGCGACACCGAACTCGACGACGCGGTGCGCGCGCTGCACGCCGCGTTCGATCTCGGTGGCGACGAGGAAGCCGTCGTCTACGCGGGAACGGGGCGGTAAGAGAATCATGGGCGAGCGAAGCGACGGGAGATTGTGATGGGGCTTTCCATCGGAGTCGTCGGGGCCACCGGTCAGGTCGGCGGCGTCATGCGAACCCTGTTGGCGGAGCGCAAGTTCCCCGCCGATTCGGTGCGGTTCTTCGCGTCGTCGCGCTCGGCGGGCAAGAAGCTGCCGTGGGGTGACGGCGCGATCGTCGTGGAGGATGCCGCGACCGCGGATCCGTCGGGGCTCGACATCGCGCTCTTCTCCGCGGGGGCGACGATGTCGCGCGAGCAGGCGCCGCGCTTTGCCGCCGCGGGGGTGACCGTCATCGACAACAGCTCCGCCTGGCGCAAGGATCCCGATGTGCCGCTGGTGGTTTCGGAGGTCAACGGCGAACTCGCCAAGAACCCGCCCAAGGGCATCATCGCCAACCCCAACTGCACCACCATGGCTGCGATGCCGGTGCTCAAACCGCTGCACGATGCTGCGGGTCTGCAACGGCTGATCGTCTCGTCGTATCAGGCGGTGTCGGGTAGCGGCCTGGCCGGCGTCGAGGAACTGGCGTCGCAGTCGCGCGCGGTGATCGACGACGTCGAAAAGCTGGTCTACGACGGATCGTCCGTCGACTTCCCGGCACCCGACAAGTACGTCGCGCCGATCGCCTTCGACGTGATTGCGTTGGCCGGGGCGTTGGTGGACGACGGGTCGGGGGAGACCGACGAGGATCAGAAGCTGCGCAACGAATCCCGCAAGATCCTCGGACTGCCCGAATTGCTGGTGAGTGGTACGTGCGTGCGAGTGCCGGTGTTCACCGGGCACTCGCTGTCGATCAATGCCGAGTTCGCCGAGCCGCTCTCGCCGCAGCGCGCGAGTGAGATCCTCGCCGGTGCAGCGGGAGTCGAGGTCGTCGACGTTCCGACGCCGCTGGCCGCCGCCGGCCGCGACAACTCGTTGGTCGGTCGCATCCGTGCGGATCCGGGTGTCCCGGACGGGCGGGGTCTGGCATTGTTCGTCTCGGGCGACAACCTCCGTAAGGGCGCGGCGCTCAACACGATCCAGATCGCCGAACTTCTCGTCCCGTAGCGGGCGCACGATCATTCCCTCACCCCTTCGACCGTAAGGCGTTGCGCCATGTCCGCACCCGACTCCCCGTCCCTCGACTCGCGGCTGGGGCATTACTACGTGATCGACGAGCCGTACCTGGTCGGTCGCGAGAAGGTGCGCGAGTACGCGCGTGCGGTGCAGGATTATCACCCCGCGCACCGTGACGAGAAAGCCGCTGCGCAACTGGGATATTCGGGTGTGGTGACGCCGCTGACCTTCACCTCGATCCCGGCGATGGCCGCCAACCGCGACCTGTTCGAGTCGGTCGTCGTCGGCTACGAGACCTATGTGCAGACCGAGCAGGTCTTCGAGCAGCACCGGCCGATCGTCGCCGGTGACGAACTGACCACCGACGTCGAGTTGTCCTCGGTCCGGCGGGTGGCCGGCCGTGACCTCATCACCGTCACCAACACCTTCACCGACGCCCACGGCGAGGTGGTGCACACCATGCACACCACCGTGGTCGGGGTGACCGCCGACGAGGTCGACCCGGGGATCTCCGACGCGGTGCGCAGCATCATGGTGCACGACGTCAACATGCTCTCCGCCGAACAGTCGGATGCGGAGTATCGCAAGACGGTGCGACCCGAAGGGGAACAACGCATTTCCACCGGCGGTGCCGATCGCGATCCGGGATCGTTACGGTTCGAGGACCTCTCCGTCGGCGACGAACTGCCGACGCGTCACGCCCGGCTGTCACGCGGCGATCTGGTGAATTACGCGGGGGTGTCCGGTGACGGCAACCCGATTCACTGGGACGAGTCGATCGCGAAGCTGGCCGGGCTGCCCGACGTCATCGCGCACGGCATGCTGACCATGGGTCTCGGCGCGGGTTTTGTCTCCGCCTGGTCGGGCGATCCCGGTGCGGTGACCCGCTATTCGGTGCGCCTGTCGCAGGTGGCGGTGGTCTCGGCCGCCGAGGGTGGCGACATCGAATTCAGTGGGCGGATCAAGTCTCTCGACGCCGAGACCCGCAGCGGCGTGGTCATCATCGTCGCGAAGTCCGGCGGCCGCAAGATCTTCGGGCTGGCGACGATGAACGTGCGCTTCGCCTGACGCCTGGAATTCCTGACGGCCGGAATTCCTGACGCCCGAAAGGGCGACGCGCCCAACATATGTGGCGGGCTGATCAGCTGCGCTCGTCGGCGACCGCTTGTGCCGCCTCGTCGATGATCGCGCGCATGGCGTTCTCGGCGGTGTCGGGTTCGCCGAGCCGGATTGCGCGGGCGACGTCGTCGTGCAGCGCGATGGCCGCGGGATTGGGCCGCGCCGGCATCATGCCGTGATGGGTACGGCCGGCGAGGACCTCGCCGACCACCCCGGTCAGTGCCCGGAACATCTCGTTGCCGCTGGCCTCGAGGAGGCCGCGGTGAAAGATCTTGTCGGCCAACAGGTAGGCGTCGAGGTCTCCGGTCCGCCCGTGCACGGCCATGTCGGAGGCCGCGGCGGCGAGTACGCGGCACTGGTGTTCGTCGGCGCGCTGGGCGGCCAGCGCGGCCGCGGCGGGCTCGATACCCCGGCGTAGTTCGGACAGCGTCAGCAGGAAGGCGGCGCGATCGGCGCCGTCGAGGCGCCACCGGATCAGTCGCGGGTCGAACACGCTCCAGCGGGTTCGGGGCTGCACGGTGATCCCCACGCGTCGCCGGGACGCGACGAGTCCCATCGACTCGAGCACGCGGATCACCTCGCGAGCCAGGGTGCGGGAGACCGCGAACTCGGTTCCGATCCCGTCGAGGGTCACCACGGCACCCTCGGACAGAACGCCGGAGGCGATGCGCACCCCGAGTTCGGTGAGCACCTGTTCGTGCCGATCGGTGGGGGCAGTGGTCTCGGTCACCCAATCATCTTCTCATTTACGTAGAGGAGCTGCGCAGCTCCGCTGTTTATCGCTCCGCGACCAGTAAAGGCCGATGATTCACGGCGTTCACTTGCAATAGTCATACCTTTGAGGCAGTCTATGTGACCAGTAGCACAGCAGCAGAGGAGCGGGCATGGGGTCACCGGTGGTGGTCATGGGAGTTTCCGGATCGGGGAAGTCGACGGTCGGCGCCGCGTTGGCGCAGCGCCTGCGGGTGCCGTTCGCGGACGCCGACGACTTTCATCCGCAGTCGAACATCGACAAGATGACGGCCGGTCACGCCCTGACCGACGTCGACCGGCAGCCGTGGCTCGACCTCATCGGGGACTGGCTCGGTGAGCACGGCGACGGCGGGGTGATGAGCTGTTCGGCGCTCAAGCGTGCCTACCGCGACCGCTTGCGCAGCCACCGCCCGGACACCGTCTTCGTCCACCTCGACGGGCCGCTCGAGGTGATCGCGCGGCGGCAGGCGTCTCGACCCGGGCACTTCATGCCGGCATCGCTGCTGCACTCCCAGTTCGACATCCTGGAGCCGCTCGGGTCCGACGAGCGTGGAGTGATCGTCGATGTCGACCAGCCCATCGACGTCATCATCGACCGCATCGTCGCCGCGCCACTGATCACCGATGCCACCGGAGGCACCCGATGAACACGCTCACCGTCCTCGCCGCCGACACAAAACTGCCCGACCCGGTCGGCTCCGGCTGGCATCTCGTCGTCGCCGCACTCGCGGGCATCGCCGTCATCGTCGCCCTCATCACGTGGGCCAAGGTTCATCCCTTCCTCGCGCTGATCGCCGGTGCTGCCACCGTGGGAATCGTTGCCGGCGAATCGGTTCCGAAGGTCATCGACTCGTTCACCTCGGGCTTCGGATCCACCGCGGCCGGGGTGGGCATCCTCATCGTGCTCGGAGCGATGTTCGCCAAACTGCTCGCCGACTCCGGTGGTGCCGACGAGATCGTCGACACCATCGTCGGCCACGCCGGGCCGCGGATGCTGCCATGGGCGATGGCCCTCGTGGGTGCGGTCATCGGTCTGCCGATGTTCTTCGAGATCGGCCTGGTGTTGTTGATGCCGGTCATCTACCTCGTCGCCCGGCGCTCGGGCCTCGGCCTGATCCCGATCGGTATCCCGGCGCTCGCCGGACTCTCGGCCATGCACGGCTTCGTCCCGCCGCATCCCGGGCCGCTCGTCGCCATCGACGCGCTGCACGCCGACCTCGGTCTGACCTTGGCTCTCGGTGTGGCCGTGGCGATCCCGACCATCATCGTCGCCGGTCCGCTGTTCGGCACGCTGGCCGGGCGGTGGGTCGTCATCGACGCACCCCGTACCTTCGATGCCGACCCGGGAACCGTCGGCGCCCACCCCGAGGGTTCTCCGGCAGTAGCTGAATCAGATTCCACCGCAACACCTTCGGTGCGGTCGCCGAAGGGCCCGGGATTCGGCATCACCCTGGCGACGGTCCTGTTGCCGGTGGTGCTGATGCTCGGCAAGGCCATCGCCGAGATCATCGTCGACGACGACGGTCAATGGCTCCGCAAGATTCTCGACGTGCTCGGTACGCCATTGGTCGCACTGCTGATCGCCGTCGTCGTCGCGATGTTCACCCTCGGGCGGCGCTCGGGCATGACCCGCGACACCCTGTCGTCCTGTGTGGGATCGTCGCTGCCGCCGATCGCGGGCATCCTGTTGATCGTCTCGGCCGGTGGCGGATTCAAACAGGTCCTTGTCGACACCGGCATCGGCACCCTGCTCGCCGACTGGGCGTCGGCCGCGAACATCTCGGTCATCCTGCTCGGCTGGGTGCTCGCCGCGCTCATCCGCGTCGCCACCGGATCGGCCACCGTCGCCACCATCACCGCGTCGTCGTTGATGCTCGGACTCGTCGACGGGCTGAGTTCGGGTCAGGTGTCGCTGGTGGTTCTGGCGATCGGCGCCGGCTCGGTCTTTCTCTCACACGTCAACGACGCGGGATTCTGGCTGGTCAAGGAGTATTTCGGGATGAGCGTCGGGCAGACCTTCAAGACCTGGTCGGCAATGGAGACGATCCTGTCGGTGACCGGACTGATCGTGGTGTCGGTGCTCGGCCTCGTGGTCTGAGGGTGACCGGGCTCTACCCCGCGAGGTTACTGTGCGGTAGCTTACCTAGCCATGAGACGAATTCGGGGATTGAACTCATCACGACGAACCTGGGGGATTCGGGGTGCGGCGGTGCTCACCGCCGGCGCGCTGGCCGCCACCGGAGCGAGCTTGGCAGCACCGTCGGCCCAGGCCGCCGACTTCTACACACCGCCCGCGCACTTCGCGAGCGCACCGGGATCGATCATCCGCAGCGAACTGTCACCGCTGCTGCTGCAGATCCCCGGCATCCCGAACCAGTGGCCGGGTACCGCCAAGCGCGTCATGTACACCTCGGAATACCAGGACGGCTCGCCGGCCGCGGTGACCGGAACCGTCGTCGAACCGACCGCACCGTGGCGCGGCAAGGGGCCACGACCGACCGTCGTGCTCGGCCCCGGCACCGTCGGGCAGGGTGATCAGTGCGCCGGGTCGAAGCTCATGTCGTTCCCGTTGGCGATCGATCCGAGCAAGCCGTCGATCGCGGTGAACTACTCGGGTCTGGAGATGAACCTCCTGCTCATCAACGGTGTGCGCGTGGCGATCACCGACTACATCGGGATGGGCACACCCGGCATCCACACCTACGTCAATCGCCTCGAATCCGGCCACGCCATGCTCGACGCCGCGCGCGCTGCGCTGAAGATCGCCGGGGCACCGGCGAATTCACCGGTCGCGTTCTCCGGCTACTCGCAGGGCGGTGGTGCGGCGGCATCGGCGGCCGAACTCGCCTCGACCTACGCACCCGACCTCAACGTCAAGGCCACCTATGCCGGCGCCCCGCCCGCAGACCTGTCGAAGGTGATCGACCGCATCGACGGCACCGCGATCTCCGGTGCCATCGGCTACGCGATCAACGGCCTCGAAGCCCGGTACCCGGCGCTCAAGACCGTCGTCGACCGGCAGACCAACGCGGCCGGACACACTGCGCTGCAACGGTTGTCGACGCAATGCATCGGTGACACGATCCTGTCCTACGGATTCCAGCGAACCAACTCCTGGACCCGCAGCGGGCAACCCTTGTCGGCGATCGTCAACGCCGATCCGCAGGTCCGCAAGATCGTCGGTGACCAGCTGATCGGCAAGCTCAAGCCCAACGCCCCGGTGTTGCTCGAGGGCGGGATCAACGACGACGTCATCCCGTACGACCAGGTCGCCCAGCTGTATCGGGACTGGAAAGCCCAGGGCGCCACCGTGTCCATGGTCACCAACACCATCCCGCCGATCTTCCCGGGACTGGTGGTGAACCACGCACTGCCGATGCTCACCACACTGTTGCCGGCGACGAATTTCCTCCTCACCGAACTCATCAGGTGACATGACGGGCCGACGGATTGCGGCGGCGGCGGTCGTTGCGCTGGTCGCCGGCATGGTGTTCGCCGGCGCGGGTCGCGCGGCGGCGGACCCGCCGCCCGATCCGGGGCTGCCGATCCTCGGTCCCGTCGGCACATCGTTGATGCACGGGGACCTCGAGTCCACCGACTCCACGCCTCACCCCGGACCCGGCCGCGACGCCCGACTGCTCGCGTCGTCGGTACCGGGTGCCGCGTGCGCGGCGACCTTCATCGGCAGCGATGGCATGCCGGTCTCGTTGTGCACCAGATACATCGGTGTGCCTGGAGACGGGTCTGCCGGCGGGTTCGCCGTTCCGTCGGTGACGTTGTTCGATCCGGCATCCGCCACACCGCTGGCGTCGGTTCAACTGGCCAAGGGCGGATTGCTCGGCGGGGTGTACGGCTACCTCGACGGCCGTGACCGGGTGGTCGTCGCCGACGGCTCGAACGCGATCCTCTTCGTCGCCCACCGGCACACCGCCCGCGGGTGGCAGGTGTACGTCGACGACCGGATCGACGTGTCCGGGCATATCCCCGCCGGTGACTCGATCACCGGCCTGGCGCCGGATGGGTTGGGCCGCATCTGGTTTGCGACCACCCACGGTGTGATCGGGACCGTCGACATCGACCGTCGGGTGCACTCGGTGCACCTGCCGTCCGGCGAGGACCTCGGCAACGGACTCAGCGTCCGCCCCGGTGGCGTCTCGGTGCTCACCACGCACGCGCTGTACGAGATGTGGGCGACCCCGGGTGCTGCGCCGCACACGATCTGGCGACAGGCCTACGACCGCGGCCCGGCACGCAAACCCGGCCAGCTCACGTGGGGATCGGGCACGACGCCAACGTATTTCGGTCCTGGCGGACACGGCTGGGTGGCCATCGTGGACAATGCCGCGCACCGCCCGTCGCTGATCGTGCGAGACAGCGACACCGGTCGGCTCGTGTGCACGATGCCGGCCTTCGGCACATCCGGTCAGGGCACCGAGAACTCGCCGATGGCCTGGGGCGACTCACTGGTCATCCCCAGCACCTACGGCTACCAGTACCCGCCGATGGCGGTGTCGGGCCCGTCGATCCCTTCGAGTGCGGGCTTCATCGGCGGGTCGACGCGCATCGACGTGACGGCGCACGGATGTCATCGGGTCTGGGAGAACAACGACCGCCTCGCGTCGTTGCCGAAGCTCTCCCGCGCCGACGGCCTCATCCACGGCCTCGGATACGGGCCGTATGTGCCGGGGGCGATCCAACAGAGCGGGCCGGTCGACTACATCGCCAGCGACTTCGCCACCGGCCGGCGGGTGGTCACCCGGCAGGTCGGCATCGCGCCGATCGACGAGCCGCTGGAACTGACGGGCACCATCGCCGCCGACGGCACGTTGTGGCAGGCGACGGTCGGTCACATGCTCAAGATCGGCCGCTGAGGTCCGGTGCTCGTCGGCCGGCCTCGCGGTACCACCCTCCCCGTGTCTCCTGACCAGGTGCGCCGTCGCGTCGACGCGACGAGTGTCACAATGCGACCATGATCGATCCCACCTCCGAGGACCCCGACCGCAGGCCGTCGCAGGCCGAGCTCGACGCGCAGGACCTCGCGGAACTGCAGCGGACCTCGGCCGACCGGGACCGGGCCAACCTATACCCGAAGCCGCCCACCGCGCCCGGACCCGCCCCCGCCGCGTTGGCACTCCACGCCCGGGTGGCCTTCTGGGGAGCGGCCGCGGCCGGGCTGGTGTGCGTCGTGTACGGGGCGATCAACCTCGGAGCGATCAGAGATCTTCTCCGTGATCGGATGCTCGCCGACGCCGTGGCCACGCCGAAGGGGCAACCCAACGCCGGTCAGATCGACACCTTCGCGTCGGTGCTGCCGGTCGCCGGGTTGATCATCACTGTGCTGTTCCTTCTCGGCGCATATCTGTTCCTCCGGGCCGCGGTCACCCATCACAGCCGCAACTGCCGCAACTTCTTCCTCACGATCGTCGTCCTGAACCTGATGTGCATCCCGGTGGGACTCGATCTGTTCTTCCGCTATCCGAGCCTGTGGTCGGGGACCGTGGTTCTCGGATGGATTCAGTTCGCGTTGCTGTTGGTGTCGGCGGTCATGACCCTGCGCCGTGTCGTCGACCGCTGGTTGCCCGAGTCGACCCGGATGCGCCCGACGCGAATGCTGCGGGCCCGGTAGGGAACTCACCGCGCCCGCAGCCACCGGTCAACCGGCGGTCGCGGCGATCAGCTCCTTGGTGAACTCGGCCTCGTCGACGCGCGTGCTGCGGCCGTCGGCGACGACGATCTCGCCGTCGACCATCACCGTGTCCACCAGACGCGGGGAGCCGGTGGTCAGAAGCGAGGCGCCCGGATCGCGGACGGGGAGTGTGGCGTAATCCCGGTCGAACCGCAGGAGCGTCAGATCGGCGGGGGCGCCGACGGCGACGCCGCCGATCGATTCGGGGAGTCCGAGCGCGACATTGGCACCGCCGCAGGCGATGTCGAGCATCGTGGCGTTGTCCATCAGATCCGCACGCCGATGCACCGCCCGCTGCACATAGGCGCCGATGCGCAGCGTCTCGAGCATGTCCTGGGTGTCGTTGCTGGCCGCGCCGTCGACACCGAGCCCCACGGCGAGGCCGCGATCGAGCATCGCAGGCACCGGCGCGACGCCACTGCCGAGCCGCATGTTGGACAACGGGTTGTGCGAGATCGCCACACCGCGGTCGGCGAGCAGCGCCTGCCCGTACTCGTCGAGTTCCACACAGTGCACCGCGAGCACCCGGTCCCAGAGGAAACCCCCGCGATCGAGGTAGTCGACGGCGCCGACACCGGCGTGCTCACGGCACATCACATCGTCGGTGGGTGTCTCCAGCAGATGGATGGAGACCGACAGGTCACGCTCCTGGGCGAACTCACGCAGCGTCGTCATGCCCGGCTCGGTGAGCGATCGCGGATTCGGGACCGCGAGGGCGATCGAGATCGACGATCCGTCGACCTGTGCCCGTAGGTGATCGATGTGGTCGAGGATCTCGTCGAGGGGTTGCATGAGCCGCGGCTCGAAGCCCCACTTGCGGGTGGCGTCAGCCCGATCGGCCACCCCACGTCCGAGCAGTGCGCGAATCCCGGTGTCGCGCAACGCCGCGATGACCGCGCCGTGGACCTCATCGGACGGATGGGGCCACATGTGCTCGACGACGGTCGTCGTGCCCGACCGGAGACTCTCCAAGCAGGCGGCCACCGCCGCGAGATACGCCCGCTGCGGTGTGATGGCCACCGACTGCTCGCCGATGGCCAGCAGCCACTCCAGAAGTGGTGTGCATTCGGCGATTCCGCGCATCAGCGACTGCTGCAGGTGGGTGTGGGTGTTGACGAAGCCGGGGATGAGTACCGCGGGCGGTCCGGTGTCGGGGGAGGCGGTGGTGTCGGTGATCGCACTGACGACCCCGGCGGCCACGTACACGTCCTGGTGGGCGACCCACGTGCCGCCCACGCGGACGGTGACGTCGGTGAACGCCCGGTCGCCGTCAGGCGATCCGTTCGGGGTGATCATCGACGACCCTTCGTGGCGTCGAAGTTGGCCGAAAGACGTTGGGCGATATAGTCGGCGGCGGTGATCGGCGGATACTTGCCCGCGGCGCTCTCGATCAAGACGTCGGTGTTGGCCTGCGCGAAGTAGGCGATGGTGTAGCGCGGGCCCTGGTACTCCCCGCGTCGCGGTGCGCGCACCCGATGGAAGTTCGACGGCAGGGCGTCGTCGGACCATCGCATCAGCATGTCACCGATGTTGCAGGTGATGGCCTCGTCCGAGGGTTCGACGGGAGTCCATGCCTGGCTGTCGGTTTCGGCTCCCGGTAGCACCTGCAGACCGCCCTGCCCCGATCGCTGGAACAGCAGGGTCAGCACGTCGAAGTCGGTGTGCGCGCCGGCCCGCCAGATATTGGGCTCGTCGAGCAGCTCGTCGGGGAAGGGGTAGTAGTGCAACAGCCGCAGGGTGCTCTGATAGGTGTCGACGGCCGGATCGTGTGCGCGGGTGAAGAACTCGCGATCGAAGCCGAGCTTGTCGGCGAAGCAGCCGAGCAGATCCATTGCGATCTGCCGGCACCGCGACTCGAAATCGTCGAGGGTACTGCGGAATCCGGCGAGCTCGTCCTCGTTGGGCCACAACCTGTCCATGCGCGGGCGGGTGAACTGATAGGACTCCTTCTGATCCGGGGTGCCGACCGACGGCCGGACCTGGGTCATGAACTCCCAGCCCGCGTTCTGCCCCTTCTTGAGCGGATAGCGCTCCTTGACCTCTCGCGGCAGTGCGAAGAACCGTTCGGACATGGCGAACGCATGATTCACCACGGACATGTCGATGCCGTGGTCGACGATCTGAAAGAAGCCGATATCGGTTGCGGCCGACCAGAGTTGCTCGGTGATCTCGGCGCGGCGGGCGGCGAAGTCGGCGAGGGAGATCTGGCGGACCTCGCGGTCGGCGGTCTCGGTGCCGGCACCACCCATCCGTGACTCCCGGGTGAGTTCGGCCATCGGGGTGGCCGGCATGTGGGTGGGATCGGTGTGGGTGGCAGTTGAGTGGATGTCGACGGTGGTCGTCGTGTCGCTCATGGTGTGACTCTCTCGGTGGTGATGAGACGGTGTGCGCTTTTCGACGCCGGCCGCGTGAGAGAGGAGTGGCCGACGGACGCGAACAATCGGCTCCTTGCCGGTTGCTACACACGATCTCGTGCAGAAGACGATACGACACCTTCGGCGGCCCCGCCATCCGGGCGGTTCGTGATCGGGAAGGTTAGCCATGCCTGCATTATTTTAGAGTTGATCCAATAGTTGGATCTACTCCAGAAAAGGGCTACACTGGCGTCATGCCCGAAATCGACGACGTCACCCCCGCGCAGCTGCACCAGCAGTTACGCGGAGCGGGGATGCGCGTCACCGCACCGCGGGTCGCGGTGCTGCAGTTCGTCCACGGGCATCCGCATTCGACCGCCGACGCCGTGGCTTCCCATGTGCGGGAGCACCTCGGCGGCGTATCGACCCAGACGGTGTACGACGTGCTGCGCACGTGCGCCGACAAGGGGCTGCTGAGACGGATCGAGCCCGCGGGTTCGGCCGTCCGCTACGAGACCCGGACCGGCGACAACCATCACCACCTGGTGTGCCGGGTCTGCGGGGACATCACCGACGTCGACTGCGTCGTCGGTGCGGCCCCATGCCTGAACCCCGACCACGATCACGGCTATCTCGTCGAGGAAGCCGAGATCACCTTCTGGGGACTGTGTCCGCGATGCCGGGGCGCAGCGCCGGCGTCCGCCGAACCCGAGGGGCCGTGACCCGACGCCGGGAATTCTCGGCGAATTCACCCCTTCGGGAACGAAGAGTCGTCGAGAATGGTTGCAGAGCAAGGTAGTTCGACAACAACCGGCAATCCGCTCGATCCAGTACGTCCAACAGCCGTCCATGGGCGGCCGACAACCGAGGAGACATCATGGCTATCGAACCCGCATACAGCATCTCGTCCAAGGCCAGTGGCGGCGGCCGCGACGGAGAAGTGGTCTCCGCGAGTGGTCAGATCGACCTCGAACTGCGTCCGCCGAAGGAACTCGGTGGCAGCGGCGACGGCAGCAACCCGGAGGAGCTGTTCTCCGCCGGCTACGCCGCCTGCTTCCTCGGTGCCCTGCGCGCCACCTCCAAGCAGGCCGGCACGCCGGCCCCCGACGACGCCACCGTCACCGTGACCGTCGGCATCGGCAAGGACGAGTCCGACGGCGGCTTCGGGCTCGTCGTCGGCATCGAGACCTACCTGCCGGGCCTCGAGGAGGCGCAGGCCAAGGAACTTGCGGAGAAGGCCCACGCCTTCTGCCCGTACTCCAAGGCCACCAAGGGCAACATCGATCACAATCTGACGGTCCGCGTCTGAGGACGCCGCGACCACCGCACCACCGCGTGCCCCCGGCCACAGCCGGGCAACCGCACCACAGGAAGGAGTCACACCATGACTGCACCATCCACCCCCATCACCAGCACCCTGAGTGATGAGCAGAAGGAGATCACCGGCAAGGCCCTCCAGGAGACCCTCGTCGACCTGATCGATCTGTCACTGATCGCCAAACAGGCCCACTGGAACGTCGTCGGCGCCCAGTTCCGGTCGGTGCACCTCGAACTCGACGAACTCGTCAGCGTCGCTCGCGAATTCACCGACGCGGCCGCCGAGCGTGCCACGGCCATCGGCGTCAGCCCGGACGGGCGCGCCGAGACCGTCGCCAAGACCGCCGCTACCAAGGGCTTCGGCGAGGGCTGGACCAAGGACGCCGACGTCGTGGTCTCGATCGTCGAGAACCTCAAGGCCGTCATCGCCGGTCTGCGCGAGCGCATCGACGTCACCGAGGATGCCGACCCGGTCACCCAGGACCTGCTCATCGGCTTCGCCTCGAAGCTCGAGCAATTGCACTGGATGTGGCAGGCGCAGGTGGCCTGAGGGCCCCGATACCCGGTGGAGGCGAGGGCGACAGCCTGGTCCTCGGCTCCACCGATCACGACGACGGACCCCGCCCATGTGGCGGGGTCCGTCGTCGCATCCGGGTAGGGGCATCTCCGCGGACAGCACCCGACCGCTGTGACCTGACGCACGTCGCCGAGTGCGGCGGCGGTAGCGTGTGGGCGTGGAGTACTGGGGAGTCATGGCGGGGATCGGACTGCTGGCCGTGGTCGTCGCGGGCGTTGCCTTCGTCCGCTACCGCGATCGGGAAACAGAACAGCTTCGGCGCGGCGCGTCATTGGCCGGTGAGCTGCGCGCCCTGGCCGCCGGTGATGCGGTGCGACTGGCCGCGGTCGAGGAATACGAGACCTCGCTCTATCAGCGACTGTTCTACGTCTCGACGGTGTCGCCGCGGGTGCGCAGCGCCGTGTGGTGTCTGCTCGCGGCGGTCCTCTCGGCCGCCGGTGCCCTGGCGACACGCGGTGACGGTCTGGCGCTGACGATCGTGCACTGGGCAGCGTTGTTCCTCGCGGTCGTCTTCGTCCTCGCGACCCTGTTCTTCGCGGGTCTGGCCGCATTCCACGCGGCCACCACCCCGCGCGTGTCCTTCGCCGAGTCCTATGCGAGCGACAGTGCTGCTGGTTCCGACGCCGCAGATTCCGGTGCAGCAGGCCCTGATACCGTCGTCTCGGACGCTGACACACCGGCGGACGCCGACGCGCCGGCTACCGAAAAGGCGACCGCCGAAAAGACGACCACCTAAAAGGCCTCCCCCACCCTCATGACTTGTCGAATTCCGTGAATTCGTGCATCAGTCCGGGACAATAATCGGACAATTCGTGCCATGTTGTGGCACTTTCGCTGCGCCGTCGGTCCGATGTCGTGGTCGGTTGACAAGATGGCGCGCACCGTCATCCGTTCGGGGGAAGCCTGCCGGATTCCGTACTTCTCACCTGCGCTTTCGGCGCTTCGCGCCTGTGCTGCGCCCCGGTCCGAGACGGGCTGTGAGGGGTATGTGAGAGTTCCCTTTCCACGGTTCCACGCTGGTGGAGAAAGCTCGTGGTGGTGCGGTTGGATTGGTGGTGCGGTTGGATATCGCCATGACGCTCCGTGTGCCGAGGCCGGCCAAGAGCCACGGCAAGGACCGCCCGCGCACCCCTGGGCTGCGCTGTGGGATGCAGCGACGGGAGAAAGGCGGGAACGGTGACGACGCGCGAAGGGTCGGCTGAGCCCGAGTCCGCGGGGCTGACACCGGTCGCGGTTCAGACGTGGCTGGCGCGGATCGGCGCCGACGACCTCCTCGGTGCCAGCCCGACGCGCTACATCCGGCGCAGCGGCGCCGAGGGAATCGCCAACTACATCCCGGCACTGCATATCACCACCGACGATCCGGGCGCGTTCGACGAGATCGTCTTCTGGCGACCCCTGCCCGGGATGTTGGTCTACGCGCTGATCCGGACCCCGTCCACCATGGCGCGCACCCCGGAGATCATCGCCGAGTACCCATCGCCCTATGTCGTGGTCGGCACACAGTCGATGCCCGGCGGGGGCACCTTCACCCAGGCCGGCAGCAGCCACCCCTATCGGGCGCCCGCGCACATCGTGATCTTCGACAACAACGAGCCGTACCAGCAGACCTCCGAGGAGGTCGCCGATCTCGCAGGTGTCTGGATTCCCGTCGAATCACTGGGCAGAGACTCGTCGGCGTCCCGATCGCCCCCGTGGTCACCGGGACGCCGTTGGCCTGTGCGGCTGCGGCGTTCATTCGCAACTTCGCGGTCGACGTCGCCGCACGCGGTGCCGATGTGGACCTCGACACGGGAACTGGCCGTGATCGACCTCGTCCGGGCGATACTCGCCCGCAGGCAGGCCGATCAGTCGCCCGACCGCGTCTGCACCGACCCGGTGTACGTGCGCGAGGCCACGCGGGCATTGATCGATCATCATTTCCGAGATCCGGAGTTCAGCGCGGAGACGATCGCGAAGACCCTGCACATGAGTCGGCGACATCCGTATCGCTACTTCGGCGACACCGATGACTCGCCGGCCACGATGATCGCGACGCGCCGCCTGGAACGCGCGCGCGAACTGCTGGCCTACCGCGAGGGTGCGGGCCTGGATTCGATCGCCGCCGCATCTGGCTTCCATCAGCGGCGACCTTGCGCAATCGATTCCGTGCGGCATTCGCCGTCGCTCCGAACGAATACCGTCGCTCGCTCGCCGACAGCCGACGTGCGAGCACTGATGGTGCGGGGCGTGGTGACCCGAGGTCGGTCTCGGGGTCGACGACGCGGGCGATGCGGTGCGCCTGCGTGGGCAGGCCGGCGCGTCGAATCTCGTGTGCGCGCGAGTCGTCGGCGACGCGCTGGCCTTCGATCTCGTTCTCGCGGCGCGGCCCTTGCGTCACCTGCATGCGTACTGTGCGCTCGTCGCGCCGGGTGTGTTCGAACAGGATGGACGACACCGAGATCACCGACGCACGGTCGACTCCGAACCCGGTGTTGCCGTTCTGGTCACCCGTTTCTCCGGGTCGATCACCATCCGTCGCGGCGAGGAACAGACCACGTACGGTCCCGGACAACTCGTCGTGTACCCCCTTGTGGAGCCGGCGGTGATCGAGGTCACGGGTCCGGCGGACCCGGCCGGGGTGGTGGTCCCCGTCGAGAGTCTGGGCGAGGAGTTCGGGCGGCGAACCGTCCGCGTCCAGACCCTGCTGAGCCGGGCCACCGCGCAGTTCGTGCGCGAACTGGCCCTCTCGTCGCTGACACGGGCGCCGTCGTTTGATCCCGACGGCGAACTGGCGGCGATCGATCTCGTGCGCGCCGTTCTCGACAACGAGCGCACAGATCTGTTTCGGGTCCGCGACAATTCGCTGGTGATGCGGGCGGCGGTCGACGACCTCATCGCACGCCGCCACACCGACCCCACCTTCGGTGTCGCCGACATCGCCCGGGAACTCAACATCAGCCGGCGTCATCTGTACCGGCATTTCACCGACTCGTCGAAGTCGTTGTCGGACTTGATCTCCGAGAGGAGAATCGCCCGTGCGCAGGGTCTGTTGGTGGTGCCGCAACGACACACGTTCGCCGAAATCGCCGCCGCCAGCGGATTCGGCTCGGCCGCCACCCTGCGCAGCAGATTCCGGTCCGAACTCGATCTGACCCCGGCAGAGTATCGACGACAGATGACCGTCGTCGCCGACTCCACGCCGCCGACGCGGAGGCCTGGGACGGCCGATCCTCGATCCCGCCGAGGACTCCTCGCTGGTTGACTGAGCCCTCGTCGCGCGCAGGCGATCGTGCAGTCCTTCGCCGAGTCCTCTGTGAGCTAGCCTCGATGTTTCGCGGGGTGACGCCCGCCGCGTGAGTTGGTCCGGTGGGGTGGTCTGAGGACCGGATTCCGGACCGGGGCCGTGAGTGTGTGGCCGAGCGTCGGTGGGCGTCGGGGTTCACGGCCCCGAAGTGCGTTGTCCTTTCAGTCGGTGGTCAGGTTGGCCAGCGGGTCAGCCGGGGTTGGGAAGTGCTGCGAGTCGGGTGAGTCCGTCGAGTAGCAACTGGAGGTGGGGTGCGGTGGCGGCGAGTTTGAGTCGGGTCCGTCGCGCGTGACGGGTCAGTCGGGCGGCGATCGAAAAGATTTGTAGTCGTAGCCGTTTGGGTTCCCACCGTCGGGCTGGGGTGGTGTCGAAGGCGAGCATCTGTGTCCAGGCGATCACCTCGCACGCGAGCGCGATGATGGCACACCAGATGCGGTTCTGATCGAACCCGTGTAGCGGAAGGTTCGTCAGTCCGCAGTCTTTGGCGGTGCGGATGCGGTCCTCACAACGCGCCCGCCGCCGGTGGCGCAGTTCGAGCTCGGCCAGCTGGCCGCGGGGTGTGTTGGTGGCGAACGCGGTCAGTCGCATGCCGTCGGAGTCGGTGAACCGCAACTGCGCCCCCGGATGCGGGCGCTCCTTCCTGACGATCACCCGCATGCCCTCGGGCCAGCCCGAAAGATCCAGCATGCCCGTCAATTCCGCCACCCACGCCCCGTCGCGTTCGACCCCGTCGGCGTCGTAGGCCGGCGTCCACGCCTGCGGCGACAGTCGGTCGATGATCTCGGCGATGGTGTCGGTGAGTCCGAATCCGACCGAGTAGGCCAGCCGCCGTCTGGTCAGATAGTCGAGGAATTCGTGGGTACCGCCGGCCGAATCGGTACGGATCAACACGGCTTTGCCCACCCGGTAACCATCGATGCCGGGTACTTGGGCCAGGGCCTGCTCGACGACGGCGATGTGATCGGCGGCGGTGTTCGACCCGGCATTACCTGGCCGCAACATGATTGCGAGGGGTTCCCCTGTGCCGGCGGCTTGGTGGTCGGCGAACGCGCATAGCGGGTGAAAACCAAACCCTTTCTTCCAGTTTGGGGTGGCGTGCTCTTTGTCGGAGTGTGCGGTCACCAGCGTCGCGTCGAGGTCGATGATCAACGGATGCCGCACACCGCGGTCATGGTTAGGGGCTGCGGTGCCGGCCGCGGTCCACGCCTGCGCCCGCGCGGCGGCGCGAGCAGCGTTGATCGCCGACAAGGCGGCCGGTGCGTCGGTGGCCAGCGTGGAGATCAGCCGCGACACCGTCGGATCCGAGGCGACCGGCCCGAACACGCCCGGATCCGCACGGACGTGGTTGATATCAGCCAAGCAATCGCCGCCCAGGGCGACCGCGATGGCGAGGTCGAGCAGGATCTTGCCCGGATCGTGAGTGGCCAGAGGCTTGCGCCACGGCGCCAACACCGTCGACAATCCGCTGATCAGACCGGTTTTCTCGGCGCACCGCAGCAGGACCGTCGCCCCGGCGTGCGACACCACCCCGCTTCCGGAACCATCTACAGACAACGACGGGTACCACGACGTACACTTACTCACCTGAATGGTGCTCCTCGAACTGGTCCGATTGATACCTTCGCAAGTTCAATCATCCCAGGTCAGGGCACCATTCTTTATTCACGACACGAAATCACCGTGAAAGGCCGAGGCTAGTTTGAGTGTGCAGAGTCACCTCGCTCATCGCTCAGAACAGGTCCGACGAGCGACAGTGAGCTCTATCCATTCGTTCAAGACACGAGAGTGCTTCGGACGTCTTGCCGGTGGTAACCCCTCGGCCCGCAATGAACAGAGCGAACGCTACTTCGTCACGTGTTCCCACACCAGTGAGACGTCTGCCCTCGCAGCCTGGAGAGTGGCAATCACATGTTCAAGAATTGACACTGGGATATTTATTGTCCGTGGGGTGGTGTGGTCGCTGATGAGTAGGGCGACGTCTTGGTTGGTGAGTTCGCTATCGGCTCGCTGTATGGTCTTGACCGTTGTTGCGATTTCCATGCCGCGATACTCGCTCCGTCTGGTGGCCCACCACGTCTCCGTTGTTCCGTCCGAGTAATCGGATGCGCGTTCGGAAGTGAGCGTCATGGCTGAGGGTCGGAGTGTGTGAATTCTCCGGTCTTTGGAGTGTCGATCGATATATTCCTTGTCAGACCGAGTGGTGACTGTGGCCATGGTCTGTCCTTTGCCAAGGTCACGAAGGGCGCCCTTCGCGGCTGCGTGTGGGTGGGTCGATGGTGTGGTCTGTCACCATATCGTCACGGGCGTGGCTGAGCTTCTTGGCTTCTTGCCTGGAGTGTTTGAGGTCGCGGCGTGCAGCGTGGCCGCGTCGAGACGATCGTCGGGCCCCGACCAGGATCGTTGCGATCCCGAGCATTGCGATGGCTCCGAGTACGACTCCGTAGAGCAGCAAGGTTCCAGTTGAGCCGGTGATGTGGTAGCCGAGAACAGAGAAACTGTCGGGGGCCAACGTATGTGTGGTGCCGCTATTGGTTGCGACGCTGGCGATAATCACGATAACAGCAGCGAGGAGAATGATCGCCCCGACGATAACAATCATGATGATGCCGCCGTGTGTGCTGTACGCATTGCCGACGATGGCTTTGCGTACCGGCATTTGGGCGCTCTTGGTGAGACTCTATCAATCATGGCGACTCGTTCCTGGCTGTGTATGGGATGCCGCCGCAGTGATGATCAGATCGTTTTCCAGTTCGGCGACCGCGCAGAGGACGATCGCGCTCAGGCTCCTGAGGGCGGTGGCAGTTTCGGCGTCCACTGAGTTGCGGCGTTGGGTAGCGATGAGGTCGGCGTTGAGTTTTCGCGTGATGGGCGGTAGATCGGCGCGTGCTGTCATCGGCGTGCGGAGTCCGCTTGGAACAGGACGTCTGAAAGCGTTCCACCACGTTCCGCGGTGAGCATCACTCGTCGCCATACCTGGGCGGCTTCGGTCACGGGGACGTCGGTGGCCAGCAGAATGACGGGGTGGGAATCCCCATCGAGGATGGATGTCCGAGAGTGGCGCGCCCGACGGACTGTCCGTCGGGCCAGGACGTCGCCGATTGCACTTTGGGCAGTGGTAGCCGGGCTGGTCTCTGGGTGGAACAGGATGTCCCACTCGGCCAGTAGATCGCCCGTGACTGCCCGGGAGTCTTCTTCCTGGATGCCCGAGACGATTCTTTCCGGGCGGGAGGAATGTCCTGGACGCGCCCTGTGATAGTCACGCATGTGCCCATAGAGGCGGCTGCGTGGAGCAGTATTGAGAATACGAGACGTGGTGATCATTGAAGTTCACCTGACTGGCCACAGCGACAGCGGCCCTTGCGACGCCGGAAGCGTTAACGGAAATCCGTCAGATATGAGACTCCGGCTGTCACTCAGTGTACTCCTCATCGAGAGGCAGCGTGTGGTTCGCTCGCTGGTGCAGATTGCGCTGTATCGAACGACCGCTGGGCACCGGTTGAGACATTCATACCGATCTCGGTCTGCATGTGGCAGGACGAGCTCACAGTGATGCGTCGCCTTCGTTCCGTTACCACAGCGTAGTGGTTTCCCGATTGTGCGGCCGATGACTTCGCGGCAGCGTCCCGTGTACGTTTTTGGCGCGGTCTGCAACTCGCTCAGGTGAGTGGTGCCCAGTCGTCGCTGCGCCGATCGGTCGGTGCCGACCAGACGGGTTAACTTGGGGACACGACCTCGCCGCGCGGGCATGCGCGTGGCATCGAGGCGGCCGACGACAAGAGGACCCGACGATGACCGACGATGCGATCGCAGACCGCGTGCACGATCTGATGGGAAGGGCGCGCACGGATCTCGCGGAGATGGTGGCCTTCGAATCGGTCTACGACCCCGCCGCGCCCGCCGACTGCGCACGGATGGTCGACTGGCTGCAGGAGGCCTTCACCGAGGCCGGCGTATCCGACGTCGCGGCGCACGTCACCGCCGACGGATCGCAGGCGGTGACCGGACACATCCCCGGACCGGCCGACGCACCGACGGTGCTGCTGTACTTCCACCACGATGTGCAGCCGCCCCTCGATGCCGATGCGTGGGACTCACCGGCGTGGACGCTGACCGAACGCGACGGCCGCTGGTACGGCCGCGGTGCGGCCGACTGCAAGGGCAACATCGCCGTGCACCTGACCGCTCTGCGGGCGATCGGCGACGACCTCGGCGTCAACGTCAAGATCATCGGTGAGGGGTCCGAGGAGCAGGGCTCCGGCGGCATCGAGGACTTCGTTCCCAAGAACCCCGAGCTGTTGCGCGCCGACGCGATCCTCATCCTCGATTCCGGCAACATCGAAGTGGGTCGCCCCACTCTGACGACGAGTCTGCGCGGGATCGCCAACGTCGTCGTCAGCGTCGAAACGCTCTCCTCGGCAATGCATTCCGGAATGTTCGGAGGTGCGGCGCCGGATGCGCTCGCCGCCCTGATCGCCATGCTGGCCACGCTGCGTGACGACGCGGGCAACACCACCGTCACCGGGCTCGACTCCGATCAGGTGTGGACGGGCATCGATTATCGAGAGAGCCAGTTCCGTAAGGACGCAACGGTTCTCGACGGGGTCGGGGTGCTCGGGTCGGGATCGATCGCGGAGATGGTGTGGGCCCGCCCGGCGGCGACCGTGCTGGGTATCGACTGCCCGCCGGTGGTCGGCTCGTCGGCGTCGGTCGTCCCGCGGGCCCGTGCGCGCATCAACCTGCGTGTGCCACCCGGCATGGATCCGGCGGCCGCCCAGGATGCGCTGATCGCCCACCTGCACGCCGTCGCGCCGTGGCATGTGCGGGTGTCGGTCGAGCGTGAGGCGATCGGGGCGCCGTTCTCGGGTTCGACCGATGGGCCTGCGTTCGAGGCGATTTCGCGTTCGTTGAGCACCGCCTACGGAACCGAGGTCGTGCAGCAGGGGCAGGGTGGATCGATCCCGCTGTGTACCGTGCTGCAGAACACCTTTCCCGACGCCGAGATCATGCTCTTCGGGGTCGAGGAACCGCGCTGCCTGATCCATGCGCCCAACGAGAGCGTCGACCCGTCCGAGATCGAGCACATGGCGCTGGCCGAGGCATTGTTCCTGCGGGACTACGGCTCTGCGCGGTGAGCTGATCAGCTCCCGCTGAACCGCTGCACCAGAAGATCTTTCACCTGCGGGCGACTGGCTGCGACGAGGGTGAACATGGATTCGCGGGCCAGACGTTGCGCGTCGTTGCCGGACAGCAGGGCGCGGCCACCGTCGGCGGAGACCAGTGCGGCGGCGGCGTCGACGGCGAGACGGGCGGCGTCGGCGCGCGCGTCGATCATCGGCCCGGGATCGCCGGCGCCGAGCGCGTTGTCGAGGCGCGCGCGGACCTCGCCGGCCCGTTCCCGAAGCGTCCGAGCGGCTTTCACCTCGCTGCCGCGTTCGAGCAGGGCCGTGGCACGACGCAGGATGCCGAACGGAAGGGTGCCGTTGATGCGTAGGCCGGTGATCTGGGTGGCGAAGAATTGCTCGAGGCTGACGCGAGAGACGATGTCGGCGTCGTCGACCCGCACTCCCTCCACTCTCAGGAACACCGTCCGCGTTGCGTTGCACACCGACAGGTGGGTCGGGGTCACCGCGATCCCTGGAACAGCTTGGGTGACATCGACGATCGCCGCGATCACGTCGTCGGTCTGCACATCCCGGGCCGAGATCTGCAGGATGTGCACGATGCCCCAGCCGCTGACGAACGGTGCGTACCCGTCGAGAATCCAGCCGCCTTCGGTGCGCGTGGCCGTCATCCGGGGCGGGGTCGGGACGACACCCGCGTAGGCCACTCCCGCCCGGACCCGGCCGGCGACGGTCGCATCGAGATACCGATCCTGCAGCGTGTCGTTGTCGGTGCCCGACAACGAGATCACCACCCCGTGATGCTGCAACCAGGTGAACGCGGTGGGTAGGCATCCACTCGCGAGCACCTCCCCGATCTCCAAGACGGTGGTGAGTTCGAGTGGCGGATCGCCGGTGACCAGTCCATAAAGCCCGGCGTCGGCGAGCTCGCGCCAGTGGGAGTCGGGAACCGTGCCACTGTGGTCGACGTCGCCTGCCGCGGGGTAGAGGATCTCATCGGCGATGCGGTAGGTGTCGGCGAGGAGTCGTTCGACGCGCCCGGATCGGGCCGGGTCACCGGTGGTCGGGGTCACCCGTCCACAGTAACGCCGTCGCACCGGCTGCAGGACGATGCAGCCGGTGCGACAAGCGGACTCACTCAGTCGATCAGACGGTGCACAGCGGCGAGTAGTCCGAGCGTCCGCCGGTCGTCGGAGAGATCAGGAAGGTGCACGAGGTGAAGCCCGCGGCCTCGGTGCGGCGCTTGAGCATCCGCAGCTGATCGGTGGTGAGCACCTTCTCGCGGCTCAGCACGAACCCGGACAGTCGCGTCGGGTCGCCGACGATCGCGAACTGGTACGGCTCGGTGCTGTTCGCGCCCTGCGCGGTGGCGTCTCGGCCCTGCGCGTCGCCGACCCACGTCACGATGTAGTTCGGGTTGTTGCCCGGGTTGATGGTGTTGGGTACACCCGGAAAGGTCACCACGAGTTGCGCTTTGGTGACCGGATCGATGACGGTCGCCTTGCCCTTGATGCCGTCGGGCTGACCGGTGAACGAGGTGCACTTGTTGTCAACGCCGATGGTCGTCGCGTTGATCTGGGTGTAGGTGGCGTTGGTGTCCTTCGCGCAGCGCACACCGAAGAACGACGGGATGGTCGCCTGCTGCCACCACGTGCCGAGATATCGCGTGACGTCGAGCTTGGTGACCGGCTTGACCGGCGCGGCTTCGGCGGTCGCGGGGGTGGCGACCAACGCCACCACGGCCCCGAGGACGGCCAGGAGCGGTACGAGGAGGCGGACGGTTCTGCGAGTGTGTGGCATGCGCAGGAGCGGCATGGTCGGGAATCCCTTCGGTCGTCGGTACCGGACGAGCGGTGATTCGCCGCCGACCCCGGTCCCGGATGGGTGGGGAACTGCCCGCCCTGCGTCCGGTCCCGCGTCGGCTCAGCGCCCGGCTGTGCGACCGTGCGTCACCTGGCGCGGGTTCCACGAGCACACCGCCCAGATCAGGATGACGTCGAGCGCGATGATGAGGATCGACCATGCGGGGTAGTGCGGCAGCCACAGGAACTGGGTGATGATCGACAGCGCGGCGACGATGATCGCCGCGACCCGCGCCCAATCGGCGCCGATGGCCAGCCCACCCGCGATGATGACCGCCAACACGCCGATGACGATGTGAATCCAGCCCCAGGCTGTCAGATTCAACTCGAAGACGTAATCCTGGCCGAGGACGAGCAATGTGTCCTTGTTGAGTGCCGAGATCCCGACGAAGACCGAGATCACGCCGGCGACGAACAGCAGAGCCGCCGCGACGATCGTGAGCCCGAAGGCGAAACCCTGTTTGACGGCCGACTCGGCGGCCTCGTCGTCGAACCCCTGGCTCATCACAGCCTTCCCTTCCGTCGTTATTGCACGATTCGTGAATCAGCGTAATCGGATTTCCGGCGCCTGTTCGTCGCTTTCGCCCAGTGGGCGCCCACGGGGGGCCGCAGCCCCCGTTTTGGCGGTCTACCAGGCGATTTAGTGCCCGGGCATCATCGGGGGTAAGCTATCGCAGGTTGCACACGGGGTGTGGCGCAGCTTGGTAGCGCGCTTCGTTCGGGACGAAGAGGTCGTGGGTTCGAATCCCGCCACCCCGACCAGAGGATGAGGCTTGCCGAATCCGACAGAGCCTTCTTGTGGTTGAGAAGCAGATGAGGCCCTGGCCAGGAGAGATCCGGCCAGGGCTTCCTCGTTCTAGCTGACGTGCCGTGATGCCGCGCCCATCACCTCACCCGTTGCCGGCACCCTCGGAATCGTCGAAGAACGCCCAGTCGCCGTCGTGCTCGACCTCCATGCGCCAGCCGAGCTCGGTGTTGTCGGCTTTCTGGTCGATGAACCAGGCGTGCGCGTCGTCGGCGTTGTCGATGTCGCGGGTGGCGACGACGGAACCCTTGGGATTGATCACTCGATAGTTGGCCATGGGCCTCGAGTACCCGCTCACGGGCGGATCGAATCATCTCAGCGGTCGTGGGGGCATGATCGGAGTGGTGAGCACTCAGACGATCCTCGAACGTTCCGACGGGCCGGTGCGGATTCTCGGCCTCAACAGACCCGAGCGGCGCAACGCCGTCGACGGGCCGACCGCGCAGGTGCTCGCCGACGCGTTCCGTCGTTTCGACGCCGACGAGAGCGCGTCGGTGGCCGTGCTCTACGGGGAGGGCGGAACCTTCTGCGCGGGAGCCGATCTCAAGGCCATAGCGGACGGCAGCACCCGTAACCGGGTGGAGGCCGACGGAGACGGGCCGATGGGACCGACGCGACTGCGACTGGGCAAGCCGGTGATCGCCGCCATCTCCGGACATGCGGTCGCGGGCGGATTGGAACTGGCGATCTGGGCCGATCTACGCGTCGCCGACGACGACGCGGTGCTCGGGGTGTTCTGCCGTCGCTGGGGAGTGCCGCTCATCGACGGCGGCACCGTGCGACTGCCGCATCTCATCGGGTCGAGTCGAGCAATGGACCTCATCCTCACCGGCCGTGCGGTGCCGGCGCGCGAGGCCTTCGACATGGGGCTGGTGAATCGGCTCGTGCCATCCGGGCAGTCCCTGGAGCGGGCGGTGGAACTGGCGCATGAACTCGCCGCGTTCCCGCAGACCTGCCTGCGCCACGACCGGCTCTCGGCGCTCGAGCAGGAAGGCATGGCCGAACCCGACGGCATCCACAACGAATACCTGCACGGACTGCAGTCGATACAGGCCGATACCGTCACCGGGGCAACACGATTCGCCCACGGTGCCGGACGGCACGGGACGTTCGGGGATTGACGCCGTGCTACGTCATCAGTCGGTCTGCCAGGTACAGACCGCCCAGATCACGACGAGGTCGACGGCGATGATGAGGATCGACCACCACGGGAAGTAGGGAATCCACAGGAAATTGGCGATGATCGACAGCGACGCGATGATCACCGCGCTCACGCGGGCCCAGGTCGCGCCGACGAACATGCCGAAGGCGATGAGGATCGCGATGATGCCGAGGATGATGTGGATCCAGCCCCACGTGGTCAGGTTGAGCTGGTAGACGTACTGCGGGCCGACGACGAACAACTCGTCCTTGACGACGGCCGAAATGCCCTCGGCGAGACCGATGATGCCGACGACGAGCAGGAGTGCGGCGGCGCCGATCGTGGCTCCGCCAGCGAACCCCTGGCGGACCGGGTGATGGTGAGAATCGGGTGACGTCATCACGAGCCTTTCGGGAGTGACTGCGTGGTGATCCTCACATGCGAACGGTGCCGATCACATCACCCGAAAAGGATGAAACGTGCACTCCTCAGCACCCCAGCTGATCGGCCAGGTCGTCGAGGTCTCTGGCGTGGATGTCGTTGTCCGGTGAGCCCGAATCGTCTTTGAGCGCAGGGTCACCCCACTCGAGGGGACGCTCGACGAAGGCCGACCGTAACCCGTGGGAGCGGGCGGCGTCGAGATCGGATTGGTGGGTCGCGACCATCATCACCTCGTGGGGCCGCGCTTCCATCAGTCCGGCGAGTCCGAGATAGGTCTGCGGCGCCGGCTTGTAGTGATGCCACAGATCCGAGCCGCCGATGAAATCCCAGTCGAAGCCGTTGCGTTTGGCCATCTCAGTGAGCAACGCGACGCTCCCATTGCTCAACGCGCACACCGTGAATCGACGTCGCAGACGAGCCAGGCCGCGCGCCGAGTCCGGCCACCCGGGGATCTCGCGCCAGGCGTGCACGAGGTGGGCGGCACGGTCGGCGCCGATCGCGACGCCGAACTGTGCGGCGACCTCGCCCAGGGTGTCGGACTGCAGGTCGTCGAGTCCGCGCCAGCCGATCTCACCGGCCTCGACGCGAGCGATGGCGGGGGAATAGCGGGCTCGCCACTGTCGCGCGAACTCGACCGCGTCGACCCCGGGCACGGAGCGCGCCACTGCGGCGCTGATACCGCCGAGCCAGTCGGTGACCGTCCCGAAGGTGTCGAATGCCAGCACGCGAGGAGGCGTCGACATTGCCGGCATCGCGTCAGCGCGCGTCGGTGGCCAACTGCGGCAGCGAGTGGTCCTCGTCGAATTCGGCGTCGCCGTGCGAGACCGGGGTGAGGGTGAGCAGACTGGCCTCGGGCCGGCAGCAGAACCGTGCCGGCACATACGGCGAGGTACCCAGACCTGCGCTGACGTGCAGCTTCATCGTCGACCCCCAGGCCGAGGCGCCCTTGACCCGGGAGCGATCGAGGTGGCAGTTGGTGACGAGCGCACCGACGAGCGGCAGACACAGCTGGCCGCCGTGGGTGTGCCCGGCGAGCACAAGATCGTAACCGTCGTCGGCGAAGCGGTCGAGGACCCGTGGTTCGGGTGAATGCGTCAGACCCAGACGCAACTGGGCGAGCGGATTGGGCCGTCCGGCGATGGTCTCGTAGCGGTCACGTTCGATGTGCGGGTCGTCGACACCTGCCGCGACCACCCGCACCCCGCCGACCTCGAGTTCGCGCACCGAGTGCGTGGCGTCGAGCCAGCCACGCTCGACGAACGCGGCCCGCAGATCCTGCCACGGCAGGGGATCGCCGTGCGTGCGCTTGTGTTCGGTCTTGAAGTACTTGAACGGATTCTTCGGTGTCGGACCGAAGTAGTCGTTCGACCCGAACACGAAAAGGCCGGGGCGCGAAAGCAATCCGCCGAGGGACTGAATCACCGCGGGCACCGCCTGCGGGTGCGCCAGGTTGTCGCCGGTGTTGATCACCAGGTCCGGTTCGAGCGCCTCGAGTTCGGACACCCAGGCCTGCTTGAGTCGCTGGTTGGGCATCATGTGCAGGTCGCTGATGTGCAGGACCCGCAACGGGGTGGCGCCGGGTTCGAGTACCGCCATCGTGGTGTGACGCAAGGTGAATGCGTTGCGCTCGATCAGCGTCGAGTAGAGCAGTCCGGCAGCGGCCGCCCCCGCACCGACGGCAAGCGTCCGTGCTGCCGTCGACGTGGGGAGAAGGCCGTCCACGCGCCAGGACCGGGTCGAATCGAGGATGGACATTTCCTCAGGATACGCGCCGCCCGAGGGCACGCGTCAGGGTCGTGACGGACAACCCGTCCGGCGACTCGACCTCAGCCGGGCAGATCGATCACCACGGGCCCGACGCCGGGTACCTGCACCGTCGTCTGGGTCGGGCCGTTGCTGCCGCCCGCGGACTGGCGTCCGTTGCTCACGTAGATCGTGATCGTGCTCCCCGGCAACGCCGAATCCGACGGTGCGGTGAACACCACCGTGCCCTGCGGGCGCGGGGAGTCGATCTCGAGCTGGGTGACCTTGAAGCCGGCAGCCTGCAACCGGGCGGTCGCGTCGCTGGCGGTCAGACCGGTGACGTCGGGGACACGTCCGCGACTGTTGCCGGACACGTACTGCGGATCCTGCGGTGGCAGGCTCGTCGGCCCGAACTTGTTCGCGACCGGCAGGACCGCCGAATACCAGGTGCGTGCCGGCTCGTATCCGCCGTAGAGGTTGCCGTCATAGCAGGACCGCAGCGGGCTGGTGCAGATGCCCTCCGGGTTGGGACCGTCGCTGTAGACGTAGACCGACCCGGCGATGTTGTTGGTGAAGCCGAGGAACGCCGCCGAGCGGTGCGCCTCGGTGGTACCGGTCTTCGCCGACACCGGCAGGTTCCAGCCCGTCGAGCCGGCGGCCGCCGCCGAGGTGCCCCCACCCCGATCGTCGAAGCTCATCGCATTGGCCAGGGTGTTGGCCAGACCCTGCTCGACGACGCGGTCACATCCCGGTGCGTTGAACGGCACCGTGGTCAATACCGGTGCGCCGTCGGGGCCGGGCACCGCGTTGCTGTTCTCGTCGCGCTTGATGGTGCTGATCGAGCCGATCGGATTGGGCGGGCACCACACCCCGCCCGAGGACAGGGTGGCCGCCACATTCGACAGCTCGAGTCCGTTGACCGGGAAGGGGCCGAGGGTGAACGAACCGAAGTTGCCGTCCTTGACGTACTGGGCGATCGACTTGTCGCCGTCACCGGAGGTGCCCGGCGTGTTGTACGAGCGCAGACCCAGGCGCACGGCCATGTCGACGGTCGGCTTCACCCCGGTCTGCTGCAACAGCTTGACGAACGCGGTGTTCGGTGACTGGGCCAGCGCCTGGGAGACCGACATCGACGCCGGATAGCGGCCGTCGTTCTTGACGCAGTAGCTGTCGGCGGGGCATCCGTTGGAGCCGCCGCTGCTACCCATGCCCTGCACGGCCAGGGTCGACGGGACCGGAATATTGGAGCCGGTGCCGAGGCCCTGCTCCATCGCCGCGGCCGTCGTGAAGACCTTGAAGACCGAGCCCGCACCGTCACCGACCAGCGAGAACGGCTGCGGCTGCACGGTTTGGTCGGCGTTCTGATTGAGCCCGTAGTCGCGGCTCGACGCCATCGCCAGCACGGGATGGGCGGTGGTGCCCGGCCGGATCGCGCTCATCACGCTCGCGACGCCGTCGGCGTGCGGATCGGCCTGGGTCTGCACCGCGCGCTCGACCGAACGCTGCACGTCGGGGTCGAGGGTGGTCTTGATGATGTATCCGCTGCGCATCACCGAGTCGCGGGAGATGCCGTTGGCGGCGAGGAACTGCAGCGCGTAGTCGCAGAAGAATCCGTTGTTGCCGGCGCCGATGCACCCCTGGGTGGGGATGTTGGGATTGGGGACCACCCCGAGCGGCTTGGCCTTGGCCGCGGTCAGCTCGTCGCGGCGGTTGGGGAAGTTCTGGATCATCGTGTCGAGCACGGTGTTGCGTCGTGCCAGCGCAGCCTGCGGATTGGTGTACGGGTTGAGCGCGCTGCTCGACTGCACCATGCCCGCGAGCAGTGCGGCCTGCTCGACGGTGAGGTCCTTGGCGTGCTTGTTGAAGTACACCTGCGACGCGGCCTCGATGCCGTAGGCGTTGTTGCCGAACGGCACCACGTTGAGATAACGCGTGACGATCTGCTTCTTGGCCTCCTGCTTGGCCGCGGCGTCGGAGAGGCCCTTGCGTTTGGCCTGCTCGGTGAGCGACTGCTCCATCGTCAGCGCCATCCGGACCTCACGCAGCTTGCGTGCCGGGGTGGTCTCGGTGGCTGCCTCCCGATCGGCCTCGGTCCGCGCGAGCACGAGGAGTTGATAGTTCTTGATGTACTGCTGATCCAGCGTCGACGCGCCCTGCTGGACCTCACCCGAGGACGAGTTCTTCAGTGCGGCGCGGATGGTGCCCTTCCAGTCGACGCCGTCGTGCTCGAGGAAGCGGCGGTCCTCGATGGAGATGATCGCGGCGACCATGTCGGGCGAGATGTCGTTGTAGCCGACCTCGTAGCGGTACTGGTCGAACAACAGCGCGATCGGGTTGCCCGCTGCGTCGGTCATCGTCGAGACCTGGGGCAGGGTGCCGTTGAGCAATTCCGACGAGACGTTCTCTACTGCCGAAGCGGCTCTGTTGGACACCAGTCCCACCCCGCTGGCGACCGGATACAGGAGTCCGGCGACGAGCACGCCGGCCAGCACGCACGCGGCAGCGAGCGGCCCAAGCTTCTTCGAGATCGGCACCCCGACAGAATACGTGTGATTTCCTCAACACCCTCGCAGCCCGCGTCGCCGCGCATGGCACCGGCGGGGTCGGTGGCGATGACCAGGTGTTTCGCCGAGAGTCTGCACGGTTGTGCCAGTTTTTCGGCCTCAGGGGTTGCGGTGGCATGCACAGATCCCTAGATTGAGGGCAGAATGTGACTCACTTAACAGCCGATGCGGCAGAGTGTTAGAGATATCAAACTCGATCAATTGTCCAGGTGAGCGAGCGGGTTGCAGTCGCAGTGCGGTGACGTGGTCATCGCAGACAACGACAGACAGGGGCGATAACGATGGCAACAGCGGCAGTATCGGCAGACGAGGCGCGGTTGACCTGGGTGTCGCAGGCGCGGTGCCGCGGAGAGAACCCGGATGACCTGTTCGTGCGGGGTGCAGCGCAGCGCAAGGCCGCCACGATCTGCCGGCACTGCCCGGTGCAGTTGCAGTGCGGCGCCGACGCTCTCGACAACCGCGTCGAATTCGGGGTGTGGGGCGGCATGACCGAACGCCAGCGTCGGGCGCTGTTGCGCCAGCATCCCGAGGTCACCTCGTGGTCGGCGTTCTTCGAGGCGCAGCGTCGCCGTCAGCGCGTCGCGGGCTGACCCGGACCCACAAACTCACATCACCGGCGGGAGTGTCCCGCCGGTGATGTCGTGTCCGGGGGTGTGTGGTCCGTTCAGGGGACAGCATCGTTCGGGGAACAGAGCCGATCGGGGCGCGCCATTCAATGCAGGCCGAGATTCAATGCAGGCCGAGGTCGACCGGCTCCGGCCACTGCATGGTCCCCGGCCGCAGGATCTGCAGTACCCCGCCGGCCGCCACCCAGAGCGTTCCGTCGTCGGTGCGTGCGACCGACACGGTGGACGAGAGCACCGGAGCGCTGAGTGTCGGCGTGAGACCGTCCCGATCGAGGACGGTGAGCAACCAGAACTGGCCGCGGCCGTGGTCGTACTCGGTGGGTCCGGGTAGCGGCCACCACCCCGACCGCGCCGTTCCGTCGGGCGGGTGACCGAGGGCCCACAGCCCGTCGCCGACGGTCCCGGCGTAGAAGAATCGTCGTGGAACATGCTGTGTGTCAGTCGCTTCGAGCGTCGGTGCCAGGGTGACGACGCTGTCGTAACAGGCGATCCCGAGTGGGGAGGTGAGCAGCGAGGGTCGGTCGTGGTGATCGTCGAGGATCACCGGATCGCCCACATCCGTCGCCCCGTCGAGGCCGACGCGCACCGGCACCACGCCGTCGGTGTGCGGGCTCGGTGAATGCAGCAGGACGACGAACGAGTCGCCGTCGGCGATCGCCGCGGTGACCACCGCGGTGGGGCCCTCGACACTGCGGGATTCCCCGCCGGGATCGTGGATGATCCACCGACCCGCGCCGCCGCAGGCCAGGAAGTGTTCGCCGACAACGGCTCCCGCGATGACCGGCGTGTCGTCGACGGTCCGTGCAGGCTCTCCCGGCGTCAGGCGGTGGGTACCGTCGGGGCCGCCGATCCAGCATCCGGTGGGCGTCGCCCACACCGACCGCCCGTATCGCACCGGCCCGGGAAACAGGTACTCGCTTGCCCGGTGGTCGGAGTCGATCCGAAGCGCCAGCGGCAGAACCGCATCAAGCGCCCACAGGTCGTTGCCGGCAGCGGAGATCTCGGCGATGACGGCCGGCGGACGTAGTGGATAGGGGCCGACGTCGTCGAGGTCGAGATCGATCAGCGCGCCGGTGTCGACGTCGGTCGGTGACGGGCAGTCGGCGTCGAACCGGTCGTCGGTGAAGAATCGCGGCGCGCGGTCGACCTCACGATGGGTGGGCCGGCGCCCCGGAGTCAGGCTCCATCGGCGTGGCGGCGGAACCCGCTGCCACGAGTGTGAAACGACCTGCACCCGGGTCACGCGCCCGCGTACCGATCCCGCGGCGTCGATCCCCATGACGCCGTGAAAGGTGCCGGTCAGTTCCACCTGTCCGGTCCGCGGCCGTTGTCCGTCCCACGACGCGGTCCAGCCGTCGCCGCGCAGGAGTCCACTCCACCAGAGGTCTTGTCGCCCCGCATCATCGGTGGCTTCGGAGTCGTCGGCGAGACCGAAACGCCGCGGTGGCCGGCCGGAGGGTTCGAGCCGGGCGCGGATGGTCATCGCGTCGTGCTGATCGGTCCCGGTCTCGCTCGTCGAGTACTCCCAGAATCGCAGGGGGAATTCGATGACCTCCCCGATCGCGGGTGGGGGAATCTGTCCGTCCTCGATCGCGATGCGATCCACCAGGATCGTCAGTACGCGGCGGCGATCCATCGGCGTCCCAGGCGGATCGAGGTCAGCCCCGACCGGTGATCTGCTCGGCGACCGCGCGCAGGGCGACGCGGTCGGCCACCTCGAACGGCAAGGACGGGACTCCGACGATCGGCACCGTCGGATGCGCAGAGGTGAACCGTCCCAGCAGGTGCACCTCCCGTTTGGCCGTCGCGGCACGCTCCGCGTGCACCAGCAGCACGCCGCGCGTGAGGTCGTCGTCGGCCTTGTCCACGGCCACCCGCGCGACCTCTTCGGGGATGCCGGTGAGGTTGGGGTGGGTGCGATTGAGGATGAGCCCGGCCAGCGGCATCGACTCCTCCGACAGGCGATCGACGAAGAAGGCCGCCTCGCGCAGGGCGTCGGGCTCGGCCGCGGCGACCACCGCGAACCGGGTACCGGGCTGTTTGAGCAGTTCGTAGGTCTTGAGCGCGCGGTCCTGGAACCCGCCGAACATCGAGTCGAGTGACTGCACGAACGTCGCGACGTCGCGCAGCATGTCACCCCCGATGATGGTGGAGACCCCGCGCATCGCCAGGCTCATCGCGCCGGTGACCATGCGGCCGACGCCGCGGCCGCCGCCGACGAGCACCTTCATCAGCCGACCGGACAGGAACGACCCGAGGCGCTGCGGAGCGTCGAGGAAGTCCAGGGCGTTGCGCGACGGTGGGGTGTCGACGATGATCAGGTCCCACCGGTTGGTCTCCAGCAGCTTGCCGAGCTTCTCCATCGCCATGTATTCCTGTGTGCCGGAGAAGGATTCGGCGACAGTCTGGTAAAAGGAGTTCTCCATGATGGCCGCGGCGCGCTCGGGCGTGGAGTACTCCTGCACCATCTCGTCGAAGGTGCGGCGCATATCGAGCATCATCGCGTCGAGCGAGCCGGTCCCATCGATGGCCACCGGTTGTGGATCGTTGGTCAGCTCACTCATGCCCAACGACTGCGCGAGCCGCTTGGCCGGGTCGATGGTGAGCACCGCGACGGTGCGGCCGTGTTCGGCGGCGTGTAGGGCCATCGCCGCGGCGGTCGTCGTCTTGCCGACGCCACCGGCGCCGCAGCAGATGACCACGCGCGTCTCCGGGTCGGCGAGCACCGAGCCCATCTTCAGGTCGAGGGGCATCAGGCACCCGCTTTCTGCAGCAGATTGGCCAGTTCGTAGAGGCCGCCGAGGTCCATCCCGTCGCCGAGGGTGGGTAGTTCCAGCGTCGGGACCTCCACCTCGTCGAGTTGGGCCTTGGCCACCTGCTGCGCCTGCAGCCGCGAGGCGTGTTCGATCGTCTCGGTGAGCAACCCGGCGAAATCGGCCTCGCTCGCCTCGATGCCGGCGTCGGCGAGCCCGGCCGCGACCCGCTGTGCGTCGACGTTGCCCTCGGCGATGTCGTCGATCTCGTCGGGCGGCAGGTGCATCGGGTTCACCCGGTTGATGATCAGGCTGCCGACGCGCAGGTTCTTGCCGCGCAATTCCTCGACGGCCTCGATGGTCTCGGTGATCGGCATCGCCTCGAGGAGGGTGACGAGGTGGATCGCGGTCTCCTCCGAGTGCAGCAATCGCGCCACCCCCTCGCTCTGGTTGCGGATCGGGCCGGTCTTGGCGAGGTCGGCCATCGCCTTGGTGACGTCGAGGAAGCTCCCGATCCGGCCGGTGGGCGGGGAGTCGACGACGACGGCGTCGTAGAGCCGCACGCCCTTCTTGTTGGTTGCGATGATGCGTTCCTTGATCTTTCCGGTGATCAGGACGTCACGCAGCCCCGGGGCGACCGTGGTGACGAAGTCGATCGCGCCGATCCGCTTCATCGCCCGGCCGGCGAAGCCCAGGTTGTAGAACATGTCGAGGTATTCCAGCAGCGCATGCTCGATGTCGAGGGCCAGCGCCCACACCTCGCCGCCGCCCTCGGCGGTGGCGATGCGGGTGTCGGTCGGCGGTAGCGGCGGCAGGTCGAAGAGTTGCGCGATGCCTTGGCGCCCCTCGCATTCGACGAGCAGGACGCGCTTTCCCGCGGCAGCCAGGGCCAGCGAGAGCGCGCCGGCGACGGTGGTCTTGCCGGTGCCGCCCTTGCCCGAGACGAAGTGCAGACGTGCTTTGGCGGCCGAGTCCGGCCAGATGTTCGGTGCGGTCACCGCCTCCTCGTCGTCGAGAATCGCTGCGACCCCGTCAGGTCGGGGTCGGCTCTGCCGACCACTGGATGTCTGGTCGCCCCCGGGCGTGTCGTACACCACGGATTCACCATATCGACTCAGTCGTCGTCCAGGGTCACTCCGGTCAGGTCATTTCGCCCGATCGTGCCTGCGGGCACGCCGCCTCGATGCCCTAGGCTTGGGGCCATGAGTGATGTCACCGCCTGGGAATACGTGACGGTTCCGCTGCTGACCCACGCCACCAAACAGATTCTCGATCAGTGGGGCGCCGACGGCTGGGAGCTGGTCAGCGTGCTGCCCGGCCCCACCGGAGAGCAGCACGTCGCCTACCTCAAGCGGCCGAAGGGCTGAGGCCATGAGCACCTGGACACAACGACTCGACGAGCTGGGTATCGAGTTGCCGACGGCTCCCACCCCGGTCGCCAATTACGTCCCGGCGGTCCGGTCGGGGAATCTGGTCTACACCTCGGGACAGTTGCCCTTCGTCAACGGTGAGCTGTCGATTCACGGCAAGGTCTGCACCGGCGCGGAGGGTGTCGTCAAACCCGACGAGGCGACGGCGGCCGCACGACAGTGCACCATCAACGCGTTGGCCGCGATCAACGGACTCGTCGGACTGGATTCGATTGTGCGCGTGGTCAAGGTGACCGGTTTCGTCGCATCGGCGCCGGGCTTCACCGGCCAGCCGGGTGTCCTCAATGGTGCGTCGGACCTGCTCGGCGAGATCTTCGGGGAGGCAGGCGTGCATGCCCGCTCCGCGGTCGGGGTCACCGAGTTGCCGTTGGGGGCGCCGGTGGAGGTCGAACTCGTGGTCGAGGTCGGAGACCGGTGAATGTCATCGAGGTCGGAGACCGGTGAATGTCATCGAGGTCGGAGACCGGTGAAGTGTGTCCGAGGTCGCTGACGCTTGAGTGCTGAGGTCGTCGCGGCGCTGATCGTCGCCGCGGTGGCCGCGGGATGGGTCGATGCGGTGGTCGGTGGGGGTGGCCTGATCCTCATCCCGGCTCTGTTGATCGGTGCGCCCGGAATCGTCCCGGCGTCGGCGCTGGCCACCAACAAGCTGGCCGCGGTCATCGGGACAGCGTCCGCGGCGTGGCGGTACTCGCGCACGGTGCCTCTGCGTGCGCGTCGTCTGGCGCCGGTGTTCGCCTGTGCCGCAGTCTGTTCCGGTGCGGGAGCGTTTGTGGCGAGTCGGTTGCCCACCGACGTCTTCACACCCATCGTCCTGGTGATGCTGGTGGCCGTGGGGTTGTTCGTCGCGCTCAATCCCGGGTTCGGATCGGGTGTCGCGCGGACGCGCTCCCGGACGTCGGTGGTGTGCGGGCTGGTGATCGCCGGGATCGTGGTGGCCTTCTACGACGGTCTGATGGGTCCGGGCACCGGAACCTTCCTGATCATCACGCTGACGGCGTTGGTGGGTACGGATTTCGTGCAGAGTTCGGCGACGGCGAAGGTGATCAACACCGGAACCAATCTCGGGGCGCTCGCGGTGTTCGCCGCGCAGGGCCATGTGTTGTGGTTGCTCGGATTGGCCTTGGCGGTGGGCAATGTCGTCGGCGCGCAGGTCGGCGCACACATGGCGCTGGGCCGGGGCAGCCGGTTCGTGCGGTGGGTGCTGCTCGTCGTCGTGGTGGTCATGGTGGCCAAGCTGTCCTACGACCTCATCACCGGATGAGCCTGACTCTCGCGCGGTGTCGCCGCGGCATTACCCTGGCCCCATGAGCGCCCCCGACGACCAGTCCCGAGCCGGCGAGGTTCCCGACGACGCTGCTGCCGCCGCCGACCCCGTGCATCCCGCCTACGGGGTACTGCGCGAGGTGACGCCGTTTGCGTCGGTGTTGTTGTGCGACAACCCCGGCGTGATGGAACTCGACGGCACCAACACGTGGATTCTGCGGGCGCCGGGTAGCACGGAATGCGTCGTCGTCGACCCTGGGCCGCCGCGCCACAAGAAGCACGTGAAAAAGGTTGCGGCGCAACCGGGTATCGCGCTGACCCTGATCACCCACCGGCACTTCGACCACACTGGGGCCATCGACGCCCTGGCCAAGCGGACCGGTGCCCCGACCCGTGCCCGCCTGCGGTCGCACTGCCGCGACGCCGCACCCCTGCGTGATCGCGAGGTCATCGAGATCGCCGGTCTGCGCATCACGGTGTTGTTCACGCCCGGCCACACCGGCGACTCCGTCAGCTATCTCGTCGAGCACGACGGGCAGCGCGCGATCCTCACCGGCGACACGATCCTGGGCAGCGGGACCACCGTCATCGATCCGTCCGACGGCAGTCTGCTCGATTACATGGGTTCGCTGAACCGGTTGATCGTCGACGGTGCCGAGGCCGCGCTGCTGCCGGCGCACGGACCCGACCATCCGACGCTCGAACCCGTCGCGCGCTTTTACAAGGCGCACCGCGAGGAACGGATCGACCAGATCCAGGCCGCTCTCGACGAGATGGGCGTTTCGGCCAAGAAGGCCAAACCGATGAAGGTGGTGCGCAAGGTCTACGCCGACGTCGACAAGAAGCTGTGGCCCGCGGCGCGGATGTCGGTGAAGGCGCAGCTGGAGTATCTGCGTCAGCTGTGACTTGGGGGCGAAAACAATTCTTCCCCCACTCTTTCGTTCGTCCCCGGGAAATTTCCGGGGGAAGAACGAAAAAGTGGGGGAAGAACGTCGAGCTGAGGTCAGCGGGCGCGGCGGGCGAGTCGCTCGGAGTCGGCGATCAGCACGCTCTTGCCCTCCAGGCGCAGCCAGCCGCGCTGGGCGAAGTCGGCGAGCGCCTTGTTGACGGTCTCGCGCGAGGCTCCGACGAGCTGGGCGATCTCTTCCTGCGTGAGGTCGTGGGTGACGCGCAGCGAGCCGCCCTCCTGGGTGCCGAAGCGCTGGGCCAGCTGCAGCAGCTGCTTGGCCACACGTCCGGGCACATCGGTGAAGATCAGGTCGGCGAGGTTGTTGTTGGTACGACGCAGACGTCGGGCCAACACGCGCAGGAGCTGTTCGGCGATCTCCGGGCGGTCCTTGATCCAGGCGCGCAACGCATCCCGATCCATCGAGACCGCGCGAACCTCGGTCACCGTCGTCGCCGAGCTGGTGCGCGGACCGGGATCGAAGATGGACAGTTCACCGAACATGTCCGACGGACCCATGATCGTCAGCAGGTTCTCGCGACCGTCGGGTGACCGGCGGCCGACCTTCACCTTGCCGGACAGGATGATGTACAGCCGATCACCGGGTTCGCCCTCGTGGAAGATGACATGTCCCCGCGGAAAGTCGACGGGCTGAAGCTGCTTGGTCAGTGCCGCTACGGCAGAGGGCTCGACGCCCTGAAAAATGCCTGCCCGCGCCAGTACTTCCTCCACCAAGGAGTCCCTTCTCACTCATGATCTCGGTTGTGCTCCACTGGCACACCCGCTGCAACGCTACTCTCGCCCCCAGCATATGTGTTGAATGGGTCACCGGCGTTGTAATGGGTGGCGTGTCTGCTCAGGGCGAACATCGGTGGCCGACGACTACCGGGCAGAAGCGCATGCCGACGCGTTCGGACGAGCGGAGCCGGGTGGTGTGGACGCGGTCAGCCGGCCCGACGATTGCGCAACTCGTCCAGCGCGGCCGGCATGCCCTCGCGGGCCAGGGTGTCGACGTCCTCGGATTCGGCCGCCGACAGGAATTCCTCGACGTTGTCGCGGTTCACGGTGACGCGATCTGTCCAGGACTGGACCTTCTCCATGCCGAGGGCGAAGAGCATCAGTACGGCCGGGAACAGCAGTACGGCTAGTCCTTGCATGGCCACAAGTAAACACAATCGGGCTCGTGACTCCCAACCAGAACGGCCGCGGTAACCCAGTTGTGACCAAAGCGCGCCGCTGGTTGACATCGGCAACACAGGGCGCCGCACCGCGCCCCACGCCACCGCGCATCGCTAACCTGGTCGGGTGAGCGCGCGCAGGACGGCTGCATCGAAAGCCCAGCCGAAGGCTGCATCGACAACCCAGCCGAGGTCGGGGACGGGTGGTTCGGGCACCAAGAAGGCCGAAACCCATCTCGGGTTGGTTCGTCGCGCCCGCCGGATGAATCGCACGCTGAAGGTGGCTTTTCCGCACGTGTACTGCGAGCTCGATTTCACCACCCCGCTGGAATTGTCGGTGGCCACCATCTTGTCGGCGCAATGCACCGACGTCCGCGTGAACCAGACCACCCCGGCGGTGTTCGCCCGCTACCGCACCGCGTTGGACTACGCGCAGGCCGACCGCACCGAACTCGAGGAATTGATCCGCCCCACCGGTTTCTACCGGAACAAGACCAACTCGCTCATCGGGCTCGGTCAGGCACTCGTGGAGCGGTTCGACGGCGAGGTGCCGCATACCCTGCCCGAACTGGTGTCGCTGCCCGGATTCGGCCGTAAGACCGCGAATGTGGTGTTGGGCAATGCTTTCGGGGTTCCCGGAATCACCGTCGACACCCACTTCGGTCGTCTGGTCCGGCGCTGGGAGTGGACCGAGGAGACCGACCCGGTCAAGGTCGAGCACGCCGTCGGCGAACTCATCGAGCGCAAGGAGTGGACCGATCTGTCCCACCGGGTGATCTTCCATGGCCGACGCGTCTGCCACGCGCGCAAACCGGCGTGCGGGGTGTGCATCCTGGCCAAGGACTGCCCGTCGGTCGGAACCGGGCCGATGGACAAGACGGCGGCCGCGGCCCTGGTGAAGGGCCCCGAGACCGATCACCTGCTGGCGTTGGCGGGGATCACTTCGTGACCACCGACAATCTGCCCCCCGTGGAGAAGCCGACCCCGCCGGATCGCCGGCGGGGCTCTCGTTTTCCCCCGGCCGCGCGATGGACGCTGGTGTTCTTCGTCGTCGTGATCGCCCTCGTCGTCGCGATCTGGCCGCGGGGGGACTCCTCGACGGGTGACGACGCCCAGCAGATCCGTCCGTCGGGCGCCGCCTCGGCCACCGACGTGCAGGTCGACGACGCGCAGTTGGCCCAGGCCCGCGCCGACGCCGCGATCGCACCGTGCCCGCAGGTCGGCGGGCCCGCGCCGACCGACGCCGCGGTGCTGGCCGGGGTGCGGGCACCGTGCCTGTCGACCGGGGCGGGCTACGACCTCGGCGCCGGGACCGTCGGCAAACCGCTGATCATCAACATGTGGGCGGTGTGGTGTCAGCCGTGTCGCGCCGAACTTCCCGTGCTCGCCGACTACGCCGAACGAGCGGGGTCGGCGGTCACTGTGCTGACCGTTCACGCGCGCGAGGGCGCGGGCAGTCCGTACCTGGTTCTGCGGTTCCTGTCGGAACTCGGGGTGCATCTGCCCGTCGTCCTCGACACCGACGGGCAGGTCGCGGCCGCACTGCAGGCTCCCCGGGTGTTCCCGTCGACGATCATCCTGCGCGCCGACGGTTCCGTCGTGAAGGTCGCGCCGATGGTCTTCGAGAATCCACAGCAGATCGCCGACCAGGTCCGCATGGCGACCGGGGTCACCACGTGAGCACGAGTGATCCGACGTCGATCCCCGAACCGCACATCGGCCCACTGGTGGCGCGCGAACAGATCCCGACGTGGATGCACCGGCTCACCGACGACGTCGGCGCCGTCACCGAGATCGTGCTCAATCGTGGTGGTGACCGCACCCGGTGGGCGGCGATGTTCAACCGGGATCGGCGTGCTGCTGCGGTGCTGGTGTTGTTCTCGGGGTCCTTCGACGCCGACCCCGACTATCCCGGTGGGCTGCCCGCCGACGCCGAGGTCCTGCTCACCGAGCGTGCGTCGACCCTGCGTCAACACAGCGGGCAGGTCGCTTTCCCCGGCGGCGGCTACGACCCCGGTGACGACTATCCCGTCGGGACCGCACTGCGGGAGGCCGACGAGGAAACCGGTCTGGCGACCGAGGGCGTCGACGTGCTGGCCACCCTGCCCAGCTTTCCGGTCCCGCCCTCGGGTTTCGACGTCGTCCCGGTGATCGCCCATTGGCGCGAACCCGGTGAGGTGCGAGTCGTCGACGAAGGCGAGACCGCCCGCGTCGCGCGTGTCAGCATGCGTGAACTCCTGGCCCCGGAGAACCGTTTCCAGGTGCGCCGATCGGTCCTCGGTGCCCGCGCCTATCAGGGACCCGCATTCTTCGTCGACGGACTGCTCGTCTGGGGATTCACCGGCGGGCTGATCGCGGCGATCAGCGACGCCGCCGGGTGGGGACCGGCCTGGGACACCGATGACGTCCGTCCGCTCGACGAGATGATCCGACGCGCCGGCAACCGGCAGGAATCCGGTTTCCGCGCGGTCCACCCCGACCATCTGCGCGACCCCGACGGCCGGGGCGGCCGATGAGTGGTTCGACGTGGGTCGACATCATCGTCGTCGCGATCGCCCTGATCGCCGCGATCAGTGGGTTCCGGCAGGGTGCGGTGGCCTCCGCGCTGGCCGTGCTCGGTGTGCTCCTCGGTGCCTTCGCGGGCATTCTGCTGGTGCCGCATGTGATCTCCCGGATCGACGATCCGACGATGCAGCTGGTGGCGGCCGTCGGAGTGCTGGTCGCGCTGGTGGTGATCGGCGAGATCGCCGGCATGATCCTCGGTCACGCCGCCCGCGGCGGCATCCGGTCGCCGGAACTGCGGGCCATCGACAGCGGCGTCGGACTGGTGTTGCAGGCCCTCGCCGCGCTGGTGGCGATGTGGCTGATCGGCACCCTGCTGGCGAGTTCGCATTCGCAGGCGCTGACCAAGGCCGTCGACGGCTCCAAGGTGCTCGGCGCGGTCGACGACGCGGCGCCCGGTTGGTTGGCCGCGAAGCCGGTCGACGAGTTCCGCCGACTGCTCGAGGATTCCAAACTCGACGGCGTCATCCCCACCACCAACGCCGGCCAGGTCGCACCACCCGACCCGGCGCTCCTGCGCCTGCCGGTCGTCGCGCAGACCGCGCCGAGTGTGGTCAAGATCGAGGGCGAGGCACCCAACTGTCAGCAGGCCCTCGAGGGCAGCGGCTTCGTCGTCGGCCCGGACCTGATCATGACCAACGCGCACGTCGTCGCCGGGACCTCGACCCTGCAGGCCCAGCAGTCCGACGGCACCTCCTATGACGCCGACGTCGTGCTCTTCGACAGCGTCAACGACGTGGCGATCCTACGGGTCGACGGTATCGACGCCCGGCCGTTGCGGTTCGCCTCGAGCACCGCGACCACCGGCGACGACGCCATCGTCCTGGGGTATCCGCAGGCCGGTCCGTTCCAGGCCACTGCGGTGCGGGTGCGTGACATGCGCGAGTTGCCGACCGCCAACATCTACCGCAACCGCCAGGTCACCCGCGAGGTGTATACGGTGCGCGGCGTGATCCGGCAGGGCAATTCCGGTGGGCCGATGCTCAATTCGGCCGGCGATGTTCTCGGCGTGGTGTTCGCGACGTCGGAGAATGCCGCCGACGAGACCGGCTACGTCCTCACTGCCGCTCTCGTACAGCAGGACCTCGCCCGCGCCCAGGGGCGCTACGGACGGGTGTCGACCGGGGCGTGTGTGCGCGAATGACTGATTCAGGCGAGTCCCCCGACCCGAGCGCCGTCGACGACCACACCGCCGAGATGGCCGGAAAGGTCACGGAGGCACTGGAATACATCGAACGGGCGCGTGGGCATCTGTACGGCTTCCACCAGCTCATCGGGCACGCCGACGCCCTGCTCGGGGAGGCGGTCGCCGAGATGCGCGATGCCGGTTACACCGAGCTGGCCGATCGGATCGAGACGGAGATCGTGGGCCGCAACGTGATCGAGGGGCGCTGGACCTTCCAGATCGTCGAGGAATTCGACGACGGCTACCACGCCGCGTTCACCGACACCGAGGCGCGGGTGCGTGCGGAACTGACCGGCGGGGTGCGTCACGTCCACGAGGCGCGGATGAAAGAACGACGGCGCACACACGGACATCGCGACCACACCGCCGGCCCGGGTGATCCCGGCAGCAGGTGATCGGCGGCCGTCGGTGAGGCCGGGCTCAGGAACCCAGCAGCTCGAGCAGCGCCGCGGTGACCGCGTCCGGCTGTTCCTGATGCGCGAAGTGCCCGCTGGCGGGGATCTCCCGGACGTCGAGATGGTCCACCCACTCGCGGCTCTCGCGCATCGCATGGTCGGTGATGTAGGGATCGTCGGCGCCGCGCAGCGCCAGCGCCGGGATGTGCAGTCTGCGGTGCATGAGACGCATGAACCGGATGCCGTCGGGGCGGAACTGCGACCGGAAGGCCCAGCGCTGGTATTCCAGACTCGAATGCGCCACGTAGGGGATCTGGATGGCCGAGCGGTTGAGACCGATGGTCTGCGCGTAGTCGTCGGTGCCGCGCCATGCGCTGCCCGCGCGCTGATCGAAATAACGAGCGATGAAGGCGCCGTCGCGGCGGGTCAGGCGCGCCTCGGCCGACCGGGGGAGCTGATTGCGCAGGAAGTTCGGGAGGAACGCGGTGCGTTGCGCCCCGCGCAGCAGCACGTCGTGGCGCAGGGAACGGGGATGCGGTGAGGCGATCACCGCGATGCGGGACACCGCGCGGGGGTGCAGGGTGGCCGTCGCCCAGCAGACCAGACCGCCGTCGGCGTGCCCGACCAGGGTGGCGTCGGTGTGCCCGAGTGCGCGGACGAGGCCGTTGGTGTCACCGGCCAGCGTCCACCCGTCATATCCGCGCGGCGGTTTGTCGGTGTCGCCGTACCCGCGCAAATCGACCGCCACCGCCCGATGACCGGCCTCGGTCAACGCGGTCAGCTGATGACGCCAACTCCACCAGAACTCGCCAAAACCGTGCAGCAGCAACACCAGTGGCCGATCCGCGATCGGCTCGTCGACCTCGACGGCATGAAACCGCAGGCCGTTCGCGCGGACGTCGAGATGCCGCCAGACGCCGGGGAGCCGAACGCTCGACGGGTCGGGCGCGGCCATCGCTCAGCCCTCGCGGGCGGGCGGGATTCGTGGGTGCTCGGCCGTGGCCGACACGGTCGCGGCGGCAGCGTCGTCGGGCACCGCGATCTTGGAACGATCCGCGGCCGGCGGGCCCGACTTGGGCAGCACCGACGGGATCTCCTTGACGGTCTCGATGGTCTTCTTCGGTCCGCGGATCTTCTTGAAGAACAGGTAGCCGGCGATCGCGACCACGATGGTGATGACGACCAGCAGTGCGAACACGATGAGGAACGCCGCCCAGCGGGGCAGCCACTCGCTGAGGAGTTCGGCGAGGAAGAAGAAAAAGAAGAAACTCGCATACAGTGCGGTCACCCCGGCCACGGCGAGCGCGCCGGTGCCGGCTCCGGCCTTCTTGGCCTCATCGACCAGCTCGGACTTGGCCAGCGCCACCTCGGAACGGACGAGCGTGGACATGCTCGCGGTCGCGTCCTTGACCAGGTTGCCGATGCTCGGTTCGCCCTTGGGCCCGAGGTCGGCGTCGGACAGGGGGATCGAGGGGACCGGACGTCCTCCTGGTGCAGACCGGCCGTTCTCGTTTCGGCTCACAGCATCCTCCGTATCTGGGGTGTGGGGCATATGTTGCCATGTCGGCCGAGCGAGGTGGTCAGTGCCGCCCGCGGGCGCGGCTTCGTCATCGACTCGCGGGCGGGTACCGACACACGAGATGCGCCACCGGGTTGGGGCACCCGGTGGCGCATTCAGGGCGTGTCTCGCCGCGGGCGGGTTCCGGCCCGATCAGGCCTTCTTCGCGCGGATCGCCTCGAAGACCGAGGGGTCGACGAGGGTGGAGGTGTCGCCGAGTTCGCGGCCCTCGGCGACGTCCTTGAGCAGGCGGCGCATGATCTTGCCCGAGCGTGTCTTGGGGAGTTCGGGTACGACGTTGATCTCGCGGGGTTTGGCGATGGGGGAGATCTCGATCGACACCTGTTGGCGCAGTTCGGCGATCAGCTCGTCGCCGGTGTTCTCGATGCCCTCGCGCAGGATGACGAAGGCGACGATGCCCTGGCCGGTGGTCTCGTCGGCGGCGCCGATGACCGCGGCTTCGGCGACGCCGGAGTGCCCGACGAGGGCGGATTCGACCTCGGCGGTGGAGATCCGGTGGCCGGAGACGTTCATGACGTCGTCGACGCGGCCGAGCACCCACAGGGCGTGGTCCTCGTCGTAGCGGGCGCCGTCGCCGGCGAAGTACCAGCCGTGTTCGGCGAAGCGGGACCAGTAGGTCTCGCGGTAGCGTTCGTCGTCGCCCCAGATCCCGCGCAGCATCGACGGCCAAGGCTTGTCGAGGACGAGGTAGCCCTGCTCGCCCGCGCCGACCGGGTTGGCGTCGTCGTCGACGATGGTCGCCGAGATACCGGGCAGCGGTGCCATCGCCGAGCCGGGTTTGGTGACGGTCACCCCGGGCAGCGGGCTGATCATGATCGCGCCGGTCTCGGTCTGCCACCAGGTGTCGACGATCGGCGCGGAGTTGCCGCCGATGACCTCGCGGTACCACTTCCACGCCTCGGGGTTGATCGGTTCGCCGACGCTGCCGAGCAGTCGCACCGAGCTCAGGTCGTGGGCGTCGGGGATCTCCCGGCCCCATTTCATGAAGGTGCGGATCAGGGTGGGCGCGATGTAATAGATGGTGACGCCGTATTTTTCGATGATCTCGAAGTGGCGGTGCTCGTTGGGGGAGTTCGGGGTGCCCTCGTAGACGACCTCGGTGGCGCCGTTGGACAGCGGGCCGTAGACCAGGTAGGAGTGGCCGGTCACCCAGCCGATGTCGGCGCCGCACCAGAAGACGTCGCGGCCTTCCTTGTGGTCGAAGACGTAGTGGAAGGTGTAGGACGCCTGGGTGAGGTAGCCGCCCGAGGAGTGCACGATGCCCTTGGGTTTGCCGGTGGTGCCCGAGGTGTAGAGCAGAAACAGTGGGTGTTCGGCGTCGAAGGCTTCCGGGGTGTGCTCGGGGGACTGCTCGGCGACGGTGTCTTCCCACCAGACGTCGCGGCCGTCGACCCACGGCAGGTTCTCGTCGTGGTTGGTGCGGCGCACCACGAGGACCTTCTCGACCGATTCCGCGGCGTCCTCGCCGGTGCCGAGGGCTTCGTCGACGGCGGTCTTCAGCGGTGCGGGCTTACCGCGGCGGTACTGGCCGTCGGTGGTGATGACGAGTTTGGCCTGGGCGTCGTCGACGCGGGAACGCAGTGCGCCCGAGGAGAATCCGGCGAAAACGACCGAGTGGGTCAGGCCCAGTCGCGCGCAGGCGAGCATGGAGATCAGTGCCTCGGGGACCATCGGCATGTAGATCGCGACGCGGTCACCGGCGGTCAATCCGATCGCGGTGAAGTAGTTCGCGGCGCGGCTGACCTCGTCCTTGAGCTGGCTGTAGGTGATGTCGCGGTGATCACCGGGCTCGCCGACCCAGTGGATCGCGACGCGATCGCCCTTGCCTGCGGCGACATGGCGGTCGACGCAGTTGACCGAGACATTGAGCTTGCCTCCGACGAACCACTTGGCGAACGGGGCGTCCGACCAGTCGAGGACCTCCCCGAAATCGGTGTCCCATTCCAGTCGGCGCGCCTGCTCCGCCCAGAACTCCAGACGATCGGCCTCGGCCCGGTCATACAGCTCGGCGGTGCCGTTGGCCTGCGCCGCGAACTCCTCCGACGGCGGGTAACCGGGAGTGGTGTCGGAAGCGGAAGTGGTCATCTGAGCTGGCCTTTCACTGGTCGGCAACAACATCGCGCGTGGCAGCCGCACGTGAGCCGGCTGCTACGAGATCCTCATTGTGAGGGTAGTCACGTTGGATGCCCGTTGCAGGTGGCGGGGCGACGAAAGGTGCGCGCTCGTCGTCGAGCGGTCGGTTCGTGGCTGTCGGTGTGCCTGTCGTCGGCTCTGCGCGTTTTGCCGGAGTGCCTGTTTGCAGTGCGAAGAAAAATGGCCGTTCGCCGAGACGGCCCGATGACTCGTGGGTATGGTTACCTCCCGGTCAGGTTGTTGACAGCTTCCGGCCACGATCCCGTCAGGATCGGGTACGTCCACGTCCACGCGCGGTCCACGATGCTGCGCGTGCAAATGCAGAAGTCCGGCCGGAGGTGTGGTACAGCGCCTTCCGGCGTCGAATATTGCCGGTTACCACCGGCGTGCCTCGGAGGGCGATAGCGAGTGAAACTGAGGAAGATCTGGGTGGCGTTGGGTGCGGCCGTGGTGGCCGCCGGCGTCCTATCCGCATGCGGGAGTTCGTCGGACGACTCCAACGGTTACATCCGGGTGTACGGCGGTGAGCCGGAAACCGGTCTGATCACCACCACGACCAACGAGAACATCGGCGGCCGCGTCGTCGACGCACTCTTCACCGGTCTGTATGCCTATGACGCACAAGGCAATCCGCGCCCGGCGATGGTCGACAAGCTGGAGACCACCGACAACAAGAACTACACCATCACCATCAAGAAGGGGTGGAAGTTCGACGACGGTACCGAGGTGAAGGCGCACAACTTCGTCGACGCCTGGAACTTCGGTGCCTACACGCCCAACGCCCAGAAGCAGCAGAGCTTCTTCGAGCCCATCGAGGGCTATGACCAGGTCGCCGCGGAGAAGCCGACGGCCAAGACCATGTCCGGACTGAAGGTCGTCGACGACTACACCTTCACCGTGGCCCTCAAGCAGCCCAACATCGACTTCAAGCTCGGCCTCGGATTCACCCCGTTCAAGCCGCTGCCCGATGTCGCCTTCAAGGACATCAACGCCTTCGGTCAGAAGCCGATTGGCAACGGCCCCTACAAGTTCGTCGACTGGCAGCACAACCAGAAGATCGACGTCGAGGCCAAGGCGGACTATCCCGGTCCCGACAAGGCGAAAAACAAGGGCATCACCTTCGTCGCCTACCAGGATCCCGACGCCGCATACAGCGACCTGCAGTCGGGCAACCTCGACGCCCTCGAGATCATCCCCACCTCGGCGTTGCGTACCTACAAGAAGGATCTCGGCGAGTCGCAGGTCGTCAACAAGCCCGTCGCCTACAGCCTGACGATGACCATCCCGGAGACCCTGCCGCACTTCTCCGGTGAGGAGGGCCGCCTACGGCGACAGGCGATCTCGATGTCCATCAACCGTCCGCAGATCTCCGAGAACATCTTCGCCGGTACCCGGGCCCCGGCCCATGACTTCACCTCGTCGTCGCTGCCGGGATACGACGCCAACATCCCCGGCTCCGACGTGCTCGACTACAACGCCGCCAAGGCCAAGCAGTTGTGGGCGCAGGCCAACGCCATCGCCCCGTGGTCGGGGAGCTTCGTGATCGCCTCCAATTACGATGGCGGCCACAAGGAGTGGATCGACGCGGCCTCCAACGACATCAAGAACACGCTGGGTATCGACGCCCACGGTGAGTCGGTGCCGACCTTCAAGCAGCTGCGCTCGGAGATCAACGCACGGACCATCAAGACCGCCTTCCGTACCGGCTGGCAGGGTGACTATCCGTCGATGCTGGAGTTCCTGTACCCGATCTATGTGACCGGGGCCGGTGCCAACGACGGCGACTACTCCAACCCGCAGTTCGACGCGGCGATCAACAACGCGCTCGCGCAGCCGACCAACGAGGCGGCCTACAAGGCGGCCAACGGCGCTCAGCAGATCCTGCTGCAGGACCTGCCGGCGATCCCGCTGTTCGACTACGTCTCCACAATGGGTCTGGCCCAGGGGGTCAAGGGAACCATCACCTGGAACAACCTCCCCGACTACCCGAACCTGACCAAGGGCTGAGGCATCCCACCCGTTCGGCGGGTACCGGTCGTCACCGCACGGTGATGACCGGTACCCCGTCGGGTGGGTCGATGCTGCGCACGAGAGACGAATTGACATGCTCTGGTACACAATCCGACGAGTTCTCCAGCTGATCCCGGTCTTCTTCGGGGCCACGCTGCTGCTCTACTTCATGGTGTTCAGCCTGCCGGGCGATCCGACCGCGGCGATGGGTGGCGGCAAACCGCTGACCCCCGCGGTCCGCGAACAGATCCGGGAGCAATATCACCTCAACGACGGCTTCTTCCAACAATATTGGCACTATCTGAGCGGTATCTTCACCGGCAACCTCGGCCTGTCCTTCTCCGGACGACCCGTTGCCGACGTGATGGCCCAGGCCTTTCCGGTCACCATCCGGCTCGCGATCTTCGCGCTGATCATCGAGGCCGTGTTCGGCATCCTGTTCGGCGTGATCGCCGGCCTGCGCCGCGGCGGATGGTTCGATGCCACGGTGCTGTTCGCGAGCCTGGTGGTCATCGCGGTCCCGATCTTCGTGATCGGCTTCATCGCCCAGTTCCTCTTCGGGGTGAAGTGGGGGATCGCACCGGTGACCGTCGGGGCCAACGACGACCTCGCACACCTGTGGCTACCGGCCTTCGTGCTGGCGTCGGCGTCGTTCGCCTACGTCTTACGATTGACCCGTAATTCGGTGGCGGAGAACTCTTCTGCCGACTTCGTGCGGACCGCGACGGCCAAGGGTGCCTCCCGTCCGCGGGTGGTGATCGTGCACATCCTGCGTAACTCGCTGATCCCGGTGATCACCTTCCTCGGCGTCGATCTCGGCGCCCTGATGGCCGGTGCGGTGGTCACCGAGGGCATCTTCAACATCAACGGGATCGGTCAGACCATCTTCCGCAGTGTGAGTCTCGGTGAGGCACCCACGGTGGTGTCGATCGTCACCGTGCTCGTACTCATCTACCTCGTGGCGAACCTGGTCGTCGACCTACTCTACGCCGTGATCGATCCGAGGATCCGCTATGCCTGACAGTTTCTTCCCACCCGAATCCGAGGCCGAGGTCCTGCGCTCGGACGCCGAAACCCTCGGCGAGAGCGACCCTTCGGGGCGTCCGTTGCCGGGCCAACACCGCTTCGTCGCCCCTGACGACGAGGTCGAGGTCCTCGATGCCGACCCGGTCCGCGACACCGGCGCCTCCGCCGGTTTCTGGAAGGGCGCCTGGCTGCAGCTGCGGACCAGTCCGACCTTCATCGTCGCCTCCATCATGATCATCCTGGTGATCCTGATCTGCCTGTTCCCGTCGCTGTTCGCCCATCAGGACCCGCGCTACTGCCAGGGCGGCAACAGCCTGTTGCCGCCGAGTTCGTCGCATTGGTTCGGCACCGACCTGCAGGGCTGTGACATATACGCACGCACCATCTTCGGGGCCCGCGACTCGGTGATCGTCGGCGTGTGCACCACGTTGCTGGTCTTCGTCGTCGGTGGTCTGATCGGGGTCCTCGCCGGCTATCTCGGCGGGTGGCTCGACGTACTGCTGTCGCGGGTCACCGACGTCTTCTTCGCGCTGCCGCTGATCCTGGCGGCGATCGTGATCATGCAGATGTTCACCCACCGGACGGTGTGGACGGTGGTGGCGATCCTCGCCGTCTTCGGCTGGCCGCAGATCGCGCGCATCGCCCGCGGCGCGACCATATCGATCAAGAACAACGAATTCATCACCGCGGCAACATCACTGGGAGCCTCTCGGCGGCGCATCGTGTTCTCGCACGTGGTGCCGAATGCACTCGGCCCGGTGATCGTCACCTGTACGGTGTCCCTCGGTGTGTTCATCGTGACCGAGGCGACGTTGTCCTACCTCGGCATCGGGCTGCCCTCCACGGCGGTCTCCTGGGGTATCGACATCGCCGCCGGTCAGAGTCTGCTGCGGTCGGGCAATCCGATCCTGCTGTATCCCGCAGGCGCACTTGCCCTCACGGTTCTGAGCTTCATGCTCATGGGTGATGCCCTGCGCGATTCGCTCGACCCGAAATCGAGGACACGATGACCGAACAACCCACCACCGCCGAGACCGGCGCCACCGCAGGCGCCGTCGCCCCGCTGTTGGAGATCCGGGACCTCGAGGTGTCCTTCGGGAGCGCGAAGAACCCGACGCGCGCGGTGTCGGGGGTGAATCTGCGTGTCTATCCCGGCCAAACCGTCGCCGTGGTCGGCGAATCCGGCTCGGGCAAGACCACCACCGCCAACGCGGTGCTCGACCTGTTGCCCGGAACGGGCCGGATCACCGGCGGCACCATCATGTTCGACGGCATGGATCTCACGACCGCGTCGAAGAAGCAGATCGACCACTTGCGCGGCACCGGAATCGGTCTGGTCCCACAGGACCCGATGTCGAACCTGAACCCGTTGTGGAAGGTGGGATTCCAGGTTCGCGAGGCGATCGAGGTCAACAAGGTCGCCAAGGGTGCCGCCGCCAAGAAGCGTGCCGCTGAGGTCCTCGAAGAGGCGGGCATGTCCGACGCCGCATCCCGGATGAATCAGTATCCCCACGAGTTCTCCGGGGGTATGCGCCAGCGCGCGCTCATCGCGATCGGTCTGGCATGCCGCCCGAAACTCCTGGTCGCCGACGAGCCCACCTCGGCCCTCGATGTGACGGTGCAACGACAGATCCTCGATCACCTCGACGGGCTCACCGACGAACTCGGCACCGCGGTCCTGCTCATCACGCACGACCTCGGATTGGCCGCCGAGCGCGCCGATCACATCGTCGTCATGTACCGCGGCAAGGTCGTCGAATCGGGTCCGGCCACCGAGATCCTGCAGCATCCGCAGCACGCCTACACCCGGCGGCTCGTGCAGGCCGCACCCTCGTTGGCCGCCCGGCGCAGGATGCGGGCGACGACGACACCGCGCCCCGGCGGGCCGGATGCGGAGGCCGAAGTCGTCGAGAGCAGCGCGCCGACAACCGATTCCGATGCCCTCATCGTCGCCGACAAACTGGTCAAGGACTTCCCGGTGCGCGGCAAGGTGCCGTGGCAATCGACCCCGTTCCGCGCGGTCGACGACGTCGGATTCTCGGTGCCGCGCGGCACCACCACCGCGATCGTCGGAGAGTCCGGATCGGGTAAGTCGACAGTGGCGCAGATGGTGCTCGGCCTGCTGGCGCCGACGTCGGGTCGTGTCGAGTTCGACGGCACCGACGTCTCGACGGTCCGCGGCCGGTCGGCACTGGCGTTACGGCGTCGTATCCAACCGGTGTTCCAGAATCCGTACGGCTCCATCGACCCGATGTTCTCGATCTACCGGGTGATCGAGGAGCCGTTGCGGGTGCACAAGATCGGCGACAAGGCCTCGCGGGAGAAGAGGGTGCGTGAATTGCTCGACCGGGTCGCACTCCCGGCGTCGGCGATGCATCGCTACCCCAACGAACTCTCCGGTGGGCAGCGCCAGCGCGTGGCGATCGCGCGGGCGTTGGCTCTCGAGCCGGAGGTCGTGGTGTGTGACGAGGCGGTCTCGGCGCTCGACGTGCTGGTCCAGGATCAGATCCTGACCCTGCTCGATCATCTGCAGAACGAGATGGGGCTGACCTACCTGTTCATCACCCACGACCTCGCGGTGGTCCGCCAGATCGCCGACGACGTGCTGGTGATGGAGAAGGGACGCGTCGTCGAACACAGTTCGGCCGACGCGATCTTCGCCGCGCCGCGCGAGGAATACACGCGCAAGTTGCTCGAGGCGATCCCCGGCCGGTCGATCCCCCTCGGGGGCAGCGTGGCCTGACGGTCGCCATCACCGACGGTCAGCTGCGCGACAGCCCGGGCGGGTCGGTCCGGCGGTGCGGATTATGGTGTTCGGATGACCTCCGACCCGCTCGCACCGCTCGCCGACCTGCCCGGGGTGGCCGCCGCGGCCGACGCCGCGCGCGACGCCCTGGGCGCGGTACACCGGCATCCGGCGAACCTGCGTGGCTGGGACAAGACGGCCACCGAGGCGTCCTGGCGAGCCGGACGGTCGTCGGCGGCCATCGACGGCGGCAGCGTCGAGCTGCGTCGCGACGGCGACTTCGACGATCCGCTCCTCGCCGGTGCCATGCGCGTGGCCCAGGCCCTCGACGGCGACTCGCTGGAAAGCCTCACCTCGGTATTCCGGCGTGCTCCCGCACAGGCCTTCGCTCGCCTGCACATGCTCGCCGCCGCCGATCTCATCGACGATCCCGACGAGCTCGGCCGCCCGCGCGCCGATGCCGACGTCGCGACCCGCCTGGATCTGCTGAGCCAGCTGATCACCGGCGGCACCAGGGTGGGTGCGCCGGTCCTCGCCGCCGTCGTCCACGGGGAACTGCTGAGCCTGAACGCCTTTCGATCCGCCAACGGGATCGTCGCCCGTGCTGCGTCTCGGCTGGTGTGCACGTCGTCGGGTCTCGATCCGCACAATCTCGGCGTCCCCGAGGTGACATGGCTGCGGCGGGTCGCCGACTATCGCGTCCTGGCGCAGGCCTTCGGCACCGGCCGCGCCGAAGCGCTGGGGGAGTGGATCGTCTTCTGTTGCCAGGCGCTCACCGCCGGTGCGGCAGAAGCGAAGTCGATCGCCGACGCCGCACGGGCCGGCTGACCGGGCAGACAAACACCGGGCCCACACGACACTGGGCCCACACAACACTGCGGGCGGCGATCCGGTTCGAAAACCGGGTCGCCGCCCGCATAGCACGAACGAAAGCTACCAAGCGTGCTTGGTGGGTTGTGGTTACCGCCTCGGCGATTGACCACGGACATCTGTCCGATACCGTTCCGGCGCTGCCAATCTCGTCCCATCACGACGCCATCAATGATGTCGTCGGCGCTGTCCGAGGGTCGGGGCGCTGCCGTCGAGGGTAGCCGTTCACATGGCCGCGATGTCGCAGGCGCACAACACTTGTGCCTTATGCGGCGCGCTCCGCGTGGGTACTTGCCGCTCGTGCTGGGAAGTGCTCGGAATGGGGGCCCGCTCCTTCTCTTCCGGGGCGAACTTTGCCTTCCGAGATTCCGTATGACCTTTGTACACCGTGATCGCAATCACATCAAGACTCAAGCGTGTCAACGTTCGGTGGCGTTCACATCACCGACGACTGGTGCACTGGTGCAACGGTTTACGGCGCTTCAGAGGTGCAGGCCGACGCTCGCCGTGGCGGTGCGTCGAGGCCTGGTGAGACGGATTCCGACGCCACATCCCACCGCGGCGCCGATCCCCAGGGCCACCGCCGCGGCCAGCGCCGGCGCGGTGGCGAACGAGGGGTCCGGCTCGCGGTCGAAGTCGAGGATCGGCCAGCCGTTGTCCTCGGCGTGCCGGCGTAAGTGCTTGTCGGGGTTCACCACCGTGGGCCGCCCGACGACCTCGAGCATCGGCAGATCGGTCACCGAATCCGAGTACGCATAACAGAGGTCGAGATCGTAACCGTGCTCCTGCGCGATCTGCAGGATGGCCGCGGCCTTCTGCTCGCCGTAGCAGTAGAAATCGAGGTCGCCGGTGTAGTGGCCGTCGGTGATGTGCATCCGGCTCGCACGCACGTGATCGACGCCCAACATCACGCCGATCGGCTCGACCATCTCCTGCCCCGACGCCGAGACCAACGCGACGGCGTGTCCCTTCTGCCGGTGTGCGTCGATGAGGTCGACCGCACCGCTGTAGACGAGCGGCCGGACGACATCGTCGAGGGTTTCCGCGACGATCCGGTTAACCTCCGAGACATCCCATCCCTGACACATCGTGGTGATGTGCCGGCGCAGTCGCTCGACGTGGTCGGCGTCGGCGGCCGAGCGGGCGAAGCTCAACTGTGTCACGGCCGAACGAAGCAACGTTCGGGTGTCGAGCAGGCCCTCGGTGAAGAACTGCCGGCTGAAGGCGAGAACCGAGGATTTCGCGATGACGGTCTTGTCGAGGTCGAAGAATGCGGCGACCGGCGGCGTCTCCTGGACACCCGGGCGATCATCGCTCATTTCGGGCATCGTACTGTAGTTCTGCGATGTTGTAAGTCGACTTGGGCTATCTCGCACGATGCAAGCCGCAGCCGGTGGCCATCGCCGCTGTGAGTCATTCGTACAGGACAACAAACCTGCAGGCAGTGAGACGAATGGGCGATGTTGTGTCGGGTTTCGCGAGTTGTTTGCGAGTGTCGTGCGAACGTGTATAGTCGTGGGTACCCGGTCTTCGGACCGGTGCCCTTCAGCCCGACCCCCCGGGGCTGAAGCGCGACGACCCCGGCCTCCTCCCCCCCTGGCCGGGGTTGTCCTCTATCTGGAGCAAGTCAGCTCGCCGATTCCCGTCTTGCCATTGCCGTTCTCGCAGGCGCGTTGCTGTTATCGCTGACGCGGTGGGTTCTCCACAGAACCGGCTGCGTCCACAGGCTGAGACCCTCCGCGCACGTGTACACAGAACGATGACGCCGGAATCGGCCACGATGGCGCTCATGTCCGAAGCCCTCCTCGCCCTCGTCGACGACGATCTGCGCGACGACGTCGCCCGGTGTGCCGCGGCCGCAGGCTATCGGCTGGTTCTCGGCGATCCCGCGACCTGCCGCGCCGAGTGGCTGCGGTCTCGTGCGGTCGTCGTCGACCCACCCGCGGTCGCCGCCTTGGTCTCCACCTCGGTGCCGCGGCGAGCCGGGGTGCTGCTGGTCGCCGACACCGCGCCCCCGGCCGACGTCTGGCGTTCGGCGATGGACCTCGGCGCCGGTGACGCCGCCCTGTTGCCGGCCGACGAGGGCCATCTGGTGCGCACGCTGACCGAGCTGCGTACGCCACGACGGGCCACCGGCGGCGGCGTCGCGCTGATGAGTGCACACGGCGGGGCCGGGGCGTCGGTGCTGGCCGCTGCGGTGGCAACGGCCGCCGGCGACGCCGGTGAGCAGGTGCTGCTGCTCGACGCCGACGACCTCGGTGGCGGTCTCGACCTCATCCTCGGCATCGAGGACCGGCCGGGGTTGCGATGGCCGGATCTGACGCTGGAGGGCGGAGCGGTCAACGGACATGCGCTGCACCGCGCCCTGCCACGGGTCGACGACCGGATCGCGGTGCTCACCGGCCGTCGCGACGATTCCCGCCCGGTTCACGCCGACGCGGTGCTCGCCACCATCGACGCCGGCCGCTCGCACGGTGATCTGGTGGTCGTCGACCTGCCCCGCGCCGACACCGCCGTCGTCCGCGGCGTCGTCGAGTCGGTGGATCTCGTCGTCCTGGTGACCTCACCGACCGTCGTCGGCTGTGCCGCCGCCCGCCAGATCGCCGACCGGTTGCTCACCGACGCCGCCGATCTCGCGCTCGTCGTGCGCGGTCCCTCGCCGGGCGGGCTGCGTGCCCCGCAGATCGCCGAGGCCGCCGACCTGCGATTGCTGGCCGCCTACCGGCCGGACCCGCGACTGCCGGCGCGGCTGGAGAGTGGACGACCCGGGATCGGTGCGCGCAGTCCCCTGGGGCGGGCGGCACGAGCGGTGTACGGGGCCCTCGGTGTCGGTGTCGGTGTCGGGGCCGTCGGGACGGGGCGGGCCGGATGAGCGCGCACACCGACGAGGCGCTGCTGGATCGGGTGCGTTCGCGGTTGGCGTCGGAGGCGGTGGAGCCGACGGCGGCGGTGATCGCCGACGCGATACGCGCCGAGGCGGGTGGGGTGCTCGGCGACACCGATCTCCTCGCCGCGCTGCGGTACCTGCAGACCGAGTTGACCGGCGCCGGCCGGCTCGAAGAACTCCTGGCCGAGCCGGGGATCGCCGACATCCTCGTCGTCGGCCCGCACCGGGTATGGGTGGATCGGGGTGCCGGACTGGAACTCTCGGGGATCACCTTCGACGACGACGCGGCGGTCCGCAGGCTGGCCGGACGGCTGGCGTTGGGCGCAGGGCGCAGGCTCGACGACGCCCAGCCCTGGGTCGACGGGCAGTTGTCGAATGTCGGACGCCGGGGATACACGGTCCGCCTGCACGCGGTGATCCCCCCGTTGGCCGCCGACGGCACATGTTTGTCGCTGCGCGTACTACGCAGTGCCGGAATGGGTTTCGACGCGATGGTGGCCTCCGGTGCGATTCCGGCCGAGGCGGCCGAAGTCGTGGGTGAGGTGCTGCGTGCCCGGTTGTCGTTTCTGATCATCGGCGGCACCGGGTCGGGCAAGACAACGCTTCTCGGTGCGTTGATCGGACAGATGGGCGCCACCGAACGGGTCCTGTGCGTCGAGGACGCGCTCGAACTGACGCCGACCCACCCGCACGTGGTGCGACTGGTGGCGCGAACGGCGAATGTCGAAGGGGCGGGCGAGGTTGCGGTACGGGTCCTGGTGCGCCAGGCGCTGCGGATGCGGCCCGACCGGATCATTCTCGGCGAGGTCCGGGGTGCGGAGGTGATCGATCTGCTGACCGCCCTGAACACCGGTCACGACGGCAGCGGCGGCACCCTGCACGCCAACTCGACCGCCGAGGTGCCCGCGCGGATGGAGGCGCTCGCCGCCTTGGGTGGGATGGGCCGCGACGCCCTGCACAGCCAGCTCGCCGCAGCCGTCTTATCAGTAGTTGGTCCTGATGTGTGTCTGACTGTGTTTGACTTCCGAATGACCGTTGTGGGTTACACCCGGCTTCGGGGTGCGTATCCGACGGAGCTCATGTTTGCTGACTGGCAACCGCGTGTGGGGTGTGCGGCGCTCCATCTCCGTTTGCATGTCGCGGGATTCTGTACTCTAATATCTACGCATGTGCGCAGATACTCAAAGACGACGTCCCGGTTTAGGTGACGAGCAGGTCGCGTTGGTCGTCGAAGTGTTGCGGATGCTTGCCGATGCGACGCGGGTGCGGCTGTTGTGGGCACTGACGGAGGAGGAGCTGTCGGTGTCGCAGCTGGCCGAGGTCGCGGGGAAGCCCGCGCCGTCGGTGTCGCAGCATCTGGCGAAGCTTCGGATGTCGCGATTGGTACGAACGCGTCGCGAGGGTACGACGATCTTTTACAGCTTGGAGAACGACCACGTCCGGCAATTGGTGATCGACGCGGTGTACAACGCCGAGCACGCCGGTCCGGGCTTGCCCGCGCATCACCGCGGTGAGGATGTGCACGCGCTACATCAGGATGACCCCGACTCACGAAAGGCTCAGGGCTGATGGGTAATTCACCCCACGTCCACGACCCCAACCAGGCGCACTCTCACGAGGAACACGCTCATGGTCATGATCATGATCATGATCATCCGGGTGGGCTTCGGGGCGCGTTACGGGAGTTCTTTGTGCCGCACTCACACGATGCGGCCGACAGTATCGACAGCGTGCTGGAATCGAGCCGCGTGGGAATTCGGGCGGTCAAGATCAGTCTGGTCGCGCTGGGGATGACCGCCGTGTTTCAGATTGTGATCGTGGTGATCTCCGGTTCGGTGGCGTTGGCCGCGGATACGATTCACAATTTTTCCGATGCTTTGACTGCGGTGCCGTTGTGGATTGCGTTCGCGCTGAGCACGAAAGCGGCTACGAAACGCTACACATATGGCTTTGGGCGAGCCGAGGACCTCGCGGGGCTGTTTGTGGTCGCGATGATCACCATGTCGGCGTTGATCGCCGGTTACGAGGCGATCATGCGGCTCATCCATCCTCGCCCGATCGAGAATTTGTGGTGGGTTGCCGCAGCAGGTCTGATTGGGTTCATCGGCAACGAACTCGTCGCGGTCTATCGCATCCGGGTGGGGCGTCAGATCGGGTCGGCCGCGCTCATCGCGGATGGCTTGCACGCCCGTACCGACGGGTTTACGTCGCTGGCTGTGTTGATCGGCGCCGCCGGGGTAGCGCTCGGGTTCCCGATCGCTGATCCGATCATCGGTTTGCTCATCACCGTCGCCATCCTGGCGGTGCTGCGTACTGCTGTCCGGGATGTGTTCCGCCGGTTGATGGACGGGGTTGAACCAGAGTCGGTCGAACGTGCCGAGCAGGTCCTGGCAACCCAACCTGGTGTGGAGTCGGTGCGCAGCGTGCGGATGCGGTGGATTGGTCATCGTCTCCACGCTGATGCTGAACTCGACCTCGCGCCCACGGTGACGTTGACCGCCGCGCACACGATCACTCATCGGGCCGAACACGATCTCGTCGCGGCGATCCCGAAACTCTCCGACGCGCTGATCCACGCCTATCCAGCGCGACCTACCCGCGACCGGGATGCCGGGATCGGTGGGCTGGATTCCGGCTCTTCCTAACGATGAGCACTGCTGGTGGGGTCGATGGGTGGGGTCTGGTGGTCGAGTGCGCCGTAGAGAGTGGCGATGACTGTTTCCTGCCGGCGGATTTCGGCTCTGAGGCGGCTGATCTCGGTGTCTTTGGCGGTGAGTTGGCTGCGTAGGGCGGTGATGATGCTGTCTTCGAGGGTGCCGCTCGGTTCTGGTGCTGGTGTGATCTGGGCGTGAGCTTGAATCTGTGCCCGTAGGTCGGGATGGCCGTAGATGGTTTTGCGGGATACCTTTGCTTTCTTCGCGACGGTGTTGACGTTGATCGTCGCGTTCTTGCTGCGCAGGTCGCGCAGCGCTCGCTGGATACGTCGCCGGGAATCCATGGATCGTTGATGGGCGTGCGCGGCAAGTGCCTTCACGGCTTTTTCCGAGGGTGGGGTGCTCATCGGTCGTCCGTGGGTTCGGTGCGCTGGGCTGCGCGGATCGCGGATTCGTGGCTGCCTCGGGTTTGGATGTGCAGCAGGGGCAGTCGATGGGTGGTGCCCGCTCGGGTCACGGTGGTGTAGTTGTGCGGTGTGTCGGCGGCTTCGGTCCGTAGCCGGTCGGTGATGGCATCGAGGGAGGCCAGTTCGCGGAGCCGTTCGTGGATCCATACGTTGTCGTCGGTAAGTGTGCGACCGGTGCGCTGCTGGTACTGGCGGCGGCGGATCTCGATCAGGGACGCGGTTTTGGCTCGTTGGTCGAGGAGTTCGTCAAGGTGGGTGGCATCGGTGGCGAAATGGCCGCAGGACAGGCAGGCGTTGCCTTTGTCGCACGATGATAGGGGAGGTAGCAGGCACACCCCGTTGGGCAGAACGCGGTCGGTGCGCTGGGAAAGCTGGGTCATGTCGATGATGTCTGCGGGGCTGATGCCGATGTCGAGGCCACCGGCGCCGATCTTCTTGTGTTTGAGGAACTCCGCTTCGGCGGTCGCGGCGAGTGTGGCGGCATAGCGCAGGGTCATCTCGGGTGAGGCGTGGCCGAGATAGCGCTGCACGACGTGGATCGGCACCCCGTCATTGAGGAGTTCGGTGGCCCGGGTGTGGCGCAGCCGGTGGGTTTGGGTGAACCGTAACGGGTGTCCTGTGCTGTCGGTGAGTCCGTGGATGCGATCCAGCCGTGCCAGCGACGTGCGGTAGCTGTTGTAGGGACGTGGCAACTGGCCTTGATGTTGGTGGCGGATGCCGAGGAACAGATATTTCGGAGTCAGGTGCGGGAACTGTTGGTGGTTGTAGCGTTGCTGCTCGCCGATGACGTTGACGACGGCTTGTTCGACCAGGATTGTGGGGACGATTCCGTCGACCTTGGTTTGCTGGTAGCGCAGTTTCGCGACGAACGCGTCAGGATCATCGGTGTCGGCGGGGCGGTCTTGGCCGGGGATGGGTTGCAGCGGGTCGGGGTCGAGCATGAGGATTTCTGACGCTCTGCGCCCGGTCAGTGCTTGCAGTAGCCATACGCGGGCGGCCTGCGGGTCACCGAGTCCGGCGACGACGGTGATGGTGTTGTCGGGATGGGTGATGGTGACCTGTTCGCCGTGGTCGGCGGCCAGCACATCGAGGTAGCCGAGCATCTGTTGGAGTTCGCGGGTGCTGTACCAGGTCAACTCGCGTCGGCGGTGGGAACGACGGGATCGAGCGGTTGGCCCCCACAGCCGGGTGTGGGCGTCGCCGAGTTGGGCCCACCGCTGGTCGCTGGTCGCTGCCGCGGCGTCGGGGGCGTGGTCGGCCATGAAGGTGTAAAACACTTGTGTTTGGCTCTGGACGGCGTCGATAGCGCTGGCCGACAACGGTTGTCCTGGTCTCGAGGATGCAGCCGGGGAGCGCAGGTACCCGGAGAAATCGGTGAACACCTGGCGCAACACGCTCGGGTCTGCAGAGATCGCGGGGTCGGTGATCTGGTGTTGGGTCAGGAACGGGCCGAGGTGACGGGCGAGAGTGCGTGCCCGTCCGACGACCGAGGACCACCGCAGCAACTCGGTACTCAGCGCGGTGCGCAGCCAGAATCGCACGCCCTCGCGCAGCCAGCCGGGCTGGATGAGCCCTACAGCCACGAACAAATCGTGGCGGGGTTCGTGCTCGCGTTGGGGAATACGGGGATCAGCGTGCAGGTCCCAGATGTCGTGCTGCCACCACGGGACGTCGGTGCAGCGCACCGACACGTACAGGTGGAATCGTTCGATGAGGTGAATGATGTTGCGACGCGAAGTGGTTCCGGGGAGGCGGCCATTGCGGCGCTCGAACCCGACCAGGGCGCACCGCAGCAGATCTTGTGCTGACAGGTCGGTGACCGACGCCGGTGCGCGGCCGTGCTCGCGCTGATAGTCGGCGACCGCATCGGTCAGTGCCTGACCACACCACTTCAATAGCGACGGCTCGAACTTGCGTACCCCTTCGTCCCCGCACAGCCACACCCACCAGGCCAGCTCGTCACAGATACGTCGGGGCACCGCTGCTGGGGTGAAGTCGTGCCCGGCGGGATCGTTGAGGTAGCGGGCATTGTGGATGAACACCTGTGGCGCCTCATCGATGCGGTAGTGCAGCTGCCGCCACTGGGTGGGTACCCGCGCCCATTGTTCGTCCCAGGTCAAGCCTGCAACCCGTGTCTGCGGGGTGGTCACGTGCGTAGAGGGGTCAGGCATCGTGAATCCGTTTCCACCCGGCGACATAGTTCTTCCACTGCGCCAGAGAACGCATTTCGGCGTCCTCGGTAACCCACCCGTAGGTCGAGAGCGTCGTCTGGATATCGGCATGGCCCAGGCGGCGCATCACCACATGTGGTGACACGCCGTTGAGGAGCAGCGCGGTCGCGTGAGTGTGACGGAACCAGTGTGGCGACCAGTCCGGTGGCACCGAACCCGCGGTGCGCGCGCGGATCGCGCGGACCGCGGCGTACACGTTCTCCACCCGCATGGGCGCGAACCGGGGGCCGCGGGTGAGGTTGACGAACACGAAATGTGTTGCCAGGTCGGACACCACCACGTCGGCGCTGTGGTCGACGAGCAGCCACACATACTCGGTGTAGAGGGCAGCGAGATCGTCACCGATGTAGATGCGCCGACTCCCCGACTTCGCGCGTATCCCATGGGGATGATCATCGCGACCTGAGACGTCGACGAACGGAGTCACTCCACCGGAAATGTGAAAGTCATGGTGGCGCAGCGATAATGCCTCACCGATCCGCATGCCGGTCTCAGCCAGGACAGCGAACAGAAAACGATCCCGTAGCCCGGTAGCCCCGCCCGACCATCCGTGATCGCTCTGGACCGAACAGGCGTTGAGGATTGCCGCGACCTGATCGGGCTCCAGGATCGGGGTAGCCGACCGATTCCGCTGGCGCAGTCGATAGATCGGATGGTCGTGCTCGACGGCCGGTCCGATCCCGTCGAGGAACCCTGCGTACGGGTTGCGCCGCCGAGCCCCACGGCGGGCGCTGAACAGCCGCTCGTACGGTCCGGTGAGATGGTGGGCATCGGCGTGATAGGTGTACATCGACAACACCGCGGCGCTACGCGGTTGGATAGACGACTCCGCCAAACGTCGCACTTGCGGCCCGATCCGCCGTACCCCCGGCAGGTCACCGTAGCGAAGGTAGCTGAGGAAGTCGCCGAATCGACTGGTGGGGAAATCATCCCACCGATCACCGACGTGATCGAGTAGCGTCCACCACTCGGCCAAACCCCGCGCGTAGGAACGCACCGTATTCGGTGAACGCCCGGATCTGGTGACGAACCGCAGATACTCCTGCGCCGGGGCGATTGGGAGATGATCGTCGCCGACCACTGTGAACGTGTCGGGCCGGTCAGGGAAACTGACCCGCTGTGCCCGTGCCACACCCATCCCCGGCCCGGTTCACGCCTGGCGTTGGCGGCGGTAGTCCGCGAAATTGGTTACCACCGAGCTGCCCGCCCGCGGGCGGCGCGCGGCGGGCCCGCCCGCCGACGCTGTTGCCGCTGACGATGTTACCGCTGGAGATGCGCCACGCTGACCCATCGTGAACTCCGCCAACAAATCCCGCGGCCAGATCAACTGGTGGGTCGACACGATCTCCTTCGGAGAGCCAGTACCGAACACGAACTCGATCCACTTACTCATCAACCGCGGCCGCTCGGGTGCACGATCATTCCAGCCAGGTTCGGTCCGGCCCCACGTGAAGCCGGTATCGGTGTTGAGTCGCGTGTAGAGCTGCTTACGCAGCATCTCGTAGCGGTCGACATCCAGACCACCTGAATCATGAAAATGACGCAGCAACGCCCCCAACGAGATGCCCCACCTCTTCTTCACCGGCAGCAAACTCACCAACGATGGTGTACCGCGGACGGTTTCCGACACCACCGCGAACGGGGCCAGGAACTCCGAGGCAAAGCGTGACGCCTGATCCTCATGCTCGTCGGTGACCTCGCGGATACCCACATGCAGCATCAGATGACCCAACTCGTGCGCGATGGTCCACCGGGTGCGCTCCCACGAGTCCAACTCGCGTAACGCGATCAGCGGCCGTTCCTTGAACTCACCTATCCACGTCGAGCACCCCAGGTGCTTCTCCAAACGCCCACGCTCATTGGCCTCCACCCCCTGCCCGCTGAACCGCTCACCACGCATCATGACCGGTACCCCATGACGCTCCAACAGATGTGTGAGATCACCAATCGGAGTATCGGGGCCAACGCCGAGCTGATCACGCGCCGCAGCCGCGGCCTGGACCGGATCAAGATCCGGTCGAGGGGCAACGGTCAGCGGTGGCAACTTGTGCTGGGAATCCAGGTGCAACAGGAAGTCACCAGAGAGCGCCATCATCTGCGCCATCCGGTTCTTCTCGGTCTCCGAGGTCGCTTTGGGCGCCCGGAACGACAAGTCCTCCGGTTCGACCCTCGACACCGGTGGCGTGGTGAAAAACGCTGCGGGAAAACCCAACACCTCAGATAGAGCGTCTAGCTCGTCCGCCGTGACCGTCGTGACCTCGGCACGCTCCATCCGGGTCAGACGAGCACCCTTCCAGCCCATCGCTTCCAGCACAGCTTTCGCGGTCATCCGGCGCACCAGTCGCGCCTGCCGGACCCGCAAGCCGAACACCTCACGCGCAGTCGTAGTCATAACGTCCCCGATTCAACACCAGCGAAGCCGACGCTAGCCAACCGGTCCGACAGAACAGCTACGCCGGCGCCGAACCCGTGCCCTCCTCGCCGCTCGGAGGTGCCCACTCGTTGAAGTCGGTGTCGTGCTCGTCGATCACTGGCTTGCGACGTACATTGCGCGGCAACGGAGTTGACGCAAGAATGCGGACCATCGACGGCGAGTCGATGTCGACGACCGCGGCGAGGAAGACATCCGGCACCTGCAACCCGTCCTCCGACAGCGTCCACAACACGAACCAATCCGGCTTCGGTGAAGTGCGCGGCAGCGCCGCCATCTCCTGACTCAACGACGGCTGCACCGCAGACTGTGGATCCGTGGCGCCCTCGCTGCCGACAATCGACTTCTTCGGCGGCTTGAGGACAAGGCGCTCGCCCCGCTCCGGAAAGAACTCTGCGGGAGCCCTGCGAACCCTGCTGTACCAGCCGCGGCCATCCTTCACCATGACCGACATCCCTTGCCCATACCGGGTATGGATCTCCCCTGCGGGCGGAGGAGGCTCGTCCGGATTGCGAACGTCGCCAACGCGATACAACAGCAGTAGACCACGCACCGACGTGCAGTAGAGCTGCCCGTGCATCGCTGTCGGATCCGGGAAGTGCCCACTCCACACCTGCGCCACTTCCAGTACCACTCCAGCAACGTCTTCGCGGAGCTTCGCGAACTCGTCGTAGTACTGCTCGACAAGACGGTCGCACTGCTCCTGGAGCGTCAGCTTCGGCGCTTTGGGGTTCATGCATGGAGAATTTCACACCCGGACCTATATCGCAATAGGTAAGCGCGATCATTTTTTCACCTATCTCCAGGCGGGAGCATTTGTAAGTAACATGTATCTTACAACAAAACCGCACTTCAGCGCTAGTCTATTGTCAAATATCTTAATCTAATTCCAGATAACGGGATCACATCGTCCTCGGCGTCGCCCGCAACGTCGACGGGACGCGTGGTCTGTCCGAGATCGGTGTGCTGCGTCGCGGTGCCGATGGCCTGGTCACCGTTGTGCCGATCTGGTTGCGCAGCGTCGGATTCACTTCGCACCGAGCGCTTTTCGACGAGATGGTCGCGATCCGATGACGGTGATCCTGCTTGCCTCGGCGTGTGCGGTGCTGTGGTCGGGCGCACCGCGCGCCGCCCACCGGCTCCGGCCACTGGGCGGGCGGCACACCCGCTCCACCACGGGAGTCCCGACATTGCGACGGATCGTCGTGCCGATCGGGATCTGCGGTGCGCTGCTGGTCGGCGGTATCGCTGCGGCGGTCGCTGCGGGACTCGTGGCCGGCGTGTACGGATGGCGGGCTCATCGCCGCCGGGCCGCCGAGCAGGCCGACGCGCGACGAGATGATCTGTTGACCGCGCTGTCGCTGATGATCGCCGAGCTCTCGGTCGGTGCGCCACCCGCCCATGCCTGTGCGGCCGCTGCGGCGGAGATGTCGGCCATGGCCGACGCTACCAGGGATGGCGTTACCGGACAGGCGGATTCGGTGGCCTCGGCGTTGTCGATGCTGGCCGGCCGCGCTGAGCTCGGAGGTGGCATCCTGATCGACCCGACCGCAGCGCACGGCGCCGACGAATCCTGGCAGCGTATCGCCGTGGCCTGGCAGACGTCGGAGGCTCACGGGCTGCCGCTGGCCGATCTGCTGGGCTCGGTGCGCTCGGATCTGTTGGCCCGCAAGGCCTTCGTCGAACGGACGCGGGCCGGAATGGCCGGTCCCCGTGCCACCGCCACTGTCCTCGCCGGACTCCCGGTCCTCGGCATCGCGCTCGGGCAGGCCACCGGTGCGCAACCGTTGTCGACCCTGCTGGGCGGTGGGCTCGGTGGAATCCTCCTCGTCGTCGGTACCGCTCTGGTCGCGAGTGGGCTGCTCTGGGCAGATCGCATCGCCGCGAAGGTGGTGGCACCGTGAGCGGCGGTCTGCGCAAGGGCGCGCTGGTCGAGAGGGAGGCCCGGTGAAGGCCGTGGCCGTGCTCCTGGTGGCCGTCGCCTGTTGGATCTGGCCGGCCGCGCGATGGCGTCTCCACCGGGTGATCGATCTGCCCGCACCGCCTACCCGGGAACCACGATTCCTCGGGGTGGGTGACCCCGGGGCGGATCCGTTCGCCACCGCGGCCGCACTGGACCTGCTCGCGGTGTGCCTGCGCGCCGGACTGCCGGTGGCGCAGGCGATCCGGGTCGCGGCGTCGAGTGCGCCGCCGTCCCTGGCGCGGCCGTTGACCTCGACCGCCGAGCTCCTCGAACTCGGCGCCGACCCGGACCGGGCCTGGGCTGCTCCCGAGGTGTCGCCGGATGCCCGGCGACGTCGGCCGCGGGCACCGTCGACCGACCTCGGCGCAGACTGTTTCGCGGATCTGACGATGCTCGCCCGACGGTCGGCGCGAGCCGGGTCGGCGCTGGCCGACGGGGTCGGCGAACTCGCCGAACAGGTCCGCCGGCGTGCCCACGACGAAGCGCTGGCCCGCGCCGAGCGGGCCGGGGTGATGGTTAGCGGGCCATTGGGCTTGTGCTTCCTGCCGGCCTTCATCTGCCTGGGCATCGTTCCCGTGGTCATCGGCCTCGCGTCGCAGACCCTGGGAGGTCTCTAGAAAAACATGCGCCGGGAGGGAGCCAAATCGCCACCCGCTGCGTCCAATTACCGCAACGTTCGAACCCCGAAAGGAAAAACCATGTCACACACCGTGAATCAAAGCTCTCCCGACCACGCCGACCCCATCGAGAATCCGCGCGGCTTGCGCGCTGCCGGCGATTGGCTGAACGCTCAAACGCTGCGCCTGATCAGCGACGAGGAGGGGATGAGCACTGCCGAATACGCCATCGGCACCATCGCGGCAGCGGCGTTCGGTGCGATCCTCTACACCGTCGTCACCGGCAACGACATCGTTTCCGCACTCACCGGGATCATCAACAAGGCCCTCAACACCTCGGTGAGCTGATGGGCGCGCGGCGTCGGGGCGTGGCGCGACGTGGCGTGCTGCGACATGTCGTGGACGATGACGCGGGCATGGTCACCGTCGAGGCGGCGTATGCGATTGCGGCGATCGTGGCGGTCCTGATCCTGGGCATCGGGGCGATCGGTGCGGTGATCGCCGAGATCCGGTGCACCGACGCCGCACGTGAGGTCGCGCGGTTGACCGCAGCCGGTGACGCGGGGGCGCGGGCCGCCGGAGCCCGGCTGGTCGGCGCCGACGCGACCATCACGGTGAGCGAGCAGGGCGGCAAGGTCGTCGTCTCGGTCACCGACCGGGTGCTCTCGCTGCCCGGGCTGACGATGTCGGCCCGGGCGGTGGCGGCCAAGGAGCCGGACGGCTCCGATCAAGTCGACATCGCGCCGGGGGTGACGCCGTGAAAATGCTAGTGCGCCTTGCCCGTGACGATCGTGGCTATGCCACCGTCGCCGCGGCCGGCGTCATCGTCGGGGTGGTGTCGGTCCTGGTGATGGTGGTCTACGTCGGTGCGGCGGTGATCGCCCGACACCGGGCGCAGTCGGCCGCCGACCTCGCGGCCCTCGCCGCCGCCATCGATCACGTCTCCGGTGACGCAGATGCGTGCGCAACCGCCCGGGAGGTGATCGACGATCAGCGTTCGGCGGTGGTGCTGCGTCGGTGTCGTACCGACGGCACCGACGTCGTCGTCGAGGTTGGCGTGCCGATCACGCTGGGGCTCTTCGGTTCTCGCGACGCGTCCGCGGCGGCGCGGGCGGGTCCGGCGGAGTGAACCAACCCCGAAGTGCCCTAACCGATGGCGTCGTCGCCGACGATGATCCGCTTCGGGTACACGCGCACCGAATGCATCGGCGCGAACCACACCTGACCGAAATACACCGACGTATCGCCGCGGTAGGCCAGTTCCAGGACGCCGTCGCCGTACGCGGTGCGGATTCGCGGGCGCACCGCGGTGACGAACGGTGCCCAGTGCACCACCTCACCCTCGGTGAGGAAGCCGCCCGCAGCTGCCCAGGTATCACCCGAGGAGCCCTCGGAGATCGCGAGGTACACCTCGCCGAGTGACGGGCTGATCCGGGGCCCTACCATGGCGCTCTGCAGATACCATTGCGCGGTATCGGCCACGGCCGGGTCCTCCAGGCTCACCGACGCCCACGCGTAGTGGATGTCGAGCGCGTCGAGTGCCTCGGCCTCCGAGAAGAACACGTCGCTCTCACCGATCGTCGACGGCATCCGGTCGGGTTCCCGGGTCGGACGGGCGAGCAGAAAGTACACCGGGCACGGCCGCAGGATCGTGCGCGCCGACGCGAGGCCGCGGGCGTCGCGGTCGGGCTCGCCATCCCTCTCGTGCATGCCACCGATTATCGCCGAAAAACCATGATGTGGACCGATCCGACGCGGTATTGCGATAGCCGCCTTGATGATTCACACGGGCGAAGTCCGGTTCCGAGGGCCGGCAGAGCCCGTGAGCGCATGAGTCATTTGTCCGGAATGTGTCTCGTCCGCACACCGCACGCCACGCTCTGTGTCGACCGCTCGATGGGTGCTGACCTGCGGTGATATCGCATGTATCGGCGCCAGGTGGCCACCGTTATGAGATATGAGTCATATGGCCACAAAAACGTGATCGGGGTTTCCTTCGGAGCGCGAGGCGGCGCAAGCTACCGGCGGGTAAGAACGGCGGTCGCCATGTCGGCCACGACGTTCCGGTCGTTCTCCACCCCGTTTCGATTCATCAGTTCCGAGAGGAGAAGACAGTGCACGCACTCAGCAGTCCCGAGGTCACGACGACGCGACCGCGCCCACGACTGACCACCGGCATCGCGCTCGTCGGCGCTGCGGCGATCGCGATCACCCCACTCGCCATCACCGGCGCCCCGGCCATCACCCATGACGTGCACCATGCGATCGACAGCGCGGCGACGTCGATCAAGCTGACCGGATTGGAGATGTATCAGCAGGTCATTGCCGATGCGGTGGCGAACTTCGAGGCGTCCCGAGAGTGGGCCGTGCCCGGAGCGTTCCCGATCCTCGAGCAGATCCTCAGCAATCAGCAGGCCAATCTGTCCGCTCTCGGATCGGCGCTGGGGACTTTCGGTCCCGCGGCGCTGGAAGTGATCAAGACCGAGGTGCCGCAGCTCTTGGCGCAGGCGGCCGAGGGGTTCGCCAAGGGTGATCTGGTCTCGGCGGTCAATGCCGTGCTGACCGCGGCGATCCTGCCGATCACCGCGGGAATCGACCTGGTGTCCGGCCCGATCATCCCGGCGATCCAACAGGCGCTGGCAGGTCCGGTGCAGAACCTCGCGAATGTCATCAACCAGCTACCGAACATGATTCTCTCGGGTGCACTCGTCCCGCTCAGTCCGGTGCTCAGCGGTGGTGGAGCACTGGTGCAGGCAGTGCAGAACGTGATCGACGCGGTGCAGGCAGCCGACCCGGCCAAGGCGCTCGACGCCGTGGTCAGCGCACCGGCGGTCGTGCTCGACGGAATCCTCAACGGCGGATACGGGATGAGCCTCGCACCCCTGGTGGGACTGAACGGGTTGACCGTTCAGTCCGGCGGCCTGCTGAATCCGGGGTCGTTCACCGACGACGGACGGCTCATCCTGCCGGGTTCGTTGCAGAGCTGGCAAACGTTGCAGCAGACCATCGTTGCGGCACTGACCCCGCCGGCGGCACCCTCATCGGCGGTATCCCGCACGCTCGCGTCGTCCTCGCCCACCGACATCAGTGCCGTGCGGGCTCCGGTTGGGGCGTCGACCACCGCGGTCACCCTCGACACGCGCGCGAATTCCGCGGACGCCACACCCGCCCCGTCATCCAACCCCTCATCCACCCCGGTGGCATCCACCCCGGCGGCATCCACCCCGTCCGAGTCGGCCTCGGCACCTTCGACAACGGCCCCGGAGTCGGCCACGGCAACGGAGACCGCGAGCACCGGGTCGAGCGGCGGCGCCACGGGTAGCGGACCGGCCGACTCGCAGACGGGCAGTGACGAGCCCGCGGGCGCCCAGTCTGAGGGTGCCCAGTCTGAGGGTGCCCAGTCTGAGGGTGCCCAGTTTGCGGGTGCCCGGTCCGGGGATACGCCGTCCGCGTCCGCCGACGCACAATCGGGCGGGACGGCCACCACCGGGCCGCAGCAGAGTGGGCCGCAACAGACTGGGCCGCACACCACTTCGGGTGCGACGGCGTCGCCGGCCGGAGCCGGAAGTGCGCAGGGCGCGTCGGGCTCCTGACACGCCCCGACCGGCTGGTGCTCCCGCCCCGTGTCCCGGGGCGGGAGCATCCGGTCGGTGGATTTGCGGCACCGCGCAATCCGCGCAGTACGCGGGATACTTCGTGTTACGAATGACCGGTGAGTGAGGACGAATCGGCGCTGTCGGGGGACGCCGGAGTCGTCGGCCGCCGGCGAGTGATCGACCGCATCGACGATGTGTTGCTCGCCGCGACATCGGGCATCTCCGGCGACGGCCGCGCCCTCACGATCGTGGGCGGCCCCGGCACCGGCCGAACGACGATGCTGGACGTGGCCGTACGTCGTGCCACTGCGCTGGACATGGATGTGTTGGCCGCTTCGGGCGCCGACGACGAATCGGCCGAGCCCTACGCCGGACTCCACCAGTTGTTGTTACCTCTACTGCTATCCCGGGCGGGTGAGCAGACGGGGTCTCTCGCGGTGCGGGTCGCTCTCGGATTCGCGCCGGGTCCGTCGCCGGACGGTCGGCAGGTCGCCGATGCCGTGAGCGCCCTTCTGGCCGACCACCTCGCCCACCGCCCGACACTACTGGTGATCGACGATCTCACCCGCCTGGACGCCGAGTCGACCGGCGTCGTCGAAGACCTTGGCGCACGGCGATTGTCACGACTGGCCATCATCACTTCCGTGCAAGCGGGGCGCGCGGCGCCGCTCCTGGGCACCCGACTGGCACTGGGACCGTTGACCGAGGCCGAGTCCGGTCGCCTGCTCGACGCCGGTCATCCCGCTCTCGAGCCACGGTTGCGGAGCGCGATTCTCGCGGCGTCCCTGGGAAATCCGTTGGCGGTCCGCGAGATCCCACGCAGCCTCACCGAAGATCAACGCCGCGGTCTGCAGCCGGTACCGGCACAGATTGCCCTCACCTCGCGTCTTGCGCGGCATATGGCCGAGACCATCGCGGACCTACCCGCAGATACCCGGCTGCTGCTCGGGATGCACGCGATCGATCCCGACCGCCCGATCGGCGACTTCGACGACGTCCTCGGTGGACGTGACGCACTGGTGGCCGCACTGCCCGCACTCGGCAACGGGCTGGTCGAACTCGTCGGTGCGACCCGGATGCGATGCCTGCATCCGGTGGTCCTCGGCATGATCGCCGACGGCGCCACCCGTGCCGAACGGGATCTCGCACACCGGTCGCTCGGCGCGGTGCTGGCCGTGCAGGGCATACCCGAACCGGCAACGGTGGACGCGATCGCGTCGGTGCCCCGTCGGGCTGCCATGCGGGAGGCGTCCGCGGAGGCAACGCGGCACCTGGGGGATTGGCGCGGCGCGATCGACGGTCTCGAAGCCGCGGCCACCATCGACGCCAGACCCGCCGAGCGTGCGCGTCGGCTGGCCCGGGCGGCCTATCTGGCGGCATCGGTCGATCTCGCCGTCGCGTCGCGGCTCGTCACCGAGATGCGCCTACATGATCCGACGGTGGCCGGCACTCTCGACGGTGCTCTCGCCATCGCCGCCGTCGCCTCCCGAGGGATGCTCACCGACCTCGACATGGCCCATCGGCTCCTCGAGGAGGCCATCGTCGACCACGGCCACGGCACCCCCGACGACCCGCTGCTCGCCGAGGCGATCGGTGAACTGCGCTGGGTCTGTTGGCTTTCCGGGCGTGACGATTGGTTGCGCGCATACCGGCGCACATTGCACGCGGTGGGCGGCGCCCCGCGGGCTGGGCGCCTCACACGCCGCGCCGCCTTCGGGCTACTCGACGGCGAGGTGCGTGCCGACGAGGTTGAGGCGGCCATCGGCATGGTCGACGACCACACCGATCCCACGGCGATCATCCTCGTCGCCGAGGCTGCGGCCACGGTGGATCGGGTGGCCTCGATGACACATCACCTCGAGCGCCTGATCGAACTCGCCGACGATCGGGGGCCGGTCGTGCCGGCCATCTGGGCAACGCTGATGCTCGCCGACGACGACGTCGGCCGCGGTGACTTCGCCCGTGCCGAGCAGCGTCTCGATCACGCGATAACACGCTGGGGGTCTGCGGGTTTCAATCTCCTGTCATGGGGTGTGGATGCGCAGCGGGCCCGGTGTGCCGCGGGTGTCGGTGAGGCAGTGGTGATCTCTGAATGCGTCCGCCGCATGACGGCATGGGCCATCCCGCGCCGTGCGCACCGCGTCGTGGAGCAGGCGGCACGTGCCGAGCTGGCCTCTGCTGCCTCACGTTCCGATGCCACCGTGGTCCTCGAGCGCGCGAATGCGATCGGCCCGATCGGTGAGTTCGGTGCCGGTTGGCGTACGTCGCGGTCGGCGCACCTCGACGTCGTCCTTGCCGCGCGGCAGGTCGGACGACCTGATCTGGCGCGAGTGCACGTTGAGGCCATGACGCGCAACGGATTCGGCGTGATCTCCCCCCGCTGCCGGATGATCCACCTCGCCGCGCAAGCGCTGGTGCTCACCGGTGCGGCCGCGCGGTACCTGTTCGAGGCGGCGTTGGCGGTGCCCGAAGCGTCACAGTGGCCGATGGATGTCGCCCGAATCCAGTACTCCTTCGGGGCCCATCTGCGCCGCAACCATGCCGTCGCCCACGCGCGGGAGCCCCTGACGCACGCGGTGCGTCTCTTCGACGAGCTGGGGTGTCAGGAGTGGGTCGAGCTGGTGCGGGCCGAACTCGATACGACGATCGTCGCGCGTGAGGTTCTGGGTGGACCCATCGCGGGTGGGTTGACCCATCGGGAGCTGCGCATCGCCGAGGCCGCGGCATCGGGCATGAGCAACAAGGCGATCGCTGTGCAGATGGGGATCTCCGCGCGTACGGTCGGTAATCATCTGCACCATGCGTACGTCAAGCTGGGTATTGGTTCACGTGGCGGGCTGCGTGATGCCTTGCAAGCGCTCGGAATCGGTGCCTCAGCCGCCCGGGCCCGCATCCCGACCGAGTGAATCGCGCAGCGCCGCACGAGATGTCACCCCCAGGGTGGCGTAGACCGAGGACAGGTGGGTGCCGACTGTACTCGGCGAGAGGTGCAGCAGTTCGCCGATCTGCCGGTTGCTCAGTCCGGACGCGGCGAGTTCGGCAACGCGCAGGCCGATGGGGGTGAGGTCGGTCAGGGTCGCCCGTGCGCCGGGCGCATCGCCGAGCCGGCGGAGTTCCTCCTCCGCCTGTGCCAGCCACGGGCGCGCTCGTAACCCGCGGAAGATCGATGCCGCACTGCGCAGTTCGTGGCGGGCCGCCGCGCGATCACCGCGGCTGCGCAGCATGACGCCGTAGGACAGGCGGATACGCGCGAGATCGAACGGACGTCGGTCGGCGTCGGGTACGGCGAGCGCTTGCTCGAAATCGCTACGCCGACAAGTCAGTACGGCCAGCGCCCCGGCGCGCAGCAACGGCTCCAGCCGCCGCAGCGGCATACCCTTGTCGTCGCCGGTGAGTCGCTCGATGAGGGCGGCGACGTCGGCGGTGGCCGATGCCGCGACCGCGGCTTGGGCAACGTCGAGGACCATCCGCGCATCGGAGTCGATCAGTGCCGTGTGGTTCCCGTCTGCAGCGACCTGACCGAAGAGTCGATGGGCGCGTTGTCCGGCGCCGGCACCCAGGGCAAGCACCGCTCGGGCCTGGGCGGCTCGACCCCGGATGAAGATCCCGGAGGGATTGTCCCACAGCGACATCCGGTAGACGGCGACATCGACGGCGTCGGCGTCTCCACGGTAGGCGGCCAGCAGCGCGTCGGTGTGGTCGGCCCATTCGGTGCCAGGGATGCGATATCCGAGTCCGTCCGCGATCTGCCGGGTCCGCGCGACGAGATCCTTTGCGACGGTCCAGTCGCCGGCCGTGAGACGCTCGGTGCTCAGTAGGGCGGCGGCCGCCGCGATGGTGGGGGGTGTGGCGGTGGGATCGGAGAGCACCCGCACGAGCGAATCCCGCCACCAGAAGCGATGATGGCGTGTCCGGGTGACGAACGCGGTCCGCAGGACGGTGGTCGGGTCGGAGGCCACCGCGAGATCATCGACGAGACGATCGGCCTGATCGACCGCAGCGTCGGGCGACTCGGCGAGCTGCATGCGCCCGTCGATCCGTGTCCAGACCGGCGCATTGGGCAGTGATCTCAGCACCGCGCGAAGGCCGTCGCGGGCTCCGTCGCCGGTGCATTGTTCGAGGAAGGTCAGCAACCACACCGCGTCATCGACGAGACGTCGATCCGTGTGATCGTGATGCGCGGTCACCGCAGACAATAGGGCTGCATACACCGGTCCTGTCGGGTGGCCTTGCGCGAATGACGAGAATGCTTCGGCCACCGCATGTTCCAGCCCCGACGGGCTGTGCGCGGGAGTTGGCGCGAGTAACGCGGTGGTGCTCGCCGAATCGTCGGACGCTGCGGCACGGGCGGCCACGACGGACTCGTCGAAGTCCACACCTGTTCGCGCGGTGCGGTTCTCGGCATCGGCAGGAGGCGGCAGGGGCTCATCGGGCCAGATCCGTTCGGCGAGGCGATCGTCGAAGACCGTGTCGCCGGGGGCGGAGGAGAAGACGGCCTGCACACCGGTATGGCGGAGTCGTCGGATCACCGGCGCGAGGATGTCCGCGCTGGACGGGTCGAGGCGGTCGGCGCGATCGATCAACAGCAGTGCGCCGGGATGCTCACCTGCCCAGGCATGTAACAACGACACGATGACGGTGCACAGCATCAGTCGGGTCGGCGGCGGGCCCATTTCGATGCCGAAGGCGACGCGTAGTGCGCTGCGCTGCTCGGTGGTGATCGATTCGGCCGAGGCCAGTACCTGGTCCACCAGCCCACGCAGCGCCGACATGTCACCCGGGCGGGGCGCCGACGCAGCGGTACCGGTCGTGGGCTCTGCGCTCAGGCGTACGACCGGCAGGCCGTCGGCGGCGGCGTGTGCGTGTACGGCGTCGAGCACCTCATCGCCGTGGCTGTCGTCGGTGAGTATGAGTGCCGAGACGAATTCCCGGGCGCGCAACCCCGAGAGGATATCCCGGGCCGATCCGTGGGCCGAGGTCGTGGGCATGGCGCACCCCCGTTCTTGCTGCTCGCCCACCCGGGCTCACCTCAGCCTACGAGCAACGCGGACAGCAGCGACAAGGTGGTGATCGCTCCGGCCTTGTCGAGGGGGTCGTTTCCGTTCCCGCACTTGGGGGACTGCACACAGGACGGGCAGCCGCTCTCGCAGCCGCAGTCGGCGACGGCGTCGCGGGTGGCGGCGATCCAGGCGGCGAATTCGGTGTAGCCGCGTTCGGCGAACCCCGCGCCGCCCAGATAGCCGTCGTATACGAACACCGTGGGCAATCCGGTGTCGGGGTGCAGGTTGGTCGAGAGCCCGCCGATGTCCCAGCGGTCGCACGTCGCGATCAGCGGCAGGAGACCGATGGCGGCGTGTTCGGCGGCGTGCAGCGAGCCGGGCAGTCGGGTCGCGTCGATCCCCTCGGCAGCGAGTACCTCCGGCGGCAGCGTGTACATCACCGCGCGGGTGTGCAGTGTCTGACGTGGCATGTCGAGTTCGACGGCGTCGAGCACCTCGCCGGAGAGCAGCGTGCGCAGATAGCCGACGACCTGGTGGGTGACGTCGACGTCGACCAACGCGGTGTGCAGCGCCCCGTGATCGGTGGCGGCGATGACGTCGGTGATGGTGATCTCGGTGGTTTCCCGGGCCGAGGTCGTCCAGTCCGGCTCCTCCGGGTGGGCGAGCGCCAGTCCATCGTCGAGGTCGAGTTCGTCGACGACGTAGGTGCGGCCCTGATGGATGTGCACGGCACCGGGATGCACGGTGGCCGGGGCGCGTCCGGCGTCGACGGTGCCGAGCAACTCCGAGGTGGTCGCGTCGACGATCAGGACCTGTCCGCCGATGCCACCGCGAATGTCGATGTCGCCGTGCGGATCCACCCCGGGCGCGGCATACCAACCGGCCTTGCGCCTGCGCAGCAGCCCCTGCGCAGCGAGGTCGGCGACCAGCTCGCCGGCGCGCCATTGCTCGATCTCGGCGTCCTGCAACGGGAATTCGGTTGCCGCACAGAGTAGGTGGGGGCCAAGGATATAGCGGTTGGTCGGGTCGATGACCGGCGCCTCGACCGGTGTGCCCAGCAGTGCCTGCGGGTGATGGACCAGATAGGTGTCGAGCGGATCGTCACGGGCGACGAGCACCACGAGCGCGTCGCCCGAGGTGCGCTGACGACCGGCGCGCCCGGCCTGCTGCCAGAAGGATGCGACGGTGCCCGGGTACCCGGCGATGATGACCGCGTCGAGGCCGCTGATGTCCACGCCGAGCTCGAGTGCGTTGGTGGTCGCCACGCCGACGAGTTCGCCGGAGGAGATGGCCTGTTCGAGTTTGCGTCGGTCGTCGGCAAGATACCCGGCACGATACGCCGCGACCTTGTCGACGAGCTCGGGAGCGCTGTGCGCCAACAGATCACGGGCGCCGAGTGCAGTGATCTCCACGCCGCGCCGACTGCGCCCGAAGCACAGTGTGCGTGCGCCTTCGATGACGAAATCGGCCAGTAGTCTTGAGGATTCGGCACCTGCGGATCGGCGGACGGGCGCGTCGTTCTCGCCGCTGATTCCCGGCACGAAATCGGGCTCCCACAGGGCGATGGTGCGTTCGCCACGCGGTGATCCGTCCTCGGTCACCCCGACCGCCGGTTCGCCGATGAGCCGGGACAGCGCGGCGGCCGGGTCGGCGACGGTCGCGCTCGCGGCGATCACCGTCGGATTCGATCCGCACGCTCGTGCCAGTCGCAACAACCGTCGCAGGACCAGCGCCGTGTGTGACCCGAACACCCCACGGTAGTGGTGACATTCGTCGATCACGATGTATCGCAGGTGCCGGAAGAATTGCCGCCACTGCCCGCGCACCGGGCCCGCCGACGAGCCGCCGCCACCGGAGAGCACGCCGGTGAGTATCCCGATGTGCAGCATGTCGGGATTGGTGAAGATCCACCGGGAATGCGTGCGTGCCCAATGTCGTATGTTCGGATCGGTGTCGCCGTCGTAGGCGCACGGCGCGAGGTGTGCAAAGGGTCCGCGTCCGGCGGTCAGTGTGGAGACCGCCCGGATCTGGTCGGCGCCGAGCGCTTTGGTGGGCGCCAAATACAGTGCGGTGGAATGTGGTTCGGTGAGCAGTGCATTCAGGATCGGTAATTGGTAGGCCAACGACTTTCCCGATGCGGTGCCCGTGGATATGGACACATGCCGACCCGAGTGTGCATGTTCGGCTGCGGCTGCCTGATGAATCCATGGTTTCGTGATGCCGTCCGCCTCGAATGCCTCTCGCACGTTCTCGTCGACCCATTCCGGCCAGTCAGTGAAAGTCGCTGTGCGCGACGGGATGACGGACAGGTGCGTGATAGGACCAGAGTCCGCTTCGGTACCGGCGAGGGAGCGGCGGAGGAGTTCGGTTCCGAAGGTGTGCAGGCTCATAACTCTTTGTTGTCTTCTGTGTCGCGCGGTGTCGAATGTGGTTCTCGTGCTCTGCGACGGGAATTCGAGACCGGATCGATATGTGGCGCTCTGGCGCGACGTCCGTGCAGATGTTACTGCCTGATGTCAATCAGCTGAAATCGTCCACATTTTCGTTCCCACTGGTTCCTGTGACTATCGCATCGGTGCCAGACGTGATTGACTATGTGCGGCCGCAGCTTCTTCCGATGCATCGTCACTGCGGTGATCGGGGGAATCGGGTTGCAGCCGTGGTACTGAGTTATTCCCTCACCGAACCGCGTCCACGGTTCACCGGGGTTTCTTCGAGGTATGGCGGTCAGAACCGGCCACGGTGCGAGTACATCTCGTATCGGAGTCAGATCGAATGAATGTGAAGGATTGCAGTAATGGCACAGGGAACTGTGAAGTGGTTCAACGCGGAAAAGGGCTTCGGCTTCATCGCTCCTGACGAGGGGTCCGACGACGTGTTCGTCCACTACTCCGAGATCCAGGGATCCGGTTTCCGCACCCTCGAAGAGAACCAGCGTGTCGAGTTCGAGGTCGGGCAGGGCACGAAGGGCCCACAGGCGACGGGCGTCCGCGCCGTCTGATAGGCGACCTCGCGGCAACGCGAAGAGGTTTGTCTTAACCGCTCCCGGTCTGGTCATCCAGACCGGGAGCGGTTTTCTCTGCCCGGCCGGGGTGTCCTGCGACCCGTGTGACGGGCGAGGCCACTGGTACTGCGCGGCGCAGTAGTCTCATAACCGTGGGTCAGTTGGCGTTTTTCTCGGCGGAGACCGACGAACCGGCGATCGACGACCTGGCGGGTCTGCTCGCCGGTCCCGGGCAGTCGGCGCCGGTGTATGCCGGGGCGGACGTGATCGGTACGCGCGTGTCGGTCGTCGTCGGCGATCGGTGGCGCGCCGATGCCATCGTCGCGCAGGTGCGGACGATCGGGCTCGACGCCGAGGTCATCACCTCCGAAGAGGGCAATCCCTTGGCGCGCACCGCGCCGAGCCCGCGTCTCGACGAACTGCACCGCCGCTGGTCGACGGGCGCGGTCAAGACGATGCCCACCGCGTGGGTCCCGACACCGCATGCGTTGCGGTTCTGGGTGCTGGCAGCCGGCCGCACCGATCCGACCGGACAGTACCTCCTCGGGCTCGATGCGCACTGCCCGGAATCGCATCCGGTGCTCGCCACCGCGTTGATGCGCGTGGGTATCGCGCCGACCCTCGTCGGCAACCGGATCGGGGCGCCTGCGCTCCGTGTGGGGCGTCGCCGGCTGGCGCGGTTGGCCGAGTACGTCGGCCCGCCGCCACCCGGTGCGACGGCTCGCGAGTGGCCCGGTGCCGGCTGATCGCCGAGGTGCCCGCGACCGTCGCGTCCTCGTATCGGGTGACACCGATGACGCCGAAATGTGATGCATGCTTCACAGCCGTCTGACCAGCTGATTCATCGAAAGAATTCGAGATGTCCGGTCCTTCGGGTATACCTTGCCGGGAATTCGGATGTGCAATAGGCGCTATCTATAAGGTACAAACCCACTGAACGAACAAGAGCGGCTCCGGGCACAATCATCCGCCCGAAGACCGACTCGATAGCGAAGGACCCCCGTTGGCCGAGACCAGCACCACAAGCCCCACGAGCGGCAAAGCGATCCGACGACTCGTGATCGTCGAGTCGCCCACCAAGGCGCGCAAGATCGCCGGGTACCTGGGGTCGAACTATGTGGTCGAGTCCTCCCGTGGACACATCCGGGACCTGCCGCGCGGCGCCGCTGACGTCCCGGCCAAGTACAAGGGCCAGTCCTGGGCGCGGCTCGGTGTGAACGTCGACGAGAACTTCGAGCCGCTCTATGTGGTCTCGCCCGACAAGAAGTCGACGGTCACCGAACTCAAGTCGCTGATGCGCGATGTCGACGAGCTCTATCTCGCCACCGACGGTGACCGCGAGGGGGAGGCGATCGCCTGGCACCTGCTCGAGACGCTCAAGCCGAAGATCCCGGTCAAGCGGATGGTGTTCCACGAGATCACCGAGCCGGCCATCCGGGCGGCCGCGGAGAACCCCCGCGACCTCGACATCGATCTCGTCGATGCCCAGGAGACCCGCCGCATCCTCGACCGTCTCTACGGCTACGAGGTCTCCCCGGTGCTGTGGAAGAAGGTCATGCCGAAGCTGTCGGCGGGCCGTGTGCAGTCGGTGGCCACCCGCATCATCGTCGAGCGTGAACGAGAGCGCATGGCGTTCGTCTCCGCGGAGTACTGGGACATCGACGCCACCATGAACGCCGGCGGGTCGCAGGAGGACGAATCCAATCCGCGCAGCTTCTCCGCGCGCCTGGTCAACGTCGACGACGCGCGCGTCGCGACCGGCCGTGATTTCACCCCGAAGGGCGTGCTGAAGAAGGCCGACGGCGTCATCGTCCTCGACGAGTCCCGGGCCACCGCGCTGGCCGGCGCCCTCGACGGCGCCGACATGACCGTCACCTCGGTCGAGGAGAAGCCCTACACCCGACGTCCGTACGCGCCGTTCATGACCTCGACGCTGCAGCAGGAAGCCGGCCGCAAGCTGCGGTTCTCCTCCGACCGCACCATGCGCATCGCGCAGCGCCTGTACGAGAACGGCTTCATCACCTACATGCGTACCGACTCGACGACGCTGAGCGAGTCGGCCATCAACGCCGCTCGCACGCAGGCGCGAGAGCTGTACGGCGACAACTTCGTTCACCCGACCCCGCGGCAGTACACGCGAAAGGTCAAAAACGCCCAGGAAGCTCACGAGGCGATCCGCCCGGCCGGCGAGACATTTCGCACGCCCGGCCAGGTCGCCGGGCAGCTCGAGACCGACGAATTCCGTCTCTACGAACTGATCTGGCAGCGCACGGTGGCCAGCCAGATGGCCGACGCCAAGGGCACCACCCTGAGCCTGCGCATCACCGGAACCGCCACCAGCGGCGAGGAATGCACCTTCGCCGCGTCCGGGCGCACGATCACCTTCCCGGGCTTCTTGTCGGCCTACGTCGAGACCGTTGACGATCAGGCGGGTGGCCAGGCCGACGACGCCGAGAACCGCCTGCCGCAGCTGACCGAGGGCCAGTCGTTGACCGCCTCGGAGCTGCGTGCCGACGGCCACTCCACCAACCCGCCCGCCCGCTTCACCGAGGCGTCGCTGGTGAAGGTGCTCGAGGAGCTCGGCATCGGTCGCCCGTCGACCTATGCCTCGATCATCGGCACCATCCAGGACCGCGGTTATGTGGTCAAGAAGGGCAACGCGCTGGTGCCCTCATGGATCGCGTTCGCCGTCGTCGGCTTGCTGGAGGCCTACTTCGAGAGCCTCGTCGACTACGACTTCACCGCGTCGCTCGAGGATGATCTCGATCAGATCGCCAATGGTCAGGAGAACCGCACCCGGTGGCTCACCGAGTTCTACTTCGGTGATTCGGCCGCGAATGCCGAGCATGACGCGGAAATAGCCGGCTCGGAAATCGCCAAGCACGGGGGGTTGAAGAAGCTCGTCGGGGTCAATCTCGAGGAGATCGACGCCCGCGAGGTCAACTCGATCCGCCTGTTCGACGATGAGCAGGGCCGACCGGTCTACGTGCGCGTCGGACGATTCGGTCCGTACCTCGAACGTAACGTCGCCGCGAGCGCCGACGCCGAACCGGACCTGCAGCGGGCCAACCTGCCCGCCGACATGACCCCTGACGAGCTCACCCTCGCCGTGGCGGAGAAGCTGTTCTCCACCCCGCAGGAGGGACGCACACTCGGCACCGATCCGGTGACCGGGCACGAAATCGTGGTCAAGGAGGGCAGATTCGGTCCGTACGTGACCGAGATCCTGCCCGCCGAGGAAGACGGTGACGATTCCGGCTCGGCCGGCGCGCCGGCGACGATCCCGGCCGGGCCCACCCCGCGTGACGGTGGTGGCGCCGGTGACGGTGAGGTCGTCCCGCTCGACGACACCCCGGCGGACACGGGCGGGTCGACCTCCGGCGGTTCGACGGCCACCAAGACCGCTGCCAAGAAGGCGGTCGCCAAGAAGGCCGCTGCGAAGAAGACCGCCAAGAAGGCCGCGGGCCCCAAGCCGCGGACCGGATCGCTGTTCAAGACCATGGACATCTCCACCGTCACGCTCGACGACGCGCTGAAGCTGCTGTCGTTGCCGCGCGTGGTCGGCGTCGATCCGGCGACGAACGAGGAGATCACCGCCCAGAACGGCCGCTACGGCCCGTATTTGAAGAAGGGCACCGACTCGCGGTCGCTGACCAGCGAGGATCAGTTGTTCAGCATCACCCTCGACGAGGCCCTCAAGATCTACTCCGAGCCCAAGCGTCGAGGCCGGGCCGCTGCCGCTCCGCCGCTGCGTGAACTCGGCAAGAACGACGAGGTCAGCGGACAGCCGATGGTGATCAAGGACGGCCGTTTCGGCCCGTACGTCACCGACGGCGAAACCAACGCCAGCCTGCGCAAGGGTGACGAGGTCGCCAGCATCACGCCGGAACGGGCGATGGAGTTGCTGGCCGAACGTCGTGCCCGCGGCCCGGTGAAGAAGGCCACCAAGAAGAAAACCCCGGCGAAGAAGGCGGCCGCCAAGAAGACCGTCGCGAAGAAGACCGCGGCGAAAAAGGCGCCCGCCAAGAAGGCTGCGGCGAAGAAGACGACTGCCAACAAGACCACACAGGACGACTGATCCGGTCTCACCGGGTCGCGATCCGGTGGATCAGCCGGGCCGCGACCCGCGCGGTGCGGTGAATTGGTCTCGTGCGCAACCTGATCCGTCGTCAGATCGCGGAGAGCCCTTCCTCTTCGGCTTCGATCGCCGCCCGGACAGCCTCCTCGTGGGCCAGGACCTGCTCCCGGTTGGGCAGTGCGAGTGAGGCGAATGCCGCGATCAGGTAGCCGGCCGCGCCGAGCGCCGCGGTCACCGCGAAGGCGTGCGCCGCGTGCGGCACCGCGAGATCCGTTCCGAGCACGGCGAAGTAGGTGGTGCCGGCCACCGCGATCCCGACGGCGGCGCCGAGCTGTTGGAAGGTCGCGAAGACACCCGACGCGGCCCCGGCCCACCGGACAGGTACCAGGGCCAGTGCGACCTCGACCAGCGGCATCACCAGCATGCTCAGACCGGCGCCCATCACCGCGAGTGGTGCGACGATGTCCCACGGAGTCAGCGCAGCGCCCTCGTGCAGCACGATCAGGAGCGTGACGAAGGTGCCGGTCGACTGCAGGAGCGCACCGACGAACATCAGGTGCCGGCCGAAGCGGGCGAACGGGCCGGCGATCGCGAACCCGGCGAAGGCGCCGAGGGCGAATGCCAAGATCGTCATCCCGGCCTTCAGCGCCGAATAGCCCAGCGTCGACTGCACGTAGAGCATCAAGGTGAGGGTCACGATGTTCATCGAGCCCTGGAACACCGTCTGCACCACCAGGCCGACCGAGAAGCCCCGGTTGGCGAACAGACGTCCCGGGAGCAGTGGTGCCCGGCCGGCCCGCGCGACGGCTCGCTGGCGGACGACGAATAGCGCGAGCAACACCACGCCACCGGCCATCACCGCCCACGACCACGCCGGCCAGCCCAGCGTGTGTCCCTCGACGATCGGGTAGAGCACCGCGACGACGCCGCCCGCGGAGAGCGCGACGGCGATCAGGTCACGATCGGCCGGCTCGGTGTCGCGGGTGTCCGGGATGTACGCGCGACCGAGGACCAGCAGCACGATGCCGACCGGCACGTTGATCAGCAGCACCGACCGCCAGCCGAGTCCCGCGACGTCGCCGCTGACCAGGACCCCGCCCAGGATCGGACCCGCGACCGCGGCCATCCCCGAGATCGCCCCGAACATGCCGTAGACGCGGGCACGCTCGCGCGGCCGATAGAGCGCCTGCAGCGTCGAGAGGCCCTGCGGGACCATCACCGCGGCGAAGAGTCCCTGGGCGACGCGGGCGACGATGAGCAGATCGGCATCAGGGCTGCATGCCCCGGCCAGCGACGCGAGGGTGAACCCGGCGACCCCGATGAGGAAGGCTCGTCGTCGCCCGATGGCGTCGCCGAGTCGGCCGCCGGTGATCAGCATCGAGGCGAACGCGAGCATGTAGCCGGCGATGATCCATTCGAGTTGTGCGGCGTCGGCGTGCAGGTCGTTGCGGATGGAGGGCAGTGCGACCTGCATGATGGTGACGTCGAACAGGTCCATGAAGGAGGCACCGATGAGCACGGCCATCGCGAGGGTGCGTCGTCGCGGGGAGATGGTCGTCGACGGCTCCGGGGAAACGTGAGAGAGCATGGTGACCGTCCTCGAGTAGTAGCTACCACACGGAGATTATTCCGAAGCGGAAATATTCTGATACGGAAAGAGTAGGTCGATGCCGAAGGAAGCACAAGAGGTCATCGAGCGACGCATCAACACGGCGCTCCAGGTGCTGATCGGCGGAGCCGTGCTGCGCAACGAGCGGGTCGCCCGCGAACTCGGCCTCAACGTGGTGGACCTGCAGACCTTCGGACTCATCGCCCGCCACGACGGCCCGATGTCGCCGGGCGAGGTGGTCCGGGCGGCCGGCTTGCCGGGCAGCACGGTCACCCGGGTGATCGACCGTCTGGTCGACGCTGGTTTCGTCCGGCGCACACCCAGCGAAACGGATCGTCGTCGGGTGGAGATCGCGGCGATTGCCGAGCGGGTCCCGGAGGTGGTGAGTCACTACGAAGGGATCACCGCACAGATGCGTGAGTTCAACCAGCGCTTCGACGGCGACGAACTCGCCATCGTGGCCCGCTATCTGGAAGCCATCGCCGAGGCCACCTGACCGGCCGCCCCGGACGACGGGCCGGGCGTGGCCGGGAGCCGGCTAGCGAACCTCGGTGACCGGGATCGGACTCGTGTTCATCGGGTCCACCCGCGGCCGGGCGAGGAGCGTCTCGATGCCGCGGCCGCGCAGCTCGACGCCTTCGCCGATCTCCCAGTACTCGGCCTCCTCGTGCGAGGCCAGGAACACCGCACGCGCCGAGCCGAGGACACGGGTGGGCTCGTCCTTGGCGAGTTCGGTCAGCCGGGCCGCCTCGTTGACCGGGTCGCCGATGACGGTGTACTCCAGGCGCTGTTCGGACCCGATGTGCCCGGCGATCGCTTTGCCCGCCGACACCCCGATGCCGATGTCGGTGTCGCCGAGGGTCCGGTAGAGCTCGATGCGCAGCTCGCGTGCCGATGCCAGTGCGCGACCGGCGAAGTCCTCGAGGTCCAGGGGCGCACCGAAGATCGCGAGCGCGGCATCACCCTGGAATTTGTTGACGAAGCCGCCGTGCCTACCGACCACCGCCACCACGACGCGGAAGAACTCGTTGAGCATGTCGACGACCTCCCGCGGGGGCCGGTTCACCGCCAGGCGCGTCGAGCCGACGATGTCGACGAACAGCACTCCCACATAGCGTTCCTCGCCGCCGAGTTCGGTGCCGATCTCGATGGCCCGGCGCGCGACGTCCTCACCGACGTAGCGGCCGAACAGGTTGCGCAACTGCTGGCGTTCGCGCAGGTCGGCCACCATGTCGTTGAAACCGGCCTGCAGCAGGCCGAGGTCGGATCCGTCGTAGATCTTCACCGCGGCGTTGAGATCGCCCGCGGACACCTTCGACTGTGCACGGCGCAATTGTTTGATCGGGTCGTTGATCGCCGCGACCACCCGCACGATCGCGAGCAGGCTGAAAGCCAACGACGCCAACGCCATCCACAGGATCGGCCGTTGCAGCCCGGCGGCGTCGGTCTCGATGAAGTTCAGCCGCTGCATCGTGATCAGGCCGACGATGACCAGCATCGGGGCGACCACACTGATCACCCAGAACACGGTGATGCGGGTGGTGACCCCCGGTGCGATCGCGTTGTCGGGGTTGTTGGCCATCGCCGCGACGGTGATCGGCCGCAGCACCTTCTCGAACTGCAGGAAGCTCAGCACGCAGGTCACCAGTGCGCCGATGAAGCTGGCCATCGCGACGATGAACGCATCCCGGTGCGAGACAGTCAGATTCACGCAGGTGAACAGAATGCCGCCGACCAGCCACATGCCGACGTTGACCGCCGAGAGCAGCATCGGCAGTTGTAACGCCCGCCGCCGGGCGCCCTCGTTGTCCAGGCGGGTGCGGCGCCGATGCCAGATCAGCACCGGCAACGACAGTTGGATACTGAAGACCGCGCCGACGATCATGGCGACCACGAGGTAGGCGGCGAAGATCGCCTGATTGAGGGTGGTGATCTCGTCGAAGCGGAACGAGTCGCTCGCGGGCATCCCGAACCGCAGGAACGCGAAGGTGAACAACGCGCCGACCAGGTTGGCACGCAGCATGTCGAGCGCAAGAATCGGCCACGGGGTGCGGATCAGCCACTTCCCCGTGTGCAGGGCTTTTGACACCCACGACCGACGCTCAATCACGTCAACCACGGTAGCTGGCTGCTTGCAATTGTTAAACGCGGTCGACGAATCGGACGTGTCCGACGTGCGGTTTAGGGTGAGGGTGTGACAAATGTCTTCGACCGGATGATCGGGCAAAAGGCGGTGATCGCCGACCTGGGTGACGCCGCCCGCGCGGCACGTGGCCTGGCGAATCGACTCGACGAGCACGCCGCCGGCGCCGTGTCGATGTTCGGCGAGGCCGACGGCAACGAGGATCTCGGCGATCCGGCGCGGTCGTCGATGACCCACGCCTGGTTGTTCACCGGACCGCCCGGCAGCGGCCGGTCGGTGGCCGCGACCTGTTTCGCCGCGGCACTGCAATGTCAGGACCCCGAGGTCATCGGCTGCGGCGAGTGCCGCGCCTGTTCGACGGTGATGGCGCAGACCCACGCCGACGTGCGCAACATCGTGCCGCAGGGGTTGAGCCTGTCGGTGGACTCGATGCGTGAGATCGTGCAGGTCGCCTCGCGTCGTCCGGGCACGGGCCGCTGGCAGATCGTGATCGTCGAGGACGCCGATCGGCTCACCGAGCAGGCCGCGAATGCGCTGCTGAAGGTTGTCGAGGAACCGCCGTCGCGGACGGTATTCCTGCTGTGCGCCCCGTCGGTCGATCCCGAGGACATCTCGGTCACGTTGCGCTCGCGGTGCCGTCACGTCGCCTTGACCACGCCGTCGACCGCCGACATCGAGCGCGTGCTCGTCGATCGCGACGGCATCGACGCCGAGGCGGCCCGCTGGGCGGCGTCGGTCTGTGGCGGCCACATCGGGCGCGCGAAGCGCCTGGCCACCGACCCCGACGCCCGCGCACAACGGGAATCGGCGCTCGGGATCGCGCGGGCGGCCACCCGAGACTCGACGGCGTACAAGGCGGCCGAGGATCTCGTGCGCTCGGCCGAGACCGCGGCCAAGGCGATCAGTGCCGAACTCGACGAGGCCGAGACCGAGGAACTCAAGACCGCCCTCGGTGCCGGCGGAACCGGCAAGGGCACCGCCCGTGCGCCACGCGGGAGCGCCGGGGCACTGAAAGAACTGGAGAGGCGCCAGAAGTCACGCGCCACACGGGTCGGTCGTGACGTCCTCGATCGGGCTCTGGTCGACCTTGCCGCCCTCTATCGCGACGCTCTGGTGCTGTCGATGGGCGCCCAGGTGACCGCGATGCACCCCGACAAGACCGACGACACCACGCGGCCGATGGCCTCGTATGCCAGTCCCGAACAGTTGTTGCGATGCGTGGAGGCGGTGCTCGAATGCCGCGAGGCGCTCGACGTCAACGTCAAACCCAAGTTCGCCGTCGATGCGATGGTCGCACGGATCGGGCTGGCGATGCGTGCGACCGAACGGGTGTGAGTCCGCGCGATCGGGCCCTCGCTCAGACGTCGCCGTTGCGCTTGGCGAGTTCGCGGACCCGGTTGAGTTCGGAGATGTTGCCGAAGATCGCGATCCAGTTGTAGGCGAGACACGAGATGATGCCCCACCAGCCCAGCGTGAGGCAGTGCGTCTGTGCCGCCCAGAAGGCCTTGCGGATCTCGGGCCAGGTGCCGACCGTCTGTGTGGGGCTGGTCAGCGCCAAGACCACCATCCCGGTGTGCCGCTTGAAGACCGCGCGGTACGCGCCCGTTGGTGCAGCGCGGTACGCGTCCGTTGGTGTAGCGCGGTACGCGTCCGTTGGTGTAGCGCGGTGCGCGCCCGGCGGTGTAGCGAGGTACGCGCCCGGCGGGTGGGGCTGACCCGCGTACGGCCCGGCATACGGTTGCTGCGGGTATGGCTGTGGTTGCGGGTACGGCTGTGGCGGACCCGCGTACGGCTGTTGCGGATACGGCTGGCCCGGATGGTGCTGCGGTGCGTTCATCGTTCCCCTCCTGCTGATTCCCCTCCTACTGCGACGGCTCACACGCTAGGGCACGGGGACCTGAATACGGGGCGTGCGTCGTTCAGGTGGACGAACTCGGTTACGCGTCGGTAACCCGACAGAAACGACGCCCTCCTAATGTGGCGTCGCATGGTTCCCGCCACGCCGCGCCCACCCGGCACCGGACTCGACATCACCGGACTCACCAAGGAATTCACCACTCGGACGATCCGCGGATCGTCGACGGTGACCGCGCTCGCCGAGGTCGACCTCAAGACCTCGGAAGGGGAGTTCCTGTCTCTCCTGGGGCCCTCGGGCTGCGGAAAATCCACGGTTCTGCGCATCCTCGCGGGGCTGGAGTCCCCGACGTCGGGGACGGTACTGATGAACGGGCAGAGCCCGAAGGAGTTGCAACGCAATCACGAGCTCGGCATCGCCTTCCAGGACTCGGCGCTGCTGCCGTGGCGGTCGGTGGAGTCGAACATCAAGCTGCCATTGCAGGTGGGTCGCATGCCCGCCGCCGACGGTCTCGTCGCCGACCTCATCGAACTCGTCGGGCTCACGGGATTCGAGAAGGCCAAACCCGCGGTGCTCTCCGGCGGTATGCGCCAACGGGTTTCGATCGCCCGCGCGCTGGTCGTGCGCCCCACCGCGTTGTTGCTCGACGAGCCGTTCGGTGCGCTCGACGACATGACCCGCCAACGACTCAACATCGAATTGCTGCGGATCTGGACCGAGAAGCCCGCCACCACACTGATGGTCACCCATGGGATCGCCGAGGCGGTGTTCCTTTCCGACGTGGTCGCGGTGATGAGTCCACGGCCCGGACGCGTCATCGAGACGGTGCGCATCGATCTGCCGCGCCCCCGGACCCCGGAGATGATGCGCACACCCGAGTTCCACGCGATTCACGATCACCTCTCGGGCTTGCTGTTCGGCGCGAAGGACGCCGATTCGGCCGTCGATGCCACGGAGGCTGTGGGTGGCTAGCATCTCGGCGTCGCGCGCGGGTGCCGACCGGTGGGCCGCGGGCGCGATCGGCATCGTCGGTCTGATTCTCCTGTGGTGGATGGCGGGTGCCCTGCAGTGGTTCCACGGCACCATCCCCACCCCGTAGGCGGTGTGTACGGCCATCGGCGACAAGGGTTCTGCGTTCTACGTCGACAATTTCTCGGCGACCATCTCGCTCGCGTTACGCGGATTCCTCTGGGGCAACGCGCTGGCGATCGCGCTCGCGGTGCTGGTGATCGTCGTGCCGCCGGTCGAGGGTCTCGCCACCCAACTCGCGATCATCTCCTACTGCACGCCGATCATCGCCGTCGCGCCGATCGTTCAGGTGGCCTTCGCGCAGGTGCAGACGATGATCGTGTTCCTCGCGGCGATCTCGGTGTTCTTCACGACGATGATCGGCACCCTGTCGGGGTTGCGTTCGCCGCACAAGGGCAGTCTTGATCTGGTTCGGGTCTATGGCGGCGGACGTCTCGTGCAGCTGTGGCGGGTCCGCTCGGTCGCCGCGCTCCCGAATACGTTGGCCGCCATCAAGATCGCCGCCCCTGCCGCCGTGCTGGGCGCGGTGCTCGGTGAGTTCCTCGCTATGCCCGAGCAAGGTGCCGGACCGGCAATGATCATCGCCCAGCAGGCCGGTGACATCCCACAGGTGTGGGCGATCGCGTTGCTCGCCGGGCTGGTGGCAGGCATCGGTTACGCGATCGTCGCGGTGGTGGCGCGGTTCGTCACGCGGTGGTCGACGGGTCTGGCGGTGCTCGGATGAGCGCCGGAGCGGGAAGTCTGTGGGCGGTCGCGAGATTCCTCGGGTCGCTGCTCGCCTCGCTGATCCTGATCCTGGTGATCTGGTGGTTGTTCCTCTTGGCATTCCCCGACATCGGGCCCATCATCGGACGCACGCCGGCCGACGTCTACGCATATCTCTTCACCGCACCCGACGCGGCGGATTCGCGTCACCAGATCCTCGCCGACCTGTGGATCACCCTCAAGGATGCGGCGGTGGGTTTTGTCACCGGCATGATCGCCGCCGTGCTCGCCGCCGCACTGTTCGTCGTATATCGTCCGGCCGCACAGACATTCATGCCGATAGCGATGCTCCTGCGGTCGGTGCCGCTGGTCGCGATGACCCCGCTGATCACGCTCGTCGTCGGACGCGGTGTCGCGGTCGTCGCGGTGATGGGTGGAATCGTCGTATTCTTCCCGGCACTGGTCATGATCATGACCGGGCTCGCCAACGCGCCCAGGCACCTCGACGACGTCATCGCCGTCTACGGCGGTGGTCGATGGACCGCGCTGCGGCGCTCAGCCGTGCCGTCGGCGGTGCCCGCACTGTTCAGCGCGGCCAAGGTGTCGGTGCCCGGCGCGTTCATCGGCGCGACCGTCGCCGAGTGGCTCGGAACCAACAAGGGTCTGGGAGCCACTCTGCAGCAAGCCCTTCCGGCCGCAGCCTACGACCAGTTGTGGGCATCGGTCGTGGTGATCACGGTGTCGTCGATCGTCGTCTACGCCGTCGTCGGCGTGATCGAGACGGTGGTGCTGCGGCAGATGGGCATGAGCGAGAACTGATCGAACCACCGTCCCGGGCCATTGCCGCCCCGGGAGTAACCAACAGGTAAAAGACCCGGGACAGCCCGGAAAGAGGGGACACCACACCATGAATCAGCACCACACACCTCAGCGCGGAACCGCCGGTCGTAGCGCCGGATTCGACCGCCGATCCTTTCTTCGTTACACGCTGATGGCGGGTGGGGCAGCGGGTGCGCTCGGCGCCGCCGGTGTGCTGTCGGCCTGTAGCAGCGGCAGCTCGGGCGGCAGCGGCGCGTCGTCGACCAACCCGAAGGTGCAGCTGTCGTGGCAGAAGAACATCGAATTCGCCGGCGAATACTGGGCATTGGAGAAGGGTTACTACCAGAAGGCGGGCGTCGGCACGCCGGAACTGCTCACCGGCGGTGGTGCGGGTACCGGGGTGGAGACGGGTCTGACGTCGAACAAGGTGTGGATCGGCATGACCGCCCCACAGCTCACCGCTCCGGTCATCCTGCAGGGGGCGAAGCTGAAAACCGTTGCGGCGACCTTCCAGAAGAATCCATTCTGCATCGTCTCCTCGGCGGCCAAGCCCATCAACACCCCGCAGGAGATGAAGGGTAAGAAGATCGGTGTGCAGGCCTCCAACGAGAACGTCTTCAAGGCGCTGCTCACCGCGAACGGGCTGACCGAATCCGACGTCCAGAAGATCACCGTGCAATACGATCCCACCCCGCTGACCAAGGGTGAGGTCGACGGCTGGGTCGCCTACATCACCAACGAGCCGATCACGTTGGCCGAGCAGGGTTTCGAGAACAAGGCGTTCCTCTTCGCGGACTTCAACCTACCGCTCGTCGCCGAAACCCTCGTCGTGCGCCAGGAGACCATCGACAACGAGCGCGACAAGCTGAAAGCCTTCCTCAAGGCTGATATCCAGGGGTGGTACGACGCCATCGCCGATCCCGCGGGCTCGGCGAAACTCGCCGTCACCAAGTACGGCAAGGATCTTGGTCTCGATGAGGCCGAACAGGTCAAGGAAGCGACCGCCCAGAACACCCTCGTCGTCTCCGACGACACCAAGGCCAACGGGTTGCTCACCATGACCGACGCGCTGATCGCCGAGAACATCGAAGCCCTTGCCAAGGCCGGCTACCAGATCAAGCCCGAGCAGATCTTCGACATGTCGCTCATCAAGGAGGTCTACGAGGAGGACCCGACCCTGAAGCGGGCCTGATCCCCCCGCTCGATCCCGCCCGACACCCGACCATCCCGCCCTGATGGTCGATCACTCCTGCCCGACACCCGACCATCCCACTCCGATGGTCGAGGTGCGGAGGAGCGATAGCGACGGAGCCTCGAGACCCGTTGCACCGGTGAGTATCCGGTCCCACGGGCACCGGAATCATCACCACCGCAACAGGTCTCGAGACCAGCCGCCTCCGCATCCGCCACGCCGCACCATCAACGACCATCGACCGGGCGCCATATCCCGTCGACCGGGCGTCACAATCCGCCCACCGGGCGTGCTCCGATACGCTGAAGGTCTGCCCGGTGCACCGCGGCCCGGGCGAACTGTGACGAGGAGTGACGACATGTCCGAGTTCATCAAGAAGATCAAGGACGAGGCCAAGGCGGTCGAGGCCGCGATCGACAACGAACTCACCGTGCTCGAGGGCGTCCCCGGCTATGACCCGCTGGCCAAGGACGAGGACGAGTCCGACGACGCCAGCGCGACCGCCAGCGACGACACCGAGGGTGGCGGCTCGCCGGTCGACGAGCCGAAGTAGGTAGCGCCCTCGTGTCGGTGTCGACCGACCTGTTCGTCACCGTGCTCAAGGCGCATCAGTGGATCTACCAGCACAGTCATGGTCTGATCGGGCGCCGTCTGCTGATGGGTAACCCGACCCTGCTGCTGCACATGACCGGACGCAAGAGCGGGCAGCCACGGACGACGGCGTTGACCTATGCCCGTGACGACGAGACCTATCTCGTCGTCGCCTCCAACGGCGGATCACCGCGCCCGCCCGCATGGCTCGCCAACCTGAAGGCCATCCCGGACGTCGAGATCCAGGTCGGCCGTCGTCATGTTCCGGTCACCGCCCGCGCCACCTATCCGGACGACCCCGACTACGCCCGACGCTGGGACCTCGTCGACGACGTCAACAACGGGCGCTACGCGCAGTATCAGAGCAAGACCACGCGTCCCATCGCGATTGTCGAGCTGACTCCGCGGGTGTGATCCGTCGGCGGCCATGAAGGTTGGAATCACCCTGAGCCAGATCATGCGTGTTCGCCGCGCGTCCACGGAGAGTGGGTGGCGACGAACGAAAGGTGATCGCAATGACATTGGCTCAAATCGATGCCCGCACCGACCGCGCGGCCGCCGCCGAACAGCTCTACCAGGACGCAGGCATCACTGTCACCAAGCTGGGGGAGCATATCGGCGCCAAGATCGACGGTGTGCGCCTCGGTGGGGACGTCTCGACCGAGCAGGTCGAGGCCATCCGCACCGCTCTCGCCGTGAACAAGGTGGTGGCGTTCTCGGGGCAGGAACATCTCGACGATGCAAGTCAGTATGCGTTCGCCTCGCTGCTCGGTGAGCCGACCGCGCCGCATCCGACGGTCACCTCTCGCGGCGACCAGTTGCTGACGATCGAGGGAGCCGCCAACAGCTGGCACTCCGACGTCACCTTCGTCGACCGCATCCCCAAGGCGTCGCTGCTGCGCCCGATCGTGCTGCCGACCTACGGCGGTGCGACCACATGGGCTTCCACGGTCGCCGCCTACGAGCAGTTGCCCACGCCGCTGCGGGCGCTCGTCGAGAATCTCTGGGCCACTCACTCCAACCTCTACGATTACGTCAGCCAGAAGGAGCCGTCGGGCGGTATCGACGTCGTCCAGAAGCAGGAGCACTACGCCGAGTTCACCAGTACCGAGTACGAGACCCTGCATCCCGTGGTGCGCGTGCATCCCGAAACCGGTGAGCGCAGTCTCCTCCTGGGGCATTTCGCCAAGGAGTTCCGTGGACTCAAGGCCTCGGAGTTCGCGAACCTCTACCACTTACTGCAGGATCGGATCACCAAGCTGGAGAACACCTTCCGATGGAACTGGAGCTACGGTGACCTGGTCATCTGGGACAACCGCGCCACCCAGCACTACGGGATCTCCGACTTCGGTGACCAGAAACGTCAACTGCATCGGATCACACTCGCCGGTGACGTACCCGTCGACATCCACGGCCAGAGCAGCCGGATTCTCCAGGGCGACGCGTCGCACTACTCGTCGGTGGAGCAGTCCCGGCGCTTGGAGGTGTTCGCTGCCTGACGTCCACATACCTGTGAATAAACTGAGAGAAAACTGAATCATCTGTGGCCGGATTCCCGAGGTAATCCTGCCACAGTCGGCTGTCCCCAGCGGGTTTCGATCTGTCGCCCGGCCAGACGATCCTGAGAGAGATTTTGCCATTTGACGCTTGAGGGTGGTTTGTCTGGATTAATGTCGCCGGTGCACGACGGGGAAGTCGGGGGGCTCCTTCTCCAACCGCACACCGGATTGAAGGAGCCGATCCATGGGAAGACACAGCCTCGTACGCGAACCCGCCACCCGCCGTGTGGCTTTGGGTGCCACCGCCCTTGCGGCGTCGGCCACCCTGACAGCCGGTCTGGCCTTCGGTGACGGCCAGGCACAGGCCTCGATTCCGCAGGTGACCAGCGGCCTGGCGAGCATCCACGACTGGTCGACCGCGACCCTGGATGAGGTGATCGCGGCGCTGGGGATCGAGTCGACGAGCGCTCTTGGTGGGGTCTCCCTGGACCCAGCCGGCGAGATCCGGGATGCGATTGAAGCATTGCTGAACAGCACTATCCTGACAGAGGGACTCACTGAGCAGTTCCTCGAGTGGTACGACTCCAGAGTGGGCAACTCGACCACGATTGCAATAGGCCCGGGTCTGGCAGCGGGAGCAGCGCTCGGTGGTAGTAACAGTACGTTCGCCCTGGCGGTGCTCGGGATAGCGGTGGCTACGGCAGGTGTGCACGATCTCGAGAACTACCTGCCTGACTTTATCTACGATCTCCTTGAGGAACTGAATCTGGCTGACTCTGTTGAGAGCCTTTTGCCTCAAGACGTGATTCTCTGCTTCGGCGGCCTCGCAGTGGCCAACTCCTCAACCGCAGGGTCATGTGCGAACATCGCAGCGACGGTGGACCTTCGGTACGACAAGCCTGACGGTCGCGTAGAGCTCGCTCTGACCAACCCGGCCTCGCTGCTCACCCTCCTGTCTGACAGCTCGCGGCTGGGTCAGGTCGTGGTCGACGCTCTGACCGGCAATCCGATTTACCTCGCCGACGATTTTCTGCGTCTGACGCTGAACGGTTCTGGCGCCAACCTCGCCTTGACCAGCGACTACGGATACACCGGCCCGATACAGATTTCCTGGCTGGGTTCGTCGCTCGTGTTGTTCCCTGGAACGTTCAAAGCACACGGCACCAACGGCCCCGACTACGTCAACTACCTGAGCCTGCCCACCCTGACGCTCGGCGCCCCGACGTCGCTTCAGCAGATCATCCCGACCTTCGACGTCTCGTCGTTCAACTTCTTCGATCTGTTCACCATCCCGGCGTTCAACACCGGCAACCTGATCTCTGCGTCGCCGACGAGCGCGACGGTCCCGGTGTCGGCGTTGCGGTCGGTGCAGCCCGAGCTGATGAGCGTGTCGGCCGGCGACTCTCCGACCAATGACGCGTCCACCGCGAATACCGCGACAAGCGATGCCGGGGATGGTGGACAGACCGCAGGGACGCCCACCTCGACCATCCCGGCGGCCGCTCCCGCGGCCGGCGAAACCACTCGTGCCACCGGCTCGACGGATACGGATCAGACTGCACCGCACCAAGACACGCCGGCACCCGCGCCGGTCGTGACGACCCCGTCCGGGCAGGCCGACGCCGGTGATCAGGCCGGCGGTGCCACGGGTGACCAGGGTGCCGCGAACACGGCACCGATCACCGACGACTCGTCCTCGTCGACGCCGTCGAGCTCACCGGCGGTAGGGTCCGCGACGACTGGCGGCACCGGTGCCTCCACTGTGAGCGATCAGCAGCAGCCCGCAGCCTGATCGCCCATGCGGTGCCTTACGATCGCCGCATGACCAACGCGGGGGATCTTCGAAGAATCGTCGAGGCGGCGCTGCTGTTATTCGTCGCGGTGACGATCATCGATCTGACGTTCACCCATCAGGCCTTCTGGGAGTCGGTGAAGGACGGGTTGGTCTTCGCCATCATCGCGATGGTCGTGTACGTGGTGTGGGACTTGGCGAGTTCGGCGTTCCGTGCGCGTCGGCGGGGCGACACGCACGGCTGTACCGACAGTCGATAAGGGTTGCGCTCACTGGGCCGGCCGGTACTCGACCTCTGACGGTGCGGCCTCGGGTGGAGCCGAGAGCCGACCCAGCATGATCGTCGACAGCAGCATCACGCCGAGGGCGACGAAGATCGCGATGTCGCCCGCGTTTCCGACGCGGAGGGCCTCGTCATAGATGGTCAGTCCCAACGACATTGCGATGATCGGTTTGAGGACGGTGACCGCGGGCAGGCTGGTCTGGACGTCGCCGGCCTGATAGCTGGATTGCTGCCACAGGGTGCCGAGCGTCGCGGTGACCGCCATCGCCCAGAACTCCCAACTGGCGAGTCCGTCGAGTAGCCCGTCGCGGAATGCGGCGATCCCGGTCTTGGTGAGCGGTGCCGAGAGGCCGAGGAGGACGCCGGCGCCGATGGCCAGTGTGAGTGATCGCCATGTGCCGTGTGGCAGTCGTGAGCCGCCTGCCACGCAGACGATCACGACGGGGATCATCACGGCGAGCGGGATGATCCAGTCGCCGAACGGCGGATCGTCGATGCCCTCGGTGGGTTGCCCGAGCAGCATGAACACCACCAGTGATGCGGTCAACAGTGCAGCCCACGTCCATTCGCGCGCGGTGAGCATCCGACGTTCGGAGTAGGCGCCCATCGGCAGGGCGAACAGTAACGCGGTGACCAGCAACGGCTGCACCAGCATCAGGCTGCCGACCGCCAAGGCCCAGGCCTGGACGACGAATCCGAGGATGTCGGCGGCGATACCCGCCAGCCACGTCTTGCGTCGGAAGAGGGCGACGAAGAAACCGGCACCGACGGCGCCGTCGTCGGGCAGCCCTCGGGTGCCGGCGGCCTGGAGCACCGATGCGATCGCGAACAGCAGTGCCGCGGCGAGCGACAGGATTATCGCGACGATGTCCACGCACACTCCGTGGTCGGCGTAACCGGCGATTCGACGTGTCGCATGAGCCGAAGCGTAGTGCACCGCGCCCGGATTCGGGCGAGGCCCGGCGTGCGATCGGACCACGACCCCGCCCGGTACACATGACCCCGCCGAACACAAAGGCGACGACCGGATCGGTCACGTCCGTGTCCTGCTCGCCCATCAGGGCGGTGCCCGCCAACTCCGTGGGGGAGTGGTCGGAGCCGTGTCGGAAACAGTGTGTCGTGAGCGACCCGGTCGTCGCGCGTCATGTTTGGTTGATGTGTTCGTCTCGGACCTTGTTCGATAACCACCTCCTCTGTCGGACAACGGTTGTCGTGGTGTGCGGTCGGCGCGGAGGGTCACGTTGATGTGGTGACGGCCGGTCGGGCCTGCGCCCATCGCCAAGACCGGCGAGTTCGTGACTTGCTTCGCCTGAACGCGACCGGACGACGCGCTGTTCTGCGTGCACCGACCGGTCGAGCCGACGTGGACGAGGGAGTTCACAGACCTCGATTCCGTGCCGCACCAACCACGTCCGATCCGCTGCCGACCAGGCGATGCTCTCGTCGAGAATTGGACGGCAAAAGCCTGCGGCCGGACGGGCGTTGGTCGCAGTCCGGATGCTCTCGCCCGCGTCGAAGTCGGTCGAGAGTTGCTCTCCTACAACAGTTGTCATCGTTCACCTCCGGCGGCAAAGGATGCTGTCGACACCAAAATAGCACCACGGACCGAATAGTGCTAGCGATCTTCGCCAACGAATGCTAGAAGATATGGCGAACATCGTCACGACGAGAAGGTAAGGAGGACACCATGACTGACAGATGTCGGGTTCATCGCGGAACGGCTGGGGCGGCCATCGCCGTGGACATGTCCACCTTCCCGCCCCCGCCGCCCTGGCGGCCGGACGACCGACCCCTGGCATCCCAGAGTGGCGACGAAGGTCCGCTGTGGCCGATCCTCATCGTGCTCGCCGCGTTGATCGTCCTGCTGGCGGTCGACGTGGCGACTCGGCACTGGTGGAGTTGACGCGACGTCGGTCCCGGCACAGCCCGACCAAGCCCTACACGCTTCGCACGAACGGGAAGGTGGAGCGGTTCAACGGCGCACTGGCCCGGGAATCGGCCTACGTCCGCGAGCCCGCCTCGGACGCGCTCGACGGGATAACGGCGATGAATCGCTTGCGCGACGCGCCGACGAAGCGGCCAATGAGAGCTTGTAGTGAGGGGCCTCGGAGAGCCGCTGCCGTGCCTAGAATCGTTGGGTATGACCGCTTCCGCGTATCCCCAGCTGATGTCGCTGAAGCAGTGGCGTGCGTTGCCGGAGACACCCGAGCGGCGGGTCGAGCTTCAGGAAGGCCTGGCGGGCGCGTCTCCCCGTCCCACCCCCGCACATTCCCGCGCGGCGTCCCGGTTGTGGCAGCAGTTGGCCGCGCAGCTTCCGGACGGCTTCGAGGCGTTGCAAGAGGTCGAGGTGGTCATCGACGCGGCCACGCCGGCAACGGTGCGGATTCCTGATGTGATTGTCCGGCGCACCGATGCCGATGACTCGATGATTACCGCTGACCAGGTGATGTTGGCCGTTGAGGTTGTCTCGCCGGGCTCGCGACGCACCGATCACGTGATGAAGCGCAGTGAATACGCCGACGCCGGCATTGCCCACTATTGGATCGTCGACCTTGATTCCCCGGCCACCATCACCGTTCTCACGCTGGGCCCCAATGGGTATGTCGGTGACCAGCACAGCGGCGAGGTGACGGTGGAATCACCGTTCCCGGTGGCGGTCGCCCTCGACACCACGTAATCCCGGCGCTGAGAGGGGTCCCGGTATGCGCGGGCCGCTGCGAGGGACACCCGGCACAACCACCAACGGCCCTGATCGCGCTTCCTGGTCATGCATGCGGTTTTGTACTGCCTGCAGGAGTACTCCCAATCGTGTTAAGGGGAACGTTTCCCTGCCTCCAAACGAGAAGGGGCACACTCCACAAGAGTCGGTCCAGTGCCTCGGAAGAGGACAGTCGGCTCGTCGCGGGATTCGTACACGGCCAGCCGATCTCGGAGGTCTTCGATCTCATCAAGCAGGCCGTCGTAGCGTTCCGGCGACAGCACGATCGCGGCCGGCTTGCCGTGGTTCGAGATCACCGTTGGCTCATCGTCGGCGTCTCGGATCAGCTCGGACAGCTTGGCCTTCGCCTCGCGGATGGAATAGCTCGTCGGGTGTAGACCTCCCTTCGGTGGCCGATACGAACGACCACGATGACGAGTTCGCCGTCGTCAATGGTGTAGACGTGGTAGTTGCCGACGCGGATGCGGTAGCTGTCGGTGGTCCCGACAGCTTGGCCACGCCGTGCGGACGCGGATTGTCGGGCAGCGACTTGATCGAGTCGCTGATGAGCTTCTGCTCGACGCGAGGGAGCTTGCCCAGCGACTTTGCCGCGCTGGTCGTGATCCTCAGCTCGTATCCGCTCATGATCGTAGTCCACCAATGTGGACCACATCGGGGAAGCGATTGTGGACCACATTCGTGGACCATCTAACGGCTCCCAGTCATCGCCCAGGACCGCGGCGAGACGGCCCCGGAGGTCGTCTGCCTCGGCTCGTTTGCCGAAGGGTTACTCCGTTGACCTCGACGGCCAGCGCCATCAGCTCGGGGTCCGGTGGCACCCACGCCGGATTGGTGGCCATCGCGTTCGCCTGGCGCCGGCGCATGAGCACGCGGACGCTCTCGGTAGCGGCTCGCAAAAGATCCCGGTCGGGCACGGTTCCGGGTGGGTAAAGTGTGTGTCAGTGCCGATCCGGGGGAGCCGAATCGGTAAACCCGCTGGTTGTGGAGCCGCCCAGGGGAATCGAACCCCTGACCTATTCATTACGAGTGAATTGCTCTACCGACTGAGCTAGGGCGGCGTGCTGCGCTAGGCAGCGCTGACGAGTGTAGCGAGTCGCGGGCGCCGAACAAAAACCGCCTCGGATCAGGCGGGAAAGTCCGCGCCGCACGGCACGGGCACCGGACGCCGCGGATCGAGGGCGCCCTGCACCAGGGCGCCGACGGTCGGGGAGTAGATCATCCCCAGATGCCCGACCACCGAGTGCGGACATACCGACTCGACGACGATGTTGGTGACATTGGGCGCCGGGTCCATCAGTGCGTTGGCCAGCGGAAACACCACCTCGTCGTGGGTGCTGGCGAGGTTGACGTAGCGGATTCCCGGGTGCAGGGGCCCGTTGTCGCCCTGGCCGGTCGGCGGCGGGGCGGTCCGGGGCGCCCATGGAGAGTTCGAATACCCGCGGTTGGGCGCCGACACGTCGACGATCGTCGCGATCTGATCGGCCTTGCCGGGCACCTGGGTGACCAGTTGCGCGATCGCCCCACCTTGCGAGTGCCCGACGAGGTCGACCTTCGTCGCGCCGGTCCGTGCGCGCACCGCGTCGATGAACGACGCCACCTCGCGCGTCGACTCGGACTTGTCGACCAGCGCCCCGATGTTCGCGCTCCACGGCGTCTGTCCGTAGGTCAGACTGAACACGCAGAAACCGGCGTTGGCCAGCGTCGGAGCGAGATAGGCCCACGCCGAGAGCTGGTTCGACGCGGTGCCGTGCAGCAGGATCACCGGATCTCGGCCGTGGCGGTCGGTGCAGTGGTCGAGGTTGGCGCCCGGGGGTGAGGTGGTCGCCGGACGTAGATAGCCCGCGGCCTGTGCGGCGATGACGTCGGTGGTCACCGGAAACGGGGCGGCCGATGCCGCGGTGGCGCCGAGGACGCCCCCGCCCACTGCCGCCAGAAGTGCCGCCGCCGCGACGATCAGGGTCCGCATCCGCGCCCGATGACGTGTGGTCATCGTGTGAGTATGACGCCTACGACGCCGCGAATTGCTCGGAAATCTGGGTCAACCGCACGCTGTTGCCCGACGGATCACGGAAGCCCGCATCGATGCCGTACGGCCGCGACTCCGGTGCCTCGGTGAATTCGACGCCGCGTGCCGACAGATCCTCGTAGGCGGCCTGGCAGTTGTCGGTGGTGAGGAAGATGGTGCCGGCGAAGCCCTTGGCGGTGAGATCGGCGATCTCGGTCTGCGTGGTGCCGTCGATCATCGGCGGACCAGGGATGGCCATCAGGACGATCGACACGTCGTCCTGTCCGGGCGGGCCGACGGTCAGCCACCGGAAGCCGCCCATCTCGGGCATCGTCACGTCCTGGCGGACCTCGAGGCCGACCTTGCCGGTCCAGAAGTCGAGTGCGGCGTCCTGGTCGTGCACCCAGAGCTGAGCGCTGGCGATGCGAATCATGATGTGAGCCTTCCTGGTTGGTGCTCGTCGAGAGGTGGTTCTCGAGTGATCTCAGCCTAGGAGTCCGCGGTGTGCGTGGTCTTCTTCCCCTGTGCTGTGTTCGGGTCGGCCGTGCGGGAGGTGGGCGCCGGCCGGGTGAACACGCGCAGGACACATGCCGGCACATGGGCTTGATCGCCCGCGGGCGGGAACGACGCGCGATAGGCGGTCGGGGTCTTGCCGTAGGCGCGGGCGAAGCTCGTCGTGAACGAACCGACACTGCGGAGCCCGACGGCGATGCAGATGTCGGTGACACTGCGATCGGTGTTGCGCAGCATCGACGCCGCGCGTTCGAGTCGTCGGGTCTGCAGATAGGCGTGCGGGGTCTCGCCGTAGGCCGAGGTGAATGCGCGGGAGAAGTGTGCGCGTGAGAGTCGGGCGGCGGCTGCCATGTCGTCGACGGTCAGCGGCTCGGCGAACCGCGCGTCGACGAGTTCCTTGGCACGCAGGAGGTAGCGGGCCGGCGGCGGCGAGGGCATGGATCCGATTATGGGCTCGACACCTACTCGCTGGGGGACTCGCGACGAAGGAATTCCTCACCCCGCGGTGACAACTCGTAGCCGACCTCGAGGCTGTGGGTGAGTCCGAGCTTCTTGAGTTTGCGCACGTCGAGCTTGAAATCCGGCCGCGGACGGCCCACCTCGGCGGCCAGTTCGGTGGACACGACTCCCGGTCGACGGGCGATGAGCGTCAGTACTTCTCGCGTCCACGGGCCGTGCGGTGCGCGGGAATCGAGCCGATCCAGGCGTGTGCGCAGATCGGCGAGATCGGCCGCGGAGAGCGCTGCATCGTTGCGCAAGGCGATCCGTGGGTCGGGACCGGCGTGCCGCAAGCCGATGCGGAAGACGGGATCATCGGTGCGGCGCAAGGCTTTACGTGCCTGTTCGGCGGTGTCGAAACCGGCGCGGTGCGCGTCGGCGTCGGAGATCTCGGAATCGGTGACCTGCTCGACCGACGTGATCTCGATGAGTTCACCCTGACTGACGAATCGCGAACCGGGATGCAGACGCGGCGCCGACCACCGACGGAAGGCCAGGTCGACCTCTCCCTCGACGATCCGTGGCATCAGCCGGGCCGGGATCAGCATGAGAGCAGCGTAATCCCGGCGATGCCCGAAACGACGGTGTTCGTCAACGGTGATCGGCCGTATGGTCGGGTAATGAGCGACAACTCCTACACCCCACTGACCGCCGCCGAGGTCACCGCCGCCGTCGCCGACCCGTGGCGGGTCATCGCCAACGCCCTGCAGGTGGCTTACCGGACCCGGAACATGGTGACCGGCGGGCGATTCGTCGCGCGCATCATCGACGCCGCCGAGGAGGCCAACCACCATCCCGACATCGATCTGCGCTACGGGTCGGTGCACCTGTCCCTCACCACGCACAGCGAGCATCGGATGACCGATGCCGACGTCGCATTGGCGAACCGGATCGCCGACATCGCCCGCGAGATGGATCTCGAACCGTTCGCCGCTCCGCCCGCGCGTTTCGAACTCGCGATCGACGCTCTGGACATCACCGCGATCCGCTCGTTCTGGAAGACGATCCTCGGCTACGACGACGACCCCGACGACACGCTCGACCTCGTCGACCCCACCGGCATTCTTCCCGCGGTCTGGTTCCAGCAGATGGATTCGCCACGGCCGCAACGCAGTCGGATGCACGTCGACCTATGGCTTCCGCACGATGAGGTGCAGGAACGGATGGCTGCGGCCATCGACGCCGGCGGACACCTGGTCACCGACGCCTACGCTCCGTCGTTCTGGGTGCTCGCCGACGCCGAGGGCAACGAGATCTGCCTGTGCACGTGGCAGGACCGCGAAGAATCCGACTGATCGGCCGGTGTTCGCCGTCGACTCACGTTCGGCGAGTTGTCGGCGCGGTGGGTCAGTCCTCGGCGCTCGCCGCTGCCGCGACGGCCGCGGCCACCGCCGGTGCGACCCGCGGGTCGAGCGGGCTCGGCACGATCTTGTCCACCGCGAGATCCTCGGCAACCACCGACAGAATCGCCTCTGCGGCAGCCAGTTTCATACTCTCGGTGATGCGGGTGGCACCGGCGTCGAGCGCCCCGGCGAACACCCCGGGGAAGGCGAGCACGTTGTTGATCTGATTCGGGAAGTCGCTGCGCCCGGTGGCGACAACCGCGGCGTGCTTGGCGGCGATCTCCGGGTGGATCTCCGGGTCCGGGTTGGACAGCGCGAAGATGATGGCGTCGTCGTTCATCGACGCGATCACACTCTCGTCGATCGTGCCCGCCGACACCCCGATGAACACGTCCGCGCCGGCGAGCGCCTCGGCCGCACCGCCGAGGAGTCCGCGTGGGTTGGTGCGCGCGGCGAGATCCTCCTTGAACTCGTTGAGACCGTCGCGGCCCTCCGACACGATGCCCTTCGAGTCGAGCACGACGACGTCGGAGATCCCGGATGCGAGAAGGATGTTGGCGCACGCGACGCCGGCGGCGCCGGCACCGGAGATCACCACCCGCAGGTCGGTGAGCCCGCGGTCGAGCAAACGGACCGCGCCCTTGAGCGCGGCGAGCACGACGATCGCGGTGCCGTGCTGGTCGTCGTGCATGACCGGGCAGTCGAGGGCCTCGATGACGCGTCGTTCGATCTCGAAGCAGCGCGGCGCGGAGATGTCCTCGAGGTTCACCGCACCGAAGCTCGGGCGCAGACGCACCAGCGTCTCGACGATCTCGTCGGGGTCCTTGGTGTCGAGGACGATCGGGATCGAGTTGAGCCCGGCGAACGTCCGGAACAGCGCCGACTTGCCCTCCATCACCGGCAGCGATGCGCGCGGACCGATGTCGCCGAGCCCCAGGACCGCCGAGCCGTCGCTGACCACGGCGACGAGTCGATCGGTCCAGGTGTATTTGTTGACCAGCTCGGCTTCGGTGTCGATCGCGCGCGAGACCTGGGCCACGCCGGGGGTGTAGGCGATCGACAGATCTCGTTGGGTCTGGATCGGGGAGCGCAGTTCCACCGAGAGTTTGCCGCCCACGTGGGCCAGGAAGATCTCCTCGTCGGTGATCGGATGATCGGCGATGGTCGGTTCGCCGATGCGGTGTGCGGTGTTGTCTTCCGTGCTCGTCACGGTCATGTCCTCCTGCTCGGGTGGCGACGACGCCACCGGCTGTGAGCGCGAATCGGCGACGATGACGATCCGGCGCGTGGACCGCGCGGTCGTGTGGACCGGCCGCGGGATGACTGAAAGTCTCCCACTCGCGCATCACTCCCCGGTCACAGTGGTCCGGGTGCGGTGATCCAGGCAACAAATCGGTGGTGGCTGCTGTGGTCCGGCGGCTAGCATGCAACTTGTGTCTATGTTGTATTCGTCTGCTGCCTCGGCCTCCGATCGGGTGTATGACGAGGTCAAGGAGCTGATCCTGACCAACGAGATCTCCGGCGGCGAGCTGATCAGCGAGGGGGAGGTCGCCCAGCGCTGCGAGGTCAGTCGCACCCCGGTCCGCGAGGCCTTCCTGCGTCTGCAGGCCGAGGGGTGGATGCGCCTCTATCCCAAACGTGGGGCCCTCGTGGTTCCGGTCACCGACCGCGATGCCCGCGACGTCGTCGACGCACGCCAACTCCTCGAGGGCCATGCGGTGCGCGCGGTCGTCGCCGCCGATTCGGCGACGGCACGACTCGTCGAGTCGCTGCGCCGCAATCTCGAGGAGCACCGGCTCGTCGAACACGACGACATCGCCCGGTTCTCGCGGGTCGACGCCGAATTCCACCAGCACATCGTGGCCGCCGGTGACAACGCGCTGCTCGCCGGCTTCTTCACCGGCCTCGGCGAACGCCATCGCCGGATGACCACCACGAGCGTGCGCCGCGACCCGGCGATCGCGCAGAGCATCCTCGCCGACCACGCCGAACTCCTCGTTCTCATCGAACGCCGCGACGCCGACGGCTTCGACGCCGCGCTGCGCCGTCACCTCAGTGACGTCCACGACCTGCCGGGGGATCCGCGATGACCCTGACGACCACATCGACCACCGCTCCCGAGGGCATCGCACGCCGCGCCACCTGGCCGGCCGTCGCACTCGCGGTGTTCGCCTCCGCCTGGGGCGGAAACGAATTCACGCCACTGCTGGTGATGTACCGCCAGAGCGGCGAGTTCTCCGCCGTGGCCGTGGATGCGCTGCTGTTCCTCTATGTCCTCGGCATCGTGCCCGCGTTACTCATCGGCGGACCGCTCTCGGATCGACTCGGTCGCCGACCACTGATGTTGCCCGCACCGATCTTCGCCGCACTCGGCTCGCTGCTCCTGGCGTTCGGCGCCCATTCGATCGCGCTGCTGTCGGTGGGGCGGGTGTTCAGCGGTGTGGCCCTGGGACTTTCGATGGCGGTCGGCGGTAGCTGGATCACCGAGCTCAGCGTCCGCGCCGGTGACCGTGCGGCCGCGGGCGCTCGACGCGGCGCCATGAGCCTGACCGCGGGCTTCGGCGTTGGCGCGGGCGTCGCCGGTGCACTCGCCCAATGGGCACCGTGGCCGCACGTGCTGGCCTATGCGGTGAACATCGCGATCGCCGCCATCGCCGTGCTGCTGATCCTGCGGGTTCCCGAAACCCGCGAGCGACAACAGAATCCGGGGCGGCTCGTCGACGATCTGAAGATCCCGTCGGCCGGGCACCGACGGTTCCTGCTCGTCGTGTTACCGGTGGCGCCGTGGGTGTTCGGTGCGTGTGCCACGGCATATGCGGTGATCCCGGCGTTGATGTCGGTGCGCACGTCCGGTGCGCCCATCGCCTTCGCCGCGCTGTGCTGTGTCCTCGGACTGGCCGCCGGTTTCGGTATCCAGTCGGTGGGGCGCCGCATCGACGACCCCGACGGTGTCCGCGGGGTCGTCAGCGCCCTGGTGGTGCTCGCGATCGGAATGGGCTTGGCGGCGTTGGCTGCTCACGTGTTGACGATCTGGCTGTCCCTCGTCGCCGCGACCGTGCTGGGCTGTGGATACGGCATGGCGATGATCGCGGGGCTGTTGGAGGTCCAGAGGATATCCGGTCCCGAGGACCTGGCGGGTCTGAGCGCGGTGTTCTACGGCGTCACCTATCTGGGTTTCGCGGTCCCGGCCGTGTTGGCCTGGCTCTCACAGACATTCGGCGCCCTGACCTATCCGGAGATGTTCCTGTTCGGTGTGGGGGCGGCACTGGTGTGCCTGGCGATCGTGGGGGTCGGTCACCGGATGCACCGGCCCGACCTCGACGATCGTGCGGCAGGCGATCAGGCGGGCGACGCGGGTTCGACTCCCTGACCCAACGCTGCACGCAGGCGGCGGAGCTGATCGGCGTCGAGTGAACGCAGTTGTGGCGGAGCCGGATCGGGGACGGCCGCCACGACGTCGAGCACCGCGCGCCCGGCATCGGTCAGGTGCACGTACTTGCACCGTCGATCCTGCTCGGTGACCTTGCGGACGACGTAGCCCGCCGACTCGAGGTCGGAGACCGCCACCGAGACCGCGGGCGGATCCATCGTGGCCGCGCGGGCGAGTTCCTTGAGCGGCGTCGGTCCCTGTGCCACCCGTCGGAGCACCCGGATTCGGCTGAACGGCAAGCCGGTTGCCGCGACCACGTCGCGACGCCACGGGTCGCGGGAGTCGAAGACGAGGGTGATCATCGCCTGCCAGACGTCGTCGACGAGGGCGTCGATCGTCGTCGCATCGGTGTCGTGGTCAGACATCGGCGGTCTCCGGTTCGATGAGGCGTGCCGAGACGTCGGCGGCGGTGTTCTGTCCCCAGCGTGTCGTCGACACCAGACCCAGGACGAGGATGATCGCGCTGAAGATGACCACCAGGATCCACATGGGGTGCATGTCGGCGGTGAACTCCGGCCCGATCCCGGACGCGGCGACGCCGGTGATGCTGCCGGCCAGCGCGACTCCGATGCTCACTCCGACCTGCCGGCTGGTGGAGGCGACCGCCGACGCGGCGCCGGCGCGATGGCGCGGCATCCCGCTGACCGCGGAGTTGGTGATCGGCGCGTTGATCGCACCGAAGCCGATGCCGAAGACGGCGAAGATGATTCCGATCGTCACCAGCGAGGTGTCCCGCTCGATGGTCGTCATCAGCGCCGAACTGATCAACATGGCAATCCCGGCCAGCACCAGAGACGGTCGGGTGCCGAAGCGGCCGACGGCACGCCCGGACAGCGGCGAGAGGATCAACACCGCCACTGCGGGCGGCAGCAGCATGGCGCCGGTCTGGATCGCCGACAGACCGCGCACGTCCTGCAGGTACAGCGACATCAGGAACAGGAACGCACCCCAACTCGCGAATGCGCAGACCGCGATCAGCGTGGCCGAGGAGAACGGCACACTACGGAAGAACCGCAGATCGATGAAGGGGTCGATGTGGTGCCGTTCGGCGATCAGGAACCCGACGAAAGCCAGTGCGGCAACGATGAACACGGCGATGGTCGCGGGAGAGCCCCACCCCTGGACCGGCCCCTCGATCAATCCGTAGACCACCGCGGCCAGGGTGATCACCGCGAGCACCTGCCCGATCGGGTCGAGGGTCCGCATCACCGGCGAGCGTGATTCGGGCACGTAGATCGCGGTCAGCGCGATCGCTGCGGCGCAGATCGGCAGGTTCACCCAGAAGACCGCACGCCAGTCGATGAGATCGATGAGCACGCCGCCGATCATCGGGCCGAGCGCCATCGAGATGCCGACCACCGCGCCCCACATGCCGATGGCGCGAGCACGTTCCTTGGGCTCGACGAAGACCTGCGTGATGATCGACATCGCGACCGGGTTGAGCATGGACCCGCCGATGGCCTGCAGTGCGCGGGCGACGACGAGCACCGCCACCGAGGGTGCCAGACTGCAGGCCAGTGAGCCCAGTGCGAAGATCGTCAGCCCGATCTGGAACATGCGTTTGCGTCCGTAGCGGTCGGCCGTCGCGCCCGAGAGCATCAGCAGGGCGGCCAGGACCAGCGTGTAGATGTCGATGACCCATTGCAGTGACGACACCGACGCATGCAATTCGGTGCGGATCGACGGGAGCGCGACGTTCACGATCGTCGCGTCCATCGAGACGATCAGCAGGCTCATGCAACAGGTCGCCAGGATGATCATCTTATGGCGCGGGGTCAGCTCCGCCGCGGAGATGCTTGTGGACATACAAAGATTGTAGAACTACAAGTATCTCGAGGCGAGCGTCTCATTTCGGACATCGGCCCTTTGGGCCGGCGCCGGGGAGCTCGTGTTCAGGCGTCGGGGTAGCCGTTCGGATTGTTCGACTGCCACCGCCAGGTGTCAGCGCACATGTCGTCGATCGTCTTCGTCGCATACCAGCGCAGGTCGGCGTTGGCGCGCGACGGGTCGGCGTAGGAGGCGGCGATGTCGCCGGGGCGTCGCGGGGCGATCTCGTAGGGGATCTCCCGGCCGCTGGCCCGCTCAAAGGCCTTGATCACCTCGAGAACCGAAATCCCTTGGCCCGTACCGAGATTCCACACCGACATCGGCTCGCCGTGGCTGCCGACGCGTTCGAGTGCCGCCACGTGACCGGCTGCAAGATCGTCGACGTGGATGTAGTCGCGGACACCCGTGCCGTCGGGGGTGGGGTAGTCGTCACCGAACACCGACAACTTCTCGCGTCGCCCGACGGCGACCTGCGCGACGAAGGGCATGAGGTTGTTGGGGATGCCGGAGGGGTCCTCGCCGATCTGTCCGCTGGGATGCGCGCCGACGGGGTTGAAGTAGCGCAGTGCCGCGATCCGCCACGACTCGTCGGACGCGGCGACGTCCCGCAGGACCTGTTCGATCATCACCTTGGTCCACCCGTACGGGTTGGTGGCCGAGGTCGGCGAGTCCTCGGTCATCGGCAGGACCGGCTCGGCGCCGTACACCGTCGCCGACGACGAGAACACCAGTGTGTGTACATCGTGGCGGCGCATGGCGCGTAGCAGCGAGAACGTCGAGTCGAGGTTGTTCTGGTAGTAGTCGAGCGGTTTGGCGACCGACTCGCCGACCGCCTTGAACCCCGCGAAATGAATGACCGCGTCGATCTGCTCACCGGCGAAGAGATGTTCGGTCTTGTCGTAGTCGGTCAGGTTGAACGCATGAACCGGCAGGTGGACCCCGGTGAGCGCCTCGAGCCGACCGATCACCGTCGGTTTGGCATTGGAGAAGTCGTCGACGATCACCACATCGTGGCCGGCCTCGACGAGTTTGATCACCGTGTGGGAGCCGATGTAGCCGGCACCGCCGCTGACGAGTACGCGCATGAGCACCACGGTAGAAGGTCGGGCTGGGAAGTGCTCGTGCGGCCGGTGTGTGCTGGATGTGTTGCACCGGCTCGGTCAGTGGTCGCTCGTGACCGCGATCGACGCCGGGGAGTATTCGACCGGACCGTATCGCCACGGCAGCACCCCGGTGCGGTGCACGACGTGGCCGACGGTGATCTCGACGGTCCGTTCGTCCGGCGTCGCATACCGCACCGTGGCGCGGCCGGTGATCTGCAGCAACGCACCCGTATCGAAGTCGGGGACGGTCAGTCCGGCGCGGTCGTCGAGTTCCAGGTTGCCCAGGCTGTTGAACATGGCGTTGCCGGGATGATCGGCGAAACGGATGACGGTTCCGTCGGGGCTGCACTGCAGGAAGCCGGGCATCCCGCCGCGATGCGAGCAGTCCGCCCCGAAGCCGGGTGCGATGGTCGCGAGGACGGCGGTGTCGGCGCGATCCAGTAGCTCGATGTCGGCCTCCGTCAGGTGCGCGGTGTCGGTGCGTGTGGTCGGCACGACGGGGTCGGTGCCGACCGCCGGTCGGTGTGGTCGACTCTGAATGTACTTGGGGCAGTTGGCATAGCACTGGTCGACGTGAACGCGTATGCCGTCGGTGTCGGGGTGGACGGTGCCGTTGATGCGCGCCCGTCGGCGCCGGGTGAGGTCGATGGCCAGCAGCCCGACCTCGGATCCAGCGTCGAGGTCGCGCAGGGGATCGTCGGCCGCCGGATACGGCAGGTGCAGTGTGGTGTCGTCGACGACCTCGATCAGACCGGCGTCGCCGACGAGTGTCGACGCCCAGATGCGTTGTGCCGCATCCGCACCGCTCAGGTGAATCCATGACTGATCGGCGAGGAAGCCGATCAGCGGTGTCGGCATGCTCGATCGGATGGTGCGTGCCATGCGGGCGCCGGCCGCGGCCAGGCCGGCGCTGCGTTGGGCGGCCAGTTCACCGGCGTGGAAGCCGGTGGCCATCAGAAGAAACCGCAGCTGGGGGTGCCGTCGTCGCGGGTGGGATGGATCTGCGCGCCCTCGGCGGTGCAGATCTCGATCCGGATGCCGTCGGGGTCGGTGAAGAAGATCCCGCCGGAGGTCATCCCGGGCATGTGCGCGAGGATCTCGTCATAGATCAACGGCACGTCCCGCGAACGCAGGAATGCCTGTGCGGCTTCGACATCGGAGATCGAGGGCACGTTGAAGGCGAAATGGTGCAGACCGGCCATGGCCGTCGGGAATTCGTCGGCGCTCTGCTGCCACAGCGTCAGGATCAACTCGGCGCCGCGCCCGAGGAACGCGAATTCCCGTCCGGGCTCGTCGCTGCGTCCCAGCACGTCGAAACCGAAGACGCCCGAGTAGAAATCGACCGATCTCGCCAGGTCGGTGACGTTGAGCGCGACGTGTCCGGTCGCGGCCACCTGCAGTGGTGAGGTCTCGGATGTGGGTGCGGACATGATGCCTCCTGGCTGGTCACCGTCGGCGGGATGCTGCCGGTGTAACTGTCTAAATGACGTTAGGGGGTTAGTGGTCGTGGCGCAAGGGGGTGTGCGCGCAAGTGCCGACCCGCCTTTACCCTGGGATCATGACCTCGCAGGCCGATCCACGCCCGCTCCTCGGCGAGCCGCTCCCGCTGGATCTTCTCGACACCCATTGGATCGAGGGTGGCCGCCTGCAGGATCTGCTGGAAACCGTTGGCGGCGTCGAGATCTGGCTCCGTTCGGCGATCATCGACGAGCGGTACCGGCCGGAGCGGGCCGACGCGGCGTTGCGTGCGGCGTTGTGTACGACGCGGGAGGCGATCGCCTCGGTGGCCCGGCGGCCCGCCGAGGAAGAGTCTCGTTCAGCGCTCAATGACGTTCTGGCCCATGGGCATCGCGAGCTGTCACTCGGCGCCGACGGGGTACACGACGAACTCGTCGTCGACGATCCGGCGTGGACGGTGCCGTGGCTCGCCGCCGAAGGCTATCTCGACCTTCTGGCGCGGGTGCCCGACCGGATTCGGCAATGTCAGCACCCGCAGTGTGTGCTCTGGTATCTCGACACCAGCCGTTCGGGGACGCGGCGGTGGTGTTCGATGGCGATCTGCGGCAACCGCACCAAGGCGCGACGGCATCAGCAGGCGCAGGCCGGGAGCTGACCGAGACCGCGCGTCGGGCTATCCCAGGATCTTCTCGGTGACCGAGTACTTCTGTTCGGCGCTCGTCTTGGCCGCACGCCACCAGTCGGGATGCTCGCGATACCAGTCGATCGTTGCCGCCAGTCCGGAGCGGAAGTCCACATACTGTGGCCGCCAACCCAATTCGGTGCGCAACCGCGTGGAGTCGATCGCGTAGCGGCGGTCGTGGCCGGGCCGATCGGTGACGAAGTCGAACGCGTCGCGCGGTTGCCCGAGCAACTCCAGGATGGTCTCGACGACGGTGCGGTTGTCGACCTCACCGTCGGCGCCGATGAGGTAGGTCTCGCCGATGCGGCCGGCGTCGATGATGGTCCACACGGCGTCGTTGTGGTCGTCGACGTGAATCCAGTCGCGCACGTTGCGTCCGTCGCCGTAGAGGCGGGGCCGCACCCCGGACAGGACGTTGGTGATCTGACGCGGGATGAACTTCTCCACGTGCTGATACGGCCCGTAGTTGTTGGAGCAGTTCGACAGCGTCGCGGCCACGCCGAACGAGCGCACCCAGGCACGAACGAGCAGGTCGCTGCCGGCCTTGGTGGAGCTGTAGGGGCTCGACGGGTTGTAGGGGGTCTGCTCGGTGAAGCGTGCCGGGTCGTCGAGTTCGAGGTCGCCGTAGACCTCGTCGGTGCTGATGTGGTGGTAGCGCACCCGGTGTCGGCGGACCGCCTCGAGAAGGGTGTAGGTGCCCACGAGGTTGGTCTGCACGAAGGCCGACGGATCGGCCAGGGAGTTGTCGTTGTGTGATTCGGCGGCGAAGTGCACGACGAGGTCGGAGTCGGCGACCAGCCGTTCGACCAGCGGGGCGTCGGTGATGTCGCCTTCGACGAGCTCGACGGAGTCGGCGACCGGCTCGAGAGTCGCGGGATTGGCCGCGTAGGTCAGCTTGTCCAGCACCCGGATTCGGGCGTCGGGGCGATTCTCGACGGTGCGCAGCACGAAGTTCGCGCCGATGAATCCGGCGCCCCCGGTGACCAGCACGCGCATGTGAGTCGAGCCCTTCGGTGTCGGAGACAGATGACGATGCAGACGATGATGACGCTGTAGAGGATACCGAGAGAGTCCGACTTCGGCCCGCTACCCTGGCACCCATGCGCGGGATCATCCTGGCCGGGGGCACCGGCAGCCGGCTCCACCCCATCACGCAGGGGGTGAGCAAACAGCTGGTCCCCGTGTACGACAAGCCGATGATCTACTACCCGCTGTCGACGCTGATGCTCGCCGGCATCCGGGAGATCCTCGTCATCACCACCCCCACCGACGCCGACGCCTTCCGTGGGCTGCTCGGCGACGGCAGTCAATTCGGCGTCGAGCTGAGCTACGTGACGCAGCAGTCGCCCGACGGACTCGCGCAGGCGTTCACCCTCGGCGCCGAGCACATCGGCGGCGATTCGGTCGCCCTCGTCCTCGGCGACAACATCTTCTACGGTCCCGGACTCGGTTCGCAGTTGCAGGGATTCGGCGACGTCGACGGTGGGGCGATCTTCGCCTACTGGGTCGCCGAGCCGGGTGCCTACGGAGTCGTCGAGTTCGACGAGTCGGGGACGGCGATCTCGTTGGAGGAGAAGCCCGCCGCACCGAAATCCAATTACGCGGTTCCGGGGCTGTACTTCTACGACAACGACGTCGTCGAGATCGCACGGGGGTTACGGCCCAGCGCCCGTGGAGAATACGAGATCACCGACATCAACGACCACTATCTGCAGCGCGGCAAACTCAAGGTCACGGTGTTGCCGCGGGGTACCGCCTGGCTCGACACCGGCACCTTCGATTCGCTGCTCGATGCGGGTAATTTCGTGCGGACCGTCGAACAACGGCAGGGACTCAAGATCGCGGTGCCCGAGGAGATCGCCTGGCGTCGTGGATATCTCGACGACGATCAGCTCGCGGCCCGGGCCGAGCAACTGCGCAAGTCCGGCTACGGCGACTATCTGTTGGACATCCTCGCCCGCGGAAAGGGATTCGCATGAAGATCCGAGAGCTCTCGATCGCCGGTGCCTGGGAGCTGACCCCGGTACTGCACGGCGATGCGCGCGGGGTGTTCACCGAGGCGTTCAAGGCCGACGTCCTCGCCGAGGTCATCGGGCACCGCTTCGACCTCGCGCAGGTGAACCTGTCGGTGTCGGCCGCCGGGGTGTTGCGCGGCGTGCACTTCGCCGACGTCCCGCCCGGACAGGCCAAATACGTCACCTGTGCCACCGGAGCGATCCTCGACGTGATCGTCGACATCCGGGTCGGCTCACCGACATTCGGTACCCACGACACCGTCCTGCTCGACGACGTCGACCGCCGCGCGGTGTATCTGTCGGAGGGGCTGGGCCATGCCTTCTGCGCGCTCGCCGACGACTCCACGGTCACCTACCTGTGCTCGACGGGCTACAACCCCGGTGCCGAACACGGGATCAACCCGATGGACCCCGAACTCGGGATCGACTGGCCGAGGTTCGCCCGCGACGGCAGTCCACTGGTCTACGAACTGTCCGCGAAGGACACCGCGGCCCCGGGTTTGGGTGCCGCACGTGCATCCGGTCTGCTGCCGCAGTTCGACGACGTCGAGGACTACTTGCGCGTGCTGCGCGAGAAGTGATCTCACGCAACGGCGTTCAGGGTGTGGGGTAGGCCGGTAGCTCCGGGGTGAACAACCACCGTTGCCACAGATCCTGCAACGGCGCCGGGGAGAAGTTGGCGGCGAGGGCGATGAAGTCCTCGGTGGTCACCGATCCGTACCGGTACTTGTCGGTCCAGCGGTGCAGCAGGGCAAAGAAGTTCCCGTCGCCGATGGTCAGTCGCAATGCGTGCAGGGTGATCGCTCCACGCTTGTAGACCCAGTCGTCGAACATCTTTCGCGGTCCGGGATCGGCGAGTGTGACGCGCACCGGACTCGCGGCCAGCTTGGCGTAGTAGTGCCGGGCCCACTCGTCGGCGCTGCGGCCTCCGGAGCGCTGGCTCCACAACCACTCGGCGTAGCAGGCGAAGCCTTCGTGCAGCCAGATGTCGCGCCATCGCGCCAGCGTCACCGAGTTGCCGAACCATTGGTGCGCGAGTTCGTGGGCGACGAGTCGCTCCGAGCGCGAGGTGCCGTCGCAATGGTTGGCACCGAATGTCGAAAAGCTCTGTGCCTCAATGGGGATCTCGAGGGGATCGTCGGCGATGACCACGGTGTAGCGCGGGAACGGGTACGGGCCGAACATCTCGACGAATGCCTCGACCATCTCCACCTGGCGGCCGAAGTCGATGTCGAGGTTGCGGGTCAGTCGCGGCGGGAGCACCGCGTCGACCGGAATCGGCTTGGTGGCCAACGACACCTTCTTGTAGGGCCCGACCTGGATGGACGCCAGATACGTCGACATCGGCTCGACCTGCTGATAGACCCAGGTGGTCTGTGCCGCGCGTACGCGCTTGGATTCCAGGACCCCATTGGCGAGGGCGTAATACGGGCTGTCGGTGGTGATCGCGATCCGGTACGTGGCCTTGGCGAGCGGATGGTCGTCGCAGGGGAACCACGACGCCGCGCCGTTGGGTTGGTTGGCGCACAACGCGCCCTCGGTCAATTCTTCCCAGCCGACCTCACCCCAGGCGCCGCGGATCGGCCGCGGTGAACCGTGATAACGCACCACGATCGTCATCGCGCCGCCCGGCGGAATCGGCGCGACCGGTGTGATCGCGAGTTTCTTGTTGCGGTGCGAGTAGCGCACCCGCCTGTTGTCGACGGTGACGCGCGAGACACTCAGCGTCTGGGCGAGATCGAGGGTGAAGCGCTGGAGGGCAACGTAGGACGTCGCGGTGAGTGTCGCGGTGCCCTCGAGTCGGTTGCTGGCGACCTTGTACTCGAGTTCCAGGTCGTATCGGGAGATGCGGTAGCCGAGGTTCCCGTTGTCGGGAAGATAGGGGTCCAGTTCGTCGGCGGGTGATCCGAGGAGGGGCTGTCGCGATGCCTTGACCGACTTTCCCCGCACTCAACATCTCCCTCGTCCTCGGTGGCGTGTCGCATGGTCGGTTCGGTTCTCCGGGCACGCGGGCGTCGCAGGTCGGTCACGGGCTGATTGCGAAGGACTCGACCGGGTGACGATCGCGTGTCGGGCCACCTGTTCGAGCACCGACCGTGCGGAGACTCAGAGTACCCGTCGAGGGATCAGTGGGCATCGCATGTCGGTGCGCTGCGATTGTAAGCGGACCATGGTCCGTATATCTTGGGTTCGGTCAGAGCAACGCCCCGCCACGACGTGGCGGATCGAGAAACGGAAGTGGCACATGAACGGTCTTCGCGGCATCGCACTCCTGGCAGCCCGGGTGATCCTGGGCTTCATCTTCATCATGCACGGCTGGCAGAAGCTTCATACCAACGGAATCGACGCCACCACGGCGTTCTTCAAGTCGGTGAACGTCCCCTGGCCGGAGTTCTCGGCGTACTACGCGGCGTGGGTCGAGCTGGTCGGCGGAATCCTGCTCATTCTCGGGCTGCTGCTACCGCTGGTGTCGATCCTGTTGGTCATCGACATGATCGGCGCGATTGCCACGGTTCACTGGGATCACGGATTCTGGAGCAACGACGGCGGCTACGAGTTCCCGCTCGCGCTCATCGCGGCGCTGCTGGCCGTGGGATTCGCCAACGCCGGACACTTCGCGGCGGACAGCTACGTCTTCCGGCGTCGTCGGGGTGGGCGCGCGGTCGAGGTCTGATCGGCACGATCGGGTGACGGGATGTCCGTGCAGGACACCGGCGAATGCGTCGCTCGGCACGACCGTGATGAACGACCTCAGGCCACCAACCCGTCGATCGTCGTGCAGGTGAACGGCGGGTCGTCGGCGGGCAGTCGTGACCGCAGATCGCCGAGGTCGGCGAGGACGTCGTCGGGGTGGCGCAAACCCACCCCGTCGATGGTTCCCGGCGTGACCAGTGCTTCGGGGTCGAGGTCGTGGCGGTGGGCCAACGCTGCGCCGAGGAGCCGATGGGCCTGGTCGCGGTCGACGTCCCAGAGGGCGTCGGCGGTCAGCAGGTACAGGCGGACCGCGGGCGGGTAGTCGGCGAGGTGCACCAGTGCCCACGCCCAGTGCTTGGCGACGTCGACGGTGTCGGATTCGCCGCGCCCGTGCGTGCGCACGTACTTGCCGTGCAACTCGCGGCACAGCGGCGTGGCGTCGGCCCACAATCCCAGGTGCGACATGCAGCGCACCGAGTCGTGGAGGTTGGACAGATACATCGGCGAGTACGGTCCCTCACGTCGCGACCGGATCTCGCGCAGCACCGAGAACTCGGCCAGCGCATGTCCGTATTCACCCGCGGAGAGCAAGGAGCGGGCTTCCTCCTGCATTTCCTCGATCACAGTCGATATTGTCGCCGAATTCGGACCCGAACGTGATCTGTTTCACAAAGACGTAACCATGCTCGGGCCTTCGGTGCGGGGCCGAAGGACCTCGTTCGGCCCGGCATGCTGGCCCGCGGTCGCGTGGCCTGGCATCGTGAAAGTGTGAGCGGTTACGAGAACGACAGCACCCCCGAAGGCTCGGACGGCGAGTACAGCCTCGACCCCGACGATCAGCTGCAACCCGAGGACACGCTCGACGATCGTGGCGTCGACGACGTCCTCGACGAGGGCTACTCCCCGCCGGATTACGCGCCCAAGGGTGCCGTGCACGGGCTGACCGCGCAGGAGATGCGCGAGGGCGAGACGCTGGACGAGAAGCTCTCCGAGGAGGAGCCCGACGTCGGGGCGAGTGATCCGCTCGATGACATCGCCGCCGACGAGCGACGCGATTGGCGGTCGCACGAATCCGACGCCGACGACGAGTTCGTCGAGGACGCCGACCAGGTGGGTGGGCGTCGCGCCGGTCGATTGCTGGCGCCCGACGCCGGCGACTACCGCGACGACGAGGCCGAGGCCGTCGCCACCGACTGCGGGATCGACGGGGCGGGCGCCAGCGCCGAAGAGGCTGCGGTGCATGTCGTCGGCGACGAGGACTGACATCTCGTTCGCTACGTCTTCTTCAGCTGCGAGAGTTGTTCTTCGACAGCCGACTTCGTTGCCTCGGCATCGGCGCCTGCGGCGCGCAGGCGTGCGCCCACGGCCTGATCGGTGAACAGCGCCAGCAGCAGGTGCTCGGTGCCGACGTAGTTGTGCCCGAGTTCGAGCGCCGTCCGAACCGTCTGTTCGAGAACCGCTTTGGCGTCGTCGTCGTAGGGCAGGACGGTGTCGGCATCGGGATTTGCGGCGGGATCGGTGTCCACGGGCGCGCTGGTGTCCGCCAAGACCGTCGGGTCGACGCCCTGTGCGGTGAGTACCAGTGCGGCCAACGACGACGGGTCGGTGGCCAATCCGTGGGACAGGTGGGTCGAGCCGACGGTGTGCGCGCCGGTGGCAACCGCGTGATTGTGCGCCGACGAGATGACGTTGCGCGCTCGTGGGGTGAAGCGGCTGAAAGGATGTGGTTCGTCGGACGCCGGGTTGCGGCCGACAAACCGTTTCTGCGCAGCCTGTTTCGTCACACCCATACTGGCGCCGATCTGCGTCCACGACGCGCCGGAGCGGCGGGCCTGGTCGACGAAGTGTCCGATGAGGCTGTCGCCGACGTCGCCGAGGTGGGCGGCGGCGGTCATGGCGTCGGTCAGTTGCTCGAGCGGATCGTCATGGACTTTGTGGATAGCGCTGATCAGGTCGTCGAGGCGGACTCCGGTCAATTGGGTCGGTGTGGGGTTGTCGTCCATGTGTCAACTCTAGGTTGACGCATTAGTGGCGTCAACCATGAGTTGACGGCGACGAACGGAGTGGACGAACGGTGGATGCGAGAGATGTCCTCGTTGACAGTCGGCGTAGTCGTGGGAACGATGGAGTGGGCGGGGTCGATGAACCCCGCGTCCGCACGCCACGGGAGGACCTCCAGTGAGCATCACCGAACGTATCTCCGTACACACCGATCAGTCGCCGGCGCAACGCTTTCGAGAAGTCCGGGAGCTCACCGACCTGCTGGCCGACCGGTTGTCGCCCGAAGACCAGACCCCGCAATCGATGACCGAGGCCAGCCCCGCCAAATGGCATCGGGCCCACGTCACATGGTTTTTCGAGGAGTTCATCCTCCGCCGCGATCCCGGCTATGTGGTGTACGACGAGTCCTATCGCTATCTGTTCAACAGCTACTACGAGGCTGTCGGCGAACGCCATCCGCGACCGGATCGCGGCCTGGTCACCCGACCCGGCGTCGACGACATCACCCACTACCGCAACTACGTGGACGCGGCGATGGAAAGTGCCCTGACGCGTGGCGCCCTCGACGACGCCGCACTCGACCTCGTCGAACTGGGCTGCAATCACGAACAGCAACACCAGGAATTGCTGCTCATGGACGTCAAGCATCTCTTCTCGACGATTCCGCTCACGCCCGGCCCGATCTACGTCGACCGCGAACTCGATGCGCCGAGCGCGCCGGGGCCGATGACATGGCGCTCGGTCGCCGGTGGCGTCACCGAGGTCGGCGCCGATCCGGGAGCCGGATTCTCCTACGACAACGAGGGTCCGCGGCATCGAGTCTTCTTGGAGGACTTCGAGATCGCCGAGCGTCCGGTCACCAACGCCGACTGGCTGGAGTTCATCGCCGACGACGGCTATCGGCGCCACGAGTTGTGGTTGTCCGACGGGTGGGCGCACCTGCGGCAGGCCGGCTGGCAGGCTCCGGGCTACTGGCGCCGCGACGACGACGGGCAGTGGACGACGTACACGCTTTCGGGTCGGCGACCGCTCGATCCCGGTGAACCGGTGCTGCATGTGAGCTTCTACGAGGCAGATGCCTACGCCCGGTGGGCCGGAGCCCGTCTGCCCACCGAATTCGAATGGGAGACCGCCGCATCCACGCTCGGTGCCCAGCGCGCAGAGTTGTTGGACCCGAATCGTTGTCACCCCCGATCGGTCGCCGGATCCGATGACGCGGCGATGATCGGCAATGTGTGGGAATGGACCTCGAGTGCCTATCTTCCGTATCCGGGGTTCGTCCCGGCGAACGGGGCGGTCGGCGAATACAACGGAAAGTTCATGAGCGATCAACATGTTCTGCGCGGCGCAGCCGCCATCACGCCGCGCGGCCACGAGCGCGTGACGTACCGCAATTTCTTCCCGGCACCGTCGCGTTGGGTGTTCGCCGGTCTGAGGCTCGCCCGGTGACCGTCGAAACACTGACGCCGCTGGCCGCCGACGCTCTCGCCGGTCTGTGGTCCACCCCGCCGGTGCTGCCGACGAAATGGCTCTACGACGAACGCGGCAGCAGGCTGTTCGACGAGATCACCCGGCTACCCGAGTACTACCCGACCAGGCGTGAGACCGCCATCCTGCGCGACCACGCCGACGACATCGTCGATGCCACGAACGCGGCGATGATGGTCGAATTCGGTTCGGGCACATCGACCAAGACCCGACTCCTCCTCGATGCGTTCACCCGCACGGGTCAGCGGATCGGCCATCGCCCGGCCGGACAATTCGTCTACGTCCCCGTCGACGTCAGCGCCGAGATGCTCGCCGAATCCGCCGGCATCCTCGCCGGCGACTACCCGGGCATCGACATCCGGCCGGTCGAAGGGGATTTCACCGATACCGGGCTTGTCCTACCGTCGTGCGACGGGGCACGGCTGGCGGTGTTCCTCGGCGGGACGATCGGCAACTTCGACGACGACGGGCGTCGCGCGTTCTTCACCGGTCTTGCCACCACCCTCGCACCCGGCGACTACTTCCTCCTCGGTGCCGACCTCATCAAGGACACCGGTCGGCTTGTCGCCGCCTACAACGACAAGGCCGGGGTGACAGCGGATTTCAATCGCAACATGATCGAGGTCCTGCGTACCGGGCTCGACGCCGTGGGACTGTACGCCGACGACTTCGACCACATCGCCCGGTGGAATCCCGAGCGCCACCGCATCGAGATGTGGTTGCGGGCGCGCCGGGACATCGATGCCTACTTCGGTGACCTGCAACGTCGTTGGCGTCTTCCGGCCGGTGCCGAGATCCGGACGGAGATCAGCACCAAGTTCGATTTGTCGGTGCTGCAGGGCGAACTCGCCGACGCCGGACTGGCGCCCGTCACGAGCTGGACCGACCCGATGGGGGACTTCTCCCTCACTCTCGCGCGTCGGTGACGGCGTCGCCCAGGATCTCGCGAACCCGCGGGATGACCTGGGTGCCATAGAGTTCGACGCTGCGCATCATGGCACGATGCGGCAGTGTGCCGTGGGAGTACTTGAGGTCGAAGCGATCGAGTCCCAAGGCCCGAACGGTGTGGGCGATCTTGTGCGCCACCGTCTCCGGTGAGCCGACGTAGAGCGAACCGCCGGGTCCGGTCGACCGGTCGAACTCGATGCGCGTCGGTGCGGGCCAGCCGCGTTCGGCGCCGATTCGCGCCACATACGTGCGGTAGTGCGGCCACAATTCGTCGCGGGCCTGCTCGTCGGTGTCGGCGACGTGGCCCGGTGAGTGCACGCCCACCGGGAGATCGGTCGATTTGTCGAACTGTGCCAGTGCCCGCCGATACAGGTCGGCGTACGGCGCGAACCGCAGGGGATCGCCGCCGATGATGGCGAGCATCAGCGGTAGGCCGTACCGTGCGGCGCGCACCACCGACTCCGGGCTGCCGCCGACCGCGATCCACGTCGGTAGTGGGGGAGTCTCGAGTGGGGGGTGGACGGTCTGATCCGTCAACGGTGCGCGGGTGGTCCCGGACCAGGTGATCGGGCGCCCGGTTCGCAAGTGGGCGAACAGATCAAGCTTGTCGGAGAACAGTTCCTCGTACTGTTCGAGGTCGAAGCCGAACAACGGGAACGACTCGGTGAACGATCCGCGGCCCAGGATGACCTCCGCACGACCCGACGACAGCGCGTCGAGTGTCGAGAAGCGCTCGAATACGCGGATCGGATCGTCGGAACCGAGCACGGTCACCGCAGTGCCGAGCCGGATCCGCGTGGTGCGCGCGGCAACAGCCCCGAGCACCACTTCCGGCGCCGAGACGGCGTAGTCGTCGCGGTGGTGTTCGCCCACGCCGAGGAAGTCGACGCCGACCTCGTCGGCGAGAACCGCCTGATCGAGCAGGTCGCGGATCGTCTGGGCCGCGGGGTTCGGTGCGCCGGCCTCATCGACCGTCACATCGCCGAAGGTGTCGAGCCCGAGTTCTACGTTCACCTCACCGATTGTGCCGAACCGGCGCCCACTGGGGACGTTGGTCGTCAATTGTCCGTCTCGCGGGTCTGATTTCATGTTTTTGTGAGATGCTGATTCCGGTCAGAAAACTGACCACGCACTCTGATCTCTTAAGGAGCACTCCCGATGTGGGATTCGTTCTGGAACTTCTTGTGGTCGATGGTGATCATCTTCGCGTTCGTCGCGTATCTGATCGTTTTGTGGTACATCATTGCCGACCTGTTCCGCGACCATAAGGCCTCCGGCTGGTCCAAGGCGATCTGGGTGATCTTCCTGATCATCCTGCCGTATCTGACGGCGCTCGCCTACCTGCTGGTCAAGGGGCAGGGAATGGCCGAGCGTGCCCAGAAAGCCGCAGTCGAATACAAGAAGGAATCCGACGATTACATCAAGACCGTCGCGGGAACTTCTCCGGCACAACAGATCGCCGATGCGAAATCGCTTCTCGATTCCGGTGCGATCAACAATGAAGAATTCGAGCACCTGAAGGCGAAGGCTCTCGCGCACTGAGCCCGATCACCACAGACGACCGCCCGCTTCGAATCATCGACACGGGCGGTCGTTCTCGTGATCAGGGTCGACGGTGGATCGGTGTGCGCTACAGGCTCTCCGGTTCGGAGACGAACGGATGGTCGGTGTGCCCGACGAGGTCGGCGACCGAGGCGATGACGCGTGTGGGACGGTACGGGTAGAGCTCCACCGACTCCGGCGTCGAGATGCCCGAGAGCACCAGGATCGTCTGCAGACCCGCCTCGAGACCGGAGATGACGTCGGTGTCCATCCGGTCACCGATCATCAGGGTGTTCTCCGAGTGGGCCCCCATCCTCCGCAACGCCGAGCGCATCATCAGCGGATTCGGCTTGCCCACGTAATACGGGTCGCGGTTGGTGGCCCGGGTGATGAGTGCGGCGACCGCACCGGTCGCCGGCAACGAGCCCTGGGTGGACGGTCCGGTCGCGTCCGGGTTGGTCGCGATGAACCGGGCGCCGCGCTCGACGAGCCGGATCGCGGTGGTGATCGCCTCGAACGAATAGGTCCGCGTCTCGCCGAGGACCACATAGTCGGGGTCGACATCGGTGATGACATAGCCGATTTCGTGCAGGGCGGTGGTCAGCCCGGACTCACCGACCACATACGCCGAGCCGTTCGGCCGTTGGGTGTCGAGGAAGCGGGCCGTCGCCAGTGCCGAGGTCCAGATGGCATCCTCGGGGATGTCGAGGCCGGTCCGCAGCAGGCGCGCACGCAGGTCGCGTGGCGTCCGGATCGAGTTGTTGGTGAGCACGGTGAACGGAATCCCGTTGTCGCGTAACTCCGCAATCAATGCGTCGGCGCCGGGGATCAGGTGCTCCTCGCGGATGAGCACGCCGTCCATGTCCATGAGGTAGTTCCAACTCATGGTGCCAACGCTACGGGGTGGCGACCTGCCGTGGCGACCCGTTCCCTCGAGTGGTCCACCTATGATGAGCAGCATGGAGCTCTCGCGCGCGGTACCCATCCTGACGGTCGACGATCTCGATGCCGCGGTGCGGACCTACCGCACCGTTCTCGGGCTCGACGTGCTGATGAACCTCGGGTGGATCGCCACGCTGGGCACTGCCGGGACCGCCGGTGGCGGCACCGCCCAGTTCAGCGTGATGACCCGTGATGCCACCGCGCCGGTGAATCCGGTTGCCTCACTGGAGGTTTCCGACGTCGACCGGGCTTACGCGGACGCAGTCGCCGAAGGTGTCGAGATCGTGCATCCGCTGACCGACGAGGAGTGGGGCGTGCGCCGTTTCTTCTTCGCCGACGCCGGTGGCAACGTCGTCAACGTGCTGTCACACGCTTGATCACCGCGCTGGCGCGCCATGATCACCGCGCTGGCGCGCCATGATCACCGCGCTGGTGCGCCATGGTCACCGCGCTGGCGCTTCCGGGGTGATCTCCACCCGCCAGAGCGGGTTCACCGGACCGTGGCCGGCGCCGAGGGGGTAGGCGGCCTCGAGTCCGCGCGTCACCCAGCGCTTGGCGAAGGCCACCGCCTCGGGCACCGAACAGCCGTGGGCGAGCGCCGATGCGGTGGCCGCGGCCAATGTGTCACCGGCTCCGTGGTCGTGGCCGGTGTCGACGCGCGCGTGCGTGAACTCGTGGAACTCCGCGCCGTCGAACAGCAGATCGGGGCTCTGATCGCTCGACCGGAGATGGCCCCCCTTCACCAGGGCCCACTGCGGCCCCAGATCGTGCAGTGCCCGCGCGGCATCGCGCTGGGTCGACTCGTCGACCACCTCGATGCCGGTGATCAGCCGCACCTCGTCGAGATTCGGGGTGACGACGGTGGCCAGCGGAAAGAGCGTGGTGCGCAACGTGTCCAGGGCTTCGGTGGCCAGCAGCGGATCGCCGTGCATCGACGCACACACCGGGTCGAGAACGAACGGGATGCCGGCGTCGCGGCCGATGCCGGCATCGGCGCACGCCTGCGCGACGGCGGCGATGATCGGTGCCGAGGCGAGCATCCCGGACTTGGCCGCGCCGACGCCGATGTCGGAGACCACCGAATCGATCTGCGCGGCCACCACATCCGGAGTGATCTCCTGAAAACCGCTGACGCCCAGTGAGTTCTGCACGGTCACCGCGGTCACGGCGACGCATCCGTGCAGCCCCAACAGGGCAAAGGTGCGCAGATCGGCCTGGATGCCCGCACCGCCACCGGAATCCGACCCGGCGATCGTCAGCACCCGCACGGGTGTCGATCCCGGTGCGGCGGTGGGCAACAGGGGTACGTCGGTCACGTAGAACTCCCGGCGTCGATCGGCAGGTAGATCCGGCCACCCGCATCGGTGAACTCGGCCGACTTGGCGGCCATCTCCTCGGCGATCTTGCGGTCGATGTCCTCGGCGGTCACCAGATTGTTCTCCTCGGCATAGGCGCGGACGTCGGCGGAGATGCGCATCGAGCAGAACTTGGGACCGCACATCGAGCAGAAGTGGGCGGTCTTGGCCGGCTCGGCGGGCAGCGTCTCGTCGTGGTACTCGCGAGCGGTGTCCGGGTCGAGGGCGAGGTTGAACTGGTCGGTCCACCGGAACTCGAAGCGCGCCTTGGACAATGCGTCGTCGCGTTCCTGTGCGCGGGGATGCCCCTTGGCGAGGTCGGCGGAGTGCGCGGCGATCTTGTAGGTGATCACGCCGACCTTGACGTCGTCACGATCGGGCAGCCCCAGATGCTCCTTGGGTGTCACATAACAGAGCATCGCGGTGCCGGCCTGTGCGATCATCGCCGCGCCGATCGCCGAGGTGATGTGGTCGTACGCGGGTGCGATATCGGTGGCCAGCGGGCCCAGCGTGTAGAACGGTGCCTCGGAACAGAGTTCTTCCTCAAGGCGCACGTTCTCGGCGATCTTGTGCATCGGTACATGGCCCGGACCCTCGATCATCACTTGCACACCATGGGATTTCGCCTTGGTGGTGAGTTCGCCGAGGGTGCGCAACTCAGCGAACTGCGCCTCGTCGTTGGCGTCGGCGATCGACCCGGGCCGTAGACCGTCGCCGAGGGAGAAGGTGATGTCGTAGCGGGCGAAGATCTCGCACAGCTCGTCGAAATGTGTGTAGAGAAACGATTCCTCGTGGTGCGCCAGGCACCAGGCGGCCATGATCGACCCGCCGCGCGAGACGATGCCGGTGACCCGGCGTGCGGTCAGCGGGACATAGCGCAGCAGGACCCCGGCGTGCACGGTCATGTAGTCGACGCCCTGCTCGGCCTGCTCGATCACGGTGTCGCGGTAGATCTCCCAGGTCAGCTTGATCGGGTCACCCTTGACCTTCTCGAGTGCCTGGTAGATGGGTACCGTGCCGACCGGTACGGGCGAATTCCGCAGTATCCATTCGCGGGTCATGTGGATGTCGGAGCCGGTGGAGAGATCCATGATGGTGTCGGCGCCCCAGCGGGTGGCCCACACCATCTTCTCGACCTCCTCGGCGATGGAGCTGGTGACTGCCGAATTGCCGATGTTGGCATTGACTTTCACCGCGAATGCCTTGCCGATGATCATCGGTTCGGATTCCGGATGACGATGATTGGCGGGGATCACCGCCCGTCCGGCGGCGACCTCGCGGCGCACCACCTCGACCTCCACGTTCTCGCGCGCAGCGATGAACCGCATCTCCGGTGTCGCCAGACCCGCTCGGGCCCAGGCCAATTGGGTGGCAGCGCCGTCGATGGGGGCGGGGCGCTGCCACTGGTCACGAGTCGGGGCGAGGCCGTTGGCGACGTCGATGCTCTCCCGTGGATCGGTGTAGGGCCCCGACGTGTCGTACACGTCGAGATACTCGCCGTTGGTGAGGTGGATGCGTCGCTGCGGAATCCGCAGTTCGTCGACCTCGAGGTAGTGCTTGGTGCTGCCCTGAATCGGGCCGGTGGTGAGGGTGTCGTTGTCGACGGCCTCGGTGGTGGATACACGTGTGCCCATGAGCGTTCTCCCTACGCCGGCATTACCCGGACAGGTTCGGGCGGTCGGCGACCGCCAGTCGCCCTCTCAGCCCCCGGATCGTGGGAGCCCCCGCGTGGTGAAGTTGTGTGAGCTGTGCGCGACGAAGCGCGCACCCGACACCATACCCGGATTCGCCCGCGCCGGAACCCCCGCCGTGTTGTCACCTTCGTAACCGGGTTGACCTGAGGTTGTTTCATCGCGACGCCTTGCGCCTACGTAACCGTAGGGTATGGTGTGACCCGGATCACAGAGGTGGGTCCGTCGTCGGAGGGGCGCCGACGACTCGAATTTCGTTGTCGTGTCACCGCGACGTGATGAGGGGTTATGAACACCATGAATCGCAAACACCGGCATCGCCCGCCGCAGTCGGCGCAATCGATTCTGCAGCAGATCTCCCAGGTCGTGCACAATCCGGATCGGGAGCGATTCGAGCTCTGGGTTGCGGGCGATCTCGTCGGCGTCCTGGGTTACTCGATCGAGGAGAAGGACGGTCAGCGCACGGTGACCGTGCTGCACACCGTCCTCTACGACGAGTACACCGGCCACGGTCTCGGCACGCGGCTCACCCGCGGGGCCCTGGCATTCATCCGGGATCAGAACGCCCGCGTACGCCCGGTGTGCACATTCACCAAACAGTTCCTCGACGGCCATCCCGGCATCGTGCCGATGGCACCGGTCTGAACTGTGCCGATGGCACCGGTCTGAACTGTGCCGATGGCACCGGTCTGAACTGTGCCGATGGCACCGGTCTGAACTGTGCCGATGGCACCGGTCTGAACTGTTAGCTGTAAGAGGCAAGCACGTTACTTACGCCGGTCGGCAGCAGTGACGCTGGTGGTTCTCCGTCGGCGGCGCTGTGTGGCCGGTGGTAGTTGTAGTGGACGTTCCACACGCCAAGGGCTTCTCGGCGTTGGTCCTCGGAGATCCAGGTACGGGCGTAGAGGAACTCCTCGGAGATGATCCGGTTGTGGCGCTCTACTTTCCCGTTGTGGCGTGGCGTGTAGGGCGTGATCCGCTGATGCCTTCCAGGGCCTCGGTGTAGGCGAGGCCGGGAGTACCCGTCGATGGCGGAGTGCAGGTAGACGTAGCCGCCGCGCTCCGACTTGCCTTTGCGGCGCGCAACCTGTCGGGCGCGGTCGCTGTTCTTGCCGTGGGTGCGCCAGCCTCCGCCGTCGGGGATGCGTCCGACCTTCTTCACGTTCGATGCGGACCATGTGCCCGGGCCGTTTGGCGACGAACTTCTGTGGCTTGCGGCTGTTCTCGCCATCGGGGTCGATGAACCGGCGATGGTTGAGGCCGAGCACCGCGAGGTGGCGGGTCACTGTACGGCGACTGATCGTCAACCCGTCCATCTGGAGCTCGAAGGTGATTCCAGATGCCGACCATTTGTGGACGCGCGGTCGACCGGGCCGAGCTCTCCAAAGCGCCGGTACCGGTTGACCCACTTCGAGGCCGTCGCACGGGAGATCCCCATCTCGGCAGCGACGTGCGCGATCGGCCTGGTGCGAGTCCGTTCAATCAGTCGTCGACGACCTTCAAGTGTCAGCGGGGCGTTGCGATGCGATACGTGACGGTCAATCGGACACCTCAACGGCACCGAACAGAACGAGCCCCGCTCCCGTACCCTCCTGGTGGCCACGGGACGCCCGCGTCAGGTCGTTCATCCGCTTCACGCGCTCAGCAGCTCTTCCGCCTTTCGTCGGATCGCGTCGAGTACCTGGCGAGTCGTCTCTTGCTGGGCCTCGTCGATTCCCTCGACAAGGCCGCGGGTCACTTCGGTTACCGCCGCTCGCGTGGCGGCGAGCTCGTCGGCTCCCCTCGCGGTCAGCACCTCGCCGCCGTCGACCAGTCCTGCGGAGCGAAGCTCGTCGAGCACGACCTCGAGGTCGTCCGGGTTTGCCTTGAGTCCTTCTGCCGTCCGCTCCCGCCAGTTGTTGCCCGGCCTCGCAGCACTCACGGCATTGAGGACAACCCAAGCCGAATAGCCGGGGATCAGGGTTGACGACAAGGCCCGGGCCAGAAGCGCACGCAAGGCGTTCTCGGTAGGTCCGATCACGGTGGGCAAGGGGCGCGCAGATGACATCAGTTCTCCTAAGATGTTGGTGTAACCAATACTGTATTGGTATCACCAACAGGAGGCAACGCCGTGCCGCCAGATCTCACCTCCCTGCCCACTTGGATTTTGAGCTCGGCTGCGACCAGGTCGCACCAAGTGCTTCTGGCACTGCTTGCAAAAGAGGGCGTCAACGGGTACGAGTATCGGTGTCTGTCGGCGCTTGCCGCTGCTGACCAGCTGAGCCAGACGGACCTCGGCGCAGCCGCGGCCCTGGACCCCCGAGACGTCACTCACACCGTCCGAGCACTCGAAGACCGCGGCCTGGTCTCCCGTGCCAAAGATCCCAGCCATGGGCGCCGTCAACTGGTGTCGCTTACCAGCGATGGCCAGCGGACGGCCAAACGCTTGGCTGACACCATCGTCGAGGTCCAAGATGCCGTGTTCGGCAACCTGACCCGGAAGGAATGCGCCACGCTCCTTGCCCTTCTCGAGCGCGTCGCTCGGCCCTGAGCAACTCCAGGACGTCAACAACCTCCTGGCCGGCAACAGTTAGCCGTAACGCCCGGGCGCCTCTCTTATTGGTTAGGCTACCCTGACCTCGACACCGACGTTCGAGGAAAGGGGCCGTTTCCCATGGCCGAGACCACACACAAGGCGCCGTCGCGCGGGTGGCAGGGGGCGGTTCTCAAACTGCTGCGTGCCGACGATTACGAGTTCACGGTCACCAGCACCGAGAAGATCACCGAGCACTACATCCGGCTCGGATTCACCGGCGGTGGTGTGCTCACCGATCGGCCCGTCCATCCCACGATGTGGGTGCGGCTGTGGTTCGAATCGAACGGCAAGGCCCATCAGCGTGGCTACACCCTCGCCGACCCGGATCCGGCGACCGACAGTTTCTTCATCGAGTTCGCCGTCCACGACGGTGCGGCACTGCGATGGGCGCTGGCCGCCAAGCCTGGTGACACCATCAGCGCCACCTTCATGGGCTCCAAGTTCGCGATCCCCGAGCCCGCGCCCGCCGGTTGGCTCGTCGCCGGCGACCCGGCGTCGCTTCCTGCGATCAACTCACTCCTCGACGCGCTCAGTGCCGCGTCGGGACCGCAGGTCGGCGCGACGATCTGGTTCGAGTACTCCCACGACGACGACCGTGACCTACCGGTTCGGTTGCGTCCGCAGGACACCATCCACTGGATCGAGCGGGGCGCCGACGGGAGCGCCCTCGTCGAGGCGGTGCGTGCCGCGGCTACCGCGAAACCCGACCATTTCGGTTGGGTGGCACTCGATTCGGTGAACACCCGGGTCGTCGCCGAGGTGTTCCGCACCGGATTCGGGCTCGGCAAGAAGCGTGTCAAGGCGTTGGCGTACTGGCAGGTCGACGCGGCCCCGTCCTGATCATTCGCCGGCCGGGACAGGCGAGGCCGGACGGATGACTTCATACGGATGAATCCCGCCCATCCCCACAAACCGGGCTTGGGTTTGACGCCGTAGGCAGGTTAGCCTTTCCTGAACAGGGGCTTCGGGGGAGTGAAGGTCCTGCTGCCAGGACAGGAGCACGATGGTGACGCAGGGGTACGGGACACAGGGGCACGGGGCCACATCCGGCTATCCGGGTCAGGCATACGAGAGCCGCGGTTTCGATGCGCCGTACGGGGACGACCAGCCGACCGAGCAGCACGCAGCCGCGGCCGCAGAGATCGCCCCGGTAGAGCCGGAGGGCCAAGATCCGGAGGGCCAAGATTTGGAAGGCCCAGACGAGGACGTGTCGGGCGGCTCGTCCCTCAACTGGCCCACGGTGCTGGCGTCGGCGGGTGTCGCCGCGGTGATCTCGGCACTCATCGTCACGATCGGGGTGGTCGGGTTGCTCCTGGTCGACAACCGCAACGGACTGCAGAACACGGCCGCGCAGCCGACGGTGGTGAACCTCGGGGGCGCGCAAACCGCGCAGGCACCGGCGGCACCGGGTGCAGCGGCGCCCTCGGCACAGGCGCCGGCAGGTCAGGTGCCCGCCGCGGCTCCGACCGAGGCCGTCCCGCCGGCGGCCGGTGCCGTGACCCCGACCGCGGTGGCTCCCGCGCAGCCGGCTGCACCGCAAGCCGGCGCACCGCAGGCCACCGCGCCCGCGGCGGTCACCCCGGCGGCACTGACGCCGGCGCAGTTGACCACCAAGATCAAGCTCGTGATGAACACCGGCGCACCCCGCGCCACCCGCGCCGCCGAACTCCAAGGCGGTCAGCAGGCACTGACCTCGGTCGACGCCGTGTCGAGGTTGTTGGCCGCATATCCCAATTCCGGGTTCAGCTATCAGATCATCGGCCCGGTGACCGTCAGCGGTACCACGATGAATGCGCAGCTTCAGATGTCCTTGGTGGGCAACGGGTCTCGCTACAAACCGATGAGATGGCTCTGGCTGGACGGCAAGTGGAAGCTGTCCAACGAGAGTGTCTGCGGCATCGCCTCGTACGCCATGATCCCGTGCTCGGTGTGAGCGCCGGAATGGCCAGGATGCGGGCATTGCTCGGAGTATTGATCGCCGCCGCGGTGATCATCGGACTCGCCGCCTGCTCGTCGCCCGACGAGTCGGATTCCGGTGGCTCCGTGCAGATCAACCTGCCCGACGGCCGGTCGGTGACGATCCCGCAGACCCCCACGCGGATCGTCACCCTCGGCGGGCAGTGGACCGATGTGCTGCTGTCGTTCGGGCAGAAACCGGTCGGCTACTACGACGCGATCCAGGCCACCGCCAAGCAACTCCCGCCGTGGTACGGCACCAAACTCGCCGACTCCACGCCGCTCAACCCCAACGGCGACATCGTCGCCGATGTGGCCAACCTCAAACCCGATCTCATCGTCGCGCCCGGATTCGCCTCCATGAGTGGGGTTTTCGACAAACTGACAAAGATCGCGCCGACCATCGACAAGATCAGTGGGGCGCAGGTCGATCCGTGGCAGGACATGGTCACCCTGATGGGCACCATCCTGCACCAGCCGGACAAGGCCACCCAGATCATCTCCGGCGTCGACGCCAAGATCAACGCCGTCGCCGCGGAGTACCCGGGGCTGAAGGGTAAGACATACTCGTTCGCCTACATGTATGGGTCCGACCAGATCTCGGTCCTCGGTGACCCGCAGGACGGGGCCGGCAAACTCTTCACCTCACTGGGACTGACGATGGCACCCCGGCTGGTGCAACAGAGCACGACGACCGGACAACCAAGATTCCAGATCAGCGCCGAGAACCTGCCGTGGCTCAACTCCGACGTCCTGGTGATGGCCACCCAGTCCGACGCCCTGCGCACCCGCCTCGTCGGGCTGCCCGGATACCGCAACCTCACCTCGGTGAAGACCGGCGCGGTGTCGATGATGGATCAGGTACAGATCACCGGACTCAACGAGCCGTCACCGAACGCCACCGTCTACGTCCTCGACCGGTTGCGTCCGGCGTTGGCCCGCGCGGCGGGGCAGTAGAGCCTCCGAGACCAGCGGTCGGGAATCCCTCAGCTGTCCGGGATCACCGACGCGACGGCGATGCCGGTGGCCCGCCACCGCGCCAGGGTGGCCCCGCGTGCCGCCACCGGCGTCGAGAGCAACACGGCGAATGTGGACGGGGGATCGGCGAAGTCGCGGTAGTGATCCCGGTAAAACACCAGTGATCGCGCGAACCAGGCGAATGTGTCGTCGGCGTGCGGCAGCACGTGCTGGGCGTCGGTGAGCACGGTGAGGAATCCGGTGATTCCCGCGGGCTGATCGAGGTCGCGCATGCAGTCGTCGAAGGCGTCGGCGTTGCGCCCGAAATGGTCGGGGAATCGCCAACTTCGAGCGAACTCGTCGAACACATCGGGGCGAGTGGTCAGTCGGGTGCCGGTGATCACCCGCACTCGGAAACCGTCCGGTCGGGGCACGTCGTCGGTGGTGGCTACGTCATCAGGGCCCACGATCAACCCCACCGCCGGTCCACGCCCGGCGGCGCCGATCAGGAACTCGCGCAGCGACACCTGTTGTGTTGTCATGTGTTCCGCGTCTTCATGAAGTCGGGCCCCTGATGAGTACGAAGGTCTGATAGTGGTCGTCGGTGTACCAGGCCGATCCGTCGCTGCCGGTGACGATGCGCTCCGCATCGCGGGATCGGCCCGGCTCCTTCGGGTTGACGTCCCATTCGCGGTAGGTGATCGCCTTTCCGGATGACGTGGTCGACGGTAGCCGACCTTCGTTGTTGCGGAACACGATTCCGCCGCGGGTACCCGGTGCGTTGGCCGCCGCAGGCCATGTGCCCGCATCGATGAGCGCCAGGGTCTGGCGCACCCGGGCGGGAACCCGGGTGTTCGACGGGGCAGATGTGGACGAGACCCCCGACGACGAGGCCCCCGATGACGAGGAGCCGTCGTGGGAGTTGTCGATCACCCATGTCACGATCACGACGACGGCGATCACCACCAGTGCCGCCGCGGAGATCACCGCCTGCCGCCGACGCCGAGCGGGACTCGGGCCGGCCGCGCCGCGACCTCTCGGCCCGCCGGTCACGACGACGTCCGTGGTTCGATGTAGCGGTAGCGGTGGTGCAATGCGAAACCGCGTGCACGATACCAGGTGCCGGCGATCCGGTTGCCGGACTCGACCTGCAGGTACGCGCGCGCGGCCCCGTTCTCGGCACCCCATTGCCGCAATCGTGTGAGCATGGCGTCGCCCAGATGTTCGCGGCGTCGCGCCGGATCGGTCCACAGCGCCGTCAGGCCGAGCATGCGTGTGCCGTCGGGTGATTCGGTGACCGCGCCGCGCCCGATCGCGATCGGTCGGCCCGCATCCTCGATGGCGGCGAAGGTCACCGGCGCGTCGTCGAGGGTCGCGCCCAATACCGCTGTGGCCAAATCGATGTCGGTGTCGGGACCGAGGTAGGCCCGGAGCCAGTCAGGGGTCGGGGTCGATCGCAGGATGACGTCCGGGTGTTCGGGGAATGGGTGATTGGTGGTGGGCCCGGCGGTCAACACGTGGATGACCGGCGATGCGGGCACACCGTCGACCCCCGGTGGTACCGGTCGTTCAGGTGTCGCGATCAGCGTCGGCAGATCGCGGGCGGCATACCAGGATTCGATGGCCGATCGGGTGGCCGGGTCGAGGCGCGCCGAACGGTCCAGGGCGATGGCCGAATTGGCGCGCCGGGAGATGCCTGCACCGGCCCGCACCAACCAGCCCTCGATCCACGCCTGCTCGGTGCCGGGCCAGGCTGCGGCCGCGGCGTGCTCGAGGGCGCGAATCTCGCTGTTGCGCACAGGAACCGCCGACAACACCCGCAGCGAGGTGATCGCCGCGCGCGGAATCTCTTCGACGGTGCCGTTTCGGTCGAGTCGAACGGGGTCCCCGTCTTCGACGAGAAACCCGGTCACGTCCGATTGGGTGGGACCACCGGAGCGTGCCGGAGCCGGGTTGGGCCAGTCGCGCCAATCGGCGGGAGTTGCCTCGCCCAACAGATAGCGCACCACGACGCGGTCGCCTCGGTATGCGCCGAGGTCGGGTCCGTCATCGCCCACCGCCATCGCCGGAATCAGTCGTCGTCGTGGCCGAAGGGGTCGGCCTGCTCGCCGGGCACCCAGGTGAGTCCGGGCACGCCCCAGCCATTGCGTTTGATGGCCTTCTTGGCGGCGCGGGCGTTGCGGCCGACCAAGACGTCGACGTAGAGGAAGCCGTCGAGATGACCGACCTCGTGCTGCAGCATCCGCGCGAAGAACCCGCGGCCCTCGAGGACGACCTCGGCGCCCGTGCGGTCGACTCCGGTGACCCGCGCCCAGTCGGCCCGCCCGGTGGGGAACTGCTCGCCGGGCACCGACAGGCAGCCTTCGTCGTTGTCGTCGGGGTCGGGCATGGTCTCGGGGATCTCCGAGGTCTCCAGCACGGGGTTCACGACCTCGCCGCGACGCCGAGTCGTCGACAGCCGGGACTCGCCGTCGGGGCAGTCGTAGACGAACATCCGCTTGCCGACCCCGACCTGGTTGGCGGCCAGGCCGACACCGTTGGCGGCGTCCATCGTCTCGTACATGTCGTCGAGCAGGGTCACGATCTCCGCCGAGGGTCGTCCCTGCGCGTCGAGTTCGACCGGCTCGGTCGCGCGATGCAGGACCGGTTCGCCGACAATGCAGATCGGGAGGATTGCCATGCGGGACAGATTACTGTGCGCGAATATTCGTCGACCGTCGGTGACGGCGGGCCACGGCGCGGCTCGGGGACGGGGTGAGCGGGGTCGGCTTCCCCCGCGAGTCACACCACCTCGGCCGGTGCCGTGCGTGGTTAGATATTCACGAACCACACCGCTGTGATTCTCGATGGCCGGCTCGTCGGAAAGTGCGCGGTGTGAGGTGTTGCAGCGAGATCTTCGAGGGAGCGAGATGGACGGCGCAGCAGCGCGTGACCAGAAGCAGCAGAGTGATCGGCCGGATTCGGTGACCACTCCCGACGATGGTGCGCAGGCGGTCGACCCCAATGCGGTCGGACCCGACGGTCTGTCGCGCCGCGAACACGACATCCTCGCCTTCGAGCGGCAGTGGTGGAAGTACGCGGGGGCCAAGGAAGAAGCGATCAAGGAACTCTTCGGACTCTCGGCGACCCGCTATTACCAGATCCTCAACGCCCTGGTGGATCGTCCCGAGGCGCTGGCCGCCGACCCGATGTTGGTCAAGCGGCTGCGCCGGCTGCGGGCATCCCGGCAGAAGGCGCGCGCGGCGCGTCGGCTCGGGTTCGAGATCACCTAGCGGCGGCGGCAGCGTCGCGGGCGCACCGGCCGATGTGCGTTAAGGTCATCGGTGATGAATGCTGATCGCGAGTCGAACCGCCTGCCACTGCGGGCCGGGGCCATGGTGCTCTTTGCGGTCGCCATCGTGTTCGTGGCCCTGGGATGGCATCACGCGGCGACGTCCGGCGACAATCCCGAAGCCCAGTTGCAGGCCGCCCAGTCCAGCGTGCCGAGCACCACGAGTGCCCCGGCGAGCACCTCGTCCTCGGCGGCCGGCAACGCCCGGATCTGCGTGATCAACGCGGGCACCGTCACCGGGCTGGCGACCGAGGTCGACGAAGAACTCAAGGGCAAGGGCTTCACCACGATCGGCATCAATGCCCAGAGCAACTACGACGGCGGCTTCTCGCAGAACACCGTCGTGTACTCGTCGCCGGCGCAGAAGGACCAGGCCGACAAGATCGCCCAGGCCCTCGACAACGATTACACCGTCGACTCCCGCGCGAACCTGGGGAGTTCCTTCAGCAGGTGCGTCGGCGGTATCGCCGTCGTCGCGGTGCAGCGATGACCCGGCACACCTCACCCGGGAATCCCGGGCACCCCCGATCAGGCACTCGCACCGCCGATCCCGCATACTTCAGTGCCGAGGCCCACGGCATTGACCCCGGCACGAGTGCCGACATCTGTGCCGGCATGGGTGCCGGTGTCCCATCACACATCACTCGAGGAGCGAGATGACCGTCAATTCGAAAGCAGGCTCTGCGACCATGCGTGCCCTCGCGGTGCTCGCGTCGGCGGGTGCCGTCGGGTTGGCCTTGGCGGCATGTACTCCCAACGAGCCGACGACCAGCGAGAAGGGCACCACCCCGGCTGTGCAGACCGGCGACCAGGCACCCCAGGGTGGTCTCGTGGACGCCGACAACATCCCGGCCAGCGGTGGCCAGACCGAAACCGCCTCGCTGATCAACACCGACGGGAAGAGCATCGGTGAGGCCGTCTTCCGGCCCAACGGCTCCGCGCTCGGTGTCACCGTCACCGTCAAGGCCGGCAGTGGTATCCCCGCCGGATTCCATGCGATGCACATCCACTCCGGCAGCACCTGCACCACGGCCGACAAGTTCGTCTCGGCGGGCGGCCACCTGCAGGTCGACGGTCACACCGGTCACCCGTCGAGCGGTGACCTTGTGTCGATCAACATCCTGTCCGACGGATCGGGTTCCACGACGACCTCGACGTCGGCGGTCGACCTGTCGCAGATCGCCAACAAGACGATCATCATCCACGAGAACGCCGACAACTTCGCCAACATCCCCAATCGGTACACCTCCAACGGCCAGCCCGGCCCGGACGAGGAGACGATGAGCACCGGTGACGGCGGGGCGCGTCTGGCGTGCGGTCAGATCTCGGCGGCGCAGTAAGTCTGCCGCCACAACCGGCGCCCCTGGACTGAACTGATGCCGGTCAACACCCTCATCGGATTCCGCGGTTCGCCGACCCCGACGCTCGGGGTGGAGTGGGAGTTCGCGTTGACCGACAAGGTCACCGGCGATCTGTCCAACACGGCGGCGGATCTGTTCACCGAGGTCGGCGCACGGTTCCCGGGGTTGGACGGCAAGGTGCACAAGGAACTGCTGCGCAACACCGTCGAGCTCGTCACCGGCATCTGCAACACCACCGCCGAGGCGGTCGCCGACCTTTCGCACACCCTGGACGCGGTGCGCGGCGTGGTCGACGAGCTCGGTGTCGATCTGTACGGCGCAGGGACTCATCCGTTCGCCGAATGGTCTACGCAATTGCTCACCGAGGGGCATCGATACGCCGAACTGATCGAACGCACCCAGTGGTGGGGTCGGCAGATGCTCATCTGGGGTGTGCACGTACACGTCGGTATCGACCACCGCGACAAGGTGTTACCGATCTTGTCGTCGTTGCTCAACTACTATCCGCATCTGCTGGCGTTGTCGGCGTCGTCGCCGATGTGGGCGGGCCAGGACACCGGCTATGCCAGCAACCGCGCGATGATGTTCCAGCAGTTGCCGACCGCCGGGCTGCCGTTCCAGTTCGAGAAGTGGAGCCAGTTCGAGGCGTTTGTCGCCGACCAGAAGACGACCGGGATCATCGACCACATCAACGAGATCCGCTGGGACATCCGGCCGTCACCGCACCTGGGCACCATCGAGGTACGGGTGTGCGACGGGATGACCAACCTCACCGAACTCTCGGCGGTGGTCGCGCTGATCCATTGTCTCGTCGTCGATCTCGACCGCCGGCTGTCGGCGGGCGAGGAACTCCCGCAGATGGCGCCGTGGTTGGTTCAGGAAAACAAGTGGCGCGCAGCACGTTACGGCCTCGATGCGATCGTCATCCTGGACTCACGTTGCAACGAGCGGCTGGTCACCGACGATCTCGCCGACCTGTTGGTCCGGCTCGAGCCGGTCGCCGCCGACCTGCGATGCCTCGACGAACTCTCGCAGGTCGCCGCAATCGCGGAGCGCGGCACCAGTTATCAGCGGCAGCGGGCCGTGTACTCACAGACCCACGACATGCGTGACGTGGTGGCCTCGGTGGTGTCGGAGCTGGAGTGAGGGCTCACGTGAGCGCGTTCGGCGCAGCCAACTGGGGTCCGGTGCCCTCTCGTGCGGCGATCCACCCGTCGTGATCCCACTGTTCGGTGGCGCGCCGTCCGGCTGGGTAGTCCCAGTGTGATTCGCGTTCCACCTCGACGATTGCGCCCCCGGGACCGACGGTGACCCAGTTGTAGGTTCCGTTGGGGTGCATGTGTTTGGCCCACTGCACCACGATCTCGACGTCGGTCCCGTCGACTGTCCGCCAGGTGCGGGTCTGGGTGTCGACGCGCATCGGACTCAGGTGTCGCGCATAGCGAGGGTCGAGGGCGGCGAAGACGTCGTGCGCGATGTGCTCGGCCAGTGTCGGTGAGGGCAGAGGACCGGTGATCCCCGGCAGGATTGCTGCGACACGAGCGTCGCATGCCTCCGATGCGTTCCTCAACGGGATTGGTGCGACCTCGGTGCGATACGTCACCTGAGCCGGGGGCAGGAACGCAGGCTGCGCAGCCCGGCGCGGATCTCGCGGACCAGGATCTCGGGTTGTTCGAGCGCGGCAAAGTGCCCTCCGTGTTCGGCTTCGCCATAGTGAACGAGGCTGCGATAGGTGTCCTCGATCCACGTCCGAGGCAGGCGTGGGATGTCCGCGGGAAAAACGGTCACCGCGACCGGGAGCGTCAGCGTCGGGCCCGCGAAGCCGGCCGAGCCGTTCTCCCAGTAGATTCGTCCGGACGATGCCGCACTGTTGGTGAGCCAGTAGAGCGAAATCACATCGAGCATGTCATCGACGTCGAGGGCATCCTCCGCGAGTCCCTGATTGTCGGTCTTGGATTGGAACTTCTCGTAGATCCAGGCCGCCTGTCCGGCGGGGGAGTCCGCCAGTGCGAACCCGACGGTCTCGGGCTTGGTGCGCTGAAGGTGGTTTGACCCGCCGAGGTTGTCGGCGTAGAGAGCGAGGCTCTCCACGGCGCGACGCTCGTCGGGTGACAGGATCTCGGGAATCGTTGTGGGGAAGGCATACTGGGTGTTCAGGTGAATTCCGAGGAGCCCTGTTGGTGCCATGGCCCCGGGTTCGGTGGTCACGACCGCACCCCAATCACCGCCCTGCGCAGTCCATTCCGTGTAGTCCAAGCGCTTCATCAGTTCCGCCCACGCGTTCGCGATGTGTGAGACGTTCCACCCGGTCGTGCTCGGTTTGCCGGAGAACCCGAACCCGGGAAGGGAAGGGATGACGACGTCGAAGGCATCGGCGGCGTTCCCGCCGAAAGACTCGGGATCGGTCAATGGGCCGATCATCGCCAGGAAGTCCATGATCGAGCCCGGCCATCCGTGCGTCAGGATCAGCGGCATCGCATTCGCAACGGTCGATCGGACGTGGATGAAGTGGATGTCGAGCCCGTCGATCTCGGTCAGGAAGTGGGGGAACCGATTGAGCTCGGCTTCGAGGCGTTGCCAGTCGTAGCGGTGCTCCCAATGGTCGACCAGGGACCGGGCATTCTCCAGCCGAACCCCCTGTGACCAATCGCCAACCGTCTCCGGATCCGGCCATCGGGTCCGGGCGAGTCGGTGCTTCACATCATCGATCTCGGCATCGGAGAAGGAGACCGTGACCGGGCGTACGGCGGCCGCAGTGGTAGGCGGTGTGGTGGGTGTCAGTGCGGCCATGGCCATTCTCCTTGGGCGTCGAGGTGCAGTGAGATGTCTCGTTGCACACTGGTGTGCAACGTACTCCACTGCACACCAGTGTGCAAACATGGTGCGATGGCCCCTGACTCCTCTCGCGCGCGCTCGACAGCCGAGACGCGCGATCGCATCCTCGACGTCGCACTCGAAGTGCTGGGCGCCAACCCCGATGCCGGCATGGGTGAGATCGCCACGGCGGCAGGCGTTGTCCGACGAACGGTCTACGGCCACTTCCCCTCCCGGGTCGAACTCATCCGGACGCTCACCGGACGCGCCGTGACCGAGATGACCGCCGTGCTCGCCGACGTCGACGCCGCTGATGCGGATGCGGCATGGGCGGAATTCGTGTCCCGGCTCTGGCCGGTGGTGAATCGGTACCGAGTGCTGGTGGCGTTGCGTCGCGGCGAATACGGCGAAGCGATCCACGCCCTGCTCGGGCCTATCGACGAGCGGCTCGCCGACCTCGTCCAGCGTGGTCAGGACGCCGGTGTGTTTGCCCGGTACCTGCCTGCGAACCTGCTGAGTCAGGTCGCCTACGGAGCCGTCTTCGCCATCGCCGACGGTGACACGGCCAGGGGTGACACAGCCGGGGATGGCGCCGCAGCCGCCGCGATCACGAGTCTGCTGATGTTGGGTGTTCCCGAGGCCCGTGCGATCGCACTCGTCGACGGGATCGGCGCGGTGACGTGATCCCCCGAGCTGCCAATCCGCTCTGGCTCCGGGCCTCGGCAGTCAGCGAGACAGTAAGTTCGATGCCCTTCGTACAGTTGTGTCCCGCTGGTCCGTTGATCCCGACCCCACTGTGCCGCGCCGATCGCCAACGCTCACCTCGCCGAGTGGGTGCCGACGCTTTACACCGATCGCAGGGTGGAGTGGCGGAGCGGGCGGACGGCGCAGATCATCGTCACCCACCCGCGGTGACGTTGCCTCACTGCTAGTCCCGGTCCCCGCGCTCCATCTGGTCCCGCGACATCAGCCCGTCCTGGGCGCGTTGCTCCTGATAGACCAGACGGCCGATACGGTGGGCGACCACCGGTGCGGTGATGAGCGCGAACAGTCCGGCCAGGACCAGCATGCCCATGTCGACGTGCGTGCCGCCGATGCTGACCATCGCACCGATCAGCATCATCAACAGCCCCAGCGTCTGGGGTTTGGTCGCCGAATGCATGCGCGAGAGTGTGTCGGGGAAGCGCAGGATGCCGATCGCGGCGGTGACCGCCATGAGCGCTCCGATGGTCAGGAAGACGGCACTGACGATGTCGGCGATCATGCTTGATCATCCCGAACTCGGAAACGGGCGATGGCCACCGACCCGACGAAGCTCACCAGCGACAGTGCCACGATGCCCGGCACCACCGTCGTGTCGCCGCTGTAGGCCGTCCACGCCGCCAGCCCGCACATGCACAGGGCGATCAGTGCGTCGAGCGCGACCAGCCGATCGAGGGTGGTGGGCCCCAACAGGATTCGGGCCATCACCAGCACCGCGGAGATGAGTAGCGCGATCGCGATGAAGAACCACATGACGGTCATCGGCTGCTCCCGTCGCCGAGACCCTGGGCGCTCGCGCGGTCGGCGGGTCGTACGTGGTGGTAGTCGTCGTCGATGCCGTGATAGGGGCTCGGATGCCATTCACTGTCGCGCTCGAAGGCCTTGATGAACATCCGCTCCACGAAGGACACCTGCTTGTAGAACTGCCGGACCTTCTTGTCCGAGCGCACATCGAAGACGTGGACGTAGAGCATGCGACGGCGGTGATCGATCTCGAGCACCATCGTCCCGGGGACCAGGTTCAGGTAGTCCACGGCCAACGTCAGCACCATGTCGGATTTGATGGCGACGCGCACCCGCATCACCGCGCCGAGCGGAGGCTTGCCCGGTCGGACGGCCACCCACGCCACCTGCGCGCTGGAGACGAAGAAATCGACGATGAGCCGACCGATCAGCGCGAGCACCGTCAACGGGTGGATCCGACCCTCGACGGGCACCCGCGGCAACGGCAGCAGCACCCCGATCGCCACGGCCAACACGATGCCGCCGATGATGTTCGCCCAGGAGACGGTGCCCCACAACAACACCCACACGAACGTGAGCCACGCGATCGACCACAGGCGTACCGCGGCCTCGCGACTGTCGTTGCCCAGCCACCGCGGGATGCGCAGCCGGTTGTGCAGCCACACCCACGCGCTGACCGTCGTCCAGGCGAAGAACAGCACCGAGTAGCGGGCGGTGTTGATCAGCAGTCGCTTGACCGGCCCCTTGCCTACGGGTTTGACGGGGGCGATGCGGTCGGGCCTGGTCTCACGCGGCTGCTTCTCATGTTTCTCACTCATCGGCCACTCCCGAGCACCGATCCGATGTAGACGTCGCGGTTCATGATGTCGGTCGCCGCGCGGTCGGTGAACCCGAAGATCGGGCCCGCCCAGATGGTCAGGGCGATCCCGGCGGCGACCATCAGCGCGGTGGGGACAACCATCGTGATCGGCATGCGGCCGACGTCCTCGCGGTCGTCGAAGGCGATGTCGGCGCTCTCGTCGATCAGTGCCGACGGTGCGCTGTCGGAGAGCTCGCCCTCGGGGGCATCGGCGCGCGGACGCCAGAATCCCTTGGTCCAGATACGGGCCACCACATAGAGGGTGAGCAAGCTGGTCACCACCGAACCGGCCACGAGTACCCACGCGAGTACCGACCCGTTCTCGGTACCCGCCTGGATGAGAGCGACCTTGCCCAGGAAACCCGAGAACGGTGGAATACCACCGAGATTGAGCGCGGGGATCAAGAAGAGGGCCGCCAGCACCGGGCTGGCGATCAGCCCGCCGAGCCGGCGCAGCGACGCCGACCCCGCTTGCCGTTCGATGAGTCCGACGACGAGGAACAGCGTCGTCTGCACCAGGATGTGGTGGGCGACGTAGTAGATCGCCGCACTCATCCCGAGCTCGGAGGACAGGGCGATACCGAACACCATGTAGCCGATGTGACTGACGAGCGTGAACGACAGCAATCGCTTGATGTCGGACTGCGCGATCGCACCGAGGATGCCGACGATCATCGTCAGCAGACCGGCGACGAGCAGGATCGGATCCATCGATCCGCCGGGGAACAGCAGGGTGTGGGTACGCATGATCGCGTACACACCGACCTTGGTGAGCAGGCCGGCGAACACCGCGGTGACCGGCGCCGGGGCGGTGGGATAGGAGTCGGGCAGCCATGTCGAGAGCGGGAACACCGCGGCCTTGATCCCGAAGGCCACGAGCAGCACCGCATACAGCGCGTTGCGGGTGCCGTCGGGGACGTGATCGAGGCGTACCGCCATCTCGGCGAGATTGAGCGTGCCGGTGGTCGCATAGGCGAAGGCGATCCCCACCAGGAAGATCAGCGACGACACCATCGACACCATCACGTACGACGCGCCGGCCCGCACGCGATCGCCGGTGGCGCCGAGGGTGAGCAACACGAAGCTCGCGGCGAGCAGCACCTCGAAGGAGACGAACAGATTGAACAGGTCACCGGCGAGGAACGAATTGCACACGCCGGCACACAGGATCAGATAGGTCGGCAGGAACACCGACACCGGCTGTTCGGACGCACCGTCACGGATACCCTGGCCGATCGCGTAGACGACGACGCACAGCAGCACCAGCGTCGCCACCACCAGCATCAACGCCGCGAGCTGATCGACGACGAGCGTGATCCCGAACGGTCCGTTCGGATGCCCCTTGTCGTCCCAGCCACCGATCGCCAGCGAGTAGGTGCCGTGCGCATTGGTGAGGTAGAGCATCATGCACGACGCGACGAGTGTCACGATCAGCGCCGAGACGGTCACGATCCGCTGGAACAGCGGGTTGCGCCCGCGCAGCAACGTGAGAGCTGCCGCGAGCATCGGCGTCAGTGTCGGCAGGGTGATGAGCACCGGGAACCACGAGACCTGGGGGATCATGAACGTCCCCCGTCCGAGTCATCGCTGCTCGTGCCGTCGGAATTGCCGGTACCGCTTCCGCCCGGCTCCGCATAGGCCTCGCCGGTCTCGATGACGTCGACGACATCGGTGGCGAGTTCGTCGACGACGTCGGCGTCCTCGGGCATCAGGTCGGTTTCGATCCGTTCGCGGTGCAGCGCGATGTACTCCTCCTCGGTGAGTGGGTTGCCCTCGTCGTCGAAGAAGTCACCCGCACTGGTGTCGGCGCCGGTCACCGGGTCGTCGCTGCGGTCGCGGTCCGGGGCCGACTGCAGGGAGCTGGTGGCGACCTTGACGTCCTCGGTGTCGTCGTCGACGTCCTCGTCGCGGTTGAGCACGAACAGCCTGTACACCATGGCGAGGATGAACGCGGCCACACCCATCGTGATGACGATCGCGGTGAGCACCATCGCCTGGGCGAGCGGATCGGCGTCGTGCGGGCGGGCCTCGGAGGAGCGGCCCATGATCGGCGGATTGCCCATCCCGCCGGCCAGTACCAGGATCAGCAGGTTGACGCCGTTGCCCGCGACCAGCAGGCCCAGCAACATCCGCACCAGGCTGCGTTCCATCAGCAGGTAGGCACCGCAGGCGATCATGATCGCGATGACCACGAGCAGGCCGAGATTGACGCTCATCGGCCCGCACCTCCCGGACGCTCACCGGCGTCCTGGCGGCGCAGCGGTCCGCTCGGGAAGCCGGCACCGGTCTCGACGTCGAGGCGCGCGCCGAGACTGCGCAGGACGTCGAGCACCAGGCCGATCACGATCAGATAGATGCCGAGATCGAAGAGCAGCGCGGTGACGAACTTGATGTCGCCGAGCACGGGCACGGTGATCTGGAAGACCGCCGACGACAACGCCGGGGCGCCGAGGAACATCGAGGTGACCGCGGTGGACGCCGAGATGAGCAGTCCGGCGCCGAGGAAGGTACCCGGTTCCACCGGTAGCGCCTCACCGAGCTCGTAGCGCCCGCCCGCGAGATACCGCAGCACCAGCGCCAAGCCCATCGTCAGGCCGCCGGCGAAGCCGCCGCCGGGCGAGTTGTGGCCGGCGTAGAAGAAGTAGACCGAGAGCACCACCATCGTCGGGAAGATGAGACGGGTGGTCGCCTCGAGCACCATCGACCGGTGGCGCGGGTCGCGGAACTCGCTGCCCAACAACCACGTCGTGCGGTCGGGCGGGATCGGATCGTCGTCGTCATCGGTGATTCCGAAGTGCCGGGCGGCGTCGGCCACCCGCGGCGCAGCACCGAAGCGGCGGTTACGGAACACCATCGACGCGACGCCGGTGGCGGCGACGATCAGCACCGACACCTCGCCGAGGGTGTCCCACGCGCGGGTGTCGACGAGGAGCACGTTGACGGCGTTGGCGCCGTGCCCGAACTTGTAGGCGACCTCGGGAATCGAGATGCTGACCGGCTGGGCCGAGCGCGCGGCGGCGGCGAACATGCCGATCGCCACGATCGAGACACCTAGCGCCAGACCGATCGCCGCCCGCAGCGGTTTGAACCCGGTCGCATGCCGCGGCTCGGGTTCGGCAGGCAGCTTGCGCAGCACCAGCACGAAGATCACCAGGGTCAGCGTCTCCACCAGGAATTGGGTGAGCGCGAGGTCGGGGGCACCGTACAGCGCGAACAGCATGCCGCATCCGTAACCGGTCACCCCGACGACCAGGGTCGCGGCGAGCCGATTGCGCAGGATCACCGTCGCCAGCGCCGCCGCTGCCATGATCACCGCGATCACGGCTTGCGTCATCGAGTCGAAACCGTTGGGCTCCAAAGTGTTCCGGTTGCCGAGGAACAGCATCACGGTGGGCAGGATGATCATCGTCGACAAGATGACGCCCTGGGTCACCGGCAGCGAGCCGCGCTGGGTGTTGCGGGTCAGCAACAGCGACAGCGTGTCGGCGCCACGCAGGGTGGCGTCGTAGATGCGGTCGGCGTTGATCAGCGGGCGCGACCCGAACACCACATCGCGCAGGCGCCGCAACACCAGGAACAGCACCGCACCGCCGAGAACGACGATGACCGAGAACACCACCGGCAACCCGAAACCGTGCCACATCGCGAGGTGCTCGAGCTCGTGACCGTAGGCGGGCAGCGACTCGGCGTACGGCTCGAACCAGTGGCCGAGCCATCCGCTCCAGAATCCGGCGATGACGCCCAGCGCGGCCAGCAGCAGCGGCGAGAGCAGGAACATCGGCGACGGTGGGTGCATCTTGGCGACGGCCCGGGTCGGCAGCCTACGGACCTTGCGTCCGAACGCGCCCCAGAGGAAGCGGCACGTGTAGGCGAAGGTGATCACCGAGCCGACGAGCAGCACGATGTCGACGGTCTCGGCCTGCCACGGTTGCAGCGACCCGGTCTCCCAGACGGTGCCGAACGCCGTCTCCTTGCCGACGAAGCCGAGCGTGAACGGCAACCCCGCCATGCTCGCCCCGGCCACCGCGGCGATCGCCGCCAGTACCGGCAGTCGATGGCCGAGGCGGGCCAGCTTGCGGATGTCACGGGTTCCGGTGGCGTGGTCGATGATGCCGACCACCATGAACAACGACGCCTTGAACAGGGCGTGTGCGACCAGCATCGCCAAGCCGGCCATCGCCACGTTCGCGTCGCCCATACCCATCAGCACCGCCATGAACCCGAGCTGGGAGACGGTGCCGAAGGCCAGCACGAGCTTGAGGTCGAGTTCGCGCATCGAGCGCCAGCCGCCGAGGAGCATGGTGAACGAGCCGAGGCCGATGACCATGACCTGCCAGCTCGGCAGCGACGCGAACGCCGGTGCGAGACGACCGATGAGATAGATACCGGCCTTGACCATCGCCGCGGCGTGCAGATACGCGCTGACCGGGGTGGGGGCGGCCATCGCGCCGGGCAGCCAGAAGTGGAACGGCACGATCGCCGACTTGCTCAGGGCACCGACGAGCAGCAGCACCACCGCGACCTCGACGTAGACACCCGCGGCCGGCGGGTGGGCGAGCAGATCGCTGAGCAGGTAGCTGCCGGTCCGTTCGCCGAGCATGATGATGCCGACGAGCATCGCCAACCCGCCCAGCGTGGTCACCAGCAGTGCCTGCGTCGCCGAGCGCCGCGAGGTCGCACGGATGCGGTAGTAGCCGACGAGCATGAACGACAGGACGGTCGTCAGCTCCCAGAAGATGTAGAGGACCAGCATGTTGTCGCTGGTGACGAGACCGAACATGGCCGCGGCGAAGGCGACCATCTCACCGCCGAACACCGCGACGCGGGGTCGCGCGTCGTCGAAGTAGTGGGCGCAGTAGCAGAGGACCAGGGTGCCGACGCCGAGGATCAGCACCGACAGGATCGCGGCGAGCGAGTCCATCCGCATCACGATGTTCATGTGCAGCGACGGCACCCACTGCAGCGTCTGGACCTCGGGTGCGCGGTCGGAATCCGGCCAATGCGTCAGCACCCAGAGCAGCCCACCGAACGGGGCCAGCGCGACGACGTAGAAGCCCTTGGTGCCGATCCAGCGGATGATCCCGGGTGCCACGAGCGCGCTCAGTGCCAGGGCGATCAGCACAGTGAGCAAGGGGGCGCACTCCGTCTCTGGTCGGTGGGCGGGGTGGTCACGGGGGTGCGGATCGCGGTCGCGGTGACGGCCGATCAGACGCGATCACGCGCCTGTCCCGGTGTGTCACCGGACGAGACCGGCGTTGTCTATCTTACCGTTGCGGGCATGCCCCGGTTCGACAGAGTGGTGGTGACGGTCCTCGCTGTGGTCGTCGCCACTGTGCTGATGCTGTTCGCGGCAGGGTGCTCCGACGATGCGCCCGCCCAGCGCGAGGGACTGCCGAAGGATTTCCCGTCGTCGCAGGTCCCGCTGATCGACGGGCACGTCATCTCCGGTGACGGCACCACCGATGAGTGGAATGTCGTGGTGCAGGCGCCGGCGAATGCGGGTAACCCGATCGACAAGGCCGTCCGGGCGCTCACCGACGCCGGCTACCAGGAGGATGGCCGCGACAGCGTGGGCGGACAAACCGTGGTGCGGCTCTCGGCGTCCAAGGACGGCAAGACCTATTGGGTGACCGTCGGCATCACCTCGCAGGCCGCCGCCGGGGGGACGTCGGTCTTCTATCACATCTCGACGTAGCCCCACCGCGACGCTTTCACAGTCGACTCACAGGGATCGGGCAGTCCCGACCAAGCGGACGTGGGCACCGTGGAGTCACTTCCATCAGGCCCCGACTGCGCGTGTCAGACGCGCCCCGGGCAGACCCGCGAAAGCGAGAGTGACTCATGTCGGCTCCCGACACCACGACCGAGGCCCACGTGCCCGACCCGAACGAGGGGCAAGCCCCGACTACTCCGGTGACCCAGCCCGCTCCGGCAACCGAACCCGCGGCGGCGGCCCAGCCCGCGGCAGCAGCCCAGCCCGCGGCAGCGGGCGGCCCGGCGATCCCGTCGAAGACCAAGAACGCGATCATCGCCGGCGGCATCGGACTCGCGGTGGGATTCGGGCTCCTCGGCTTCGGCGCCGGCTACGTCGTCGGCGACTCCGGGTCGTCGACCACCCAGCAGCAATTCCCCGGTGGTGGCAACGGCCAGTTCCCGGGCGGCGGCACAAATGGTGGTGGCATGAACGGCGGGGGTATGAACGGCGGTGGCATGAACGGCGGTGGCATGAACGGTCAGATGCCGGGCGGCGGCAACGGTCAATTCCCCGGTGGCGGCAGTGGCCAGATGCCGGGTGGAACCCAGAACGGTCAGACGCCGGGCCAGCAGAATGGTCAGACGCCGGGCGGTCAGACGGCTGCGCCCACCCAGACGCAGTCGCAGACCAGCTGATCCGGCGGGCGGCTCCCGGTCCGTGCGGTGGCTATCTCCCGTCGTGACCGGCGAGCTCGCCGAGTCGGATCGGTTGGGCGATGGCCCGATTCTGCGGTGTGGCCGCGGGTGGGCCGGAGGCACCCGCGCGGTCGGCGGCCCGCTCGCCGCAGATCGCGTCGACGTTGGCGCCGCAGAATCGTGCCTGGCATGGCCCGAGGCCGGCCCGAGTGTTCAGGCGTGTCGCGCGTGCCGACGCCTCGGCGCTGTGTGTACCACGCAGCTGCCCCAGGGTGGTGGCCTCGCACCGGCAGACGACGGTGGTGTCCTCCAGCCACGTCTGCCAGCCGTCAGGGATCGAGTGCGCGGTGGTAAGCCGTGTCGAGAAATGTTGTGCTGTTAGGCGTGCGCGCGACATATCTCGTCGATGGTGGATGGTCATAGCGTCTGGGACAGTTGTGCCAGTGCCAGTGCCCTTGTCGGACACGAGAACGTTACCCACGCCGTGCGCGGTCGTTCCGGCGCCGGGCGCGCCGCGATCGATGACCTCCACACCGAGGCCGCGCCGGGCCAGCTCCCGGGTCAGAGCGCATCCGATGATGCCCGCACCGACGATGACAGCCTTCATGTGAAGGACTCCGGGTCGGCTCCCGCACCGGGACGCAGCTCCTGGGGGAGCAGTCCGGCGGGGAAGTTCTGGTAGGTGATCGGCCGCAGGAATCGCGCAATTGCCTTGGCGCCCACCGAGGTCGTGTGGATGGCCGTGCTCGCCGGGTACGGGCCGCCGTGATGCTGTGCGTCGGTGACGGACACGCCCGTCGGCCACTGATTCCACAGCAGTCGGCCGGCCGTGCGAGCGAGAATGCCTATCAGTGACTGCATGTCGTCGCCGACGTCGGAGTCCTCGCCCTGTACCGTCGCGGTGAGCTGACCGGGCAGTGCGTCGGCAAGCGCCGTGAGTTCGGCGGCATCGGCGTAGGTCACGATGACCGACGACGGCCCGAAACACTCCTGCAGCAACGTCTCCGGGTCGTCGAGGACGTGTGCCGCGGTGGTGCGGTGCAGTTGCACGGCAGCGGTGAGGTCGTCGTCGCCGTCGACGGTGGCCAGGGTGCTCACACCGTCGAGTGCGGTGGCCTCGCCCACCGCGCGATCGAAGCCCGCGCGCATCGATGCGGTGAGCATCGGTGCCGGGGCGGGCAGAGTGGCCCGCTCGAGGGCGGCATGCGTCGCCGAGCCGTCGGGGACGATGAGAAGCCCTGGGCTGGTGCAGAACTGACCCATGCCGAGGGTGAACGACGCCACGTACTGCTCGGCGATCTCGGCGCCGCGTGCGCGGTCGGCGGCGGCGGTGACGAACACCGGGTTCACACTGCCCAGCTCGCCGAAGAACGGGATCGGGTCCGGACGCGACGACGCGATGTCGAACAGGGCGCGCCCACCGCGGGTGGAGCCGGTGAAGGTTGCCGCCCGTACCCGCGGATCGGTCAGCGCGGTGATTCCGGCGTCGACCCCGGAGATCGTGCCGAAGACGCCGTCGGGGGCGCCGGCGTCCTGCAGGGCGGACGTCATGAGGTCGCCGATGCGTACCGAGAGCCGCGGATGGCCGGGATGGATCTTGACCACCACCGGGCACCCCGCAGCCAGCGCCGAGGCCGTGTCTCCGCCCGGGACGCTGAATGCGAACGGGAAGTTGCCCGCCGCGAAGTTGAGGACAACACCCAGCGGTAGGTGCGTGCGGCGCAGATCGGGCCGCGGGGCGCCCATCGGCCAGTCGGGGTCGGCGTGATCGACGATCGGATCGAGGTGCCGGCCGGCGGCGACGTACTCGCCGAGATAGCGCAGTTGGAAGGTGGTGCGGACGAGTTCGCCGCGCAGGCGTCCGAGGGGTAGATGGGACTCCTCGGCGGCCAGGTCGATCAGTTCCTCGCCGTGTGCGTCGAGGACGTCGGCAACCTGCGTCAGGCCGCCACCGCCGCCTCGACCTGATCCGGGGTGGAATCGGTGATGTCGGTGCTTGTCGGGGTCAGTACGGGGTTCATCTGGAGTCCTTCCGGGTCAGGTCGGGTCGGGTGCGGCCGGGATCAGCGGTAGCGCCTGCCGAGTACAGCTTCAGTGTCCTTGATGATCAGCTGACGCAGCCGGAGGGAAACCTATTCCGACCGTCGCTGGGCGTAGGCGCGGAGATTCTCCACCTGCGCGGCGTCCAGCGACGGGCGGACCCGGGTGCGGGCGTCGGCGACGTCGTCGGCGGTGACCGTGGCGGCCTCGATGTTGCGGCGCATCGCCGAGAGTGCGGCCTCCCGCAGCAGAGCCGAGCAGTCGGCGGCCGAGTAGCCGTCGAGATCTGTTGCCAGCGACTCGATGTCGACGTCATCGGCGAGCGGGACGTTGCGTCCCGAGGTGCGCAGGATGTCGGCGCGTGCCTGTGCATCCGGTGGTGGGACGAATACCAGTCGCTCGAGCCGGCCCGGCCGCAGCAACGCCGGATCGATCAGATCCGGACGATTGGTGGCACCGAGGACGACGACGTCGGCCAGCGGTTCGACGCCGTCGAGTTCGGTGAGCAGCGCGGCGACCACGCGATCGGAGACCCCGGAATCCGACGACTGACCGCGCCGGGGCGCCAATGCGTCCACCTCGTCGAGGAAGATCAGGGAGGGCGCGGATTCCCGTGCGCGGTCGAACAAGTCGCGGACCGCACGCTCGGAGGCGCCGACCCACTTGTCCATCAGTTCGGCGCCCTTGACCGTGTGTACCGAGAGCCGACCCGACGCGGCCAACGCCCGTACCACGAAGGTCTTGCCGCAGCCGGGCGGTCCGTAGAGCAGCACCCCGCGCGGCGGATCGACACCGAGACGGGTGAACGTGTCGGGATGTTCGAGCGGCCACAGTACGGCCTCGGTGAGCGCCTGCCGGGTCTCGACCATGTCGCCGACGTCGTCGAGCGTGATCGATCCCAACGAGACCTCCGGCGACGTCGCACGCGACACCGGTCGGATCACCCCGACGGCGCCCCGCAGGTCCTCGGCGGTCAGTGCCGGTGAGGCCGTCGATCCGGCCGCGGTCACCCGGGCCGCAGCCCGCAGGGCCGCCTCCCGGGTCAGGGCCGCGAGATCACCGGCGACGAAACCAGGTGTCCGTGAGGCGATCTCGGAGAGCTGCAGGTCGCCCTCGGTGGGCACGCCGGTGAGAATGGCCGCGAGCAATCGGCCGCGCAGCGCCGCGTCGGGCAGCCCGATCGAGAGCTCCCGATCGCACAGTTGGGGATCGCGCAATCGGGTGTCGACCGCTGCCGGTTGTGTCGTGGTGGCGATCAGCGCGATCGTGCCAGGCTGATCATCCTTGCCTGCCAACGCTTCTCGCAGGGTGTCGAGGAGGAGTGTGGAGACCGGTTCGGCCTCGGCGGGTAGCAGGGCGTCGACGTCGGTGATCAGCAGGACCCCGCCGCCGGGACGCAGTGAGGATACGGCGTCGGTGACGGTGCGTAGTCGCGAATTCGCCTCGGTCGCACCGACGGTGGGGCCGTCGATCACGGCCAGCGGCCGCCCGTCCGCCACCGCGCGTACCAGCGTCGCCTTGCCCACCCCGGCCGGGCCGGTCAGCAACACTCCCAGGCGCGGGACCGCACCCAGGGTGCGCAACACCTCGGGCTGATCGAGCGTGATCCGCAGCCACTCGGTCAGTTTCGCCACCTGATCGTCGACGCCGACGAGTTCGGCCACCGGCCGCACCGCGCCTGCGCCCCCGCCGACAGCGCTCGCCACCCCGCCGACAGCGCCCGTCCCAGCACCGACAGCGCCCGTCACCGCGCCGGCAGCGCTCGGCGCGGTGGTGTCGGTCCACATCACTGCGGTGTTGGGCTGCACGCTTACCGGTGCGCCGGGCTCGGTGGCGGTCACCGTGAGAAGCTGTGTGGTCCAGGTGATCCCGACGGATCGGGCAAGGGTGCGCACTGCCTCGCTGGCGGTCAGTTCGGGTCCGAGGTCGCGGGGGAGCAGGGAGACGGTGTCGCCCACCGACAGCACCTTGCCGAGTAGCGCGCGTCGCAGGGTCGGCGCGTCGACGCCCTGGCTGGCCAGCGCCGACCCGGTGACCGTCACCCGGGTGGCGGCCTGCACCTGCACCGGCTCGACGACCACCTGGGCGTTCTCGCGGACGCCGGTGTTGGAGAAGGAGATGTCGTCGAGCAGGATCGTGCCGGTCGATGAGTCCGCGGGGGCAGCGGCGACGACGGCGGCGCTCACGCGCGCACCGGTGATGCGTACCGCATCCCATTCGCGGAGTCCGAGTGCGGTGAGTGCCTCGGGGTGCACGCGCACGATGCCGCGGCGGGCGTCGCCGGCCGACGGGTTCAGGCGCGCGGTCAGCGTGAGTTGGGCGCTCACGCGGTGGGGCTGTCGGCGTCGTCGGGATGGGGGGACGTGCCGTCCGCACGGGGGGTGCCAGTACCGGTGCCGACCGCGCCGGTGCCCGCGGGCCGGTGTAGCCCGAGGCGTGCCTGCGACTTCTTCATCGTCTGCCGACGCCGCGGAATGACGCGCCGTCCGGGCGTCTCGCGCGCCATGGCCCGTCGCTCCGCGCGACGTTCGCGCGGCGGCGCGTCCCAGTGCTCGGGGCGCGAGGCCACCCAGCGGCGGGAGCGCCAGGCGAACGGGATGTGCACGGCATAGCCCGCGATGCCGATGATCATCAGCACATACGGGAAGGTCACCAACAGCGCTGCACCGATGGCGACCAGGATCAGCAGGACCGGCAGAGCGCGCGGCGACACCTTCGCTGCCTTCAACGACGCCGTCGGTACCCGGCTGGCCGCGAGGAACGCGACGATGAGCAGCCACGTGCACACCACCGGCAGCGACGTCCACCAGCCTGACCCGAACTGCTGCAACAGCCCGACGGGCAGCAGCGCGATGATCGCGGCGGCCGGTGCGGGCACGCCGACGAAGAAGTCGCGGGTGTATGCGGGTGCGTCGTCGTCATCGAGGAGGGTGTTGAAGCGGGCCAGGCGCAGCACGATCGCGCAGGTGTAGACCAGGCCGATCAGCCAGCCGATGTCGGCGTGCTCCATCAGGGTCAGATACACCAGGAAGGCCGGCACCACACCGAAATTGATGGCGTCGGCGAGTGAGTCGATCTCCGCGCCGATCTTGGTGGTGGCACCCATCAGGCGCGCCACCCGCCCGTCGATGCCGTCGAGTAGTGCGGCCGCGACGAGCAGGGCCAGTGCCGCATTGATGTTGTCGTTGGAGGCGAATCGGATCGCGGTCATGCCCGCGCAGATCGCGAGGATCGTCAGCGCCGACGGCACGAACATCCGGCCGGCCGACGCCTGACGGCGCAGCCGCGACTGCTCGGCCGGGGTGTGTGCGCGTCCGGCCACGCGCGCGGGCGTGCGGTGCGGGGTTCCCGGCCGGTCGGCGCGCGGACTCATCGGCCTGCCGCTGGATCGGCGCCCGGGCCGAGGACGGCGATCGTCGTCTCGGCCCCGATCGTGCGCTGCCCGAGCCGGACCTGCGGCGTGGTGCCGGGCGGCAGGTAGACGTCCACCCGCGAGCCGAACCGGATGAGCCCGTAGGTGTCGCCGACCGACAGTGCGTCGCCGACCGTGGGATTGCACACGATTCGACGGGCGAGCAGCCCGGCGATCTGCACGACCGCGATGTCGGCGCCCGTCGCGGTGCGGATCGTCATGGTGGTGCGCTCGTTGACCTCGCTCGCGTCGGGGAGATCGGCCGACACGAACCGGCCGGGCGTGTGGGTCACCGAGGTCACCGTGCCGGCGATCGGCACGCGCTGCACGTGCACGTCGAACAGCGAGAGGAACACCGACACCCGGGGTCGCGGCGCGTCGCCGAGCCCGGACTCGGCGGGCGGCACGGCCTCGTCGAGAAGACTCACGGTCCCGTCGGCCGGGGCGGCCACCGCGAACGGATCGGTGGGCGCGACGCGGGCGGGATGCCGGAAGAAGGCCGCGCAGGCCCCGGCGGTCAGGACGGCCGGTGTCCGGATCCACCGGTGACGCCGACCGAGCACCGCGACGGCCGACGCCGCGGCGACAAAGGGGAGGCCCGCCGGATGGACCGGGGGTACGGTTTCGCGGGCCAGGGTGACCAGATGTGCCGGGGACAGTCCGTCTGGTGCGTCCTCACGCGGGCGCCTCGCCACAGTCATCCTCTCCGACGTCGTCCACGCGACCGATCGTCGCGCCCGTTCAGCTTAGAGCCCCGGGTGCCGGTGGCTCCACGTGCTGGGAGGCGGTGTGCATCGACGGCGGTTGTGCACAGCCGGTGAGGTCGGTGGCACATATCACCGAACGCATGTACAATAGATCAAGAGTTCGACGTACGCGCTACGGACACCGGGGGGTGGCAATGCTCGAGACGACCGACGATCTTCGCGAGTTCGCCTGTGCGCTCGTCGAGATGACGGCGGCGGCCACACAGGCCGATGCGGTGGAGCGGATCACCTTCCTGGAAGAACTGAAGTCCGCCGCCGCGGCCGCCCAGGTGCGCGAGACCGCCCGACTCGACGAACTGCGCGCCGCCGATGAAACCGAACGCAATGTGCCCCAAGGTAAGAGGGGTAAGGGGTTGTCGGCCGAGGTCGGTCTGGCGCGCAAGGCGTCGGCGCAGCGAGGTGGCCAATTCCTCGGGTTCGCGCGGGCCCTGGCCACCGAGATGCCGCACACCTTGGGTGCGCTCGAGGACGGCGATCTGACCGAGTGGCGCGCGACCATCCTGGTCCGCGAAACCGCCTATCTGACACGAGAATCCCGCGAGGAGATCGATCGTGTCGTCGCCGGGGACCGGCAGGCTCTGCTGAGCATGGGGGACAGGGCGTTGACCGCGCGGGCCAAGGAGTTGGCCTACGAGCTCGAACCCCGCACCGTCGTCGACCGCAAGGCGAAAGCCGAGCGCGATCGTCGGGTGGCGGTGCGGCCCGCCCCGGATCTGATGGCGCAGGTGTCGGCGCTGGTGCCGATGGCACAGGGGGTGGCGGTGTTCGCCGCGCTCACACGCCACGCCGATGCAATTGCCGGGTCCGACGGACGCACGCGGGATCAGATCATGGCCGACACCCTCGTCGAGCGGGTCACCGGTCAGGCGTGCGCCACCGCGGTGCCGGTCGCGGTGAACCTGGTGATCTCGGCCGAGACGATGCTCGGCGGGGATGCGTCTGCGGAGATCCCCGGATTCGGGCCGATCCCCGCCGAGATGGCGCGGCAGCTCATAGCCGACGGCGTCGACCCCGACGGCGAGACCGCCTCGACGATCCGGCGACTGTACGTACGGCCCGCGGAAGGCACGCTGGTGGCCGCCGACGCGCGGTCGCGGTGCTTCCCCTCGAGCCTCGCGCACTTCGTCCGCATGCGCGACCGGCGGTGTCGGGTTCCGTTCTGCGATGCGCCGATCGCCGAGATCGATCACGCCCGACCGCACCGGCACGGTGGGGAGACCTCGCTCGCCAACGCCGACGGCACCTGCGTGGCGCACAACCGCGCCAAGGAGGCCGATGGTTGGACCTACACGCCCATCGACACCGAATACGGGCACATCCTCGACGTCACGACGCCGACCGGCGCCTGGCATCGGAGCCGGGCGCCGCATCTGGTCGGCCGGCAGCCGCGTGCGTCGATGACCTCGACATGGCGAAAACCCAAACATCCCAATCGGTTACGCCCCGCCCGCCGACCACGCCGGTCACGTCAGCCGAACCACGTCCACCAGGTCGCCGGCCGCCAGTGACACGGTCTCGGCGGGGATGTCGACCAGCGCGTCGGCGTGGGCGAGGTTGCTCAGATGGTGTGATGCCGGTGGCCCGACGGTCGTGACGGCCGGTCCGTCGGGGTGGCGGACGAAGACCGCACGCTGGAACTGACGTTTGCCCGCCGGTGAGGTCAGGGCGGTGGTCAGTTGTGCGCGCAGCCGTTGTCGGCGCAGATGCTGGCCCATCGCGGCGCGCAGTGGGTCGCGGATGAACACCTCGAAGGACACCAGCGAACTCACCGGATTGCCGGGTAAGGTCACGATCGGCACGGACCGTCCGGCCGGACCGCGATAATGCCCGCAGCCCTGGGGCATCCCCGGCTGCATCGCGACCTTCACGAATTCCACCCCGCCGGTCATGCCCAGCGCTTCCTTGACGACCTCGAAGGCGCCGGCACTGACCCCGCCGGAGGTGAGGATGAGGTCGGCGTCGGCGGCGATCTCGTCGAGGCGATGCAAGAACTGGGTCGTGTCGTCGGGGACGAGATGCACGTGCCTGGCCTCGGCGCCGGCCTCGATGGCCGCCGCGGTCAGCATGGCGCCGTTGGATTCGTAGATCTGTCCGTGCCGCAACGGAATTCCCGGCGCCACCAGCTCGGAGCCGGTGGACAACACCGCCACCCGCATCGGCCGGAACACGCTCACCGTCGAGAACCCGAGCCCACACAGCAGCCCGATTTGCGCGGCACCGATACGGGTACCGGCCGGCAGCGCGGGCTGCCCGGCGACGATGTCGGAGCCCGCCGGGCGAATGTGCTTACCGGTCGGCACCGCGGTGGTAATGCCCACCTGCGTGCCCTCGACGGGTTCGGCGCCGCTGAACACGGCGGTGGTCAGTTCCACCGGCACCACCGCGTCGGCACCGGCCGGCATCGGTGCGCCGGTCATGATGCGGTGCGCAGTTCCCGGTGCCAGCGGCGGTGGGTCGACGCGGCCGGCAGGGATGTCGGCGTCGACGCGAAGGTGCACCGGCTGCGCCGGCGTGGCCGCGGCGACGTCAGCCGCGCGGACCGCGAAGCCGTCCATCGCGGAGTTGTCGAAGCCGGGTAACGAGATCGGGGCGACGACGTCGGCGGCGAGCACCCGACCCAGTGCGGCAGTGACGGGCATGATGACCGGCTCGGGCGGGCCGAACAGACTGGCGACGACCTGCTGGTGTTCGGTGACCGTACGCATGGCCCCAGCATGCCATCGCCCCCACGGCGCGCACGCACCGCCGACGCGCAGGTTCTCCCCACACACCCTAGATTTGTAGGATGACGCTCGGGTTGCTGATGGACATCGACGGTGTGATGGTCACGTCGTGGAAGGCGCTGCCCGGCGCGGTCGAGGCGGTCCGCATCCTCGCCGATCGCGGCCTGCCGCGGATGTTCTTGACCAACACGACGTCCCGTTCGCGCGGTCAGATCGCCGACGCCCTCAACAGCTGCGGGTTCGAGGTGTCGGCCGAGGAAATCCTCACCGCCGCCAAACTCACCGCCGAATACCTCGCTCAGACCTATCCGGGCAAGAAGGCGTGGGTACTCAACGAGGGCCCGATCGCCGACGACATGACCGGCATCGCCCTCACCGACGACCCGGCCCAGGCGCAGGTCGTGGTGCTCGGCGGCGCCGGACCGGTGTTCACCCATCGAGCGTTGTCGATCGTGCTCGAGTTGATGTTGGCCGGAGTGCCGGTGGTGGCGATGCACCGATCGATGATCTGGTCGACCGCCCAGGGACTGGCCATCGACACCGGCGTCTACCTCGAGGGCCTGGAGAAGGCGTCGGGTCGCAAGATCCGCGCCATCGGCAAACCGTCACCACTCGGCTTCCGTGCTGCAGTCGAGATGATGAATCTTGAGCCGACCCAGGTGGTGATGGTCGGCGACGACATGCACAACGACGTCCTCGGCGCGCAGGCGTCGGCGCTGATCGGGGTGCTCGTGCGGACCGGCAAGTTCCGCGAGGAGGCACTCGTCGCCCTGCAACGCGACGAGTTCGGGCCGGTCCCCGACCACGTCATCGACTCGATCGCCGACCTGCCCGCCCTCATCGAGAAACTCGACGGCTGAGGGCGCTACTCAGCCCTCGACGGCGCGCTTGATCTTGCCGAGCGTCTCGGCCATACCGAGTTTCAGCTCGGCCTCGAAGTTCTCGGTGCCGCCCATCAACTTGTCGACGAGCACCGACGACACCGTCGACGTCGTCCCGCCCGGCACCTCGCGACGCTCGGTCACGGTGACCCCGCTCGCCTTCGGTGTGATCGTGTAGCTCCACACGGTGCGGTTCTCGGCGACGCGGAAACCGAGTTCCTGGTTGGGGGAGAAGCGGACGATCTTCGACGTCGTCGGCCACACCAGCGGTCCGCGGCGGTTGACGTTGATCGTCTTGGTGCCCAGGCCCACCGGGCCGCGCACGATCATCTTCACGCACTGCGGACTCCATTCGCCCATGCGCTTGAGGTCGGAGATGACCTCCCACACCTGCTCGGGTGTGGCGTCGATGTCGATGGACTCCTCGATGAGTGGTGCGGCCATGCGGTGATTCCCCCTGCGTGGTGTCGGTCCGGCCGGACGGCGCGCGCCGTCCTCTCTGGGGACACTAGGGCACTTATTGAGCAAGCGTCAATAAGCTCATGAGTCACAAGCCCGGGGCGTCAGGCCAGCAGGACCGCCGCGATCACCGCGCCGATACCGAGGAACACCGTCGCGGTCACCCAGATCGCCGGATGCTCGCCGTCGTCGTCGAGCAGCAGGGTGCCGAGCTTGCCGGGGGTGAGCCAGTCGATCAGGACGAACGACCACATCATCACCGCGATGGTCAGCGCGACGTAGACGATGGTGTAGACCAGCCCGCGCCACAGTTCGAGATAGGCGGTGTCGATCACCGAACAGACCATCACCGCTGCCAGTCCGATCACCATCGAGACGGTCAGGATCGTGGCGTTGCGGTTGTGGTCGACCCAGACCAGCTGCCGCAGCCGGCCCGGCGTCACCAGATCGAGGGCGACGAAGCCGACGATCAGCAGCGCGATCCCCACCAGGGAGAACGACGCACCATGTGCCAGGTTGTCCCGCAAGATCTCCACTGAAACCCTCCCGTTCTCGGCACGTCAGCGGCGAACCGCATCCCTGCGGAGAACCCTAGGCCATCACCGGCGCCCGATCGGGCAAGAAGATCAAACCCTGGATGGGCCAAACCCTTACGCGGGTAGCGGGTCGGTTGTGTACTGCCACACCATGACCTGGTTGTTGCGCCTGCTCGAGTCCGAGCACCGGCATCTGCTGAGGGGTGTGGAGAGTTTGTGCCCGGAGGGGGTCGGCGCCACCGATCTCGGCACCGACCCCGTCCGGGTCGAGATCAGGACAGGGCGACCAGATCGTAGGAGTTGACGTTGCGTGCCAGGCTCTGCACGTGCTCGGTCGCGTCGCCGAGGGTGTGGCTGATCGCGGTCAATCGGCTCGTGTAATGGCCGACCGGGTACTCGGCGGTCATCCCGATACCGCCGTGCATCTGGATCGCCTCCTGGCCGATGTGACGGCCTGAGCGGCAGATCTGCAGCTTGGCGCGTGAGGCGATCACCGGGTCGGAGATGCCGTCGGCGAGCGCGGTCGTGGCATACAGGCTCATCGACCGCGCCAGCTCGAGCTGCACGTACATGTCGGCCGCCCGGTGCGTCAGCGCTTGGAAGGTCGCCAGTGTCACCCCGAACTGCTTGCGCGTCTTGAGGTAATCGACGGTCAGGTCGAGTGCGCGTTCCATCGCCCCGACTGCCTCCGCGCACAGCGCGGTCTGGATGCCGACCTCGACGTCGGCGAGCAGTGCCGAGGCGTCGCCGGAACCGAGGCGGGTGGCCGGGGCGCCGTCGAAGACGATCTGAGCGCCTCGACGCCGATCGTGGGTCCGGTAGGCGGTTCGGGTGACGCCCTCGGCGTCGGCGTCGACGAGGTACAGCCCGACCTCGCCGTTCTCGCGCGCCGACACGATCAGCTTGTCCGCGCAATCACCGTGCGGCACCAGCGATTTGGTTCCGGTGAGCTTCCCGTCGGCGGCGGTGGTGGCCACCGCGGCCGCAGGCCAGCGGTCGCCGGCCTCCTGATGGGCGAAGGCCAGGAGCAACTCGCCGCCGGCCAGGCCGCCGAGGAGTTCCTCGCGCAGGTCGCCTTCGGCGGTCGCGACGATCAGCGAGCCCGGGACCAACGCCGCGTCCAGGTACGGCTCGGGTGCCAGCGCTCGGCCGATCTCACCCATGACCGAGGCGAACTCGACGGGGCCCGCTCCGGCGCCGCCGTCTTCCTCGGGAATGGTCAGGCCGAGGATGCCGATGTCGGCCAACGACTTCCAGACGTCGCGGCTCCAGCCCAGCTCGGTGTCGGTGACCTTGCGTAGCGTCTCGACGTCGTAGGTCTTGCTCAGCACGTCGCGGACGGTGTCGCGCAACATCGTCTGTTCTTCGGACAGTTCGAAATCCATGTGTGTTCCTCGTGTGTCGGGAGGTCGAATGGTCGTGTGTGCGGCGCGATTACAGGCCGAGCACGGCCTTGTCGATGATCTGGCGCTGGACCTCCGACGAACCGCCGTAAATGGTCACCTTGCGGTAGTTCAGATAGGTCGGCACCGACAACTGCGCCCACTCCGGGGCCTCGATGTCGGCCGATCCGTTGGGCGCGGCCGGGTCGAGTCCGGCGACCGGAAGCGAATCCGGGCCCGCGATGTCGGCGAGCAACTCCATCGCTTCCTGCTGCAGCTGGCTCCCGCGAAGCTTGAGCAGCGACGATGCGGGGTTGGGCTTGCCGTCGGCCGACGATGCGACCACACGCAGCTGGGTCAGCTCCAGGGCGAGGATCTCGTTCTCGAGTTCGGCGAGGCGCGCGGCGAGGAACGGGTCCTCGATCAGTGGCTTGCCGTCGGCCGCGGTGATCTCACGGGCGAGTTCCTTGGCGCGGGCCAGCTTGGTCTTGGTGTAGCCGACGCGCGCGATGCCGCTGCGCTCGTTGCCCAGCAGGAACTTCGCCTGCGTCCACCCCTGGTTCTCCTCGCCGACGAGGTTCTCCACCGGAACCCGCACGTCGTTGAAGAAGACCTCATTGACCTCGTAACCGCCGTCGATCAACTGGATCGGACGCAGTTCGACGCCGGGGGTGTCCATCGGGAACAGCAGCATCGAGATGCCGGCCTGCTTCTTGACGTCGGGGTCGGTGCGGCACAGGCAGAAGATCCAGTCGGCGAACTGGCCGAGGGTGGTCCAGGTCTTCTGGCCGTTGACGACGTAGTGGTCGCCGTCGCGCACCGCGCGGGTCTTCAGCGACGCGAGGTCCGAGCCCGCCTCTGGCTCGGAAAAGCCCTGGCACCACCAGATGTCGAGATTGGCGGTCTTGGGCAGAAAGCGTTCCTTCATCTCCTGCGACCCGAACTGGGCGATGACGGGCCCGATCATGCCCGCGTTGAACGGCAGCATGTCGGGCACCGACGCGAGGCTCATCTCCTCGCGGTAGATGTGGTGCTGGATCGGGGTCCAGTCCTGGCCGCCCCATTCGGTCGGCCAGTGCGGTACGGCGTAGCCCGCCTCGTTCATGATGCGGGTGGTGGTGACGATGTCCTCGGGGTAGTTCAGCTTCCCGGCGGCCGAGCGTTCGCGCAGGTCCTTGGGGATCGCGGTGGTGAAAAATGTCCGAAGTTCGTCGCGGAAGGCTTCTTCACTTGAACTGAATTTCAGGTGCATGCCTACCTTCATACTCTCCGAGGTCGCGGGCGCAAACCCGGGCCCGGAGATTCGCCCGCCGGCGGGTGCGCGCCGACGCCAGTCCGCCGAGGACGGCGAGTGCGAGCACGTACCCGACGTAGATCGCGACGGTGGCGCGCAGACCGAGGTGGCCGACAACGAGTCCGGCGATCACCGCGGGCACGCTGAAGGCCACGTAGCTGACGATGAAGACCGCCGAGAAGACCTGGCCCCGCGCAGGAGCGGGTGTCTGCGCGCTGATCGAGTCCAATGCACCGAGGAAGGTCCCGGCGAATCCGGATCCGGCGATCAGCGAGCCGACGATGTACACCGGCAGTGACTCGGTGAGCACGCCGGCCAGCGAGATGACCGCACCACCGGCGAGCGCCGGATAGCCGAAGGCCAGTTTGGCCTGCGGCGCCCACGACGTGACCAGCAACGAGGTCAGCGCGCCGGCGGCGAAGAAGGCGAACAGCAGTAGGCCCGCTTCGGCGTGATTGGCGACGCCGAACACGCGCGCCACCACCGATGAGCCGAGCGAGAGGTAGAGGCCACCGAGCGACCATGTGGCCACGAACGCGGGGATGGCCGCCCAGAACAGCGGGCGCACCGCGGCGGGCACCGACGCCTGCGGAGCCAGGGTGCCGAGCAGGTGACGTCGTGACGAGAAGCCCACGCGCTCAGACGTTTCCGGCACGATCAGCAGTGCGATCAGGAGGACGGCGTAGAGGGCGAGGACGATCTCGTAGACCAGGAAGCGAGGGTGGGGAGCGTACTGAACGAGAACGCCGGCCACCGCGACCCCGCCGGCGAGACCGATGGTCGGCCCCGCCCCGGTGATCGCCGACGACAGGCGGGGGCTCGGTGCCATGTCGACGACGGTCGCCGTCAGGGTGCCGATCGCAGCACCGGTCGCCAATCCCTGCAGCGCACGGGCTGCCATCAGGGTGCCGACGCCGTCGGCGACGAGGAACAGCGCCATGCTCGCGATCAGCAGCACCAGGGCAACCGCGAGGACGGGCCGTCGGCCGATGTGATCGGAGAGCGATCCCACCGACAGCAGGCTGATCAGCATCGTGACGACGTAGATCGCGAAGACGCCGGTCAGGGTGAACGACGAGAAACCCCACAGCTGTTGGTAGACGGGATAGAGCGGTGAGGGCGCCGCCGACGCGAACAGCACCATCACCACCGTGGCGGTGACCACCCAGAACGCGCGGTGCGGATGTAGACGCGACACGGGAACCTCCGAAGTTGACGAGCCGGCTAAAGCAAAGGCGTTTGCGTTAGTCAAACTAGCCGGGATGGACTCCTAAAGCAACGCGGTTTGCAATAATCGATTCCATGAGTGCGACAACGGCGACGAATGTGCAGGTGGACGAGGGGCAGCACCCACGACGGCCCGGTGGACGCAGTGCTCGCGTGCAGCAGGCGGTCTACCGCGCCGTGGGACAACTCGTCGGTGCCGGCGAGCGCGAGACCATGACCATCCCGCAGGTCGCCGAGCTCGCCGGGGTCAATCCGACGTCGATTTACCGGCGTTGGGGATCGATCACCGCACTCGTCGAGGAGGTGGCGGTCGCCGTCCTCACCCAGGGCGAGGACCTCCCCGAGACCGGCACCCTGCGTGGCGATCTCACCGAGTGGGCACAGATCATCGCCGCCGACATCGGACGGCCCAAACGTCGGTCTTACCTACGGGCGATGATCGTCGCGCGCGATGAACTCGTCGACGAATGCCCGTGCTGGGAGATCCGGCGCGACCAGGCGCAGCAGATGGTGGCCCGCGCCGCCGAACGCGGCGAGCCCACACCGACCGTCGAGCAGATCCTCGACCACATCATCGCGCCGCTCTATCACCACGCCGTGTTCGGCAAGGCCATCGACGACTCGTTCGCCGCGCAACTGGCCGGCGATGTGATGGCGATGATCGTCTGATCAGCCGCCGATCGCGCGTCGGAAGAACGGCCACGACCGGTGGAGCTGATCCTGCCAGTAGCCCCATGAGTGGGTGCCCGGCCGGCCGATGTCGGCGGTGTAGGGGATGTGCAGTCCGTTGAGGCGTCCGAGGAGTTGCTGGGTGCAGATGCTGGTGGCCGCCTCGATCCCGCCGCCGAGCACCACCTGATCGGTCAGCGTGATCGGGTCGCGCACCGCCTGCGGGGTGTCGTGCGGACCGGGCAGACCACTGGAGTTGGAGATGTAGAGCGCGGTGCCGCGCAGCTTGCCCGCATTGAGGACGGGATCGTTGGCACGCCATAGCGGCCCGTTGTCGGGGCCCCACATGTTCACGGTGTTGCCACCGCCGCGACCGTCGACGACGAGCTTGATGTACTGCTGTCCCAACGGGTCCGACGTCGAGGCGCAACCGCTGTAGGACGCCGCCGCCCGATAGAGCCCGCGGTGCGCGATCGCCAGATTGAGCACCGAGGTCCCCGACGATGAGATGCCGCCGATCGCGTTACGTCCGCTCGTGCGGTAGGCCGAGTCGATGACCGCGGGCAACTCCGAGCCGAGGAACGTCGACCACTTGTTGACGCCGAGCGTCGGATCACGACGAATCCAGTCGGTGTAGTAACTGAATGCTCCCTGCTCGGGGATGACGACGTAGACGTTCTTGTCGGCGAAGAACGACTCGATGTCGGTCCGCGCGAGCCAGGAGGCGCTGTCCTCACCGCCGCCGGCGCCGTTGAGCAGGTACAGCACGCCTCGCGGCTGCGACGGATCGCGCGGCTTGATCACCGTCAGCGGGATGTCGCGGTCCATCGCATCGGAGTGCACGACGATGGTGGTGAGCTTCTCCGACGGCGAGCCCGCCGAGACCATGTGCCCGGCCGCATGGGCGTCGGGAGCCACACCGACCGGGACGAGTAGCGCTGCGATGGCCAGCGCCGCGATCAACAGTCCGCGTCGTGCTCGTCGCGTCATCCCCGGGCCCCGTTTCGTGTGCTTGTGGATGGAGTGGACGCTATCAGGGTCGACGCCCGCTAGGGTGGGCGCGCATGAGGCATGTGCATGCATTCGGTGACGACGCACTCGGGCAGTCCGACGCACTCGGCGTGGCGGCGGCCATCGCCGCGGGGGAGATCTCGGCGACCGAGGCCGTCGACGCCGCGCTCGAGCGGATCGACCGGGTCAACCCGCAGATCAACGCGATCGCCGTCGACGACAGGGAACGTGCCCGCAAGCGCGCCGCCGACGACGATTTCGGTGGCGGGGTGTTCGCCGGTGTGCCCTCGGTCATCAAGAACAACACCCTGATGGCGGGTATCCCGACGACCCACGGGTCCGCGGCGGTCCCCGAGCGGGTGGCCACTGCCAACGAGCCGTTCACCGATCAGCTGCTCGCCACCGGACTGAACATCGTCGGGGCGTCGACGCTGCCGGCGTTCGGCCTGACCGCGACGACCGAATTCGTCGACCGTGACCCCACCCGCAATCCCTGGGACACCGACTACTCCTCGGGCGCGTCCTCCGGCGGATCGGCCGCACTCGTCGCATCGGGGGCGTTGCCGATCGCGCACGGCAACGACGGCGGCGGATCGATCCGGATTCCGGCCGCCGCGTGCGGACTCGTGGGACTCAAACCCAGCCGCGACCGGGTGGTGGCCTCGCCCGAGGGTACGGCGATGCCCATCGACCTCATTTCCAACGGGGTCATCAGTCGCAGTGTGCGCGACACCGCCCACTTCCTCGCCGATGCCGAGAAGTTTTGTCCGGCACCGGGTCTCCCACCCGTGGGCCTCGTCGAGGGGCCATCGGAGCGGCGCCTGCGCATCGCCATGCTCACCGAGCCGCTGACCGGACAGTTGCTCGACGACGACACCCAGGCCGGCCTGACCGCCACCGCCGAACTCCTCGAAAGCCTGGGCCATCGCACCGAATTCATCCCGGTTCCCGTCGACCGTGCCTACGTCACCCAGTTCACCGACTACTGGGCGATGCTGGCGTTCTCGCTGGACCGATTCGGAAAACGGATGATCGACAAGGGTTTCGACCGCAGCAAGCTCGATTCGTTCACCCGCGGACTCTCGCGCATGTACCTGCGCCGCATGTGGCGTACGCCGTCGGTGATCCGCGGACTCAAACAGTCGACCGTGCGCTTCCGGGAAACCTTCGCCCGCTTCGACGCGGTCCTCTCGCCGACGCTGGCACACACCACCCCGAAGATCGGATACCTCGATCCCGCAGGCGATTTCGACGAGATCTTCGACCGGCTGACCCGCTACGTCGCGTTCACCCCGGCCAACAACACCTCCGGCGCGCCGGGTATCAGCCTGCCGCTCGCGCAGACCTCGCAGGGCCTGCCCCTCGGCATGCACTTCACCACCGACCTCGGTGACGAGCGCACGCTGCTCGAACTCGCCTACGAACTCGAGGCGGCACAACCGTTCGCACGAATCAACGACGCCGGCTGACGCCGGAACTCTGGGGGAGATGTCGGGTGTTGATCGACGAGCTGACGGAATTACTGGGCATCGATGTCGACGTGATCAGCGTCGGTGCTCTGACCGACAACGGCGTTGCTCGACGGATACTCGCCTAGGCCGTGCCTCTTTGACCGATGTACTCCCAGTCCAGCGCCCCTCAGCCCAGCGCGACCGACAGCCGATCCGCGAAGTCCGTCATCACCTGTCGATCTCCCGGGACACCCGGCTGCCAGGGCAGTCGCAGGCGGTCCCGATCCCGATCGGCGTAACGCGGTATGACGTGCAGGTGAAAGTGGAAGACGGTCTGCCAGGCGTCGGCGCCGCAGCAGTTGAGGAGATTCACGCCGTCGGCGTCGAGGTCGCCGACCACGGCGCGGGCGATCCGCTGCGCTTCGAGGGTGACCGCGGTCAGATCCTGCGCGTCGATGTCGAGTAGATCGGTGCTGTGGCGCTTGGGGATCACCAGCAGATGGCCGTCGTTGCCCGGCGCGATGTCCATGAACGCGTAGGTGGCCTCGGTTTCCGACACCCGGACACTCGGCGCCGTACCCGCGACGATCGCGCAGAAGATGCAGTTGGTCATGCCCGAATGGTAAAGGCGTGTCTCCCGAGATCACCTCGGGAGACACGCCTTCGGGTCGTCGGATGGCGTCTTAGTGCGCCACCGCCTCTTCGGCGCCCACGCCGGTCAGGGAGCGAACCTCCATCTCGGCGTTGCGTTCCGGGGTACCGCGATCCGACGGCGAGGTCAGCGTGCCGACGATACCGAGCACGAAGGCCAACGGGATCGAGACGATGCCGGGATTCTCCAACGGGAACCAGGCGAAGTCGGCGCCGGGAATCATCGAGGTGGCCTTACCGGAGACCGCGGGCGAGAACACGATGAGCAGCAGCGTCGAACCGAGGCCACCATAGATGCTCCACAGCGCACCGCGGGTGTTGAAGCGCTTCCAGTACAGCGAATACACAATTGTCGGCAGATTGGCCGCAGCGGCGATGGCGAACGCCAGGGCCACCAGGAAGGCCACGTTCTGGCCGTTGGCGAGAATGCCGAGCACGATTCCGAGGACGCCGAGAGTGATTGCGGCGTAGCGTGATACGCGGACCTGCTCGTCCTCGCTGACCTTGCCGCGCTTGATGACGCTGGCGTAGATGTCGTGGGCGAAGGACGCCGAGGCGGTGATCGTCAGTCCGGCGACGACGGCGAGGATCGTCGCGAACGCGACGGCTGCGATGATGCCGAGCAGGATCGTGCCACCGAGTTCGAAGGCGAGTAGTGGCGCTGCGGCGTTCTCCTTGCCGGCGGCCGCGAGGATGCGGTCGGGTCCGACGATCGCGGCGGCACCGTAACCGAGGATGAGGGTGAACAGGTAGAACGCACCGATGAGCGCGATCGCCCAGACCACCGAGCGCCGAGCCTCTTTCGCGGTCGGGACGGTGTAGAAACGCATCAGCACATGCGGTAGGCCGGCGGTGCCGAGAACCAGGGCGATGGCCAGTGAGATGAAGTTGATCTGCGATTCCATCGACCCGCCGTACTTGGCGCCGGGCGCGAGAACGTCACGGGCGGCGACCTTTTCGCTAGACGATCCGCTGATCGCATCCTGCGCGCCACCCAGGATGTGGGACACGTTGAGCCCGAACTTGGCCAGCACCAGGACCGTCATGAACGCGGCACCCGCGATCAGCAGCACAGCCTTGATGATCTGCACCCAGGTGGTGCCCTTCATTCCGCCGACGAGCACATAGACGATCATCAGGGCGCCGACCACGGCGATCACGATCGACTGCCCGGTCCGCGATGTCACGTCGAGCAGCAGGGCGACCAGACCGCCGGCGCCGGCCATCTGCGCCAGCAGATAGAACAGCGAGACCGCCAGCGTCGAGATCGCCGCCGCCAGTCGTACCGGGCGCTGCTTGAGGCGGAAGCTCAAGACGTCGGCCATGGTGAATTTGCCGGTGTTGCGCAGCAATTCGGCGACGAGCAGCAATGCCACCAGCCATGCCACGAGGAATCCGATGGAGTAGAGGAAGCCGTCATAGCCGTACACGGCGATGGCGCCGGCGATGCCGAGGAAGCTGGCGGCGGAGAGATAGTCACCGGCGATGGCGATGCCGTTCTGGGGTCCGGAGAACGTGCGGCCACCGGTGAAGTAGTCGGTGGCCGACGCGTTCTTCTTGCTCGCGCGGATCACCACGAACAACGTGATGGCGACGAAGGCGACGAAGATGGCGATGTTCGCGATGGGGTTACCCACGGCGGCAGATGCTGCGAGAGTGGTCATTTGGCGGCCTCGTTCATCATCTCGGTGCGGATCGCCTCGGCCTTGGGGTCGAGGTCACGATTGGCGAAGCGGACGTAGAGCCCGGTGATGACGAACGTCGTCACGAACTGCAGCAGGCCGAGAATGAGCCCGAGGTTGATGTCGCCCCACACCCGGGTTGCCATGAAGTCGTGCGCGAACGCCCCGAGCAGCACGTACACCGCGTACCACAGCAGAAAGAAGGCGGTCATCGGGAACACGAAGCGGCGCAGGGTGCGCTTGAGATCCTGGAATTGCGGACTGGCCTGCATCGCGACGTATTGTTCGCCCGTCGGATGCGCGGGCGCCGGCGGCGACGCCGGCGTGGGTTGGTCGACAGTGGACACGAGATCCTCCCAAACTGTGATGGTTCGCCCAAACTGTGATGGTCGATGACTCACAGAGTCGATGAGGGCCATGTCACACACAATGGGGTGGCGCGGGTCACACGACGAAACCGGTCATCCGTGCGGTGGGCGGTCGGTCGGCCCAGACGAACGGTCGGAGTCGATCGGCCCGCAACCACACGACGGTGGGAGAGGATGGCCGTATGACGCTTCTGTGGGATCAGCATGCATGTCTGCCGCTGCAACCCGACGCCGACGTCGGATACCTGCGGCGATTCGACCGCAACGGACCGACATATGTGTCGGTCAACGTCGGCTACTCACCGCAGAGCTTCGACGATTCGTCGTTGCTGCTGAGGCGTTTCCGGGCCGCGATCACCGACCACCCGGGCCTGGCGCTCGCGACGACGCCGTCCGACATCGAGGCCGCGGTCGGGCGGATCGCGGTGGCCTTCGATCTCGAGGACTCCAATCCCCTCGACGGTGACCTCGACAACGTCGCCCGGTTCGTCGACCTCGGCGTTCGCACGATGCTCCCGACGTACAACCACGCCAACCGCGCCGGGTGTGGATGCCTCGATACCGACGACACCGGACTGACCGCGTGGGGTCGCGACCTCGTCGCCGAGATGAATTCGGCCGGGATGGTGCCTGACGGTTCGCACTGCTCGGTGCGCACCGGCCTCGATCTGTGCGAGGTGTCGAGCAAGCCCGTCATCTACAGCCATTCGTGCATGCGCGGTGTGTGGGATCACCCTCGCAACATCACCGACGATCAGGCCCGCGAGTGCGCCGCGACCGGCGGGGTCGTCGGGATCACCGGTGTCGGGATCTTCCTCGGCCCCAACACCCCGACGCTCGAGGCGATGACCCGCCACCTCGAGTACGCGGTCGAACTCGTCGGCATCGAGCACGTCGGCGTCAGCACCGATCACTCCTTCGACGCCGAGGACTTCCTCGCCGAGATCCGCGACCATCCCGAGGCGTTCGACGAGTCCTACACGCGGTGGGGTCCGATCCGCTGGATGGCGCCGGAGGCTTTCGTCACCCTGGGAAGCCATCTGGCCCAACGTGGTTGGGCCGCCGACGACATCACCGCGGTACTCGGCGGCAACTTTCGGCGGGTTGCTGAGTGCTCCTGGTGACGGTGCGTGACCTCACTGCGCCGCCCCGTCGCGGGGGAGGCGTTCGACGCCCATCCCGACCCGTTCGGGGACGTGCATCCGCGCGAAGGTGCGCGAGAGGTCGCCGGGCACGCGGGTGCGGGTGGCGAGGCTGACGAGCATCATCGTCGCGAAGGCGAGCGGTACGGTCACCGCCGCGGGGAAGCCGACGATGACCGCGGGCCATCCGCCCAGTGAGGTGTCCCCGATACCGCCGGCGATCGCCAATGATGTTGCGGTGCCCGACGACAGACCACCGACCAGCATGCCGGTGATGGCGCCCGCTGGGGTCAGTCGGCGCCACCAGATGCCGAGGATCAGCAACGGGCACAGGGTCGAGGCCGCGACCGCGAACACCAGACCGACCGTGCGCGACAACTCCAGAGACGTTGCGGCCACACTGAACACGATGGGGATCACCCCGCCGATCACGGCGGCGACCCGGAAATCGCGGATGCGCCCACGCAGGACGTCGGTGGAGATCGCCCCGGCCACACTGACGAGCAGTCCCGACGAGGTCGCGAGGAACGCGGCGATCGCGCCCGCGGCCACGAGTGCGGCGAGGAGTTGGCCGGCCACCCCGCCGATCGCCGCCGACGGCAACAGCAGCACCGCGGCATCGGAGGTGCCCGTGATCAACAGTTGCGGCACATAGAGTCTCGCGAAGACCCCGAGCACCATCGGGAACAGGTAGAACAGGCCGAGCAGGGCGATCACCGTAAGGGCGGTCCGGCGTGCGGAGCGTCCGTCCGGGTTGGTGTAGAACCGCACCAGCACATGCGGCAGTCCCATGGTGCCGAGGAAGGTCGCGATGATGATCGAATACACCTGGTACAGGGGATGATTGCCGCCGAGCCCACCGCCCGGCGCCACCCAGGACGCACCGGTCGTCGGGGCGCCGGCCACCACCGGGGTGGCTGCGCCGGCGTCGAGCCGGATGGTGCTGCCCGAGCTCAATGTGTACTCACCGGGCGCGCGAAAGGCGGCGTCGTCGACGTGTGAGCCGTCGATGGTCCCGGTGACGTGCACCCCGGCGGTCTCCGGGACCGACAGCACGGTGTCGGTGGTGATGTCGACGGTGGTGGCGACGTCGACGCGCGGTGGGGCGGGCTCGCCGACCGGCTCACGGTGTGCGAGGAACACGATCACCAGGGCCAGCGCGGGTACCCCGATCGCGGTGAGCTTCAACCAGTACTGGAATGCCTGGACGAACGTGATCGAGCGCATGCCACCGCCGACGACGTTGACGATCACGATCACCCCGACGGCCACTGCGCCCACCCAGACCGGTACGCCCAGCAAGATGTTGAGAGTCAGTCCGGCGCCCTGGAACTGGGGAATCAGATACAACACGCACACGACGACCACCACCAGCATCGCCGTCTGGCGTGCGGGTCTCGACGAGAGCCGGAACTCGGCGAAGTCGGGCACGGTGTAGGCGCCCGAGCGTCGCAGCGGGGCGGCGACGAACAGCAACAGCCCGAGATATCCCGCGGTGAAACCGACCGGATACCACAGGGCATCCGCACCGTATTTGGCGACGAGTCCGGCGACACCGAGAAATGATGCCGCCGAGAGGTATTCACCGGACACCGCGGCGGCGTTCCATCGGGAGCCGACGCTGCGTGAGGCCACCAGGAAGTCAGACGTGGTACGCGCGAAGCGCCCACCGTAGGCACCGATGACGATGGTCGCCAGTGCCGCCGCGACGAGAGCGAACGCGGTCAGGATCGTCCCCGACATCAGTCGTGCTCCGAGGGGCCGGCGCCCGCATCGTCGTCGACGACGCCCATGAAGTCGCGCTCGGCCTGCTCGGCCAGATGCACGTAGAGTCTGCCGAACAGATACAGCAGCGGATAGACGAGCACCCCGAGGACCAACCAGGACACCCGGATACCGAACACCGCGTACTCGCCGAGCGCTGGAAAGACGATGCCCAGCAACGGAACCAGTGCGATGATCGCCGTCACGCTCAGGCCCAGCCGCAACGCCAAACCCAGCTGTGCGCGCATCAGGCCGCGGACCAGGGCGTCGCCGACCTCGGTCTGCTCGTGCACCTCCACCCGCGTGCGCACCACGCGTGCGCCGCGTCGGCGGGCCAGCACCACCCGCTCCCGCTGCGGTGGTCGCTCCGGGCCCGAAGGCGTCTCGCCCCGGCCCGAGGTCACTGGTCGTCTCCGGTTCGGTAGGCGCGCATCGGGTCCCGGATGAGGCGATCCTTGAGTTCTCGGACCTGCCGGCGGCTCACCGGGAGTTCCACCGCCTCCGAGTGGCCGTTGGCGCGCACCGCCACCATCGTCGTCGACCCGGAGGCCCGCAGCCCGGTCACCATACCCAGCGCCACCAGATACGACCGGTGGATACGCGCGAAGCCCTTGTCCTGCCACCGGGATTCGAGGGTGGACAGCGGAATTCGCACGAGGTGTGCACCGTCCGCCGAATGCAGCCGGGCGTAATCGCCGACGGCCTCGACCCACGAGATCGAATCCCGTCGGATCAGCGAGGTCACCCCGCCCAGTTCGACGGGGATGACGTCGTCGTCACGCGCGGTCGACTCGGGGGTGGTCGTGGGTGGCGCGGCCGCGGCGGCGACCCGATCCACCGCCTCACGTAACCGGTCCTCGCGCAACGGTTTCAGCAGATAGTCCAGCGCGCCGACGTCGAATGCGTCGACCGCGCGGTCGTCGTGGGCGGTGACGAACACGATCTGTGGGGGACTGCTGAGCTTGCGCAGCACGGTGGCCAATTCGATGCCCGAGAGGCCGGGCATGTTGATGTCGAGGAAGACCGCGTCGATCCGGTGGTCGCCGAGTTCACGCAGCGCTCCGGTGGCGTCGCCGGCGGCGAAGACCTCGCCGATCCCGGGCGCGCGGCGCAGCAGGAACACCAGTTCGTCGAGGGCAGGGCGTTCGTCGTCGACAGCCAGGACCGACAGTGCCATGGGTGTCATACTCGCACCCCGGCACGGAATTTGGGGACCCGCATCCCCACCTTGGTGCCCGCGCCGATGCCGGTGTCGACCACCAGGCCGTAGTCGTTGCCGAATGCCGCGCGCAGCCGATGATCCACATTGGTCAGGCCGACCCGGGCTCCCGCCGACCCGTCGCGTGCGCCCGGGTCTGATGTCGCCGATTCGTCGCGCGAGGGCGTGGCGTCGGCGGGCGGATCGAGCGCGTCGATGTCGCCCGACCGCAGGAGCTGGGGGTCCATGCCGACGCCGTCGTCCTCGACGGTGATGACGCAGTCGGTGCCCTCGTCGCGCGCGGTGATCGTGATCGATCCGCCGCCCTTGGCGGCGAGTCCGTGCCGCACCGCATTCTCGACCAGCGGCTGCAGGGCCAGGAACGGCAGCACAACACCCAGAACCTCGGGCGCCACATGTAGTTTCACGTCGAGCGCCGGGCCGAAGCGCGCGCGTTCGAGGGTCAGGTAGCGATCGATGTTGCGCAGTTCGTCGGAGAGCAGGGTGTACTCGCCCGCCGCGCGGAACGAGTAGCGGGTGAAGTCGGCGAACTCGATGATCAGTTCGCGTGCCCGGTCGGGGTCGGTGCGCACGAATGACGCGATCGTGTTGAGCGCGTTGTAGATGAAGTGCGGACTGATCTGTGCGCGCAGGGCGAGGACCTCGGCGCGGTCGAGCCGCGCCCGTGAGGCGTCGAGCTCGGCCAGCTCCACCTGATCGGAGACATACCGGGCGACCTCCGCGATGGCGCCGAGCATGCCCGGGCCCGGGCGGCTCACCGTCGCGACGACGAGCGCTCCCGCGCCGGCGTCCCCGGCGATCAGCGGCTCGGCGACCAGCGCGCGTACCGGGGAGTCCGGGCCGGACGGATCGTTGACGAGTACCCGCCGCTGCTGCGCCAGCGCCGAGGCCGCCGCCGCGTCGGCAGCGGTCAGCACACGTGTGGTCCACACCGGGTCGTCGTCGTGGGCGAGTGCTTCGGCGTCCGCGTCGTACAGGGCCACCCCCTGCGCCGCGGTCAGCGAACGCAGAGGTGGCAGGGCGTCGCGCGCGGATTCGGCACCGAGCCCGCCCCGTAGCGATCGCGCAGCCAGCGACGCCGTGTGCAAGGCGGTGTGTACGGCGCGCTCGGTCGGCGTCGCGACCACCCGCCGGGTCCGGATGAGGACCACGAGGCCGACGACGATCAGCGCGGCCAACACCACCACGATCGCCGCGAGATCACTCGACATCGGAATTCACCGACTCATTGTCGCGCGATCGGCGAGCCCGGGATCGGAACATTGCCGGATGTGTCGTACTGTTTCTCCGGCGATGGCAGGGGGCCAGCGTGAAGGGGGAATCCAGAATGGTGCGATATCTGTCGGCGAGGCTCGTGGGTGCGCTCGGGGTGCCGGGGCTGATTGCGCTTGCGCTGACCGGCTGTTCGGCGCTGCCGTTCAGCAAGTCCACGCCGGTCTCGTCGGTCACCGAGAGCCAGGACGCCGGTGGCGACGTCGACTTCGACGCCGCGATCGGGCAGTGCGTCTACCTGTCCGGCACGATGATGGACGCCAAGATCGACCACGCGACCTGCGGACAGGCGCCCGCCAACTATGTGGTGGTGGCCAAAGCGCCGACCAAGGAGGCCTGCCCGTCCGATGTCGACCAGACCTACTACGTCACCCACGGCGGCACACAACAGGGTGCACTGTGCCTCGACACGGATTGGGTTGTCGGGCAATGCATGACGGTGCCGAGCTTCGGCGACCCGGCGCACGTCCCGTGCAGCTCCACCGATTCCGACGCCCGTCGCATCCTCGCCGTCCTACCGGGAGCGACCGACGAGAGTGGTTGCCCGGACGCGACAACCAACTACTACACCTACGATCAGCGGCACAAGGTCGTCTGCGTGGAGAAGCTGAGCTGAGAGTTCGGCGCCGACAGCGCCCGTCCACACGCCGACAGCGCCCAGCAAAGCGCTGTCACGGCGCTGGTGAGCGCTGTCGGCGTTGAACTGGGCGCTGTCGGCGGTGAGGAGAGCGCTGTCGGCGCTGGGGAGGGCGCTGTGGGTGTCAGCCCTGGTCGCGCAATTCCCGCCGCAGGATCTTGCCGGTGACGGTCTTGGGGAGATCCCCGACCACCTCCACCGAGCGCGGGTACTTGTAGGCGGCCATCTGCTCCTTGCAGAAGGCGATCAGTTCGTCGGGATCGACGGACTGTCCCTCCCGAAGGGACACATAGGCTTTCACGGTTTCGCCACGATAGTCGTCGGGTACGCCGACCACAGCTGCCTCACGCACCGCCGGATGGGTGTACAGCACGTCTTCGACCTCACGTGGCCACACCTTGTAGCCCGAGGCATTGATCATGTCCTTCTTGCGGTCGACGAGATAGAACCAGCCGTCGGCATCCATGAAGCCGACGTCACCGGTGTGCAGGGCGCCGCCGGGGATCGACTTCTCGGTGGCCTCCGGCTTGTTCCAGTATCCGGGCACCACCTGTGGGCCCGACGTCACGAACTCGCCGACCTCACCGACGGCGACGTCGTTGCCCGCCTCGTCGACGACGCGCACCACCGTGTTGAACACCGGTACACCCACCGACAACGCTCCCGACGCGGGATCGACCGGCGCCCGAACACCCAGCGGCACACCGTGAGACGGAGAATTCGTCTCGGTGAGTCCGTAGATGTTGTGGATGTAGGCCCCGAAGACCTGCTCGAGCCGATCACCCATCGCCGGGGCGATGGGCGCGCCACCGGAGTACAGGATCCGCAGACTCTCGAAGTCGTCGGCGCCGGCACCCGGCGCCGATGCGAGAGCGTTGAACGCGGTGATCGCGGCGACCGTGAACACCGGACGGTGTTCGCGGATGGCGTCGAGCATGACCGACGGCTCGAAGCGATGTGCCAGGATCAGTGGTGAGCGGGCGATCATCGCGAACATGACGTGACCGACCAGTCCGGTGATGTGGAACAGCGGCGCGATACCAAGGATTCCTTCGCCGGGTTTCAGTCCGGTCCAGTCCCGATAGGTTTGCGCGTTGAACGCCAGGTTGCCATGAGTGTTCATGGCGCCCTTGGGATTACCGGTGGTTCCCGACGTGTAGGCGAGGACGGCCAGATCATCGGGACCGGGGGAGACATCCGGGAGATCACCACCGACGAAGTCGTCGATGATGGTCACCAGATCGAGAGTCCCCTCGGGCCGGGTGCGCTCGAGCTCGGCGAACAACCGGGGATCGCCGCGCGTCTGGAAGTCCAACGCGGAGCACGTGATCACGGTGTGCACCGACGTCGACCCCGACTCGATGACCCCCTTGGCGACACCGGTGTAGAGATCGTCGAGGGTGAGCAACGCCACAGCACCGGAATCAGTGAGCAGATAGGTGAGCTCGCGGGCCTTGTTCATCGGGTTGATCGCCACGGCGGCGCCGCCGGCCCGCCACGCGGCGAGGAGTCCGATCACGAACGCCGGATTGTTCTGGACGTACAGACCGAGGCGATCGTCATCGCCGAAACCGTGCTCGCGCAGCGTGACCGCGACGGCACGCGAGGCGCGATCGACCTCGGCGAAGGTCAACGACTGATCGAAGTAGATCAGGAAGACGTCGTCGGGATTCTCGGCGACGGCGGCGTCGAACAACGCCAGGCCCGACGCGTACTCCGTCGTGATGTCACCGGCGGTGCCCGGTGGGTACAGCGACAACCACGGCCGCGCGGCGTAGAGACCCTCGCTCACTTGATCACCACCGGGTTGACCGGCGAGCCGGTGGCGTTGTGGATCTTCAACGGTGCTGCGACATAGAAGAACTCGTACACTCCGTCGTCGGCGCAGTCGGCGGCGAGCTTCTCGAGATCACAGATCTCGGTGAAGGCGATGCCGAGGTTGCGCATCAACGCGTTGTGCAGCACCAGGGCGACACCGTTGTTGGGGTCGGTGGTGATCTCGTTGGCGATGGTGTCGGTCACCAGGTTGGGGATCTCCTTGGCCTGGAACCATTCCACGAGTTCGGGCGAGTAGACCAGGCCCGGCTCGCAGAAGTCGTCGTAGAACTTGTCGCCCTGCTGGAAGAACAATTCGAGATGGTTGGTCCGGATGATCAGGATGTCGCGCGGCTTGATCTCGATTCCCTGTGCCTGCGCACACTTTTCGAGATCGGTGTGATCGTAGGTCTCGCGCGGGCCGAGGTGGTCGACGCCGCGGTGGCGCGCCATGTCGAGCAGTACGGCCCGGCCGGCGACGCCACGCTCGGCGATCGGCTCGACGCTGGCCTTGTCGAGGCCACCGATGGTGGTCCGGGCGTCATACCCGTTCCAGATCTTGCCGCCGTACCAGACGTGGCCCAGGGCGTCGTACTGCGTGGAGCCCTGCAGGAAGGCGTTGATCTTGTCGTCGGCGTAGTGCAGGCCGCCGGGGAATGCGGGGCCGTCGCCACCGTCGTCCCAGTGCGACTCGTCGAGGATCATCTCGCGGGTGGCGGGACTGCGGCCCGGCCAGACCGGGTCGCCCTTCGGGTCGCCGATCAGGCGTTGCAGGGTGAACAGTGCGCCCTTCTTGATGAGCGACGCGCCGGCGATCACCTGTTCGGCGGTCAGGTAGTTGAGGCTGCCGACCTCGTCGTCGGGTCCCCACTTGCCCCAGTTGGTCGGCGCGTTGTCGAGGAGTTCGGTGAGTGCAGGAGCTTCGGGAGCGGTGGTCATCGTTGATCCTCCAGTGATGAGCGAATGTTCTGAACTGTCCGAGCGATCGTTCAGGTCGGGTTCAGTGAGATGAGCATCACAGACGTTCCCGGGGTGCGTCAACCCCCGCATCACAGCGATGTGCGGGTGGTGAGATGTGGCGTGCGAGTTCAGTTCTGCTGAACTCGATGGCCCATCATCGCCAGGGCGAGTTCGGCGTATTCGGCGGCGACCTCGGCTGGTGATTGCGGGCCGCCGGGCGAGTACCAGTAGGGCAACGCCATGCACATCGTGGCGATGGCCCGGCCGGTGTTGTGCGGGTTGGGGGTGGTGAACTCGCCGGCCGCCACGGCGTCCGCGGCAACGACGTCGAGGTGCTGTTGGACACGGCGTCGGGAGTCGGCGACGCGGGTTCGGTCGGGCTCCTCGAGGCTGCGCATCTCGGTGGCGGCGATGAAGGCGAGGTCGCGCCGGTGCGTGTGGCACAGGGCGAGCGCCTCCACCATGAGCGCGAAAGATGGCACCGGATGCGGATTTTCGTCGGCAGCCGCCGACATCCGCCAATGCACCTCGGTCATCATGACGTCGAAGAGTGCGACGAGTAGCTGCTGTTTGCTCCGGTAGTGGTGATAGATCCCGGCGACGCTGATACCCGCCGCGCCGGCGACCACGCGCATCGTGGCACCGTGATAGCCGGTCTCGGTGAACACCTCCACCGCGGCCGCCAGGACGGGGTCGAGGTCGAGGTCGGCGAAGTGTCGCCAGTCGTCATCCCCGCGCGGCGGGGTCGGACGGACGAAGGTATCGCCGGCCAGCAGGGCGCCTGCGGTCACCCCGAGCACCGCGGCGACGGCGTTGAGTCGTTCTACGGTGACCGCGACCTTGTTGTTCTCGATCGCGCTCATCGTGCCGACACTGACCTCGAGGCGCCCGGCGAGATCACGCAGGGTCATCCCCGCGCTTTCCCGCGCTCGTCGCACCGCACCGCCCACCGCAGGTTCAGTCACGCTGAACAATGTACGGGCCGAGTCGGGCGCGCGCGGCGATTCGTGCGTTCACCACTGCTGCACGGGTTGCGGCCGTACACTCACGCACGCGATGCGCACATCAGACGACCCCGATCCCCGACGATCGACGAGCGGCCCGGCCCCCGGCGACTACGACCGGCGCCCGTGGCTGGTCCACTATGCGCCGGATCTGGGTGCGCACCTGACAGCGGGCGCTGCGAATGCATTGCAGATGTTCGAGGCGACCGTCGCCGACCGGCCCGATGACAACGCGCTGGACTACCTCGGACAAACGATGACGTGGCGGGAGGTCGACGAGGCTGCCGACGCGGTGGCCGGTCTGCTGGTCGCGCGCGGCTTCGCACCCGGCGATCGACTCGCCATGCTCCTCCAGAACGACCCCGCGTTCATCATCTGTCTCGTCGCGGCGTGGCGGGCCGGCGGGATCGCCGCGCTCATCAGCCCGATGGTCACCGCCGACGAACTCCGGCAACGACTCCGCGACCACACGCCGACAGCCCTGGTCGCACTCGACGACCTCTACCTCGACGTCGTCTCACCACTGCTCGCCGACGGAACCTGCAGCGTGCGCGTCGTGATCACCACGTCACCGCTGGACGGACCGAGCGGTCCGGTCGACGAGCCGAGGCTCTTCGCCGAGGTCACCCGCCGCACCGTCGCCGATGCCGTCGACCTGCACACCCTGATCGCGAATGGGCAAGCGCGACAGAGCTTTGCGCCTCGACCTCTCGGCCCGCGGGACATCGCGGTGGTGATGGCCACCTCCGGGACCACCGGGCCGCCGAAGGGTGCGTGTCTGACCCACGCCAACGTCGTGTTCAGCGCGCACGTCTACCGACGATGGTGCGCACTCGGGGCCGAGCCGATCCTCGCCGCCTCGCCGCTGTTCCATGTCACCGGCCTGATCGGGGCCGCGGCGCTGTCGATGCTGACCGGGTCCCCGCTGGTGCTCACCCACCGGTTCCGGGCCGACGTCGTCCTCGACGCGATCCGCCGCACCCGGCCCCGGTTCATGGTTGCGGTGATCACCGCCTACATCGCACTCGCCGACGAACCATCGTTGTTGCCAGGGGATCTCGACTCCCTGGAGTTGCGGCTGTCCGGCGGTGCGCCGATCGATCCGGCGATCGCCTCGCGCCTACAGGAGCGTCTCGGAGGCTACATCCACAACGTCTATGGACTGACCGAGACGTCGTCGCCGTCGCACATGGTGCCCATCGGCGCGCAGGCGCCCTTCGACTCCGAAACCGGGGTGCTCTCGGTCGGGGTGCCGGTCTTCGACACCGTCGTGCGCGTCGTCGGTGATGACGGAGCAGATCTACCGCCCGGCCAGATCGGCGAGCTGGTGGTCTCCGGCCCGCAGGTGATCGGCGGTTACTGGCGTAACCCTCGTGCCGACGCCGAGGCCTTCGTCGGCGGCGAATTGCGCACCGGGGACATCGGTTTCATGGATACCGACGGCTGGTTCTATGTCATCGACCGCAAGAGCGAGATCATCAACGCCTCCGGATTCAAGGTCTGGCCCAACGAGGTCGAACGGGTCCTGCGCACTCATCCCGCGGTCGTCGACGCGGCGGTGGTCGGCATCCCCGACGACTACCGCGGCGAGTCGGTCAAAGCCTTCGTTGTTGTTGCCGAAATGGAAGCCTCCGAAAAGGATGTCGCCGAGGAGGATTCGGCGGAGATGATCGCGCCGACCGAGCAGGAGCTGATCGACTACTGCCGAGATCATCTGGCGGCCTTCAAGTATCCGCGCGAGATCGAGCTGGTCGGCGAACTGCCCCGCACCGCCACCGGGAAGTTGTTGCGGCGCAAGCTGCGGTGAGGTGTCCCTGTCCGACCCCACCACCGGCCCCGATCACCGCAACGGGTAGAAATCCGCCTGGTTTCCCGACGCCGCTGCCGCGAGGGTCGCCGCGACCCGCTCGACGTCGTCGCGCAGCGTGGCGATCGTGACGCGCACGTGGTCGCCGCCGCGCTGCGGCTCGACGATGAACGGATCGCCCGGTGCGACCTGAATACCGTTGGCGGCCAGATGGATCAATGCGTTGCGTTCGTCGGCGACCGGCACCCACACGTTGAGGCCGTCGGTGCCGCCGACGTCGATTCCCTTGTCCGCCAACGCCTCGACCAGTGCTGCACGGCGGGACCGATACGCCGCGCGGGCGTTGTCGACGGCGGCGACGGACGCCTCGTCGGTGAGCAGTTCGTAGAGCACCCGTTGCAGCAGCCGCGGGGTCCAGCCGGGTCCGAGCATACGGGTGGCGGTGACCCGGTCGATCACCTCGCGCGGACCTGTCATCGCGGCGATCCGCAGGTCGGGGCCATGAGACTTGGAGAAGCTGCGCACATGGACCACCTGATCGGGCAGCCACCGGCCCAGGCTGATGTCGGGGGCGGCCACGGCGGCACCGCTGTGGTCGTCCTCGATGACGACGCACCGCGTCCCCCGGACGGCACGCGCGAGATCGCGTGCGCGGGCCGCGGTCATGCTGACACCGGTCGGGTTGTGGGCACGCGGCTGCAGGAGCGCCACGGTGGGCGCCTGGGCCATCGCGCGGGCGAACGCATCCGGATCGGGCCCGTGGCGGTCGACCGGCACCGGGATGTGCTGCAGGCCAAGGGTGTCGAGCAGATCGAGGAACTGCGGAAACGTCGGGTCCTCGACGATGACGCGGTCACCGAAGCGGGTGACCGCCTGCAGCGAGCGGGTCACCGCGTCGAGGGCGCCGTCGACGACGGTCAGTGCCTGCGCCTTGGACGGCCAACGGGTGCGCAGCAGGTCGCCGAGCTCGGGAACCACGGGATGATCGTGATAGCTGGTCGTCGCGGCCCGCTCGGCCACATTCGACAGTGCGGCTTTCAGTTCGGGGAGCAGCTCGGGGTCCGGTGACCCCTTCGACAGATCGAGCCCGATGCTGCCGTGGGTGCGGGCCATCGTCGCGGTGCGCGACACCCGGGGCACCTCCGGTGAAACGGCGCCGTCGGCGACGAACGTGCCGCTGCGTCCGCGCGAGACCACCAGGCCCGAGCGGGACAACGCCTTCCACCCGTAACTGACGGTCGCGGGGGAGACCCCGAGCTGGGCGGACAGATCGCGCACCGTGGGCAGGCGATCACCCGGGACGAGTTCACCATTGCGGATCATCCGTCCGATGGCGCCGGCGATCCCCGCAGGCGTGGGGTCGTCGATCACGATGCGCTGCGGCGTCACCTCGGTGGCGGGGTCGTGCACGGTCATCGGATACCTCGGTGGGTCGGTCGGGGCGGTCGGTCGGGATCGAGAAGTGTCTTGAGGAGATTCTGTCGTTTCGGCCCCGCGGTCGTAACACATACTCCATAGTGAGAAATATTCCGGAAATGTTTACTCGCCAGAGTGTCATTTATTCAATCACAAGTTGACGAGTCCCACCGACGACGGAGGAAACAAGCGATGACCGTGATCAGAGCGGCGATCACCCAGGCGGAATGGACCGGGGACGAAGAGTCCATGGTCGTCAAGCACGAGGGCCTGGCCCGCGAGGCCGCGGCTCAGGGCGCGAACATCGTCTGCTTCCAGGAGCTCTTCCACGGTCCGTACTTCGGGATCGTCGAAGACGCCAAGTACTACGAGTACGCGCAGTCCGTCCCGGGCCCGCTGACCGAACGCTTCGCGGCGATCGCGAAGGAACTCGGCATCGTCATCGTGCTGCCGGTGTACGAGGAGCAGATGGCGGGCCTCTACTACAACACCGCTGCGGTCATCGACGCCGACGGCAGCTACCTGGGCAAGTACCGCAAGAACCACATCCCCGACGTCGACCGCTTCTGGGAGAAGTTCTACTTCCGGCCCGGCAACCTCGGCTACCCGGTCTTCGACACCGCGGTCGGCAAGGTCGGCGTCTACATCTGCTACGACCGGCACTTCCCCGAAGGCTGGCGGGAACTGGGTCTGAACGGCGCCGAGATCGTCTTCAACCCCTCGGCCACCAAACCCGGGCTCTCGAACCGCCTGTGGGAACTCGAGCAGCCCGCCGCCGCGGCCGCCAACCAGTACTTCGTCGCCGCCAACAACCGGATCGGCACCGAGAGCGGGGAATTCGGCGACAAGGCGGTCACCTTCTACGGCAGCTCCTACTTCGCCGACCCGCGCGGCAACTACGTCGGCGAGGTCGCCTCCACCGACACCGAGGAGATCGTGGTCCGCGACCTCGATCTCGACCTGGTGCGCACGGTCCGCAACGACTGGCAGTTCTACCGCGATCGCCGCCCCGACAGCTACGACGCCATCCCCGCCCGCTGACCGCGCCTTCTCGCGAGAGGATCTCCATGGCAACCACATTCATCCACGGCGGCACCGTCGTCTCGGCCACCGGCAAGGGCGCAGCCGACGTCCTGGTCGACGGCGAGCGCATCGTCGCCCTGCTCGAACCCGGCTCGACGGTGCTCGGCGCCGATCTGGCCACCACCGCCGACACCGTCATCGACGCCACCGGCAAGTACGTCATCCCGGGCGGCATCGATGCGCACACCCACATGTCGATGCCGTTCGGCGGCACCCAGGCCAGCGACACGTTCGAGACCGGCACGCGGGCCGCGGCGTGGGGTGGTACCACCACCATCATCGACTTCGCCGTGCAGAAGTTCGGTGAGCGACTGCAGGATTCGCTGGCGACCTGGCATTCGATGGCCGACGGTGAATGCGCGATCGACTACTCGTTCCACCAGATCGTCGGCGACGTCAACGCCGACTCGCTGGCCGCCATGGCCGGCCTGCAGGACGAGGGCATCACCAGTTTCAAACTGTTCATGGCCTATCCGGGCGTCTTCTACAGCGACGACGCGCAGATCGTGCGGGCCATGCAGGTCTCGGCCGAGACCGGGTTGCTGACCATGATGCACGCCGAGAACGGTCCGGCGATCGACGTCCTCGCCGAGCAACTCGTCGCCGCGGGCAAGACCGATCCGTACTATCACGGGATCGCCCGCGCCTGGCAGCTGGAGGAGGAGGCGACCCACCGGGCGATCATGCTCGGAAACCTCACCGGCGCACCGCTCTACATCGTGCACGTCTCGGCCAAGCAGGCCGTCGGCCAACTCGCCGCCGCCCGCGACGCCGGACAGAACGTCTACGGTGAGACCTGCCCGCAATACCTGTATCTCTCGCTCGAGGATCAGCTCGGCGCACCGGGGTTCGAGGGCGCCAAGTGGGTGTGCTCGACGCCGCTGCGATCCAAGCACGATCACCACCAGGACGAGGTGTGGCAAGCCCTGCGCACCAACGATCTGCAACTGGTGTCGACCGACCACTGCCCGTTCTGTATGAAGGGCCAAAAGGACATGGGCATCGGGGATTTCACCAAGATCCCCAACGGCATCGGCTCGGTCGAACACCGGATGGACCTGCTCTACCAAGGGGTGGTCGACGGCAAGATCAGCCTCGAACGCTGGGTGGAGATCACCGCGACCACCCCGGCCCGGATGTTCGGCCTCTACGGACGCAAGGGTGTCATCGCACCGGGCGCCGACGCCGACATCGTGATCTACGACCCCGCCGGGCACACGTCGATCGGCATGGGCAAAACCCACCACATGAACATGGACTACTCCGCGTGGGAGGGATACGAGATCGACGGCGCCGTCGACACCGTCCTGTCCCGCGGTTCGGTGGTCGTCGCAGACCGTGACTACGTCGGCACCAAGGGCCACGGGAAGTTCGTCCGCCGAGAACTCAGCCAGTACCTCATCTAGGAGCATCATGGATTTCGGAGTTGTCCTGCAGTGCCATCCGCCGTCGGCGCGCACCATCGCGCTCACCCGCCTCGCGGAATCGCATGGCTTCAGCCATGTCTGGACGTTCGACTCGCACGTGCTGTGGCAGGAGCCCTATGTGCTGTTCGCCCAGATGCTCGCCGAGACCCGGCGCGTCACGGTGGGGCCGATGGTCACCAATCCCGCGACGCGTGATTGGACGGTCACCGCATCGCTGTATGCCACGCTCAACGAGATGTACGGCAATCGCACCATCTGCGGTATCGGGCGCGGTGATTCGGCGGTCCGTGTCACCGGCGGCAAGCCGACCACCCTGCGTGATCTGCGCGAGTCGGTGAACGTCATCCGCGAACTCGGCAACTCCCGTGAGGTCGAGATCAACGGCTCCACGGTCCGATTCCCGTGGAGCTCCGGTTCGTCACTGCCGGTCTGGGTGGCCGCCTACGGCCCGAAAGCGCTGGCGCTGACCGGTGAGATCGCCGACGGATTCATTCTGCAACTCGCCGATCTCGACATCGCGTCGTGGATGATCGACACCGTCCGCTCTGCGGCCTCGGATGCCGGCCGCGACCCCTACGACGTGAAATTCTGTGTGGCAGCACCGATGTACGTCGGCGACGACCTCGATCACCAGCGTGATCAGTCCCGGTGGTTCGGCGGCATGGTCGGCAATCACGTCGCCGACATCGTCGAGCGCTACGGCACCGACGGCTCGATCCCGGCCGCCCTCACCGACTACATCAAGACCCGCGAGGGGTACGACTACAACCAGCACGGCCAGGTCGGGAACACCCACGCCGACTTCGTCTCCGACGAGATCGTTGACCGCTTCTGCGTGCTGGGGACCGTCGAGGACCACCTCACCAAACTCGAGGCGCTCGGCAAACTCGGTGTCGACCAGTTCGCCGGCTACCTCCAACACGACAACAAGGAGGAGACGATGCGCATGTACGGCGAGCACATCATCCCGACCCTCACCCGCGGCGGCGTCGCCGTGCGAAAGGAGCAGTGAGATGAGCACTCTCGAGAGCTCGGTGCACGAGCGCGCCTATCAGCTCGACCGCCAGTACGTCTTCCATTCGTGGTCGGCGCAGGCCGATCTGGACCCGATGGTCATCACCGGCGGCAGCGGTTGCCGGGTGTGGGACGATGCCGGGCGCAGCTACCTGGACTTCTCCAGCCAGATGGTCAACACCAACATCGGGCATCAGCATCCGCGTGTGGTGGCGGCGATCGCCGAGCAGGCACAGACGTTGTGCACCATCGCCCCGGCGACGGCCAACCTCGCCCGCGGCGAGGCCGCCAAACGGATCGTCGACCGTGCCCCCGACGGGTTGAACAAGGTCTTCTTCACCAACGGCGGCGCCGACGCGGTGGAGAACGCGATCCGCATGGCCCGCCTGCACACCGGCCGTGACAAGGTGCTCAGCACCTACCGCTCCTATCACGGCAACACCGGTGCCGCCGTCGTCGCGACCGGCGACTGGCGACGCGTGCCCAACGAATTCGCGCGCGGCCACGTCCATTTCCACGGTCCCTACCTCTACCGTTCGGAGTTCTGGGCGAGCACCCCGGAGCAGGAATGCGAACGGGCACTGGCACATCTGGAGCGAACCATCGTCGCCGAGGGGCCCGCGAGCATCGCGGCGATCCTGCTCGAATCGGTACCCGGGACCGCGGGAATCATGGTGCCGCCGCCCGGCTACCTCGCCGGCGTGCGCGCGCTCGCCGACAAGTACGGCATCGTCTACATCGCCGACGAGGTCATGGCCGGATTCGGCCGCACCGGAACGTGGTTCGCCTTCGAACCGCACGACGTGGTGCCCGACCTCATCGCCTTCGCCAAGGGCGTCAACTCCGGATATGTGCCGATCGGCGGGGTCATCATCTCCGACGCCATCGCCGAGACCTTCGCCCACCGGGTCTTCCCGGGCGGACTGACCTACAGCGGGCACCCGCTGGCGGCGGCGTCGGTCGTCGCCGCCCTCGACGCCATGTCCGAGGAGGGCATCGTCGAGAATGCCGCACGCGTCGGCGCCGAGGTCATCGGACCCGAACTCGAGGCGCTGGCAGCGCAATTGCCGATCATCGGCGAGGTCCGCGGCGTCGGCGTGTTCTGGGCGATCGAGCTCGTCACCGACCGCGCCACCCGGGAACCGCTGCCCGCGGCGCAGGTGGCCGGACTGAAGTCCGAACTCGCCGCGCGCGGGCTGCTCGCGTTCACCGCCGAGAACCGCATCCACGTGGTCCCGCCGTGCATCGTCTCCGACGACGAGGTCCGCGAGGCCATGGCCATCTATCGAGAAGTACTGTCCAGCACGACGATCGAAGGAGTGACGAAGTGACCACCACGGTGCTCGACCATTACGTCGGGGGCAAGGCATGGGCGGGGGATTCCGAGCGCACCTCTCCGGTCTACGACCCGGCGCTCGGTGAGGTCAGCAAGCAGGTGCGGTTGGCCAGTGCCGCCGACGTCTCGCAGGCCGTCGCCACCGCCGTCGGCGCCTTCGACGGGTGGGCCAACGCCTCCATCGCGGCGCGTCAGGCAGTCATGCTCCGCTTCCGCGAACTGCTCGCCGCGCGGCGCGACGAGCTCGCCGAGATCCTGACCGCCGAGCACGGCAAGGTGCTCTCCGACGCGGCCGGCGAGATCGCGCGCGGACTCGAGGTCGTCGAGCTTGCCCTGAGCATGCCGCAGCTGTCCAAAGGTGAGTTCTCCCAGAATGTCTCGACCGGTGTCGACGTGTACTCGGTGCGCGAGCCGGTGGGCGTGGTCGGGATCATCAGCCCGTTCAACTTCCCGGCGATGGTGCCGCTGTGGTTCTTCCCGCTGGCCATCGCGGCCGGCAACACCGTGATCCTCAAGCCCAGTGAGAAGGACCCGTCCGCGGCGAACTGGCTCGCTGAGCTGATGACCGAGGCCGGTCTGCCGCCCGGAGTGCTCAACGTCGTACACGGCGACAAGGAGGCCGTCGACGCCCTGCTGACCCACCCGGACGTCCCGGCGATCTCCTTCGTCGGGTCCACACCGATCGCGCGGTACGTCTACGCCACCGGCACCGCACACGACAAGCGGGTGCAGGCACTCGGCGGTGCGAAGAACCACATGCTGGTGCTGCCCGACGCCGACCTCGACCTGGCCGCCGACGCCGCGGTCAACGCCGGATTCGGCAGTGCCGGTGAGCGATGCATGGCGGTGTCGGTACTGCTGGCGGTCGACTCGATCGCCGACGAGCTGATCGAGCGCATCGCCTCCCGGATGGCCGGCCTGCGCACCGGCGACGGCCGCAAGGGCTGCGACATGGGTCCGCTGATCACCGCGGCCCACCGCGACAAGGTGTCGGGCTACATCGACATCGCCATGGCCGACGGCGCCCGCGTCGTCGTCGACGGTCGCGACGGCGAGTTCGACGGCGGCGCCGACGGATTCTGGCTGGGCCCGACGCTGCTCGACGGGGTGCCGCTCGACTCGGCGGCCTACACCGACGAGATCTTCGGACCGGTGCTCTCGGTGGTCCGGGTGCCCGGCTTCGCCGAAGGCGTCGAGATCATCAATGCTTCTCCCTACGGAAACGGCACGGCGATCTTCACCAACGACGGTGGGGCCTCCCGACGATTCCAGCGGGAGGTCACCGTCGGGATGATCGGGATCAACGTGCCGATCCCGGTTCCGGTGGCCTACCACAGTTTCGGGGGTTGGAAGGCGTCGCTGTTCGGCGACGCGAAGGCGTACGGCAGTGCCGGTTACGCCTTCTTCACACGGGAGAAGGCGGTCACATCGCGGTGGCTGGATCCGTCACACGGCGGCATCAACCTGGGTTTCCCCCAGCATGATTGACCCACTTCACTTTTCGGAGAACTGATGACCGACACAACAATTCAGCAGACGCCGGAGCGTTCGGCGCTGCTCAATGCAGATCTCGCGCCCACCGCGGAGGGCAAGGCCACCTGGCGCTCGTGGGATCTGTTCTGTCTGTGGATGACCTCGGCACACAGCCTGGGTAGCTACACCTTCGCCATCGGCATGCTCGCCCTGGGCCTGTCCGGGTGGCAGACGATGCTCGCGCTGTTCGTCGGCGTTCTCGGACTCTGGTTGGGCTCCAACCTGATCGGTGTCGCCGGGCAGAAGGTGGGCGTACCGTTCCCGGTGTTCGCCCGCGCCACCTTCGGCATCTTCGGCGCCAACATTCCCGCCCTGTTGCGCGGACTGGTCGCGGTGTTCTGGTACGGCATCCAGACCTACCTGGCATCGCTGGCGGTGATCGTGCTGATCGTGCGCATCTGGCCGGGCATGGAATCGTGGACCACCGGTGGTTTCCTCGGGCAGAGCCCGCTGGGCTGGATCACCTTCATGGTGCTCTGGGCGGTGCAGTTGCTGGTGCTCAGCTACGGAATGGAAATCGTCCGCAAGGCTTCGGATTTCGCGGGACCGGTGGTGTGGATCGGCATGATCGCGTTGGCCATCTGGATGCTCGAACAGGCCGACTGGAGCATCAACTGGCATGCGCGCGTCGGCGACGTGTTGTCGCTGCCGAGTACCATCGCCGCCTTCGTCGCCGTCGCCTTCCTGATGATCGCCTACATGGCCGGCCCGCTGGTCAACTACGCCGACTTCGCGCGGTTCGCGCCGTCAAAGAAGGCGATCAAACGCGGCAACGCCCTGGGCATCCCGCTCAACGAGACGGCATTCGTGGTGCTCTCGATCATCATCTCCTTGTGCTCGCTCAAAGTGTTCGGCGACGGCACCCTCGACCCGGTGGCGCTGGTGTCCAAGATCGACTCGAACGTCGTCGTGGTGATCGCCGCGGTGTTGTTCGCGATCGCCACCGTGGGCATCAACATCGTGCTGAACTTCGTCTCGCCGTCCTACGACATCAGCAACGTCGCGCCCAAGTACATCTCGTTCCGGACCGGCGGCATCATCACCGCGGTGCTCTCGATCGTGGTGTTGCCGTGGAAGGTCTGGGGTAGCGAGACCGCGATCGTGTACTTTCTCGGCGGTGTCGGTTCGTTGATGGGCCCGGTGTTCGGCATCCTCATCGTCGACTACTACCTGCTGCGCAGGGAGAAGACGAAGGTCGCCGATCTGTATTCGGTCGACCCCGATGGTGCCTACCACTTCACCCGGGGATTCAACCCGGCCGCGGTGGCGGCACTGGTGATCTCGGGTGTGGTGGCCGCGCTGGTGGCGCTGGTGCCCGAGTCGCAGAACATCACGGCGTTGAGCTGGCCGGTCGGCGCGGCGCTCGGCGCGATCCTGATGCTGGTCCTGAGCCGGTTCACCGGTGCGGGTCGGGTCGCGGGTCGCTCGACCGCCGACGTCCCGGTGGAGTCCGAAGTCGGAAGCGAGGTCACCGGCTCACAGGCGTGAGCCGCTGCGGCACCATCGTTCTCAGGCCCGCGTCCCCGTCGACACCTCGTCGTCGGCGACGCGGGCCTTGCCGGTGATCACGGCGTCGCCGAACACCACCGCATCGCCACCGACGTGGGCCTCCCCACTCACCTGGGCATTCCCGTGAACCCGTGCGCGCCCGTCGATCACGGTGCTGCCGCCGATGGTGGCCGCTCCGGAGATCCGGACGTGCCCACGCACCCGCGCATGACCGCCGACCCGGCAGTTCTCGGACAGGATGGCGTACTCGTCGACCAGTGCGTTCTCGGCGACCCGGCTGTGGCCGCAGACACGGGCGTTGCCGATGGCGCCGGCGTCGCCGTCGATGACCGCCTCCTCGTACACCCACGCGGTGCCCGATACCCGTGCGTGCCCGATGATCTCGGCATCACCTGAGATCCGGGCGCCGCCCGAGACGACGGCGTCGGCGAACACCGATGCATTGCCGTCAACCCGTGCGGTACCGCGGATCTCGGCACGATCGCCGACGAAGGCGTTGTCGCGGACGGCGGCATTGTCGGCGACCCGGGCCTCGCCGACCACCCACGCCTGGTCGCCGACCCACGCCTGATCGACGACGTTGTCCGCCGAGGCGACCCATCCGCCGAGATCACCTGCGCTCACCCGGTGTTGGGGGAGATCGCGGGTCGCGCGAATCCGGCGGAGCGCCACGGTGTGCGAGGTGCCCGAGAGTGTGTAGGTGAATTCCTGTGCCGCACCGACGAATTCGATGTGCGAGGGCACCAGCGTCGGTATCGAACCCGAAGAGACCTGGGTCTGGGCATAGGCATCGGCGGGCGAAGGCGCAGGTGGCGGCGCAGCGACCGGCACCGGTGCAGGTGTAGCCGGCGTCGGAGTCGACAGGGCCACCGACAGTGCGTGAACGAATTCCGCGCACGATGGGTACCGCTCGCCGGGGGTCTTCGCGAGGGCGCGCAGGAAGACGGGGTCGATGGCCGGCGACAGGTCGGGACGCATCGCCGAGATCGACGGCGGCGGATCGACGAGGTGTGCCTTCATGATCGTCGCGACGGTGGGCCCCTGGAACGGTTTGCATCCGGTCAGCAGTTGGGCGGCCATACACGCCAGGCTGTACTGATCGGATCGGCCGTCGAGCTCGTGGGCCGAAAGTTGTTCGGGCGAGCAGTAGTCGAAGGTGCCGATGAACGTACCGGCCGCGGTGAGCCCGTCGTCGGCACCGATCTGACGCGCGATGCCGAAGTCGCCGAGCAGGGTCTGGTCGATCTCGGTGTCGATGAGGATGTTGCCGGGTTTGACGTCGCGGTGCACGATGCCGCGGCGATGCCCGAAGTCCAGGGCGCGGGCGGTGTCGCGCAGCACGGCGAGCACGGTCGGCACCGGCATGCCCTGCGGTGCGTCGGCGACGAGTTGGGCGACCGACGTGCCGCGCACGAGACGCATGCTCATCCACAGCAGTCCGTTGTCGTCACCGCAGTCATAGATCGACACGATGTGCGGATGTTCGAGGGTCGCGGCGAGGTGCGCTTCGCGTCGGAACCGTTGGCGGAATCCGGGGTCGGCCGATACCGAGGCGTTGAGCACCTTGAGCGCGACCATGCGCGGTAGCCGCGGGTGATGGGCGGCGTAGACGGTACCCATGCCACCTTGTCCGAGGATGTCGGCCACGCGGTATCCGGCGATCTGTCGCTCACCGGATCGTTGCATTCCCCGCGCCTCCACTGCATCGAGCACCGCACTTGTTGTCGGCGCGCGCCGCTTTTTCCCGCCGCACCGCCGTGCGTGACGTTAGCACCGGTATTGCGGAGAATGCGTGCTCGAGCGGGGGAGATGACACCGATCGAATGAGCACACCATTCCAGTGAGCGACTGCGCCGATCATGCAGCGGCGCCGCCCGGAACAGTTCCGGGCGGCGCCGCTGGGGAAGGGTTGATGGGGCAGGGACGTCAGCTCGCGTCGGACGAGCCGTCGGTGATCTCGATGCGCCGGGCGACCGCGGGTGCGGCCTTGGTGAGCTCGAGACGCAGGACGCCGTCGGTGAGGGTGGCCTCGACCTTGTCGGCGTCGACCTCGCCCGGTACCCCGAGGCGGTAGTCGAACTTGCCGGTGCGTCGGGTCTGATGGCGTACCTCGCCGGTGCGTTCGACCTCGGTGGTCTCACCGTGCACGTGCAGGACGTTGTCGTCGAGTTCGACGCTGATGTCCTCACGCTTGATGCCCGGCAGCTCTGCCTCGACGATGTAGGCGCTCTCGGTCTCCTCGACGGTCACCGCCGGGGTCCACGCGTCGGCGAACCGCGTGGGTTCGAGTCCGGCGAAGGCGGTGTCGAAGAAGTCGAGCAGTCCGCGGTTGTCCTCGAACATCCGGAACGGGCTCAAGAACGGGGTCGCGGCGCGACGGGCGGGAACGAGACGGCCGTTGGTTGCCATGATGATCTCCTTTGACTCGGGGGTGCTCCATGTGGAGCAATCTTATGTCAAGTTGAGCGCACCACTATCAAGTTTTATTCCCGTCGGCACCAACTGACATCGCCCCTGGTCAACGGACGTTCTGGTCGATGAACTCGGTGGTGTACAGCTGCGAGGCGGGCAGGGTGGCCGGCAGGTTCGCACCCGTCTTGTTCAACACCGGGATCAGCTCGTCGATCGAGGTCTGGGCCTTGGTGAGGTCGTAGCCACCCCAGACGCCCGCGGAATCCGGACCGATCACGCCCTTGTCCTTGAGCAGTTGCGCCGAGTAGGCGGCCTCGCCCTTGCTGTAGGGGGTGAACGCGACGTCCTGGCTGACCCAATCGGTGATCGTGGTGTTGATGGCCTCGGGTGCGGAGACATAGTTCTTGCCGGTCTGCTGGATCATCGGGACCAGCTTGGTCAGGCAGGCGCGCAGTGAGTCGAGTTTGTCGGCGCGCACGGTGACGTTCGAGGCGTACACGTCGTAGCCCGCGTCCTTGACCATCGCGTACGTGACGGGCTTGTCCCAGGATGGCGTATCGTGCTCGTAGGTGTACGGCTCGGAGTTCGCGAAGCCCTGCTGTGCGATGGTCGGGTCGCCGACGAAGCGGGCCGGGGCGCCGTCGTATCCGGTGTCGAGCTGACTCTGTTTGAGCAGGCCCTTGGCCACCAGCCACTGCGGGAAGACCTGGTCCTTGGACACCACGACGGTTGCGTCGGAGCGGCCGATGTCGGCGATGGTCTTCCACGTCGGATGTGCCTTCGGGTCCCACATGAGGATCGACGGGTTGTACTGCAGCAGCGGTGTCACGCCGACGACGCGCTGGGCGGTCGCCGCCGAGACCATCTGATCGCCGTGCACCAAACCGAGATCGATCGAATCGTCGGAGTACATCACCGAGGGCACCGATTGGAATCCGATCGCCGGCCCGCCGGCGCGCAGGGTGATGTCGACGCCGGTGTCCTTGCCGTCGAAGACGAGCGGGCCGGTGGCCGACTTCTGATCGGTGTTGACGCTGTAGCCCGGGCCGAGCAGGCTGATGACGCCGGCCATGTCGGATTGTGGCTGCCACTGGAGTTGCACCACAACATCTTTCGGGCACGATGCGGCGAGGTTGTACTGCGGAGGTGCGGGCGGAAGGCTCGACGCGGCGCCGGAGGTGCTCGACGAGTCGGTGCAGCCGGTGATGGCCGCGAGGCACGTGGCCACCGCGGCGCGGAGGGAAACGGTCGGGATTCGCAAGGGGTGCTCCTGGACTGGTTGGAACGAATGAACTGGGTGTAACGGATTGCATGTAAACGTAGGGCACGACGCCGTGTGGGGCCACTTGGCTACATGTAGTCGCCGCTGACCGTCCCTGATCCGTCAGAACGTCCACTGAGCTGGTAATAGTCTGGATTCGAACTGGTGGAGCCCATCAGGATGGGGCTGTGCGACACACAGAGTTCACAGAAGATCACGCGATTGCAATACATGTAATCAAGAATCATCACCACGCAGCCGATGTGGTCGCTACATGTAACGCGACCCCATCTCGGCCTCGTCCACCCGCCATCTCGCCGGCCCAGCACCAGGAGCGCCCATGAGTCTCATCGACACCGTCAACGAGCCGGACGCCCGGCACCTGCGCAAGGGAGTGGTCATCTCGGTGGCCGGGGCGAGTAAACGATTCGAGTCCGGGACCGAAGCGCTTGCCGAGGTCGATCTCGACATCGCCACAGGCGATTTCGTCGCCGTGGTCGGTCCGTCGGGCTGCGGTAAGTCGACGCTGCTGCGGATGGCCGCCGGCCTCGAGTCGCCGACCTCCGGCAGCGTCGCCCTCGCCACCGACTCGGTCGGCGTGATCTTCCAGGAAACCACCCTGCTCGGGTGGCGTTCGGTGCAGGCCAACGTCGAACTGTGTGCCGAACTCGCCGGAATGCCCAAGGCGCAACGCAGATCCCGCGCCGCCGACGCCATCGAGGCGGTTGGGCTCACCGGGTTCGAGAAACAGCTGCCGCGCATGCTCTCCGGCGGTATGAAGATGCGGGTGTCGTTGGCGCGCATGCTCGCCAAGGACCCCGAGGTGATGTTGCTCGACGAGCCGTTCGGCGCGCTCGACGAGATGACCCGCCTCGACATGCAATCGGAGTTGCTGCGGCTCTACACCGCACACCGATTCACCGCGATGTTCATCACCCACTCGATGTCGGAGGCGGTGTTCCTGGCCAACCGGGTCATCGTCATGTCCGCGCGGCCCGGCCGCATCGTCGCCGATCTGCGCATCGACTTCCCCTATCCGCGCGACCCCGAACTGCGATTCGACCCGGCCTTCACCGCTCACGTGGCCGAGGTCTCCACAACCTTGCGAGGTGCATGATGACCCTGACAAGCGCTGTCCCGAGGAAGAACTCGCCCCCGAAGAAGAACTCGGCCCCGAAGGAGAACCCGGCCCCGGCGACGGATTCCGCCGCGGTGCCGCGCGCGGCGTCGCCGGGAACTGCGGCCCGCGCCCGCAAGGTCCTGGCGATGGTGGCACCCCCGGCGCTGTCGCTCGGTGTCGGGATTGCCCTGTGGTACCTCGTCAGCTACCAGATCCTGAGCCCTGAGCGACGATTCCTGCTGCCCCCACCGCATCAGGTGCTGACCACCTCGCTGCTCGACAAGGCCCACGTCGACCCGATGCTCGACGCCCTGCTCGTCACCGCGCGGGTCAGCCTGGTGGGATTCGTGGTGGCTGCGGTGCTCGGCGTGGGCATCGGCGTCGTGATGAGTCGCGGGGCATTTGTCGAACGCGCCATCTACCCGTGGGCGGTGGTGGCCCAGGTGATCCCGGTGCTGGCCATCGTGCCGCTCATCGGATTGTGGTTCGGCTACGGCATGACCGCCCGGACCATTGTGTGCGTCATCATCGCGATCTTCCCGATCATCGCCAACACCCACTTCGGGTTGATGTCGGTGGACCGCGGAGCCCACGAACTGTTCACCCTGTCGCGCGCATCGATGCCCGCCCGGCTGTGGAAACTCGAACTGCCCTCGGCACTTCCGGCGATCATGACCGGTTTCCGTACCGCGTCGGGTCTCGTCGTCGTCGGCGCGATCATCGGCGACATGTTCTTCGCCAAGGGCCAGCCCGGCATCGGCACCCTGCTCGACATCTACCGCTCGCGACTGCAATCGGAGGATCTCATCGCCGCGATCATCCTCGCGTCGCTGTTCGGGATCGCGGTGTTCGCCGTGTTCAGCGTGCTCAACGCGCTCGTGCACCGACGCCGCTGACCCGGCCCCCGCTCACATCCCACTCCCGAGAGGCTCACCATGTTTCACGTCCCCGTCATCGACATCTCCGCCTACCGAGATCCGCACGCCGACCCGTCGGCGCGTGCCGAGATCGCCCGCGCCCTCGACGAGGCCTGCGCCGGAGTCGGTTTCATCCAGATCGTCGGCCACGGCGTCGCACCGGAGGTGATGACCGATCTGGCCGACGCGCTCGACGAGTTCTACGCCCTGCCGCTGGAGGTCAAGAAGCGCTACACCCGGGCGGGGGAGAATCGCGGTTACAGCCCGCCCAAGAGCGAGTCGCTGAGCATGAGTCTCGGTGTGGCCGCGGCGAATCAGATGAACGACTTCTACGAGGCGTTCACCGTCGGCTCCGAACGTGACTGGTACCCGGGGGTATCCGGGCCGCCGGAGGCGAGCTACCCCGACAACACCTGGCCCGACGCGGCACCGGGGTTCCGGCCGGCCGTCGAGCGGTGGTTCGACGAGGCGCGCACCGTATCCCGGATCCTGTTGCGCGCGTTCACCGATGCGCTCGGTCTTCCCGACGGGTACTTCGCGTCGATGGTCGACCACTCCATCGACGCGCTGAAGATGAACAACTACACCCTGCCCGAGGGGGAGATCGACCTGATCGGTGAGCTCACCGGGATGGGTGCGCACACCGACTTCGGCATCCTCACCGTGTTGTGGGCCGATCAGGTGCCCGGGCTACAGGTCCTCGACCACGACGGCGTCTGGCACGACGTCGAGCCCGCCGACGGTGCGCTCATCGTGAATCTCGGCGACGCGATGGCACGCTGGACCAACGACCGGTGGCGTTCGACGATCCATCGCGTCGATCCGCCGGTCGTCGACGGTCGTATCCTGCGCCGGCGTTCGGCGGCGTTCTTCTTCGACGGCAACCACGACGCCGTCATCGAGACCCTGCCCGGATGTGCTCGCACCGATCAGCCCGGATACCCGCCGATCACCATCGCCGACAACATCAATGCCAAGCTGGCCGGCATGAAGTCGGGGATCGCACCGCAGGGTGCCGAGCGGGAGGCGGCGCGCGTCGGCGCGGCACGCCCGGCGTGAGCGCCGATTACGCTGCAAGACGATGAGCGTCGACAACAGCGATGGGGCACTGCTGACCCAGGCCGTCCTGCGTCGGCTGCGCGACGAGATCTTCGACGGGACGATGGCCCCGGGAACGCCACTGAGCGTGCCCGGGCTCGCCACCCGGCTCAAGGTGTCGCGGAGCCCGGTGCGCGAGGCGGTGCAGCAACTCGTCGTCGAGGGTCTCGCCGAATACACCCCGCGCGTCGGGGCCAAGGTCGCGGTACTCGACGAGGACATGCTGCGCCAGGTGTTCGAGGTACGCGAGGTGCTCGACGGCCTCGCCGCCCGGCAGGCCACCGCCCGCGTCACCTTCGCCGACCTCGAGATCCTGTGGGAGCACGTGCGCCGTCAGGAGGAGATGCTCGACAGCCCCGCCGACCATCGGCGCGACGCCGAACTCGACCTCGACTTCCACACCGCGGTCCGTACGCTCTCGGGCAACAAACCGCTGTGCGACGCCCTGCTCAAACTCGACACCCAGTCACACCTGTACCGCTCGGACATGTGGGCACTCGAGGTCAACCGCCGGCTCGCGGTCACCGAACACCGCCGCATCGTCGCCGCGCTGGAGGCCGGTGACGCCGACGGCGCACAGCGCGCCGCATGCGCACACGCGGCAGGCGTACTGGTACGGCTGTTGCGGTCCTGACCGCGTGCCGGTTCGTGCACAATGGCGGGTCATGACCACCGACATCCCCGGCGAGTCGCTCGACGAACTCCCACCGACGCAGTGGGCCGGCCACCCCAACACCCTTGCCGGTGTAATGGGTTGGGCCGCAGGTGTGTTGGGTGTCGGTCCGCAACCGGTTGCGTCGATGCCGCAAGTCGCGGCCGCCGACGTCGTACTGCTGCTCGTCGACGGTCTAGGCGACCGGCTGCTGCACCGTCATGCCGACGTCGCCCCGACGCTGTCGGCGCTGCACGCCACCACCCTGCGGGCCGGGTTCCCGGCCACCACCGCCACCTCCATCACCAGCCTGACCACCGGTACCGCATGCGGCCTGCACGGCATCATCGGTTACGCCTTCCGGCCCGACGACCATTGCCGCACCACGGGTCCGCGCCGGATGCTCAACGCGTTGCGTTGGACCATGGACGCCGCCGACGGACCATCGGCCATGGCCACCTATCCACCCGATCTCGTCGCCCCACTCGCCGGTGCGCTCGCCGGACTCGCCGAGCACGGGGTGTCGATCAGCTACGTGATGCCCGGGGAGTTCCGCGGAACCGGCTTGACCCAGGTGGCCTTCCGCGCCACCGGACGCCATCTGGCCGCCAATACACCCGACCTCGTTCGTGAGGGTGTGGGCACCGCGCTGGCGCGGCGGTCGGGTCGACGGGGCTTCGTCTACGCCTACCTCTCCGACCTCGACGCCGCCGGACACCGATACGGCCCCGGCTCGGAGGAATGGGTGCGCACCCTGCGCACGGTCGACGCGCTCGTCGCCGACCTGGTCGCCGATCTGCCGGCCGACGCCGTGCTCGCGGTCACCGGTGATCACGGCATGCTCGCCGCGGGCCGGCGCGTCGACCTCGACGCGGACCCGCTCTGGACGGCCGGGGTGGAGATGATCGCCGGGGAACCGCGGGTGCGCCACCTCTATGTCGCCGACAGCGCCCGCGACGACGTCCTCGCCACGTGGACGGCCGAACTCGGCGCCGAAGCCCGCGTCGTCACGCGCGAGCAGGCCGTCGACGAAGCGTGGTTCGGCATCGCGGTCGACCCGGACATCGCGCAGCGGATCGGCGACGTCGTGGCCGTCGCCCGCGACCGCACCGTGCTGGTCCGCGGCGACGTCGAACCGCTCGAGGCGAGGATGATCGGGCACCACGGCGCGTGGACCGCCGACGAACAACTCGTGCCGCTGCTCGTCGCTCACGGTTGACGGGTCCGACCAGACCTTGCACTCGCCATGGTCGAGTGCTAAAACGGACGTTGGCACTCACGGACCGTGAGTGCCAGGTCGGGACGGTGAGATCGGTTCCGAATGACACACCGGTCGTCCGTCGCGGGCACCGAGTCCGGCCATAGATACCTGGTGTCACCCCCTATCGGAGGATCACTTACCCATGGCCAAGCAAATCGCGTTCGACGAAGAGGCCCGCCGCGGCCTCGAGCGGGGCCTCAACAGCCTCGCCGACGCTGTCAAGGTGACGTTGGGCCCCAAGGGTCGCAACGTCGTTCTGGAGAAGAAGTGGGGCGCCCCCACCATCACCAACGATGGTGTCTCCATCGCCAAGGAAATCGAGCTCGAGGACCCGTACGAGAAGATCGGCGCGGAGCTCGTCAAGGAAGTTGCCAAGAAGACCGACGACGTCGCGGGTGACGGCACCACCACCGCCACCGTGCTCGCCCAGGCGCTCGTGCGCGAGGGTCTGCGCAACGTCGCCGCCGGCGCCAATCCGCTCGGCCTCAAGCGCGGCATCGAGAAGGCCGTCGAGGCCGTCACCGAGTCGCTGCTCAAGAGCGCCAAGGAGGTCGAGACCAAGGAGCAGATCGCTCAGACGGCCGGCATCTCCGCGGGCGACGCATCGATCGGTGAGCTCATCGCCGAGGCGATGGACAAGGTCGGCAAAGAGGGCGTCATCACCGTCGAGGAGTCCAACACCTTCGGGCTGCAGCTGGAGCTCACCGAGGGCATGCGCTTCGACAAGGGCTACATCTCGGGCTACTTCGTGACCGACGCCGATCGTCAGGAAGCCGTCCTCGAGGACCCCTACATCCTGCTCGTGTCGGGCAAGGTCTCGACCGTCAAGGACCTGCTGCCGCTGCTGGAGAAGGTCATCCAGGCCGGCAAGCCGCTGCTGATCATCGCCGAGGACGTCGAGGGCGAAGCCCTTTCGACCCTGGTCGTCAACAAGATCCGTGGCACCTTCAAGTCCGTCGCCGTCAAGGCCCCGGGCTTCGGTGACCGTCGCAAGGCCATGCTGGCCGACATCGCCATCCTCACCGGTGGCGAGGTCATCAGCGAAGAGGTCGGCCTCTCGCTCGAGGGTGCAGGCGTCGAGCTGCTCGGTACCGCCCGCAAGGTCGTCGTGACCAAGGACGAGACCACCATCGTCGACGGCGCCGGTGATGCCGACGCGATCGCCGGTCGCGTGGCGCAGATCCGCACCGAGATCGAGAACAGCGACTCCGACTACGACCGTGAGAAGCTGCAGGAGCGCCTGGCCAAGCTGGCCGGCGGTGTTGCGGTCATCAAGGCGGGCGCGGCCACCGAGGTCGAGCTCAAGGAGCGCAAGCACCGCATCGAGGACGCCGTCCGCAACGCGAAGGCTGCCGTCGAAGAGGGCATCGTCGCCGGCGGTGGCGTGGCCCTGCTGCAGTCCGAGCCGGCCATCGACGCACTCTCGCTCGAGGGTGACGAGGCCACCGGCGCCAACATCGTCAAGGTTGCGCTGTCGGCTCCGGCCAAGCAGATCGCCTTCAACGCCGGGCTCGAGCCGGGCGTCGTCGCCGACAAGATCCTCAACTCGCCGAAGGGCACCGGCCTCAACGCCGGCACCGGCACCTACGAGGACCTGCTCGCCGCAGGCATCAACGACCCGGTGAAGGTCACCCGCTCGGCGCTGCAGAACGCAGCCTCGATCGCGGCGCTGTTCCTCACCACCGAGGCCGTCGTCGCCGACAAGCCGGAGAAGAACCCGGCCCCGGCCATGCCGGGTGGCGACGAGATGGGCGGCATGGGCTTCTGATCTGATCAGAACCCAACGCTCACACAGCGTTACACGTACAAAGGCCGGTCACCCCTGGGGTGGCCGGCCTTCGGCGTTCGCTGCAGGATTCCGCGGAACGTCCCCCCAGGAGCGAACCTTCTGCGGAATCTGCCGCGCGTGGCCGGAATGCCGGCCCGATGACGACGGTTGAACCGCTCGTGAGTTCAACGATCCCCATCGACGTGTGGTCCGACATCGCCTGCCCGTGGTGCTACATCGGGAAGCGGAAGTTCGAGGCAGGTCTTGCCGAATCCGGCCTCGCCGACCGGGTCGCCATCACCTATCACAGCTTCGAGCTGGCCCCCGACACCCCGGTCGACTTCGACGGCACCGAGGTCGACTTCCTCGTCGGCCACAAGGGCATGCCCCGCGAGCAGGTCGGGCAGATGCTGGCACAGGTCACCGCGATCGCCGCCGAGGCGGGTCTGACCTACGACTTCGATGCGTTACAGCACACCAACACGCTCACGGCGCACCAACTGCTGCATTTCGCGAAAGCCCAAGGGCGACAGCTCGACATGGTGGAGAGGTTGTTCCGCGCGTACTTCACCGAGGGCCGGCATGTGGGACGGGCCGCCGACCTCGCCGATCTCGCGGCCGACATCGGACTCGACCGCGACAACGCACTCGCCGCCCTGACCGACGGCACCTACGCCGACGCCGTGGCCGCTGACATCGCGCAGGCCCGTGCGTACGGCATCAGTGGCGTCCCGTTCTTCGTGATCGACGGACGTTACGGGGTCTCGGGCGCGCAGTCGCCGGAGACCTTCGCCGACGCCTTGCGCACGGTGGCGCGGGAGCGCGCCGATGCCTGAGGACCGCGAGCAGAGCGGCGACGACCCGACCTCGACCACCGACACCGACGGCGCCACCGCACCGGGGTTCACGATGCTCGGCGACGCCGGGGCGGTGTGCGTCAACGGTGTTTGTGACCTGCCGGAGCGCCCGGACTGATCACTTGCGCGTCATCCAGAAATCGAGCTCCAACTCGTCGTCGCTGTCTACGGTCCGGTACTTCGAGAAGTCGGTGACGCCGTCGGCGGCGAGTACCTCGTCGTCGATGTAGCACTGGCCGGTGGCCGCGGCCGGGTCCTTCGACAGGATCGCATAGGCGGCGTCGGACATGATCTCGGTACTGCGGCTACGGGCGATCAGCTGCTCGCTCAAGATGTTTCGCACCGCAGCGGTGCTGATCGTGGTGCGCGGCCACAGGCAGTTCGACGCGACGCCGTCGGCGGCCAGTTCTCGTGACAGGCCCAGGGCGACGATCGTCATGGAGAATTTCGACACGGTGTAGGCGGTGCCGATCTCGTCGAACCAGTGTGGCTCCAGCGAGATCGGCGGTGACAGGGTCAGCACATGTGCGTGATCGGACTTGCGGAGGTAGGGGATGGCACTGCGGGACAGCGAGAATGCGCCGCGGGCGTTGATGTCCTGCATGAGGTCGTAGCGCTTCATGTCGATCTCGGCGGTCGCGGCGAGGTTGAGGGCGCTCGCGTTGTTGATGACGAAGTCGATTCCGCCGAAGCGCTCGGCGGTGGCCGCGACGGCGTCGGCGACCTGCTCGTCGTCGCGGATGTCGCCGACGATCGGAAGTGCTTGTCCACCGGCTTCTTCGATGGCCTGTGCGGCGGTGTAGATGGTGCCGGGAAGCTTCGGGTGCGGCTCGGCGGTCTTGGCCAGCAGGGTGATGTTGGCGCCCGCCCGCGCAAGACGTACCGCGATCGCCTCACCGATTCCGCGGCTGCCGCCGGAGATGATGGCGGTGCGTCCTTGCAGCGTCTTCTCTGATGCGGTCACGAGTGGTCCTCTCGCTGGATGTGCTCATCGCCCCCTTTACAGAGCGATCGATCGGTCACGATCAGGGTGCCTGCTGCCTTCTCAGGTGTCAATACTGGGGTCAGCTCTCAGTATCGCCGGGCCGACGTGTGGTGGCGGGCGCACAACCAGACGTCAACTGTTCGGCTTTTCCGAACATTGCGGAATCTGTGTGCGCCGATTACCGACGCGCGCCGACGAGATTGAGGGCGTATCGGGTGTAGAGCGCGGCGATCTGTTCGGGGGTGTCCGGGCCGTCGGGGTCGTACCAATCCGCCACGCCGATACACAGGCCGACGACGGCACGGGCAGCATCACGCGGACGAGGTGCACCGAACCGGCCGGCTGCGGCGGCGCGGTCGACCTCGGCGTCGAACATCCGCTGCAGGGCGACTCGCCGATCGGCGATGCGACGTCGGTTGGGCTCGACGAGACTGCGCATCTCGGTCGCGCCCAGAAACGACAGTCGTCGACGGTAACTGTGGTAGAGCACAAGGCTTTCCACCATCAGGGTGAATGCCTGCACCGGGTCGCCGCCGGCGTCGTCGCGGGCACCGGCGGCGCGATCGAGCAACTCGTTCATCGTCTGGTCGAACAGGTCGACGAGCATGCCCTGTTTGCTCTCGTGATGGTGATACAGCGAGGCCACCGACAAGCCGGCCGCGTCGGCGATGTCGCGGATGGAACATCCGTGATATCCCTTGGCCACGATGCAACCCAGTGCGGCATCGAGGACGGGGTCGACGACCTCGGCGCCACCGAAATCACGCCACGCCTGCGTGGCGTCGGCTCGGTCGTCGGTGCTCGCCGGCGCGTCGAATCCGGGAACGGGGCCATCCTCGAGCAGCGCCGAGGGGTGAATACCCAGGGCTGCGGCAATCGTCTCGAGCCGTTCGACGCTGATACCGGTCCGGTTGTTCTCGGTGGCGCTCAGCGTCGCCGGACTGATCCCGATCCGTCGGGAGAACTCGCGCAGCGACACGCCACTGGCCGTCCGGACGGCACGAATGCGGTCGCCTGGATGGCGACCGGCGGGGGAATGAAAAGCCACGTGTTCAGGATATCCGAACACACGTGGTGACCTCTGGGATACTCGTCGGCATGACATCGCCTCCGGCTGCCGCCAGCCCCGTGCCGACTCTGCCCAATCTGCGTGATCTCGGCGGGTGGACAACCGCCGACGGGCGGGCAGTCGCCCCGGGACGCCTGTACCGGTCGACGGACTTCTCCGCCATGGCGACGGCCGACCTGCCGCGCCTCGAAGCGCTGGGTCTGCGCACGATCTATGATCTGCGCTCGGCCACCGAGCGAAAAGCGTTGCCCGATCCCCAACTCGATGACGTCATCGACATCCACCTCGACGTGCTGGCCGACGCGGCGATGGCGATCCCCGCCAACATCGGTGCGTTCCTGTCGGATCCCAAGACGGTGGCGATGGCCAGTCAGGAACTGTCCGACGGTAAGGCACGGGAGCTGATCGCACGCACCTATCGGGACCTGGTCTCGCTGCCCAGCGCCGGACGGGCTTATCGCGAGTTCTATCGCGGTCTGCTCGGCGAGCACCCGCGACCGGCACTGTTCCACTGCACCACCGGCAAGGACCGGACCGGCTGGGCGGCGGCGTCGTTTCTCACCCTGATGGGTGTCGCGAAAGACGATGTCTACCACGACTATTTGCTCACCAATGAGCGCCTCATCCCCGCTTTGAAGCCGATCTTCGACGACTTCGCCGCCGCCGGCGGGGATCCCGATCTGCTGATCCCGGTGCTCGGAGTGGACGCAGCCTATCTCGACGCGGCCTTCGCCGAGGTGGACTCCACCCACGGCGGGATCGAGGGGTACCTCGCCGACTCGCTCGGTATCGGCGCGGCCGAGCAGGAGCAGCTGCGCGAGAGATTCCTCATGGGCTGATCCGATGCCACGACGGTTCGGCGCCATCGAACTCGATCAACCCGGCCGCGGCGAAGGCGTGCAGCCACCCCAGCATCGGCCACACTCCCCACCGATCGTGGAAAAGTCGTGCGTTACAAAGGATCTCGTCGAGGTGTTCCACCGGAGGATCAGAGATCGGGTGGTGCTGATGATATGCGTGGGCGCCGCCGACCCAGGCTATCCGAAACTCTCGGGTGGCCGCCTGGAACGCGAAGTCGGTGTCCTCCCCGCCGTATCCGCGGTAGGTCTCACAGAACCCGCCGCTGCGCCGCCAGTCCGCCGCGGTGATCGCGAACGACAACGACCAGAACAACTCCATCCGGTCGTCGACGATCACCGACCCGTCGGGCGGCGCCGGGCGCGCGGGATGGGGGGCGGTGTATGACTCGGGGTCTTCTTCCTCGCCCGGATGTAGATAGGTGACCGGGCCGCAGAACAGCAGGTGCCCATCGGGGTGTTCACGCACGGCCTTTCGGTAGCGGCCGAACATCTCCACACCCGGGATGCAGTCGACGTCGAGAAAGATCAGTATATCGGCACCGCCGGCCAAAGCCGTTCGGGCGCCAAGGTTTCGGGCGCGGGCGAGCGGAAGTGCGCCGAGTCCGGTGGGCAGTTCGACAACCCGGGTCCGCGTGCGACCGGACACCAGATCGGCGACTTCGGGATCGCCCATCGCAACCACGACATGGTCCTCGGGCCGGTCGGTGGCGGCCGCGATGCCCGCGAGCTGACGTTCGAGATGTGCATGGCGACCGTGCACGATGGTGATCGCCGCAGAAGTGGGCGAATCGTTCATCGCGCACACTCCTCGATCACCTCGGCTGCGCGGCCCGCCGCACCTGCGGTACGCCACCGGCCCCATTCCGGCGGCCGGCGACCGGGGTGCCGGGCCGCGTCGAGGATGGCTTCCCAGCTCTGTGGACTCGGCCACTGTGGCGCGACCGTGGCCAGATCGGCGCGCCGCAGCGTTGTCGCGGTGGCATGCTGTTCGTCAAAAGGTCTGTGCTGGGGGAGAACCAGCGCCGGACGTTGGGCGGTGGCAACATCGGCGACGCTGCCCTGGCCGGCGTTGATGACAACGAGTCGGGCGCTGCACAGATCAGGCCATGGATCGTCGACCCAGGTACCGAAACTCGCTCCGAGGCCCCTGATCGACAGGTTCGGATGATCGGCGGCGAGCCGCTCGACGTCGCCGGAGTCCGTGTGTGAACCACCGGTACCGGTCATGACGAGAACATCGGAGCGGCGACACTCGTCGACGTCGATCCGGCGTCCATCGTGGCGACTGATGCCGCCGGTGAATGTCGTCTTCTCGCCGAATTCGTCGAGCCAGCCCGGGCGGTAGAGTTCTCGCGGCCAGGGCGCCACGATCGCGTCGGCGACCCGATGGGCGAGACGGTGCGGCGGGTCCGAACGCTGACCCGGCATCGCGATCACCACGACCGGCACGCCCATCAGCCGGGCGAACACCGCGACCTCCACCGATACGTCGACCACGATCGCCGACGGTTGCCGCTGCACGATGAAGTCGGCGATCTGACCCATTCGTTCCCGTAATCCATTGTCGTGCAATGGAACCCAGTGCAGTGCGTGGTCGGCGGTGACATCGACCGGATGCGGCGAGGTGTCGTCTCGGTCGAGGGTCACGACGTCGGTGCATCCGCCGGGCGGGTCACTCAGGCTCGTCAGAGCGACGACCGGTGAGGTCAGCGCGGAGATGATCGCTTCGGCGCGGGTGCGGTGGCCGCTGCCCTGGTGATGGATGTAGTAGCCGATCACGACGCCATCACCGGTCGCCCCATCAGATCGAGGTAACGCCGCTGATAGCGCTCCACCATCGCCGACTCCGAACAGTTCCGCATCGCGTGTGCGCGTACGGCAGCCCGGTCGAGGTGTTCGGCTGCGCACGCTCCGGCGGCCAGGGCGTCCGGGTCGTCGGAAGCGACGAGAATCCCTGCGTCACCGACGATCTCGGGTATCCCACCCCTTGCGAACGCAGCAACCGGAGTGCCGCACATCATGGATTCGGCCACGACGAGTCCGTACGGCTCATCCCATACCGGAGTGATCAGGGCCACCGCGCACGATCCGACCAGACGGGCGAGCTGGTCTTGGTCGAGATGCCCGACGTAGCGGATGTCGTCGTCGAGTTGCGGTGCGACGCGGGTGGTGTAGTAATCGTGATCACTGATCGGTCCGGCCAGCCGGAGTCGGCGACCGGCCCGGCGGGCCGCGGCGATCGCCAGGTGCGCGCCCTTCTCCGGAACCATCCGCCCGAACCAGACCCACTCGTCCCCGCCCGCGCCGAGCGGCCAGTTCTCGTGCCGAATTCCGTTGCCGATCACCGGGACCGGGCCGGTGATGGGCTCCCAGGACTGTGCGGTGTGATCACTGACCGCCACGCAAGCGGTATCCGGTGTGATGCTCAGCGCCGACTCCAGCCAGGGCGTCGGCGGTGTGTGCAGAGTGGTGAGCATGGGGATTCGTAGCGCCGGCGCCATCGCGATGGGCAGATGGTGCAGGCTGTGATTGTGGACGATGTCGAAGGCATCGGGATCGTCGATCAGGTCGAGCATCAACGAGAGATAGGCGTGGTGTTCACGCAGCACGGTCGTCGGCGGCATCGAGATGTCGGCGCGCGCACGCGCGGAGGGCTCGAATGGCACGGTGTTGAGAAGTGCGGTGCGTAGTTCGGTGTCCGAGCCGGGACCGGCGAACAATGTGACCCGATGACCGGCCTCGACCAGGGCGCGGGTGAGATGCCACACGTGGGCCTCGAGGCCGCCGGCGAACGGTTGGGCGATGGGATGGCGACTCGAGGCGATCATCGCGATCGACAGTGAAGCGTCGCAGCAGCGGTCAACCATCGACACATCCCGCGTAGAGATCGCGGTGGGCGTCGGCAAGCGCGTCCCGTTGCCGCAGACGCTCGGCCCGCGACGGACGCCGTGTCGGCGTCTGCCGGACTTCGTCAAGAGCCTGGGCCAATGACTCCTCGGCGAAGGTCGATTCGGTGAAATCGAAGGTGGCGCAGTCCTGCTGTTGGTGGTAATAGCCGCAACTGGGTGCGATGACGGCGGTTCCCAGATCGTGGCAGGCCTCCAGCCATCCCGAGTGTGTGCCGAAGCGGTACGGCAGTACCGAGGCCGACAGGCCTGCGAGGTAGTCCCACAGTGCGGTGTCGTCGAAGTACGGATGAATCTGCACGCGAGCCCGCGGATGATTTGCCAGAGCAAGCAGTTCGACGCCGAAGTCGGGGTTGTACCAGTGGTTGCCGGGTTCGAAGATCTCGTCGTGTGCGTCGATGCGGATGACGATGTCCGGAGACTGCGCGGCGGCCTCGAGAAGGGTGTGGATCACCGGGAGCGGATCCATGTTCGCGCGCACGCTCTTGGTGTGCACTCCCACGACGAACGGCTCGTCGGTCGTGGTGTGACGCGGCCGGGTGGGTGACAATCGCGTCTCCGGGACGACGTGCGGATGCGGTAACACCGCGGCCTCTCGACCCCAGCGGCTCGAGATCTCCTCTGCAGCACCGGGTGTCAGGGTGATCACCCGGGTGGCTGCCGGGATGAGGAGGTCGAGCGCCTGTTCGTGCGCGCCGGGTTCCGGGTGATGTGGATTGCGCAGATCATGCACGGTGTAGACCAGTGGTTTGCCGTGTCGGTCCAATTCGCCGATGACCGCGGCGATCGTGTCCGGTGCGATGGCGTCGAAACCGAAATGCAGATGGAAGACGTCGAAGTCGTCGGCGTGGTCGGCGATCCAGCGTGGGTCGAGCATCAATGGCGGCCACCACCCGCCTGGGACCGTGGCTCCGTCCGCGGGTACGGGATCGGGTAGGCGGATCACCGGGCGCTGGAGCGCGGTATCAGGACTGCTGGACGCCAGATGTCGGACGTAGACGTGCGATGCCGGTACCGAGGCGACTCGTAGTGGGGAGGACAGCGACTGGCAGGACGGCAACTGAAACCCTCATTCGGTGGCGGGCGAGAACCGGCTGTTCACTGAACCGGGCGTGGTCGACGAACTCATGACCAAGGGGCGGTGTTCCCGCGGGCGCAACGGTTCAAACCCGGTCCGGCGCGGTAGCGTCGCAGACCATGAGACCGGCTGTGGGGGACGTGTTCGCGGGCTATCGGATTCTGGGGGCGATCGGTGCCGACGAGATGAGCGAGACCTATCTCGCCGCTCATCCGAGGTTTCCGCGACGAGACGTGCTCCATCTGCCGGCACCCGCTTTGATCGACGACGACGGTGCGCGCGAGGAATTCGTGCGGCGGGCCGACACACTGTCGGCGGTGGTGCACCCGAACATCGTGCCCGTGTACGACCGCGGCGAGACCGACCGATGCCCGTGGTACGCCACGGCGCACATCGACGGCGGTGATCTCGGCGAGCTGATCGCCGACACGCAGCCGGAACGGATTGCCACCGACACCTTTGTGGAGATCGCTAGGCCGATCGCCGACGCCCTCGATCATGCTCACGAGCACGGCGTGGTCCACGGTGACCTGACGACCTCGGCGATCCTGTTCGCGGGTGACCGGCGCCGACAGGTCTATCTGACCGGGCTGCGGCCCGCACCCCGCGGCGTCGAGCGGCCCGGGGCAGCCGATCGCGAGGCCCTGATCGGGCTGATCCGCATGATGCTCCGTGATCTCGGCGGTGGGGTCGTCGACGCCGTGATCTCTCTCGGTGCGCTCACAGCTCCCGGCGGTCGGCAGACCTGCCGGGATGTCGTCGACGTGCTCGCCGTGGAGCTCGCGAAGGGTGCGGTCAACAAGGGCGCGGACAACGTCGCCCCGGCTGCGCCCGCAACGACCGTGACCCCGACTGCTGTGGCCCCGACTGCAGTTGCCCCGACCGCTGAGTCCCCGACCGTTGCCGCGCCGGGGATGCCAAGTCCGCCGCCGGTGGCCGGCCGGCCGGCCATGCCCGTACCACCCATGCCCACGCCAGGGCCGGTGGGGTTCGGCCCGATCCGCTGGACCGGCTACCCCGGAACGGTCGAGCAGTTGCGCGGACTGGCGTGCGGTGCGTTCTTCGCCGTGGACTCCGGGTCCGACCCCGTCGACCACCTGATGATGGCCGAGAGTGATCGGCAGATCCGTAAGATCATCCGGCGGGCCTGGGCGATCACCGATACCAACTCGGCGGTCGAGACCGTCGAGTTGCTCACGCTGGGGATGGTCACCCCCGATTACGACGCCGTGCTGGCGAGTCTGGCGCGCACGTATCCGGGAGCGCAGCGTGCGGGGATGCGCCTCGACCCGGATGTCGCCGCCGCGATCGCCGCCTGGGTCGGCGTCGAATCCGGGCGCGTGCAGACGCTCGTGCAGGTGGCAGCGCAGTCGCGAACGCTACCCCGGGATCTACCGGTGAGCACCCGAGCGTGGGAGCTCGGGCAGGCCGTCGAGCTGGTGCGGATGTGCCGACGGGCGGGACTCGTCGACGACGCGTGGGCGTGGGCGGCGATCATCGACACGGGGCACCGCGCGCAGCAGTGCTATGCCGACTGGACGGCCTTCGCGCTTGGCTTCGAATGGGGGCGGGCGCTGGCTTCCGCCGAGGACACCCGCGACGTGGCCGCAGCGGCCGACGAGTCGTGCGCCCGCACCCGTCCGGTACTGACCACCCTCCTGACCGATCAGCTCAGTCCGTGGCTGCGAATCCCGTTGCGCTGACCGCGACGTCGGGTCGTCCGATCAGCGTGGCGCGTCGCTCACCGGAACACGATGCACGTCGTCGTGCCGTGCGCGACGAGTTTTCCGTCCGCGGCGAACACCCTGCCCTCGGCGGTCGCGGTGCGTCCACCGACGTGGATGACGGTGCCGACGCCGGTCAGCTCGTCGGCGTCGAGGGCCACCGACCGGATGTAGTTCACCTTCAGTTCCAGGGTGCTGTACCCGACGCCGGCGGGCAGGGTGGTGTGTACCGCGCAGCCCATCACCGAGTCGAGCAAGGTGGCGCAGATGCCGCCGTGCACGGTGCCGAGCGGGTTGGCGAAGTCTGCCTTGGGGGTGACGGCGAAGTGCACCTCGCCCTCCTCGATGCGGACCGGCCGCATACCGAGCAGCCGGCCGATGCTGGGCCGATCGTCGTCGGGGGTGGATTGCCAGGCGCGCAGGAGCTCGAGCCCCGACATCGCGCTCAGATCGGTGGGGACCGATGTGTTCGTTGAGGTCGTCATGATTATGTATGGTTGCATAGAAGCATCGGATTATGAAGGCCTACATAGGAGTGATGCCCGATGGGTGACGAGGCCACCGACATCGTGACGACCAAGACCCGCTCACGCGGCCCGCGTGAGCGCATGGTCGTGCACGCTGCCGATCTGATCGGTCGCGACGGTGTGGCGGCCACCTCGATCGGCGACGTCATCGCGGCCAGTTCGGCCCCACGCGGCTCGATCTATCACCACTTCCCGGGTGGCAAGACGCAGCTGATGACCGAGGCGGTGCGCTACGCGGGTGACTTCATCGCCACCCGGATCGGTGGTCAGCATCCGGGCTCGCCGGCCGAGGCCATCATCGGGATCGGCGACGTGTGGCGTCGGATGCTGGTCGCCACCGACTTCCAGTTCGGCTGCCCGGTCCTCGCCGGCGGTCTCGCCCGGCGGTCGGAGCCGTCCGTCGCCGACGAGGCCGACGAGATCTTCGGAAACTGGCTGCGGCTGATCGCGGCCCGACTGGTCTCCGAGGGGGTCGCCCCAGAGCGTGCGGATTCCTTGGCCAACCTGGTCGTCGCCGCTATCGAGGGTGCCGTCGGGCTGTGCCAGACGCAGCGCAGCGTGGCGCCACTCGATCAGGTCATCGGCGAGCTCGCACGCCTCTGCGACGACGCCGCCGCACACTGATCCGCACCTGTCGGGCCCTCGGGGTCGCGCGGGCCCCGACCACCTCGGGCTCCCGATGTGAACGACGACATAGTAGGTTTTTCGTTCGAACATGTCGTGGGACACACATCTGCGGGAGGTGGTGGGGCGATGACACCGGTGTACCGAGATGTCCTCGGCTCCGACTTCGACCGTCTGCACCCCAACATCGCGTGGCGCTACAGCATCGACTCCACCTCGAATGTCGCCCAGATCGGGACCGGCATCCTCGAGTCGGTCTACATCACCCCGGCGCTGCCGCCACCGTTCTTCTGGTACTACGGCAAACGCAACGCGCTGCCCTCGAAGACGAGCCGGATGGTGCCGTTCAGCCAGGGACATTATTGCTACACCGACGAATTGGGTCGAGAGAATCTGGCCGTGCTGCGCAGCTTCGACTACACCTCGGGGACCCGCAAACTGAATTCGCTGCTCGTGGCCGGACGCATCGGCCTCGTCGACTATTTCGGCGACGGACCCGAACTGCTCTACCCGATCGAGCCGTCGGTGACCACCGCCGGTGAACTGCTGCTGGAGAGCGGGCCGATGCGCTGGCTGGGCCGCGGCCCCAAGGTCGGGATGAAGGGCCTGTTCGGCGCCCAGATGAAGTACATCGAGGGATGGGACGAGGAACGTCAGCGGTTCCGGTGCGACGCCACCGTCCGCAACCCGGTGATCGGGGAGATCCTGCACTTCCGCGGCTGGTTCACCGCCACCGACATCGCCTGCGGCGTGCGCGACATCCCCGACGAGGCGTGGCCGCTGAACCTCGTCGACCGCGAGGTCTGACGGAGCCGCAGCCGGATCTGGCCCGCTCCGACGAGGTTCTCCTGCCGCGGCACTTCACCGCGCGGTACATTCTGCGCATGGCTGTCTCTGCGAGAACCGAGTTCGATGTCGCCGCACCCCCGTCGGTCGTGATGGAGGTGCTGATGGATGTGGAATCCCTGCCCGAATGGTCCGGTCCGCACAAGGCGGCCGCCATCGTGTCCGAACACGACGACGGCACGCCCGATCAGGTCACCATGACCGTCTCGGCTGCAGGCGTCAACGATGATCAGACCGTCTCCTATGCGTGGACCGACAACACCTGCTCCTGGAGTCTCATCGAGTCCAAGATGCTGGCCGAGCAACAGGGCAAGTACACGGTGACGCCGTCGGGCGACGGGTCGCACGTCGAGTTCGAGCTCGAGATCGACCTCAAGGTGAAGCTGCCCGGCATGCTCGTCAAACGTGGCCAGAAGACGGCTGTGGAGACAGCCAAGAAAGGTCTCACCGCGGAGTCGGAGCGCCGCGCAAAAGCCTGATTTCAGACGTCAAAACCCAATGGGGCCTGCCGATTTCGATCGGCAGGCCCCATTGGCGTCCGGGTGGTCCGGTGCGGGGCGACCCGTCCGCGGGCAATAGATGCCGTTCCGTGACCGAGTCGGTCGGGCGGGTGTCGGTGACGGGAGTACGCTGTGCTCAGTCTGACCATCTGGTCATCACTTCCGCCATCGCCAGATGGCTGTCCCAATACGGCGAGGAGGCCGATTCACGTTGCGTACTCACAGGTTTGCGGCACGGGCCCTGATTGTCGCCGTCGGCGGCGCAGGAGCGATCTGGGGTCTCGGCCTCGGTGGCGGTGGTGCCCAGGCGGTCACCTGCAACGCGACGAATGGCCATGAGGTGCAACAGATTCAGGGCACCAGCGGGTGCGGCGCGCGCGCCGGTGTGGGCAGCAGTGCCAGCGCGCAGGAGACCGGTGGGGGTACGGCGGTGGCCGTGTCCGACCGCGGCGGCAACGCCAATGCAATCAACCAGGCGCCCGGTTCGTCGGCGCTGGCGGGGGCCACCACCAACGGCACCTCCTACTCCATCACCACCGGACCCAAGGCGCTCTCCGTCGCCCAGGCCCGCGCCGGCGGGTACTCGGTCGCCATCGGCGGCTGGGGAGGCCAGGCCTACTCGGGTCAGCCCGGCGTCGGCTGCTCGGGCGGTTTCGCCGCGGCCGCCGACACCACCAGCGGCAAGGCGTGCCTGAAGTACGGCTCGATCGACCTGCACAACTGATTTTCACGGGTCCGACTCCTCAGGTCAGTCTGACTTCACAGATCTGAGGGTCTCCTCGTTCACCCCTTCGACACACGACGTTCGTGACCGCGGCATATCGTTGATCCGTGACCGAGTTACACGACCTGGAAACCCTGGGCCCCGACTTCAGCAAGCTCAACGGGCGCGAAGCGCTGCAGAGCCTCGTCGATCTACACGACACCACCCAGTTCGAGGTGAACGACGACGATGACGACGATCCGGTGCTGCTGACGCTGCCCGAGCGCAACGTCGTCGACACCTGGCGTGAGGATTACCCGTACGAGGAGCGGATGAGTCGCCGCGAGTACGAGGTGACCAAGCGCAGGCTGCAGATCGAACTGCTGAAACTACAGAAATGGTCCAAGCAGACCGGCCAGCGTCACCTGCTGGTGTTCGAGGGCCGCGACGCCGCGGGCAAGGGCGGGACGATCAAGCGGTTCAACGAGCATCTCAATCCCCGCGGCGCCCGGGTCGTCGCGCTGGAGAAGCCCTCGGAACGCGAGTCCACCGAGTGGTACTTCCAGCGGTACGTGCAGCATCTGCCCGCGGGCGGCGAGATGGTCTTCTTCGACCGCTCCTGGTACAACCGGGCCGGCGTCGAGCGGGTGATGGGTTTCTGCACCCCCGAGCAGTACGACCAGTTCATGGATCAGGTCCCGGCGTTCGAGAAGATGCTCGTCGACGACGGCATCAACCTGGTGAAGTTCTGGTTCTCGGTGAGCCCGCTCGAACAGCGCACCCGCTTCGCGATCCGGCAGATCGACCCGGTCCGCCAATGGAAGCTGTCCCCGATGGACCTCGCGTCGCTCGACAAGTGGGATGCCTACGGTGCGGCCAAGGAGGCGATGTTCGCCAAGACCGACACCGACATCGCGCCCTGGACGGTGGTGAAGAGCAACGACAAGAAGCGCGCGCGGATCAACGCGATGCGCCACGTGCTCAGCCTGTTCGACTACAAGGGCAAGAACGACGAGCTCGTCGGCACCCCCGATCCGCTGATCGTCGGCCGGGCCCGGGTCATCGCCGACGAGTGAGCGAGTCTCGGCAGGTACCCTCGTGCCGGTGCGAACGTTTCTCAGTGCGCTGCTGACCCTTGTCGCGATGGTGGCCATCGTCGTCGCCCTGCCGTCGATGTGGGCTGCCGAGCGGGTGGTCGATGCCGACGGTTTCGCCGACGTCGCCGCACCGCTCGCGCACGACCCGCAGGTGCAGGCGTTCATCGCCGACGAGATCACCGAGCAGGTGTCCTCCCGGGTCAATGTGCCCGGAGCGTCGACGCTGATCGAACCGTTCGCGAAGCGCTACACGCAGGGACAGGACTTCCCCGCCGACTTCGCCGATCTCGTCCGACAGCAGCATTCCTGGCTCTTCGATCCCGCGCCCGCGGGCGGCTCCCAGGAGATGCAACTCGACATCACCGCGATGGTAAACCGGGCGCTCAAGAGCGCCAACCTGCCGTTCGTGACCTCGGTGCCGGGCAAGATCGAGGTGCCGATGGCCGAGGGCAGCGGGCTCGATGCCGGCCGGTATCACAAAGTCGGACAACAGATCACGACGATCGGATACGTCGCGACCGCGGTCGCGGTGATCGCCGGCCTGCTCGCCCTGCTCGTCGCCCGACGACGCGGGACGGTGCTGATCGCGCTCGGTCTGGGTGGGTTGCTGGCGGCCTTGCTGAGCTGGCTGGCGGCTCTGAATGCGACGACGCTGGTCAACCGCCAGTTCGTCAATCACTCCACCGGCAACGCCCTGACCCGAGCGGCCACCGACGCCCTGGCCAACGACCTCACCTGGTGGGCGACGGTGGGTGCGATCGCCGGGGCGATCGGGATCGTGCTCGGCATCGTCGTGCGGCTCATCGCGCGCTGAGTGTGTCCCGGTCCCCGGCGCGGGCGTCGCTCGACCGGCACACTGATCACCGGGGCTGACGAGTGGGAGACGAGGTGGACCGACTGACGAGCGCCGGCGCGTGGATCTGGGATCGAATCCGTTCCGCTCCCGTGACCTGTGTGTGGCTCGTGATCCTGCTGATGACGACCATCCTGCAGCACTCGATGTCGCCGAGGCATCTCAACCACGTGCTCGGTCATCAGTCGACCAACATCGTCAATCTGCAGAAGGATCCGTTCCAGGTTCTCCTCGCGAGCCTGTTCTGGCTCGACGGTTCGTACTGGTTTCCGTATCTGATCCTCTTCTGCATCTTCCTGATCCCGGCCGAACGATGGCTCGGCACCGCACGTTTCGTCGTGGTCGGTCTCAGCGCACATGTCGTCGCCACCTATGCCAGTGAGGGATTGCTGCGGCGTGCCATTGCATCTGGTGATGCGAGTGCGGACCTGGTACGCATCCACGACGTCGGCGTCAGTTACTTTCTGGCGGCGGTCGCGGCGGTGCTGGCTTATCACATCGCCCGCCCGTGGCGGTGGGTGTACATCGCCGGTTGCGTGGTGATCTACGTCGTCCCGCTTCTCTCGCACATCACCGTCACCAACATCGGGCATGCGTGTTCGGCCCTGATCGGATTCGCCTGGTACCCGCTCACACGCGGCCTCGCCGGGCAGCAGTGGGATCCGATGGTCGTCGTCCGGGCGATTCGGCGGCATCTCGGTTCCCGGCGCCGGTCACAGTGCAGCGAGTAGCCACTGAAGGTCCGGGGCGTAGACGTCACCGGGTCCGCCGAGGCAGCTCACGACGCGGGTCGTGACGCGGGCACCCTTCGCACGATAGGTCGCCGCGGCGCGTGCGAGGTCATCGACGGGCGTCACCGACACCGGCGAGAGGTTCGAGTCGCACCGCGTCAGCCGCAACCGCGCGGTCGGGGTGGGCGAGGTGGGGGTGGCCAGCGCGGCCGCGTCGAAGGCGCGCCGGAAGTCGGGGTCGGCCCACGGGGAATGACCCGGCCGGAACAATGCCGGCAGCGGTACGTACGACAGGGTGAGATAGGTCGGGACCGCGCACGCGTGCCGGAAGGCGTCGGCGATCCTCTTGCCGACTGCGGTGAGTTTGTCGTCGATCCGCATCTCCGGGTGCCCGGTCTCCAGACCCAGCAGATCGGCGACCGCGAATCCGGCTCCCACCGTGCCGCTGTTCCGGCGGATGAAGTTACGGTGATCGGGCACCATCTGACCGATCATGATCGCCGGGATGTGCAGTTCGGGCGCATAGGTTCCGGCCTGCTCGGCGGCCACCGCGGCCGCGCCGCTCCCGCCGCCGGACGGACCGTAGATACCGATCGGCGACGACGCGGTCAACCCGGCCGCGGGCACCGAGCGGGCCGCGCGGCTCGCGTCGAGCAACGCGTGCCCGTCGAAGCGGGGCAGCAGCGTCGGGGTGGGCGACGGACCACCGTCGTCGGCGAGATCGGCGACGACGACGGTGTGGCCGGCACGCAGCGCTGTCGATGCCGAGTCGACCGGGCCCATACCGCGAACCTGATCGATCACCGAGTTGCGTGACATCGACGAGGTGGGCCGGCAATAGGAGCCCATGCTTTCGTCGGCCACACCCATGCCGATCAATGCGCGCATGCCGTGCGGTGGAGTTGCCGTCGGGACGAACAGTGACGCGCTCGCCGCGGTCCGGTCGCCGAGTGGCCCGGTCGTCACGTACAGCATCCGGAACCCGCGCACACCGGGCACTGTGCGTTCCACCGCCGGCGCAGCCATCGGTTCGATCCGCAGGATCTCGCCGAGACGGGCGTCGGCGCCCGGCGGTGTGTGAGCGTAGAACGGATCGGGATCGGCGACGACCGACCTCATCGCGGCATCGGCGATCGCGTTCAGATCGAGCGGTGAATCCGGCCGTGCCGCCGCATATCCGGCGTTCAGCGCGACGGTGGTCATCGTGACGGTGGTCATCGCGACGGTGGTCATCGTGACGGCGACGAGTATTGCACGCAGGCGGCATCGCGCCGCAACGCGCCAGGTCGAGAACTTCAGCACACCATCCCCCGATTGAGTGCCCGGGGACGTCCGGCACGGTCGCCCCCGACGGGCCGACGCCACCAGCAGGGGCGGTGTCGGCATGACCGCGCAGACCTTACGGCACGCGGCGGGCTCGTGGTCGGTGGTGGTGAGCGAACGCACACCGCCCGGGCACGGTCGATGTGCGCGTGCGGCGAGCGGTGTGCGTCAGGTGGTGCGGGGGAAGGGCAAGCGCTACTTGCGGCCGGCCTTCCAGTTCAGTCCCCAGCCGTAGGCCTCGTCGACCTTGGACTGGGAGCCGCGGATGTAGCGCACCTCGCGATTGACGACGAGTTCGCCGCCGCGGTTCTCCAGTAGTGCGATCGCGCACGAGATGGCGCCCTGATCGGCTTCGTCGAGGCGTACCTCGATCTGCGGTCCGCTCGCCGGGAACAGGGTCACCACGCCGTTGGCGCTCGCCCAGTTGGGGGTGCCCTCGTAGATGTAGGCGAAGATCAGCACGCGACGGATCTGATTGGACGCCGACAGGTCGATGTACATGTTCTCGCCGCCGGTGTTCGATCCGGAGCGGTCGTCGCCGTCGAGCCAGATGATCGGCCGTCCCTGGTACGGCGCCTGGAACGAGTTGCCGAGGGCCTGCACGATGCCCTTGCTGCCGTCGGTGAACTCCCAGAGGCAGGCGAGGTCGAGGTCGACGCCGGTGGCGCGCTTGAACAGTCCGCCCTTGGAGCCGGCGGTCCAGTTGAGGTTCACCCGGACCTGACCGGTCGCCGAACCCTGCTTGGTCAGCGACACGCTCGGCGCGGACTTGGTGAGCGTCACCTTCGACAACGACACCGGCGGCTGAGCTGGAGCCTGGTTCGGGTAACCCTGCGGCGGTTGCTGATACGGCTGTGCCTGTGGAGTCGGCTGTGGCTGTGGGGCCGGCGGCGTCTTCGGTCGCTTGGTGTAGTCGATTCCCATGGCAGGTGATTCCCCTCTGAATCTGGTGGTCGAGGTCGGTGATGTCCGATTCGGCGAATTCAGCCTAGCGAATCACGGGCGTGGGTTGGTGTTCGTCGCCGGCAGGGCCGCGCGCGCCCGGGGGCCGAAGGCGGCGGCGACGGTCAGCGCGCCGCTGCCGTCGCGCCGGCACGCCGCCACCGCGATGTGCCCGGGACGTGCGATGGAACCGGGGATCGCGAACCCGCCGTCGATGGCGTAGCGGGTGTTGGTGATCTTCTTCGCCCACGCCGCCGGGTCGGTCGGCGACTGCGGAGGTGCATCCGCCCGAATGACGACGAGGGCCTCGGTGACGCCGTCGGGCCACGCGAAGATCACCCGGTCCCCGTCGACGCGGACGTCGGTGACGGCGGGCAGATCATCGGTCGGTGGCGTGGTGGGAGCCGTGGGTGTTGTGGGTGCAGGAGCCGGGGGTCGGGGCGGGGGCGGCGGGTTACCGGAGATCGCGACGTCGGAGTGCACGCCCGCGCGGGTTGCGGTGACCTCGTAGGTGGGCAATGGGGTTGCGGTGCCGACGCCACCGTCGTCGAGTGCGGTCTCCGAGGTGCGGCCGACCACCTGCCTGCGGCCGTTCGGCTCGACGCGGGTGACCCGATAGCTCACCCCCGCGGTGGGTGAGGGTTCCCAGCTCACCCGCACGGTGCCGTCGACCGCCTCGGCCCGAACCTGCGACGGCGCTGCGGGGGGCGGCTCCGCTGACGCTGCCGGAGGCGGCCCTGGTGCCGGGGCCGGTTCGGGTGGCGGGTCGGTGGCGTCCAGGGTTCGCTGGGCCTCGTCGGCGACCGCATCGATCTGACGGAGTGCGGTGGGGTCGTCGCCGGCGGCTGCGCGCGCCTGTGCACATCGCCGCCGGGCCTCCTCTGGGCGGCCCTTGCGTAAAGCCTGTCGGGCCGAGCGCAATTCGCGCTGCCAGTCGACTGCTGCCGGGGTGTGCGGCGTCGGAGCCGGTGCGGCCGGTGCGGGGGCCGGGGCGGGGGCCGGCTCCTCGACGGCGCCGCCGTACTCGGCCGCGATCGTGGCGATCAGCCGGCGCGCGTCGCGGGTGCCGAGACCGAGTCCACGCGCCTCGTCGAGCATGAACTGGTGATCGTCGGGGTGCAGGCGATCCTCGACGAGGATCGCCGCCCGGATACGGGGCCGCAGATGTTCGGTGACCCGGTCGGTGACCGAGGCGAGGTACGCGACGGTGACCTCGACGGGTCCGAGCAGGATCTCCGCGATGTCGATGAGGAGCTCGTCGACGATGGCGCGCATGCGGCCGGCGGGTAGTTCCCGTGCGCGGTGGCGCATTCCGTCGACGCGCAGCCGGATCTCGCCGCGGTCGGCGGCGTTGTCGGTGGTGAGATCGAGTACCGCGAGCAGTGTGTGGGCAGGCGGTCCGCTGCGGCGGCGGCTGAACTCGGTGAGCAGCTCGGTGATCTGGGAGAGTTTGTGGGCCGACAGCGTTTGCGGCGCGGCAGGAGTGGAAGCCGTTGCCCCGGAGGGGGTATCGGACACTACGCGGTGTCTGCGCAGTCGGGTCGCGACCTCGTCGGTACTGAGTCCACCCATCGCCCCGATCTCGTCGAGACCGGCGCGCTTTCCCTCCGGGATGCCGCCATAACGGGCGACGAGGCGTTCGATCGCGCTGTCCAACAACTGATATCGCTGCTCATCGAGCTCGGTGCGGCGCGCCTGCACGGACCGGGCCAGCGTCACGCGGCGAACCGACTCACGTAGCGGTGCACTGCGGTCGCCGTGTTCGGCGACCAAATGCTCCACGAGCATCCGGTACTTGGGGTGATCGCGTTGTTTCTGCCAGAACGCCCACACCTCGTCGATCCGGGCGGCCACCTCGGGGTCGGAGAGGGTGGCGGCCTCGGCGATCGGGATGTCGTACAGCTCGAAGGGGTCGGATTCCTCGACGCCGCCGCGGCGTTCCACCGCGGCGAGGACGCGTTTGCGGTAGTCGTTGCCGACGAAGGGTTCCACGGCGCTCAGACGTCCCGGCGTCGACTGCGGTGGACCTGGTCGAGTTCCCGCGCGACCTCCGACTGGGACAGCGTCGCACCGGTTTTCGCGGTGAGGGTCAGCGGTATGTCCGCCTCGACATGATGGGCTCTGACGTGCAGCACGCCGTCGAATCCCATCTCGAAGGTGACCCGCACCTCGCTGTTCTCGTCGTGGCCGGGCGGGATGTCCTCGATGGCGCCCTCGATCAGCATCTTCGCGTCGCGCGGTGAGGGCGAGGCCTCCTGCCCGAGTTGTTCGACCACGGTCAGCTCGATGCGCCGCTGGTCGGCGCGCACCGTCCCGAAGGAGCGCTGGACGCGGATCGGCAAGGGCTGGTTGCGATGCACCAGCCAGGTGACCTCGAGTTCGCCGTTGCGACCGCTGACCGCGAGTACCCCGAAGCCGCGAGAAACCACGGTGTCGACGCTGATCTGGAGCATTCGACGGACTCCGGCGACCGGTATCGCGAACGCCGCGGCCACCCGGGCGGCGGCCTCGTCGACATCGGCCGGCGCGGCGTCGACGAGCGTCGCACCGGGCGCCAATCGACCTCGGGTGATCAGGTCGGCGGTGACCAGACGCTCGATCTCGAGTTTCTCCCCGTAGATCGCCGCACCACGCGCGACCGCCAGATCCGGATCGCGCAGTTCGGGGGTGATCCCGAGCCGCGCCGTGATCTCGCGTGTCACCGCAGGCATCCGGGACGAGCCGCCGACCAGCAACACCCGATCCACCTGTGCCACCCCGCGTCGGCGGGCGCCGGCCACACACGAGTCGGTGAGATCGAGGGTGCGTGCGAGGAGTCCGGCGGTGAGTTCCTCGAGTTCGGTGCGGGTCACGGTCAGTACCGACCGCACGCCGTCGTGCGAGACGATCACCGATGTCGAGTTTGATTCGCTGAGTTCGTGTTTCGCACGTTCGGCGGCCATGATCAGGGCCTGCGAACCGGCCGAGTCGTCGAGGGGATCCTCGGCGTCGGGGTGCTCCTCGCAGAACTTCCGCGACAGGTGCAGGGCGAGTCGCTCGTCCCAGTCGGCGCCGCCGAGCTGATGGTCGCCGTCGACGGCAAGCACCGAGATGCGCCGGTCGGCGAGTTCGATCACCGTGGCGTCGAAGGTGCCGCCGCCGAGGTCGTAGACGAGGACCGTCTCGTCGGGTGTGGCCGTGGCGACGGTGTCGGTCAACCGGCTGAATCCGTAGGACAGCGCCGCCGCGATCGGCTCCGACAACACCCCGGCGACGTCGAGTCCGGCGTAGGTACCCGCCTGGATGGTGGCGCGGCGTTCCTCGTCGCCGAAGTAGGCGGGCACGGTGATCACCGCGCGCTCCACCTTCTCGCCGGCGAATTCGGCGTTGGAGACCAACGATTTCAGGATGAGCGCCGAGATCGCCGGGGCCGACCAGCTCCGGCCGTGGGCGACGAACCGCCAATCTGCTTCACCCATACGACGTTTGACGAGCGCGCACACGTTGTCGGGGTCCAGTCGTGCCTGCCTGCGGGCACCTTCGCCGACGACGTGGTCGTGCGCCGACGGCAACAGCACGACCGACGGTGTCGTCGGCGCACCATTCCAGTCGCCGATCACCTCGGGCCGTCCGTCGCGGTCGATCGCCGCGATCGCCGAATTCGTCGTGCCCAGATCGATGCCGAATACGCCCACGGTCGGGGATCGTAACAGCGCGACGCGCGCCGGGCAGGCGTCTCGATGGTGCGAGCGCCGGGTTCTACGCTGGTCGGATGACCGAGGGTGCAGACGACGTCGCCGGTGCGGAGAGCCAGGGTGGTGCCGATGAGGTGGCCGAGCCGTTCCGCCGTCTCGACGAGCGGCTCGAGGATCTCGGGCGGGTGATTGTCCGGCAGTCGCAGTCGCTGGACCGGCTCCTCGACGCCGAGAAGAAGCGGTCGGCGCGCGATGCGGCCGGCGCAGACCTGGCCCTGCTGGTGGACCTGCTGGCGCTCTACGGCGACGCCGCGGGCTGTGCCTCAGCGTCGACCGACGCCGCCGACCGCGCCGCGTTCACCGCGCTGGCCGACGGCCTGGAACGCGTGATCGTCGGCCGCGGGGGCACGCTCGTGACACCGCGGATCGGCGACGACTTCGACGCCGTCACCATGGACGCCGTCGACACCCGGGAGACCGGCGCGGCCGACCGGTCACGGACGGTCGCCGACGTTCTGCGGCCGGGACTGAACGTCGGGCCGCGGTCGGTGCGGCCCGCGGCGGTCGTCGTCTACCGTTGACCGCTCAGTGGTCGGCCGATCCGATGGTGCGCCACAGGAATTCGTACGCCAGTGCCGACTTGAAGGCCGCCTGCTTGTTGTCGGCGGCACCGCCGTGCCCGCCCTCGATGTTCTCGTAGTAGCGGACGTCGTGACCGTACTCCTCGAGTCGCGCAACGAGTTTGCGGGCGTGCCCGGGATGGACGCGGTCGTCGCGGGTGGAGGTGGTGACGAGAATCGGCGGGTAGGTCTTCTCGCGTGTGAGGTTCTGATACGGCGAGTACTCACCGATGTAGGCCCACTCGTCGGGGTCGTCGGGGTTGCCGTACTCGGCCATCCACGACGCGCCCGCCAGCAGCAGGTGGTAGCGACGCATGTCGATCAGCGGGACCTGACACACCAACGCGCCGAACAACTCCGGATATCGGGTGAGCATCACGCCCATCAGTAGGCCGCCGTTGGAACCGCCCTGTGCGCCGAGTTGGGCCGGGGTCGTCAGTCCACCTGCGACGAGGTCCTTGGCAACACTCGAGAAGTCCTCGTACACCAGGTGACGACCGGCCTTCTGGGCTTGGGTGTGCCAGGCCGGGCCGTATTCGCCGCCGCCACGGATGTTGGCGATGACATAGATGCCGCCGCGTTCGATCCAATTGCGTCCCGAGAGCGCCAGATAGCCCGGCGTCAGCGAATTCTCGAAGCCGCCGTAGCCGTAGAGCAGTGTGGGGCCGCTGGTCACGTCGCGGCGCCGGATCACGAAGTAGGGGATCGGGGTGCCGTCGTCGGACGGGGTGAAGAACTGTTCGGCCACCACCGATTCCGCGTCGAAGAACTGCGGGGTCTGTTTGATCACGGTGACCTCGGTGCCGCTGTTGCCGTGCAGCAGGCTCGGTGGCGCGGTGAACGACGTCGCCGACCAGAACACCTCGTCACTGTCGTCGGGATCGGTGTCGAGGACCGAGACGGTCGCGAGTTCGGGGAGCCCGGGTTGTGGCACGACCGTCCAGTCGCCGAGAGTGCGCACGGTCACCTCGGTGTGCACGTCGTGCAGGGTGAGCACGATCAGGTGTGACCGAGTGAAGGAGAATGACTGCAGGCTGGTGTGCGCGTCCGGGGTGAACAGCACCGTGTGTTCGCGCGCCCCGGCGAGGTAGGACGGGTAGTCGAAGACGAGCAGAGTGCCTGCCGGATAATCGGTTCCGCCGACTTCCCAGTCCGAACGGGGGCGGACAAACATCCAATCGTGGTGCACGCTGACGTGGGCATCGGTCGGCACGTCGAGCAAGATCTCCTCGGTGCCGCGGAGCTCGTAGGTGAGCTCGTTGAAGAAATCCGTTGCGCGCGAGACGAAATGACGCTCGAATCCAGGCGTGTGGTCGTACCCGGCGCTCACCGCCACATCGTCGACAGAGCCGGCGAACACCGTCGGCGCCGCATCGACCGGAGTGCCGCGCGTCCACCGTTTGATGACGCGCGGATACCCCGAGGTGGTCAGTGATCCGTCGCCATCGGGCTGTATCCCGAAATCGGTTCCGACATAGACGGTGTCGCGGTCGATCCAGAAGATCGACGACTTCGCCTCGGGGAGCGTGAAGCCGTCGTCGACCCAGCTACGGGTCGCGACGTCGAACTCCCGGACGACGGCGGCGTCGGCACCGCCGCGCGACATCGAGATCAGGGCGCGGTCGTACCCGGGCCGGTTCATGGTGGCCGATTTCCACACCCAGTTCTCGTCCTCGGCGATGGCGAGGGCGTCGACGTCGATGAGGACATCCCACTCGGGGGAGTCGGTGAGGTATTGCTCGAGCGTGGTCCGCCGCCACAGTCCGCGGGGGTGCGCCGCGTCGCGCCAGAAGTTGTAGAGGTACTCGCCCCGGCGACGCACGTAGGGGATGCGGTCGTCGGTGTCGAGGATCTCCAAGGCCTGCGCTTCGAGCTGGGAGAACCGGTCCGAGTCGGTGAGTTCGGCAAGGGTGGGTGCGTTGTGGTCACGCACCCAGGCGAGTGCCTCGTCGCCGGTGACGTCCTCGAGCCACAGGTAGGGGTCGTCGGCGGAGGTGGTGGTGTTGCTGTCGGTCACCTCGCCAACGTACCCGGCTTCAGCCGGCGCGTCCTGCATGCCACATGCTGAGCTCACACGATGACCACGAACTTTCCGACCCCGTCCGTCTCGTCCAATGATGCCGGGCGCTCCCCAACCCAATGGTCGAGGTGACCCGCAACGGGATGCACCTGCCGTGCCACTCCCGTGGTCGAGGTATGGGCGAGGTGCCGAGGAGCGCCAGCGACGAGACTCGAGACACCGTGCGCCGAAATATATTCGGTCCACGGTGGTGCGAATCCAGCACCGGTGCAGGTGGTCTCGAGGCTCGCCGCACGCGGCTCGCACCTCGACCAGCGGGGTATGCGCTCCCCTCGAAGGATGCTGATGCTCTCCCATCCGACGATCGGATGCTGACGCCCTCCCCACCCGGTGGCCTCCCCTCCCGGTGGTCGAGGTGCCGAGGAGCGCCAGCGACGAGCCTCGAGACCTGTTGCGCCGAAGGGATTCCGGGCCAAGGGTACGACCATCCCGACCATCGGGTGGGGATTATCACTATGGAGTTCTCAAACAACAGACGCGGTCCCGGCCGGGCCGGGTGCGGGGAATCAGGTTGTGGGGCAGCGCAGGTCAGGCTGCTGTGTCGTCGAGTCGCATGGTGCGGCGGTGATACGACGGCACCGGCCGGCGTTGCGGATCGATGCTGGCGGGTGGAATCAGCCAGGGATGTCGGTCGAATCCCATGATGATGTCCCACCCGTGGTGGTGCACATCGTCGTGGCAGCTGGTGCAGAGGAGGCATCCGTTGTCGAGGTCGGTGGGACCACCATCGGCCCAATGGTGCGAATGATGTCCTTGGCAGCGTCCGGCGTGGGCACCACACTTGATGCACCCGCGATCCCGCACCAGCAACGCTTTCCGTTGTCCCGGTGTGAAGAAGCGTTTCGCTTCGCCAACACTGAGCGGTACACCGTTCGGATCGAGCATGATTTTGGTGATCGTGGTGTCACACGACAACAGTTTGGCGGTGGATTCGGTGATCGCACCCAGGTTCTGCAAATCCCCACCGAGTGCCGGGTTGTCCGCAGACCAGGTCCACAACAGTCCGTTGGTGGGTTTCGCCGAGAATGTGGTGTCCGCCAATCCCTGTGCCGCGAGTTCGACGATCGTTTCAAACGCCGCGGCGCAGATCTGTTCGGGTGTCCGGGGATCGGGGGATCCGTCGGGTTGAGCTTTGGGCGCCGACAAGGTTTCCATCAGGGTGCGTGTTTTCTCCCCGGCGATGATGTCGAGGTTCGCCGAGATCTCCAGTCGTCCGTCGTCGGTGATGCGGTCGGTGTAGGAGTTGATCGTCTTGTCTTCGGCGGCCGGTAACCCGCCCGGTGTGTCGGCCGCCAACTCGTTACCCAACTGCCGCGCGTAGAGGTTGATTTCGGCGGGGGTGAAACCGGCGAAGTAGTGCGACAGCAGTTTCCGCAGGTATTCACACCGTCGCACGGTGTCGAGGGGTTCGGGGGAGCGGGTGTCGATGTGCGCCAACCCGCGCACGATCGCATCCACATGTTCGGAAGAGATGGACCCGTCCGCTTCATGCGCCAACAACAGATCGACATCGGTGGTGGTGGCGACCCGCACATACCGACCTGCGACGGCGGGTGCGCAACCCATGCTGATCAACAACTCCCGCAGTCGGGTGGTCTTGTGGTCGGCCACGCCCAGCCGGTCCAGTTCGCCGGTGAGGGTGGTGGCGTGGTGATCGATCAGGTTCCGCAACAACAGGACTTGCTTCATCGCGCCGAAGGCTTGGTGTCCGGTCATGTCCGGATTCCATTGCAGGTCGCTGAGTTGGCTGACAATCCCGGCGAAAACCGCTTCGGCGTCAAGAGCTTCGGTGGTGTCGATCATGGGCCCCTCCCCAGTGGCTGATCGGTGTGATGGGTCCACTCTACTCGAACATGTGGATTAGGGTAAGTGTGTTCGATGATTCTGTGGAGGTAAATGTGCTTGTGGACAACAGGTTTCGGTGGTGAGCTGGCGGAAGTTTTCTGTCGGTGGGATGTGGTAGGCGGTGCGGTTTTCGCTGCGGCTGTTCGATGTGGTTGGGAAGCGTGTTGTCTCACCGGGTCTCGAGGCCCGGCGCCTGGGGCGCCGTGCACCTCGACCATCGGGGGAAGGCCCGGCGCCTGGGGCGCCGTGCACCTCGACCATCGGGGGTCTCGACCAGCGGGGGAAGGGGCACATGACCATGGTGTCGCTCATCGCCGATTTCCAGGAGTCACATCGTGTGCGGTGGTCTCACCCACGTACCGGGCACTCGGTGCGTGTGTAGATCGTCGGCATGCACAGGTTGCAGTGGATGCATTGCGACGTCGTCGATGGGTCGTCGCTGATCCGTTGTGGCAGATCGGGTTCGCGGAGTAGGGCGCGGCCCATGGCGAGGAAGTCGAAGCCCTCGGCGAGTGCCGCATCCATGGTGGCACGGTCGGTGATGCCGCCGAGCAGGATGATCGGTAGGTCGACCGCCTCCCGCAGTCGGCGTGCCAACGGCAGCAGATAACCGGGGTGGTACTCGTAGTGCTTGAGGAAGAACGGGCCTGCGGCCTTCAGCCCCCAGCGCATCGGTCCGGTGAACGCGTCGGCGAACGCGGTCCGCGGCGCCTGACCGTGAAACAGGTACATCGGGTTGAGAAGTGAACTGCCCGCGGTGGGTTCGATGGCGTCGAGGTATCCGTCGGCTTCGAACAGCCGCGCCGCCGCGCACGCTTCGTCGACGTTGAAGCCTCGCCACCGGCGTGCGGGTGCGCCGACGGCTCCGACGCCGTCGTACATGTTGAGCTTGACCCAGATCGCGACATCGCTGCCGACCTCTTCGCGCACCGACTCGAGTACCTCGCGGGCCAGCCGGGCGCGGTTGACCAACGAGCCACCGTAGTCGTCGCGGCGGCGGTTGAGTAGCGGGGACAAGAAGCTGCTGAGGAGATAGTTGTGGCCGCAATGGATTTCGAGTGCATCGAAGCCGGAATCGACCGCGATGCGAGCCGCGCGGGCGAATGTGGTGCGCAGCGCGGCGATTTCCTCGACGGTGGGTGAGTGCGTCATCGACATCCCCATCGGCGCCGGGATCGGTGAGGCGGCCAGCGCCCGGGCCCTGTTCGACACCGAGTTGGCGACCGGGCCCGCGTGACCCAATTGTGCTGCCGCACGAGCACCTTCGGCATGGATGGCCTCGGTCAGCCGGACCAGTCCGGGCGCGGCCTCGGGCCGTAGCCAGATCTGATGCCGGTCGGTGCGGCCCTCCGGGGAGATCGCACAGTAGGCGACGGTACTGATCCCGACCCCGCCTGCCGCCACCTCCCGGTGGAACTCGATGAGATCGTCGGTGACGAGGGCGTCGGGGGTGCGGCCCTCGAAGGTCGCGCACTTGATGAGGCGGTTGCGCAGGTGCAGTGGACCGAGTCGGGCGGGCGCGAACGGGTCCGGCGCTGAGGGGTCCGGCGCTGAGGGGTCCGGCGCTGAGGGGTCCGGCGCTGATGAGTCCGGCGCAGTGATGTTGGTGGTCATGACAACTCCTTCGAGACAACCGGTGCGCCGAGTCCGGCGACCACGAACGCGCGCAGTGCCGCGATCGCGTCGTCGGAGAGGGGCCCGTTCCCACCGAAGCGGTGGAGGATCAGCGTGAACGCGAGCGCCCACCGGCGTCGCGCGGCGCGCGTGTCGAGGCCGGGAACCAGCGGCGTGAGCAGATCCACCCAGTCGTCCAGGCGGAACCAGCGGCGCGTCCACGCGGCGTCGGGATGGGCGTCGACGAAGCGGGTCAGCAGTTGCAGATGGAGATGGCCGACGGGATCGGCCCGAAGTCGAACGAGCGGGTCGACGACGAGGTCGATGAGGTCGGCGATGGTGTGGTCGGCGAGGTCGTCACCGCCGAGGGCGTCGGCCCACAGTGGCGCCAACCGGTCCTCCAGCAGGGCTGCGACCAGGTCGTCCTTGGATCCGAAGTGGTAGTGCACGGCCGCCGGATTCACCCCGGCCTCGGTGCAGATGGCCCGCACCGACACGGTGTCGGGTCCGTCGGTCAGGAACAGTCGCTCGGCGGCCATCAGCAGGTGTTCGCGCGTCACCTGGGCGCGTGTCGGTGCCATACCTGTCGATCAAAGCAGATCCCCATCATTGATTCAATCAGTGATGGAAACCGTCGGTGTTCGAGGTGGTTACCGGCCAGTACCGGGGACGCTCTGCGCTGGTACCCGACGCCGTCGTAGGGTGGTGGCCGTGGCTGAACACTTCCAAACAGTTGTCCTGGGTGCTGGTCCAGGTGGGTACGTGGCCGCGATCCGGTCCGCCCAACTGGGCATGAAAACCGCCGTCATCGAAGAGAAGTACTGGGGCGGTGTGTGCCTGAACGTCGGATGTATCCCGTCGAAGGCACTTCTCCGGAACGCCGAGCTGGCGCATATCTTCAACCATCAGGCGAAGACCTTCGGCATGTCCGGTGAGGTCTCCTTCGACTTCGGTCCGGCATTCGACCGCAGTCGCAAGGTCAGTGAGGGCATCGTCAAGGGTGTCCACTTCCTGATGAAGAAGAACAAGATCACCGAGATCGACGGATACGGTGTGTTCCAGGACGCGAAGACCCTGAAAGTGGGGGACCGCGAGATCACCTGGGACAACCTCATCATCGACACCGGATCGACCGTCAAGCTGCTGCCGGGCGTCGAGCTGAGCGACAACGTCGTCACCTACGAGACCCAGATCCTCACCCGTGAGCTCCCCGAGTCGATCGTGATCGTCGGTGCCGGCGCGATCGGCATGGAATTCGGGTACGTGCTGGCCAATTACGGGGTCGACGTCACGATCGTGGAATTCCTCGATCGGGTCCTGCCCAACGAGGACGTCGACGTCTCCAAGGCCATCGCCAAGGAATACAAGAAGCTCGGCGTCAAGGTGCTGACCTCGACCAAGGTGCAGACCGTCACCGACAACGGTGACAGCGTGACCGTCACCTACAAGGACGCCAAGGACAACGACGGTGAACTGACCGTCGACAAGGTCCTGATGTCGGTCGGTTTCGCCCCGCGCGTCGACGGCTACGGCCTCGAGAAGACCGGCGTCGAACTCACCGAACGCGGCGCCATCGCGATCGACGACCACATGCGCACCAACGTCGACGGCATCTATGCGATCGGCGACGTGACCGCCAAGCTGCAACTCGCACATGTGGCCGAGGCGCAGGGCGTGGTCGCCGCCGAGACGATGGCCGGCGCGGAGACGATGACACTGGGCGACTACCGCTTCATGCCGCGCGCGACGTTCTGTCAGCCGCAGGTCGCCTCGTTCGGTCTCACCGAGGCACAGGCCAAGGACGAAGGCTACGACGTGACCGTGTCGACCTTCCCGTTCTCCGCCAACGGCAAGGCGCAGGGACTCGGCGAGACCGCCGGCTTCGTCAAACTCCTCACCAACTCCGAGACCGAGGAACTCCTCGGCGGACATCTGGTGGGCGACAACGTCTCCGAGATGCTTCCCGAGCTGACGCTGGCCCACAAGTGGGACCTCACCGCGCGTGAGCTGGCACGCAATGTCCATACCCACCCGACGATGAGCGAAGCGCTGCAGGAAACGTTCCACGGCGCGATCGGACACATGATCAACCTCTGAGTCACGCGACGAACGCGGCCCGTCCCGGCCAACGCCCGTGGTGCACCACCGGCGCGGACCGGGACGGGCCGCGTTCGTCGTGTTCGACGCCGGAGCGCTCAGCCGTCGGCGGCCACCTTGTTCACCGCCGCGGTGAAGAACTGCCGGAAGGCGGCGTCGTCGGGAGCGGAGCCCGGTGTGGTCGCGGTGTAGAGGGCCGAGACGCTGTACCCCTTCACCGACGCGAAACCGGTGTAGGTGGTGACGGTCACGACCTGGCCGGCCGTGGAGACCTTCTGGTCCTGACGCAGCACCAGGACATCGCCCGGATCCGCCTGGGTGGCCGGTGCGGGTATCACGGTGTTGGTCGCGGTCGCGGTGGTGCCTGCGGCCGCGCCGGTGTTGATCGTGATCGAGAAGTTCTTGCAGGGTCCCGTGGCCCTCGCCCGTGCCGCGGCGACGTCGCTCGACTGCGCGGCGAGGCCTTCGCTGAGAATGCCGCCGCTCGTCGAGGTCGCGACCGCGACACCGAGCTTCGAGGCATCCACGTCCGGCAGCTTCTGCAGATCGGCGCACGCGGACGGGGTGATCGTCGCGTTGCGGGTGGTCCCCTGGAACTGCGACACCGCCTGCTGGAACTGATCCTCCGGCAGCGGGGTGAGGGTGAATCCGGCCGGGAGATCGGCAGCGGTGACCACCAGGCCCTTGACCTTCGCTGGATCGCCGCTGGTCGTCGATACGGTGCTCGGCGACGCCGTGGACGGACCTGCCGACGTTGTGTCAGCGGCCTGCGGTGTCCCCGACGTCGTGCAGCCTGTGATCAGCAGAACCGAGGTGGTGGCCGTCGCGGCCGCCAGAGAACTGCGGATGACCGTGTTGCGCATGAAGTGCCCCCTGTGTCGATGGTTCCGGGCACACCGGAGCCACCGATGAGGGTAACGGCCGGCTGGGCGTCCTTTCCACGGATGGTCGTTCGCGTGAACGCCTCGTCCGCGGTGGTTCGTCCCCGCCCGGGAGTGTCGGGAACGATGGATACAGTCGAGGACGATGAACGCCGAGCGCACCAGGGTGTGGACGCCGCCGGGACCGGTGGATCTGCGATACACGCTGGGACTGCACCGGCGCGGCGGAGGTGACCCCGCGTTCCGCTACGGCCGCGACGGGTCGGTGTGGCGCGCGAGCCACACCCCGGACGGAGCGGCAACCCTGACCGTGCGTGTCGACGGTGAGCGCATCGTCGGCCGCGCGTGGGGCGACGGCGCCGACTGGCTGCTCGAATCGATGCCCGCAATGCTCGGCGGCGACGACGCCCCCGAGTCCATGCCCGTCCACGACGACGTGGTCGCCGGACTCGTTGCCCGCTCGCGCGGGTTGCGCATCGGGGCCACCGGGCGCGTGTGGGAGGCGCTCGTGCCGGCCATTCTCGAACAGAAGGTGGTCGGTGCCGAGGCCTGGCGGGCGTGGCGATACCTGGTGCGCCGCCACGGTTCCCGGGCGCCGGGGCCGGTGCCCGACGACATGCGGGTGCCGCCGCCGCAGGAGCTGTGGCCCTCGATCCCGGTGTGGGACTGGCACCGCAGCGGCGCCGAGCCGGTGCGGATGCGCACGATCCGAGGCGCCACCTCACTCGATGTGGAACGGCACGCCGGTCGGCTCGACATCCTGCGCGGTGTCGGCCCGTGGACCGTCGCCGAGACCCGGGCGCGTGCGGTCGGCGACGCCGACGCGGTGCCCGTCGGCGACTACCACATTCCGTCGGCGGTCGGGCAGACTCTCATCGGGGAACCGGTGGATGACGCGCGCATGCTCGAACTCCTCGAACCCTATGCCGGACACCGCTATCGGATCATCCGGATGGTCGAGATGCACGGCTCGCGTCCCCAGCGACGGGGCAACCGGATGAGCGTGCGCGACTATCGCACGATGTGACTGCCGGATAATCACACGGTGCAAGCGCCGAATCGTCAGACGGTGCAAGCGCCGAACTATTGCACGATGCGAACATCGGTGTCGAGTCCGAAACGGGCTGAGCGCACTTCGCGTCATGCTGAGCGCAACCGTTCTGCCCGCTCCGGAACTGCCGCATCATTGCCCACCATCATGGCAATTTCTCTTATCTCGGGTTCCAGTTCCTCGGCGGCGTCGTCATCCGGGCGACCATCGGGCACCAGGTCGGCGGCGCAGATCCGCGCGGCACGACGCTCACGCGTGCTGACGTGGATCCGGGTCCTCTCACCCATCGGCGTGCTCGCACTGTGGCAACTCGGGAGCGCCCTGGGGGTCCTGCCGCAGGACAAGCTGCCCGCACCCTCGCTCATCGCCGAGGCCGGCTGGGAGAAGCTGCAGAGCGGTGAACTCACCGACGCCATCGTCGCCTCCACCGAACGCGTGGCGATCGGCCTGGGACTCGGCGTGGTCATCGGCATCGGGCTCGGGGTGATCGTCGGACTGAGCCGGCTCTCGGACGCGATCATCGACCCCAACATGCAGGCGATCCGGGCGCTTCCGCTGTTCGGTCTCATCCCGCTGTTCATCCTGTGGTTCGGTATCGAGGAGACCCCGAAGATCCTGCTGGTGGCACTCGGTGCGATCTTCCCCCTGTATCTCAACACCTCGGCCGCGATCCGACAGATCGACCCGAAGCTCCGCGAGAACGCCAAGGTCCTCGGATTCGGCCGCCTGCAGACGATTCGGGAGCTGGTCATCCCCAGCGCCATGCCGCAGATCCTCGTCGGACTCCGGCAGTCACTGGCGATCGCCTGGCTCAGTCTGATCGTCGCCGAGCAGATCGCGGCGACTTCCGGGCTGGGATACCTGATCAACAACGCGCGCGATTTCCTCCGCACCGACGTCGTGTTCTTCGGCCTGATCATCTATGCGGCACTGGGATTGATCACCGACGCGATCGTGCGCGCGTTGGAGAAGTACACCACGCGCTACCAACGGACCAACTGAAGGAGGGCCGGCCCATGACTGCCACCATCGATGCCGCGAGCGCCACGCGGACAACGCAATCGACCGAGATCGCCGGGCAGGTGTCGGCGGCGACCTTCGCCTACGGCGACGCGGAACCGGTGCTGCGCAACGTGTCCCTGACCGTGCGCACCGGCGAGATCGTCGCCATCATCGGCCGCAGCGGCAGCGGCAAATCGACCCTGCTGCGGCTGCTCGCCGGCCTGTCGCAACCCTCGACGGGTGACGTCACCACGTCCGGGGCACCCGCGGTGGCATTTCAGGAGCCCCGACTGTTCCCGTGGCGCACGGTGCGCCGCAACGTCGAATTCGGGGTCGTCCGTTCCCGACTCAAGGGTGCGGCGGCCGCCGCCCGGGTCAACGACACGCTCGCCGAGGTCGGGCTGGCCGACAAGGCCGACGCGTGGCCGGCGCAGCTGTCCGGCGGTCAGGCCCAACGGGTCTCGTTGGCGCGCGCCCTGGTTGCCGATCCGCAACTGTTGCTGCTCGACGAACCGTTCGGTGCTCTGGACGCATTGACGCGGGCGGCCATGCACCGGCTGCTGATCAACCTGTGGCAGGCCCACGGATTCAGCGTTCTCGTCGTGACCCACGACGTCGACGAGGCGCTGCGCCTCGCGGACCGGGTGGTCGTGCTCGCCGACGGGCACATCGCCGCCGACGTCACCGTCGACGCGCCACGTGATCCCGACGGCGCAGCGCAGACCGCGCATCTGCGGGCCCGGCTGCTCGACGCTCTCGGCGAATAGGGCACTCACCGTAACCTCCCGCTCACCAGTTTTCTTGGCCCGACGTCTGTCGGGTCGGCATCATCGAAAGGCTCGTGGAAGAAATGTCTCGTGGTTCACGCATGTCCGCCGGAGGGTTCCGCGGACGTGCGACCGTACTCGTCGTCCTGGCCGGGATTCTCGCGCTTGCGCTCAGTGGCTGTGTCAGCAAAGAGGATTCGACCGGCGCCGTCGCCGACGCCAGCGTCGATCCCGCACAGTTGGCCGGCCTGACGTTGCGCGTCGGCGACCAGAAGGGCGGTACCGAATCGCTCATGCGCGCTGCGGGAGAACTCGATTCGCTGCCGTTCAAGGTCGAGTTCTCGACGTTCACCTCGGGTCCGCCCGAGATCGAGGCCGCCACCGCGGGCAAGATCGACTTCGCCGTCACCGGTAACACGCCCCCGATCTTCGGTGCGGCGTCGAACGCGAAGATCAAGATCGTCTCCGCCTACACCAACAACGCCGGTGGTGACGTCATACTCGTGCCCGCCGGCTCCACCCTGACCTCCGTCGAACAACTCAAGGGCAAGAAAGTCGCTGTGGCCAAGGGAAGTTCGGCCCACGGCAATCTCCTCGAGCAGTTGAGCAAGGCGAACCTGAAGCTCGGCACCGACGTCACCCCGGTCTTCCTGCAGCCCGCCGACGCGTTGTCGGCCTTCTCCAGCGGCGCGGTCGATGCGTGGGCGATCTGGGACCCGTATACGGCTATCGTGCAAAAGGATTCGGGTGCGAAGATCCTCGCCTCGGGGACCGGGGTGGTCAACGGCTACGGCTTCGGCATCGCGTCCAATGAGGCCCTTGCCGACGCCAAGCGCAACACCGCGCTGCGGATCTTCGTCGAACACCTGGCCAAGGCCAGCAAGTGGGCGTCAGCCAACGTCGAGACCTGGTCGCAGCAGTACGCGAAGGCGATCGGCATCGACCCGCAGGCCGCACTGGCGGCACAGCAGCGCAGCGTCCGGCCGGCCATCGAGATCGACGACACCGTGGTCGCCTCGGAGCAGAAACTGGCCGACGCCTTCGCCGCCGCCGGCCAGCTCGACCACAAGCCCGTCATCGCCGACTTCGTCGACAAGCGCTTCAACTCCACCGTGGCGCCCTACGCAGTGAGTACGCAATGACCGCAGAAGCCCAGCCCGAGGCACACTTCCACTGGTTCCTGCCGACCTCCGGCGACGGACGCGAGGTCATCGGCGGATTGCAGTCGGCAGGCATCCTGGGCACCGCGTCCGCGATCCGGCCACCCGATCTCGACTATCTCGCGCTGGTGGCGAAGACCGCCGAACGGTTGGGTTTCGAGTCGGTGCTGACCCCGACCGGAACCTGGTGCCACGATGCGTGGCTGACCACCGCCGCACTCATCCGGGAGACGAGCCGCCTGAAGTTTCTCGTCGCCTTCCGGCCCGGGCTGATCACCCCGACGCTTGCCGCCCAGCAGGCCGCCACGTTCGCCGAGTTCTCCGGCGGCCGTCTCGCCCTCAACATAGTCACCGGCGGTGACGCGCAGGAGCAGGCGCGGTTCGGGGACCGGCTCACCAAGGAGCAGCGCTACGCCCGCACCGGGGAATTCCTGCAGATCGTCCGGCATGCCTGGACGGGAACGCCGTTCGATTTCTCCGGTGAGCATTACGACGTCACCGGTGCGGTGGTGGGCCATCCGCCGAACCCGGTGCCGCAGGTGTTCTTCGGTGGTGCCAGCGAGTACGCGCGCGAGGTGGCCGCGGCCACCGTCGACACCTATCTCACCTGGACCGAACCACCGGAGAAGGTGGCCGCACTCGTCGAGGACGTCCGTGCCCGCGCCACCCGGCACGGCCGGGAGCTGACCTTCGGAATCCGGGCGCACGTGATCACCCGCGACACCCGCGAGGAGGCCTGGGCCGAGGCCCGCAAGTTGGTCTCGCGGATGGACCCGGCATTGATCGAGCTTGCCCGCCAACGTCTCTCGCAGTCGGAGTCCGAGGGACAACGTCGGCAGCTCGCCCTCAACGCCGACCTCGACAACCTCGAGGTGTACCCGGGGCTGTGGGCGGGTTATGGTCTGGTTCGCCCGGGAGCCGGAACCGCATTCGTCGGCAGCCATGCCGAGGTCGCCGACCTCATCGCACAATATCGGGCGATCGGCATCGACCACTTCATCCTCTCCGGGCAACCGCACATCGAGGAGGCCTTCTGGTTCGCCGAAGGCGTGGCGCCGCTGGTGCGTTCGGTCAGTGCCCACCGGGAGCCTGCGCCAGCACATACTGCCCCTCACCGATGACGGTCTGCTCGATGTGTTCGGCACCGCCTCGGCGCAGCGCGCCGGTGATCTCGTCGCGCCCGAAGACGCGGTAGCCGCCGATGGCCGCCAGCGTCTTCACCCCGGGCACCGTCGACACCGGTCCGGCCACCGAGGTGAACACCACCAGCAGCGCACCGGGGAGCGCCACCCGCAGCATCTCGTCGAGCACGGGGAGCGGGTCGGGGATCAGGTAGAGCGCGGCCAGGCAGATCACCTCGTCGAAGGTGTTGTCGGCGAACGGGATCGCGTGCGCGTCGACACGGAGGTAACTCGCGCGGTCGATGCTGTTGGTGGCCACCGCGGTGTGCAGCATCGACGGTGAGTAGTCGATGCCGACCACCCGTCCGTCGCCGGTGAGGCCTGCAGCAATGTCCCGGGTGTAATTGCCGGGCCCGCAAGCGATGTCGAGGACCATGCGTTCACCGGGCCGGCACAGATAGGCGCGTAGTGCGGCGTCGTAGTCGGCGGTCTCGGGACTGCCGAGACTGAAGCCGCGGGTGAACACCGGGCGCCACGCGTGCTCGTAGACGCGGGAGAACAGCGGGTTACGCATCATCCGCGCGGCAAACGACCCCATCGCCGAACGCCCTCAGGCGCGGACGTCGAGCTGCACCCGCAAGGTGTGCAGGGTGGTGGCGAGCATGTCGTACTGACCGACGAGCAGCAGTAGGCCGATGGTGCGGCGCTCGTCGAGGTGGCGGCGCAGCGCCTCCCACGCGACGTCGTCGATGTCGCGGGTGGTCACCAGTTGGTCGACCACGCGCAGGATGGCGCGTTCGCGATCCCCCCATCCGGCGTCGGGACCGTCGAGGATGCGCGCGAGTTCATCATCGGTGATGCCCGCGCGTTTGCCGATCCGACGATGGTGGTCGAGCTCGTAGGCCGACTCGCGCAGATGCGCGACACGGATGATCACCATCTCGGAGTCCTTGCGCGACAACGTCCCGAACGGCATCAGCCGAGCCCCGAAGTACAGCCACGCCCGGAACAGACCACGGGTGCGGCCCAGCGTGGAGAAGATGTGGGTGTCATGGACACCGGTGACGCGCGCGGCGAGGCGGGTGAAGGCCCAATTGGCGGGACCGAGGTCACGGAATCCGCCGGGAGCGATCCGAGGGGTGCTCATGGCATCACGGTAGACTACGGCGATTATGACGACTATCACACCGCGCGTGTTCGGCTCCCTCGATGACGTCAAGGCCGCGATCGGCGAAGACCTCGGCTCCGGGGAATGGCTCGAGATCACCCAGGAACGGGTCAACCAGTTCGCCGAGGCCACCGGCGACCACCAGTGGATTCACGTCGACCCGGAGCGCGCGAAGGCCGGGCCGTTCGGTGCGCCCATCGCACACGGCTTCCTGACACTCTCGTTGCTGCCGATGCTCGCCGGGTCGATCTTCACCGTCGAGGGCCCCAAGCTCGTCATCAATTACGGCATGAACAAGGTGCGTTTCCCCAATCCGGTACCGGTCGGGTCCCGCATCCGCGCCAACGCCGTGATCACCTCCGTCGAGGAGGGTCCCAAGGGCGTGACCATGGTGGTGCGCAACACCGTCGAGATCGAGGGCGCCGACAAGCCCGCATGCGTCGCCGAGAACGTCCGGGTGATGGTGTACTGACCCCGGCGCGTTCACGGCTGCGTGGCCACGTCACGCAGATCGTGACCCCCGAAGAGGGGACGGCGGACCGTCGGCGCCGTGACCCTTCTCCGAGCACTATTGTCTTGCGGCGCAATCGCGTCCGTGGTCTCGGAGAGGGCGCGTATGGACGACGAGGGGCAACGATCCGAACCCGACGAGCCCAACGGCCAGGCCGCACCCACCAGGGAACCCAGCGTCGCCGACGCCGTCGTGCCGATGCTCGCACTGGCCGTGTTGATCGCCGGATCGCTGGCGCTCTTCGGACTCGACGCACTTGACGGTCCGATCCAGGTTGCGCTGATATTCGCGTGTGCCGTCGCCGCACTCATCGCGTTGAAGAACGGCCATCCGTGGTCGCAGGTGCAGGTTGCCGGGCAGGGCGCGCTGTCATCGGTGAGTAGTGCCATCTTCATCCTGCTCGCCGTCGGTGCGTTGATCGGGACGTGGAATCTGTCCGGCACCATCCCAACCCTCGTCTACTACGGCATCCAGGTACTCGCCCCCGGATACTTCTACATCGCCACCGCCGTCATCTGCGGCATCGTCGCGATGTCCATCGGGAGTTCGTGGACCACCGTCGGCACGATCGGGGTCGGGCTGGTCGGGATCGCCACGTTGCTGGGGGTGTCGGCGGCGATCACGGCCGGCGCCGTCATCTCCGGCGCCTACCTCGGTGACAAGCTGTCGCCGTTGTCGGAGACCACGATCCTCACCGCGCAGATGGTCAAGGTCGACCTCTACACCCACATCCGCTCGCAGGCATGGTCGTCGCTGCCGGCTTTCGGGCTCGCGTGTGTGGTCTTCATGATCCTCGGGATCGCCGGACCAGCGGTCACCGCGACCCCCGGCGAGGAGGTCGAACTGGCCAAACTCGACCAGATCTACTGGATCAGCCCGGTGAATCTGATTCCGCTGTTGGTGCTCGTGGTGATGTCCGCGCGCAAGGTCCCCGCGTCGCTGGCTCTGCTGAGCGCGGCCCTGGTGGCCGGAGTGCTTGCGCCATTCACCCAGGCGTCGCTGGTTCGCGAGTTCGTCGGAGACATCGGCGGGTCGCCGAACGTGGTTGTCGGTGCGATGCAGGCCATCTGGAAGGTGATGGCCAACGGACTCACTGTCAACACCGGAATCGCCGACATCGACCGTCTGGTGTCGCGAGGCGGTATGGACAGCATGTTGTTCACGATCTGGCTCATCATCGGTGCGGTCACCTTCGGTGCGCTTCTCGAGCATTTCGGACTCATCAATCGCCTCATCGTGCCCGCCATCGCCGCGGCTCGAACCCGTGGCCGCCTGTATCTGACGGTGTTCGCCACCGCATTCGGGCTGAATCTCGTCGCCGGGGATCAATACATCGCGCTCGTCCTGCCCAGCCGCATCTACCGCGCCGAGTTCGGCAGACGTGGGTTGGCACCGCAGAACCTCTCGCGATTGTGCGCCGACAGCGCGACGGTGACCTCCCCGCTGGTGCCCTGGAACTCGTGCGGTGCATTCATGGGTGCGGTCCTCGGGGTGGCCACGCTGTCGTATCTCCCATTCGCGTTGTTCTGCATCTTCAGCCCGCTGCTCAGCATCGTGTACGGCTTCACCGGATTCAAGATCGTCCACCAGCCCACCATCGGAACGGAGACCTCGGCGTGAGCCAGAACGCAACCGGTGAGCACGCCGGCAGTGAGCAAGCCGGCAAGGTCAATCTGCCGACCCTGACGGCGATGGTCGTCGGCTCGATGGTCGGATCGGGGGTCTTCTTGCTGCCCCGCAGATTCGGCACCGAAACCGGGGTGTTCGGCGCCATCATCGCCTGGGCCATCGCCGGTACCGGAATGTTGATGCTGGCGTTCTGTTTCCAACGCCTGGCCACGCGCAAGCCGGATCTCGACGCAGGGATCTACGCCTACGCCAAGGCAGGCTTCGGCGACTACGTCGGCTTCGCGTCGGCATTCGGTTTCTGGGCGTCGGCGTGCGCCGGCAACTGCTCCTACTGGGTGCTCATCATGACCACCACGAGTGCGTTGTTCCCCGGATTGGGCGACGGTACAACTGTTGCGGCCGTGATCGTCTCGTCCGTGTGCGTCTGGCTGTTCTTCTTGCTCATCAGCCGCGGAGTGCAGCAGGCAGCCATCATCAATCGCATCGCCACGATCGCCAAGATCATCCCGCTGGTGGTCTTCATCGTGCTGGCGCTGGTCATGTTCGACGCCGGATACTTCGCCGACAACTTTTGGGGCGGAAACGGAATCGACGTCGGTTCGCTGTGGGACCAGGTCACCGGAACGATGCTGATCACGGTGTTCGTGTTCCTCGGAATCGAAGGCGCCAGCGTCTATTCGCGATTCGCCAGGAAGCGTGAAGATGTCGGAAAGGCAACCGTTTTCGGGTTTCTCGGGGTACTGGGGGTATTCGCGCTGGTGACGCTTGTGTCCTACGGCTCCATGCCGCAGGGTGAGTTGGCCTCGATCGATCAGCCGTCGGTGGCCTCGGTGCTCGCGCATCTGGTCGGTGACTGGGGTTCGATCTTCATTCGCATCGGCGTCGTGGTGTCGGTGCTCGGCGCCTACCTCGCGTGGACCCTGATGGCCGCCGAGATCCTGTTCATCCCGGCCCGCAGCAAGGACATGCCCGCCTTCCTCGGCCGTGAGAACAAGGCGGGTGCACCGATTTGGGCTCTGGTTCTCGCCTCGGGACTCGTGCAGATCCTGTTGATCGTCGTTCTGTTCGTCGACGACGGGCTGGACTTCATGCTCGACCTCACCTCCGCGCTGGCGTTGCTGCCCTATCTGCTCGCCGCCGCATTCATGCTGAAACTGACCGTGACCCGCGAGACCTACGAGTCCGGGAGATCGCGGACCCCCGACATGATCATCGCGTGTGTCGCGGTCGTCTACACGGCGTTCCTGGTGTGGGCGGCCGGCCTGGACAAACTCTTGTTGTCCTGCATTCTGTACGCGGTGGGAACCGTTCTGTACGTGCTCGCGCGACGCGAACAACGTCTGCGGATCTTCACTCGTGTCGAGGCGATGGTCTTCGGGGTGGTCCTGGTGGGCGCAATCGGCGGGATCATCTATCTGGCAACGGGTTCGGAGGACATCCACGAACACCCCGACCATGAGCGTCACGCGACCTACGTCGAGGGCGCCGACCAGCCCGCGCATTGACGCCGCCCGGATCGGCGTCGTCCCCGATTGTCCCGATTCTGCTGTGAGAAAGGAATTGTTCCGATGGCCAACGCTTCTGCCGCCTATGGTGTCCACTCCGAGGTGGGGCGCCTGCACAAGGTCCTGGTGTGCGCCCCTGGGCTTGCCCACGAACGCTTGACCCCCACCAACGCCGACGACCTGCTCTTCGACGACGTGCTGTGGGTGCAGAATGCCAAGCGCGACCACTTCGACTTCATGACGAAGATGCGTGACCGGGGTGTCGAGGTGGTCGAACTGCATAATCTGTTGGCCGAGACGATGGAGGACCCCGCCGCGCGCGCGTGGCTGCTGGACCGCAAGATCGTCGCCAACGAGGTCGGTCTCGGACTCGTGGCACAGACTCGCGGCTACCTCGACGAACTACCCGCCAGGGAGCTGGCGGTTCTGCTGATCGGCGGGATGTCGACCCGGGACCTGCCGTCGGACCTGCGCTCGGACTACATTGCACTGGCGCGTGAGGAGACCGGTCCCGCCGAGTATCTGATGCCGCCACTGCCCAACACGCTCTATACCCGTGACACCACGTGCTGGATCTACGGCGGCGTCACCCTGAACCCGCTGTACTGGCCTGCGCGCCATGACGAGACGCTGCTGATGAAGGCCATCTACCGGTTCCATCCCGACTTCGTCGGCGCAACCGTGTGGTGGGGTGACCCGGAGAAGTACTGGGGCGCAGCGACGATCGAGGGTGGTGATGTTCTCGTCCCGGGTAACGGCGTGGTGCTCATCGGTATGAGCGAACGCACCTCGCGGCAGGCGGTCACCCAGGTGGCCGCGGAGTTGTTCGCCAATGGCGCTGCCGAGAAGGTCATCGTCGCCGGGATGCCGAAATTGCGGGCCGCGATGCACCTCGACACGGTGTTCACCTTCGCCGATCGTGACGTGGTGAGTGTGTACCCGAAGATCGTGAACTCCATCGATACGTTCATGTTGCGGCCCAACGATTCCGGCGTGGGCATCGATGTCACCACCGAGGACCGGCCGTTCGTGGAGGTGGTCGAGAAGGCACTGGGGTTGGACCGGTTGCGCGTGGTGGAGGCCGGCGGTACGGAGTACGCGTCCGAACGGCAACAATGGGATTCGGGTAACAACCTCGTCGCCGTCGAGCCGGGAGTCGTATTCGCCTACGACCGCAACACCCACACCAACGCGCTGCTGCGCAAGGAGGGCGTCGAGGTGATCACCATCGTCGGTGCCGAACTCGGACGTGGACGTGGCGGTGGGCATTGCATGACCTGCCCGATCATCCGGGATCCGTTGCCCGCCTGAGATCACCGATCGGCGTCGGCGGAGGATCCGCGGGGGATGAATCCGTCGGCGACGCCGGCCGCGTACAGCTCGGACTTGGTCCGCGCGTGCAGCCCGGCCCGGTCATACTTGGCGCGGACACGATCGATGTACTGCTTCGCCGTACTCGGTGCCACCCCCATGCGGCGGGCGACACTGTCGAGTTTGAGCCCGCAGGCATAGAGCTGCAGTGCACGCACCTCCTGGTCGGACAGCGCAGGACGGTCGGATGCGGTGTCGTCGATGAACGCCCGGGCCAGCAGCGGGCTCGTCGCCGGCTCGCCCCGACAGGCCGCGCGCACCGCGGCAAGCAGATCCACGATGCCTTCGTTCTTGCCCACCACGCCGCACACGCCGAGCGCCACCAGGCGACGTACGTGTCGGGGACTGCCGAGCGCGGAGACGACCAGGACCGGGGTTCCCGCGCCGATGATCCGGGCGACGCTGTCGGCGTCGACCAGGCCGGCCGGTCCGAGATCCAGGTCGACGATCACCAGGTCGAGGTCGGTGCGTTCGACGACGTCATCGAGACTGTCTGTGCTGCAGACGATCTCGTGGCCCTCTCGCGAGAGCTGAGCGGCCATCGATTCACGGACGAGTTCGTGGTCGTCGACCAGGGCCATCACCGGCATCTCACACCCGCTGTTCCAGAACACCATCGGGGACGCCGGGTGCGACGACGGTCAGGCTCGGTCCGTCCTCATCGTCGAAGAAGCCCATCGACACCGCATCGTGCGGTGCGGACTCGATGATCACCCGCGCCACGACCTCCCGAGCCCGTGCGGCGGTGCGTTCGTCCACATCAGCGGCGGCGATGATCGACAGGCGCACCTCGTGCGGACGGGCGATCGCGATGAGATCCACCAGAAGCCGCGTCAGAATCGGTGCGGCGGTGGGTAATCCGGCGATGCAGCGCAGGTACCCTTCTTCGCGCTCGGCGTCGGCCCGCACGCTCGCATGCTCGGTGGCAGCAGGGTCGGCGGCGATCCGGTGCAGGAGTGCGGCGGCGGCGATCAGCGTGTCACCCACACCGTCGGCGCGCAACGCCTCGGTGGCCGCCGCCTGATCACGGGCCATGCGGATGGACCGCATTCGCATCTGCCGGTGGTCGATGGCCCGTGACATCGTCACCAGGCGGTGGCGGAGCCAGACGACGGCAGCCACGACCAGCACGTCGGCGACGAGCAGCACCGGCGCGGAGGATGCACAGCCCTGTGGCCCGAGAAGGGTGAGGAGCGTGGTCGCAGCGACGACCATCGCGATGACCGGTCCGACGACGCGAACGCGCCCGTCCACCAGGATCACCACCACGCACAGGGTCGCCGCGGCGTCGCCGGACCAGCCGACGATCGACGTGGTACCGCAGGTGGCGGGCATGCCGTGCGTGCCGACGAGAACAGCGGAGGCGGTCACCGTTGCGCCGATGATCGCCAGGACCGGTGATGACAGTCGACCGGACCGTGCCGCGGTGCCGATGACCGCGACCAGACATGCCGCGGTGAGCGTCCAGACGAGGGCCGCGGTCGACACCGCGCCCGGCGGGGTGTCGCGGCGGTCGACGACGAACATGATGATCGAGATCAGGGCGAACTGCGTGAGCATGATGGCCGATACCGAAGCGGCAAGTGGCCCGGTGCTCGCGACGAGAGTGCCGGCCTGCGAGCCCGGCCGATCGATCTCGGGGGTGATCGTCACCGAGGTGCCGGTGCCGGCGAGGGTGTGCACCGTGATCGCGACGCCGGTGTGTGCGGCGCGTGCGTCCATCGATGTGCGAAGCGCCTGGGGGTCTGCGCAGCCCACACCGTCGTCGTCGACGTGCACCGCGGTCGAATCGGGTGCCGACCACACGCGGGCCACAGGCACCTGTGCGTGCTTGGCAACGTTGGTGAGAGCCTCGCGGATGAGTGCGAGAATCTCTGAGCGGCGCGACGGTGGTAGACCGGCGAGGAATGCGTCGACGGGGGTCCGGTCGGCGATCAGCACCCGTACGCCAAGGGCCGCGGCGTCCTCGATGACCTCGTCGAGCGTGCGCAGCACCGACGTGCCGACATCGCCGACGGTGGCGAGGGCCTCCAGATCGGCACGGCAACGGGCGACGACGGCGTCCTCGCGGCCCGTGAGGCGTCCTCGCGCGATGGCTCCCAGCGTGTTGATGACCGTGTCGTGGAGAAGCCGTGAACGCCGGGCCGCGAGCCGGGTCTCGGCGAGTGCGCGGTCGGCGTCGAGACCGGCGCGCGCGGCGCGGTCGGAGAGCAGGGCCACCCGCCGCAGTGACGCGGCGATCACCGCGGCGGCCGCGGCGCCACACAATGAGTAGACGGGTGTGGCGAGCTGATACCTCAGGACCGTTGTGGTTGCGGGTAGCAGCGCCGCGGTGCAGGCCGTCGCCGCCAGCGTGGTCGATGCCGCGGCCGCCAGTGCTCGACGAGCGGGCAAGACGAGAGCGGCGCCGATGCCGAACATGATGCACGCGTCGACCACAGCGCGAAGGTGCGCGGTGTCGGGAACCGTGGTGGTGGCTGCGATTGCCACCACCAATCCCATCCAGCTCAGCAGGGCGGCGCCGGGACGGGCGTACCCCCGTATCGCGAGAACACCCACCACGAGATGAATCGCGTAGCCGCACCACAGTCCGATGTGATCGTCGGCGCCGTGCCGAATGGACAATGGGACGAGTGGGGCCGCAACGGCCATACCCAGCGCGAGACGGATGAGGGCGGAGTCGACACCCGCGGCGTACATCGAGGTCGTGCGGTGGGGGTCGGCACGGTGCCAGATGGCGTCCCGGAGCGGCCCGGCCGCCCGCGTGTCGACCGCTCCGCCGCTGCGCACGTGATCATTATGCGGGGCGGTCCCCGCCGACGCCCGGGACTTTGGTCATATGTTCATGTACGGCGAGACGGTGCTCCCGTGCTCGTTGACCCGCAGACGCGTGCCCAGCGAGGGGAAGGCACGTTGCGCGCAATGCTGGCGCTCGCACACACGGCATCCCGCGCCGATCGGGGTGATCCGCGCCTGCGGACCGATCTCGAGCCCGTCGGAGTAGATGACGCGCGCGGCATGTCGCAGCTCGCACCCCATGCCGATCGCGAAGGTCTTACCGGGTTGGCCGAAGCGTGCCGCCCGGCGCTCCACGGTCCGCGCGATCCAGAAATACTCACGGCCGTCGGGCATCTCGGCGATCTGGGTGAGGATCTTGCCCGGTGATCCGAACGTCTCGTACACATTCCACAGCGGGCAGGTGCCTCCGGAGGAGGAGAAGTGGAATCCGGTGGCGGACTGGCGTTTCGACATGTTTCCGGCCCGGTCGACGCGCACGAACGACCACGGGATGCCCCGCAGATTGGGTCGTTGCAACGTCGAGAGCCGGTGACAGATCGTCTCGTAGGAGACCGCGTAGAACGCCGAGAGCCGTTCGATGTCGTACCGGAAATCCTCGGCCGCACCGTGGAACTGGCTGTAGGGCAACAGGGTTGCGGCCGCGAAGTAGTTGGCCAAGCCGTACCGGGCCAGCGAGCGGGCCTCGTCGCTGGTGAAGGTGCCGGCCTCGACGAGCTCGTCGATGAGATCACCGAATTCGAGCAGCGCCAATTCGGTCGCGAGCTTGAAGGCGCGCTGCCCCGACGACAGCGCCGCCGACACCTCCAGTCGGCGGGTGTCCGGGTCGAACCGGTGCAGCACATAGTCACCCAGGTCCACGCGGCGGACGACGGTGACCCCGTGACGCTTCTCCAGGCGATCGATGATCTCGCGGCGCACATCACCGGAGTGCATGCGCATCCGGGTGGTCATCTCCTCTGCGGCGACGTCGAGTTCGTGAATGTAGTTGCGGCGCTGATAGAAGTAGTCGCGCACTTCCTCGTGCGGTGCGGTGATCGCGCCGCGCATCGATCGGTCGCCGCGTTCGTCGGTTGCCGCGGCGAGCTGATCGGAGGAGTTGCGGTAGCGCCGGTACAGCGTGACCATCGCGTTCGCGATGTCGGGGTGCCCGGCGACCATCGCACTGATCTCCTGCGGGTCGAGCGCGGTGTCGGTGGCCTCGACGTCGTCGTCGAGCAGCACCTCCCGGAGCTCGGCGACGAGGCGGACGTCGTCCTGGGAGTCGAAGAATCCGGCGTCGACGCCGAAGGTCTCGGTGATCCGGGCGAGCACCTTGGCGGTGAGCGGCCGCGCATCGTGCTCGATCTGGTTGAGATAGGACGGGGATATCTCGAGTGTCTGGGCCAACGCCACCTGCGAGAGGCCGCGCTCCGAACGCAACTGGCGCAGGCGTGAACCCACGTAGGTTCGCGCACCCGCATAGGTCTTGGTCACCGCACACCTCCGCTGCTCACCGTCGCTGGGACCCGCCCGGCCGATGCGCCCGATCCCGGGGGAGTCGATGAGCTTCAGGGTACGGTGACGGCGTGCGGGTAGGGCGCGCTCATCGGCGCAGGGGGACGACGGCGGGGCCGGCGACGCTGGTGGTGGGCCTCGTCGCGGCGGTGACGGTGGCGTGTGGTCATGCGCCGACGACCGTCCCCGATCTGGCGGCCGCGCCGGCCGACCTGCTGCTCGATCCGTCGACGCTGCCGGTCGGATTCACCGCCACCGAGTTGTCGGTGCCCCAGCTCGTCGACGCCAACTCCACGCAACTCAAGGCCTCCGACGCCACCGAGATCACTCCTCCGCAATGCCGGCCCACCGCCGATGCGAAGCTCAATCCGACCCTGACCGAGGCGAATTCGGCGGTACTGGCCGCGCAGGCCTCCTTCGGTGGGCTCGTCGAGCTGGTGACCACACAGATGCGCGACATCGGCGCCGACGTGGCCGCCATGACCGGCGCCTGCGCGCGCACGCAGACGATGATCACGACGGGCAACCTCGCCGGGACGAGCATCGTCACCGAGCACTCCGAGATGGCCACACCGAACTCGGCAAGGACGCCGAGAAGGTCGAGCAGATGCTGCTCGTGAAGTCGGCGACGACGACCACCCTGGCGGATCGATCGGTCCGCACCCGCATCGACTACGTGGGCTACGCGATCGTCGCCCGTCCGGGTGGGGCCGCACCGGTCTCGGTGAGTCTCACGGTGTCCGGTGACCCGACCGACGCCGTCGCGCCGCCCGCGGCGCCACCCGCCGCCCAGCCCCCGCTCGCCGAGCAGGACTTCGTGACGCTGTTCGGCAGTGCGCTGTCGGTGGCCGCGGCGGGCCGCAAGAGCTGACGACGGCGTCGCGCCGGGGCATTCTGCGGTGGCCCGCCGGCGATGGGCTGTCCGATTTTGTGTGAAGGTCGTCACATCCCTATGGCCGGGCGAGGCCGGCCGGCGCTCACGCCGGTCGTCCGCCCTCGCATCGAGGGCGTCGGTCGGATCGTCGAAAATCCCAGTACGCGCGTACTTTTTTATGAAACGCGCGCGGCCTTCACACATCGCCTTTCGCAAAATTTGCAAAACCCAGGGGAATCATGGCCAGTGTTCACACCACAAACCTCACTGGACCTGCGGCTTTGCCCTGTGGCACTCTTGGTTGCAGACACAACCGGATCGCTTCGGCGAGTTCGCAAAAGTGACTGCGGCCCTCGGGTCCCGGCCATCGATTGCACCACTCACCGAAACCGGGCGTCTGTCAGCAAGGGATTCGGCTCGGGTTTCACGCACGGGCCGGACCACCATCGGTCACGTCGGGCCGAGTAGTACAACGAAAGCGAAGTGGCTAATGAGCAACGTCGGAAAGCCCCGTACCGCCGCGGAGATCCAGCAGGACTGGGACACCAACCCGCGCTGGAAGGGCATCACCCGCGAATACACCGCCGACCAGGTCGTCGAGCTGCAGGGCTCGGTCGTCGAGGACCCCACCCTGGCCCGTCGTGGCGCCGAGATCCTCTGGGAGGGTGTCAACGGCGACAACTACATCAACGCGCTCGGTGCCCTCACCGGCAACATGGCCGTTCAGCAGGTGCGCGCCGGCCTCAAGGCCATCTACCTGTCCGGCTGGCAGGTCGCCGGTGACGCGAACCTCTCCGGTCACACCTACCCCGACCAGTCGCTCTACCCGGCCAACTCGGTGCCGTCGGTCGTGCGCCGCATCAACAACGCGCTGCTGCGTGCCGATGAGATCGCCAAGGTCGAGGGCGACACCTCGGTCGACAACTGGGTCGTGCCGATCGTCGCCGACGGCGAGGCCGGCTTCGGTGGCGCGCTCAACGTCTACGAGCTGCAGAAGGCCATGATCGCCGCGGGTGCCGCCGGTACCCACTGGGAGGACCAGCTCGCCTCGGAGAAGAAGTGCGGCCACCTCGGTGGCAAGGTGCTCATCCCCACCCAGCAGCACATCCGTACCCTGACCTCGGCTCGTCTGGCCGCCGACGTCGCCGGCGCGCCGACCGTCGTCATCGCCCGCACCGATGCCGAGGCCGCCACCCTGATCACCTCCGACGTGGACGAGCGCGACAAGCCGTTCCTCGATGGGACCCGCACCGCGGAGGGTTTCTACGGTGTGAAGAAGGGCATCGAGCCCTGCATCGCCCGCGCCAAGGCCTACGCCCCGTACTCCGACCTGATCTGGATGGAGACCGGCAAGCCCGACCTGGAGCTGGCCCGCAAGTTCGCCGAGGCCGTCAAGAGCGAGTTCCCGGACCAGTTGCTGGCCTACAACTGCTCGCCGTCGTTCAACTGGAAGCAGCACCTCGACGACGCAACCATCGCGAAGTTCCAGAACGAGCTCGGCGCAATGGGTTTCAAGTTCCAGTTCATCACGCTGGCCGGCTTCCACGCCCTCAACTACTCGATGTTCGATCTGGCCTACGGCTACGCCCGCAACCAGATGAGTGCCTACGTCGAGCTGCAGGAGCGCGAGTTCGCCGCCGAGGAGCGCGGTTACACCGCCACCAAGCACCAGCGTGAGGTCGGTGCCGGATACTTCGACAAGATCGCCACCACCGTCGATCCCAACACCTCGACCGCAGCCCTCAAGGGCTCGACCGAGGAAGGTCAGTTCCACTAGGACTCGACTGTCCGCGATTGTGCGTACCAGACAGGCGGCCCGCGACTCACGTTGCGGGCCGCCTGTTCCTGTACGGGCGGGGTGTGGTCGACCCCCCGGGGGTCACGCGTCGTCGCCGAATTCTTTGTCGTGTAACGACATCGAGTGCTGGGTTCTTATTGATCTGTCGCTAGGAGTGCTGCAATGTCCGGTGAGATCATCTCGCGCGTGGGTGTCGTCGGCGCGGGGCAGATGGGTGCCGGGATCGCCGAGGTGTGCGCTCGCGCCAACGCCGACGTCCTGGTCTACGAGGCCACGCGGGAACTGACCAGTGCCGGGCGGTCGCGCATCCTGCGCTCCCTCGACCGCGGTGTGTCGAGCGGCAAGCTCACCGAGCGCGAACGCGAACAAGCCTCGTACCGATTGCGATTCACCTCCGATCTCGGGGATTTCGCCGATCGGCAGATCGTGTGCGAGGCGATCGTCGAGGACGAATTGGTCAAGACCCAGGTGTTCGCGCAACTCGACAAGGTCGTCACCGATCCCGTTGCGGTGCTCGCCTCCAATACGTCGTCGATCCCGATCATGAAGCTGGGCATGGCAACCCACTGCGCCGGACGGGTGATCGGCATGCATTTCTTCAACCCGGTGCCGGTGCTGCCGCTCGTCGAACTGGTCACCACGTTGGAGACCGCGACCGAGGTGAGCGAGCGCGCCGAGACCTTTGCCCACGACGTGTTGGGCAAACAGGTGATCCGATCGGCCGATCGCTCCGGGTTCGTCGTGAATGCGCTGCTCGTGCCGTATCTGTTGTCGGCGATCCGGATGGTCGATACCGGTTTTGCGACCGTGGAGGACATCGACAAGGGCATGGTGCTCAGTTGTGCGCATCCGATGGGTCCGATGCGGCTGGCCGATCTCGTCGGCCTCGACACCGTCAAGGCGATCGCCGATTCGATGTACGACGAGTTCAAGGAACCGCTCTACGCCCCACCACCTCTGCTGTTGCGCATGGTCGAGGCAGGTCGGATCGGCAAGAAGGCCGGGCGAGGTTTCTACTCCTACCCCGATGGGGTCACCGACGCGTAGCGCTGTGGACGGTCGGGTCGCTATGACCGTGCTAACAAAGCGCTTGCAATTGCTAGCGAAGCGTGGATACTGGTAGATGGATGCGCCGCAACACCGACGATCTCGACCAGCTCTCACCGTCCCGACGATCATTCATTGATCTCGAGAATCGACATTCGTTGCGCTGCTGAACTTCTGACAACCCCACCAAGGAGGCCGCAATGAGCACCGCCGAACGAACCCTGGCAAACCCCTTCTATGCAGTCGTCGGCGCGGGCGATCTGGCCATCGCGCAGGTGACCGATGTTGTCGCGCAGCTGCGCGAGCGCACCGAAACCGCCACCGAGACCGCGAGCACCCGCTTCGAGGAGACCAAGAGCCGGCTGAACAGCCTGCCCGATGAGGTCCCGAGCATCGACGAGCTGCGCGCCAAGCTGAATCCCGAAGAACTGCGCAAGGTTGCCGAGCCCTACGTCGAGCTGGCCACCACCTTCTACAACTCGCTCGCCGAGCGCGGCGAGGAGACCCTCGAGCGCCTGCGTCAGCAGCCGCTCGTCCAGGAGGGTCTGACCCGCGCCGAGAAGACCTACAACGACGCGGTTGACCTCACCGAGGACGCCCTCGGGGTCGTGTCGACTCAGACCCGCTCGGTCGGCGAGCAGGCCGCCAAGATCGCCGGTCTGGTCGGAGCCCGCGTCGGTGAGGCAGGCGACGCACTCGACGACGCCGCCGATGCCATCGGCGACAAGGTCGACGAGGCTGCACTCGAGGCCGGCGAGAAGCTCGACGAGGCCGCCGAGGCCGTCACCGAGGCCGGCGAGACCGTCAAGGCGCAGGCCGCGACCGCTGCATCCAAGATCGACGGGGCGGCAGGCACCGTGGAGGGCAAGGCGCGCACCGCGAACGACTCGCCCGCCAAGAAGATCGCCGCCGCCAAGAAGGCTCCGGCGAAGAAGGCCCCGGCCAAGAAGGCCCCCGGTCGGGCGACCAGCTGAGCTGACCCGGGCTGAACCGAATTCCCAACGACCCCTACGGCTTCGGCCGTGGGGGTCGTTGTCTGTCGGGTGGTTGTGTATCCGGGGTGTTGGGCGTATCGGGTGAGTCGGGCGTCTCGGGTGAGTCGATGGTGAGCACCGCCAGCGCGCCGTCGTCACTTCGGTAGCTGTGGTCGGTATCCGACATCCACTGCAGGGATCGGCCGGGTCCGGCGGTGTTCTCGGCCCCGAGCGGGCCGGCGGTGACGTGCCCGCGTACCACCCGGACATGTTCGACGACGCCGGGTCCGTGGGCGGGGGAGATCGTGGTGCCGCCCGGATGAACCGCGAGCCAGAACACCTCGGTGGTGGCACCGCCGAGATGGTGTTCGACGTGCAGGAGTCGCGCCGAGAGGTGCGGGCCCGAGCCCTCGGTGCCCGACTCCTCGCCGAGTAACGCGGTCAGCGGTACCCCGAGCGGGCCGGCGACGGCGTAGAGAGTGTCGAGAGTCGGGTTGCGCCTGCCGGATTCGAGTTCGGACAGCGATCCCTTGCCGATGCCGGCGGCGCGGGCGAGTGCCGACAGACTCATGCCGCGCCGCTCGCGGGCCGCGGTGATACGCGCACCGACCGCAGATCTCCCCGGGTGTTCCATAAACAGAACGATAGCGTTATGGTGGCCTGATGACCACCTCTCCGGCATCGTCGATCAGTGAGCCGATCACCGCGGGAATCATCACCGCGCTGGTCGGCTTCACGTCGTCGTTCGTCGTGGTGGTCGCCGGGTTGCGTGCGGTCGGCGCCGATCCCGGGCAGGCGGCGTCGGGTCTGCTCGCGCTCACCGTGACCTTCGCGGTCGGGATCATCGTCCTGTGCGTCGCCACGCGGAAGCCGATCACCCTGGCCTGGTCGACGCCGGGAGCGGCGATGCTGGTGGCCGCGGGCGCGGACTATCACGCCGGCTGGCGGGCTGCGGTCGGGGCTTTCCTCGTCGTCGGAATCCTGATCCTGGCGACGGGGCTGATCCCGGCTCTGGGTGATCTGATCGGCCGGATACCTACTCCGATCGCTCAGGCGATGCTGGCCGGCGTCCTGTTGACCCTGTGTCTGGCACCCATGAAATCGCTTGCAGCGCAGCCGCTGCTGACCCTGCCGATTCTCGCCGTGTGGCTCATCGCGACTCGATGGCTGACCCGCTGGGCGTTGCCGCTGGCCTTGGTGACCGCCCTCGTCGTCATCGGCATCTACGTCGCGGTACACGGTATCGGCGCGGGTGTGACGACGCAGTGGTGGCCGCAAATCGCCTGGACCACTCCGAGATTCGATGTGTCGGCGATCGTCGGGCTGGCCATCCCGCTCTATGTGGTGACGATGGCGTCGCAGAATGTTCCCGGCGTGGCGGTGTTGAAGTCGTTCGGTTATGACACCCCTTGGCGTCCTGCGATGTTCGTGACCGGGATGGGTACGGTCGTCGGCGCACCGTTCGGTGGGCATGCCATCAACCTGGCCGCGCTGTCGGCGGCGCTGGCCGCGGGCGAGGAGGCGGGCACCGACCGAACCCGGCGATGGATTGCCGGTGTGTCCGGCGGCATCAGCTATCTGGTGCTGGCGGTGGCTTCCGGAGCGCTGGTCACCATCACCGCGATTGCGCCGCAGGGACTGCTGGAGTCCGTGGCCGGGCTCGCATTGCTGGCAACGTTCGCCAACGCTTTACTTGGTGCGTTCACCCACAACGAGTTTCGGATCGCGTCGGGTCTGACGTTCGTCACCGCAGCTGCGGGCGTGACGTTCTGGGGGATCAGCGGCGCCTTCTGGGCCATCGTCGTCGGGCTTGTGTCCCACGGGGTGTTGCGTCGTCGAGGGTCAGCGTCCGGACCCGACGGGCATCGCGGAGTTGAGGATCGCCAGCGTAGCGCTCAGTGACTTGTGAGCCGATGCCGACAGGCAGCCGAACACCTCCACCGAGATCGACTCCATCATCGCGTTCGCGTCGGCGAGCGTGGCGCGTCCGCGATCGCTCACCGTGACGATCGATCGCCGTCGGTCGGACGGATCCTTGGCGCGCACCGCCAGGCCGGCCGCATGGAGTTCGTCGATGGCCGCCACCATCGTGCTCGTGTCGATGCCGGTCTCCACCGAGAGTTGTTGTTGAGAACGAGGCCCCGAGTGATCGAGAACCGCCAGGATGGTGAAATGCCGTGTGCGGATGCCGAGTTCGGCGAGCCTGTGCTCGGTCATCCGGAACATCTCCTGCCCCAGTCGCAGGAAGACGCAACTGTCGTGCTGGGAGACCGGCTCGGGTACCAGCGCCACCGCGATCACATCTCCTTTGTCTCGGATACATGTCTCGGCCGTTCCGATGCGCACAAGCCGATGTCGCGAATGATATCGGCGTCCGGCAGAGTTCGCCCTCTGCGGGGTCAGTGCTCACGGGACCAACTCGTGATCTGTTGTGCGGCGATGGAGATGAGACGGTCATAACCGAGGTTGATGTCGACGAGATGCGTGTTGAACAGTGGGAGTTCGTTGGGTTGGCGTCCGCCGTCGATGACCGCGAACCGATACAGGTGATGGCCGTTGGTGTCGACGCAACGGCCGACTGCGCGTTCTTTGCTGGTCGTCCAACTGGACCGAGAGCGGGGTAGCCCCTCCGGGAACGTGGTGTAATCCATCAGCACCGAGATGACACCGAATGCATAAGGGTCAGAGGGAACGGTGATGCCGACCGGTTGTCGGTCACCGCTCAACACGGCCGGGTCTGTGCATGCGATCTCGCTTCCCGATCCCGCCGGTAACCCGAAGGCGGCACTGAGAATGTCCAGATTGCCGTTTCCGAACAGGCTCAGTCCGGTCGGCGGGTCGGTCACTGCCGTGGAATACGCGACAACGCAACCGCTTTCGCCTCGACGTGTGCAGAGGGGGATGTGGCGGAAATCGCCACCCGTGGTGCGTCCCGGTGCGGTCGACACGTTTCCGCCCATCAGGAATGCGCCGACGAGCCGGTTGCGCACGGTCGGGTTGTTGTCGATGTTCTCGCGAATGAGCTTGCGTAGCATGAGCGTTCCCTGCGAGTGGCCGATGAGGATAACTCCTCGCCCGTGGTTGTCGTTGGCAAGGTAATCACGCCATGCGTGTAGTACGTCTTCATACGCGAGATCACCCGCACGCGAGCCCAACGCCTGGGTGGCCAGGGCGCCCAGCGTGACCTGCCGGTAGACGGGCGCGAAGATACGACACTGCGATCGGAAGCGGGCGGCCTGGTACTCGGCGATCGACTTCACCACCGGCGAGGCCACCATGGGAGCGTTGAGTGCAGGATCGCTGGTCACGGTCGGGTACACGTAGAAGCAATCGACAGGCTTGCGGTTTTCCGGTGGTACCGGGGTGACTGTCCGCTTTCCGGTGGACAGATCGGTGGTGTCGGTGGGTAGGTCACAGGGGTCGTTGGTCATCGACGGCGAACACAGCCAGGTGGTGCCCGAGCCTGGTGGTTGCGCCTCGGCAGGCGCCGCGAGCGCGCTGAGTGCTGCAACCATGCTCGTCAAGACGACAAAGACGAGCAGCCGAGCCGATGTCTGACTCTTCAACGGAACCCCCTGAGTAGTATGACGTGGCACATACACGCACCTAAGTGTGTCTTGGACCATAGCTCATTGTTCGTGGTGGAAACAATTAGTGGTGCGATCTGATTGTGTGCCGGTCGACCCGGACCTCGTGAGTCGCGTGAGCGGACACCTGTGATCGGGGTGCCTGATTGTCGGCGTGACGCTCCAATGCCCGGTGTTCGAGGTGCCGAGGAGCGCCAGCGACGAGCCTCGAGAACCCCTGTGCTGACGGGTTTCCGGGCCATCGTGATCCGAATCCAGCGCCAGCGCAAGCGGTCTCGAGGCTCGCCGCACGCGGCTCGCACCTCGACCATCGATCTGTGATGCTCCACCCTACCTGCCCGACGGCCGTCCCATCCCGATGGTCGAGGTGCCGAGGAGCGCCAGCGACGAGCCTCGAGACCCCTTGTGCCGACGGGATTCCGGGCCACGGGCACGACACCTCGACCATCGGGTGGGGTAGTTCTCTATGGAGTTGTCAAACAACAGATGCGGTCCCGGCCGGGCCGGGTGCGGGGAATCAGGTTGTGGGGCAGCGTGGGTCAGGCGGCTGCGTCGTCGAGTCGCATGGTCCGCCGGTGATACGACGGTATCGGTTGTCGTTTCGGATCCACGCTGGCGGGCGGGATCAGCCAGGGGTGGCGGTCGAAGCCCATGATGATGTCCCATCCGTGGTGGTGGACGTCGTCGTGGCAGCTGGTGCAGAGTAGGCAGCCGTTGTCGAGGTCGGTGGGACCACCCTTGCTCCAGTGGGTGAGGTGGTGTCCTTGGCAGCGTCCGGCGTGGGCTCCGCATTTGATGCACCCGCGATCCCGGACGAGTAGTGCTTTGCGTTGGCCGGGTGTGAAGAAGCGTTTCGCCTCCCCAACACTGAGCGGTACCCCATTGGGATCGAGCATGATCTTGGTGATCGTCGTGTCACACGACAACAACTTGGCGGTCGCTTCGGTGATCGCACCCATGTTCTGCAAGTCCCCGCCGAGCGCCGGGTTGTCCGCCGACCAGGTCCACAACAGGCCGTTGGTCGGTTTGGCCGAGAACGTGGTGTCGGCCAATCCTTGTGCCGCCAACTCCACAATCGTCTCGAACGCGGCGGCACAGATCTGTTCGGGTGTCCGAGGATCCGGGGACCCATCGGGCTGAGGTTTGGGCGCCGACAGCGCTTCCATCAGAGTTCTGGTTTTCTCGCCGGCGACGATGTCGAGGTTCGCCGAGATTTCCAACCGTCCGTCGTCGGTGATGCGGTCGGTGTAGGAGTTGATCTTCTTGTCCTCCGCGGCAGGTAACCCGCCCGATGTCTCGGCCGCCAACTCGTTCCCCAACTGCCGCGCGTAGAGGTTGATCTCGGCGGGGGTGAAACCGGCGAAATAGTGCGACAAGAGTTTCCGCAGGAACTCGCACCGTTGCACGGTGTCCATAGGTTCGGGGCATCGGGTGTCGATGTGCGCCAACCCGCGGACGATGGCGTCGGTGTGTTCGGAGGAGATGGACCCGTCCGCGGCATGCGCGAGCAGCAGATCCACATCGGTGGTGGCCGAGATCCGCACGTATCGACTTGCGACGGCGGGTGCGAAACCCATGCTGATCAACAACTCCCGGAGCCGGGTGGTCTTGTGATCGGCGACGCCCAAGCGATCCATCTCGCCGGTGAGGGTGGTGGCGTGGTGATCAACCAGGTTCCGCAGTAGCAGGACCTGTTTCATGGCGCCGAAGGCTTGGGGTCCGGTCATCTCCGGATTCCATTGCAGGTCGCTGAGTTGGCTGACGATCGCGGCGAAAACCGCTTCGGCGTCAAGAGCTTCGGTGGTGTCGATCATGGGCCCCTCCCCAGTGGCTGATCGGTGTGATGGGTCCAGTCTACATCGCCAGGGTGTTCGACGCAAGAGTTGTTTTGATCAATTCTGCTTGTGGACAACGTGTTTCGGCGACGACTTTCTGTCGGTGGGGTGTGGTAAGGGTGCGGCTTTCGTTCGCCTTGTCCTCGATGTGGTTGGGAGGCTGGTTGTCTCGCCGGGTCTCGAGGCTCGCCGCACGCGGCTCGCACCTCGACCATCGGGGGGAAGGCTCCCGAGTATCGGAAGGGCGGGTTGTTCGACCATCGGGGGGTCTCGACCAGCAGGGAAGTGCTGACGATCCGGAGGAGGGCGCCTTGACCGTCGGGAGTGATGCGTCCGCGGCTCCACTGTGCAGACGCGGCTGGTGTAGCGGGGGCGTTTGCGAATTCGGCTCGCGTTCAGGTCGTGCGACGGTGGATGTGGTTGGGAGGCTTGTTGTCTCGCCGGGTCTCGAGGCCCGCCGCACGCGGCTCGCACCTCGACCATCGGGGGAAGGGCTCTCTCGACCGTGGGGGGAGGGAACCATCGGGTGAGGGTCTCTATTATCGGGAGGGGGAGCTGCGCGACCAACGGGAGGTCAGTCGGGGAGGGCGGCCAGGCGCTTCTTCTCGGCGTCGACATCGAAATCGGCGGCGGGCCAATCGAGGTCGAGACCTGTCAGGGCATCGATGAGTAGTTCGCAGATCGCCAGGCGGGAGAACCACTTCCGATTGGCGGGGATGAGGTACCACGGGGTGGCGTCGGAGTCGCAGCGGTCGAAGATCGCTTGGTAGGCCTCGAGGTAGTCGTCCCAATAGGCGCGCTCATCGAGGTCGGCCGGGTTGTACTTCCAGTACTTGTCGGGACGGTCGAGGCGTTCGGCCAGTCGGGCCTTCTGCTCGTCCTTCGACACCACCAGAGCGCATTTCACCACCGTGGTGCCGGCGTCGACGAGTTCGTGCTCGAATCGATTGATGATGTCGTAGCGTGCTTCCCACTCCGATTGCGGTACCAGGGAATGCACGCGCACCGGCAGGACGTCCTCGTAGTGGGAGCGGTCGAAGATGCCGATGCGTCCGGCCGGGGGCAGCGCCTTGCGGATGCGCCATAGGAAGTCGTGGGAGAGCTCCTCGGGTGTGGGCTTGCCGAATCCCTTGATGCTCAGGCCTTGTGGGTCGAGCAGTCCGCCGACGTGTCGCACGATCCCGCCCTTGCCTGCGGTGTCCATGCCTTGTAGGACCAGCAGTACGGAGCGGTGGTCGCCGGCTCTGCCGTTGGCGAAGAGCAACTCCTGCAAACCTGCGAGGATCTCACCGCGTTCGGTGAGCAACTCCTCGCCGAGACGACGGTCGCCGTCGAATCCCGGTGTGCTGTCCGGGTCGAAATCGGCGATCGGGCCGACAGTACCCACGCGCAATGCGTCGATCGGTTCTTGTGCCCAGCCCTTCGTCGAACCTCCGCCGCGCTTGCCCATGATGCAACCTCCTCGTCGTGTGGTCCAGAGGGTACCCAACACCACCAGGGCCGCGGGTCAGGTTGGCGGGTAGAGTGGACCGCCGCCGAAAGCGTCGCGATGCGAATCGGGCTGCGCGCCATCATTGTTGACGATTCCGTGCTCGCGCCCGTACTCCGCGCTGATCAGGGTGTGTCCGGTCAGGTTCGGCAGTGCCGGGTCGTCGGCGAGCGCCGCGATGACCCGACCCACGAACTCGGGGTCCTCCGCGCGCTCCAACGAGAACCCCGCGAACTCCTCGACGCCGAGGGACAGCAGCAACTCGGTACGGATCAGGCCCAGCCACAACGACACCGCGTGGACGCCGGTGCCCTGCAGTTCGATGGCCATGTCGGCGACCATCTTGTCCAGTGCCGCCTTGCTCATGCCGTAGAGCACCGAGTGCAGGTGACCGCGTGTCCCGAACGACGAGATGTTGACGATCAGACCCGACCCGGCGGCCACCATGAGTCGGCCGGCATGCACCGAGGCCACGTAATGGGCGCGCACGCCGACCCCGATCAACGAATCCCAGTCGCCGACCGGTCGCTGCCAGAACGGTTCGCTGAATCCGCCGAACCCGCGGGGTGCCGCCCACACGTTGTTGACCAGCAGATCGAGGTGGCCCTCGGCGTCGTCGATCGTCTCGAAGACCTCGCCGACGGCGGCATCATCGGTGTGATCGCAGGTGATCACCCGGGCCCTGTCGGGCCCGCGTCCACTGCGCGCGGTGGTGTAGACGGTCCATCCGGCGTCGAGAAGTGCGGTGGCCACCCCGAGACCGACGCCGCGACTGGCGCCGGTCACCAACGCCACCCGACTCACCGGAGTGGCGTCTCGTCGTCAGCCGAACCGGGCTCGTGATCGTCCCGGTCTCCCTCGGTTGCTGCGGGCTCGGGCAGCGGCGGAGGGTCGGCCATGAATGCGGTGCGGGAGCCGTTCACCGCGGCGACCCCGACGATCGAACTCCACACCATCATCGTCAGGTAGTCGATGAGATCGTCGACGCCGATGGATCGTTCACCCATCCACCAATCGACGGCGCGCTGGATACCGCCGACGAGGGTGTAGGCCCACACCTGGGCTCCCGCGGCATCACCGTCGCGTTCGCCCAGACGCATCACGATGGTCGAGGTGAGCAGCTGGGCCACCAGCTTCTCCGACTCCGCGGAAGTCACCGACGAACTCGGCGACGCCGACAACGCGAACCGATACAACGCGGGCTCGTCGGCGACGGCATGGACGTAGACGCTGATCACGGTCCGGGTCAGCGTGTACTCGTCGACGTCGTCGGTGATGGTCTCGATCAGCCGGGGCATCAGGGTGGTCTCGAAGAACCGCACCGTCGTGGCGACCCCGAGATCGTTCTTGTCGGTGAAATAGCGGTAGAGCACCGTCTTGGAAACGCCGATGTGCCGGGCGATCTCGTCCATCCCGACGTCCGCGCCGAGTTCACGGACCGCAGCGATTGTGCCGTCGGTCAGTTCGGTGCGGCGCTCCCGCTTGTGGGTTTCCCAGCGCTGCCGGCGACCATCGGGTTTGGAGCGCTCCTCGACCGCCCCGCCGAGCAACGCCTGCTCGATTCCGCGGGTCACGTTCGTCGCCGCCGACACCGCAGCGCGCGCCGCCGCGGCCGGACTGGGACGATTTGCGATCACCCGGCCAGCGTAGTCGCTGCCGGCGGGTAGAAATGGATGGGTGTCAACTGTGACGACCGACGTTTCCGGTACCGGCAGGCATCGGGCTGCGCCGACAAGTGCGCCCGGGTTCTCCTCGGGCGGTTCCGCGTCCGACGACCGCCGTCGCCGTGATCTGCGCAAGATGAAACTGCTGGCGACCAGCTTCCTCATCGTCGCCGCCGTCATCTACCTGTTCACCCGCTACCTCGAACACCGCGACGGCGCCGACGTCGCCGCATGGGTTGGCTATGTGCGCGCGGCGTCGGAGGCCGGTATGGTCGGCGCGCTGGCCGACTGGTTCGCGGTGACGGCGCTGTTCCGGCACCCGCTGGGCATCCCGATCCCGCACACCGCCCTGATCCGCAAGAAGAAGGACGACATCGGCGATCAGCTCGGTGGCTTCATCGAAGAGAACTTCATGACGCCCGAGGTGATCGTGCAGCGCGCCGAGCAGCTGGACCTGCCACGTCGTGTCGCGACCTGGCTGGCCGATCCGAACAACGCCCCACGGGTGTCCGACGAGGCGGCCCGCGCCATCAAGCTCGCGTCAGAGATGTTGCGCGACGAGGACATCGAGCAGTTCATCCAGGCCACCCTGCGGTGGGCGGCCGAACCCGAATGGGCGCCGCCGATCGGGCGCATCCTGCATCAGCTGATCGCCGAGGACCGTCTCGAGCCGGTCTTCCAACTCCTGTGCGACCGCGCCCACGACTGGGCGCTCGGTAGCCAGGACCTCATCGACCGGGTGGTGGAGAGCGACGTCGGACCGGCCTGGAAACCGAAGTTCGTGACCAACCTCATGGGCGATCGGATCTACCGCGAGCTCGTCGATTTCACCTACAAGGTCCGTGCCGACCCGAATCACGAGATGCGCCGGTCGATGCACGAATTCGTCGAGCAGTTCGCCGACGACCTGCAGAACGACCCCGAGATGGTCGCCCGGTTCGAGAACATCAAACGTGAACTCGTGGGCAGCGAGGAAGTGGCCGGCGCGGCGTCGACCGCCTGGAACACCGGCAAGGCCGTCATCGAGCAGATGCTCGCCGACCCGAACAGCACGTTGCGCAACACCCTGACCGATGCCGCGATCAACCTCGGCATACGGATCCGCGACGACCGGCCGCTGCAGGAGAAGATGAACTGGTGGGTCGCACGTGTCGCCAATCACCTTGCCACCAACTACTCGCGGGAGATCATCTCCGTCATCACCGAGACCGTGCGCGGCTGGGACGCCGAGGACACCAGCCGCAAGATCGAGCTCCAGGTGGGCCGCGACCTGCAGTTCATCCGCATCAACGGCACCGTCGTCGGATCGCTGGCGGGACTGGTGATCTACACGATCTCGGTCCTCATCTTCCCCTGACCGGCCCGAGGGGAGGGCTTCGACGCCGCGCCGCGCTGCATGCACTGTGCTTGCACGTGTTAGCACTGGGGTCGATACTGGGCTCGGTGAGCCACGGGAGGTGACATGACAGCGAAGAGGCCCCACAACAGCACATCCGAGCATCGCTCGGGCGACGATCCCGTCGATGAGGCGTCGAGCCCCGACGAGGACGATCGCGACACCGGCGGCGTCGGACACACCGTGGAAGCCGTCACCGCCGTCACCGCGGTGGCCTCGGATGCGGTCGCAACCGCGGCACAGGACATCGGTGGGTTCATCCGATCCCAGCGAATGGCCGCAGAGGTGTCGTTGCGGCAGTTGGCCGAACGGGCCGGCGTCAGCAATCCGTACCTCAGTCAGATCGAGCGCGGACTCCGCAAACCCTCGGCAGATGTGTTGGCGCAGATCGCCAAGGGCCTGCGGGTGTCGGCCGAGGTGCTGTACGTTCGGGCCGGGATCCTCGAAGAACGGCCGGCCAGCCCGGTGCGTGATGCGCTGATCGCCGACGACTCGATCAGTGAACGCCAGAAGCAGATGCTGCTCGAGATCTACGAGTCCTTCCGCAAGGAGAACGCCACCGAGGAGCCGATCCCCGACGAGTGACCACAGGGTGACTCGGGCGGTCGATTCACCACCCGCACAAGCGAATCGAGGAGTTCCGATCATGCCGGACAACCCGTTGTCGACAGCGTTGGGTCAAGTGTCGGCCCTGCTCAACGATTTTCGTGAGCGCGGTGAGGCCGCCACCGAGCAGGCCCAGACAAAGATCGCCGAGAGTATCGAGTCGGCGCAGGAACGGATCACCGAGTCGCGCGAGGACCTCACCGAACGCGTCGCCGAGCGAGTCGATTCCGCGCAGTCCACCCTCGACGAGACGCTGGCCAACGCGCTGGCGACGTTCGAGGAGGCCAAGAGCAAACTCGCCGCCCTGCCCGTCGAACTGCCCGCCGAGATCGAAGAACTGCGCGCGCGATTCTCCCCGGAAGAACTGCGCAAGGTCGCCGACGCCTACCTCGCGGTCGCGGCCGCGCTGCTGGCATCGTTGTCCGAACGCACCGAAGAGGTCGTCGACCGACTCAAGGCCCAACCTCTCGTCGGTGAGAACCTGCCGAAACTGGAGAAGGTCTACAACGACGCCGTCGCCCTCACCGAAGACGCACTGGGAACCCTGGCGACGCAGACCAAACTGATCAGCGGCCAAGCCGCCCGCGGAACCGGTGTGGGACAACTGACCTCGCGACGAACCGCCAAGAAGGCCGCTCGCGCAAAGGGTTCGGCCACCAAGGCGCTGCCCGCGGCGAAGAAGGCTGCCGTGACGAAGGCCGCGCCGGCGAAGCAGGCCGCGCCGGTCAAGGTCGCGGCCAAGGAAGCCGAGGCGAAGAAGGCTGCCGTCGTCGCGCAGGCGCCCGCGAAGAAGGCTGCGGCGAAGAGGACGGCGGCGAAGAAGTCGGCGGCGAAGAAGTCGGCGGCCACGAAGTCGGCAGCAACGAAGTCGGCAGCAACGAAGGCTCCGGCGAAGAAGGCCACGACACCGGGGGCCAAGAAGACTGCGACACCGGCCAAGAAGACCGCTGCGAAGAAGGCCGCTGCAACAAAGGCTCCGGCCAACAAAGCCGCTGCCAAGAAGTCTCCGGCAAAGAAGACGGCAGCCACGAAGACCCCGGCCACGAAAACAGCAGCCAGGAAGACAGCAGCCAAGAAGACCCCGGCGAAGAAGTCCACCGCAGCAAAGAAAACCGCAGCCAAGACCACCGCAGCCAAGAAGAGCCCCGCGAAAAAAACGACCGCACGCAAGTCGCCGCGCTCCTGAGCGTCCGACAAAACCGACATGGAGAGCTAGAGTGGTCGCGTGAATTTCGTCAACGTCCTCGCCGCCGGTCAGAACCTCGTGTTGTGGGTGCTGACCGTGGTCGCCGGTGTCGCGGCCATCGTCGCCCTCGTCCACGCGTCCCTCCAGCGCAAAGACGCCTTCCCGGCGGTCGACAAGCAGAGCAAGGTGCTCTGGGTGTCGTTGCTGGCCCTCGCGACCCTGTTCATCTGGCTGTTCCAGGCGCCGACGCTGTTCTACCTCATCGGCGTCGTCGCGCTGATCGTCTACCTCGTCGACGTCCGGCCGCGCGTCGACTCCATTCAGAACAAGCATTGGTTCCGCAAGATCCGGTGAGCTGAACCCGGGTCCGCGCCCGTGTGCGCCGCGCAGGTTTCACCAGCCGCCCGCGACCGTCCTCGTGACGGTCGCGGGCGGCTCTCGTATGACACGACGCCGGCGATGGCCCGCACCGACGAGTGACGAGCGCCACAGGCATTTAATATGCATCTCAGATGCAAATTATGATCTGATGATCACATGCAACTGACCCGCTTCACCGACATCGGCTTGCGCGTGGTGATGCGCCTGGCCGTCTCGGACGGGTCGATGACCACCCGGGTCCTCGCCGAGGAGATGGCCGTGCCGTATACGCATGTCACCAAGGTGACCGGGCGCCTCGCTGAACTCGGCGTCGTCCACTCCCGGCGGGGTCGCGCGGGTGGGCTGGTGATCACCGAGTTGGGCCGTACGGCCCGAATCGGTTGGCTCGCAGCAAGTCTCGAAGGTGAAGGAGAAGTCGTCGACTGCGACGGCGAAACGCCGTGTCCGCTGCGTCGGGCGTGCCGGTTGCGCGGTGCGCTCGCCGCCGCCCGTCGTGCCTTCTTCGACAGCCTCGACGACGTGACCGTCGGGGACCTCGTGACCGACCCCACCGGAGCGGTCCTGCTCTCCCTCGACCCCCCGCGTCGCGCCGAGGCGACGCCCCACGGTCGAGCGGAATCTCACAGTCAAGCCGAATAGGTTCGGCAACAAACGATTTCGCCACCGGGCGGAACAGATCAGATCGGAGTCGTCGTGCTCACCATGCCCACTCGCGAGGTCATCGCGGCCACCCTGCCCGCCGTCGACGGAGCACTCGGGGAGATCACCCCGAACTTCTACGCGCGGATGTTCGCAGCCCACCCGACGTTGCTCGACGACATGTTCAACCGCACCCATCAGCGGTCCGGTGAACAGCCGATGGCGTTGGCGGGGTCGATCGCGGCATTCGCCAAGCTGCAACTCGAGCCCGATCTGCGGCGGCAGCGATTCATCATCGACCGCATCGCGCACAAGCATGCGTCCCTCGGGGTCACGCGTGATCAGTACTCGATCGTCCACGAGCACCTGTTCGCCGCGATCGTCGAGGTGCTCGGTGCCGCGGTGACCCCGGAGGTCGCCAATGCGTGGGACGAATTGTATTGGGAGATGGCCGATGTGCTGATCCGTGAAGAAGCCGGCCTCTACGCCGCGGCCGGCGTCGAACCGGGTGCGGTGTGGCGCGATCTCGTCGTGACCCGACGCGATCAGGTGGCCCCGGACGCGGTGTCGTTCATCCTGGCCGCGCCCGACGGTGCGGATCTTCCGGCATTCTCTCCCGGGCAGTACATCTCGGTGCAGGTGCCGCTGACCGACGGCGCGCATCAGATCCGCCAGTACAGCCTGATCGGCACGCCGCAGGCGCGCGAGGAGTGGCGGATCAGCGTCAAACTCGCCGGCGAGGTGTCGGCGTTCCTGCACGAGAACGTCTTCGAGGGCGACGCGGTGCACGTCTCGATGCCGTTCGGTGATCTCGTTCTGCCCGAAGATGATTCGCCATTACTGCTGGCATCTGCGGGCATCGGGTGCACACCGGTGATCGGGCTGCTGACCGCGCTCGCCGAGTCGGGCACCGACCGCCCGGTGACAGTCCTGCACGCCGACCACTCGCGGGCCGGCCAACCTCATCGTGGGCAACTCGGCGCCCTCGTCGAGCAGATCGATTCCGCACGGCTCTACCAGTGGTATCAGCATGGTGCCGACCACCTGGTGTCCGACGCGGTGCGTACCGGCCGGATGTCGTTGGACGGCATCGACCTTGCCGACGGCGTCCACGCCATGCTGTGCGGTCCCACCGGATTCCTCGACTCGGTCCGCACCCAGCTGCTCGACCGGAATGTGCCCTCCGAGCGCATCCACTTCGAGACCTTCGGGCCGGAATTGTTGCGCGCCGGCGCCTCGCGATGAGCGTGTCGTACGCGGTGGCGACCGCGGTCACCTTTGTCTGGTTGGGCATGGTGATCGCGATCTCGTTCCTCGAGGCGCCGCTGAAGTTCCGTGCTCCGGGTATCACCATTCCGCTGGGTCTGGGGATCGGACGGCTGGTGTTCCGTGCGCTCAACGCCGTCGAGGCGGGTGCGGCGATCGTGCTCATCGTGTGCGCGGTCGCCGGGGGATGGGTGGGGCAACCCGCGGGCATCCTCGCCGTGGCTGTGGTGGTGGTGCTGGCGGTCCAGCTCGTCGGTATCCGGCCCGCATTGAACCGCCGCTCGGACGAGGTGCTCGCCACCGGAGACGCCGACGGTCCGCGCAGTCACGCGCACCTGGTGTACGTGGCTGCCGAGGTCGTCAAGGTGGGCGTGCTGATCGCTACCGGCGTCGTGCTGCTGGCCGGATGACACGGTGCTCTTTGCCGGATGACCGGACGGGAGAGGCGAGTCGTCGGGCGCGGGTCGTCGGGCGTACGACATCCGGCGAATACACTGTCATTCGTGGCTGAGTATCGGATCAACGACCTGGCAGAGGCGTCCGGCGTCAGCGTCCGCAACATCCGGGTCTATCAGGATCGTGGGCTGCTGCCGCCGCCGACGATCCGCGGTCGCACCGGCTGGTACTCCGACGATCACCTCAATCGCCTGAATCTCATCTCGCGGATGCTCGAACGCGGATACACCTTTGCCACCATCAGTGAGCTCCTGCATGCAGCCCACTACGGGATGAAGGTCGAGCATGTGTTGCGTGGCGCGCCCACCAAGGGCGGCCGATTCCGCAACTTCAAGCGCGCGGCCACGATCACCTTCACCGAATTGCGCAAGACGCTCAACGCCAGCGAGCGCTCCATCGCGCTCAGCCAGAAACTCGGGCTGCTCGTCAAGGACGGCGCTCATTACGCGATCAAGAACCCGGAGGTCCTCGAGGGCGCCGAGGTGCTGGTCAAGAGCGGCGTCGACATCGACGTCCTGCTCGACCGCTTCGTGCGCGTGCAGGACGACCTCGAGGATGCGGCCCGCAGTTTCGTCTCGATCATCACCGACAAGTACCTCAACGAAAACCTGCCGACCCTCGGCGAGGCCAAGGTCAGCAAGATGGCCGAACTGATCCAGACGGTCCGGCCGATGGCCCACGAGATCGTGGAGACCACCTTCCGCAAGGCGCTCGACGACGAGATCACCCGGGCGATCGGCGAGGCGTCGACGTACTTCGACGTCGCCGACACCGATGTTCCCGCCCCCGATGTTCCCGGCGCCGACGTCACCGACGGACCCGCATCGGGCATCGATCCCGAGACCGCAGGCGATGGCGCCCAGAACATGACAACGGGTAGTGTTACATCGAACGCTGTGTCCCCCGACACGTCCGAGGGTCCGACGCCGGGCACCGAGGAGTCGGTGGACACGCCGCAAACGCACCGTCCGACTCCGCGATCGTCCTGATCGCCACACCCGGGCGGTGCCCTGGCGAGAGGGTGACACATGAGTCGACGCGGGTGGGCCATCGGTGGCGTTGCCGCCGGGGCAGGTCTGATCGGGGTCGGGGTGGGCACCATCGGTGCCGGCCTGGTACGCGAAGCCCTGCACGGCGATCCGGCCGTCGACGACGGGCCCGACGATCTGCTGGCCACCCCCACGGCTCCGAGTGACACCAGAACCGTCCGCGCCGCCGACGGCACCCGGCTCAACGTGGTCACCTACGGTCCCGGTGCACGCGGTGACGACGACACCGGTGACGTGATCGTCGCGGTGCACGGATGGACGTGCAACACCACCTACTGGTATCCGCAGATCAACGCCTTCGCCGGTGAACGCACCGTCATCACCTACGATCAGCGCGGACACGGAGCCAGTGAACTCGGTCGCAAACGACCCACCGTCGCGACCCTCGGCCAGGACCTCGACGCCGTCCTCGACGCCGTCGTCCCGCCCGGGCGCCGAGCGATCCTCATCGGCCACTCCATGGGCGGCATGACGATCATGTCGTGGGCGGCGCAGTACCCGCACAAGGTGTCCGATCGCGTGTCGGCGGTGGTGCTCGCCTCGACCGCCGCCAAGGCGGTCATGCAGAATCACCTGCTCATCCCCCTCGATCTGCCGCGCTACAGCAAACCGTTCGCGCCGGCGGTCACCAAGCTCATCACCTCGGCGCCACTTCCGGTGCCGCGCAGCTCCTATGGGCCGCGGATGTCGCAGTACATCGCGCTCGGCTCCACCGCTCGCGCCTCGCACGTCGAGTTCGTGGACAACATGATCATGAGCTGCCCGCCCCGTGCGCGGGCCCGCTGGGGTGCGGCGATGGGCAAACTGGATGTGACCGCGGGGCTGGACGCGCTGACGGTCCCGACGACGATCGTGGTCGGCAGTGCCGACCGCCTGACCCCGCCGTCGCACGCCGAGCAGATCGCAGAGGTGTTGCGGCGCAACGGAACCCTTCGTGATCTCGTCGTTCTCGACGGGGTGGGTCACATGTCGACGATCGAGGCCGGGGCCGTCGTCGACGAGGCCCTCGCGGCGGTCATCGCGGATGCGGAGCAGCCGACCCCGCAGACCGATCACGTCCCGTCGGTCTGAACGGCAACTCCAGGCGGAACACCGCGCCCTGTGTCGCGCCGTCCGGTGTGCGCGGAAGCAGGCGCACCTCGCCCCCGTGGGCGCGGGCCAGACCACGCGCCACCGCCAGCCCCAGACCGGCGCCGCCCGAGCGCCGATCTCGTGAATCATCCAGGCGCACCATACGATCGAAGATCCGCTCGCGGTCGGCGTCGGGGACGCCCGGTCCGGTGTCGCTGACCGTCACGGTCACCCACCCGCCGGACTCGGTGGGTGCGTGGGCGACCGCCACCTCGACTCGCCCGCCGGCCGGTGTGGCCTGGCAGGCGTTGTCGATGAGGTTGGCCAGGATCTGTGAGATCCGGCCGGGGTCGGCCAGTGTCGGAGGGGCGTCACCGGTGGCGACGACCGTCAGCTCCGGATGCAGGATCGCCACCCGGCGACACTGATCCTCGGCAAGGGCGACGAGGTCGACCGCCTCGGGATGCAGCGCCAGACCTGCGTCGATGCGGGCCATGTCGACCATGTCGCCGACGAGGCGTCCGGCGCGGTGGGTCTCCTGAATGAGCAACAGCAGCAACTGTTCTCGATCCTCGGCGGATGCGTCGGCATCCATCTGCAGCAGTGTCTCGGCGATCGCCTGCACCCCGGTGACCGGGGTGCGCAACTCGTGGGCTGCGTCGGCGACGAACTGCCGGACCGACTGTTGCGCGGCGCGCTGATTGGCCTCGGCACCCTCCAACGAGTCGAGCATGTCGTCGAATGCCGCTGCGGTACGCCCCAACTCGGTGTCGGTCCGGGTCGGGGCGAGGCGCTCACCGCGTCGGCCACGCGCGATCGAGCGCGCCACATCGGTCATGGTGTCCAACGGCGCCAGGGCATAACGCATCCCGAACCACAGCAGCAACGCGGTGAGGACGAGCGCCCCCGAACCGGTGATCGCCATCCCGATCAGCAGCCGTGACTGCACCCCGCCGAGCAGATCGCCGTCGACGGCGAGGGTCAGCGTCGCGCCGTCGGCCCAGGATGAGTTGGGCGCCTTGAGGGTGATGGTGCGGCGGGCGACCGCGTCGCGGGTCGGGCGGCCGAACACCTCACCGTCGGCGAGTTCGAGTCGGGCCCGCACCGAGCGGCCCTCGATGCGCTGCAGGAAGATCTCCGGCGTGCGTGAGGTCCGGGCGTACTGCTGGGCGAGGGTGGCCCGATCACTGAGGAGCGCCCCGGCGGCGCGATGGCCCGCCACGGCGAACAGTGCGCTGCCGATGGCGATCAGCGCGACCAACGACACCGCGAGCACCACGACGGCCAGAGCCGTCACCCGGCTGCGCAACGAGCTGCCGGTCAGTCGAGTACGGATCGTCGTCATGACGGGCGCAGGGTGTAGCCGCGGCCGCGTTCGGTGTGCAACAGTCGCGGACCGTGGGCCTCGAGCTTGCGGCGCAACGCACTGACGTTGACCTCCACGAGATTCGGATCGTAGTGGTCGTAACCCCAGACGCCGGTGAGGATCTGGGTTTTGGTGACCACCCGGCCGCGGCGCTGTGCGAGGTAGGTGAGTACCCGGAACTCGGTGGGCGTCAGAGCGATTCGCTCGCCAGCGCGGGTCGCCGTCCCGCCGTCGCGGTCGATCTCGAGGTCATCGACGTAGAGGATGTCGGTGCGCCCGCCACGTCGGCGCAGCACCGCGCCGACGCGCGCCACCAACTCCGCCATCTCGAACGGCTTGACCACATAGTCGTCGGCGCCCTCGGTGAGGCCGTGCAATCGGTCGGCGACGGCGTCGCGGGCGGTCACCATGATGATGCCGGCGTCGCTGCGCCGCCGCACCACGTCGAGCAGGGTGAAACCGTCCGAACCGGGCAGCATGACGTCGAGCAGGACGGCGTCGGGGCGCGCCTGTGCCAGATCGTGTTCGAGTCGCGAACCGTCGGGGCGGGCGAGGACCCGATGCCCGGCCTCGGTCAGTGCCGCGGCCACCGCGACACGGATCGGGGTCGAGTCCTCGATGACGAGGACCGTGGCGCTCATGTCATGTGATTCTGCCAGCCCGCGGTCACGTCTCGGTCATCGTCGACCCCCGTACCGGTCAACTCGGTTGCGCCGAGGTCGGGGCCGGTGCACCACTGGTCTGCGGCGTCGCAGTGCCGGCCGGCGTCGGACGCTTCGCGACGATCCGTGCGGTGACCGTGTCGCCACTTCGGGTCCCGGCGACGACGACCCGGTCGCCGACGGCGAAGTCGCTCTGCTGCTGCGGCTTCCGTTCGGTCCCGAAATGCGTGTCGCCGGTGATGTCGACGGTCACCGTCTTGTCGCCGCGGGTTTGCACCGTCCAGGTCTGGCCGTTGATCGCGGTGATCTGGCCGGTCACCCCGCGTCGGCTCGCCGCGGAGGTGGCCTCGTGGCGGGTCTTCTTGCCGTGCTGGGCGGTGGCTGCGACAGGCTGTGTGTGCGAGTCGTCGTGTCCGGTCGCCCATCCGATACCGCCCCCGATGAGACCGCCGATGATGAGGGCGGCGACCCCGGTGACCAGCGCGGTGCGCTGACTACGCCAGAACGACGGCTTGGGTGCCGGACCGGGAGTGCCCGGTTGCCCCTGCGGTGGCATCGACGGCGGTGGCCCGGAAGGGGGCGGTCCGGAGGGTGGTGGGCCGGCGTATGGGCCCGGCTGCCCCGGGCTCGGTGCGATCGGAGTCGTCGGGTTCGCCCCCTGCGACATCGGTTCGGTACCGAACTGGGTGGTGGGATCGTCGGGCGTGGCCTCGTGCGGTTGCCGGCCGGGTTCTTGCGGGTTCTCGGTGTCTGACATGGCGACCACCGTAGGGCGGGGGAGTACGGGGCAACTGAAGGCTTTCTGAAGGTTGCCACGACAGGACCGACGGTTTGCCGGTCGCCGGGCGGGATGCCGGATCTGCGAGGGTCGTGCTGAAGACTCCCTGAAGGACCGGCGGCGTGGCCTGGTTCCCGGCGCCGGGGTTGGCCAGACTGGCAGCCATGACGCAATCGGCCGACTGGATGGCGGCGGCGAGAGTGGTGCGGCGGTTGGGGTTCGGTGCGACCGGAACCCAGGTCGACGCCGTGGTGGCCTCGGGAATCGACACCTACCTCCAGCGCGTGCTCACACCCGCCCCCGCACCCGATCGTGGGGTCGATGCCACCCCGGCCCCGCACTTCGGCATCGTGGCGCGGGTGCCGCGCAGCGCGTCGGCCGCGGTGCGCAAGCACGTCCGATCCGAACGTTCGGCGCAGACAAAGCAATTGGTGACCTGGTGGACACATCGGATGATCGCCGCCGAGGTGCCCGAACGCGAGAAACTGACCTTCATGTGGCACAACCACTTCGCCACGTCGATCGCCAAGGTCGGCTCTGCCGCGGAGATGCTCGCCCAGAACGAGAAGCTGCGCACGATGGGGCTCGGACAGTTCCGTCCGCTGGCCTACACCATGCTGACCGATGCGGCGATGCTGCGCTGGCTCGACGGCGCCAGCAACGTCAAGGGTGCCGCGAATGAGAACCTCGCCCGCGAATTCATGGAACTGTTCGCCCTCGGACACGGCAACGGGTACACCGAGACCGACGTCCGCGAAGGTGCACGGGCCCTGACCGGGTGGCGGCCGGACAATCGCGGGGGCACGGTACTCAAGCCGACGTTGCATGATTCGGGCACCAAGACCGTCCTGGGCGTCACCGGCGATCTGGACGCCGCGAGCTTCTGCGACGCAGTGCTCGATCACCCGACCTCCGCCGGCTACGTCGCCACCAGGGTGTGGCAGCACCTGGCCGGGGACACGCCGCCGTCGGCGGCCGCGCTGACCCGGTTGACCTCGGCGTACGGCCCCGACCGTGATCTGCGCGGTCTGGTCGCCGCGATCGTTACCGACCCCGAGCTCGGCAACTCCTCGGGAGTGGCCTCCCCCGTGCAGTGGCTCATCGGCGCCACCAGGGCGCTACAGCCGAAACCAGGTGCTTCCGAACTCAAACGAACAACCTCCACCCTCAAGACGTTGGGCCAGCAGCCCTTCTACCCACCCGACGTCGGGGGCTGGCCGTCCGGGCAGGCATGGCTGTCGACCGCCGGCGCCGAAACACGCTGGAACACAGCGATGCGCCTGGCCCGTGACGCGCAGGTCACCACCATCCACGACGCCGCCGCGGGGGAGCGTATCGACGCCGCGGCGCATCTGCTCGGTGTCGGCGGATTCTCCGACCGGACCGTGAAGGTGATGCAGGGGTCGGTCAAGAATCCAGTGACGCTCACCGCGATCGCCCTCAACAGCCCCGAATACCTGACCGTCTGAACACCATTCGCGCGATCCGAGGCAGGAGCACATGAAGACCATCGACGTCAATCGCCGCACATTCCTCGTCGGCACCGGTGTGCTGGCCGCACTCGGCGCCGCGGGCGGGGTTACCACCGTCACCTGGGACGACCTGCACCGGGCGAGCGTGGACCATCCACGAGTCGTGGGCAACGGCGTGCTGGTCATCCTCACCATGTACGGCGGGAACGACGGCATCAATACGCTGATCCCGTACGCGGACAGCGCCTACCACGACAACCGGCCCGAACTCGCCTACGCCCCACAGGATGTGCTGCACCTCGACGACTCGCTTGGGCTGAACCCGGCGATGAAGGGACTGCATAACGCGTGGGGCGACGGGACCCTGGCGATCGTGCGTGGCGTCGGGTACCCGCAGCCCGACCACAGTCATTTCCGCTCCATGGACATCTGGCAGACCGCGTCGCCGGGGTCGGCGGTACCGAGCGGATGGATAGGACGATGGCTCGACGCGACGGGCGATGATCCGTTGCGCGCCCTCAACATCGGGCCGGTGCTGCCGATGCTGTCGATCGGTGCGAAGTCGACGGCAGCCGCACTCGACCCTACGGGTAGCCCGCTCGCCGCGCCGGTCGTCGCACGGCTGGCGCAACTGGGAGCACCGTCGGCGCCGGACAGTCCCGCCGAACAGATGGTCTGCACTTCTTACGCCGCCGAGAACAAGGCGGCGTCGGCGCTGCGTGGGGTGCGGGCGTCGAAGGGGACGACCGGCTCGGCGGGTGCAGAGGGCAAAGCGCTTGCCGAACAACTCGATACCGTCGCCCGGTGCGTGAGCGCCGGAGTGCCGACCAAGGTGTACTCGGTGAGCATCGGCGGATTCGACACACACGCCGACGAACGCGAGACACAGCAGAATCTGCTCGGTGAGGTCGACTCGGCCCTGTCGTCGTTTCTCACCCGGATGGCCGGTGACCCGCGCGGCCGCGACGTCATCGTCATGGCCTACTCGGAGTTCGGTCGTCGCGTGCGCGCCAACGCCTCTCAGGGCACCGACCACGGCACCGCGGGCCCGGTCTTCGTCGCCGGCTCTCCCGTCCGCGGCGGCTTCTACGGTGACGAACCGAGTCTGACCGATCTGGACGACGGAGATCTCAAGGCCACCACGGACTTCCGCGACATCTACGCCGAACTCCTGGGAACCGGCCTCGGCACCGACCCGACGCCGTCGGTGGGGACTGGACGGCGGGCGGTCGGGTTCCTGTAGGTGGGGTTGCCTACACAGGGGGTTTCGAGTACTTGTCGAGACCGTCCTGCTCGAGACCACCCTTTCCCCGGATGATCGAGAACCCTTCCCCTCCCGATGGTCGAGGTGCGAGCCGCGTGTGGCGAGCCTCGAGACCCGGCGAGACAACAAACATCCCAACCACATCCACCGTCACATGACCCAACGCGAGCCGAACTTGTGGACGCCCCCGCTGCACCAGCCGCGCCCGCACATTGGAGCCGCGTACGTATTACTCCCGATGGTCGAGAACCTTTCCTCCGATGGTCGAGGTGCACGGCGCCCCGGCGCCGGGCCTCGAGACCCGGCAAGACAACAGGACTCCCAACCACATCGGATACTCACACGGCGAAATTGCACCGCTTACCACATCCCACCGACAAGACTTCAGCTCCGAAACAAGTTGTCCACAAGCAGAATTGATCGAAAGTATCCCTTGCATCGAACATACTTTCCTGTAGACTGGATACATCGCACCGATCAGCCACTGGGGAGGGGCCCATGATCGACACCACTGAAGCTCCCGACGCTGGAACCGTCGACGCCGAAGCAGTTTTCGCCGACATCGTCGCCCGACTCAGCGACCTGCAATGGAATCCGGACATGACCGGACCCCAGGCCTTCGGTGCGATGAAACAAGTCCTCTTTCTGCGTAATCTGGTTGATCACCATGCCACCACCCTCACCGGCGAGATGGATCGCTTGGGTGTCGCCGATCACAAGACCACCCGGCTTCGGGAGTTGTTGATCAGCATGGGTTTCGCACCCGCCGTCGCAAGTCGATACGTGCGGATCTCGGCCACCACCGATGTCGATCTGTTGTTGGCGCATGCCGCGGACGGGTCCATCTCCTCCGAACACACCGATGCCATCGTCCGCGGGTTGGCGCACATCGACACCCGATGCCCCGAACCTATGGACACCGCGCAGCGCTGTGAATACCTGCGGAAACTCTTGTCGCACTATTTCGCCGGTTTCACCCCCGCCGAGATCAACCTCTACGCGCGGCAGTTGGGGAACGAGTTGGCGGCCGAAACACCGGGCGGGTTGCCGGCCGCCGAGGACAAGTCGATCAACTCCTACACCGACCGCATCACCGACGACGGCCGGTTGGAGATCTCGGCGAACCTCGACATCGTCGCCGGCGAGAAAACCAGAACTTTGATGGAAACCTTGTCGGCGCCCAAGCCTCAGCCCGACGGATCCCCGGATCCGCGGACACCCGAACAGATCTGCGCGGCCGCGTTCGAAACGATCGTGGAGTTGGCGGCACAAGGTTTGGCGGACACCACGTTCTCGGCGAAACCCACCAGCGGACTGTTGTGGACCTGGTCGGCGGACAACCCCGCGCTCGGTGGGGATTTGCAGAACATGGGTGCGATCACCGAAGCGACTGCCAAGTTGTTGTCGTGTGACACGACGATCACCAAGATCATGCTCGATCCCAACGGGGTACCGCTCAGTGTTGGGGAGGCGAAACGCTTCTTCACCCCCGGACAACGCAAAGCGTTGCTGGTGCGTGATCGTGGATGTATCAAGTGTGGTGCCCACGCCGGACGCTGCCAAGGACATCATTTGCACCATTGGGTTGATGGTGGTCCCACCGACCTCGACAACGGCTGCCTACTGTGCACCAGCTGCCATGACGATGTGCATCACCATGGCTGGGACATCATCATGGGATTCGACCGGCACCCCTGGCTGATCCCACCCGCCAGCATCGACCCGAAACGACGACCGATACCGTCGTATCACCGACGGACCATGCGACTCGACGACACCGCAGCCTGACCCACGCTGTCCCACTACCTGATTCCCTGCACCCGGCCTGGCCGGGACCGCATCTGTTGTTTGAGAACTCTATAGCGAAACCCACCCGATGGTCGAGGTGTGTCGCGCCGCCGGTGGCCCGGAATCCTTTCGACACAAGGAGTCTCGAGGCTCGTCGCTGGCGCTCCTCGGCACCTCGACCATCGGGATGGGATGGCCGTCGGGCGAGGCGGGCGGAGCATTCTTCGATGGCGAGTCGTCTTCCCCCGCTGGTCGAGGTGCGAGCCGCGTGCGGCGATCCTCGAGACCGCCTGCACCGGTGCTGGATTCGGGCCACGGTGGTCCGGATGTATATCGGCGCAAGAGGTCTCGAGGCTACGGAGTTATCGCTCCTTCGCACCTCGACCAGCGGGGTCGATCGTCGGGCGGGGTACTACAGCGCGCAGTTCACCAAGACCGGCTCCGGGTGCAGGGTGACACCGAAGGTGTCGGCGACGCCGTCGCGCACGTCGCGGGCGAGAGCGAGGAGTTCTTCGGTGGTCGCGCCACCGCGATTGGTCAGGGCCAGTGTGTGTTTGGTACTCAGACGCACCGGAGCGTCGGGGCCGGGGTAGCCCTTGGCGTAGCCGGCGCGCTCGATGAGCCAGCCCGCGGAGAACTTGACGCCATCCGGTGCCGGATAGGTGGGGACGGCGACGTCGGCACCGAGCCGGCCGGCGATGCGGTCGAGAATGGCCGGCGCGTCGTCGGCCCCGACGATCGGGTTGGTGAAAAACGAACCGGCACTCCAGGTGTCGTGGTCGTCGGGATCGAGCACCATGCCCTTGCCCGCACGCAGCGCCAGGACGGCCTCACGGACCGCCGCGGCGTCGGCGCGGCCACCCGGCTCGACGCCCATGGCGGCGGACAGTTCGCGATACCGCAGTGGCTGACTGGCGCGATCGTCGTTGAGCCAGAACGACACCGCAACCACGACCATCTCGTCGCGATGCTTGAGTCGCGACGTGCGGTAGGCCAGGCCGAGTTCACCCGGGGCCACCCATCGCAGGGTCCCCGAACGACGGTCGAGCACCTGGACCTCACGCAGCACGTCGGCGACCTCGACGCCGTAGGCGCCGACGTTCTGTACCGGCGTCGCACCGGTCGATCCAGGAATCCCGGAGAGACATTCCAGCCCACCGAAACCGGCCTCGACGGTCGCGGCCACCAGATCGTCCCAGGTGACCCCGGCGTCGGCGGTGACATGGGCCCGGCCCGATTCGCGGCCGGTCCCGAACTCGATACGGCTGCTCTCGATGCGGATGGCGGTTCCGGCGAAGCCCGCGTCGGCGATGACGAGGTTCGATCCGCCACCCATGACCAGGACCGGCTCGGAGACGGCGTCGGCGGCGAGGATCTCCTCGACGACCGATCGGGTGTCCTCACAGCGGAGCAGTGCCCGCGCCGGGCCGCCGACCCGCAGGGTGGTCAGGCCGGCCAGCGGCACTCCGGGCTGCAGCGAAGTCTCGGTCACGGGGCCAACGGTAACCCGAGGCGGCGCACGACAGCCGACGTCGGTGGCGTCGAGTAATCTCTCATCCCATGGCGAGCCCGCTGAAGCACTCGGTGTCCTATCCGTTCTCTGCCGACCGGTACTGGGAGATCGTGTCGACCGAGCAGTACTGGCACGACCTGCTCGAAGCCACCAACTCCAGCCACGGCAGGCTCGAGTCCTTCTCGTCGGACGGCACCACGGTGACGGTGAAGATGCTCCAAGGGGTGCCCGAGGATCGACTGCCGTCGGTGGTCACCAAGGTGCGTCCCGGCGACCTCGAGATCCCACGCACGATGACCTTCACCCGGGCGAAGGACGCGGTCAACGGCACGATGCACGCCTCGGTGTCGGGCGCTCCGGCCGACGTCGAGGGCGCTCTGGTGGTTTCCGGTGACCCGGCCGGCGTCGAGTACACGGGCACCGCCAAGGTGGGGATTCCCTTCGTTGGCGGCAAGATCGAGAGCGCCGTCATCGAACAACTCGTGGACCTGCTCGACAACGAACGGGAGAAGACGGTGACTTGGGAGGCCGCTCACCGCTGACGTAACCTGGCCGTCATGGCACGACGTCTCAGCTACTCCGCGCGCTATGCGCATCCCGTGGAGAAGCTCTACGAAGCTCAGAGCTCCCGGCAGTATTGGGATGACATGATGGCGGGCTTCCAGATGATCTCGCCGCACTGCGAGGTGGAAGACTTCCGGTCCGATGAAACCGGCCTTAAAGTGGTGCTCAAGCAGCACATCGGCCGCGATCAGCTGCCCCCGATCGCCCAGACCGTCCTGATGAAGGACATGGTGATCACCCGCGAGGAATCGTTCGGGCCGTTCGACCCGGACAACACCAAGGGCAATTACACCGCGTCGATCCCCGCGGGTCCCGGCAATCTGCAGGGCTGGCAGGAACTGTTCCCCACCGAGACCGGCTGCACCATCCGCAAGACCACCGAGGTCAAGGTCTTCATCCCGTTCATCAACGGCAAACTCGAGCAACTCATGCTGGTCAACCTGGTGGATCTGTTCCGTGCGGAGGCCGAGTACTCCAAGGACTGGATCGACAAGAACCTCTGACGGCGTGACACCCACCCCGAGACCTCACGGTCGGGTGACCCGGGGTACCACCAACATCAACCGCCTGCGCCGCGTTGACCGGTGGATGGCGCACGAACCGTCGATCGTCGCGGCACTGGCCGCCGTCGCGCGACCGATCGTCGTCGACCTTGGATACGGTGCACGGTCCGACACCTGTGTCGAGATGGCCCGGCGACTGCGGCCCGTCGCTCCCGACCTGCAGATGATCGGCCTCGAGATCGACCCCGACCGCATCGTCGCCCCGATCGACGGCGTGCGATTCGCACTCGGTGGTTTCGAGCTCGCCGGATTCCGGCCACAACTGGTCCGCGCGTTCAATGTCCTGCGACAGTACGACGAGCACGAGGTCGCCCCCGCGTGGTCGCAGATGATCACGCGACTGGCTCCCGGCGGGCTGATCGTCGAAGGTACCTGCGACGAGATCGGCCGTCGGTGCGCCTGGGTGCTGCTCGACGCCGCCGGGCCTCGCAGCCTCACCCTGTGCTGGTCGCCCGCGCACACCGGGAGACCCTCCGACCTCGCCGAACGGCTCCCCAAGGCGCTCATCCATCGCAACGTGCCCGGTGAGCGCATCCACGAGTTGCTCGTCACCGCCGACCGCTGCTGGGACAACGCCGCCGGTCGGACGGTCTTCGGCCCACGCGCACGTTGGGCGCAGACCCTCACGCTGATGCGTGCGGCCGGCGTCGACGTCGCGATTCCACGCCGCCGCGTCGTCGACAATCTGTTGACCGTGCCCTGGGAGACGGTCGCACCACGCGGGTAGTTTGGCCACATGCGCATCGCGATGGCCCAGATCACCTCCGGTACCGACCCGGACGACAACCTGCGTCTGGTCGCCGAACACACGGCCGCGGCGGCCGCCGACGGTGCCGTTCTCGTCGTGTTCCCCGAGGCGACGATGTGCCGGTTCGGGGTGCCGCTGGGCCCGGTCGCCCAATCGCTCGACGGGCCGTGGGCCACAGGCGTCTCGCAGATCGCGGTCGAGAACTCGGTGACCGTGATCGCGGGCATGTTCACCCCCGGCGACGACGGGCGAGTCGCCAACACCCTGCTGGTCGCAGCACCTGACGGCGCCCGCATCGGCTACGACAAGATCCACCTGTACGACGCCTTCGGCTTCCGGGAATCGGCCACCGTCGCACCCGGTGACGTCGCGCGGACCGTGACGGTCGACGGCGTCCGCATCGGCCTGGCCACCTGCTACGACATCCGCTTCCCGGCGCTGTTCACCGCGCTTGCCCAAAACGGGGCCGAGGTGATCGTCGTCCCCGCGTCCTGGGGTGCCGGGCGCGGCAAGGTCGAGCAATGGCGGACGCTGGCCACCGCACGTGCCCTCGACTCGACGTCCTATGTGGTGGCCGTCGGGCAGGCCGAACCCGCCGACGAGGAGCTCCGCGCGTCGAAAGCGCCGACCGGCGTAGGACATAGCCAAATCTCAGATCCCTTCGGTAGCGTGGTCGCGTCGTACACGGGGGAGCAACGGCTGGGTGTACACGACCTCGACCTGGGTGTTGTCGCCAAGGCTCGCGAGCAACTCGCGGTCCTCGCCAACCAGCGGGAATTCCGAATCGAACCGACGCCCGTCGCGTACGAACTGTGATCACGCAAGACCGACGCCCCTAGGACGGAGTGCATGGCCGACGACACGACCGACGATCCGCAGACCCCTCGTGGTCCCGAGGATCCGGATGCCACCAAGCAGGTCGGTCGGGAGAACGCGCCGCGCGACCACTCCGCGGGAGGGGACTTGCCGGCCGAGCAAGTACCGGCCGATCAGACTCCGGCCGATCAGACTCCGGCGGAGCCGACCTCAGCAGCGCAGACTCCGGCCCAGCACGGTGCGGGGGAGAATCCCGCCCCCGACACCGAACAGTGGGAGCCGACCACCACCTCCCGCCATGCTCGCGCCTACTCGCAGATCTCCGACGCCACCACGACCCCAGTGACGCCGCCGCCACCCGCGGCGCACCCACAGACCGCGCAGTTCACCACCGGGGAGAACCCGATGGGCGGAGGCGAACCGGGAACGGGTGCGCATGCGGTTCCCCCGACCGGCGACGGTGTGGTCACGACGGCGCCGACGAAACGCGGCAAGGGAAAGTTCATCGCGCTCGGCGCGGTCGGACTGGTGTTGGTGATCATCATCGCGCTCGTCGGCACCGAACTCTTCTTGCGCAGCCGCGCCACCGATTGTCTCGAGCAACAGTTCGGCGCTCTGACCGGTCAGCCCACCAACGTGTCGATCAGCAAGAAACCCATTCTGCTGCAGAAGTTCTCGAACGATTACCCCTACGTCCAGGTGGACACCAGCGACTCCAATTCGACGCAGATGCAACTGCACGTGCGGGCCGACGGGGTCAGCCAGGACGGGAACACGGTCAAGGTCGACTCGCTCGCCGGCACCGGTTACGTCCCGTTCCAGCGGGTGATCGAGCTGAGCAAGCAGGGACAACTCTCCGGTGGCTCGACCGACAACAGCGGGACCAACGGTGGCACCACCAACGGCGGTACGGGAACCGAGGGCTCCGGCATCTTGGGCAGTACCCAGGTCAGTTCGGTCACCGGCAACGCCGCCGACGGCACGATCAAGGTGGACGCCGCGGTACAGGTCGCGATCTTCCCGGTGCCGGTCAGCCTCACCATGAAGCCGGTCCTCGACCAGGGCAAGGTGCGCTTCCAGGTGGAGCAGGCCAGCGCCTTCGTCTTCGGGATTCCCGCCGACTTCGCCCAGCAGTTCGTCGACGGCTTCGGCGACAGCCTCTTCGGTGACCTCACCAAGGAAATCAAGGTCACCTCCCTGAAGGTCACCGACCAGGGCGTCGACTTCGCCGTCACCGGCAGCAACGTCGATCTCGGGTCGGCGGCCGCGTCGACGTCGAGCTCGGGTTCGGCGCCGACCTGCTCGATCCTCTGAGCCGGACGGGCCCCACCACCTCGCAGGTACGCTGGGAGATGTCCGATTTTCCGACCCCGTTCCGGAGGAACCCGTGGGCCAGCTGCTCCTGATCGCCGTCGTCATCCTGCTCGTCGTGGGGGTGGTGGTGGTCATGCAGCGGCGCTCCGGTGCCAACACCGCCCGCACCCTCGACGACGCGAAGGCCGACGCCCGACAGGCCATCGAACGACTCGGCGGGCAGGTGTACATGCTGGTCGGGGATTCGCCCGCCGCCAAGCAGGCGCTCGCCGACGCGGCCGAACGGCACACCGCCGCCGGCTCGCAGATCGACCAGGCCACCAGCCCCGCACAGGCCCGACTCGCCAAACAGACCGCCATCGAGGGCCTCTACTACATCCGCGCCGCACGGACCGCGATGGGCATGGACCCCGGACCGGCGATCCCCGAACTCGACGGACAGAAGAGTGCGGGCCAGGTCACCGAGAACCGTGAGATCGACTTCGAAGGCCGCACCGTGCAGGCCTCGCCCGCACCGTCGCCGACCACCCCGAACTACTACCCGGGTGGCCGCGTCGCCGGCCGACCGGTACCGGCCGGCTGGTACTCCGAACCGTGGTGGAAGCCCGCGCTCGTCGCCGGAGCGTGGGGTGTCGGCTCGATGTTCCTGTTCTCGGCACTGTTCTCCGGTATGGCCGGGGTCAACTACGACGCGGCCGCCTTCGAGAACGGCGTCGGCGACGGCACCGACGCCGGAGCCCTCGATGCCGCGGATTACGGCGATGGGGGCTACGGCGATGGAGGCGGGGGCGACATGGGTGGCGGCGACGCCGGGGGCGACATGGGCGGTGGTGACTACGGCGGCGGTTTCGGTGACTTCGGTGGCGGCAACGACTTCGGGGGTGGCGGGGACTTCGGCGGCGGGGATTTCGGCGGGTTCTGACCGCGAATCACCCATGCGCCCAACTCTTCCGGGCTGATCCCTCAGGTGTGCTGTCGTGGCCTGAACCCGTTGCGGCCGATCGCTATTCGGTGAAGCCCTCCAACACCGCACGGCTGCCCGACAAGCCGAGTCGGGTGGCGCCGGCAGCGATGAGTTCGGCGGCGAACCGTGCATCGCGGATTCCGCCGGATGCCTTCACCCCGACCCGGGCCGGCACGGCGGCCCGCATGATCTCCACTGCCCGCACACTCGCGCCGCCGGCCGGATGGAACCCGGTCGAGGTCTTGACGAAGCTCGCCCCGGCGCGGGCCGCGTGCGCGCAGACCTCGGTCAGGGTGTCCTCGCCGGCAAGGTCGAGCAGCGCCGCCGACTCGACGATCACCTTGAGGACCGTCTCGTCGCCGACGGCCTCACGCACGGTGAGCACGTCGGCGAAGACCTCGTCGAATCGCTGATCCAGCGCGGCGCCGACGTCGATGACCATGTCGACCTCGTCGGCACCGGAGTCCACGGCCAGGCGCGCCTCGGCGGCCTTGACCAGCGAATGGTGCTTGCCCGACGGGAAGCCGGCGACCACACAGGACTTCTGGTCACCGGTGTCGATCGGCAGCATCGACGGCGACAGGCAGACCGCGTAGACGCCGAGCTCCGCGGCCTCGGCGATGGTGGCCTCGGCGTCGGCGCGGGTGGCCTCGGGCTTGAGCAGGGTGTGGTCGACGAGGGCCGCGACATCGGCTCGGCGTAGGTCGGTGATCGTCACACAGACGAGCTTGGCACACTGAAGGACCGTGACCACCCCCGCCACCGCTGTCCCATCCAGCTCAGTCCCCGCCACCTCGGTCCCCGCCACCGACGCCTCCGGTGCCGACCGTCGCTATGTGCTCACCCTCGGCTGCCCCGACCAGACCGGGATCGTCGCGCGGATCTCGAGCTTCCTCGCCGAGATCGGCGGCTGGATCACCGAGGCCGCCTACCACTCCGACGAGGACTCCGGATGGTTCTTCACCAGGCAGGCCGTCCGCGCCGACACGGTGACGATCCCCCTCGACGAGGTGCGCGCCCGATTCGCGGGCATCGCTGCCGAATGGGGACCGCAGACCGAGTGGAAGGTCACCGACACCGGCGAGGAGAAATCGGTGGTGCTGCTCGTCAGCAAGGAAAGCCATTGCCTCACCGACCTACTCGGTCGCGCCGACCGTGGTGAACTGCCGGCGACGATGTCCGCGGTCATCGGCAACCATCCCGACCTCGGCGGACTGACCGAACGCTTCGGGGTGCCGTTTCATCACGTGCCGTTCACCGGACCCGACGGGAAGTCCGGTGCGCGCGCCAAACGAGTAGCCTTCGACCGGGTCGAGGAGATCGTCGACAGCCACACCCCCGACGCGGTGGTGCTCGCCCGCTTCATGCAAATCCTGCCGCCCGAACTGTGCGAGGCGTGGGCCGGGCGCGCGATCAACATCCACCACAGCTTCCTGCCCAGCTTCATCGGCGCCCGGCCGTACCACCAGGCGTTCGCCCGCGGTGTCAAGCTGATCGGCGCGACCTGTCATTACGTGACCGCCGACCTCGACGCCGGCCCGATCATCGAGCAGGACGTCACCCGGATCGACCACTCCGACAGCGTGCGCGACATGGTCCGGCAGGGCCGCGACATCGAAACCCTGGTCCTGGCGCGGGGTTTGCGGTGGCACCTCGAGGACCGTGTGCTGGTGCACGGCCGCAAGACCGTGGTGTTCAGCTGATACCGGTGTTCAACTGACAGCGATGTTCAACTGACAGCGATGTTCAGCCGGCCACCCGGCTCCCGAGCGCCCGCCGGGTGTCCTCCTCGATGAGGTCGACGTTGATCATCGCGCCGCACTGCACCCCGGCCGCCGCCGAGGCCCCGACCATCGCTGCGAGATCCACGGAATTGCCTGCCGCCCAGACCCCGTCGATCGGGGTTCGTCCGGTCCGGTCGGCGGGGATCATGCTGCCCATCGGGTTGTCCTCGAGTGTGCCGCCGAGCGAGGTGTAGATCTCGGCTCGGGCGCGCATTCGTGGTGCGACGACGAGTGCATCGAGCTCCAGCTCGCGTCCGTCGTCGAACAGGACTGCGCGCAAACGGTTGTCGGCGTCGGCGTCAACCCGCGTCACTGGTCCGCCGATGATCTCGATCCCGCGTACCTCGGCCTGCAACCGCTGTTCCGGGGTGAGTGGTGGCATGCCGTGATCGATGAGGGTGATGTGGGAGGTCAACTGGGAGAACAGCATTGCCTGGTGCATGGCCATCGGCCCGGTGCCGAGGACGCCGACCCGCCGACCGCGTACCTCGTAGCCGTGACAGAACGGGCAGTGGAGCACGTCGCGGCCCCAGAGTTCGGCGAGCCCGGCGACGTCGGGGAGTTCGTCGACGAGTCCGGTCGCGATCAGCAGTCGGCGGGCGACGACGGTGGGCCCGCCGGTGCTGTGCACCTCGAAAGCGCAGGTGCTGTGCACCTCGAAAGCGCTGTCGGCCCGGTGTTCTGGGCGCACCACGGCGGTAACGGTGCCCTCGCGGATGATCGCGCCGTATCCGATGGCCTCCGCGCGTCCGGCGCGCAGCAGTTCGGTCGGGGCGATGCCCTCCCGGCCGAGGAGGTTGTGCGCACCGGCGGCGGGTGCGTTGCGGGGTGCGCCGGCGTCGATGACGACGACCGTGCGCAGTGACCGCGCGAGGGTGACCGCAGCGGACAGCCCGGCTGCGCCGCCGCCGATGATGGCCACGTCGACGGTCTCGGTTGCCGTGGTGGTCATGAGATCTCCTGGTTCGCTTCGGTGGTCGATGCGGGCCCGGTCGCGATCCAGATCGTGCGGGCGGCCCGTACGGCGACGTCCGGGCGGTGGCGCAGGGAGGTGGGTCCGTCGCCGAGTAACTCGTCGAGGGTGGCCGCGTCGGTGTCGGTGAGGTCGTCGGCGAGTCCGGTGCGCACCCGGGAGAGCCATGCCTGCGCGTAGGCGCGGGTGAGTTCGGTGGGTTCGGGAACGTCGATTCTCACGGTGTGCCGTGTGCGCATCTCGAATCCGGCGGCGGTGATCGTGTCGGTCCAGTCGGGAAAGCTGTTGGCGCCCTTGGCCCGCATGAGCTCCTCGATCCGATCATTGAGGTCGGTGTGCGGTGTCTCGGTCTGCAGGAATCGGGGCTGATGCGGCATCTCGATGACCGCCAGCACGCCGCCCGGCCGCAGATGGCTGCGTGTGGTGCGCAGGAAGGCGGCGGGGTCGGTGACGTGATGCAGCGACGCCGACGCCCACACGACGTCGGCGGCCCCGACGCTCGCCGGCCAGCCGTCGTCGAGGTCGGCGGTCACCGTCCGCACGGTGCCCGGTCCGGCGGCGTCGATGCGTGCGGTCATCTCGGGGGAGCCGTCGATGGCGACGATCTCGGCGTCCCCGAAGGCCGCTGCGAGGGCGCGGGTGCCGACCCCGGTACCGGCGCCGGCGTCGACGATCACCTCGATGGGCCGGGTGGTCTCGGTGCGGATGAGGGAGATCGCCTCGTCGAGGTAGGTGCCGGTGACAGCGGCGTCGAGTTCGAGCAGATCGCCGATGTCGGTGCCGTCATGATCGTGTGCCCCATGATCTTGTGTCCCGTGCGAGTGCCGTCCGTGGTGCCGATGATCTGATCCGTGCGTGCTGGTCATGATGTCGAGGCTAGCGAGCTGATGCGCAGGGGGCATACCATCTTGCCCATGGAGCAAGAAATCGATGCGGTGGTCCGTCAGCGCATCCGCGCGATGCGCGTCGCCAAGGGGTGGACCTTGGATTCGCTGGCACATCGCTGTCACCTGAGTCCGTCGACGCTGAGCCGGATCGAGACCGGACATCGGCGGGTCGCGCTCGATCAGCTCGTCCCGATCGCCCGCGCGCTGGGCACCTCACTCGATGTCCTGGTCGAGCCGGTCGGCGACGCCGACGTGGTGATCCGTCCCGAACCCCACTCCAACGAGGGCATCACGGTGTGGCCTTTGTCACGTGACAACACCCCGGCCGGTGTGACCGTGGCAAAGATGCGACTCGACGAATCGGTTCGGGACGCCGCCCGCGAGCTGCGGGTGCACCCCGGACATGAGTGGTTCACGGTGCTCAGCGGCACGATCCGGCTCCGGCTCGGCGAACGGACGATCATCATTCCCGCAGGCCACGCCGCCGAGTTCGCATGCACGGTCCCGCATTCGTTGGCCCCCGACGACGGACCCGCGGAGGTCCTCTCGATCTTCGACCACGACGGTGAGCGCGCCCATCTGCGTGGGTCGCCGGCGTCGCCGGCATCGCTGTCTTGACCGAATCACAGCAGGCAGAGAGCCGTTCATCAGCCGGTCTCGGTACCCTGGTCCCGACATGAACACGCAGCCGACACCCAGCCGACGCACCGTTCTCGCGGCGGCAGGCATCGCCACCGCGGGCCTCGTGGCCGCCGCCTGTGGACGATCCGACGACACCACCTCCGCCCAGAAGTCGAAGCAGCCGACCGTCAAGGTCACCTACACACCTGCACTCGACGATCCCGCCGCGCCCAATCCGACCGCCAAGGTCGAGGTCAAGGCGTCGGGCGGCACGCTGAACCCCGACGTCAAACTGGTCAACGCCAGCGGCAAGGCGGTCACCGGCACGCTCTCCGACGATCGCACCACCTTCACCGTCAACGAGGTGCTCGGCTACGGCACCACCTACACCTGGCAGGGCAGTGCCGTCGGGCAGGACCGACTGACGGTGCCGGTCAAGGGATCGTTCACCACCCTCGATCCCAAGCAACAACTCAACGTCGTCGTCAACATCGCCGACGGGCAGGAAGTCGGCATCGCCGCACCGCTGATCCTCAAGTTCGACGGGACCGTCGACGACAAGGAAGCCGTCGAGCGCGCACTGACCCTGACCACCACACCCCCCGCGGAGGGCAGTTGGGCCTGGCTCGGCGAGGACAACGGGTCACGCGTGCACTGGCGCTCCAAGGAGTACCTCACCCCGGGCACCAAGATCCACATGTCGGCCAAGCTGTACGGGCTCGATCACGGCGGCGGGGCATACGGTGCCGCCGACGTCACCAGCGACTACACCGTCGGCCGCTCGCAGATCGTCAAGGCAGACGCGCCCAGCCACCAGATCGTGGTGGTCCGTGACGGATCGACGCTGATGACCTTGCCCTGCAGCTACGGCGAAGGCGACGTCGACCGCAACGTGACCCGCTCGGGTATCCACGTGGTCAGCGAGAAGTACGAGGACTTCTACATGTCCAACCCGGCAGCGGGGTACTTCAACGTCCACGAACGCTGGGCGGTGCGTATCTCCAACAACGGCGAGTTCATCCACGCCAACCCCGAAACCGTTGGCGTGCAGGGTTCGTCGAATGTGACGAACGGCTGCATCAACCTGTCGCTGGACAACGCGCAGCAGTACTTCACCACCGCGATCTACGGTGACCCCGTCGAGGTGACCGGCACCCGGATCGATCTGTCCGAGGCCGACGGCGACATCTTCGACTGGACCTACGACTGGGACACCTGGAAGTCGATGTCGGCGATCAAGGGCACCCCGCAGTCGGCGTCGGTGCCGGCGACCCCGAGTGGTGCACCCTCGTCGGTGAGCGCCCCGAACTGAGGGCCCGGAGCGGCCCCGCCTAGCCGGTCTTGATGTTGCGCCGCGCCGAGGCCTGATCACGCGGTTTGAGCACGATCTGATCGAGATTCACGTGCGGCGGCCGGGACGCGACAAAGCCGATGACCTCGGCGACATCGTCGGCGGTCAGCGGCGTCAGGCCTTGGTAGACGGCGTCGGCGCGTTCCTTGTCGCCCTCGAAACGCACCAGCGAGAAATCGGTTTCGACCATGCCGGGCGCGATCTCGGTGAGCCGGATCGGCTTGCCGAGCAATTCGTAGCGCAACGTCCGATGCAACACTCCCTGAGCATGTTTCGCCGAGGTATAGCCGGCGCCGTTGTCGTAGGCCTCCAGGGCGGCGACCGAGGTGATGGTGACGATCAATCCGTCGCCGGAGGCCTCGAGCGCCGGGAGCAGCGCCTTGGTCATCCGTAGCGTCCCCAGAACGTTGGTCTCCCACATCCAGCGCCAGTCGTCGAGGTCGGCGGTGGCCACCGGGTCGAGGCCTTTCGCGCCGCCGGCGTTGTTGACGAGCACGTGTACCGAGTCCAGGCCGTCGACGAATCGGGCCACCGACTCCTCGTCGGTGACGTCGAGTTGCTTTCCGGTACCACCGATCTCGGCGGCCAGCGCCTGAACCCGATCGACCCGGCGGGCGCCGAGGACCACGTGAAAGCCCTGTGCGGCCAGGGCGCGGGCGGTGGCCGCGCCGATCCCGGAACTCGCACCGGTGACGACGGCGACGCGGGTGACCTCGGAGGCGGTGGACTCACTCATGATCGTGAGTTTACGTGCCGAGCCGGGTGGGGCCCGAGTCCCGGGCCAGACATTGAGCCCCGGACTGGGTCTCGACGCCGATCGGGATGCGCCCGCCGACGGCGATGCTAGATTCTCCAGTCATGCACACGGTCATCCCGGCGACACTCGGTGTCGGGACGACCCCCGCGGCGCAGGTGTTGCAGCGCATCCGGGTCGGTGCGCCCATCACCCGCGACACCCTTGCCGCCGAGACCGGGTTGTCCCCGGCCACCATCAACCGACAGGTGACCGCGCTGACCGAACTGGGTTTCGTCGTCGAACGCCGCGACCTGGTCCATGCCGGCAGCATCGGTCGGCCCAAGCATCCCCTGACCCTCGACCGCGACAGCCTTTGCGTCGCGGGGATGCACATCGGCGCCCGACGGACCCTGCTGGCCATCGCCGACCTCGGTGGGCGCACCCTCTACAGCCACGCCGTACTCACCCCGCACGACGATCCGTACGCGTCGGCGGCCGAACTCTGTCACGCCCTGCGGGAACTCGCCGACCGATTCTCCGGGCGCCGCCTGCTGTGGGGCGGGGTCGCACTCGGCGGGCGCGTCGAGCGCGCCGGCGGTGTGGTCGATCATCCCGTCCTCGGCTGGCGCAATGTCCCCGTTGGAGCGCAACTCGCCGAGGCACTCGGCGTGCCGGTGTCGGTGTGCGAGCATGTGCAGGCCATGGCCGCAGCCGAACTGTTGCTGAGTTCGGCTCGCAGCAGCGCGAATACGGGACTTTTCTTCTACGCGCGCGAAACCACGGGCATGGCCCTGACCGTCGGCGGGCAGGTGGTGGTCCCCGACCGCGGGGCCGGCACGATCGCCCACATCGGTGTCGACGCCCCGACGCTGTGCGGGGGTGCGGCCACCCTGCAGGACGTGATCGGTGTCGACGTCGCACGCCGCGCCGCGCAGCGCCTCGGCGTCTCACCGGACGCGTCGGTGATCACCGACGAACGCGCCCGCATCCTCGGGGAGGTGGTCGCCGTCTTCCGTGACGCGGTTAATCCCGACGAGGTGATCGTCGCCGGTGATGCGTTCGCCGCGCATCCGCAGGGGCTCGGACCGGTGCAGGCGGCCTTCGACTCCGCATCCAGGATCGGTTGGCCGCTGGAGCTCACGGCGTCGCGGTTCGGGTTGTCGGTCCAGGAGAGTGCGGCAATCGTGGTGGCGCTCAGCGTGATCTACGCCGACCCGGTCGCGGCGATGACCCACTGTCGCGCCCGGCCGTAGCGTAGCGGGCGCCAGTGACGCAGAGTCCGGCGTTTTGCCCTACCGTGACAGGCATGACGATCCCCCCTCGCGACGTTGCCGCGACCATGTCCATTTCCGTCACCGCACCCACCGAGATCGAGATGCAGATCGCGGTGGCCCGCATGCCCGGGCTGTCCCTCGACGAAACCCTCCAGGTGACCCTCGACGGCAAGCCGGTGTCGGTGGAGGAGATCGTGGACAATTACGGCGGCCGCATCCACCGGCTGTCGGTGGAGTCCGGTCAGCTCGATGTCGACTATCGGGCCGCGGTGACCACGCCTGCCGATCCGGCCCAGGTCGCGGTCACCGATCATTCGATCTACTTGCGCCCCAGCCGATATGCCGAGGCCGACAAGTTCTTCGGATTCGCCGCGGGTCAGTTCGACACCTCGTTGCCGAAGGGGGAACTCCTCAACCAGGTGACCGCGTTCGTCGAGGATCGCCTCGACTACATCCCCGGCGCGAGTGACCCCATCGACGGCGCCGCCGACACCCTGCTGGCCGGTGCGGGCGTCTGCCGCGACTACGCGCATCTGGTGGTGGCGTTGCTGCGCGCGTTGAACATCCCCGCCCGGTTGGTCGCCGTGTATGCGCCGGGCTGCGATCCGATGGATTTCCACGCGGTCGCCGAGGCGCTCATCGACGGCGTCTGGGTGGTGGTCGATGCCACGCGGCTCGCGCCACGCCAGGGGCTGGTGCGCATCTCGACCGGGCGGGACGCCGCCGACACCGCATTCCTCGACAACCACGAGGGTTCGATCAACCTCGACTCATATCAGGTGACCGCGGTGGTGCGCGGTGATCTGCCCATCGACGACGGAAAGGACCGCATCAGCATAGGCTGAGCGGTGTGCGCGCACTGACGTGCCCGATCTGCAATGCGCTGTCGGGATTCGAGAACCAGAACTGTCCCCGCTGTGGCACCTCCGTCGGAGTACATCTGCCCAGCCGATCACTGGTGGTGGCCTCCGAGGACGGCGTCGACATCGACGGGCGACACTGGGAGCGGTGTTCGAGTTGGTCGCGCACCGGCTGCAACTGGATGACGCCCTCGGAAGTGGGCGAAGGTGAGATCGGTTTGCGGGGACTGTGTTTCCCGGATTCGCTGGTGCGGCGCCAACCCGATCCGTCGGACACCATCGCCGTCGAGAAGCTCGCGCCGACCACCTTCGATCTGCGGATGGTGATCTATCAGCTCGCCGATCTGGGGCTACCGATCGAACCCTACTGGCGCACCAAGGGCGGATTGGCCTTCGACCTGTTGTCCAGTCTGTCGGAGGGCAAACAGGTGATCATCGGGCACGCCGGTGGCGTCATCACCATCGACCTCGCCGAAACCCTTGACGCACATCGTGAACGGCTGCGGGTGTCACTCGGCGAGCCCTATCGCACCATGGTCGGGCACTTCCGCCACGAGACCGGGCACTACTACCAGCATGTGCTCGTCGAAACCGGCGACGGGGCCGACCGCTATCTGGCCCGGTGCCGCGAGATCTTCGGCGACGAACGAGCGAGCTACAGCGACGCTCTCGACCGGCACTATCGGCACGGGCCACCGGCCAATTGGCGTGACTCGTTCATCTCCGAATACGCCACCATGCACCCGTGGGAGGACTTCGCCGAGTGCTTCGCCCACTACCTGCACATCACCGGAACCATCGACACCGCACGTGAATCCGGGCTGATGCTCGAGAGTGATCAGGTGCGTTTCTCGATGGACCGCGACATCGTGCCGCTGGCGACGTACGCCGATCAGCCCATCGAGAAACTGCTGTATGACTGGAAGTGGCTGTCCACCATGTTCAATCGCGTCAACCAGGCGATGGGCAGCCCGCCGCTGTATCCCTTCGACATCCCGCAACCGGTGGTGCGCAAACTCGGCTTCGTCCATCGCGTGATCCGGGAGTCGACCAAGCGTAATCCGGTCACCGATCCGATGGTCGCCGAGCCTGCGGTGTCGTGAACCCGCACCAGTCGCCCGGGCCGCCGCCAGGTCAGCCGAGCGCCTCGCGGCGATGGGCGGCAACGAATTCGAGGACGGCGGCCACATCCGCCGGATCGCCGACGCGATACTGGGCGGCGGTGTCACCGGGGCCGACCTTGATGCTGATGTCGTGGTCGTGGCGCAGATGGGCGAAGGCCTTTTCGTCGGTGACGTCGTCACCGAGATAGATGACGACGTCGGCGCCGGTGCGGTCGCGCAGGAGGTCGAGTGCGAGGCCCTTGCTGGTCTCGATGACGGCGAGCTCGATGACCGCCTTGCCCTCGGTGGCCTCGACCCCGTCCCACCGGGCCGGGCCGAGACGAGCGCGGTCGAGGGCGGTCGCGGCGTCGGCGGGGCTCGCGTTGCGGACGTGCAGGGTGGTGCTGACCGGTTTGACCTCCACCGTGACACCGTCGAATTCTGTTGCGATGGACTCGAACTCGTCGATGATCCGGGCGAGGAGCTGCTGCTGCTCGGCGGTGACCGGTTGCCCGAAGCCGGTGTCGAACTCGCTGCCGTGGCTGCCGACGAGGGTGATCGGGTCGTCGGCGAGACCGGACAGTGCGGCGAGATCCGACAGCGCCCGCCCGCTCACCACGGCCACCGTGGTGCGGTCGAGTCGGGCGGCGGCCCGTAGCGCCTCGATCGATTCGGGCAGACCGACCGCGTCCTGCGGCCGGGAGACGATGGGGGCGATACAGCCGTCGTAGTCCGACGCGAGCAGCAGCCGGTTCACCGTGCTCGCCCGCAGCAGCGCGTCGGACAGCGGTGTGGGGATGCCCTCGGCGCTCATCGCCCGTCGGCCGACTCGTCGGCCCCAGACTCGATCGACCCAGACTCGATCGGCCCAGCCTCGTCGGATTCGGAATCCAGCAGGCGCACACCGCGGTTCGCCGATGCCTCGGTCTCGGTCGTATCGGCCAGGGTGCCGAGGAAACTTGCCGCCCACTTGCCGACGTCGTGCGCCAGAACCTGCCTGCGCAGGGCCCGCATGCGGCGTCGGCCTTCTTCGGGGGCCTGCTCGACGGCGGCGACGATCGCGTCCTTGACGCCGTCGAGGTCATACGGGTTGGCCTGATACGCCGACCGCAATTCGGCTGCGGCACCGGTGAACTCGCTCAGCACCAAGGCGCCACCGAGGTCGTTGCGGCACGCCACGTACTCCTTGGCGACCAGGTTCATCCCGTCACGCAGGGGCGTCACGAGCATGACGTCGGCGGCGACGAAGAAGGCGATGAGGTCGTCGCGGGGGATCGGACGGTGCAGGTACTGCACGATCGGCCGGCCGACCTCGCTGTAGCGGCCGTTGATGTTGCCGACGAGCTGTTCGATACCCGCGCGCATCTGGATGTAACTCTCCACGCGTTCGCGGCTCGGTGTCGCCAGCTGCACCATGACGGTGTCGGCGGCGTCGATTCGCTTCTCCTCCAGCAACTCCTGGAGCGCTCGTAGCCGGACGTCGATGCCCTTGGTGTAATCGAGCCGGTCGACGCCGAGCATGATCGTCTTCGGGTTGCCGAGTTCTTTGCGGATCTCGGCGGCACGTTTGCGGATCTCCTTGGATCGCGCCTTCCCGTCGAGTTCGCCGGAATCGATGGAGATCGGGAAGGCCCCGACCCGTACCGTGCGGAAACCGACCTGCACCACACCGAACCGCGACCGCACGCCGACGGTGCCCTTGCTGGTGGCCTGACCGGCGAGGCGTCGTGCGAGATAGAGGAAGTTCTGGGCGCCGCCGGGGAGGTGGAAGCCGATGAGATCGGCACCGAGGAGTCCCTCGACGATCTCGGTCCGCCAGGGCAGCTGCATGAACAACTCGACCGGCGGGAACGGGATGTGCAGGAAGAACCCGATCTTGAGGTCGGGGCGCAGCATCCGCAGCATCTTCGGGACGAGCTGCAGTTGGTAGTCCTGAACCCACACGACCGCACCCTCGGCGGCGGCCTTCGAGGCGGCCTCGGCGAAGCGGCGGTTCACCTCGACGTAGGTGTTCCACCATTCGCGGTGGTATTCGGGTTTGACGATGACGTCGTGGTAAAGCGGCCACAGGGTGGCGTTGGAGAAGCCTTCGTAGTATTCGGCGATCTCCTGCGTCGACAGCGGCACCGCCTGAATGCCGATCCCCTCGACCTCAGGGTTCTCGTCGGAGTCGGCGATGCCCGACCACCCCACCCAGGCGCCGGTGTGGGAGCGAAGGATGGGTTCGAGAGCGGTGACCAGACCGCCGGGGCTGCGCTTCCAGGTGATCTCGCCGTCGGCGTCGACCGACTTGTCGACGGGCAGCCGGTTGGCCACCACGACGAACTCGGCGCCGGATTCGGGTACCGCTCGGCTCTCCGAGGTCACGGGTCAGGCGTTCTCGCCCGGTGCGATCCCCAACATCGACAGCAGCATCCGGCACTCGTCGGCGTCTGTCGCGTAGGCGGCGACGACGCGTCGCGCGGAGCTCGCGGTCTCGTCGGCCACTGGCTCCAGCTCTTCGTCGGCGATGTCGGTGGTTTTGGCTGCTGCCATCATGTCCCCTCGGTCGTGGCCCCGGATGGGGCGCCGCGGTCGTCGGATGTCGTGGTTGTCGCACCGTCGTGTGGTGCGCGCGACCACCCATGGTACCCGGTCACCCGCTGAGGGCTTCGCGGTCACCACTCGATCCGGCGGCGTCGGCGCAGGCGGCGCCGGTGCGCCCATTCGGGCCGGACGATGCGGGGCCGGCGCAGGGTGCGGGCGATGAACTCGCCGAGGGTCACCCCCGCGGCCAGCGCGCAACCGACGCCCAGGGCGCTTCCGGCCCAGGTGAGTCCGTCGAGAGTCTGATCGTTGAGCAGCCCGTACAGACCGCGGTAGACGGCGAGACCCGGCAGCAGGGGCGTGATACCGGCGACGGCGACCACCAGCGGCGGAGTGAGTGCGCGGCGCGCAAGCAGACCGCCGAGCATCCCGATGCAGACCGCGGCCAGACCGGAACCGATGACGTCGCCGACCGGGATGAACGAGGCGCCCGCGGCGACGCCGACACCGATCACGCCGGAGATGAAGGCGACCGGCAGCGCGCGCCGCTCGGCGTAACAGGCCAGCGCGAACGCGAATGCGGCGAAGGCGCCCGCGGCCACGCGTGCGGGGATGTCGACGGCCGCGAACTCCGTGGTGGTGGTGATGGCGGGCAGGTAGATGCCGACCGCCGAGAGCATCCGCAGCGCCATACCGACGCCGGCGATGATGCCACCGGTCATCAGCAACAGCTCGAAGAAGCGGGCGACGCCGGTGATCGGTGCGCCGGTGATGGCGTCCTGCACCGAGCCCACCAGCGACAGTCCCGACAGCAGCACGACGATCCCCGCCGCGATGACCTGGGACGGCATGATCTCGAACCCGAGTTTCTCGCCGCCCTCGAACACCAGCGCCGCCGGTACCACCGCGATGAAGCCGCCGGTGACCTGTTGGAAGAAGATCGGGGTGCCGATGCGATTGAGTAGCCGATTGATGGTGACGGTGACCCCGGTCGTCACGAACGCCAACAGCGCGATCAGCGGTCCGCCGCCGAGCAGCACGCTGATGCCTGCGGCCATCAGCCCCCACGCGAGAGTCGCGACCTTGTAGGGGTAAGGGTGCGGGGCGGCGATGATCGCGTCGACCATCCGGTGCGCGGTGGCCGGCGTGATCGCCGAATCCCGGATGCGGCGGATGAGTTTGTCGACCTGCGCGAGTCGGGTGAAGTCCAGCGAGCGGTAGTGGACGGTCTCCATCGTCGTGATGGGCGGCAGCGTCGCGCCGCGTCGGGCGCTGACGACGATGGTGTTGTAGGTGACATCCACGTCGACGTCCTCGATGCCGTAGATGTTCGCGACGAACTGGATCTGGCTGCCGGTGTCGATCGCGCCGGTCCCCGAGTCGAGCAGCACCGCGCCGATCTTAGTCGCCAGGTCGAGCACCTCGGTGATGGCCCCGACGTCGAACCGATCGATCGGACGCCGGGGCGCCACCATGATGCTGCCGGGTTCGATGGTGTCGATCGTGGCCTGGCTGGTGCCGATGAGGCGGCGGGCGGTGCGGCGGATATACTCGCGCAAGCATGCCTCCTTAGCTCAGTGGTAGAGCACTCGCCTTGTAAGCGAGCGGTCGTCAGTTCAATCCTGACAGGGGGCTCGCCTGCAGACTGCGGCCCGTCCGGTGTGATTTCGGACGGGCCGTCGGTCTTGGGCGGGTGCAGTCGATGTCGTCGAGTTGTCATCGTCCCGCGCCGGCCTGTGTGCGCGATTAGAGTTCGCGTATGACTTTCCACGTCGACTCCGAAGTGGGTCCGCTGGCCCAGGTCATCCTGCACAAGCCGGGGATCGAGTTGTTGCGTCTCACACCCGACAACGTCAAGGGATTGCTGTTCGACGACGTGATGTGGGCCGAGAAGGCGCAGGAGGAGCACGAGCAGTTCCAGCAGATACTGCGCGACCTCGGGGTGACGGTCCACCTCTATCAGGACCTGCTCGCCGAGGCACTCGCCCAGGACGGTGCGCGCGACGAGCTGGCGGCCGAGCTGATCACCGAAACCCAGTTCGGGACCGAACTCGACGGACCCCTGCAGGAGTTGCTCGACGAGCGCACACCCGACCAGCTGGCCGAGCTGTTGATCGGCGGCATGCTCAAACGAGAGGCGGCGCCGCATCTCGGTGGCGTGTCGAGCCTGCTGCTCCACAGCCTCGACGACGACGACTTCCTCCTCGCGCCGCTGCCCAATCATCTGTTCCAGCGCGACAATTCGGCGTGGATCTACGCCGGGGTCAACCTCAACCCGATGGCCAAACCGGCACGGCAACGCGAGACCATCAACTCCCGGCTGATCTACAACTTCCATCCGATGTTCACCGCGGAGGAGTTCGTGTTCTACAACGGCAACGATCCGATGCGGCACACACCGGCCACCATCGAGGGCGGGGACATTCTCGTCATCGGCAACCGCACGGTGATGATCGGTATGAGCGAACGTACCGCCCCGCAGGGCATCGAGGTGCTCGCCGAAAACCTGTTCAAGTCGGGGACCGTCGACAAGGTCATCGTCGTCGAACTCCCGATGGAGCGGGCGTTCATGCATCTCGACACCGCCATGACGCAGGTCGATCGCGACGCGTTCAGTGTCTACCCATATCTGCCGGATACCTTGCGCTCCTACACTCTGGTGCCGCGAAACGACCAGGGCCACTTCACCGTGACCGAGAACGCCGAGCTGTTCGCCGTGGTGGCCGAGGCGCTCGGGGTGGACACGTTGCGGGTTCTCAAGGCGCCGATCGACCGGCTCGAGGCGGCCCGGGCGCAGTGGGACGACGGCAACAACTTCTTGACCGTATCGCCGGGGGTCGTGGTCGGGTACGAACGCAATGTCACCACCAACAAATACTTGGGCGACAACGGCATTCAGGTCATCGCCATGTCGGGGTCGGAGCTCGGGCGTGGTCGAGGCGGGCCACGGTGCATGTCCTGCCCGATCGAGCGTGAGGCCTAGCATGAGCGACACACAGTCCGGCGGTGGCTCCTCGTCTCCCGTGGTGGAGACCACCTCGGGCGCCTATCGCGGTGTTCGTGACCACTGGATTCACGTGTGGAAGGGCATCCGGTACGCCGCGCCACCCGTAGGTGAGAATCGCTGGCGCCGTGCGCGTCCGGCGATTCCGCACGCCGGTGTCGTCGATGCCGACCGGTTCGGTGCGGTGTGTCCACAGGCGCGTAATCCGGCGATCGGTCTGGGTAGCGACCCGGTGATGGACGAGGACTGTCTGTTCCTCAACGTGTGGGCCCCGGTGGCCGGCGCCGACTCACCGCGACCGGTGATCGTGTGGGTACATGGTGGGGCCTACGTTTTCGGATCCGGTAGTCAACCCCTCTACGACGGCACCCGGATGGCCGCGCAGCGTGACGTCGTGGTGGTCACGATCAACTACCGCATCGGTGCCTTCGGGTTCGCCGACATGGGGCCGGTGATCGATGGTGCGGAAACCAATGTCGCATTGTCGGATGTGCTGGCCGCGTTGACGTGGGTGCGCGACAACATCTCCGGGTTCGGTGGCGACCCGGCGCAGGTGACGGTGGCCGGCGAGTCGGCGGGCGGTGGGATCGTCACCACGCTGCTCACGATCCCGGCCGCTCGCGGACTGTTCCATCGGGCGATCGCCCAGAGCTCACCGGCGACGGCGGTGGCCTCGGCGCAGCGGATGGGGATTGTTTCCGAGCGTATCGCCGCCGCTATTCCCGGCGATCTGCGCTCGGCGTCGTCGGCGCAGTTCGTCGACGCGCAGATGCAGGTCTTCGCCGAAGTACCACAGGAGAATCCGGGAATCCTGGCCTTCACGGTCACCGTTGACGGGGATCTGGTTCCGCATCACCCGATCGACGTGTACCGGGCCGGCGAATCGATCCCGGTGCCGTTGCTGATCGGAACGAACCGCGACGAGTCCGCGCTGTTCCGTTACATGAAGTCCCCGTTGATGCCGATCGACCTGTCGACGATCCGCACCATGTTCGAGCGGATCGCGCTCGAACAGCCCGAACTCCGTGTACCCGATGAGCACACCGTACTCGCGGCGTATCCGCGGAATGCCAAGGCCGCCGGGCTCGGCATTGCGCGTGACCTGGCTTTCCGGATGCCGACGCTGTGGGTCGCTGATGCGCACGCCGAGGTGGCGCCGGTGTACATGTACCGATTCGACTGGGCGCCCAGGATGTTCCGTGTACTGCGCCTCGGTGCCACGCACGGCACCGAGCTCAACTACACCTGGGGCAATCTTCCAGCGGGACGCAAGGACATCACCTACAAGCTGGGTGGGCGGGCAACCGGTGAACATATTGCCGAACGGCTCCTCGGTCGCTGGGGATCGTTTGTGCGAGAAGGTGTTCCCGATGTCCGGCTCGACTCGGGCCCGACGCCCTCGTGGCCCCGATACCGCAGCGACGATCGCCGCTCCCTGGTGATCGACGAGGACGATCGCGTGGTCCAAGGGCTCGACGACAACCTCCGCGACACCTGGGGCAACGACATCCTCGCCTTCCGCTGAGGTATCGCGGGGACGAATCCAGCACCGGTGCAGGTGGTCTCGAGGCTCGCCGCACGCGGCTCGCACCTCGACCATCGGGGGAAACCGCCCCATCCCGGTGGTCGAGGTGCCGAGGAGCGATAGCGACGAGTCTCGAGACCCCTTGTGCTAACGGAGTTCCGGGCCACCGTGGCCCGAATCCACCACCGGCGCAGGTGGTTTCGTGGCTCGCCGCACGCGGCTCACACCTCGACCATCGGAGGAAACCGCCCCATCCCGGTGGTCGAGGTGCCGAGGAGCGCCAGCGACGAGCCTCGAGACCCCTTGTGCCGAAAGGATTCCGGGCCACGGTCACACGACACCTCGACCATCGGGTGGAAATTATCGCTATGGAGTTCTCAAACAACAGATGCGGTCCCGGCCGGGCCGGGTGCGGGAATCAGGCTGCGGCGTCGTCGAGTCGCATGGTGCGTCGGTGATAGGACGGCACTGGTCGGCGTTTCGGGTCGATGCTGGCGGGTGGGATCAGCCAGGGGTGTCGGTCGAATCCCATGATGATGTCCCATCCGTGGTGGTGCACATCGTCGTGGCAGCTGGTGCAGAGTAGGCAGCCGTTGTCGAGGTCGGTGGGCCCACCCTTGCTCCAGTGGGTGAGGTGGTGTCCTTGGCAGCGTCCGGCGTGGGCTCCGCATTTGATGCACCCGCGATCCCGCACCAACAACGCTTTCCGTTGGCCGGGCGTGAAGAAGCGCTCTTGGCGTCCGACGTCGAGGGGTACGCCGTCGGTGTTGAGAATGATTTTGGTGATCGTGGTATCACACGACAACAACTTGGCGGTGGCTTCGGTGATGGCACCCATGTTCTGCAAATCGCCGCCGAGCGCGGGGTTGTCCGCTGACCACGTCCACAACAACCCGTTGGTCGGTTTCGCCGAAAACGTGGTGTCGGCCAAACCTTGTGCCGCCAACTCCACGATCGTCTCGAACGCGGCGGCGCAGATCTGTTCGGGTGTCCGCGGATCGGGGGAGCCATCGGGCTGAGGTTTCGGCGCCGACAAGGTTTTCATCAGAGTTCTGGTTTTCTCGCCGGCGATGATGTCGAGGTTCGCCGAGATCTCCAACCGTCCGTCGTCGGTGATGCGGTCGGTGTAGGAGTTGATCGACTTGTCTTCGGCGGCCGGCAAGCCACCGGGTGTTTCGGCCGCCAGCTCGTTACCCAACTGTCTTGCGTAAATGTTGATCTCGGCGGGGTGAAACCGGCGAAGTAGTGCGACAGCAGCTTCCGCAGGTATTCACACCGTTGCACGGTGTCGAGGGGTTCGGGGGAGCGGGTGTCGATGTGGGTCAATCCGCGGACGATGGCATCACTGTGTTCCGACGAGATGGACCCGTCCGCGGCATGCGCCAACAACAGATCCACATCGGTGGTGGCCGAGATCCGCACATATCTGGAAGCGACGGCCGGCGCGCAACCCATGCTGATCAACAGCTCCCGAAGTCGGGTGGTCTTGTGGTCGGCCACTCCCAGCCGGTCCAGTTCGCCGGTGAGGGTGGTGGCGTGGTGATCAACCAGGTTCCGCAACAACAGGACTTGCTTCATCGCGCCGAAGGCTTGGGGCCCGGTCATCTCCGGATTCCATTGCAGGTCGCTGAGTTGGCTGACGATCGCGGCGAAGACTGCCTCGGCGTCAACATCTTTGACGTCAAGAGTTGTGGTGGTGTCGATCATGGGCCCCTCCCTAGTGGCTGATCGGTGCGATGGCTCCAGTGTACATCGCCAGTGTGTTCGACGCAAGGGGTAGTTTGATCAATTCTGCTTGTGGACAACGTGTTTCGGCGCCGATTTTCTGTCGGTGGGGTGTGGTAGGGGGTGCGGTTTTCGTTTGTCTTGCTTTCGATGTGGTTGGGAGGCTTGTTGTCTCGCCGGGTCTCGAGGCTCGCCGCACGCGGCTCGCACCTCGACAATCGGGGGGAAGGGTTGTCGGGTATCGGGGAGGACGGGTTGTTCGACCATCGGGAGGGGCGGGTTCTCGATCATCGGGGAGGACGGGTTGGTCGACCATCGGGAGGGGAGGATTCTCGACCATCAGGGAGGGCGGGTTGGTCAACCACCAGGGAACGGGTCGAGCCATCGGGGGAGGGAAGGTGCGTCGTCCATTGCCGTAGCATCGGGGCATGAGTGCGGTGGATGACATCGGGGCGTTGCGGCTGACGGGGTTCGCGCACGGCGGAGGGTGCGCGTGCAAGATCCCGCCGGGCGAGTTGGAGGTCGCGGTGGCCGGGCTGACGGGGCAGGTGGGGGAGGACATCCTGGTCGGTCTCGACGACGGCGATGACGCCGCCGCGGTTCGGGTGCGTGACGATCTCGCCGTGCTGTCGACCGCCGACTTCTTCACCCCGGTCGTCGACGACGCGTTCACGTGGGGCGCCATTGCCGCCGCAAATGCGTTGTCGGACATCTACGCCATGGGTGGCCGACCCGTCGTGGCGATCAATCTCGTTGGCTGGCCCCGGGATACGCTGCCGATGGAGTTACTGACGGAAGTGCTGCGGGGTGGTCTCGATGTGGCCGGCCGGGCGGGATGTCCGGTGATCGGCGGACACAGCATCGACGATCCCGAACCCAAGTACGGGATGGCCGTGACCGGAACCGCGGACCCGGCCCGGCTGATCCGCAACGACGCGGCGGTGGCGGGACTGCCGATCACCCTGACCAAACCGATCGGCGTCGGGTTCCTCAACAATCGTCATAAGCAGACCGGGGAGGTCTTCGAGGCGGCGCTCGCGACGATGACCGAACTCAACGACGCCGCCGCGCAGGCGGCGCTGGCGGCCGGGGTGCGCGCAGGCACCGACGTCACCGGTTTCGGGCTGCTCGGACACTTACACAAACTCGCGCGTGCATCGGGGATGGGCGCCGTCATCGATCGGTCGGCGGTGCCTGCTGTCGACGGCGCACTCGAGGCACTACGCGATGGATTCGTCTCCGGTGGCACGCGCCGGAACCTCGACTGGGTACGGCCGCATCTCGACGCCGCGGGCGCCGTCACCGACGACGATCTGCTGTTCCTCGCCGACGCCCAGACCTCCGGGGGACTTCTGTTGATCGGTGAGGTGCCCGGGTATCCGGTGATCGGTGAGACCGTGGCCGGCGCAGGGATCCGCGTGCGCTGAGTCGCCGAGGATCTCGGACGCGGAGAAGGGTCTTTGGACCCACGTGCCCCCGCTCGGCGCGTCGTACACTCGGTCCGCAGGTTTTTCGGCGGAAGCGGGTACCAGATGGGCGGGTTGGATGCGCCCACTTCGACGTTCACATCATGGTTTGTCGGTGATGGTGAGGTCGAGTGGGGATTGCCGTTCTGGGAGCGGATCGGCCACATGCGCCTCAAGCAGATCAGCTTCTCGCTCGGGACGCTGATCATGACGATCGCGGCCGCCGGGGGTGTGTTCAGTCCCGCCGGTGAATACAACGACGTCGTTCGCTCGTTGCTCGCCGTCGGTGTGGTGCTCGGTGCCACCTATGTGGTTCGGTGGTGGGTGTTGCCGCCGCGTCGACGCACCGAGGCCATCATGCTGGTGGCGGGTACGGACGTGATCATCGCCCTGGCGTGCATGAGTCATCCAGATCCCGCGCTCGGAATTGCCGGTACCTCGGTGTTCCTTGTCGTCAGCGGGCTCGCGGCGTTCTACTGTGCGCCGGCGGTTCACGCGCTGCATGCCGTCTTCGCTGCGATCGTCATGTGTGCCATCGTCATCCGGATGGCAGACGAGCCCGGCCCCGGGCACCTGGCGTTGGCGGTGTCGAAGGGCGTTGCCCCGGTTGCTCTCGTGTTGTTCGTGCTCCCGATGGCGCAGTTCATGTTCTGGCGTCTGGGGAGCGACGCCATGGTCGCACAACATGATCCGTTGACACGCTTGGTCAATCGGCGAGGGCTGGCCCGGTTCGCACCACGTCTGCACTGCACCACTGGTCGGGTTGCGATGATCATGATCGACGTCGACGAGTTCAAGCGGATCAACGACACCCGAGGTCATCAACTCGGCGACCTGGTGTTGATGCAGATCGCGAACCGGATCGCCGACGTCGCGGCACGGGCGGAGGTCGCGGGCCGGTCCACGATCGCCGCGCGAATCGGTGGTGAGGAGTTCGTCGTCGTCCTGGACGGCGACATCGACGACGGATGCCGGATCGCCGCCGACCTCTGCCGTGACGTCCACGCGCATGCGACGCCACCGGTGACCATCAGTGTCGGGGTGGCCGGTGCGCCCGCCGCGTCGTGGAATCTCCACGATCTCCTCCGCGACGCGGATCTGGCCATGTACGAGGCGAAACGCCAGGGTGGCAATCGGTTCATCTGCTCACCGCAGTACCCGAGTCGGCACCGCCCCACTGGCCAGTGGCCGGCGCCGAGCCTGCCCCACGGTGTCAGTAACCCGTGGTGATCGAATCGTCGGTGATGCCGGCCGCGCGGCGGGCCGCCAGGCGGCGCTTCTGCGGAATGATGGTGTAGCGCGGGTCTTTTGCCGACTCGATGCCCGCATGGAAGACGCCGAAGCGGGTACACGCCGACGCCGCCAGCAATGCCATCCCCGAGGCCGCCGAGACAGTGCGGGACCGTCTCGAGAACAGTGCGCCGATACCGCCGACGACGGCGAGCCGCTCCGCCCAGCGCATGAGTGTACCGGGCCGGCCGTGGTGAAGTGGTTGGGCCGTAACCGAATCCATGCGACGTTCCATGAGCCGGGTCGCCGCCACATCACCGACGACGCCGACGACGGCGAGGCTGCGGGCCGGTCCCGCCTCGGCGACCGGCGTGGTGACCATCGCCAGTCCGCTCGCCGCCAGACTCGCCGAACTGACGAACACGAACGGCAAATCGCGGTGCATCGCATTCCATGTGGGAGTGGCGGTGTCGCCCAGCAGGACTGCGGTGTAGACGGCGAGCAGCGGCCCGAACGCGCCACCGACGAGACCGGCCGGAGTCTCACCCAGACGCAGCACCGTCCGCAACGGCCCCAACGGAAGTCGCTCTCCGGTCATCCGGTCCACCTCGGCGGCGGCAGCCACTCCGATGCCGCCCGAGAAGGCGGTGAGAATCCACGACCCGACGCTCATCGGGGAGGTGACCTTGAAGGTCCGCAACATGTTGTAGAACCGGTCCGGCCGACCCAGGTCGGCGACCAGCGCCACCGCACCCAGCCCCACCGCCGCCAAGCCGCCCAGCCGCGCGTTGCGGCGCAACGACTCCCGCCCGGTCAGTTGGGCGCCCGCAGCCAGCACACCCGACCCGCCGCCAACGCCACCGAGGAACAGATACAGCGCGATCTCGTCGCCCCACGGCGGTGGTTTGACCACCGGATGGCCGTAATAGCCCTCGCCGGTGAGCTTCTCGAACTCGGCGTCGGGCACCATCGACATCTCACGCGACCCATCGGTCCCGCCGGCGCCACGCCGTCGCCGCGCGACCCGATTGCGGATGCGGTCGCGGCGTCGTGGCGGCTCGGGCGGGCGCAGTGCGTCGTACTCGGAGGTCATCAGGTGCTCACCGCCCGCGCCCGGTGAGGAACGAGACCGCAGCGGCGGCAAGCATTCCCACGGCGGCCACACCGGCACGCCGATACATGCTCGGCAGGTCGGCGGTGCACACCCGCGGATCCGGCGGCAGCCCGTACACCTCGGGTTCATCGAGCAGTAGGAACACCGACCCGGTACCGCCGACGCCGTCGTTGGTGTTCGCCCCGTACAGCCGGGCCTCGGTCATGCCCTGTGCGTGAAGGTGCGCGACCCGCTCGTGAGCGGCGTCGACGAGGTCGTCGTGGTCGCCGAACTTGATGGAGGTGGTGGGGCAGGTCTTGGCGCAGGCGGGGGTCTCGTCATCGACGAGACGGTCGTAGCAGAGCGTGCACTTCTGTGCGACACCACGTTTGGGTACCGGCGGCTGCTCACCCTTGCGCTGGCCTTCGCGGGTGGTGGGTTCGACGGTGCCGTCCGAGCGGCGTTCGACGACCCCGAACGGGCAACCGGCAACACAGGTTCCGCATCCGTTGCACACGTCGTGTTGCACGACGACCGTCCCGAATTCGGTGCGGAACAACGCGCCGGTGGGGCACACGTCCAAACACCCGGCGTGTGTGCAGTGCTTGCACACATCCGACGACATCAGCCACCGGAACTCGGGGGTATCCGGTGGACTGACATCAGCCCGTACACCGGCGACCCCCGGCACATCACCGACCCCCTGCGGGGCGTCGGTCGACGTCGGCTCCCCGCTGGCACCCGGCAGCGCGGGCATCCCCAAATCGGTGAGCGCACGACCGGATTCGCGTGCGGCACTGATCTGTTCGCGGTTCTGCTCGATGAACGCGACGTGCCGCCAGGTACTCGCGCCGAGCGCGACGGTGTTGTCGTAGGACATACCGGTCAACTCGAGATCGCCGTCGCGCGGATTGCCGTTCCACTCCTTGCAGGCGACCTCACATGCCTTGCAGCCGATACAGATCGAGGTGTCGGTGAAGAAGCCCTTCCGCGGCCGTTCGCGATCGCCCCAGTGGGCGTCCGCGGTCGGGTCGGTCGGTCCGGACAATTGGCCCATCTAGTCAGACCTCCCTGGTTCGCCGGGTTCGGGATACACCGTTTCGTGTGCCGGGTCGGTGATCCGTGTGTTGTCGGTCTCCACCGTGACCCCGGCGCGTTCCTGGTAGCGGCGCACGAGATCGAGCAGCGCGGGACCTTGTGGGCGCCGGCCCGCGATCACGTCGCAGGAGGCCACCTTCGACTCCTGGATCTGCACATTGGGGTCGAGGGTGACGCCGAGGAGGTCGTTCACCGCATCGCCGGTGACGACGGCGTCGCCGCCCTGCCCCCAGTGATACGGCAGGCCCACCTGGTGCACCTCGCGGCCGTTGATGCGCAGCGGCGTCATCCGATCGGTCACCAGCACCCGCGCCTCGATCGCCGAGCGGGGCGAGATGATCGTCGCCCATCCCTCGTTCACCAGTCCGCGCGCGGCCGCCAATTCCGGTGACACCTCACAGAACAACTCCGGTTGCAGCTCGGCCAGGAACGGCGACCACCGGCTCATCCCGCCGGCCGTGTGATGCTCGGTCAGCCGGTAGGTGGTGAACACGAACGGGTAGACCTCGTCGCCCCGGTCACCGGCGCTCGGCGCACCCAGATTGTCCCTGCGCGCGAAGGTGATACGCGCCGGCGCCTGCTGTTGCGGATACAGGGCGTTGGCCACCGGCGACTCGTGTGGCTCGTAGTGTGCGGGCAGCGGTCCGTCAACGAGCCCCTTCGGCGCGAACAGCCAGGCCTTGCCGTCGGATTGCATGATGAACGGGTCGTCACCGGCCAGCCCCTCGGCGCCACCGAGGTCCGGATCGGGCCGCGCATCGGGCGCCTTGTCGACCGGGAAGTCGGGCACGTCGTTGCCGGTCCACCTGCGGGCCTGGGTATCCCACCAGATGTAGCGTTTGCGCTCACTCCACGGTCGTCCCTCGGGGTCGGCGGACGCGCGGTTGTAGAGGATGCGCCGATCGGCGGGCCACACCCAGCCCCACTCGTGCTGACTGACCGAATCACCGCCCTGCGGTACCCGGCGGGCCGCCTGATTGGTGGCGTGGGCGTACACACCGGTGTAGATCCAGCAACCTCCCGCGGTCGATCCGTCGGCGGTCATCTGCGTGTACGACGTGAGGTTCTCGCCCGCGTGCGGCCCGGAGGTGAAGTACCCGTTGATCTCCGAGAGCACCGCCTCCGGCTCGGGGTTGCCGTGCTCGTCGAGCGGGTAGTCCCACGTCAGATCGAGCAGCGCACGGTCGCGGTCGTCGGTCGAGTCGGCCAGCCGTTCCCGGATGCGGCGGCCGAGCTCGTAGAAGAAGTCCAACTCGCTCTGCGCCTGCCCGGGTGGCGCCACCGCCTGGTGGCGCCACTGCACCATTCGCTGTGTCTGCGTGAAGGATCCGGCCTTCTCCACGTGGGTGGCCGCGGGCATGAAGAACACCTCGGTGCCGATGTCGGTGGTGCGCAGCTCGCCGGAGGCGATCTCGGGTCCGTCGCGCCACCAGGTGGCCGACTCGATCATGTTGAGGTCGCGGACCACCAGCCACTTCAACTTCGACATCGCCATCCGCTGCTGGCGGCCGTTGGCCGACCCGACCGCCGGATTCTGCCCGAGCACGAAATAGCCCTCGACCTTGCCGGCGAGCATGTCGACGGTGGTCTGATAGGTCCCCGCGGGGCCGGACAGACGCGGCAAGAGGTCATAGGCCCAGTCGTTCTCGGCGGTCGCATTGTCACCGAACCAGGCCTTGAGCAAGCTGATCATGTAGGTGTCGGCGTAGGCCCAGAACCCCTTCTGCTGCGGGGAGCCCACGGCGGCAAGGTAATCGGCGAGCGTGTCGTGCTTACCGACCGAGGGCATCGGTAGATAGCCGGGCAACAGGTTGAACAGCGTCGGGATGTCGGTCGACCCCTGGATGCTGGCGTGCCCGCGCAGTGCCATGATCCCGCTGCCCGGCCGACCGACGTTGCCCATCAACAATTGCAGGATCGCCGCGGTCCGGATGAACTGCACCCCGAGGGTGTGCTGCGTCCAGCCGGTCGCGTAGCCGAAGCAGGTGGTGCGGTCGCGGCCGGAGTTGTCGGCGATCGCCTCGGCCAGATAGGTGAAGTCGTCTATCGAGATCCCGCACATGTCGCGCACCATTTCCGGTGTGTACCGAGCGAAATGGCGTGTGAGGATCTGAAAGACGCTGCGCGGGTGGGTCAACGACTCATCGCGGCGTACCCGCGCGTGCTCGAGGGGTGGGCCACCCGATCCGTGTTCATCGCCGGCGGCGCGTGCCGACGCCGACGTCCCGTGCTCGTGGCCGTCGGGCGAGGCGACCTTGCCGTCGGACGGATCGTCGTAGGCCCACGTCGTCGGATCGTAGGTGCCGGTCTCGGGATCGAACCCGGAGAACAGACCGCCGAGATCCTCGGTGTCGCGGTAATCCTCGGTCACCAGCGTCGCGGCATTGGTGTAGGCCACGACGTACTCCCGGAAGTACCGCTCATGGGTGAGCATGTAGTTGATCAGCCCACCGAGCAGCACGACGTCGGACCCCACGCGGATCGAGATGTGCTTGTCGGCGTTGGCCGACGTGCGGGTGAAGCGGGGATCGACGTGGATCACCCGTGCACCCTTCGCGCGTGCCTCGACCACCCACTGGAAGCCCACCGGGTGTGCCTCGGCCATGTTGCCGCCGATGAGCACGATGCAATCCGCATTGGCCATGTCCTGCAAGGACTGGGTGGCGCCGCCGCGTCCGAACGAGGTCCCCAGACTGGGAACCGTGGCGGAGTGTCATATACGCGCCTGGTTCTCGATCTGGATGGCACCGGCCGCGGTGAAGAGCTTCTTGATCAGATAGTTCTCTTCGTTGTCCAGGGTTGCGCCGCCCAGCGAGGCGATACCCATCGTGCGACGCAGGATCCGGCCCTGCTCGTCGGTGTCCTGCCAGGTGCGGCGACGGGACTCGACGAAGCGGTCGGCGATCATGTCGATCGCGGTGTCGAGGTCGAGGTCGGTCCAGTCCGTGGCATACGGCGCCCGATAGCGAATCGTGGTCTGCCGCATCGGATTGTTGACCAGCTGCTCACTCGACGCGCCCTTGGGGCACAACCGTCCGCGAGAGATGGGGGAGTCGGGGTCACCCTCGATCTGGATGACCCGGCCGTCCTTCACATAGACCTTCTGCCCACACCCGACAGCGCAGAACGGGCACACACTTTGCACGACCTTGTCGGCGTCGGCGGTGCGCGGTGCCATGTCGCGGGTCTGCGCCGACTGCACGGCCGGACCCCGGCCGAACCTGTCGCCGGTGCACAACTGGCGGAACACCGGCCACTCCAGTGGGCGCAAGGAGGGCACGAAGCCGAGTCTAGACCGTGAGCGTCGACGGCCGCGCGCACCCGCAGAAACGACCGCGGGCCGCGCCCTCGAAAGGGTGCGGCCCGCGAATCCGTCTGTAACTCTTGCCCCGGGGACTCTTGCCCCGGAACTCTTGCCGGGGACGAGCGTCAGTGCCCGCCTTCGCCCTCGGCCTCCTGGCCGCCGCGCGGCTGATCGACCCGGGTCTCCAGGGTGGTCGCGTCGACCGAGGCGTCGGCCTTGATGGTGCCGGCGTCGACCCAGTTGCCGTTGTCGTCCTGCACCTGGAAGTAGAAGGTGAGTTCGGTGGTCAGTCCCGGTGCAACCGAGTGCCCGGCGCCGTCGAGTTCGGCCATCATCGCCGACTCGCCGAGCAGTGCCGAGCTGGGATTGGCTGCGCTGGTTGTGGTCGCACTGGTCGCGGTGCTGCCGGACTCCGTGCTGCTGGACTCCGCAGTGGTCGAGGCCGCACTGCTCTGCGACTCACCGGAGGCGCTCGGGGTCGAGCCGTCCGGCAGAACGTTTGCCGGGTTGCCCGCGCGCACGGCCTGTCCGGGCGCGATGGTCGGCTCGCCGGTGATGGTCACCGTCGCCGACGACGGTGCGCCCTGTTGGGACACCGCGATCTTCGTCAGCTTGTAGGTCTTGGTCGGGCTGCTGTTGGCGATGGTGAACGACACCTCGAACGGCCCGCCCTTGTCGAAAACGGTGTCGGCCTGATCGGCCGGGTAGACCACCTGCAGGTTGCGGATCTCGACCTTGTCCCACGTCGCGGTGGCCTCGCCACCGTTGACCCCGGGCATCATGTTGGAGGTCTGCGCGATCTGTCCCGCACCACAACCGGTGGTGCCCAGTGCAATGGCGACTCCCGCAGCCGCGATGGCGGTCACCGACGCCAAGCGTCGTGCAGTCGAAGGTCGTCGCCGAAGTCGAGTTGGCACGGACACCCGTTCCTCCCAGGTAGTCGAACGCATAAACGCAGTGAACGAACGCTGCACTACGCAGCGTAGTGGGCGCGCGTCACAAAATCCCGGCGGGGTGCCAGATTGGCCCGTGTCGTGGCGAGCGCATCGGCGGCGCGGATCTGCGCAACGGGGCGCGAGTGCGGCTGTGGACGCCATGGTTGCGCAGAAGCGATGCGGTTGCCAAGGGGTGGTGTCTCACCTGCCCAAACGCCGAGGCCGGGCGGCCATCATGGCCTTGACCTGCACCGTTGTCTGGGCCGTCTGGGGCGCCCGTGTTAGACTGGCCATACTCGAAAGGGGCACGGAACATTGAATTTCAAAGTTGGCGACACCGTTGTCTATCCCCATCACGGTGCTGCTCGGGTCGAAGACATCGTGATTCGGACCATCAAGGGCGAACAGATCGAATACCTGGTTCTCAAGGTTGCCGATGGTGACATGACCGTCCAGATTCCCTCATCCAAGCTCGAGTACGTCGGCGTGCGTGACGTCGTCGGCGAGGAGGGGCTCGATCAGGTTTTCCAGGTTTTGCGCGCCCCGCACACCGAGGAGCCCACCAACTGGGCTCGCCGGTTCAAGGCCAACCAAGAAAAGCTCATCTCCGGCGACATCATCAAGGTCGCCGAGATCGTCCGCGACCTGTGGCGTCGTGAACAGGATCGTGGACTGTCGGCAGGCGAGAAGCGCATGCTGACCCGCGCTCGTCGCGTCCTCGTCGACGAGCTCTCGCTTGCTCAGAACACCGACGACGAGAAGGCCACCAGCATTCTCGACGAGGTTCTCGCCGCGGCGTCGTAGACGTCGTCTGCTGTGACCGAACAACCCGGGCCGATCTCGTCGGCCCCGGACGGCCACGCGAGTTCGCAGGTCTGCGTGATCATCCCGGCCGCAGGCTCGGGAACACGGCTCGGTGAGTCGATCCCGAAGGCTTTCGTCGATCTGCACGGGCGCACCATCCTCGAACGGTGCGTCGATCAGGTTCTCGATCTCGATGCTCGTGTGGTCGTCGTCGTGCCTGCCGACCTCGTCGGCCGGGCACGATTTCTTCTTCCGCCACAGGTGGGTGTGGTCGCCGGTGGCGCCCATCGTTCCACCTCGGTGCGGGCCGGACTCGCCGCGGCCGGTGACGCCGGGATCATCCTGGTGCACGATGCGGCCCGTCCGCTCACCCCGGTGAGCGTGTTCTGTCGGGTCATCGACGCGATCCGCTCCGGGCATCGTGCGGTGATCCCCGGGATTCCGGTCGCCGACACGCTCAAGCACGTCGAGGAGATCGACGCCGGTCTCGCACAGGTCACCACGACTGTCGATCGAGATCTGCTCCGCGCGATCCAAACCCCGCAGGGCTTCACCCGCGAGGCGCTCGTCGCCGCGCACGCCGACGACGAGGGCCTGGCCACCGACGACGCCGGTCTGGCCGAACGCATCGGGATCCCGGTGTATGTCGTCGACGGCCACCCGATGGCCATGAAGATCACCACCCCCTGGGACCTGCGGGTCATCCGTCAGATCCTGAACTCCGGAGAGGTCGTCACATGAGGGTCGGTATCGGCTCCGATGCCCATCGCGTCGAGTCGGGCGCGCCGTGCTGGATGGTGGGTCTGCACTTCCCCGACGATGCCGGCTGCGAGGGCCACTCCGACGGTGACGTCGGCGCCCACGCGCTGTGCGACGCGGTGCTCTCGGCGGCCGGACTCGGTGATGTCGGCTCCGTGTTCGGGACGGGCCGTCCCGAATGGGAGGGCGTGTCCGGTGTGCAGATGCTCACCCATGTCGCCGAGCTGGTGTCGCAGGCAGGGTTGCGCGTCGTCAACGGTGCCGTGCAGGTCATCGGCAATCGTCCCAAGATCGGCCCGCGCCGCGCCGAGGCGCAACAGGTGCTCTCGTCCGCGCTCGGCGCTCCGGTGTCGGTGTCGGCGACCACCACCGACGGGCTCGGCATGACCGGACGGGGCGAGGGTATCGCCGCGGTGGCCACGGCGCTGCTCGACGATGCCCCAGTCGACGATGCCCCGGTCGACGATGCCCCGGTCGACGATGTCGCGGTCGCACAGGTGCCGGTGGTTGTCGACTCGCCAACACGCTGAGAACCGCGCGCCCCTGCGGTTAGGGTGGTGCGTGTGGATCTGTTACTCGGAATCGACATGGGGACAGGCAGTTCCAAGGGGGTGCTGGTCACCGCCGATGGAACGGTGCTGGCCACCGAGTCCCGTACGCACGAGATGTCGCTACCGCGACCGGGCTGGGCGGAGTTCGACCCGGAGGCCATCTGGTGGCGCGAGGTCTGTGAGATCAGCGCTGCGCTGATGTCGCGATGCCCGCCGGCGGCACGCATCGCGGGGGTGTGCGTCAGCGGCGCCGGCCCGTGCCTGGTGTTGGCCGACGAGGACCTGCGCCCCTGCCGTCCGGCCATCCTCTATGGCATCGACACCCGGGCGAGTGCGGAAATCGAGTTTCTCACAGAGGAATTCGGGGCGGAGGAAATCCTTGAGCGCGGCGGCACAGTGTTGTCGAGCCAGGCCGTCGGACCCAAGATCGAGTGGGTCCGCAGGCACGAACCCGACGTGTTCGCCGGTGCTCGTCGCTGGTATGGATCGAACTCCTACATCACCGCGAAACTCACCGGCGAATACGTGATCGATCACCACACCGCCAGTCAATGCGATCCGCTGTACGAGACCGCACGATTTCGCTGGAATGAGCTCTGGGCACAGCGGATCTGCGCCCACCTCGAGATGCCGCGACTGGCGTGGCCCAGCGAGGTCATCGGCACCGTGCACGCCGCGGGTGCGCAGGCCAGCGGTATCCCTGCCGGCACGCCGGTGGTCGCCGGTACCGTCGACGCCTTCTCCGAGGCGTTCTCGGTGGGCGTCCGTGCGCCCGGCGACCAGATGCTCATGTACGGCTCGACGATGTTCCTGGTCCAGATCATCGACCGCTACCACAGTGATCCGGCGCTGTGGACGACGGCCGGGATCGAGCCCGACACACTGGCTTTGGCGGCCGGGACGTCGACGGCGGGCAGCCTCATCAGCTGGTTGCAGTCGACCTGCGGTGACGTACCGATCGATCAGTTGGTCGCCGAGGCGCAGGCGGTGCCGCCGGGATGTGAGGGGCTGCTGGTGCTGCCGTACCTCGCCGGGGAGCGGACCCCGGTCTTCGACCCCCACGCGCGCGGCATCCTCGCAGGAATCACACTGCGACACAACCGGGGTCACATCTTCCGCGCGGCCTACGAGGGAATCTCCTTCGGCATCCGCCACATCCTCGACCGCTTCGACGACGCCCACGTCGCCGCGCGCACCGTCGCGGTCGGCGGCGGGGTCCGCAGCGCCCTCTGGGTGCAGACGATGTCGGACATCACCGGCCGGGCCCAGCTGATCCCGGAGCAGACCATCGGAGCCAGTTACGGTGATGCCTTGCTCGCCGCGATCGGTACCGAACTCGTTGCCCCCGAAACGGATTGGGCGAGGATCTCCCACGTCGTCGAACCGCAGGACCGGCTGCGCCCCCTCTACGACGACCTCTACGGCACGTGGCTCGAACTCTATCCCGCGACCCGGCCGCAGATCCATCGCCTCAGTGCCCTCGACAATTCGAGCGATCAGGACGGTTCAGGCGATCAACCCATGGTGTAACCGCCATCGATCGGGATGTCGACGCCATTGATCATCGCTGCCGCATCCGAGCACAACCACACCACCGCGTCGGACACCTCGTGCGGAAGGGCGAAGCGGCCCAGTGGGATTCGGTCGAGCATCGGCGCGGCCTTGCTCGCCTCGCCCCACACTCGTTGCCCCATCTCGGTCAAGACGACGGTCGGGCAGACCGAATTGGCGCGGATGCCATGGGGTCCGAGTTCGCGGGCCAGCACCTTGGTGGCCATCACCAGCCCGGCCTTGGATGCGCAGTACGCATAGTGCTCGGGCAGAGGGGCCAGCGCGGCCGCCGAGGCCACCGTCACGATGGAGCCACCGGTGCCCTGCTCGACCATCTGGCGCCCGACGGCGGCGGCGAGCAGCGCCGGCGCGCGGAGATTGACGGTGAGTGTGGCGTCGAAGTGATCGGCGTCGACGTCGACGACGGACTCGGGAAACGAGATGCCCGCATTGTTGATCAGGATGTCGAGTCCATCGAAGGCTGCGGCGGCGCGACCGGCCAATTCGTGTGGTGCATGGGGATCGGTCAGGTCGACGGCGACGCCGCAGACCTCCGTCGAGAACCGTCCCGCCAACTCCTCGGAGGTCGTCGCCAACGCTGTCTCATCGCGGCCGGTGATCACCAACCTCGCACCGGCTGCGGCCAGGCGGGCGGCGATGTCGGCGCCGATACCCTTGGCGCCACCGGTGATCAGGGCGCGGCGGCCGTCGAGTCGGAGATCGCCGACGGCGTCGGGTGCGGTCATGGTCGTCATGGGTACCTCGTGGGAGATGGGGACGGCCGAAGCCGCCGCCGGTGGTGGATGGGCGGGCGGTCAGGTCGGATCGGTGAGACCGACGATCGCGTGGGCGGTGGCCGGATCGGTCACCAGTTGATTGAAGAATCTGCCGGTGGCGCCGGCGATGATCGATTCGGCCTTGTCGGCGCCGATCGCCACGGCGATGCCGACCGGGACGTTGCGCAGCACGTCGAGGGTGACGGCCATGAGCCGGTCGGAGCCGTCGAACTCCACCGATTCGCCTCTGCGGTCGTAGAACCGAGAGCACACGTCGCCCACGGCGTTGCGCAGGGCTTCCGACGACGTCGGGACGAACTGGGGGATGTCGGTGCGCAACAGGGGCGGGGCGCCGACGCCCATCAACGCGCACCGCGCGGTCGACCAGAGCCCGATGACCCGCTCGATACTCGGATCCCGCTGCAACGAGTGGTAGAGGTCGGGGCCCGGAAGTGCCGGTGCGAAAAGGTAATTGGGGCGTGCCCCGGTGCGGTCGGAGACCAGTCGGGTGATCTCGTTGGTCTGATACCACGATTCGGGCTGATCGTTACCGCCCACGGTGGGGACCACGAGCACACCCGGCAATGCGGTGAGGTCGAATTGGGCGACCTCGTAGACGGTGCGGCCGGATGACACGAGCAGCACGTCGCCGGGCAGGAGTCCGGCGCCGGCGAGTGCTCGTCCGACGACCGGTGCGAGCGCGCCGCCCATGACGTCGACTGCGGTACGTCCGGGTCCGGGGTTCGGAAGCGGGGGACTCAGGTGTACCGCGGTCAGCCCGAGGATGCGGGCGACCCGGTCGGCGAGATCGTGGTCGTCGGCGTCCTGTGGCGCCACCACCTCGATGCGGACGATCCCGCGGCGCTTGGCCTCGGCGAGAAGTCTGCTGACGGTCGCGCGACTGGTCCCCAGTTGCGCGGCCACCTCGGCCTGCGTCGCGTCCTCGGTGTAGTACAGCTTGGCCGCCGCATACAACAGTGCAGGTGAGAAGTGCCCGGTGTCGGCGTCCTGGGAGCCGGTCGGGGCGGGAGCAGAGCGGGCCACGTGAAGAGTATGGCATTGAACAGATGCTCACCGCAGCAGATTCTCTGAACATTCGTTCTGGACAAATGACATCACGTCTGGCTAATGTGACTCCAACCACACAAGCCGGGGCTTGTGGCGGACCCAGGACGACGACGCGGCGGGCTGTGCCGGACCGCGCGGACGAGGAGGACGAATGCCCGAACAGATTCCGGAGAAGATGCAGGCCGTGGTGTGCCACGGCCCGCAGGACTATCGGCTCGAGGAGGTCGCGGTCCCGCGGCCGGGTCCCGGTGAGGCGTTGATCAGGGTCGAGGCGGTCGGCATCTGCGCCAGCGACCTCAAGTGTTATCACGGGGCGGCCAAGTTCTGGGGTGACGAGAACCGTCCGGCCTGGGCGGAGACGATGGTGATCCCCGGACACGAATTCGTTGGGCGCGTCGTCGAACTCGACGACACAGCAGCGCAGCGATGGGGAATCGACGTCGGTGATCGGGTGGTCTCCGAGCAGATCGTGCCGTGCTGGGAATGCTTGTACTGCAAGCGCGGTCAGTACCACATGTGCGCGCCGCATGATCTCTACGGATTCAAACGCCGTACCCCCGGAGCCATGGCGAGCTACATGGTCTACCCCGCAGAAGCATTGGTGCACAAGGTGTCGCCCGACATCCCGCCGGCGCATGCCGCGTTCACCGAGCCACTCTCGTGCTCGCTGCACGCGGTCGAGCGGGCGCAGATCACCTTCGCCGACACCGTCGTGGTGGCAGGCTGCGGGCCCATCGGTCTGGGTATGATCGCCGGTGCCTGCGCGAAGAGCCCCAAGCACGTCATCGCCCTCGACATGGCGCCGGAGAAGCTGGACCTGGCCGCGCGGTGCGGCGCCGACATCACCCTCAACATCGCCGAGACCGATGTCGCCGAACGGATTCGGGGACTGACCAACGGCTACGGCGCCGACGTCTACCTCGAGGCGACCGGTCACCCGTCGGCGGTTCCACAAGGACTGAACCTGCTGCGCAAACTGGGCCGCTACGTCGAGTACGGCGTCTTCGGCAGCGATGTGTCCGTCGACTGGAGCATCATCAGCGACGACAAGGAACTCGACGTCCTCGGAGCACACCTGGGGCCCTACTGCTGGCCCGCCGCCATCCGGATGATCGAGTCCGGGGTGCTGCCGATGGACCAGATCTGCACCCATCAGCTTCCGCTGCAGGACTTTCAGACAGGACTCGACCTCGTCGCCAACGGCACGGAGTCGGTGAAGGTCTCGCTGATCCCCGCGTGAGCGCCGGCATGACCCAGCACGTGAGAACCCACGAAGGGAACGACAAATCGTGATGAGGAAGCGAAACCTCGGCGGTCCGGACCTGTCACGCCGAAACTTCCTGCGCGCCATGGGCGTCGCCGGCGCCGCCGCAGCCGCGGTACCCGTGCTTGGCGCCTGCGGCATCGGCGGCGGCGGTGAGGTGCCCAACGGGGCCTCGGAGGTGGCGGGCTCGTTCGACTGGCGCAAGGCATCCGGGGCGACGATCAACATCCTGCAGACACCGCACCCGTATCAGCAGTCGTATCAGCCGTTGCTGAAGGAGTTCACCCAACTCACCGGGATCAACGTCAACGTCGATCTCGTGCCCGAGGCCGACTACTTCACCAAGCTGAACACCGAATTGGCAGGCGGCACCGGCAAACACGACGCCTTCATGCTCGGCGCGTACTTCATCTGGCAGTACGGACCGCCCGGATGGATCGAGGATCTCGGTCCGTGGCTACAGAATTCGGCAGCCACCGACGCCGACTACGACTTCGAGGACATCTTCGACGGATTGCGTAACTCGACCCGCTGGGATTTCCGCACCGGTTCCCCGTTGGGGACCGGCGGGCAATGGGCGATCCCCTGGGGATTCGAGAACAACGTCGTCGCCTACAACAAGGCCTACTTCGACAAGCGCGGAATCCGCTTGCCGGATCGGTTCGACGACTTCATCCAACTCGCCGTCGACCTCACCGACCGCTCGCAGAACCGGTACGGCATCGCCACCCGCGGATCGAAGTCCTGGGCCACCATCCACCCGGGTTTCATGACCCAGTACACCCGCGAGGGGGCGGTTGACTACCGCTTCGACGGGCAGCAGCTCATCGCCGAGATGGACAGCACCCAGGCCATCGACTTCACCACGAAGTGGATCGAGATGCAGCACAAGGCCGGACCGACGTCGTGGACCACCTACGACTATCCCAATGCCACCGGTGATCTCGGCGACGGGACGGCGATGATGGTCTACGACGCCGACTCGGCGACATACCCGAAGAACAAGCCGGGCGCCAGCGCGCAGGCCGGCAATCTCGGGTGGTATCCGGGCCCGGCCGGCCCCGACGGCAACTACAAGACCAACCTGTGGACCTGGAGCTGGGCGATGAACGCCCACTCCACCAACAAGCTCCCGGCGTGGTTGTTCATCCAGTGGGCCACCGGCAAGGAGTCGATGAACAAGGCCGTGCAGGGCGGGATCTACGCCGACCCGGTCCGGCAATCGGTCTTCGACACCACGTTCAAGAAGGTCGCGGCCGATCAGCCCGGCTACCTCGACACCTTCGAGAAGGTGATCGGGTCGTCGAGGATCCAGTTCACACCGCAGAAGAAGTTCTTCGACACCACCACCAATTGGGCTGTGGCGCTGCAGGACATCTACGGCGGCGGCGACGCGGCCGCCCGGCTGCACAGCCTTGCCAAGACAAGTACGTCCAAGGTCAACCTGTAGGGGAATGTCATGATCACTCAGACGCCCAAGGCGTCGGCCACCCGACCCGACGAGCCGGTCGGCGCCCCGCGACGCGCACTCCCGCAGGTCCCGGTCTGGCGCCGTAGACTCCGCCCGTATCTGCTGTCGCTGCCGGCGCTGGTCATCGTCATCGGCATCCTGTATCCGTTCGTCGTCGGCGCCTACTACGCATTCCTCAATTACGCGGCGGTGAACCCGCATCCGCAGTTCGTGGGTTTCCGCAACTTCGCCTCGGTGCTCGGCGACCAGGTGTTCTGGAAGAGCGTCTCGGTCACCGCGATCTTCGCCGTCGTGGCCACCGCGGTCGAAACCGTTCTCGGTGTGGGACTGGCGTTGCTGCTCAACCGCTCCAGCATCATCGGGCGGATCTTCGAGAAGGTGTTGATCCTGCCGCTGATGATCGCCCCGGTGATCGCGGGCGTGATCTGGAAGCTGATGTTCAACCCACAGTCCGGCGTGCTCAATCACGTACTCGGGCTGGGCAACACCTTCGACTGGCTCTCCAGTCAGCACGCCCTGTGGTCGGTGATCCTGGTCGACCTGTGGATCTTCACGCCGCTTGTCGCGATCCTGGTCCTCGCCGGCATCCGCTCGTTGCCCAAGGAGCCGTTCGAGGCGTCCGAGGTCGACGGCGCGAGTTGGTTCTACATGTTCCGCAAACTGATGCTGCCGATGATCTGGCCCTACATCCTGGTCGCGGTCATCTTCCGGTTCATGGACAACCTCAAGGTGTTCGACCACATCTACGTGCTGACCGCGGGCGGGCCCGGGGTGGCCACCCGCACCCTGCAGATCGGGGCCTTCGAGGACTCGATCATCAACCTCGACTACTCGCGCGGCAGCACCTACATGCTGCTGCTCTGGATCATCGTGTTCATCACCGCGCGCATCCTCGTCGGTGTGCTCGGCAAGGCGCAGCGTCGTGCTGCCGGAGCGGAGTCCTGATCATGCCGAAACTCAAGCTTCCCTCTCTGGCCCCGAACGAATTGCTTCCGGGCCGTAAACGATTCACCCTGTCGTCGGTGGCGGCCGATCTCACCGTCATCGTCTGGTTCATCTTCTCGTTGTTCCCGATCGTGTGGATGTTCCTGCTGGCGTTGAAGAACGACTCGCAGCAGACCACCACGTTCTTCCGGTTCAGTCCGACGTGGGAGAACTTCGGTACCGTCCTGTCGAGCCGGGGCACCGAACTGACCAGTGTCGACTTCAAGGCCTCGTTGCTGACGAGCCTCATCAATTGCGGTGGTGCGGTGATCGTCTCGCTGGTCATCGGCATCCCGGCCGCCTACGCGGCGGGACGCTGGCAGTACCGCGGCAGCAACGACCTGATGTTCCAGATGCTCTCGTTCCGATTCGCCCCCGAACTCATGGTGATCGTGCCACTGTTCGTCATCTACAACCAGATCGGGCTCTTCGACACCAAGGTCGGCATGATCTGGGTGCTGCAACTGGTGACGATGCCGCTCGTGGTGTGGATTCTGCGGTCCTACTTCCAGGACCTGCCCGAGGATCTCGAGCAGGCCGCACTCCTCGACGGCTACACCCGCCGCCGGGCCTTCGTGATGGTCGCCCTGCCGATCGTGCGTCCCGGGATCGCGGCAGCGGCGTTGCTGGCGTTCATCTTCGCCTGGAACAACTACATCTTCCCGTTGATCCTCGCCGACAGCAGCGCGAGCACCGTGACCGTCGCGATCACCAAGTTCCTCGGCGGTGGCGGTCAGGCCTATTACAACCTCACCGCGGCCGCGGCCATCATCGCCGCACTACCGCCGTTGGTGCTGGCCTTGACGATCCAGCGCTACCTGGTCCGCGGCCTGTCGTTCGGGGCGGTGAAAGCCTGATGGCCACACTCGATCTGACCGGGATCACCAAACGATTCGGCCCGGTGACCGCCGTCGACGACCTCTCGGTGAGCATCGACAACGGTGAGTTCTTCGTCATCCTCGGCCCCAGTGGTGCCGGCAAGACCACGACGCTCAAGTCGATCGCCGGCCTCGTCGACGTCGACGCCGGGTCGGTGCACATCGGCGGAACCGACATGACGCGCGTGGAGCCCTACCACCGCAATGTGGCGATGGCCTTCGAGAGTTACGCCCTGTACCCGCAGAAGACGGTGACCGACAACCTCGCCTCCCCGTTGAAATCCGGTCGTACCGGCCGTTATTCGAGTGCCGAACGCGCCACGAGGATCGAGCAGGTCACCACCACGCTGGGTATCAACCATCTACTGGACCGCTTCCCACGCGAACTGTCCAACGGACAGCGCCAGCGCGTGGCGCTGGGCCGGGTCCTGGTACGGCCGGCCGACGTCTACCTCCTCGACGAACCGCTGAGCCACCTCGACGCCAAGCTGCGGGCCGCGATGCGTGCCGAACTCAAGCAGTTGGGCGCGGTGTCGGATACGACCACGATCTATGTGACCCACGATTACCAGGAGGCGTTGGCACTCGGTGACCGCATCGGCGTGATGCGAGCGGGTGCGTTGATCCAGATCGGCACCCCCGCGCAGATCTGGCACCGTCCGGCCGACACCTTCGTCGCCCGATCCCTCGGCCAGCCGGAGATGAACCTGCTCGACGGCGTCATCGACGACGGCGCGGTGGTACTCGGCGACGGCAGCCTGCGGGTGCCCGTACCGGCAGGTCTCGACGCCGATCGCGGCGACCGACTTCGCGTCGGAATCCGGCCGTGCGACATCCACATTCGCGGCTCGGAGATCGATCCCGCGGTGGACGTGGAGATGCGCGGTCATGTGCAGCTCGCCGAGCGACTCGGCCGCAACATCGAATTGACGCTCACGGTCGCCGGTGAACAGGTGATCGCCCTGACCACCGGCCGATACGGCGTCGGCGAGGGCTCCGATGCGCGAATGTCGGTGGCGCACCACGATCTGCACTTCTTTGCCGCGGGCGACGGCGACACCGCCCGACTGTCCACCGATCGATCCGACACCGTGGAGGTGGCCCGATGAGTTTCACCCGCACCGCCAAGACCTCATCATCGGCCGACGCCGGGCAGACGGCGCAGAGCCTGACCCTGAGCGCGTTGGTGAAAACCTATGCCGCGCGCGGGCGTCGGGAGTTCACCGCGGTCAAGGGCATCGACCTGGTGATCGAACCGGGCGAGCTGGTGGCGCTGCTCGGCCCGTCCGGCTGCGGCAAGACCACGACGCTGCGGATGATCGCCGGCCTGGAGACGGTGACCAGCGGTTCGATCAGGATCGGCGAGCGGGAGATCTCCGATCTGCCGGCCGCCAAACGCGGGATCGGTGTGGGTTTCGAGAGTTACGCGCTGTATCCGCCGTTGTCGATCAAGGAGAACCTCCTCTACGGACTCAAGGCCCGCAAGGTTTCCGGAGCCGAGCAGATGGTCGAGTCGATCGCACGGCGCCTCGACATGGAGGACCTGCTCTCGCTGCGCCCGGCCGGTTTGTCCAGCGGGCAGAAGCAGCGCGTGGCGCTGGCCCGTGCCCTGGTCCGCAATCCGCCGGTGTTGTTGCTCGACGAGCCGCTGAGCCACCTCGACGCCTCCGCCCGCAACCGGGTCCGCCGCGAATTGAAGGTTCTGCAACGGGAATTCGGCTACACCACGATCGTGGTCACCCACGACCAGGTCGAGGCGCTGTCGCTGGCCGACCGTCTCGCGGTGATGGACGCCGGGATCGTCCAGCAGTTCGGTACCCCCGACGAGGTCTTCGACGACCCGGCCAACCTCTTCGTCGCGCAGTTCGTCGGCGAACCGCAGATCAACGTGCTGCCGGGTACGGCCCGTGTCCGCGACGGGCGGGTCCGCGTCGAGATCGGTACGCGTGCAGGTTCTCTGGCAACCGAGGTGACCTCCGTGGCCGACGGCACCGCGGTGACCGTCGGGGTGCGCCCACAGGACTGCGTCCTCCACCCCGGGCCCGGTACGGACACCGGAGACGGTGTCGAGACCGGAATCGCCGCCGAGGTCGCCTACTTCGAGCATCTGTTGGAGTTCGGGATGACGACAACCACGGTGAGCGGGATCGAGGAGGGCTTCGTGGTGGTCACCCCCGCCGCCGACACCTACGCGACGTCGGATCGGGTGCGGATCACCGCACCCGCCGAACGCGTGTACCTCTTCGACACCGAGACCGGAGCACGACTGCGATGACCACCCTCTACAACGATCCCGCCCGCTTCACCGAGGACATGCTGGCCGGATTCCTCGACGCCAACGCCGAGCAGGTGATGGGCGTGCTCGGCGGCGTCGTGCGCGCCACCACGACACCCGCCGGGAAGGTGGCCGTCGTCGTCGGCGGCGGCTCGGGTCACTACCCGGCGTTCTGCGGGGTCGTCGGCACCGGTTTCGCCGACGGTGCCGTCGTCGGCAACATCTTCACCTCCCCGTCGGCCGACGAGGCGGCCTCGGTCGCCCGCGCCGCACACGGCGACGCCGGAGTGCTGCTGATCACCGGCAACTATGCGGGCGACGTCATGAACTTCGGTCTGGCCGTCGAGCAATTGCGCGCCGAGGGCATCGACGCCCACTACTTCGCGGTGACCGACGACGTGGCGAGCGCCCCCGACGGACAAGAGGACCGCCGTCGGGGGATCGCCGGCGACTTCACCGTGTTCAAGTGCGCGGGTGCGGCAGCCACCGACGGCCTCGACATGGCCGGGGTGGTGCGCGTCGCCGACGCCGCGAACACGGCGACCCGCACGCTCGGTGTTGCCTTCGGCGGATGCACCATGCCCGGCGCCGACGAACCGCTGTTCACCGTGCCCGACGGCACCATGGGCATCGGGCTCGGCATCCACGGGGAGCCCGGAGTGTCCGACGAGCCGTTGCCGAGCGCCGCCGAGCTCGCCCGCACCCTCGTCGACGGCGTCTGCGCGCACGCGCCCGCGGGCGCCGGCGACCGGGTCGCGGTGATCCTCAACGGGCTCGGCCGCACCAAATACGAGGAGCTGTTCGTCGTGTGGGGCACGGTCTCGGCGCTGCTGCGCGAGCGCGGACTGACCGTCGTCGAGCCCGAGGTCGGCGAACTGGTGACGAGCCTGGACATGGCCGGCTGCTCGCTGACCCTCATGTGGCTCGACGACGAACTCGAAAGATATTGGCGCGCACCGGCCGACACGCCGGCATACCGCAAGGGTGCGGCGCACACCGACGCCGGTACTCCTCGCTCGGTACACGACGAGGCCGCCGGTGACGACCTCACCGAGGCGGCCGCGCGTGCCGACGACGACGCCCGATCGGTCGGCCGCGCGGTGGCGCGCGCGCTGGCGTCGATGGCCGAGGTGCTCGCCGACGCCGGCGCCGGCACGGTGTTGCGTGCGGCCGGCTCGCAGTGGGCGGCACGAGCCGGCGGCACCTCCGGGGTGCTGTGGGGCGCGCTGCTCGGCGCCGTCGGCGCGCGGATCGGCGATCGCGGCCGGCCCGACGGGGCGACCGTGGTCGCCGGCGTACGCGACGGTTACGACGCGATCGTGCGGCTGGGCAAGGCGGCACCGGGTGACAAGACGATGCTCGACGCGCTGCACCCCTTCACCGACGACCTCGATCGCCGGGTACGGGATGGGGAGCCCTGGCCGCAGGCCTGGCGTGCTGCAGCGCAGGTCGCCACCGCCGCCGCGGCCGACACCGCCGATCTGCGACCCAATGTCGGACGGGCGCGACCGCTGGCCGAGCGCAGCATCGGGACCCCCGACGCGGGCGCGACCTCGCTGGCGATGTGTCTGAGCACCGTCGCGGCGAGCATGACCCCGACCGGCGTCGGGGTCGGTACCGGTGCGAAAGGAGACCACCGATGACCGGGATACGGATCGTGGTCGGCGCCGACGACGCCGGCTATGACTACAAGGAAGCACTCAAGGCCGATCTCGAGGCCGACGAGCGGGTCGCCGAGGTCATCGACGTCGGCGTCGTCGACGGTGAGCACACCGCCTATCCGCACGTCGCGGTGGATGCCGCGCGGCGGGTGGCCGCCGGGGAGGCCGACCGGGCGTTACTGGTGTGCGGCACCGGGCTGGGGGTGGCGATCAGTGCCAACAAGGTGCCCGGCATCCGCGCCGTCACCGCGCACGACAGCTACTCGGTCGAGCGGTCGGTGCTGTCGAACAACGCCCAGATCCTCTGCTTCGGCGAACGGGTGATCGGGCTGGAGCTGGCCCGCAAACTCACCCACGAATGGCTCGATCACGAATTCGACCCGGCGAGCTCGTCGGCGGCGAAGGTCGAAGCCCTGCGCGGTTATGAGGCCCCGGGTTCCTCGTGACCTCGGACGCCGCCACCGGGGGTGGGCGGTCACGGGCATCGATCCGGGTAGAATCGCACGTCGTGACCCTGCGCCTGTATGACACCGCCACCCGGGAGGTACGCGACTTCGTGCCCCTGCACACCGGGCATGTGTCGATCTACCTGTGCGGCGCCACGGTCCAGGGAGTTCCGCACATCGGTCACGTCCGCAGCGGCATCGCCTTCGACATCCTGCGCCGCTGGTTGCTGCACCGCGGCGACGACGTGCTGTTCGTCCGCAACGTGACCGATGTCGACGACAAGATCCTGCGCAAGGCCGCCGAGGCCGGACGCCCGTGGTGGGAGTGGGCGGCCACCCACGAGCGGGAGTTCTCCGCGGCCTATGACGCGCTCGGCGTGCTGCCGCCGTCGGGGGAGCCGCGGGCCACCGGATTCGTCACGCAGATGGTCACCTACATGGAGCGTCTCATCGAACGCGGCCACGCCTACGCCGCCGACGGCAACGTCTATTTCGACGTGCGCAGCCTGCCCGAGTACGGTGCGCTCTCGGGTCACAAACTCGACGACGTCCATCAGGGCGAGAGCGCGGGCACCGGCAAACGCGACCCGCGCGATTTCACACTCTGGAAGGCGGCCAAACCCGACGAGCCGTCGTGGCCCACCCCGTGGGGAGCGGGACGTCCGGGCTGGCACCTCGAGTGCTCGGCAATGGCCACCTCGCTGCTCGGTGCAGAATTCGACATCCACTGCGGCGGAATGGATCTCATCTTCCCCCACCATGAGAACGAGATCGCCCAGGCGCACGGCGCCGGCGACCCGTTCGCCCGGTTCTGGCTGCACAACGGCTGGGTGACCATGGGCGGGGAGAAGATGAGCAAGTCGCTGGGCAATGTGGTGTCGATCCCGGCGATGCTCGCGCGCATGCGGCCGGTGGAATTGCGCTACTACCTCGGCAGTGCCCACTACCGCTCGATGCTGGAGTACTCCGACGGCGCCCTGACCGAGGCGGCCGCAGGCTATCGACGCGTCGAATCCTTTGTCGAGCGCGTGCATTCGCGCGTGTCGGAGGTCGGCGTGGGTGAGGTACCCGCCGAGTTCGCGGCCGCCCTCGACGACGACCTGGGTGTGCCCGCGGCGCTGGCCGTCGTGCACAACACCGTGCGTCACGGCAACACCGCCCTCGAGAGCGGCGACGGGCCCGGGGCCTTGTCCGCGGCATCGGCGGTGCGGGCCATGACGGGCATTCTCGGCGTCGATCCGCTGGACCCGCACTGGCATTCCGACGCCGCCGACGACTCGGCGGCCACGTCGGCACTCGACGTGCTCGTGCAGGCCGAACTGGCCCGGCGGTCGCAGGCGCGCGCCGACAAGGACTGGGCCACCGCCGACGCGGTACGAGACCGACTGGCGCAGGCCGGTATCGAGGTGACCGACACCCCCGACGGGGCACAATGGAGCTTGAAAGGCCGGGAGTAGATGGCGGGCAACTCGAAACGCAAAGGCGCCGTGCGCAAGGACGGCAGCAAGAAGGGGCAGACCGTCGGCTCCGGCGGTCAGCGACGCCGCGGACTCGAAGGGCGTGGGGCCACCCCGAAGGCCGTCGACCGTCCGTACCATCCGGCGCACAAGCGCGCCAAGGCCGCCGCGAAAACCACTGCGGGACGGCCGAGGTCGCGCAAGGACGACGGGCCCGAGTACGTCCTGGGTCGCAACCCCGTCGTCGAGTGCCTGCGTGCCGACGTGCCGGCGACCGCTTTGTACGTCGTCACCGGCAGTGATCCCGACGACCGGGTCGCCGAGGCGGTCAAGCTTGCCGCCGACCGCGCCATCTCGATCCTCGAGGTGGGCAAGGGTGAGCTGGATCGGTTGTCGGCCAACGGTATGCACCAGGGCATCGCCCTGCAGGTCCCGGAGTACAGTTACGTCCACCCCGACGATCTGATGCGCGATGCCCTCGACAGCGGCACCCCGCCGCTGCTGGTGGCGCTCGACAACATCACCGACCCCCGAAACCTGGGGGCGGTCATCCGCTCCGTCGCCGCCTTCGGCGGGCACGGGGTGCTCATCCCGCAGCGACGCAGCGCGTCGGTGACCGCGGTGGCGTGGCGCACGTCGGCGGGTGCGGCGGCCCGGTTGCCCGTCGCACAGGCCCCGAATCTGACTCGCACGCTCAAGGATTGGGCGGAGACGGGTGCGCAACTCGTCGGTCTCGACGCGGAGGGGGACGTGACGCTTGACGCCTACGACGGCACCGGACCCACCGTCATCGTCGTCGGTTCCGAGGGCAAGGGCCTGTCGCGACTGGTCCGCGAGACCTGCGACTCGATCCTGTCGATCCCGATGGCCGGCGACGTCGAGAGTCTCAACGCGTCGGTGGCCGCGGGAGTCGTGCTCGCCGAGTTCGCACGGCAGCGGCGGCTGGCGTAACGCGCTATGACCCGGCGCTGACCCGAATCCCGGCCAGCCGCAACGCTTCCCGCACCTCGCGGGCGTGTCCGACGGCGCCGGGGGTGTCGCCGTGCAGGCAGATCGACTCGGCGTCGACGCGCAGCACCGAACCGTCGACGGCCACCACGGTGCCCTCGGACACGAGCCGTACGACGCGCTGCGCGATCTCGCGGCTGTCGGTGAGCACGGCGCCCGGCTCGGTGCGCGGCACCAGGGTGGCGTCGGGGGTGTAGGCGCGGTCGGCGAACGCCTCGGCGATGACGGGGAGTCCGGCGTCGCGGGCACGGTGCAGCACCGGTGATCCCGCAAGCCCCATCAACGGCAGGGTGGCGCCGAGCTCGCGCAGCGCGTCGATGACGGCGTCGGCCTGCCGGGTGTGGTGCACGATCGAGTTGTACAGCGCGCCATGCGGTTTGACGTAGGTGACCTCGACGCCGACAGATCTCGCGAGGCCCTGCAGGGCGCCGATCTGGTAGAGGATGTCGGCGGTGAGTTCGGCCGGGGCGATGTCCATGAACCGCCGGCCGAATCCGGAGCGGTCGGGGTAGGAGACCTGCGCGCCGACGCGTACCCCGGACACCGCGGCCCCGCGGCACGTCGCACGCAGTTCGGCGGGAGTGCCGGCGTGGAAGCCGCAGGCGACGTTGGCGCTGGTGACGATCGCCAGCATCGCCTCGTCGTCGCCGACGCCCTCACCGAGGTCGGCGTTGAGGTCGACCGACCGCCCGACCTCCTGCCCGGCGGCCACACGCACAGTGTTCGACGTCACTGCCGCATTGTAGATTCGACAGCATGGGAGTTCCGAACACCGCAGTGGCCGACACCAGGGTCTCGACCGCGGAGGGGATCGTGTCCGGGGTCCGCGGCCGGCGTTCACGGCGCGGCACCGTCGCCTGGCGGGGCATTCCGTATGCGGCGCCGCCGGTCGGCGGTGGACGTTGTGACGCCCCGCAACCGGTGGCCCCGTGGCCCGGCGTGCGGCGCTGCGAGAACTTCGGCGACGCCGCGGTGCAGGACAAACTGCTCACCGCGACCGGCCTCGGACGATTCCAGCCGGTGAGCGAGGACTGCCTGACCCTCAACGTCGTCGCCCCCGACACCGTGGCGAGCGCGCCCCGACCGGTGATGGTGTTCATCCACGGCGGCGCCTACATCCTGGGCACCGCGGCGACCCCGCTCTACGACGGCACGCACCTCGCACGTGCGCAGGACGTCGTCGTGGTCACCATCCAGTACCGGTTCGGGCCGTTCGGGATGCTCGATTTCAGCGGCTATTCGACGCCGGAACGGCACTTCGACGAGAACCCCGGTCTCAAGGACCACATCGCCGCCCTGCAATGGGTGCAGCGCAACATCGCGGCCTTCGGCGGCGATCCCGACAACGTCACCATCTTCGGCGAGTCCGCCGGGGGGACCTCGGTGTTGTGCCTGCTCGCCGCGCCCGGCGCACGCGGACTGTTCCACCGGGCGATCGCCGAGAGCCCGGCCACCGACCTGGCGATCTCCCGCGAGAGCGCCGCGTTGTTCGCCGACGAGTTCCTGCGCCTGCTGGCCGATCCGAACCGGCGCAGCACCGACGCCACCAGCCCGCGCGAGCCGATCGACCCGCACGAGGCGGCCCGGCGCCTCGACGCCGCCACCCCTGAGGAACTCCACCGCGCCGGCGGTCGGCTGATGGGCTTCGCCCGCCACGCCGACAGTGTCGAACCGACCCCGTTCGGACCGGCCTACGGCGTGCCGTCCCTACCGCAGTCGCCGTATGCCGCGGCCCGCGACGGCAACACCGCGCCGGTCCCGCTGATCATCGGCACCAACCGCGACGAGGGCAAACTCTTCGACAAGTTCTGGAATCTGCTGCCCGACACCCAACGCACCCTGCTGGCCATCCAGGACGAGACCGCGCGCGACGAGATCATGAACCAGTACGCCGGCGGCCCCGACGACCAGTTGCGGCTGACCGCCGACAGCATCTTCTGGGCTCCGGTCACCGCCTTCGCCGACGCTCATCGCGCGGTGGCACCGACGTATGTGTACCGCTTCGACTTCCATACGCGTGCCCTCGCGCGCGCCGGACTCGGCGCCACGCACGCAACCGAGTTGTTCGCGGTGTTCGGCGGATATCGGATGCCGGTGTTCGCCGGGCTGGCGACGGCCGACTGGCGCGCCGCGGGCGCGATGGTCGACGAGATGCAGTCCCGGTGGGGCGATTTCGCTCGCGGGCGGCCTCCCGGGCCGGATTGGCCCGCCTACGACGCGGCGCATCGGCCGGTGATGGTGCTCGACCGCACCAGCCACGTCGAGTCCGACCCGGACGCGTCGCGCCGGCAGGCGTGGGATCGGGGGCGTCAACTCCTCGTCGCGTCCGGCGGTTCACCGGAGGCGCCGTCCGACGTCGCCGCGCTCGACGTCTGAGCAGCCGGGTCTCCCGGCGGTCACGGAATCCAGCGATCACGGAGTCCAGCGGTCACGGAGTCCGGTGATTTACGGAGTCCACTGACTCGGCGGGTCCGACATCAGGAACGACAGCACCAGCGGATTGAACAGTTCCGGTGACTCGATCGGCAGGATGTGCGTGCCGGGGAGAATCGCGAGCCGTCCGCGGGGCAACGTGCGCGACAATTCCAGGCTCTGTTCGAGGTGCACCACGCCACGGTCGGCGGCGACGACCAGCACGGGTGCGTCGACTTCGGCGAACTCGGTGACCGCGTAGTCCGGTCCGTTGATCAGGAAGTCCTCGGTTTTCGCGTACACCGTGTCGAAATGCTCTGGGCCGTCCGGGCTTTCCTCGTTGTAGGTGCCGCGCAGGAAGTCGACCAGATCCGGATCCCGATCGGTCATCCGGGAGAAGAACTCGGGCGCGTCGCGTCCTGCGGAGTTGATGTAATTGCAGGTGAGTACGACCCGGGACACCAGATCGGGGCGCACCCGCGCGACGAGGAGCGCGAGCATCGCGCCGTCGCTCCAGCCGACCAGATTGGCCGGCACCCCGACCGCCGTCTCGAGATAGGAGACGATCTGGGCGAGCATCGCATCCATCGACCACGGCCCGGCGATGTCCGGACTGTGGCCGTGGCCGCTGCGTTCGGGAACGAACAGATGCAGACCGGCATCGGTGAATCCGGCGATCTGCGCACCCCACGTCGCCGCCGACGCGAAGGCGCCGTGTAACAGAACCGTCGGCGCCCCGGCCGGGTCGCCGCCGACGAAGTGCCAGATCAGGGCGCCGTCGACGTCGATGTAGCAGCCGGCGTCGACGCGGTCGCCGACGCGGATCCCGGAACGGGTCATCGCGGATGTCGGGGACATGGCGCGCTGCGTCGGAGGAGGAACTCGGTGGGCATGGCGCCCATGCTCCCAGAGTCCCCGTAGCGCGGTGAGAACGTTTGAGAGTCGAAACGGCATCGGTCCGCCCGCGGACGAGCCGCGCGCCACGCGCCCGCCGTGTGTCGCCCGACCGAAGGCGCACATGCGGCGGTCTTTACCGATACGGTGACTTCACCAGACTCGATAAACCGCGAGAATTCTCGGGAGATCGCGTCATCGAGAAATGCCGGCCGTCGAAGGAACCCATGATCTTTCGTGTGCGCGTCACCCCCATTGTCCGCGCAGTGACTGTGTGCCTGCTCGTCCTCGGGCTCGCCGCCGGGCCTGCGGCATTCGTCCACGCGGTGCCGGGCGACCCGCCGCCACCGATGTCCCTCGAGCAGATCGGCTCGTCACCGACCATCACCTTTCCCGGCCAACAGGGGGAGGTGTCGCTGTCGATTCCGGTGCCCGACAATCTGAATCCCGACGAACTGCGTGGCACGGTGTCGTTGCCGTCGTTCGTCACCGGCGGCACCGTCGACGTCATGCAAGGGTCGCGGTTGATCTCGCGGACCCCGATCCCGAACGCACCGAACGCGCAGATCGTCCTGCCACTGGCCGGTGTCACCGTCAGCGCAGACGCCGCAGACATCACGTTGCGCGCCTATCTGACCGTTCAGGGAATCTGCCAATTCGAGCCCGACAATGCATTCACCCTCTCCGGTGCGGTGGTGTCGTTCACCGGGCGAGAATCCATTCCGCAGACCGTCGCGCAATTCCTGCCGCCGATTCTTCGGCAATTGACCCTCGTCATTCCCGACGACGTGAAGCAGGCCGAGGGCGCAGCGGCCGTGGACCTCGCCGCGGCTGTCGTCGCGCACTACGGAACCGCGTCGGTGCCGGTGACCACCGTCGCGCGTCCCCGCTCGGATCTCACACCGCCCACGGCTCCCGGGCCGCTCGAACGTCAGATCGTCATCGACTCGTCGGCGCCGGCGGGGCTGTCGTTGCGCAGCGGCCCGCAGGGCTCGGCGTATCTCGTCGTCGGGGGCCCCGCCGATCAGCTCGTCGCCCAGGCGCGCATGCTGACCAGCAATCTCGCCTCGATCGCCGCGAGTTCGTCGGCGGTCGGCGGCCCCCTCTTCGACGCCCCGCAGCTCGCGCCGGACGTGCAGACCCTCGCCGATCTCGGCATCGGTGACCAACAGGTCGTCTCCAACACCTGGCCGTCGATCTCGGTGGGGATCGATCAGACCCGGTTGGGCCGTCCGTCCAAGAACATCCGGATCCAGCTGATCGGCTCCTACGCACCGGCCGGTGGTGACAACGCCGTGATCTCGGTGCGCATCGGCCGGCGGGTCATCGCAACACTGCCGACGGACTCCTCGGGGACCTTCAACAGCTGGGTCGACCTGCCCGACAACGCGGTCACCCGCTTCACCCAGCTCACCGTCACGCTCGAGCGCGGCGGGGTGAACGAGGGCTGCGGGAACGGCTCGCGCTCGAGTCTGTCGTTGAGTTCGGCCGGCGAGATCACCAGCGACGTCGCCGATCCGCCGCAACCGGCCGGACTCGGATCGGTCCCCGAATCGTTGATGCCGTGGGCCAAGCTGGCCTGGACCAAGGGCGATGTCGGCGACGTCAGCCGCGGTGTGGAGATCGCCGCCGGTCTGCAGCGGCTGTCGGTCGTCCCGCTGGGGCTCGACGTGGTGTCGATGGCCGACGCCGCATCGTCGCAGCAGCCGGCCGTGCTGATCTCGGCCGATGGTCGGGGCCTGCCCGATCTGACCCTGCCGGTCAGCTCGTCGGGCGGCACGGTGACGGTGCATGCCGCGAGCGGGTCGTCGGCGCAGATCACCCTGACCCCGGCGCTGCGGTACGGATCGTTGCAGGCGACGCAGTCCGGCGACCGGACCGTCCTGGTGGCGACGTCCACCGGGGACGGCTCCGATCTCGATGACCTGCTGCGCTGGCTCGACGACGACAACCGGTGGACATCGATTTCCGGGGATGCGCTGATCAAGGTGCGTGATCAGGACCCGGTCTACGTCGACGCCGCGGCGTCGACCCCGCGTCCGTCGGCGTCGTCGGGGCTCGGTACGGGTGCGACGATCGGCATCATCGTCGGCGTGCTCGTCGCCGCGGTCGTGGTGGCCGGCGCGGTGATCCTGGTGCTGCGTCGCCGCCGGTCCGCCGCCGGTGTCGCCGACAGCGCCCCGGACGAGCGGTGATGGTCCCACCATGACGGTGACCGAGCCGACCACCCCGCCGCCGGCGCCCGCCCGGCCGGGTGTGTCGCTGCGCCCGGCCGACCATCCGTCGGTGGTGCTCGCGGTGCGCTGGCTGGTTCTGGCCGCGCTCACCGCCATCGCCTTCCGGGTCACCATCCTCGCGGTGCTGGCGGAGATGCGTGCGCTCACGCTCATCATCTACGTCCCGGTGCTGCTGGCGCTGGTGCTGATCGCGGCGATCGGCAAGTCCTGGCGTCCCACCCCGGAACCGCCGATCTACGACCGGCAGACCGACACCATCGTCGGGGCGATCGTGTTGCTGTTGTCGGTGTCGGTGCAGTTCATGGTCAATCCCCGATACTCGCAGGCCTACATCACCGCGCACATGGACCTGCTGGCGTTGTGGTTGTTCGTGCTCGGCGGGGCGATCGTGATGTTCGGTCTGCGACCGGTGATGCGGTTCCGGTGGACCTGGGCGCTGGCGCTACTGATCTGGCCGGTACCGATGCGGGTGGTGATCCTCACCGCGGGCGGCGGCCCGGTCGCCGCGGGCGCGGTGATGGTCGTCGTCGCCGCGATCGCGACACTCATCGCCGTCGGACGCAACCGTCGCCGGGCCTTCATCGGCGCCGTACTGTCGTTGGTCACCGGACTGGTGATCCTGATCGTGATGCACGTCTATGTCGAAGGCCTGCAGCGAATTCTGCTGGTGGTGGTGCCTGCGGTGGCCGCGGCGCTGATGTCGTCGCTGGTGATGTACTTCGACTACCGCAACCGGCATCGGCTGGGCTGGTCGCCACTGGGACGCAACGTCCATCCGCCGACGCTGGCCCGGGTCCGCAGGCCCGGGCTGTTGTTGCTGCTGGCGACCGTTGTCATCGCCTTCATCCCGGTTCCGGTGACGGCGTCGAGCTGGCCGAGCGCGACCATTCCGGGCATGTCGGTGGGTGTGCCGCTGGCCCTGCCCGCCGACTGGCGGCAGGAGTCGGTCAGTCGGTACGACTGGGCGGAGCGCTTCTACAGCTCGGGATCGGTGATGTACCGGCAGATGGTCGTGCAGCGGCAGGGCAGTTCCCGGTTCGACAAGCAGTCCCGGCCGCGGCGGGTGGCCGTCGACTCCGTGGACACCGGGCGGCCGCTGTCGCTGCAGACCTACCCCTACATCTTTCGCTACGACATGGTCGGCGACCGGTTCGGTCCCTCGGTGGAGGTGCCCATGCCGCACGGTGTGCGCGCCTGGATGTGGACGGTGATCGACGACACCCGCTACCTCAGCTACACCGTCGTGTCGTGGTGGTGGAACAACGGTGACCTCACCCAGCAGGTCGTGCTGTGGTCGGTCGACAACCACGAGACCGACGCCTACTTCCCGGCGCCGACGTACACCGTGGTCGGCAACGTCAACACCATGTTCACCGTGCTGTTCCGCGGGAACGCGGCCATCCGCGACACCACACCCACCTACAAGGACCGGGATCTGTTGGTGCGCTTGGCCGCCGGCATCGTCGACGCGCAGGTCGAGGCGGCCGGACGGGAGGCCGGGACATGAGTGCCGAGGACACCGGAGCGCCCGTGCGGGCCCGGCATCGCACCGAGGCCGATCCGCGGAGCCGTTGCACCCGGCCGACGCGTCCGGTCGCCGAGTTGCTCGTCGACGAGGACTATCGGCAGCAGGCCCTCTACGACGCGGTCGAACGGCTCCGCGACGCCGACGCCGACGCCTCGGCATCCACCGCGTTCTCCCGGCCACAGAAGTACGGCGGCCTGGCCCTGCTGCTCGTCATCGTCGTGTTGGTCGGCTTCTTCCCGATCCCGACGCTGGCCACGCTGATCGGCATCGCCACCGTCGCCTACGTGGTCACGCTGATCGACCGGCTGGTCATCTTCCGACGCGGCCTGGTCAACGGGGCCATCGCCGTCTCCGACGAGCAGGCCCGCGCCCTGTCCGACGACGACCTGCCGCCCTACACCGTGCTCGTGCCCGCCTATGGCGAACCCGAGGTCGTCGGCGACCTCATCAAGGCGGTCGAGTCGATCGAGTATCCGCAGGACAAATTGCAGGTGCTCCTGCTGCTCGAGGAGGACGACGAACCGACCATCCGGGCCGCGCGCGCGATGGAGGACGAGGGCGGCGTGGTGACGGTGGTGCTCACCCCACCGGCGCAGCCGCGCACCAAACCCAAGGCGTGCAACTACGGTCTGCACTTCGCCACCGGCGACATCGTCACCATCTTCGATGCCGAGGACAAACCCGATCCGCTCCAATTACGCAGGGCGGTTTGGGTTTTCCGAAACATCGGCGACGACTCGGTGGTCTGCGTGCAGGGCAAGCTCAGCTTTCACAACGCCACCGACAACCTGTTGACCCGCTGGTTCACCGCCGACTACGGCATCTGGTTCGGGTTCCTGCTGCCCGGCATGATGGTCAGCCGCGCCCCGATCCCGTTGGGCGGCACGTCCAATCACTTCCTGCGCGACGTGCTCGACGACATCGGCGCGTGGGATCCGTTCAACGTCACCGAGGACGCCGACCTCGGCGTGCGCATCGCCGACAGCGGATACCGCACCGCCGTGCTGGATTCGGTGACCCTCGAAGAGGCCAATGTCGATGCGATCAACTGGGTTCGGCAGAGATCGCGCTGGTACAAGGGTTACATGCAGACGTGGCTGGTGCACATGCGTCACCCGATCACGTTGTGGCACATCCTCGGTCCGGTGGCGTGGGTCCGATTCACTTTCCTCATCGCGGGCACCCCGCTCATCGCGTGCATGAACATGGTCTTCTGGTTGATCCTGATCATGTGGATCGCCGGCCAGCCACCCGTTGTCGCGCACCTGTTCTGGGGTCCGATCTACTATCTGTCGTTGCTCTCGCTGGTCTTCGGCAACGGCTCGGCGCTCTACATGAACCTGATGGCCATCCGCGAGGACGACCGCAGCGAACTGGTGGGTTCGGCACTGCTGGTCCCGGCGTACTGGATTCTGATGAGCATCGCCGCGATCAAGGGGATGTGGCAGATCCTGTTCAATCCGTCGTACTGGGAGAAGACGGTGCACGGGTTGGCTTCCGGCGGCGAGGAGACCGGTTCGGGTGGTGGCGCATGACCCGAAATCGGGTGCTGGTGCTGTTCGTGGCGATGTTCGCGCTCTACTGCGGGGTGGGCCTGTACCTGGCGGTCGATGTGCACCTGTACTTCGGCGACGCACTCTCGCGGGTGCAGTCCGCACAGTCGGTGTTGTTCAGTCGCAGTCCGCATCTGGCGGCCATCGGATTCGTCTTCACGCCGCTGACGGCGATCGTGCAACTCCCGCTCACCGCACTGACCCCGTGGATTCCGCAGATGACCACCGACGCGGTCTCGGCGGTGATGATGTCCTCGGCGTTCATGGCCGGATCGGTGATCCAGGTGTCCGGGGTCGCCCGCGACCGCGGCCTCGATCCGGTGGTGGCGACGCTGGCGACCGCGTGTTACGCGCTGAACCCGATGATCGTGCTCTACGGCGCCAACGGCATGAGCGAGGCGCCCTACCTGTTCTGCCTCGCGTGGGCGGCGCGGCGGCTCATGCGATGGGTCGACACCGATGACGTCCACGAATTGGCGGTCGCCGGAATAGCATTGGCGTTGAGCTACCTCACTCGCTACGACGGTGGTGCGGCGGCGCTGGCGAGCACGATCGGGGTCGCCTGGGTCAGTTTCTTCCGCGCCGATCGCACCAAACGGGTCAGTCGTACCTTTCTCGACGCCGTGCTGGTGGCCGCGCCGTCCGGTGTGGCATTCATCGCATGGGCCTTCACCGGTTGGCTCATCACCGGAAATGCGTTCGCACAGTTCTCCTCCGAATACGGCAACGCCGCCATCATCGAGCAATCCGGGGGCAGTGGGTCCAACGGTGCGGGTGAGGCGCTGCGGTTCTCGATGACCGAGTTGGCGATCCTCGCGCCCCTGTTGCCGCTGCTGGCGGTGCTCGTCCTGGTCGTGCGAGCCCGGCACCGCCGTTTGTACGCGGTGTTGGTGCCGCTGGCCATGATCGGCGCGGTGCTCGCGTTCCAGGTCTACACCTACGCACGGGGTTCGACGTTCGGTTTCCTGCGGTTCTACATGACGGTGATCCTGCTCGCCGCACTGGTCTCGCTGTTGGCCGTGCCCGCACGACGCCAGTCGCCGTATCGTCGGCAGGGTCCGCGCACCACTCTGGTGGCCCACTGGACCGGGGGACCGATCCGGCGATACGTGTTCTCCGGCACCATCGCGGTCCTGGTGATGCTGGTGTCGTTGCCCACCACGGCATTCGGGATGACCTCGCCGAAGTACGCGCCGCAGGAGTTCGCGCTGTCGTCGGTGGTGTGGCCGCGCCCGGATTCGGTTTCGCAGCGCCATCTCGACGAACGACGGATCGTGCGCAGCTTCTCCACCGAACGGACCCTCGCCCGCTACCTCGACTCACTCGACCTGCCCGACGGCAGCGTGCTCACCGACACCGTCTACGGATTCGCCGTCGTCGTGCAGTCGCGACGGCCCAAACAATTCGTCATCCCGTCCGACTCCGACTTCGTCGAGGTCCTCAACGACCCCAAAGCCGCAGGGGTGCAATACATGCTGGCGGTACCCGCGTCCGGACGAGGCCTGTCCGACGCCCTCAATCAACGCTATCCGACGCTCTACGAGAACGGTGCGCAGATCGCCGTGCGGGTCCTCGACGTGCGCAACCAGGGGGCCGACCTGCCCGACTGGCGGGTGTACCGGGTGACCGGGAGTCGGTCGGGCTGAGGGACACCGATCGAGCGACGTGGGGCGACTCAGACGATCGCCTGGTCGACGACCCGCCACGCGGGGTCGTCGTAGCCGATGTCGTAGGTGCACTCGTCGGGGCGCGGATCGGGGACGAATGCCCACAGCAACACCCCGGCGACACCTTCTCGCCGGATGTCGGCGAGGCGGGTGCGTAGTTCGGCGGCGCGGGTCGAGATCGACAGGCACGAACCGGCCTTGATGCCGAGTTCGTTGACGACGATCGGCTTGCCGAGGCGGTGCGCCAACGCGATTCGCGCGCTTAGGTCGCTGCCCGCGGGTGGGATGCCCTCGTCGTTGCGATAGTCGTGGTAGTCGAGTACGTCGAGATGCGGCGACTGCGCGACGATGTCCATGTCGGTGCCGGTGGTGCCGCATTGGTCGCCGCCGGTGAAGCCGGCGAACATGGGGTGGCGCCGATCGATGTCGCGCAAGGCGGCCCCGGCGGCATCGAAGAAGTCGCGCAGAACCTGCGCCGCGCCGGGTTGGCAGGTGCGGTGTGCCAGGTCGCAACCGCCTGCGCCGCAGCTGCTGGTCTCCGGCTCACCGACGAGTTCCCAACCGGCGAGCGATGTTTCGCCGGCCCAGCGCTTCACCGCGATCGACATCCAGTCGGCGTAGGTCATCCCACCGACGGCGCGGGTGGTGCGCCATCCGTCGGTGTACCAGGACCGGTCCTTGAACACCCCGTCCTCGCAATCGCCCGACGAGCCGGTCAACACCGGCAGCACCATCTGGTGGTGCCGCTTGGCGGCTGCGAACACGGCATCGAGCGGGCCGAAATCCAGTCCGCCGGTGTGTTTGTTGACCGCGAACATCGCATACAGGTTGAAGCGGGTGAGGGCGCGCGGCGGCAGTGCGCCGAAGTAGCGGTCCAGATCCACCTCGGCCCCGCACCCGGCGTTCACCGCCCAGTTGGTGCCGAGCTGATAGGCGTTGAATCCGGAAGGCCACCACGGCGTTCCGTCGAGGTGCAGACCGGTGGGGGTGGTGTCGACACGTCCGGCGAAATGTGTGGTCTCGGCACCGGATTCGGAACCCGGGTTGAGGTAGCTGCAGGCGTTGAGCCCGAACAGGACCACGGCCAGCACCAGGCTGATCACCGTGGTTCGTACGCGAGTGCGACCGTTCGGCACACCGCGCAGCCTACTCCGGTGACTATTGTCGCGGAGGTGAGACGTCAACCGTGGCACCGAATACTCGCTTCCGTCGTCGGCGCCGTTGCCTGCGCCGTACTGCTCGTCGGCGTGGCCGGCTGCGGCGACGAGTCGTCCTCTGCGACGGGTTCGGAGCCGAGCACGTCCCTGTCGCCATCGTCCCCGTCGCCGGATGCTTCCTCGCCCACCGCTTCGTCACCGTCGTCGTGGATCGAGCCGACGGCGTCCCCGACGACCGATCCGGTGCACCTGCCGCCGTACATCGATCACGTGCAGTGGGTGCAGACGCAGGTCGGGCCGAGCCTGCAGATCTATCCGACGCCCTCGGGTCGCAAGACGACCTCCGACAACGGCGCCGACGTCGCGTGGGCCGAGGTGCTCGCGCTGGCGCCCAACGCCGACACCCCGGGGATGCGCGCCCAGTTCGACTGCCACTGGACCTACGCGCGGATCGTCGCGCCCGACAAGCCGAGCTGGAACATCGAACCCGACCGCCCGGTGGTGTCGCAGCAGGAGATGATCAACACGATGTGCAACCCGGGCGGGCCGGAGGAGTGACACCTCGGCGCCGGTGGTGGGGTCAGGTGCGGGTGGCGTGTGTCCGCCGGGAGCCGATCGCCCGGCACACGAGGTAGATCACGAACGAGATCGTGGTGACGAACACCGAGACCGGTAGTTGCGGCGCCAACGAGAGCAGCAGACCGCCGACGGCGGCGATCTCGGCAAATAGCACCGACAGGCCCAGCACGACCGTCGGATTGGCGCTCAGGCGCGCGGCGGCGGCGCCGGGGGTGATCATCAGCGACATCACCAGCAGCGCCCCGATGATCTGCACGCCCTGCGCGGCGGCGAGGCCGACGAGGATCGCGAACACCACCGACAGCACACGCATCGGCACGCCGCGTGCCTGCGCGACCCGGGGGTCCAGCGAGGCGAACAACAGCGGACGGTAGATGACGGTGAGGACCACCAGCACCACGGCGGTGGTGATCGCGATGGCGGTCATCCCGTGCACGCCGACACTGACGACCTGCCCGGTCAGCAGCGCGAAGCCGGCACCGATGCGGCCGTAGAGTGCCAGGAACAGCACGCCCAATCCCAATCCGAAGGCCATTACGACGCCGATCACCGAATCGCGTTCGCGGGCACGATTTCCCATGAAACCGAAGACGGCGGCGGCGAGGACCGCGCCGATCACCCCGCCGAGATTGATGCTGACACCGGCGAGCAACGCCGCGGCGGCGCCGGTGACCGACAGTTCGCTGGCGCCGTGCACCGCGAATGACATCTGCCGCGACACGATCAGTGGGGCGAGGACGCCGGAGAGTGCGCCGAGCAGCGCCAGCGCGATGAGCGCCTGCCAGACGAAGTCGTAGTGCAGCAGTCGCGCGGTCTCGGCGAAGTCCCAGAAGTCGCGGAGTTCGACGTCGGCGGCCACGACGGTACGGGCGGCCAGAACGGTACTCACAGGCCCGGATGCTCCTCGTCGGCGTGGCAGTGTGCGATGCCCTCTTCGCCGCCGACGACGAGGAGGCGGCCGTTGACGCGCACCACCTCGACGTGACTGCCGTAGAGCGCCGAGAGTGTCGCCGTCGTCATCACCTTCTCCGGCGGCCCCGCGAGGAACTGGCCGCCGACGAGGTAGAGCACCCGGTCCACATACGGCATCACCGGATTGATCTCGTGCGTCACCAGGACCACTGCGGTGTGCGCGGTGCGCCGGCGACGGTCGATGAGTTCGACGACGCGTTCCTGGCTGGCCGGGTCGAGGCTGGCCAGCGGCTCGTCGCAGAGCAGCAGCTGCGGATCGGTGGTCAGTGCCTGCGCCACCCGCAATCGTTGCTGTTCACCGCCGGAGAGCAGCCCGACCGGGGCATCGGCGTAGGCGGTCGCACCGACCTCGGCGAGTGCGGCGTCGACGATGCGTCGGCGTTCGCTTCGCCCGCGCAGACCGATACCCCACCGCGCCCCGTCGACGCCGAATCCGACCAGGTCGCGGGCACGCAGCGCCATGGTGTCGGCGTCGTCGGCGTGCTGCTGCGGGATGTAGCCGACGGCGTCGGTGACGTCGAGGTCACCGGCGCTCAGCGGGTACTGGCCGAGCAGGGTGCGCAGGAACGACGTCTTGCCCGAACCGTTCGGACCGAGGACGGCGACGAACTCGCCGGCCTCGATCGTCAGGTTCAGGTCGTCCCAGAGCACCCGCTCGCCGAAGGCGAGCCGCGCGTGGCGAAACGAGGCGACCGGGATCGGCGTTGCGGGGCTCGGGGTGGCGGGGATCGGGCTGGTCATCAGGCTCCGGACGAGTTCAACGCATTCGCGAGGGCCTCGACCTGACCGCGCTGCCAGACGACGTAATCGCTGACACCGTCGGGCAGCGTTTCGGTGAACTTCACGACCGGTACTTTCGCACCTTGGGCGACGGTGAGCAACGCCTCGGTCACCGTGTCGACGGCCTGGGTGTTGTAGATGAAGGCCTTCACGGTGCGGGAGGTGAGCAGGTCCTGCAGGGCGGCGCGGTCGGCGGCCGAGGGTGACTGACCCTCCTCGACGGCTGCGGTGAAGCCGGCGGGGGAGACGTCGGAGAGTCCGGCCTCGGTGAGCAGGTAGCCGGCCAGCGGTTCGGTCTGGGCGACCTTGGTCCCGTTGTGGGCGGCCTTGATCTGGCTCACCTGATTGCGGACGGCGGCGAGTTCGGTGTTGAAGCGCAGGGCATTGGTGCGGTAGGTCTCGGCGTGAGCGGAGTCCTTGGCGGCCAACGCCTCACCGAGCTTGGTCGCGACCGTTCCGACGACGGCCAGATTGTAGAAGACGTGCTCGTTGACCTCGTGCGAGTGACCCTCGTCGGTGCCGGTCTCTTCGGTGGACTCCTCGTGACCGCCCTCCATGATGTCGAAGGCGTTGATCACCGTGCCGGAGCTGTTCTTGGCGGCCTGCTCCATGTACTCGTCGTAGTGGCCACCGTTCATGAGGATCACCGAGGCGTCGGCGACCTTCGCGGTGTCCGACGCCGACGGCTCGAACTCGTGCGGGTCGTCGGCGCTGTTGGTGAACAGCGCGGTGACCTCGGCGTCGTTCCCGGCCACCGCGGAGGCCACCGAACCCCACACGTTGGTCGAGGTGACCACGGTCGGTTTGCCGCCACTCGACGAGCCGCCGCCGTCGTCCGAACAGCCCGACAGGACCAGGGCCGCGGCGGTCAGCAGACCTGCGGAGGCGACCAATGCACGCTTCATGGAGTAGCACCCTTCGCGAAAACGACAATCGTTACCGAATGCAGTGTAGGGGACGGCATTCGTCGCGACGAATCGGCGCCCGCTCGCCGGTGGGTGCGGTTTACGCGGGAGGGTGCGAAGGAAGGACGACCGGCACGACGAAGCGGGTGAGCAGGTCGCGTTCGGTGTCGGCGTCGGGCGCGGGGGCGGCCAGCAGGGAGACCATCACCCGCACCAGCCAGCCGGCTCGATCGGAGAGGTCGGTGTCGGGGAGTTCGTTGTCACCGAGTTCGTTGTCACCGAGTTCGGGTGCCAGCCGGGCGAGGATGCCGGTGGCCAGGGCGTCGATCGCCGGCGAGAGCAGCGCCAGCTGGGTCGACGTGCCGGCCATCTCGGCGTCGAACCATGCCGACAGAGCCGGGTTCCGGCGCACCCCGGACAGTGCGGTCTCGATCGCGGCGACCAGCCGATCGGCCGGTGTGCCGACCGCGCCGATGCGTTCGGCGACGTCGGTGCCGATGATCGTCGCCGTGCGCTCGACGTAGGCGGCCAGCAGGCGGTCGCGACCGGGGAAGTGGCGGTAGAGGGTGGCGCGCGAGCAGCCCACCGCGTCGGCCACGTCGCGCATGGTCACCGAGGCCACCCCGCGGGCGACGAACAGCGACTCGGCGGTGTCGAGGATGCGCGTGGCCGCCAGGTCGGCGCGGTCGGCGGCCAGCCAGTCGGTGGGCGAGGTCATCGGTGGACCGGGCCGCTCCGGAACGGGACGCAGGTCGGTCGTCGGACGTAATGTCCTGCCGCCCATTCGATTCCGTCGACATCGACCTCGAACTCGGGGAACCGGGCCAGGAGTTCGGTGAGCGTGACGTCGGCCGCCATCCGCGCGGCGGCCGCGCCGAGGCAGTGGTGGTCGCCATGGCTGAAGGTGAGGATGCCGCGCGGTCGACGCGTGACGTCGAGGGCCTCGGCGTCGGCGCCGAAGACCTCCGGGTCGCGGTTGGCCGCGGCGTAGCAGAGCAGCACCTTGCGGCCGGCGGGGATCTCGACCGGACCGTCGGGGGTGTCGTAGCGCACCGGACGGGTCGTCGAGCGGCATAGCCCCTGCACCGGGGAGGTCAGTCGCAGCAGCTCTTCGACGGCGTCGCCGATGAGTGAGGGGTCGGCGACGAGTTGTGCACGCTGATCGGGATGCTCGGACAGTAGCGCCAGCGAGCCGCCCAGCAAGCCCGTCGTGGTGTCGTTGCCGCCGGCGATCATGGTGAACACGAACGCGAGGATCGAGACGAGGCCGGCGTCGTCGTCGGCGCGTCCGGCGGCGACGAGGGTGGAGACGGTGTCGGAGCCGGTGGCGCCTTCGGTGCGGCGCTGCGCGATGAGGTCGGCGAAGTAGCCGAGGAGTTCGCCGGTCGCGGCGCCCGCGGTCCCCGCACCCGGGTCGGCGGTCCCGCCGACTGCGCCGACAATGGCCTCGGTCCACTCGTCGAATCGTGCCCAATCCTTCTCCGGCACACCGAGATAATGCGCGACCAGCATGCTCGGCAACGGTTTGAGGAGCAGGTGTGCGATGTCGACGGGGGTGGCGGGTCCGTGATCGGCGATTTCGTCGAGGCGGGTGGTCACGAAGTCGTGGATCCGCGGCCGGATCGACTGCACCTGACGAGGGGTGAAGCCGCGCGCGACCAGAGCGCGGAAGGCGGTGTGGCCGGGCGGGTCCTGCATGACCATCGGTGGGTTGTCGGCCATGCCGATGGCCTCGATCTCACCGTCGACGACGGTGAGTCCCGCCGCCGAGGAGAACGTCGTCGGGTCGGTGGCCGCGGCCATGACGTCCGCATGCCGGGTCAGAACCCAGAAGTCCGCGCCGGACGGGTCGTCGGTGACGTGATGGACCGGGGACTCGGCACGCAGGCGCGCATACATGCCGAAGGGGTCGCGCCATTGCGCGCCCGAGCGCAGGCGGAAAAGCGGTTCGTGAGACGTTGCAGTCGTCATGTAGTGATAGTGAGACACTCTTGCCAATGTGTCAACGTCCGAGTCGAGAACTGTGGGGCATGTGGACCACACACGGTGGGTGGTCGTGGCCGTCCGGACGGGGGCGCTGACCCGAGCCGTCGCCGTGTGCTTCTCTAAGCTGAAGGGATGAGCTCGTCACGGCCCCGGCGCATCGCGTTGATCTCGGTGCACACCTCGCCGTTGGCGCAGCCCGGTACCGGCGACGCGGGCGGGATGAACGTCTACGTCTGGCAGACGGCGCAGCGTCTGGCCCGGCGTGGGGTGAAGGTCGAGATCTTCACGCGGGCGACGTCCTCGGCGGATGCCCCCACGGTGGCGGCCGCGGACGGGATCACCGTCCGACACATCGTGGCGGGTCCGTTCGAGGGGCTCGACAAGCGGGATCTGCCCGCCCAGCTCTGTGCCTTCACCGCGGGGGTGCTGCGCGCCGAGGCGATGCAGCGGCCCGGCTATTACGACCTGATCCATTCGCACTACTGGTTGTCGGGGCAGGTGGGGTGGCTCGCCCGGGAGCGGTGGGGCGTGCCGTTGGTGCATACCGCGCACACGCTGGCTGCGGTGAAGAACGCCTCGCTGGCCAAAGGGGATGCGGCCGAACCGCGGTTGCGGGTGATCGGCGAGCAGCAGGTGGTCGCGGAGGCCGATCGGCTCGTGGCCAACACCGACACCGAACGCAACGAGCTGATCACCATGTACGACGCCGACCCCGGCCGCGTCGACATCGTGACACCCGGTGCCGATCTCGACTGCTACACACCGGGTTCGCGCTCCGATGCGCGCGCAGAACTCGGACTGCCGGCCGAGGCGAGCATCGTGACGTTCGTCGGTCGTATCCAGCCGCTCAAGGCTCCCGACGTCTTGCTCGCCGCCGCGGCGCCGCTGATCGAGCGGCAGCGGGCGACGGGCCGTCGGCCGGTCCACGTATTGATCGTCGGCGGACCGTCGGGCAGCGGACTCGACCGGCCGACCGCGCTGATCGATCTGGCCGCCGAACTCGGCATCTCCGACGCCGTCACGTTCTTGCCGCCGCAGCCCGCGACGCGCCTGGCGGAGGTCTATCGGTCATCGGATCTCGTTGCGGTGCCCAGTTATTCGGAGAGCTTCGGTCTTGTCGCCATCGAGGCGCAGGCGTGTGGCGTCCCGGTGTTGGCCGCCAACGTCGGCGGACTCGGGGTGGCGGTGGCCGACGGCAGGTCGGGGATGCTCGTGGATGGGCATCAGATCGGGGACTGGACGACCGCGCTGGAGAAAATGCTCAGCAGTTCCGATCAGCTGGCCGCGATGGGACGCCGCGCACGCGAGCATGCCGAACAATTCTCATGGGAGCACACCACCGACGCGCTGTTGGCGAGTTATGCGCGAGCGATGGAATCCTTTGCGGGTAACCGTGTCCCGGCCGTCGGGGTGACCCCACTGGTGCGGGCGACCCGCCGCTGGCGACGCCGTCGGGCGCGGATGCCCCTCTGAGTGATGGTGTCCCGAGAGATTCTCGTGGCCACAACCGTCGAAGCGGAAGGAAGACGATGAGTCACACCGACCACATCGAATTACTCGAAAAGGTGCTCTCCGAACGGGAGATCCCGTTCACCCGTAAGAGTTCCGGCGCAGCCCAGGCCGAGCACATCGTGCTCGAGCTGCCGGGGGAGCGCAAGCTCAAGACGACGGTGCTGCTGACCGCGGGCACCTACGGTGTGCGGGTGGAGGCATTTGTCTGCCGCCACCCCGACGAGAAACTCGAAGAGGTCTTCAAGTTCCTGCTCAAACGCAATCGCCGGCTCTACGGCGTGGCGTACACGATCGACAACATCGGCGACATCTACCTGATCGGCCGGATCTCCGGGGATGCGCTCACCGCCGATGAGGTGGACCGTGTTCTCGGACAGGTACTCGAGGCCGCCGACGGCGACTTCAACGCTCTGCTCGAAATCGGCTTCGCCACCTCGATCCGTCGCGAATGGGCGTGGCGCGTTTCGCGCGGAGAGTCGTTGCGCAACCTGCTCGCCTTCGAGCATCTCATCGACAAGGACTCACTTCCCGAACCCGGAGAACCGTTGCCGGACAGGTACGTTCCCGGCGAAACCTCGGTGATCGACGACGCCTCCGGTAGCTGACCGCTCCACCCGATTCCCGCTGGTCGAGTTCCCTCCGGTGGTCGAGGTGCGAGCCGCGTGCGGCGAGCCTCGAGACCCGGCGAGACAACAAGCCTCCCAACCACATCCGCTCCCGGCAGCGCCAAACGCGAGCTGAACTCGTCAACGCCCGCGCTGCACCATCCGCGTCCGCACAGTGAAGCCGCGGACGCATTACTTCCGGCGGACGAGCACCCCTTCCCCTCGATGGTCGAGCATCTTCCCCTCGATGGTCGAGAACCCTTGCCCCCGACGGTTGAACAACCCGCCCTCCCCGATGATCGAGCGCACTTCCCCTCGATGGTCGAGAAAGTGTTCCCCCTCGATGGTCGAGGTGCGAGCCGCGTGCGGCGAGCCTCGAGACCCGGTGAGACAACAAGCCTCCCAACCACATCGAAAGCAAGACAAACGAAACCCACACCCCATACCACACCCCACCGACAGAAAATCAGCGCCGAAACACGTTGTCCACAAGCATAATTAGCCAAAACACCCCTTGCGTCGAACACTCTGGCGAGGTACACTGGACCCCTCACACCGATCAGCCACCGGGGAGGGGCCCATGATCGACACCACCGAAGCTCTTGACATCAAAGGTGTTGACGCCGAAGCAATCTTCGCCGCCATCGTCACCCAACTCAGCGACCTGCAATGGAATCCGGAGATGACCGGGCCACAAGCCTTCGGTGCGATGAAACAAGTACTGCTGCTTCGTAATCTGGTTGATCACCATGCCACCACCCTCACCGGTGAGATGGATCGCCTGGGAGTGGCCGATCACAAGACCACCCGGCTACGAGAGTTGTTGATCAGCATGGGTTGCGCGCCTGCCGTCGCAGGTCGGTACGTGCGGATTGCTGCCACCGGCGACATCGATCTGTTGTTGGCGCATGCCGCTGACGGGTCCATCTCGTCCGAACACACCGACGCCATCATCCGCGGGTTGGCGCACATCGACACCCGGTCCCCCGAACCCCTCGACACCGTGCAACGGTGCGAGTTCCTGCGGAAACTGCTGTCGCACTACTTCGCCGGTTTCACTCCCGCCGAGATCAACATTTACGCGCGGCAGTTGGGTAACGAGTTGGCGGCCGACACACCGGGCGGGTTACCGGCTGCCGAAGACAAGTCGGTCAACTCCTACACCGACCGCATCACCGACGACGGACGGTTGGAGATCTCGGCGAACCTCGACATCGTCGCCGGCGAGAAAACACGCACCCTGATGGAAACCTTGTCGGCGCCCAAGCCCCAGCCCGACGGATCCCCCGATCCGCGGACACCCGAACAGATCTGCGCGGCCGCGTTCGAAACGATCGTGGAGTTGGCGGCACAAGGCTTGGCCGACACCACCTTCTCAGCCAAACCCACCAACGGCCTGTTGTGGACCTTGTCAGCCGACAACCCCGCACTCGGCGGCGATTTGCAGAACATAGGTGCCATCACCGAAGCCACCGCCAAACTATTGTCGTGTGACACCACCATCACCAGAATCATTCTCAACCCCGACGGCGTACCCCTCGACGTCGGACTCAAAGAGCGCTTGTTCACCCCAGGACAACGCAAAGCGTTGTTGGTGCGTGACCGCGGGTGCATCAAATGCGGAGCACACGCCGGCCGCTGCCAAGCACACCACGCGCACCACTGGGCCGACGGCGGGCCCACCGACCTCGACAACGGATGCCTCCTCTGCAGCAGCTGCCACGACGATGTCCACCGCCACGGATGGGACATCATCATGGGATTCGACCGACACCCCTGGCTGATCCCACCCGCCAGCATCGACCCGAAACGACGACCCGTGCCGTCGTATCACCGACGCACCATGAGACTCGACGACACCGCAGCCTGACCCGAAGCGCCTCTACTACAGCCTGATTCCCCCGCACCCGGCCTGGCCGGGACCGCATCTGTTGTTTGAGAACTCCATAGAGATAATCCCCAACCCGATGGTCGAGGTGTCGTGTCGTCCGAGGCCCGGAATCCCGTCGGCACAAGGGGTCTCGAGGCCCGGCGCCAGGGGCGCCGTGCACCTCGACCATCGGGGTGGGACGGGCGGGGTGGGGCGGCGATCCGGGAGGGACCGGTCCTCCCCGCTGGTCGAGGTGCGAGCCGCGTGCGGCGAGCCTCGAGACCGACTGCACCAGTGCTGGATTCGACCCATGGTGGCCCGGATAATCATCGGTGCAACAGGTCTCGAGGCCCGGCGCCTGGGGCGCCGTGCACCTCGACCATCGGATGGGGAACCGCCGAACGTCATATATCGCTGGTCGAGGTGCGAGCCGCGTGCTCGTCGCTGGCGCTCCTCGGCACCTCGACCACCGGATGGGAGGCTCGCCGGGCGGGAGAAGCGTCAGAAGGTCAGTGGTGTGGTGGCGCTGGGGCCCTGGCGGTATCGGGCGAGGTCGACCGACTGCCAACGTCCGTTGAACTCCGGGATCGGCAGCGGGAACCAATAGCTCGAGTCGAGCCACATTTGGCCGAGAAGAGGGACCGGGCCACCGGAGATGTCGTGCCACGTACCGATCGGAGCATCTCGGAACGTACCGACATTGTGTCCGTCGACGAAGAAGTTGACATACTCCTTGTCCAGCTTGATCGAGTAATCATGCGGATTGGCAAGTAGTTTCGGGTCGAGGAGGACGATCTGCGGGAGCAGGGTTCCGGCCTTTTTGACCATCATGAAGAAGCCGCGCGGCATGTCCTGCGCGAAGGCGTGGAACAACGGCGTGGTGAGAAGCTGGCTGGCCTGGCCCATGAATCCGGCCGAACCGTTCCACATGAACCACGCGACCTCGAGGCCCAGTGGATCGATGGAGCGATTCGAGATCCCCCAACCGGTGGTGCCGTTCCACGTCGGGATCTGTTGTGTGCCGGTCACTCTCATCGTCATCGTCTGGCCCGGCTCGAAGACGGGTTTGGCGAGGAGTTCGGCGTTGTTGTACGGGAACAGGCCTTGCACCGTCGGTGGGACGGAGAACGTGGCGCCTTTCGGGCCGAACGACAAGCGACTGTAGCCGACATCGGTGTTGCACCAGTCGCGAGGCGGATGGGCGAAGTTCTCGTCCATCGGACGAGAGGGTTGTGGCGCCCCGGTGCCGATGTAGCCGGCGGCGGCGCGTGCGTTGAGCACCGCGCAGTTCGGCACGCCGTCATCCACGCCGGGGGTCTGGATGTTGGGGGTCCGCCGATGCCATGCCGGCACCGGCGATGATCGCGGCTGCCGCCGCCACCGCGACCGCCTTACGGATGGCTGATTCACGCTGCATGACGCCTCGATTCACGGAGTGATTCAAATGTGGAAACAGACGTTATCAGAAACATCGTTCGAGATCTGTTCCAGCTTCGGCGAAAGCGACATACCCGACCGAGGTCTGCGTCACAACGTGGCAATGACTGTTGATACGATTGCGCTGATCATCCTGTCCAACGGAGGTGCCATGAGCTTCGCGAGTCCTTTTCCCGATGTCGAGATCCCCGATGTGAGCCTCTACGAGTTTCTGTTCGGGTCGATCGCTGACGCCGATCTGGAACGGGTGGCGCTGGTTGATCCGAAGTCGGGTGCGGAGACCACGTACGGCCAGCTGATCGGTCAGATCAACGCGGCGGCCGGGGCGCTCGCGGCGCGCGGTATCGCGGTCGGTGACGTCGTGGGGGTGCTGTCACCGAACATCCCCGCGTTCGCCACCGTCTTCCACGGCATTCTGCGTTGCGGTGGTACTGCGACGACGATCAATGCGTTGTTCACGGCGAGCGAGATCGCGAAGCAGCTTCGGGATGCGGGCGCGAAGATGCTGGTCACGATCTCGCCGATGGCCGAGCAGGCGCTCGCGGCGGCGACCGAGGTCGGTATCGCCGGGGAGAACGTGATCGTTCTCGACGGTGAGGGGCAGGATGCGACCGGCCACCCCAACGCTGCTGATCTGCTCGCGCCGAATCTGGCTGCCCCGGAGGTCACCTTCGATCCGGCGACCCATGTCGCGGCGTTGCCCTACAGTTCGGGCACCACCGGGAACCCGAAAGGTGTTGCGCTGAGCCATCGCAACCTGGTGGCCAACGTGGCGCAGATCAAACCGTTGCAGGGGATGACACCCGACGACGTGGTGATCGCGGTGCTGCCGTTCTTCCACATTTATGGGATGACCGTGCTGCTGAATGCGGCGTTGTACAACCGTGGTCGCCTGGTCATCATGCCGCGCTTCGATCTCGTCGAATTCCTCGACAACATCCAGAAGTATCAGGTGACCAGCGCTTATATCGCGCCGCCGGTCGCCGTGGCGTTGGCCAAGCACCCGATCGTCGACAACTACGATCTGTCGTCGCTGAAGGTGATGATGTCGGGGGCGGCCCCGCTCGATGACGAGTTGGGCAAGGCGGTGGCCAAGCGTCTGGATCTGCATATGTTGCAGGGCTACGGCATGAGTGAGCTTTCGCCGGTCAGCCACCTCATCCCGATCGACACGACTGCGGCGCTGGGTGTCGAGGAGCCGCCGTTGTCGTCGACGGGGTGGGCGATCCCGAATACCGAGAACAAGATCGTCGACCCGGGGACCGGCAGGGAGATCGAGCTCCCTGCCGAAGGGTTGTCCGAACCCGGTGAGCTGTGGGTCAAGGGCCCCAACGTGATGTTGGGGTATCTCAACAACGAGCAGGCCACCGCCGACACCATCGACGCCGAGGGTTATCTGCACACCGGAGACATGGCGCAGGTCGACCCGACCGGGTGTGTCTACATCGTCGATCGGCTCAAGGAACTGATCAAGTACAAGGGCTATCAGGTGCCGCCGGCGGAGTTGGAGGCGTTGTTGTTGACGCATCCGAAGATCGCCGACACCGCGGTGATCGGGGTCAACGACGACGACGGCGAGGAGATCCCGAAGGCGTTCGTGGTCACCCAGCCCGATGCCGACCTCGACGAGAACGAGGTGATCGAGTTCGTCGCCGCCAAGGTCGCGCCGCACAAGAAGGTCCGCGCCGTCGAGTTCATCGACGCCATCCCGAAGTCGGCGTCGGGCAAGATCCTACGAAAGGACTTGCGCAAGTAGGTGACCGGCGGGTCATCGGGCACAATCGCTGCGGTGATCCCCATCCGCCACCTCGTGCTCGCCGCGTCGCTGATCGCCACCACCGCCCTGACTGTCGGTCTCGGCGTCACCGACCCGGCCACGCCGCTCTACTATCCGACGCGGTTTCTGGTGTGGAATCTGTTTCTTGCCTGGATTCCGATGATCTTCGCGGTCGGATTCGCCGTCGTCCGGCGGCGCGTGTGGCTGATCCCGCTCGGTGTCGGGTGGCTGGCGTTCCTGCCCAACGCGCCCTACCTCGTCACCGACCTCGTGCACCTCCGCGAGGGCTATGACCTGTGGCGGCACATCCTGCAGTACGGCTTCGCGGCGTGGACCGGCATCATCCTCGGCGTGGTGTCGTTGCTGCTGGTGCACCGGCGCCTCGGCCGGGAATTCGGCCCGATCTTCGGCTGGCTGGCCGTCGTGTGCTCGGTCGGGCTGTGCGCGATCGGCGTCGTCATCGGCCGCTTCCAACGCTGGAACTCCTGGGATCTGCTGACCCGGCCCGGATACGTCGTCCGATCGACCCTGGGATGGGTGGGTTCTCCGTTCTCCCACGTCGAATCGACCGGTGTGGCGGTGGCCGTCGCGCTGTTCTTCGGGCTGGCCTACCTGACGATCTGGGCGATCGACGGCCTCGATGCGGTGCGGCCCAGCAAGCGCTGACCCCGCCCGACCGGTGTGACAAACTATCGACCATGAGCAACGGCACCCTGATCCTGATGCGGCACGGCGAGAGCGAGTGGAACGCGTCCAACCAGTTCACCGGCTGGGTCGACGTCGCGCTCACCGACAAGGGCGAGGCCGAGGCGAAGCGGGCCGGGGAGCTCCTCGTCGAACATGATCTGCTGCCCGATGTCCTCTACACCTCACTACTGCGCCGGGCGATTGCGACCGCGCAGATCGCGTTGGACACCGCCGATCGGCACTGGATCCCGGTGGTCCGCGACTGGCGTCTCAACGAACGTCACTACGGTGCGCTGCAGGGCCTGAACAAGGCCGACACCCTCGAGAAGTACGGCAAGGAGCAGTTCATGCTCTGGCGTCGCAGCTACGACACCCCGCCGCCGCCGATCGATCCCGACGCCGAGTACAGCCAGACCCACGATCCGCGGTACGCCGACCTCGCCGAGGTGCCGCTGACCGAATGCCTCAAGGACGTCGTCGAGCGGCTGATCCCGTATTTCACCGAGACCATCGCCGCCGACATCACCGCCGGCAAGACCGTTCTCATTGCGGCGCACGGTAATTCGCTGCGCGCACTGGTCAAGTACCTCGACGGGATCTCCGACGCCGACATCGCCGGTCTCAACATCCCGACGGGCAATCCGCTGCGCTACGACCTCGACGAGAACCTCAAGCCGCTCAATCCCGGGGGCACTTATCTGGACCCTGAGGCCGCCGCGGCGGGTGCGGCAGCGGTCGCGGCGCAGGGACAGAAATAGCCGCGTGTTGTGATCTGTAACACAATCGTCATGGCGGCGCTCGTGTGACAGGCGCTACATTGGGTGCATGGCAGATCCGGGGCACCTGCGCATCGCTCATTCGGCTGCGCGCGAGCGATACGAAGCAATCCTGACCACCGACTCCGACGGTGACGAGATCACGGTGGGATATGTCGATTACGTCTCCGAGCCGTACCAGGTGGTGTTGACCCATACCGTCATCCCGGAGGCCTACTCCGGGCGCGGATATGCCGGCCAGCTCGTCCAAGCGGTTCTCGATGACATTCGTAATGCGGGAAAGCAGGTCGTGCCGGTCTGTTCCTATGTGCGGCGCTTCATCGACCGCCATCCGGAATACGCCGATATGGCGGTACCGGTTCCGCAGTGAGAATGCGCCTGTGCCACCCCGGTTCTGCGCTGGTGAGCCCTGGTGGTGCCCTGACGATCCCGGTCGAGACCCTTCCGTAGGCCATTTCGGTGCCTCAGGTCACGTTTCGGTGGAACACCGCGTGAACGGAAGTCGAATTGTGCCGTCGGGAATGTTCGCGGAGTTTCCGGGACCGTAAGCTGCCAGTGTGACCGCTGCATTCATTGCCGGGGCCATCGTGGTAGTTGTGCTCGCGTTGTTGCTCGGGTACGAGCTCGGTCGTGGCAACGTGCGGGGTCGGTGGTTTCGCCGATCCTCCCGCGACGCCGCCCCGTCCGATCTCGCCGCATCCGTCCACGCCGATCCCGTGCACTCCGACTCCGACGTCATCCCCAGCGGCGCACCCGTCGTCGCCGACCGTCCGCGCGAGGTCCCGGATTCGGCGGCCCTGCGCGAGTCCGATCTCCCCGTGGTCACCCCGGACGGTCAGATGACCAAGGCCGGGCTGCTCAGCCTCATCGTCCGCAACTCCGAGGTCGCGGTCGCCGTCGTCGACGAGTTCCGCGACGTGGTGCTCTACAACCATCGGGCCGTCGAGCTGGGGCTCGTCTCCGAGCATCTGCTCGCCGAACCGGTGTGGGAGCAATCGCTGACCGTCCTCGAGACGGGCGAGCAGGCGCGCTTCGACTTCGTCCCGCCGACCTCCACGCTGGGATTCCTCTCCACCGGGCGCGCCACCAAGCGCAACGCCGAATCGGTGCGCTGTTTGGCCCGGCTCGGCTATCACGGCGACGAGCGCTACGCGATGATCTACGGCACCGACGACACCGAGAACCTGCGGGTGGAGGCCACCCGCCGTGACTTCGTCGCCAACGTGTCCCACGAGCTCAAGACCCCGGTCGGCGCGATCGGTCTGCTGGCCGAGGCACTGATCGAGTCCGCCGACGACGCCGAATCCGTCGAACACTTCGGGCACCGCGTCGTCGCCGAGGCCACCCGGATGGGCAACATGGTGTCCGAACTGATTGCGCTGTCCCGACTCGAGGGCGGCGAGAAACCGCATTTCGCGGCCGTCGACGTCGACGAGCTCATCGACTCCGCCATCGACGGGGCCGCGGTGAGCGCCGAGGCCGCCAACATCGTCCTGCGCGCCGACGAGCCCATCCACACCTGGGTGCGCGGCGATCGGATGCTGCTGCTGACCGCGTTGAGCAACCTGATCGTCAACGCCATCGCCTACTCGCCGGAGAACACGACCGTCTCGGTGAGCCGGCGCGTCACGACCTCGGCCGGGGTGCCGATGGTGTCGATCGCGGTCACCGACCGCGGCATCGGCATCAACCCGTCCGATCAACAGCGCGTCTTCGAACGTTTCTTCCGCGTCGACAAGGCGCGGTCGCGTCTGACCGGCGGCACCGGTCTGGGCCTGGCGATCGTCAAACACGTTGCGGCCACCCACGACGGCACCATCAACCTGTGGAGTCAACCCGGTACCGGGTCGACGTTCACCCTCTCGATTCCCCAGGACCTCGACGCCGAGAATGCGCATGCGTCCGGGGAATCCGAGAAGGAGTCCCACCGAGCCGACCCCCAGATCGCGTGACCTCCTCGGAGGAGGACGACGAGAGTCACGTGACCACGCAACTACGAGAACGTCTGAGAAATAAGGAGCTTCACGAGTGACGCATGTACTGATCGTCGAGGACGAGGAGTCGTTGGCCGATCCGCTGGCCTTCCTCCTGCGCAAGGAGGGGTTCGAGGCGAGCGTCGTCAACGATGGTGCACAGGCCATCTCGGTGTTCGAGCGCATCAGCCCCGACATCGTCCTGCTCGACCTCATGCTCCCCGGGGTGTCGGGGACCGAGATCTGCAAATCGCTGCGCGCCCGGTCGAGCGTGCCGGTGATCATGGTGACCGCCCGCGACAGCGAGATCGACAAGGTCGTCGGACTCGAACTCGGTGCCGACGACTATGTCACCAAACCGTATTCGGCGCGTGAGCTCATCGCACGCATCCGGGCGGTCCTGCGTCGTGGGGGAGACGTCGGCGACGACGACCTCGCCTTGGCGGTCCTGGAATCCGGACCGGTCCGGATGGACGTCGAACGCCACACCGTCGCGGTCAACGGTGAGTCGATCACGTTGCCGCTCAAGGAGTTCGATCTCCTCGAATACCTACTCCGCAACTCCGGACGGGTACTCACCCGCGGGCAGTTGATCGACCGCGTGTGGGGTGCGGACTACGTCGGGGACACCAAGACCCTCGACGTCCACGTCAAGCGGCTGCGCTCGAAGATCGAACCCGATCCGGCCTCGCCGAAACACCTTGTGACGGTGCGTGGATTGGGCTACAAGTTCGAGCCGTGATCAGCCCGCGGCGTCGGCGTCGGTGTCGAGTAGCTCGTACTTGATGTCGGTGTCGCGGCGGCTGGTCGCGGCCCGGGTCGCCGGGTGGATTGCGATGAGCCCGAGTCCGTTTCGGCGTCGGCACGCATCGGCGAGCGCCTCGTAGGCGGGGCGGCCGATCAGCTCGACCAGTTCGGGCTCGTAGGACTGCCACACCTGGGTCGCCCCGACGTGCGCGTCGGGGGACCCCGAGCAGTACCACTTCAGGTCGTGGCCGCCCTCGCCCCAGCCGCGGCGGTCGTACTCGGTGATGGTGGTCTTGAGGATCTGGGTGCCGTCGGGCCGCTCCACCCAGTCCTGCTCGCGACGTACCGGAAGTTGCCAGCACACATCGGGTTTCACGGTCAGCGGTTCGAGACCGCGCCGCAGCGCCATTGCGTGTAGCGCACAGCCGGGACCCCGCTCGAAGTCCGGACGGTTCAAGAAGATGCACGCGCCCTTGTGTTGGCGGGTCTTCAGGGCGGGCTCGTCGTCGAGTTCGTCCTCGACGAGATACCCACGGGGGCCGAGCGGATCCTTGCCCGACCCCTTCTTGTGGAACTGCCAGTCGTCGGCGGTCAGCATCGCCACACCCTTGGCCAGCCGTTTGCGGTCGTCCTTGTCCGACAGATACGCGCCGTGCGTGCAACATCCGTCGGTCTCGCGGCCGTCGACGATGCCCTGGCAGGCGGGCGTGCCGAACACGCACGTCCAGTGCGAACACAACCAGGTGAGGTCGGCGTTGATGACGTGTTCGGGATCGGCCGGATCGGCGAATTCGTACCATTCCCGGGGGAAATCGAGATCGACCTCGGGAGCGGGCGTCATCCGCGGGGCTGCGCTGGGCTTGGGCACATCCCAACGGTAACCGTCACCGCCCGATCGCCGCACCACAGCGACCCGCCGCAGACAACCGAACCCGCGACGCACTACCGTGTATCCGTGCGTTTAGGAGTCCTCGACGTGGGCAGCAACACAGTTCATCTCCTGGTGGTCGATGCCCACCGCGGAGGACATCCGACCCCGATGAGTTCGACGAAGGCGGTGCTGCGGCTCGCCGAGCACATCGATGCCGACGGGCGTCTCACCGCCGGTGCCGCCGAACGGCTCGTCGACTCGATCGAGGAGTTCACCCTCATCGCCAAGAGTTCCGGCTGCGAGCAGATGATGGCGTTCGCGACCTCCGCGGTCCGCGACGCCACCAACTCCGACGGCGTCCTCGCGCGGGTCGCGGCCAAGACCGGCGTCCAGGTGGAGGTTCTGACCGGTCGCGACGAGGCCCGGCTGACGTCGTTGGCCGTGCGCCGCTGGTACGGCTGGAGCGCCGGACGCATCCTGGCGCTCGACATCGGCGGGGGCTCGCTGGAGATGTCGAACGGCGTCGACGAGGAACCCGACGTCGCGCTGTCGCTGCCACTGGGTGCCGGCCGCGTCACCCGCGACTGGTTACCCGACGATCCGCCGGACCGGCGCCGTGTCGGGGTCCTGCGTGATTGGCTCGACGCCGAGATGCGGCCGGCCGCGAAGGAACTCCTCGGACCGGGTAAGCCGGACATCGCGGTCGGCACGTCGAAGACCTTCCGCAGCCTGGCCCGCCTGACCGGCGCCGCCCCGTCGGGGGCCGGTCCCCGCGTCAAGCGGACCCTCACCGCCGGTGGACTGCGGCAGCTCATCGCCTTCATCTCGCGCATGACCCGAGACGACCGGGCCGAACTCGAGGGCGTCAGCGCCGATCGGGCCGGACAGCTCGTCGCCGGGGCACTTGTGGCCGAGGCGGCAATGCGCGGACTCGGGGTCGATACACTGGAAATCTGCCCGTGGGCGTTGCGGGAGGGGGTCATCCTTCGTCGCCTCGATGCGGAGCCGGCCGACACCTCGGATCCGGCTGCATCAGGCATCGGTGCACGCGACGTCCACTGACACGCGAACGACGCGAGTCGCCGTACCGCCACTCCCGGCGGCGCGGCGAGATTGGTGAGGACGGAGAGCGCACTTCGATGGCGAACACACCCGGCGGTAACGAGCCCGGCGGCCGCAACCCCGGTGGCAGCGACCCCGACGGGGCGACCGACTCCCGGCCCATCTCGGTGTCGGAGCTGCTCGCCCGCACGCAGGCCGCCGATGCGGCGGACGCGACAACCGGCTCGCGCCGGGACCGTGGACGTCGGCGCGCGGGGCGTGCCGGTGCCGTCTCGGTGTCCGAGCTGACCGGTGAGATCCCCCGGGTCGAGGGACCTGCCGCTTCTGACACCCCCGGTACGACTCCCGACACCGCCGGCACCCCAGCTCCGACCACTCCTACCCCGAGCCCTGCTACCCCGTCTACTGCTACCCCGGCCACCCCCGCCGCGAGTGCGCCCGCACCGAGCGCCCCCACGCCGGACGGCCCGGAGACAGCACCCTGGTCACCGTCACCGACGTCGGGCGCGTTCCCCCGGTCGCAGAATCCCCTCGCCGCACGAGGCCCGGCGACCGGGCCGGTCACCGAGCCCGGCCCGCGGGTCAGTCGTGGCGCGAGTTCGGAAGCGGCGAGTGGCATGCCGAGCTTTGCTCCGCCCCCGACCCGGGACTTCACTTCCGGTGACGTATCGCGTCGATTGCGGGACCAGCCGGCCGATCCCGCCTCGGCCGCCGCCGATACGGCCGCCGCCGGTTCGGACGCCGGTGGCCCCGATCCGACCAGCCACGACCCGGCCACTGCGAACGCGGTCACCGGCATCATCCCGCTCGTCGACGATGCCGACGCAGCCGCCGACACCGAGGACGCAGCGCCCCGCAGCGGCCGGTTCGAGGAGGTCTTCGACGAGGACTTCGAGGCCTATCGATCGTTCGCCGACGTCGAGCACGCCGAGGAGGAGCCGAAGAAGAAGCGCCGCTGGTTCGGCCGCGGCAAGAAACAGGACACCGCAGCAGCAAGCGCTGCCGCAGCGGGTGCGGCTACCGCGGTTGCGGCCGCGGCAGGTATGGCAGCCGCCGACACCGACGAGTCCGCCGGCACCGGGACTCGCGCAGGTATCACCCACCAGCCCGACGACGTCGCCGCCGACGCCGTCACCGGCATCATCCCGATCGTCGACGACAGCGAGGTCGGCGACGATGTGCACATTCTCGACGCCGACGACGTCGAGGGCGCCGACCTGGCCGCGCCCAGCGGGTCATTCGGCGCCGAGCACGGGCCGTTCGATCAGGCCGATCACGAGCCCGCCGCGACCGTCGCCGCGAACGTCCTCGACCCCGACGACGAGCCCGAACCGCACCGCGATGAGTCGCACCACGATGAGTCGCACCGCGATGTGGCGGGCCACGACGACTCGGCTGCCGGCGCCGCAGGCACGGTGGCCGCGGCCGCCGGACTCGGTGGATTGGTCGCCGCGAGCCGTCGGGCCCGGCGCGACACCGACTCCACCGACGAGCCCGCCGAGACCGTCGCCGCGAACGTCCTCGACGACCATGCCGACGCCGACCATGCCGACGCCGACCATGCCGACGCCGACCCCACCGACGCCGACCCCGCCGAGCGTGGACCCGTCGCCGACGCGACCGCCGACCCGGAGACCCGAGATCGCGCCTCGAAGGCGCGCAAGGCGCGAAAAGTCAAGCCCGCCAAGGCTGATGGGCGTGAGTCGTGGGCCGATCGCAAGCCGGTGTTGGCGTGGCTCGCGGTGATCGCCGAGGTCATCGCCGGGCTGGCCATCGGCGTGGGTCTGTTCTGGGGCTTCACCGAGCTGTGGAAGTGGAATCCGTACTTCGCGTTGGTGCTCGCGGTGCTGGTGATCTTCGGCATCGTCACGTTCACCCATCTGGTGCGCCGGACGTCGGATCTGATCACCACCTTGCTCGCGCTCGCCGTCGGGCTGATCGTCACGATCGGCCCGCTCGTGCTGTTGTCGACGTGAGCGAGTCACGCGAAGCCCTCGGTCCCTCGACGGTGGCCGGGGAGATCCCGATCGGACTCTCCACGGCATCGGTCTACCCGCAGAACACCGAGGCGGCCTTCGCCTACGCCGCCGACCTGGGCTTCGACGGGGTGGAGCTGATGGTGTGGGGTGATCCGGTCAGCCAGGACATCCGGCATGTCGAGCACCTCTCCGAGCGGTATCAGGTGCCGGTGCTGTCGATCCACGCGCCGTGCCTGCTCATCACCCAGCGGGTGTGGGGACGCGATCCACTCAAGAAGCTCGCGCGCGCCGCGCACGCCGCCGAGGCGCTCGGTGCCGCCACCGTCGTCGTCCATCCACCGTTTCGCTGGCAGCGTGCCTACGTCGAGGGCTTCGACGATCTGGTGGGGGAGTTGTCGGAATCGGACGTCTCGATCGCGGTCGAGAACATGTTCCCGATGCGCGCCGACCGCGTCTTCGGGGCCGGTGAACGCTCCGCGCGTCGGCTCACCCGCCGCGGCGGTACACCCGGCCCAGCGGTGTCGGCGTTCGGCAAGTCCATCGACCCCACCGACGACGGTTACGACCACTACACCCTCGACCTCTCGCACACCGCGACCGCGGGCACCGACGCCGTCGCCCTGTACGAGCGGATGGGCACCCATCTGACGCACCTGCATCTCGCCGACGGATCCGGGGCGGCCACCGACGAGCACCTGATCCCCGGAGACGGGACCCAGCCGTGTGCGCAGGTGTGTCACCGGATCGCCCGCAGTGATTTCTCCGGCGCGGTGATCCTCGAGGTCACCACCTCCTCGGCGCGGACCAAACCCGAACGGCAGGCGATGCTCGCGCGTTCGTTAGATTTTGCCCGGCAGCACCTCAAGCGTGAGACGAGCCGGACCCGGTGGCTGCCGGAAAGGTGACATGAGCCCGAAGCTGACCGAACTGCTGGACCTCACCGTGACGGGCGGTCCGGTCGCGGCGCCGACGGCCCCGGCGGAACAACCGTCGATCACCTACGCCACCTCGATCGATCCGGCGTTCACCATCGGCCCCAAGGTGCACGGCGGCACCATGCAGATGATCATCGCGCGGGCGGCCTCGCGCGCGTTCGACGATCTCGCTCCCAGCAGCCCGGACACCGCGCTGCATGCGGCCGACCTCGTGCCGGTCGCGATCGCCAGCGACTATCTCGCCGCGCCCGATCCGGCGCCGGTGGAGGTCACCGCGACCGTCCGCAAACGCGGCCGCACCGTGACCCTGCTGCACGTCGATCTCGCCCAGAACGGCCGGACCATGGTGTCGTCGTCGGTGACGCTGGCCCGCCCGGACACCGGTCACTCGCGGCATTCGTCGCCCCACGTGCTCGACGACCTCGCCCCGACACCGGCCGCCGACGCCCTCCGCATCGCGGACTCGCCGATGGCCGACGTCATCCATCTCGGGGCGGCCCTCGACACCGCTCTCGACACGCACAGTTTCCCGGCGGCACGCGGGCAGACCGGCGATCCGGTGGTGCGCGGCTGGTGCCGCCCCAAGGGTGCCGAACCCGACGCGGACTTCGCGGTACTGGTGTGCGACATCTCGCCGCCGGTCGTGATGAACCTCGCGGTGTTCGGATGGGCGCCGACCGTGCAGCTGACCACCTACATCCGTCGCGAGCCCGCCCCGGGTTGGCTGCGTTTCGCCGCGACGAGTCTGGAGGTGGGCCCCGGGATGTTCGAGGAGGACCACCTCGTGGTGGACTCGATGGGTGCGGTCGTGGCCCAGTCACGTCAGCTCGCGCTGATCCCGGCCGGGCGAGTGCCGAAGAGTTCTGACACAGAAGACCCGACCCGCCAGAAGACCCGACCCAGCAGACCCGTGAACGAGAAAGGCGTACCCCACCAGTGACCGAGCGCATCGCGATCGTCGGCGGCGGCAAGATCGGCGAGGCCTTGCTCGCCGGACTGATCGCCGCCGGCAAACAGGCAAAGAACCTCGTCGTCGTCGAACGTGTCCCGGCGCGGGCCACCGAGATCGCCGACGAGTACGGGGTCCTCGTCACCGACGACGTCACCACCGCGGTCAGTTCGGCGCAGTTCGTCTTCCTGGCGGTGAAACCCGACGACGTCGAGGGTGTGCTGCGCAAACTCGCCACCGCCGACGACGACGCCGAGTCCGAACGTGTGACGGTGACCCTCGCCGCGGGCATTCCGCTGGCCCGCTACGAGAAGATGTTGCAGGCGGGTTCGCCGGTCGTGCGCGTCATGCCCAACACCCCGATGCTGGTCAACGAGGCCATGTCGGCGGTCGCGGCCGGACGCCACGTCGACGACGAGCAACTGCGGGCGGTCGTCGAGCTCCTCGAGTCGGTGGGCCGCGTCGCGGTGGTACCCGAGAAGCAGATGGATGCGGTCACCGCGATCTCCGGGTCCGGGCCCGCCTACGTCTTCCTGATGGCCGAGGCGATGATCGATTCCGCGGTCTCGTTGGGCCTGACTCGCGCACAGGCCACGACCCTGGTCGTGCAGACCATCCGTGGCGCCGGCGTACTGCTCAGCGACTCCGGACTCTCCCCGGTCGATCTCCGTGCGGCGGTCACCTCGCCGGGCGGAACCACCGCCGCAGCCGTGCGCACCCTGGAGACCCAAGGGCTGCGTGGGGCGTTCTACGAGGCGACCGAAGCCGCCGCCGACGCCAGTGCACGCGCTGGACGTCGAGCTGACGTTGAGGGTTCACAACCCTGACACGCCGACCCGTTGGCCCCACGATTAGTGGTTGTTACTCGAGAAACCCCAGTATGTTGTGGTTGAGTACGGCAAAACGGTAATTTCCTGGCCACTCACGTCGCTTTTTTCACATCAGCCACGCTAAGCTCCTTTAAGCACGTGCGTGTCTGGTGTCCGCCGGAGGGGAAGCCGGCGGCCGCGACGCGTGCTCCGGAGGTATGAGAATTTCATGGCACCTGCAGAGACTCCAGGAGACAGGTCGGCATCGGTCGGCAACGCGGCTTCCGGGTCGCAGTTCCTGACCGTCGCCGAGGTCGCATCGCTGATGCGGGTCTCGAAGATGACCGTCTACCGCCTGGTCCACAACGGTGAGCTGCCTGCCGTACGCGTGGGCCGGTCGTTCCGTGTGCACGCCAAGGCCGTGCACGATTACCTGGAGACGTCCTACTTCGACGCGGGCTAGACCCTCGGGCGTGCGGCCCGCTCCACGCCGCGATGGTCGGACGCCGGTGATTTCGGTTTGACGGGGTCCGGCCGGTAAGGTGGGACTTCGGCTACGCCGCACCGGCTCGCCCGTCCGCGTCGGATATCCGTCGGGATTCACCACGACGGCGGTCACGACGCACGGCGACCGTCCCGCAGCACTTGCGGGCTCGATGAACATTGCACGTGAAGTGAGGAAGCACCCCATGGGTTCAGTGATCAAGAAGCGCCGCAAGCGCATGTCGAAGAAGAAGCACCGCAAGCTGCTGCGTCGTACCCGGGTGCAGCGTCGCAAGCTCGGTAAGTGAGCTGATCGCCGGGCCCTCTCGAGGGCTTCGGCGCCGCAACATCGGTGTGGCCCGGCCACGCACCACAAGAACCCGCCGTCGTGCGGGTTCTTGTCGTTGCGCGACCAGGGTGCCGGCGTCGTGCCCGGTGACCTGCTCGCCCGGTGGAGGGGCGCGCCCTCGGGTTAGCCTGATGCCATGACCGACGCGACCGATTCGACGCCGCGGACCGTTCTGGTCACCGGCGCCTCGACCTTTCTCGGGGGCTATCTGGTGGCCCGGCTGGCCGCCAACCCCGACATCCGCCGGGTGATCGCCGTCGATTCGCGCGTGCCGCGCAAGGATCTGATGCGACGGATGGGCCGCGCGGAGTTCCTGCGGCTCGACATCCGCAGGCCGGCGATCGCCAAGGCCATCGCCAACTACGACGTCGACACCGTCGTCCATGCCGCGACGTCGATCATGGACACCGCGCCGCACTCGGCCGCGATCAAGGAGTTCAACGTCGTCGGCGCCATGCAGGTGTGCGCGGCGTGCCAGCGCAGCCCGTCGGTCAAGCGTGTGATCCTGCGGTCCACGGCGATGGTCTACGGCGCGAGTGCGAGCGATCCGTCGCACTTCTCCGAGGAGATCCCCGCCAAGCGTGAACCCACCCGCAGCTACGGCCGCGATCTGCTCGACGTCGAGGGATACTTCCGCGGACTCGGGCGCAGGCGCCAGGACATCGAGGTCACCATCATGCGGCTGCAGGCGATGCTGGGGCCGCGGATCAACACCCGGATCAGTTCGTATCTCTCGTTGCCGGTGGTGCCGACGGTCTTCGGGTTCCAGCCTCGGTTGCAGTTCCTGCACGAGGAGGATGCGCTCGCGGCGATGGAACACGCGACCTTGGCGAGCCGGCCGGGCACGTTCAACGTCGCCGGCGACGGCGTGGTCACCCTGACGCAGGCGGTGCGGCGCACCGGGCACCTCGAACTGCCCGTGCCCGGGCGTCTGCTCGCGCCGATCACCGGGGTGCTGCAGGACCTCCGGTCGGCCAAACTCCGTAGCTCACAAACCGAGTTCCTCACCTACGGCCGGGTGCTCGACACCACCCGGATGCGATCGGAACTGGGATTCGCACCGCGCTACACGACCCTGGAGACCCTCGACGACTACATCGCGCGCAGCGGGGTCACCCCGGTCATCAGCGCCGACCGCTGGCGCGGACTCGAACGCAGCGTCGTGCGGACCGCCCTGCAGTTGCGCTGACGCCCGGGTCGGGTTCGCGGCGTACGTGATGGATGTGACGCCGAAAGTCCCGTGTGACAAGCGATGTCCCGGTTCCTTGCGACCCCACCGCGTATGGCATGCAACCCCTCTGCAACCCGAGTAGCATGGGTGGTCAGCAGTTCGTCCGGTGTCGAACACGCCGCCCATGGTAGGGCTATCGTTGACGCGTAGACAGTGAAGACAATTTCCGATTGGCACATCGACATCAGGGTTGTGGGGTGAGAGCGTGGCGGGTGGTCCGGTACCTGATACGCGCACCGCGAAGGTCATCCAGCTCTACGCGAGCTCGGCACCCTCGTCCGACCGACAGTCCGGCCTCGACGCCGGCAAGGGCCGTCATCCCAGCCAGCAACCGGGTCCGGTCCGTCCGACCGAGTCGCCCCGTCATGAGCCGCTGGGCCATCCCAACACCGACGGGTTCGGTCGGGAGCCCGCGTCGGTGACACCCATCAGTGACGAGATCACCGTCGACGACAGTCTCGGCGTCGAGCACGGGCGCGTGCGGCCCTCGCCGCTGTTCAGTCTCGGCGGCATCCGCAACGCCGTCGCCGATTCCCTCACCGCCACAGCGGGTTTCATCCGAGAGCGGATGACCGGGGATTATGAGGTCGACGATTTCGGTTTCGATCCGCACTTCACCGAGTCGGTGTGGTTCCCCGCGATCCGGCAGGTCTACGAGAAGTGGTTCCGGGTCGAGGTCACCGGGGTGGAGAACCTGCCCGTCGACGGCGGGGCGTTGCTCGTGGCCAACCACGCCGGGTCGATCCCGATCGACGCGATCATGACCTCGCTGGCCGTCCGCGACAATCATCCGACCGGCCGTTATCTGCGAATCCTGGCCGCCGACATGGCATTCGATTCGCCGGGCGTCAGTGAGGTGGCACGCCGGATCGGCGCCACCCTGGCATGCACCGCCGACGCCGACCGCCTGCTGCGCCAGGGCGAGCTCACCGCGGTGTGGCCGGAGGGGTACAAGGGCATCGGCAAGCTCTACAAGGATCGCTACAAGTTGCAGCGGTTCGGTCGTGGCGGTTTCGTCACCACCGCGCTGCGCAATGCCGCCCCGATCGTCCCGGTGTCGATCGTCGGCTCCGAGGAGATCTACCCGATGATCAGCGACCTCAAGCCGCTCGCACGGGTGCTCGGGTTGCCCTATGTGCCGATCACACCGACCTTTCCGTGGCTCGGCCCGCTGGGCTTGATCCCGCTTCCGTCCAAGTGGCACATCCATTTCGGTCGACCCATCGAGACCGACAGCTACGACGCCTCCTCCGCCGACGACCCGATGGTGGTCTTCGACCTCACCGACCACGTCCGCGAGGAGATCCAACAGACGCTGTTCCGTATGCTCTCGCGGCGCGGCAGCGTCTACTTCGGCTGACGCGGTCCCTCGAAGCCCACATCCGGGCGTATGCGGGCCGGTATAGATTGGGCGCATGTCCTTCGATGCGGAACTGGGTCCGCTCAACTACGTCGTCATCACCTTCGAATCGCTTCCGCTTCCGGCCTCCGGATTCACCTCCCTCGCCGATCTCGCCGACGCCGGACGCATCCGAATCCTCGACGTGGAGTTCGTCCGGCGCGCCGCCGACGGTGCGGTCGCGGTGATCGATGCCGCCGAGGCCGGAATGCCCGACTTTGCCGGTGCCACAACCGGACTCATCGACGCCGACGACGTCGCGACCGCGGCGCAGACCCTGCGACCCGGTGGCGTGGCCGTGGTCGTGGTCTACGAGGACCTGTCCATCGTCGAGCCGGTGCGCCGGTGGGAAGCCGACGGCGGGATCGTCGTCGCCGAGGGTCCCATCGTCGTCGACGAACTCCTCGATGCACTCGACGCCACCGATGCACTCGACGCCACCGAATCGCTCGAGCCCACCGAATCGCTCGAGCCCACCGAATCGCTCGACGCCACCGAAGGGAAATGACATGAGTTTGCTCAGGACCGCCGGCCGGGCGGCCGTCGCCAGCTCGGTACACGGCCGCGTGCAGCGCCGCCAGCAGCAGCGTTGGGCTGCCCAGGGAGCCGCAGCTCCGGCCGCGCCGGTACCGGCCGCACCGGCACCCGCACCGGCCGCACCGGCACCCGCACCGGCCGCACCGGCGCCCGCGGAACCGGCCGGCGACGCGCGGTCGGAACTCATGGTGTCGCTGACCGCACTGCGCAACGCCGGGGTCGTCACCGACGCCGAGTTCGCCGCGATCTCCGGAAGGATCTTCGCCTGATGCGCGCCGTCGTCTGTCACCAGGGGCAATTGAGTGTGCAGGATGTGAGTGCGCCCGAACCGGGCGTGGGGGAGGTGTTGCTGCGGGTCCGCCGGGCCGGCATCTGCGGGTCGGATCTCCACGCTCGCTTGCACGGCGACGAGACCGCCGACGTCGCCGCCGCCGTCGGTTACGACGCATTCATGCGGTCCGAGCAGTCGGTGATCATGGGCCACGAGTTCGTCGGCGAGGTCGTCGCCTACGGACCCAAATGCCGCAAGAAGTGGGAGCCGGGTACCGCCGTGGTCTCGTTGCCGATGGTGCGCCACGGCTCTGATCCGCATCTGACGGGCCTGTCCGAACACGCCCCCGGTGCGTACGCCGACTTCGTCATCGTGTCCGAGGACATGACGATGGAGGTCCCCGACAATGTCTCCCTCGACGAGGCGGCCCTGACCGAACCGATGGCCGTCGCCTATCACGCGGTGCGCCGCGGTGAGGTCGGTCGCCGTGACGTCGCGGTTGTGATCGGTTGCGGCCCCATCGGTTTGGCCGTTATCTTGATGCTCAAGGCCACCGGGGTGCGGACCGTCATCGCCAGCGACCTGTCGGCGGGCCGGCGTGATCTCGCGCGACAGGTCGGTGCCGACGTCGTCGTCGACCCGACCGTGGACTCGCCGTGGGACGCCGTCGTCGACAAGGGTCGGTACATGTCGCGGGCGTCGGATCTTTTCGGTGCCGCCTTCGACGGGATGCGCACCCTGCGCCGAATCCCGGTGGTGCCGTGGGCCTCGGTCTTTCATCTCGCCGACAAACTCGGGGCCACCCCGAAGGGACCGGTCGTCTTCGAATGTGTCGGTGTGCCCGGCATGATCGAGCACGTGATGACCGGCGCGCCGCTGCGCTCGCGGATCGTGGTGGTCGGGGTCTGCATGGAATCCGACGCCATCCGCCCGGCGATGGGCATCAACAAGGAACTCGAGCTAAGGTTCGTCTTCGGTTACGACCCGGCCGAGTTCCACGACACGTTGCAGATGATCGCCGGCGGCGACGTCGACGTCACCCCGCTCGTCACCGCGACCATCGGATTGGACGGTGTCGCAGCGGCTTTCGATGCCCTCGGCTCGGCCGAACACCATGCGAAGGTGCTCATCGACCCGGCCAGCGAGGTCGTCACACTCTGACCGCGGGATCGGTGGGCCGGTGGTCGGTCGGTGGGCGCGGGGCCGGGCGAGATCAGCGCCGTCGCCACAGCCGGGTGGCCGCGGCCACCCCACCGCCCGCCGCGCCGAGAGCCAACGCCGTTCCGGCGCCGTACTTCGCGGCCTTGCGGGCGGTGCGGAAGTCGTACATCTCCCAGCCGCGGACCTTGGCGACGTCACGCAGATCGGCATCGGGATTGATGGCGACCGCGGTGCCGACCAGCGAGAGCATCGGGACATCGTTGTGTGAGTCGGAGTAGGCGGTGCACCGTTTGAGATTCAGGCCCTCGCGAATGGCCAACGCGCGCACCGCATGCGCCTTGCCGGGTCCGTGCAGGATGTCGCCGACGAGGCGTCCGGTGAACACCCCGTTGTGGCTCTCGGCGACGGTACCGAGCGCGCCGGTCAGTCCGAGTCGGGTGGCGATGGTCTGGGCGAGTTCGACGGGGGTGGCCGTCACCAGCCACACCTGTTGGCCGGCGTCGAGGTGGCGTTGTGCCAAAGCCTTTGTGCCGGGCCAGATCTTGTCGGCGATGTACTCGTCGTAGATTTCCTCGCCGAGTTCGACGAGTTCGGAGGTGGGGCGCCCGGCGATGAAGCTCAACGCCTTCTCGCGCCCCTCGGCGACGTCGTTGGCGTTCTCCTTGCCGGTGATCCGGAATTTCGCCTGGGTCCAGGCGAAATCGAGGATGTCGCTGTAGGAGAAGTACTTTCGGGCCGCCAGACCGCGTGCGAAATGCACGATGGAGGCGCCCTGTACCAGCGTGTTGTCCACGTCGAAGAATGCGGCCGCGGTGAGATCGCGGGGTGCCTCCGGGCTGCCGTCGGCCGGTGGGCGTGCGCGCAATGAGTCCACGGCGGCCTTCGCGCTGGCCTCGCCGGCGAGTGACTGCCGCAACTCCTGTGCGGTCTGCCGGAAGCGCCCGCCGGCCGCGCTGGCGCGTTCGGTGAGCCACGCGGTGACCCGATGGCTCTCGTCGTCGGCGTCGTGGTCGTCGGGGTCATCGCCGTGATCGTCGTCCTCGGAGTGCACGCCACCGTCGACGAGGTCGGCGTGGGCTTCCCAATCGTCGCCGGAGGGCTCCGCAGGATTTCCCCCGGTACCGGGTACCTCGGCCGGGTTCGTGTCACCGGTTGAATTCGTGTCACCGTCAGAGGTCACACCCACAGTTCACACCTCCGCGACGGCCCGTACGGGCGGTTGGGGCTCGACGGGTACAGCCTAGCGGGGGGTCGAAGTGACCAGACGGCAGACTGGTCCTCATCGACCTCGTCGGGTCGACGAGATGAGGCCGGTCGCCCCTGCGCGGGGCCGGTGTCGAGAGGAGCCCATCATGACGGTCACCCTGCTCAGCCGCGACGGGTGTGCGGCGTGTGCGCGCGCCGCCGACGAACTGGCGCGGATCTGTGCGGAGGAGGGCGTCGATCTCGAGGTCGTCGACGTCGATGCCGCCGCGGCGGACGGCGATGTCGGGTTGCGCGCGGAGTTCGGCGATCGACTGCCGGTGATCCTGCTCGACGGAGAGGAACACGGCTACTGGGAGGTCGACGAGGCCCGGCTGCGTGCCGATCTCGCCCGGCGCTGATCGTGGCCCGGGCGCGGAGATCGGCGGGGTCGTGCCCGGCCGCGACGTGACCCGGGTATACGCTGATCGGCATCGACGCGGGCGACGACGGCCGCCTGCCCGGGTGTGTGGGAGTGGGTGTGCGGCAGTGAGCGTCAGTTCGGAGTCCGGCGACATTCCCGACCCCACCGTCGCCCGTCTCGCGAGTTATCTCTACGTCCTGCGGTCCTTTTCCCGGCGCGGCGTTCTCGTCGCCTCCAGTGGCCAGCTGGCCACCGCTGCGGGCGTGAATCCGGCGATCCTGCGCAAGGATCTGTCGTATGTCGGGGCCAATGGCGTGCGTGGCGTCGGATACGACGTCGGCAAGCTCACCGCCCGCATCTCCATCGCGCTGCACACCGACACCATCGCCACCGTGGTCCTCGCCGGCGCAGGCCGTCTCGGGCGCGCGCTGCTCGCCCACACCGGTGTCGGACGCGGCTTCGTCGTCGCCGCACTGTTCGACGACGACCCCGACACCATCGGACGGCGACTGACCCCCGACACGCCGGTGGTGGCCGCGCTCGACGACATCGAGACCGTGTGCGCCGATCCGTCGCTCGGATCGGTCGACATCGGCGTGGTCGCCACCGCCGATGAGCACGCACAACGCGTCGCCGACGCGTTCGCCGCGGTCGGCGTGCGGCAGCTTCTCAATGTGACGCCGGTCGGGCTCGTCGTCGACTCCGATGTCGTCGTCCGGCAGGTTGATCTAGCCTTGGAATTGCAGGTATTGGCCTTCACGGCGTCGCGCGGCCCGCTCGGTGCCCGCAACGCCGATCAGTTGCGCGCAGTGGCGGACCGGTAGGGGATATGAAAACGGTGACGGCGTGAGTGTCTTGTTGTTCGGTGTTTCGCATCGGAGCGCACCCGTTGAGGTGCTCGAGCGGATCGCGGTCTCCGACCACGACCGGCCCAAACTGGTCGACGAACTGCTCGGTTCGCTGGCCATCTCCGAGGCGATGCTCGTCTCCACCTGCAACCGCGTCGAGATCTACGCCGTCGTCGACGCCTTCCACCCCGCGCTCGAGGCCGTCGGCAAGGTCATCGGCGACCACTCGGGCATGAGCGTCAACGACCTCACCCGCCACGCCTACGTCCGCTATTCCGAGGCCGCCGTCGAGCACCTGTTCACCGTCGCGGCCGGCCTCGACTCGCTCGTCGTCGGCGAACAGCAGATCCTCGGGCAGATTCGTAACGCCTACCTCGACGCCGACGCCAACCGCAGCACCGGCCGCGTGCTGCACGAACTGGCCCAGCAGGCGCTGCGGGTGGGCAAGCGCGTGCACACCGAAACCGGTATCGACCGGGCCGGTGCGTCGGTGGTGTCGGTGGCCCTGCACCGTGCCCAGTCGTTGCTCAACAGCCCCATGACCTCGGCGGTCGTCGTCGGCGCCGGGGCGATGGGCGGACTCGCGACCGCGCAACTCGCCCGCGAGGGCGTCACCCACCTGACCGTGGTGAACCGCACCGTGGCCAATGCCGAGCACCTGGCCGGCAATGTCACCGCCAACCACGGCATCGAGGTGGACGGCGTCGGCTTCGACGATCTGCCCGCGGTGATGGCCGACGCCGATGTCGTCGTCGCCTGTACCGGTTCGGTCGGCTCGGTGATCGGGGTCGGTGACGTGCATTCGGCGCTCGCCGCGCGCGGAGCCGACGCCGACAACCCGCTGGTCATCTGCGATCTGGGACTGCCGCGCAATGTCGATCCGGCCGCCGCGCGTCTGCCCGGCGTGCACGTCGTCGACATCGCCGGGCTCCGCGGGCACGCCGAGGCCAAGGCCGCCGAGGACGACACCCTCGCCGCCCGCTCGATCGTTGCGGGCGAACTCGCCGACTACCTCACCGCACAGCGTCAGGCCGAGGTCACCCCGACCGTTGCGGCGCTGCGGCAGCGGGCCGCCGACGTGGTGGAGGCCGAGATCCTGCGTCTGGAGACCAAACTCCCCGGGCTCGACGATCCGCAGCGCGACGAGGTCGCCAAGGCGGTGCGCCGGGTCGTCGACAAGCTGCTGCACGCGCCGACGGTGCGGGTCAAGCAACTCGCCTCGACGCCCGGTGGCGATCACTACGCCGAGGCGCTGCGTGAGCTGTTCGAGCTCAAACCGGGCTCGGCCGAGGCCGTCAGTGCTCCCGAGACCGGGCTGGGCCAGGCCGGGAGTGCACGTCACACCGGTCTCGATTCCACCCCCGATCAGGGAGAACGTTGAGCGATACGCAGAACCGGGCCGTCATCCGCGTCGGCACCCGGGGGTCGTTGCTGGCCCGCACCCAGACCCAGACCATCATCGACGCCCTCATCGCAGCCGGCCACCCGGCCGAATCGGTGATCATCAAGACCGCGGGCGACGCATCGGCGGCCCCGGTCGCCGAGATCGGCGTCGGCGTGTTCACCACCGCGCTGCGCAACGCCCTGCACGACGGGCGGATCGACGTCGCCGTGCACTCCTACAAGGATCTGCCCACCGCTCCAGATCCGGGGCTGGTCATCGCGGCCGTCCCGCCCCGCGAGGATCCGCGAGATGCCCTGGTCAGCAAGGGTGGACAGGTGCTCGGGGAGCTGCCGCCGGGATCCACGATCGGTACCTCGGCCCCGCGGCGGGCGGCACAGCTTAAAGCATTGGGTCTCGGTTTGGAAATCCGCCCCCTACGAGGCAACCTTGATTCTCGGTTGGGCAAAGTCGCCAGCGGCGAACTCGATGCGGTCGTCGTCGCGCGTGCCGGACTCGTTCGAATCGGAAGGGCCGATGAGGTCACCGAGGCGTTCGACCCGGTGGTCCTGTTGCCGGCACCGGCGCAGGGGGCGCTGGCCGTCGAGTGTCGCTCCGACGATGCCCAACTGGTGAGAACTCTCGCCGAGTTGGACGACGAGTCCACCCGTGCGTCGGTCGACGCCGAACGCGCGGTGCTCGCGGCGCTGGAAGCCGGGTGCACCGCTCCGGTCGGGGCGATCGCCGAGGTGGTCGAGTCGCTCGATGACGACGGGCGCATCTTCGTCGAACTGTCGCTACGGGCGGCGGTGGCGGCCGAGGACGGATCCGATGTGATCCGCGCTTCGGTGGTGGGTCCGGTGGATCGTGCCGACCAACTGGGTAGGGATCTCGCGGCCGAACTGCTGGAACTGGGAGCGGGCGAGCTCGTCGACTCTTCCTAGTTCCGGTGAGGAACACACAGCTCTCAGCGGATGAGGGCAGGAGAGTGCGAACGCATGAGCCGTACGACCAAGAAGGCCAATCCGGGGCGGATCTTTTTCGTGGGATCGGGCCCCGGGGACCCAGACCTGCTGACCGTCCGGGCGCGGAGCGTCATCACCTCCGCGACCACTGCCTACGTCGACCCCGACGTACCGGCCACGGTGGTCGCCATGATCGGTGCCGCGCACCGCGAGGAGCCCGCCGACGACCGGCGTAAACCGGCGAAGCAGACCGCAGAGAAAGCGGGCGCAGAGAAGTCGGGCGCAGAGAAGTCGGGCGCAGAGAAGTCGGGGTCCGACGTGGCCGCCGACGGCGCCGCGACCGAGGCCAAGCCCGCCGACTCCGAGTCGGCCGCCGACCAGCGCGTCGAGGCCGACCACGCCGATACCGATGCCGATCAGGTGGTTCGCCCGGCGCTCGGCGATCCCGGTGAGGTCGCCAAGACCCTCGTCGCGGCCGCCAAGGCCGGTGACGACGTGGTGCGCGTGGTCTCCGGGGACCCACTGACCACCGACTCGGTGCTCACCGAGGTCCATGCCGTGGCGCGCACCTCGGTCACCTTCGAGGTGTTGCCGGGCCTGCCCGCGGCTTCGGTGGTGCCCAGCTACGCCGGTATGCCGCTCGGCTCCAGTCACACCGTGGCCGACGTCCGCGCCGAGGGCGTCGACTGGGCGGCGCTGGCCGCGTCACCGGGACCGCTGGTGCTGCACGCGACGTCGGGGCACCTGGCCGAGACCGCAAGTGCACTGACCGAGCACGGGCTGGCCCCGCAGACACCGGTCGCGATCACCATCAACGGCACCACCTGCGCGCAGCGGACCATCGAGGCCACGCTGGCCACGCTCAACGAGCAGGGCAACGCGCTGACCGGTCCGTTGATCCTCACCGTGGGCAAGGTCGTCAGCCAGCGCGGCAAGCTCTCCTGGTGGGAGTCGCGCGCGCTCTACGGCTGGACGGTTCTGGTGCCGCGCACCAAGGATCAGGCCGCCGACATGAGTGAGCGCCTCGTCGGGCACGGCGCGATCCCGAAGGAAGTACCGACCATCGCGGTCGAGCCGCCGCGCAGTCCGGCTCAGATGGAAAGGGCCGTCAAGGGTTTGGTGGACGGACGCTACCAGTGGGTGGTGTTCACCTCCACCAACGCGGTGCGCGCGGTCTGGGAGAAGTTCGCCGAGTTCGGACTGGATGCGCGAGCGTTCTCCGGGGTCAAGATCGCCTGTGTCGGAGAGGCCACGGCCGAGCGGGTGCGGGCCTTCGGGATCAATCCCGAGCTCGTGCCGTCGGGGGAGCAGTCCTCACTCGGTCTACTCGAGGACTTCCCGCCGTATGACGACGTGTTCGATCCGGTGGACCGAATCCTGTTGCCGCGGGCCGATATCGCCACCGAGACCCTCTCGGAGGGACTGCGTGAGCGTGGCTGGGAGATCGACGACGTCACCGCCTATCGCACGGTGCGTGCGGCCCCGCCGCCCGCCGAGACCCGCGAGATGATCAAGACCGGCGGTTTCGATGCGGTCTGCTTCACCTCGAGCTCGACGGTCCGCAATCTCGTCGGTATCGCCGGAAAGCCGCACGCGCGCACCATCGTTGCGTGCATCGGTCCCAAGACCGCGGAAACGGCAACGGAATTCGGGCTTCGCGTCGACGTGCAGCCGGAGAACGCGTCCATTCCGGACCTCGTGGATGCACTCGCCGAGTACGCCGCCCGACTGCGGGCCGAGGGGGCGTTGCCCCCGCCGCGCAAGAAGTCGCGGCGGTCGCGGTCCTAGGAGGGTGACGATGGCCCCGGTGATCCGTCCCCGCCGACTGCGCACCAGTGCCGCGATGCGTCGTCTCGTCGCCGAGACCACGCTCGCGCCAAGCGATCTCGTGCTGCCGATGTTCGTCGCCGTCGGCATTGACGCCCCGCGTGAGATCACGTCCATGCCGGGCGTGGTCCAACACACCCTCGACTCGCTGCGCAAGGCGGCCGACGAGGCGGTGCGCGCCGGCGTCGGTGGGTTGATGCTGTTCGGGGTGCCCGCGGCCGGTGACAAGGATGCCGTGGGTTCGGGTGCCGACGACCCCGACGGTGTGCTCAACCGCGCGCTGTCGGAGCTGCGGTCGGATCTCGGTGATCGCACCGTGCTGATGGCCGACACGTGTCTCGACGAGTTCACCGACCACGGCCACTGCGGCGTCCTGGACGAGTCGGGTCGGGTCGACAACGACGCCACGCTCGAGCGGTACGTGTCGATGTCGTTGGCGCAGGCCCGATCCGGTGCTCATCTGCTCGGGCCGAGCGGGATGATGGACGGTCAGGTCGCGGCCATCCGTGAGGCGCTCGACGCGGAGGGCTTCACCGACACCGGCATTCTCGCCTACGCCGCCAAGTACGCGTCGGCGTTCTACGGGCCGTTCCGTGAGGCGGTGGGGTCGTCACTGCAGGGTGATCGGCGAACCTATCAGCAGGACGGTGCCAACCGGATCGAGGCGTTGCGCGAGGTGCGACTCGACCTCGACGAGGGCGCCGACATCGTCATGGTGAAGCCGGCGATGAGCTACCTCGACATCGTCCGCGACGTCGCCGAGATATCCGACGTTCCCGTTGCCGCCTACCAGATCTCGGGTGAGTATTCGATGATCACCGCCGCCGCCGAACGCGGCTGGATCGACCGCGATGCCGCGATTCTGGAGTCGCTCACCTCGATCCGACGTGCGGGCGCCAAGATCATCCTGACCTATTGGGCCGCGGAGGTTGCCGCGCGGTTGGGTTGAGCGCGCTCTCCGGTCCTGCCGTGAGTACGCCACGGCAGGACCTGCGGTTCACCCGTGGTTACCGGTCGCGCGGTGCGACGAGGTCGCCGAGTAGAGCCATCAGTGCGTGCGTCAGATTCACCACCACCATGCTTGCGCCTGCTTCCAGTGACGTCCGTACCTGCTCGGCACCGCCGACGATGTCCATCCGCAGACGACCTGCGTCGGCAACCGACCGATGGATCCGGTCGAGTTCAGCGGCGAGCGCCGGATCAGCGCTGGATTCGAGGCCCATCGAGATCGCGAGATCCGCGGGCCCGCAGAGCACACCGTCGATTCCTGCCACCGCCAGGATCTCCGGGGCGCTCGCGCAGCCCGCACGGGATTCGATCATCACGATCGTCAACGTCGTGTCGGCGTCGGCGTGCAGATGCTCGCCTGCGCTGACCGTGCCGAATCGCCCGGCCCGACCGTAGGTGGCGAATCCACGATCACCGACCGGTGGATACCGGGTGGCGGTGACCACCGCGCGCGCGTGCTCCGCCGTGTCGACGTGCGGCACCACCACTCCGGAAGCCCCCAGATCGAGGACGCGTTGGATGAGTGCGGTCTCGTGCTGACCCACCCGGACCAGCACATCGACCCCGTGCACCTGCGCCGCGGTGATGTGGGCTCGCAGCTGTACCTGGTCGGCGGGACCGTGTTCACAATCGATGAGGATGTAATCCATCCCGGCGACAGCAGCCATCTCGACGAGTTCCTCCGAAGGCATGCGGGTGAGCACACCGACGACCTGCTCACCTGCCTGCAGACGACTCTTGAGTGTCGGCCGGCTCATCGGGCCACCATCCCTGCCGACAAATCGATGTCGGCGCCACACAGCCCCGACATCGTGAGCATCGCAATCACCGAAGCGGCGACCTCGTCTTCGGTCACCATGCGCCCCAACGCGGCTCGCGAGACGAAGTTTGCCTGCGCCTCGGCGTAACTCATGCCGGTGCGCTCCGCTTCCCTCGAGAAGTTCCGGTGCATGCGCGGGCCGTCGACGGGACCCGGGGACAGTGAGTTGACGCGGACACCGTAGGGCCCCACCTCCGTGGCCAATGTGCTCGTCAGTCCGATGACCGCCATCTTCGACGCACAGTAGGGGGTGCGTCCGGTCAGGGGTCGCTTCCCCGACACGGATGCGAGATTGATGACGTCCCCATGAGCCCTGGCGATCATCCCCGGCAGGAATTCACGGCACACGAGGTAGGTGCCGCGCACATTCACCGCGAACACCTCGTCCCAGTCGTCGACGGCGACGTCGACGAGATCGGCGACGGGTCCTGCGACGCCGGCGTTGTTGATCAGGATCGACACCTCGGTGTCGGCGAGCTCGGCACCGAGCCGGGTGACCTGGAGTGGATCGGAGACATCGCAGGTCGTGGTGCGCCGGATCAGCGGATGGCGCGTGGTGACCGCATCGAGTGCAGCCGGGTCCCGTCCGGTCACGACGACCTGCGCCCCGTAGGCGGCGAGGGCGCATGCGATGGCCGCTCCGAGGCCGCTCCCGCCGCCGGTGACCAATGCGGTCCGGCCGGCCACCGCGGTCTGCGCCGGCCGATTCTCGGAGGCGACCGTCATCGGGTCGCCGCGCTCAGGGCGTTCGACCAGGGCAGTTCCACGCCGGTGTACTTGGCGGCGCGGACGTCGCCCGAACGAGCATGGCCCTCGAACAGCTCGACGCGCGCCGCGCGCCCGCAGACCTCACCGAGGTGCGCACTCGAGTCGGTGTTGCGCACCTCTGAGTACGTGACGGTCTTGAGGTACTTACCCACCCACAGGCCGCCGGTGTAGCGGGCAGCACCGCGCGTGGGCAGTACGTGATTCGTGCCGATGACTTTGTCGCCGTAAGAGACACACGTCCCCTCGCCGAGGAACAACCCGCCGTAGTTGCGCATGGTTGTCAGGGCCTCGCGCGGTTCGGCGGTGAGTACTTCGACGTGCTCGCTCGCGCGGGCGTCGGCAACGGTGTACGCCTCCGCGAGATCGTCGACGATGATGACCTCGCCGTGGTTGCGCCAGGCGGGCTCGGCGAAGTCCTTGGTGGGCATGTCGACCAGTAGCTTGTCGATGTGGTCGACGACCCGGGCACCGAGGTCTGCCGACGTGGTGACGAGTACCGCGGGCGAATCCGGCCCGTGCTCGGCCTGCGACAGCAGATCGACCGCCACGACAAAGGGGTCGGCGGTCTCGTCGGCGATGACGAGGATCTCGGTGGGACCGGCGAACAGGTCGATGCCGATCTCGCCGAACAGCTGGCGCTTTGCCTCGGCCACATAGGCATTGCCCGGTCCGGCGATCAGATCGACCCGCTCGATCGTCTCGGTTCCGGCGGCCAGGGCCCCGACCGCCTGAACTCCACCGAGAAGGTAGATCTCGTCCGCGCCCGCGAGGTGCATCGCTGCTACGGTCGCGGCTGGGATCTCACCACGGATCGGAGGGGTGCATGCGGCGACGCTAGTTCTCCGGCGTCCAGTGATCGAAGGTTGCCGACCATTCACGAACGGCGGCGTCGCCGCGATCACGGATGTCGTCGAGGATCGCGGTGACGCGGCTGCTCACCTCGGTGCGGTCCGCTCGCGGGTTGGGCTGGGCTGTCGGGGATTTCACTATGGTAGGCATCAGATCTCCTGTAGTTCTGGGGAATCGGTGAGGTGACTGCGGATGAGTTGTGCCAGTCGGTCGGGGCGGTCCCAGGTGCACAGATGTCCGGCATCGACGGACGCCAGCCGGGCGCCGGGGACGGCATCGGCGATCCGCTGGTGATAACGCGGAGGGCAGAGCACGTCGTGGGAGGCAGAGATCACCAGGGTGGGACGGTGCACCCTCGTCAGATGTGCGAGTGCGTCGGATCGAGTCGACTGGGCGGCCAGTTGCGCGCGGAACGTTGTCGGTCCGACCCGACGTGCCATCTCGACGAACCGCTCGACCTGTGCACGGCTCGGACGGGCGTCGGCGAACATGGTGGGCGCGATGTCCTCGCGCACGATTGTCTCGAAATCACCTGCGACGGTACGAGCGGCGTGCGAGCGCCACGCGGACAGTTGGTGGGGTGTCGGTGCGGAGGCGTTGGTGGAGATGGCGCAGAATCCGATGACTCGGTGTGGGGCTCGCCGGAGTATCTCGAATCCGACGATCGCACCGAGGCTCAGCCCAGCGAGGACGAAGGTATTCGGTGCGGTGTCGAGAACCTCGTCTGCCATGCCGGCGATTGTTGGGCGGGTCAGTGGTGGGAGGGAGTGCGCTCCGAGGGCCGGGGCGATGTCGATCCACGTCTCTTCGTCGCACAGCATGCCGGGGATGAGGATGACGGGGGGACCGGTCATGGGGAGGGCACCAGATCTGCCGGAGCCACATACCCATTGGGATCGATGGCCAGTCCCGCGTCCCCGGCGGCCTTGACGACCTCGTCGTCCCACTCGATGCGGACGCGGCCGTCGCCGCTGGTCACCATCAACAACATGCCGGTGTCCGCACCGACGCTGCGGATCTCCCGAAACGCATTGGGCGGCACCGAGAGCATGTCCCACTCGGCGAGACGAACCGATCGGGTGTCCGGTCCGCGATTGACGGTGACCTCCCATTCGCCGCTGTACACCATCAGGACCGTGCTCTGCGAGTGCCGATGCATCGAGATACCCTGCCCGCGAACAGCTCTGAGCCATGAAACCGAATGACCGTGAGGATGGACTATTCGCGGAAGCTGATCGCGGTCCTCGGTCATGCCGAATCCGATCACCGATCCCAGTTCGGTGCTGCCACCCGGCAGAGCCGAGTCCAGGAATGCCCGGTTCGACCAGGTGATGTTTTCGGGCGTGGCGATCCGAGCGGCCATCTGATCCACCGAATACTTTGGCAGGGAATCGATCTGGTGCGGGGTCAGCGGGGTGACGAGTTCACTGTCGTCGGGGAGCGGATCGCCTGCGACGGTGTCGACGAGGCGACCGTCCGCGGTGAGATACAGTCCATGGCCCTTGGCCTCCTCGAGAACCGAGGGGCCCCAGATGATCCCACCGGTGCGGTCCATGCCGAGGACGGTGAACAGAATGCCGTCGTCGGGGCCGATGTTGGTGAAACCCCGGAAGATCCACGTGGGAATCGACGCGATCTGACCTTCGCGGAGGACGAGCTCGCCCTCCGAGCCATCAGCGCCCCATCTCAGGAGGTACTCCCCCTGGAAGCACAGGAAGACCTCGGCGGTGAAGTGCAGGTGCAGATTGTTGGTAACCCCCCGGGGCATGGCGGCCGCGCCGATCTGGAATCCGTGCGGCTCGGTCAGATTCACCACCTGGCCGGCATTCTGGCTCACGCCGCGCCCGATCATCGAGTAGTTGCGCTTCTGGTCGGAGCCGGGAGTGCGGCAGTCGATGAATGCCTGGTTGCAGGAGACGAAATCGGTGCGCAGGATCGTGCGCCGACGCAGCTCCTCGTCACTGACGACGAGTTCGGTGGACATGGTGTGGCTCCCATTCGATCGTGATCGGTTGTGCCCGGAGGTGGACGGAGGCGTCTTGTCGAGCCGGGGGTGAGATTACTCGGCAAGCGATGATTTATACGTATGCATTGTTGCGCTGAGATGGTGCCCGCGTCAACCCCCAAGCCCGGAATCGGTGCGGGTTCGGCTCAAAGAAACTGATGTGCACGAGTTTTGGCTTCGGTCGGAGAAGGGACGGGTCGTAGGCCTGTTGTCGCCGAAGGTGTGGGTAGGCTTGCACCGCATAAGCAATTCATTCGCGTGCACCGACGACAGAGATTGTTTCGAGGAGTGTCATGGCCATCACGAGTCGCGACGTGGCGAGGCTCGCCGGCGTGTCCCAGCCGACGGTGTCACGTGCCCTGCGCGGTGACCCGCGAGTGGCCGAGGCGACCAAGAAGCGGGTGGCCGAGGCGGTCGCGGCCCTGGGATATGTACCCAGTGAAGCGGGTCGGAGTTTGGTCACGCGGACCACGCGACGGATCGGCATCGTCGTCACGGATCTGACCAACCCGTTTTATCCGCAGCTCATCGGACCTCTTCACGACGAACTCGGCGCACTCGGTTATCGCGTCATGGCATTCACCGAGCGGTCCGACAGCTTGTCGGCGGTCGAGCACCTGGTGGATGGGTCGGTCGATGGGGTCGTGTTGCTGACGACGACGATCGGATCACCACTACCGGCCGAGTTGGCCCGGCGGGGGGTGCCGTTCGTGTGTTTGAACCGCGAGTCGGGAACGGGTCTCGGCGATGCTGCGGTCGTCGACAATGCCGCAGGTGGCAGGTCTGCCGCGGAGCATCTCGTCACGCTCGGACATCGTCGTATCGCGGGGATCTTCGGGCCGGAGGACACGAGTACCGGTCGCGATCGCGAGCAGGGATTTCGGCTTGCGCTTGCCGATGCAGGCATCGGGATTCCCTCCGGACTCAGTAGTCACGGACCCTTCGATTTCGACACCGGCCATCGGGAGATGCTGCGTCTGCTGTCGATGGAATCGCGGCCCACAGCGGTCTTCTGCGGCAATGATGTGGTCGCCATCGGCGCTCTCAACGCCGCGATCGCGGCGGGGGTCGACGTGCCGGGCGAGATCAGCGTGATCGGCTTCGATGACATCCCGATGGCCTCGTGGGAGGTCTTCGAACTCACGACAATCGGTCATGATCTGGCCGAGATGGCGGCCTCGGCCGCTCGATTGCTCGTCGATCGGCTCACCGCCGACGGACAAGCCGGTCCGCCGCGACGGATTGTGTCGGTGCCAACTCTCGTCGCGCGTCGGACCACCGGGCCTGCTACGCAGCGCTGAGAAGGCAATCTGACACATGCGTATGTGCCTGGCGCACCGCCTGTGAAGGCAAGCCTCTTTCGTTGAGAAGTACAGGTAGATCGCTATTGCTTCGATGTTCGGGGAATTCGTGATCAGCCCTTGCGTGCGTTCGATTCATACGTATACACTCTCTCGTTGAGACGCCCGTCACACCGGCCGTCCGCACTGTGTCCACCGCGGTGCCCGCCGGTTCGCCCACAGTCATCCGGACGTCGGCCGCCGCCTCACGAGGCGCGGCACACTTCGAAAGGTGAGTCCATGATCTCCACACCGCCACCCGCCACACCCCCACCCTCCCCGAGTCCGATCACGAGAACCCCGCTGCTCGAGGCCAAGGCCCTCTGCAAGAGCTACGGCCATGTCGAGGTTCTTCGTGGCGTTGACTTCACGGTCTATCCCGGTGAGGTCACCGCGCTGATCGGCGACAACGGCGCCGGTAAGAGCACTCTGGTCAAGACGCTGTCGGGGGTCGTTGCACCCGACAGTGGCGAATTGTTGCTCAACGGTAGGCCGACCACCATCGACTCCCCTTTGCACGCACGGGAACTCGGGATCGAGACGGTTTATCAGGACCTTGCCCTGGCTCCTGAACTCAGTGCCGCGGACAACGCCTTCATCGGACGGGAACTCCTCAAGCCCGGTGTGCTCGGTCGGCTCGGTGTCCTCGACAAGGCCACGATGCGAACGCGTGCCAGGGATGCATTCCGTTCTCTCGGAACCGAACTCAAAGACCTCGACGCACCGATCGCCGCACTGTCGGGTGGGCAGCGTCAATCGGTCGCAATCTGCCGGTCGGCAATGTGGGCGCGGCACTTGGTCTTCATGGACGAACCCACGGCAGCACTGGGCGTTGTGCAGACCCGGAAAGTCTTGCAACTGATCCGACGGGTCGCCGACACCGGGATCGCGGTGGTGTTCATCAGTCACAACATGCCCGAAGTCCTCGAGGTCGCCGACCGCGTACAGGTTCTCCGGCTGGGGCGGCGGGTCGCCGACCTCACCGCGAACGAGTGCGACGTCGATGATCTCGTGGGGGCCATGACCGGCGCACTGGACGGAGTTGCGTGATGAGCACCCAGAATACTGCACCCGCCACGTCGAAGGCCACCACTCCCGCCGGAGTGGGTGAGGCCGTGGTCACCACCGACATCCCGGAGCTCAACGGGACGAACGGCCTTCGCGCACAACGGATTCTCCGGAAACTGAAGACCTCGACGCCCGCGTACATGTTTGGCGTGATGGTACTGCTGTTCATCGCCTTCAGCCTCCTCGCGCCCGATGCCTTCCCGACGTTCATCAACGTGCGCAACATCCTCACCGATGGCTCGACGCTGCTCGTCCTCGCGGTCGGCGTCACCTTCGTCATGGTTGCCGGCGGTATCGACCTGTCCATCGGGTCGGTGTTGGTCTTCGCCAACGTCGCCGCGGCCAAGGTCATGACGGCGATGGGCACCGACAACGCCTTCACGGTGGTCGTGGGAACCGTGGTCGCCCTGGCGTGCGGAATCGGTTGGGGAATCTTCAACGGGTTGTGTATCACCAAACTCCGTGTGCCCGCACTGATCACCACGCTGGGCACCCTCGGGGCCGTCCTGGGGTTGGCCAATCTCCTCGTCGACGGCAACGACATCAGTGATCTTCCGACCTCGATGATCTCGCTGACCACCAGTCGAGTGCTCGGTCTGAGTCCCCTGATCTGGGTTGCGGTCATCGTCGTCGTCCTCGGCGCTGCGGTTCTCGCCTTCACCCGTTTCGGGCGGCACACCTACGTTGTCGGTTCCAATGAGGAGGCTGCTCGCCGCGCCGGTATCCACGTCGATCGGCACCTGATCAAGCTCTATGCGCTGAGCGGGTTGCTCGCCGGTCTCGCCGGGATGCTGTCGCTGATTCGGTTCGACACCACCACCCTGTCCGGCCACACCACCGACTTCCTGGCGGTCATCACCGGTGTCGTCCTCGGCGGTATCAGTCTCTTCGGCGGTATCGGAACGGTCGGCGGCGCAGTCATCGGCATCTTCATCTCGACGATGCTCATCAACGGTTTCACGATCATCAACGTCCAGCCGTTCTGGCAACAGGTCGCGATCGGATTCATCCTCATCGTCGCGGTATACATCGACCAGCTCAAGCGGCGCAGCCGTGAGCGCGGGTAGGGCGATCGGCATGACTCGGCAGACAGCCATGCGGCGCACGCAGGTCGCCGCTGCGATGATCCTGGCCGGCGCGCTCACCGTTCTGCTCGCCGCCTGCGGGGGTCAGTCCTCGGCAACACCCACCGGTCAGCCCGCAGGCAAACGTGTGGTCTACATCCCCGGCCTGACCGGCAACCCGTTCTACACCAGCGTGTCCTGCGGAGCCGCCCAGCGTGCACAGCAGGTCGGGATCGACTACGCGACCCAAGGGGCAGCAGAATTCTCGGTACCTCTGCAAACCCAGATCGTGGAAGCGGTCTCCGCGAGCAAACCCGCGGCCATCATGATCGCGGTCACGAGTCCGAAGGCCATGATCGCTCCTCTGCTCCAGGCCAAACGCGACGGCATCAAGGTCATCACCATCGACGGAGACCTCACCGACAAGTCGATCGCACTGACCAACATCGAGTCCGACAACTACAAGGGCGGGCAGATGGCCGGCGAGAAGATGGCACAGCTGATCGGCGGTAAGGGCGACGTCGTCGACATCGACAGTGCGTCGGGCTCGGTGGTGGCGGAGGCGCGACGTCAGGGATTCGTCGATGCGATCGCCAAATATCCGGGAATTCACTTCATCGGAGTCCAGTACAGCGAGAACTCACAGGCGAATGCTGCGCAGATCGCAGCGACCCTCGCCAGCTCGAATCCGAATCTCGCAGGCATCTATGCACAATCGACCAACAACACCGCCGGTGCCATCACAGGGCTCCGAGAGGTCGGCAAGACGAACAAGGTCAAGCTCGTCGGATTCGACGTCTCCGATCCCATCATCGACGCCCTGAAAGCCGGTCAGATCGAGGCCACCATCCTGCAGGACCCGATATCGGCCGGACGTCTCGGCATCGATTCGGCTGTGGCCGCGATCGAAGGGCGGCCGGTCCCGCGTGACCAGCGACCGACGTTCGCTGTCGCCACGCCGGACAACCTCACCACGCCGGCCGTCGCCTCCCATTTGTACAAAACCCACTGCTGATCGCCGATCGGCGCTCCCGACCCGACCACCAACGAAGGAACACACCTCATGAAGTTCACTCCGGCCCGCCTCGCCGAACTCGACGGCCGGTTCCGGTTCATCAAGCAACCTGAGCTGGATCATCCTGCCGCACAGCGTGACCCGAAGGTCATCGAGACCGTCTCGACGATGCTGTCCAGCATCGAGAAGGGAGGAATCGACGCGGTCCGCCGATACGCGGCAGACCTCGACGGTTACGACGCACCCGACTTTCTCGTGTCCGCCGCCGACCTCGCCGCGGCCGGCGAGAGCCTACCGACTGAATTGCGCACCGCGCTCGAGCTGGGCTCGGAACGCACCAAGGCCTTTGCTCGCGAAAGCCGGTCGCATCTGGTCGATTTCGAGATCCAGTTGGCGGAGGGGCTCGTCACCGGGCAGCGATACGTACCGATCTCCCGGGTCGGCGCCTACGTTCCGGCGGGCCGATTCCCGTTGCTGGCCGGCGCCTTCATGACCGTCGGGGTGGCCAAGGTCGCAGACGTGCCGACCGTCGTGGCCTGCACCCCACCACGTCGTGACGGTACCGCCGATCCGGCCGTGCTGTACTCGGCGTATCTGTCCGGTGCCGATCAGGTCTTCGTTCTCGGCGGTGTGCAAGCCCTCGCGGCCATGGCGTTCGGTCTCCTCGGTGATCATCCCGTCGACATGATCGTCGGTGCGGGCAATGCCTATGTCGCCGAGGCAAAGCGACAGTTGTTCGGCACGGTCGCGATCGATCTACTGGCCGGTCCGTCGGAGGTGGCGGTGATCGCCGACGAGACCGCAGACGCGGCGACGGTGGCCGCAGACCTGCTCGGGCAGGCCGAGCACGGCACGGAATCGCCTGCGGCCCTGGTCACCACCTCCGAAGAACTCGCCCACGAGGTGATCGCGCAGGTGCAGGCGCAGCTCGCCGAACTCAAGACAGCCGAGATCGCCGGACCCGCCTGGCGCGATCACGGATCGGTCACCTGGGCGCAGGACCGGGAGACCGCGATTGCGCTGATGGACGATCTTGCCCCCGAACACCTCGAGATCCAGACCGCAGACGACGACTACTACCACGACAATCTACGCAATTACGGGTCGATCTTCCTCGGCCCGTGGAGCACGGTTGCCTACTCCGACAAAGGCATGGCCGGCACCAACCACGTGCTGCCGACCGCGGGCGGAGCCCGTCACAGCGCAGGACTGTCGGTGTCGCGATACCTGAAACCGCTTACTTATCAACGTGTTTCCCGGGAGGCGACCCCGTCCGCTGCAGGTGCTGTGGAGACGATCGCGCACTACGAGGGGATGGCCGCCCACGAGGCCACGGCGACCATCCGACTCAATGCCTGGCGCAAATCGGCGGCCAAGTGAGAATGTCGAAGAACGGAACGAACCCTCTGTCCGACACCGAACAGGACGGCACCACCCTCGTCGAGTCGGCCACGCGACACCTCCCGAAAGGGGACATCATGACCTCGCCGGTCGCCCGGAAGATGCCCGGAGACTTCACCATTGCGCTTCGCCCGGCCAACGGAGCCGACATCGACGGCCATCCGCGCGGAGAGCGCCGACAACCCATGCGGGGTTTCGAGGACACCTATGTCGACATCGTCGACTACATCGTCCGGATCACCCATCGCATCTGGGAGGACCAAGACGTCGGCTACATCTATGACACCTACGCGCCGGGCTGTCGACTGCACACCGACAGCGGCCTGCAGTACGGCGTCGAGGCGCTCGTCGAGGGCACTCTGCACTCGATCAACGCTTTTCCCGATACCCGCCACTACGCCGACGACGTCATCTGGGCCGGAGATGAAGATCAGGGTTTCGTGACCAGCCACCGCGCGATCAACATCGGTCACCACACCGGACCATGGCGGTGGGGCCCGCCGACCGGTCGCAAGGTGCAGACTTGGGTGATTGCGAACTGCTTGGTGCGGGAGAACGAGATCGTCGAGGAGTGGGTGCTCTACAACACGGCCGCACGGTTGGCGGCTTTGGGAATCGACGTCGTGGAAGCCGCCCGGACCTATGCCAACGAGGGCGGACTCGCGCCCCTGAGCGAGCGCGACATCACCGAGGTGGACCGCCTGCGTGGTGGACGTAAGCCGGTGCCCTACCCGAAGCCGAGTGACGATCGTGGCTTCGACGTGGAGCACATGGTCAGGGCACTCTGGCACGACATGTACAACCGGCGTGACCTCAGCGCCGTCGACCGGGCCTACGCGCCAACCGTCTTGTGGAACGGCACAACCAACCGCGTGGGTCGCGGTCGCGGTGATGTCCGCGCCTTCGCGCGCAGCTTGCTATCGACCTTTCCCGACCTCGGGGTAGCTGTCGACGAGGTGTACTGGATGGGTAACGACGCCGACGGGTACCGGGTGATGCTCCGGTGGGTCGGGGCGGGCACCCATCGCGGGTACGCGTTGTACGGCACGCCGACGGGGCGACGTGCACACCTCTGGGGGATCACACAGCTCTACATCAAGGATCGTCAGATCGTCGAGGAGTGGAACCTCTTCAACGAATTCGACGTTCTGGCCCAACTGGTGCGCGACGATCAGCACGCGGATCTGTGACCCGGATCGTCTGTGTGCCCTTGGCGCCGGACGTCGGGCGGTTCGAGCAGAACTGCGTGCTGATCGAGGACGGGATCGCGACGGCGGTGTCGGCTGGTGCCGACATCGCCGTGCTCCCCGAACTGGCCACATCCGGGTATGTGTTCGAGTCGGGGGACGAGGCCCGAGGCGTTGCCTTGCACGCCGACGCCGACATCCTCGCGCGTTGGGCGCTGATGGCCGGCGACACCACCGTGGTGGTCGGGTTCGCCGAAGTGGGAGGCGACGGCTCGCTGCACAACTCGGTCGCGATTCTCGACGGCGGTGAGGTTCGCCGTGTGTACCGCAAGGTGCATCTGTGGAACACCGAGAAGCGGTTTTTCATTGCCGGATCGCTGGCGCCCCCGGTACTCGACACCCGGCACGGCCGTATCGGTGTGATGATCTGCTATGACCTCGAGTTCCCGGAACTGACCCGGAAGACCGTTCTGGCCGGGGCCGATGTGCTGCTGGCTCCGGTGAACTGGCCCTTGGTACAGCGGCCGGTCGGGGAGCGACCGCCCGAGCAGGTGATCGCCATGGCGACCGCCCGCATCAACCGGGTGTTCGTCGCGTGCTGCGATCGGTCGGGTGCCGAGCGCGGCCAGGAGTGGACCGAGGGGACGGTGATCGTGGGCCACGAGGGATGGCCGCTGGCCGGTGCGCGGGGCAGCGAGTTGGTGATCGCCGATGTCGATCTCCGGGAAGCGAGAGACAAGAGGCTGGCCGGTCTGGCGGATGCGCTCGGCGATCGCCGGCCCGACGTCTACGCGACATGATCGGACCCGGCTCTTCTCGGAGTTGATCCTGCGCCACCGCACGGCCCCGAACGGTTAACTACCCTGGTACCCATGTCAGCATCCATCGACCCGGGCCACGGCACCGGGCCGCAGCCCGACTCCCCGGAGGGTGCGAAACCGAAGCTCGTCGAGTCGATCGTGATCGCCTCCGAGCTGTGGCTCGTGGTGATCGTTGCGCACGTCGTCACCGTCATCGCCACCTTCGGGGCCACCCGCGACATGTATCACCAGGTCGCAAAGCAGAGCTACACCCCGGGTTCCGCCGAGTACGACATGATCACCTCCGGCGGTGTGATCGTCGGCGTCGTCGTGGTCACCACGATCATCGAGATCGGCGTCGCGGTGGCGCTGCTGATCCTCACGCGCAAGGGCTACAACTGGGCGCGCTTCATCCTCGGCGCGATCAGCCTGTATCTGGTGATCAGCATGTTCTTCACCCTGTTCGGCGATGTTGCGCCGCGCTGGGCGATGATCCCCAACGTGATCGGTGGCGTGGCCGCCCTGGGTGCTGTGGTGCTGTTGCTGCGTCGCGAGTCCGACACCTACTGCAAGAAGATGGCGCAGTACCGCCGTGCACCCCGGATGGTCGGCACGCCGTATCCACCGGTGCCGAGGTTCGGTCCGTACCCACCGACGCCTGGTTATCCACCCCAGCAGGGCTATCCACCGACGCAGGGCTACCCGCCGACGCAGGGCTACCCGCCCTCTCAGGGATATCCGCCTCCGGGTTATCCGACGCCGGGCCAGTACCCGCCGTCGAACGGCTACCCGCCGAACCCCTCGACCCCGAATCCCTCGACCCCGAATCCCTCGCCGCCGAATCCCTCGGCGCCCGACTCCGCCAAGCGTGGCGTCGATACGCCCGACAACACATCCGACAACCACCGCAACAACGACAACCACCCCGACGACACCGTCTCGCTCGACAAAGGACAGCGCCACCGTGACGAAACCTGATCCCGCCCAACGCCCTCGCGTCGTGGTCTGGGCGTATCGCTGCTGGTTGCTGGCCGGTGCGCTGTTGGTGATCCTGGGCGTTGTCTACGCCGTGCTGGCGGTGATCGTGCCCGGTCCGACTCTGCTGCCGGTCGGTATCGGTGTCCTGATCGCGGCGATCGGCGCCGCCGAGGCATTCATCGGCACCAAGGCCTACACCGGTGACGAGCGCTGGCGCTCGTCGCTGGCCGCGCTGACCCTGGTGGCGGTCATCATGCTGCTCATCCTGAGCTTCCTGGAGTCCCTCCTCGCGTTCGCGCTGCTGGCAGCGGTCATCGGTCTGTTCGGCTCTCTGCTGGCGTACCGCCCCGAAGGCGACGCCTGGTTCACCGGCAAGAACCCGGCCGACATCAAGAAGGGGCAGGCACAGAAAGCTCAGACGTCGAAGTCCGCGGGCAAGAAACGTGGACGGTCGGGACGGTGACCGATCGTTCGCCCGCTCCCGACGACGACCCCGCCGAGACCGAGACCGACGTGCCCGACGCGGGCGCCGATGCACCGGTGGCCGACGCGACCGAGTCGTCCGATGAAGCAGAGTCTCCCGAGCCCGCCACCCCCGAGTCCGAGTCCGCCGAACCCGAGTCCGCCGAACCCGATCCCCATCCCATCCCCGAGGATCGCGGCGAGGTGCTCTTCTACGAGCCCGGCGGAAGCTGGTGGGTGGTGGCCATCGGTCCGGTGCTGATCGGGGCGGTCCTCGCGATGGAGATCAGCGGCCCCGGGCAGGTGCACTGGCCGGTGCTGATCATCTTCGGGTTGATCATCATCGGCTTCTCGGTCGTGCAGGTGATCGCCGCGCGCAGGCATGTGTCCGTCGAACTCACCGAACTGACTCTGCGACAAGGTGTTCGGATCATCGCACTCGACGAGATCGATACCATCTACCCCGAGAACAACGGCCCCGACGCCAAGGATTGGGAGAGCGCTCGTGCCCTGGGCGAACTTCACGGTGTCCCTCGTCGTCGGCGCGGTGTCGGACTCAAACTCGCCGACGGTTCGCTCGCCCAGGCGTGGGCGCGGGACGTGCAGAGGTTCCGGCGTGAGCTCACCGAGGCTCACACCGCGGTCGCGCTCGGCCTGCCACCGCGGGGCTCCGCCACGGACTGACCGGCCGCAGGCCGCAATGCAACGCCCGGCCGCAGGCCGCAATGCAACGCCCGGCCGCAGGCCCCAATGCGACCATGGATCGGTGAGCCCGCACCCAACCGACGACGAATGGAACCGCGAGCAGCGTTCGGAGACGACGACCGAACGTCTCGACCGCAACTGGTCGGCGCTGCTGCAGGAGTTGCGCGTGGTGCAAACCGGTGTGCAGATCCTCACCGGTTTCCTGCTGACGCTGCCGTTTCAGAGCCGGTTTTCCGAACTCGACGACGGTATGCGGGTTACCTATCTGATCACCGTGTCGCTGGCGATGGCGGCCGCGATCGCGTTGGCGGCCCCCGTCGCACTGCACCGGGCGCTGTTCCGCCGCCATCGGCTCGACGTCATCGTCACCAGCGCACATCGCCTGGCCCTGGTCGGTCTCGTCCTGCTCGGACTGGCGTTGGCCGGCGCGATGGTCGTCGTCTTCGGGGCGACCGCCGGTACGGCTCCCGGCATCCTGGCCGGTGCTGCCACCCTGGTGATGTTCGCGTGCCTCTGGCTGGTGTTCCCGTTCGCGCTGCGCGTGCGCGCAGATGACCCCCCATCGGACGCGCGCCACCGACCGTAATGCGCTGCGGTACTACCCGTTCTCGATCATCGGCGCCACCAGGAGGTTCTCCGGGATGCCGAAGGCATCGACGAGAACGTCTGCGTAGGGCCGCAATTCAAGACACAGTTCGTTGACGCCGCGCCGGATCGCCTTGGCGCGCTCCACCGACACGTGCCGGTGCATCAGGAACCATGCCAGGTCGTCCTCGAGCGCCGAGTAGACGAACAGATCGCAGACCTTGCCGAGCAGTTCGGCGGCGGCTTTCGAGTCGCAGTCGTTGATCGCCTCGATGAACGATTCGAGCACCACTCGCTCGGTGTGTACCCGGCCGACCTTCAACAGATGATCCTGGGCGTTGTTGAACACCTCGAAGGCGTCGTTGTCGTCGTCGGTGGCCCGCCGTAACCGCTGCGCACAGGTGCGGACGAGGTGGTCCTCACGGTTGCGGAACAAGCGGATCTGTGTGCCGCGATCGGTCAGCGTCGACTTCTCGGTGTCCTCGTCGGAGCTCTCCAACAGGGTTTGGATCACCTGTCGCGCAGCGGTTTTCTCGACGACGACATCGCGCGCCATACCGGCGATGAATCGCACCCACCCGCCGGCCGAGAGACCCTGCACGTCATCGGCGTAGGCGGAGAGCAACTCCTTGGCGACCAGCTGGGTGAGGACCGTGTTGTCACCCTCGAAGGTGGTGAACACGTCGATGTCACCACGCATGATCGAGAGCTGGTTCTCGTCGAGATAGCCTGCGCCGCCACAGGCTTCGCGGCTGACGTTGATCGCGTGCGATGCGTGCCAGGTGCCGTAGGCCTTCAACCCGGCCGCCGAACTCTCGAGCTGGCGCTGACGTCCGGCGTCGGAATCGTCGGGTGCGGCCGATTGCACCTCGTGCAGCTCGGCGACCAGCTCGTTCTGTGTGAACGTGATGGCATACGATTTCGCGATGAGCGGCAACAGTTTTCGCTGATGGCCCAGATAGTCGAGCACGGTGATCTCGTCGTCGGCGCCGGGTGCCTCGAACTGTTTGCGGACCGTCCCGTACTTCGTGGCGAGCGCCAGCGCCTTGCGTCCGGCCGCACCTGCGGTCGCCGCCACCGAGACCCGACCTCGGATCAGGGTGCCGAGCATGGTGAAGAACCGCCGATTCGGGTTCTCGATGGGGGAGCGGTAGGTGCCGTCGGCCTCGACGTCGGCGTAGCGATTGAGGAGGTTTTCCGCAGGAATCCGGACGTGGTCGAACAGGATTCGGCCGTTGTCGACGCCGGCCAGTCCGCCCTTGTAACCGCAGTCGCTGGTCGTCACACCCGGCAGGTCGTCACCGTTGTCGTCGCGGATCGGCACCACAAAGCAGTGCACCCCATGGCTTTCCGGCTCCTGGCCCGGCCCGGCCGTGATCAGCTGGGCGAAGACCGCGGCCAGCCGCGCGTGCTGCGCGGCACCGCCGATGTAGTCCTTGCGCGCCGACGGGGTGGGGGAGTCGATGACGAACTCCTGCGTCTGCGGGTCGTAGGTGGCGGTCGTCTCCAACGCCTGCACGTTCGAGCCGTGGCCGGTCTCGGTCATCGCGAAGCAGCCGAGCAGATCGAGGCTGATGATGTCGGAGACGTACTTGTCGTGGTGGCGCTTGGTGCCGAGGTTCTCCACGGCCCCGCCGAACAGTCCCCATTGCACGCCGGCCTTCACCATCAGCGACAGATCGGCGTAGCCGAGCATCTCGATGGCGGTGATCGACGCGCCCACGTCACCGGTGCCGCCGTGATCACTTGCGAAACCGGCCGCCGCGAATCCCTGCGAGGACAGTTCGCGCATCTCCTCGAGCACGCGGGCACGTGCCTCGTCGAGGGTGCGCGACGGGTCGGGCAGCAGGTCGGAACGGTTGGCGCGTTCGCGCACACTGTCGCGGGTGGCGCGCCAACGGCCGTCGAGCGTGCGTCGCAGGCCATCGACGAGCAACTCGCGGGTCGCCTGATCGAGTTCGGTCGATTCCTCACGGCCCGGGACGTCGACGTCCGTCGACGCCGCGGTGCTGCGACTGCTCGTGGTGTCGTCGGGGTTCGCGGTCGGCGATTGCGTGGGTGTGGACATGGCTCCACGGTACGGACCCCGCGCGGCCGAGATGGGTGGTTTGGTGTGCGATCTCACGCGCCGACGGCGTGCGCCGGTCGCGCGACCGGTTCCGGCATCCGATGCCTGCCGCCTGCGCCACCGGGTGTGGCAGGCGGGCGCAACGCCGCGCGGACGCCGTCGACGACGGTGGTCACCGCCGCCGCGGGCGTCCCGCGGGCGAGGTCGGCGGCCACCTGCCCGGGAATGGTGGCCGGGTCGCTCGCCGCACGAGTCGGGACGGCCGAAGGCCGGGCGGCGGCCCGGGCGGGTGTGGTCGGGGCACCGGTACCGTGCAGTGCCCGGTCGGCGCTCACCGTGACCTGTGTGGCCGCCGCGCGCGCAGGTGGCTGTGGCGCAAACGAATCGGCGATCGAGTCGAGCAGTTGCCGTCCCGACCCCGCGGCCACCGGAAGGGCCTGCTCGAGTCCCTTGATGTTGGCGGCGATGTTCTCCCCGAGCTGGGCGCGCACCGCCTGCAGGGTCGCGTCGAACTGCGCGACACTGGCCCGCAACGCCTGCGGAGTGGTGGCCGCGGCGAGGTCGGCACCGATCTGTTGCTGGGACTGCTTGGTCCAGATGTTGTAGGTGACCGCATGATCCGGGCGCGTCGCCTCGTCGTAGTCGGGGCGATTGGTCACCCAGTCGTGCGCGGTGAGCGGCTGCCCGAAGTCGAACAACGTGTAGTACCTGCCGAACAGGTAGATCTTCGGAAGCGAGTCCGGCGCGCCGATCGCGGCGCCGCCGATCTGGCAGGGCAGGCAGTAGGTGCCCGGCACCATCGGGTCGAGCGACTCCCAGGTTGCCGCGCCCAGCGCGGTCAACGCCGTGGCCCATTGGCTACCCGACGGCGCCGCGACGTAGCCGGTCGGGGTCTGGGTGAGGGTCTGCCAGATGGCCTTCCATGGCCCGAACGGTTCGAGGCGGTACGTTTTGCCCGACCAGTCCGGTTGGATGTCGACGACCCGGCCGTCTGCGGTCGTGTATGTCTGATCCGTCGGGTCGATGGTGTTGCGGGTCGTGGGAAAGGTGTACCCGAGAACCAGCCGCCACGTCGGAACCTGCCCATATTGGGTGAAATAGAAGACGTCCGAGCAGGGGCCCGGAATGCCCGTACAGTCCGGGGTCATCGGCGCGAACGCCGCCAGCGACAGCCACCATTGATCGTAATTCGCCTGTGCCACCAACGGAATCGGCACCATCATCAGGGTCATACCCTTGAGCTTCTCTTTGTCCTGCTCGTCGAATCCGACGACGTTGGTGGGGATGTAGAGCCACCAGTTGCCCGAATCCTCCAGTGCCGCAGTGGTCAGGTTCACGCCCTGATACTCGTAGGCCGCCATGTTGGCGATCGTCTGCGCCAGGTTCGCCGGAATGTTCGCCACCGAGTCCGCGGTCAGTCGAATTGCGACGGTCGACGCCTCGGGAGTCGCTTCGGCGGTCGGTGTGGGCGGCGGAACATACGTTGCCGCGGAAGCGATTCCCGCTCCGATCAGTGCCGTCGACACCGCCGCCAGTATGCGCCCGGCCGCCTGCCCCGATCGATCCTCGGCCGCGGATGTGTACCCCACGTGTGCCCCCTCGTGCCTTCCCCGGCCTCCTCGCACCGTAGGCACATACAGCCGGTTCCGGCCACCCCCGGGGCCACATTGCCAGGAAACCGACAGTCGTCGCCGATGCCGAAGTGCGTCGACGGCTGCCTCAGGGCAGCAAGCCGATTCGCCGCGCCCGCACCACCGCTTCGCGACGATTGTGTACTTCGAGTTTGCGCATCAGATTGCCCACGTACCCCTTGATCGTCTCCGGCCGCAACGACAACCGATCGGCGATCTCGGCATTGCTGCAGCCGAGTGCGAGGTGCGCCAACACGTCGGTCTCGCGGGTCGACAACGAGACCGCCGTGCTCGATTCGGCCCCTGATCCCAGCCCGCGTAGACGCCTCTCGACGCCGCGCAACCGTTCGGCCAGTGCGGGATCGGTGGTGGTGTCCGCGATCTCCCGCAGCGCCAGATAACTTTCGATGATCCCATCGGCCACCGACGCCGGCACCGTCGTCGGATCGCTCTGTGTCTCAATCTGTTTCACGCGACGATCGACGTCGTCACGGACCTCGATCTCGTGTGCGAGTCGGCGAGCGCCCACCGCGACCCGCGCGACGATCCGATCCCCGATGCGCTCGGGTGCGCGCAGCCCGCCGTAGAGAACCGCCCGGGTGCGCCCGCCGACCACCGCGGGAGCGGCCACCAACGATTCGATGCCCTCCCCGGACACCTCGCGGTCGTAGTCGTGGGTGATCTCGGTGGAGTGGAAGTAGTCGGCGACGGCGCCGGGGCGGCGCTCGACGATGGTCCGTCCGCCGAGCCCACGGTCGGAACCGATCAGGAGATCACGCAGCAGCGCGGTGCGGGTCCCGACGAAACCCGACAGCAGCGCGCCCGGACCGTCCACGAGCCCGCCGAACAGCACCGGCAGGCCCGTCGTCCGATGCACCCCGCGCAACTCGGCGCGCACCGCATCGGCGTCGTCGGGACGCCGGGGATCGGTGACCATGGTCCTCTCCTCCTCGCCCCTTGTCTTTGCCACCGGTACGTGTCGGCCCGACATCGCCATCGGGGCCGAAACCACCTACTTTCGGGGGTGGTGCCGGCACTAGTGTGATCCATACGCTCGGAGGACGACAAACGTCGCGGCCCTCACCCGTGTTCGCATCGGCCGCGGCACGACGATCTGGAGGAGACGATGTCTGTCTCGGACACCGATACGACCCTTGCCGAGGCCCTGGCGCTCGACGCCGACTTCGGCCGGATCGATTGTGGCAGCGCCAACCGGTCCGAACTGAGTCCGCTGCGATTCCTTGAACGCAGCGCAACGGTGTTCGGCGACCGCACCGCGATCATCTACGGGGATCGTCGCGCGAGTTACGCGGAGTTCGCCGACGAGGTGCAGCGCCTCGCCCGGGTTCTCAAGAGCCGGATCGCGCGCGGTGAGCGGATCGCCTATCTCGCACCCAACATCCCGGAGATGCTCGTCGCGCACTACGCGGTCCCGCTGGCCGGCGGTGTGCTCGTCGCGCTCAACTCCCGCCTGGCCGGACCCGAACTGGTCTACATTCTCAATCACGCGGGCGTCACCACGCTGTTCTTCGACGCCGAATTCCGGCACACCGTTTCGCTCATCGCCGACGAGGTCCCCGAGGTGGCCACCACCGTCGAGATCACCGACCCCGAATTCGGTCCGACGATGGGCGATGTCGGCGCGTCGGGGATCACCGGCCTGCAGACCTATGCCGATTTCCTGGCCCTCGCCGACGGTCCCGACGTCGAGCAGGACCCCATCCCGTGGACCGTCGACGACGAGGACACCGTCATCACCATCAACTACACCTCGGGGACCACCGGAAAACCCAAGGGCGTCATGTACACCCACCGCGGGGCATACCTGAACTCCTTCGGCGAGACCTTCCACAACCAGTTCACCGGCCACAGCCGCTATCTGTGGACGCTGCCGATGTTCCACTGCAACGGCTGGTGCACCCCGTGGGCGGTCACCCAGGCATCGGCGACCCACGTGTGTCTGCGTGCGGTCCGTGCCGACGCCGTGTGGGACGCCATCGACGATCTCGGCATCACCCACCTGTGCGGGGCACCCACGGTGTGTACGACGATCGCGGGATCGCCTCGCGCACATCGCCTCGACCGGCCCCTGCACATCACCACCGCGGGTGCGCCACCGAGCCCGACCGTCATCGGTCAGCTCGAGGCGCTCGGTATCACCGTGGTTCACGTCTACGGCCTCACCGAGGTCTACGGCCCGTACACGATCTGCGAATTCCAGGACGCCTGGGCCGAATTGCCCGCCGATGCGCGCGCGGCGAAACTCTCCCGACAAGGCGTCGGCATGGTGCAGGCCGAGGCGGCGCGCGTCGTCAAACGCGATGTCCTGCCGCTCGTCGACGTACCCGCCGACGGAGAAACCATGGGCGAGATCGTGTTACGCGGCAACAACGTGATGGCCGGCTACTTCCGGGATCCGGCCGCAACCCGGGAGGCGTTCGCCGGCGGCTGGTTTCACACCGGCGATCTCGGGGTGATGCATCCCGACGGGTACATCCAGCTGCGCGATCGAGCCAAGGACATCATCATCTCCGGCGGCGAGAACATCTCCACCATCGAGGTCGAACAGGCTCTGGTGAGCCATGATTCGGTCCTCGACGTCGCCGTCATCGGCGTCCCGGACGAGAAGTGGGGTGAGCGCCCGCGCGCCTACGTCCTGCTCACTCCCGAGGCGCAACTGAGCGCCGAGGAGCTCATCGAGCACGCCCGGACCCTGCTGGCCGGCTACAAGGTGCCGCGCGACATCGTCTTCGCCGACGAGCTACCGCGCACCTCCACCGGCAAGGTCCTCAAGTTCGAGTTGCGTCAGGACGCCCAGCACGACTGAGCATCGGGGTCATCGGCGCCGGAATCCACGTCGCAGGTAACGGGCCCGGTAATCGGCGATCACCTGCGGTGGCACCAGTTCCCGCGGTAACAGCACGACGGTGCGCCGGCCCGTGCAGAGCAGCACCACCCGCGAGTTGATCACGACCCGGTCGAACCGCTCGAGCGGGATCTGCGAGTAGGTCGCTCCCACCCGGTGCCCGATCCTCAACGGGGTGAACTCCGCGCCGACCGGTGTCCCGGCGGGCATGATCCGACGCATCCGGCGTTGGCCCAGCACGATGCCCAGCGTGAGCATCGCGGCCTGGGCGAGCAGGAACAGGCCGAGGACCACGACCACCGTAACCACCGCCGGCGGCCAGGAGTCGGTGAAGGATGCGGCGACTGCGGCGACGAGCGCGCCGACGGCGGCGGGCACTGATTGCCGCAGCATCCATCCCGGCGTGAGCAGGGCGCCCCGGCACAGTCGGGGACCGAGTGCGTCGTCGGCGATCAGTTCTGCGCGCAGCACCCTGTCGGGTCCGGCCCCCACGTACGGCGGGGGTGCGGTCGGTGAGAGCGGCGGCGAGGACGACGACGGTGAGAACGGGGAGGCCACATCACGATTGGACCGCATTCCGCCCCGAAAAGCCGCCCCGGTCGGCGGTCCGAATGACCCTACCGAGCCCGACCTCACCGAGCGCCGGACGCCCACTGCGCCGCGAGATGCGGCGGCAACAGCTCCACCGGCACGGTCATCCGGAGCCCGCGATCGGTGCGCAGGACCACGACGTCGTAGCGACAGGTGACGCCGCTGATCCGTGTCATGTGCATGCCGTTGATCAGGCCCGCATAGTCCACGAGTATCCGGCTGTGCGTGATCTCCGCCGACAACATGGAGCCGTCGGGAAGCATTCGTCGCCACAACACCCAGGGCTGCAGCGCCACGATGACCACCACGAAGATCGGGACGGGCGCAAGTGCCAGCGGGTTCGAGGTGGACGGGAACACGAGGGCGAGGCCGATCAGCACGATCAGCATCAGGACGGCCAGGCCCGCCAGGAGGTTGCAGTGGGTCCGGGTCAGCAACGTCGCCCGCGTCAAGCGCCGGCGCACCTGGGAGTCCACCGGAATCGTCGCGTGGAAGGTGGGCGGCGCCATGGTCGACGGGTGGGCCGGGGTCGTCGGCGTACCCCAGTGCCCGGGATTCTGTACGACGAACTCAGGATTCGACATGGGAAATATGGTACCGGCGGCTTCCGCTGTCGCAAGCCGTCGACTGTCGCGCGGGCGGCATCGCGCGCCATACTGGACAGATGGCACCGAGTGACACGACGGTCGATCCGGTCGATCTGCGCACCCAGGTCGTCGCGGCATCGATCCGGCTCTTCAGCGAGTACGGGTACGAGTCGACGACCGTCGATCAGATCGCCGCGGACGCCGGGGTCTCGCGACGCACGCTGTTCCGACAGTTCCGCTCCAAGGAAGACATGATCTTCGCCGATCACGAGGCTCTGATCGCCCAGGTTGCCGAACGTCTCGGCGCCGACGAGTTCGCGCCGGACGAATCGGTGGACGGCCCGGACCCGTGGACGGACGTCTGCGACGCCGCCGAGATCGTCTTCACGCACTTCCTCGCCACCCGGGACCTTGCCGTCCGACGGCTTCGCGTGGTCACCCGGGTACCGGCACTGCGCGACCGCGAGCTCGTCACCACCTACCGCTACCAGCGCGTCTTCGAGGAGTTCCTGCGCCGACGCCTTCCCGACGAGTCGCCCGAGCGCATCGTCGCCTTCGCCGCCGCGGTGACCTCGGTGCACAACTACCTGCTGCGGTCGATGATCCGCGGCGACGCCGACGCCACGGTGAACACGCTTCGTACTGAACTCCGACGCATCCGGCTGGCACTGGGTGCCGACGATGGCGGCGACGACGGTGCCGGTACCGCGATCACCGTCGTCACCCACCCGATCGACGCGGGCGCCGATCAGATCGCCCGTGCGGTCGCCGAGGAGATCCGGGCCCAGCGATCTCGCCGGACCTGACGGCGCGCTACCGACGCCGGTGTGCCCACACGGGTGGCACGTAGTGTCGACATCTGCACCACCGACGGAGTATCCTGGCACTCAGTGTCGTCGTCTGTGGTGCCCGCATCCGTCGCACGACCGGTACCCCGACGAGCATCGATCACCGCCGCGCAGCACTCCGCGCGCATCGAGGAGGAGCCCCCATGGCCTTTGGAAACCCCGGATTCAACGTCTTCGAATTGCCCGAGGAGCACGTCGCGCTCCGCGAGGCGATCCGTGCGCTCGCCGAGAAGGAGATCGAACCGCACGCCGCCGACGTCGACGAGAACGCGCGCTTCCCGCAGGAAGCCCTCGACGCGCTCGTCGCCAGCGGATTCAACGCGATCCACGTTCCCGAGGAGTACGACGGACAGGGTGCCGACTCGGTCGCCGCCTGCATCGTGATCGAAGAGGTTGCGCGCGTGTGTGCGTCGTCGTCGCTGATCCCGGCCGTCAACAAGCTCGGCACCATGGGTCTGATCCTCAACGGTTCCGACGAACTCAAGGCCAAGGTGTTGCCGTCGATCGCCGCCGGTGAGGCGATGGCGTCCTACGCCCTCTCCGAGCGTGAGGCCGGTTCGGATGCGGCGTCGATGAAGACCCGCGCCCGCAAGGACGGCAGCAACTGGGTGCTCAACGGCTCCAAGTGCTGGATCACCAACGGCGGCAAGTCATCCTGGTACACCGTCATGGCGGTCACCGACCCCGAGAAGAAGGCCAACGGCATCTCGGCGTTCATGGTCCACGAGGACGACCCGGGCTTCACCGTCGGCCCGCTGGAGAAGAAGCTCGGCATCAAGGGATCACCCACTGCCGAACTGTATTTCGAGGACTGCACCATTCCCGAGGATCGGATCATCGGTGACGAGGGCACCGGCTTCAAGACCGCGCTGCAGACCCTCGACCACACCCGCCCGACCATCGGTGCGCAGGCCGTCGGCATCGCGCAGGGTGCGCTCGACAAGGCCATCGCCTATGTCAAGGACCGCAAGCAGTTCGGCAAGCCGATCAGCTCGTTCCAGGGTGTGGAGTTCATGATCGCCGACATGGCGATGAAGGTCGAGGCCGCCCGGTTGATGGTCTACACCTCCGCCGCTCGCGCCGAGCGTGGCGAGAAGAACCTCGGCTTCATCAGCTCGGCGTCGAAGTGCTTTGCCTCCGACGTCGCCATGGAGGTCACCACCGACGCCGTGCAGCTCTTCGGAGGTGCCGGCTACACCCGTGACTTCCCGGTCGAGCGGATGATGCGCGACGCCAAGATCACCCAGATCTACGAGGGCACCAACCAGATTCAGCGCGTCGTGATGAGTCGCGCACTGCTGCGCTGAGCCCTTCCCGGCCGAAACGGCGCCCCATCGACTCGTCGATCGGGCGCCGTTTTGCGTCGATCGTGCGCTCAAACCCGTCGATCGTGCGCTCAAATTCGTCGACCGTGCGCTCAAATTCGTCGATCGGGCGTTTCCCCGAACCACTCGTCCGCGCATGTGCCGATGTCGACGGAACCATCGAGGCGACCGCTGCGTCGAATCTCCCATGACCATCGATGAACCCACAGCGACACCCGAACTCGTTTTTCGACGCGACGCCCTCTCGGAGCCGGGAATGTCGCCCGAACGATTCGCCGCGGAATTCAGGCTCCTTCGCGGCGAAGCGCACATCGGGCGCGGCGAGATGCTCACTGCACGTCAGCGGGTGATCGCGATCGCGTCTGCGGCGCAGGGAGATCCCGTGGTCGGCGGTCAGGCCGCCATGGTCATGCACGGTTCCCGGTGGTTCGATTCGGATTTCCCGATATTACTCATCCGAGGCGCCAGCGCCTCTGGCCGCGCGGCGCGGGGCTCCGTCCCCCGTAGGGTGGATCTGCGGCCCGAACACATCGAGGTCATCGATGGCATCGCGGTCACCTCGCCGATCCGGACCGCCTTCGACGTCGGGAGGATTCAGCCGAGAATGCGCGCGATCGGCCATCTCGCCGCGCTCGCCGCGGCCACCGCATACGACCTCGGTGAACTCGCCGACTACGTCGAGACTCAGAAGGGCGTCCGATACGTACGGCAGCTGAAAGGTCCTTGTTGCCCGCCACGACTGGGCCTACCCCGAGCTGAAGATCGGCATCGAGTACGACGGTGAGGAATACCATTCCAGTCCCGAACAACGAGCGAGCGATGCCGCACGCGACGCGGAGTCGGCGCGGCTCGGCTGGAAGGTCATCCGTGCGAACAAACATCGGATGAGAACCAATCCCATGGGCGTGGTGAACGAGATCGCCGAGGCCATCCGCACACGCGGCGGCTACTACTCGTGAGCGCCCGGTCGACGGTTCGAGCGCCCGGTGGACGAAAACAGGCGCCCGGTCGGCGAAAGACGATCAGGCGTAGCTCGGCTGGAACTGCAGGGCGGCGTGTTGTTTGGCCGCGGCCGCCCGGAAATCGCCCATGGCCCTGGGCATGTGGAACGCGTTGGTGACGATGAGAGCCCCGGTGGCGCCCATGGCCTTGAGCATGGCGACGGTGTAGGTGGCGTTCTCCACGGTGTCGGTGGAGCGGCCCTCGTTGACCATCTGCCACATCGGCACACCGCGCCTCATCAGCCCGAGATTCATGAACTGCGCCTCCGACACCGGCAGCCACCAGGTATCGCCGCCGGAGACGATGACCCGATTGAACGGATGCGACCGGGCCAAGGCCGCGCCGGTGTCGAGGCGCTCATTCAGGATCGTCGGCGTCTGACCGAAGGTTCCCATCTTGGCGCCCAGGACGACGATGTAGCGCGTCGGCGGACTCTGCCACAAGAACAGGCTGGTGGGGGAGAGCAGATCCGAGCTGCCCAGACCCGAGCTGCCCCAATCCGACGAACCGTTGTCCGCGCGGGCCGGCGACGACACCAGGCCGCCGACGGTCGCCGCGAGAACCACTACCACGATTGATGCCACCACCCGAAGCCGCATGCGATGTAGCATAGCGCAGACTATTAGCTGTACTAATTGTCTCGTTGGCCTCGAATGGCCACTTCGCGCGGATCAGGTGAAGGCGATGTACTTGACCGTCAGGTACTCCTCGATGCCCTCCGAGCCGCCTTCGCGGCCGATACCGGACTCCTTGACGCCGCCGAACGGTGCGGCGACGTCGGAGATCACACCGCGATTCACACCCACCATCCCGGAGTCCAGCGCCGTCGACACGCGCAGCGCCCGATCCAGGTCGCGGGTGAAGAAGTATGCGGCCAAACCGAATTCGGTGGAGTTGGCGGCCTTGATCGCCTCGTCCTCGGAGTCGAAGGAACTGATCACGGCCACCGGGCCGAAGATCTCGCCGCGGGTGACCGGTGCGTACGCGTCGACGTTGTCGATGACGGTGGCCGGGTAGAAGAAGCCCTTTCCGCCGGGGGCCTTGCCGCCCAGGCGAACCCGGCCGCCGTGCGCGACGGCGGTCTCCACGGCCTCGGCGACCTTGTCGCGCTGCGCCGCGCTGACCAGCGGACCGAGGGTCACGCCGTCGTCGTACCCCGGTCCGATCCGAACCGCCGACATCTTCTCGACGAGTTTCTCGGTGAACTCCTCGACCACACCGGACTGCACCAGAAAGCGATTGGCCGCGGTGCACGCTTCGCCGCCGTTGCGCATCTTGGCCAGGAAGGCGCCCTCGACGGCCTTGTCGACGTCGGCGTCATCGAATACGACGAACGGCGCGTTGCCGCCGAGTTCCATCGACGTGCGCTGCACCCGCTCGGCGGCCTGGCCGAGCAGGTTCTTGCCGACCGGGGTCGAGCCGGTGAAGCTGATCTTGCGAATCCGGTCGTCGCCGATGATCGCCGATGCCACCTCCCGCGCCCGCATCGTCGGGAGCACCGACAGCACGCCCGCGGGAAGTCCGGCCTCGGCGAAGATCTCGGCGAGCGCCAGCATCGTCAACGGCGTCTCGTGGGCCGGCTTGACCAGCATCACGTTGCCCGCGGCCAGCGCGGGACCGATCTTGCGCGTGCCCATGGCCAGCGGGAAATTCCACGGTGTGATCGCCAGGCACGGGCCGACCGGGGCGTGGGTCACGACGATCCGGCCGGTCCCCGCCGGAGACTGGGTGAACCTGCCGTCGATGCGTACCGCCTCCTCGGCGAACCACCGCAGGAACTCGTTGCCGTAGCGCGCCTCGGCCAGGCTGTCGGGCAGGGCGCGTCCGAGTTCGAGGGTCATCAGCATCGCGAGATCGTCGGTGCGGTCGGCGACGAGACCGAAAGCGCGACGCAGGATCTCACCGCGCTCGCGGGCCGGGGTCGCCGCCCAGTCATCGGCGACCGAGGTTGCGACGTCCAGGGCGCGACGCGCGTCCTCGACGGTGGCGTCGGCAACCTGGGTCAACGGTTGCTCCGTTGCCGGATCGTAGACGGTGAACGTACCCGCATCCGACGCGTCGACCGACTCGCCGCCGATCCACAAACCGGTGGGTACGCCGTCGAGAACGGCCTGGGTGTCGATGATCTCGGTGGTGCTCATGAAAGGTCCTCTCGCTGCGATGCTCGGTGGTTCGGTGTTGTTCGCCGATTCAGTGGTGCTCGGCGTTCGATGCGTGACAGTGCGCCGAAGGCGACGGTTCGACGTCGAGTGCCGGGTTGCGGTCGAAGAATCCGAAAGGCTTGAGCCAGAACGAGACCACGTCGGCAGGCATGACCGGCCAGTCCTCGGGACGGGTGATGTGGTGGATGCCGAACACATACCACAGGACGACGTCGGTGTTCTCGATCGACCGGTTGTTCTTGGTCCACTCCGCCAAACCCGTGTCGCGCTCGGACTGGTTGACGAATTCACCTGCAGGCCAACGCTCGTCGGCATTGTTCGGTGTCACCCAGAGGGTGTGGCCGATGACGGTGGCGCGCTGGAAGACCGGCGAGGCGGGGTCGAACATCGCCGGGAACGCGCCGGTCGGGGACAGCTTGTAGGCCGGATGGTGACCGAGCTCGGTGGTGCGGTTGGTGTTGACGATCTTCCAGCTCTTCTGCGTCGCGAAGTCCGGGTCCTGCATGCCCTCGCTCTCGGTGCGCAGTGCCGTATTGCGTTGCGTCAGCGACAGTCCGAGCGGATTTCCCGGACCCATCGGCTCGGCGACGGTCTCCGAGGCGAACACGGTGTTGTCGGTGCCATCGATATCGAGGTCGAGCCGCGCGACGAGGAAGTGCTGGTGGAATGGTGCATACGTGCGATCGTCGATGACGGTGCCGTGCGGATTGCTGGTCACCCCGGGCGGCATCGGTGTGGTCACCATGATGCCGGTGGCGCGGACCTCGCACTCGATGTTGCCGTCCTGATAGAACCGCCAGTACACCAGGTATTCGTAATTGGCCACGGTCACATGGAAACTGACCGTGAGTCGCCGCATACGCCGGACCTCGGCCCCGGCATCGTGATCGACATGCTTCCAGAGGACGGCGTTGTCCTCCTCGTGGATGCAGATGGCGTTGGTGATGGTGTAGGGCTCACCGGCGCTGTTGTGCAGCACCGCATCGAGGTAACGGATCTCGCCGAGGCAGTCGCAGCCGAGTTCGAGCGAGGTCGTCATGAAGCCCAGACCCCACTCGCCGATGTCGAAAGCGGTACGGCGGTAATGGTCCTCGCAGTGGTCGCGGTAGGGCACCACCATCTCGGCGAACGACATGCGATGCGCCACCGACCGCTCGCGCCCGGCATCGTTGTAGGTCACCGAATGCAGGGTCATGCCCTCCCGGTAGTTGAAACCCACTCGCAGCGACCAGTTCTGCCACGTCAGCCGGTTGCCGTCGAGGGTGAACGACGGACCCTCGGGCTGGGTGATCTCCAGAGGCTTGAGTGGCGGGCGCTTGAAGGTGTCGCGGATGCGTTGCGGGATATGGCGCGGCACATACTCGCCCATCACCTGCGGACGCTCGAAGCCACCCGAGCCATCTGCCCCACTCCCGGCGGCCGTATCTTCTATGCGCAGCAACTCCATCGTGTTCACGTCGATCACACAGTGCAGCCCCGACACGGGATTCGCGTACGGATTGGCGCCCTCGGCGTTCTTCACCCAGGTGTCCGACCAGCCCAGACGCCGCCCCTTGAACTCCTCGGGGATCAGCGCGCCGCCGTAGGTCCAGGTGTCCATGAAGACCAGGTCGAGATCGGTGATCCCGCGTCGCGCGAGAGCCGCCTGCACCTCCGGGTGTGCCCGCAACACCCGATCGCATTCCTCGAACTCGTCGACGGTGAAGTTCGCCTGCACGTCCGGGACCAGATCGAACGATTCGACGGTCTCATCGGTGAGGCGTACCACCGACTTGTATGTCAGGTTCTCGGAACTGTTGAGACAGATGACGATCGCCCGTCGTGCGGGGACGGTGCCGTCGGCCTCGTACGCGGCGAGCTCGGCCTTACCCGGCTCGGCGAGTTCGATGGAGGCGTACCGCCATCCGTCGCCGACGCCCTGCTCGCGCGAGAGAACCGCGGAGACGGCCCGGAATTCGTCGGCGGAGAGTGGATCGAGCGGGTGCATACGGTGTCCTTTGTCTCGCAGCGGTTTTCGGAAGTGGACGGTTGGGGCGGGGTCGATCAGGCGGGGCGATCAGACGAGGGACTTGATGGCGTCGCTCAGTACGCCGAGGCCCTCACGGAGCAGGTCGTCGCCGATCACCAGCGGCGGCAGAAGCCGGATCACGTTGCCGTAGGTGCCGCAGGTCAGGACGATGACGCCCTGGGCGTGACATGCCGCGGCGACCGCCTTGGTGAGGGCCGGGTCCGCTTCCGGGCCGCCGGGAGCGGAGCGAGCGGGGCCCATATTGCCGCCGCCGAGAGCGGAGCGAGCGGGGCCCATGTTGCCGCCGCCGGGCCGTACTATTTCGATCGCCATCATGGCGCCCCGCCCGCGGATCTCGCCGATCACCGGCTTGCCCTGTGCGGCAAGTTCATCGGCCGTTTCGGAGAGGACGGAGGTGATGACCTCGCCGATGTGGCGGGCGCGCCCGGCCAGATCGAGGGTTTCCATCTGTTCGATCGCGGCGAGGGCCGCGGCGCACGCGACCGGGTTTCCGCCGTAGGTGCCGCCGAGTCCGCTGGCGTGTACGGCGTCGAGCAGTTCGGCGCGGCCGGTCACCGCCGAGAGCGGCATGCCGCCGGCGATGCCCTTGGCCATGGTGATCAGATCGGGGACGACGCCCTCCTCCTCACACGCGAACCACGTTCCGGTGCGGGCGAATCCGGCCTGCACCTCGTCGGCGATGAAGACGACGCCGTTCTCGCGGCACCACTGCGCCAGGGTGGTCAGGAATCCCGGTGCGGGGACGATGAATCCGCCCTCGCCCTGGATGGGTTCGATGATGATGGCGGCGAGCGAGTCGGCGCCGATCTGTGTCGTCATCGCCGAGATCGCATGTTCGGCTGCGGCTTTGCCGTCCACGCCGAACTGGTCCCGGAACGGATAGCTCATCGGCATCCGGTACACCTCGGGGGTGAACGGACCGAAGTGCGCCTTGTACGGCATGTTCTTCGCGGTCAACGCCATCGTCAGATTGGTGCGGCCGTGATAGGCGTGGTCGAAGGCGACCACCGCGTCCCGCCCGGTCGCCAGCCGCGCGATCTTCACCGCATTCTCGACGGCCTCGGCGCCCGAGTTGAACAGGGCGGTGCGCTTGTCGTGATCACCGGGGGTGAGCGCGTTGAGCTTCTCGGCCACCGCGACGTAGCTGTCGTAGGGCGCGACCATGAAGCAGGTGTGGATGAGATGGGCGGCCTGGTCACCGACGGCCGCGGCCACCGCGGGGTTGGCCGATCCGACCGAGGTCACCGCGATACCCGAGCCGAGGTCGATCAGCGAGTTCCCGTCGACGTCGACGAGGACTCCGCCGTCACCGTCGGCGGCGTAGGACGGCAGGATCGAACTGACCCCGGCGGCCACCGCGGCGGATCGGCGAGCACCCAGCTCGATCGACCGCGGGCCCGGCAGGTCGGTCACCAGCCGTCGCTCCTGGGGCAGGCGGTAGACGATTTCGGTGGCGGAAGCGGTCATCGGGTGTCACCTCGTGCTCGATGTGTGGGGGCCTGTTGTTGTGTGGGGCCTGGGGTGCGCGGCCGCACTGGGCGCTGCTGGTCATCAGTGTTCGCCCAGTGACCCGGTTCACGCGCCTGACAATGTGTCCACCGATTTCTCGGTGACACTCCACGATGTCCAGTCCGGGCGTACGGTGAACGGGTGTCGACGTCCGTTCGCTGGCTGATCGCCCAACGCAGCCTCGAATTGGTGCTGCATGCCGGCGGTGCGGGCCTCGAACGCCCCATCGACAGCGCGGTCAGTTCCGAGCTGCTCACCGCCGCCGAGTGGATGGTGGGCGGCGAGGTGCTGCTCACCACCGGACTCCGACTCACCGACGACCCCGCCGAGCAGCAACGGTACGTCCGCTCCCTCGATGAGGTCGGGGTCGCCGCCCTCGGTTTCGGGGTGGGCCTGGGCTTCGACGCCATACCGCAGGCGATGATCATTGCCGCCGACGAGGCGGGCCTTCCGTTGTTCGAGGTTCCGCTGCACATCCCGTTCTCGGCGATCACCCGCGCCCTGCTCGACCAGATCGCCGCCGGCCGCTCGGCCCGCCTGGTGTCGGCGACCCGCGCGCAACCCCGCATGACACGTGCCGCGGTGGCCCGTGGTCCGGCCGCGGTGGTCGGCGAACTCGCCGACGCGATCGAGCGTCGCGTGCTGCTCCTCGACGCCAACCATGCCGAGGTGGCGTCCTCGCCCGCTCCGCCCGACCCCGACGATCTCGCCCGGGTCCGCGCCCTCGTCGCCCGCGATCCCGCGTCGGCGGGCGCGGTGTTCGTCGCCGACGACGTCACCTTCATGGTCACCCGGATCGGCTCGGCCACAAGGACATTCGGATTCCTCGGCGTTGTCGGGGCACCTCTCGACGAGGTCAACCGGATGCTCGTCGGCCACGCCACCTCGCTGCTGGCCATCGAATACGCCAAACCGCAGGAGGTGCGTCGGGAGATGGCCCTGCTGCAAACCGACGTGCTCGGATCGGCACTCGACGGAGTAGTCGGGCCCACCGCGCTGCGGGTGTTGCGGCGCGCCGCCAGCCCCGACGACGCGGTGCGGGCGGTGGTGTTCACCTTCGCCGGCGACGCCGATGCCGAGCGGGGGCAGGCACGCCTGACCGACGAACTCGAACGCCGGTGGCGCCCGGTGTTCGTGCACCGGGCCGGAACCGAGGTGGCGACCCTGCTACGCGGCGACGACCCCGTCGACGTGGCGATCGGCCTGCTGAGCGTGCTCGCGACCGCTGCGACGGTGCGCGGCGGGATCGGCCCGCCGGTCCGCCTGGCCGACGCGGCGGAGACGCCCGACGCCGCGGCCGTCGCCACATCGGTGACGCAGGCCCGCCTGGCCTGTCGCTCGGCCGCGGTGGGGCAACTCGTCGACCTCGACGACGCACAGTCGCTGCTGGCGGTCGACCCGGTGCGACAAGCGTTGGCCGACAACCACGATCGGCGTCTCGCGCCGATCCTCGACCACGATCGCCTCCAGGGCACCGCGCTGCACCGGAGTCTGCTGGCGTATCTGGAGGCCAATGGCAACTGGGGGAGTGCGGCCACCGCACTCGGCGTGCACCGGCACACCCTGCGCAGCCGGATCGAGAGGGTCGAGGACATGCTCGCCATCGACCTCGCCGATGCCCGCACCCGCGCCGAACTGCTGCTGATGATGCTCGGGGCCGACGCATGAGGCGCGGGGCGCTCGCCACGATGCTGGCGGCGCTGCTGATCCTCGTGGTCGGCTGCGGCGCCGACGACGGATCTCCCGCGCCGTCGTCGTCGGCCCCGAGTTCGACCGGCACCGCTCCGGCCGCGACCGCATATGTCAATCTCGGCGACAGTTACGCCGCGGGCGCCGGAGTCCTTCCGGTGCAATCGGATTCGCCGTTCCTGTGTCAGCGGTCGGCGATCAACTTCGCCCACCTCGTCGCCGCGCAACGTCGGCTGCCGCTCACCGACGTGAGTTGCTCGGGCGCCGACACCGCCGACCTCACCACCAGCCAATACTTCGGCATACGACCACAACTCGACGCGCTCGGACCACAGACACGGCTGGTGACGCTGATGCTCGGCGGCAACGACGAGAACACCTTCGGCGGGGCGATCAGCAAATGCGGCGACGCGATCGCCGACAGCCCCGGAGTCCCCACCGGTTCGCCGTGCCGGGATCGTTACGGCTCGGAGTTGACCGCACCCATCGACGCCGAGATCTATCCGGCCCTCGTCGACGGCCTCACCCGGATTCGCGCCCACGCCCCGAATGCCCGCGTCGTCATCGTGGGCTATCCGTGGATTCTGCCCGCCACGCAGGGCTGCTACCCGGCGATGCGCGTCGCGCCCGGTGACGTGCCGTATCTGCGTGGACTGCAGGCCGACCTCAACGACGCCGTGCGCCGCGCCGCCGAGAAGACCGGCGTCACCTTCGTCGACATGTCGCAGGTGTCGCAGGGCCACGACGCGTGCGCGGGTGCGGCGCGCTGGATCGAACCGCAGCAGGGCACCACGGCGCGGATCACGGTGCATCCCAACGCCCGCGGCCACGAGGCCATCGCGGCGCAGATCGAGGCTGCGCTGGGGCGGTGAGCACGCCCCGGCAGTGCCCTGACCAGGCCGAATTTCTCTCACTCGGTGCCATTTGGAACACTGGAGGCCGTGAGCAGATCCGCCGACGTCGCCGTGAAGTCCAGTGAGCTGTTCGAACGGGCGCAACATGCGATCCCCGGTGGGGTCAACTCACCGGTGCGTGCGTTCTCCGCCGTCGGCGGCGATCCCCGGTTCATCGCCTCGGCCACCGGCTGCACTCTGACCGACGTCGACGGCAACACCTACGTCGACCTGGTGTCGTCGTGGGGGCCGATGATCCTCGGTCACGCCCATCCCGCCGTCGTCGAGGCCGTGCAGCGTGCCGCCGCGGGCGGACTGTCGTTCGGCGCGCCCACCGAATCCGAGGTCGAGCTGGCCGAGGAGATCATCGACCGCGTCGACCCGGTGCAGCGGGTGCGGTTGGTCAACTCCGGCACCGAGGCGACCATGTCGGCGATCCGGCTGGCCCGCGGCTTCACCGGCCGCCCCAAGATCATCAAGTTCTCCGGCTGCTACCACGGCCACGTCGACGCACTGCTCGCCGACGCCGGCTCTGGTGTGGCCACCCTCGGCCTGCCGACCAGCCCCGGTGTCACCGGCGCCGCCGCCCACGACACCCTCGTGTTGCCCTACAACGACCTCGATGCCGTCGCGAAGGCCTTCGAGGAATTCGGTGACGACATCGCCGCGGTGATCACCGAGGCCGCCGCGGGCAACATGGGTGCGATCGCGCCCATCGACGGTTTCAATGCCGGTCTGCGTGACCTCACCCGCCGGCACGGCGCCCTGCTGATCATCGACGAGGTGATGACCGGATTCCGGGTCAGCCCGGCCGGCTGGTTCGGGCTCGAGGGTGTCGGCGCCGACCTCTACACCTTCGGCAAGGTGATGAGCGGCGGCCTGCCCGCCGCGGCCTTCGGCGGTCGCGCCGACGTCATGGAGCGCCTCGCGCCGACCGGTCCCGTCTATCAGGCGGGCACGTTGTCGGGTAATCCGGTGGCCGTCGCCGCCGGCCTGGCGACGCTGCGGACCGCCGACGCGGCGGTCTACTCGGCCCTCGACGCCAACGCCGACCGCCTCGCCGGCCTGCTCACCGACGCCCTGCACACCGCCGGGGTGGCACACCGCGTGCAGAAGGCCGGCAACCTGCTCAGTGTGTTCTTCACCACAGACGGCGCCGCCGACACCCGCATCGTCGACTACGCGGGCGTGAAGGCAACCCAGACCTGGCGTTTCGCGCCGTTCTTCCACGCGCTACTGGACGCCGGTGTGTACCCGCCGCCCAGCGCGTTCGAGGCCTGGTTTGTCTCGGCGGCGCTCGACGAGGATGCTTTCACTCGAATTGCCGACGCGTTGCCGGCCGCTGCGCGGGCCGCGGCAACCGCGCCCACTCCCGGGGAGAGCTGATGCACACGATCGTTCACATGATGCGCCATGGTGAGGTGCACAATCCCGACGCCATCCTCTACGGACGGCTGCCCGGCTTCCATCTCTCCGACACCGGTCGCGCTCAGGCCCGCAAGGTCGCCGACGCGCTGGCCGACCACGACATCACCGCCGTGTTCGCCTCCCCGCTGCAGCGCGCACAGGAGACCGCCGGACCGATTGCCGCCGCGCACGACCTGCCGATCCTCACCAACGACGAGCTCATCGAGGCCGACAACATCTTCGAGGGACTCAAGGTCTCGGTCGGCGACGGCGCGCTGCGCAAGCCGCGGCACTGGCCCAAGCTGCGCGACCCGTTCACCCCGTCCTGGGGCGAGCCGTACATCCAGCTCGCGCACCGGATGCTGGCCGCGGCCAACAAGGCCCGCGACGCCGCCCGCGGCCACGAGGCCGTCTGCGTGAGTCATCAGCTGCCGGTGTACACGCTGCGCCGCTTCCTCGAGGGCCAGCGGCTCTGGCACGACCCGCGTCGTCGCCAGTGCTCGCTCGCGTCGTTGACCAGCCTCATCTACGACGACGACGCCCTCGTCGACATCATCTATTCCGAGCCGGCCGGTGCGTCGGATCCACTCGTGACCGGGGCTTGAGCAGGAGAGTGTTGAACGCGTGAGGGTGCGAGATCGTGGTGGTCGTGACGTGTGTCCGACGCCGTCGGAACGAGGCCACCGGCACCCCTCGCGACCCCGCGTCCGACTTGTCGTAAACGCACGAGTGATGAGAATCTTTGCCGCACTGCTGGTCTCGCTCGCGCTCGGCGTGGCGTTGACCGCGTGCGGTACCGGTGACGACGCGGTCTCGCAGGGCGACACCTTCCAGTTCGTCTCGCCCGGTGGGCAGACCGTCATCACCTACGACCAGGCCGACCGCAAACACATCGCCGATGTCTCCGGCGAGAACCTGACGACCGGAAAACCGTTGTCGCTCAGTGATCCCGAGTTCGCCGACAAAGCCGTCGTGATCAATGTGTGGGGCTCGTGGTGCGGCCCGTGCCGCGGTGAGGCCGCCACCCTCGAGCAGGTCTACGAGCAATACCAGGGCCAGGGCGTCAACTTCCTCGGCATTAATCTGCGTGACAATCGGCAATCGGCACAGGACTTCGTGGACGACCGCCACGTCGGGTATCCGTCGATCTACGACTTCGCCGGGGCCTCGCTGGCCGCGCTGACCACCCCGACGTCGGTGGTGCCGACGACGATCGTGCTCGACCGGCAGCATCGTCCGGCCGCGGTGTTCCTGCGCGCGGTCAGCGCCGACGAACTCGGCGCGATGGTCGGCAAGGTGATCGCCGAGGACCCGGCACCCGGTGGTTCCCCGGCATCAAGCACTTCCACGGCGCCCGCGTCGTCCACCCCTGCATCTGCCGCTCCGTCGTCTGCCGAGGTGCCCCAGTGAGCGGTATCGGACAGACCTTCGCCGACACGGTGTCCTCCGGGCCGCTGCTGCTCGGGGTGGCCGCGGCGGCGGTCGCCGGGATGGTGTCGTTCGCCTCACCGTGTGTGGTGCCGCTGGTCCCGGGTTATCTGTCGTATCTCGCCGGACTCGTCGGTGCCGAGGCCCCCGCGGTCACCGTCGGCGAACCCGCCAAACGCGGTCGCTCTCGCGTGGCGATGGCCGCCCTGCTGTTCGTCCTCGGGTTCACCGTCGTCTTCGTCGCCGCCACCGCGACGGTGATCGGTTTCACCAGCACCGTCATCGTCAATCACGAACTGCTGCAACGCATCGGCGGGGTGGTCACCATCGTGATGGGGTTGGTCTTCATCGGCCTGATCCCGATGATGCAGCACGAGGTGCGACTGGCCCCGCGGATGGTGTCCAACATCGTCGGTGCCCCGTTGCTCGGTGCGGTCTTCGCGCTCGGCTGGACGCCGTGTCTCGGGCCGACGCTGGCCGCGGTCATCGCCACCGCGTCGGGCACCGAGGGGGCGACCGCCGCCAAGGGCGTCACCCTGATCATCGCGTACTGCCTGGGACTGGGTATCCCGTTCGTGGTGCTCGCGTTCTCCTCGGCGTGGGCGTTGCGCAGCCTCGCCTGGCTGCGCAATCATGCACGCGCCATCCAGGTCTTCGGAGGTGTCATGTTGATCCTCGTCGGTATTGCGCTGGTCACCGGACTGTGGGATCAGTTCATCGTCTGGGTGCGCGACGCCTTCATCACCGATCAGGTGTTGCCGGTATGACCCGCGCCGACACCGCGCTCGCCGACCGCCCGGCCCAGCCCAGCCCGCCCCGTCGCCCGCATTGGGTGCTGCGTCGGGTGCTGTGGCCGCTGCGCAACCTGTGGCGGTCGCTGACCTCGATGCGCACCGCGCTGGTGCTGCTGTTCCTGCTCGCGCTCGCCGCGATCCCCGGCGCTCTGCTCCCACAGCGCGAGCTCAACGAGCAGAAGACGCTCAAGTACATCTCCGACCACGGCACCCTGGGCACGTGGATGGACAAGCTGCAGCTGTTCGACGTGTTCTCCAGCGCCTGGTTCACCGCGATCTATGTGCTGCTGTTCGTCTCGCTGGTGGGATGCCTGACCCCGCGGCTGATCGAGCACGCCAAGAGTCTGCGCGCCAAACCGGTTGCCGCGCCCCGCAATCTGAGTCGCCTGCCGCGCCACCTCACCACCACCGTCGACGGTGATCCCGAGGAGATCGCCGAGCGGGTCTCGTCGAACCTGCGGGGTTGGCGACGCAACATCGTCGTCCGTGACGACGCAGCAACAGGCGACGACGCGGCAACAGGCAAGGTCGTCGAGGTCTCCGCGGAGAAGGGGTATCTGCGCGAATTCGGCAACCTGGTCTTCCATTTCGCCCTACTCGCCCTGCTGGTGTCGATCGCGCTCGGCAAGCTCTACGGCTACGAGGGCACCCGCAGTCTCGTCGCCGACGGTGAGGGCCTGTGCAACACCTCGACCGCGGTGTACGACTCGTTCCGGGCCGGCGCGATGGTCGACGGCACCGACCTCAATCACTTCTGTTTCAAGGTCGACGCGTTCTCCGCGACCTTCCTGCCCAACGGTCAGCCCGACATGTACGACGCGACGATGTCCTACACCAAGGGCGCCGGCACCTCCGCCGGTGACTGGCATCAGACGTCGGTGAAGGTCAACGACCCGCTGCGGGTCGCCGGCGACCGCGTCTACGTCCTCGGCAACGGATTCGCCCCGACGTTCACCGTCACCTTCCCCAACGGGGAGAAGCGCACCCAGACCGCCCTGTTCATCCCCGACGAGCTGCAGACGATGCTCTCCTCCGGCGCGGTGCGGTTCGACACCCCGGCGGGCCTCTACCCCGACGAGGACGTACGCCGCAAGAACCAGATCGCCATCGAAGGACTGTTCGCCCCGACCGCGGATTACCAAGGGACCCTGCTCAGTTCGTCGTCGCCTGTGCCGAACGACCCGCAGGTCGCGATCCGCATCTACAAGGGCGACACCGGACTCGACACCGGCCTCCCGCAGAACGCCTATTCGCTCGATCAGAGCCTCATCAACCAGGGCAGGCTGCAACGACAGGCCCAGGTGAACCTCGCCAAGGGCGCCAGCACGACCCTGGCCGACGGCACGGTCGTCAGCTTCGACGGCTACCAGCGCTGGGTGTCGGTGCAGGTCTCGCACGACCCCGCCCAGGACTGGGTACTGGTGTCGGCGGTGGCGATGCTGATCGGTTTGCTGGTGTCGCTGCTGGTGCGCCGACGCCGGATCTGGGTGCGGCTGGTGCCGGCGGATTCGGACCGGGCGGGCACCGACGATGGCAAACGACGTACGGTAGTAGAAATCGGCGGCCTCGCCCGGACCGATCAGGCCGGTTGGGGCGAGGGTTTCGACGAGCAGGCGGCCGGGTTGGTGGAGCCCGGCGGTGGCTCGGCGAAACGCATGTCGAGATGGCGCAAACTCTGACACGGGCGCACCCCACGGCGGCCGCACGCTCTTCCGCAGGACTGATGAGGTGAATCGATGAACACTGGTACAGAGCACGTCGACGAGACGCTCGCCCGGTACTCCGACCTGCTGTTCGGAACCGCCATCACCGTCTACGTACTGGCGATGCTGCTGTTCCTCGCGGCCCTCGCCGGCGCGCGGACCAGGCGGCTGGCGTCCAAGGAACTCGTCGGGGCGGGCGTCGGATCGGGTGCCACCGGAGCCGGTGCCTCCGGGGACCGTACCCCCGGCAAGATCGCCGACACCGCGAGCCGCCGGACCTTCTCCGAGACCCTCGGCGCCATGGCCTATCCGGTGGTCTTCGTCGGCCTGGCCGCGCACATCGCGTCCATCGTCTGCCGCGGGATGGCCGTCGATCGTGCGCCCTGGGGCAACATGTACGAGTTCATCTCGCTGACCTGTGCGGCCGGCGTCGTCGCCGGCGTCGTCGTGCTCCGTAAACCCGCGAACCGGCCGCTGCTGTCGTTCGTGCTGGTCCCGGTCGCGCTGCTGATGTTCATCGCCGGCACCGAGCTCTACACCCAGGCCGCCCCGGTGGTGCCCGCGCTCAAGTCGTACTGGCTGGCCATCCACGTCTCGATCATCTCGGTGAGCTCCGGCGTCCTGCTGGTGTCGGGGGTGTCGAGCATGCTCTACCTCGTCAAGATGGCGTGGGGCGAGAAGGCCGAGTCCCTCGAGCGCACCGAGACCGGCGCCAAGGGTGCGGTGATGCGTCTGGTCGCGCACATCCCGGGCGCCGACGCCCTCGATCGTCTCGCCTACAAATGCGTGGTCTTCGGCTTCCCGCTGTTCGGTCTGGGCGTCATCTGCGGCGCCATCTGGGCCGAATCCGCGTGGGGACGCTTCTGGGGCTGGGACCCCAAGGAGACCGTCTCGTTCATCGCCTGGGTGATCTACGCGGCCTACCTGCACGCACGTGCCACGGCCGGCTGGCGCAACACCGCGGCTGCCTGGATCAACGTCGCAGGCTTCGTCGCGATGCTCTTCAACCTGTTCATCATCAACCTGGTGGTCTCCGGCCTGCACTCCTATGCAGGACTGTGAGTAGCGCGGGACTCTGATCCGCAAAGGACCGAGCAGCCCCACACCGACACGAACGCGCCCCCGGAGCGGAGAACTCCGGGGGCGCGTTCGTTGTGGTATCGGGACGAGGTCGGTCAGTGGTCGTCAGTGCTGGTGATCGTCAGTGCTGGTGATCGTCCGGGTCGGACCCGTTGGTACCGCGGCTGCGACGGTCGAGGTCCATCAGGAACTCGGGATCGTCGTCGGGACCGACCGGGCCGCGTTTGGCGGCCGGTACGCGTGCGCCGTCGTCATCGATCAGGCTGGAACCGAAAACGCGCCACAACAGAAAACCGACGGCCATGATGCCGACCAACGTGAGCAGAAATGCCATGGCAACCTCCCACTCACCACATTACGCGACGGTAGACGGGGGATGCGTCGTCCGACCGACGTCAAAACAGCAGGTGTCGGGCGGCGTCGGCACTGAGGTAGTGGGGCGTGTGCTCATTGCATCCACCTCATGGCGCGGCTCGGTCGGCGTCGTGTGGACGGCGACACCGGCCGAGCCGGCCGCTGCGGCGGCGTCTCAGGGCACGCGACGGTTCAGCAGGGCGACGACGTCTTCTTCGCGGAAGCGACGATGCCCGCCCGGCGTACGGATGGAGCCGAGGATTCCCGAGCTGGCCCACCGCGCGACGGTCTTGGGGTTCACATTGAACATTGCCGCCACCTGTCCGGGGGTCAGCGTGTGCTGGCTCGCCATGCCCGGGGTGATCATCGACAGCGGGTTGGAGTGAATTGCGGTCATGGGAGGACTCCCTCGTGTGTCCGTGCCGAGAACCTGACGCTCTCGGACCCTTTGCGCGCAGTCGCGCGCTGACTCAATGAATACACGCAAAACGCCCAGGTACTCGAACCGTCAGCGGTAGGTAAAGAGAGTGCAAAGAAGCCTGTGACCTGCGCACACGTCCGACCAGTGCCTTTTACGTCCCCTTTGCCGACCCCGGTGACACCCTTGGTACAAAGTGGGCCCTCGACCGCTCCTCGACGTGCACGCCGACCGGGCGTGGTTTTGCGTCCATCGGGTGCCCATTTCCACCCATCGGGCGTCCGATTTCGTCGACCGTGCGCTCAGTGCCGTCGACCGTGCGCTCAATCCCGTCGACCGTGCGTCGATCCGCGTCCATCGGGCGCTCGCCCCTCACCGACCGGGGCAGACCGCGGCGGGCCGCCGGGCCGCGTCACAACGTACGCTGGTCGCCGTGAGTGAAGAGCGTAAACCGCAGGTCGGTATGGGCAGCCTCCTGGCGTCCATCGGCCTGTACACCCTGGCCCGTCTCGTGTTGGTGGTCGTGGTCGCCGCGATCATCATCGGCATCGGCAAGCTCGCGGGCGTCAACGTGCCGCTGCTGGTGGCCGCGGTGTTCGGGGTCCTGATCGCGCTGCCGCTGGGCATGGTCGTGTTCAAATCGCTGCGCACCCGCGTCAACACCCAGATCTCCGCCGTCGACGAGCAGCGCCGCAAGCGCCACGACGAACTGCAGTCGAAGCTGCGTGGCAGCTGACCCGAGCCGACCCGAGACGATGAGCCCCGCACGCACCATCGACATCGATCGCCGCGCCGACCGCTCCTGGGCCGACAACGCGGTCCGGCTGATCGAGGCCGACGCGCGCCGCAGCGCCGACACCCATCTGCTGCGGGTGGAGCTACCCGAGTGGTCGCGCTGGACCGACGCCGACGGCACGCCGGGCGGCGTCGACCTGTATCTCAAGGACGAGAGCACCCACCCGACCGGCTCGCTCAAGCATCGATTGGCGCGATCGCTGTTCCTGTATGCGATCTGCAACGGCTGGATCACCGAGGGCACCACCGTCATCGAGGCGTCGTCGGGATCGACCGCGGTCAGCGAAGCCTATTTCGCGCACCTGATCGGCGTGCCGTTCCTCGCGGTGATGACGTCGTCGACCTCGCCCGCCAAGACCTCCCTGATCGAACGAGAGGGCGGCCGTTGCCATTTCGTCGAACGGCCGGCGCAGGTGTACGCCGAGGCATTGCGTCTCGAGGCCGAACTCGGCGGCCACTTCATCGACCAGTTCACGATGGCCGAGCGCGCCACCGACTGGCGTGGCAACAACAACATCGCCGAGTCGATCTTCGCGCAGATGGCCGACGAGGAGTACCCGATCCCGACGTGGATCGTGGTCGGCGCGGGCACCGGCGGCACGTCGGCGACCCTGGGCCGCTACCTGCGCTACCGCCGTCACCCCACCTGGCTGGCCGTCGTCGACCCGGAGAACTCGGTGTTCCTGCCCGCCTACGAGAGCGGCGACGGCACCCTGACCTCCGAGATCGGTTCGCGCATCGAGGGAATCGGCCGCCCGCGCGTCGAGCCCTCCTTCGTCTCCCAGGTCATCGACCGCATGATCGGCGTCCCCGACACCGCCTCCATCGCCACCGCCCGCTGCGTCAGCGAACGACTGGGCCGCCGCGTGGGCGGGTCCACCGGCACCAACATGTGGGGCGCACTGAAACTTGTCTCGGAGATGGTCGGCGGACGACAGTCCGGCAGCGTCGTGACCCTGCTGTGCGACCCCGGAGAGCGGTACAGCACAACATATTTCGACGATGACTGGCTTGCCGCCCAACAGCTCGACCTCACCGCGCCGACGAGCGTCCTCGACGAGTTCTTCGCCACCGGTCGGTTCACCGGCTGATCCGGGAACGCCGGCCGCCGCGACGTACGCCGACGGCCACACCCTCGCTACCATCGACCCATGGCCGTGGGGGAGCGCAACCTCGTCGAGGCAGTCGACGTCGTCCGTGAATACCGGTTGGGGCAGGAGCGGGTGCGTGCCCTCGACGGGGTGAACCTGACCCTGCCGGGCGGGCAGTTCGTGTCGATCGTCGGCCCCTCGGGGGCCGGCAAATCGACGCTGCTGCACGTGATGGGCGCACTCGACACCCCCACCTCGGGGTCCATCCGCGTCGACGGCGTCGACCTCGGTGCCCTCGACGACAACGCCGCCTCCGAGTTCCGGCGCCATCGCGTCGGCTTCATCTTCCAGTTCTTCAATCTCGTCCCGACGATGTCGGCGTGGGAAAACGTTGCGCTGCCCCAACTTCTCGACTCCAAGTCGCTGCGCCGGGCCAAACCGCGCGCCGTCGAGCTGTTGGAGCGGGTCGGTCTCGGTGACCGCATCAACCACCGGCCGTCGGAGCTGTCGGGCGGGCAGATGCAGCGCGTGGCGATCGCCCGCTCGCTCATCATGGAACCAGCGATCCTGCTCGCCGACGAGCCGACCGGAAATCTCGACTCCACCACCGGACAGTCTGTGCTGCAACTGCTCTCCGACGTCGCCCACGGTTCCGGTGCTCATGACGAGCACGCCGGCCGGTTGGTCGTCATGGTGACCCACGATGAGCACGCCGCGGCGGTCGCCGACACCACGATCACCGTCCGGGACGGAAAGATCGCGTGAGCGCAGGCGCCGGTGGTCTCGTCGCCGGGTTCCTCGCCGGCTTCACCCGCATCCGGGTGCTCAATCTGCGCGAGATCCGGACCCACCGGATGCGCGTGTTCACCTCGCTCAGTGTGGTCGTGGTGTCCTCGGCGTTGCTGGTCGCGGTATTGGGCACCTACGGTTCGTTCACCGCGTCGGTGCGGGCCTTCAACTCGGCGATCTCCGGTGCCGCCGACCTCGAGGTCGCCGCCATCGCCGATTCCGGTGTCGACGCGGGCCTGGCCGCCGAACTGCGTCGTGACCTGCCCGACGCCAAGGCCGTGGTCCCGCTGATCCGCGGGTCGATCACCGTGGGCGGCACGCAGATCCCGTTGCTGGGATCGGACTTTCGGGTCACGGCGTTGTCGGGGGATCTCGCCGCCGCGCAGGGCGGGGTGTCGATCTCACCGGCCGACCTGGAGGACGGGATCATCGCCGGACCCGCCACCGGACTACGTGAGGGACAACAACTCACGATCGGTGACGACGAGGTACGCGTCGCCCGGGTGGTCACCGGTCCCGACGCCGACAAGCTCAACGAGGGTAGGTACGCGTTCGCGTATCTGCCGCTGGCGCAACGTCTCACCGACCTGGCCGGCCCGGCGGGCACCGCGGGCCGGGTGACGTCGATCCTCCTCGTCGCCAAGCCGGGAGCCGACGTCGGACATCTGCGCGCGGAGGCCACTCGCGTCGTCGACGGTCGAGCTGTCGTGGTGAACCCCGACTTCCGGGCCAAGCAAGCGGAATTGGCGAGCTCGGTGACCCGCGACTCGACGCTGCTGGTGGCGTTGGTGTCGCTGGTGATTGCTGCCTTCCTGGTGTTCAACACGATGAACATGGCGGTGGCCGCCCGGCGCCGATCCCTGGCGATGGTGCGCGCGTTGGGTGCCCGCCGCACCCACCTCGTCGGTGACATGCTCGGCGAGGCAGCGTTGTTCGGCATCGTCGGCGGTGCGATCGGGGTACCCGTCGGAGTTCTCGCCGGACGCTGGGCGGTCTCTCAAGTCCCGGAGACCACCCGGGACGGGGTGACCATCGCGATCACGTACCACTTGCCTGCGTATGTACCGGTCGTCGCGATCCTCGCCTGCGTCGTCTCCTGCGTCGGTGCGACGAGTCTGGCTGCGCGATCGGTGTTCTCGGTGTCCCCGGTGGAGGCGATGAGTCCCGGCGAGGTCGCCGACGGCGTGCCCCGTCGTGGTGTGGCGGTGTGGGTGGCGGGACTCGTCGGCGTCGCCGCGGTGATCGGCGCCTGGATCATCGTGTTCACCGTCCCCGGTAGGCCGGCCATCGTCGCCGGCGCCGTCTACGCCATCGGTGCGTTGCTGATCTGCTTCGCGTTCACCCGACCACTGGTCACCGCAGTCGTGCTGTTGGCCAGGGCATTCCGCGGCCCGGGCCGCCTGGCGTCGGTGAACACCGGGCGCGCCCCGCGTCGTGCGTGGGCCACCCTGATGACGGTGGCCGTGGCGATCGCCGTCGGTATGGGAACCTCCGGTGCCCTGGACAATCTCGTCTCGTCGATCTCCACATCCCTCGACGGTCTCGGCGATCCGGACTACTACGTGTCCTCCTCCACCTCGGACGAGGTGCCACTGGGCCCTGTCCTGCCGCCGCGGATCGCCACCGAGGTCGCCGCCGTGCCCGGGGTGAGTGCGGTGATCGGCGGCCAGTGGGCCAACGTCAACATCGGTGAGGACCGTGCCCTCGTCCAGGGACTGGTGCCCGGCTCACGCGCCCCGTTCATGCGCAAGGCGAGTCCCGACGCGGTCCGTCAGGTCCTCGCCGGCAACGGGATCATCCTGTCGAATGTGCTCGCCCGTGCCCTCGGCGTCCACACCGGCGACGTCCTGCGCATCGCCACGCCGACGGGCTACCAGCAGACGGTGGTCCGCGACACCGTCGACTACGTCGCCATCGACTCCGGCACCGCCGCGGTCTCGAGCGCCCTGCTCGGCCGCTGGTTCAACCGGCCCGGCGACACCTATCTGCAGGTGATCACCGCGCCCGGCGCCGACAAGACCCAGGTGCGCGCGGCCCTCGACCGCATCGCTGCGCAGATCCCGCTCGACGGCGGACTGCACGCCCACGTCTACACCGGGGCCGAGGCGCTGGCCGCCACCCAACGCCAAGCCCAGCAGGCCGGCGGCTTCACCGTCGCCATCCAGTGGATCGTGTCGGTGGCGGCCGCCGTGGCGCTGCTCAACACCCTGTTGTTGTCGGTGATCGAGCGCCGACGCGAACTCGGCGTCCTGCGCGCCATGGGCGCCTCCCGACGATTCCTGTCCCAGATGGTGCTCGCCGAAGCCGGGGCGGTCGCCGTCGTCGGCGCACTCCTCGGACTCGTCATCGGCGTTGTCCTGCACCTGCTGAGCGACGAGATACTCAGTGCCACCACCTCATTGGACATCGCGTACTCGCCCCGGCCGATCACGCTGGTGTTCGTCGGGGTGTCGGTGGTGCTCTGTCTCGTCGGCGCGCTCGTGCCCGCCCGCCGGGCCGCGCGCATGAACATCACCGAGTCCATCGCCAACGAGTAGCGCCCCACTCTCGCGACAGCGCCCTCCCCACTCTCGCGACAGCGCCCTCCCCACCGTCGACAGCGCTCTCCTCACCGCCGACGGCGCCCACCCCGTCAAACTTCTCGTCAATAATTCTTGACAACCACTCGACGTCAACATAACCTGACACCATGCACGACGAACAGACCAACGAACCCACCGAGGCCGACCGCCTCGCCGGGGCCGCCGCGAGCGACGACCCTTCTCGAGGTCTGGCCGCGGTACGCGCCCTGCGCACCCTGGCCGACCGCCTCGAGGAAGTTCAGGTCGCCAACGCCCGTGACCAGGGCTGGAGCTGGCAGGCGATCGCAGATGTTCTGCAGATCAGCCGGCAGGCCGTGCACCAGAAGCACTCACAACGCGATGCCCAGTGATGGGCCGCACGACTTCGTAAGGAGAACCATCATGTTCGGTCGATTCACTCGAGACGACAAGATGCTGCTGGCATTCGCCACGCAAGAAGCCGCCGACCTGGAACACCACCGGCTCGGCAACGACCACCTCATCCTCGGGATGCTGTGCAACGCACGGACGCCGCTGTACGGCGTGCTCACCGAGGCGGGGTTGAACCTGATCGACGCGCGAGACGCCTCCCGCGCCTATCACGACGAGAACGACACCGACGACGACGATGCCGAGCAGAGCGCCGCCGACCGCTACGAGGAAGACCGAGAAGCGTTGCGCTCCATCGGAATCGACCTCGACAAGGTACGTGCCGCGGTGCGCGACCGCTTCGGCGACGACCTCGCCGACGGCTGGGCCGAGCGCCCGCACCGGGGTCGCGGACGCGGACGCGGGGACTGCGGCCCCCGAGGCGGACGGGGCCGCGGACATGGCCACGGTCGTGGTCGCGGACGCGGCGGCTACGGACCCCAGGCCTGGGGCCCTCAACCGTGGGGACCGCAAGCCTGGGGACCTCAGGGTTACGGGCCACAGGGTTACGGACCCCAGGGTTACGGACCACAGGGCTGGGGCCCGGCGCCCTGGGCACCGCAGGATGCCGACGCCGAGGACGGACAGTCCGAGGGCTGGGGCCCCGACCGCCGCGGACGCGGCTGGGACGGACCCGGATTCGGCCCCGGCGGACCCTTCGAACCCGGACGCGGCCGACGCGGGCCGCGCGGTCGTGGCATGCGTCCGCGTTTCGCCCCCGAGACGCGTCAGGCGCTCGAGGCTGCGGTCCGCATCGCCCGTGAACGCAACGACCGCGGGCTCCGCGCCGAGTACCTGCTGCTCGGCATCATCGAGGTCGCCGACCCCGCGTCGGTGGCCGTGATCAACTCGGCGACCACGCCTGACGATCTCAAGGCCGCGATCCTCGCGAGCCTGCCGGAGGCGCCGGCCGGGGTCTGATACCTCGCCGCGCCGACGAGAAAGCCGGCCGTACGCACTGTGCGTACGGCCGGCTTTCGGTGTCCGCTGCGCCGGAACCGGGCGTATCGGACGCCCGCACGCGCGGGTACGGTGATGGGCGCACGGACCCGTCGGTCACGCCGACGCCCGATCCGACGACCCCACACCAGGAGATGAGCACCACCGATGAGCCGGTCCCGATATCGCGCCCACCCGCTCGTCCTGCGATGCGTCCAGGTGCGCGCGGTCACCGACGTCACGCCGCGCATGCGGCGCGTCACCGTCGGCGGTGAGCAACTCGGCGCCTTCACCCGCGACGGAATGTCGTTCCCCGCCTTCGCCGCTCCCGCGTTCGACGACCACATCAAGCTCATCTTCGCCCCCGGTGCCGACATCACCGACGCGCTGCCCCGCCAACAGGAGAACGGCATCGACTGGTTGCCCTCGGAGCACCGGGTGACGCGCGATTACACTCCGCACCACCACGATCCGCGGGCGCTCGAGATGCAACTGGACTTCGTCGTCCACACCGACGGCGACGCGTCGGGCCCGGCCGAACAGTGGGTGCGTTCGGCGCAACCGGGCGACGACCTCTGGTTCGCCGGACCCAAGGCCTCCACCGTGATCCCCGACGACGTCGCCGAGTTGCTGCTCGTCGGCGACGAGACGGCGATTCCCGCGATCGCCCGCTTCTTCGCCGAGCGTCCGCTCGATGTGCCGACCCGTGCGATCCTCGTCGTCGCCTCGCAGAATGCGATGCAGGACATCGCGATCGGTGACGGCGACCGACTCGACTGGGTCATCGGTACACCCGGCGACCGTGACGAGTTGCTGGCTGCGGTTACCGATGCTGCGCCTGTCCGTCGTCCCGCTTATGTGTGGGCGTCGGCGGAGAGCCGGGCGCTGCTCCCGCTGCGCCGACTCGTGACACGCGACTGGGGTATTCCCAAGTCCCACACCGACATCACCGGATACTGGCACATTCGTGACGAACCCGCCGATGTTGCAGCAGACGGCGAATCACCCACTGCGGGTGTACCCGTCATGCCGATCGGGTCGCCGGTGGCGTGGATGGCCACCCGCGCGGCCCTGCGGCTCGGGGTGATCGACGCACTCGCCGGCGGAGGTCGCTCCCGCGGAGAGGTCGCCACGGCCACCACAATCTCTGTGGCAAGCCTGGATTCGCTGCTGGGTGTTCTTGTTCCCTGCGGTGTGCTCGGTGTTCGCGGCGACGAGATCGTCCTCGGCCCGGTGGGGGAGCGGTTCCTCGACGACGAGCACGCGCGTGAGGAATTCGACGGTCTCTACGCCGAGCAGGTGCTCGCCCTCGGTGGACTCGCCGACGCGTTGCAGGCCGGGCGACCGGCCTGGTCGGAGCGCACGGGTGACACCTTGCGGACACATGTGGCCACGTCGGCGGAGAACTATGCCGAACTGGTCGAGGAGGCCGAGGGGCTCGTCTTCCTGATGCCCGCGCTTGCCGCACTTCCCCTGTGGTCCAGGTACTCTCGAATCGCCATCGGCGGCCCGGCCGCGCTCGTCGTCGCCGACGGACTGCGCACCGGCGGGGTGCGCGCGGCACTGACCGTGGTGGAGGAGCCGGCCCCGCTGGCCGCGTTGCGCAGCGACGACCCGCCGCCCGGCGTCGACTTCGCCGAAGACTGGGGCACCGCTGACGCCGTCGTGCTCGCGGGTGCGGTCGAGCATCGCACCGACGACGAGATCATCGAGTATCTCGACCGGGTCCATGCCGCCACCGACATCGTGTTGCTGGTCGAGTCGACCGAAGCCGACGCCCTGAACGCCCGGGCCGCCGAGATGGCGGTGGTCGCGCTCGGAGCCGTCGGGGCGCCGCCGCGCACCGGTGCCGACCTCAAACGCCTCGCGCGCGCCGCCGGCTGGTCCGTCGCCTCGGCCACTGCCCTCGGCTGGGGCGTCGAGTTCCTGGAGTTGTCGCCGACCCAGCCCGGCTGACACCACCTCGCCGACAGCGCCCACCCTGATGCCGACAGCGCCCGTCTCACCATCGACGGCGCTCGCTTCGGCGGCGGCTGGTAGAACTGGTCATCATGCCGCCCGCCCCGTCCCTGCAGCGCGACGACATCGTCGACGCCGCGATCCGACTCATCGAACGTGATGGTGTCGAGGGCCTGAGCATGCGGCGGCTCGCGAGCGAACTCGGGTCCAAACCGATGACGCTCTACAACTACGTCGACAACAAATCCGAACTGCTGCAACTCGTCCTCACCGAGGTCGCCGCGCGCATCCCGTGGACCCGACCCGAAGGGCCTCCACGCGAGCGGATGATCACCGTCGCCGTCGACATGTACAACGAGCTCGCCGCGATCTCCTGGATCGTCCCCATCCTGCGTGAGGGCACCACCGTCGGCGCGCCTGCGCTCGTCCTCGCCGATACCTTCGTCTCTGCCGCAATCGAACTCGGCGTCGACGAGGTGACCGCGATGTCGACGTGGCGCTCGGTCTGGTACATCGTCGCCTCCGAGCTGCAGTGGCAGGACACCCTGGCCCGACGTCGTCCGGGTGAGAAGTCGTGGCACCAGACGATCGACCCCGACCTCCTCACCGACGTGCCCACCATTGCGCGACTGCTGCCGCATCTGATCGAGTACTCGCGCGAGTTCCGGGTTCGCGACGCGGTGGCGGCGCAGATCGACGGCGTGCTGTCCCATCTGAACGACTGATCCGACCGTCTGGATCTCCGGGCGCTGTCGGCGCCAACCAGAGCGCCGTCGGCGTTACACCGGGCGCTGTCTGCGACAACCCGAGCGCCCTCGACACCCACCCCAACTTAGGCTAGCCTTCGGTACGCGTACGTAAACGTACGCGTACCGAATTCATCCGAGAGGCCTCACCGTCAATGACCCTCACGCCGCCGACGACGACTCCCACCCATCACCGCGCCCTGGTCGCAACCGTCTTCACCCTGCAATTCCTGGTCGCGCTCGACATGTCGCTGGTCAACATCGCCTTGCCTGCCATGCGCGCCGACCTCGGGTTCACCGCCTCGGGACTGCAGTGGGTCGTCAACGCCTACCTGCTTACCTTCGCCGGGTTCATGCTCCTCGGCGGCCGGCTCGGCGATCTCTGGGGCCGCCGGACCGTCATCCTCACCGGACTCACGGTGTTCGCCCTCGCGAGCATGATCGGCGGATTCGCCACCAACCCAACCATTCTCGTTGCCGCCCGGGCGATTCAGGGGGTCGCGGCCGCCCTGCTCGCCCCCGCATCACTGGCGCTCGCCTCGAGCGCCGACCCGGCCGTCCGCAAGACCGCGATGGCCTTCTGGGGCGGCGCCGGAGCTGCCGGCGGCGCCGTCGGCGTGGTACTCAGCGGGCTGCTCACCGACTGGTGGTCTTGGCGCGCTGTGCTTTTCGTCAACGTACCGATCGTCGTCATCGCACTCCTCGCCGCACTGCGCGGTGTCGACGCCGGGCATCGGCGCAGCGTCGGGCGTCTCGACGTGCCGGGTGCGGTCCTCGTCACCGCAGGCGTCGCCTCGCTCGTGTTCGCGGTCGCTGCTGCAGGTGACCACGGGTGGTCCTCGGCGCGCGCCCTGATCGGCTTTGCCGCCGCGGCAGTACTGCTCACCGGATTCGCTGTCGTCGAGCGCACCGCCGGCCATCCACTCATGCCGCCCCGGCTACTCATAACCCGAAGCATCATGGGGGCGAACATCTTCGGATTCATGCTCGCCGCAGGACAGCTCGCGGCCTTCTACTTCGCCTCGCTTTACGTGCAGACCGTGTGGGACGTCGACTCCGACGTCGCCGGGTTGCTGTTCCTCCCGTTCTGCGCCGGAGTTGTTCTCGGGATAGTTCTTTCGGGGAAGCTGTCGCCGAAGATCGGTGCCCGCAACAGTATCGGTGTCCTCGGTCTCCTCGGCGCCGCCGGACTCGGATTGTTCGCAGTGATGCCCGACGAGTTCGATTTCTGGCGCGGAATCCTGGCACCGTCGCTCGTTGCGGCGATCGGTATCGGCGGATCGATGGTCCTCGTCGGCGCGGTGGGCACGAGCGGCGTGCGGCCCGCAGAGGTCGGTGTCGCCTCCGGCGTGCTCAACAGTTCGCGGCAACTGGGCGGCACGATCGGGCTCGCGGTGCTCGTGACGATCGCGGCGAGTCAGAGCGTCCCGGCCGACGGCTACCACCTCGGATTCGCCGTCGGGGCTGTCTTCCTTCTCGTCGGCAGCGTCATCGCCTGGGCGGTCCTGCCGCGCCACGAGGTCGCAGGCACCGCGCCGTGATCCGCATGGCACGATCGAGTGCGTGGCAACCGCAACGCAGTGGATAGCAGGCGCCCGACCGCGCACCCTCCCCAACGCGATCGCCCCGGTGGTTGCCGGGGTCGGTGCCGCGCTCTTTGCCGGCGGTAACTCCTCCGACGTCGTCTGGTGGAAGGCCGCGTTGGCGCTCGTCGTCGCGACCGCGCTCATCATCGGCGTGAACTTCGCCAACGACTACTCCGACGGCATCCGTGGCACCGACGACGAGCGGGTAGGCCCGATGCGGCTGGTCGGGTCGGGAGCGGCCCAGCCGTCGGCGGTCAAGGCCGCAGCATTCCTGTGCTTCGGGATCGGCGCGATCGCCGGACTGGTCCTCGCGGTGACGACGGCCTGGTGGCTGGTCGTCCTCGGCGCGATCTGCATCGCCGGGGCGTGGTTCTACACCGGCGGGTCCAAACCGTACGGTTACTACGGCCTCGGTGAGATCGCCGTGTTCACCTTCTTCGGTCTGGTTGCGGTACTCGGCACGCAGTACGTCACGTCGGGCCGGGTCGACTGGGTCGGTCTGGTGTGCGCGATCGCGGTGGGCTCGATCTCGACGGCGGTGCTCGTCGTCAACAATCTGCGCGACATCCCCAGCGACACCGAGTCGGGCAAGATCACCCTCGCCGTGCGTCTCGGGGATCGACGTACCCGTGGCCTCTACGTCGGCCTGCTGGCGGTACCCCTCATCGCGAGTTGCGTTCTTGCCCTGGCAACCCCGTGGTCACTGATCGGTCTCGCCGTCGCGCCCGTCATCTGGCTCGCTGCCCGCCCGGTCCTGCGAAAGGCGGTGGGCCCGGATCTCATTCCCTCCCTGGGCGCCACCGGCATCGCGATGCTCGTGTGGTCGATCCTCGCCGCGATCGCGTTGGCCGTCGGCTGAATCCGATACGCCTCAGCGGCATCTCGTGCTGATCGCGACGGTACTGCCGTAGAAGTCGCGCGGGACGGTGTAGCCGTTGTGGGCGACGCTCTGCACATATCCGGCGTCCTCTCGCACCGCGGCATCCGGGAACGTGTAGGCGAGGTGTGCCAGATGACGCAGCGCTGGACCGATCGCGGCACGATCCGCACCGCCGTTCTCGACGGTTACGGCCGCCGCGGCGTCATACGCCCGGCACAGGTCGGCCACCGACGTCGTCGCCAGCGGGTCGCGCTGGGGTGCCAGCACGATCTCGGTGACCGGGGCAGCGGATGTCGTTGTCCCGAGCACGGATTCGTCGTCGGAGGCGCATGCGCCGGCGCCGAGCGCGACGGTGATCAGGGCGATCACCAGGCCGATCCTCCGATACATCCGCCCAGCATAGGAGCCCGACTCGGACGGTACACTCGGCCGATCAGGTGAATTCTGTCGTTGGGTCAGTGCGTCCGGCCACCCCGCCGTCGGTGAGAGCATCTCGCAGCGAACGGATCTCGTCCCGCAGTTCCCGGATCTCGGCGGCGGTCGCCGCGCGTTCGGCGTCGTCCTCCTCGGCGACCCGCTGCACGATCCAGGAGGCGATGGTGGCGGTGATGACACCGATGAGGCTGATCCCGCCGAGCATCAACAGCACGGCCACGATGCGGCCGGTGATGCTCACCGGCGCGAAATCGCCATAGCCGACGGTCGTGACCGTGACGAACGACCACCACACCGCATCGCCGAACGAGGTGATCGTCGCACCGGCGTGCCCCCGCTCGGCGTCGTAAACCGCAAGGGAGGCAACATAGATCAGTAACACCGAGCTTGCCGCGGTGTAGACGATCACCTTCCCGCGGATGGCGCCGCCGATCGCCTTCTGCAACGCGCCGACCAGAACGACGAGACTGATCAGTCGCAGCGGCCGCAGCATCGGCAGGACGACCACCGCGAGGTCGAACAGGTGCCGGACAAACCAGCGCCCTCGTTCGGGAGCGATCACCAGGCGCACCGCGTAGTCCACGGCGAAGGCCAACCACGACACCACCAGCACGACGCGCAGCACCGCGATCCAGACGCTGTCGGGGTGTCCGAGGATCTGAAAGGAGTACGCAACCAAGAAGATTGTCGCAATGATCGCCAGGGGCCACTCGGCGCGGTGCTCCCATCCGGCGAGCAGATCGACGCGGTGGTCTCGGGATGTGGTCATCTCGCCTCATTCGCTCTCGGTACGCCCACGGTTCGCGCCGTGTCTGCCGAGAATCATCACCCGAGCACGTCGCCGAACGCAGCAATTGGCCGACGCGCGGGCCCCTAGTGCGCGGCCGCCACCTCGGGGGTCGGACCGTCGACGACGGTGCCGTGGGGTGCTGCGGTGTCGCCCGGATCGTCGCCGGGCTGGCCGTCGGGTGGATCGCTGTCGGGTGTAACGGTTTGTGTCGCAGGGGAATTCGTTGCCGGTGACGTCGCCGTCGGCGTCTGTGAGGTCTCACTCGGCGTCGCGGTGGCCGTCGTGCTTGTCGCGCCACCACCGGCATCGCCACCACCGGCGCCATCACCACCGCCCGGAGTTTGCGTGGCATCGGTGTCCGGTGTGGTCTCCGGGGCGGGCGCCGCGGGGGCAGCCGACGGCACCACGGGCGCGCTCGACGGCATCGGCACGACCGTTTGCACGACGTCGGGAACCGGCGCCGACGGCGTCGGTAACAGCAGACTGAGCACCTGCTGGGTTCGGACCAGCGCACCTGGGTCGGCGGCCTGGATCGCGGCGCTGGCCGCGTCGAGCAGATCCTGCAGGACGTCGGCCGGCACGAACGCGCTGATTGTCGTGCCCACTTCGTTCCAGATTTCGTACCCGGCGACCTTGCCGCGATATCGGCTGGCCAGCAGCTTCGCGAAGTCGGCGAATTCGGCGGGCGACGACGCCGCCGGTCCGGACGACGGCGTCCACGGGGAGTTCAGCGACGCCACGATCACCACGGTCATCCCGCGCGCGCGTGCCCCGTCGACGATGGCATCGAGCCGCGCCCACCCGTCGCCGTCCTGATGGAGGAAACTCAGCGGGGCCCCGACCCTCAGGTCGGTGACGCCGAGGGCCTGCAGATCGTCGAGCGTGGCGTTGAGCTGGGCGTCGGACATGCGATAGATCTGGTCGTCGGTGACGCCCAGTTGGGTCGGTTCCTCGGCCACCGAGGACAGCGCGACCTGCAGGTTGGTGGTGGTCGCCGGTTCGGCACTGGGCAGTGACCACATCGTCGCCCCGACCATCGTCCCGGCGATGCCGACCGCCAACACACCCGCGCCGATCCGGCGCGCAAGAGGTGTGGCGAGCGCGTGCATGACAGGACTTTCTCAGGTTCGATATGGACGTTCCTCAGAATTGTTCCGTAAAAGCGCGCGACACGGAAGTGACAGGGTGTCCTTCGGCCGGGTGAAAAGCGTGTGCCGGGAGATTTCCTCAGGTGGGGGTGGGGAGACCGAACGCCGCGAGTACCGACTTGGCCCACAATTTCTGGCCCGCCGCGTTGGGGGCGACCCCGTCAGACATCAGCGACGCCCGAGCAGCCGGATCGGCGGGAAACGCCGAATACACGTCGATCACCTGAATACCCTGCGCATCCATCGCCGACGCATACCCCGACACCTGATCGCTGTTGTCGGAGTCGCGTGGTGGGTTCTGCTTGATGACGGCGATACCGGCGTCGGGGAACTTCTTCTGCAATGCCGCGATCAGCGGCTGCACCTTCGTGGCCAACGGCGCGTTCGCGTCCTCGGTGAGCCCGAAGTTCACCAGGATCAGGTCCGGGGTGATCGCCGCACCGCTCGGCGAGGTGGTCAGCGCGGTCAGGTTGTCGACCGCATACTGCACGTTCTTGCCCGCGGCCGAGCCGTTCCAATATCCGACGGCGCCGTTGGGGCCCGAACCGAGTCCGACGGGAGCTCCGTATTTGGCGGTTTGGGTGTTCCAGTACGCGGTCGCCACGGGCCGGTCGAGCGATGTGCTGATCGCCTGCCCGAGCTGCGGCGCCCATCCGTTGGGGGAGGCGCCCGTCGAATCACCGAGGAGCAGCAGCGTCTTCGGTTGCTTCTGGTCCGCCTTGGCGGAGTCGATGAACTCGACGGTCGCCGGGGTGCCGGCCGGTTCGGTGGCGCTCGGCACCGATGGGGTGCTGGCAGCGTTCGACGACGCCGGTGCCGTGCGATTCGAGGAGATCACCAGACCGACCACCAACACGATCACGCACACGACCATCACGATCCACGCCCACAACGGTGCAGAGTCGTAAATTCGCTTCACCAGGTTTTTCATCCGCGCATGACTCCACTCACACCCACAACTCCCGACAAGTGGTCATCACGATAGCGGCCACCGCCGCCGCTCGCGCGTCGCGGATCGGCGCACCGGTGTCGCTGTCGTCCGGTCGGACGAATTCTTTCTCAGCAATTCCCCGCCGCCGGACGATTCGCGAAGCGGTCGGCGATCCACTCGCCCAGCAGTGGACCGGGGTCCAGGGAATGGCCGGCGCCCTCGCGCCGGACGCGCTGCACGGAGTCGCCGAGCGCGCAGCCTTTGCGCAACGTCGCCTCCATGCGGTCGACCGGGATGATCTCGTCGACGCTGCCGTACATCGCCAGGATGGGTATGTCAGTGTGGCTGCGGGGCAACGACATCGACTCGAGGACGCCACGTAGCTCCGCGGCCGCGGCGGTGCTCGGGGTGAAGGCGGAGGTGTCGGCGGCCTGGATTCGCGCCGTCAACGCCGACGTGTTCGCAGCACACGACACCAGCGTGGCCTCCCGCTCGGCGGCCACGCCGTGCAGGTAGTCGTCGGGATCGATCTGCGGATTCGCCTGTGCCACACCCTCGATGAGGATCGGATACAACCAGCGCTGAGCCGGGGTCAGTTCCCCCGATTGCGCGCGTTCGACGAGGTAGCTCGCATCGAGCAACGGGACCGAGGCCACCGCGCCGAGCATCGCTCCACTGCCCCGTCCGTACCCGGCGAACTGTTCGGCACTCGCCCACGCCGCCGCACCGCCCTGCGACGCGCCGACGGCCACCCAGCGCGCACCGATCGTCGGTTCCTTGGACCGGGCGGCGCGGACGGCGTCGATCACGTTGTAGGCCGCGGTCCGCGGCTCGAGGTAGGGATGCGGTGCCGTGGTGGTCCGCAGCCCGAGCCCCTGGTAGTCGGTGGTCGCCACCGCATAGCCCGAGTTGAGGAATGCCGCAACCGCTTTGAGATCGCCGAGCATGTCGGGCCGGTCGGAGGGCCCGCAGTCGCGGGTGATCCCGGTCGTGCCGTGCGCGTACGCGATCAACGGCCAGCCGCCGGCCGGGCGGGTCCCGCCGGGTACGAACACCGCCCCGGAGACCGTCGTGGTCGTCCCGTCGACACCCGACACCGACCGATAGACGATACGGCTCGCCCGCGTTCCCGACGGAAGACTCGTCGCCCACTCGGCCGGCGCCTCGGTGGTGCTCACGACCTGCCCGCGGACCGCGAGCGCGTCGGCGCTCGGTGCGGGCGAGGAGTACGCGGCCGACGAGACGGTCGTCGCGGTGGGCGTGCACGCACCGAGCGCCGGAGCGCACAGCACGGCGACGACGCCGAGGATCGCTCGGCGTCGAAATCGGGGAGAGGGCCACACCACACGAGAACGGTAGCGCCCGGAGGCGTCCCGGATTGCATTGGTGTTGCCGGTAACCGATTCTGTTGGGCGTGGGACTCACGCTCGGGGGCACAGACGTCGACGCCGCGACACTCGATGCCGCCGCGAGCGCGGCCGGCCGCCGCCGCGCCGGCGCGCCACCCGAGCCCGCGCCGCCGCACGCGGTCACCCCGCCCGCCGACAACGAGGTCTATGAGTACCTCGGCCCGCAGATGCGCTGGATTCACCTCCTCATGCTCGTCGCGTTCGGGTTGGCGGCGTGGTCGCTGACCGCGTTCGCCACCGCCCATCCCGTGCTGTGGCCGGCGCTGATCGTCCTCGCCGTCAACGTCGTCGGCACCGTGGCGTCCCTGGCCACCGGGCTCGGCACCCGACGTGTGACCTGGCGCACACACCAACGGCTCGCTGCCACATGGGTTCCCGACGGCGGCCGGTTCGTCTCCGTCGATGTGTTCCTGCCGACCTGCGGCGAGAGCCTCGACATCCTGCGCAACACCTACACCCACGTCCGTCGTCTCGGGTGGCCGGGCGCCCTGGCCGTCCACGTCCTCGACGACGCCGACCGTCCTCAGGTCGCCGGTCTCGCGGCCGAATTCGGTTTCGGCTACCACGTGCGCGGCGACCGCGGGCATCTCCGCAAGGCGGGCAATCTGCGGCACGCGTTCGACCGCACCGACGGTGACGTCGTGGTCATCTTCGACGCCGACTTCTGTCCGCGCCGAGACTTTCTCGCACATCTGATGCCCTACCTCGACGATCCGCAGGTCGCCGTCGTGCAGAGCCCGCAGAGCTTCGCCACCACCGAACGGATGGGATGGATCCAACGGACCGCCGGCGCCACCCAGGAGTTCTTCTATCGGTGGGTGCTGCCGTCGCGTGATCGTCTCGACGCCGCCAACTGCGTGGGCACCTCGGCGCTCTATCGACGCTCGGCGCTGCAGCGTATCGGCGGCTTCGCGCCCATCGAACACAGCGAAGACCTGCACACCGGCCGACACCTGCAACAGGCGGGATTCCGGATTCGCTATGTGCCGGTGGTGCTTTCGCGCGGGCTCTGTCCCACCGATCTCGCCGGCTTCCTGAACCAGCAGTATCGCTGGTGTATGGGATCGCTGTCGCGGATCGCCAATCCGGCTCTGGCGCAGGATCGTCGGCGAATGACGCTCGGCCAGTCGATGGCCCACTGGGCCGGTGTCTTCTACTATCTGACGACGGCGCTGAACGTCTTCTTGTTCTTCGTGCCGGGCATCATCATGCTGGCGGCATTCCCCGAGGACATCCGGCCGGCCCAACTCGTTCCCTTCCTCGCCGGCTTCTGGGTATATGTGGTGGTGTTCCCGCTGGTGTCGCGGACACGCTGGCGCCTGGAGGTGCTGCGCATCCAGATGGCCTACAGTTTCGCGCATGCGGTGGCCATCGTGCACAAGCTCATCGGACGCGAAATCGGTTGGGTACCCACCGGTGCCGTCGGTGTGAGCAACACCCTCGCACGCAGCATCAGCGCGCTCGGCGCGGTGTCGTTGAGCGCCTCGCTCGTCGGGTTCTGGGTATTCGCGATCATCGACGTCGCCGACCGCGGACTGCCGATGTTCTGGATGATGATCGGGTTCGCCGGCGTCTACAGCTATCTGGCGGTGCCGCTGCTCGTCGAATTCCTGCGGGTGCTCATCGCACGCGACCGAAAGACCCTCGCATGACAGGGGAGTGGACCGCTCCGGAGGATCTCGACGGCCCTGATCCCAGCGCCCCTGACCCCAGTGCCCCTGATCCCAGCGCCCCTGACCCCAGTGCGCCGGAGCCCGGCGATCACGCATCCGGCCACCCGGATTCCCGCCCTGCGAGCGGTCCCACCACCGACCGTCTGCCCGTTGCGGACGGCCTGCCGCGGCCGCCGATCACCGAACGCCGCCCGAGCGCACCCAATTGGAACCGGATCACCGCGTGGGAGGTCGTCGGTTACACCGTGGCCATCGTCTTCCTCGCCGCCGTGGCGCTCGGGGTCTTCGACATCATGCTGCCGTGGACCGCCTCGTGACCCGACCCCAGACCTCGGCGTTCTTCACCGACATCGCCGGATTGCGGGGCGTCGCGGTACTTCTCGTCGTCGTCTTCCACTCCCGGGTACCCGGCTTCGGCGGCGGCTTCATCGGCGTCGACGTGTTCTTCGTCATCTCGGGCTTCCTCATCACCGGACTGCTCATCCGCGAGTTCGAACGATCGGGGACCTTGTCGTTCAAGGGGTTCTACGCACGCCGCGCCCGACGGATCATTCCAGCCGCGGCGCTGGTGATCGTGGTGTCGTTGATCGGTGCGGCGCTGACGATGCCGCTGCTCCGGGTGTTCAAACAGTCCATCGATCTGCTTGCCGCGGCAGCGAATCTGGCCAACTGGCACTTCATCGCCCAGAATGCCGACTATCTCGCCGGCGCGATCGACGGCAGCCTGGCGACCCACTTCTGGTCCCTGGCGATCGAGGAGCAACTCTACTTCGTCTGGCCGCTGACCATCTTCGGTGCCGCGGTCCTCATTGCGAGAACCCCACTGCGCAACCACGTCTCGATCCGCTGGTCGATCCTGCTGGTGGTCGGGGCGGTCACCGTCGGCTCACTCGTCTGGGCCATCCGGCTCACCCCGGTCGACCCGGCGACCGCCTACATGGCCACCTACACCCGCGCCTGGCAATTCGGGGTCGGCGGCCTACTCGCCGTGGCCGAGCCGCTGCTGATCGGTGCGGCCCGACGTGCCCGGCCCACGAGGTGGCTGGCGGCCGCGCTGGGCTGGGCGGGTCTCGCGGGCATCGTCGCCTCGGTGGTGACGATCAGCGCGAGCACCCCGTACCCGGGCACCGCCGCTCTGCTCCCGACCGTGTCGACGGCCCTGATCATCGCGTCCGGACAGGTGATTCCGGCCGACATCGGCGCCCGCGCCGGCAACATGTTCACCCCGGGATTCCTGCTGTCGCTGGCGCCGATCCGTTTCCTCGGACGCGTCTCCTACGCGTGGTATCTGTGGCATTGGCCGGCGTTGGTGTTGTTCGAGACACAGACCGGTATCGCGTCGTGGCCGGCGCTGCTGGCTGTCGGCGGGGTGTCACTGGCGATCGCCACCGCCTCGACGCTCTTCTTCGAAGAACCGATCATCGCCAACACCGAACTGCGGCGCAATCATTCGGCGTCGCTGTCGGTCGGGCTCACCGGGCTCGTCGTCGGCCTCGCGGTCGCGATGACCGCCGGCGTGATCACCGTGAAGGTGGCCAGTCGCGACACCGTCAGCAACGCCGCGCTGAGCTATCAGTCGGTGTTCGGGCAGGAGAATGCCGCCACCTCAGGGCCCGTGGTGCCGAACCCGTTCCAGGCCTACGACGATCGCCCCGAGCCCAACGACTGTCTGGTCCGTGTCGGTGAGTACGGCCCCGGACGCGAATGTGCCTTCGGGCCCGGCGACGGTATCCCCGTCGTCCTCTTCGGCGATTCACACGCCGAACAATGGTCGGAAACCGTGCGCGACATCGGCAATGCGCACGGCTGGCGGATCTACCAGTTCACCAAGGCGGCGTGTCCGGCGCAGGATCTCCGGCCCCGACCCGGTCGCCCCGACCCGTTCAACGCCGAGGACTGTGTTCGTTGGCGAGACGATGCCTTGCACCAGATCGCCGCGCTCGCACCGAAGATCATCATCTTCTCGTCACTGTCGACCTACGTTCCCGACTACGGCGAATCGGCACGAGCGTGGGACGACACCCTCGCCGCATTGCGCGCCACGGGTGCCCGACTGGTCTACATCGCCGACACCCCGTACCCGAACTTCCAGATCGCCGACTGCATGTCCGGTGCCCTCGACGACTGGGCGCGTTGCGATTTCCGCCTCGACGACGTCACCCGCCACGAACCGATCCTCACCGAACAAGCCCGCGACCGGGACAAGGACATCATCACCCTGTCGGTCAACAACCTGCTCTGCGAGAACGACACCTGCGTCCCGGCCCGCAACAAGATCCTGCTGTACCGTGACGAATCCCATCTGACCGCCACCGCCGCACACGTTCTCGAACCCGCCCTCACCCGTCAGCTGGACAAACGCCGCTTCGACTACAACGCTCGCTGAGCGGTTCCCGCAGGATGGGCAGGCCCCTCACCACCGCGCCACCCCCGCCCGAAACGCCTCCGTACTCGCGGTGGTGGAGTTGAATCGCCAGTCCCGCTCCTTGTCCATTTGAAACCAGACGAAACCCTCGACGCGCGATTGGTTGTCGACGATGGAGAAGAAGTTCCGGATCCACGACGCCTTGTCCTGCGCGGTGAGTCCGTCGGCACATCCGACCTCGGTGAGCAGGATGGGGTGCGTCGCATCGAGCGCCCGTAACGTTTCGAGACTCGGCACGAACAGGTCGGCGGCCGGCTGCCAGTGATGGCCGGGCGCCTCACCCCAGTTGTAGCCGTCGAGACCCAGCACGTCGATCTGGTCGCGGCCGGGATAGCATTCCCCAAAAGGGTTGGTGCCCAGCGTGAGTGCGTTCGGCGCCCACACGAAACGTACGTTGTCGGGGTGTCGGTCGGCGATCACCGAGCGCATCCGCGCCCACGCGGCGCGATAGTCGGCGGCGGTGTTGCCGTCCACTCCGACCGCCCATGGGTACCAGGTGCCGTTCATCTCCTGCGCGAACCGCACCAGCACCGGCTTTCCCCACGACGCGAGTTGTGTTCCCCATCGCGCGAATTCGGTGTCGAAGGCGCCGGAGGCGATGCGCGACAACGCGAACTCGGGTTGTCCGGTTCCGCCGTCGGGCTTCCACGGCTCCAGCGTCAGTAGGGGGGTAGCGCCGAAGGCGACGACGGCGTCGAGGTCGCCGACGGGTACCGGATCACCGAGCGCACAGAAGCGGTGGACGTACCTCGGTGCCGTACCCGCGAGATTCGTCAGTTGCTGCAGCGGGGTTCGTGTCGCGCCCTGCGCCGGTGTCACCGATGGGATGAACGCGCCCCACCGCCGCTCGTCCGGCGAGGCAGGCGACGGGGAGGGCGTCGTCACAGATCCGGTCGAGGCGCACGCGCTGACTGCGCCGGCCGACCCGAGCACCGTCAGCCGCATCAGGTCACGTCGCGAGAGCGCCGGAAGGGTCACCCGGCCATGCTAAGCCGAACCCGCCGATCCTCAGGCGTGTGCCGGACCGGCCAGAGCCGCCGTCGTCGCGCCTCCGCCGGGCCGGATACGGTTTCGCACAAGGTGGCGCCACCTTGTTCCTCAGTTCCGCCGACCTCAACCGTGAGCTCGACGCCGTCGCGAGAACCGACGCCTGCCGGCTGCGTGTGGGTATCGACTGGTCGAGCATCGAGCCGACGAAGGGCCCCACAACTGGTCCAATCCCGACCAGGTCATCAAAGCTGCCCGAGCCCATCACCTCCGGATCCTGTCGCTGGTCACCACCACCCCTACCTGGGCCCGACGTGCCGCGGCGCCCGGCGCGCTCGGTATGTACGCGCCACCCGCCGACGCAACGATGCGGGGCGCGTTCATGAAGAAGTTCGTCCGAGCGCTATCCCGACATCACCCACCACGAGATCTGGAACGAACCGCATCGCCCTGCCTTCTGGGGTTTTGCCCTGGCCAACCCCACCGAGTACACCAACGTGCTGAAGGCCCCCTACACCGCGATCACGCAGGTACAGCCCGGCTCGACGGTCGTCGCCGCCGGGATGAGCCCGCAGGCCGGTGGCTCCGACTTCCACACCAAGACGTATGCGGCCGGTGCCAAGAACTGCTTCGACGCCACGGCCATGCACGCCTACGGGTTTCCCGGTGGGATCGGCAAGACCTCCAACGGATGGACCGAAACCCAACAGATCCGGGCGGTGATGGTCGCCCACGGCGACGCCGCGAAGAAGATCTGGCTCACCGAGATGGTGACCAAGCAACAGCAGGCCACACAGATCGTCGACGTGTTGCGCGCCGCCGCCGACTCCGGCTACTGCGGTCCCGCGTTCATCTACTCGGTGCGCGACTGGGGGACCTCGGCCACCAACCGCGAGGACAACTTCGGCGCACTGCTCACCCACGACTGGAAACCCAAGATCACCGCCTCAATCCTCGCCAGATAGCGGTGCTCGCTTGCGCGAACGCACGAGAGCCCAGACCGCGATCCCGACCGCGACGAATGACAACAGATCCGATTCGGTGATGCCGTGCCTGCCGGTGAGGCTGATCAGCGTGGCCCCCTCCAGAGGCTTGTTCCAGTAGAGCCAGGCCGCGCCGACCACCACCAACGCCAACGCCGCCCGCACGGTCGGGCGCAGCAGAGTCCACAGCCCGCAGGCGAAAAGCAGGTTGAGCAGGACGAGGGCGTGGAAAAGATCGGGTGAACGCATCGTGAACAAGTATGTCGATTCACCTCCATGAACGCACCATTCGGCCATCTGACGTGTCGTGACGACCGGCGGTCGTCATGCTTACGGTGTGGAGATGGGCAGGGAACGGAACACATGAGACGGGTCGTCGTCGCGCTATGTTTCGCGATCATGCTGGCGGCGTCGTCCGGCTGTGCGACACCGACAGAGTCGACGCCGTCCTCACCACGTAAGACGGTCACGGTGTTTGTCTCTGCCTCCACAACGCCGAGCAGTTCGGTCCCGGCCACGGCCGCGGCTCCGCCGAGCACGGTCGAGACGGGTACCACCCCCGACGCGGCGCCCGTCGTCGAGGAAGGCGTCCAATGCAGTCCACTCGGCGCCACCGCGGTGTTCGCCGACGGCACCACGGCCTACTGTTCCCGAGTGCAGTACACCGACAACTCCGTCTGGTCTCGCAACCCTGTCTTGGCCCCGAATCCTGCTCCACCCCAGACGCAGACGCCGACGACGACTGCGGCGCCGACCATCGGCCAGTCATGCATCGGCGCCGACATCGGCCGCACCGCCACCGACCCCAACGGCACAGCGATCGTGTGTGACAACTACCAATGGGTGCCCAACACCGGTCAAACACCCCAACATCCGTGGGCTGACGATCAACGCGAGTGGACCGAGTGCATTCAGACGCACACCACTGATGAGTGCCGCGAAATACTCGGTACCGGTTAGTGCGAATTCTGCTCCCACCCCGTCATTTCTTAGGTGTGCGAACGAGATTCGTTGTCGCCGAGGCAAGGCGCCAGGGTCTGCCAACTGTGGCGCATTCTTGATTATTTCGTCATGGGCATTTCTCGCCGATGCCATTGCTTTCTCGCCGGGCTCGTGTCACTGTCGCTGACAGTCACTGATCAAACGCGAGGAGTGTCATGACCAGTACGCCAGGCGGACCCGACCAGCCCCCGTACCCGGGGGAGGACCCGCAGAATCAGGGCTACACACCTCCTCCGGGTGGATACGAAGCGCCGCAAGGCGGCTCCTATCCGCCACCCGGGCCAGGGGCATACCCGCCGCCGGCCGGTCAGTACCCGCCAGGCGGCGTACCCGGTTACGCGCCGGCGCCTGCCCAGCTCGACCTCGGCGCCGCTCTGAGCTACGGCTGGAACAAGTACAAGGCCAACGCGCTCAACTGGATTCTGTTCGCCATCGTCACATTCGTGGTCGTCGGCCTGATCGACAGCGCGGCGCGCGGATTCCACTACGACACGTCGGTGCTCAACGCGCAGGGGATCATCGGGTCGCTCGTGTCCGGCATCCTCAGCGTCCTCGTGCAGGCGGCGTTCACCCGAGGTGCGCTCAACGAACTCGATGGAAACAAGCCGTCCTTCGCGGACTTCTTCACCTGGAACAATCTGGCTCAGGTGTTCATCGCCGCGATTCTCGTCTGGGTCATCACGACCATCGGCTTCATCCTCATCATCATCCCGGGACTCATTGCCACGTTCTTGCTCTGGTACACCCTTGCTTTCGCGATCGACCGCAATCTGTCGGCGACCGACGCGATCAAGGGCAGTTTCGAACTGACGTCGAAGAACGTCGGCAGTCTGCTGTTGTTGGCCATCGTGGTGATCGTCCTGAACCTCGTCGGCGCCCTCCTGTGCCTCGTCGGGCTCCTGGTGACCGGTCCGGTCACCCTCATCGCCTCGACCTACGCCTACCGCGTGTTGTCCGGCGGGCAGGTGAGCCCGGCGCAGTGACCATTCGCCTGTTTTCAGTCATTTCCCGAGTAGCCTGACGGAAAAACCCCAGGTCGCGGGTCGGGTGCTATATCGCGAATGACTGAAAACAGGCGAGGCATGAGCCGCTGGCCGCGTCGCCTGGCGAGTACGAATACAGCTTCCACCAAATCAGGTTGAAAACCGCGATTTTCGGGGTCGGGGGCCCGCTCCGGTGTCATCTGTATTCGTAGTCGGCGGTTCCTTCGCCCGGTTGTCGAGGTGTGACGAGCCGCCAGGCGAGGAGCCTCCGTGGTGCGCCGGTGCTGGTGCCGGGACCCGGTCAGTACGCCCCGTCCTTGCGGGCCACCGCCCAAACGGTGCGCCACAGGATGGTGAGATCTTGCATGATGGACCAGTTCTCGACGTAGGAGAGGTCCAGCCGCACCGACTCCTCCCACGACAGGTCCGAGCGCCCCGACACCTGCCACAGTCCGGTGATCCCCGGCTTGACGAGCATTCGCCGCGCAACGCGGCCGTCGTAGCGCTCCACCTCGTCGGGGAGTGGGGGTCGGGGGCCGACCAGGCTCATCGACCCGCCGACCACATTGAACAGCTGCGGGAGTTCGTCGAGACTGTAGCGCCGAATGAACTTGCCGACGCGAGTGACCCGCGGATCATCACGCACCTTGAACAACACACCGGCGCCCTCGTTCAAGGCGGCGATCTGCGGTCGCAAGGCGTCGGCGTCGGTGACCATCGATCGGAACTTCCACATCTGGAACGGCGCATTGTTCAGTCCGATTCGGGTGGCGCGATAGAAGATCGGCCCACGCGAATCCAGCTTCACGGCAATCGCGATCACCACCATCACGGGCAGCAACATCAGCAGCGCCGACAACGCTCCGACCCGGTCGAGAGCTGCCTTCCGAAAGCGGTTCGCCCCTTCATATCTCGGCTTGTCGATGTGGAGCAGCGGAAGCCCGGCGACCGGTCGCACCATCATTCGCGGCCCGGCCACGTCGGTGACGCCGGGCGCGACCAGCATCTCGACGTCACGTCCCTCGAGGTCCCACGACAACTCCTGCATCGCCTCGTGACCGAGAGCTTCCGCGGAGGTCACCGCGACCGCGGTCGCGCCACATTCGTCCACGGCGGCGGCCACGTCGTCGAAGTCACCCCACCGGGGAACCTCGTGGTCGTCCACACGCACTGATGTCCCGACGCCCGGCTGTCCCAGCCGACTGTTGTCCGGGGAGCACACTCCGACGACCGTGTACCCCAACGCGGGATTGCGCATCAGGCGGGCGATGAGTGCTGTCGCCGAAGGGATCTCACCGATCACCAGGAGCCGGTCGAGGTAGGCGCGCGCTGCGTCGGGGTCGGCTTTGCGTGCCGAGACCAGGCGCCGTCGCCACAACCAGCGGGACAGCACCAGGGCGGCCGTCCCGACGGGCAGGGCGACGGCCACATATCCGCGGGCGACGCTGAGGCGAAACAGGAGGTCGACGATCGCGAGTGTGCCGAACACCGTCAGGCATGCGGTGACCACCCGGCTGTACTCCTGCGCCCCCGCACCCAGAATCCGACGGTCCAGGGTCTGGAACACCCGAAGCGCCACGACCCACGCGACGATGAGAAGCAGTGACACGGCGTCGGCGGTGAGTTTGACCCCGTTGAGCACCGGGCCGCTGCCCCAACCGAATCGGGCTGCCTGGGCTCCGACCACCGTGGCGCAGACGATGAGAACGTCGGAGACGGTGAGCAATCGCTGGTAACGATGAACCCACGACCGTGAGGTCTCTCGCTTGCGCATGCCGAACCGAATCCGACGAGCCACGTCCTCGCGCGAGGACCGGTCGCGTGCCGGCCACTCGAGAGCGGGATCACCAGCCATGACGACCTCCGGAAGTGAGTCATTTCCCGACATGTCGCCACCAGACGCCTCGGTGCAGGTGGAGTCGTGCGGGAGAAACGGATGCGGCGTCACCCCGCGACGTCCGCCGTACGAGTGAAGATTACGAGGACAACGTGGTTTCCTCAACCGCTGGGAGACCGGTCGGAAAAGGCCGACAATGAATTCTCGGTAATGCGACCGCAGCGCCGCCGAATATGATGTTCGATTGCCGATCGGCGACCCCTGCGAAATGGAAACATGGTCGGATGCCGAACCCGCAATGCCGCTCTCTGTACAGGAGAAACCGGCCATACCGGAGAAGCGGGGCGGGCACCGACCGCCCTCGCGCGGGCCATTCGTCGGCGGGGGTCCGAACGTTACGAAAATGTCCGCGGAAATCCAGTGAGATAGGTCTCGGCGATATCGGTCTGGTACCGCCGTCTCGACGCGCCGAAACACCCCATCGCCGATACACTGTCCGGCGTGCCACACCTCAGAGGATCGTGTCGACCGCGTCATGCGTCGAGAACCCGGAGAATCGCTGCCCCGTTGATGATCTGTGCCATGGTCCTGGTGATCGTGGCCGGCATGGTCTCCGGAGCACCACGCGCGCAGGCCTCGGTGCTCGCCCCCGCCGCCGGATACGGCTTCGCGCAGGGCAGTTCGCCGCTGACTCAGTCTGCAGCGACCATCAACCGGGAGTTGGACGCGGTGTCGCGGACCGGTGCCGGTTGGCTGCGGGTGATGGTCGATTGGTCCACCATCGAACGCGTTCGTGGACAGTATGACTGGAGCGTCCCCGACCGCGTCATCGGCGCCGCCCGCCGACACCATCTGCGGGTGCTCTCCAACGTGCTGACCACTCCGCAGTGGGCTCGTGGTTCCGCTCCGCTCGGTATCTATGCCCCGCCCGCCGATCCGGCCGCCCTGGGCAGGTTCATGAAGGCATTCCTCGCCCGATACCCCGACGTCACCGACCACGAGATCTGGAACGAGCCGAACCTTCCGTTGTTCTGGGGTGCACAGGCACCCGATCCCGTGCGGTACACCGCGCTCCTGCGGGCAGCATATGTCGCCATCAAAGCGGTGCAACCGAATTCGACGGTCGTTGCGGCGGGGCTGAGCCCCGGTGCCGGCGCGACGGGATTCGTCGCGGCCATGTATGCCGCCGGTGCACAACGCTTCTTCGACGCGCTCGCCATGCACCCGTATGTGTTCCCGGGCGGTATCACCGCCACCCCCAACGGGTGGACCGAGGTCGGCGGAATCCGCGCGGTGATGATGCGCCACGGCGACGCCCGTAAGAAGATCTGGCTCACCGAGATCGGCGCGCCCACCCTGCCCGCCGGGGGTACCGCACCGATCGGATTCGGCGTCACCGACATGGTGACCCAGCGTGCGCAGGCCCGCCAGATCACCGACGTCCTGGCTGCCGCAGCCCGGACCGGTTACTGCGGACCGGCTTTCATCTACTCGGTGCGCGACGCGGGCACCTCCCCGGCCAATCGTGAAGACCACTTCGGTGCCCTGCTGACGATCGACTGGAAGCCCAAGTATGCCGCGACGGTGCTGCGGCGCTGACATGCCGCGACACACCGTGCCTGGCACCGCAGCGTGGGCCGTCACCGCACTGACCGCGGCGGCCGTGACGCTGGCCGTGGCGTCGTGTGGTGCACCGACCAAGGCCGACAATGCCTCCGACACAGCGATATCCACGATCGCGGTCGGGACGCCGACGACCTGCAACCCGCTCCACGGCGATCCGGCAGGGCATGTGGTCGTCGCGGACGGTGTCACGTGCGCCGAGGCCAATCGAGTGATGGACGAGGTCTTTGCGGCCGCACTTCGCGGCGACGGCGATCATCGACACAAGTCGGGTTCGTGGCTGTGTTTCAGCGGTCCGATCCACGGCACCGCGAATCAGCGGACGATGACCTCGGCACTGTGCACCAACAGCGAACCGTCGGCGATCGTGACGGTGACCTCCGCGCGCTGACCCGGTCTCGCCGCCTACGGCGCGTTCGACCGACTACGACGCACTCGACGCGGTGGGCACGGTTGCCGAACCACCCGCGGAGGAAGTTGTTTCGCTTGTGGCGGAGGACTTGTCGGCGGCTGAGGGGGTCGCGTCGGCAGTGGGGGCGGAGGTGGCGCTCGACGTAGTGGCCGAGCTGGCCGGCGCCGAGGTCTCGGGAACGGTCGTCTCGGGAACAGTCGTCTCCGGAACAGTGGTCTCCGGAGCAGTGGTCCCGGTCGTCGTTGCCGACGAAGAACTCGACGCGGTGGGCGCCGCCGACGTCGTCGACGCCGCAGCCGTCGTGGTGGGCACAGAACTCTCGGTCGTCGTCGAGGTCGTCGACGCCGCAGCAGATGTCGAAGCAGCAGATGTCGTGGCAACAGGTGTCACAGCGGCCGACGTCGCCGCAGTGGCTCCGGCCGCGGTGCTCAGCGCCGCGGCCGTGGCCACCGTCTGGGTCGTGGTCGTCGCGGAGGCACCGAACATCGATTGCAGTGCACTTGCCAGGTCCTGCCAGAGCTGCTGGATCGCGGCGAGTTGCGACTGCGCGAGCTGGGTGACCCACTGTTGCAGCGCGCTCGCCAGTGCTTGCCCGAGATCGTGGGTGGCCGAGCCGCTTCCGGAGTATTGGGCGATCAGATCGGCGAGGACCTGGGCGGCGGGTTTGGGGGTCCAGTCGGTCTCGTACAGACCGAAGTTGTCCTCGATGTTCGAGGATCCGGTATCGGTGTCACGCGTGGTGTAGATGTAGATCGGTCCCGCACCGGTCTGGTTCTGCCACGCCTCGATGAAGTCCTGGATGAACGCCGCCTGCTGCGCTTGGGTGTAGCTCCCGGTGGTCGGCTCGCCGTACTCGGTGATCCAGATCTTCTTCGCCGCATCCCCGTACTGGGCCATCAGCGCCTGGATGGCGGTCACCTGGCTGGCCGGGGAGTCCGCGTGATCGTTCTCGCTGTACTCCTCGGAGAACTGGTACGGGTGAAACGACAACGCGTCGAAGTAGCCCGCGGCCCCGGCGGCATACATCTCCTGGACGAAGGTCACGGGATCGAGGGCGGCGCCGGTGGTGGTCGTCGCCCCGAGGACTCCCGCGATCACGAGGGCGTTCGGGTCGGCGGCTTTGATCGCGGTGTAGGCGTCTTTGAGGAATGCGGTATACGACGTCGGGTCGATCGGATTGTAGAACAGTGCGGCATTCGGTTCGTTCCAGATCTCGTAGCCGCTGATCTCATTCTTGTACCGGGTGGCCACCGCACTGACGAAATCGGCGTACTCGTCGGGATCGAAATGGCCATTGATGATATTTCCCGCCCACGCCGGCGTTCCGGTGAGGGTGGCGACGATGCTGATTCCGCGCGATTGTGCCGCCGATACGAGCGCATCGAGTTGCGTCCAGTCGTAGGTCCCTTCCCTGGCCTCCACACTCATCCACGGGATCGCCACCCGGACACTGGTCACCCCGAGTGAGGCGATGTGGTCCAGCGTGGTGTCCAGCGTGGCCGAGTCGAGGCCGTACAGCGAGGAATCGGCGATGCCGATGGTCGTCGAACTCTGATCGATCACGGCCACGAGGCGAATCGGTACCGGCGCCGCCTGGCTGATCACCGACGCGACGGGTGGGATGGTGAGGAAGGGCGCGCTCGACACCGTCCCGAATCCGAGAATTGCGGTGGCACACAATGCGGCGACCCGTGTGGACGACATGACTGGACTACGATTCCGCATGGACTGTCCTCAAATGAATGGACCGTACGTGGACTGCCGGTCCGCCTCTGATGTCAATTGATATCAAATGGCGTGAGAATGCGCCACACGGAATGCTGTGAATTGGCGCGCGCTATCGAGAGCCGCCCATTTACGTTGTTTTTCGTGAACAGAGAATGAATGCCGGTGCGAAGGACCCGGCGAGGTTCAGTGAGCCGTCGAAGCGGTGGGCACCGACGCGGAGTCGGTACCGGGCGCGAGGATCGGTGCAGCGGACGGTACCGAGGGCGTCGTCGATGTCTGCCTCGCCGTGCTCGACACGGCCGACTCCGACTCCGCCGCCGCCGACGCCACGACCGGGCCGGCGTCGCCGGACGACGCACTGCTCCCCGTGGCTGTTGTCCCCGCAGAGCTCACTGCCGCACTCGTCTGCACGGGGGGCGTGGTGGTCACGACCGCCGAGGTACTCACGATCGCTGCGGTCCTGGCGGTCGACGTACGGGGCGCTGTGCTCGATGTCGTCGGCGAATCCGCTGCCGCGAGAGCGGACTCCACCGCCGCCGCATTGGCCCCGGCATTCGCCGACCATTGCGTCCAGCTGTGCAATCCGACGGTGTAGGAGAAATCGACGGGCAACCCGTAGAGGACGGCCTGGGCGTTGAGGGCCAGCGTGGAGGCGAGCGCCCCGAGTTCGATCGCCACGCCGCTGACGAAGGCCACGGGGTTGCCGGTGATGGCCATGATCAGAAAGTCCTGCGGCAGTGGCACTCCGATGCCGGTGGTGATGAGTATGCGTTGACCCGAGGCGGTGATCTCGCCGATTCGGGCCGAGACATCGTGCGCCGACCACGTGCTCGTCGGGCCGAGCGGATCACCCCACATCGCGGTGTTGCCGTTGGCGATGCCGGTGACGTAGCTCTGGATGGCCGGGATCACGAACCATCCGACGGGATTATTGGTTTGGTAGAAACCGGAAAGTGACTGCGCGACAGTGAAGATCTCGGGGTGATCGAGTGCAATGGTGAGTGCGGGCCCACCCGACATCGACAGGCCGACGATCGCGTTGCCGCCGGGCTCGACGGAGAAGTCGTCGGCGAGGTAGGCGGGTAACTCGGTCGACAGGAAGGTCTCCCACTCGGCCGACGCCCCCGGGGTGCCGGTCGCGCCGGCCGGTGTGGACTGCCAGTCGGTCATCCACGTTCCGGCCCCACCCGCGGGCATCACCAGGTTGTACGAGTTGCTGTAGGCGGCCAGGGCGCCGCTGTCGGCGTCGGCCCAGGTACTGCGGGTATCGGGGGCGCTGATGCCGTCGAGCAGGTAGACGGCGTGCTCGGCGGACCCAGGCGCCAACGTCGACGGCCGGATTTGCACCAGGACGATCCGGTTCATCGCTGCCGAGTACACCGCGCAGGTCTGCACAGCGGCTGCCTCGTCGGCCTCGCTCGCCCAGGTGCAGTTGGGGCGCAACTGATCCGGGCTGAGCGCCGCGGCGGGCGGTGCGGCCACGAACGCCGCGGCAGCGCACACCGCGACGGCGGTGGCGGCCTGGACCGCTCGGCGGGACACGCTGGAAATGCGTCGTCGCATGACTGATCCCCTTGCTCGTAGTCTCACTGCTCGTGACCTCGCTGCTCGTGATCTCACCGATCGCACCCGACGACCGCGGCCTTCGCCAGACCCGCGTACTGGTACGCGAAGTTGGCGCCCCAGTACAGGACCGACGACGGATAGTCGCGGGGCACCGCCCGCATCACCACACCGTCGGCACCGCATTGATCGAAGATCATCCGGGCACGCACGAGGTGGAAGCGCCAGCTGATGACGATCATCGAATGCCACCGGTGTTCGCGTGCCATCCTGGTCGCGAACATCGCCTCACCGACCGTGGTGCCCGGCTCCGGGACGAAGCAGATCACCTGCACCGCAGCAGTACTCGCGGCGCACGCGCGATCCATCACCGGGTCGGGGACCTTCCCCTCGAAGCGGTTGTACGGGTCCGAGAGCAGCACCACCGGCGCGTAGCCGCGTCGGGCGAGGTCGATCCCGTACTGTTCCCGCCCGTCGTGTTCGCCGCCGAGGACCACGATGGCGTCCGCGCGGCGCAGGGTGTCCTCGTGGGACCGGTAGAACAGGAAATACCCGACGACCCAGAACGCCGAACCGAGCAGGAGCGCGGTCACCACACCGACGATCAACGCCCGACGCAGGGTGCGATGCCGCCGTAGATACGCGCGCATCCGGCCCTAACCGGCGCCGACCGATGTCGCCCGGGCCGTCGCGCGGGCCGAGACGGACTCGTCGGACGTCGAAAACCGCTGGGCGAACGCGAGAAACGCGATCATCACCGACAGATCGGTCACCGACACGGGGATGGTGACGGTACTGAAGTCCAGTTGCATGCCCAGGACGAAGAACCCGATGAAACACCCGCCGAAGAAAGCCGGCTCCCAGCGGGCGTGTCGCAGGCATCGATACGCCAGCCAGCAGCAGTACAGCATGACCACGGTGAACGCGATCCCGACGAACAGACCACCACGATAAATCGCAAGCAATGGTGCGTTGGCGACGTAGTTGATGGTGAACGCCAGCGAGGGATCCTTGAACTCCGGTATGCCCCAGCCATGCCCGAGAAGCCAGTGGCCGGCCATGTTCGCCGGATAGTCGCGTAACGCGTCACCGCGCGCCGACGAGCCGGTGTCGCCGGAACCGAACGACGAGAAGATCCGGTGTCGCGACGCCGGGACCGCGGCGAGGACCACCATTCCCGCGACCATCGATCCGGCGATGTATCCGCGAGCGCGTCCGGACATGGTGTGGAACACCAGCATCAGGATGACGCCGAGGACCACCGAGAACAACGCCGCACGGCTGAGGGTGCCGGCGATGCACGCCAGCAGGAACAGGCCCAGCAGCCAGCGGGTGCGTCCGCGGAACACCAGTGGGCAGATCATCAGTGCCGCGAGCAGACCGATGCCCGCGGCGTTCGGGTCGATGAACGTCCCCGACAGACGCGGGATCGCGGTGGCGCCGGTGTAGACGAATCGTCCCGCCGATGCCGGGGTGTACCCGAACGGCGAGAGCAGGCTGAAGGTCTTGCCGCCGGTGTCGACGGTCAGCATGATGAGGCCGATCAGGCCGGACACCGCTGTGGCGCCGACGAACACCCGCCCGAAGGTGGCCAGCTGCGATCCGGGAAGGCGACGCAGGGCGACGATCAACAACACCGCCGTCGCCCATTTCGCGTATTCGACGATGTCGGCGAGTCCGGTCATCGTCAACACCACCGACGGAATCGCGATCAACGCGAACAGGATCAGCAACCGGTCCAACGGCTGCAGCTCGATGCGAGACCGTGCAGTGGGGGACCCGGCAGTGGACCACCAGGTAGTGGACGACCAGGTAGTGGACGACCCGGCTGGGGGATGAATGACGGTGGCGAGCAACACCGCCGAGGTCATCGCGAAGATGAGCGGCAGATGCACGCCGGGCACATATCCGGCGGGCAGGCAGGCGAGCACGGCGGCCAGCGCCCACAACAACCAGGTGGGATGCGCCAGTCCGATGTAGGTACCCACGATGACGATGGCAAGCAGCATCACCAGTTGGGTCGGCGTCGGCCCGGCGATGACGGCGGCAAAAGTGATCGCCGACACCGCGCCCACGATTGTCGCTGCGCGCACTGTTCCCACGGTGAGCATCCTTACATGATCGAGCCGCGATCACATGCCGAAGAATGCCGGACCAATGGCGCCCGACGTATTGGTGAGGGTGTTTTCTTGGGCGTTCAACTCTCCGAGTGCGTTGTCGGCGGTTGTGGACTATGGTCTGCGAAAGTGCCATCCGGGTCGGCGAATGTCTGAATTCGCCGGTTGGACCCGAAAAGGTCACTGCGGCTGAGGCTTAGAGGTGGGTCCGGCCGACTGAAAGGAGCTTGCCCGGTGGCTGTTCGGGAATACGTTCACATTCTCGTGAAGTTCTGGTGGGTGCTGATTGCCGGAATGGTGATTCTCGCCACTGCCGGATTTGTTTACGGAATGTTCATCCAGCCTGTCAAATATGTGTCGACGGCAAAGCTGTTCGTCTCCGCGGAGGGCGGCACATCGGTTGGGGAGTCGTACCAGAACAACCTTTTCGCCGAGGCTCGGGTCAATTCCTATGCCCAGGTCGCCACCAGCGACCAGGTCGCCGAACGTGCCTCACGTGCCCTCAACGGCCAGGTGAGTGCCGCCGACCTGAAGGCGTCGACGACGGCCACCCCGATCGACAAGACCGTCATCCTCGACATCTCGGTGAGTGCCGCCTCCGCCGCCCGCGCCCAGTCGGAGGCCGCGGCGGTCACCCGGGAGACGGTCGCCGTCGTCCAGGAACTCGAGACCTCCCGGCGCGGTGGTGAACCCGCGGCCACCGCCATCGTCTACGACGAGGCATCGCTGCCCGGTGCGCCCGCCGGGCCGGCGTGGTGGTTGCTGACCGCCCTCGGCGCCGTGGTGGGTCTACTCCTCGGTCTCGTCGTCGCGCTCCTGCTCGGCCTGCGGGCCCGCCGACGCGTCAACGACCCACTCGCACTTGCCGATACCGCAGACCTTCCGGTCCTCGCGGTGATCGCCGATGAACCGGCCCGCGCCGAGGCCCCACTCATCACCGACCTCGCGCACGATCCCCAGGGCGACGCCTACCGCGACCTGCGCACCAACGTCAGGTTCATCGGCGCAAAACGCACTCCCGACGGCGCGGCACCACGCGTTCTCGCGGTCGTCGGCTCCGGCCCCGACGTCGGCACGTCGAGTGTCGCGGCCAATCTCGCCGCCGAGATCGGCGGGTCGGGTCAATCGGTGGTGCTCATCGACGGCGATCTGCGCGACCCGTCCCTCACGGCGCACCTCGCCGCCGGGGCGAACGCCGGCCTGTCGACCATCCTGACCGGAGAGTCCGACCTGCTCGGGCAGGTCCGCACCACCACCACGCCGGCCTTCCTGCCGGCCGGTCCCGTGCCCCCGTCGCCAGGGGAACTCCTGGGTTCGCACCGGCTGGAAACGGTTCTCGCACAGGCACGTCAGCACTTCGACGTGGTGGTCGTCGACGCCGGGGTGATCGGCCCGGACGCACGCGCCATCGCAGGGCTGGCCGACGGCGTCGTCGTCGTCGCCCGTCGCGGCCGCACCACGCGCTCGGCGCTGCGTGCCGCGGTGGAGTCCGTCGCCACCGTCGGCACGGTGATCGGCACGGTACTGACCTTCGGTGCACCGGCTCGCCGTGCATCGTCGGCGGACGCCGGCACCCCGGCGGGGACCGGCGCCGGCCAACCGTCCGCGGACTCCCCGGAGCCGACTCCCGAACCCACGGCCACCGGACCCACGGCCACCGGGTCGACACGGCCCGAGCCCGCACTGCGTGAGTCGCGGTGAACCAGCACCGGCTTCACAGCACCCCGGGTGGGCCGCGTCGGCGATGGAGGACGGTGATCGTCCTGGCGGCCACCATGATTCTCGGTGCGTCGGCGTGCGCCGCCCATGACGACCAACCCGGGGCGATCGCCCTGGCCCCCGACGTCTCCGGGTCACCACTCGTGACGCCGGAGCCTGCGCCGAGCGTCGATCGTGCCGCCGGCGGATCGGCGCCGGGTTCGGTGCTGACCGTGGGGATGGCGGGTTCCGAGGACATCGCGCCGATCACCGAACTGGGTGCGGTCGTGCATCGTGTCGAATACCGATCCACCTCCGGGATCACCGGCCAACCGACCGTCGTGTCCGGGGTCGTCGCGGTTCCCGGCGGCCGACCCCCTGCCGGTGGATGGGTGACCGTCGCACTGGGCCACGGCAACTCCGGCGTCCGCCACAAGTGCGGTCCCTCGCTCTACACCAATCTGTTGGGCAACGACGTGATCATCGCGGCGTTGTTGTACAACGGTTTCGCCGTCGCCATGACCGATTATCAGGGCCTCGGTATGGACAACGCCGACAACCCGTTCCTCGATGCGCGCACCTATGGGTACAACATGATCGACGCGGTTCGCGCCGCCCGCGCCACCTACCCGTCGCTGTCGGACAAGTGGATCTCCTACGGGGTGTCACTCGGTGGGATGGCCGCCTGGGCCGCAGGCGATCTCGCCGACTCCTACGGCGGTGGTCTGGACCTGTTGGGTACGGTCGGGTTGGTTCCGGTGTCGAACATGCGGGATCTGGTCACCAAGGCCGAGGCGGGGACCCTCACCCGGGATCAGTACCCGCTGCTCGCCTATCTCATCGACGCGTTGTCGCGGGTGCTGCCCGATCAGTTCAACGCCGACGACTACCGGTCGTCCTATGCGAAGTCGGTGTGGGAAGAGGTGCTGAACTGCATCCCCGCAGGCAATTTCGCGGGTCAGTTGCGTGCCACGGCGTCGCTGGGGCCACAAGATCTGCGACCCAGGACCGCTGCCGCCGGGCAGCGCCTCTACGACTGGCTCGATCGCACCGGTCTCCCGCTGGGTACCGGGAACTTCGGTGGCAAACCGTTTTTCATCATGTACGGCTCCGACGACCCGCTGATCGACTGGCCGTGGACCGCCCGCGTGATCGCGCAGTCCTGTCGGCAGGGCGGTCACATACAGGCCATCAAACGTATCGGTGAAACCCACGCCACACTCGATTCCAGCCAGTCGGTCGCCTGGATGCGCAGCCTCGTCAACGGCGGACCCACCCCACCGGCGAATTGTGGTGACCTGCCATGAGATCCCCCAGCGACCGCACACCCGCCGACTACGTCGCACTGTGGGTCCGCGGTCTGCCGGTGATCGCCGCCGCGACCCTCGGGGCGGTGGTGGCCGGACTCGTGGCCTTCATCTTCCTGCCGCACTCCTACGAGTCGCAGGCACGGCTGCTGGTCACCGCGACCGGACCGGCGACGGTGTCGGCGGCACAGGCCTCCGATCTGGCGGGGCGACTGCGTATCTCGAGCTACAGCGACCTCGCCGTCTCCGATCAGGTCCTCGGTCGGACCCGGCTCGCCGACGCCACCGGCGCCCTCGGTGGCGCCGACATCGCCACGCTGCGCAGCCGGATCACGGTGCTGCCCTACGGCGACGGAGCCGTGCTCACCGTCGTCGCGAAGGGCCCGACCGCCGACGCCGCGCAGACGTTGGCCCGCGGGGTCGGCACGAACCTTGCCGGGTTGGTCACCGAGCTCGAATGGAGCCGCACCGACGGCATGCCGCAATACGACGCCGAGGTGATCGACGCCGGCTCGTCCGCGACGTCGGTGTCACCCGGGATCTCGACGACGCTGCTGACCGCGCTCGTCCTCGGTGTGGTGCTCTCGAGCGTGTGCGTCCTGGGCGTCGGGATCTCCCGCGACGTCATCGAGGCACCGCGGGAAGCAGTTGTCCGCGTGCGTGAACCGGCGATGGGGGCCGACCGATGACAGACATTCGCGAGCCGGCCGGCCAAGCAGCGGTCGGCGCCGCACCATCGCGCCGTCTCGCGGGATGGTGGCTGGCGATCCTGGTGATCGTCGCCGTCGTCGCCACCGGATGCTCGTCGAACCCCGACCCCGCTCCCACCGACTCCGGCGACCCCGGTGTGGCCTACGACGTCAACACCAGTGGGACCGGACCGGGCGCGCTGCGCGCCGCGCAGACCATGCCGTACCTCGACCGCCGCGTGACCGCACAGGCGAGCACCGCGCTGCGAATCCGGTACGCGTCCACCGACGGTCGCACCGGAGCCCCGACGACGGTGTGGGGTGCGGTGTTCGTCCCGTCCTCGGCGCGTCCCGCCGATGGGTGGGACACCGTCGTCCTCGCCCACGGCACCACCGGACTTCTCGGCGAATGCGGCGTGACCCTCGACCCCACTCTCGGCGATCTCGCCGCCACCGCCGCGGCATGGCTCGAGCAGGGCTATGTGGTGGTCGTGCCGGAGTATCAGGGCCTCGGCTACCCCGGCAGCAGCGATCCCACCCACCCCTACCTCGACGCGCGCACCGAGGGGATGAACGTCATCGACGGTGTCCGGGCCGCCCGGGCGCTGGTGCCCGGCGTCTCCACCCGGTGGGCGGCGCTCGGCGGTTCCCAAGGCGGACAAGCGGTGTGGGCGGCCAACACGCTGGCCGGCACCTACGGAACGGGACTCGATCTACGGGGGACGGCGAGCCTGTCGCCGGCCGCGCAGTTCTCCGGTCTGGTCGATCTGGCCACCCGACGGCAACTGACCCTCGACCAGTACGGCCTTTACACCTGGTTGATCCTCGCCGTGCAACAGGAGAACCCCGGATTCGACCTCGGCAAGTATGTGCGTGGTGCGGCCAAGAGCCATTGGGATGAACTCGCCCAGTGCCTTCCGGTGCACGCACAGGCGCGGGCGAGCATCCTGCGATCGTTGAGTCCCGACGATCTGACGCCGGACTCACCGGCCGACGCCGCCGCCCTCACCGCATTGCTGGCCCGTCGCGCGGTGCCCGACCAGCGCCCGGCCGCACCGATGCTGGTGCTCTATGGCGGGCGCGACCAGTTGATCGACTCGCGTTGGACCGCCGCCGCGATCGGGTCGGCATGCGCCAACGGCGCCACGCTGCAATCGCAATTCCAACCGGACGCCGACCACGGCGGCGTCGCCGGCGACAGTGTTGTCGGCTGGATTCTCAACAGGTTCGACGACGAGCCGGCCTTCTCCACATGCGGCACCGCCCCCGGGAGTGAGCAACGATGACCGAAGAACTCGCCGACCGACGGCAGCCACCCGTCACGCCCGCCGCGCCGTCCGCGGACCCCGTGAGTCCTCCGACCTACAAGGCCGGCCGCATCCGCGGACTCGACGGACCGCGCGGTGTGGCGTGCTGGGCGGTCCTCATCGTGCACGTGGCCAATCAGTGTTCCCCGGACACGATGGCCAAGGGCGGTCTGGCGATGCTCGGGCAGGCACTGATCTTCTTCTTCGCGCTGTCGGGTTTCCTGCTGTATCTGCCGTATGTGCGAGCACTGCTGCAGCACAAGCAGACCCAGCCCGACACCCGCGCCTACGTCATCCATCGGCTGCTGCGGGTGTTCCCGGGCTATCTCGTCATCTTCCTCATCGTGAACTTCGCGCTGCAGGCCTCGTTCCTGCACAACGAGTGGGCGTCGAGCCACACCGGCACGGACGCGGGCACCGGCATGATCACCGACCCCGGACTGCTCGCCACCAACCTGACCCTGCTGCAGTCCTACTTCCCGCACTATCTGCAGACCGGCATCAGCCCGTCCTGGTCGTTGACCCTCGAACTCGTCTTCTACGCCTGCCTTCCGGTGTTCGGCGCGGCAATGTGGTTCCTGCGGCGACGATTCGGCACCAACCTCGCCGCGCTCGTCCTCGCACCACCGGCGATCCTCATCGTGCTCGGGATCGCCGGGAAGATCCTGGCCGCCTGGCTCACCGACCGCGCGGGCATCACCACCACCATCGAGGCCAACTGGGGACCCAACTGGGCGGCCGTCGTACTGCGCAGCTTCCTGGCCTCCAGCGACAACTTCGCCTTCGGAATGCTGGCGACGGTGGTGTTCGTGGCTGTCGGCGTCGGGATGATCGACGCCCGCCGAGTGCGTCCGATCCGGATCGCGGCGATCGTCGCCATCGTGCCGAGCCTGCTGATCATGCTGGTACTCATCGCCGCCGGCTCCAACTTCCAGTCCACCTTCACCGCACTCGCCTCCGGTCTGCTCATCTTGATCATCGTGTTGCCGATGGCAGCGGGCGGAGACAGCGTCTTCGCCCGTGCCCTGGACTGGCGGCCCCTGGAATATCTGGGGCGGATCTCGCTGAGTATCTATCTGTGGCATTTCCCGGTGATCATCGTGCTGATCAGACTGGGTGTGCTGCAGGGGGATTCCTGGGCCGGGTTGGCGGTCAACATCGTGGCATGCAGTGCGGTGAGCTTCGCGCTGGCCGGCGTGACCTTCCATTTCGTGGAGAAGCCGGCCATGACCTATGCGCGCCGGTTCAAGGTGCGATGACGGGAGTCATCCGTGGTCACCGGACGGGAGTCATCCGTCGACACCGGGTGTTGTTCGGTCTGCTCGCAGTCGCGGTGATCGTGCTCCTCGTGCTGGTGGTGGTGATCTCGGTGCGACTCGCCTCGATCCTCGTCGTCGGCAAGGAGTCGGTGGGATTCCGGCCCGGTCAGGGCCCGGGATCGGTGGTGACGGCGGAGACGTTCAACGGGCTGCCGGTCTCGACGAAACTCGCCGGGGTCAAGGCCTTTCGCGTGACCTATCGGTCCACCGACGCCACCACGAACACACCCACGGTGGTCAGCGCCGTCGTCGTGGCAGGTACCGGTGACCCACCGCGCGGTGGCCGGCCGGTGATCGCCTTCGCCCACGGCACCACCGGGATCAACACGCCGTGTGCGCCGTCGGTCGCCAAGGGCATGTACGGTCTCGGGGCGCTCGCCGGCAACCTCGCCCGACAAGGTTATGTGGTGACGCTGCCCGACTATCAGGGGCTCGGCGCACCCGGGATACACCCGTATCTCGACGCCCCCACCGCCGGATTCAACGTCATCGACAGTGTGCGCGCCGCGCGTGCGGTACTCGCCGACACCTCGCCGCTGTTCGTCGCCTACGGCGGATCCCAGGGCGGCGGGGCCGTGGTCGCCGCCGCCACCGAATTCCCCACCTACGGTGCGGGACTCGAGATGCTCGGTGCCGCTGCGCTCGCCCCGGCCGCCGACGTCGTCGGGGTGGCCGCGAAGGCACGCGCCGGCACCGCCACCCCCGATCAGCGACTGATGCTGCAATGGGTGATCGAATCGTGGGCACGTGCCGATCACACCGTCGCCCTCGACGACTACCGCACCGGTGCCGCCGTGGGCGGCTGGGATGCGTTGTCGCAGTGCGCACCGTCGGCCGGAGCCCGACGCGAGGCCGTGGCCACACAACTGCGCCCCACCGACATCGGGCCACGCACCATCGACGCACAGAACCGGCTGACCGCCCGGCTGATCCGATCCCGCGCGCCCGTCACCCACACACCGGTGCCGCTGCTCATCGCCTACGGCGGCAAGGACACCTTCATCGATCCGGCCTGGACCCGCGCCTACATCGGTGAACTGTGTGCGGCCGGCACCGTCGTCGACGCCGACTTCCAGCCGGACAAGGGACACGGCGACCTCGACGGGGATGCAGTCCTCGGATGGATCGGCCAGAGATTCACGGGCGCAACCGCTCCCGACACCTGCGCAGGAGGATGACCACATGACCGATCAGACCGACCAGACCCCGACGGCCGCGGACCTGCGGCTTCACGGCGACGCCGCGAAGGCCGCACAGTGGCGTACCCGCGCGAAGGACACCGTCAAACGGGCACTGGCCTCGGGCACACCGGTCACCCCGACACCGCCCTATCAGGTCGTTGCCGTCCTCGGCCAGTCCAATGCCCATGGCGCGGGCCGGCTCCTCGATCCCTCGGCAGCACCGGTCACCGATCCTCGGGTGCATCAATGGCCCGGGTGCGGACGCCGCCGTGGACAGATCCTGCTCGCCGAGGATCCGCTGTTGCACGGAACCCCCGGCGCAGGCGTCGGATTCGGGACCACCTTCGGTCGGCTGCTCGCCGAGGACACCGACGGCGCCGTGTTGCTCGTCCCCGCGGCCCGCGGCGACACCAGTTTCCATCCGAAGAACGGTTTCAGCTGGGACCCCGACCAGAGATCGGTGCGCGTCAACCTCTTCGACCGGGCCGTCGCCCAGATCGCCGGCGCGCTCCGGGCCGCCGGTCCCGAGTCCGAACTCGTTGCGGTGCTGTGGCATCAAGGCGAGAGCGACGTACCGCTGACGGCTCCGGAGGCCTATCGGGACCGGCTCGACACACTTATCCGGCGGCTGCGTGACCGCTTCGGCACCGTGCCGTTCCTCCTCGGGCAGATGGTGCCCGAGGAGATCACGACCGGCCACGAGCGCTATCCCGGAATCGATGCCGTACACCGAGATACACCGTCGCGCCATACGATGTGTGTCTTCGTCGAGGGCCCCGAGGGGATGCACAACCCCGGTGAGGCCATCCACTACAACGCGACCGGAGCTCAGGTCCTGGGGGAGCGGATGTTCCGTGCTTACGCCACGGTCCGGCCCGACCCGGCAGGCTGAGCCGCGGCGTCGGCATGCTCGACCGACGCCATGTCATGCTCGACCATCGTCGCCACCACCTCGCTGAAGGTCTTGGTGGGGCGCCAGCCCAGAGTGGTCCGCAGGCGGGTGCTGTCGCCCACCAGGTCGATGCTGTCGGCGGGCCGGAACAACGACTTGTCGGTGCGGACGTGATGATGCCAGTCGGCGATGCCCGCGGCCGCGAACGCCGCCCCGGCGAAGTCGGCGACGCTGTGTGAGACACCGGTGGCGACCACGAAATCGTCGTCGGCCCGCGCGGTGGCCATCGAGATCATCGCCTCGACATAGTCCGGCGCCCAACCCCAGTCCCGTCGGGCGGCGAGATTGCCCAGCGCGAGTTCGGATCTCGTTCCGGCCGCGATCTCGGCGACCGCCCGGGTGATCTTGCGGGTGACGAAGTGCGGAGCCCGTAGCGGCGACTCGTGCGGATAGAGAATCGCGTTCGACACGCTCACCCCTTGCGCGCGGAACGCCGCAGCAAGCAGATGACCATAGGCCTTCGACACCCCGTACGGTGACGTCGGGCAGATCGGGGTCGACTCGTTCTGCGGCGCACTGTGTGTGCCGGCGAAGATCTCTCCGCTGGAGGCGTTGACCACGTGCACCGGATGGCCGTCACGCACCAGATCCCGGGCGGCGGTGAGCAATGCGGCCGTCGCCTGGGCGTTGACCTGACCGGTGTGCACCGGGTCCTGCCAGCTCTGACCGACCGACGACACCGCGGCGAGATGGAAGATGACGTCGGGCCGCACCATCTCGACCACCGACGCGCATGCGTCGACGTCGCCGAGATCGACCGCCACGCACTCGGCGTCTCCGAGCGGGGCGATGTCGAGTTCCCGATGACGGCTCGGACCGACCACTCCGGTGGTCGTCCATCCGTGTTCGGTGAGTGCCGCGAGGAGCAGCCGGCCGTCCTGGCCACTCGCGCCGGTGATCAGCGCGCGGTGGGGCATCACGCCACTTCGCGTGTCACGGAGCCGGATTCGGCCGCGACGTCCGAACGCACCATCATCCGGACGAGAGCGTCGAAGTCGACCTCCGGCTTCCAGCCGAGTTGCGCACGCGCCTTGCTGGAGTCACCGATCAGCAGGTCCACCTCGGCCGGACGGAAGAAGCGCGGATCGATGTGCACATAGCGCTCCCAGTCGTTGATGCCCACCTCGTCGAAGGCCACGTCGAGGAGTTCGCGGATGGAGTGGGTCTCGCCGGTGGAGATCACATAGTCGTCGGCCTCGGGTTGCTGCAGCATCAGCCACATCGCTCGCACGTAGTCGCCGGCGAAACCCCAATCGCGTTTGGCGTCGAGGTTGCCCAGCGCCAGCGACTCCTGGAGGCCGAGGTGGATGCGTGCGACCGCACGGCTGACCTTGCGTGTCACGAATTCCGGTCCGCGACGCGGAGACTCGTGATTGAACAGAACACCCGAACTGGCATGCATGCCGTAGGACTCGCGGTAGTTGATGGTCATGTAGTGACCGAAGACCTTGGCCACCCCGTATGGCGAGCGCGGCCACAGCAGCGTCGATTCGCGTTGCGGAACTTCCTGCACCTTGCCGAACATTTCCGAGCTGGAGGCCTGGTAGAAACGGATCTGCTTGCCGGTGGTGTCCTGGTGCAGGCGCACGGCTTCGAGCACATTGAGTACGCCCGTACCGGTCACGTCGCTGGTCAGGCGGGCGTTCTGCCACGAGTACGCGACAAACGAGACCGCACCGAGGTTGTAGACCTCGTCGGGATCGGCGAAGGCCATCGCCCGCATCAGGCTCGACAGGTCGAGCAGATTCCCGGAGACGATCTCCACGAAGGGATGGGACGCGGCCAGGGCGTCGGCCTTCGGATTGTTCTGCCCCCGAACCAGTCCCACGACCCGATAGCCCTTGGAATGCAGCAATTCGGACAGATAGAGGCCGTCCTGACCGGTGATCCCGGTGATGAGCGCGGTTTTCATGCCAACCCCGATTTCTGATGTGTGTGGATGCCGTGGACGCAGCATCGTCGGCGAGCCCGTGCCTCGGGTCCGACAAAGAGATGTTCGCATGCGGCGCGAGAATTGGCGCGCCGAGTTACCGGAATTGGACAGCATTCGGGCGATTGTCACGCAATTCACATGTATTTCATCTCTGATGAAGAATGTGTCAGAAGCTCTGGTTACGATGCGTGCATGAAACATGTCATGTCTCGCGCGGTGCGCCGTTTGCGGTTTTTCTCAATCGTTCTCGTCGTGATCGCCGTCCTCGGTGCGGGAATGGTCGGCGCCGAGCCGGGCCGCGCGAGCGCGGAGGTGTCCATTCCGCCGGACGGGTACGGGTTCGCCGGCGGTAGCGACATGTTGTGGTTGTCGCAGGCCGACCTGAACCGCGAACTCGACGGCGTCACCAAGACCAAGGCGAGTTGGCTGCGAGTGGTCATCGATTGGAACACCATCGAGCCGACCCAGGGCACCTACAACTGGTCGACGCCCGACCGACTGATCAACTCCGCCCGCGCGCACGGACTGAAAGTGCTGGCCACGGTGGTGTCGTCGCCGGCCTGGTCACGTCCGGCGGGCAGCTTCTTCACCGCTCCGCCCACCGACAACGGTGACCTCTCGACCTTCCTGCGTGCCCTGATCGCACGGTACAAGGCCAACGTGTCGAACTATCAGATCTGGAACGAGGTGAATCTGCCGCTGTTCTTCGGCGGTAGCGTCGACGCCGCCCGCTACACCTCGCTGCTCAAGTCCGCCTACACGGCGGTCAAGGCGGCCCAACCCGGCGCGACGGTCATCAGTGCCGGTCTGGCGCGTTCGGTTGGTCCGTATTCTCCGCTCTCGTACTACACCGCGATGTACAACAACGGCGTGCAAGGCTACTTCGACGCGGCCGCAATGCATCCGTACGTCTTTCCCGGCGGAATCACGACCAACCCGGAGAATGTCATCAGCGACACCGTCGGCCTGCGCAACCTGATGATCGCGCGGGGTGACGGCGCCAAGAAGATCTGGTTCACCGAGATCGGTGCACCCACCGCCGCCGATTCGCCCGACGGGGTGAGTCAGGTCGAGCAGGCCAAGCAGATCACCGACATGCTCTGGTACGCCGCCAACTGCGGGTTCGCCGGTCCGACGCTGATCTACACGATCCGCGACTCGGGGACCAGCACCACCGACCGCGAGCAGAACTTCGGGGCGCTGTTCACCAACGATTGGACGCCGAAATACGCCGCGTCCGTTCTCGCGGGGTGATCGCCGGATTCTTCGGAATCCGAATGTGAAACAAAGAATGGTTTTCGTACCGCGTGTAAGTGGCGTTACAGAATGCGCGAGAGATGCCGGTCACAATGCATTCGAGATGCCGATCATCCGAAGCGATGTTAGCGTTTCCCCTGTCCCAGGGATGCGGTGGCATTCCCAGCACGCACTGACCGATTCCGTGGTTCGAATTGTGCATGCGCCCGTAGGTGGCGGTCGTGTGCATCTGCCTTGGCCTGCCACGGCGATCGGTGTTGCTGCGTACTCACAGAGAATGGATGGACCCGTGGTTACTGATGACGCTCCTCGTCCAAGGATCGCCATAGCGCACGACTATCTGACCCAGCGCGGGGGAGCGGAGAAGGTGGTGCTGTCGCTGAGCCGGGCCTTCCCGGACGCGGTGATCCACACGCTGCTCTTCGAACCCGATCAGACCTATCCGGAGTTCGCCGACAAGACCGTCGTGACCTCGCCGGTGAACCGAATCGGATTCCTGCGCAAGAATCATCGGGCTGCGTTGCCGCTCTTGCCGTTTGCCGCATCACGAATGGTCATCGACGCCGACATCGTGCTCACCAGCACCAGCGGGTGGGCGCACGGCTTCTCCACGACCGGAACCAAGATCGTCTATTGCTATTCGCCTGCGCGCTGGCTGTATCAGACCGACGTGTACCTCGGGGAGACGCCGAGCACACTCAAACGGTTCGCCATGTCGGCGATGGGACCGGGACTCAAACGGTGGGACCGTCGCGCCGCCTACAGCTGCGATCGCTACCTGGCGATCTCCAATGCGGTCCGTGACCGCATCCGCACCACCTATGGACTCAGCTCGACCGTGGTCTCCGCGCCGGTCACCGCGCCCGCCCCGGTCGAGGGTGCGGTATCGCCTGACGCGTCGCTGACCGACGCCCCCTTCTTCCTGTGTATCTCGCGGCTGCTGTCCTACAAGAACGTCGACAAGGTCATCGAGGCCTTCCGGGGCAGCGGGCGTCGCCTCGTCGTCGTTGGGCGAGGTCCGGAAAAAGATGCACTGCAAGCGATCTGCCCCGACAATGTGACCATGCTGCAAGACCTCACCGACGCCGAGATGGCGTGGCTGTACCAGCACTGCGCCGCGGTCGTCGCGGCGAGTTACGAGGATTACGGGCTGACCCCACTCGAGGGCGGGATGTACGGCAAGCCGTGTGTGGTGTTGCGATGGGGCGGTTTCCTCGACACCGTCGTCGAGGGCATCAACGGTGAATTCTTCGACGAGCCCGAACCAGAGCAGATCCGTGACGCGGTGGACCGGGTGGTGGCGATGGACTGGGATACCGACGTCATCCGCCATCACGTGCACAAGTTCGACGAGAGCGCCTTCATCAGTGAGATCCGACGGGTGATCGACGAGAGCACTCCCGGCCCCAAATCTGCAGAGCCCGGAGCGACAGAACTCCGCCCGACCGACCTCGGACCGGCAGCATCGGCAAAGGAGATGGTGTGAGCGACAACGAGACCGTGGCCGCCCCGGCGAGCGTCACCGTCCCCGAACGGGACGATTTCACGCCGAGATACTCGTTCAACGACATCTCCACGATCGCCAAGGCGCGCAATCGCGTCGGAATCCTGCTGTACAACAACCTCATCACCTTCATCCCGTCGCACACCATCCGGCAGGCCTTCCTGCGGCTGTTCGGCGCCAAGATCGGCAAGGACACCTCGATCCTGCGTGGCTGCCAGGTCTTCGACATCGATCAGATCCGGATCGGCGAGGCCTGCTCCATCGGATTCCGGGTGCTCTTCGACGCCCGGTCGGGGATCTGCATCGGCGACAACGTGGTGATCGCCAGCGACACCCAGATCATCGCCGGCAAACACGACCCGGCCAGCCCGGAGTTCGTGCCCGTCATCGAGCCGGTCTACATCGGTGACTACGTGTGGATCGCCAGTCGTGCAACCATTGTCAGCGGTGTGAGCATCGGTCGCGGTGCGGTGGTCGCGGCGTGCGCCATGGTCGGCAAGGATGTCGCCGATCTCGACATCGTCGGTGGGGTGCCCGCTCGCGTCATCTCCAAACGTCCCGAGACCGCGCTCCGATACCGGCCCAAGTACCGGCCGCTGTTCTACTGACGCCGACTGTGATGGCAGAGTTGGCGGATCTACGGGTGATCCACGTGGGCCCGCGCGCCGAATGCGGTGGGGTAGGCTCCTATTCGGTGCGATTTGCCGAGACGTTACGTGGCCACGTTGCCGAGGTGATCGAGGTCCGACACGGGAGCCCGGGGTCTGACACCGTGGCCGACCTGCGTCGTCGGCGTCGACACCTGACCGAGTTGATCGCGGCGTCCGACCGGCCGACCGTGCTGCATGCCGAGTTCTCCGGCGGGTCGGTGGAATCCTTCTGGCCCACAGCTGGTTTCGTGGCGTCGGACAAGCTGGCGATCTCCGCGACGGTGCACGACCCGCCCGGACTGGTGTGGTGGCCTGCGCGCACCCGATTCCTTCAGCGCCGGCGACTGCTCAACCATGGCCTGCACTTCCCGATGCGGGCGGTGTCACGTCGTGTCGAGCGAGGTGTGTTCGGTGATCGGATTCTGTTCGGCACCAGCGTGATCGGTGCACAATCGCTGCGGGAGCGGTATCCGGACGCCACGGTGCACGTCGCACCCCTGACGGTGCGCGCCATGCCGGAGATGCCAGCCGCACCCGGCCGTCCGCGCGCCGTCGGGCTTTTCGGACTCGTGTACCGGGGCAAGGGATTCGAGCACGTCGAACGACTGCGCGACCAATTGCCCGACGACATCGCGATCCGGATCGCCGGCCGCGGGACCGAAAACCTGCCACGCCGTGACGGCATCGAGATCCTCGGCGGGCTGGCCGAGGAGGAGATGGCCGGCTACTTCGCGTCCATCCGGGCGCTGGTGGTGCCGTACGGCGATCGCAGCCCGTACGGCACCGCGTATCCGTCGTCGGGTGTCGTCGCCGACGCCATCAGTCACCTGACGCCGATCGTCACCACCGGTCACGGTGCGCTGCGAGAGTTGGGGGCCGAGGGTGGGGCCGTGGCGATCGACGAGGGCGTCACGGCTGAGCAGACCCCCGCAGCGCTCGCCGGCAAGATCGTCGAGATCATCGACGACACCGAGCGTTTGGCGGTGATGGCCGCGAGCGTGGAAGGTATGCGCAAGCTGCGTGAACCCGACACCGTGATCGGGGGCTATGTCTCGGTGTGGTCATCGGTGCTCGAAAAGTCATCGGCGTCAGAGAGTTCACCGAAGCCTGCGGGGTCGCGGTGACGGTGACCGACGCCCCTGCTCCCGTTGATGGTCGCCGCAACGTGATCAAGGCGGTGGTCGCCGCCGGGTGGGCCTACGGTGGCCGTGCCTCCGGGTTGCTGTGGACCATTGTGGTCGTCGCCCACCTCGGTGTCGGATCGTACGGACAGTACGCGATGGGTTTCGCTTTGGGCGCGATCATCGCTGCGCCACTGGACAATCCGTTCAACGTCCGCGCGATCCGCGAGTCCAAGGAACGTTTCCTCACCGAACGCGCCTCCCGGGCACTGCTCGGCATCGGATTGATGATTGCCGGCGCGGCGTGCTCGCCGTTCTCCTATCTCGCATGGTTCGCGCTGGTCGTCGGTGGCGGCGAGATCGTGTTCAACGCGGTCAAGAGCGCCCCGCTGCGCGACGGACACCCCGATCGGGTGATGCGGATGGACACCATCCGCCAGTTCTCCAGCATCGTCCTCGGCGCCGGATACCTTCTGGTGGCACCGCATCCGAACCTGACGGCCGCCAGCGTGCTATACGCCCTGCCGTACGTGGTGGTCGCCGCGCGTGGGCTGATGCTGGTGCCGGGCAACCGCCCCGGCATTCCCGGCCATCCGCGGCTGATCGCGGTGCTGTTCGCCGAGCACCTGGCCAACGCCGCGTACATGCAGGGCGACATCCTGCTGCTCGGTGCCCTCACCGATTCCGACATCGCCGGGTACTACGCGATCGCCAGCACCGTCGGTTGGGCTGCAGCCCAACTCGGCATGGCGTTGGGCAACACCTATCACGAGCCGCTACGCGCGGCCGGAGGTGCGCTGAGCGCCGGTCCACCCACGAAACACATTGCCGCCGTGGCGGTCGCGACATCCGGATCGGTGATCGCCGCAGGCCTGGTCATGTTGGCCACACCGTTCTCGACACAGCTGGCGTGGTCGCTGGTGATCATCGGGGTGTTCGTCGCGATGCGGGTGGTCAACTTCGTCCTGATGACGGTGTTGTACGTGCAACGACGCGACATCGTCCGCAGCGTTGCCGCCGGCGTGCTCGCCCCGATCAAGCTGCTGCTCGTGTTCGCGTTGGCGCACTGGGGATCGATCGGTGCATGTATTGCGTCGGTGGTGACCGATGCGCTACTGCTGGCCATCTACCTCGCCGCAGTGCGCCGTCCGATTCCCGCGGTGGAAGCCGAGCAGGCTGTGGTGGTTCCGGAACAGACTGTCAGAGAGGGTGAATGAGATGACGTCGGTGACCTTTCTGTTGTCGAAGGACCCCGAGCACGAGCACGGCGGCGACATCGCGCTGTCGCGGGTCGTGATGGACATCGCGCGGGAGAACTTCGATGTGCGTGCGGTGTGTCTGTCGGGCAAGGGGATTGGGCCGAGCGCCGACGGCAGTATCGTCCGGGTGCCCAAACCGGCGGTGAAGGGCCCGTCGTTGGCGTGGCAGAGCGTGACGACGCGACGCAGTCTGTGCCACGTTCGTTACGACGTCGACGAGTTGGTCGATGCTCTCGACGACACCTGCAGCGACATCTATTTCGCCGAGCACTCGTACATGGCGGAAGCGTTTCTGCGTTCGCGCCACAGTGTCTCGGCACCGTTCGTCATCAGCACCGTCAATCCGGAGTCGTCGGTGTGGAAGCTGACCCGCGGCACCATCGGTCGGCTCGAGGCGCCGCGCATCACCGCCGACGAGTTACGGGTCGCCCGCAAGGCCGACGCGCTCGGTGGCTACGACCTCGACGAAGCGCAGTACTACCGCGACAACGGTGTTCCGAACGCACGATGGATCGATCTCACCCTGCCGCCCGGGGTTCCTGCCCATCGTGACATCGCGCCCCCGCGACTGGCATTCATGGGTACTCGGGGATGGCCGCCGAACCAGGAAGCCTTCCTCGAGGCACTGCGTCTGTGGCCGGAGATCTCGAAGGGCATCGACGGAGCTGAACTCTGCGTCATCGGCGCCCCGAAAGCCGGCGCCAAACAACCGACCCTGCCCGACGGCGTCCGCGACCTCGGCTTTGTCGACGACATCACTGCCTTCCTGAGCACCTGTCGTGCACTTATCGCTCCCGTGCGCACCGGCGGTGGGGTGCGCGTGAAACTCCTCGATTCCGCGAGCATCGGTCTGCCCGTCGTCGGGACCTCGGCCGCCATCGGCTCCCTGGGTCCGGTTTTCGGTCTCACCCCGTACGACGACGACGCCGAATTCGTAGCCCGCTGCCGCGAATACCTCCTCGACGCCGAGATGGCCCGCAAGGAAGGCGAGCGACTCTACGACACCAACGCCGCCCGGTGGCACGACCGCGTCCCTCACGAGGCCGTCGAATCCCTCATCCTGCGTCGCCCCCCGACCCCCGGTCACTGAAACCCCTACCGTCGGCCCCCATAATCGGTGGTCGAGGTGTGAGGCGCGCCAGCGCCGAGCCTCGAGACCGCTTGCGCCGCTGCTGTTTCCGCACCACCGACGTCATTCGGTCGTCTGACATTGACCAACCCGCCGGGCTCTTCCTCCCGGTGGTCGAGGTGTGAGGCGCGCTAGCGCCGAGCCTCGAGACCGCTTGCGCCGCTGCTGTTTCCGCACCACCGACGTCATTCGGTCGTCTGACATTGACCAACCCGCCGGGCTCTTCCTCCCGGTGGTCGAGGTGTGAGGCGCGCCAGCGCCGAGCCTCGAGACCTCCTGCGCCACTGCTGGTGCCGCACCACCGACGTCATTCGATCGTCCGACATTGTCCAACCCGCCGGGCTCTTCCTCCCGGTGGTCGAGGTGTGAGGCGCGCTAGCGCCGAGCCTCGAGACCTGTTGTGTCAGAGCTGGTTCCAACCCCTTCTGTCGTGGGGAGAGATCGACGAACGACGCGCGAGAAGGCAGATCGAGAATACGTCCGCGAAAGCACGATACTGTGACCACAAGCGTCGACGAAAGGGAGGCCTCGTGCTCCGGCGACTCTGTGTATCGGCGGTGATGCTCGGTGTGCTCGTGGCGACGGCGGGCTGCCACAACTCGCAACAGGCCGCGCCATCAACGATCACCCACACTGCGACGGCAACCGCCACCGCGTCGTCGAGCACGTCGTGTGCGCCCACACCGAGCTGGCTGGCCGGCGGCGTGGTGCCCACCGGCGGACCGTCTCCGGACACGTGGGCTCATCTCGACACTCATCCGAAGGCCACCAACTTCGACGCCTGCCAAAAGGGATTGGGTTACGCCATCCTCGCCGGCCAGAACGGTGACCGGGACCGCCCCGCAGGTACCGGCTCGAGTCTGTTCGAGGCACTCGCGATCTTCGTCGACGGCAAACTGTCGGCGATCCGCCCGTACGAGTTCCGCGAGATTCGGATTTCGTCCGCGACGCCTGATCGCATCGTCGCGTCGGTCGACACCCGATCCAGCGGTGTCGAGCAACCCGCGTGGAAGAACGTCACGTTCACCGTCTCGGACGGAACCGTCACGGCCACTCCGGATCTCGATGCCATCGCCGACGGCAGGCTCTGGCTGGAACTGAGCCCACAGACACCAACCACCACGACAACCGGCGCGGCCGGTCCACTGATCGATCGAGGCAGCTACCGAATGCTGCCCGCCTCCCAGTTCGCCGACGGCGGTCCGGGTTCGACGTTCGGCTTTGCCCTGCCCTCGGGAAACGTCATCTGCTCCGGCACGTCGACGAGTCTGCTGTGCGAAACCAAGTTCAGCGTGCCGGTACCCCTCGATGACACCTGCGGTTTGTACGACCGACAGGACGAGACGAACGCGACGATGTTCGGCTGGGCGGATTTCGACAAGCCGGTGTGCGCGTCGCTGGTGCAGGGCACCTACCGCCAGGTCGGAGCGACGTTGAACTACGGCACGCCGTCACCTGGCAGCCCCGCCCCGACCTGACGTTCGTCTGCTACTCGCGCTCGGCCGGTCTCGTCTGTGAGAACCCGCATGGCTACGGCTTCACTCTGGCCCGGCAAGGCTTCACACGGTATCGGGTGGGCTGAGCGTCATGCTGCCGTGAACGATCACCGGCGCAGCGTCAAAAGATCGTATGGAACGCGGTATCGCCCGCTTGGCGGACGTAGAACGGCACAGTGCTGAACATCGCCACCCGTACCGCCCCGACGGATTCCGGATCGACACCACAGACCCCGGAGCCGCCCGACCCCGCCGAGAAACGTCGTCTGACCGCGACCACCGGACTCGCCGCACTGTCGTTGGATGCGATGGCGTCGGTGGCCTACGGCCCTGAGGCGATCGTGGTGGTCCTGGCCGCCGCGGGTAGCCACGCCCTCGGGCTGACGCTGCCGGTCAGCGCGGCCATCGTCGCCCTGCTCGCCATCCTGATCGCGTCGTATCGGCAGCTGATCGCGGTCTTCCCCGACGGGGGAGGGGCGTATGCGTCGTCGAAGCGCTATCTCGGACGGCGCCCGGCGCTGGTGGCGGCGGCGTCCCTGGTCATCGACTACGTGCTCAACGTCGCGGTGTCGGTGGCGGCCGGGACCGCTGCGCTGACGTCGGCGATCCCCGCGGCACGGCCGTACACGGTGTGGATCGGTCTGGGTGTTCTGGTGCTCATCACCGCGGTGAACCTCCGCGGCATCGTCAGCAGCGCAATGGTGTTCATGGCGCCAACGGTGATCTTCATCGTGTCGATCCTCTCGCTCATCGTCGTCGGACTGATCACCGGCGGGCACCCGACCCACTCCTCGGTCGAACACACCACCGGCACCCTCACCACCGTGGGACTCCTGTTGGTGCTCAAGGCATTCGCCAACGGATGCGCCGCATTGACCGGTGTCGAGGCCATCGCCAACGCCACCCCGCAGTTCCGGCAGAACCGGGTTCGCCGTGCCCAGCACGCCGAGGTGGCGCTCGGTGTGCTGCTGGGCGTCATGATGCTCGGGGTGGCCGCGCTGGTGGAGGTCCTGCACATCGAACCGCGCGACGGGGTGACCGTGCTCTCGCAGATCACCGAGGGCGTATTCGGGCGTGGTGCACTGTATTACGTCATTCAGGCGGCGACGGTCATCCTGCTCGCGTTGGCCGCCAACACCAGTTTCGGTGGACTGCCGCAGCTGATGAAGGTGGTCGCCGCCGACGATTACCTGCCGCATCGGCTCACCCGCGCCACCCACGGTGTCTACCGCGAGGGCGTGCTCGTACTCGCTGTTGCCGCCGGCATCCTGATCGCGGTGACCGAGGGCAACGTCAATCTGCTGGTGCCGTTGTTCGCGATCTGTGTGTTCATCGGATTCACGCTGGCCCAACTGGGTTTGGTGCGGCACTGGTGGACAGCGCGCACTCGCGGGTGGCGATGGCGTTTGGCGCTCAACGCGATCGGCGCCACAGCGACCGGCCTGGCCACCGTGGTGGTGACCGTGATGAAGGCCGACGAGGGGTCGTTGTGGGTCATCGTGGTGCTCGTCGTGCTGGTTGCGTCGATGTCGGCGGTCTCGCGTGCATACCGTAAGCGTCGGGTCGCCGCGGCCGCCGCCGACCATCACGCCGATCTCGTACGAAAGACGCTCACCCACCGCTCCTTTGCCGGACAGGGGATCGCCGTGGTGCCGGTATCACAGCCGTGCACCGCGGTCGACGACGCGCTGCGCCGGGCCCGATCCTTCGGGCGGGAGGTCCGGGTGGTGCACGTCGAGGTCGCGGTGTCCCCCGATGATGGTTTCGCGACGTGTTGGCGAGAGCGGCATCCGATGGTGCCGCTGGAAACCCTGTACGCCGTCGACGAGGATTCGATCGTCGATGCCATCACGGACTACGTCGAGGGCCTCACCGCCACCGACGACGTGCTCGTCGTCATCCCCGACCCCGACGCCACCGCCCGCTCACGTCTGCTATCCGCCGGACGCGCCGATGATCTCGAAGAGGTATTGCGGCGCGACACCGCAGCGCTTGTCACGCGGGTGTGTGCGCGGCCGGTGGCCTGAAACCAGCATCGGCGCAGGCGAACCCCCGGATGGCTGGGCCCTTCCCCCGATGGTCGAGGTGCCCGAGCGCGCTAGGGCGAGGGCCTCGAGACCTGGTGAGATGAGAGGCATCGCATCCACAGCGGGACTGACGAAACCAGCATCGGCACAGGCGGTCTCGAGGCTCGCCGCACGCGGCTCGCACCTCGACCATCGGAAGATGACGGCCTGCCGCTGGCCGGATCTTCCCCCCCCAATCACGGGGCCGCCTTCCCCCGATCGTGGTGCCGCCCTTCCCCCTTGCCGTGGGCCGTGTCTTCCCCCCCGGTGGTCGAGGTGCCCGAGCCCGCCAGGGCGAGGGCCTCGAGACCCGGTGAGACGATGGGAATCGGAACTACGTCATCTCTGGCGAATCCAGCGTGCTTCGTGCGGCATCAACGTCAGACGTCACGTGATGCGTGGGTCGCGCCGCCCTCGATCAATTCATCGAGATGTGCCCTGGACCAGGCGCACATGTTGTGCAGAAGGACGAGCAGCTCGGCGCCGGCGGGGGTGAGCGAGTAGTCGACGTGCGGACTGGCATGCCCATGATCTCGCCGCGCGACCAGACCGGAGTGCTCGAGCGTCCGCAGAGTCTGAGTCATCACCTTGTGGCTGACCGGACCGACCGATAGGCATACATCGGCGAAGCGCTTGGGCGGACCGTCGAGGTATTCGAGGGTTCGCAGGCCCCATTTGCTGGAGACGGCGGCGAACACCTCGCGGGCAATCGTCTGGGCGGCGAGCACCTCGGGGTTGCTCTCGACGTCTGTACCTGTGGTTACTTTCAAGTGCGTACTTCCCGGTGGGTGGCCGTGTTCTTAACCTCAGAGTATGTCGATTCTGAAAACCTATGCACGATGCTTCGTTGACGATCTGGACTCGGCGCTTCCGTTGTACGAGACGCTCGTCGGGCAAACGGCCGACCTACGCTTTGAGTTCGAGGGAGCGTCGCTCGCCGCCGTGGGAGATCTCCTGCTGATCGGCGGTCCGCCCGAGGTGACCGATCGCTTCCGCGGTACGGTCGGTCCGCTGGTTGTTGATGACCTGACCGAGACGATGGATCGACTGCGAAGCTTGGGCTCGCAAGTGGTGGGCGGGCCGTCCCGGAGCGCGACGGGCACGTTCGCTTATGTTCGTCACCCCGACGGAGCCGTGATCGAGTACGTGCAGTGGGACGCGGAGATCTTGGACAAGGTCAGGTGCAACGAGCGCGTCTGTCAGTAGGACAACCGTGATCCACCGAAACCAGCGCCAGCGCAAGCGGTCTCGAGGCTCGCCCTGGCGGGCTCGCACCTCGACCATCGGATGGTGGCCCTTCCCCCCGATGGTCGAGGTGCGCGAGCCCGCTAGGGCGAGGGCCTCGAGACCCGGTGAGATGAGAGCGCCACTCACCCCAACACCTTCCCCAGTCCCGCACACAACCAGTCGACATCGGCGGACGAGAACACCAGTGGTGGGCGGATTTTCAGCACGTTCGAGTCCGCGCCGCACACGGAGATCAGGATGCCTTCGCGCCGAAGGTCGTTCACGAGACGTCGGGCGAATACGCGGTCCGGGCTGCGGGTGTGCTCGTCGGTGACGATCTCGACGCCGATGTACAGGCCGCTGCCGCGCACGTCACCCACCCTGCCATCGTCGCGGGTGACGTCGAGGATGCCACCGAGGAGTTCGCCGCCGACGGTGGCTGCGTTCTCGATGAGCTTGTCCTCCTCGATGATGTCGAGCACAGCGGTGGCGGCCGCCGCCGCAACCGGGCTCCCACCAAAGGTGTTGAAGTAGGGGACCGCCGTCGCGAAGGGTGCGAGCACCGTCGACGATGCGGCCATCGCCGCGACCGGAATGCCGTTGCCCATGGGTTTGCCCATGGTGACGAGGTCGGGGACCACCGCGTGCCGGTCGAAGCCCCACATTCCTGCGCCGGTCCGTCCGAATCCGGGCTGCACCTCGTCGGCGATGAACACACCGCCGGCGGCACGGACCGCTGCCACGGCGGGTCCGAGTAGACGGGGGTCGACGAAGATCCCGTCGGAAGAGAACAGCGTGTCGACGATCAGCGCGCTCACCCCGAAGCCGGCGCGCTGTAGATCCGCAGCAGCCGCGGCGACGTTCGCGGCAAAGTACTGCGCCGCATCCACGGGTGAGAGCAGGTGGGTGTCGGGGATGGGCACGGTCCGGACATGCTCGCCGACGCCGATTGTCGAGCTCAGCGACGGCGAGATCTCGGTCACCGCAGCGGTGTTGCCGTGGTAGGCGTTGGCGGTGATGATCACCCCACGTGCCCCTGTGTACTGCGCCGCCACCCGCAGGGCGAGGTCGTTGGCTTCAGAACCGGTGCAACAGAACATGATCTGATCGATCTCGCCGGGCAACGTCTCCAGCAGCCTGATCGAATAGTCGACGATCCCCGAATGCAGGTACCGCGTGTGGGTGTTCAGGGTGCCGATCTGTCTGGCGACGGCGTCGGTGACCCGAGGGTTGGCGTGCCCCACGCAGGCAACGTTGTTGTAGGCGTCGAGATACTCGCGGCCGTCGGCATCGAACAGCCGGGTCCCCTGACCACGGACGAGATGCACCGGATCGTCGTAGAACAGTCGATAGGCGGGTCCGAGGACTCGCTCGCGGTCGGTGATGAGCTCGGCGATCGTGGGATCGACGGGTTGGGTTCCGTCAAAGCTGTTGGAATCCATGATGTTCGAGTAGCCCACGATCGCCGTGCCTTTCGGGTGTTGGAGTGGATGGTGTTTCAGCGTTCGTGGGCCTCTTGCAGGACGACCCGCCCGAGTTGGGAGTATCGGCGCGGAGAGCGGACCCGTAGGATCACCGCCAGCGCTATCCCGCCGATCCCCACGACGCCGACGACGTAGGGGATCGCATGGAACACCCAGTCGGTCGACGCGGTACCGGCGGCGAACGAGGCGTTCTTGGCGAGAAGATAGATCACGTACAGCATGCCGAGTCCGCCCAGTAGTGGGGCCACCAGTGTTCGGAACCAGTTCGCGGTCTCCGGATGCTGTTTCTGCACATGGAAATACGAGATGACCGCGAACGCTGCGAGTGCCTGGACGATCATGATGGCAGTCGTCCCGAGCAACGCCATCAACCCGTACAGCCCGGTGTAGGGGTCGCGGCCGGTGACGGCGAAGAACACCACGATCACGGTCGCGACTCCGGTCTGGATGAATCCGGCGATGTGGGGTGAGCCGTGCACCGAGTGCGCCGCGCCCAGCGTCTTGCGCATGCCGGGGATGACGTCCTCACGGCCGATCGCGTAGATGTAGCGGGCCGCGCAGTTGTGAAAAGCCAAGCCGCACGCGAACGATCCGGTCATCAGAAGGATGTGGAACATGTCGACGGCCCACACTCCGAGGTGCTCACGCACCGGTAGGAAGAAGATCTCGCCGGCCGTGTTCGAATCCTGAGCCAGGGCAACGGCGTTGTCGGGTCCGGTGCCGACGATCGCCAACCACGACACCAGCACGTAGAACACGCCGATGCCGATCACCGAACTGAGCACCGCGATCGGGATGATCTTCTTCGGGTCCTTGGACTCCTCGCCGTACATCGCGCTCGACTCGAAGCCCACCCACGACCAGAAGGCGAAGAACAGTCCGACGCCGGCCGATCCGGCCACGGCGATCGGTGATCCACTGGCGCCGGTGACCGTACCGCTCAGGCTGTGAAAGCCGTTGAGCGGGTTGAGTGATCCCCACGACCAGCCTTGGGGTCCGCCGCCGGTGGCGAGGACCGACACTGCGAGAAGCGTCAGCATGGCGATCTCGGTGATCAGCAGGATGCCGAGCACCTTGGCGGCCAGGTTGATGTCGAAGTAGCTGAGGATGGCGTTCACGGCGAGCATCGCCAACGCCAGGATGATCCACGGGATGTGCACACCGAAGAACGTGTTGAGCAGATCCTCCCCGAAGAACGAGAAGATGCCCACCAGCGATGCCTCGAACACCATGTACGCCAACGCCGTCAGGAATCCCGCCCCCAACCCGACAATCCGTCCGAGCCCGTGCGAGATGTAGCCGTAGAACGCGCCGGTGGCGGTGATGTGACGTGACATGGCCGCATAGCCGACCGCGAACAGGGTCAACACGATGGTGGCGACCATGTATCCGGCCGGGGCGTAGGCCCCGTTGCCGAATCCGACCGAGATCGGCACGTTGCCGACCATCGCGGTGATCGGTGCGGCGGTCGCGACCGCCATGAACAGCACGCCGACGAGCCCGACGGCGTTGGGTTTGAGTCGCTGGACGGTGCTCGCGTCGGCGGGTGCCGTGGAGGTGGGTGGGGAATCGACGGTGTCGCTCATCGGAGGATCTTTCGCAACTGGCCTGCCTGGTGGCAGGGCGAGGGCTGGGAGTCGAATTGGTCTGGTTAGCGACTGTGATGACCGGACCGATTGGAGGTGTCGTGTACGAGGTCGCTCGACACGATCACGAATTATTGGCACAGGAGTTGGTGCTGGTCAAGTGCTGAGATCGCAGCGGCGACAACATGTGTTACGCGCAGATTGCCGATGTCGGGTTGATGAAACGATCCGGTGAAGTGCTCGCTATTTGGTCTGTTCTCCGGTTGTCGAAGACCGCCTGCTCGCTCATGCTGAGCCGATGCAGGAGGCGACGGCTCAGATGCGCGAGCGGACCGTACTTGCCGACGACTACCGTGCGTTCGCGGTGGCGGCGGCACCGCGGTACGGGTTGGACAGGGCGGATGTGCGGCTGCTCAGCATCAGCGAGAACGGCACCTTTCTTCTTGAGCAGGACGGCCGGCGTCTGGTGATGCGCGTGCACCGACCGGGCTATCACTCGCGTGAGGCCATCGAGTCGGAGCTGGCGTGGATGGCCGCGCTCGCCGAGTCGACGACAATCTCGACGCCGGCAGTCGTTGCTGCGCTGGATGGTTCGCTGTTGATGTCGATTCAGCTCGGGGCCGAGCGACGTTTCGTCAGTGCCTTCGAGTTCGTCGAGGGCATCAACGGTGAGGACCCGACCGCCGACATCGGTTTCCGGGATCTCGGGGTGATCACCGCCCAGTTGCACGAGCACGTCGAAACCTGGCGAATGCCGCCTGGATTCACCCGATTCCGGTGGGACCTCGACGCCACGCTCGGCCCGCAGGCACGCTGGGGCGACTGGCGTGCCGCACCGGGTCTCACCCGGGGTCAGCAGGTTCGGATCGGCCACGCGGTCGACACGCTCTCGGCTCGGCTCGATGCCTACGGTATGGGCCGCGACCGTTTCGGGCTCGTGCACGCCGATCTCCGTCTCGCCAACCTCATGGTGCACGACGCAACGATCACCGTCATCGACTTCGACGACTCCGGATGGTCTTGGTATCTCGCCGATCTCGGCGCTGTGGTCTCCTTCGTTGAAAACACCCCGCAGGCCGAGACGATGATCGGCGAGTGGGTGTGCGGCTACCGGTCGGTGCGGGCACTCGACGCCGAGCATCGTGCGATGATCCCGACCTTTGTGATGCTGCGCCGCGTCATGCTCACCGCCTGGATCGGCAGTCACCCAGAGGCCGACTCTGCGCTGGCCGCCGGTGCCGACTTCGTGTCGGGCACAGCCGAGATCGCCGACCGTTACTGCCGGGATCGTATGTGGTTGGCCGAGCCGTGCCAGCTGGTATGACGATTGTTTTCTCGAACAACTCTCGCCCGGGTGGCGAGCGAAAGGAGTAGCCGATGTTCGCGCTCGCGGGTAAGTCCGTGGTGGTCACCGGGGCCAGCAAGGGGATCGGGAAAGGGATCGCGTCGGTATTCGCCCGCGCCGACGCGAATGTCGCCGTCGTCGCCCGCAACGCCGAGCAGGTCGCTGCCTGCGCTGCCGAACTCGACCTGCTCGGCACCGGACGAGTGATCGGCGCCGTAGCCGACGTGTGCGATCCGGAGTCCTGTACTGCCATGGCGCGCACGGTGATCGACGCGTTCGGTGGCATCGATGTGGTGTGCGCCAACGCCGGGATCTTTCCGGAAGCGCCGCTGGCGACGATGACCCCGCAGCAACTCGACGAGGTTCTCGACGTCAACGTCAAGGGCACTGTCTACACGGTGCAGTCCTGTTTGGACGGGCTGCGCGCCTCGTCGGCCGGCCGGATCATCCTCACCTCGTCGATCACCGGTCCGCTCACCGGCTTTCCCGGATGGTCGCATTACGGTGCGTCCAAGGCCGCGCAACTCGGGTTCATGCGCACCGCCGCCGTTGAACTCGCCCCGCACGGCATCACCGTCAATGCCGTTCTGCCGGGCAACATCCTGACCGAAGGGCTCGTCGAGATGGGGGAGGACTACATCGCGTCGATGACCCGCAGTATTCCGGCGGGCACCCTCGGCCGTCCTGACGACATCGGTTATCTCGCTGCGTTTCTGGCGACCCACGAGGCCGCGTACATCACAGGTCAGGCGATCGGCGTCGACGGTGGACAGGTGCTGCCCGAAACCCCGGAAGCGGTGCTGCCACTCGACGATGCGACGTCCTGATGGAGGAGACGAAAGGCGGCCCGGTCGCCGAGGACGTCCGACGGCGCATCCTTGCCATGCTCGGTCGCGGTGAGATCGGGCCGGGTTCGCGGCTCGGGTCCGAACGTGATCTGGCCGAGTCGTTCTCGGTATCGAGGTCGACGCTGCGCAGCGCGCTGCTCACGCTCGCCCAGGCGGGCATCGTCGAACGCCGTCCAGGCCGCAGTGGAGGAATCTTCGTGCGCGCCGGAGTGGTCGAACGCGCCGCGGGAGAGTTGAGCAGCCTCCCCGAGCGGCTACTCACCGGCGGACACACGAGCAGATCGCAGGTGCTGGCCACCGAACGGCGCCCGGCCACCGTGGTCGAGGCGCGGTCACTGGAGATCGGCGAGCGCGACGAGGTCCTCGTCGTGCGACGGTTACGCTTCGCCGACGGTGTTCCGCTGTCGGTCGACACCGCATGTCTCGTCGCCCAGCAGGTGCCCGACCTCCTCGACCAGCCGCTTGGCGGATCCCTGTACTCGCTACTCGAGGAACGCTATGGGTTCCGTCCGACCACCGCATGCGAGACCATCGAGGTGGTGATGGCCAATCCGCGTGAGGCGCAATGGCTGCAGATACCACGGAATCGGCCGCTGCTTGCAGTCAGCCGGGTCACCCGCGATCAACGTGGGCGCCCCTTCGAGTACGGCAACGACCTGTTCCGCGCCGATCGCGTGCGGCTGGTCGCCGCCACCAACACCGTCCTCGGTCGCGAGAGCCTGGCCGCCGACGGCGTGGTGGAGCGGGTCGTCAGCGTTTAATCCCCGATCGCCGGCCAAGCCTTCCCCCCGGATGGTCGGCCCACTCGCCGGCCGGTCCTTCCCCCCGATGGTCGAGGTGCGCGAGCCCGCTAGGGCGAGGGCCTCGAGACCCGGCGAGATGATAGGTATCGCAACCACCGCGGAACTGACGAAACCAGCATCGGCGCAGGCGGTCTCGAGGCTCGACCTAGCGGGCTCGCACCTCGACCATCGGGTGGTGGCAGCCTGCCGCGGGCAGGACCTTCCCCCTCGACCGGGGGGCGGCGATGACCTACCCCGATCTCGGGCCGGCCTTCCCCCCGCTAGGGCGAGGGCCTCGAGACCCGGCGAGATGATAGGTATCGCAACCACCGCGGAACTGACGAAACCAGCATCGGCGCAGGCGGTCTCGAGGCTCGCCCTAGCGGGCTCGCGCCTCGACCATCGATTAGCGGTGACCTTCGAACCCTGACCCCGCCGCCGCCGACTCCACCGGTGCAACCTGCGCTTCCGGCACACCCCACTGCACGAGCCGGGGCCGCCAGCGTGGTGCGTTGGTGGCGATGGCGGTCGGTGGGACGAGTTCGCGCAGTACGTGGCGCAGGACCAGGTAGGAGACGACGGCGACGAGGATGGAGAAGACGTTGAGTACCACTCCTTCCTGCACTACATCGGTGAGGGTGAAGTCCTGGTCGGTGACGGTGTTCTTCGACCCGTGCTGGCCGAACGAGCCGATCCCGTCATGCACCGAATGCAGGAGGGCCGCGGTGAGCCATCCGAGGAAGCCGACCTTGGTGATCACCCGCCCGGATCGGTGCGCCGCGAGCCAGATCGCTGCGGCGGCAATACTCGCCCACAGCGGATGCCCGATCTCGGTCAGTGGACGCGTGACCGCTTGCAACAGATGCGAGTTGGTGCCGTTGCCGCCACCCATGTACTGGATGGCCTCGCCGATGCCGAACACCGACCCGCTGATGAGCACCATGAGCACCCCGCGGCGAGGGTCGCCGAATACCGAGCGCGCGAAGATCAACAGGATCAGCGGCACCGCGATCTTGCAGGTTTCCTCGATGGGCCCGGACAACCACAGGTCCACCGCGAAAGGGAGGTGCAGATGCGGCTCGAGGAGCCCCTCGATGGCCGTAGCGACGCCGAGGGCCACCGCCCCCGACACCACGCCGACGACGATCGTCAGAGGGAGTCGATTCAGCTCGGTGAACCGCAGGTGTGGGGCCACGAGCGTGACGATGCCCGTCATCACCAGCACGACGCCGATCGCCGCGGGCCACACCCACCAATGCCCGGAACCCGAATTTCCGATGATTCCGAAACCGACGGCCACCACCATTCCGGCGACGATCCACCAGAACCATTGATGTGTCAGAAAACGCCAGGGACGCCGATGCCACGCAGGTGGTGAGGATACCGAAGAATCAGGTGCGGATTCGCCGGTCCATCCCATTCCGTCCCAGTGTGCAGTGGTTGATGCGGCACCGTAGGGATACCATCCCGGCGGCGGGACCAGCGAGTTCGTCATGACAGCCTGCTTTCGTCGCACGAGTGAAAGCAATTCTCGCACGCTCGTGCACGATCTGCGGAGGTATTCCCCCGAACGAGGGAATAACCAGCACCGGCGGAATTCAGCTATTCGGCAATCGCGACAAGAATGTCTATCTCGTGCAAGGTATTCACAATGCCTCGACGTTTCGGTCGACCAGCCCCCGCAGGTTGGTCATCATCCGCCACGTCATCACCGCGCTGATGACGCTGGTGACCTCGATCATGGCCCGGGTGGCACGGCTGCTGGTGGCGTAACGCTCCCGCAGATGCAGCCGGGTCGCCGACGATCCGTTCGTTGTGACGGGACTCAAGCAGAACGCCCACGTGGTGTCGAAGTCCATGTCACCGGGGGCATCCGCGCCCTGGGAGGACACGACGAGCGCGCGTCCGGGCTCTACCTCGGCCACGCGCAGCGCGATGTCGGGGTGGAGTGTGAATCGGTCCCCGACGGCGACGTCCTGCCATTCCGGATGGATTCGGGTGGCGCCGGTGATCTGGCAGCCGACGAGGTTCTCCAGCCCTTCGAATGAGTAGAAGCCTGCCTTGTTCTGTCCGAGCTGGGCGATCCACGGCCACACAGACGACGGTGGCGCCGCGATGGTGCACGCGCGATCGTTCTGCACCTGCGCGCCCGGAAGCAGGTCGTCACCGGGCAATGCCGCCCGGGCTTCGTCCGCCGTCGCGCCGAGCCGGCGGTGCGCTCCGGTGACCACGACGGCGGCGAGACTTGCAGCGGCAGCCGCAATCGGCGCGAGCAGTGCGGCTGTGGCCGCTCGACGTATCGACATGATGTCTCTCCTGGGTGCGCCGTGCGTCAGATCAGCGCACAGGCTGCGCGAAGGTGATGGTCATCGAGGCCCAGTCCAGCCGGGTGATGGTCCTCATCCACTCATGATGCATCACGAGGCTAGTCGACGATCGCCTTTCCGTACCCGGCCCGAAAGTCGGTGATCGCGTCCTCGCCGGCGATCGCTCGCAGCATCGCCGTCCACGGGTAACGGCAACGTCGTTCTCGCCGTTGACGATTGCCGCATACGGCTTGATGCACCCGCTCTCGGGATCGACGAAGTCTGCGGAAGACTATGTGCACTGGCAATCCGCTGACCGGCGACTACTGACGCGGATCCACACCCTGCTCGACGCGTGCCTGCGCGATGCATTCACCGGCATCGGAAGACCTGAACCGCTGACTCCAGTCGAGGCCGGTGTGGAATCACCATTCCCCGCCCTCCAGCGAACTCCCAGCTCTCTGACAGCGGGCCGTCCTACCCTGACCCCATGGCGTCACACCGGTGTCGGGGTCTGCTGTCCATTGCGGGGGTCGCAGTGCTGGGGTCGGTGATCGCCGCCTGCGGCTCGCCGGGAACGTCGGGATCGACGTCGTCGTCGGCGGCGTCGGCGGTCGCCCCCACCTACACCGTCAACGTCAACGACGCCGCGGGTGCCACCGGCGGCTACGTGTTCTTCAACGAGGGCACCTCGCCGGCGAGCGCTGTGGTCGGGCAGCGCTCGCACGACGAGCGGCGCGCGAGTTCACGGGTCGTGATCGCCGACAAGAAGGGGCGCGTGGTGTGGTCGCGGACCGCCCCGCCCGGCCAGTCGATGGCCGACCTGCAGGTGCAGCAGTTCCACGGCAAGCCGGTGCTCACCTGGTGGCAGGGCAACCTGGCGTCGGGGCAGAGTGGGGTGGACTACATCGCCGACGAGCACTACCAGATCATCGCGACGATCCCGGCCGGACCGGCCGGCGCCAACATCCACGAATTCCGACTCACCGACAACGGCGAGCATGCATGGATCACCATCTACCAGCCGATCACCGCCGACCTGACCGCGGTCGGCGGCGCCAAGGACGGCACCATGTACGACGCGGTGGTCCAGGAGATCGACGTCGCCACCAAGAAGGTGCTCTTCGATTGGCATGCCTCCCAGCATGTTCCGATCACCGACTCGTTCATCTCGCCCAATGACACCGTCGACAACTCCGGCGGCATCTACGACCCGTACCACGTCAACGCGATCTCTCTGGCACCCGACGGTCACGTGGTCGTCTCGATGCGCCACACCTCGACCGTCTACAACCTCGACCCCACCACCGGCGCCATCGACTGGCAGATCGGCGGGAAACACTCGTCGTTCGCCCTCGGTAAGGGAGTGCAGTTCTCGTTCCAACACGACGCCGAGATGCCCGACGCCACCACACTTCGGTTGTTCAACAACAACTCCGACGGTCAGACCACCAACGGTGCGTCGAGTATCGAGTGGATTCACCTCGACACCGCCACCCACACCACGACGTTGATCCGCAACCAGACCCACCCGGGCAACGTGCGAGCCACCGCGATGGGCAACGCGCAGATGCTGCCCAACGGCGACGTGTTCGGCAGCTGGGGGACCGGCAATCACATCGCCGAGTTCACCCCGACCGGGCAGATGGTCTACGACGTCACCCTGGCCCCGACGGGCAGCTACCGCGCCTACTACCAACCGTGGACCGGTGAGCCGATCGGCGTGCCCGAGGCTGTCATCGGCCACGACGGCATGACGATCCGCGCCGCCTGGAATGGCGCGACCCGCGTTGTCCAGTGGCGGGTGCTGCATGGCAGCACCGCCGCCAACCTGACACCGCTGACGACCACGGCGTGGAACGGCGCGTCGACGCCGATCACGCTGCCGCAGAAAGCTTCCGGCTACTACCAGGTCGAGGCACTCGACTCGGCCGGGAAGGTGATCGGGCGGTCGGTGCCGTTGTCGGCGGAGTGAGATCACCCGCTCGTCTGTCCACCTTTTGAGGGACCGATGTGGCATTGTCACCGCCCGTTGCGTCGGGGCCCGTACGGTGGAGTTGATGCGACAAGTGAGGGGCTCCGCATGAAGCGACACGCCACGACCAAGCGATCCACGTCGCGCCGAGTGGCCGCCGCGGTGCTTGCCGTGTGTCTCGCCTCGAGCGGAGCGGCCGTGGTCGGTGCCGGAGCGGCGCACGCGGTCGACCCCGATCGGCTGCGACCAGGATGCGTGTGGCGCACCGCGGAGGATCAGGCGAATCATGTGCAGACCTGTAGCTGGCACTCGGAGTCGCTGGGCCGCGAGGTCACCGTGCAGGTACGGCCGTCCGATCAGCAACCCGGCCAAACCGAACGAGGCGTGTACTTCCTCGACGGGCTCGGCTCCACCCCGGCCTACAGCTCGTGGTCGTTGCCGATCGCAGGTGCGGTCCAGAACTACAGTCCCGCAGACAATCTGGTGATGCCGACGGGCGGGTCGGGGGAGTGGATGACCAACTGGCGTACCGCGCCGACCGGTGCCGCGTCCGCGCCGCAGTGGGAGACCTTCCTCAGCTCGGAACTCCCTGCATACCTGTACTCGAATTTCGATGTCGGACAGCACAACAACGCGATCGTCGGGGTGTCGATGTCGGCGGCACCGGCGATCATCACCGGGCTTGACCACCCCGAGACGTTCTCGGTGATGCGCGCTTACTCCGGTTACTACGAGACCGACAACCCGCTGGGATGGCTCGCGATCCCACTCATCCAGATCAGCCGATCGGGCATCACCAACGGGCTATGGGGAATGTGGGGTAACCCGTTGAGCCCCGGCAACAACTGGGCGCACAACAGCGTGGCGCGCCGACTCCTCACCGAGCCCGCCCCACCCCAGACGATCATCGTGTCGACCGGGAACGGCACTCTCTCACCGGCCGAGATCGACGCGCAGAACGCTGCGATGGCCACCATCTGGCGTGAGCATCCCGAACAACTCCCGGCATTCCTGCTCTCCTCGGCCGACGGAGTGCTCGTCGGCGGAGCGCTCGAATCCGCGGCGTTCGGCTCCACCCTGCTGCTGCAGGCGGCGACCACCGCTGTCGGGCTTCCGGTGCGCTACCGCTATTCGAGCGGCGGTCACAACTGGCTCGCGTGGGGCGACGACGCACACGCCGACGCGCAGGAGGTCGACGCCGCGCTGGATGCGGCAGCCGCCGGTACTTCAACGTCATCGACGCAATCCTCGTCAGTTGCACCGACCTCGCCGACGCCACCGAGTCCGGTGAGCCCGGCCAACGTCGAGCGCGAGCTCTCGTCGTTGCCGGCGACGCTTCCCGCACCGGTGCGTGACGCCGTTGATACTGCGGCCACGGCCATCGGGTCGCTGGCTCCGCATCTGGCGCCGGCGATCACCTCGGCGCACCGCTGAGCCGGTCGGTTCACCGGCCGAGTTTGTTATCTGTCAATGAAATCCAGATACCGCCACTGATCCACCATCTCGCGACGGTGAGGGCAATTCGAAAAGTTCGACAATCGGGTAGCAGCGTCTGCGTCGACCCGCAACTCCGAAGAGCGTTCCAAGACTGATCTGTCCGTCACACCAGGGCGGGGCATTGGCCGCGCAGGGAGTGCCGTTTGGCAGCGTCATTCGACTGTCGGTTATCGAAAGATGCTGGTGAACAACAGCGTACAGATGAGGTTGCCCGCGTAACTATCGCGTTACTGAAATGTTGTTGCGGCGATACACCCTTACCTAACCATTCTCCGCATGAGCTACCCAGGCCGGAACCCGCGAACGCTGCGCAGGTTGGCTGCTACGCGACAGGTTCGTGATCTCTTACGCTCCGCCATCGTCAGCGGTGAGATCACGGACGGAGTCTTGCCCAGTGAATCCGAGCTGATGATGTCGTTTTCGACGAGTCGGCAAACCATTCGCGATGCCTTGGCGATGTTGCGCGATGAAGGTCTGATCGCTCGATATCAGGGCGCGGGAACGTTTGTCGTGGCATCGAAGATCCGGCATGCTTTCACTCACCTGCACGGTGTGGATTCGGCTCCGACTGTCAACACGTTGCTCGACATCACTTACGAACCGTCGGTACCGCGAGTGGCAGCCAAGCTCAACATGCGACCCGGAGACAGTTGCGCGGTGGTCGATTACGTCACGACGATCCACGGTTCGCCTTATTACGTGGCCACCCTCTACCTCCCTGCTTCACTGGGCCCGGTCGTCGAGCGGGCACGCGGTGGTGTCCCGGATTGGTACGGCCTGTACGAGGACGCAGGGATCGAAATCGGGATCACGGATTTCAGCGTGGAGTCCACGATCGTCGTAGACGACCATGTGGCACAACAACTCGCGGTACCCGTCGGGTCCCCGGTGATGCTGTTCGAGCGCCGTATCCGTGACACCGGCGGACTGGTCCTCGAGTACGGCTTCGCTCGCGTTCGGGGAGACCGGATCGCGATCCAAACTCAACTACCGCGGCGGGGTAACCGTCGTTCCGTTCACTGATCCGGGGGAGATTCTCATGCTCACATACGTTGGTCGACGCGCTCTACTGGCGATCCCCACACTCCTGGGAGTGTCGTTGGTCGTCTTCATCACCATCAAGATCATCCCCGGCGATCCGGTCGCCACCATGCTGGGCCCCACCGGTACGCCGGAGGCCCACGCCGAACTGTCGGCGCGGCTGGGACTGGACAGACCGCTGCCGGTCCAGTACGTCACATGGCTGCTGCACGCGGTCACTGGAGACTTCGGCACCAGCCTGTCGAGACACTCCGACGTCGGCCCGATCGTCTCCGACGCCTTGTACAACACGTTGATACTCAGTGCTATCGCCGCCGTGCTCGCGCTGCTGTTGGGTGTCGGCATCGGAGCGTTCGTGGCGTTGCGACCGCACGGGATCGCGGCGAAAATCGCCAACAGCTTTTCCTTGGTGGCCATTTCCGTACCGCAATACTCGGTCGGAATTCTGTTGATCATATGGCTGTCGGTGAACGTCGGGCTCTTTCCGTCCAGCGGCATGTACAGCCCGGTGGGTGGTGGCGGACTCGGCGATCTCCTGAAGCATGCGGCGCTGCCGGCATTCACTGCGGCGCTGGTACCTGCCGGCATCATCGCGCGCATGTTTCGCAGCTCGGTGCGTGACGTCATGAGTATGGACTTCGTCGAATCCCTCACCGCCCGTGGCCTGCCGCAGCGCACGGTGATGCGACACGTCATGCACAACACGGTCCCGTCATTGCTCACCGTCGCCGGTTTGCAGATCGGTTACCTGTTGGGCGGCGTGATCTTCGTCGAAGCCGTCTTCTCCTGGCCCGGCATCGGATTACTTGTCTACCAATCGATCACGCAACGAGACCTACCGGTGATCCAAGCTGCGGTGCTCGTCTCGGCGTTCGCCTTCGTGCTCCTCAACCTCATCGTCGACGTTGTGCAGGGACTCATCGATCCGCGAGTGCGCGTCGCATGATCACACCAACCGACCACCAACGAATCAGGAAGCACGAATCATGAACACTACCGTTGCGGCGTCCGGCATCCGATTCCGGTTGGCGAGCAATCATATTCATATTCCACGCCTGCGACCGTCGATGACGATCGCCACACTCGTCGTGATCTTCGTCGTTCTCATGGCAACGTTCGGCCCACTACTCGTCGCCGATCCGAATGCCGGCGACATCGCGAACCGACTCCAACCCGTCGGCACTGCCGGACATCTCCTCGGAACCGACGGGCAAGGCCGGGACATCCTCGCCCGCATCGTGGTGGGGTCGCGGCTGTCACTCCTCGCCGGTTTGGTCCCGGTTTTCGTGGCGGGCACGATCGGATCGATACTGGGTGTCTCTGCCGGACTGGGACGTCCATGGACCCACCGCCTGATCATGCGGACTCTCGACGTGTTCTACGCCTTCCCCGCGGTCCTGTTGGCGATCGCCATCGCCGCCGCCCTCGGTTCCGGCGTATCCAACTCGATCATTGCTCTCGCGGTCATCCTGATCCCGCCGGTTGCACGTGTGGCCGAGACCGAAACACGGCGGATCGTCGATCTCGATTACATGGAGGCAGCTCGTGCGTCCGGTGCTGGACCAGTGGCCATCGCCTCCCGACAGGTGCTGCCCAATGTCGCGCCACCAGTTGTCGTCTACTGCACCGCGCTCATCGGCCTGTCGATCGTCTACGCAGCAGGGCTCAGCTTCCTCGGCCTGGGCGTCGCACCGCCGACCGCAGAGTGGGGACTGATGGTCAGCGATCACACGCAGTACATCTACAGCCAGCCGATCCTCGCCGCTATTCCCGCGGTCGCCATTCTCATTGTCTCCGTGGCCTTCAACGTCCTCGGCGACGGACTCCGCGACATCCTCGACGTGAAGGGCGGCGACCGGTGACCACCACCGCGATACCGGACAGCAAGACCGGCGAACAACCACCCCTGGCGATCGATTCGCTCGCGACGAGCTTCGTCGGACGCGACGGGACGGCCACCGAGATCGTGCGCGGCGTCTCCTTCACGGTCGGCCGCGGCGAGACCTTGATGCTGCTGGGAGAGAGTGGATCGGGAAAGTCGGTGACGGCCCGTTCGATTCTGCGACTGTACGACAAGTCGGCGCAGATCACGGGTTCGGTCCGCTTCAACGGAGTAGAACTTCTCGACACCACCGACGAAGCGATGCGCGGATACCGCGGTAGTGAACTCGCACTTGTGCCTCAAGACCCCACAGGCGCGCTGGATCCGCTGCGCAGGATCGGTGCACAACTACGCGAGGTCATCCTGATGCACCGGCAGGAGGGCACCAAACGCGCCGCCGACCGCCTTGCGCTCGAGCTCCTGGATCAGGTGGGTATCACTGATCCGCGCCGGGTCTTTCACAGCTTTCCGCACGAGCTGTCCGGCGGTATGCGACAACGTGCCGTCATCGCGATCGCGATCTCCTGCCGTCCGCAGGTCTTGATCGCCGACGAACCCACGACGGCCCTCGATGTGACGGTGCAGGCGCAGATCCTCGACCTCATCGCGGACCTGCGACGTGACACCGGGATGGCGGTACTGATGGTGACCCACGACGTCGGCGTCGCTGCCGACTACGGCGACCATGTCGCCGTGATGTACGCCGGCCGGATCGTCGAATCCGGAATAGCTCATCAGGTCCTGACCCACCCCACCGAGAAGTACACGGCCGGCCTGCTCGCGGCACAACCACGCCCGGGCATTCGCCGGGGAGAACTGCCGACGATGGCTGGATGGACCTGTGGGCCAGACGGATTCCCGACAGAAAGTGTGGCGTGATGACACAACCCTTGCTGCAGGCAACCGACCTGGTGAAGACATACGGCAACCGGCACAGAGCAGTTGACGGTGTCTCGCTCGAGGTCTCGGCCGGCGAGATCGTCGGAGTCGTCGGCGAATCAGGGTCGGGCAAGTCGACCACGGGCCGGATGCTCCTGGGACTGCTGAAGCCCGACTCGGGCACAGTGCTGTTCGACGGGGCGGACATCTATTCGATGTCGCGGGCTCGGCTGCATGAGCTTCGTGCCCGGATGCAGGTGGTACCGCAGAATCCCCAGACCTCGTTGAACCCGCGACTGACCATCGGTGCCTCGATGGAGTTCAACATGCGCGTTCATGGGATTGCGAGAGCCGAACGGCAGCAGCGTGTCTCGGACTTACTCGGCCGGGTGGGGATGACGCCCTCGTACGCGCGCCGATATCCGCACCAGATGTCGGGCGGACAGCTGCAACGGGTGGCGATAGCCCGAGCGCTCGCGACCGAACCACAGCTCGTGGTGTGCGATGAAGCAGTCTCGGCCCTCGACAAGAGCGTTCAGGCGCAGGTGCTCAACCTGATCGCCGACCTCCAGCGAGACATGAACGTCGCGTTCATCTTCATCTCGCACGACTTGGCGGTCGTCGAGCACATCTCCGACAACGTCGTCGTCATGAACCACGGAAAGGTCGTGGAATATGGTTCGGCCGAACAGGTCTGGTCGAATCCGCAGGATGAGTACACCGCTCGTCTGCTCAGCGCGATCCCGGGGAAGTCGCTGATGGCTTCGTGACAGCCTGATCAGCCGACGCGCAGCGCGGCGCAACACAAGATCGACATCTCTCACCACCAGTCCGACCAGTGGCCGGATCGATGACGCCTGCCCACACACGGTCGGGCACCACAATGAAGGAGTACCGTGCAGAAGAATCTCACCTCCCGCTTTCGGGCTCGAGTGCGAAAGCGGGTAGTGCCGCTGGGTTTCGTGTCGGTTGTGGCGGTTGCCGCGATCGCCCTCAGCGCTTGCGGTGGCGGCAAGGCTGTCCAGGGTGGGGGTGACGACACGCTGATCATCGGCATGACCGCCTCCGATATTCCGTTGTTGGACACCGGTCTTGCCCAGGGCCAGGGATACGAGGGGCTGCGGTTCGTCGCCAACCAGCTCTACGACGGACTGACCAAATTCGATCTCACCTCCTCGGACAAGATCCCCACGATCAAACCCGATCTCGCCGAATCCTGGACGGCCAACCCCGAACTCACGGAGTGGACGTTCAAGCTCCGGCCCGGGGTGAAGTTCCAGGACGGAACCCCGTGGAACGCCGACGCCGCGATCTTCAACCTGGAGCGCTACGTCGACACCGGCACCGACCACTACTACCCGGAACTCGCCGCGCAGGGCGGATTGTCGATCTCGGGTGTCAAGTCGTTCGCGAAGGTCGATGACATGACGATCACGATCTCCACCAAGGGCCCGTGGGCGTATCTGCCCAACGACCTCGCCACGGTCTACTTCGGCAGTCCGACGGCCATCAAGAAAGAGGGCAACCAAGGTTTCGGTCAACATCCGGTCGGCACCGGTCCGTTCAAGTTCAATTCCCTCGAGCGTGCCAAGCAACTCACCCTGGACGCGAACCCCGACTACTGGGCCGGTGCCCCGAAACTCAAGCAGCTGATTCTGCGGCCGATCCCGGACCCGACAGCCCGCACCGCGGCAATCCGTTCCGGCGAGGTCAACTGGATCGAGGTCCCGCCGCCCGATGACGTGCCCGCGTTGAAGCAAGAAGGATATGACGTCCTGACGAACTCCTATGACCACGTCTGGCCGTGGGTGTTCGACACGACGCGTGCACCCTTCAACAATGTCCAGGTCCGGCAGGCGCTCAACTGGGCGATCGATCGCGATTCGCTGGTCAGCGGAATCCTGAAGGGGACCGCCGAACCGGCATTGGGCATCGCTCCCAAGGCGAACACGGCGTACCGAAAGTCGAACGAGGTCTACGGATATGACCCGGCCAAGGCCAAGCAGATGCTCGCGCAGGCCGGCTATCCCAATGGCTTCACCATGACGTTGTCGTACCCCACCAGCGGTTCGGGCAACATGGTGCCGACGCCGATGAACACGGCGCTGCAATCCGATCTGGCCAAGGTCGGCGTCAAGGTCGAGCTCAAGCCGATCGAATGGTCGGCGATGCTGACCGACTTCTTTGCCGGGAAGATCCCCGACAACGCGAACGCGGTCAACATCTCGCTGTCGTTCCAGCAAGAAGGCTTCTGGTCGATGTGGTTCGGGAGCCAGTCCCTGCCCAACGTGGGCAAGTACTCGAATCCACAAGTCGATGCCCTTCTGGCCCAGGCGAAGACGGTCGCCAGCGACCAGGCCCGCGCCGACATCTACGCGCAGGTCGCCGGAATCCTCGGACGCGACGCCCCGTGGCTGGTTGTCGTCAACGACAAGAACCCGCGTGTGATCACCGAGAACGTGCACGGGTTCGTGCAGCCGCAGTCGTGGTTCGTTGACCTGACACAGGTCTCGGTCAGTTGACATCTCGTGTGCCGGCGAGATGCGTCTCGCCGGCACACGAGGTCCTCGTTCCAGAAAGGCACATCATGTCTGTACCCCGCGGCCGTATCCGTGGCTTCATCCGTCGGCCCACCCCGCAGGAAGTGGCACAACTCGCCGAACGAGAGTATCTCTCGCTGACGCCAGAAGAAGCCGAGATCTATGCCCGTGTCCTCGACGACACGTTCGCAGCCGTCGACCGGCTCGACGAGCTGGGGGCGCAAGTCCCGTCGTTGCGGCACACCACCCGTGACCCCGGCCGCGTACCCACCGACGTCGAGGATCCCTTTCACGCGTTCACCAGGATCTGCGAGGTCAAGGGCGCCGACGCCGGGCCGCTGCGAGGAATGCGCGTCGGCGTCAAGGACAACCTCTCGGTGGCCGGCATCCCGGTCACGAATTCCTCTCGGACGTTGTCGTATACCCCCACCGTCGATGCGGTGGTTGTCGAGCGCATGCTTGACGCGGGAGCAACCGTCGTGGCGAAGACCAACCTCGATGACTTCTCGACCTCGGGCACCGGAGAATCGAGTTGGTTCGGACCTGCACGCAATGCGGTGGACCCCTCTCGCTCCGCCGGAGGATCGTCGGGGGGCTCCGGCTCGGCGGTGAGATCCGGCGCGGTGGACATCGCCATCGGCGTGGATGAAGGTGGGTCGGCGCGAATTCCCGCCTCTTTCAACGGGATTGTCAGCATCAAGGCGACCCACGGGTTGGTTCCGTCGCACGGTCTGACCTACATGGACCACACGATCGACGCAGTCTGTCCCATGGCGTCGACGGTCGCCGCCACCGCCCGGTTGCTCGATGTGATCTCCGGTCACGATGACCGGGACCCGCAGTGGGTGCGCCGATCCCCCGAGCCGACCACCGCCGAGTCGTCGGTGCATGACGGTGTCGGCGGGCTCCGGGTGGGGGTGGTGACCGAGGCGTGTGACGAGTCGCTCTGCGACCAATCGGTGCTCGATGCACTCGAGGATTCCTGTCAGGCGCTGTCGACAGGTGGCGCCGAAATGAGCCAGATCTCGATTCCGCTGTGGCGGGAGGCCTGGGCCATCGAGACGGCACTGCTGCTGCACCTCGCATGGCTGACCTTCCAGAGCGACGGCATCGGGTACTCGCATCTCGGCGAGGTCGACGTCGAACGTGTCCATGGCTTCGGTCTCGTCCGCCGGATGGAGTCGGACTCGTTCCCGCCGTTCCTCAAGACCTGGCTTCTCGGTGGGCGTTACCTCAACGAACGCTATTTCTCGACCTACTTCGCCAAAGCAGCGAACCTGAGGCGTGCACTCACTGCGCAAGTCAGTGCAGCACTTCAGGACGTCGATCTACTGGTCTGTCCGACAACCCCGCACGTTGCGCCGGTGCTGCTGGATCGCCCGGCCGATGACGATGAATTGCTCTCTCGTGGAACGACGATGGTCGCCAACACGTGCGTCCTGAACCTCAGTGGACATCCCGCGTTGGCCGTTCCGAACGGAGTCGATCAGCTCACCGGTATGCCCACCTCCCTGCAGATCGTCGGGGCGCATTGGGCAGACGAACTGACTTTCCGGGCCGGCCAGGTCATCCAAGACAGTGTGGGCCCGATGCCCGGCAGCGGATTCACCCAGGACTCCCCGGTGGTGTCGATGTGAACGCGGTCCGATGCGGCCATGGCGAGGAGTCCACACTCATGGGTACCGAGCCGCGCGATCGACGAATGTTCTACGCGACGATCCTCACCGCGGGAATCGGTTTCGGGATCGTTGCCCCGTACGTCGCGTTGACCGTCACCGAGGTGGGCGGCAGCCCGACGGCGGCAGCGGTGACCGTTGCGTCGATGGGGATTTCCCTGCTGGTCGTCGACCTGCTCGCCGCCCAGTGGCTGGTCGGCGGCGGCACCCGGGTGATCTTGACCGCCTCGACCCTCACGTTCGCCTCGGGCTCGCTGCTCTCGGCCTTCGCGTCGATGTGGGAACTCGTCGCAGTGGGCCGGGTCGTTCAGGGTGTCGGTGCGGCGATGTTCATGAGCGGTGGTGCCAGTCTGGCGATGCGCCTGGTGCGGTCGGATTCGGCGGACGGCCGCAGCATGATCCGTGTGTTCAACGCGGTGTGGTTCGCCGGCATCGCGCTCGGCCCGCTGATCGGCGGTGGTGTCATCGCTGCCGATCCCGGACTGCCGGGGCTTCGGTTGCTGTTCGTGATCTCGGTGGTGGCGTGCACGGTGGCGGGAATGGCCGGGTGGTTTCTCGTGCCGCGAGTCGATCCCACGCCGGCGAGGGTCTTCGGACCGCCACGGGCGTTGTACGGCAAACGAATTCCCGGGCGCTCGGTCTTGGTGCTCGCCGCGGCCGGGCAGGTAGTGCGGGCCGCGATCGCCATGACCCTCATTCCGCTCATCTGCGGTGCGCAGCAGATGGATTCGGTGTCGATCGCCGTCACCCTGTTCGCGCTCGCGGTGACCGACACGGCGTCGATGTTTCTCGCTCCCAAGATCATTCGCGAATCGTGGCACCCGTTCGTGTTGGCGGCGGCGCTGGTCTGGGGTGCCGGAGTGTGCACGGCCCTTGCTTTCTGGTCTACGGGACCATTGCAGGTCGTGGCATTGGCTCTGGCGATGGGCTTCGCGGTCGGGGTGTCCTGGATCATGCCTGCTCTGATCGCTGTCGAGGTCATCCGACCCACTGCCGACGCGCTCAGCTTGTACCGGATCGCCAGCGACATCGGCCTACTCGTCGGCGGCGCACTGACCGCGCTGGCCCTGGCGACCGTGGGATTGCGTCCCACTCTGCTTGCCGCGGGCATCGCCATGGTGCTCCTCGCAGTTGTCGCTGCGCACCTCGGCCGACGCATGCGCACCCAAGGGATCGTCGTCGGCGATCCGCCACGCCACAAGAGAGGACACGTTCATGCCCTTCCCATCGATTGACCAGTTCGCGGTGTTCGCCACCACTCTCGACATCGAACACTCGCCGGAACGACTCGAGCAGGCATATGAATCGAGCAAACGAGAGCTCCCCGACATCAAGAGACTGCGGGCGCTTGCACTCGACTACGTCGGCGAGGTCAGCGAACCCTGCCACGGACTGGCCTTCATCGCCGGAGCAACGGAGGAAAAGTGAGATCCACGGATTTGGCGGAATTGACGGCGTCGGAACTGATCACGGGCTACTCATCACGCGAGTTCACGTGCACTGACGCCGTCGAGGCCTGCATCACACGGATCGGCGACACCGATCCGGTGCTGAACACGATCATCACCGAGGTCTTCGACCAGGCCAGAGAACATGCCGCGCAGTCGGATGCGCGGTGGGCGGCGGGAACGCAGCGTTCGCTCGAAGGCGTTCCCTACGGCTTGAAAGACATCGTGGCCACCGCCGGAATCCCCACCACGGGCGGTTCGGTGATCTACAAGGATTACGTCCCGAACGCGGATGCTGTTGTCGCGAAACGCCTGTCGGACAGCGGGGCCGTACTCCTCGCGAAGCTCGCGACGTTCGAGTTCGCCTGCGGTGGTGCGGTCAACAAGACGTTCGGGCCGACCCGCAATCCGTACGATGTGACGCGGACGACCGGAGGGTCATCGAGCGGATCGGGAGCAGCGGTGGCGGCACGCCAGATGCCGTTGGCCATCGGGACCGACACCGGGGGATCGATCCGAATCCCCGCCGCCTACTGCGGGTTGTCGGGCCTCAAACCGACGTACGGCCGGGTACCACGGGCAGGGATCATGGGTTTGTCGTGGACGCTGGACCACGCTGGGCCGATGACCCGGTCGGTGCAGGACTGCGCGATCATGCTCGATGCCATTGCCGGCCCGCATCCTTCGGATCCGACGGCGCTGCCTGCGGCTTCGGAGCCGTTCGCCACCGCGATGCAGCAACCGGTCGACGGCATGCGGATCGGCCGTGATCGTCGGTTCCTCGAGAGCCGGATGCACCCCGACGTCGCCTCCGCCTACGAGCAGGCTTTGGTCGACCTCGCGGGTGCGGGCGTCACGATCGTCGACATCGATCTCGGTGACTTCGAACTCACCCAGCAAGCCGCCTGGTCGATCATCTTTGCCGAGATGCTGTCGCTGCACGAGGAACGAGTCAACGACATGGACGCGCGCGATGAGCAGGGTGCGGCCATGCTGGCTGCGACACCATTCGTGACGGCGGCCGATTACCTTCGTTCGCTGCGACTGCGCACGCGTTTTCAACGCCGGCTTTCCGAGGCGATGCAAGGTCTCGACGCTATCGTCACACCCTCGATGTCGACCCTGCCACCGGTGATCGCCGACCAGATGGTTTGTGATCTCGGTGGGGGAGAGACCGCCGCCTGGCTCGACATCGCATGCCAGTCGATGGTGCCGTTCAACTACACGGGCAACCCCGCCCTCGTCGTGCCCTCCGGCACCGTCGAGGGGATGCCGATGAGTATTCAGTTGGTGGGTCGACACCGAGACGAAGCAACCATTCTTGCTGTCGGACAAGCATTTCAATCTGTCACCGACCATCACCTGATCAGTCCGTCGGTCGCTGCTGCCTGACGGTGCACACCACCGAGGATCCGAATCCCACAGAGAAGAGATGAATGACCATGTATCTCAGCATTACCGAGGCGGCGGCAGCGCTGCGAGCAGGGGAGACCACTGCGTCGGCGTTGGTGGACGACTGTATCGATGTCGCCGACCGCTACGACGGCGACATCGGGGTCTTCCTCGCGCGGTATACCGAGTCCGCGAAGGAAGCTGCCGCGCAGGCCGACGAGAAGTTCGCGAAGGGGATCGACGAGGGGCCACTGCAAGGTATCCCTCTGGGTATCAAGGACATCATCACAACGGCAGAAGGTGAGACGACCGCCCAGAGCTTGGTGCTCGACCGCAGTTGGGGGCAGGGTGACGCACCGGTCGTTGCCCGATTGCGCGCCGCGGGTGGTGTGATCATGGGCAAGCTGACGACCATGGAGTATGCGATCGGCATGCCGGACGAGACCAAGCCGTTCCCGTACCCTCACAACCCTTGGAGCCTCGATCACTACGCCGGCGGATCGAGTTCCGGCACGGGCTCCGGTGTGGCGTCGGGGATGGTCCTGGGTGGATTGGGAACCGACACCGGCGGGAGCATTCGGTGGCCATCGGCGGTGTGCGGCATCTCCGGGATCAAGGCCACCTTCGGTCGGGTGCCCAAATCCGGTTGCGTACCACTGGGATACAGCTACGACAACATCGGACCCATGGCCCGTACGGTTGAGGACTGCGCGCTGATGCTGGGCGTCCTGGCCGGCCATGACGCGTCCGATCCGTGCTCCTCGACGGAACCGGTCGCCGACTATCTGTCGGGTTTGACCGGCTCACTCGACGGTGTGCGGATCGGGCTGGACACGCTGGAACGGTTCTGTGACGACGAGTCGTGGGACCCCTCATTGACGGCCCTCATCGCGGACTTCGTCGCGACACTCGAGGCTGCGGGTGCGGTGGTGGTGCCGGTCGAGTTGCCCTACTACCGGGAACTGACGTCGGCGACCTTCCAGGGATTCTCCTGTGAGGCATACGCTTACCATCGCCCCGACCTGCAGTCGCGATGGGACGACTTCAGTGCGGGCGCGCGGATGGCCGTAGCCGCCGGAGCACTGATCCCGGCAGGGGACTACGTCCAGATGCAACGGGTGCGACGCGCAGGACAGCGTCTGGTAGCCGAACTGTTCACCGATGTCGACCTGCTGCTGACGCCGACGACGAGTTGGCCGGCTCCACGGGTCGAGCAGACGGACCTGGGGCCGATCATGCCGACGCTGCACACGCCGTACTGGAACGCCGTGGGCAATCCCGCGCTGGCAGTTCCCGCCGGCGTCAACGCCGAGGGTTTGCCGATGTCGATGCAGATCGTCGGTCCGCCGTTCGGTGAGGCCGACGTTCTGGCCGCAGGCTATGCCTACCAGCAGCGCACGGACTTTCATCGACAATTGCCGCCCATCGTGGCGGCCCACCTGGAGGGAGCAACAACAGCATGAGCATTGACACGAAAGCACTTGTGACACAACAACTGGCAGCGGCGGGTATCGCCCCGTCGCCAGCAGAGATCGACACCCTCATCGAGGGCGCCGACGAGCGGGTGCGGCAGATGGACGCCATGTACGCCATCGCCGAGGCGCGATACGAAGAGCCCGGCTTGATCTTCCAGCCGAGACGACAGGACTGACGCCGGTACGACGCGCGGGTCGGCAGTGCACAGTGCGCTGCCGACCCGCGGTCACGTCAACCCGGCCCTCACCTGTCGACGAATTCCAGATCCGGCCACCGCGCCAGGATCGCGTCGATGACGCTGCGGCGCAGATACCCGATGTCGTCGTCGAGCGTGACGCCGATGGCGTCGAGTCCGTCGGCGATGTCGCCGTAAGTCACTTCCGCCGTCGAACGCGGCACGAGGACGTAGTAGTAGGTGCGCGCGGGGGAGGCGTCGTAGTCGATCCACTTGTGGATCACCTGCCCGGGTTCGGATGCGATGCAGCGCCGCTTTGCCCGGCCGCGGACCTTCCACACCAGCACCACGTGGTTGCCCTCGGCGTAGACGTCCTGAGCCGTCTTGCGGTCGCCGTCATTGCAGAACACTGCGATGTAAGGCTTGCCGACAATGGAATTCTCTTCGGTTGTCGCGTCGTGCTTTTCGATCAGTAGGTCGCGCTCGAACTCGGCTTCGGCAGACATGTCGTCGACCGCCGACACCTGCGTGACGAACAGCTTCGACGGGCGAGGCCACTGGTGGACCTCGTGGGTCTGCTCCCCGGACGCCTGCTCGTCGGGCGACTCCTCGTCGTCCGGCAGAGTCACGGTCGACTGATCAAAGATGTCGCACAGCTCGCGGACCCGGGCGATCGTCAGCGGCGTGGCCCGCTGTTTCCAGTCGGCGAGGCACGAGCGTGCTTCGTCGACCGTGTCGGGACTGTCGGTCAGCACGACGGCCTCCTGCAGCACGGCCTGCGAGCGGTCCGAGACGTTGGCCGACCCGACGGCCACGAACGCGTCGGAGTCGTCGGTGGCATCACAGAGCAGCATCTTGGCGTGTAGGTGAGGCAGCGAATAGACCCGCACGTCTGCCTTGAGCCACGCCAACAGCGAATGGGGGTTGGTCGACTTCTGTTCCACGGCCCGGACCGTGGCGTCGACGATGATCGACGACCCGGATCGCAGCGGAAGGTGGGTGGGCGCGTCGGCGCCCACAGAGGCGATCGCCGCGGTCACCGAGTGTTGCCGAGCGGCGATGAGGGGAGTGAGTTGGGTCCACACCGAACCGGTGAGGAGTCGGGCCGTGCGGTTGGTGCCAAGTCCGAGGGTGTCCACGAGGACTCACAGTAGAGGGCCGTCGCCGTGCTCCACCAGAGTGCGGCGCCCCTCCGATGGTCGAGTCGATCCCGGCGAGCCGACCCCCTCCGATGGTCGAGGTGTGAGGCGCCCCAGGCGCCGAACCTCGAGACCCCCGTAGCCGATTGCTGGACCTGCCCGCGCCGGAGACTCACCGAGCCGCCACCCCCTCCGATGGTCCATCCAATCGCCGCGCCGCCCCCCCACATCGATGGTCCATCCATTCGCCGCGCCGCCCCCTCCGATGGTCGAGGTGTGAGGCGCCCCGGCGCCGAACCTCGAGACCCCCGCAACCGATCGCTGGACCTACCCCACGACCAGGGTCAGGTACGCAAGGCGACCACATTCTGGGCGTTATGTGCGCCCCCTCCGCCCGGCACATCAATGCCCCAAACCATCCCTCGACCAGCGAGGATCAGTTTTGTCAGACCCCGAAGGTATGTTCGATTCATGTCCTCCGAGATCCCGCTCGACCGCGACGCTATCGCCGATGCCGTCGGCGTGCCGAGCCCGACGGATCTGTGGCTTGCGGGCGCGCATGACGAGCAGCCGAAGTCGTTCTTGGAGCAGATTCCCGAGGATGAGGACCTCTCGAAGACCGATCTGGTCGAGGTCATCGCGCATAGCGCCGCGACGATCTCGGCGGCGCACTACCGGATGCTGCAGGGCATCTCGCTGCTTCATGAGGCGCACGAGGAGGAGTACGGATGCGAGGTCGCCGAGAAGACCTCCGGTGAGTCGAGTCTTGTGGAAATCGCCGAGTCGGCGGCGAAGGCGGTCTGCGGAGTCGATCCGCGCGAGCAGTTCGGTCCGGACGGCTTGGACCGTACGGTCGCCGACGTCGGGGCCGTACTGTCGATGTCTCCGGCCGCCGCCAAAGAGATGATCAAGCTGGCCGAGGCTGCCCGCTATCGGCTGCCGTCGACCGGCGCGATGCTCGGATTCGGTCGAATTGACCTGCAACGTTTCAAGATTGTGGCTGCTGCGACCGAACTGTGTGATCCGGAGCTGCTTCCGGAGATCGACGTGAAGTTGTCGGCCATGATCGGTTCCCGTGATCAGATGTCGACGCAACGGTTCACCAACATGGTCAAGCGGGTGGTCTCCAAGGTCGACCGGTCGGTGTCTCGGCGTCATCGGGAGCGGGCACATTCTGACCGGGGCGTCGCGATCGGGCCCGATCGATTCCGGCCGGGCCAGGCGCGGATGACCGCGCAGTTGCCCACCGCCGACGGCGCTCTGGTCGGCACGCAACTCGATGCGATGGCCGAGGGCGTTCACAAGGATGACCCGCGGACCAAGAAGCAGCGGCGCGCTGACGCGTTGATCGCCCTGACGCAGGGACGCGATCGCCTCGCCTGCGAATGCGAGGACTGCACCGCGGTCGCGGATGACAGCGACAGAGACGTCGCACCCGACGACTCAGCGGTGCTCGATGCCGAAGCGCCGCAGTATGATCCGGATGCCGATGAGGCGCAAGCCCCAGAAGCGGAGCAGCTCGCAGAGCACGAACAAACCCCAGAGGAAGCGCAGACGGAGTGCACCTGCGAGTGCGCCGACCATCGTCACGAGCCGGCGGGCCCTCGCGGGACGATCTTCGTCGTGGCCAACGAGTCGACGCTGGCCGGCGAGGACGACGATGACGCGCTCATCGACGGATACGGTCCGATCGACGCCGACGCCGTCCGTCAACTCGCCGAGGCAGAGTTCACCCGCAAGGTCGGGATCTCCCGCGAGTCGGCGCTCAAGGGCATCGACGGTCTGAAGTATCGACCGGGTAAGCGTCTGCAGGCCTTCATCCGGGTGGGTGAGCTGTGCTGTACGTGGCCGGGCTGCAACGAGCCGGTCTGGAAGACCGATCTCGACCACAGCGAGCCGTTCGACCATCAACACCCCGAGCGTGGTGGTCCGACCGAAGTGTGGAACATCAAGCCACTATGCCGTTTTCACCATCGGATGAAGACCTTCGGCCGGTGGCGAGACTTCCAGGACACCATGATGACCGCGATGTTCCAGTCGCCGACCGGGCATTGGTTTGTCGGCAACGCCTTCCGCGGTGTCGACATGTTCCCCGGGCTGAAGGGTGCCCACAAACTGAGGTACCTCAAGAACAAACCACCCGATCATCCCGCCCGCAAGGCGATCGACGCGCGCCACGCCAAGGCACGCGCCGCGGATCAACGTGCCCTGAAGCGTTGGGATGACGCGCATCCGCCGCCGTACTGACCTCGTGCGGCGTGACGTCCGCGATGTTCGGAGCACAGAACCCGTCGGAGACGTCGGGTTCTGTGTGGACGTCGTCACCTGTCGACGTCCGTCTGGATTGCCACCGCGTTCGGCGTCGGCAAGCCGTTCAAGCCCAGCCCTCAGGCCGACGCCACTTCCGCCGACCCGCTGACCTTCCGCCCCGCCTGCGCGCGAATCGCCTTGCGGGTGGTGGCCGGAACTGTGGTGCGCGCGTTGGCGATGGCGCCGTCGATGAGCGCGGCGAGGTAGGGGACGACGCTGTATCCCTCGGACAACGACGACCATTGCCCGAAGACGCGTGCCGCCGATGGGTGGGCGTCCAAATCTGCGTCGGTGAACTCGGGTGTGAGCATGTGATCGCCGCGCCGCACGCGCGCCTCGCCGTTCCACTGCAGTTCCGAGGAGATGACGAACCACGTCGTGCGCCACAACCCGAAGGCTTCGTCGTCGTCGAATCCCAGGTCGTAGCAAGCAGACAGGAAATCCTCGGCCTGGGACAGGGAGGGAATACCGACGCTGGTGCCCTCGTGTAGCACGTCGGAGATCCACGGGATGTCACTCAGCTTGTCGTAGAGGTCCACCGACTGGCTCAGCAGTCGCTCACGCGGGGGACCCGAATAGCGCGACCACACGACGCGCTGGACGACTTCACCGAGCACCATCGTGAGCAGAGTGCTCTTGTTGGGCACGTAGTAGTACACGGCCATCGGTCGCAGATGTAACTCGGCGGCGAGGTGGCGCATGTTGAGGGCGTCGACCCCGCCCTCGTCGAGAATGCGGATCGCCACGTCCACGATGTGCCGCCGTCGTTCGATGTTCGCGCCGTCCATCTTTGCCATTCTTAACGACACTTCGGTCAATAGCGAGTAGGACCAAGGTCCCGATACTGTTCATTTGACTAAGGAAATGCATATCAACCTGCAACTATCTCGGACGAATCCAGTTGGGATGGCACAGAGGCTCTGGCGGAAGCTCGAAACGAATTCTCCGGAATGAACTCAACCACTTTTCGAATATTCGCAACTGCTGAATGATGATGACGTCGAGCATGTTCCGAGAACTACGAGACGTCCACCTCGTGGATCGGCGGGGTGACACCGCCGACCGCAGAGGCCGTTCCGGTTCCGTTCGCCCGACTGACTGCGCCATCGATCAATGCAGCAATGTGCGGTGCAATGGAGTACGTCTCGCGCAATTCGACCCACTGCTCCAAGAAATGTGCAGCCAAGGGACGATCGGTCAATTCCTCGGTGGTGAAGTCTGGTGCCGTGCTCTCACCGGGTTGCGCGCTGTGGGTTTGTGCGCTGCTCATCAACTCCGAGGATACGAGGAACCAGATGGAGCGCCAGAGCCCGAATGACTCGACGGCGTCGAGGCCCAATTCGTGACAGGCCACCAAGAACTGTTCTGCTTGTTCGGGGCTCGGATGTGTCGGCTGGGCGCCGGCGGCCAGCAGGTCGGGAATCCACGTGATCGACGACAGTCGCGTGTACAGGTCCATCGACTGGCTCAGCAGTCGTGTCTGCGGCGGCCCGCAATAGGTGCCGCTCTCGAGACGGTCGAGGGTCTCGGTGAGCACCATCGTCAGGAGTGCACTCTTGTTGGGGACGTAGTAGTAGAGCGTCATCGGTCGGAGGTGGAGGTGGGCGGCGAGGCCACGCATGTTCAGGGACCCGACGCCGCTGTCATCGAGGATGTCGATTGCTGCTTTGACGATCTGGTGGATCCGTGACTGATGACTGAATGGCTCCACGGTCCGATTCTGAACCAGCGCCATACGATCTGCCAGTTATGGGCGATTCTGCAACGGCCACCGGTCGATCGCCTCGATCACCCGCTGCACCAGACTGAAACTGCCAGGCCACATGTCGATGCCGCTGAGTTCGTCGACGTCGAACCACGCGAACGCCGACGCTTCGTCGGCGCTCGTGGGTCGCAGGGACACGTCGGTCGGCATTGTTGCCGCATAACAGGTGCTGACGGCGTGCTTGCGGGGATCGCTACCGAACGGGTGGATGGGCGCGGGCTGCTCATGCGCAAGCCCGAGCCTCGGTGGGAACCACTCGCTGACAACGGGATACCGCAACACATCGAAGTCGATGGCCGCCGCAGCGTCGGCCTCGGAGTCGAAGGTGAACGTGTCGTACGAGTGGCGGACAAGGCCGGCGCGCAGTGTCTCGCCGAAACGGACGCGTCCACCGACCTGACACCACACGTGGGAGGTCCGAACGGGGTCGGGGAACGGACGACTGATGAGCCCGACCCGCAGCACCTCGCCAGTGGCGGGATCGAGGTCCACCGGAAAGAAGTCGACGCAGCAGATCGGCATCGAGCGCTGGATGGCGTTCCATGTTTCGGGGGACAGCCAGCCGTCGGTGGCCTCTGCGTCGGTCTTATGGATCATTCGACAACTGTATCCGCGACCGAAGTGTAAACCCTGAAAGCTCGGACGCGCTTTGCCGACCTAAGCCTGAATCCACCGAACGATCAGCCGCGTAGCAGCGTGTCGAACTGAAGAAAGTGCCCCCTGAACTGGGAAGATTGGAGTTCTCACACAACAAATCCACCAGGTCACGAAAGGCACTTCCGGTGAAAGTGTCCCACAAGTTCATCGACGGCTCCGCCGTGTTCGACGAGGACAACCTCGTCTCGTGCGCCGGACTGGTCCCGGTCATGACACTGGCCGAACACACCCACCTGCCGGACCTGCTCACCGAGAAGGTCTCGATCACCACCACGAAGGTCACCTCCGGGGCCGCGAACCCGGCACCGAAACTGCTCACCCTGATCGCCGGGATGTGCGCCGGCGCCGACAGCATCGACGATATCGACCTGCTGCGCTCGGGCGGCATGCCACACCTGTTCGCAGGCGTCTACGCGCCCTCGACTGTGGGAACGCTGCTGCGCGAGTTCAGCTTCGGTCATGCACGTCAGCTCGAATCCGTGCTCCGCGAACACCTGATCGCACTCGCCGCCCGGGTCGAGATCCTGCCCGGTCTGGCCGAGCAGGCGTTCATCGACATCGACTCGCTGCTGCGCCCGGTCTACGGCCACGCCAAACAAGGCGCGAGCTACGGACACACGAAAATCGCCGGCAAACAGATCCTGCGCAAAGGCCTGTCCCCGCTGGCCACGACCATCAGCACCGCCGACTCCGCGCCGATCATCACCGGCATGCGACTGCGGGCCGGGAAGGCCGGCTCGGGTAAAGGTGCAGGTCGGATGGTTACTCAGGCCATCGTCACCGCCCGCCAGGCCGGCGCGACCGGGACCATCGTGGTCCGTGGGGACTCTGCGTACGGCACCCGCGCGGTCATCTCCGCGTGTCTGCGCGCGAAAGTGTGTTTCTCGCTCGTCCTGGCCAAGAACACCGCCGTCCAACGCGCGATCGACTCGATTCCCGACGAGGCGTGGACCGCGGTGAAATATCCCGGTGCCGTGCGTGACCCGGACACCGGTGCCTGGATCTCCGATGCCGAGGTCGCCGAAACCACTTACACCGCTTTCGCTGCCACCAGGACTCCGGTCACCGCCCGGTTGATCGTGCGCCGCGTCAAAGACGCCCGCTTCCCCGACGCGTTGTTTCCGGTGTGGCGATATCACCCGTTTTTCACCAACACCAGCGCCCACACCGTCGATGCTGATGTCACCCATCGCCGGCACGCGATCATCGAAACCGTCTTCGCCGACCTCATCGACGGGCCCCTGGCGCACATGCCGTCGGGGAGGTTCGGGGCGAATTCGGCATGGGTGCTCTGCGCGGCGATCGCCCACAATCTGCTGCGCGCGACCGGTGTTCTTGCAGGTGGCGGGCATTCGCGCGCCCGTGGGGCGACGCTACGCCGCAAGATCGTCAACCTTCCCGCCCGATTGTGTCGACCGCAACGAAGACCGATCTTGCGACTGCCCACGCACTGGCCCTGGTCGGCTGCCTGGCTTCGACTGTGGGCCAACACCATCGGCCACAGTCCGCCCTCGACCACCTGAACACTGACCGACCCGCCGAGACGGCACGACCGGAGCCGCACCGTGGAAAAGCTGGGCAAACCAGCGGTTACTTCACGCCCTGAGCCCGCACTCGTCTGGAATCCAGATCCGGATCGACCTTCAAGGACTCATCGGTGGATTCAGGCTAAGTGGTCGGCCGCCGAGATCTGGTCGGGTCGACGCTGTGGCGATTGGTTCGAGGCGAAGGTGTTCTCGGATCTGGTGGGTCGCACGAGTAGTGAACGCAATCTGACCGATCGAGGCTCGATACTCGACTCCTTCGAGGAGGCTCGACCCACTCTGTCATGCCCGCAGCAGCCGAGGTGGAGCATTCTCGTCAGCAGCACCTACCGCGTCGACTTCCGACTTGCGCTCAGAGAACCTACAGATCCAGGCCAATGTGCTTGATGAGACGTGCAATAAAGGGGTCCGCATCTGTTGTCCTTGATTTCATTGTGCATCTATCCCAGATTCGCCGATCAGCCATCCGCGGAGATTTGCTTCTTGGCGGGACCTCTGGAGCCGACCAACAATGCATATGCGAAAGCCAGCATCGCCGACACACTCAACATCCGAGTACGCCAGTAGTCCGCATTGCCGGCGACTCCCGGTGATGCCTACCAACCAGCCCTTGTGACCCTGCGACAACTTCTTGCCGACGTCCTCCCACGTGCTGTGCGTGTTGATTCAGAGATATGCCGTAGCGCGTTAGGCGGGCGACGTGGTAGTTACCAAAGTAAGACCGACACACCCAGGCGAGCATTCCTTTGTATAGACGACAAGGCATCGGCATGGCTGTATCTGCTCGAGAACCTCGACAGTCGCAAACAGGAGGATGCGGGGACGGACATCGACGACTTGCTGGGGAGTTCGCCGCTGCGGTGTCCCGAGGTAGCCCGATTGGAGAACGAAAGACGTTGGAATGCAGCCTAGTCCGACGATGCTCCGAGAGACCTTCACCCGTGTCAGCACGTTGCGGAACTGCAGGTGGTCGCCATGGACCAGTCTGGACAGAGGCGTCGGTGGGCACCATCGAGTTGTGCCGCGAGAACAACCGTAGCTCTCTGCGGCGCTGGCAAGAATGTTTGCAATGAAGGAATTCTGTTAGCCGCGTTAAGAAACCTATCCACTGCTCGGCTCTACCTCAAGTATTGCGAATTACGACTTTAGCCAACAGAAGCCTCGCCTGCCGCGCTTTCGAAAAAGTTGAAAGTGCTGTAGTTCGTTTGAGTGAATCTAGCCGCGAGGGGCTTGCAAACATTGTTTCATTCAGATTTCACGCTGTAACAGCCGTGAGCGCCACGACGTCGTGGCACCGCGTGCAGACGGCGAGAATAGCCAAATACACAGGGCTGCAGCACTATTCAACCGGGCGCCCGACGCCCTTTCATGAGCGTGTGAGACGCTCGTCACACGTCCCGGGTTCGCATGTCAAAACTTCCGAATTGTGTGGAACCTGAGAGCAAGCTATCTTTTTCGTACACGTCCGAACCGGGCATCGAACAGAAACCGGGCCGTGGCGCTATCGCACGAAATCGGGAATGACTAAGCAGGGACTTTGGTGTCCGGGGAAGGGCTGTTCGCCTACGGTCGTCCCCGTTCAACACGACGGGAGGTGCACACTGTGTGTACTGTGAGCGCGTTCGGTTGGACTCTTCGGGGGAAGTTGTGACCGCTAATCGCGATCTTAGGATTGGTCGTCGGCCGCTAGCAGCGGACGACGACAGTCATGTCCGCACGCCACAGTCATGGGTGCTCGGGTACCTGCGAACTGTCGCCTGGGGTGACTTTGCAATCGTGGTCGCGTCGATCGCGCTGGCGCAGCTGGTCAGATTCGGTTCCGGCGACCCCCTGGAAGCTAACGGCGAGTCGGGTATTCCCGCCGCGTTCGTCTCGGTCGTGCTCGCAGTCGCGTGGCTGGCAGCGCTTCGCGTGTTCCACACGCTCGATCGTCGGGTCATTGGTTCGGGACCCGACGAGTACAGCCGCGTCGTCACCGCGTGCCTGTCGGTGTTCGGTGTGCTGGCGATGGTGGACCTCTTGTTCCGGCTCAACATTGCCCGCGGTTTCCTCCTGATCGCGTTGCCAGTGGGCACCCTCAGCCTTGTCGCAGCACGCTGGTACTGGCGGAAGCGACTCACACGTCAGCGTCAACGGGCACGCCACCTGGAGAAGCTTCTCGTGGTCGGATCGGTCGGGGCTTCCGCCCCCTTGGTCAAGAGGCTGCTGAACACCCCCACTCTGGGCTACGACGTGATGGGTGTATGCCTGCCGCCGAGTAGGAGGGGCACACCCGAGGAATTGCGCATTGACGACCGCCACGTTCCCGTGTTCGGTGACTTCGACGATGTGACGTTGGCGGTCAAACACACCGGCGCGACCACCGTGGCGGTGACCTCCACCGAAGCGCTGGGACATCAAGCGATGCAGGACTTGTCGTGGGACCTCGAAGGCATGAACGTCGAGATGCTGGTCTCGCCCGGAGTCACCGATGTGGCCGGCCCTCGCATGATGGTCCGGCCAGTCGCGGGTCTGCCGTTGCTCCATATCGACAAGCCCCGGTACGAGGGGGCCAATCGGTTCCGAAAGGCTGCACTCGACAGAGTGGGGGCACTGGCCACGCTGGTGATGCTCGCCCCGATCATGGTCGCTGTCGCGATCGCCATCAAGGTCGACTCTGCCGGCCCGATCTTCTACCGAGCTGTGCGCATCGGGCTGAACAACAAGCCGTTCCAGATGTGGAAGTTCCGATCGATGGTGCGGGACGCCGACAAGCGAAAGCACGAGCTCGCCCACCTCGATGAGGGAGCAGGGGTGCTGTTCAAGATGCGCGACGATCCTCGCGTGACCAGAGTGGGCCAGTTCATTCGGCGCTACAGCCTCGACGAGCTTCCTCAGCTCTTCAACGTCGTCACGGGAAGTATGAGCCTCGTCGGACCGCGTCCACCGCTGCCGGACGAGGTCGCGAAGTACGACGGGCGAATCGCACGCCGCATGCTCGTGAAGCCGGGAATCACCGGGCTCTGGCAAGTCTCCGGCCGATCCGACCTCTCATGGGAAGAGTCTGTGCGACTGGACCTCTCGTACGTCGAGAACTGGTCGATCATGCAAGACCTTGTCATCCTCTGGCGTACCGCCAAGGCCGTGCTGGCGAAAGAAGGAGCGTACTAATGCGGATGGTTGTGTTGGGCCTCGGCTACCTCGGCGCGACCCATGCGGCGTGCATGGCCGAGCTCGGACATGAGGTACTCGGAGTTGAGGTAGTCCCGGAGAAGCGCGACAGCCTTGCCCGGGGTGAAGTGCCCTTCTACGAGCCCGAGCTTCCGGAGCTGCTGAAGAAGCACATCGACACAGGCAGGCTGCGGGTCACCGACTCTTACGCCGAGGCTGCCGACTTCGCAGATGTTTTCTTTGTTGCGGTTGGAACGCCCCAGAAGAAAGGAGAGTACGGAGCCGACTTGCGATTTGTAGATTCGGCAATCGAGGAACTGGTTCCGCTCCTCGCTCAAGACGCTCTGATACTGGGCAAGTCAACCGTACCGGTGGGCACCGCACTCCGACTCAGCGAGCGATCTGAGGAGCTGGCGAAGGACATCGATGTCGAGATAGCTTGGAATCCAGAGTTCCTCCGCGAGGGCTTCGCAGTCAGAGACACGCTACATCCCGATAGGGTGGTACTCGGACAGTTCAGCGGAGGCAGAGCAGAGGTTGTGTGCCGGGAGATCTATGCTTCGATTCTCCAGGAAGGGACACCATTCATAGTCACTGATCCACCCACTGCCGAACTAGTTAAGACTTCAGCTAACGCGTTTCTGGCCACAAAGATCTCATTCATCAATGCTATAGCAGAGGTGTGTGACGCAGCGAATGCCGATGTAAAGGCAATCGCCGACGCCATCGGATTTGATGCTCGGATTGGAAGGAAGTACCTGAACGCCGGCCTAGGGTTTGGTGGCGGTTGCCTGCCGAAGGATATACGAGCCTTCATGGCAAGAGCGGGCGAGCTAGGGGCTGCAGAGGCTCTTTCATTCCTACGTGAGGTCGATAACGTAAACATGCGACGACGAACTAGAATGGTGGAGTTAACCCGAAAAGTCTGCGGAGGGTCTTTGGTTGGTGCCCAAATCGCGATTCTAGGGTGTGCATTCAAACCCGAATCCGATGACGTTCGCGATTCCCCAGCTCTCAATGTCGCCGGACAAATTCAACTGCAGGGAGCCTCGGTTAGCGTATATGACCCAAAGGCGGCAGAAAACGCTAAAAAACTCTTTCCAACGCTTGACTATGCGCCTTCAATAGAGCACGCAACCAGAAACGCCGACGCGATCCTTGTTCTTACCGAATGGAAAGAATTTGAGAATATGGACCCGAATAGCGTGCGCGAATGGGTACGGAAGCTAAACATAATAGATGGCCGCATGTGTCTTGAGCCTACACGCTGGCGTCAAGCTGGATGGACCTATACGGCGTGACTGACCTAACGATGAGCAGAGCGATTCACACGATGAATGACCGGAAGGAAGTGCCTAAGCTTCCGAGGTCGGTGTCGATTGCCAGTGTAGTAATCGCGGTAGGTATCGTCATCTTAGCTATGCGAACGCCTACGCTCAGGTATGCAGATGAACTAGAATACTGGAACTTAGCTCACAGCATTGTTACAGGCCGTGGCTATTCAAACGAGGGGCTCGCAACTGCATGGCGACCTCCGGCATGGCCATTTATGCTTGCACCGACGCAAGCCGTTGGCGTGCGATATGCCGTGCTCTTGCCAGTGTTGTGTGTGATCGCCTCGGCATTCTTGGCGGGCGCCGCTACAGCGGAAATAACAAGAAATAGATGGGGCTGGCTTGCTACTCCATTCACGCTTCTGTACCCGCTCAACATCTATACTGCTACAACTCTTTACCCGCAAGCCTTCGCAACACTGCTGGTGATGGCACTGTACTTCGTGGCTCTACGCGCCTACGCCCTGATCGGAAGGCTAGCCATAACGACGGCGTTCGCCGCTGGCATATGTGGCGCTCTCTTAGCACTATCCGTACCAACGCTTGCCGCGACCGCAGCTTTCGTCGTGGTCTATATAGTCGCACAATGGATAAGATATCACCGTCAGATGGCGGCCACGGTAACCCTCGTCACGTTTGTAACCCCCATACTAATATGGAGTACTAGAAATTGGATAGTGCTTGGGAGTCCAGTCGCGCTTAGCACCTCTGGAGGTCTCAACTTACTATTAGGTAACAATCCAGACGCGCGCGCAGATTCAGGAACTGCAGTCGACATCAGCCACTACCAGCGCGCAGCCGGTCCGTTAAACGAAATCGCGCGTGACCACTACATGCAGGGGGCGGCACTGGGCTGGATAAGGGATCATCCTGGAGACGCAGGAGAGCTCTATGTCAAAAAGCTGCTCAACTACTTTAATCCCTATAACGCACCGGTGACGGCCGTCGGGGGTAACGGACACGAGAAAATAATTCTTTGGACCTGCGCTATAACTATCGTGATGTTCGTAGCCGCCAGAGTTTGGTACCGCGCGCTAGTTCCTTTCCGCGCGGCCGAGTCATTGTTCTGTCTGATTTTCCTGATCAACGCTCCGATAATGGCGGTATTCTTTACACGAACCAGATTTCGCCAGCCCCTAGATAATATATTAATAATCGAGGCCACGATCGGCGTGTTGATCGCATCGACACTGCTGGCCCAGCTCTACTCGATCAGACGCCGAAGCCGGCGAGGAGTGCAAGTAAGCGGAGGGTCGATGCAATGATACCTAAGAATCGCGAGAAACCTCGACATGTAGACCGAGTGATAGTTCACCAAACTGACATTACGAATCCCGCGCCAGGCGGGATCGATACTTGCATACACGGACTCTGTATGTACGCGCCAAAGGACTACCAGTTGGCCGTCGTTGGGGTCGACGCGGGATATGGATCCAAGAAACGGCTCGGGCAATGGCTCGAAATTAACGTGGGAGATAGGCTCGTATACTTCTTGCCAGTTGCCAGGCTAAACTCGGCAGATCAGAATCGCCTTGTGCCGCATTCGTTGCGCCTCGTTATGGGCTTCGTCAAATACTGGCTGAGGATTCCCAGTAGCGACTATATCCAGGCGCACAGAGCAGACGTAGCGTTAGCTCTTATCGCGCTATGCAAACGCGACATCTCATACTTTATCCACACCCAGGACTCCGGAATCGTATCAGGCAACAGTGACTCTATATGGCGAAAAGCAGGCACGATACACAGAGCTATCGAGAATGCGGTGATTACTCGAGCTCGCGGAATCGTCGTGTTCAACCCACAGTATGCAAATAAAGTCAGGGAGAGCAACCGAAATACATTGGCTTCCCCTACATGGTATGACCCCGGTACGTTCTATCCAAGAACCAAAGCTGAGAGACGCGACGGCAAAACAATCGTCTGGGTAGGGAGGTTGCAGCGACCAAAAGACCCGCTACTGGCAGTGAAGACTCTGGAGAAGTTGGTCGAGTTCGAAGAGACTGCTGTCACGCTTAGAATATTTGGGACAGGTTCAGAAGAAACAGCTATACAAAGCTATCTAAGCTCAGTCCGACCAATCGTGGCCAACAGCGTCGAACTGTGCGGTCGACGGAACGCGCGGAATCTTGCTGACGCACTCAGAGATGCAGACGTGTTCTTGATGACTTCTCATCCTGGATACGAAGGCTATCCACGGGTTCTGGTCGAAGCGCTCGCCTCCGGGCTTCCTTGTGTAGCTACTCGCGGGGCGGACACGGGTCAGTTAATAGACAATGGTCTGAATGGATACGTTGTCGAGAGCAGGTCACCGACCGATCTTGCAGAAGCAGTTTTAAAGAGTTTCGAGCTAGACCCCGCCAAGTCGGTGACCTCAGTCGCTGACCTGGCGGCCCCGACAGTCGTTCAACGAATCTTGGGCCTCCTACCGAGGAAGCACCTGGAAGCCACTGGCCCCAGCAAACTAATCTCTGTAGACGAAGACTTAAGATTAAATATCGACGGACAACCAGTATTCGGCGGCGATGCCGCAGAGCTCCTCGACGAGATAGCCGATCTGGTGGCCAGACAGGATCGCGCGCACATGGTGGCAACTCCCAATGTCGACCATCTAGTTAGTCTACGTCGGGACGGCCAGCTTCGTGCTTTGTATTCACAGGCGAGTCTCCGAATCATTGATGGCCAACCGATAGCGTGGGTCGCCAGAATGCTCGGAAGTGCGTACTGTAATCGCCATACTGGAACAGATCTGTTAGAGACCTGTGTTGCGCAATCGGCTCATCGAGGATGGAAGGTCGCGATCCTTGGTGGGGAGCCAGACGTACTACACACAGCTGTTGCGGTGCTTAAAGCACGTTATCCTGACGCCAATCTGGTTGGTATTGAATGGCCAGCGGTAAGCCTAGAACGGCTAGAGGCGAGTGAAGCTTCGCTGCAGGTTCTGGATAGTATTCATCCCAGCATCACTTTCGTCTGTCTCGGATTTCCAAAACAGGAACTCTGGATCAGAGAGAACGCCTCGCGGTTGCCTGCTGGGGTCTACGTCGGTGCGGGTGCTGCCTACGAGTTCGCCGCTGGTACAAAGCGCCGGGCCCCGGAGCTTGTTCAGCGGTTCGGTTTGGAGTGGATATTCCGTTGGGCACAGGAGCCACGAAGGCTATCAAAGCGGTATCTTGTTTCCGACTTGATGTTTGTGAAGGTACTCGCCGAGTCAATTTGGATGCGGATGGAGAGATCGTGGTAGTTGTTGTAACTGGTGCGGCCGGATTTATCGGTAGCACGCTCGTGGACGAGCTACTTAAGAATGGCGAAACTGTACTCGGCATTGACCTATTCACTGACTATTACGACGTAAAAACTAAGCAGAGTAATATTAAACGAGCGCTTAGGAATGAAAGATTCTCGCTAATTCGCGGCGACATCAACTCTATAGACCTGCGCGAACTCTTGGACGGTGTCTCAATCGTATACCATCAGGCAGGACAAGCAGGCGTCAGGAAGTCCTGGGGCGCTTCGTTCACTGAATACACTCAGTGGAACATCAATGCTACGCAGCGCCTGCTGGAAGTCGTGAAAACGGCGTCGAGCGTCGAGCGGTTCGTCTACGCTTCATCTTCGTCAGTGTACGGAAATGCGGTTTCGTATCCCACCAGCGAAGAAGATCTTCCTAGGCCTTATAGTCCCTATGGTGTTAGCAAACTTGCGGGCGAACATCTTTGCAGGTTGTACGCAAATAATTACGGTGTCCCTACTGTCTCGCTCCGATACTTTACAGTCTATGGACCGCGTCAGCGGCCTGATATGGCTATAAGTAGATTCATCTCGAGCGGTTCATCAGGGTCTGAGATCCAAGTATACGGGGACGGTACCCAGCTTCGAGACTTTACTTTCGTCAGCGATGTTGTTGACGCGAACATCGCGGCTGGGAACTGTGATGTTGAGCCAGGTTCCGTATTCAACATTTGCGGAGGAAGCACTGTATCGGTTAATGAGGTCATTGGCCAGATTGGTGTAAGGCTTCACCGTGAGCTCCGCGTCAAGTATATAGCGGCCGTCGCCGGCGACGTGTTTCAGACGGGAGGCACGAACCGGGCTGCCAAGGCTCAGCTAGCCTGGTCACCTCGAGTTTCTCTTGCAGAAGGTGTATCTAGACAGACCGATTGGTATCTTTCGCAAGCGGCGGAGCGGCACGCGTTATGACCGAGGAGTTGATAGGAGTGCAGGAGAAGTATGCTGTAGCGATGGCGGCCGACCTGGCTGCGTATGGGATCAGCCGGTGGCGAGCGTGGTATCGGCTAAAGTATCCAACATTGTATTATCAACGTATTCTGCGGCGCGCCGAGTTACTAAATGACTTGTCAGTGCGGTGGCCCGTGGTATTGCCCCTGGCTTTGGTTCTGCGTGCACGCTTGAAAATGGTCGGAATGAAACTCGGTGTGAGCGTTCCACCGGGAGTCTTCGGTCCGGGATTAAGTATACCGCACTACGGCTCAGTAATTGTAAACAACAAAGCGCGTGCTGGCGCATTTTGCAGACTCCATAGCTCTACTAATATCGGCGAGTTGAACGGGCACGCACCAAACATTGGGAATGGTGTCTACATTGGTCCTGGTGCAGTGGTGTTCGGTGGCGTGGAATTAGGGGACAACGTCGTTGTAGGCGCAAACGCCGTGGTCAACAAATCTATTCCGTCGCGATGCCTGGCCGTCGGCGCACCCGCCAGAAGTCTAGATGGGGCGAGCGTGCACCAGAGGGTGATGCCGGCGCAGATTCGTGCTGCTCTGTCGTTATACCTCGAATCTCGAGGGTTTAGTGAGTAGCCCCCGTGCCTTGCCTGGGCAAGGAGACGAGGTGCGAACCCCTCGACGCCGGAGCATCCTCGGCGCCGGAACTTTCATCGTGCCAGCGATGCTGCAGAAACTGATACCGTTCGTTGCACTCCCTTTGTTAGCGCGTCAGCTTTCGCTCAGCGATTTCGGCAGCGCGAGTGTGTTGACAACGCTCTTCCTGCTTGGCAGCGCTGTCTTGGTTGCTGGACAAGACACTGTCATCTTTCATCGTTCCAGAGGCATGTCTGTGACGGCAGAGCAGCAGGGAATTGCTGAACCGATAGGAGTGGTGTACGCCGTCAACAGCTTGGCGCTCCTCGTTCTGGGGCTCGGTGTCGCGGTTGCTTGTGTTGCTAATCTAGGCGAGTGGTATTTCGCGGTACTAGTCGAGCTAGTCAGCGCATGCCTTTATAGCATAGGGTATGCCGTCAACGTTACAATCTACCGAATCAATACCGATGTAAGACGTTTCTTTGTCGCGGCTATAGGTTTTACGGCGTTACAGTTCTCGCTGAAAATCGGTCTTACCGTCCACGCGACATCGCCGCTAATAATGTGGGCGTTCAGCGACTTAGTTGCCTCGATCGCTGTATGGCTGTTCGGATGGTTTCACCACAGCACCCGGCCGAAGTTCCGGATCCTCGATGGCCTTCAGACTCGGTCGAGTTCGAGGATGGGGTTGCCACTGGTCCCAAGCAAGCTATTCCAATGGCTGCAAACATCCTCCGACCGCCCGATAATGGCCAGACTCGTTGGGTCGGTTGATGTGGGCAGATACGCGGTGGCGTCCCAGTTCAATAATGCAGCGCTTGCAATCACGGTTGAACTCTGCCGCTACTTCGCGCCCCAGATGGCGGACTTCTTACCACGCGGGGAAAGAGCCCACAGCGGTAACCGGGCCACTGGATTCAGAATGGCCGTTCATTGGCAGGTCTGCGGTATATCTATCATAGCAATAGCATTGAGCTGCCTTGGCCCTCTTATGGTGTCGTTTCTCTATCCTGCCGACTTCTCGTCGGCGCGACCATCAGTTGCGGTTCTAGGTTTATCTCTGTGGCTGGCAGGTATAGGCTATGTGCTCATTAACTTTGCCACAATATCGCGTGGGGTTACCGGACGGATTTGGATATACACAGCTCTCGGTGCTGGTGTAACGATCGTGGCAAACTTCTTTCTTATTTCGTGGATAGGCATCCTCGGCGCTGCGGTATCTTCGGTTCTCGGATATGCCTGCACAGCTATAGTCCTTGTTTGGGCAGATTGGGAGCAACTTAGGGAGTCTGGTGTTTTATCGGCACCATCCATAGCTTGCTTTGGAGTTTGCTTCGGGGGGGTTGCCAGTGGCATCGTAGTAAGTGACTCTAGTTCGACATTGTTGTTTTTGACGTTTCTTGTTTGGGCATCGATACTGATGTTTTGCGGCAAGTATTTCGCTAACAAGATACGATCTGGCGTTTGGTGATTAATCGAGGACTGGAGATTGCTATGGGGCTATCAATCGTCTTGCCTGTGCGTAACGGCGGTGAAACAATCGAGCGTGCGGTTCGAAGTACGTTGCGGGCCATGCCTGAGGAGTCATCCGAGTTAATCGTCGGGTGTGACGGTTGTACCGATAACACCTCGGGTCGCCTGGAGAACATCCGCGATCCACGGCTCCGCATTATAGCGTACGACGAGCCGATCGGTATCGCTGCGACACTGAACTTGCTGATCGGGATGTCTACTTACGCGACGGTCGCTAGAATGGACGCGGATGACGTTTGCATGCCGTGGCGATTCAGGCATCAACTCCGTATATTCCGCCCTGGGAGCATCTTGTTCAGCAATGTTCTTCATTTTGGTTCTGGGTTCCGTGTACCGAGGCCCGTTGCGCCTGTACAACTCGGCCCGAGTTCGATTTCTGGTCTTCTCCTTCTCGAGAATCCCGTAGCGCATCCTACGATGATTGCTGATCGGGAGGTACTCCGGACTCTTGGAGGGTATCGAAATGTCCCTGCCGAAGACTACGATCTATGGATGCGCGCCGCGGCGCGAGGCGTACCGCTAGTTCGCGATAGAGTCCACTGTTTAGCGTACCGTCACCATACCAATCAGGTTACTAAGAACCGGGCGTTTATGCGACGACGTTCGTCGTCGCGCGAGCTGAGTGAGGTACACAAAATTCTTTCAGGGAAAGTGTTGGGTACCAGATATGGCGTCTGGCAGTACCTGACAGGTGGGCTGGGTCAGCAGGATAGCTGTCACCTTGCGCAGGAGTATTCTCGATTTAGGTCTGAGCTAGTTGATTTCGCTAGTCAGCTTCCGCGTTTGGATCGGTATGCACTTCTTCGTGGAGTGAGACGTGCCGATCAACGTGTGTTTGGTGACAGGTATCGAGTCTGAACGCCGCTTCTTCCGGGAATTTCGTAGTATTTCTCACCCGAGTCTGGAAGTGTGGAAAGTGTGGAAATTATCATATACGGGTTAGCTCTAGTCGCTTTTGGGTTGGTCGCGGTGATTTCCGTGCCGTGCGTGCGCTTGGATGTCGCAGTTTGCACATGCGTCCTCGCCCGTGCCTTCTGTGAGATCGGCCATGCGGCGGGCGTCGGGCTATTGCCAAGTGGTGCAATTATTATTGGCTTGTCGGTGTACCTTTGGGTCCTTTACGCGTTTCATGTCCCAAGGTTTTGGCTTCAGCCTTCGACACCTTCGGTCGTCTTCTTAATATTTCTGATTGTCTCTGGCGTAACGTACTTTAGCTCGTTTGGCCTTTCGCTTGATTCCTCTGTGTACCTCCTGAGTTTGTCCTCACTATTGCCCCTTGGGGCACTTTGCTCGATTGCTTTTCGTTCATTACGCTATCCCCGAAGCACTAGTTCGCAGGTGCCTGACTTTCTCGGTTCGATGGTAGTCGCAGCAACGGCGCCAGCGCTTTTTCTTATAGTAGGCTACCTTTGTTTTCCGCGCCAGACGATAGGCCTCAACATGCGTGCTGCAGGAAGCTTCGTGCACGCTAACGCCGCAGGCTCGTTCTGTGCAATATCGCTGGTTTTTAGCGTCTGGCTGTTTTGGCAGTATAGAAAACCGTCGTTTGCTGCGCTTGCGGTCGTCTGCCTAATCGCCGTTCTATTGACAGAGAGTCTGAATTCGGCAGCGAGCGGATTGCTTGGAGTTGTTGTGTTGGGACTGTTGCTAGGTCGTTCTGCTATGGAAAGACTGATCTTCTTATTCGCTTGTTCTTCAATTGCTATTGGGTTATACCTGTTCACTTCTGTGGGCGACCGAGTCCGTGAGATTCTCGGCTCGGATGTTACAAGAGCGATCTCATCTGGAGTTAGTGAGAATAGCTTCGAATGGCGCCTCCTAAACTGGTCGGCTTTGATTGCCAAGTGGGAGAACCGTCCTATTTTTGGATTCGGCGGTGGTTCGACACTTGGACCTGTTCAGCCCTACGGTGGTCCTGCTCATAGCGTGTATGTCCAGTTACTCGTCGAAGGTGGGGTTGTCGGCGTGGTCTTGGTTGCGGTGTTGGTTGTGTTACTTTCCGCCTCTCTAGCGGGCAGGTGGCGTTCCGACCCGCTTGCGAGGCCTTTCTTGGCTTGTGCCGCAGCGGTGTTTGGTTGCGTTGCCGTGAATTCGCTTGCCGCTAACCTTCTTTCGAGTGGTGCAGCTTTGTACCTGTGCTGTGTTATCTTGTTCGGTCTGTCGGCGTCGTCGCGCGGCAGGTCGTGCGTAGGCTCCACGAAGTCTGGTGCCGCCAGCGGCGCTATAAATAGTCATAGCGAGAGAGAGGTTCTTCTTTGAAAGAGTATCTTGGTTGCGTAGCCGACGACTGGCGTTCCAACCGTGGCTTCTATGTAGAGTTCGTTTGGTTGTTTACCTTTCGATCGGCCTCGTACCTGAGAAATTCGAAATTGTTGTGTGTGCGGGTCATAGGTTTACCCTTTCGGGTCATTCAACGTATAGTTTCACTAATTGTGTTTTCCATCGATATTCCGACGCGCACTGTCATCGGAAGTGGTCTCTGCGTGCGGCATGGATTTGGACTTGTTGTGCACGCCGACGCAATTCTAGGCCGTGGTGTGTTATTGAGGCACGGGGTCACGATCGGCGCCACCGAGCGCGGCGTACCAGTAATCAAGGACGACGTTGATATCGGAGCGAGCGCGATCATTTTAGGTGACGTGGTTATTGGTGAGGGCGCTGTTGTCGGGGCGGGTGCGGTAGTTGTATGTGACGTGCCGCCGATGGCTGTGGTAGTTGGTAATCCCGCAAGAGTTGTTTCCGCAGGTTGAGATTGTTCTTGACTATTCAAACTCAGAAGGAGGTATAAGTCATGGCTGGTGAAAGTAGCTTGCGCCCACCGTTGTTCTTGCTGTCGGGAGCAGGTGCTTTGAAGGCGGGTTGGTATTGGTTGGTGATCTTAGCTCTGTTGGGTGGTTGTGTAGCGACGGGTATTTCTCTCGTTCAGCGCCCGGTCTATGCAGCTAGTGCTACGATGTACGTCACCATCGCCGGTGGCGATAGTAATGTGCAATCGGTTTATCAGGGAAATCTTGCTTCACAACAACGTGTGGCGTCGTACGCGAGACTCGCGACTTCGACGGTGGTGCTGGAGGACGCTGTTCGTCAGACGAGCCTTCCGGGCGGCGTAGACGCTGCGCGACGATTGGTGTCTACAGACTGGTCGCCTGAGACGGTGTTACTAACTGTGACCGCTCGCAGCGGGGCTCCAGATGCGGCTGCGCAGTTGGCGAATGCTGTTGCCTCGGCTACGTCTGCTCGCGTAGCGGCCCTTGAGACCCCTTTGGGTTCCGATTCGTCGTTGGCGAAGCTGTCTGTGGTTTCGCCCGCAGAACCTCCGTCTTTCGCAGTGTCGCCGAACACGAAGATGAATCTGGTGTTCGGTCTGGTTGCAGGACTGATAGCTGGTGGACTATTTGTTGTTTTCCGTGCGCGTTATTCTTCCAGGGTGGATTCGGCAGATCGACTTGCTGCGGTTGGTGGTGGTGTTCCTGTGTTGGCATCGATTCCGGATGACGATACTGTTCGTCAGCGAACTCTAGTAGATTTCTCGTCTGGTTCAGGTGGTGCTGCGGAGGCGTTTCGCCGTCTACGTTCGAATATTCGATTCGCTAATGTAGATTGTCCGCCTACGATTATTGCCGTAACCAGCTGCCTCCCGGGAGAGGGGAAGACATCAACTTCGTTGAATTTGGCAGCGTCCTACGCGGAAATGGGCAAACGGGTCATCGTCGTCGAAGCTGATTTGAGAAGGCCTAGCATTTCTTCAATTTTGGGCATCGGAACCGAGGCTGGTCTTACGTCGGCACTGAGGCGCGATGGTGACGTTTTGGACTTTGTTCAGAAATCGACGTACGGTTTCTGGGTTTTACCCTGTGGCGAGATTCCTCCTAATCCAGCGGAGCTTTTGGATACTGAACAGACGGGTAGCGTGCTATCCGCGCTGGCTAATTCTTTCGACTTGATTGTTATTGACACTCCTCCTGTAAAGCCAGTGATTGATGCAGTTGTACTGTCTCAGCATGTGGATGGATTCGTTTTTGTTGCTCTGTCGGGGCGTTCAAGATCTCAGGATATCGAGCTAGGGCTGTCGGCCCTGCGTGAGGGACATGCGAATGTCCTGGGCAGTGTTCTGAATGGGGACAGGCGAATGTTCCGTGCCTACGGCGATCGATACTACGGATATCTAACTTCGGACGGCGCTCCGAGCCGAGTTGTTAGCGTTCTTTAAAACATCGGCCTGGCGGTTCGCCAATGATTGTATCGAGGTAGTATTGTGGATTGCCGAACTTCGCGTTATGTACCCATTGAATTGTCTTGAATTGGCGCAGACGTGGTCTGCCGCAGCTCCACGACGCCGCACCCGGGGTGGCACGTGACTACCCTCAGCATCGTCGGCGGATACGAGTTCTTGCTTAACGACGCGCAGAGGTTGCTGCTGCACCGACAAACCGCGATGGCGCGCGTGCCGCTGAACGTCGCAAACTACATTGTCCTTGAGGGTCGACTCGATGTATCACGATTCCTGTGTGCATTGCGGGACGAAGTCCGTGTTGGCCGCTCAGCGCAGATCACGCTGGGCTCAGATGCGTCCGGTACGACCGGCGTCTACGACCCGACACTGCACGACTTCGTGGAGCACATTGACCTTCGGAACGAGGAGGATCCATTCGGCAAGGTGCTGGAGACGATGCGCGAGGACGTGTCCAAACCTGTCGATCCATTCGCCGACAGGCTTGCTCGAGGAATCCTGTTCGAGCTCAGCAGCACTCGATTCGTACTCTTCCAACGGACGCACCACATCGTCACCGACGGGCTCGGTGCCTTCAACTATATGAGCCGCGGACTCTCGAGAATCGGCGAGATCCTCGGCGGTGCTCCCGATGTCAGCGCTCCGATCATTCCTGACCTGCGCGCTCCCGCCCGAGCCGACGCAGAGTACCGCGCCTCACGCCGCTTCCAGACCGACCGTGATTATTGGCGCACCGTGCTCGACGGTGTTGGTGGCGGAACCCCGTCCCCGTCGCTGCATGTCGGGCCGCCGGAAGCGATTAACCGGAGAGTGTCGGCGCTTATCCCTACTCCCATGATGGGCACACTGCGACGTGCTGCGGAGGAGCGCACCACCACGCTCCCGGCGCTCATCGCGACCACCTTGGCTGCGTACTTCGCGCGCATCACCGACCGTGATGACGTCGTCATCGATCTCGCGGTCGCCGCGAGAACTGTCGCTGCTCTGCGGAATACTCCGCTGCCGACCTTGAATTTCGTGCCCGTGCGGACCGGGGTTGGCTCGGCAAGCACCGTCGGGGATGCGCTGCGCTCCACGCAAAGCGCGCTCATGGGCGCACTGCGGCATCAGCGCTACCGGCGCGACGACATCGTCGCCGACCACGGCGGCCCTATCACCGGACCCGTGCTCAACATCATGATGTTCGACCGGAAGATCCAGTTCGGAGAGTTCACCGCCACCTTCCACTCCCTGACCACCGGACCCGTCGACGACCTGTCGCTCAACATCTATCCCGACACTGAAGGCGACCCGAGCGTGGACGGTTCGCTCGTCGTCGAACTCGAAGCCAACCCGAATCGGTACGACGAGGCCGATGTCGTCGAGCATCATCGGCAGATCGTCGCGCTGCTGGGGGAGGTGGCGACGGCTCTTGTCGAGGGTGGGGAGGTGGCTGTCGACGATCTGCCGATGGTGGTGGAGGAGCCGGCTGCGGTGTCGACGCCGGCGCGGGCGCGGGTGTTGACGGAGATCCTCGATGAGACCGTCGAGCGGTTCGGTGATCGGATTGCCGTCGACGGCGGAGCGTGTGGCGAGGACGCGTTGACGTTCGCCGAACTCGATGAGCGGGCAACGGAGTTCGCCGAAGAGTTGCGCGGGTATGGGGCGCGGCCGGGGGAGACCGTGGCGATCACGCTGCCGCGCGGGGTGGAGCAGGTGGTTGCGTGGTGGGCGGTTGCGCGGAGTGGGGCGGCGATATTGCTCGTTGATCCTTCGTTGATGCGGGTGCGGGTGGAGACGATTCTGCGGGTGGCGGGGCCGGTGTGTGTGGTGTCGGAGGAGAGGGTTGAGTTTGGTGGTGGGCTGCGGGGGTCTCGAGGCTCGGCGCATGGGGGCGCCTCGCACCTCGACCATCGATCAAATAGCGCCGACCATCGATCAAATAGCGCCGATCAGCGGGGGGAAGGCGACGATCGCCTCGACCACCGGATAGAGGGCGGCGGCGACAAGCCGGGGGTGGACGACGTGGCGTATGTGGTGTTCACGTCGGGGACGACGGGGGAGCCCAAAGGTATTGCGGTACCGCATCGGGGACTGGCGAACCTGATCCGGGATGCGGAGTCGCTGCTCGACGACGGGAACGGGCCGGGACGGCTGGCGGCGGTCGCGTCACCGGCCTTCGACATCGCGCACTTCGAGATGCTCGCCTGCGCGGGACTCGGCTACACCCTGGTACCGATCCCGTCGATCGACGCCGGCCTCGGCACAGCACTCGTCGAGAACGCCGTCACCCACCTGTACGCCACCCCGTCGCTCATCGCGCGCATCCCCACCCATCAACTGCCGTGGGTGGTCGGCACCATCGGCGAAACACTGCCGCCGGCCGTCGCGAATCAGGTCTCACCTCAACGCATTTTGCGCAACACGTACGGGCCGGCCGAGGCCACGCTGTATGCGACGGTGGCCACCCTGGATGCACCGATCCCCACCGACCGGCCCACCCCGATCGGCACCGCCGTCGACGGCATGGCCGCCTACCTCCTCGACCACCGGCTCCGCCCACAACCGACGGGAATGATCGGCGAAATCTATCTCGCCGGAGCGCAACTCGCGCTCGGATACCTCGACCGCACCGACCTCACCGCCGCCCGATTCGTTGCCTGCCCCTGGCAACCCGGCACCCGCATGTACCGCACCGGCGACCTCGCCCGCATCGACCCCACCACCGGACTCCTCGAATTCCACGGCCGCAACGACGACCAGATCTCCGTCCACGGCGTCCGCATCGAACCCGCCGAAATCGAACGCACCGCCGCCGATGTCGACGGCGTCGACGCAGCCGTCGCCATCGCCGTCCACAACACACAGGGCACCACCATCGACGTCGCGATCACCACCGACACCGACGACCCCACCGTCCTCGCCGCCACCGTGCGCCAGCACCTCTTCGCAACACTGCCGTCGATGATGTGGCCACGCCGCGTGGTCGCCGTCGACGAACTCCCACTCGGCACCACCGGCAAACTCGACCGACGCGCCGTCGCCACCCTCCTCGCGCAGATCCCGATCACACCGATCGCGTACGAGCCACCCGCCGACGCTGACGAAACTCTGGTCGCGGCAACGGTATCCGCTGTACTCGACGTCGACGAGCCGTCGATGCTCGCCTCCGTCATCGACCTCGGCGGAACGTCGCTATCGGTGATGGAGATCGTCGGACGCCTCGCCACCGCCACCGGCCGCGTCCTCACCATCGCCGACATCACCGCCGCCACCACACTGCGCGACATCGCCGCCCGACTCGCCGCCGCACCGACACACACAGCCCCCGCGCTCACGTCGCAGACCACCCGCGACCACTACCGACCCACCCGCCCCCAACAAGAACTCTGGCTCGCACACCGTCTGAACCCCGCCGACGCCGCCTATCACCTGCCCGTCCACCTCGAATTCGCGCCGGCGATCACCACGTCCGTCCTCACCGCAGCACTCACCGACGTCGCCACCCGACACGAGGCGCTGCGTACCGTTTTCGACGCCGCCGACGACGGAACGGCCACCGCACGAGTTCTTTCCGCCGCGCACCTCGCCGACCACCTACCGGTCACCACCGCACCCCTCGACGAGCCCGGCATCCACGCCGCAGCCACCGCGCCGTTCAACCTCGGCGCGGCCCCCGCCTGGCGAGCCACCATCGACGACTCCGGCGACGCCATCTCGGTGGTCCTCGTCGCCCACCACATCACCGTCGACGGCGCTTCCCTCCCCATCCTCGTCACCGACTTCCTCACTGCCGTCGACGCCCGCCGCGACGGCCACGCACCCAGCTGGCCCAGCCCGGCAGCTCCGTTCAGTGCGTCGATCACCCCCGACCCCACCGATACTGCTGCGGCGCAGACCTTCTGGAGCACCCACCTCGACGGCGCACCCGACCGCTCGGCACTGCCCGAACCCGCGCGGCCCGGGCCGGTGAGCTATCACCACCGCCACCTCGACACCACCTCTCGTGAACGGCTCGCGCAGACCGCCGCTGCGGCCGGCGGCACCATCGCAGCCCTGTTGCGGATCACGCTGGCCGCGGTACTCGCCCGCATCACCGGCCTCGACGACGTCGTGCTGTCGGTGCCGACCAGCGGCCGCGCCACCACCGCCGACCTCGGACGCGTCGGCATGTTCGTGCGCACCCTACCCCTACGGCACACCGCCACCCTCGACCAGCGGCTCGGCGAAGCGCTGACGCGCACCGACGCCACCCTCGCCGAGGCGGTACGTCACGCCGACGCCGCACCCGCCGGCCTCGCCGACGTACTCGTCACCACAGCCGTCACACTCCCGGACGTCATCGACACCACCGGCACCCTGCTTCGCACAGTCCGTCCCCTCGACACCGGATTCGCCCAGACCGCACTGCAATTCGCCATCACCGACACCACCGACGGCCTCGACATCCGGATGACGGTCGACGAGCGCCGCGTCGACCCGACCGGCGCAGAACTACTCCTCGACGCGTTCGTGGAGGCCGTCACCCAGCTCGCCGACGCGACCGCCGACACGGTGATCAGGCACCAGCTACCGCCGGTCGCCGCTCCCGCACCAGCCCCGCGACGCACCCCCACCCTCGACCCGATCCGCGCACTCATCCCGCACACCCGGAGCACCCCGCACGCCGTCGCCGTGACCGACACACGGGGCGACCTCACCTACAGCCAACTCGCCGCCCGCGCCCGCACGCTGGCAATCACCCTGCTGCGCACCGGGGTCCGCGACGGCGATCGCGTCGCCCTGCAGATGAGCCGATCGTCGGACACGATCATCGCGATGGTCGCGGTTCTGATGGCCGGCGCCGCCTACGTCCCCATCGACCCCGACCACCCGCAGTCACGCATCGACGAACTCCTCGACGCCGCAACACCTGTCGCGATCATCGGTGACGACCTGCACGTCGAAGCCCGCGGTCCCTCGACCAGTGCGCGCAGTGCCGACCACCGCGCGCCCGGCGAGGCGTACGTCATCTTCACCTCCGGCTCCACCGGAACACCCAAGGGTGTCAGCGTCAGCCGCGACAACCTCGCGACCATGCTCGGCGCCACCCTCGACGTGGTCGGCGCCGGCGCCGCAGACGTGTGGAGCTGGGCGCACTCCTACGCCTTCGACTTCTCCGTGTGGGAGATCTTCGGGGCGTTGGCCTCCGGCGGCCGCATCGCCGTGCTCGACCGCACCACCGTCCGCGACCCACGCCTGCTCCTCGACGCCCTCGCCACCCACGGCGTCACCATCTTGTCGCAGACACCCACCGCCTTCGCCCGGCTCAGCGACCCCGAGATCGTCGGCGACGACGGCGATCTGCCGGCATTGCGGACCGTCGTCTTCGGCGGCGAAGCCCTCCACCCCACCGCGCTACATGATTGGGCGACAACCCATCCCGGCACGCGCTTGATCAACATGTACGGCATCACCGAGACCACCGTGCATCTCACCGCCGCCGACGTCGACACCACCGACGCCCGCAGCATCATCGGCACACCGCTTGACGGCGTACACCTCTCGGTCCGCGACGCCCGCGGACGCCGCGTCCCCGCCGGCGGGCGCGGCGAACTGTACGTCTCCGGGCGGCAGGTCTCTCGCGGCTACCTCAACGCGGCCGCGGCGACCGCCACCCGCTTCGTCGCCGACCCCGAACAGACCGGCGCACGCATGTACCGCACCGGCGACCTCGTGCGCATCCTGCCCGACGGCCGCCTCGCCTACCTCGGCCGCACCGACGACCAGATCCAGCTGCGCGGCCACCGCATCGAACCCGCTGAGATCGCCGCCGTCCTGCGCCGACTACCCGGCGTCACCGACGCCCGCGTCCTCGTCGGACCCGGCACCCGCGCCGGCGACGAACGGCTCGTCGCCGCGGTCACCGGCTCTGACGCATTGGACGAGGCCGTCCTCCGCACCGAGTGCGCCGCCCAACTCCCCGCCTATGCGGTGCCGTCGCGCGTCGGCGTTGTCGCCGCGTGGCCCGTCACCGACACCGGGAAACTCGATCGCTCAGCACTCCTCACGGCGATCACCGCATCAGCCGCACCCGCGCGACCGCTCACCGAGGCCGAACAGCAGGTCGCCGCGGTGATCGCCGAGGTCATCGGCATCGACGCCGTGGACGCCGACGCCAACTTCTTTGCCCTGGGCGGCAACTCGCTGTCGGCGGCACGGCTGGCCGCCAAGCTCAGCGGACCGCAGCGGTGGGTCACCGTCGGCGACGTGTTCGCCCATCCGACGGTGTCGGCGCTCACCACGCTGGTGGGCCGGCCCGCCGAGGTGGCGGTGGGTAAGCCGCTCGCTGCGACGCAACTGACTGCGGCACAACGGGCTTTGTGGATTCTCAATCGCGTCGAACCGTCCGCGGCCTATCACCTCGCCGTGCGAATCCGGTTGACCAGCAGCACCAGTCGGGAAGTGGTTGAGGCCGCGCTGCGTGACGTCGCCGACCGGCACGAGGCGCTGCGGACGATCTACCCCGAGGTCGACGAGGAGCCTGTGCCACGGGTGCTCTCGGCGGAAGAGATTACGCCGATCACCGACCTAGATGAGCGCGAGGCGGTGCGCACACCGTTCGACCTGAGCCGCGACTGCGGCTGGCGGGCTGTGATCTCCGCGGACGGCGCCGAGCTGATCCTGGTGGCCCACCACATCGTCGTCGACGGATGGTCGGTGCCGGTGCTGGTCACCGACTTCCTGCACGCCCTCGACGCCCGACGCGACGGTTCGGCGCCGCAGTGGCCCGAGCCGCAACCGCTTTTGGGCGCGCGACGCGTGCCGGCCGACGCCGACTACTGGACCACCCACCTCGCCGGTGCCCCCACCACACTCGCACTGCCCGAGCCGCCCGACCCGCGCCCCACCGGGCTGACCGCCGGACCGGCTGTGGTGGAGCACTCGACGCTCGACGCGGCCACCGCCGCCGCCCTGGCACAGCGGGCCGCCGACGCCGGAACCACCGTGTACGCGCTGCTCTGGGTGGCGCTCGCCGCCACCCTCGCCGAGATCACCGGCACCGACGACGCCGTCATCGGCATCCCTGTCGCCGGCCGCGACGACCCGGCCACCCATGGCCTCGTCGGGATGCTCGCACGCACCGTTCCGCTGCGCGCCAGCGGTATTCGCTCATCACGTGTCGCTGACGCGCTGGCGCAGGCGCACACTACATTCGCCGCGGCCATGGCGCACGCCGACACCGCACCGGTGACGGTGCCACCCGTGCTCCTCGACCACGACGTCACGCCGCCGATTCCGCCGGGCGTCGCCGAGTACGAGGCGCTGCCCACCGGGCAGGCGCGCACCGCACTGGAAGTCACCGTCCGCGACACCGGCACCGGCATGACCATCGCGCTGTCGGTGGCCGAGCACCACGTCGACCCCGCCGCCGGACCTGTTCTGCTGCAACGATTCCTCGCGTTGCTGCGGGGATTGGCGACGGCTACGGATGCTCGTGTTGAGGATCTGTTGCCTGCCGCAGAGCCGATCGAGTCGCCTGCCCGCACCGCCGACCCCGCCGATGTGCTCGACCTGCTGCGGACCGTGGCCGCGCGTCATCCGGAGGCGACCGCCGTTGCGGACGAACACGGTTCGCTGACGTATGCGGACCTGCTGGCGCGAGCGAGCGCGTATGCCGCGGACCTTGCGGACAGCGGCGTGGGGGCCGGTGAGAGGGTCCCGTTGACGTTGCCGCCGTCGGTGGATGCGGTCGTCGCGATGGTCGGCGTGCTGATGGCCGACGCGGTGGTCGTGCCGATCGACCCGGCCGCACCGCAGGAGCGGGTCGCGGCGATGCTCGCGCGGTGCGAGACGGCGACGACCCCGGGCGATGCCTACGTCATGCACACCTCCGGCTCGACGGGAACACCCAAGGGCGTCATCGCCACCCGCGCCGGACTGGCCGCCATGCTCGCCGCTTCCCGCGACCTCATCGACCCCCGACCGGGCGACGTGTGGGCGTGCACCCATGCCCCCACCTTCGACGTGTCGGTGTGGGAGATCTTCGGGGCGCTCACCTCGGGCGGCACCGTCGCGATCGTGAGCCGCGACGACGTCGTCGACGTAGAGCGCTTCGTCGACGCCCTCGACCACCACGGCGTCACCATCCTCGCCCACACGCCCACGTCGTTCGTCCGGCTCACCGACCCGACGATCGGCGCACACCGGCTACGGACGCTGCGGTGCCTGGTGCTCGGCGGCGAAGCCTTCGACCCGACCGCGCTGCAGCAGTGGACACTCCTGCATCCCGACGTCCGGCTCGTCACCATGTACGGACCCACCGAAACCACCGTCCAGGTGACCGGCGGCGACATCGACGTCGATGACCACCGACCCCTCATCGGCCGACCACTGGCCGGCGTCGGCGCAGAAGTCCTCGACATACAGGGCCGACCGGTGCCGATCGGCGGACGCGGCGAGTTGTACCTCACCGGAACACAACTCGCCCGCGGATACGTCGACCCCGCCGAAACCGCGGCACGCTTCGTCGCCGCACCCGACGGCACACGCCGCTATCGCACCGGCGACCTGGTGCGCCGCCTGTCCAACGGCCGACTGGCCTACCTCGGCCGCACCGACGATCAAGTGCAGATCCGCGGATACCGCGTCGAACCCGCCGCCGTCGTGGCGGTACTCCGATCCGTGCCCGGCGTTAATGACGCGCGGGTCGTCGTCGACTCGGGTGCACAGCCCGGCGACGAGCGGCTCATCGGATTCGTGATCGGCGACGCCGACGAGTCGACCCTTCTGGATGCTTGTGCCGCAGCACTTCCCGCGCATCAGGTGCCCGCGCGGATCGGATTCGTCGACCGGTGGCCGCTGACCGCACACGGCAAACTCGATCGGCAAGCGTTGCTGCGCAGCCTCACTACGTCCGACGTGCGTGAGCCGGGGGAGCTGACCGATCGCGAACAGCTGGTTGCCGACGCGATGGCCGCCACCCTCGGTGATGCGCCACCCATCACCGCCGACACCAACTTCTTTGCCGTGGGCGGCAACTCGCTGTCGGCGGCACGGCTCGCCAGCCGGTTGTCTCAATCAGGGCTCGCGATCTCGGTGACCGCCGTCTTCGCCGGGCCCACCGTGCGGGATCTGGCCGCGCTGGACGCCGTGGCGACGGACGGTGTGCCCGATCTGGATGGTGTTCGCATTGAACCTGATCGGCTCCCACTGGCGCCCGAGCAAGAGGACCTGTGGCTGCGGTGGCGTGCCGAACCCGACCGCACCGGATACCTCATGACCATGGCGATCCCGGTCGCCGAGATCTGGGACGGCAGAATCGACGACCTGCGCGGCGCACTCACCTCCGTCGCCGTGACCTACGACGCGCTGCGCACCAGCTTCCCGATCGCCGACGACGGCACGCCCTACCAGGAGCGCTGGGCCGACGCCGACGTCCGGACCCATCTGGGTGCGCTCGCGGTCACCGAGGTCGCCGACATCGGCGAGGCACTCGCCGCGTTGGCCGAGCCCATCGACCTGACGACGAGCCTCCCGTGGCGCCTCGCCCTCGCCGAACACGACGCCACCACATGGGTTCTCGTGGTCGTCCACCACATCGTCGCCGATGGCGAAACGCTGCCGATCCTGCGGACGGCGCTGACCGCGCCCACCCTTCCGGCCGTCGACTACCGGCGCTACACCCAGTGGCGCCTCGACGCCCTCGCCTCCCGCCGCGCCGAACTCATCGCCTACTGGACGTCGGTGTTCACCGAACCCGTTGCCACGCTGCAACTCCCCGAAATCGACCTCGGTGCACCCGCCGGCGGCCGGCCCCGACACAGTGCGGTGGTGCTCTCGGCAGAGACCACCGCGCAACTCGACGCGCTCGCCGCCGATGCGCGCAGCACCCCATTCATCGCGCTGCACACCGTCCTCGCGATGATCCTCGCCCGACAGTCCGGCAGCGACGTCGTCACCATCGGCACCGCACTGTCCGGGCGAGTCGACCCGCGCCTGGCAGACGTCCCCGGACTCTTCGCCCGCGCCGTCCCGCTGCACACCCGCATCGACCTCGACGTCCCGTTCACCGACCTCCTCGCCGCCGTCACCGCCACCGACGTCGGCGCGCTCGCCCACGCCGACCTCCCGCTCTTCGAGATCGGCCGAATCGCCGACCCCGACCGCGACCGCGCCGGACGCCCACTGTTCGACGTCGTCCTCGGCGCCGTCCCCGACGACGTGGCATCGCGCTACTCCGGCGCTGCCGCACCATTGTTCGGCATCGACGTGATGAGCCACCGCCGCGACGGTCGCGCGCACCTCGATCTCACCTGCGGGGAACGCGTCACCGACCAACCTCGACTCGACGCCTTGGCCTCGCTCCTCGGGTCGGTTCTCGAACAGGCTGTGGCACAACCCGAACGGACCGGTGCCGACCTCCTCGGTGGCTCGGAAGCGCGGCGGGTGAAGCCACCACCGCCGGAGACGCTGGCCGAACTGCTCGACGCGCAGCTCGCCACACCGTCGGCGATCGCCATCGACGATGCCGCGCACCGCATTCCCGGATGCGGTGCCCCGCTGCGTTACGGCGACATCGACCGCCTCGCCGACGCGCTCGCATGGCGGCTGCGGGAGCAGGGGATCGGACCGGGTCAGGTGGTGGCCTGTCACCTGCCGCGGTCGGTGTTCGGGGTGGTGGCCACCGTGGCGATCGCCCGGGCTGGCGCGGCATTCGTCGCCGTCGACCCCGCTGACCCCGCAGCCCGACGCCGCGACATCCTCGACCGTGCCCGTGCTGCCGTGGTTCTCATGCTCGTCGCCGACGAGGTGCCCGACGTGGGTGCGTTGCCGGTCATCGCTGTCGACAATCCGTACCTGTATCCGGCCGAACGGCGACGATTCACCCGCGCCGACCGGGTGCGCCCGCTGCATATCGACGACGCCGCCTACCTCACCTTCACCTCGGGGACCACGGGCCGGCCCAAGGGCGTCGTCGTCACCCATCGCGGACTCGCCGGCTGGGCCCGCGACACCGTCCGACGCCTCGAGCTGACACCCCTCGATCGCGTGATGCACACGTACGCCGTCGGTTTCGACGCGCACCTGATGGGACTCGTGCCCGTCCTCGCCGCAGGAGCCTGCGTGGTGATCTGCCCGCCGGAGGTGATCGGCGGCGACGACCTCGCCGACCACATCGCCGACACCGAGACCACCGTGCTGCTGACGACGCCGTCGGTGCTGTCGACACTGAGCCCCGCGCAGGTGCCGGAGGTCCGGCACGTCGCGGTCGGTGGCGAAGCGCTGAGCGCCCGGCTGGCCGGCACGTGGATGGCGCACGGGCACACCGTCAGCAACGAGTACGGGCCCACCGAGACGACGGTCGCCGTCACCAGCGCGCGATGCCGGCCCGACGGCCCGATCACCATCGGCACCACCATGCCCGGAGTCGACGCCATCGTCCTCGACGGCCGGCTGCGGCCGGTGCCCGACTACACGATCGGAGAACTGTACATCGGCGGAAGTGCCCTCGCACGAGGCTATCTCGACGACCCGGCGGGCACCGCCGCCGCCTTCGTGGCCGGCCCCGACGGGACACGGCGGTATCGCACCGGCGACCTAGTCCACCGGCGCGCCGACGGCGACCTCGTCATCCACGGGCGCGGTGACGATCAGCTGAAGGTGCGCGGCATCCGGATCGAACCGGCCGAGGTGGAGGCCGCCCTCACCGGTCTCCCGGACGTGAGCGAAGCCGTCGTCGCCGCCCGTCGCACCCCGGCCGGTGAGCGGGTGCTCGCCGCATGGGTCATTCCGGCACCCGGTTCCCCCGTTGACGGTGCGAGCCTGCGGGAACAGGTGCGTACGGTGCTGCCGCGCAGCGTGGTTCCGGCGTCGATCACACTCGTCGATCGGCTGCCGCTCGGGCCGACCGGCAAGGTCGACCGCAGCCGCCTGCCCGCCCCGGACCTCGCGGCTGATGTCGCGGAGATCGTCGCCCCACGCACCGATGTGGAGCGGACGGTGGTGGCCGTGTACCGCGAGGTCCTCGGCGTCGACGAGGTGCACGCGCACGCCGACTTCTTTGCCCTCGGCGGTACGTCGTTGTCGGCGACACAGGTCGCCTCACGGCTCTCCGAACGTCTCGGCGCCGACGTCGCGGTCCGCACCCTGTTCGACACGCGGACCGTCGCCGCCCTCGCCGCGGCAATCCCAATGGGCTCCGATGTGCCGGTCGCTGTGCCACGCCACCTGCCACGACCCGAACGGCTGCCGCTGGCATACCCGCAGCGGCGCATCTGGATTCAACATCTCCGTGCTCCCGCGTCGACGGCGTACCACGTGCCGCTGGTGGTGAGGCTGACCGGAGCCGTCGACGTCGACCGGCTCGCCAAGGCGATGGTCGCGGTACTCGGGCGCCACGAGAGCCTACGGACCGTCATCGACGACGGGCCGTGGCAGCGACTCGCCGACGGCGCCGACGTCCGCATCGTCCGGGTGAACGAAGCTGTGGGCGCGGCGATTCGGGACGAGATCACGCGACCCTTCGACCTGGAATGCGAGATCGGCGTTCGCGCAGTTCTTTTCGAGAGCGCCGACCACGTCGATGTGGCCGTGACCGCACACCACATCGCGCTCGACGGCTGGTCGGTGCGACTGCTCCTCGGCGAGCTCGCCCAGGCCTACACCGGCACCGAACTGGCCCCGCCCGCACTCACCTACGGCGACTACACCCAGTGGCACCTCGCGCTCCTCGGGCGCCCCGACGATCCGTCGAGCCGCTACTCCCGCGAAATCCGGCACTGGCAACAGGTGTTGGCCGACGTCACCCCGTTCCGCACCCCCGGCGTCGGCGGCGACGTCGGACCGGGCGGCCGTATCACCCACCGCCTCGACACCGGCGTCACCACCGCGATCACCGCTGCGGCACAACGGGAATCGGCAACCCTGTTCCAAGCAGCCCATGCCGCGCTGGCATCGGTCCTCGGCCGCTGGGCACGACGCGACGACGTGGTCATCGCGATGCCCGTGCACGGGCGATCGGCACCGCAGTGGGAGTCGGTGGTCGGGATGTTCGTCAACACCGTCGCCCTGCGCACCCGGATCGACGCCACCACGTCGATGCGGTCGGCGGTGCGGCAGGCGCGCGACGTCGCGCTCGACGCCCTCGCCCACGCCGAGGTGCCCTACGAGGCGGTGGCCGCAGCCGTCCGCCCCGGTGCCCGCGACGGCATCGACCCGCTCACCTCGATCCTGCTCGTCGGCCAGGACGTGGTGCCCGCGGTCGACGGGGCAGGGGTGTTCAACGCAGGAGTTCTCGCCGACGGGGTGCGAGCGGAGCCCGTGCCACTCGACGGAGATGCGGTGGCCGCCAAACTCGACGCCGAACTGGTGATCACCGTCGTCGAGGGGCACCTCGAGGCGACCGCGGTGTATTCACCACGAGTGTCGGCCGAGGTGGCCGACGCGCTGCTCACCGACGTCTGCGCAGCACTCGCGGCGATGGCCGACGACCTCGACCGACCGTTCCCCGAGCTGATGGCGCTACCGACCGGGGCGGTGGCCGAGGAGGTGACGCCGCGGCCCATTGCGGCTGTCGGCGAGCCGAACTCGCACGATGTGGAGGCGGTGCGCGCGGTCATGGCTGACATCCTCGGCGTCGACGACGTCGGGGCCGACGAGGACTTCTTCACGCTCGGCGGCACGTCGTTGTCGGCGACGCAGGTGTCGTCGAGGTTGGGACGCGACCTGGGGGTGCGGGTGCCGACCGCGCTCGTCTTCGACCACCCGACGCCGCGTGCACTGGCGAGCGCTGTCGCGGGTGTGGTGAGCGCCGTCGGCGGAGAAGTGAGCGCTGTCGCGGGTGGGGAGGGCGCTGTCGGCGGGGAGTGGGTGCCGCTGGCGCCGACGCAACGACGACTGTGGACCGCGGCATCCATGGCCGAGGCCGCACCCCTTTACGCGGTGCCCGTCGTGGTGCCGGTACCCGACGGCGTGTCCGTCGAGAATGCGGCCGACGCTCTGCGCGCCGTGATCGCCCGCCACCAGGCCTTGCGCCTGGCCTACGGCGACACGGGGAGTGGCCCGCGCCAGCGGGTCGTCGAGGGCTGGTCATCCGATGTCGAGATCCTCGCCGCCGAGTCGTTGGACGCCGATGTGCTGACCGGCCTGCTGCACCTCCCGCCCGCCAACTCCGCCGGCACACCGCCGGTGCGGGCGCTCGTCGTCAGCGTGCTCACGGACACCGGCGAGCGGCCACTCGCGGTGGGTATCCTCGCCCACCACATCAGCATCGACGGCGAGTCCGCGGCCATGATCGCCGCCGACCTCACCGCCGCAGTGATGGGCACCCCGCTCGGTGCGTCGACGGGTGATTTCCTCGGTGCCGCAGCAGAACTCGATTCGCGAGAACGTACCGAACGCGCTGACCTGCTGGAGTTCTGGGAGCAAGCTCTCGACGGATACGCCGACGACCTCGGCCTCGTCGAACACCGGCCCGTCGTGCGTGACCTCTCGACGGCAACCGTGCGTCGCACCCTCACCCGCCACCTTACCGACAAGATCCGCAGCACCGCACGCGCCCACCACGCCTCCGAGTTCCACATCCTGCACGCGGCCACAGCATTCGCGCTGAGCGTGCAGGCCGGTGCCGACGACATCGCCATGGCCACTCCCGTCTCACTGCGCGGCGACGACCGGTGGCGCTCGGTGGTCGGCATGCTCGTCTCGACCGTGGTGGTGCGCACCCGGATCGGGGCCGTCGGCACCGTCGAGGAACTCATCAACATGGTGCGCGACGACGACCTCGCGGCCACCGACCATGCCCTCGTCGCCTTCGACGACGTCGTCGACCATCTCGGTGTCACCCGCGTCGTCGGCCGACATCCCCTGGTGCAGATCATGTTCTCGGTGGTCGACGGAGCCATGGCGTCGGGCTCAGCGGCAGCCGCCGGCACCGTGCCCGGCATCGACGAGTTCAGCCCGAGAAGTGAATTCGATCTTCAGGTGATCGTCACACTCGACCCCGAGGGACACCGCATCGACGTGATCTATGCGCGACAACTGTTCTCGGAGGCTCAGATCAACACGATCGTCCGGAGAATCGGCACCGCACTGCAGATCGTCACCGGCGACGGGACACAGCGCCTCGACCCCACCCGTCTGCTGAGCCGGCGCGAGTCGGAGTTCATCCTCGAGCATGCGGGCGCCACCCCCGACAGCGTCGAACCGCCACTGCTGCACGACATTCTCGACGCGGCCGTGCGTCGGCATGCGAACGTGATGGCCGTCGGCGACGGTGTACGGCATCTCACCTTCGCCGAGCTCGACGCCTGGGTCTCGGTGACCGCCCGCAGCTTCGCCGACCGCGGTGTGCGCGTCGGCGATCGGGTCGGGCTGCTCATCGACCGATCGGTCGAATGGGTGGTGGCGTGGTGGGCGGTGAGCCGGCTCGGTGCGGTGATCGTGGCCGTCGACGTCGATCATCCGGCCGCTCGCATCGAGAAGACCCTCGCGCTCGCGCAGGCCCGACCGGTGACCCGTCACGACATCCCACCCCAGCCGCACGGTCCGGTTGCACCTGTTCCAGCACAACGTGTCTCACCCGATGCGCTCGCCTACATCATCACCACCTCCGGCACCACGGGCGCCCCCAGCGCGGTCGCGGTCACCCATCGTGGAGTGCACCGCTGCACCAGCGTGAGCGGCATCTCGGTGTTGGACCGGGTCGCCTTCACCACCGGCCCGGCGTTCGACGCGTCGATCATGGCGATCCTGTCGGCGGTCGGAGCGGGTGCGGCGCTGGTGGTTGCGCCGTCGTCGGTGCGCGCCGGCACCGAACTGACCGCGTGGTTGCGGGAGGTCAGCGCCACGGTGATGCTCGGGACGCCGTCGGTGATGCAAACCGTCGACCCCGCGGCGTTGCCGTCGATGCGTCGCGTCTTCATCGGGGGAGAAGCGTTGCCGCGCACCCTTGCCGACCAGTGGTCGGCGCACACCGAGGTCGACAACGTCTACGGCCCCACCGAAGCGACCGTCTGGGTGACCGGCGCCCCCTATCGATCCGACGAACCGAATCGCATCGGATACCCGCTGCCCGGCATCGGAACCATCATTCTGGACCGGCGTCTGCGGCCGGTCGCCCCCGGTGTCGTCGGCGAACTGTACGTCGTCGGAACCGGATTGGCGCGCGGCTATCTGGGTGATCCCGGCAAGACCGCCGCACGGTTCGTTGCCGGCCCCGGAGGTGAACGGCTCTATCGCACCGGTGATCTCGTGCGCTGGGACCGGCGCGGCGGTGGCCTGATCTATGTGGGGCGCGTCGACCGACAGATCAAGATCCGCGGGCAACGCGTCGAACCCGCCGAGATCGACGCCGTGCTCTTGGGATCGGGGGCGGCACAGGCGGCAACCGTCGTCCGGCCGGGTCCGGCGGGTGCTGTCCTGATCTCCTATGTCGTCGGTGCCGCGGCCGACGTCGAGCAGATGCGCCGCGCGGTCGTCCGCATGCTCCCGCGGCACATGGTGCCCGCGCAGATCATCGCCGTCGACGCGTTACCGCACACCAGCGCAGGCAAGATCGATGACGCTGCGCTCCCACCGCCGCAATGGACCCGATCCGGTCGCGCGCCGACCACCGCCCACGAACACGCGGTGTGCGCGGCGTTCGAGTCGGTCCTCGGGATGCCGGTCGGCATGGACGACGACTTCTTCGACGCCGGCGGAAACTCGTTGGCGCTGATCGCGTTACGTGACGAGATCGAGCACCGTACCGGGTTGCGGATCTCGGTTGCCGAACTGTTCGCGCACGCCACACCCGCCGGCGTCGTCGCCGGCAGTGACCGGCTTCTGGAGCACCGGGTGGTGGAGTTGTCGGCGGAGAGCGCGGCGCGCAAGGCCATGGTGGGGGAGAGCGCGCCGCTGTGGGTGGTGCACACCGTGACGGGCATCGTCACCGATTACGCCCCGCTGGCCCACGCCATGCCGGATCGCCGCGTGCTCGGCCTCCAACTACCCGAGCTCCTCGACACCGCGCACGCGATGCCGGAGTCGTTGGCCGCCATCGCAGCACGTCACGTGACCGCGATCCGCGAGCGCCAACCCGACGGTCCGTATCGACTGATCGGCTGGTCGTACGGTGGGGTGCTCGCCCACGAGATCGCCCGCCAGATCGTCGAGTGCGGCGGAGAGATCGCGTTACTGGTGCTTCTCGACCCGCGGACCCCGGCCGAAGTCGCCGCCGCCGAACTCGTGGGCGTCGCCGACGACGATGCGGCCCGGCTCGACGATCTGCTGCAGCCGCTCGCCGCCGCCGACCCCGACCTGGCAGCCACGGTCACCCACCGCATCGGGATCGTCGTCGACGGGTTGCGCCGACATCAGCCGTCGTCGGTGACCGCAGGTAGGGTCCTGTACCTGGCGTCGAACGACGGCGGCATGGATGTGGACGTGAAGAGGCAGGCGTGGGCGCCCTATCTCGACGGTGACGTCGAGGTGATCGAGACCGGTCGTGCGCACGCCGATCTTGGTGGGCCGGCGTCGATGCGGCAGATCGCGGAACTACTCGAGGAGCATTGGTGAGCGAAGGACAGAGCGGTCCGGGAGTGGGCGACCGGCCCCAGTCGATTCTGTTCGTGTGCACGGGCAACATCTGTCGGTCGCCGATCGCCGAGCGCATTCTGCGGACACTCGCCGGTACCGTCGGGGTGTCGGTGACGGTGACCAGCGCGGGTGTCGGCGCGCAGAACGGTGCGCCGATGCATCCGCTGTCGGTCGAGGTGCTCGACGAACACGGCTACGACGCAGCCGGATTCGAAGCCCACTACCTTCGCCCGCAGATCCTCGACGGTGCCGACCTGGTGCTGACGATGACCCGCGAACACCGCGCCGCGTGCCAGCGGACGACACCCGCGCGGTGGAAGCGGATGTTCACGCTCAACGAGTTCGTGGAGCTGGTCGGCGAACTCGACGGCGCCGGCCTGTCGACGGTGATCGAGTCGCGAGCACGGATCGACACCAACGCCGAGCGCCTCGACATCGTCGACCCGATGGGACAGCCGAAGGAGGCGTTCGAGCGGGTCTTCGCCGAGATCGAACCGCGGGTGCTCGACGTGGCGTCGTGGCTGGCCGGCGGTGCGGCCGTCGAGTTGCCCGGTGGTCGCGAGCCGGAGCCGGTCCCCGTCGAGCCGGTGGCAGACGACGGTACGCCGCCGCCGGAGGACCCGGGGTCGGCGTCGTCGGGTGACGACACGCTGCACGCCCGGAGGTGGCGGAATCGGTGGCTGTGGATCGTCCTCGGTGTGCTCATCGCTGTGGTGGTGATCGGTGTTGCGTGGCTTGCCTATTCGGCGTTCGCGGCGAAGGGGGAGTTGGAGTCGGCCCGCACCGACACGCAACGCGCGCGCACCGCGATCCTCGACGGCGACCAGAAGACGGCCAAGCAGGCCGCGCAGTCGGCGGCCGACGAGGCGGGTAGTGCCGCAGACCGCACCGACGGGGTGGTGTGGTCTGCGGCCGCGGCCATCCCGTGGCTCGGCAAACCACTCGACTCGGTGACCCAGATCAGTTCCGCGGTGTCGGACTACGCCTCCCAGGTACTGGTGCCGTCGGCGGATCTGTCGTCGGTGCTCTCGCCGTCACAGCTGCGCCGCGGCGACACCATCTCCACCGCCCCGCTGCGGCAGGCGCAACCGCAGCTCGCGGCGATCGCGGAGAAGTCCGACGCTATCGCCACCCGCGCCGCCGGGATCGATCCGAGCTGGTCGGGTACGGTCGCCGACGCCCGCAACCAGCTCGTCGACCTGCTCGACCGTGCCAACACCACCGTGCAGGGCACCGATATTGCCGCGCAACTGGTTCCGTCGATGCTCGGCGCCGACGGGCCGCGGAACTACATCCTCGCCCTGCAGACACCGTCGGAGTCTCGGGGGACCGGTGGGCTCGTCGGCGGGTTCGCGATCATCAACGCCACCGACGGCCGGGTGACCGCGCCGACGTTGGGTGCCAACTCGGACTTCCGTAATCCGGCGCGTCCGCAGATCGATCTGGGGCAGGAGTACGACTGGCTGTTCGACTCGTTCAAGCCCTACACCGACTTCCGCAACTCCAATCTGAGTCCGAACTTTCCCGACGCCGCCCGGATCTGGATCGCCAACTGGAAGTCGCAGACCGGTCAGCAACTCGACGGTGCCGTCGCGCTCGACCCGATCGCGATGAGCTACGTCCTGAAGGTGACCGGGCCGGTCACGCTGCCGAGCGGGGAGAAGATCACCGCCGACAACATCGTCCCGATCACGCTGTCGACGGCGTATCAACGCTTCGCCGACAACAATGATGCGCGAAAAGCGTATCTGCAGAGCATCTCCCGAGCCGTCGTCGGCCAGATCTCCGGTTTCCGCGGCGACACAGGTGCGCTCCTCGAAGCACTCGGTCGTGGAGTGCATGAGCGTCGGATCATGGTGTACAGCGCCGATGCCGCCGAGCAGAAGATCCTGGAGTCCACCGACCTCGGACACCAGATCCCGGACACGTCCGCACCGTATCTCCAGGTCGCGCTGTCCAACGCCGCCGGTAACAAGCTCGACTACTACCTGCGCCGGGAGATCTCGTATCAGGCCGCCGGATGCAGCGGGGACTCGCGGAAGAGCACGGTGACCGTCACGCTCACCAACACTCTCGACAACCTCTCGCTGCCCGACTATGTCGTCGCACCCAACGGCACCAACCTGTCGGTGGCCCGCGGAACGAACCTCGTCAACGTCGCGATGCTGACCACCAAGGGCGCGACCGTCACCTCCCTGACCGTCGACGGCGTCGGTCCGCTCTACACCAACGAAACCCTCAATGGCCGCCCCTACGTCTCGACCCTGGTGCGCGTGCCGCCCGGTCAGAAGGTCACCGTCACCATGAACCTCGAGGAGCCGACGTCGGCGCACGGCCCCGCCGACGTCCCCATCCAGCCCCTCGTCGACACCCCGCAGGTAAAGGTGGATGTCCCGGCCTGCCGGTGATCGCCCCTTCTGGGCGACTCCCATGATCGGTCGTCGAGGTGCGACGAGCCGCTAGGCGAGGAGCCTCGAGACGTGGTGACCCGGTGCTGGGTGCCGGCCCGGTACGAATATAACTTCCACGGAATCGGCCCGAAAACCCCGATTTTGGGGGTCGGTAGTCCTCTCCGGTGGAAGTTGTATTCGTAGTCGGCGGTTGCGGTGGTCTCGAGACGCGTCGTGCTTGCTCGGCGCTCCTCGACCAGCGGAGGGGATCGCGCCCGGCGGCATCGAGGGGTGGCGCTCCTCGATCATCGGGTGGGGGCGGCCCTTTCCCGGTCGTCGAGGTGTGACGAGCCGCTAGGCGAGGAGCCTCGAGACGTGGTGACCCGGTGCTGGGTGCCGGCCCGGTACGAATATAACTTCCACGGAATCGGCCCGAAAACCCCGATTTTGGGGGTCGGTAGTCCTCTCCGGTGGAAGTTGTATTCGTAGTCGGCGGTTGCGGTGGTCTCGAGACGCGTCGTGCTTGCTCGGCGCTCCTCGACCAGCGGAGGGGATCGCGCTCGGCGGTGTCGAAGGGTGGTGCTTCTCGACCATCGGAGGGGGCCACGCTCCGGCGGTCCATTGGGCAGAGGGAAAGCGGCTCGATGATCGGACGAGCTCACCAGGAATGCATTCTTGGCGACATTCTTTGACGCGTCCTCACCATTCATGCACGGGATTCCTCGGCATTCTTTGCGGGCTCTTCGAAGTTAGGCGGGCACTGCTCAGCAGTGGAATTGCTGGATGCTGGCCCGCTGGGCGCGGGTGCAGTGGAATCGTATCCGGCGGCGTGAGTTTTCGGTGTTTCGGAACCCGCAGGCCACGCGTTTGACCTGTTTGACCAGGCGGTTGTAGCCCTCGGTACGCGCGTTGGTCAGACCGGTGTGCAGGAACGCCAAGACCGCTGGCCACCAGGTCTCGATCGTGGTCGCCAGCCTGGTGACCTCGGGGATCTGGGTGTCGGCACACCAGCTGTAGAACCGATAGAGACGTGCGCGGATCTCGGCATCATCGACGCTGTCACGAGCGGCGGCGAGCAGTGTGCGGAGCTCTTCTTTGGCGATGTAGGCAGCCAAGATCTGGCCGGTCGGATCGTTGTCGATCAGGGCGTTCCACATATTCGCAAATGACTTGTCCGACAGACGTTCTCGCGATGTCAGCAGCCGTCTCCGGTTGGCCCATTCCGGGTCTTGTTTGCGGCCGCGGCGGCCGTGGGTATCGAAAGTGACCCTGCGCCGGACCGCGGTGACCATGTCGTTGGCCAGCTTGACCAGATGGAAGTGATCGACCACCACCTGCGCGTTCGGCAAGAGGGTGTCGGTGACTGCGGCGGCGTAGGCGGCCGACGGGTCGATGACCACATGCCTCACCGCGTGGCGGAACTGCGAGGTCTGCTCGCAGAGCCAGTCGGTGACCGCGGCACTGGTGCGGCCCTCGACCTGGCCGAGTAGGCCCTGAGTGCCGCCGAGATCGACGAACCCGGTGTCCCAAGGGTCGGTGCGTAGCCAGGACCGGTCGGCAGCATCACGAGTCCAGCGGGGCTTGCCGCGGCGGGTCTCGTCAATACCGAGTACCAGCACCGGTTTCGGGTCGGTCAAGACCTCGTCGGCGTGGGCGGCGAACGCGGCGTGTGCAGTCGGCCACGACACGCCCGCCCCAGCGGCAACCTCGGTCACCGAGCGGGCTGCTTCACCGATGCTGCGGCCGATCTGAGTCCGCAGTCTGGTGGTGGTACGTCGTCGTGCCGGTACCTGCGGGATCGATTCGGTAAACGAGCGACGCACACAGCCAGCGTTACGGCAGTAGTAGCGTGTCTTGTTCCACCGCAACTGAATTGGTGCATCACCATAGCGGATGTCACGTGGACTGGTGATCGCGCGGCCCTTCACAGAACTCGAAGCAACCCGACAGTCCGGACACCTCGCCGCCGCCCGATCGGCCGTCACGACATCAACGATCCGAGTCCCGTCGGCGCGCCGAGAAACCCCGACGACCTCCACTCCTTCCAACCCCAACAACAACGACGTAGCATCGGCCATGCCCCTGGTACTCCTTCACCGAAATCTTGAATGCTTCGCAACATCCAGATTTCCGGAGACCGGGGGCGTCTCACCTCAACGACACGCCGGCCCGCTGACCAGGCCTCGCCCGCTCAACCTTGAAGAGCCTCTTTGCGTGGCCTGGAATCGCGGAACGATGGATTCACGAGAATCAAGAATCCAGTCTCGCAAAGCTGGCGTTCGGGATCTGAGTGAAATGACACCAAGATGCCCATTGTACTGCTGGTTTACATGGCGGAAATACAGGTATTGGCACGCAAGAAAGCACTGTGAAGACCGTCACACTCGCTGGGATCAAGCAATCTGGACTCTGGTCCGTAACGCTGCGACCGGACAGAACGTCCGACCCGGGCGCGCTGGTCATGGCCCTGCGGCCGATCGGCGATCGGGCATTTGTTGAGCAAAGCGAAGAATCTCCGTTAATCGCAATACCGTTCAGTTAAGGTTACATGGGTGTAGTTTGTAGGGTATGCTTCGTGCTGGGTGGGTGAAGCCTGAGTCGGATCGTCGGTTGTCGGATGTGGTGTCGGTGGGCGTGTTGACGCGGACGTTTCCGCCGGATGTGGTGGACGAGGTGATCGCAGCGGCGGGCCGGACCGAGGTGCGTCATCGGGCGTTGCCGGCGCGGGTGATGGCGTATTTCTCGATCGGGATGGCGTTGTATGCCGAGGGCTCGTATGAGGATGTGTTATCCCAGCTCACGGATGGTTTGTCGTGGGCGTCGGGGTGGGAGGAGTCCTATCGCGTTCCGGGGAAGTCGGCGATCTTTCAGGCGCGGTCTCGTCTGGGGTCGGCGCCGATGAAGGCGTTGTTTGAGCGGGTCGCAGTGCCGTTGGGGCGGGAATCGACGCCTGGGGTGTGGTTGGCGGGGCGGCGGCTGGTTGCTGTGGATGGGACGTGTCTTGATGTCGCCGACACGCCGGTCAACGATGAGTATTTCGGGCGGCCCGGGGTGAACAAGGGTGAGCGGGCGGCGTTCCCGATGGCGCGGGTGGTGGCGCTCGCCGAGTGCGGCACGCACGCCATTTTCGCCGCCGCGGTGGGCACCTACGCCCAGTCCGAGGCGGTGCTGATCGAGTCGTTGCTACCGCATCTGACACCGGGGATGCTGGTCACGGCTGATCGTGGAGTGTTCTCGTATGCGTTGTGGCGCAAAGCTATAGCGACCAACGCGGATCTGTTGTGGCGGGTGAAGACCTCAGGTACAGGGCCGTTACCACGACATGTGAAGGACTTTCCGGATGGCTCGTGGCTGGCCGAATTGCACCAGACACATTCGGCCGCGGCGCGGCGCGCTGAGCCGATGCTGGTGCGGGTGATCGACTACACCATCGATGACGGCCGGGAGAACGCCGACCACTATCGGTTGCTGACCACGATCCTGGACCCTGACGAAGTCGGTGCGGTCGAGTTGGCTGCGGCCTATACCGAGCGGTGGGAGATCGAGATTGCCTTCGATGAGCTGAAAACCCACCAGCGCGGGCCCCGTACCGTGCTGCGTTCGAAGTCTCCTGATCTTGTGCTGCAGGAGATTTGGGGGCATCTGTGTTGTCACTATGCGATCCGGTCGTTGATGGTCGAGGCCGCCGGTCACGCCGGCCACGACCCCGACAGGGTCAGTTTCGTTGCCGCACTGAGGATTACCCGCCAATCGGTCGCCCACCAGGGCGACTTTCCCCCCTCACGACCCTGACACCACCAGCCGCAGCTGGCTCACCTTCCTCACTCGCCTCACACGCAGACTCAACCCCGCACGTCGACGACGAGCCAACCCACGCGTCGTCAAACGCAAATACGTGAAATGGCACGTCAAACGCGCTCACCACGCCTCCTGGCCGCAACCGACACAGTCACCGATCTACACAACCGACCCGCTTAACTGAACGGTATTGCCGTTAATCGCGTTCGGTGTGGCTGTCAAACGGTGGAGAAGTCACAAAAGAATTCCAATCCGGCGTTGTGGTCCGGGTAAACGGGGGTTAATGTTGACCCGTGCTAAAGATCAACGGGATCTTGTCAACTGTCCCGCATTGATTGATTCACGTGAACATGGCCGAAGAGTGGTTCGGGGCGGTCATGGGCCCGCGCAAACAGCGCGCAGGTTGGCTCGGCGAAGAGGCCGAGCCGCGAGAAGGCCGGCGGTGGCGATGATGCGACCGCCCGGCCGGCATCGCCCCACCGAGATCTGATCGCGGGAGGTGTGGTGAGTCCGTCAGGGCAAGCATCGGCGCTGAACGTGTGGAGTTCAGACGCAACACAAGACAGCAATCCCGACATCGGCGCACGTCGTAGTCGCCCCCAATGGAGCAAGAAGTACCTGGCCCGGCTGGCCATCTCCGACGCGGTCATCGTGATCGCCGCGGTCACCGTCGCGCACCTTCTCCGGTTCGGCACCGGCAACCCGTTCGGCCAGCGCGGACAAGTCGAGATCCCGGCCACCAGCGTGGCCCTCATCCTGATCATCCTGTGGCTCATGGCTTTACGTGCCAACCACGCGCTGGATCGTCGCGTCGTCGGGTCCGGCCCACAGGAGTACAGCCGCGTGGCCACGGCCTGCTTCGCCGTCTTCGGCGCACTGGCGATCGTCGACCAGATCTTCCGGCTGCAGATCGCCCGCGGCTTCCTGCTGCTGGCGCTGCCGCTGGGCACCATCGCCCTGCTCGTGTCGCGATATCTGTGGCGCCGCAACCTGTCTCGTCAACGCCGCAACCGGCTGAACATGGAAAAGCTCCTGGTCGTCGGCAGCCGCGACACCGCGACATCGCTCGTGCGCCGGCTCACCCACACACCCCAGCTCGGGTACGACGTCGTGGGGGTGTGCCTCCCGCGCACCGTCGCGCCGCTGCCCCCACACATCGAGGTGGGGGAGCATGCGATCCCGGTCCACGGTGACCTCGACGACGTGCTGGCGGCAGTCGACTCCGCCGACGCATCGGTGGTGGCGGTCAGCTCGGCCGAGGTTCTCGGCCCCGACGCCATGCAGGAACTGTCCTGGGGCCTGGAGCGCGTCGACGTCGACATGCTCGTCGCCCCCGGCGTCGCCGACGTCGCAGGCCCCCGACTCACGGTGCGCCCGGTTGCCGGACTTCCGTTGCTGCACATCGACAAACCCCGCTACGAAGGCGCCAACCGATTCCGCAAGGCGCTCGTCGACAGGGTGGGCGCGGCGGTACTGATCCTGGCCCTGGCGCCGGCGATGTGCCTGGTCGCGCTGGCGATCGTGCTCGACACCGGCGCCCCGATCTTCTACCGCGCCACCCGGATCGGGGTGAACAATGCGCCGTTCCAGATGTGGAAGTTCCGGTCGATGGTGGTCGACGCCGACCGCGTCAAAGCCGATCTCCGCGCGCGCAGCGAGGGCAACGGCGTCCTGTTCAAGATGCGTGACGACCCGCGAATCACCCGGGTCGGCAAGATCATCCGCCGCTACAGCCTCGACGAATTGCCCCAGCTGTTCAACGTCGTCGGCGGCACGATGAGCCTGGTCGGCCCGCGCCCACCGCTACCCGACGAGGTCGAGCAGTACGACGGGCGGATCGCACGACGCATGCTGGTCAAACCCGGGATGACCGGGCTCTGGCAGGTGTCGGGCCGCTCGGATCTGTCCTGGGAGGACTCGATCCGCCTTGACCTCTCCTACGTCGAGAACTGGTCGATCATGCAAGACGTGCTGATCCTGTGGCGCACCGTCCGGGCGGTCTTCGACAAGACCGGCGCCTACTGAGCGCGCCCCAACCTGGACGCCCCCAGACCCCGGACGGCGCCGTCGGGTGCTGAGTAACCCCACCCCCGCGAGTACCCGCCGACGCCGTCCGGTCCATTCCCCCCAGAGACATATACCACCGCCAGACACACCACCGACATCCACGACCGACGCGAGAAACGAGAGCCCGATGTCGTACCCGACCCATACCCCCCGAATCCTGCACACCACCAACGTCTATGACGGCGGCATCAGCCGGGCGGTGGAGAAGATCGTCTCGCTGACCCCGCAATACGAGCATCACCTGCTGGCCGCGGGCGGATCGGTCGGCTCCGGTACCGCCGAGTTCGCGTCGGTCACCGAACTCTCCCGAGACCCGTTGCGCGCCATCGGCGACCTGCGCACCCGGACCCGTCAACTGCAACCCGATCTGGTCCATGCGCACTCCAGTTGGGCCGGATTCTTCTGTCGCGCCGCGGCTCTGCCGGTGCACACGATCTACCAGCCACACTGCTTCGTGCTGCAGGACCCGCAACGCGCCGGCTGGAAACAAGGCGTGTTCCGGGCCGCCGAACAACTCCTGAGTCTGCGCAAACACACCATGGTGGTACTGACTCCCGAGGAGGAGTCGGTGGCGCGCAGCATGATCGGCGTGCGCCTCGGCCGCGCCCACGTCGTGCGCGTACCCAACGCCGCGCACCGCGAACCCGCCGACCCGCTGCGCACCGCGACACAACCCTGGCATGAGCGGGCCCGGGTCGCGATGATCGGCCGGATCTGCCCGCAGAAGGACCCGCGGTTCTTCGCCCAGCTCGCCAAGGCACTACAGCGCAAACATGAAGACGCCGAGCTCATCTGGATCGGCGACGGCGACCCCGACGCCAGGCGACTGCTCGAACACAACGGGGTGACGGTGACCGGCTGGGTCGGCGACGACGAACTCGACGCGCTGCTCCGCTCGATCGACGTCTACGTGCACAGCGCACTCTACGAAGGGTTCCCCCTGTCGGTCCTCGACGCCGCGAGCTACCGCATCCCCACCGTGGTCCGCGACATCCCCTGCTTCGACGGCACCCCACTGGTCTGCGAATCGACGGTCACCGAGGTGGCCGAACAGATCCACCACATCGTCGCCGACGACGACTACCACGACGAGGTCGTCGACCGCACCGTGCGCGTGCTCTCGACGATGAACAAGACCAAGCAGCGTCAGGCCTTCGTCGACTGCTACGACGCCTGCCTCGCCGAGGGAGCCTAGCGGTGCGGGTGGGCATGCCGAGGCGCATCCTCGACCGCCACGTCGGCGGCAACACGACCTACGCGCGGTCGCTGGCCGGGCAACTGCGCGACCGCGGCCACACCGTCGACGGATTCGGCGGACTCGGCCACCCGCTGGCCAACACCGTGCGCGAGACCGCAGCCGGAATCCGTTCCACCGAGCTGGATCTCGTCCACTACGTCGCCGACACCGGGCCGCTGGTGCGCACGCGTGTCCCGTCGGTGGTCACCGTCCACGGCGTGGCCAGCAGATGGATCGACACCGGCCGCACCCCGATGGCCGAACGGATCTGGCGCACCCGGGTCGCGCGTGCCATCGACTCCTGCGACCGCATCATCACCGTCTCGCAGGCCAGTGCCATCGACGTCGCGGAAGTCTTCGACGTCGACCCGAACCGTATCGACGTCATCTACCACGGCATCGAACACACCGGCATCGAGCACACCGGCATCGAGCACACCGGCATCGAGCAGACGGGAACAGAAGGCCCAGCGCCCGCCCAGACCGACGAGAACGACCCACCGGTCCGCACGACCATCCGGGCCCTCGACGACTACATCCTGTATCTGGGAAACCTGGAGCCCCGCAAGAACGTCGCCGCGCTCATCCGCGCCATGGACGACGTCCCCGCTGGGGTGACGTTGGTGATCGCAGGCAAACCGGCGTGGGCCGCCGACGCGATCATGGCCGAGATCGCCAACTCACCCCGGGTCCTCCACCTCGGATTCGTCAGCGACTCCGAGCGCGAACACCTGATGCGTCACTGCCGGCTGTTCGTGTTCCCCAGCCGCTACGAGGGTTTCGGGCTACCGGTCCTCGAGGCGCTGGCACACGGCTGCCCGGTGCTGTGTTCGCGGCGCGGCGCACTCGCCGAGGTCGCCGGTCCCGCCTTCGAACTCGCCGAGATCGACGAGTCGGCCATCGCCGCGGGCATCACCGACGCTCTGGCCGCCGTCGCCGACGACGACACCCGCACGAGGCTCGCCGACGCCGGACGTGACTGGGCCCGACAGTTCAACTGGCAGCGCAGCGCCGAGGCGCACCTGGCTGTCTACGAGGAGTTACTGACATGAAAGTCGCCCTGCTGCACTGCTACAGCTCCGACAACCTCGGCGACGGCATGCTCGTCGACCGGGCCGTGGACCTGATCACCGAGGCACTCGGCCCCGACACCGACATCGACCTCGTCGCGGCATACCCGGAATCCTTTCAGTACCTGGGCCTTCGGTGCGTGTCGAGCAAACCGGGATCACTGGGCGAGGCGCGCCGCTACCTGCAGGTGCTGCGCAACCTCGACGGTTACGACCTCGTCGTCGGGGTCGGCGGCGGCTACCTGCGTTTCGGGTCGGGCGTCGAATCCGTCAAGACCGCGATCGTGCACGGACCGCAACTGCTGGCCGCCGGCCGCACCCAGACCCCGACGGTGTACCTCCCGCAGAGCATCGGACCCAGCCGCGGCGCCACCCGACGCCTGGTACGCAGCATGATCGGCTCACTCGACGCCGTGTGCCTGCGCGACGACCGCAGCATCGAGGAACTCGGCACCGCCCCCAACATCGCGCGCATCCCCGACGTCGCGATCATCAGCGGCTCGGTCGCCGACCGCGGCACCGACGACGCCGCCGCCCCGGGCCGCACGACCATGCCGCGGGTGGTGCTCTCGGTGCGCTCGGTCCGCGGCACGCTGCCGCGTCCGGTCACCGAACTCGCCGGGATGCTCGGCAAATTCGACGGCTACGTGCAGAGCGCGGTCGCCGGGAACAACGACACCACCGTGATGGAATCACTCGGCCCGGCCGAGATCCTCACCCCGCGTGAGCTTCTCGACCCGCGCGCCGAACCACGGGTGGTGGTGGCGATGCGTCTGCACGCCGCGTTGATGGCCCTCGAAGCCGGCCACTACGTCATCCACCTCGCCTACGAACGCAAGGGTTTCGGAGCCTTCGCCGACCTCGGGCTCGACGCCTACGTCCATCACTTCCGCAGCTTCACCCCGGCCGTGGTGGAACAACAGGTCGCCCGACTCCTCGACGATCCCGCCGAACGCGCGACCTACGACCGACTGCTCGCCCACCGCGCCGACGCCCACCGCGCCCGGTGGCGCGAACTGCGGGACCGGTTGCGCACCAGCGTCGGCCTGACCCCCGAACTCCACGCGCTGGCGGGACATCCGGGATGACGGCGCCCCACCTCGCCGCACCGCAGGCCGGCCCACCCGGGCGGGCGGAGCAGTCGCGCAGCGCGCCGGCCGGGTTGGCGGCGGGTGAACACGGCTTCCGCCTGATGATCCCGTGGTGGTTCCACCCGCTGTGGATCGCCGCGATCTTCGTTGCGCTGCTGCCCATCTCGGCCGCGTTGATCCCGACAAGTGCGTTCACCCTGTGGAAGACCCCGCGCTACATCGACGCCACCATCGGGATGACCGGCTTCCTCTCCGGCCTGAGCCTGCTGGTGGGTCTGGCGGTGTTCACGCTGCGGGTGCGACCAGGGGTGACGATCGTGCGGGTCAGTGCCTCGGCCGTGGCGCGGCTGCGGGCGATCGCCGTCGGCGCATTCGTGTTGGCGCTCTTCGGTTACGGCATCTGGATCGCCCTGTCGTTCCTGCGCGGGACCACCGTCACCGACTTCGTCAACGTGATCACCCTGCAGGAGGGCGCGATCAGCGCGCTGAAGAAGATGAACCCGCCGGTCGCCGGGATCACCACCTTCACCCAACTCGGGCCGGTCGCCGCCGGGGTGATGATGATGCTGCGCCGCATGGGTGTGCGCGCTTACACCTGGCAGATGGTGGTCCTCGTCGCCCTGGCCGTCTACCGCTCGTTCTTCTACGGCGAACGCCTCGCGATCATCGAGGTCGGTCTGCCGCTGATCTTCCTGTACTTCGCGGTGCAACCGATGCGCACGGGCACGGCGCCGGGCGCTCAGATCGCGCGGGGCGGACCCATCGAACGCGTGATGCGAAAGACCGCACCGTTCTTCGCGATCCCGGCCATCTGGGGTCTGTTCGCGGTGTTCGAATACTCCCGCAGCTGGCTGTACTACCGCAACATCGTGACGACGAGCTTCACCGAATACATCTCCACCCGATTGGCCGGCTACTACGTCACCACCGCCAACAACAGCGCCATGTACCACGCGGCCGTCGCCGGCAAACCACATGACCCGTACTACTCGTTCGCCGCGGTGTGGGACGGGCCGGGGATGTCGATGATCGCCGGACGACCCGAGATCGCCGGACTCGACCCCCAACAGTGGTGGAAGATGATGCTGGAGAACAGCGCCAACCCCGAGTTCAACAACCAGGGCACCTTCCTCATCACCGACGCCGACCTCGGCACACCGCTGTCGATGCTGTACTGGTTCCTCCTCGGCCTCGCCGTCGGCTACCTGTTCTACCGCGCCACCCAGGGCAGCCTCGTGTCGCTGCTGGCCTATTCGCTGACCATCATGGGTCTGCTCGAGGTGTCGCGGATCATCTACTGGTCGCAGGGCCGGTTCATCCCGATCCTGTTGGCACTGTTGGTGATCGCCGTCCTCCTGCCCGGACCGAAACGCCGGGAGATCCATGCGTCCGGGTAAGTCGCTGCGGCAGAAGCTGTCCCGGCCGGGCCCACGGGCCCGGGCGATGGTTTTCGGTGCCGGTGACCAGGCCGTGGTCAGCCTGGCCAGCTTCTTGTTCCTGGTGATCGCCGCCCGCTACCTCGACACCGCCGAACTCGGCTTGTTCGCCGGAGCCATGGTGTTCTACCAGGCGCTCACGGCGATGGCGCGTTCGGTCACCGGTGAACCGCTCGTCGTCCTCTGTGGCGACAAAAGCGGCGGTAGCAACGGCACCGGGGGCAACGGCAACGGCGACAAAGGCAACAGGGGCAACGACATCGACGCCGGCGAGCTCCGCCGCGCAGTCGTGTGGGTCTCGTTGATCGTCCCGCTGATCCTGGCTGTGCTCGGCGGCATCGGCTTCGCCGTCATCGACAACCGGCTGGTGCAGATCTGCTGCCTGTGCCTGGTGGTCTCGCCGATCATCCTCGGCTACGACACCCTGCGCTTCGTCTACATCTCCCGGCTCGACACCGCCTCACTGCTGCTGCTCGACGTCGTCGTCGCGATCGCCCAACTGTCGCTGCTCGCCGCGACCCTCGCCGGCGGCGGCAGCGCCGATCAAGCGATCCTGGTGATGTTCGCCGCACCCGTTGTGCCCCTGGTGATCCACCTGATCCGCGGCGGACTACCGTTGCACCCGCTGCGCCGGTGGGTGACGACGGCGCGCCCGTACCTGGGTAGCTTCTTCTACGAGTCGGTGTGGGGCGCGCTGCTGCAATGGGCGCTGGTGTTCGTGATCGCCGCGGTATCCGGGGTCGCCGACGTAGCCGCCTTCCGCAGCGTCATCGTCATCTACGGACTCACCAACGTCGTCACGAATTACCTGCGCAGCGTGGTGTTGTCGCACATCGTCACCCGCGGCCGGCTCACCCGCGCCGACATCGGCACCGACACCATCGGCATGACCGCGACCATCGCCGTCACCATCGGCACCTCGATGCTGATTCTGCTGATGCTGCCCGACTCGCTGGGCCGTGCGCTGCTCGGCGACACCTGGGCGCACGCCGCGCCGTTCATCCTCATCGGTGGCCTGGCCCGGTTCTCCGCGGCGATGGAAGCCGTCCCCGGAGTGCTGGTGCGTGCCGCGCGCCAGACGTGGTCGGTGGTGCGGGTGCGCACCATGGTCGGGGCGCTCGCCCTGATCGTCTGCCCCCTCGGCGCCTGGCTGGGTTCGGTCACCGGTGCCTTCGTCGCGATGATCGTTATGTCGTGGGTACTGATCGCGTCACTGTTCGCGCTGCTGTTCTCCCGCGTACCGGGCGGTGCGCCCGCATCGCCCCCATCCCCAGAACCGTTGCGAGCCAACCGCGATGACGCGGTCGGTCGCTTCCAGAAGAGCGTCAACCAGAGAGGTAGCAACCATGCGAGTCGAGTCGGTGTCGGTGGACACGAATGACCCAGGACGGGTCGCTCCCGTGCTGGACGCGGTACGCCGTGGCTGGTGGATCGTCCTGGCCTGCGGGATCGTGGTCGCCCTGTGCGGCTTCGGGTACTCCATGCTGCAGAGTCCGGTGTACCGGGCCACCGCTGCGGTGTATGTGACATCCGGATCGGAGGCCTCGGCGCAAACCGCCTATCAGGGATCGCTGGCCTCCCAACAGCGCGTGGCCTCCTACGCCGAACTGGCCTCCTCCGACGAGGTCATCGACCGGGCCATCAGCCAGGGCAACCTCGGGATGACCCGCGACGAGGTGCGTGAGGCGTTGCAGACCTCCGCCAAACCCGACACCGTGATGCTCAACATCAGTGCCGACGCCGGCTCGTCGGAGAAGGCCGCGCAGATCGCGAACGCGGTCGCCGACAGCCTGTCGGGATATGTGGCGACCCTGGAGAGTCCGGCGGCCGGCGGTCAACCACTGGCCAAGGTCACCCCGGTCACCCACGCCGAGAGCAAAACGCAGGCCGTGTCACCCAAACCCGTCCGGGATACGTTGCTGGCGTTCCTCATCGGCATCGTGCTCGGTCTGATCGTGCTGTTCGTCAAGAACCGCTTCGACCGCACCGTCACCTCCACCGCCGATCTCGAGGACATCGGGTCGAGCCTGATCTTCGGGTCGCTGCCGTTCTCGGCGGACCTGCGCGACACCAGTCTGGTGCCGTTCAACAAGGGGGCCTCGGCACTGGCCGAGGCGTTCCGGATGGTGCGGACCAACCTCGCCTTCGCCAACGTCGACGACCCGGTCCGGGCCATCCTGATCACCAGTGGTGGTGCGGCCGAGGGCAAGACGACCACCGCGGTCAACCTGGCACGCTGCCTCGCCGAGGCCGGCAAGACGGTGATCCTCGTCGATGCCGACCTGCGTCGTCCGGCGGTGGCCACCGCACTCGAGATCAACCCGCACGTCGGCCTCACCGACTACCTCGGCGGCGAGGGGTCGATCATGGAGTTCGTCCAGCCCAGCGGCACCGAGCGGCTCAGCATCCTCGCCGCCGGGTCCGTGCCGCCCAATCCGGCCGAACTCGTCGGCTCGCGCCGCGCCGCCGACGGTATCGCCGAACTACGCGAGCGCTTCGACTTCGTCATCATCGACTCACCGCCGGTGCTGCCGGTCACCGACGCCGTCGTGATGTCGCAGTGGGTCGATTGCGTTGCGCTGGTGGTACGTTCGGGTAAGACGCTGGCTCCCGATCTGCGTGCGGTGACCAGCCAGTTCGAGGTGGCCGGTGTCGCTCTGCTGGGCTTCGTGCTCAACGGTGTCCGACGCGGCACCAGCGCCTACTCGGGCGGCTACACCTACTACAGCAACGATCTGGGCAAGCCCAACTCCACCGCATCCGTCGAGGGCTCGACGCCCCGCGGCCGCCTGGGTGCACGGCGGTGAGATGAGGGCACCCGATCAACGCACCCATCGGTCCCGGCTGCGTCCGTCGCGGCGGGTATGGCTCGGCGGTGCGCTCCTGCTGGCGGCACTGGTCGCGGTGGGCTGCTATCTGGGTGTCCGCGCCGAACAGGCGCGGTCGGCTCTCCACGATGCGCAGGACCACGCGGTGACCGCGAAAGCGGCACTGCTGTCCGGTGATTCGCGGAAGTCGTCGGGGGAGGCGTCGGCCGTGCGTGCCTCGGCGGCCGACGCCTACGCCGCCACCAACGACCCTCTCTGGCGGGCCGCGGCAGCGCTGCCGTGGCTGGGTCGGCCGTTGGCGAGTGTGCGTGAGATGACCGATACCGTCACCCAATTCAGCGACGAGGTCCTCGTCCCGAGCGCCGCACTGGCCGGCACTATCGGACCGTCGACGCTGCGCACCGCCGACAACGGAGTCGACGTCGCGGCCCTGCGCAGCGCGGCCCCGCGCATCACCGCGATGGCCGACGACGCCACCCGCCTCGCGCAGCGTGCCCGAGGTATCGACGGCACCTGGCTGGGGCCGGTTGCGCAGGCGCGTACCGACCTCGCCGCGCAACTGGACTCGGCCGCACGTACCGCGCAGGGCACCTCGGTCGCGGCGCGACTGGCCCCGGCGATGCTCGGCGCCGACGGCCCCCGAAACTACTTCGTAGCCTTGCAAACACCGTCGGAGGCCCGCGGCACCGGCGGACTGGTCGGCGGATTCATCGTCATCCGCGCCGAGAACGGACATCTGCGCGCCGCCGAGACCGGCCGCAACATCGACATGTTTCGCCCGAGCAGCCCGCAGATCGACCTCGGTGACGGCTTCGACACCCTGTACTCGACGGTCGAGCCCTACACCGACTTCCGCAACAGCAACCTGAGCCCCGACTTCACCGACGCCGCCAAGATCTGGATGGCCAACTGGCAGGCACAGACCGGCACGGCCCTCGACGGGGCAGCGGCACTCGACCCGATCGCCCTGAGCTACGTACTCCGCGTGACGGGGCCGGTGCGGTTGCCGTCGGGCGAACAGATCACCGCCGACAACGTCGTACCGCTCACCTTGTCGCAGGTCTACACCCGCTTCGCCGACGACAACACCGCACGCAAGGAGTATTTGCAGACCATCTCCCGCACCGTCGTCGCCGACGTCCTCGGTGCCCACGCCGATGCCGGCCGGCTCCTCGAAGCACTCGGCCGCGGCGTGGCGGAACGTCGGATCATGCTCTACAGCAGCCGATCCGATGAACAGGACATCATCGCGTCCACTCCGCTGGCACATCAGTTACCCGACGATTCGGCCCCGCTGATGGACGCGACCATCACCAACGCAGCGGGTAACAAACTCGACTACTACCTGCGCCGCGAATTGAGCTACACCGCAGGCGACTGCTCCGCCGACATGCGCGATGCGACCGCACGGGTGACGCTGACCAACACCGTCACCGACCTCTCGTTGCCGCAGTACGTGATCGGCTCGATGGGTGCCATCGGCAGCGGCCTGCCACCGGGCACCAATGCGGCCGGCGTGCAGATCGCGCTGACCCGCGGCGCGCAGGTCCGCAAGGTCACCCTCGACGGACAATCGGTGCTCTACGGCACCAGCGAACTCCACGGTCATCCGGTGGTCCGCACCCGCGTACCACTGGCACCGGGTCAGCGCAGTGTCCTCGAGGTGACACTGACCGAGCCCACCTCGGCCCGCGGCGACGCACAGGTGCCCGTGCAGCCGCTCGTCGACACCCCGCCCGTGCACGTGTCGGTGCCGTCGTGCGGTGCGGCGACCGGGCAGAGGGCACAGGGATCGCCATGACCGAGAAGATCCAGGTGACCGAACTGACTGCGGCGCAACGCTTCTTCTGGTTGCGGCAGCAGGCGATGCCGTCGGTGCCGTTGAACATGGCGCAGGTAACCGACATCGAGGGACCGCTCGACCGCGAGTACTTCCTCACCGAACTCGCCGAGCAGGGACGCCGAGCGCGAGTGATGCAGCTCCGGTTCGAGGAGGGCCGCCGCGGCCCGGTGTGCATATACGACCCGTCGTTGCACGATCACGTCGAATACGTCGATCTCGGTGACCGACCGGATCCGAATGGGGCTGTGCAAGACATCATCGACGCCGATTTACACCGCGCGGTCGATGTGACCGCCGATCGATTGGCACGGGCCGTCCTGTTCCGGTTGTCAGATCACCGACATCAGCTCTACAACCGTGCGCATCACCTGACCACCGACGGGGTGGCCACTCGCGACAACCTGGTGTGCGCGTTACGTCGTTGTCTTTCCCGCGACCCGAGCGCACCGTCGGTGCCCGTCGCCGACCTTGCCGCCGCGCCAGCCGCCGACCACGCCTACCAGAGCTCATCGCGCCGCGCCCGCGACGCCGACTACTGGCGCGAGGTCCTCGCCGGCCGCGACCCCGCGACCTCACCGGCGCACCGTTCGGGCGGCCCGGCCTCCCGCAATCACACGGTGGCGGCACCGATCCCGATGGCGACGATGGACACGATCCGCGAGCTCATCACGGCCATGCCCACCAGCCTGCCGACACTGATCGCGACCGCCGCCGCGGGCTATCTGAGCCGCCGCACCGGCGACGCCGACGGTGCGCTGACCCTCGCGGTGGCCGCCCGGACGACGGCCGCACTGCGCGCCACACCGCTACCGACCATCAACTTCGTGCCGCTACGCGCCGGCGTCGGCCGACACACCGAGATCCATGCCGCCGTGCGCACCACCGAGCGGGCGATGCTCGGCGCACTACGTCATCAGCGGTACCGGTTCGAGGACATCGTCACCGAACACGGCGATCACACCGGCGGACCGGTCCTCAACCTGATGCTCTTCGACCGTGAGATGCGATTCGGCGAGACGACCGTCCGATTCTCCTCGGTGACCACCGGACCGGCAGAAGACCTGGCCATCAACGTGTTCCCGTCCGGAACTCTCGCCGAATCGACCGACACCGGCACCTTCATCGTGGAGATCGAGGCCAACCCGCGCCGCTACGACCCGGCCGAGGTGACAGCGTTCCACGACGGACTGCTCGCGATGCTCGGCGCACTCGCCGACGCACTGACCGCCCCCGGGTCGGCGCGCGTCACCATCGACGACCTGCCATTGCCCGCGCGCACACCCGCGGTGCCCGGCACCGAAAGTCCCACGGACACACTGCCGGACCTCATCGCCGCCACGGTCGCCCGCGCCGGAAACGACGCGGCCGTCGACGGCAGCCTCCTCGGCGAGCCCGTGATGACCTTCGCCGACCTCGACACACGCACCGCCGACCTCGCGCGCCGACTCTCGGCACTCGGAGCCCGACCCGGCACGCGGGTGGTGGTGCTGATGCGCCGCAGTGTCGATCAGGTCATCGCCTGGTGGGCGGTGGCCCGCAGCGGCGCGACGATCGTGCTGATCGACCCGGCCCAGCCGACCGCGCGGATCGACCGGATGCTCGCGACCGCCGCTCCGATCCTCATCCTCGCCACGAGCCCCGATCATGGTGCACGGAACGGCATTCCGTCACGGTCCCTCGACGACCTCGCCGACGTCGCACCCCATGCCGGCCGGCTACCGGCACCGCATCCGTCCGACGCCGCCTACATCGTGTTCACCTCGGGGAGCACCGGCGAACCCAAGGGGGTCGTCGTCCCGCATACCGGGCCGGCCGCCATCGCCCGCGACATGTGGGCCCGATTCGGGGCGGGTGACGAGATCGATGTCGGGGCGCGCTGGCTCGCGGTGGCATCACCGATGTTCGACATGGCCCACTTCGAGATGCTGGCGTGTGCCGCGCTGGGCCACACCCTGATTCCGGCCGCCGGACTCGACGCCGACCTCGGCCGCGCGCTGCTCGATCACCGCATCACCCACCTGATGGCCACCCCGACCGTCCTGAATCGGATTCCGGTGCACACGCTCCCGCCGACGGTGGCGGCGATCGGCGAGGCGCTGTCACCGGCGCTCGCGGCCCGCATTACGCGTCGACCACCGGGAGGGGGCGGTGCGCGGCGGGTGTTCAACACCTACGGTCCCGCCGAGGCGACGCTGTATGCGACGGCCGCGCCGATCACCGCCGACGTCCACCTCGACCGGCCGGTACCCATCGGCCGACCGGTCCCGGGGATGGCCGCGCTGGTCCTCGATCACCGGCTGCGACCGGTGGCCGACGGGATCATCGGCGAACTCTATCTGTGCGGACCGCAACTCGCGCATGGATACCGGGATCGGCCCGGGCTCACCGCGACGAGATTCCTCGCCTGCCCGTGGCGCGACGGCGCCCGGATGTACCGGACCGGTGATCTCGCGCGCCGTGACCCGACCACCGGTGATCTCGTCTTCGTCGGCCGCGCCGACGGGCAACTCTCGGTCCGCGGGGTCCGCGTCGAACCGGCGGAGGTCGAGAACGTCGCCACGGAGGTCGACGGTGTGGGCGCCGCGGTGGTCGTCGCCGACCACGCACCCGACGGCGATCTGGCGCTCGACGTCGCCTGCGTGGGGACCGGTGCCGCGCCGGGCGGCGACGGACTCGAACGGGCGGTGCGGGCGCATCTCATCGCGACCCTGCCGTCGGTCATGTGGCCGCGGCGGGTGCTGATGCTCGATCGGCTACCGACCGGGCCGACCGGCAAGATCGATCGCGACGCCGTGGCGCACGCGGTGGCCGGGATCGCGCTGCGCGAACCGGAATTCGTGGCCGCCACCTCCGACGTCGAATGCGCGCTCGGCGAGATCGTCGCCGACGTGCTTCGGGTGGAACGGGTCTCGATGGCTGCCTCGGTCATCGACCTGGGTGGCACGTCGCTGACGATGCTGGAGATCATGGCGCGCCTCGGCGCACGGGTGGGCCGTCCGCTGCGCATCGGCGAGCTGACCCCGGCCACCACCCTGGCCGAGATCGCCGCACGCGTCGACGCCGGTGACCTCACCGCCGCCACCGCACCGGCCACCGCGCCGGTCGTGACGCCGGCACAACACCAGATCTGGGCATTGAACCGCTCCGACCCGGCCGACCATGTGTACCACCTCGCCGTGCGGGTCGAGTTCGCGCCGGGCACGGGAACCGAACCGGTGACCGCGGATCTTGTGACTGCGGATCTCGTGACTGCGGATCTCGTGACATCGGCGCTGACCGACCTCGCCCTGCACCACGATGCGCTGCGCCGCGTCTTTCCCGCCCGGCCCGACGGCACCCCGACGGTACGCCTACTACCCACCCAGGCGATGGTCGACGCGATGCCGATCACCCGGGATACCTTGAGCCCGAGCATGGTTCGTTCCGTGGTGGCCGCACCCTTCGATCTCACCGTCGACCCTCCGTGGCGCGCCGTCCTCGACGACAGCCGGGGTGCGGTGTCGATGGTATTCGTCGTGCATCACATCGCGGTCGACGGCTGGTCGATCCCGATCCTGGTGCGGGACATGCTGATCGCGGTCACCGCACGTACCGGCCACCGACTGCCGGAGTTCCCCGGGCCCGGAGACTTCGGCGGTGGGCGACCGGTCGCCGATTCCGATGCGGGACACAGCTACTGGCGGGACGTGCTCGCCGGTGCCCCGACGCGACTCGCGCTGCCCGAGGCACGTACGGTCCGCGACGGGTATACCGAGGCGGTTCATCTGGAACGGGTGGTTGACGCGAGGCTCTCGGCGGCGGCCACCGCACAAGCCGCCGGCGCCGGCGCCACCCTGCAGGCGCTGGTCCGGGTGGCCGTGGCCGCCGTCCTCGCCGGTGTCGTGGGCGACGACGACGTCGTCATCTCGGTGCCGACCTCGGGGCGCTGGAGCTCCTCCGACCTCGAGCGCGTCGGCATGTTCGTCCGGACGGTCCCGGTTCGGTCCCGCGCAGTCGCGTCGCAGACCGTCGCGGAGGCGCTCGCGGGATCGGTGGCCGCACTGCAGGCCGGGATGCGCCACGCCGACACCGCACCCGCACAGCTCGCAGATGTGGTGCTGGCGCAGGCGAATACGATGGACGGCGCCGAGCTCGGCCGTGAACCCGTACTGCCGGGGCGCGCGGTGATCCGCTCGGCCACCCCGATCCGCACCGGGAGAGCCCGCACCGCACTGGAATTCGTCGTCGACGACAGCGGAGACCAGCTGCGGTTGGCTCTGACGGTGGCACCCGATCGCGTCGACCCCGACGGCGCCGGGATTCTCCTCGACCACGTGGTCGACACACTGACCCGGCTGGCACTCGCCGACCCGGCCACCCTCGTCGGGTCGTGCACCCCGGCCGGACGTGGCGTCGCCGCGGAATGCCCGGTGTCAGGCACCGACCCGATCCACGCACTACTCGCACACGTCGGCGCCACCCCGCACGCCATCGCCGTCACCGACGCCCGAACATCGATGACCTACGAGCAACTGTCCACGCGCGCTTTCGAGATGGCGATGGATCTGCGTCGGGTCGGGGTACGGGCGGGTGACCGGGTGGCCCTGCTGCTCGGCCGTGGTGCCGAAACCGTGGTGGCGATGGTTGGCACCCTGATGGCCGACGCGGCCTACGTTCCGCTCGACCCGGAACATCCGCCCGCGCGCATCGCGGAACTCGTCGCCGCGACCTCCCCGGCGGCGATCGTGGGCGACGGCCTGTTGATCGAACCGGGCCCGGGCCTCGGGACCGCGCCCCGCCGACCAGGGATCGCGTACGTCATCCACACGTCCGGATCGACCGGACGGCCGAAAGGTGTTGCGGTGCCGCGTACGGCGCTGGCCGCGATGCTCGGTGCCGCCCTCGACGTCGTCGACGCCACCCCCGCCGACGTGTGGAGTGCGACGCACTCGCACACCTTCGACTTCTCGGTGTGGGAGATCTTCGGCGCACTCTGTTCCGGTGGCCGCGTGGTGATCGTCGACCGCCCGGTCAGCCGGGACCCGGTGCTGCTGAGCGCAATTCTGAACGATTGTGGCGTCAGCATTCTCTCGCAGACCCCGACCGCGTTCGCGCGGCTCGCCGCACCGGATGGTGCCGGTTCGTCGAGCAGTAGTGGGTCGCGGTTGCCGGCCTTGCGGTGCGTCGTGTTCGGCGGCGAGGCGCTGCAAGCACCTGCGCTGCACGATTGGGCGCAGGCCAATCCTCGTGTGCGCCTGATCAACATGTACGGCATCACCGAGACCACGGTGCACCTCACCGCCGCCGACGTCGACACCACCGACGCCCGCAGCATCATCGGCACCCCGTTCGCCGGTGTCGGCTGGTCGGTGCGCGACCGGCACCTGCGTCCGGTGCCGGTGGGCGGTCTCGGCGAACTGTACGTCAGCGGTGCGCAACTCGCCGACGGCTACCTGCACGCACCCGCCCTGACGGCGAGCCGCTTCGTCGCCGACCCCGACGGGTGCGGCGCACGAATGTACCGAACAGGCGACGTGGTGCGGCTGATCGCGCCGGATCGGCTTGTCTACCTGGGCCGGTCGGACGATCAGATGCAGGTGCGTGGTCATCGCGTCGAGCCCGCCGAGATCGCCGCGGCTCTCGTCGAGGCGCCCGGCGTCCGCGAGGCACGCGTGGTGATCGCCGGCGGGACACAACCCGGCGATGAACAAATCCTCGCCTTCGTGATCGACGACGACACCACCGGCGCCGAGGTGCCGGTCGGCGAGCGCGAAGCCCTTCTCCAGCGCGCGTGCGCCACGCGGCTGCCCGGGTATCTGATGCCCACGCGCATCGGCGTCGTCGAGCGCTGGCCGCTCACCGACAACGGCAAACTCGACCGGCACGCCCTGATCGCGGGACTGCCCGCGGTGACCGGCACCCCCGCCCCGCTGACCGCGGCGCAACGTCGCATCGCCGATCTCGTCGCCGAGATTGTTGGGCAACCCGGACCGCAGGCAGCCAGCCGGGCGACAAACGAGGACGGACCCGAGCGGTGGGGACCTGACGTCAACTTCTTCTCCGTCGGCGGAAACTCGTTGTCGGCGGCGCGACTTGCCGCACGGCTGTCGGGACCGGGCACCCAGGTCACCGTCGCCGACATCCTCGCCGCACCGACAATCCGCGGACTGACCGAACTGGTTGCCGCCGACACTCACACACCGCAGGTACGGTCACGTGACGTCCTGTGTCCGGCGCAGCGTGTCCTGTGGGATGCCCATCGCGGACAGCCCGATTCGGCCGCGTACCATCTGGCGTTGCGACTCACGGTGCGTGCCGAGGTGCCCGTGGTGCGGGCAGCGCTGCTCGATCTCGCCGACCGGCATCCGATGCTGCGTGCGGTGTTTCCCGATCGCGGGGACGCAACTCCGGAGATCGTCGTCCTCCACGCCGACGCTCTCACTGGGAATCCGCCGATCACCCAACGCGATACGGTCCCCGACGCCGGTCAGGTCGCCGAGATCGTCAATGCCCCCTTCGATCTGACCACCCGCCCGGCATGGCGCGCGGTGCTCGCCGACTCACCCGCGGGCACCGGCATCGTGCTCGTCGCCCACCACATCGCCGTCGACGGCGCCTCGGTACCGATACTCCTCGACGACCTGCACACGGCGCTGACGGCACGCCTGCGCGGACGCAGCCCGCGCTGGTCCGAGCAGCGCGACGAGCTGCAGATCTCGGTACGCGATGACGACACCGACTATTGGAGAACGGTTCTCGACGGCGCACCCGCACACCTCGCCCTTCCCGAACCGCCCCGACGGCACCCGGCGGCCGAGAAGCCCGCAGTGGTCCACGAGCGCCGTATCGACGCCGACACCGCCGCCGCGGTCGACGACGTGGTGGCCGGAGCCGGCACCACGCTGTATTCGGCACTGTGGGTGGCACTGGCTGCGACACTCGCCGCCGTCACCGACTCCGACGACGTCGTCGCGGCGATCCCGGTTGCCCTTCCTGGCGGACCCCGCGTCGGTATGCGCGCCACCACAGTTCCGGTGCGATGGTCGGCGGCGACGGCGCACCGCCGGCCCGTCGTCGCGCTGCCGATCGACGAGGCACTCGTGTACGCGCACCGCACGATCGCCGATGCCGCCACTCACGCCGCGTCGGCGCCGGCGACCCTGCCCGACGTGCTGCTCGACCATGCCGCCGCGCTGCCTGACTCACCGGGACCACTGATCACCGACATCACGCCGATCGATGTGGGAATCACCCGCACCGCACTCGAATTCACGGTGCGTACGGTCGACGACGGAGCGCTGTCGGTGCAGGTGACGGCGTCACCCGCCCGGGTCGACGCCGCAGCGGTGGAACCGATGCTCGAGTATTTCGTCGCCGCCCTGACGGCCCTGACCGACTCGTCGACACGGTGTGTGGCCGAGTGCCTGCCTTCAAGTGTCCTCGCGCAGAACACTTCTGTTCGCCCCAGCGTTTCTGCGCAGTCGATCGATCCCGTCGACGCGGTCCGCGCCATGGCGACGCGTCAGCCCGACGCTGTGGCGATCGTCGACTCCAACGAGGTCGCGGTCGTCGACTCCGACGATGTGCTCACCTACCGCGACCTGTGGTGTCGTGCCGAGCAGGTGGCCGAGAAGTTGCATGCGGCCGGGACCCGCCCGGGGACCACGGTCGTGCTGGCATTGCGCCGGGGGAGTGAGGCGGTCGTGGCCGCGCTGGGTGTGCTCGCCGCGGGCGCCGTGTTCGCGCCCGTCGACCCGGACCTGCCACCGGCGCGACAACGGTTGCTGTACCGCCGAATCGGGCCCGGAGCGACGATTCGCGAGGGCCTCGAGATCAGCCCCGCCCACAGCGGGACCGGCCCCGAGGTGCCCGGCGCCGCCTACGTCATCCACACGTCGGGATCGACCGGCGCACCCAAGGGCGTGGTCGTCGACCGGACCGCGATGGCCGCGATGCTCGGCGCCTCACTCTCCCGTCTCGGGTGCACCGGTGAGATGGTCGGGAGCTGGTCGCACGCACTGTCCTTCGACGCCTCCGTGTGGGAGATGTTCGGCCCGCTCGCCGCGGGCGGACGGGTCGTCGTCTTCTCCGACGACGACGTCCGCGACCCGGCACGCTTCGCCGCCGGTCTCACCCGACATCGCGTGACCCATTGCGCACAGACCCCGAGTGCGTTTGCGCGACTGACCGATCCGTCGGTCCTGCAACCGCTCGCCGGCACCGCCGACGTGTCACTGGCGTCGCTGCGAACAGTGATCCTCGCGGGTGAGGCCGTCGACCCCTCGCGGTTACGCGGATGGGCATCGGCGCACCCCGACGTGCGGCTGGTCACCATGTACGGGCCCACCGAGACCACCGTGCAGGTGCTCTGCGGCGAGATCGACCTCGACGACGACCGCCCGATCATCGGCACACCACTCGACGGCGTCCACGCCGAGGTCCGCGATCGGCACGGACGAGCCGTGCCCGTCGGTGGACGCGGCGAACTCCACCTCTCCGGGCCGCAACTCGCGATCGGCTATCTCGGTGACCCCGCGACGACCGCGACACGATTCGTGGCCGGACCCGACGGCACCCGCCACTACCGCACGGGTGATCGGGTGCGGCTGTTGCCCGATCGGCGGATCGCCTTCCTCGGCCGCGTCGACGACCAACTGAAGATCCGCGGATTCCGCATCGAACCGGCCGAGATCGTTGCCGCGCTCACCGCGGCCCCCGACGTCCTCGACTGCCGGGTGCTGCAGGACGGTGTCGCGAGTGCAGCGCGTCTCGTGGCGGCCGTCCGCGTGGGCGCCGCAGCGCAGGCGGTACCCACCGAGTCGACCCTGATCTCGTGGTGTGCGCAACGACTGCCCACCTATGCGGTGCCCAGCCGCATCGTCGTCGTCGACGACTGGCCGCTGACCGTCAACGGCAAGATCGACCACACCGAACTCCTCCGAAAGCTGCACTCCTCCAGCGATATCAGCCGGCAGTTGACGCCGCGCGAAGAGGTGGTGGCCGCAGCGATCCGCGAATGCCTCGACAGCGGCGAAGGCCCAGCGGCATCGGAACCGCTCAACCCTGACACCGACCTCGTCACCCTCGGCATCAACTCGTTGACCGCCGCGCGCCTGGCGGCCCGACTGTCTTTGCACGGCAGCAGAATCGGCGTCACCGAGGTGTTCTCCCATCCCACCATCGCCGGGCTGGCGCAGTTGTTGTCGACCTCGCCGATCGTCGACGACGACGCGGTCCCGGATCTGGGGGAGGTCGAGGAGGGGAGCACCGACCCCGATCACCCGGCGCTGACACCGGAGCAACTCGATCTGTGGCTGCGCTGGCGCGCCGACCCCGACCACCCCGGCTATGTGCTCGCCGGCATCATCCCGGTACCGGGCGCCGATGCCCGCGAGATCCGGCGTCGGGTGGCCGAACTGGTCCGGCGACACGACTGCCTGCGCACCGGCTTCCCGGAACTCGACGGGGTGCCCTATCAACGACTCTGGACCGACGACGAGGTCGACGCCTACCTCGGTGCCCTCGATCCCCTCACCGGCGTCGACGCCGACGAGGTCCTCGCCGAGATCGCGCGTCGCCCCATCGATCTCACCGTGTCCCTGCCCTGGCGGGTGCGGCTCGTCGACACGCCGGGCGGGTGTCGGCTGGTGTGCGTGATCCACCACATCAGCGCCGACGGCGAGACCGCCCGCATGCTGCGCCGCGAACTCACCACCGGTCCACCGACCGACTCCACGCGTCGTCTCGACTACCGGCAGTACAGCAGATGGCGACAAGCGATGGTGCGCACCCACCGCGACCGTCTCACCGCCTACTGGTCACGGGTGTTCGCCGAACCCATCGTGCCGCTCACCGTGACCGACATGGACCTCGCCGCAACGGGATCGGGAGCCACACATCACGGGCGAGTGATGTTCTCGACCGAGCTGACCGCGCGGATCGATCGGTGCGCGGCCGCGGTCGGGAGTACCCCGTTCATCGTGGTGCACACCGCGATCGCCGTGGTCCTGACTCGCCAGGCCGCTGCTGCGGAACGCGTCATGACCACCGGCGGTGCGTCGGAATGCACCGTGGGCACCGCGGTGTCGGGACGGACCGATCCTCGATGGAGCACGGTCTGCGGGCTCTTCGCGCGGGCCGTCCCGCTGCGCACCCGCATCGAACCGGACGACTCCTTCGCCACACTGTTGCGCCGCAACACCCTCGGCGTTCTCGGGGCGATCGACCATTCGGATCTGCCGTTGGCCGAGATCGCCGCGATCGCCGACCCGGAGCGTGAACGCGCGGGCCGATCCCTCGTCGACGTCGTGGTCGGGGAGGTACCACCGGACCCGGGCATCACCGGGCTGGATACCACCGGGCTGGGTACGACCGGCAGTACTCAGGCCGCACTGGACATCATGCTCGGCCGCGACGGCGATCGGACGTATCTCGTTGCCGCATGCCGGGACTCGGTCGCCAACTGCGACCGTCTCGACGCGCTCCTGACCGCCATCACCGAGACCCTGGAAAGCGGCACCGCCGACCCCGCGCTGCCGGCACGCGCCCTGACACGCACACCGGTGCCGCAGCCGAGCGTGGAGACGCCGGTCATCTCTGCCCACACCCGTGCGCCGCACACTCTTGCCGAGCTCCTCGATCGTCAGCCCGTGCCGGACGCCACACGGCCGGCGATCATCGATGTGACACATCGCTTTCCCGGATACGGCGAGGTCCTGTGCCACGCGGACGTCGAGCGGCTGGTGCGGATTCTCGCGTGGGCGTTGCGGGATCGCGGCCTCGGGCCCGGAGACGTCGTCGCGAAGCATCTACCGCGATCGTGCTTCGATGTCATCGCGACGATGGCGCTGGCCCGTGTCGGCGCCGCATTCGTCAACCTCGACCCCGCGGACCCACCCCGGCGCCGGGAGCGGCTGATCCAGCGCTCCGGGGCGCGCACGATCCTGACGCTGCGCGCCGATCGCCCGCCCCGACTGCCCGTCAGTGTCGCGGTCGTGGCACTCGACGACCCCGACCTCTACCGGACTCGTCGCGTCACCGAGTTCGAACCCCGGCATCGCACCCGCACACTGCAACTCGACGACGTCGCCTACCTCGCGTTCACCTCCGGGACGACGGGTACACCCAAGGGTGTGGAGATCACCCATCGCGGGCTGGCCGCGTGGGCGCTGACCACCGCCGAACGACTCGGGCTCGACGCCACCGACCGGGTGATGCACACCCACACCACGGCATTCGACGCCCACCTGATGGGTGTGGTGCCGGCGCGCGCGGCCGGGGCGTGCATCGTCATCTGCCCACCCGAGGTGATGGCCGGAGCCGAACTCGCCACCGAGATCACACGGTCGGCGGTGACGGTGCTGATGACCACGCCATCGGTGCTGAGCACCCTGGACCCGTCCCAGATGGCACGGCTGCGGCATGTGGTGGTGGGCGGAGAAGCGTTGCCACGCACGCTCCTGAGCCGGTGGACGTCGTCGGTGTCGGTGACCAACGAGTACGGGCCCACCGAGACGACCGTCGCGATCAGCAGCGCCACCTACCGTCACAACACGACCGGCGCCGTAAGCATTGGCACCCCCAGCCCGGATACCGAAGCGCTGGTGTTGGATTCGTCGTTGCAGGCGGTTCCCGACTACACCGTTGGCGAGTTGTACGTCGCCGGAGCCGCATTGGCGCGCGGCTACCTCGCCGACACCTCCACCACCGCCTCGCGATTCGTCGCGCGCCCCTTCGGCGACGGTGACCGCATGTATCGCACCGGCGATCTGGTCCACCGGCGCGGCGACGGCTCGCTGGTGATCCACGGTCGCGCCGACGACCAACTCAAGATCCGTGGCGTGCGAATGGAGGCCGAGGAGATCAACGCCGCGCTCGCCGGATTGCCCGGGGTGGCAGCCGCCGCCAGTGCGGTGCGCACCAACCGGGCCGGTGAGCCACTGCTGGTCTCGTGGGTCATCCCGGCGCCCGGCGATCGGCCGCGTCCCGAGCGGTTGCGTGAACAAGCGCGGACCGTGTTGCCGCGCACCATGGTTCCGGCCGCGATCGCGGTGGTCGACCGCTTCCCGACCCGACCGAGTGGCAAGATCGATCATCCCCGGTTGCCGAATCCGGTTGCCGCGCAGGAGCCGGTGCCGGGAGCGGAGCGAGCGGGCCGAATTGTGCCCGCGAACACGCCGGTCACCACTTCCACCGAACAGCTCGTCGCCGAGGTCCTCGCGGAGGTTCTCGACTGCGCGGGCGCCGAGATCGGCTCGGACACCGACTTCTTCGCGCTCGGCGGAACGTCGCTGTCGGCGGCGCGGGTCCGGTCTCGGCTCATCGCACGCACCACTCGTGACCTCGACGCCGACGTCGTGTTCCGCGCGCGGACCGTCGGCGAGCTGGCCCGACGGATCGACGCCGCGGCAGACCTCACCGGCCCGATACCGCACCGCGCGCCGCGTCCCGAGTATCTTCCACTGGCATATCCGCAGCGGCGCATGTGGATTCACCACCGCTTCGATCCCGAGGACACCACCTACCACATCCCGCTCGTCCTGCGGATTCGCGGACCCTACGATCCGGCGCGGATCGTCCGGGCGTATCGCGCGGTCGTGGGTGCGCACGAGTCGCTGCGCACCGTCTTTCCCGATGCCGGTCGCGGACCGGAGCAACGTCTCGCCACCGACGTTCCCGACCTCGTCGTGCAGTCGGTCAGCACTGCGGAGGTCCGCGACGCCATCGCGGCGGAAGTCGCACGTCCCTTCGACCTCGAACGCGAGACCGCCATCAGAGCACGGCTGTTCGTCAGCGGTGACAGTGACGAGGGGGAGACCGGCCTCGGCGGCGCCTACCTGGTGCTGACCCTGCACCACATCGCCGTCGACGGATGGTCGATGCGCATCCTTCTCGACGACCTGATGACGGCCTACCGGACGGAACTACCCGCCGAGCCGGCACCCGGCTATGCCGACTACACCCGGTGGCAGCGCGACATCCTCGGGGACCCGGATGATCCCACCAGTCGCTTCACCCGCGACATCGACTTCTGGACCACCGAACTCGGTGATGCCGGCGCACCCGTCGTGCTGCCCGGCCCGCCCGGCGACAGCGGGGGCCGGGTGGTGCGGGACGTCGACGCGCACGTGATCCTCGCGCTCCGGGAACGGACGTCGGCGTTGGGCACGAGCGTCTTTCACGCCGTCCACGGCGCACTGACCGCGACGCTGGGACGACTGACCGGGGAGTGGGATGTCGTGGTCGGTGTCCCCGTGCACGGGCGCTCGGCGCCACAGTGGGAGCGCGTTGTCGGTATGTTCGTCAACACCGTTGCGGTGCGCACCCGGCTGCAGCCGGGTGCGACTGTCGCCGACGCGGTGGCGTGTGCGCGGGAGGCGCATCTGCGGGTCGCCGACCATCAGGAAGTGCCGTACGAGTCGGTGGTGCGTGCGGTGTGCCCGAATGCCCGGTCCACCCACGATCCGTTGACGTCGATCTTGTTGGTGGGGCAGGACGTGGTGCCGGAGCCCGACGCGAATATGCCCGGCGCCGGGAGCGACGCGGTGCGTGCGGAGCCGGTGCAAATGGTGCCCGAGCGTGAGGCCGACGGTCATGATCTCGAGGTGATCGTCGGCGACCGTGACGGGGCGTTGGTGCTCACGGTGGTGTATTCGGCTCGGGTGAGTGCCCGGACGGCCAACGAGGTGGCCGACGCGCTCGTCGACGCAATGGTCGGTTTCGCGGGCGCGGGTGGGGAGCTCGTCGGTGAGGAGACAGTGGGCCGGACGGACACCTCGGAGTCGGTGGCCGCGGCGTTCGCGGAGATCATGGCCGTCGATCGCGTTTCGGTGCGTGCGGATACCGACTTCTTCGATCTCGGTGGTACTTCGCTGTCGGCGGCGCGGGTGGCCTCGCTGCTCACCCGGGAGCTCGGGTGGACGGTGTCGGCGAAGTGGCTGTTCGACCATCCGACCGTCGGTGAGCTCGCCGCGCGGCTCGACCGCCGGATCGCCGAGAAGGCGAACGACGGCGAGGTGCGTGTTGCGTCCGACGCCGAACAGATCGCGACCGCGGCCGGCGACATCCCGCTGACCGGGCCGCAACGACGGATGTGGATGGCCGCAGAACTCGGCAAACCCGGTTATCACGTGCCGGTGCTCCTGCCGATCCCCGGTGGTGCGACTGTGATCGATGTGCGAACTGCGTTGCGTACGTTGATCGGTCGGCATGCCGCGCTGCGCACTGTGTATCCGATGTTCGACGACGGGCCGCGCCAGCGGGTGCTCGACACCTGGGAGCCGACGATCGACCTGCTCGACGCCGGTGCGGTCGGCGAGATGCTCGCGACTCCGTTCGACTCGCTCGCCACCTCTCCACCGGTCCGGGTGGGCCTGATCCCCTCCGAGGAGCAGACGGTGTCTGCGGTGCTGGTGGTGGCGCATCACATCGCGGTCGACGGTGAGTCCTCGGTGGTCTTGCAGCGGGAACTGGACGCGCTGATCACCGGCGGCGTGCTGCCCGCGGCTCCGTCGGCCGCGCGGGTGAGCGGTCGGTTGCTGGCCGCCGAGTCCGCTGCGCGTGACCGCGAACTGGCGTATTGGCAACGTGTGCTGGCCGATCCGCCCGCGCCCCTCGTCCTCGATCACCTGCCGCACGCCGAGGGCGGGATCGTCCGCACTCGTCGCGCGCTCCCGGCGGGTCTGTGGCCGCAGCTCGACGTGGTCGCACGGAGCCTGCGGGTCAGCCGATTCCACCTTGTCCACGCAGCCTTGGCGTGGGCGCTGGCCGTGCAGTCGGGCACCGACGACGTCGTCGTCGCGACCACCACGTCCCTGCGACGGTACCCCGATCTGTCCGAGGTGGTGGGGATGCTGGTCGCGACCGTCGTTCTGCGGACACGGTTCGACCCGCGAATGACGTTTGCAGAGTGGGTGAATCGGGTCCGAGACGACGACATCGCGGCGCTTGAGCATTCGTGGGTTCCGTTCGATGAGGTGATGCGGGAGATCGGGGTCACCGGCGGGTCGGTCGCTCCTTCGTTGGCGGAGGTGGCGGTGACGGTGGGTGCCGACGCGTCCGATCACACGCTCCTCGGTCCGGCTGCGATCGGTCACGCCGACGAATCCCTCACGCCGATGGGGGATTTCGCGCTGCGCGTGATCGTCGATGACGGAATGCTCCTCTGTGCGCATCGGGCGCAGTGGGCGGCTCGTGCGACCATCGAGACCCTGATGGCACGCATGGAGACGGCGCTGCGGCTCCTCGTCGATGAGGCCGAAACACGCATGGCCTCGGTCGATCTGCTGTTGCCCGGCGAGCATGCCCTGATCGAGGCGAGTGCGCACGGAGCGCCGTACACCGATCCCGCGACACTCGGTGACATGCTCGCCGAACCCGCTACACATCAGCCGGAGCGCATCGCCCTCGACGACGGCACGACGCAGCTGAGCTATCGGCACCTCGACGACTGGGTGGCGGTGACCGCACACGCGTTGCGCGCGCGAGGTATCCGCAGTGGTGAGCGGGTGGCGATTCTCATCGAACGGTCCGTACGCCAGCAGGTCGCCTTCCGCGCCGTCACCCGGATCGGCGCGGTGCCCGTCCCCGTCGACGTGGCACATCCGCCGGCGCGGATCGACGCAGTGCTCGAGCGAACCGGCGCATACCCGTTGTACGACAACGATGTTCCGCCGCGACCCTCCACCTCGGGAGCGTCGGTGACCGAGGTGCCGGTCGCGCGGGTGTCGCCGGCATCCGCGGCGTATGTGATCACCACGTCGGGTACCAGCGGCGCACCGAATGCGGTGGTCGTCGGGCACCGCGGGTTGCGGCGGCTCGCGACCATCGCCCCGATCCGATCCGACGACCGGGTCGCGGCGATGGTGAGCGTCGGCTTCGACCCGTCGATCATGGAAATGGTGCTGCCATTGGAGGCGGCCGCCCGGTTGGTGATCGCACCCGCCGGGATCACCGCCGGGACGGAGTTGACCGCGTGGCTTGTCGCGCAAAGAATAACGGTGTTCATCGCGACGCCGTCGGTGCTCGCGACGCTCGACGCGCAGCAACTCCCGTCGGTACGACTGGTCTTCGCTGGGGGTGAGGCGCTGTCATCGTCGATCGCGCGTACGTGGGCAGCGCGCTGCGAACTCATCAACGTGTACGGCCCGACGGAGGCCACGGTCGCGGCAACCTTCGCACCCGTGCGTCCGGACGGGACGGTACGGATCGGCAGGCCCGTCGACGGCACCACCGTCGTCGTCCTCGACCGTTGGCTGCGACCGGTACCACCCGGCGTCGACGGCGAGCTGTACCTCGCGGGAGATGCACTGGCACAAGGCTATCTGGGTGACACCGCGTTGACGTCGGCGCGCTTCGTGGCCTGCCCCGGCGGCGGCCGCATGTATCGCACCGGCGACCGGGTGCGTCTCGAGGGCGACGGTGCGCTGACGTATGTGGGCCGGACGGACCGGCAGATCAAGCTTCGGGGTCAGCGGGTGGAGCCGGCGGAGATCGAGGCCGTCCTGATGGGTGCGGGGGCCACCCAGGCCGCGGTGCTCGTGCGGCCGGGGCCTGCGGGGCCGATGCTCGTCGCCTACGTGGCGGGCGTGGGCGGTGCCGAGGCGGGCCGAGCCTGCCGGCAGCGACTACCGCGACATATGGTGCCCGCCCAGGTGGTCGCAGTCGACGAGATCGCACGCACCGTGACCGGGAAGATCGACACCTCTCGGCTGCCCGACCCCGCCGGGCCTTCATTGCGTGACAGTGGTGTCGAAAACTGCAGTGACGTTACTGATCTGGAGCGTCAGGTGATCGCTGCTTTCGATGCGGTGCTGGGCTGCGAACCAGGCGTCGATGACGACTTCTTCGCCCTCGGCGGGCATTCGCTTCTGCTGCTGCGGCTGCATGCCGAGATCGTCGATCACACCGGGCTGCGTCCGGATCTGGCCGATCTCGTGGCCCATCCGACCCCGCGCGAGGTGGCCGCCGCACTCGCGCGCGTCGGCACCGACCAGGAGCGCGTCGTCGACTTCGACTGTGCCGACAACGATCCCGGACTGCCGCTGCTGTGGGCGGTGCACGGCGTGAGCGGCATGCCGACACCGTTCCGCCCGTTGGCTGCGACGTCGGGACATCGGGTCGTGGGACTGCAACTCCCCGAACTGCTTTCCGGTGAGATGCCCGGCAGCATGGCAGAGATCGCGCGGCGTCACGTCGACGCGATCCGCCGTCGGCAGCCGTCGGGACCCTACCGGCTGATCGGGTGGTCGATCGGCGGGAACCTGGCCCATGAGATCACCCGCCAACTCACCGACCTCGGTGAGCGGGTCGAGCTGCTGGTGTTGATGGACGCACGGACTCCCGACGAGTTGGCACTGGCACCGGCGCAGGAGGGCACGACGGCCGATGTGGTTATCGCCGAACGATTGCGAGCTCTCATCGCTGCGGTGCGTGCGCATCGGACCGGTCGCGTCGACGTCGACGAGGTGCTCTACGTGGCGTCGGCACAGACCGGTGACATTTCCGGGTGGGAGTCGTTGGTGAGTACGACGCCGCGGGTGGCACGGCTCGACGTCTCCCACGCCGAGTTGGGGGAGCCGGATGTGATGGCGAGGGTCGCGCAGTTAATCGCTGACCGTGCCGTCGCGCGAGGGCGCTGAGGCCCGACCCACCGTTCGCGCCTTTGCCGACGCGACCAGGACCATCGGTACAGCAAAGTCGGCGTTTGTGCTGCGTAGAGGGTGTGCTGTCCGTAATGTTCTCTGCGACGACGAGCAGGTGGTTGTCATCGATCCGGGTCGGGGGGAGATCTCGGAAGGCACTGTCATGCGTGGTGGGGGATTCGGTGTGCGGCGACGTGTGGTCACCACACTGTTGGTGGTGAGCGCGACGGCCGGCGCACTGATCGGGGTGGCGGGGCAGGCGCGTGCGGTCGACCCGGACACGCTTCGTCCGGGATGTGTGTGGCGGACCCCGGACGAGCAAGCCGAGCACATCCAGACCTGCACCCTCTACTCGGAGGCGTTGGGCCAGGACGTCGTCGTGCAGGTGCGGGCATCGGATCAGGCACCGGGCCAGACCGAGCAGGCCGTGTATTTCCTTGATGGCCTGGGTTCGAACGACGAGTACAACAACTGGGCGCTGCCGACCTCGGGTGCGGTGGCCGCGTACAGCACCAGCTACAACCTGGTGATGCCAGCCGGCGGTAAGGGCGAATGGGACACCAACTGGCAGTCGGCGCCGACCGGCAGCACCACTGCACCGCAATGGGATACCTTCCTCGGTGAGGAATTGCCCGCCTACCTGAACGAGAACTTCGACATCGGGACGTCGGACAACGCGATTGTCGGCGTCTCGATGTCCGGGGCGCCCGCGGTCATCGTCGCGCTGAACCATCCCGAGGTGTTCGCCGTGGCGCGCTCGTACTCGGGTTTCTACGAGACCAACAACCCACTGGGGTGGGTACTCATCCCGATCATCCAGACCGCGCGCGCCGACATCGACAACGGTCTGTCGGCGATGTGGGGACTCCCGCTGAGCGAGGGAAACACCTGGGCCGACAACGACGTCCTGAGCCGGATCGCCGAGGCGAAGGCCAACGGGCAGACCATCATCATCTCCACCGGCAACGGCATCCCGTCGGTCGGTGAACTCCAGCTCGCCTGGCAAACGCTGCAACAACAACCACTTGTGTTGTGGCCGATCCTCATTCCCGGCGCCCTCGTCACTGAGGTACTCGGCGTCGGACTGGAGGTCGGTGCGCTCACGTCGACGGTGATCCTCAACGCCGCCGCCCAGCGGATGGATCTGCCGGTCGAGTTCACCTACTCCAACGGTGGGCACAACTGGTTCTCCTGGGCGTCGACCCAGCCGTCGGACGCCGCCCAGATCGAAGCGGATCTGGCGGCGGCAGCCCAGAAATCGGCGCAGGAGAAGACGGTGGCGCAAGAGTCGGCGGCGCAGCAGCAGGTGACGGCGGAACAGGTGGCCACGCAGGTGACCACGTCCCAGCCCACGACGACGCCCGCGCAGGTATCGGCTGTCGAGGGGACCACCTCCCAGCCCACCACGACGGCCGCCGATACCCCGGCTGCCCAGCCGACCACCGCCGCTGAACTCACCTCCCAGCCCGCGGCCCCTGAAGACTCCGCAGAACGTTCGCCCTACACGGCACCTTCCGCGGAATCTGGGGCGCCCACCACCTCTGCGGCACCCGTTCCCGCTGCCACGCCCGCAGCGGCCAACGCGCGCTGAATCCGCTCGGCCACATAATCGGGGCGCAGGAGGAGATCGCTGTAGGTGAAGTGCAGGACGTTCCAGCCGGCGTCGCTGAGGTCATTACCGCGTCGTCGGTCTCGCTGAAAGGCCTCGGCGTCGCTGTGGTAAGCCATCCCGTCGATTTCGACGGCGACACGCTGTGCAGGGAAGGCGAAGTCGATCTCGTACGGCGGGGCCGGATGACCTGCGACCCAACCGGTGATGCCGTGGGCGGTGAAGATGTCGATGGCCATCCGTTCGGCGTACGAGCGGCCGCCGTGGCTGATCAGTGCGAGCAGAGTGCCCATCGTCGCCGAGTCCTTGCAGCCACGGCGACGTGTGTAGGCGTCGATCAACTGCTGCTCGGTGACCCGGCGTCGGAGCAAGGCACGGTCGACGACGTCGATGCCCTGCTCGACGCCGGCCTCGAGGACGGTCAGGGGCAGGGCGGTGATCGACAGACCGGAGTGGACGGTCAGGTCCGCGGGCTCGAGATCGCGGAATCGTAATCGTGTGGCGGACAGCTTCTTTCGGTGTCCTCCGGTCGGCACCGTCACCGTGATGATCGGCGGATGCCGATCGACCAGACCCCACCACCAGGCGGCAGCGGCTCCCGACAGCACCGCCCGCTCGTGTGCGCGCAAAGCCGCGATCCGCATGCGGGTGCGGTCGGTGAGCGGATGAGCGGCGAGGCGGTGCGCGCCGCGCGCGACACCGATCAGATCTCCGGCGGAGACCAGGCGGTGGACCGCAGCACGGTTGAGCCCGAAGGCCCGGAAGTCGGCAGCGGTGAGTACGCCGTCATGGCGCAGGGCGAGGGAAAGAAGCCGCGGAGGTAGCGTCATGGATCGTTGGACGCACCCGAGCGCCAGGTGGTTCCGTCACCTTCCGCAGAACGTCACGCCCTGGGCGAACCTTCTGCTACGTCTGCGGCGCCAACCGGGTGCGAAGCGCGCGCCGGTCGACCTTACCGGGGCCACGGAGCGGGAGCGCATCGACGACGATCACCTCGCGCGGTGCGGCGTAGCGATCGAGCCGATCGGTGACCGCGTCCCGAAGGCGTTGTGCGTCCACCGAACCCGAATCGGACTCCACCACGACGGCCACCACCTTCTCGCCGAGACGCTCGTCGGGCAGCCCGATCACGGCGCATTCGGCGACCGCGGGGTCCTCGACGATGACTGCCTCGACGACCTGCGGGAGGATCGTGAGCCCGCCGGAGGAGATGGCTTCGTCGGCGCGGCCGATGATCCTTAGGACGCCGTCGTCGACACGTCCGAGGTCGTCGGTGCGGAAGGTGCCCGGCGTGGCGAAGGCCGGATGGTCGGGGAGCAGGCGATAGCCGTGCGCGACCATCGGTCCGGTGAGTTCGACGCGCCCGATGCCGTCGGCGCTCGCCCCGTCCAGGGTGATCTGCATGCCGTGCAACGGAATGCCGTCGTAGACGCAACCGCCCGCGGTCTCACTCATCCCATAGGTGCGCACGATCGGGATACCTGCCTCGATCGCCCTGTGCAGCAACGGTTGTGGAGTGGCTGCGCCGCCGACGAGCAGGGCGTCGACGTCGGCGAGCGCGGCCGTCGCGCGCGGCGAGTCGAGGACCTTGACGAGTTGGGTGGGCACCAGCGAGGTGTAGCGGCGCGGACCCTCGAAACGATCGAGGGCGTCGGCGAGGGCGTCGGGATCGAAACCCGCCGAAAGATCGAGCACGGCGGGGATGTGCCCGGCGGCCAACGCGCGCAACAACACCTGCAGTCCGGCGATGTGGTGCGGCGGCAGCGCGAGCAGCCAATTGCCCGCGCCGCCGAGATGATCGGCGGTCGCGCGGGCCGAGGCGGCGAGGGTGGCGGGCGTGTGCTGCGAGCCCTTGGGGGTGCCGGTGCTGCCGGAGGTGGCGATGATCAGCGAGACGTCGTCGGCGACGTCGGACCCGATTCCGAAGGCGTCGTGCAGGATTCGCGACTCACGATCCGACTCCGGGACCGGGGCGAAAGCCGCCGAACCGTCGAGGATGGCGCGTAGGTCGTCGAGATGGTCGAGAACCCGCGGCCCGGACGGCAGGGGGAGGGGACGCAGAGCCAGAGGACGGAGGGGTTTCAGGGCTGGTCCTCGTCGGGAGTGGGTGGGTCTCGCGGCTCGTCGCTATCGCTCCTCGCACCTCGACCATCGGGGAACGGCTGGTCGCTATCGCTCCTCGCACCTCGACCATCGGGGAACGGCTGGTCGCTATCGCTCCTCGCACCTCGACCATCGGGAAACGGCTCGTCGCCGGGGGAAGGGGGAGCATCGGAGGAAGGGCCAGCGGAGGGAGGGTTCAGCGGGGAGTCGTCAAAGGGGAAGCCGTGCTCTTCGAGGTACTGCTGCACGCGCGCGAGGTCGGCCTCGTGCGGAAGTTCCTGGGTGACCGCGGAGATCTTGACCCCGGCGTCGATCTTCGAGATGGGTTCCGGTGGCGGGGCCGCCTCGTTGATCAGTTCATCCGACACATGCTCGACCTCGTCCTCGGACAGTTGTCGTCGGAGGATGGCCAGGAGCGGTACGTAGTCGTGGTCGGGCACGCCCTGTGGATATCCGGCGCGCAACCACGCGATGATCCTGGCGACCAGCGGTCGATCGGACATCACGCACCCCCTTCTCGTCTGCGGCCCAACCCTCCGCCGATTGTAGGACGCAAGCTGGGTGGGCCGATTGATGGATATGCAGCGAACAACCCGGCGCCTGGCGAGCAGGTCGTCCGGGTTGTTCGGCGCCCCATGGGCGCTGGATGGAACTCAGGCTGTTGCCGGTGAGGCGGCCAGGGGCCAGCCGACGGCGGCCAGCCGAGAGGCCACCTGATTGATCTCCGCATCGGTCGGCTGGGTCTCGGTGACCTCGAGGATCGCCTGCTTGATCCGCTCTGGCGTCACCGGGGCATCGGCTGCACGATCCTTGGCCAGGACGAGCGCCACGTTGGTGACCTCTTCCTCGGTGAGGGTCCGCATCAGCAGGGCGAGCAGCGGCGGGAAATCGGTGGGCGGAACGCCATCCGGGTATCCCTTGCGAATCCAGTTGACGGCAGAGTCGAACAGTGAGGAGGACATGATCGCCTTTCGCGGTGTGGACGAGATGGCTGGCGGATCAGCTGTAGGCCCAGTCGGGGAAGACCTGCCAGTCGAAGTAGTACGACAGGGTCTGGCGGGTGACCCACAGCAGACCGACCAGGATCGCGGCGACGACGATGGCGAAGAACAGATAGCCCAGCGCCTTCAGCGCCGGATTGGGCGCGCTGATCGTGCCGTCGGCGTTGGCGTCACCGGCGCCGGCCGAGTGTAGCCGCATGCCGATGGCGAACAGGGCGGGCAGTCCGGCACCGAAGATCATGCCGATGACGAGAACCTTGAGGATGGCTTCGAGGATGTCCATGAGTGTGAGGTCCTTCCCGGCCGTCAGGCGAGGGTGGCGGGTTTGTCGGCGGAAGCGTCGTCGGCCGGGATGATCGAGTTGGTGGACTCGTCCCATTCGGCGTTGACGTTGTTGGAGTCGACCTTGTTCTGCTGTGCGCGCCAGTACATGTAGCTCGAGGCGGCCACCAGCAGAATGAAGATGACGATCGCGCCGGTGACGTCACCGAGCAGATGTCCCAGGCCGTAGCAGACGGCGCCCACGATGCCGGCGGCCGGCAGCGTGGTGACCCAGGCGACGACCATGCGGGCCGCGACCGACCAGCGGACCTGCGCGCCCTTCTTGCCGACACCGGAACCGAGGATCGAGCCGGTGGCGACCTGGGTGGTCGACAGTGCCATGCCGGCGGCGCTCGAGGTCAGGATGATCGCGGCCGAGGAGGCCTCGGCGGCCATGCCCTGCGGGGAGGTGATCTCGACGAGTCCCTTGCCCAGCGTGCGGATGATGCGCCAGCCGCCCAGGTAGGTACCGAGGGCGATCGCCGCGGCGCAGCTGAACACGACCCAGATGGGCAGGCCGTGCTTGACCGAGGAGGCGTCGAGGTGGTTGGTGGAGATCAGCGCGAGGGCGATGACACCCATCGTCTTCTGTGCGTCACCGGTGCCGTGGGCCAGCGAGACCAGCGAGGCGGTGACGATCTGGCCGGAGCGGAACCCGCTTTCCTGGCGTGAGACAAGCACTTTCGCGGTGATCTTGAAGACCAGCCAGGTGCCGACCGCGGCCACCGCGCATGCGATGAATGGCGATGCCAGCGCCGGGATGATGATCTTGGAGAGCACGCCGTGCCAGTCGATGCCGCTGGTGCCCATGGCTGCGATACCGGAGCCGATGAGTCCGCCGAACAGGGCGTGGCTCGAACTCGACGGCAGACCGAACAGCCAGGTGAAGAGGTTCCAAAGGATGCCGCCGATGAGGCCGGCGAAGATGATCAGCAGGGCTTCGTTGGCGCTGATGCCGCCGACGAGTTCGCCCGACTTGCTCTGCAGGTGTAAGACGTTCTTGGTGATGGTGGCAGCGACCTCGACAGAGAGGAACGCACCCACCAGGTTCAGTATCGCCGACAACCCGACGGCGACCTTGGGCTTGAGTGCGCCGGTGGCGATGGAGGTCGCCATGGCGTTGCCGGTGTCGTGGAATCCGTTGGTGAAGTCGAAGCCCAGTGCTGTGATGATCAACAGCACGAGAATCAGCATCTCTCCGCTCATGGGCAATATCATGCGTCCGCGGGTGCCGATCTGCATAAATTTCGCTCCGGCAACCATTGTGCAGATCGGCATCATGACCTGCGTGTTTGCCCTCTTCCGCGGGTTGTTCATCTACTGTTCATCCAACTGCACCCACGGGTACACCGAAGCCGGCGCGAGCGAACGATCGCACGGGCCTCTGTGGACGGGTCGCGGTGTGGAAGAATTCGGCGTCATGACGTCGATGAAGCTGGGCATGCCGATCAACTACGCCGGTGATTTCCGCGAGACGATGGACAATCTCGCCGACTTCGAGAAGGCCGGCGTCGCCCGGGTCACCGTCCCCGAGGCGTACAGCTTCGACGCGGTCAGTCAGCTCGGCTACATCGCCGCCAAGACCGAGAAGATGGAACTGCAGACCGGCATCCTGCCGATGTTCTCGCGTACCCCGTCGAATCTCGCGATGACCGCCGCGGGAATGGATTACATCAGTGGCGGGCGGTTCATCCTGGGCATCGGGGCGTCGGGGCCGCAGGTGATCGAGGGCTTCCACGGCGTCAAGTACGACTACCCCGTTGGCCGGGCCCGCGAGAACGCCGAGATCTGCCGAAAGATCTGGCGTCGCGAGAAAACCGAATACCAGGGCCGCCACTACACCCTGCCGCTGACGAGAGAAGACGGCGGCACCGGATTGGGCAAGGCGCTCAAGATCATCAATCACCCTGTGCGTGATCGCATTCCGATGCTCCTTGCCGCGATCGGCCCGAAAAACACCGAGTTGGCCGCCGAGCTGTTCGAGGAGTTCCAGCCGTTCCTGTTCCACCCCGAGTACGTCGAGGCAGCCTTCGGTGAGCCGCTTGCGGCCGGCAAGGCCAAGCGCGATCCATCGCTGGGCGAACTGGGGATCGTGGTACAGGCGAGCGCACTGATCTCCGAGGACGCCGAGCAGATCGAGGTGGCGATGCAGCATGTGCGCAACCACGCCGCTCTCTACATCGGCGGCATGGGTGCGCGTGGCAAGAACTTCTACAACACCCTGGCGGTGCGCTACGGCTACGCCGACGAGGCCAAGCTGATCCAGGATCTCTACCTCGACGGCAAGAAGGCCGAGGCCGCGGCCGCTGTGCCCGACGACCTGGTGCGGGCGATGAGCCTGATCGGTCCGCGCTCGCTGGTGGCCGAACGCGTCGAGGCGTTCGCCAAGTCGGGTGTCACCGTCGTTTTGGCGGGGCCGTTGGCGCCCACGCACGCGGAGCGGGTGGCGACCATGGAAGGTCTTGCCGAGATTCTCGGCTAGCTCGAGCGCGACGACGGGCGAACCCACTCACCACTCGAGATAGCGATTCAGCCGCACGCCGACGCCGTGCCGTAGAGCCTGTGAGCGCGTTCGTGCGAGCCGGGCGAGGGTTGCCGCAGCTCCGGTGTCCTCGGCTGTGGCGCTTGGTATCTCGCGAGACACCACGACGCCGGGATCGGTGTCGGACGCAAAGTCGGCCAATCGTACGGCCACCTCCTGTGACTCCTCGTCGGCACTGTCGAAGGCGGCTCGCGCGCCTCGCGCGGCCTCTTCGGCCACCTTGCGATGCGCAGCGTCGCGCAGGTTGTCGGCTCCCTCGACCGGACGTTGCGCTGCCGCCCGGTCGAGGGCGAGATCATAGACGCGCCGTCGAGCCGTCAGATCCGTGAGGAGCCCTTCGCTGCTCTTCACGAAGTGCATGTTCCGCGAATGCACGCGATAGAACGCCTGATCAGCGTTGTTCACCCGACCCACCCCGTGACCCGACAGCGCCACCTGCAGCCACAGCAACATGTCGGCCCCGGTGGGGTGTTCGGTGTCGTAACCGCCGACTTCTGCCAGCACCGAGGTCCGCATGGCGACCTCGGGCGTCAGGATGATGTTGCGTCCGCGGCGGTACATGCGCGCGGCCCATTCCGGGCCGTCGAAGAGCACCCAGCTGCGCGCGCGGGTGCGGGGTTTCGGCGGTTCACCGGTGAACCGAATGCAATGTCCGTAAACGAGACTCACGTCGGAATGCGCCTCCATCAATGCGACCGATCGGGTGATCGAACCGGGGGTCAGGAGATCGTCGGCATCGATCAGGACCGTGTATTCCGAGGTAACGCGGCCAATGGCGTCGTTGTAGTTCTCCAGATACGGCTTGTTGTACGGCTGCTCGGTCACGCGGACGCGGGAATCGGCGGCCGCGATGCGCCGGGCGACGTCCACGCTGTCGTCGGTGGAGCAGTTGTCGGCGATCACGACCTCGACGTCGACCTCAGGGTTGGTGAATGCACTGGCCACGGCCGTAGGTAGGTAGGCGCCATAGTTGTAGCAGGGGATGAGCACGGTCACGCCCGGTCGGGACCGGAGCGGCCGAGATTTCACGTAGCGCACAAAGCTCCTCAGAACGCCTCCGGAATCGTTCTCCGTGTAGCGCCATCGTAGGAATTCGGGGATTCAGGTTGCCGATTCAGTGGTGACAATGCGAGAGTCTAGATGGTTCATCAATAAGATATAGTCAGATGGCCACGATAGAACAAGACTTTCTTGATGGCGAGTGGACGGGGGTCCCGCTTTCCCTTGGTTTGGACGACACATGGCATGGGATGGGATCGGATGGCACACGCGACCACGATGTGGGTTTCGCACGAGCGCCTGGTGCGTCTGCCGCGAGTTCCGCGGGTCCCTCTGCCGACGCTCTTCTTGTCGGCGGCGGTCGCTCTCGTGGTGGCTGCAGCACCCATCGAGGGCTACCTCATCGCCGCGTACCCCCAGCTGGGGAAGGTTCCCGCTCTCGTCCTCGTCGGTATCTGGCTGATCGTCCGGGTACGGCAATATCGGCTGCCCGAACTGCAGCCGGTACACGTGGCCCTGGCGGCCTTGGCGCTTGTGGTCGTGCTCAGCACGGCAGTGCACCTGACCTCGCCGTTCAGCGTCGAATACGCCGGTCGCTGGCTGCCCTTTCTCCTCACCTGCGCAGTCCTGATCGACGCGGTTGCCCATGAGGTGAAGGTCGAAGTGGTGTTCGCCGCGGCACTGACCGGCGCTGCCATCTCCGCGGTGGGCGCGGTGTACAGCATGTTCGCGTCGGGCGATCTGCGGGCCTCCGGTCCGCTGACCGACCCCAACGATCTCGCCTACGTGCTCGTCGCGGCACTTCCGCTGGCGGTGGGCTTCGCGCCGCATCGGCGATGGCACGCCATCCTGCTCGGCGGCGTGGCCGTTCTCCTTGCGCTCGGTGCGGCCACCACGCTCTCGCGCGGTGGCGGCATCGCGCTGGCGGTGGCGGTCACCTGGTTGGTGATCCGCAGGGTCATCGCCATCCGGGCGGTCGTGCTCGCGGGCATCGGCGCCGCGGTCGCGGTCGGTCTGGCATGGGTCTTCGCCCACTCGTTGGTCGCCTCGGCGGTAGGGCAGAAGGGATACATCGCGGCGTCGAACGTGGACACCCGATTGACTCGCTGGCATGCCGCCGCCGAGATGCTCGGCACGAATCCGATCCTCGGCGTGGGCCCGGGGGGATTTCGCAGCAACTACGTCGCGACGTCCCATCTCGCAGAGATCGCCGAGCAGACGCCGGTGGTGCACAACATGTACATCGAGGTTGCCGCCGAATTGGGGATTGCCGGGATCGTGCTTTTCATCGGGCTGATCGTCGGTGCCCTCGTCGCCTGCGAGCGGGCACTGCGTCTCGGTGCGGAGCCGCGCGTCGCGATCGCTGTTCAAGCCAGCCTGCTCGCCGTCGTCAGTGCCTCGGTGTCCTTGTCGGAGGAGTACTACATGGCGCTGTGGTCGATACTCGCCATCGCCTATGCCCTGTACGCCAAGACGGCTGGGGAGGCGCGTCGATGACTCTTCGCGTACTTCACGTCATTGCCGAGATGGGCGTCGGCGGAGCCGAATCCATGGTCGCCGAGATGATCCGCAATGGTTCGTCACGCGGCTGGTCCTCGGCGGTGGCGTCGAGCGGTGGGATTCGTCTCGACGAGCTCGACGGCACCACCTATCACGTACCACTGGTGCACCGGTCGGTGCGGGGACTGCTCACCGCGCGAGTCGCGGTCGAACGAGCGGCCACCGAATTCGTCCCGGATGTCATTGTCGCCCACAATGTTTCGGCAACCGTGGTTGCCCGACTCGCCGCGCCGCGGCGGCCGATCCTGTCGGTGTTCCACGGCGTTGACGGCAAAGACTATCGGATGTCGGCGATCGTGCTGAGTCTGGCCCCGACCCGCGTTGTTGCGGTCGCCCACGCAGTTGCCGGCAGGTTGCAGAACTCGGGACTGCGCCACACGCCCACGTCGGTGATACACAACGCGGTGACGCCGCCGGTACTACCCGATCGGGGTGAAGCGAGAGCACAACTCGGCCTACCCGGGGACACGCCGATCGCTCTGTGTCTGGCTCGACTGGAACCGCAGAAACGCCATGACATCTTGATCGACGCCTTTGCGCGGGTGCGTACCGACGCACGTCTTCTCATCGCCGGTGACGGGTCGCTGCGAACTTCGATCGCCGACCGCGCGCGACCACTTGGTGATCGAATTCAACTCCTGGGCAACAGATCTGATGTGCCGACGCTGCTCGCCGCCGCCGACGTGACGGTCTTGACCAGTGACTGGGAGGGCTTGCCGGTGTCGGTGCTCGAGTCGATGGCATCCGGTGTGCCGGTGATCGCGCCCGACGTCGACGGACTACGAGAGGTGCTCGGCGATGGCGGTGGCGAACTCATCGCGCCCGGGGACATCGACGGGTTCGCCGATTCGCTGGACAAGTTCCTGCACGACAAGGTGTTCCGCGAGGAGCACGGCCGTCGAGCACAGAAGATCATCAGCGACGAATTCAGCTTACAAACCATGATGGCCGACTACGACGAGGTGCTGCGGTCGATGACGGAGAGGACGATGGCCCCGCGATGACGATCGGAATGAAAACAGTGATCAAGCGGGTCGGAGCCGCGATGGCCGTTGGCCTGGTGGTCTTCGTCGCAGTCCTCGTCGTACTGCTCACCCGGCCCACCGCCTACGACGCGCGAATCAGCCTACTCGCGACACCGTCGTCTTCGAGCTCGTCCAGCTCGGACTTCGGTTCGGTTGTCGCGCTCGGGCTTCCGGCGGCCGTCGATGTGGCACACAGCCCGTCGGTGTTGAACCGGGCGAGCCGTGCGGTGCCCGGCGCCCCCGACGGTGACGCGCTCTCGGGGGCGGTGACGGTGGAGCTCGTACCGGCCTCGGGGCTGGTGCGGGTCACGGTGCGAGCCGACTCCGACGCTGTCGCATCCGGGGTCGCCGCGTCTGTCGCCCAACAGATCTCATCGGCGAATCTGCTGGCACCATCGGCAACTCTACGCATCATCGACACCGAGGCGCAGATCACCCAGGTAGCCCCCGATGCGGCCTACTCCGGCGGAATCGCCATCGTGGCGGGCGCGCTCGGCGCGGCCATCGTCTACGGGCTGATGGTGCTGATCCGGCCCTCGGTGCGAGCCCGCGTCCACAGGGCGCTGGTGCGTAGCAAGATCGAGGGATCGGTCGCCGTCGTCGAAATGGGCGGATCAGAGGGTGTGCCGGACGAACTGATACTGCTCGCCGAATCAGCCGGTCGGCCGGTCCGGGTGATTGCCGCCGATGCCAGGTCGCGCGACGAGGCGGACAAGCTCCGCAACGACCTCACGGAGTCATCGATCACCATGACCGATGATGCCGATGGACCCACCATGGCCGTCGTCGGGAAGCCCGTCGATACCGTGCAACTCGTCGCGAGTATCAATGTGCTGCCGGAGAACGCCGAGTTGCTCGCCGTCGTCGTTCGATGATCATGAATCCTGCGGAGGGCGCACCCGCAGATACCGAGTTCGAGGATTCCGCCGAACTCGGTGCACGTGCCGCGCACGGCGCGGCCTGGCTCGGAGTGATCAATCTGGCGAGCAAGGGCAGCCAGATCATGGTGACCCTGATCCTCGCCTCCTTCCTGACCCAGGGACAGCTCGGTCTCGTCACGGTCGCGGTCTCGCTGATCACCGTCGCCCAGGTGATCCAGGCCATGGGCGTCTACGACGTGATCGCCCGCACCGACGGCAATCCGCTCGCCATGACGCGCACGGTGGCGACACTGTCGATCGGAGTCGGTGCGGTCGCCGCTGTCGTCCTGGTGGCGGGAGCCTCGCCGCTGGCCGACCTTCTCGGCGCTGCCGACGCTGCACCGCTGATCATGATCACCGCGATCAGTCTCCCGTTCACCGCGCTCGGCGGGGTGCAGATGGCATTGATGCACCGCGACCTCGACTTTCGGCGCCGGATGTTGCCCGACGCCGGCAGCGCGCTGATCGGTGCCGTCTTCACCGTGGCGCTTGCGGTGACCGGTGCCGGGGCATACTCGCTGGCCGTCGGACTTCTCGTCGGGGCGATCCTGCAACCGGTCTTCGGATTCTTCGTAGGCGTGCGGATATTGCCATCCTGGGATCGCGAAGCCGCAGCCGAGGCGATGCGGTGGATTCGCGTGGTCGGGCCCGCGGCGATCGTCTGGACGATTTTGATCAACATCGATTACCCAACGATTTCGCGGGTGCTCGGTCCCGACGCAGTCGGCGTCTATTCGTTGGCGTATCGAATCGCGTGGATCCCTTACATCATGGTCGCGGTGGTGCTCGGTGCCGTCGCATTCCCGGTGTACACCAGCATGATCCGACGTGGAGAGCGCGATCAGATCCCTGCCGCTGTCGGACGGCTGACACACGCCACCTTGTTGATCGCCGGCGGCATGTACGCGCTGATCGCCATCATGGCCCCGAGCATCGTGGTACTCGGAGGACAGTGGAGCGGGTCGGTTCCGGTCTTGATCGTCCTGTGCGGGTATGGGCTCGGCATCAGTGTCATGTCCGCGTGGTACGAGGGCATTCGGGTCGTCGGATGGACGCGCACCTTTCTGGCTCTCGAGTCGACCCACCTGATCCTGCTCGCGACATTACTTCCGGTACTGACGCGATACGGCGTGGTCGCGGCCGCGCTCGCCCAGGTGGCGGCGGTTGCGGTCCTCATCCCCGTGGCGTGGATCGTCTCATGGAAGGCGAAGGTCGCGCCGCCGGTCGGCGGGTTCGTGCGGGCGATCCTCGGACTTCTCGTCCCGGCGGGGGCCTGCTATGGCATGCAGATCCTGGCCTATCGCATCGGGTGGATGACGCGACCGGTGACGTGGACCGAAGCGATCGTCGAGGGCGTGGTGATGGTCGTGATCTTCGTGGCGGTTGCCTACATGGCGAACAAGCGCGCCGTCGACGAGTTGTGGCGACTGCGAGGTCGGCGTTCATGATCGCGGAGGAGAACGAAGGAAGGCCGGGCATGCGGATTTTGCATGTGGCGCAACCGATTGACGGCGGGGTCGCCGGTGTCGTGATGGACCTCGTCGAGGATCAGATCGGCAGGGGATGGCGCCCGGTCGTGGCCTGCCCCGAACGCGGCCGGCTGTCGGATGCGCTCGCCGAGATGGGCGCCGAGCATCGCTCCTGGGAGGCAACGCGATCGCCGGGGCCGGCGACTGTGCCGGAGACCGCGGCGCTGCGTCGGATCGTGAGGGACACCCGGCCGGATGCCGTGCACCTGCACGGATCCAAGGCCGGTCTCGCCGGCAGGCTCGCGGTGCGTGGCTCGATACCCACCGTGTTCCAACCACACCTGTGGTCGTTCCAGTCCGACCGCGGTCCCGCCGGTCGGGCGGCGGTGATCTGGGAGCGGATCGCAGCGCGGTGGACCGACCTATTCGTTTGCGTCAGTGGCGACGAGTGGCGGGACGGGCGTGCTGCGCACATCGGTGGCCGAATGGTGGTGGTGGCCAACGGTGTCGACGTCAGCGGACTGGTTCCGGTCGACAACGCCGGGGTCAAGCCGCAGATGGGGTTCGGCCCGGAACCGCTCGTGGTCTGCGTCGGGCGGCTGGCTCCGCTCAAAGGGCAGGACGTCTTGCTCGATGCGTGGCCCGCGGTGCAGTGCGTCATGCCGCACGCGCAGTTGGTCTTCGTCGGTGACGGGCCGCAGGGTGAACAACTTCGCGCGCATCCGGTCGCCGCAGACCCATCGGTGCATTGGCTGGGTAACCGCGACGACGCACACCGTTACCTCGCGGCGGCCGATGTGGTCGTGGTGCCCTCTCGCGCCGAAGGCATGGCATTGGTACCGCTGGAGGCCATGTCACTTGGGCGTTCGCTGGTGGCCAGCGACGTCGGCGGAATTCGCCAGAGTGTCGGTGAGGCGGGGGCTGTTGTACCGCCCGAGGATGTGCAGGCACTGACGACGGAGATCATCCGCCGCTTGATCGACGATGAATTGCGCTCTCGGGAAGGCATTCTCGCCCGTGCGCGAGCCGAGAAGTTCTTCGATCGCCGACGTGTCGGTGAGGAGATCGCCACGCTGTGTGCCGCCCTGGTGACGGAGGTGAGTAGCGATGTCTAGGATCGCCTACGTCCTGACCCAGGACAAAGGCGGGCCCGTCGACGTGGCAGTTCGGTTGGCGCACAACCTGATCGATCAGGGTGACGACGAGGTGCGGGTGTTCGGACCGACGCCCGCACGTGACGCCGATCTGATCGTCGGGTATCACGAACCGATTCTTTTCGGGTCCAAGCGGGACGGTGCGCAGGCCCGCGAGCTGCGCGCGGCGATACGCGACTGGGCTCCCGATATCGTTCACGCGCAGGACCGCCGGGCAGGGCTGGCGATCGTCGGACTCGATCGCCGAACAGCGTCGATTTCCGCCTTGGTGCACACCTATCACGGTGTGCCCGATGATGTTTCCGAATCGTGGTTTCGTGGCGAGCGCGGTGCGGGCGGTCCGTCGTGCTACACCCGGGCGGTGTTGGCCGCCGATGCGGTGGTGGCCCGGTCGGTCGGTGCAACGGTGGCGCCGTCCACGGTGATGGCGGATTTTCTGCACCGCCGGCTCCGGGTGCCGCGTCGTCGCCTCGTCCACATCGACAACGGTGTGGCGTTGCCGACGGCGACACCGTCCTCGGGGCCGGTCCGCCGGCTCATCTTCGTCGGACTGCTGGTCCCGCGTAAAGCGTTGCTGGACTTGCTGAGCGCGCTCGACCGTCCCGGTGTCATGCCCGCCGACGCCACACTGACCGTGGTCGGTGACGGTGAGCAGCGCGCGGCGGCCGAGGCCTTCGTCACCCGATCGGCAATTGCCGATCGGGTCGAGTTCCTGGGTTTTCGGTCCGATGTCGCGGACCTGATCGCCGCACACGACGCGCTGGTGTTGCCGTCGCTGATGGAGCAGCAGCCGTTGGTGATCGCCGAGGCCATGGGGGCGGGGAAGATGGTCGTGGCCACCGACACCGGGGGTGTTTCGGAGATGCTCACCGACGATGGGGGGTCGGGTTTCCTGGCCACACCCGGTGATGTGGACGACCTGGTAAGGCAGCTTCGTCGGCTTTTCGAGCTGTCGGACTGCCGGGAGATCTCGGCGACGATGATTGCACGCGCACGCCGTCGGTTCGACACAGGCGTCACCGCGCAGACGCATCGTGCGCTCTACGCCGGCCTCCTCGACTCACGCATGCCCGGAAGTCCTCGTCACTGTGAGACAGAGACGACAGCATTGCCGGGAGGTAGCGAATGATTTTCTCCGGAACCACCGCCCGTCTGCGGGATGTCGAACGGCTTGGTCGTCGAGGTGGGGTTGACCGCCACGACGCCATCGGCGAAGTGCCGGGTCCACAGGCCGTCGGAAATCGCCGGCGGACCGACCGGTGTGCCGAGCGCCGAGCGTTGCACGGCTTGCCACGGCGGCTGCGCGTAGTCGGGGTCGGGTGCGGCCATCCAGCTCGTTTTGGCGCCGGCGAGCAGGGCAGCCGACGCGTAACCGTTGGACACGTCGGTCAGGTCGGCGCCCTGGGTGATCAACAGGATGTATTCCGTGCCGCGCGCGGCGATGTCGAGCATCTCGGTCCACTGCTCGGTGTCGAGGGGCAGGATCGAACCGTTCTGGCCGGCGGTGGCGAAGTTCTCTTCCATCGCACCGCCGAACCGGGAATGCGAGGTCCAGCGGCCGGGGGTCAGGCGCGCCTCGGCGATGTTGGGAATGAACAGCTTTCCGGCGGCCTGCAATCGGGTGCCGGCCACCGCGACCAAGGCGTCGAGACCCGACCGGATCTTGGCGTTGGTCGCATCTGCCGACCCCGTGCCCTTGATCAGTTGGGTGGAGTAGAACTGCAGCCGCGCGAAATCGTTGTCGGCCAACACCCCGTCCCAGTCCTGCGCGACGACCTCGTCGGTCACCTGGCGGGCCCAGTACTGCTGGTAGCCGGTGTTCCACACCGCCATCTGCCAGTGTCCGGGATACGAAGGCGCCCATTCGATCCGACGGTTTCGGGAGTCCGTTGCGAACCAGTCGGGATGGTTTCGAGAAGCGTAGACGTACCCCACGCCGCTCGGCAGGGCGGTTGCGTCGACACCGTTGTCGACCGCGCCGGAGTAGCTACGGGTGCTCGAAAGGTCTTTGTAAACCAGGACTTTCGCCGACGGGTTCGTCTTCTTGATCGCCTTGAGGGCGTCGACGTCCCACGAGTTGAGCACGATCATCTGGTAACGCTTCGCGACTGCGACGGCCTCGGCTGGTGTTACCGATTGGCCGATGCCGTACCACAATCCGCCGACCGGATTTCCCGATTGGTCGGGAGTCACATCACGAATGTCCTGTGCGCTGCAACCGGTCACGCATGCCATGAGCAGGACAGTGATCAGGGCGAGGGTCGCGGACCGAGGACCGAAACCCGTGCGCGGATCTCGCGATCGGTTCATTCTCCCGAATATAGCGAGCGGCGCGAGAGACCGCTTCCCGCAGTAATGGACGCGACCATCATGGCGACACCTTCCATCACACCCACTCAGAGTGAGCGCAGAGGTTCATGAACATGCCCGAGATGGCTTCCGTCGACGACGACCACGACCATCGCATCCTGATCGAGAACAGCGAGTACTGGCTGCGCAACATCGGCGACCTGGCCATGCTGCACGTGACCGTGGGGCGGCTGCGCGCGCACTGGCCGAATGCCCGGATCGGCATCCTGACCGACTCACCGGCGCTGCTCAGTGCGTATTTCCCCGATGCCCAGGCGATCACCGTGAAAGCCGACGATCCGTGGTCGCCGCCAGGTCGGGTCGAACGGCTCGCGGCGCGCGTGGGCCCGAGGTGGGTGGGGCCGTTCGCGATGGCGGCGGTGCGAGCTCGCCGACGACTGGCGGATCTGGTGAAAACCCGCTTGCCCGGCCTGATCAATCGCATGCGTACGACATCCGAGCCCCGATCGTCGGGGCCGCACCCCGCGTCGGCCGCGCGCGGATCCTTCGCTGCGGCCGCCGGCGCTTCACTCGTGCTGGTACTCGGCGGCGGCTATCTCGCCGACGCGGACAAGCTACAGGCCACCCGGGTCTTCGAGCTGGCTGCAGAGGCGCAGCGCAACATGGTGCCGGTGGCCTTCGTGGGTCAGGGACTGGGGCCGCTCACCGACGAGGACCTACGCGCCCGCGCGAGCGCGGTGCTCCCCGACGCCGGGCTGATCGCGGTACGCGAGCGGCGCCGCGGGCCGGCGCTACTCGCCTCGATGGGGGTGTCCGCCGAACGCGTCCTGGTGACCGGCGACGACGCGATCGCGCTGGCATATGCACGTCGTGATGACACGCCGGGGACGGATCTGGGCGTGTGCCTGCGGGTGGCGGAATATTCGCCGGTCACGCTGCACGCCCAGGGGATCGTCGGCGAGGTCGTGCGCACGGTTGCGGCCCGTCACGATGCGCGTCTGTCGCCACTGATCGTCTCCGAACATCTCGGTGAGGATCGCCGGTCGACGATGCCGTTGGTACGCGGTTACCGCGACGTGCGCACGCCGGCCGGGAGGTTCGTTCACCCTGCTGAGGTGGTCGAGCGTGTCGGTGCCTGCCGGGTGGTCGTGACCGGCGCGTACCACCTTGCGGTGTTTGCGCTGGCGCAAGGGATACCGGTGGTCGGTCTGACATCGTCGGGATACTACGACGACAAATTGCTCGGCCTCGCGGACATGTTCGGTGGCGGGCTCATCGTTGTCGACCTGCGCTCGGACGATCTCGGTACGGAGCTGATGAACGCCGTGGAGTCGGCATGGGAGTCGGCGCCGGACGTCCGCGACGGACTTCGAGACCGCGCAGCCGCGCAGATCGCGCTGGGCGACAGTGGCTATGACCGAGTTTTCGCGCTCGTCGAGGACCGCGACCGAGTCCGCGACACCGACCGCGGGACCGTCCTGTGAGCCGCCGCGATCCGGCGTCGTTGCCGGTCGGGCCGGATCGGTCCCGGACGACGTCGAAAGCGACGAGCGTCGACGTCGCCTCGGTGCGGCAGTCGATGGAGGTGTTGTTGCGCAACGGATTACGGCTGCCCACGCTGTCGCCCGTGCGCAAGGATCCGGTTCTGATCGGCCTCGACGCCGTGGTCCTCATCGCCATCGCCATCGTCACTGGAACACCGCACGGCGCATCCGGGGTGGCATTCAGCATCCTCGGAGCGCTGTTGACCGTGGTGGCACTCGATTTCGCCGGGCTCTACCGGACTCGGGTCACACTGTCCGCACTCGATGACATGCCCCGGCTGGCGGGATGGTCGATCATCGCCTCGGGCGTGATGTTCGCCGTGCTCCGGCCCGGCGTGCACATCACACGTGCGACGGTATTCGCCGGTTGCGTCTTCGCCGCCTTGTTCGTGGTGCGGGTCGCCTATTTCACCTGGGTGCGTTCCCGTCGGCGGTGCAGTGACGCACGCAGGATGCGCGTCGGCGTAATCGGCGACGGTCTCGTCGCTGCCGAGATCATCACCAGCACAAGAGCACAACCGGAACTCGGGGTCGACGTCGTGACCGTGGTCAGCTCGCTGCCGATGCAAGTACTCGCCGACACGGGTGTGCCGTTGGAGGGGGCGGGCACCTCGCTGCAGAAACTCGTCGCCGATCGAGAGCTCGATGCGCTGGTGGTCGCTTTCAGTACGGTTGCTGACTCGGCGCTGATTTCACCACTGCGTGGATGCGACGAACTGGACTGTGAGATTTTCGTCGTTCCACGTCTTTTCGAGTTCACCTCGCTCACCCAGGAAATGGATCGGATACACACGGTCCCGTTGATCCGCCTTCGTCGCGACGCGTTGCGGACCTGGTACTGGCATCTCAAGCGGATCTTCGATCTGGCCTTGGTGGTCGCGGCATTGGTCGTGGCCGCGCCGCCGGCGGCGATCATCGCCTGCGCGATCAAACTGTCCGATCCGAGGGCACCGATCATTTTCCGGCAACAGCGAATAGGTCATGGTGGAGCCACATTCGATCTGTTGAAATTCAGATCGATGCGTCCGGTGGCGACGAGTGCATCGGACCGGGAATGGCAGCCGGTCGACGCCGATCGAATAGGACGTCTTGGCCGATTCCTGCGGAAGACTTCTCTGGACGAACTACCACAACTCTGGAATGTGCTCCGCGGGGATATGTCGATCGTCGGGCCTCGGCCCGAGCGTCCGCATTTCGTTGAACAATTCGAGGGAGCGGTCCACAGTTACGCCGATCGACATCGGGTGCCGGTGGGCTTGACCGGATGGGCGGCGATCAACGGATTACGCGGTGACACATCGATTTCCGACAGAGCGCTCTACGACAACTTCTACATCGAGAATTGGAGTATCTGGCTCGACGTCAAGATCATCGTACGCACTGTCGGCGCAGTGATGCGTGGGTCCGGCGGGTGACGCTATTCCTATGAATCGTCGAGGAAACATGGTCCGACAGCGCTTCTCCGAAAAGGGGAACACAGAAAACTCGGCACCGAATATCGGTGTGACCGGGAGACATTCTCGGAACCTCTTGCTACTATTGATCAGACAGTCCGGAAAATCCCGGACTCACCGGCATCTGGCAATCCGACCGATGCGCAGATCGGAGAAAGAAATCTCATGACATGCCGACTTTGCGGCTCCACGAAGCTGCGCAGCATTCTCGACCTGGGTGCCACGCCACCGTGTGAAAGGTTCCTGACTCTCGCCGGGCTCGACGAGATGGAACCGACATACCCACTGCACCTGCGCCTGTGTGAGGAGTGCCTACTGCTGCAGATACCCGCTCTGATCACCCCGGAGGACACCTTCACCGAGTACGCGTACTTCTCTTCGTACTCGGATTCCTGGGTGGCACATGCTCGTTCGTTTGTCGATACGGCAAGCGAGCGCGTCGGGCTCGACGACGACTCGTTCGTGGTGGAGGTTGCGAGCAACGACGGCTATCTGCTGCGCCACGTGGTCGACGACGGAATCGCTTGTCTTGGAATCGAACCGTCGGTGAATGTCGGAGAGGCGGCGCGTGCCAAGGGCGTTCCGACCGAGACGGCATTCCTCGACGAGGAACTCGCCGAGCGGATTCGGTCCGAACGCCGGCCCGCGGATCTGGTGGTCGCCAACAACGTCTACGCACACATTCCGGATCTGCTGGGATTCACCCGCTCGCTGCGTACCCTGGTCGCCGACGACGGTTGGGTGAGCATCGAGGTCCATCACGCTTTGAATCTGGTGTCGCTCGGGCAGTTCGACACGATCTATCACGAGCACTTCCAGTACTACACGGTGCTCAGTGCCTCCCGGGCACTGGCCACCGCGGGTCTGACCGTCGTCGACGTGGAGATGCTTAGCACCCACGGCGGTTCGATTCGCCTGTGGGCGCGGCCCGAGACGGTCGGCGCGGTGCCCGGTAACAGTGTGGCGCAGGCGCTGGAGATCGAACGGGCGGCCGGCCTCGACGACGTCTCGGGATATCTGGGCTTGCGCGCCAAGGCCGAATCGGTGCGCCAGGAACTGTTGCGGTTCTTGCTCGATCAGCAGGCCCTGGGCAAACGGGTCGTCGGATATGGTGCGCCGGGCAAGGGCAACACCCTGCTGAACTACTGCGGTATCCGCCCGGATCTGTTGGAGTACACCGTTGATCGCAATCCGTATAAGCACGGCCGATTCACCCCCGGTACACGCATCCCGATCCACGCGCCCGAGAGGATCGACGCCGATCGACCGGACGTGATCGTGGTGCTGCCCTGGAATCTCGAAGACGAGATCACCGAGCAACTGCGATATGTCAGAGAATGGGGAGGCGAGCTGGTGTATCCGCTGCCGCAGCTCCACATCGTATCCGCGGATACAGTCAGCACCGGAGGTCAGTCCCGATGAAAGTCGTCTTGTTCTGTGGCGGTTACGGAATGCGTATGCGCAACAACGAGGATGATGCCGTCCCCAAACCCATGCAGATGGTCGGGCCCCGACCACTGATCTGGCATGTGATGCGGTACTACGCGCACTTCGGGCACAAGGAATTCATCCTGTGTCTGGGATACGGCGCCAATCACATCAAGGAGTACTTCCTCGACTATCGCGAGACCGCGTCGAACGACTTCGTGATGCACGACGGAAAGGTGGAACTACTCGATTCCGACATCAGTGACTGGTCGATCACCTTCGTGGACACCGGGATCGAGTCGGCGATCGGGGAGCGTCTGCGTCGAGTGCGTGCGCATCTGGGCAACGACGATTATTTCCTGGCCAATTACGCCGATGTGCTCACCGATGCACCGCTCAACGACATGATCGACGAGGTGAAGCGCCGCGGTTCGGCCGCGTCGATGATGCTCGTGCCACCGCAATCGTCGTTCCACTGTGTCGATGCCACCGAGGACGGGGTGGTCACGGCGATCACGCCGGTGTCGGAGTTCCCGATCTGGGAGAACGGCGGATTCTTTGTGCTCACGCCGGAGATCTTCGACTACCTTCCGGAGGGCGGCGATCTGGTCGCCGATGTGTGCGGGGCGCTGACACAGCAGTCCCGGTTGTTCGCCTACCGGCACACCGGTTTCTGGAAGCCCGCCGACACGTTCAAGGAGCGGGCCGAGCTCGAGGCGCGGTACCAGCACGGTGATTGCCCCTGGATGGTGTGGGAGACAGAGAATTCCGAGGCGCTCGCGCCGGACGAGGTGTCGTTGGCGCGATGATCGACCTCCGCACCGGCGCCGTCGAGGAGGTGGCCCTGTTGGCCGCCCACTGCGACGACATCCCGATCGGGATGGGCGCGACGCTGTTGACCATGACGCGTGCCCACCCCGGCCTGCGTGTTCGTGCGCTGGTGCTGACCGGTGCGGGTACCGAGCGCGAAACCGAGGAACGTGCGGCGCTCGCGGCGTTCTGTCCGGACGCCGACCTCGAACTCACGATCCTCGATTTCCCCGACGGCCGAACGCCGGCACAGTGGAACGAGGTGAAGGACGCGCTCGGCACCTTCCGGCGCGGAACCGCCCCGACCGTGGTGTTCGCCCCGCAACGCCGCGACGCACACCAGGATCACCGACTACTCGCCGAACTCGTGCCGACCGAGTTTCGCGATCACCTGACACTGGGATACGAGATCATCAAGTGGGAGACCGACACCCCGACGCCGACCGTATTCGTCCCCGTCGCCGAAGATGTTGCCCGCGAGAAGGTTCGGCTGCTGCACGAACACTATCGATCGCAGTTGCCGCACGACTGGTTCGACGAGGCGTCCTTCCTGGGTTTGTCACGGCTGCGTGGGGTCCAGTGTCGCAACGATCATGCCGAGGCCTTCGTCCTCGAAAAAGCAATCCTGCAATTCGGGCAATCCTGCAAATAGGAGAATGACATGCGTGTTCTGGTGACCGGACACCAAGGATATCTGGGCACCGTGATGGTCCCGCTGCTGATCGCCGTGGGGCACGAGGTTGCCGGTCTCGACAACGGCTACTTCGCCGACTGCGTCCTGGGACCCGAGCCCGACGATCCGCCGCTGGTGGGTGGCGATCTGCGTGACGTGACGCCCGATCAGCTCGCCGGATTCGACGCGGTGATCCATCTCGCGGCCCTGTCGAATGATCCGCTGGGTGCACTCGAGCCCGAGATCACCTACGACATCAACCATCACGCGTCGGTGCAATTGGCACGCGCGGCCAAGGATGCCGGTGTCTCCCGATTCCTGTACGCGTCGACCTGTTCGGTGTACGGCGCGGCCGGCGACGGTCTTGTCGGCGAGGACGCCCCATTGCATCCTTTGACGCCCTACGCCGAAAGCAAGGTACGCGTCGAGGGCGACGTCGCCGCGCTCGCCGACGCCGACTTCGTCCCGGTGTTCTTGCGCAACGCAACGGCTTTTGGTTTCTCTCCCCGTCTGCGGGCCGACATCGTCCTGAACAACCTGGTCGGCCATGCTGTCCTCACCGGTGATGTGCGCGTGCTCTCCGACGGCACTCCCTGGCGTCCGCTGGTGCACGCACAGGACATCGCGCGGGCGTTCATCGTCTGTCTGACCGCGCCCGCCGAGGTGGTCGGGGCCCGCGCCTACAACGTCGGCACCGAGGCGAACAATCTGACCGTCGCCGAGATCGCCGAGTGGGTGGCGCAGACGGTGCCCGGTTCGGCCCTGCTGATCACCGGAGAGAGCGGACCTGACCCGCGGTCGTATCGCGTCGATTTCTCGCGTGCCCGAAACGAACTCGGGTTCGAGGCGCGGTGGACCATCCCGGCGGGCGCGAAGGAGTTGTACGACGCTTACATCTCCTACGGGCTGACCGCGGACGCGTTCACCCGACGCTTCACCCGACTGACCCGGCTGGAGTCGTTGCGCCATGATGGCCGCCTCGATCCCACGATGCGCCGGATCACCGCAGGTGCGTGAGCAATTCGCGCCAGCTCCCCGCCGACCGGTCGCGCGGGGAAACCACGCTGACCGGTGCCGGCCAGGCGATCGCGAGATCGGGATCGTCGAAGGCAACGCCGATGTCCTCTGCGGGATCATGAGGGCGGTCGATGCGGTAACACACGTCGGCGATGTCCAGCGCCTGGAATCCGTGCAGGAATCCCGGTGGGATGTAGAGGTTGGTGAACTCCTCGTCGTCGAGACGGAAGGACTGGTGATGACCGAAGGTGGGGGAGTCCGGCCGGATGTCGACCACCACGTCGTGGACGGCTCCGTGAGCGCAGCGGACCAGCTTGGCCTCGCCGTGGCCGGAACGCCCGTGCATCCCCCGAATCACTCCGGCGGACGAACGCGACTGCGAGTCCTGCACGAAAGCCGCTGCGGTGCCGGGTCTGCCGAGGTACTCGTCGAAGATCTCGGCGTCGAAGGTGCGGGTGAACAGTCCGCGCTCGTCGCGGTGCGGTTCGGGCGTCAACACGAGTACATCTGCCAGTTCGGTGGTTTCGATTCGCACGGGGTCATCGTCGCATGAGTGGCTGCCGGGCGTGCGCAAGTATCGAACTCACGCGAGTACTCGAACTCGGTCCGGTACCCGCCGCAGACTTCTTTCCACCTGCCGCGCAACCGGTGTCGCCGTTGGAGGCTGCTCATCCGGCCGCCATGGCGCTGTGCGGTCGGTGTGGTCTGGCGCAGTTGGTCGACGACGACACCGTGACCCAGGAGCCGCGCGGCATCGAACCGCAGGCCCTGATCGATCAGGCGGCTGCCGCGGTGGCCGACGCCGCGGCCGCCGGATTCCTGCGGGGCCGGACGGTCACCGAGTTCGGCAGCCCGCACGGTGGGACCTGGATGCCCCATTTGGTCGAGTGGGGTTTCGACGAGGTGATCCACGATCATCCGGGCGGGGCGGACGTCGTGATCGACTCACTGGGCATCATGCATGAGGCGGATCAGGCTGCGGCCTTCGCTCGTCGCGCCGCCGTCACCGCTCCGGACGGGGTGCTGCTGCTGCAGTTCCACTCGCTGCACACGATCGTCACGCAGGGACAGTGGAATGCGCTGCGGCACGGGCACTTCGCGTACTACTCACTGCCCGCGTTGCGGCGTTTGCTCCGCGCAGTCGGGATGGGCGTGGCCACCGCGTGGTCCTATGACCTCTACGGCGGCACCATCATGGTTGCTGCCGTACACGGCGATATCGAGCCCGATGACAGGGTCGCCGCCGTCCTCGAGCGTGAAGCCGCGATGACGGATCCGGCGACCGTGCGAACACTGCAGTCTGCCGTCGACGGCCACGTCGGTGATCTTCGTGCATGGCTGCAGGCGCAACGCGCTGTGGGTGCACGCGTGTACGGGTACGGGGCGTCGTCACGTGTGGTGGCCTTGCTGAGCTTGGCAGGTGTCGACTCGTCGCTGCTGACCGCAGTCGCCGACGCCTCACCGAACAAGCAGGGGCGGCGCATGCCCGGGTGTGACATCCCGATCATCTCGCCCGAGGAACTCGTGACCGCCGACCCGGATCGGGTGGTTCTGACCGTCCCCGATCTGTTGGGTGAGGTGTCGCGGCGGTATCCGACGCTGGGCGGCCGGTGGGTACTCGACGGACCACGTACATACGGGCCGCAGACCGCCGACAGTGAAAGGGCACCCGCATGACCGACCGCCGGATCTTCGCCGAATCGAATCGACTGCAGGCGCACCTCCACCACCTGGTTCCCGGTGGTGCACACACCTATGCCCGAGGAGCCGACCAATACCCGGATGACATGGCTCCGATCCTGGTGCGGGGCTCAGGCGCGCGGGTATGGGATGCCGACGGTAACGGTTACGTGGAGTACGGTATCGGGCTGCGTTCGGTCACCTTGGGACACGGCTATCGGCCGGTGATCGATGCGGCGTATGCCGCGACGGTGGACGGTATGAACTTCAGTCGTCCGACTACGACGGAAATCGCTGCTGCCGAGGACTTTCTGGCTCTCGTTCCGGGTGCCGACATGGTCAAGTTCGCCAAGAACGGTTCCGATGTCACCACTGCGGCGATTCGGTTGGCGCGCGCGGCCACCGGTCGTGACCGCGTGGCCATCTGTTCGCACCCCTTCTTCTCGGTGGACGACTGGTTCATCGGGACCACCGACATGTCCGCAGGGATTCCGGAGTGCGCCTACGCCGACAATCCCCGATTCACCTACAACGACCTCGAGTCGTTGCGCGCGGTGTTCGACGAGTATCCCGGTGAGATCGCGGCGGTCATCCTCGAGGCAGCCACGGCCACCGCCGAACCGGCCCCTGGTTTTCTTGAAAGGGTTCGTCAGCTGTGTGACCGACACGGCACCGTCCTCGTGTTCGACGAGATGATCACCGGTTTCCGCTGGTCGGAACATGGGGCGCAGTCGGTGTACGGCGTCACACCGGATCTGTCGTGTTGGGGCAAGGCGATGGGCAACGGGTTTCCGATCTCGGCGCTCGCGGGCTCGCGGGATCTGATGGAGCTCGGCGGGCTGAACACCGACGCCGACCGGGTGTTCCTGCTGTCGACGACGCACGGTCCCGAGACCGGGTCACTCGCGGCGTTCCGGGCTGTGGTGGCCGCCTATCGCGAGACCGATCCGGTCGCGGCGATGGAGTCGGCGGGCCGTCGGCTCGCCGATGGGGTCAATGCGGTTTCCGCCGAATACGGTGTCGCAGAATCGCTATCGGTAATCGGTCGGCCGTCGTGTCTGGTGTTCGTGACCCGTGGTCCGGAAGGAGTGCCGTCACAGGAATACCGCACGCTGTTCTTGCAGGAGATCATCGAACGTGGGGTGCTCGGACAATCGTTCGTGACTTCGGCGGCGCATTCCGACGACGATGTGGATGCGACGATCGAGGCTGTTCGTGGGGCGCTGCCGACGTACTCGCGGGCGTTGGAGGCGGGTTCGGTGGACGGATTTCTCCGCGGACGGCCGGTGGCCCCAGCGCTACGCCGTGGCGCGGCGCCGCGCCGTGTGCGTAGTCGGATGGACTGATTTCGGGCGGATCCGGCACCCCCCCGGGTCGTCCGGCCACATCACACCGACACGGTGAGAGTCCGATTCCTTTCTGAGGATGGTTCCGGGCCGTAGTCTTGTCCCATGATGGCTGACCGTGCGGGGGGCGGCCCAGGGGATCGCGGTGATGACGCGTGACCGGGTTCGGGGTGGTGGTGGCGATTTCGGCGGACCCGTATCATCGGGTTGCGGTGGCCTACGGGCGGGAGCGGTCGGTGGATATCGCCAAGGCGTTCGTCGAGGGTGTGCTGGCAACGACCGGTACGACCGCCGAGATCATTCGCCGCTCCGACCTCGAGTGGCTTGCCTATTTCAACGAAACCGATGACGCCGCTGTGGAGTTGCTGTATCAGCCGTGGAGTTACGGTTCGCATGCGGTGGATGTGGACGGCTCCGTGCACTTCCTCGAGGTCGCCATGGGGATCGTGCGTACTGAGGACTTCCCCGCGACCGTCACCGACGAGGAGATCGTCTCCGCCGCGGACGCGGCGCTGTCCCGGGCGCTGGTCGACGGACTGAGCGCGGTGATCGCCAACCCTTCTCTGGCGCAATCACTTCGGCGCGAAATTTCCATGGCGAACGCACTCATCTCGGCCGCCGACGACGACTTCCCGGTGTATTACCAGCCCATCGTCCGGCTCTCGGATGACGTCACGGTGGGCTGGGAGTCGTTGCTGCGCTGGACGAATACGGGCTCGGTGCGCAGTCCGGATGCCTTCATGCCGGTCGCTGAGGCCACCTCGCTGATCATCCCGATCGGCCGGCGTGCCATCCGGGCGGTATTCGTCGATCTCGCAGGCCGAATCTCGCAGGCGGCGGGCGACGAGGCGTTCGTGTCGATCAATTTGTCGGCCAAGCAGCTATGGGATGAATCGTTGCCGGCGTACTTCGCCGAACTCGCCGCCGACTGCGGCGTGACACTGAAGCGGGTGTGGATCGAGGTCAGCGAGATCGACGTGATCCGGCCGGCCGGCGTCGCCGCACGAACCCTGTTCGCGCTACACGATCTCGGATGCACGATTTGCGTGGACGATCTGGGGTCGGGTTTTTCGGCATTGCGATATGTCCGGGACCTGCCGGTCGAAATCCTCAAAGTCGATCGCACCCTGATCACCCCATTGCCCGACAGCACCGCCGACCGTGCTGTGGTGGATGCGATCTGCACGATGGCGAAAGCGACCGGATTGCGCGTCGTCGCCGAGGGAATCGAGACCGAGAACGAACTCGCCGAGGTGAACAACCTCTGTTTCGACTTCGGCCAGGGATATCTCCTCGGCCGTCCGGCGGCCGCCGCCCACCTCTTCGGTCCGGAGCGCTGAGCCGCCCGACCACCTCCCACCGGCGTGTTTAGCTCAGCTAACGGTTCTCGGATTTGGGACCGTGGCCGTATTCTGACCAAATGGCGCCACATCAGAGGCCTCCTGTGAAACACGGGGAATTCACGGGATGCACAAGAAGATCTGTGATGGTCCATTTTCCGTTCGTCGTCCCCGAACGGGAATTGTATTCACGATATTCAACCACGTCGTGTAGCCACAGCGCCGCGGTCGACCCTCTCGGAAAGAAGCACGCCTCATGAATGCAGCTCTACGCACCATCGCCACCCGTCACGACTCCGCGATCCGCGGGATGGTGACGCCGAACTACACCCTGCGGGCAGCCACTCCGGCGATGCATCCGGCCCTGTGGCGGGAGTACCTGCGGGGTGCGGAGAACGCCTACACCCGGTACGGCTGTGCGGCCGCCCTGGACTACGAACGGGTGGTCGGGGGCGAGGAGACGGTGATGTTCTTCGTCGTCCTCGACAACTCGCAGCAGGTGGTCGGTGGATTGCGGGTGCAGCCTCGCTTCGCCGCGGCGGCGCAGACGCATGCGCTCGAGGAGTGGGCGGGTCAGCCCGGTCAGGTCCATCTGGTCAACGCCATCGAGGAACGCATGGACGGCGGCATAGTCGAGGTCAAGACGGCCTGGACCGATGAGCGGTCACCGATCGCCAAGGAGGTCGTCGGACAGCTCTCGCGCCTGGGGTTGCCGATCATGGAGATGTGTGGCGTGCAACACATGATGGCCACGGCCGCCGACCACGTGCTCAAGCGTTGGACCTCCGGCGGCGGGCGGGTGGACCCGAGTGTGCCCGCCACCCCGTTCCCGGATGAGCGCTACCGCACCCAGCTGATGTGGTGGGAGCGTGCCACGTTGGAGTCGGCGACGACGCCGGAGGTCTGGGGCCGGATGCGCGACGAGGCCGACCGGCTGGCCGCGATCTACCCGAACTCGCAGGCGTGGGGCGCCCGCCCGCCGGTTGTTCACCACGACCGTTCGGCGTCAGCTCTTTCCGGTGCCCTCACCCATCGCTTGCGCCGCTGAGGCGAACTCGGCCTGACCGAGCTCGTTCCATCCCTCGTGCGTCCCCGCGGCGGATCCGAGAAGGATCTCCTCGATGCCGAACCGGTAGCGACCGGACAAGACGGGCCGACCGCAGACGATGTTGCGCGCAGCGGTCGCCACGAGCGCCCCGGCCATCGCGGCGGTCGACCCGAGTTGTGGCCACGAGGTGACGCTGCGGCCGAGTTGGCTTGCGGAGAATGCCATCCGAGGAGTGACCTCGTCACCGACGATGGCCAACGCCATCTGGAGTCGCTGGGCGGGGTCGGCGGCGTCGCCGGCCGAGAATCCCTCACCGCGACCGTGGAAGATCGGATAGTCCGGGTCGAGGTCATAGCGCTCGACATCGAGGACGACGTCCTCGCCCATATCGGTGGCGCTGAGTACCGGCACCCCGGCCGCACGGGCGCGTCGCCGCATGTCGATCTTCATCGCCACGTCGTCGATCTCCTCGATGATCACCGAGGCCGGTAGCTCCTCGGTGGAACCTGCGAAGGCCGCCGAGCCCAGGAACGCCTCGGCCACATCGGGATGGTAGCCGTCGGGGAATGTGGTGACCTGGGTATACGGGTCGCCTTCGAGGATGCGCCTGCGCGCGAGTTCGACCTTGCTGACACCGAGATCGGTCACCGACCCGACGATGCGGTTGAGATTGGTGGGTGCGAGTTCGTCGGAGTCGGCGATCCGGAATCGGCGTGCCCCGGTCAGCGCGGTGGCGGTCAGGGCCGACGAGCCGACGCTGAGGCCGGCGACCGCGATCACCGCGCTGCCCCAGAGCTGCTGTTCACGCCCGGTCAACAAATGCCGGTTGCGGGCGGTCTTGAGCCGGTAGTAGATGTCGGCGTCGGGCAGGCGCACCAACGTCGCACGCCACGGGAACAGAATGTAGCGGCTGCGGCGCTCGATCAGATGCTCATCGGTGAGGTCGATGGGGTCGGGAGGCGTCGTCTCCGGATCGACGTGATCGAGTCGGTCGAGGACCGCGAGTTCGGGACGCGCGTATGTCCATCCGTCGACGAACGAGAACGACGGCGACGCGCGTAACGCTGTGATGCGTTGCCGGTCGTCGATCGGATCGAGAATCTCCACCACGGCACCTTCTGGATCGGGCCGGGGTCGGATCCCCCGGACAGGGTCATGCGGGTAGGACGGGAAGTGTCGGCTGCCCGACGCGTCAGTGGCGGTCGTCCTGGGCGTCCGACGGTGACGAGTGCAGATGTCGCCAGTAGGATGGGGCCACCGGCGCGGTCTCGGCACGGTTGCGGCCCATTCCCTTCGCGGCGTAGAGCAGTTGGTCGGCCTGGGCCGACAGACGATCCATCAACTCGGAGAGGGTCGGATGGTCGGAGTCGTAGGTCGCTTCGATGATCTTCGCGCACACCCCGCCCACACTGACCGTGGCATCGGTGGACGAAGCCACCGTCAGCCGGATGTCATCGGCCAGCCGGGACAACCCGACGGCGTCGTCGGTGGCGGTCAGAATCGCGAATTCCTCACCGCCGGAACGAGCGACCAGAGAACTCGGGGGAACCGCGTTCTGGATGGCGTTGGTGATCTCCACGAGTACGGCATCACCGGCCGAGTGCCCGTGGGTGTCGTTGTACTTCTTGAAGTAATCGACGTCGACCACGAGAAAGGCGACGCGCTTGTCGGCCGTTGCCGCGGTGCGGAACAGGTGGATTGCGCCATCGAGCAGTCCGCGGCGGTTGAGAGCGAGCGTCAGCGGGTCGGTGACGCTCAGTTGTGCCTGCTGATGCAGCAGCGCGGTCAGTCGTCGGCGCAGGCTGGTGACCAGATAGGTCGGTACCGCGATGGCCATCAGCGCCGCGCCGCCGCCCACGATCAGCGCGGTCGTCGACGTCGCCCGGATGGAGACCACCACGCACACCAGGATGGCTGCGGTCAGCACGAACCCGAGCACCACGGGTAACGAGGAATCCATCGCCGAGAGCGCGGGAATCGCCGCGAGCAGGACGAGGACTGCCAACGCCGCCCCGTTGTCGGCGATAACGAGTGCGGAACCGGCGACGCCGAGCATCCCGCCGAAACTCAGGACGGCGAACCCGCGGTCGGACAGTCGCCGGGCGTAGACGGTGACCGCAACCGACAGCAGGGTGTAGACGCCGATGACCACGAGCACCCATTGGCAATGGGGTTTGAGGAACGTCGAGGACAGGAGTCCGAGGAGGATCAACGGAATCGCACCGGTCTCGCTGACCAGCACGCCGATGGTGCGCTGGTCGAAACTCCGGGCGAACGAGGGGCCGTCGACACCCTTGGTGGCCGGGACCAGCTGGGTCGAGCGGAATCCGGGGTTCGAATTGTCGGGAGGCTGGAGTCTCATCGGGGAGTGGGGTCGACCAGTCGTTGTGGAGGGCGCGGACGGGGTTACGCGCATCGCAATGTGACCGGACGGTGACGAGGGGTTGACGCACCGACGAGCCGCAAAGTCACTCCACTCCACTTGGTCTGGTCGAGCTCGATCGAGATCCGCCGCAGTGGATTCGATCTTTCGCTACGCGAAGTCTCGACGCTGTGTGCAACCCCCGTAGGAGAAAGATACCAGATGCCGGATTGGGCGATTCTGAGAAATCGGTCTGAACGGAACAGTCGGAATTCGGGCCAGGCGAAACAATTCGGCGCTGGCATTGACCTATTCGGATAGTCGTATTCGTGAACCCGGCTCGGCAACCGTGTATTTCCTATTTTATGGTGCGGTGAGGCCGCTCACGGCCGGTAACGTTGTGAGGTGTCGTAGAGGTTACGTGTGCAGCCAACGCACGACCTGGCGAAGCCCAGCGTCTATGATCCGATCACCCGGAACACCGGGTCGTATGCAACCGAAGTAAGGGCGGTCTGGTCGTGCCGGGACATGGACACATCGTTGTCCAAGCGGATCCGTTCCGGCGACTGACCGGGGCATTCGGCCGAGAGCTGGCCGGAGCGGTGGCCGCTCGGTTCATCGAGGGTTTGATGGCTCGCGTCGGACCCGCGGTGGCGATGATGCGCGTGGCCGACCTCGACTACGAACTGGTTCCGACCGCATCCGGCGAGGAGGAGCTCGACATCCTCATCGGCGAACTCCGCGGCGGCGCCCACATCGTCGAGTGGGGCGGTGAGCGGTATTTCCTGGACACCCGAACCGGAGTGGCCTCCCCCCGATATCTGTCCCGCGATCTGCGTAACGGTGTGGGGAAATGGTGCGCGGAATGCGCGTTCACGGCGGCGATTGAGCGGCGGACGCCGCTGGAGGTGTGCGATGACGAGATGCTCGCCACCGTCGACCGGCTGCGCACCACCGTGCTGCGGCTCTCGCGGGCCAAGGTTGCCGACTTCGCGCCGCATTATCAGCCGATCGTGCATCTGCCGTCCCACGAGGTTGCCGGGTACGAGTCGTTGATGCGCTGGGACGACGGCAAGGAGGCCGGCCCGAGCGAGTTCCTCCCGATCCTGGAGGGCACCGCGTTGCTGGGGCCGATCAGCACCTCGACGATCGCGACGGCGGTTGCCGAACTCCCGCGCGGGATCACCATGGCGGCCGGGGCGGATTCGTTCGTGTCGATCAACGTCTCCCAGCGTCAGCTGCTCAATCCGGCCATCGTCGACTCGACCATCGAGCAGGTCGGCAACAGCGGAGCGGACCCTGCGCGCTTCTGGATCGAGTTGCGCGAGGACGAGGTGATCCGCATCGCCAGCGAGGCCGCCCACGCCGTCGATGCGCTGAGCGAGGCCGGATGCACGATCGTCGTCGACGACCTCGGGTCGGGATATTCGGCGCTGAGCTATCTGCGTGATCTGCCCGTCGACGTCCTCAAGGTCGACGGCGACCTGGTGAACTCCCTCGACAGTGACAGCGCGGAGGAGAGTGAGACCACGGTGGCGGTGGTCCGAGCGATCTGTGACGTCGCCCGCGCGACGGGATCGAAAACGGTCGCCGAAGGTGTAGAGGACGCCGCTGTCGTCCCGTTGCTCGTCGACCTGGGATTCGATTACGCGCAGGGATATCACTTCGGGCGGCCCGCGTCGTCGGCGGCGCTGTTCGGTTGAGCCTCGTCTCTGAACTACTTGTCACAGCCGAGAACCGCGGCCTTGGCGAGACCGCCGAACTGGTAGGCGAACTGGAAGCTCCAGTACCGCAGCGACGACGGATACGACCGCGGCACCGGGCGCATGACGACGTCGCCGTCGAAGCACTGCCCGAAGATGTAGCGGGCGCGGACCATGTGGAACCGCCAGCTGACGACGATCACGCTGTGCCAGTGGCGTTGGCGGGCCAGTCGCTGGGTCTCCATCGCCTCGCCCCGCGTCGTCGACGGATCGGGGTCGAAACAGATCACCTCGATGGTGGCGGTGCTCGACGAACACACCCGCTGCATCAGCTGGGCGCCGGTGCGGTGGTAATGGTTGTTCATGTACGGGTCGGAGATGAGGACCGTCGAGGCGTACCCCTCACGGGCGAGCTGTAGTCCGTAATCCTCACGGCCGTCGTGCTCCCCACCGAGCACGACGATGGCGTCGACCCTGCGCAGCGGGTCGGAATGGTCGCGATAGAACAGCTGATAGCCCAACCCGTAGAACGCCGTTCCCGCGAGCACGGCGACGATCACCACGGCGATCACCACACGGCGCAGCAGTCGGCGTCGACGGACCGGGCGCTCGGGTGAAGGGGACTGTCGGGAGGCCGTGAGATCGGGATCGGTCGCCGACGAGGACACGGTGGGCTCGGGTGTCCTCGGGTTCACTCGACCCATTGTGGCTGCGGATCGGGGATCGTGCACCGTGGCGCAGCAGTGATCTGTGCCGCTGTCGGTGGGATCGGTGGTGATCAGCCGGTGGTGATTCAGTAGTAATACGGAAAAGCGTCCCATTCCGGAGAGCGCTTCTGCAGGAAGGCATCCCGGCCCTCGACGGCTTCGTCGGTCATATAGGCCAGGCGGGTGGCCTCGCCGGCGAAGACCTGTTGGCCCATGAGCCCGTCGTCGGTGAGGTTGAAGGCGAACTTCAGCATGCGTTGCGCGGTGGGCGATTTGCCGTTGATGGTGCGTCCCCACTCGATGGCGGTGCGTTCGAGGTCGGCGTGATCGGCCACCCGGTTCACCGCGCCCATCTGGTGCATCGTCTCCGCGTCGTACGCCTCGCCGAGGAAGAAGATCTCGCGGGCGAACTTCTGGCCGACCTGCTTGGCGAGATACGCGCTGCCGTAGCCGGCGTCGAAGGAGCCGACGTCGGCGTCGGTCTGCTTGAACCGGGCGTGCTCGCGCGAGGCGAGGGTGAGGTCGCACACCACGTGCAGCGAGTGACCGCCGCCGGCGGCCCAGCCGTTGACGACGGCGATCACGACCTTGGGCATGGTGCGGATGAGGCGCTGAACCTCCAGGATGTGCAGGCGGCCACCCTCCGCCTTCACGCGTGTCTCGTCGACGCCCTCGGCGCCGGCCGCGGCGACGTCGGCGTCATGGCTGGTCGCGTACTGATACCCGGACCGACCGCGGATGCGCTGATCGCCGCCACTGCAGAACGCCCACCCCCCGTCCTTGGGGCTCGGTCCGTTGCCGGTGAGCAGCACCGTGCCGATGTCGGGGGTGCGTCGCGCGTGGTCGAGGGCGCGGTAGAGCTCGTCGACGGTGTGCGGCCGAAACGCGTTGCGGACCTCGGGGCGGTCGAAGGCGATGCGCACGATGCCATCGGCCCGGGTGGTGCCGACGTGCCGGTGGTAGGTGATGTCGGTGAGTTCGCCGAGGTCGGTCACCGGACGCCACTGGGTCGGATCGAAGGGGGTTGGCGTGGCGGAGGCGGCGTCGGTGCTCATGGCGTTCAGGTTAGGACACCGATCCCGAGCCGCCGGCGAACACCCGGCCGGGGGCGGTGCCGGGCTGCCCCGAGCGCCGGTTTCTTAGAATTTGGCGGGATTCTTCCCGATGAGTGGCCACCCACCAGCGCCTTTTGGCATATTGGCGACGTGGGTGTGTGGGAGATCGTGCTGATCGTCGTCGCCGTGTGGGTGGCGCTGTCGGTCGTGCTCGCCCTGCTCATCGGCGCGATCATCAAGCTCCGGGACCGTCGGGAGGCGCCCACCGAATCCACGCACGTGGATCTGCATGCGGTCGGCAGCACCCGTCACCACCACCGTTAGGCCGCGCCGACTGCGACGCCGATGACCGGCGTCGATACGGTGTCGGGCATGACTTCTTCGCCAGAATCGGGCTGGGCCGTGCCCGCCGACGCGGACTCGCCGCACGAGGGCGGATTCCGCGCCCGCATCGACATCACCACCGACCGCGGCGGCCCGCGCTACGGCGAACTCAGCGAGGAGATCCGGCGGCTGATGGATCTCGCGCGCTACGCGTGCCCGACCCCGGGGATCACCGACGAACTCATCGACCAGGTCCGCGCGCTCAACAAGCGCCTCGAGGACGTGCAGATCGACGAGTGGCGTTCGCCCGCGGGCACCCGAATCGATCTGCCTGCGCGGGGCAACATCACGCTGCCGCCGTACGAGATCAGCGAGGGCGGACCCGACGGCGTGGTTGCCTCGGTGACCTTCCGTCCGTTCCACCTCGGCGGCAACGACGCCGCGCACGGTGGCCACGTCGCGGTGGCCTTCGACGACCTCGGCGGTATGGCATCGGCACTGGCCGTGCAGGGCATCACCCGCACCGCCTATCTGACCGTCAGCTACCGATCGTTGACCCCGTTGCGCACCCCGCTGCGCATGCACACCTGGGTCGAGAACCTGGACGGCCGAAAGGCTTTCGTCAAGGGCACGCTGCACGACGGGGACCGGCTGTGCGCCGAACTCGACGCGCTGTTCATCGCGCTCAAGCCGGGGCAGCCGTAGGCGTCTCGGCTACGTCAACTCGCGGACGTCGAAGCTCGCTCCCGCGGCCCGCAGACGGTCGGCGAGCGCATCGCCCATCGCGGCGGCCGGGGTGAGGACGCCGCTGCGGGCCGGGAGTTCGCCACGGTCGAGGGCCAGGGTGAGCGCACTCTCGCCGAGCATCACCGCGGTGGCCTTGTATCCCGGGTCGCCCGACAGCTTCATCTGCGAGCGGTACCGACGGCCGGTGCTTGTGCGGGTGTAGGTCTCGGTGACGAAAAAGCCTTTCTCCCTGGTCTTTTCGCTCGGACCGCTACCCGGCTTGGGCAGCACGCGATCGAGGAGCCGACGTGTCGGACCGAAACTCATCGCCCCCAGGAACGCTCCGGTGCCGACGCTGACACCGCCGGCGATCAACGCCGACAGGACCGGGATACCGCCGACGTTCATGGTCTCCGCATAGTGGAAATCGGGGCCATAGGCGTTGTCCAGCAACGCGTTCGAGCGTCGCACGACGCGCGTGTTGTACGACGACATGAAGAATGGCGCGAGTGTCCCCGACAACGACGGGTCGACGGTGCGGGCGCGCACGACCGCGATGTCACTGGGCTCCGAGGACATGCTGACCTTCGGGGTGTCGCCCGGATCACCGGACAGCGCTTGCGGATTGAGCAGCAGCCGCCGCTTCTGCGGGTCCTTGGCCTCCTCGGCGATCACCCGCATCGAATCGATGGTGCCGCCCGAGACGCCGCCGCGCATCGACTTGACCACCATCGTGGTGTCGGTGAGCGTGCCCGCCTCGTCGTCGGCGACCTTGCGGTACAGCAGATAGGTACCGAGATCGGAAGGGACCGAATCGAATCCGCAGGAGTGGACGATACGGGCACCGGTGGCCTGTGCGGTCTCGTGGGCCTTGTCGATGGAGAAATGGACGAAGGGCACCTCGCCGGTGAGGTCGACGTAGTCGGTGCCCGCGGTGGCGGCCGCGACGACGAGCGACTCGCCGTAGCGCAGGTAGGGGCCGACCGTCGTGCAGACCACCCGTGTGCGGGCGACCATCGCGTCGAGCGAACTCGGCGACGAGGCGTCGGCGACGATCAGCGGCCAGCTCGACGCCGCGGCGGGCAGGCGTCGACGGACCTCGGCGAGTTTGGTTTCGGTGCGGCCGGCCAGCGCGACCTTGGTGCCGGCGGGTGCATGCTCGGCGAGGTAGCGGGCGGTCAGCTCGCCGACGAAGCCGGTGGCGCCGAAGACGACGACGTCGAACTCGCGGGCGGGCGTGGTGGTTGTCGGTTCAGGTGTGCCGGACTCGGACGGATTCTCCCCACTCATGGCGTCGAGGGTAATCGTCGTGCGAGATCGGTCACAGCGCGGCTGGTCCGGGGCGCCGTCGGGCGGCCCAGCGCGCGGCGAAGGGTGCCACGAACAGCATCAACAGCACACGCAGGATCTGCGCGGCCACCACGAAGGCGACATTGCCGCCGGCCGCGGTGGCCGCGGCGAGCACCGCATAGATGCCGCCGGGGGTGGTCGCCAGATAGCAGTCGAACATCGATTCGCCGGTCCACCACGACAACAGGACGCCGAGCAGCCCGCAGCCGACGCCGATCGCGAGAATCAGACCGATCGCCGCTGGCAGGATGCGCCCGATTGCCTTGAGTCGCTCCATCGTGAACCCCAGCCCGGCCTGCCAGCCGATCAACGCGTAGGCGATCGCGAGCAGGATCGGCGAGATCGCGGCGTCGCCGGCCAGTCCGGTCAGCTCGGCGGCCGTCGACAACGCCATCGGACCGAGCAGGCCGGCCGCCGGGAGGTGGACGAGCCGGCCGACGGGCACGCCGACCCCCGCGCACACCGCGAGCAGCACCAGCCCCCAGCCCTGATCGGTCCAGCTCGGTGACGCCTGCGCGACACCGCCTGCCGAAGCGTCGAACACCATCGACGCGACCAGCGGGATGGTGAGGGTCACCAGGGCCACGCGCACGTACTGGACGACGGCGACGACCCGCTCGTCACCACCGAGTTCACGGGTCAGTGCCACCAGCCCGGACGCGCCGCCGGCGACCAAGGCCAGTGCGCCGGTGAGGGTATCGACTTGGCGGTGCAGTCCGAGCAGGGCTCCGCCGGCCACCGACAGGGCCAGGGTGCCCAGCCCGACGACGAGTACCGGCAACCACGCCGCGCCCAGTCCCGACAGGGTGCTCGGGTCGGCCATGGTGCCGATGTAGACACCGAGCACCCCCTGTCCGGCCAGGAACAGGGGTCGGGGGACGACTGGGGCGTCGGGCGTGTCGGTGTGAGCGCGCGGGGCGAGTCCGGCGATGGCGAGGACCGCGGCGACCACCAGGCCGGCGAACAGGGCGGCGGCGTCGACGTCGAGGAGTTCGAGGAGATAGGCGGCGAGTGCGGTGACGAGAGCCAATCCGATCCAACGACGCACTGGCCCCAGCGTAGGCGGGCCCGGCTCAGCGGGTGCGGGCGCCTCCCAGGCTCAGCGCGCCGAAGGTCTTGGGGGTGCCGTGTTGGTAGAAGCGGTCGAGGTCGGTGATCTCGAATCCGGCGTCGGTGAGGGCGGCGGGGATGTCGCGGGTGAGGTGACAGCCACCGGCGACCCGACGCTGGACGGGCTCGAGGCGGCGCTGCCACCGCTGGACCCGGGGATCGGGTGCGTCACCGTGTTCCAGGAAGCGCAGGGAGGCAGCAGGTTTGAGGACCCGGCGCAGTTCGGCGAGGGCCGCGGGCAAGTCGGCGATGGTGCACATCGTGAACGTCGACAAGGCGCCGTCGAAGGTGTTGTCGGGGAAGGGCAGCGACTGTCCGTCGAGCCCTGCGCGATCGATCGGGACCGGCGACGCCGCGATGCGGTCGGCACCGAGAAGCCACCCGTCATCGGAGGGTTCGATGGCGCTGACCCGGGTCACCGCGGGCGGGTAGGCCTCGATGTTGTGGCCCGAGCCGAACCCGACCTCGACGATGTGGCCGGTCAGCGGTGCGCAGACGCGTCCGCGCAGCGGGACCATCACCGACGACCCGCAGGTCAGGTTGATCAGTCGCGGAAGGAGGTGGCGGTCGTAGAAACCGGAGCCCATGAGGCGAGAATAGGTCCGCCGGCCCGCGTGCTCGCCTGTTTTCAGTCATCTGCCGGGTATGCAGGGCGCGCTGACCTGGGCTTTTGGTGAATCTCTACTTCGGAAATGACTGAAAACAGGCGAGAGGGAGCCAGAACGGGCCCCGCTGCGTCCAAACCTCGTGGACAAGACCGTCGAACTGGGTGTGAAGAGCCGTACGGAGTTGATCGCGGGCGGGCTGACCGACAACGACCTGCGGCGGATGGTGCGCCGAGGAGAACTCGCCGTCGAACGACGAGGGTGGTACTCGACCCCGGGCGCCGACTCCGACGCACTGCTGGCGGCACGGGGATACGGCGCACTGTCGGGTCCGACCGCGCTGGACAAACACGGGATCTGGGTTCCACCGGGCTACGAGGAGGTGCACATCCGCGCGGGCAAGGATGCGATGAGGCGGGGCACGGCCTGCTGTCGACCGCCGGGGCCGCCGCTACCGGTGCACTCGATCCTCGACCCGGTCCCGCTGGCCCTGTGCAGTGCGGTCGGGTGCATGAGTCCCGATGACTGGATCGTCGTCGCCGATTCGGTGCTGAACAGTCAGGGTCTCGATGTGGAGTTGCTGCTGGTGATGCTGCCGCGAGCCAACGCCACCATCGAGATGCTGTTGGCCGAATGCGATCCCCGATCCCAGTCGGGCACGGAGACCATGGTGCGCACCCGATTACGACGACGAGGACATGACGTCGTGGTCCAACCGAATCTCATCGGGTTGGGCTGGTTCGACCTGCGGGTGGGCCGACTTCTGATCGAATGCGACAGCAAGCTTCATCACACCAGTCTGGAGAACTACCGCAAGGACCGTCGCCGCGACCGCAAATCGCTGGCCAGGGGCTACTCGACGATGCGCCTGACCTACGACGACGTTCTCTACGGCTGGGACGACACACTGGCCGACATCACCCGCACCCTCGACGACGATCGACACCGGTTGCCACCTCCCGACGACGAATGACGGTGCCGTTCGCCTGTTTTCAGTCATTCGCCGAGTACACCGGACCCGCCGACCTGGGCTTTTGTCGAATCTCTACTTCCGGAATGACTGAAAACCGGCGAGCCGGGGTGCCACCGGGCATCCTTCGGCGGAGATCGGTGCGGAAAAGCGGCATCGTAGTGTGGAATCCATGAGTTCTTCCCCGGAATCTGCGCCGCCGAACCCGTCCACCCTGCAGGCGCGGGTCATCGTCGACGAAATGGTCCGCGGCGGGGTCCGCGAGGCGGTGCTCTGCCCGGGATCGCGCAATGCCCCACTGGCATTCGCGCTCCATGCCGCCGACGCCGCGGGCGCGCTGCGGTTGCACGTCCGGATCGACGAACGGTCGGCGGGATTTCTGGCCCTGGGGCTGGCGGCGTCGTCGGGGCGGCCGGTGCCGATCGTGATGACCAGCGGCACCGCCGTGGCCAACATGAGCCCGGCGGTCTTCGAGGCCAACTATGCCCGGGTGCCGCTGGTGGTGGTCAGCGCGAACCGGCCGTACGAGTTGCTCGGGTCGGGGGCCAATCAGACCGTCGAGCAGTTCGGGATCTTCGGCACGCAGGTACGTGCGGCGATCAGTCTGGGCCTGGCCGAGGCCGACCTCGACACCAACAGCCAGTGGCGCTCGGCGGTCGGTCGCGTGCTGGCGGCGGCGCGGGGTGCGCGGACCGGCAACGCCGGACCGGTGCAGTTCGACATCCCGTTGCGCGAGCCGCTCGTCCCCGGGCCGCAGACCGGCCCCGAGTCCGACCTCGGCGTCTTCGCCGGACGCCCCGGTGGGCTGCCGTGGACACAGGCTCCGGTCGGCAAACTCGACATCCCACTGCCCATCGACCTGTCCCTCGACACGGTCGTCGTCGCAGGTCATGGAGCTGGTCGGTATCCGGAGCTGGACGGGATCCCAACGGTCGCCGAGCCGACCGCACCGCATGCGGTGACCCCGCTGCATCCGCTGGCGCTCGACGCGCTCGCCCCGAAGCAGGCCATCATCTGCGGTCGGCCCACCTTGCACCGCGGGGTGGCGCGACTGCTCGCCGACCCCGAGGTCCGCGTCTACGCGGTGACCACCGGACCGCGGTGGCCGGATGTGTCGGGCAATGTGTTCGCGACCGGCACCCGGGTCGAGGCGACCGGCGAGGCCGCCGAGGACTGGCTCAAACAGTGCGCCGAGGTTCATCAGCGCGTCCTCGGGGCCGTCGACGCCGAACTCGATGCGGGCGGCCCGGCGACCGGCCTGCACGTCGCGCGTACGGTCAGCGCGGCCATGGTTCCCGGCGAGCAACTGGTCGTCGGCGCGAGCAACCCGATCCGCGACGTCGCATTGGCCGGGCGCGTCTCGCCGGGCGTGCGGGTGCTCTCCAACCGTGGCGTGGCCGGTATCGACGGGACGAATTCGACCGCGATCGGCGCGGCATTGGCCCACGACGTCGACCATCCGGGGTCGCGGACCGTCGCGTTGATGGGTGACCTGACCTTCATCCACGACGCCACCGGACTGATTCTGGGGCCGTCGGAGCCACGGCCGCGGCACCTGCGGATCGTCGTCGCCAATGACGACGGTGGCGGCATCTTCGGGTTGCTCGAGCAGGGCGATCCGCGATTCAACTCCGGCCCGTACGCCGGTGCGTATGAGCGGGTGTTCGGCACGCCGCATCGCACCGACCTGGCCTCGTTGTGTGCGGGATTCCATCTGCCGCACCGCCGCGTCGAGCCATCTGACCTGGCCGCGGTGCTGGCCGAGCCCGGCGCCGGCGGGGTGGAGGTCATCGAGGTGGTCACCGACCGTGAGCGCCTGCGTTCGGTGCACGCGGGGATCGTGGGCCGCCTGCGGTAGCGGGCCCGTATTCTGAGGTGCATGAATCCGGTCATCCTGCGGCGTGTGCAGAAGACGCTGCTGGTGATCGGGCTGATCGTCACGGTGATGGCCGGCGCGATGGTCGTGGCCGCCTTCCGCAACGACGCGGCGATCAACCGCGACAAGGGCACCGTGATGGCCGACATCGTCTCGGCCGACCGCCTGCACGCCGTCGCGTACTTCCAGACGCCCGACGGGCAGATCTACAGCCCGCGGCTGGGGCTGCTGTATCCGACCGAACTCGGTACCGGACAACGCATCAGCGTCGAATACGACCAGAGCAACCCCGACCTGGCCAAGCCCGCCGGGCGAGGGGCGTCGCTGGCGATCATCCCGGCGCTGTCGGTGGCCGCGCTCACGTGGCTGATCGTTGTCGCGGTGATGGTGTTGATCGCCGAGGCCAATCGCCGCCTGCTGCGCCGGGCCGCGCGCCGCGCCGGCGAGGACGACTCCGGTCCCGACGACGGTGACGGCGGCGATCACCCCGACGACGACCCGTCACCCCGTCCCGCCGACGACCGGGCAACCGTCGATGCGTGAGTACGCTGCGGCGACCAGAGGTTCGCGCGGAGTTCGCGCGTAGGTCACATGCGGTCGTCGCCGAGGTCATCGAAGACAACGACCATTGGCGCCATGCGCGTGGCTATCGTCGCCGAGAGTTTTCTTCCGCAGGTCAACGGGGTGGTCAACTCGGTTCTACGAGTCGTCGAGCATCTCGAGGACGCCGGGCATGGTGCGGTGGTGATCGCACCGGATTCCGAGCGAGACGGTCAGCGGGCACCGCGGCTGGTGGGTCGGCACACCCCTGTGCACACGGTGCCCTCGATGCGATTTCCCGGCGTGACGTCGCTGCCCGTCGGGGTGCCGATGCCGAGCATGTACCGAGCCCTGCGCGACGTGCGCCCCGACGTGGTGCATCTCGCCTCGCCGTTCGTGGTCGGTGGGGCAGGCGCGTTGGCGGCCAAGCGGTTGGGCGTTCCGACGGTGGCCGTGTTCCAGACCGACGTCGCGGGATTCGCCGAGGCATACCGCCTTCAGGTGGCCGGGCGCGCGGCGTGGCGATACACGCGGATGGTGCACCTGGCCTGCGACCGCACCCTCGCGCCGTCCACGGCGACGATGGAAGCGCTTGCCGCCCGCGGGATTCCGCGACTGCATCGATGGGCGCGCGGCGTCGACACCGCCCAGTTCTCGCCGGCCAGACGCGATGACGACCTGCGCGCACAGTGGGGTGCGGACCGGTTGATCGTCGGATTCGTGGGCCGGCTTGCGCCGGAAAAGCATGTCGAGCGGCTCGCCCCGCTGGACCGCGACCCGTCGGTGCGGCTGGTGATCGTCGGTGACGGCCCCGAACGTGCTCGCCTGCAACGACTCTGCCCGAACGCGGTGTTCACCGGCGAACTGCGCGGCGAACAACTGGCGCGCGCCTATGCCAGCCTGGACGTCTTCGCCCATCCCGGTGAGCACGAGACCTTCTGCCAGGCCATCCAGGAGGCGATGGCCAGCGGGATACCGGTGATCGGCCCGGATGCGGGTGGACCACGAGACCTGGTGACCCCGTTGTCGACGGGATTCCTCCTCGATCCGGCGACCTACGCCGATCGCATCGCCGAAACGGTCGCCGCGTTGCGGGAGCCCGCCCGACGCGCGGCGATGGGCCGGGCCGGGCTGGCCGCGGTGCGCGCGCGGACGTGGCCGGCGTTGTGCGAGGAACTGCTCGGGCACTACGGCGAGGTCATCGCCGAACGCGGAGGCGATGCGCGGATCGCGATGGGGCGGCAACGGCTCGCCGGGTGAGTAGATCGGCTGCTGCCGGCTGGGGCCGGAACGGTGGTTTGACCCACGCGTGATCGGGGAATGCCGCGTGAGCACGTGTTTCGCCCGCTCATCGGCCCCGGAAGGCGCACATGACCCTCAGCTTCGAGCAGATCAGTCCCGAACCGTCGTACGCCGGTGGCGTGTACCAGCCACAAGAGGATTCGCTGCTGTTGGCCGACTGCCTGCGTCTGGTGCCGCAGATCATCGGCGGTCGGGTGCTGGATCTGTGCACCGGCAGCGGCGTATTGGCGCGGGCGGCTGCGCATTCGGGAGCCGCGTCGGTCACGGCCGTGGACGCCTCGGAACTCGCGGTGCATCACGCGCGGCGACTCTGCATCGACGCCCCGTGTCCGGTTCGGGTGCACCACGGGCGGTTTGAGGACCACATCGGTCGCGACAGGTTCGACGTGGTGACCTGTAATCCGCCGTACGTCCCGGCTCCTGGCATCGACGACGGCGTGGCGATCAGTCCCGGCCCGCGACATGCGTGGGACGCCGGCCCGACCGGCCGCGACGTCCTGGACCCGTTGTGCGCACACGCATCTGAATTCCTCGAGCCCGGCGGGACCCTGCTGCTGGTGCAGTCGGAGTTCGCCGACATCGACGCCACGGTGAATGCGTTGCGCGCCAACGGTCTCGACGCTCACGTGATGGCGGTGCGGTGGGTGCCGTTCGGGCCGGTGATGACCGCGCGCGCCGAGTGGCTCGAAGGTCTCGGGCTGCTCGAGAAGGGCCGCCGGACAGAGGAACTCGCCGTGGTGCGAGCGATCAGGAAAGGTGCGGCATGAGTGACGCGACCCCCATCCGGGTGACACGAGGTGGTCCGATGCTGGTGCCCGGGCCCGTCGACATCGAACTCCCCGACGGCACCCACGTGCGCTCGGATCGGTTCATGGTCGCGGTGTGTGCCTGTGGGCGCAGCCGCACATATCCGTTGTGCGACACCAGCCATCGGCGTCGTCGGCGGGAGTAGCGCGCTCTGGGTGGGCGGGTCCTGGGTGGGCGGGGCAGGCCGGCGCGTCAGACCGGCACAGATGCGACCCCGGCCAACACCGGCCCGGTCTCCCATGCGGCGGTCAGCCCCGCCTCGAATGCGTCCTCGACGAACAGGAATCCGCGGATGCCCAGGATCACATCGGCTTCGAGTTCGGGCTCCTCGGCGAGTAGTGATCCCACCACGTCGCGGCGCAGGACCTGCTCATGGACGGCGTCGGCCTCGACATGTTCGCGATAGAACAGCCGGCACGGCTCGGGGGCGTCGAGCCGTTCGAGCCCGCTCAGCAGCCGAGACGATCCGGGTGACGATGTGATCTCGGTGGCGGCCAGGTGCCCGACGGTCGCGCCGCGCAGAGATCGATGTAAACCGAAGCAGGACATCAGATTCACCGGGGCGAGCGCCCATGCCGGAGCGCGGTCGAGGTAGGCCAGGTAGGCGGGGTCGAGGTCGGCGGCCGCCAGGAGATCGGCGAACAGCTCTTGATGGACGGATTCGCCGCGGCCACCACCGAATTCGTCGAATTCCACCGCGACGAACGCCGCCTTGGCGGTGCGCCGCAGTCGTGGGATGGCCCAGGCGTGTGGATCGGCCTCTTTGAGGTGATACAGCGACCGCAGAGCGAACAGGTCGCGGTACTGCTGCCAGGTTCCGTTGTCGCGCAACCGGAACGAGAGGCCGTCGCCATGGACGGGCTCGACGCTCAACTCGTCCATCAACACTTCGGCTGTCGTCGGCGCGGTATCGAGGCCGGCGCGCACCGCGTCGAGGAAGAGTCCTTCGAGTGCGGTGCGCAGGGCGATGATGCCGGGATCCCACTCCCGATCGCCGACGACGTCGGTGAAGCCCGCGTAGTGCAACTCGTAGGCGACGTAGAGGGCGAGCTGGACGTCGTCGCCGAACGGGTCGTCGCCGGGGGTTGGGTCGGTGGCGACGTCGGTGCCGTCACGCAGCGCGGCGATGAGACGCTCCGAGAGGCAGCCGCGGGGTGCGGGCAGCGCGCGGCTGACCGCCGCGGTGGAGGTGCGCAGATACATGCTTCCGGTGTACCCGTTCGGTGAACTGGGTAAACCGCTAATCGGCGGGCTCGGCGTCGCCGGCGGCGGGGGAGTCGGGGTCATCGGTGCCGGGCTGCTCGGTCGCCGACTCCGGATCGACGACGGTGTCGTCGTCCTCGGCGGGGTTGTGGGTGATCTTGCGTTCGAGGTCATCGACGGTCTCGCGGGCCGCCCGTGACTCGTCGGTGTGCGGCGTGTTGTCGTCGGTCATGTGTCCTCGCCGTCGTCGGTCTTGTCGGTGTGGTCGTCGTCGGTGTGGTCGTCACCGACGAGCTCGGGCGTCACCTCGCGGGTGGCCATGCCGCCGGACCCGTCGTTGTCGGTGGGGCCGGGATGCAACTTGTCGTCGTTGGTGGTGGCGTTCTTGTCTCGGTCGGCCATGGGTTCTCCTGTCGTCGGAGGTCGTGTTCCCGCGTGGGGCGTCGCCGAAACCCTGCGGAGAGACGCACGCCGTCCGCCCCCGGGGTGGTGGGGCGAACGGCGCTGTGGTGCCGGCGGCGAGGGTTACTCGACGCCGACCACATCCTTGGCGATCTCGGCGATGCGCGCCTCGGCGGCGTTGACGACGCGCTGCCGGTTCTTGTGGGCTTCCTCGAAGTGCAGCGTCACGCGGATGTCGGCGGGCTCGTCGAGCTCCTTGATCGCGGCGACGGCGTCGGTGATGTTCAGGTCGGCGTAGTCGGGGATGGGCAGGTCGTCGGGGTCGACTGTGCCTGTCGCCTCGCGGACCGAGGCCACGGTGTCGGCGACGCCGGTGGCGCCGTTGATCCGGGCGTTGTCCTCGATGGCCTCGAGTGCGGCGTCACGGGCGGCGGTCGCTGTGCGCAGGGTCGCCGTTCCCGCCTCGACGAGGCTCTGCCCGGCCTGTTCTGCGGCTTCGGTGGCGTCGTCGACGGTGTTGCCGATGCGGCTGCGTAGACCGGAGAAGGCGTCGGGGACCTGGCGGATCGCGTGTGCGACGCGATCGGCGCTACGCGATGCGGCGATCGCCGGCAGGGTCACCGCACGGGCGGCGAGGCCGCTGACCCATTGGCTGGGACTGCGGCGCAGTGCGGCCGGCCCGCCGAGGGCTTCTTCGGCCAGCACCGTGCTGATCCAGTCGACGGTCTCGGTGTGGGCGTCGATGAGTCGTTCGGCGAGCGCGAGGAGGTCGGCGTCGTCGGCGCCGGTGGCCAGAGCCTTGAGATATGTTGCGCGGCCGAGCAATTGCTGCTCCAGGGCGAGATCACCGAGGAGTGCCTCATCGAGCGGTTGGGCTTGCTCGGCGAGGGTCTTGACCGATGCGGCGACGCGGCCGAGGGCCGGACGAAGGACATCGGCGAAGCCGTCGCGCTCGCGCAGCGCCTTCTCGATGGCTGCAGCACGGTCGCGGCCCTTGCGCGCATTGCCGGCCAGTTCGCCACGCACCGCGTCGGTACGGGCCTGCGCCTGCCGGGTCTCGGCGATCTGGATCTCGGTGTGGGTGAGCGCGAGGATCGCGCGCAGTTGCTGGTGGACGGTGGTGGTGGAGACGGTCATGTTCCCTCCAGATGTTGGGGACGAGCTCTCGTGTCCACGGTGTTCCCCGGTTGGTGAGGAAGAAACCCCGTCGTGGCGAACGGTCGGTGAATGTGCCGCGATGACCGGGTGCCACCTGCGGTTTTGCCGAGATGTGAGTTGGGCCACCAGCGTCGCCGGGCGCTCGGTGGGGCGGCGGTGACGTGCAGGTAGCGTTATCGCCATGGCTACCCCCGATCGTGCGAGTCTGGACAAGGACCCGGCCGAGGTCGCGGCGATGTTCGACGGCGTCGCCAAGCGCTACGACATCACCAACACCGTGCTGTCGTTCGCGCAGGATCGGCGGTGGCGTAAGGCGACCCGCAAGGCACTCGCGCTCACTCGCAACGACGTGGTGCTCGACCTGGCGGCCGGCACCGCCGTCTCCACCGTCGAGTTGGCGACGTCGGGGGCCACGTGCGTTGCCGCCGACTTCTCCCTCGGAATGCTCAAGGCCGGCGCCGAGCGGAACGTACCGAAGGTCGCGGCAGACGCCATGGCTCTGCCCTTCGCCGACGGATCATTCGACGCGGCGACCATCTCGTTCGGTCTGCGCAACGTCCACGATGTGCCGACCGCCCTGGCCGAGCTGTATCGGGTGCTCAAACCCGGTGGCCGCCTGGTCATTTGCGAATTCTCCACACCGACATTGCGGCCATTCCGCACCGTCTACATGGAGTACCTGATGAAAGCGCTGCCCGCGGTGGCGACCAAGGTGTCGAGCAACCCTGCCGCGTACGTGTATCTCGCCGAATCGATTCGAGCCTGGCCCGACCAATTCGGCCTCGGCGACCTCATTCGCGACGCCGGGTTCACCGACGTCCGCTGGCAGAACCTCACCGGTGGAATCGCGGCAATACACTCCGGTATTCGCGTCTGACTCGTCACCTGGGCGGGCACGGATGTCGATTGCCCGGTGGTCGAGGTGACTACCGGCTCGGATCGATTACTCCGGTGGCCGAGGAGCGACGAGCGGCGACATCGCATCGGTTTCGACGTGGTCCGCCAGATCGGTGGTCGAGGTGCCGAGGAGCGATAGCGACGAGCCTCGAGACCGGCCGCTTTGGTGCTGGGTCAGGGTGGCATTTTGTCGATTGTTGCTTTGGTGAAGGCGATGGCTTTGGCGCAGACTTGGTCTCTTGGCGGAGGGTTTATGAACAGAATGGCAGTTGTCGTGACTATGGCGCTTCCAGATTGAACCGCAGTTGTGCATGCGTCCTGGTGTCTGGGATACCCAACTGCGACGGACCTTCCTTGAATGCTGGTGTCATATTGCCATTCGATCGCAGTTGAGTACTTGTTCTTGTAATCCTCGAGTGGAAGATCGTTCCCGACGCCTTGCGAAAGGATTGCTGTGTTCGAATCCCGGTATCTCCAGTCGCATCCTCGGGACGTCTGCATGTTGGCATTGGCGCCATCTGTCGCTGATCGCTGGTTCAAGCCTAATGCCTCTAGTTCCTCGCCAGAGAGTGCTGTGCAAGGTTCATATGACGAGCCGTCGTTCAGGTTGCTCCACCGATCTGGAAAGACGGTATTGAAGGGTAGTCGTTTGCCGTTCGCATCCACTTGTCTGATGCTGGCGGGAGTACTTGGGTGGGACGCCGAAGCGGATGTTCGATCCCGTGTCGGTTCGCCTGAATTAGTTGTGCAGCCGACTATCCCAGAGAGAGTGACGGACATTGTCAACATTGTCTTGGCTATTTTCAGTCGAATGTTATGCATTGATTGATTCGAAAACTAGACCGTTCTTGCTATCTGTCGCAGCCAGCTCGGCGTGTGCCTGGTCGCACAGCGCTTCCAGTGCGTCTAGGCGCTCGATATTTGCCTTCAGTCCAGCTGCGAAACAATTGACGAACTCTGCCGCGCGCTCAGACATATTGGTACCTTCCGGTACGTTGCCGTAGTGATTGCCGTTGTTGACGCGGACCAACTCCGCAACAACCCCCGCCAACTCCGCCGCCAGATTCCTCGCCACCCCGGCCCGTCGCTTCCACTCGGCGTCGATGACCTGTACGACTCCGCCGTCGCCGAGTTCGGGATTCCCGCGGGGAATGGAGGTGTCCGGTGGCGTGGTGGAGTCACCGCCGAGTGGCACACGTGTGCCCGGTTGTACGAAATACTCCGTCATCCCTCCCCCTTCTGGCCCCGGCCAGATCTACGGCGTGAAAGGCATTGTAGCCAGGATCGTCGGGTTTGGGAGGATTGGCGTCGAGGTTGTGGATGAAGGGTCAGCCGGCGTGGCGGACGGGACATCCAGGGGCGAAGGTGCCCAGCTCATCGACCTCATAGCCGCGCGGATAGCAGCGGATCTGCGGCATGTCACGCCCGAACTGGGGGACGGTACGTGGGCCGGCGAAGAACCGGATGGCCAAACCGCGGGCCTTCAGGCCGTTGCGGGCGAAGACACGTTCGACGGCGGTGGGCTTGGGGTAGCCGAAGGCGTCGAGCAAGCGGTCGTCCATGAGGGCGAACGACAGGCGCCGGACGAGCCACGCCGGGAGAAGGCGGAACGGCATGAAGGTGGTGAGCAGATCCAGGGTGGCGTCGGCGACCTTGCGTGATCCGGGGGAGTAGGCGAAATGTTCGCGCTCGTAGTCTTCGAGGAAGTGCTCGAAGTCCTCGTACGTGCCGGGAATGTCTTTGAGCGCCATGTGTTTGCCGAGTTTGCGGTAGTACTCGGTGAGACCGTCGATCTCGTTGCGGCCCAGCGGGCGCCACTCGTAGTCGGCCACCCAGCGGACCGGACACACCACGAACGTGGCCAGTACGTAGAGCATGTCGTCGTTGGAGATGTCGTACATAGCGTGCATCTGGTTGATCCGCCGGACCGCATTGCGGGCGCGTGGATCGGCGAAGCCGTGTTCGACGGGAGCGTCGAGGAGCAGCACGGTGTCGTCGTAACGCTTCTGGGTGCGTTCGGTGAATTCTCCGGTCTCATACAGCAACTCGCCGATCGACGGTACGGCGTAGGTGCGGAAGAGGGCGAAGCTCAGCGCCATCGTGATGCCCCACGGGTATTCCAGGGTGCCGAGGCTGCGTGCGTACCGTTCGGGATCGGCCGCAGGGTCGACACGGGCAAGGTCGTCACGCAGTCGGTAGCGCTCCGCGCGGCGGGTACTGATGCGATGTGAGACCGACGAGGCGACGGACGAAACGGACGGCATGACGCTCCTGAGGTGGCCGTTATATCAGATATTTGAAACATACCATCGGTTTTGTCCCAATCCAATGTGGACGAGCGGCACGCAGAGCGCTGTCGGCGAGCTGGCGAGTGCCGTCGGCAACAAGCAGGGCGCTGGCGCGAAGCGTCAGCTGAACGGCGGCCGTTCGTCGATGCGGGTCGACAGATGGCCGACGCCGCGCCACGCACGGGCGACCAGGTCGGCGTCGTCGGGGGTGATGAGATTGCCCATCACCCGGACCACGAGCGACATCAGCCGGGCCGACCGGATTCCGGGGCGGCCGAGGGCCGGGACTGTCTGCGGCATCGTCAGCAGGCCGGCGAGTCGACGGGCAGCGGAGAAGGCCAGCCCGTAGTGGTCGACGAGCAGGCTGCGCCAGGCGTGCGTGTGGTCGTCGCCGGACAGGAGGCCAACCGCCAGCCGGGCGGTCTCCAGTGCGTAGTCGATGCCCTCGCCGTTGAGGGGATTCACACACGCCGCGGCGTCGCCGATGAGCATCCAGTTGCGGCCGGCGACATTGCTGACCGCACCGCCCATCGGCAGCAGCGCCGAGGCGATGCGCACCGGCTCGCCGGTGATCTGCCACTCGTCGGCGACCATGTGCGAGTAATGCTCGAGGATCGGCCGAAGTGCCATGTGCGCCGGTCGTTTTGATGTGGCCAGAGCACCGACGCCGACGTTGAGCAACCCCTCGCCGAGTGGGAACACCCAACCGTATCCGGGCAGCAGTTCACCGTCGGGTCCGCGGAGTTCGAGGTGCGATCCCATCACGGTGGCGTCGGCGCGCGGGGACGGGACATAGGCGCGCGCGGCCACGCCGTACGCGGTGTCGCGGTGCCACTGTCGGCCGAGGATCTTGCCGAGGCCCGAGCGCACCCCGTCGGCGACGATGACCTGCCCGACGCGGATCGTCCGCCGACCATCGGCGGTGTCGACGACCACTGCGCTGATGCGGTCCCCGGCGCGCTCGACGTCGACGGCTTTGGCGCCCGACACCATTCGTGCACCACGCTCGAGGGCGAATTCGCGGATCGCGTCGTCGAGTTCGAGGCGCGCGACGGCGCTGCCGTAGCCGGGGAACCGGCCCGACGGCCACGGCACGAACACGCTGCGGCCCCAGCCGTTGAGCTGCAGACCGTCCAGACGCGGCCGCGTGTCGAGGAGATGCCCGAGGCCGAGGCGATCGAGTTCGGCGACGGCGCGTGGGGTGAGCCCGTCGCCGCAGGTCTTGTCGCGTGGGAACACCGCCGCATCGACGAGAACCACCTGGCGACCGGCCGATGCGGCGTAGGCGGCGGCCGCCGACCCGGCCGGCCCGGCGCCGACGACCAGGACGTCGGCGGCGTCGGGGACCTCGACGGGGGGCACTTGGCTGCTCACCCGACCAGTATGTCGGCGCACCGTCGGGCGATGCTGCTCGGGCAGCGTCGGTGCCAGACGCTAGGCTGCACAGAGGTAGTGCCCTGGGGTATGGCGCCCGATGCGTCACGCCGATGGCCTTGGCCTTCTCGAAACGGACCTTCTCGAAACGGAGCGGCGCAAACACGTGAAGTCGACATTCACCGGAGTAGACCTCGGGACCGATGAGTTCGCGGAGACCGTGCGGTCCTCGCTGGCCCGTGTCGAGGACCTGCTGCTCACGGAGCTGGCTTCGGGCGACGACGTCATGACCGAGGCCGCGACACATCTCGCGCGTGCCGGGGGCAAGCGATTCCGGCCGATGTTCGCGATCCTCGCATCGCAGTTCGGGCGTAACCCCGACGCCGACGAGGTGATCACGTCGGCGACCGTCGTCGAGATGATCCACCTCGCGACGCTCTATCACGACGACGTCATGGACGAGGCGCCGATGCGCCGCGGCGCGCAGAGCGCCAACGCCCGGTGGACCAACAGCATCGCGATCCTCTCCGGCGACTTCCTGTTCGCCCGGGCCTCCCGGCTGGTCTCGACGCTGGGCCCCGACGCCGTGCGCATCATCGCCGAGACCTTCGCCGAACTCGTCACCGGGCAGATGCGCGAGACCGTCGGTGCCACGCAGGGCGCCGACCCGATCGACCACTACCTGAAGGTGGTGTGGGAGAAGACCGGGTCGTTGATCGCCGCCGCGGGCCGATTCGGCGCGATGGCTTCCGGCGCGACCGCCGACGACACCGAGCGGCTCTCCAGGATCGGCGACATCGTCGGCACCGCCTTCCAGATATCCGACGACATCATCGACATCAGTTCTGTCACAGGCGATTCCGGCAAGACGCCGGGTACCGACCTGCGTGAGGGTGTGCACACCTTGCCGGTGCTGTACGCGCTGCGCGAGGACGACGCGTCGTCGGATCGACTCCGCACACTGCTGCTCGCCGACGACGGATCGGCGCGGCCGCTGACCGACGACGCCGAGGTCGCCGAGGCGCTCGATCTGCTCAACGCCTCGGGCGGCATGGTGCAGGCCAAGGACAAGCTGGCCGAATTCGCCGAGCAGGCTCGTGCCGAACTCGCCCAGTTGCCGACCGGGCCTGCGCACGGGGCATTGAGCTCGCTGGTCAGCTACACCATCGACCGAACCGGATAGCCGAGCGGTCGGATGGCTCACACCCCGCCCGGAAACCGAAACGGGGTCTGGATCGTTTGAGAAACTACAGGGCGTCCCCCGCCCGGCAGCCTGCCGGAGCGCACACCGACGTCGTGACTCGAACGAGGACCTGATGCATTTCAACGGATTGAAGACCGCGCTCCTGCTCGGTGTGATGTCGGCGATCATCGTCGGCATCGGCGCGATGTTCCGCAGCCCCGTCATCCTGTGGGGGTCGGTCATCCTCGCCGTGGCGGTCAACGCCTACGTCTACTTCAACAGCGCCAAGATGTCGCTCAAGGCGATGCACGCGCAGCCGGTGACCGAGGTCGAGGCGCCGGTGCTCTACCGCATCGTCCGCGAGCTGGCCACCTCGGCGCATCAGCCGATGCCCGCGCTCTACATCAGCCCGACGGAGTCGCCGAATGCGTTTGCCACCGGCCGCAATCCGAAGAACGCGGCGGTGTGCTGCACCGCCGGGATACTGCGGCTGCTCGACGAGCGGGAGTTGCGTGCGGTCCTCGGCCACGAACTGTCGCACGTGTACAACCGCGACATCCTGATCAGTTCGATCGCCGGCGCCATGGCCGCGATCATCAGCGGCCTGGCGAACTTCGCGCTGTTCTTCGGCGGCAACCGCAACAACGCCAACCCGCTGTTGATGCTCCTCGTCGCGTTCGTGGCGCCGATCGCGTCGACCCTGATCAAGCTGGCCGTGTCACGCTCGCGTGAGTATCAGGCCGACGCCTCCGGTGCCGAATTGACCAGGGACCCGCTGGCGTTGGCGTCGGCGCTGGCCAAGATCTCCGGCGGCATCCAGGCGGCGCCGCTGCCGCCGCAGCCCGACATCGCCGCGCAGAGTCACGCGATGATCGAGAATCCGTTCCGTGCCACCGACCGGATGGCCAAGCTCTTCTCGACACACCCGCCGACCGAGGAGCGCATCGCCCGGTTGCAGGAGATGGCGCGACGCGGGATCAGCTGAGCGCCTCCGTCACCCCACCCGCTACCGGTAGTTGACGAACTGCAGCGCGATGCCGAAGTCCTCGCCCTTGAGCAGCGAGATGACGGCCTGGAGGTCGTCGCGCTTCTTGCTGGAGACGCGCAACTCGTCGCCCTGGATCTGAGCCTTGACGCCCTTGGGCCCCTCGTCGCGGATCTTCTTGGAGATCTTCTTCGCGTGCTCGGAATCGATGCCCTGCACGAGCGTTCCGGTGATCTTGAACTGCTTGCCCGATGCGGCGGGCTCCCCGGCGTCGAATGCCTTGAGGGAGATGTCGCGGCGGATCAGCTTCTCCTTGAACACCTCGAGGCCGGCGACGGCACGCTCCTCGGCGTCGGAGGTGATGACGATCGCCTCCTCGCCGGACCATGCGATCCCGGTGTTGGTGCCGCGGAAGTCGTAGCGCTGGGACAGTTCCTTGGCGGCCTGGTTGAGGGCGTTGTCGACCTCCTGGCGGTCGACCTTGCTCACGACGTCGAACGATGAATCAGCCATGAGGTACAGCCTAGTGGGCGCGCTCGCGAGTGAAACGGGCGCTCTCGACGTGTGGGGGAGCGCCGTCGGCGGTGAGACGGGCGCGGTCGGCGGTGCGACGAGCGCCGTCGGCGAGGAGGGGAGCGCGCTCGGCGGGGCGGCTCTGACCAGCGGGTTTGCGTGAACGGGCGGTAGTCGTTGTATTCTTCACGGCGTTGTTCACGCGGTCGGAAACGGCCGAGAGAATGGCACGGCAGGTTGCCCGAGCGGCCAAAGGGAGCGGACTGTAAATCCGTCGCGCAAGCTACATAGGTTCGAATCCTATACCTGCCACAAACGAGGAAAATCGTCGTTCGCGACGCGCCGTCAAACCGCTGTAACAGGCGATTTGGTGCGCCGCCGAGTCGGTGTGTAATCTCGTTGAGGCTCTCGAGCAGCCCGGACACGTGACCGGGCAGCACGGGTGAACGCCCCCTTAGCTCAGTCGGCAGAGCGTTTCCATGGTAAGGAAAAGGTCGACGGTTCGATTCCGTCAGGGGGCTCGGGAGGACTTGATCGCCCCCGCGGGTGCTCAGGCCGCCAAGGCGGTGTAGCTCAGCTGGTTAGAGCGCACGACTCATAATCGTGAGGTCGAGGGATCGAGCCCCTCCACCGCTACACAACACGCAGCGCCCGCGGCGGCCCGGGACACGGGGGCGCGAGCGCCGAGAACACGCAAACCCCCCGTGAAAGAAGGATTACAGTGGCTTCCTCAACTGATGTGCGGCCCAAGATCACCTTGGCCTGCGAGGTGTGCAAGCACCGCAACTACATCACCAAGAAGAACCGTCGCAACGATCCCGATCGCCTCGAGATCAAGAAGTTCTGCCCGAACTGCGGCAAGCATCAGGCGCACAAAGAGTCTCGCTGACGCAGTCGTCGGCGATCGGCGACATACAGACATACCTGCGGACCGCCTCGACGAGGCGGTCCGCAGTGGTATGCGCGCGGCACGGATGAGACCTTCCTCGCGCGTCGCGGCAGCAGCCGTCGGAAGTCATGGATCGACGCCACCGGGACGTGGCACAGGTAAGGAGCGAACCGCATGTCGTCACAGATCAGCGACGCCGAGATCAAGCAGCGGACCTCGGAGCTGAAGGCCGCCGGCGAGAAGCTCACCCCCGAGGAGATCGCCGAGCACACCAAGTCGCTCGTCGGCTTCAACTACACCGTCGACGACTATTACGAGATCGGTCGCGAAGAGGTCCGCAAACACGCCCTGGCCGTGCAGGACCCGCACCCGACGCACTGGGACGAGTCCGCAGCGCGCCGCCTCGGCCACGACACCCTGATCGCCGCCCCGACCTATGTGTCGGTGCTGGGCATCGTCGCCCAGCGCAAACTGTTCGAGGACGTCATCACCGGCTACGACCTGTGGCAGATCATGCAGACCGATCAGCGACTGATCTACCACCAGCCGATGAAGGTCGGCGATCAGCTGGTGTGTGACGTGTCGCTCGACTCGTTCCGGCACGTCACCAGCCCCGAGACGATCGATTTGATGGTGACCAAGAACGTCATCTGGAATCAGCGCAACGAGCCGGTGATGACCACCTACACCTCGCTGGCCGCGCGGCCGGGCATGGAGATCGATCCCGAGCTCGCCGAATCGCTCGACCACGTGATGATGAAGGTCGACCGCACCGGCACCGTCGGACGCACCGTCGAGCCCGAGCCGGGACGCTACGACCGCCCCGACCCCACCGAACGTCCCGGAGCCTACGGCGCGGTGGACTTCGACACCCTGACCGTGGGCCAGGAACTACCGGCCAAGCGCTTCCTGCTGACGCGCGGCAACCTCACCAACTACGCCGGTGTGGCCGGAGACCCCAACCCGATCCACTTCTCCGACCACCTCGTCAAGGCCTCGGGCATGGACGACGTCGTGGCGCACGGTATGCAGACGATGGGCCTCGGCGCGACCTTCATCTCCGAGCACATCGGCGATCCGGCGGCGTTCTGCGAGTACAACGTTCGCTTCACCAGCCCTGTCTACGTGCCCGCCGACGACAGCGCCGCCGTCGACTTCACCGGCAAGATCAAATCCCTCGACCCCGACACCCGCCGCGGCACGATCGCGATCGTCGCCAAGCAGGGCGACCGCAAGATCTTCGGGCGCGCACAGGCCGTCATCCAGTTCAACTGACGGTCGTCGGGGTCGTCTCCCGGATCACCCTGCGCCGGCGGCGTGCACCCGGATGAGCGGCACCGCCGCGGTCTCGACGATGTCGTCGATCGCCTCGGCCGACAGTGAGCCCTCCATCAGGAATCGGTAGCGCACGAGGTCGAACGCCAGCGTGGCGGCCGTCGCGGGCACCGGCCCCGCACCGATCTCCCCACGGTCGCGTGCCCGTCGGATGATCACCCCCGACAGATCCTCGGCCTTGGTGCGCAGCACCGTCATCGCGGCCGGATTGGGCTCCGACGCGGCGCCGGCCATGATGCCGAGCGCCACCTCACGACCCTGTGCGGCCAGCCGCTCGAGCAACTCGTGGATCGTGCCCCGTAGATCACCGGCCAGAGAGCCGGTGTCAGGGGGAGTGATGTCGGCCAGGCGTGTGTTGGCCAGGGCGGTGATCACCATCTCCAGCTTGGTCGACCATCGTCGATACAGCACGGCCTTGCTGGTTCCCGCACGCCGCGCGACCCCTTCGACGGTGAGGTCGGCGAATCCGACGTCGTGCAACTCGGTGAGCACCGCGTCGAAGATCGCCGCATCGAGTTCGGCGCCGCGGCGTCGGGTCGCTGCCATCTGCTGCCACCTTCCGACAGTCGGCCGATCGAGCCGGCCCGGATAGGAAACGTTGCGTTTCTTGTTGGGCCAGACTAGCATCGCAGGCGATAAGAAACGCCACGTATCTTAAGGGAATGTGATGATGAAGTCCGACGAAGGGAAGGCCCTCGCCCTGGTGCTGGGCCTGACCGCGGTGGTATCGATCCTGCTGCTGGCGTTCGCGCTCCCCGGGGTGCACTCCAAGCCCAACGACATCCCGCTCGCGGTGGTCGCGCCCGCCGCGGCCACCGAGCAGATCACCCATGCACTCGAGGAGCGTCAGCCCGGCGGCTTCGAGGTCACCGCCGTCGGCGACGAGGCGCAGGCACGCCGCCAGATCCTCAATCGCGAGGTCGAGGGAGCGCTTGTCGTGCAACGGGATTCGACGCGAGTGCTGGTGACCACCGCGGGCAGTCCGGCAGTGGCCACGCTCATCGAGGCCATCGGGCAACAGATGGGCACGCAGATGCACTCGCCGGTCACCGTCGTCGACGTCCGCGGGTTCGGCACCGGCGACCCGAAGGGCGTCGGGCTGGCCGCCGGAGCATTGCCGCTCGCCCTGGGCGGCTGGATCGGTGGTGTGGCACTGATGATGATGATCCGACGGCCACGCAACCTCGTGCTGGCGACACTGGGCTTCGCCGTGCTTGCCGGGCTCGCGATCAACCTCCTGATGCGCTACGTGTTGGGTACTTTCGACACCGCCTTCTGGTATCTGGTGCTGAGTGGAATCCTGGGCATCGCCGCCACCGCGTTCGGGGTGATCGGACTGCGGCGACTACTCGGCGGAGCGGGCCTCGGGATCGCCGCGATTCTGCTTGTGGTGCTGGGCAATCCGCTGTCCGGGCTGAGCAGCTCACCGGATCTGCTGCCCTCTCCGTGGGGTGCGATCGGTCAGCTCCTCCCGCCCGGGGCCACCGGCACACTGCTGCGCAACGTCGGATTCTTCAATGGCCACAACATCATTCATCCGATCGTGGTGCTCACGGTGTGGCTGGTGGCCGGGCTGGGTCTCTACGCGATCGCACTCTGGCGTCAGACCGACGTCAGTGAGGACGACGAACTCATCGACGAGGTCATCGGCATCGACGGTGCGGCACACGGTGACACCGCCGGCGCCGATGAGGCCGACGCGGCGAACGACTCGGCCCCGCACGGGCGCCACGAAATCGGTCACGTCGTCGAGATGTCGGTGCACTCGTCGGCTGGGCACTCGTTTTCGGGACACTCGCGCTGGCGCGGGGCTGCCCCGACGCGGGAGCGCACGGTGAAAGCGGCACACGCGATCACCGCGCACCCGCCGACGACGAGCGGCACGGTGAGATGCTCGCCGAGCATCGCGACGGCCCAGCAGACACTGATGACCGGCTGCACGAGCTGGATCTGACTGACCGTGGTCATCGGCCCGATCGCGAGACCGCGATACCAGGCGACGAATCCGAGGAACATGCTGACGCCGGCCAGGTAGGCGAACGCCGACCACTGGCCGGCGCCGGCGTGCGGTGGGTGGGTGACCACGCTGACCGCCGACACCGCCACCATCACCGGCGCCGCGAGAACCAGTGCCTAGCAGATGGTCTGCCACGAACCGAGTTCCCGCGACATCAGCCCGCCCTGCGCATATCCGATCGCGCCGAGCACCACCGCCGCGGCGAGCAGGGCGTCGGCGACCCCCGGTCCGCTGCCGACGGACCCGCCGTGGGCGAGCAGGCTGAACACGACGGTGGCTCCCACCCCGAGGGCCGCGCCGAGCCAGAAACGCGACGACGGTCGTTCGCCGGTCAACAGCACCGCGACCACCGCTGTCGCCGCGGGCAGCAGGCCGATCACCACCGCGGCATGTCCGGCGGTGGTGCGCTGCATGGCCAGTGAGGTCAGTATCGGGAAGCCGGCCACCACGCCCGCCGACACCGGGACGAGCCGAAACCACTGTCGGCGGGTCGGCAGCGGAGCGCCGAACGCGATCAATGCCACCGCGGCGAGAGCGGCCGCGACGACGGCCCGCCCGCAGCCCACGAACAGCGGGTCGAGTCCCGCACCGCCGGTGCCCCCGACCGCGATTCTGGTGAACGGGACGGTGAACGAGAAGGCGATCACGCCGACGAGCCCCCAGGCCAGTCCGTGGGCGGTCGTCGGGCCCTGCGCCGATAGCGGACGCGAGAGAGATGCGATAGCGCTACTATTGGTTCTCATGTCCGACGATAGCAGTGAGCAGATCGCGCGTCACCTCCGGTCGCTGACCGCAACCGCGAGCCCGGGATCGAAGCTGCCGTCCACCCGCGACCTCGCGGCGCGGTTCGGCGCCGGACCGGTGACCGTGCAGCGGGCGCTCGCGATGGTGGTGGCCGACGGCCTCGTCGAAACACGGCCCGGCCGTGGCACTTTCGTCCGCGCACGTCCGACGCAACGTCGCGGCGCGGAGGTGGCGTGGCAGACGGCAGCGCTCGGACCCCGACGCGACGGTGCGTCCCCGGTCGGTTCGACCCTGCGGCAGGTGCCGCACGACACGATCGCCATGCATTCGGGCTACCCCGACGAGTCCCTGCTACCCATCCGTGAGGTCAGTGCGGCACTAGGTCGTGTGGCGCGGCGGCCGGAGTGCTATCGCAGGCCGCCGATCGCGGGGATTCCGGAGTTGCGGCGCTGGTTCGCCGACGAGCTCTCCCATACCGACTCTTCTGGGTCTGCGCCCGCCGAGTCCTGGCACTCCGCCGATGTGATGGTCGCCTCGGGTGGGCAGGCGGCGCTGGCCGCGGCGTTCCGCGCGCTCGCCGCCCCCGGCGAACCGATCGTCATGGAGTCGCCGACCTACTGGGGTGCGATCGGCGCCGCCCGGCAGGCCGGTCTGGTGATCGTGCCGGTGCCCCGATCCGACGGCGCACCCCGGGCCGACGACCTCGACGCGGCGCTGACGTCGTCGGGGGCACGCGTCTTCTACGCTCAGCCCAACCACGCCAACCCCACCGGCGACCGCTGGGATGCCGGGCAGCGGTCGACGATCCTCGACGTGATCACCGCACACCGCGCGTTCCTCGTCGAGGACGACTGGGCGCACGACCTCGGGATCGACGAGCCGGTGCGGCCGCTCGCCGTCGCCGACCGCGACGGGCACGTCGTCTACGTCCGGTCGTTGACCAAGAGCATGTCGCCATCGATGCGGGTGGCCGGGATCCTCGCGCGTGGACCGGCACGGGTACGGATCGAGCAGGCGCTGGCGCATTCGGATCTGTTCGTCTCGCCGATCCTCCAGTGGGCGGCCCTCGAGGTGGTGAGCAGACCGGCGTGGCGCACCCACCGCAAGACACTTGCCCGCGCGTTGGGGGACCGGCGCGACGCCCTGCTGGCCGCGCTGCGTGAGGCCGGCTTCGATCCGCGCCGGCCAGCCGGTGGACTGCATCTCTGGGTAGACCTGGGCGTCGGCAGGGCCGGTGACGCACCGCCCGACGCCGACGCCGTCGTCGGGCGGGCACTGACCAAGGGTCTCGCCATCTCGCCGGGTACCGAGTGGTTCCCCGCCGAGCCGACCGGCCTGTTCGTCCGGCTCACCTATTCCGCGGTCACCCCGGATCGATACGATGACGCCGTCCGGATTCTCTCGGAGAGCCTCTGACGCCCGAGCGACTGACGCCAAGGGGCCACAGGCCCGTCGGGCGGGGACGTTCCAGGGGCGTTTTGGGTTCGGCAGGGCCCATGTTCTACACTGAAGTGTCTCGATTGACTTAGACTTGCGCGCTACCCATGGGGTGGCGCGTTGGTTTTGTCGGACGGTTGATTCTGTCGGACGGCGGAAGGTCGGTAGCCGAAGGCCACGCGGCCGGACGGCGACGACACACCAGTCCGTAGGGTGGATCGAGATGGTGGTCCGAGTGGCCCGGCGGGATTTCTTGCCGGGACGTGACGGCCGCAAAGGGGCGTAGCTCAACTGGCAGAGCAGCGGTCTCCAAAACCGCAGGTTGCAGGTTCAAGTCCTGTCGCCCCTGCCCTGGTGAGGGCACACGTTGACGAGAGGACCTCGAAGTTGAGCAAGCGAGATCGAGCAGCCCGCGCCAAAGATGCCGCGGGGGACACCGCCGCGTCGGCGGCCGATGAGCTCGAGGTCTCCGATGCCACCGACGATTCCGACGGCGAGAGCACGACGTCACTGACGAAGTCGGCCGACACCGAGCTCCGTCCGTCCGGTAAGCGTTCGGGTCGGGGTCGCCGTTCGGCGTCTGCCGCCGGCACCTCCGACGACGACTCGGATTCCGCAGGTGGAACCGCGGTCGCCGTCAAGGAACGCAAGAAGAAGGCGTCGCCTGCGGAGAGCCACAATCCGTTCGTACGGATCTGGCTGTTCCTGCAGCAGGTCGTCGCCGAGCTGAGGAAGGTCATCTGGCCGAGCCGCCGCGACCTGGTCGTCTACACGGCCGTCGTGCTGGTGTTCGTGGTCATCATGACCGCCTTCATCTTCGGTATCGACCTCGGCTTCGCCAAGGGCGTCCTCTGGCTGTTCGGTTAGCGGTTCACCTCGAGTGAGCGCACCGACCATCTCGGGGCGCCCGACGAACCGGTCGTCGGCGCACGGCGGGCGGCACGGTCGAATGACGACCGGGCGAACGACGTGAGACCTGACCGAAACTGTGAGAAAGAGGAGCGTGGGCTGCAGTGAGCACCCCGGAGAACACCGAAGCGGCTGACGTCGAAGGCGTCGTGACCGACGAGGCCGTCACCGACGAGACCCTCGTGGACGAGACCGACGACCCCGGTGTCGAGGCGCAGGCCGAGGCCGCCGAGGACGAGGCCGCTGCCGTCGAGGGCGGCGAGGCCGCGGTCGAGGCCGATGAGGCAGCCAGCGAGGCTACCGACGAGGTGGCCGGCGAGGCCGACGCTCCTGCCGAGCCCGAGGAGACCGACCCCGTCGAGGAGCTGCGCAAGCAACTGCGTCGCGCGCCCGGCGAGTGGTACGTCATCCACAGCTACGCCGGTTACGAGAACAAGGTGAAGGCCAACCTCGAGACCCGAGTGCAGAACCTCGACGTCGGCGACTACATCTTCCAGGTCGAGGTGCCGACCGAAGAGGTCACCGAGATCAAGAACGGCCAGCCCAAGAAGGTCAACCGCAAGGTTCTGCCGGGCTACATCCTGGTGCGCATGGATCTCAACGACGAGTCGTGGGGCGCGGTGCGCAACACCCCGGGTGTCACCGGCTTCGTCGGAATGACCTCCAAGCCGTCGCCGTTGAGCCTCAACGAGGTGCTGCAGTTCTTGATGCCGCGCACCGAGGCCAAGAAGTCCGCAGCCAAGGCCGCCTCGGCCGGCGAGAGCGTCGAGGCTGCCGCAGCCGCGGTCACCTCGACCATCGAGGTCGATTTCGAGGTCGGCGAGTCGGTCACCGTCATGGACGGACCGTTCGCGACGCTGCCCGCCTCGATCTCCGAGGTCAACGCCGAGCAGCGCAAGGTCAAGGTGCTCGTGTCGATCTTCGGTCGCGAGACGCCCGTCGAACTCGGCTTCAATCAGGTCGAAAAGATCTGATTCGCCCGTCAGCCGGTGACCGGCTGACAACAAGACTTCCACGCCTCCAGCGGACGTGGATCAGCAAGAAGAACAACCAAGGAACTAGAGATGCCTCCCAAGAAGAAGAAGCTTGCCGGGATCATCAAGCTCCAGATCCAGGCAGGCGCGGCCAACCCGGCCCCGCCCGTGGGTCCGGCGCTTGGTCAGCACGGCGTGAACATCATGGAATTCTGCAAGGCGTACAACGCCGCGACCGAGTCGCAGCGTGGCAACGTCATTCCGGTGGAGATCTTCGTGTACGAAGATCGGTCGTTCGACTTCAAGTTGAAGACCCCGCCGGCGGCGAAGCTGCTGCTCAAGGCTGCCGGTCTGCAGAAGGGCTCCGGCGAGCCGCACACCAAGAAGGTCGGCAAGGTCTCGATGGACCAGGTCCGCGAGATCGCCAAGACCAAGCAGGAAGACCTCAACGCCAACGACATCGACCAGGCCGCGAAGATCATCGCCGGTACTGCTCGGTCGATGGGTATCACCGTCGAGTGAGCTTGCGATCTCGCGAGAATCACCGTCGAGTGAGCTCGCGAGGCTGAGAGTCTTCAGATGTAGTGGGAGGGCCGGCTCGGCCCGCACCACCAACCCGAATCGTTTCACGGAGAAAGAACAGAGCAATGAGCAAGAAGAGCAAGGCCTACGCGGCCGCGGCCGAGAAGGTCGACAAGAGCAAGCTCTACAGCCCGCTGGAGGCTGCCGAGCTGGCCAAGGACACGTCGTCGAAGAACACCGACGCGACCGTCGAGGTTGCGATCCGGCTGGGCGTCGACCCCCGCAAGGCGGACCAGATGGTTCGAGGCACCGTCAATCTGCCCCACGGGACCGGTAAGACCGCCCGCGTGATCGTGTTCGCCACCGGCGACAAGGCCGCCGAGGCCGTGGCCGCCGGTGCCGACGAGGTCGGCGCCGAGGATCTCATCGAGAAGATCCAGGGCGGCTGGCTGGACTTCGACGCCGCGATCGCCACCCCCGATCAGATGGCCAAGGTCGGCCGTATCGCGCGCGTCCTGGGCCCGCGTGGTCTGATGCCGAACCCGAAGACCGGCACCGTCACCCCCGACGTGACCAAGGCCATCAACGACATCAAGGGCGGTAAGATCAACTTCCGCGTCGACAAGGCAGCGAACCTGCACTTCGTCATCGGCAAGGCCTCGTTCGACGCCACCAAGCTGGCCGAGAACTACGGTGCCGCCTACGACGAGATCATGCGCGCCAAGCCGTCGGCTGCCAAGGGCCGCTACATCAAGAAGGTCACCGTCTCCACCACCACGGGCCCGGGCATCCCGGTTGACCCGGCGGTGACCCGTAACTTCGCCGAGCCTGCGCAGGCCTGAGCGAATTCGACTCCTCGACACCCCCGATTGCCCTGGTGCAGTCGGGGGTGTCGTCGTTGTGCGGCCCGGCGATCGTTGTGACGGCCCGACGACGGTGAGAGCATGAGCGGGTGAACCGTAGCGTGATGTCGGCCCGCGAGGACGAGAACCGGCGGCTGTTGCGTGCGCGGGATGCGATCGACCGGCATCACGCGCGACGGCTCGACGTCGACTAACTCGCCCGGATCGCGGTGATGTCGTCCGCGCACTTCAGTCGCCGATTCTCTGCGCTGTTCGGCGAGACCCCACACCGCTACCTGCAGCGGCGCAGGATCGAACGGGCTTGTGCCGCACTGAGGTCGGGTCGGACGGTCACCGACACGGCGTTCGCGGTCGGCTATGACAGCGTGGGGACGTTCTCCCGGACGTTCACCGCCATCGTCGGATGTACGCCGACGGCCTATCGCCGTGCCGCGGCCCCGATCCCTGTGCCGGGCTGCGTGGTCCGGGACTGGACGCGACCGGCAACCGGACTGCGCAGTTTCGGAGAAGCGCTCACCGGCGTGGAGCCCGTAGCGTCGTCATCATGATCACCTCGGTTGCCATTCATTCCATCTTCGTTCTCGATCATCAGGAGGCGCTCGATTTCTATGTCGGCGCACTCGGTTTCGAGGTGAGCAGTGACGTGGACATGGGATTCATGCGCTGGCTCACCATCGCCCCGCCCGCCCAACCCGACCGCGAGATCCTGCTGACGGTGCCCGGCCCGCCGGCCACCACACCGCAAGCGGCAGAGGCGATTCGCGATCTGCTCACCCAGGGTGCGCTGGGCACGGCGGCGATCCTCGGTACCGACGACTGCCGGGCCACCTACGCCGACCTCGTGGCCAAGGGCGTCGAGTTCACCCAGGAGCCGCAGGAGCAGCCGTACGGGATCGATTGCGCGCTGCGGGATCCGTTCGGCAACCACATCCGGATCACCGAGCGCACCGACGAGCGTCCGGTCGACGATCGCGACATCAGGCGGTGGTCGGCGTCCTAGGTCGTGCCTCGTCGAGTACCTGTGTGACGGCGGCGGCCCGGGCGGTCGGATCGTCGTCGAACGGGATGAGGTACACGGTCCCGACGCCGGCCGCGGTGAATCGGTCGAGTTGTGCGGCCATCGACGCCGAATCGCCGACGAGTGCCGTCATCTCGATGAGTTCGTCCGGTACGCGCTGTGCCGCGACGTCTTTGGCGCCGCTCAGGAAGTGCTTCTGGATCTCCGCGGCGGCCGAGTCGAAGCCGTACGCACACGCCACACGGTAGTAGAAGTTGCGTTCGGGAGCCCCCATACCGCCGATGTAGAGGGCGTAGTGCCGCTTGATGGCCTCATAGCCGGGTGATCCCGGACCGCCCGCGGCCAGCGGCACCTGTGCGTGGATGTCCAGTGGGCCAAGGTGTTCGGGGCGGGAGCCACCGCCCCGGTCGAGGGGCTCGCCCCAGATGTCGCGGAATCGCTCGGGCGCGAAGAACATCGGCTGCCAGCCGTCGGCGATCTCGGCGGTCAACTCGACGTTCTTCGGCCCGAGCGCGGCAACGAGGATCGGGATGTCGGGGCGGATCGGGGTGGAGATCAACGCCAGCGGCTTACCCAGGCCGGTGCCACGATCGGCGGGCAGCGGCAGCGGATGGTGTCGTCCGGAATGGGTCACCTTGGCGCCGGTCCAGACCGTGCGACAGATCTCGATCACCTCACGGGTACGCCCGAGCGGCGCGTGATAGGGCACCCCGTGCAAGCCCTCGATCACCTGCGGGCCCGACGTGCCCAGGCCCAGCGAGAACCGACCGTCGGTGAGGTAGTCGAGAGTGGCCGCGGTCATCCCGATCAACGCCGGGGTGCGCGAGTAGATCGGGATGACCGACGTCGTCAGCGACACCGACGGAATCCGGCCGGCGAGATAGCCCAGCTGGCTCGGCGCGTCGAACGCATAGGCTTCGGGAACCGCCAGCAGTTCAACACCTTTGGCCGCGAAGACCTCCGCTTCGCCGGCGGCGGTGCGGAAGTCGGTCGAATAGTTGATCAGCAGTCCGATACGCACGACGGACCTCCTCTGGAGTGGATGGATCGTCAGTCTCGGTAGGTCGGCGTACGGCGATCCCGTGCCGCGGCCAGGGATTCGGCGAGGTCCGCGGAGAGCAGGGTGGCGGCATTCCACAGTGCCACCTGCTCGAGGCCGTCGCCGATCGGGTGGTCGCGCGCGAAATTGAGTGCGCGTTTGGTGCCGCGGACCGCCAGCGGTGACCGCGCGGCGATGGTGGCAGCCAGCTCGCGTGCGGAGGCCAGGACGCCGTCGCGATCGTCGGAGACCCCCGTGACCAACCCGATGGCACGGGCCTCCTGCGCGTCGACGGTGCGTGCGGTCAGGGCGAGTTCGCGGGCGAGGCCTTCGCCGATGATCCGCGGCAGACGTTGCAGCACACCGACGTCGGCGGTCACCCCGAGGTCGACCTCCTTGAGACAGAAACGGGCGTCTGCGGCCGCGAGGCGCACGTCGCAGGCGGCGGCGATGTCGAGTCCCGCGCCGATACAGGCACCCGAGATCGCGGCGATCACCGGTGTACGGCACCCCTCGATGGCACTGACCGCGCGTTGCAGTTCGATGATCCTGTCCAGCAACGCTTCCGAACCCCGTCCGGCACACGGGTCGTCGGCGACGGTGGAGAAGTCTTCGAGCATCTGCAGGTCGATGCCCGCGCAGAAGTGGCGCCCGGCCCCGGAGAGCACGACGACGCGTACCGACGGATCGGTGTCGATCTCGGCGAATGCCGACGCCAGGGACCACCACAGTCCGGCGTCGAGCGCATTGGCTGCGGCGGGACGATTCAGCTGCACCGAGGCGATTCCCTCGCACCGGTCGATCACCAACGAGGGATTCTCGGACGTGGACGGACCCGATGATGCCGTCATGAGAGCTCTCCTTCTCCACGATGCGCGCGGCTCGGATGCAGGAGAAGCTAACACGGACGCCGAGCGGGATGACAAGCCTCGGATCGGCCGTCGGGAGGCCGGCAACTCGCGAGCGGGCCGTGGAAAACCGCGGCTGCGCTGCGCCGATGCGGCGCCGGGACAGTGTGAACCCACCCGATCGAGGGAGGGGGGCTACCCCCAATGGGGTAGCAAGACATCACCGGCGGGGCAGGTGGACTCCCACCGAGCTTCGTTAGCGTTGCAGAGCGCCGACGTGTGATGGGCAACACATCAGAGGGTGAGAGTGTTCCATCCGGTCGGCCGAGTCCATTAGTCACGAACGTCGACAGTCCAAATCACGGCGTTCGGCCGCAGGTGATGACCTGCGGAATTCAAGGGGTGTGGTGGTCTGTGGCGACGGTGACCGACGTCGGGAGTACGGCGAGCAGGTCGAGGGGTGGTGGCAGCGCCCGGTGGTCGGCGGCCGGCGCTGCCGCCAAGACCGTGCCGCGAGCGATCGGCGGTTTCTACGCCACGTCGCTGGAAACGTTCCGGTACCTGTTCACCACCCGACTCCACGTGCGGGAACTGCTCCACCAGGCCTGGTTCATCGCCAGCATCTCCATCGTTCCGGCGCTGGCGATGTCGATCCCGTTCTGCATGATGTTCGTCTACGAGATCAACATCCTGCTCACCGAGGTGGGGGCCGTCGATCTCAGCGGCGCCGGTGCCGGTGTGGCCATCATCCGCGAGATCGGGCCCATCATCACCGTTCTCGTGGTCGCCGGTGCCGGCTCGACGGCCATCTGTGCCGATCTGGGCTCACGGACCATCCGCGAGGAGATCGACGCGATGCGGGTGCTCGGCACCGATCCGATCCAACGGCTCTGTGTGCCAAGGGTTGTCGCGTCCACGCTGGTGGCGGTGTTCCTCAACGGTCTGGTGTCGGCGGTCGGACTGATCGGCGGCTACGTCGCCACCGTGTACCTGCAGGGGGCCTCGCCCGGGCAGTACATCACCAGTATCTCGATCATCACCGGGCTGCCGGACTTCTTCGTCAGTGAGATCAAGGCCGGTGTCTTCGGCCTGCTGGCCGGTCTCGTCGCCTGCCACCTCGGGCTGAACGTGAAGGGCGGCCCGAAGGGTGTCGGCGATGCGGTGAACCAGACGGTCGTCTACGCGTTCCTGCTTCTGTTCCTTGCCAATTCGGTGATCACGACGATCGCCATCCACTGATGACCCCGGGAGAAACCGCTTCGATGTCCACTGTCACGACCAAGATCCCACCGAACCGGGTACTCCGGGTCGCGCAACGTGCTGCCTCGGCGCCGTCGGGCTTCCTCGAGGGACTGGGACGACAGGTGTCGTTCTACATCCAGACGGTCGCCACGGTGCCCCGCACCATCCGCCGCTACCGCCTCGAGGTACTGCGGCTCCTCGCCGAGGTGAGCATGGGCAGCGGTGCACTTGCCGTCATCGGCGGTACCGTCGTCGTGGTGTCGATGCTGTCGATCGCGGTGGGATACGAAGTGGGACAGCAGGGTACGACGTCATTGGGACGCATCGGTCTCGGCGCGTTCGCCGGCTTCATCTCGGCGTTCTTCAACACCCGTGAGGTGATCCCCGGAATCGCGGGGATCGCGCTGACCGCAACGGTCGGCGCAGGCTTCACCGCCCAGCTCGGGGCCATGCGCGTCAGCGAGGAGATCGACGCCCTTGAGACGATGTCGATCCCGTCGCTTCCGTATCTGGTGGCCACCCGGCTGACCGCGGGTGTCATCGCCGTCGTGCCGCTGTATGCGGTCGCGTTGTTCGTCGGTTACGCGGCAACACAATTCGTCACCATCGTTCTGTACGGCCAGGCATCGGGTACCTACTCCCACTACTTCAGTGTGTTCCTGGTGCCCAAGGACGTCCTGTGGTCGATGGTCAAGGTGCTCCTGATGGCCGTCGTGGTGATGTGCGTGCACTGCTATCACGGCTACAACGCCCACGGCGGTCCGGCCGGGGTCGGCGTGGCCGTCGGTCGCGCGGTGCGTACCTCGCTGATCGCGGTCATGCTGATCGATCTGCTGGTCGGTCTCGCGGTGTACGGCGGCCCGTCCGGCGCGGTGAAGGTGTCCGGCTGATGGGACATTTCCGCGACTTCGGCCGGATGGCCAACCTCCTGCTCGGCATCGGGCTCATCCTCGTCGTCACCGCCTCGGTGGTGCTCTCACTGGCGCTCTATCGCGGCGATCTGCGCGACACGGTTCCAGTGACCGTCTACGCCGACCGCACCGGCCTCATGCTCGAACGCGGCTGCGACGTCAAGCTCAACGGAGTCGTCGTCGGTCGCGTGGAATCGGTGGTGGCCGAACGTGATCGGGCACGAATCAACATCAGTATCGACTCCGACCGGGTCGACGACATCCCATCGAATGTGTCCGCGGCAATCGATCCGACCACCCTGCTCGGCCGCAAGTTCATCACCCTGGAGCGCCCGCAGTTCCCCGAACGGTCGCGGTTGATCGGGGGCTCGGTCATCGACTTCACCCAGAACTCGACGGAGGTCAACGATCTGCTGAAGTCGTTGGTCCAGGTCGTCGACGAAGTCGATCCGCGCAAGGTGTCCGACACCCTCAACGCACTCGCGCTCGCCGTGAACGGAGCAGGTGACGAGACCGGTCGGCTCATCGATCAGCTCAACACCTATCTCGGCACGTTCAATCCGTACCTCCCGTTGTTGCGCCGCGACATCCGGATCGGTACCCCGGCGGTGCAGACCCTGGCCGATGCCGCCCCGGACCTGTTGACGACGGTGCGCAACCTGACCACGACGGCACACACCTTGACCGACAAACAACAGCAGTTCGCCGCTTTCCTGCTGAGCTTCTCCAACCTGGGCAACACGGGTCGGGACCTGTTCGTGGCAGGCGGACGCCCGCTCCAGGAGTCGGTGGCCTCGCTGAATCCGACGCTGGCCGTGCTCGGGCAGTTCTCCGGCATCCTGCCATGCTTCCTGAACAACCTCGCCCAGACGTCGCGCACTCTCGAGCTCACCAACGGCGGCAGCGCATTACCGGGCCTCAACGTCGTCGGCACCATCCTCGCCGGCAACCCGCCCTACACCTATCCGGAGAATCTGCCGAAGGTCGGCCTGCCCGGCGTGGGCCCGAGTTGCTACGAACCACGCGGCGGGCGCGTGGGTCACGTCGACTTCCCCGACGGCTCCGACGCCTACCGGCCGATCAACGATGCCGGTGATCTGATCGGAAACCCGTTGGCCACATTGCTGTTCGGAGGCCACTGATGAAGACGACGGCAGTGGTACTCAAACTCGTCGCGTTCGTGGCGATCACCACCCTCGCCGGTGCGTTCGTCGCGGTCACCGCCGGAAACCTGCGATTCGGGCCGAGCACCGGCTACAGCGCCGTGTTCAGCTCGGCCACCGGCGTCGAGAACGGTTCCGAGGTGCGCATCGCGGGCGTGCCCGTCGGGTCGGTCACCGGTGTCCATCTCGACGGTGACGGGCATGCCGTCGTCGACTTCGACGTGCGCACCACCAACACGCTCATGGACGGGACCCGGGCGGTGATCCGGTACAAGAATCTCATCGGCGACCGGTTCATCGAACTCCTCGACGGTCCCGGCGAGATGGGCCAACTGCCGGCGGGTGGCACCATCCCGGAAACCCAGACGACCCCCGCACTCGACATGGATCAGGTCGTCAACGGCTTCCGGCCACTGCTCCAGGGCCTCAATCCCGATCAGGCCAACCGGATCTCGGCGTCGCTGGTGCAGGTGCTCAATGGCCAGGAGGCCGCGGTCTCCGATCTCGTCGAGCAGATGGGCACCCTGACGAACTCGTTGGCCGACCGCGATCAGGTGATCGGTGAGATCATCAACAACTTCTCCAATGTCCTGCAGGTCATCAACGCGCGCGCCGACCAGTTCGACGGACTCATCACCGGACTGACCACGCTCGTACGTGATCTGTCCGCCGACAGCGGTCGCATCAGCTCGTCGTTGACCCAGATCAACGGACTCACCGGAGCTTTGGGCGGCATCGTCACCGATGCCCGGCCTGCTCTGGCCGGCTCGGTCACCGGGCTGCAACAACTGACCGGCAACCTCCAACGCAACACGACCACACTGGATGTGATCTTGAATCGACTCCCCGAAACCTACCGACTGATCGGGCGTGCGTCGGGCTACGGCAGCTTCGTCAACTTCTTCGTCTGCGGGCTGGCCATCAAGTACGGGCCCGGCGCGCGTGATCGCACACCGATGTTCACCGCTCCCGCCGCGAGGTGCCAGCCGTGATCGATCTGAACAAGTCCATGCTGGAACGCAATACGCTCACCATGGGTATCGTCGGGACCGTCGCGATCATCGTGGTGCTGGTGCTGGCGTTCAACTTCCGGTCGCTGCCGGTGATCAACAGCGGTCACACCATGCACATCGAATTCGCCGACGCCAGCGGACTGCACGAGGGCGATCCGGTGCTGGTGGCCGGCGTCGAGGTGGGCAAGGTCGACAAGATCTCCCTCGACGGCGCGAAGGTGGTCGTCGATGCCTCCGTTGACACCTCCGATCAGCGGCTCGGCGACGACTCGACCGCGGCCATCAAGGTCCGAACCGTGTTGGGGCAGCGTTGCATCGAGATCACCCCACGTGGAACAGGATCCCTCGGCAAGGGTGCCACCATTCCGGTGGCGCGCACGACATCGGGCTATGACATCACCCGCAGCCTGGAGGAGGTCACCGGCAAGGTGTCGGCGACCGACACGGTGGACCTGTCCACGGCATTGAACCAGCTCACCGACATCGAGGCGGCGTTGCCGCCGGATCTGAAGTCCTCACTGAGCGGACTGTCGCGACTCTCGGAGACCATCGCCTCCCGCGACAGCCAGCTGCGCACGCTGCTGAGCAACTCCGACACGACCAGCAAGGTGCTCGCGCAGCGCAATCAGGAACTGGCCGCGCTGTTCGGGCAGGGGACGACTCTGTTCACCGCGCTCAACCGGCGCTCGGAGGACATCCACGCGATCCTCGTGCAGGCACGGCAGGTCGCCGACGGGCTCAAGGGTATCGCCAACGACAACCAAACAACCCTCAAACCCGCTCTCGATCAGCTCAATTCGGTGCTCGACCTGCTGAACAAGAACCGTTCGAACATCGATCAGTCGATCACCGGACTCAAGACCTTCACCTACCAGCTCGGTGAGGCGGTCGGTTCCGGACCGTTCTTCGGGGTGTTGCTGCAGAACATCGCACCCGCCACGGTTCCCCTCCCCGCGACGACAGGAGCACCGCGATGACCCGCGACGACAGCAGCGCTTCAGTGCCGCGACGCCGCGCCCGAAGTGGCGGGCTGTTCCCGAAGTTCAGCAACTACCGCAAGACCCGCGCCACGAGTTCGGGGAGTTCGACACCCGGCAAGATCACGGTGTGCGTGCTCGCCGTCGCCGCGATCATCGGCGCGACCGCCTACTACGTGGACCGCTCGGGGTCGACGTCACTGACCGTCATGTTCCGCAACTCCGCGGGCCTCTACGTCGGTGATGAGGTGATGGTGCTCGGCGTGCCGGTGGGCAAGGTGGATTCGATCACCCCCGGCCCGAACGGGGTTCAGGTGGCGCTGACCGTCGACGGTCAGCCGATCCCGAAGGACGCCAAGGCCGCGATCATCGCGCCGACACTCGTAACCGGGCGGTACGTGCAGCTCGTCCCGCCCTACACCGGCGGCGACACCCTGGCCGACGGATCGGAGATCCCCATCGACCGCACCGCAACCCCCGTCGAATTCGACGAGGTCAAACAGCAGCTGGTGCGGCTGACCGACGACCTCGGGCCGACCTCGGCGGACGAGCAGGGCTCGCTGAACCGATTCCTCACCACCACCGCGCGCACCGTCAACGGCAACGGTCAGGTGCTGCGGCAGGCGCTCGTGCAACTCTCCGGTGCGTCGGGCACCCTCAACCGCGGTGGTACCGACCTGTTCGCGACGGTGCGCAACCTGCAGCAGTTCGTCTCGGCGATGTCGGCGGCGGACAACCAGATCCGCACCTTCTCCGATCAGCTCGCGACGTTCTCCGGGGTGCTCGCCGACAACCGCACCGAAACCGATCAACTGCTCGCGAGTCTGGCCTCGGCCTTCGACGTGATCAAGAACTTCGTCGACACCAACCGCGAGGCACTCGTGCGTGACGTCGGCAAGGCCAACGACATCACCGGCCTGCTCGTCGACCGCGTCGACACCCTCGCCGACATCCTGCACGTGGCCCCGACCGCGGTGTCGGACTTCTACAACATCTATGACCCGGTGGGCAATTCACTGACCGGCGCGCTCGGCATCCCGGACATCCCCGACCCGCAGTCGTTGATCTGCGCGCTGGTGGCGACGGTCAACGCACCGGAGGGCCAGTGTGCCTCGACGCTGACGCAGATCCGCCAGAACGCGGCGACCGCGGCGGCCCGGGCCGGCGTCAACCCGTCGGCCTCGACCACGCCGGCTGCTCCGACGTCGGCACCCACCTCGACACGGCCGGGAGGACGCTGATGAGATCCGCACGATCCGTTCGTCTCTCACGTGCTGCGCGTGTCTCGGCGCTCGGTCTCCTCGTCGCGGCGGCCGTGGGCACCAGTGCGTGCACCTTCGACGGTGTCAACTCGATCCCGTTGCCGGGCAACACCGCATCGGGTTCGACCTATCAGAGCACCGTCGATCTCGCCGACGCCCAGAACCTGGTGGGCAACTCACCGGTGAAGTCCGAGAACGTCACGGTCGGCAACATCCGCAAGATCGTCACCGACGGCTGGCACGCCCAGGCCGTGCTCGACATCGACTCCGACACCGATCTGCCGGGCAACGTCAACGCCACCCTCGCCCAGACCAGTCTGTTCGGTTCGCAGTACATCGAGCTGCACGTGCCCGACGGACAGCAACCCGAGGGGCGACTCGGCAACGGCGCCCACCTGGGCCTGAACCGCAGTGACGGGTACCCCGCGGTGGAGGACGTGCTGTCGTCATTGTCGTTGGTACTCAACGGCTCTGCCCTGCAACAGGTCCGCACGATCAGCACCGAGGTCGACCAGGTGCTGGCCGGCCGGCAGGAGAACGCGCGTCAGGTCATCGACCGCCTGCAACCGCTGGTGGACACGCTCAACAGCCAGCGCGAACAGATCGGCAACGTCATCGACGCGATGGGCCGGCTCAGCACCGAACTCGATCGGCAGAAGGAGGTGATCGGCGCGGGGATCGACGCCCTGCAGCCCGCCATCGACGTCGTGAACAACCAAGAGAAGCAACTCGTCTCGATGCTCGACTCGGTCGGCCGGTTCGGACAGGTGGCGACCTCGGTACTCGACAACAGTCATCAGAACCTGGTGAGTGACCTACAGAACCTGGCCCCCACGCTCGACGGGCTGGCCAGGGCGGGGGACAACCTCACCGAGGCGCTCAAGATCGCGTTGACCCTGCCGTTCCCGGTGATGGCCACCGACCGGGGAATCAAGGGCGACTACCTGAATCTGTTCCTGACACTGGACATCAGCCCCGGCAAACTGGCCAACGTGGTGCTGCCCAGCCTCACGCGGCAGCCGAGGAATCCGGCGCCGAGGACGCAGGGGAATCAGACCCAGACCGCTCGTGGCTCGGCTGATCCGATGCTGGCCCCGCTGACCGCAGGACGGACGACCCGATGAGATCGAAACTGGTACGCGTCCAACTGATCATCTTCGCCGTGATCTCGGTCCTCGCCGTCGGCTACGGCGCCTATGCCTATGCCGGCTTTCAGCGCTACACCGGGATCGGCACCTATACGGTGACCGCCGATCTCACCGATGCCGGCGGCCTGTACCCCAACGCGCTGGTCACCTACAACGGTGTCGACGTCGGGGTGGTCACCGCAGTCGATCCCGCCGACAACGGTGCGCAGGCGCGCCTGCAGGTGAAGTCCGACTTCCACATCCCGTCGGATTCCGAAGCGTACGTGCGCAGTGTGTCGGCGGCCGGTGAGCAGTTCATCGACCTGGTGCCGACCTCCGGTGAAGGCTCCGGATTCTTGCAGGATGGATCGCGAATCCCGCAGAGTCGCACCAACATCCCGATACCGGCAACCGATGTCATCAACAAGGTGCAGCAGTTGCTCGCCAAGGTCCCCAAATCCGACCTGCACACCACACTCGACGAGGCCTCGACCGCGCTGCGCGACATCGGGCCCGACCTCAACAGTGCGTTGACGGCGTCCAGCGAACTGGTGGGGCTGGCCTCGCAGAGCCTGGACCAGACCACCCAGTTGCTCGTCGACACCGACCCGCTGCTGACGACGGTGGTGCGCTCGGGGCCCGACATCTCCTCGTTCGCCACCGACCTCGCGTCGTTCACCGGTCAACTCGCCATGAGCGACAACGATATTCGGACGACCCTGGATACCGGTCCGGCGGCGATCGACTCGGCGACCGGGCTGTTGGGTGATCTCACCACACCGCTGCCCATCCTGTTGGCCAACCTGCAGACCGTGGGTGAGGTGCTGCGCGTCAACGTTCCGGGTATCCGGCACATCCTCGTCGTGTATCCGGCGATCGCGACCGCGGTCAACACCATGGAACAAGGGTTCCAGGACCCCGCCGACCGCGAGTCGGGACAGGGTGAGCTCGACCTCAAGCTGGGCAACACCAACAATCCGCCGCCCTGCACCAGTGGGTACGGTACGCAACGCCGCAATCCCGGTGATCTGTCGCCGGTTCCGGTCACCGACACCTACTATTGCAACCTGCCCAAGGCCGATCCGCGTGTGACGCGCGGAGCCCGCAACGTGCCGTGTGCGACCGATCCGTCGGTGCGGACCGCGGAGGTGGCGCGCTGCCCCGAGGGGCTGCCGTCGACGTGGCCGCAGATGCTCAGCAGGCCCAACGCGCCCTATCAGCCGCCGCCGACGGTCGGTGGCGGCCCGGCGGATGACGATGCGGCCCAGGCCGTTCCGTACGACCCCCGAACCGGTAGGTTCCGGGCGCCCACCGGCGCGTACTACTCGCTCGGCTCATTACTCAGTCCGGCCGGCCCGACACCGAAGGAGAAGACAACATGGCAACAGCTGTTTCCGCAGTGACGACGCCGCGCACCGACATCGATCCCGAGGACGACGACCTCGAGGTGGAGGCCCAGGCGCCGCCGGCCGTGCCGACTCGCCGTCGCAAGGCGTGGGCCGCCGTGATGGCGGTGTGCCTGGTCCTCGCCGTCGGCGGTGGCACCTGGGCAGGCCTGCTTTACCACCAACACCGCGACGTCGTCGCGGTTGCCCAGCGCGATGAGCTCATCGTTGCGACCACCCGCCAGATGGTGGCCAACCTGGTGACGCTGCGCTACTCCAGCGCCGATGCGGACGTGCGTCGCATCCAGGCCGGCACCACCGGAGACTTCCGCAACCAATTCGCGGACACCACAGGAAGTTTCGCGGCAGTTCTCAAGCAGGGACAGGTCGATTCGACCGGCGCCGCGACGTCGGTGGCGCTCATCAACGCCGATGACCAGCACGCGACGGCGATCGCCGCGGTCACCTCGACGGTGAAGAACTCGGAGGCGCCGCAAGGCCAGCAACGCGTCTACCGGATGAAAGTCGATCTGACCAACCAGGACGGAAAGTGGCTGGTCTCGAATATGGAGTTCGTCTCATGAGTGACACCGCAGTGACAACCGCCGAGAACCTCGACACCACCGAGAGCAAGGACACCGGGGCCGAGAACACCGGGGCCGAGAACACCGAGGCCGAGAACACCGAAGCCACGGATGAAAAGTCCGCAGGCAACGCTCCCGACGCGGCCACGCCCGATGCCGCCCAGTCGCAGGAGGCCGACCGCCCGGCCACCACGGAGATCCCGGCGCAGGAACCGTTGGAAGACAGCGCGCCACGCAAGCGTGGGTTCCCGAAACCCTCGGTCCCGGGCGTTGTCTCGCGCACGGTGGCCGCAGGCTCGCGGCGGCTGGCCCGACTCGGAGCCTGGCGGATCCGGATCGTCACCGCGATCGTCGTCCTGGCGTTCGCCGCGGCCGCCGTGGCACTCGGCATCACCGCACACCAGCACCAGCAGGACCGGACCGCGGCGACGGCCTCGGCCGACGCGTTGGCCGCGGCGAATCGGATCGTGCCGGATCTGTTGACCTACAAGGCCGATGGGATCGACGCGGACTTCGCCGCGAAGTACAAGCTGTTGACCGGATCGTTCCAGGGCGACTTCACGAAGTTGACCCAGCAGACGATCATCCCCGCGGCCAAGCAGCGCAACATCACCACGCAGGCCAAGGTGGCCGCGGCCGGCGTCATCGAGAGCACGCCCACCACCGCGAGCGTGCTGATGTTCATCAACCAGTCCACGACCAGCACCGACGATCCCGATCCGACATTGGACGGCAGTCGCATCCGGGTCAGCCTGACCAAGGACGGCGACACGTGGAAGGTCTCCGGCCTGCAACCTGTCTGACCAGTTTTCCGGTGATGCGGGCCGGTCACCCCCGGCCGCCCATCGCCCCCCGAGCACGGCCCCGCATCGGCACGCCCCCCAGTCGTCGATGCGGGGCCGTTTCCATGCGCATGGACGGGTCGATTCGGGGGATCGGGTGGCCTGGCATGCCGCCGAGGCGCGGCTGTGGCGCCGGTCATACCCCCAAAGGGATACGGAGATGCCACCAAATGCGGTTACCTGCATCACATCGCCTTTGAAAGCATTGCATCACAAGGCAATCAGCCCTGATCTATCGCATCGAAGGAGACAGCAGTGGGTTACTTCAAGGACGCCGAGGAACTGGACACCTACATCGGTGGGGTGTTCCGGGATGCCGGAGAGCACCCGGAGTCCGGTCCGAAACTCAAGGCGGCCAACATCGTCATGCGCGTGCTCTACAACGACCCCGACTGCGAGGTCACCATCGCCTTCCGCGACGACTACCAGGTCATCACCGGACCGAGCGACCTCAAGCCGGACATCACCCTGCTCATGCGCGGCGACACCGCCGATCAGTTCTGGCGTGGTGACTACAACCTCGCGGTCGGCCTGGCCAAGGGACAGGTCAAGGCCAAGGGACCGGTCAACAAGATCCTCAAGCTCGTGCCGCTGACCAAGCCGCTGTTCCCGATGTACCGCGAGAAGGTGGCCGCCAAGGACGCCGAGGTGAAGGCGTGAGCACGATGAAAGCCGCGGTGCTGCACGCACCGCATGTGCTCGAGGTCGACGACGTACCGATTCCGTCCATCTCCGAGCCCACCGATCTGCTGCTGAAGGTCGAGAAGACGGCCATCTGCGGCACCGATCTGCACCCCTACGAGGGCCGCCTGGAACTCGAGTCCGACATCATCCTCGGTCACGAATTCCTCGGCACCGTCGTCGAGGTCGGCGACGCCGTCACCCAGTTCAGCGAGGGCGACCGCGCCGTGTCGTCGTGTGTGGTCAGCTGCGGTGCGTGCTACCAGTGTCGCCGGCACCAGCCCGGCAACTGCGCCGGCAGCCGCATCTTCGGCCTGGGCCTGGCGCTCGGTGATCTCGACGGTGGGCAGGCCGAGTACGTGGTGGTGCCCTCGGCCGACCTGACCGCCCGCGCCATCCCCGAGGGCGAGAACATCGACGACGAGGACATCCTCTTCGCCGGGGACATCATGACCACCGGCCACGAGGCCGTCGCCCGCGCGATGCGCGCCGGCGACATTGTCGCCGTCGTCGGTGCCGGTCCGGTCGGGTTGTGCGCCGCGATGTCGGCGGTCGCACTCGGCGCGAGCAAGGTCATCGTCGTCGACAAGGTCGCCGCGCGACTGACCGAGGCCGAGAAGTTCGGCGCCATCGGCGTCAACTCCGGCGAGGTCGACGGCACCGACGCGGTGCTCGATCTCTCGGATTGGCGGGGCGCCGACGTCGTCGTCGACGCCGTCGGCCATCCGTCGGCACTGCTGGCCGCGATCCCGTTGTTGCGTGCCGGCGGCACGCTCTCGATCCCCGGTGTCTACACCGAGGAGTCGATCGACGGATTCCCCTTCGCCGAGCTCTATCTCAAGGGCGTGAAGGTGGAGATGGGCGTCAGTCACATCACCGAGTACATGGACGAGGTCATCGGACTGATGACCGCGGGCAAACTCCATCCGAGCGCGATGATCTCCCACCGCATGGGCCTGTCGGAGGCAGCCGATGCCTACAAGCTCTTCGAGGCCCGCGAGGCCATGAAGATCATCCTGGATCCGTCGAGGTAGACACATGACAAGTATTGACGTGCAACACCATGCACTGCACATCGACGGCAAGGCCGTCGACACCGACGAGTCGATGACCATCGTCAACCCGGCCGACGCCTCGGTGGTGGCGACAGTGGCCAAGGGCACCGCGAGCCACATCGACGACGCGGTCGCCGCAGGCAAGGCGGCCTTCGAATCGCGGGTGTGGGCCGGCAAGTCCCCACAGGAGCGGGCCGCGATCATGCGGGCGATCGCCGACGCCGCCAACGACCAAATCGAAGAACTCGTCGAGCTGGAGATGTCGGCCAACGGCGCCACCGTGCGTCAGGCCACCGGTTTCCACATCGGATATGCGTTGGCGCACTTCACCTTCTTCGCCGATCTCGCCGACACCTACCAGTTCGTCCGGCCCGCCCCCGTGGTCACCTTCCCCGCGCTCGCGCAGAGCGTGGTGCACCGTGAACCCCTGGGCGTCGTCGGTGCGATCGCACCGTGGAACTTCCCGCTGCTGCTGACCCTGTGGAAGGTGGGACCGGCTCTGGCAGCAGGGAATTCGGTGGTCGTCAAACCCGACGAGCACACCCCGCTGTCGATGCTGCGATTCGCCGAGATCGCCGAGGCCAACGGATTGCCCGCCGGTGTCCTCAATGTGGTTCCCGGCGACGGGCGCGATGCCGGTGCCCGGCTGGCCAGCCATCCCGACGTCGCCAAGATCGCCTTCACGGGATCGACCCAGATCGGCCGGGAGATCATGAAATTGGCGTCGGGCACGGTCAAGGAGGTCACCCTCGAACTCGGCGGCAAGGGGCCGTCGATCGTCCTCGACGACGCCGACCTCGACCTCGCCGTCGACGGTGTGCTCTACGGCTGCTTCACCTACTCCGGCCAGATCTGCGAGTCGGGGACGCGGGCGATCGTGCCGCGCAGCCTGCACGACGAGTTCGTGACCCGGCTGGTGGAACGCGCATCCACGATTGCCGTTGGCGCGCCCGATGATTGGGACACCGACATGGGTCCGGTCATCGACGGCAAACAGCAGGCCCGGATTCTCGCCTACATCAACGACGCCGTCGAAGCCGGCGCACAGGCGGTGATCGGTGGCGGCGTTCCCGAGGGCGAGCAGTTCCAACGCGGCTACTGGGTGGCGCCGACCATCCTGACCCACGTCGACAACTCGATGCCGGTGGCGCGGGAGGAGATCTTCGGACCCGTCCTCACCGTCATTCCCTACGACACCGACGACGAGGCCATCGCCATCGCCAACGACAGCGAGTACGGCCTGGCCGCCAGCGTGTGGACCACCGACAACGGCCGCGGGCTCGCCGTCGCCGAACAGGTCCAGACCGGCAGCGTGTGGATCAACGACGCCCACCAGATCAACGCGCAGGTCCCCTTCGGCGGTTACAAGCAGAGCGGTGTGGGTCGAGAACTCGGCCCCGATGCCCTCGACGCCTACACCCAGGCCAAGGCGGTCCACGTGGATCTCTCCGGTGGCCGTGACGCCAAACCGTACGACATCCTGCTCAGTCACGCCGACGACTGAGCGGCCGCACACACCGACAGCCCAACGATCGACAGGACACCCCTCATGTCAACAACTTTCGACGACGCCGACCTGAGTTTCGACGACGACGACGGTGACGTCGTCCCCAGCAACGACGTCGCGGCGACCCGCGAGTACCACCCGGTCAACATTTCCTCCGATGCGTTCTGGGACCAGGACGCACCCGTGCGGGAGAAGGTGTACGCCCAGCTGCGGGCCACCGCGCCGGTGACCTGGCAGCCGGCCCTGGAGACGACGGTCGTCCCCGATCCCGACGATCCGGGCTTCTGGGCTGTGGTCAAACACGAGCACATCACCGAGATCAGCCAGCACAACGATGTGTTCGTATCGAGCTACGGCGTGATGGCCGACATGTTGCCGTCGATGTTCCTGGAAATGGCCATGTCGTTCCTCGCAATGGACAACCCGCAGCACGACAAGATCCGCAAGCTGGTCAGTGCGGCGTTCACGCCCAAACAGATCCGCAAGATCGAGAACGACATCGCAGCGCGAGCACACCGTATCGTGTCCGCGGTCGCCGATCGGGACGAGATCGACTTCGTCGCCGACATCGCCCGACACCTGCCGATCGAGATGTACGGCGACATGTTCGGCATCCCGGAAGACCGCCTGGTCGCCGTCGGCCACGCGGCCGATGAGATCACGGCCTGGGCCGATCCCGAGTTGCTGGCCGGGAGGGACCCTGCGGAGGTGCAGACCGAGGCCGCGCTGTTCATCCATGACCTGGCCGAGGAATTGATTGCCGACCGCCGCGAGAACCCGAAGAACGATCTGGTCACGAACCTCGTGCAGGCCGAGGTCGACGGCGAGAAACTGACCGACTTCGAGATCGGTGCCGTGATGACCCTGTTCTCGGTCGCGGCGACCGACACCACGCGCCACACCACGAGTTTCGCGGTGAAGGCGTTGACGGACTTCCCCGAACAGCGGGCGTGGTTGTGGGAGGACTTCGAGGGCCGGATCAACCAGTCGATCGAGGAGTTCCTGCGGTGGGGGTCGGTGGTACTGACGTTCCGCCGTACCGCTGTTGCCGAGTACGAGCTCGGCGGCCAGCAGATCCTGCCGGGCGACAAGGTCGTGATGATGTACGGGTCGGGTAACTGGGACACCGAGGTCTTCGACGACCCCGACACCTTCGACCTGCAGCGCAGCCCCAACCCGCATGTCGTTTTCGGTGGTGGCGGTGTGCATTACTGCCTCGGCAACCAGTTGGCCAAGTCGATGATGCGGTCGCTGTTCCGGGAACTGCATCAGCAGATGCCGGATTTCGTTGCCGGTGAACCGAAGCTGATGCGAACCAACTTCATGCGCGGCGTCCTGGAGATGCCGTTCTATCCACACGGGAGGAAGTGATGACCGTGGCGACGACAGGTTGCCGGATCAAGGTGGACATGGGCCGATGCTCGGGACTGGGCTTGTGTGAGGCCGAGGCCCCCGATCACTTCGAGATCGGTGACGACGGGCAGCTCACCGTGCTGTCCTTCGACGTCACCGACCGCGATCGCGACGAGGTCGAGGCCGCGGTGCGCTCCTGCCCGACACAGGCGATCACGATCGAGGACTGACGTGAGTATCGATCACCTCGTGGTGGTGGGTGCCGGACTCGCAGGCATTCGTGCCTGCGAGTCCGCACGGCGTGAGGGGTACCTGGGTGCTCTGACCCTGGTCGGAGCCGAGGAACACCTGCCCTACGACCGGCCGCCACTGTCCAAGGAACTCCTGATGGGACCGGACGAACCGGCCATTCCGGAGTTGCGTGAACGCGAGTTCCTGGTCGACGAACTCGGTGTCGAGGTCCGCACCGGTGCGCCGGCGGTGGGCCTGGACGTCGAGTCGCGCAAACTGGCGACCGCGGCCGGCGACATCGGTTACGACGCACTGATCATCGCGGTCGGCGCGCATGCGCGCCGGCTTCCCGGAAGCGACGGCGTCGGCGGGATTCACACGGTGCGTACCTACGCCGACACCCAGTCGATCTGGCGGGCCCTGCGGTCCTCGTCGCGCGTGGTGGTGGTCGGCGCCGGATTCATCGGCGCCGAGGTTGCCTCGGCGGCAAGAAAATTGGGACTCTCGGCGACGATCGTCGAGGCCGCCCCGGCGCCGCTGACGCGGTCACTCGGCATCGAAGGCGGTGCCCTGTGCGCAGATCTGCACGCCGCCAACGGAACCGAACTGATCCTCGGTGTGGGGGTGGAGGGCTTCCGGACCGGGATTGTCCAGACCGGGGATTTGCAGACTGGGGATTTACAGACTGGGGAATCCCGGGTGACGGGCGTGGTGCTCTCCGACGGTCGGGTGCTCGACGCAGATCTCGTGGTCGTCGGCGTCGGCGCGATTCCGTCAACCCAATGGCTGGCCGATTCCGGTGTGGCACTCAATGATCGCGACGGTGGCGTGGAGTGCGACGAGTATCTGGCCGCGCTGGGTGTCGACGGGACGCCGATTCCGGGTGTGTGGGCGGCCGGTGACGTCGCCCATTGGCCCAACGGATTGTTCGACCGCCGCATGCGACTCGAACACTGGACGAGCGCGGCCGAGCAGGGGGCGCTGGCGGCACGTAATGCCCTGTCGGACGGCGATCTCACCGCGTATCAGACCGTGCCGTACTTCTGGTCGGACTGGTACGGGGTGCGGTTGCAGTTCGTCGGGGTGCCGCACACCGACGAACTCCTGGTGCAACACCGGGCCGACAAGACCGGCGGAACCGTGGTGCTCTACCGCGAGGCCGACACGCTCGCCGGCGTCCTGACCATCGGCCGGCCGGACCTCATCATGAAGTATCGGCGGCTGGTGTCGAAGCGGGCGTCGTGGGCGGATGGGGTGGCGTTCGGTGCCGCCCACTGCTGAACGGCTGGGACCGCGGAGTCCGTCTCGGACTCCGCGGTCACTGTCCGTTCTCGTTGAACCAGAACGCGGTCGCCTCGGATCGATTGGCGGCCTGAAGCTTTCGCAGAACGTGCTTGACGTGCTGTTTGACGGTGCCCTCGGAGATCACGAGCTCGTGCGCGATGGCACCGTTCGTGCGTCCCTGGGCCAGCAGTGCGAGGACCTCGAGTTCGCGGGCGGTCAACCCGGCGTCGGCGATGCGACGCGAGCGAGAGGCGCGCGGCGCGGCCGGGTTCGGGGTGTCGGCGAACACCGGCTCGTCGTAATCCGGGATGAGACTGCGGCGTACGGAAACGCTGTGGGCCTCGTCAGCGGTCTGGCCGATGGCGTCGGTGATCGACTGCAGTCCGGTGCGCAGGGTGGCGAGCTCCTCGCTCATCCGGGCGCGGCTCAGTGCGAGTCGCAGGCTCTGGGCGAACCCCATGAGCAGTTGGCAGTCCTCGCCGGTGACGTCGCCGCTCTGCCGGTACTTGTCGGCGTGCAGCAGGCCGACCACGCGCCCCTCGGACACGATGGGTGCCGCCACGTACGACCGGGACAACGAGACCTCGGCGATCGGGCGATTGACCCGGACGTCCTCCTGCACGTCTGTGACGAGCAGGCCTTCACGACGGCGCACGATCTCGGTCTCGTGGATCTGGGGCCCGAGGGTCTGGGGGTTCTGGCGCCCGGCCTGGTTGATCGCGTCGGACCACTCGGGCTCGTCGGGAACGTAGGCACATTCGGAGGTCCAGAGGCGTCCGTCGACCCGCGAGATGATCGCGCGGTGAAAACCGAGCTCGCAGATCAGTTGCGGGGCGAGGGTGACGATTTCCTCGGTGCTGCACGGCGCGGCCTCGAGTTGCGACACCGCGTCGGCGAGGCGTGCGGCGATGCCGGTGCGTTCGTCGAGGCGGTCGACGAGCAGACGGTCCACGGACTGGAGTTTGGCCAGCCGGGCGCTCAACTCCGGCGACAGCTCGCCGAGTTCGGTGTCGAGTACGGACGCGAGATCCGACCATGCCTGCTGGAGAAGGTGTTTCACCGGAATAAGGTTCCGGTCGGCGTCGCCCACGTGCTCACGCAGTGCGGCCAGGATCTCACGCGAATCCACAAGCGGCCCTGCGTCAGAGGAGGTGGACGCCTTCGCTCTGACGATGTGGTGCATCTACAAGACTCTACCAACGTGTGTTGTCAATCACATAACCCGTTCACGACAGAAGGAAAACATGTATCCAGCAATTCACGCGGCGCGTACTCCCGATAAGCCGGCGATCATCGTCGGTGACACCGGCGACATTCTCACCTACGCCCAACTCGAGCGTCAATCGACGCAATTGGCCAACGCGCTGCGCGCCGCCGGTTTCGTCGACGGTGACGTGGTCGCGTTGCTGAGCACCAATGCCGTCGAGGTGTTCGTCGTGTACTGGGCCTGCCTGCGTAGCGGGCTGTATCTCACGCCGGTGAATACGCATCTGTCGCCCGGCGAGATCGCCTACATCGTCAACGACTGCGGTGCGCGTGCGCTCGTCGCGTCGGCGGATCTCGCCGAGGCGGCCGCGGCGGCCCGGGCCGAGTGCGCGAGCCTCGAGATCGCACTGTCCTTCGATCCGCGAGTCGGCGACGGTGAACGTGGCGAGTTGATCGAGGGATTCGGCGATTACGCGGAGTTCGTGGCGAGCGGGTCGCCCGAGGCGCCCGACCATCAGCGGCGCGGCAACGACATGCTTTACAGCTCGGGGACGACGGGACGGCCGAAGGGGGTCAAGCCGCCGCTGCCCGAGCGGGAGGTCGGCGATCCGGGTGACCCCTATGTGATGGTGTTCGGTGGCACCTATCAGATGGGCCAGGACACCGTGTACTTCTCACCGGCACCCCTGTATCACGCAGCGCCGCTGCGTTTCGGGATGATCACACAGAGCCTCGGTGGCACCGTGATCACCGTCAAGAAGTTCGACGCGCAGCAGTGCCTCGAGCTCATCGAGCGGTATCGGGTCACCCACACCCAGTGGGTGCCCACGCATTTCGTGCGCATGTTGCGGTTGCCGGCCGAGGTGCGGGAACGCTACGACGTGTCGAGCCTGACGCACGCGGTGCACGCGGCCGCGCCGTGTCCGCCGGAAGTCAAGAAGGCGATGATGGACTGGTTCGGTCCGATCCTGCACGAGTACTACTCGTCGACCGAGGCCAACGGCATCACCATGGTGAATCCGGTGGAATGGCAGACCAAACCCGGCACCGTCGGACAGGCGAAACTCGGTGTGCTGCACATCTGTTCCGACGAGGGCGTCGAACTGCCGGTGGGGGAGTCGGGCACGGTGTACTTCGAACGCGACGCGTTGCCGTTCAGCTATCACAACGATCCGAAGAAGACGGCGTCGGCGCAGCACCCCGAGCATCCGACGTGGACCACGACCGGCGACATCGGTTATGTCGACGAGGATGGCTACCTGTTCCTCAACGACCGCAAGGCATTCACGATCATCTCCGGTGGCGTCAACATCTACCCGCAGGAGATCGAGAACTGCCTGGCCCTGCACCCCGACGTCGACGATGTCGCGGTGGTCGGTGTGCCCGATCCGGAGTACGGCGAACGTGTGCTGGCGGCGGTGAAGACGGCGCCGGGCGTCGTCGGCGGCGACGACGTGGCGCAGCGATTGCAGACCTTCGTCCGAGAACACCTCGCGGGGTACAAGGTGCCTCGGGAGTTCCGTTTCGTCGATGACCTGCCGCGTACCCCAACCGGGAAGCTGGTGAAAGGGCCGCTGCGCCAGAAGTTCTCGACCGATCAGGCCGGAGTGTGAGACTCCGCGAGGGACGACGATCCGCAGAGAGGAACTCGAGGTAGACCATGGGTGTCGAGGTGAGTGTGGCGAATCTGACGAAGTCGTTTGGTTCGCAGAATATTTGGCGTGATGTGTCGTTGACCTTGCCGGAGGGTGAGGTGTCGGCGTTGTTGGGTCCGTCGGGTACCGGTAAGTCGGTGTTCTTGAAGACGTTGATCGGTTTGCTGCATCCGGAGCAGGGATCGGTGGTTGTGGATGGCACCGACATCACCCAGTGCTCGGCGAAGGAACTCTACGAGATCCGCAAGTTGTTCGGTGTGTTGTTCCAGGACGGTGCGCTGTTCGGGTCGATGAGTTTGTATGACAACATCGCGTTCCCGCTTCGTGAGCACACGAAGAAGAAGGAGAACGAGGTCCGCGACATCGTGATGGAGAAGATCGACCTGGTCGGTCTGGCCGGTGCCGAGGACAAACTCCCGGGTGAGATCTCCGGTGGTATGCGTAAGCGTGCCGGGTTGGCGCGGGCGCTGGTGTTGGATCCGCAGATCATCTTGTGCGACGAGCCGGACTCGGGTCTGGATCCGGTGCGTACCGCCTATATTTCGCAGTTGTTGATCGATATCAATGCGCAGATCGATGCGACGATTCTGATCGTGACGCACAACATCAACATCGCTCGGACGATTCCGGACAACATCGGGATGTTGTTCCGCAAGGAGTTGGTGATGTTCGGTCCGCGGGAGCAGTTGTTGACCTCGGAGCAGCCGGTGGTCAAGCAGTTCCTTTCCGGTGATCGGTTCGGTCCGATCGGTATGTCGGAGGAGAAGGACGAGGCTCTGGTCGCTGCGGAGGCGGCGATGGCGGCGGCCGGGATCTCCGGTGGTGGCACGAAGGAGGATTTCACCGAGATCATTCCGCAGGTCCAACCGAATCCAGGTATGCCCGAACGCAAGGCGGTCGCCCGTCACCGCGAACGCGTCCTGGAACTGCTGCCGTCGCTGCCGGAAAACGCTCAGCGCGCGATCCGCGAGTCGATGGCGCAGGAGGACGAGATCCGCGCCCAGGCACAGGCCCACGGTCGTCATGCCGGTGACGACGAGCCGACTGTGGTCCTCGACGCGGTGGTCTGACAGCTCATGATGACCGTCAGGACTGGTCGGTCGGCCGATGCCGACCGGTCCTGGCGGCTTCGCGATTTCGCCGGGCGCATCCGGCGACGCTGTTAGCGTTACGACGTCACCGATCACGCGCCGAAGGAGCCAACGATGTCACTCCGCGAAGTCGAGTTCACCTCGAGTAATCAACGGGACACGATCTACGGGTGGATCTACGAGCCGGTGCGTCCGGCCCGGGGCATCATCCAACTGATCCATGGTCTGGGCGAACACTCGCGACGGTATCTCCCGCTGATCACCAGGTTGTTGGATGCGGGGTTCGTCGTGGCGGCCGACGATCACGCCGGGCACGGTAAGACGGCGATGTCGTCGGGCATCTGGGCCGACGCCGGTGATCGGGCCGATCAGGTGGTCGTGGACGATGAACGCTCGCTGCGTTCGATTGTGCGCGAACGTCATCCCGATCTGCCGTATGTGATCTTCGGGCACTCGTGGGGGTCGATGATCGCGCGCGGACTGGTGAGTGGGGACAGTGATCAGGTCGACGGGCTGATTCTGTGTGGTATCGCAGCGGGGATTCACGGGATCGAGAATCTGCTCGACCGCGAGGCTCTCGCCGCCGAGACCGATACTGCTGCACCTGCGTCCGAGGCGTACGTGGTGTCGATGTTCGACGGGTTCATCTCCCGCTATGAGCCGGGATCCGGCCCGACGGCGTGGGTGGCCCGCGACCCCGACGTCGTCCGTGATCACGCCATCGACCCGCTGAACAACTTCGGTGCCCCGATGTCGGTGCGGTTCCTCCGCGGATTCGTCGACCTCTACGACGCCGCCAATGCTGCCGACTGGTACCGGTCGATACGTGCTGATCTTCCGGTGTTGATCCTCGCCGGCGACGGCGACCCGGTTACCAACTTCGGTGAGGGTGCCTACCATGTGGCCAATCAGCTTGCGCTGAGCGGACATCCGGACGTCCGCACCCGTGTGTACACCGGCTTCCGGCACGAGGTTCACAACGAGCCCGAGATCCGTGACGAAGTAGCCGGAGAGATCATCGATTTCGCGAGTCGCTGCGTCGAACGGTGACCTGAACCCGGGTTCCGCGCCACCGTGGACCGAATCCAGCGCCGGTGCAGTCGGTCTCGAGGCTCGCCGCACGCGGCTCGCACCTCGACCAGCGGGGGATGACGCAGGCCATCGAAGGATGCTCGCGTCTTTCCCGCCTGACGATCGGATGCTGACGCCCTTCCCACCCGGTGGCCGCCCTACCCGATGGACGGGCCCTTCCCGCCCGATGGTCGAGGTGCCGAGGAGCGCCAGCGACGAGCCTCGAGACCTCTTGTGCCGAAGGGATTCCGGGCCACGGGCGGCAGGACCACCTCGACCATCGGGAGGGGACTATCACTATGGAGTTCTCAAACAACAGATGCGGTCCCGGCCAGGCCGGGTGCGGGGAATCAGGTTGTGGGGCAGCGTGGGTCAGGCTGCTGCGTCGTCGAGTCGCATGGTCCGGCGGTGATACGACGGCACTGGTCGTCGTTTCGGGTCGATGCTGGCGGGTGGGATCAGCCAGGGGTGTCGGTCGAATCCCATGATGATGTCCCACCCGTGGTGGTGCACATCGTCATGGCAGCTGGTGCAGAGTAGGCAGCCGTTGTCGAGGTCGGTGGGACCACCATCAGCCCAGTGATGCACATGGTGTGCTTGGCAGCGTCCGGCGTGTGCTCCGCATTTGATGCATCCGCGATCTCGCACCAGTAAGGCTTTGCGTTGTCCGGGGGTGAAGAAGCGTTTTTCTTCGCCAACACTGAGCGGTACCCCGTTGGGATCGAGCATGATTTTGGTGATGGTGGTGTCGCACGACAATAGTTTGGCGGTGGCTTCGGTGATGGCGCCCATGTTCTGTAAATCCCCACCGAGTGCCGGGTTGTCTGCTGACCAGGTCCATAACAGTCCGTTGGTGGGTTTCGCCGAGAAGGTGGTGTCGGCCAATCCTTGTGCCGCCAACTCCACGATCGTTTCGAACGCGGCGGCGCAGATCTGTTCGGGTGTTCGCGGGTCCGGCGACCCGTCGGGTTGAGGCTTGGGCGCCGACAAGGTTTCCATCAAAGTTCTGGTTTTCTCGCCGGCGATGATGTCGAGGTTCGCCGAGATCTCCAACCGGCCGTCGTCGGTGATGCGGTCGGTGTAGGAGTTGATCGACTTGTCCTCGGCGGCCGGCAACCCGCCGGGTGTTTCGGCCGCCAACTCGTTCCCCAACTGTCGCGCGTAGATGTTGATCTCGGCGGGGGTGAAGCCGGCAAAGTAATGCGACAGCAGTTTCCGCAGGAACTCGCACCGTTGCACGGTGTCGAGGGGTTCGGGGGACCGGGTGTCGATGTGCGCCAACCCGCGGATGATGGCGTCGGTGTGTTCGGAGGAGATGGACCCGTCAGCGGCATGCGCGAGCAGTAGATCGATGTCGCCGGTGGCAGCAATCCGCACGTACCGGCCTGCGACGGCAGGTGCGCAACCCATGCTGATCAACAACTCTCGTAGCCGGGTGGTCTTGTGATCGGCCACTCCCAGGCGATCCATCTCGCCGGTGAGGGTGGTGGCGTGATGATCGATCAGGTTCCGCAACAGCAGTACTTGTTTCATCGCACCGAAGGCTTGTGGCCCGGTCATGTCCGGATTCCATTGCAGGTCGCTGAGTTTGTCTACGACCGCGGCGAAGATTGCCTCGGCGTCAATATCTTTGGCGTCAAGAGTTGTGGTGGTGTCGATCATGGGCCCCTCCCCGGTGGCTGATCGGTGCGATGGCTCCAGTCTACATCGCCAGTGTGTTCGACGCAAGGGGTGGTTTGATCAATTCTGCTTGTGGACAACGTATTTCGGCGCCGATTTTCTGTCGGTGGGGTGTGGTAGGGGTGCGGTTTTCGTTTTGCCATGCGTTCGATGTGGTTGTGGAGCTTGTTCTCTCGCCGGGTCTCGAGGCCCGGCGCCTGGGGCGCCGTTCACCTCGACCATCGAGGGAAGAGTCCCGGCCGTCGGAGTGATGAGTTCGCGGCTTCACTTTGCGGACGCGGCTGGTGCAGCGGGGGCGTCTGCGAGTTCGGCTCGCGGGCGGCGTCTGAGACGGTGGATGTGGTTGGGAAGCTTGTTGTCTCGCCGGGTCTCGAGGCTCGCCGCACGCGGCTCGCACCTCGACCATCGGGGAGAAAGGTCCTCGGCTATCGGGCCGGGTGGGTTGTTCGTCCATCGGGGAGAAGGATCCTCGGCTATCGGGCCGGGTGGGTTGTTCATCAATCGGGGGACGGGTTCTCGGCTGTCGGGCCGGGTGGGTTGGTCGACCATGGGGGGAGTTTTCGGCTATCGAGTAGAGCGGGTTATTCGACCATCGGGGGAGGGTCTCGATTAACGATGAGGAGGGGCGGGGACGACACGGGCGCCCCTCGCAGCAGCGAGGGGCGCCCGTGGTGGATGTGGTGGTTACAGTCCGAGGGTGGAACGCATCTGGGCAACGGTCTCGCGATAGCGCGCGACGTTGGCCATCTTGATGCCTTCGTAGCCGCGAACCATGTCCGGCAGGGCCGCAAGCTCGACGATCGACGAATGCTGTTGCGGTGTCACCGAACCCGACTCCCAGGCGGCGACGATCGAATCGACCAGGGAACGATACTCGCCGATGAGGGCGCGTTCGGTCCGGCGGATCTCGTTGTAGCCGAAGGGATCGAGGCGGGTGCCGCGCAGCCGCTTCATCTTCGCCAAGGTGCCGAGGCCGGGCTTGGCCCACGCGCCGAGCGACATCTTCTCCTTCATGCCCATGGCCCGCAGGGTCGGCGGGTGCAGACGCACCGCGACTTTCGCGTCGGCGCCGTACTGGTCGGCGACCTGCGCGGCGAACGTCGGGTCGGCGGTGAGCCGAGCCACCTCGTACTCGTCCTTGTAGGCCATGAGTTTGTACAGATTGCGAGCCACCGCGTCGGTCAGCTCGTCGCCCGCGCTGCTGCGATGTACTCGTGCGACGGCGTCGAGGTACTCACGGGCGTAACGCTCGTCGGCGTAACCGACGAGATCATCGACGCGCACCGCGATTGTGTGTGCCAACTCGTCGTCGATGCTGCCGAGAGCGGCCACCTGCGACTGCGCCCACTCGCTCGGCTCGGGGGCGGTCACCACCGGATGCAGCCGTGCGATCTCGGCGCGCACGGCATCCGGGTCGGCCACGACCTGACGCCCCCGGCGGAAGGCCTGGGTGTTGGCCGCCACGGCGACGCCGTTGAGACCGATTGCGCGCTCCACGGATTCGGCGCTGATCGGCAGCGCGCCGGCCTGATAGGCGGCGCCCACGGCGAGCATGTTGGCGTACTGCTCGTGACCGAACAGCTCTGTCGAGAGCGCTCCCGGATCGAGGTAGACCGTGCGTGCCACCCGCGAGTCGATCACGTCGTGGATCTGTGCGTCCGAGGGGAATCCGACCGAGGTGTCCACGACCATCGAACCGGTCGGGATACGCGTGGTCGATACCACGGCGGTGGTCCGGTCCGGGGCGGTGACCTTGAGGTTGACCGCGTCGGCGGCGACCAGGGAATCGCACGCGAGGTACAGGTCGCACGTCCCGGAGGCCACCTTGGCGGCCAGCTCGATCGGCCGGTTGGAGATCTTCACGTCGCTGACCACCGCACCGCCCTTCTGGGCCAGCCCCGTCATGTCGACGGTGCGCGCGGCGTGGCCGTCGAGAGTGGCTGCGGTCGCCAGGATCTGGGAGATGGTGACCACGCCGGTACCACCGATGCCCGTGATCCGCAGCGTCGCCACATCGGTGCCCGGACCCGTGAGTGCTCGCGTGACCGTCGGCCGCGGCAAGGAGTCGGCGGCGAGTTCGGCCGCCGTCGCGTTCTGTGTGCGGTCGGTGGTTCCGGGGGTGACGGTGACGAACGATGGGCAATCGCCCTTGAGGCACGAGTAGTCGAGGTTGCAGGAACTCTGATCGATGCGGGTCTTGCGCCCGAACTCCGTCGGAACAGGATGCACCGAGAGACAATTGGACTTCTCGCCACAGTCGCCGCAGCCCTCGCAGATGCGCTCGTTGATCATCACCCGAGTGGTCGGGGTGTCCAGGGTGCCGCGCTTGCGCTTGCGGCGCTTCTCCGCTGCGCACGCCTGATCGTGGATCAGGACGGTCACACCCTCAACGGCCGCCAGTTCGCGCTGGACGTCGGCGAGTTCGGAGCGATCACGCACGCTCACCCCGGAGGGCAAGGCGTTCGCCTTGGTGCGCGACGGGTCGTCGGAGGTGATGACGATACGTCCGACGCCCTCGGCGAGAAGCAGATTCGTGATCTCGGCCAGGCTGAAGCCACCGACGGGATCCTGGCCGCCGGTCATGGCGACCGTACCGTTGTAGAGCAACTTGTAGGTGATGTTCGCGCCCGCTGCCACCGCCGCGCGGATGGCCAGTGATCCCGAATGGGTGAAGGTGCCGTCGCCGATGTTCTGCACGAAATGATCGGCCTCGACGAACGGCGCCATGCCCAGCCATTGCGCGCCCTCGCCGCCCATCTGCGTGACCCCGGCGACGTCGCCGACCTGGTGGGGGTCCATCAGCAGAACCATGGCGTGGCAACCGATTCCGGCGCCGACGAGGGTGTTCTCGGCCACGTGCGTCGAACTGTTGTGGGGGCATCCGGAACAGAAGTACGGGGTGCGCACGGCCAGCGGCAGTTCGATCCGCGTGCGCCGACGGCTGCTGCGGTCCAGCCAGTCGATCGCGGCGTCGACGTGATGGTGTCGCGCCAACCGCATGGCCAGACCCCGGGTGACCGCGTCGACGTCGAGTTCGCCGAAGCGCGAGAACAGTGTGGACCCGTCCTCGTTGACCTTGCCGACGATGTGCGGGGCGATGGGGTCGCGGAACAGGATGTCGCGCATCATCGTTTCGATGAAGTCGCGCTTCTCCTCGACGACGATCACCTCGTCGAGACGTCCCGACGCCGTGTCGGTGATGAAACGCCGCAAGATCTCCTGCTCGAGCGGGTACACCATGCCCAGCTTGAGGATTCGGATTCCGAGGCGATTGAGATCCGCCTCGGTCAGCCCCATCAGATGCAGGGCCTCGCGCACGTCGAGGTAGGTCTTGCCCGCGGCGACGATGCCGATGCGATCGTCGCTCGAGCGCACTGTGATCCGATTCAGGCCGTTGAGGCGGGCGTACTCATGGGCCCGAGGCATCCGGATGGTGAGCTGATTCTGTTCCAGCTCCATCAGATTCGCGCCGAGAAGACGCCCCGAGGGAACGTGCGGGCTGCGTCCGAGGCCGCCGTATTCGGGGGTGATGCGGGTGGGGTCGAGCTGCACCGTCGAGGCGCCGTCGGCGACGTGTGCGGAGATCTTCAGCGACGTCCACAGTCCGCTGACGCGGCTCAGGTGGGCGGCGTGGACACCGAGGTCGAGGATGTCCTGGGAGTCGGCCGGGTACAGGATCGGGATGTAGAGGTCGGCCAGTGCCATCTCCGAGGCGCACGGCACGGTCGAACTCTTCGCGCCGGGATCGTCGCCGACGAGGGCGACCGCGCCGCCGTCGGGGTGGGTGCCGATGATGTTGGCGTGCCGCAGTGCGTCGGAGGCGCGATCGAGACCCGGAGCCTTGCCGTACCAGTAGCCGACCACACCCGAGCGTGGCTTACCGGCGTTGTCGGGAGCCAGCCCGGTCACCTGAGCGGCGACCTGCGACCCCATCACCGAGGTCGCGGCGAGCTCCTCGTTGAGACCGGGGCGATGAACGATGTCGAGGGGCTCGAGCAGTGCACGACGCTTGGCGAGTTCGAGATCGTAACCGGCGAGAGGGGAGCCCTCGTATCCGGAGATGAAGGACGCGGTGCGCTGATTCATGCGGCGATCGACGAGCGCTCGATCGCGCACCATGCGGACGAGGGCGGCAATGCCGCCGAGGAAGACGGTGCCCGATTCGCGGACGTAGCGGTCTTCGAGTCCGCTGGTCGCGGGGGCATGCGGGGCGAGGGTCATGGGTTCTACCTGGCCTTCTGTAGTTGTGGCGCGCGACTCCCATGGGTGGGGAGACGCAGGTGCGGTTGGCCCGTGGGTGGTGGGCTCACCATCACGATACGAAAAATCGTGATCGTCGTCACGTCGGCTGGGACAATGGCATCTGCGTGACACCGCGCAGGCGGGTGCGTTACAGTGAGTTCAGTTAATCACCACTAACTGAAAGGTGGGTCGGTGGGTTCCACAGTCACCAGCCCGACGCAGACCGCGCCGCAGAACCGGTCCACGTCGCGCGATGAACACCTGGCCAACGTCGCCGCCCTGCGGCAGGCCCTCGCCACGGCCGCGCGCGGCGGAGGCGAGCGGGCCCGCGAACGCCATGTCTCGCGCGGCAAACTCCTCCCGCGCGACCGCGTCGACGGACTACTTGACGTCGGTTCGCCTTTCCTCGAGGTGGCGCCGCTCGCCGCCCACGCCATGTACGAGGGCAAGGTCCCCTCGGCGGGTGTCGTCGCCGGGGTCGGGCGGATCGCCGGGCGCGAATGCATGATCATCGCCAACGACGCGACGGTCTCGGGCGGCACGTACTACCCGATGACCGTCAAGAAACACCTGCGCGCCCAGGAGATCGCCGCGGCCAACCGCCTGCCATGCATCTACCTCGTCGACTCCGGTGGCGCGATGCTGCTGCAACAGGACGAGGTGTTCCCCGATCGCGAGCACTTCGGTCGCATCTTCTTCAACCAGGCCACCATGAGTGCCGCGGGCATCCCGCAGATCTCGGCGGTCCTGGGTTCGTCGACGGCCGGCGGCGCCTACGTACCGGCGATGAGCGATGAAACCGTGATCGTGCGCAACCAGGGCACCATCTTCCTGGCCGGCCCACCGCTGGTGAAAGCGGCCACCGGAGAAGACGTGTCGGCCGAGGATCTCGGCGGCGGGGCGATGCACTCGTCGGTCTCCGGCGTCACCGACCACCTCGTCGACAATGACGAGCAGGCCCTGGCGAAGGTACGCGAGATCGTCGCGACCCTCGGTCCCCGTGACCCCGCGCAGTGGGAGCTCACCGCAGCCCGGCCCTCGACACGACCGCAGACCGACATCTACGACGTCGTCCCCACCGATCCGCGCACCCCCTACGACGTGCGCTCGGTGATCGAGATCCTGGTCGACGCAGGCGAATTCACCGAATTCAAGGCCAACTACGGCACCACCCTGGTCACCGCGTTCGCGCATCTGCACGGCCATCCGGTCGGCATCATCGCCAACAATGGCGTGCTGTTCAGCGAATCCGCGCTCAAGGGAGCACATTTCATCGAGCTGTGCGACCAGCGACGCATACCGCTGATCTTCTTGCAGAACATCACCGGCTTCATGGTGGGACGCGCATACGAAGAAGGCGGAATCGCCAAGAACGGCGCCAAGATGGTCAACGCGGTCGCCTGTGCCCGGGTGCCCAAGCTGACGGTGATGATCGGCGGCTCCTTCGGGGCCGGTAACTACTCGATGTGCGGCCGCGCTTACTCGCCACGGTTCCTGTGGAGCTGGCCCAACGCGCGGATCTCGGTGATGGGTGGCCCGCAGGCCGCCGACACCCTGGCCACCGTGCGCCGCAACCAGATCGAGCGCTCCGGCGGCGAATGGTCGTCCGACGAGGAGGAGACCTTCAAACAACCCATCCGGGAGCAGTTCGAGCAACAGTCCGACGCTTACTACTCGACCGCGCGCCTGTGGGACGACGGCATCATCGATCCCGCCGACACCCGCACCGTGCTCGGACTGGCGCTCGAGGCGTGCCGATACGCGCCGCTGACCGAACCGCGCTACGGCGTCTTCCGGATGTGAGGGCTACACACACATGACCACGACTTCTGACATCCGCTCCAGCACAGCACCATCCACGCCGACCACGGGAGCGGCCGACCCCGCGGCCGCCGTGGTGACGCCCATCAGGACCGTCCTCGTCGCCAATCGCGGTGAGATCGCCTGCCGCGTCATCGCGACACTGCGCCGGTTGGGCCTGCGTAGCGTCGCCATCTACACCGACCCCGACGCGCACGCCCGCCACGTCCGCGAGGCCGACACCGCCGTGCATCTCGGATCGTTGGTGGCCCCGGGAGAACCACGCTCGGCAGGTAACTATCTCGACATCGCCGCGGTGGTGCGCGCCGCGCAGGCCACCGGTGCCGACGCCGTGCACCCGGGCTACGGATTCCTCTCGGAGAACCAACAATTCGCCGACGCGCTGGCTCGCGCGGGGATCGCGTTCATCGGGCCGCCGGCGTCGGCGATCGCGACCATGGGCGACAAGATCACCGCGCGCGCGGCGGTCACCGAGCGCGGGGTGCCGGTGGTACCCGGACTGTCGCGACCCGGACTGACCGATGACGATCTCATCGCCGCCGCACCGGAAATCGGCTTCCCTGTGCTGATCAAGCCGAGTGCGGGCGGCGGCGGCAAGGGCATGCACCGGGTCGAGCACCCCGACGCCCTGCCCGATGCGCTGGCCCGGGCACGGCGGGAGGCGTCGGCGGCCTTCGGCGACGACGCGCTGTTCCTCGAGCACTTCGTCGACACCCCGCGCCACATCGAGGTACAGGTCCTCGCCGACACCCACGGCCACGTCATCCACCTCGGCGAGCGGGAGTGCTCGCTGCAGCGCCGTCATCAGAAGGTCATCGAGGAGGCGCCGTCGGCGCTGTTGGATGCCGCGACGCGGGAGCGGATCGGACAGGCCGCCTGCGACGCCGCCCGCAGCGTCGGCTACACGGGTGCGGGAACGGTCGAGTTCATCGTGTCCGCCCACCGACCCGACGAGTTCTTCTTCATGGAGATGAACACCCGCCTACAGGTCGAGCACCCGGTGACCGAGATGGTCACCGGAATCGACCTGGTGGAACAGCAGATTCGCGTCGCGCGGCGCGAGGTGCTCGCGATCGCGCAGGAGGACGTGACACTGGTCGGTCATGCGATCGAGGCACGCGTCTACGCCGAGGACCCCGCCAACGGCTTCCTGCCGACCGGCGGCGAGATCGTCTCGCTCGCCGAGCCCGACACCGCGGCCGGCCAAGGGGTGCGGGTGGATTCGGCGATGCTGCCCGGCCTCGTCGTCGGCAGCGACTACGACCCGATGCTGGCCAAGGTGATCGCCCACGGCGGCGATCGCGCGGAGGCCATCGAACGCCTCGACCACGCGCTGAGCGAGACTCGTGTCCTCGGTGTGGTCACCAACATCGACTTCTGCCGCTTCGTACTGGCCCGCCCGGAGGTGCGCGAGGCTCGCCTCGACACCGAGCTGCTCGACCGGCTGGCCGCCGGCTACGCTGCGCCCGAGCCCGTTCCGGAGGCGCTGGCGCTGGTCGGTCTCGCCCGCGTCGGCAACCGGCGCGCCGACGACGTGTGGGACAGCCAGGTCGGTTTCCGGCTCGGCGCGCACGCACCGGTCGTCAGCAGGCTCAGTGCGGGTACCCACCGGCGCGAGGTGTCGGCGGAGGTCCACGGCGCCGACGAACGCTGGATCACCGCCGACGTCACCATCACCACCACACCCGATCCCGACGAGGGCACCCCGGCCGCGGATGAGACTGCTGCGGACGAGAACACGGCACAGCCGTGGACCGCGCGCGTGGAATACCTTGCCCAGCACGCCACCACGAGCGGCCGGACCGCACGGCTGATCGTCGACGGCATCAGTCAACAGTGGTCGCTCGCCGAGATCGGCGACCAGTGGTGGGCCTCCGGGCCCGCGGGCACGTGGATCGTCGAACTGACCCGCACCGTCCTCGACGCCGACGCCGCTCAAACAGCAGGCACCATCGTGAGCCCGATGCCCGGCACCGTCGTCGCGGTATCGGCCGCCACCGGCGACGAGGTCGGCGCGGGCACCGCGATCGTGGTGGTCGAGGCGATGAAGATGGAACACACCCTGACCGCACCGATCGACGGGACCGCCACCGTCTCGGTCGCCGTGGGCGACAAGGTCTCCGCCGGTCAGCAACTCGCCCACATCGACAGCCCGGCCCCCACTCCCGACGCCGCATGACAAGCTCGCAGACGTTGACGCACGAAAAGGACTCCCGCCCATGGAATTGACCCAGGAATACACCGACCTCATCGCCACCGTGCGCGACTTCGCGCAATCGGTCGTCGCCCCGGTCTCGGCGAAACACGATGCCGAACACAGCTTCCCGTACGACGTGATCGCCCAGATGGGCAAGATGGGACTGTTCGGGCTGCCCTTCCCCGAGGAGGAGGGCGGCATGGGTGGCGACTACTTCGCGCTCGCGCTGGCGCTGGAGGAACTCGGCAAGATCGATCAGTCGGTGGCCATCACCCTCGAGGCCGGGGTCAGCCTGGGCGCCATGCCGATCCACAAGTACGGCACCCCGGAGCAGAAGGAACGGTGGCTTCCGGATCTGACCGCAGGCCGGGCGCTGGCCGGCTTCGGGCTCACCGAACCCGGCGCCGGATCGGATGCCGGTGCCACCGCCACCACCGCGCGTGATGACGGCGACTCGTGGATCATCAACGGCGCCAAGCAGTTCATCACCAACTCCGGCACCGAGATCACCTCGCTGGTCACCGTGACCGCCGTGACCGGTGTGAAAGACAACGGCCGCAAGGAGATCTCGACGATAGTAGTGCCGTCGGGCACGCCGGGTTTCGTCGCCGAGCCGGCCTACAACAAGGTCGGGTGGAATGCCTCCGACACCCATCCGCTGACCTTCACCGACGTCCGGGTCCCCAAGGAGAACCTCCTCGGCGAGCGGGGCCGTGGTTACGCGAACTTCCTGTCGATCCTCGACGAGGGACGGATCGCGATCGCCGCACTGGCCACCGGCGTCGCGCAGGGATGCGTCGACGAGAGCGTGAAATACGCCAAGGAGCGCCAGTCCTTCGGCAAACCGATCGGTGAGTACCAGTCGGTGTCGTTCGCGATCGCCCGGATGGAGGCGCGCGCCCACGTCGCACGCACCGCGTACTACGACGCGGCGGCAAAGATGTTGGCGGGCAAACCCTTCAAGAAGGAAGCCTCCATCGCCAAGATGATCGCCAGCGAAGCCGCGATGGACAATGCGCGCATGGCCACCCAGATCCACGGTGGGTACGGCTTCATGAACGAATATCCGGTCGCCCGCCATTACCGTGACTCGAAGATCCTCGAGATCGGGGAGGGCACCACCGAGGTCCAGCTCATGCTGATCGCCCGCGAGCTGGGATTCTCATGAGCGAGAATGCCGAAGCGACGTCGACGCCGGTCCGGGTGGTGCAGCGTGGACTGTGGTTCGAGGAGTTCGCCGAGGGTACGATCTACGAACATCGACCGGGCCGCACCGTGACCGAGGCCGACAACGTCCTGTTCACCACGTTGACGATGAACACCCAGGCGTTGCACCTCGACGCGGCGTGGTCGGCGACGCAACCCGGATTCGGTGGGCAGCGACTCATCAACTCGATGTTCACCCTCTCCACCATCGTCGGCTTGTCCGTCGCGCAGCTCACCCAGGGCACCCTGGTGGCCAACCTCGGTTTCTCCGAAGTCGCCTTTCCCGCACCGCTGTTCGCCGGCGACACGCTCTACGCCGAAACCGAGTGCACGGGTAAACGCGAGTCCAGGTCGCGGCCGGGAGAGGGAGTGGTGCACCTCACCCACATCGGCCGCAACCAGGACGGGGTGATCGTCGCGAGGGCGGCACGCGCGACACTGGTACGCAGGCGCCCGTCGGACTCGTCACCGACCTGAGGCCGAGAAGGGCGTCGAGAAATCCGTGCAGCGACGACGAAGGAGTCGAAGGAGATCATGACCTTGCCAGTGGCGGAATCGTTCGGAAATGCCTGGGCGCCCGCAGGACCTGCGATGCTGTTCTGTCCTGCGGACCGACCCGAGCGCTACCAGAAGGCCGCCGACCGCGCCGATGTGGTCATTCTCGATCTCGAGGACGCCGTCGCCCCGGAAAACCGGGTGGCCGCCCGCGAGGCATTGATCGCCCACCCCCTCGACCCCGATCGCACCGTGGTGCGGATCAATCCGGCAGGCACCGGTGACTACCGGCGCGACCTCGCCGCGCTCTCGGACACCAACTATCGGGTCGTCATGCAGGCCAAGGCGGAGACGGTGGAGTCGATCACCGAAACCGCGTTGCAGACCATCGCATTGATCGAGACCCCCACCGGGGTGGTGCGGGTCAACGACATCGCCGCCGGCGTCAACTGCATCGGATTGATGTGGGGCGCCGAGGATCTCGTGGCCGGGCTCGGCGGCAAATCCAGCAGGTTCGGCCCGGACGAGCCGCGCTCGGGCACCTATCGCGACGTGGCGCGTTATGCGCGGTCGGCGGTGCGACTCGCAGCGGCGGCCAACGGCAAGTTCGCCGTCGACTCCGTACACATCGACTTCCGTGACATCGACGGGCTTCGCGACGAGGTGACCGACGCCGTCGCACTCGGATACGCCGCCACCGCCTGCATCCATCCCTCCCAGGTCGACATCATCCGCGCCGGCTACTCGCCGAGCGACGAGGAACTCCAGTGGGCACGACGCGTCATCGATGGGGCCGCCGAATTCGGGGGCGGCGTGTTCAGCATCGACGGACAGATGATCGACGGCCCGGTGTTCCGCCAGGCCGAAGCCGTCCTCTCGCGTGCGGCCGCCTCGGAGGCATCGAGTACCGAGACTTCCCCCGCACCGACCACCTGAGTACCCGCCACATCGGAGGAAAGTGATCACCATGACCGAATCGGTTTCCACGCGAGACGACTCCGAGCTGAGTTATGCCCGGGGCGACGCCGCGCCGCCACTGCTGACCGAGACGATCGGGGCGACGCTGGCTCGCATCACCGAACGCCACGGTGACCGGATGGCCCTCATCGACGCCCCGACCGGCGCCCAGTGGACCTACGCCGAGTTCCGCCGTGACGTCCTCGCGCTCGCCGCCGGACTGTGCAGACTCGGCGTCGCCGCGGGTGATCGGGTCGGCCTGTGGTCGCCCAACCGTGCCGAATGGGTGCTGACCCAGTACGCGACCGCCGAGATCGGTGCGATCCTGGTCAATCTCAATCCCGCATATCGCCAACACGAGATCGAGTACGCACTCACGCAATCGGGCGCCAGTGTGGTGGTGGCGGCCGAACGGTACAAGGACTCCGACTACGCGGGCATGCTGGCCGCAGCACGTCCGGCCGCACCCGAGTTGCGCGAGGTCGTCTTGTTCGAGAGCCCGCAGTGGGCCGAGCTCACCGCGCAACCCACCCCAGACGAGCTCGTCGCGGTCGCCGATCGGGCCGCGGGGCTCACCGCCGACGACCCGATCAATATCCAGTACACCTCGGGGACAACGGGATTCCCGAAGGGTGCGACGCTCTCGCACCGCAACATCGGCAACAACGGATACCTGGTGGGTGAGCTCCTCGACTACAGCGCCGACGACCGGATCTGTATTCCGGTGCCGTTCTATCACTGCTTCGGCATGGTGATGGGCAACCTGGCCGCCACCAGTCACGGTGCGACGATGGTGATCCCGTCGCCGACCTTCGACCCGGAAGCCGCCCTGCGCGCGGTCGCCGACCACAAGTGCACGAGCCTCTACGGCGTGCCGACGATGTTCATCGCCGAACTCGCCCTACTCGATTCGGGTGCCGAGTTCGATCTGTCGACGCTGCGTACCGGCATCATGGCGGGTTCGCCGTGTCCGGAACACGTCATGCGCCAGGTGGTCGATCGCATGCACATGGGCCAGGTGTCGATCTGCTACGGCATGACCGAGACCTCACCGGTGTCGACGCAGACCCGCATGAACGATCCGTTGGAACTGCGCGTCGGCACCGTCGGTCGGGTCGGTCCGCATCTGGAGATCAAGGTGATCGACCCGGTCAGCGGAGAAACGTTGCGGCGCGGCGAGACCGGCGAATTCTGTACTCGCGGTTACAGCGTGATGAGTGGCTATTGGAATCAGCCGGACAAGTCGGCCGAGGTCCTCATCCCCGAACCGACCGATCCACAGGGCTCACCGTGGATGCGGACCGGTGATCTCGCGGTGATGGACCCCAACGGGTATGTCCGGATCACCGGGCGCATCAAGGACATGGTGATCCGCGGTGGGGAGAACATCTACCCCCGTGAGATCGAGGAATTCCTCTACACCCACCCCGACATCCTCGACGCGCAGGTCATCGGTGTCCCCGACGAGAAGTACGGCGAGGAACTGATGGCATGGATTCGGCTGCGCGACGGCGCATCCGAACTCACCGCCGACGACGTCCGCGAGTTCGCGACCGGCAAGATCGCCCGCCACAAGATCCCGCGCTTCGTCCACGTGGTCAAGGAGTTCCCGATGACGGTGACCGGTAAGGTCCGCAAGGTGCAGATGCGTGAGGAGTCCGTCGAGATCCTCGGAACGCTGCGATGACCGACGGCGTCGGGTCGGTGATCACCACCGACAAACGTTCGCAGATGGACGAATTCGTCGACGCGGTCTCGCGGCAGTACGGCATCGACGTGTCCGGTTACCCGGAGCTGTGGGCGTGGTCGACGAGCGAGCCGGCCGCTTTCTGGCGGTCGGTATGGGAGTTCTTCGAACTCTCCGAGATCGCGGGTCCGCTCGCAGAAGGTGACGCCGCGGTGCTGGCCTCGGTCGACATGCCCGGTGCGCGTTGGTTTCCCGACGTTCGGCTGAATTACGTCGATCAGGTGTTGCGGCACGCCCGCGCGGTCGAGGCCGGTGCGGCCACCGATCGCGCGGCCGTCGTCGGCATCGGTGAGAGCGGTGACCGTACGGCGATCGCGTGGTCGGAGTTGCCGCACATGGTCGGGGCGCTGGCGGCGACCATGGCCGATCTCGGCGTCGGTGTCGGGGATGTGGTGGCCGCGTATCTGCCCGACGTCCCCGAGGCGGTCATCGCGTTCCTCGCGACCGCGTCGCTCGGTGCGATCTGGTCGGGGTGCGGGCAGGACTACGCACCCGAGGGTGCCTCGGCCCGGCTCGGGCAGTTGCATCCCAAGGTGTTGTTCTCGGCCGGCGGATATCGCTACAACGGCAAGGACATCGACAAGACCACCGACAGTGCCGAGCTCGCCGCAGCCCTGCCCGAGCTCACCGGGCACATCGTCGTCGGCGGCACCGACCACCGCCCGGAATCGGGTCCACGTGTCCTGTCCTACGCGAGTGCCATCAGCAATTCGTCGACGGTGAACCCGGTGCCGGTGGCCTTCGATCATCCGCTGTGGGTGCTGTTCAGTTCCGGCACCACCGGTCGGCCCAAGGGCATCGTGCACGGCCACGGCGGGGTCGTCGTCGAACATCTCAAAGCCGCTGCGCTCCATGCCGATCTCGACGAGTCCGATGTGTTCTTCTGGCAGACGGCGCTGAGCTGGATGATGTGGAACTTCCAGATCGCCGGTCTGCTGTGCGGCTCGACGATCGTATGCTACAGCGGTTCTCCGCTGTATCCCGACGCGGATCGGTTGTGGCAGATCGTCGCCGCGGAGAAGGTGACCTACTTCGGTACCAGCCCCGGCCAGTTGCAGGCCTCCCGCAAGGCCGGGCTCGTACCCGGGCGCGATCATGATCTGTCGGCACTGCGGACCATCGGCAGCACCGGGTCGTCACTGGCCGGTGACCTGTTCGAGTGGATCGACGACAATGTGGCGCACGGACTCCCGGTGTCCTCGATCAGCGGTGGCACCGATGTGGTGACCGCCTTCGCCGGCGGCTCGGTCGGCGAGCCGGTGGTTCCGGGAGAGTTGTCGGTCCGTTATCTCGGTGTCGCGCTACAGAGTTGGGCGCCCGACTGCACGCCGGTGATCGACGAGGTGGGCGAGATGGTGATCACCACCCCGATGCCGTCGATGCCGGTCGGATTCTGGAACGACCCCGACGGATCACGGTATCGTGCCGCCTATTTCGAGCACGAATGGAGCTCGGTCGGGCCGACGACGCCGGTCTGGCGACACGGCGACTGGGTCACCGTCACCGACCGCGGATCGCTGATCATCCACGGCCGCAGCGACGCCACGTTGAACCGCCACGGCATCCGGATGGGATCGGCCGACATCTACGAGGTGGTCGAGAGCATCGACGAGATCGCCGAGGCGTTCGTCCTGGGCGTCGACGGCCCCGACGGCGCGTATTGGATGCCGCTGTTCGTCACCCTCGTCCCCGGAGCCGAACTCGGCGACGACCTGCGCACCCGGGTGGTCGCCGAGATCCGCTCCCGGCTCTCGCCGCGCCACGTGCCCGACGAGCTCATCGTCGCCCCGGCCATTCCGCACACCCGCACCGGCAAGAAACTCGAGGTGCCGGTCACCTCGGTCCTCGCCGGCCGGTCGGTCGACATCGATCCACGATCCGTCGACGACTACTCGCTGATCGCCTGGTACGAAGAGCAAGGAGCGAAACACGCCTGGTGACGGGGTTTCGTCGCCACCGAGCGGTGGTGACGTTCCGTTGGCGCCGACGCCCTTCGACCGATGGTCGCGGTTCCCGTGGCGCCGGTTCCTTTGGATCGATGGTCGAGGTGCGAGGAGCGATAGCGACGAGCCTCGAGACCCCTTGCGCCACAGCTGGTTCCGCCCCGCAGTCCGCATCACGCAACCCCGCCTGAACCCCGCCGACCCCGTCATTCATCCAACCGACGACCGGTCGCCCGGCACCTCGGCGTCATCCACAACCGGGCGTGGGACCCTGTGGCGCGTCCGCGCGATGTATTAGCGTGGTCGGGTGAGTGCGCTCGGGGCGCGACAACTGTGCGCGCCGGGGGAGACGCGACAAACACGTATTCGGTAGGAGAATCTCATGAGCTACCAGCCAGGAAGTGGCTACGGGCAGCAGCCCGAGTCCGGACAGACCCAGGGTCAGCAGGGGGTGGGCTATTCGCAGCCCGGCCAGGCATCCTCGCCGCAGGGCCATCCACAGCAGCCGACCTACGGTCAGGGCTACGGCCAGACCGCCGGCCAGCAGGGTTACGGTCAACAGGGCTACGGCCAGCAGGGCTACGGTGACCAGTCCGCCTACGGTCAGCAGGGCTACGGTCAGCAGTCGGGCTACGGCCAACAGGGCTATGGATCGGGCTACGGCCAGCAGGACTACGGGCAACAGGGCTACGGGCAACAGGGCTATGGCCAGCAGGACTACGGGCAGCAGGGATACGGCCAACAGGGCTATGGCCAGGCATACGGCCAGCCCGCCGCACCCAAGCAACCGTTCGCCGGCGTCCCGCCGATCGTGGCACCCGTCCTCGCGGCCACCATCGGTGTGCTCGCCGTCGTCCTGCTGTTCTGCGGGTTCGCGGCCGGTTACACCATCCAGGGAAACGTGGTCAACGACACGCAGAAGCTCTTCGCTTCCGATCTCAGTGCCGCCTACGTCCTGGTTGTGGCGACCGGATTCCTCGCGTTCACCGGGCTGATCAAGTCCTACCGGGTGGCACCGCTGGTCGCGGCCGGGGCGACCGCCGGCGTGCTGCTCACCATCATCATGTATTCCGGTGCCGATCTGGACGAGTCCAGCAACTACTCGCTCGGCCACGGTGCCGGCGCGATCATCCTGCTGGTGCTCTCGATCCTGATCTTCCTGATCGCCATCGGTTGGTTGCTCCTCGATCTCGGTGTCGTCAAGACCGCCGCCGCACCCGAAACCGGTACCGCGGCGCAGGCCACCGACCCCGCGGCCGCCTCGGCGCAGGCCACCACCGCATACGGCTACGGCGCCTCCACTCCGGGGGTCACCTCGCAGGCACAGGGCACCGCCTCCCAGCCGGGCGCGACCGCGGTGATCCCGGGCGCGACCCAGGCCACGACCGCCTACCCGACCGCGGGCACCGCATCGTCGGGTGCCCCGGCCATCACCGCCCAACCGTCGGGCGCCCAACCGTCGGGCGCCCAGCCGACCGCAGCGCCGAGCTATGACCCGTCGTCGTATGCCGGATACGGGCAGGGGGCGCACGCCGCTCCGTCGGCCGGCGCGGCTCCCGGGGCGACCGCGGCGATTCCGCAGGCCGGATCCGAGGCGGTCTCCGGCTCCGAGAGCACCTCGATCTTCCAGAAGCCGGAGCCCCCGCAGGCCAACAGCTGACTTCAGCAGCTCTCTCGCGCAGACGTAGCAGAAGGTTCGCCCTGAGCGTTACCTTCTGCTACGTCTTCGCGCAGAGCGTGCGTTTGATCGCTTTCTGACTCGACTGCGGCGCGTCTGCGACACCTCACACGCCCCACGTGCCACGCTCGAACCAATGCCCACGCTGAGAACAGTTGCCTCCGCCGACAACCTCGCGACCCGACTTCGCGACGCTCGGCAGGCCCGTCGCGCCCATCATGACCGCCCTGAACGTGGCCCGCGCGAGCTGATCCTGATCGCGTTCGCCGTACCGGTCGTCTCGGTCCTCGTCACCCTGGTCATCGTGTTCGCGGTGCTGATGATGGCCGGTAGCGGACTGTCGGGAATCGGAACGGCCGTCGCCACCTGTTGGCTCGCCATCAACCAGGTCCCCCTCAGCATCGCCGGGGTGAGCATCGGCATCCTCCCGATGCTGCCGACCCTGCTCGTCGCCGGCGGAACCGCAGCGGTGGTGGCGTCGAGTTGCCGGTCCCGTCACACCCTCTCCGAGTACGTGGCGGTCGGCGCGTCGGCCGTCGCCGGTGCGCTGCTGATGACGGCCATCGCACTCGCCGTCGTCATGGACGGCTCATCGGTGCTGCCCATCCAGAGCCCCAACGCCCTCGAGGCGTTCGGCCTCACCCTCGTCGTGCAAGGTCTCGCCGCCACCGCCGGGGTCGTTCTCGGACGGAGCGAGCTGGTCACCAGCCGCCTCAGCGCCGCCGACCGCCGCGGCATCCGCTACGGATTCGTGGCCGTGCTCGCGCTGTTCGCCGCAGGTGGCCTGCTGATCGTGCTGCGGTTGATCCTGAGATTCGACGCGCTGCGCGATCTCGTCTCCGGCGGCTACGACTTCGACGGCTACCTGGGACTCACCCTGCTGTCGGTGTTGTACCTGCCCAACCTGATCATCGGAGCGGCCGCCGTCCTCGTCGGTTCCGAGGCGCACGTCGGCGGAGCGTCCGTCGACCTCTTCGCCGCCCGCGGCGGATCGGTGCCCGCTCTGCCGGCACTGGCCGTCCTGCCCGACCACACGGTGTGGTGGGCGGTGTGGGGTCTGCTCGTTCCGCTCGTGATCGCCGGTGTCGTGGCCTGGCGTTGCCGCACCTCCGACCCACTGCGGTACGCGCGCTCGATCGGCATGGCTGCCGCGGTCGCCGCGACAACCATGGTGGTGTTCGGCTGGCTGGCCGGCGGCACCCTCGGGGAGATCGGCGCCGCGGGTATCACGCTGGTCACCGCCGGCGTGTACACGCTGGGGTGGATCGGGTTGTCGGGACTGGTGATCGGCCTCGTCCTCAACTTCCTGCCGGCACTGCGCTCCCGCACATCAGCAGCGGCCGGGCGTGATGCCGATGACGGCGATTGGCTCGATGCCGTCGACGCAGACGACGACGCGACAGATGAGTACACCGACGAATATCTGGCCGACGAGTATTCGGCTGACGGCGAGTTGGCCGAGGGCGACTTCGATGACGGGTACGAGGACGTCGATGACGGCTACGCCGCCGACGGTGAATACGCGGGCGCCGACCTCGCCGAGGGTGAGTACTCCGGCCCCGACGTCGAGGACGGTGATCTCGATGGCGCCGACCCCGATGATGCAGCAGACACCGACCCGGCAGACAACGACCCGGCAGACAACGACCCGGCAGACAACGGCGGCGACGTCGACGCGACGCCCACAGCACGCCCGCACCGGACCCGGGCAGCCCGGATCGACCCCGACGACCTCGACGATCCCTGGACGTACGACGACGCGGATACCGTGACCCGTACGAAACGCTGATCGTCGCTTCCGGCGCGCCTTTGCGACGTGACCGAACGCGGTGGCGGTTGCCGCCCCGACGCCGTCGGTCGGTGACCGGCCCACTAGGCTCGCACGTGTGACTGGCGCTCTCCCCGACACCCCGACCGCCGATCGTGTGGCGATCGTCGTGATGGCGTCGGGGACCGGATCGCTGCTCGAGGCCCTGCTCTCTCGCGCGGCAGAACCGGACGCCCCGTTTGTGGTCGCGGCCATCGCCGTCGACCGGGAGTGCCGCGCCGGCGAGATCGCGGCGCGTGCGGGCATTCCGCTCGTCATGTGCAGGATGGCCGGGTATGCCGACCGTGGCGAGTGGGACGCGGCGCTGACCGCGCAGGTCGCCGAATTCGCCCCGGAGTGGATCGTGACCGCCGGATTCATGAAAATCCTTGGTCCCCAATTCCTTCGACGCTTCGGTGGTCGGATCGTGAACTCGCATCCCGCGCTGCTGCCGGCGTTTCCGGGTGCGCACGGCGTAGCCGACGCCCTCGACTACGGGGTCAAGATCACCGGCACGACGGTGCACCTGGTCGACGAGGGCGTCGACACCGGTCCCGTGCTCGCCCAGGTCCCGGTCGTCGTCGAGGACGGCGACACCGCGGAGTCCCTGCACGCACGTATCAAATCGGTGGAGCGTGTGCTGCTCGCCGACGTGGTGACGGATCTCGTCACCCGAGGAGTTGTCATCGACGGACGAAAGGCCCACATTCCGTGAACGCACCCAGCACCGACGCCTCCCGCCGCCCCATTCGCCGGGCTCTGGTCAGCGTCTACGACAAGAGCGGGCTGGCGGATCTGGCGACCGCACTCCACGGCGCCGGCGTGGAGATCGTGTCCACCGGGTCGACCGCGAAGACCATCGCCGCACAAGGTGTCCCGGTGATCGAGGTGTCGGAGGTGACCGGCTTCCCCGAGTGCCTCGACGGCCGGGTCAAGACGCTGCACCCCAAGGTGCACGCCGGTATCCTCGCCGACACCCGTAAACCCTCGCACGTCGATCAGTTGACCGAATTGGGGGTTGCGGCTTTTGATCTCGTCGTGGTGAACCTCTACCCGTTCACCGATACCGTCGCCTCCGGCGCGGGCCCGGACGAGTGCATCGAGCAGATCGACATCGGCGGTCCGTCGATGGTGCGTGGCGCGGCCAAGAACCATCCCAGCGTGGCCGTCGTCGTCGACCCCTACGATTACGACGCCGTGCGTGCTGCCGTGACCGACGGCGGGTTCTCGTTGCGGCAGCGACAAGAACTGGCAGCCAAGGCTTTCCGGCACACCGCCGACTACGACGTGGCGGTGGCCTCGTGGATGTCGAGCGTGGTGGCCCCGCCTGCGTCGACCGCTCAGGGTGAACACGAGCCCACCGGAACCGGATTTCCCGAGTGGGCCGGCGCCACATGGGCGCGTTCGGCGGTGCTGCGATACGGCGAGAATCCTCATCAGGCCGCGGCCCTGTACCTGTCGACCGCCGACCACGAGGGCCTGGCCTCGGCAGAACAGCTGCACGGCAAGGAGATGAGCTACAACAACTACACCGACTCCGATGCGGCGTGGCGCAGTGCGCACGACTTCGACGCGCCGGCCGTGGCGATCATCAAGCACGCCAACCCGTGTGGCATCGCGGTCGGCGCCGACATCGGCGAAGCGCACCGTAAAGCACACGCCTGCGACCCGGTCAGCGCCTACGGCGGGGTGATCGCCGCCAATCGCGAGATCACCGTCGAGATGGCCGAACAGGTCGCCGAGATCTTCACCGAGGTGCTCATCGCCCCGGGATTCGCCGATGGCGCGTTGTCGGTGTTGCAGCGCAAGAAGAACATTCGCATCCTGCGCGCCGTCCCGCCCAAGCGCGGCGGAATCGAGACGCGGCCCATCTCCGGTGGCCTGCTGATGCAGGACCGCGACGTCCTCGACGCCGCCGGCGACAACCCGGCCGGCTGGACGCTGGCGGCCGGCGTCCCGGCCGACGAGGACACCCTGCGCGATCTCGAATTCGCCTGGCGTGCCTGCCGTTCGGTGAAGTCCAACGCGATCCTGCTGGCCAAGGACGGCGCCTCGGTGGGCGTCGGCATGGGTCAGGTCAACCGGGTGGATTCGGCGCACCTCGCCGTCACCCGCGCCGGTGAGCGGGCGGCCGGCAGCGCGGCCGCTTCCGACGCGTTCTTCCCGTTCCCCGACGGCCTGCAGGTCCTCATCGCCGGTGGCGTGAGCGCCGTGGTGCAGCCGGGGGGATCGATCCGCGACAACGAGGTCATCGAGGCCGCCAATGAGGCCGGCATCACCTTGTACCTGACTGGTGCACGGCATTTCGCGCACTGACATGACGCCCGGTCGGCGCCAGATCTCGTCGACCGGGCGCAGTTTTTCGTCGACCGGGCGCTCTATCGCGTCGACCGGGCGCTTCATCGCGTCGAGTGTGCGCCGCGACCGATGAGCATCCTCGACTATCTCCTGCTCGTCGTTGCCGGATTCGGGGCAGGACTCATCGGCTACGTCACCGGCCTGGCCTCCGTCGTCAGCTATCCGGCACTCCTGGCGGTGGGCCTGCCGCCGATCGCGGCGAACGTCACCAACACCGTCGCACTGGTGTCGGTCGGGATCGGCAGCCTCGGTCAGTCCGGGCGCATCCTGCTCGACGGTGACCGCCGACGCCTCGTCGGCGGGGGTGTGGCCGCGCTGATCGGCGGCTCCATCGGCGCGGTCGTCCTGCTGCTCGCGCCCGCCGACAGCTTCAAGGTCACGGTGCCCTACCTCGTGGCCATCGCATCGATCGCGCTGCTCCTGCAACCCCGGCTGCGCGACCTGGCAGCCCACCACGTCGACCGGCCCTGGATCTGGTACGTCGGCTTGGCGGTTGTCTCGATCTACGGCGGCTACTTCGGTGCCGGCGCCGGAATCATGCTGCTGGCACTGGCACTCATCTTCACCAGCGAATCACTCTGGCGGGCAACGCTGTTGAAATCGCTGTTCCTCGGGATCGCCAACCTCGTGGCGGCACTGCTGTTCGCCGTCTCGGGTCCGGTGCACTGGACGGCGGCGCTGGCCATGGCGATCGGTTGCCTCGCCGGTGGCTGGTGTGGGCCGCCGACCGTCAAACGTCTACCGGCGGCGCCGTTGCGGGTCGCCGTCGGGATCGCCGGACTCGGTCTGGCGGTGTGGCTGGGCGTCGACGGATGATCTCGCCGGCGCGCGTGTGGCACACCGCCTCGACGTGGGTACGCCTCACACTCCTGCCGTACTGGCGCGAACCGTGCTGGCACGAACCGTACTGCGACGCACCGCCGCCCGGACATCGGCGTCCGAATCCTCGGCGGCACGTTCGAGAATCGCCCGCACGTCGGGGTCGTCGGCCCAGAGCGACAGGGTCAGGGCCGCGGCTCTGCGGACGTCGTGATGCACGTCGTCGAGCGCGCCGGACAACGCCGCAACGGTCGACTCAGTACGTGCCACGGCCAACCCGCGCGCGGCGCCGACACGGACCTGCCAGGCGCTGTCGCGCAATGCCGCAACCAGCGGCGGCCCGTCGATCTCGGTGTCGCCGAGGTGTGCCATCGCGGCCAGCGCGGCAGCGCGCACCAGCGGATCCCGGTCGCTTGCCAGGACGCGGATGGCTCCGCCACCTACCCCGTTGCCGCCGACCCCGTTGCCGCCGACCCCGTTGCCGCCGACCCCGCTGCCGCCGGCCCCGATGGTGGCGAGCCCCTCGGCGACCGCGATACGGACCTCTCGGTTGTCGTCGACGACTGCCTCGGCGATGGGGGCGGCCGCGTCCAGCGACACCAGGGCGCCGATGGCCTCGATCCGGACGCGGTGGTCGGCGTCGGAGAGAGCGTGGGTGAACAGGTCGCGATCACCGGAACGCAACGCGCGCAACAGGTCGACGACGGTGGAGCGCACCACGGGATCGGCCGAGCCGACGTGGTCGCGTAGCGCGCCGAGTAATTCCGGCGTGGGTTCGAGGATTTCGACGAGTTCCCGTAGCCCGTGTGCGGCGGCGGCGCGGACGTCGGTCGACCCGTCGGCGAGCGCCGCGACGAGCGCGGTGTCGAACGCCTCGGGTGTGGTCTCGCCGAGCACCGAGATCGCGGTGCGGCGCACGGTCGCGTCGTCATCGTCGAGGTAGGTGTCGAGGTCGGCGGCGTGCGCGGGGGACAGAGCCAGGAGTTGAGCGATGCGCGGTGAGGCCGCGGCCGGCGGTGGCGATACCGGTGGACGCACCGGACTGTCGACTCCCCGATATCCCGGTCCGCTGACGATCGGGGGCTCTTCGATGGCGATCACCGACCGGTCCGTCGGCGGAATGTGGTCGAGGCCCTCGACCCCGACGAGGTAGGGCTCGACGGGGCGGCCCACGAACTCCATTGTGCCGTCGGCCGATTTGCGGTGATTGAGGTGATAGCCCCACGTGTCGTCGCGTCGGTCGGGCAGGTCGGCGCGTTGGTGGTAGAGGCCCCAACGACTTTCGGTGCGCGTGAGGGAACTGCGGGCCGCGAACTCGGCACAGTCACGGATGAACGACACCTCGGCACACCGCATCAGCTCGTGCGGCGTGCGTGCACCCATCTGCTCGATGTCGGCGCGCATGCGCTCGAAGGTCTCGATGGCGATGGCCAGTTTGTTCGACGTCTTCGGCGGCGCCACATAGTCGTTGACGAAGCGTCGGAGCTTGTACTCCACCTGGGGTTGCGGTGGCCCGTCGGGGTTGCGCAACGGGCGGTAGATCAGTTCGTGGGCTGCGGCGAGCTGGTCGGACGGCAGGTCGGCGGGCATCGGTAGCTCCCGTGCGGTCTCGGCGGCATGCGTGCCGGTGAGCTCGCCGTAGACGAAGGCGCCGATCATGTAGTTGTGCGGCACGCACGCCAGGTCCCCGGCCGCGTACAAGCCGTCGACGGTGGTGCGGCCGTTCTCGTCGACCCACACGCCAGACGCCGAATGTCCACTGCACAAACCGATCTCGGAGATGTGCATCTCGATGTCGTGGGTGCGGTAGTCGTGTCCGCGATTGCGGTGAAAGGTACCGCGGGTGGGGCGTTCGGTGGTGTGCAGGATCGATTCGAGTGCGCCGAGGGTCTCCTCCGGCAGGTGACTGACCTTGAGGTAGATGGGGCCACGCGCCGAGTCGATCTCGTTGCTCACCTCCGCCATCATCTCGCCCGACCAGTAGTCGGAGTCGACGAAGCGCTCGCCGGCGGCATTGACCTGGTAGCCGCCGAACGGGTTGGCCACGTACGCACACGCCGGCCCGTTGTAGTCCTTGATCAGTGGATTGATCTGAAAGCACTCGATGCCGCTGAGCTCGGCTCCGGCATGATAGGCCATCGAGTAGCCGTCACCGGCGTTGGTCGGATTCTCGTACGTGCCATACAGATAGCCGGAGGCGGGAAGGCCGAGCCGACCGCACGGTCCGGTCGCGAGGATCACGGTCTTGGCCGCGATCTCCACGAATTCGCCGGTGCGCGTGTGCAATGCGGCGGCGCCCACGGCCCGTCCGTCGTCGGTGAGCACGCGTACCGGCATCAACCGGTTCTCGATCGTGATCCGCTCGCGCATCTCACGTTTGCGCAGTACCCGGTAGAGGGCCTTCTTGACGTCCTTGCCCTCCGGCATCGGCAACACATACGACCCGGAGCGGTGCACCCGCCGCACCGCGTACTCGCCGTACTCGTCCTTCTCGAATTTCACCCCGTACCGCTCGAGGCGTCCGATCATCGCGAAACCCCTTGTGGCCGTCTGATAGACGGTCTTCTGATTGACGATGCCGTCATTGGCGCGGGTGATCTCGGCGACGTAGTCCTCCGGTGTGGCCTTGCCGGGGATGACGGCGTTGTTGACGCCGTCCATCCCCATCGCGAGGGCGCCGGAATGACGGACATGTGCCTTGTCGAGCAGCAGCACCGACGCGCCGTGCTCGGCGGCGGTCAGCGCTGCCATGGTTCCGGCGGTGCCGCCGCCGATCACCAGCACGTCACAGTCGCGCCGGGTGCGATCGGCGAGGTCGGGAATCTCCATGGGCTCCATCGGTTCTCCGGAGGTCGAGGATGATGCGGGCGAGTGCACGCGGCGCTCAGAACAGCAGATACGGCATGTTGACGGTGACCGCTCCGGTGGGACACCGCACGGCACACGGCCCGCAGTACCAGCATTCGTCGACGTGCATGTACGCCTTGCCCGAGTCGGGATTGATCGCGAGCGAGTCGAGGGGGCAGACCTCCACACACAGGGTGCAGCCCTCGATGCACAGGGATTCGTCGATGGTGACCGGCACGTCGGCGCGGAAGGTGACCTGGCTCATCGGATTTGGGCTCATGGGGGTTGGGCTCATGGGAGTTGCTCGTTTCGGTAGGCGGTACTGCGCAGAAAGACCCGGTCACTGCGCAGGCGGATGTACTCGAGATCGACGGGCCGGTCGTCGGCGGCGAGGTGGGTGAGTCGTTCGAGGAGAAGAAGTGAACTCCCGGAGGCGATTTCGAGATGTGCGGCCGAGTGGGGGTCGGCGTCGACGGCCTCGACGGTCATGTCGGCGCGGCCGAGCCGGCCCCCGGCGACCTCCTCGAGCACGGTGAAGACATCCTGGGATTCGAGGTCGTGGTCGAGCACCGCGATTCCGAGATCGGGTACCAGGTAGGTGATGTCGAGGCTGATCGGCTCGTCGTCGAGGTATCGCAGACGCTCGATGTAGACGGCCTGGGCGTCGTCGAGACGCAGGCGGCGCGCGACGAGCCGCGGCGGATCGGCGAGTGTGGCGATCTTGACGACGTTGCGGACCGCGCCGTGTCGGCGAAAGGTCTCCTGCAGGCCCAGCAGCGCGTCGAGGCCGTGGTCGAGTTTGCGTGCCACGACGTGCGTTCCGACGCGAGGCGACCGACGGATCAGTCCCTCATCGGTGAGCGCGGCCAGGGCCGCACGAATGGTGTTGCGGGAGACGTTGAACTCGTCGATCAGCGCGCGCTCGTCCAGCGCCTCATCGATGGCGCCGTCGTGAATCGCTCGCCGAAGGACGTCGGCGACGACGCGGGCGTTGTCGGCGCGGACGCGACCGGGTGGCGCCGGGCGTCCTGGGAACGGTGGTTCGGACTGCATGAGTACAGACGATAACCGCTGTTCAGGGGGCCCGAGAGGTCTGTGACGTGCGGTGGGGCGGGCGTTCGCAATGCGCCACCGCAGTGGTCGTTGCGCACGGGTTCACCAGCGTCGTCGGTGCCGGGGAACGCTATTGCGCCACCATCGAGGGCGTTGTGGGGTTGAACTCATCGCGCGCCGAATGTCCGTCGTCGGCGAGGTTCGCCTGCTGTGCACGGCGGCAATGTGGAACTTCAGGATCGGCATCGCGGCCGGGATTAGACCATGGTGTCGATGGTCGGACAACTCCCTCGCCACTTCTCCTCAGCGTGAGGGAATCTCTCGCCGTGCTCTCGGGCGGCGATTACACAATGCTGATGACCTTGTTCGTGGACATCACCCCGCAGGAGCAGGGCGGGGAACCCGAGATCGGGCGACGCGCCGGCCGATCTCGGTGGAAAGCGGTGGGGCTGCACGTCGGCCTGCCGCTGTTGTCGTTGGTCCTGTTTCTGGTGCTGTGGCAGGTCGTCGCGGTCAGTGGCGTGTGGAGCGAGGTTTTCGTTCCCCGGCTCGGCACCGTGTGGCACGCCTTCGTCGAGATGTCGACGACCCACGACGGTTCGATTGGATACGCGGGCTACTACTGGTGGGAGCACCTGTACATGACCCTGCGGCGAGTATTCGTCGGCGTGGTGGTCGGCGTCGGCGTCGGGGTCGCACTCGGGCTGGTGATGGGCTCGGTCCCGGTGATCCGGCGAGTACTCGAGCCGTGGCTGACCTTCTTGCGTGCCCTTCCGCCGTTGGCGTACTTCTTCCTGCTCGTCATCTGGCTGGGAATCGACGAGGCGCCCAAGATCACGCTGCTGGCATTGGCGGCCCTACCGCCCGCGGCGGTCGCCACGACAGCGGCCGTCGGCGCGGCACCGGTCGCACTCGTCGAGGCGGCTCGTGCGCTCGGAGCCTCCCGCCGTGACGTGTTGCGCGACGTCATCATCCCCGCGTCTCTGCCTGAGACCTTCACCGGCATACGGCTCTCGGTGGGCATTGCCTATTCGTCGGTGGTCGCCGCAGAACTGTTCAACGGCATCCCCGGCATCGGCGGTGTCGTCAAGGACGCAAGCAATTACAACAACACCCCTGTGGTGCTCGTCGGTATCGCTCTGATCGGGTTCTCCGGTCTGATCATCGACGGTGTCCTGCGGGTCATCGAGCACCGTGCGGTGCCCTGGCGTGGAAAGGCCTGACCTCACATGACAACCCATCGTCGACGACCGCTGCGCGCGGTACCGATCCTGCTCGCGACATTGGTCGCAGCCCTCCTGATGGCGACGGGCTGCTCGGTCGACCGCTCCGGTCAGGACTCCGGTAAACCCACCATTCGTATTGCCTACCAGTCATTCCCGAGTGGTGACCTGATCGTCAAGAACAATCGCTGGCTCGAGGACGCCCTGCCGGACTACAACATCAAGTGGACCAAGTTCGACTCCGGCGCCGACATCAACACCGCGTTCATCGCCAAGCAGATCGACTTCGGCGCCATCGGATCGAGTCCGGTCGCGCGCGGACTCTCGGCACCACTGAACATCCCGTATCAGGTGGCATTCGTCCTCGACGTCGCCGGCGACAACGAGGCACTCGTGGCCCGCAACGGCACCGGCATCAACACCGTCGCCGATCTGCGCGGCAAACGGGTCGCCACGGCGTTCGCGTCGACGGCGCACTACAGCCTGCTCGCGGCGTTGGCGCAGGCCGGGGTGAACCCCGCCGACGTCGACATCATCGACCTGCAGCCGCAGGCATCGTTGGCCGCGTGGCAGCGCGGTGACGTCGACGCCGTCTACACCTGGCTCCCCACTCTCGACGAGCTCCGCAAGACCGGCAAGACACTCATCGCCAGCCGGCAACTGGCCACCGCCGGAAAGCCGACCCTCGACCTCGGTGTCGTGGCAACCCAATTCGCCAAGGACAACCCCTCGGTTGTCGACACCTGGCGCAAGGTGCAGGCCCGCGCTCTCGCGCTGATCCACGACGATCCGCAGGCGGCAGCGAAGGCCGTTGCGGCGCAGCTGGGTACCACGCCCACCGATGCCGCCAACCAACTCAAGCAGGGAACCTTCCTGACCGCTGCCGAGCTGACCTCACCGACCTGGCTGGGCGTCGACGGACAACCGGGCAATCTCGCCGAGAACCTGCACAGCGCAGCGGAATTCCTCGCCGCGCAACAGCAGATCCCGAGCGCTCCCCCGTTGTCGACCTTCCAGCAGGCCATCTACACGAAGGGGCTACCCGGTGTCCTCTCCGCGCAATGACGCCGTCGTCGAACACGGCCCTGCGGTGTCGACTCCGAATTCGGAGTCGTCGGCGGCAATCACGCTGAGCAAGGTGGTGCAGACCTATGGCAGCAAGGCCGACCGGGTCACGGCGGTGGGACCGGTTGATCTGCGCGTCGATCCGGGTGAGTTCCTCGTTCTGGTCGGCGCCTCGGGGTGCGGCAAGTCCACCCTGCTGAGGTTGATCGCCGGATTCGAGACCCCGACCTCCGGCCGGGTCACGGTGGCCGGGGAGTCCCCGACGCCCGGGGTCGGCGCCGGGGTGGTGTTCCAACAACCGCGGCTGTTCCCGTGGCGCACGGTCGGTGGCAATGTCGACCTCGCGCTGCGTTATGCCGGAGTGCCGAAGGCGCAGCGCAGAACCCGACGCGACGAGCTGTTGCGCCGGGTCGGGCTGGGGGACACCGCAGATCGGCGGATCTGGGAGATCTCCGGAGGACAACAGCAGCGGGTCGCCATCGCCCGCGCGTTGGCCGGGGAGTCGTCGTTGCTGTTGCTCGACGAGCCGTTCGCCGCGCTCGACGCTCTCACCCGCGAAACGCTGCAGGAGGACCTCCGGGCGGTGAGCGCCGACCTCGGCCGGACCAACGTTTTCGTCACCCATAGCGCGGACGAGGCGGCCTTCCTCGGTTCGCGCATCGTGGTCCTGACAGCGCGGCCGGGTCGGGTCGCCCTCGACATCACCTCGCCGATCCCACGACTCGGTGTCAGCCCCGAGGAGATCCGCGATTCCCCGGAGTACACGGTGTTACGCGCGCAGGTCGCCGCGGCGGTCAAGGAGGCCGCGGTGGCCGGGGCCGCGCCGGCGTGACCGACCGGGACCGGTGCCGGGGGTGATCGAGCGATGCGCCGGTGCGCTCGTACTCATGGAGGTTGTCCTCACCGAGGTTGTACTCACCGTGCGGCAAACCCTGGGTGAACCCGCCGGCGCCGACTACACAGGTGACATGACCGGAACCGTCACCGCCCGCCTCGTCGGCCACTCGATGAGCTTCTCGGACGGTTCGCACCATGGTTCCCCGCCGGTGGTACTCGGACCCCGCATCTCACTCCACGATCCGAGTAGGAACACCACCGATGACTCTCTCCACTTCCGGCCCCGCCACGCCTGAGCACGCCCTTTCCACGCCCGCCCTTTCCACGCCCGCACGGTCCACTCCCGTCCCGGCGGGTACCGTCGCCTCCGGCGTCGAATTCGACATCGACGAGTTCGGTCCCCATTTCGGGGCCGAGATCGGTGGTGTCGACGTCGCGTCGGCCACCGACGACGAGGTGCGCGCCATCCGCGCTGCCCTCATCGATTACAAGGTGATCGTGCTGCGCGGTCAGGACCTCGACGACGCCGCCCACATCGAATTCGGCCGGCGACTCGGCGACCTCACCACCGGGCATCCCGTCTGGAACAGCGGCGACGTGCCCGCCGAGGTCTACTCGCTCGACAGCACCGACAACGGTTTCGCCGACGTCTGGCACACCGACGTCACCTTCATGCCGCGCCCACCCATGGGATCGATCCTGCGCCCGGTGGTGTTGCCGCGCAACGGCGGTGACACCAACTGGGCCGACGCCGAGCTGGCCTACCGGTCGCTGTCGGAGCCGATCCGCGAACTCGTCGACAAGCTGTCGGCGGTCCACGACGGCAGCCGTGAGTTCGGTTACTACCTCAAGCAGCGGCGCGGCGGACGCGGAAACGTCTGGGACGGAAAGGAAGTCACCGACCTTCCGCCCGTGACCCATCCGGTGGTGCGCGTGCATCCCGAGACCGGGCGCAAGTCGTTGTTCGTCAACCCCGGCTTCACCTCACATATCGAGGGCGTCTCCGATGCCGAGAGCCGCGGCATCCTCGACCTGCTGTACGCGCACCTGACCAAGCCCGAACACATCGTCCGCCACCGGTGGCGCCTGGGTGATCTTGTCCTCTGGGACAATCGGAACACCCTGCACTACGCCAACCGTGACTATGGCGACAATCGCCGTGTGATGCACCGCATCACGCTGCGCGGAGACGAGCCGATCGGACCGCGACAGCCCTAGCCGCCGCTGGTCTGGATCGTTCCTTCGAACGCGAACGGCGTTGCGGCCGGCGCGCATCCGTGGAAGCTGCCGGTGGGCATCGGGCCGTTGACGCCGACCATCGACTGCCCTCCGTTGACGCCCTTGCGCACCGAGATCTGGATCGCGGCAGCATCTTTTACAGCGGCCGGGAGCCCGAAGGGGCGGATGTCGCTGATCGGATAGATCAGCGAGGCGGCGTTGCCGTCGACGCTGATGCAGGTCACCGGACCGCGAACCTGGATCGGGGTGGGATTCATGCCGTCGAGCAGGGTCGCGGTGTAGGTACCGGTGGTTGCGCCGGCGGTGCGCGATCCCTGGGCGTCGATCCGCAACACCCGAATCGTCGGGGTCAGATGCAGGTCGCCCTGGATCGACAACGACGCGGGCGCTGCCGGGGTGTCGGCGAGTGCGGGTGCGCCGACCGCGAGGGTTGCCGCCAACGCCATGGCCGATGCCAGCGGCACACGTGTTCTTGCTGTGGTCTTCATGATGATGCCCTCTCACTCTTTGGTGCGTCTCACCTCTGCCGCGGCGCCTGCTTCACCTCGTACCCCCTGGCCCGACGGTGCGCCGGCGTTCCTGTGTGGACGCTGAAATCCGAGGTCGACAGCGTCGCGGCGTACACAGCGCCGCGACACTCGGGCAGATATTCAACCGATGGGTTGACAACGGCAACGGAGGGGCGCATGCTCGTATTCAACCGAAAGGTTGTGGAAAGGGAAAGGACTCCGGTGTCCGACGAGTTGTCCAAGATCTTTGCGGCGCTGGCCGATCCGACCCGGCGCGACATGGTGGCCCGGCTCGCGGTGGGCGACGCGACGGTCAGCCAGCTCGCCGAACCCTATGACGTCAGCATCCAGGCGGTGTCCAAGCATCTGAAGGTGCTCGCCGACGCCGGGCTGGTGACCCGAACCCGTGAGGCACAGACGCGCCCGGTGCATTTGGAAGCAGAGGTGTTCGACCTCATGACCAAGTGGATCGAGCGGTACCGCCGACGTGCGGAGGAGCGCTATATGCGCCTCGACGCCGTGCTGGCGGAGATGAACGACGGTCCGGCGGCAACCGCCGGCGGCACCGACAAACCCCGGAACAGCAACCCGAAGAGAATCAACACCGACACGAAAGGGCAGGCATCATGACCACCAGCACCCGTTATCCCGAAGCCGCGATCGAGGCGGACCCCAAGGTCCCCGTCATCCGGATCACCCGTGACTTCCGTGGTACCCCTGCGCAATTGATGAAGGCGCACATCGATCCCGACCTCTTCGTGCGCTGGGTCGGCCCCGACGCGATCTCCAGCCGCATCATCGAGTGGGATGCTCGCGACGGTGGCAGTTGGCGGTACGTCTCCACCCACGACGGCCAGGAATTCGGCTTCCGCGGCTGCTTCCACACCATCGCAGACGACAAGATCGTGCAGACCTTCACCTTCGAGGGGATGCCCGACCAGGTGTCGCTGGAGACCCTGTGGTTCGAGGATCTCGGCGACGGCCGCACCCGGTTGCATGCCCAATCCCTGTGTGACAGCTTCGAAGCGCGCGATGGCTGGCTCGCCTCCGGCATGGAGGTCGGCGTGAACGAGGGCTATGCCGGCCTCGACCGCATGCTCGATGCCGGTGAGCTGTGAGCAGGGGGCTCGCCGAACTCTCCGCCTCGGACCGCCACCGCGACGTGGCTGCGGGGTTCGCCGAACACGTTGCGGCGGTGAAGGACTGGGACGCGCCGACGCCGGTGGACGGGTGGGTGACCCGAGACGTGGTGGCGCACCTCGTCGACTGGTTTGCGGCGTTCCTGGCTGCCGGCGACGTCGAATTGCCCGCGGGTCCACAGGTCGCCGACGATCCCGCAGCGGCATGGGATGCCCGGCGTGCGGCGGTACAGCAGCTCCTCGACGGCCCCGACGCGGAGGCGACCTTCACCCACCCGATGGTCGGGGAGTTGCGCCTGGCCGACGCGATCGACCGGTTCTACACCACCGACATCTTTCTGCACACCTGGGATCTGGCCACCGCCGCCGGTCGGGATCCGCAGCTGGACACCGACTTCGCCGCCCAGGTCTATTCGGGCATGCAGGGCATCGAGGACATGCTCCGGTCCTCGGGACAGTACGGTCCGGCGATGCCGGTACCCGCCGACGCCGACCCCGTCACCCGGCTCGCGGGCTTCATCGGACGCGACCCGGCCTGGCGGCCAATCGGGTGAAACCGACACGGCATCCCCGGCGAATACGACATTCTCTCAACTCCCGCAAAGGAACCAGTTGCCTCACAGCAAGCTGACAGCTTGCCCACACCGGAAAGTCAGTGCATCCGGCGCACGATCATCATCGTGACCGCAACCCAACCCGGTGTCGCTCCGTTCGACACCACTGCGAATGATGCTCCGAGCAGCCACCATCGAGGATCCGATCTGTCGGTTTCCGCGGATTCGACGCTGCCACCGGCCACCGCGCGCGACCGGCTGTGGCTGGCACTACTCCTCATCGCCACGGCCGTCCTCTACCTGTGGAACATCACGACCAACCAGTACGGCAACACCTTCTATGCCGGAGCGGCGTGGGCCGGGTCGCGCAACTGGGAGGCGCTGCTGTTCGGCTCGGTGGACCCGTCCAACTTCATCACCGTCGACAAGCCACCGGTGTCGCAGTGGGTGATGGGCCTGTCCGGCCAGATCTTCGGATTCTCCTCGGCGAGCATGCTGATCCCCGAAGCCCTCATGGGGGTGGCCGCCGTCGCGTTGATGTACGCGATGGTCACCCGCGTCGCCGGTCGGTCGGCCGGACTGATCGCCGGCCTCGCGCTCGCGATCACCCCGGTCGCGGCGATGATGTTCCGGTTCAACAATCCCGACGCCGCGATGGTGCTGCTGATGACCGCAGCGGCCTACTGCACCTTGCGCGCCACCGCGCGAGGATCGGCGCGGTGGCTCGCTTTGGCCGGTGTCGCACTGGGATTCGCATTCCTGGCCAAGATGCTCGAAGGCCTGATGGTGCTGCCCGCGCTCGGCGCGGTCTACCTCATCGCGGCCCCGCCGACGTTCTGGCGACGCATGTGGCATCTGGTGATTGCCGCTGTGGCACTGATGCTCTCGGCGGGCTGGTATGTCGTGCTGACGCTGCTGTGGCCCGCATCGTCGCGGCCCTATCTCGCCGGCTCCACCGACAACAACTTCATGAACCTCGTCATCGGCTACAACGGGCTCGAACGTGTCGAAGGCCGAAGTGGTGGCGGTGGTGCCCACGGCAACCCGGCCAATGCGATGGCCGACTTCGCGCGTGAGAACCCGCAATTGGCGCAGCGTTTCGGTGGTGGTGGTGGCGGCCGTGGCGGATTCGGCGGCGGAATGTTCGGTGCCCAGCCGGGGATCACGAGGTTGTTCACCGGGGAATTCGGTGCCGAGGTCTCGTTCCTGTTGCCGACCGCGCTCATCGCGCTGATCGTCGTCCTGGCGTTGCGTGGGCGTCGTCCCCGCACCGACCTCGTGCGCGCGGCAACCCTGCTGTTCGGTCTGTGGTTGCTCGTCGACGGACTGGTCCTGTCGTACATGAGCGGTATCGCGCACCCGTATTACTCGCTGGCGATCGCTCCGCCCATCGCCGGTCTCGTCGGTCTGGGCGTCCACCAAACCTGGACTGCGCGTGATGCTTCGGTGAGCTGGCAGCGCTACACCGCCCGCTTCGGTCTGGCCGCGATGATTGCCGCGGGAGCCATCTGGTCGTTCGTGCTCCTCGATCACGAGCCGAACTGGCAGCCCTGGCTGCGGTGGGTGGTGCTCGTCGCGGGCATCGTCGCCGCCCTGCTCGTCGCATTGCCGTCGACCTTCGGACGTCGGATCGCGCTGGCGGTAGGGGTGCTCGGCATGATCGGCATCTTCGCGGCGCCGGCGGCATATGCGATCACCGGCGACACCATCTCGCACACCGGTGGCAGCCCGTCGGTGCTGCCCGAACGCAGCACCGCAGGCGGGCACGGCGGATTCGGCGGCACGACGCACTCCGGCCGCGGCGGTACCGGGTCGTCGGGCACCGGGTCGTCGGGTAGCCGTGCAGGCGGATTCGGTGGGTTCGGCGGATTCGGCGGTGGCTCCACGACCTTGCCCACCCAACTCCAGACCATGCTGCAGAGCAGTCACGCACGGTGGGCCGCGGCGGTGTCGCGGACCAGTTCCGCGGCCGGGGTCGAACTCGCCGCGCACGTGCCGGTGATGGGGGTCGGCGGATTCTCCAACGACCCGGCGCCCAGCCTCGCGCAGTTCCAGAAGTACGTCGCCGACAAGGACATCGGCTACTACCTCGCCCCGGAGACCTCGTCGCAGAACGGCAGCGCCAATGCGGAGCTGATGAGCGCAATCACCAAAGCCTTCGGCGGCACCGGTTTCGGCGGCGGGCGGTCCTCGGTGACCACGCAGATCCAGCAGTGGGTGGAGGCCAACTTCCACGGCACCACGATCGGCAACTACACGGTGTACGACCTGACCGTGGCGCCGACACCACAACCCGCGTCGACGACGGCGACTCCGGCGAGCACGACCACCGGTTCGACCACCACCGCCGGTTCGGCAACTCCTGGCTCGACCGCCCCGACCGCCGGTTTCGGCGGCCACCGCACCGGCCGGCACCGCACCGCCACCACCGGGTAGCCGGACCTCGCCGACAGCGCCCTCCCCACCGCCGACAGCGCTCGCCAAAGGGCTGTCGGCGAGGTGGAGGGCGCTGTCGGCGAAAGCAGGGGCGCTGTCGGCGAACCGGGCGCGACCGCGGCCCTCCGGCGTACCGTGGATGAGGTGGCAGAAGACTTCACATCCGGGGATTTCACGACCGACGCCCCGACCGGCGGTTCAACGACCACCGAAACCCGTCATCCCTCTCCTCGCACCCTTGGTGAACTGCGTGCAAGCGGTCATGTGCAGCGCAGCATCCGCGACGAGATCCGTAACAACCTGCTGACCGCGCTGCGCGAGGGCCGCGATCCGTGGCCGGGCATTGTCGGGTTCGAGGCGACGGTCATCCCGCAGCTCGAACGTGCACTGCTCGCCGGACACGACGTCGTCATGCTCGGCGAACGCGGCCAGGGCAAGACCCGCATCCTGCGGACCCTCGTCGGCCTGCTCGACGAGTGGACGCCGGTGATCGCCGGCTCCGAACTCGGCGAGCATCCCTACGAGCCGATCACCCCGGCATCGATCCGCAAGGCCGCCAACCTCCTCGACGACCTGCCCATCGAATGGCGTCACCGCAATGAGCGCTACAGCGAGAAGCTCGCCACGCCGGACACCTCGGTGGCCGACCTCGTCGGCGACATCGACCCGATGAAGGTCGCCGAAGGGCGCAGCCTCGGTGACCCGGAGACCATCCACTTCGGGCTCATCCCGCGGGCACATCGCGGCATCGTCGCCATCAACGAGCTCCCCGACCTGGCCGAACGCATCCAGGTCTCGATGCTCAACGTGATGGAGGAACGCGACATCCAGGTCCGCGGCTACACGCTGCGCCTGCCGCTGGACGTGCTCGTGATGGCCAGCGCCAACCCCGAGGACTACACCAACCGCGGGCGCATCATCACCCCGCTCAAGGACCGCTTCGGCGCCGAGATCCGCACGCACTACCCGATCGAACTCGACGACGAGGTCGCCGTCATCGAGCAGGAGGCCGACCTCACCGCCACGGTCCCGACCTTCATCACCGAGATCCTCGCGCGGTTCACCCGCTACGCCCGCGACCACCCGTCGATCGATCAGCGTTCGGGTGTGTCGGCGCGGTTCTCGATCGCCGGCGCCGAGACCGTTGCCGCGGCGGCGCTGCACCGCGCGGCCGTCACCGGCGAAGAGGTGCCGGTGGCGCGCGTCGTCGATCTGGAATCGGTGATCGAGGTGCTGCGCGGCAAGATCGAGTTCGAGTCCGGCGAAGAGGGACGTGAACTCGAGATCCTCGAGCACCTGATGCGCAAGTCCGTCGCCGACACGGTGCGTGCCCACCTCGGCGGCATCGACATGGCGCCGCTGGTGTCGGCATTGGAGGCCGGCGAGCTCGTGGTCACCGGTGACCGGGTGCCCGCCGCGGACTTCCTCGACTCGCTGCCGTCGCCGGAGACCACCGCGCCGGTGATCGACGAGATCGCCGAGCGACTCGAGGCCGGCTCCGACGGCGAACGGGCCAGCGCCGTCGAACTCGCCCTCGAGGGACTGTTCCTCGCGCGACGCATCGGCAAGGAAGCCGACGAGTCGGGGCAGACGATCTACGGCTGAGCAACCGCCGATCCACGCATTCCTGCGATCCACGGCCGGGCCGAGTCCCGGCGGATTCGACCAACTCGGGAGAAACCCATGGTGCAGAAGAATTTTCACCGATCCCGGTATCAGCGCTACACCGGTGGGCCGGATCCGTTGGCGCCGCCGGTGGATCTGCGGGAAGCGCTGAGCGAGATCGGCGACGACGTGATGGCCGGCGTCAGCCCGCAACGGGCGCTGCAGGAGTTCCTGCGACGCGGGTCGCAGGACATGCGGGGTCTGGACAAGCTTCGCGAGCAAGTGAACCGGCGGCGTCAGGAGTTGCTCAAGAAGCGCAATCTCGACGGCACCTTCACCGAGATCCGTGAACTCCTCGACCGGGCGGTGCTCAACGAACGCAAACAACTCGCCCGCGACCTCGACGACGATGCACGGTTCGCCGAGATGCAGATCGGCAGTCTCCCGGCCTCCACCGCGCAGGCCGTCGAGGAACTCTCCGATTACCGGTGGCGCAGCCCCGAGGCGCAGCAGGACTACGACAAGATCAAGGATCTCCTCGGTCGAGAACTGCTCGATCAGCGTTTCGCCGGGATGAAGGAGGCGCTCGAGGGCGCCACCGACGCCGACCGGCAGCGGGTGTCGGACATGCTCGCCGACCTCAACGAGCTCCTCAACGCCCACAACCGCGGTGAGGACACCTCGCAGGCGTTCGAGGAGTTCATGGACAAACACGGCGAGTACTTTCCCGAGAACCCACGCAACACCGAAGAACTCATCGATTCGCTGGCGCAGCGGGCTGCCGCGGCCCAGCAGTTCTACAACTCGCTGACGCCCGAGCAGCGGGCCGAACTCGATCAGCTCGCACAGCAGGCATTCGGGTCGCCGGACCTGATGAGTCAACTCGCACAAATGGATTCGGCGCTGCGGCAGGCCCGGCCGGGGCTCGACTGGGACAACGCCCAGGAGTTCTCCGGCGATCAGCAGATGGGCCTGGGGGAGGGGGCCGCGGCACTGCGCGACATCTCCGAACTCGAGGCGCTCTCCGAGCAACTGTCCCAGCAGTACGCCGGTGCGCAGATGGACGACATCGACATCGACGCGCTGGAACGGCAACTCGGTGAGCAGGCCGGCGTCGACGCCCGCACCCTGCAGGAACTGGAGAAGGCGCTACGCGAGGAGGGCTTCTTCGACCGGACCGCCGACGGCCGACTCCGATTGAGCCCCAAGGCGATGCGTCAACTCGGGCAGGCGATCTTCCGGGACATCGCCGACCAGATGGGCGCTCGCGGCGACCGGCAGACCCGCAACAGCGGGCTGCTCGGCGAGCCGACCGGCTCGACCCGCGAATGGGCCTACGGGGACACCGACCCCTGGGATGTCTCGCGCACCGTCGCCAACGCCGTGTTGCGCACCGCCGCGGAAGGGCATCCGACCAGCGACCTGCATCCGGGTGTGCGGATCGACGTGCGCGACGTGGAGGTCGCCGAGACCGAGGCCCGAACACAGGCCGCGGTGGTGCTGCTCGTCGACACCTCGTTCTCCATGGAGATGGAGGGCCGCTGGACTCCGATGAAGCGCACGGCGATTGCGCTCAATCACCTCATCTCGACCCGATTCCGCAGCGACGAACTGCATCTCATCGCGTTCGGTCGCTACGCCCGGTCGATCGACATCGCCGAACTGACCGGGTTGCAACCGCGTATGGAGCAGGGCACCAACCTGCACCACGCGCTGCTGCTGGCCGGTCGGCATCTGCGTCGGTTCCCCAATGCGCAACCGGTGGTGCTCGTCGTCACCGACGGTGAGCCGACCGCGCACCTCGACCCGAGCGGGGAGCCGTTTTTCTTCTATCCGCCGCACCCGCAGACCATCGCATTGACCGTCCGCGAGCTCGACCACGTCGCCCGCCTCGGCGCGCAGGTCACGTTCTTCCGGCTCGGCGAGGATCCCGGGTTGGCGCACTTCATGGATCAGATCGCCCGCCGCATCGGGGGCCGGGTCATCGCCCCCGACGTCGACGGTCTCGGCGCGGCGGTCGTCGGCGACTACCTGCGCTCACGCCGGGGGCCACGGCGGGGCTGACGAGGGAGCAGGCGGTGCCGGCGGGGGTGTGCGCCGCCGTCCGATCAGCCACAGGACGAGACCGGTGATCGCGACGGCCAGACCGAAGCCGCCGCCGAAGACCGCGAGCAGGATGCCGCCGATGCCGGAGAACAGCCCGCCCACCGGCACCGGCGGGGCGCCGACGACGTAGGAGTCGCCGCAATCGAGCGCGTACACACCGCCGCTGGTGATCGAGTACTGGGCGAAGGACCGCACGGTGGTGTTCCGGTAGGTGAACGAGTAGGTCGAATTCGACTGTCGGCGTTGGGCTCCCGGGCCGTTGACGGCGCACGACGGTAAGGCGTCCTCGGCGGCGTCGGACTGTGTTCCCGGCGCATAGAGCACCAGGGTGTCGCCGGCGTCGAGGTGGTGTGTCGCCGACCCTCGGATCTCGAACGCCCGCGCCGAGGTGTCGGAGACCTTCGACAGCCCGATCACCGCGATCGGAATGCCCGCGCCCAGGCTGACGACCACCGCGATCATGCCGAGCCACATCAAGACCTTGCCCACTCGCCGCATGGCCCGATCGTGCCAGACACCGGGCACTCCGGTGGCGATCTCAGGGTCGGATCTCAGGGTGTTCACCAATGTCGGGGCCGGCTCGACCGGCCTAGTCTGAACGGGTGAGCACTGCAGAGGACCCGACCTACGACGACGACCGTCGATCGCGGATGCGCGCCGCCGACGCCGATCGTGAACTGGTGCACGAGATCTTGTCGGCGGCGATGGAGCAGGGGAGCCTGACCCCCGCCGAGTACGAGGAGCGAGCGGGAAAAGCGGTGATGGCCAAGACCTTCGGTGAGCTCGATGCCCTCACCGACGATCTGCCGGTCACCCAGCTCGGGGTGGCGCTACCGGAGCCCGACGCGCCGTATCCCTCGACGGTGACGACCGGGAGCGGCCGCGAACCGATCCGCAGCCGTCTGGCGATCATGTCGGGCAGCGAGCTCAAGGGGCAGGCGGCCGTCGCCGATCAGCTCTCGGCCACCGCGATCATGGGCGGCGTGGAGATCGACCTGCGGGAGGTCGAGTTCACCGCACCGCATCTGACGATCGAGTGCGTCGCCATCATGGGCGGCGTCGACATCACCGTGCCGCCGGATGTGGCCGTGGAGGTCGGCGGCGGCGCCATCATGGGCGGATTCAGCAACAAGGCGTCGGGGCCGGGTGCGCCGGGCGCACCCACGATTCACGTCACCGGCTTCGCACTGATGGGTGGGGTGGACGTGAAACGCAAAGAGCGCGGTGAGAAGCCGCGGAAGCCCTGGCAGTGCGGGCACTGAGGCGGCCGCTGCGTCAGCCCACCCGCCCGTAGATCATCCGGCCGATCGTCTGGGTGAGTGCGTCGAGGGCGTGCGCATCACGCGCGTCGTCGGGGTCGCCCTGTGCGAGTTCGGCGAGCCGCCCGTCACGCACGATGGCGACCAGGGTGGCGAGTTCGGCGGCGGCCGGCCCGTCCGGGGCGAGACCGGCGGCGCGGTCGCGCTCGATCTTGGCGGCGAGCCTGGCCACGAAGCGTTCCCTCGCGCGGCCGAGGAATTCTTGTAGCGGCGGATAGTCGGACTGTCCTGATTGCGCCGCGCACGCGAGGATCGGACCGTTGTCGCGCCAGATCGCGGCGACCGCCGCCAACTGGGCGCGCAGGCCGTCGAGGTCGGGGCCGTCGGAGTCGAACCACTCATGGGTGCTGGTGAATTCGTTCCAGGTCTGTTCCATCAGTGTGGCCAGGACGGCCTGCTTGGACGGGAAATAGAAGTAGAAGCTCGTGCGGGAGATGCCGGCCGCCGAGGCGATCTCGTCGATGGTGACCTGGCCGATCGGCCGATGCGACAACAGCCTCCGGGTGGCGGCGAGGATCTGCTCCTCGCGTCGGTCGCCCTTGGTCGGGGCGCCGCGCCGACGACCCGCAGCCGCGGTCTTGGCGGAACTCATGGGTTCATCGTAGGGAACGGCACATAATCGACGTCACGTCGATCTGAATCGACACACTGTCGATTTCTGTTCTATGGTGGTCGGCATGTCTTCTTCGACCACCCGGCGTCCGGTGTCCCCGGCGCTCGTGATCGTCGCCGCTGCGGCGTCGGTCCTGTTGCTCTCGATGATCCAGACCCTCGCGGTGCCCGTACTGCCGCAGATCGGCGAGCAACTCGACGTCTCGCTGACCACGGTGGGCTGGGTGACCACCGCGACGATGCTCGCCGCGTCGGCGTTCACCCCGCTGTTGGGTCGTCTCGGAGACGTCTACGGTCACAAACGCGTGATCCTGGCCGCGCTGGCATTGACGCTCGCCGGCAGTCTCGTTGCCGCGCTTGCCGATTCGATCGACGTGCTCATCGTCGGACGGGTGCTGCAGGGTGCGAGCTTCGGCTTGTTCCCGCTGGCGATCAGCGTGCTGCGCGAAGAACTCCCGCGCGAGCGACTCACCGCCGCCATGGCGATCACCGCCTCGGCGCTCGGCGTGGGCAGCGGGCTGGCCCTGGTGGCGACCGGGCTGCTCACCCGCAACGACGCCGACTATCGCCGGATCTTCTGGCTGTGTGTGGCGATGACCGTCGTGGTGATCGGTCTGATGCTCGCCGCCGTCCCGAACCGTGTGGGATCGGGTGGACGCGTCGACTATGCGGGCGCTCTGGTGTTGGCGATCGGACTGGTGTGTCTGCTGTTGCCGACCTCGCAGGGCCACGACTGGGGGTGGGGATCGGCGCGGGTGATCGGCCTCTACGTCGCCGCCGTCGTCGTCCTCGTCGGATTCTGGGTCCTGCAATCGCGCCGGGCGACGCCACTGGTGTCGGTGGATCTGCTCAAACATCGCGCGGTGCTCGCGACCAACACCGCATCACTGTGCGTCGGCTTCGCGATGTTCAGCGTGTTCCTCGGCGCCACCTACTTCGTGCAGACGCCGGAACTGTTGGCGGGCTACGGGTTCGGTGCCTCGGTCCTGCGGACCAGCGTCGTGTTCATGCTGCCCGCGGCGATCGTGTCGATCCTCGTCGGACCCATCGCCGGACTGCTCGTCGCCCGGAGTGGGCCGCGGGTGGTGCTGCTCGGCGCGGGGATCGTCGGGGTCGTCGGCATGATGATGCTCACCGTGCTGCACGACAACACCGGCGAGATGATCGGCGGCCTGATCGTCGCGAATGTGGCTGTGGCAGCGGCATATGCGGCCATGCCGGCGCTGCTCGTCGCCAACGTGGAGCCACAGGAGACCGGAATCGCGAACTCCATCAACTCGATCATGCGGACCGTCGGTGGCGCGGTGGGAAGTGCCGTCATCATCACCGTGCTCGCCGCCGAGGTGGCGGTGCACTCGGTGCACGGTGTGCCGGTGGCGTTGCCCACCGAGAACGCCTACCGGGTGGCGTTTCTGCTGGGCGCCGGAGCGTTCGCGCTCGCCGCGGCGTTGGCGGCCTTCGCCATTCCGCGCGGCGGACACCCGATGAGCGCCCATCAGCGCGAGGAGGAGATCGCCGTCGGCGCCGCGGGCGAGTTCTCGACGGCATCGGTGTCACTCGACTGATCGGTGTCACTCGACTGATTGGGGCGAAGCCCGCCGGCGATCAGGCCAGGAGCCATGCGATGATCGCGATCGCCGGGATCGACGCGAGTGTGGTGATCAACGCGGTGTCGCGGGCGAGCACCTGACCGCGCCGGTATCGGGTGGCGTAGACCAGAACGTTCTGCGCGGTCGGCAGGGCGCCGATCACGGTCTGCGCAAACAGTTTGTGGCCCTGCTCGCCGAAGCCCCAACGGGCGATCGCGTACACGAGGACCGGCATCGCGATGGTCTTCAGCACGGTCGCGAGTACGATGTCGCGTCGCGGGCTCTGCCCCTTCTTGAACACCGTCACCCCGGTCAGCGACAGGCCGAAGGCGAGAAGGGCTCCCGGCACCGAGGCATTGCCCAGCATCTTCAACGGTTCCAGGATCGCCTGTGGCGGGGTCCATCCGATCGCGGAGATGACCACCCCGAGCACGCCGCCGATGACGATCGGGTTGGTCAGCGGCAACACGATCGCATCACGGAACGGGTGACCGGTCCCGCGTTCCAGCGCGGTGAGATCCAGTGCGGTCAACGCGATCGGCGAGTAGATGAGGATCTGGAACAGCAACAGCGGCGCGATGAACGACGCGTCGTCGAGCACGAAGATCGCAATCGGCACACCGAGATTGACGCTGTTGACATACGACGACGACAGTGCGCCGATGACCAGATCGGGAGTCGGTCTGCGTAACAACACCTTTGCGACGACGAAGTACAGCAGCCCGATGATCAGCGCACTGCCGCCGGCGATGACCAGGGTCGAGGAGAACACGACCGACAGGTCGGTGGTCACCAGCGAATAGAACAGCAGCGCCGGGGTGGCGACGAAGAAGACCAGCCGGGAGAGCACCTCATGGGCATGTTCACCGAGCAGCCCGGTCCGGCCGAGGAGGAATCCGACGCCGACCATGATGAAGATCGCGGTGAAACCGGAGACGACGCCTGACACCCGGACGAGTGTATTGCCGCGTCACCGGTACCGATCGAACGGATGAGTCGCCGGCTTCGGTGCGCGGTGGTGACCGACCGGTTCGCTATCCTGATCGGCATCACGCCTCCGGGCGGCCGATCAGGAAGGTCGAAGCATGTCCACACCGCAGGATGACCGCGGGAACTCACCGGACTCCGGCGCATCGCCGGATGACGAGACGACGATCCATCACCCCAAGATCGACTTCAGCAAGCCGACCACACCGTCCGACGACGCGTCGCAGTGGCAGTCGACCCAGCTGAACCCCTCGCCCCCGACACCGTCGCAGGGTGCGGGGCTGCCGCCGTTGCAGCCGCCGACGCCGCCGGCGTCGTCGACCCCGCCCGCGTACGGCGCACAGCAGTATCCGGCGTCCGGGACGCCCGGCTACGGCCAGCCCGGTCAGGCTGCGCCGGGTTACGGTCAGCCCTCCTATGGGCAACCGGGCTTTGGGCAACCGGGCTATGGACAGCCCGGTTACGGGCAGCAGCCGGGGTACGGACAACCGGGATACGGGCAGCCATACATCGGTGTGCCGGCCAAGCGCACGAATCCGATGGCCATCGCGGCGCTCGTCGTGTCGCTCGTCGGCTGTGGGTGCCTGAGCTGGCTCGGGATCGTGTTCGGGGTCATCGCGCGAAACCAGATCAGGGACTCGCAAGGCACCGAGGAAGGCGAGGGATTGGCACTCGCCGGGATCATCATCGGTGCCGCGGCGCTCGTGATCTTCATCGTCTACATCGTCATCAACGTACTGATCGGTGGTTTCGCGGCGGTGTCGTCGAGTTCGTCGTGACCACCCCTGGTCGGGGGTGATGGCACGTTTTGGATCCGCGACCACCCGCCGGGTAGTCTGGTGGGGTTGCGTGTCGCGCCTAACTGCCGCGGACGCGCTGACCAGGAGCAATCATCCCCCGTACTCGGTGCGGATGAATGGCGAGACCACGTAGAGAAGGGCACGATCATGGCTGTACCGAAGCGCCGGATGTCGCGGGCGAACACCCGCAGCCGTCGTTCGCAGTGGAAGGCGGACAACCCCGCACTGCAAGAGGTCAAGGTGAACGGCGTCGCGCAGCGCATCCCGCGTCGCCTCGTCAAGGCCGCGCAGGCCGGCATCATCGATCTCGATCGCCGCTGAGCGAACGTTTGACCGGATAGCCGGTCCACAACGTACCGACCGCCCCGGGAGTTTCTCGGGGCGGTCGTCGTTGTGAGAGGCGGTTGCCGTGAGGAGTACCCGTGTTGCTGCAGATTCTCACCATTGCCGGCATCGCCGTGTTCGCCGCGTCGGGTGCGGTGCTCGGCGTGCGCAAGGACTTTGATCTCTGGGGCATCCTCACCGTCGCGATCCTCACCGGCGTTGGTGGCGGCATCCTGCGTGACCTGCTGCTCGGGGTCACCCCGCCCACGTCTCTGCAGACCTGGCAGCCGGTCGCCACGGCGGCCATCGCCGGTGTCGTCGTGTTCTTCTTCCATCCGGCCTTCACCGAGTTGCGTCGCACGATCCTGGTGCTCGATGCCTTCGGTATGGGACTGTTCGCCACGACCGGTGCGAGCGTCGCCGTCGGCTTGCACGCGAGTGCGTTGGCCTCGGTGCTCGTCGGGATGCTGACCGCCATCGGTGGCGGTGTGATCCGCGATGTTCTGGTCAACGAGGTGCCGCTGCTGTTGCAGCCGGCCGATCTCTACGCGGTGCCCGCCCTCGTCGGTGCCGGTGTGTACGTCGCCGGGCACGCCATGTTCCCCTCGGCGCACGGGGTGTTGCTGGTGGCGGGGGCCGCGATGGCCACGACCCTGCGTCTGTGCGGACTCGCGTTCCGATGGCGCCTGCCCGTCGCCCCGCGTCGGACCACCGTCTGGCCGACCCTGCGGTTACCGCGACGCCGGGCCGAGAAGCGGCCGGGCGAGGTCGATTCGTAACGGGGTTATTCTGCCCGGTGGTCTCGAGACGCTCCGGCTCGCTGCGCTCGCGCGGGGCTCCTCGACCATCGGGGGAATACAGTTTCCACCGAATCGGGCTGAAAACGGCGATTTTTCGGGTCGGTGGTCCGCTGCGGTGGAAGTTATATCTGTAGGCGGGCGCTCCGGCGGGGCGCCTTTTCCGGTGGTCGAGGTGCCGAGGAGCGCCAGCGACGAGCCTCGAGACCTCGTGTGTCAGGGCAGGTTTCGGGTTCCAGCGTTGGCGTGCGGTGGTCTCGAGACGCTCCGGCTCGCTGCGCTCGCGCGGGTCTCCTCGACCATCGGGGGAAAAGGCTCCTCGACCATCGGGGAACCGGGCTCCTCGACCATCGGGGGCCTACTGCGCGATCAGCTTGTTGACGGTGCGGTTCAGGAAGTTCGGGATGAACTTGGCGGCGTTGTTGAGGAACAGCGTCTGGGTGCCGACGGAGTAGCTGGTGCGGTGCAGCAGGCGATCGATGCGATTCGGGTTCACCGACTCGTAGACCTTCTCGGCAACCTCCTCGGGCGTGATGCGCACCCCGAGGGTCTTGGTCGACTTGGCGTCGTTGTCGGCGAGGGCGGTCTTGGCCCACAGCGGCCAGATGCCGACGACGCGGATGTCCTCGTGCTCCCACTCGAGTTCGAGGGCTTCGGTGAGGCCGGCGACGTAGAACTTGGTGGCCGAATAGGTGGCGATGCCGGGCTGGCCGTAGATCGCCGACGCCGAGGCGATGTTGACCAGGTGCGCGCCCGGCGTCTTCTTCAGGTACGGGTAGGCGGCCTGCGCGCCGAGGGTCACGCCCAGCGCGTCGATGTCGATCTGCGCGCGGATCGCCTCGGGGGTGATCTCGTCGAGGCGTCCCGCGACGAGGATGCCCGCGTTGTTGTCGAGGACGTCGAGGGTGCCGCCGGTGTGTTCGGTGAACGCGGCGAGCGCGTCGGCCCACTGTTGTGGTTCGCGGACGTCGAGGACGCCGGTGATGAAGTCGGGGTGATTGGCGGCCACCTTGTCGAGTGTTTCTGGGTTCACGTCGTAGACGCCAACGGTCCACCCCTCGCGCTCGAACCGCTCGGCCGTCGCCAGCCCGATGCCCGACGCACCGCCGGTGATGAAGATGGAAGACATGTGCACTCCTCGGTGTGACCTGCGCAAACGTGGTACCACTCAGAACTTACTGGTGAGTATAGTAGCGAAGCTGTTTACCAGGTCACACGGGACTGCTATCTTGACAACAAGCGTTGATATGACATCAGCCGTTGTCATAGAAAGACCCGACCGAGACGGAGGCACCGCGACATGACCGCCGCAATGGACCGCACAGCTCCTCACACCCCCACTGACGACGACGGAGTCGTCGTCAGCATGCACGACCAGGGAACCGACGAGGTGTCGACGCGCCTGCTCGCGTCGGCGGCCCGGCTGTCGCGCAATGCGATGACCGAGATCGACTGGTCTCTGCCCATGGACCCGACGAAGTACGGCTGCAGCCCGGAATGGTCGTCGCTCTATGGCACCGCCTACTGGGACGAACTGACCGAGGAGCAGCGCATCTCGGTCACCCGCCACGAGTTCGCGTCGATCATGAACATCGGCATCTGGTTCGAGATGATCCTGCAGGAAATGGTCGTCCGCGATCAGTACCTCGGGGCCTACCACAGCCCCGAGTTCCAGTTCGCGCTCACCGAGATCGCCGACGAATGCCGGCACTCGATCATGTTCGCCAAGGCCAGCGAAAAGATGGTCGGCACGTCGTACAAGCCCACCAAGTGGGTCGGACGGCTCGGCAGATTCTTCAAGGCCACCGCCAAGAACGAGGTCGCCTACGCCGGCATCCTCGTCGCCGAAGAGGTCCTTGACGTCTTCCAGCGCGGCTGCATGCGGGACGAGCGGGTGCTCCCGTTCATCCGCACCGTCAACGAGATCCACGTCCTCGAGGAATCGCGGCACATGAAGTTCGCGCGCGAAGAGGTTCGTGAGTCGATGCAGGGAATCAGCTGGGCCCGCCGCCAGTTCAGTGCGCTGTATGTGTCGGTGGCCGCGTACATGATCGTGTCGAGCCTGGTGCAGCGCAAGGCATTCGAGGATGCCGGACTCGACGCCGACCGTGCCGTCGAGGAGATGAACCACAACTCGCACTTCCAGTCGATGATCCGCAGCAGCTGCGCGCACCTGATGGAGTTCCTCGACGAGGTGGGCCTGCTGACCCGCCCGGCGATGCACTACTACCGGAAAGTGCACATGCTCTGATGTTTGTCATCACCCAATCCTGTTGCAGCGACGCAGCATGCGTGTCGGTCTGTCCGGTCAACTGCATCCACCCGACTCCTGAGGAGCGGGGCTTTGGGACCTCCGACATCCTGCACATCGACCCGCAGGCCTGCATCGACTGCGGTGCCTGCGCCGACGCCTGCCCGGTGGACGCGATCTTCCCCGCCGACAAGCTCGGCACCCGCGACAAGGTCTTCGTCGAGATCAACGCCGACTACTACAAGAACAACCCGGACGCGACCTCGGGGTGGCCGACGCCGGGAGCGGAGCGAGCGGGTCGAAACATCGCCGACGTGGTCTACCCGGAGATCCCGAAACTTCCTGCGGGACTGCGCGTTGCGTTGGTCGGCACCGGACCGTCGGGTGGTTACGCCCTGCGGACCCTGCTCGACCGCACCGAGGCACAGGTGACCGTCATCGACAAGCTGCCCACCCCCGGCGGTCTCGTGCGTGCCGGCGTGGCCCCCGACCATCCGGGAACCAAGGGCGTGTTGCGCGGCTTCGACCTGCTCTACCGCGACCCGCGCGTCACCATGGCCACCAACGTCGAGGTGGGGGAGGGGCCGGGGCAGATCACCCCCGCCGAGCTCGCCGACCACTTCGACGCCGTGTTCTATGCCGTTGGCGCGAGTGAGTCACGGCGCCTGGGGATTCCGGGTGAGGAGCTTGCCGGCTCGACGTCGGCGACCGAACTCGTTGCCTGGTACAACGCGGTGCCCGGCGCCGACGCTGCACCGCCGATCCGCCGCGATGACACCGCGACCGGCCGGGCCGTCATCGTCGGCACCGGCAACGTCGCACTCGACGTCGCCCGCATCCTCATTTCGCCGCCGGAGTTGTTGGCCACCACCGACATCGCCGACCGTGCACTACGCATCCTCGAGGAGCAGAACGTCCACGAGGTCGTCGTGCTCGGCCGTCGCGATCAGGCGTCGGCTGCCTACACCTCGGCGGAATACCGTGCGCTGTCGACGATTCCGGGTGTGGAGGTCGTCGTCCACGACGATCCCGACGCCGAATTGCCGGACTTCACCGGACCCGCCGACCCGCAGCGTCGTCGCATCGTGTTCCTCTTCCACTCCGCCCCGGAACGCATCCTCGGGCAGACGCAGGTCGAGGCCGTCGACGTCCGCACCGGATCGCACACCCGTCGCATCGCCGCCGATCTCGCGGTGCGCTCCATCGGGTATCGGTCGGTGCCGATCGCGGGACTGCCGTTCGACGACGTGCGTGGCGTGTTCCCCAACGACGAGGGCCGGATGCTCGACGAGCACGGGCAGGTCATCCCGGGCGTGTATGTCCTGGGCTGGGCCAAGCGCGGCCCGAGTGGCGGTATCGGCGCCAACAAGATGTGTGCGCAACGCACCGTGGAGGACTTCATCGACGACGCCGCCGCGGGTGTCCTGCCCCGATCCGGGCGCGCGGCCGAGGAGTTCGGAGCGTTGTTGCGCAAGCGAACCCGCCACGTCATCGGCTACCGCGGCATGCGCGCCATCGACCGCATCGAACGGCGTCGCGGCGAGGAGCAGGGCCGCCCGCGTGTGAAGTTCACCCGCATCCCCGACATGGTCGGCGCTGCGGGATGGCGCAAACGATGACCGTGGGCCCGGGCCGTCGTCCATCGGCCCGGGCCAACATCGCAACCCCGGGGTGCGTCGCACCCCGGCGTCGGTGCCACGTGAGCGCCTGACAACGCCCCCGTAACACGGCAGCAAGTCGTATTTCACGCGGCGTCGGGATAGTGGCCCCATGGCCAGTACCCCGCACTTCCTTCAGGGCGTCTTCGCGTTCACCGGCTCCGGGCTTGCCAAGCCCGCGCCGATCGATCCGGTGCTGTCGTATGTGGTGCCCTCCGGACTGACCGCGCAGCCGTTGTACTTTCGGGGCGGCAACAGCGCCGACGAGCTGATCTATGTGACCCTCACTCGCGACGGCGCGCCCATGCGGATCTTCCCGATGGGGGCACGGGGTGCGGTGAACGTTCCGTTGCGGGTGGTCGAGGACGTCGACCCGGATTCGATCCTCGAGCTGGTCCTGGCTGCGCCGGAGGGATGCAGCGCGGAGGTCGTGATCGATTTCGGGATGGTTCTCATCTGATGTGGGATCAGGACGCGACGCCCAAACGTCGGCTGGTCGTCGTCGGCAACGGCATGGCCGGCGCTCGCACGGTCGAGGAGATCCTGGCCCGCGGTGGCGGCGACCAGTTCTTCATCACGATGATCGGCGACGAACCCTACGGCAACTACAACCGCATCATGCTCTCGCACGTGCTCGCCGGAGAGAACGCGGTCGACGACGACGATCTGATGCTGAATCCGATGTCGTGGTACTCCGACAACGGCGTCACGCTCTACGCCGGGGATCGCGCGGTCGCGGTGGACCGCTTTGCCAAAACGGTCACCTGTGAGAGCGGCCGGGTCATCGGCTTCGACGTGTTGATCATCGCGACGGGTTCGCACACGTTCTTCCCCAACATGGACGGTTTGCGCGAACCCGACGGCCGGTTGGCGCGCGGTGTTTTCGGGTTCCGCACCATCGCCGACACCAACGGCATGCTGCAGATGGCCACCGCACGAGATCGGGTTCGTGCGGTGGTCATCGGCGGTGGGCTGCTCGGGCTCGAGGCCGCATACGGCTTGACCACCCAAGGGGTCGCGGTCGACGTGGTGCACTCACCCGGGCACCTGATGAACCAGCAGCTCGACGAGCGTGGCGGAAAAGTGCTGCGCAACACCATCGAAGCGCTCGGGGTGGGTGTACACACCGGTAAACGCACCACCGCTGTCCTGCGTACCGACACCGGAACCGTTGCGGGCGTGCAGTTCACCGACGGTGACACCCTTCCCGCCGACATGATCGTGGTGACCGCGGGTATCCGCGCCAACGTCGAACTCGCACGCGGCGCCGGGCTCGTCGTCGAACGCGGAATCGTCGTCGACGACCAGATGCGTTGCGAGGACGAATCGTTCATCTACGCCGTCGGCGAATGCGCACAACACCGCAGCGAGGTGTACGGCCTGGTCGCGCCACTATGGGAACAGGCGGCGGTCCTCGCCGACGTACTCACCGGCGCCGACCCGCACGCGGAGTACCACGGTTCACGTCTGACCACCAAGCTGAAGGTGGCGGGAGTGGACGTCGCGGCGATGGGTGTCAAGGGCCCGGAACGCGAGGACGACGAGTTCGTCCAGTTCTACGAACCGCGCAACGGCATCTACAAGTCGGTGGTGGTGCGCGACAACAAACTCATCGGCGCGATGCTCCTCGGCGACGTCTCCAAGGTCGGCTTCCTCACCCAGGCCTTCGACGAGAAGGTGCCGTTACCCGACGAACGCATCTCGATGCTGTTCGACATGGGAACCCCCAGTGCGGCAACCGGTGCCGCGGAGCTGTCCGACGATGCGCAGGTGTGCAACTGCAACGGCGTCACCAAGGGTGATCTGGTGGCGTGCGTCCGCGGTGGTGCCACCAGTGTCGCCGAGGTGTGCGCGGCCACCCGCGCGGGCAAGGGGTGTGGCTCGTGCAAGGGGCTCGTCGCCGACATCGTCGAGGTCGCGGCCGGCGACGCATTGACCTCCGATGCCTCCGCCGACTGGTACGTCCCGTGCATCCCGTTGGCGAAACCTGCACTGATCGAAGCGATCCGGTGTCAGGATCTGCGGTCGGTCAGCGCGGTGTTCGCCGCGCTCGCACCCGGAGGGGAGGATGCGACGGCGAAAATGCCGTTGGCGTCGTTGCTGCGGGTGGTGTGGGGAGCCGACTGGCAGCGCGAGCCGGGCGCGTTGTTCGTCAACGACAGGGTGCACGCGAACATCCAACGCGACGGCACGTTCTCGGTGGTGCCGCAGATGAAGGGCGGGGTCACCTCGCCGCAACAGCTGCGCCGGATCGCCGATGTCGCAGAGAAATACGACATTCCGATGATCAAGGCGACCGGCGGGCAACGGCTCGATCTGCTGGGCGTCACCAAGGAAGACCTCCCCAAGGTGTGGGCCGATCTCGGCATGCCGTCGGGCTATGCCTACGGCAAGAGCTTCCGGACGGTGAAAACCTGTGTGGGCACCGACTACTGCCGGTTCGGCCTCGGTGACTCGACGGCGCTGGGGATCGCCATCGAGTCGCGATATCAGGGACTGGAATCGCCGGCCAAGCTCAAACTGGCGGTCACCGGATGCCCCCGCAACTGTGCGGAGGCACTGTGCAAGGACTTCGGGGTGGTGGCCATCGGCAACGGACTCTGGGAGATCTACGTCGGCGGTGCGGCCGGCGCGCACATTCGCAAGGGTGATCTGCTGGCCACCGCCGACTCCCCGGAGGAGGTGATCCGCCTGTGCGGCATCTTCATCCAGTACTACCGGGAGAACGCCAAGTGGCTCGAACGCACCTATGCGTGGGTGCCGCGGATCGGGATCGACGAGCTGCGTGCGATCCTCGTCGACGATCGGGACGATCTCGTCGCGGGTTTGCAGGAGCGTATCGACGAGGCGGTCGCCGGCTACGTCGACCCGTGGCTCGACCGTGACGAGCCGAAGTCGCCCGCCCAATTCTCCTCCGCCCTGCCACTGTTGCCGCTGCCGCAGGTACCGGTCCGGTGACCGCGGTGCGCCGGGCGCCGGGGTCCGTCAGCTCCGAGTCCGTCAGTTCCGAGCCCGTCACCGCGGAACCCGTGGAGATCGGCGAGATGGCCGACCTCGTACTCGGTGAGGGTCGCGCATATGTGCTCGGCGACAAGCAGATAGCGGTGTTCCGGATGACCGACGGCACGCTGCGCGCCACCTCCGCGGTCTGCCCGCACAAGGGCGGCCCGCTCGCCGACGGACAGTTCGACCTCGGCACCATCGTCTGCCCGCTCCACCAGTACGCGTTCGGTTTCGCCGACGGTGGTTGCACCACAGCGGGTATCGGGACGATCGAGGTCTACCGCGTCGAGGACCGCGACGGACGCATCGTGGTGTGGGCGTAGCGGAAACTCGCCGGCCCGCGTCAGCCTTTCGCGACGTCCTGCGCAGCCACCTCGAGCATGGCCTCCTCCTCGGCAAGCAACTCCACCTGTCCGGACATGGCGTCGATGTCCTCGAGCGCGGGCACCGGACGGCCGTCGAGGACGAGTCGCATCCGTTCTTTGTCCAGCTGGCCTTCCCAATTGGCGACGACGAAGGTGGCCACGCAGTTGCCGAGCAGATTCACCGACACGCGCATCGAATCCATGATGCGGTCGGCACCGAGCAGAAGGGCCACCGCCGCTACGGGAATGCTGCCGTGGCCGATGGCGGTCACCGTCGCAGACAGAGCGAGGAACGACGACCCCGGCACCCCGGCCATGCCCTTGGAGGTCAGCATGAGGACGAGGACGGCCGTCAGTTGTTCGCCGAGACTGAGATTCACGCCGAGTGCTTGCGCGAGGAACAGCACGCAGATCGACAGGTAGAGGGTGGCTCCGTCGAGGTTGAACGAGTAGCCGGTGGGTACCACGAGTCCGGTGGTGGTCCGCGAACATCCGGCGTAGGTCAGTTTGGTCATGATGCGCGGCAACACGACCTCGGTGGAGGCGGTGCCGAGCGCGATGAACAGTTCGTCCTTGATGTAGCGCAGGAACTTCCAGAGATTCACTCCGGCGAAGACACGGACGACCGCGGCCAGCACGAGGATGAACAGCACTACGGCGAGGTAGCAGCACGCGATGAGCTTTCCGTAGCTCGCCAGTGACGACAGTCCGTATTGGCCGACGATATAGGCCATCGCGCCGAAGGCGCCGACGGGCGCGAGTTTCATGATCCAGCCGATGATCAGGAAGAAGACGTGGCTGGACTGGTCCACGAACGAGACGACGACGGGGACCTTGGATCCCAGTTTCGCCAGTGCCAGTCCGAACAACACGGCGAAGAACAACACCTGCAGGAGCTCGTTCTCCGCGAACGCCGAGATCACCGACGTGGGAATGATATTCATGAGGAACTCGACCGTGTGCGGTAGTTCGCCGTTGCCGGTCGATTTGGCGACCGCGTCGGCGCCGGTGGCCAGGGTTTGCGGGTCGATGCTGAATCCGCTGCCGGGCTTGACGATGTTGCCGACCGCCAGGCCGAAGATCAACGCGAAGGTGGTGACCACCTCGAAGTAGATGAGTGCCTTGACGCCGATGCGGCCCACCGACTTCAGGTCACCGACGTGAGCGATCCCGAGCACGACGGTGCAGAAGATGATGGGCGCGATGAGCATCTTGATGAGCTTGATGAACCCATCTGCCAGGGGTTTGAGTGCCGATCCGGCATCGGGCCACAGTGCTCCGAGGACGATACCGGCGATGATCGCCACGATCAGCCAGGTGAACAGCGAGGTGTACCAGGCGCCCCGGGTTGTGCGGGTGGGTCCCTCCGACGGCACGGTGATGTCTGTGGTCATCCGGCGAGTGTGGCAACGAGCCAATTCTCTATAGTTAAACGACCATTACAGTGAGGTGAATTCACCTCTGTGCATGATCCGCGGGATCCCGGCCCCTGGTCCCGCTCGGTCAGTACACATCGCGCACATACCGCTTGTCGGCGGCGAGCGCCTTGACGTACTGCTCGGCGCTCTTCTCCGACAGTTTTCCATACTGGGCGACAACACCTTTGATCGTCGCATCGACGTCGCGGGCCATTCGGCTCGCGTCTCCGCACACATAGATGTGAGCACCGTCGTGCAGCCATCGGTAGAGCTCGGCGCCGTGTTCGGCGATGCGGTCCTGCACGTAGATCTTGCGGTCCTGATCGCGGGAGAAGGCGACGTCGAGGCGGGTCAGCAGGCCGTCGGAGAGCATGTCGGTGAGCTCGTCGCGATAGTAGAAGTCGGTGGCGCTGTGTTGTTCTCCGAAGAACAACCAGTTGCGCCCACCGTGCCCGAGTGCACGCCGCTCGTGCAGGAATGCGCGAAATGGTGCGATCCCTGTGCCGGGTCCGATCATGATCATCGGGGTGTCGGGGTCGGCGGGCGGGCGAAAGTGGTTGGTGGGCGTCACGAAGACGCCCACCTCGGCGCTCTCGGCGTGGTCGGCGAGGAAGGTCGAACACACGCCCTGCCGTGGGATGCCGTGCACGTTGTAGCGCACCGCGGACACCGTCAGGTGGACTTCGCCCGGTGCGGTCAGGGGTGAGGACGAGATCGAGTACGAGCGTGGTGCAAGGGGTTTGATGTGGTCGACCCATTCCTGCGGGTCGGCGTCGACGCGGGTTGTCGCCAGCACGTCGACCGATTGTCGTCCCCACGACCATGCACCGAACTCCTCCTTGTTGCCAGGTGCTGCGAGTGTGGACAATGCCTGATCGCCGCTGCGTTCGGCCATGAACCGGACGAGATCGGGTGTGAGGCGCGCGATCTCGAGGTGGTCACGAAGCGCCGTGTCGAGGGTGGTCGTCCCACCCGGTCCCGATGGGCCGTCGGGGATCTCGACTCTGGCCTGCGGGTCGAGGCGTGTGTGGTGTAGCCACTCGTCAACCAGGCTCTCGCTGTTGCGTGGGTAGACGCCGAGCGCGTCGCCGGCCCGATAATCCAGGGTGCCCGGCGGAAGGTGGAAGGCGAAGTTGCGCACATCCTTCGCCGAGCCGGAGGTGTTCAATCGTCTGTTGTGGATCAGGCTGGTACGCAATGGCTTCTTGCGTGAATACCCGGGCGAACTGACCTGCGCGGCGGGTTCGCGAACCTCGACGCGTGCGGCGGTGGGCGTCGGGGCCTCGGGAGTGAGACGGGTGAGAACGCGCTCGAGCCACACCCCGGCGGGCTCCTCGAAGTCCGGCTCGCAGTCCACCCGGTCGGTCAGGCGCGTCGCCCCGAGCTCGGCGAGCCGTTCGTCGAGTCTGCGTCCGTGGCCGCAGAAGTCGTCATAACTGGAATCGCCGAAAGCCAGTACCGAATAGGCCAATTCGTCGAGTGCGGGCGCGTCGTCGGCGTTCAGTCGCTCCCAGAAGCCGGTGCCGTTGTCCGGTGCTTCACCGTCGCCGGTGGTCGCCGTGACGAACAGTGCGGTGCCGGACAAGGTACTCGGATCGCACTCGTCCATCGCGGTGGCCGTCACCGGATGTCCGCCCTCGCGTAAACGCGCGACCAGGGTCTCGGCGAAGTCTTCGGCGTTGCCCATCTGCGACGCCCACAGGACGCTGATCGCTGCGCGTGACGGCACCGGCGCCTCGACGGATCTCGCATCGGCATCCGGGTTGGCGCGGGCCGAGCGTGAGAACATGCCGGCCAGTACTCCGTTGACAAAGGCCAAGGTGTCCGCCGTGAGCGGCGCGCTCGCGGGCAGTGTCGGCACCGCGTCGTGGGGTGGTGCCGCGCGGAGTCCGGCCACGAGGCCGGCGAGATAGGTCCGTTCGGACTCGGTGAAAGACGGAGTGGTGATGTCGGAGACGCCGAGGGCCGCCGCGAGCGAGTCCACGAGCGCTGTCGGCGCGGTGGCGAGCGCCGTCGCCGGGATGGCAGGCGCGGTCGGCGCGGTGGCGGGCGCTGTCGACGGGACCGAACGCGCTGTCGGCGGCGGTTCGGCGGCACCGACTCTGGTGAGGGCGACGGCACACACCTTGAACTCCGGTTGCTGGGAGGCGGGGTCGATGGCATCGGAGGTGACCGCGTTGATCGCGAGGCTCTCGCCCCAGAGGTCGTTCCAGTGGAAGGGGACGAAGACGCTGCCCGGGCGGACGCGGTCGGACACCTGGGCCGGTAGTACCGCACGCCCGCGTCGGGAGGCCACCTCGACACGGTCGGTGTCGGAAATCGCCAGCCGGGCAGCATCATCGGGGTGGATCTCGACGAACGGTCCGGGTGCGAGTTTGTTCAGCTTGGCGACCCGCCCGGTCTTGGTCAGCGTGTGCCACTGGTGTGGGAGGCGTCCGGTGTTGAGCAAAATCGGGTAGTCGTCGTCGGGCATCTCCGCCGGATCGACGTGCGGCCGCGCGAAGAATTGTGCGCGACGCGTCGGTGTGGCGAAGGCCAACCGAGGGCGGGCGTCGTCGTTGAGCTGGTGCAGCGTCTGGCTGTGACCGTCGTTGAGGTAGCGGACGGGGTGCCGCCCGTCGGTGTCGGTGTCCTCCGGCGGACACGGCCACTGGATGGGGGAGCGGCGCAACCGCTCGTAGGTGAGACCGCGCAGGTCATAGCCGGTGCGCGGGTTGTGAAAGCGGCGGATCTCGTCGAAGACCTCCTCGGCGCTGTCGTAGGTGAAGGCGTCGGAATAACCCATCGCACAGGCGATCCGAGCGATGATCTGCCAGTCCGGCAACGCCTGACCGGGTGGCGGCATGGCTGGGGAGAACAATGTGACGTTGCGCTCGGAGTTGACCATGGTGCCGGTGGACTCGCTCCACAGGGCGGCGGGCAGGATCACGTCGGCGTAGGCGTTGGTCTCAGTATCGGTGAAGGCGTCCTGGGTGACAACCAACTCGGCTCGACGAAGGCCGTCGATGGCGGTGCTCCGATTTGCCACCGAGGCAACGGGATTGGTGCAGATGATCCAGCACGCCTTGATCTGTCCGTCGGCCATGCGGGAGAACATGTCGATGGTGCCGCCGCCGACGTCGGTGCGCAGCGTTCCGGCGGGCAGGTCCCATTGCTCTTCGACGAAGGCCCGGTCCTCGTCGGAGGTGACGGCACGCTGACCGGGCAATCCTGGTCCCATGTAACCCATCTCGCGGCCACCCATGGCGTTGGGCTGACCGGTCAGCGAGAACGGCCCGCTGCCGAGACGGCAGATCGCACCGGTGGCGAGGTGAAGATTGATGAGCGCGTTGGTGTTCCACGTTCCGTGCGTCGACTGGTTGAGGCCCATCGTCCAGCAACTCATCCAGTTGCCGGCGGTGCCGATCAACGCCGCCGCGGCCCGTAGGTCCTTGTCGTCGATCCCGCAGATCTCGGCCACCCGCTCTGGCGGGTACTGCTCGGCGAAGGACGGCATCTGCTCGAAGCCGTCGGTGAACTCGGCGATGAACTCCTCGTCGAGATGGCCGCCGACGATCAGCAGATGCAGGATTCCGTTGAGCAGTGCGAGGTCGGTGCCGGAGCGGACGGGTAGGTACAGGTCGGCTTTGTCGGCGGTGGCGGTGCGTCGCGGGTCGGCGACGATGAGGGTGGCGCCGGCCTTGACGCGGTCCATCATCCGCAGGAACAGGATCGGGTGGCAGTCGGCCATGTTGGCGCCGATGACGAAGAAGACGTCGGCGTTGTCGAAGTCCTGATAGGAGCCCGGTGGGCCGTCGGCGCCGAGTGACTGCTTGTAGCCGGTGCCGGCGCTGGCCATGCAGAGGCGCGAGTTGGACTCGATCTGGTTGGTGCCGATGAAGCCCTTGGCGAGCTTGTTGCTGAGGTACTGCGCCTCCATCGACATCTGACCGGACACGTACAGGGCCACCGCGTCGGGGCCGTGCTCGTCGATGATGGCGCGCAGCCGGCCGGCGGTGTCGAGGAGGACGTCGTCGAGGTCGGCGGGCTGCGGCTCGGCGTCGCGGGAAGAACGCACCAGCGGGGCGGTCAGCCGGCCGCCGGAATTCAGCATGTCGGCGGTGGTGGAGCCTTTGGTGCACAGCCGACCGAAGTTCGTCGGGTGATCCTTGCGCCCCGTGCTCTTGAGGACCCGCATCGGCTCGTCCGACTCGCCGGACACCGTCAGATCGAGCCCGCAGCCGACCCCGCAATAGGCGCACAGCGTTGCGGTGGTCGACGGCGAAGTACTCGGCGGGCTCACCGTCCCAGCGTCGGTACCGTGTGTTTCACGACCCGAATGCCGCGGTTACACCGCAATCAACTTGGCCTCACACAGGTGGTCGGTAGATGTGCGGGCTTCCTCCTTCCAGCGCACCGCACCGCGGCGCTGGTGCCGGCAATGCCCCGCACCACGGGTCCCACGCTCGGTGCCAAAGTTCACACGACCTGCGCGTTGCTCAGACACCTCTCAGTAGTTGTGGATAAAACTAGTACCCATGCGAATACTCGTGGTCGACGACGATCGGGCCGTGCGTGAGTCGTTACGCCGATCGCTCACCTTCAACGGCTACACCGTCGACACCGCAGGTGACGGCATCGAAGCCCTGGAGAAGGTGGTTGCGGAGCGACCCGACGTCGCCATCCTCGATGTGATGATGCCGCGCCTCGACGGCCTCGAGGTGTGCCGGCGATTGCGTTCCACCGGTGATGACCTGCCGATTCTGGTGCTGACCGCCCGCGATTCGGTGTCCGAGCGGGTGGCCGGCCTCGACGCCGGAGCCGATGACTACCTGCCCAAGCCGTTCGCGATGGAGGAACTCCTCGCGCGTTTGCGTGCCCTGCTGCGTCGCGCGGCCCCCGAGGACGGCGCCGACTCGGAGACCCTGACGTTCGCGGATCTCTCACTCGACCCGGTGACCCGCGACGTCTACCGCGGCGAACGCCAGATCAGTCTGACGCGCACCGAGTTCGCGCTGCTGGAAATGCTGATGGCCAATCCGCGGCGGGTGCTCTCGCGCAGCCGGATCCTCGAAGAGGTGTGGGGCTACGACTTCCCGACCTCCGGTAATGCCCTCGAGGTCTACGTCGGCTACCTGCGCCGCAAGACCGAGGCCGACGGGGAGACCCGCCTGATCCACACCGTGCGCGGCGTCGGATACGTGCTGCGGGAGACGCCGCCGTAGTGGCCAACCCCAGACATTCCCCGGTGGGCGCCGAGACGGATTCCGCGTCGCCGTTGCCCTTCACAGAGGGACACACCACGTCGGACACACCGTCGTCACCACTGCATGAGTCGGCTCTGCACGCGACGACTCCGCACGCGTCGGCGATGAACCCCGGCAGCTCGATGCCCCTGCGGATTCGTCGAGGTGCCGCGCGTCGGTGGTTTCGCCTGCGCAAACACGGCGAGCGCGAGATGCGGGCGCCGATGCCGTTGACGCGCTCGGTCTCCCTGCGAGTGCGCGTGACACTGCTCTCGGCGACGGTGGTGCTGCTCGCGGTGAGTCTGATGGCCGCAGCCGCCTACTTCGTGGTCTACCGCGCGATGTACAACGAGATCGACACCGGGCTGGAGAGCCGTGCCGACGGCATGACGTTGCTGGCCAAGAACGGCACGATCAACCAGCGTCCGGCGGCGCTGCTGACCGGAACCGTGTTCTCCACCAGCATCTCCATCGGTCTCGTCCGCCCGGACGGTGTCGCGCTGACCGTCGGCGAGGTGCCCTTCGGTGATGCCGAGCGGTCGGTGGCGTTGTCGCCGACACGGCCGGGCAACAACGCGCAGAGCCTGCGGACGATCAACAACCAGCGGGTGCTCGCCCGCAAACTCGACGACGGCAGCACCCTGATCCTGGCGCAGTCGTTGCTGCACACCGATCGCACGCTCAAACGGTTGGCCTGGGTGCTCTTCGTGGTCGGCTGCGGTGGGGTGGCTCTGGCCGCGCTGGCCGGCATGACCGTGGCCCGAGCGGGGTTGAGACCCGTCGCCAGACTCACACGGGCCACCGAACGGGTGGCCCGCACCCAGGACCTCACGCCGATCCCCGTCACCGGCAACGACGAGTTGGCACGGTTGACCGAGAGCTTCAACACGATGTTGCGTGCGCTCGCCGAATCCCGGGACCAGCAGGCGAGATTGGTCGCCGACGCCGGGCACGAATTACGCACGCCGTTGACGTCGCTGCGTACCAACCTCGAACTGCTGATCGCCTCGAGCGAACCCGGAGCACCACAGGTGCCCGCTGCCGACATGGTGGAGCTGCGCTCGGATGTGATGGCCCAGATCGGCGAATTGTCGACGCTCGTGGGCGATCTCGTCGACCTCGCCCGCGAGGATGCCCCGGAAGTGGTGCACGAGGAGATCGACCTCGGTGAGGTGGTCTCCGGAGCGCTCGAGCGGGTACGTCGTCGCCGATCGGATGTGGAATTCAGCACGACGCTGATGCCGTGGTTCGTCTTCGGCGATCAGCACGGCCTCGCCCGCGCGGTGCTCAACGTGCTCGACAATGCCGCCAAGTGGTCGCCGCGCGGACGCACGGTGGAGGTCACGCTCACCCAGCTGACCCCCACCACCGCCGAACTGGCCGTCGCCGACGCCGGCCCCGGCATTCCGGAGGAGGACCGGGCGCTGGTGTTCGAGCGCTTCTACCGCGCCACTCAGTCGCGGTCGATGCCCGGGTCGGGACTCGGGCTGGCGATCGTGCGTCAGGTGGTGGTCCGCATGGGTGGCACGGTACGTGCCGAACAGTCACACCTCGGCGGAGCAGTCATCCGAATGACATTGCCGGGGCATCCGGCGCCGATGGAACCAACGCCGCAGGTGGTTCGTCAGTAGAGAGATGACTCGACAGCGATGCCCGGGACGGCGTTCGCGCGCAGGCCAGGTACTTGATCGCCTAGGGTTGTCTGCGCCACGACAACGGTGACGGACAGCCGCGGTGACAACCAGGGCGAGCGACACAGGACCGGTGTCGACGACACGACTGGCGGACATGCGCCCGCCGGCAGGGATTCTCGACGAAAGATGTGGGGACGACGATGACGGGTGGAGGTTCGCACCGCGGGCCGTACGGTGATGACGCGCAGAACCCTGGTGGCGCGCCGAACTCCGGTGAGTCCGGGTGGACGGGAGCCTATGGCCGTCCGGGCCAGGAGTCGGGTGCGCCCGGATATTCGCCCGGTCCCTCGACCGGCCCCATCCCCACTTATGGTTCGCCCCAATACGGCTCTCCCCAGTACGGGTCACCCCAGTACGGGTCACCCCACTACGGCTCGTCGGGCTCGGCGCCGTGGGAACGGAGCTCCACCTACGGCGACAGCTCCGGATCGAACCCGGAATCGCAGTCGCAGACACCGGGTTTCGGTGAGGGTACGACGCCGACACAATCATTCGGCACTGATCCCTACGGAGCTCAGCCCTACGGTTCGGCGCCTGCCGGTGCGCCCGGCACCGAACCGCTCGGCGCGTATGGCGCCGGATCGGGTCCGGCGGGTCCGTCTGGGCCGGGGACCGGTTTCGGTGATCCGCAACCACTACCCGAGCCGCAGGGCCCCAAGAAGAAGTTCCGCGGCGGGTTGATCGCGGCGCTCGTCGCCGGTGCGCTGGTGATCGGCCTGGTGGCCGGCGGCGTCGGTGGATTCGTCGGCTCCCAGCTCAACGGCGACTCGACGTCGACGGCGGCCAACAACCAACCGTTGGGCGGTGACCCCAGCGCGCGCGACAGCGGCTCGGTGCCGGCGCCGGAGGGCTCGGTCCAGCAGGTGGCTGCGCAGACTTTGCCGTCGGTGGTGTCGATCGACGTCACCACGGGCACCGAACAGGGTGAGGGTTCGGGCGTCGTGCTCAGCGCCGACGGCGTCATAATGACCAACAACCACGTGGTGAGCGGCAGCAATGGCCGCCCCGCCACCGACGTCGTCGTGAACTTCCAGGACGGCTCGCGTTCCGCGGCCCGCGTGCTGGGCGCCGATCCCATCTCCGATATCGCCGTCATCAAGGTCGACAAGTCCGGCCTGACCCCGATCAAGGTCGGCACTTCCGACAATCTCGCGGTCGGCCAGGACGTCATCGCCATCGGAGCGCCGCTGGGCCTGCAGGGCACGGTCACCACTGGCATCATCTCCGCGTTGAACCGCCCGGTCTCCACACAACGCGAGGGTGACACCACCTCGGTGATCGACGCGATTCAGACCGACGCGGCGATCAATCCCGGCAATTCCGGTGGCGCGCTGGTCAACGCGCGTGGTGCACTGATCGGTGTGAACACCGCGATCGCCACCCTCGGCGGCGGCAGCGGCGGCGAGGAACAGCAGAGCGGCAGCATCGGACTCGGCTTCGCGATCCCGATCGACCAGGCGATTCGAGTGGCCAACGAGCTACGCGACACCGGCAAGGCGACCCACGCCGGTCTCGGGGTGTCGGTGCGGCCGAGCACCGATCCGAACTCTCCCGGAGCCCTGATCGCCGACGTGCAGGCCGGCGGCCCGGCCGCAGCGGCCGGAATTCCCAAGGGTGCGATCGTCACCAAGATCGACGACCGCAACATCGCCACCGGTGACGCCCTCGTGGCGGCGGTGCGCTCACACAACCCCGGTGATCGAGTCCAGGTCACCTACACCGCAGGCGGACAAACGAAGACGGTGACGGTGCAATTGGCGACCCTGCAGTCGAACTGATCGAACAGGTGGTTCGTTCGGCTTCACCGCGACGAATCACCGTGCAGGGCCGACGACGACCATGCCGAATCACCACGAGCACGCCGTAGGCGCGCTGAACGCAGAGAGGACAGTGGCCATGACGACCAGCGACCCCGATTTCCAGGTGACCGAGCTCCCGATGACCGAAGCTACCGAGGTGGATCCGGCCGACGTGGTGGCCGCCGACGTCGCGGCGCGCGCATTCGCGGCCCGGCAAGGCGGTTCGGCGCGCGAGTCCACGGGCGACGAGGTGGGACGAGCGTTGGTTGTCGTGGTCGACGACAGGGTGGCTCATGGTGACGCCGACAGCCCACTCGGCCCGCTGGTGGGCGAGTTGCTGGAAGAAGCCGGGTTCCACGTCGACGCGACGATTCTCGTCCCCGGCGACGAGGTGGAGATCCGTAACGCCCTGAACACCGCGGTGATCGGCGGGGTCGATCTGGTGGTGTCGGTCGGCGGTGTGGGCGTGGGGGCTCGTGATGTCGCGCCGGAGGCGACGGAACCACTCCTGGATCGACGGCTGCGCGGTATCGAGGAAGCGGTTCGCAGCTCGGGCCTGGCCGCGGGCGCAACCGACGGCGGACTTTCGCGCGGGCTGGCCGGAATCTCGGGGCAGACGCTCGTGGTCAATATCGCCGACTCGCGGGCGGCGGTCCGCGACGGGATGGCGACCGTGGCACCGCTCGCGAAATATGTGATCTCGAATATCAGGGATTTCTGACCCTGTCGGATTCGCGCACTCGGACGAGGTGATCTGTTGTCCGGAGATGAGACCAACGGCGGCGGTGACGCGGCACGCAAATGCGGTCACGCGCATGGATCGCCCGATCCAGATTCGGCCGATGAGCAGTCGGTTCGTGCTCGGGAGGCGGCGCGACGTCGGCGTGACCTGGACGCGATCTTCGGTGATTCGCTGCCCGAAACAACTCGCGATGAACGTGATCTACGTCATACCGACGAGGGGCGTGCTCGCTACGACCGCGAACGTCCGCCGCACTACGAATAGCGGTCACAGCGCCGACAGCAGCCAGTTTTCCTGTCATTAACATTCGGCATTGTTCCGATTGCTGAGGGCAGATGCATGATAGTGAATGAATTTCCTGAGACACGACTGATTCCAGCTGTTGCTCTCTTTGTGACCTCTCAGATAGCGTTCGCACGGACTACACCGGTACCCAGCGTGGAGGACCGGTAGCGGGTCCTGCAGAACCATGTGAGTGGCGATGCGGTGGTGGCGAGGGCCGTTCACCTTTCGTTAACCCGATCGATGTGATCGGGTTACGTGAGTCGGACACTATGCCTTCGACCGCCGAGGTCATGACGGGATGTGTGGGTGCATGTCCTGTGAGGTTTAGCCGAATCCTGTGAGAGGGAACGAATGAGCAAGTTCAGCAAGCTTGGGCTGCGCCGTGCTGCGGGGGCATGCGCCATCACCGCGGTCGCGGCGATCGGTCTGGCAAGCATGGGTACGGGAAACGCTGCGGCGGCTCCCTTGGCGAACGGATCGAAGGTTGTCACCGGACTCGAGGGTGAGTCGATCACCACCTCGAGTACCGGTAACTCGCAGTTCTCGGTCGCGCGTGTCGCCAACAACGGACTCGGCCGCACCGCGCTCCTGTCGGGCACCTTCGCGGCGAAGGGCAGCGACGGCGTGAACGGTAACCTGACCATATATGTCCTCGCTGGCTGCCAGATCGACGTGAGTGGATTCTCAGCTACGACTGGCGGATCCCTTACGGTCCTCCCGGCACCGCCCAGCGTCACCCTCACCGGTGGTGTGTCCCTTCCGATCGCTCCCGGCGAGGCTGCTATCCAGGCGGTCTCAGTGAGTAAGAGCTTTAAGGCGGGTAAGTCCGCGGCTGTCCAGCTTGCGGATTTCGAGATCACCTTCCCGAACTGCGGCGGATATGCCTCAGCGCGCACTATCGCCAAGGCGTGGGGCGGTAAGGGCTACGACATCAGTGACGACGACGACACCGTCACCGGCTCGGGTACGTTCCTGCAGTCTTCGCTCTACGGTCAGCCCTTCTTCGTCAGCTGATCGAAGCAGATAACACATTCCACGATTTATCTGCTCCGGGCAGATCTTTATTTCCACGAAGGGGAATCATGAACAAGATCATCACGCGCCGCGTGGCGGCAGGTGTCGGTATCACCGGCGCCGCGTTGATGGCGATCACCGCTACCGGTACCGGCGCTGCGTCGGCCAGTCCGGTGGCCAACACCACGTTCACCAAGACGCTCGTCGATGGCACACCGGTCAAGATCGAGCTGTTCGGCCAGAATGTCAACTACCAGACCTCGATCGTCGAGTCCTTCAACTTGTCCCGTGAAGTCTGGGTGTCGGGCAAGGTACGCGTCACCGTCGGCGGTGAGGCCACCGGAGGCACCATCGCCGCTGGCTACATCGTCGGTTGCCAGGTCGATATCGGTCTGGGTGGCGGCGTCACCGGAGATGACGACGGAAACAACGTTGTTGTCCAAAGCAACGGCACTAACACTCCGAAGACTACGACATCCGCGGGAGTGGGAACGACCTTGAAGCTTGGGCCCGGTCAAGCCGGATATTACCCGATCATCTCGACCACCGACAGTGATGGCGACGGTGTGACCGACTACACCTTCACCGGCAGCCAGGGTGGTGTGGCCTACAGCCAGGAGCAGTTCAAGTTGGAGAAGTGCGGGGGCTACGCCGAGGCCAAAGCTAAGGTCACCGTCACCGTGGACACCGACGCAGTGAAGGGTGTCATCACGCTCTACGGCAAGCCATTCTCCATCGGCTGATCGAGCAGCGGAAACGCATCACAGATCGTGCAAGTAAGGGCGGGATACCGAGTTTCGGTGTCCCGCCCTTTCTCGTCGCCATAAGCAGGCCGTGTCCGTCGTGGTCGTGGCCTACGTCGGGGGCGTCACGCTCGGCAAGTCTCTGCGGCCTGATCAATGGCGGCTTCTGCGGCATGGCGCTCCGCTTCGGACCAACCGTGGACGCCGAGGAAGATTTGGCGATTGTCGGCGTCAAGAGGGTGGACTTCCGCCCAATGGTCAGCTCGATCGGATGGGCTGAGTGCGAGCGCATCTGCGAGGCCTTGCGCCGAATCCGGATACTGCATGATCTTCTGGTAGATCGCCGGATTCTGTGCCGCAAGATTGTCTTCGGCTTGCGCCACTGTGCAGTTGGTTCCGGGCACAGGAGTTGTCGGGCCAGCAGCGTCGGCCGATGCCAAGCCGGCTGTTGCCGTGGCGAGAACACCTGCTCCGATGAACGCTAGCGTGAGGTGCCGAATGCGAGGGTGAGTTATGAGTTTCATGGGCTGCCTTTCGTTGAGCACCGACCAACCCTGGTGGTCGGTGACCTACTCAAGAATCTAGTGAGCGCCCTTGTAAATTAGCTGTGAGCCACCTGGTAGTCTGACTCTGTTCGTGCAGGTCAGCGCCGTTTATGCCGACTATGTCGCCGTTCTGACAAAGGCCAGAATAGTGTGCTATCGGCTAGTTGTCGGTCAATTATTGCCGATATGCAACAAGGGCGGGAGACCAGAAATGGCTTCCCGCCCTTTGTCGTTCCGTCGGTCGCGGCATAGGGGAGGACCGCGATCCTGCCGGAAAGAGGTGCGCCGTGTGGTTTGTGCGCGGGTCGGGGGAGATGCGCACTTCCCGCACGGCACCACGGTTGCTCGATTAACCGTGAGCCGGCCGGGTGTTGCCGACGGGACCGACATTAGGCCCGCGACCTTGGGAGTCGTTCGGGGAAACCTGTGAAAGCGCTGGCCGGTCGATCGCGCCGCCTGATGTGGTCGAATTATCCGTTTTCAGTGCGCTGGTGCAGGATTCGGCGAGTGCTCGCCTCGGGTGAGATGTCGAGCCGGCGCAGCAATTGGGCGTTCAGTGCCACGACGACGGTGGACGCCGACATCAGGATCGCGCCGACGCTCATCGGCAGCACGAAGCCGATCGGTGCGAGCGCGCCGGCCGCCAGCGGCACCGAGATCAGGTTGTATCCCGCTGCCCACCACAGGTTCTGCTGCATCTTGCGATAGCCCGCACGCGACAACTCGATCACCGACAACACCGAGCGCGGATCGGAGGATGCGAGGATGACGCCGGCGGAGGCGACCGCGACGTCGGTGCCCGCACCGATCGCGATGCCGACGTCGGCTTGTGCCAGAGCGGGGGCGTCGTTGACGCCGTCGCCAACCATGGCGACCCGATGGCCCTCGCGCTGAAGCTCAGAAACCGTGGCGGACTTGTCTTCTGGACGTACACCCGCGTAGACGCGGTCGATGTCGAGCTCGGCGGCGACGCTGTCGGCAACGGCCTGCGCATCTCCGGTGACCATCACCACCTGCACGCCGAGGCGGTGTAGGGCGTCGACGGCCTGCCGCGATTCGGGGCGGACCTCGTCGGCGAGTCGCAGTGCGCCGATCACCGCGCCATCGGCGACCACGTGCAGGATGATCGCGCCCTGCACGCGCCAGTCGTCGGCGACGGCGAGCTCGTCGAGTCCCATCTCGTCGAGCATGCGCGGACCACCCACCCGTATCGAGCGGCCATGTGCCACCGCGGTGACGCCGACGGCCGGAGACGATGAGAAGTCCTGTGCGGGTGCGATGTCCAGCTCCTCGGAGCGAGCAGCCTGCACGATCGCGCGGGCCAGGGGATGCTCACTGCCGGATTCTGCGGACGCCGCAGCGGCGAGAACGTCGCCGGAGGAATGGTCCGGCGTCGGCTCGACAGCGGTGACCGCGGGCTCGCCCTTGGTCAGAGTGCCCGTCTTATCGAACAAGACCGCGTCGACGGTCCGCATCGACTCGAGCGCCAAGCGGTCCTTGATCAGCACCCCGCCGCGCGCGGCCCGTTCGGTGGCGATCGCGACGACCAACGGGATGGCCAGGCCCAGCGCGTGCGGGCAGGCGATGACGAGCACGGTGATGGTGCGGACGACGGCATCGTCGGGCATCCCGAGTGCGACCCAGACGATCGCCGTCAGAACGGCTGAGCCCAGCGCGAACCAGAACAGCCAGCCGGCGGCGGTGTCGGCGAGACGCTGGGCCCGCGAGGACGATCCCTGCGCTTCGGCGACGAGTCGTCCGATCCCTGCCAGGGCCGTGTCGTCGCCGATCGCCGAGACCTCGATCCGCAACCCGGAATCGGTGGCGACGGTGCCGGCCACCACCGAATCCCCGACGCCCCGCGTGACCGGCGTGGATTCGCCGGTCACCATCGATTCGTCGAGGTTCGCCGACCCGTCCAGGACGACACCGTCGGCGGGTATCGAGCCACCCGGGCGTACGAGCACCACGTCGCCGACGACGAGGTCGTCCGGCGCGACGCTCACGGTCTGCCCGTCGACCACCTTCTCGGCGGAGTCCGGGAGCAGGGCCGCCAACGAATCGAGTGCCGATGTCGCCTGCGCCAGCGAACGCATCTCGATCCAGTGACCGAGCAGCATGATGACGACAAGAAGTGCCAGCTCCCACCAGAAATCAAGCTCGTGATCAAGCAGATGCAGGGTCGATCCCCACGACGCGACAAACGCGACGGTGATCGCGAGCGCGATCAACAGCATCATGCCCGGCGCGCGGGAACGGATCTCGCCGACCGCGCCGCCGAGGAACGGGCGACCTCCCCACAGATAGATCACGTTTCCGATCGCCGGGGAGACCCAGCGCACCCATTCGGCGGAGGGGAGCGAGTAGCCGATCAGGTCGGCGAACATACCGCTGAACACCACGGTCGGGATCGCGAGCACCACCATGATCCAGAAGAGCCGGCGAAATACGGCAACGTGATCTCCGTGCCCGGCGTGACCACTCATCGCACTGTGACCGGAATGGCCTGCGTGTGCTGAGTGCGTGTGTTCCGGGTGATCGGTGGTGTTTCCATGCTGGTCGTGCTGCTCCATGCTGCCGACCATATACCCCTAGGGGGTATGATGCAACGATGCTCTGGACCGTGAGAATCGGGTTCGGCCAACGGCAAAGGCCCGCATCCCCTTCGGGATACGGGCCTTCGATGGAGGTGCGAGCGACTCAGCGGGAGTGGCGGCCGGGGCCGTCCGGCGGATAGTCGTCGGGGTACTGCTCCCCGGGGTACTGCTCGCCCGGATACTGCTGACCGGGCGGCGGATAGTTACCCGGAGGGTAGTTGCCGGGCGGCGGGTAATTGCCGGGCTGTCCGCCTGCGGGCGGGTAGTTACCCGGCGGGGGATAGTTGCCCGGCGCGGGAGACGGCGTCGGCGAACCCGGTCCCGGATACGGCGTGGTTCCCGGCCCCTGGCTGGGACGTTCGGGCGGAGTGAACGGGCCCGACGGTGCCGGATCGGAATACGGTGCCGGCGGCGGGCTGATCCGCTTGGTCGTGGTGTCCGCCGCGGCCCCCGAGCCCGGGTCACGGTTGGCCGGGCCCCCGGGCTCTCCGGTCGGTGGCCCGGAGGGATCGCTGAGGTGCGGCGGCAGGATTGACTGCGCCTGCTCCTTGGCTGCCGAACTCGACCCCTCGGGAGCGAGGAAATCGCGGATCTCGGTGAGCAGCGAGATCTCGGTGACCTGGGCCTCGTCGGGCTTCTTCCCCAGCGACGCAAGCTTGTTGTACGGAACGATGATGATGAAGTAGATGACGGCGGCGACGATCAGGAAGTTGATGATCGCCGCGATCAGCCCACCGAAGTCGAGGAAGGTCGCCTGATTGTCGGTGATCTTGAAGCCGAGCCCACAGACCGAGACCGGGTTGTTGACGACGGTGTCGCCGGCCTTGGTGGTCGAGCCACCGCAGTCGCTTTGTCCGGTGGGGATGGCCGCGAGCAGCGGATTGATGATGCCGGTGGTGAACGCCGTGACGATACCGGTGAACGCAGCGCCGACGATGACCGCGGTGGCCAATTCGACGACGTTGCCTCTGAGTATGAAATCCTTGAAGCCCTTGAGCACTTCCGGTCCTTCCTGATCGGTCTTCGGTGCCGGGTATTCATGCCGCGACGCCCACGGGTGGGTACGGACTTTATGTAAACTCTATCCAGGATCGTAAACGACACTGAGTATTTCGCTCAGTGAGTCGACAAGACGCGCAACAGCAATTGTGTCCAGTGGGTCGTGGTGGCGCCCGGAATCCGGGTGTCCCCTCGGCGTCGGAGTGGCCTGATCGGTCGGCGGTAACGGCGGGCGAGGTTAGTGCAGCACCACCGCGAGTGGCACGTCGAGCCCTGCTCCGGCAACTCGATGAGCTGCGGTTTCGGTCATCGCGAGCAAGATCGGCGGGTTGCTCGTCGCGCGCGTCGGCGTCGTCGGGCCCGCACCGGGAACCAGCGCGACGATGGCACCCGCGGCCAGGATCTGTGCCTGGGCGTTGAGCACATCCACGAGATCCCCGGCCCGTAACAATGATGCGACCGTGTCGTCGGCGAGTCGGACCGGTACCAGCCGCGCATCGGCCCGTCCGGTCAACTCCATCGGCAGGCGCGGCGACAGCAGCCGCGATTCGGTGACGATTTCTCCGGCGCGTACCGGGCCGGTCACCGTATGCGACTCGCCGTCGGCGGTCAGCCGTAGCGCTCCGTCGGGCACGAGGTCCACCGGAATGCGGAGCTCGCGCAGGTCGGTGCCGGTCACGGTGTGTCCCGGAAGCAGATCGCGCGCCGCCACCAGGACCGGCGCATCGTTCTTCGCGCGCTGACCGGTGACGCCGACGGCCACGGCCACCGCCACGAGTAGCAGCGCTGCGCTGCGCCTGATCATCACCGATCGCGCCCAGCCGGGACGCAGGGCGTGAGCGACGCGATCCCGCAGTCGCGGCCCGAGTGCCGAACCACCTCCGAAGACGTTCATGACGGGCAAATTAGCGGTTCTCGGCGCCCCCGATCCGGATCGAGTGACGCCCTGTGGACAAAAGGCTTGTGGGCCTTGTTCTTCCACAGGGTGGACCTCCCGGATTGGACGTGGGCCCTTGTGAACTGGGAGAATGGCATTCGGTGTGCCGGGAAGTCTGGTCGGCTCCGCGCTCGTGACGAGCCGGATTCTTGCCGACGACCGATCAGGAGCCGCCCGTGACGGACCCCGACAACACCTGCACCGACCCCCACGCCGAGTCGGATCCCGCCAAGACAGGCCACACAACCTGGCGGGTTGCCGACCGACGGGCACGCCTGCGGCGGGTACTCGCCCTCGACACCACCAGCGGAATCCTGCTGTTGACCTTCGCGGCAATCGCGATTGTCTGGGCCAACACACCCTGGCGCGAGGCCTACCACCACCTACTCGCGATCGAGGTCGGGCCGGAGTCACTCCACCTGCACCTGACGCTGGCGCAATGGGCGGCCGACGGTCTGCTCGCGATCTTCTTCTTCGTCGTCGGTGTGGAGCTCAAACACGAGTTCGTCGCCGGGGGACTGCGCGATCTGCGACTCGCCGGTGTGCCGATCGCAGCTGCGGTCGGCGGCATGGTCACTCCTGCCCTGGTGTATCTGCTGGTTGTGGGCACCACCTCGGACGATCCGTCGGCGCTGCACGGCTGGGCGACACCGACGGCCACCGACATCGCCTTCGCCCTGGCGGTCCTCGCCATCTGCGGGCGCGGCCTACCGCTGGCGCTGCGCACCTTCCTGCTGACGCTGGCCGTTGTCGACGACCTGCTGGGCATCATCGTGATTGCCACCGTCTACACCGACACCATCGATCTGCTGATGTTGGGTGCCGCGGTGCTCGTCGTCGTGGTCTTCGCACTCGCTGTGCGTGCGCCGCGCACTCACTGGTGGTTGCTGTTGCCGCTGGCGTTGGTGGCGTGGGCGTTGATGCACGCCTCCGGGGTACACGCCACGGTCGCCGGCGTGCTGCTCGGATTCGTGGTGCCCGCCAAACCGATTCGTGGTGAGAAGCTCAGTCGCGCGGAACTGTTCGACGAGACGGTACGGCCCTGGTCGTCGTCGGTGGCGCTACCGGTGTTCGCATTCGCGGCCGCCGGTGTGTCGGTGGTCGGGGCGGGCGATGCATTGGTGGAGCCGGTCTCGCTCGGCATCGTGGCCGGCCTGGTTCTCGGAAAGATCGTCGGCGTGCTCGGCGCGACCGCGGTGATGACCCGATTCACGCCGCTCCGACTACCCGATGCCATCGGTCTGCGAGATCTCGTACCGATCGGCATGCTCACCGGTGTCGGATTCACCGTCGCCTTGCTGATCTCAGAGCTGTCGTTCGAGGACGGCGAGCATGCCGCGCCGGCCAAGGCCGCCATCCTCATCGGCTCGGTGATCGCCGCTGCCCTCGCGGGCCTGCTGCTGCGCTGGGACGCGCGCAAAACCCGCGACCCCGATATGAACCGCGACGGCATTCCCGACCGCGACATCGAGGTCATCGGCGGATAGCCTTCTGACCAGCACAAACCACCTCTACTGGCACTCGGAATGTCCGAGTGCCAGTTTCGGTTAAACTGATCGAGGTTCCTACGTTTCCTGTGGAGGTTTTCGGTGCCCACTTACTCGTATGCGTGCACGGAGTGTGACAACAAGTTCGACGTCGTGCAGTCGTTCTCCGACGACTCGCTCACCGAGTGCCCTCAGTGCACCGGGCGGCTGCGCAAACTGTTCAACTCCGTCGGGATCGTGTTCAAGGGAAGCGGCTTCTACCGCACCGACTCCCGCAACGGCTCGTCGTCGTCGGAGAGCAGCAGCTCCTCGGAATCCAAGTCCGACTCGTCGTCGAGCTCGTCCTCTGACTCCTCGAGCAGCAGCACCAGCCCATCGTCGAGCAGTGACTCCAAGTCGTCGTCGAGCTCCTCGAGCAGCACCAAGGCAGCGACACCCGCTTCGGCCTGACCGACGCACCAAGCTCGCTCACCGCAACCGCGTGAACCCACCACCCGGCGTGAGCGCCCACCCCATCGGCACGTCATAGGCGTCGGCGGGTAAATCGTCGACCAGCTCATGGTCGTAGACGATGCCGACGAGCGCGCCCGCAACCCCGGCGATGCTGCGGTCGTAATAGCCTGCGCCACGGCCCAATCGGCTACCGGTGCGCGCGACCGCCAGCGCCGGGACAAAGACGACGTCGGCATCTGAGACCGCGTCGACGCCCAGCCGCGGGCCCGTCGGCTCGAGAAGTCCGAACCGACCCCTGGCCAGCGAGTCCCGCGCGTCGTAACGCACCCAGTCCAGCGGCGCCGGCGGTCCGGACGGCACCACCGGCAACAACACCGTGCAACCGCGCTCACGCAGTGCGTCGAGAAATGCCACCGACCCCGGCTCGGCGCCCACCGGAACGTATGCCGCGACCGTCACCGTGGCGTCGAGCAGCACAGGGCTCGATGCGAGGTGGGCGACGAGCCGGGTCGATGCGCGGTCACGATCCTCGACGGTCAAGTTCGTTCGCCGGGTCGTGAAGCCGGCCCGCAACTCGTCCTTGCCCGCCACGGGTTCTCCTTCGCCTCAGATCGCAGGTGCCGCGCGTATCGTAGCGCTGACCAGGTGTGACACCGGTCTCGGTGGCGGCGATCTCCCAGCGTTCGCGAATCGTATCTGTGGCTGCTTCCCGGCAACCGACATTAGGGTGTTTCTCATGACCAGCGTGAGTAATTCGACGACCGAGATTCCCGAGTACCACGACGTACCCGACACCCCGCCGATCCCACGTACCGCGGTGGTCCCGGCCGCGGGTCTGGGCACACGATTCCTGCCGGCGACCAAGACGGTGCCCAAGGAGTTGTTGCCCGTCGTCGATACCCCCGGCATCGAACTCGTCGCCGAGGAGGCCAAGTCGGCGGGCGCCGAACGGCTGCTGATCATCACCTCGCCCGGCAAGGACGGCGTGGTCGCGCACTTCGTCGAAGACCTGGTGCTGGAGAACACGCTGGCCAAGCGCGGCAAGGCGGCGATGCTCGCCAAGGTCCGCAAGGCACCGTCGCTGCTCGACGTGGCCTCGGTGATCCAGGACAAGCCGCTCGGTCTCGGCCATGCGGTCGGATGCGTCGAGGACTACCTCGACGACGACGAGGACGCGATCGCGGTGCTGCTGCCCGACGATCTGGTGCTGCCCGGCGGGGTGCTCGAGGTGATGGCCCGTACCCGGCAACGACGCGGCGGATCGGTGCTGTGTGCCATCGAGGTCCCCGGCGACCGCATCAGTGCCTACGGCGTCTTCGACGTCGAGGACCTGCCCGACGCCAACAACCCGAACGTCAAGCGCCTCAAGGGCATGGTCGAAAAACCCGCACCCGAGGACGCGCCGTCGAATCTCGCGGCTGCGGGCCGATACATCCTCGACCGCAAGATCTTTGACGCGCTGCGCCGCATCAAGCCCGGTGCGGGTGGCGAATTGCAGCTGACCGACGCGATCGCCCTGCTCATCGAGGAAGGTGAGCCGGTGCACGTGGTCGTCCATCACGGCACCCGTCACGACCTCGGCAACCCCGGCGGCTACCTGAAAGCGGCCGTCGACTTCGCCCTCGACCGCGACGACTACGGCCCCGACCTGCGCGAGTGGCTCACCGAGCGCCTCAAGCAGGACTGACCCGCCCTCTGGTGTCGGGTATGCGGCCCTCCGCGCGCCTGACACGTGTGCGCCTGCCCGACGACTAGCCTTTACCCGAAGGTCGACCGGCAGGTACCCCGGCCGATGAGAGTGCGCACGGGCCGGCGGCGGAGTGAGGTGAGATGCGTTCGGTTGAGGATCATCTGTCGTTGGTGACGGCCGCGGCGGTCGCGCCGCGCCCGGTGCGTGTGGCGATCTCCGAGGCCCAGGGTTTGATGTGCGCCGAAGAGGTCGTCACCGAACACCCAATGCCCGGCTTCGACCAGGCCGCCGTCGACGGATACGCGGTACGTGCAGTCGACGTGGCACTCGCCGGGGTGCCCGCACCCGAGGAACTCGACGAGTTCGACGCCGGCGGTGCCGAACTCGTCGATCTCGAGGCGAACGAACCGATGATCGTGTCGTTGCCGGTGGTCGGGGAGGTCTCACCCGGAGCCCGCACGCCGACCCGTCTACAACCGCGGCAGGCAGTGCGCGTCGAAACCGGTGCTCCCATGCCGACTCTCGCCGACGCGGTGGTGCCGCTGCGGTGGACCGACGGCGGGGAGTCGAAGGTCAAGGTGGGCCACGGCGTCGAGAGCGGCGACTACGTGCGACGCGTCGGCGACGACGTACAGCCCGGTGACGTCGCCGTCCGTGCCGGGTCGATCATTGGGTCGGCGCAGGTGGGTCTGCTCGCCGCCGTCGGGCATGCGCGCGTCATGGTGCACCCGCGTCCGCGACTGTCGGTGATCTCCATCGGCTCCGAACTCGTCGACATCGACCGCACCCCCGGACCCGGACAGATCTACGACGTCAACAGCTACGCCCTCGCCGCGGCCGCCCGCGACGCCGGCGCCGACGTCAACCGAGTCGGCATCGCCGAACGCGACAGCTCCCGCATGCGGGAAGTCGTTGAAGCGCAACTCATCCGGTCGGAGATCGTGGTGATCTGCGGTGCGATCGGCGGACAGGCGGGCGGCGCGGTCGTCGATGCCCTCAGCGATCTCGGAGACCTCGAGATCGTGCGGGTGGCCATGCACCCCGGCTCGGTCCAGGGCTTCGGTCGGCTCGGCCGTGACGAGGTGCCCACCTTCTTGCTGCCGTCCAATCCGGTCAGCGCCCTGGTGTCGTTCGAGGTGATGGTGCGTCCGCTGATTCGCATCGCGCTGGGCAAACGGCAACCGATGCGCCGGGTCATCAAGGCACGCACCATCGGCCCGATCGCGTCGGTCAAGGGCCGCAAGGGATATCTGCGCGGACAGCTGATGCGCGACGAACGATCCGGTGAATACCTCGTGCAGGTTCTCGGGGCGTCGCCGACCGGATCGAGTCATCTGCTCGCCGAACTCGCCGAGGCCAACTGCCTGATCATCGTGGACTCCGACGTCGAGGAACTAGGGATCGGCGACGAGGTGGAGGTCGCCTTCCTCGCCCAACGCGGCTGACACCGACGAGTCGGCGCGCGTACCGGTTACCTCCGCGCCGGGCGATGGTCACCGCATAGACTCCGAGATGTGTTCAGGTGGCTGAGTGGCGAACCGGTCAGTCCGGGGTGGCCCGCGACGCTGGGACCTCTGGGGACCAGGGCGGGTGCGGTGACGATACGGCCGGTGAAGTTGCGAGACGCCAAGGACTGGAGCGAGTTGCGCATCCGCAACCAGAACTCGCTGATGCCGTGGGAACCGACGGGTGTCGGATCGTGGGCGTCGCGTCATCAGGTCTCGTCCTGGCCGCCGCTGTTCGCGGTGCTGAAATCCGAGGCCAAGCGAGGGACGTTGTTGCCGTTCGTGATCGAACTCGACGGCGTCTACATCGGCCAGCTCACCGTTGGCAACATCCAACGCGGCGCGGTGCGTACCGCTTGGATCGGCTACTGGATCGACGCCGGCCACGCCGGACAGGGCATCACCACCGCGGCCGTCGCGCTCGGCGTCGACCACTGCTTCGGTCCGGTCGGTCTGCACCGGCTCGACGCGACCGTCCAACCGGACAACGTTGCCTCCCAAGCGGTGTTGAGCAAGGTCGGGTTCCGACGCGAGGGGCTGCTCGAGCGGTACATGGACGTCAACAAACGCTGGCGTGATCATTTCCTCTATGCCCTCACCGCCGAGGAGATCACCGGTAGCGCCACCGAAACCCTCGTGCGGTCGGGGCGGGCGGCGTTTCTGTAGCCGAGTTGCCGCTGGCGTGGGTCGACGGGCGCCGGTCAGCCACCGAAGAACACCGCCAGAGCCTGTGCTGACTCAGCGGCCGAGCTGATGTTCGCGGCGCAGACCACCCCGGTGGCCAGCGCGGCGAGCGTCAACGCGGCAGCGCGGACGAACCGCCGCATCCGGGCGCCGCGGGGTGCAATCGCCGCGGCACGAAGGACGACGCCGGCCGCACCGAGAACACCGACGGTGAGCATGCCGGCGATCACCGCGAATGCCGTGTGGTACCGGGCGAAGTCGTCGACGAGAACCTGCAGGGGTGCGGTGAATCCGCCGCCGACGGATGCCATGAGTTCGGTGTGCGCCTGACTCGCGATGGCGAGGGTCGTCGGGTCACCGCTGCCGGAGAGGAAGGGCAGTAGCGAGGACAACGGTGCGATTGCGCCCTGGATGTTCGCTGCCACGATGACGAGAGCGATCGCGGCGACGGCAGCAGCCGGTAGCGCCCGCAAGGGTCGGCGGCGCGTGGGCTCGCTCGTTCCCCGGTAGAGGGCGATGGTCAGTCGACATGCGACAACGAGTAACGCCAGGCCGATCACGGCTTTCGCGATGTGAAAGCGCCGCCAGTCGTCGACAAGAGCCGTCAGATCGGCGGGTGGTGTGCTCGACCCGCTCTTCCAGAAATGGGCGAACGCCGAGCCGAAGGCCGTGGCCATGCCGCCGGGACCGGGACCGGTGAGCAACCAGGGCGCGAGCATCGTCGCCGCAGCGAGCGCGACGGTCAGCACGCCGAGGGCGACGATCCGGGCGGTATTGGTCGTTGGAGTCGGGGGGTGGCGATGAGTGTGCATGACGGGCAATGACTTTCGTTCGGTGATCGGGGACCCGAACCATGGTGGACCCATCGGCCGGTGCGGCACATCGGCAGCGAGAACGGTGTGTATCGCGACGAAGCGTCCTCCGCGCGGACGAGCTCGAAACCGTTCGCGAGGAGGACGCGTCCTGCGGACTCGGGGTCTACAGTTGGCTCCGATGCCGACCCAGATTGCCGAGACCGCACGTCGCTGGCGCGTGTGGTGGATGACCGACACAGCTCCGGGTACCGCGGCAACCGACGGCTCGGTTGCCACTCGCGTCGGCCGGTGGTTACGGATCGTTGCGACGTCGCCGGCAGTATCGGTGATCGTTCCCGTCGTGGTTGTTCTGGGTTGTGCCGCAATCCAATTGAGTCAGCGAAGCGGTCCGACTGCCGCTCATCCAGGGGCCGCGCTGCTCGTGAGTGTGCTGCTGGCGCTCCCGCTGTTGGTGCGGCATCGCCTTCCGGTGACGGTGTTCGCGGTGCTCGCGCTCGTCGCTTTCGTGCAATGGGCCCTCGACCTTCGGTTGGTGGCCGACATCGCCCTGCTGATCGCCGTGTACACGGTGGCGTCGGCGTATCCGGCTCGTACGGCCTGGGCCGCGGCCGCCGTCGTCGAGTTGGGTGCGGTGTTGGCGGTGCTGCGGTGGCAGGCGAGCGGCGACCGCATCGAATCCCTTGTGCTGTTGACCGGGCCGTTGATCGCCGCGGTGTGCGCCGGGATCGCGGTGCGCAACCGCCGGAATGCGATCCTTGGCGCCGCGGAGGGTGCCCGACGACGCGAGCGTGAACGGCATCAGGCCGAACTGCTCGCCGCCGCACGACACCGGCAACAGATCGCGCGGGAGATGCATGACGTGGTGGCACATGGTCTCTCGGTGATGGTCACGCTGACCGAGGGGGTGCTGGCCACCGGGGATCGCGACCCCGCCGCCACGCAGGACGCGATGAGGCGCGTCGCCGACACCGGCCGCGAGGCGCTCGACGACATGCGCGACCTCGTCCGGGTCCTGCGCGCCGACGAGCTGCCGCGCCGACCGCAACCCGGTGTCGACGACGTCGAGCCCCTGGTGGATGAGTGTCGGCGCACCGGAGTCGACATCGAGCTCGTCGTCGAGGGAACCGCGACCGATGTGTCGGCGCCGGAGGGCCTGACCGTGTACCGCATCGTGCAGGAAGCCTTGACCAACGTGCGAAAACACGCCGACGCGACCACGGTTCGCGTGAACCTGGTCTTCCGCGACGACGCGATCGACGTCGAGATCGTCGACGACGGGCGCAGCTCCGCGCGCTCGGCCGAGCCGGGGTTCGGACTGACCGGGGTTGCCGAGCGCGCGGCATTCCATGGCGGTCGGACGGGGTCCGGACCCCTGGTGGGCGGAGGTTGGCGGGTCTGGGCGTGCATCCCGACACGACGCGTCGCGACAGGCGCCGACCGATGACGATCCGGGTGGCCATCGTCGACGACCAGGAACTCGTCCGGCTCGGGCTACGGATGGTCTTGCAGGCCGCCGACGGCATCGAGGTGGTGGGGGAGGCCTCCGACGGTGACGAGGCCGTGGCACTCGTCGAGTCCTGCGCTCCCGACGTGATCCTGATGGATGTGCGAATGCCCCGGATGAACGGCGTCGAGGCGACCCGGCAGGTGGTGGGCCACCGCCCATCGGTGCGGGTGCTGGTGTTGACGACCTTCGACGTCGACGAGTACGCCTTCGACGCCATCCGCGCAGGAGCGGCCGGGTTCTTGCTGAAAGACGTGCGTGGCGCGGAGTTGGTGGATGCGGTCGCGGCCGTCGCCCGAGGTGACGCGGTGATGTCCCCGCGTATCACCCGCGCCCTGGTCGACGCGTACGCCGCGACTCCGCCCGCGCACGCCGCACCCGACCCGGTTCCCGTCGACGACCTGACCGAACGCGAACGGCAGGTGGTGATCGCCGTGGCTCGCGGACTGTCGAATCGAGAAATTGCGTCGGAGTTGTTCGTCTCCGAGACCACGGTGAAGTCGCATGTGGCCAACATTCTCGCCAAGCTCAACCTACGCAACAGGATTCACGTGGTGATCTACGCCTATGAGCGTGATCTCGTGCGACGCGATGGATGAGCAGACGGCGTCGGGTTCCGTAGCATCGGGCCATGACGCAGCTGGAGATCATCGTCCGCGGCAACGCCGACGGAAAATTCACGCCCGAGCGGGCAGTGGTGCACCTTCGGGTGGCGGTGTCGGGGAGCGAACGGGAAGCGGTGTACCGCGACGCGATCGAGGTGCATGCGCGTCTGATCGCGACGCTCGACGAACTGGCCGGTACCGACGCCGTGGCCACGTGGTCGAGCGACACCGTGCACGTGTACTCCCATCGGCCCTATGACGCGAAGGGCAAGCTGCGAGACCTCGTGTACTCCACCAACATCGGCGTCGACATCGAATTCGCCGACGTCGACGCGCTGGGCGGGTTCATCGACGTGTGGGCGCAGGAATCCGGGGTCGACGTTGCCGGCGTGCGGTGGGCACTCACCCCGGAGAGCCGTCGTCGGCACGAGGCGGAGTTGCGTCGCGCGGCCGTCGAGGACGCCGTACTCAAGGCGCAGGCCTACGCCGATGCGGTCGGGCGCGGACCGGTCACCCCGACCCAGCTCGCCGACCCGGAGATGCTCGACGCCCATCAGCCGATGCCCCGGGCACTACTGGCCGCCGGGGCGCCTGCCGGTGACGGCGGCTCGCCATCGCTCGACCTGCGATCCCGCGACATCGAGTTGTCGGTGACCGTCGACGCGCGCTTCATCGCCGAATGACGGTGCGCGTCCACTGAGAAGTGCATGTGAACTCCGACCGTTTCGGGGGTGCCCCGGCGCGTCTGCGCAGGATGCGGCGCGTCCGCACCTAGATTGTGGAGTGGCCCGGTGTAACCAGAGTGAAGAAAGGGAGAGCCATGCCGAACTCCGTCCTGTGGGTCTGCCTCGTTGCGGTGTGGCTCTTCGTGTTGGTGCCGATGGTGATCAAAGGTCGGCCGCAGACCAAGAAGACCACTGAGGTCGCCAAGGCGACCCGCCTTCTCCATCGTGGTGGCACCCGAGCTCGCAGCACTCGTCGGCGCGCGGCCGGTGCACACCCGCACGACCCGAGCTACGTCTCCGAACGCACGACCGCTCGTCGTTCGGCGACCGCGGTTCTCGACGCCGAGGACGACGACACCGTGGATGGCGACGCCGAAGACCGGACTGCAGAAGCGGTTTCGTCGGTCGACTCCGATGCCGACGAGGTGCTCACCGGTGACGTCGAGACCGACGACGTCGGAGACATCGAGGACGCGGTGGCCGAGAAGGTCACCATCACCCGTGTCGAGGTCGATGTCGTCGAGGTCGAGGTGGATCTGCTCGACGAGGACGACGACGCCGAACTGGACGACGAGTCGCAGTTCGAGGACGCCGAACTCGAGGACGACTACGACGATGACGAGAACGCCGAGTACGACGATGACTACGACGAAGACGCCGAGTATGACGACGAAGGCGCCGAGTATGAGGACGACCTCGACGGTGACTACGAGGATTCCGAGTACGACGAGTATGACGATGAGGGCTACGACGACGAAGTAGATCTCGAGGACGAGGTCGACGAAGAACTCGAAGGTCTCCGGAAGCGTCGGGAGGCAACACCTGCCGCGGCGAAGGAGTCGGTTCCGGAGGTCAAGCAGGACAGGAAGTCTCGTCGTCGGAGTGCGTACACGATCGATGCGACCGGCGACGCGTTGCGCTACAAGGAGCGCCAGCGGGTCACCCTGGCACTCGCGGCAATGGTCATTGCGGCCATTGTCTGCGGTGTGCTGTTCGGCCAATACGGCTGGATCGCCACCGGGGTGACGGGCGTGCTGTTCGTCGGATACCTGTTCTACCTGCGGCGAACCGTCAAGGCAGAGCAGCAGATTCGGGCCCAGCGCATCGCCCGCGCACGCCGCGCCGCGAAGGCCGAGGCAGAGCGTGAGCGCCGCGAGATGCAGACACCGGAGTTCGCTGCCGCCCCACCGCCGCCGCGGCTACGTCGTCCCGGTGGTGCGGTGGTCCTCGAGATCGACGACGAGGACCCGGTATTCGACCATCTGCCGCCGTTCCAGCGGCGTCGCGTCATGCGCGAGGACGAGGACTTCCGGCAGGCCGCGGCCGGCTGACATCCAGCGACTCCGGGTGCGCGACAATCCATTCGCGTCCCGATCGGACGGCGCGGCACAATGCCAGCCGTTCACCGATGTAGAGCGACGGCGCTCCCAGCAGCGGAACCCACGACAGTGTCGAGAACGGTCGCGGCGGCTGGGGGCGCCGACTCATCTGCGCGTCGACCTTGCGCAGGATCTGCGCGATGTCCCACAGCAGACGCAGAGCCGATCGCTTCGAGGTTGCGTTCTCCGGGCCGACCGGCGCCACCGACGCCGGGAGAGAGTCATCGGGGAGGTCGCGGTCGCACAGCACCGACGCGAGCAGGCGGATCTGCCACGCGCGGTCAGTGACGCCGTACTCGCGGGCGATCGCGACGAGGACCGTGGCCTGATTGGCAAAGCCCAGCGGAGTTGCCAAGGGCAACACCTTGGCCCACGCGCCCAGCGCGCCGGGATAGGCCACGGCGATCGTGTTGACGGTGCCGAGCCGGCTGATCCACCAGTCGGCGCGATCCTTCATCGACAGCTCCGTCCAGCCCTTGGTGCCCGGCCAGTCGGCGACGTCGAGCGCCTTGGCGACGGTGTGCTGGACCGCGGCGATCCCCGAATGGTCGCCCTCGTCGAAGGTGTGTGCCTTCAGTCCCAGCGGGTCCCGTTCGGCCAGCACGTCGAGGAGCGGATCGATCACCGCGATCGCTGCGTCCAACGCTCTTGCCAACTGCTCATTCGTCATCTCGGCCACGAGGTGCAGGGTAGCGGCACGAGGTACGACACGGTGTGACCTGGCGTTTGTGAGGTGCGCGGGCGGTGCTGCTAGAGTGTCAACGGTCGGTTTCCGGACCGGCACGGGGCTATGGCGCAGTTGGTAGCGCGACTCGTTCGCATCGAGTAGGTCAGGGGTTCGATTCCCCTTAGCTCCACTGAGATCTCGTTTGCAGGTCGGTCTGATTGTCGAAATGCGGCTCGGAGTCTGAGAGACTGAGGCATGACCACCGCGATCCCGCTCGATGCTGAGGCGATCGCTGGTGTGTGCGCGCGGTATGGCGTCAAGCGGTTACGAGTGTTCGGCTCGGTACTGACCAAGCGCTTCGATCCGGGCCGTAGCGATGTCGATTTCCTGGTCGAGTTCAAGAACGGCCGCGAGAACGTGTTTCATGACTACTTCGACCTCAAATCGGCGCTTGAACAGATCGTAGGGCGCGATGTGGACCTCGTGGTGGCCAATGCGGTGAAGAATCCCTATGTCGCCAAGTCGATCTTCGACAGCGCTGAAGATGTCTACGCGGCCTGACAACAGCACAGCGGGATACATCTGGGACGCGTTGACCGAACGTCAGATTGAGATCGTTGGGGAAGCCCTTCGCAACTCTCGGCGGGTTGATGCGGATCCGGCTGCACGAATACCTCACGTGCACACGATTATCGGCATGCGTAACGTCCTTGTGCATGGGTGCGCCCAGGTAGGCAGGTCCATCGTGTGGACAGCAGCGACGATGGACGTGTCGGACCTGATACCGGTACTGGAGGCACTGCTCGGCGAGTCAGAGAACGAGCTGGGGTAATGGCCGACTTTCCCTGCGTCGCACGGGCAAAACCAGCCGGGGTGAGTGACCAGGAGCCGTAAGTGAAAAATCCAGTCGCATCGAGTAGCTCTGCGCGAGACTCGTCATGTATGTGATCCGGGATCTCGGCGAGATGGTGGTCTGGCGGGATGGTGTCATTGTCAATCCTGGCGGCACCAAACCCCGGACGATTCTCGCGCTGCTGTGTGCTCACGCAGGGAGGCCGGTACCCGCGTCTACGCTCATCGCCGAGGTGTGGGGCGCCGACGCCCCGGCAAAGACCCAGCGGGCGCTGGAATCGCAGATGTGGCGGTTGCGGAAGGCGTTGATACCGGAGGGCTTTCCGCCGGTGATCATCACCGAACGCGCCGGGTATCGGCTCGATCTCGATGAGGTGTCGGTGGACTCGATCGATTTCGATGCTGCCGGCGTCGCGGTGCTCAGTGGCGCTGTGGTGGACCCGTCGGCACTCGACGCGGTGCTCTCGACGTGGCGCGGCGAGCCGTTCACCACGGCTGCGCCCTCCCCAGGCCTCGATCAGGCCCGTCGGCAGCTGGACGTCATCCGGACAGCGTTGCTGACCCGTCGTGCCGATCTGAGTGCGGAATCGGGTCAGCACCATCGGGCGATCGACGAGGCCCAAGCATTGATCACCCGGGACCCGCTCGACGAGCACGCGTGGGCGCTGAAGATCGCGGCCCTCGCCGCGACCGGCCAACGCGCCGAGGCGTTCACCGCGTACCGCGACGTCCGCGAACTCCTCGCGACCGAACTCGGCGTCACCCCAGGAGACGAGATTCGTGCGGCTCATCGCCACGCTCTCGGCCAGCACAATCGGAGCGTCAGGCGGCTCCATCTACCGTCGCAACACACGTCGTTCGTCGGGCGCGCCGCCGAACTGGCCGAGACCGTGCGGTTGCTCGAATCGGAACGTGTCGTCGCCCTCGATGGCATCCCGGGAGTCGGCAAGACGCGCCTGGCACTGGAAGCGGCACGGCGCGTTGCCGATTCGTTCGACGACGGCGTGTGGTTCATCGACCGGAGCGCCGACGCTGGCGTGGCCGAAACCGTCCTCACCACAATGCGAATCCAGCCCGCGGCAGACTCCACCGCAGGTCTCGATCAGGTGTGTGATCATCTGGCGACGATGTCTGTGCTACTTGTCCTCGACGGCCCCATGTCGTCCGAGGACGTCGACGTTGTCGACGCGATTCTGCAACGGTGGGTCAAGCCCCTAGAAGTGGTGTAACTGGTTTTTGATCCTTCGTTGGTGATCAGGCGGGCAGTTGCATCAGGTCATCGGTGCTCACCTCCGTCGTGGAGCCGGTGTTGGTACCGGTGGTCAGGGTGAGTCGGCAGCGGCCCAGAACTTCGAGGCCGAGGTAGCGGCGGCCTTCGGCCCATTCGTCGGTCTGTTCTGCCAGGACGGCGCCGATGAGGCGGACGATGGCGTCACGGTTGGGGAAGATCCCAACCACGTCGGTGCGGCGGCGGATCTCGCGGTTGAGCCGTTCTGTGGGGTTGTTGGACCAGATCTGTCGCCACACGTCGTCGGGGAACGCGGTGAAGGCGAGCAGGTCCTCGCGGGCATCGCCGAGGTGCTCAGCGACCTCGGGCAGGCGGTGCTCGGTGTACTCCAGCAGCCGGTCGAACTGGGCGTTGACGGCGTCCGCGGTGGGCTGGTCGTACACGCTGTGCAGCATCGCTTTCACGGCCGGCCACATGGACTTGGGGCACACCGCCATAAGGTTGGCGGCGTAGTGGGTGCGGCAGCGCTGCCACGCGGCTCCGGGCAGGTTCGCTGCGATCGCCTCGACCAGGCCGGCGTGGGCGTCGGAGGTCACCAGCCGCACGCCGCCCAGGCCGCGGGCGACCAGGTCGGCGAAGAAGGTGTTCCACGAGGCCGTGGTCTCACTGGTGGCCACCTGCATACCGAGGACCTCGCGGTGCCCGTCACCGTTGACCCCGGTGGCCAGCAGCACCGAAGCCTTCACGACCTGCTTGTTCTCCCGGACCTTGATCGCAAGCGCGTCGGCGGTGACGAACGTGAACGGCCCGGCCTCGTCCAGGCGCCGGTGGCGGAACGCGGCGACCTGCTCATCGAGATCTTGGGCCATGCGTGAGACCTGCGACTTGGACAGCGAGTCGATGCCCAAGGTCTTGACCAACTTGTCCATCCGGCGAGTGGAGACGCCGGCCAGGTAGCAGTCCGCCACGACCGTGATCAGCGCGGATTCGGCCCGCTTGCGGCGCTCGAGCAGCCACTCGGGAAAGTAGCTGCCCGAGCGCAGCTTCGGTACGGCGACGTCGACGGTGCCGACGCGGGTGTCCAGGGGCCGGTGGCGGTAGCCGTTGCGCCGGTTGGTGCGTTCGGCGGTGCGGGCGTTCCATTCGGCGCCGCACACGGCGTCGGCGTCGGCGGAAAGCAGGGCGTTGATCATGGTCTGCAGCAGCTCGCGCATCAGATCCGGTGATGCGTCGGAGAGGGCTTGGCTAAGCAGGCCTGCAGGGTCGACAATATGGGGTGCGGTCATCGTGATGACTCCTCGAGGATTCTTTAGACGGTTGACTCGAAGGATCACACGGTGGCCGCTCTACATTCGTGCACAACACGGATTCGTAGACGGGCTCGGCCACCGAGTTACACCACTCTAAGGGGCACTACTGCAACGGTGCGCCGCAGTGACAATTCTCGGCTCAAGCGGACCAGTGGGGGTACGGGGCGAGCGCGTGCTGACCGTGCACCCATTGACCGTCCACAGCGATCGCACCGGCGGCCCCTCACCCGCTCAGCAACTTCTCGTCGACCGTATCCGCGTTGCCCGTGGCGTCTTCGATCCCGACCCCGCCGACCTCGACGATCTCGATCGGATCTGTACGGCGATGGGTGGATTGCCGCTGGGTCTCGAACTCGCCGCGGCCCGGATGGTGACATTCTCGGTGCGGGAAGTGGCCGATCAATTCGGAAGTGCGGTCCCCGAGCCGATCAACCGAGCTTTCCGGTTGGCCTACGAGTCCCTGGATGTCGGCCTGGCGCGCCGGTATCTCCGCCTCACCGCGCTGCACAATCCGTTCACCTCGGCGCTGGCCGAAGCCGTGTGCGGCGCCGACGTCGCCGATGATCTGGCCGAACTCTGTCGCCGATCATTGTTGTGGCCCATCCGCGGTGACCGACTCCGGCCGACCCGATTCACCATTCTCGACACGATCGCCGAACACGCTCGAGGACTCGACCGACCAGCTGCACTCGAGGCGGTACGACGACGAGACCACGCAGTCACCGCGTTACTGGCCACGACTCCGATGCACAGCACCATGTCGTCGGCGCGAGACCTCGCCCGCGTCGACAATGATGTCTCCACGGTGCTCGCCTTTCTCGAGTCCGTCGTGAGCGACCCCGCTCGCCTCGACACCCACATCGACCTGATCGAACACCTCGGCCCGTACTGGTACCTCCGCCGACGTCTCGCCGCCGGTATCCGCTTGCTCCGCATCGCATCCGAAACCTGTTCGCGGGGCGGGTGTTCGGCGCGTACGAGCGCGATGGTGACTGCCTGTCTCGGCGCAGCACTGGCATTCAGCCAGCAGACTGCCGAAGCCCACCGGCATCTCACCGCACTGTCACCCGATGACCTCGACACGGCGATCGTCGTGGACGACCCGGACCCCGACGTCGGCTGCCGGCGCTTCGCCTTTCTCGCCCTGGCGAGTTGGACAGGTGACGACCATGCCCTGGCCGGCATCTTCGCGCAGCGGGCTTGGGACGCACTGGCCACGGGTTCTCGCGAGGCAGCCATCGTGACAGCAACCAAGGCACTGTGCGAGCTGACGGCCGGCAACCTGGCGGAAGGCACGCACCATGCCCACACCGCACTCGCGCTCGGAGCCGAACTGGGCGATCCACTGGCCATCCATCTCGCGGCCGTGATGCTGGGCATCCGAGCTCTGATCAACGGCGACACCCGCATGGGACTTCGCTGGAATGACCAGGCGTTTCACGCGTACCTCGACGCCGGGGGCATACAGATCTGTGACACGGTCGAACAGCGCGGCAACCACCTGGTCGCGGCCGGCGAAGTGAACCGCGCCGGCCGGGCATTCGCGGTCGCACGCACCTACGCGCTGGACGCGGGCATGGAGTGGCCGCGCCATCCGTTCACCCACGACGCCATCCGGCGGTGCCGCGACGACGAGAACACGGCCTTCGACCAGGGGTGGCGCGCAGGTATTGCCGAGGCCCGAGACGCACTCGTCATGGGTGATCACGAACGCTTCGCCGGCATGTGAGCGTTTTGTGAGGACCGCACGGTCTCCTTGTCACATCACGACCAGGGGCGACGGGGCCTCGTGATCCGACAACCACCGTGGAGGTACTCATGACACAGCACCTGGCGATGTCCGACGAAGAGTTCGACGGACAGTTCAGTCGCACACTGCAGGCCGCGGCCGTCGGCGCCGCCGATCTCGGCGAGGCCCACGCCACCGCGGACCTGATCGGCGGAAGGTACAACACGCAACGCTGGTACACGCACTGGATGGCCCGCGCCGAATCGGCTCGGGAATCCGCCGAGACAGCACACGTCACCGGCCACCTCGTCACCGCCCACCAGTCGTACCTTCGTGCCAGTGAGTACTACCGGCAGGCGTACTACTTCCTTCGTGCCGATCTCGACGATCAGCGATTGCACGACGCCTATCACGCGCACTGCGACACCTTCCGTCACGCCATGGAACTGTTGCCGCACACCTCGGTGCCCATCGTCGCCGACGAGGTCGCGATTCCGTACGCCGACAATCGGTCCGCGGTTGGCGGACGCACCGACATTCACGCCTGGCTCTTCCGGCCGGTGACCGACCCGAATCGACTTTCTCCGACCATCGTGATGCCCTGCGGATACGACTCCACCGCCGAATCGGGATGGATCTTCGCCCAAGGCGCGCTCGCGCGTGGGTACAACGTCCTCAGCGTGGAAGGACCAGGCCAGGGAGCGTCACTCTATCTGCACCGCATCTTCTTTCGACCGGACTACGAGCACGTCCTCTCGCCGATCGTCGACTGGCTGATCGCCGCACCAGGCGTCGACCCCCAACGGATCGTCGCCATGGGCCGTTCCTTCGCCGGGTATCTCATCCCACGTGCGGTCGCCACCGAGCCCCGCATCGCCGCGATGATCTGCGACCCCGCCCAACCCGACATGGGGGCGAAGATCCCCGGTGGCTGGAAGGGCCGTATCGCGGCACCGCTCATGACGGCCCTGAGCCGGGTCAGCCGGAAACGGGCCGACTTCTTCGGTGCACGCATGGCATCCCATGGAGTGCGCACCGTTGCCGACTACCTCGCGGAACTCACTACTTACACGATGACCGATCGAGCCGCCGACATCGGTTGTCCCACACTGATCATGGAATCTCCCGGAGATCCTGTCGGTGGGCACGGCGCGGCGCTCTACAATGCACTGGCCGTCGAACACAAGACGATATCCACGCCGGCGGCGGGTACCGGTATCGCCGGACACTGCGGCGGCCTGGGGCAGAAAGCTTGGGACGCGGTCGTTTACGACTGGCTCGACGACTGTCTCGCAGGCGTCGATTCGGCAACCGTCGGCGCGTCCGGAGCACCACGATGATCTGTGAACCGTCCTCGACCGGGCGCCTGGTGTAGGCCGGTTCATGGCGTCAATGGTTTCTGACATCACCAAGGTTCGCGGTGATCGAGTCGCACCACGACCCCACGGTCCCCATCCACTCGCGCTCGGTCGCCGGTCCGGAGCAGGTGAGTGCCGACCAGGGTGTTCACGACGCAGGGTAAGCCGTATTCGCGGGCGACCACGGCACCGTGGGAGACCGAACTCCCGATGTCGGTGACCAGAGCGGCGATCACGGTGAAGTACGGTGTCCATCCGACGTCGGTGACGGGCGCGACGAGGATCTCCCCGGGCCGGACGGCGCGCGCCTCACCGATCGTCTTCGCCACTCGCACTGTGCCTTCCACGACACCTCTGCTCGCTGGTCGACCCACGATCCGGTCGTCGGCGATGTCATTCTCGGCGACGGTCAGGCGCGGGGACGGCCGCCCGACCGAGACGTCGTCGAATTCGAGAGAGTCCTGAAATGACAACGCTTCTCGTCGTCGAATGGCGCTCTGTACGAGGTCGGTGATGTCCTCGGCGTCGACGACCCGCCGCAACTCGGCCCGGTCGAGGAAGAAGACGAGATCGGCGTCGGGGAGCCGACCGCTCTCGGCGAGCACCTCGCCGAGATGGCGGTAGCCCCGCTTGAGTTGGTGGGCCATCAACGCCATCCGCGATTTCGTCTCCTCGCGTCCACGCGCGCCGCCCTGTGCCAGGCGTGCCAGGAGGCGAATCGTCGGCGAGGAGTGCTCAGGTGTCGGCGCGCGGCTCGGTTCGCGACCGGGCCGCTCGGTCGCCGATCGCACCATGACCTGCATCATCGTCCCCAGCCCGGCGGGATCGTCGGCCCAGGACGGGTCGCGCATGCACAGTTCCCGGTATCCGCGATGGCCGTGGCGCTCCAAGAACTTCCGCAAGGCGACTCCCGCGTCCCCGGGCGCCGCGCGCAATGTGGTGACCGCGTCATCCGGTGCTGCGGAGAGGAATTCGTCGGCGATGGCTGCGTCGGCGGCGATCTTCTGCACGACCGCGTCGAGTTCGGCGAGCATCTCGGCACTCTCGACGCCCGATGCCCCTGACATGAGACGGGCGGCCTGAGCTTTGCCCTCGTCCTCATCACGGCCGTCGGTGACCGCCCGGCGAACCATCACGCTCTCGAGGACATTGGCCGCGACGGCCGCGCGTGACGATGAACGGACGTGCGTGAGCGTGATGTCGCAGTACAACTCCACACCGTCGTCCAACTGCCGCAGCACGACTCGTGGGTCCGAGCTGCTCGGAACCCGGAAACCGGCGATGTCAGAAGGTATCCGGCGGATCGCCGGGCCCACCGTCAACGCATGGGTGGTCAGCCTGATCGTGTTGCCGAGTTTGCGCAAGAACGGTTGTGCCGGTTTCGGTTGCAGTTCGTCGACCACGCGGCCGCAGATCGAGGTCGAGAACTGTTCCAGCGAGTTCCCCAGAATCCCGGAACTCAGCGCCGTGCCCTCGGTGAGGTTGAGGAACATGTGGCCGTAGAAGTATCCGACCTGCAGCCACGGCGTGTTATAACCCTCCTGTGCCCGCGCGACGACCTGAATCCTCTGCATCGCATAGTCGATCGCGAACCCGGATACCGACGCGGTCAACGGGCAGAACGCGCCCGGCATCATCTCGCCGATGTTGCACCGCGTGTACACGTGGTCGGCGCCGGCGACCGGGGAGTCCATCTCGTTGAGATCGCCCGGCAAGGTGGTGATGGGTCGGGCCTGCAACCACCAGATGTCGCCCGACCGGTCGATGGCCCACTCGAGGTCCATCGGCGTGCCCCATTCGTGCGCCGCGCGCAGAGCACCCGCTCTGATCAGGTCGATCTCCTGAGGTGACAAGACCGGAGCGGCAACGTATTCCGCGACCACCGGTGCACCCTCCTCGTCGAGGACGAGGTGATCGGGCGCAGAGGTCCCGTCGACCAGCGACTCGCCGAGTCCGGCGACCGCGTCGATCACCATCAGGTCGCGGCGACCCGACGCCGGGTCCGCGGTGAACACCACTCCGGCGGCCCGCGCGTCGACCATCTGCTGAACGACCAGATTCATGGTTGTGGTGGTGTGGCCGCTGTAGGCGTACGCGCGCGCGGAGTGCACCGAGGCGGCACACGTGTGGATGGCCTCGGTCAGGGTGTCGACGGAATCGACGCCGAGCACGGTGTCGTATTGGCCGGCGAAGGACTGCTCGCTCCCGTCCTCACCAGCGGCGGAGGACCGCACCGCCACCGGAGTCGTTCCGGCGGCAGCCATCTCGCCGAACCTGGAGGTCACGCTGTCGAGAGATCCGTCCACCGAGGCATCCGCGACCACGAAACCGACTGGGACGGGCAATCCCAGAGCGCGCAGACGCGCGAGGCCGGCGGCCTTGCCGCCGTACCGGTCGTCGGTGATCTCGTCGAACTCGACGGTGGCCGCTGTCATCGCGAACCGACCAGCGCATCAACGATTTCCGCGAGTGCGTCGACGGCGATGGGGCCTGGCTGGTAGAGACAGATGCTGTCGGAGACACCGTCGACGCGGTCGCGGATGTGCGCGGCGATCTCGGCCGGCGTCCCACATGCGGCGATGGTGTGCAGCATCTCGTCGTCGATGAGCGCAGCCATCTCCTGCCAACGCCCTTGTTTGGACATCGCATTGAGTTCGGGCTGCAGGTCGCCCCATCCGTGCGCGTCGAGCACAGGTCGGTACGCGGGGGTGGAACCGTAGAAGGCCAGCAACATTCGCGTCGAGGCGTGGTCGTCGTCGCGGCCGGAGGCGACCGACACGATGATCTCGGGGATCACCGTGAAGTCGTCCGCGCTCCGCCCGGCTTTGGCAAGCCCGTCGCGTACTGCGGGCAGCGTCGTGCTGTGCAGGAAGCGTTTGGACCCGAACGGCATCACCAACAGACCGTCGGCCACCTCGGCCGTCGCACGGGTGAGCCGAGGACCCAACGCGCCCAGATAGATCGGCGGCGGCCCATACGGGTTGGGGCCGGGATTGAAGGTCGGGGTCATCAGCGTGTGGCGATGGTACTCACCGCGGAAGTCCAATCGTTCGCCCTCGTTCCACGTCGCGAAGATCGCACGCAATGCGCCGACAATCTCCGTCATCCGCTCGACCGGCCGATCGAACTCGGTACCGTAGCGCTTCTCGATCTGCGCGCGCACCTGGGTGCCGAGCCCGAGGATGAACCTTCCCTTGCTGAGCAATTGCAGATCGTTGGCCTGGTGGGCGAGTTGAATCGGGTTGCGCGGGAAAGCGATCGCGACGTTGGACATGAGGTCGAGGCCGTCGACCGACGACGCCAGCACCAGCGGAGTGAACACGTCGAATGGTCCCTCGAAAGTGAAGACACCGGAGGCGCCGGCCTCCTTCAGGAGCTTGGCACGGTCCACGGCGTCGGTGGGTCCGAAGAGTGCGGTCATGATCTTCATGGCGTTGCCTATCCCGCCACGTCGGTCCAGTCGGAGAAACCCGACGGATGGTGCGGACCGATGATGCCGTGCTCGAACAGGCCGGCGCCACGGTGTTGTCGGCCGTCGGCCTCGGTACACACCGCACTCCCGACGTGGTCGATGAGGCTGAACGGTGCGCGGGCCATCACCTGCTCGTCCGTCAGATCGAAGGTGACGCGTTCGGCGAACGGACCCTCCTTCCATGTGCCGTGCGCCCACGAGGAATCGCCGCCATAGCCCGAGCCGAAGGCGATGGGCGCGAACAACTTCGACTCGACGTCGAGGGAGATCTGCTCGCCCGCGCGATTGAGGAACTCGATGTGCGCGCCGTGCGGAATCCTGGTCCCGGCGGTGTAGTGGATGGTGACCCGTACGCCGTCGAGTTGCTCGATGCGCCCATCGCGCCACCGGCGGGTGCAGTCGTAGAGACTGCGATGACCGTCGGGATCCTCCTGCAGGATGAGGAACAGGATGAAGTCGTCGAACGCCAATGGCAGGTAGAGCCACCACATTCCGCGGAAAGCGGTGTCGGGACGCCCTAGCGGTTCCGGCTCACCGACCGGCCGGATACCCCACGACCGGTCGCGGCTCGCCACGCTGGTGTCGTGCTCGACGGTCAGTCGTTCTCCGTCGACGTCGATCCATCCCTGCCAGGAACCCACCTGGGCAAAGCGGCACGCCTGCAACGTCACTCGTCGCTCGGTCAGCATGGTGTGCGGCTTCTCCAGCGCCGCCGGGAACAGTCCGCGCCAGGTGAGTTCGGCGGCGATGCCCTCGGTCTCCGCGAGGGTCAGATGCATCTCCTGCAGCGGCTCGACGACGTCGAGGCGATATCCGTTGACGTTCTGATGAAGTCGGTCGTCGTCGATCGCGTCGCTCAGATGAATCGCGGTCTGGGTGTCGCCGCGGCGGACGACGAAGTAGGCGTCCTTGACGCCCAGACGCGGGTAGTAGCCGATGCCGGTGAGCGCCGTGAAGCGGCCCTCGCGGTCGAGCACGTTGAAGTACGAGCGATCGTAGAAGTTCCTGTCGGAGGTGGCCGGCCAGGTGATCGGGGCGGGCGTCTGATGGATCGGATACTCGTCGAGTGGGCTCAGTTCCACCGGAACTCCCTATCAATACGATGCACATTGCATTGGAATTAGAATGTGATCCATGACACCAGATCGCCGAGGCGATAACAAGAGGTCGACGCCGGGGCGGCCCCGCGATGGCCGGATCGATGCCGCGATCATCGCCGCCACCCGCGAGCTGATTCTCGAGACCGGCTATCCCGCGCTGTCGTTGTCGGCGATTGCCGCTCGCGCCGGAACCACCACGGCAGCCATTTACCGGCGCTGGTCGGGCAAGGCGCAGTTGGTGCACGAGGCGGTGTTGTCGGCGGAGGTCATGGCACCGCCGACGGGGTCCGGGGACGTCCGGCAGGACATTCGCGCGCTCGTGGAGATCGTGCGCTCGATGTTCAACCGGCCGGAGGTGCGGGTGGCCCTGCCCGGACTGATCGCCGACACCGTGGCATCGCCCGACGTGCACGCCCGGATGACCGAGAGGCTGGCCGGCGACCTCACCGCCTTCGAGTCCCGCTTCGGTCAGGGACGTCGCGACGACGACCGACTGCCGATGCTCGCCGAGGTTGTCGCGGGGACCGCGATCTTCCGCATCCTCATTCGCAGCGACGCCGCGCTCGACGACACGTGGGTCGACGAGATGGTCGAGCTGATCATCGAACGGTGGCCGGAAGCGTGAGATCGGTCGACGAATACAGATGACACAGACACGCCGCGGTGCAGTTGCGATTCTCGGCGTGTCGCGCCGGAACGGTGGAATCTGTATTCGTTTCGGGTCGGCTCCGTCTGATCACACACGAGAGGACCGACCCCTCCCGGAGCCGGTCCTCTCGCACACCGACAGCTACCTGAACTCGGGCATCACCTTCTTGGCGTAGGTCTCGAGCTGGTAGCGCTGGACGCCGCTCCAGTCGTCGAAGGGCATCGACTGCGCCCAGTATTCGGAGATGACCCAGTCGAGGTTGCCCTGGCCGTAGAGGGTGGACAGGTCGGCGAGCTGGTCATGGACCTGCTCCGCGGTTCCGCACAGCAGCTGTCCTTCCTCGTACATCCGGCGGGTCAGGCCACGGGCGTCGGGAAAGGTCAACGGGCGCACCGGCGGATCGGACTCGCGGCGGTAGCCCTCGTTGAACCAGAACTTCTGGAAGATGTTCTGGTACCAGAAGCCGGAGGTTTCGACGGCGAGATCGAAGGCCTCGTCGAAGGTGACGCCGAGAACGATCTTGGCCACGACGCCGAAGCGCTGCCCGAGTTCGAGGTCGTGGCCGGCCTCGTTGGCGGCGTGCTGGTAGGTGCGGGCGACAGCCAGGATGCGATCGCGGCCGCCGGCGGCGACGTACAGGGTGCGACCGGCCCGGCCGGAATCGATGATGGTCTGCTCGGCGCGGGTACTCGGGATGAAGATCTCCGGCCGGCCAAGCGGTTTCGGGGCGATGCCAACCCGGCGGATGGTGCCGTCGTCGTCGACGTCACCGGGGACGCCGTAACTGCGGGTCCAGTCGGCCAACGGCCAGTCGGGGATACCGGTGGCCGGGTACGGGGCCTGGTAGTGGGGGCCGTCGACGCGGAAAGAGTTCAACTCCCAAGCGGTTTCGATGATCGACAGGTACTCGTCGAACTTGGCGCGGTTGGCGGCGTCGGAACTGGGTGCGTGCGCCACGGCGTCGGCCTGCTGTGCGAGGGTCTGAACCCAGCGGGTCTGGAAGCCGCGGGCGAAGGCGATGCCGAGCCGGCCGGGGAACATGTGGCTGAACTGCGCGAGATCCTCGGCCACGCGCAGCGGGTCGCGGGCGGTGACGACCACCGACATCGGGACGAAGGTGATCTGCTTGGTCAGCGCGGCGAGCTTGGCGTACATGAGCAGGTTGTTCGGGATCGACTCGCCGCCCTCGTACTGCATGTGGTGCTCGGTGGAGCCGAAGGCGTCGAAGCCGAGCTCGTCGGCCCAGACGGCGATCTGCTCGAAGCCGGCGAGCATCTCCTGGTACTTCTCGTTGTTGCGGGACACGGGACGCAGGGCGGCGCGTTCCTCGGGGGTGACCGGGATCGCCGAGCTGCACATGAGCATGGTCTTCATGGTTCTGATCCTTTGAATCTGTAGGGGCAGTGACGAATCAGTCGCTGGTGCGGCCGATGTGGGTGGTGACGAGGCAGATCAGGGCACCGAGCACGAGCAGGAACCCGTTGACGGCGACGGAGGTGTGGAGTGCCGAGACCGGCGAGGCGCCGGAGGTGAGCCGGCTGACGAAGACGGCGCCGAGCACGGCCGGGCCGAGCGCTCCGCCGAACTGACGCAGCGCGGTATTGGTCGCGGCCGCCATCCCGGCCTTTCTCCAGGGGACGGCGTTGACGGCGGTGACCGACACGGTGGTGAGCATCATGGCCAGTGACAGGCCGAAGATGGCCAGGCGCCAGCCGAGGTCGAGAGCCGTGGTGTGCTCGTCGACACCGGTGAGGGTGAAGACGCCGACGGCGCCGACGGCGAGTCCTGCGGTCAGCAGGTAAGCGGGCCGGATGCGATGCATGGTCGCGCCGATCACGGGGTTCACCACGACGGCGACGCCGGTGACGAACAGCAGCCGTAGCCCGATCTGAAGCGCATCCAGGTGTTGGACTTCGCCGAGGAAGACGCTGATCAGGAAGGTCGTACCGACGACGGAGAACAGTGCGAGTAGTGCCGAGAACCCGGCGGCGCTGAAGGCGGGCGAGCCGAACAGCCCGAGGTCGATGAGCGGGGAGGTCGAGCGGGCCTCGGTGAGAAGAAACCCGATCAGCGCGAGTGCTCCGACGATGAGTCCGGTCAGGGTGACCGGATCGGTCCACCCGCGTGCCCCGCCCTCGATGACGCCGAGGATGAGCCCGGCGATGGCGAGCGTGGCGAAGAGCTGGCCGCCGATGTCGAGCGACCGCTCGCCGGGTGCGGTGGACTCGGGCAGCCACGCCGCGGCCGCGATGCCCGCAAGACCCGCAAGGGCGATGACCGGGACGAAGATCCAGCCGTAGGCGACTCGGTCGATGATCGCACCGGAGACGATCGGCCCGACGCACAAGCCGAGCAGCAGTCCGGTCGCCCACACACCGATGTACTTGCCGCGCGCCCGTGGGTCCGGCACGACGTGCGCGATGAGCGCGAGAGTGGTGGGCAGCAGCAGCCCGGCACCGAGGCCGGAGATGGCCTGTCCGGTCCAGATCATGGCGAGTGCGCCGGTGTCCGCGGTGAGGCCGGACAATGCGGCGACTCCGGCGCCGACAACGGTCAGGGCCATGCCGATGAGATAGATGCGGCGGCGGCCGTACCGATCCCCGAACAGCCCGCCGGACAGCACCGCGGCTGCCATCGGGATGACATAGCCGTCGGAGATCCACTGCAGCGCAGCGGTATTGGCGTGGGTGGCGGCGCCGATCCGCGTCAGTGCGACGCTGACGCCGGTGATCGGCACGTAGGTGACGAAAACGCCGAGTACGGCGAGCGCGACGGTGATCGCGCGGCTGGGGTCCGAGGGGCCGGGATCGGGACGCGCCTTGACGGAGATGACAGGACGATTGTTGGTCGTGGTCATGTCGACCACATCCTTTCATGGTGAAGTATATGGTGTTGAAATACCTGACTCGGCAAGCATCGTCCCGGCGTGCGCCGACTCGCGAGCGACGGAGGAAGAAATGGCGGAAACCTCCACGGAAGCCGGTGTTCGGCGAGAATCGTTCCAACTCGACGACCTCGACCGGCGCGTTCTGCGGTGTCTGCAACTCGCACCGCGCGGTGCCTTCCACGCATTCGCCGATCTCCTCGAGGTGTCGGAGCAGACCGTCGCCCGCCGCTACCGGCGCATGCGCGAGGCGGGCATCGTGCGGGTGTCGGCCATCGTGAGTGCCGAGGCGATGGGCGAGACAACCTGGTTGGTGCGCGTGGTGTGCCGGCCCAGCGGCGCGCGCAAACTGGCACAGGCACTCGCGCGACGCGACGACGTGGGGTGGGTGTTCCTCGCCGGCGTCGGCAACGAGGTGATCCTCGCCGTGCGCGCCCGCAGCGCCGACGCCCGCGCGGATCTGTTGTTGATGCGGTTGCCCGCCACCGCCGAGGTGCTGGCCATGAGCAGTGCGGTCGTTCTGCACGAGTTCCCGGTCGGCACCCGCTCGAGTGGCCATCATCTCGGGATCGACCTCGGCGGAGATGTCGAGGATCGGCTACTGGCGCTTGAGGATTCGGGTCCGTCCCGGCAGAACGCCGCCGACGGCGACGCCACGCTCGACCAATCCGATTGGACGTTGATCCGGCGACTGGAGGCCGACGGTCGAGCGTCCTACGCCACTCTGGCCTCGGCCGCGAACATGACCGCCGGTGCCGCGACCAGGCGAGTCCACGCGCTTCTCGCCCGCGGAGTGATCACCCTCGGCGTCGACATCGCGCCACAGGCGGTCGGGCGGACGACCGAGGCGCAGATCTGGATGTCGGCCCCGCCTGCGATCCTGCAGCGGTGTGGCGGAGTGCTGGCCGCTCTGCCGGAGGTCGCGTTTGTCGCCGCGGTGTCGGGCACCCGCAATCTCGTCGCCTCGATCGTCTGCCGAAGTCACGCCGACCTCTATCGGTTCCTCACCGACACCCTCGGCGCGGTCGACGGCCTCGCCGACATCGAGGTGGTGCCCACCGTTGCGATGGTCAAGCAGGCGACCTCGCTCGTCGATCAGGAGGTCCTGGCCCCATGACACCAGCGCCGACGCCACGACGGCCCCGCTCCGGGACGTCGCGCGACGCCGACCGCGTCGACGTCATCCTCGATTACCTGCGTGAGCACGACCCCGACTCCGACCTGGCCGTGAAGGCGGTCGCGATGCGCCTGAGCCGGGCCGCGCACTGGCTCGAACTCCAGATCAAGCGGCAGCTCGCCCCGTTGGGTATCGAGTTGTGGGAACTCGACATCCTCGCCACCCTCTCGCGCGCCGACGGCACCGCACCGATCAGCGTGCTCACCGACTCCTCGCAGGTCAGCGCCGCCGCCATGACCAACCGCATCACCCGTCTCGAGCGTGCCGGCTTCGTCGTCCGCGCCATCGATCCCGACGATCGCCGGCAGATCCGGGTCAGCCTCACCGATGCCGGCCGCGAGCGGGCGGCATCGGTCATCGAAGCCAACGACCGCGCCCAACGGGAGGCGATGAGCGCGCTTGACGCCGTTCTGCTGAGCCGGCTCGCCGAGGACCTGCGTGAGTTTCTGCTGCAGTCCGAAGGTCTTTCGCCGGATGCAAATACGGTTGACGCAGACACGCCGTGAGGCAGCCCGGCTTCTCGGCGTGTCGCGCCGGATCGGTGGAATCTGTATTCGTTGGGGAGGGACTCGGTCAGATTCCTCGGGCCGTCGATGGTGGCACGCCTGGGCGCGAACGATCGAGTGAATAGCCAAGCGCGCGATCAGGATTCGCAGGCCACTCCGTCGCCGTCGCGGTCGAGTCCGGGTCGGTAGCCGGGGTCTCCCACATGCAGCGGCGCCACCCCGGCGGCGCGTGCCTGGGCGCAATTGCTGTAGTAGACGCTCGATCCCTCGTCGGTGGTCGGCGCAACCGGCGCAGCCGGCGCATCGGTGGTCGTCGTTTGCGGGATGAGTCCGCGAGCCACAGTCGGGCCGCCCGTCTGCTCGCTGGTGGTGGGCACCGGCGTGGTGCTCGCGACAGCGGTTGCGGTGGTGGTCTCGGTCATCGTCGCGGTGACCGTACTGACCACCGTCCGCGTCGCCGGGGCGGCCGCCTTGTCGCTGCCGTGCATGGCCGATCCGACCCCGCACGAGAACAGCATGAGTACCAACACCGCGATGATTCCCAGCCCGATGGCCAACGGACTCTTCTTGCGACCCGGTGGGACAGGTGCCGGGGGTGGTGGACCGAATGGCGCTGTCACTGGTGGGGCTCCTTTGCGCAGAGAAAGTCGCGGGCCGAGAGCATGTGAAGAAGAAGCGGGCGACAATTGTCTCGATTGTGCGCTCGAATCGACCGTGCTCGGTATCCGTTGACCGGACGAACCGGCCCATTCGGTGAAAGACACCAATTCCCGCGCTGCCGACCACCGACTGCGGTATCGCCCACCGACTGCGGTATCGCCCACCGACTGCGATATTGTCCGACGTCGGGAACCGTCGATCGAGGAGTACCCAATGAAGATCAGCTTCCGCAGCCTCGTGGCCGCGGCCACCGTGTCCGTAGCGCTCGTCGCCGGTTCCGCCATGGGAGCACCTGCGGCGTCGGCGGCACCGACCGGAGAAGCGCTGGCCGCCAAGCAGGCTCTGGACGCGATCACCCCACACCCGCAGGACGCGGCGAGTGTGATCGACGGAATCAACGCGGCGAACGCCCTCCTGAAGAAACTGGGTATCACCCCGTTCACCCCGACCATCGGCGCCTGCACCGACTTCACCTTCCCGTCGGCGCTCGGCGGGGCGGTTGCGGGGCCGTATACACCGGGCTTGGGGAACTTGACCTTCCCTGTCGTCGGAGACATCAACGCCGTCCGGAAGGGCGAGGTTCTCTACGGCTTCGTTCCGGTCGGCACGTTCAACGACTCCGGAAACAAGTCCGGAATGCAGGTGGCGTGGTTCAACGTCAACACCTTCCAAGGCGGGTTGGGGGCGCCGATGGACGGCTTGGCCGAAACTCTCATCAACGCAGTGGGCAAGCGACTGCAGGCGGCCGGGATTCCGGAGGCGCAAACCCAGGCGACCAAGGCGCTCGCCCCGATCGTGAACGCACTGCCCTCCAACGGCGCACGTGGCGGTCTGGTCGACACCGGTTCGGGCACTGTGCTCTCGGCGATCTACGGCACCGTCAACAAGGGCAACGCGACGTGCTATTTCTTCCCGTCGCTGGGTATCGCCACCGCCCGCTGACGTCGACGGCCGGGCTTACCCACTTTCACGATTCACGAAAGTGATGGAATTCTTCATCTTGCCGAATTAGGTGAGCTGTGGTTGGGTTCCTCGTGGGCATGATGGCGAATGCCGGAGTGCGCGATCGGCGGGCCGGTCGGTGGTGTTGCAGTAGGGGGCATCATCGACGCGGAATGCGCCGGACCAGCGGGGGGTGAGGTCTGGAGGCGATCCCGCCGAAACCGACATTCCGCCGACGTCGAACCAGGACAATCGGACGATGTCACGGCCCCAGAGAACGGCGGTCGTGGTCCGTAGCGCCTACGGAACCACGACCGTCGAATGGTTTCTGATATTCACGATCGGCACGATTCTCCTCACGCGTGCCTATCTTCAGCTCACCGGTTATCCGCAGATCGGTGGCGGCACATTACACATCGCGCATGCGCTGTGGGGTGGAGCGCTGATGATGATCGCGCTCATCGTCGGGTGGTTGTTTCTCGGTGCCACCGTTCGCCTTGCTGCGGTTGCCCTCGGCGGCATCGGATTCGGGCTGTTCCTCGACGAGGTCGGCAAGTTCGTCACCAAGAACAACGATTACTTCTACGGTCCGTCGGCGGAGATCATGTACATCCTCGTCGTGGTCGTGCTGCTGATCAGCAGGGTGGTCCGAGATCTCGCGAAACCGACCGTGGCCGAGGCGCTTGCGAACGCCGCGTCGATCGCCGCCGACGGGGTGAGTCATGGTTTGCCGCCCCGTCGACGTACACAGGCTCAGTGGTTTCTCGCATATGCCGCCGATCGAGGTGGTGACCCGACGCAGATCGCCACGATCCGAGAGTTGCTGTCCACCAGTGCCGCTGGTCCCGACCGACTCATGGCGTTGCGGGCTCGGGCCGTGCGGCTGATCCCCGGGTTCGCGCGCAGTCCCCGTTGGGTGACGGTGTTCGGCGCCCTGCTGGTGATCACCTCGTTGTGGGCGACCGTGCTCGGGGCGTGGCAGCTGTTCGTCGGACACGTCGACAGCGGCGAACTCCACCTGTACCTCGAACTCAGTCGAAACCGGCACGCCGCATGGATTCTGTTCATCAGTGGCGTTGCGACGGCACTGATCTCGATACCGGGAATGATCGCCCGCCGACGAACCGAACGGGCCTGGCCGCTCCGTCTGCTGCGACTCGCCGCGCTGATCTTCACGCTGAGCAATGCGCTGGTCGACTTTGCACTCGAGGGATTCGGCGCCCTGAGTAACCTCGCCGTCGGCCTCGTCGCACTGGCGGTGATGAATTACCACCTCTCGGCTCGGATGTCGGCTGAGATCGGCGAATATGGGGTCGGCGAACTGGGGGTCGGGGACGTACGGGTCTGAGAGTGTGTGACGGGCTCTCAGCGATACATGCGAACCAGGGGGCAGGTGAACGGATCGCGTTCGCCGAGCCCGACCTGATTGAGGTATCGGACGACGATGGCGTAGGAGTCGATCAGCGACGTCTCGGTATAGGTGACCGAGTGGCGTGCACAGTGCGCCTGCACGAGCGGTCGGACCTTGGCGAGGTTGGCGCGCGGCATGCTGGGGAAGAGGTGATGCTCAATTTGATAGTTCAGGCCACCCATCATGAAGTCGATGATCCGCCCGCCCCGGATGTTGCGTGACATGAGTACCTGCCGGCGCAGGAAATCGACACGTACATCCTTGGGCACCAACGGCATACCCTTGTGGTTGGGGGCGAAGGCGCCACCGAGCAGGACGCCGAACACGGCCATCTGGAGGAGAACGAACACGACGGCCTGGGGCGTCGTCATCACCACGAAGGGCAGGACGGTCGCCAGACCGAGCCGCACCACGATGAGCGACAGCTCCAATAATCGATGCGGCACAGGCGCTTTGGATACGAGCCCTTGGATACTGGCCACATGCAGGGCAGCGCCCTCGAGGGTCAACAACGGAAAGAAGAACCAGCCCTGCCGACGTGTGAGCCACGCGGCGATGCCCGACCGCTGCGCCGCGACGTCGGGAACGAAGGCGATGGGGCCGTCGACGATGTCGGGATCGGTCCCGATCTGGTTGGGCGCCTTGTGATGACGATTGTGTTTGCCGCGCCACCAGTGCAGCGAGAGTCCCGCGCCCACCGCCGCCACGATGCGAGCCGTCCACTCGTTGGCCGCAGCCGAGGCGAACATCTGACGATGGGCACCGTCGTGACCGAGGAAACCGAATTGGGTACTGGTCAGGGCGAGGAGGACCGCGAGTGCGGGTTGCCACCACGAATCACCCAGTAGGAAAACCGCCGTCCACAGTGCAAAGAAACTCGCCGATGTGGCGACGATGCGGATCAGGTAGTAGTTGCGGCGGTGGTCGAGAAGGCCGGAGGCGCGAACCTCGGCGGCCAACTCCGTGTAAGAACTCACGAATTCGTTGCGGGGGGCCGAGATTTCTCGGGTGGGGGACACAAGTGCCTCGATCTGTGGTGCTGCGCGGTGGCAGTGGAAGTGGTCGGGCTGACGTGTTGTGCGAGAGCAGAAGTCGGCCACCGGCCCGATCGGCGGGTGGACGCGTCGCGTTGGCATCGACTGTGCGGCGATCTGAGCCGTCGGCGTCGTGCGACGCCACACTGGGTGAGATGATCGTGCGGCCTGGTCGCGCGGTGTGCGCGGGCTACCAGGCCGACTCTACAGCAGGCGAGGCCATCGCAGGAGAAGACCGCCGACGGCGGAGTCGAAAAGCTCCACGCCGGCGGAGGCGGTGAAGGGTGGCCGATCGGGGTCGGTGGGCGGGCTATCGGCCGGATCGGTGGCTGGTCGAATCGCGTGCGGAATCCGAGGTGCGGCGCTCAGCGGTGTCGGAGAACACGAGTTGGAAAGACATCGGATTCTGTGTCAGATCGTCTGTCGGGGAGGGGTTTTCGTTGACGTGGGAAAAGAGGTTGTGGTCCATCGGGTCCTCGAGGTTTGTGGGGTGACGCCATTCGTCAGGGGATTTGCGAGAATCCGTCATCGTTGAGGATCTCTCACGGGTGACGATCCACACCGGCCGTCGGTGATGAGCGAGGCGAGCGTGTGGCCGGATCGCGCGGTGTGCGCGGGCTACGGGTTCGACCCTACAGCAGCCGGTGGCGAGCGGCAGGCGACAGGCCGGTGGTGGGCGCGGGGGATGGGCTCGGTGGACGGAGCCCGGATACGGCTCGGCCCCGACACCGAATCGGTGCCGGGGCCGAGAGGCCGAAGCGAGAGCTCTTACAGAGCGCTCACGTTGGTGGCCTGAAGTCCTTTGGCGCCCTGCTCGACGTCGAATTCGACGCGCTGGGCTTCCTCGAGGGTGCGATATCCGTTCCCGGTGATCGCAGAGAAGTGGACGAAGACGTCCTCACCCTGCTCGTCGGGGGCGATGAAGCCGAAGCCCTTTTCGCCGTTGAACCACTTGACGGTTCCCTGTGCCATCCTGCTACTTCTTCCTGTTGCTTTGGGACGTCGATGCGACGACCCGTAACCAGGGTCTCATACTTTTCGTCGATACCTGACATCGGTGCCTCCGCGTACGCTTTCGCCATGACTGCAACCCGCGTTCCCGCGAAGTTCGAATCGATGTTCGGCGACGTCGGTATCGACCCCACCTTCGAAGCCATCGCCGACGAGTCCGGGGTGGGCGTCGAGGACGCCCGCGGCGTCCTGACCGGCGCAATCGACGACGCCGAGACGGTTCAGAAGATCGCCGACACCCTGTGCATCGTCCCCGAGGCGCTCGCCGACCGAATCGCTGATCGGTAACCGACACGCCGACGAGCTCGTCGCCGATTTCGGCGAACACCCAATCGGTCGCCCAAGCGCTTGCTAGGTTGCCTGCATGAGATTCCGGGGGATCGTCGTCGTCATCGGTGTGCTCGCCGCCGCACTCACGCTGCTCCTCGGCTCGGGTGGCGGAATCGCCCGAGCCGATCTGCCGGTGACCTACAACTTCCTCGGCGGCATCCCCGACGAACTCGCCCACCCGGGCGGCTCCCTGCCCGGCTCGAACGATTTCGGCTGCAAGCCGTCGGCGGCGCATCCGGAGCCGGTGGTGCTCGTGCACGGCACGGGCGGCTCACAGCAAACCAACTGGGGTACCTATGTGCCGCTGCTCAAGAACCAGGGTTATTGCGTCTTCGCACTGACCTACGGAGCGATCGACGGAGCGCCGTGGCCGGTCAGCGCGGTGGGCGGCATGAAGCCGATGGAGTCCAGCGCGGCGCAGCTCGCCACCTACGTCGACAAGGTCCTCGCTGCCACCGGAGCCCGCAAGGTCGACATCGTCGGCCACTCCCAGGGCACCGTGATCCCGGACTACTACGCGAAATTCCTCGGTGGAGCGGACAAGATCGACAAGTACGTCTCGCTGGCACCGCTGTGGCAGGGAACCAATGTCGGCGGCGCCGCCGTCTTGATGCCTTTGCTGCGTGGGCTCGGGTTGACCGACGCGCAATTCCCGCTGTGTCAGGCCTGTGCCCAATTCGATCCGACATCACCATTCTTGACGAAGCTGCGCGCCGGTGGCGTGTATCTGCCGAACATCACCTACACCAACATCAGCACGCGTTACGACGAACTCGTCGTCCCGTATACCTCCGGACAGCTTCCCGGTGGCGCGAATGTCCACAACATCGTTGTGCAACAAGGATGTTCGGTGGACTACACCGAGCATGCGGGTCTCGCCGGTTCACGTCGGGCGGCGTATTTCGTGCTGAATGCGCTCGACCCTGCTCACCCGAAACCGGTGCCCTGTGACCGGGCCGCGCCGATCACGGGAAGTGCGTTCTAGCGGTGCTGGGCCCGTGAGTGTTCGTTGTACCTGCCCCTGCCTCAGTACGAGCCCAGTCGAATGATCGAATAGTCGTACGGGTCCGTGGCCGTGTCCGCGAACGCGAATCCTATGACATTGGCTGATGCCGGAACCTCGTAGATCCACGTCATCTTCGCCGAGAATCCAGGATTCAAATCCTCATTGCATTCGGGTGTCCCAGGGATTTTGTAGAGGTCGTCGACATGCTTATAGTTGTGGTTCGATGAATCCACCGCGACGTCGTTTATCGGCCAGCTGCACGTGAGGTCGATTGCTTTCTGAGTGCCGTTGAGGACGGTGGCATCCACACGGATGAACTTTCCGCCTGCACGCGGCGATACCGATACGAATTCGGCATACTCACTTGTCTTTTGCATCGAGTTTGAGACCTGCTGATAGCTCGGCGGCGAGCTGACCTGGTTGATCGTGACAGTGATGCCGCCATTAGTGACGTTCTGCCCCACTACGTATTCGCGTTGGGGCGTGGTCGTTGTTGCGCCCGATGTGGTCTCAAGTCGGCTGCTATCAGAACGGGTGGCAAATTGCTTGCTTGATTGGTCACTTGTGACAAGTGCGGTGGTGATGACAGCGGTGATCGTGGCAGTTGCCACGACGGCTACTACGATGGCGACAGCCACCCACGCGATCAACCGAGTTCGTCTGGAATCACCATTCGGCTCTGCCGCGCCACCCTCGACATCTTGAGATTGGCGACCCGCAATGTGAATTCTCATTCGCGACAGGCTACGTGTATGTCCGGTGTGTCCGGTATCAGCCGAGTGAACCACATCTTCTTCGTGGTTCAGCTCATCATGCAATGAGCTCGACTGCAGAAATGTTTGTCACGACATGAGCTTGCTCATACTCGCTTGGTCGATCCATGTCGAAACTGCGCGTCGTGTTCCAGCCCGCCCGCAATCACGCCACACCGAGCGCGCGCAGTCCCGCGGCGCTCGCCGCGGCGAGTACCACGACCACCACGATCGGCGCTTTACACAGTGCGGCAACAACTCCGACGGCCACGCCGACGGGACGCGCCCAGCCGACCACCTCGTGGCCGGAGTAGAGGGCTCCGGTGAGGGCCACCGACACCAGCAGCACGACGGCGGCGCGGTCCATGAGTGCGGCGGCGCGTGCCGACACCTGGATGCGGTTACGCAACGCCGGACCGGCGATGCGCAGCAGGTAGGTGCCGATCGCGAGTACCGCGACGCCGACGATTATTCCGGTGGAGTGACTCATGACGCGTCCGCCTGGAGACGTTCGTCCTCGTTCGCGGTTGTCGGCGTCGGGGATCGGTGACGGACGGTCGCCAGCACCCCGACCAGTGCGACGAGCACGGGCAGCCCGGCCGGCACGAACGGCGTCACCGCCAATGCCGCGGCGCCACCGATGAGCGCGGCCGCCAGCGTCGCGCGATCACGTAGAGCGGGTAGCGCCAGCGCGGCCAACAGGGCGGGGAACGCCGCGTCGAGTCCGAGGGACTCGGGTGAGGCGACGAGCGATCCGAGCGCGGCGCCCAGCGCCGCCCCGAGCGGCCAGCATACGAGAATGCCTGTGCCGCAGAGGAAGAACACCGCACGCCCACGTCGGCGGTCGGTCTCGGCGGTGGCCAGGGCGGCGGTCTCGTCGTTGATCAGGTGTGCGCCGACGACCATCGGGATCCCGCGGTCGAGATGGCGACCGACGGCCAAGCCGTAACCGAGGTTGCGGGTGTTCACGAGCAGTCCGGCGGCGGCGCCGAGCAGCGGAGCGCCGCCTGCGGCGAGGACGGCGACGAAGACGAACTCCGACGACCCGGCCAGGACGACGGTCGCGATGATCACCAGTTGCCACCACGCGAATCCGGCGCTGTGCCCGGAGACGCCGTAGGACATGCCGATCACCATCACCGACAGACACATCACCGCGACGGCGCGGATGGTGGCGCTGTCCAGGTCGCGCCACGGCCGGCGAAGCCGGCCGGCCGAGAAAGTCGTACTGTCTGGCGAACGCATGGCCACTATGATGAACACATGGCTCTCGTACGTCAAGGAGAACGATCGTTCGACGAAGCGAACGCCGGGTCTGAGGGTGCCTCGGCGTCGGTCGATCCGAAGAAGCTCGTCGCCGCCGGACTCAAGCGCGAGCGCACCCGCGCCGGCCTGTCGCTCGGCGAGCTCGCGCGTCAGGCCGGGGTCAGCAAGTCCACCTTGTCCCAGCTCGAATCCGGCGTCGGGAATCCGAGTGTGGAGACGATGTGGGCGCTCAGTACGGCGCTGGGAATCCAGTTCTCGGCGCTGCTCGACGCCCCGGAACGCAGGGTCGAGGTGGTGCGTGCGGGGGAGGGGCCGGTCATCGCGGCCGCCGACGCCGACTATCTGACGACGCTGCTGTCGGCGGCACCGCCCGGTTCACGTCGTGACATCTATCTGATCCGGGCCGAACCGGGGGCGCCGCGACGATCGGCTCCGCACGCACGCGGCGTCGTCGAGCACGTGGTGCTCAGCACCGGTCGGGCATTGATCGGGCCGACCGACAGTCCCGTCGAACTCGCGCCCGGCGACTACATCGGCTATCCGGGCGACGTCGAGCACATCTTCGACGCGCTCGAGCCGGGCACCGCGGCGGTGCTGGTCAGCGAATCGCTCTAGAAGTCAGGACGTCATCGTGTGACTGCGTGCCGCGGCGAGTCGCCGGTTGAGCCCGAGCGCCAGCCATGGCTTGGCGCCCCAGGCGAAGGCACGGCCGCCCAACAACGCCGACCCCGGCGAGAAGCGGCCGTGCGCGGCGAGCACGACGGTCTCGGCGTCGATGCTGATGAAGACGTCCGGGTGCGGTGGATCGGTGGGGTCGATCTCCAGACGGCCGTCGACGAACCGATAGATGATCCGCTCGGAGGTGCGGCGGATGCGGATGTCGTAGGTGGCGTTGTGGCCACAGCAGTGATGCGAGTCGGCCCACGGGCGCAGCAACTGATGGCCGCCCCGTGTCACCAACGGAGCGATCGCCGGATCGATCTCCCACTGCTCGCCGACGGCACGCGCGATATCTCGACCCCGCACGGCCATTTCTCCGATGAGGATTCCCAGCGCCGTATCCGAGCGCACGCGTTGACGGCCGCCGATGCGCATCATCGGTACGCGTGCCCCGAAATGCGACACGGTGTCGAGGAGTTCGTCGAGGTCGGCGAGAAAGCGCTCGCTCAGGGTGCACGTGTCCCGGGTGGGGAGATTGGCGATCTGTTTGGCGTAGATATCGGCCAAAAAGCTTGGATGGCAGGGCCATTCGTCTTTGCCATGCACCAGGTCGAGGTAGCGGGAGGGTTCGCAGGCGATGTGGCCGACGCAGTCGGCCAGTGACCATCCCCGCCGGGACGCGACGCGCGCATCCGGGGTGTCGACGTCACGCACGAGTCCGGCGAAACGCTCGCCTATCGTTCGTGCTGCGTCGATGTAGTCGAAACGAGAGATCGTTCCGGGCATGCTCACCCCCATTCGCGCCGACGACGTTACTCGGCGGTGGGGAGATGCGCAGCAGGCGATTCACAGGGAAAAGTCAAAGGAAGCCAAATCGTGACCGTTCCCGGTTTTCGGGGACATTCCGTCCACGAAAACGTGAGAGCTGTCCACAAATTCGTGGGGATCAGCTTCGGCCGAGTCGGGATAAAATCCCTCGCCGCGGGCCTCCCGTGGAGGCGAGCACGCCGCTCTCGAGGTCGTCGACGAGTGACCCGACCGTCTCCGCGGAGTCGGTCTTGTTGGTGCCGATGAACCCCGACGGCCCACGCTTGATCCACCCCGTGACGTACATGCCGGGCACCGCCTCGCCGGTCGATGCGTCGGCGATGACGCGTCCACCGGAATGGGGCACCACACCCGCGGCATCATCGAAGGGCAGCCCGGGCACGGGACGGCCCCGGTACCCGATCGAGGTCAACACCAGCCCGGCGTCGAGGACCTCGCAGGTGCCATCGGGGCGGTCGGTGACCACCCCGTTGGCACGGCCGTCGACGACGCGGATCTCGCGTGGCGCCCGGCCGAACGCGAAACGGATGTGCGGAACCGTGGGAGTTGGGCGGGCGGCGATCTCGCCGAGCACCTCGAGCTTGGCGCGAGCGGTCGGATCGGTCGTCGACGACGGGTCGGGGACGTCGTCGGCGTCGATGGTCACCGGGATGCCGCCGTCGACGAGCCCGACGAGTTCGGGCAGGGTGAACGCCGCATGTTCGGCGCCGCGCCGGCCGACCACCGTCACCCGCCGCACCGCGGACGAGCGCAACGCCGCGAGCGCACGGGCAGCGATGGAGGTACCGGCGAGATCGTCGGGATCACGGACGAGGATGCGCGCCACGTCGAGGGCGACATTGCCGGTACCGATCACCACCGCCTCGGGAGATGACAGATCGACGTCGAGGTCGGCGAAATCGGGATGGTCATTGTACCACCCGACGAAGGAGGTCGCGCTGGTCACGCCGCGCGCGTCGGCGCCGGCAATCTGCAGGCGCCGATCGGTCGGCGCGCCGCCCGTCCAGATCACCGCGGTGTGCCGGGCCCGTAGCTCGTCGAGGGTGAGGTCGCGGCCGATCTCGGTGTTCAGCCGGATCTCCAGACGCGGATGGCCCGCGATGTCGTCGAACAGGCGCATGACGGTGCGGGTGGACTCGTGGTCGGGGGCCACGCCGAAGCGCGCGAGCCCGAACGGCCGATCGAGCCGCTCGTACATCGTGACGCTCACCTGCGGATACCGCAGCAAATCGTCGGCGGCGTACATCGCCGACGGCCCCGATCCGACGATGCCGACCGATACCTTCCCGGCCACCGCGAGCGCGTCGGGGTGGCTGATCGGCGCGAGCGGCAACCGGCGGCCCGGATCGACCGGGAAGCGGGCTTCGGTCAGCCCGATCCGCGAGCCCGCGGCACCCGAGGTGGTGCTGGTGTACATCGACGCGTTGATGTCGATGAACCGTTCCTGGCCGTCGGTGAGACGATGCGACGCCGTGATCGCGCCGACCGGGCACGCGGTGACGCAGGCCCCGCAATCGACGCAGGTGTTGGGGTCGATGTAGAGCATCTCGGCGATGCCGAAATCGGGCTCGTCGGGGGTCGGATGAATACAGTTCACCGGGCACGCGTACACACACGACGCGTCGCCGCAGCAAGCCTGGGTGACTACATGGGGCATGGGATGAGCGATCTCTTGCTTCTACGGAAGGGACCGGACGCTTGCTACGCCGGTGAGCGGCGACCGAGGGACGCGGCGAGCGAGAGGGCCGGGGCGACCGAGGGACGGGGCGATCAGGGCGCGGTGTAGACCGGTTCGCTGCGGAACCGCGATGACCGGCCCGAGATGCCGAGTGCGCGCCACAGCGTCCGCGAGGCCGGGTTCATCAGGCCGCACTGTTCGCCGAGCATTCGGACATCACCGAAGACGTTGCGTCGCACGCGCTTGGATTCCGCTGAACGCCAGAAGATCTCGCGCATCACCGAGTCCGGCACGTCGAACTCGCGACGGAAACTGCGCGGCGGCACCATGATCGCGCCCAGCAGCAGACGCATCGCGATCGGCAGCGCCAACGACAGCACGAAGCGCTGGAAACGGTTCTTCTTCGGGACCGTCTCGCGCAGGTGATGATGAGCGAAGGAGATGTGGCGCGCCTCCTCGGCGACGTGCAGCTGCATCACCGCGGCCATCGCCGGGTGCAGGCTGTCGGTGGTACGCAGGAAGTCCTTCTGCAGGTGATCGATCGGCTCCTCGCCGCCGAGTACGCCGAAGAAGAAGACCGTCGGGAAGATCGTCGACACGAGGGGAACGAACATCGAGATCCGGCGGTAGAACGTCTTGGCCCCGGGGACATCCATCCCGATGCGGTTCACCAGCTCCTGGAACATCAGGGTGTGGTTGCACTCTTCCTTGGATTCGTGCGTGGTGTAGCGAAACCGCTTGTCGCCGTTGTCGAGTGCGAAGCTGTACTGCATCAGGCCACGGATCAGGATCGACTCGAACTGCAGGCCGACCTTGGCCACGTTGGCCTGGCGCCACATGCCGATCGCGATCTGCTTGTCCTGCGGCAGCGCCTGGTACCACGGGTGGCGCCCGATCGGGTCGACGTCATACGACAGGATCCACCGCGGGTCGTCGGGGACGACCGCCATCTCCGGGGCGTCCCAGTCGATGTCGAGGAAGGGGTCGAAGTTGCGGTGCACCGACGCGGCCGACAGGTCCTCGAGGACCTGGTTGTAGTCATTGTCTGCGTCGGACTTGTCGTGTTCGGGGACGTACTTGAGAGCCTGGGTCATCGTCGGTCTCCTCCGAGATCGGTGGGGCGTCGTACGCCGGCGGCGTCGGGCGTCATGCGACAACAATCGTTGTCATTGACGGTAAGTGCGCCCACCCTCTTGTGTCAACAGCCAATGTCACAGTCGGCGGTGTGCCACGTGTCCTCATGTTTGCCGGACGCCCGTACGGTATTGCGCCGTTCGACCCTGCCGCCGTTCGACCCTGACGCCGCTTGACCCTGACGCCGTTCGACTCCGCCTGGCTCGAGCACCGGCACTCGGGAGACGATGTGGGTCATGGAGAAGATCCTGATCGTCGTCGGAGCGATCCTGCTCATCGTGGCCGTCACCGAGATCGCTCCGCGTATTCGTGTGCCCGCGGCACTCGCGCTGGTGGTGATCGGCGCGGCCATCGGCATCATGCCGATCGTTCCGGCGCTGCACCTGGACCCGGAATGGATTCTCGTCGGCGTGCTCCCACCGTTGCTCTACGCCGCCGCCGTGCAGATGCCCGCGATGGAGTTCCGTCGCGACTTCGGGACGATCAGCGCGCTGTCGGTGCTGCTCGTGCTGGTCAGTGCGCTGGCCCTGGGGTTCTTCTTCTGGGCGGTGGTTCCCGGGATCGGCCTGGCCACCGGGGTGGCGCTCGGGGCCATCGTGAGTCCCACCGACGCGGTGGCCACCTCGATCGCCAAGAAACTCGGCGTGCCGTCGCGGGTGACCGCGGTGCTCGAGGGCGAGAGCATGCTCAACGACGCCACGTCGCTGGTGCTGTTGCGGGCCGCGATCGCGGCCACGGCCGCGACCATCTCCTTCTGGGGAGTGCTGGTCAACTTCGCCTACGCGGTGGTGCTGGCCGTGGCGATCGGCGCGGTCGTCGGGATGCTCAATCTGCGTGTGCGGGCCCGCGTCCACGACCCGGCGGTCAACACGGCGATCTCGTTCACCGTGCCGTTCCTGGCGTATCTGCCGACCGAGGAACTGGGTGCGTCGGGGTTGGTCGCGGCCGTCACGGCCGGGCTGATCACCGGCGCGGGCGCCACGCGATTCCTCACCCCGCGCCACCGCATCTCCGACACCCAGAACTGGCGGATGGTCGCGATGCTCGCCGAGGGTGGCGTCTTCTTCCTCATGGGTCTGGAGTTGTTCGGCCTCATGGGAGATGTCGTCAACGAGCACAACGGGGTGCAGCACGCGGTGTGGCTCGGTCTGGCAGCTCTCGGGGTGGCGCTGGCGATCCGGGCCGTCTACATCGTGCCGCTGGTGTGGTGGGTCGATCGCCGACGCCAGCGCGGCGAGGCGATGCGGCCGATCCTGGAGAACTACACCGCGACCGCCACGGCAGGGGCGTCGAAACGCGACGACGCCCGGGTCCGCCGCCGATTCACGCGGTGGCGACGCCGGTTCCACCTCCGTCGCCATCCCGACCCGGACAAGACGTCTCCGACGACGATGTCGCCGGAGACGGCCGGCCGGATCAACGCGCGGATCACCCGGGCGCTGGCCGACATCGACTACTACGACGACGCGCCCTTGGGGCGCAAGGAGGGCGTCATCATGGTGTGGGCGGGGCTGCGCGGCGTCGTCACCGTCGCCGCCGCTCAGACCCTGCCCGACGACACCCACTCCCGGTCACTGCTGGTGCTGACCGCGTTCGTGGTGGCGGCCGCGTCACTGCTCCTCCAGGGCGGGACGCTGTCGTGGCTCATCCGCAGACTGCGACTGCCCGACACCGTCGAGGACAAGCGCGCCGAACGCCTGCGACTGCGCGCCGACATGGACGCCACCATGCAGACCGCGATGGCGCAATCCGAGGTGGTCCGTGAGATCCCTTGGCTGCGTGTGCGTATCGAACAGGCCACTCGCGAGGCCGAAGACATCGATGAGGGAGATGTCGAGGACGGGGACATGAGCGACGGGGACAGAAGCGAGGGGGCGAACCCCGGGCCCGTCATGGGCACGGGCGCCACCTATGGCCTGAACCTCGCCGAGCGCGCACAGATGCGGGCGGTGCGCCGGGAGATCATCGCGGTCCAGCGTGCACGCCTGCTGAGTTTGCGCCGCGAGGGCAGCTACTCGTCGGAGGCGCTGTCGCGAGTCCTCAATCAGCTCGACGCCGAGGAGATCAGCCTCGATCTCCAAGGCGGCTGAACCCGGCGTCAGCGTCGGGAGTCGAAGGGCAACAACGCCATTTCTCGCGCATTGCGGATCGCGGTGGCGACCTGACGCTGCTGCTGTGGGGTCAGGCCGGTGACCCGGCGCGGCCGGATCTTGCCGCGATCGGAGATGAACTGCCGGAGCGTCTCGATGTCCTTGTAGTCCACCGGATCCCGACCTGTCGGGTGTATACCCATGGCGCTCAGCTTGTTTCGTGCTCGTTGCGGGGTCTCGTCGCGGCGCGTGCCGCGCTTGGTGTTCGACGGGGGCATGGATGTTCTCCTGAAGGGGTTGACGGATGACAGGTGTCGACCGGATGGTGGTGCGCGGTCACCAGCTCGACTTGGCTATCCCGGGCAGCTCGCCGCGATGCGCCAACTCGCGGAAGCGGACTCGAGAAAGGCCGGCCTTGCCGATGTATCCCCGAGGGCGGCCGTCGACGGCGTCGCGGTTGCGGATGCGCACCGGGCTGGCGTCGCGGGGCAGTGCCTGTAGGCGGCGTCGGGCGTCGTCACGCGACTGCGGGCTCGCGGTCGGGTCGGCGATGACACTCTTCAGCTGCGCTCGCCGCTCGGCGTAGCGGGCGACGATCTCCTTGCGCTTCTCGTTCTTGATGATCTTCGATTTCTTGGCCATCAGCGGTCCTCCTTGAAGTCGACGTGCCGACGGGCGATCGGGTCGTATTTCTTCAGGACCATGCGATCGGGATCGTTGCGGCGGTTCTTGCGGGTCACGTAGAAGTAGCCGGTGCCGGCCGTCGAACGGAGTTTGACGATCGGGCGGATCTCGTTGCGGGCCATCAGATCTTCTCCCCGCGGGCCCGGATCTCGGCGACGACGGCCTCGATGCCGCGCCGGTCGATGGTCTTGATGCCGCGGGCACTGACGCGCAGCGTGACGTGGCGATCCTCGCTGGGCAGATAGAACCGGCGGCGTTGGATGTTGGGATTCCAGCGGCGATTGGTCCGCTTGTGTGAGTGCGACACCGACTTGCCGAATCCGGGTGTTGCGCCGGTGACCTGGCAACGCGCAGACATGCACACCTCCTTATTGAAAACGATTGGCGTTAGAACCCGCAGAAGGCTACCGTGAAAGCCCTGTAAATGAAAATTGTTACCAACAATGGAAGGGGTGATCGAGATCGACCCGCACTCGCACGAGGCCGGTGGCCCGACGCGCCGCCGGACGCCGGTCACACTCGTCACCGGACTCGATTCCGCCGCAGTAGGGCGCGCAGCCCACGCGCTCGTGATGGCCGGCGTGGTGCTGGTGCACCACGATCTCGGTGCCATCGCCTCGGGCCGGGTGATCCGCACCGTCACCTCGGTGAGCGCCGACGGGTGTGCCGTCGAGCAGATCACCGAGGTCGTCCTCGAGCACGGCTGCGTCTCCTGCACGCTGCGTGAGGACCTGTTGCCGCTGCTACGTCGGCTGCATCAACGTGATTCGGTCGACGAGATCGTGCTGCGCCTCGACCCACTCGTCGAGCCGGAAGCGTTGAGCTGGGCCATCGACAACGTCATCGTCGCCGACATGCCGGGATTCGTCGACGGTCCGGCCGGCCGGGACGTGCAGATCACCGCGACGATCGCCTGCGTCTCGGAGATGGGATGGCTCGAGGACGCCACCGGTGACGTCACCCTGGCCGAGGCGGGGATGGGTGTCGACGACGACGATCGCACCCTGGCCCAGCTCGCGGTGGGACAGGTTGCCTTCGCCGACGCGCTGATCATCCAGGCCGCCGACCCGGTCATGCGCGACGCATGGCAATCGGCCCGGCTGATGGCGGTACTGCGTCGGGTCGCGCCGCGCGCACCGATCCTCATGGAACTGCCGCAGCGCCGGTTGACCGCGGTCACCGTCATGCAACTGTTGCGCGCGATCCCCGACGATGCGCGTCGTGGCCGGATCGACGGCCCGCACGATCCGCTGCTGCGTCACCAACCGCCGCTGGTCGACGAATGTGGGGTCGGCATCGTCGAATTCAACGCCGATCGTCCGTTCCATCCCGAGCGGCTGCACGAGGCGCTCGACGCCCTCCTCGACGGCGTCGTGTGTGCACGCGGCCGACTGTGGTTGGCGACCCGCCCCGACCAGGCGTTCTGGTTGGAGTCGGCGGGGGAGGCGCTGAAGGTGGCCGAGGGTGGCCGGTGGCTGGTGGCGATGGACGCCGAGGAGCAGGCCGAGCAGGACCCGGAACGACGGGCGATGGCGGCCCTGCGCTGGCATCCCGAACACGGCGACCGGCACAGCGCACTCGTCGTCATCACCCATCGCGCCGACCCCGACCACATTCGTCACGCACTCAACGGCGCCTGCCTCGACGACCACGAGATGGCCGCCGGACCCCGGGCGTGGGCGCACTTCCCCGACCCCTTCGGCACCGAACACACCGATCCGTGCGACGACCTGACCCTCGGTGACCCCGCACTCGCCGACCACACCGACATCCCTCGAGAGGACCACCCATGAAACCCGGCATCCACCCCGACTACCACCCGGTCGTCTTCCGCGACGCCTCCACCGGCACCGCGTTCCTCACCCGCTCGACGATGACGTCGGAGGCCACCGTGGAGTGGTCCGACGGCAACACCTATCCGCTGGTGGTCGTCGACGTGACCAGCGACTCGCACCCCTTCTGGACCGGGGCGAACCGTCTGGTCGACACCCAGGGTCGTGTGGAGCGTTTCCGCCGCCGGTACGGCGATCGGGCGAATCGGACGAAGGGTACGCCCGCACCGTCGCCCGAATAGGCCCTCACCAGCGGCGACGGCGTCGTCCTCTGTTCGATTGGTTAACTCCGCTGCCACCGGCGGTCACGGGTTAGAGTGGCTGCGTCATGCAGTCGAACCCACCGGAGGACACCATGCTCCCGCGTCCCGCGCGACCGGCCCGAACGTTGCGAGGCCACGCCGTTCGGGTCCTGCTGGTGACGGCGGCGTTGCTGGTGGCGGTCCTCGCGACGGGCGCGCCGGCGTCCGCGGAACCCCCGGGCGGCGCGCCGTCGGCGCCGGTGGTCGACGAGCCCGGCAGTGTGGTCCCGTCGCCGTCTGACACACCGTCGGAGACGACGACGGTGCCGACCACCTCCGAGCCGCCCGTGTCGTCGACGCCGCCTTCCGAGCCGTCGTCGACGCCGCCGTCCACCCCGAGCCGGACACCGTCGACGACGGTCGCACCGACCACGGTGCAAGAGGTCCCGCAGCAGACCATCCCGGTGCCGAGTACCACCGCGCCGTCGTCGTCGGCGCCGGCGACAGTCACCCAGAACGTCATCCCGGTGGCGCAGAAGAAGTCGACGACCGCGCGGACCGCGCTGATCGCCGTCTCGGTGATCGCGATCGTCGGTGCCGCCGCGATCCTGGCCTATCTGCTGGTCGGCCGAATGCGGAGCCGGCGATGACAGTGCGGAATCGACGATGACGGTGCAGGGACCCGGTTCTCACGGACCCCGGCCGGGAGGGCCACCGCATCAGCCCGGTGTGCGTCCGCCGGTGCCGCCGGCGAACCCGACACGCCACGTTCCGGCGCCGGGTGCGCCCGGCCCGGTGGGACCGCCGCCGGGTGTCGCACCTCGCCCCGGGCCGCCGGGCCGCCATCCGGGGGCGCCACAGCCCGGCCGTTACCGGCCCGGCCCGGCCGGTCCCGCGCAACCCGGTCCCGGCCAACCCCGTCCGGCTCCACCCCGTCCCGCGCCGCCCGGCTCGCCGGTGCCGGGTCCCGAATCGCGGGGGTTCGGCGATGCCGAGGGCCGAACACGCTCGGGCCGCGGCGATCTCACACCGGAGCTGATCGAGACCGACGTGTGGACCGACGCCATGGTCGAGCAGGCCGGGATCCCGGTCGTCGACGTGCCGTTCGTGACCGTGGGGTCGGGGATCGGGTCGTTCGTCACCGTCGATTACCTGCGGATCTGCGGTGTGCCACTGGACCGGATCGTGGTGCTCGGCCCCCAGGATGTGCCGTGGCACTCCTACGAATACCTCACGCGGGTTTCGCAGATCCCGCGCGGTGAGCGGCTGCGATCGGATTCGGCGTCCACGCCGGACAACATCTGGGGTTTCCCGTCCTACGCGGTCCGCGAGGCGTGGGCGACCAAGTCGATCAAGCCGCTCTGGAATGTCGCCGTCGAACCCATCTTCGCCAACTACTACACGCCCAAGGCGGGCCACGCCTTCGAGTCGATGGAGAGGGAATGCCACCGCATCGGGTATCTGCAGTGCCTGCGACAGGGTCAGGTGCGGATGATCCGACGCCGTGCCGGCGGCGGGTACTTCACGATCCTCACGCCACCGAGCGGACCCGAGGCCGGTCCGGGGGCGCCGACGCGGCGAATCGCGTTCCGTAGCCAGTGGGTTCACGTCGCGATCGGCTATCCGGGCATCAAGTTGCTGCCCGACCTGCAGGCGTTCCGGGAGACCTATCGGGATGCGAGCAAGGTCGTCAATGCCTATGAGCCGCACGAGCACATCTACCAGGCGTTGCAGCGGCGCCCGGCAACGGTGATGATCCGCGGCGCGGGCATCGTCGCCTCGCGGGTGCTGCAGCGGCTGATCGACGACCGCGACGCACTCGGCCTGCAGACGCAGATCGTGCACCTGTTCCGCACCTACGTCGACAAGTCGCACGGGCCGCATATCTTCATGCGGCGCAAGGGAAAAGACGGCTGGGCCTATCAGGGCTTCAACTATCCGAAGTCGGTGTGGGGTGGCCAGCTCAAGGCGCGGATGCGCAAACTCGAGGGGCACGAACGCGCCGAGGCGTACAAACAGATGGGTGGCACCAACACACCGGTGCGCGACTCCTGGCAGGAACAGCTCAAGCGCGGCCGTCGCGAGGGCTGGTACCGGGTGGCGGTCGGCAAGGCGGAGTCACTGGTGCCCGCCGCCGGAGGACAAGGCGTGGTGGCGACGGTTCGCGTCGACCCACACGCCTCGATCACACAGGAGGCCCGACCCGACGGGACCTTCGAGCTGTACGCCGACTACGTGATCGATTGCACGGGACTCGAAGCCGATGTGCGCGAACATCGGTTGCTCGCCGACCTGCTCGATCACACCGGCGCGGGTATCAATCCGGTCGGCCGGATGGACGTGGACCGCAACTTCGAGCTGATCGGTACTCGCAACGGCAACGGCCGGATCTACGCGTCCGGGTCGGCCACTCTCGGTGGCTATTTCCCCGGCGTCGACACCTTCCTCGGTTTGCAGATCGCCGCGCTGGAGATCGTCGACGACCTGGCGAAGCAGGGCTTCTGCAAACGGTTGTCGCCCTGGCGCTCGACGGCACAGTGGTGGCGCTGGGCGCGCGGGAAGGGTGTGGACTGACATGTTGCCGACCCTGTGGGGAAGAATTCAGACGCGAATCCTGGTGCTGGGCATCGTCGGTGGGATCTGGACGCTGATCATCGGTCCGTTTCTGCCCGACGGCGCCGCGCTCGGCGACACCTATGCGGTGGCGTTCCTCGTGCTCGCGGTGGTCGTCGTACTCGGCGTCGCGTGGGAGTTCGTGTATCACCTTCTGCAACAATTCCGTTGGGAAAAGGACTGGCCGACGTTGTTCGGGTTGCTCACCGGGATCAACGAGGGCGTCGTCGCCTGGTTCGTCGTGCAGTACGTGCCGATCTTCCCGGGCGATCTCGGCCCGCCCCCGGCCGGTGCGTATGCGCTGCAGTTCGTGACGACCTGGCTGGTCGTGTGGGTGGTCCTCAACGGGCCGTTGCGGGTGATCTTCCCGCACTGGAGATTTCAGGGAGGGCGGTTCGTGTGAGCGCTCCTGTGCCAAGCCCGGGTGTGACACCGCTGGTGACGTTGGTGCCCGGCCCGGGGATCGTCATCCGCAAGACCGCGTTCCTGTGTGTGCTCGGGGACAATGCTCGTGCACTGCTGCCCGACATCCTTGCGATCGAGGACGCGGTGGCCACCGCCGACCGGATGCCGCGCCGCGGTCGCCACGTGGTGCGGGCGGTGGCACAACTCGCGGCGACCGCCGATCTCGATCAGGTCGCCGACATCGGTTTCGCCGCACCCGACAGCGTGGGGATCGCGATCTATCTGAGCGGCACGGTCTTCGGTGAGGCCGATGGTCGTCGCCTGCGCGCCGACGGGTCCGAGCCGTTCGACCGGGCGATCCCCTGGCCGTATGAGGGTCTCGGGCTGTACCTCGCCGATGCCGTTCCCGCCGAGCCCGGTGAGGAAACCTACGATCTCGTCGAGGGTTTCGTCCCGGCCGCCGGCGCCCTGCTGCACACCCCACTGGGTATGCGCGGTACCGAGGTCCTCGATCTCGGCTCGGCGGCCCCCGAGCCGCGCGCCGCGACACCGCCGCGCCCGGCACCCCAGGCCCCCGCACCCCAGCCCGCACCCCAGGACTCCGCACCGGAACCCGAAGCACCGCAACGGGTTCCCGCCCAATCCGACTCCGCCCATCCTGGTCCGGATCGGCCCGAGCCGGCCCGGCCCGAGGCCGCACAGCCGGTGTCGATCGCCAAGGCCCCGGAGCCGCCCCGGGAGTTCCAGTCGTCCTCGCTGGCCCCGGACGACGCCGACGAACCGCCACGCCCCGGGCTCGCCCGCGCCGACCGCCCCGCACCCGCGGCCCCGCAGCGTGAATCGGGACAGCGTGATCCGCTGCCGCGCCGCGACCCGTCGCCACCACCGGCGCCGGTGCCGAATCACGACTTCCGGGTCGACTCCTTGCAGGACGCTGTGCCCGAACAACGCGAACCGTTGCCGGTGCAGGAAAGACAGAAACCCGCCACCGAAGTCGTCAAGCTCGTCGAGTCACGCGCTCACGTCCACGGAATCCGCTGTAGTCGCGGACATCTGAACCATCCGCGGTCCTGGCTGTGCGGGGTGTGCGGGATTCGGATGGATCAGCTGACCGGCATTCTCGTCGAAGGGGAGCGCCCGCCACTGGGATGGCTGTTGCTCGACAACGGCTCCACCTACCTGCTCGACGAGGACCTGGTGATCGGACGTGAGCCGGGGGCGCCGACCCGTCCGGGCCGAGGCGCGCCGAAACCCATCCGGGTGCAGGACGAGTCGGGTCAGCTCTCCCGCAGGCACATCGAGATCCGGTTGGTCGAGTGGGATGTGCACCTGATCGACCTCGGCTCGGCGAACGGCACCTACGTCAGCGACCCCGCGATGGGCAACCGGGAGATCCGGCTGACGCCTCGGCAACCCCACCTGCTGACGCCCGGATCGCACGTGCGAATCGGGGGACGGCACTTCATCTTCGAGTCCCCGCACGCCCGGGCGTGATCCGGGTAGCGAGAATCGTGACGGGATCGGACTGATGGACGCACACACGGTGGCCTTCCTGCTGATCGACGTGGCGGTGGTGATCGCCGCCGCGCGGATCGGCGGACGTATCGCGCAGGCCTGCCGGCAGCCCGCGGTCGTCGGTGAGATCGCGGCCGGAATCGCGTTGGGCCCCAGCCTGCTCGGGCTGCTGCCCGGAAACCCGACCGAGGCGTTGTTCCCCACCGAGGTGCAACCGCTGCTCGGCGCGCTCGCCCAGATCGGGCTCGTGCTGTTCATGTTCATCGTCGGACTCGAACTCGACATGCGTTTGGTCGCCGGACGTGAACGGGCCGCCGCGACCATCTCGGTGTGCTCGATCGTGGTGCCGTTCGCGCTCGGTGTCGGTCTCGCGGTGGTGCTCTACCCGACCAACACGGTGGTGGGCGGCAAGGAGATCGGCCTGACCGGGATGGCCCTGTTCCTCGGCATCGCCATGTCGATCACGGCGTTTCCCGTGCTGGCCCGCATCCTCACCGATCGGGGCATGCAGCGCACCCCGCCGGGTGTGTTCAGTCTGGCTGCCGCGGCCGTCGACGACATCATCGCCTGGACCGCATTGGCTTTCGTCATCGCGGTCATCTCCGGTGGCAGCCCGCTCGCGGTCGCGCGCATCGTCGGTCTGACGGCGGCCTACGTGGCGGTGATGTTCCTGATCGTGCGGCCGTTGCTGCGCAAGCTCGTCACCTGGCGTGACCGGGCCGGTCGCATGACGCCCGACATCCTCGCGGTCATCCTGATCGGGTTGTTCTGCTCGGCCGCGGCGACCGACATCATCGGCATCCATCAGATCTTCGGTGCCTTCGTGTTCGGCGCGATCATGCCCAAGGTGGGCGGTGAAGCGCTCACCCGCGAGATCCTCGAACGACTCGAGCAGGTCAGCGTCCTGCTGTTGCTCCCGATGTTCTTCGTCGTCACCGGACTCGGCGTGAACCTCGCCGGTATGGGACCCAACGCCTGGTGGCAACTGCTCGCGGTCCTCGCGGTCGCGATCGTCGGCAAGTTCGCCGGGGCCTTCACCGGCGCGAGACTCTCGCGAATACCGTCACGCCAGGCGTCGGCGATCGCGGTGCTGATGAACACCCGTGGACTCACCGAACTGGTGATCCTCAGTGCCGGAAAGCAACTCGGGGTCCTCTCCGACGAGCTGTTCGCGATGATGGTGGTCATGGCCCTGGTCACCACGATCCTCGCCGAGCCGCTGCTGCGGGTGATCTACCCGGACTCGGTCATCGCCCGGGACATCGCGGCCGCCGAGCGGCGGGCTCTGGCCGCGGGCACGGCGTCGCGCACCATGATCGTCCTCGGCGACCTCGATGCCGAGGTCGGCGAACTCCTCACCCGGCACCGCCGACTGCTCGCCGCCGGGGTGGGCACCGACGTGGTGATCGCCGGCGTGTTGCCCGCCGTCGGGCCCACACAGCGTCTGGAACTCGGGGTGCCGTTGGTACCCGACCTCTCGGCGATGGCGTCGGCGGTGGAGAAGCTGACTGCGCTGGGCAACCGGCTCGAGGGTGTGTGTTCGGTGTCGGTGTTGTGCCGCTTCAGTTCCGACCCCGGTGCGGATCTGGAGGAGATGGCCGCCAACTGCGCCGCCGACGTCGTCGTCATCGACACGAGCCGGCGCGACATGGCCGCCGAGGTGACGAGTGCACCGGTGCTCGTCGTCGACGAGTCACCGGCCGCCGGTGCAGTGCCGGGGACCGCGCCGCTGGTCTGCGCCGCCACCGACAGCAGGTCCGGGCGCACCGCCGTGCTGTTGGCCGCTGCGCTGTGCCAACCGGTCGGCGGCACGTTGACGGTGATCGCCGCCTCGTCGCGCCGGCGTCTGTCCGCCGACCTGGCGCCGGTTTCCGACCTCGGGGTGCGCGTGACGGTGACCGGTGACGCCGACCTGCTGGTGATCCCTGGCACGCTCGTTCTCGTCGCCGACGACGCCACGACACCGGGTGCCGGACCCGCCACCCTCACGGTGGCCCCGGCCTACACCGTCATCGATCACACCGGCACGAGCGAGCAGTCGATCGCCGAGCGCATCGGAATCCGGTTCGCCGGACGTGGCCCGGGAACCGCCGTGGCCGCACCGCCACACCCGCAATCACCAGAATCCCCGTCCCCACAATCGCCGCCACCATCCACCGCATCCCCGGAGAGGCACTGACATGGCAGAAGTCGATGTCCCACAACAGCTCGCGGATTTCACCGTGCTGCGCCGACTCGGTGAGGGCGGTAACGGCACCTTCTATCTGGCGGTGCCACCACAACGACTCGGGCTCGCCACCGACCGCGTGGTGCTCAAGGTGTTCAGTGGGGTGTGCAGCGACGACGCCTACCGGCGCGGGGTGCGGGAGCTACGCGCGTTCGCCGCGGTGCGCTCGCCCTATCTCGCGTCGCTCTACGACGCGGTGCTGCAGGGCCAGTTCATGTACGCGATGGAGTTCTTCCCGCTCGGTTCGCTGCAGGCGCCCGCGGAGGCGCTGACCCGGGAGGTGGCGCTCGCCGCACTCGCCGACGCCGCCCGTGGTGTCGACGCATTGCACGAGGCCGGGATCGCACACGCCAACATCACCCCGTCGAGTGTGATGCTCACCGGGGGAGAGGGCCCGAAGGTACACGGCGGCAAGATCTCCGACCTCGGCCTGGCCCGGGTGCTCGCCGCCGACGAACCGATCACCAGCTTCGCCCAGCCCGGCGCCGTGCAATACATGGATCCTGCGCTGCTCGCCGGTGATGTACCGTCCCGGGCCACCGACATCTGGTCACTCGGCGCAGTGCTGCATCGCGCGCTGACCGGTAAGGGCGTCTACGGTGAGGTCCCCGACGCCCAGCCGCTGCTGGCGATCCGCGCGGCCCTGTCGACCCCGCCCGCGCTGTCGGAGAACCTCGAACGCGCCGAACGTGCCCTGATCGCCAATTGCCTTGCGCTGTCCGGGGAGCGGCCCGCGACCGCGGGCGAGGTGGCCGAACGGATCGACCGGCTCAGGCACGCCTGACCGGCGGCGGGCCGGCGATGCCCACCCGGACGGGCCGAGGGCCCTACGAGCCGAAAGGTGCGTTGCGCCACCACTCGTCGAGTACCTGCTCGCCGGTGTGCCCGGCCCAGGTGGCCACCACCGTGTAGGGCGCGCGGGCGGAATCGTTGAAATTGGTGATCACCCACCCGTTGGCGACGGTGGTGCGCGACACCCGAACCGACCCCTGCGCCCACGTCCGGGGCGTGCCCGGCTGGGAACCGACGAGGTCATCGACGATGGCGCGGTCGTCTGCGGTCGGGGTGTGCCACACCGTGTACTGCACCCCCGAGGATGCGGTGCAGCTGATCGCGTCGAGTCCGTTGCCGGTGGCCGCCGAGCACGTCGCGCCGCCGAAGCCCTGCGCCTCGGGTCCGGCGGGCAGCAACTGCGGGAACTGTTCGGCGATGGATGCGCTTGCCGCCGACCATGTTCCGGTATCGGGGCGATCGACGTAGGCCAGTGCACCGGCGATCACGCCGATCAGCGCGAGAACCGTCGCCAGCGACACCAGGAGCGTCGTCTTGCGACGATCGTCGCGTCCGGCGGGAGGCGGCGTAACCGGCCGTCGGCCCCGGGTCTGGACCACCTGGGTTGCGCTGTCCGGGTTTCCGGCGGGGGAGAACACACGACCCGACATTCCACCGGTCCGGGGGTCGGAGCGCCTCGCATCGGAGAAACGTGGATCGGAGAACCGTGGATCGGAGGACACCGACGTCGGCGCCCGCCGGGAACCGGTGTGCGCGCCGGGATTCGACGTCTGCCCGGTGATCAGGGCGGTGTGCATCCCCGACGACAGCGGCGAGTTCGGTGACGGCGCCACCCCGACGGCGGTGGCGGCGGCATAGCAGAACTCCGCGCACGTGCGGTACCGTTCGTCGGGTTCCTTGGCCAGTGCGATCGAGAGGACCGTGTCGAGTTCCGGCGGCAGCGTCGGTACCCGGTCTCGGACCGATGGCGGCGTGTCGTGTAGGTGTGCGCTCATCGCGGCGAGTCGATTGTCACGGGGGAACGGCGGTGCGCCGGTGAGTAATTCGACAAAGGTGCAGGCGAGCGCGTAGATGTCGGCGCGCCCGTCGAGCTCGTAGCCGTGCAACTGCTCCGGGGACGCGTAGGGCACCGAGGCGACGGTCAGCCCGGTGTCGGTGAGGTGCATGGCGTCGTCGACGGCGCGAGCGATACCGAAGTCGGTCAACATGATCGCGCCGGTGGTGCCGTCGTCGTCGGACTCGATGAGGATGTTCGCCGGTTTGACGTCACGATGCACCATCCCGCGCCGGTGCGCGTGATCCAGCGCGATCCCGATCTCGGAGATGATGTGCACGGCGAAGGCCGGGTCGATGCCCGTCGGGCGGCTACGGATCAGCGATGCGGCGTCGTAGCCGCGGACATAGCGCATCGCGATCCACAGCTGGCCGTTCTCGACGCCACGGTCGTAGACCGAGACGATGTTGCGGTGCTCGAGGCTGCCGGCGAGGTCGGCTTCGCGTTCGAAGCGGGCACGAAAGCTCGGATCATTGGAGAACGAGGGATTGAGCAGCTTGAGGACGTCCAGACGTGGCAGGCGCGGATGCGCCGCCACGTACACGGTGCCCATTCCGCCGTGACCCAGCACCCGATCGATGCGGTAGCCGGCGAAGACGGTTCCGGGGCTGAGTTGGCCGTAGTGTGCCGGTGCCTGCGGCTGTGTGGGGGCAGGCTCGGACGGCGTCTGCTGTTCGGGCGGTGTGGTCGGGCCCTCACCCTCCGGCGCAACCTCACCCTGCGTCACGTTCTCGCTCCCGTTGCGCTCCTGGCCCATTGCGGTACGAGTGTAGCCGGTGCACCTGCGCCGATCCGGCGGTGTGTGGGCCGATCAGGTGTGGACCGATCAGCCGACCAGTGCGGGAGCCGTGCTGAACAGGAAGACCACGAAGGTGGCGAGCAGAAACCACGCCGCACCCTGCCACACCTGCCAGCGCCCACCCGCGCGCCAGACGGTGTAGGTCCGCCACAAACCGCCGAGGGCGCCGACGCCGACGACGATCGGGGCGGCGACCACCAGTGCGGTGCGCAATCCGTCCGAGGATGCCAACGCGACGAGCAGCGTCGCCAGGCCGAGACCGATGACCACGATTCCGTAGGTGACGGCGGCGCGCAGAGTCGACGGCTCCTCTGGGCCCGGTCCCGGGGGAGAACCGGGCGGGCGGGAATCGGGTGGTGGGGGTGTTTCGTCGGGGGTCATCGACCTTCCGGACATCGGATCGCGGGGGATGTGAATCGGTCATCTCCGACCCTACGCTCCGGGCCGAAACCCGCAATGGTCAGGACTTTCTTCTCATTACCGGTGAGTTCGGACGTGGCAGGATGAACAGTGGAAGGTATGTCCACAGATGTTCGCCACAAAGGGAGATGACAAGACAATGAGCGCAATCCTCGTCGGCGTCGACGGGTCGGAAGCGTCGACCGATGCAGTCAAGTGGGCCGCGGCCGCCGCTCACCTCGAAGGGCATGAGCTCAAGCTGGTCGGCGTCTACGACGCGAGCACGAGCGACTACGCGCCCGGCCTGATCATTCCGCAAGACGTCATCGACGCGATCCGTCAGGACGCCACCGACGCCGTGCACGCCGCCGCGGACGTGGCGAAGGCCATCGCCCCGGACCTGACGATCCACGCTTCGATCGTCGACGGCGACGCCGCACGCGTGCTGCTCGAACTCGGCAAGGACGAGGCCGCGATCGTGCTCGGTACCCGTGGGCTCGGCAGCATCAAGGGACTGTTCCTGGGATCGGTGAGCACCACCGTGGCCGCCCACTCGCGTGGGCGCGTGGTGGTGGTGTGCGGGCCGTCGGAGCCGAGTGCACCGGTCGTCGTCGGCATCGACGACACGCCCGTCAGCGACAGCGCCATCAAGGAGGCCTTCCGCCAGGCGTCGTTGCGCACCACCAAGCTCATCGCGGTGCACACCTGGACCCCGCTCGACGCCGACGCCCTGCACGGCTACGGCATCGACCCCGACGAGGTCGAGCGGATGTCGCAGGACGCCGTCGCCGCCCTCGCCGAGCGTCTGGCCGGATACAGCCAGGAGTTCCCCGACGTCGAGGTGGTGCGCGAGGTGCTGCCGGAAGAACCGGGCAAGGCCGTGTTGTCGGCGGCCGAGAAGTACAACGCCGGTCTCGTCGTCGTCGGCAGCCGTGGCCGTGGCGGCTTCAAGGGTCTGCTCCTCGGTTCGACCAGCCAGAAGATCCTGCACCAGGCGCATCTGCCGGTGATGGTCGTCCGCAGCTGAACCGAGCAATCTCCGGCACGGGTTGCGGTGGCGATGGCCGCCCGGTGGGGCATCATCGGTTCCCATGGGCCTGAAGAAGATCGAGCTCTCCGTCGGGGAACTCGCCCTGCGAGCCGGGATCGCCACGTCCGCGGTGCGGTACTACGAGGAGCAAGGTCTCATCTTCTCCCGCCGCACCGCGGGCAACCAGCGTCGCTATCACCGCGCGATGCTGCGCCGGGTGGCCTTCATCAAGGCCTCCCAGACCGCCGGGATCCCGCTCGCGGTGATCGCCGAGGTACTCGGCGAACTCGGTGACGCCGAATCACCGTCGACGGCCATGTGGGAAGCGGCGTCGAAACGCTGGATCGACGACCTCGATCACCGCATCGCACTGCTGGAGAAGATGCGCGACATGATCGGCTCCTGCGTCGGGTGCGGATGTCTGTCGTTGAGTGCGTGTCGCCTGCTCAATCCCGGGGACGAACTGCACCGGCAGGGCCCCGGGCCGCGTCGGTTGCTGGAGGAATGAGACCACTCCCCGGCGGATGCACGAGGCGCCCTAAGCTGGACCCATGGCCGGAGGTTCACGGGTGGCCCTCGCCCTGGGCAGTGGAGGTGCGCGCGGGTACGCCCATATCGGGGTGATCGCCGAACTCGAGGCCCGCGGCTTCTCCCTCGTCAGCATCGCCGGCTCGTCGATGGGCGCCCTCGTCGGCGGATTGCATTGTGCCGGTGGACTCGCCGAGTACGTCGAGTGGATCAGCGGCCTCAACCAACTCGACGTCATGCGACTGCTCGATGTGTCGCTGACCAAACCGGGCGGGGTCATCGGCGCCGAACGCATCGTCGCGCGCGTGCAGGACATCCTCGGCGACGTAGCGATCGAGGACCTGCCCATCCCGTTCACCGCCGTGGCCACCGACCTCGGTGCCGGCCGGTCGGTGTGGTTTCAGCGCGGGCGACTCGTCGACGCGATCCGCGCGTCGATCGCGATCCCCGGAGTCATCGCACCCCACCTGCTCGACGGTCGGCTGCTCGCCGACGGCGGCATCCTCGACCCGCTGCCGGTGGCGCCGACCTCCGCGGTCGCCAGCGACGTCACCATCGGCGTGGTCCTCGACGGAGAGGGTGGCTCCGCGGCGCGCGCGGCCCGGGAGACCAAGGCCAAGGGCGTCATCCGACGCAACGTCGACCCTATCCTGTCGAGCGAATTCGTGCGCTCGGTCCGCGACCGCATCGGTCTCGACCCGCACGCCGACGCCCCGGATTCCGCCGACACCGTCCCCTCCGGGACCGAGGACATCGGGCCGGCGGGCGAGGACCCGGGCGGTGAACCCAAGACCGGTGAACCCAAGACCGGAGAGCCCAAGACGGGTGAGCCCAAGACCGGGGAGCCCAAGACCATGGGCCGCATCGAGGTGCTCAGCCGGTCCCTCGACATCATGTCGATCGCCCTGACCCGACATCAGATCGCCGGGTATCCACCCGACATCCTCATCGAGATCCCGCGGAAGTCGGTGCGCACGCTGGACTTTCACAAGGCCTCGGAGATGATCGAACTCGGCCGATCGAAGACCGCCGACGCCCTCGACCGGCTTCCCGAACTCCCATGAGCGACCGCGGATGAAACAGATCCCCCGCGGAATCTGGGTGTTGCTGAGCGCCAATGTGGTCATCGCGCTCGGCTTCGGCCTGATCGCCCCGGCGCTACCGAGTTTCGCGCGTAGCTTCGACGTCGGCTACACCGCGGTGTCGGCGGTGGTGTCGGCGTTCGCGGTGATGCGTCTGCTGTTCGCCCCGACCACCGGACGGCTGGTCACACTGCTCGGCGAACGCCGAATCTATTTGTCCGGCCTGCTGATCGTCGCCGCGAGTACCTTCGCGTGCGCCTTCGCCCAGAGTTACGTGCAACTGCTGATCTTCCGGGGGCTCGGCGGTATCGGATCGACGATGTTCACCGTGTCGGCGATGGCGCTTCTGATCCGGTTGTCGCCCAACGACATCCGCGGCCGCGTGGCCGGGTTCTTCTCCGCGGGTTTCTTGATCGGCAACATCACCGGTCCGCTGGTGGGTGCGGCACTGGTCGGGTTCGGGTTGCGGATGCCGTTCGTCGTGTACGCAGTCGCGTTGGTGATCGCGTCGCTGGTGGTGGCCACCCAGCTCCGCGACAGTGGTGCCCCGCCCACCGAGACCGGCGCCGCCCACGGGGTGATGACGCTGCGGACGGCGCTGCGCGACAGCGCCTATCGGGCGATCCTGGCGTCCAACTTCACCCAGGGCTGGGCGTCGATGGGTGTTCGGGTGGCGGTGGTGCCGCTGTTCATCACCGATGGTCTGGGTCAGGAGCCCGCGATGGCCGGTGTGGTGCTCGCGGTGTACGCCGTCGGCAATGTCGCCGCGATCCTGGCGGCCGGCCGCTTCTCCGACCGCTACGGTCGCCGCAAGGTGATGCTGCCCGGGCTGCTCATCATGGCGGTCTCGACCGCGGTGCTCGGCTTCTCACCGAATATTTGGGTGGCCTTGGGGCTCTCGGTGCTCGCCGGCGTCGGCTCCGGGTTGTTCGCGCCGACCCATCAGGCCGCGCTGGCCGACGTGCTCGGTGCCCGTAAACAGGGTGGATCGGCGCTGGCCGCCTACGGCATGTCGTCGGATCTCGGTGCCATCGGCGGGCCGGTGATCGTCGGATACGTCGCCGACAGAGTCGGATTCGGGCCGGCCTTCGTCTTCACCGCCGCCGTCGCGGCGTTCGCCTTCGTGATGTGGCTCTTCGCCCGGGAAACCGCCCCGGAGGTGCTCGGCGCACCGGCCAAGCTCACCGACCCGGAGACACCGGCCACTCCCGACTAACGTATGAGGGCATGGCGAGGACCCCCGAATCCCCCGCGCCCCCCGACGCCTCTGTCGCGGCCGGCCCGTCCGTCCTGGGATGCACGACCGAGGTGGGCCGACTGCGTGCGGTGATCATGCATCGCCCCGGCCCGGAGCTGGCGCGGCTGACCACCGCGAACGACGCCGACTACCTCTTCGCCCGGGTTCCCGACCTCACACGCGCCCGCGACGAGCACGACGCCTTCGCCGGCGCGCTGCGCGACCGCGGCGTCGAGGTGCTGTTACTCGGCGATCTGCTCACCGAGGCGATCGAACACAGTGGGGCCGCACGCATCCAGGGCATCTCGGCGGCCGTCGGGGTGCGCAGGCTCGGCCCGCACCTCGTCGACGAGCTCAGCCGCCATCTGCGCGCGCTGCCGGCCGCCGATCTCGCCCGCGTCCTCACCGGCGGGATCACCTTCGGCGAACTGCCCGACATCAACGTATCGACGTCGTCGTCGCTGGTGCGGCAGATGCATCACGACGACGAGTTCGCGATCGAACCGCTGCCCAATCTGCTCTACAGCCGCGACAGCTCGTTCTGGGTGGGTTCGCGGTTCGCGATCTCGTCGCTGGCGCGTCGGGCGCGGGCCCGCGAGGCGTCGCTCGTCGACCTGATCTACGCCCACCACCCGCGGTTCCTGGGGGCGCGTCGCGCCTACGAGTCCCGGGTGGCACCGGTCGAGGGCGGCGACGTCCTGCTGCTCGCCCCGGGTGTCGTGGCGGTCGGGGTGGGGGAGCGCACCACCCCGGCCGGCGCGGAGGCACTGGCCCAGAGCCTGTTCGCCGATGCGCTCGCCCACACCGTCCTCGCGATCCCGATCGAGCGGACCGGGGTATTCATGCACCTGGGAACGATGTGCACCATGGTCGACGCCGAGAAGTTCCTGGTGCACCCGGTGATGGCAGAAGGCATGTCCGCCTTTGCCGTTCGCGACGACGGCACTGGCGGGGTGAGCGTGTCGCAGGCGCGTCCGTTCGCCGACGCCGCGGCCGAGGCGATGGGCCGGGACCGCATCACGCTGGTCGAACCCGACCTCGCCACCGGGGTGGCCGATCCCGGTCAGTGGAACGACAGCAGCAACACCCTCGCCGTCGAGCCCGGCTTCGTCGTGTCCTACCGCCACAACTCCGACACCAACCGACGGCTGCGGGAGTCGGGCATCGAGGTCATCGAGATCGACGGTTCCGAACTCGACGCGGGGCGTGGTGGCCCGCGCTGCATGGCCTGCCCGCTCGCACGTGACGAGATCTGAGGCCCCGTGACCACCGACCCCAACGTGCCCATCCACCTCGCCGGGCTGCTGCGCATCGATCCCACCGCCGCGCGCCCGCCCTACGAACAGATCCGGTTGGGCGTGATCGAGCTCATCGGGTCGGGAAAGATCTTGGTGGGGGCGCGGATTCCGACGGTCCGGGCACTGGCATCGGATCTGCGCCTCGCGCCCAACACCGTTGCCCGCAGCTACCGCGAACTCGAGGCGGGCGGCATCATCGAGACCCGCGGACGTCACGGATCGTTCATCAAGGCCGGCCCCGACGCCCGGCTCGCGGCCGCCCAGAACACCACCGTCGAGCATGTGAAAAGCCTGCGTGAGCTGGGGTTCGACGACGCGGCGATCCTCGACATGCTGCGGCGCGCTCTCGGCTGGAGTTGAAGTTCGCCAAGATTGTTGCTTGTGTGAATTGGTGCAAAAAGCCCAAAAACCCGCAACCGGAACGCGAGTCTCGTTGGATCCGACGGTGTTCGGGGTCACTGCCGCGATCGTCATCGGTTTCGTCGCCTGGGGGCTGATCGGCCCCGACAGCCTCAACACGGTCAGCGACACCGTCCTCGGATGGATCACCACCAATCTCGGCTGGCTGTTCGTGTTGGCGGCCACCGGATTCGTGATCTTCGCGGTCTATCTCGCGGTCAGCAAGTACGGTCGCATCCCGCTCGGTGCCGACGACGAGAAGCCCGAATACCGCACGGTCAGCTGGATCGCGATGATGTTCAGCGCCGGCATGGGCATCGGCCTGATGTTCTTCGGCTCCTACGAGCCGCTGTTCCACTTCGTCGACGCGCCACCGGAGATGACCGCCGCCGACGTGCGCACCGCCATGGCAACGACCATGTTCCACTGGGGTTTTCACCCTTGGGCGATGTACGCGGTGGTCGGGCTGGCGATCGCCTACGGCACCTACCGATGTGGGCGTACCCAGTTGATCAGCTCGGTGTTCGCCCCGCTGCTGGGGTCGCGGACCAACGGTCCGATCGGCAAGATCATCGACATCCTCGCGATCTTCGCGACCCTGTTCGGGACCGTCGCCTCGCTGGGACTCGGTGCGCTGCAAATCGGTTCGGGGATCAGCAAGGTCGGCTGGCTCGACAATCCGGGCACCATGCTGTTGGTGGCGATCGTCGCGATCCTCACCGCGTGCTTCGTGGCGTCGGCGGTGTCGGGGATCGCCAAGGGTATCCAGTGGCTGTCCAACATCAACATGGTGTTGGCGCTGATCCTCGCGGTCTTCGTCTTCGTGGTCGGCCCCACCGTCTTCATCCTCGATCTGCTGCCGACCACCCTCGGCGCCTATCTCAACGATCTGCCGTTCTTCTCGGCGCGCTCGGGCGCCACCGTCGACGCCGACGGTCAGCAGTGGCTGGCCGACTGGACGATCTTCTACTGGGCGTGGTGGGTGTCGTGGACCCCGTTCGTCGGGATGTTCCTGGCCAAGATCTCCAAGGGCCGGACGATCCGTGAATTCGTCATCGGCGTCATGGTGGTGCCGGTGGTGGTGTCGTTGCTGTGGTTCTGCATTTTCGGCGGCACCGCGATCCGGGAGAACATGGACGGCGTGCTGCCGTTCGACCCCGCCACCGCCGCCAGCGAGGACACTCTGTTCGATGTGCTGGCCAACCTGCCGTGGACGGGTATCGCCTCAGCGCTGGTGATGATCCTCGTCGCGATCTTCTTCGTGTCCGGCGCCGACTCGGCGTCACTGGTGATGGGTACGCTCTCCGAGCGCGGCACCCACGAGCCACGCCGGGTGACGACCGTGTTCTGGGGTGTGCTGACCGGTGCCGTCGCCGCGTTGCTGCTTGCGATGGGCGGAGACGACCCCGACCACGAAGCCCTCAACGGCATCAAGCAGATGGCGATCATCGCCGCGCTGCCGTTCGTCCTGGTGATGATCGGCATGTGCGTCTCGCTGTACATGGATCTGCGGCGTGACCCGCTGATCGTGTCGCGTCAGATCCTCGCCGGACAGGTCGACGACCACATCCGCAAACAGGCCGAGGTGATCAGCACCGGTGAGATGCCGGTCGCCGGCACCACGCCGATCGTGGCGAGCCCGGACGGGCAGGTTCCGGGCGGTCGCGTTTCGGACGGGCAGGTTTCGGACGGGGCGGGCGCGACACCGCGCACCGAGTAGCCCGGCAACAACCGTCGACCGTGCGCTTGATCGCGTCGATCGGGTATCAGCCCCAGCTGGGCAACCAGATCTCCTGCCGCCACATCGTCGGCGAGATGGGGGAGGCGGTCAGGATCGGCCACAGCCAGACGAAGTTGGCGACGACGAGCCCCACATAGAGGGCGACGACGATGACCGCGAGCGCCTGCCTCTCCGGTCGGGTGCCCGGCACGGCGCGTCGCGATCCGCGCAGGATGTCCCCGCAGGCCAATGCCAATCCCATCACCAGGAACGGCGCGAGCACGGTCGCGTAGAAGAAGTACATCTGACGGTCGAGTTCGATGAACCACGGCAGGTAGCCGGCGGCGTAGGCGGTGACGACCGCGGCGTAGCGCCAGTCGCGTCGCACGAACCACGACCACATGCCCCAGAGCAGCATCGGCACCGACAACCACCACATCGCCGGTGAGCCGATGAGCATCTGCGCGCGGACACATTCGCCGCCGCCGCATTGGTCGGGTCCGTTCTCCAGGGCATAGAGCATGGGCCGCAGGCTCATCGGCCACGTCCACGGCTTGGATTCCCACGGGTGGTGGTTGCCCGCCGAGTTGGTGAGATGCTCGTGGAAGCTCAGTACACCGGCCTCGTAGTACCAGAGTGAGCGCCACGCGCCGGGCAACCACGACCATGTGCCACCGGTGCCGATGGTGTTGCCGACCTGATAGCGGTACACCGACGTCTCACTGGAGAACCACGGGATGAACGTCGCCAGGTAGATGGCGATCGGCATCACGGCAAGGCTCATGCCCGCCGGGAAGACGTCGCGACGCAACGTGCCCAGCCAGGGGCGCTGCACGTGATAGGCCTTGCGGGCGGCGACGTCGAAGCCCACCGAGAGCAGCCCGAAGAAGATGATGTAGTAGATCCCCGACCATTTGGTACCGCAGGTCAGCCCGAGCATGACGCCCGCGGTGAAGCGATACCAGCGAAAGCCCAGGCGCGGCCCGAACACCGAATCGTGGATGCGGCCTTCCAGATACACCTTGTGCATGCGTGCCCGCACCTGGTCGCGGTCGGCGATCAGCGCGGTGAAGGTCGCCACGACGAACAGTGCCTGGAAGATGTCGAGCATGCCCAGCCGTGACTGGACGACGAGCACGCCGTCGCAGATCGCGAAGATCCCGGCGATCGCGCCGATCAGGGTGGATCGGGTCATGCGTCGTACGACGAGGTAGATCATCACCACGATCGCGATGCCCGACAGCGCCGAGATCACCCGCCACCCGAGCGGGGTGTAACCGAACATGGCCTCGCCGGCGGCGAGTAGCCATTTGCCGACCGGTGGATGCACGACCAGCCCGTAGGCCGGGTTGTCCTCGATCCAATTGCCGCCGGTGAGGACCTGCCAGCCCTGCGGGACGTAGTGCTTCTCGTCGAAGATCGGGGTGCCGTCGTCGGTCGGCGTGTTCAGCGACCAGAAGCGTGTGATCGTCGCGAGCAACGTGATGACCAGGCCGACGATCAGTCCGCGAACGCGATCGGGAGCGCCGAACAGAGGGTTCGGGATCTCCGGGCCGGGCCGTGGCGCGGTCGGGTGCGCCGACGCCGTGATCTCGGCGCTGAGGTGTCGGTCGCGCTGGGCGACGTCGCCGGCGGTGAGGGTCACTCGTCCGATCGTAATGGTCGCCGGACGGCGACCGGCCAGGCCGTAGGCTTGCGGGATGACTTCGCCGTCGCCGACGGGTGCACTGGTGCTCGCGGCCACCCCGATGGGCCGATACGACGACGCGTCACCTCGCCTGGTCGAGGCCCTGCGCACCGCCGACATCGTCGCCGCCGAGGACACCCGCCGCGCCCGCGCCCTGGCCGCCGGGCTGGAGGTGACCATCGCCGGTGAACTCATCAGCTACTACGACCAGGTCGAGGCCGCCCGCACACCGCGCCTCGTGGAGGCCATCGCCGCCGGCGCCACGGTGCTGCTGATCACCGACGCCGGCATGCCGTCGGTCAGCGACCCCGGCTATCGCATCGTCGTGGCCTGCGCCGACGCCGGACTGCGGGTGACCGCACTGCCCGGGCCGTCGGCGGTCACCACCGCGCTGGCGGTGTCGGGGATGCCGTCGGAACGGTTCTGCTTCGAGGGGTTCGCACCCCGCAAGTCCGGGGCGCGCCGCGACTGGCTGGGCGTGCTGCGCGACGAATCACGCAGCGCCGTGTTCTTCGAATCGCCGCACCGACTCGCCGACTGTCTCGCCGACGCCGTCGAGGTCCTCGGCCCGGAGCGTCGGGCGGCGGTGTGCCGTGAGCTGACCAAGACCTACGAGGAAGTGCGGCGCGGAACGCTCGCCGAACTGGCCGCGTGGGCCGCCGACGGGGTCAGAGGCGAGATCACCGTGGTGCTCGCCGGTGCCGTTGCCGGCGAACCCGACCTCGACGAACTCGTCACCCGTGCAACGGCACTCGCCGACGACGGGATGCGTTTGAAAGACGCGTGCGCGCAGGTCGTCAAGGGCACCAACGCCTCTCGACGCGATGTGTACGAGGCGGTGCTGGCGGCACGATCGGCGGACTGACCGGCGACTTGTGGCGTCAGGCCTGTGCGGAGATGATGCTGGCCGCCTTGTCGAGGCACTCCTGCCATTCACGTTCGGGATCGGAGTCGATGGTGATGCCGCCGCCGACGCCGAGCTCCAGCCCGCCGCCGGGAGAGATCTCGACGGTGCGGATGGCGACGTTGAGATCCAGGAGCGCGTCGGGTCCGGCGAGACCGACTGCTCCGCAATACACTCCGCGCGGCGACGATTCCCATTCCGCGAGCAGCTCGCGCGCCCGTAGTTTCGGGGTGCCGGTGACCGAGGCCGGTGGCCAGGTGGCGTCGAGGAGTCGGGAATTGCCGACGTCGGGCGCCACGATCGCCTCCACCCGCGACACCAGGTGCCACACACCGGGTGCCGGGACGACGGTGAGAAGGTCGGCGACTCGCACCGATCCGGTGACCGCGACGCGCCCGAGGTCGTTGCGGACGAGGTCGACGATCATGATGTTCTCGGCGATGTCCTTCGTCGACGCCGACAACAGGCTCGGGTCGGCGTCGGCGGCGATGGTGCCCTTGATCGGCGACGACGAGACGATGTTGCCGGTCCGGCGCAGGAACGTCTCCGGCGAGAAACTCGCCACCGCACCCCACTCACCTTGCAGGAAGGCCGATTTGGCCGGACGGGTCGCGCCGGTGAGGTCGAGATAGAACTCCAAGGCCGACCCCTCGAGGTGGCCGGTGAAGCGGGTGCACACGCACGCCTGGTAGATGTCGCCGGCGCGGATCGCCTCCAGACACTTGTCGATGGCCTCGACGTGGTGCGCGTGATCCGGTGGCGTCCATCGTGCCGACCACCGCGACCCCGAACACATCAACTCCGAACGCGGCGGGTTTCCGCCGACCCGACCCAGCGCGGCGTCGTCCATCGCCCGGGTCACCCAGCCGGGCTGCGGTGAGCCATCCACCGACACGTGTCGCCACTGCCCGTCGCGCAGTACCAGTAGACGCTCGGTGAGTCCGCCCGCACACGACGGCAGCGTGGCCGCGGGTGCGTGTGAACCACCGAAACCGCAGTAGCCCAACCAGAATCGGTCGGTGCGGTCGGGTGGGCCCGACCCGGCGCGAATCTCGATCGACGGCGCGATCACCGCGTCGGCATCCCACCAGTCGCCGATGAGTGCCGCCGGACCGGGCACGCCCTCTTTCGCCGCGTGCCGCAACGACCGCAGAACGTCGAGCGCGGTGGCCGTCATGCCGGAACGATCACGCCTCGTAACGAGGGAAAACCGGTGCGGGCTTGGGCAGTTCGGTTCCCGGCACCAGTCGCTGCGCGACGGCCGCGAAGTCGCGGTGGTCGTCGACGCGCAGCAGATCGAGCAGTGTGCCGCAGGCCGTCGGCATGACCGGCTGGGCCAACAGGGACACCACACGCACAACCTCGGCGCACACGTAGAGCACGGTGCCGGTGCGCGCCAGATCGGTCTTGGCCAGTTTCCACGGTTCCTGTGCGGAGATGTAGCGGTTGGTCTCGGCCAGCGTCGTCCACAGCGTCTCGAGACCGAGATGAATCGCCTGGGCGTCGAAGTGCTCACGCATCTTCGGCAGCAATTCGTCTGTGGCCGTGAGCAATCGCCGATCGTCCTCGGTGAACTCGGCCGGAGCCGGCACCGCGCCGTCGAAGTACTTGCCGATCATCGACAGGGTGCGCTGGGCGAGGTTGCCGAACTCGTTGGCCAGGTCGGCGTTGATCCGCGAGACGATCGCCTCCGCCGAGTACGACCCGTCCTGCCCATAGGACACCTCGCGCAGAAAGAAGTACCGCACCGGATCGAGACCGAACTCGTCGATGAGGTTGTCCGGGTCGACGACGTTGCCGACGGACTTGCTCATCTTCTCGCCGCGGTTGAACAAGAAGCCGTGGGCGAACACACGTTTGGGCAGCGGCAGGCCTGCGCTCATCAGGAACGCCGGCCAGTACACGCAGTGGAAGCGGATGATGTCCTTGCCGATGATGTGCAGATCGGCCGGCCAATACCGTTCGTAGGTGGCCTCGTCGTCGGGAAAACCCGCGCCCGTCAGATAGTTGGTCAGCGCGTCGACCCACACGTACATGACGTGATCGGGATGCCCGGGCACCGGCACACCCCAGTCAAAGGTGGTGCGCGACACCGACAGATCGGTCAGCCCACCCTTGACGAAGCTCACCACCTCATTGCGCCGCACGTCGGGCCCGACGAACTCCGGGTGGCTCTCGTAGAGATCGAGCAACTTGTCCTGATACGCCGACAGCCGGAAGAAGAAGCTCTGCTCCTCGGTCCAGGTCAGGACGTGACGGGTGTCGGTGGCCACGCGCTGCCCGGCGTCGTCGACCTCGGTGTCGCCCTCGGCGTAGAACATCTCGTCGCGCACGTCGTACCAGCCGGAGTACGTGTCGAGGTAGATGTCGCCGGCGTCGACCATGCGCTGCCAGATCGCCGCCGACGCCCGTTTGTGATCCTCGTCGGAGGTCCGGATGAAACGGTGATAACTCGAACCGAGACGATCCTGCAGCTCCTGAAACCGGTCGGAGTTGCGGTTGGCGAGTTCTGCGGTCGGGATGCCCTCCTTCTCCGCGGTCTGCTGCATCTTCTGCCCGTGCACATCGGTGCCGGTGAGGAAGCGCACGTCGAAGCCGTCGAGCCGCTTGAACCGGGCCAACGCGTCGGCGGAGATGTACTCGTAGGCGTGCCCGATGTGCGGTGCGCCATTGGGGTAGGCGATCGCGGTGGTGAGGTAGTACGGGCGGCCCGCTCCGTGCGAGGCGGTCGCGTCCGTGGTCGGGGCGTCCGGCGAAGTCGGGGCGTCGGTGCTGGTCAGGTCACTGGGCATAGTGATGACAGGATACGGGGTCGCTCCCGGCCGCAGCCCACCCCGTCACGCTCTGGTCAGCGCGAACGTCGGCGAATCCCGCGGCTCCCGGTCGCCGCTGAGCGGTGTACGAATACAGCTTCCACCGCAGCGGGGTACCGACCCCGATTTTCGGCTGTTTTCACCCTATTCCGTGGAAGTTGTATTCGTACTCCGGCTCAGGCTCCGGGCTCCGGGACGTGGGCGTGCCGCCAAGGCCCCGCCGGTCGGATGACCGGGCCGATCCGGACATCACCCGATACCCTGGCCCCATGGTGATGGCTGATCGTCCCGGGGTCGCAACCGCATCGGCGCCGGTGACGGCGTTGACCATGGTCGGCTTGGCCGACAGCATGCTCAACGGCCTGGCCCGCGTGCCGTTCCGCCGGTTCTGGCAGGGGCCGGGCGGACTACTCGACAACGTGGGGCAGTCGGTCACGCGTCAGGCCGTGCGCTCGTTCATGGGCTACATCGTCGGCCTGCCCATCGAGGAATTCCGGTCGATGGAGAAGGTGCTCGACGAACTGTGCCGGACGGTCATCCCACCGTTCATCCACCTCACCGACGACGTCGAGGTCACCGACGACGAGATCAACGGGGTACCCGGGCTGTGGGTGCGATCACGGGCGAGTTCGGATGCCTTCGTCGACGACGACGCGCAGAAGAAGACCATCGACGGCACCATCCTCTACCTGCACGGCGGCGGATACATCGGGACCACCCCGATGATGTACTCGGCCTTCGCCGCATCCCTGTGCAGCGGCACCGGATGCGAGGTCTTCATCGCCGACTACCGGATGGCGCCGGAGTTCCCGTTCCCCGCCGGGGTGCACGACGCCGCCGATGTCTACCGCGGACTGCTCGAGCGTGGCGTCGACGCCGATCACCTCGTCATCGCCGGTGATTCGGGCGGCGGCGGGTTGGCGACCTCGCTGGTCACCTACCTGTCGGAGATCGGGGCGCCGCGCCCGGCGGCTCTGGCGCTGTTCTCCCCGGAGGTCGATCTCGATCTCGACCACCCGTCGATCACCGACAACGCCAAGACCGACATCCTGCCCTGGAACGTGCCCGTCACGCCCTATCTGCATGGCGTCTCACCCGATGACACGCGGGTGTCGATGACGAAAGCCGAACCGGACGCGCGGTGGTTCCCGCCGACCTTCGTGACGTGGGGTGCCGACGAGATGTTCCGTGATCCCATCCGCGAATTCGTGGAGACCCTGCGTGCGGCCGACATCGAGGTCATGTCGCTGGAAGAACGCGGCATGTTTCACGTCTTCCCGATCCTGATGCCGTGGGCGGAGAGTTCGCACGAGGTGTACCGCGAACTCGACGAGTTCGTCGACCGCCACGTCACCCCCGACCCGGCCGCCGTACCCACCCACTGACGAGCGCACCAGCCGACCGACAAGCGGCCTCGCGCACACGGCGCCTAGGCTGGCCGCATGGTGATGGCTGATCGTCCCGAGGTAGCGACCGCATCCGGACCCGTGAGCGCGCTGGCCGTGGTGGGTCTGGCCGAGAGCATGCTCAACGGACTCGCGCGGGTCCCGTTCCAGAAGCCGTGGAGCGGTCCCGGCGGCCTCCTGGACAACCTCGGACAGTCGGTGACCCGACAGACGATCCGCGCGTTCATGGGCTATTCGATGGGCCTGCCGATCGAGGAGTTCCGTTCGATGGAGAAATTCATCGACGACATCTGCAAGATCGTGCTCCCACCGGTCGTCGGTCTGGCCGGCAAGGTCGAGATCGTCGCCGACGAGATCGCCGGGATTCCGGGGATCTGGTGTCGCGCCAAGGATTCCACCGACTCCTACGTCGACGACGCCGAGCAGAAGAAGGCCATCGACGGCACCATGCTGTATCTGCACGGCGGCGGCTACATCGGCACCTCACCGATGATGTACGCCGCGTTCGCCGCCGCCCTCGTCCGCCTCACCGGGTTCGAGATCTTCATCGCCGACTACCGGATGGCGCCGGAATTCCCGTTCCCGGCCGGGGTACACGACGCCGCCGACGTCTACCGCGGGCTGCTCGAGCGAGGGGTCGGCCCCAAGCATCTGGTGGTTGCCGGAGACTCCGGCGGTGGTGGGCTCGCCACCTCGCTCGTGGCCTACCTCCGCGATCACGATCTCCCCAAACCGGCCGCGCTGGCCCTGTTCTCACCGGAGATCGACCTCGATCTCGACCACGATTCCATCGTCGAGAACGCGCCGTACGACATCCTGCCGTGGAGCATCCCCGTCGCGCCCTACCTGCGCGGGGTGCAGCCCAACGACGACCGGGTCTCCGCGGTCTACGGCCATCCCGACCCGCAGTGGTTCCCACCGACGTTCGTCTGCTGGGGTGAGGTCGAGATGTTCCGCGACGGCATCCGGCAATTCGTCGAGAACCTCGAGGCCGCCGGGGTGCCGGTGACCGGCAGGGAGGAGCGTGGCATGTTCCACGTCTTCCCGATCCTCATGCCGTGGGCGGAGTCGTCCAAGCGGGTGCTGCGTGAACTCGGCGAACTCGCCGACCGCTACGTCATCTCGGATCCGCAAGCGGCCCAGACGCACTGACGGTAACGCCAAGATCGGGGACCACCAGGGTTCTCACATCTGACGGCGGTAGGGCTCGCATCCCGGCGGGGCCTTGGGGGGCTCACGCAGGGCGATCTCCGGGATCGACATGGTGACCGGTGTGCCCTCGGTGAGGGTGAACTTGTCGCCGTGATGCGCGAGGTCGATGTCGGGTCCCGAGAGCAGGCGATACGTCGCCGAGCTCTTGTCGATGGCGACCAGCATCTTGGAGTCGCGCACCGTCATCCGGAACGACAGGTAGTCCAGTCGTGTCGGCAGTCTCGGCGCGAACGTGATGTTGCCGCCGAAGTCGCGCATGCCGCCGAACCCGGCCACACAGTCCATCCATGCTCCGGCCAGCGCCGCGATGTGCAGACCGCTCGCCACGTTGTCATGCAGATCGTGCAGGTCGGTGAACACCGATTCGACGAGCAGATCGTAGGAGAGGTCGGGGTAGCCGACCTCGGCGGCGGTGACCGCCTCACAGCACGCCGACAACGACGAATCCCGCACCGTCAGTGGGTAGTAGTAGTCGAAGTTCCGCAGTTTCTGTTCCGGGGTGAAGCTCTCCCCGAACAGGTACATGGCGAACACCAGATCGGCCTGCTTGACGACCTGCTTGCGGTACAGCTCGTAATACGGATAGTTCAGCAACAGTGGGTATTTGCCGCGTGAGGCCTCGAAATCCCATGCGCCCAACAGGGTGAACGCCTCGCACTGCTGGTGCACACCGAGTGCCTCGTCGTAGGGCATCACCATGTCGTCGGCGCAGGCCTCCCAGTGCGCCGACTCGGCGTTGGTGACGCCGAACTGCTGAGCCAGATCCGGGCGTCGGTGCACCGCGGCCACCGCATCCCGAAGATTCTGTTGCGCAGCGAGATTGGTGAAGATGTTGTTGTTGACCACGGCGGTGTACTCGTCGGGTCCGGTGATGCCGTCGATCCGGAAGTGCCCGTTGACGTCGTGATGTCCGAGGCCGGCGAACAGGCGGGCGGTCTCGACGAGTATCTCGACGCCGCATTCGGTTTCGAACTGCTCATCGTGGGTGGCGCGCAGGTACCGGCCGGTCGCGTTGGCGATGTCGGCGCTGACGTGCACGCCCGCGGTGCCCGCGGGCCAGTAACCCGAACATTCGTCGCCATTGATCGAGCGCCAGGGGAACATCGCGCCGCGCTGGGCGAGTTCGGCGGCACGTGCCTTGGCCTTGTCCATGGTGGCGTGGCGCCAGCGCAACTCCTCGCCGGCTGCCGCGGGCACCGTGTAGGTCAGCATCGGCAGGATGAAACTCTCGGTGTCCCAGAAGGTGTGGCCGTCGTAGCCGGGGCCGGTGAGGCCCTTGGCCGGGATCGCACGCGACTGGCCGCGGGCGCCGGCCTGCAGCACGTGGAACAGGGCGAACCGGATCGCCTGCTGCAGTTCGGGATCGCCGTCGAGCTCGATGTCGGCGTCGCGCCAGAAGTCCTCGAGGTAGGCGGCCTGGTTGGCTTTCAGTGATTCCCAGCCGGTCTCCATGGCCATCGCCAGCGCGGCGTCGACCTGTGCGCGTAGTGCGGGCACCGATCGCCGCGCCGACCAGCCGTAGCCGATGTATTTGGTCAGGCTCAGCCGGGTGCCCTCGGGGACGTTGGCCGCGACCGTCAGTCGCGCGAGGTCGCCGTCGGCGCGAATGAAAGTGTCTGCGCGATCCGGGAATTCGATCTGATGGTCCATTCCGGCGGCCATGTGCAGGCCGGATCGCTTGGTGTGGTGGACGAGGATGCCCCAGTAGTTGCGACAGGTCGCGAGGTCCGAGACGAGCGGCTGATCGAGTGCGGCGGCGAGGCGCGGATCGTTGCCCGGCGTCGGAATGGGTTCGTTGGCAAGCAGATCCGATTGCAGGACCAGCTTCATGTCCTCGCCGACCGGCTCCACCTCGTAGTGGATCGCGGCGATGGTGCGCTTGGTGAACGACACCAGCCGCTCGGACTTGATGCGTACGGTGCGACCGGTCGGGGAGGTCCACAGGGTGCTGCGCCGCAACGTGCCGGTGCGGAAGTCGAGCACACGCTCGTGCTCCTCGGTGCGACCGTAACGCAGGTCCATCGGCTCGTCCTCGACGAGCAGCCGGATGATCTTGCCGTCGGTGACGTTGACCACGGTCTGCCCGGATTCGGGGTAACCGTAACCACTTTCGGCGTACGGCAGACCGCGCTGCTCGTAGAAGCCGTTGAGGTAGGTGCCCGGGTGATCGACCGGCTCACCCTCCTCGAAGGTGCCGCGCAACCCGATGTGTCCGTTGGACAGCGCGAAGAGGGTCTCGGTGCGCCCGAGCATGTCGATGTCGAGTCCGCGCCAGCGCAATTGCCATGGGTGGACGTCGAATCCGTAGGCGTTGTCGGAGGTGCTCATGCGGGGAGTAACTCCTCGAGATCGTTGACGACGATGGACGCCCCGGCCGCGGTCATCGACGCGGCCTGGGTGCCGCCGACCCGGTCGATACCGACGACGTAGCCGAAATGACCGGCGGCCCCGGCCTGGACTCCGGAGATCGCATCCTCGAAGACCGCGGCGGCGGAGGGCTCGACGCCCATCCGCTGTGCTCCGAGAAGATACGAATCGGGGGCGGGCTTGCCGCGCAGTCCCGCGGCGGCGGTCTCGAGACCGTCGACGCGTACCTCCACGAACTTCGACAGATCGGCGGCGTCGAGCACCGCGGCACCGTTCTTCGACGAGGTCACCACCGCGATCCGCAGTCCGGCATCCTTGGCGGCCTGCAGATAGCGCACCGATCCCGGATACGGGTTCACCCCATCGCGTTCGAGGCTGGCGAGGAACATCTCGTTCTTCCCGCTGCCGATCGACTCGACGGTGGCGTCGTCGACGTCGTCGATCCCGCGGCTGGCGAGGAAGGCACGCACGCCGTCGTCGCGCGGACGGCCGTCGACGTGGTCGAGGTAGTCCTGTTCGGTGAACGGCGTGAACCCCTCGCCGTCACGCTGACGAAGGTAGGCATCGAACGCCGCCTTCCACGCATGGCGATGCAGGACGGCGGTACTGGTGAGGACACCGTCGAGGTCGAAGAGCGCGACGGTGACGTCATCTGGCAAACCCAACACGAGTGGCCACGCTACCCGTCTGTGGCGGCTGGGGCGCGCTATGCGAGCGACGCGGATCCGCCGGGTGTCGCGCAGGTGCACAAATGTGTGGACGCGTGCGACGCGAATGATGAACCATGAGGCCATGTCTCGTGATGTCGTACAGTCCCGACGCTTCGCCCAGGTCGATGTCTTCGCGTCCCAACCGGTCTCCGGCAATCCGGTGGCGGTGGTCGTGGACGCCGACGGGATCAGTGACGAACAGATGGCGGCGTTCGCGCGATGGACCAATCTGTCGGAAACCACGTTCCTGCTGCCGCCGACCGACCCGCACGCCGACTACCGCCTGCGGATCTTCACTCCCGGCTCGGAGATGCCCTTCGCCGGGCATCCGACGCTGGGGTCGGCGCATGCGTGGCTCGCCGCCGGGGGTGTCGCCGCGGGCGACGACATCGTGCAGGAGTGCGGTGTCGGGCTGGTGCGCATCCGACGGACCGACGGTCGCCTCGCCTTCGCCGCGCCGCCCCTGAGCCGCTCCGGGCCGGTCGCCGACGACACCCGCGCCGAGGTGACCGCCGCCCTCGGCGTGGACCCGCAGCACGTACTCGCCGCCGAATGGGTGATCAACGGACCGCGGTGGATGGTGTTGCAGCTCGATTCGGCGCAGCGCGTGCTCGAGGTGACCCCCGACTTCGCCGCCCTCGGCGACCATGAGGTGGGGCTCGTCGGCGCCCACACCGAGGCGACCGCCCCCGACACCGATGTGATGTTCGAGGTCCGCGCGTTCGCACCCGGCGACGGCATCCCCGAGGACCCGGTCACCGGCAGTCTCAACGCCGGCATCGCGATGTGGCTCCGCGGCGCCGGTCTGGCGCCGTCGTCCTATGTGGCTGCTCAGGGAACCGTGCTCGGCCGGTCCGGACGCGTGCACGTCACCGACGACGGGGAGAACATCTGGATCGGCGGCGAGAGCACGACCGTCATCACCGGCAGCGTCGACCTGTAGGCGGACCGGTAAACCCCGACCCCGGTGCGCCGAGCCCTACAGTTGGCCCCATGACCGACGCCGACAGCGCCCACCACACCGCCGACAGCGCCCTCCACACCGCCGACAGCGCTTCGATGAAGGCCGAGAGCGCCAAGGCGGCCAAGAAGCGGCGGCGTCGGGAGCCGCCGCCGGACCCCGAGCCGCTGCCGGGGCTGGTCGACGCGCACACCCATCTCGCCGCCTGCGGTGGCCGGGATGCGGACTCGGTGCGGGCCATTCTCGATCACGCCGAGAGGGTCGGCGTCGGGCAGGTCGTCACCGTCGCCGACGACATGATCGACGCGCGCTGGGCCCTCGACGCCGCGCACTGGGACGATCGGGCGTTCGCCGCGGTTGCGCTGCATCCCACCCACGCGGGCGAACTCGACGATGCGGCGCGCGCCGAACTCGAACAGATGGCCGCCGATCCGCGGGTGGTGGCCATCGGCGAGACCGGCCTTGACTATTACTGGCCCGGCAAGTCCGAGTCGGCGGCGTCGCCGGAGGTGCAGAAGGAGGCCTTCGCCTGGCACATCGATTTGGCCAAGCGGATCGGCAAACCGTTGATGATCCACAACCGGGAGGCCGACCACGACCTCCTCGACATCCTGGCGGCCGAGGGCTGCCCGGACTCCGTGATCATGCATTGCTTCTCCGGTGACCGAAACGTTGCTCGCGAATGCATAGATCGCGGTTATTTTCTGAGTTTTGCTGGAACTGTGACATTTGCCAATGCCGCCGAGTTGCGTGAGGCAGCTCACCTGGTTCCCGATGGGCAGATCCTCGTCGAGACCGACGCACCGTTCCTGACCCCGCATCCCTACCGTGGCCAGCCGAATCAGTCCTATTGCCTGCCCTATTCGGCGCGGTTACTCGCCGGTGTCCGTCGAACGGATGAGCACACGATGGCGCGGACACTCGGCGACAACGCGCGGCGCGTGTACCGGCTGTCTTTGCAGTAATCACCCCTGCTCGTTATCGTATTGTGATCCGTCGCCTCGGCGGTGGTTTCGTTCCTCGGGATGTGGGCCCTCGGGCCTGTCGGGACGACCACCTCGCGCCGGTGTCGGGGGATGACCACGTCGTCGATCAGGATGCTTGACCTTGTCTGTTTTCGCGAGAATCCACACGTTGGAGTCGATGCGCGCCCGCATCGCCATCGGGGCCGTGCTCTGCACCGTCGCCGCAGGCGGCGTGATGGGCGTGACCATGCACAAACACGTCACCATCGACGTCGACGGCCAGAAGATCCAGGTCGCCACGATGACGATGAACGTCGACTCGTTGCTCGAGTCGCAGGGCTACCAGCCGGCCAGTGGCGACATGGTGTCGCCGTCGCCCGATTCGTCGTTCTCCGACGGCCAGACGATCACCTTCCACCGCAAGAAGCAGGTCGTCCTCGACGTGGAGGGCCAGAAGCGGGTCGTCGAGACGACCGCGGTCAATGTGAACCAACTCCTCGCACAGCAGGGACTCGCGCACGGCGCAGACCAGGCGAACTTCAACGCGAACGGGCCGATCCCGGTCAACGGCGCGGTCGTCGACGTCACGCTCCCCAAGAAGCTCGTCATCATCGACGGTGGGGTGCCCTCGATCAAGTCGGTGCCCGCCGACACCGTCTCGGAGGCCCTCGAGGGCATCGGTGCGCCGCTGCAGGACGCCGATAAGGTCACCCCGGCCGCCGACGCCAAGGTCACCGACGGCACGGTCATCAACGTCACCCGCATCCGCACCACCGAGACCACGGTCGAGGAGGATGTCAACGCTCCCGACATCACCCAGGACGATCCGACCCTGATCAAGGATCGCCGCATCGTCGTCAAGCCCGGTAAGCCGGGCCGAGCGAAGGTTCAGTACGAGGTGACCACCGTCAACGGCAAGATCACCAAGCGCGTGAAGATCGGCCAGGACGTGCTCACCCAACCGGTTGCGGCGACCGTTCGCGTCGGGACCAAGCCGGGCGCCCCGTTCGTGCCGTTCGGTTCGGTGTGGGATGCGCTGGCCCAGTGTGAATCGACCGGTAACTGGGCGATCAACTCCGGCAACGGCTTCTACGGCGGTATCCAGTTCGACCAGAACACCTGGGATCGCTGGGGCGGCCAGGAGTACGCGCCGCGCCCGGACCTCGCCACCCGTGAGGAGCAGATCGCGATCGCCGAGAAGACCCAGGCCGCACAGGGCTGGGGTGCGTGGCCGTCCTGCTCGTCGCGGCTGGGGCTCTGATCTGACCGCCGACGACGCGCCTGCGCATTCGCGCCTACTCGGTCCCGCGCAGATCCGGGCTCTGGCAACCGAACTGGGCGTTCGCCCGACCAAAACCCTCGGGCAGAACTTCGTTCACGACGCCAACACGGTGCGACGCATCGTCGCCGCATCCGGGGTCGGCGCCGACGACGTCGTGCTCGAGGTCGGCCCCGGCCTCGGCTCGCTGACCCTGGCCCTGCTCGGCACCGTCTCACGCGTGATCGCCGTCGAGATCGACCCGGTCCTGGCCGCGCGACTCCCCACCACCGTGGCGGAGTACGCGCCGACCCGGTCCGCGGCACTCGACGTCGTCACCGCCGACGCGATGACGGTGCGCGCCGACGACTTGCCCGCCGCGCCCACCGCGCTGGTGGCGAATCTGCCCTACAACGTCGCGGTCCCGGTGCTGCTGCACCTGCTCGCACAGTGCCCGACCCTGCAGACCGCGCTGGTGATGGTGCAGGCCGAGGTTGCCGACCGTCTCGCCGCCGGACCGGGCGGCCGCATCTACGGTGTCCCGAGCGTCAAGGCCCGCTACTTCGGTGACGTGTCGCGGGCGGGGGCGGTGGGCCGCAACGTGTTCTGGCCGGAACCCAAGGTGGAATCCGGACTGGTTCGCGTACAACGGCATTCACGCTATTCCGACGATCCCGCGGTGCGGGCGAAGGTGTTCGCCGTCATCGACGCCGCCTTCGCGCAGCGCCGCAAGACGATGCGGTCGGCGCTGGCCGGGTGGGCCGGCTCGGCGGCCGAGGCCGAGCGTCGGCTACGCGCCGCCGGCATCGACCCGCAGATCCGCGGCGAGAAGCTCGACGTCGACGACTTCGTCCGGTTGGCGCAGGTCCCGGTAGGCGATTGAGCGCACCACTTACTGCTTCCCGCTGGTCGATTTCCCTCCCGCGCAAGGAAATCGTTGCGCGCGAGCGAAATCGACCAGCGTAAAGGGATCAGGCCGCACCGTCGTCAGGAACGGGCCCGCCGATGTCGAGCATGACCAGGCGCTTGGTCGCCCGGGTCTGTGCCACGTAGAGATCTCGGAGACCGGAGTGGTCCGCACCCCGGATCTCGTTGGCGCCGAGCACGATCACGGTGTCGAATTCCAGACCACGCGCGTCGGCGGCCGGCACGACCATCACATCGTCTCCGAGTGCGCCGGCGTCGAAGCACGATGCGCGCCGTGCCGTGGTGATGATGCCGATGAGCTCCCCGGGGTGCGCTGCCCGTATCGCCGCGAGCAGTTCGTCCACCTCGGAGTCGACGGCATCGTTCGCGACGATGCCGGTCGTCGGATGTTCGCCATGACGTATCGAGCGTGAAAGCCGCTGTGTGGGAGCGATACGCGCGAGGACGGGCGCCGTCGTTTCCAAGATCTCCGCGGTGGTGCGGTAGTTGATCGTGAGAGTGTGGTGGACAAAGCGGTCGTCGACAAAAGGGTGCAGCGCCTCGCCCCAGGAGCTGATGGTCGTGGTCGGTCCCGACTGGGCGAGGTCGCCGACGATGGTCATCGAGTGGTTCGGGCATCGACGCATGAGCATCCGCCACTGCATCTGCGAGAGTTGCTGCGCCTCGTCGACGACGATGTGTCCATATACCGACTCCGGTGGCCCGTCGACGAGCGTGCGGGCTTCATCCAGGAGGGCCAGATCGGCCATGCTCCAACCTTGTCGAGCGCAGTCGACGATCGAGGCGACGTCCTTGTCGGTGTACCGGGGGAAGTGGCGGGTGAGCGAGACGGCGTCGGTGAGCACGTCACGCACCACGCCTTCGGCGGTGAGGAATGGCCAGACCTCGTCGATGGCCCGTGTGATTTCGGCGTCGTCGAGGAGATCATCATGGATACGGTCCCAGTCGATCTCGAGCTCCCCGCTGCCGTCGTCGTCATACGCCGAGGGCCGGGCCTCGCCGGCGAACATTCGATCGAGATCGATGCCGAGTACGTTTCTGATCTCGTCCTCGAAGTCCGAGATCTCCTGTGCGGTTTGTGCTTCCAACTCCGTCACCACCTCGTCAACGATCTGTTCGAGGAATGCCTGCCGTGCCCGGTTGTGGCCGACGCCGCCCTGCAACGCGCTGCGGCGCGCGGCATCCACGCGCGCGGGATCAAGCACGACCGCGCCGTACCCGGTCCGCAATCGAAGGGGTATCCCACGAGGCTGTGAGGTCTCGACTCGACCGGCGAGAAGTTCGGCAAAGTGTTTGCAGCCCTTCGCGAGTGCGATCGGATCGGTCTCTGTGCGCGTCACCGTGAAATCCACCAGGTCGGTGGGTGTACGGAGCGCGACATCGTTCTCACCCAGGGACGGCAGAACGTCGGAGATATAGGTGAGAAATCGTCTGTTCGGTCCGAACACCAGTACTCCGCGAGCGGCAATCGCGGGAAACGCGTACAGCACATACGCCGCCCGATGCAGGGCAACGATCGTCTTGCCCGTTCCCGGGCCGCCATCGACAACCATGATTCCGCGGTGTTCGGATCTGACGATCTCGTCCTGCTCGGCTTGCAATGTCGCCATCGCTTCGCGCATCCGACCCGTCCGGGCTCCACTGAGTGCAGAGACGAGGGGGCTGTCGCCGACGACGTCGGTATCGATCGGTGCGGTCCCGTCGAGGATCTCGTCGGTGAGCTCGACGACCTCACGGTCTCGCAGTCGCAGGTGACGACGCCGACGCACCCCGAGCGGTGACGCCGCGGTCGCCGCGTAGAAGGGTCGAGCAGCGTCGGCCCGCCAGTCCACGAGCAGGGTACGGTGCGAGTCCGACAGGAGCCCGATCCGACCGATGTACAGTGGCGCGCCGCCGGTGGTTCCGTCGATCCGCCCGAAACACAGTGCGTGTTCGGCCTTTCGGAGCCGACGGATGGCCTTGTCCAGACGGGAGAGATCGGCGTCTCGCGCAACACGATCTTCGGGACCGTCGATGGGCGACGAGAGGGCCTCCTCGCGCGCTCGGAGACCGGTCATCGTCTCGGTGTCGAGGCGTGTGTACATCGTGTCGACGGCCTGCTGCTCCTCTGCGATCTGCTCCTCTGCGATCTGCGTTGCCCTGTCGGTGATCTCAGCCATTGACCCGTCTTCCGTCGTTCGACCAACGACGTCCACTGTGGAGGGCGGGCACCGACTATGCAACGTTGACTTCGCAGCCCGGTCATGGCCTTCGGGTAAGAACGGAGGTCAGGGTGCGTTCGGCGGAGATCCGTTGACAGAACAGCATTTCCGTGGCCTGGCACGCACCGTGTTCCAGCGTCAGCGCTCAGGCCGACCGCAACTTCTCCAGCAACGGCCCGGCGGCCTCGTCGAGGAACCGCTCCTGGCTCTCGCCGCCGATCTGCACGAGTGCGACGTCGGTGAATCCGGCGTCGACGAACGGCCGGATACCGTCGACGAGTTCGTCGAGATCCGACCCGCAGGGGATGTTGGCCGCAACGTCGTCGGGGGTGACGAACTGGGTGGCGCCGGCAAATGCCGCGGTCGTCGGCAGGTTCGCGTTCACATGCCAGCCCCCGGCGAACCACCGGAACTGGTCGTGGGCGCGGGCCACCGCGGTGTCACGGTCGGGGTCCCAACAGATCGGGATCTGGCCGATCGCGCGCGCCGGGTCGAGCGCGGCGCCCTGCCCGATCGAGGTGGTCTCGGAATTGGCATTCCAGTGCTCGATGAAGTCCGCGTTCGGCTCGACGGCGATGAGATGGTCTGCGAGAGGCCCGAATTCGTCGATCGAACGGGGTCCGGACACCGCCACGCCGATGGGCACACCGTCGTCGGGCAGATCCCAGATCCGTGCCGAATCGACCTGGAAGTACTCGCCGCGATGGTCGACCAGACCGCCGTCGAGCAATGCCCGGATGATCTCGATCGCCTCGGAGAGCATGGCGTGCCGCTCGGAGACGGCAGGCCACCCCGCGCCGACGACATGCTCGTTGAGGTTCTCACCGCTACCGAGTCCGAGAATGAACCGGCCCTCGGCGAGCAACTGCAGGGTCGCGGCCTTCTGGGCGATGATGGCCGGGTGGTAACGAATCGTCGGGCAGGTCACGTAGGTCATCAGCTCGACCTGCTCGGTCGCGTGAGCCACCGCGCCGAGCACCGTCCATGCGTACGGTGCGTGGCCCTGCGCCGAGAGCCACGGGAAGTAATGATCGCTGGACACCTCGAAATCGAAGCCGGCCTTCTCGGCGGCCACCGCGTCCCGGACCAGCTGCCGGGGTCCGGCCTGCTCGGTCATGAGGGTGTATCCGAATCGTGTCGCCATGCTCGCGCTCCTTCTGATCGGTGCGGACGTCCGAGCGAATCGGAAGTGACGCCACCTCGACGTCCCACCGGCTCGACGTCCAACAGTGCGAAGGTGGATGGTGGGCACGTGGTCTCGACCCAAGAGGAACAGGAGTGACAGCGATGACGCACACCGACCGGACAGAGACGCCGACCGAAGAGGCGCCTGTGGACACCGTGCTCCTCGACGTCGACGGTACGCTCATCGACTCGAACCATCTGCACGCCTTGGCGTGGCAGCGCGCCTTCGCCGGGCACGATCTGTACCCCGAATGGTGGCGTATCCACCGCGCGATCGGGATGGGCGGCGATCAGCTGGTGGGGGAGATCTGCGGGCCGGACGTCGAGAACTCCCTCGGCGATGACCTGCGCGACGAGTGGGCCCAGCAATACCGCAAGCTGCTACCCGAGGTGCGCGCGCTGCCGCGTGCGGCGGAACTGGTGCGGATGCTCGCCGATGGCGGCTATCGGGTGGCGCTCGCGTCGTCGGGGGCGCAGGAGTTCACCGACGCAGCGCTGGATCTACTGGGCCTGACGCGCTCCGACTTCGCCGTCGTGACCAGCGCCGACGACGCCGAGAACTCCAAGCCTGCGCCGGATCTCCTGGCGGTCGCGCGCGAACGTTCCGGCGGTGACACCGCGGTCCTCGTCGGCGACAGCGTGTGGGACGTGGCGTCGGCGAACGAACTCGGTATCGCCTGCGTCGGTGTGCGGACCGGTGGTTTCGCGGGCGCGGAGTTGCTCGATGCGGGCGCGATCGAGGTCGTCGACGACGTCGCCGCGCTGGTCGAACGGGGTTGGCAACCGTGACTCGCACGGCGATTCACTACCCTGGATACCCGTGTCCCCAGCGTCCCTGTCGGTGATCTCCGACGCCGTTTCCGTGCGCGTGCCCGCCAAGGTGAATCTTCACCTCGGCGTCGGCCCGCTCCGCGACGACGGCTACCACGATCTCGTCACCGTCTACCAGGCGCTCTCGTTGTACGACGACGTCACCGTCGCGCGCGCCGCCGCCCTCGGGGTGACGCTGCGCCGCGAGGGCGGACGAGGCGCCGACGCCGCCGACGTACCCCTCGACGACGACAACCTGGCGATCAAGGCCGTCCGCGCGCTCGGCAAGTGGGCCGACCGCGATCCGCGGGTGGCCATCGAGATCGTCAAACGCATCCCGGTCGCCGGCGGAATGGCCGGCGGCAGCGCCGACGCCGCGGGTGCCCTGGTGGCTCTCGCCGCACTGTGGAAACTCGATCTGCCGCGTGCAGAGCTGCTGGAGATCGCCGCCGGTCTCGGCAGCGACGTGCCCTTCTCGGTCCAGGGCGGTACCGCGATGGGCACCGGCCGCGGTGAACAACTGATGCCGATGATCGCGCGCGGTGAGCTGCACTGGGTGCTGGCGTTCGCGCGCGACGGACTGTCCACGCCGGCCGTCTTCGCCGAACTCGACCGTCTGCGCGCCGACCACGCCGACGCCTTCGACGTGCACAACCCGCGGCCCGACGAGCTGGTGCAGGCCCTGACCACCGGGGAGCCGACGCAGATCGCGCCGCTGCTGCACAACGATCTGCAGCCGGCCGCACTGAGTCTGCAGCCGGGACTGCGCCGAACGCTGCGCGCCGGCGTCGACGCGGGCGCGTTGAACGGCATCGTCTCCGGATCGGGGCCGACGTGCGCCTTCCTGTGCGCCGACGCCGACGCCGCGGTGGCCGTGGCCGCCGAACTGTCCGGCGCCGGGGTGGCCCGTTCGGTACGCACCGCATCCGGGCCGGTCAGCGGCGCGACCCGACAGGTGCCCGGGCAGTGATCGAGCGACCCCGACGGCCGCGCACACGAACGCGGGCCGAGCGGGCCAACGCCCGCGGTGTACCCGGGGCGTTCGCTCGGACGCACCGCGAATGTCGTCGGCTCGGGCTCGTCGGTGTGGTCGCATTCGTGGTCGGACTGATGATGGTCGGCCTGGCGTCGCTCGGAGCCGGCTCGGCCACCGCGACCCCGGTCCCCGGGCGCGTGCTCGCCGGCGCCGCGATCGTCGGCGCCGACCTGCCGCCCGGCGCGGCGTCGGGACAACGCCTGACGTATGTGACCCGCGACCAGAATGATCGAATGGCGTTGTCCACCGGCGTGTTCTACGTTCCGAAGGGTACGCCGCCGTCGGGCGGCTGGCGCATCTTCTCCTGGGCGCACGGCACCACCGGGATCGCCGACGAGTGCGCGCCGAGCCGGACCCGCAAGGGCTCCGGTGTCGACACCGCGATCATCGACGCACTCAAGCGCGGATATGCGGTCACCGCAACCGATTACGCGGGCCTCGGCGCACCCGGTGAGACCGAGTATCTCGGCGGACGGGCCGCCGCGTACTCGGTGATCGACATGATCCGCGCGGCCCGCGCCCGCGATGGGTCGCTGGGTACCGAATGGGTCTCCGCCGGCCATTCGCAGGGCGGGCATGCGGCATTGTTCGCCGGCCACGAGGCGCCGTCATACGCGCCGGAACTGGACCTGCGTGAAATCCTGGCCCTGGCACCGGCTTCCGGTATCGAAGGGGTGCTCACCAAGTCGTTCACGCCCAGCGTGCCGAGCCTGGGGAAGCTCAACACCGTCAGTGCGCTGTATCTCTACATCCTCGCCGGCCTCGACCACGCGCGCCCCGATCTGCACGTCACCGATCACCTCACCCAGGCGGGCAAGCGGTCTCTCGATCTCGCCCGCTCGCAGTGCAACGGCGAGGTGTCGACCGCGATGCGGTCGGTGGCGCCGGGGGATCTGCTGGACTCCTCGCTGGGTGACGAGCGCTTCGTGGCCGCGCTCGCCGACTACACGCGGGTGCCGACCGGCGGGTACACGGTGCCGATCCGCATCGATCACGGCCTGCTCGACCCGGTGGTGCCGTTCCCGTTGACCGCGACGCTGGTCCGCTCGATGCAGGCCGACGGCACCGACGTCGACCTGCACACCCACACCCGCGCCGACCACACCGACGTCGTCGCCGATTCGCTCGATCAGGTGATGGGTACCGCCGCGGCGGCATTCGGGCGGGACTGAGCACCGTACCGGCGGGGAGTCGGCGCCACAGGAGAGCCCGACAGTCCGGGGTTGTTATCGTCTACCGGTGCCACCCGCCCCCTCCGCGCTGATCAACGCCGACCGCATCAGCAAGAGCTTCGGCATCAAATCCCTGCTCGACGAGGTGAGCCTCGGCGTGCACGAGGAGCAACGCATCGGGGTGGTGGGACTCAACGGCGGCGGTAAGACCACACTGCTGGAGATCCTCGGTGGCGTCACCGAACCCGATTCGGGGCGTGTGTCGCGGGCGGGTGGGGCGCGCATCGCCGTGGTCACCCAGCGCGGTGAGCTGCCGGCGGGCAAGACGGTCGCCGAGGTCGTCGTCGGCGGCCCCGACGTCGCCGTGCACGAGTGGGCCGGCGATCCGCGGGTCCGCGGCATTCTCGCCGGCATCGGCGTCGACGAACTGCTCGACGCGCGGGTCGACGAACTCTCCGGCGGCCAGCGTCGTCGCGTCGGGCTGGCCGCCGCGCTGGTCTCCGAGGCCGACGTCCTGATCCTCGACGAGCCCACCAACCACCTCGACGTCGAAGGCGTGCAATGGCTCGCCGACCACCTCATGCGGCGCCGCAGCGCGCTCGTCGTGGTCACCCACGACCGCTGGTTCCTCGACACCGTCGCCACCCGGACCTGGGAGGTCCACGACGGTCGGGTCGATGAGTACGAGGGCGGATACAACGACTGGGTGTTCGCCCGCGCCGAGCGGGTGCGGCTGGCCGACGCCGCCGAGGAGCGGCGACGCAACCTGGCCCGCAAGGAGCTGGCGTGGCTGCGTCGCGGACCGCCCGCCCGAACCTCCAAGCCGCGCTACCGAATCGAGGCCGCCGAGAAGCTGATCAGCGACGTCCCGCCGCCCCGTGACACGGTGACGTTGTCGACGTTCGCCAAGCGTCGGCTCGGACGTGTCGTCATCGAACTCGAGGACGCGCACATCGAGACACCTGCGGGACAGGCGTTGCTGGACAATCTGACCTGGCGACTGGCGCCGGGGGAGCGCATCGGTCTGGTCGGGGTCAACGGATCGGGCAAGACGACGCTGCTGCGTGCGCTGGCCGGGGAGGTCGACGTGGCCCCCGGCCGTCGCATCGAGGGCGTGACCGTGAAATTGGGGTGGCTGCGCCAAGAACTCGACGACCTCGACGAGGATCAACGTGTACTCGATGCGGTGGAGTCGGTGGCCGCGCGGATCATGTTGGGCGACAAGGAGTATTCGGCGAGTCAGCTTGCCGAGCGACTCGGTTTCTCGCCGGCCAAACAACGTACCCCGGTTGGCGATCTCTCCGGTGGTGAGCGTCGGCGCCTGCAGTTGACGCGTGTGCTGATGGCCGAACCGAACGTGCTGTTGCTCGACGAGCCGACCAACGACCTCGACATCGACACCCTGCAACAGCTCGAGGATCTCCTCGATTCGTGGGCCGGAACCATGGTGGTCATCTCCCACGATCGCTACCTGATCGAGCGGATCTGTGACTCCACGTGGGCGTTGTTCGGCGACGGCTCGCTCACCAACCTGCCGGGCGGGATCGCGCAGTATCTCGATCGGCGTCGTGAGATGCGTTCCGGCACCACGGGTTCGGGTTCGTCGAAGGTGGGTTCATCGCAGGCGGCATCGGGGCAGACCGCAGAGGGGCGGGCCGCAGACGCGCAGTCCCCGGGTACGGCCGACGCTCCTGCCGAGCGACCCGCGGTGAGTGCCGCCGAACATCGCGAGGCACGCAAGGCGATGAACCGGGCCGAGCGGCAGATCGAGCAACTCTCGCGGCGCGAGGACGAGTTGCATGCCGCGCTGGTGGCCGCGGCGACCGACCCCGAACGTCTGGTGTCGCTCAATACCGAACTACGGCAAGTGGTTTCCGACAAGGAAGCCGCCGAGGCGGCGTGGCTCGAGGCCGCTGAAGCCATCGAGTGAGGCTCAGGGTGCCGACGTCGGCTGCGTTACCCGCTCGGCGTCGATCGACGCCGCGAACTCACTGATCATCGTTCCCGCCACGGCCGGCTGGATCAGCGGATACAGATGGGTGGCGCGAGGGATGACGCGTAGCCGCGCACGCGGCGACAGAGCGACGAACCTGCGTTCGTGGATTCGGAACTGATCCCAGCCACCATTGGCGAACAGCATCGGTCCCGGATACCCGACGAGTGCGGACAGGGCGTCGAATCCGGCGATCTCGTCGACCACATCGGCGATCGAGTGCAACGCGAGGCCGCCGGCCTCCATGTCGTCGGAGACCTGCGCGCCCAACGCCATCCGGGTGAGGAACCGGCTGATCTCGGCGCTCTGCGCGGGTAGGAACGAGGTGGCCGCGCCGAACAACCGAAACGGTGCGGCCAACAACCCGCTGGGCTGGGCGGTCGATCCCATCGCGACGAGCCCTGCCACGCGTTCGGGATGCGCGGCCACGGTGGCCATCGCGACATAGCCGCCCAACGACATTCCCGCGAGGACCGCCGGTGCGCCGAGTTGGTCGACGGCGTCGACGACGGCGGACACCGCCTCGGCCATCGTGAAGGTCTCGGCGCTGCGCGTGCCGTGACCGGGCAGGTCGGGGTGGACCACCGGTCGGTCGGTGACGGCGCTCGCGATGCGATGCAGCGACGCACCGCTGACGCGCAGACCGTGAACGAGCACCACCGGAGTGGGCTTCTCCGACCGTGCGCTGGTACTCATTTCGGCTTCGTTGCAGCTCATCGGGAGACAGTATGACCGCTTTGACCGTCCGCGTATAGTGACGCAGGCCACTATCCGTGGCTCCACTCGAGACGTCGAAAGGGCCCACCAACGCCATGACGATGACCGAACCGACACCGACGAGCGAGCGACGCGAGGACCATCCGAACGTCGAGTTCATCCGCAACGATCCCGATCTCCCACCGGTCGCGATCATCGACCGCTCACCGATGACCGTGCCGAAGAAGATCCTGTTCGCCGTCATCGGCCTGCTCGGTGCGGTGGCGTGGGTGATCGTGGCATTCATCCGCGGAGAAAACGTCAACGCCGTCTGGTTCGTCGTCGCCGCCGTCTGCACCTATGTGATCGCCTACCGTTTCTACGCGCGGATGATCGAGATGAAGGTCGTCAAGCCCCGCGACGATCACGCCACGCCCGCCGAGGAATTCGACAACGCGCAGGACTACATGCCGACCGACCGGCGAGTCCTGTTCGGTCATCATTTCGCCGCCATCGCCGGAGCTGGTCCACTCGTCGGACCGGTACTCGCCGCGCAGATGGGCTACCTGCCCGGAACCATCTGGATCATCATCGGCGCCGTGGTCGCCGGCTGCGTTCAGGACTATCTGGTGCTGTCGATCTCGACCCGGCGTCGCGGACGCAGCCTCGGACAGATGGCCCGCGACGAACTCGGCCGGGTCGGTGGCACCGCCGCGATCGTCGCCGTGCTGGTCATCATGATCATCCTCATCGCGGTGCTGGCCCTGGTCGTCGTCAACGCGCTCGCCGACAGTCCGTGGGGCGTGTTCTCCATCGCGATGACCATCCCGATCGCCCTGTTCATGGGTATTTACCTGCGGTATCTGCGGCCCGGTCGCGTGAGCGAGATCTCGCTGATCGGTGTGGTGTTGCTGCTCGCCGCCATCGTCGCCGGCCGCTACGTCGGCGAATCCGGCTGGGGCAAGGACTGGTTCACCCTCTCACCGGTCTTCCTGAGTTGGGCGATCATCATCTACGGTGTGGCCGCCGCGGTACTGCCGGTGTGGCTGCTGCTGGCACCCCGCGACTATCTGTCGACGTTCATGAAGGTCGGCACGATCGCCCTGCTGGCCCTCGGCATCCTGATCGTCCAACCGGTGATGAAGGCACCGGCCGTCAGCGAATTCGCCTGGAACGGCAAGGGACCCGCCTTCTCCGGCGCATTGTTCCCGTTCCTGTTCATCACCATCGCCTGCGGTGCGCTGTCGGGATTCCATGCCCTCATCGCCTCAGGCACCACACCGAAACTGCTGGCCAAGGAAGGGCAGGCCCGGATCATCGGATACGGCGGCATGCTCACCGAATCGTCGGTGGCGATCATGGCGTTGATCACCGCCTGCATCCTCGATCAGCACATCTACTTCGGCATGAACGCACCCAAGGCGCTGACCGACGGCACCGCGCAGGGCGCCGCCGACTACGTCAACGGACTCGGGGTGAGCGGAAATCCGGTCACCGCAGCGGACTTCACCTCCGCCGCCCAGGGAGTCGGTGAGTCCTCGATCGTCTCCCGCACCGGTGGTGCGCCCACCCTCGCGATGGGTATGGCCGACACACTGCAGCGGGCCATCGGTGGGGAATCGTTGCGCGCGTTCTGGTATCACTTCGCGATCATGTTCGAGGCGCTGTTCATCCTGACCACCGTCGACGCCGGCACCCGGGTTGCCCGGTTCATGCTCTCCGACGGCATCGGCAACATTCCCGGCGCGAGCCGCTTCAAGGATCCGTCCTGGCGGCCCGGAGCGTGGCTGTGCACCGTGATCGTCTGCGCCGCATGGGGTTCGATCCTGCTGATGGGCGTTACCGACCCACTCGGCGGTATCAACACGCTGTTCCCGCTATTCGGCATCGCCAACCAGTTGCTCGCCGCGGTCGCGTTGACGGTCGTCACCGTCATCCTGTTCAAACGCGGACAGGCCAAGTGGGCGTGGATACCCGGAATCCCGTTGGTGTGGGACGTGATCGTCACCATGACCGCCTCCTGGCAGAAGATCTTCTCGTCGAATCCGGCCATCGGCTACTGGGCGCAGCACCGCGACTTCGCCAATGCCAAGGACGCCGGCAAGACGTCGTTCAAGACCGCCAAGAACATCGGCGAGATCGACGCCGTCATCCGCAACACCTTCATCCAGGGCACGTTGTCGATCATCTTCGCGGTACTCGTGCTCATCGTGGTGATCGTCGGTGTCTACATCTCGATGAAGGCGCTGCGTCTTGGTGGACTCCCGACCACCGAGGACCCACCGGAACCCTCACGCATCTTCGGTCCGAGCGGGCTCATCACCACCGCCGCCGAACGCGAGGTCCAGCGGGAGTGGGATGACATTGCCACCCAGCGCCAGACCGAGACGGTCACATGAGGCAGATACTGCACCGGATGGGTGAACGAGTCGCGTGGTACGTCGGCAGCGTCATGGGTGACCGGGACTACGAGCGCTACTTGCAACACCATGCCGCACACGGTGATCCGACGCCGCCGATGAGCGAGCGCGACTACTGGCGCCACCGCTGGGACCACGTCGAGAACAACCCGCAGGGCCGGTGCTGTTAGGGCGTGTCGCCCCGAGGCGTTGCTCCCGGGTGACACTTACCCGATCCGCACCGTGCGGTCGGTGCCGACGCGGTCGCGGAACCCGGGGTCGTGGCTGACCAGCAGCAGCGCACCGGTCCAGTCACGCAACGCCGACACCAGTTCCTCGGTGGTGTCGATGTCGAGGTTGTTGGTCGGCTCGTCGAGGATCAGGAGCTTGGGTGTCGGGTCGGTGAGCAACGCCGACGCCAACGCCACCCGCAGGCGCTCACCGCCCGACAACTCGGCGAGGGCACGGTCACCGGCGTTACCGCGGAACAGGAATCGCGCGAGATGCGCCCGAACCTGTTGCGCGGTGGCATCCGGGTGTGTCGCCGAGAGATCCTGGGCGATCGTCTGCGACGGATCGGCGAAGGTGATGTGTTGCGGCACCAGGGCATACGGCACGAGTATGCGGTCGCCGGCGATGAGGTCGGCGATGAGGGTGGTCTTCCCGGACCCGTTGGCACCGACGAGCGCGACTCGCTCCGGACCGTCGAGGCGCAACCGGTCGTCGGCGATCACCTGGGCGTGCGAGGCGAGGTCGGGTTCGGGCATCGAGATCCGCGCGGTCCGGTCCGCACGGACGTCGGCGCGCGCCGATTCCAGCCGACCCGCCGCCGCGGCGACGTCCTCGCGGTGCGAGGTGCGATACTTGCCCGCCGATACCTGTGCCGCGTTCCTGCGGCCGTGGGCGACGATCTTCGGGACCCGTTTCTCGCGTTCGGCTTTCGCCGCCGTCCGGGCCCGGCGGTCCAGGGCGATCTGGGCGTCGGCGAGGTCGCGTTTCTGTGCGCGCAGGTCACCCGCGGCGTTGGCGACGGCAGCCTCCGCGGCTGCCTGCTCGGTGTCGAGGACCTCGCGGTACAGCGTGTACGGACCGCCGAAGAGCCGCACTCTGCCTCGGTACAGCTCGATCGTGGTGTCGACGCGATCGAGTAACTCAAGGTCGTGGCTGACCAGCAGGACAGTTCCGGAGAACGCGTCGAGCGCCTCGAAAAGAGCTGTCCGCGAATCGGTGTCGAGATTGTTGGTTGGCTCGTCGAGCAGCAGGACGTCGGGGCGGCGGAGGAGGCGGGCCGCGATCGCGAGCATCGTCGACTCGCCACCGGAGAGGGTGCCGACGGTCCGGTCCAGGTCGGCGACGAGGCCCAACGCCGACAGTTGCGCGAGCGCGCGCTCCTCGACGTCCCAGTCGTCGCCCACGGTGTCGTAGTCGTCGGGTTGGACCGATCCGCTCTCGATCCGTCGTAAGGCGTTGCGAATTGTGGCGATTCCCAAGACGTCGGCGACGGTGTCGTCGGAGTGGGCCTGCGGATGCTGGGGGACCAGCGCGCACTCGCCGGACACCGAGATGCTGCCCGTGGTCGGCGACAGTGCGCCGAGGATGAGTTGCAGCAACGTGGTCTTGCCGGCGCCGTTCGCTCCGACGAGTGAGCTGATCCCTGGTGGGACGTTCATCGAGAGATCGTCGAAGACGGTGGTGCCATCAGGCCAGGCGAAGGAGACGCCGGAGAGGGTGATCGATCCGGAAGGGTGCAGGGGTGACGCCATGAGAACTCCTTGAGGTGGTGAGGATTCCGCGGCGACGTCGCGTACGGCGTCGACTTTCGCGGTGGTTTACCGACCTCAGATGTTCATGACTGTCAGATCACTCCTCGATGTGACTCAGCTGGCTGGCGTGCATCAGAGATGCGCGTTCACGATAGCGCGCCCCCGGGCAAGTGTGTCAACCGCTTTTGTTCGCCGGATGTTCCGGGCTCTGCGGTGGTCGCGGGCTGGTTGGTCCGGGGTGGGGCGCCAGGGTGTCGCACGATCACCAATGACGCGGCGCCCAGTACGAGTCCGATGACGATCCCGATATCGGGGCGTTGGCCGAGCAGACCCCACGCCAGCAGTGCCGACGCCGAGGGGATGAGCGTGAACAGCATCGACGTGGCCGCGGCACCGGCGGTGTTGACCAGCCGGAGGAACAGGGTGGTGGCGATCATCGACGAGGCGATGATCATCGTCGGCAACACCCAGGCGGCCCGGAGTGGGTTGGTGATCGACTCGGGAGTCGCGAGAGTGATTGCGGCCGTGGGTATCAGGGCCACGCCCAGCTGGACGGCGTTGCCGGCGACGAGATCGACTCCGCCGCAGAAGCGTTGCTGATAGATGCCGCCGAGCGCGACACCGGTCAGTGCGAGGAGGGTCAGGCCCACGGCGATGCCCATTGTCGAGGCGTCGGCCATCACCCGGGGAAGGCACGCGGCCAGGACCGCGGCCGTGCCGACCGCGATGCCGATCCATTGCCGCGACCCGAGGCGCTGACCGAGCACAGGCCACGCGAGTATCGCCGTGGCCACCGGGTTCAAGGCAATGACCAGTGCGACGATGACGGCGGGCACCCCGAGTTGCAATGCCAGGTAGGCGCAGCCGAATTGGAGGAATTGAGTCAGCAACCCGACGACTGCGACGTGGCCGAGCTGCTGTCCGCGGGGGAAGGCCCGGCGGGTCACGACGGCGATGATGCCGAGGGCTGCCGCGGACCCGGCGAATCGGATGGTCAGGAGCGCCATCGGCGACATCGCGGACACGCCGAGCGCCCCGAGTGGATAGCCGAAGGCCCACAACAGGATGAACGCCGCGGCGGGTAGGGGAGGGATTCTCATGTGCTCCAGCGTGCGCGGCGACCAGGCGCGCCGTCCAACAATGATCAGTAATCGTGATTGATCATGAATCGTAATCGACGTAGGCTGGCTGGTATGGCCAACACGGTTCTCGACATCACTCCGCTGCGCAGCCTCGTCGCGGTGGCCACCTGTGGTGGATTTCACCGCGCGGCGACGGCGCTGCATCTGACCCAGTCCGCGGTCAGTCAGCATGTCCGCCGGCTCGAGACCGTGACCGGACTCAAGCTCGTCGAGCGTGAAGGGCGGATCACCCGGTTCACCGCGGACGGGGAGACGATGCTCGCCGAAGCGCGTAGCATCCTCGCCGCACATGATGATGCGGTGCAGCGCTTGAACATTCGCTCCGCCACCCCGACGTTGACGGTGGCCACGACGGAGCACGGCGCGGACTGGTCACTACCCTTTCTCTCGCAGATCCTGCGGGAACAGTGCCCCGGGCACGCGGTCACGTTTCGTCTCGACCGCAGCCGTCGGGTGATTGCGGCCATCGAGAACGGCGACGTCGATGTCGCGGTGTATCACGAACCGGTTGGCCCCACGACGGAACTGTTGGGCCCCCGCGTGGCGATGCGCTGGTTCGGGGCTCCGGACCTCATCGTCGAGCCCGACAAGCCGCTGCCGCTGGTGGTGTTCGACGAACCCTGCTCGACCCGAGGTGTCGCCCTCGACATCCTTCGGCGGGCACAGATTGATTTCGCGATCATCGTCGAGTCGGCCGACCTCGCCGGCGTCACCGCCGCGGTCCGTGCGGGGCTCGGCGTGGTGTTGCTGCCGGTGGTCAGCCGCCCGCCGGAGGGGTTGCGTGAGGTCACATCGCTGCCGCCGTCGCCGTCGTGCGCCCTGCAGATCCGCTTCGCGCCGACGGTTCCCGAGTCGGTGCAGGCCGCGACGCGCGCGGCACTGGCCGAGACGACGTCGCAGGTCGAGGCGGGTGACCGACGGCGCGCTGACGCGCTAGCGTGAACGTCATGTCGCACATTCGCACCAACGTCGCCAACGGGGTGGGCGAGATCATCCTCGACCGGCCCAAGGCCCTCAACGCCCTCGACCAATCGATGGTCGACGACATGTATGACGTGCTGTTGCGCTGGGCTGACGATGACGGCATCGACACCGTGATGCTGACCTCGGGTACCGACCGCGCCTTCTGCGCGGGCGGCGACATCCGCGCGATCCGCGATAGCGCACTCGCCGGTGATGGCGAGTCGATCACCCGCTACTTCTCCCACGAATACCGGCTCAATCAGTTGATCGCCGAATACCCCAAGGCGCACATCGCGTTGATCGACGGTGCCGCCATGGGCGGCGGTCTGGGCATCAGCGTGCACGGGGAGATCCGGGTGGTCACCGAAAAGGCGATGATCGCGATGCCCGAGACCGCGATCGGCTTCTTCCCCGACATCGGATCCACCTACTTCTTGCCCCGGCTGCCGCAGGGGGTCGGAATGTGGTTGGCGCTCACCGGCGCTCGGGTGCGCGGTTCGCAGGCGTTGTCGGTGGGTCTGGCGACACACTTCGTGCCGTCCGCGGAACTCGGGGGCGTTGCCGACCGAATCCGTTCCGGCGCACCACTCGGTGAGATCCTGGTGCCGTCACCGGACAAGCACACCGACCACCCTCCGCTGCCCGTGGAGCAGATCGGCGAATATTTCTCCGACACGAATGTCGCAGCGATCGTCGGGGGGTTGCGCGGTGCGGTCGGCGACGAGTGGGCCGCGCAGATGCTCGACCTTCTCGGCCACGCATCGCCGACCAGCCTCTGGGTCACCGCGCGACTGCTCGAACTCGGTGAGACCGCGTTGCTCGACGAATGCCTCGAACGCGAACTGCATTCCGCCGAAAAGATCACCGCAACCCACGATTTCGCCGAAGGCGTGCGAGCGGTACTGGTCGACAAAGACCGAACTCCCGCCTTCGTCCCCGCCGAGATCGACGACGTCGATCCCGCAGAGGTCTCCCGCATCGTCGGTGTGTGACACCTCGGATCGGTAGTTTACCTCGAGAACTGTTGTCTTGATGAGTATTCGGGAGATGGTGGCCCGGTTCCAGCTTTGCTGCAGGCGGTCTCGAGGCTCGCCGCACGCGGCTCGCACCTCGACCATCGGAGGAAGGCGACTCGCCACGGAAGGATGCTGACGCCTTCCTGTACCCGGTGGCCCTTCCCACCCGACGGCCGTCCCATCCCGATGGTCGAGGTGCACGGCGCCCCAGGCGCCGGGCCTCGAGTCTATGAGAATTAGGGGTGCAGCCGTATTAGGTTGTGGGTGATGGACCGGGGTGTGGCCCTCCTCGAGACTGACTTCGTGTCCTGAACGGGACTTGTCCGCTCTGGTTCATCGGCCCCGGCCCGGGTGTGCGGGTTGCTTGATAGGAGCTTGACCTGATGACGTAGCCGCGTCATCTGTGTCCCGTCAATAGTCGTGCCTGCCGCTCTCCCGGGCCGGAACCACTGTTGGTTCCCTACTGGAATGGAGAGAACACGTGACTAGTGTGACGGATTTGCGGGAGCTGGTCGAGGTGGTGATCGGCGTTGACACTCATGTGCATGAGCATGCTGCTGCGGCGGTGGATGCGCGTACGGGTGCGGTGTTGGGTCAGGTGCGGGTGAGCGCGGATGTTCATGGGTTCGCGCGGTTGGTGGTGTTTGCCGATAGGTATTCTCCGGCGCGGTTTTGGGCGGTGGAGGGGACCTCGTCGCACGGGGCGGGGTTGTGTCGGTATTTGCTGGGTGATGATTTGGTGGAGAACGTGATTGAGCTTGATCGGCCGGAGCGGATGAAGCGTCGTCATGGTGCTAAGAGTGATGAGATTGATGCGGTGCGGGCGGCGCGGGAGGCGTTGGCGCGCCCGCAGTTGGGGGTGCCGCGTAGTGGGGCGCGGCGGGATCGGCTGGCGGCGTTGTTGGCGGTGCGGGCGTCGGCGGTGCAGGGTGCTGCTGATGGGGCTCGGCAGTTGTTTGGGTTGACGGTGTCGGCGCCGCAGGTGTTGCGGGATCGGGTGCGGGTCGAGTCGTCGACGGCGGCGATGGTTGATCGGGCGGCGGTGTTGCGGATCAGTAAGTCCTGGGATGCGGATACGGCGGCGATGGCGCGGGTGTTGCGCAGGTTGGCCAAGCGGGTCAAGTCGTTGGAGGCCGAGGCTGCGGAGTTGGAGAAGCAGATCAAGGCGGTGGTGAAGTCGTGGAAGCCGGCGTTGTTGGATGTGCACGGGGTGGGTCCGATTGTGGCGGCGACGGTGTTGTGTGCGTGGTCGCATCCGGGTCGGATTCGTAGTCGTGGGGCGTTTGCGATGTTGGCTGGGGCTGCTCCGATCCCGGCCAGTAGTGGTGAGGTCACGCGGTATCGGCTCAACAGGTCGGGGGATCGTCGGTTGAATTGGGCGTTGCATCACATCGTGTTGGTGCGGATGCAGCATGATCCTCGGACGAAAAGGTATGTGCAGAAATGGCAGTCGGAGTCGAACGGGCGGAAGAAGAAGAGTAAGCGCGAGATTCGGCGTTGCTTGAAAACCTACGTCGCGCGCGAGCTCTACGGTCTCCTCGAATACGGCGACAACACTCCCTCGAACGGGGGTGAAACCCCAGCTCACGCAGCATAAATACCCGCTCTTGACAAGACATAGGAGCGTCCCCTTGTGCCGATGGGTATACGGGCCACGGTGGTCCGGTTCCAGCTCTGCTACAGGCGGTCTCGAGGCTCGCCGCACGCGGCTCGCACCTCGACCATCGATCTATGATGCTCCGCCCTTCCCGCCCGACGGCCGTCCCATCCCGGTGGTCGAGGTGCCGAGGAGCGCCAGCGACGAGCCTCGAGACCCCTTGTGCCGAAGGAGTTCCGGGCCGCAGTCGGCACATCACCTCGACCATCGGGTGGGATTATCTCTATGGAGTTCTCAAACAACAGATGCGGTCCCGGCCGGGCCGGGTGCGGGGAATCAGGTTGTGGGGCAGCGTGGGTCAGGCTGCGGTGTCGTCGAGTCGCATGGTGCGTCGGTGATACGACGGCACGGGTCGGCGTTTCGGATCCACGCTGGCGGGTGGGATCAGCCACGGGTGGCGGTCGAATCCGATGATGATGTCCCATCCGTGGTGGTGAACATCATCATGGCAACTGGTGCACAGCAGGCATCCGTTGTCGAGGTCGGTGGGCCCGCCGTCGGCCCAGTGGTGCACATGGTGTCCTTGGCAGCGTCCGGCGTGTGCTCCGCATTTGATACATCCGCGATCACGCACCAACAACGCTTTGCGTTGCCCGGGGGTGAAGAAGCGTTTCTCTTCGCCAACACTGAGCGGCACACCATTGGGATCGAGCATGATTTTGGTGATCGTGGTGTCGCACGACAATAGTTTGGCGGTGGCTTCGGTGATGGCGCCCATGTTCTGCAAATCCCCACCGAGTGCCGGGTTGTCCGCCGACCAGGTCCACAACAGGCCGTTGGTCGGTTTCGCCGAGAAGGTGGTGTCCGCTAGTCCTTGTGCCGCCAACTCCACGATCGTTTCGAACGCGGCGGCACAGATCTGTTCGGGTGTCCGCGGGTCCGGCGACTCGTCAGGCTGAGGCTTGGGCGCCGACAGTGTTTCCATCAACGTCCGGGTTTTCTCGCCGGCGATGATGTCGAGGTTCGCCGAGATTTCCAACCGTCCGTCGTCGGTGATGCGGTCGCTGTAGGAGTTGATCTTCTTGTCCTCCGCAGCTGGCAACCCGCCAGGCGTCTCCGCGGCGAGCTCGTTACCCAACTGCCGCGCGTAGGTGGTGATCTCGGCTGGAGTGAAACCGGCGAAATAGTGCGACAGCAGTTTCCGCAGGAACTCGCAGCGTTGGACGGTGTCCATAGGTTCGGGGGAGCGGGTGTCGATGTGCGCCAGTCCGCGGACGATGGCATCATTATGCTCTGACGATATCGACCCGTCGGCCGCATGCGCGAGCAGTAGATCGATGTCGGTGGTGGCCGCGACCCGCACATATCGTGAAGCGACGGCGGGTGCGAAGCCCATGCTGATCAACAGTTCTCGCAGTCGGGTGGTTTTGTGGTCGGCGACGCCGAGCCGGTCCATCTCGCCGGTGAGGGTGGTGGCGTGGTGATCGATCAGGTTCCGCAACAACAGGACTTGTTTCATCGCGCCGAAAGCTTGAGGGCCGGTCATCTCCGGATCCCATTGCACGTCGCTGAGTTGGGTGACGATCGCGGCGAAGAGTGCTTCGGCGTCAAGAGCTTCGGTGGTGTCGATCATGGGCCCCTCCCCGGTGGCTGATCGGTGTGATGGCTCCATCGTACTCGAACATATGGATTAAGGCAAGGGTGTTCGATGAGTGTGTGGAGGGAAAGGTGCTTGTGGACAACGGGTTTCGGGGATGGGCTGGCTGAGGTTTTCTGTCGGTGGGGTGTGGTAGGGGTGCGGGCTTCGCTGTCGATGCTCGATGTGGTTGGGAAGCTTGTTGTCTCGCCGGGTCTCGAGGCTCGCCGCACGCGGCTCGCACCTCGACCATCGGGGGGAGGGTCTCGATCGTCGGGGGAAGGGTTGCGCTCACCGGAAGGGGGAAGGTCCTCGACCATTGGGGGCATTGGGGGAGGAGTTACGGGGTCAGCTCGAACCAGCCGGAGAGGGTTGCGGCGTCCGCGTCTGACGGCGTCGCCGGTGCCGATGGCCCGTCGAATGGTCCTTCGTCGTTGGGGGAGAAAGGATTTGCGGGTGATGCAGTGGCGTCGGGGCAGGTGAAGTGTCCGGCGGCAAGGGTGGATGACATGGCGGTCACGGCCAGCCGGCAGGTGGCTGAAGAGCTGTACACCCCGTGCACCGAGACTCCGACGAGAGAAGTGATCGGGCCGGTCAGCGGACCGGGAGCCGGCGTACCGGCGACCGGAGGTGGCCCGCCGCCGGTGAGATCGCCTGCAAGGAACTCCAACTGAGCACCATCGGTGCCTGGTCCGGAGAAGGTGAAGAGCAACGAGTCCGGCGGGACCTCGGGGCTTGCGTTGCCCGACTTCGCAAACGAGTAGCAGCGTCCGGTGCCCCCGGACGGGCTGACCGCAACAAGCATGCGGCCCCGGGTGAATCGAAGATCGTAGGCGACGCGATCGATCGCACCCGTCGGCGGCGTCCGTGCGCACTCGCGCGGATCGAGCCGGAGCGACTCACGCTGCACCGACGACGCCGACATCCTGCTGGGAGGCGTCGAGGTGTCACACCCGCAGATCGTTGCGATGACGGCCAGCACGCAGAGTGCACTCCACCGACGAGAGGCGGTCACCGTGATCTGTCAATCAGCGGCTGCGACAAGCGGTTCCAGGAGGAGATCGGGGTGTTCCTTCTCGATGTACTGCAGGCGCCACTTGTCACTGAACAGTGCGAGGAGCACCCCGTCGCTGCTCCGGATGAACACCTCGACGCCGCGCTGACGGTTGAGCTCGTCGGCGCTGTCGGCGTCGGTGCGTCGCGCCAGGGTGTAGCCGAGCGGTTCGATGACGGTGTCGACGTTGTACTCGGCCTTCATGCGGGCGGTGACGACCTCGAACTGCATCGGACCGACGGCGGCAAGAACCGGTGAGGCGTCGCCGCGCAACTCGTTGCGCAACACCTGCACGACGCCTTCACTGTCGAGCTGGTCCATACCCTTGCGGAACTGCTTGTACTTGTCGGCGGTGGTGGCACGCAACGACGAGAAGTGCTCGGGCGCAAACGAGGGGATGGGCGGGAACTGAATACGCGGGTCGTCGTACAGTGTGTCGCCGGGCGCCAGCGCGGTCGCGTTGACCAGACCCACGACGTCTCCGGGGAAGGCGGTGTCGACGGTCGAGCGATCACGGCCGAAGACCGCCTGGGCGTACTTGGTGGCGAACGGTTTTCCGGTTTGCGCGTGCGTCACGACCATGCCGCGTTCGAATTCGCCGGACACGATCCGCATGAACGCCAATCGATCCCGGTGGCTCGAATCCATGCCGGCCTGCACCTTGAACACCACGGCGCTGAACGGATCGGTGGGCTCGCGGACCTCGCCGTCGATCCCGGCGCGTGCGACCGGCGACGGTGCGAGCTCGACGAGGGTCTCGAGTAGTTGGCGCACACCGAAATTCAGCATCGCCGAGGCGAAGATCATCGGCGAGGTCTGCCCACCGAGGAAGAGTTCCTGATCGTGATCCTGCCCCATCTCGGTGAGCAACTCACTCTCCTCGACGGCCTCTGTCCACGCCTGCTCCTCGCGCGCGCTCGCGGCGTCGGCATCCATCAGCTCCTCGGGAGCGATGGTGGCGCCACCGGCGGTGCGGGTGAAATGGATGTAGCGGCCCGTTCGGCGATCGAGCAATCCGCGGAAGTCGCCTGCGATGCCGACGGGAAAGAACAGCGGTGTCGGCAGCAGGCCGATGCGTTCACTGATCTCGTCGATCAGTTCCAGCGGCGTGCGCCCCGGCCGGTCCCACTTGTTGATGACGGTGATCACCGGGATGCCGCGATGACGACACACCTGGAAGAGCTTGAGGGTCTGCGGCTCGAGCCCCTTGGCGGCGTCGATGAGCATGACCGCCGCGTCAACCGCGGTCAGCACCCGATAGGTGTCCTCGGAGAAGTCGGCGTGACCGGGGGTGTCGACGAGGTTGATGACGGCGGGTTCGTCGTCGGGTCCGGCGGTGGCGGGCAGATAGTTGAACTGCAATGCGGTCGAGCTGACCGAGATGCCGCGCGCCTTCTCCATCTCCATCCAGTCCGACACCGTCGATTTGCGGCCGGCCTTGCCGTGGATGGCGCCGGCCTCGCTGATCATGCGGGCGTGCAGCGCCAGCGCCTCGGTCATGGTCGACTTACCGGCGTCCGGGTGGGAGATGATGGCGAAGGTACGACGCCGGCGGACCTCGTCGGCAACGGAAGAACTCACCTGTTGAGGCTATCGGGCCAGGCCGCGGCGTCCCAAACCCACGAGCCCGGACCGCTCGGCCGCCGCGATCCCTCGACCGCCTCGACTACTCGAACGGCACCGGCGGCATCTTGACGACCTGGGCCGCGTAGCTCAGGCCTGCGCCGAATCCGAGCAGCAGTGCGGTGTCGCCTGGTTTGGCCTTGCCGGTGGAGAGCAGATCCTCCATGGCGAGCGGGATCGACGCCGCCGAGGTGTTGCCGGTGTACTCGATGTCGTTGGCGACGACGGTGCGCTCGGGCAGGTGCAAGCTCTTGGCGAGCAGTTCGTTGATCCGCGAGTTCGCCTGATGCGGAACGAAGACGTCGAGGTCCTCGGTGCCGATCTTGGCGGCCTCGAGGGCGCGCTGGGCAGCCTTGCCCATCTCGAACGCGGCCCACCGGAAGACAGCGGTGCCCTGAAGTCGCACGTAGGGGCGCTGAACGCGGTCGCCGTCGAGGAAGGTGACCCAGTCGATGTCCTGGCGGATCGCGTCGTATTGCGAACCGTCGCTACCCCAGATGACCGGGCCGAGCTGTTGGTCCTCGGTCGGCCCGACGACCACGGCGCCGGCACCGTCACCGAAGATGAAGCAGTTGCCGCGGTCGGTCATGTCCAGCGTCACCGACAGCTGCTCGGCACCGATGACCAGCACGTGGGTGGCGCTGCCGCCGCGCACCATGTCCGATGCCAGCGCCATCGCGTAGCCGAAACCGGCGCAGCCGACGGTGACGTCGAAGGCCGGGACACCGTTGCAGCCGAGCTCGGTGGCGACCTTGGTCGCGCCGGCCGGCGTCAGCAGCAGGTGGGTGTTGGTCGCGAGGATCACCGCGTCGATGTCGGACCCCGACAGCAGCGCGTTGGCGATCGCCGTGCGGCCGGCCGCGACCGACATCTGGGTGACGTCTTCGTCGCGCCGCGCGAATCGGCGGGTCTTGATGCCGGTGCGGGTGTAGATCCACTCGTCGGAGGAATCGATGTGCTCGCAGATCTCGTTGTTGGTCACGACGCGCTCGGGGCGGTACGCGCCGATTCCGAGCATTCCGATGTTGTTCACACCGGTCTTGTCGGCGATCACGGTCATAAGTGGGTTCCTTCCGCTATGCGACTCGCCATAGACCGTCTCACATGTCGCCGCTACTGGGAAGTAGACGTGTCCGGCCAGGTCGTCGGCCGCTCTTCTCTGATGTTGCGGATTCATGGACGGCGGCTGTCCGCGATTCGGTGAATTCTCGTCGCCACGCGGGTCTGTACATGTGCAGGCGTCGGAAATCGGACCGATCCACCGACAGGACAGATGACGGCCTTGAGAATGGTGAACAGAGTCGAGGAGAGGGAACCCATGATCCATGCACGAGGTCTCGTGCAGACCTTTCACACCGGACGCGGGAAACAGAAACGAGAGGTTCGCGCGGTCGACGGGGTCGACCTCGACATCGCCGAGGGTGAGGTCGTCGGCTTCCTCGGACCCAACGGTGCCGGCAAGACGACGACGCTGCGAATGCTGACCACACTGCTGCGGCCCAGCGCGGGCACCGCCACGGTCAACGGCTACGACGTGGTGCGCGACGCGGTGATGGTGCGGCGCAGCATCGGCTACGTGTCGCAGGCCGGCGGAACGTTCAGCCAGGCGCAGGCCGGGGATGAGGTCGTCGATCACGGCATGCTGTACGGCATGTCGCGCGCCGACGCCACCCGACGTGGCAAGGCGCTCTTCGAGCAGCTACAACTCGACGGACTCTGGGAACGCATGCCCAAGAACATGTCCGGTGGGCAAAAGCGACGCCTCGACATCGCCATGGGACTCGTTCACGACCCGACCCTGGTGTTCCTCGACGAGCCGACCACCGGCCTCGACCCGCAGGCCCGGGCCAACCTGTGGGAGCACATCCGGCGGCTGCGCACCGAACACGGGGCGACGATCTTCTTGACGACGCACTACCTCGACGAGGCCGACGAACTCTCCGATCGCATCCTCATCATCGACAACGGCCGGATCGTGGCGGCCGACACCGCGGACAATCTCAAGTCGCGGGTCTCCGGTGATCTCGTCGACCTCGAGATCTCCGACGCCGCCCAGGTGTCCACCGCGGCTGCCAAACTGGCGACCATCGCGGGCTCGGTGGAGACCCTCGACCGCCACGTTCGCGGTCGGGTGCAGCACGCCGGCCGTCATATTCCGTCGTTGCTCCGTGAATTGACCTCGGAATCCATCGAATTGGACTCCATCGAGATCATCCGACCAACCCTCGACGACGTCTTCCTCACCATGACCGGCAGATCGCTGCGCGACGCCGAAGCCGCGACGGAGAACGCCGCGGAGACCGAAATCGAGAACGAAGGAGCACTGCGATGACCTTCCTGCGTGAATCCCACATCGTCTTCCGCCGCCAGATCCGGATGAACCTGCGCAATCCCGCATGGGTGGTCATCGGAGTCCTGCAGCCGGTGCTCTACCTCGTGCTGTTCGGGCCGCTGCTCAAACCCCTCGTAGCCCAATTCCCCGGTGGCGCAGACAATCCCTACACCTTCCTGGTGCCCGGCCTGCTCGTGCAGCTCGGCATGTTCGGGGCGATGTTCGCCGGATTCAGCCTCATCGGCGAATGGCGAGAAGGCGTCATCGAGGCCGAACGGGTGACTCCGGCGAGCCGCACCGCGCTGCTCACGGGCCGGCTGATGCGCGACCTCCTGCAACTGTTCGTGCAGGCGCTGATCCTGGTGTTGCTCGGCTGGGCGATGGGGATGCGCGGCTCGGTGATCGGGGTGATCGTCGGCATCGTCATCACGCTACTCATCGGCGGGGCCTGCGCGGCGGCGTCGAATGCGTTGGCGCTCACCACCAAGAGCGAGGACGTGATGGCGCCGGTGATCAACATGGTGTTGATGCCGGTGCTGCTGCTCTCGGGCATCCTGCTGCCGATGACCCTCGGCCCGGCCTGGTTGCAGCGGCTCAGCGACTTCATGCCCTTCCGCTGGATCGTCGACGGCGTCCGCGACACCTTCGGCGGTGACATCGCGACGATGGCGGTGCTGTGGTCGGTGCTCGCCGCGGCGATTCTCGCGGCACTCGGGACCTGGTGGGGGACATCGGTTTTCCGGAAGGAGAATGCCTGACGAGCGGAGCGTTCACGTTCCGTTCTGAAGGCTCGCGGGAGGTTCCCCGGTCACGGGCCGATCGACGAGACGCCGTCGGAACCGCCTGTGCCGAAGATGTGGGATCCCGCGCTGCGCATCGACTGTCCGTCGCTCTGCAACTGCCAGGCCTGTGCCCCGGTGGCGAGGTCGTAGGCAGTCAGGGTGGATCCCCGACTCGTGATCAGACGTGTCCCGTCGGTGCTCAGGACGTCGGTCGTCGTCTGCGTCATACCGATCGTGATGGGCACCGAGCGGACTGCACCGGTCAACGGGTCGAACAGTTGCACCGGGCCATCGGGATTCGGGTTGCCGTCGTTGGTGCTCGGTGCGGTCGACCCGCCACCTTGACGGAGGCGAAGGCCCAACAGATCACCGGCCATCACCGCCGACAGCTGGACCGCGTTGAACTCGGAACCGGTTCGGCGCCAGATGATATGGCCGGTCCTGGGATTGGCGGCCCCGACGATGTGCGAGGTCTTCCCGAGGTCGGCCGCGATGCGCCCCAGGATAGGGGCCGGCGGTGCGGGCGCACCGGTGTCGTCGTTCTGCGCCGCCGGTGCCCAACCCTGCAACGAACCCGTCTTGGTGCCGTCGAGCGAGTAGAAGTCGGTGCCGGTGCCCTGGGGATTGATCACGGCCACACCGCCCTGATAGACGGTGAACGGGACCGTGGGAAACCGGGGGATCGACGATCGGCTCAGCGAGACGATCTGTTTGCCGTCAGAAGCACGCAGCAGCGAGACCTCATCGGAATTGGGCGGCGGAGAGTCGGCTTGGACGATGATCGGCTGGTCGGCGGCGACGCCCGAACCCCGACCCGACCAGGTCACCGTGCCGTCGCTATCGGTGGCGATCATCGCTCCGGGCGAGGTCGACGAGCCATACGTCATCACGAATCGATCGCCGACGGCGTGCATACTTTGCACGCCGTTGGGCCCGGGCGGCAACGGGGTGTCGGCGATGCGCGCGCCGGTGCGCGCATCGAGCACTGTGAGGGTTTCCGACGGTGCGTCCTTGGTTGCTGTGGCACAGGCGATCCGGGTGTCGGTGGCCGCGCACAGGTCGACGAACCGGCCGGGCGGTAGCGCGTGAACGAATCGTGAGCGTCCGGTGGCGGCGTCGATCACCGTCACCGAGGGTGAGTACTCCCGACTTCCGAGCACCAGAGCGGTCGTGCTCGCGCCCCACCACCCGGGCAGCGCGGGTCCCGAGGACCATGTGATGGACGGTTCGGCGGGCATCGAGGCCACGTCGTTCGATGGTGGACGCGGGATGGACCCGATCTCCTCTGCGTGCACGGTATCGTCGCCGGAAGCGAGTGCGGCCGTGGCGGAGTCGCTGCCGCCGTCCGATCCGGCGACGACGATCACCGCCACGATTGCGATGACGACGACGAAGACCACCGACCCCAGTGCGACCCACAGCCAGGTTCGTCCCGAGGACCCGGTGGGCGTGGGGCCGCCGGGGGCCGGGGGCGCGGGCCACGGGTAGCCCGGTGCCTGATGTGTCGGTGCCTGATATGCCGATGCCGGGTATGCCGGTGTCTGGTATCCCTGCGCCGGATAGCCTTGCGCCGCGTTACCGGGTCCCGCGTATCCCGGTCCCGGATATGGCTGCGGTGGATACCCGGGCTGCGGATATCCGGGCTGCTGATATCCGGGTGCCGGTTGGTCGGTCGCCGGTTGGTCGGTCGCCGGTTGGTCGGGCACAGCAGGGTGTTCCGGTGGGTCCACGGGCGTCGTCACGCCGAAGACCCTAGCCGATCGCACATCGCTCGTTGACTCCCGCTGGTCGATTCCCTTCTAGCGCGCCGAGTTCGTTGCGCGGGAGGGAAAACGACCAGCGTGAGCATCAACTCGGTGTCGACGGGAACCGCACCGACGCCGGCTGCGTCCAACCGTGCATGACTGCATATCCACATGACCGCTACGGGCTCATCCGTAGGGATGCCGCTCTGAGGCGCGGCATTTCGGACAGTTGCCGCGCCAACGACGTGAAAGCGGGCCAGTTGATTTCACTCATTCCGGGCGTCAACGTCGAACCCGGTGCGGATTTCGACGGGCATGGCGGTGCCCAGAAGTTGCACCGGCTCAATCCGGGTCGCGTCCGGATCGACCTACGTCACCGATTGCGATTGGGAGTGGCTGGTGGTCGGCGAGTTCGACGGCATGATCAAGTACGGTCGTCTGCGCAGGCCCGGTGAATCGATTGCCGATGCGGTGATCCGAGAGAAGTTGCGCGAGGACGAGATCCGCGACACCGGACCACGGGTCGTCCGCTGGACCTGGAACGACCTTGAAAGGGATGCGTTCATTCCCAGGTTGCATCGCAGACTCGCGCCTCTCGACCTTGTCGCCGCGTGACTGCTCACGACACTTCCGCTGGTCGATTTCGTTCCCGCGCAACGAATTCGCCACGCGGGAACGAAACAGTTCAGCGGTAAGCCTCAGCCCAGCTCGTCGAAACTCGTGATCGCCGGCGCCGGTGGGAGAGTGACGATCGCGCCCGCGTAGGAGAGCCCCGCACCGAAACCGAGCAGCATCGCGGTCTGGCCGCCGCGGGCCTTGCCGGTCGCGAGCATCTCCTCCATGGCCAACGGGATCGACGCCGCCGACGTGTTGCCGGTGTTCTCGATGTCGTTGGCCATGGGGAGGTCGTCGGGGAATCCGAGGTTCTTCTTCATGAGCTCGTTGATGCGGGCGTTCGCCTGATGGGGGATGAACACCTCGATGTCCTCGATGTCCACACCGGAGGTCTCGATGACCGCGGCCAACGCCTTGGGCAGGGTGATCGCCGCCCAGCGGAACACGCGCGGGCCCTGCATCGTCACGACCATCCGGCCGACGGGGTCGCTCTCCGGATCCTTGTGCTGGTACTCCTGCGCGCGGTCCATGTAGGCGGGGATGTCGTAGTTCTGCCCGATGGCCTCGGCGTTCTCGCCGTCGGAGCCCCACACGGTAGGGGAGATGCCGTTCTCCTCGCTCGGCCCGACGACGACGGCGCCGGCACCGTCGCCGAAGATGAAGGCGGTGTTGCGGTCGGTGGGTTCCATGACCACCGACATCGTCTCCACCCCGACCACCAGCACGTACCGCGCCGACCCGGCCCGCACGGTATCGGCCGCGACACCGAGGGCGTATCCGAACCCGCCGCAGCCGGCGGCGATGTCGTAGGCGGGGATGCCGTTGAGGCCGATGTCGAAGGCGACGATCGGGCCGCCGTGCGGGATCTTGGTCTTCCAACTGTTGGTCGCCAGGATCAGCGCACCGATCTCCTCCTTGGCCACACCGGAGTTGCTGATGGCGCGTTCGGCGGCGGCCGCGGCCATCGAGCGGGCGCTCTCGTCGCCACTGATCCAGCGGCGGTTACGAATACCGCTGCGTTCGTAGATCCATTCGTCGGTGCTGTCGAGGACCTCGCACACCTCGTCGTTGCTGACCAGCCGCCTCGGCCGGTACGCACCGATGCCCAGCATCGCGACGTTACGGTGTCCGGTGTTTGCTGCGAGTTTCGCCACGTGTCGTTCCCTTCGGGTTGCGCCGGGAGAGATTCTATGTGCTTGCGCTCTCACGCCTTGGCGCCGACGCGGCGATCACCAGGCGTGCACGGTGTTCTGCGCTGCTTCCAGACCGGCAGTGAGCAACAGTTCGACGGCGTCGGCGCCGTGTTCGATCAGCAGATCGACGTCGGCACGTGCGGCCGAGGGAAAGGGTTTCAGCACGAAGTCGGCCGGATCCTGCCGACCCGGTGGCCGCCCGATGCCCAGCCGGACCCGCAGGTAGTCGCGGGTGCCGACGGACTGGCTCACCGAGCGCAGACCGTTGTGACCGCCTTCGCCGCCGCCGCGTTTGAGCCGCACCAGACCGAAGTCGATGTCGAGTTCGTCGTGCAGCACGATCAGGTCGTCCGGTGTGACCGAATAGAACTTGGCCAGCGGCCCGATCTGACGACCGACGGTGTTCATGTAGGTCCGCGCCTTGGCCACCAACACCGAACCGCCGGCGAGCGGTATCGATGCGACCTCGGCGCCGGAGCGCTTGTGCACCGAATACCGCCCACCGGCGGAAGTGACCAGATGATCGGCGACCATGGCGCCGATGTTGTGGCGTGTCTTCTCGTACTTCGGACCCGGATTACCCAGTCCGACGATGAGTTTCACGTGTCAGGGTCACTCGGACTCGTCGTCGGATTCCTCGCTGGGAACCTCGGCGCCGGCGTCGACGGCCTCGGCCTCGAGGTCGGCGGCGCTCGGGGCCTCGTTCACGGCGACAATGAGGGTCTCCGGATCGGTGACCAGCGTGACGCCCTCGGGCAGCACGAGATCCGAGGCGTGGATCGCGATGCCGGCTTCCTTGCCCTCGACGTCGACGACGATCTGCTCGGGGATCGAGAGCACGTCGGCCTCGATTTCGATGGTGTTGGCGTCCTGGGTGACCAGGGTGCCGGGAGCGGCGTCACCCTCGACGACGATGTTGACCTCGACGCTGACCTTCTCGCCGCGCTTGATGACGAGCAGGTCGGCGTGCTCGATGTAGTTGCGGATCGGGTGGACGTCGACCTGCTTGGTCAGGGCGAGCTGCTTGGTGCCCTCGATGTCGAGATCGATGACGGCGTTGATGCCGTTGTTGCGCAGGATCGCGGCGAAGTCGCGGGCCGGGAGGTTCAGGTGCTGCGGGTCAGAGCCGTGGCCGTAGAGCACGGCGGGGACCTGGCCCTCGCGGCGGGCACGACGTGCGGCGCCCTTGCCCTTGGCGGTGCGGGTGGTGACGGTCAGAGCGTTGGCTTGAGTGGCCATGAGACGTTCTCCTCGGGTGGCGGGACCGGTCGGCCGGTCGTTGGTGGTGCTTCTCGGCGCGACGGCGCCCAACACCACGGCCCCGTCGGTGCGCACGAGGGCACCGGAGAAGACGTGCGATGGTCGCGCCGATCACGGTGATCACTCACCCTCGCCGAGACAACCCAAACAGACTAGCCGATGAGCTGCGCCGATGTCATATCGCGCCGCGCTGATCCGCCTCGGCGCGATCGTCTGTGCCGTTCACCGGTGCCGGGCATACTGGCGGCCATGACCTCACGCACCCCGATCGACATCGTCACCGGCTTCCTCGATGGGCTCGCGCGTGGTGACAGCGCCGCCGCCTGCCTCGATCTCGCCGACGCCGTCGTCTACACGAACGTGTCGCTGGCGACCATTCGCGGGCGCAGGCCGGTCACCAAGATCTTTGGCTCGATGGATTCCTCGCCGGTCTCCTTCGACTACCGGATGGTCAACGTGTCCTCCGACGACACCGTCGTGCTGACCGAACGGGTCGACCAGATCAGTGTCGGCCGATTGCGTGTGCAGTTCTGGGTGTGCGGGCGGTTCGAGGTGGTCGACGGTCAGATCACGCTGTGGCGGGATTACTTCGACTACTTCGACATCACCAAGGCTTTTCTGCGCGGAGTGGTCGGGGTGCTCGTCCCGGCGGCTGTGCGTCCGCTGAACGGTCGATCGAAGGTCGGACGTGCCCTCGCCGAGTGATGGTGTGAGCGCCTAGCATTGCTGCCCATGAGCTACCAGCAACCACCCGCCTACGGTTTCGGACAACCGGCGGGCGGCATGTTCTACGTCAACGTCCTCGGCCAGGAGCACGGGCCGCTCGGTATCACCGATCTGCAGCACATGGCGCTCTCGGGTCAGCTCAAGAGCAGCACCTACATCCGCGCCGCCGAGGCGCCCAACCCGTTCCCGGCCGGACAGATCCCCGGGTTGTTCTCCGACAAGAGCAAGCTCACCGCGGGGTTGTTGCAGATCTTCCTGGGTAGCTTCGGCGTGGGGCGCTTCTACACCGGTCACGTCGGCATCGCGATCGCGCAGATCGCAGTGACGTGGCTGACCTGCGGTCTCGGTGCGATCTGGCCGCTGATCGATGGCATCATGATGCTCGTCGGCAAGGTGACCGACTCCGACGGCCGGCCGCTGGCCGACTGATCGCCCCGCCTCACCAGGACATGACATGACCGCGCACACCGACACCCGCACCCCGAGACTCGCGGCGAGTGAGATCGCCGCCGTCGTGGGGGTCGCCGGTGTCGGTGTGGCGTGCGCGTTGAGCCCCGCGGGAATCGAACACGGGCCGATCCTGTGTCCGTTCCGGCTGGTCACCGGATTGCCCTGCCCCGGATGCGGTTTGACGCGGTCCTGGGTCTACGGCGTGCACGGCGACTGGTCGCAATCCTTTGCCGCGCACCCGTTCGGGCTGCCGATGATCGCCGCGATCGTCGCGCTCGCGATCACCGTGGTGATCGCTCGGGTGACCCGCCGCCGACCACCTCGGCTGGAGCGGCTGCTGTGGAATCCGGTGGCCAAGGTGGTCGTTGCGGCGTGGCTGATCTTCTCGGTGGTGCGGATCCTCCTGGTCATCTGAAGCGTGGCTGGGCCGGCAGCGCGTGTGCTCAGTCGAGCACCAGCTCGGGGGAGTACATGTCGATCCAGTGATACAGGTCGAGCACCCGATCCATCTGGTTGCGCAGCCCCGTGTCGCAGGTTGCCGCATCGGCGGCGATCATCGATGACACCGCGGCGCGGTCGACCAGCGCGAACACCTCATGATCGCGCTCGCCGATCATGTCGGTGAGCTGATCCTGCAGCGTTTGGGTGTACTTGGTGTCCTGCGTTGACGGATAGGGACTCTTGGTGCGGTCGATCACCGACTGCGGCAACACATGTGACGTCGCGTGGCGCAGTAGGCTCTTCTCCCGGCCGTCGAAGGTCTTCATCGACCACGGGGTGTTGTAGACGTACTCGACGAGCCGGTGGTCGCAGAATGGGACGCGGACCTCGAGCCCCACGGCCATCGACGCGCGATCCTTGCGGTCCAACAGCATTCGGACGAATCGCGTCAGGTGGAGATGACTGAACCGGCGCATCCGCCGTTCGTCGTCGGATTCACCGTCGACGACGGGGATGGTGGCGAGCGCACTGGCATACTGGTCGGCGATGTAGTTCTCGACGTCGAGACGCCGCTGAAGATCGCCGGAGAGCATCGCGTGGCGATCGCGCGTCATCGCCGAGGAGAAGGCCAGCCACGGGAAAGTGTCTGCGGCGCGGGCGTTCTCGTCGAAGAACCAGCGGTACCCGCCGAACACCTCGTCGGCCGACTCGCCCGACAGGGCGACCGTCGACTCCGAGCGGATCGCGCGGAACAGCAGGTAGAGCGAGGTGTCCATGTCGCCGAGCCCGGCGGGGATGTCGCGGGCGCCGATCACCGCACGCCGGACCTCCGGGTCGGTGAGGTCGGCCGGGTTCAACACGACGTCGCGGTGCATCGATCCGACGTGCGCGGCGACGTCACGCACGAACGGCGAGTCCGGGGTGTCGCGCATCTCGTCCGGGGTGAAGTTCTCTTCCTGTTCGGCGAAGTCCACCGAATAGCTGTGCACGCGTTGGCCTTCGGAGCCCAGGCGGGCGGCAGCCAAACCGGTCAGTGCGCTGGAGTCCAGGCCGCCGGAGAGCAGTACGCAGCGCGGCACGTCGGCGACGAGCTGTCGATCGACGATGTCGGTGAGCAACTCGCGAACCGTCGCGACCGACGTCTCGAGGTCGTCGTCGTGGCCGTGCGCGGGCAACGACCAGTAGGTGCGGGTGCGCAGGCCGTCACGCCCGACGGTGACGATGGTGCCCGGCTCCACCTCGGAGATGTTGCGCCACAACGACCATCCGGGTGCCTTGGTCATCGCGAACAGTTCCCGCAGGCCGTCGAGATCGACGGTGTGGGGGACCAGCGGGTTGGCGAGGATGGCCTTGGGTTCGGAGCCGAACACGACGCCGTCGTTGGTGCGGGAGAAGTAGAAGGGCTTGATGCCCAGGCGATCACGCACCATGGTCAGTTCCTCGGTCCGCCCGTCCCAGATGGCGAAGGCATACATACCGTTGAGGCGATCGGCCACCTCGGCGCCCCACTGCACGAAGCCCCGCAACACCACCTCGGTGTCCGAGTCGGTGACGAATTCGTGTCCGAGGGAGCGCAATTCGGTGCGAAGCTCACGAAAGTTGTAGGTCTCACCGCTGTAGACGATCGCCACGGTGCCCGCCGGGGTCTGCACCGTCATCGGCTGATGGCCGAGGGGGAGGTCGATGATGGCCAGGCGTCGGTGTCCCAGCCCGACGTGCGGCTCGAGATACGTGCCGACGTCGTCGGGGCCACGGAGCGCCATCGTCGAGGTCATCGCTTCGACGACGTGGCCCTCGCGCCGTAGATCGTGGTCGAATCCCACCCATCCGGTGATACCGCACATAGAAAGCACCTCTCGATTTTCATTAGTGAAACTAACTATCTTCGTAAACCCGTTGTAACACGAGGTTCCGAAGACGTCGAGAAGGCGTGGTGAGATGTCGGTGTTGCCGGATATGCCCGACGGCTCAGAGGATTTCGTCGATCGTGTCGAGAGGGCGGGCGAGACGGGTGCCCTTGTCGGTGACGACGAACGGCCGCTCGACGAGGATCGGGTGTTCGACCATCGCGTCGAGCACCTCGGACTCCGACGCCGAGGCGAGATCGAGGTCCTTGTAGAGCGATTCACGCTTGCGTGCCGCCTGGTGTGCGGTCAGGCCTGCGTCGGCGAAGAGTGTCTCGAGTTGGGCCCGCGTGTACGGCTCGTCGAGGTACTTGACGACGGTCGGCTCGATGCCGGCCTCACGGAGCTTGTCCAGGGCCTTGCGGGACGTCGAGCAGCGTGGATTGTGGTAGATCGTCGCGTTCACCCGACCCACCCTATTCCAGCGCGCCGGCTCGTCCGGGCAGCCGTACGGTCAGCGCCAGGGCGACCGTCGCGCACAGAGCGCCGACGACGATCGGGGCCAGCACGCCCGCCCTGTCGATCGCCTGCGCGCCGACGAGCGCACCCACGCCGATGGCCAGGTTGAAGGCTGTCGAATACACCGTGGTCGCGGCCTCGCGGTGGGCGGGCGCGGTCCGTAGCACGGTCGTCTGCAACCCGATGGGGATGGCGGCGTAGCCGACGGCCCACACCATCAGCGCCACCAGGGCAAGGGGCGTGATGGTGGTGGTCGCCGCCACCAGCCACAGTGCCACCGCGAGAACCCCGATCACCGCCGCGAGGCCCGCACGTGCGGAGGTGAGGCGGGTGAGCAGGGCTCCGGCGGCGAAGTTGCCGGCGACGCCCGCAGCCCCCATCACCAGGAGCACGGCACTGACCAGGTCGACGTCGATACCGATGCCGTCGACGATCAGCGGTGTCACGTAGGTGTAGGCGGCATACGCCCCGGTGATCACGACGGCGGTGATGACGACCGTGACCCGCAGGTCGCGGTTGCGCAGCATCGACGGCAACCGTCGCAACGCGACCCCGCCGGCCGGCCGGGTCGGCCCGAGCAGCACTGCGAGGGCCACGAGGGTCAGCACCGACAACCCGGCCAGCGCCCAGAAGGCGGCCCGCCAGCCGAGTTGCTGGCCGGCCAGGGTGCCCAACGGCACGCCCAGCACCGAGGCGATCGAGACCCCGGAGAAGGTGATCGTGGTGGCGCGCACCGCATATCGCGGGGGCACGAGCAGCAGGGTGGTCGGCGCCACGATCGTCCACAGCAGCCCGAGGGCGCCGCCGATCAGCACCCGCACGACGATGAGCGTCGCGAAACCCGGGGCCATCGCGGTGAGCGCGTTGCCCAGGGTGAAGACCGTCATCACCGCGATCAGCAGGAGTCGCCGATCCACCCGCCGGGTCGTCGTCGACAACGTGGGCGCAGCGATCGCAGCGACAAAAGCGACCGCGGTGACCACCAAGCCGACCGAACCGTCGGAGACCCCGAGATCGGCGGCCATCGGCTGCAACAGGCCGATCGGCATGATCTCGGTGGTCGTGACGGTGAACACGCCCAAGCCGAGTGCGCCGACAGCGGCCCAGGTGCGGGCGCTGACGCGGTCGGTCACGGGCGCTCCTGTCTCGCGGTTTGGGCGGGGAGGGGTGACACGACTGCGGGCCGCCTCGACCATCATGATCGTGGCGGCCCGCAGTCGCAGGACGAAGGCGCGGTGCCGGCGCTACCGGTCAGGCAATGCCGTCGAAAAGGCTTGTCACCGAACCATTTTCGAAAACTTCGCGGATGGTCTGGGCCAGCAGCGGGGCGATCGAGAGCACGGTGAGCTGTTCGAAGTGCTTCTCGGGCGGGATCGGCAGGGTGTCGGTGGCGATGACCTCGGTCGCCCCGCAGTTGGCGAGGCGCTCGGCGGCCGGGTCGGAGAACACGGCGTGTGTGGTGGCGATGACGACGTCGCCGGCACCGGCGTCCTTGAGCTTGCTGACGGCGCCGGCGATCGTGCCGCCGGTGTCGATCATGTCGTCGATCAGCACACAGGTGCGGCCCTCGACCTCACCGACAACACGGTGTGCGACAACCTGATTGGCGACCATCGGGTCGCGGGTCTTGTGGATGAACGCCACCGGGGCGCCACCGAGGGCGTCGGCCCACTTCTCGGCCACCCGCACGCGACCGGAGTCGGGGGAGACGATGGCGATGTTGTCGGTGCCATACTTCTCGCGGACGTACTCCGAGAGCTGCCCGAGGGCGTGCATGTGATCGACCGGCCCGTCGAAGAAGCCCTGGATCTGATCGGTGTGCAGGTCGACGGTGATGATGCGGTCGGCGCCCGCGGTCTTCATCAGATCGGCGATCAGGCGTGCCGAGATGGGTTCGCGGCCACGGTGCTTCTTGTCCTGACGGGCATACGGATAGAACGGCAGGATCACGCTGATTCGCTTGGCCGATCCGCGCTTGAGGGCGTCGATCATGATGAGTGCTTCCATCACCCACTCGTTGAGCGGGGCAGGGCAGCTCTGCAGCACGAAGGCATCCGACCCGCGCACCGACTCCTCGAAGCGCACGAACAACTCGCCGTTGGCGAAGTTGCGCGCGGTCTGCGGCGTCAGCTTGATGCCGAGTTCGTCGGCAACGGCCTGCGCGAGCTCGGGGTGCGCACGCCCCGCGAACAGCATCAGGTTCTTCTGGTTGTCGGTCGTCCAGGTCATGGAAACTCTTCTACTCGGGGCTGGTGGTCGGGACTCGATGGTGTTCTGATCGGGTGGTGGCCCAGACTGCAGGCGGACTCGCCTACGGTCGCCGTGTTTCGTCGATGGTGGTCTCGTCGATGGTGGGTGCCGAGGGCGTCTCGGCGGCCGCGCGAGCGGCCTGCGCGGCGGCCGTGTCCGGACGCTTGCGGACCACCCAGTCCTCGATGTTGCGTTGTGCACCTGCCGAGACCGCGAGGGCGCCGGGCGGGACGTCGTCGCGCACGACGGTACCCGCACCGGTGTACGCGCCGTCACCGATCTGTACAGGTGCGACGAACATATTGTCAGAACCGGTCCGGCAGTTCGAACCGATGACCGTTTGATGCTTGTTCACCCCGTCGTAATTGACGAAGACACTCGAGGCGCCGATGTTGGATTCGTCACCGATCCGCGCGTCCCCGACATAGGTGAGGTGGGGGATCTTGCTGCCCGCACCGATGACCGCGTTCTTGGTCTCGACGAAGGTGCCGATCTTGCCGCCGACGCCGAGGACCGTGCCCGGCCGCAGGTAGGCGAAAGGGCCGACCAGTGCGTTGTCGCTGATGGCCGCACTACTGCCGTGGGTGCGGATGACCTGCGCACCACGTCCGACGACGACGTCGGTGAGCGTGCAGTCCGGTCCGATGACGGCGTCCTCGCCGATCGTGGTCGCGCCGTGCAGTTGGGTCCCCGGCTCGATCCGCACGTCTTCGGCGATCGTGACGTCGACGTCGATCCACGTGGTCGCCGGGTCGACGACGCTCACCCCGGCGAGCTGATGCCGACGCACGATCCGCCGGTTGAGTTCAGCTGCCAACTCGGCGAGCTGCGCGCGGTCATTGCAACCGGCGACGAGCATCGGATCGTCAACAGTGAAGCCGTGCACCGACTTTCCGGATTCACGGGCGATCTCGACGACGTCGGTGAGGTAGTACTCGCCCTGGGCGTTGTGGGTGGAGAGCCCGCGGAGCGCGGTGCGCAGCGCGGTCGCGTCGAAGGCGTAGACCCCGGCATTGACCTCGGTGATCGCCAACTGTTCGGGGGAGGCGTCCTTGTGTTCGACGATCGCGTGCACCCCGCCGTCGTCGTCGCGGACGATGCGGCCGTAGCCGGTCGGGTCGGCGGCGTGGAACCCGGTGACCGTGACCGCGGCGCCACCGTTGGCGGAATGGGTCTCGACGAGGGCACGCAGCGTCGGCCCGTTGAGCAGGGGTACGTCGGCGGCAGTGACCACGACGGTGCCGGTGAAGTCGTCGGGTAGCGCTTGAAGGCCGGCCCGGGCGGCGTCACCGGTACCGAGCGGTTGGTCCTGGACGGCGACCGAGACCGGGATGCCGAGCGACTGCGAGGTGGATTCCACCGCCGCGGTCACCCGCTCACGTTCGTGTCCGACGACGGCGATGACGTGCGCGGCGCCGAGGTCGCCGGCCGCGTGCAGGGCGTGCCCGAGCAGGCTGCGGCCGGCGATGGTGTGCAGGATCTTCGGGGTCTTGGACCGCATACGGGTACCGGCACCGGCGGCGAGGACGATGACGGCGGTCGTCGTGGGGGACGTCTGTGTCATGTCGACCTCCGATGGAGCTGGTCTGTGGGTGGGTTGGCGTCGGGCAGGAGTCGCGCGTCGAGACGATCCGGCGCCGGCCCCGCCGCACGGCAACGGCCCGATAGTACTGACCGGTTCGCGGCCGCCGACCGGCGTCCCCCGGCAGGAATGCTGCCTGATAGAACCAAAGGGACCCACATCACACCCGATGATCAGCAATGAAGGGAAGCCGATGAGCACCCAGAAGACAGCAATCGTGACCGGTTCGGCACGCGGGATCGGTGCAGCCGTCGCCAAGCGACTGGCCGCCGACGGGCTGGCCGTGGCGGTTCTCGACCTCGACGAGGCGAACTGCGCCGACACCGTCAACGCCATCACCGAGGCCGGCGGCAAGGCCATCGCCGTCGGTGCCAACGTGGCCGACGAGGCGTCGGTTGCCGCGGCGGTCGACAAGGTCGTCGCCGAGCTGGGCGCCCCGACCGTCGTCGTCAACAACGCCGGCGTGCTGCGCGACAACCTGCTGTTCAAGATGAGTGTCGACGACTGGGACACCGTGCTGGCCGTTCACCTGCGCGGTGCGTTCAACGTCACCAAGGCCGCCCAGAAGCACATGGTCGACGCCGGCTGGGGTCGCATCGTGAACCTGTCGAGCACCTCGGCGCTCGGCAACCGCGGGCAGGCCAACTACTCGGCGGCCAAGGCGGGCATGCAGGGCTTCACCAAGACCCTCGCGATCGAGCTCGGCAAGTTCGGCGTCACCGCCAACGCCATTGCCCCGGGCTTCATCGAGACCGACATGACCGCTGCCACCGCGGCCCGCGTCGGCATGGACTTCGAGGAGTTCAAGAAGCTCAGCGCCTCCCAGATCCCGGTCAACCGCACCGGAGTGCCCGAGGACATCGCCCACACCGCGTCGTTCTTCGTCAGCGAAGGCGCCGGATTCGTCTCCGGTCAGGTCATCTATGTCGCCGGCGGCCCCAAGGACTGACCTCCGAGCCTCCCGCCGCTCCGTTTCCTTCCCGCGCGTCGACCTGATCGAGCGGGGAGGAAACGGACTGGCGGGAATCGATGCGGACCCACGCGCCGCCCTGTGGCACAATCAGGTCCGCGTTATTCCCCCATGGTGTAATCGGCAACACTTCTGATTTTGGTTCAGGCATTCCAGGTTCGAGTCCTGGTGGGGGAGCAACGGTATAACGCCAGTTCAAAGCTGGTTTTTGCCAACGCTCGATTTACCTCATGCAGACAAGATGCGGATATCGTGCGTGGGAACCCCTCGAAACGAACGACCCCGATCAGGTGTTGGAAGCACCTGCCGGGGTCTGGCGAGGGGATCGGCTCAGGATCCTCCACCGCGTTGACATGCACTCTACCGCTGTTGGGTGTGCGGGTCTAGCGCCACCGCTGATTGCGGTTCTCCCTTCGCCTCTACCGAAGGGAGACGTGCGGTGTCAGTCATTCGTAGGCAGCTCGTCGCTGCCGCACCCGATGATCCGTAACAGCCAAGCCGTCTGACTGCCGTCAGGCGGCCCTTCGTCGTTTTCGCGCACAGCCCGACGCAAACCAGCTGGCGTACGCACTGCCCCATTCACCCGATCAGTGGAGTGGCAGTTCCCCTGGAAGTACCCCCGCGGCCCGGTCCGGTGCCCTGCGGCGACGGTGCATGGGCGCTGACGACGGGACCAGCGGCGAACCGTCGGGACGCTTTGGGGGGTCGGACTATCTGCTTTGCCAGCCCACGAACAAAGGATTTCAATGAACAGCGATCAACTAAACCTGTTGTATGACAGAGCATCTGGTCATGGTCTTCACCCGGTGACGGTGAGGTACCTCCTTCAAATTCATGCGCCAACTCTGTATGCGGCGATGAGCTCCAAAGAGACTGTGCCGAAGCCGGAACGGCGGGGACGTGGGGTCGGGCCAGTGCCACAACCCGGATTCCGGGCGCCGCACTGGCAAACGCGGTGGTCCAAGACCTGCCTCCTGTGCGGAGGACCGTTGCTCGCCGGTGATCGGCTCGACCGCGTTGCACTCGGTGACTCGGGTGCTCGGTTTCCCCACGCTCTGTGCGCACGCGCCAAACGTGCTGCGGCGGCGCAGAAGCGGTATCACGACGCCGATGCGGCGCGTCGGCGTCGCGCCGGTCGAACACGTAACTCGTCGGCCCGCTGATGCAGTGTTCACGCATTTTCGGCTGCTCAGCTAAACAGCTATCTATTCAAAGATTTAACGAGACAAGGAGCTTCGCGTGACAAACGACCCAGCGAATAGGCCACGATCACTCGCAGAATTGCTGGCGCGGCAGCCGAGTGACGCTGAGCGTCAGCACCGCGCCAACGATCTGATCGGGCGGGCTCGCCTTGTCCGCGCGCACGGATGGGACGCATATCGCTACACGTGGTCGACGGGCGAAGTCGCCGGTGTGGCAATGATTCTGGATGACAACGCCGTTCTTTATGACGTCGCGGAGGACGAGTCTGCGGTACTCAGCACGTGGTCGGCGAACCTCTGGGGCATCGCTGGGGGAGAAGCCGACAGCGACAACGGCTATGAGCGGACACGCTGCTGGTTGAGCGAGCTTCGTGTCGCCCTCGAATAGGGCTTACGTGGCGAGAGGCGAAACCCGCGGATCGCGCCGCGCCGGCTAATCGACTTGGCCAATCAGATTTCAATTCATTTAGCCAAATATCCAAGTAGATCAACAGCTTTCAAAGAACGGAGTTCGAATGCTATCTATCGCGGTCGTCAACCTGAAGGGCGGATCGACGAAGACGACGTCTGCCGCCTACTTCCTGCACGCGCTCGCCGAATCGGGGCTGAAGGTGCTAGGTGTCGACGCTGACCCGGAAAACTGTTCGCTCGTGAGGTGGTCTGACCTCGCGAGCTGGTCGATTCCCGTCGTCGGGTTGCCAGTCAAAGACCTCCACCAGCGCCTTGAGTCGATCTCTGACGGGTTCGACGTTGCAGTGATCGATACTCCGCCAATGGAATCCGGACGAGGAATCGTTACGTCGGCCGTTCGGGCTGCCACACACATTGTGGTGCCGATGTCGCCAACGCCCATGGACTTCGATCGACTGCGTGCGGTTCTCGATCTGGTTGATGATGTAACGCCCTTGCGCAGCCAACCGCCGGCTGTCGCTGTGCTCCTGACCCGAGTGGTCACGAACTCGGCGTCGGCGGAGGCGTACAGCGCGGCGGCGAATGAGTTGGTGCCAGTCCTGCCCGCTCGCGTCGCACGGCTGGAGCGGTTCGCTCAAGCATTCGGCTGTGCAGTCGAGAACGCATTGAACACGGCCTACGGTGACGCCCTGCCCCAGTTGCTCGACGTGGAGGCGCGGGCATGAAATCGCGAGCAGAACAGATCCGCGAGCAGGCGGCGCGAGTTGTGGCTCAACCGTCGAATAGGTCCGCGGAGGGGGCAGGTGCACGGGCACGGCTGCCTGCGGTGCCGAAATCGAAGCGAGTCGGGAAAACCGTGAATCTCGATGCGAATCTCAACCAGCGCGTCGTCGCCTGGCAGACTGCGGCTGCCACCAGCCTCGGACTGCCGCGCGTGACGTTCCAGGCCGTCATCGATTGCCTGTTGGAGGAGTTGTTCGACGACGAGCGCCTGTCGATGCGTGTGCGCCAGCGTATCGATGAATCGCAATAACCATGTGGCGATTAGACCGGATGCGGATGCCAAGCCTGTTCTAGGTCGCTCGGTTTGCGGACGGATGGTCGCTCGCTCGCTGAGGGGTCCGCACGAAGCTCTCGTTGTCCCAGCATGAGAGGACGGCGGCGTAGCCGAGAGCCGTAGGAGTGCCCGTAAGTGTCGGGAAGTGATGGCACGATTGCCTCAGCGTGTAGGACTTCTGGCGACTTCACGTTGGTGCTTCACCTCGACCATCCGTCCAAGCAGGAGAACGACCTTGATCCTGAAAACCGTCTACGTCCGGTTCTTCCGGTCGTTCAACTTCGACTATCTACGTCAGGATATCGACGGAAAGAGGTATCCCTGGGAAGCGCTCAACACAGAGCCCGACGCCTACTATCCGTTTGTGCGCGTCGGCTTGGAGCACGACATCACTACCGTGGTTGGTGCCAACGAGTCTGGAAAGAGCCAGCTCATCTCCGCGATCCAGTGCCTCCTCGGCGATAAGCCAGTAGTCCCACGGGACTTCTGCCGGTACTCACGATTCTTCGGAGTCCGGGGAACGATGCCGACGCCGGAGTTCGGCGGGCGCTTCACCGATCTCACCCCTGACGAGCAAACCGCCGTGTCGGAAGCTGCCAGCCTCCACGCGGCACCGACAGAGTTCTACTTCTTCCGTCTGCAGCGTGGGAGCTTTGTCTACGTGAAGGACGGTGCCGGCGAGTATCAAGAGCACATAGTCCAGCCGAACGCAGAGAACTCACAGAAGCTCGAAGACGCTCTGCGACTCCCAGTCGCCCGGCGCGTCGACGCCAACGTCGTGTTGCCATCCAGCGCAAGCCTTTTCGACCTGCAATCGGGTGCCGTGACCCCGGACGTCCGAGATCGTAGCGCCTGGCTTGAACTCTTCAAGGTTCTCAAAGGCTATGCCGACGCACCCGAAGGCGCCACAGAGTCGATCTCAACCTTTGTGCCGAAGCCTCCAGAGCTTCCCGTCAGCGACCGGGAACGCGCCCGCAAGGCACTCCAACTCGTGCGTGACCTACTGGAAAACGTTGCCGACATCGACACGCAGGCGTACTCGGAACTGCTTGGCGCGGACGCAGCCGACGATGGGTACGCCTCTGCCCTCACCGCCAGCGTGACCGACGCCCTCGACGTAACGCTCAACTTCCCCAAGTGGTGGTCCCAGGACAAGGACTTTTCACTCCGTGTGCACAAGGACGCCTTCCACTTGGTCTTCACGCTGACCGATAAGACCGGACAGACATACACATTCGACGAGCGAAGCGGAGGCATGCAGTACTTCCTCAGCTACTTCATCCAACGTGAGGCATACCGACCGTTGAAGCCTGGGCGATCAGAAATCTTGCTCATCGACGAGCCGGACGCCTACCTCTCCACACAGGGGCAACAGGATCTCGTGAAGGTCTTCGCGCGCTACGCCGAGCCCGACGACGGGAAGCCAGCAGCGCAGATCCTGTACGTCACGCACAGCCCCTTCCTCATCGATAAGAACTACCCGCATCGCATCCGAGTACTTCAGAAGGGCGCCGGCGACGAAGGAACACGCATCGTGGAAAAGGCCGCGACCGACAAGTACGAACCGCTTCGCTCCGCCTTCTCCTCATTCCATGCCGACACCGCGTTTATCGGGACCTGCAACCTCCTGGTGGAAGGACCAGCAGACCTCATCCTCTTCTCGGGGATCTCGGCTGCCATGCAGCGACTCACGAAGGGCAACGCAACCCTCGACCTGAACTCGCTGACGATGGTGCCCGTCCACGGCGCTTCTAACTATCGCTACATGGTGCATCTGGCCCGCGGCCGGGACCTGGACCGACCGGCAATCGTCGTGCTCCTCGACTCTGACGGTGCTGGACGCGAGGCAGGGACAGCGCTCGGAAACCTGGAGAAGGGATACGGCAAGAAGCCACTCTTCAATCAGTCCTTGATCCTCCCGATCGATCGGCTACCGAAGGCGGAGCTTGCCCTGGATGTCGACGAGGTCCACGAGCCCGAGGACCTGGTGCCAGCGGCAGTCGCCCGCGTCGCATTGGTCCGGTTCAGCGAGGAGATCTTGTCCGATATCGACCGACAAGCACTTCTTGCGAAACTCCCAGAGGCCCTGGTCGTCAATGCAAGTGAGCGGCTGTTCGACCAAGCTAAGTCAGCTTTCGAGGCGGCTGCCGACGAGTCAAACGTTGCGGCCACGCTTGGCAAGATCGAATTCGCTCACGCAGTCTCCGCCGTGGCCCGCGAGGCCCACGACGACAGTGCACTCAAGGAGCTGTTCCAGAACTTCCACTGCCTGTTTGGGCAGTTGAACAAACTCCAGGATCAAGCGATGGCGGAGCACGCTCAAGAGCAGGTCAAGGAGGTCACCAAGCGAATCGTCGATCGCTTCAAGCGCGACCACCGGGCGCGGGCTCAGAAGGCCACCGTCTCTAAGCTCCTCGATGAGATCGAGGTACAACTGACTGGCTCCACGCCGGGCCACGAGGCCGTGCGAACCGCGGCTCGTCAGATCAGAGACGAGTTCAACCTTGCCGACACGCCGCTTCAGGACGTCGAGGACTTCCCCGCGCTTCGTGACCGGCTCAAGGAGCTAGTTGTCGCACCGGAACGTGTACAGTCGTGATTTCGCACCGAGTCTTCTCCGAGCGAGAATAATGGAGCGACCGCAATGCTCCACGGCTGATTCCAACTCAGGCGTCCTCGTCGGCCGATGTCTCGACCTCACGCCGCGCCCACCGACCTTCGATACGGTTCCCGTCATCGTGATCGAGCACGCATTAGAGAAACCGCAGCCGCTGCTCCCTGCCCGCCATGTGTGTGATTTGCATCACTACAATTATCGGCATCGGCGTCCGACTCGCGCAGAAGAATTGCGCGCTAACCTTAGCCCGAACAACAGCATCCCAGAACCCGTACCTTGGCCTTCAAGCGCCCGTCGAAGTCGCAGGCGTGGCGGCGGATCGCCAACGATCGTCTAAACGTAGCGTGACATCCGAAAGGTTTGAACCAGTGACTATCTGACTGTTCACAGCGCTGCTCACAGCGCTGCGGAAGACAGCGATTCTGGTCATCGACGTAACGTAAGGTGTGGTTGGACCTGCACATGCAGCCATACCTATGCCCACACGACACAGATCGGGTCGTGAGGCTGTCGCGCATTCCGGCCTAGAACATTTTGAGCATCGACGAGTCATGCATATGCCTGCACCTCGGACCCGGCCCCCGAAGTTTCGGCAAGAACGGCGCACAGAGTTCCAGCGGATACGGCATGATTGTTCGCGTACATCAGCGCGCTCGATGAAAGGGGCCTGCCTTGGTTGAGCCGGTGTCGTTGACGTTAGGCGCGGTGGTTGCGGCGCTGCTCACGAAGGCGGCAGACAAGAGTGGTGAGAACCTCGCCGACGGGGCGAGCGCTGCCGTAGGGCGTCTCGCGGCGTGGCTGCGAGAGCGGTTCTCGCGCGACGGTGACCAGCGTGCGGCCGGAGCTCTTGAGATGGCGGAGCGGATCACAGACAGTGATTCCGTTCGTCGAGAGCTGGCGGGCGTGATTGATGCTCGGGCTGCGACGGACGCCGCCTTCAGAACTGCACTCGAGAAGTTGCTTGCCGACGCCGAGCGGCACGGAGTCGAGGTCAAGTCGCTTACTCAGACGGCATGGGGTAACCAGAACGTCCAAGTTGCCGATGTGAGCGGATCTGCGGTGACGACCTCCATCGGAGGACCTCCGGGTAGTGACACCCACGCGAGCTAGACCGCCAAGACAACATGTCTGATGATCAGGGTCACCAATGGGTTCACGGCGACAAGAACGTGCAACTCAGCGGCGTCTCTGACTCAACGATCGAGATCCGCATAGATAGCCATGGTGACACCCGCGGGCCACTTGCGTTGGCGGAGGATGCGATGCAGGCGGGCCGAAAGTGCTTTCTGGCCAGTGACTTCCACGGCGCTTCTGAAAAGTATGAGTCCGCGGTCGAGTTCGCTGTACGAGCCTCAGACACTGACCTTGAGGTTCGAGCGCGTATGAACGCCGCACGAGCCCTTAGCGAAGTGCTCTTTGAAGCGCGCCGCCTAGGGAATCCGACGCTGGGTGCCATGCGACGATTCATCGACGAGCATCTTCGGATCGCCGAGCAGCGCGGCGCCGAGGAATCCGACATCACGCTCGAACGCGCGCTGGCGTCACTACTCGACGATGATCCTGCGAAGACGATCCGCTTAGCCCGTCAGGCACTTGACTTCGTTACGGAGGGCGTTGACGAGAAGTATTTGGTGAATGCGCTCATCGTGCTACTCAATGGCCATCGGAACGCGGGTAGCTCACCCGAAGCTATTGACGACCTCTCCGAGCGGGTGGCGGCTACGCTGCAATCGTCTTCGAACTGGGACTCGCGCGCGCTGCTAAGTGCAGAGTGGCTGCGCAGTAAATCCAGCCCGGAGGTGGCGCGCGAAGACGTCGTAACACTCTGCGAGGTCTTCCGTGGCGCGGCTGAACATACAGACTCACCAACTCGGCTGGCGCACGCGCTCGATGAGGTTCTGGCTGAGATCGCGGAGCACGGTGTGACGTCGGGCCTGCTGATGTTAGCCGAGCTGCGGTACGAACTCGCAGCACTCGTTGGCTCGGAGAAGGCGCTCTGTGCCACCGCACTCCAGACATCCGAAATCGCCGCTGCTCTTGGGGACCGGGCCACAGTCGATCGCTATCTGAGACTCGCCAGAGACAGCGCTGCGAGAGTTCATGCGTTGCCGGCGGGCGCGCCTGAAAGGTCGGAGTGGGACGGCCTTCAAGCCCTCGTATACCGAACTACCGGCAATACCATGCTCCGGTCTATCGACGCGGACGGTGCTGAGGGACTGCTACGTGTCGCTCGCCTGAAGGAGGTGGCAGCGGTATTCGAGCGGGCCATCGACTTCGCAGTTGAGCACCGAGATCAGTTGCGAGGAGACGTTGACGACTACCTTGCCGAGGTCCGATGGTCGCTCGCTCGAGTGAAGCATGATCTCGACAGACTGGCGGAGGCCGCCATGTTGTTTAGGCAGGTTCGGAGTGCTCCTGCAATGCGCCATCCACGGTTCGCCGCTGAGATCGGGCTTCCCGCGTGGCTCGGCGAGGCGCACTGTCTCCTACGATCCGGCCATGGGGAGGAGGCGAGCCTCGCAGTAAGACAGATCCTCGCTGATAGCCGAGCACAGGACGCGACGCGAGGAAACGCCGAACAACTTTCTGCCTACCTCGACAATGTTGTCTTGCCGAGAAACAGGTGGATGAACTCGCAGGCTGCGCGGGAGGTATCGCGTAGTGTGCGACAGGTTGGTCTACGAGCGACTATTGCCCAACAGATCGCACCCTTCGTCGAATGGTGTAAGGCCTGGCCGCGTGAAGACGACAGTCTCGGACCGTATGCCGGGCTATTTGACTTCTGGGGCCGTGGTGGATTCGCGCGCGTCGCTGCCGCTCTGCGGGAGAAGCCGCACTCGGCGATCGCTGTCGACGCCGAGACTGTCGATGAGGTCAGGATGTGGGCACAAATTCTCTGCCCTCTCTTCGAGACGGTTGTGATCAAGTGGAAGGGTCCGATCACCAGTACGGTTGCGATGGTTCCGCAGCGGGCGGACTACGGGGGTCCCGATTCGTTCGGCGGTCATGGCTACGTCACAATGGCAGGACTTCAGCTTTACGATGACTGGGCGCCGACCATCGGGTTTGCGAATCTCATTCCAGACCAAGTCGCGCACATGCTTGCAACTGAGGCCCTTCCCCTTCTTGAGGACGGCCGGCTGGTACTCGTGCCGGCGCCCGTCGTTGGTTGCACGCAGAGCATGGTGGGTTGGACGGACCATCTTCTGCTTGACTTTGTGGGCGGTGTTGTGAGCGTTGCCGATGGGCGCGACTCTGTGAATGAGGCAGAGGGGGCGGCTGCTCGTCCGCGCGTCCTCGACCTCGTTGGCCACTCATTGCCCTACATGGCCGATGTCGGGTTACAAGACCTGGCCAGAGTGCTCGATGAGGGGGATGAGTGGGTTCAACCGTTCCAGAGTCTGCTAGTGCAGTCCTTAAATAGCGATGGGCTGAAGACAGAGAACTGGCAGGGAATCACCTTGCTGGAGAACGACTTCCGGGATGCATCGCGGCAACTGAATGCATGGCTTCGCGATGTCAGCAAGGTCGGCGGTTGGCACGTGGCTGAGGTGCCGGCGGTCGTATCTGCTAGTTCCGCGGAGGAACTTGGCAGCGGAAGCGAGCCCGTCACCGACATGCTCAGGGCGATTACGAGACGCGAACCTGATCTCTCACCCTGGGTCCCCTACTGGAGACTTCAAGGGATGGGAGGACACCTCGATTGGAGCCGTCCTCTCGACAACCCATCTCGACCTTCCCCGCGGGCTGGCGAATCACCGACCGTTCATTCGTGGCTATGTCCGGGCACTCCAGGGTGGGTCATGCCCACTTATCGCGAGGCGTAAGGGTTGCGGTCATCTATGCAAGAGCACGCCATAATGAGCTTGCCGCGGTCGTTGCCCGCAGAGAATCCGGCGAACACCTTCTCGATCGCCGTGGCCTGATGCTGACGCGGCTCGTGCCGGACGGCCAGACCGATTTGCTGCACCGGAATCGTCTGATCATCGAGGGCGTCCTCGGCGTTGCGCCCCCACCAGTCGGTTGTCGAGATGATGATCCGGTTGGTGAACGGGTTCTTACCCGACGCGGTGAAGAACGAGTCGATGTCTCCGTTGCGCAGAGTGTGGGTCGGCTCGTAGAACTTGCACTGGATCGCCTTATACTCACCGCTGTCGCGCTCGCGGGCGAAGAGGTCGATCCCATTGTCCGGCTTGCCTTTACGGCCCGACCAGTCCATCCACCGCCACACCCTGTCGTACTGCTGGCTCAGCGTCGGGTCCAGGTCGAAGTAGCGGACCATCAACTGCTCAAACTTGGTCCCGCGTTCCGAGTTCGACGGCGCCTGCCGAAACGCCTCCATCACCTCGTGGATCGAACCCATACCCTGCTGCCTCCATGCTCGACGTCCTGCAGGAATGAGAGTAGGTTGCCGCGACGGTCACAACTGAGAGTTCACGATGCGTCCGTGTCGCGGCGGTGGGTGGCTCTGGGTGCCTTTCCGGCGATCGATCGCAGCCGCGCTAGCGGTAGACGGCCTCGGCGTCGACCTTGAGCCACCGGTCCGCGCGGGCAACGCTGAGAAGAGAAGGCATCGCCGTCTGACCAGCCGATCCCGTCTCTCCTCCTGGTTCGGCCGACGGTACCGGCACACGGAGTTGATTGAGTGCGTCGAGCTCGGCGTCGGTGGTGTAACCGGAGACCAGCCGCTTCTCCAGCCAGCCGAAGCGTGCGATCTGCTCCGCCGCTCGTAGTACCGTCCGCCGTCGCGAGTCCGGGAGCTGCCCGAGGACTTCCGCGAGCTCGGGTAGTAGCTCGGACACCACCGGGCCCGTCGCGACGCACCACAGCGCCAACGCCCACTCAGCTCGGCCGAGGTCGTCGTCGACGGTCTCCAGCTGCTCGCGCCACCAGTTGGCCTTGCCCACGTTGGCCCGCGCCTGACCAAGGAGCTCGGTTGGGTGTGCGGTCGCCCCGAACGCGGTGGCCTCAGGACGCTTGGTGTACGCGAGCTTGAAGGGGGATGCAGCACCGATGATTGCGATCTCCGAGGCAGTCCAGCAGGGTCCATAGTGATCGTGTACAGCTGTGGCGGTGTCCGCCCACGGGAAGGTGCTGCCCTTGTATCCGGGCCTGTACACACGCGTCTTGGCAACCTTCTCCCACGGCGAGCGGGCCTTTCGCAGCTGGGTGATGGCCTCAGATCGACGGCGCTTCGCCCGGTCGTCGCCGGAGATGAACCCGGTGGTGGAGCTTGTGAAGAACTCTTCGGGTGCCATAGCTGCGGCGACTTGCGCAGGCATGGAGCAGGTCGACGTAACGCACGGGCACTCGCCGTTCAGCACCGCAGTGAGCAGCGCCGCTTCGAACGCCCCTCCGGAGGTTGGGGCCAGGCCCGTACTGAGGTAGAGCTCGGCGGCGCCGTGGGTAAGTCCCCTGGAGTGGTGGGGTTTGGGGGCCGGGGTTTGGGCTGACGACGGTGTGGCGGCCCGCCAAGGGGGTGGGCCATCGCGTAGTGGTCAATGAGTTACGACCAAGTAGCTCACGGAAGGACACACCACGCGATGACCCACTCCCATTCTGGCGTACACGCCCAGTTGGATGCACTCCTGTCCGCCGATCCGCAGGCGATGTTCGCCGAACTGGTGCGGGCCGGCCTGCAGGCGCTGATCGAGGCTGAAGCCTCAGCCAAGATCGGCGCCGGCAGGTACGAGCGCAACGAGGACCGCACCACGCACCGCAACGGGTACCGAAACAAGACTGTCTCGACCCCGGCCGGCGATATCGAGGCGCGGATCCCGAAGCTGCGATCGGGGTCGTTCTTCCCCGCTCTGCTCGAGCGGCGCCGGCGCATCGACCGGGCCCTGTACGCGGTGATCATGCAGGCCTACGTACACGGGGTCTCTACACGTGCAGTGGACGATCTCGTACGGGCTCTCGGTGTAGACACTGGCATCTCGAAGTCTGAGGTGTCCCGCATCTGCGCCGAGCTCGACGCCGAAGTGGAGGCGTTCCGTACCCGCACGCTGGCCCACACCGAGTTCCCGTACGTGTTCGCTGACGCGACGTTCTGCAAGGTCCGTATCGGTGCGCACGTGGTATCTCATGCCATGGTCGTGGCCACTGGCGTTTCCGCTGATGGCACCCGCGAAGTGCTCGGCACGGCGGTCGGGGACAGTGAGTCGTACGAGTTCTGGAATGACTTCCTGCGCTCCCTGAAGGCCCGTGGGCTATCCGGGGTGCACCTGGTCATCTCCGACGCCCATGCGGGCCTCAAGGCGGCCGTAGCCAAGCAGTTTGTGGGCGCCTCCTGGCAGCGCTGCCGGGTGCACTTCATGCGCAACCTGCACGGCACGGTGGCGTCAAAGCACGCACCCGCGGTGACCGCGGCGGTCAAGACGATCTTCGCCCACACCGACCCCAAGGATGTGGCCGCGCAGTGGGACCAGGTCGCCGACACCTTCGCCGGCTCGTTCCCCAAGGCGCACCAGATGATGCGCGAGGCCAAAACGGACGTGCTGGCGTTCACCGCGTTCCCCCGCGGACACTGGCAGAAGATCTGGTCCAACAACCCCATCGAGCGGCTCAACAAAGAGATCAAACGCCGCGCCGACGTCGTAGAAATCTTCCCCAACCCGGAGGCCTTCCTGCGGCTGGCGACCTCGGTGGTGATCGACCAACACGACGAATGGCAAGTCGGTCGCCGCTACCTCTCAGAGAGCTCCATGGGCGAACTCCGAGCCGTCATCGCCGCCAAGCAGCACGCCCTCAACGCCAGCAACGGATATGATCAAAACACGGAACTCGTTGATCACTGCGACTGACCAGACGCGGAACCGATTCCCACCACATCACGGGGCACTATCCCCCGCTGCCGCAGAATTGTCCGATTCGCTGCGTCATGCCGACGACACCCAGGTCGACCACCAGGTCTTGCACCGGTTGGACGCCCGCTGCGAGTACGGCCGGACGCTGCTCGCAACGGAGCTGGCCGCACTCGACGACTCCGCGGATTCTGAAAGGCTTCGGAGCATCACCACACCGGATGATTCCCAACGCGCACGGGTGCCGATCGTCTCGCACGAGGACCACACACCGGGGCAGGGGCAGTTCGCCGACCCCACGACCATGCAGCGGTGGCTGATCACCAACGAGGGTATGACCGAGGCCGCTGCGGTCGACCACGTCGATCGGTGGCGTCGCACCCGCGCCGAACGTCTCACCGTGCGAGACCGCGCCCTCACGTGGCTGGGCGACCTGGCCCGAGCCGGACACATCCGGCTCTTCGGCCACGACCTGGCCACCCCGGAAGACGTCGCGGCTGCCGCCGACCGCGGCTGCACCGTGGCGGAGTTCCCAACGACCCTGGACGCCGCCCGTGCCGCCCGCGACCGAGGCATGCTCGTCGTTGCTGGCGCCCCGAACGTCGTCCGTGGCGGCTCCCACACCGGGAACGTCTCGGCAGCCGAGCTCGTCGTCGCCGGTGTGGCCGACTCCCTGGCCAGTGACTACCTTCCCTCCTCTATGCTCCCAGCCGCAGTGCGACTTGTGCGCGACGGCGTCCTCTCACTCCCACACGCCGTTCGACTGATCACCTCAGGCCCGGCCGCCTGTGTCGGTCTCTGCGACCGTGGCGCGCTGACCGAAGGCTTCCGAGCCGACCTCGTCCTGACTGACCTCAGCAAGACTTGGCCCGTCGCCCACGTCATTTCGACTCAGTCGCATACCGCTGCTCGCGAGTAGCTCGGATTCAGCGGCAGTAGGCCACGAGGACTGTCACCGCTTCGGCTGTCTCACACCAGTCCGGCGGAGGTCAAGCACCGATGACCTGATGCAACTCCCCGCCTGACCGCAAGCGAAGGATCAGAAACGAGTTACACCACCACACGGGGCTTGACCTCCTTCGGTCAAGCCCCTAGAAGTGGTGTAACTGGTTTTTGATCCTTCGTTGGTGATCAGGCGGGCAGTTGCATCAGGTCATCGGTGCTCACCTCCGTCGTGGAGCCGGTGTTGGTACCGGTGGTCAGGGTGAGTCGGCAGCGGCCCAGAACTTCGAGGCCGAGGTAGCGGCGGCCTTCGGCCCATTCGTCGGTCTGTTCTGCCAGGACGGCGCCGATGAGGCGGACGATGGCGTCACGGTTGGGGAAGATCCCAACCACGTCGGTGCGGCGGCGGATCTCGCGGTTGAGCCGTTCTGTGGGGTTGTTGGACCAGATCTGTCGCCACACGTCGTCGGGGAACGCGGTGAAGGCGAGCAGGTCCTCGCGGGCATCGCCGAGGTGCTCAGCGACCTCGGGCAGGCGGTGCTCGGTGTACTCCAGCAGCCGGTCGAACTGGGCGTTGACGGCGTCCGCGGTGGGCTGGTCGTACACGCTGTGCAGCATCGCTTTCACGGCCGGCCACATGGACTTGGGGCACACCGCCATAAGGTTGGCGGCGTAGTGGGTGCGGCAGCGCTGCCACGCGGCTCCGGGCAGGTTCGCTGCGATCGCCTCGACCAGGCCGGCGTGGGCGTCGGAGGTCACCAGCCGCACGCCGCCCAGGCCGCGGGCGACCAGGTCGGCGAAGAAGGTGTTCCACGAGGCCGTGGTCTCACTGGTGGCCACCTGCATACCGAGGACCTCGCGGTGCCCGTCACCGTTGACCCCGGTGGCCAGCAGCACCGAAGCCTTCACGACCTGCTTGTTCTCCCGGACCTTGATCGCAAGCGCGTCGGCGGTGACGAACGTGAACGGCCCGGCCTCGTCCAGGCGCCGGTGGCGGAACGCGGCGACCTGCTCATCGAGATCTTGGGCCATGCGTGAGACCTGCGACTTGGACAGCGAGTCGATGCCCAAGGTCTTGACCAACTTGTCCATCCGGCGAGTGGAGACGCCGGCCAGGTAGCAGTCCGCCACGACCGTGATCAGCGCGGATTCGGCCCGCTTGCGGCGCTCGAGCAGCCACTCGGGAAAGTAGCTGCCCGAGCGCAGCTTCGGTACGGCGACGTCGACGGTGCCGACGCGGGTGTCCAGGGGCCGGTGGCGGTAGCCGTTGCGCCGGTTGGTGCGTTCGGCGGTGCGGGCGTTCCATTCGGCGCCGCACACGGCGTCGGCGTCGGCGGAAAGCAGGGCGTTGATCATGGTCTGCAGCAGCTCGCGCATCAGATCCGGTGATGCGTCGGAGAGGGCTTGGCTAAGCAGGCCTGCAGGGTCGACAATATGGGGTGCGGTCATCGTGATGACTCCTCGAGGATTCTTTAGACGGTTGACTCGAAGGATCACACGGTGGCCGCTCTACATTCGTGCACAACACGGATTCGTAGACGGGCTCGGCCACCGAGTTACACCACTCTAAGGGGCACTACTTGTCCTTCGTCGCCCTCATCGAAGCCGGGCTGTGCACTCGAATAATCTGGCCTGCGTTGGGAGTCCTTTGTCCCGTCCGGCCAGACGGCACCGGCGGAGGCAAGCATGTCTCGAGACGCCAGCGAGACGGACATGATCTCATCCAGCAGTTCCACCTGCGCTTCCTCGAGCCCGACCAGGCGGGTGAGCACCGACAGCAAGTCAAGAAGCTCGCTGGTCCACTCGGGCGGCCAAGACGAGACATGTACATCGTCGAGGGGACTGGACTTCTTTCCTCCTGGTTCGGCCTTGCGGTAGCCGAACCACGACCGGAGCACGTTCTTTCCTCCCACGGTGTACTCCCACACCGCAGGACTCACCGGGCCGAATGCGCCACCACCGAGTCGCACCTCACCCGTGGCCTCATTGAATATCATCTCGGATGGCATCTCAGCTATCGCCGCTAAATTCATCACCCGACGAGAATCTCCAGCCGCGAGCCGCACATCGCCGGCTGGACGCCCGGACTCTGGGTCAACGAACGTAGCGCCATAGGTGTGCAGCCAGGCAACCTCCATCCCGAGCGTGACGGCTCGTTCGAAGAGCTCCGGACTGGTCGTAAACGGCACTCGGATGCCCGGGGTAGTCAGCTCGTCTGCGAAACGCGCGGTAAACCCGGGATGGGAGAGCACCCCCGCTAGCCCCGGTGTTTCATGGGATCTGCGGATCGCTGGGCGAAAATAGACCGAAGTGCTTCCTGAACAGGGGAAACTGGGACTTGTCGAAGGTTCCATGTCCCCACACAGAAAGCACTCGGTAGGTGAAGCGTACGTCGTGGTCGTCTGGTCTGTCCGTTACTGCTGATGGTGTCGGAGTGATCTCCCACGCCGGAGCCATCGCTCCACGCCTTCTGGCGGATCGAGTGGGGCTGACCGCCGAACTGTCGAAGGCCATGACTCGCAGACGGTTCATCCCAGTCCATGACCGTGGCCGGGTCTTGATCGACCTCGCGGTGATGCTCACAGATGGCGGCGAGTCCATCTCCGACATCGGCGTCCTGCGCCACCAATCTGACGCTCTGGGCCCGGTGGCGTCGGCACCGACGGTGTGGCGCACTCTGGACGAGGTCACCGCCGGCAAGCGCAAGAAGATCCAGGTGGCGCGAGCCCGCACGCGGCGGCATGTGTGGTCCCACCTGCCCGGCGGAGTGCCCGCATCCAAGTGTGCGGGCCGGGACCTGGGAGCCACAATCGCGGCTGATGTGGACGCCACCATCGTGGTCACCCACAGCGAGAAAGAGCTTGCTGCGCCGACGTACAAGCGCACCTTCGGCTACCACCCGATCGGCGTGTGGTGCGACAACACAGAAGAGTTCCTCGCCGCGAGCCTGCGCCCGGGTAACGCCGGGTCGAACACCGCCGCCGACCACATCGACGTCCTGGGCCAGGCGATCGCCCAGGTCCCCGCCAACCATCGACGTGATCTGCTGATCCGCTCCGACGGCGCCGGCGCCTCCCATGACCTGCTGAACTGGGTCACCGAGCAGAACCGCGTCCGTGGTCGACGGGTGGAGTACTCGGTCGGATTCTCCATCACCGGCCCGTTGCGACGGGCCATCGCGACCTGCCCCGAGGAAGCGTGGGGGCCGGCATTGAACCCGTCGGGCGACATTCGCGACGGGGCCGAGGTTGCCGAACTGACCGGATTCCTCGCCCCTGGGCTGCTCGCCAAGTGGCCGGCGGGGATGCGGGTGATCGTCCGCCGCGAGCGGCCCCACCCGGGCGCCCAGCTATCGATGTTCGAGGAGATCGACGGGTGGCGCTACCAGGCGTTTGTCACCAACACCGCCACCGGCCAGCTCCAATTCCTCGAGGCCAGGCACCGGGCTCACGCCCGGGTGGAGGACCGGATCCGACACGCCAAAGACACCGGGCTCGGCCGGCTTCCCTCGCGGGAGTTCGCCCTCAACCAGGCGTGGCTGGTGGCGGTGATGCTCGCCGCTGACCTCGTGGCCTGGACTCGGATGCTGGCCTGCACCGGCGACGCCGCAGTCCTGGCGTTGTGCGAGCCCAAGGCGCTGCGCTACCGCTTCCTCCACGCCGCGGCCCGACTGGCCCGCAGCGGCCGACGACGAAGAGTGAAAATCCCCGAAACGTGGCCCTGGGCGGTCGCTATCGTCGCCGTGTTCAGCACGATCGCCGCGATCCCCGAACCCGCCTGACCTCACCTGCCCGCCCACGACAGCACCACCCGGAGACCCGCCACCGGCAGCGCCAGCCGGCGCTCCCGCACGCCCATAGACGCAATCGCACCCACCGTCACCCGGCAGAAGCCGTCCTCGCACTCCATGAATCAGCGGGGCTAGATGTGCGTAATTTTGGCGCAGGTTCCGTTCGCTGCGCCCGTCCTTGCGAACCGGGAGTGCGACTCCTGAAGTTGCCGAGTGAAGGTCAGCGGTCAGGTCCGCGTCCTTTTCTCTCATCTGGGATGCCAGCGCGGTGGCTATCAACACGAATGTTAGAAATCGCTGCTGCCCGTCCACGATGTCGAGCGTCTCTCCCGCGTTGCCTACTTCTTCGCTTGGGGAGGGGTGAAGAATGAAGGTCCCGATCCGGTAGTGCCCTGCTGAGCTGAAACGTCGGATGTCACTGACGAGTTGAGAGACGTTCTTAGCCGTCCACGTGTATGGACGCTGGTAAGCGGGGATGTCCAACTTCATCGTCTGCATCAGCTTCACCACAGACGTGATTTCTGCGGTGAGTTGCCCGCCGGGTCCTCTTTCAGTTGATGCACGTTGCTCCGTTGAGACCATGTCGCAATGCTGTCACAGGCCATCAGTAGTCAAGAACCAATGCAGTGCATGATGTGCCCCGCCGACGCTGTTGACGCGATTGTCGAGATCCGTGTCCGTCGGTTCTCGCAGTGGGAGAACGCCGGGCCCCGGTGAGGCTGTTGATCAGCCGTCCTGGAGCCCTCGGAGGGTTCCGATCTAACAGGGAAGAGCCGTATAGCGGTCACGCTGCGGGTCAGCGCGTGTGGGGTCACTTCCGAGGCGCCACTGCGTCGAAGTTCGTGACAACCGCTGTGGAGTGAGGTGCTCCTGCGAGCCAAGGGCGTGCAAACAAAGGCGTCGGACGTCCACGACGCGTGGTCGGCCTGGATGCGGCGCGTCAACCCCGGCCACGAGTCGATTCGTCCGTTCGACGAGTTGGACTCCGAGACGCGTAGCGAGGACGGCCCCTTCCTAGTCGCGATTAGAACTGCCGCCGAACGTCGTGAGTGACAGCCCCTACCGGCCCGCGGGAACGGGCACCCAATGGTTGTCCTGTACCGGAACGCGGTGGAGCGCGGGCGCCCAGACGTCAGTACCGTTTCGTGGCTACTTTGGCAGGCTCGGCTGAGATGCCCCAGTTCTGTCAATCTGCACCGGCGTATCTCGTCAATCCGGACTGCATAGCGACAGAGGATGAGCCCGAGCACAGCGAAGAGCGTGCCGAGGCTCACCGAGATGAGCAGCACCCCGACGCCCGCCTGACCGGTCTCGTCTCCCACCGCCAGCACCGCGAAGCCGGTCGTAAATCCGCCGGGTATTCCGATGGACGACGCCATGACTCCCGACAGCCCCGGCCTGCCGAGGCGCGCGCACAGCCACCAGAGCAGCAGGGTCGTCGCACCGCACGCCACCACCTGCCAGACGGCGTAATCCCGGCCCGGGCCCGCCGACCACGTGAGCCACGCGCCGAACGATGCGAGCCCGGCCAGAAAGGCGAGGGCCCACACGGCAAGCGCCGGAAGCCCGCGGACTCTGGGCGCCGGACCGCCCCGGGCGCGCGCCTGGTCGCGCTCGTACAGCCAGACGAGCCCCCCGGCGATCGAGCTGGGCACGACGACGAATAGCCCCACATAGGCGAGGAAGCCGACGAGCGAGAACTCGTAACCGGGGAACATATGGCCAGTCTCCCACCTATTCGGGCATCTCCCTATCCGCCAGACTGAGGTGAGACACCCGGGCTGGCTGGTTGAGAGGCTGGGGCGTGAGGAGAAGGAGAACCCAGCATGACTATCACTGCAACTACTGACGCGGCCCTGGAGGCCTCGCAGCCGACGCCGACGACCTCGACGCAGGAGACGGTTCAGGCCCCGCGGACCGGGCGGCCGGCCCGGCGGACGTTCACGGCCGAGTACAAGCGGCGCATCGTCGCCGAGTACGAGCAGGCCCCGTCCGGGCAGAAGGGCCGCGTGCTGCGCCGAGAGGGCCTCTACGATTCCAGCGTCAAGCAGTGGCGGGCCCAGATCGAAGCGGGAACACTGGGCACCGTGTCCAAGAGAAGGCCCCGGGCTGGCCAGTCGCCGGAGCAGGCGCGCATCGCTGAGCTGGAAAAGCAGATCAGCAAACTCGAGTCAGACGCCGCCCGGAAGGACAAGGTCATCGCCGATCGTGACGCCGCGTTGGAGGTCATGGGAAAAGGTGTCGCGTTCTTGGAAGCGCTCTCCAAGAAAAACAAGGGGTGACCAGGGCCGCCTGGCGCACCTGGCAGGCCGAAACCGCGCAGCTGCTGACCGCGCTGCTGGGTGTGGTGCGGTCCTGCGCCCTGGTCGGTAGGTCGCGGGCGACCCATCATCGCCAGGCCAATCCGAAACCGCGCCAGTATGGGCCGCACCCCAAGGCCCGCCATCCTGCCGAGCTCACCGCCGCCGAGCGCACCGCGATACTGGAAGTGCTCACCAGCGAGGCCTACGCCGATCTGTCCGTGGCCCAGGTGTGGGCCCGCGAACTCGACGCCGGCCGGTATCACTGCTCGCAGCGCACGATGCACCGGATCCTGGCGGCCGAGGCGATGAACGGCGAGCGTCGTCGGCAGGCAACCCATCCACCACGGGCGATTCCCGAACTGGTCGCAACCTCAGCAAATGATGTGTGGTCGTGGGACATCACGAAAATGCGGGGCCCGGCCAAGGGCATCTGGTACCACGCCTACGTCGTCATCGACATCTACTCCCGCTACGTCGTGGGCTGGCGCATCGAGACCGTCGAAGACGGCGAACTGGCCGCCGACCTGGTCGCCGCCGCCATCGCCGAGCAAGGCCAGGCACCGGGGTATCTCCACGCCGACGGGGGCGCGGCGATGACCTCGAAGCCGTTGGCCTCACTCCTGTGCGATCTGGATGTAACCCGGTCGCACAATCGGCCGCGGACCAGCAACGACAACCCGTACAGCGAGTCGCAGTTCAAGACCATGAAGTACACGCCGAACTACCCCGAGCGGTTCGCCAGCATCGGTGCCGCCCGGGCATGGATGAACCGATTCATCCACTGGTACAACCACCAGCACCGGCACAGCGGGATCGGACTGCACACCCCGGCCAGCGTCCACGACGGCACCGCCGAGACCATCCGCGACAGGCGCCAGCTCGTGCTCGACGCCGCCTACGCCAAACACCCCGAACGGTTCACCCGACGACCGCGCCCACCCCGACTGCCGGAAAAGGCGACCATCAACGACCCCGACGCCCGATCACCCGAAACTAGCCAAGCCCAACCGAGCACCTCACGTCTCATTTGATTTGACACGCTCCGTCTGGCGGAGTAGCGTTCCTCTTCGTCATCGCCTGAGAGGACCTTCGATGCGCGTTCGCCCCCTTGCCGCCTTGCTCTCCCTCGCCACTGTCGCCGCGCTGGCGCTCGCCCCTACTGCCGCCGCCGCACCGCCCGCGACCGGGTCGCTGGACGGGCCGCCGCCGCTGTGCGGGGTCTGGACCAGCCGCGTCGTCGCCTCGGGATTCGCGCACCTGGAGAACATCGCCGCGCTCCCTTCCGGCGATCTCCTCCTCTCGGAGATCTTCCCCTCGACGCCCGACCAGGGTGCACTGTGGCGCCTCACCCCGGGAGGCACACGACATCTCGTGACGCCGATTCCCTCCCCGGGCGGCATCGTCGTCGACGGCAACCAGGCGTACGTGACGTTTGGGAACGCGATCCCGTCGGCCATTCTCAACACTCCGGACGGCGGGATCACGCGGGTGGATCTCGCCACCGGGCAGCGCACCACCGTCGCGACCGGCCTCGTGATGCCCGACGGTCTCGCCGCGCTGCCTGGCGGCCGCCTGCTCACGACTCGCGCTGCCGGCGCGAATGACCATCCGACGCTCGTCGAGGCCGACGGCACCCACCGGCCGTTTGCGCCGTGGATCACGTCGTCCAACGGCATCGCCCGCGATCCGAAGTCCGGTGATCTCTTTATCGCCCGCACCGCCGTCCAGCCGAGCGAGGTCGTGCGCGTGACCGAGCGCGGCGAGCTCGTCCAGCGCTACCCGTTCGCCGGTATCGGGCCCCTGATCTCCGCCGACGATCTCGACCTCGCGCCCGACGGGAAGCTTTACGTCGCGCAAGAAGCCGGCCGGGTCGTCCAGATCGATCCGTCCAGCGGCGCGCAGTGCGTCGTCGCCGACCAGCCGTGGTTCGCCTCGTCGGTCGCCGCCACGGATGCGAACACCCTGTACGCGACGAGCCTCCTCGGCACGGTTACCGAGTACCGCCGGGGCTAGGTGTACTGACCACGGACGTTGTGTCGCTGGTCGGCATGGCGGGATGACATGAGGAAGACCTCCGTGTGAGGTGTGAAAGCGACGAAGCAACCACACTCACAACGGAGGTCTTCATGTCCCACGCTAACGCCCCGCTGACTCCGACGGGAAGGCTGCGTCTGGCTCGGTGTGTCGTCGAGGACGGCTGGATGCCGCGGCGAGCGGCGGAGCGGTTTGGTGTCTCGGTCACCACGGTCCGCAAGTGGGTCTATCGCTACCGCTCGCTCGGCGAGGACGGCATGGTCGACCGTTCCAGCCGCCCGCACCACAGCCCGGCCCAGACGCCGCGGCGTCGGGAACGACGGGTGATCGGCCTGCGGGTTTCCCGCCGATGGGGTCCGGCCCGGATTGCGTATCATCTGGGTGTGCAGCCCTCGACTGTGCACAAGATCCTGTCGCGCTACGGCTGCGTCAGGCTGGCGTTCACCGATCCTGCCACCGGCGCCCCGGTGCGTGCGGGCAAGCGGCAGGTGCGCCGATACGAGCACGAAGCACCAGGCGATCTGGTGCACGTGGACATCAAGAAACTCGGCCGCATCCCCGACGGAGGTGGGCACAAGGTCCACGGCCGCGCCAAGGGAAAACGTGACCGCAAACGCGGGATGGGCTACTGGTACATCCACAACGCCGTGGACGACCACTCACGCTTGGCCTACAGCGAGCTGCTGGAAGACGAGCGCAAAGACACCGCCGCCGGATTCTGGAAGCGGGCCCACGCCTTCTTCAACGACGCCGGGATCACCGTGCGCCGGGTCCTGACCGACAACGGCATGTGCTATCGCTCCCACGCCTTCGCCGACGCCCTCGGAGGCGATATCGCACACAAGAGGACCCGCCCGTACCGCCCACAGACCAATGTGAACCGCCCCAGGTTTCCCGCCGCTCCCTATGTGGGTTGCAGCTCTCGGTTGAGAGCGGCGTAGTAGCTCTGCTCGAACTCGACGGGCGGGACGTAGCCCAGGCTCGAGTGGAGCCGGTCATTGTTGTACCACTCGACCCATGCAGCGGTCGCGTACTCGACGTCGGCGAGCGTCTTGTACGGCCCGTCGTGGAAGATCGACGAGCGGATGCACTCGGCCTTGTATAGCCCGTTGATCGTCTCCATGAGCGCGTTATCGTAGGCGTCACCGACGCTGCCGATCGACGGTTCGATCCCCTCCAAGGCGAGTCGTTCCGTGAACGCTACAGATGTATATTGACTGCCTGCGTCCGAGTGGCTGATCAGCGACTTCGGCTCGACCGGGTGCCCCTCGCGATCGCGTTGCCACAGCGCCATCCGTAGCGGCGTCATCACCAGATCCGTGGCCATGGTGGTCGCTGCATTCCAGGCAACGATGCGCTGAGCGAATACGTCGACGATGAACGCGACGTAGGAGAAGCCGGCCCACGTTCGGACGTAAGTGAAGTCAGCGACCCACACCCGGTCCGGGCGATCTGAGGTGAAGTCCCGGTCCAGCAGGTCCTGCTAGCGGCCATGCCAATCTCCCTGTAGACGGACACGTACTTCCCTGCTGACGGTCAGTTGATCTCCCTGTCCGTGGCCAAGGGATCGGGCCGTGTCGGTCCCGCGAAAAGCGCCCCTCCGGGGATGTGCTCGAGGTCTTCGACCACCTTTCGAGCGCTGTTCCACCGGAGGGACGCATGAAGAAGTCTGACAGGGAGATCATGGAAATTCTGGAGGCGTACGACGCCACTGAAAGTGCGCACTCCGCCGCACAGCTGGCGGGTGTGGATCCCAAGACCGTGCGGCGGTACGTCGCCGCTCGTGACCAGGGGCGTCCGGTGACCGGCGCGGGCCGCCGTCCGCGGATGCTCGATGAGTACATGCCCAAGATCGAGGAGTGGGTCGAGCGCGGCAACGGCAAGGTCCGCGCCGATATCGTCCACGAACGGCTGGTGGCGATGGGGTTCACCGGGACCGAGCGCACGACCCGTCGGGCGGTGGCGCAGGTCAAGGCCGCGTGGCGGGCCGGGCATCAGCGCACCTACCGGCCGTGGATCACCGAGCCGGGCCTGTGGCTGCAGTTCGACTGGGGCGACGGGCCGAAGGTCCCCGGCCCGGACGGGGTCCTGCGCTCGACGTTGCTGTTCTGCGCCTGGTTGGCGTGGTCCCGCTTCCGGGTAGTCATCCCGGTGTGGGACCAGAAACTGCCCACGCTGATCGCTTGCCTGGACGCGACCCTGCGCGGGTAAGTCCCCTGGAGTGGTGGGGTTTGGGGGCCGGGGTTTGGGCTGACGACGGTGTGGCGGCCCGCCAAGGGGGTGGGCCATCGCGTAGTGGTCAATGAGTTACGACCAAGTAGCTCACGGAAGGGCGTGTCAAGTTTTCTGTGTAAGGGCCGGTCGGTTTGAACCTCCCCAGTTTGAGTGGACACCTGAGATAGCGGGACGAAGGGTCCTGCTGGAAGGATGTCTACATGTCCAGGACGCGTCGGTCGTTTACGCCTGAGTTCAAGGCGGAGGCTGCTCGTCGGGTGATTGACGGGGGCCGGCCGGTCACCGAGGTCGCGCGTGAACTCAACGTGCATGAGAACTTGTTGGGCAAATGGGTGCGCGCTGAACGGATGCGCGATGGTGTCGCCGACGAGGTGCGCAACGCCCCACCGGATCGGGACTTGTCAGCTGGTGAGCGCGCGGAGTTGACTCGGTTACGTGCGGAGCTCGCCGAGAAGGATCGCGATCTGGCGTTCCTGAAAAAAGTATCGGCGTACTTTGCGGCGCAGCAACATCGGTGAGCAAGTTCGAGCTCATTGCCGCGGAGTGCGCCGACCACGACATCACGAAACTCACGGAACTGCTGGGTGTTTCACGATCCGGATTCTACTCGTGGGTGGATCGGCAACGACGTAGGGAGCTGACACCTCGCCAGCAGCGCCGCCGGGATCTGGAGGTGAAGATCCTCGCCCATTGGCAGGCATCCACGCGTACCTACGGTTCGCCGCGGATCACCGCCGATCTGCATGCCGAGGGCGTCGCGGTCTCGGAGAACACCGTCGCCAAGATCATGGCCGAGATGGGTATCGAGGGCATCAGCCCACGCACCTTCAAGGTCAAGACCACCGAGGTCGATCCGACGGCGACCTTCCCACCGGACCGGGTCGGGCGAGCGTTCGACCAGGGTGGCATCGACCTGGTCTGGACCTCTGATATCACCTACCTGACCTGCGGTGAGGGCGAGGCATACCTTTGTGCGATCCGCGACGAGCACTCGCGTCGGGTGCTGGGCTGGTCGCTGGCCGATCACATGCGCACCGAGCTGGTCGAGGCGGCCGTGGACGCTGCTGTGTTCACCCGTGGCGGGTCGGTGGCCGGCACCATCCTGCACAGCGACAGGGGCAGTCAGTACACCAGCCGCGACATGGCCGCCGCATGCGGCAAGCATGGCTTGCGGCGCTCGATGGGCGCGACAGGGATCTGCTGGGACAACGCCGGCGCCGAATCACTGTGGTCGACCGTCAAGCACGAATACTACAAGCGGCACGCGTTCACCACGTACGCGAATCTCACTGCAGGACTTGACAATTACATCAGATTCTACAATCATGACAGGAGGCACAGCTCGTTGGGGATGATCTCGCCTATCGACTTCGAGATCACGTCACTGACAAGTCAGCGATCAAGCTAACCGTGTCCACTTTTTCGGGGGAGCCCCAGTTAGCCCCTCTGCCGGGTGGTCAGAGTGGGAGTCTGTTGGGGAATTGCACGGCGAAGGCGTTGAGCGCTTGGTGCCATCCCTGTGTGCCGGTGCCGAGGTCGCCGCCGCGGGTGGTTTCGATGTTTCGGATGCCCAGATAGACCAGTTTGATCGCCGCCTCGACTGAGGGGAATGAGCCCCTTGTCTTGGTGATTTTCCGGAGTTGGTAGTTGATCGATTCGATCTGGTTTGTGGTGTAGATGACCTTGCGGATCTCGGGGGTGAACGCCAGGAACGGGGTGAAGTCCTCCCACGCATTGCGCCACGCCATCACCGCCCCCGGCGCCTTGGTGCCCCAGGTCTCGGCGAAGGCTTCCATCGCCAGCTCGGCGGCCTGGACGGTGGCCGCGGTGTAGATCGGCTTCATGTCCTTGGCCATGGTCTTGCGGTCGGCGTAGGAGGCGTACTTCATGGCCGAGCGCAGCAGGTGCACCACGCAGGTCTGCACCACCGTCTCGGGGTAGACACTGTTGACCGCGGCCGGCAGCCCGGTCAGTCCGTCGCAGCACAAGATCAGGATGTCCTTGCAGCCCCGATTGCGGATCTCCGCCAGGACGCCTGCCCAGAACTTGGCCCCCTCGGTAGCACCGAGCCACAGTCCCAGCACCTGCTTGCGGCCCTCTAGATCGACGCCTACGGCCACGTGGCAGGCCTTATTGGCCACGACGCCGCCGTCGCGAATCTTGAGCCAGATCGCGTCGATGTAGACGATCGGATACACCGTCTCCAGCGGCCGGGACTGCCACAGGGCGATTTCGTCGGTGACCACGTCGGTGACCCGGGAGATGGTCGCGGCGGAGACGGTGGAGCCGTAGATCTCCTCAAGGTGTGAGCCGATATCCCTGGTGGTCATGCCGCGGGCGTAGAGGGACAGGATCATGTCCTCGACCTTGCCCAGTCGACGGGCCCGCTTCGGGACGATCACCGGCTCGAACGAGCTATTGCGGTCCCGCGGCACGGTCAGCTCCACGGGACCCTGGAGGGTCTGGACGCGCTTGGTGGTCTTGCCGTTGCGGGAGTTACCGGTCCCATGGCCGGCGGGGTCGCCGGCCTCGTAGCCCAGGTGGTCGGAGAGCTCGGCTTCCATGGCCCGCTCCAGCACCGCCTTGGTCATCTGCGTCAGCAGCTCCTCGACCCCGTGGCGGCCCTGCCCGAGTTCCTCGGCGGCGGTCACCATGGCGTCGATCTGATCGGCGCTCAGCACCCCGGCCAAGGGGTTCTGGACATCAGCAATTTCGGTCATTCGGTCAATCCTTCCAAGAGGCGAAACCCGTAGGTCACACCTCGGTTCGAGACCGGACCCTTACACACTCAATGAAACACCCTCACGGAAGGACACACCACGCGATGACCCACTCCCATTCTGGCGTACACGCCCAGTTGGATGCACTCCTGTCCGCCGATCCGCAGGCGATGTTCGCCGAACTGGTGCGGGCCGGCCTGCAGGCGCTGATCGAGGCTGAAGCCTCAGCCAAGATCGGCGCCGGCAGGTACGAGCGCAACGAGGACCGCACCACGCACCGCAACGGGTACCGAAACAAGACTGTCTCGACCCCGGCCGGCGATATCGAGGCGCGGATCCCGAAGCTGCGATCGGGGTCGTTCTTCCCCGCTCTGCTCGAGCGGCGCCGGCGCATCGACCGGGCCCTGTACGCGGTGATCATGCAGGCCTACGTACACGGGGTCTCTACACGTGCAGTGGACGATCTCGTACGGGCTCTCGGTGTAGACACTGGCATCTCGAAGTCTGAGGTGTCCCGCATCTGCGCCGAGCTCGACGCCGAAGTGGAGGCGTTCCGTACCCGCACGCTGGCCCACACCGAGTTCCCGTACGTGTTCGCTGACGCGACGTTCTGCAAGGTCCGTATCGGTGCGCACGTGGTATCTCATGCCATGGTCGTGGCCACTGGCGTTTCCGCTGATGGCACCCGCGAAGTGCTCGGCACGGCGGTCGGGGACAGTGAGTCGTACGAGTTCTGGAATGACTTCCTGCGCTCCCTGAAGGCCCGTGGGCTATCCGGGGTGCACCTGGTCATCTCCGACGCCCATGCGGGCCTCAAGGCGGCCGTAGCCAAGCAGTTTGTGGGCGCCTCCTGGCAGCGCTGCCGGGTGCACTTCATGCGCAACCTGCACGGCACGGTGGCGTCAAAGCACGCACCCGCGGTGACCGCGGCGGTCAAGACGATCTTCGCCCACACCGACCCCAAGGATGTGGCCGCGCAGTGGGACCAGGTCGCCGACACCTTCGCCGGCTCGTTCCCCAAGGCGCACCAGATGATGCGCGAGGCCAAAACGGACGTGCTGGCGTTCACCGCGTTCCCCCGCGGACACTGGCAGAAGATCTGGTCCAACAACCCCATCGAGCGGCTCAACAAAGAGATCAAACGCCGCGCCGACGTCGTAGAAATCTTCCCCAACCCGGAGGCCTTCCTGCGGCTGGCGACCTCGGTGGTGATCGACCAACACGACGAATGGCAAGTCGGTCGCCGCTACCTCTCAGAGAGCTCCATGGGCGAACTCCGAGCCGTCATCGCCGCCAAGCAGCACGCCCTCAACGCCAGCAACGGATATGATCAAAACACGGAACTCGTTGATCACTGCGACTGACCAGACGCGGAACCGATTCCCACCACATCACGGGGCACTATCGGCGCCGTCCGAGAGGTCCATGTCTTCGAAGTCCACAGTGACCCCGGCTCCGGCTTCGCAACAGGCTCCGATCGCGAGCCACGCGTTCTGCTGCTCCGTGCCGATCGCTGCTGCGAGCTGCTCGTACCACCACTTCGAGAACTCGCTGCGCTGGTTGAGCAGCTCACGAAGCACCCGCACGCGTTGGGGGTTGGCGGTATCACTCGGGTTCTTGCTGATCAGTGTCGTCAGCCGTGACCATGTCGGGTCAGCACCGGCGGCCGTGGGGTTTGGCAGCTCGGGCAGTGGGGTGATGTCTCGGCGGTCGAGCGCGGACAGTAGGAAGTTCACCCCCGTGTCGGCACAGAGTGCCGTCAGTACCTTGCGCGCTTCGTGTGGTCGACGCTGGAATACGCCGTCAGTCAGAAGTGCCCACGCGGCGAGGTATGACGCGGGCGCCGACGTGTGTGGCAGCTCCTGTTCGATGCCGGCGGCCAGGACGTAGACGTCGCTGCCCTTCGCGTTGCCGCCGTAGAACCTGGCGGTGTTGAGCCAGTATGGGCGGCGTAGGAGCTCGCGCAGGACAATCGCCTTGTCGAAGTGGGGGTTGTCTTCGCCTGCGTTCCGGTACAGGAATCGGGCGGCGAAGTACTCCCGGAGGGAGAGAACCTCGAACTCGTAGGTGCCGTCCACTTGGCTGGTCAGTGCCCATAGACGGTCGCTGATGCCTACGAAGAGCTCGTCCACAATCGACTCTTGGTTGCCGTAGGTGCGCTGGAAGTGGCGCATCGCTGCCTTGAGGTCGTTGATGCTCATTCGGCCGTTGATCTGCGACTCCTCGGTATGCGCGTGCAGGTACCAACCGAGGAACGGGATGATCTCGAGCAGCTCCTCCTTGTGGTCGCGAACGGCCTTGGGGTGCTTGTTCGCCTCGCGGGCGAGGAGAAGCTCTACGTACGTGTCGTAGAGGTCGGTCCGCTGTGTCGGGGTGGCCGCGCCCTGACGGTGGAGCAGGTCCAGCAGGATCGTCAACTGCATCGGGTTGCCGGCGAGTTCGTGGATGTAGGGCTCGCGGCTCTTCTCGTTGAAGCTCTTCCGCAGCTCCCGGCCGTCCTTGCCCCTGATTTCCCGGACCGCGCACCACTTGCGCAGGTAGTCGGCCCGTTGCTCGCCCGTGAGCTGGTTCAACGTGATGATCTCGAACTTGTCCAGGGTTGGCTCCGGGAGCGCACCCGCGCTCGGCCGCGTGGTGACAACGACCTTGAGCGGCTCGGTGTAGGACTTCCCTCGCCCGGCGAACGCGTCGATCTCGCTGACGACCCGCCGCCGGGTGCTGGCGCTGCCGACCTCATCGAGTCCGTCAAGCACAACGAGGCTGGGAACTCGTTCGAAGATGCCCTGCACCGTGTCGGCAGTAGCGGTGATGCCGCCGCTCGCATGCGTCATGAGGTCAGCGATGAAGCACTCGACGGTCGCCTTCTCGCCCTTGCGCGCCTTATCCCGCTTTCGCTTGCGGTCATCGGAGTGATCCCACACGTCGTTGCCGGCGAGCCACAGAGCATAGTCGCTCAGATCCAACCGGATCGGGAACCGTGGATTATCGAGCGCAGGTAGGGCCTTGGGTCGCTCCGACTCCGGAATGAATGCACTGCGGTGAACTTGGCAGATGTACTGACTGAGTGTGGACTTTCCCTGCCCCGGAGCGCCTCGCACCAGTGTGAACGGCATCGGTGTGTGCAGCAGGTGATGCGCAGCGCCGCCGAGTTCGTTCGAGTAGAGCCCTTGAGCGCGGGCTCTGTCCGGGGAGCGTACGAGCTCTGCGGTGACGTCGACGAAGAGGTCCGCCATCCTCTTCCGGTCCACCTCGACTTGGCTGAACTTGACCCGTTGGTCGTCATCCCACTGCGACGCGGCAACCTGCCGGATCAGCTTGCGCTCCGCCTGGTTCTTGGTGGCGCCGACCTGCTCGGCGACCAGGAATCGGATCAGGTCCCACCCGGCGAGCATGTCGGCGTAGGCCCACTTGATCGAGTCCTCGGAGTTGTCGAGCCACGAGTTGAGCGCCTCGCGCCAGATGCACGACATCTCGTCGAAGCCGAGCTCCTCGGCATACGCGTCCAGCTTTTTGTTCAGCTGCGCGAAGGTGCCGGTCCCGGGCTTGGCGGTGCTCGGCACGTTCGTCACCAGGACGTAGTGCCGCACATCTTCTTTCGCCAGCCGCCGCAGGTTGTCCAGCTCCTTCTTCACCTGGGCGTCCAGCCAGCTGACGGGGTTCTTCTCCGAGCCGGACATGGACCACTTGACCTGGTAGATCAGCACTGTCGACGGGTCGAGCTTGCGCTGCCCATCGATGCCGCCGTCAGCCTGGCGTAGCGCCATGGGTGTGAAGTTCGGGAATTGCGCGGCGAGCAGTGTGTTGACGAGCTGCTGGAAGTCGTGATCACCCAGGCGCTCGTAGAGGTAGCGGTGACGACTCTCGGGCATGGACGACTCCTAGAACTCCAACCCGATCGTGTCAATTGCGGCGTCGGGAACTCCGAATGCTGATTCCATTCAACCCGCTGGCGTTGCGCTGATCGTGGAGATACTCGGCCGGAGTGTCACTGGACACTGGCTCGGAGTTGCCTGCCAGAATCGCACCATGGCCGGTCGCTGCTGCCGAAACTACGCAAATGTGGCTATCGGAAGTCCCCGGCTGACGATCGCGGACACGGGGTCAGTCACTCATGCCGTCGTCGGATGCGCAGAAGTAGTACCGCAGCGCAGCCCCCTGAAGGTCGAGGCCCCGCCAGCACGACGGGGCCTCGATATGAACGCCAGTTGACGCTGGCATTCCTGCCGCTCCAAGGCGCTTCTAGTATATGCGATCGACAAACTCGGCGGCTGGAGGCTGGCTGCTGACGTCTAGATCTCGTCCAAGTGACGATTGGGGCCGCCCCTGTCGATTTAGGTGGTTAGCTGTTTGTTCAAGAATCTAAGCGGGGCAACCCATTCGGACTCCTCGTTGGGGTCTGAAGTTAGTTGCTCATCGCTGAATGACCACGGGTCACGAAGTTGTTGGCCTACAAGACCGCGATCAGTGTTCCACTCCGGATCAGAATCACCGGTGAACAACGCGGCGATGTCCTCGTAACGGCGCCACGTGCGCGGAGCGCGGCCGTCAGCAGCTCGCCGCCGAGCGACAAACCACTGAAACATCCACCTCAGGTACACGTTCGGTCCTCTCACAATTGCTCAACGATCGTGACGCGTTCACGACGTCTGTGGAGGGCGGGAGCCGAACGTCGCGCCACACAGGGAATGGCCTTGTACTGGAGTATCCGCCCGATAGCGGACGGCGCCAAAGTGGCTGTAGATGCGACGCCGTCACTTGATAGGAAAGCCGCCGTACGATCTCGCGGACTACCAATCACGCGGCGGCAGTGATTATGGCGATTCGTCGACAGCGATGGACATCGGCTCGGCGAGGATGCGGGCCACAACGTCACGCTGCGCGTCCGTGAGCTTGTCTGCAGAGGTGCCGCGCAGGACGAGCGCTGCCCACACCGTCTCGCTCATCGGGCAGCTACCACACGTGCGCGGCCCGACCACGCCAAACTGTCCGATGCGCGGCGGGTAGTCCCAGCCGGACTCGAATGCCTCGGTCGCCGTGAGCACGGCCTCGACGCCGCAGACCTCACAGACATGGCGGAGCTTCCAGTGCGCCATCTCGGGTTCAAGTAGCTTGCCTGAGCTGGGCATCAGAACGGCCCCGGACGGACGGCGGCTGTAGTGCGCCTGGTCGGGCACTGCCGTTACGGTCGCGTCGGCGACGGTGACGCTCGCACCCTCGGTTGAAAGGGTGGCGAGCTGCTCGCGCGTCACGGTGATGATGCCCTCGGCCACGCCGGCGGTCAGCTCCGCCGGGGTAGCTGCCTCAACCGCGTGGACAGTGGCGTCGCCGGTGCCCGCTGCGAGCATGCGGGCAGACTGCGGATCGTTGAGCTTCGCGATGAGCACCGCGACGTTGCGGGCGGTGAGCTCAAGTGTTCGGGTGGCTTCATGCCATTCCATGGGTCCTCCAATATGGCGACTCGGGCGTCACGACCTCTCCAGGGCAACTCGCGTATTCCCGGATAGCCGGCGGCTGTCGTTAGGACGTTCTCGGTTGCGATGGCGGGGAGTTCGTCGTGAGCTGGACGCGTTGCCGCAGTGACGAACACATCTGCGTTTCCCAGGTTCCACGATCGACCGCCGCGGGGTTCGTATGCGATGACCGAACCTCCTGCGACTCCGACGAGCAGTTCGCAGAGAGTAATCCGAGGACGTCGGGCATGGTCGGGGACACTATCTATCCGCGACGCGGCCTCTGTGATTGGTACTTGTCCGACCTTGGTCGAGTTGCTTTCGAATAGAGTCACATTTTTCGCACCAGCGGGGCCCCTCGCATAGTGGACAGATGGGATGGTGTGGATCTCATTTCTACACGGGTAGTCTGACACTTGTCGCGCGAAATTCTTTCTCACACTGGGCGGACGGGCGTAGGCTGAGTTCTAGCGCAGCTCGCCGAGGTGGCCGCCGTTAAGGTAGTGGCATAGAGCGAACGCCTCCGACTTCGCGGCATCGCCCGCGAAGGTCTCGACCCCTACCCATTTGCCAGGCTGTGGGTCCCAATAGCAGACCTGATAGATAAGCTTGTCCGTGCTCGCATTGACCAGCCGTACAACATGACTCACCTGTGGCCGCCAGGCTCTTCACGCGGCGTCGGCAGTTCATTGCACTCGACTCGGCGCATCATCACGACAGCCCCATATCCGGGGACGGTGACGTAACCGAACGCTCCCTCAATCGAACACCCCACTTTGTGATCCTCTTTCCGATTGTCCGGAAAATTGTTCAACATAATAGTAGGTCGTTACTCTTCGGCGCGCCCGGGGCGAGTGCGAGAACTAGTTTGCATTTTCCTCCGGTTTAGCTGTTTGGGTAAACATTGAAATACCTATTTGCGGAAATGTGCAAATTCGGACTCGCAGGACTTCGCAACCAGCACAACCGAGGGGGTACCCGCACTCACCTAACCGACTCGCCCGGACGAAGGATCCTCCAATACATCATCACCCAAGGGCTTGACCTCGATTGTCGGGACCTCCGCTCAGGGCATCAGGCTGACACTCGCCCGTGGGCAACGACGGGCGTCGCGGATTCTGATACTCCCGGCAGGTGCCCAGATAAGCTCCGTGCTACACGTATTCTGAGAGAAAGGGCGCTGTGTCGACGGACGGCGAACTCGACCTGTCACGGCCATCGGCGACGCGAACCCAGCATGCGATTCGCTTGTTGGCGTTGATGCATCGGTGCGGTGAACAACCAACGAAGTCGGACCCTCCCGGCACGGTCACCGTGGTACGCAGCGAACTCCGGTTGCAAGCGATGGACTTCTGGTTGCGTAACCCTGACTACTTGGCGGACGAACTCATCACGCTGGTGGAATCCGGCGCCCTCGACGACTCCTACGTGTGTGTTGCTGAGCGTCTCCTGAACGATCCGGAGCCGGACCTGCGCTACTACCCAATGCCCAAGTGGCTGCACGGCGCATTCGAGCCGCTCGACGACGCGTTCTCGCTGCTGGAGACGTACGACTTGGCAACCGCCGTACGAAGAGGAACGCCGGGTCACAATGTGGCGAAGACCCAGTTTTTCTTGACCGAAGCGGGAGCCGCGGCGGCCCAAACGCTGGCCGAGGACGCCACCTTGGGGTGGTACTCGCAGCAGGTCGAGCTGGTCGCGCTTGTTGCCGGTGACGAAGTGGGGAGCCGCTTGAAGGACAGGCAGTACCTCCAGACCACCTACGCGAACACTGACCTTGGCGCGAACATCGCGTCGATTGCGGACCGAGTTCGCGTGCGTCTGGTCGCCCACACGCACGATGGTGGAGCGGAGGAGAACTCGTGAGTGTGCTGGCAGACGCGGTTGTCGCTGAGCTCGCTCGGCTTGCCAGGCGAGCAGCACGGGCAGCCGAGAAGAGGAACGCAGAGGACGGCCCCGCGCCATCTTCACTGCCCATCGATGACGCGATTGACGAGCGGGACTTCGATGAAGACGTTGCCGGGGCTGCGGCCGCCGGTACCGCTGACGTGATCTCGGCTGAGACCGTCGACGAGATCCTGGAGAAGCACGACATCCCGGCGTACGCCTCGAAAGCGATCCCCGTGTCCCTGCGAGTGAGCCGCGTTCACTTCGCAGGTGTGAAGCGGCTACCGGCGACACATCAACTCGCGGTCGGCTATGACGTGATCGTTCCCGACGACGACTCTGCGATGGATGCCGCCGATCCTGCGCCACGGCCGGATGACGTCGAAGCCGATGCGGATACCGGCGTCCACACTACCGCCGACGAGGCGGATACCAGCGGGGATGGTGAGCCAGCTGAGGGCGACGTCGCCGAGAACGTGCCGAGCGTGGAGATACCGTTCTCGTGGACGTGGGAGCCGCCGGCCGGTGTCAACGGAGTTGGGAGCAACCGGAACCTGCGCGGTAAGTCGACTGTGTTGAACGTGATCATGTGGGCGTTGTCAGGGCGATGCGCGAACTTCCAGGTCGACAACAAGAAGTGGATCCGGCACGTCGAAGTCGACTGGCTGATCGGAACCGAGAGCGTACGGGTCGAGTTCGATGCTGACAATGGTCACGCCGTCGGGACGGTCGGCCTCGTCGCAGGCTCCGAACAACTCCGATCGCTGGGAAGCTTCGACGGCGAAGAGGAGTTCGTGGGCGTCATGGGATCGGTCATGATGGCCCGTCTCCGGCTCGCGGAGATCCCGACGTGGACCAAGGACCGCGAAGTCGTGCACCGGTGGCCGGCGTACGCGAGCGCATTCGCAGTGCGCGCCGAGCAGTTAGACCCGGTGGTCGGCAACGTGAAGGTCCTGGGCGTCCGGATGCTGCAGATGTTAGTCGGAACCGACTGGGGGCCTGCGCTCGTCGCGACGCAAGCGGCGCTCAAAGAATGGGAAGCTGAGCGATCTGCCGCGGAGGCCAAGGCCGAAGTCGCCGATCAGGCGGTCAGCGAACAGCGGAAGAAGGCACAGGCGACTGTACATCGTCTCAGCGCCGCTATGAAGGCGATAGATACCGGGACTCCGGACGCAGCGAAGCTCCACTCGGCGGCCGCTGCGGCGACGAAGCTGGCGCACGAAGTGCATGTTCTGGAGCGATCGGTGATGGAAGCCGACTCACAGCTGGATACGGTGCGGCTCCAGCTTCGGGCCGCGAAGGCGCGCACTCATACGCAGCTCGAGGATGCCCTCGCGACACGGTTCTTCCACCAGATGCGGCCGACGGTGTGCCCGCGGTGCACCTCGACGATCACGCCAGAACAGCATGCCGCCGAGACCGACAGGCATGAATGCTCTCTGTGCTCGAAGGGGTTGCAACTCGAGGAAGTCGATGCAGTCCCGGCCACGGCCGCCGACGGATCCCCGGTCACCGACGACGACATGCCTGTAGACGAAGTTCAAGCGCTTGAGGCCGCGTTCGCAGAGGCGAGACACCGGATCGATGCGCTCAATGCCGAGATCGCCACGAAGAAGGAGGGGTTGGCTTCAGCGGAAGCACAGGGTGTCGATGCGATGCGGGAGGTCACGGTTGCTGAGGAGCGTCGGGCACTCGAGCTCGACCTGGCCCGCGCGGAAGGGGCACTCGGCGCGCTGAGTGGAGCTTCCGGCTCCCTCGTTGGCGACTCGGTCGACACGACGGCCTTCGAGGTCCTCGAAGCGGCGAACACTGTTCTGTCCAAATGGGTTCGTGAGCAGCAGGATCCGTTGCTGGAGGACATCTCGGCCGACATCGAAACACTCGCCGTCGGATTCGGCGCTGACAGCCTCTCGAACATCAAGCTCGGAGGTGGTGGGCGGTTGAGTGTCACGAAAGGCGACGGGCGTACGACGTACTCGTCTCTGACCCCCGGCGAGAAACTCCGGGTGAAGATCGCGACCGCGGTCGCGATCATCAAGCATGGGTACGTCGCAGGCATCGGCCGCCACCCTGGGTTCCTGGTTCTCGACTCCCCCGCCGCGGAGGAGATGCCGGAGGAGGATCTCGCGGTGTTAATCGCGGCGCTGGTCGATGTCGCGGGCAAGGCCGGCATGCAGATCTTCGTGGGCACGCGCACGACACGACCGCTCGTGGATTGCCTGCCGGAAGAGAACCGCAGGCTCGCGATCGGGGACGACTACTTGTGGTGACCCCACGAGACGCGCCGCGTGACAGGGTTGTGGACGTACGGCTGGTAGTCCAGCACCGTGAACGACGATCTTGTGCGCACCGCCACCCCGACTTCGTGGGGCGGCGGCCCGAATGCGAAGGAATAAGCCGGTGAGCGAGACGCCCGCTGACTCGGTGCTCGCAACGCTGTGCGAACTGCTCACGAAGTGGAAGGGAAAGCCACCGGCGGATGCGATCGACCAGCTCGGCGGATGGCAGCGCGTCGTCGATGGGCTACGAGGAGCACCCGAGGATCCAGCCTCCGTGGTGCTGGTGCGGATCGCAGCTCTGTGTGTGCCGGAAGGCGGACCGGAGGCGAACGCGGCACTGCCGGAGATCGCGGACGCGGTTGCAGCGATGCAGAGCCCGGCAGGGTTCGCGGAGTCGCTCGACGCACTGCTGGAAGCGCCCGCTGCACTCGACATCGCGGGCGAGCAGCTTGCCGATGCATTGCTCGAACAGGTCAGGGCCATCACTAAGGCGCCATCGGGGAATCTCCATGAAGTGTCTCGTGCGGCGAGTGCCCTGGAGGCGGTGACTCGGCTACGAGTCGGGGGGTACGGATCGCGTTTCGGGCTCCTGGCAGCGTTGGAGGAGGTCAAGGCTCCGATGCCCAAGCGGCTCGCAGCCGCGATCGCACGATCGGTCGGCACCGCAGTGGATCACTGGCCCGAAGCTGTCGGCCTCGTGCCGGTCGTGGAAGCCGTCGCCGGACTTAAGGCGTCCTCAGGTACTCATGTCGACGGCGCAGACCCGGACCATGTCGCATCGGATGCTTCATGGGTGCTGGCGAACATCGCGTTGGTTCAAGCGCTGCGCTCCGACAGCGCGGAGTCCATGCTGCGCGAACTCGACAGGAGCATCCAGTACCTCACGCTCGGCGGCGAAACCTACGGCCGCGAGGATGCGAGACTTCTCGTTCCGATCGTGGAAGCTGTCGCGGGGCTGCTGCGTGCCGGCGATGCGGCCGGCGCCGCTGCGCTTGACGTGCTGCCGACGGCGCAAGTCGTGCGGGAGCTGGTGGAGCGGCAGACTCGCATCGACATCGGCCTGAGCGGCTTGAACCACTGGTACGCGGACGTGAAACGACAAGCGTCTGCCGCGTGGGTAATGCTGGTCGAGGACCTCGCCACCGCGCGGGAACAGCTTTTGCAGGAAGCGTTCTACGAGCCGGAGAAGGCGATCGACGACCTCATGCACGTCTACCGGGCGTCCCGGTCAGTCGAGATGGTGCGCCGTGCAGAGGACTTCGACGGAGTTCTGACGGTCGTGCAGCCGGTGATCGAGTCCGGGTTCGCGTCGAACACGGCCTTCGTGTCGAACCTTGATGTCTACATCGGCAGAATCGCGGTGCGCATTGAGTGCGCCACAGACGAGGATCGGTCCGACCTCGTCGAACAACAGCGCGCGGCTGAGCAGGTTCTGGCAGAGGCGCGCAGGATCCTTGACCAGGGCGGGCCGCCGGGAAAAGGTGGCGGCGGCACGGCCACTACGTCGCTGCCGCCCCAGCTTGAGGACATCCTCGGATCGGACCCGGAGGCTGCCGCCGCGATCGCAGCCTTCGCGCCCGGGACGCTTGAACGACTGGTCCAAGCCGTCGAAAACACCGGATTCTCTAGACACACCACCCTTCAGGAGAACCAGGTATTGACGATGCTCCAAGTCTCCCTGTCCGCGTCACCGGACTACGTGGGGGAGGTCAAGGACGCCGTCAACGAGGTTCTGCTGCAGATGGTGCGATTCGTCAGCAGCCGGCAGAACGCACAGGAAAACCGCCGGGCCTACCTGTACGACCCGAACGCCGACGAAGCGGCGCTTCACGATGACCTATACGAATACTTGTGGTCAGCGTTCGGGGCGACGGTGGACACCGAGGTACAGCAGATCGGAGGTGGCCGGGCCGATCTGCGGATCAAGTACGCGGGCTTCAGCATCTACCTCGAGCTGAAGGCGGACGACACGAAGAAGCCGTTGTCGGAGAAGGGCGCGTACCTGAGCCAGGCCGCGACCTATCAGGCCACGGATATCCGGATCGGTTTCGTCGTCGCACTGCGGACCCGGGCCTATCCGACAGGAGCGCCACACCCACACCTGACTTCCCTGTTCACACACGCGGTTGTCGACGTTGAGGGTGACGACCAGCCTCGGTATCTGATTCTGGTCGACGTGCCTGGAAATCGGAGCTCTCCGGCGGCAAAGAAGGCCAAGGCCTAATCATCCGCAGGCGTGGCACGCGTCGTCGCCGCTGCGCCGGGAAGCGTCGCCGCTAGTCTGACCGACGCTCCCTGATGGTTCCTTCGCTCAACTCTGTAAATCGGACGTGACCGGGATGAGAGTGTCGGGGTCGTAGGCTTTGTCCGCCGCGGGTAGCCGGGTCGCTGCCTCTGGATGGTCAGCGTCGGCCGAAAGGTAAGCGCGTCCGTCCCACGTATGTCGAATAACCTTGTAGACCTTTCCGTCAGGCGAAATGCGTACCAAATCGCCGCGACGAAACCTCCGCGTCATCGCAGTCGCGTCACCGCGATCGCTAAGGCCTTTCACAAGCACGACCGTGTTGCCACCTGGGTCGGTGGTCCACCACCCGCCCCCGTCGGGTGTTCTTTCAAATGCCGTACGTAGTCGGTCGCCGAGGCGTTTGGTTGCCGACTCTGCATCCCCGCTGAGCTCAATCCGCATCGTGGTGTGCGGGCAGTTTGTCGCCGGATTGACCTCAATGCTCAGCGTACTTGATGCGATGAGATAGTGCGGCTCGTCACCGTTCTGCAGTGTAGGAGAATGGGCGCCGAGGAGCGCCGCATAGAAGTCGCTAGCCAATCCCAGGGCCGGTTCGGGAACGTAGATTGCGATCGCTGTGATTCTCATCGAACTCTCCTGATTTCGGTCGGTCAATCGGGTGAAAGTCGCTCATACTTGCCGACGTGCGGTGGCTTCGTCGGCGGGCAGTCCTGCTGATTACAGCGGAGCGAGCATCTCGTAGGCATGCATCTCGCGACGCCAGCGTAGGAGCCCCGCATTCCGTGCCTCCTCGAGGAAATAGATGAGCGATTCGACGTCCCGGCCGGTCTCAGCTGCCCAATGGCCGAAGGTGGTGGGCGGGTATGCCGGTCCGTCTGGGGTCATGATTGGACCGACTCGGATCGTTGAGCCCATGAGAACGTCAATGAAAGTCTGGACGCTCGTACTGGAGGTAGCCTCGGCCGCTCGCTTAGCAGCCTGAGGGTACTCCCTGTAGGGAATAGCGACGACATCGTCATAGCGTTCTACGTGGTAATGATCGTGGCGGTTTCGCGTCCGCTTCGTTCGACGCCTCGCCTTTGCGGCACGGGTTCGGTGGTTCTTACTCATCGTTTATTTCCTCATCTCTTTCGACGTAGAGCCCTTTATGACGTCGGGAACGATGTCGTGGTGAGCGGCGCGCCGCAGGGCGCGCGGGAGAATCGAGCCGGTGCTCGCCGATCGACGCCCACGCTCAGTTCGGCGAGTTGGCCATAGACGTAGTTACCCACATTCGTCCTGGACGCACAGTGCGTCCCCAGAAACGCACGGTGCGTCCGAGATCCAGGTTGCGGACGCACAGTGCGTCTATAATTTGGACATCTCGTAGAGTTTGCTGGCGAAATTGACCAGTGCACGAGAAGGCGGCTTGACCTTGTAACGGTGGCGCCAGCCGACAGAACCATCCCGATGCGCCCGTCTGAAGTGCGGGTGGGCCCGTACAAAGGAGCTTGCACGATGACCCGTCGCGATCCTCGAGCCAACGACGTAGCGCGCCACGAGCTCGGCCGAGTTCTTGGAGATCTCGCGCACGCCGGGGTCGACCAAGCGAGACCGTTTGGGGAGCTTCGCCAGGCCACCGATCGACCAACGATCGGACAGGTCCTCGCGGCCGCCCATGCGCACCGACTCGCGAGTCAGCGTACCGACGAGTTGCTGTGGGATTTGTTGGCGTATGCCCGGTTGGGTGGCGCGACCGTCGCTCAAATTCGCGAAGCGACCGGTCTTTCGGCCACCACAGTGAAGACACGCCTGGGTGTGCGGCCATATGCATCCGCGGCGGGCGTCGACTTCGTGCGGGTCGAGGGGGAGGGCGGAATCGATCGGTGGGACTACCAACCCACGGACTGAGAGCGAGTAGTGCGAACGCCGGGTTGCCGCTCGACAACGAACCCAGTGGATCAGATTCCGCGGCGGTCGCCGTCATGAGATTGATGCCGGGACGTCATCGCTGAACCGCGGTGTGAAATGCGTACCGGGTCCATCCGGTTCAAGGTCTCCCTCATATGCCGGCGATGTCGGGTCGAAGCGCTCCCGGCTGTGAATCGGACCTCGGGTGTCGTCCAGAGGGATTAGTGGCAACTGAGCGATTTCGGCGTACGACCACGAGTGCCAGCAAGCGGCGTCGCCACCCGGCGCCGTGGGCGGGGAGATGGTGCCGTCCTTCGACTGCTTGACGTAGGTGTCGGGAGTTACACCTGTGGTTTGGGTGAAGTCGATGCCGATCCGCGGGACCAGTCGCGGCACCGCCTCGAATTCATGGCGAAACAGTTCCCACGCGTCGAGTGTCGTGCTGTCGGGCGTTTCTTTGACGGGGTCGATTCCCGGTGTGTATCCGTAGGGGGCCTGGAACAACGTCGCAGCACTGGCCTGACCTTCGGTGTCGTCGCTGCTGGTTTGCATGACGATGCCTCGGCCGCGTGCGGATTTGGGGATGTGGTTGGCGGCTTCCATTGCGACGGCTCCACCCGCGTCGCCGCCGGCGAAATTTCTGAAGTCGGTGGCCGACCCCTCTTTGCCGAGCCACAGGCGCAGACGGATGTTGCTCATCCATTTTCGTGGAAAGCTATCGTCGTAGACAGATTGGGCGACGAACATGACATGAACGCGCCTACTCCGACCTTTGCTGAGCAAGCCGTTCATCGCACTCATCACGGACGCGGCGTCGCCTTGCATCTTGCGCTCGGCAAGGTCTAGCCGGAAGGCCCTGAACTCATCGAAAATGAAGACGAGGGCAGGTTCGGCGTACCCCTCGATGCCGTGCGACTTCATGAGTCGAGAACGTCGCGCGCGTTCTTCACGCTCGCGCGCGACGAACGCGACTGCGCGCAGGATTTCCGAGATGGTGCGAGCGAGCATCACGATTCCCGGTCCTTCTCGGTACTCGGCCAGTGGGCTCCAGTCATCTTCGCCTTTTGCGTCAGCGACGACGACGATCGCGCCGCCGGCGAGAAGCATCGTCACCCAGGTCAGAAGGGTGCGGGTTTTCCCGGCGCCCGTGCCGCCCGCGACGAGTACGTGGAGGGCGTCTTGGAGCCGGACCTTGATGTCGTCGCCGTCGATGGTGCGTCCCACAGGGAGGGCGAGTTCGGGATAGCCAGCGATCGCTTCGGCTTCCGAGCGCACCCGAAGCATCGAATCCGGTTCGGGGATGACGCGGTCCGGCCAGCTGGGGACGGTGCATCGAGCCGCCAGCACCACACGAGTGTGAGTTGAGTCGTACCAAACTGCCGCGTTGGGAAGCGCAAGGGCCTGCTGCAGGCGCGGCAGTGCGCGCACGAAATCTGACAGCACTTGGCCTGGCAGTGGTTTGATGATTATCGCCGGACCGTCGTCATGGTCCTCGATAGCAACGACTTTCGGTGCCGACCAACGGGTATAGCGGCTGCCGTCGGGGCGTAAGGTCGACTCGGAGCGCGCCAGTCCCGCTTCATCCCGAAACAAGCGGCGGGCGTAGTCGCGGTCGGTATACAGCTTGCCAATGCGCGGAGCTTCGCGAACCGAGGCCGGGACCCTGCGAGGCTGGGGGCGGCGCGCATACACCAGGAGCACATCCGGTCGTTCGTGTGTGCCCCACACTTCAGCGGATGTGGCCCCGGGAATCTTGCCCTGGAGCGCCGATTGCACTGCGCGCAACTGATCTCCGCTGATCGGACCATCACTCGGTGCTCGCACACCGAGTACCACCTGTAGCTCGTCTACGGAGACGTCGTCGACGACAAGGCGTCGTAACCCCGCCGCCCGCGCTGTCGCCGACCAGACGTCGTTGTGCTGGCCGGCCACCGATTCCTTCGCAAACCTCGCTGGTTTATCGACCACTCGTAGCCATTGCGTGCTGGTTTGCACTTGATGGTCGTAGCGGCGGCCGCGAAGGGGGTGGGCAGCGGCCACCGCCGCGACCAATTCCTTTGCCCTCCCGATCGCCTCGTGATCGCTGCAGTGCTCCTCCTGCGCCGTGACCTGCTTCGCGTCGGGCGCTTTCGGCTCAGGAGTGCCTGGAGCACCGCGTGCGCAGGCGGGCGCCGTTTCCGAGGTGGATGGCTCGGGGAGTTGCGGCTGTGGTGATACGGCCCATTCCGGTTCGTCCCACGCGAAATCACCACTCATTGTCGTCCCATTCCTCATCGGGTTCGGTAGAGCCAGGCGCCGTCGGGTCGTCGTCTTCGCAAGCAGGTCGGTTACTCACCCACAGCCACAGAGCGCCCGTGGAGTGTTCGCGCCCAGCTTGACCGACAGCCCGCAGGAGACGTAGCTCCTGCAGCAGCACAGGTATTCGGCCCTGCAGATCGCTTACTGTCGTGCCTGGCTTCGAGACCTCGAAGTTCAGCTGGGCGTCCCCATTGCCTGTGGAGTCGGGCAGTACCGACGCGAGCCGTATAGCAGGTGTGAACCCCTCGTCGTCTTGGCCGAATCGCCCCCATCCGGTGCGTTCACATACCCATGCAACACGCGTGGCGAGGTCGGTGACGTCTTGTAGACGTCCGTGTGGAACCAGTGTCGCGAGGGCGCTTCCATCGGGCCAAGTACGGTCTGGGATCGGGTCGAGTACATCGTCGACGAAGCCCCACCATCCGCGACGCTCTTGGCCTGGAAACAGCGGGGGTTCAGGCGCGCCAGGCTCGGAGATGTCTGGCATCGTCGGGGTCAGTGTCTGGCCGGCTACCGATACGCCTGCGGTCAGGGGCCTGGAGTTGCCTGCAGCTGCGGCATGATTGCCGCTGGTCGGCATCCACTCGGCCGGTGTCCGCGATGGCGTAAACATCCACACCCACACGAGGCCGACCAGCAATCCCGCGATGACCGTCACTGCCACGATCGAACGTGCGGATCCGCCGTCCGGATCGTTCGACCAGACCACCATCCGAGGAAGAAGTAGCCATGCAAGAAGCCCCAAACCGGCTGTCGTCCCGATCTTTATGCTGTTCACCGCTAAAATCTCTCCAAGTCGTGAAGGATTGGGGTGTAGATCATCTACGACTAAAGATGATCCCGCTGCACTCGCTCGGCGAGTCTTGTAATCCACCAGTCGGCTCGCCATAGATCGCCGTTGTGGACCTTCGCTGCCCATCGCTGGAGCGCCGCCTCTCGGGTCCACCCCAGTTGAGACCAGAGGACTGGCGGTAGCTGTGTGCAATCGTGCGTTGCCCACCAGGGTCGTCCGCTCGGAAGTTCAGCCAGAATTAGTGTTACGCCGAGCTTTTCACCGGTGGACCACGCGAGGAGCCCGGATTTATCGAGCCCGTAAGTGCCGACGAGCCGCACTCGCCGAATCAGGTTTGCGTCGTACCGAGTGCGTGGCGGCTCAGTGCCGTCCGACACGCGAGCTGTTGGTTCGCGGTGTAGCGAGTGGACTCGCGATGACGGTGAGGTGAGGCGTTCGAGAATCCTCCGGTGCCGTGCCGCAGTGTAGGTGTCCATGGAAACTCTCTTTAGCAGTGTTGTTGGATGCTAGGGGTGGTGGTCCTGGCTGGGCTACCCACGAAAGAACGCATTTCGCCATGTGAAACCACCGCGAAGTCCTCGACCGATGTGGCTGTATCATTTTGTGCCAAAGTCTATTTGATGCTCGGTGCTGGAGGGTCGAAACGGGCCCCGGGCCGCGCGGTCAGCCCTAGAGCACATGCGGGGATAGCGTCGTCTTGGAGTGACCAAGAAGCCTCGCATGATGTTGCGGCGCGTGTGTAGCGATCCGCGAGCCATGGCGGCACACCGCCGAACGTCGTGCGCATTGTGACGAGGCGAGGTTGCGGATCGACATGGCGCGGGTAGAGGCCCAGCGAGCACGCGGGGATGATCGATGGGTCCGACCATCCGACGGCGCACAGGTACGGCGATCTAACGTAGACGCTTAGGAGACCAGCCGGCACACTGAACGTGGCGTTCGGATCGACGACCGAGGTCGACGGTGAGGTGGATTGGGACGCAGGTGACGCTGCGTCGGGCAGCTGAGTCGAGCACCCGCAAATGCCACACAAAATCATGAGTGCCGCACCACTGCAGGCCAAGAGGGGGCGACGCATCATGACTCGCCAAATCGCCGGATGTCGTCCCGATGGATCCTGTGTTGTCGTCCGACTTTGGTGACTGTGATGCGCTTCTCGACGGTGCGGCGGCGCACTGTGGCTACTGATATGCCGTATATGCCGGCGACCTCCGAGTAGGAGAAAAACAAACGATCGGGACCGTATCGCGGGGGGACCACTTGATGGGTGTGGTGGTGATGCGGATTTGGTGCCATGGCTAGATCTGACCACATTAAGTCGCGTGTGTCTACCAGCGGATATTTCTCAATTATGTTGCAGTAGTGGGTATTTCGCAAATGCAAGCATGGCTGCATGCGTGCATGCATGCACGCGGATTGCTGGAACGTTCAGCGTTGATGGACTGTATTGATCAGTTGCGTGTAGTCGGTTGATTTGCAGCGAAGAGGGCAATCGGGGGTCCCGGCGTAGTTAAGCTGATAACGCTTTCGGATGAGGATCTACGACTGGGAACGAAGTGAGCATCGCGTGCCGCGAAAGATGCGAAAAGCGGGCCGCACAAGATACGACTACGTCCCGGGTGGGCGAGCACTAGCCAACTCTCGCGGCCGGTCAAATATGCTGTCTTGTAACGGAATTCGTGCTGGTGGGTCAGTGGAGGTCGCTCATTCTTTCGGCTATCGCTTGCTGCCGACCTTCGGCCACGTGCTGGTAGAGCGCAGCCATCTCCATGGTGGCGTGCCCAAGCCGTTCTTGTAGCTCGGCGGTTGTTGCTCCGGCCCAAGCGGCAAAGACTGCGCCTGTGTGGCGCAACGCGTGAACATGCATTTCGGCCTTGGCTGGTGGGAGCACCTTCTTGAATTGCTTGGTGAACGTTGAACGGGGTAGTCGGTCACCACGATGGTTGCTGACCACGAACGTGTTCGGACTGTTGTCGATGACCTTCAGCCGGTTGCGAATCTGTTCGGCGAGAGGGCTGGGAACCCATACATCGCGAACTCCCGCATCTGACTTGACCCCGTCCTTGACCTTCGGCTTGCCGTTGACGAGTGGCGCGGATCTGCGCACGTGGATCACCATGCCCCTGGGTCCATCCTCGATGTCCTTCACCCGAAGCTCGGACAATTCAGCGAACCTAAACGAGCACCACGCCATCAGGGGGAGGCCGAGGGCATAATACTCGGGCAGTTTGGCTGTGCCAAATTCGATTTCGCTGACTGTGAGCAATGTGATAGGCCGCCGCGGGGGCCGCCTTCCGTGGCGTTTGAATCGGGGGTTCTCCGCCGGACTAGTGGCTATGATCTCACGTTCGACGGCTTCCCTGAGCAGGGACTTGAGTAGATTCCATGCCGCCGCACGGCTCGCTTCATAGGTTGTGCCAAGGCCTTGCCACCATTCGTCGAGGCCGTCGGCAGTGATCGCGGCGACGGCGTGGGTACCAAGTCCTGGAATGATCCGACTATCGAGCAGTCGCTTGTACTCGGATCGGGTTGTTGGCTCCAGGGATCTGCCGGCCAGCGCGACTTCTGCGAATTCGGCAAGAGTAAGTGAAGAACGGGAGGCCTTCCTTTCGCGCTCTTTCGGTGGTGTCCAGCCACCTTGATCGATCAGGCTGCGCTCTGTGTGTAGCCAGGCCTCGGCTGCCATTCGGGTGGCGAAGGTCTTGGGCGCGCGGAACCTCGTGGGCGTGCCGTTGAAGACGTGCATATACGACGCTTCGAATCTCCCGCCAGGAGTACGCGGCTTCTGCACGAAGCCCCACCCTCTGCGGCGTCGCTTACCCGGCATCGTGGGCCCCTGTCGTCTGTCATCCGGTGGGTTGCTATGCGCGTTCCTGCTTGCTCATGCAGATAACTCGCGCGATATAGATGCTATCTCGTGGACGCTTGCGCATGTCGGTGGATGCGGCTACAGTCGCTCCTACCGGGCAATACGTGCTCCATATAGCCTGGTCAAACAACTCAATGGGTTCCTAAGTGCATCCAGGTTCGAGTCCTGGTGGGGGAGCCCTTCACCGCCGACAGCGCTCTCTATTCCGCCCACCGCGCCCTGCCCCGCGCCGACAGCGCCCACCACTTCGCCGACAGCGCCGAATTCCGCCGTCGTTCGCTCATCGACAGATGTCGGTCGGCGAGGTGTTGCTAGCGATCTTGAGCTTGCGGTAGGCCCGAACGCCGTCGCATGTGCCGAGGTCGGAGGCGACCAGTGTGTATCGCGAGCCGGGGCCGGTCGTGGAGCAACCGACGCCCCTGCCGAAGTGCATCCAAATATGCTGTCACGTAAGCATTTTGATGGCCTTCACCAACATCCGCGACGATGGATCCACCTCGTACTCTGCCGCCACCGGCGATTGACCATGACCCTAGCGGTCCGCCGCCTCGGGTCCGTGTGGTCCCCATCCGTCGCCGCCGGCGCGGGCGGTCCTGACCGCGGATGGCATCGCGCTGACCCGAATACGGCTCGGTTGGATAAACGCCGAGCTCGTGATCGCCGTGCGCCCGAGCGACCGTTGATTGAAGAACTCGGTCCGCTCGGAGTCGGAGAACCTCCGCAATCGTCATCGGCCACCACTCGATGCGTTCCAACTCTTCAAGCAGGGTCGCAGCGTCCGAGAACTCGGAGGACGCGTCCGGCTTCTGGGCGATCGCCTCGCCGTAGTCGACTCGCCAACCGGCGGCGGTTGTGGTGATCCGAGTCGGGCTCAGCCACGGAGTGTGGCGTGGTCCGAACATCTGAGGTCGCAGCTGCATGAACTCACTGCCCCAGTCCGGTAGGCCACCGTATCCGACGGGCGCAGTCGGTGGCCAGAACCACTCCAAGGGTTCGTTGTCGCCTACATCCAGGTCTGTGACAGCCCACCCTCGCGACCACACTTCTGCTGCCACGTTCTGCTTGAGCAACCGATACCCGTCGCGAATGAACCGGATCTCGTCGTCGGCGGATGACACGCATTCAGGGTAGCGAGACAGGACCCGGTGGGCAGCGAGCCAAGTCGTGCGAGTGATGCACCTTCTTTGATCTGCTGCGCCTCATCCACAACGCAAGGTCGGTGAATGCTGAAACCGTTGACAATCTCTACGGATATGGATTACCGTGTGCTCCACGTCACCAACTATCTACATACATAGATAGTTCGCACCCGCGATGCAGCCTATCGCACGAAGGACACGCCATGACCGATCTCGGCCCCGCGGGAGCCACCGCGAAGAACATGCAGTTTCCACTCAACGCCTGGTACGCAGCCGCCTGGGATCACGAGGTCGGCTCGACGCAGATCCTGGCCCGCACGATCGCGGGCAAACCGTTGGCGCTCTACCGCACGGATTCCGGACGCCCCGTCGCGTTGGCCGATGCGTGTTGGCACCGCCTGGCGCCGCTGTCGATGGGTAAACGGATCGGAGCCGAAGAGATCCAATGCCCCTATCACGGACTGCAGTACAACGCCGCCGGTCGCTGCACGCGGATGCCCGCCCAGGAGACCATCAATCCGTCGGCGATGGTCGCGTCGTACCCGATCGAGGAGCGCCACCGGTACCTGTGGGTGTGGCCCGGTGACCCGACCCTGGCCGACCCGTCGACGATCCCGGACATGTTCCAGATGGATTCGCCGGAGTGGGCCGGCGACGGTCTGACCATCGACGTACGAGCCAATTACCAACTCGTGGTGGACAATCTGATGGATCTCACGCACGAGGAGTTCGTCCACTCGTCCTCGATCGGGCAGGATGAACTCAGCGAATCCGAGTTCATCACCACCCACGACGAGAACACGGTCACCGTGACCCGGTGGATGCACAACATCGACGCCCCGCCGTTCTGGCTGAAGAACATGCGCGACAAGTTCCCCGGATTCACCGGCAAGGTCGATCGTTGGCAGATCATCGAATTCCAGGCGCCGGGCACGATCCGCATCGACGTCGGAGTCGCCAAGGCGGGCACCGGGGCTCCGGAAGGTGATCGCAGTCAGGGCGTCAACGGATTCGTCATGAACACCATCAGCCCGGTCGACGAGCGGAGGGCGATCTACTTCTGGGCTTTCATGCGCAACTACCGCCTCGACAGCCAGCTCATCACCACCCAACTACGCGACGGCGTGCACGGTGTCTTCGGCGAGGACGAGGAGATGCTCACCGCGCAACAGGCGGCCATCGAGGCCAACCCCGACCACGAGTTCTACAACCTCAACATCGACGCGGGCGGGATGTGGGCGCGTCGCATCGTTGCCCGGATGATCGAGCAGGAACGCAGCGCCATCACCAACATCGATGCGCTCACCGCCACCGCAGGGCCACGACGATGACGGACAATCAGATCGAATGGCTCCGCGGCCGGGTGGTGTCGAACGTTCCTGCGGCCGAAGGTATTGCGCGAATCGAGATCGTCACCGACCGGCCACATCACGCGCCGCCGGGGGCGCACCTCGACATCCGGCTGCCCGACAACGACACCCGCTCCTACTCGATCGTGCACGGCTCGCCCGACGGAACATCGGTGACGCTCGGCGTCCGGCGGTCACCGACCTCGCGTGGCGGCTCGCACTATATGCACGGCCTACGTGCCGGCGACGAGGTCGACATCACCGCACCCCTGCAGAACTTTCCGCTGCGCGTCGGCGCGCAACGTTATGTGCTCCTCGCCGGCGGCATCGGGATCACCGCGATGGCGGGGATGGCCGCGGTACTGGCCCGACTCGGCGCCGAATACGAGATCCATTACGTCGGCCGAAATCGCCGGGTGATGGCTTTTCTCGACGAGCTACAGGTGCTCCACGGCGACCGGATCACGGCGTACGCCAATGACGAAGGCGCTCACCTCGACATCGCCGACATCGTCGACGATCTCGACGACAGCGCTGAGCTCTACATGTGCGGACCCATTCGCCTCATGGACGATACCCGCCGCCGTTGGCTCGCCCGCCGACTCCCTTTGGCGAACCTGCGGTACGAAACCTTCGGCAACAGTGGCTGGTTCGACCCCGAGCCCTTTGAGGTCGCCATCCCGAGCCTCGACTTCCGCACCACCGTCGGTACTTCCGAGACCATCCTCGGTGCCCTCGAGCGCGCCGGACTCGACGTCATGTCGGACTGTCGACGCGGCGAATGTGGCCTGTGCGAGTTATCGGTTGTCGAGGTGTCCGGCCGGATCGACCACCGCGACGTCTTCTACAGCGAGAAGCAGAAGACCGACGCAAAACGATTGTGCGCATGTGTATCCCGGGTCGTAGGTGGCGGATCGATGCCGATCCTCACTCTCGAGAAACCCTGAACACCAGGGCCTGGAACCCTTTTCGTCCACCACGACCGATGGAGAACAGTCATGTCTTCTGCGACCCTCGACCCCCGACTCGTCGTCGAACAACACCCCATGAGATCTCGACAATGGATCTGCGTGGCACTCATGGTCGTCCTGAATGCGCTTGACGGATTCGACGTCCTCGCCAGCGCATTCGCGGCACCGGGCATCGCCAAGGACTGGGGAATCGCCCGAGGTGAGCTCGGCGTCATCCTGTCCGCAGAGCTGATAGGTATGGGCATCGGGTCCGTCGTGCTCGGCGGACTCGCCGACCGACTCGGCCGCAAACCGGCAATCCTGTTGTGTCTGAGCGTGATGTCGGTCGGCATGTTCCTCGCTGCGACCGCCGACGGAGTCGCCTTCCTGGTGGCGGTCCGGCTGATCACCGGCCTCGGCATCGGCGGCATGCTCGCCGCGATCAACGCGGTGACCGCCGAGACGTCGAGCGCCAAGGGCCGCAGCATCGCCATGTCGGCGATGGTCGTCGGCTACCCGGTGGGCGCGGTGATCGGTGGTCTGGTGGCGCAACACTGGTTGCTGGTGGCCTTCGACTGGCGTTCGGTCTTCGTGTTCGGTGCCATCGTGTCTGCGGTGATGATCCCGCTGGTGCTACTGCTCGTGCCCGAGACCCCCGCCTACTATGCGGCACGACGCCCCGACGACGCGGTGCGCAAGATCAACCGGAGCCTCAAAGCGCTGCAGCTTCCGCTCATCGACGCTCTGCCCAAACGCGTTACCGCAGCCGAGAAGCCACGGGTTCTGGATCTGCTGCGCAAGCCCGGTCTACGACGCACCACCGTGTTGCTCGCGCTCGGCTACACCTTCCACACCATCACCTTCTATTACGTGTTGAAGTGGGCCACCCAGATCGTCGCCGACCTCGGATACTCGCCCGCGCAGGCGGCCGGCGTACTCACCTGGGCCAACGTGGGTGGTGCAATCGGCTGTCTCATCTTCGGAATCGCCATGCGCTGGTGGGACATCAAGATCCCGCTCGCACTGTCCCTGATTCTCGGCGCACTGCTGGTCTTTGCCTTCGGCATGGGCAAGGACACCCTGCTCGGCTGGCAGGTCGGCGCGCTGCTCGCCGGGATGTTCACCAATGCGGCCATGGTGGGCTACTACTCGGCGTTCGCGCGGTGCTTCCCGGCATACGCCCGAGCGACCGGCACCGGAATCGCTCTGGGCGTCGGACGATTGGGTGCGGCGAGTTCGCCGCTGCTCGCGGGCTTGATGTTCCAGGTCCTCGGCGATCAGAGTCTGCTCCAGGTGTCGGGGATCATGGGGCTGGGATCGCTTGTCGCCCTGGTACTGCTGTTCGCTCTGCCGATGCGCGACGCCGACCGGGCGATGACCGACGAGGCGCTGCCCGCGGTGGATACGAGATCCGCGGAACCCGCCTGAAGCCTCTTGCCACTGGTCGAGGTGAGAGGAGCGCGCCGGCGCCAAACCTCGAGACGCCTGTGCCGGTGAGGTCCTCCGCGTGGCGGTGCAGCGTCAGAGCACAGCTATGCCGAGGCGCTCGGCGCGCTCCACCAATGCCTTGGCTCGCACCAGATTCGGAAGGTCGCTGCCGTCGGTGACGTGTTGTCCATCACCGAGATGGTCGATGAGGCGACGAGCGTGTGCGAGTTCGCTGTCGCTGGGACTCAACACGGTGTTGATGACCCCGGCATGGTCGGGACGAAGGCACAACCGGCCGGTCATGCCCATCGACGCCGCGTGCACCGTGTCGGTGTGCAGGTCGCCGGCGTCGGCGGCCCGTGTGGGCCCGTCGATCGGTCCCGGTAGCCCGGCCACCCGAGACGCGATCACCAGGCGAGCTCGCGGATAGGCAAGGGCCATCGGATCATCGGCCATACCGGTATCGCGGCGGAAGTCGCCGGACCCGAAGGCCAGACGCACACACGACGGGTGCCGGGCGATGAGAGTGGCATCTTCCACACCGGCGGCCGACTCGATCAGCGCGACCACGGGCACACCAACGCCGAGACGGCCGGCCGTTGCCGCCACATCGTTGGGACTCTCGCATTTGGCGAGCACGACGCCGCGCACCCCGGACAGTCCGGCGAGCGCGGTCATATCCGCAGCCCAGTCCGGGGTTCCCGTCTGGGCCACACGCACCCAGGCGCTTGTCGAGCCGAGGAATCGGCGGACCGCCCTCCGTCCTGCCTGCTTGAGTGCGGGGGCCAGGCCGTCCTCGAGATCGAGGATGACCGCGTCGGCGTCGGATCGCAGTGCGACGTCGATCAGCTCGGGCTGGTCGGGTGTTGCCGGGGTCAGCAGCCAGCTGCGGGCGATGTCGAGATCGGGGCGGGCTGTCGGGTCGAGGGTCGAAGCGGTGGTGTCGAACGCCATGTGTCCTGCCTTTCCGTTGACGTGCCCATGGTTGCGCGTCGACGGCTGTCGGCCAAGGTTGTTGTCATTGTGTTCAGCGTCCGTATCCACGCCGATTGTGTCGATTCGCTCGTGGCCGAACGGACTTCCAGATGAGACCTCGGTCACTTTCGCGTGCCCATCCCGGCAATCCGGTCGACTAACCCCCTGATTGCCGAAAGTGCAGGCAAGGGGAGGTGGGCAATCGTGAAGTGGGGACACAGACGTGTGGAGGTGTCGATCGGATCGGCACGGATCACCGGGGCGTGGGCATACCTCGTCCGGACGGTGCTGTTCGTTGCCGGGTGCGGGCTTCTCGCGGCAGCACTCGCGCACACCGGCGACCTCGGGACGTGGTCACAGCGGTGGGGCGCGATGCCGGTGGCGACGGTGTTCGCGCTGGTGCTCGCGGTCGGCGTCGTCCTGTTCTACCTCGGTGCGGTTGCCATCGTCGCCTGGCTGATCGGCTGAGTGCCGCGTGCTGTGTCCCGAGACTCACGCTGACACAGAGGGCTGAGCACCTGGCCCATCGAGACCCAGCGAACACGCGGTCGCCGCAAGTGCATCGTGGACCCCGTCGATAGTCCGCGGCGGATTCGACTGTGCGGGAACGGCGGCGGTCATCACCTGTTGCCACTGCTCACGCCAGTGGTCGGGGAACGCGCGCCGCAATACCTCGATCATGATCGGCACGGCGGTCGACGCCCCGGGAGAAGCGCCGAGTAAACCCGCGATCGATCGATCCGCGCTGACGACGAGTTCGGTGCCGGTCCGCAGTACTCCGCCCCGATCCGCATCCGGGGTGACCAACTGTGCGCGCTGACCTGCCGCGATCATGTCCCAATCGGCGGGATCAGCTCCGGGATAGAAGTGCTGGAGTTGCGCGAACTTGGTCGACTCACGGGCGATCAGCTGCGATACGAGATATCGCACCAGCGCGAGATTGTCTCGGCCGGCGGCACTCAGCGTTCGTAGGTTGTGCCACCGCAGTGTCGCGAAGAAGTCGGTCCAAGTACCGTGCGCGAGAAGCTTGGTGCTGAAGGTGGCGTACGGGCCGAACAGCAGATAGGGCGTCCCGTCTACGACGCGTGAGTCCAGATGGGGAACCGACATCGGCGGTGCGCCGAGCGGAGCTTGGCCGTACACCTTGGCCCGATGCTGTTGAACCACCGACGGGTTCGCGCACCGGAAGAACGCCGCGCCGACCGGTAACACTCCGTAGCCGCGGACCTCGTCAACGTGTGCGCGCTGCAGCAACGTCAGTGCCTTTCCGCCCGCGCCGACGAAGACGAATCGCGCGGTGATCTCGAATCGTTCACCGTCAGAGGTCTGTCCGCGAGCGTTCCACCCGCCCTGGGAATTCCGACGCAGCGTCCTGATCTCGTGATCACAAAGCACCGTGCCGCCGGTGCGCGTGCTCACGGCGAACATCTCGCGGGTCAACGCGCCGAAGTCGACGTCGGTGCCGTCGGCGACCCGCGTTGCCGCGACGGTTTCCTCGGAGTGGCGGTCGGCCATCACCAACGGCGCCCACCGCGCGATCTGCGCGCGGTCTTCGCTGTACTCGATGCCGGCGAAATATGGTTGCCGCTTCAGGGTTTCGTACCTGCGCCGCAGATAGGTGATGTTGCTTTTTCCGAATACCACATCGAGATGCGGTGTTGCCGAGACGAATCGGGACGGGTCGACGAGTCCATTGTCGGCCAGGTACGACCACCATTGCCGGGTCGCCAGGAACTGCTCTGCGATACCGACCGCGTTGGTGGAGTCGGTGGGGTCCGGCATGTAATTGAGTTCGCAGTATCCGCTGTGGCCGGTACCCGCGTTGTTCCAGGCATTGCTGCTTTCCTGTGCCACGGCCGATCCGCGCTCCACAATGGTTGTCCGCCAGGATGGTTGGAGAACTGCGAGCATCGATGCGAGCGTGGCCGACATGATTCCGCCGCCGATCATGAGAACGTCGGTCGGCGCGAGGGTGCGATATCGGTGATTGAACATGATGTCCTTCCGTGGTGTCAGCTCAGTGTGTGCCGCAGGTAATCGATGCGTCCAATGATTGTTTGGGACGATATGATCCGCAAATGGATGAATTGGTTGAGGCGCTCGCGCCCTGCCTTCGGGCGCTCGACGAACTCGACGCGCACGCCGGACACATGACGCGCGCGGCAACGTCGCTGGGTATCCCGCAGTCATCGATGAGCCGTCGAATCCACGCTCTCGAGCGGGAACTCGGCATGGAGCTTGTTGTTCGAGAGGGCAGGACGGTCGCAATGACCCCGCGCGCACGCGAACTCGCCACCAGGATGCGGCCGATACTCCGTGAACTCGCCGGGGTGTTGGCCGAGACGGTATCGGCGGCCGATGCCGACACCGGGACGGTGCGCTTCGGCTACCCGCTGACGTTGGGATCAGGCACGATGCCCGAGATCCTTGCCGCGTTTCGTCGTCGGCACCCCGGTGTGCACCTGCATCTCAAGCAGGCGCACGGTCAGGCGCTGGTGGATGACCTGCAGTCCGGAGAACTCGACCTCGCGGTGGTGATTCCGCCACCGGAGAAGTTGCCGCACAGACTGATCGGCCGCCAGAGCATCGTGATCGTCGTTCCCGACGACCATCGGCTGGCTCATCACCGACGTCTGCGCATCAGCGCGCTCAGTGGAGAGACCTTCATTGCCAACCCACCGAGTTACCACCTGCGACGAATGACCGAGGAGATCTGTCGGACCGCAGGGTTCGAACCGCAGGTCGCGATCGAGATCACCGAGTTCTCCTCGATCGTCGAGCTGGTCTCACGCGGCCTGGGGATCTCATTGCTGCCGCGGGGTATGGCCGGTGCCGGAATGGTCGAGATAGCGCCTATCGGGGGAATTGAGCGAGATGTCGCACTCGTGGTGGGAGCGGCCGGCGAGACCGCAGTGACGACGACGCTGCATGACTTCCTGCGCGAGGCACTTCGATCCACCCCGCTGTAGTGCGGCTACCGGGTTGCCGTCCCACGATATGAAATGCGTTGGGTTGCCAAGTCGGGCGACGGCGGGCAGACTGCGAAACACTGACCACGGGCGCCCGGCGGGCGCGGGAGGGAATGTGCCGCATGGCCGATGCGCACCAACAGTGCAGGTCATCGGCTTTCGCGGCCCCGGTGAGCAGGCGCCGGTTCTTGTCGATGTCGGCTGCTGCGGGCATGGGAGTGGTTGGGGCGTCAGCTCTGGCGGCGTGTGCCCCGAGCGCCGGTTCGGGATTGGCGGACTCGCCCAACACCATTCGCGCGGCCATCGCAGGGGAGCCCGATCAGCTCGACCCGCACAGGACCAGCTCGTATTTCTCCTTCGAAATCCTCGAGAACGTCTTCGACACACTCGTCGAGCCGAACGAGCAACTGCAGATGGTGCCCGCCCTCGCCCAGCGTTGGGAGGTCAGCCCGGACGCCACCCGATGGACGTTCACCCTGCGGCCCGGGGTGCAGTTCCACAACGGTGATCCGCTGACCGCCAACGACGTGGTGTACTCGTATCGCCGGATCATCGACCAACAGCTCTCCAGCTCATGGCGATTGGAAAACGTCGCCACCGTCGAGGCACCGGATGCGCAGACCGTCGTCCTCACCACCAAATCGCCGAGCCCGAACCTGCTCGCCAACATCGGTGGGTTCAAAGGCATGGCGATCGTGAACCCGCGCAATGTGGAATCCGGGGAGATCACCACCCGACCGATCGGCACCGGCCCCTTTGCCTACGAATCCGGCTCGCCCGGAACATCACTGGTCGTCAAGGCTCGTCCCGGACACTGGTCCGGCGGCCCGCACGTGGACGGCGTCGCCTTCAGTTTCATCTCCCAGGGCACCACCGCGGTCTCGGCCGTACGCTCCGGCGAGGTGGACTGGACCGATTCCATTCCGGCGCAACAGATCGGCATTCTGCGCAACGACGACGCGCTCACCGTCGGCACGGTGGTCGCCAACGACTACTGGTACGTGACCATGAACTTCGCGAAAGCACCGTTCGGCGACACCAGGATTCGGCAGGCGGTCGCCTACGCCATCGACCGGCCGTCGATAGCGCAGGTCGTCGGCTACGGCACTGCGACCCCCAATCAGCTCGCCATCCCCAAGACGAGTCCGTGGTTCACCGAATACGACCGCTACACCGCGGGCCTGACACGCGACGCGGCCCTGGACAAGGCGCGCGCATTACTCCGAGCTGCCGGCCACCGCTCACTGCCCATGGGCCTGATGGTCACCACCGAATACCCCGAAACCGTCACCGCCGCCCAGGTCGTCGCGTCCAATCTCGCCGACGTCGGAATCGACGTGACCATCGAACAACTCGACTTCGGGGTGTGGCTCGACAGGCAATCCCAGGGCAAGTTCGACGCGCTGCTCCTCGGGTGGCTGGGCAACATCGACCCCGACGACTACTACTACGCCCAACACCACACGGGCGGCACGTCGAATTCCCAGAAGTACTCCAACCCGGCGGTCGACCGCCTTCTCGACGCCGGGCGCACCGAACTCGACGTCACCCGGCGCAAGTCGATCTACGCCGATGCCGCCACCCGCATCGCCGACGACGTCAGCTACCTCTACCTCTACAATCCGTCGGCCACCCAGGCCTACACCACGGCATTGCTCGATTACACGGTGCGCTCGGACAAGGCCATCCGCTTCCGCGACGCGCGCCTGGACAGGAGCCGCGGACAATGAACGGATTCGGTTGGCCCCTCGTACGTTTCATCCTGCTGCGCCTGCTCTATTCGGCGATCGTCCTGCTCGGGGTGATCATCGTGGTGTTCTTGCTGATCCAGGTGGTGCCCGGCGACCCGGTGCGCATCGCGTTGGGCACCCGGTACACCCCGCAGGCCTATGACGCCCTGCGGCACGCCTCGGGTCTCGATCAGCCCGCATTCACCCAACTCGTCCACTACATCGGCAACGTGTTCACCGGCGATCTCGGCGTGAGCTTTCGTGACAACGAACCGGTGACCACCACACTGCTGCAACGACTGCCGGCCACGATCGCGCTCGCCCTGTCGGCCATCGTCGTGGCGCTGGTGATCTCGATCCCGCTGGGCACGTGGGCGGCGATGCGCGAAGGACGGATGGCCGACAACAGCATTCGCGTCCTGTCGCAGTTCGGCATCTCCGTCCCCGACTTCTGGATGGGTATCCTGCTCATCGCCGTCTTCTCGACCGCGCTGGGATGGCTGCCGTCGGCGGGCTATCGCCCGTTGTCGGCGGGGCCGGTGCCGTGGCTCGAACACATTGTGTTGCCGGCGATCACCGTCGGCGCCGTCACCGGCGCCATCATGACGCGGTATGTACGCACGGCGGTGCTCGAGGCGGCCAACGCGCCCTTCGTTGTCACCGCGCAATCCAAGGGACTCAGTCGCCGCCGAATCCTGGTCGCGCACATCGGCCGCAACGCGCTGGTGCCCGTGCTGACCATCTCCGGTATCCAACTCGCGGCGCTGCTCGGCGGTGTGATCGTGGTGGAGGTGGTCTTCGCCTGGCCGGGCTTGGGCAAACTCGTCTACGATTCCGTCGCCGCCCGCGACTACCCGATGCTGCAGGGCGCGATCCTGTTGATCGCGGCGATCTTCCTGATCGTCAATCTCGTCGTCGACGTGCTCTACGCCATCATCGACCCGAGGATTCGGCTCTCATGACCCTGACCGAGCCCACTGCCGCCCCGGCCGGAACACCGGTGTCGACGGATTCCGCGTGGCGATTGTTCCTGCGTAATCGCGCGTCGGTGGCGGGGGTGATCGTGCTCGTCGTGGTCATCGTGTGCGCGATCTTCGGCCCGATGATCGCTCCCTACGGTGCCAACGACATCAACGTGCCCGACGCGTTGTCCGCACCGAGCTGGTCACACCTGTTCGGCACCGACGACCTCGGCCGCGACGTGTTCTCCCGAGTGGTTCTCGCCGCATCGGTCAGCATGCGGGTAGCCGTTGTCGCCGTGGCCATCTCGCTGATCGTCGGCGTCGTCCTCGGCATGTTCTCCGGATTCGCCGGCGGCGTGGTCGACACCGTCCTGATGCGGATCGTCGACGTGATGTTCTCCTTCCCGGTGATGCTGCTGGCGCTCGCGATCGTCGCGATCCTCGGGCCGGGCGTCACCTCGGCCATGGTGGCGATCGGCATCGTCTACATTCCGATCTTCGCGCGGGTCGCGCGCGCCGACACCCTTCGCGTGCGACAGACGCAGTATGTCGCCGCGGCCACGACGATGGGGGTCTCGACTTCGCGCACCCTGTTCTCCCATGTGCTGCCCAACATCTCGGGGCCGGTGGTGGTGCAGACGTCGATCTCGCTGGCGTTCGCGATCCTCTCCGAGGCAGCCCTGTCGTTCCTCGGACTGGGGGTGCAGCCGCCCGAACCGTCCTGGGGCCGAATGCTCTTCGATGCCCAGGGATTCATCACCAGCGCCTGGTGGATGGGGGTCTTCCCCGGCCTGGCGATCCTGCTGACGGTGTTCGCGTTCAACCTCATCGGCGACGGTGTGCGCGACGTCCTCGACCCGCGTCAGCGAACCCTGCTGCGCAACCGCGGCTCTCGGCGATCGCGCCGCCGCACGGCCGTCTCACCCGCGTCGCCACCGGCCGGTCGCCGAAACGACTCGAACACGGCCGACTCCGGCCCTCAGGATGCCGGGTCCGCCCCGGTACTGGCCGTCACCGACCTCGTCGTCGGGGTGGGCCCCAGGGAGATCGTGCACGGCGTCGGTTTCAGCGTCGCCAAGGGCGAAACCCTCGGCATCGTCGGCGAATCCGGATCGGGCAAGTCCTTGTCGGTGCTCTCGGCCACGGGTCTGTTCGACGCGCCGAGTGCCTACATCACCGGTAGCGCGCGCATCGGCGACACCGAAGTGATCGGCGCCTCCGACGCGGTCCTGCGGTCGGTGCACGGAGCGCGTGTCGGATTCGTGTTCCAGGACCCGTCGTCGAGTCTCAATCCGCTGCTGACCATCGAAGAACAACTGACCGAGGGGCCCCGACGTCACCTCGGTCTCAGCCGGTCGGCGGCCCGCGAGCGTGCGCTGAAACTTCTGCGGGACGTGCACCTACCCGACCCGGAAACGCGACTGCGGTCCTACCCGCATCAGTTGTCGGGCGGGCAGCGTCAGCGCGTGATGATCGCAGTGGCACTGGCCTGTGACCCCGACGTTCTCATCGCCGACGAGGCGACCACCGCGCTCGACGTCACCACCCAGGCCCAGATCATCGATCTCGTCGCCGACCTGCAGCGAGAGCGTGGAATGGCGGTGGTGTGGATCAGCCACGATCTCGGTGTCATCGGCCGGATCGCCGACCGCGTCATCGTGATGCGATCGGGTGCCGTGATCGAAAGCGGCTCGGTCACCGAGGTCTTCGCGCGCCCGCGTAACGATTACACCCGCACACTGCTGGATTCGCGACCGCTGCTCAGCCGGGTCGCCGACCGCGCCGAACCCGAATCTGAGGCGGTGGCTGCGGAATCGCCGATCGTCACGGTCCGCGGGCTCGGGGTGGACTTCACGGTGCGACGCAGCACCGGACGCGAAACCCTGCACGCGGTACGGGATGTCGACGTCGCGGTCACCGCCGGCACCACACTGGGCATCGTCGGCGAATCCGGATCGGGCAAATCCACGATCGCCGGCGTGCTCAGCGGACTCGTCACCAGTGGTGCGGGCACCACCGTGCGCGGCAGCATCGAGGTCGACGTCGACGGACGTACCATCAACGCCGTCGGGGTCCGGGGCGCCGACGCCGCGCTTCTGCGCCGGCAGGTGGCGATGGTGTTCCAGGACCCGGGTGCCTCGCTCGATCCGCGAATGACCGCGCTGGCCTCGATCGCCGAACCGCTGCGCACACACGGACTCGTGTCCGGGCGTGAAGCGCTGCGTACGCGTGCCGAACAACTCCTCGCCGACGTCAGCCTCGACTCCTCGTTCCTGCGTCGCTACCCGCACGAGATGTCCGGCGGGCAGCGCCAACGAGTGTGTCTGGCAAGGGCTCTCGCCTCCGACCCGCAGGTGTTGATCCTCGACGAATCCACCGCCTCCCTCGACGTGTCGGTGCAGTCGGCGGTACTCGATCTCCTGGCACAACTACAGCGGGAGAAGAATCTGACCTACCTGTTCATCGCGCACGACCTCGCCGTCGTCGAGCAGATCAGCGACACGGTGGCGGTCATGCAGGACGGTCGCGTCGTCGAACACGGCCCGGCGTCGCGGATTCTGCACGATCCCGAAACCGAGTACACCCGAAAGCTGCTCGCGGCGATCCCGCCGGAGACACCGCACCGCGCCTGAGGATCTGCCGGGATGGTGCTGACCGAGAGACGCAGACATGCCCAGGTTCGGCGCCTACCGTGAACTCATGACCTCGACGTTGACCAGCCCACCTGTCTCCGCAATTCTCGACCGACTCTACGAGCAGGCCGCACAGGGCGGGCGTCCGTCGGGTCCGCGATCCGCGGGTCCGCCCGCCGAGGTCTCGCCACAGGCGAAAGCCGACTCCGCCGAGGACCGCTACATGGCGATCGCACGGGACACGGGCATCCTGGCGTACTCCCTGATCCGCTCGGCGCGCCCGGCAGTCGTGGTGGAGTTCGGTATGTCCTACGGCATCTCGGCGCTCTTTCTCGCCGCGGCGCTGCGCGACAACGCCCTGGCCGACCCGGCAGCGGCCGGACATCTCTACACCACCGAGCTCAGTGCCAAGAAGGTCTTGGCCGCCGAGAAGTCCTTCGCCGAGGCGCAACTCGACGATCTGATCACCATCCTGGCCGGCGACGCCCGCGACACGCTCGAATCGGTGTCCGGTCCGATCGGGTTCGTCCTCCTCGACGGCTGGAAGGACCTCTACGTCCCGGTCCTCGATCTCCTCGAGCCGAAGCTGGCACCGGGCGCGATGATCCTGGCGGACAACACCTCCCACGCCGAGTCGGCGACCTACCTCGATCGTGTCCGCAACTCCCGCGACTACGTCGGCGTCGGGCTACCCGCCAAGCACGACGACACCGTCGAACTCAGTTGTCGACTCTGACCCGATCTTCACGGCACGGCGAGGCCAGCGCCATCGAAGCGGTGTTGCCGACGCGGCCGCCACGCTAGGCTCGACCGGTGACCTCCGCAGACGATCGCATCCGCTCCGCGTCCCGCGACATCCACGCCGACGCCGCAACGGTTTTCGGGTTGATCGCCGACCCCGCGCGGCAGCCGGACTGGGACGGCAACGACAACCTCGCCGAACTCGTCGACGGCACACGCATCCACGGCGTGGGTGACGTGTTCTCGATGCGCCTGACCAACGGGCAGGTTCGCGAGAACCGGATCGTCGAATTCGACGACAACCGCCTCATCGCGTGGAAGCCCAACGAGCCGGGCAAGCCGAGCCCTGGCCACCTGTGGCGGTGGGAGATCGAGCCGATCGACGACGCGTCGGTGCGGGTGACACATACCGACGACTGGACCGAACTCGACGACCCGGTACGCATGGAGCGTGCCCGGGCGACGACGCCCGAACGACTACGGGCGTCGATCGATCGGCTCGCCGCACTCGTCGAATGATTCCGGGTGATGTTGTGCCCGCAACCCGGGCACAACATCACCCGCAACGGGCGCGCACAATAGCCTGGTGCGATAGCCGCCATCGCCGATTGAACATCACGAACATCTGTGGCAGTCTGGCGCTGTGGTCGGGGAGGGGCCCCGCCCGGGGAGGATGTCATGGCTGCTCGACGGACGATGGTGCGCACGCTCTCGGGAATCGGTATCGGGGTGATGCTCTCGGCGGGAGCCGCCCTCGCCGCCGGAACCGGCCAGGCCGATGCCGCTCCGAACATCCACTGCGCCGGTCAGATCTGCCACAACTACGGTGATCAGATCGGCATCGGATTCGGTACCTATCAGTGCCCCAACGGAATCCAGTATCCGTCGTTCGCGGTGGTGCCGCCGTTCGGCACCGCAGCGGTGTACCCGGCCAACTGTGGTGGCGTGAAGTCGCTCTACTGACGTATCTACCGGTGACGAAAGGGCCCGTCAGGTCAGCGCGACCAGCAGTGCCACGACGATCACGATGACGGCGAGGAAGACCACCGCACCCACGATCACGGCCACACGGGTGCCGGTGCTCTGCTGCGGTGGCACCTGAGCCTGAGCCTGAGCCTGGGATTGCGGATGCGGAACCGGCTGCGGCCCAACCGGAAAGCCCAGCTGTGGTGCCCCCATCTGCGGTGCGCCGGTCGCGCCGGCCACCGGCGGGATGTAGGTGACCGGCGGCAGTTGTCGGCCCATGGTGACGTGCGGGTTCACCGCCGCCGGTGGGGCCGGCACGGCGCCGACCCCTCCGACGCTCGCCGGTGGATTCGGCATCGACGGTGCGGAGGGCATGGGCGGTGCCGCTACGATCCGTCCCTCCAGGGCGTCGGTGGCGGCCTGTGCCAGTTCGCCTGCGGTGACGAACCGCTCGGCGGGATTCTTGGCCATCCCACGTGCGACGACGGCGTCGAAGGGGCTGTGCAGCATAGGCGGCGGCGTGTTGAGGTGTGCGGCGACGAGGACCTGGAGGTCGCCGGCGCCGAAAGGCGCCGAGCCGGTGAGGCATTCGACGAGAACACAGGTCAGCGCGTAGATGTCGGTGGCGGGGGTGGCGATGTTGCCCGCACCGAAGCGTTCGGGTGCCATGTAGGCGAACGATCCGACTGCTGCGCCGGTGTCGGTGAGCCGCGGATCGGTGGTGGTCTGGGCCAACCCGAAATCGACGAGATAGGCGAAATCGTTGCTGTCGATGAGGATGTTGTCGGGTTTGACGTCGCGGTGCACGAGTCCGGCCGCATGCGCGGTGTCGAGGGCGTGGGCGATCTGCTCGATGATCGACACGGCGCGGTCGGGTGCCAGCGGGCCCGCGCCGAGAAGCTTGCGCAGATCGCTGCCGCCGGCCACGATTCGCATGTCCAGGAACAGGAATCCGTCGATCTCGCCCCAGTCGTGGATGGGGATCACGTGGGGATCGCTCAACTGCGCCGCCATCCGCGATTCGCGCAGGAACCGCTCGCGGAACAGGGAATCGCCGGCGAACTGCGGAGACAGCAACTTCAATGCGACGGTGCGCCCGCGACGGGAGTCGCGGGCCTCGTAGACTTCGCCCATGGCACCACGGCCCAGCAACCGTTGCAGGGTGTAGTCACCCAGAACGGAGCCGCTGCGGTCGGCGGGGTCGTGCATGCTGCGGTGGTCCTCCTGCTCGCCCGGGCGCCGAGCGGATTCGTTCCGGCGGGACGTCTTCTCGCGGTACGCTACCCGTTCGGTGTCGCGGCCGCGGGCAGGACTCGCGCAACCAGCGCCCAACCGCCGTTCCGGGTGTTTCGGCCGGTCCTCCAACCGGGTCCGAACTCGCAGGGCGCCAACATCATTCGTCGGGAACCGTCGATCGCACCGGCCGAATCCGTGCGGGGAGGCGGGGTCGGTCATACAGACGGCCCGGTCGCCCCTGACGGGGGACCGGGCCGGGTGTGGACGGCGCATCGAGCCGCTACGGCTCGAGTCGCACTCCTAGTGGGCGGCCACCATGACCTCGTCACCCTCGGTCACCGGCAGCGGTCCGCTGCGGATGACGACCGCTGCGATCAGCGCGCCGAGCGCGAACACGCCGGCCGCCACCCAGAAGGCCACGGTGTAGGAGTGCACGGCGGCCATCATCTTGAGCTGCTCGAGGCTCGTTGCGTGAGCGGCGTTCGACGTCGCATAGGAGGCTGCGGCACTCGAGGCGATGGTGCTCAGCAGGGCTGTCCCCACCGAACCGCCGACCTGCTGCATGGTGTTGACCGTGGCCGACGCGACGCCCGCGTCCTCGGGTGAGACCCCCGAGATCGCGCCCTGCATGGCCGGCGCCATCGAGGCGCCGAGGCCGACGCCCATGATCAGCAGGCCGGGCAGGATGTTGGCCGCATAGGTGCTCGCGTCGTCGAGCTGGGTGAGGAACACCATGCCGACCGCTGCGATCGACAAACCGATGGTCATCAACCAGCGCGGGCCGAAGCGGGGCAGCAGCACCGCGGTCGAGGTCGTCGCGGTGACGATCAGGGCGCCGATCATCGGCAGGAACGCCAGACCGGTGCGGACCGGGCTGAACTGCAGGTTCTGCTGCAGGTAGTAGGTGAGGAACAGGAAGATCCCGAACATCCCGATACCGACGATGAACACCGCGAGGTAGGAGCCACCGCGAGTGCGGTCGAGGATCACGCGCAGTGGGAGCAGGGCGTGCGGGGTGCGCGACTGCAGCCACACGAACAGGGTCAGCAGGGCGGCGCCGGCCACCAGCCAGGTGATGGTCGCCCAGTCGTTCCAGCCGTTGGTCTCGGCGTTGGAGAAGCCGTAGACGATGGAGAACAGGGCGGCCGATACCGTGACGACGCCGGGGAGATCCAGCTTGGGCTGGACCTCGGCGCGATGCGGACCGATGAACAGGACGGCACCGACCAGCGCGATCGCGGCGATCACCAGATTGACGTAGAGGCACCAGCGCCAGTCGGCCCACTCGGTGAGCATGCCGCCGAGCAGTAGGCCCAGGGCGCCACCGCCGCCGGCGATCGCTCCGAAGATGCCGAAGGCCTTGCCGCGCTCGGACGGATCGGTGAACGTCGTGGTGAGCAGCGACAGAGCGGCCGGGGCCAGCAGTGCGCCGAAGACACCCTGACCGGCTCGTGCGGCGACCAACATGTCGAAGTTGACCGCGGCACCGCCGACCGCCGACATGACCGCGAATCCTACGAGGCCGATGATGAAGGTGGTCCGCCTGCCCAGCAGGTCGGAGAGGCGGCCGCCGAGTAGCAGCAGGCTGCCGAAGGCGAGGGCATAGGCGGTGACGATCCACTGCCGGTCGGCGTCGCCGAACTGCAGGGCGGTTTGTGCGTGCGGCAGTGCGATGTTGACGATGGTGGCGTCGAGCACGACCATCAGCTGGGCGAGGCCGAGCACGCCGAGAATGACCCACCGCAGGCGATGGTGCCGGTCGGCTGCCGACTCGGCGGGAACCGCGAGTTCGCCGTCTCCGGACTTTTCGAGAGTTGTTGTCATGGGGACTCCCTGTGGACTAGGTGGAGGACATGCCTCCGGTTACCTGGGTGACAACGGCACCCAACTGGAGATGATTCCTCCGTTTGCTAATCTGTGACCATGACCACTGCATCTGCGTCGGATACGTCCGCTTCGTCGGGTAAACCGCTGCGCGCGGACGCCGAACGCAACCGGCTGCGGATCATCTCCGCGGCACGGGGGCTCTTCGCCGAGCGTGGACTCGACGTGTCGCTCGACGACGTCGCCGAGGCCGCCGGCGTAGGGGTGGGCACCGTGTACCGGCGCTTCGCCAATCGCGACGACCTGGTGTTCGGCGTTTTCCTGGAACACCTGAAATCGGTGGTCGCCCGGACCGGTGAGGCGATCGACGACGAGGACCCGTGGAATGCCGTGGTGGGGTTGATGACCTGGATGTGTCAGGTGATGTCGGAGGATCGGGGTCTGGCCGCGATCATCATGACGATCGACCACAGCAATCCCGAGATCGAGGCCCTCAAGGCCACCCTGTCCGAGCGCATCGAGAAGATCTTCGACCGCGCGATGGCCGCGGGTGTGCTCCGGCCGGATCTGACCCCCACCGATTTCTACGCGCTGTTCACCATGCTCAAGGCGGTCTCCGAGGTCACCGAGCAGTGCGCGCCGGGCACCTGGCGTCGCTACCTCGACCTCATCCTCGACGCCGTCAGCGCCGAACCGTCCCGCACCACGCTCGGTGCGCCGCCGATGACCCCGGAGCAGATCCGCGAGATGCAGAAGGCGCACAAGGCCGGACGGTGAGGACCCGGGCGACTAGGTGATGAGTTTCTCGCTCTTGAGCCAGTCGTAGGCAACGTCGGAGGGATCCTGACCGTCGATGTCGACGCGGCCGTTGAGCTCCTGCATGAGTTCGTCGGTCAGACGCTCCGAGATCGTGGCCATCAGCGGCGCGATCTCCGGATGCGCCTTCAGGACGGATTCACGGACCACGACGGTCCCGCTGTAGGGCAGGAAGTACTTCTTGTCGTCGACGAGCACCTTGAGGTCGAGGTTCTTGATGCGGCCGTCGGTGGTGTACACCATGCCGAAATTGCACGGCGAACTCTTGGCGGTGGAGGTGTAGACCACGCCGGAATCCATCTGCGTGACGTTGCCCGAAGGAACCCCGTTGGGGGCGTTGTAGGGCATGTCGTAGGTCTTGAGCATGGGCAGGAAACCGTCTGGGCGCGAGAAGAATTCGTCGTTGACGCAGAAGGTGCGCTGATCGACGGGCAAGCGGGCGATGTCCGACATCGTCGTGACGTTGAGCCGCTTGGCCGTCGACGACGACGCCGCGAACGCGTAGGTGTCGTTGAAATTCGCGGGCGGTAACCACACCAGATGGTTCTGGGCGAGTTCGACGTCGTGGACCTGCTGCCACAACTGCTGGGGGTCGGGGATGACCTTGGTCTCGTGCAGGTAGGTCACCCACGCGGTGCCGGTGTACTCCCACGCCAGATCCGCTGCGCCGTTGAGCATCGCCTGGCGGCTCGACGCCGATCCGGGTGCGTTGGTGAGGTCGGTGACATCGGCGCCGGCCGCCGCGAGGTAGGTGGCGGCGATCTTGCCCAGCAGGATGCTCTCGGTGAAATTCTTGGACGTGACCGTGATCTCGGCCCCGGCGAGTGGCGTCTTGCCGTCGGGCAGTGCGGACTTGTGAAAGGTGCCCGACGAGCTGACCAAGCCGCACCCGGCGACGACCAGGACGCTCACGGCGAGGATCAGCAGCGCCGAGAGCGGGCGGCGTCCGGAGCGGTTCGAACGATTCAGGGTCGACATCAGATCCCTCGCGGTGTGGCCACCAGCTCGACGAGCCGGCCGAGCCAATCGATGATCAGGGCCAGCAGACCCACCAGGATCGCCCCGGAGATCAGCAGTTTCGGCAAGAACAACGTGATACCGGTGGTGATGAGTGTCCCCAGGCTGGTGGCGCCGATGAAGGTACTCAGGGTTGCGGTACCGACCAGGATGACCAGCGCCGTGCGCACGCCGTTGAGGATCACCGGCACGGCCAGCGGCAGTTCGACGAGCACGAGCGTGCGGGCCGCGGACATGCCGATGCCGCGCGAGGCCTCGATCGTGCGGCGGTCCACCTGCTGCAGACCGACGATGGTGTTCTGCAGGATCGGCAGGATCGCGTACACCACCAAACCGACCACCGCAGTACGGAATCCGGTCCCGAGCCAGAAGGTGAACAGCACGAGTAGGCCCACGGCGGGGGCGGCCTGACCGATATTGGCGATGTTCACCGCGATCGGGTTGAGCCAGCGCATCGACGGGCGGGTCAGCAGGATGCCGAGGGGGATGGCGATGACCACCACGATCACCGTCGCCACCAGGGTCAGTTTGATGTGATCGAGGATCGTGGTCTGCAGGGTTGACCACGACAGCGCGGCGCTCTCGGTCTCGGTGAAGGTCGTGGACTGGTACCAGATGATGTAGCCGACACCGATGACGACGATGAGCAGCGGCTCCAACCACACGTCCATCGGGAACCGCCGGAACCGTTGCAGCGCCGAACTCATCGCGCCGGGCCGCTCGGCCGCGATCCCGGTGGCGCCGGCCGCCTCGACGCTCGTCATGCGCCCGACGCCGTTCGCTCGCCGGCGTCCACGTCGTCCTCACCGTCGTCGGTGGCGGCCACGATCGGTGTCTCGATGGGCCCGGTACCGTCGGCGTGTTCGATGTAGGAGGTGTGCGACTCTTCCTCTCTCGCCTCGGCGAGCTGGGCCTGGATGATGTCCATGACCGATTTGATGCCCAGGGACCCGATCACCGCGCCCCGTCGATCGGTCACCAGTGTTCCGCCCTGACTCGCGGCGAGCATCGTGTCGAGTGCGTCGTTGAGGGTCGACGAGGATGCCACCACCGGAAGTCGTTGGTCGACATAGTCCGACACGGTTTTCTTGCTCGCGAGTTCCTCCAGCGACGGCCACGCACGTGGGTGGCCCGCCTGGTCGACGACGACCACCCATTTGTGGCCGGCTGCGCGGGCCCGGGTGAGGGCGTCGGCGGCCGGTTCGCCCACGTGGACGGTCGTCACCTCGTCGTGGGCGACGTCGCGGACCCGTGACAGCGTCAGATGAGCCAGTGTCGCACCGGATCCGATGAACTCCTCGACGAAGGGTGTGGCCGGGTTGGCGAGGATCTCCTCGGGGGTGGCGTACTGCTCGACGTGGCCGCCCTGCGACAGGATGAGCACCTTGTCACCGAGTTTGGTGGCCTCCTCGAAATCGTGGGTGACGATCACGATCGTCTTGCCGAGTTCCTTCTGGATGCCGATCAGGCTGTCCTGCAAGCGGACCCGGGTGATCGGATCGACCGCGCCGAAGGGCTCGTCCATGAGCAGGACGGGCGGGTCGGCGGCGAGCGCGCGGGCCACACCGACGCGCTGCTGCTGACCGCCGGACATGTCCTTGGGGAGCCGGTGGGCGAATGCGTCGGCGTCGAGGCCGACGAGATCGAGTAGGTATTCGGTGCGCTCGGCGATGCGTTTCTTGTTCCAGCCGAGGACCCGGGGAATCGCCCCGATGTTCTTGGCGACGTCCCAGTGCGGGAACAGCCCGCCGGACTGGATGACGTATCCGATCGACTGCCGCAGCTTGTCGGGGTTCTCCTTGGTGACATCGCGGCCACCGATGTAGATCCGACCCTCGGTCGGCTCGATCAGTCGGTTGATCATCTTCAGGGTCGTCGTCTTGCCGCATCCGGACGGCCCGACGAACGCCACGATGTGCCCGGCATCGATGTCGAGGTCGAGACGCTCCACAGCGGGTTTGTCCTGTCCCCGATACCTTTTGACGACACCCTCGAGGGTGATCGACGCGCCGGTGACGGTGCGGTCGCTGGCGGCCGCCGAGACGGTGGCGTCGGCTGGCTGGGTCATTTCAGTCCCCTCGAGATGGTGAGTCGGCCGAGCAGAACGAGTAGGGCATCGAAGACCAGGGCGACGATGACGATGAGAATCGTTCCGGTGAGAGCCATTTCCAATGCGTTCGCGCCGCCGAGGCGCGAAAGTCCGCTGAAGATGAGCGATCCCAGACCGGGACCGAGTACGTAGGCGACGATCGCGGCGACACCGACGATCATCTGGGTCGAGACCCGGATACCGGTGAGGATCACCGGCCACGCGATCGGCAGCTCGACGGTGAGCAGTATTCGCCACCGCGACAACCCGATTCCGCGAGCGGCTTCGACGACGGTGCCCGGTACCGAGCGCAGTCCGACGACGGCGTTGCCGATCACCGGCATCGTCGCGAAGAACGCGAGCATGAGGAACGAGGGCACCACACCGAGTCCGAAGGGCACGATCAGCAGCGCCAACAGGGCCAGTGACGGAATCGTCAGGGCCACGCGGCTCGACGTCAGGGTCAGCGCCGAGGCCAGTGGCAGCCGGTACACCAGAACGGCGACGACGATGGCGATCGCCGTTCCCACCAGGACGGTTTGAAAAGCCAGGGAGGCGTGTTGGTACGTCAGGAACGTCAGAGTGCTTGCGTGCTGCGAGATGTAGTCCCAAAGGTGCACGTCCGACATCCCTTCACGCATGGGGCACTTGCGCGGTAGACGCAATCGACCTTGGATCACCTTACGGCGGAATGTGCGGCGCGGTGGCGCAATTCGCGCGCAAAGGTCTCCCCGGGTCGTCGAATCGGTCTCCGTACGCCGCCGCTGACCTGCATAGATATCGATGAGGTCACAAAGATTCCCGATGATCGGATCGACGGTGTCGCAGGTGGGGGCGGCGGGTCACCCGGGGTCCGTTCGGCGGATGCCCTGGGTTTCATCGAGGTCGTAAGCTGGTCGGCATGGCAGTCAGTCGTCCCACCGACAAGTCCGACGAGGTCCAGCGCGCTCCGCGGGCCCGGATGACCGGTGCGCAGCGGCGGCTGCAACTCATCGAGGTGGCGCGAGGATTGTTCGCCGAGCGTGGTTTCGAGGCCACCTCGATCGAGGAGATCGCGCAGCGCGCCGGGGTGTCCAAACCGATCGTCTACGAGCATTTCGGCGGCAAGGAGGGGCTGTATGCCGTCGTGGTGGACCGGGAGATGGAGACACTCCTGGAGATGGTCACCTCGTCACTGAGCAAGAACCGCTCGCTGTATCGCATCCAGCAGGTGGCGCTGGCGCTGTTGACCTACATGGAGGAGCGCACCGACGGATTTCGGATCCTGGTGCGCGGCGACTCCACCAACAGCAGCGAGACGGCGACCTACTCCAGCCTGCTCAACGACGCCATCAGCCAGGTCGAACACATCCTGGCCGGCGACTTCGAGCGGCGCGGCTTCGAGCCGACGCTCGCGCCCCTCTATGCGCAGGCGCTCGTCGGCATGGTCTCGGTGACCGCGCAGTGGTGGCTCGACGTGCGCGAGCCGTCGAAAGAGGTGGTCGCCGCCCATCTGGTGAATCTGTGCTGGAACGGGCTGACCCGCCTCGACCCGCATCCCGAACTCGTCGGACCCGACTACGTCGAACCCGATCACCGCACCCCCGAGGCGGACTGAGAACCGCCAGGTTCGCTAGGGCATGTCTCCCAATTCCCTTTGCGCGTCTTTGCGGCTCGATGGCCCCCTGGCGGCGTTGTCGTCGGTCACGATAGCTCCGCTATCGCTCCCTCCTCCGCCTTGCCAGGAAACCATCGACCTCGCAAATCCATCGCAGAGGAATTGGGAGACACGCCCTAGGTCAGCACGACGCTGCGTTTGGCCAGTCCCATCCAGAAACCGTCGATCGCCTCGTCGGGCCGCTGTTCGGGATCGTCGCCCGCGCCGAGTGCGACGAACAGCGGTGCGAAGTGCTCGATGGTGGGGTGCGCGTAGGGCATTCCCGGGGCCCGGCGCCGAAAGTCGATGAGCGACTCCACATCCCCGGCGGCGAAACACTCATGCGCCCATGCGTCGAACTCGGCCGACCACGTCGGCGCCGCCGCGTCGGGACGCCGATCGGTCAGGTACGGCAGCCCGTGAGTGGTGAAGCCGGAGCCGATGACGAGCACGCCCTCGTCGCGCAAGGGGGCCAGTCGCCTGCCGAGCGCCAGTAGTGCCTCGGGTTCGAGCGTCGGCAGTGACACCTGCAGGACGGGGATCTGCGCGTCGGGGTACATCACGGTCAACGGAACGTAGGCGCCGTGATCGAGACGTCGGCGGGCGTCGTGGGCGACCGGGGTGCCGTCGGGCATCAGTGCCTCGACCCGGGCGGCGAGGTCAGGAGCGCCCGGCGAGTCGTAGGTGGTGCGGTAGAAGCGCTCGTCGAATCCCCAGAAGTCGTAGGTCAGCGGCGTGCGCGAGTCGGTGGAGCCGATCGTCAGCGGCGCGGCCTCCCAATGCGCCGACACGACGAGGATCGCGCGCGGTCGGGGGAGTCGCCCCGCCAGCGCACGCAACTGCTCCACCCACAGCGCGCTGTCGACGAGTGGCGGGGCGCCGTGGCTCAAGAACAGGACGGGCGCACGCGACGGTACTTCTGACATGGTCATACGATACGAAACAGAACCGCGGTCCGTTTAATTTCGCGGCGATCCGCCCGTGCGATGGTGGCCTCCGGCACACGACCTACAATCACACGAGTGTCCTCTTCACCTGCCCTCGCCGGGCTCGCCGCGGTCACGTGCTCGGACGCATCGCTGTCCGCCCTGCGCGAGAAGGGCGACACTCCCCGTCTCGACATCACCGGGCCCGACGCCGCGCGCCCCTTCGTGGTGGCCGCCCTCGCGCACGGCACCGCGCCGCTGCTGGTGGTCTCGGCCAACGGTCGCGAAGCCGACGACCTGACCGCCGAACTGGCCGAACTGCTCGACGATCCCGACGCGGTCGCGCAGTTCCCGTCGTGGGAGACCCTGCCGCACGAACGCCTCTCACCGAGCGCCGACACCGTCGGTCGCCGTCTCGCGGTGTTGCATCGACTCGCCGAGCCGGGAAAGACGCCGCTACGGGTGATCGTGACGACGGTGCGCTCGCTGGTCCAGCCCATGGCGCCGGGGCTCGGTGAGGTCCGCACCATCACGCTGCGCGAGAACATCGAGATCGACTTCGACAAGCTGCTCGCCGACCTCGTCGAGATGGCCTACGAGCGCGTCGACATGGTCGGTCGCCGGGGTGAGTTCGCGGTCCGTGGAGGCATCCTCGACGTGTTCCCGACGACTGCGGATTATCCGGTCCGAGTGGAGTTCTGGGGCGACGAGATCACCGAGATGCGGGCGTTCTCGGTGGCCGATCAGCGCAGCCAGCCCGAGGTCGACGCCTCGGTGGTACGGATCCACCCGTGCCGTGAACTCGTGCTGACCGATCAGGTGCGCAACCGGGCAGCCGATCTCGCCGCCGAACATTCCGCAGATCAGGCGTTGTCGGAGATGCTGACCAAACTCTCCGAGGGCATTCCGGTGGAGGGGATGGAGGCCCTCATCCCGGCGCTGGTCGACGGACGGATGCAGTTGCTCACCGAGGTCCTGCCCGACGGGTCGCGGGTGTTGATCCTCGATCCGGAGAAGGTCCGGACCCGCGCCGCCGACCTCGCCGCCACCGGTGCGGAGTTCCTCGAGGCGTCCTGGAACGCCGCCGCACTGGGTGCCTCGGCGCCGGTCGACACCCGCGGCGGTTCCGCCGGAATCGACTTGCAGGCCAGCGCGTATCGGCCGCTCGACGAGGTTCTCGACACCACGGTCGAGGCCGGGCGGTCCTGGTGGACGATGAGCCCGCTGTCGTCGGGTTTCGACGCCGAATTCGACCTCGACCTGACCCCGGGGCCCACTCCGCACGGCAGCGACGACGAGATCGCGCAGACGTTCGCGATGCTCCGCGCGCACGTCGCCACCGGCAAACCCGCGGCGATCGTGGTGGCGGGCAAGGGAACCGCAACCCGCATCGCCGAACGGCTGTCGGACGCCGAGGTTCCGCACAAGCTCGCCGACGCCGGTGCGCCACCGGTCGCCGGGGAGGTGAGCGTGTACTGCGGCACCCTGCGGCGCGGCGTGATCGCGCCGTCGGCCGGACTGGTGATCGTCACCGAGAGCGACCTGACCGGAGCGCGGGTCGCGGCGGTGCGTGACGGGCGACGGCTCCCGGCCAAGCGGCGCAACCAGGTTGATCCGCTCGCGCTGACCGCCGGTGATCTCGTGGTGCACGACCAGCATGGCATCGGCAAGTTCGTCGAGATGATCGAACGCACCGTCTCGGGTGCGCGGCGGGAGTACCTCGTGCTCGAATACGCGGCGGGCAAACGCGGGCAACCCGGCGACCGGCTCTACGTGCCGATGGATGCCCTCGACCAGCTCTCCCGCTACGTCGGCGGTGAGCAACCGTCCCTGTCGAAACTCGGCGGGTCGGATTGGCAGAACACCAAACGCAAGGCGCGCAAGGCGGTTCGCGAGATCGCCGGTGAGCTCGTGCAACTGTACGCCGCCCGCCACGCCGCCCCGGGCTACGCCTTCAGTCCCGACACGCCGTGGCAGCGTGAGATGGAGGACGCCTTCGACTTCACCGAGACCGTCGACCAGATGACGGTGATCGGCGAGGTCAAGGACGACATGGAAAAGGCGGTCCCGATGGACCGCGTCATCGTCGGCGACGTCGGCTATGGCAAGACCGAGATCGCGGTGCGCGCGGCGTTCAAGGCCGTCCAGGACGGCAAGCAGGTTGCTGTGCTGGTCCCGACAACCATTCTGGCGCAACAACATCTGCAGACCTTCACCGAACGGATGGCCGGGTTCCCGGTGCGGGTGCGTGGCCTGTCGCGCTTCACCGACGCCAAGGAGTCCAAGGAGATCATCGAGCAGATGGCACAGGGTTCGGTCGACGTCGTCATCGGCACCCATCGCCTGCTGCAGACCGGGATCGTCTGGAAGGACCTCGGTCTGGTGATCGTCGACGAGGAGCAGCGCTTCGGGGTCGAGCACAAGGAACACATCAAATCGCTGCGCACCCATGTCGACGTGCTGACGATGTCGGCGACGCCGATCCCGCGCACCCTGGAGATGTCGATGGCGGGCATCCGCGAGATGTCGACGATCCTCACCCCGCCCGAGGAACGTCACCCGGTGCTGACCTATGTCGGCGCCTACGCGCGCAAGCAGGTTGCCGCGGCGATTCGCCGAGAACTGTTGCGTGACGGGCAGATCTTCTACGTCCACAATCGGGTCTCGACCATCGACAAGACCGCCAAGGACATCGCCGACATGGTGCCCGAGGCGCGGGTGGTGGTCGCACACGGACAGATGAACGAGGATCAGCTCGAGCGCACCGTGTCCGGATTCTGGAACCGCGAATACGACGTGCTGGTGTGTACCACCATCATCGAGACCGGACTCGACATCTCCAACGCGAACACCCTGATCGTCGACCGCGCCGAGAATCTCGGCCTGTCGCAGCTGCATCAGCTGCGTGGACGCGTCGGCCGCAGTCGTGAACGCGGATACGCCTATCTGCTCTACAGTCCCGAGAAACCGCTCACCGAGACGGCCTACGACCGCCTGGCGACCATCGCGCAGAACAATGAGCTCGGCGCCGGAATGGCGGTGGCGCTCAAGGACCTCGAGCTGCGCGGGGCCGGAAACGTCCTCGGCGCAGAGCAATCCGGACACGTCGCGGGCGTCGGTTTCGATCTGTACGTCCGTCTGGTCGGCGAGGCGGTGGAGGCCTACCGGGCCGCGGCCGACGGCACACCGGTCACCACCGAGGAATCGACGGAGGTGCGCATCGATCTCCCGGTCGACGCCCACATCCCGGTCGAATACGTCGACTCCGATCGTCTGCGTCTCGAGGCGTATCGCAAACTCGCCTCGGCCACCGACGACGACGAGGTGTCTGCGGTGCTCGCGGAGTTGCTCGACCGGTACGGCGAACCGCCGGAGGAAACCCGGCGACTCGCCGCGATCGCGAAACTCCGTCTGCGGTGCCGAGAACGGGGTGTCGCCGAGATCGGTGCGGTCGGCACCAACGTCAAGATCTCGCCGCTGCATCTGCTCGACAGTGAACAGGTCCGACTCAAGCGGCTGTATTCGGCGGCGTCTTACCGCGCCACCACGTCGGTCGTGACGCTGCCGATCCCGCGCACCGGTGGGGTCGGATCCGCGCGTCTGCGCGACAACGAACTCATCGACTACCTGACGACGTTCCTGACTCAGCTCAAGCCCACGCCGGCAGCCTAGGAGTCGGTGGCGTCAGAGTCGGGGGTGTCAGAGTCGGTGGCCTCAGAGTTGGGGGCCGGCGGGGGTTGGTTGGTCTCGTCGTACTTCTGCTGGGCGTTCGTCCGCCACTGGGAGAACTTGCGGTTGACGGTGACCGCGACGTCGGCCGCGGCCTGCCCGACGCCGTCGACCACGCCGGAGAGTCCGTCGCGCAGCCCCTTGACCAGTGGGTCCTGCGACTCGTCGAAGTTGTCGCGATAGGTGCGGGCGGCCTCCCCGACGTCGTCGGAGAACTTTGCGGTGTCGTCATCGGTGCGCAACGGGTATGTGCCGGAGACGATTCGGCCGTACTCGCCGCGGTCGACCCAGCGGGTGAGTTCGGCTGCGCGCAGCACCGAGAAGGGATGGGTCGCCAACTCGAGATTCAACAGTTTGAGCACGCCGTCGCGCAGGTCCCCGGTGCGCTCGTACTCCCGGGCCTGCGCCACGAAGGCCTGGGTGTCCATCTGCTCGAGGTGCTTGCCACCCGCGAGCTTGAGCTCGACCCGTAGCGCGACGTCGAGGTCCTGGCAACACAAAAGGCCGGCGCGATCTCCGGAGAGCTCGGACTTGCGTTGCCATTCCAACAACGCGGCGACCACCGCGCGTAGGGCCCATCCACCGATCGGGATGAAACCGATGGACGCGGCGAGCCGGGTGAGGTGCATGAGCATCGTGCGGTACACCGCATGGCCGGAAAGTGCGTGTCCGAGTTCGTGTCCGATCACAAAGCGCATCTCGTCGTGATCCATCAGCTCGTACATCGCCGAGGTCACCACGATGAACGGCGTGTCCATGCCGATGCAGTAGGCGTTCACGATCGGCGACTGTGTGACGAACAGTTCGGGTGTCGTCGGGGCATCGAGCGTGGCAACGCACTCACCGAGCAGCGTATCGAGGTCGGCGAACTGCTTGTCGCTTGCGCGCGCCGACGTGGCCAGGTACATCAGCCGATGCTGACGCTCTCGTAGCAGCCCCGACAGCGTCTTGAGGACCTGGTCGAATCCCTTGAGCTTGCGCAGAGCCGTCAGCGCGGTGCGGTCGGACGGGTGCTCCCAGGTGCGCGAACTGATCCCGGGGAACTGCGCTCGCGACGCGACGACCTCGGTGGAACTCGACATGTGGCTTCCCTCCCAAGACACGGATCTCCGACGATTCGGACAGGGTATAGGGTAGCGAATCAGCTATTGATCATCGGCAATAGCGTGTGACATTCATGTGGTCGGACGACTGCGGGGATGGAGCTGATCGAGCGGTTACCTCGGTGGGCGCAAACGACTGTCGTCGTCCTGCGAGACCCGCTCGGTGACGTCCCACGATGTCGCTTGTGCAGCGATTACCGTTGTGATGTTGTCGGTGAGCTACCGCGATGTTGTTCCCTACCGTGTGCTGTTGTCGCAGCCCGCAGACGAAAGGCACCTGGAGATGACGGTGGTCCTGCTCGATCCGCTCCGCCCGGACATGATCCCCGTACGCGCCCGCGCCCACCTGTCCGGCACCGTCTACGTCACCGAGGACGTCCCGACCACCGTGCTGTGGGACCTCGATCACTTCGAGCCGGTGTTCACCGAGGACGAGATCGCCGGGACGCTGCTGTCCACGGATCGGCACCATCCACTGGTGGCCGCGCGAATCGCGCAGGGAGACCAGGTGATCGCCGCGACGATCCCGAGCGGCAGCGACCTGCTGCCCGCGGTCGCACTGATGGACACGTTGCGCCGCAACGGTCCGTGGGAGAGCCAACAGACCCATGCCTCGTTGCGACGCTATCTCCTCGAGGAGGCCTACGAACTCCTCGACGCCATCGACGCGGGGGATCAGGCGAGCCTGCGGGAGGAGCTGGGAGACCTGTTGCTACAGGTCCTCTTTCATGCCCGGATCGCCGCCGATCATCCCACCGATCCCTTCGACATCGATGCGGTGGCACGCAGTTTCACCGAGAAGGTCAGCGGCCGCACACCCGGTGTGCTGTCCGGTGCCCATGCCGACCTCGAGACACAGATCCGCGAGTGGGAGGAGCGCAAAGCCGCCGAGAAGAACCGCGGATCGGTACTCGACGGGATCGCCACCACGGCGCCGGCGCTGGCGTTGACCCAGAAGGTCCTCGAAAGGCTCACCGCCGCCGGATATCCGGTGCAGCGTATTGACCCGGCCGTACTCTCGGTGACCGTGACGGCCGGCGACGACAGCGTCGAGGACCAGGCGCGTCGCCGCACGCTGGACCTGATGGCCCAGGTTCGCGCTGTCGAGGAGCAAGCGGCACGTGACGGCGTCACCCTCGACGGCCCGGACTCCTGGGCGGCCGTCCTCGACGGGACGGCCGTACCGGAATCCGGCGATGCGGATGTGGCCGAACAGGAATCGCGCCGCGAAGCCCCCGCCGAGGCCCGGACGGAGATCACCGACGAGATACCGGTGGTGACCGAGTCCGCCGACGACGAGGTAGGTGAATCGGTGGCGCCGGATGAATCGGCCCCGTCGGGTGCGCGCGTCGCCGTCGAGGTCTCCGAGGAGGAGATCATCGACGTCGAGGTCGTCGACACGACCGAACCGCCCACGCACTGACCGCCGCGCGCGCCGGCCGGCCTCACCCGCGTTCGTCGCCGGTCATCGTGTTCATGATCGAGAACGTCACCTGGTCGGGGCGATAACGGTCGTCGGAGTACTCGAACGGTCGGCCCTGCGGGTCGTAACTGGTGCGCCGCTCTCGCAGGAGCGGTGCCCCCGAATCGATCTGGAGTGCTTCGGCGTCGGTGGCATCGGCGGCAACGGCGTCGAGTTCGTGACGCATCGAGGCGAACTGCACTCCCTCGTCCACGAGATGATCGGTGATCGAACCCTTGTCGGGATCGAAGTTGAACAAGCTCGCCCCGACATCGGTGGTGAAGCGGCTGCGCTCCAGCAGTGCCGGAATGCCGTCGAGGGTGCGCAGGCGGACCACCTCGATCAAGAAGTCGTCGACCCCGATCTGCAACGCCTCGGCGATCTCGGCGGTCACCCGGGTGCGGGACACACTGATCGTGTGGTTACCCGGTTCCCGGCCGGTGGTCAGCGCCCATTGCGAGAACGGGGTGAACGACGACAATGTCTGCGTCGGGGAGTGCGGTCGTCGTACGCGCGCCGGTCGTCCGCGGGTCGTGTAGATGAACCCCTCGGTCCGTAACTTGTAGAGCGCCTGCCGAATCGGGCCGCGCGAGACCTGCCATTGATCCATCAGAACGGTCTCCGGCGGCAACTCGTCGCCGGGTTGATAGGTGCCGTCAACGATCTGGTGGCGCAGCGCCTCGTAGATCTCTTGATATCTCGGGGACACCGCCACCTCCGCTTCCGACCACACCGTACCGATGCTGGGTACTGTACTACTTTCCAACTTGTGTACCTACCCTGAAGCCCCTGCTGCGAGGTGATGCAGCAGGGGCTTACGGTGTGACGGTTGCAGTCAGCAGAACGCGGAGGCGTACGACCCTGTGGCTGAATCACGTTCTGTCAGAACGCCATTGACGTAGATGCGGCATTCGACGTACGGGTGGTATGCCTCGTCGTACGCCGTCACGTACGACCCCGTGAGTTGGTAGGTCGAGTGTGAGGTCACTGTGCGGGTTCCTCTCCACAGTGTCACTTTTTCAGAGTTCCTGAACGAGCTGTTCAGCCTCACGTGGTGATCGATTTCTTCTGGGAACCTCTGGAGATCATTCCAGCCGTCGTACCAACTGAAGGAATCGAGGTACCGGGAGTTGCTGATGAACTCGTAGCGAATAGAGTCGCCAACTGTCGGCTCGGAGACTGACGCTTGGGCAGTGCCGAGTTCGACTGTGCTGACGACTGCCGCAACCACGAATACCAGGGCTGCGATGAGCTTTCTCACGATCTACCTTTCTGAGGGGAGTCTGAGAATCGTAAGCTCGGAGCCGTTGCCCTCGGTATCCACCGGCCGGAGGAATCGCGGTGATCCGTTGCGACAGCATGTGCCTGAGGGCCATACGCGTCCGGCTGATGCAGGTCGAGGTGTATCGCGGCGCACAAAGATCACCGGCGGATGAGACCCCTCAGATCGGCGACGCTGTCGACGACTTCGTGCGCGCCTGCGGCTCGCAGTGCCTCGGCGTCGTGGGCCCCGGAGAGCACTCCGACGACGAGTCCGGCGCCGGCACGGAGTCCGGTTGTGACGTCGGACGCGGTGTCGCCGACCACCATCATGGCCTCGACGGCGCTGGTGCGGGTCTTGATCAGGGCGGCCAGCGGCATGTCGGGGTGGGGGCGGCCACGGAGTTCCTCGCCGGGGCAGAGGACGACGTCGGCGATGTCGTTCCAGCCGAGTGCCTCGAGGATGGCTTCCTGGGTCTGCTGCGCGAAACCGGTGGTGAGAGCGATCTTCACGCCGATCTCACGGCAGTGTGAGAACAGTTCCTCGGCGCCGGGCATCGGTGAACACCGGCCCTCGCCGACGAGCTGGGCATAGGTCCGTTCGAACTCCTTGTTCGCCGACTGCGCCTGTTCCTCGTTGCCCTTGGCGAGGTGGCGGAACACGGTGATTTTCGACTGCCCCATGGTCTCGGAGACGTAGTCGAGCATCGCCGCGCGGTCCGCGTCGGTGCGCGACAGCCCGGCGTGCTCGTCGGCGGCGCGGAAGCTCGCGATCACGAGTCCTTCGTCGGCGACGGTGGTGCCCGCCATGTCGAAGACGATGAGTTCGGTGGGGAGAGTGGACATGTGGGAATTGCTCCTTTGTTTTCGAGGGCCGGCGAAGTGCCGGTCGTGGTCGGTGCTGAGGGTCAGACGGCGAAACTGGTCGACGGATCGAATGCGGCGGTGACGCTGGACTCGGCGAGACCCATGCCGGTGGTCATGCCGATTCCGGTGGTGACGGTGACGATGTGGGTGCCGGGAAGTGGTTCGCGCAGCAGGAATTCGCGGTCGGGTGCGCTCGCATACACACCCTGCCAGCGCTCGATCACATCGATGCTGTTGACCCCGAACAACTCTCGGGTGACATCGAGGAGGCAGGCGAATCCGTCCTCACCCTGGAACGGCGATTCGGTGACCTCGCGGAGATGGGTGTCGCCGATCAACAGGGTGCCGTCGGGTTGGGGCGTGTACATCTGGTGGAGGTCGAGTGCGGTGAATTCGGGGTGGGCGGTGTGCAGCCGTTGGGCGACCCGGTGCAGCGACGCCATGGTCTCGAAACCGCTGTAGCGCAACAGTGACCACCCGGTGAACAGGGGCGTGGTCAGCGGGAAGCGCGTCGGCACAGCGGCTTTGATCATGTGCAGGCGGCACCGTTGCAGGCTGATGTCTTCGGCGACCTCGGGGAAGAGCCGATCGATGTCATGATTCACCGTGATGAAGGTGGTGCCGGCGCGCAGCTCACCCCGGGAGGTGCGGACCAGTCCGGTGTCGAAAGACGTTGCCGCGGTGCGCCAGAAGAAGGTGACGCCTTGCGTCTCGAGCCACGCGGCGATCCGTGGGGCGGCGGCGCGGGGGTCGACTTGGAGATCGGCCGGTAGGTACATGCCGCCGGCCACGCCGTCGGCGGCGGCCGGAATCCGGTCGAGGACGGTGTCGCGGTCGAGGAGTACTGCCGTAGTCGATCCGTGGGCCTGTGTGAACTCGCTCATCACGGCCAGTTCGTCGGCGTGTCGGGCCAGGACGGTGGTGCCGGTCGGCGCCGCCCAGAATCCGGCCTTCTCGGCGAGGTCGAGCCAGTGGCGGCGTCCGGCACGCGCATAGTCCAGTGCTTGTCCGGACTGGGCGGTCAGACAAGCGTGCCCGAAGTTGCGGACCGACGCGCCTGCGACCCGATCGTTGTGCTCGACGACGGCGACGGAGAGCCCGCGGCGTAGTGCGTGATAGGCGTGAGCGAGGCCGACGATGCCGGCCCCGACGACGACGACGTCGTAAGACGTGCCAGGTGTGGTCATGGTCGTAGCTTCCCGTCGCGCCGGCTTGATGTCAATACTTTCTGAGAAGAAAGGTATACAAGTAAGGTGACGACCGGGCTACATGAGGTAAGCGTGGGGTTACGAGATCGGGAACATCCGTCGCTGGACATCGCATGCGTCGGCCCGATTGTGAGCGGCCCGGTGTCAGCGGGCGGTCGGATGGGCGGCGACGGCGACGGCGGCGAGGATCGCATCGAGTGCGCGCCGGTCCCAGGCCCCGCCGTCACGCACCACGGTGACAATGGTGTGCAGCGCCGACTGCGTCGTGAGTGGATCATCCTCGAGGAGAACAAGATCAGTTCGGCGTCCGACGCCCCCCGTGCCCGTGAGTGGACTCCAGGCCGAAGAATCGGGCAGGTTCGCTGGTCGCCATCCGCAGCATCGTCGATGGCGCAAGACCCGCCTCGGGCGTCCGCGGTTGCGCCTCCCAGTGCTCACCGGGTGTGGGCCATCCGGTTGACCTCAGCGGAGGTCGATGGTGAGCGCGGTGTCGGTGGCGGTGATGACGTCGTCGGTGGTGATGCCGGGTGCGGTTTCGCGGAGGGTGGGGCCGTTGGGGGTGATGTCGATGACGGCGAGGTTGGTGATGATGCGGTTGACGACGTGTGCTCCGGTGAGCGGCAGGGTGCAGTGGTCGAGGATCTTGGGGTGGCCGCTGCGGTCGGTGTGTTCCATGAGGACGATGACGCGGGCGGCTCCGTGGACGAGGTCCATGGCGCCGCCCATGCCTTTGACCATTTTTCCGGGGACCATCCAGTTGGCGAGGTCGCCGTCACGCGAGACTTGCATGCCGCCGAGGACGGCGGTGTCGATGTGGCCGCCGCGGATCATTCCGAAGGACTGTGCGGAGTCGAAGAAGGAGGCTCCTGGGGTGATGGTGACGGTTTCTTTGCCGGCGTTGATGAGGTTGGCGTCGACGGTGTCGTCGGTGGGGTAGCCGCCGGTGCCGAGGATGCCGTTTTCGGAGTGCAGGGTCACGTGGATTCCGGCGGGTAGGTGGTCGGGGATGAGTGTGGGTAGTCCGATGCCGAGGTTGACGTATTCGCCGTCGATCATGTCGGCGGCGGCGCGTGCGGCCATTTGTTGGCGGGTCCAGCCGGCCAGTAGCGGGGTGGTGGTCATGAGCGGTTCTCCGGGGTGGTGACGGTACGTTTTTCGATGCGGGTGGCTTGGGGGCCGGTGTGCACGATTCGTTGGACGAACACGCCGGGGAGGTGGATGTGGTCGGGGTCGAGGTCGCCGGGGTCGACGAGTTCTTCGACTTGCGCGATGGTGATGCGGCCGGCCATGGCGGCCAGGGGGTTGAAGTTGCGGGCGGTTTTGTCGAAGACCAGGTTTCCGTTGCGATCACCGAGGCGTGCGTGGACGAGTGCGTAGTCGGTGGTGATGGCGTGTTCGAGGACGTAGCGTTTGTCGCCGAACTGTTGGGTCTGTTTGGGTGGGGAACTCACCGCGACTGTTCCGTCGGGGTGGTAGCGCCAGGGCATTCCGCCGTCGGCGACGGGCGTACCGACCCCGGCGGGGGTGAAGAACGCCGGTATTCCGGCGCCACCGGCGCGGAGGCGTTCGGCGAGGGTGCCCTGGGGGGTGAGTTCGACGTCGAGCTCGCCGGCGAGGTACTGGCGGGCGAATTCCTTGTTCTCCCCGACGTAGGAGGCGGTGACTCGCCGGACACGTCTGGCGCACAGCAGGATTCCGAGGCCGTGGTCGTCGACGCCGCAGTTGTTGGAGAACACTTCCAGGTCGGTGACGTCGGTGTCGGCGAGCGCGGCGATGAGGGTGTCGGGGATACCGCACAGCCCGAAACCGCCGACCGCGAGACTCGCTCGGTTGCCGATGTCGGCGACGGCCTCGGCCGCCGACATGAGTTGTGTCGCTGACATCGACATCTCCTTCCGTCCGAAGCGAGCGCTCCGGGTGGTGTGGGTGTGGTGTTCGGTGAGCTGACACCACGACCGGTGTGGTGTGAGTGTGCGTGGCCTGCGCCGACGGGCGCAATGACCCTCGGGATTCTGCTCGTTTCGTGAACACTGTCGGCAAAGTCGTCCATTCAGTGAACGTGTGGGAGATAGGATGGCCGCCATGACCGAGGAGCGTTCCGGGGTGGTCGGGCGGGCGGCGGCGTTGTTGCGGGTGATCGGCGCGCATGAACCCGACGGGGTGACCACGACGGTCGCGGCCCGCCACGCATCGACTGCGCGACCCACCGCGCACCGGCTGCTGTGTGCGTTGCAGACCGAAGGGTTGGTCGATCGCGACCGTGCCGGTCGGTGGACGCTCGGCCCGGAAATCTATCTACTCGGTGCCAGCGCGGCCACCCGCTACGACATCACCGCCGACTCCGCGGATCTCCTCGACGCACTCGCACGTGAGTCCGGCGAGAGCGCGTTCCTGTCTGCGCGGCGCGGTGAGGAAACCGTGTGCATCGCGAGCAGAGAAGGCAGTTTTCCGCTGCGCTCCCATGTCCTGCATGAAGGTATCCGCTTCCCGCTCGGGGTCGCTTCGGCCGGTTTGGCGATCCTCAGTCACCTGCCCGACCACGACATCGATGACTACCTGCGTCGAACAGACCTGACCGACACCTGGGGGCCGGCACACTCCGCACCGGCTCTGCGTGCACGCATCGCCGCTACCAGAATCACCGGCTACGCGGTGAACCCCGCCCTGTTGGTCGAGGGCAGCTGGGGCATCGGCGCCGCAGTCTTCAACCACACCGGCACACCCTGCTGGGCCTTGAGCGTGACCGGCGTGGAAACCAGATTCGGCGACGCCCGCCAAAAAGCCATGGGCGCACTACTCCTCAAACACGCCCACATCCTGTCGCAACGACTGAAACGCTGACGCGAGCCCGACTCACCGCAGCCGGTCGGGCTGCGACCGAGGGGGTATCCGAACCGGAGCCACCTTGTATGCATCCTTGCATGCAAGGTGTAGGGTCGCGGCATGCCCGCACAGTTGTCCAACGCCGCCGACGAGGCGTACGCCGCTACTCGCGAGCGCATCATCTCCGGCGCGCTCGCCGGTGGCACGCTGCTCAGCGAGGTCGAGGTCGGCGCCGACCTCGGCCTGAGTAGAACGCCTGTGCACGAGGCGTTCCTTCGGCTGGCCGCCGAGCAGTTCCTCACTCTCATCCCGCGCCGCGGAGCGGTGGTCAGTCCGGTCACCGCGACCGAGGCCGCCGACGTGCTCGCCATGCGTCAGGCCATCGAAAGTGCCTCTGCGCGCCAGGTTTTCGCAGCGGGCGGTCCGTCTGTGGAGTTTCGTGAGCTGATCGAGCGCAACCTCGCCCGGCAGGCCGGGCTCGCCGCGGACGCCGACGTCGACGGCTTCGTCGAGGCCGACGACGAGTTCCACCTCTTGGCGGTGCGCGCGTCGAAAAACCCGATCGCCGCGCACTTCTACGAGCTCCTGCGCGGGCGGCAACAGCGTCTGCGCAACGTGCTGCTGCGGATCGATCCGGCCACCCTCCCGGCCTCGCACGACGATCACCAACGGCTGGCGGCCTGCCTGTTCGCCGGGGAGCGCGACGAGTACGAGCGCCTCCTCGAGGCACACCTCGCGCGCTATCAGGGGGCGATATGAGTTCGTCGATGCCCATCCGCGCCGGCACCGCCGTGTCGCCGCGTGACCAGCGTGGTCCGGATCGTCGGCCATGGGTCCTGGTGTTCGGCGCGCTGTTCGTCTGCGCCTGGTCGGGCAACCAGTTCAGTCCGCTGCTGCTGATGTATCGCGATGTCGAGCACTACTCGTCGGCGACGGTGACCCTGTTCCTCGGGGTCTACGTCGCGGGACTGGCTCCCGCACTGATCATCGCCGGAGCGGTGTCGGATCACCTGGGCCGCCGGTTGCCGATGATCGCGGGCGTCGCCTTCGGTGTGGCGGGCAGCGTGCTGTTGGCGTTCGACGAACTCGGCCAGTTCCCGATCATCGCGGGTCGGCTGTTGGCCGGCATGTCGGTCGGGACGGCGATGTCGGTGGGCACGAGCTGGCTCAAGGAATTGTCGACGGCGCCGTTCGATCCGGCCGCCGACCGTGGCGCCGGCGCTCGTCGGGCGTCACTGGCGTTCACCCTGGGCTCGGCCTCGGGTGCGTTGATCGCCGGGTGTATCGCCCAATGGGGGCCGATTCCGCAGATTCTCCCGTTCGTCCTGCACATCGCGGTGTCGGCGCCGTTCCTGGTGCTGATCGGCCGCGCACCGGAGACGGTGCGACCCCAGGCGCCGGCGCCGATCTCGGCCCGGCTGCGGGTCACCTCCGCGCGTCACCGGCGCTTCGTACGTGTCGTGATGATCTGTGGCCCCTGGCTTTTCGTCGCCTGCGGGCTCTCCTACGGCTACCAGCCGGTGCTGCTGGCCGACGCCGCGGGTGGCCTCGGGCTGGCGTACGCCACGCTGCTCAGCGTCATCGCGCTCGGTGCCGGTGCTGCCATCCAACCGCTGGCGCGCCGCATCGACTCGCACTCGAGTGCTCGCGGACTCATCGTCGCACTGATGATCCTCGTCGTCGGGATGGCGGTCATGCTGGTCGCGGTGAGCACCGACGATCTGCTCGTCGGGGTGGCCGCGAGTGTGGTGCTCGGCTGCGGCTTCGGCATCGGACTGGTGTCGGGGTTGTTGGAGGTCCAACGGATTGCGCCCGCACACGAACTCGCCAAACTCACCGGCGTCTTCTATGCGGTCGCCTACACCGGTTTCGCGGTCCCGACCCTGTTGGCCGCGCTGACGCCGCCGTTCACCACCGTCGAGTTGCTGCTCATCCTCGCCGCGCTGCTCCTCGTGTCGCTGCTGGTGGTGATCGGCGGATCACGCAAGCATCTGCCTGCCACACTGGGGTGAGCCGTGGCGAGGAGGACATCAAGAAGTGGATCTCACCATCGTGCACCTGCGCTACTTCCTTGCGGTGGCCGAGGAACTGCACTTCACGCGCGCCGCGCAGCGCCTGCACATCTCGGCACCCTCGCTGAGCCAGCAGATCCAGCAACTCGAACGCCGGACCGGCCTCACACTGTTCCGCCGCACTTCGCGGCAGGTCGAGCTCACCGCCGACGGCGCCGCCCTCGTCCCGCTCGCCCGTGACGCCGTCGCCGCGATGGACACCGTGATCGCCTGGGCCGACAGTTCGGGCACCGCGTCGGTGCTGCGCATCGGGATCGCGGCGTCGAGCGAGATGAGCAACCGGCTGCTCGCGACGGCCGTCGAGCGCCACCCGGACACGACCTGGCAGATCCACGGCCTGCCACTCACCGATGCACTCACCGCGCTGCGTTCGGGAGAGGTCGACGTCTCGTTGATGATCGCCGATCAGCCGCCGGTCGAGCCGGCAGGGGTCGTGGTGCGACCCCTGTGGTCCGAGGATCGGGTGCTCGTCGTCAACGAGGGGCATCGTCTCGCCGGGCGGGATTCGGTGACGCTGGCCGAAACCGACGATGAGACCTTCATCGGGATGCGTGGTGGCGGCGAATCGCAGAGTTGGTTCGTCGATCCGCGTCCGAGCGGTCGACATCTCGAGATACTGCCGCTGGCAACGCATTTCGACGAGGTCCTACAGCTGTGCAGCGCCGGGGTGGGAGTCAACATCTGCGGATCGTCGGCCACGGTGACCCATGCGCGACCGGGTCTGCGGTACGTCCCGATCATCGACCTGGCGCCGGTCACGACCTACCTGTGTCACCTGCGTGCCAAGCCGAACGCCCTCGTCGACGCTTTCGCCGCCATCGCCGAACAGATCGCCGCCGACACTCGATCATGAGGCCGGGCCTCATGATCGTGAGGCGATTCCATGTGGACCAGATCACATCCCCGCGGTGACACTGGCACGGTGAGTTCCTCCCCGTCCGGCGCCGTGCAGCGCGACGTCGTCTACCGATCCCGGCCCTCCGGTGACCTGCTCCTCGATCTCGTCGGCCCCTCGGCCCCCGGACCCCATCCGGCCATCGTCTTCGTGCACGGTGGCGGATGGTTCACCGGCGACCGCACGCTCTGCCCGGATCTGCACCGTCATTTCGCCGCAGCCGGATTCGTGATGGCAAGCATTGACTATCGACTCAGTGGTGACGCCCGATTCCCGGCGCAACTCCACGACGTCCGTGCTGCGATCGACCATCTGCGCACTCGCGCAGACGAATACGGCATCGACCCCGAACGCATCGGGGTGTGGGGTGCCTCGGCCGGCGGTCACCTCGCCGCGCTCGTGGGACTCCACGCGCATCGCGCGCGACTGCCCGGCGAGGACGCCGACGTCGATGCCCGGGTGTCCGCCGTTGCCGAATCCTATGGTCCGGCAACGCTGGTCGCCGGTGATGTGGCACCCGGACAGCCACTGCCCGGCGGCTCCACACCGGCTCTGACTCCCGAAGGTCGGCTCCTCGGTGGCGACCCCGCCGACCTCCCCGAGGCCGCCCGCGCGGCGAGTCCGCTGTATCACGTCCACCGCGACGCCCCGCCCTTCCAGATCTCGCACGGTACCGCCGACGTCCTCGTCGGCGACGACCACAGCCGCCTGTTGTTCCGCGCACTCGCCGACGCCGGGGTGGAGGCCGACCTCTACCTTGTCGACGGCTACCGGCACGGCTTCCTGAACCCGCCCCGACGATCCGACGTCCCGGGTCCGCCGGCGATGGACGAGGGCCGGCTCGCCGCGGAGGGTGCCGCTGCCGCTCTGCTGTATTCCGCCCGCAACGGCCGGGAGTCGCAGTGCCGCACCGACTTCGGCTTCGATAACGTCGCGGGATTCTTCGTCCGCCATCTGCACCCCGACGCGTCGGTCTCGCCGTCGTCGGCCCTGTCCCGACCCGCCCACACCTCAGGAGAGAAGTCATGACCACCACCATCGACCCGGAAGCCATGCATGATCGTGCCCCGATCATCGATGCCCTCCCCGGTGAAGCCGTCCCGTATCGCCTCGCGAGTGGGGAGGGGCTGCGCTACGAGATCGACAACCAGCTCTGGACGGTCATCGCGCGAACGGCCGATACCGGCGGATTGTTCGACGCCGCATTCATTCTCGGCCCGCGAGGCGCGGGCGCCGCATTCCACGTCCTGCCGAACCATCAACGCTCGTATCACGTCTTCGAGGGCTCGGTGCAGTTCTGGCTCCCGGGGCGCAGCCGTGTTCTCGCGCCCGGTGACTCCATCCACGTACCGCCGGGAACACCGGTCGCCTACCGCATGCTCGGTCACTGCTCGCGCATCCTGTTCTTTTCCGCTCCGGGTGGTGCGTTGGACGCACTCGCCGGCAGTGGCGCGGGGGTGGACTCACACATCTACTCCGCCGATGCGCACGCAGGTGTGAAAACCCCACTGACAGAACTCTTCTCGTCGATCGGTGTACGTGCCCACGACGAGGCGCTCGCGGCGGCATCCGACGAGTGGGACGACGCGCTGCCGTCGGGGCCGCAGGGATATTTCCTACGGGCACTCACCGGGGATCGGCGCGCCTGGCCGGACTCCCTCAACTCCTATCAGGCGCGCGGTGCCAACACCGGAGGCCGGTACTTCTCGGTGCTCACCCTCGGCGGCCGGTCGCCGTACATCCCGCAGCACTTCCATCGCCACCACACGGAGAACTTCTTCGTCCTCTCCGGCCGGGTATGGCTGTACGTCAACGGCGTCGAGACCCTGCTCACCGCCGGGGATTACCTGCACGCACCGGCCGGCACCATCCACAGCTTCGCCTTCGACGCGCACACCACCCGGATGCTGGGCATCCTGACCTCTGATGTGTTCGAGAACTTCTTCGACGTCACCGGCGAGGCCACCGACGACCTCGTCTACACCGAGGGTCTGATCAACCCGGAGCACATGATGGGCAAGCTCGGCGCGGCCATGGCCGACCTCGACCTCGAGTTCGTCGGTCCGCCGCCGACGCGGACACATGGACTCGACCTCTGACCGTTTGCGACAGCAGAACAGCGCTGCGTGCATCATGGGACGATGCCCATTGACGATGTGCACGACAGCGCGGAACCGGATCGGAGCGCGCCGGATCGGACAGTAGGAGAACCGGCCCGCGAGAACGTGATCCTGGTGCATTGGCACGATCTCGGCCGTCACCTGAGCTGTTACGGCGCCGACGGCGTCGAGAGCCCGCATCTGGATCGGCTGGCGGCCTCGGGTATTCGCTTCGCCGATGCGCACGCGACCGCGCCGCTGTGCTCACCGGCACGCGGATCGCTGTTCACCGGGCAATATCCGCACCGCAACGGGCTCGTCGGGTTGGCCCATCACGGGTTCGCCTACCGCGAGGGGGTGCGCACGCTGCCGCAGATCCTGGGTGAGGCGGGCTACCGGACGGTCCTGTTCGGCATGCAACACGAGAGCACCGACCCGACGAGCATCGGCTTCGACTCGGTCGACGTGTCCGACTCGCGTTGCGATTACGTCGTCGCCGAGTCGCAGTGGTGGTTGGGCCACCACGTCCGTACCGCACCGCAGCAGCCATTCCTGCTGACCGCGGGGTTCTTCGAGACCCATCGCCCCTACCCCGAGGACGAGTACCCGCCCGCCGACACCTCCGGCATCGACGTCCCCGGATTCCTTCCCGACACCACCGATGTGCGGGAGGACCTGGCAGGACTGCACGGCAGCATCACCAAGGCCGACGCCGCGGTCGGCCGGTTGCTCGAGACGGTCGCCGATCTCGGGCTCACCGAGAACACGTGGATCGTCTTCGTCACCGACCACGGCCTGGCGTTTCCCCGCGCGAAGTCGACGCTCTACGCCCAGGGCACCGGGATCGCGCTGATCATCCGGCCGCCGGCGGCGCGTGTGATGTCACCGCAGGTCTACGACGGCCTGTTCTCCGGGGTCGACCTCACCCCGACGATCCTCGATCTGCTCGGGCTCGGCGTGCCCGCCGATGTCGACGGTGCCTCGCACGCCGCGCAACTCGTCCGAGCGGGTCGGTCGGTCCGCGACGAGGTCTGCCGCGACGAGGTCTACACCGAAAAGACCTATCACGACGCGTTCGATCCGATCCGCGCCGTCCGCACCAAGCACCACAGCTACATCGAGAACTACGCGCACCGACCCGAGCTGCTGTTGCCCCTCGACATCGCCGACAGCGCCTCGGCGCGCTCGATCGATCCGGCGGTGACCGAACGCGACCGGCCCCGTGTCGAGCTCTACGACCTCGATTCCGATCCGGATGAGCGCAACAACGTCGCCGAGGATCCCGCCTACGCGCAGATCCGCGCCGATCTCGCCGACCGTCTTGCCCGGTGGCGCACGAGTACCGGTGACGAGCTCCCCACCGAACCCGAGGGCACCGCCATCGCCGAGCGATTCATGGCGGCCTTCCACGCGAAAGCCCTCGACACCGCACCGGAGGAAGAGGCCTTGCCCTCGCGGCGTCCGCTCGGTGCGCGCCGTGAGCTCGACGGCGACATCACCTCCGGTGAGGGCGATGCGGTGCGCGCGTCCGCTGCCGACCGCACACCCCGCTGAGCTTTCACCCGGATCGCGAAAAGTCAACAATTACCCGCGTATTGAGGTAAAAAGCCCAGGTTGCGCTCGGTTTCGGCGTGGTTAGACTGAGCCGATGCCCCACCCGCAGAGCTACCTGGTGTGTGCGAGCCAGCGTAGCGGTAGCACCTTGCTCGTCGAGTCACTCGCGGCCACCGGGGTGGCCGGAACGCCCGAGGAGTTCTTCCAGTACTTCGCCTCGTCCTCGGAATCGCCACAACCCCGTGAATGGTTTGCCGGAGTGCGGGATTCGGCGATACTCGATCTGCTCGACGAGGTCGACGGCGGCACCGTGGACACCCGCGACTTCACCCGGTGGCAGGCCGATGTCCTGGCCGCCGGTCGCAGCGCCAACGGGGTCTGGGGCGGCAAACTGATGTGGAATCAGACACCGCTGCTCATCGCGCGGACCCGGGTCGGCTCGGGATCGTTGCGGACCGCTCTGCGCGAACTCCTCGGGGCCGATCCGCTGTTCGTCCACGTGTTCCGCGATGACGTTGTGCCGCAAGCGGTGTCGATGTGGCGGGCGGTACAGACGCGCGTCTGGCGCGACGGGCACGGTCCGCACTTCGACCCCGCGCGTGATGAACGCGCACAGTACAACGCCGAGGGGATCGCGCATCTCGCGGCGATCCTCGCCGATCAGGAGCGGCAGTGGCGCCGCTGGTTCGCCGACGAGGGCATCACGCCGATCGACATCGAATTCGGCGAGCTGGTCAAGGATCCCCAGGGCACGACCGCCGCCGTGCTCGCTGCGCTGGGTCTCGATCCCGATCTGGCTCCGCCCCCTCCGATCGCACCGCAGTCCAACGCGAGGTCCAAGGAATGGGCGCAGCGCTACCGCCGTGATGCGGAAAGGAACGGATATCCGCTATGACTTCTCCCGATAACGCTACCCCCGAGAACGTGGCCACCGCCGAATTCGATCATGTTGCCGCACTGCGCATCCTGGAGTCCGAGGCGGTGCACATCATCCGCGAGGTGGTCGCCGAACTCGAGCGGCCGGTACTGCTGTTCTCCGGCGGCAAGGATTCGATCGTACTCCTTCGGCTGGCCGACAAGGCTTTTCGGCCGCACCCTTTGCCGTTCCCGATCCTGCACGTCGACACCGGCCACAACTTCGACGAGGTCATCGAGTTCCGGGATCGGCGCGTGGCCGCGAGCGCCGACAACCCCGCAGGCATCAAGCTCATCGTGGCGTCGGTACCCGACGCGATCGCCGCCGGGCGCATCGCCGAATCGACCGACCCGTCGGGATCACGCAACCGGCTGCAGACCCGGGTCCTGCTGGACGCCTTGGAAGAAGGGGGATTCGACGCGGCGTTCGGCGGTGCCCGCCGCGACGAGGACCGCGCCCGTGCCAAGGAACGGGTGTTCAGCTTCCGCGACGAGTTCGGACAATGGGATCCGCGGGCCCAGCGACCCGAACCCTGGTCGCTGTACAACGGTCGCATCCGGCGGGGCGAATCGGTGCGGGTGTTTCCGTTGTCGAACTGGACCGAGACCGACATCTGGCGCTACATCGAACTCGAGGGGCTCGACCTGCCGTCGATCTACTACGCAGCGCAGCGCGAGGTCTTCGACCGGGACGGCATTCTGCTTGCGGTGTCGCCGTTTTCGCAGCCGCCCACAGCCGACGACGTGCGGACCGAATGGGTGCGATACCGCACCGTCGGTGACCTCACCATCACCGGTGCGGTGCGGTCGAGGGCCACCACCATTCCCGAGATCATCGCCGAGATCAGCGAGGCGACCGTCTCCGAACGGGGTGAGACCCGTGCCGACGACCGGACGTCGTCGGCGGCGATGGAGGACCGCAAGCGAGAGGGATACTTCTGATGAGCACCGCGATCTCCGCTGCGCGCCGCCAGATCCTGCGGCTGGCGACCGCGGGCAGCGTCGACGACGGCAAGTCCACATTGATCGGACGGTTGCTGCACGACACCGGCAGCCTGCCCACCGATCATCTGGCGGGGGTCACCTCCTCCGACGGCGACGTCGACCTGGCCGCATTGTCCGACGGTCTGCGCGCCGAACGCGAGCAGGGCATCACGATCGACGTCGCCTACCGGTTCTTCGCCAGCGACACACGCAGTTATGTCCTCGCCGACACCCCCGGCCACGAGCGCTACACCCGCAACACCTTCACCGGGGCGTCCAATGCCCACGTGGCCGTGCTACTCGTCGACGCCCGTCACGGTGTGCAACGCCAGACCCGTCGTCATGCCCGGATCGCGACCCTGGTCGGGGTACCGCATGTGATCGCCGCGGTGAACAAGATCGACCTGGTCGATTACTCACAGCAGCGCTTCGGCGAGCTGCAGGACGAATTGACCGAACTCGCAGTGCAATTGGGGATCGGTGAGATCACGGCGATCCCGGTGGCCGCCACCCTCGGCGACAATGTCGTGCACCGGTCGGCCAACACACCGTGGTACGCCGGACCCACGCTGCTGGAGTATCTCGAGGCGGTGGAGCTGGCGGCACCGTCGCCGCAGCCGCGGGAACTCCGGTTGCCGGTGCAGTGGGTGTCGCGCCCCGGGCCCGACGGAAAGCGCACCTACACCGGCCGTGTGGCCGCGGGGACCCTCGCGCCCGGTGACCCCATCACCGTACTGCCGTCCGGGTCGGTCAGCACCGTGACGTCGGTGGACACCCTCGACCCCCAGCGGCCCGTCGCGGTCGCGGGGCTGTCGGTGTCGGTGCAGCTGGCCGACGAGATCGATGTCGGCCGTGGCGATGTCATCATCAGCGGCGCGCCCGACGCGCACCTACCGGTCTCGGCCCGGGAACTGTCGGCGACACTGTGCTGGCTGTCGTCGGCGCCACTGCACGCCGGGGATCGCGTCGCTCTCAAACAGGGGGCCACCACGGTGCGCGCCACCGTGCAGTCACTGGAACGACGCCTCGACCCCGAGTCGCTGCTCGAGGTCGTCGGACCAACGGAGTTGGGGCTCAACGACATCGGTACCGTGACGCTACGGACCTCATCGGTCGTCGTGGCCGACACCTACGCCCAGAACCGCGACACCGGCGCGTTCATCCTCATCGACGAGGCCTCCAACGACACCGTGGCGGCCGGCACGATCCTCGAGGCACGGGAGGTCATTCCGGGCAAGGCGACGCGCAATGACATCAAGTGGCATCCGAGTTCGCTGCAGCGATCCGAACGGTGGGCCAAGACCGGACAACGTGGGGCGACGGTGTGGCTGACCGGATTACCCGCGTCGGGCAAGTCGACGGTGGCGGTGGCGCTCGAACGCGAACTGGTGAACCGGGCGCGGGTGGCCTATCTCGTCGATGGCGACAACATCCGGCACGGCATCTCCGACGACCTCGGTTTCTCACCCGGCGACCGTGCCGAGAACATCAGGCGCGTCGGGCATCTCGCGCGTCTGTTCGCCGACGCCGGGGTCATCGCGATCGCGTCGATGGTCTCGCCACTGCACTCCGATCGGGAGATCGCCCGCCAATTGCATCGCGCCGCCGAGCTCGACTTCATCGAGGTGCACGTGTCGACGCCGGTCACCGAGTGCGAACGACGCGACCCCAAGGGTCTCTACGCGCGGGCGCGGCGCGGTGAACTCAAGGGCCTCACCGGGATCGACGCACCCTATGAGAAACCGCAATCACCGGACCTGCGTTTCGACACCACCGGTGCCGACATCGACGAACTCGCCGGTCGGGTGCTCGCGCTGCTGGTCGAACGCGGCATCATCGACGAGTGATGTCCACCGAGATCGCGCTCACCCCACCCGGTGCGGTGCCTGTGCGGTGAGCGGCAGGCAGGTGATTGCGAAGCAACCCGGGTTGCCCGACAGCGGCGCACGCAGCGGGGTGTTGCCGCACGACAGTACGGTGCAGTCGCGCGGGGCGTCCGGGCCGACACCGAGTGCGCCGAGGGTGATGTTGGGGTCGGCGAACTGCATCGGGTCGAGATTCAGGTTCATCGCGGGTCGGTAAGGGCCGGGGTCGGGCAGGCGCGGAGAGCGGAAGGCGGCGACCAGCTTCCGGAAGAAGGTGTGATAGAGCTCGCTGATCGGGCTGGCGCTGAGATCGGTGGCCGGATCGGGGGATACGTCGCCGAGGAACCCGTTCCAGCTCACCATCAGTCCCAGACTGGGGACGATGAAATTGTTCTGCTGCAGGAATCCGACCATCGCGTAGGCGTCGGAGGGCAACCCGGCCAACGGGGCCTGATCGACCGTCTGACGGGACGGGAAGGATGGCCCGGTACACGGAGAACTGTTGACCCAGAACAGATACCCGTAACAGTGATTCGTCGGCGAGGGCGTCCGCAACCGCGTGATGTAGTCGGAATCGATGATCCGCCGGGATCGCCATACCCCGTCACCGGCCATCAACAGTCCGAGCCTGGCATAGTCGGCCGGTGGCATGAACAGAAACGCGTAACCGTAGGTGTTCCCGGACCGGTCACGTGCCCAGTAATAGTCGTGGGCATCGATCCCCAACGGACCGAACAGGTTTCGCTGCGCGAATTGCTGAAGGTCTTCGCCGACGGCTCGTTGCACGACGTAGGCGAGAAGATCCGGACCGTGCTGCGTGTACTCGAAAAAGGTCCCCGGACGATGGGTGACCGGCAGTGCCAGAGCCTGTTTCGCGATGTTCGGATCCACGTCGAGGCCTGCGGTGACCGCCTCACTGAGGATCGACTGCGACAGGCCGGAGGTCTGCGTGGGGAGATCGGCGACGGTGATCCGTGCGTGCGCGGCATCGGCCTCGCCCGGCGGGAGATACCTCGCGGTCGATGCATTCAGATCGAGTCGGTGCTGCGTGTAGGCGATCCCGGCGAGCATCGAGATCACACTCTTGGTGGAGCTGAACAGATTCCACGGCACATCGCCGGTGGCTGCATTCAACGGTCCACTGCCGATCAAGCAATTGTTGCGGAAGACCTGGATGTGCGTGCGCATCCGGGACGCCGCGAAGGCGATCGCGTCGTCGAGGCCGGCCTTGTCCACCCCGAGGCGCTCGGGTGCCATCACCGTCGGTTGTGCACAGGCCGGCTGTGTACACGAGGCCAGTGGCGGTGGGGCGGCCGCTGCCGGAGCGCGGGTGCCCACCATTGCGGTCACCGAGGCCACCACCGTGAGCACGACGACAAGCACATTCACGAAGAACTTTCGCGAAACCCGCGTTTCGGACACCATCTCACCCCTGAACCCGACTGCAGCAATATCGCAGTCTGGCACAGGGCATGCACCGGCCGCGGCCGAACAGGCAAGCCGATGTGGCAGGGCAGAAAGGCGCAGGCTCAGCCCTGATACCCGAACATCTTCTTGCCGTACCAGTCACCGATCTCGGTCAGGCCCGGTGGGATCGCGAACAGCGAACTGGAGATCGGGGAGATGTACTCGTTGAGGGCGTCCTGGGCCAGGTTGTTCTGGATGCGGGCGAACTGATCGTGGGCGTTCTTCTGGTAGGCGATGAAGAACAGGCCGGCCGACAGTGTGCCGGTGCGGGTGTCGATCCCGTCGGTGAAGTTGTACCCGCGGCGCAGGAGCTGGGCACCGCCGTTGCTGTCGGGGTGGGCCAGGCGCACGTGGGAGAAACGGTCGATCTTGGTGCGGCCGTCGGTCCCCTTGACCGCGAAGTTCAGATCGGTGAACTCGCCGCCACCCGACAGTGGTGCGCCGGAATCCTTGGTGCGCCCGAAGATCCGCTCCTGATCGGAGATGTCGTCGGAATCCCAGGCCTCGATGTGCATGCGGATCTTGCGGGTGACGAGGTAACTGCCGCCCTTCATCCACGGCTGGTCGGTCTCGTCGCCGACCCACACCCACTTGTCGGCGACGGCCGGCTCCTCGGCCTTGATGTTGGCCGTTCCGTCCTTGAAGCCCAACAGATTTCGTGGCGTCACCTGATCGGTGCTGGTCGCCGAAGCGCGTCCGAACCCTTCCTGCAGCCACCGCAGGGTGACCACGCTGCGCCCGATGCGGGCGAGGTTGCGCACGGCGTGGAAGGCCACCTGTGGGTCCTCGGAACAGGCCTGCACGCAGATGTCGCCGCCGCTGATGGACGGGTCGATGGTGGTGTCGACGGCCAATTGGCCCAGCGGCCGGAGGGCCTCGGGCATCTTGGCGGCCAGGCCGAGCCGGTCGTCGAAGAAACTCGGCCCGAATCCCACGGTGATGGTGAGACGGTTGGGGCCGAGGTCGAACGCCTCTCCGGTGTCGGCGGGAGGTGCCATCGGCCGGGACTCCACGGGACCGACCGGTTTGCCCTCGGCGAGCAGGCTGGCCGCCGCAGCCCAGCGCGCCATCATCGTCTCGACCTGCGCGACCGTCGTCGGCTTGAGATCGAAGGCGGCGAACACGAGTGAATTCTGTTGGCGTGTGGTGATTCCGGCCTGGTGTTCGCCGTAGAACTCGACGGTCTCGGTGGCCGGATCGCTGCTCTCATCGGCGGTGGCGGCGTAGGTGATCCCCGCGCCCGCGGCACCACCGACAGCCAGTCCGGCACCGGCGATACCGGCGCCGGTGAGGAACCCTCGTCGGTTCACCCGGCCCCGTTTCTGCGGTGTGGGTTCTGGCGTGTCGGTGGTGCTCATGGGGTGTCGAATTCTCCTGTGATGCGGTGCGAGGACGGTGCCGTCAGCTGGCGGCGGCGATCTTTCCGCCGGCCTGCGACAGCGGGTCCTTGACCGCGATGATGGCCGCGGCCATGTCCCGCTTCTGCTGTTCGGTCACGTCGTTGAACGGCTTGAATCCGCCGGGCCCGTTCGGATCCCGGAAGCTGTCGATCAGCGAGTCGACTCGGTCGAAGGCCTGCTGGATCGTCGTCGTCAACTGCGGATCGATCTCGTTGAGGGCGGGCTTGACGATGGCGAACGCCTGCTGGCTGCCCTCGATGTTGGCCTGCATGTCGACGAAGTCGATATGCGAGTAGGCCTCTTCCTCGCCGGTCAGCTTGCTGGTGGACACCTCGTCGAGGAGGTCACCGGCACCGTTGATGATGTCGGCGGGCTTGACGGTGAACGAGGGCTCGTTGACCAGGCGCTGCAGATCCTTGACGTTCGTCAGGAGGGTGGCCGCCACCGGCTTCATCCCGTCGAGGTTGCCGGCTTCCCACAGTTGCTTCTCGATGACGTGGAAGCCCTGCCAGGTGTCACCGGGCCCCAGGGCGTCCGGGCGGGCGTCGATGGCGACGTCGAGGTTCACCGCGTTGTCGGTTGAGCAGTCCGAAGCGCCGTTGGCACAGAAGGATCCGGCGATCGGCTCGATGCGCTCGTAGTACGGGCGGGCCTTGATGTAGGCGTCCTTGGCGGCGGCGACATCACCGGCGTTGACCGCGTCGACGAGGGTTTGGGTCGCGGTGGTCAGACTGTTCACCTGGGTGATGACGTACTGCTTGTACTCGGCCGCGGCCGCGTTGAGCTGGTCGGCGACGCTACCGGTGGCCTTGGTGGCCGTACCGGTGACGGTGAAGGTGGTCTTCTCGTTGGTCGCGCCCGGGCAGTACAGCTCATAGGTGCCACCATCGAGCTTGTGCGAGAACGACGTTGCCGCCATACCCGGCGCGATGTTCTCGCGTTCGGCGAGGATCTTGCCGTCCTGCAACAGCTCCACCTCGCTGACCGCTGCCGCGTTGGTGTTCTTGATCTCGAAGGTGATCGGCCCGGCGTCGACCTTGTCGGGGGTGACCTTGCAGCCGTCGTTGGTCATCTCGACGGTGACTGTCTTCGTCGCACTCGACGAATCGCCGTCGTCGCTGCTGCTGCAGGCGGCCACACCTACGATGGCCACGGCGGTCGCCGACACGGCGACCAGTCTGGAAGCCCTCATCGGGTTCTCTCCTTTTTCTCGGGCGGCGCCACCACGGCGGCCGGGTCCACATCCGGGGTCACGTCGGGTCCCGAGGGCTCCGATGTGGCCGGGTCACCGCCACCGGACACCGGGGCCGGCGGTGTCGATGGGGTTGGTCGGGTCGATGGGGTCGGTCGACGGCGTGACGCCATCGCGAGTAATGCTGCGACCACCACCAGTACTGCGGCGATGACGGCGAGGGTCAGCGGAACCGTCACACCGCGCGAATGATGGCGATTGCGCTGATCATTCGCGGCCCCGAGTGCGGTGAGGTCGGCGGCGGTGGGCTGATGCCCGGTCTCGAACGTGGCGACCTTGCCGAGCACGACCGCAGAACCCTGTTCCGGGGTGGCCGTCGCGGTGATCGCGTAGCGCACATCGGCGGCGAGCGGACGGTCGAAATACGGATCGACCGAGACGGTCACCGTGGCGCTGACGACGTAGTCCACCGGTGCCGACTCGCCGAACCGTCGGGTGTCCAGACCCACCGGCAGACGTCCGCCGTTGCCGGCAACGATCTGGGCGACGCTCACCCGCGTCGGAGCGCCCGGTACCAAGGCGGTGATCGGCAGGTTCGGGGTGACGACCTGGTCGAAGGTCGGCGCGGTCAGGCTGCCGAAGGTGGTCGTCTCACCCCCGGACAGTCGTTCGAGGGGGGTCGTGACGGCGCCGCTGGACAGCACACCGGTCGCGGAGTCGGCGCCGGCCTTCGAAACCGACACCGAGACGTCCGCGGGTACCTGCACCGTCGTGCCGGACAGGATGCCGCTGGTGGTCGGGGCCCCGGTGGCTCGTGTCGCCAGCGTCGACGACGGCAGGGCGGGCGTGGCCGGTGCGGTGAGCAACACCACGAGCGCGGCGATCGCCAGCATCGCGGCGCAGGCGCCCGCGACGATCGCGGCGAGTCGCCGCGGGAACGCGCGCCCGGCCGGCCACAGGACGATCGTGCCCACCACCAGCACGTAGATCAGCCAGCCGAGGACCTCGATGAGGACCGGTTTGGGTTGTAGCCCGAGCACGCCGGTCAGCAGCGAGGACTGCACCGAGCCGGGCCGCACCAGCCAGCTCAGGTCGACGACCTGCTGTTGTCCGACGTCGAGCCATCCGGCTTCGTGGGCGGTGTGCAGGGCCGTCATCACCAGTCCGGCGGCGACGAGCACCAACAACAAACCGGTGATCTTGAAGAAGCGGGCGAGGTTGATGTGGACCCCACCGCGGTAGATGCCGTATCCCAGTGCCACCGCGATGGCGATACCGAGGATCGCGCCGGCCGCCGAGGGCACCGCGTTGCCGCTGGCATTGAACGCCGCCACGAGGAAGACGGCGGTCTCGAGCCCTTCGCGCAGCACCGCCAGGAACGCCATCAGCACGAAGGCGAACGCCGACCCGTTGGCCATCGCATCGGATGCGGCGGATTCCAAGTCCCCCTTGAGGTCTCGGGAATGCTCACGCATCCAGACGATCATGTAGGTGACCATCGCGACCGCGATGGCGCCGATCACCGTCTCCAACGCTTCCTGCTGCTGTTGGGGCAGATCGCGGGAAAGCACCTCCAACCCGATCGCCACACCGACGCAGATGAGAACCGCCACGATCACGCCGATCCACATCCAGCGCAGGGCGTCGCTGCGCTGCTGGCGGCGGAGGAATGCGGCGATGATGCCGACGATCAGGGCCGCTTCGAGGCCTTCGCGCAGGCCGATGATCAGGGTTGCGAGCATTGTTGCCCCCGCTTCGGGCGATGCGGACGACCCGGCGCAAAGCCGGGAATGCCCGATTCCGTGGCCTCTGGGCGGGTGGCGACATCACGGTCGTCGACCGTGAACTGCGAGGGCGCCGTGCCCGCCACCAGCTCCATATGCGGCTTTCTTCTCCAGTACACACCGGGTTCCGCGCCGTGCGACGCAGTGTTGGTGAGGCTAACCGACGATAGTATGCCCTTTCCTCGGGAACCGGACACGCTTGGGTGGAGTTGAGAACAATGTCGGGCTCCGACGCGTCGACGAGTGGAGTCCGGCGTCGATGATGTGCAACCCTGTGTCGTTCGTGCGGTCATCGCTGTTCGTGTGGTCATCGAGGGGCCGACGACGAAGGGCAACACGCGTGGTCCACACGCAGGAGAGGTAGTCAGGGTGCTAGCGGGTAGGGGCGTGCGTCGGTATCGCGCGCTGATCGTTGTCGCGATCGCTGCGGTCGTCGGATCGATGACCCTGACGAGTTGTCTCGACATCGGTTCACTGAACCGACCCGACATTCCCGAGGGCATTCCGCCCGCGCCCGGCGCTCAGCAGCCCTACATCGACATCGACCAGCCGGGCCGGACCGCCGACGCCATGGCCGGCTGGGCTCGCCCCATCGCCGAGGGCACCGGCATTCCGTTGATCTCTCTCGAGGCGTACGGCAACGCCGCCGAGATCCAACGCCAACAGCATCCCGAGTGCGGGCTCGCGTGGACGACCCTCGCCGGCATCGCCGGTGTGGAAAGCAAACACGGCACCTACCGGGGAGCGCATGTCGCCGCCAATGGTGATGTGTCGCCACCGATTCGGGGAGTGCCGCTCGACGGCACCCGCGGCAACATGGAGATCCCCGACACCGACCACGGCCGGCTCGACGGTGACCCCACCCACGACCGTGCGATGGGGCCCTTCCAATTCATCCCGCAGACCTGGGAGCGCTACGGCGTCGACGCCAACGGTGACGGCAAGGCCGACCCGGACAACATCGACGATGCGGCGCTCTCGGCGGCCCGCTATCTGTGTGTGTCCTCCGGCGGGGACATGACCACAGCGGCCGGCTGGGAGAAGGCGGTCAAGGTCTACAACAACTCGATGGCCTACGTCATCGATGTCCGCGATCACGCCAACGCCTACTCCGTCAACGTCCGCTACTGACGTCGGGGTCGTTGGCGCAAAGCCATCGCAGAAGAATCGGGAGACATGCCCTAGGCTTTGTCGCGTACCCGTCGGCGCTCAAGAAGACGCCGACCCGTCCATCGAAAGGGGCGCAGCGTGGCAATCATCGAACAGGTGGGCGCTCGTGAAATTCTCGACTCGCGCGGTAATCCCACTGTCGAGGTCGAGGTGCTGCTCGACGACGGCACCTTCACCCGGGCCGCGGTTCCGTCGGGTGCATCGACCGGCGAACACGAGGCGGTGGAGCTGCGCGACGGTGGCGATCGCTACAACGGCAAGGGCGTCACCAAGGCCGTCGAGAGCGTTCTCGGTGAGTTGGCCCCCGCGGTCATCGGTATCGACGCCGAGGAACAGCGCCTCGTCGACCAGGCGCTCCTCGACTGCGACGGCACCCCCGACAAGGGTCGGCTCGGGGCCAACGCCATCCTCGGTGTCTCGCTCGCGGTGGCCAAGGGCGCTGCCGAATCGGCCGGGCTGCCGCTGTTCCGCTACGTCGGCGGTCCCAACGCGCACATCCTGCCCGTGCCGATGATGAACATCATCAACGGCGGTGAGCACGCCGACAACGGCATCGATTTCCAGGAATTCATGATCGCGCCGGTCGGTGCCCCGACCTTCAAGGAGGCGCTGCGCTGCGGCGCCGAGGTGTACCACGCGCTCAAGTCGGTCCTGCACAAGCAGGGTTTGAACACCGCGCTCGGCGACGAGGGTGGTTTCGCTCCCGATCTGCCCAACACCGAGGCCGCGATCGCGGTCATCGGCGAGGCCGTCGAGAAGGCCGGCTACGGTTTCGGCCGTGATGTGGTGATTGCGCTCGACGCCGCGTCGACCGAGTTCTTCTCGGACGGTGTGTACAAGCTCGAGGGCAAGGACTTCTCGTCCGACGAGATGGTGCCGTTCTACGAGAAGCTCATCACCGACTTCCCGATCGTCTCCATCGAGGACGGTCTGGCCGAGGACGACTGGGACGGTTGGGCCAAGCTCACCGAGGCCATCGGCGACCGCGTGCAGCTCGTCGGCGACGATCTGTTCGTCACCAACCCCGAGCGGCTCGAAGAGGGCATCTCCAAGGGCATCGCCAACGCACTGTTGGTCAAGGTGAACCAGATCGGCAGCCTCACCGAAACCCTCGATGCAGTCACGCTGGCGCACAACAACAGCTACAAGACGATGATGAGCCACCGGTCCGGTGAGACCGAGGACACCACCATCGCCGATCTCGCCGTCGCCTGCGGCTGCGGCCAGATCAAGACCGGTGCACCGGCCCGTAGCGAGCGTGTCGCCAAGTACAACCAGCTGCTGCGTATCGAAGAGGGCCTCGGCGACGCGGCACGCTACGCCGGAGACCTTGCCTTCCCACGGTTCTCGTTCGGTTCGTGATTAGCTAGGGCCCATGGCCGATGCCGATGGGCGTTTCAACTCCGAGCGCGACGGGCGTCGGCGGGCGAAGCGATCCACCAGGGATCCGCGTTCTGCCGAACGCGCCCGCCGTGCCCCTCGTCGCTCCGCGTCGTCGTCGCGTCGTACCCCGGTCTCGGTGATCGAGACCGGGGAACAGGAGATCCATCGCGACGACGTCGACCTGGTCGACGAGATCGGCGCCGACGCAAGTCCCGTCGACGCAACCTCCGACGACGCGCCCCGACGGGCGTCGTCGCGGGGGAGTCGTAGGCCGCGTCGTCGCCCCACCATCGCCGATTCCGTCACGGCGCGCGTGCGCGGTCTCGACGCCAAACGTGCGGTGATCATGGCGCTGGTGATCGGTGTCGTCGCCATCGCCCTGGCGCCGTCGCTGCGCAACTACTACCAGGGCCGCTCGGAGTACAACCAGGTCGTCGCCTCCAACGAGCAGCTGCGCAACCAGGAGACCTATTACCAGAAGAAGGTCAACGAGCAGGGCGACCCGGCATACAAGGAGGCTCAGGCGCGCGAGCGGTTGGGCATGGTCCGCCCGGGTGAGACCGGACTGGTGATGATGTACCCGGGTGACGCCGACAAGCAGGCCGCCGAACAGGCCGCGCAGAAGCATGCGGCCAACCCCTGGTACAGCAACCTCTGGGAATCGGTGGCCACGCCTCCCGACGGTCGGTGACCGGCGTTTCTCCCGGCCACCCCTCGGCGGCTACTGTGACCACTCGTGAGCATCTCCTCCGACGATCTCGCGGTTGTCACCGCCCAACTCGGCCGCGAGCCACGTGGTGTGATCGAGGTCAGCTACCGCACTCCCGACGGTGTTCCGGCCGTCATCAAGACCCGGCCACGACTGCCCGACGGCACACCGTTCCCCACGCTGTACTACCTGACCGATCCGCGCCTCACGTCGGAGGCGAGCCGGCAGGAGTCGGCCGGCGTCATGAAGGACATGACCGCGCGGCTGGCGACCGACGAACAGCTGGCTGCCGCCTATCGCGCCGCGCACGAGTCCTATCTGGCCGAGCGCAATGAAATCGATTCTCTCGGAACGGATTTCACCGGCGGCGGGATGCCCGACCGGGTCAAGTGTCTGCATGTGCTGATCGCGCATTCGTTGGCCAAGGGTCCGGGGGTGAACCCGCTCGGCGACGAGTCGGTGGCATTGGCCGCGCAGGCCGGATTGCGTGGGACCGCCATTCCGGCCGACTGGCCGTCGGTGCCCGTCGACGAGAACGGAGATGTCGGATGAGTGTGGTCGCCGCCGTCGACTGCGGTACGAACTCGATTCGTCTGCTGGTCGCGAAGCCCGGGGAGACGACACCGCTGACCGACATCCACCGGGAGATGCGGGTGGTTCGTCTCGGTCAGGGCGTGGACGCGACGGGGCAGTTCGCCGACGAGGCCATCGAGCGCACCCGCGTGGCTCTCGCCGACTACGTCGAGGTGATGGTCGGAGCCGGCGTGGAGAAGGTGCGGATGGTCGCGACGTCGGCGACCCGTGACGCCGCCAACCGGGATCGGTTCTTCGCGATGACCGCGGAGTTGCTCGGTGCGGTGGTACCCGGGGCGATCGCCGAGGTCATCACCGGCGACGAAGAAGCGCAACTGTCATTCCGCGGGGCCGTGGGAGAACTGCCCGCCGATCAGGGGCCGTTCGTGGTGACCGATCTCGGTGGCGGCTCGACGGAGGTTGTCGTCGGGGATGCCGACGGCGTCACCGCGAGCTTCTCCGCCGACGTCGGCTGCGTGCGCGTCACCGAACGTGCCCTGCCGTCCGACCCGCCCACCGTCGAGGAGATCGCCGCCGCACAGGGGTTCATCGCGGAGCGACTCGCCGAGGCGTTCGTTGCCGTCGACGTCACTTCCGCGCACACCTGGGTCGGGGTGGCAGGAACCCTGACGACGCTGTCGGCACTGCATCTCGGTCTGGCAGAATACGATTCCGACGCCATTCACCTGTCCCGGGTGGGGCGCGACGATCTCGACTCCGTGTGCCGAGAACTGGTCGGCATGACGCGTGCCGAGCGTGCGGCGCTCGGTCCGATGCACCCGGGTCGCGTCGACGTCATCGGTGGCGGATCACTGGTGACGATGGAACTGGCCCACCAATTGGCGCAGCGTGCCGGGATCACCGAACTGGTCGTCAGCGAGCACGACATCCTCGACGGCATCGCGCTGGGTTTGCTCGACTAGCCCGGCACCTCGCCGGCGGCGCCCGCTGTTCCGTCGACAGCGCCCGTCAGTTCGCCGACAGCGCTCGCTTTGTGCCGACAGCGCCCGCTATGTCGTCGACGGCGCCTGGGTCAGATCAGCGGGAGGTGTTCGCCAGATCCGGGTTGCGCAAAGAGATGTTGTTGCAGGCCTCGCAGACGGTGTCGGGGATGATCCCGTTGCGCTGCAAGAAGCCGAAGACCACGCAACCCAGGCAGAAGCCGAGCGCGAATTCCAGTGTGGCAGCGACGATCAGGACGCCGACCACGATCTGGGCCGCGAGACCGTAACCGAGGAGGCTCAGCACGAGCGCGGTGGTGCTGAAGGCCAGTCCGATGCCCTGGGCGAACCGCTTCGGGGGTCCGGGAACGAGCTTGGTCTTGCGCCAGATCTTGGGGGCGATGACCCGCACCGAGAGCTGACCGAACGGCGACAGCTTGGGCCCGGACGCGACGCGCAGGGCGAACCCGATCGCCAGCAGCGCGTAGAGCGCCCAGTGATCGACGACGATCGCCACGATTGCGAGAGCCACCACCAGGCCCGCGGTGGATCGCGCCGCGTAATCATTCACCGGATTGGGGAAGGTGAACACCGAACGCACCGACACAAGATCCTCCTCTGACATCCTCAACAGGACGAAGCTACGCGACGGACTGCTCGGGGTCACGGGTTGGGCTCATGACGAATGAAACCGAGGCGTGCGGGCGCTGTCGGCGTCCTGCCGGGCGCTGTCGGTCACTCCTCGACGGGTGCGACCGGTGCCTCCATGGTGCCCTCAAGGGTCGCGCCATCGGTGTCGTCGGCGTGACGGTCATCGGCACCGGAGTCCGGATCGGACTCGTCTAGATCCTGCGGCACCACCGGCGCCTCGAACGACCCTTCGAGGTTGAGTGGCTCTCGGTCCGGCGTTGCCGACTCCGCGATCGCGGGAGCGTCGAGAGAGTCCTCGGCATCGAGAGCACCCTCGTCGTGGTCGTCGGCGAGTTCGGCGTCGATGACGTGGTGCGCCTCGTCCGCCTTGGCGCGTTGCGCGGCTTCCCGCATCTCGAAGCCGTCGGTGACGATCTCACCGATCTCCCGGGCAACGTCGGCCACGGCGCTGGTGATGATGGTGGCGATCTGGCCGACGTGGGTGGCGGTGGACTCCACCAGCTCCTGGATCAGATCCTTGTTGCGTTCGATGCGATCGACCACGGTGGATTCTCCTCGGTGGGTCGTACGGGATGGTGACGCGCGGACGGCAAAGCCGAACGGGCGGCATCGACGGTGTGATTCCGACGATACCGCCCGTCTCGGGGCGACGCGATGGCTGCTCAGGCGACCTCGGCCGGCTTCTGTCGGTCGATGATGACCGTCAGATCGTCGTCATCGTGGGTCATGAAGTTCGGCAGCGACAGCTTGGCGATCTTCTTCCACGTCGATCCGAGCTGATGGCTCAGCGACCCGGTGTTGTACGGCAAACCGTAGCGCTCGCACACCTCGCGTACCTCGGCCGACATCGCCGGATACCGGCTGGCCGGGATGTCGGGGAAGAGGTGATGCTCGATCTGATGTGACAGGTTGCCACTCATGATGTGGAACAGCTGGCTACCGGTGATGTTGGCCGAGCCCAGCATCTGCCGCAGGTACCACTGGCCGCGTGTCTCGTCTGCGCACTCCTCGGCGGTGAAAGTTTGTGCACCGGTGGGGAAGTGGCCGCAGAAGATGATCGAGTACGCCCACACGTTGCGCACCAGATTGGCGGTCGCGTTGCCCAGAAGGGTCGGCACGAACATCGGGCCGCTGAGTGCGGGGAAGACGACGTAGTCCTTGAGAACCTGTCGACTTGCCTTGCGCCACATGCCCTTCACGAGGCCTTTGATGTCGCTCCACTTGCGCTTGCCGGCGACGATGTTCTCCGCCTCGAGATCGTGGAGCATCACACCCCACTCGAACAGCAGCATCAGCGCGGTGGCGTAGCCGAGGTTGCCGAGATAGTAGGGGTTCCACTTCTGATCACGTGCCATCCGTAGGATGCCGTAACCGATGTCGCGATCCTCGCCGAGGATGTTGGTGAAGGTGTGGTGCAGATAGTTGTGGCTGTGCTTCCACTGATCGGCCGGACACACGTTGTCCCACTCGAATTCGCGGGAGTTGTAGGTGTCCTCACGCATCCAGTCGTACTGGCCGTGCATGACGTTGTGGCCGATCTCCATGTTGTCGAGGATCTTCGAGACCGACAGGGCGCCGACACCGGCGACCCACGCGGGCGGGAAGAACCCGAGGAACAACAGTGCGCGCCCGGCGAATTCGAGTCCACGCTGCGTACGGATGATCGAGTACAGGTACTCGCGATCCTTGGTACCGAGATCGGCGACCACGCGGGCCTTGATCTCGTCGAGCTCGCGGCCGAGTTGTTCGACCTGTGCGTAGGAGAGCCGCACGGTGTTGGGGTCTGCAACCTTGCGCAGCGCGAGCGGCGCGGCGGTCTCGGTCTCGGGTGTCTCGGTTTCGGGGGGAAGGATGTTGGTTGCCATGGGTGTCATACCTCGATTTCGACGTCGCCGACGGGTGCGTTGATGCACAGCTGGATCTGGGTGTCGGATTCGGTATCGGTCTCGCCGGTCAGCACGTTGCGGGTGCATCCCGACTTCTTGATTGCGGTGCAGGAAAAGCAGATCCCCATCCGGCAGCCGGATTCGGGGCTCAGCCCCGCCGACTCGGCCTGGTCGAGGATCGTGCGACCGTCGTTGGTCGCCGAGGTGCCCGACGCGGTGAAGCTCAGTTCACCGTGGACGGGCTCATTGGGATCGATGGCCGCCGGCACGGCGAGGGTGAAGGCCTCGCTGTGCACACGGGCGTGCGGATGGGCGGTCTCGTAGTGGTCGAAGACCGCGTCCATGAGGGTCGCCGGCCCGCAGACGAAGACGTCCGCGTCGTCGTGGTCGGCGATGCCCTCGAGGTGCTCGCCGGTGAAATGTCCGATGACGCCCTCGTCCATCCCGGCGTCGTCGGTACCGCGGGTGTAGTGCAGTCGCAGGTCCAGGTGAGGATGGACCGAGGCCAATGCGGTCAGCTCGGCGCGGTAGGCGAGGTCCGACGGTGTCCGGGCGTAGTGGACAAAGGTGATCGGCTCGTCATAGCCATTCGCAACGAGCGTACGCAGCATTGAGAGTGCAGGTGTAATGCCGCTACCGCCGCTGATGAACACCGGCGCACGTACCCCCTCGGCGGGTAGGACGAAGTCGCCCGCAGCCTGCGAGAGGCCGTAGACGTCGCCGACCGCGGCGGTCTTGCGCAGATACCGCGAGACCAGGCCGTCGTCGTGTGCGGTGATGGTCAGCTCGACGGCGCCCTCGGGTCCCGCGGCAGCGTTGGCGGGAGAGAAGCAACGGGTCTGGCGCACGCCATCGACAACAACGCTGAGCTGGATGAATTGACCTGCTTCGTGTCCCTGCCACTGGCGCGTCGGCGCCAGGGTGAGCCGGACCGTTCGGGCGGTCGGACGCTCGACGCGGATCACTCGGGCGCGTAGGTCACGCCAGGTCAGCATCGGGTCGACCAGTTCGAGATAGCGGTCGACCGGATGAGGGGACATGGTCGCCTCGATGATCGAGGAGAACATTTCGGGAAGGCGGATGCTCATGGGGGCTGGCTCCGTTCGTCTCACTCTGGTGAGTGAACATCTGTACTCCGAACAGTGTGGCACGTTTCCGGCCGGATCCGTCAAGGGGTCGGCGCGGTTCGTGATCGCGTCACAGCCCTCGATCCGATGTGATCGACGACACAGTGGTCGCAGAAGCGGCCGAGGTGGTGATGAGGGTGAGGTCAGGTTCAGGTATCGGTGTAGCGTCGGACACACCCGGAGGAAGGAACACACCCGGAGGAAGGAACACTGACGTGAGCCAGGCGCCGACAACGCTGTTCGTGGCCAACCGTGGCGAGATCGCGCTGCGGATCCTCCGAACGGCATCGGAGCTCGGCCTCCGCACGGTCGCCGTGTACTCCGTCGACGACGCGGACGCTCCGCATGTCAGAGCGGCCACCACGGCCGTCGCGCTTCCCGGTACCGGTCCCGCCGCCTATCTCGATGCCGCGGCACTGGTGTCGGCCGCGTCCTCGGCCGGTGCGACGATGGTTCACCCCGGTTACGGATTCCTCAGTGAGGATGCCGATTTCGCCGATGCGTGCCGTACCGCCGGGCTCCGATTCGTCGGCCCGGATTCGCACGTACTGCGCACGTTCGGAGACAAGGCCGCCGCCCGGGACGCGGCGGTATCGGCGTCGATTCCGGTGCTCGATGCGACCGCCTCCGGAATCGACGAACACCAAGCTGACGAGTTCCTGCGGGCCCATTCCGCCGGGATCATGCTCAAAGCCGTCGCCGGCGGAGGGGGACGGGGCATGCGCCCGGTCACCATCCCGGCCGATCTCCCCGCTGCGTTTCGCGCATGCACCGCCGAAGCTCAGATGGGCTTCGGCACTGCCGCGTTGTTCGCCGAGGAACTGCTCACGGGTGCACGCCACATCGAGGTCCAGGTCGTCGCCGCTCCCGCCGCGGACGGCACGGTGCGGGCACTCGCGCTCGGCGACCGGGACTGCAGCGTGCAACGCAGACGGCAGAAACTGGTGGAGATCGCACCGGCGCCAGACCTCGACGACGCGATCCGGCGCGGCATCCACCGTGCCGCGGTCGTGCTGTGCGCCGCCCACGACTTCCGTGGCCTGGCGACCGTCGAATTCTTGGTCACTGCCGCAAGATTCGTCTTCCTCGAGGTCAATCCCCGCATCCAGGTCGAGCACACGGTGACCGAGGAGGTCACCGACGTCGATCTGGTGGCCACCGCACTCCACATCGCCGCCGGCGCCACGTACGAGGAACTCGATCTGCCGGCCGGTATTCTCGCCACGGCCGACGGTGTGAACGGTACTGCGGCTCGGGCGCGCGGGGTGGCGATCCAGGCACGGGTCAACGCCGAGAGGATCGGCGCCGACGGCGCCACGACTCCCGATTCTGGTACGCTGCAGGTCTTTTCGGCGCCGACCGGCCCTGGAATCCGCGTCGATACGCACGGCCGGCCGGGCCTGACGCTGAGTCCGCGGTTCGATTCCTTGCTGGCCAAGGTGATCGCCCACACCCGCTCCGACGACGTCGCCGTCACCGCCCGCAAACTCGACACGGCATTACGTGACTTCGCCATCGGGGGCGTCGAGACCACCATCGATCTGCTCCGGGCCGTACTGGCGGCCAAGGAATTCGGGACGGCCGCACTGACCACGGACTTCGTCGAACAGAATCTGGCCGAATTGAGCTCGGCCGCAGACCGGTTCGCCGGTGAGCGTGCGGAGGTGACGTCGGCGGGCGACATCCCCGCCCGCGCCGACATCAGCATCGGTACCGACGAGCGGGTGATCACCGCCCCGATGGCGGGCGTCGTCGTCTCCACTCCCGCCGCCGACACCACGGCGGCCGGCGGCGAGACGCTGGTGATCCTCGAGGCGATGAAGATGGAGCACGTCGTCGCCGACCCCCACCCGGTCGAGATTCGACGCAGTCTCGTCGACGAGGGTCAATCCGTCAGCGCCGGAACGCCTTTGCTGGTGGTCGCCGACGCCGACCACGACGACGCCGAGGCGAACGCGACCGTCGTGGACCCCGACCACATCCGTCCCGATCTGGCCGAGGTGATCGCTCGCCACGCCGTCACGCTCGACGAGGGGCGTCCCGACGCCGTTGCCAAGCGACACCGGCGCTCGCGGCGCACCGCCCGGGAGAACATCGCCGACCTCATCGATCCCGACACCTTCACCGAATACGGTGCGCTGGCCCTCGCGGCCCAACGCACCCGCCGCAGCGAAGCGGACCTCATCGCCAACACCCCGGCCGACGGCCTCGTGGGTGGGGTCGCGACGATCGGCGCCGACCGCTTCGGTGCTTCCGCGGCGGAGGCCGTCGTCATCTCCTACGACTACACGGTCCTCGCGGGCACGCAGGGCATGCGCAACCATGTGAAGACCGACCGACTGCTGGAGGTGGCCCGGCGCAAGCGGATTCCGCTCGTACTCTTCGCCGAGGGTGGCGGCGGGCGTCCCGGCGACACCGACGCCCTCGGCGCCGCAGGGCTCGAACTCGACACCTTCCGGTCGATGGCGGGCCTGCGCGGGGTGGTGCCGACGGTGGCCGTCGTCTCCGGCCGCTGCTTCGCCGGCAACGCCGCACTCGCCGGCGCATGCGACGTCCTCATTGCCACTCCCGACGCCAACATCGGCATGGGTGGACCGGCGATGATCGAAGGCGGCGGTCTCGGGGTGTTCGCTCCGGAGGAGATCGGACCGGTCGACGTGCAGACCCGCAACGGCGTCATCGACGTGCTCGCGCGCGACGAAGCCGACGCCGTGGCCACCGCACGGCACTACCTGTCCTACTTCCAGGGCGATGACGATCGATGGGAAGCACCTGATCCGCGATCGGCGCGACACGTCGTCCCGGAGAACCGCTTGCGCGCCTACGACATCCACGCCGCCATCGAGTCGATCGCCGACGTCGGATCGGTGCTGGAGTTGCGACCCGTCTACGGCCGCGGCATCGTCACCGCGTTGATCCGGGTCGAGGGTGTGGCCTACGGCCTGTTGGCCAATTCCAGCCGGCACCTCGGGGGAGCGATCGACGCCGAGGCCGCCGACAAGGCCGCCGAATTCCTGACGCTGTGCCAAGCACACGGACTGCCCCTCGTCACGCTGTGTGACACACCGGGTTTCATGGTCGGGCCGGAGTCCGAGGAGCAGGCGACGGTGCGTCGATTCGGCAACTTCTTCGCCGCCGGTGCGCGATTGACCGTACCGTTCGGCACCGTGATCCTGCGCAAGGGTTACGGTCTCGGTGCGATGGCCATGGCCGGCGGGTCCTTTCACGCACCGGAATTCACCATCGCGTGGCCGACCGGGGAGATCGGCGGTATGGGCCTCGAAGGTGCGGTACGCCTGGGCTTTCGCAAAGAACTCGACGCCGTCGCCGACCCCGCCGAGCGGGACGCGCTGTTCGCAGACCTCCTCGCGAAGGCCTACGAGCACGGCAAGGCGCTGCACTCGGCCACCACGTTCGAACTCGACGACGTGATCGACCCGTCGACCACCCGGGACTGGATTCGTCAGCTCGGGCGATCACGTTGAGTTCAGATGACGGGGAGACCCAAGTTACTCGCGAAAGGCGAAACGAATGACAATGCTCCCGGATCTGCACGGCCGCACGGCCCTGGTCACCGGCGCCTCGAGGGGGATCGGTTCGGCTGCGGCCGCGGCACTGGCCGCGGCGGGCGCCAACGTGGTGGTCACCTCACGTAAACCCGACGCGGCGCGGGCCGCTGCGGAGGCGATCGGCCCCAACGTCCTCGGCATCGCCGCCCACGCGGCGGAGGAGGATCAGGCCCGCGCCTGCATCGACACCACCCTCGAACACTTCGGATCGCTCGACATCCTCGTCAACAACGCCGGCACGAATCCCGCATATGGACCACTCATCGCCCAGGATCACGGGCGATTCGCCAAGACGATGGACGTGAACCTGTGGGGCCCGATCCTGTGGACCGGACTCGCCGTACGGGCGTGGATGGGTGCGCACGGCGGATCGGTGATCAACACCGCATCCATCGGCGGTCTCGGTCACGAACCGGGCATCGGCATGTACAACGCCTCCAAGGCGGCACTGATCTACGTGACAGGGCAACTGGCGCTGGAACTCTCACCGAGTGTGCGGGTCAACGCCGTGGCCCCCGGGATCGTGCGGACGCGCCTGGCCGAGGCGCTGTGGAAGGAACACGAGGCGCAGGTCTCCGAGGCCACCGCACTCGGGCGGATCGGTGAACCCACCGATGTCGCCTCGGCCATCGTGTTCCTCGCCTCCGACGCCGCTTCCTGGATGACCGGCGAGATCATGACCATTGACGGCGGGCAACACCTCGGCGACGCGGCGCCTTATCGCGCTTTCGGCGGCGCACTCCGCTGAACAGATCCCCCCATCCCGACACCCACCGAGAGGACTCCCGTGGACACCGACGTCGACGACGTGGCCGTAGATCTACGCGCCCGTGTGAGCAGGCTACTGGCCCAACACGATCCGGCCACCACGCCCGAACGAGACTTCCTGGCCGCACGATTCGATGCCGGGCTGGCATGGGTGCACTTCCGCCCCGGTGACGGTGGACTGGGGATCGCGCAGAGCCACCAGGCCCTGGTCGATGAGTTGCTCACCGCAGCCGGTGCACCCGGACCGGCCAAGTCGCGCAACGGCATCGGTCTCGGCATGGCGGCGCCGACCATCGCGGCGCTGGGGACCGAGGAGCAGCGGCGCCGACTGCTGCGACCGCTGTACCTCGGCGAGCACATCTACTGCCAGTTGTTCAGCGAGCCCGGCGCCGGATCGGATCTGGCGGCGGTGGCCACGCGCGCCGTCCCCGACGGCGACGGCTGGATCGTCAACGGACAGAAGGTCTGGACCTCGAGTGCGCACAACGCCCAGCGCGCCATCCTGGTCGCCCGCACCGATCCGTCGGCGCCCAAACATGCCGGCCTGACCTACTTCATCGTCGACATGAGTGATCCCGGTATCGAGATCCGGCCGCTGCGACAGATCACCGGCGAAGCCGAGTTCAACGAGGTGTTCCTCACCGACGTCCGCATCCCCGACACCGATCGGATCAGTGAGGTCGGCAACGGGTGGCGGGTGGCGACGACGACGCTCAACAACGAACGCGTCGCCATCGGATCGGGCGCACCGCGCGAGGGCGGCATGATCGGAAAGCTCACGCAGCGCTGGCGCACCCATCCCGAGGTCCGGGATCCGGCGAAGCTCGACACGTTGATGCGCTTGTGGGTCGACGCCGAGGTCACCCGCCTCACCGGCGAACGTCTGCGTCAGCAGCTCGCCGCGGGACAGCCGGGCCCGGAGGGTTCGGCGATGAAGCTCGCCTTCGCCCGGCAGGCGCAACAGATCTCCGGATTCGACCTCGAGATCGCCGGCGAGGACGGATTGCGCTACGACGAGTGGAAACTGCGTCGCCCCGAGACCGTCGACTTCACCGGACGCGATACCGGCTACCGGTATTTGCGCGCCAAGGGCAACTCCATCGAGGGCGGCACCTCGGAGATCCTGCGCAACGTGGTCGCCGAACGGGTGCTGGGCCTACCGCCCGAACACCGCGTCGACAAGGACATCGCCTGGAAGGACCTGCCCCGATGAGCACCCCTGGCCCGACGGCCACTCCACCGGCACCGTCGGTGACCGCCGATCTGCAGTACTCCGATACCGAAGAGGCGCTGCGTGATTCGGTGCGACGCCTGTTCGCCGACCGGCTGCCCGCCGACGTCGTCGTCAAGGCCTACGAGTCCGACGCGCCCGACTTCTCACAGGTGTGGCGCACGCTGGCCGCCGATCTCGGTCTCGCGGCGTTGCTGATCCCCGAATCACTGGGTGGCGCAGGCGCTTCCGAGCGTGAGGCGGCGGTCGTGAGTGAGGAGGTCGGACGAGCCGTCGCCCCGGTTCCGTTCCTGAGCAGCGCGATCATCGCCACCGCCGTCCTGCTGCGCGCCGGCGACACCGAACTCCTGCCACAACTCGCCGAAGGGGCCACGACCGCGGCACTCGCGGTCGGGTTGTCGGCGACCCACCCACGGCCGTCGGCCACCGTCGGGCCCGACGGCGCCGTGTCGGGTCGGGTGACCACGGTCGCCGGCGCAACCGACGCCGACGTGCTGATCGTGCCCGCCGACGGTGCCGACGGCGTCGAACTGTATGCGGTGCGTTCTGATTCACCGGGTGTCACGGTGACGCCGGCCCTCGCGCTGGACATGACGCGGCCGCTGGCCGATCTCGAGTTCACCGACGCCCTCGGCCGGCGTGTCGGGTCCGGCGACGGCGGCGACGCGGTACAGGCAGCGCTGCTCACCGGTGCGGCGCTCCTGGCCTCGGAACAACTCGGCGTCGCCCAGTGGTGTCTGCAGACGACTCTCACGTACGTGAAGGAGCGCAGGCAGTTCGGGCGGCAGATCGGGTCGTACCAGGCCATCAAGCACCGGCTCGCCGATCTGTGGCTCGAGGTGTCCTCGGCGGGTGCGGCCGCCCGCTACGCCGCCGACACCGCAGCACGAGGCGACGCCGATGCCGAGATCGCCGCACACCTCGCCGCGTCGTACTGCGGCGACGTCGCCGTCCGGGCCGCCGAGGAATGCATCCAACTCCACGGTGGCATCGGCATGACCTGGGAGTATCCCGCGCACCTGTACCTCAAGCGCGCCAAGGCCGACCAGCTGGCGCTCGGCAACGGCTATCACCACCGTGCCCGGCTGGCCGAACTCGTCGGCCTGGCCCCGTCCTCTTCTGGCGGTAACCGCAGGTGAGAGCGCTTCTCGCGGGTTCGGCGCGCCGTGGACCCGGCACCGGGGACACACCGCGATGTCCTAGACTCGCTTAGGTGACCCGGACCCGCCGCCCCACTTCGCGTGCCCCGCGGCCTGCGGAACCGGAGAGCCGGGCCGATCGCAAGAACCGCACCCGGCAGGCGCTGCTCGAGACCACGCTGGACCTGGTGAGCGAACGCAGCTTCGCCAGCATCAGTCTGCGGGAGGTCGCCCGCGGCGCGGGGATCGTCCCGACGGCGTTCTACCGACACTTCGCGTCGATGGAAGATCTCGGCGTCACCCTCGTCGAGGACTCGATGCGGATCCTGCGCCGCACACTGCGCGAGGGTCGGCGCGATCTCGCTGCTCGTCAGGCGCTGCCGACCGCACAGAATTCGTTGGCGATCCTGCTGCGCCATGTACACGAGCACGAGACCGACTACCGCTTCCTGATCCGCGAACAGCACGGCGGGGTCGCCGAGATCCGTCGCGCGATCGACACCGAACTGCGGTTGTTCTCCAAGGAACTCGCCATCGATCTGTCGCGCATCCCCGATCTCTCGCAGTGGCAACCGCAAGACCTCGAACTGGCCGCCGAACTCATCGTCACCATCATGCTGACCGCGGTGGCCGACCTGCTCGACGGTGAGCACCGCGGGCGCGACGCCGAGGCCGACATCGTGCAGCGCACCGAACGGCAGTTGGTGATGGTGTTCCTCGGCATGGGGCAGTGGAAGAGCGGGTAGGGAAAGTACGGGTAGGCGCCCGATCCGGAAGGACTCCACGTGCGGCGAGGGTTTTCGCGCACGCCGATTTCAAGGGTGGGCCGCGCCGGCTTCTCGGGTGAAGATGGCCGACGTTGTCGCGCACCGCGTCGTCGGTGCGTCGCGTTCACATGACGAGCAGGAGACCCGTGTCCACCGAGAAGATCGCCGACGAGATCAAGTTCGCCTACTGGGTGCCCAATGTGTCCGGTGGGCTGGTGACCAGTGACATCGAGCAGCGGACCAGCTGGGACTACGAGTACAACGTCAAACTCGCGCAGACCGCCGAGAACAACGGCTTCGAATACGCGCTGTCTCAGGTCCGTTACGAGGCGTCCTACGGTGCGGAATTCCAGCATGAGTCCACCAGTTTCAGTCTCGCGCTGCTGCTGGCCACCCAGCGGCTCAAGCTGATCGCCGCCATCCACCCGGGCCTGTGGCATCCGGCCGTGCTCGCGAAGTTCGGTGCGACCGCCGACATCCTGTCGAACGGACGCTTTGCGATCAACGTGGTCAGCGGATGGTTCAAGGACGAGTTCACCCACCTCGGCGAGCCGTGGCTCGAGCACGACGAACGGTACCGCCGCAGCGCGGAATTCCTCGAGGTGATCCGCAAGATCTGGACCGAGGACAACGTCGACTTCCGTGGCGACTTCTATCGCATCCACGACTTCACCCTCAAGCCCAAGCCGCTCAACACCCCCGAGCGTCCCAATCCCGAACTGTTCCAAGGCGGTAACTCGACCGCTGCCCGCAACAACGGTGGCCGCTTCTCCGACTGGTACTTCTCCAACGGCAAGGACTTCGACGGCGTCACCGAGCAGCTCGACGATCTGCGTGCCGTCGCACAGGCCCACGAGCGTGAGGTGCGCTTCGGGCTGAACGGCTTCATCATCGCCCGCGACACCGAAGCCGAGGCCCGCGACACCCTGCGCGAGATCGTCGAGAAGGCGAATCGTCCTGCGGTGGAGGGCTTCCGGTCGGCGGTGCAGCAGGCGGGCAACTCCACCGGCAACAAGACCGGTATGTGGGCCGATTCCTCCTTCGAGGATCTCGTGCAGTACAACGACGGTTTCCGTACCCAGCTGATCGGCACGCCCGAGCAGGTCGCCGAGCGAATCGTGGCCTACAAGCGTCTCGGCGTCGATCTCATCCTCGGTGGATTCCTGCACTTCCAGGAAGAGATCGAGTATTTTGGCGAGCGTGTCCTCCCCCTCGTCCGAGAGCTCGAAGCCGCGCAGCGCAGCACCGTCGGCTGAGATGAGCCTCACCACTTCTGCGGTGCGGGCCGATCGTGGTGCCGCGCGGCTGGATTCGGCCGCGCGGGCCCGGGCCGCCGCGCACGCCCTCGCCGATCGGTTCGCCTCCGGCGCCGCCGAACGCGACGCGCAGCGACGGCTGCCCCACGAGGAGATCGACGAGTTGTCGGCGAGCGGGCTGCTCGCCATCACCGTGCCGGCCCGATTCGGTGGGCCGGACCTGGCACCGAGCGTGGTCGCCGATGTGACGCGCATCCTCGCCGCCGCGGATCCCAACATCGCGCAGATTCCGCACAGTCACTTCGTCTATCTGAACCTGCTGCGGCTCGCAGCGTCGGAAGAGTTGGCACGCAAGCACTTCGACGCCGTGCTGCGCGGCGGCCGGGTGGCCAACGCGCAATCCGAGCGCGGCGGTAAGACGATCGCCGACATCTCCACCACGCTCGTCGCCGACGGTCCCGGCCGGTTCCGTCTCGACGGCGAGAAGTTCTATGCCACCGGCTCGTTGTTCGCCGACACGCTGGCCGTGCTGGCCCGGCATGACGCCGACGAACACCTCGACGGTGGTGAGTACGTGGCGTTCATCCCCGCCGACGCGCCCGGGGTGGAGCTCGTCGACGACTGGGATGCCTTGGGGCAGAAGACCACCGGCTCGGGGACGGTGCGGCTGCGGGGTGTCGCCGTCGATGCCGCAGACCTCGTCGCCCGCGCGCCCGCGGTTTCCCGGCCCACCGGATACGGTGCGTTCGCCCAGTTGCTGCATGTCGCGATCGACGTCGGCATCGCACGCGGCGCCCTCGACACCGCCGTCGAGTTCGTGCGCACCAGTGCCCGACCGTGGTTCGAGGCCGGTGTCGAGCGGGCCGTCGACGATCCGCTGTTGGTGCAACGATTCGGTGAGCTCGGCGTCGACCTCATCACCGCCGAGGCGACCCTCGACGCCGCCGGACGTGCGGTCGACCGGGCCACCGGGTTCACCCCGAGCGAGACCGCCACCGCCGACGGCGCCGACCACGACGCACATGTGGGCGCAGTCGCCGACGCGTCGATTGCGGTGGCCGCGGCCAAGGTCGTCGCCGACCGCGTCGCCACCGGCATCGGATCGGCGCTGTTCGAGGTGGGCGGCACCCGCAGTGCTGCTGCCGGCACCGGCTTGGATCGCTTCTGGCGCAACGCCCGAACGCACACCCTGCACGATCCGGTGCGCTGGAAACTGCAGCACATCGGACGCAAGGTCCTGCGTGACGAGAACCCGCCCGTACACGGTGTCATCTGAGCGAATGAATCGCCGCTGAGACGATCGCGAGGTCGTTCACCCGGACCGCCGACGACGGTCGATTTGTCGGTGTGCACCGTTATGCTCACAGCATGTCAACGAGTCGCGTCAACACCCAGTTCGGGCCGTATCGCCTGGACGAGTTGCTGGGTCGGGGCGGGATGGGTGAGGTCTACCGCGCCTACGACACCACCAAGGACCGCGAGGTAGCGCTCAAACTGCTCAATCCCGGCCTCGCCGACGACGCCGTCTATCAGCAACGGTTCCGGCGCGAATCCCACGCGGCCGCGCGGCTCGGCGAACCCCACGTCATCCCGATCCACGACTGGGGAGAGATCGACGGTGTGTTGTTCATCGACATGCGACTCGTCGCGGGTGAGGATCTGCGCGCGCTGTTGCGGCGTGAGCACGCGCTCGCCCCGGCACGGGCGGTCACCATCATCGAGCAGGTGGCCTCGGCACTCGACGCCGCCCACGCCGACGGTCTGGTGCATCGCGACATCAAACCCGAGAACATCCTCATCGCGCAGAACGACTTCGCCTATCTCGTGGACTTCGGTATCGCCCACGGTTCCGACGACACCCACCTCACGCAGGCCGGCACCGCCATCGGGTCGATCGCGTACATGGCCCCGGAACTGTTCGATGCCGTCCCGGTGAGTATCGCCAGCGATATCTACGCACTCACCTGTGTCCTGTTCGAAAGCCTCACCGGGCGTGTGCCGCATCCCGCCGACACGATCAGCTCGGCGATCAAGGCCGCGGTCATGTCCCCGCCTCCCGCACCGAGCAGCGTCAACGCCGAGGTGCCCCGGGCGATGGACGCGGTCATCAGCCGCGGCCTGGACCCCGAGCCGGCGCGGCGCTACGGCAGCGCCACCGAACTGGCGTCGGCGGCCCGCGCCGCACTGACCGGCGAGACCGGTGACGGCACGACGACGATCGTCCCGACCGCCATGCCCGGACAACCCGGCCCGGACCTGCGCAAGCCGGCCCCGCCGACCGTGCTCGGTGCTGCCGCGGCGAACGACGAGGCGATGCGCGCCACCCAGATCCGACCGTCGGGGCCTGTCGGGCCGATCGGCCCGGTCGGCGGTGGGAGCACACTGAATGTGTCGGGGCCCCAGAGCTATTCGGGGCCCCAGAACTATTCGGGACCCCAGAACTATTCGGGACCCCACAACTATTCGGGACCCCAGAATGTGTCGGGGCCACAACAGTTCTCGGGCCCGCAGGTGCCCGGCGGCATGCCCGCGGGGTATCCGCCGTATGGGCAACCCGGCTATACCGAACCGCGGCGGGACCGTTCGCTGGTCATCGCGGTCACCGCCGTGATCGTGGTGGCCGTGCTCGGTCTGCTCGGCGTCGGGGCCTATTGGTTGTTCACGCGCAATTCGGGCGACGACTCGACGGCGCAGTCACCGACGACGACCACGATCACCGCGGCACCGCCGATCACCAACCAGCCCACGGTGACCGCCGCGCCATCGTTCCCGCCCAATGCGGTTCCCTGTGATGCGACGTCGGCGATCGGCTCGCAGGTGACCAGCTGTGCGTTCGCGCAGGCGGTGCGCGATGCGTACAACAACTCGGGCTCCTACGGTCAGTCGCGCGCGGTGGTCGCCTACAGCCCGGTCACCGGGCAGGCCTACACGATGGCGTGTGCCCCACAGGGTTCGGCGGTGGTGTGTCAGGGTGGCAACAACGCCGTCGTCTATGTCCTGCCGTGATGTCGGGTCCGGCCGCGTGCCCTCGTGGCAGGCGGCGGCGACCGGTGACCGGGAAACGCAGGTGAGGGGAGTGTCGATGGGGAAGCGACGTGGCCGAGCGGTGAGCGTGTCGGTCGCCGGCGTGGCGCTGGCCGTTGCCGGGGTGATGGTGATGACCGGCTGCGCGACCGCGGAGTCGCCCGCGCCGCGATCCACTGTCACCGTGTACGCCTCGCCCTCGCCCTCGCCCTCGTCATCGGCCTCGGCGTCGGCATCGTCGACGCAGCCCAGCGCCGGCGCGAATCCCGCTCTGGCCGCGGGATTCCGACGCGTCGCCGCAGGGACCGGACTGCGGGTGGGCATCGCGGTCGCCCCGGTCGGCCCGAATGCGACGGCGAGCCTGCTGTTCGGTGACCGCGATCCCGGCGTGGCGTGGTCGACGATCAAGGTGCCGCTCGCCGTGGCCGCCGAACGCGAGAACGGGACGTCCACAGCGGAGAGCAACGCCATCATCAACTCCGACAACCAAGCGGCCGAACAACTCTGGGCGTCACTCGGCAGCAACACCGAGGCGTCGGCCAAGGTGACCGCGGTGCTGCGCGAGGGCGGCAACCCGAACACCGTGGTGCCCTCGCAGCAGTTGCGCTCGGGCTTCACGATCTTCGGGCAGACCCGCTGGACGCTGCCGGATGCGGCGACATTCGCCGGACATCTGCCGTGCATGCCGGGCACCGGTCACGTGCTCTCGCTGATGGGCCAGGTCGCCGGCAACCAGCAGTGGGGTGTGGAGATCATGCAGATCCCCAAGACCACCGCCGTCAAAGGTGGGTGGGGCCCCGGCGTCGACGGTGCCTACCTGGTGCGGCAGATCGGCGTCCTCACCTACCGCGACGGTCAGCAGAGCGCGGTGGCGATGAGCGCCGTCGGCGGGTCGATGTCGTCGGGCACCGCGGCGCTCAACGCCCTCGGCAACTGGCTGAACCAGAACATCGCCGCCCTGCCACGCGGCCGGTGCCGCTGACCCCGACCGCTGATCACCACGAGCTGACCCCGACCGCTGCTCGATACCGATCGTTCGGCGCCGCCGGTGTCCCGGTCACGGCCCGCACACGGTGCGGTCTCGGTTGATCGGCCGGGCACGCGGTGGTGTCCAGCAGGCCGTTAGAGTTCTTGATGTTACTGAAGTGACTCAGGAGGCTTGTGTGGCGTTGTGGAAGCGATGGGCCGTGGCGTGTGCGACGACGCTGGTGGTGGCGAGCGCCGGTCTCGCCGGAGCAGGCGTGGCAGGTGCCGCGCCGCTGCCGTTCCCCGTTCCGGCGATGCCCGCGTTACCGCCCCTGCCCGAACCGCTGCGGACGTGGCTGACCCCGCCCGTGCCGCCGCAGGAGGCGTTGACCAAGTCCTTTGCGCCGTTCCAGAAGTCGCTGGCCAAGACCACCCCGGGCGCGATCGGCCTCGCTCTCGCGCCGGTCGGGTCGGACTCGGTGATCTCGTTGGGTACCTTCACCACAGGACGGGCGTGGTCGACGCTGAAGGTCCCGGTGTCGCTGGCCGCCGAACGTCGGCTCGGCTCGGCGGTGGTCGACGACGAGACCAAGGCCATCACGGTGTCCGACAACGACGCCGCGGGGGATCTCTGGACCCAGCTCGGTCCCGGCGCGACACCGGTCGATGCGGTGACCGCGGTCCTGCGCGAAGGCCACGACCTCAACACCCACGTCAGCTCACAGCTCGACTCGGCGACGTCCTACCCCGGCTACACCATGTGGGCACTGGCCGATCAGGCGATATTCGGGGCACACCTGCCCTGTATGCCCGGCACCGATCGGCTGCTGGCCCTGATGGGTGCGGTCGGACCCAACCAACGATGGGGCGTGGCCAACCTCGCCCGGACCAACCAGAAGGTGAGCGCCACGGCCGTGAAGGGCGGCTGGGGCCCGGGCACCGGGACGTCGTCGGCGTTCCTGGTGCGTCAACTGGGCATCCTCACCGTTCCCGGTGGTCAGGTGGCCGTGTCGATGGCCGCCGTTCCGCGCAGCGGCAAGTTCTCCGATGGCACCGCCATGCTCACCAAGATCGGTGACTGGCTCGGACGCAATCTCTCCACCATCCCGACCGGACAGTGCGGATTGGGCTGATCTCGCGTGCGCTGAGTCAGTCCGGCATCGAGTGCCGGCCGGTTCGTGGTGGCGGCTCCGGTGCACGCCGTGACGGCGGTGGGCTCGGGGCGTCCCGAACCGTTGCCTGTGGTTTCGGGGCCTGTGGTCCCGGTGCCCTTCGTGCCGGTGGCCGCCGTGTGGGCTCGGGACGAGGGGAGGCAGGTCGCGATGACGCCGATTGTGCCGGCGCTGTTCGTGAGTCGGTGAGCGGCGCGTCAACTCTCGGGGTGCCGGAGACCTCGGCGGCTGGGCCTTCGGCGGCGCGCGCACCCGACGGTCGGGCCAGGGCCGCGGCGATCCCGGTGGTCAGCGGCACCGACAGCGCGATGGCGATACCGCCGACGAACGATCGCGCCAACTCGACGGCGACGGTGTCGCTGGTCAGCAGCGAACCGAACGGCTGGCGCGCCACCGAGAACAACAGCAACAGTGGCAAAGCGCTACCGGCATAGGCGAACACCAGGGTGTAGACGGTGGACGCGATGTGATCGCGTCCCACCCGCATGGCCGCGCGGAAGGTGGCCAGGCGGCTCGGCTCCCCGGCCGCGGCGAGTTCGAACGCAGCCGACGCCTGGGTGATCGTCACGTCATTGAGCACACCGAGCGTACCGATGATGAAACCGGCAAGCAGCAGACCGCTGACCGAGATGCCCCCCTGGTAGACCTGCAGATTCGTCGTCTGATCGCTGGAGAGTCCGGTGAGGTTCATGGTGGTGATCGACGCCCAGCTCAACACCCCGGCCAGCAGCAACGACATCAGCGTTCCGAGCAGGGCCGAACTGGTCCGCATGCTGATGCCGTGCGCGAGGTAGAGCACGACGAACAGGATGGCGGCCGAACTGACCACCGCGACCGCAACCGGCGATTCGCCGTCGAGGATGGCGGGCAGGGTGAAGGCACCGAGCACGACGAAGGCGAAGACGAGTCCGATCAACGACCGCAGTCCGCGCCACGCGGCGACGAGGATGATCGCACCCGCGAACAGGATCGCCCACACGATCGTCGAGGTGGTCCGGCCGAAGTCGAAGAACGTGTAGCGCGGTTGGCCGTCGGGGCCGGGGGTGGTGCTCATCCGGACCGCGTCGCCGATGTGCAGGGTCGGCTGACCGGGCTGTGGATCGTCGGGCGCGCCGAGGGTTTGCGCAGACGAGTCGGGCCCGCTGCCGGATTGCGCCCGGTTGGTGGGTACCTCCAGCAGCGTGTACTTCCCGGAATCGGAGCCGGAGGTGATCGACACGACGCTCTCGATACAGGGTCCGGTGCCCGCGCCGGAGATCGGGATGTCGGCGGTGTCGGCGATCGTGCCGACCATCTGATTCAGGCAATCACCGCGGGTCTGGCTGACGATCTTGCCGTCGACGGCGTGGATCGCACCGCCGTCGGCACCCCGGAACTGTGCGGGGATCGGGTGCTCACCCCCCGAGGGCCACAGCAGCACGATTCCGGCGATCATCGCCAGTCCGAACACACTCAGTGCACCGATGACGATGCGTCGCGCCATGGGTGTCAGGTCGGCAGCGATGTCGTTCAGTGAATGGGAGTGACTGTGGCCGTGCCCGTTTCGCGGTACCCGTCGCCTTCGGGCGGCTTTGTCCGGACTGTCGGGCGTCGCGCCGCGCTCGCTGCTCACCACGCCACCCTATGACGCCGGCACCGCATGATGGGCGATAGGCGTCGCCGCCGACGCGCGGAGCGGGCGACGGCTATCGGGTCGGCACCCGCCCACGCGCGGCAGCGCGCACCGAGTCGTCAATGGTCGAATTCGCGCCGCCGACACGGAACGACGCACCCCGATGGTTGTCGGGGAGCAGATCGCCACGTCCGAACAGCTTGTGACGCAACGTACCCGGCGTGTATTGGCGACGATAGACCCCGCGACGTTCCAGGGCCGGGATGACGTGGGTGACGATGTCGGCGAAGGACCCGGGTGTGACGGCGTAGGCCACGTTGAAGCCGTCGACGTCGGTGTCGTCGACCCAGCCCTGCAGGGCCTCGGCGATCTCATCACCCGACCCGATGAGCACCGGTCCCATCCCGCCGATGCCGCCCCATGCGGCGATGTCGCGGACCGCCCACTCGTGGCCCGATTCGTCCGCCTGGGCGAAGGCGGCGACAGCGGACTGGATGGCATTGCTGTGCACGTTGCCGATGGGTTCGTCGAGATCGTAGGAGGACAGGTCCAGGCCCATCCATCCCGACATGAACACCAACGACCCCTCGTCGCTGGCGTAACGCCGATACTCGGCGGCCTTCTCGCGGGCGGCCTCCGGCGTCGAGTCGGTGATGATGGTCAACAAGGTGTAGATGCGGGCGTCGTACGGGTCGCGGCCGGCGGCGACGAGTTCTTCCCGGATCTTCGACACCACTTCGCGCAGAATGGTTTTGGTGGGTGCGGCGACGAAGATCGCCTCGGCGTTGGCCGCGGCGAACCGGCGGCCGCGCACCGACGCGCCGGCCTGGTAGATCACCGGGCTGCGCTGTGGGGAGGGCTCGGACAGATGGATGCCGGGCACCGTGAAGTGCTCGCCGCGGTGACCGATGTGATGGACCTTGTCGGGATCGGCGAACACGCCCGCGGCACGGTCGCGGCGTACCGCGTCGGATTCCCAGGAGCCCTCCCACAGTTTGTAGAGGACGGTCAGGTACTCGTCGGCGTGGTCATAGCGGCTGTCGTGCTCGAGTTGATCGGCGGCGCCCATGTTGCGGGCCGCCGACGGCAGGTAGCCGGTGACCACATTCCAGCCGAGCCGACCGCGCGTCAGGTGATCCAGCGTCGACAGCCGCCGGGCGAACGGGTAGGGATGCTCGAATCCCGTGCCGGTGGTGATCCCGAATCCGAGGTGCTCGGTCGCATACGCCATCGCCGACACCAGCAACAGCGGATCGTTGACGGGGATTTGCGCCCCCTGCCGGATCGCGGCCTCGTCGGTGCCGCCATAGACGTCATAGGTGCCGAGGACGTCGGCGATGAACAACCCGTCGAATCCGCCGCTCTCCAACAGGATCGCCAGGTCGACCCAATAGTCGAGAGTGTTGTACTCCCACGAGCGGTCATCGGGGTGGCGCCACAGCCCGGGGGATTGGTGCGCAACACAATTCATGTCGAAGGCGTTGAACCGGATCGGACGTCGGTGCAGGGACGAGGCAGAGTCGGACACCCCGCCCATGGTGGGCAACGCGACCGCCGGTGACCAGGGTTGGGATCGGCGCGAGGCAAAAGTTTGCGCGGGCGTCGACAAGGGTTTCTGCCGTACATGCATGCGCGGAGTGCAATACCGGAGTAGGTGTGGAGGCATGAGAGCCACCGAAGTACTCGCCGACGGATTCGGACGCGTCAAGGAGAACGTGCACGCCGTGCTCGACGGGATCGAGGAGCTACGACTGTCCTGGCAGCCCGCGCCCGGCGCGAACACGATCGCCTGGCTGGTGTGGCATCTCGCGCGCGTGCAGGATGCGCAGATCGCCGACGTCGCGGGCACCGATCAGATCTGGACCTCGCAGGGCTGGTATGAGCGCTTTGCGCTGCCGTTCCCGCCGTCGGCGAGTGGGTATGGGCAGAGCCCCGACGACATCCTCCGCGTCGTCGGACCCGCCGATCTGCTGCTGGGCTACTACGACGCGAGCCATGACGCCACGATCGAGTACCTCGCCCGTGTCGGCGATGGAGACCTCGATCGGGTCATCGACGACAACTGGGATCCGCCGGTGACCCTGGGGGTGCGGCTGGTGAGCATCCTCGACGACGACGCCCAACACGTCGGTCAGGCTGCGTATTTGCGCGGCCTGAACGTCGACCTCGGCTGACCTCGGCCCGCCGAGCGCGCCCGCCAGTCCGCCGACAGCGCCCGGCCGCCTCAGATCCAGCCGCGTTCGCGTGCGACGCGGGCGGCCTCGGCGCGGGTGGCGGTGCCGGTCTTGCCGATCGCCGACGACAGATGGTTGCGCACGGTGCCGGCCGACAGATGGACCTGCGTGGCGATGGTTGCCACTGTCGCGCCCGACAACGCTGCGCGCAGCACCTCGGATTCGCGCTGCGTCAGCGGATTGTCGCCGCTGGTGAGGCTTTCGGTGGCCAACGTGGGATCGATGACGCGGAGACCTGCGTGTACTCGACGCACCGCGTCGGCCAGTTCGCTTGCCGGAGTGTCCTTCACGACGAAGCCGGACGCGCCGGCGTCGATGGCGCGTCGTAGGTACCCCGGGCGGCCGAAGGTGGTGACGATCAGCGAACGCACCCCCGGCAGGTACCGTCGCAGGGCGGCCGCGGCCTCGATGCCGTCGGTGCCGGGCATCTCGATGTCGAGCAGGCACACGTCGGCGGCGTGTTCGCGCGCGGCGTCGACGACCTCGTCGCCGCGCCCCACCTGGGCGACCACCTCGAGGTCGCTCTCGAGGTCGAGTAGGGCGGCCAGCGCGCCACGTACCAGGGCCTGATCGTCGGCGAGCAGCAGGCGGATCGGTTCACTCATCGTCGACCACCGCCGTCAACGTTGTTCCGCCCGTGTTTGATTCGATCGTCAGGGTGCCACCCGCGGACTCCACCCGTTCGATCAGTCCGCGTAAGCCGTTGCCGGGAACAGCTGCGCCGAGTCCACACCCGTCGTCGTGCACCGTCAGTGTGGCGTCCTCGATCCGGACGTCGCAATGAGTGGCGTGGCTGTGGCGGACCACATTGGTGACGGCTTCCCGCAGTACCCACGCGAACAGCTCCCCATGCGGGGTGGCGGTCTGCGGATCGGGAAGTGTCGCAGTGATATCCGCGGCACGGAAGGCGCTCTGTGCGGACGCGATCACGCTCGGCAGGTCCGGGGTGCGCAGAGCTCCGACGGTTGCCCGGACCTCGGCGAGCGCGGAGCGGGCCAGCGCATTGACCTCGGCCATCTCATCTTTCGCGCGTTGCGGGTCGAGATCGACGAGGCGACCGGCCAATTCGGTTTTGATGGTGATCACCGTCAGCGAGTGTCCGAGGATGTCGTGGACGTCGCGGGCCACCCGCTCACGTTCGGCGACCACCGCCAACTCGGAATTGAGCTCACGCTGGCGCTCCTCGGCGCGTTCGCGTTCGCCCTCACGAACAGCGAGCGCGCGAAAACCGAGCATGGTGAATCCGACGGCGACCAGGATGATCACGACGCTGCCGTCGACCTCCCACCCGGCGATCGTCGGCACCGCGATCGACGCGACGATCAACGCGGCCACGGTGATCGCCGCCCACAGGGTGGGGAAGCTGAAGGCGGCGACGACCATCAGGAAAGGTGCTGAGCCGAAGGTGTTCTCGCCGATGATGGGCAGCAGGCCCGCGGCCAGGATGAGCAGAACGACGAAGATCCATACGCCACGCGGTTCGACCTCGGTGCGACCGGTGAGTAGGTACACCGACGCCAAGAGGTAGACCACGGCGAACAGTCCGATGAGGACGAGCCCCACGATCTTGGCGGTGTGGCCGTGGTCGGAGGTGGCGACCGCTCCGATCGGGTAGGCCAGGAACAACATCCAGATGGCGGTGAACACCCAGCGCAGGTTGCGCCAGGGTGCCCACCGGTCGTTCGTGCGGTTGCTCATCATCTCCGGATTCTGCTGGTCGACGGTCCGATCACTGCCGTGCCGTACTGCGACTGTAGAAGAACGAGGCGGTCGAGGCGAAGATCACCGCCCAGATGATCACGTTGGCGACGGTCACCCAGAGCGAGATGTGGGTGCCGTACACGGTGACACCGTGATCGAGCGGATACCGCGCGAGCGTCACGACCCCGAACATCGGTGTGAACTGCGCGATGGTCAGCATGACGCCCTTGAGGGGGACGAACACGTTGCCGGCGAAGGCCAACAGTGCCAACACGCCGCCCATCACCTGCATCGCCCCGTCGGATTTCATGATGCTGCCCACGGCCAGACCGAAGGCGGCGAACACCGATGCGCCGATCCATCCGAGCAGCAGGCAGGCGATCCACACCCCGACCGGGGCGTGCGCGCCGGTGGCGACCCCGGCGACCGTGAGCACCAGGATCGGCAGCGCCCCCATCGCCAACGCCACGCACACCTTGGTGGCCACGTATCCGGTGGGTTGCAGCGGCGTCATCATCAGGGTGCGCGTCCAGCCGGCCTGCTGTTCGAGTGCCACCGACGCAGCGTTGGAGGCGGCGGCGAGGACAGCACCGTAGACGGCCATGCCGATCAGGACATAGAACGCAACATTGCCCGAACCGACTGTGTCAGAGGACTTCTGGGTAGCGCCGAAAACGAGATACAGCAGACCGGGCATGGCGACGGTGAAAACCAGGGCACGCCGATTGCGTAGGACGCGGCGGATGTCGGTGCGCATGTACAGGGGCGCGGGAAGGAATCCGCGGAGTGCGGTGTCGTGTGACGCCGATCGAGGTGCGGCGGACGAGGCCGAGGCGGTGGTCATGGCGGGAGCTTTCTGTCGAAGGGTGGTGGAGTCAGGCAGCGGAGGTGAGGGCGAGGAACGCGTCTTCGAGGTTGTGCGTGGCGATCTCGACCTCGCGGGCGTTCGTGCCCGTCAGCAGGGCGCGGGCAAGTGCATCGGAATCCTTGGCGGACAGGTAGATTCGCCCGCCTCGGCGTTCGACGACCTCGAGGTCGTCGATGGCGCGTGCGACGGCGGCGAGTTCGGATTCGTCCACGATCGCCGAGACGACACGTCGGCTGGCCATCGCGCGGATCTCCGCGGTGGAGCCGTCGGCGACGATCCGACCGTGCGCGATCATGATGATGCGGTCGGCGAAGTCGTCGGCCTCGTCGAGGTAGTGGGTGGCGAACACGACGGTGCGTCCGTGTCGGGCATCGGATCGCATGGCGGACCAGAAGTTCCGGCGGGATTCCACATCCATGCCCGCGGTCGGTTCGTCGAGGACGATGAGGTCGGGGTCGGGCAGGGTCGCCAGCGCGAACTTGAGCCGCTGCTGTTCACCGCCGGAACAGCGGGACACCTTGCGTCCGGCCAGATGCGCGATGTCGGCACGGGCCATCGCCGACTCGGCGTCGGCGCCGCGGCCGTGCAACGAGGCGATGATGCGGACGGTCTCTTCGACGGTGAAATCGGGCAGCAGACCACCGTTTTGGAGCACCGCGGCGATACGTCCGCCGCGAGCCGCAGACCGCGTGCCCTGCCCGTACACCTCGACCGAGCCCGAATCCGGTTGGGTCAGGCCGAGGATCATGTCGATCGTCGTGGTCTTACCCGCGCCGTTGGGGCCGAGGAAGGCGACGACCTCTCCCGGTGCAACGGTCAGATCGAGGCCGTCGACGGCGGTGACCCGACCGCCGTCCCCGCCCCGGAACGTCTTGCGAAGATCTCTCGTGCGGATTGCTGGTGTGTTCATGCATCTCACGGTGCCGTCGACGCCCCGCCCGTCCCCAGAGCAGATGTCATCGATCGTCCATGACGTTTGTCATGTGTCGTGTCGCCGCACCCCTTCGACATCCACACTTCGTTGTCGTCAGTTGTTGCTACGTGGGGGATTCGTTGCGTCGTTGCCTTGCGGCGTCTCGAGGCTCCTCGCCTGGCGGCTCGTCGCACCTCGACGATCGGGTGAAGCGCACCGTTTGTCGGGAATCGTCCCCTTCCGATGGTCGAGGACGGATGTTGTGGTCGGGATCGCCGTCCCCATCCGATGGTCGAGGAGCGCCGAGCGAGCGCAGCGAGCACGTCGCGTCTCGAGACCAACTGTGCGACAGGGCTGGTATGCGCCGGTTACGAATATGGTTTCCACCGGAGCGGGTGGGCGACCCCGAAATTCGGGGTTTTTGGGCCGATTGTGTGGAAGTTATATTCGTAGTCGGCGGTTATTGCCACACCGGCCAGTCAGGTCCGGCGTTATCTCGCTGCGTCTCGAGGCTCCTCGCCTGGCGGCTCGTCGCACCTCGACGATCGGGTGAAGCGCCTCGTTTGTCGGGGATCACCCCCCTCCGATGGTCGAGGACGGTTGTTGTGGTCGGGGTCGCCGTCCCCATCCGATGGTCGAGGAGCGCCGAGCGAGCACGTCGCGTGTCGAGACCAACTGTGCGACAGGGCTGGTATGCGCCGGTTACGAATATGGTTTCCACCGGAGCGGGTGGGCGACCCCGAAAATCGGGGTTTTTGGGCCGATTGTGTGGAAGTTATATTCGTAATCGGCGGTTATTGCCACACCGGCCAGTCAGGTCCGGCGTTGTCTCGCCGCGTCTCGAGGCTCCTCGCCTGGCGGCTCGTCGCACCTCGACGATCGGGTAAAGCGCCTCGTTTGTCGGGAATCGCCCCCATCCGATGGTGGGCAGGGTAACCCGACTAACGCCAGCAACCCTGCAGTGTCTGGAAGTCGCCGGCGAAGGCCATTCCGGTTCCGGTGCAGGTGGGTCCGTGCACACCGTCAACGGTCACCGAAGCGCCGGGTCCGGCGATGCCGATAGCCAGTCCGGGTCGTACCCCGGTCATGGTGACCGAGGCGTTGGGGCCGATGGCGATCGCCGCGGGCCCGGCGTAGTTGGTGGCGGTGGAACTGGCGTGGCCGCCGTCGGCGGTGATCGCCAGGCTCAGACCGGTGTTCGATGCACTGGCCGAACAGCTCTCGCTGGAGGCGGTCTGGCCCGGCAGGGCCGGACAGACCATCGGAGCGGCTGCGGCGTGCGGTGCGGCGGCGAAGGCGATCGCGCCGGCTCCCGCGGTGGCGACGGCGAATCCGAGTGCGAGGCGGGCTGGTGAACGCATGGTGTTGCTCCTCGATGTCAGTGATGGACGGACATCAGGGGTTCGGTGTGCTGCGCGTCACGGATTGCCCGCGGTATCCACGGGATGGTGTGGAGCGTCAGCCGACGTGAATCACGGGCCTGCGTGCGACATCGGGCTCGGCCCGACGCACCACCTCGCGGGTCACCGCCGCCACCTCACCCTGCCCGATGAACAAGAAGCGCAAGATGTTGACGATCGGATTGTCCTCGCTCCATTCGAAATAGACGTTGGGGACGAGGTCGGTCCAGTCACGGATGGCGAACAGGGTGGACGCGATCGTGTTCGGTACCGCCGCCGAGCTCACCCACAGGATGCGGAAGCCGCCCTCGTGATAGCGCCCGTGGATTTCCAGGTCGGTGACGAAGTCCGATGAGTCGGTGACGTTGACCTCCAGGAACACGATCTGATCGGCGTCGGGGATGTGGCTCTCGGCGCGTTGCTGCAGTTCCTTCTCGCGATACTCGACCAGCGAGCGATCGTCGGGGTCGTGGGTGACGATGTGGATCTCGCCGGCCAGTGCGGCACCGTCGATGATCTGCTGAGCAGTCTCGTCGAAGGTGATCTCCCCGCTGCGCAGCTCGAACGAGCGACTGACCCGGGATGCGAACGACAGGATGAGGATCGCGGCGATGAAGAACGCGGCGACCTGCACACCCTCGGGGCGTTCGATGATGTTGGTGACGGTGGTGTAGCAGAACACCAGGGCGATACCGCCGAAACAGATGGTGGCGACGCGCCGGCGATGTTTGCGTACCGAGAGCATGACCGCGATGGCGGCCGAGGTCATCAGCACCAGCACACCGGTCGCGTATGCCGAGCCCTGTTTGTCGACCGAGGCGTCGAAGTAGATTGTGACGCCTGCCGCGATCAGGATGAACACGACCACCAACGGACGGTTGGCGCGCGCCCAGTCCGGTGCCATGCCGTACCGCGGGAGGTAGCGCGGGACGAGGTTGAGCAGTCCGGCCATCGCCGACGCCCCGGCGAACCACAGGATGAGGATCGTGCTGATGTCGTAGACCGTGCCGAAGGCGTTGCCGAGGTCGGCGTGGGCGAGGAACGCCAGCGCACGTCCGTTCGCCTGGCCGCCGACGTCGAACGCCTTCTCCGGGATGAGGATCGTGCACACCAGGCTGCTGGTGATCAGCAGGATGCTCATGGTGACCGCTGCGGTGGTCAGGAGTCGGCGGGTACCGGCGATACGAACGGTCGGGCGATCCGGCGGATCGTCCGGGGAGCCGTCGATCTGGGGCATCACCGCCACACCGGTCTCGAATCCGGACAAACCGAGTGCGAGTTTCGGGAACACCAGCAGCGCAATCGCGATCATCATCCACGGACTGCCGTGTTCGGCGGTCATGGCGTGGCTCCAGTCGACAACGACGTGGGGCGAGGTCGCGATGCGCCACAAACCGTCGGCGATGACCACGACGTTGAGCGCCAAGTAGATTGCGACGAGCCCGACGGCGACCGCGATGGCCTCGGTGAAGCCGCGCAAGAAGATCGCGGCGAGGAAGGCGAGGAACACCAGGGTGATGGCGACGTTGTGTCCGGTGAAAATGTCCGGAACGAACGGATTCTCGATGAAGTGCGCGGTGGCGTCGGCCGCCGAGAGTGTCATGGTGATCAGGAAGTCGGTGGCCGCGAATCCGAGCAGGACGAGGACGAATACCTTTCCGCCCCACCACGGTAGGAGTCGCTCGAGCATCGCGATCGACCCGGAGCCGTGCGGTGAACGTGCGGCGATGTATCGATACACCGGCAGCGCGCCGAACAGCGTCAGGGCCACCAGCACGATCGTGGCCAATGGTGCGATGGTGCCGGCGGCCAGCGCTGCGATGCCCGGTTGGTACCCCAGCGACGAGAAGTAGTCGACACCCGTGAGGCACATCACCTTCCACCACGAGTGGGTTTTCGTCTCGGTGTTCGTGCGCCGGTACGGCCCCATCAAGCCCGCGGGTTCGGGAGAGATGTCGGACAGGAACCACCGTCGCATCGACGGGGAGAACATACGCATGGGCACTCGATGACTGTAGAGCCATCGCGCCGACGATGTGGGCGTACGCGGTCGGCCCGGGACACCGGTTCCTGTGAATCGACAAACTGCGACAAGTCGTACATTTCTATTTCCCAACAACTTTCGGCGACTTGGGGGTTTGCTTCTTGGTAGTGCGATCGACTCCGCTCGTACATCTCAGCGTTACGGCTCCGTATCTCTTAGCCCTCTACGCTTCGCTCGGTCGCCGATACCCGCGGCCACCCGGTACATCTTCTCCGAGGGGAAAACATGAGCACCTCTACGTCACGGCTGCGTCCGATTGCCGCGCGGGCGGCGGTCGCTGGCGCCGCGGCGCTGGGTGTGGGACTCGCGGTCGCAGCACCCGCCCACGCCGATGCCTTCGTCCGACTGCCCAATGGCACCGCTCAAGGCGACGGCCTGACCTTGACGCGCACCCACGAGACCGCACAAATCTCGCCATCGCTCGCCGACAACGGCCTGGGCCGCACCGCATGGGTCAGTGCGAACATCGTCCTGAAGGCCGACGGGCTGAAGGCTTCTCCCGCGGGCCCCAATAACGGTCCGGCCGGCGAGTCGACCTTGCCCGGTTCAAACGGCACCTCCACTGATGGTGCGGCCGCGACGTTGTCGGTTGGCTATATCATCGGTTGCCAGGTCAACATCAGCAACGCAACACTTGGTCTCTCGGGCAGTTTGGACGTCGTCAAGGACACCCTTGGTGGAACTGGAACCGCGAACATTCCCGTCGCGCCCGGCCAGGTCGTGTTCTATCAGCTGGACTACAAAGACATTGAGAAGTCGGGTACCTACTACTTCGACTATGACCGCGCGCAGTTGCAGATTCAGAATTGCGGCGGTTATGCGCAAGCCCGCTCGTTCGTGACTGTGGAAACCACCGGCAACAACCATCGCAAGATTAACCTCTACGGCGCACCGTTCTCGATCGGCTGACGCAAGCCAACGACATCCTCGCGTCGGCTTCGTCGACGCCTCATCACTTCCGAGGGGAAGACACATGACCATCACCTTCAAGCGTCTCATCGTATTGAGCGCGCCCGCGGCGATCGGTGCCGCCGCCGTGTTGTCGGTGGCCGGCGTGGCCGCCGCCGACGTGCATGTTGCACTGCCGTCGCAAACCGACACCCAGCGGCTCGGTGACGGAACAGTCGTCACCGTCACCCGCACCGGTGAAACGGCGAACATCAACCCGTCGCTCGGGGGAACGCCGTTGCATCGCAACGCGTGGGTGTCGGCGAGCTATGAGGTGCACACCAGTACCAAGGCGAAGAAGATCAAGGTGCAGGCCGGTTACATCGTCGGATGCCAGATCAATATCTCTGGTGCATCCGGCTCCGGCTCTGGTGGGGACACCATCAGTACGACTACAGGAACGGCATCGTCCACCACCGCAGGTGCCGGCGGTCAGCTGACCATCGGTCCCGGTCAGGCAGCCAATGTCTACGTCAACGACGTGGAAAGCGCCGACGACTTCGGTGCCGACAAGCACAGCACCACCGTCGGCTTCAAGGGGGTTGACTCAGCCAAGCTGAGCTACGTCAATGAGACAATCCAGGTTAACGGTTGCGGTGGATACGCTCAGGCTCGCTCGTACGCCAAGGTCACCGTGGTCACTGCCAATGCCGAACAGATCACGACCTTCTACGGAAAGCCCTTCAGCCTCGGTTGATCGCCCTCCCACAGGACCGAGACTGAATCGATGATCGCCGCACACCACCACCCGTTGAGACCCGGCTGGTGGTGTGCGGCTCGTTGCGTGGTCGGTGGGTCGTCGAGCCGAATGTGAGACGATCGGCAGATGGCAGTCGAAGACCGAGCCGACGATGTTTTGCGGGCGAGCGCGAGTGGGGCGCAATCGGAGTCGATGGTCACCGTGATCATCGCCTTCGCCATGAACATCCTTGTGGCCGTGGCGAAGACCGTTGCCGCGGTGATCACCGGGTCGGCGTCGATGGTCGCCGAGTCGGCGCACTCGTGGGCCGATGCGGGCAACGAGGTGTTCTTGCTGATCGCCGAACGGCGTGGTGGCCTGGGGCGTGATCGGGCACATCCGTTCGGCCATGGCCGGGAAACCTACATCTGGTCGATGTTTGCCGCCTTCGGCTTGTTCGCCGTCGGCGCTGCGGTGTCGGTGATGCATGGCATCACCTCGCTCTCGCATCCCGAGCCCGACGCCGACTACGTCGTCGGCTACCTCGTGTTGGCGATCTCGGCGGTTCTGGAGGCGACGTCGTTCATCCAATCGATCCGGCAGGCCCGTGCGGGCGGGCGACGAATCTCGATGCACCCGTTACGTTTTGTCAGTCGTACCTCCAACACCACGCTCCGCGCGGTGTTCGCCGAGGATGCCGCGGCTTTGGTGGGCCTGGCGATCGCGGCCACCGGGATGGCGCTGCACGAGATCACCGGGTCGGCGGTGTACGACGCGGTCGGTTCGATCCTGGTGGGCCTGTTGCTGGGCGTCATCGCGATCTTCCTGATCAAACGTAACGGCGAATTCCTGTTGGGGCAGAGTGCCTTGCCCGCCACCCGGCAGGCGATGTTGCGTCGGCTCCTCGACCACCCGGACATCGACCGCGTCACCTATCTGCACATCGAATACGTTGGGCCGGTCCAGTATTACCTCGTCGCCGCCATCGACATCCGCGGCGATCTGCGAGAGCACGACGTCGCGGTTCTGTTGCGCCGCATCGAGGCCGAGATCGAGGAGCAGGACGCGATCGTGGAGGCGGTACTCACGCTGTCCACCGCAGATGAGCCGTCGTTGACAGAGTGAGAATGGCAGGGGGCGGGCGGCCGGGTTCTGGACGGGGTTATCGGACGCGCGGGCGACACCGCCACGCGATCGCCACAGCGGCGAGCAGGTAGATGACGTCGCTGATCCACGCCAACGCGTCCGCCGATCCTAAGGTTGCGGTGGAGACGAATGCGTTCCAGCTGTAGGTGAACAGCAACGCGCTCGCCACGGCGAAGCGGTGGTGCGACGACCAACCCACCCATCGTGACGCGATACCGAGGAGGGTCAGCACCGCGACGATCGCGATGAGCATCAGCGAGGTGGCCAGTGCTGCGCCGTCGGCGCGGCGTCCCAGTTCGAACACGGCACCACCGATCAGCGTCAGCGCGAACAGGATCCACGGCGACAAGGTCTTGCGGGACGATCGCTCACCCCGGTCGACCTGACCACTCCGCCGCGACACCGCCGACGGGCCGAGGAGCGCGACAGCCACGAGGACTGCCGCAATGAGCAGGCACGTCCCCACCTGTGCCGGCGAAGCCAGGAAGTGGCCATAGGCGGGGTAATTGGTGGCGAACACGATGACCGCGCCGACGACGACGGCCACCGCTGTGCAGACCGCACCACGTCGTCGCAGCCATGGCTGTGCGGCGCGCGCCCCCTGCGACGACTCGATCAGCGCGATCGGCGTCGCGATATTCCAACCGATGTGCAGTGTCAGCACGAACACCGTCCAGGGGACTCCGATTCCCAACGCTTCGTTCTGCCCGCCTTCGCGCCCGGAGCTGCGGTCGCCTCCGGTCCGGTCGCGTCCGGCGCACCCTCCTCCGACGCCGTCACCCAGGTCCGGTCCTGAGCGCGACGGAGTGCGGGTCTGCGGGGTCCGGGTCTGGAGGATCCGGGACTGGGGTCGACGAGGTCGCCAACACCATCCTCGGTGCGGCCGAGATGTGTTTCGAGCGATTCGGCATCACCAAGACGACGATGGAAGATGTGGCCCGTGCCGCGAGGATGTCGCGCGCCACGGTGTACCGGCATTTCTCCGACCGGGAGAGTCTGATCATGGCCTCGGTGACCCGTCGTGCGCGGATGAACATCGAACCCGCACGGTCCTACATCGCGAACTGCCGGACACTCGAGGACAAGATCGTCGAGGGAATCGGCCACAATGTGCGCCGTGGTCGGCGTGATCCGATGGTGCATCTGCTCGTCTCGCCGGAGGAAATGACCCTCTCGACGCAACTGCTGTGGCGCTCGGGAACCGCCATCGACCTCACCTACGAACTCTGGGCCCCATCCTCACCGAAGCGCAGATGCTCGGTGAGATGCGCAAGGACGTCGACGTGCGACTGCTTTGCGAGTGAATCGCCGAGATCGAGATCGCCTACATCAGCCAGACCGACGGTTCCGACGACGCACTGAAACGGTTGCAGGAGAAGGTGCGCCGATTCCTGGTGCCGTCGCTGATTCCGGAATGACCGCCCGAACCACCGACATCGTCACAGCACAGTGCCCGGACCGCTGGTCGGCGGTCCGGGCACGGTCTCTGTGAGAGCGACGGCCCCAGACAATGCGCCTCTCGGCAAACGGCCGCTCGAAGCGGCAAATGGGGTGGGGCCCGGGGCAGACTCTGGGACCGTCGATGGCATCAACGCCGGTGGAGCGGCGCGGTATTCCCGCTCGCGCCGAACCGACGCGGGTGTCGGTGCCCAGGATGCTGCTGGTTCCCGTTCGACTGCTTTCCCCGTTCTCACCGCACAGGCTGGTGCCGGCTGTTTAGTCTCGAAACGTGGACGATCCAGCGAGCGGTACGGCTTCGGCGCGGGTGATCGATACGGCGTCCGCGAAGCAGCGGATCCTCGTCGTCGATGACGACGACGGCATTCGCACCGTGGTCTGATGGCAGCTCTGCGATGCCGGATACGCGGTGGTGGAGGCCGACGACGGGGCATCGGCACTGCAGGTCATGTCTCGTGAGGTTCCGCTGCTGGTGGTACTGGACCTGTCGTTGCGTGCCGTGGGTGGGTTGGCGGTACTCGAGGCGATCCGCGCCGGATGTGCCGGGACACCGCGTGATGTGCCGGTCATCATCCTCTCGGGGCGCAACGGTGAGTCCGATCGGATCGGTGGTTTGGACCTCGGTGCCGACGACTACCTGGTGAAACCCTTCTCTCCCGGCGAGCTGGCTGCACGCGTCCGATCGTTGCTCCGCCGGCGCGGCCCGACGACGTCCGCGCCCGTGCTGCAGATCGGACGGCTGGTGATCGACGTCGTCAGCCGTGAGGTGACCGTCAGCGGTGAGCGAGTCACGCTCACCGCCAAAGAGTTCGACCTCTTGGCGTTCCTCGCTCAGAATCCGCGTCAGGTGTTCACACGGCACCAGTTGCTCGACTCGGTGTGGCAGACCGGGGAGTGGCTGGGAGAGCCGACCGTGACCGAGCATGTGCATCGGTTGCGCACCAAACTCCGATACGCGAGCACCGATTCACTCATCCGAACGGTGCGGGGTGTGGGGTATCAGTTCGATCCCACCTCCGCGCCGAGTTGATCGATGTCGGGGAGCCGGGTTCCGGGACCCGACGACGAACTGTCGCCGTCGGATTATCCGGTATTGGTGCAGCGGCAGGCCGAGGTCCTGGAGCTCGTCGCGGCCGACGCCCCGCTGTCGGAGACCCTGACCGCGATCATCGGTGCGCTCGAGGAGCTCATCCCGGGAGCGAGGTGCTCGGTCCTGCTCGTGGACGCCGAAGCATCCGTGCTACGACACGGTGCCGCACCGAGCCTGCCGGTGTCCTATCTCGCCGCGATCGACGGCCTGCCGCCGGGGCCGCGCGCGGGGTCGTGCGGTACCGCCGCTCACCTCGGCATCCCGATCATCGCCGTCGACGTGCGCACCGACGAACGATGGGTCGACTATCGGCATGCCGCGGAGCAAGCCGGTCTTCGGTCGTGCTGGTCGTCACCGATCGCCGATCCGGCGGGGACAACGGTCGGAACCTTCGCCGTCTACCACGACACTCCGCATCATCCCGATGCGCGAGAAAGCTGTCTGGTCGACAGATTCACCTACCTCGCCTCGGTGGCCATCGAACACCGACGACTACTCGGCGATCTCATCGAGAGTGAAGAACTGTTCCGCCGGACCTTCGACGAGAATCCGGCGGGCCAGGCGCTGCTGGACCTCGACGGCACGATCGAGCGGGTGAACGCGGCATTCGTGGCGGTCAGCGGATACGCGCCAACCGAATTGATGGGCAGTGCACTGGATTCGGTGATCCCCGGGGGCCTCGTTTCCGCGGACGGGACGGAGCGGGAGCGCAGGTCGGCGAATTACGTCGCACGGCAGCACACGCATACGCGTCAGCAGCTGCAGTTGCATCGCCGGGATGGTGCTTCTCGACCGGTCGAGACCTCGATCTCGGTTGTCCGAAGCCGAGACGGTCAGCCGGCCAAGCTCGTCCTCAACCTCGTCGATCTCACCGAGCGACTGGCCGCGGAGTCGGAGCGAGCAGCGCGACTCGAGGCCGAAATCGCCAGGCAGACCGCCGAAGACCATGCCACCGCGAAGTCGGATCTGCTGGCGTCGGTCAGTCATGAGGTGCGTACACCGCTGCAGGCGATCACGGGGTTCACCGAATTGCTCACCACGCTCGATCTCGACGCCGAGCGTCGCGGAGAAGCGCTGTCGCGGATCAATGTCGCCGCGGACCATCTGCTGCGCGTCGTCACCGACGTCCTCGACATCAGTCGGGCCGAGGCGGGTGTGCTACCGCTGTCGGTTCAATCGGTGGACATTGCCGAGTCGCTGGAAGAGATCCTGCCGATGTTGGCCGCTTCCGCAGCCGACCGGGGAGTCGCCCTCGTGTCGGCGGTACCGCCCGGCGTCGTGGTGCTGGTCGACCGGGGACGCCTGAATCAGGTGTTGCTCAACATCATCGGCAACGCCATCCGCTACGGCCGACGCGACGGTGTCGTCGAGGTGCGCACAGCGACCACAGCCGAGACTGTCGTCATCGAGATCGTCGACGACGGATCGGGGATCCCCGCCGACTACCTCCCGCGACTGTTCACACCGTTCGCCCGGGCCCGTGACACCGAGGATGCCGGCGCGCCCGTCGGCGGTTACGGCCTGGGGCTGATGTTGACCCATGGTCTGGTGCGCGCCATGGGTGGAACGGTCACCGGGGCCAACGCCGACACGGGCGGCGCGGTCTTCACCGTGGTGCTGCCGGTCGGTTCCACACGGCCCGCCGCTCGCTCGCAAACCGCGCATACCACCGCACGACGTCCGGATCGTCGACCGATGCGAGGTTGATCGCCTGCTCCAGCGAGCGTCCTGCGAGCAATTTCTTGACGGGCACCTCGAGCTTCTTGCCGTTGAGTGTGTGCGGTATGGCCGGCGCCGCGACGATCTCGTCGGGGACGTGGCGTGGCGACAATCGGTCACGCAACGTGTCGGCGATCTGATGTCGGAGCGCATCGGTGACGTCGAATCCGGTTGCGGGGACGACGAATATGCCCAGCCAGTAGCCGCCGTCGGCGGTATCGACGCCGACGACCAGGCTCTCGGAGACCGCCGCGATCCCATCGAGGACATCGTAGAAATCGCTGCTGCCCAGGCGAACCCCGTGACGATTCAGTGTCGCGTCCGAGCGTCCATGGATTTCCACGCTTCCGTCGGAGTGCACCGTGGTCCAATCGCCGTGCTGCCACACGCCCGGCCACATGTCGGAGTAGGTGTCGAGATAGCGCGCGGCGTCGGGGTCGTTCCACAGATGAACCGGCATCGACGGCATCGGCGCAGTGACGACGAGCTCGCCCACCTCACCGACAACGGGCGCGCCGTTGTCATCCCATGCGGCGCAGTCGACCCCGGCCAGTCGGCCGCCGATGCGGCCGACCCGAACGGGGGAGTATTCGTTCGACCCGACAAACGAACCGGCGATATCGGTTCCGCCACTGGTCGAGTCGATGCGTACCTCGGGTCCGATGGTGCGCATCAGCCAGTGATATCCCTCCGCGCCCAATGCCGACCCGCTGACCATCACCTGCCGGATGCGGCTCAGGTCGAGGTCGTGGCGGGCGGCGGCCTCGCTGTGCATGGAGGCTGTCACGACTGCTGCACCGAGGAGCATCACGTCCGCGCGGGTCCGCGCCGCCACCTGCCACACCGCGCCCGCCGGATGGCTCGGACTGCCTTCGTAGAGGACGATGCCCGCGCCCTGGGTGAGTGCGCCGAGCTGCATGTTCCACAGCGCCCATCCGGTGGAGGTGTAGGTGAACATGCGCTCGCCGGGTCTCACCCCGCAATACAGGCCGGACCATTTGAGGCTCTCGAGAGTGATCCCTCCGTGACCGTGGACGAGCCCCTTCGGTGAGCCGGTGGTGCCGGAGGTGAACAGAACCCACAGTGGGTGTGAGAATTCGACCTGCTCGAAGGTGAGCTCGCCCGGCTCGTTGACGACATCGTCCCAGAGCACCGCGGTGTCGGCGGCGGGCGCGGGGAACACGTACGGCACGGTGATCACGTGTCGCACCGTCGGCAGGTCGATGCGCAGCTGGGCAACCACGTCGCGGCGATCGACCACCCGGCCGTTCCAATGGTAGCCATCGACGGCGATCAGCACCGTGGGCTCGAGCTGTGCGAGTCGTCCGACAGTGCCATCTGTGCCGAAATCGGGTGAGCAGCAAGACCATACAGCACCGACCGCTGCGCTGGCGAGAGCCGCGATCACTGCGTGTTCGGTATTGGGCAGGTAGGCGACAACTCGGTCGCCCACCCCAACCCCATGACGCCGCAACCAGGTGGAGAAGGCGCCGACGGAGTGGCGGAGTTCGGCAAAACCGATCTCGTGCGGCGTCGGATCGCCTTCGTGTACGCATACGAGCGCGACGTCGTCGTCGGCTCCGTGGCACAACACCCGCTGAGCCCAGTTGAGGCTGGCGCCGGGAAACCAGCGGGTGAACGGCATGGGATCGGCGGTGCGAATGCGAGCCGGGCCGGTCGAGAACTCGACACCGAAGTACTCGGCGATCGACGTCCAGAATCGGTCGAGGTCGGCGACCGACCAGTCCCAGAGGGCGTCGTGATCGGCGAACCGCAGCGACTCGCGGCGCTCCAGCCAGTCCAGGTAGGCACGCAGGGCGGAGCGTTCGATGCGCTCGGCCGACGGAGCCCACAGCACCCCTGCCTCATGCACGGGTGGTGGCTCGGTGGAGCCGTCAGGCCACTCATTCATGGCTCGAAGATAGTGTGGCGCAACGTCGGTGAAGGTGGACCCGCCACCTGTTGAGGATCTGTTGAGACAGCGTTGAGGGTGGGTTGAGCATTCGCCACTAGCGTCGCGGGTGTACCGCTGTTGCGACCACCGACCGCCAATGATCAGGAGCCGACCGATGAAGCTCGCTCTCTATCTCCCCAACTTCCGCGACGAGGTGACCGTCAAGGAGCTCGAAGACCTCACCGCGCTGGCCGAGGACCTCGATTTCGATTCGGTGTGGACCCTCGACCGCATCGTCGTGCCCGAGGCGTCCGACCGCGAAGAACTGGAGTATTCGTTCGGGATGATGGCCGATCTACCCAACGGATTGCCGGTCATCTCACGCGGCAAGTGGTTCCAGGGAATGCCGCTGATTCCGTGGCTGGCCGCCAAGACCAGCAAGGTGCGGATCGGTATGAGCATCATCGATACCCCGTACCGGTCGCCGGGCGTGCTGGCCGCCGAGCTCGCCACCCAGGACCACCTGTCCAACGGGCGACTCAACGTGGGCATCGGAAGTGGCTGGATGCCTGAGGAATTCGCTGCAGCCAGCGTCTCCCACCTGTTTCCCCGCCGGCACGGACATGTGCGGGAAACGATCGAGATCATGCAGGGCATCTGGTCCAACGACCTGTTCGAGTACCACGGTGAGTTCGCCGACTTCCCGCTGTCGGGCTTCGGGCACAAGCCGATCCAGAAGCCCGGACCGCCGATCTACTTCTCCGGACTCAAGGACCCCAAACGTTCGGCGCGTCGCATCGCCAAGTACGGACTGCAGGGCTGGATCGGAATCCAGGATTCGCCAGAGGACATCGCGAGATGGAAGGGTGAGATCGGCCGAGAGCTCAACGAACTCGGACACGACTTCCCGGACGGTTTCGACATGTGCAGCATGATCTGGTTCGTGATCACCGACGAGCCGACCGACCAGACGCCGGCGGGCAAGGCGTCCAATCTGCTTGCCGGAACCGCTCAGCAGATCGAGGACATCCTCAAGCGGTACCGGGACGCCGGCATGACGATGCCGCTGTTGTGGCCGCCGTTCCGGGATGTCCCGACCTCGAAGACGATGGACGATCTGAAGCGACTGACCGAAGAAATCCTGCCCAAGGTCAACGCGGGCTGACGGCGCCGGTCTGCGCGGACCAGTGGTGCCAGCGCAGACCGGTCACGATGATCACCGCGCCGTGCGGGCGGTGGTCGCGATACTGCGGATACTTCCTCGCCAACGCGGTGATGGCCGTCGTCCCCTCCTCGGTGGCGGCGTCGACGACGACCGCGTGACCGTCCACCCGTACCCACCAGAGCTCTTCCCATTCGTCGGAGTAGTGATCGACGAGCACCGACATCCGAGGATTCTCCTCGATGTTCGCCAGGCGTCTGAGGGCTTGGGAGCGTTTGGGTTTGTGGTCGACGCAGGTGACGAGACGCTCGTCATCGAGCGCGAAGACGATCGGCACCAGATGCGGTGTGCCGTCGGCGCGCGCGGTGGCCAGACGAGCCACGCGCGCCGCGGCGAAAGCCCGCACATAGGTGTTGTCGAAGGACATGGGGTCTACGCTCGCACATCTTCGACGCGGCAGAGCGCGATCGTCAGGCACGGCGTGATCGTCAGGCACGCGTCCACGGCGCGGACTCACGGCCCGACCAGTTCGCCAACCGTTCGGTGGCGCCGGCCTCGGGGCGGGGTTCGACGACGGCGTCGAACGGCACCTCGTCGTCGGCGCGGATCTCGGCCGGGATGAATTGTCGTGCGACCGCGAGTGTGGTCTCGGCAAGTGCCGGCTCGGTCTCGGCGTTCTGGCCGGTGGCCACGGCGAGGTCCCAGCCGTGGACCAGGGTTTCGTTGACGTAACCCCACAGTGCTCCGGCTCCCGGAACCTCGCCCCACGGAACACGTACCGGTGCAGAGAGTTTCGCGTCGTCGGACCAGAGCGCCACGGCCTGGTCGGTGGCGTTGGCGTAGGTGGCGGCATCGTGATGCTCGTCGATGCTGGGAATGGCGAGAACGTCGTCGCCGGCGGCGAGCGCGACCGCCCGGTGGGCGGTGCCGTTGAGGTGTCGGGCGAGCATGCGGACGTCGAAGTCGTCACACGGTGTGGGGGAGTCGAGCTGATCATCGCGAACGTGGGCGAGTAGGTCGCCGACCCATTGGGTGGCCGCGGTGTAGAAGGGGCGGGGATCTGCGGGCTGGGTGTTGGTCATGATGGTGGTCCTTTCGGGTTCTTCGGGCTGGTGAGGACCAGTGAACCCGCGAAACCTGACATCTACTGTCGTGATTTTCTGACAGACTTCTCGCATGCGCGCCGAGCGGTTGTTGTCGGTCCTGATGCTGTTGCGATCTCGGGGCCGGATGACCGCTGCCGAGCTGGCGACGGAGCTGGAGGTCTCCGAACGTACGGTGCTCCGCGACATCGAGGCGCTGTCGTTGTCCGGTGTGCCGGTCTACTCCGAACGGGGCCGCCATGGCGGATTCGCGTTGGTCCCGGGATATCGGACGGACCTCTCGGGACTGACGCTGCACGAATCGATCGCCCTGCTCTCCGGCGGAGGACGAATCGACTCGCCGGCGGCGGCGCGGGCCAAACGCAAACTCGAGGCATCCCTACCGGATGCGCACCGCGGGCAGGTGGCCGACGCGGCCCGTCGAATCCTGGTGCGCCCGGACGGATTCGTGAAAGCGGCCGACGACCTCGATGCGCTGCCGCCGGTACAACAGGCCGTCGTCGAAGGCCGGCGGATTGCCGTGGTCTATCGGCGGCCCGGAGCCGAGCCCGCCGAACGCGTTCTCGATCCGATCGGGCTCATCGTCGCCGGCGACACCTGGTATTTGGTCGCGAATTCCCAAGGAGCCGAACGTATGTATCGGATCTCGAGGATGTCGGACGTGCGCCTTCTCGACGAGCCCGCCGACCGTGCGGACTCCGTCGATCTCGAGCTGGTGTGGGAACGCCGTAGGGATGCGTTCCGCTCCGGTTTCACGCCGCTCGACGTGACGGTCGCGTGCTCACCGGAATCGGTGGAGGCCCTGACGCGTGGACCGGTATCCGTCCTGTCCGTGGAACCCGACTCCGACGCGACCGAAACAGCCGACGGGGTGCGCGTGACGCTGCGCTTCGGCGACGGGGCGCGCGCGACACGGATCCTGTGGTGGCTGTCGTTCGACATCGAGCTCTCGGTGATCGAGCCGATTGCGCTCCGACGAGAGTTGGCAGAACGCGCCCAGCGACTCGCGGCAGTGCACATTTGAACCGTCGGTGCCCGCATTTGCCCCCTGCACCTCGCGCGAACAGCGATAATGGCACCCATGGCAGACAAAGGTGTGCATGGGGTGGGGGCGCGTCCCGGTGAGCGTCAGCGAATCCGGAAGCTGGCGCAGGCCGCACTCAACGCGGATGTGACCGTCGAGCAGGTCGACACGATCCTGACCGATCTGGGCTCGGCGCTCGATGGCTTCGACCGCACGCTGTCCGACCTGGACGGCACCATCGAATCGCTCAACTCCACCCTGGGTCAGCTGAGTACGACCCTGAACATGGTCGATGCGACCGTGGATCGGATGGCCGACGTCGTCGCGCGTCTGGAGAAGGTCGTCGGCAGGGTGGAAGTGCTTGTCGCGGTGGGTGAGACGGCGCTGAAGCCGCTCGGCGCGATCGAATCGGCCGGACGCAGTGTGATGTCGCGGATCGGGCTGGGGTGACCATGTCGGAAGCCGAAGAACGACGGTTCCGCGGAGCGCACGGCGAGACGATCGTCTACGACCTGTACCGGCCGGATGCCGGTGAGCCGCGTGCCGTGGTTGTCATCGCACACGGGATGGGTGAGCACGGTCGGCGCTACCGGCACGTCGTCGATGCACTCACCGGGGCCGGGTATCTCGTGGCCGTTCCCGATCACCTCGGTCACGGGCGATCCGGTGGGGCGCGGATGCGCATCATCCGGTTCAGCCAGTACACCGACGACCTTGCTCGGGTGGTCTCCGAGACGGCGATCGACGGCGTGCCGACCTTCTTGATCGGCCACAGCATGGGCGGGTGCATTGCCCTGGACTACGCCCTCGATCACCCCGAAGCCCTTGCCGGACTGGTGTTATCCGGGGCGGCGATCATGCCGGGTGACGATCTGCCCGGTCCGCTGATCGCGGTGTCCAAGCTGGTGGGCAAGATCGCACCGAACCTGCCGACCCTCGCGCTGGACTCGGGCAGCATCAGCCGCGATCCGGCGGTGGTCGCCGACTACGAGTCCGACCCGCTGGTGCACCGCGGCAAGATTCCCGCCCGTCTCGGAGCCGAGATGGTCTCGACCATGCAGTCGTTCCCCGCGCGGCTGCCTTCGCTGCGGATGCCGGTGCTGGTGATGCACGGCAGCGAGGACACGCTCACCAATCCGGACGGCAGCCGGCTCGTCGACGAGTTGGCGTCGTCGACCGACAAGACGTTGATCATCTGGGACGGGTTGCGTCATGAGATCTTCAACGAGCCCGAAAAGGACGAGGTGATCGGCACTCTCACGCGGTGGCTGGCCCAGCGGGTCGGCGCATCGTGATCTGCTCGACGTCCATGCGGCCGTCCCGGAAGGCCATACGCCCGCCGACGAGGTAGAGCCGCCACACCCGCGCCATCTCCTCGCCGACGAGGTCGACGACGGCGGCCTGGTTCTTCTCGAACGTCTCGTACCACGCGTCGACGGTGCGCACGTAGTCCTGGCCCATGTGCCGGATGTCGGTCACGTGCAGCCCGGCGTCGGCGAGCATGCCGACCGTCTGCGAGACCGGACGCATGTACATGTCGGGGGCGATGAACGACTCGATGAACGGGCCACCACCGGGATGGTGTCCGGCGCGTCGCGACATCTGCTGGATGCACACGCCGCCGCCGGGGATCACCTTGTCGTGCAACACTTTCGCGTACGTGGGGTAGTTGCGTTGCCCCACATGTTCGCCCATCTCGATCGAGGCGACGGCATCGAAGCCGGTGTCGGGGATCTCGCGGTAGTCCTGCACGCGGATCTCCACCAGGTCGCCGAGGCCGCGTTCGGCGATCCGGGCGTCGATGAACTGTTTCTGCTCGGCGGCGATCGTCACACCGACGACGCGAGTGCCATAGTGCTGGGCTGCATACAGCGACAGCGAACCCCACCCGCATCCGATGTCGAGGAGGCGGGCTCCCGGCTCGAGCTGGTCCAGCCCGACGTTGCGGCACACCCGATCCAGCTTGTCGGCTTGTGCATCGGCCAGCGAGTATCCGGGATCGTCGGAGGTCCACAACGCGCTCGAATACGCCATGTGCTCGTCGAGGAGCAACGCGTAGAAGTCGTTCGACAGGTCGTAGTGATGGCTGATCGCGGCCCGGTCCCGGGCACGCGAATGCAGTCGCCCGCGCACCCGCGCCTGCGTTGCCGGCGGGGCCAACGGCAGGCCGAGAAGCCGGTGGGTGACGGCGAGTCGGGCGAGGTCGAACAGCAGACGGGGTGTCGGACGGATCGGCCCGAGACCGCGCTCGGTGACCGCCGCCCACAGGTGGGTCAGCGCCTCGTCGAGGTCGCCGGAGACGTCGAGTTCGCCGGTCACATAGGCCTGCGCCGCACCGAGTTCGCCCGGATGCCACAGCATGCGCCGCAACGCATCCCGGCTGTAGAGGACGACGTGGGGTGCGTCGTCGGGGCCGGCGGTGCTGCCGTCCCACGCGGTCAGATGCACCGGCAGGTCGCCGCCGATCCGGTCTTCGATCACGCGTGCCAGCGATGCGGCGACGGTCATGGGGCCTCCTCGGATGGGGTCGGTCACCCGTTGTTCGCCGCCCGCCGCGGAGCGGATGGGTCGTTACGGGCCGCAGTTGTCCGCCGACGGCGCCCCCCGAGATGGCGAGCGCTGTCGGCGGTACCCGAGGCGCCGCCATGCGACGCTGTGCCCGATGGGTCAGGCGCTGTAGCCCAGCAGCGACTTGACCTCGAGGAAGTCCTCGAAGCCGTAGTCGCCGCCCCACTCGCGGCCGTTGCCGCTCTTCTTGTAGCCGCCGAACGGGGCGGCCGGGTCGACCTGCGCGCCGTTGAGCGAGATCGATCCGGCTCGGATCGCCCCACCGATACGACGCACCTCGTCGAGGTCCTTGCCGGACACGTAGCCGGCCAGGCCGTACTCGGTGTCGTTGGCGATCTTGATGGCCTCGTCGATCGAGTCGTAACCGATCACCACCAGCACCGGCCCGAAGACCTCGGTGCGGGCGATCTCCATGTCGTTGGTGACGTTGGTGAACACGGTCGGCTTGACATAGAAGCCCGTCTCCAGACCGTCCGGTCGACCCGCCCCGCCGATGACGGCGTTGGCGCCCTCGTCGATCGCGCGCTCGATGAGACCCTGGATCTTGTCGAACTGGGCCTCGGAGACCACCGGGCCCAGCCGGACGCTGCTGTTGGGATCACCGACGGTCAGGTCGGCACCGGTGGCCTTGGCGATCTCGGCGACCTCGTCGAGCCGCGAGTTGGGAACGAGCATGCGGCTCGGCGCATTACACGACTGTCCCGAGTTGAGCATCATCGTCGCGATGCCGCCGGCGACGTTCTTCGCGAAGTCCTCGTCGTCGAGGATGATGTTGGGGCTCTTGCCGCCGAGTTCCTGCGCCACGCGCTTGACCGACGGGGCCGCGTTCTTGGCGACCTCGATGCCCGCCCGGGTGGAACCGGTGAAGGAGATCATGTCGACGTCGGGGTGCGACGACAATGCGACACCGACCCCCGGCCCGTCACCGTTGACGAGATTGAACACACCGGCGGGAACGCCTGCGGCGTCCATGATCTCGGCCACGATGGCCGCGCTGAACGGCGCGATCTCCGACGGCTTGAGCACGACGGTGCAGCCGGTGGCCAGGGCCGGGGCCAGCTTGCACATCACCTGGTTGAGCGGCCAGTTCCACGGAGTGATGAACCCGCACACGCCGACCGGCTCCTTGACGATGCGGTGGCTGCCGCGGTCCTCACCGAACGAATAGGTGGGCAGAGTCGCCGCGGCGGTCATGAGGTGACCCAGCCCGATCGGTACCTGAGCAGCCTTCGACAACCCGGCCGGAGCGCCCATCTCCTCGGTGACCGCAGCGGCCAGATCGTCCATGCGCTTCTGATACTCGGCGACGATGGCGTTGAGTACGGCGGTGCGCTCCTCGACGGAGGTGACGCCCCAGGTGGTGAAGGCCCGCTTCGCCGCAGCGACGGCGGCATCGACGTCGGCGGCCGTGCCGAGGGCGACCTGACCCGCCGACTTCTCGGTGGCCGGGTTGATCACGTCGATGAGATTCAGCTCGGTCGGCTCGACCCACTGGCCATCGATGTAGAACTTGGTGATCTCGCGCATGTGTCCTCCGTCTCGGGGCTGATGCCCGTGTGTGTTCCACCCCACAGTATCCCTCCCGGACGGCGCCCGAGCTAGCGGTCGGTAAGCGCGGGTGAACTGTCTCAGAACGAGACGGATCGACGCACCGAACGACCGGTTGGCGTCCTAGGCTGATCCTCATGATCCACATCGTCGCCACCTGGAAGATCAAGCCCGAATACGCCGACTCCTGGCCGTCGCTGAGCAAGGAATTCACCGAGGCCACGCGCTCCGAACCGGGCAATCGCTGGTTCGAGTGGTCGCGCAGCATCGACGACCCGAACGCCTACGTCCTCATCGAGGCCTTCGACGACGACGCCGCGGGAGCCCACGTCAACAGCGATCACTTCGCGAAGGCCACCGCCGAGCTGCCGGCCTATCTTGCCGAGACCCCGAAGATCATCAACACCACCGTCGATCAGGACGACTGGTCGGAACTGGGGGAGATGGCGGTCGATTAGGACTGCGCTTCTCTGAGATCGGGCTGTACAAATAGAGAGGCGCGGTTAAGATCTGTGCAGCTCGCCATGGTGACGAGCACCTTTGTAGAAAGGCGCGGCCATGGTTCGTCGCAGAGTTCTGTTGATTCTGTGCGTTTCTGTCTCGATCATTCTCTCGGGCGGCGGGATTGCCTCGGCCGCACCGGGTTCGGTCGATCTCGGGTCATCCGGCTGGGATATTCCGGGAATCACGCACGGCTGCTCGAAAGAACTGTTCAACGGAGACAAGCGACTCGGGCCCGAAACCCTGTCGAACAAGGCTCCGGTGGGTCCGCAATTGGTCGGTTACCACCGATTCGGAAAGCTCAACGCCACATCTTTCCTGAAGAAGTGGTGGAATGTCGGAAAGAACACCTGGAACTGGCCCGACAAGCAGGGCTACGTGCTCGACGGCAACGGCAATCCGATCAAGAGTGAGTTCACCCTGTCGCCCGGAACGCGAATCGACCGCTATGGCAGCGAGTACGGCAACTTCTTGGCGCCCGAGGGGACACCTTACGCCAAGCGTGGCCTGCCCCCGGTGAACCTGGTTGGCGACTACCCCGAATCGTGCAACTACCACGACTACACGGTGCTCAAGCCCATGAAGGTCTACAGCGGCAAGATCGCCCCTGTATTCGAGCAGCCCAGCCTCGGCCTGCAATACGAGGTGGTGGCCGACCTGCTGGTGGTCACACCGAAGGACGAGGAGTGCGGAGCGACGGTGAACGTCTTCTGGCTGCGATGCGCGGGCTATCTGCAACAGACCTTTCCGGGACCGCAGTAGCGGTGACCCGACCGCCGAACCTGCTCGACGACGAGACGCGCGCACGCATCGAGGACCTCGCGCGCCGGATGGACGCCCGGCCCGGTGATGTGCCGGAACTCGGATTCGTGCGCGACGATGGCTTCCCGTCCTGCTGGCAGGCGCCGGACGGCTCCTGGCATCTGATGAGCCGGGAACGGGGACAGGTCATTTCCGATCGGGTGGCCACCGATCGTGAGGAGTTCGTGCGGATCGTCGCCGAGCAGATCGCCGAGATGCGGGCCCACCGGCTCCACGAGCCGGGTACGCCGGACTTCCGGCGTGCGGCATGGCAGGAACAGTACGACGCACTCGGATCGGTCGACCGAGGGTGGGCCCGGCAATGGCTCGACGCCACGCGAGCGGAGTTGATCTCGCGTGGCGCCGACGCCGCGGTGCTCGGCGGGTTGCCGTCGGCGGAGGATTCAGCGTGAGGTGCTGACGGGTTCGCGTTCGGGCTCGTCATCGGGTGCCGTGCCGGCACCGAGCTGCTCGCCCTCGATGTCGATGTTGGGCAGGATGCGGTCGAGCCAGCGTGGCAGCCACCACGCCTTGTCGCCGAGCAGGGTGAGCACGGCGGGCATCAGCGTCATGCGGATGATGAACGCGTCGAAGACGACGGCGATGGCGAGTGCGAAGCCCATCACCTTGATGAACTGCATGTCCTGCAACATGAACGCGGCGAACACCGAGATCATGATGGCGGCGGCCGCGGCCACCACGCGCGCACTGTGCCGGTACCCGATGACGACCGCCTGCTTCGCGTCGGCGCCGTGTACGTAGGCTTCCCGCATTCGCGTCACCAGGAACACCTGATAATCCATCGCCAAGCCGAACACGATGCCCACCAACATGATCGGCAAGAAGCTCACCAGTGGCTGCGGGTTGCTGATGAGGCCGCCCCAACCGTCGGTGAACAGTGCGACGGTGACACCGAAGGTGGCCGCGACCGACAGCAGGAACCCGAGTGCGGCGACCAGCGGCACGAGGATCGAGCGGAACACCACGATCAGGATCAGGAACGCCAGACCGACCACGATCAGCACGTAGGGGATCAGCGAACTCGACAACCGGTCGGAGACATCGAGTTCGATCGCCGTCTGCCCGGTGACCCCGTACGTCAGGCCGGTGCGTTTCTCGACGCCGGACTCCATGTCGCGTAGGTGGGTCACCAGATCGTGTGTCTGGTCCGAATCGGCGGCGCTGGAGGGGATCACGGAGATCTCGACGGTGTCGCCGGCCTTGTTGATGCCGTCGGCGGCGATCCATGCGTGTGCCACACCGTTGGTGGAGCGCACCTGATCGACGAGGCGATCGAAGGCCTGCACGCGTTCGGGTTCACCGGTGACCCCGCGTCCGTCGACCACGAGGACGAGCGGTCCGTTGTAGCCGGGTCCGTATTCGTCGGCGACGAGGTCGTAGGCCTGTCGCTGGGTGGTCGAGGGGTCCGAGGTGCCGTCGTTGGGCAACGCCAGTTTGAGTCCCACCAGCGGCAAGGCCAGCAGGATCAGCAGCACGACGATGACACCGGTGATCACGCGCGGATGCTCCACCACCCGCCGCACGTAGCGCTGCCCGTTGTGCACGCGCACCGACTCATCGCCGGTGACGTCGGGGGCGTTGAGGAAGCGTAGGCGGCCGGCAAAGGCCTTGCTGCCGAACAGCCCCAGGATCGCGGGCAGCAACGTCAACGCCACCAGGACGGCCACGATGACGGTGCCCGCGGCGGCGATGCCCATCGCGGTCAGGAACGGGATGTTGACCACGGCGAGCGCGGCGAGCGCGATCACCACCGTCGACCCGGCGAACACCACTGCCGAGCCCGCGGTGCCCACTGCGCGTCCGGCGGCCTCGGCGCGGCTCGCCGACTTGTGTATCTCGTGTCGGTAGCGCGAGACGATGAACAAGGCGTAGTCGATTCCGACGGCCAGGCCGATCATCGTCGCGAGCACCGGGGTTTCCTGGCTCAGGTCAAAGAAGCCGGTGGCGATGGATACACCGAGCATGCCCACGGCGACACCGATGATCGCGGTCAGAATCGGCATACCCCAGGCGACCAGGGAGGCGAAGGTCAGGATCAGGATGATCGCGCCGATCCCGATACCGATGATCTCCGAGGTTTCACTGAGCTTGAATCCGCTTGTGGCGGTGCCCTTCATCTCGACGGTCAGGCCGGCGTCGCGGCCGGTCTGGGCGACCTTGTCCATCGCGTCGTGCATCGACGAGGTGACATCCGCGGCGGCCGAGACATCGAACCCCGCCCCGAACTGCACGGCGGTGGCGTCGGCGTTGACCGGCGCTCCGGCCTGCACGGTGGCCGCCGCGGCCTCGGGGGTGGCGCCGAATGTCTTCTCCTGGAAGGCGATCAGCTGCTGACGGATGGGCCCGGGGTTGGCCTGGGTGCCGTAGACCTGCAGCGGATTGATGAGCTTGTCGGGGTTCTTCACCTTCTCGACGGTCTTGAGCTCGTCGAGCATGCGCTGCACCGCGTCGGCGTAACGCGGGTCGGTGAGCGATGCACCCTTGGGTGTGGCCACCACGTAGGTCACGCTGACGTCGTCACCGAATTTCGGCTTGTCCGGAAAGCGTTCGACCATGAGGTTCTGCGCCCGCTCGGACGGAATGCCCGGGATCGAGAAACTCTCGGTGGTGGGTTTGGACAGGAAGGCGGCGCCGACACCGAGTGCGATCAGCACCAAGATCCACACTGCGATCGTCTTGAACCGGTTGGTGTAGGCCCAGCGGCCCACCCGGGACAGGAATGTTGCCACGGAACAAAACTCCTCAGTTGTTGGACAAGCTCGGGGATGTGATCGGAAGTTGTTGTGCCATGCCGGCTCCCAGCTGATCGAAAGCGGCGTCGAGCATCTCGCGGGCGGAGTGGTGCACCGTGTCGCGGTGCCCGACCAGAATTCGAGCGCGGTCCGCGCCGCACACAGTGCGGTGGTGAACGCAAGATGGGGGTGCAGGGTCTCGGGGTCGGCACCGCGGGCGGCCATCATCGCCGACAGTCGGGTGTCGATCGACGCGCCGAGGTCGATGCTGCGGGAGTGCGCGGTCAGGGCGGGTTCGGTGTCGAACAGGCGCAGCAGGGTGACCAGCGCCTCCGGGTCGGTGTCGGAGTCGGTGGCGATCTCGGTCATTGCGAATCGCAGGGAATCCCAGAGTGATTCGCCCTCCGGGCGGGCGCGGACGCCATCGTCGATGCGGTCGAGGAGAACGCCGACAAAGGCGATGAGGGCGTCCTCTTTGCTGGTGAAGTAATTGTGGAAGGTACGCACCGACACCCCGACCTCGGCGGCGACGGCGTCGATGGTCACCGCGTCGATGCCGTCGCGGGTGGCCAGGGTCAGGACGGCCTCTGCGAGGGCGAGGCGGGTGGCCGCCTTCTTGGACTCACGCAGGCCGGAGGAACGCATGACTCCCACCGTACGGAAATTGCACGGGCCTGCAATGTTGCAGACCCGTGCAATTATGAGGGGCTTGTCTCACCGCGACCCGCAGGTGACGCGGGTCACGCGAGTGTGATCAGCGAGCCGACGACGAGGTGTGTCGACGTGCGACCTGGCCGTTGCCGTTGCGGCCGTTGCCGCGCCGTGCATTGCTCTGTCCGTCGCGGCTGCGGGCCCCACCGGACCGCGCGGCGGTTCCGGTGCGAGGGGTGCTCGACTCCGGGTGGCCGGTCGCCGACCGGTGACCGTTGCCCGAGCGTGACCGTGAGCTCTGGCCGCCGGACTGCTCGCTGCGCGCGCGGCCGCCGCTGTGGCCGCCACCGTCGCGACTCCCGGCGCGGGCGCCACCGCGGTTGCGTCCGCCGGACTGGCCGCCGGATCGACGCGGTCCGCGCGCCTGCCGTTGCGGCGCGGGCTGCTCGGGGGCGGGCGTGACATGGGCGGCCCGCTCGCCGACGAGGGTGACGACGGCGTCGGAGCCGGCGTCCACACGCTGCGGGGTCACCTGGATCTTCGCCTTGTGCAGCAGCGAACGCAGGTCCCGGCGCTGCTCGGGCAGGCACACGGTGACGACGTCACCGGCGTTGCCGGCACGCGCGGTACGACCCGAGCGGTGCAGGTAGGCCTTGTGCTCGGCCGGCGGATCGACGTGCACGACCAGCTCGATGCCGTCGACGTGCACACCGCGTGCGGCGACGTCGGTGGCGACGAGCACCCGGACCGAGCCGTTGCCGAAGGCGGCCAGACTGCGGTCGCGCTGTGCCTGCGACAGGTTGCCGTGCAGATCAACCGCGGGAATGCCGTCGGCGGTCAGCTTCTTCGCGAGCTTCTTGGCCTGGTGCTTGGTGCGGGTGAACAGGATTCGTCGGCCGGTGCCGGAAGCGAGGGTGTTGATCAATGCGGTCTTGTCGCCGGCGCCCGCCACCTCGAAGACGTGGTGGGTCATCTGCTCGACGGGCGAGGAGGAGTCGTCGACCGAGTGCATCACCGGCTTGTTCAGGAATCGCTTGACGAGTTTGTCGACGCCGTTGTCGAGGGTGGCCGAGAACAGCATCCGCTGTCCGTCGGCGGGGGTGGCCGCGAGGATGCGGGTGACGGCGGGCAGGAAGCCGAGGTCGGCCATGTGATCGGCCTCGTCGAGCACGGTGATCTCGACGTTGTCCAGACGCACGATGCGTTGCTGCACAAGGTCTTCCAGGCGGCCGGGGCAGGCGACGACGATGTCGGCGCCGCGGCGCATCGCGTCTTCCTGACGCTTCTGGCTGACGCCGCCGAAGATCGTGGTGACGCGCAGGCTCAGCGCAGCTGCGAGGGGTTCGATGGCCGTCGCGATCTGGGTGGCCAGCTCACGGGTGGGGGCCAGGACCAGTCCGGTCGGTGCACCCGGGGTGCGGGTGACCTCCATCTCGGCCAGTCCGGCGACCAGCGGGATGGAGAAGGCCAGGGTCTTGCCGGAGCCGGTACGGCCACGGCCGAGGACGTCGGCACCGTCGAGGGTGTCGGTCAGGGTGTCGGCCTGGATGGGAAACGCCTCGGTCTTGCCGTCGGCGGCGAGTACCTCGACGAGTGCGGTGGGTACACCGAGGGATGCGAATGTCGTCATACGTGTGGTGCCTTTCGGGCAGTCTCACGGCGCAGGGATCACCCACATCCGCGAGAGGGATGGCGAACGCGCGGGTCCGCGCATTCGTTCGCCGTATGAAGTGGAGTGATCGAGGCGGTTCTCTCCGACCGGCAGGCCAGTAGGCCCGGGTGGGACCGCCGAAAACAGTCGTTCTACGACGTCTGACTCCGCGCTGGGCGGGTCATTCGTTGGCCAACGCTACACGGTTGCGGCGAGAATGGGCGAATCGTGGCGCGAGTCACCTCCGGTCACACGCGTCTCAGGCGACGCTGCTCGCGACGGCCACGATCACTCCCGCGACGGTGAGGACCCCGACGACGACCGCACACGCGATGGCCGTACGGCGACGGCCCTGACGTGCGGCGCTGATGCCGAGGCCGACGGCGATGAGGATCGCTGCGGCATACACCGAGATGCCGATGGTGAGCCCGGCGACGGCGCCGTTACTCATTGCGAGCACCTGCGGACAGCGGCCCTGATCACGCGTACCGATCATGGTCCGAGTACATCACGGTCATCCCGCGGCGACGGTCACCCGGTCGGTGCTCGTCGGGTTCCCGGCTGCTGGCGCGGCATCGAATTCGGCGGGACCGGGTAGGGCCGGCCGTGCCCGGCGGTACCCGCCGCGATGTTGGGACCGCATTGCAGCAATGCGTTCTGCGCGTCGGGATTGGGGTCGCCGAAGTGCGGCCGCGCGGAATTCGGCCGACTGCCGAAGTCAAAGGCCGAGGTCATGTCGCCGACGGTCGCACGGCGCCACGCCGTCAGGTTGGGCACGTCGACGCCGAACCGCTTCTCGATCAGCCTCAGCTGCGAGGTGTGGTCGAAGGTCTCCGAGGCCACGAGTCCGCCACGGCTGTAGGGCGAGATCACGAAGCAGGGCACGCGATAGCCGAGGCCGATGGGGCCGCGGATGCCCTTGGCTGCCGGGAACCGGTTGAGATCGCCGACGCTCACGTACTCGCCGGCGGTACCCGGAGGTGCCGTCGGCGGGGTGACGTGATCGAAGAAGCCGCCGTTCTCGTCGTAACTGATGATCAGGGCGGTCTTTTCCCACACCGCCGGATTGGACGTGAGGATGTCGAGGAGTTGCACGATGCCGACGGCGCCGAGGGCGGCGGGCAATGCCGGATGCTCGCATTCCATCGCCGGTGGGATCACCCAGGAGACCTTCGGCAGGCGGTTGGCCTTGACGTCTGCGGCGAAGTCGTTGGGGTAGGTGGGGGCGATACCGCGCTTGGCGAGTTCGGAATTCGGGTCCTGGGCCTGCTTGAAGCAGCCCATCATGCCGTCGAGGATCACCGACGAGACCGGCCCGAAGTCCTTGTTGTTGTAGATCTTCCAGCTCACCCCGGCCTCTTGGAGGTTCTCCGGCATGGTTCGCCACGAATAGACGAACTTGGGGATGAGCGTGGGGGTTTCGAGGAGCGGCCCGCCGTGGCGGCCCTCCGGATCGAGGGTTGCACTCATCCAGTACAGGCGATTGGGGTCGGTGGGTCCGAGCACCGAGCAGTGGTAGCCGTCGCACAGGGTGAAGGCCTCGGCGAGCGAGCGGTGGACCGGGATGTCCTCACGTTCGTAGTAGCCCATCAGTGCCGGGGCGTTGTCGGGGCCGACCGACTTGATCGACATCGGGAGCCAGCCGTCGTTGCGGCCGCCGTTCCAGGCCTGGTGCAAGCCGGCCCACGAATGGTCGGGGTCGTTGATGCACTCGCCGTCGAGGTTGGGCCCCGCGGTGGTGTCCAGCCGGAACGGCATGGTGTAGCCGCTGGGCGTCGGGCCCTTGCCCGGTGCCCATCCGTACTGCTTCCACTTGGTGGATTCCTCACCGAAACCCCGTACGCCGGAATAGGTTCCGAAGTAGTGGTCGAACGAGCGGTTCTCCTGCATGAAGAGCACGATGTGCTCGATGTCGGCGAGTGATCCGGTCCCGCCGGGATCGGCCGATGCATAGGCCTTGTCGATGATCGGTGCAGCCCACGAGGTGAGCAACGCGCCCCCGCCGGTTGCGGCGACACGCCTCAGGAATTCACGCCGACCCAGTCCTGCAAACATCGATGAACCCTCATCTCCTCGTCGAGTCCCACGGGGCAGGCTGTGCCCCGCCATGACCCGCGGACGGTATCCGACCCACACCAACGGCGGGTGAATCCGCTGTGATGCCCGCGAATCCCTCAGCACCCTAGCACCTCGAGGTGCTCGCGGAGGAGTGTCGCCGGGATTGCCGGAGTTGTCGAATCCCGCATCGCGGCGCGCCTACGGTGGAGGGATGTCCACGACAGCGACTTACGACGTCCTGGTGATCGGCGGAGGCCCGGCCGGGGAGAACGCGGCCGATTACGCGATCCGCGGAAGCGACCGCACCGCGGCGATCATCGACCACGAACTCGTCGGCGGGGAGTGCTCGTATTGGGCGTGCATGCCCAGTAAGGCATTGCTCGGGGCGGGTGCCGCCTTGGACGGGGCTGCCGGTCTTCCCGGTGCTCGTCCGTCGCTGGCGTCGATGAGCCCGGACCGCGGCGCGCTGATGGCCTGGCGTGACGACTTCACCTCCCATCGCGACGACGCCTCCCAGGTGCAGTGGGCGCGATCGGCCGGCATCGATGTCATCCGTGGGCGCGCGCGGCTGGTCGGGGAGCGGGAGGTCGAGGTGAGTGGCACCGAGGGGGTCCGGCGGCTGCGCGCACGCCGGGCGGTGGTCCTGGCGACCGGCAGTACCGCCACCATCCCGCCGATCCCGGGTCTGGCCGCCGCGCTGCCCTGGACTTCCCGTGACGCCACCAACCTGACCGACGTGCCGCGCCGGGTGGCGATCCTCGGCGGCGGCGTGGTGGCGTGCGAGGCGGCGACGTGGCTCACCGACCTCGGCTCCGCGGTCACCCTGGTGGTCCGTGGGGATCGCCTCCTCGCGAGCGCGGAACCTTTTGCCGGACAACGGGTTGCCGACGCACTGTCCGAGCGCGGCGTCGATGTGCGACTGCGCGCCACGATCGCCGAGGTGGGTAGGGACGACGCCCGCGACACCGGATACGGTCGGCTCCACGGTGGACCGGTCCGAGTGCACATCGCCGATCGCGACGGCGCGGTGACCGATGAGATCGAGGTCGACGAGATCATCGTCGCCGCCGGTCGCGCACCCGCGACCGCCGACCTCGGTCTCGAGGTCCTCGGCATCGATCCGCACCGACCACTCGACGTCGACGATCATCTCACCGTCGGCGAGCATTCATGGCTCTATGCGGTCGGCGACGTGAATTCGCGTGCGCCCTTGACACACATGGGCAAGTACCAGGCCAGGGTCGCCGGCGAGGTGATCGCCGCCCGCGCCGACGGCACCGATCTCGTCGACCCCCGTTATCGCGCCCTGGCCGATCACGGCGCCGTGCCCCAGGTGGTCTTCACGCGACCGCAGGTCGGCAGCGTCGGACTCACCGAACGCGCCGCGCGCGACGCGGGCATCGATGTACAGATCTCGGCGCTCGACATCGCGGTCGCCGGATCGTCCCTCGAACGCGACAACTATCGAGGTCATGCACAACTGGTGATCGACCGGTCCCGCGATCTGATCGTCGGAGTCACCTTCGTCGGCCCCGAGGTCGCCGAACTGCTGCATTCGGCAACGGTGGCGGTCGTGGGAAGGGTTCGGCTGCAACAGCTCTGGCACGCGGTGCCGTCGTATCCGACGGTCAGCGAGGTATGGCTGCGGCTCCTGGAGCAGGTGCACTGAGGTTTCGAGCCCCGGGGATCGGGCGCTGTCGGAAATGCGCTGTTCGCGCGATACGAGCCATTTGATCAACCAAAACTGATAAGCCTAGGCTGTCGATCATGACCGATGACGACATCCTCGACGTCGCGGCAGGACTGCGGCTCACGCTGGGCGTGCTGTTGCGTCGGCTCCGAGCCCATCGCAACCTCGACGATCCGAGTGTCCCGGAGACTACGGTGTTGGCGCGCCTGGACCGCGACGGTGAGAGCACCGCCGCGGAGCTCGCTCGCCGCGAACAGATCACGCCACAGTCGATGGGGGTCACGATCTCGTCGTTGCTCTCCGGGGGACTCGTCGCCAAGGCTCCCGACCCCGCCGACGGTCGGCGGGCGGTGCTGCGACTGACCGCCAAAGGCCGTGCGGTGCTCGGTGATCGGCGCAATCATCGCACCCAGGCCATCGCGACCGCGATGACCTCGGTCCTCGACGCCGACGAGATCCGGGTCGTCGCCGCAGCTTTGCCGCTGCTCGACCGGGTGGCCGAGGCCCTGTGAGCGCGCCGACGGGCGAGCGGACGGTCACCGACGACCCCGGCTACCGGTGGGTGGCGCTGTCGAACACGACTGCCGCGGTGTTCATGTCGGCGCTCGACGGGTCGATCGTCATCATCTCGCTGCCCGCCATCTTCCGCGGTATCGGACTGGACCCGTTGGCGTCACAAAACATCGGTTTCCTGCTCTGGATGATCATGGGCTACCGCCTGGTGCAGGCGGTGGCTGTCACGACCCTGGGCCGGCTCGGAGACATGTTCGGCCGCGTACGGATCTACAACGCGGGATTCGCGGTCTTCACCGTCGCGTCGATCCTGTTGTCGTTCGACCCTTTTCACGCGTCCGGCGCGGCGATCTGGCTGATCGCGTGGCGGTTGCTGCAGGCGCTCGGCGGATCGATGCTCACCGGCAATTCGGCTGCCATCCTCACGGATGCGTTCGCGCCGGATCGCCGGGGATTCGCGTTGGGGCTCAATCAGGTTGCCGCGCTGGCCGGACAGTTGAGCGGACTGGTCCTCGGCGGTCTGCTGGCCGCGTGGGATTGGCGGGCGGTGTTCTGGGTGAATGTCCCGGTCGGCGTCTTCTTCACGGTATGGGCCTACCGGAAACTCCGCGACAACGGCGAACGCCATCCGGGGCGGATCGATTGGTGGGGCAACGGGACGTTCGCGTTCGGTCTCTCGGCGATACTCATCGCCATCACCATCGGACTGCAGCCCTACGGCGATCACACCATGGGCTGGGAGAATCCGGTCGTGGTGGCGCTGCTGGTCGGGGGCGTGGTGTCCTTGATCGCCTTCGGTCTCATCGAGAGTCGGGTGGCCGAACCGATGATCGAGCTGACGCTCTTCCGGATTCGGGCTTTCACCGCCGGAAACCTGGCGGCACTGTGTGCGTCGCTGGCGCAGGGCGGACTCCAGTTCGTGTTGATCATCTGGCTGCAGGGCATCTGGTTGCCGCTGCACGGCTACGATTTCGCCGACACCCCGCTGTGGGCGGGAATCTTCATGCTGCCGTTGACATGCGGGTTCTTCGTCGCCGGCCCGCTGACCGGTGCGCTTTCGGATCGGTTCGGTGCCCGCGGCTTCGCCACGGTCGGCATGGTGCTCTTCGGATCGAGTTTCGTCGGCCTGTTGTTCCTGCCGATCGTGTTCCCGTACTGGGCGTTTGCGTTGTTGATCGCGCTGAACGGAATCGGCACCGGCATGTTCGCCGCACCCAACACCTCCTCGATCATGGGAAGCGTTCCCGCCCGGTATCGAGGGGTGGCGTCCGGGATGCGGGCCACCTTCCAGAACTCCGGGACCGCACTGTCGATCGGTGTCTTCTTCTCGTTGATGATCGTGGGCCTCGCCGCGCATCTGCCCGAGACCATGTCAGCGGGATTGCAGCAGCAGGGTGTGCCCGCCGGGGTCGCCGGTGAGGTCGCCAATCTGCCTCCGGTGGCTTCGCTGTTCTCGGCGCTGTTGGGCGTCAATCCGATTGAACATCTCCTCGCCGGCACCGGAGTGCTCGGTCACCTGAGTACGGCCCAGCAGCAGGCACTCACCGGTCACGAGTTCTTCCCTGATCTGTTGTCCGGACCGTTCCACGACGGACTCGTCATCGTCTTCGTCGCCTCGATCGGGTTGTCGATCTGTGCGGCCGTCGCCTCACTGCTACGCGGTGCCCCCACGGCGCCGACGCTGACGTCGACGCCGGAGGTCGTGCGCACAGGAGACGACGACAGCAGGGGTCACGACACCAGAGCTCACGACAGCAGTGGACGTCCCAGTGGCAGCGCCGAGCCGCCGGTGGAACTCGACATCGCGTCGAAGAACAGATAGGCGCCGACCGCGGCGAAGGCGAACACCACCCAACCTGCGGCCGTCTGAATGGTGCTACTGCCCTGCGCGGTGGCCACCAGGACCAGAATCAGTGCGACGTCGATGAGGACGAAGAGCAGGGTGAACGCGAACGGAAGGCGCAAGGTGGCCAAGGTCAGCATCACGATCACCACCACCCACGAGGTGAGGAACACCTCCTGCGTGGCCACGGCGTTGTCGGCTCCGACGCCGTACCAGTTGTGGGCGAGACCGAGCACGAGTGCTGCGTAGCTGAGCCAGAATCCGGCGAAGATGCCGAAGACCGCGGCCACGGCGTTCTGCGCGAGCGACAATGCCCACACGGCGGCGACGAGTTGTCCGATTCCGGTGGCGGCCAAGATGATCGGAATCGACGCGCCGACCGCTGTCGCCGGGACGAATCCGATCAGCACCATCCCGAGTGCCACCGATCCGACGATGAAGGTCGGGACGCCGATGGTCGCCGGATTGCCCACGGGCGCCGGCGGTGCGGTATCGGCGGTGGTGATCACGTCGGGTGGGGCAAGTGCAACGTCGGTCATGGGGGTGTCCTTCGCGGAGAGAATGGCATTCATCGGCGATGCCGATCGTCAACGTAGGCGCGTTGTGTCCGGGGTCACAATGATTGGTCGACAATCCTGTTCCGCGACTGGCCATCAGGTCAGCGGGTCAGTGCACCCCTTGGCGAGTGCCTCGCCGGCACCCCTTGGCGAGTGCCTCGCCGGCACCCCTTGGCGAGTGCCTCGCCGGCACCCCTTGGCGAGTGCCTCGCCGGCACCCCTTGGCGAGTGCCTCGCCGACACCTCTTGGCGGGTGCCTCGCCGACACCTCTTGGCGGGTGCATCGCCGACCGCGATCCCGGCTCGCCGGGTGACGGTGCCGCATCATGGACAGCGTGATGCGTAGGTTCGGCTGGTTCGTGCTCGGCGTGATCGCCGCGGGTGTGCTGGCCGGTCTCGCCGGTGGCGCCACCGCCGTGGTACTCAAGGCGATTCAGCATGTGACGTTCGGTTACTGGTCGGGCACACTGCTCGACGGGATCAGCGCAGCGACCGCCTGGCGCCGCGTGGCCGGGCCCGTGGTCGGTGGGGCGCTCGCCGGTGCCGGTTGGTGGTGGTTGCGACGTCGTCGGCAACTGATCCCATTGACCGTCGCGATCGAGCGCGGGGAGCCCGTGGCGACGGCTCCTCGTGCCGCCGACTCGTCGCTGCAGATCCTGCTGGTCGGGACCGGGGCATCGCTGGGACGAGAGGGAGCTGCCCGCGAGTTCGCGGCCGTCGCCGCAGACCTCGTCCTCCGTCGAATCCCGTTGCCGGAATCGGACATCCGGGTGTTGCTGGCGTCGGCGGCCGGCGCCGGGCTCGGTGCGGTGTACAACGTGCCGTTGGCCGGCGCCTTGTTCACCATCCAGCTCCTGCTGCATTCGTGGCGCCCTCGCGAGGTGCTCACCGCGACGTTGACGTCGGTATTGGCCGTCGTCGCGGCGTGGCCGGTTGTCGGCGATCGGCCGACATTCGTCTGGCCCGGCGCTGATCTCACCGCGGCGGTCGCGGTGGTGGCACCAGCCGCCGTGGCGGCGAGCATGGCCCTGGGTGCGGCGTTCTCGCGACTGATGAGTCATGTTCAGCGACAACCGGTCTCGGGATGGTGGTTGATCCCGGCGTTGGCCGGTGCCGGTGCGTTGACCGGCATCAGCGCATTATGGTTTCCCGAACTACCCGGCAACGGCAAGTCCATCATCACCGAATCACTCGGCGGCGGCGGACCTCTGCTCACGGTGGCGGCCATAGCGCTGCTCAAACCCGTCCTCACCGCCACCCATCTGCGCGCCGGTGCGGTTGGCGGCCTGATCACCCCGGCACTGGCCACCGGCGCCGCGTTCGGTGCGGCCGTCGCGATCCTGGCCGAGCACTGGACCGGCTGGGACATCAATCCCGCCGCGGTCTCCCTGCTCGCCGCCGCGGCGTTCCTGGGTTTCTCCCAACGAGCACCGCTGTTCGCCGTCGTCTTCGCCTGGGAGCTGGCCCATCCGCCACCGACGTTCCTGCTTGCCCTGGCCCTGATCGCGGTGGTGGGGTACGGGGTGCAGACGGGGGTTCCGATTCTGCGAGGGAACGGGATTCGTGGTCGCTTCGCGATCCGCTCGCGTGGCCACCGGAACCGGTGACCGCCCGGACCCTCGCTCGGTCGAGACGAGTCGGACACCCCCCATCGGGATAGGCAAGTAGCCCTCGCGGGAGATGGCAGACCCCGACACCGCTCCTAGGCTTGTGATCCAGCGCACAGCCCGAAGGGAACCCGAGGATCGATATGCCGTTTGTCATCGCTGCACCCTGTATCGCCGACTACTCCTGTGTGGAATCGTGCCCGGTCGGGTGCATCCATCCGTCGCCCGACGATCCGGAGTTCGACAGGGTGGAACAGCTGTTCATCGATCCGGACACCTGCATCGGCTGCGGCGCGTGCGTGGCGGCGTGCCCGATCGATGCGGTGTTCGACGCCGACCGACTGCCCGCGCGGTGGAAGGCCTACGAACAGATCAATCGCGACTACTTCACCGGAGGCCTGAAGTGATCGCGCCCGAGTCCTACCGCATCGCGGTGGTGGGATCGGGGCCCGCGGGGATGTACACCGCGCATCATCTGCTCTCGGCCGGCATCGCCGGAACCTACCTCGACGGACGAATGGTCTCCTTGACCGATCGGCCGATGGAGGTCGACATGTTCGACAAGCTGCCGACGCCGTTCGGACTGATCCGGGGTGGCGTCGCACCCGATCATCCGGACAAGAAGCTCATCGGTCACCTCTTCGAATCCGTCGCCACCCGAGAAGGATTCCGGTTCTGGGGCAACATCGACGTCGGCCGGGACATCGGCGTCGATGAGCTCGCCCGGTGGTATGACGCGGTCATCCTGGCGGTCGGCGCCGCCGCCGATGCGCCCCTGGGAATTGCGGGTGAGGAGTTGCCGGGCAGCCTGTCGGCGCGTGAGTTCGTCGGTTGGTACAACGGAACTCCCGAATACGCGGCACTCGATCTCGATCTCGACACCGAACGTGCGGTCATCATCGGCAACGGGAACGTGGCGCTCGACGTCGCTCGTGTCCTCGCCACGCCGCCGGCCACACTGCGTCGGACCGACATCGCCGAACATGCCGCCGAGGAACTGCAGCACAGCAGGATTCGGGAGGTGGTGGTTCTCGGTCGGCGCGGGCACCTGGCCGGTGCGTTCGCCGCCGCGGAACTCGAGGAACTCGGTGACCTCCCGGGCGTCGACGTCGTCGCGCACCCGCAGGAGCTGGCGACGGTCGAGGACATTCCGGCCGCCGGGCCACTGCGGCGAAAGCACGACAGCCTGATCCGGTACTCGCAGACGACACCCCTCGACGACAACCGCCGAATAGTGCTGCGGTTCCTCGCAGCGCCGGTCGCCCTGATCGGACAGCAGCGCGTCGAGGCCGTCCGGGTGATGCGCAACCGAAGGGTCGGTGATTCCTGGACCGTCGAGCAGACCGGGGACACCGAAACGCCGCCGTCCGGTGTCGTGGTGCGCGCCACCGGATATCGCGGACAACCGTTGCCCGGCATCCCGTTCGACTCCGCACGAGGGGTGATCCCGAATGTGGACGGTCGGGTGGAGAACATGCCCGGTGTCTACGTCAGCGGATGGATCAAACGGGGTCCGGTCGGCGTGATCGGCACCAACAAGAAGTGCGCCCGAGACACCGTGCGCTCGCTGCTGGCCGACCTCGACGCGGACCGCTTGCCGCGAGCGGGTGTGCGTGACCGCGCGGCGCTGGACACCTGGGTGCACCAGCGCCGACCCGAGGTCACCACCTTGCCCGGCTGGCGCGGCATCGACATCCGCGAACGGCTCGACGGCAGCGACGTCGGAAGCCCGCGACGCAAGATCGTCGACGCCGACGAACTGGTGCGCACAGCCCGCTCACATCGCCCGGCCCCGCCGCGGCGCCACGATGTGATCGTCATCGGGTCGGGTCTGGGCGGATTGTCGGCGGCGGCATGCCTGGCCGCTGCGGGCAAGTCGGTCCTGGTTCTCGAACAACACGAGATCCTCGGTGGTTGTTCGCAGGTATTCCGGCGTAAGGGCAAGTGGGAGTTCGATTGTGGCGTCCACTATGTCGGGGGATGCGTCCCGGGATCGGACAACTTCATCCCCGCGGTGCTGCGCGGCCTGGGGGTCGAGGACCGCATCGAATGGTCGCGGATGGACGACGATGGCATGGACACCGTCTCGTTCCCGGACCACACCTTCCGCGTCCCCACCGATTGGCATCGCTTCGCCGACGAACTCGCCGCGACGTTTCCCGGTGACGCCGCGGGCCTGGCGAGCTGTGTGCACGAGTTGCGTTCGGTGGGAGACGCGTTCGAACGTCTCAATGACGTCCCGCATTCGGTCCGCGCGGTGCTGCCGCTGGCCACCCGCCCCCGCGAGGCGGCCCTGGTCGCCCGGGCCCTCGAGCAGCCCATCGCGAGGCTGTTCGACCGTCACCATCTCGGGCTCGAGGCCCGCGCAGCATTGCTGTCACTGATCCACCTGCACAACACGCCGCCGGCCCGGACCCCGGCGTTGCTGGTGGCGGCGCTGCTGCAGCACTACTTCAAGGCGGGGGCATACTTCCCGACCCAGGGTGGGCAGGTATTGGGGGCGAACCTGGCCGAGGTCATCGAGGCCAACGGGGGAGAGATTCGCACCAAGGCCCGGGTGGCGTCGATCGACGTCGAGGATGGACGCGTGCGCGGGGTCACCCTGTGCGACGGCGAAATCTGTCACTCCGACATCGTCATCAGCAACGCCGACGCACACCGAACCTTCTTCGACCTGGTCGGCCCCGAGCATCTGCGTCGTCGCACCCTGGACCGCATGCGTCGGTTCCGGCGCCCCCACTCCATCTTCTCGACGTACATCGCCGCCGACATCGACATCTCGACGATCCGGCCGGCAACCAACTACATCCTGCACGGTCGGTACGACGTCGCAGAGACCTATCGGCTCCTCGATGGCGGGGACTGGGATCCGCAGGGCTGGCTGGCGATCAGTTCGCCGACGCTGAAGACGCAGGGCGTCAAGCACTTCGGCGCCGAAGGGCACAGCAGCATCGAGGCGTTCACCGCGGTGCCCGCCGAGTACGAGTTCTGGGGTGGCGGCGACCCGATGGCCGGCACCGCCTACAAGTGGTCCCCGGAGTACGTCCGTCGCAAGGCCGAGATCGAGGTGGCGGTCATGGAACGGGTCCTCGCCGCGATGCCCGAACTCGACGGCCACATCGTGTGGCAGGAGTCCGCGACGCCGATGTCGCATGAGCGATACACGCTCTCGCGCATGCCGTACGGGCCGGAGAACGCCAAGGACCAGATCGGTCCGGGACGTCGTCTGTCGGTGCGCACGGAGATCGACGGTCTGTTCCTCGCGGGCGCCTCGACGGTGTATCTCTACGGGATCGCGTTCACCCTTCGCGGTGGTGTCGGAACCGCATCGCACATCCTGGGACGCGATCTGCTCGCGGAGTTCCGTCGCGGCGTGGTGCTGGGAGACCGTTCGGCCCTGCCGGACCACGGACCCGACTGGGACCCGTTCGAGGCCTCCGGCGGGTATGCGTGGAAGGGGCAGAACAAGGAACGCTCACGGGCGGAGGCCGTCGCCGCCCGGTGAACCGGTCATACGGCGCTACAACGCGATACACGACTGCGCGGGTGATCGAGAACTTCAGTGACGAACCGACGGGTATCGGTTACCAGCGGTAGTCGAGAAACTTCCCGTCGAAGGTGACGACGACGCGGTCGCCGTCGGGATCGGATCTGCGCGCGAAGTCGACCCTGAAGTTGATGGCGCTCATGATGCCGTCGCCGAACTCTTCGTGGATCAGTTCCTTGAGCGCCGGGCCGTATACGGCGAGCGCCTCGTGGAAACGGTAGATCGTCGGGTCCGATGCGGCGGCGTCGTCGGCGGTGCGGGTCGGTTGGCGCACGAGACTTTCCACGACCCTGTCGTCGAGTCCCAAGAAGGCACACAGCGTGATCGCCTTGTCGGCGGGGACCGGATGTTGGCCCAGTAGCGCCGCGACCGTCCACACCAGCGGTGCGTCGATGTGCTCGGCGATGTCGGCCCAGGTCAGGCCCCGTCGAATGCGTTCGGCGACGATCAATTCCGCGGCGTGTGATTTCGGCATGATGGCGGTGGTCATCGGGTCTCCTCTGCTGGTGCGGATGGCTTATCCACCTTGACCACCGTGGTGGCATTCGTCCACCGGAAAGCCGATCCCGCCGCGCAGTGCGCGGCGGGATCGGCCCGGGGGTGTGGTGACTCAGTGGCTCGTGACGGCGATGATCACCCCGATGATGCTCAGCACGATGGAGATCCAGCCCAGCACGATCCCGGCCTGGGCCTTGCCGTGCCCGACGGGGGATTCGGTCTGCGCCTGACGACCGACGATGATCGCCGGGATTCCTGCGATCAGGCCGAGACAGAAGATCGAGACGATCCCCAGCACCAGACTGACCGTGGCCTTCGTATTCTTCTGCACCGGGTTGATGACGTTCATGAATTAGTCGGTCCTTGAATATGGCCGTGTCGGAGCACGGTCGTGGATATGGCCGTCCGTCGATGTCGGATTCCCGGATGTGGATGATTTGGTGATCGCCGATCCGGGGTCAGCAGACTTTATACAGAAGCGGTGGACAGCGGCAACACGAGTGCGGTATTTGTTCATCGGACACTTTCGTGTCCCGTTCACGACGAGGAGAAATTCGATGCGCCGCTCCACTCTCATTGCTGCCACCGCCACGATGGCCGCCACTGTCCTATTTGCCGGATGCGGGACGAGTTCCGATTCGTCGTCGACGGACGACAGCAGTTCGGCGACGTCATCGGTGGCTGCGGTGGCCCTGTCCAAACCGGATTTCATCAAAGCCGCCGACGCCATCTGCGCAGCAGATAATTCCCAGGCGTCGCAGAGCGCGTCGAGTATTCCGGCCGGCCCGTCGGGCGCCGAGCAGCAGAAGGATCTCTTTCTCAGCACATATCGCACCGAACTCCAGAAGCTGCGCGCCCTGACGCCGCCGCCCGAGGACCAGGCCGCCGTCAACGACATCTGGAACGCCCTGGACCAGGGCCTATCCACGGTCGCCAGCAGCCCGGCGGGTCAGTTCGAGAACCCATCGCTCGACAAGGCCAACCAACTGGCGAAGGCCTATGGGATGAAGGTCTGCGGCAGCTGAGTGACCGGGTGTGAACGACCGGTTACCGGGAGGCAGTTGTTTCCCGGTAACCGCGTGTTCAGTTATTGGTGGAGCCGAATATCGATTACCGCCGTTTCGCTCGTACAACCCAGGGGCTGCACCGGCGCATAAATGTTGAGACCAATACCGAATATCGGGAGAATTCAGACCCGAGTTCTGCTGCGATATCGCTGTGGATCGGTTTGTCGCTTTTGCCGATTGATCACTGGTGGGAAAGCTGTTGCGGAATTCGCCATATTATTTCCCTCGGTAGCGGTGGCCAAGCCCATTGATTCCTCTTGGTGGCTGATATTCTCCCGACGGGTGTGCCGCTTTCGCGGATATTGCTGGAGTGCGTTATGGCCGTTTCGGCCGATTCGATTGCGCCTGTTTTCTCGGTGGCGGCGGGGACCGGATATCGGGACGACTGCTTCATGGGAGCCGATGCGTGCGAGGTGCTCGCTCGTCGGCCGTGGCCGAGGCGAAGGCTCGTCACCCGTGGTGCCCCCAGTCGGACTCGAACCGACACTGGGCGGATTTTAAGTCCGCTGCCTCTGCCAATTGGGCTATAGGGGCGCGTCAACAGCATGCCACGGCCGCCTCGGATCGTCGTCGGCGGATCGCATCCATGCGGCGGGTGCTGAGCGAAGGATCGTCGTCACACGGTGGACACGGCCTTGACCCGTTGACTTACTACCGATAACTTAACGGGGGTAACTCACCTTCCACGGCTGGAGTGGCCATGCTGGATCGTTTGACCCGGTTCTTGACCGGATTTCCCAAAACCGTTCTCGCCGTGGCCTTCGTGCTGCTCGTGGGGTGTGGACTGTACGGCGCGTCCGCGGCGGGTCATCTGCTTGCCGGCGGCTACGAGGACCCGAACTCCGAGTCGGCGAAGGCGGCCTCGGTCATCGACAAGACCTTCGATCGGGGTGGTCCGCAGTTCGTTCTCAAGCTCGACGGCGCGCCGGGCGTCGACATGGCGACCGACCCGGCCGCGAAGACGACCGGCCAACAGATCGTCTCCGAATTGAGCTCGAGTGGTCATGTGCAACAACCGATCCTGTCGGTCTGGACCAATCCCGACCTCGCTCCGGCGTTGTTGAGCAAGGACAAGTCGTCGGTGCTGATCGTCACGACTCTGGCCGGCGGTGAGAACGATGCGCCGCGCTACGCCGAGGAACTCGCCCAGCGCTACAGCGGCACGCGTGAGGGCATCACCATCCGGGCCGGTGGGCAGGCGATGGTCTTCCACGACGTCAACGCGCAGACCACCCGCGACCTCGCGGTCGCCGAGGCCATCGCGATCCCCATCAGCTTCCTCGTGCTCATCGTCGTGTTCGGGGGAGTGGTGGCGGCGCTGCTGCCGATCCTCGTCGGCGTCGTCGCGATCGTTGCGACCTTCGCGATGCTGCGCGTCATCGGGTCGATGACCGACGTGTCGATCTTCGCGCTGAATCTCACCACCGCAATGGGTTTGGCGCTGGCGATCGACTACACCCTGCTGATGGTCACCCGATATCGCGAAGAACTCGCCGCTGGCCGGGACACGCGGTCGGCGATCGCGGTGATGATGCAGACGGCAGGCCGGACGGTCACCTTCTCCGGCGTCACCGTCGCACTGTCGTTGTGCGCCTTGGCGATCTTCCCGATGTACTTCTTGCGGTCGTTCGCCTACGCGGGGCTCGGGGTGGTCGTCGTCGCCGTACTCGCCGCACTGGTGCTGACCCCGGCCATGCTCATGCTGCTCGGCCCGCGTATCGATGCACTCGACGCCCGCAGACCACTGAGCCGCCTCCTCGGTCGGAACGCGCCCGCACCGGTCCTGATCGAGCAGGGCCGGTGGTATCGGTTCGTCCGTGGTGTTCTGCGGCATGCTGTTCCGGTGGGTGCCGGTGCGATCCTGGTGCTCCTGGTCCTCGGTGCGCCGTTCGCGTCGATCACCTTCGGCTTCCCCGACGACCGGGTCCTGCCGAAGACGGCCACCGTGCACCAGGTGTCGCAGGAGATGCGCGCCGACTTCGCCGAGAACCTCTCGGGCGCACTGACCGCCGTCGTCACCGGTGGCACCGACCCGACACGCATCGACTACGCGCAAACCCTGTCGCGTGTCGACGGGATCAGTTCGGTGTCGGGTGCCGCCGGCACCTTCGTCGACGGCAGGCAGGTGGCACCACCGCAGCCCGGTGACCTCCACACGGCGGCCGACGGCACCACCACCGCGCTGCTGTCGGTCAGCGGCAGCGCCGAGCCACTGACCGACGCCGGCGCCGACGAGCTGGCAGCCCTGCGTGCAGCGCCCGTCCCGGAGGGCATGACGTCGCAATTCGCGGGGCTACAAGCCAGCAACACCGACACCGTCGACTCCATCTACGCGCATCTGCCGTGGGTGCTCGGTGTCATCGCCATCGCCACGTTCATCCTGCTGTTCCTGTTCACCGGCAGCGTCGTCCTGCCGCTGAAGGCGCTGGTCCTCAACGTGCTGTCGCTGTCGGCGACGTTCGGGGCGATGGTGTGGTTTTTCCAGGAGGGCCATCTCGGCGGACTGGGAACCACCGCAACGGGGTTCCTGGTGGCCACCATGCCGGTGTTGATGTTCTGCATCGCCTTCGGGCTGTCGATGGACTACGAGGTGTTCCTGCTCGGCCGAATCCGTGAGGAGTGGCTGGCCTCGGACCGCACACGGGCGGCCAACGATCACGCCGTGGCCATCGGTTTGGCACGCACAGGTCGCGTGATCACCGCAGCAGCCCTGCTGATGAGCATCGTGTTCGCGGGAATCGCTGCCTCTCAGGTGTCGTTCATGCGTATGTTCGGCGTGGGGCTGACACTGGCGGTCCTGATGGATGCCACGGTCATTCGCATGTTGCTGGTACCGGCGTTCATGCGGATCGCCGGCCGCGCCAACTGGTGGGCGCCACGTCCGCTGCGGGCGCTGCACGATCGCATCGGCCTCACCGAGGCAGCACAGTCCGACCCTCCGGATGCCGACGAACACCCACCAGCAGAGGACCCCACCGACCACCAGCCCATACCGGACCTTCAGGAGAAACGTGACCATCCAGAGGCGGCGGACCCGATCCCCCCGCGGATCGGGTGAACTGCTCGCCGACGAGATCATCGACGCCGCCACCGACCTGCTCCTCGACGAGGCAGATGCCTCGGCGGTGTCGATCCGTGCCGTCGCCACCCGCGTCGGGGTGACGCCGCCATCGATCTACCTGCACTTCGCCGACAAGGACGCACTGCTCGACGCCGTGTGCGCCCACTACTTCGAGCAACTCGACGAGAAACTGGCCGACGCCGAGGCCGGGGTCGGCGACCCGCTCGAGCGGGCACTGAGCCTCGGGATGGCCTACATCCGGTTCGCGCTGTCGACCCCGGTGCTGTATCGGCAAGCGTTCTCCCGTGTCACCGCCGACACCCCGACAAGGGTCGACGAGGTCCTCGCCACGTCGGCGGTCGTGCGGTTCTCGCGCACCGTGACCGAACTCGCCGAGGCGGGGATGTTCGAGGCAGGGGAAGTTGCCGACATCGTCCTCGAATGGTGGTCGGCTGCCCACGGTATCGCCTCGCTGATGATCTCCAAGCCCAGTCTGAACTGGGGCGATGACCTCGAACGTGCCGAAACGATGCTGCGGTCGATGTGTGTGGGCCGGGCCGTGATGGGCGTGACCGCGGCCTTCGAGCCCGACGAGGTCCGCCGGCTGTTGTCCGAGCTGAGCACCCGCTGACCGATTTGTCGGACCCGGCTCCTGACGCGAATGGTCAAGAGAAGGTAAAGTCGGAACTCTGACGGGTGATCGCCCGTTGTCCAGACGAGATACCCACTCACGTTCAGATAGGGAGCGCCAGGTGCGAGATAGCAGCAATCCGGTGATGCGCGGCGTGGTCCGCGACAATCAAACCGCCGGCGGCTATGCGGGCTTCGGCACCGGTGCGGCCGGTGCCGGTCAGGCAGCCATGTACAACCAGTACGGCCAGCAGGTGCCGCCGTACACCCAGCAGCCCACCACGACGACCCGGCAGCTCACCATCGATGACGTCGTCACCAAGACCGCCATCACCCTCGGCGTGCTCACCATCTCGGCGATCGCGGCCTACTTCCTGGTGTCGGCGAACGAAGCGCTCGCGATGCCGCTGTTCGGCATCGGTGCCATCGTCGGGCTGGTCCTGGTATTGATCGCTTCGTTCGGGCGCAAGCAGGACAATCCGGCGATCGTGCTGGGGTATGCGGTGTTCGAGGGCCTGTTCGTCGGATCGATCTCCTACGTCTTCGCCAACTGGATGGTCAGCGGCACCAGTGCCGGCGCACTGATCGGGCAGGCCGTGCTGGGCACCTTCGGTGTGTTCTTCGGCATGTTGCTGGTCTACAAGGTCGGTGCGATCCGCGTGACCCCGCGGTTCACCCGGATGCTGTTCGCCGGGCTCATCGGCGTCATCGTGCTGATGGTCGGCAACCTGATCATGAGCCTGTTCACCGGTGGTGCCGGCATCCTGCGCGACGGTGGCCCGATCGCGATCATCTTCTCGCTGATCTGCATCGCGCTGGCCGCGTTCAGCTTCCTCGTCGACTTCGATGCCGCTGACCGCCTCATCCGGGCAGGCGCCCCCGACCGCGCCGCCTGGGGTGTGGCACTGGGCCTGACGGTCACCCTGGTCTGGCTCTACGTCGAGATCCTGCGACTGCTGAGCTACTTCCAGTCGGACTAGTCCTCGGACTTCAAAGAAGAACCCCGCTCCTTCGGCGAAGGAGCGGGGTTCTTCTTTGTTCTGATCAGCTCAGCGCAGGCGCTCGAGCACCATCGCCATGCCCTGACCGCCACCGACGCACATCGACTCGATGCCGAAGGTCTTGTCGTGGGTCTGCAGGTTGTTCAGCAGGGTGGTGGTGATGCGGGCACCGGTCATGCCGAAGGGATGGCCGAGGGCGATCGCACCGCCGGAGACGTTGAGCTTGTCGTGGTCGATGCCGAGGGCGTCGGCCGAGCCGAGCACCTGCACCGCGAAGGCCTCGTTGATCTCGACCAGGTCGATGTCGGACAACGACATCCCCGACACCTTCAACACCTTGCGGATCGCCTCGATCGGGCCGAGTCCCATGATCTCCGGCGACAGTCCGGTCGCGGCGGTGGCGACCACCCGGGCCAACGGGGTCAGCCCGAGCGCCTTGGCCTTGGTGTCGCTCATGATCACCAGGGCGGCCGCGCCGTCGTTGAGCGGGCAGGCGTTGCCCGCGGTGATGGTGCCGTCGGGGCGGAACACCGGCTTGAGCTGGCTGACCTTCTCATAGGTGGTGCCGGCGCGCGGACCGTCGTCGGTGCTGACCACGGTGCCGTCGGGCAGCGTCACCGGATCGATCTCGCGCTCGAAGAAGCCGGCCTTGATGGCCTCTTCTGCGAGGTTCTGGCTGCGCACACCCCAACGATCCTGATCCTCGCGGGAGATGCCGGTGAAGCTCGCGACATTCTCGGCGGTTTGACCCATCGCGATGTAGACGTCGGGCAGGATGCCGTCCTCACGCGGATCGTGCCACGCCGGGGCACCGCCCTGAGCGGTCTTCTCGGTGCGGGCGATCGCGTCGTCGAAGATGGGGTTCTTGGAGTTCGGGGCGCCGTCGGCACCACCGGAGATCCCGAAGCTCGAGACGCTTTCGACGCCGCCGGAGATGAAGACGTCACCTTCGCCGGATCGGATGGCGTGCAACGCCATCCGGGTGGTCTGCAGCGACGACGAGCAGTAGCGGTTCACCGTGACGCCGGGGATGTGGTCGTAGCCGAGTTCGACGGCGAGCACGCGGCCGATGTTGTAGCCACCCTGTCCGGCGGGCTGGCCGATACCCCAGTGGATGTCCTCGATGTCGGTCGGGTCGAGTTCGGGAACCTTCGCCAGTGCGGCGGCAATCATCTGGCGAGAGAGCTCGTCGGGGCGGATGTCCTTCAGGGACCCCTTCCCGGCGCGGCCGATCGGGGAGCGGGCATGGGCGACAATCACGGCTTCAGGCATGTGGCCCAGATTACTGGACCGCGCGATGCGGCCGATCGGGCGCCATCGGGTGCGGGCGGCTACCCGGGGCCAGGCGTGACCAACGGCAGGAAGACCTCGTCGACGATCTCCTCGAGCGTCTCATCGGCGACCGGCGCCAGCGTCATCATCACCTCGTGACGGTAGAGGTCGAACGGCACGGCGACCACTCGCGCGGTGAGTCGCGACGGGTCGACCTCGCCGCGCGCGACCGCTCGCTCGAGGATCGTGTCGAGGTTCGACGGCCGACCGTCGAAGAGCACCGCGCGGAGATCGCGTGGGGTGTCCCCGGTTTCGGCGTAGAACTCGCCGAGCGCGGCGCTGAGCATGACCAGGAAGTTCGACCGGTTGCGGTTGGCGTCGCGTAACGCGGCCAGCAGATCGCCACGCAGCGTCCCGGTATCGGCGAGGACAGGAGCGGCCAGCTCGCCGCGGCGTCGGATCACCGCACGCACCAGGTCCGCGCGGTCGGACCATCGGCGATAGAGCACCGGTCGGCTCGTGCCCGCTCGCTCGGCCACCGCCTCGAACGTCAGACCGCCGTAGCCGCGGTCACGCAACTGATCCCATGCGGCGTCGAGGATCGCCGCCTCGAGTTCCGCCCCACGGCGACGGGTCGGTTTAGCCCGCTCCTCAAGATCCACTTGCGTATCTTATCGCGCCGGTCTACGGTCGAGAAATAGATACACAAATGTATCTTAATGACTCTATGGGGAACGAGGCCCGCTCATGTCCACCGTGCGGCACGACGAAGGTGCGAACGGCCACGAGACCGTCGGCGAAACGCCGCCGACGCAGGAGGTACCGCGCGAGGTCCGGCGGGTGGCGATCGCGGTCATCGTCGGACTCGTCGCGCCGATTCTGGACACCACGATCGTGACCATCGCGCTCGACGCGTTGAGTCGGGATCTGCACGCGACGGTGAGCACCGTGCAATGGGTGAGTACGGGGTATCTTCTCGCACTCGCGGTGGCTGTTCCGCTGGCGGGTTGGGCGGCAACCCGATTCGGCTCCCGCGCAGCATGGACTGGCGGGCTCGTGCTGTTCCTCGCCGGATCGGTGATGTGCGCGGCGTCGTGGAACATCGACTCGCTCATCGCCTTTCGGGTGATCCAGGGATTCGGTGCCGGGCTGATCATGCCGCTGATGACGTCGATACTGGTGGCGGCCTCCGGCGGGGTGGCGCTGGGCCGACTGGTGGCGATGGTGAGTCTGCCGACGGCGCTCGGGCCGATCCTCGGGCCGGTGGTCGGCGGGATCATCCTGAACTGGCTCGATTGGCGCTGGCTGTTCCTGGTCAACGTGCCGTTGTGCATCGCTGCACTGATCCTCGCGAGACGTATTCCCGCCGACCGCAGCTCCGCGGCACCGCTCGACGTACTCGGACTGCTGCTGCTCGCGCCAGGGCTGGCGGCGTTGCTCCTCGGTCTCTCCAACGCGCACAACGGAATCGGGCAGATGGATGTGATCGTTCCGGTCGCCGCGGGCGTGGTGTTGACCGCCGCCTTCACCTGGCATGCGCTGCGTCGGAATGGAGTCGCCCTGGTCAACGTCGGTGAACTGCGGCGGCGTTCGGTGAGCGTGTCATCGCTTGGATTGTGCTTCTTCGGCATTGCCTCCTTTGGCGCGATGTTCTTGATGCCCTTGTACTTTCAGCAGATCAGGGGTGACTCTGTCCTGCAGGCCGCGCTCGTGCTCATCCCGCAGGGGGTCGGGGCGCTGGCCACCCGAAGCCTGGCCGGACGGTTCACCGACACGATCGGCGCGCGCTGGGTTGCGGTCACCGGCTTCGCGGTGGTGGCCGCGGCGACGGTTCCGTTCGCGCTCGCCGGTGATCACACCAACACGGTCTGGCTGATGGTGGTGCTGCTCGTCCGCGGCTTCGGTCTCGGGACGCTGCTGTCGCCGCTGATGTCGGCCGGCTTCATCGGGCTGCCGGGCTCGGCACGTCACGACGTCAGCATGTTGAACCGGACCTTCCAACAGGTGGGCGGATCGTTCGGCACGGCCCTGCTCGCAGTGGTGCTGACCGCCGGGATGGGTGCCGGCACCGGCTTCCACGACGCGTTCTGGTGGGCTGCGGGTCTCGCCGCCGTCGGCGCCGCGGCCTCGCTGCTGCTGCCCGACGGCCGCGCCGCGGTCTGACAGCGACAACCGGCAACGCTCAGCGCACCGTGCGCGCGATCCGCAGGATCCTCTCGGTGAGTTTGCTGTTGTCCACCGACGGCGACACCTCGGGCGGCTCGGGCAGCGGCTCGGGACCCCACTCGCCGAGCGCCGCGAGCACCTCCGGAAGCAGGATGTCGGCGGCGAGCCCATATCCGTCGGCCGAGGGGTGGTAGCGGTCGAAGGAGAACATCCGGTCCGGGGCGTCGCGGAAGTCCTCCGCCAGCAGATCGGCCATCGGGACCGCACGCCCGCCTGCCGAGACGACCGCGGCCTTCTGCCGCGCGGCCAGTCGCATGCCCCATATCCGCAGCACCGAGCGCAGCGGTTGGGGAATCGCGGTGATCACACCGAAATCGGGGCAGGTACCGACGACCACCTGGGCGTCGATGGCGCGCAGCCTGCTCACCGCCGACCGGAGTCGGCCCGCCGAGGCGCGAACGCCGTTGCGGGCGGTGACGTCGTTGGCGCCCACCAGGATCACCGCGATGTCGGGACGATCGCCGGCGATGAGCATGGCGTCGATCTGCGCGGCCAGGCCCTTCGACGTCGCACCGACGATCGCCTTGTTGCTGTAGCGCACCACGTGCCCGGTCTCGACGGCCACTCGGCGGGCCACCCGCGCGCCCGGCGTCTGCGCGCCGGTGTCGGCGCCGAGACCGGCGGCGGTGGAATCCCCGAACACCGCCAGATGTAGTTCGATCTCATCGCGGTTGTCGCGGGTGACCCGATGCGGGCCACTGCCGTCGGGTCGATAGATCCCGTCACCGTCGGGAGCGTTGTCGGTGCGGTGCGGGATGACGGTGCGCGCCTTCTGCGCCTGCCACACCAGCAGGTTGTAGCCACCCCACGTGATGCCCGCAGCGGCGGTCGTCGCGGCCGCGGTGGCCCCGAGATCGCGCAACAGATGGTGGTCGGTGGGGCGCGGACCGGTCACGGGTGACAGCTTACCGATGCTTCTGCCGACGACCGGTGACCTGCGGGTCTGCGGGTCGCCATCGGCACGGCGATGTTCGGCGATCCGGGAACCGACGTCGGATGGAAACGACGGAGACGGTTCTGGGACCATGGAAGGCATGCGCATCGCCAATCACGTCGTCGACCTGGTGGGCAACACGCCCCTGGTCAAACTCAATTCGGTGGTCACGCCCGGCTCCGGGCTGGTGGCGGCCAAGGTCGAATACCTCAACCCCGGGGGCAGCAGCAAGGACCGCATCGCGCTTCGCATGATCGAGGCCGCCGAGAAATCCGGTGCGCTCAAGCCCGGCGGCACCATCGTCGAGCCGACGTCGGGTAACACCGGGGTCGGTCTGGCGCTGGTCGCACAGCAGCGCGGATACCACTGCGTGTTCGTCTGCCCCGACAAGGTCGGCGAGGACAAGCGCAACGTGCTGCGCGCCTACGGCGCCGAGGTCGTCGTCTGCCCCACGGCGGTCGCACCCGAGCACCCCGACAGCTACTACAACGTCTCCGACCGGCTGGTCCGCGAGATCGACGGTGCGTGGAAGCCCAACCAGTACGCGAATCCCGCTGGGCCGCAGAGTCACTACGAGACGACCGGTCCGGAGATCTGGGCCGACACCGACGGTACCGTCACCCACTTCGTGGCCGGTGTCGGCACCGGCGGCACCATCACCGGCACCGGGCGCTACCTGAAAGAGGTCTCCGGCGGCGCGGTAAAGGTCGTCGGTGTCGACCCCGAGGGGTCGGTGTACTCCGGTGGCACCGGACGGCCCTACCTGGTGGAGGGTGTCGGCGAGGACTTCTGGCCGGAGGCCTACGACCCGAGCGTGCCCGACGAGATCATCGCGGTCTCCGACGCCGACTCCTTCGACATGACGCGACGTCTGGCCCGTGAGGAGGGCCTGCTCGTCGGCGGATCGTGCGGGATGGCCGTGGTCGCGGCACTGCGGGTAGCCGAGCGCGAGGGTCCCGACGCCGTCGTCGTCGTGCTGCTGCCCGACGGTGGCCGCGGCTACATGGCCAAGATCTTCAACGACGAGTGGATGAGCAGCTACGGCTTCCTGCGGACCCCCCTCGACGCGAAGGCCACCGAACCGCTCGTCGGCGACGTGCTGCGCGGCAAGACCGGTGCACTGCCCGACCTGGTGCACACCCATCCGTCGGAGACCCTGCGCGACGCCATCGAGATCCTCCGTGAATACGGGGTGTCGCAGATGCCGGTCGTCGGTGCCGAGCCGCCGGTGATGGCCGGCGAGGTCGCCGGAGCGGTCACCGAACGGGATCTGCTCAGCGCCGTGTTCGAGGGCCGCGCCAACCTCGCCGACCCGGTGTCGGCGCACATGGGAGAACCGTTCCCGCTCATCGGTTCCGGCGAGCCGGTGTCGGCGGCGACCAAGGCGCTCTCGGACACCGACGCGCTGATGGTGGTCGAGGACGGCAAGCCGATCGGCGTCATCACCCGCCACGATCTGCTGGCCTTCGTCAGCACCCATCCGACCATCACCGCCGGCTGACACCGGCTTCCCCCGACGTCCACCGACGAGGAGTTATCCCGTGAGTTCCCAGCAGCGTCCCCGCGGTTTCGCGACCGACGCCATCCACGCCGGCTACGAGCCCAACCCGCTCAACGGGGCGGTCAACGTCCCGATCTATGCCAGTTCGACCTTCGCCCAGGACGGCGTCGGCGGCATGCGCGACGGATTCGAATACGCCCGCACCGGCAACCCGACGCGCCGGGTGCTCGAGGCGAACATCGCCGCGATCGAACACGGCACCTACGGACGGGGTTTCGCCTCCGGGATGGCCGCCACCGACGCGTTGCTCCGTGCGTGCCTGCGCCCCGGGGATCATCTGGTCATCCCGAATGACGCCTACGGCGGCACCTTCCGGCTCATCGACAAGGTCTTCACCCAGTGGGGCATCACCTATTCGGTTGCGCCGGTCACCGACGCCGACGCCATCCGTGCGGCGATCACCCCGCAGACGAAGTTGGTGTGGGTGGAGACGCCCACCAATCCGCTGCTCAACGTCGGCGACATCGAACAGACCGCCGCGATCGCCCACGACGCCGGCGCAAAGTTGGTGGTGGACAACACCTTTGCCACACCGTACCTGCAGCAGCCGCTGTCGCTGGGGGCCGACGTCGTGCTGCACTCGACGACGAAGTACCTCGGCGGGCACTCCGACGTGGTCGGCGGCGCTCTGGTCACCGACGACGCCGAACTCGACGACGCGATCGCCTTCCTGCAGAACGGGGCCGGTGCGGTACCCGGGCCCTTCGACGCCTACCTGACCATGCGCGGCATCAAGACCCTGGCAGTGCGGATGGAAAAGCACTGCGACAACGCCGAAGCCGTCGTCGATTACCTGTCGAATCACGACCGGATCGACCGCGTGCTCTACCCGGGACTGCCGATGCACCCCGGTAACGAGGTCGCGAGCAAGCAGATGAAGCGTTTCGGCGGGATGGTCTCGGTCCTCGTGGCCGGCGGCATCGAGGACGCCCAGAAGTTCTGCGCGCGCACCGAGGTGTTCACCCTCGCCGAATCCCTGGGCGGGATCGAGTCACTCATCGAGCATCCCGGCGCGATGACCCACGCGTCGACGGCGGGCTCGCTGCTCGAGGTGCCCGCCAACCTCGTGCGGCTGTCGGTCGGCATCGAGGACGTCGACGACATCCTCGCCGACCTGGAGCAGGCACTGCAGTAGCGACGCCCATGCTGATCACCGCGTCCGAGATCGCCGACGCCGTCACCGAACTGCGCGGCGTCATGCGTCGTACCCCGATGGTCGCGTCCCGGGTGCTCAGCGAGCGCGCCGACCGCGAGGTCTGGCTCAAGTGCGAGAACCTGCAACGCACCGGATCGTTCAAACCCCGCGGGGCCTACTACCGGATCAGCCGGCTGAACCCGGCCGAACGCGAGCGCGGTGTGGTCGCGGCCAGTGCGGGCAACCACGCGCAGGGCGTGGCGTGGTCGGCGAGCAGACTGGGGATCTCCTCGCGGGTGTACATGCCGGTCGGTGCGGCCCTGCCGAAGATCGCCGCCACCCGCGCCTATGGCGCCGAGGTGGAGCTCGTCGGTGCCACCATCGACGAATCCCTGGTCGCCGCACGCGAATTCGCCGAGCGGACCGGAGCAGTACTGATCCACCCGTTCGATCATCGCGACATCGTGATCGGGCAGGCGACGGTCGGCGTGGAGATCTGTGAGCAGATGCCCGACGTCGGCACGATCGTGGTGCCGCTCGGCGGTGGCGGGCTGCTCGCCGGTATCGCGGCCGCGGTCAAACCCGTTCGCCCCGACGTGCGGATCATCGGTGTGCAGGCCGCAGAAGCGGCCGCGTGGCCACAGTCGCTGGCTGCCGGATCGCCGACGGCCGCGGCGCGGATGGCGACGATGGCCGACGGCATCGCGGTGGCACTACCGGGGGAGGTCCCGTTCGCCCACGTGACCGAACTCGTCGACGACGTCGTCACCGTCGACGAGGACGCGTTGGCGACCGCGTTGCTCCTGATGCTCGAGCGCGCCAAACTCCTCGTCGAACCGGCCGGGGCAGCCGGGGTCGCGGCGGTGGTGGAAGGCGCGTGTGGACAGTTGTCGGGGCCGGTGTGTGTGGTGGCCTCCGGCGGCAACATCGATCCGCTCGTGCTCAGCCACGTCACCACGACCGGACTGAGCGCCGCCGGACGGTTCCTCACCGTCACCGCCACCGTGCCCGACCGCCCCGGGGGTCTGATCTCGCTGCTGGAAATGCTGCGTGACCAGGGCGCCAGCGTCGTCGACGTGGTCCATTCACGTGTCGCCGAGGGACTCGCGCTCGGGCAGGTGCAGGTGACCGTCAGCGCCGAGACCCGGGGGCCCGACCACCAGGCGACGGTGCGCGAGGCGCTGGCTCAGGCGGGTTTCCTGCGCTGAACCGTTGGGGTGGCAGGGCCTTGAGGGGCTGAGCGCCCGGTCCGGGTCAGGCCTGCGGGGTCAGATGCGCGAAGTGCCGCAGGGTGTCCGATTCGATGCTCTTGAACACCGGCACCGAGGCCGGGTTGGAGAACGCATTCAGCGCCCGCGACGACGGGCCGAGTTCGAGGGCGAACGCCCACACGAGACGCGACCCGACTGCCGCCGGGGTGATCTCGGTGTACTCGCCGAACCGCCGCATCCCGGGGACATTGACCTTCGCGACGCGAAAAGCGTTGTGGTAGCTCGAGTTCTCGGCATCCTCGGTCCAGTCGAAGAACACCTCCGAGAGGGTGACATAGCCCGGGGCGAGCGACGCCTGCCGGGTGGTGCCGACTCCGTAGGGCGCCGCCGCGGTGAACTCGATCGACTTGATCGCCTTGCACCAGTCCAGTGTGTTCTGCCTGGTCAGTTCGGCCCACGCGCGCTGAGGTGACACCGGGATGTTGATGTCGATGCGATAGGAGATCGGGGCCGTGTCGAAGAAGTCGAGGTCGAACGGTTCGAGGTCATAGGTGCGCGCCATGAGTCGAGATTAGGGCATCGCCTCCCCGTGTACCGCCACGATCCGTCTGTCCGTCGGCGGAGTCCACTACGCTGGCGGGGTGGCTCATGACGGGGAGGTGATCATCGGACTGCTCGGTCCGGTGTCGGTGATCGCTGCGCCGCACCCGGATTCGGACTCCGACGCACCGCAGGCCACTCCGGTGCCCGGTCTTCGTGCCAAGCGCCTGCTGACGTCGCTGGCCTTGGCCGATGGACGGACCCGATCGGCCGAGCGACTCATCGACGACGTGTGGGGCGACGACGCGCCCCGGTCGCCGAGCTCGGCGTTGCACACCCAGATCTCCCGGTTGCGGCAGTTGCTCGGCGCCGCCCACCTGCAGGGGTCGGGCAGTGGATACCGGCTCGTCGGCTGCCGCACCGATCTCGACGTCGTCACCGAGATGATCGCCTCCACCGACGACGCGGAGTGCGCGGCGATCTGGTGGCGCGGGACCCCCGGCGATGATCTCGGTACCGACGAACCGGGCGGGCTGATCGACGAGCTGACCGCCCGCGCCCGGCAGGTCGCCGATCGCCTCGACCGTTCCCGCTACGCTGCGGCCATGGCAGCCGGCGACCATGTCACGGCACGCTCGATCGCCGAAAAACGGTGCCTCGCCGACCCTCTCGACGAGTCCGCGCATCTGGATCTGATGCAGGCATTGGCCGCCGCGCGGCGGGTCGCCGACGCCATCGCGGTCTACACCGGACTCCGTCGGCGGCTCTCGGCCGAACTCGGGGTGGACCCGGGCGCCCAGATCAGTGCGCTGCACACCCAATTGCTCAGCGGCACCGACACTTCGGTCACGGAGCCGACAGAGGTGCCCCGGACCGTTCGTCGCGGTCGGGGCATCGGATTGCTCGCCGACACCACCGCGCTGATCGGTCGGGACGCCGACGTCGATGCGATTGTGTCAGCCATCGAGACCGGTCGGGTGGTGACCATCCAGGGTCCGGGTGGCGTGGGCAAGACCCGCGTGGCCAACCGCGTCGGTCATCGGCTCGTCGAGACCGGCGCCTCGGTCTTCTATGTTCCCCTGGCGCCGATCCGTGCCGACGACGACGTGGTCCCGGCGATCGCTGCGGCGCTCGGCGTCGGTGAGTCCGATCTGAGCGGTAACCGCCCGCGCATGAGCGTCGGTGACCTGCACGACCGGCTGCTCGACGCCGTGCGCGGTCGCGACGCGGTGCTCGTCCTCGACAACTGTGAACAGGTCATCGACCGGTGCGCCCAGATCGTCGCCGACCTACTCGCCGCCGACGACCACATCCGGGTCCTGGTCACCAGCCGCTCACCACTCATGCTGCCCTCGGAGCGCATCCACCTGCTACCGACCCTCGACGCGCGAGAGGCCGGACCGGCAGTGCAACTGTTCGTCACCCGTGCCCGCGCGGTGAGGCCCGACGCGTTGTTGCCGCCGGGCCGAGTGGCGGCATTGTGTCGCCACCTCGACGGTCTGCCGCTGGCGATCGAACTGGCCGCCGCCCGAATCCGCACGATGACCGTCGAGGAGATCGCCGATCGCCTCGTCGAACGGTTCGCACTGTTGCGCGGTGCCGACCGCAGCGCGCCCGATCGGCACCGCACCCTCTATGCGGTCATCGACTGGAGCTGGGAACTGCTCGACGAGGACGCGCGAATCGCGTTGTGCCGGTTGTGCCGATTCCCCGGGGGATTCACCACCGACGCGGCCGCAACGGTGTTGGGCTACCGCGGATTCCGACTCGACGACACGCTCGCCGCACTGGTCAACCAGTCCTTGCTCGAGGTCACCGAGAGCGGTGGACGCGTGCGGTACCGAATGTTGGAGACGGTGCGCGAGTTCGGGGAGGACAAACTCGGCGCCATCCCGGAGGAGTCCGCGGAGGTCGACCACCGGATGTGGCGGTGGGCGCGTGAATTCTGCATCGACGCGGCCGCACGCTACGACGCGGGGGTCGACGATGTTCTGCTGAGCACGGTGGCCGCCGACGCCGAGAATCTCGTCTGGGTGATGCGCAGATGCCTGGATCGTCTGGCCGACGGAGAACCGGGGCTGACGGCCGAGGGCCCGACCCAGACGCTGCTGACCGTGATCCGGATCTTCCCGGTGCTGTCCGGACTGTGGATGGCGCGGGGGTTGCATGCCGAGGTGTTGACCTGGGGGACAAGGATTCTCGCGGTGGTTCCGACCCCTCCGCGAGAGCTCGCCGACGATGTGCGGCGAGACTGGCAGGCGTCGTTGCTCGCCGCGCTCGCCCACCAGGTGATGCGGCGAGATCTGCGTGCACTCGCGAAGGGCCGCTATCACTTGCGCCTGCTCCATCGACCCGATCATGCCTATGACGAACCGACCGACCTGATCACCGCGTGTGCGCTCAGTCGTACTGCTTTCGAGGCGATGCGTCACATCGTCCGCGGCACACGGTCTGCCGAGTATCGGGTGGCCACTGTGGCATTGGGGGCGCGGATGAACATCCGCGAGAACATGGGCGATCTCGAGGGTGCCCTGCGCGACGGGGAGACACTGCGGCACCGAGCTGTCGACAGCGGCGACACCTGGATGTCGGCGATGGTCGAGGTCAGCGTCGGCAGCGTGCTGGGACAACAGATGCGGTGGTGGGAGGCGGTGGAGCATTATCGCAAGGGCATCGCCGACCTCATCCGGCTCGGCGCCTATGAGGACGAGATCCAGACCCGCACCTACCTGGTGGTCACGCTGATCGCGATCGGCGAACTGGATTCGGCGGCAATCGAACTCGACGTCGTCTCGGACGGGTGGACGCCGGATCAGCCCGACCCGCAGGGCAGCGCCGAACTCGGTGCGGCGTTGATGCTCGCACATGCCGAGTACCGATTCGCCACGGGTGAGCAGGAACTCGCCGGCGACCTCTATCGGCGGGCGGGGCGGCAGTTGATGCGTGAGCATCCCCTCGGTGCCCAGGATCCCGGTGTGCTGATGATGGTCAGCGTTGCCGTCGTCGGTCTGATGCGGGTCGGACTGACAGAGGTGGCGCGAGAGTACCTGTCGGTCCTGGGTGATGGTGTGACCGCGACGTTCTCGGCGTTGGGGTGGCACGATTCGCCGCAGGCCGGGTCGATGGCCTTGGCCGCGGGGTATGTGCTGTGCGCCGATCAGCGGACCCGCCGCGACGGTGCGCAACTGATGATGCTGTCCGAACGGCTACGGGCCCGACGCGACTATCCGGGTTTCGTCTACGTCTCCGAGCACATGCAGGAGCTGTCGGGGCTCACCGAGGAACAGTGGGACGGTGCGACCGCCGCGGTGGCCGAGATGTCTCGACGCCAGGCGGCCGCACGGTTGCAGGCCATCCTGGCGTCGAGGCGTGTCGATGATGCTCAGGCGTTGCGCATATAGGCGCGCACCGCGAGCGGTGCGAACACCGCGGTGATGACGGCCGCACCGATCAGCGACCATACAACGTGAATCCCGATGTGTCCGTTGGCGGTCAGTTCCCGGACCGCGGTGACGAGATGGCTGATCGGATTGACGTTGACGAAGCCCTGCAACCAGCCGGGCATGGTGCTGACCGGGACGAAGGCATTGGACATGAAGGTCAGCGGGAACAGGATCAGCATCGAGATGCCCTGCACGGCTGAGGCTTTGCTCATCAAGCAGCCCATGAGTGCGAAGATCCAGGAGATCGCGAAGCTGCACACGATGACCAGCAGGGCGGCACCGATGGCGCCGAGGGCGTCGGGGCGCCAGCCCATGATGATGCCCATCACGATGGTCAGTGTGGTGGCGATCAGGTAGCGGATCATGTCGGCGAGCAGCGCGCCGGCAAGCGGGCTGATCCGCGCGATGGGTAGGGCCCGGAACCTGTCGAAGACACCCTTGTCCATGTCCTCCCGCAACTGGGTGCCGGTGACGATGGAGGTGGTGATCACCGTCTGCACCATGATGCCCGGAATGATCACCGGCAGATACGAGTGGATGTTGCCGCTGATCGCGCCGCCGAAGATGTAGGTGAACATCAGCGTGAAGATGATCGGCTGGAGCGTCACGTCGAACAGCTGCTCGGGGTTGTGCCGGATCTTGAGCACACCGCGGTAGGCCATGGTGAACGATTGGCGCACCGTTTCAGCAAGGCTCACAGAGGTTTTCACCTTGTCGCGAACTTCGCGCGTGGTGATGGCCGTCGCGGTGGACGTGCGGTTGAGGGTGGTGGTCATGACTGGGTCACCTCGGTGGAGTCGTCGGTGGAGGTGTCGGCGTCGGTCTCGGCGGGCTTGCCGGTGAGTGTCATGAACACCTCGTCGAGGCTGGGTTTCTGGACGTTGATCTCATCGACGGTGATGTTTTGCTCGCGCATGGCGATGAGGATGTCGGGGACGAGGTCGGGGCGGTGCAACGACGCCGAGACCCGGCCGGCCTCGGCCGACAGTGCGGCCGGCTCGCCGAGCATCTGCTCGACGATCTCCGCGACGCGCGGGGCGTCGGCACGGTCGGCGGGCCGCAGCTGCAGGGTGGCTGCGCCGATCGAGTTCTTGAGCCCGTCGGCGGTGTCGTCGGCGATGACCCGTCCGTGATCGATGACGGCGATGCGATCGGCGAGTTGGTCGGCCTCGTCGAGGTACTGCGTGGTCAACAGCACCGTCGACCCACCGCGGACGAGATTGCGGATGGTGTCCCACATCTGGGCGCGGGTACGGGGATCGAGGCCGGTGGTCGGCTCGTCGAGGAACAGCAGCGGCGGGGTGTCGATGAGACTGGCAGCGAGATCCAGGCGGCGACGCATGCCCCCGGAGAAGTTCTTCAGCGGCCGGTCGGCGGCGTCGGTGAGGGAGAACTCGTCGAGGAGTTCCTCGGCGCGTGACTTCGCGGCCTTGCGGGAGAAACCGAGGAGCCGGGCGAAGACGACGAGGTTCTGGGTGGCGGTGAGGTCTTCGTCGACCGAGGCGTACTGCCCGGTGACACCGACGAGCGAGCGGACCGCGACGGCGTCGGAGACGACGTCGTATCCGAAGACCGTCGCCGACCCCGCATCGGGTTTCAGGAGGGTGGCCAGCATGCTGACCGTGGTGGTCTTGCCGGCGCCGTTGGGGCCGAGGACGCCGTAGACCGAACCGGTGGGGACGGCCAGGTCCACGCCGTCGACGGCGCGGTTGTTACCGAATGTCTTGACCAGGCCGTGGGCGTCGATGGCGAGGTCGGTGGTCCGAGCCGCGCCACCCGGAGCCGGGCTGGTATGCAGTGCTTTGGTCATGGACACCACTGTGCCCGGTGTGGCTGTCGTCGCGCTTACGTCGGCTTACGCGTGGTGTCGGCGACTGACAGTGCGACTATCTCTGCAGGTCAGGCGGCTGAGGACACCGAGGTTGCCGGAAGGTCGGTGGCGTAGCGGACGACCGCACCGACCGGGCCGAGGCGGCGTTCGACCGTCACGATGGCGCCGGCGAGTTGCTCGGGGTCGTCGACATCGGCGACGAGTGCCACGGTGTGGCCGTTGTTGCCGAGCATGTAGGGCACGACGTCGGAGTAGGTGCTGCTGACGACGGCGAGCGGCATCCCCGCGTCGAACAGCGTGTCGGCGTAGGCGTGGACGGCCCGATCGTCGGTGAGGACGATCATCGGCACCTCGGGTGCGGGCTTGTGCATTCTCATCGGTCTCTCCGTTCGCGAGTTGTGGTGAACGCGATAGAACCACTGTGAACCCGCAGGTTGTCGGCGGTCTGCGACCAACCTGTGGATCGTCTGTGACCCATCGCACTGGTTGTGGACAGCTTCGCGGCGAATGCCCGAAATGCGCCTAGCCTCCTCGGCCATGGGAAAACGCAAACGCCATCGCAGAGCTCCTCACACCCCGTCGCACGCGCGGCGCGCCAACCGGTCGTCGTCGCGATCGCTCCAGGCGCGGTGGTCACCCGAACGGATGGTCGTATTCCGCGATGAGCTTTCCGACGCCTATGACCGGACCCTGCGTGACTGCGCTGCGGTGACCGAAGACTTGGAGCCACGTCTGCGAGCATTGAACGCCCGATACCACGAGCTGGCCGGCCTGGGTTGCGAGACCGGTGACGAGGACTACGACTGGCTGCTCGGTGAAGTGCGAGCTCAGTTGTCGATGTATCGCATGGCGGACGAGGTGGCGAATCGCTGCGTCGATGCGAGCGAGGCACTTTCGGGCCTTGCGCCGATCTGGTTACCGACGTCGGCGCTGACGGTGGCGTCGGCGGTGACCGATATCGCCGGTCAGAACACCTTCGGATTGGCCGGTCTGCTTCCGAAAGGGCTGATGGTGTTCGCGAAACCCTTCGTCAAGGCCGGCGAGATCTATGAATGCGACTGTCCGCAGACACCGGACGTCGATGTCGACGCGGTGCTGTGGTGGACGGCCGAACCCGAGGACGACGGGATGGTCGACGACGGTGTCGACGAAGGGGAGGTCGACGAGGTCCTGGAGGTGGTGGCGTTGGCTCGTCGGAGTGGCGCACATTCGCCGCGGCTTGAGAATTGGGCGTCGTCGACCCTGATCGAGGTGACCGGTGTGCGCGTGCCGATCGGAAGCACTTTCGACGTACCCGATGGGGCGCGACCGTTGATCGAGATGTTGTGTCGAGTCGGAAAGGCGTTGCAGAACAACACCGTCGGTCTCGTCGAGATCAACGGGGGACGGATGGTGCAGGTGACTGCGAAGGCCGCATGACGGGCCCGGGACGCATGCGTCATCCGGTCGAATGACAGATTCGTCGGAATTGTCGGACCCTCTATGTTGAGTGAGTCGGGAGGCGGTACCGACCGGTTACCGCACCAAGTCAAAGGAGATCGACGTGACCACTCCCCAGGATCCGAATGCCCAGAATGCCGGGCCCCAGTACGGAGCACCCCAGTACGGAGCACCCCAGTACGGGTCGCCCGAATACGGTGCACCCCAGTACGGCCAGACCGGTTATGGGGTTCCGCCGCAACCGATTCCGGCGCCTCCCAAGAAGAAGCGCAAGTGGCCGTGGATTCTCGGCGCCATCGTGGTGCTGATCATCATCATCGCTGTGGCGACGAGTGGCGGCTCCGATGATTCGTCTCCGAGCGGGTCGCAGAACGGATCCGCGCAGAATGCGCCCGCGAACGGCGGTGGGGAGCAGGCGGCCGGGCTCAACACCCCGGTGCGGGACGGCAAATTCGAGTTCGTCGTGACCGGTGTCGAGAAGGGGCTCGCCAGCGTCGGCGACAACCCGTATCTCACCGAGCAGGCGCAAGGGCAGTTCGTGGTCGTCACGATGACCGTCAAGAACATCTCCGACAAGGCCTACGGATTCAGCCCGTCGGATCAGAAGCTCCTCGACGCGCAAGGGCGCGAATTCGAGCCGAGCACGAGTGCGCAGATTGCTCTGGGCGGCTCCGATATCCCGGTGTGGGACAACATCAATCCCGGCAACACCGTGATCGCCAAGGTGGTCTTCGACATGCCCAAGGACGCGGTGCCCACCGCCATCGAGTTGCACGATTCGATGTTCTCCGGTGGCGCGAAGGTCACCCTGGGCTGACCCGAGGAAGCCGCGACGTACCGGTGTCCGCACCGCCCGCAATGGGTGTGCGGACACCGGAGGGTGTCGGCACGAGGGAAGGTTCCCCGCGAATGTGAACCGTGCGACGCCTGCCCCGTGCCGACGCAAGCATCTCGAGGACGAGTTCGCGCAGGCGAAAGCGACTGATGGTCAGGAGATCTCGCCGTGGGGCCCGGGTTGGGCGCCGACGGTGTACTCCCGTCTCGTGCAGGCCTACCGCACTCTCCTGACCGAATGGCCGCACCATCTCGCACACATCGAGAAGCGCCTCGAACACTATGATCGGGTGCTCGACGCGATGAAGGCCAACGGCCGGCAGGACACCGACGCGTTTCGCGAACTCGACGCCCGATCGTTTGAACACGCCGACATGTATGTGACCGTGTATCGCAGCATGCTCACCACCGAGGCCGTCAGCGAGGCGGTGGCCGGGTTCGGCCCGGTCTGGGTGCCCGATACCGTGATGACGGAACTGGGTGTGCCCGGAATCGATATGCGCGACACCCGAATCCTCGCTTCACTCGGGCCGAGTGGGTTGTTGCTGTTCGAGCGGCCGCCGGCGCGCATGCATGAGGACCTCGGGCCGGGTACCCCGGTCATGCCCGAGGTGACTGTCGACGGATTGCTCTGGCATCCCAAGGCGATCGGTGCGTGGGCCGCGCATGCCGACGACATGGCGCCGATGGTGGTCCTGCGCCCGCTCACCCGGAGTACTGCGCTGCAACCACTGCGGGGTATGGGATGGAAATCGTCGATCCTCACCGAGACGACAGTGATCGATGTTCTGCTCCAGCAGCATCATTCGGTCGCCGCAAACCTGTCACCGGTCGTCGAACTCGCCGTCATACTCGCGCATGCCATGCACGACGGTGCGGTGCGAACGGACGTCGGCGCACCTGGGGCGGCCCTGACCATGGTGCGTGCTACGTGAGCGGCAATCCGGGTGGTGTGGCCCTCAGCGCCCCAGACCCAGCGCAGCGGTAGCGATCGAGGCCAACTCCCGCTCGCCCAACGCATTCGGATGGACCGGAACGATTTGCTGGGTGGTCAGGATCGGTTCGATCCAGCGGGTCCCGACCGGCTTGCAACTGTCGTGGCCGACCGACGGGGTGGTGGCGTCGACGAAGGTCACACCGGTCTCGGTGGCCGAGCGTCGAATCGCGTCGTTGAGCGTTGCCTGGATGTCGTAGGTGTAGGCGACATCGCCTGCGGCGACCGGGAACGCGGGACAGGGCTCGTAGGTCGCCGGCATGATCCACGGATAGCTGATCACCGCGATGCGAGCGTGCGGTGCCTTGCTGCGTATCGCTCTCATGGCATTCACCAGCTTCGGAAAGGTTTGTGTCCGAATCTCATTCGCGATGGTGTCGCCGTAGGTGTCCTTACACGGTGAGCCGCGGCCCAGGGTGGTCGCGGCGGCTGCGAGGCACTTGCCCACGGTCCCGGCGAAGACCATTCCGTCGTTGCCGCCGATCATGAAGGTGACCAGGTCGGTGCCGGGGCCGAGGGCGTCGAGTTGTGGATGAAGGCCCGGGTATTGCACCCCGAAGAAATCGTCGGTGGTCGCGCCGCCGCAACTGACGTCGGTGAGGTGATAGCCGAACCGCTGCGCGATGAGGTGGGAGTAGTTGTCGGCCGATTGTGCGCATTGCTCGAGGGTGCCCGGTGCCGTCGGCACGACACCGGAACCGGCCGAATAACTGTCGCCGAGATTCACGTAGGTCAGCGCAGAGGTGGTCGGCGCAGAGGTCGGTCCAGGGGTGGCGAGGGCAGGTCCGGCGCCCATCAACGCGGCCGCGACGACGGCGGATGCGATGAGGCCCCCGACCCTGCGTGCGCGTGCATGCAGGTTCACGCCGAATGTTGTAACACGTTCTCGTTCGCCACGTGGCCCGATCAGCGCACCCGGAGACGACGATCGCGGCCGTCCGGTGAGGACGGCCGCGATCGCAGATCTCGGGATGAACCGGTCAGCTGTGGTAGGGCTCGGCCTTGACCAGCGTCACCTTCACCGTCGCTCCGCTGGGGACGGTGTATTCGCGGGTTTCGCCGACCTTGGTGTCGATCAGCGCAGCGCCCAGTGGTGAGCTGGGGGAGTAGGTCTCCAGCTTCCCGCCCTGAGCGCCTTCCTCGCGGGTGGCGATCAGGAAGGTTTCGGTGTCGTTCTCGTCACCGTCGTAGTAGACGGTCACGACCGATCCGGGCAGCGCAACACCCGACTGGGTGGGTGCCTCGCCGACCTTGGCGTTGTTCAGGAGTTCCTGCAGCTGGCGGATACGCGCTTCCTGCTGGCCCTGCTCTTCGCGGGCAGCGTGGTAGCCGCCGTTCTCCTTGAGGTCACCCTCTTCACGACGCTCGTTGATCTCCGCAGCAATGACCGGACGGTTGGCGATCAGGGAATCCAGCTCGCCCTTGAGGCGGTCGTAGGACTCCTGGGTCAGCCAGGTCACCTGGGTGTCGGTCATCGGTCACTCCTTTGTGTTGTCCGCGCCCTGTCGCGATGTCTTCACGATGGGCATGTGGACTGCTCTAAATGCAGCAACACGACCCCTTGCGGAGCCGTGTATCCGCCTAGGGTACCAGCGAATGAGATCGAACGCACATCACGACGGGGTCGCGCGTGCCTCCGCGAGAGCTGCCACATAAGAGGGCTCGGCCTTTTTCAGCCACGCGCACACCAGATATGTGATGGGCATGATGATGATTTCGACCAACGTCTTCCACAAGAATCCGACGATCGTGTAGTTCCAGAAGTCACCCCAGGTCGAGATGCCCAGCGCCGAGGCGGCGACCGAACAGAACACGAGGGTGTCGGCGAATTCGCCGACGACGGTCGAGCCGAGCAGCCGCGCCCACAGTCGTCGCTCTCCGGCTCGTTCCTTCATCTTCACCAGGACAAAGGAATTGAGGAATTCGCCGGCGAGATATCCGAGTAGTCCGGCCAACAAGAACTGTGGTACCACCCCGGCGACGGCTTTGAACGATTCCTGATTGGAATAGAACGGGGCCGCCGGAAGGTGAATGGTCAGCCAGAAGCACGCGGAGGCGATGAGCAGGACGACGAATCCGGCGAGAATCACCCGACGCATGGTTTTGAAGCCGTACACCTCGCTGATGACGTCGCCGAGCACATAGGCGAGGGGGAACAGATAGAAAGCGCCGTCGGTGACCAAGCCGTTGAGGTGAAAGGGGCCGAGATCGAGATGCAACCACTGGTCGAACAGCAGCACACCTTTGGTGCCGGTGATGTTGCTGATGAGCATGACCCCGACGAACAGCGCGGTCAGCATCGGTAGATGGTGGCTCGTCACGGTCGCGAAGACCGCGCGGTTGGTACGCGTGTCGGTCGCGGTCATCCGGCCGATCCTGCCGACGGCGGAGCGGTGAGATAGGCGGGCACGCTGGTCGAGCAGCCGAACACCTCACCGATCACCGGTGGCTCGGAGGTCTTCACCTCGACCCGGTGTCCTTCTTGCACTTGTCCGGGGCCGATCAGGACCTCGCGGCGTCCGGTCTCCGACCCGTCCTTGGAGCGGGCGCGGATGACACAGGCGACCGGCTGTGACGGGTCGGCCCGGTTCACGGTGAACTGCACCGCCACGGTCGACGAGTTGAGGATGTCGTATCCGGTGGCCTGACCGGAGACGTCCGGATCGGCGAATTTGTGGTAGCCGATGACCGCGAGGATGACGCCGACGACCACGACGAGCACCGACAGTGCGATGAACCACAGTCGACGGCTCGACGCCGATTGTGCGACGGGATAGGTCGCCCGCGGGCCGCTCTGCGGGCGATCCTGCAGGTCGGAGCCCGGTGGCGTGCCCCCGTCTGAACTGTTCACGGGTCAATACCTACCATGAGAGAAGTACCGACCCGAAGGCGAGGAACCGTGCGCGAGACCCACACCGCCGAATCCCACCCGTCGACATCGTCGACCCAGGGTGCCGGCGCGTCGACGCCGACCGGGGTTGTCACGACGTCGCCGGGCGGTGGATTCCGATTGATGGCGGTGCATGCCCACCCCGACGACGAATCCAGCAAGGGGGCGGCGACGTCGGCGAAATACGCCGCGGAGGGCAACGACGTTCTGATCGTGACGCTGACCGGCGGCGAGCGCGGTGACATCCTCAACCCGGCGATGGATCGCCCGGGCGTCAAGGAGCGGATGAGCGAGGTCCGCAAGGAAGAGATGGCCAAGGCCGCCGCGGCGCTCGGTGTGCAGCAGCACTGGCTCGGTTTCGTCGACTCCGGGCTACCCGAGGGCGACCCTCCGCCGCCGTTGCCCGAGGGGTCGTTCGCCACCCTGCCGCTCGAGGTGCCCACCGAAGCGCTCGTGAAGCTCGTCCGCGAGTTTCGGCCGCACGTGATGATCACCTACGACGAGCGTGGCGGATATCCCCATCCCGACCACATCATGTGCCACAAGGTCTCGGTCGCCGCGTTCGAGGCCGCCGGTGACCCCGATGCCTACCCCGGGACCGGTGAACCGTGGACCGTCTCGAAGCTGTACTACACCCACGGCTTCATCCGGGACCGGATGATCTTGTTTTCCGACGAGTTCGAACGCCACGGGCAGGAGAGCCCGTTCAAGGAATGGCTGAGCAAGTGGGATTCCAGCCGCGGCGACCTGATGGCGCGGGTGACCACCCAGGTCGAGTGCGGCAAGTACTTTCCTCAGCGTGACGACGCGTTGCGCGCGCACGCCACCCAGATCGACCCGAACGGGATGTTCTTCGCCGTCCCGCTCGAGTGGCAGCAGCGTCTGTGGCCGACCGAGGAGTTCGAGCTGGCGCAGACCCGGGTGACCACCTCGATTCCCGAAAGCGATCTGTTCGCCGGGGTCGAGGCGAACAGTGAGGTATCCCGATGACGTCCGTTTCGATCGCCGCCGGGGTACACAGCGTGCTCCTGGCCGCCGACCAGCAGCCCCAGGGGCCCGAGTTCGGCAAGGCCTCTCCGCTGGGTCTGCTGATCATCATCCTGCTGCTGATCTGCACGGCCCTGCTCATCTGGTCGATGAACCGGCAACTGCGCAAGCTGCCCAAGACCTTCGACACCGAGCACCCCGAAGCCGATCAGGCCTTCGACGAGGGCACCGATTCGGTGGGCCCGACGACGCCGCAGTCGCTGGGCGACGTGAACGCCATCGGTGACGCGGGTACGGCGAAGAAGCCGGCCGACACCTGACCCGGCAGGTAAATCGTCGGACACCCGAGCACCGGATGCGAGGACACCGATGACCAGTGAGTCCAGCGCAGCGCGCAATGAGCTCGGCGCGGCGACCAGCCCCTATCTCCGCCAGCACGCCGACAACCCCGTGCATTGGCGGGAGTGGGGTGACGGCGCGCTCGCCGAGGCTGCCCGTCGGGACGTCCCGGTCCTGCTGTCGGTGGGGTATGCCGCCTGTCATTGGTGTCATGTGATGGCGCACGAATCGTTCGAGGACGAGGCGACCGCTGCACAGATGAACGCCGAGTTCGTGTGCATCAAGGTCGACCGTGAAGAGCGGCCCGACATCGACGCGATTTACATGAACGCCACCGTCGCGATGACCGGGCAGGGTGGTTGGCCGATGACCTGCTTTCTCACGCCAGGCGGGGAGCCGTTCTACTGCGGCACCTACTTTCCGGACTCGCCGCGCAACGGCATGCCGTCGTTTCGGCAACTCCTCACCGCCATCACCGAGGCGTGGACACAGCGGCGCGACGAGGTCTCCGGAGTCGGTCGCAAGGTCCGAGATCATCTGCACGCCAACGCCGCGGCGTTACCGGCCGGGGCGCTCGAGGTCGACGACCGGCTCCTCACGCACGCGGTGAACACGGTCCTCGGTGACGAGGACCGGGAGTGCGGCGGATTCGGCGGAGCGCCGAAGTTCCCGCCGTCGGCGTTGCTCGAAGCACTGCTCCGGCACACCGAATACACCGGAACGCCCGAGGGTCTCGACGCGGCTCGCCGCACGTGTGATGCCATGGCGCGCGGCGGTATCCACGATCAGCTCGCCGGCGGATTCGCCCGCTACGCGGTCGACAACGACTGGGTGGTGCCGCACTTCGAGAAGATGCTCTACGACAACGCGCAGCTGTTGCGGGTGTACGCGCATCTGGCCCGGATCACCGGCGATCCGCTGGCCACCCGCGTCACCGGAGAGATCGTGGAGTTCCTCCGACGGGACCTGCAGGTGCCCGGGGGCTTCGCGTCCGCGCTCGACGCCGACGCCGCCGGCGTCGAAGGATCGACCTACGTGTGGACGCCGACACAACTGACCGAGGTGCTCGGCGATGCCGACGGCCATTGGGCTGCAGAACTTTTCGGTGTGACCGAGTCGGGGAACTTCGAGCACGGTACGTCGACCCTGCAGTTCCGGCTCGACCCCGACGGATTCGACACCTCAGCCGTCCGAGAGCGATTCGACGACGTGCGCCGACGGCTGCTGGCCGCGCGTGCCGATCGGCCACAACCGGCCCGCGACGACAAGGTGGTCACCGGCTGGAACGCGATCGCCGTGACCGCCCTGGTGGAGGCCGGCGCGGGGCTCGGTCATCCGGAATGGATCGACCTCGCACGCGAGGTTGCCGCGACGCTGCTCGCCGAGCACGTCCGAGACGGTCGACTGCGCCGGGCCTCGCTCGGTGGTGTTGTGGGCGATCCTGTTGCCGCACTGGATGATCACGCAGCGCTGGTCACCGCGCTGCTGACCCTGCATCAGGTGACCGGTGAGGCCCCGTATCGTGATCAGGCCCTGGAACTCCTGGATGCCACGATCGAGACCTTCGCCGATCCGGACGAGCCGGGAAGCTGGTACGACGCGGCGGATAACGAACTGATCGCGCGACCCCGTGACCCGATCGACGGGGCGACCCCGGCGGGAGCGTCGCTGCTGGCCGAGGCCCTGCTCGCGGCGTCGGCACTGGCCGACACCGCTCGCGCCGCGCGCTACGCGGAACTGCTCGATGCCACACTCGGCCGTGGAGCGGTGCTACTGGCCAAACTTCCGCGTTCGGCCGGGCAGTGGCTCGCGGTGGCACAGGCCCGCGTCGCGGGGCCATTGCAGATTGCGGTCTCACAGACACCGGACAGCACCGGAGAACTGGCCGGTCTGGCTCGGACCGTTGCGCCAGGTGGAGCGATCGTTGTTGCAGGTCAAAGAGATTCACTTCCGCTACTGAGAGATCGCGGCCCGGTCGGCGGTGCCGATGCCGCCTACGTGTGCAGAGGCACGGTGTGTGATCTCCCGGTCACCGACGGGCAGGCGCTGCGGGCTGCGCTGGGGTGACCCGGCCATTCAGCTCCGAGGCTGCGTGGTGAGGTCGACGTGCGTTCCGACGGTGGAATCGAGCGCGGCCATGCAGAGGTCGCGGTTCTCCTGGGGTGAGATCTTGTTGTCCAGCAGGGACGCGATGGTGCTGGCTCGAACGAAGGCAATCCACCCGGCGAATCCCACCTCGGCCAGATCGCGTGCGTGGCCGTCGCTTCCGGCCGCGTCGAGCATCGTGTTCCAGAGTGACTCCATGTCGCGATCGATGGGACCGCGTACCGCCGGATCGGCCGATACCGAACTGCGATTGGCGATGAGTACCAAAGCCAGATTGTCGGCGTAGAAGGTCAAGTACGTATCGAGTGCCGTGGCGATGCGGTCGCGCACCGTGTCGGCGGGTGCGGTGGCTGTGTTCTCGCGCAGTCTGCTGTGGGCGCGTTGCCATACGGCACCGAAAAAATGGGCCTTGGTCGGGAAGTAGTGATACAACAATCGGCGCGTGACGCCCGCCGCGGTGGCGATGTCGTCCATCGAAAGGTCTTCGAACCGACCGGAGGATCCGAAGAGTTCCTCGCCGGTATCGAGGAGCGCCTCTCGGCGCTGCTCCGGAGACATCCGACGTCGGCTGGACATTGCTCCATCCTAAGTCTTGCGGACAGCAGGTCCGGCGATCTATCGTCTAGCTATTACACATACGTGAAATAGAGGTCGCCATGCTCACGGTTTTCCGGATCTGGCTCGTGGTCTTCGGTCTTGTCGTACTCGGTATCGCGTTGGCGCACTTGCTGTTCGGGCAAACAACCTATATCGGTGGTGGGACCGTCAATGCCACGATGGACTCCGATCTGCGGTTCTTCAACGTTCTCTTCGCGGCGTACGGCATCGGATTTCTCTGGGCGGCAGGAGATCTGGTCGGCCGAGCACGCGTCGTCGATCTGCTCGGACTTCTGTTCTTCCTCGGTGGCCTCGCCCGGCTACTGGCTTGGGCGACCAGTGGCGCGCCGAGCTGGTTCTACATGCTCATGACGCCGATCGAGCTGGTCATCCCGATTGTGAATCACCTGCTCTTGCGTGCGGTCACGCCGACGCCGACCACTCCGATGACGTGAGTGCGAGGACGCCGTCGTCGTAACCGAGAACCGCTGCCACACCACGGATGTCGGGATCAAGGGGATTGGTTCCGAATCCGGCGGCCGAACGTTGCGAGGGGGTGATCACGCGCGCCGCGCACAGGACCGTCGCGACCTGTGGGGTGACGGTATCGGGATCGTCGAGCATCGGCGCGATGACGATGACCTCGTCGAATCCGGCGGCCAGGTGGGCGTTGGTGGGTGAGAACGATCCGCCGTCGATGTATTCGGCGCCGCCGATGGTGACGGTCGGCCAGATCCCCGGGACGGCGCAACTCGCGGTCACCGCATCGGTCAGGTCGTCGCCCGCGACGGATCGCGCTCCGTCGGGCACCGCGCGCTCCTCAGCGGTGAAGACCGTCAGCTCGCCATCCTCGCGCAGTGCGGTGATCTGCAGGTTCTCCGGCCAGATCTCGGAGGTGTAGCGACCGCGGACCGCGGCCCGACGGCGGCCCGGCTCCGTGCCGGCGTGAGTGTGTGACAGTTCGACGAATCGCCGGGCCCGCTCGGCGCGCGGTGCGCCGGACGACGCCACCTCGAAGAATGCCTCGAGCGCCGAGGCGACGTCGCCCTCGGGTGTCAGTTCGTCATTGCGTCGAGACGCGCGCACCATGATGTCGAATTGGTCGGCAGCCGAGCCTGATTGAAGAATGGCGGTACCGACGGCCGATCCCGCGGACGTGCCGATCACTGCTGCGGCGTCTCCGAGGCGCAGCGCACCGGCCTCCTCCAATGCCGCGAGTACACCGGTCATCCAGCCGATACCGACCAGACCGCCACCGCCGAGCACGATTGCTGTCGCCATCACCGGTCTCCTCTCAGATCCCTCCGGACTTGTCAGATCGAGGTGGGTTTCGCCCATTCGCCCACGGGCCCACGCAATTCGGACAATCGGCGATCGCCGCCCGCCTCGGCGAGCAGGGCCGAACCCGCGGGCCGCAGGTCGATGTCGGCGCCTTGGCTGATGGGCCATCGCAGGAATCGGCAGATGAACGACCGCGAGAAATGCCCATGCGACACGACCACCACATCGCTTGCACCGAGCTGACTTTCGACGCGATCGACGGCGGCGTCGACTCGTCTGGTCATGTCCGCGACCGATTCGCCACCGGGTGCGCCGTGGGTCCAGATCGCCCACGTCGGATCGTGATCCGCCTGGATCTGCACCCGGGTCAATCCCTCGTAGTCGCCGTAATCCCACTCCGCGAACAACTCGTTGGTCTCATCGACGGTGAGGCCGGCGAGTTCGGCGGTCCGCTGGGCGCGGCGTCGGGGAGAGGCGAACACGAACGGCTGGTGCAGACCGATGCGCTCGGTGATGCCCTTCAGTGCAGCGGCATCCTGCTCGCCTTTTGCGGTCAGGTCGATGTCGGTGCGACCGGTGTGCTGATCGGACAGCGACCATTCGGTCTGTCCATGGCGGATGAGCAGAACACGGCGGCGGGTGCGATTGGTGGACACCCAATTCAGCGTAGTCGCCGGGTCTCGCGGTGAGGGCACATCCGGGCCGGTGGAGGGTCTCGACGATGGTTGATTTGCCGTGACACGTCCCGACACCGGCGGGCCGTCAAGGAGGAATCGGTACCGGGGTATTGCGGCTCTTCAAGGTTGAGCGGGCGAGGCCTGGTCAGCGGGCCGGCGTGTCGTTGAGGTGAGACGCCCCCGGTCTCCGGAAATCTGGATGTTGCGAAGCATTCAAGATTTCGGTGAAGGAGTACCAGGGGCATGGCCGATGCTACGTCGTTGTTGTTGGGGTTGGAAGGAGTGGAGGTCGTCGGGGTTTCTCGGCGCGCCGACGGGACTCGGATCGTTGATGTCGTGACGGCCGATCGGGCGGCGGCGAGGTGTCCGGACTGTCGGGTTGCTTCGAGTTCTGTGAAGGGCCGCGCGATCACCAGTCCACGTGACATCCGCTATGGTGATGCACCAATTCAGTTGCGGTGGAACAAGACACGCTACTACTGCCGTAACGCTGGCTGTGTGCGTCGCTCGTTTACCGAATCGATCCCGCAGGTACCGGCACGACGACGTACCACCACCAGACTGCGGACTCAGATCGGCCGCAGCATCGGTGAAGCAGCCCGCTCGGTGACCGAGGTTGCCGCTGGGGCGGGCGTGTCGTGGCCGACTGCACACGCCGCGTTCGCCGCCCACGCCGACGAGGTCTTGACCGACCCGAAACCGGTGCTGGTACTCGGTATTGACGAGACCCGCCGCGGCAAGCCCCGCTGGACTCGTGATGCTGCCGACCGGTCCTGGCTACGCACCGACCCTTGGGACACCGGGTTCGTCGATCTCGGCGGCACTCAGGGCCTACTCGGCCAGGTCGAGGGCCGCACCAGTGCCGCGGTCACCGACTGGCTCTGCGAGCAGACCTCGCAGTTCCGCCACGCGGTGAGGCATGTGGTCATCGACCCGTCGGCCGCCTACGCCGCCGCAGTCACCGACACCCTCTTGCCGAACGCGCAGGTGGTGGTCGATCACTTCCATCTGGTCAAGCTGGCCAACGACATGGTCACCGCGGTCCGGCGCAGGGTCACTTTCGATACCCACGGCCGCCGCGGCCGCAAACAAGACCCGGAATGGGCCAACCGGAGACGGCTGCTGACATCGCGAGAACGTCTGTCGGACAAGTCATTTGCGAATATGTGGAACGCCCTGATCGACAACGATCCGACCGGCCAGATCTTGGCTGCCTACATCGCCAAAGAAGAGCTCCGCACACTGCTCGCCGCCGCTCGTGACAGCGTCGATGATGCCGAGATCCGCGCACGTCTCTATCGGTTCTACAGCTGGTGTGCCGACACCCAGATCCCCGAGGTCACCAGGCTGGCGACCACGATCGAGACCTGGTGGCCAGCGGTCTTGGCGTTCCTGCACACCGGTCTGACCAACGCGCGTACCGAGGGCTACAACCGCCTGGTCAAACAGGTCAAACGCGTGGCCTGCGGGTTCCGAAACACCGAAAACTCACGCCGCCGGATACGATTCCACTGCACCCGCGCCCAGCGGGCCAGCATCCAGCAATTCCACTGCTGAGCAGTGCCCGCCTAACTTCGAAGAGCCGGTATTGCTTCCTATACTGGGCCGATGCCCCGTCCCCTGGTCATCGGTGAGGCCGATCTCCTCGACAACCTGTTGCGCGCATTCGCCGATCTCGGTTTCGAGGGGGCGAGCGTACGCGCTCTGTGCCGGCACCTCGGTATCAGCCACAACCTCATTCACAGTCGATACCAGTCGAAGGAGGCGGCCTGGTACGCGGCCGTCGATCACGGTTTCGCGCAGCTCTTCACGGACTTGACCATCGAATCCGACGAATCCGATGACGACCCGCTGGAACTGCTGCGGATCGGAATGCGCAAGTACGCCTTGGCAACTCTGGACCATCCCGCGCTGGCGCGGATCATCCAACAGGAATCGGCACGTCCGGGCCCGAGATTCGACTACATGCTCGAGCGATACATCACCCCGACCCGGGAGCTCACCGCGGCGCTGCTCGAGGACCTGCAGAGCGCGAAAGTCGTTCGTGCCGGCGCGGTCGAGGCGGTCTATTTCTTCCTGACCACGTGGGGGATCGGCGGCCTGGCGAGTGCCACCGCGGAGATCCGGGGCCGCGAGTCGCTGCGCAGCAGAGACGTGGCGTTGCTGGCGGTCGACGTGGTGATCGACGGGCTGCGCCAGCCTTAGATTGACAAGTGTCAATTAATGGTGAGAGTGTGTTGGGCGTCACTCTCATGAATGGATCTTTCCGTGATCACAGTTGCCGACGAGCACATGCACCCTCCCACCGACCAGCGGTCGTGGCAGGAGAGTTTCTACTTCAACTGGTCCGACGTCGACGGTCGGTCGTTCGGGCTGACGCGCATCGGTCTGAACCCGGCCGACGGGAAAGCTGACGCGCTGCTCATCCTGATCCGCGACGGACAACTCGAATACGTCTATCCCGGTGTCGGTATCGCCGTCACCGCCGAGGAGCGGTCGGTACCGGTCGAACGCGGTCTGGCCGTGGGTAGGCTCACCTACACCATGCGTGAGCCGTTCCAACGGTGGCGTATCGAGTTGACGGGTCGCACCGAGGTCGCGCTGACGTGGACCGCGGTGGGTCCGCCGCACGACTTCACCGCCCTGCGCGACGCCACCGACGGAGCCCATCACTTCGAGCAGGTCGGCACCGTCGAGGGCACCATCAGGATCGGCGGACAGACGCGCCGCGTCGAGGCCCTGGGTCATCGAGACAAGTCGTGGGGTGTGCGCGACTGGGCGTCGATCACCGGATGGGAATGGCTGACAGCACAATTCGGTCCCGACTTTGCCTTCAACGCGACCCTGGCATTGCTCGCGGGTAGCGATGACCCCGCCGGGTTCGTGTTCCGTGACGGTGAGAACAGAGCGGTGACCGCAATCGACGTCGACTACACCTTTGGGCGTGTGCCGCAGGTGCCGGAGTCCGCGCGCATCTTCCTTCGTGACGAATGCGGCACCACGTATGCGATCACCGCCACGGCGATCGCACAGGTGCCACTGGTGAAGAAGGGGCTGTTCCTCCAGGAGACGTACGCCCGATTCGAGACGGTCGTCGACGGAGTCCACCGCCACGGGCACGGTGTTCTCGAACACGCTTGGCATGCCGACCGCCGACAGATCGCGCGCCGGGTTCCCGACCTGATGCCCATGGTCGGTGCTGCGCTGAAAGGGCGACTGCGATGATCCTGCGACTCGAACCCGCTCTCGCGGCAGACATCGCCGAGATCGGGGGCAAGGCACTCGGATTGGTGCGGCTGCTGCGAGCCGGACTGACCGTGCCCGAGGCCTGGGTGATCCCGGCCGAGGTATCGCTGAACGACGATCTGCAGCAGCGGTGTGCTCACGAACTGGAACGCTGGTGGACCCAGGTGCATGCGGAGTATCCCGACGCGCGTTGGGCCGTGCGGTCCTCAGCTGTCGCCGAGGACCTCGACGGCGCGTCCTTCGCGGGCGTGTACGAGACCGTTCTGGGCGTCGACGGACTGGCCGAACTCGAAGCGGCGGTTGCGCAGTGCTGGCGTGCACATGGTGCCGCCCGCGCCGCGGTGTATCGCGAGGGCCGCGACATCGATGGCGCCGGAGGCATTGCGATCGTGCTGCAACGGATGCTCGAACCGCGATGCTCGGGGGTGATGCTGACGGCCAATCCGCACCGACCCTTCGCTCACGACATCGTCATCGACGCATCCTGGGGTCTGGGCGAGTCGATCGTGTCGGGAAAGGTGGATCCCGACCACGTGGTGCTCGACCGAGTCACCGGATCGGTGCGAGAGCAACGCGTCGCCCACAAGAAGATCGAAACCGTGTATGACGGAGCACTTCTCGACCGGCCGGTGCCACCGGAACGCGCGGAGGTGGCATGTCTCGACGACACGGACCTCGCGGCACTGCACGCCACCGCTCGTCAGGTGGGGAGCACCATCGGGCCCGCCCGGGACATCGAATGGGCGATCTGTGACGGATCGGTGTACGTCCTGCAGGATCGTCCCATCACCTCGCTGCCGAGCGCCGACCCGGACAACGTGTGGTCGAGACGATGGGGCGACGAGTACAAATCCGAATACTCGCTGCCCATGTCGTCGGCGGTGATGGGCGCGTGGATGGACATCCCGATGTTCGTCGAACTCCCGCGGCTGCAGAGACGCGGTGATCTGGCGGTCCGTGAGCCGTTCAAGTTCTTCAACGGGTACATGTACATGGACGGAACCTACGCGGCCAGTATGGCGCGTGCCCTGCCGAAAGGCAGACGCGACACCATCTTCGGTGCATGGTTCACCCCACTGTGGATGTCGCGGATCGAGCAGGAACCGTGGAATCCGCGACTGACATGGGAGATGGCGCGGTCGCTGCGCCGTGACCCCAACCGCGGCGGGCAGCGCGCCAATCTGGAGGCGATGCGGGCCCATTGCCGCCGGATCGAGGACCGTATCGCACCCAAATTGGGGCAGGACTATGCAGCACTCGGTGACGAGGAGTGGCGACGACAGTTCGATGAGCTGGAAACCTTTGGGCTCGAACACTTCCGGATCATCCGGTGGGGTATGGGCCTGCACAACACCTTGCTGCATCAGGTTCTCGCCGATCTGCTCCGGCAGTGGTGCGACGACGACGGCGAGCTCTACCGCAGCGTGATCGGCGGACTGCCGGGAACCCGCACGGCGGAGATCAACTCCGAGATCTGCGACCTGGCTCGTGCGGTGCGCGCCGATGAACCGTTCGCGGCCCGATTCCGCGAGTGCGAGAACTGGGATCGATTGCGAGCGGCCGAACCGGACGCGACCGTGTGGACCGAGCTGGATGCCTTCCTCGCGCGGCACGGACACCGCGCCGCGAGCCGCGACATCGCTGCTGCCCGGTGGAGCGAAGAACCCGACGTCGTACTCGGCCTTGTCCGCGCGCAGGTTCGCGGCGGCGCCCGCAGCGCAGGCACCGGCGAGACCATGGCCGCGGCAACCCGCGTCAAGGCCACCGACGCGGCACTGGGACGCGCTGCGCGAGGCCCGCTCGGCCGCATTCGACGGGCTGTTCTGCAGATCGTCATCAAGCGGACGCAGGAGTTCACCGTCTACCGCGAGAACCAGCGGTATCACCTCGACTACCTCATCGCCCACGCCCGCGCGCTGGTCGCCGAGAAGGCACGGAGACTGGTCGACGCGGGGATACTCGAGGCCCTCGACGACGTCTACTATCTGACCGCGCCGGAGTTCTGGTCCTGCGTGAGCCCGTGGCCGGACCTGCGGACACCGGTGAATCGCGACGAGATATGCAAGCGACGTCAGAACCACCTGACCTTTCGCAATCGCATGCCCGCCACCTACCTCTTCGACGACATCGAGACCGAAGGCGAGATCGCCGACGGCGATCGGGCTGCCGGCACGGACGACGGTGACATCACGGGCATCGGCGCATCCCGGGGCCAGGCACGAGGACACACCCGGTGCGTGGACGACATCTCGGGGCTGGAGGCGGTGCAACCCGGCGACATCCTGGTGGCCAAGAACATCGATCCCGCCTGGACCTCGGTGTTCCCACTGTTGGGCGGACTCATCACCGAGACCGGAGGGGTACTGAGCCACGGAGCGATCCTGGCGCGCGAATACGGCATCCCCACGGTCACCGGCGTGGCCGATGCGGTGTCGCTTCTCGGTGACGGAACTCTCGTCGACGTCGATGGCGGTGCAGGCGCCGTCCGGATTGCACACGCCGAAGTTCTCGACGCCCTTCACTGACACCGGCAAAACAATCTCCGCTCGAGGTGTCGAGGTGCGCGTTCCATTTCGTCATAGGGGTGATCGCGCCGCTCGGATGCGATCATGGATCCGGCGAACGTCGTCGGATCGCACCCGATGAGAGGAATCGACATGCAGTATCTTCTGGCGATCACCACCGACGAGAGCGTTCCGCGACCCGCACCCGGCGAGCCCGGTTTCGACGAGATGCGGCAGGCGTTCGCGACCTACGGGAGGGCGCTGGCCGCAGCCGGGGTGCTATGCGACGGGGGAAGTCTGCAGCCCAGCGCGTCGGCGACGACGCTGCGTCTGACCCTGGGGGAGAAGCCCACGGTGACCGACGGTCCGTACACCGAGTCCAAGGAACAACTCGCCGGGTACTACCGGATCGAGGTCGACGACCTCGACGCGGCGCTGGAATGGGCCGGCAGGATTCCGGTCCCGTTCGGCGTTGTCGAGATCCGCCCGATCCTGCTGGTCCCGGGCCCCGACGGAACCCCCACCCCGGTCGGCGACGCGGCTACGACGGGATAGCCGCTGTCGTGACCGACGATCCGGTCGGGGTCGCGGTGACCCGCGTGGCGCGTGAGGAGAGCGGGCGCCTGCTCGCTCTCCTCGCCGCCCGGTACGACGACGTCGACCTCGCCGACGACTGCGTCCAGGAGGCGTTGCTCAAGGCGATCGGGGCGTGGCGCCGCACCGGAATCCCCGACAACCCGACCGCATGGATCCACACCGTGGCCCGCAACGCGATGGTCGACGCGCTGCGCAGGCGCGCCGCCGATCGGCGACGGCTGGCGTCGGCGGCGCGAGATCTCGTGGCCGCGGATGAGATCGGCCCCTCGAGCCCGGAGCCGATCGTCGACGAGAGCGCCGTTCCCGACGAGCGGCTTCGCCTCATGTTCCTGTGTTGCCATCCCGCACTGGACCTCTCGGCGCAGACGGCGTTGACGCTTCGGCTGGTCGGTGGATTGACCACGGCCGAGATCGCCGCAGCCTTCGGTGTCACCGAAGCGACTCTGGCGCAACGTATCGTGCGGGCCAAACGCAAGATCCGCCAGGCCCGCATACCGCTGCGGGTACCCACCGATCTCGACGATCGGGTCGCCGCGCTCCTCGGGGTTCTCTATCTGATCTTCAACGAGGGCTATCTCGCCTCCGCGGTCGATGCCCCGGCATTGGTCCGCGTCGACCTCGCCGCGGAGGCGATACGGCTGACCGAGACGTTGGCGATGCTGCTGCCCGACGACGGAGAAGTTGCCGGGCTGCTCGCACTCGAGCTGTTCCAGCATTCCAGGGCGGCAGCACGCACCGACGACGGCGGTCGTCTCGTCACTCTGGATTGCCAGGACCGGACCCGTTGGGACACCGGGATGATCGGTCGGGCGCAACACCATCTCCGGGAGGCGGTGGCGCGCCCGGGTGTGGGGCCCTACCGCTTGCAGGCGCTGATCGCCGGCATCCATGCACGAGCCGCCGGCAGCGCCGACACCGACTGGGGTGTCATCGTCGAGATCTACCGGATACTCGAACGGTTGACCCCCGGCCGGTTCGTCGCGTTGAACAGTGCGATCGCTCTCGCGATGCACGAGGGACCGGAGGCCGGACTGGCCGCCCTCGATCGTATCGACGGGCTCGACACCCACCATCTGTGGCATGCGGCCCGCGCCGAACAGTTCGACAAGCTCGATCGGCGAGAGGAGTCCGTCGAATCCTTCTCTCGAGCACTGGAATTCGTACGCAACCCGGCAGAGCGACGGCACCTGGAGCGGCGACTGGAGCAGGTGCGGGGGATCGAGTGGTGATCAACCGCATAGTGCGAGGGCGAATCGTTCGATCATCCAGTCGATCTCGTCGTGGGTGATCACCAGCGGCGGCGCGAACCGGATCGTCGAGGAGTGGGTGTCCTTGGCGAGCACACCCCACTGCGCGAGCCGTAGGCAGATCTCCTTGCCGGTTCCGAGCTGCGGGTCGATGTCGAGGCCCGCCCATAAACCCTTGCCACGCACCGCGAGGACGCCGTGGCCCACGAACTCGCGCAGCCGTGCATGCAGGTGCTCACCGAGGTCCGCGGCGCGCGCCTGCCAGGTCCCGTCGGCGAGCATGCGCACCACGGTGTGACCGACCGCTGCCGCCAACGGGTTTCCGCCGAATGTCGACCCGTGCTCACCGGGATGCAGGACCCCGAGCACGTCGGCGTCGGCGACGACCGCCGACACCGGGAGTACGCCGCCACCGAGCGCTTTGCCCAGGGTGTAGACGTCGGGGACGACGTCCCAGTGTTGACATGCGAAGGTCTTTCCGGTGCGGCCGAGCCCGGATTGGATCTCGTCGGCGATCATCAGGACGTCATGATCGGTGCACAACCGGCGCACGGCGGGCAGGTAGCCCTCGGGCGGCACGATGATGCCGGCCTCGCCCTGGATCGGCTCGACGAGCACGGCGACGGTGTGGTCGGTGATCGCCGCGGCCATCGCGTCCACATCGCCGAACGGGACCCGCACGAAACCCGGTGTGTACGGACCGAATCCGTCGCGTGCGGAGTCGTCGTCGCTGAAGCTGATGATGCTAATGGTTCGCCCGTGGAAGTTGCCGCCGGCGACGATGATCTCGGCGGCACCCGCAGGAACCCCCTTGACGTCGTAGCCCCACTTGCGGGCCACCTTCAGTGCGGACTCCACCGCCTCGGCGCCGGTGTTCATCGGCAGCACGAGGTCCTTCTCGCACAGGGCCGCCAGCGCTGCGCAGAACGGTTCGAGTTGATCGGACCCGAAGGCGCGGCTGGTCAAGGTCAGACGATGGAGTTGTTCGGTTGCCGCCGCGACGATCTCCGGATTGCGGTGACCGAAGTTCACTGCCGAGTAAGCGCCGAGACAATCGAGATACCGGTATCCGTCGACGTCGGTGATCCACGCGCCCTCCGCGGTGGCCGCGACCACCGGCAGCGGTGAATAGTTGTGGGCCACATGAGGTTCGGGCGACGATTCGAGATGTCGGGGTGCCCCGATGGTGTTCGGTCCGGTCATGAGTGCCTCCGATGCGGACTGCCCGGCGTCGGCGGCCGGGCGCAATTCCAGTGTGCAGCATTTGATGCCGCCACCACCCTTGAGGAGTTCGGACAGATCGAGGGTGATCGGTTCGAATCCGGCACGACGGATCTGCGACTCCAGATGTGGTGCGGCGTCGGTCATCACGACATGACGGCCGTCGGAGACCAGGTTCAGTCCGAGGACCTGTGCGTCGGCATCGGTGGCGATGATGGCGTCGGGATGGAGTTCGGCGAGCAGGCGGCGAGAGGCCGCCGAGAAGGCCGGCGGGTAGTAGGCGATGGTGCGCTCGTCGAGCACCCCCAGGGCGGTGTCGAGGTGGTAGAAGCGCGGGTCGACGAGGTCGAGGGTGATCACCGGCAGACCGGTCAGTGCGGCGATCTCGGCATGGGTGTCGGGGTGGGTGCGGAAGCCGGTGCCTGCGAGGATGCGGTCGCCGACGACGAGGAAGTCGCCCTCGCCCTCCTGCACCCCGGTGGTCTGGTGGACCTGACGGATTCCCGCGGTGCGGAACCACCGTGCGTAATGCCCGGCCTCGGCCGCCCGTTCCGGGAAGGTGAAGCGGGCCGCGATCGCTGTGCCGTCGACGACCAGGCCGCCGTTGGCGGCATAGACCATGTCCGGCAGACCCGGCTGCGCATCGACCGTGTGGACGGTGTGGCCGAGGGCTTCGTAGGTGCGGCGCAGGCATTCCCATTGCGCCATCGCGCGGTCGGAATCAACACCGACCGACGGATTCATCCATGGATTGATCGCATAGGTGACGGTGAAATGCGTCGGCGGGGTCATCGCATAGGAGCGTGTGCGCGCCACCCTCGCCGGGAATCCGGTGGTGGCTGGGCGCACAGAGACATCGGGGGTCGTCAGCGTCATGAATCGAGCGTAAGCTCGCGCATCGTTGCAATCAATCGACGAAAATTGCGCACATGATGAAGATTTCGTGCGTCGGTGTCGAGGAAGGATCGATACGTTGCGTGGACTCGACGAACTGGACGAGAAGGTGCTGGCGTGTCTCACCCGGGATGCGCGCGCGACCTATGCGCAGATCGGTGATGAGGTCGGGCTCTCGGCGCCGGCGGTCAAGCGGCGAGTCGACCGCCTCGTCGACGACGGCGTGATCAAGGGATTCACCACGGTGGTCGACCCGGCGGCGATGCAGTGGACCACCGAGGCCTATGTGCAGATCTTCTGCCGCGGCAACATCTCGCCGGAGATCCTCAAGGAGTCGTGGGAACCCATTCAGGAGGTCGTCAGTGCGGCCACCATCACCGGGCAGGCCGACGCGATCCTGCGGATCATGGCCCGCGACGTGCATCACCTCGAGCAGGCGCTCGAACGAATCCGGCAGGCCGGTGGCGTCGATCGCACCGAATCGATCATCGTGCTCAGTCATCTCATCGATCGCGGCCATCCCTGACCGAGGTGTCCGGTATCAACCGATGGTCACATTTGGGGTGTACCCATCGTGCCCGACCGGCGGTGTAGGTTGATTCCGACGGTGACAAATGTTGTGCCACTGGGAAGTTCGTCCGATTTGTCGCGGAGGTCGGTGCGCGGAATCGGTAACGGGGGCGGCGTATTCGCCGATAGTCGTCATGAGTTGTGGCAGAGACGAAGTGCTGTCGACGGGAGTGGGTAGATGGTGAGAGGTGTTCGGGCGGGCGCGAAGTGGCGTCGCCGATCGGGTCGGTCGGTGGGCGCCAGGGCGCTCACCCTGGTGCTGGCCGCGGTGAGTGTCGGGGTGTTGTCGGTCATCGGCCAGGGCGTCGCGCAGGCGGCACCTCCGGCACAGACCTGGTGGATCAATTCGTGCGGCATGCCGACGCAAAGCCCTGGCGGACCGCCCAATTCGGTCAAAGTGCGCGCCTGGACGCGACCGCAGAACACCAAGACCGTCGTCCTGCTCGACGGTCTTCGGGCCACCAACGACCTCAGCGGGTGGGAACACAACACGCACATCCAGGATCTCGCCGACCGCGGCGTCAATGTCGTTGAGCCGGTGGGGGGTTACGAGAGCTTCTACACGAACTGGGACACACCGGACAATTTCAGCCGACAGAGCTACACCTACGAGTGGGGATGTGTGATCAGTCGGAGCCTGGTCGCCGCGATGGACGCGCACGGGTTGCGCGGGCCGTCGGGCCACTACGCGATCATGGGGATCTCGATGAGCGGTAGCTCGGCGTTGATCACCGCCGCCGACGATCACCGCGACTTCGACGCGGCCGGGTCGCTGTCGGGTCTGCTCAACACCACCGCCCCCGGCGTGCGCGAAGCGATCCGGGTCGCGATGATCTTTCCCGCGATCGACGGGGGCACCCCGGCGATGAACGTCGACGCCATGTGGGGCCCGCCGTGGTCGACTCGCTGGCTCGACAACGATCCGCTGGTGCAGATCGGCAAGATGCGTGGACTGCGACTGTTCCTCTACACCGGCAGCGGTATCCCGGGCTACACCGCGACCGCAGGCGCTGTCCTGACCGATCCGGCGCTGATCATCGAAGGGGTGCCGCTGGAGGTGCTCTCCTCGGCGCTGACGCACACCTTCGACGTGCAGGCGATGATCAACGGGGTGCCCGTCATGACCGACTTCCCGGTCTCGGGGATGCACGACTGGCCCTACTGGCAGGACGCGGTCAACAACGCCTTCGCGAGAGGTTTCTTCCATGCGTGACCCCGACGGCACGGATCGTCGATACCGGTCGACGCCGTGGACCGTGGTCGGGGTGGGGTGTTTCGGACTGGTGTTGTTCGTCGCCGGCTGCGCCCAGTCCGACAACGGCACCACCGCAAACGCATCGAGGACGTCGGCGTCGGTGAGTTCGGTGACGGCGACCAGCCCGGTGTCGGCCGCCGCCGGGTCGGCGTCGACCGCCGCATCGACCCAGGCGCCGCCACCGACACCGGTGACCCTGCCCAGCGCGGGCACCGCCGAGACGGTGGCGCCGCCGCCGACCTCCGCGCGCACCGCCTTCCTGAACTCGCTGCGCGCGAAGGGGATCGACATGGACGCCGACACCGCGGTGTCGCTCGGGTCGTCGGTCTGCCGGGTTCGCAAGACCGGCGGCGAGGACGCGGCGCGCACGTTCGCGGCGCCGGTGATGAAGCAGGCCATGGGCGCCGAGCCCTCCGACGCACAGGTCGCGGCGTTGGTCGACTCCTCGGGCGGGCTCTGCTGAGCGGGTGGGCTCTGCCGAGCGGCGGCCCGGGTATCCGATCGGGTGCCTCGCAGGCGGTCGTTGGGTCCGGACCGCGGCCCGTGGTAGCCTCGCTGTCGTGATCAGCACCGTGCGCGCCTATTGGCGTTTCTTTATCGAGGCTCCGGGTGAGCCTGCGATGAAGCGCTGATCGCGCCGCACGCCACATCCCGGAGCCCCGAGCAGTGACCACCAGGTCACTGCTCTTGTCATGTCAGGGGCTTTCCGGCGACCACGATGCGGGCGGGCCCAGCGGACAACCAGGGCCCACAACCCGCGAAAGGCATACCAGTGACCACCCTCGGAGATCTCTCCCGAACTCCCGCCGACCGCTCTCTTTCGGCTGAATCGACCTCGGACCGCCGGATCCGCTCGTTCCGGTCGATCCCGTCGCCGGACACCATTCGCACCGAATTGCCACTGACCGCGCGGCGGGCCCTTGCGGTGCAACGCGACCGCGACGAGATCGCGGCCATCCTCGCCGGCGCCGACGATCGGCTGCTCGTCGTCGTCGGCCCGTGCTCGGTGCACGACCCGATCGCCGCACTCGACTACGCGCGCCGGTTGGCGCCGCTGGCCCAGCAGTACTCCGAGCGGCTCAAGATCGTGATGCGGGTGTACTTCGAGAAGCCCCGCACCACCGTCGGATGGAAGGGCCTGATCAACGACCCCGGCATGGACGAGACCTTCGATGTCGAGCGCGGTCTGCGGACGGCGCGGTCGTTGCTGCTCGACATCATCGACCTCGGGCTGCCGGTGGGATGTGAGTTCCTCGAACCGACCAGCCCGCAGTACATCGCCGACGCGGTCGCCTGGGGGGCGATCGGAGCCCGCACCACCGAATCCCAGGTGCACCGCCAACTCGCCTCGGGACTGTCGATGCCGATCGGCTTCAAGAACGGCACCGACGGCAACGTGCAGGTGGCGATCGACGGCGTGAAAGCCGCTGCGGCATCGCATGTCTTCTTCGGCGTCGACGACTTCGGGCACGGCGCGCTGGTGGAGTCGGCGGGCAACTCCGACTGTCACATCATCCTGCGCGGTGGCACCGCCGGACCCAACTACGATGACGACTCCGTCGCCGATGCCGTTGCGGCACTGCAACGTTCGGGTCTGACGCCGCGGGTGATGATCGACGCCAGCCACGCCAACTCCGGGAAGGACCACCTCCGCCAGGCGGAGGTCGCCACACAGATCGCGGCATCGATCCGCGCGCGCCGGGAAACCGGCAACCCGGTGCAGGTGAGCGGCGTCATGCTGGAGAGCTTCCTCGAGGCCGGAGCCCAGTCTCCCGATGCCGATCCGCTCGTCTACGGCAAGTCGGTGACCGACAAATGCATGGACTGGGCGGTCAGCGCCGCGGTGCTCGCCGAATTGGCGCGTGGCTGAACCATTTCGGCGTGGCACCGTCGATCTGCCGCGACGGTTCTGCTCACAGCAGAAGGTGGCGGGTACCGCTCGGGTGCCGTCGTAGGATCGACCCCATGATCGAGCAGACGTCCAAGTCCGAGACCGCCGGAGCCCGGTCGTCGGCACCGGTGGAACCGCTGTTGCGCGAGGTGACCGGCAAGGTTCTGCGACGCCATCGCCACGATCGGGCCGAACGTCTCGTCGAGACCGCTGGTCGGGCCGGTGTCTCGAGCCAGTATCTTTCCGAACTCGAGCGCGGCCGCAAGGACGCGTCGAGCGAACTGCTCGGTGCCGTCGCCGGGGCTCTCGGCCTGTCACTGCTCGACCTCACCCGCGAGGTTGCGGCGGAGTTGGCCCGGTCGATGAGCGTTCCGGTGCTCGGTTCGGTGCCGGCGCGGGGCGGGGATCGGGTGACCACTCGGTGGCGCAACGCCTCCCGGGCGCCACTCGCGCTGGCCGCGTGAGTACTGCGGGCCGTCACCGGCGGGCGAGCACGGCGCGCTCGTCGATGACGTGGTCGGCGATTCCGTAGTCGACGATCTCAGACGCTCGCAGGACCCGATCCCGGTCGGTGTCGTGGCGCAACGTCTCGACGTCGTTGCCGGTGTGGCGGCTCAATGCACGTTCGATCTCCTCGCGGGTCCGCAGGATCTCCTCGGCGGCGAGGATCAGATCGGGAATGGTGCCGCGGCCCTGCCCCGACGGCTGGTGCAGTAACACCCGCGCATGCGGCAGCACCGCACGCCGGCCTGGTCGGCCCGCCGCCAGCAGCAGGGCGGTCGACGAGAGTGCCTGTCCCACACAGGTGGTCGCGATGGGCGCGTGACAGTACTGCATGGTGTCGTAGAGCGCGAAGGTGGCCATCACCGATCCCCCGGGAGAGTTGATGTAGAGGTCGATCGGCGCCTCCGGGTTGTCGGAATCGAGGTGGAGCAATTGTGCGATGAGTGCGTTGGCGACGCCGTCGTCGAGTTCGGTTCCCAGATAGAGGATTCGGTCGTCGAGCAATCGGCTGTAGATATCCATGACGCGCTCGCCCTGCGGCGTTCGGCTGATGACGTTGGGAATCGTGTAGGTGCTCATCGGATCACCCCGAATCCGGCCGGTGTGGTCGCGGCCGGACGCAACTGTGCCACCGAGTCGACGACGTGATCGACGAAGCCGTACGCAAGCGCCTCCTCCGCGGTGAACACGTGATCGCGCAGCGAGTCGGCGAACACCCGATCACGGGTCTGGCCCGTGCGCTCGGCGATGACCCCGAGAACGGTGTCCCGAACATGGCGCAGGTCGTCGGCCTGCAACTCGATATCGGGGGCGTAACCGCCGATCCCCGCAGATCCCTGGTGCAGCAACACCTTTGCGTGCGGCAAGATGAATCTTTTTCCGCGGGTGCCGCAGCAGAGCAAGAATTGTCCTGCGCTGTAGGCCATTCCGAGGTTGACCGTCACCACGTCGTTCGGGATGATCCGCATCGTGTCCATGATGGCGAGCATCGCGGGCACCGAGCCGCCCGGAGAGTTGATCCACAGGCCGATGTCGGCGACCGGATCGTGTGCCGACAGCATCACCAACTGTGCGCACAGCGCACTGCCGATCTCGTCGTCGAGTGCCGAATCGAGCATCAGGATGCGTTGGTTCAGCAGGCTCTCGGCGGTGCGTTTACGGAGGGGTGGGGAGGTCTTCTGTTCGCTCATGTGTCCATGTTGTCGAGCGCTTCGCCAGTGGTGCCATACGATGCTGCTGTGCGCGGAATCGCGCAGCGCACAGCAGATGTGGTGCGGGCACAGTTGCTCTGATGGTCTGCTCAGAGCACCTCGACCTCGGGGCATCCGGCCGGAATGGTCACCACTGCGCGTGTGTGGAGCCGGGCGTCGGCGGTGCTGACGGTCGGGCAGACCCGGAACCGCGCCTCCCACCGGTCGTGGGTGATCGTGGTCAGGACGTATCCGCGTTGGGCGTTGCCGAATCGTACGTGGGGTGAGGCGGCCTTGAGTTGTCGATCGGACTCGTCACTGTCGGCTCCGTCGCCGCCGGAGCTGATGGATGTGCCCGCCAACTCGACACCGACCGTGGGCGCAGGTCGGGTGTAGGTGGATCGCAACTCCGACACCACATTCCGGTGGATGTCGCCGACGATCGACACGAGGTTGGGGGTTCGGCGTTCGCGGGCGCCGTCGAGGACACGGGCCCGCGACGCCTCGTACCCCGCTCCATCCGTCCATGCTCACCGCGCGGACCCCGTCACGCTCGCGCGCGAGGTCGGCGATCGTCGTCTGGTGGGCCAGGACGTTCCATCGGCTGCCGGAGGCCGCGAGACCGTCGAGTATCCACCGCTCCTGGGCTGCGCCGGTGATGGTGCGGTGTGGGTCGGCGGTGGCCGCGTTCTGCCCGGTGTCATTGTCGCCGTTGACCTGATCGCTGCGGTGGGTACGCGTGTCGAGGACGCTGAACTGAGCGAGATCGCCGAACGTGAAGCGACGATAGGCACGAAATCCGCGCTCGGGCGGGGCGAGCCGAACGGCGGTGTTCTCCCACCAGGCGCGCATGCCCGTAGCCCGGCGGAGCAGGAACTGCGGTATGGGTTGGTCGTCCTCGGGAGTGTCGGCGGCCCAGTTGTTGTCGACCTCGTGGTCATCGAAGATCGTGATGAACGGGCTCATCCGATGCGCCGCTTGCAGGTTCGGGTCGAGTTTGTACAGGGCGTAGCGTTCGCGGTAGTCGTCGAGGTCACGGCATTCGCGATACGCCGACGCCGGTACCACCGCGGTGTCGCGTACACCGCCGCCCATGGGGATCGGCTTCTCGTAGATGTAGTCGCCCAGATGAAACATTACGTCGGGGGCCCCGCGGGCCATGTCACCGAACGCCGGATAGTGGCCGTCGGCCCAGGCCTGACAGGAGGCGACAACGAATGACAGTGCGCCGGTAGGTGTTCCGACGCGCTGTGCGGTTCGGGTCCGGCCGACCTCGGAGATCTCGCCGAGCGCGCGAAATCGGTAGAAGTAGTCGGTCCCGGGCGTCAGGCCGCGGACGTCGACGTGCACGCAGTGCCCGGTGTCCGGGCCGGCACGGGTCACCCCACGCGCCACGACGCTCCGCATCCGTTCGTCGCGGGCCACTTCCCACCCCACATCGTGGGTGTCGGCGCCCATGCCGGCCCCGGATGCGAGGGGGTCGGTCGCCAGCCTCGTCCACAGGATGACGGCGTCGGGGAGTGGATCGCCGGAGGCGATTCCCAGGGCGAACGGGTGGCCGGCACCTCGGACCCGTGGAGCAGAGGCGGCGTCGGTCGCGAACAGGGTGGGTGCGGTGGCCAGCCCGGCGGCCAGCGCGGTCCAGGTGAGGAATCGACGGCGGGTCGTCCCGGCGCGCAGCACCTTGTCCGGGGTGACGCGTAGCGGAATATGGCTGGGGGAGGACATGCATCGAGGCGATCACCGCACGGTGTCGTCACGGACGACGACCGGCCACGACTCGGTGATGCGGGGGTGAAGACCTGGGCGACGCCTCGGCGAGATGCCTGCTACGCTCAGCGCGCGTCGGTTCCGACCGGGCCACACGGGCCGGTCGGTGAAAAGGGAATCTGGTGAGAATCCAGAGCTGCCCCGCAGCGGTGACGGAAACGACAGCGGCTCCTCGCACTGGACCTCACGGTCCGGGAAGCGGCCGCGGGTAGGTGGCATCTCGGTGCCGGGTCCGAAGTCCGAAGACCTGCCGCCGTGGCCATGGACAACCGTGGTCGACACTTGCCTCGCGGGATATGGCCGGTGCGCCGATCTGTCGTGCGCGGCTGTCTTCCGCCCGACGAGAGACCGTGCCACAGTGGACGATCACACCTCACCGCAGGCCGCGCCACCCGCGCCGACCTGGGCGCGTGTCGGCGTGCTCGCGGTGCTCGGTGTGCTCGCGCTGTTCGTGGTCGCATGGGCGGGTGTGGCGTTCGGTACCGCCGACGTCGGTGGAACCGATGTGCCGCGCTTCGTGTGGGCCGCACTGACCGGCGGCTCGATCTCCGCCGACGACGCCGCCGCGTACTGGATCGTCATCGATTCGCGGGTACCACGGGTGATCACCGGAGCGGTGGTGGGCGCCGGGTTGTCGGTGGTGGGAGTGGTCGTGCAGGCGATGGTGCGCAACCCGCTCGCCGACCCGTACGTGCTCGGTATCTCCTCCGGCGCATCGGTGGGGGCCACGAGCGTGGTGCTCTTCGGCGTCCTGTCGGGCATCGGGCTCTATGCGATGCCGGTCGCGGCCTTCGCCGGAGCACTGCTCGCGACCCTCATCGTGTTCGGGATGGCCTCCGGTGCAGGCGGATTGACGCCATTGCGACTCGTGTTGACCGGCACCGCGGTGGGCTACGGCTTCTCGGCGCTGACCACGGTGTTGGTGTTCCTCGCACCCACCGGCGACGCCGCGCGCAGCGTGATGTTCTGGCTCCTGGGCAGTCTGGCCGCGGCCGGCTGGTATTCGGCGGTCCTCGTGGGCGTCGTGACCGTCGGCGGGGTGATCGCGGTGGCAGGCTTGGCGCGCTCGCTCAATGCCCTCGCCATGGGCGACGAGGTCGCCGCGTCTCTCGGGTTGTCGGCGTCGCGGTTCCGCGTCATGGCATTTGCGTTGTCGGCGTTGATGACCGGTGTGATGGTGTCGGTGTGCGGGGCGATCGGCTTCGTCGGGCTCGTCGTTCCCCACGTCGCGCGGCTCCTCGTCGGCGCCGACCATCGCCGCCTCGTGGTGATCGCTCCGCTCATCGGCGCGGTGTTTCTCGTCGCCGCCGATCTCGTCGCCAGAACCGCCGTGCCGCCACAAGAATTGCCGCTGGGCGCGATCACCGCCGCCGTCGGGGTGCCGATGTTCCTGATCCTCATGCACCGCCGACGCAGCGTGGTCGATCGATGAAACGGGTTGACGACCACCGGGGGTGGGGAAGATGACGACAGCGGGCTATCACGGGGTCGGCGTCGACATCGGTTCGGCAACGTTGCTGCGCGAGGTGACCTTCACCGCTGCGCCGGGGAGTTTTCTCGGCGTGATCGGACCCAACGGCAGCGGGAAATCGACACTGCTGCGTTGTCTGTATCGCGCCCAGCGCCCCACGACCGGCCACGTCGAGGTCGACGGCGTCGACGTCACCGCCATCTCGATGCGCGACAACGCCCGTCAGGTCGCCGCGCTCACCCAGAGTTCCACGCTGGACTTCGATTTCACCGCAGCCGAGGTGGTCGCCAGCGGTCGGTTCCCACATCGGTCGATCGCGCGGACGTCCCGGGCGAGGGATGCGGCGGCGGTCGAGGAGGCCATGGGTGTCGCCGGGGTCGGCCATCTCGCGGATCGTGTCTTCACCTCGCTGTCCGGGGGTGAGGCGCAGCGGGTGCTGATCGCGCGGGTACTCGCCCAGCAGCCACGGGTCATGGTGCTCGACGAACCGACCAACCATCTCGATGTGCGACACCAGTTCTCGGTGCTGGCCGCAGCCCGCGACTCCGGCGTCACCGTGGTGGCGGCCCTGCACGATCTGAACATCGCCGCCCAGTTCTGTGACACGCTGCTCGTCCTCGTCGGCGGTCGGGTCGTCGGGACCGGCACTCCCGAGCAGGTGCTGGTCCCCGCGAATCTGCGCGCCTGGTTCGACATCGACGCCCACATCGTCCGGCATCCCCGCCTCGACGTCCCCCAGATCCTCTTCGATGAAAGGCAACCATGAGAAGACTTCCGCTGCTCGCGCTGGTCTGCGCGGCACTGCTGACACTCGCCGGATGCGGCGCCGACGTGGCGTCGCCGTCGCAGAGGTCCGCCGGGGCCTCGGTGACCGTCACCAACTGTGGTGCGCCCCTGACGGTTCCCGGCGTGCCGGACCGCGTACTCACCAACGACACCGGTATCACCGAGTTCATGTTCGCCCTCGGGCTCGCCGATCGGATGGTCGGCTACACGACCTACGCGGGCAAGGAACGTGACATCGCCTCCTCGCCGTGGAAGTCGGATTTCGCATCGACCAAGAACCTCGGTGACGCCTTTACCCGAGAGGTCATCGCGGCCGCCGAACCCGACTTCGTGTTCGCCGGATGGAACTACGGGTTCAAGGAGTCCACGGGAGTCACCCCGGACTGGATACGCACCATCGGCGCGGTCCCGTATCAGTTGACCGAGGCGTGCCGGCAGGCCGGCAGCACCGCGCGCGGCATCATGCGGCCCTTCGATGCGCTCTACGCCGACATGAGCAATCTCGGTGAGATCTTCGGCGTGCAGCGCCGCGCCGGTGACCTTGTGTCGCAGTACAAGTCACAGGTCGCCGAGGCCGGGCGCGGAGCCCCGCAGGCCGGTTCACGGGCCAAGGTGTTCCTCTTCGACAGCGCCGACCCGAGCCCGTTCACCTCCGGGCGCAACGCGGCGCCGGATCAGATCATCGACGAGGCCGGCGGCACCAACGTGTTCGGCGATCTCAACGACTCCTGGACCACCACGTCGTGGGAAGCCGCGGCGCAGCGCAACCCTGACGTCATCGTCATCGTCGATTACGGTGCCGGCGAGCAGAACACGGTGGACGCCAAGATCCGCCAGCTCGAGTCACAGCCGCTGATGGCCAACACCACTGCGGTGCGGGAGCGGCATTTCCTCTCGTTCCCGTACGCCGCGCTCGTCGAGGGCCCGCGGAATCCGGCGACCACGGTGGCGCTGGCGAAATACCTGCGGTCGATCGGTCGGTGACAGCCCGGGGCCGACGAACTCGGGGATGCGGTTGTTGGGCCCAGCACGGTGGGGCGTGTCAGGCCAGCACCAACCACACCGCGATGTAGTGCAGCAGCGCCGCGATCGCGGTACACACGTGGAAGACCTCGTGGTGACCGAAGGTCGCCGGCCACGGGTTGGGGCGCCGCAGCGCGTAGAGGATGCCGCCGACGGTGTAAAAGACCCCACCGAGGGCGAGGAGCACCATGACGGTGACCCCCGCGTGGGTCACCAGGGTCGGGGCGACGGCGACGATCACCCAACCGAGCAGCACGTAGAGCGCCACGCCGAGCCAGCGCGGTGCCGCGGGCCAGACGATCTTGAGCACCACCCCGGCGACGGCACCGATCCACACGATCCCGAGCACCCACCAGCGCAGCGGGGACGGCAGGGCAACCACACAGAACGGTGTGTACGTTCCGGCGATGAACAGGAAGATCATCGAATGGTCGGCGCGCTTCATGCGGATCTGGGCGCGGACGGTCTTCCAGTGCACGCGGTGATAGGTCGCCGACACGCCGAAGAGACCGACGATGGTGATCGCGTAGATCGCACACGCCGTCGATGCGGCGGCGCCGAGCAGGAGTGCAGCGCCGATCACCACGGCGATACCGCAGGCCGCGGCCACGAAGGCCGCGTACTGATGGATCACGCCCCGCAACCTCGGCCGATCGGCCACGGGCGTCGTCAGCACGGTCATCACAGGAACCTACGGTATCGTAAGTTAGCTGCCGTGCGGGATGATGTGGCGATCACCTCCCGTCCGTTGGGACACCGACGACCGCACACACCCGCGACCGGGCGCGGCTAATCTGGGTCGCGATGAAACTGCTTCCCGATCGCCTGCGCGGCCCGATGCTCACCGTGTACGAGCGACGCCTGGTCCAGCTGATGGACACCACCCGTCTGCCGTGCCACGTCGCGATCATCTGCGACGGAAACCGGCGTTGGGCACGCGAAGCCGGTTTCGAGGACGTCAGCCATGGCCATCGCGTCGGTGCCCGCCGTATCGCCGACATGCTCGGATGGTGCGCCGGGCTGGGCATCGAGACGGTGACCATCTACCTGCTGTCGACGGAGAACCTGCAGCGTGAATCCGAGGAACTCGACGCGTTGATGGAGATCGTGCCCGACATCGTCGACGAGATCTCCCGGCCCGCCGACGACGCCGACCCCGAGGCACCGGCCGGCGACTGGCAGGTGCGCATCGTCGGCACGCTCGATCAGCTGCCGGAGGCGGTCGCGCAGCGGCTGCGCAGTGCCTCCGAACGCACCCGGGGCCGCGACGGCATGAACGTCAACGTCGCCGTCGGCTACGGCGGGCGTCAGGAGATCGTCGACGCCGTGCGCGCGCTGCTCGCGGAGTGCAAAGCCCACGGCGGGACGCCCGAGCAGATGATCGACGCGGTCACGGTGGAGGCCATCGACCGCAACCTCTACACCAAGGGGCAGCCCGATCCGGATCTGGTCATCCGCACGTCCGGAGAGCAGCGGCTCTCCGGATTCCTGCTGTGGCAGAGCGCGTATTCGGAGATCTGGTTCACCGACGCGTACTGGCCGGAGTTCCGCCGGGTGGACTTCCTGCGCGCGCTACGCGATTACGCAGCCCGGAATCGGCGATTCGGTAAGTAGCTCCGGGCACTTCGTCGGTCAGCGGTACTCGGTGATCAGGGTGGCGAGGGCGTCGACGTCGCGGACGAAGGTCGAGTTGGCCGGACTCGCGAATCCGACGACCAGCCCGCCCTGAGCGACGCCGTTCTCGTCGACGGGCGGATCGGCGTCGGGGTGGCGCATGGCGTCGAGGCCGCCGAAGGCGAAACCCCGTGCGTGACAGTCCCGCAGGAGTCGGTGCTCGACGTCGACCGGCAGCGGGATCACCGCATGCAGGCCGGCCGCGATGCCGGACACCTCGATCCCATCGGCGGCGAGCCGGGCGATGAGGTGATCGCGCCGCGCGCGATAGAACTGACGGCTGCGCCGGATGTGGGTGTCGTAGGTGCCGGCCGCGATCATGTCGGCGAGCACGAGCTGATCGACGATCGAGGCGTCCGGCTCGCGAACCCCCTTGGCCCACATGACCGACGACACCAGCCGCGGCGGCAGGACGAGCCAGCCGATCCGCACCGCGGGCGAGAGGCTCTTGCTCACCGATCCGGTCTGGATCACCGAGTCGGGTGCGAGACCCTGCAGCGCTCCCACCGGGTCACGGTCGTAGCGCAACTCGCCGTCGTAGTCGTCTTCGACGATCACCGCGTCGGTACGCGTGGCCCACTCGACGACCTCCGCGCGCCGATCCGGTGCCAGTGCCACGCCGAACGGATACTGATGACTCGGCGTCAGCACGACGGCGTCGACGCCGGAGTCGGCCAGACGCGACACGTCGGCACCCCGGGCATCGACGGGTAGCGGCGAGGTGGCGACACCGCGCCGGGCGATGACCTCCCGATGGAACGGCAGGCCGTGGCTTTCGACAGCCACTTTCCTCCCGAACACGGTGCGCGACAACAGATCCAGCGACCCACTGACCGAGGTGGTCAACACGATGCAGTCCGGGCTGGTCCGGACGCCGCGGGCACGGGCGAGGTAGGCGGCCAGTTCGGTGCGCAGTGTCTCGCTGCCGTTGGGTGCCGACGGCGCGAAGACGGAGTCGGAGGCGCCGTTCAGTGCACGTCGTGTCGAGGCAGCCCATGCCGACCGCGGAAACAGCGACGGATTCGGTTGCCCGAGAGCGAAATCGTGGTCTGCAGTGGGCAGGGTGACCGTTGGTGGCGCCAGACTGGCCGGCTGCGGATGTATCCCGCCGGCCACTCGTGTGCCCGAGCCCTGACGCGCGGTGAGGCGGCCCTCGGCAACGAGTTCGGCGTACACGGCCGCCACCGTGCCGCGGGCGAGTCCGAGATCGGCGGCCAGCGACCGGTACGGCGGCACCATGGTTCCCGGGGGTAGCCGACCATCGGAGATGGCGTCGCGCAGGGCGTCGGCGAGAGCGCGGCGTCGCATGGCTCCGCGTCCTCGTGCCGTCGTCGACGGGTCCGGCTGGAGATCGAGGAACAGGTCGGTGCCCAGGCGTGCCGCCACACGCTCCCACGGGTCGCCCTCGGTCGAATTGACCTTCTTTTCGGCCATCGGATTGGACCTCTTTTCCGGTGCAATTACTCCCTACCGTAGGTGACACGACACTCGAGATGTGAAACCGGAGGAGGCAAGGGATGCGGACAGTCGTGTTCGGGGCGAGCGGTGAGATCGGACGCCACCTGGGCGAAACGTTGCAGGGCAGAGGGATCGAGGTGGTCGCCGCGCAGAGGTCGGCCGGTGTCGATGCGTACACCGGCGACGGCGTGGCGCAGGCGTGCGCAGGTGCCGATGTCATCGTCGATTGTGTCAACGTCACGACCACTCGTGCCAAGGTCGCCGTCGACTTCTTCGGCACGGTTGCGCGGCGGATCGCCGAGGGGGCGGTCACCGCCGGGGTGGGCCGTGTTGTCTGCCTGTCGATCATCAATGCCGCCGATCCGGCGGTCAACGCGAAGTTCGGCTACTACCAGGGCAAGGGTGAGCAGGAGCGGGTCTACCGCGAGTTGCTCGGGCCCGAGGTGCTGAGGGTGGTGCACTCGGCCCAATGGTTCGAACTCGCCGAGCAACTGCTCGGGCGCATGAGTCTGGGGCCGGTGGCGATGGTGCCGCGCATGAGGTGTCGGCCGTTGGCTGCTGCCGACGCCGCCGACGCCGTGGCCGATGCGGCGCTCGAACCCGCACGCGGCGATGTCGAGGTGGCCGGGCCGGAGGTACTGGACTTCGCCGATCTGGCGAAAGATGTTGCTCGTCAAGACGGTTCCCCACGATGTGTGATTCCGGTGCGTATCGGGGGTCCGGCGCTTCGGACGAACGGGTTGTTGCCGCGCGACGGGTTCGTGCAGACCGACACAACCGTCGAGACCTGGCTCGCCCGGCGCGGTGAGCGGGTGTCGCGATGAGCCCGGTGACGCCTGATGGCGTACGTTATTGGTTGCCGACGGCCAACCCCGGTGTCTACAAGGCGCTCGTCGCCCTTCAGCGCGCCTCGGCGGATGGGCTCGATCGAGAGCTGGTGGAACTCATGAAGATCCGCGCTTCGCAACTCAACGGGTGCGCGTACTGCCTACACATGCATCTCTCCGATGCGCTCGGTCTGGGCATGGATCCGATCACCCTCGGGATGGTCGGGGTGTGGCGTGAATGTCTTTCGATGTTCGACGAGAAGTCCAGAGCGGCATTGGAGTTGACCGAATACGTTACTCGAATCGGCGACGACGGGGTGCCCGATGAGGTCTACGAGCGGGTGCGTTCGGTGTTCGGTGACGAGGCCTTCGGTCAGGTGCTCGCATCGATCGCCATGATCAATGTCTGGAACCGGATTGCCCTCACCGGGGGCTATCCCGCCGGTCTCGACGAGCGCACAGTGCATTCCTGAGTTTTCGTCGACACGAGTCACCACAGGGGGCGGGGAGTGGCGTCCGTGCCGAGCCGCTGCAATGCGCCGACGACCGTCGCCATCGCGTCGTGCCCGATGTCGCGCTCGAGGTCGGCGGCGACGTCGGCGGCGCTCTGCGCGGCCAGCCGGGTCACCGCCCGACCGCGTCTGGTGAGTTCGACCAGCCGCGCCCGCCGATCGGTCGGATGCGGCCCGCGTGTGACATAGCCCTGATCCTCCAGCGTTTCCACGATCGCGGCGGCCGATTGCTTGGTGACCCCGAGATGTGCGGCGATCTCGTTGACCGTCGCCCCGGCGGAGGCGATCCGCGCAAACACCAGTCCGTGCACCGGACGCAGGCCCGGGTGTCCGTGGGCCACGATCCGGGAGTTGATGTGTTCGGTGACCGCCGACTGTGCGCGCATCAGCAAGAACGGAAGGTCGGCCATCGGGGGACCCGGGGTTGACATGTGGACAGTCTAGCTGTCTTATAAAGACAGTTTAACTGTCTGATGAGGAGTGGTTGTCATGTCTGTCGTCGTTCGACCGGTGGTTCACGGAATGCATGGTGCGCGGTTCGAGTCCTTTGTGGCGCCGTCGCGCGGTAGTGCCGAATTATGTGCGTGGCGAACGGTTCTGGAATCCGAACAGATCGGCACGGCGCATCGGGTGGATCGCGAGGAGGTCTTTCTGGTGTTGACCGGGGGGCCGGAGTGCGAGCTTGATGGTCGGCGGCACACCTTGGCGGCGGGGTCGGTCGTCCACGTGCCGGCCGGATCGCGAGTGCGGCTGGACAATCCGGGATCGGCGGAGGCGACGGTGTGGGTCACCGCACCGGCCGGCCTGACCGCGGTCACCGACTCCGGGGAGACGATCACTCCGCCCTGGGCTCGCTAGGGAGTGTCCGCGGGTTCACAACTTGCGCAGGCGAACCCGATTGATCGAGTGGTCGGCGTCCTTGCGGAGCACCAGACTCGCTCGGGGGCGGGTCGGCAAGATGTTCTCGCGCAGGTTGGGCAGGTTGATCGAGGTCCAGATATCCCGCGCGGCGATCATCGCCTGGTCGTCGGTCAACGACGCGTAGTGGTGGAAGTGCGAATTGGGGTCGGCGAACGATGTCGACCGCATCTGCAGAAACCGGGAGATATACCATTTCTCGATGTCGTCGGTCTTGGCATCGACGTAGATCGAGAAATCGAACAGGTCCGACACCATCAGGGTGGGGCCGGTCTGTAAGACGTTGAGCCCCTCCAGGATCAGGATGTCGGGCTGGCGGATGTAGTGGCGGACATCGGGAACGATGTCGTAGGTGAGGTGTGAATAGACCGGCGCGGTGACCTCCCGGGCGCCCGATTTCACCTCGGTGACGAAGCGCAACAGCGCCCGACGGTCATACGACTCGGGAAAACCCTTGCGGTGCATGATGGCCCGACGTTCCAACTCCGCGGTCGGCAGCAAGAAGCCGTCGGTGGTGACGAGATCGACCTTGGGGTGCGACTCCCAGCGTGCGAGTAGCGCCGCGAGCACACGCGCGGTCGTGGACTTGCCCACCGCGACACTGCCCGCGATGCCGATCACGAACGGGACCTGCTTTTCTCCGTGGCGGTCGCCGAGGAAGGTCGAGGTCGCGGCGAACAGTCGTTGTCGCGCGGCCACCTGCAGATGGATGAGTCGCGACAACGGCAGGTAGACCTCGGCGACCTCGGTCAGGTCGATCTGTTCGCCGAGGCCGACGAGCTGATCGAGTTCGTCGGAGGTCAACACCATCGGCATCGATTCACGCAGTTCACGCCACTGTTTGCGGTCGAGTTCCATGTACAGGCTCGGATCGCGATCGCTGGAGTGGCGTGCCATCAGCGCAGCACCGGATCCGTGACGGTCGCTGCATGGGTGCTCGACATGCCACCCACCCTATAAGCACCGCAGAATCGGCGGTGTCGGTGCCCTATCGGGACGAACGCGACATGACGGCGTGGCCGTTACGCGATGTGGTGGGTAGCGTGTCCGACTATGTCTCCTGCCCAGGCGAGCACCTCATCGTCCGACGTGGTCACCGCATACCTCCGGCTCGGGCTGGCCTTCGATCGCCTCGAGGAGGGATTCGTCGACGCCTACACCGGCGACCCGAACCTGCGTGCCGCGGTGGGCAATGCACCGGCACCGCAACCCGCCGAGCTCGCCGACGTCGCACGGGGACTGCTCGCCGATCTACCCGGCGACCTCGATCCGGACCGTGCCGCCTTCGTCGGCACCCACCTGCGCGCGCTGGAGTGTTCGGCCCGCAAATTCGCCGGCGACGACATCGGTTTCGTCGACGAGGTGCGCGCGTACTTCGACGTCGACATCGAGCCGGAGGACCCGGCGATCTATCGGGCGGCGCACGCCGAACTCGCTGCGGCCCTCGGTGTTCCGGGAAGTTCGGGGGAAGCGCTGGCGGCGGCCTATGCCCGCCATCGGCGTGCCGACGAGATCCCGCCGGAGCGGGTCGACGAGTGCGTGCGTGCCTTCAGCGGCGCACTGCGTGAGCGGGTGCGCGCCACCTATCCGCTGCCCGACTCCGAGATCGTCGACTTCGAGGTGGTCACCGACAAGCCGTGGTCGGGATTCAACTACTACCTCGGCGACTATCGCTCCCGGGTGGCGATCAACGTCGATCTGACACAACACATGTCGAACCTGCCGCACCTGATCGCCCACGAGGCCTATCCGGGTCATCACACCGAACACTGCCGCAAGGAGCAGCGACTCGTCGGTGGGGGACAGCAGGAGCAGACGATCTTTCTCGTGAACACCCCGCAATGCCTCATGGCCGAGGGTTTGGCCGACCACGCCCTGCACGCGATCGTCGGGCCCGAGTGGGGTGTGTGGGCGCAGGAGATCTACGCCGATCTCGGCCTCCGGTTCGACGGGCAGCACGCACAACAGGTGAGCCGGGCGACCGCCGGGCTGCTCGGCGTGCGCCAGGACGCCGCCCTGATGCTGCACGATCAGCACCGCGACGCCGACACCGTCGCCGAATTCTTGCAGCGCTGGCTCCTCGCGCCGCCCGAACGGGCGCGACAGATGCTGCGCTTTCTCACCTCGCCGTTGTGGCGCGCCTACATCTCCACCTACGTCGAGGGCTACCGTCTGCTGGAACGCTGGCTCGACTCCGATGCCCCCGGTATCGGCGGTGCCGATCGTGCCGCGCGCTTCGGGCGGCTGCTCGACGAGCCATTGATCCCGGCGTCGTTGCGAGCCGAACTCGGCGCGACCGCCTGACCTCGCCCCGGAGGTCCGCAGCGGAGGGTCCGGGGAGGATTCGGTCAGCGGGCGCCGGGCCCATAGACTTGCGGGCATGACCGAGAACGCCTCGTCCGCACAGTCCGTGAACTCGACGTCGGTGAACGCGATGTCGCTGGTCGACGTCGACCCCGACGTCGCCGCCGCGATGAACGGTGAGTTGAGCCGGCAGCGCGACACCCTCGAGATGATCGCGTCGGAGAACTTCGTCCCGCGCGCGGTCCTGCAGGCGCAGGGCAGCGTCCTGACGAACAAGTACGCCGAGGGATATCCGGGTCGGCGCTACTACGGCGGTTGCGAGTACGTCGACGTCGTCGAAGACATCGCGCGTGACCGGGCCAAGGCGCTCTTCGGAGCCGACTTCGCCAATGTGCAGCCGCATTCGGGCGCGCAGGCCAACGCCGCGGTGTTGATGGCGTTGATGAATCCGGGTGAGACCCTGCTGGGTCTCGACCTCGCACACGGCGGGCACCTGACCCACGGGATGCGACTGAACTTCTCCGGCAAGCTCTACGAGAACGCCTTTTACGGCGTGAGCAAAGAGGACTTCCGCATCGACATGGACGAGGTGCGCAAGATCGCCCTCGACACCCGCCCGAAGGTGATCGTCGCCGGGTGGTCGGCCTATCCGCGCACCCTCGACTTCGACGCGTTCCGCTCGATCGCCGACGAGGTCGGCGCCTACCTGTGGACCGACATGGCCCACTTCGCCGGCCTGGTCGCCGCCGGGCTGCACCCCAACCCGGTACCCGCCTCCGACGTCGTCTCCTCGACGGTGCACAAGACCCTCGGCGGACCGCGCTCGGGCATCATCCTGGCCAAGCAGGAATGGGCCAAGAAGCTCAACTCGGCGGTGTTCCCCGGTCAGCAGGGTGGTCCGCTCATGCACGTCATCGCCGGTAAGGCGGTCGCACTGAAGATCGCGGGCACCGAAGAGTTCGCCGAGCGGCAGCGTCGCACCCTGTCCGGCGCGAAGATCCTCGCCGACCGTCTCACCGGCGCCGACGTCGCCAAGGCCGGTGTCTCGGTCCTCACCGGCGGCACGGACGTGCACCTGGTGCTCGTCGACCTGCGCAACAGCCCGCTCGACGGCCAGCAGGCCGAGGATCTGCTGCACGAGGTCGGCATCACCGTGAACCGCAACGCGGTGCCCTTCGATCCGCGCCCGCCGATGGTCACCTCGGGACTGCGCATCGGTACCCCCGCGCTGGCCACCCGCGGGTTCGGCGACGAGCAGTTCACCGAGGTCGCCGACATCATCGCTACCGCGCTGGCCGCCGGGACCGGCGCCGACACCTCGGCGTTGCGGGCACGCGTGTCGCGTCTCGCGCTGGACTTCCCCCTCTACGACGGGCTCGAGTCGTGGGGGCTGATGAGCCGCATCTGATCGGCCGTCGCGGCGGGCGGCGCGCCACGCAGGCGATGTCCGGATTGCCCCCGATGGTTACGCATCCGTATCCTCTTACGCGATGAACGCACTCACCGAAGACGACCTGATCATTGCGCTCGAGAAGGCGCTTCCGGAGATCGCCGAGGATCACGCCGCGGCGGCCACGCCCTGGAACCCGCACGACTGGGTGCCGTGGGACGACGGCCGCAACTTTGCCTTCCTCGGCGGTGACGACTGGGATCCGTCGCAGGCGACGCTGTCCGACGAGGCGCGCGCCGGCACCCTCGCGCTGCTGCTCACCAAGGACAACCTGCCGTCCTACCACCGTGTGCTCGCCAAGCACTTCCCGGCGTTCTCCGACTGGCGTCAGCTCGTCGGGGTGTGGACCGCCGAGGACAACCGGCACGCCATCGTGTTGCGCGACTACCTGGTGGTGCGTCGCGCGATCGACCCGGTCGATGCCGAGGAGCGTCGTCGCGAGCACGTCACCAAGGGGTACCGCCAGCGTCCCGAGCTCGTCCGGGATCTCGGCCCGCTCGACGTCCTGGCATTGATGGCGGTGCACGAGTACCAGTGCGTGCACTACGTCAAGCGTCTGGCGACCGCGGTGACCGACGACGTCTACCAGACGATCCTCACCAAGATCGCCGGTGACGACGAACTGCAGGCCCGGACCTTCACCAACTTCCTCGGTGCCGGGCTCGTCGCCGATCAGGACGCCACCGTGATCGCCGTCGACGAGGCGCTGGCCCGACTGACCACCGAGCCCATCGGATTCGACATCGACGACTTCGACGCGGAGCGCGCGCTGATCGCCGACTACGAGAGCGGCGAGACGCACGCCGCGATCGCCGCCGCCATCGCCGACGGCCTCAAGCTCGAGAGCTTGCAGGAACTCGGTGACGACGCGCAGGCCGCACGGCAGCGCATCCAGGCGCTCGCCGGCCGATAGTCCGCCAACTCACCACACTCCCGGTACCCCGCGATCACGTGGGTGCCGGGAGTGTGTGCGTGAGCGGGTGCCGCGGTCTCGCGTCGCACGCGGTTCCGGCGCTGTCCCGGGCCAGTCACCGGCGGTGAAAACTGTTCCGGACATGCCGATTGAGCACGGCTTTTCTCCCGGTGGCGGCGCCATCGTCACTTCGCTCAAACGATACGTGCGTTTACGCGAAATTCACGCCGACACACCTTCTCCGGCGCGCCGCCACGCGCCACACCGCGTACGTTGGCGAGTGACGGGCCGCGGGGAAGCGGTTCGTCCGGGAGGTTCTCATTCGTGGTTTGCAAGAGCAGCGCGAGGGGGCCGGCCCCGGTCCCCGTCCACTTCGGCTAACCGGAGCGGACCGAGACCCAGCCGGTCGACTTGAACTGGTTTGTGCGGGCGCCGCACAAATGTAGGAGCCCACGTGACCACACGCACCTACGTCCTCGACACCTCCGTCCTGCTCTCAGATCCCTGGGCGGTCACCCGTTTCGCCGAACACCATGTGGTTCTTCCGCTGGTGGTCATCGGCGAACTCGAGGGCAAACGTCACCACCACGAGCTCGGCTGGTTCGCACGTGAGGCCTTGCGGCTCCTCGACGATCTGCGGCTGGAATACGGTCGACTCGACATGCCGTTCCCCATCGGGGACGAGGGCGGCACGTTACAGGTGGAACTCAATCACACCGATCCGGCCGTACTGCCGGCCGGATTCCGCACGGAGACAAACGATTCACGGATTCTCGCGTGTGCACTCAACCTGCGGGCCGAGGGTAAGAACGTCACCCTGGTCTCCAAGGACACGCCGCTGCGGGTGAAGGCCGGCGCGGTGGGCCTGGCCGCCGACGAGTACCACGCCCAGGATGTCGTGGTCTCCGGATGGTCGGGGATGGCCGAACTCGACGTCGACCAGCCCGCCATCGACACCCTGTTCGCCGACGGCGTCGTGGACATCGATGCAGCCCGGGAACTGCCGTGCCACACCGGGGTTCGGCTGATCGGTCAGGGCTCGTCGAGTGCGCTGGGCCGGGTGAACGACGCCAAGCAAGTGCAGTTGGTGCGCGGCGACCGCGAGGCTTTCGGTCTGCACGGGCGCTCCGCCGAACAGCGTGTGGCGCTCGATCTGCTGCTCGACGACAGTGTCGGCATCGTGTCGCTGGGCGGCAAGGCCGGAACCGGCAAGTCCGCGTTGGCCTTGTGTGCCGGACTGGAAGCCGTCCTCGAACGACGGACCCAGCGCAAGGTGGTCGTCTTCCGGCCGCTCTACGCGGTCGGCGGACAGCAGCTCGGATACCTACCCGGCGGCGCCGACGAGAAGATGGGCCCGTGGGCGCAGGCGGTGTTCGACACGCTGGAAGGCCTTGCCTCGCAAGAAGTCATCGAGGAGGTGCTGGCACGCGGCATGCTGGAGGTGTTGCCGCTCACCCACATTCGTGGCCGGTCATTGCATGACTCGTTCGTGATCGTCGACGAGGCACAGTCGCTGGAGCGCAACGTCTTGCTGACCGTGCTCTCGCGTCTGGGGTCGGGGTCGCGGGTGGTGCTCACCCACGATGTCGCGCAGCGCGACAACCTGCGCGTCGGACGACACGACGGGGTGGCGGCAGTCATCGAAAAGCTCAAGGGCCACCCACTTTTCGCGCACATCACGCTGACCCGCAGCGAACGGTCGCCGATCGCTGCGCTCGTGACCGAAGTGCTCGAGGAATTCGCGCCGGGCGCGGCGTACTGATCACCGGGTGAAAGTCAGGGTGCTCGAAACCTACTGAGTCGCACCGGGTGTCGGGGTTCAGGACCGACCCGACACCCGGTCGGCCATCCGTGCGATGACATTCGTCCGCGATGAGCCATCGGCCAGTTCACGTCGATCGGCCGTGCGGTAGGCGGCGTACATCGTCGCCACGCCGAGCCAACGAAGCGGTTCTGGTTCCCAGTTGCGTGTGCGGTGTCCGACCCACGGTAGGTCGGTGAGATCGGTGCGGTCGCCGGCGACGAGGTCGCACAGCGTTCGCCCGGCCACGTTGGTGGTGGTCAAACCTGATCCCACATATCCACTGGCAGAACCGATTCCGGTGACCGGGTCGTAGCAGATGGACGCCAACCAGTCCCGGCTCACCCCCAGCACCCCACACCAGGTGTGGGCGATCGGGGTGTCCGCGGTGGCCGGGAACATCTCGTGCAACGCGGTTATCAGGGACGCCGTCGTTCGCTCCTGGGTCCGGCCACGATCATCGATGCCGGAACCGAATCGATAGGGAACACCGCGCCCGCCCAACGCAATCCGGCCGTCGGCGGTGCGCTGCGAGTAGGTGTAGGCGTGAGCGGTCTCGCCCAGCAGCTCGCACCCGCCCCATCCGATGCGGTCCCAGATCTCGTCGTCGACTGGCTCGGTGACGATCATCGACGAATTCATCGGCAGTAGCTTGCGGTGTGTACCGGGCATGGTGGCGGTGAAGCCCTCGAGGCAGACCAGAATCGATTCGGCCCGCACCACACCGCGATCGGTGTCGACCCGGCGCGGACCGATGCCGGTGACGGTGGTGCCCTCGAAGATCTGTACGCCCCGGCGGGCCACCGCGTCGGCGACGCCCCGGGTGAGCTTTGCCGGGTTCACCCGCGCGCACTGAGATGAGTACATCGCCGATCGTGCACCCGCAACGGTGATCCGTTCGGCGACGGCGACGTCGTCGAGATACTCCCATCGACCACCGAGATGCTCCTCGTGCTCGATCTCGGCGCGTAGTCGGGCGTCCTGTGCCGCGCAACGGGCGATGTGCAGGACCCCCGACTTCACCGCGCCACACTCGATGGACTCGTTGGTGATGCGGTCGAGAACCTCGTCGACGCCGGACCGCATCGTCGCCGTGAGACGGCGATTCGCGTCGAGACCGTCGCGACCGCGGGAATCGGCGACCGCCGCGTAGGTGCGGCGATTGCCCGCGACCTCGGCCGAGAGCCATCCACCGTTGCGGCCGCTGGCGCCGAAACCGCAGAACTCGCGCTCGAGCACGACGATGCGCGCGTCGGGCAAGCGCTCGGCGAGGTAGTACGCCGACCACAGGCCGGTGAGTCCGCCGCCGACGATCGCGATGTCCGCGTCGCGATCACCCGGCAACGGTGGCCGGATGGCCGACGGTCCGGTGGTGGAGTGCCAGAAGGAGACGTCACCGTTGCGCATGTGCCCACCGTACGTCGCCGAATGTTGCGCGCGCATTAAGAATCAGTTGTTCAGCTGGCTATCGGAGACTGAATCCGTGACGATTTCTGCGAAAGACTGCCGTAATCGATACTCCCAAGGTTCGACCGACCCGCCCGCCGCCGGCGTGGTCGCCAGGAAAGGCCCACCATGACCACTGTCTCGCAGGCTCCGATCGCCGAGTCCGTGCCGACCACCCGCGGCGCGGTTGCCCTCCGGGCGATTCGCAAGGTGTATGCCAACGGCCACGTCGCGGTCACCGGCATCGATCTCGACGTCGCCGCGGGCGAGTTCGTGTCGCTGCTGGGCCCGTCGGGGTGCGGTAAGACGACGCTGCTGCGCATGCTGGCCGGTTTCGGGCGGCCCACCGCCGGTGACATTCTGCTCGACGGTGCCTCGATCGTGGACGTGCCACCCGAACGCCGCCCGGTCAACACCGTGTTCCAGTCCTATGCGTTGTTCCCGCACATGACGGTCGCGCAGAACGTGGGTTTTGGTCTGCGACAACGCAAGGTGGCGAAGAAGGAGATCGGCCAACGTGTCGCCGACGCGCTCGATCTGGTGCAGATGACGCGCTTCGCCGACCGCAAACCGGCCATGCTCTCCGGTGGTCAGCAGCAGCGGGTGGCGCTGGCCCGCGCGCTGGCGAACCGGCCCGACGTGCTGTTGCTCGACGAGCCGATGAGCGCGCTGGACCGCAAGTTGCGCGAGGAGATGCAGATCGAACTCAAACTGCTGCAGAAGGAGCTCGGCACCACCTTCATCTTCGTGACCCACGATCAGGAGGAGGCATTGTCGATGAGCGATCGGATCGTGGTGATGAGCGAGGGGCGCATCGCCCAGGTCGGCATCGGTAAGGACATCTACGCCGCGCCGACCAACCGGTTCGTCGCCGACTTCATCGGCAAACAGACCTTCTTCGACGTCACCGGCGACTACGAGGACGGACGCATCGCCACCACCGACGGGCGTTTCGCCGTCGCCGAGATCCCGGCCGACGCCACCGGTGGCCTGGTCGTCGCGGTACGCCCGGAGGCGATCTGGTTCGCCGAGAACGACTCCGACGTCGACGCCGCCGACAACATCGTGTCCGGCACCGCCGCAGGCGTGTCGTTCCTCGGCGACCTGACGCAGGTGGTGGTCACCACCGACGCCGGCACCGAGGTGCTCGTACGCGGCGCCACCCGCAACTTCCCGCCATTGCACGAGGGACAGCGTGTGCGGTGCACCTTCGCCGCCTCCGACGCCCGGGTGTACGCCAAATGACCGCCCGCACAGCGTCGGACGCATCGGACGCGGTGCGCGCACTGGTGCCGAATCGGTCCGTCGCGCGGATCACCCGTCGCAGCTTCCTCGCCGGAATCGGTGTGGCGGTCGCCGGGGTCACGGTGTCGGCGTGCGGTGGTAGTCACAAGATCGCGAGCTCGGCGCCGATGGGCGCGGCCGCCGAGGGCAGGCTGAACTACTACAGCTGGGGTGACTATGAGGACCCCAACGATCTCGACGGCTACGAGAACCGCTACGGGGTCACGCTACAGGTCGATTCCTTCGGCTCCAACGAGGAGATGATCGCCAAACTCGCTGCGGCACGCGGAACCTCGGGGTATGACGTGGTGGTGCCGACCGGGGTGTACATCCCGCAGATGGTGGAGCACGACCTGCTCGATCCGCTCGATCATGCGCGCGTGCCCAACCTCGCCAACCTGGAGGAGCGGTTCTTCGACCCGCCGTGGAATCCGCGCTCGCGCTACGGCGCCTGCAAGGACTGGGGCACCACCGGATTCATGTATCTCAAGTCGCTGACGACGAGGACGCCGACCACCTGGCGCGATTTCATCGAGCTGGCCCAGGGTCCGGCCCGGGGGAAGGTCAGTGTCCTCGAGGATCCCTGGGAGGTGGTCTCGATCGCCATGGGGGCGTTGAACATCGACCCCAACACCACCGACGAGAAGGATCTCGCCGCGGCCCGGACACTGCTCGTCAACGATCTCGCCCCGACGCTGCAGGGTTACAACTCGTCGATCACGTCGGTGGTGTCGGGCGGCGCCTACAGCTTGCTGCAGGCGTGGAACGGCGATGCGCGTCTGACGCTGACGAACGAGAGCGACCCCGACAAGTGGGGATTCGTTTATCCGCTGCCGACGGCCAACCTGTTCGTCGACAACTTCGCGATCGTGCGCGGGACCCAACACCCGGTCGCCGCACACGAATTCATCAATTACATGCTCGACCCGGAGGTGTCGTACCGGGAGATGGAGTACATCGGCTACCAGACCGGGGTGAAAGGGATGGCGGAGAAGGGCCGGGCCGCCGACCTCGACTACCCCGACCTGTTGTTCCCACCCGATGAGGTGGTCGATCGGCTGGTGTCGGCCAATGTCGACTCGGCCACCCAGGAACGCACCGAGATCCTGGGCCAGATGCAGGCGAGGAGCGCCCGATGACCACTACCGTCGACACCCCCGCGATCAACCCAGAACCGATCACCCCGGAAACGATCAGCCCGACCCCGAAACCGCCATGGCGGCAACGGTTGTTCGGTGCAGGTGGGCTCACCTTTCCGGCCTGGGCGTATCTGCTGTTCTTCTTCGTCGTCCCGGTGGCCTTGGTGGTGTGGTACAGCTTCGGCTACAAACCCGACCAGTTCACCACCTATGCCACCGACCAACTGAGCTTCGGTCGCTATTCGGAAGCCTTCGGCGCGGACTACCGGTCGACCTTCTACAACACCCTCACCATCGCCGTCACCGGAGTGGTGATCGCGCTTGCCGTCGGTGTGCCGTTCGCCTATTGGCTTGCGGTCAAATCGAATCCGCGACGCCGCCCGATCTATCTCGCCCTCATCATCATCCCGTTCTTCACCAACTTCCTGGTGCGCACCATCGGCTGGCAGATCACCCTGGCGCCGTCGGGATGGCTCTCGGGCGTGATGCAGAGCGTGGGGCTGGGCGAACTCGGCATCCTCTACACCCGCGCCGCGGTGCAGGTCGGCGTGGTGTACAACTACCTGCCGCTGATGATCTTCCCCCTGTTCGTCGCCATGGATCGGGCGGGTCTGTCGCTGCGGGAGGCCGGGCGCGACCTCGGTGCCAACCGCTGGACGACGTTCTTCCGGATCACCCTGCCGCTGGCGTCGCCGGGCATCGTCTCGGGCACGCTTCTGGTGTTCATACCGTTGATGGGCGACTACGTGACACCCTCGGTCCTCGGCGGTGCGAAGGGCACGATGGCCGGGCAGATGATCGCCGCGCAGTTCGAGACCGCCCAGAACTGGGCGCTCGGCAGTGCGATGACGGTATCGCTGATGATGATGGTGCTCGTGTGCGTGGTGCTCGCCGGTCTCGTCGTCAAAGGTGTTGCGGTGGTGCTGGATCGGCGGGTCTTCTCGGTGACGCTGCCGACCGGCGGCCCGGCCGATCTCGGCGCCCTGCCGGGTCTGGTGATGACGCCGCGGCGCACCCGGCGGGACTGGTACTCGATCTGCCTGAAGGGGTGGGCGGTCGTGGTCTATGCCTTCCTGTTCCTACCGATCCTGGTGATCGTCGCCTACTCGTTCAACACCGGGCGTGTGCTCGCCTCGTTCGAGGGATTCGGGTTCGGCGCCTACCGCGACGCGCTCACCGACGACACGATCCTGCACAGTGTGCGCATTTCCTTGGAGGTGGGCCTGCTGTCGGCTCTGCTGGCCACGCTCCTGGGGTCGTTGGCCGGCATCGCCATCGGGATGTCGCGGCGCCCGCGCTGGTGGTCGGTGGGGTTGCTGGCCCTGCTGACGGTCACCCTGGTGACGCCCGACATCGCCGATGCGGTGGCCTTCCTGCCCTGGTACGTCACGCTCGGCGTCGACTGGAATCTGTTGCCGTTCAACAACGGTCTGGTGCGGTTGGTCATCTCGCACGCAGTGGTGTCGATGGTTGTGGTGACATTCATCGTGCGAGCCCGGGTGTCGGCCCTCGATCCGGCACTCGAGGAAGCGGCCGCAGATCTCTACGCCTCGCCGCTCGCGCGGCTGCGGCACGTGATCCTGCCCGCCGCCACCCCGGGCATCGTCGCCGGGATGATGCTGGCCTTCACGTTCAGTCTCGACGACGTCGTGATCTCGACCTTCGTCCAGCAGCCGGGCTACACGCCGTGGCCGGTCTACATATTCTCCGCGGTGCGTATCGCCCTGCGGCCGGAGGTGGCCGCGATGTCGACGCTGATGCTCGTCCTGACGCTGGTGGTGCTGGCGCTGTCGGCCCTCGTGCTGCGCAGGTCGGGGGAGGATGCGACCTCGATGGCCAAGATGATCGGCTGAGGCACGACCCGACCCGAACCTTGAAGGTGAAACCGGGTTCAAGTACGGTCGGGGCATGGAGATCCAGAACACAGTTGCCGTGGTCACCGGTGCCGGCGGCGGCATCGGTGGCGCGATCGCCCGCGCGCTGAGCGTTGCCGGCGTCCGCGTGGTGCTGACCGACCTCGATTCCGACGCCGTCGCGCGCACCGCCGAGGCGATCATCGAAGCCGGTGGCCAGGCGATTGCGCTGGCCGGCGACGCTTCGGACAACGCGCACATCGACGACGTGCTCGCCACGGCCGGTGAGCATTTCGGCCCCGTTGATCTGTATTTCGCCAACGCCGGAATCGGCGGTGCGGCGGGTCTGGATGTCACCGACGACGACTGGGACACCGTCATCGACGTGAACCTGATGGCACACGTACGCGCCGCGCGTCGGCTCGTGCCCGAGTGGAGCGAACGCGGCCGCGGATACTTCGTCAGCACTGCGTCGGCGGCCGGCTTGCTCACCCAACTGGGGTCGGCGACCTACTCGGTGACCAAGCATGCGGCGGTCGGGTTCGCCGAGTGGCTCAGCGCCACCTACGGCGACGCCGGCATACGCGTCAGTTGTCTGTGCCCGATGGGCGTCGACACCAAGCTGCTGCGTCCCGACCATGCGCCGGACACCGACGGCGAGCGCCTGATGCAACGAGCGGTCGAGACCGCCGGCGCGGTGATCACCCCCGAGGAGGTCGCCGACCTCGTGCTGGCGGCGATCGCCGATGAGCGTTTCCTGATCCTGCCGCATCCGGAGGTACTCGAGATGTACCGACAGAAGGGCGCCGACTACGACAGGTGGCTGCGCGGCATGCGGCGCTATCAGGCCGCGTTGCTCGCACCGCAGGACGCCTGAAGCGCCACCGTCGGCGAATCCGTCGAGACCACAACCGCTCTCATCGAGGAGACAACCATGACATTGTTCGAGCCATCACCGCGCGCCGAGGAATACCGGCAGAAGCTGCTGGCCTTCATGGACACCTACGTCTATCCCAACGAGGCCGTCTACGACCAGCAGATGTGGGAGTCGGCCAATCCCCATGCCACCCCGGACATCCTGATCGAACTCAAGGCGAAGGCCAAGGCCGAAGGATTGTGGAATCTGTTCCACCCCTACGCCGAATGGGGGCCGGGGCTGTCGAACCTGGAGTACGCGCATCTCGCCGAGATCATGGGACGGGTCGGTTGGGCGCCGGAGGTGTTCAACTGCAACGCCCCCGACACCGGCAACATCGAGGTACTGACCCTCTTCGGCACCGACGAACACAAGCAGCGCTACCTCAAGCCCCTGCTCGACGGAGAGATCGCCTCGGCATTCGCGATGACCGAGCCCGCGGTCGCCAGCTCCGACGCGACCAACATCGAGTTGCAGATGGTCCGTGACGGCGACGAGTACGTCCTCAACGGACGAAAGTGGTTCGCCTCCAACGCGGTGCGGCCCGACTGCAAGGTACTCATCGTGATGGGCAAGACCGATCCCACCGCCCCCACCCATCGACAGCAGTCGATGATGGTGGTGCCCACCGACGCAGAAGGTCTCACCATCCTGCGCAACCTGCCGGTCTTCGGCTACGTCGACCGGGAGAGCCACGGCGAGTTGGTGTTCGAGAACGTCCGGGTGCCCGCGACCGACGTCCTCAAAGGAGAGGGTGAGGGATTCGCGATCGCACAGGCGCGTCTGGGGCCGGGCCGCATCCATCACTGCATGCGCACCATCGGGATGGCCGAGCGGGCACTGGAACTCATGTGTCGGCGAGCGGCCGCACGCTCGACGTTCGGACAGCCACTGGCCGACCGCGCCAACATCCAGGACTGGATCGCCGAGGCGCGCATCGACATCGAAATGGTGCGGCTGCTGACCCTCAAGGCCGCGTACATGATGGACACCGTCGGCAACAAGGCCGCGGCGACCGAGATCGCCGCCATCAAGGTGGCTGCACCCAACATGGCGCTCAAGATCATCGACCGCGCCATCCAGGTCCACGGAGGTGCCGGTGTCACCGACGACTTCCCGCTGGCCATGGCCTACGCGCACCTGCGCACGCTGCGCCTGGCCGACGGTCCCGACGAGGTACACAAGCGCGCGATCGCCCGCCGCGAGTTGCGCAGTTACCGGGAAGCCGCCACGGTGCCGGAGACGGTGGCCGGCGTGTCCGACGACGCGCTCTCGGCCCGGTACTGATCGAAGGCGGGAAGCCGTTGCAGCGCAAGAGAGTCCGGTGATCGAGTGGGGAGCGGGTAATGAGTGAGACCGACGTGGTGGGGGATCTGGCGGAGATCGCCGAGGTCGATCCCGTCGCCCTGCTCGGCTGGCTGCGCGGAGCGGGTATCGAGTGGGCCGGCACGGTGCGGTGTACGCGCGTCGGATTCGGTCAGTCGAATCTCACCTATCTCCTCACCGATGACGCCGATGGCCGATGGGTGCTGCGTCGTCCGCCGGTCGGCACCCTGCTGGCCTCGGCGCATGACGTGGCGCGTGAGGCGCGCATCCTCGCTGCGCTGGCCCCGACCGACGTCGCGGTTCCGGCCGTCCTCGGTGTGTGCGCCGACGAGTCGGTGAGTCCTGTTCCGCTGGTGGTGATGGAGTTCGTGGACGGTGTCGTCCTGGACCGGCTCCCGGCGGCGCAGGCGCTCTCGCCCGCGATACGGCGGGCGGTGGGGGAGTCGATGATCGACACCCTCGCCCGCATCCACGACGTGGACATCGAGCAGGCCGGTTTGGCCGACCTGGCGAGCCACACGCCCTACGCGGCACGCCAACTCAAGAGGTGGAGCGCGCAGTGGGAGAAGTCGAAGACCCGTGAGATCCCGGCGCTGGACGAGTTGACCCGACGACTGACGGCGAGTGCACCCGACCAGCAGGAGACCCGACTGGTCCATGGGGACTTCCACATTCGCAACGTCATGATCGATCCGGACAGCGGAACGGTACGGGCGGCACTGGATTGGGAGTTGTCGACCCTGGGTGATCCACTCGCCGACATCGGGAGCACCCTGGCGTACTGGCCGGCGGCCGGTGAACCGCCGCTCAGTGCCGCGCCGGTGGAGTTGCTCGAGGGGTTCCCGACCCGCGACGAGCTCGCCGAGATGTACCTCGACCGCACCGGCCGCGACGCGAGAGCCCTGCAGTTCTGGCACGCACTCGGACTGTGGAAGGTCGCGATCATCGCCGAGGGCGTGCTCCGCCGTGCGCGGGACAATCCGGCGAACCGAGCCGCTGCCGGCGTCCCCACCGACGAGGTGATCGACAGTCTGGTCGCGCGGGCCATCGCCGTCGCCGACGCGGCCGGACTCGGATGAGAGCGGGCACGGGTGAGAAGATGTCGGAATGACTGCACGTGATTCGCGCGCGGTGGGGACACAGCCGTTGGAGACACAGCCGGTGGGGACACAGCCGGTGGGGACACAGCCGGTGGGGACACAGCAGGTGGGGGAGCAGCCACTACCCCCGCTGGCGGTGACCGACGGCGACAAGGCCCCGCCGGTGACCGCGCGCGGCGAGCGCACCCGCGCCGCCCTGATCGCCGCCGCGCGAAGGATTTTCGAGCGCGACGGCTTCTCCGACGCGAGACTCACCGACATCACGGCCGAGGCGAAGTGCTCGACGGGAACCTTCTACACCTATTTCGACAGCAAGGAAGAGGTGCTCGACGCCGTCCTCGCGCTCGCCCACGAGGACATGCTGCATCCCGGGCTCCCGCACGTCGAGACCGATCCGCACGAGGATCCTTATGCGGTGCTCGAGGCCGCCAACCGCGCGTACTTCGAGGCGTACAAGCGAAACGCCAGGTTACGGCTCGTTCTCGAGCAGGTGACCGCCAACATCCCGGAGTTCCGTGAGAAGCGGCGTCAGCGTGGGCTCGTGTTCGCCACCCGAAATGCCAGGCACATCAAGGATCTTCAGGACCGCGGCCTCGCCGATCCCGAACTCGACCCGCTGGCGGCGGCGAGCGCGCTCTCGGGCATGGTCTCGCGGATGGCCTATCAGGCCTTCGCACTCGGCGACAACGCCGATCTGGACCAGATGGTGTTCACCGCAACCCGGTTGTGGGCCAACGCCATCGGTCTACGGAGTGGTGATCGCCGACCGCCTCGGCGGTGATCGCCCTCAGGCCGGCCGGACGCCCATGAGCGCGGCCAGTTGCCGGGCCAGTGGGGTCAGGTCGAGGCGGTCGGGGTCCTTCTTGGGTGTCGAATCCCACGGCTGCGGCGTGTTCGGATTGGCGTAGATGGTTCGTGCCGCACTGCGGACGCCCGTCGGATTGCCTTGTGGGACAGTGCATCCGGCGCCGGTGTTGAACGGGAAGTCGTCATAACGGATGTCGAAATCCGGGTTCGCACGTTTCATCTCGTCGATGATGCGGGTGGTGCCCTCGTATCCCTGAGTGCACGCCGGTGGGTTGTTCGTCTCGAGCACGACACCGAAATGGATCTGCCCGTCGCCGGGGGCGGTGGAGTGGCTGCCGGCCGAGATGTTGGACAGCATCGCGAACGTCAAAGATGTGGTGTAGGTGGCAGGTCGGAGCGTACGCGTCACCGACGCCAGGTCGTGGACAACCTTTGCGGCATCACCACCGTTGCGCTGCACCAGTTCTGAGAGCCGACTGGCCGAGGCGTTCCCGGTGGTCAGCAGGCGGCGCAGGTCGGGATCGGATGCCGACAGCGTCGCCGTGAGGACGTCGAGCCCATGTGACCAGGTGAGAATGGCGTCGGACTGGTCGGCCTGGGTGGCCAGTACCGAATTCGCGTCGCGAATCAATCCGATCGTCGCGGGTAGATTGTCGGCACCGTCGGCGGCCAGCGTCGACAACGAGTCGACGAGCCGGGACAGGTTGTCGCTTTGTCCGTTCAGCGCTTTCCCGAGTTCGGTGATCACGGTGTGCAGGTCGTCGAGTGGTATCGATTGCGCGAGTCGCACGGTGGAGGCCACCACCTCATCGAGGGGTGGTGGCACCGAGGACCTCGTGATCGTGGACCCGTCGTGGAGGTGCGCATCGTCATCGCCGCGGGTCGGCTGGAGGTCGATGAACTGTTCGCCGATCGCGGATCGGTTGGCGACGACCGCCATTGCCGACGCCGGGACCTTCGCCGCTCCCGAGTCCAGCTGGAGTTCGACGTCGACGCCGTCGCGCGTGAGATGTAGCGGCCCGACGCGGCCGACCGGTATGCCGAGGTAGGTAACCTCGGCATTGGTGAAGATGCCCCCGGAATCGGGGAGATGTGCGGTCACCGTGTAGACCCCGACACCGACGACGCGGTTCACGTGGACCAGCCAGATCCCCGCCACCACACTGACCACCAGTCCGAGGACGACGATCGCGGTGATCTGAAGTCGCGCAATCCGACTCAGCGGTGGCATGTGTGAGGACCCGACCCTTCCGCCTCGCGTTCTCGCGAGGCCGGTCGAACATTACTCGGGGGTAAGGTTCGGCAGCCAGGTCTCTGTGGTCAACGCCGCGATGAGCCTCCACTATGACGGGCGACATAGCGCGGTGGTGGGTCCGTGATCAGTGCGGAACCGAGGCCAACGGTGCGCGGTCGATGGCCCGCTTGAGGATCTTGCCGGTTGCCCCCTTGGGGAGTTCGTCGACGACGTGCACGATGCGCGGCACCTTGTAGGCCGACAGGCGTTCCTTTGCCCACTCGCGCAACGCGTCCTGCTCGATCGTGGCACCCGGGCGCACCGCGACGACCGCGGCGATCTCCTCGCCGTAATGGTCGTCGGGTACCCCGATGACGGCAACCTCGACGATGTCGGGGTGGGTGTAGAGGACCTCCTCGACCTCACGGGGATACACGTTGTAGCCGCCGCGGATGATGAGGTCTTTGGCGCGATCGACGATGCGGACGTCGCCGTCGGCGTCCATCGAGCCCAGATCACCGGTGCGCAGCCATCCGTCGACGAGCTCGGCCGCGGTGGCGTCGGGCCGATTCCAGTAGCCGGTCATCACCGTCGGGCCGCTGATGAAGATCTCGCCGACCTCGTCGGCGGGCAGGACGGTGCCGTCGGGGTCGCGGATCTCGATCCGGAAGCCGGGCAGCGCTGTCCCCACGGTCCCCACCTTGGGCGGACCGTCGAGATTGCGGAAGGTGGCGGTGCCCGCGGTCTCGGTGAGGCCGTAGCCCTCGAGGATGGAGCAGCCGAACCGCTCCTCGAAGACGCGGATCACCTCACCGGGAAGAGAGGCGCCGCCCGAGCAGGCCAGTCGTAGGTCGGCGAAATCGCCTGGGGTGTAGCCCCCGGTGACCTGCAGCATGGCGTTCCACATGGTGGGCACCCCGCACGCGATCGTGATGTGCTCGTCGCGCAGGCGATCCATGAACTCGGTCGGCGTGAAGGGGCTCATCAGCGACAACGTGCCCGCCCAGGTGAGTGCGCCGTGCATGACGACCACTTGACCGAAACAGTGGAACAAGGGTAACGCGGTGGCCCATCGCTCGGTGTCGTGCAGGCGCAATGGGTCGCGGAACGCCTGTGGTGCGGCGTTGACGTTCGCGATGCTCAGCTGTGCGCCCTTGGGTTTGCCGGTGGTGCCGGAGGTGTAGAGTATCACCGCGGTCTCGTGCTCGTCACGCTCGACATACGTTGTCACGCCGTCGATCTCGGTGGCATCTTCCTCGAAGGGCCGGATCTCGGCGAAGGGCAGCCCGCGCTGCTCGGCGACCGCGCGGGCATTGGTCGCACAGTCCTGCCAGGCGACGATCATCGTCGTGCCCGAATCGTCGACGACGTAATCGATCTCGGGAACCGTCGACATCACGTTCATGGTGATGACGGTGGCGCCGAGGGTGTGCAGACCGTAGTAGACGATCGGGAATTCGGGGATGGTCGGTGCGATGAGCAGGACGCGGTCCCCGGGCGCCACCCCGGCGGCGGCGAATCGGGCCGCGGCCAGGGCGATGCGGGCCCGAAGGTCGGCGTAGGTCAGCGCTCGCGGCCCGCTGCGTACCGCGATGCGATCGGGATGCTGCTCGGCGTTGTTCCACAGTGCGGCAACAGGGTTGGCTGCGACAGGGGTGTTCATGAGGTGGCTCTCACTCGAAGTAACGGCGGGGGACCTCGACGAGCATCGTGGTGATCTGCTCGTCGGAGACTCCGCGTTCACGCAGGGTCGGTAGGACGTCTTCGCTGATGTGGCGGTAATTCCACTTGGGCACCGCCTGCTTCTTGGCCTCGGGATCGAACCAGTCGATGAAGCATGCGGCGTCGTGCGCGAGACCGATGCGGTCGGCGTATCCGCGTTTGCACAGTTCGACGATGGTGTTGATGCGATCGTCGAAGGGCAACAAGACATCGAGCCCGAACCGATCCATGCCCAGGATCGACCCGGCGTCGGCGATCTTCATCAGATAATCGAGGTCGGTGCTGTCTCCGGAGTGTCCGATGACGACCTTGCTCAGATCGGCACCCTCCTCGGCGAGAACGCGCTGGGCGACGAGTCCGGATTCGGTGTGCGGATTGGTGTGCACGGTGATGGGCGCACCGGTGGCAACACTGGCCTGTCCGACCGCGCGCATCACCCGCTCGACGCCCGGGGTGAGCCCCTGTTCCTCGATGGCGCACTTCAAGAACGCCGCGCGCACGCCGGTGTCGGCGATGCCCTCGGTGAGATCGCGCACGAAATAGGTGACGAGCGGTTCGTCGACGTCGAAGAGCAAGCCCGGGCCGGTGTAATGGAACTGGAAGGGGATCTCGTTGTAGGTGTAGAGCCCGGTCGCGACGACGATGTTGAGGTCGACCTGCTCGGCGATCTTCTGGATGCGGGGGATGTACCGACCGAGACCGAGGACCGTCGGGTCGAAGATGGTGTCGATGCCCAGGGACTTGAGTTCGTTGAGGTCGCGGACGGCCTCGGCGATCTTGCGCTCTTCGTCCCAGTCGTCCTGATAGTTGAGCCGATACTCCTCGCCGACGACGAAGACGTGTTCGTGGATGAGGGTGCGACCGAGGTCGTCCGAGGAGATCGGACCGTTGACGGTGGTGACGGTGGACATGCGCTTCCCTTCGATGCGAGCGAGATCCGGTGATGCACTGTGGTCTGCATCACTGCAAGGACCCTAGTTGAGGGTGAGTTCAGATTCAAGGAGGGTGAGGTGATCGGATCCATGCCGCACCGTGACCATCGCGAGACTCATCACCTCTTGCCTTTTGCCACACTGGTGTGGTGCAGAAGTTACTGATGAGGCGAATGAGGTTTTTGGGACTAATGGTGATTGCGGTGCTGGCCGCTTTCGCCGGTGGTGCCGGCATCGCGACTGCCGCCCCATCGACCACGCCGACGACCCCGACCACGCCGGCCACTCCCGGTGCGACGCTGCCCGGCGGCATCAGCATTCCGCAGACCGGCATCCCCGAACTCGACAAAGTCCTCGACACTCTCTCCGGGACCGGCTCGTCCGGCGGTGGGACGCAGTCGAGTCAGACAAGTCAGCTGATCGTGGTGACCGCACCCAAGGCGAGTGACCAGAAGGCGACGCTCACGGCGTTCGAACGCGACTCCGCCAGTGGTAGCTGGAAGCCGGTGTTCGGGCCGACCCAGGCGTTCCTGGGGGAGGTGGGAATGGGCGAGCCCGCCGACAACGTCTACCGCACCCCGCAAGGCACCTTCGCGCTCGACCAGGCCTTCGGGCGGCTGGCCAATCCCGGCACCAAGATGCCGTATTTCCAGGTGACACAGCAGGACTGGTGGGACTCCAACATGAAGTCACCCACCTACAACACGCACGTGCACCAGGCGCAGAGTCCCGGCGGGGACAGTGAGAACCTCTACGACGCCGGACCCGCGTACGACTACGCGGTCAACATCGCGTCCAATCCGCAGCGCATCCCCGGCAAGGCGTCGGCGATCTTCCTGCATGCCAGTACCGGCGAGCCGACGATGGGTTGTGTGGCGATCGACAAGGATGTGCTGCGCAACATCTTGACCTGGCTGGATCCCGCCAAGAGCCCGAAGATCACCATCGGTGTCAATCAGGCTGCGCCCACGGGTAATGCGCCGGCGCTGACGACACCGCAGTCGACCACACCGCAATCAACGCCCCAGTCGGGAACCCCTCAATCAGGAACCCCGCAGTCGGGAACCCCGCAGTCGGGCACCACGAGTGGACTCCTCGACGACAATGCCCTGACCCAGTTGCTCAATCAACTCGTCGGCATCCTGCCGTCGATGCTGGGAGTCGGTGGCTGACAACCACATCCGTGAGGTGACGAGGCGACGCCGTCGATCCATGTGGGATCGGCGGCGTAGCCGTGTCAGTGGTCAATGGTCGGGGTCGGTGTCACCGTCGCGCACCAGTGTGAAAGCGACCGCACGTCGGCCCCCGAAATCCTCCCTGGGCGCGGTGACCTTCTCGATCTGGGCGCGGGCCTGCTCGTCGACCGGAGTGTCGGGGTCGAGGACCTCCAGATACCTCCGATGCGCGGCAAGGGATCTCACTGCAACCTCGACCTCGTCGCCGACCTCGACGGCATGGCTGGCGTTTGGACCGTTCTCGAACAGCCACCGCTGATGTGCGCGCGGTAGGAGCGCGTCGTAGGCGTCGACGACCGCAGCGGCGAACTCGATGTGGTCGCGTTGGTTGGGCGCGCCGGGTGCCCAGTGGTCGCCACCGAAGAGCGAGATGATCACGTCGGGGTCGACGGCCATGATCGTCTCGGTGATCCGGGCGCGCAGGGCCTCACTGTTGGCGATGTCGCTGTCGGGGAAGCCCCAGAATTCCACCTCGTCGACCCCGACGATGGATGCGGCTTCGCGTTGCTCCTGCTCACGCAGTGGACCGGCCTCGTCCGGGTCCATCCCCGCGATGCCTTTCTCGCCGCTGGAGGCCAGCGCGTAGACGATGCGCTTGCCCTCGCCGACCCATCGCGCCACCGCGGCGGACATCCCGTATTCGGGATCGTCTGGGTGGGCGACCAACGCCAGACCGGTGTGCCACCGGGTCGGGAAGTCGGCGAGGTCGCCGGTGCTCTGCTCGGTCGTCGTTGCGTCGCCCATCTCTGAAGACCGTAGTGCGCTCCGAGGGAGATTCGTCGCCGATCAGCGTTCGCGGTCGAGATTCGCCATCTTCAGCACGTCGAGCCGCTTGTCGAGCTCGGCCTCGCTGAGCTTGTCGCCGATGAGGCCACGGTCGATGACGGTCTGCCGAATCGTCTTGCCCTCCTTGAGGGCTTGTTTGGCGACCGCGGCCGCCTCCTCGTACCCGATCGCCGAGTTGAGCGGGGTGACGATCGACGGAGAACTCTCGGCAAGCGTCCTGAGACGCTCCTCGTGGGCGACGAGGCCGGAGATGCAGCGGTCGGCGAACAGCCGGGACACGTTGGCCAGCAACTTGAGCGACTCCAGCACGTTGCGCGCCATCATCGGGATGTACACGTTCAGCTCGAAGGCGCCGTTGCCGCCACCCCAGGTGACCGCGGCGTCGTTGCCGACGACCTGTGCGGCGACCTGGGTGACCGCCTCGGGCAGAACGGGATTGACCTTGCCGGGCATGATCGAGCTGCCGGGCTGCAGATCGGGCAGCTGGATTTCGCCGAGGCCGGTGAGTGGGCCCGACCCCATCCAGCGGACGTCGTTGGCGATCTTGGTCAGCGACACCGCGACCGTCTTCAGCTGACCCGACAGTTCGACCAGCCCGTCCCGGGCGGCCTGCGCCTCGAAGTTGTCCTTGGCGAGTGAGAGGGCGTCGACGTCGGTGAGCTTGCGCAGTTCGGCGACGACCTTGGTGCCGAAGCCGGCCGGCGCGTTGAGTCCGGTGCCGACGGCCGTTCCGCCGATCGGCAGTTCGCCGACCCGGGGGAGTGTCGAGGTGATGCGTTCGATACCGGCCTCGACCTGGCGGGCATAACCGCCGAACTCCTGGCCCAGGGTCACCGGTACCGCATCCATCAGGTGGGTGCGACCGCTCTTGACGACCTCACGCCACTCGTTCGACTTCTCCAACAGGGCCAGCCGGAGATGGTCGAGCGCCGGGATCAGATCGCTGACCGCGGCCTCGGTGGCGGCGACGTGGGTGGCGGTCGGAAAGGTGTCGTTGGACGACTGCGACATGTTGACGTGGTCGTTGGGATGGACCTCGACGCCGGCCGCCTTGGCGATCGAGGCGATGACCTCGTTGGTGTTCATGTTGGAGCTGGTGCCCGAGCCGGTCTGGAAGACATCGATGGGGAACTGGTCGTCGTGGCGGCCGTCGGCGATCTCCTTGGCCGCGGCGATGATGGCGTCGGCCTTCGCCGCATCGAGTAGCCCGAGATCCTTGTTGACCTGCGCGCACGCCGCCTTGAGCAGTCCCATCGCCCGGATCTGGGTGCGCTCGAGTGGGCGGTGGCTGATCGGGAAGTTCTCGACGGCGCGCTGGGTCTGGGCCCGCCACAGCGCGTCGACGGGGACTTTGACCTCGCCCATGGTGTCGTGCTCGATGCGGTACTGCTGCTCGGTCATGGTGCTGCGTCCTCCGATGGTCGACGGCGAGTTAGGACTACCTCAATTCACGCTACTCGTCGCGTGTGCAGCCCGGCGCGCAGGCCCGTCGACAGACCATGCCGTACTTCGGTGTCACTGGGTGACACGAAAGTACGGCACAAGTGGTGGTCTCGACCGAGTTGTCCACAGATCCTCCTCGCGGGCGACCAACGGCGCCGTCGAGCGGTCACACTGTGCGCCATGACTGTTGCTGCGCCCGACACGGCTCGTCTCGACGACCTGCTCGCGTCGCAGGACGGTGTCATCACCCGCGGGCAGGTGATCGACTGTGGATTCTCCGCAGCCTTCGTCCGCCGCATGGTGCGGCGCCGGGAATGGGCGACGGTGTTCCCCGGCGTCTATGTCGATCACACCGGGCCACTGACTGCACGACAGCGCCAGTGGAGTGCGGTACTCGACGCGTTTCCGGCGGCCCTGAGTCACTCATCGGCGATACTCGACGGCGACGTGGCGCCGACCCAGCCGGTGCACATCGTCGTAGACCGACAACGCCGGGTGACCAGACGCCAGGGTGTGGTCGTCCACTACGGGTCTCGGCTGGACGACAGGGTGCTCTGGCATGCGCGTCCCCCGCGCCTGCGTATCGAGGAGGCCGTGCTCGATGTCGTCGATGCGTCGTCGTCGGCGCGCGTCGTCGCCTGCCTGGCAGATGCGGTGCAGGCTCGCCGAACCACCGCAGACCGCCTGCTCGCGGCGCTGCGCCGCCGGCCACGGATCGCGCACCGACGGTTCGTCGAGGGCGTTCTCCGTGATGTACGGGACGGCACGTGTTCGGTTCTCGAGCACGGATACCTGACGAAAGTCGAACGGGCCCATGGTCTTCCTGCGCCGATCCGGCAGGCGCCGACCACCGTGGGACGTCGGGGCCTGCGCGATGTGGAGTACGTCGACTTCGGTCTCGTCGTCGAACTCGACGGCCGACTCGGTCACGACGGTCCGGTGGCACGCGACCGCGACCTCGAACGTGACCTCGACGCCGCGGTTCACGGCGATCGGCTGACGCTTCGTCTGGGATGGGGACAGGTGTACGAACGTCCGTGTGCCACAGCGACGAAGATCGCCCGCGCGCTGCGCGCCCGTGGATGGCGGGGAACCGTCGCCGGATGCCCGGCATGTCCGTCATCGCCGTAGATCGGTGTCACATGGTGGCATCGATCTACGGCGTGAGCCCGCTCAGCGCTCCTTCGACCGGATGCGCACCCCACCCAGCGGGACGGTCACCGCGCCGCCCGGGTCGGTGAAGAAGTCGTTGCCCTTGTCGTCGACGACGATGAACGCCGGGAAGTTCTCCACCTCGATCTTCCAGACGGCTTCCATACCGAGCTCGGGATACTCGATGACCTCCTGGCTCCTGATGCAATCGAGCGCGAGCCGTGCGGCCGGTCCACCGATCGAGCCGAGATAGAAACCACCATGTGCCGCACAGGCATTGGTGACCTGCTTGGAGCGGTTGCCCTTGGCCAGCATGACCATCGAGCCGCCCGCCGCCTGGAATTTCTCGACGTAGGAGTCCATGCGGCCGGCCGTGGTCGGTCCGAATGAGCCCGAGGCCATACCCTCCGGGGTCTTCGCCGGTCCGGCGTAGTAGACGGGGTGATCGCGCAGGTACTGCGGCATCGGTTCACCTGCGTCGAGGCGCTCGGCGATCTTGGCATGCGCAATGTCACGGGCGACGACGAGCGGGCCGGTGAGCGAAAGTCGGGTCTTGACAGGATATTTGGACAGCTCCGCCAGAATTTCGCTCATCGGGCGGTTCAGGTCGACGTCGACGACAGCGCCGCCCTCGATGTCCTCGGCGACGCCGGCGTCCGGCATGTACTGTGCGGGATCGGTTTCGAGCTGCTCGAGGAACACACCGTCGGCGGTGATCTTGCCCAATGCCTGGCGGTCCGCCGAACACGACACCGCGATCGCGACCGGACAGGAGGCGCCGTGGCGCGGCAGCCGGACGACGCGGACGTCGTGACAGAAATATTTGCCGCCGAATTGTGCTCCGATGCCGAAGGATTGGGTGAGCTTGAAAACCTCCTCCTCCAATTCCACATCCCGGAAGCCGTGGGCGGACATCGATCCCTCGGTGGGCAGGGTGTCGAGATAGTGAGCCGAGGCGTATTTCGCCGTTTTCAAGGCGAATTCGGCGGAGGTTCCGCCGATGACCACCGCGAGGTGATACGGCGGGCAGGCTGCGGTGCCGAGCGAGCGGATCTTCTCGTCCAGGAACTCCAGCAGCCGCTTGGGATTGAGGATGGCCTTGGTCTCCTGGAACAGGAACGACTTGTTGGCGCTACCGCCACCCTTCGCCATGAACAGGAACTTGTATTCGGGGCCCTTCGGTCCCTGCTCGGTGGAGTAGATCTCCACCTGCGCAGGCAGATTGGTGCCCGTGTTCTTCTCGTCGTAAGTGGTCAGCGGTGCCAGCTGCGAATACCGCAGATTGAGCTTGGTGTAGGCGTCATAGACACCGCGTGAGATCCACTCACCGTCGGTGACCCCGGTGAGCACCCCCTCGGACTTCTTGCCCATGACGATCGCGGTACCTGTGTCCTGGCACATCGGTAGCACGCCGCCGGCGGAGATGTTGACGTTCTTGAGCAGGTCGAGCGCGACGAAGCGGTCGTTGCCCGAGGACTCCGGATCGTCGATGATCTTGCGCAACTGCGCGAGGTGCGCGGGCCGCAGATAGTGGCTGATGTCGTGCATCGCCTCGGCGGTCAGCCGCTGCAACGCCTCGGGGGAGACTCTGAGGAAGGTCTGACCGTCGGCGGTGAAGGTCGAGACCCCCTCGGTGGTGATCAGTCGATACGGGGTGTCATCGGCGCCGGAGGGCAGCAAGTCGGCATAGCGGAACTCCGGAGCAAGGGCTGGTTTGCTCACGCGGAAATCCTAGCGCGGCACCTCAGAGCCGGAGCAGGGAGCGGAACGCCTGCGCAGCCGCCGACGGATCGCGACGCGAGACGACCCCGAGACTCGAGCGGGCTGCGGCGTCGGCCAGGGGCACCGCGACGATGCCGTCGAAGCCGGCCGCGGTGTTCTCGCTGAGTGCACCGACGCCGATGCCGCGTCGGGCCAGCAGGCTCACCTGGGCGGGCGTCGTCACCTCCCAGCGTGGGGTTGCGGTCATCCCGATACGAGCAGCTGCGGCATCGAGTGCGGTGCGTGCCCCGGTACCGACCGGTAGGGAGATCAGATCGGCGGTCAACAGTTGCGCGGTGTCCAGGGTCGTCGACGACGCCCACGGATGATCGGGGGCGAGGACCGCGCACAACGCATCCTCGACGATGACGCGGGTGAGCAGGTCGGCCGGTGCGTCGCCCGCCCATCCGGCAACGGCGACGTCGAGCCCGCCGTCGCGCACCGCGCGCATCAGGTCGTCGGAGAGACCCTCGATCAGTCGGACGTCGATCCCCGGGTGACTGTCGTGCATCACCGCCAGGGCGTCGACGAGCGGATCCCACGTCAGTCCGGTGACGGCTCCGACACGCAGCGATCCGGTCATCACACCGCGGATCGCGTTGGCCGTGTCGGTGACGGCGTCGATGCCGGTCAGGGCCTGGCGAATCACCGGCAGCAGTGTGCGGCCCTCCGCGGTGAGCGACACCCGCCGCGATGTGCGATCGAAGAGTGTCACGCCCAGTTCGCGTTCGAGCTTCGCGATCTGGGTGGACACCCCGGACTGGCTGACACGCACGGTCTGCGCGCCGGCGGTGAACGTGCCGGCGTCGACGACCGCGGTCACGTATCGCAACTGATGCAGTTCCATTGCTGAAAATGATAGATGCTATCCGAAAGATCTGTTGGACGGATGGACTCTCGGACTCCACCATGGAGTCATGACAGAGATGATCTCCACCACCGAGACCACCCGTACCGTCGCCGAGACCTACTTCGATGCTTGGCGCACAAGAGATTTCGACCGGTTGCGGTCGGTGCTCGCCCCCGACGTGAGCTTCGTCGGCGTCATGGGTGTCGCCGACGGCGCCGACGCCTGCCTCGCCGGGCTGCGGGGCATGGCCGAATCGATCATGGATGACCTCGTCCTGCACGCCCGAGTGGCCGACGGCGACGACGTCATCACCTGGTTCGACCTGGTGACCAAGGACGGCGCCACGTTGCCGACCGCCAACTGGAGCCATGTCGAGGACGGACTGATCACCCGCATCCGGGTCACCTTCGATCCGCGGCCACTCGGAAACGGTTGAGCCTCAGGGGTAGTGGCGCACCGGCCCGAACTGGGGCCGGTGCGCTTTCAGACGCAGTGTTCGATGTCGGCGTAGTCGCCGATCTCAGCAGCGAGAAGCTCGGCTATGCGGTGTCCCTCGGTTCGCCAGCGTGCCTCGATGGCTGAATCGCACTCCTCCGTGCTCACCGCCGTCCAGGCCGGCAGGGCCGGCTCACCGTCGGCGGCCGCCGGCTCGGTTGCGTACAGAACCACGTGTGTCGTCCGGGTGCTCCTCGCGAGGACTCAGATGCTCAGGCGTGCGTACTCGCGGAGCTTGGCGGTCTTGTGGACGGCCTCGATCCGGCGAATGGTGCCCGACTTGGAGCGCATGACCAGCGAACGCGTGGTGGCGCCGCCGGGTCGGTAGGTGACGCCGCGCAGCATGTCGCCGTTGGTGACGCCGGTCGCGCAGAAGAACGAGTTCTCACCGCTGACCAGATCGTTGGTGCCGAGCACACGGTCGAGATCGTGGCCGGCGTCGAGTGCCTTCTTGCGCTCTTCCTCGTTGCGCGGCCAGAGCTTGCCCTGGATCTCGCCGCCCATGCACTTCATCGCGACAGCGGTGATGATGCCCTCGGGGGTACCACCGACACCCATCAGCATGTCGACGGTGCTGTAGTCGCCCGCAGCGGCGATCGACCCCGCGACGTCGCCGTCGGAGATGAGGCGGATCTTGGCGCCGGCCTGTCGGATCTCGCCGATCAGATCGGCGTGGCGCGGCCGGTCGAGCACGACGACGGTCAGGTCGGCGACGTCGATGCCCTTGGCCTTGGCGACCGAGTTGATGTTCCACTCCACCGATTCGTCGATGTTGATGGCGCCCTTGGCCTCCGGCCCCACGGCGATCTTGTCCATGTAGAACACCGCCGACGGGTCGTACATGGTGCCGCGCTCGGACACCGCGATCACCGCGATCGAGTTGGGGCGGCCCTCGGCCATCAGGGTGGTCCCGTCGATGGGGTCGACCGCGACGTCGCAGTCGGGTCCGCTGCCGTCGCCGACCTCTTCGCCGTTGAACAGCATCGGGGCTTCATCCTTCTCGCCCTCACCGATCACCACGACGCCGCGCATCGACACCGTCGAGAGCAGCTCACGCATCGCGTCGACGGCGGCACCATCGCCGCCCTTCTTGTCGCCACGACCCACCCAGCGTCCGGCTGCCAACGCGGCGGCCTCGGTGACTCGCACCAACTCCATCGCGAGGTTGCGGTCAGGGGCCTGGGGGGTGGCTTCGGTCATGTCTTGGACTCCTCGGCGTGCGGCGGTGCGACTGCCCTCCATCCTCGCATGTCACCTCGATGCGCTGGTCACCGCCCGGTGTGATCGATCCGTGCGGTTGCGTGCGGCCGGTAAACGGCGGATGGGCGATTTGCCGAACGGCGTGTGTCGGCTGGAATACTGAGCCCCATGGCCCAGAAACCGCGCTATCTCGTCAGCGGTAAGGACATGATCTGGTCGATCATTCCGCTGTTGGCGATCTGCGCGCTCGTCGCGATCGCCTCGGGGAACTGCTCGGTGGGGCTCACCGGAAGTGCCTCCGACGACCGGCGCAGCCCGTTCGACGTGCAGGGTGCGCTGCTCTCGGACTCGCAGACGCTGCCCTTCCCGATCCGCAAGCCGCCGGACCCCGCCGGATGGAAACCGAGTTCGGGCAGCCGTGAGAACGTGGCCGGACACGTGGTCAGCAACGTCGGCTGGATCACCAACAGCGGTAGCTACGTGCAGCTGACCCAGACCGACGCGTCCGAGGACGAACTCGTCGACCATCTCGCCGATGGTTCGACCGTGGCCTCGGGGACCGGCACCCGTGAGATCGGTGGGCAGCGCTGGGTGACCTACAGCACCCACGACGGCAACAAATTCTGGATCACCGACCTCGGGTCGGTCCGAATCGCGGTCATGTCCACCGGTTCCGACAGCGGGATGGCCACGATGGCCGAATCGGTGATCGAGCAGCAGCCGCTGCCGGGTAGGGGTTGACGCGCACCGCGTCAGCAGTAGCGAACCATCAGATCGTTGTCAGTGCTGAATCCGCAACGTGCGTATAGCGGAACGGATTTCGAGGTCGGGGACAGAACGACCTTGGTGTAGCCTCGAGCGTCGGCGAATCTGAGTACCGCTTCGATGAGGTCGTGGCCGATGCCGCGGCCTCGATGTTCGGCAGCTACGAAGAGATGCCCGAGATATCCCCACGATCCCGCGGCAACAGACCTGGGACTGGGCATGCGCGTGTATTCGGTCAGACAGACCATGCCCACCGCGGCCGACGTTGTGCGATCCGCTGCCACGACCTCCGTAACGGCGGTCCACACCGACCGGTGCGGGGCAGTCATCCAGCGCTCAACCTCAGTGACGAACTCGGCATCGGCCGACCACGCCGGTATCTCCGGCGCGGTTTCCCGCGCCCAGGCCCATCGCAGCACGGCCACGTCGGTGGGACTGGTGCACTCGGAGATCATCGTCGCTTCGGCCACTGTGCTCCTCGTCTTCTTCTGACTCGAAGCTCAGTCGTCGAACTCGTCGTCATCCTCCGTGTCGTCCTCGTGATCGAGTTCCTCACCGTCGTTGAGCACCGCCTCGATGCGTTCGCGTGCGCCGGCGAGGTGAGCCTCGCAGCGATCGGCGAGTGCCTCCCCGCGTTCCCACAGCGCGAGCGACGCGTCGAGGTCGAGGCCCCCTCGCTCGAGGGTCGCGACCACCTCGGCGAGTTCGTCGCGGGCTTGTTCGTATCCGAGTTCGTCGACCGGGGTGCGTCCGTCGTCGGAGGTGTCGGCCTTCTGTGAAGCCGAATTCTTGGCTGCCCGTTGGGGACTCACTGTTCCTCCTGCGCATGGTCGTCGGTCTCGTCGTGGTGGTGAGGGGAGTGCGCGGCCGATTCGATCGAGGTGACGTCGGCGTGAATCGATCCGTCGCCCAACCGGATTCGTAGCCGCGCCGACGTCGGCAGACCGTCCACGGAGTCGAGCACGTGCGGCGGGTCGGTGTCGACGCGCTGCACGACCGCGTAGCCGCGGGCCAGCGTCTGAGCAGGCCCCAGCGTCGCCAGCCGGGCCCCGAGATGTTCGGTGCGGCGGTCCTCGGTGTCGAGTCGGCCGATGAGGGTACGACGCAGATCGGCTCGCAGTCGGTCGACGCGTTCGTTGTGTCGGTCGAGCACGGTGAACGGATCGGCGAGCACCGGGCGGGCACGAAGGCCGGCGATCACCCGGTCCTCGCGGTGCACCCAGTTGCGCAGGGCGTGCGCGCTGCGGCGGCGCAGGGCGGCGATCCCGGCGAGTTCGGCCTCCACGTCGGGGACCACGCGTTTGGCCGCGTCGGTGGGGGTGGCGGCACGGATGTCGGCGACGAAGTCCAGGAGCGGATTGTCGGGTTCGTGGCCGATCGCGCTGATCACGGGCGTCGAACACGCGGCGACCGCCCGCAAAAGCGCCTCGTCGGAGAATGGCAACAGGTCCTCGACGCTGCCGCCGCCGCGGGCGATGATGATGACGTCGATGTCGGCGTGCGCGTCGAGCTCGCGAAGGTGGCCGATGATCCGCGGTACCGCCGTCGGGCCCTGCACCGGTGCATCGCGCACATCGAAGCGCACCGCCGACCACCGCGCCGAGGCCACCGACACCACGTCGCGTTGCGCGGCACTGGCGCGGCCGGAGATCAGGCCGATGGTGCGCGGTAGGAACGGGATCGGACGTTTCAGACGCGCGTCGAAGAGTCCCTCGGCGGCCAGCAGCTGCCGTAGCCGCTCGATGCGCAACAGCAGCTGACCCACGCCGATGGGGCGAATGTCGCTGACGCGCAACGAGATCGTGCCGCGGCCGGTGTAGTAGCTGGGACGACCGAGCATCACCACATGAGCCCCATCGGTGATCGGGACCTCGGTGCGGGCCAGCAGATCGGGGCTGCAGGTCACCGAGATGGAGATGTCGGCGGCCGGATCGCGCAGCGTCAGAAACGATGTGCGCGTACCGGGGCGGCGGCTGATCTGGGTGACCTGGCCCTCCACCCAGATCTGGCCGAGCCGGTGAATCCAGTCGGCGATCTTCGTGTTGACGGTGCGCACCGGCCACGGGTTGTCGGCCGAATTCGCCGAACCGCCACCGCTCACTTCGATGGCGTGCGCTTGTTCTCGGCCGCGGTGATCCGGTTGTCGATCATGGTGATGAACGGAGCGCGGTTGCGGTTGGCCTTCTCGTAGGCGAGCAACTCGGAGAGTTCGTCGACGCCGACCGACCTCAGCTTGGCACGCAGCTGGGCCAGGGTGAGGTTGTCGTATTCGGTGTATTCGACGACCTCGGGCACCGGACCGGTGGGCGCCGGGGTGTCACTGCCGGGGCCGGTGGTCGAGGAGGTGATGACCTCCTCGGGGGCCGATGAGTACAGCGCGAATCGCCCGGCGTTGGCGCGCGGGGCCGGCGACTCGGCGGGTGTGGACTCGGACGGCGCGGGCCCGGTGTCGTCGTCCGCAGCGGTGTCGTGCTCGTCATCGGTGGTGTCGGTGAGGCTCGCCCGCCCGGACTCGATCGGCACGACGGTATCGGCGACCTCGGCGTCATCCTCGTCGAACCGCGCCCACGCGGGTTCTTCGCTGGGGCGGTCGAAGATCATTTCCAGTGCGGTGTCGCCCTTGATGGCCAACTCGGCGATGCCCTGTTGGGCGCGCATCGCCAACTGCAGCGTCTCGCTGACCGCGGTCACCGGCAGGGTGAACAGCAGAGTCGGCAACTTGCGCGTCTCTTCGACGGCCGTGACGACGAGACCTGCGGCGATACGGGCCGGATAAGGAGCACGAACCATGGGTTCACTCTGCCATCTCGCGGCGAGTGGTCCAACACGTACCCTTGGGGACATGACTGAATCCAAGCGCATCCTGCTCGCCGAACCGCGGGGATATTGCGCCGGCGTGGATCGCGCCGTGGAGACCGTCGAGCGTGCACTCGACAAGCACGGTGCGCCCGTCTACGTCCGCAAGGAGATCGTGCACAACCGGCACGTCGTCGACACTCTCGCCGAGCGTGGCGCGATCTTCGTCGGCGAGACCGACGAGGTACCCGAAGGCGCCATCGTCGTGTTCTCCGCCCACGGCGTCTCCCCGGAGGTGCATCGCACCGCCGCGCAACGCAACCTCAAGACCATCGACGCCACGTGCCCGCTGGTCACCAAGGTGCATCAAGAGGCCAAGCGCTTCGCCCGCGATGACTACGACATCCTGCTCATCGGTCACGAGGGCCACGAGGAGGTCGAGGGCACCGCGGGGGAGGCGCCGGAGCACATCCAGCTCGTGGACGGTCCCGACGCCGTCGACACCGTGAGTGTGCGTGACGAATCGAAGGTCATCTGGCTCTCCCAGACCACGTTGTCGGTGGACGAGACGATGGAGACCGTGCGCCGCCTCCGTGAGAGATTCCCCGAGCTCAACGACCCGCCGAGCGACGACATCTGTTATGCGACCCAGAATCGTCAGGTCGCGGTCAAGGCGATGGCCCCGAAGTGCGACCTGGTGATCGTCGTCGGCTCGAAGAACTCGTCGAACTCGGTGCGGCTCGTCGAGGTGGCGCTGCAGAACGGCGCGTCGGCCTCCTACCTGGTCGACTATGCGCGGGAGATCGACCCGGCCTGGCTCGACGGCGTCGAGACCGTCGGCATCACCTCGGGTGCATCGGTGCCGGAGGTCCTGGTCCGTGGGGTCATCGACTTCCTGTCCGAGTACGGCTTCGATTCCGTAGAAAAGGTCACCACCGCCGAGGAAACGCTGACCTTCGCCCTGCCGCGTGAACTGCGGCCGGCTCGAACGGCCAAGTAACCCAACACCGGATCCGTCGTACCCGGATTCCGGTTAGTACTCGTCAGGGTCGAGTCGACGGACCCGACGATGAGGCAGTGAGAGCGCCAGAACCGCAACCACCACGGCCGCGGCGAGCCCCACGCCCACCAGCGCGACGTTGCGCGGGCTGTGATCGGGTGCCGGCGCCACCGCGGGAGCCGCGATCGCCGCAGGCACCTCGGGATCGGCGAGCGGTCCCTCGGGCAGCTCAGCGGTCAGCGCCGCGACGGTGTCGATGACCCCGTGACCGATCGCCTGATCGTGGCCCGGTCCCGGGGCGTGCGCGGTGCGGACGATACGGTCCATCACCTCACCCGCCGACAACCCCGGGTACCGTGCGCGGACCAATGCCACCGTGCCGGCGACGAACGGGGTGGAGAAGCTGGTGCCCAGCAACGGAAGCGGGCCCGAGTTGCTCCGCTGCGCGTTGACCAGCGACGAACTGCGGGGAGTGCTGTCGAGACTGATGATCCCGGTACCCGGTGCCGCGACATCGACCCACGGCCCGTGCAAGCTGAACGAGCTCGGCGCTCCGGTGCCGGCATCGACCGAGCCCACCGCGAGAACATAGGGCGAGAACCAGGCGGGACTGGCCACGGTCTGGACCGATCCCCACCCGTCGGGATCGCCGGGTAGCGGTGGCGGATTCTGTTCGGCACACGCCGACCCCTGCGACAGGTTGCCTGCAGCGACCACCACGACCACGTTGCGGTCGAAGGCGTAGCGGACCGCGGCGCCCAGCGAACGGTCGGCGGGCCGGGCACCCGCCGGGGAACACGCCACCTCGGAGATGTTGATGACCGTGGCACCGAGGTCGACGGCGCGGACCACCGCGTTGGCGAGGGTGGTCACCGACCCGTATCCGCCGCCGACCGCCGGGTCCGCGTCGTCGCGACGCCGGTCCTTGGCGTCGAAGGCGCTGCTGGACTGGCGAATCGAGATGATCGAGGCATCCGGTGCGACTCCGGAGAACGCGTCGTCAGGCGACGAGGCGGCCGCGATGAGCCCGGCCACCAGCGTGCCGTGCGCATCACAGTCGGCGAGTCCGTCGCCACCCGAGACGTAGTCGCCGCCGCCGCGCAATCGAGGCAGTCGGGGATGCGGCGTGACACCGGTGTCGATCACGGCGACGCGTTGTCCCGCTCCGCGCGAAAAGCGCCAGGCCTCTTCCAGATTCATCATCTGTTGAGCAGGAGAGGGCTGGCTCGCGGCGGTGACGGCGACGGGTCGCGCGCAGAGCGTGCGTTGTTCGGTGGGTTCGGGCGGCGCCACCGGGGCGGACCGGTTCAACGCCCCCGGATCGACCTGAGGCGGACTCAGCGCGAAGGCGGGCCCACCACCGGAGACGGCGACAAGCGTGGCGACGGCCAGTGCCATGGCGAGGCCGGTCGGGAAACGACGACGACGGACAACTCCGGACGCCGGTCGCCCAGCTCCGTGACGGACCACTAGATGTCCCGAACCGTCTGGTACAGATCGAGAATCCAGACGAGCAGCGGCACGATCACCACGATCAGGGCGTACTCGCCGAGCTCGGCGAGGCGTCGCATCACCGGCGAGAACTCATGTCCGGGTGCGAGCACACCGACCACGAGTGCGACAACGAGAGCTGTTGCCGCGACCACGAATCCGACGAACGGCCACCACCCGTCGACCGCGGTCAACGAACCGACGAGCGCAGCGAGGGTCAGCACCCCACCGCCGATCAGGACACACGCCTGCACGAGGTCGCTGTGTGAGCGGCCGCGCAGGCACAACACGACGGCCAGGATGACCGCCAGTGCCATCGACTTGGCGTCGACGCCGTTCCACGGGGTCGCGGTGATGACCGCGGCGGGGCCGATCACCGCGGTGGCACCGGCCACGATGCCCGTGAGATAGGCGTTCGCCAGATACGAACGACGTTCGAGCGCATCGGCTTTCGGAAGAGCCATCGCTCCGATCGCGCCGATGCCCTCGATGGTGGGGACAGGCTGGGCGTCGTCCGGATCGAGCGGCACACCAGCCGTCGGCACCGGCGGCAGCGGTAGTTTCGCCAACACGATCGTCAGCCGGGGCGCCATCGCGACGACGAGCAACGCCGCGGCCGCGCCGACGGCGGCGACATTGCGCGTCGAGCTGTCGATGAGCAGAGCGGCCAGCGAGATCGCACCACCGATCACCGAGGCGGTCAGCAGGGCGGCGTGCACCACCGCGCCGACCGCGCTCAGCCGATAGGACACGACGCAGACGAGCACCACCACCGCGAACCCCAGCGAGAGATGCGCGGAGCCGTAGGGTCCGGGAACGGTGAGCATGCCGGCCACGAACGCCGTCGGAGCGGCCGCGGCAGCCAGGACCGTCGCCGTGGTGTCGTCGCGATATCGATGGGCGACGATGGCCGATGCGGTGACCAACGCCAGCGTCATCGTCGCGGCCGGGATCGCCGGCCACCAGACATCGGCATGCCACCGCATCCCGGCCAGGGCCACCGCGCCGACGATGCCCGCCAGGATCGCCGCGGCGAATCCGATCACCCGGGCTCCCTGCGCCGACCAGTTGGCGAAGCGCGATTCGTTCAGGCGCGCAACGGCATCGACGACGTCGTCGAACAGTGCCGGCGAATCGTCGGTGCGCACCGAGGTGACCATCAGCAGGTCGCCGTCACGCACCCCGGAGTCGGCGAGCGAACGGTTCACGGGCAGCGGCGGCTGCCCGATGCGCGACAGGGTCCATCGTGACCGCCGATCGAGCACGTTGTCGCCGCTCGGATCCGGCTCGGTGTCGTCGGGGTCTCGCCGGCGCGGGCTGCGCGACTCGATCTGGGTGACGAGATCGCCGAGGAGCGCAGCCACCGGGACTGCAGCCGGAAGTGCGACGTCGAGCTGGGTGTTGCCGCCGAGCACCGACACCCGTACCAACGCGGGTTCGATCGACGGCGCCGACGCCCGCAGCGCACCGTTCTCGGCGGGTGCCGCTGGTCGGGTATCCACAGATGACATCTCGACGTTCCTCCCCCTTGATTCGCAGTTACCATAACCACACGTTCGGCTTTGGGTGAGATGTCCTATTCGTTCCGGTGGATAACACGGTGTACGGAACGTCTCGGTGAGTCGACGGGGGACAACGCGCGAGGGGCGAGGTAGAGGGGACGAGGGGGACAGGTGAGCACAACCGATGGTTTCGTGCGGCGGCCACGGATCACGCCACCACGTGCGCCCGGTGGTGAACTGAACATCCAGCCGCCCCCGGATGTGCCGCGGGTGGTTCCGGGCGGGATGTTGCTGAAGTTGCTGCCGGTGATCATGGTGGTCGCGGTCATCGGCATGTTGGCGATGATGTTCGCGACCGGGGGTCGCAACATCCTGACCAATCCGCTGTTCATGATGTTCCCCCTGATGATGCTGATGTCGATGTTTGGAATGTTCGCAGCGGGAGGTCGTGGGGGCGGCAAGAAGGCCGCCGAACTCAACGAGGAACGCAAGGACTACTTCCGCTACCTCGCCGGCCTGCGCACGCAGGTCGGCGACACCAGTGGTGCACAGCGTGCGGCGTTGGCCTGGAGCCATCCCGATCCGCGCAGCATTCCCGATCTGATCGGGACGCGCCGGATGTGGGAGCGGCGACCGGCCGACAACGATTTCGCGCATGTGCGGGTCGGTCTGGGTACGCAGCGATTGGCCACCCGTCTGGTGCCGCCGGAGACCGGGCCGCTGGAGGATCTCGAGCCGGTGTCGATGGTCGCGCTGCGGCGATTCGTCCGGACGCATTCGGTGGTGCACCGACTGCCGACCGCGGTGTCACTGCGGGGCTTTCCGGCCATCAACATCGAGGGTGTGCGTCAGGAGACCCGAGAACTGCTGCGCGCCATGGTCATCGAGTTGTGTGCCTTCCACGGGCCGGACCATCTCCGGGTGGCCGTGGTGACCGCCGACCCGGCCGGTGAGGCCTGGGACTGGGCGAAGTGGCTGCCGCACGTCGGGCATCCCTCGTTGGCCGATGCCGTCGGACCGATGCGGATGATCTTCCCGACATTGGCGGACCTGGAGACCGCGCTCGCCACCGAACTGGCCGACCGCGGCCGGTTCTCCCGGTCGGCGCCGCCGACTCCCGGTCGGGTGCACCTGGTGGTGATCATCGACGACGGCAGGGTGACCGGAGCCGAGCGGCTCGTCAACGACGCCGGGATGGAGGGCGTCACCGTACTCGATCTGACCGCACCACCCGACGGGCTCGCCGCCAGACGCGGACTGCAGCTGGTGGTCTCCGACGGCACGGTGTCGGCGAGAAGTGCCTATGGCACCGAGGATTTCGCGACGATGGATGCGTTGGGTATCGCCGAATGCGAGGCCATGGCCCGACGGCTGGCTCGCTATCGGTTGGCGACGGCGGCCTCCCTGGCCAGTCTCGATTCCGAGGCCACCGCCCTCGACCCCGGACTACCGGCGTTACTGGGCATCGACGATGTGTCCCGCTTCGATACGGCGGTGCACTGGCGAGGGCGCACCGGGCGTGACCGCTTGCGCGTTCCGATCGGCTACACACCATCGGGTGGGACAGTCGAACTCGACATCAAGGAGAGCGCGCACGGCGGCACCGGTCCGCACGGGTTGTGCATCGGCGCAACCGGTTCGGGAAAGTCGGAATTCCTGCGCACGCTCGTGGTGGCGATGCTGGCCACCCACTCACCCGCCGAGCTCAATCTGGTCCTCGTCGACTTCAAGGGCGGCGCCACCTTCCTCGGGCTCGAACGCAGCCCCCATGTGGCGGCCTTGATCACCAACCTCGAGCAGGAATTGGCGATGGTCGACCGGATGAAGGATGCGCTGTCGGGGGAATTGAATCGTCGTCAAGAAGTGTTGCGCGCGGCCGGGAACTTCGCCAACGTCACCGAATACGAACAGGCCCGCGCCGCCGGCGCTCCGTTGCAACCCCTGCCGGCATTGTTCATCGTCGTGGACGAGTTCTCCGAATTGCTGGCGCAGAAACCGGATTTCGCCGAACTGTTCGTCGCGATCGGACGGCTCGGGCGGTCGCTGCACATTCATCTGCTGCTTGCCTCCCAACGACTCGAGGAGGGCAAGTTGCGCGGTCTCGACAGCCACCTCTCGTATCGGATCGGTCTGAAGACGTTCTCGGCGAACGAATCCCGATCGGTACTCGGGGTTCCCGACGCGTACCATCTGCCCAGCGTGCCCGGTTCGGGATACCTCAAATGCGATGCGGGCGAGCCGATCAGGTTCAACACCTGCTACGTCTCGGGTCCGTATCAACCGCCCGCCGACGTGCGAGACACCGTGACCGGGGTCGGTGACGCGCCGGGGTTACGGGGTGCGATGAAGATGTTCACCGCCCTGCCCGTCCCGTTCGACGCCGCCGACGACGCCTCGGGCCTGGATACGACGGGGACGAATCGGGTGCCGCCCGCCGCGTCCGTTGGTGCCGGTGGCTCGGTGCTCGACCAGGCGGCCGCACTGCTGTCGGCGGTGCCGCCCGCCTCCTCACCCCCTTCCGTGCCGGCCCCCACTGCGTCCACCCCACCTGCGTCGACCCCACCTGCGTCCACCGCCACCTCCGACATCCCACCGGAGCCGGCGGGCGTGACCGCCGGAACCGTGAGCGTTCCGTCCCTGCTGCAGACCCTCGTCGGACGGATCGCCGGTGCCGGGCCCAGCGCCCACGAGGTCTGGCTGCCACCGCTCGACGAGTCGCCGACCGTCGACGGGTTGATCGGCGACCGCGACTTCTCGACACCGTCGGCACCCGGCGACCTGCGGGTACCGGTCGGCATCATCGACCGGCCCTTCGATCAGCGCCGTGACCAGCACGTCCTGGACCTGTCCGGTGCGGCAGGCAACGTCGCGGTCGTCGGCGGCCCCCAGACCGGCAAGTCGACCGCGGTACGCACGCTGATCGTCGCCGCGGCCGCCACCCACACCCCCGAACAGGTGCAGTTCTACTGTCTGGACTTCGGTGGGGGTTCCCTCGCCGGTATCGCGGGCCTGCCCCACGTGGGTTCGGTCGCGACCCGCGGCGACATGGACGCGGTGCGTCGCACGGTCGCCGAGGTGACCGCGGTGGTGCGGGCGCGGGAGTTGCGGTTCGCCCGTCTCGGTATCGAGTCGATGTCCGATTACCGTGCGCGGCGCCAGGACTGGATGCGGACCGGCCGCACCGGGCCCGACGATCCGCTCGCCGATGACCCGCACGGCGATGTGTTCCTGGTTCTCGACGGGGTCGGCGTGTTGCGCGGGGAGATGGAGTTCCTGGAAGAACAGATCGGGATCATCGTCTCCCAGGGGCTTTCCTACGGCGTCCACCTGATCGTGACGGCCACCCGCTGGGCCGAGGTCCGCCCGGCGATGCGGGACCTGATCGGCAGTCGACTCGAACTACGCCTCGGTGACGCCATGGATTCCGAGCTCGGACGCAAAGCGGCCTCGCAGGTGCCGCACAACCGGCCCGGCCGTGGACTCAGCCCCGACGGTATGCATCTGCTGGTGGCATTACCGCGCCTCGACGGCGACCCCTCGCCGGCGACATTGCCGATGGGCGGACAACTCGCCCTCGACACGATCTCGCTGGCCTACCCCGACCGGCGAGCACTACCGGTGCGCAAGCTCGGCACCGAGATCTCCGCGGCACGCGTTGCCGAGCTCGTCGCCGACGCCGAGATCGTCCTCGGTCCCCACCAGGTGGCCATCGGAGTGGGGGAGCTCGAACTCGCCCCGGTCATCCTGGATTTCGGTGTGCAGCCCCACTTCATGGCCTTCGCCGACGTCGAGCACGGCAAGAGCACACTCCTGAAAACGATCATCTCGGGTTTGGTCGGCGGGGCCACGCCGGATCAGGTGAAGATCGTGCTGATCGACTACCGCCGCACCATGCTCGGCATCATCACCGGTGATCATCTCGCCGGGTACGCAAGTTCGGGGGAGAACGCGACGAAGATGATGCACCAGCTCGCCGCGTACTTCACCAAACGCCTGCCACCCGACGACCTCACCGTCGATGCGCTCAAGGCACGCAGCTGGTGGTCGGGACCGGACGTGTACATCGTCGTCGACGACTACGACATGGTCGCCACCTCGTCGGGGAATCCGTTGCTGCCCTTGATCGATCTGGCATCCCACGCCCGCGACATCGGTATGCACATAGTGTTGGCGCGTCGCTCCGGCGGACTCGGGCGGGCGCTGTTCGACCCGGTGATCGGGCGACTCAAGGATCTCTCGTCGGACATGCTGCTGATGAGCGGTGACCGCGACGAGGGATACATCACCGGACGAACCCGCATGCAGCGGTTGGTGCCCGGCCGCGGTGAACTCGTGTCCCGCACCCGCACGCAGGAGATGATCCAGGTCGCCACCTCCGACCCGACCGGTCCGCACACCCCATGACGGGAATGCTGGCCACCGACCGGGCCATCCCGGGCGCCGCGACGACGACCTCGGCGAGACCGCTCGTGATCGATCTCGCCTACGGGCACACCACGATCGGTGCCGTCGGCGGCCCGGACGTCACCGACCTCCTCGAGGCCATCGATGCGGACGTCATCGTCGCAGGCGGGGTCCGGATCGGCGTCGAACAACGCTGGCGTGAGGTGTTCGCGCAGATGATCGGCGGGTACCGCGGGCCCCTGCTCATCGGCCATCCCAGCACCTGGGGTGCCATACGTAGAGGGGTGCTCACCCGGGCCGCGGGCTCGCTGCGCCCGGACATCACGCTGGTACCCCGGGCGATCCTCGTCGCCCGCAGCCATGCCGATGCGACGGTCAGCAGGTGCGCCGTCGTCGAGACCACCCACCGGCCCACGCACCACTGCGCACCGGTGCCGCCGCGCTGGGGCGTGCAGCGTCTGCGTCGCGGGGCCGCCGGCTGGGAGATCGAGGATTCCGCGGTGCTCCGCCCGGCCGGCTCGACGGCCGCCGACGCCGCGGCGGTCGAAGAGGCGATCGACGACGGCGTCGAGGCGGTCTACGTCGACGGTGACGATCCGGCGGAGGTGGGCCAGGCCGTCGACCTGATCCTCGACCACGCTGTGGCCGGCCGGGTCGTGTCGGTCGATCGCCGACTGATCGCCCGCTGGGGTTCTCGCGTCGCCCACCTCGAGCCGCTGGATTTCGGCGACCTCGAGGCGCGGGTGGCCGCATCGTCGGGGCGCCGGCGTGTGGAGCTGACGCGATGGCAGGTGCTCGGCGCGACATTGGCGGTCGCGATGCTTGTTGTCGGTGTCGTCGCCGCGGTGGCGTTGACCCGACACGACCGGCCACCTGCGCCCGCCGACCACCGCGTCACCCAGGGGCGGACGAGTCTGCTGATCCCGACCGACTGGCAGCAGGCCGAGCAGAGTGCGCCGAGTGGTGCGACGTCCTCGTCGGTGCAGTCGCGCATCGTGTTCGTCGCCCCCGAGGACGGTAGCCGCATCCTGCTGGTCCAGAGCACCGTGCGGGCGGGCTCGACGCCGTCGTCGGTGGCGCTGAGCCTGCGCAATCGGATCGCCCAGCGTGGCGACGACGTGGTCAGTGAGTTCTCCGCGTCGACCCGCTTCGCCGGGCGGGATGTGATCAGCTACCGCGAGGCCCCGGCATCGGGTGCGCCGATCCGCTGGTACGTGCTCGTCGAGCACGATCTACAGGTGAGTGTCGGATGCCAGGCCGGCACCGGCGGTGACTCCGTCGACGAACCATGCGCGCAGGCGGTGGCCTCGGCGCGCATCGCCCCGGCCTGACCTGCGGGTGCCGACGGGTACTCCGCCGGCGCGGATGAAGCGTGTTTTGACCCTGACCTGGGCTCTCGCGTAGCCTGGATCGCTGGTACGTGGCACCTTCTCGTCGTGCTCATCGAGCGCGGTGCGAGGAGGTAGTCGAGGCCCGGGTCCCCACTGGTCGCCGGAACATCCTCTGCCGTCGTGCCCGACCAGCATCCATGACAAGAGTTGAAGGACCAACTGTGCCTACCTACACCCCGAAGGCCGGTGACATCACCCACGCGTGGCATGTCATCGACGCCACCGACGTGGTGCTCGGCCGGCTGGCCGTGCAGAGCGCGAACCTGCTCCGCGGCAAGCACAAGCCGACCTACGCCCCGCATGTCGACGGTGGCGATTTCGTCATCATCATCAACGCCGAGAAGGTCGCGCTGACCAGCAACAAGGCCGAGCGCAAGCTGAACTACCGGCACTCCGGGCATCCCGGTGGCCTCAAGGTCCAGACGACTGCCGAGTTGCTCGAGAGCCACCCCGAGCGCGTGGTCGAGAAGGCCATCACCGGCATGCTGCCGCACACCAAGCTCGGCCGCGCCATGGCGTCCAAGCTGAAGGTCTACGCCGGCCCGAATCACCCCCACGCGGCCCAGCGCCCCGTCCCCTTCGAGATCAAGCAGGTGGCCCAGTGAGCAACGAGAACATTTCCGACGAGGCCGTCGAGGCCGCCGTGGAGAACGCTGCCGAGGTCCAGGCTGCCGCCGGTGACGACACCGCAGCTGCCGAGAGCGCCGTCGAAGCCGCCGTCGAGGCTGTCGAGTCGGTCGAGCAGGCTGCCGACGACTACGACGCCGATGCCGTCGCCGAGCCCGCCTTCGATCGTGGCCCGGTCGTCATCGACCGCCCGATCCAGACCGTCGGTCGCCGCAAGGAGGCCGTGGTCCGTGTTCGCCTGGTGCCCGGCTCCGGTCAGTTCCACCTCAACGGCCGCACCATCGAGGAGTACTTCCCGAACAAGGTGCACCAGCAGCTGATCAAGGCCCCGCTGGTCACCGTAGAGCGCACCGAGTCGTTCGACATCTACGCCAAGCTCGTCGGTGGCGGCCCCTCGGGCCAGGCCGGCGCGCTGCGTCTGGCGATCGCCCGTGCCCTCATCGAGGTCACCCCGGAGGATCGTCCGGCCCTGAAGAAGGCCGGCTTCCTCACGCGCGACCCGCGTGCGGTCGAGCGCAAGAAGTACGGCCTGAAGAAGGCCCGCAAGGCGTCGCAGTACTCCAAGCGCTGACTTGGCACGCCTTTTCGGAACCGACGGCGTCCGAGGCCTGGCCAACGCCGAGCTCACCACCGAGCTCGCGTTGCGCCTGGCCTCGGCCGCCGCGTTCGTTCTCGGTACCGGCCCCCGACCCCGCGCGGTCGTCGGCCGGGATCCGCGCGCCTCGGGCGAAATGCTGGAGGCCGCGGTCTGCGCCGGGCTGGCCGCCTCGGGTGTCGATGCGATCCGCGTCGGCGTCCTGCCCACCCCGGCCATCGCCTTTCTCACCGCCGACTACGGCGCAGCGTTCGGCGTGATGATCTCGGCGTCGCACAATGCGATGCCCGACAACGGGATCAAGTTCTTCGGCGCCGGTGGCCACAAACTCGACGACGAGATCGAGGACCGTATCGCCGCGGCGATGGACACCGAGTTGCCCCGTCCCACCGGTGCCGGCGTCGGCCGACTGTCCGACGCGCCCGATGCGTCGCAGCGTTATGCCCGGCATCTGGCCGAGGCGATCGATGTGCGACTCGACTCGCTGACCGTAGTGGTCGACTGCGCCAACGGCGCAGCGTCACTCATCGCCCCGCAGGTCTACGCCGCCGCGGGGGCCACGGTCATCCCCATTCACGCCGACCCCGACGGCATCAACATCAACGAGGACTGCGGCTCGACCCACATGGGGAAGTTGCAGGCCGCGGTACTCGAACACGGCGCCGACCTCGGGTTGGCCCACGACGGTGACGCCGATCGGTGTCTCGCGGTCGATTCCACCGGCCAGATCGTCGACGGCGACCACATCATGGCGATTCTCGCAGCCGCGCTGCACCGCCACGGACGCCTGCACGAGGGCGTGCTCGTCGCCACGGTGATGAGCAACCTCGGCCTGCACATCGCGATGCGGGAAGCGGGAATCACGTTGCGCACCACCGCTGTCGGCGACCGCTACGTCCTCGAGGAACTCCGCCGCGGTGGCTTCTCGCTCGGCGGCGAACAATCCGGGCACATCGTCGTCCCGGCCTCGGGCACCACAGGCGACGGCATCCTCACCGGTCTGCTGCTGATGGCGGAGATGGTCGAGAGCTCCTCGCGACTGGCCGATCTCGCGGCCGTCATGACGGTGTTGCCGCAGGAACTGATCAACGTGCGCGTCACCGACAAGCATGCGGTCGCCACCGCGGCGGCCGTCACCGAGGCGGTCTCGGCCGCAGCGGCCGAGCTCGGTGACGGAGGTCGAATCCTGTTGCGCCCGTCCGGAACCGAGCAGTTGGTTCGCGTGATGGTGGAGGCACCGACCCCGGATCTGGCACACACGATCGCCGCGCGCGTCGCCGACGTCGTCGAGACCGCCGGCGCGTGACGCACACACGGTCATGAGCGGTGTCCCGAAGGCTGTCCTGTTCGATTTCTCGGGCACGCTCTTCCGCTTCGAGGCACGTGACGAGTGGTTCGCCGACCTCCACGACCAGCAGGGCCGGCCGCTGCACGTCGACGCGCAGGCCGAGTTGGTGCGCCGGATGACCCAGCCGGTCGGATTGCCCGCCGACATCATCGACGACGACCGGATCGCCTGGGAGCAGCGAGATCTCGATCCCGTCCAACATCGGCGCGCGTATCTGGCGATGCTGCGCACTTCTGGGCTCACCGTGCCCGGCCAGGCGGAATCGCTGTACGAACGGGTACTCGACCCGCACTCGTGGGTACCCTTCCTCGACACCGCGGCGGTCTTGACCGCGCTGTCCGCCCGGCGGATTCCCGTGGGCGTCGTCAGCAACATCGCCTTCGATCTCCGAAAAGTCTTGGCGCTGCACGACCTCGCCGACACCGTCGGCGCGTACGCGCTGTCCTACGAGGTCGGTGCGATCAAACCCAATCCCCGGATCTTCCATGCCGCGCTCGATGCGCTCGGCGTGGCGGGCTATGACTGCCTGATGGTCGGGGACAGCGAGGAGGCCGACGGCGGAGCCCGCCGGATCGGCGCCGCCTTCGAACTCGTGCACGACCTCCCGCCGGAGCAGCGGCCCACCGCGCTCGGCGACGCCGTCCGCGCGCACGGCATCGACCTCTGACGGTGCGACCGGCCCGGAGAAGAAAGCCGCGCACGTCGGCGCCCGATACGTGAGACTTGGGTCAGTTGGGTGAAACCTGGCGTGAGGGGAACCACGGGGACGTCGCGTGCGTCCAACCTCACGGTGGACATCTCGAGGCGAGTGATGATGGGCAGGGGAGGGAGTCGGTATGAAGCACGAGGCAGCCTCATCCGAGGAGGCGACCGGGGTGACGTCGAGGGCCGGGGTGTCGGTGGAAACCGACGAGGTGCTCGCCGTCGCCGACTTCTATCGCAAGACCTCGCAGGTACTCGCGGTGGCCGCGGGCGACCTCGACGAGCACCGATTCGGCACCTGGGCCGCCGACGATGACGACCACGCCCGGCTCGCCGGCCGCTTCACCGAGATCAGCCGGGTGCTGACCGGACGATTGCGTGATCAGTCGGAGTCGGCCGCGGCGCTCGCAGAGCTCCTGACGCGCGGACTCGCCGCGATCGATGCCGCCGACGACGAGGCGGCGCGAGGTGTGTCCGCCGCGGTGGCGGGAGCTGATTCGGATGGCTGATCCGTCGGAAACACTTGTCGCGCTACGTGATCGGGCGATCGCGGGCGTCGAGGACCTGATCTCGGTGCTCGGTGCCGGCCGCGTCGTCGGGGTGGCCGTCCCCGCCGACGATGAACTCCGGGCAGTACTGGCGCGGACCGGACGGCTCGACATCCCCGGGCTGGCCGCCGACGCACGCCGGCTGGCCGCCGTGCACCGGGTCGTCGCCGACCAGATGCACCGGCTGCCCGAGCAGCAGATACGTCTCGACCACGGCTGGTCGTCAGGTGCCGGAGCCGTTGCCGTCGGCCTGGTGATCGAACACCAACGCCGCGCCGAGGCCGATCTGGCGGTGGTCCGCTCCGTGGCGGAGGCGACGAGCGCCGCAGCGGCGGGAATCGATCAGATCCTGCGTACCTGGTATCGCACGGTGGCCCGGCTGTCATCGCCGCTGGTCGCAGGCGTGCCATTGCCCGAGCTACCCGCGGCGGTGCTGACCGGTCGTGTCCCGCCCGCTGTGGTCGCCGCCGACATCACCTCCCGGATCGCGCTGCTGACCACGACCGCACACGCCACTCAAAGCGGTGTGCAGGCAATTCTGTCGATCCTTACCCGATCCGCCGACGAGTGGGATCTGACTCAACGCACCGAGGCACCGGCGCGGGTGCGCGTGCCGGATGGTGACGGCGGTTCACCGGACGAGCGAGGCGATGTCCCCGTCGAGGGCAAGGTACCGACGCCCGACGCCGCGCGACCCGTGGCCGCCGGACAACCCGCGCACGTCACGGTGACCGACGGATCGCCCGCCGTCGAACCGAAGTCGAGTCCGGCCCCGGACGGCCCCGACGTACCGTTCACACTCACCGCGGAGGAGGCGGGCACTGGTCAGACCGGCTCGAGTATCCAGCCGGCCCCGAGACCCGAGCCGGCGCCGGCAGCCGAATCGCCTTCGACACCCCTAGCGGACCCAACACCCCAGTCGGCCCCGGCACCTGCGCCGAGTCCCGGAACCCAGCGGGCCCCGGCGTCGGATCTGGCTCTGGCAGGTGATCAATGAACGCGGCCGAGCAGATCGAACACCTCACCCGATCGACGATCGGGAGCCTGACCGCCGCGTCCCGCGAGTTCAGCGAGACGCAGCAGGTGCTGGTGGCCCGACTCGACGATCACCAGCACGCACACCGCACCGAGGTGTCGCAACTGCGCACCGACCTGCAGACCGCGGCCGATGCCGCCGACAACGCCACGCCGCGGATCCTGCTGCCCGCCGACATCGCCGAGGCCAGTCCCCACGGCGCGGCCGCAACCGAATAGGCTGTTTCCCGTGTCCGGCAAGAAGCGATCCAGCAAGCCGTCCAAGCCCCCTGCCAAGCAGTTCAAGGCGTTGACGAGGCGCGGTCCGCACCGTGTGCTCGCGGGCAATCTGGGCATCGTCGGAATCGAGGGGCGGGTGTTCACGCCCGCCGAGGGCACCCGGTTACCGGCCATCGCGTTCGGCCACACCTGGCTGTCCGGCGGCAACCGATACCGGGACCTGGCCTACCACCTGGCCTCGTGGGGTTTCGTCGTCGCACTCCCACAGGGGCAGCGCGGACTGATGCCCTCGGATGTGGGACTTGCCGCCGAGATGCGTTCGGCACTCGGTGTGGTCTGCAGTGCGCCCCTCGGCGACGGCGGGATCACCGTCGACGCAGCGAAGGTCGGGTTCGCCGGACACGGCTTCGGCGCCGCGGCCGCGGTGCTCGCCGCCTCCGACGAGCTGTTGCTGGGTCAGGAACCGGTGCCGACGTCGGGTGTGGTGGCGATCTTCCCCGCCCCGACGACCGCATTGCTGCCGGCCGCCGCGCCACGCGTCACCGCGCCCGGGCTCATCCTGGCCGCCGGGACCGAACTCGACACCTTCGACGCCAATGCCCGTCCGCTCGCGCGCGTGTACGGCGGTGATGTGGTGTTGCGCACTCTGCCTGCCGCAACCAGTCGCGGGCTTCTCGAACGCCGCACCTGGAAGACGATCCTCGGGGCGAACGGGGCCGACAAGACCACACATCGGCAGGTCCGCGCACTGATGACGGGATTCCTCCTGCACACCGTTGCCGGCGACACCGACTATGCCGGGTTCGGTGACCCGCAGGCCGTCATCGGCAAGAGTCTGGTTGTCGACCCCTCCGACGAGCCCGAACACGAGTTGGATCACATCTCTCGTCTGCTCGGCGCCAAGCCCCGCGAACAGCGTGGCCGGATCGCCCGCAGAATCCCGGTACCCTGACCTTCTATGTGTGGAATCGTCGGATATGTGGGAGGGCGTGACGCCCTCGACATCGTGGTCGAAGCGCTGCGGCGGATGGAGTATCGCGGCTACGACTCGGCGGGTGTGGCAATTCTCGACGGCCACGGGCATACCGCGATCGAGAAGAAGGCCGGACGGCTGGAGAACCTCGACAAGGTGATCGCCGGCGTCGGGCGGGAGAAGCTGTCGGGCACCACCGGGATGGGCCACACCAGGTGGGCGACCCATGGTCAGCCGACCGACCGCAACGCGCACCCGCACGCGAGCACCGACGGCAAGCTCGCCGTGGTGCACAACGGCATCATCGAGAACTACGCGCCGCTGCGTGACGAACTCGAGGCCGACGGTATCGAGTTCACCTCCGACACCGACACCGAGACCGCGGTCCATCTCGTCGAACGCGAGTATGTGAACGGCCCCGACGCCGGTGACTTCGTGGCGAGTGCCTACCGCGCCCTGCGCCGTCTCGAAGGTGCGTTCACGCTGGTGTTCACCCACTCCGATCATCCGGGCACGATCGTGGCGGCACGCCGCTCGACCCCGCTCGTGGTGGGCGTGGGTGTCGGCGAGATGTTCGTCGCATCCGACGTGACGGCGTTCATCGAGCACACCCGCGAAGCGGTGGAGCTCGGCCAGGACGAGGTCGTGGTGATCACCGCCGACAGCTACGCCATCACCGACTTCGACCAGAATCCCCGGGCGGGTAAACCGTTCCACATCGACTGGGACCTCGCCGCCGCCGAGAAGGGCGGCTACGACTTCTTCATGCTCAAGGAGATCGCCGAGCAGCCCGCCGCGCTGGCCGATACCCTCCTCGGCCATCTCGAGGAGGGCCGCATCGTCCTCGACGAGCAACGCCTCACCGATCAGGACCTGCGTGACGTCGACAAGGTCTTCGTCGTGGCCTGCGGCACGGCCTACCACGCCGGGATGCTGGCCAAGTACGCGATCGAGCACTGGACGCGACTGCCCGTCGAGGTCGAACTCGCCAGCGAGTTCCGTTATCGGGACCCGGTGCTGGATCGCTCGACGCTGGTCGTGGCGATCTCGCAGTCCGGCGAAACCGCCGACACCCTCGAGGCCGTCCGGCACGCCAAGGACCAGAAGGCCCGGGTGTTGGCGATCTGCAACACCAACGGCGCGCAGATCCCGCGCGAGTCCGACGCCGTGCTCTACACCCACGCCGGACCAGAGATCGGGGTGGCCTCCACCAAGTGTTTCCTCGCCCAGATCGCGGCGGCCTACATGGTCGGCCTGGCTCTGGCCCAGGCTCGCGGGACCAAGTACGCCGACGAGGTCGCCCGCGAGTTTGCGGCGATGGAGCACATGATCGAGGCGGTCCGTGACGTCCTGGGCACGATGGAACCGGTGCGCGAGCTCGCTCACTCGCTGGCCCATCACAACACTGTGCTGTTCATCGGCCGTCACGTCGGGTATCCGGTGGCGCTCGAGGGTGCGCTGAAACTCAAGGAACTCGCGTACATGCACGCGGAGGGTTTCGCGGCCGGCGAGCTCAAACACGGCCCGATCGCACTCATCGAGGACGGCTTGCCGGTGATCGTCGTGATGCCCTCACCCGACGGTCGTGCGGTCCTGCATTCGAAGATGGTCTCCAACATCCGGGAGATCCAGGCCCGCGGGGCAGTCACCATCGTGATCGCCGAGGACGACGACGCATCGGCGAAATCCGTTGCCGATCACTTCATCCCGATCCCCAAGACGCCGACGCTGTTGCAGCCGCTGGTGTCGACGGTGCCGTTGCAGGTGTTCGCCGCCAGTGTCGCGCAGGCCCGTGGCTACGACGTCGACAAGCCTCGCAACCTGGCCAAGTCGGTCACGGTCGAGTAGGTCCGGGACGCGCCCATGCCGGTCAGTCACTTCACCGCCGAGGAGGTCCGGGCCGCCGAGCGCGCCACCGGGCACCTACTGACCGACGGCACCCTGATGCGCCGCGCCTCGCACGGCGTCGCGCAGGTTGTCATCGGCGAATTCGCTTCTACGGGCGGATGTTACGGACGCCGGGTGGGGCTCGTGGTGGGTGCCGGTGACAACGGTGGCGACGCCCTGTTCGCCGGGGCGGAGCTCGCTCGCCGTGGTGTCGACGTGACCGCCGTACTCCTTGCCCCCGACAAGGCGCACCCGGCCGGATTGGCCGCGCTGCGACATCGCGGTGGGCGTGTCGTCGCGGCACTGCCCGCCGATCTCGACGCCGTCATCGACGGTGTGGTGGGCATCGGTGGGCGAGGTCCGTTGCGCGACAACGCCGCCGAGGTGTTCGCGGCGCTCGACCCGAGTGTGACCGTCGTCGCGGTCGACCTGCCCTCCGGCGTGGACGCCGACACCGGCGAGGTCCATCACCCGGCGGTGCGCGCCGATGTCACCGTCACCTTCGGCGTGCTGCGTCACGCGCACCTGCTCGCCGGACCGCAGTGCGGGCGCATCCACGTGGTGGACATCGGGCTGTCGGGAACCATCGGCCGGCAGGGCGGTCCCTTCCTGTGCTCGTTGTCGGACACCGAGATCGCCGAGGCATGGCCGATTCCGGGCGCCCACGACGACAAGTACACCCAAGGGGTCGTCGGCGTGATCGCCGGCTCGCACCGCTATCCCGGCGCGGCCATCCTCGCCTCGGGCGCCGCCGTCACCGCCACGTCGGGCATGACCCGCTACGTCGGTTCCGCGCACGCCGAAGTCGTCGAACATTTCCCGGAAGTGGTTGCGGTGCCGGATCTCTCCGATGCGGGCCGGGTACAGGCGTGGGTGATCGGGCCCGGAGCGGGCACCGACGCCGCCGCACTCGAGGTGCTGCGCACCGTGCTGGGCACCGATCTGCCCGTGCTCGTCGACGCCGACGCGCTCACCCTCGTCGCCGACCACCACGATCTCGTCGTCGGCCGTGACGCGCCGACACTGCTCACCCCGCACGCCGGCGAATTCGCCCGTCTCACCGGCGAACCGGTCGGCCCGGACCGGCTCGGCGCGGTCTCGTCGCTGGCCCGGCGGTGGGGGGTGACCGTACTCCTCAAGGGACGTATCACTCTCGTCGCCGAATCCGACGGCGTCGTTCATGGGAACGATGCCGGATCGTCGTGGGCGGCCACCGCCGGCGCGGGAGACGTGCTCTCGGGGATCGCCGGAGCACTGCTCGCGGCCGGGCTCCCGCCGATCTGGGCCGGTGCCGCCGCCGCCCGGGTCCACGCGCGCGCCGCCGCGCTGGCGGCGCGCGGCGCCCCCATCGGCGCGTCGGCTCTCCTCGGCGCACTCCGGCCGGCGATCCGAGAGTTGCTCGCCGGCTCGTGACCCCAAGGCTCGTGACCCAAAGGGCACCGGTCGACGGGCTTGGGGGTCACAAGAACAACGGCAGCCACCACACTCCCGGTATCAGCACGGGCATCGTGACCACACCACTCGCGATCGCCGCGCCGACGAATTCGCTCGTCGCGGGTAGCGGTCCGGTCGGGTGGTGGAGGGCCGTTCGATCCGGCTTCGCCGGGTGTCGCGCGGGTCGCGAGATGAACGCCGTGATCACCAGCACCACCGATGTCCACGCGCCGAGGACCGCTTGCACCCCGTGGACGGCCGCCAGCACCAGGACCGGCCGCCACCACCGACCGCCGGAGCCGGAGATCTCGGCGTCGAGGCCGCCCAAGCCGCCGATCATGAACAGGACGCCACCGACGAGGTAGCAGACCCCGGCCGCGCCACAGGCGATCCATGCGCCGCGTAACAACACTTTCGTGGCCGGTTGGCGGGGACTGTGACCGGCTGGGATCCCGGCCGCCGACGTGGCGGGTGCCATGGGCGGGTGCGGGGTGTGGAATCGGGGAGCGTGCATGCGCAAGGGCCTTTCGGCGACGGGGTTTTCCCCAGTCAAGTGCCCGGATGGGCCGATGGCATGAGCGAATTCCTCAGGTGTGGACAGATCGCCGCCTGTGGACACGAGGCGTGCGCTCCGACGCAAGGTGCGCTATGTGCGAGCCCGGTGGGGGCAACGCCGGCACACCGGACCACGGCGGCCCTCACAAATCTGGGACAATGGGCGGCGATGATCACCTCACCGCCGCCCGGCTCCGGGCATCACGGCTCGGCCCTGGCCGCCGTCGTCGACCTCGACGCCATCGCCCACAACGTGGGTGTGGTGCGCGAGGCAGCGGGTACGGGCGTGATCGCCGTGGTCAAGGCCGACGGGTACGGGCACGGTGCGGTGCCGGTGGCACGTGCGGCCCTGGACGCCGGAGCTGCCGAACTGGGCGTGGCGGTGATCGGCGAGGGACTCGCGCTTCGGGCCGCTGGGATCACCGAACACATCACGTGCTGGCTGCACACCAACAGCGCGGACTTCTCCGCCGCCATCGACGCCGACCTCGACGTCGCACTCTCGTCGGGTCGTCAGCTCGCGGCCGTCCTCGAGGCGGCCCGAGATCGGGGTACCGCGGCCACGGTCACCGTCAAACTCGACACCGGCCTCGGGCGCAGCGGGGTGGCGCCGGAGGAATGGGCGGATTTCGCCGACGATCTCGCGAAGGCCGTCGCCGAGGACGCCGTCCGGGTACGAGCGCTGATGTGCCACCTCGCCCGCGGCGACGAACCCGAGCACCCGTTGAACTCGCTGCAGGCCGAGCGCCTCGACGAGGCGCGCGCCGACCTGATCCGTCTCGGCGCGCCGCCGGAGGTCATGCACATCGCGAATTCTCCTGCGGCACTGACCCGCCCGGACCTTGCGCGCGATCTCGTGCGGCCCGGAATCGCCCTCTACGGCGGGGTACCGATCCTGGGACGTGAATTCGGGTTGATCCCGGCGATGAGCCTGCGTGCCGAGGTGGCGTTGGTGAAGAGAATCCCGGCCGGACAAGGGGTTTCCTACAGTCACACCTGGACCACCGAGCGCGACACCACGATCGCGGTGATCCCGGCCGGATACGCCGATGGCGTACCACGACTCGCGTCGGGACGGTTGCGGGTCCGAATCGGCGATCGTGTCTTCGGTCAGGTGGGCCGGGTGTGCATGGATCAGTTCGTGATCGACCTCGGCCCCGACGGTGGCGGCGTGCGCGAGGGTGACATCGCCGAGTTGTTCGGTACCGGCGTCGGCGGCGGACCCACCGCGGCGGAGTGGGCCGAGACGATCGGCACCATCGACTACGAGATCCTCGCACGGATCGGCGGGCGAGCGCGCCGCGAGTACGTCTCATCCCGGCGGCAGGAGGCGACGTGGTGAACTCCACCGAGCGTGTCGGCCTGGCAGCCGGACTCGCCGGGGTGGCGACCCTCGGCGGGCTGGCCGCCGCGGGAGCGGCACGCAGCGCCACCCGGCGTCGAATCCGACGGGGCCAGGATCCCTATCAGGGGATCGATTTCACCACGATGTACCAGGATCGGGCGTCGACGGTGACCGCGGCCGACGGCGTGCAGCTGGCGGTACGCACCGTCGACCTCGGTGGCCTCGAGCCGGACGAGACGCCGGAGCTGACCGTGATCTTCGTGCACGGGTTCAGCCTGCGGCTGGCGAGCTGGCACTTTCAGCGCTATGCCCTGGCACAGCTGTGGGCCGATCGCCGAATTCGCATGGTGTTCTACGACAATCGCGGTCACGGTCGCAGTGGCGAGGCCCCCGCGGACACGTGCACGATGCAGCAACTCGCCGATGACGCCGTCGCGATCCTCGATGCCACGGCTCCCGAGGGGCGGGTGGTCCTGGTCGGGCATTCGATGGGCGGGATGACACTGATGGCGCTGGCGCGGCGGTATCCGCAGCTCTTCGCCGCCGACGGCCGGATCGCGGGAGTGGCGCTCGTGGCGACCGCCGCCAGCGGTCTGACCGAGGCCGGACTCGGTCGGGGACTGCGCAATCCACTGCTCGACGGGTTCGCGGTCGCCGCCCGCAACACCCCGCGGGTCATCGAGGCGGGCCGCGACCTGACCCGGCTACTCCTCGAGCCGGTGCTCGTCGCCGCCAGCTTCGGCCCGGATTTCCACAGCCCGGCTGCCGGGCGGGCGGTGGAGAAGATGATTCAGAACACGCCCATCGTGACCGTGGTCAACTTCCTCAACGCGCTGGAGCGTCATGACGAGTGGATGGGTGTTCCGGTGATCGCCCAGGTGCCCTCGGTGGTCGTATGCGGCGACGAGGACCGGATGACGCCGTTGCCCAATTCGCTGCAGCTCTACGGTGAACTCGGCACCGACTCGCGGATGGAGGTGGTCGACGGCGCCGGGCACATGGTGCAGATGGAGGCGCCCGACCGCGTCACCGACGCGATCGCCGATCTCGTCGACCGTGCGCGTCCGGCCCGCCCGGCTCCGCGGCGTCGCTGGTGGCAGCGGAGGCTGCGCGCATGAGCGGACCGCAGACCCGCGATCTCCCGGGCGTCGCCGACACCGAGATGTTCGGAGAGGAACTCGCGCAAGGACTTTCGGCCGGTGACCTGGTGATCCTGGACGGACCACTGGGTGCGGGCAAAACCGCCCTCGCCCGCGGCATCGGGCGAGGGCTGCACGTCGCCGGTCCGGTCTCCTCACCGACGTTCATCATCGCGCGCGAACACCGGCCGACCTCGGCCGGTCGGCCCGGGATGATTCACGTCGACGCCTATCGGCTCGGGGGGCTCGAGGAACTCGACGCACTCGACCTCGACACCGACCTCGCCGACGCCGTCGTGGTGGTCGAGTGGGGCGAGGGGGTGGCCGAACGTCTGGCCGAGCGACATCTGCTGGTACGTCTGGTCCGCGACCCCGACACCGACGTGCGCCACGCGAGTTGGGAATGGGTGAATCACCGATGAGCACACCGGAATCGACACCGTCGGCGCAGTCAACGTCGGCGCAGACGGCCCCCGGCACCGTGGCGGGTGAGAGCACTCCAACCGGGCGCACTCGGACCGTGCTCGTGATCGACACCGCCACCGATACCGTCGTCACCGGGATCGGCCGCATCACGACGACGGCCGGGGCTCCCGAGTGCCATGTGGTCGCCGTCCGCGCGGTGGCCGACGGGCGTCGCCACGCGGAGATCCTGACCTCGCTCATCGCCGAGGTACTCGAGGAATCGGGCGTCGGCCGCGATGGCATCGACGCGGTGGTCGTCGGAACCGGGCCCGGGCCGTTCACCGGCTTGCGGGTGGGCATGGCAACCGGCGCCGGATTCGGTGACGCCCTGGACATTCCGGTGTTCGGCGTCTGTTCGCTCGATGCCATCGCGCACGATGTGGGGCGCGTGAGCGCGCCGGGCGCCACGGTGCTCGCGCTCACCGACGCGCGCCGCCGTGAGGTGTACTGGGCGCTCTACCGCGACGGCGGGCACACCCGCACGCGTGGACCCGAGGTGAGCGCTCCCGGTGTCGTCGCCGAGATCCTCTCCGACTCGGGTGTCGACGCGGTCGGCGGGTCGGCGGCCCACCTGCGCCAGAGTGGTTGGGGTGGTGACGATCCGGCGATCACCGTACCCTCGGTCGCCGGATTGCTCGGTGCGGCCGCGATCGCGGTGACCGGTGGGCAGAGTCCACCGCCGCTCCTTCCGCTCTATCTGCGCCGACCCGATGCGGTGGAACGAAAGGACCAGCAACCCAAGAAGGTCGGCGCGTCGTGACCACCGGTGCGCCGATCATCGATGCTCTCGACTACCGCGACATCCCCCGTTGTGCCGCCCTGGAGAAGGAGATGTTCGCCGGCGATTCACCGTGGCCGGCAACGGCTTTCCGGGCAGAGCTGAACGCGCCGTATAACCGCTACTTCGCGGCCCGGGACGAGCTCGGTGGTGCCGTCGCCGGCTACGCGGGTATCTCCACCCTCGGATCCGAGGGCAGCTTCGACTGCGAGATCCACACGATCGCCGTCGCGCCGACCCATCGCGGACGCGGTTACGGCAGGGCGTTACTCGATGCGCTGCTCGAGGTCGCCGACTCCGTCGACGCACCGGTCTTCCTCGAGGTGCGCGTCGACAACGTCACCGCGATCGCGCTCTACGAGCGCAACGGTTTCGTGACGTCGGGCGTGCGGCGCGGCTACTACCAGCCCTCGGGTGCCGACGCCTACACGATGATCCGTCCGTCGGCCTCCGGTCGGGTCGGCGTCGACGAGACACTGGATTCGGCAGGCAAGGGCGGGCAGCACACATGATCGTGATGGGTATCGAGAGCTCCTGCGACGAAACGGGAGTCGGGATCGTGCGCTGGGAGCCGGGCACCGACGAGCCCGGTCGGGCGGTCCTGCTTGCCGACGAGGTGGCCTCCAGTGTCGACGAGCATGCCCGATTCGGGGGAGTGGTCCCCGAGATCGCCTCCCGCGCACACCTCGAGGCGATCGTGCCCACCATGCGGCGGGCTCGCGCGGCGGCCGGGATCGATCGTCCCGATGCCATCGCGGTCACCATCGGCCCGGGTCTGGCCGGGGCCCTGTTGGTGGGAGTGGCGGCAGCGAAATCCTATGCGCTGGCCTGGGATGTCCCGCTGTATGCGATGAATCATCTCGGCGGACATGTCGCGGTCGACACGCTGGAGCACGGACCGATGCCCGAATGCGTGGCCCTGCTGGTCTCCGGCGGGCACACGCACCTGCTGCACGTCACCGATCTCGCCGAGCCGATCGTCGAGCTCGGTACCACCGTCGACGATGCGGCCGGTGAGGCGTTCGACAAGGTCGCCCGCCTGCTCGACCTCGGTTTCCCTGGTGGACCGGCTCTGGACAAGGCTGCAGCGCTTGGGGATCGGGAGGCGATCGCGTTCCCCCGGGGAATGACCGGGCCCCGCGACGCCCGGTATGACTTCTCGTTCAGCGGGGTCAAGACGGCGGTGGCCCGCTACGTGGAGAAGTGTCGACGAGACGGCGTCGAGGTACCGATCGCCGACGTCGCGGCGTCCTTTCAGGAGGCGGTCGCCGACGTGTTGACGCTCAAGGCCGTACGTGCGTGCGATGACCTCGGCGTCGACACTCTCGTGCTCGGAGGCGGGGCGACGGCCAACTCGCGTATTCGATCTCTGGCGCAAGAACGTTGTGCTGCAGCGGGTATCACGCTGCGGGTACCCACTCAGCGCCGGTGCACCGACAACGGGGTGATGATCGCGACGCTCGGCGCCCACGTCATCGCCGGCGGTGCGCAGCCCTCACCGCTGACGGTGGCGACCGATCCGGGGATGAGCGTGCAGGTCTCGCAGTTGTGACGGCGGAGCGCTGCGTCAGGTGGTGGTGAACCCGCCGCCGGACACCTCGGGGCACGTCACGCACTGCTCGGCGAGGATTCGACGTTGGGTCGGCCGGGCATCGGTGTACCGTCGCGCTCCCTCGTCGGTGAGAGCAGCGAACACCGACCGTCGGTCCGTGGCGCACATCGTGCGCTCGACGAGTCCGTCCTTGTCGAGTCGGGCGACCACGCGCGACAGTGCGCTCTGCGTCAGATGCACCCGCCCGGCCAGATCGCTCATCCGAAGGCTGTGATCCGCTGCGGCCCAAAGAAGTTCGAGGACCTCGAATTCACTGGAGGACAGTTGGTGCAGCGTCTGTAGTTCGCGGTCGAGGGTGCACTGGATGCGGTGGAAGCGGACCGAGAGATCGTGCCATGCGGCGGCGAGTTCCTCGGCACGGTCGTCGCTGGCGGCGCCGGCTCCGCTCGTCGCGTCTCCTTCTGCCGCCGTGGTCATGGCCGCAGCATATCACTGCCACCGCATCTTATGCGTGAGAAAACAATGTGAGATCAAATAATGTAGACGCATTAGATGCGTATGCATATAGTGATCGGCATGGCATTCACAGATCGCAAGGTGGTTTCCCCGGCCGTGCCGGGACACACGGGGGCGCCGCGCGCGCCGCACGACGCGTCACCGCTCGACCCGGCCGACCATGTGGCGGCCGGTCATGTCACGACCGGATCGGGTTGGCCGGCGCGAACCTGGATTCTGCTCGTGGTGCTGGCCGGCGCCTTGTTCCTCGACGGGCTCGACGTGTCGATGGTCGGGGTCGCACTTCCCTCGATCGGCTCCGATCTCGGCATGGGGCAGAGCGAGCTCCAATGGATTGTCAGCGGATATGTCCTGGGCTACGGCGGTCTGCTCATGCTCGGCGGCCGGGTGAGCGATCTCCTCGGCCGGCGGCGGGTCTTCCTCGTCGCGCTCGGCGTCTTCGCGGTCGCGTCGGTGGCCAGCGCCGTCGTCGACATCGACATGCTGATCGTGGCCCTGCGATTCATCAAGGGGGTGGCGGCGGCGTTCACCGTGCCGGCCGGGTTGTCGATCATCACGACCACCTTCGCCGAGGGGCCTGCGCGCAACCGCGCACTGAGCATCTACACCGTCTGCGGGGCCAGCGGCTTCTCGCTCGGTCTGGTCTTCGGTGGACTGCTCACCGAGTGGTCCTGGAGGGCCACCCTGATGTTCCCGGGACCGGTGGCGATCGGATTGTTCTTCGCCGGGCTGCGGGTCATCCCGCGCGGTGAGCGGGTCGCGTTCCGCTGGGCGCAGTTCGACGTCCTCGGTGCGGCGACGAGCACGGGTGCGCTGCTGCTGCTCGTGTTCGCGGTGGTCCGGGCTCCCGAGATCGGGTGGGCGTCGACGGCCACCATCGGCACCTTCGTCGCCTCGGCCGTGCTGGCCGTCGCTTTCCTGGTCATCGAGATCCGGCACCGACACCCGCTCGTGCGACTGGGCATCCTGCGGTCGTACCTGCTGGTACACGCCAACATCTCCGGTGCGCTGATGTTCGGCGGGTATGTCGCCTTCCAGTTCGTCGTCACCCTCTACCTGCAGGATTCGCTCGGCTGGACCCCGCTGGCCATGGCCCTCGGCTTCTTGCCGGCCGGGTTGATCGTCGCGGCCAGCGCGACCCGGATGGACCGGGTACTCGACCGCGTGCCCACCCCGTTGCTGATGGTGCTGGGATTTGCGGCCTTTCTCGGCGGATACCTCTGGTTCGCACGAGCCCAGCCCGGCATGGCCTACGCGGATTTCCTGTTGCCGACCATCATCCTGCTCGGCATCGGTTTCGCGCTCACGTTCCCGTCGGTGACCTCTCAGGGCACCGCGGGCGTCGACGACGACGAGCAGGGGCTCGCGTCCGGATTGGTCAACACCAGCGTGCAGATCGGCGGGGCGGTGATGCTCGCCGTCGTGACCGCCGTGCTCTCCAGCTCGGGGGAGCACAATCGACCCGGCGAGTTGCTCGGCGGGATGACCACGGCGATCTGGCTGGTCAGCGCGCTGTCGGTGATCGGTCTGGTCGGCGCGGTGGCGGTGAGTTGGTTCGGTCGACGCGACGCCGCCGCGGGTGGAGGGCGGTCGGGCGAGCCGAGGGACGAGCCTGCCGCATCGCCGGCCGCAGCGGTGGCGGAGGTGTCCGTTCCGCAGCCGTGTGCCCACTGCTGAGAATTTTGCACCCGCCGCCCTTGAGTGCTGGCACTCGCATGTATAGAGTGCCAATAGGCACTGTGTTGTGAACCTCGGCACCCGCGACGACGAGGTTTGTGGCAGAGCCCCCCAATGCAGGTCAACTGCAACAAGTACATCCACTTCTCGAACGAGAAAGTTGAGGACTGACATCGTGGCGAGCGTGAACATCAAGCCGCTTGAGGACAAGATCCTGGTGCAGGCCGTCGAGGCCGAGACGACCACCGCGTCGGGTCTGGTCATCCCGGACACCGCCAAGGAGAAGCCGCAGGAAGGCACCGTCATCGCAGTCGGTGAGGGACGGGTGACCGAGCAGGGCAACCGTGTCCCGGTCGACGTCAAGGAAGGCGACACCGTCATCTACAGCAAGTACGGCGGCACCGAGATCAAGTACGCCGGCGAGGAGTACCTGATCCTGTCGGCGCGCGACGTGCTCGCGGTCATCGGCAAGTAAGAGCGCAACGCGTTGGAGCGACACGAGAATTCGTGAACCTCTCTCCGCCCCGGTGCCCCTTGGGTCACCGGGGCGGAGTTGCCTGACCGCATCGGTCACACGGAACGCTCCATTCCCGACCCCCACCACCTGTTCGCGCATCACTCCCTATCTCTCGTGCGTTTGCCGCTCCCCCATGTGTTCGCGCCGCGCCGCGATGCAGGAGGAGCCGGCGAGGAGCGTAGCGACAAGCCGGCGACGACGAAGTGCGGCGACTTGAGGCGCGAACACCCGCGACTCGCGGAGCGATCGCAGAAAGTACAGAAACTCATGTCCAAGCAGATCGAATTCGATGAAAAGGCGCGCCGCGCGCTCGAACGCGGCATCAATCAACTCGCCGACACGGTGAAGGTCACGCTGGGGCCCCGTGGCCGCCACGTGGTGCTCGCCAAGGCTTTCGGCGGGCCGAGCGTCACCAACGACGGTGTCACGATCGCGCGTGACGTCGATCTCGAAGATCCCTTCGAGAATCTGGGTGCGCAGCTGGTCAAGTCGGTTGCCACCAAGACCAACGACGTGGCCGGGGATGGCACCACCACGGCGACGGTTCTCGCGCAGGCGATCGTCTCGGCCGGTCTGCGCAATGTCGCTGCCGGTGCGGGTCCGATGGCGCTCGGCGCAGGCATCGGCAAGGCTGCCGACGCCCTGAGCGCCGAACTGTTGCGGACGGCGACGCCGGTCGAGGGGCAGAAGGCGATCTCGCAGGTGGCGACCGTGTCCTCGCGGGACGCCGAGATCGGCGAGATGGTCGGTAAGGCGATGGAGACTGTCGGCGTCGACGGTGTCGTCACCGTGGAGGAGGGTTCGGGCCTGAGCACCGAACTCGATGTCACCGAGGGTGTCCAGTTCGACAAGGGCTATCTGTCGCCGTACTTCGTGACCGATGCCGACGCACAGGAAGCCGTTCTCGAGGACGCGCTGGTGTTGTTGTACCGCGACAAGATCAGCTCGCTGCCGGATTTCCTGCCGCTGCTGGAGAAGATCGTCAACGCCGGCAAGTCGGTGTTGATCATCGCCGAGGACGTCGAGGGCGAGCCGCTGTCGACGCTCGTGGTCAACTCGATCCGCAAGACGATCAAGGCCGTCGCGGTGAAGGCCCCGTTCTTCGGCGACCGTCGCAAGGCGTTCCTCGAGGATCTCGCCGTGGTCACCGGCGGGACCGTCATCTCCTCCGACATCGGGCTGAGCCTGGCGACCGCCGAGCTGGACCTGCTGGGGTCGGCGCGGCGCGTGGTGGTCACCAAGGACACCACGACGATCGTCGAGGGTGCCGGGACCGCGGACGCGATCGCCGATCGCGCCGCCCAGTTGCGTCGCGAGATCGAGAACAGTGATTCCGACTGGGATCGTGAGAAGCTCGCCGAGCGGCTCGCGAAGCTGTCCGGTGGCATCGCGGTGATCCGGGTCGGGGCGGCCACCGAAACCGCGCTCAAGGAGCGCAAGCACCGCGTCGAGGATGCGGTGGCCGCGGCCAAGGCCGCCGTCGAGGAGGGCATCATCGCCGGTGGCGGTTCGGCCATCGTGCAGGCCGCCAAGGTGCTCGACGCTCTCGCCGACTCGCTGCCCGGCGACGAGGCGCTCGGCGTGCGGGTTGTTCGCGAGGCCGTCAAGGCGCCGCTGTTCTGGATCGCCACCAACGCCGGTGTCGACGGAGCGGTCGTGGTGAATCGCGTCGCCGAGTCCGGTGCGGGGGAGGGCTACAACGCCGCCACCCTCACCTACGGCGATCTCATTGCCGAGGGCATCATCGACCCGGTCAAGGTCACCCGCTCGGCGGTCGTCAATGCCGCGTCGGTGGCCCGGATGGTTCTCACCACCGAGACCGCGGTCACCGACAAGCCCGAGCAGGCCGCCGAGGCCGGTCACGGACACGGGCACGCGCACTGACGGTCGGTCTTCTTCACGACGGTTTCTTCACGACGATGCCGGGGTGGTCACCACAAGGGTGACCACCCCGGCATCGTCATGTGGTGAGAGGGGTGTCGGGGAGGTCGTTGCGCCCCGGCGGTGGTTGGTGCGCGTTCAGCTCGCGATACGGCGTCCGACACCGCGCTTCATCAGCATGCTGCGTTCGGATTCCGACAGCCCGCCCCAGATGCCGTACGGTTCGGCCACCGCGAGTGCGTGCTCGCGGCATTGGGCGATCACCGGGCACTGATGGCACATCTCCTTGGCGCGCCGTTCACGCTGTGCCCGGGCCCGGCCGCGTTCGCCGTCGGGATGAAAGAACATCGACGATTCGACACCACGGCACAGGCCGTGCATCTGCCAATCCCAGACGTCGGCGTTGGGGCCGGGAAGGTGGTTCGGTGCAGGCATGGCAGCATCTCCTTCTGCAAGGGCGTGGACTCGCGTGGACCTTGTGGGCGTCGAGTCGCGACGTGATCCGACGGTGGCGCCGGTCTGGAGTTCATGACGGTCGTTGTCGTGGTCGTTTCCGGCGACGCAAGAGAACAGTAAGCGGGCCTGAGAAACAACGTCAATACCGTCAATCAGCGGGAAATGATCGAAAAGATTCCGCCATTGTTAACGCAGTGTTAGCTAGAGTCCCGGCGCTAGCACAGCCGTGCCGACCGGTGTTGCGGGGGCGTCCGTGGCCTGCGGAGATGCGGTGTGAGCAGTGCGTATTGGCGTATCCGGAAGGAAATGGGAGGGCGTGGAGAAATGGTGCGGTACGAGCGGCCAAGATATTCGATTAACCTGACGGAAACCGTCACGTCATCGACCGTTGATGCCACCGAGATTTTTAACAATTGTGTCGCCGAGTTAAATTCATGCTAACTGGGACGCCGGACGGTGACGCCGGACACGTTTTCGCTGGTGATGAGCGCGTGCGGCGGTGGTGTACGGCAGTCGAGACCGGTGGGCTCGGGTACGGGGCGGCCGCGTTGACCGCGCTGGCGGAGTTGGTGGCCGACGCCCGGCGTGCCGGCGACGGTCCGATGGCGGCACTCGCCACGAGCACCGCGGCGTCGCTGTACCGGCAGTCGGGTCGTCACCGCGACGCGCGTGCCCTGGACTCGCGCGCGCTGGCATACGTCGATGCCGCCGGGTCGTCGCCACGGCACGCTGACTCGAGGTGGACTCGCGCCGCCCTGGCCGACACTCTCGTCAATCTCGCCGCCGACAATCTGGGGTTGCTGCGGTTCGGTGTGTCGCATCGACTCCTCGAACGGGCCGATGTGGTCCTCGGACGGCCGCAGGATCTGGGCGAGGGTCCATGGCTGCCCGACGCCCGGTGCCGGCTTCGATTGCTCTGGGTGCGTGCGGAGTGGGCTCTCTACACCGGCGACGCGAAGCACGCGGTCGAGGTCGCCGAGCGAGCGCAGGCACAGCTCGCCGACCGCGCAGACCATGGAAGCGAGCGCCATCGGATCAAGACCGGGCTGGTCCTCGCGGCTGCGCGCGCCGGCGCCGGGCAGACCGAGCACGCACGACAGGACGCCTCGACGGTGCGTGATCAGGCGGCCGAGGCGGGCCTGCTTCCCCTGTGCTGGGCAGCGTCATCGCTGTTACAAGGACTCGGCGACGCCCCGGATTCGGGACCCGGCGGTCCAGCGCCTTCGACCGGCGCCTCCGTCATCGATCTGCATCGATTGCTGATGGAGCGCGGCATGCCGTTCGTGACGTCGGCGAACGATCGCTAAGGTATTTGGGGTTCGCCGCGCCCGCATGGCAGTCCCCGCGCAGGGCGGCACCGCTGTTCAGGCCGTCATTGCACCGCAACGGACCAGGTGAGGTCCGCCACACACTATGTAACACGGGGATCTCGACTGACGATGAAACTGACGGGTGATGAGCTGGACGCCGCCGTCCGCGCCGCGAGGCAGGGCGATCGCGTGGCTCTCACGTCAGTTCTCGAGAGTGTGCATGAACCCATCCTGCGCTACTGCCGAGGGCGAATCGGAGTCGGAGAGCGCCACTTGTTCTCCGCGGATGACATTGCGCAGGAGGCGTTGATGGCGGTGATGACCGCGCTGCCCCGATATGAGGATCAGGGCAAACCGTTCATGGCCTTCGTCTACGGCATCGCGTCCCACAAGGTCGCCGACGCGATGCGGGTTGCCGGTCGGGTCAAGGCCGATCCGGTGGAGGCGGTTCCCGATGTCACCACGGTCCTCGGCGGGCCCGAGGAGATGGCATTGGACTCCGATGCCAGCCGACGGATGCGACAACTGCTGTCGGTGTTACCCGACAAGCAGCGCGAGATCCTCGTGTTGCGACTGGTGGTCGGGATGTCCGCGGAGGAGACCGCCGACGCGGTCGGCAGCACACCGGGAGCGGTGCGCGTCGCCCAGCATCGAGCGCTGGCAAAACTGAAAGACGAGCTGAGGAAGGCAGGTGGACGACGCAATGAACGACGAGCATGACCGGCGTCGACCCATGCCGGGCCCGCAGCCGTCGGGGGGCGTTCCGGGTTCCGGTGTCGGGCCACATGCACCACGTGGCCACGGCCATTCCGGTGCACCCGACGACAACGATCGACGAGCCGACATCGACCTGCGGCAGGTGCACTTCGATGACGCATTCATCGACGCGCTCTCCCATGACGTGCCCACGCCCACCCGTGACGACACCGAGTATCAGTTGGCCGCATTGCTGTCGGGTTGGCGCCACGAGGTTCTCTCCGAGCCCGCACCGCCGATCCCCGGTGTCGCCGAGGTCGAGCGCGCGATGGCGGCGCGCTCCGGTGCACGTCGCGGTGGCAGGGTGGTGCGCTCGCTGCGCGTCGTCGCCGGTGCGGCGGCGATCGCGGTGGTCGCCGCAGCCGGTCTGACCGTGGTGAGCGAGGGCGCCCAGCCGGGCGACTCGCTGTGGGGTGTCAAGAAGGTCGTGTTCGCACAGGCCGCGTCGGAGACGCAGGCCGCCTACGACGTGCGTTCGGATCTCGAGCAGGCCGAGGCGGCACTCGCCTCCGGTGATGTCACCCAGGCGCAGCAGCTCATCGCGCGGGCGCAGACCAAGATGGGCCCGGTACGCGACTCGCAAACCCGGGATCAGATGAATCAGTGGATCACCCGGCTGCAGTCCGACGAGTCGGGCACACCCGCTGCGCCCACGTCGCAGCGTCCGGGTACCACGGCTCCCGGTGCCAGTGGCACCGAGAGCAGTGCTCCGCAGACCTCGGATCAGACGAGCGTTCCCTCGGAGCCGTCGTCGACGCCGACCACCACACCGACGACCACGCCGACGACCAGTTCACCGCCACCGACGACGGCGACGACCACCACGACCACGCCGGCAGGCTGATCGCCGTCTGCCTGATCGCCGTCTGCCTGATCGACGTCTGCCTCATTGACGTCTGCGGGGGCCGGCCGACACCACCCGACCGGAACGCCTGAGCGATCAGCTCAGCGTTCGTCGCCGAGGTGGTTGTGCGCGTCGGCGTACCCGCGGCAGTAGTCCCACGTGACGTAGTCGTCGGGGCGGGGGTCGACGGCGGGCTCGTGCGGACGCACGGTGCCGTCGATCAGAAGCTGTAAAAGGTTGGCGCGCAACATATCCCAGTCGTGGTAATGGTCCTCGTGGCAGTCTTCGCACACGACGACGAGGCCACGGACCCCGCGATGGGCCAGGAGTGCCTCGTAGACGGCCAGATCGGCGAGATCCTCTTCGACCGCGACCCGCTCGTTCTCGTCGAGGGGGATGCCGGGCTCCATCGAGTCCAACGCCGACGCGGGATCGCTGGGATCATCGGCGAACGGGTCGGGCGGAAGTCCTGGTGGCAAGTGGTCACGCACACCTCCACCGTAACCGATATCGCGTGACCTGCGCCGCATCGGTTCCACAGTTCGACGGGCCGATACGCGCATGCTCCACAGGGGTCACGGGTGAGCTGAATCGCCGCATTGGGTTGTGGCTCCGGTTGCCCGATACCATGGACCGATGACCCACGTTCGCACCGGTGGAGACGATCCCGGCAAGGTCGCAATGCTCGGCCTCACCTTCGACGACGTCCTGTTGCTACCCGCGGCATCGGATGTGATCCCCAGCGAGGCCGATACGTCCTCGCGGGTGACCAAGAACATCTCCCTGCGGGTGCCCCTGGTGAGTTCGGCGATGGACACCGTCACCGAATCCCGGATGGCCATCGCGATGGCCCGCGCCGGCGGCATGGGCGTATTGCACCGCAATCTGTCGATCGCCGACCAGGCCGCCCAGGTAGAGACGGTCAAGCGCTCCGAGGCCGGCATGGTCACCGACCCGGTCACCTGCTCACCGCACAACACCCTCGCCGAGGTCGATGCGATGTGCGCGCGTTATCGCATCTCCGGGCTGCCCGTGGTCGACGAGAAGGGTGAGCTCGTCGGCATCATCACCAACCGCGACATGCGATTCGAGGTCGATCAGGACCGGCCGGTCGCCGAGGTGATGACCAAGGCCCCATTGATCACCGCCCAGGAAGGGGTCTCCGCGGAGGCCGCCCTGGGTCTGTTGCGGCGCAACAAGGTCGAGAAGCTGCCGATCGTGGACGGCAACGGCAAACTGACCGGGCTGATCACCGTCAAGGACTTCGTCAAGACCGAGCAGCACCCGTTCGCGACCAAGGACTCCGACGGCCGGCTGCTCGTCGGCGCCGCCGTGGGTACCGGTGACACGCAGTGGGATCGGGCCATGGCACTCGCCGACGCGGGTGTCGACGTGATCATCGTCGACACCGCCCACGCCCACAACCGGCTGGTGCTCGACATGGTGTCCAAGGTGAAGTCCGAGGTCGGCGACCGCGTTGAGGTGGTCGGCGGCAACGTCGCCACCCGGGAGGCCGCGCAGGCACTCGTCGACGCCGGCGCCGACGCGGTGAAGGTCGGCGTCGGGCCCGGCTCGATCTGCACCACCCGCGTCGTCGCCGGGGTGGGCGCCCCGCAGATCACCGCGATCCTCGAGGCGGTGACGGTGTGTCAGGCGGCCGGCGTGCCGGTGATCGCCGACGGCGGACTGCAGTACTCCGGCGACATCGCCAAGGCGCTGGCCGCCGGCGCGTCGACGGCGATGCTCGGGTCGTTGCTCGCCGGTACCGCCGAGGCGCCGGGCGATCTGATCCTGGTCAACGGCAAGCAGTTCAAGAGCTACCGCGGCATGGGATCGCTCGGTGCCATGCAGGGCCGCGGGCAGGGTAAGTCCTACTCCAAGGACCGCTACTTCCAGGACGACGTCCTCAAGGAGGAGAAGCTCGTCCCGGAGGGCATCGAGGGTCGGGTCCCGTTCCGGGGTCCGCTGAACCAGGTGATCCACCAGCTCGTCGGCGGCCTGCGTGCAGCAATGGGCTACACCGGTGCCACCACGATCCCGGAACTGCAGAAGGCGCGCTTCGTGCAGATCACCGCGGCCGGACTCAAGGAGTCCCATCCGCACGACATCACCCTGACCGCCGAGGCGCCCAACTACTATTCTCGCTGAGTTCGCCTCGACGACTCCGACCCGCAAGTTCACCGGTCCGCACGTGAGGCGGCCCAGAAGACCCTCGTGGCGTGCGTTGCAACATGACCGTGCGCCGGACAGAAAGGCGCAACGGTGCGTGACCTCGTGGACCTCGGCATGGGCCGGACGGCGCGGCAGACCTTCGAACTCGACGACGTCAGCATCGTTCCGTCGCGGCGGACCCGGTCGTCCAAGGACGTCTCGACCGCATGGCAGATCGATGCCTACCGTTTCGAGGCGCCGATTCTGAGTCACCCGACCGACGCCCTGGTGTCGCCTGCGGTGGCCATCGAACTCGGACGACTCGGCGCTCTCGGTGTCATCAACGGTGAAGGGCTCTGGGCGCGTCATCGCGACGTCGAGGACAAGATCGCCGAGCTGGTCGAGGTGGCAACCACCGACCCCGATCCGCAGGCCGCGGTGCGGCGCCTTCAGGAACTGCATGCGGCACCGCTGGATCCCGATCTGCTCGGTGCGGCCGTGGCCACCATCCGCGAGGCCGGGGTGACCACCGCGGTACGTGTCAGCCCCCAGCACGCACCCGAGCTGACCCCGGCCCTGGTGGCCGGTGGTGTGGAGTTGCTGGTGGTGCACGGCACGATCATCTCCGCCGAGCACGTCGTGCAGGGCGCCGAGCATCCGCTCAACCTCAAGACCTTCATCGCCGACCTCGACATCCCCGTCATCGCCGGCGGGGTGCACGATCATCGCACCGCACTGCACCTGATGCGCACCGGCGCCGCCGGCGTCATCGTCGGTTACGGCTCCACCGCGGGTGCCACCACCACCGGCGAGGTCCTGGGTATCGGGGTGCCGATGGCCACCGCGATCGCCGATGCGGCCGCCGCCCGGCGGGACTACCTCGACGAGACCGGCGGACGGTATGTCCACGTCATCGCCGACGGCGACATCCACACCTCCGGCGACCTCGCCAAGGCGATCGCCTGCGGAGCCGACGCGGCGGTGCTCGGCACTCCGCTGGCCGCCGCGGCGCAGGCCCCGGGGCGGGGCTGGTACTGGCCGTCGGCGGCCGCGCATCCCGACACCCCGCGTGGGGCCATGTTGCAGGTGGCCACGCCCGACGGCCGACCGACCCTCGAAGAGATTCTCACCGGCCCGTCCGCCGATCCGTTCGGGGAGTTGAATCTGGTTGGCGCACTTCGTCGTTCGATGGCCAAAGCGGGCTACTCCGATCTCAAGGAGTTCCAGAAGGTCGGGCTGACCATCCACCGCTGAGGGGAAAACGAGACCCCCATCACTCAATGTGACAATCGGCGTTAGAATATTTGCCATGGCAGCCCACCATGGTTCACCCGACTTCGACGTGCTCATCATCGGTTCCGGCTTCGGCGGCAGCGTCAGCGCGTTACGCCTGGTCGAGAAGGGGTATCGCGTTGGCGTCGTCGAAGCGGGTCGCCGCTTCGACGACGAGGACTTCGCCAAGACCAGCTGGCGGCTCAACAAGTGGCTCTGGGCACCCAAGCTCGGCCTGTACGGCATTCAGCGCATCCACGCCCTCAAGGACGTGATGATTCTGGCCGGTGCGGGCGTCGGCGGCGGGTCGCTCAATTACGCGAACACCCTGTACAAGCCGCCCACCCCGTTCTTCACCGATCCCCAGTGGAATCACATCACCGACTGGGAGGACGAACTGTCGCCGTACTACGATCAGGCGCGACGGATGCTCGGGGTGGTCACCAATCCGACGTTCACCGAATCCGACCGCATCATGCGTGAGGTCGCCGACGAGATGGGTGTCGGCGACACCTTCACCTCGACCCCGGTCGGTGTGTTCTTCGGAGAGAAGGTTGGTCTGGCCGGTCGTCCCGGACAGACCGTCCCCGACCCGTACTTCGGCGGGGCCGGACCCGAGCGCACCGCGTGCACCGAATGCGGCGCCTGTATGACCGGGTGCCGGGTCGGCGCCAAGAACACCCTGATGAAGAACTACCTGGGGCTGGCCGAACGCCACGGGGCGACGATCATCGACCGCACGACCGTCGACGGACTGTCCCGGCGCGCCGACGGTACCTGGGAGGTGAGCACGCATGGGTCGTCGTCGTGGGGGCCGCTGGGCCGACGTAGCCGCACCTACACCGCGTCGCAGGTGGTCGTCGCGGCGGGCACCTTCAACACCCAGCGTCTGCTCCACCACGCCAAGGAGCGCACCCTGCCCGCGATCTCGGATGCCATGGGGCGTCTGACCCGCACCAACTCCGAGTCAATCCTCGGCGCCAATGCGGCGAAATACGATCCCCGGCACGACTATTCACACGGTGTCGCGATCACCTCGTCGTTCCATCCGGAGCCGAACACGCACATCGAACCCGTCCGGTACGGCAAGGGCTCCAACGCCATCGCCTATCTGCAGACGCTGCTCACCGACGGTGGCACCCCGGCCCAACGATTCGGACAGTTCCTGCGTGCGGTGGCCCGCAATCCGTTCCTGCTCGCCCGGATTCTGGTGGTGCACAAGTGGAGTCAGCGCACCGTGATCGCGCTGGTGATGCAGAACAACAACAATTCGCTGACGACCTTCGTCCGCAAACGCGGACCCCTGCGCTACATCACCAGCAAGCAGGGCATCGGCGAGCCCAATCCGACCTGGATTCCCAAGGGCAACGAGGCCACCCGCCGGATCGCCGACAAACTCCCGGGCGGGATGGCCGGCGGCACGTGGGGCGACATCGTCAACATGCCGCTGACCGCCCACTATCTCGGTGGGTGCGCCATCTCCGACGATCCGGCCAACGGTGTCATCGACCCCTATCACCGCGTCTGGAACTACCCGACGCTGCACATCACCGACGGTGCGTCGATCTCGGCCAATCTCGGGGTCAATCCGTCGTTGTCGATCTGTGCCCAGGCCGAGCGCGCGATGGCGTTCTGGCCCAACAAGGGTGAGATCGACACCCGGCCGGAACAGGGTGTGGGATACACGCGACTGCAACCGGTGGTACCTGTTGCGCCCGTGGTACCCGCGGATGCGCCCGGGGCGCTGCGATTGCCGATCACGCCGGTCGAGCGGGCCGAATTGCCCACGGCGCCGGGAGCGTAGCGAGCGGGCCGAATTGCCTACGGCGCCGGGAGCGTAGCGAGCGGGCCGAATTGCCTACGGCGCCGGGAGCGTAGCGAGCGGGCCGGGTGGGTGCGGCGCCGGGAGCGTGGCGAGTGGCGCGGTCAGTCCAGGCCGCGTGCCGAGAGGCTCTCGGCGAATCCGTCTGCGGTGCGCAGGGCGCCGAGCACGATGGGCGCCACCAGGATTCGCGGTCCGGGGCGTAGGCCGCGGGCCCGTCGGGCCTCGTCGACCTGACCGGCGATCTCGACCATCAGGGGGATGGCGCGGATCGTGAGTGCCAGGGCGATCGCGATGAGGTCGGTACGAATCCCGAAGCGCCGCAACGGGTGTAGTGCGCGGGTCAGTGAGTCGAGCATGTCGGTGGTCCGGGTGGTCAGGGTGACCACCGCCGCCAGCAGTACCGACAGCGCCAGGATTCCGCACACGAGCAGGGCGCGCCGCGCGTCGGTGAAGATCCACTGGAAAGCGAAGATGAACACCAGGATCCAGAGGGTGGGCCGGAACTGTCGCCAGGCGGTGACCGGTCCGATCCCGGCCAGCGCGTAGAGCGCCGCCACGGCGAGTGCGCCAATGCCCAGCGCGGGCAGTGAGCGTACGGCCAGGGAGATCGCCAGGATCGCCGCGGCGAGCCCGACCAGCTTGATTCCCGGCGAGAGTCGGTGCAGCGGTGAGTGTCCCGGACGGTAGGTGCCCAGCGGATTCACGTCATCATCTCCCGGTAGTGACGCAGTGCCGGTGTGGGCTCGTCGTCGGCGACGATGCGTCCGTCGTCCATCACCAGTACGCGGTCGAAGTCGGAGACGAGATCGAGGTCGTGACTGACGACGATGAGTTGTTCGGTCAGTCCGGCGAACACCGCGCGCAACATCCGGGCGTTGCGCAGATCCAGCAGGGTGGTCGGTTCGTCGGCGATGATCACCGCGGGTTCGGTGACGAACACCGATGCCAGGGCGAGGAGTTGCTTCTGGCCGCCGGAGAGCCGTCCGGCGGGGGAGTCGGCGTGGTCGGCCAATCCGAACCGGTCGAGGACGGTCCGGGTGCGTTCGGCGCGTTCGGTTCTGCTCAGATCGGTGCGGGTGAGGGAGAGCTCGATGTCCTCGGCGACGGTCGGCATGATGATCTGCCGGTCGGGGTCGGAGAAGATGAAGCCGACCTCGCGTCGGACGCGTCGTTTGTGGCGTCGCGCGTCGATCCCGTTGACCGTCACGGTGCCGTGGTCGGGGATGACGAGCGCGTTGATCATTCGCACCAGGGTCGATTTGCCGCTGCCGTTGGCGCCGACGATCCCGATTCGGCGTTCCGACAGGGTCAGCGACACCTCGCGCAGGACGGTGCGGGCACCGAAGGCGTGGGTGATGTCGCAGAACTCGATCACGATGGGGCTCCGGTCGCGGTCAGTTCGACGGGGAGGCCTCGTGGGTCGGTCGCCGCAGCGGGCTGATCAGACCCGGCCATCCGCGGTGGACCTGGGCGGCGACCACGGCGGCGACGACGGCCTTGATCGTGTCGCCGAGGATGAACCAGCCGTTCGCGGCGATCGCCGCCCACAGCGTCATGTCGGCGCGGATCATCAGGCCGATGGTGCCGCAGATGTACACCACGAGGATGCCGCCGATGATGTTGATGACGATGCCGGGCAGCACCCGATACCGCGGCACCGTCTGCGATCGGGTGTGCGTCCACATCATCAGTGCGGTCAGTACGCCGATGACGATCACTCCCGGCAGGAAGCCGACGAAGAAGCCCGCGGTGGGGGAGCTCAATGCCGTCAAGCCGTTACGGCCACCGGAGAGGATCGGCAGGCCGGCGATCGCGAGCACCATGAAGATGACCACCGACAGCGTGCCCTTCTTGGGGCCGAGGATCGCCCCGGCGAGCATCACGCCGAGCGTCTGGAAGGTGATCGGCACGCCGGCGGTGCCCACGGTGATGGTGCCGGGCAGGCCGAGTGCGGCGATCAGCGCGGCGAACACCGCCGCCTGGGTGATGTCGGCGATGGTCAGTGACCAGGCACTGGGCCGGGTATCAGAAGTAGTCATTGCGAAAGATGAGTATTCCACGACGATCGGGGCGTGCGATCCGCCAGGGCGCGCAGGGTGAACCGCCCGGTGTCCGGCGGTGCCACTAGACTCGCCCCGTGACCGATTCGCAGGGATTCATCGACGGCCCGCGCCCGGTGCTCGTCGTCGACTTCGGTGCCCAGTACGCGCAGTTGATCGCGCGCCGTGTCCGTGAGGCGCGGATCTACTCCGAGGTGATCGCGCACGACGCGGGTATCGAGGCGTTCAAGGCCAAGGACCCGGTGGCGCTGATCCTCTCCGGTGGGCCCGCCTCGGTGTACGCCGAGGACGCCCCGCGGCTGGATCCGGCGATCCTCGACCTCGATATCCCGGTCTTCGGCATCTGCTACGGATTCCAGACCATGGCCGCAGCGCTGGGTGGTCGGGTGGCCAACACCGGTGGGCGCGAATTCGGCCGCACCACACTGACTCTCACCGACGAGGGGCTCCTGCACCAGGGACTGTCCAGCACTCAGCCGGTGTGGATGAGCCACAACGACGCCGTGCAGGAGGCGCCGGAGGGGTTCACCGTCACCGGCTCGACGCCCGGTGCGCCGGTTGCCGCGTTCGAGAATGTCGAGCGCCGGATGGCCGGGGTGCAATACCACCCGGAGGTGCTGCACACCCCGCACGGCCAGCAGATCCTCACCCGCTTCCTCTACGAGATCGCCGGGCTCGAGGCCGACTGGACCGCCGCCAACATCGCCGACGCCCTCATCGACCAGGTCTCCGACCAGATCGGCGACGGTCTGGCCATCTGCGGTCTGTCCGGTGGGGTGGATTCCGCGGTTGCGGCGGCCCTGGTGCAGCGTGCGATCGGTGATCGGCTGACGTGTGTGTTCGTCGATCACGGGTTGCTGCGCGCGGGCGAGCGTGAGCAGGTGCAACACGACTTCGTCGGTGCCACCGGCGCGAAACTGGTCACCGTCGACGCCGCCGACACCTTCTTGCGCGAGTTGTCCGGGGTCAGCGATCCGGAACAGAAGCGAAAGATCATCGGCCGCGAGTTCATCCGCTCGTTCGAGGGCGCGGTGAGTGAGGTGCTGGGCGATCACGCCGAGGGCGGACAGCAGGTCGACTACCTGGTGCAGGGTACCCTGTATCCGGATGTCGTCGAGTCCGGTGGTGGTAGTGGTACGGCCAACATCAAGAGCCACCACAACGTCGGCGGATTGCCCGAGGATCTCGAGTTCAGCCTCGTTGAGCCGCTGCGCCTGCTGTTCAAGGACGAGGTGCGCGCCGTTGGCCGTGAGCTCGGTCTGCCGGAGGAGATCGTTGCGCGTCAGCCGTTCCCGGGTCCGGGTCTGGCGATCCGGATCGTCGGGGAGGTCACCGCGGAGCGGCTGGCCATGTTGCGTAAGGCCGATCTCATCGCGCGTGAGGAATTGACCGCGGCGGGGCTCGACGCGCAGATCTGGCAGTGCCCGGTGGTGCTGCTCGCCGACGTGCGCAGCGTCGGCGTCCAGGGCGACGGCCGCACCTACGGTCATCCGATCGTGCTGCGCCCGGTTTCCAGTGAGGACGCGATGACCGCGGACTGGACCCGCGTGCCCTATGAGGTCCTCGAGATCATCTCCACCCGCATCACCAACGAGGTCCCCGACGTGAACCGTGTCGTCCTCGACGTCACGAGCAAGCCGCCGGGCACCATCGAGTGGGAGTGAGTGGGGCCGTGGTGCCCTCGCCTTCGACGTGCGAGTGAGATGTCCGGCGCCATCGGTCTCGCAGCGCTGATACTCGTGTCGCTGGTACTCGCCGCGGCAGTGATCGTTGCGGCCGTGACGGTGCATCGGCGCACCGGAAGTGTTGTCGGAGCGGTGGTCACCGCCTGTGCCGCAGCGCTCGTCGCTTATGGCGTCGTGATCATCGTGATCATGAGCGGGCAACCGAACCTCTAGACCAGTTCGGCAGATGATCAGCGCGACCGGGCCGACCGTGCTCCGGTGGCGATGAGCAGGGCGCCGACGGCGACGGCGATCCCGACGAGGGCCCATCCGATGGTCGCCGGGTCGGGCAGCGTCGGCCCGTCGGCGAGTCCCCAGCCGGCCACCAGCAGGGCGGCGAGCCCGATCAACGCCACCACGGGGGCACGACGCTGTGGTGCGCGGTCGGTGTCATTGTGATCGCCATTGCCGAATGATGGTGTCGTGCTCTTCATCTCGTCTCCTGTTCAGGGGTTGCCGGAGGTGTTCATCGCTGCACCTTCACACTGCCGACATTGGTGTGGGCGTCGATGGTGAGCACGGGGCCGGTGGTGCCGTCGTTGCCGCCGTCGAGTCCCTCGGGGCAGGAATAGTCGCCGACGCCTGCTGTGCATTCGGCCCGGATGTTCATCCCGGCGGGCACCTCGACGACGATCTCGCCGATTCCGTTGCGTAGGTGTACGGTCTCGTCGGTCGTCAGGTCGACGTCGCGGAGATCGAGCGTCATGCTGCCCATGGTCAGTGTGTACTCGTCGCGGATGTCGTTCTCGCTCATCGGTTTCCAGTTCCGTTCGCCGACTCCGCCGCCGGGCATACCGAACCGGTGGTCACCGGAGGCGGCTCCGGCGAGCAACGTGGTCACGATCACCGCCGCAGAGAGTCCGACCGCGAGTGGTACCAACGCCCCCGGGTGCGAGCGTGTGGACTGCCTGCGCAGCCCGTTGACCAGCAGACCCGCTCCGATCACGGCCAATGCCAGGGACAGCACGTGTGGCACGGTGAACCAGCCGGCGCCGAGTCCGTGGGCGGCGATCCCGCCTGCGACCACCAGGACCGCGATGCCGACCACGATGAACGAGAACGCCGATCGGCGGGGCGCGGCAGGTGGCGTCGGTGGCGTCGCGGGTGTGGTGGGTTCGGGGAGATCCCAGGCGAATCGGGCGGCCCCGAGCGGATCCCACGACGGGGGTGTGGCCTCGATGAAATCGGTCGGTGCGGCGGAAGTCGGGGCTGTGGTGCTCGCGGTGGGTGATGCGGTGACCCCGGCCGCCGGCTTGGCGAGATCGACCGCACCCGGTGCGCCGGGTACCGACGCCGATGCGGTGGATGCGGCACCGGTTCGTACCGCGCGCGGGGTCCAGCGGACGAATCGTTGCGGCGGTTCCGGCGCCGAGACGGTCGAAACGCTGGTATCTGCAGGTGGTTCGGGCGTGCGCAGGAACAGCAACCACCATCCGATGAGCATCAGGATGCCGCCGACGATTCCGCCCGAACCCCAAGGGCCACGCGAGAACACCGACGAGACGACGATCACGACGACCACCCACAGGATCACCGTCGGATTGTTGTGCCACCCGCGGGAGGCACCGCGATCGCCGCCGGCGGCGTGCGTGCGGGCCCGGGTGGTGGACGGAAAGGCGATCCATGCCGCGAGGTACAGGAGCACCCCGCTGCCGCCGAAGACGGCCGCCACCACGAACGCCACCTTCACCAGCGTCGGGTCGACCCGGTAGCGCTCACCGATGCCCGTGCAGACACCGGCAATGGTGCGCGGAGAGGCCGGTCTGGTGGGCCGTGTGGCCCACAGCCGTTCGAGCTGCGTCCGAAGCTGCGTCGTGTCCATGGCACTCATCGTGCTCGGTTCGTGGCGAGCTCACATCGGGGACCGACCCTGAAATCCACCCGGATCGACGCGTCGCCGACGTCGGCCGGTGTCGCGGTCTTCGGGGTCGGCACCGGGGTGAACCCTGATGCCCGGGCCCGACGATCATGGAAGTATCGAAGGCATGGCAACCGACGTCGAGCGTGCGCAGAGACTGATGCGCCGCAGTGGCGGCCGCGTGATCGGCGGTGTCGCCGGCGGCGTCGCCGACCACCTCGGCGTCGACGCATTCCGGGTCCGCGTCGTCTTCGTCGTGCTGACCGCGATGGCCGGGGCGGGCGCGCTCGCCTACGCGCTGCTGTGGTTCTTCTGCCCGCCGGGCGACGACGTCGCCGCTCCCAGCCCGTCCGAGCGCAGGCAGGCGTGGGGACTCGCGCTCATCGGGTTGGTCGCGATGAGCGTGGTGGGTTTCGCCGCATCCGGTACGCCCGCCACCTACCTCGTGCCGCTGGTGTTCGTGGCCGTCGGTGCGAGCCTGGTCTGGCGCGAATTCGACACCTCGGCGCGTGCCCGCCCCCACGGTCCGCTGCTGACCTGGACACGACTGGCAGGTGGCGCGGTACTGGTGATCGGGGGCTTGGTCGTCATCGTGTTCGCCGGCACCCGGAACTTCGGCGGACTGAGTACGACGCTCCTCGCCGTCGGTGCGACGTTGCTGGGCGTGCTGTTGCTGACGGTGCCGCTCTGGATGCGAATGTGGCGCGCCCTCAACGAGGAACGGGCCGCGCGCATCCGCAATGCCGAACGCGAGGAGATCGCCTCGCACCTGCACGACTCGGTGCTGCAGACGCTGGCCCTCATCCAGAAGCAGGCCGCCAAGCCAGAGGAGGTCGCGCGCCTGGCTCGCAGTCAGGAACGCGAGTTACGGACGTGGCTGTTCGGTGATCCGGCGCAGCGCGGCGGGTCCCTGGTTGCCGCCGTGACCAGCGTGGCCGGCGAGATCGAAGACCATTACGGCGTCGAGGTCGAGGTGGTGACGGTCGGCGATCTGCGGCCCGACGAGGAGCCCGACAAGTCGATCGCGAAACGGTGGCCCGCGCTGATCGGGGTGACCCGGGAGGCATTGATCAACGCGGCCAAGCACTCCGGCGAACGCAAGATCGATGTCTACCTCGAGGTCGGCGACGACGAGGTCGAGGTGTACGTGCGCGATCGCGGCGTCGGCTTCGATCCCGACCGGGTCGACGGTGATCGTCAGGGCATCGCACGGTCGATCCGGGCCCGCACCGAGCGCGTCGGCGGACAGGTGTCGATCCGCTCGGCGCCCGGGCGTGGCACCAATGTGCGGGTCACCATGCCCCGTGGGGATTCCGTCCCGCACGAGGACGAGAAGGCCGGGGCCGATCTCGAAAAGCATTCGGATATCCCCATTTCCGGCGAGGATCCCTCGGTCGTCCGGACTCCCGGGAATCGCGGTGCAGGGCACCTGGGTTCCGACCACACCGGCACGGACCACACCGGCCCCGGCCAGCGAGTCACCGACCAGCACGCCACCGACGATCCGAACACCGACGATCCGAGCACCGACCACGGAAAGGCATCATGACCATCGAAGCGCCGCATACCGGGCACTACCGGGTGTTCCTCGTCGACGATCACGGCGTGTTCCGGTCGGGGGTGCGGGCCGAACTCGCCGGGGAGGACGGTCTGACGGTCGCCGGCGAGGCGGGCACGGTCGCCGAGGCGATCGCCGGGATCACCCGTCTGCGACCGGATGTGGTGCTGCTCGATGTGCACATGCCCGCCGGTGGTGGGGTCGCGGTGCTGCGTGGGGTGACCGACGCGCTGGGAGTCGATGCCCCGGTGTTCCTGGCATTGTCGGTGTCCGACGCGGCCGAGGACGTGATCGCCACGATTCGCGCCGGTGCCCGCGGTTACGTGACCAAGACGATCGACGGGAGCGAACTCGCCGACTCGGTCCGTCGGGTCGCCGAGGGCGACGCCGTGTTCAGTCCACGTCTGGCCGGATTCGTGCTGGACTCCTTCACCGGCAAATCGTCGACGCCGGAGCCGCAACTGGACCCCGAACTCGACTCGCTGACCCGACGGGAACTCGAGGTCCTGCGACTGCTCGCACGCGGGTACACCTACCGCGAGATCGCCGAGGAACTGTTCATCTCGATCAAGACCGTCGAGACCCATGCCTCCAACGTGCTGCGAAAGACCCAGCAGTCCAACCGGAATGCGCTCACCCGGTGGGCGGCGACCCGTCATATCGGGTGAACCGTGCCTCGCCCGGATCCGACCGAAATGCTTGATGGGCGAGTGCTTGATGGCCGAGCGCTTGATCAGTCGAGCGCTTGATCAGACGAGCGCGATCACCAGCACGATGATGGCGGCGAGGACGACGAAGAACAAGAACACCACGGCGGCAAGGACACCCGGCGAGGTCTGCCGGTGCGGCGCGGGTGGACCGAGTGGCGGCATCGCGCTGCTGTAGGACGGTGCCGTCGGATAGCGCGGCGAGTACTGTCCCGGAGGCTGGGCGCCGGGATGGGACATGGCACCGGGACGGGATATGGCGCCGGGCGCTCGGGCCGGATCGTAGGGCGGTGGCGTCGCCACGCGGGTGGGATCGTAATGGTGTTGTGGTGCAGCGGGATTCGAGGTCATTCCGCGGGGTGAGGAGCCCGACGCCGGCGGTGGCCCTGGTGGTGCCGTGCGGGGCCGGGTGTTGCGCCCGAGGTCGGATCGGGAGACAAGGCTGGTCAGCACCTGCTCGGTGGAGCCGTGCTCACCCGCGGCGATCCGGGCGAGTTCGTCACGCGCCTGCGCCATCGAGACGCGGCGCCGAGGGCTCGGCTCGAGCATCCGCAACAGCACTGGTTCGAGTACGCCGGCCCGCTTCATCGGATTGATCTGCGCACGCGCGACCCGATGCAACATCACCAGCGAGTTGTCGTCGACGCCGTACGGCGGTTCACCCTCGACCATCGTGTAGATGGTGGCGCCGAGAGAGTACACATCCGACGGCTCGGCCGGCTCGTCGCCGCGAGCGACCTCGGGTGCGAAATAGGCTGGGGTACCGGTGATCAGGCCGGTCTGGGTGAGGGTGACATCGTCCTTGGCGCGGGAGATGCCGAAGTCGGTGATCTTGACCAGCCCGGCCTGACGCCCACCCCCGGCGATGAGGATGTTGCCGGGTTTGATGTCGCGGTGGATGATTCCCGATGCGTGCGCCTCGACCATCGCGTCGGCGACCTGTGCGCCGATCTTCGCGGCCTCGGTGACCTCGAGAGTTCCGGTGGCATGCAGGATCTGGGCGACGCTGCGTGAGGGCAGATACTCCATCACCAGCCAGGGCTCGCCGCCGTCGAGGGCGACGTCGTGCATGGCGATGGCGTTGCGGTGGCTCAGTCGGGCCGCGATCCGGCCCTCGCGCATCGCGCGCTGCCGAACGGTTTCCGCGGAGTCCTCCGACAATCCCTCGGTGGAGAGGACCTGCTTGACGGCCACCTCACGGTCGAGGAGTTGGTCGCGGGCGAGCCAGACCGTGCCCATGCCACCGCCGCCGATGCGCGAGACGAGCCGATAGCGTCCGGCCACCAAGAAATTGGGGCCGGGTGTCCGGTGGCTGTCGACGTCGGCGGGCATGACAGCGATGATAGCCGTGGCGCTCAGGCGCACCGCCCGGTGTGAGCTGGGCTGTCCGTCGAAAAGGGGAGTCAGTCGTCTGGTGTGGATGGGAGGCGCGCGGCAAACGGATGCCGGGTGGTGCGTTCGCGATGGAGCCGCCTCCTGGAAGCGGTGCGGTCGACCGGTACCGGCACACCTGGCCGATCGCGGTCTCAGTGATGTCGTCGACCCGCCTTGCCGAAGATACCTCGGCGAGACCGCTTCTGCGCCTTCGCTTCTTGACGTGGCATGGAGCGTGCTTCCGCAGATCGCGCCGCCTTGCGTTCGGCCCATGCAGCCACCGTGGCTTCGGTGTCACGGGGCATGGTGATCAGCGGCGGTCCGGATGGCAGCTGGAGACGAGCGTGCATCACCCGGTCGTTGAACTGGGCAATCTCGCGTCGAACGGCCTTCTCGTTCGATAGCCGATCGAGTTGCTCATCCAGGGCGGCATCATCTTTTCGTAACTGAATGGACGGCGGCAGGAAAACGAGTCCCTCGCGCTTCATGAACCTCTTGAGCCACCAGTCCGGGTCATCGGCATCGGACAGATCCAGTGGCTGGCCGCTGCCGGGGAGGTCATCAAAGTCGCCCCGTTCGATCGCCTTCCGAATATGCATGTCGGCGAGCAGAGCGATCGCCGTTTCGGAGTCGAACGCGAAAGCGGACGGGTTGCAGAACGTCAGGGGCGGCGTGTGCTCATGCATCGTCAGCACTCCATGTCGTGAATCTATTTCGGTCAGATGTATTATGTCATCTGTATTGCAACAGTGAGAGGGTTACGAGTGCCAAAGCAGGTTGATCATCATCAGCGGCGTGAGTCGATCGCTCATGCGCTGTGGCGCGTCGTTGATCAGCACGGTTGGGCACGGGCGACCATGCGTGAAGTTGCCGCTGAGGCGGGGGTTTCACTGGGTCAGTTGCAGCACTACTTCTCTTCTCGTGCCGAGATGTTGGCCTTCGCGATGGAGTTTGCGTCGGAACAAACATCTCGCCGAGTCTCACGAAGCCTGACGTCGCTCGACCAACCCCTGCATCCTCGCGACGTGCTGCGAGTGGTCCTCACGGAGATGCTTCCTCTGCGCCCTGACTCCCGTGCCACCAGCCGTATGAACGCCGCTTACGTGCTCGAGGCGATGCACGACTCATCGCTGCGTCAGCAGGTTGGACGCGGACTGCGGGAGGGACGCGCGATGGTGGAAAGTCTCATCCGGGAGGCGATCGGCCAGGGGCATATCCGTCGCGGTTGCGACCCGGTCATCGAAACGGATCTGGTCCTTGCGTTGACCGGACTCGGCCCTCTTCTCGACCTCGACGTCATCGAACCGCGAGCGGCACTCGCGGCGATTGACCAGCATCTCGACCGACTCTTCGCACCCGAATCATGACCGATGCAGGTACCGGTGTGCCCTGCGAACCCTCCGTGCGCGACGTGCCCGACGTCCTGAACTCCGAGACCCCTGGGAGGGTCGACGCCGCTCCCGCCCGAGGGTGTTGTGCGCGCTGGATTGACAAGACCTAGCACATGTGTTCGACTCCGGGTATGCGTTGGTCCGAACAGGCTGTCGAAGCCGACGATGGTGCCCTGCCGGGTCTGGGCCGGGCCGGGCTGGTGCGATCGGTGCAGACCCCGGAGTTCGAGGGCATCACCTTTCACGAGGTCCTCGCCAAGAGTGCGCTCAACCGGGTGCCCGAGGAGTCCGGGTTGCCGTTCACCTACACGGTCAACACCTTTCGGGGGTGCACCCATGCCTGTCGGTACTGCTTCGCCCGGCCCACCCACGAATACCTCGACCTCGACGCGGGCCGGGACTTCGACTCGCAGGTCGTGGTCAAACTCAACGTGGCCGCGGTGTTGCGCAAGGAATTACGGCGTCGATCCTGGCGTCGGGAACCGGTGGCCCTGGGCACCAACACCGACCCCTATCAGCGGGCCGAGGGCCGCTATCGGCTGATGCCCGGCGTGATCTCGGCGCTGACGGAATCGGCCACGCCGTTCTCGATCCTCACCAAGGGCACGCTGCTGCGACGTGATCTGCCCCTGCTGCGTCAGGCCGCCGGGCAGGTGCCGGTGTCGCTGAGCATCTCGCTGGCCTTTCATGATGCCGAGTTGCAGAAGCAGATCGAACCGGGGACGCCGTCGCCCGCGGCGCGGCTGGCACTGATCCGCGACATCGCCGAGGCCGGGTTCGCCCCGCACGTCATGGTCGCCCCGGTGATCCCGTACCTGACCGATTCCAGCGCGCACCTCGACGCCCTGCTCGCCTCGCTCGCCGAGGCCGGGGCGTCGGGCGTCACCGTCATCCCGATGCATCTGCGCGGTGCCACCAAGCCGTGGTTTCTGACCTGGCTCGCCGAGCATCACCCGGCGCTCGTCCGCCGATATCGCACGCTCTACGGGCGGGGCGCTTACGTCACCCCGGAGTATTCGTCGTGGCTGCGCGAACGGATGCGGCCGATGGTGGCACGTCACGGGTTGGCCGGGGCGTCGGGCTCGCGTGTGGGGCACCCGGAGCAGCCTTCCGGCGTCGACGATCCGGTGGCCGAACCCGAACTGGCACAAGCGCTCACGTTGTTCTGAGATCGCTCGTTCTTCCCGAGGGTTTTCGTTCTTCCTCGGGAGATTTTGCGGGGAAGGTCTTGTTTCTTCGGGAAGAAGCTCGGGCGACCTGCGCGGTTGCGGACTGTCGGAGCCGCGTCGTACGATCGGAACATCGAAAAAACATTCGATTCGCGGGGTGATTCCCCGAGTCGGATGGGACGCGATGGTGTGGCACTTCCCGGCCCGCCGAGCATTGTGTGCGCTGGCCGGAAGGGGTGTGTCATGAGTGTGGTGCCACTGGATCGGGGTGGGCGAGAAGGGTCGGGACGTGCGGATCCCGACACCCTCGACTCCCTGCGCCGAAAGATGGCGGTGATGTCGGGGATGCCCGACAGACGCTCGGTACAGCCTGGGCCGGCCGAGGTCTTTGCCTTACCGGACGCCATCGCAGACCTGTTGCCCCGCAGCGGAATCGGGAAGGACGGGAGCTCCGGACAGCACGGGATCGCCCGGGGCACGGTGGTCGGTTACCGGGGTGCGCGGTCGCTGCTGATGGCGATGATCGCCACCCTCACGCAGGCGGGACACCAGGTGGGCATCGTCGGGATGCCGCGCCTGAATCTGCTCGCCGCGGTGGAGATGGGCGCCGATCTGCGTCGGATCGCGGTGGTCCCCGACCCGGGTATCGACCCGGTGGAAGTGGCCGCGGTACTGCTCGACGGCATGGACGTGGTCGTGGTGGGGCTGCGCGGGACCACCGTCGCCCCCTCGCGGAGCCGGGTGGTCGGGGGCCGTGCGCGCCAGCAGGGTTCGTCGCTGGTGGTCGTCGACGGCGACTGGCCCGGCGCCCACACCCGGATGGATGCGAGGGTGATCGGTTATCGACACGGCCCGGAGGCCGCCGATCTCGCCGGTGCACATCGGGGTTATGGACGGGTCGGTGGCATGCGGCTGCAGATCGTCGTCGGTGGTCGCGACCACCGCCGACGTTCCGCCGAGATCGACATCACCGCAGGCGGATTCGGCGACGACGCGGTACATATCCGACGGGTGGGGCCGTCGGTGTCGGTGGCCGCCGACGCGCCCGGCGCGGTGGCCAACTGATGGCCGCGCAGGCGCGGGTATTGGCGCTGTGGTGTCCGGACTGGCCCGCCACGGCCGCCGCCGCCGATGCCGATCTGCCGCCCCGACACCCGGTGGCGGTGCTGCACGCCAATCGTGTGATCGCCTGCTCGGCCCCGGCGCGGGCGCTCGGGGTTCGGCGGGGGATGCGTAAACGGCAGGCGCAATCGGTGTGTCCGGAGATGACGGTCGTCACCGCTGACGAACATCGGGACGGCCGGTTGTTCGAGCCGGTGGCCGCCGCGGTCGCCGATCTGGTCCCGGCGATGGAGGTGGTGCGGCCCGGGCTGGTGGTCCTGCGGCTGTCGGGTGCGGCGCGGGTGTTCGGGGGAGAGGCCGAACTCGCCGAGGAACTCATCGACCGGGTCTCCGCGTGCGGAGTGGAGTCACAGGTCGGCGTCGCCGACGAACTGTTCACCGCGGTTCTGGCCGCGCGCACCGGACGCAGCGTGCCGCCCGGCGGCGATCGTGAGCACCTGGCGGATCGGCCGATCGCCGACCTCGCGGCCGAACCCTCCCTGTGCGGGCCCGGCCGCACCGAGTTGGTCGATCTGCTCCGCAGGCTCGGCCTACGGACCATCGGGGCGTTCGCCGCGATGGCGGCGTCCGACGTCGCCACGAGATTCGACGCAGACGCGGTCATCGCACATCGGCAGGCCGCCGCCCAGCCGGGCCGTCCGCCCTCGACGCAGGCGCTGCCGGAAGACCTGGTGATCGAGTACCCGTGCGACCCGCTGATCGATCGAATCGACGCGGCTGCCTTCGCCGGCCGCCGGATCGCCGAACTGCTGCACCGCCGTCTCGTCGATGCGTCGGTGGCCTGCACCAAGTTGACGGTGGAAGCGATCACCGAACGCGGACAGCGTCATTCGCGAACCTGGCGATGCGGCCAACCGCTCACCGCGTCGGCGACCGCCGACCGTATCCGCTGGCAACTCGAGGGATGGATGACCAGTGGTCGTACCCGGGGTTCCGGCGACGCGCGGCCGGATTCACCGATCGCGGTCCTACGGCTGGTGCCCGTCGAGGTCGTCGACGCCGGAATGCTGCAGCACGCGTTGACCGGTGCCGGGCTGCCCGGCGAACCGGAACTGACCGAACGAGCGCGCCGCAGCATGGAGCGGGTGCAGGGCCTGCTCGGCGGCGATGCGGTGCGCATACCCGTGCTCAGCGGTGGACGCGGTCCCGCCGAACAGATCTCGATGATCACCCTCGGCGAGGACCCGGTGCCCGGGCGCGACCCGGAGGCGCCCTGGCCGGGCCGCCTGCCCCAACCGGCACCGACGATGTCGTCCGACGCGCCGGTCGAGGTGATCGATCCCGCGGGAGAGCCGGTGCAGGTCACCCCGCGAGGCGCGTTCACCGCCGAACCGACGATGGTCCGGATGCCCGAACCCTCCCGGCAGGGCTGGGAGGTACGGTGGTGGGCCGGGCCGTGGCCGGTCGGTCTGGAACCTGCCGGTCCGGAATCGGGGCATGAGGCGATCAGTGCTCGCGCGCAGGTGCTGCTCGACGACTCGCGCGCGTTGCTGCTGTGCTACCGCTCCGGCGGCTGGGTGGTGGAGGGGGTCTACGACTGAGCGACCTGGCTTCAGCTGTTGCGGCCGCGTGCGGCGACGCGCCACGACAGTGATTGTTCCCCTTGGCCTTTCACGATCAGGTCATCGACGAGGTTCACGGCCGTGCACACGTGGTTGGGGATCACCTCGATCCGGTCTCCCGGATCGGGGATCCTCGCCGGCCCCTCGGGGTCGTCGTCCTCGGGGTAGTCGATGGTGGCGTGATGTTCCGACAACGCGGTGATCCGGGCTCGCGGGGAGTCGAGGACATGCCCGAAACCCGTTGCCCACCCGGGCCGGTCGGCGCCGAGGATCTTGCTGCCGGCATCGACGATCACCCGCGATCGCGATCGATGGACCACCGTGGTGACCGCGGTCAGCGCCACCTCGTCGACGGTGGCGCTGCCCAACTCCACCTGCTGGGCGTCGTTGAACGGGTAGACACCGGGCCGGATCTCGGTGAGGGCTCCGGCTTCGGCGAACTCGACCGTCGGGGTCGATCCGCCACTGATCACGCGGGGATCGATACCGTTGTCGCGCAACGACTGTGCCGCGTCGCGCAACGCCACCACCTCGGCGGCGGCGGCCTCGGCGCGCGCCGATCCGGGACCGTATCCGTGTCCGGGGAAGGTGAACACACCCACCACGTCGAGGCCCGCGTCGGCTGCTGCTGCCGCCACCTGCCCGGCCTGTTCGGCCGCCACCCCGGTGCGGTGATGTCCGGAATCGATCTCCACGAGAACCTCGAGATGTGTATCGGGCCGTGCGACCTCGGCGGCGAGGCGGTGCGCTCCGGCGATCGAGTCGACACCCACGCGCATCGACACCGCGCGAGCGATTTCGCGTAACCGCGCACCCGTGTGGGCGGTCACCCACAGCGGGTAGGCGATGAACAGATCGCGACACCCGGTTTGTTCTGCCGCGGCCGCGAACACCTCGGCCTCACCGATGGTTGCCACCGTCAGACCCGTCGCACCGCAGTCGATCTGGCGCCGAGCGATCTCGATGCACTTGTGGGTCTTGGCATGTGGGCGCAGTGCCACGCCGAGGTCGGCGCAGCGTCGCGCCATGGCGGTGAGGTTGGACTCGAGTCGAGTGAGATCGACTGCCAGATACGGGGTGTCGGTCACGGGGTGTCACCGGCTGTGGAGTTCTCCAGAGCGGCCGTCGATTCGCGGCTGAGGAGGTAGTCCTGATGCATGATCCGGGTGGTCAGCCGTGGGGCGAAGCGGTGGCCCAGGTCGGCGAGGTCACCCAGTGGTGTCGACACCCGTTGTGGGCGGCGCAGAATCGCATCCAGTACGCGTGAGGCGCCCTTGTCGACCGACCACACCCCGGCCGAGTCCCGGTACTGCTCGGTCGGCGCGATCATTCGTGTCCGAACCAGTGGGAGCCGCACATGGGAGACCGTCACGTGATCCGACAAGGTCTCGGCGGCGACCGAATCGCTGAACGCCTCCAGTGCCGCTTTCGATGCCGCGTACGCGCCGAAGCGGGCGCCGCGCGCCTGCACGGCGATCGAGGTGACGTTGACGATGTGGCCACTGTTGCGTTCGACCATGTGCGGTAGCAACGCCAGTACCAGATTGACCGCACCGAAGTAGTTGACCGCCATCACCCGGTGATAGTCGTGGGAGCGATCGACGGCGTTGATGGTCGCCCGGCGGATGGAACGGCCGGCGTTGTTGACCAGGACGTCGACGTGACCGTGGTCGACGATGACGGTCTTCACCATGGCGCGTACCGACTCCTCGTCGGTGATGTCACAGACGAACGGGATCGCCTGCCCGCGAGGGATTCCGGGTTTGGGTGTCGCCGAATTCACCTCGCGCGCCGCGGATTCCAGCTCCTCGGAGTGGCGTGCGACGATCAGCGCCGTGGCACCCCGCTCGACGCACATGCGGGCGGTGGCCTTGCCGATTCCCGACGAGCCACCGGTGATCAGAACGACCTTGCCGACGAGCGGGCCGCGCGGATCGGATCGCCGATGACGCGCCGGGTCGAGTGCGCGCTCCCAGTACCGCCAGAGCAAGGGCGCGTAGTCGTCGAATTCCGGTGGGCGAATCCCGAATCGGGCCAGCCGTGCGATGGTCAGGTCGGAGCGGAACGTCACGGGCAGATCCATGCCGTCGAGCAGGGCGGGCGGGATACCGGCCTGGCGGGCGATGAGGTTGCGGCCGAGGCGTAACGGGGGAGTGCCGGCCAACGACGTGGCGCGTCCGACGATCTGGTGGGGGATCGCGTTGATGCCCTTGGGGGCTCGCAGGGATGGGGCCAGTGCGTTGTACATCTCGGTGATCGTCACCTCGCGGCGGTCTCCGAGGTGATACACCTGGCCGTCGGATTCCGGGTCGAGACCGATCAGGGCGACGAGGGCGTCGACCACATAGTCCACCGGTACCATGTTGATGCGTCCGAGGTCGGGAAACGGGAGACGCAGTGCCGCAGGCAGTTTCCCCAGCAGACGAAGATGACCGAAGAAGTAGTACGGGCCGTCGATCTTGTCCATCTCGCCGGTACGGGAGTCGCCGACGACCACCGACGGGCGATACACACGCCAGCGCAAACCCGTACGCTCGCGGATGACCTTCTCGGCCTCGAACTTGGTGCGGTGATAGGGCGTCGGGAAACCCTGCCCGAGATCGAAGTCCTGCTCGGTGAACTCGCCCGCGTGGTCACCGGCCACCGCGATCGACGAGATGTGATGGCACATCGCATCATGGGCGACGGCGAAGTCCGCGACCCGTGCGGTGCCCTCCACATTCGCGGCATGCTGGCTGGCCGCGTCGGCTGCCATGTCATAGATCGCGGCGAGATGGACGACGTGATCGACCTCGATGTCGTTGTCGTCGACGCCAAGGCCGTCGACGGTGAGATCCCCGATGACCGGGTGGACGCGGTGCGAACCGGGGAAGCTGCGCACGGTGTCGACGAATCGGGGCAGTGAGCCCTGGCGGACGAGCGCGTGGATCTGCGCGTCGGGATCGGTTGCGAGTAGTTGTCTGATGACGCGGCGTCCGATGAATCCGCTGCCACCGGTCACAAAGTACGAGGTCACGGTGAACTCCATGTTCGCAGGCTGACGAAAACACCATTCTTACTGGACAGTAAGATCGGTGTGCTGGTTCACACCCTGTCACTCCGGGCCGTCGCAGGCAAGGTCTGGTGGCTCGCGCGGCGGTCGGTGCACCACAGGCATTGGAGGCTCGCGGATAAATTTTCCACCCCTGGTAAATGATTGCCAGGGGTGGTAGTTTTGCCGTGGTGGCCGCTACTTCCATGATCGCGCGGGTGCGTCGGCAGCAGATGATCGAAGCTGCTGTCGAGGTCATCGACCAGATCGGCGTCAGCCAGGCGTCACTGGTACGCATCGCACGACAGATGGGGGTCAGCCGCAAGCTGATCACCTATCATTTCGACAGTCGCGCAGCACTTTTCGCGGCGGTTGTCGAGCAGATCTATGATCTCGGCCGCAGTGAGGTCCAGCCAGAGGCCAACGCGGCGCGGTCGCCGGAGGCGATGCTCACGGCGTTCATCCGCGGCAGCATCGCCTTTTACGCCCGCCACGTGCGAGAGATGAGAGTTCTCTCGGCGCTGTATGCGTCCGACGATCCCGACGCCCCGAACCGGGACGAGAGCGATCATCACCGAGAGGAGATGACAGCGGTGGATGCGATCCTCACCGGCGGGCAGGAAGCCGGCCTGTTCCGGTCCTTCGACGTGGGGCTGGCCGCCGATCTCGTGCGCGTCACGCTCGACCTCGGGCTGCGGCGGATCATCGCCGGCGATCCGCCGGCGGCGGTGGCCGAGGAACTCGACCGATTCGTGCTGGCGGGGCTACGCGCCGAGCAGTCGCGGATCTGACCACGCGAATCTGACCACCGCGAATCCGACCACCGCGAATCCGACCACCGCGGATTCGACACCCGCGGATCTCCAGCCCACGGAGGGCGACATGACACAGTGCCTGAGACGATTGAGTTCGACCATCACGCTGATCGCCGTCATCATCGTCGGCGGTGTGGCGTGCACGAGCGCCGATGACTCCACACATGCTGCGCCGCTGCAGGTGTCGACCAGCAGTGGGGTCCTGCACGGCCACACGGTCGGGGCCACCCGTCAGTTCACCGGTGTTCGCTATGCCCAAGCGCCCACCGGGGATCGGCGCTGGGCGCCACCGGTCCCGGTGTCGGACCCGAAAGCCGATGTCGACGCCACCGGTGTGGCGCCCCAGTGCCCGCAGGCGGCGACGCCGGTACCGGGGAAGCCGCCACCCACGCAGAGCGAGGACTGTCTGTACCTGAATGTGACCACCCCGCAACGGATTTCCGATGGCTCATCGCTACCGGTGATGGTGTGGTGGCACGGCGGCGGATATGTCAGCGGGTCCGGATCGTCGTACGACGCACAGCGTCTGGCCGACGCCGGTGACGTCGTCGTGGTGACGGTGAACTATCGGTTGGGGATCTTCGGCTATCTCGGACTGCCGGGACTCGCCGGGTCCGGTGACTTCGGATTCGCCGATCAGATCCAGTCGTTGCGCTGGGTACACGACAACGCCCGGGCGTTCGGTGGCGATCCCGGCAATGTGACCGTGTTCGGTGAATCGGCAGGCGGCATGTCGGCGTGTGCGGCCCTGACCTCGCCGGCCGCCAAGGGACTCATCGACAAGGCCATCATCGAGTCCGGTTCGTGCGCATTGGATTTCCCCACCGGAAGTCTGTTCCCCGGAGTTCCGCAGTCACGTCCGTATGCACCCCTTGAACAATCGGAGGCCACCGGTGCGCAGGTCGCGGCATCGCTGGGGTGTGCCGGTGCCGACACCGTGCGTTGCCTGCGGGACCTGCCCGTCGAGAAACTGCTGACCCAGAACGAGACGTTCTCGAACGGACTCGCCTACGGCACCGCGCTGCTGCCCACGAGTCCGGCCACGGCCGTCGCCGACGGCACCACCCTGCGTATCCCGGTCATCACCGGCGGAAACGCCGAAGAGAACGGCGCCTTCACCGCAGGCGCGGTGACGGCAGACCCGCACGCCTACACCGCCGAGTCCTATCCGGCCGACCTACGGGCCGCGTACGGGGTACGGGCACAGGAGGTCGCCGCGCGGTATCCGTTGTCGTCGTTCTCGTCGGCGCCCGCCGCGTTGGCGCGGGTGTTCACCGATTCGGGGTGGTCCTGCCCGACCCTTCGGGCGGCCCACGACTTGTCCGGCCACGCGACGACCTTCACCTATGAATTCGCCGATGCGTCAGGGCCGAACGTGAGCGGTGGGGACAATCCGGCAGTGCCCAAGGCTGCGTTCCACGCCGACGAATTGCCGTACCTGTTCGACTTGAACGGCACCAACCTCGTCCCGCGACCTCCCCAGTCCACGCTGTCGGCGGCGATGATCGGGTACTGGACGTCGTTCGCGCATTCGGGTACACCCACGGCCGCCGACCAGCCGCAGTGGCCGTCGGTGTCGGGGGCGAGCGGTCCGGTGCAGTCCTTTGCGGCCGACGGAGTGCACGGCGTCGACTTCCGTGCCGAGCACCAGTGCGACTTCTGGGATTCGGTGCCGATCACATAGTCGTCGACGGCGCCCGGCACGACGCCGACAGCGCCCGCCATGATGCCGAGCGCGCTGTCGCGGTGGGTACGGTGATCGCAATGGAGAACCCGACCTTCGATCACTGACGTATCGACCACCGCCGCACCAGGAGTCGTCTCATGGACAACCACCTCAGCCCCAAGGCCATGGCCGTCACGTTGCGAGCACGCCTCGCAGAATCGGACGTGACGATCACTCATTCACGCGCGCTCGAAATCGTCGCGGCACAGTTGGGTTTCCGCGACTGGAACACGTGCGCAGCAGCGTCGGAGAATTGCTCCGATCCCATCACGGTTCCGATCGTGCGCACATTTCCCGGTGACGAGGCCGACCGCTTCTATCTCGACTTCCTCGGATTCGGTGTGGACTGGGAGCATCGCTTCGAACCGGGAATGCCCCTCTATCGCCAGGTATCCCGGCAGGGGTGCGTGCTGCACCTGTCCGAGCACCACGGCGATGCCACACCCGGATGTGCGGTGCGCATCCGGGTGCGCGACGCCGCTGCTCTGCAGCGTCGGCTGCATGACAGCACGATCTACCCGTTGCGGATCGGACTCGTCCACGAGCCGGGGCGGGACGAGGTCCGAGTGCCCGATCCCTTCGGCAATCGATTGATCTTCTTCACGCCCACAGGGCAGTAGTCGTCTGCGTCGATGGCGCTCACCCGCGCGTCGAGAGCGCTTGGTAGAGCGCTGTCGCGGGTCTGGAGGGCGCTGTCGGCGGTGTGCGACGAGCCCGGGTGACAGTGCGCTCATCGGCGGAGGAAACTGTGTGCATGCCCATCGCCGAATTGCTGAAGCTCGGAACCGTGCGCCCCATCGTCGCCTGGGGTGATCCGGTGTTGCATCGCGAGGCGCGCCCGGTGACCGACTTCGGCCCGGAATTGCAGACGTTGCTGGCCGACATGTTCGCCACCAACACCGCGGCGGCCGGTGCGGGCCTGGCCGCGGCCCAGATCGGGGTGGACCTCGCGGTTTTCATCTACGACTGCGGCGACGAGACCGGAACGCGACGGACCGGGGTTGTCTGCAATCCGCGCCTCGAACTGCCCGAGGGACGCGACCGCCGCCTCGTCGACTACGACGAGGGGTGTCTGTCGTATCCGGGTGCGTACGCCACCCTGTCGCGTCCGTCGGTCGCCACCTGTCACGGTGAGGACCAGTTCGGCGAGCCGGTGACGATCACCGCCGGCGGGCTGTTGGGCCGGTGTCTGCAACACGAGACCGATCATCTGGCCGGCATGGTGTTCGGCGATCGGCTCACCGCCCGGGCGCGCAAGGGGCTGCGACGTATGCGAGATGAGGTCGCCGACCGTTACCCCGACGACTGGCCCGTCTCGCCGAAGAGTTGAGAGGATGAGGTAAGACCGACGCGAATAGAACGCATGTTCTATGCTCGATGAGTGGGTTGGAACCATGGACCACCGACCTGGTCGGAGATGGAGCGAGTGCTCTCCGGCCGCTCGCGAGCCGGCGAGCGGCCCGGCGAGTTCTTCGGTCCCGGTGACGGTGGTGACTCCCCGGCATGGTCGCGCAAACGTGGACCCTACGTCGCGCCCGAGATCGATCGTGAGCCCTCGGGTGTGCCCTATGCCGAACTGCACGCGCACAGTGCCTACAGCTTTCTCGACGGGGCGTCGATGCCCGAGGAGATGGTCGCCGAGGCGCAGCGCCTCGATCTGAAGGCCTTGTCGATCACCGACCACGACGGTTTCTACGGCGTCGTCCGATTTGCCGAGGCCGCACGGGAATTCGGGATGCCGACGGTCTTCGGCGCCGAGCTGTCCCTGCAGCCCGACGTGGCGCGGACCGGTGTCAACGACCCGCCGGGCGAGCACCTGCTGGTCCTGGCCCGAGACGGCGAGGGCTATCGCAGGCTCTCGCGGCTGATCGCCGACGCGCACATGACCGGTGGCGAGAAGGGGCTGCTGCGCTACGACCCCGACCGGCTGACCGACCACGGCGGTCACTGGCTCGTGCTCACCGGCTGCCGTAAGGGGTCGGTACGCCGAGCCCTCGAGCGGGGCGGACGTGCGACCGCGCAGAAAGCTCTCGGCGATCTCGTCGACCGTTACGGCCGCAACGGGGTGGCCGTCGAACTCACCGCCACCGGCCAGCCCGACGACGACGAACGCAACGCCGTATTGTCCTCTCTGGCCGGTCTGTTCGCGTTGCCGACGGTGGCCACCACCGGTGCGCATTTCGCCGGACCGCCCCAGCGACGTCTGGCGATGGCGATGGCCGCGGTTCGCGCCCGCACCGACATCGACACCATCGCCGGGTGGATGCCCGGGGTCGGCGGTGCGCATCTGCGCAGCGGTGACGAGATGGCGCGATTGCTGTCCGCGCATCCGGAGGCCATCGACAACGCGGTGCACATCGCCGGCGACTGTGCCTTCGAATTGGGTTTGATCGCACCGCAACTGCCACCCTTCGAGGTGCCCGACGGTCATACCGAGGCCACCTGGCTGCGTCACCTCACGATGACCCGGGCACTCCGGCGTTACGGCACGCCTGCGCAACATCCACAGGCCTATCGGCAGATCGAACACGAACTCGCGATCATCGAAACCCTCACGTTCCCTGGCTATTTCCTGGTCGTCGCCGACATCGTCGATTTCTGCAAGAGCGCCGACATCCTGTGTCAGGGGCGTGGTAGCGCTGCCAACTCCGCGGTCTGTTATGCGTTGGGTATCACCAATGTCGACCCGGTCGCCAACGAGTTGTTGTTCGAACGGTTCCTCGCTCCCGAGCGTGACGGCCCGCCCGACATCGACGTCGACATCGAGTCCGACCGTCGGGAAGAGGCCATCCAGTACGTCTATCGCCGGTACGGCCGTGACTACAGCGCACAGGTGGCCAATGTGATCACCTATCGCGGCAAGTCCTCGGTCCGCGACATGGCGCGCGCCCTGGGATACGCACCGGGACAACAGGATGCGTGGGCCAAGATGCCCGACCACGCGCCCGCCGACGTCACGCGTCTGGCGGATGAGATCGCCGGTATGCCCAGGCACCTGGGTATCCACTCGGGTGGGATGGTGATCTGTGATCGGCCGATCGCCGACGTGTGCCCCACCGAGTGGGCCCGGATGGCCGATCGCAGTGTGCTGCAGTGGGACAAAGATGACTGTGCGGCAATCGGTCTGGTGAAATTCGATCTGCTGGGGCTGGGTATGCTCTCGGCGCTGCACTATGCGATCGACCTGGTTGCCGAGCACAAGGGCATCCACGTCGATCTGGCGCAGCTCGATCTCACCGAGGAAGCCGTCTACGACATGCTCTGCCGCGCCGACTCGGTGGGGGTGTTCCAGGTCGAGTCGCGCGCTCAGATGGCCACGCTGCCCCGCCTCAAACCGCGTTGCTTCTACGATCTCGTGGTCGAGGTGGCGCTGATCCGGCCCGGGCCCATTCAGGGCGGGTCGGTGCATCCCTACATCCGTCGTCGTAACGGCGACGAGCCGGTCACCGTCGAACACCCGTCGATGCTCGGGGCTCTCGAACGCACACTGGGGGTTCCGCTCTTTCAGGAGCAACTCATGCAACTCGCGGTGGACGTGGCGGGGTTCGACGCCTCCGAGGCCGATCAGCTGCGCCGGGCGATGGGCTCCAAGCGCTCGCCGGAGAAGATGCAACGGTTGCGTCAACGGTTCTACGACGGCATGCGCAGCACTCACGGCATCACCGGGCAGGCCGCCGACCACATCTACGAGAAGATGGCGGCCTTCGCCAATTTCGGTTTCCCCGAGAGCCATTCGCAGAGTTTCGCGTCGCTGGTGTTCTATTCGTCGTGGTTCAAGCTGCATCATCCGGCGGCATTCTGCGCAGCGTTGCTGCGTGCACAACCGATGGGGTTCTACTCACCGCAGTCCCTGGTCGCCGACGCCCGGCGGCACGGGGTGCGGGTACACCGGCCCGACATCAACCGCTCACTCACCGAGGCGACGTTGGAGAACACGGGGCTCGAGGTGCGGCTCGGTCTGGCTGCGGTACGCGGGGTCGGCGAGGAGGTGGCCGAGCGTATCGTGCTCGCCCGCAACGCCGATGGTGATTTCACCGGGGTCACCGACCTGTCCCGGCGTGCCGCGTTGAGCACCCGTCAGCTCGAGGGACTCGCCGGTGCGGGCGCGTTCGACTGCTTCGGGCTGAGCCGACGCCAGGCCCTGTGGGAGGCCGGAGCCGCGTCGAGCGCCCGGGCCGAACACCTCGACCTGCATCAGGCGGCGGCGACCCCGACCCTGCCGGGCCTGTCCGATGTCGAGTTGGCCGCGACCGATGCGTGGGCGACCGGGGTGACCCCGACGGCATACCCCACCCAGTACCTGCGTCCGCGGCTCGACGCACTCGGCGTGATCCCCGCCGACGGGCTGCTGTCGGTACCCGACGGGTCGCGGGTCCTGGTGGGCGGGGCGGTGACCCATCGCCAGCGCCCGGCCACCGCCTCCGGGGTGACCTTCATCAATCTCGAGGACGAGACCGGGATGGTCAACGTCGTCTGCTCGGTGGGCTTGTGGATTCGCCAGCGCGAGCTGGCGACCTCGGCGTCGGCATTGCTGGTGCGCGGCAAGGTGCAGAACGCCGAAGGGGCCGTCACCGTGGTCGCGGACCGATTGCAGCGCATGGACCTTCGAGTGGGGACGCGATCGCGGGACTGGCAGTGAGGCGCTACGGTGCCTGCCCCGGAAGCCAGTGCCGTCGGAGGTCAGCTGCCGGACTCGTCCGTGGTCCCTGGTCGTGCGGTGCCCACCGTTGATCCTGCCGTGTCGGTCGTCGGTGCACCACCGGTGCCCGGCGTCGTCGTCTCGGCTGCCCCGGCTTCGGGGGCACCCGGGTCGGGCGTGGTGACCTCGGGTTCGGTGACTTCGGGAGTGGTGCCTTCCGGCGTGACACTCTCGGGAGTGGTTCCCGGCGTGGTGATCTCGGGGGCGATCACCGTGCTCGGCAACGCGAACATCCATCCCGCGGTGTCGCTGGGCTGCCACACCGCCGAGCCGCCGCCGCGTCCGACCGTGAAGGCGAACCAGCCGGTGTAGGTGCTCTCGGGGTGCAGCGTGGCCGGAATCATTGTGCCCCGGTCGGTCTCGGCCGATCCGACAGCGATCCTCCGCCCGCTGACGAGGTGTGCGACATCGTCGGCGGACATCCGCGACAGTCGTGCACCACCGGTCTCGGCCGACGTGTCGACGCTCATCCGCACCGCGACGACGATCCCGTCGTCGCCGGCGGTCGAGACGACGTCATGCACTGTGGCGCGACCCAACTCGGTGCCGTCGGTGGCGATCAGGTCGAACGGGACACCGCGCTGCACCGTGGTCATGGTGTTGGGTCCGCTGGGCGATTCGGCAACGGAATCGCTTGGTGCCAAATCGGATTCCTCGGTGTTCTCGTCATCGACCGCGGCGTCGCCGGTGGCCTCTGCGGTGCTGGACTCCGCGTCCGCGCGGGTCTCCTCGGCGACGGAGCTCATCGGTGCGGCGAAGGTGTCGACATCGGGAAGGGCGGCTCCCAATCCGCATTCCGCGCGGACCAGTAGTGCATCGATGGTCCAGTAGTTGGTGCCGAACAGGTCGTATTCGCCGATCTGGAGCCGCAGCGCCGACAGCGCGGAATCCCCGGTCACGCTCGCGTAGCTGGTCAGCGTGCCCCGCAGGCGTGCGGCGGTGATCGGCGCAGTGAAGTCGGTGGAGGTGCCTGCGGCGGGGACCGCAACCGTCGTGCTGCCGATGGTCATCGTGCCGCCCGCCGGTGCGGTGACCGTGGGACCGCTGTCGGCGGTGCACACCGCCGATGCGCTGATCGGCGCGGTCAGCTGAACCCGGCGACTCGACGACAGTGCGGTCGCGTAGATCTCGAAGCTGTTCATCGTCGCCGAGGCCGAGCCGGTCGCGTTTCCGGAGGCGGTGTAGCTCGCGGTCGACGTGCCGGCGCCCTCGGCTCTGGTGATCCCGAGCAGCCCGCTGGTGTCGATGACATCGGTGACGGTGGACGTACCGGGATTGTCATGGGTGTGGGTGACGCGGGTGGCCTCGACGTTGTCGGTGGTGATGACGCGATCGATGGTGGCCCGACCGGTGAGCGAGCGTGCGTACCCCTCGGTGACGTCGGCCCGGGCGAACGTCGAGGTACCCCAGATCGCGGACTGCCAGGAGGCGAGTACCCCGGTGGTCTGGACGGCGAGCATGCCGGCGGCGATGGTTGCGATGGCGGCGAGGACGACGGCGATCTTGGTGCGTGTCATGGTGGTTTCCGGTGCGAGCAGGTGGATGGGTGGACGGTGGACGCGGGCGAGCTCACTCGCGGATGCGAGGCGAGCGTGGCCAGAACGCCCAGAGCACCAGCAGCGAGGCACAGATGGTGATCGTGCCGAGTACGTAGGGATTGGCCAGCCACACCACGCCCTTGGCGAGTCCTGGTGCGTGCCAGACGACTTCACGGACCTCGGCGACCCGGTACATGCCCGGATCCGGGTTGGGATTGGCGTCGCCCTTCATGGCGATCAACGCGTGGCCGTCGGCTTGGGGGTGGACCTCGGTCACCCGGTGGGTGACCGGACGTCCCGTCTCACGATCGACGGTGACGATGTCGCCGACGGAGATCTCCGACGCCGGTATCTGATGGACCAGGGCCAGCGATCCCTGCGGAATCGTCGGTGACATCGATCCGGTCTTGAACATGATCAGTGAGTAGTTGCCCACGAAGGCCCAGATGACCAGCACGATGCACACGAGGCCTGCGGCGGCGAGGACATTCATGATCGTGTTCTCGAGGATGCGCAGAATCGGTGATCGGGGCGGTGGGCCCGCCGGTGCGGGGTCGATGGGAGTCGCCGGGCCGGTGTCGTTGGTGGTGTGCACCGACCACGCGGGGATGGCGGGGGTGTGCCGTGACGACGCCCGGTGCGACATGGCGCGTGTCATTGTCTTTCCTTCTCGTGCTGTGGTTTTCGTGTGCGACCGATGTGGAGGGCCGATCGCTTGGTCAGGTCTCGTCGATCCGGCTCGAGAGCCAGGTGCCGATCCAGTCGAGTGCCGTGGTCCCGTGGTCGTCGACGACGAAGGAGCGGTAGTCGACATGTGCGTCGGAGGCGGCGAAGTCGGCGGCGGTGACCGCGTCGGTGATGATCGTCGCCGGGTCGGTGATCGCGTGGGCGGCGATGATTCGTGCCAACGCGCTTGCGGCGTCGGTCAATTCGGTCGACACCAAGGGTGTACCGGACGGACCGGCACTGCGTCCGGTGACGAAATCATTCGCCAGGGAGCCGAGTTCACGTGTGATGTCGACGACGTCGCCTGCCGAGGTGGCGACATCGGGGGTGGTGAGGACTGCGTCGGAGGGTGTGAGACGACCGAGGACGTACCAGCTGAGTTCCTGAATCCGGCCGACGACGTCGGCGGTGCGTTCGATGTCGACGCGATCCAGGATGCGGGCGAGTGCGGCTGCGGCCGTGGTTATTCCGGTCTCATCCGGGATGACGGTGAGAACGTCGGCGACGGTGCCGTAATCGATGGCGGCGGCGAGCGTCACGAGCGGGCGCAATTGGTTGTTCAGGGTTCCCGAGATCTGGTGGGCGGCGCGCAGGTCGCCGGCGACGAGACTCTCGCGGAGCCGGTCGGCGTTGTCGGCGATTCCGGCCATGTCGAGCGAGGCCAGGGTGCTCATCGCGTCGGCGGTCCGGGTGAGAGCAGATTCGGTCTCCTCGGTGGTTGTCCCGAGAGCCGAACCGATCTGCCCGAGAACGGGATTGCGGTCCTTGTCGATGGAGCAGTACAGATCGTCGGGGTGGCAGATCGTGATCACCTTGCCCGCGAGCGCACCCATGCCCTGGGGGCGGGGGTCGGCGATCCCGGTGCCCGTCGAGGTGGGGCCGACGGTCTGCTCCCCGTCGGTTCCGGACCGGGGGTCGGCCAGCAACGCCACTGCGCGGACGCGATCTGCGGTCACCGGACCGTCACCGTGACCGATGGCGGCGGCGAGATCGCCTGCGGCGTCGGCGCCTTGGCTGTATCCGGTGATGGTGTAGCTCGCATCGGGATGTACTGCGGCGTGTTCGCGCAGAATCTGTGACGCGTTGGCGACCGCGGTGGATTTGCTTGTCGCGTAACTCTGCCCGTTGTCGAAGGCGCGAGCCATGTAGGGAAGGAAGTAGACGACCGCGCCGGCGCCGTGATCGGCGGCGATGCGGTTGGCGACCGGTTCGAGCATGCCGGTGGCCGAGGTGGGATCGGCGGCATCGTCGGTCTCCCAGGTCCCCGGGATGAACAGGTTGAAGGTGGCCGCTGTCGGTGTGCTCGCTGTTGCGGTCGTGGCGACCGGCGATGTCAGCGCGCCGAAGCCGAGAATGGCGGTGGCCGCGGCGATCGATATGGCCAACAGTGAACGCAGGTGGCGGCCGATCCGGATGGGTGTGTCAGGGGTACATGTTCTCATCGTGCTCTCCCGGGGGAGTGCGTGGGTGGTGACCACGATGGTGATTGCGGTCGAAAAAGTCTGTGATACAGCGGAAGTGATGGACGTCGCTGAGTTCTTGTGATGATGCGGGCAGGCGGGCCGGCGCGGTGGCCGGCCGCCTGCGTGAGGAAGGGACCAGCGGGATCCGCTCAGCTGTCGACGCTTTGGGCCGACAGCTCCCAGGCCGCGTTGACAGTTTGGTCGAGTCCCGACGGATTGGTCCCGGACGGCAGGGTCACGGTGAACCCCAGCCATTTCTGGCCGTTCGCGTCGACCCGGACGGTCGACGAACTCTGTCCGGAGGCCATGGCGCTGTTACTCAGAATGGCCGAACCGCCGGTGCCGTCGTATGTGCCCGGATTAACAGCGCCCAGGTCGGCAATGCTGACGATGAGCTTCTGGCCAAGGGTGTTGGTGCTGTCGACCCTGGCGCCCTGGACGGTGACGTCGGCGGCCATGTTGCCCTCGGTCTCCTTGAGTCCGACCAGCGCATGGACGGAGTCGCCGGGCATCAATGCGCTGGGATCGATGGTTCCCAGAGTGAAGACCATGTTGCCCGCGTCGTCCTGTGTCAGGAATTCGTCCCAGTTCGCCCCGGCGTCGAAGCTGCCCTGGACATTCCAGGAATTCTCGCCGGTGCCGAATTGCGAGTCGCCCCACACGGAATCGTTCCAGGCGGCGAGGGTGATCACCGCGCCGACGCCGAGGACCGAGCCCGCGGCGAGAAGGGCCTTCTTCTTGCGGCGCTTGGCGGTGTGGTCGGGGGTCTGGCTGTTGTTGATGGTCATCTTTCTATCCGATTGTCGCTGGTGGTAAGTGGCGGATTCGCCACTTATCACACAATAACAAGTTATGAGGACATATATTTCAATTCTGTCTACAATGCTCGAAATTCGGCCGTCCGAACATATAAACAATGGCCATGCGATATTGAAAAAGATTGTTGCGCAACGCAATTGGAGGAGATCGCGAGCATCCGAAAGTGAAGGGGCCGTGCATGGGTTGCCAAAGAAGACGCAACCCGTGCGATGTCTCCGGGCTCACTGGGGCGACGATAGGTGACCCGGGGGACAGCGGGCTGTGCTGCGATCGGTCCGGACACCGGGCGGCGCTGATGCGGCGAGAGCGGCCGCATCGGGCATACGGCACAATCGTCACCGGGCCTGCGCCGCGGCGGGACGTGACGATTCGAGGGGTGGAGTATGCCACAGCAAGTGGTGGTGACGGTGAAGCCGAACAGTCGGAAGGGACCATTGGTGCAGACCGGTCCGGACGGCTCGATCACGATTTACGTGCGTGAGCCCGCCACCGAGGGCAAGGCCAACAAGGCGGTCGCCGAACTGCTCGCCGCCCACCTGGGTGTGCCGAAGTCGAGGGTGAACCTCATCGGCGGCGCGACCTCACGCACCAAACGCTTCCGGGTCGCCTGAGGAGGGTTTCTCGGGTCTCCGCACGCGAGCAGCAGGAAGTGGCATCATCGGGTCATGTCACCCGACAGCTCCCCGTCGCACTCGGAATCTGCCGTGCGACAACAGGTTACGCAAACCGAAGAATTGCCCCATACCGGAGAATCCGGCTCGGTACCGAGTGGGCCGGCGCAGCACGCGTACGGGCAGGCCGGTGACGCAGATCTGTCCGCGGCCCGACTGCCGTGGGTGCGCTTGCGACGGGCGTGGCGCGGGTCGCTCGAGCCCGGCGAACAATCCGCGGTGCTGTCGTGGGCGGCCTTCACCACGACCTTCGTCACCGCGCGCGGCATCACGCACTGGATTCGCGCCGGTCACGGCCCCGCCGGCGGTGGAATGAGTCTGGGTGGACACCACTTTCACCACTACAACATCGGAATCGGGTTACTCGGCGCCATCGGTGCAGTCGCGGTGCGCGGCGCCGAACGACACCGGCGCCACCCGGCGACCGCCATCGCCTACGGCACCGGCGTCGGACTCATCGTCGACGAACTGGCCCTGTTGCTCGATCTCGAGGACGTCTATTGGGCCAAGCAGGGCCGTACCAGCGTGGACGCCGCCGTCGCCATCATCGGAGCCGGTGGATTGGCGGTCGCCGGAATGGCTTTCTGGCCGGAGGCCCGAAAAGCGCTGCGCTGAGGAACGTGCGCAGGATTCACACCGCTCCGTCGAATCCCTGTTGTCGCCAGGCCTCGTACACCGCGATACTCGCCGCGTTCGCGAGATTGTGCGAGCGTCGGCCGGCGAGCATCGGTATGCGGATGCGGTCGGTGATCTCCGGCTCGTCGAGAACCTCCTCGGGCAGTCCCGTCGGCTCGGGGCCGAACAACAGGACGTCGCCGGGACGGTAGTCGACGTCGGTGTGATAGCGCTGCGCATGCGCGGTGAAGGCGAACACGCGCTGCGGCTTGAGCGTCGTCCATGCCGTGACCAGGTTGGGATGCACTGTCACCGTGGCCATTTCGTGGTAGTCCAGGCCGGCTCGTTTGACCTGGGCGTCCGACATCGAGAACCCCAGCGGCTCGATCAGATGGAGCTCGCATCCGGTGTTCGCGGCCAGCCGGATCGCGTTGCCGGTGTTGGGCGGGATGCACGGTTGGTAGAACATGATCCGGAACATGGCTGTCATTGTGCCGGGTGCAGGTCGTCGAGCCTGGTGTTGGCCCCGCACAGGACGATGCACAACGTGGAATCGGTCGCGGGTTCGACGGCGCCGGTGGTGACCGCAGCGACGGCGGTGGCCGTGCCGTGTTCGATGACGATCCGGAAGCGGTCCCACATCATCCGGCGGGCCGCGATGAGGTCGGCGTCGTCGACGACCACGGAGTCCACGGCCCGGTCGGCGATGGTCGCCCAGCAGATGCCGCCGACCCGACTCGCACCCAGCGAATCCGCCGCGATGCTGTCCAGCTCGACGGTGACGGGCTCTCCGGCCGCCCGGGCCTGATCCAGACACGAGGCGCCGATCGGTTCGGCGCCGATGAGGCGGTCACCGGGCCGCAACGTGGCAGCGAGTCCGGCGAGCAGACCGCCACCGCCGACACAGGCGACGGTCTGCAGTCTGTGGCCGGGGAGGTCCTCGGCCACCTCGAGGCCGATGGTCCCGGCGCCGGCCACGATCGTCGGCAGATCGTAGGCGTGCAACAGCAGTGCGCCGGAGTCGGCGGCCAGCGCGGCGGCGGCGTCGGCGGACTCCTGATAACGAGTGCCGATGAGCCGCACCGTCGCACCGAGTGAACGCAGCGCCGAGATCTTGACCGCCGGAGCGGTCTCGGGGACCACCACGGTCGCCGGAACGCCGACGAGTCGGGCAGCCCAGGCCGCACCGAGCGCGGCGTTGCCGCCGGAGGCCACGAGAACCCCGGCCTCGGGCAGGGCATCGTGGGCGACGGCGTCGAGCACCGCATTGAGACTGCCGCGCACCTTGAAGCAGCCACCGAGCTGCGTGTACTCCAGCTTGAACACCACATCGACCGGTCCGCCGACCGTGTCGAGCGTGGTCTCGAGCAGGGGAGTGCGCCGCAGGCGGCCCGCGAGTCGTGCACGCGCCGCCATCACGTCGGCAGCGGTGACGGCGACGGGGGTTCCGGCGCGATCGGCGTCCCGATCGGGCGCTGCAGGCGACATGAGCGCAGGCTACCGGCCCGGCCGGGCGATCGGTCGCACAGCGGAATGGAACAATGGTCGGCGTGAGCGCGATACGACTGGACGGCAAGGCCACCCGCGACGAGATCTTCACCGACCTCGCCGCACGAGTGGAGAAGTTGCGCAGTGCGGGAGTCACCCCAGGACTCGGGACCATCCTGGTCGGCGACGACCCCGGCTCGCAGTCCTACGTCAAGGGCAAGCACGCCGATTGTGCGCGGATCGGGGTGTCGTCGATCCGCAAGGATCTGCCCGCAGACACGACGACCGAGGACCTCGATGCGGCCATCGACGAACTCAACGCCGATCCCGCCTGTACCGGGTACATCGTGCAGCTCCCATTGCCGAAACATCTCGACGAGAACGCTGCGCTCGAGCGTATCGACCCGTCCAAGGACGCCGATGGCCTCCATCCGATCAACCTCGGCCGACTCGTGCTGGGCAAGGAATCGACCCTGCCGTGTACGCCGCGGGGGGTCATCCACCTGCTACGGCGCTACGGCATCGACATCGCGGGTGCGCGGGTGACCGTCATCGGCCGCGGCGTCACCATCGGCAGGCCCATCGGCCTGCTGCTGACGCGGCGCAGCGAGAACGCCACCGTGACCCTGTGCCACACCGGTACGCGCGACCTCGCCGCCGAGGTGGCCCGCGCAGACATCGTCATCGCCGCGGCAGGGGTGCCGCATCTGGTGACCGCCGACATGGTCAAGCCGGGTGCCGCCGTGATCGATGTCGGCGTCAGCCGGACCGAGGACGGCCTGCGCGGCGACGTCGCGCCCGACGTCTGGGATGTGGCCGGACACGTCTCGCCCAACCCGGGCGGGGTCGGGCCGCTCACGCGCGCCTTCTTGCTGGTGAACGTCGTCGAACGGGCCGAGGCTCAGCTCGCGGCGCTCACCGCAGGCGACTCCGTGCGGAACGCCGCGGGCGACGCCGTCGGGACCCGTTCGCGATGACCGGCGGCGCCCCCCGACGGGTGGAGCGGTTGCGCCACGTCCGACGGGTGCGCGCCTACGCGGTACAGATTCCCTACCTGCTGGTGCTGCTCGGCGTCGTGGCCGCCGCGGCACTCGTGTTGTTCGATCGATGGCGTCGCGGAGCGTTCGTGTTCGGATCGGCGTTGTTGTTCGGCGCACTCCTGCGCGCGCTGATCCCCACCTCGCGGGCCGGGTTGCTGCAGGTCAGGGGTAAATTCTTCGATGTCGCGGCAATGGCGTCGGCAGGTGCGCTGATCCTCTGGCTGGCGACGTCGATCGACCCTTTGGGCACAGATTGATTACACTGGTGACCTAAGCGTGACATTCGGGGTACGGACCCGACGCACAAACTCCGCCGAGCGGAGCGATTGTTAGCAACACTAAGTGGGGATTGACATCAGTTCGACGTTCGAGATCAACGACCAGGCAAGACCGGGCGACACCACGTCGCTGGGCGTCTCCGTCGGTGAGGGAATGATCCATTACGTCCTGCTCACGCACGACGAGGCAGGTCGCACCGCCCTCGAGGCGCGCGTCTTCGACGTCGATCCCACCGACGGACTCGATTCGGTGGGACGCGTGAACGCGGGCATCGACCTGATGCTCGACGCCGCCCGCGCCGCCGAACTACGCGTCGGCCCGATCGGGGTGGCGGCGCGGACCGCCACCCAGCGCCGTCGTCTGCGCTCGGGAGGGTCGGGTACCCGCCGTCAGATCCACCTCGGCTCCGATGAAGAAGCGGTCGCCGAATTCCTGACCCGAACCGGACAGATCGGACGATTCTCGTCGGTGGTCGTCGCCGATTGCGGCGACACCGGCGTGTCGCTCTACACCGTGGATCCGGCCGCAGGCCGGGTCGGGTCGATCGAGAGGTCGACGGTGCTCAGTGGACGCCGGATCGACGAGGCGCTCGCCGACCACATCGCCGCGGAGGTGGACGGCGCCGACGCCGGCACCCGCACCAAGCGCCAGCGGGCCAAGCTGGTCAGCGCCTGCCGCACAGCGAAGGAAGAGGTCGCCGACCCCACGTCCGCCTCGGGTGCATCCACTGCGGGGCTGGGCTCATCGGCAGGACTGGCCGGGGTGTCGTTGACCTCGGCGACCGTCGAGCGGGTTGCCGGCCCGATGGTCGACGAGGCGCGCGAGGTGTTCGCCCGCTATCTCGCCGATCTCCGGTTGCGCGGTGACGCCCCCGACGCCGCGGTGCTGGTCGGTGGGTTGGCGAATCTGCCCGTCACCCGACGAATCGTGCCCGATGCCGGACTCGAACTCCTCACCCCGGCGTCGCCGGAATTGGCCGCGGCCACCGGTGCGGCGATGCTCGCCGGCAAGGCAGGCACCAACCGACTGGCCTTCATCGGCGGTCGCCGCGCGCGTAGCTGGTCGGCGGTACCGGTGGCGATCGTGGCCGGGATCATCGGTGCGATCGTGATGGCGGCGGTCGCAGTCGGCGCCACCGTGACCGACGACGCCGACCCGCTGCCTTCGCCGACGCGCACCGCCGATGCGCACACCATTGACACCACCCGGGATTCGGGATTCACGACGACGTCGCATCACCAGACGACTTCGGTGGTGACCTCGGTCGCGGTGTCGTCGCCGACCTCGCCGGACGGGCACGAGCAACTCCCGAGTTGGGCGACGACCGAACTGCCGCTCACGACGTCGACGACCACCCTGACGCTGGTGCCCAACACCACCACGCCGTCGGCGACCACCCCGTCGACCACCACCCCGACCGGCCCGACACTGACTCCGTATCCGACGCTGCCGATCCCGTCCGGTCTGATTCCGTCCGGTCTGATCCCCAGCATCGTGCCGCCGCAGACGACCGCGCCGGGATTCGCTCCGGAAATCCGGCCCTCCCAGCCGTCGTCGAGTACCGCGCAGGCGCCGAGTGCGGGGAATCCGGCGGAGACGACCACCACCACACCCGCCCGCTGAGACACGCCCGCCCACGACGCCTGCAGGCGCGTGGGCGGGTCGGTCTGTGTCGGTGTGAGTGCGTCAGCGGCGAGCGAGATCCACAGTGCGCTTGAGGAGATCGGCGATCGCGTCGAACTCGGTGAGGAACCCGTCGTGGCCCTTGTCGGAGCGGACCACCTGGAGCCCGCCGACGCAATTGCCGAGGCCCTCGGCGATCTCGGCTTGTAACCGCAACGGATACAAGCGATCCGAATCGATGCCGGCGACGATGGTCGGGACGGTGCACGAGGCGAGGGCGGCGGCGATCCCGCCCCGGTTGCGGCCGACGTCGTGGTGGTTCAGCACGTCGGAGAGCACCACGTAGCTGCCCGGATCGAAGCGCTCGATCAGCTTGTCGGCCTGGTGCTCGAGATAACTCTGAATCGCATAGCGACCGCCGAGAAGCGGATTCTCTTGCGCCTGAGGCGTATTGGCGAACCGCTCGTCGAGCTCACCCTCGAATCGGTAGGTGAGGTGGGCGATGCGCCGGGCGATCCCGAGGCCGGCGATCGGGGACCGTCCGGTGCCGTGGTAGTCGCCGCCCTGCCAGTCGGGATCGGAGGTGATGGCCGCGATCTGGGTGGTCTGCGTGCCGATCTGATCGGCGGTGGCACGCGCGCCGACCGCCAGCACCAGTGCGCTGCGGACCCGATCGGGGTACTCGATCGCCCACTCCAGCGCACGCGCGCCACCCATCGAGCCGCCGAGTACCGCGCCGATTCCCTTGATGCCGAGGGCATCGAGCAGGGCTGCCTCGGCACGCACCTGATCGAGCACGGTGATGTCGGGGAAGCGTGAACCCCAAGGCCGCCCTTGCGAATCCGGCGACGACGGGCCCGTCGACCCACGGCAGCCGCCGAGGACGTTGGCGGAGATGACACACCATTCGTCGGTGTCGATGGCCGCTCCCGGCCCGATCAGACCATCCCACCACCCGGGGGAGGGATGCTCGTCGGTGGGAGCGCCGGTGACGTGCGAGTCACCGGTCAGGGCGTGCAGGGTCAGGATCACGTTGTCCCGTGCAGGCGACAACGCCCCCCAGCGCTGGAACGCCAGGGTGACGTCGTCGAGTTGCTGCCCGTTGTCGAGAGACAACGACCCCAGACGCATTCGGACCATCTGTCCGTCGGGAACTCGTTCCCACTCGGGCTGATGCGTCGTGGTCGCCTGGGGGTCGATGCTCACCGACACGGGTGTTGTGCTCCTGTCCTAGAACTACTTGGCCGCCGCGAAACCCTGGTCGAGGTCGGCGATGATGTCGTCGATGCCCTCGATACCGACGGCCAGGCGCACCAGGCCGGGGGTCACGCCGGCAGCGAGCTGCTCCTCGGGGGTCAGCTGGCTGTGGGTGGTCGACGCGGGGTGGATGACCAGTGACCGCACGTCACCGATGTTGGCGACGTGGCTGTGCAGCGTCAACGCCTCGACGAAGCGCTTCCCGGCGTCGACGCCACCGGCGATCTCGAAGCCGATGATCGCGCCCTGCCCCTTGGGCGCGAGCTTCTGACCACGGGAATACCAGGGCGAGGACTGCAGACCGGCGTAGGCCACCGACTCGACCTGAGCGTGATCGGCGAGGTAGGCCGCGACCCGCTGCGCATTGGCGACGTGGCGCTCGACGCGCAGGCTCAGGGTTTCCAGTCCCTGGGCGAGCAAGAAGGCGTTGAACGGCGAGATCGCCGCGCCGGTGTCACGCAGCAACTGCACGCGCGCCTTGAGCGCGTAGGCCGGCGCACCGAGGTCGGCGAACACCGCACCGTGGTAGCTGGGATCGGGGGTGGTGAAGCCGGGGAACAGATCCTGACCATCACGCTGCACCCGCCAATCGAAGGTGCCGCCGTCGACGATGATGCCGCCGATCGCGGTGCCGTGCCCGCCGATGTACTTGGTCGCCGAATGGACGACGATGTCGGCGCCATGGGCCAGGGGGTTCAGCAGGTACGGGGTGGCGACGGTGTTGTCGACGATCAGCGGCACGCCGTTGCGATGGGCGACCTCGGAGATGCCCTCGATGTCGAGAATCTCGTTGTTGGGGTTGGAGATCGACTCGCCGTAGAACGCGCGGGTGTTGTCGCGGACCGCGGCCTGCCACGAATCGAGATCCTCGGGATCCTCGACGAAGCTCACCTCGATGCCGAGCTTGGGCAGCGTGTAGTGGAAGAGGTTGTAGGTCCCGCCGTACAGACGCGGGCTCGACACGACGTGTCCGCCGTTCTCCACGATGTTGAGGATGGCGTAGGTCTCGGCGGCCTGACCGGACGCGACCAGCAGTGCCGCGACACCGCCCTCGAGTGCGGCGACCCGCTGCTCGACGGCGTCCTGGGTGGGGTTCATGATGCGGGTGTAGATGTTGCCCGGCTCGGCGAGGCCGAAGAGGTTGGCCGCGTGGGTGGTGTCGTTGAAGACGTACGACGTGGTCTGGTAGATCGGCAGTGCACGGGCGTTCGTGGCGGCGTCGGCCGACTGGCCCACATGGATCTGCTTGGTCTCGAAACTCCAGTTGTCGGCTGGGTTCTGGGCATCCGTACCGTCGTTGGCTACGTCAGACATGAAAATAGATCACTTTCTGCGGTCGGCAGGGTGTGGTGACCCTGATGGGGTCCGACCTTCGGACCCGCGCTTGCCGGGGATGCTCGTCGCGATCCCACAACCCGGTCATCACCCGGAGCACCCCACCGCGGTTGGAGGGTTGCCGATCAGCGAGCCGGGGCTTGACGCTGATACTCATGACCTGGCGACAAGGATATAACACGGTCGTCGTCGGCTGAGAACCCTCCTGCTCAGCCTGGTTTGCGTGCTGGACAGAAACGGTCCGTGCGGTTCGGGCGCGCGGTAGGTGTCGCCCGGACGGACGAATCGCCGTCCTGATCTCGACCGATCCGCCGGAATCGGCCGCGCCGTCTGCTTACCCTTGCCACGTCACGGTTCCCTCGCCCAAGGACGTGTCCGATGCGGCTCTCACCTTCCTTTGCCTCGCTCCGCGGCAGCGTCTCGACCGGAGTGGTCGGGGCCGCGAGTGTGGCGCTCATCGCGGCCGCATTCTGGGGTCACGGGGTCGCGTCGGCGGAAACGGCGGCGGCGTGCAGTCAACCCGGTCGGGTGTTCATCGTCGGCGGCACGTGGAATTCCGACGGTTCGTATCTCGTCGGGATGGAACAGCGCTACACCGGGCACGGCGCGCACTGGGAGGAGCTGCCGGACAGTCCGTACTCCGGCGCGGGCGCCTACGAGATCGAGCAGGTCCCGTACTCCGCGACCATCTGGCCACTCGGGTCGGTCGGATACAACGCCAGCGAGGCCGAAGGGTCGGCCAACCTGGAGCAGGCCGTCGCCGCGTACCAGCAGCAGTGCGGTGCCGACAAGAAGATCGTCATCGCCGGCTATTCGCAGGGAGCGCGGGTGGCCGGCGACGTTCTCACCGACATCGGTGCGAATCGGCCGGTGACCATGGACGACGGCTCCACCTACGTCATCTCCACCACCGATTCCGACGGTGCGCGCACGGTGTCGGGTGAGCTCTACTCCGATCCGCGGATGTCGGGGACGTTGTGGGGACAGGGGATCGAGGCGACCCTGGTCGGGATCATCCCCGGTCTGACCATGTCCGGAACCCGAGCAGTCACCGACTACGGGGGCCTGCCGGTGACCACCTACTGCATCGCGGGCGACCCGATCTGCGATCTCCCCGATCCGTTCCATGACCCGATCGGCGACCTCGACGCGCTCCTCGGCTACTGGGTCAAGCACGGTCAGTATCCGTTTCACATGTATCAATTCCCGGGTACCGGCACGACCTGGTACATGAACGGCGCGAACGAGCCCATGACATGTACGCAGAGCGGAGCGTTGCAGACCTGCACGATCGCCTCGCCCTCGTCGATGGCCATCCTCACCCAGAACCTCGTCGACGCCGTGGGCCTGCACTGGTCGGTCCCGGACCTCGTGGCCTACCGGTTCCGCCTACCCGACATCATCGGGATCACCCTCGCCGACTTCCAGCCGCCGATCCGGTGGGTCATGGACTGGTTTCCGCCGTTGCCGCAATTGGGCTACGGCGCGTACCTGCCGGATCTGTACGCCTTCGAGAACACCATCACCGGCGTGCTCACCTGGAACGGCGAGCTCTTCGAGCAGGGAGCCCAGGCGTTGCTCGCCAGCGGCAAGAGCATCGTCGCGCTGCCGCTCAATTTCGTGAGGTACTGGGTGGCGCGCGTCGTCGAGGGGATCACGACGGTGCCGAGGGGTTCGACGGGTGCGGGTGCGTCGGTGCTGTCGACCCCGACACATGTCGCGGTGCCGCTGGTTGCGTCCCAGCAGAGCGCAGTCGACGGTGAGACGGGCGCAGTCGACGGTGGGGCGGGCGCTGTGGGCGATGAGGCGGGCGCAGTCAGCGGGACCAGGGGCGCTGTCGGTGAGGGTGGGGGCGCTGTCGGCGCAAGGCGGGCACCGGAGTCGAGCACGTCACCTGCGCCGAGCACCTCACCTGCTCCTAGTGCGTCACCTGCGCCGAGCACGTCACCTGCGCCGAGCACGTCACCGGAGTCGAGTTCGACGTCCGAGTCGGGCGCGACGCCGTCGCCGTCGGCAACGTCGGCGCAGGAGAGTTCCGCGCCGTCACCAGGTGATGCCGGAAGCGGTTCCGCGCCCGATCAAATTACGGTGCCGACCCCGTCGTCGGTGAAGGAATCCGCTGCCGCCACACCGTGACGGGCGTCTCGATTCCGGCCCGACAAACCCGTGTGAACGAACTCACCCGCGTCGGCGGGAATCCGCGGCGGACGCGCCGTGGTTACGCCTCCCGTGTCGAAATCAGCCCATCCCACCTCCGCCGTGACCGCCGACGCGACGCCCGCGACCGGCGCGGCACCGTCGGTGGCGTCCGATGATCTCGGTATTGCGTTGTCCGACAATGTTTCTCGTCGCCAGACGTCGCTACGCTGGGCGATCCTGGCGCTCGCGCTCGGCGGTTTCGGTATCGGGACCACCGAGTTCGTCGCGATGGGTCTGTTGCCCAATATCGCCGGCGCCCTCGATGTCAGCGAGCCCACCGCCGGGACGGTGATCTCGGCGTACGCGCTCGGCGTCGTGGTCGGTGCGCCGCTCATCGCCGCCCTGACCGCCCGGATGTCGCGGCGCACCTTGCTGATCGGCCTGATGGTCGCCTTCACCGTCGGCAACGTCGCGACGGTGCTCGCGCCGTCCTTCGGCCTGCTGGTCGCGGCGCGGTTCGTGGCCGGTCTGCCGCATGGCGCGTATTTCGGGGTCGCCGCTCTGGTGGCAGCGCATCTCGCGGGTCCGGGCAGGCGCGCCAAGGCGATCGGGCAGGTCATGCTCGGCCTGGCGGTGGCCAACGTCGCAGGCGTGCCGATGGCTGCCTGGCTCGGTGAGCATTTCGGTTGGCGCAGTGCGTTTCTGGTGGTTGTCGTCGTCGGCGTGGCGACCGTCGCCGCCCTGATCCGCAGCCTGCCGTCGTTGCGTGACATGCGCGTCACCAACCCGGTCACCGAACTCGGTGCCCTGCGCCGCTCGCAGGTGTGGTTCACCCTGTTCATCGGAATCGTGGGTTTCGGGGGGATGTTCGCGTTCTACACCTACCTGAACACCACGTTGACCACACTCGGTGGCCTGCCGGTGGGGCTGGTCCCGCTCGCGCTGATGCTGTTCGGGCTGGGCATGGTCGTCGGCAACATCATCGGGGGGATCGCCGCCGACCGCAGCGTGTCGCGCTCGATCCTGGTGGGACTCGTCGGGCTCGCCGCGGTCTTGCTCTGCTTTGCCCTCTTCGTTCAGATCACTTGGGCTGCACTGGCGTTGACCTTCTTGGTGGGTGTCGCCGGCACCTCGATGGTGCCCGCGTTGCAGACCCGTTTGATGGATGTCGCCGAGGACGCCCAGACGCTGGCGGCGGCGCTGAACCATTCGGCCCTCAACATCGCCAATGCCGCCGGCGCATGGCTCGGCGGCATCGTGATCGCGGCAGGTCACGGCTATCGCGCACCATCGGTGCTCGGGGCCGCGCTGGCCGTGGCGGGAGTCGTGGTCCTGGGCGTCGCCCTGGCGGCGGCGCGCCGGACCCGACGACCCGATCAGCCCACGTCGGGTGGCGTGGCGACCGTCTTGGACATGTAGAGCTGCTCCCCGAGGCGGTCCATCAGCTCGAGCTGGGTCTCGAGGTAATCGATGTGGTGCTCTTCGTCCTTGAGGATCTCTTCGAAGAGTTTGGCCGAGGTGATGTCACCCTTGCCGCGGCACATCGCGATTCCCGGCTTGAGGCGCTCGACGACCTCGATCTCGATGGCCAGGTCGCATTCGAATTGCTCACGCAGGGTCTGGCCGATGCGCAACGGGAGGATCTGCTGATAGTTGGGCAGGCCCTCGAGGAACAGGATCCGGTCGGTGAGGATCTCCGCGTGGGTCATCTCCTCGATGGATTCGGCGCGCGTCTTGGAGGCCACCTCGGTCAGCCCCCAGTTGTCCTGCATCTTGGAGTGCAGAAAGTACTGGTTGATCGCCGTCAATTCGCTGGTCAGCTGCTCATTGAGCAGGGCGATGACCTCGTCATCTCCACGCATGCCACAACTCCGTTCGGTCCAGGGACTGGTGAATCGAACGGTAGCACGAGCAATAACCCCACGCGCGTAATTCGCATGGGGTGACCTCCAGTGAGTCAGGCTGCGGTGGTGACGGAAGTCCTTTCGCTCACGATCTGCTGTAGCCGTTCGAGGCAGGTGCCACATCCTTCGCCGGCACCACAGCGGTCGCTGATCGCGTCGACGGTTCGAGCGCCCGCGGTGCAGTGCTCATGGACCTCGTCCTCGGTCACCGCGCGGCAGATACAAACGAACATGGAACTCACCTCATCTGGCTGTTAGGTGAGGATTACATAAAGTGGCGCGTCGGCGCAAGGGTTGCCTTACCTTTGGAATCACTCCAGATAACGTGTCGGTGGCCGCACGTAGGGTGGGGCACCGTGACCACGTCGATCACCACCATCAACGTAAACGGCATCCGCGCCGCCACCAAGCAGCGTTCGGAGATCAATCCCGGCTTTCTGAGCTGGCTCGATGCTTCGGGCACCGACATCGTCCTGATGCAGGAGATCCGGGCCGACACCGAGCAGACAGAAGCTGCATTGGGTCCGGCTCTCGAGGCCGGCTGGCATCTGTCGATGACCGAGTCGGTCGTCAAGGGCCACGCCGGGGTCGGTGTGCTGAGCCGGTCCGCCCCGAAAGCCGTGCGCGTCGGATTCGGCAGCGAGGAATTCGACGCGACCGGGCGCTACCTCGAGGCCGACTTCGACGTCCCCGATCTCGGAGCGCTGACCGCGGCCAGCCTGTATCTGCCGAAGGGCGCAGCCGAACCGACACCGTCGGCCACCGAGAAGGAGACCGCCAAGTTCGCCGAGAAGAAGCGCTTCCTCGACGAATTCGGCGAGTATCTCGCCGGAGTGGCCCGGCGCCGGCGGCACGTGGTCGTGGGCGGGGACTGGAACATCGCGCCCGCCGAGCTCGACATCAAGAACTGGAAGGGCAATCTGAAGAATCCCGGTTTCCTGCCCCACGAGCGCGAATGGGTGGGCGCGCGCCTCGAGTCGGGCTGGACCGACGTCGTGCGCGACCTGCACCCCGCTGTCGACGGCCCGTACAGCTGGTGGTCGTGGCGCGGCAAGGCATTCGACAACGACTCCGGCTGGCGCATCGACTACCAACTCGCCAACCGGTCATTGAGCCGACGGGCGGTGAAGGCCTTCGTCGATCGCGCCGACTCCTACGATCGCCGGTGGTCCGATCATGCCCCGGTCACCGTGGTCTACGAGTGATCCGCGGCGTCCGATCGCACCGTCGGGCTCCCGCGGTTGATCACTCGACCCGTCTGAAAGAATCGACCCATGAGTGACGTCTCCGGGTCGGTGTCCGCGCCGCGTCAACGTGTGTTGTCGGGCATTCAGCCCACCAGCGATTCCTTTCACCTCGGCAACTACCTCGGTGCCGTGCGGCAGTGGGTGGCCCTACAGGACGACTTCGACGCGTTCTACTTCATCCCCGACATGCACGCCCTCACCGCGGAATTCGATCCCGCGACATTGGCGCACCGCACGCGGGTGTCGGTGGCGCAGTTGCTCGCCGTCGGCGTCGACCCGACCCGGGCGACCGTCTATGTGCAGTCACACATCCCCGAGATCGCGCAACTGACCTGGGTTCTGCAGTGCATCACCGGATTCGGCGAGGCCAACCGGATGACGCAGTTCAAGGACAAGAGTGCCAAACAGGGCGCCGACGCCGCCGGGGTCGGACTGTTCACCTATCCGATCCTGATGGCCGCGGACATCCTCGCCTTCGACGTCGACCTCGTCCCGGTCGGTGAGGACCAGCGCCAGCACCTCGAGCTGACCCGAGACCTCGCCCAGCGCTTCAACAAACGCTTCGGCGGCGTCCTGCGGGTGCCACGTGCGCACATCGTCTCCGAATTCGCGAAGATCTATGACCTGCAGAACCCGACGGCCAAGATGAGCAAGTCCGCCGAGACCGACAAGGGTCTGATCAATCTGCTCGACGACCCGAAGCGTTCGGCCAAGAAGATTCGCTCCGCGGTCACCGACACCGGCTCGCAGATCTCCTTCGATCCCGCCGACAAACCGGGCGTGAGTAACCTGCTCACGATCCAGTCGGCGTTGTCCGGGGTGGGCATCGACGATCTCGTCGCCAAGTACGAGGGCAAGGGGTACGGCGATCTCAAGGTGGACACCGCCGAGATCCTCACCGAATTCGTGACACCCCTGCGCGGTCGCGTCTCCGAATACCTCGACGACCCCGCCGAACTCGATGCCATCCTGGCCTCGGGCGCGGCCCGGGCCCGTGAGATCGCATCCGCCACGCTGAAGTCGGTATACGACAAAGTCGGGTTCCTGGCACCTACGGTAGGGGCGTGAGGCCCGTGCCCGGTTGATCCGGGTCGGCGGGTACCGACGCGGAGCGTCAGTAGGCGTACCGACGCGGACCGCTGTCGGGCGCACCCACGCGGAGCCCGGGCGCTTCGCCGACAGGGAGGTGAGGCGACGATGGGTTCGGTGATCGCGTGGTTCAAGAATCTGCTTGCACGCGCCAAAGAATGGTTCGCTGCCGCTCGTGAGCGCTGGCCGTGGCTTGGTCACGCCATGCGCACCCAGGAGCGCTACACCAATCGGCGCGGCAACGTCCATGCCGCGAGCATCAGTTTCAACGGAATCCTCGCGCTCGTCCCGATCCTGATGGTTGCGTTCGCCGTCGCGGCATTCGTCCTGGCGAGCAACCCCGATCTGATCGAACAACTCAAGGACGCCGTGGTCAAGCAATTGCCCGGCGGCATGGGCGACCAGATCGGCTCCGTGATCGACTCGGCGATCTCCTCACGCGCCACGGTCGGCATCATCGGTCTCGTCGGTGCCGCGCTGACCGGTGTCGGCTGGATCGCCGGTGTGCGAGCCGGGATGACCGAGATGTTCGGGGGCAGGCTGTCGCGCAATGCTCTCGTCTCGAAGGTGACCGATCTGCTCACCTTCGTGGTGCTCGGGCTGGCCTTCGCTGCGACGATGGCACTGACGACGCTGGCCAACGGCGGTGGCATCGTCAGGAAGGTCCTCGAGTGGGTCGGCGTGGACCACACCTCATGGGCTCCGGTGCTGCTGCGGGTGGTGGCGATCGCGATCTCGGTCTTCGCCAGCTGGATGCTCTTCACCCTCGTGCTGGCCCGTCTTCCCCTGGTGCCGTTGCCTTTCCGTAACTGCCTCAGCGCCGGCCTGATCACCGCGATCGCGTTCGAGATCATCAAGAACCTCGGCGGGCTCTACCTCAAGTCGGTGCTCGGCAGCCCGGCCGGAGCCGCGTTCGGGCCGATTCTGGGCATCATGGTCTTCGCCTACCTCGCGTCGCGGATCATCCTGTACGCCACCGCGTGGTGCGCCACCGATCCGATCAACGAGGATTTCCAGGTCGACGACGAGATCGACGAGACGCAGCAGCGGCCGGTGGTGATGCGTCCGACCGTGGAGGTCAGTCCGATGCCGAAGGTCGGTGCACTCGCCGGTGCCGCCGCGGTCGGAGCTGCGGTGGGTATGGTGATCCGGCGCGTCCGCGGCGACTGACGATCCGCGTCGCTGCGGCGCCGGTCAACGGCGGCGCCGCCCGACGAGGCGGGTGGCCGCGGCCAGCAGGATCACGACGACGAGGGCGACGACCAGCCCGACGAGAATGCGGGTGGCGGTCGAGTGATCGGCGGTGCTCGACGGACGAGCGGTATCCGCTTGCGTCGTCATCGCCGATGACCCTGATGACGCCGATGACCCCGATGCCGTGGTGGCCGATGTCGATGCCGATGTGTTCGGGCCCGCCACGAGCTCACCCACCCGGGTGTCCGACGGTGCGTGGAATCCGTACTCCAGCAACGATTGTGCCTGGGTCCAATAATTGTCGTCGCCGGTCGAGAGACCGTACATCTGCACGATCAGGACGGTCTTGTCGCCGTGGCGGGCGGCTCCGACGAAGGTTTTCAGTGCGTCGTCGGTGTACCCGGTCTTGCCGCCGAGCATTCCTGGATAGCCTTGCAGCAGTAGCTGATCCGAGGTCTGCATCTCGTATCCGGGGTGCGGTGTGTCGCTGGGTACGTCCGAGCGGGGCGGGTACCCGGGGAAGTGGTAGGTGGGTGTGGAGATGATGTCCCGGAACGTTGAATTGCCCATCGCGGCACGGAAGATCAGCGCCAGGTCGTAGGGCGAGGTGGACATGCCTGCGGCGTCGAGGCCCGATGGCGTGGTCGCCCGGGTGTCCAGCGCGTGCAGGTGCGCGGCGAGCGAGTTCATCTTGGTGAGCGTGCTCGATACCCCGCCCAGTTCACGCGCGAGCGCGTGCGCGCAATCGTTGCCGGAGACGATCAGCAGCCCGCTGAGCATGTCGCGCACGGTGTAGCGCCCGCCCGGTCCCATGCCACACGAATCGCCCTCCTGACTCCAGTCCTCGGCGGTCGGCACGACCATCTTGTCGAGGTCGAGTCCGGCATCGAGGACGGTCAGGGCCAGCAGCACCTTGATCGTCGACGCCGGGCGGTAGCGGCCGTGCGGGTCCTTGGCGGCGATGATCGCACCGGTGTCCAGGTCGGCGACCAGCCAGGCCGCCGAGGTGAGACGTTCGGGGATCGGGCCGGCGCCGGGATCGGCGATCACCCCGCATGCCGAGAGGCGCTCGCCGCCGACGGCCGGTGTGGGGACCGGGAGTGCAGTGGGCGTCGTCGAGCCGGGTGCGACGACCTCTGAGGTGTCGACCGGGGGCGGCGGGGTCTGCCGATGCGGGCACTGATCGGTGACCGGTGTCGCCGGCGGAACGGCGACGGCGGCCCCGGGTGCGCTCACCAGGGCCGCCGCACACACCGCTGCCAGGATCGTGCCGATCCGTCGGCCGAGGTGCGTATTCCCCCACGTCACTGCACGGACGTTACCAGCGGCGTCATCTCTCGGCGTCATGTCGTGTGGGCGACGCCGAGACCGGATGTCGGCCTGTCAGAGCAGTGTGTAGGCCTCGGTCAGCACCGAGCGCAGGATCTGTTCGATCTCGTCGAACTCGGCCTGTCCGGCGATCAGCGGCGGGGCCAGCTGGACGACCGGGTCGCCGCGGTCGTCGGCGCGGCAGTACAGACCGGCGTCGAAGAGCGCCGTGGACAGGAATCCCCGCAGGATGCGTTCGGCCTCGGCGTCGCTGAACGACTCCTTGGTGGTCTTGTCCTTCACGAGTTCGATGCCGTAGAAGTAACCCTCGCCGCGGACATCGCCGACGATCGGGAGATCGTGCAACTTCTCCAGCGTTGCGCGGAACGCGGGGGCGTTGGTCTTGACGTGGTCGTTGATGCCTTCGCGTTCGAAGAGGTCGAGGTTGGCCAGCGCCACCGCCGCCGACACCGGATGCCCACCGAAGGTGTAGCCGTGCGGGAAGGTGGTCGATCCGTCGTTGAACGGCTCGAAGAGCCGGTCGCTGGCGATCATGGCACCGATAGGGGAGTAGCCGGAGGTCATACCCTTGGCGCAGGTGATGATGTCGGGCTGGTAGCCGAAGTCCTCACAAGCGAACATCGAGCCGATGCGGCCGAATGCGCAGATCACCTCGTCGGAGACGAGCAGGACGTCGTACTGATCGCAGATCTCGCGGACCCGCTCGAAGTATCCCGGCGGCGGCGGGAAGCACCCGCCGGCGTTCTGCACCGGCTCGAGGAACACCGCGGCGACGGTCTCGGGGCCCTCGAATTCGATGGCCTCGGCGATGCGGTCGGCGGCCCAGCGTCCGAACTTCTTGGGATCGGCGGCCAGATCCTCGTCGGGCGCGCGGTAGATGTTGGTGTTGGGCGCGCGGAATCCGCCGGGGGTCAGTGGCTCGAACATCTGCTTGAGCGCCGGTACGCCGGTGATCGCCAACGCGCCCTGCGGGGTGCCGTGGTAGGCGACCGCACGCGAGATCACCTTGTGCTTCATCGGTTTTCCGGTCAGCTTGAAGTACTGCTTGGCCAGCTTCCATGCGCTCTCGACCGCCTCGCCGCCGCCGGTGGTGAAGAAGACCCGGTTGAGATCACCGGGTGCGTAGGCGGCCAGGCGCTCGGCCAGCTCGATGGCCGGTGGTGTCGCGTACGACCACACCGGGAAGAAGGCGAGCTCCTTGGCCTGGCGAGCGGCCGCTTCGGCCAGCTCGACGCGACCGTGGCCGGCCTGCACCACGAACAGACCGGCGAGGCCGTCGAGGTAGCTGCGCCCGCGGTCGTCGAAGATGCGGACACCCTCGCCGCGGGTGATCACCGGCGGGGTGATGCCCTCGCCGTGTCGGGCGAAGTGGCCCCACAGGTGCGCGGCGCTGCGTGCTCCGAGAGAGGTTCCGTCGATGGACGGTTGGGTGGTTGTGGTCATCGTGTTCCCCAATTGTATTGCTGTTTGACGAGTTTCAGATAGACGAGGGTCTCCGTGCCGGTAACCTCGGGATGTTTGCGGACGGTCCGGTTGAGGATCGAGAGGAGGTGATCGTCGTCCTCGCAGACCACCTCGATGAGGATGTCGAACGAGCCGGCGGTCAGCACCACATAGTCGATCTCCGGATTCCCGGCGAGTGCCGTGGCCAGTTCCTCGGTGTCACCGGTACATCGGATGCCGATGAGGGCCTGGCGGGCGAACCCCAACTTGAGGGGATCGGTGACGGCGACGATCTGCAGTAGTCCGCTCTCGCTCAGCTTCTGTACGCGATTGCGTACCGCCGCCTCCGAGAGTCCGACCTCCTTGCCGATCGACGCATACGAACTGCGCCCGTCGGCTTGCAGTAGCTCGATGATTCTCTTCGCGGTGCCGTCGAGATGAGGGTGAGAGGCTTCAGGCACCCCCCGATCTTGACGGATTCAGTGGTAAAGCGCAACCGATACTTCTGATTTCGTCATAAAAATCCGGAAAAGAATCGCGAATCCGCATTATCGACGGTAGTATCGCAGCCGTGTTGACCACCAGCGTCCCGTCCGGATGGATCGCCGGCGCGCCGATCGACGGTGCCGGGCCGGACCATACTGTTCTCGATCCTGCCACCGGCGAGCCCGTCGCGGAGATGGCATTGGCCGGATCGGCCGATGTCGATGCCGCCATATCGGCAGCACGCGCTGCCCAAAGTGATTGGGGTGCAGCCACTCCCGCGCAGCGTTCCGAGGTACTCGGGGCGCTCGCGGCTGCTCTCGGAACCCAAGCCGATCTGCTTGCCGAGCAGGAGACCGCGCACACCGGCAAGGCGATCCGGCTCTCCCGCGAGTTCGATGTGCCGGGCAGCATCGACAACGTGCGCTTCTTCGCCGGTGCCGCCCGCATCCTGGAGGGCAAGGCCAGCGGCGAGTACTCCGGTGACCACACCAGTTCGATCCGCCGTGAACCGGTGGGTGTCGTCGGGTCGATCACCCCGTGGAACTACCCGCTGCAGATGGCGGTCTGGAAGGTGTTGCCCGCGTTGGCCGCCGGGTGTGCCGTCGTGCTCAAACCGGCCGAACTGACACCGCTGACCACGCTGACCCTGGCGCGACTGGCCACCGAGGCGGGCCTGCCCGACGGTGTGCTCAACGTGGTGGTCGGCACCGGCGCCGACGTCGGTGCCGCGATCGCCGGTCATCCCGACGTGGACATGGTCACCTTCACGGGCTCGACCGCGGTCGGCCGGATGGTGATGGGTCAGGCCGCCACCCACGGCACCCGCGTGCAACTCGAACTCGGCGGCAAGGCCCCGTTCGTGGTCTTCGACGACGCCGACCTCGATGCCGCCATCGCCGGTGCCGTCGCCGGATCGCTCATCAACGCCGGTCAGGACTGCACGGCGGCCACCCGGGCGATCGTGGCCGCCGACCTCTACGACGACTTCGTCGCCGGGGTCGCCGAGGTGATGGGATCGGTGGTGATGGGCGATCCACGGGATCCGGCCACCGACATGGGGTCGCTGATCTCGACCGACCACCGCGACAAGGTTGCGCAGATGGTGGCGCGCGCCCCGGCGCAGGGCGCCCGGGTGGTCGTCGGCGGGCAGGTGCCCGACGGTCCTGGCGCGTTCTATCCACCGACGCTGATCGCCGACGTCGCCGAGTCGTCGGAGATCTATCGGGACGAGGTCTTCGGCCCGGTACTGACCGTTTCGGCGTTCACCGACGACGACGACGCCATCCGCCGCGCCAACGACACCGTCTACGGTCTCGCGGCCTCGGCGTGGACCCGCGACGTCTACCGTGCCGGCCGTGCCTCCCGGGAGATCCACGCCGGGTGCGTGTGGATCAACGACCACATCCCGATCATCAGCGAGATGCCGCACGGTGGCGTCGGTGCCTCGGGCTTCGGCAAGGACATGTCGATGTACTCGCTCGAGGAGTACCTCACCGTCAAACACGTCATGAGCGACAATACCGGTGTCGCGCAGAAGGATTGGCACCGAACGGTGTTCGCCGATCCGGGTCGGGGATCGCGATGACGTGGGCGAGCAGACCCGGGCGTCGGGCCGTCGAGATGGTGGCACAGGCCGCGCCGACGTCGTATTGGCTCGACCGGGCGGACCGTCCCGCCCCGCGTCCGCGGCTGTCCGACGAGGTCGACGCCGACCTGCTGGTCGTCGGCGGTGGCTTCACCGGGCTGTGGACCGCGGTGACGGCCGCCGAACGGGACCCGAGCCGACGGATCGTACTGGTCGAACGTGACCGCATCGCCGAACACGCCTCCGGCCGCAACGGCGGATTCTGCTCGTCGAGTATCACCCACGGACTCGGTAACGGCATCGACCGCTTCGAGGACGAGATGGACACACTGTTGCGTCTGGGGAGTGAGACGCTCGACGAGATCGAGGCAGCGCTGGCGCGTCTGGGCATCGACGCCGACGCCGAGCGCACCGGTGAACTCGACATCGCCAACGCCGACTGGCAGGTCGACGACCTTCGGGAGATGTCCTCGGCGGCAGCATTTCTCGGCAAGGAGATGCCGTTGCTGCCGGGGCCGCAGGCGCGTGCGCGGGTGAACTCGCCGATGGTCAAGGCCGCGCTCTTCGACCCCGAGGTGATCATGCTCGACCCCGCGAAACTCGCCTGGGGGCTGGCTGCGGCCGCCGAGCGGCTAGGGGTACGCATCTACGAACACACCGAGGTGTCCGGGCTGCGTCGCGAGAACGACCGCATGCGCGCGCGAACCGGATTCGGTGACGTCGTCGCCGATCGCGTCGTCCTGGCGACCTCGGCGAGTCCGTCTCTTGTGCGCCGACTTCGGCCCTACACGGTTCCGGTATGGGATTACGCCCTGATGACCGAGCCCCTCGACGCCGAGCGTCGGGCAGCGCTGGGTTGGGCCGGGCGCGAGGGTCTGGCCGACTGTGGTCCACGCTTCCATTACTTCCGCTTGACCGCCGACGATCGGATTCTGTTCGGCGGCTGGGACGCGCTCTACCACTACGGTTCCGATGACTCGCGACGTCATGAATACGAGCCCGCCGAGTTCGCGTTGCTCGCCGAACACCTGCTGCAGATGTTCCCGCAGCTCGAGGGCGTCCGCGCCAGTCACACCTGGGGTGGTGTGATCGACACCTGCTCACGATTCTGTGCTTTCTGGGACCGCTCACACGGTGGTCGGGTGGTCACCACGGTCGGCTTCACCGGGCTCGGCGTCGGGGCCTCACACTTCGCCGCGGCGACCGCACTCGATCTCGTCGACGGTCTGGCGACCGAGCGGACATCTCTGAAGATGGTGCGCTCCAAGCCGATTCCGTTCCCGCCGGAACCGCTGCGATGGACCGGGATCACGCTGACCCGCCACCAACTGGCCCGCAGCGAGCGTCGCGAGGGCAAGCGAGGTGCATGGTTGGCCGCGATGGACAAGGTCGGGCTCGGCTTCGACAGCTGATACATGGACGCCGATCAACCGATCTGATAGGTCCCGGTCGCTCGCGCCACGAGTGTGCCGCTGGTGGCTCCGAGCAGGTCGACGGTGCAGTGGCACAGCCGTTTTCCGTTGTGAAGACGGTCGGCGACAATGCGGAGATCCTCGGCCTGTAGGGGCCGCAGGAAGTTGACCGACATCGAGGTCGTCACGCCACGCAGCTTGTCCGGAATCTCGCGACCGGCCCATGCCGCCGCCATGATGCCGACATCGGCGCATGCGCCCAGCGCGCCGCCGTGCACCATCTCGCCGACGGTGGTCAGTTCGTGCCGAAAGGGCATCCGGAGCTCTGCTCGGCCGTCGCCGATCGACTCGAGGGTGATGCCGAGGACGACGACGAACGGTGAGGTCGGGATCAGCTCCCGCATCACCGCTGAGCCGTCGGTCGGCGCAGGCTCGGGGTGTCTCGGTCCCGGGTGTCTCGGTCCTGGGTGTGTCGGATCGGTGGGTGTGGCCGGATCGGTGGTGGTCATGAATCCTCCAGGTAACACTAGTCTGACTACGATTGCGTAGTAGTACTACAATTAGCACATGACCTCGCTCCTGGACGAGCCCCGCGATCGCCGACGACGCCGCACTCGCGCCGCCATTCTCGATGCCGCCGCAGAGTTGTTCGCGCAGAACGGTTTCCGGGCGACCTCGGTCGATGGGATCGCCGAGCGTGCCGACATCGCACTGACCACCCTCTACGGCAACTTCGGCGACGGAAAGGCGCAGGTGTACGCGGTACTCGCGGTCCGGATGGCTCACGTCCACGACGAGCGGATGCGTGCGGTGCTCGCCGATCGGATCGGCAGCTCGGCCGCGCAGGCGGCTCTCGAGGAGTACGTGCGGTTCCACCGGGACGAGCCGCTGGCGTTCCGGCTGCTCGGGCTCAGCGACGTCGACGAGTCGGCGGCGCCCGCGGTGGCGGTGGCGCGCACCGAGATCGCCGACCGGCTGCGTGCTGTCGTCGAGATGGTCATCGACGCGATCGACGGCCGGCCGGGTGGCGGCGCCGCACGCCGGTCACCGGCACGGCGCACCCGGATTCGGCGGGCGGTGGTGATCGCGTGGGCCGGGCTCAACGGACTGCTCGCGCTCGGCGGGCGGGGGCTGGTCGAGGAATCGGAGGCCGGCGACCTGATCGACGAGGCGGTGCGCCTGTACCTCGCTCGGATCGACGAGGTGCTCGACGCGTGAGGGTTATCCGATGACGAAGGAGTCGAACCAACGTCGGATCAGCGTCGCCGCGAGTGGCGCGGTGATCGTCTGTGCGGCAGCGACATCGGCGGCGACGGAGGCCGGTGCCCCGGGACCGAGGGCGGCGACGAGTTCACCGCGGTAGTCCTCGACGTCGAGCCATGCGCGCAGCAGATCGGTGTCGACCTCGAGGTGGAACTGGACCCCGTAATGCGGTCCGTGGCGGTACAGCTGATTCTCGTATCGCTGCGAGCCGGCCAGTCGGGTCGCCCCGTCGGGGAGTGTGAACGTGTCGTAATGCCAGTGCATCGCCGGGAACGTCGATTCGGTGATCGCCGAGAACACCGGGTCGGTGCGAGCGTCGTCGGTGAGCGTCACCTCGGCGACACCGACCTCGCCGGCCGGCCCGGTGAACACGCGCGCCCCCAGCGCGCGGGCGAGTAGCTGTGATCCGAGGCAGACACCCCAGATCGGGACGTCGGCGGCCACCGCCGCGGTGAGGAAGGCGATCTCGGTGTCGATCCACGGCAGTGTGGCGCCGTCGTTGGCACCCATCGGGCCGCCCATCACGAGGATGCCGGCGAAGTCCCGGGGATCGGTCGGCAACTCCTCTCGCCAGGTGCGCACGGTACGGACGTCGGCGAGGCCGGCCAGTCCGGCGCCGTAGGTTCCCGGCGATTCGCATTCGGCATGGCGCAGTTCGAGAATCGTCGGCCGGGTCATGACGAGGCGGACGTGGTGTCGCCCGAGCGCGGCACCACGAGTACGGGCGCTGTGGTCCAGCGCAGGATGCGGGCTGCGGTACTGCCCAGGAACACCCGGTTCTCGGCGCCGAGGTGACCCGAGCCGACCGCCACGAGATCGTTGTCATCCCACTGCAGATTGTCGAGGGCCTCGTCGAGCGTGGGTCCGTCGGCGACGAGCACCTCGATGTCGAGGTCGGAGTCGACGGTGGCCCGCGTCTTCTCCAGCAGATCCCGGACCACCTCGACGCGACGCGCACGCGCGCTGCGCGAGACGTCGTCGTCGAAGGGCGACTCCAGCGAGACCAGGGAGACCAGACGCAGATCCAGGTGCGCCTGTTCGGCGAATGCCAGCGCGAAGGGCAGGGGATTGCTGGTGGTGGGCTTGACCGGCACCGCAACGGTGACCATGTCGAGGGCGACCCCGGTTCGGTCGGCGTACCCGCGTGGGGCGAGCGCCACCGGTAGCGGTGCCGAGTGCAGCAATTCGGTGCTGACCGTACCCAGCGTGTGCCGGCTGATCAGCCCATCCCCGGTACCGCCGACCACGATCATCTCGGCGCGGGCCTGCTGGGCCAGACCGATGAGACCGTCGGTGAACGACTCGTCGACCACCACCACCGTGCGTGTCTCGATGTCGTCGGGGATGCGTGCGGCACCTGCGGCCAGCCAGGTAGCGGCCTGGTTCTCCAGTCGAGCCTGATACTGCTCGACGCCGGGGTGTCCGTCGTAGGGGACGGGGTGGACCACGCACACGAGATCGATGGCCGCACCGGTCTTCCGGGCGATCGCGACCGCGAGGGCGATACCGTCATCGCCCGACGGCGTGGCGAGATAGCCGACGGTCAGCCTCGGGCGTGCGGGGGAGTCAGTAGACATCGGGAACCTTCACTTCGGTCGTGGCGGTCAGTGTCTTGCCCTGGAAGAACTCTCGGCGTTGGGCGAAGCAGGCCAACATGAGCGGGATGCCGAGCACCAGCATGCCGACGCCGAGGATGAACACGCCGCCGACCGGGCCGACCGAGGTGTAGCCGTAGTCGGGGTTGAACATGTCGATGGCGCTCTTGAGAAACGCCCATGTCATCGCGATGCCGCCGAGGAGCGGGAACAGACCGCGCATGAAGAAGTTGCGGGCGGAGTCGAACAGCGTCCGCCGGAAGTACCAGACCGAGGAGTAGGCGGTGATGCCGTAGTAGAACGCCACAGCGAGTCCGAGCGAGGCGATCGAGTCGGCCAATGTGTTCTGGCTTGCGATGGACAGGACGAGGTAGAAGGCCAACGCCGAGATGCCCATCACCGCGGTGCCGAACGCCGGCGTCATGTAGCGCGGGTGGATCTTCGCGAAGCGATCCGGGATCGCCTTGTACACCGCCATCGACAGGCTGCCCCGGGCGGTCGGCAGGATCGTCGACTGGGTCGAGGAGATGGCCGAGACGCTCACCGTCAGCAGCAGTGCGGCGGCGAGGATGCCGCCGGCCACCGGTTTGCCGAGAATCGTCAGCACGTCGTCGGCGTTCTCGGGGTTGTTGAGTCCGATACCGGTGTCGCCGAAGCCGGCGAAAGCCTGGACCGCATAGGCCACGAGTACATACGTCGCGACAAGGATCAGGCAGGTGATCACCGCGGCCCGGCCGGGCGTCTTCTCCGGATCCTTGGTCTCCTCGCCCACGGCCAGGCAGGCATCCCACCCCCAGTAGATGAAGATGCACAGGATCACCGCGGCCGCGATCTCGGATTGGCTCAGTCCGCTGGGCCAGAGCCAGCTCCACTCCGGTGAGATCGCTTGCGGGCCGGCATGTCCCGTGCCGACCTTGACCAGCGCGATGACACTCGCGAGGATCAGGACGCCGAACTGGATGAACATCAGGGCCGAGAGCAATCGCTCGCTGATGACGATGCCCCGGATACTCACCCAGGTCATCCCTGCGATGAACACACAACCGAGCAGCACCTTGACCCATAAGGTGTCGGCGAGGGTCTCCAGGCCGAGGAATTTGAGCAGATACACCGCGGCGATCTCGGCGACGTTGGCCAGCACGATGATGGCCGACACGGCCAGCCCCCATCCGCCGATCCAACCGACCCACGGGCCGAACGCCTTGGTTCCCCAGGTGAAGGTCGTTCCGCAGTCCGGGGTGTCCTTCGCCAGTTCGCGGTAGGCGAACGCCACCAGCAGCATCGGGATGAAGGCGACGACGAACATCGCCGGCGCCTTGGTGTGGACCGCGGCCACCACATACCCCAACGTGGCCGCCAGGCTGTAGGCCGGCGCCACCGCCGACAGCCCGATGATCACATTGCCGACGAGGCCGATGGAACCGGCTCGTAAACCCTTGTCGCCCTGGATCTCGGCGTGAACGCTTTCGGTCAATGTCTTGCTCCCACTCATGTCCGTGTGCTGGAGACAGAGTAGGGTTTCCGTCATCAGCGCGCAGCGTGATGACGGAATTAGTGACAACAATCCAGAATTATCATGGAATCCGTCGTGAACGGGATGTTTGTCGGATGTTTCACCACTCGCAGACCGCCATCGCCGCAGGCCCCTCGGCGTCGTCGGTCGCCACCGCCCGGGTGCCGGAGGTGACGGTGCAGTGTGCGACCTCGCCGCCGGAGATGAACACCACACGGTGCGTGTGCCGGCGGTCGTCGGTGGGGGTCAGGGTCAACGAGCCTGTCCATTGATCGGCCTGCGAGTCGTGATCGGTGAGCTTCACGTCGAACTGATGTCGTGGTCGGCCGTTCGCGTCGTACCAGAGCAACTGCTCGTTGACCTCCTCGTCGGAGGCGATTGTGATGGTCAGGGGTGTCGAAGGAGATTGGGGCGAAGGAGATTGGGGCGCAGGGGATCGGGGCGCAGACGGATTCGTGAGATCCGTCGATGCCGCCACCGGCGGCGGGGTGAGGCCCGCGGCTAGGCACGCCACCGATACGACGGCGAGGACGAGTAGGACGAGCGGATGCGGGCGGGCGATCAGGTGAGTCATGATCGATTGGACGCAGCGGACGCCGGATCGGTTCCGGCGGGTCGCGGGTTGTCCACAGGCAGTTGCGGTGCGGTCGGCGCGGACCGGTTGTGCATCATGCTTGTCGCCGTGAACCGGGAGGCGACTTACCATGACAACCGTGACCACCGAGATCCTGGGCCTGCCGCACGGCAGCGGTCTGACGTACGCGGACCTGGAGTCCATGCCCGATGACGGCTGGCGCTACGAGCTTCTCGACGGGGTCCTGATCGTGAGTCCGGCCCCTACGCCTCGGCACCAGCGAGTCGTGGCGAGGCTGCACCTGCTGCTACATGCCGCGTGTCCGCCGGACCTCGAGGTGTTGTTCGCCCCGCTGGATGTGGTGCTCGCCGAGGACACCTGCCTGCAGCCGGATCTCCTCGTGGCGCCCCGGTCGGCGTTCGCCGAGACCAACCTCCCACAGGCGCCGACGCTCGCGATCGAGGTCGCGTCGCCGTCGACGCGAGGAGTGGACATGCTGCTCAAGAAGGACAGGCTCCGGCGGGGCGGGTGCGCGCACTATTGGGTCGTCGATCCCGCTGTACCGACCTCGATCACCACCTGGTCGCTGGTCGACGGGGCCTACGTCGATTCCGGAACGGCCGTCGGCGAGGAATGTCTCGCGGTGACCGCGCCGTTCGCCGTCGACATCGTGCCGGCCGACCTCGTCGACTGAATCGGCACCCCGGCCTCGTCCGACAATTCAGGCCCGCACCGGAAGGGTGCGGGCCTGAATCGGGGCTGCAGAGGTGGCTTGTGTCCCGCTGCGAAACGGTCAGCTGCGAAAAGGTCAGCGCGAGAACATGAGTGCGCGCTTGACCTCCTGGATCGCCTGGGTGACCTGGATGCCACGCGGGCAGGCGTCGGTGCAGTTGAAGGTGGTGCGGCAGCGCCACACGCCGTCGATGTCGTTGAGGATGTCGAGACGCTCGACGGCGCCCTCGTCACGACTGTCGAAGATGAAGCGGTGTGCGTTGACGATCGCTGCCGGGCCGTAATAGCTGCCCTCGTTCCAGAACACCGGGCAGCTGGTGGTGCAGCACGCGCACAGGATGCACTTGGTGGTGTCGTCGAAACGGGCGCGGTCGGCCGCGGACTGGATGCGCTCACGGGTCGGCTCGTTGCCGCTGGTGATCAGGAACGGTTTGATCGCCCGGTAGGCGTCGAAGAACGGCTCCATGTTGACCACGAGATCCTTCTCCACCGGAAGCCCCTTGATGGGCTCGATGGTGATGGTGATCTCCTTGTTCTTGTCCTTCGGGAGCAAGTCCTTCATCAGCAGCTTGCAGGCGAGCCGGTTCACGCCGTTGATGCGCATGGCGTCCGAGCCGCACACCCCGTGGGCACAACTGCGCCGGAAGGTGAGCGTGCCGTCGAGGTAGCCCTTCACATAGAGCAACAGGTTCAGGAGGCGGTCGGTCGGCAGGGCCGGGACGCGGAAGCTCTCGAAACCCTGTGCGTCGGGGTTCTCCGGGTTGAACCGGTAGATCTTCAGCGTCACCATCGTCGCCTCGTCCGGAACCGCGGGCAATGGCGGATCGTCGGACGAGGGAGCCGGATTCTCCATGGTCACTGTCATCAGTACTTACGCTCCATCGGCTCGTAGCGGGTCTGGATGACGGGCTTCCAATCCAGCTCGATGTCGCTGAGCAGATCGTCGCCCTTCTTGTAGGCCATCGTGTGCCGCATGTAGTTGACGTCGTCGCGGTTGGGATAGTCCTCGCGGGCGTGGCCGCCACGCGACTCCTTGCGGTTCAGCGCGCCGACCACGGTGACCTCGGCCATCTCCAGCAGGAAGCCGAGTTCGATGGCCTCGAGCAGATCGGAGTTGAACCGCTTGCCCTTGTCGTGCACACGGATGTGGGCGTAGCGCTCCTTGAGCGCATGGATGTCGGTGAGCGCCTGCTTGAGGGTCTCCTCGGTGCGGAACACCGACGCATTGGCGTCCATCGAGGCCTGCAACTCGGTCCGGATGTCGGCGACCCGCTCGTGTCCGTGCTCGGACAGGATCGTCTCGAGCCACGCGTCGACCATCGCGGTCGGGTTCTCCGGCAGCTCGGTGAGCTCGGCGGAGTTGGCGTACTCCGCGGCGGCGATCCCGGCCCGACGACCGAAGACGTTGATGTCGAGCAGCGAGTTGGTGCCCAGGCGGTTGGCGCCGTGCACCGACACGCACGCGCACTCACCGGCGGCATAGAGGCCATGGACCACATCGGTCGCGTTGCGCAGGACCTGACCTTCGATGGTGGTGGGGATGCCGCCCATCACGTAGTGGCAGGTCGGGAACACCGGCACCCATTCGGTCACCGGGTCGACGCCGAGGTAGGTGCGGGCGAACTCGGTGATGTCGGGGAGCTTCTCGTTGAGGACGTCCTCGCCGAGGTGCGTCACGTCGATGTAGACGTAGTCCTTGTTCGGGCCGGCGCCCCGGCCTTCGAGGACCTCGAGGACCATCGAGCGCGCGACGATGTCGCGAGGCGCAAGGTCCTTGATGGTGGGGGCGTAGCGCTCCATGAAGCGTTCGCCGTCCACGTTGCGCAGGATGCCGCCCTCGCCGCGGACCGCCTCGGAGATGAGGATGCCCAGCCCGGCCAGGCCGGTCGGATGGAACTGGTGGAACTCCATGTCCTCCAACGGAAGTCCCTTGCGGAACACGATGCCCATGCCGTCACCGGTGAGGGTGTGGGCGTTGGAGGTTGTCTTGTACATACGACCCGAACCGCCGGTCGCGAAGATGATCGACTTGGCGTGGAAGACGTGGATCTCGCCGGTGGCGAGCTCGTAGGCGACGATCCCGGTGGCGACGGGCTCGCCGGCCTCGTTCTCGCTGAGGCAGAGATCGAGCGCGTAGTACTCGTTGAAGAACTCGACGTCGTGCTTGACGCAGTTCTGATACAGCGTCTGCAGGATCATGTGGCCGGTGCGGTCGGCGGCGTAACACGCACGCCGGACCGGTGCCTTGCCGTGATCGCGGGTGTGGCCACCGAAACGTCGCTGATCGATGCGGCCCTCGGGGGTGCGGTTGAACGGCAGACCCATCTTCTCCAGGTCGAGCACCGCGTCGATGGCCTCCTTGGCCATGATCTCGGCGGCGTCCTGATCGACGATGTAGTCACCACCCTTGACGGTGTCGAAGGTGTGCCACTCCCAGTTGTCCTCCTCGACGTTGGCCAGCGCGGCACACATGCCGCCCTGCGCCGCGCCGGTGTGGCTGCGGGTGGGATAGAGCTTTGTGAGCACAGCGGTGCGGGCGCGGGGGGCGGCCTCGATCGCCGCGCGCATCCCGGCGCCGCCGGCACCGACGATCAGGACGTCGTAGCGGTGTTCCTGCATGTGTTTCGAATCTCCTGGAGTCGACGAGGGCGGGGCGTCAGAGACGAGAGTCCGTGGCGTCAGTTGACGCTGTTGACGTCAAAGGTCAGAAGCGCGTAGGTACCGAGCACCAGCACGAGGATCATCGAGATCCCGAGCAGCACGTTGAGCCAGAACCGGGTGGAGTCCTTGCGCGAGTAGTCGGCGATGACGGTGCGCACACCGTTGCCGCCGTGCAACTGGGCCAGCCACAGCATCGTCAGGTCCCAGATCTGCCAGAAGGGTTCCTTCCACCGCGCCGCCACGAAGGAGGCGTCGATGCGGTGCACACCGTTGTCCCAGGCCAACATGATGAACATGTGCCCGATGGTCAGGATGATCAGCGCCAGGCCGGAGAAGCGCATGAACAGCCACGCGTACTTCTCGAAGTTGCCGCCCTTGCGGGCACGCGGCGCGCGCGGATTGTCGAGGCTGGCCGGCCGGTCGTAGTCGGTGCCGAGCGTCTTGGCCAGGTGTGGGGAGGATGCGGTCATCGGTGATCTCTCCTAGAACGAGTGCTCGATGAGAATCTGCAGGAGCCGCACCGCCGCGGCGGCGAAGACGATCACGAACAGCGTGAGGATCGTCCACAGCATCTGCCGCTGGTACTTGGCGCCCTTCGACCAGAAGTCGACGAGGATGATGCGCACGCCGTTGAGGGCGTGGTACAGCACACAGGCGACGAGACCGATCTCCATGAGGCCGATGATCGGCGTCTTGTAGGTCTCGATGATCTCGGAATACTTGTTCGGATCGATCCGGATGACCGCGGTGTCCAGAACGTGGACGAACAGGAAGAAGAAGATGGTGACACCGGTGATCCGGTGGAGCACCCACGACCACATCCCGGGGTCGCCTCGATAAAGAGATCGCTTGCGCACCGGGTCGGGTGCGGTGTCGGTCGGGGTGCTCATTGCGAAATCGGCCTCCAACATCGTCGATGGACTCTGGTGGCAGCCTGCATCTTCAGGCTCCACCACGGACCCATGCAACAGACTCTAAACCTATGCTGAGGGTGGTCGAAAACTGCCCGAACAGATTTGGGCGACAAGAGATTCCGACTTAGGTTTGCCTTACCATTGCTTCGACGATGTGCCGGTGAGTGTGATCCGGCCCCGCACTGTTCACCGGGAGTTTGCCCTGTCTGCTGAAATCGATTGGAAGATGTTGCGCCACAAGGCGAATGAGATGATCGCCCGCGCATATGCGCCCTACTCCCGCTTCCCGGTCGGTGCTGCCGGGCTCACCGTCGAGGGCGATATGGTGGCCGGTGGCAATGTGGAAAATGTCTCATACGGACTCGGTGTCTGCGCCGAGGTCTCGTTGGTGTCGGCACTGATCGGATCGGGCCGATCACGACTGCGTGCGGTGAGCGTCTGCGACTCGCGTGGGGTGGTGCTGATGCCGTGCGGACGGTGCCGACAGGTGCTCTGGGAGTTCGGCGGGCCCGATCTGCTCGTCGACCATGCCGACGGGCCCCTGCGGCTCGCCGGATTGTTGCCGTACGCATTCGGGCCCGACGATCTCGGCGCCGGAACCCTCGACAGCGCCGGAACCCTCGACAGCGACGGAGGGCGGCGATGAACCCCGAGATCATCGATCCGATCTCGGTGATCGCCACCAAACGCGACGGCGGTTCGCTGAGCGACGGCCAGATCCGGTGGGTCGTCGACGGCTACACGCGGGGATCGGTCGCGCCGGAGCAGATGTCGGCGTTGCTGATGGCGATCGTGCTGCGCGGCATGGACCGTCGTGAGATCGCCACCTGGACGCAGGCGATGATCGACAGCGGGCGGCGCGCGGACTTCGGCGATCTGCGCCGCGACGGTCGGTCGCTTCGCACCGTCGACAAGCATTCCACCGGCGGGGTGGGGGACAAGATCACCCTGCCGCTCGCGCCCCTGGTGGCCTCGTATGGTGTTGCGGTGCCCCAACTGTCGGGCCGAGGCCTCGGGCACACCGGCGGCACGCTGGACAAGCTGGAGTCCATCTCGGGATGGCGTGCGGACCTGTCGATGGACGAGATACTCAGTCAGCTCGAGGCGGTGGGTGCGGTGGTCTGCGCGGCGAGTCCCGACCTTGCACCCGCCGATCGTCTGCTCTATGCGTTGCGGGACATCACCGGCACCGTCGCATCGATCCCGTTGATCGCCAGCTCGATCATGAGCAAGAAGATCGCCGAGGGCACCGGCGCGCTGGTGCTCGACGTCAAGGTCGGCTCGGGGGCGTTCCTCCCCGAACTCGACTCCGCCCGCGAACTCGCGACCACCATGGTCGAGCTCGGACATCGCGCCGGGGTGGCGACCTCGGCGCTGCTGACCGACATGGACACCCCGCTCGGACGCTGCGCGGGCAACGCCGTCGAGGTCGCCGAATCACTCGAGGTGCTAGCCGGCGGCGGGCCCGCCGACGTCGTCGAGCTGACGGTGGCCCTGGCGCGGGAGATGCTTGCCGCAGCCGGGATCTCCGACCTCGACCCTGCCGACCATCTGCGCAACGGGCGCGCGATGGACTCCTGGCGCGCGATGATCGCCGCGCAGGGCGGCGACCCGGATGCACCGCTGCCCCGGGCCCGGCACACCGACGTCGTCGTCGCCGAGACATCCGGTCGTGTGCGACGACTGGATGCGCGAGCGGTCGGCGACGCCGCCTGGCGACTGGGTGCCGGGCGGTCGGTGCCCGGTGAGGCCGTGCAGTCCGAGGCCGGGGTGCAGTGGCACACGCGTCCCGGAGAGTTCGTCGAGGCGGGTGCGGCGCTGTTCACGCTGCACACCGCAACACCGGAACGGTTCGGTCCCGCGCGGGCGGCGTTGGTCGGGGCGGTCGACATTGCCGCCGAGCCGAACTCCGGCGGCCCCGGTGCCGAACTCGATCCCGCTGATGTCGCCCGGCCGCTGGTGATCGAACACGTTAGGTTCGGATCATGACGTCGATGCCGCCGCGTTCCCCGCTCGATCCCGCTGCCCTGACCCTCGCGCCCAAGGTGCTGTTGCACGATCACCTCGACGGCGGCCTGCGGCCGTCGACCGTGTTGGAGTTGGCCCGTGAGACCGGTTACGACGAGCTACCGGCGGAGACGGCCGACGACCTCGCGGTGTGGTTCCGTGACGCGGCAGACAGTGGTTCGTTGGAGCGCTATCTGGAGACCTTCGCCCACACCGTGGGCGTCATGCAGACAGTCGGTGCGCTCGAGCGGGTCGCGGCCGAATGTGTGGAGGACCTCGCCGCCGACGGCGTCGTCTACGCCGAGGTCCGCTACGCACCCGAACAGCACCTCGAGCGTGGGCTGGAGCTCGACGAGGTCGTCGAGGCGGTGTTGCGCGGGTTCGCCCAGGGCGAGCGGACCGCCGCGGGGTCCGGTCGCCCGATCGCCGTGCGGTGCCTGGTCACCGCGATGCGCCACGCTGCGCGCTCCCGTGAGATCGCCGAACTGGCTGTGCGGTATCGCGACCGCGGGGTGGTGGGGTTCGACATCGCCGGTGCCGAGGCCGGTCACCCGCCGAGTCGCCATCTCGACGCCTTCGAGTACATGCGGGCAAACTGCGCACCGTTCACCATCCATGCGGGCGAGGCGTTCGGGCTGCCGTCGATCCACGAGGCGATCGGTTTCTGTGGTACCGACCGGCTCGGACACGGGGTGCGGGTGATCGACGACATCACCCTGCCGCCCGGCGCGCAACCCGATGATGATTCGTTTCCCGGTGCCGAACTCGGTTTGATCGCGAATATCGTGCGCGACAAGCGGATTCCGCTCGAGCTGTGCCCGAGTTCGAACGTGCAGACCGGTGCGGTGGCGTCGCTGGCGCAGCATCCGTTCAACGTTCTGGCCCGGCTGCGTTTCCGCGTCACCGTCAACACCGACAACCGGCTCATGAGCGACACCACCATGAGCAAGGAGTTCGCGAAACTCTCCGACCAATTCGGTTACGGCTGGGCCGATTTCGAGCGATTCACGGTCAATGCGATGAAATCGGCGTTCATCCACTTCGACGAGCGGCTGGCGTTCATCGACGACGTCATCAAGCCCGGCTACGCGGTGCTGCTGCAGGGCTGAGGCCCGCGGCAGCCCTTCCGGGTGATGTTGTGCCCGCAGTCCGGGCACAAGATCACCCGGAACCGGCGCCGACGGGGATCGGTCACCGCTTCTTGACGAGCCGATCCTCGAACTCGTGCTCGAGGGCCCGCCACGCCTCGGCCTCGTTGTCGAACGGGGGGCTCGGCGCCATCCGCTTGGGGTCGGGGTTGGTGGCGTAGTCGACGAACCAGCCCAGTGGGGTCGTCGAGCCCAGCGCTTCGGCCACCGAGTCGTCACCGGCGTAATCGGCTGCGTCGGTAAACAATTCGACCGCCAACTCCAGTTGATTGCGATCGATGCGCCGGGGACCGTCGGTGATGTCCTCGACGAGGCCGGGCAGCACGTAGACGTTGTCGTCGATGACGTCGAACTCCAGGGAGCCGTCGGTCGCGGCGACGCGGACCTCGTCGAACGTCGACACACCCGAGAGGTCATGAGAGTTGTCCTCGGCGAGGAACTTCGACAGCGCGCGCGGGGAGGCGAAAACGAAGATCTTGCCGTCGTCACCGAGGAACACCGGATCGTCACCGAGGTAGCACCGCAACGAGAGGAACTCACCGGTGCCGGTCACGATACGAATCGGGTCGATGCCCACCGACGCCCAGAAATCGTCGTCGTCGATTTCGTCGTCGGTGTCCTCTTCTTCCTCGTCGTCGGTGCCGTCGGCGAGATCGGTCTCGGAATCGTCCGACTCGGTGTCGGCGTCGCCGACGAGGTCCAGATCCTCGTCGGGCTCGTCCTCGTCCTCGGCGGAGGCGGCGGCCTCGAGTTCGGCCTCGGCGGTGGTCACCGCTGCCTTGTCGACCTCGGGTGTGCTGATCACCTCGTCGATCGCGTCGAGCACGTTGTCCCAGTGCTTGGCGATGAGCCGGCCGATGCGCACCCACAGGTCGGTGCCGTCGCGGCCCTCGAAGTTGCGGGTGCCGGTGGTCACCGCACCGAGGATCGGGTTGCCATTGAAGAACTTGGTGATGACGGTCAGCTCGCAGACCTCGCCGAGGATGCGCACGATCTCCAGTGCGTCCTCGAGTTCGGCGATCACCTCCGGTGTCGGGTCCTCGGCGGCCAGTTCGGGGACGCCCACCAGGTCATAGGAATGGCGGTCGTCGGGGACCAGCTCGTCGGCCTGCAGACCCTTGACGGTCTCCCAGGCAGGGTGCTCGACGAGATCGTTGTCGTCGTCGGTGCGGATGAAGGCGACCAGCTCGGCAACGCTGCCGAAGACGTAGAGGTCCTCGTCGAGTCCGAGGAATGCCTCCCACTCGTCGTCGCCCTCCCGCCAGCGGGGTGCCCACAGCGTGAAGCTGTTTCCGTCGGTCAGTCCGAGCTCGATGGGGACAATGTCTCCGGCCATGACGTCACAGCGTAGCGATCGCGCCTGTGAGCGCCATACCGGCCCCACGACGGGCAGGTGAACTTCTGCATCGACACTCATCGCGGACGGTAGAACCCCTGAAATCCCTGGCCGGCATTCGTCGTCCGCAGCGGTGAGACCTGTACGGGATCCCCGGCCTCCACGAGCTGATTGTTACCCACGTACATCGCGACGTGTCCGTCCCAGACCGCGAGGTCACCGGGCATCAGATCGGCTTGGGCCACCGCGAATCCGGCGGTGTCCTGCTCCTGGGCCAGGCGCGGCAGTTCCAGGCCGGCCTGCCGATAGGCCCACTGGGTCAGGCCGCTGCAGTCGAAACCACTGGGATCGGTGCCGCCCCACACGTAGGGCACGCCCTGCTGGCTCAATGCCGCACGCACCGCTGCGGCGGCGCGCTCGTTCGGGGCGTAGGCGATCGACCCATCGGGCAGGGTGATCGCGACCCCGCCGTCGGGGACCCCACCCTCGGCGGGTCGTCCACCGGGGCCGCCCGTACGGGCGACCGGGGCGGGCGCGTCGTGGCGAGCGAGTTCGGCCAGCGCGGCGGTGTCGGCGGCGAGTTCCGCCCGGGTCCGTTCGACGACCGCCACGCCACGGCCGACGTGATCGATCGCCAGCGGTAGCAGTACCGCGAGTCCGGTGGGGGTGAACAGATCGGCACCGAGGGCGCGGGCAGCCCGATCGAACGAGTCCATCAGCGACTCGAGCTGACGGGCGGCGCCGTGCACCCGCTGGGCTGCGGACTGCGTCAACGTCACGATCTGCGCGTCGTCACCGCTGATCGCGGTGGTGCGTCCGGCGGTCACCGCCGACGCCGCCTGGGCGGCCTCGGCGCCGCGCCCCTGCCATTCGGTGCCGAGTCTGACTACGGCGGCGATTGCGTCGTCGCGGGTCGATGCCAGATCCGGAGCGAGGGCGGCGATGGCACTGACCGGATCGTCACCCGGCAGCACACCGGTTCCCAACGCCGTCACCAGGATTCGTAGCGGAGCGATCAACAGGTCGGCCGATGTCATCAGGCGTCCACCTCCGCGACGGGCCCACCGGCGATCGACAAGGTCGCGGCCGACATGTCGTCGATGCCGGTGTACGCGGCCGCCGCAGCGGCACTTTCGTCGGACAGGGCCAGGTGCCGGCCGGCGACGGCGTTCAGTCGGGCGCGCCTGCTGTCGAGGACCCGACCCAGCGTGGTGAGGAAGTCCGCGCCGATCAGCCCGAAGGTCAGCGCGAGGGGTGTGAGGTCGGTGGCGACCGCGTGGGCGCCGATCCGGGCCGCGGTACCCGCCTCGCCGGCGGCATGGGCGGACAGCGCCGCGGGGGATACGGAGAGTTGTTCGATCATGCAGATTTGGACGCAACGGCCGGCGCTCTGGTTCCATCGAATCGCCGACCCGTGCGGCGAGGCCCGATGAGTCCGGTCACGAGGCCGCAGCAACCGCCGCCCACTATGGTTTCCCCATGCCGGTTCACCCCCAGCCCGAACACCCTGTGCCCGAACAATCCGAACCCGAACGACCCGGGTCCGAGAGCGCCCAGGCCGGGCGAACGTTGCCCGTGCAGGTCGTCGATCATCCATTGGCCGCAGCGCGACTGACGACGATGCGCGACAAGGGCACCGACAACGCGGCCTTCCGAGCCGCGCTGTCGGACCTGACGCAGATGCTCGTGTACGAGGCGTTGGCGGATGCGCCGAGCGAGCAGGTGACCATCCAGACACCCATCACCACGTGCCCCGGCTCGCGACTTGCCAAGCCGCCGTTGCTCGTTCCGGTGCTGCGGGCAGGCTTGGGCATGGTCGAGCAGGCGCATGCGATGGTGCCCGAGGCGCTCGTCGGATTCGTCGGCGTGGCCCGCGACGAGGCGACCGCCAAACCGGTGCCCTACCTCGAATCGCTGCCCGACGATCTCGCCGGTCAGCCGGTGTTCGTGCTCGACCCGATGTTGGCGACCGGCGGGTCGATGTTGCACACCATCGAACTCCTGGTTGCACGCAACGCCACCGACATCACCGTGCTGTGTGTGGTGGCCGCACCCGAAGGTGTTGCGGCGCTGGAGAAGTCGGGCCATCCGGTGCGCCTGGTGGTGGGGGCCGTCGACGACGGTCTCAACGAGGCGTCCTACATCGTGCCGGGCCTGGGCGACGCCGGCGACCGCCAGTTCGGTCCGCGCTGACCGCGCCCCGCGCAGGACTCAGGTGGCCACCGCCGACCACCGGCCCTGGTGGCGGCGCACCGTGACCGGGTGATCGAAGCAGGTGCTGATCGTCGCCGACGTCAGGGTCGCCTCCACGGTGCCCGCGGCAACCACCTTCCCCTCCCGCAGCAGCATCGCGTGCGTGGTGCTCGCAGGAAGATCCTCGAGGTGATGGGTGACCAGCACGCTGGCGAGATCGGCGACGTCGCCGCGCAGCCGATCGATCGCCGACAGCAGTTTCTCGCGGGCTGCGAGATCGAGGCCGGTGGCCGGCTCGTCGAGCAGCAGCAACGCCGGACGCGGCATCAGCGCCCGCGCGATCAGCGTGCGACCACGTTCGCCCTGACTCATGACCGGCCACAACGAATCCCGGCGCTCGCTCATCCCCAGCATCTCCAACAATTCGTCGGCGCGGGCATGTTCGTCGTCGGTGTAGTCGTGGCGCCGGTCCAGTTCGGGGGTGTTGGTCAGCCCGGTCAGGACCACATCGTGCGCCGAGATCGGCACGTCGATGCGCCAGCGCGGATCGACATGCCCGATGTGGGTGCGCAATTCGCGCATGTCGACGCGACCCAGGCGTTTACCGAGCACGTCGACGACCCCGGTGGTCGGGTGCGAGCGGGCCCCGAGGATCGCCATCAACGTCGACTTGCCCGCGCCATTGGGGCCGAGTAGCGCCCAGTGCTCACCGGGCTGCACGACGAGGTCGACATCGTGCAGCAGGGCCCGGGAACTCCGGATGACATCGATGTGGGAGGCGTCGAGAACGGCGGACATTCGTTCAGTTGTAGACCTCGACCGACGAACCCGGTACGCGGGGGCGTCAGTTCGACGACCAGTACTCCAGCATCGGCTCGGTGGCCAGCGTCGCGCCGTTCTCGGAGATGACCAGCGCCGACGGCGAAACGGTGTAGGTGACCGCGCCGTTGCGCGCCACGTAGGTGGCGCCCACCATCTGCGGATACCCGATCTCGATGGGATTGCCGTCGGCGAGACCCTTGTAATACCAACGCCCGGTCTGGTTGCCGACCTGACAGATCACCACCTGTGATCGGCTGGTGCGGCCGATGACGATCGCCGGATCGTCGGCGGCGTTGCATCGCGGGCCGGACAGGAAGCCCTGCCAGTCGGCGCCCGAGACGGTGGGGTTGGGTCGCACCTGCGGCTGTGTCGTCGTGGTCGGTACGCCCGTCGGACCCGAGGCGCCCCCGGGACCGGTGACCGTACTGGTGACGGTCTGCGTCGAGGCGCTCGCAACCGACGTCGACGCCGAATCGGCCGCCGAATCAGAGGAGTCCGAACCCCGGGTCAGCCAGTACGCGCCGACCCCAGCACCGATCACCACGAGCACACCCACCACGATGGCAGCGATCACCAGCGGCGACGACCACGGTGACCGCGGCGGCGGATAGCCCGGCCCGTATCCCTGCGGAGGCGGCGTCGGGTACCCACCGCCCGACGGGTAACCCTCGCCAGGCGGATAACCACCTGGATCTCCCGGCGGATAGCTCATGGGAACCTCCCTGGGATGCGCGGTGACGATTGGTGCGAACGGTACCGCAGTGACAACCCCGACATTTGTGACCGCGCGGATGTCGGGGCTTTGTCGAATAACAGGGCTTGTCGAAGGTCCGCGATTGTTGGCGGTCAGAGCCTGCCGACGACTGTCGCCAGCAACTCACCCATGTGCGCGGCCGACGCGCGACCCACGTCGAGGACCTCGGCATGATCGAGCGGCTCGCCGGTGATGCCGGCCGCCAGGTTCGTCACCAGTGACACCCCGAGCACCTCGAGTCCGGCGGCGCGTGCGGCGATCGTCTCGTGCACAGTGGACATTCCGACGAGGTCGGCGCCGAGGGTGCGCAGCATGCGGATCTCCGCCGGCGTCTCGTAGTGCGGGCCGGGCAGCCCTGCATAGACGCCGTCGGCGAGCGTGGGGTCGACCTCGCGTGCCACCTCGCGCAACCTCGGCGAGTAGGCGTCGACGAGGTCGACGAACTGAGCGCCGACAAGTGGCGAGCGGGCAGTGAGGTTCAGATGATCGGCGATCAGGACCGGTTGGCCGACCGACATGCCGTCGCGGAGCCCGCCCGCTGCGTTGGTGAGCACGATGGTGTGCACACCGGCCGCCGCCGCGGTGCGCACCGGATGAACCACACGCGCGAGGTCATGGCCCTCATAGGCGTGGATGCGTCCGAGCATCAGTAGGACCCGGCGGTCACCGATGTGCACCGACCGGATCGTCCCGCCGTGCCCGGCGGCCTTGGGTGCGGTGAAACCGGGCACCGCCGACATCGGCAGCGTCGCGATCGGTGTGCCGAAGGCATCGGCGGCCGGCGCCCACCCGGATCCCAGGACCAGTGCGACATCGTGTGCGGCACAATCGGTTTCGGTGGCGATGGTGGCGGCCGCCGCGATCGCGGCGGCGTCGGGGTCAAGAGTGGGATCCATATGTCTCACCCTATGACCTCCGATCCGCGCCTGCCCGGCGCCCGGAGAGCGCGTGTGCGCAGGCGATAAGGTCTGCTCATGCCTTTCCTGAGCGCGGAGCCCACCGCCGCCGACGTCGCCGAACTGTTCCTCGGTGCCCCGGGGGTCGAACTCGACGAGACGAATCCGGAGAACCGGTTTGCCCCCGCGTGGATCGAGAAGACGAGCGCGTTGCTCGACGACGCCGTCGCCGGTGGCGCCAAGGCCCTGGTCATCACTGCGACCGGAAAGTTCTTCACCAACGGACTGGATACCGACCACATCGCCGCGCACGCCGCGGAGTTGCCCGCCTATCTGGATTCGGTTCACGCGCTCTACACCAAGGTGCTGACGTTGCCGGTGCCCACCGTGGCCGCGATCAACGGACACGCCTTCGGTGCGGGCGCGATGCTCGCCCTGTGCGCCGACCACCTGATCATGCGCACCGAACGCGGCTACTGGTCGCTCCCGGAAGCGGCGCTCAACATGCCGTTCACCCGGGGGATGGCCGCGCTGCTGCGTACGCGGTTGCCCGAGCGTACGGCCACCGAGGCGATGCTGACGGCCCGCCGCTACGGCGCCGATGACGCCGTCACCGCCGGCATCGTCGACGAGGCCGTGGCCGTCGACGAACTGCTCAACCGGGCCGTCGAGGTCGCGGTGCAGCGGGCCCCGCTGGCCGGGCCCACGCAGACCTTGATCAAGCGTGGGCTGCGATGGCCGCTCTTGGACGACCTCGCGGTGCCGACGCCGCCCGAACTGCTCTGAGCCGACGCAGCGGTGGATTTCCCGGTGGATGGAAGGAGAAATGTGGTGACGCAGGCCGAGATCGGTGATCCGTCCGGCGGTGTGATCGACACCTGGCTGGCCAGCCACCGCGATCAACTGGTCGGCTGGCGCAGACACATCCACGCCCATCCCGAATTGTCCAGGCAGGAGGTCGCGACCACCGAACTGGTGATGGCCGAACTGACCGCGCTCGGCCTTGCCCCGCGTCGGCTCCCGTTGGGTACCGGCGTGGTCTGTGATCTGGGCCCGAACACCGGTCAACGGATAGCCCTGCGCGCCGACATGGACGCGTTGCCGATCACCGAGCACACCGGGCTGGCGTTCAGTTCCACGGTCGACGGGGTGTCGCACTCGTGCGGTCACGACGCGCACACCGCAATCCTGCTGGGGACCGCGGCTGCGCTGGCCTCGGCGCCCGAGCTGCCCGTCGGGGTCCGGCTGGTGTTCCAGCCGGCCGAAGAGGTGATGCCCGGCGGTGCCCTCGACGCGGTGGCCGCCGGAGTCACCGAAGGGGTGAGCCGGATCTACGCGCTGCACTGCGATCCGCGCCTGCCGGTCGGTTCGGTCGGACTGCGCGAGGGCGCACTCACCTCCGCCGCCGACCACATCGAACTCCAACTGCGCTCACCCGGCGGGCACACCTCACGCCCGCATCTGACCGGCGATCTGGTCTACGCGATGGGCGCCGTCATCACCGGGCTGCCGGGCATCCTGTCGCGGCGGATCGATCCGCGATCGGGCACCGTGATGGCATGGGGGGCAGCGCATGCCGGCAACGCCCCCAACGCGATCCCGCAAGAAGGGATGCTGCGCGGAACCGTACGCACCGGAGAGCACGGCACCTGGGCCGACATGGAGCCGTTGGTGCGTAGCGTCATCGGCGAAATCCTTGCGCCGCTACGAGTTTCGTATGACCTGTCGTACTTTCGTGGCGTACCGCCGGTCGTCAACGACCCGCTCGCGGTGGAGGTGCTGGCCGCATCGGTGGCCACCCTCGGTCCCACCGCCGTCGCCGACACCCCGCAATCACCGGGCGGCGAGGACTTCTCGTGGTACCTCGAGCAGGTGCCCGGAGCGATGGGTCGGCTCGGCGTGTGGAATGGTCTCGGACCGCAACTCGATCTGCACCAGCCCACCTTCGACATCGACGAACGGGCCCTCGACGTCGGCGTGCGCACACTTGCCGGCGTGGTGTTCGTCGGATCGCCGGGCCCGCCGACCTGAGATCGCCGGTGTCGGGCTCGGGGGTCTCAGCCTTCGGGACGCTCAGCCTTCGGGACTCTCAACCTTCGGGGGCGCCCGGACCGGGGCCGACGTTGCGGGCTTCGCGCAGGCGTAGATCCTGCACGTAGTCGGCCGGCGCGCCGGCCACCTCGGCGGCGTCGGCCATCACACCGAGATAGCGGGCCGAGGGCAGGCCGCCCTCGTAGGCGTCGAGGACGTACATCCACGCCAGGACCCCGCCGTCGGCGGTCTTCACCCGTGCCCGGATCTTGCGGTGGATGCCGAGTTCGGAGCCTTCCCACCGGTCGAGGTTGTCCTCGTCCTCGGTCGGGACGTCGTAGAGGACGACGAAGACCTTCGCGTCGGGATCGTCGCGGTCCTCGGTGACGGTGGCCAGTGATCCTTCCCACCCAATGTCGCCGCCACCGAAGGTCAGTCGCCAGCCGTGCAGCCATCCGGTTCCCGACATCGGCGAGTGTGGGGCGCGCAGCGCCATCTGCTCGGGATCCATGTTCGAACCGTACGCTGCGTAGATCGGCATAGTCGCCTCTGACCTGCACTTTCCCGCCGGGATGGAGCCCGACCTCATCGATTTGCCGCCACCGGTGCACCTGCGGCCACGACGATCGTATTACGCCGGACGCCGCCGCACGATGCACGCGGTGATCGCCGACCGCGGTACGACGCGGAAATCGGTAACGGTGCGCACGAGGAATGATCGTCGATGGCCTAGGTTGGTCAGCGGAGGCGACAAGTGTCTTTTGGCCCGAACAGGAGTGATGGACGTGACCAGGATCGTGATCATGGGCGGAGGCCCCGCAGGCTATGAGGCGGCTCTGGCCGCGGCCGCGTACGGCGCCGACACCACCGTGATCGACTCCGACGGCATCGGCGGTGCCTGCGTGCTGTGGGACTGCGTGCCGTCCAAGACGTTCATCGCGTCCACCGGCATTCGCACCGAGGTCCGACGCGCCGTCGACCTCGGTATCAATTTGCGCACCGATGACACGTTGGTGACGCTGCCGTCGATCCATCAGCGAGTCCGTGATCTGGCATTCGCCCAGTCCGCCGACATCCGATCGCGACTCATCAGCGAGGGCGTCACGCTGGTCTCCGGCACCGCGGCCCTGGAGGGGCCGCAGGTCGGGGTGTCCACACACGCCGTCACCGCCACCCTCGCCGACGGCTCCACCCAGCGATTCGAGGGTGACGTCGTCCTGATCGCGACGGGTGCCTCGCCGCGTGTGCTGCCCGACGCGCAGCCCGACGGCGAACGCATCCTCACCTGGCGGCAGCTCTACGATCTCGAGGCGTTGCCCGAACACCTGGTCGTGATCGGATCGGGTGTGACGGGTGCCGAATTCGTGCACGCCTACACCGAACTCGGGGTGAAGGTGACGCTGATCTCCAGCCGTGACCGCGTGTTGCCGCACGAGGACGAGGACGCCGCACTCGTGCTGGAGGAGGCGCTCGCCGAACGTGGCGTCGAATTGGTCAAGCACGCGCGCGCCGACAAGGTCGTGCGGACCGGCGACTCGGTGACCGCGTACCTCGCCGACGGCCGCAGCGTCACCGGATCGCATGTGCTGATGACCGTCGGATCGGTTCCCAACACCGACGACCTCGGCCTCGACCGCGCCGGTGTCGAGACCCATCGCGGCGGTTACATCACCGTCGACCGCGTCTCGCGGACGTCTGTGACCGGTATCTACGCGGCCGGTGACTGCACCGGACTGTTCCCGCTCGCGTCGGTCGCGGCCATGCAGGGCCGGATCGCGATGTACCACGCCCTCGGCGAGGGCGTGAGCCCGATCAAACTCAAGACCGTCGCCTCGGCGATCTTCACCCGGCCCGAGATCGCCACCGTTGGTGTGTCCCAGAACGCCATCGATTCCGGTGAGTATCCGGCACGCACGGTGATGCTGCCGTTGGCCACCAACCCGCGCGCCAAGATGAGCGGCCTGCGCCGTGGCTTCGTGAAGATCTTCTGTCGGCCCGCCACCGGTGTGGTGATCGGCGGTGTGGTGGTCGCCCCCAACGCCTCGGAACTCATCCTGCCGATAGCACTGGCGGTGCAGAACAAACTGACCGTTTCCGATCTGGCACAGACGTTTTCGGTGTACCCGTCACTCTCGGGGTCGGTGACCGAGGCGGCCCGGCAGCTCGTGCGACACGACGATCTGGACTGACCTGTTCCCACGGGTCCTGTCTCTGTGCGCCATCGGCTCCGATCCATGCACAGGTGTCCGATTCGTCCTGCTCGGTTGCTCGGGGGCCGGTAGGGTCGCTCACGATGCCGACGAGGTGATGGGGGAGACAGTGCTGGGGGAGACAGGGTGACCGGTGACGGCGATCGCAATGCCCGGCGCAGTGGTGAGCGCCCGGCGGACTGCGGCAGCACCGACTGGGGGTCGATGTCGATCACCGAGATCCTCACCATCATCGCCTCGATGAAGCAGGGTGCCGCTCAGGGCGACGCCGACGCGGTGCTCGTCGCCATCGAGAAAGTGGAAGGGATCGCCCACGCCCTGTTGAACGGCTTCACCGACGACGGGGTGCTGATGGGTCAGGCCGCACGGGGTGCGGTCGACGCCGCGCTCCGTCTCGGGGGCGAGATGTCGGCCAGTGTTGCCGACGCGCGCGGTAGCGCGGCGGCAATGACCGAGGCGGCGGGCATCCTCGGCGCGACACATGGTCAGAAGCCGCTGCTCGAGGCATACCGGATCCGGTTGCAGGATCATCCCGAGGATGCCGCTGCGGTCCGTTCACAGGTGCGCAGCATCATGCGGGGCACCTACGGCGGACCGATTGTCGGTGCGGCGGCCGCATTGCCCGGTCCCGCAGGACCAATCGGCACCGATTCGTACTCAGGTGTGCGCGGTGGTTCCAGCTCTGCGGATGGCACGTCGACATCCGGATCGGGACCGTCGGGCACCCAGCAGTCGGCATCACTCACCGACATCGACGACACCGGACCATCAGGCCCCGGAGGCGGACCCGATGGCGGTGGCGGCCCGACGGGTGGTGACACCCCGACCACTGCCGTTCCCACAGCCGGCCCGGCGTCGACGGCGGGCGGCGGCGGTGGGTCGGGACCATCGGGATACCGCGGTGGCGGCAACGATCCGTCGACGTTGACCCGCGGGGGCCTCGGTAGCCCGGTCACACCGGGAGCGGCGGTACCGGTCTCGGGGCGCGGCACCGCGAGTGCAGCGGGTGGTCCCGAGGGCGCCACTGCGGGCGGAACCGGACTTCCCGAGGGCGTGATCTCCCTTCCGCCAACCGCTTTCGCTCCACCATCGACCTTGGCGGGTACTCCCGCGGCCGGCGCGGCCGGGGCCGGAACACCGGGATCTCCCGGCGGTGCGATGCGGCCGACGACCGGGCCCGGGGCCGGCCCGGGTGCCGGCGGGGCCCGTTCGCGCGATACCCGTCATCGACCGGCCCACTATCTCAGCGACGGCGAGAACGGGCGTGAGATCGTCGGTGATCTGCCGCTGGTCGGTCCGCCGGTGATCGGCGACTGGTCTCCGCAGGCGCTTCCGCCGACCGTGGACGATTCCGGATTCGGGGCGGTCGCATTACCGATCAGTGACCGCGGCTCGGCGTCGCCGGTGGCCGGTCAGCCCGCCGACGTCGCCGGTGGATCGGAGTCGACTGATGTCGATTCGGTTGTCCCGCAGACTGATTCGTCAAAATCACCGGAGCGCTGAGCCGATGGCGGTTCCGGGAGCGGCGCGGCGTGTCGACCGACTCAGTGGCGGGGCAGTGGCCGAACTCGTCGGTCGCGTCGCAGCGGGTGAGGTCGAGGACTGTCTGCGGATGCTGACGGTGACCGTCATCGACGTCGTCGACCTGGGTGGTGAGTCGGTCGTCCATGACGTGTTGACGCAGTGGCGTGAGCAGGGACGGGTCTCGCCGGCGACGCGCTCACAGCTCGCCGCGGTGATGACACGACACGAGGTCGACGCAGCCTTCGCCCATCGCTCGTCCGACATCGACGCCCAGCGGCTCTCGTTCGTCAAAGCGCGTGCTCTGCAGTGTCTTTCGATCGCGATCGACTCGGCGGTCGGACCCACCGAACGGCTCGGCGAAGCCGCTTACGAGGCGGCTGCGGCGATGGGTGGGACGGCTGGGGTGGTGGCCGTGCTCGTCGAGTTCGCGGGGTGATCACCCACGTCCGGCACGCTCACGCCAGGCCGTAGCTGTGTTCCACCGCGCGATTCCATTCGCCGTACAGGCGGTCGCGTTCGGGGGCGTCCATCGCCGGATTCCACCGGGTGTGTTCGTTCCAGTTCTCCCGGATCTCGTCCTCGCCGTCCCAGTATCCGACAGCCAGGCCGGCCGCGTAGGCCGCACCGAGGGCGGTGGTCTCGTTGACCACGGGCCGGATGACGGGGACGTCGAGGATGTCGGCCTGGAACTGCATCAACAGATTGTTGACCACCATTCCGCCGTCGACCTTGAGTGTCGACAACCGCACCCCGGAATCGGCCTGCATCGCCTCGATGACCTCTCGTGTTTGAAAGGCGCTGGCCTCCAGCGCAGCTCGCGCGATATGACGCTTGTCGGCAAAGCGGGTCAGGCCGGTGATGATGCCCCGCGCGTCGGGCCGCCAGCGGGGTGCGAACAGACCGGAGAATGCCGGCACGAAGTAGACACCACCGTTGTCGTCGGCCTGAGCTGCGAGCTTCTCGACGTCCGCGGCCTCGCTGAACAGCCCGAGATTGTCCCGAAGCCACTGCACCAGTGACCCGGTCACCGCGATCGACCCCTCGAGTGCGTAGCGCGGCGCGTCCTCGCCGAGCCGATAGCACACCGTCGTCAGAAGCCCGTGATCGGAGAACACCGCTTCGGTTCCGGTGTTGAGCAACAAGAAGTTTCCCGTGCCGTAGGTGTTCTTCGCCTCGCCCGGCGACAGACATGCCTGCCCAAAGGTTGCCGCCTGCTGGTCGCCGAGAATGCCCGCGAACTGCACGCCCGGCAGGGAACCGTGTTCGCGCAGTGAACCATAGACCTCCGAGGAACTGCGGATGTCGGGCAACGACTCGACGGGGATACCCATGTCCGCGCAGATGGACTCGTCCCAGGTCAGGGATTCGAGGTCCATGAGCATCGTGCGTGAGGCGTTGGTGACGTCGGTGATGTGCTGCCCGCCGGCCGGTCCGCCGGTCATGTTCCACGCGATCCAGGAATCCATTGTGCCGAAGCAGAGTTCGCCGTTGCGTGCACGCTCGGCCACGGCGTCGACGTTGTCGATGAGCCACCGCATCTTCGGTCCGGCGAAATAGGTCGACAACGGCAGGCCGGTGCGGGTGCGGTAGCGGTCGACGCCGGCGTCGCCACCGAGTTCCTCACACAGCGCGCCGGTACGGGTGTCCTGCCAGACGATGGCATTGTGCAAGGGTTCGCCGGTGGAGCGATCCCAGGCGACGGTGGTCTCGCGCTGATTGGTCAGTCCGCAGGCGACGATGTCGTCGACATTGAGGTCGGCCGACGCCAGGGCCGCGGCCACCACGCGTCGCGTGTTGCGCCAGATCTCCGCGGGATCGTGCTCGACCCACCCGGCTCGAGGGAAGATCTGGCGGTGTTCGAGTTGCTCGACGGACACGACTCGGCCGCGGCGGTCGAAGACCATTGCGCGTGTGGAGGTCGTGCCCTGGTCGATGGATGCGACATATCCCGAGGTGCTGGCCACGCCGCCAGTGTCGCACGCGGTGCCCCACGCCGAGATCAATTACGCTGACGGACTATGAACTCCGAGTTCAATCCCGATCGACCTGCCGATATGGGCCCGCTGTACCGCGCCGAGGCGTGGCGGCGGTTGTCCGAGGAGCAATTCGACATCGTCGTGATCGGCGGTGGCGTCGTCGGGGTGGGAGCTGCGCTCGATGCGGCGACCCGAGGACTGCGGGTTGCGCTCGTCGAGGCCCGCGACATCGCCTCGGGTACATCGAGCCGGTCGTCGAAGATGTTTCATGGTGGGTTGCGCTACCTCGAACAACTCGAATTCGGTCTCGTTCGTGAGGCCCTGGCCGAGCGTGAATTGTCGTTGCGACTTCTTGCACCGCACCTGGTGAAGCCGCTTCCGTTCTTGTATCCGCTGACGCGGCGGGTGTGGGAACGGCCGTATGTTGCTGCCGGGATCTTTCTGTATGACCGGATGGGTGGTGCCAAGTCCGTTCCAGGACAACGACATGTGACCCGGTCGGGTGCGCTGCGGGTTGCGCCGGCCCTCAAGCGCGACTCGTTGATCGGTGGCATCCGTTATTACGACACCGTCGTCGACGACGCCCGCCACAGCCTCACGGTGGCACGTACGGCGGCGAACTACGGTGCGGTGATCCGCACGTCGACGCAGGTGGTCGGGTTCCTGCGGGAGGCCGATCGGGTGATGGGAGTGCGTGTTCGCGACAGCGAGACCGGTGATACCGCGGAGGTGCGCGCGCACTGCGTCATCAATGCCGCCGGGGTCTGGACCGATGAAGTGCAGGCACTGTCCCATCAACGCGGCCACTTCCGGGTGCGCGCCTCCAAGGGTGTACACATCGTCGTTCCCCGGGACCGGATCGTCAGTGAAACGGCGATCATCTTGCGTACCGAGAAATCGGTGCTGTTCGTCATCCCGTGGGAGACGCACTGGATCATCGGCACCACCGACACCGACTGGAATCTCGACCTCGCGCATCCGGCCGCTACCCGGGCCGACATCGACTACATCATCGATCGGGTCAACGAGGTGCTGGTGACCAAGCTCACCCACAACGACATCGAGGGTGTCTATGCGGGTCTGCGGCCGCTGCTCGCCGGTGAGGACGAGTCGACGTCGACGTTGTCGCGGGAGCATGCGGTCGCGCGGGTGGCGCCCGGACTGGTGTCGATCGCGGGGGGCAAGTACACCACCTATCGGGTGATGGCCGCCGACGCGGTGGACGCGTGCGACGACTACATCCCGACACGGGTGGCGCCGTCGATCACCGAGCGCGTCCCGTTGCTCGGTGCCGACGGATACTTTGCGCTGATCAATCAGTGCGAACATCTCGGGAAGCGTTTCGGCCTGCATCCCTACCGAGTTCGGCGGCTGCTGAATCGGTACGGATCGCTGATCGATGACGTGCTCTATTACGCCGACGCCGATCCGTCGTTGTTGCGCCCGTTGGCGGCCGCGCCACAGTATCTGCGAGTAGAGGTCGTCTATGCGGCGATCGACGAGGCGGCACTGCATCTCGAGGACGTCCTTGCCCGCCGTACGCGGATTGCCATCGAGTATTCGCACCGCGGTGTCGGTTGTGCCCAGGAGGTTGCCGAACTCCTGGCGCCGATACTCGACTGGGACGCGGAGCGTATCGCCTTCGAGGTGGAGACCTACAACGCGCGCGTGGCCGCCGAGATCGCCTCGCAGCAGCAGCCCGACGATGCCTCGGCCGATGCGTTGCGCGCTGCGGCGCCCGAGTCCCGCCAAGAGATTCTCGAACCGGTGCCGGTGCCCGACAATTGATTGTGCGACTGCTTTGCCTGGGACCTTTGCCCCTGTGACCGGTGATGTCGCCGAGGGACAATGGGTTATGGGAAAAGGAGAGGTCATGGTGGACAACCCGGTTCAGGAGCTTCCCGTCGACGAGGCCTGGGCATTGCTCGCCTCCAAGGAAGTAGGACGTCTTGCGGTGAGTGTCGGGGGACAGCCCGACATCTTCCCGGTGAACTACTACGCCGGCGAGAAACGCATTCTTTTCCGCACCGGTGAGGGAACCAAACTGTCGGAGCTCGTCGTCAATTCCCACGTGGCATTCGAATCCGATTTCTACGGCGACGGAGCGACCGGATGGAGCGTCGTCGCCAAGGGCTCGGCACGGATTCTGTCCCGCGGTGACGAAATCGCCGCCGCCGACGAGTTGCCGCTGCAGCCGTGGATTCCGACGATCAAGTACAACTACGTCGAAATCACCGTCGACGAGATCTCTGCTCGCCGATTCCAATTCGGCCCCGAACCGGAGCGCTACCCGGTCTGAATCACACCATCGGGCGATGACGACTGGCCGTCGAAGGATGTTTCGGTCCTTCCCACCCGATGCCCTTCTCATCCGGTGGTCGAGGTGCCGAGGAGCGCCAGCGACGAGGCCTGTTGTGTCGACGGTTATCCGGATGACGGTGGTCCGGTTCCAGCTCTGCTGCATGCGGTCTCGAGGCTCGCCGCACGCGGCTCGCACCTCGACCAGCGATTGATGAATCTCGGGCCGTTCCCCATCCCGGTGGTCGAAGCCTCCCCGTGCGGGAATGCCCAGCCCTTCCCATCCCGATGGTCGAGGTGCCGAGGAGCGCCAGCGACGAGCCTCGAGACCCCTTGTGCCGGCAGGCTTCCGGGTGGCGATGACATCCTTGCGCGTTCCCACCCCGATGGTCGAGGTGCCGAGGAGCGCTAGCGACGAGCCTCGAGACCCCTTGTGCCGAAGTCATTCCGGGTCACGGTGGCACGCGCACCTCGACCATCGGGCGTGGGGAATTCTCTATGGAGTTCTCAAACAACAGATGCGGTCCCGGCCAGGCCGGGTGCAGGGAATCAGGTAGTGGGGCAGCGTAGGTCAGGCTGCTACGTCGTCGAGTCGCATGGTGCGTCGGTGATAGGACGGTATCGGTCGTCGTTTCGGGTCGATGCTGGCGGGTGGGATCAGCCAGGGGTGTCGGTCGAATCCGATGATGATGTCCCAGCCGTGGTGGTGGACGTCGTCGTGGCAGCTGGTGCAGAGTAGGCAGCCGTTGTCGAGGTCGGTGGGACCGCCCTTACTCCAGTGGGTGAGGTGGTGTCCTTGGCAGCGTCCGGCGTGTGCACCGCATTTGATGCATCCGCGGTCACGCACGAGTAGGGCTTTGCGTTGGCCGGGGGTGAAGAAGCGTTTCTCTTCACCAACACTGAGGGGTACACCGTTGGGATCGAGCATGATTTTGGTGATGGTGGGTCGCACGACAACATTCGGGCGGTGGCTTCGGTGATGGCACCCATGTTCTGCAAATCGCCGCCGAGTGCGGGGTTGTCGGCTGACCAGGTCCACAACAGGCCGTTGGTGGGTTTGGCTGAGAAGGTGGTGTCGGCCAGGCCTTGTGCCGCCAACTCCACGATCGTTTCGAATGCGGCAGCGCAGATTTGTTCGGGTGTGCGGGGGTCGGGGGATCCGTCGGGCTGGGGCTTGGGCGCCGACAAGGTTTCCATCAAAGTTCTGGTTTTCTCGCCGGCGACGATGTCGAGGTTCGCCGAGATCTCCAGCCGTCCGTCGTCGGTGATGCGGTCGGTGTAGGAGTTGATCGTCTTGTCTTCGGCGGCCGGCAAGCCACCGGGTGTTTCGGCCGCCAGCTCGTTCCCCAGCTGCCGTGCGTAGAGGTTGATCTCGGCGGGGTGAATCCGGCGAAGTAGTGCGACAAGAGTTTCCGCAGGTATTCACACCGTTGCACGGTGTCGAGGGATTCGTGGCATCGGGTGTCGATGTGCGCCAATCCGCGCACGATGGCATCGGCGTGTTCGGAAGAAATGGACCCGTCCGCTGCATGCGCCAACAACAGATCCACATCGGTGGTGGCGGCGACCCGCACATACCGACCTGCGACGGCGGGTGCGAAACCCATGCTGATCAACAACTCCCGCAGTCGGGTGGTTTTGTGGTCGGCCACGCCCAGCCGATCCATTTCACCGGTGAGCGTGGTCGCGTGATGATCAACCAGGTTCCGCAACAACAGGACTTGCTTCATCGCGCCGAAGGCCTGCGGTCCGGTCATCTGCGGGTTCCACTGCAGGCCGCTGAGTCGGCTGACGATGTCGGCGAAAACCGCTTCGGCGTCGACAGTTCCAGCGTCGAGAGCTTCAGTGGATTCGATCTTACCCCTCCCCAGTGGCTGATCGGCGTATGGCTCCAGTCTACATCGCCAGTGTGTTCGACGCAAGAGGTATTTTGATCAATTCTGCTTGTGGACAACGTATTTCGGCGCCGATTTTCTGTCGGTGGGGTGTGGTAGGGGTGCGGTTTTCGTTTGCCATGCGTTCGATGTGGTTGTGGAGCTTGTTCTCTCGCCGGGTCTCGAGGCCCGGCGCCTGGGGCGCCGTGCACCTCGACCACCGGGGGAAGAGGTCTCTACGGTCGGGTAGGGCGGGTTGCGCGACCATCGGGGGAAGAGGTCTCTACGGTCGGGTAGGGCGGGTTGCGCGACCATCGGGGAGGGCGCACCGACGTCGGGAGCGGCGCACCGACGTCAGGGGGATAGCCGGGTCATTGAGTGGCGAGAGTCCTCGGTGGAGCGACGGTCAGGACTGGCAGTGAGGGCACCAGTAGATGACGCGGTCCTCTCCGGGAGGGCCGAGAAAGCCTCGGCGGATGAGGGTTCCGCATCGGCGGCACGGGCGACCGCGTCGGCCGTAGACGTAGACCCGGGCGTGTGGGCCGGTGGCGCCGGTGGTGGTTCGCGCGGTGCGCATCCGGTTGGCCCAGAGGACGCGATGGGCGAGATCGACCATCGCGGGAACGTCGACCTCGGCGACCGGACGTTCGGGGAGAACGCCTCGGAGGAAACACAATTCGCAGCGATACTCGTTGCCGACGCCGGCCAACAGGTGTTGGTCCAGTAGTGCGAGGCCGATGGGTGTGTCGGGGTGTGCTTCGATGCGGCGTACGGCTTCGGCGGCATCCCACTCCGCGCCGAGCAGGTCGGGGCCGAGGTAGGCGAGGTCGGACTCCGGCGTGGTGAGGAGTTCGAGGATGCCGAGCGAGAAGCCGACTGCTTCGGTGGTCTCGGTGCGCAACACGACCCGTGCCTCATGGCCGGGCCGACGCCATTTCGCGCCACGGGCGTGCACATCCCAGATCCCCTCCATCTTGAGGTGCGAGTGGATGCTGACGGGAACGTCCAGGTCGTCGCGGGACACGTCGATCAACAGGTGCTTGCCACGCGAGCGAACGCCGGTGACCACGCCACCGGACAGATCCCGGGTCGCCAGCCGAGGAACCCGGAAGTCGGTGTGGGTGAGTACCTTTCCGGCGAGGGCGCCGCGCAGACGCGCGGCGGCACGAAAGACGGTGTCACCTTCGGGCATGGTGTCCGTACCGTAGGCGTAGACCGCGTGGTGTGGTCGAGAAGCCGGCGTCGACGAGGATGGCAGCGAGGTCGGACCGCAACGATTCGGCGCCGTCGATCTGATCGATCGCCAGCCGCGACACCCGGCCGTCGTGCACGACTCCGGCCAGAGCCGTTGCTGCCGAACGCAATACACTCTCGCTGTCCTCGAAGGTCAGGACGGTCTTCCCGCCGCGCTCGACGTAGATCGTGAGAACGCCGTCCACCAATACCACCAGCGCACCAGGCTTACGCCCGGGCCGATGACCGCTCTCGGGGCGGTCGGGCCACGACAGAGCGGCACCGTAGGGATTCGCCGGATCGGTGGCGGCGAGGACGACTGCGGTGTGCGTGGACGTGTCCCGATGATCGAGGGTGTGTCGGCGCAACTCGTCGACGGTCGCCGGGGCGGCGAACTGCGCTCCGCCGAGTCCGTCGACGTAGTACCCGCGGCGGACGAATCCGTTGTCCTCGAAGATGTTGAGGGCCTTGTAGATCCGTGCGAATCCGCCGACCACACCTTCGGCGACCACCGCGCCGCGGGTCACCACGCCGTACCGGGTGAGCAGTTGATCGCAGAGAACCTGGGTGGACACGGTCGGGTCCGTGGCGCGACCGGGCAGGGTGAACCAGCGCCCCGCCACGGTCGGCGGGGTCGATACCGGCGGAGTCGTCGAGATCAGATGGCGGGTCGTGAGTCGCGACGAGCGCAGCCGGGGCGCGCGGGCACGAGATCGGTGTGCCGGGGCCGTGCGGGATCCGCCGGACGATCGTGGCGTGAGCAGGGCCCGGACCGGCGCGAACGAGTCGTTCGACAGACGACCCGACCAGACCAGGTCCCACAGTCCTGATTCCACTTCCGCGGTGATCGCGGTCATCGACGCGGTGGCCGGTGCGTCGAGGTCGGCGAAGTCGCCCACGAACTGCGCGAAGCGCAAGCCGCCGGAACCGGTGAATGTCTCCAGCAGTCGGCGATGCACCTCGGTCGTGTCGATCTCGTCGGGCTCGGGCAGCAGCACCTCGGTGAGATCGGCCGGGCACAACCGGATCCAACCGTCCGCACCGCCGATCCGCCCCGCGCCCGACCAGACCACCTCACCGGAACCGAGGAGCTCGTCGAGCATGGCGGGGCTGTAGTCGGCGACGCGCGACGGCAGGATCAAGGATTCCCACGCCGACGCCGGAAGCGGTAGTCCGGCAAGCTGATCGATCGCCACCGACACCCCGTCCACCCCCGTCAGCCGATCGTCGTGGTCGCCACGGCCGGCCGTGCGGGGTGTGACGTGCTGCCATCCCATGAGAAAGCGTGACAGGGTGGCGTCGTCGACCGGCTCGATCTCGGCGCGGCTCGCGGCGAGCGACCCGCGCCGGATCTGCCCGAGCACGTCGCTGTGACACCACTGGGTACCGGTTGCCTCGGGCAGGAAGTCGCCCTCGATCACCTTGCGTTCGCCGGCCATCCGTGCCAGCACGTCGCGGATGACGGCGACGCCGAGCCCGAGCGAATCGGCTGCCTCGTCGACGGTGAACGGGCCGTGGGTACGGGCGTAACGGTGTACGAGGTCGCCGACCGGGTCGGCGACCGGTTCGAGGAACGCTGCGGGCACCCCGAGCGGTGCGGGTACGCCCAACGCGTCACGGAGCCGCGCGGTGTCCTCGATCGCGGCCCAGAGCGCGCGCCCCCGCTGACTCACCGAGATGATCGTCCCGTCGCGATGCAGAGCAGCGAGAACCGTTGCCGCATCGACCGGTTGGGCACCGGCGGATACGGCATCGGGATCGTCGCCGCGGTATCGGGCGTCGACCTCCTCGGTGGTCAGCGGCCCGAGCCAGCGCAACAGATCGACCACGTCCTGGGCATCGCGGGCCTGCCTCGACGGCTCGAGTCGTTGGAGGCGGTTGGTCACCTCCGTGATCACCGCGGGGTCGAGGAGTTCGCGCAGATCGACACGGCCGAGGAGTTGGGCGAGCAGAGCGGTGTCGAGAGACAGTGCCGCGGCCCGCCTTTCGGCGATCGGCGCGTCGTCGTTGTACATGAAGGCACCGACGTAGCCGAAGAGCAACGATGCCGCGAACGGCGACGGTGACTCCGTCTCGGTCTCGACGACCCGCACCCGGCGGGTGGCCACACTGCGCAGCAGATCGATCAGCGCGGGCAGGTCGTAGACATCTTGCAGGCACTCCCGGACGGCTTCGAGCACGATCGGAAAGTCCGGGAATTGCGAGGCCACGGCCAGCAATTGGGCGCTGCGCTGACGCTGTTGCCACAGGGGGGCACGCCGACCGGGATCGCGACGCGGTAACAGCAATGCGCGGGCGGCGCATTCACGGAATCGCGAGGCGAACATCGACGACTCGGCGAGCGCATCGGTGACGAGTTGCTCGATGTCGTCGGGGTCGATGGTGAAGACCGCAGCGCCCGGCGGGTTGTCGTCGGTGTCGGGGAGTCGCACGATGATGCCGTCGTCGGAGGCCGTGACGGCGCCGTCGAGACCGAGCGTCGTCTTCAGGCGCGCTGAGATGGCCGACGCCCATGGCGCATGAACTCGTAACCCATACGGGGAGTGCAGGATCAGCCGCCAGTCGCCGAGTTCGTCGCGGAACCGCTCGACGACCAGCGTGCGGTCGGTGGGCAGATGGGTGGTGGCGTCGCGCTGTTCGGCGATGAGCGCACCGAGGTTGTCGCGGGCGTAGGTGGTCAGGCCGAGCTCGTCGGCGCGGCGATCGAGTTCGGCGCGGTCGGCGATCTCACCGGTGAACCGGCCGATGGCGGCCCCGAGTTCGGCCGGCCGGCCCACCGCGTCACCGATCCAGAACGGCAGGCGTCCCGGCTGCCCGAACGCCGGCGTGACCAGCACCCGATCGTGGGTGATGTCCTCGATCCGCCAGCTGGTGGCTCCGAGCGCGAAGACGTCGCCGACGCGTGATTCGTAGACCATCTCCTCGTCGAGTTCGCCGACGCGCGTCTGTTTCTCGCCGACCATGAACACACCGAACAGGCCACGGTCCGGAATGGTGCCACCGGAGGTGACGGCGAGCCGCTGGGCGCCGCGGCGTCCGATGAGCACATTGCGTTCTCGGTCCCAGGTGACGCGCGGACGCAGTTCGGCGAATTCGTCGGACGGGAATCGTCCGGAGATGAGATCGAGGGTGGCCTCGTACACGCCGCGGCCGAGCTCCCGATACGGTGCACTGCGGCGTACTACCTCGAACCACTCGTCGACGTGGAGCTCGTCGATGGAGGCTGCGGCGATCGTCTGTTGGGCCAGGACGTCGAGGGGGTTGGTGGGTACCCGCAGCTCCTCGATCTCGCCCTCCCGCATGCGCGATACCGCGACGGCGCAATGAATGAGGTCGGTGCGGTGTTTGGGGAACAGTACGCCCTGACTGATCTCGCCGACCTGATGCCCGGCCCGGCCGATGCGTTGCAGACCACTGGCCACCGACGGCGGCGCTTCGACCTGGACGACGAGATCTACTGCGCCCATGTCGATTCCGAGCTCGAGGGAGCTGGTGGCCACCACACATCGCAACCGGCCGGTCTTGAGTTCGTCCTCGATTTCGGCGCGCTGCTCCTTGCTGACCGACCCGTGGTGTGCCCGGGCCAGTAGGGTCGTGGCCGCCGAGGACGCTCCGCTACCCATCACCATCGCCGGAGCGCCCCCGGCGACCCGCGGGTTGGCCGCAGCGGTCACCGCGGCGGGCGCGATGCGGGATTCGGCGATCTCGTTGAGCCGTGCGGTCAGTCGCTCGGCGAGGCGACGGGAGTTGGCGAACACGATGGTCGTGCGATTGGCCTCGATGAGATCGACGATCGCCGATTCGACGTAGGGCCACAGCGATCCCGCGGTCGGGGAGAACGCGTCGTCGAGATCCCCGGAACCGGGTGCGTCCGGTGGCGGCGGGATGTTGGCCATGTCTTCCACGGGCACGTCGACGCGAAGATCGAAGGTCTTGCTCGCGGGTGGCCGCACGATGGTGCACGGCGCGGCACCGGCCAGGAAGCCCGCGACCACCTCGGGTGGGCGGACCGTCGCCGACAATCCGATGCGCTGTGCGGGTGCCTCCAACAACTCGTCGAGACGCTCGAGGGACAGCGCCAGATGGGTGCCGCGTTTGGTGCCGGCCACCGCGTGGACCTCGTCGATGATGACGGCCTCGACGCCGGTCAGCGTCTCCCGCGCCGACGACGTCAGCATCAGGTACAGCGACTCCGGGGTGGTGATGAGGATGTCCGGGGGTGTGCGGACCAGACTGCGGCGGGTCGCGGCGGGGGTGTCCCCGGAGCGCAGGCCGACGGTGATCGCCGGCTCGGGATCGCCGAGTTCCTGCGCCGCGCGGGTGATGCCGGTCAGCGGTGCACGCAGGTTGCGTTCGACGTCGACGGCGAGGGCCTTGAGTGGCGAGATGTAGACGACGCGGGTGCCGCGCGGCCGATCCGGGCGAGCGGCGAGGCGGTCGAGCGCCCACAAGAATGCCGAGAGGGTCTTACCCGAACCGGTGGGGGCAATGACCAGCGTGTGGTTGCCGTCGGCGATCGAGGACCACGCCCCGGTCTGTGCGGCGGTCGGCTCGGCGAAGGTGCCGCTGAACCACCGCCGGGTGGGGGCGGTGAAGCGATCGAGGACCGACGGCGAAGCCATCCACCCATCATCCATGCTCCCTCCGACAAATCGCCGCGGCGGCGTTCTGCTCGTTTTGTCCGATGGGTCGCGCCGGTCACATTTGCCGGGTATACAGTTCTCGCCAGATGCTGACGGAAACCCGGTGCGAATCCGGGGCGGTCGCGCCACTGTGAGCCGGGTCAGGGAGTCGCCCCCGCCCGACGAGTCAGGATTCCGCCGAGCATCGATCCGACAAGCGCTGGGACGCGTCATCCCACGAAAGGACCTTCCGATGGTTGCAAGCACACACCAGAACAAGGCGCGGGCCCTCGCGGTACCCGACCTCTCCGTCGCATCGGCAGCCCTGTGGCTGACCGCCACCTTCATCCTCGCCGCGATGGCCTACTACTTCATCGGCTACGACCAAGGTGCATGGTCGGTGTTCGGCAACGACACCCACATCCACGAATTCGTGCACGACTCGCGGCACTTCCTCGGCTTCCCCTGCCACTGATCGAACGAGCACGGAGACAACCGAACATGGAGAAGAAATTCATCGGTGCCGGTCTGCTGTCGGGACTCGTCGCCGGGATCGTTGCCTACGTTTTCGCTCGGATCTTCATCGAGCCGCAGGTGGCCAAGGCCATCGATTACGAGGACGGTCGCAGTGAGGCCGAAGAGGCCCTGATGGCCGCGCAAGGGCACGGCGGCCACGAGCACGGCGCCGAGGTGTTCACCCGCTCGGTGCAGGAGAACATCGGTGCGGGCGTGGGGACCATCGTTTTCGCGGTGTCGATGGGCGCGTTCTTCGCAATCGCGTTCACGGTTCTGTGGACCTACCTGGCGCATCACCGCGCCGGAGCCGACCCACGCTGGGCGGCGGCCCTGATCGGGCTCCTCGGCTTCGTCGCGGTCTTCGGGGTGCCGTTCTTCGCATACCCGGCCAACCCGCCGGCCGTCGGCGACGACGACACCATCGGTGCGCGATCGACGGCGTACCTCACCCTCACGGTCATCTCGGTGGTCGCGGTGATCGCGGCGGTCGTTGTGGCGCTGTGGCTCCGGCAACGCTGGGGAGGGCTCGCGGCCTCGGTGGTCGCCGCCGTCGGTTACCTGGTGGTCGTGACCATTGCGATCGCGCTGCTGCCCGAGTTCCATGAGGTTCCCGACCCGGTCATGAACGGCGACGCGATCGTCTTCCCCGGATTCCCGGGCGCGGTGATCGGCGACTTCCGGGTGTATGTGATCGCCAACCAGGTGATCCTGTGGACCGTTCTGACCACGACCTTCGCGGGAATCATGACCTGGCTCAGCCGTTCTGATCCTGCGCGCCGGGCGACGACACCGGCCGCGGCACACAGTAACTGATCGCTGCTCCACGTCCGCCCTGCACGCTCGTGGGGCGGACGTGGTGCGTTCGTGGGGTCTGCCGAGAAGGTGGGTGGGTCAGATGAGTACGCAGTCGCCGCAGACGGCGCCCCGATCGCCGCTGACCCGATAGATCAAACAGCAACTGCGCCGGCGGAATCCCGGTCCCGCGCGTAACCGCCCGTCCTCGACATGGGGCTCGGCGAGAACACGGTCGGCCGCGGCGACGGCGAGATCGCCGTGTTCGGGGCGCGCCGTCGCGATGAGTCTGGCGGCGCTGTTGGTCGCCGAGGCGACGTTGCCCCACAGCGTTCGCCCACTCACCCCGAATGCGTCGCCGACGGCGTCGGTGAGTGCGCCGATGATCCCGTCGGCCAGGTTGGGCCGGGCGTCGGTCGCCGCGGTGGTGACCGAGAGCGGATAGGGCCCACCCAATTCGTCCTGCCACCAGAGGTCCGCGGCCGTGAACGATATCGGCGGTTCGTCGAGCGCCTCCACAGCGATCATCGGAGCGATGAGACGAGCGACGAGCCCGAGGTGGGTGACCGACGCAGCCACCCTCTGCTCGACACGTGACGTGCCGCCCACCCCGAGTGCGGCACGCACACGGTCCACGCGCGACTCCAGCATGCGCGCGTCCTCGAGTAGGTCGGCCATCGTGAGCCACGGTGCATCACCCCGCTGCCCGCGGGCGTGCGTGGCGACTCCGAAAAAGGGGCCGAGGTCGTCGAGGGAGGAGGTCACTGCCGGACGAGCGTAGCCTGCTCGCCGATGGTCTGTGGGGTCGACGGATGCATCCGGTTCATCAGGGCACCGAAGACCATTCCGATGACCAACCACACCAGAGCCTGGTTCAGGATCGAATACCACCGGAACTTCCAGAGCACGTCGGCGTCGAAGCCCGGATAGACGATCTGCCCTGGCGCATAGACCCTTCCGTCGATCGTGAGTGGGCGATCGAGGATGTTGGTGATGGGTTGCGGTGTCTCGGTGGCGGCGCGTGCGAAGCCGAACTCGCTGGTGTGGTCGACGTTTGCCGACAGGTCACCGAGAGACGGCAGCACGGCCAGAACGATGCCGAACAGTATGAGGAAGCCGACTCCGGCCACGAGGATCGCGCGTTGCGTACCGATCCGGGAATGCAGACGATGTACGACGTAGACCGCGAGACCGAGTAGGACGAGTGAGATCGCGACCATTGCGAGGTAGAGCTGACCGCGGGTTTCGATCGTGAAGGTGTGCCCGATCGCCGGTGGATTGGCCGGGTACTTCACGAACGGCAGCAGGTAGATACCGAGAAAGCCGAAGCCTGCGATGAGCCAGGACAGATACCGCGCGCGCAGTGCGGTCCGGCCCATGAGGATCAGGTAGGCGACGGCCACCAGGGCGCCCATCGCGACCGAGAAGCCGATGATGCCGGTGGCGATGCCCACGGTCGACTGGATCGTCCGGCTGAAGATCTCCGGACCATCGGGTTCGGTCGCCCGACCGGCCGCCTGGTTGAGTGCGTTGAGGACGTCGTCGCGGCCTGATTCGTAGTCGATGGCCTTGTTGATGACGGGTTCGGCGAAGACACGAGCAAAGACGAAGCCCAGGATGCCGGCGATCAGTCCGGCGAGGGCTCCGCGCCCGATGACGCGGAGTTCGGTCATGAATCCGGCTCAGTGGCAGGGGAAGCCGAGGAAGTGGCGAGCGTCATGAACCCACTCGTGCACGACCATGGTGTGCCCGAATACCGAGGTCATGCCTTCGTCGACACCGATGAAGTAGTAGGCGAGCAGGGCCAACAGGACGGTGATCCCCAAGATCAGCGCTACGCGCGTGCGCGACAGGGCTTCGGGGGAGACGGCGACACCGGGCTGCGGCGTGGCGACATGGGTACTCATCGGGACCTCCTCGGGGTGACGCGCCCCGGTTGTCGGGCTATGACTCGACGGCGACGTGTCTGACTGACCCGCGGGCGCGAGTTCACAGTGGCGCAACCGTCCCGGAATCGCACCGGGTTCCATACGCCGTCTGTCATAAGCAGACCAGTTGCGAAAGCGCAGGTCAAGCGCGTGTCCGTATTGAGTCGATTGTCCTTACCCCACTCTCTGGCCCATGAAGACACAATTGTGCCTTTCTGTATCTTGACGCTGATCGTGACGACTGACACAGTTGGACTGAAACAAGTTCTCATGGCAGCCGACGGGCGCTGTCCGATGATTCTGCGAGGTGTCGATGTTCGAGTGGTCCGATGAAGATCTGATGGTGCGCGACGCCTTGCGGGCGTTCATCGACAAGGAGATCCGGCCGCACATCGACGAGCTCGAGACCGGCCAGCTCCCGCCCTACGACATCACCCGAAAACTGTTGTCCACCTTCGGTGTCGACGCCATGGCCAAGGACGCGCTGGAGAAGGAACTCGAGGCCGAGGCGGCCGGCGAGAAGCCTGCGGGCGGCGGCGGAGCCGGCATGGCCGGGTCGATGTTCATGATCGTCAACATCGAACTGGCCGGGGTCTGTCTCGGTCTGGTCGGCTCGATGGGCGTCAGCATGGGCCTGACGGCGTCGGCGATCCGGGGTAAGGGCACCCTCGCGCAGAAGAAGCGGTGGCTGCCCGAGCTGGTCACCATGGAAAAGGTCGGGGCCTGGGCGATCACCGAACCCGACTCCGGCTCCGACGCCCTTGGCGGCATGAAGACCACCGTGCGCCGCGATGGTGACGAGTATCTGTTGAACGGACAGAAGACGTTCATCACCAACGGCCCGTACGCCGACACCATCGTGGTCTTCGCCAAACTCGACGACGGCTCGGATACCCCCATGCGCGATCGCAAGGTGCTCTCGTTCGTTCTGGACAAGGGGATGCCCGGACTCACCCAGGGCAAGGCGTTCAAGAAGATGGGCATGATGAGTTCGCCCACCGGCGAGCTGTTCTTCGACAACGTCCGCCTCGGTCGGGACCGGCTGCTCGGCGAGACCGAGGACACCGGGTCCGACGCGCGCGGCGCCGAGGGGGCGAAATCCGGTTTCACCGCCGAGCGTATCGGGATCGCGGCGCTGTCGATGGGCATCATCAACGAATGTCTGCGCCTGAGTGTCGATTACGCGAAGAACCGCAAGCTGTGGGGCCAGGAGATCGGGCGCTTCCAGCTGATCCAGCTCAAACTCGCCGAGATGGAGGTGGCGCGGATCAACGTGCAGAACATGCTCTTCAGTGCGATCGAGCGGGCCAAGGCCGGTAAGCCGCTGAGCCTGGCCGAGGCGTCGGCGATGAAGCTCTACTCGTCGAAGGCGGCCACCGATGTCGCGATGGAGGCCGTGCAGCTCTTCGGCGGCAACGGTTACATGGCCGAGTACCGCGTCGAACAACTTGCGCGCGATGCCAAGTCGCTGATGATCTATGCCGGCAGCAACGAGATCCAGGTGACCCACGTCGCCAAGGGGCTCCTGGCCTGACGGGCGGTGGACGGGCCACCGGGATACCTCCGGGGGTTCGACGCCGTCGGCCGCGAATCGCCCCGGCGATCGGTGGACCGAGACGATCCGTGTGGTACCGCGAGTCGTTCTCGGTCACCTCACGTGCCGGTGAACACCAGCACGATCAACGCGATGTTGAGTAGCACGATCATTGCCGACGCAACGGTTGCCAGGATGCGCAGCGGCCAGCCGTCGGCGAACTCGCCCATGATCGAGCGGTCGGACGTCAGCCGGCCCAGCGGGATGATCGCGAACGGGATGCCGAAGCTCAGCACCACCTGTGAGAGCACCAGTGCCCATGTGGGATCGACCCCGACAGCGAGAACGACCAGGGCGGGGATCAGCGTGACCAGTCGGCGAACCAGCAGCGGCACCCGCTTGTGCAGAAGCCCGGCCATGATCGCCGCACCCGCCGACGACCCGACCGAGGTGGCGGCCAGGCCGCTCGCGAGCAGACCGATCGCGAAGATGGTCGCCATCGCCGGCCCCATCGAGTCGGCCACGGCATGGTAGGCGCCCTCGATGGTGTCGGTGCCCTGCTTGCCCAGCAGGTTCTGCGCGGCCAGGAGCAGCAAGGCGATGTTGACGGCGCCGGCGACGGTCAGGGCGATCACCACATCCCACCGGGTCACGCGGACGAGTTTGCGTCGCCGGGGCAGACTTTCGGTGACCCCGTGGCGATCGATGACCAGCGCCGAATGGACATAGATGGCGTGCGGCATGACCGTCGCACCCAGCATCGATGCCGCGAGTAACACCGTCTCGGGTCCCTCGAGACGGGGGATCATCCCGCCGAGCACATCGCCGGCGGTCGGCGGGTTCACCACGAGCCCCGCGAGGAAGCCGACCACGATGATGGCCAGCATGCCCACGATCACCGTCTCGAAGACGCGTTGGCGGCGAGGGTTCTGCAGCAACAACATCAGCGTCGAGATGATGCCCACGATCACCCCACCCAGGACGAGGGGCAGGTCGAACAGCAACTGCAGGGCTATCGCGCCGCCGAGGACCTCGGCGAGGTCGGTGGCGATCGCCACCACCTCGGCCTGAACCCAGAATGCTTGGCGTTTGCGGCGACTCAGCCGCTCTCCGAGGAGACCGGGCAGGCTGCGGCCGGTGACGATGCCGAGTTTGGCCGACTGATACTGGATGAGCATCGCGATGAGATTGGCGACGACGAGCACCCACACCAGCAGGAAGCCGTAGCGCGCGCCCGCAGTGATGTTGGCGGCGACGTTGCCGGGATCGACGTAGGCGATGGCTGCGACGAAGGCCGGGCCGAACAGCGCCACGTGACGCAACGAGCGCATCCGGCGGCCGTGTATGCGGCCGCGCGTCGATCCGGCCTCCGATCCGCTCTCGCGGGTGTCCACCTGGCTCACCAGCTCAATGTGGCACACCGGCGGCCAGTGATCAAGTCGTGCGAAACAAAAAGTTCGGGTAGCCGAAAACTCATGTCCGGCTGAGTCGCCAGATCCGGTCACGGGACATGGGGGTCTCGTACGGACGGGTGCCGATGGCGCGCCGAATGGCATTGGCCAGAGCTGCCGCCACCGGGTTGAACGGCGATTCGCTCATCGACTTCGCGCCGTAGGGTCCGAGGCGGTCGGAGGTCTCGGCGAACATCACCTCGGTGACCGGGATGTCGGCCATCTGCGGTACCCGATAGGTCCGCAGAACCGGTGTCAGCGGTACGCCCTTGCCGTCGAGCATGATCTCCTCGTACAGCGCCGAGCCGATGCCTTGCGCCACACCGCCTTCCACCTGGCCGAGACATTGCTGGGGATTCATCACCGTGCCCGCGTCGGCGGCGTGCACCGACTGCAGGATCGCCACCGCACCGGTCTCGGTGTTCACCGCGACCCGAAAAGCCTGGACGTTGAACGCGATCGAGCGCAGATCGCCCCGTTCGATGCCGGTCGCCACGACGCGCGGTCCGGTCGCCGACTCCTGCCGGTGCTCGGCGTCGACAGCAGCGATCAGATCGCCGAAACCGATCACCGTGGCATCGACGAGTGCTCCGTCCGGGCACAGGCGCACGTCGGCGGCATCGCGTCCCGACAGCCTCGTGGCCGCCTCGACCAGCAGTTCGCGCAACCGCAGGGCCGCGCCGTGGACGGCCTTGCCGGCCACCGTGGTGCCGGCCGAGGCGAACGCTCCGGTGTCGTAGGCGGCGGCATCGGTGTCGCCGTGGCGCAACGACACCCGGGACAACTCGGTCGACATCGCGCTGGCCACGATCTGGGCTTGTACGGTGGTGGTGCCGTTGCCGAATTCGGCTGTGCCCGAGCCGATGTGGTAGGTGCCGTCGGCGTCGACGGCCACCGTGACGGTCGCATGATGCCCGCGGGGGGCCATCGTCGCGATGGCGGCCAGCGCCATACCCTCGCCGACCCGCCAGTGCGGGCCGGCCGGCGGGGCCACACCGTTGCCGCGTGCCAGGGCGGCCTGCGCGAGGTCGAGGCACTGGTCGAGACCGTAGCTGCCGTACACCAGGTCGTCTTCGGGCTCGGGGTGGGCGATGAGCAATGGATCACCGTCGGCCACCGCATTGCGTCTGCGCAACTCGAACGGATCGATGTCGAGCGTCAGCGCCAACTCGTCCATTGCACTCTCGATCGCGAAGATCACCTGTCCCAACCCGTAACCACGGAACGCACCCGACGGCGGATTGTTGGTGTAGACGACCTCGGCGTCGATCCGCTTCACCGGGCAGTTGTAGACCGACACCGACTCGGCGCACGCATGGAACATCACCCCGATCGCGTGGTTGCCGTACGCGCCGGTGTCGGACAGGACGTCGACCTTCATCGCGGTCAGTCGCCCCGTCTCGTCCGCACCGAGTTCGACGCCCACCCGGAACGGATGCCGGTAGGTGGTGCGCGTCATCTCCTCGGTGCGCGTCATCTCATAGGCCACCGGCCGGCCGGTACGGAGGACGGCCAGGGCGACGATATCCTCGGTGAGCAATTCCTGCTTGCCGCCGAAACCGCCACCGACGCGCGCCGCGAAGACCCGAACCCGCTCCGGTGGCAACTCGAGCAACAACGCGAGCTCGTCGCGCACCAGGAACGGCACCTGGGTGCTGGTTCGCAGCACCAGACGACCGTCGTCATCGATCCAGCCGAGGGTTCCGTGGGTTTCCAACTGGGCGTGCGACACCCGCCCGGTTTTCCATGTACCCCCGACCCGCACCGCCGAGCCCTCCAGTGCGGCAACCACATCACCGCCGAATCCCTCGTGGAATGCCGCGATCACATTACGGTCGGCGTCGACGACACGATCCTCGGGAGTGCGGTCGGGGTGCACGAGTGGCGCGCCCGGCAGCCGGGCTTCCTCCGGATCGAACACGGCGGGCAACAGCTCGTAGGTCACCTCGATGAGGCGACACGCCTCCTCGGCGGCCGCCGCGGTGTCGGCGACGACGGCGGCCACGCGCTGACCGACGAATCGCACGACCGGGTCGAGGACCAGGGTGTCGTCGGGATCGTCGTCGCGGGACTCGTGGCGGGCGGTGGAGAACCGTCGGGTGCTCACATTCTCGTGGGTCAGGATGAGCGAGACGCCGGGCACCGACGATGCCGCCGCGGTGTCGATGGCGGTGATCCGGGCGTGTGGATGCGGGGAGCCGAGCACGCGCAGGAACTGGGTACCGGGTACGTCGATGTCGAAGGTGTAGGGCTCGGTGCCGGTGACGACGCGCTGCGCGGCAAGGGGATTGGCGGACGCTCCGACGCCGCACGAGCTCGCGGCGGAGTCGGCGCGGGTCGTGGCGTCCGGGCAATGGGTGCGCTCGGCTCGTGCCACCCCGTCCCGGATGGCGGCGTCGACGGCCCGATAGCCGGTGCAGCGGCACAGGTTTCCCTTCATCCGCCGCGGTAGGTCGTCGAGGTCGGCGGCCTCGAGGGTGGACGCGGTGACGATCATCCCCGCGGTGCAGAAACCGCACTGGAACCCGAAGTTGTCGACGAAGGACTGCTGCATGGGATGCAGATCGCCTGGAGTGCCCAGGCCCGAGACCGTCGTCACCGACGCCCCGTCGGCGCGCACCGCCGGAAAGATGCACGAGTGCACCGGTGTGCCGTCGACCAGCACCGAGCATGCGCCGCAGTCGCCGGCGTCGCAGCCCTTCTTCACCTCGAAATGACCGTTGTCGCGCAACAGCGTTCGTAGGCATTGGCCCGGACGGGGCTGGGTATCGACGGATTCGCCGTTGATCTCCATGTGCACGGTCACCACCCCCGACCGGGGTCGGCGGCGAGTTCTGCCCGGATCTCGTCGGCGAGCACCGCGCTGACTGCGCGGCGCCAGTCCGCAGAGCCGAGCGGATCGGTGTAATAGCCGGGCGCGGAGTCGATGTCGGCGCGCAGTACCTCCGCATCGGGCAGCGTCGGGTAGCGCAGCACCGTCGGCCACCCGGTGGCCGCGGTGATGCCGAACACCGCGGTGCCGTCCTCGTCGACGCGCCCGGTGACCACCGCACCGGAGCGCCCGAGCTCGGCAAGTGCGATTTTGCGCATACCGGTCCGGGCGCGCAGCGCATAACCCGGAAAGTCGATGGCGCGCAGCACCTCTGCCGGTCCCAGGGTGTTGGTGCCGTTGCCGGTGACCAGTTCGGCCACCGGCACGTGGCGCTCACCCCCGGCGGGGGGCCAGATCAGCGCCTCGGCATCGAGGGCGACGGCCAACGACACCATCGACGCGGCCGCGAACGAGCGGCAGATGTTGCCACCGACGGTGGCCACGTTCCAGATCTTGAACGACGCCAACAACGCTGTCGCACACTGGAAGAACAGGGGGTGGGCGCGCCACTCGGGCCGCTTGGGCAACGAGGCGAGAGTCGCGATCGGACAGGTGGCCGCGACACGAAGACCGCCATCGGGCAGATCCTCGACGTCGGACCACCCCATCCCGGTGATGTCGACGACGCCGGTCGCGTCCACCTGCGGCTCGCTGAAGAACCATGTTCCGCCCGCGACGATCCGCTCGCCCGGCGCGAGCGCCAGGTCGTCGCGTGTGTGCGCGTGGCGATACGAGCTGATGGTGTTGAGGTCCACGACTCCTCCTATCCGGCCTTGTCCAGCAGGCGACGATGCTCGGCGGCGCAGTCGGCGGCCACCGCGTCGAGGTCGGCGGTCACCAGGTCGTTGTCGGTGACGATACGGCGCCCGCCCACCCAGGTGCCGCGAATCGGTGGGATGGCGCCCAGTACCAGGGCGGCGACCGGATCGTCGATGCCCGCGTGCGCTGGTCCACTCAGATCCCACAGCACGAGATCGGCGAGTTTGCCGACCTCGATCGACCCGATCTCCTTGTCGCGCCCGAGGACCCGGGCACCACCGAGGGTGGCCAACTCGATCGCGGTGCGGGTGGTCAGAGCGGTCGGACCACCACGGGCGCGCGCCATCAGCACCGCTTGATGCGCCTCCTCGAGCAGTCGCGCCGACTCGTTGGAGGCCGCGCCGTCGACACCGAGTCCGACGGGTACACCGGCATCGACGAGCTCGCGGGTGCGGCAGATCCGGTTGCCCAGACGGGCATTGGAGGTCGGGCAGTGCGCGACCCCGGTCGAGGTGGCGGCCAGACGTGCGATCTCGTCGTCGGCGAATTCGATGCCGTGGGCGAACCACACGTCGTCGCCGACCCATCCCACCGACTCCATGTACTGCAGCGGCGTGCAGCCGAAATGCTGGTCGCAGTAGGTGTTCTCGTCCGGCGACTCGGCCAGATGGGTGTGCATCCGCACGCCGAGTTCGCGTGCCAGCGAGGCGGACTCGCGGAGCAGGTCGGTGGTGACCGAGAACGGGGAGCACGGAGCGAGAGCGATCTGCAGCAGGGAACCGGGGCGCGGGTCGTGCCAGCGCGCGACGGCGTCGGAGCAGGCTTCGAGGATCTCGTCGATGCCCTGCACCACCGAATCGGGTGGCAGGCCACCGTCCTTCTCCGAGAGGTCCATCGACCCGCGGGTCGGATGGAATCGGACGCCGATGGTGGCCGCGGCACCGATCTCGGCGCCGAGGAGATCGCCGCCCTCACGGGGAAAGACGTAGTGGTGGTCGGTGGTGGTCGTACAGCCCGACATCACCAGCTGGCCGATCCCGCCCAGCGCGGCGGTGTGGACTGCGGTCTCGTCGATCCCGGCCCAGATCGGGTAGAGCGTCGTCAGCCACTGGAACAGCGTGTGATCGGCGGCGAGTCCCCGGGTGATCCATTGGTAGAGGTGGTGATGGGTGTTCACCAGGCCCGGGGTCAGCACACAGCCCCTGCCGTCGACGTGGGTCACCTCGGTGGGAAGGTCGTCGATCGGGTCGGCGGATACCGCGGCGATGGTGGCGCCGTCGATCAGCACCCACGCCGACGACAGCTCGCGGCGGTGCTCGTCAACGGTGATGACCTGTGCGTCGTGAATGAGGGTTCCAGCCACCGCCACACGCTACGACGATTCCGTTACGGCGATATTTCGCCGCGGATCTCATGGGCACGGTCGGTCTCATCGGTGCCAATGGTGCCTTCCGGGTCATCACGGCTCGACGGATCGCGACCACCGAGCGTGTCGATCGTTTCGATCTCGAGTCGACGCGATGCGGGGATGGCCATCGCCAGCGCTGCGGCGACGACACAGGCGACCAGCGAGACGATCGACGCGATGAGGTAGCCGTTGGTGTCGGGGACGACGATCGCGCCACCGGGTACCGAGATCTGCACCGCCGACCAGGTCAGCACCATGCCCACCACCGCGGCCGAGGTGGACGTACCGACCACACGCATGAGTGCGTTGACCCCGTTGGCCTCGCCGGTCTGTGCGACCGGTACCGCGCGCATGATCAGCGCGGGCATCGCCGAGTAGGCGATGCCGAGGCCCGCTCCGGTGAGGCAGGCGACGATGAGCATGATCCACCACGTGAATCCGCCGGTGAGCAGCAGGACGAGGAACACGACGTAGCCGAGGCCGATCACCAGGCCGCCGACGGCCAGCGAGACCCGCGGGCCCGCGCGGTCGGTCAGCCAGGCGCTGACATGGGAGAACACGAACATGAGGATGCCGCTGGGGGCGAGGACGAGGCTGGCCATCAGCATGTCGAAGCCCAGACCGATGGGTGCGCCGGCTGGGGCCATGAGGAGTTGGATGGGCATCAACTGCATGGAGTAGAACGCGAAACCGGTGGCCACCGACGCGGTATTGGTCAGCAGGACCGGCCTGTCGAGAGCGACCCGCAGGTCGATCAGCGGGGTGTTGCGGCGCCGCTCCCAGCGCCACCAGGTGGCGGCGACGAGCAGGAAGGTGATCAACACGCCGAGCGTCGTCGGCGAGGCCCAGCCCCAGCTCGCGCCCTTGGAGAGCGGAAGGAGCAGACACACGAGCATCGCCGCCAGACCGACGGCGCCGAGGAGATCGAAACGGCCACCGGCCCGGCCGCGACTCTCCGGGACGGTCAGGGCTATCCCGACCGCGGCCATGCCCGCGGCGCCGGCGCACAACCAGAACAGAGCGTGCCACCCGATGCTCTGGGCGATGAACGCACTCACCGGCAGTCCCAGCGCCCCGCCGATGCCCAACGATGCGCTCATCGTGCCGACCGAGGAGCCGAGGTGGCGGGCCGGCACGATATCGCGCATCACGCTGATACCCAGTGCGATGGTGCCGAATCCGAGTCCCTGCAGGCCGCGTCCGATGAGGAAGGGCAGCAGTGCACTCGACAGTGCGCACAGGATCGATCCGGCGGCAACGCATCCCATGCTGGCGAGCAGCATTCGCCGCTTGCCGTACATGTCACCGAGTCGTCCGCCGATGGGGGTGATGACCGCCCCGGCCAGCAATGTCATCGTGAGCGCCCAGGTGGTGTCCGACGGCGCGGCGTGTAAGAGGTCGGGCAATTGCGGGATCAGCGGCACGATGATCGTCTGCATCAACGCCACCACGATCCCGGCCGCGCACAGCACCGCGACGGCTGCGCGCGGGTGGGTCTGCGGATGGCCCGCGGACTCAGGACCCGCTGACCCAGATCTTCCTGACTCGTATCCCCCTGCGCGATTCGTCGCCGACACCAGCATCAACCTCCGCCGCTCACGCTATCCGACGCCGCCGAGCGAGCGATCGGTGGCATCGCCGGAGGAGTCACATGGGCGCCGGGCGGTAGGGGACGGCATCGCCGATGGTGGCATCGACGTGGATGGCCCGGCCGAGCTGTGGGAAGGCCCGCTGCGGGCAGGCCGGGCGGTCGCAGACCTTGCATCCCGCGCCGATCGGCACGGTCATCCGGGTGTCGGTCACATCGACGCCGGTCGAGTACACCAGTCGATCGGCGTGGGCGAGGTCGCAGCCCAGGCCGATCGAGAAGCCGGTGCGCGGGGCGAGGAAGCCGTGATGGTCGCCCGTGGTACGGGCGAGCCAGAAGTACGAACGGCCGTCGGGCATCTGCGACACCTGGGTCACGATGCGCCCCGGCGTGGCGAAGGCGTCATGCACCACCCACAGCGGGCAGCTCCCGCCGACGCGGGAGAAGTGAAACGCCGTGGCCGACTGCCGTTTCGAGATGTTTCCGGCCCGGTCGGTACGGACAAAGATGAACGGTATGCCGCGGCTGCCGGGGCGCTGCAGGGTCGAGAGCCGATGACAGATCGTCTCGAAGCCGACCTCGAAGCCCAGGCTCAGCAGTTCGATGTCGTAGCGGGCGTTCTCCGCGGCGGAGCGGAAGCGCTCGTAGGGCAGCAGTAGCGCTCCGGCGAAGTAGTTGGCGAGACCGATGCGTGCGACCGGAATCGTTGCAGTACTGAGGTTCTCGGCGCCGGCGAGGATGTCGTCGATGGTGGCGCCCTGATCCAGCAGCGCCAGCTGGGTGGCGAGCTGGAATGCGCGTTGCCCGGCGCTCAGGCGGCCGGCGAGATGAATCACCTTCTCGCCCGCGTCGAATCGGCGTTTGGGTACCGTGACGGCCGAATGCGGGTCGGCGTCATGGGTGATCGACACGCGGATGTCGAAGCGCCGCCGCATCACCTGCGCCAGTTGCAGATCGAGCCCGCCGATGTGCAGGTCCTCGTCGTCGAAGAGTCGCTCGGCGGCCTCGTCGAGTGCGCCGATGTAGTTCTTGCGGTCGTAGAAGAAGTCGCGCACCTCCTCGAACGGCATGGGCTCGTTCGCGATTCCCGGGTCGGTGATCCGGCCGCCGTAGGTTTCGAGTTCGGTTGTCGCGGCGGTGAGTCTGCGGTGCAGCGCCACCAGTGTTCGTCCGACCGCGGGCATGCGTCCGACGAGTTCGGTGATCTCCGCTCGCGTCACCTCGGCGGAATCGCTGTGCGCGCCGAGCGCCTCGGCGAGGTCGGCGACGAGCCGCGCATCGGTGTCGGTGGCGAAGTAGTCGGCGTCGAGTTCGAACTCGCGGGTGAGTGCGAGCAGGACGGGCACGGTGATGGGGCGCTGGTCGTTCTCGAGTTGGTTCACGTAGCTCGTCGATATCTCGATGCGCCGGGCCAGCGCGGCCTGCGAGAGGCCGCGCTCGTCGCGTAGTCGGCGCAGTCGTGCGCCCACGAACATCTTCGCCATGGCAGGCACAGTACCCGCCGTGGCGTTCACAACATTCGCAAGAACCCACGGAGATATCCACCTAATTACACATCTGCCAGGTCTTTCGCGTACCTGTCCCGTCTGCGTACGGTGCGAACATGATCAATCACGACGTGCGGACCCACCGCAGCTCCGAGGACTTCCCGCAAGCCGAGCATCTCGCGCAGAAGATCGCCGAGGTCGCCACCGACCCGGTCGCGGTGCCCGCCGAGACCGCGGAGATGGTCGTGAACCGCATCATCGACAATGCCGCGGTCAGCGCCGCCTCGGTGATCCGCCGCCCGGTCACCAGTGCTCGTGCACAGGCGTTGGCACACCCGCCTGCCGAAGGCGCCGCGGGTGCGGCCGTCTTCGGCGTCGACGGCCGGTATTCGCCGGAGTGGGCGGCCTGGGCCAATGGTGTGGCGGTGCGCGAACTCGACTTCCACGACACCTTCCTCGCCGCGGAGTATTCGCATCCCGGTGACAACATCCCGGCGCTGGTCGCGGTGGCCCAACACGTGGGTGCCTCGGGTGCCGATCTCATTCGAGGATTGGCCACGGCCTACGAGATCCAGATCGACCTGGTCCGCGGAATGTGCTTGCACGAGCACAAGATCGACCACGTCGCCCATCTCGGACCGTCCGTCGCGGCAGGTCTGGGCACCATGCTCGAGCTCGACGAGGAGACGATCTACCAGGCGATCGGACAGGCACTACATCTCACCACCGCGACGCGTCAGTCCCGCAAGGGCCTGATCTCCAGTTGGAAGGCGTATGCACCGGCACACGCCGGAAAGATCGCCATCGAGGCGGTGGACCGCGCGATGCGCGGCGAGGGTGCACCGGCGCCGATCTGGGAAGGTGAGGACGGCGTCATCGCGTGGCTGCTGGGCGGTCCCGACAAGACCTACCGGATCCCGCTTCCCGGCCCGGGGGAACCCAAGCGCGCCATTCTGGACAGCTACACCAAGGAGCATTCCGCGGAATATCAGAGCCAGGCTCCGATCGACCTGGCGCGGCGTATGCGTGAGCGCATCGGCAACCTCGACGACATCGAGTCGATCGTCCTGCACACCAGCCATCACACGCACTACGTGATCGGTACGGGCTCGGGGGATCCCCAGAAATTCGATCCGGCTGCCAGCCGGGAGACCCTCGATCACTCGGTGATGTACATCTTCGCGGTCGCATTGCAGGACGGCACGTGGCATCACGAGGCGTCCTACGCTCCCGAACGCGCCGCCCGCCCGGACACGGTTGCGCTGTGGCGCAAGATCTCCACGGTCGAGGACCCCGAGTGGACTCGCCGATACCATTCCACCGATCCGGCCGAGAAGGCGTTCGGCGCCAAGGCTGTGATCACTCTGACCAACGGTGAGGTGATCACCGATGAACTCGCGGTCGCCGACGCCCACCCGCTCGGCGCTGCGCCGTTCGCGCGAGCTGCCTACGAGGCGAAGTTCGCGGCGATGGCGCAGGGGGTGGTCGACGCGGAGGAGCAGCAGCGATTCCTGGTGGCTGCTGCCGGGCTCGGCGACCTCGGGGCGGGCGAGCTCGGCGCGCTGAATGTGCGCGTCGAGCCGACCGTTCTGGACAAGGCGCCGACCATCGGTTCGGGGATCTTCTGATGAGCGAGTCGACATCGGGACTGTTCTCGGCCCGCACGTGCGCGGGGGACAAGCGCAAGGCCCTGCGTGCCGCCCTGGCATCCGGCGAGTTGCAGCGCTGGCCCGGTGCCTTCTCGCCACTGGTGGCGAAACTGATCGCCGACATCGGCTTCGAGGGCATCTACATCTCCGGGGCGGTCCTCTCGGCGGACCTCGGTCTCCCCGACATCGGACTCACCACCCTGACGGAGGTCGCGGGGCGCGGTGCGCAGATCGCGCGTTCCACCGACCTGCCGAGTCTGATCGACGCCGACACCGGATTCGGTGAGCCCATGAGCGCGGCCCGCACCATCGCCACGCTCGAGGACGCCGGGCTGGCCGGGTGCCATCTCGAGGACCAGGTCAACCCCAAACGGTGCGGTCACCTCGACGGCAAGGATGTGGTGCCCACCGGCGAGATGCTGCGTCGGCTGCGCGCGGCGGTGTCGGCGCGTCGCGACGACGACTTCGTCATCTGTGCCCGCACCGACGCCGCGGGCATCGAGGGTCTCGACGCCGCGATCGAGCGGGCCAAGGCCTACGCCGACGCCGGCGCCGATCTGATCTTCACCGAGGCGCTGACCGATCTCGCTGAATTCGAGAAGTTCCGTGCCGCCGTCGACGTGCCGCTCCTGGCGAACATGACCGAGTTCGGCAAGTCCCGGTTGCTCACCACCGAGCAGTTGCGCGACGTCGGCTACAACGCGGTGATCTACCCGGTGACCACCTTGCGGATCGCGATGGGCGCAGTCGAGCGCGGACTCCGGGAGATCGACTCCGCGGGAACGCAATCCGGGCTGCTCGACGACATGCAACATCGCAGCCGACTCTACGGGTTGCTTCGTTACGCCGACTACAACGCCTTCGACTCCGAACTGTTCAACTTCACCTTGGAAGGAACCCGGCCGTGAGCCCGACCAGCAAGACCGCTTCCGCGTCTCCCCAGTCCACGTCCACCCAGTCCACGTCCACCCAGCCCACGTCCACTCAGTCCACTTCGACTCGGTCCGCCCCCGATCGATCAGCCCCGACGATCCACAAGGGCCTCGCCGGCGTCGTCGTCGACACCACCGCCATCTCGAAGGTGGTGCCCGAGACCAATTCCCTGACCTACCGTGGCTACGCGGTCCAGGAGCTCGCACAGCACTGTTCGTTCGAGCAGGTCGCTTATCTGCTCTGGCACGGTGAGTTGCCGACCGACGCCGAACTGGCGGCCTTCACCCAGCGGGAGCGAGCGCTCCGTCGGCTCGACCGTTCGACACAGGCTGTGCTGGCCCGCATTCCGGAGAACTGCCATCCGATGGATGTGGTGCGCACCGCGATCAGCTTCCTGGGCACCGAGGACCCCGACGAGGACAACGCGTCGCCGTCGGCGAATCTCGAGAAGGCACAACGCATGTTCGCGGTCCTGCCGACCATCGTCGCCGCCGACATGCGACGTCGCCGCGGCCTCGATCCGATTGCGCCGCATCACGGACTGGGCTATTCGGAGAACTTCCTGAATATGTGCTTCGGCGAGGTGCCCGATCCCGTGATCGTCCGGGCATTCGAGAAGTCGATGGTGCTCTACGCCGAACACAGCTTCAATGCTTCCACATTCGCCGCGCGTGTGGTCACCTCCACGCAGTCCGACATCTACAGCGCGGTCACCGCGGCGATCGGAGCACTCAAGGGATCGCTGCACGGCGGGGCGAATGAGGCGGTCATGTACGACATGATCGAGATCGATCGTCCCGAACGTGCACGGGAATGGTTGGAGGCCAAACTGTCTCGAAAAGAGAAAATCATGGGATTCGGCCATCGGGTGTACAAGAATGGTGATTCCCGCGTGCCGACGATGCAGGCTGCGTTCGAGGAGATCTCGCACCATCTCGGCGACACCCGGTGGCTCGCGATCTATCACGAGCTCGCCGACGAGATGTCGAGTCGCACCGGCATCAAGCCCAATCTCGACTTCCCGACCGGTCCGGCCTATCACCTGATGGGCTTCGACATCGCCTCGTTCACACCGATCTTCGTGATGAGCCGGATCACCGGGTGGACCGCACATATCGTCGAGCAGACCGCTGCCAATGCCCTGATCCGTCCGCTGTCCTCCTACGACGGACCGCCGCAGCGGGTTCTCATTGCTTAGGACTGGTTGCCCTGCTGGTGGGCTCCGCGGGATAAGGTCACCGTGGGGGCATGTGCATCGGGTCCATATGTGGCGGGACAACGACAGAAACGGATGAGCAGCATGTTCGACAAGGTTTTGGTGGCCAACCGCGGTGAGATCGCGATTCGGGCGTTTCGCGCGGCGTATGAGCTCGGTGCCCGCACCGTCGCGATCTTCCCGTACGAGGATCGCAATTCGCTGCATCGGTTGAAGGCGGACGAGTCCTATCAGATCGGTGTCCCCGGGCATCCGGTGCGCGCGTATCTCTCGGTGGATGAGGTGGTCGGCGCGGCCCAGCGATGCGGCGCGGATGCGGTGTATCCGGGCTACGGGTTCCTTTCGGAGAACGCCGATCTCGCGCGGGCATGTGCGGCGGCCGGCATCACCTTCGTCGGCCCCAGCGCCGAGGTGCTCGATCTCACCGGCAACAAGGCGCAGGCGATCGCGGCGGCCAAGGCCGCGGGTCTGCCGGTGTTGTCCTCCTCGGAGCCGTCGTCGGATGTCGAGGAGTTGGTGACGGCGTCGGAGCGGATGCAGTTCCCGGTGTTCGTCAAGGCGGTGGCCGGTGGCGGTGGCCGCGGTATGCGGCGCGTCGATGACCCGTCGACCTTGCGGGAATCGATCGAGGCTGCCTCGCGTGAGGCGGAGGCGGCGTTCGGTGATGCGACGGTGTTTCTCGAGCAGGCCGTCATCAATCCACGCCATATCGAGGTGCAGATCCTCGCCGACACCCACGGTGAGGTCATCCATCTGTTCGAGCGGGACTGCAGTGTGCAGCGCCGTCATCAGAAGGTGGTGGAGCTGGCCCCGGCGCCCAATCTCGATCCGGTGCTGCGCGAACGGATCTGCGCCGACGCGGTGGCCTTCGCACGGCAGATCGGTTACTCGTGTGCGGGTACGGTCGAGTTCCTCGTCGATGAGCAGGGCAGACATGTCTTCATCGAGATGAATCCGCGAATCCAGGTGGAGCACACGGTGACCGAGGAGATCACCGATGTGGATCTGGTGGGTGCGCAGCTGCGGGTGGCCTCGGGTGAATCGTTGGCCGACCTCGGTCTGAGGCAGGACGCGATCGCGGTGCACGGAGCGGCGATGCAGTGCCGGATCACCACCGAGGACCCGGCCGCCGGTTTCCGGCCCGACGTCGGGCGGATCACCGCCTACCGCACGCCCGGTGGTGCTGGTATCCGCCTGGACGGTGGAGCCAACCTCGGCGGTGAGGTCAGCGGCCACTTCGACTCCATGCTGGTCAAATTGACCTGCCGCGGGCGGGACTTCGCCACCGCCGCGCGCCGGGCCCGACGGGCCCTGGCGGAGTTCCGGATTCGTGGCGTCGCCACCAATATCCCGTTCCTGCAGGCGGTTCTCGACGACCCGGATTTCCGGGCCGGGCGGGTGACGACGTCGTTCATCGACGAGCGGCCCTGGTTGCTGACCACCGGTGGATCGGCCGACCGCGGCACCCGCATCCTGGAGTACCTGGCCGACGTGACCGTCAACAAGCCGCACGGTGAGCGGCCGTCGACGGTGTACCCGCGGGACAAGCTGCCCACCGTGGAGCGCTCGGTGCTCGGTGCGCCGCCCGCCGGTTCCAAGCAGCGGCTGACCGAGCTGGGGCCGGAGGGATTCGCCCGGGCACTGCGTGATTCGCCGGCCGTCGGGGTCACCGACACGACTTTCCGTGACGCCCACCAGTCGTTGCTGGCGACACGGTTGCGGACCTCGGCGCTGATCACCGTGGCCCCGTATGTGGCGGCGCTGACCCCGCAGCTGCTGTCGGTGGAGTGCTGGGGTGGTGCGACCTACGATGTGGCGCTGCGCTTTCTGAAGGAGGATCCGTGGGATCGGTTGGCGCAGCTGCGCGAAGCGATGCCCAACATCTGCCTGCAAATGCTGTTGCGGGGTGCGAACACCGTCGGGTACACCCCGTATCCGACGAAGGTGACCACCGCCTTCGTCGCCGAGGCGACCGCCACCGGTGTGGATATCTTCCGGATCTTCGACGCGCTCAACAACATCGAGCAGATGCGCCCGGCGATCGACGCGGTCCGCGAGACCGGCACCGCGATCGCCGAGGTGGCGATGAGTTACACCGGTGACCTGGCGAACCCGGCCGAGGATCTCTACACCCTGGACTACTACCTGCGGCTGGCCGAGCAGATCGTCGAGGCCGGTGCGCACGTCCTGGCCATCAAGGACATGGCCGGCCTGCTGCGTGCGCCCGCGGCGACCAAGCTGATCACGGCCCTGCGCCAGGAATTCGATCTCCCGATCCACGTGCACACCCACGACACCCCCGGCGGTCAGCTGGCGACCTATCTGGCGGCGGTCACTGCCGGTGCCGACGCGGTCGACGGGGCATCGGCGGCGTTGGCCGGTACGACCAGTCAGCCCCCGCTGTCGGCGATCGTCGCCGCCTTCGCGCATTCCGAGCACGACACCGGTCTGGATCTGGCGGCGGTGTGCGACCTCGAGCCCTACTGGGAGGCGATCCGAAAGGTCTACGCGCCCTTTGAGTCCGGGATTCCCGGGCCCACCGGGCGGGTGTACTCGCATGAGATCCCGGGCGGTCAGCTCAGCAACCTGCGGCAGCAGGCGATCGCCCTCGGTCTCGGTAATCGCTTCGAGGCCGTGGAGGAGGCCTACGCGTCGGCCGATGCGATGCTGGGCCGTCTGGTGAAGGTGACGCCGTCCTCGAAGGTGGTCGGTGACCTCGCCCTGGCACTGGTCGGCCAGGGCATCGAACCGCGTGACTTCGCGAACGATCCGGCCGCCTACGACATTCCGGATTCGGTGATCGGGTTCTTGCGCGGCGAGTTGGGCGACCCGCCCGGTGGATGGCCGGAACCGTTGCGCACCAAGGCACTCGAGGGTCGCCGCCCCGCCGAGCCGGTGGTCGAACTCGCCGCCGAGGACTCCGCGGCGCTCGACGTCGCGGGGCGGACACGGCAGGAAACGTTGAACCGCTTGCTGTTCCCCGGCCCCACCAAGGAGTTCACCGAACACCAGGAGGCCTACGGTGACACCTCACGGCTCTCGGCGAACCAGTTCTTCTACGGGTTGCGGTACGGCGAAGAACACCACGTCGAACTCGAACCCGGTGTGGTGCTGCTCATCGGCCTCGAGGCGATCAGCGACGCCGACGAGCGCGGCATGCGGACCGTGATGTGTGTGATCAACGGCCAGCTCCGCCCGATCGCGGTGCGAGACCGTTCGATCGACTCCGCGGTGGAGGCTGCCGAGAAGGCCGACCGGGCCAATCCGGGTTCGGTCGGGGCGCCGTTCGCAGGTGTGGTGTCGATCTCGGTGGAGGTCGGCGACGAGGTGGCCGCCGGTGCGGCGATCGGCACCATCGAGGCCATGAAGATGGAGGCCACCATCACCGCGCCCGTCGGTGGCAAGGTCACCCGCGTGGCCGTCGGGTCGGTCACCTCCGTGGCGCCCGGGGACCTGCTCATCGAGATCGGTTAGGCCCGCCGGCCGCGGTCGCCGGGTGTTCCGATCTCGGCGACCAGCGCGCCGATCTTGATGCCGATGCACAGGCTCGCGAAGGTGGCGGGCGTGGTCTGCAATGCGTGCGTGTCGAAGGAGGCGAGGGCGACCAGACCGACGGTGCCGGGCACGAGCAGTAGGAATGCGGGCTGAAAGGAGATGGTCGCGGGTACGGCGACGGTGAGTCGTTCGATCATCCGGGCCGCGACGAACAGCACCGCGGCGCTCACCCCGGTGGCCACCACATTGCCGACCCAGGCGGACGCCGCGGTGAGCACCGCGTAGGTGCACACCATCACGCCGACACTGAGCACGGTGAGCTTCATTCCGGAGCCGAAGGCGCAGCCGACACCGACGGCGAGTGCGACGACGCCGATCCACGACAGCCACAGCGGTGGTAGCGCTTGCCACCCCTCACTGCCCGCCACCGAGGAGATCTGCCCGACCAGCGCTGCGGAATCCGGATCGATCCGAAGGCCGGTCACCGCGGCGCCCGCGGCGATCCCGCCGGCCATGAACCCGAGCATGATCAGCCCGTAGAGCAGCCGCGCAGAACCGGTCACGATGTCGGTGGCCGTCAGTTCCAGCAAGGCGTTGGTGATCAGTGCGCCGGGCACGAGGATCGCGATCGGTGCACACACCCCGAACAACGGCACCGAGCCGGCACCCACCGCCGATGCGACGGAGGCGACGACGAGGGTCGAGACGAAGGCGGCGACGAACGGCACGATGGCGGCACCACTCTCGATCCGATCGAGGATCGTCTTGAGGATCCCGACCAGTCCACCCGCGGCCATCGCGATGAGGATCGCCCACCACGGGCAGCGGAACACCGTGGCCAGCCCGCCGGCGACCAGTGCGCTGCCGAGGATCCAGGACAGCTGCGGATGGGTGCGCGGCATCGCACGAATCCGGTCGATTCGTTCGGGCAGACCGTCGAGCGGCACCGCCGCCGAGGTCGTCTCGTGGACCAGTCTGCTCGCGTGGGCCGACTGCCGGAAGGAGAGTTCGGTGGCGTCGGAGTGGAACATTCGGACCGTGCCGGTCTCGGGCTTGGTGACGAGAACGGCTTCGGGCAGAACCGAGAATGTCAACGCCCGGGCCGTGCGGGGGTGCGTGTCGGCCGCCTGCTCGAGTGCGGCGCGGACGTCGGTGACCGACAGACCCGCGTCGAGCAGCAGTGCACCGAGGTGGCCCAGATGGCGTGCTGCGGCGGTCTCGTCCTGATCGGACGGCTGTGGGTCGGTCACCCGGGATCGGCCTCCTGATGTCGGCGGTGTGGTCTCAGCGCACGACGCTGCGCGCGAATCGGGTGACCTCGTCGGCGGCATTGAGATAGCGGTACGGCTGCGAACTCGGGAAGCTGATGCTCTCGCCGGGGCCGAGTTCGGTTGCCGAGGAATCGAATTCGATCCGTAGTCGGCCGGTGGCCACGATGATGATCTCCCACCAGCCGGGTGGATCGGGTTCGGCGTCGTACCGATCACCGGGGCCGAGGGTCCACGCCCACAACTGTGATTCCTGGGAGGCGGGGACGCTGGCGAGCAGCCGGCCGACGCTCGCCTCGTGGTCGCCGCGCCAGGCGAGGACGTCGAGGTCGGTCGGGCCGTCGCCGAGGGTGTCGGGGTCGCGCACCATGTCGACGAAGGTGACCTCGAGTGCCTCGGCGAGCCGGTCGAGGCTGGCCAGACTGATGTTGGTGTCCCCGCCCTCGACCTTGACGATCATCCGGCGACTGATGCCCGATGCGTCGGCGAGCGCCGCCTGGCTCAGGCCCGACTCCTGACGGAAGTGTCGAAGGTTGTGAGACACATGCGCCAACACGTCCGCCCGATTTGCCATGCGCACTATAGTACCGATAGCTTGTCGACCATGGTCAGGTGCACTATGTTGCGCAAGCCGGAGCTGGTGCTCCGGCCGGAGTCGGCGCTGCTCGCGGTCACCGCGGTGTGGGGAGGAACCTTCCTCGTCGTCCACACCGCTGTTGCGCACAGCGGGCCGTTGTTCTTCGTCGGACTCCGGTTCGTGCTCGCCGGGCTCCTCGGCCTGGTGGTGTTCGGGCGGAGGTTGCGGGGGATCACCCGCGCGGATATGGGGGCGGGGCTGGCCATCGGGGCGATGATGGCCGTCGCCTACAGTCTGCAGACCTTCGGCCTGCAAACCATCAGCTCGAGTGCCTCGGCGTTCATCACCGCGCTGTACGTCCCGCTGGTGCCGGTGGCGCAATGGGCGATCTTCCGCAAGGCCCCGGGCGTGATGAGTTGGGTGGGGGTGGTGCTGGCCTTCGTCGGATTGATGCTGCTCGCCGGTGGGACCGGTGGCGGGATCGGCTTCGGCACTGGAGAACTGGCGACCGTGATCGGAGCGGTGGCGTGTGCCGGTGAGATCGTGCTGATCGGGTTCTTCGCGGGCAGGGTCGACATCGCCCGCGTCACCATCATCCAGTTGCTCGCCGGTGGCGTCTTCTGCTTTGCCGCCATGCCCGTTGCCGGAGAAGCTGTTCCGTCGTTCTCCTGGGTCTGGCTGGGTGCGGCGCTGGCGATGGCGTCGGCGAGCATCGTCATCCAGTTGACCATGAACTGGGCCCAGCGCCACGTCAGCCCGACGCGGGCGACCGTGATCTATGCCGGAGAACCGGTGTGGGCGGGGATCTTCGGGCGTCTCGCAGGCGATCGGCTCCCGCCGGCGGCTTTGCTCGGCGGCGTGTTGATCGTTCTCGGCGTGCTGGTCAGTGAATGGCGACCGCGGTCACGACGTGCCGTCGAGAAGGGCGTCACACCGGTCACGGCAGCTGCGAATGAGCCTGGCATTGGGGTCGTCGACCGACTCGATCCACCGCCGGGCGTTCTCGGCGCTGCGGCCGGCTGCGATGTGGCGAACCGATAGCCGTTCCCGCCGAACATCATCGGGGACATCGACGAACCACAGGCGGTCGATGAGGTCGCGTACCGGCGACCACTCACCGTCGAGGGCGAGGTAATTGCCCTCGACGACAAGCACCTTCGCGGTGGCCGGGATGATCAGCGCCGCCGCGATGGGCTCGGCGGCGCCGCCAATGACCCCCCGATGATCGAAATCCGGTGCGTAGATGTCTTTTCCGGGGACGGCCGCGCGGCGGAGCAGCGAGACGAATCCGTCGACGTCGAAGGTGTCGGGGGCACCGCGACGATCGGTCCGGCCCAGACGCTGCAGCACGGTGGTCGACAGATGGAACCCGTCCATCGGCAGATATCCGACCGCGTCGTCGCCGAGCCTCTCGGTGAGGTCGGCGACGACGCGGCGGGCGATGGTGGTCTTGCCCGCGCCCGGGGCCCCGGTGAAGCCGGCCACGAATCGTGGTGTGTCCGCGGCCGCCTCGATGATCTCCGTCGTCGGCGTCATGTGCCGCGACTCTAGACCATCGAGAACGGAGTGGTCACCGGGACGGCCGCGGGGGCACCGGGCACGGGGCGATCAGTGCACGGGGCGATCAGGGCACGGGGCGATCAGTGACCCGGGCCGAAGAAGCTGACGTCGTCATTGCCGATGAGATCGGGCACGGTCCAGCCGTCGAGGTCGTATTCGGCCAGGCAGGCCTCGGCGAGCCCCTTCATCTGATCGACCCCGCCGCGGTTCTGTGCGGCGAAGAGCAACTCGGCCTTGACGTTCTCGTGGTTGCCCGAGTAGTTGCGCTCGTAGAGCTCGTGGCGGCCGCCGAATTCGGAGCCGATCGAATCCCACAGTGCCTTCATGACCTTCACGCGGTCCACGGCGGTGATGCCGTTGGAGCCGCGGACGTACTTGTCGAGGTAGGGCCGCACGGTGGGGCTCTTGAAGTCGGCGGCGCTCGAGGGCAGATAGATCAGCCCCGATGCGACGTCCTGTTCGATGATCTCCTTGATGCGCGGATAGCCCTGCATCATGAACATGCGGTAGGTCAGGCCGTACTCCAGGCGTGGGATGACGGTGTCGCCGATCCAGGGTTCCGGGTTGTGGGCCATCGCGTCGGTGAGGGTCCAGAAGAGATTGCGCCAGCCGATCACCTCGCCGACGCGGGTCTGCACGCCGCGGAACCCGCCCGAGCCGGTGCAGTCGAGGGCCTTCATCAGCAGGCCTGCGATGAAGTCGAGCTTCACCGCGAGACGGGTGCAGCCCTGGAAGGTGAAGCGCGGCAGGAAACCCGACTGCGGGAAGAACGCGTTGATGCGTTCGACGTCGCCGTACATGAAGACGTTCTCCCACGGCACGAGCACCTTGTCGAAGACGAAGATGGTGTCGTTCTCGTCCATCCGGCTCGAGAGCGGGTAGTCGAACGGCGAGCCCATCACCGCGGCCTGCTGGGTGTAGGACGAGCGGCAGATCAGTTTGATGCCGGGCGAGTCCATCGGCACCGTGCAGATGAGTGCGAATTCCTTCTTCTTGATCGGCAGGCCGTAGTGGGCGATGAAGTTGTAGTTGGTGATCGCCGAGCCGGTCGCGACCACCTTCGCGCCGGACACCACGAGCCCGGCGTCGGTTTCCTTTTCCACCTTCATGAACACGTCACCGACCTCGTCGGGTGGCAACTGACGATCGACGGGCGGGTTGATGATCGCGTGATTCCAGTAGAGAACCTTCTCCTGCGACTCGCGGTACCAGCGCTCGGCGTTGGCCTCGAACGGTGCGTAGAGATCCTTGTTGGCGTGCAAGGTGCCGAGGAAGCTGGCCTTGTAGTCGGGGGAGCGGCCCATCCAGCCGTAGGTCATGCGTGCCCACTCGGCGATCGCGTCGCGTTCCTTGATGAGATCGGCCGAGCTGGTGGAGGCCTTGAAGAACGGCATCGTCACGCCGCCGTTGCCGGTGTCGGTCGGTGCGGTCACCTTGTCGCGGGTGGCCGGGTCGTGCATCGAGTCGTAGAGGCGCGCGGTCATGCGGATGGGGTTGCGGAACGCCGGATGGGTGGTGACGTCCTCCACGCGCTCACCGTGCAACCAGATCTCCCGACCGTCCTTGAGCGACTCGATGTATTCGTCACCGGTCATCGGCCGGGTCGCGAAATTCTTCGTGTTGTTGGCGGGGGCGTCGGCAGCCGGGTTGGTCTGCGGGGTGCCGGTGGCGGCCGGGTCGCCTGCGGGACGTTCGATCGTGGTCATGATTGATACCTCTTTCTGATGGATGGGTCGAAAACCGTGATGAATCAGGCGGATGCGGTGGTGTGCTCGGGATCGTCGGTGTGGGCCAGGTGAAATGGGGTGAACGTGGTCGTCGAGTCGAACCAGCCCGAGTGCGGGTCGTCGGCGCACAGCGTCCACAGCGAATTCACGCTCGGCTCACCGAGATCATGAAAAGTGCTGCGGTAGTACAGCAGTGGGGGCTTCCCCGAGGTATGGGCATCGACGATCTCGCCGATGTAGATGATGTGGTCGCCGCCGTCGTAGCTGCGCCACGGCACGCAGCTGAGTACCGCGGCGCTGCCGGACAGGATGGGGGCCGTCGGGCCGTCGACCCAGGTGGGGCCGGGTTGCGCCGGACGCCCGGCGAAGTGCATCGCGATGTCGAGCTGGTCGGCGGCCATGATGTTGACCGCGAACGGCGCATCGGTCAAGTAGTTGCACGCCTTGGACTTTCGCGTCAACGTCACCTGACACAGGCGCGGTTCGAGGGACACCGCGGTGAAGGCCGTGACCGTTGCACCGTGCGGCTCGCCGTCGGAATTCGCACACGTGATGACGGTGACGCCACTCGCGAACTGGCCGAAGACATTCTGTAGGGCTTTGCGTTCCACGTGACCTCTCCTTTCGATGAGGCAAGATGTGAGGTAGAATATAAGGCGACGGCCGCGGTGTCCACGATCCGCTGAACGCGATGACGATCCACATTGCGCGGCGAAGTCGTGAGGAGTGTCCGATGAGCCAGATCGAGCGGCTTCGCATCCCGGGGGATCCCGAGTGGGAAGCGGCGTCGGCGGCGGTGTCCGACGCGTATTTCCCGCATGAATTGAGTCCACGGGACGCGGGTGGAAACGCACTCGACGTCGACGTCGCGGTCACCGTGCTCGGACCGTTGCGTATCGCGCGGATCGGGTGGGGAGCCGAGGTGGCCATCCACTCCGACCATCCCGGCGCCTACGGCATCAACGTGCCGCTCGGAGGGGTCCTGGAAACCAGCGTCGCCGGGACCTCGGTGGTTTCCACGAGTGGTCTCGCCACGATCAACCCGCCCGACACGCCCGCCGAGATCACCCGCTGGTCGAGTACCTGCACGATCGTCGGGGTCAAGATCGACCGTGACTTCCTGCAGCGCGAGGCCTGCCGGGTGACCGGGCGTCCGGACACGGCGATCCCCGAACAGCTCGACCTGCACTCGCCGGAGGGGGCGAGCTGGTTCCGTCTGGTCCGGTCGATCGCCGGCCAACCCGCCGACGACCCGCTGCTGGCGAACCCGCTCATCGCCGAGCAACTCGCCGGCTCGTTGACCGACGCCTTCTTGTTGGCCGCGGTTCCCGACGACCCCGCCGAGCACACGCGACCGCAACCGCGGATCGTCACCCGGGTGCTCGATGCGATGCGGGCCGATCCCGCCCGGCCGTGGACGGCCGCCGACATGGCGGAGGTGGCCGGGATCAGCGTGCGCCGCCTGCAGGAAGGGTTTCGTGACTACGTCGGCAAGTCGCCGCGAGAATGCCTCACCGACATCCGATTACACCGTGTGCACGACGAATTGTGTTGCGAGGACGCGGATTCGGTGACCACCGTCGCGATGCGCTGGGGATTCACCCACACCGGCCGGTTCGCGACGGCATTTCGCAAGAGGTACGGCGTGGCACCGTCCGATGTCGCCCGCACGCGCGGGCGGTAGTTACCAGCCGAGGTCGGTCGTTCAGGGCGCCGGGGCGCGGCATCGTCGTACCATGTGATGCATGACCGCTGCACACGCCCAGTTCGGCTTGATGTCGCTGGATCAGTGGCGTGCGTTGCCCGAGGAACCCGAGTATCGGGTCGAACTCCAGGAGGGTGTGCGCATCGTGTCGCCACGACCGACGAAGGCACACGCGCGCGCCGTCTTCCGGCTGTGTGCCCAGGTCGACGAGGCGCTTCCGACTGGCTGGGAAGCGCTCCCGGAGGTCGAGGTGGTCATCGATCCTGCGACGCCGGCTACGGTCTGAGTGCCCGATATCGTCGTGTGTCGTAGCGACGCACCCGAACCTCTGGCCGCGGCGGACGTGGCGATCGCCATCGACATCGTGTCGCCAGGCTCTCGACGGACTGATCACGTCACCAAGCGCAGCGAGTACGCCGATGCCGGGATCGCCCACTACTGGATCGTCGACCTGGGGCGGCCGACCACGCTCTCCCCACTCACCCTCACCGACCACGGCTACTCCGGCGTTCCGGTGACCGGGCATCACACGTCGACCACGCCCTTTCCCTGACCATCTCGCTCACCTTCTGACGTCGAATCGCGAGCGTGCGAGCCGCTCCGCACTCTCCGGTAAGGTGTGCCGGGTTGCGTGCCACCAGGTGATCCCGCGGTGACACCGGATGTCCATGTCCCGGCGCGCCGGAACGGAGTCGGAGCACATGTCCCCGCGCGTGTCACTGTCCACGACGACCTCGCCCGCGCACGACCGGTCGGTATGGGCGGCCTTGCGTTCACCGCGACGGCTGCGCACCGAGGTTCTGGCCGGGCTGGTGGTTGCGCTCGCGCTCATCCCGGAGGCGATCTCGTTCTCGATCATCGCCGGTGTCGATCCGCGCGTCGGTCTGTTCGCCTCGTTCACCATGGCGGTCACGATCGCGATCGTCGGCGGCCGCCCGGCGATGATCTCCGCGGCCACCGGTGCGGTGGCCCTCGTCGTGGCACCACTGGTGAAAAGCCATGGGCTGCACTACCTCATCGCCGCCGTCATCCTGGCCGGGGTGTTCCAGCTCATCCTCGGCGGCCTCGGCGTCGCCCGGCTGATGCGGTTCATTCCGCGCAGCGTCATGGTGGGATTCGTCAACGCGCTGGCCATCTTGATCTTCGCTGCCCAGTTGCCCCATCTGATCGGCGTGCCGTGGCTGGTGTATCCGCTTGTCGCCGTGGGTGTTCTGATCATCGTCGGGTTGCCGAGACTGACGAGCGTCATCCCGGCGCCGCTCGTCGCGATCGTGGCGCTGACCGCGGTGACGCTCGCGGTCGGCTGGTCGGTGCCCGATGTCGGCGACGAGGGCAAACTGCCCGAGCACCTACCCTCACTGGTCCTGCCGGACGTGCCACTGACCTGGCACACGTTGTCGGTGATCGCGCCGTACGCGTTCACCATGGCGCTGGTCGGGTTGCTCGAATCGTTGATGACCGCGAAATTCGTCGACGACCTCACCGACACCCACTCCAACAAGTCACGCGAGGCGATGGGGCAGGGCGTGGCGAACGTGGTCACCGGATTCTTCGGCGGCATGGGCGGCTGCGCGATGATCGGACAGACCATGATCAACGTCAAGGGTTCCGGTGCGCGCACCCGGATCTCGACCTTTCTCGCCGGTGTCTTCCTGCTGATCCTGGTCGTCGGTCTCGGCGATATCGTCGCGCTGATCCCGATGGCCGCACTCGTCGCCGTGATGATCATGGTGTCGGTCGGCACCATGGACTGGCACAGCATCAACCCGACGACGTTGCGGCGCATGCCCAAGAGCGAAACCGCGGTCATGCTCGTCACCGTCGTCGTCACGGTGGCCACGCACAACCTGGCCTACGGCGTCGTCGTCGGTGTGCTCACCGCGATGGTGCTCTTCGCGCGACGGGTCGCCCACGTCACCGAGGTCGTCGTGGTGGATCACCCGGATCCCGAAACGCGCGTCTATCAGGTGCGCGGAGAACTCTTCTTCGCGTCCAGCAACGACCTGGTCTACCAGTTCGATTACGCGGACGACCCGACGACCGTGATCATCGACATGAGCGAATCGCATATCTGGGATGCGTCCACCGTTGCGGCACTCGACGCGATCGTCACCAAGTACGCGGCAAAGGGTAAGAGCGCCACCATCATCGGGCTGAACCCCGACAGCGCCGAGCGGCTCGAGCGCCTCAGCGGGCACCTCGCGGGCGCCCACTGAGGCAGGCAAGCAGGGCGCGGGGAGCTCACTGGTGTCTCCTTGTGGTGTGGTCTGCCGGGGTGGCGGACGTCGAAGGGCTGGGGACCGGGCGAGGGTGGGGTGTCCGCCCCGTAGGGGCGGGCGTCGCCGGAGGCCAATTGTGCTGCGAGCGTGGCGAGTACAGGTTGCAGGACACGCGGCAGCCGCCCGGTGTGGGTGGACGCCTCGGGCCCTCGGTCGGTCACCATCGGTCGACGTGCGCGCGTAGAAGGCGAGTGGGCTGCTGACCAGATGAGGAATTGAGGCGCCGAAGTGAACCGTCCTGGGTCTGGTGGAGACCGTGTGGACTTCGGATCTCCACGGCGGTTCGTTAGTCTTCTGGTATGGCACGGCACGCCGCAGGAGCGCTGCGTGGAATCACGCTGCAGCAGTTGCGCTACTTCGTGGAGGTGGCAGCGGAGGGATCGATCAGTGCCGCGGCGGACATGCTCTATGTGGCTCAACCGACCATGTCCGCCGCGCTCAAGGACCTCGAAAGCCGGCTCGAACGTTCACTGTTCGTCCGCTCGAACCGGGGAGTCACCCTCACCGACGACGGGGCGGAGTTCCTCAGCTACGCGCGCCAGGTCGTCGAGCAAGCGGAACTACTGGAACAGCGGTACCTCGGGCGCGGCCCCTCGCGCCGACTCCTCGCCGTTTCCACTCAGCACTACTCCTTCGTCGTCGACGCCTTTGCTCGTATGGTGAAAGCCTCTGAGGCTGCCGAATACGCGTTCAGTCTTCGCGAGACCCGGACTTGGGACATCATCGAAGATGTCCGCACTCTGCGAAGTGAGGTCGGCGTGCTCTATCGCAACGGTTTCAACGCAAACGTGATCAACAAGCTGCTCCGCGAAGCGGGGCTGACCTTTACGCCGCTGTTCTTCACGACACCGCACATTTTCATCGCCCGCACGAACCACCTCGCAGGCAAGAAGAGTGTCACGCTGAAGGATCTCGACGACCTCCCGCGGCTCACGTTCGACCAGGGCGGGAACAACTCGTTCTATCTCGCCGAAGAGATCCTCTCCACGCGTTCATCCAAGCAAGACATCCGAGTGAGCGACCGAGCAACCATCTTCAACCTGATGATCGGTCTCGGCGGGTACACCATCTCGACCGGCATCATCTCCGACGATCTGGATCCGTCGATAGTCGCTGTTCCGCTCGAGGTGGACGAGCGCATCGAGATCGGCTGGATCGGACATGCCTCGGTCTCGTTGACCGCCCAGGCCGAGCGATTCGTGGCGGAGATGCGCGATGTGGTATCGAGTTTCGGAGTCGATCTGCTGGCATAGCTGATTCCTATCCCCAGGTATCGTGAAGTGTAATTAGGCTATGGAGAGGCGCCTGCATACACTGCTGTCAACGCCGCTTCGGGCCACCGGCTCCCGAGTGCCATCGGTCGCGCCGATGGGCCCTCGACCATGGGAAGTCAGATCGAAGTGCTGCGTAACTCAGGCAGTGAATCGCGCGATGGCGACCGTCGTTGAGCGCGGTGCAAGTGAATGGGGCATCTGATCACCATGACAAACGAATGTGTCTTCAGCATCGGTACGACGCGCTTCGACGAGGGCTACACCCCGTCGAGCAGCTCACGTGGAACGACGAACTTCGCGAATCTCGCACGCGGCGACGACCGTGAGCAGAATCTTCGCAACGCCGTGACGATGATGAACACCCGGGTCAATGAACTGCTCCACTGGGACAATCCGCGCGGTGACCGCTACGAACTCGAACTCGACATCGTCTCGGTGGACCTACATCTCGCCTCGGTAGGGGACGACGCCGCATTTCCGGTGATCGAGGTGCTCGACGTGGACATCGTCGAGACCGCCACGGGGACCCGTACCAAGGGCATCGTCGGAAACAACTTCTCCTCCTACATTCGCGACTACGACTTCAGCGTTCGGCTCCCCGGACACCAGGCGACGGGTGTCCCCAGCGACTTCGGCGATCTGCACGGGCAGGTCTTTCAGCGCTTCCTCGAATCGGACGAGTACCGCCAACGGTTCTCCCAGCCGCCGGTCATCTGCATCAGCGTCTCGACGTCGCGGACCTACACCCGCCTCACGAACCACCACCCGATTCTGGGGGTGGAGTATGTGTCGGACGCGCTGTCGCTCACCGATGAGTACTTTGGCAAGATGGGGCTCACGGTCCGCTACTTCATGCCTCCGGGTTCCGTTGCCCCGCTGGCCTTCTACCACCGCGGCGACCTACTCAACGACTACTCGTTCATCGCGCTTGCGGGAACGGTCGCGACGATGGAGACGTTCCAGAAGATCTACCGTCCCGAGATCTACAGCGCGAACACAGCGGCGGCACAGGTGTACCGGCCGAGTCTCGACTACGGCAACTACTCACTCCCGCAGGTGACTTACGACCGGGTCGAACGCACCCAGCTCGCGGCCACCCAGGGAAAATTCACCGAGGTGAGGCTCATGAAACCGTACGGCGATGTCCTTGCGCGTTGGGCGACAAAGCAATCGGCCTGATCGGCGCGAGAACTGAGGTATCCGAGATGAATGAACTCCTGCCCGCCACGATCGTCGGCAGCCTGCCCAAGCCCGCGTGGCTCTCCGAGCCGGAGAAGCTCTGGTCCCCGTGGAAGTTACACGACGACGAACTGCGGCAGGGGAAGCTCGACGCCCAGACACTCGCGGCACACGATCAGAGTCGAGCCGGGCTCGACATCATCAGCGATGGTGAACAGACACGTCAGCACTTCGTGACCACGTTCATCGAGCACCTCAGTGGCGTCGATTTCGACCGCCGTGAGACCGTGCGCATTCGTGACCGCTATGACGCGAGTGTCCCGACGGTTGTCGGCGCGGTGAGTCGCGAAGAGTCGGTCTTCGCAGAGGATGCGAAGCGTCTTCGGGTCGAAACCGATCAGCCGATCAAATGGGCCCTCCCCGGCCCGATGACAATGATCGACACCCTCTACGACGACCACTACCGGAGCCGCGAGCAGCTCGCGTGGGAGTTCGCAACCATACTGAACCAAGAAGCAAAGGACTTGCAGGCGGCCGGCGTCGACATCATCCAGATCGACGAGCCCGCATTCAACGTGTTCTTCGACGAACTCAAGGACTGGGGTATCGCGGCACTCGAGCGGGCCACCGAAGGACTGAGCTGCCGAACCGCCGTCCACATCTGTTACGGCTACGGCATCAAGGCCAACACCGACTGGAAGGCAACGCTGGGGCCCGAATGGCGCCAGTACGAAGAGTCGTTCCCACTATTGCAACAATCATCGATCGACATCGTGTCCCTGGAGAGCCACAACTCGCGGGTTCCTGTCGAGGTGATCGAACTACTCCGTGGCAAGACGGTCATGCTGGGAGCGATCGACGTGGCCAGCGACACCATCGAGACGCCGGCGGAAGTGGCAGCGACACTGCGCAAAGCACTCCCCTTCGTCGACAAGGACAAGCTCTACGCCAGCGGGAACTGCGGCATGGCACCGCTCGCACGTGGTGTCGCATGGCAGAAGATGGTCGCGCTCGCCCAGGGCGCCGCCATTCTTCGCAGCGAGCTCTCCTAACCTCGGGCGTTCCGCGCAGTACGTGACCAGCGTCTGCACGGGATCGATCGCACTCGCCGCCGCGGGACTCCTCGACGGCCGACAAGCGACCCTCACACTGGTCGGTGCGAGATCTGCCGACCGACCACGGAGCGAACCCGGGGTCGCACACCCGGGTCCTCCCGACCGGCCTCCGCAATCGGCTCAGCTGACTGTCGGCTCAGTTGGCCAGTGCGCGTGCCGCTTTGGCCGCCGAGACCAGATTCGTCAGCGCCGCGGTCACCTCGGTGGTGCCGCGAGTCTTCAGACCGCAGTCCGGATTCACCCACAGGCGCTGCGGCCCGACGGCATCGAGCGCCGCGCGCAACGACGATTCGATCTCGGTGACGTCGGGGACACGCGGTGAGTGGATGTCGTACACACCCGGCCCGACGCCGTTGGCGAATCCGATGGCGTTGAGGTCGTCGAGGACCTCCATGCTCGACCGTGCCGCCTCGATCGAGGTGACATCGGCGTCGAGTTCGGCGATCGCACCGATGACCTCGCCGAACTCCGAGTAGCACAGATGGGTGTGGACCTGCGTGGCGTCGGCGACGCCCGAGGTGGCCAGCCGGAATGCCCGGACCGCCCAGTCGAGGTACGCGGGCTTGTCGGCGTCCCGCAGCGGGAGCAGCTCACGCAGGGCCGGCTCGTCGACCTGGATGATGCCGATGCCGATCCGCTCGAGATCGATCGTCTCGTCCCGGATCGCGAGGGCGATCTGGTCGGCCGAGTCGGACAGGGGTTGATCGTCACGCACGAATGACCACGCGAGGATCGTGACGGGCCCGGTGAGCATGCCCTTGACCGGCTTGCCGGTCAGCGATTGGGCGTAGGCGATCCAGTCGACGGTCATCGGCGCCGGGCGGGAGACGTCGCCGAACAGAATCGGCGGACGCACGCACCGGGTCCCGTAGGACTGCACCCAGGCATGGGCGGTGGCGAAGAAGCCGTCGAGTTGCTCGGCGAAATACTGCACCATGTCGTTGCGCTCCGGCTCGCCGTGGACGAGTACATCGAGTCCGATCTCCTCTTGCAGCGCAACCACATCGGCGATTTCTGCCTGCATCCGACGGACGTACTCGGCGTCATCGATCTCACCGGAGCGCAGCGCGGCGCGGGCCAGCCGGATCGCCGAGGTCTGCGGATAGGAGCCGATCGTCGTGGTGGGCAACGGCGGGAGATTCAGTCGCTCGGATTGCGCAGCCGAGCGGGTCGCGGCATCGCCTCGCTTGCGGTCGGCGTCGGTGATGGCGGCCAGACGCTCACGCACGGCCGGGTTGTGCACTCGCGGATCGGATTCGCGGGTGGCCAACGCGGCGGCGGCGGCGTCGAACGCGTCGGCCTGGGACTCCCGACCGTGGCGCAACGCCTCGGACAGGATCGCGACCTCGCGGTACTTCTCCGCGGCAAAGGCCAGCCAACCGCGCAGGTTGTCGTCGAGCCCGGTTTCGGGTTCGACGGAATACGGCACGTGCAGCGTCGAACACGAGGTGGACACCGCCAACGACCCCGCCGACCCGAGCAGGGTGCCCAGGGTGGCCAGGGCTTTCTCGAGATCGGTACGCCAGATGTTGCGCCCATTGACCACGCCGGCCACGACGAGCATGTCGGCCAGTTCGGGTACGTCGGCCACCGACTCGAGGGAGCCCTCGATCACATCGACGGCCACCGCCTCGATGCCGGTGCGCGCAAGGGCTCGCACACTGTCCCGGGCGTCGCCGAAGTACGTGGCGACACAAAGTGCCGGTCGCGAGCTCGCTTGCGCGAGGGTCGAGTACACCGAGCCGGCCAGCGCGGGGAGGCGCTCTGCGGCATCGGTGACCAGGATCGGTTCGTCGATCTGTACCCACTCGACTCCGGTGTCGGCCAGGCGGGCCAGCAGATCCAGATACAGCGGCAGCAACTCGTTGAGGCGATCGAGCGGGGAGCCCCCGCCTGCGGTGTCATGAGCGGATTTCGACAACGCCAGAAAGGTGATCGGCCCGATGACGACCGGACGTGCGCTCACACCGGCGGCCTGCGCCTCGGCCACCTCCGCGAGCACCTTCTCCGGGTGCAGGGAGAAGGCTGTCGCGTCGCCGATCTCGGGCACGAGGTAGTGGTAGTTGGTGTCGAACCACTTGGTCATCTCCAGCGGCGTGACGTCGGCGGTGCCGCGGGCCGCTGCGAAGTAGCGGTCGAGGGGATCGGTGATGTGTGCGACCCGCTCGGGCAGGGCGCCGAGCAGCACGGCGGTGTCGAGCATCTGATCGTAATAGGAGAAGGTGTTGACCGGGATCGAGTCGAGGCCGGCCGCCGCCAGCGTCGCGATGGTGTCGCGCCGCAGCCCGGCGGCCACGGTCTCGAGGCCGGCGGCGTCGATGCGCCCCGCCCAGTAGCTCTCGATCGCGCGCTTGAGCTCACGGCGTGGGCCGATGCGGGGCGTGCCGAGCACGGTGGCGGAAAACGGGGTCGTCCGTTTGGACATGGGTGGTGCACTCCTGCAATGGTTTCCGACGGTCCGTCGCCGTTGCAGGGCGTGCCGAAGGGACGCCGGAGAGAACGTGCACGGCATCCGCGCATCACCTGGCACTCGCTTCGACCTGCGCCCATTCCACGAGGCGACGAGCCACCGGCCGCGGCGCGGCCGGTACAGCAGGCAGGTCTTCGGACTCGTCGGCGGGCGACCATCAGGTCGCGGTCCTAGTGGCCGTCGCTTCCCGGACGCGTGCGTCCAGTGCTCGATGACGGCGGTCGTTCCGACATACCGCTGCGGGACAGTTCCGGATTCGCACCGGATTCCCTCTTACGACGCCGGACCCGGACGCGGGGCCTCCATGACATCGGAGGCCACGACGGACGGGGCGGCGAACCAACTGCACCGCCGAGCATAGAGGATGCCCCCGGATACCCGTGTGCGCGCCCGGTCAGCTACCGCGATAGGTGGAATACGAGTACGGGCTCAGTAACAGCGGGACGTGGTGATGCCGTTCGGGATCGTCGACGGTGAAGCAGATGTCGACCTCCGGATAGAACCCCCGGATGTCGTTGTCGGCGAACCACTCTCCGGTGTCGAACACCAGATGGTAGATGCCGGGCACGAGCGGGTCGGTGTTCACCTGCGCGATGCGACCGTCGGAATCGGTGACGCCGGAGGCGACTTCGCCGCCCGCGGCATCCTGCAGGGAGACCCCGACGCCCACCGCGGGTGCACCGGAGACCGCGTCGAGGACATGGGTGGACAGACCGGTCATCTCGGTGGTTCGCTCCTCGTGGATCGACTGCGCTGCTCAGTCGTCAACATACTCGATCGCCGGGGTGAGCATGCGCTGCAGTCGACTTCGGTTGATCTTGGCCAACTCCATCCGCAGCACTCGCCGCTCGGTCGCCGGGTCGTTGCGCATCCGCTCCTTGAGGATGGCCAGCAACTCCGCCGCGGGCCGCCCATTGGCGAAGACGAGGTACACGTGCCCGAACTTCTCGTCGTAGGCCTTGTTGAGCTCCTTGAGTTCGGCCAACACTGCCGGATCGGCGCCGGTCACCCCGGACTGCTCACGCGTGGAGGACGCGTTGTCCGGGCGATCGCCGATCCGGGGGTGACCGGCCAGGGCCTCGTCGAGGTCGGCGTCGGTGAGCTCGGCCAGGATGAGATCGGCATAGGAGAGCAATGCCTCGTCGTCGGAGAACGGTCGGGCCTTGGCCACACGCAGCGCCCAGATCGACGAACTACAACACTCGTAGAGCGTGCCGATGGCCTGCCGTTCGGTCAGCTCGTTGAAACTGGGCAACCCTCGCCAGTCGACTCGTCGCACGCCGATCAGCCTAGGAGAGTTCGGGCTGACGGCCGAATCGCACCGACGTCAGCGGGTTGGCGTCGGCAACCAGATCGTCGAAGCGATGGTTGACGATCTTGGCGATCTCGATGAGCGCGAACGACTTCTCGGAGGTCTCCGAGTTGTCCATGCGGGACCAGCCGTTGCGCAGCACGCGGTCGTAGCGTTCGGTCTCACGGGCGCAGATCACCAACGGGAACCCGAAGTGCTCCCGATAGGCGGCAGCGAGATTCACGACGTTCTCGTGCTCGGTCTCCTCGAGGTGCGACAGACCCTTGTGGTCGACCGCGATCAGCTCGCCGGTTTCCTCGTCCTCGGCGCCGAGGTCGGGGAAGGCCCGGATCAGGTCGAGCTGCTGGGTGTCGCTGCCGGTCAGCATCGCCTCCTGGAAGGCGCTGCGCAGATCGTGTACGTCGTCGAAAGGCCGCTGCTCCCAAGCTCTGTCGAGAACCCAGTCGACGCCCTGCACAACCTCGCCGAAGGTCTCGCGGAACTTCTCCTTGCTCATGGTGTTCACCTCGTCGAGCGTGATTGAACCGCCTCCGGCGACGGCCGGTCCCTTGCTGCCGATGTGGAAGAACAGGATGTTCATCAGGATGGCGGTGATCGCGCCCATGGTGATGCCGGTGGAGAAGGGGATCTGCAGGATGCCCGGCACGGCGATGTCGACGCCGGGCAGTTCCGGGACCTTCACCTCCGCGCCCTTGTCCAGGATGGTCGTCGGAGCCGACGACTGTGAGAACTGGACGTAGAGGGCCACGGCGATGGAGGTCGCGGCGATCGACAGGTTGCGGTGGTCGGTGAAGTCGACGGTCGTCAGCGTCTGGATGCCGACGATGGCGACCGTCGCGAACATGATGAGTGCGGCACCGCCGAGAACCGGGGAGGGAATCGACCCGACGATGTTCGCGGTCTTGGGCAGGACGCCCAGGATGATCATGATGCCGCCGGCGCAGGCGACGACGAACCGGCTCTTGACCCCGGTCATCCGGACCAGGCCGACATTCTCGGAGAACGCCGTGTACGGGAACGAGTTGAAGCTGCCGCCGATGATGGTGGCGATGCCGTCGGCGCGGACGGTGGCGGCGATGTCCTCCTTGCGGATGCGTTTGCCGACGATCTCTCCGGTCGCGAAGACCGAGCCCGTCGATTCCACCGCGGTCACCATGAGCACCACGATCAGCGACACGATCGCGATGAGATCGAATCGGGGCCATCCGAAGGCGAACGGCGGGGTGAAGCCGACCCAGCTCGCCTCGGCGACCCGGTCGAAGTGGGCGTCGCCGAAACACCATGCGACGAAGGTCATGACGCCGAGGCCGAGCAGGATCGAGATGGTCGCCCAGAAGCCTCGGAAGAATCGCTGCATCAGCACGATCAGCGCGATGGTGCAGATGCAGTAGACAACCCACCGGCCGTTCCCGGCGTCGTGCGCGCCGGTGGCGCTGTTGGGGTCGGTGACCGCGTCGCCCGCACCGACCGGGATCAGGCTGATGCCGATGATCGTGATGACGGTGCCGGTGACCACCGGTGGGAAGAATCGGATCAGTTTGGCGAAGAACGGTGCGATCAGGAAGGTGAACACGCCGGCCGAGATCACCGCGCCGTACACCGTCAGCAGGCCGACCCGACCGCCACCGTGATCGTTGGCGATCTTGATGACAGGAGCGAGCGTCGCGAAGGTGATGCCCTGCAGCAGTGGTAGGCGGACGCCGATCTTCCAGATGCCGACCGCCTGCAGCAGCGAGGCGATGCCGCAGGTGAACAGGTCGGCGGTGATGAGCATGGTGAGTGCCTGATCGTCGAGCCCGATGGCGTTCGCGATCAGCAGCGGGACGAGGACGGCTCCGGCGTAGAAGGCGACCACGTGCTGGAACCCGAGGGTGACGAGTTTGCCGAACGGTGGCACCTGATCGACCGGGTGAACGCGCTTGCGGCGTCCCTGTGGGGCGGCGGCCGGAGCCGAATCCGTGGCCATCGACATACTCCTCGTGACGGTGAGATCATGGCTGCCGGTGGGCCGACGGCATAGCGCACGTCAGGCCCACCGGCAGCTAAATAGTGGACCCCCACAACCGATTCGGCGACCGCGAGATCGTATATTGCGGCGGGGTAAATCGGGCATGGCCGACACCGGGACCTCGTTGGTTCGCCCGGACGACGACAGCGGTGGGCGGGTGTATGGAGCCGAGTGGCGGAGGTGGATGCGATGGTGGTGGGAGCAGTGCTCGCCGCCGGATCCGGCCGGCGGTACGGAAAGCCGAAAATACTTGCCGAACAAGGTCTTTGGCTCGACAACGCTGTGCATGCACTGAGTGAGGGAGGGTGCCGGGAGGTGGTCGTCGCGATGGGTGCGGCGATCGTCACGCCGCCGAGTGGGGCGAAGGCGATTGTCGTCGAGGACTGGGTCGTCGGTCTGTCGGCAAGCGTGCGCGCGGTGCTGTGCGCGCCGGTGGTTCGCGAGGATTCGGGCGGTGTGGTTTTACATGTTGTTGACATGCCCGATGTCACCGCGGCAGTGGTTTCCCGGATCGTGAAAACCGCGGCGGGCGCACCGGGGAAGATCGTGCGCGCGGTCTACCACGGCCGGCCGGGCCATCCGGTCCATCTCGACGCCGGTCACCTCGACGGCGTCCTCGCCTCGCTCGACGGGGACGTCGGTGCCGCACGCTATCTCCGCGCGCATCCCGAGATCGTGGAATCGGTCGAATGCGGTGATCTGGCCTCCGGCGTCGACCGGGACGAACCGTAGCGGGCTCAGGGGGTCGGAATGGCGTCGGTGATCACCCCGTCGGCGACCGGATCGTCGTCGGAGGCGAGATCATCGACGACGAGATCCAGTGCGCCGCGCGCGAATCGGGCAACCGGTCCGACTGCGGCACCCAACACCGCACGATGACCGGTGCGGCAGCGGCCGACGATCGACGCCGACCCCGCCGTCGGGAGGACGCCGATGACGGCCAGGAGTTCACCGGTGGTCGGTTCGCATACCGCCCACACGAAACCGGTGTCGTCGCGCCACGCGGCATCGGTGGCGGCGACATAGGCCGCGGGATCGGCGATCCCCAGATCGGACAACGCCGGGACGTCGGTGATCCGCTCGTCGGCACGAAGCCCACGCAGATACCACGCCCCGGCGTTGATCTCGACGGGTTCCATTCGGAGGAGGTGACTACTTCAGTTCGAGCAGCACGGTGCCCTGGGTGACGGCGGCACCCGGCTCGATGCTCAAACCGGTCACCACGCCGTCCTTGTGGGCGGTGACCGGGTTCTCCATCTTCATCGCCTCGAGAACGACGACGAGTTCGCCCGCGGCGACCGTCTGACCCTCCTCGACGGCGACCTTGACCACGGTGCCCTGCATCGGCGCGGCCACGGCGTCACCGGAGACGGCGGCGCCGCCGCCCTTCTTGCGCGAGCGGGCCTTGGGCTTGCGGCGGATGACGCCGTTGGCCGAACCACCACCGCCGCCGAGGGCCAGATCGCCGGGCAGCGCGACCTCGACGCGGCGTCCGCCGACCTCGACGACCACCTTCTGGCGGGGAGTGGCCTCGTCGTCCTCGATCGGCTCGCCACCGGTGTACGGCTCGATCGGGTTCTCCCAATCGGTTTCGATCCACTTGGTGTAGACATCGAAGGTCTCCACGCCGTTGTCGTCGGTGTGCCCGATGAACGCCGGATTGCTCACGATGTGCCGGTGGAACGGCAGCACCGTGGCCAGACCCTCGACCTCGTATTCGGCGAGTGCACGGCGAGCACGCTCGAGCGCTTGCTCGCGGTTCTCGCCGACGACGATCAGCTTGGCCAGCATCGAGTCGAACTGGCCGCCGATCACATCACCTTCGACGACGCCGGAATCGACGCGGACGCCCGGCCCCGCGGGCTCACGGTACTTGGTGATCGGCCCGGGTGCGGGCAGGAAATTACGGCCCGGATCCTCGCCGTTGATCCGGAACTCGAAGGCGTGTCCGCGCGGGGTGGGGTCCTCGGAGAATTCCAGCTTCTCGCCGTTGGCGATGCGGAACTGCTGACGGACGAGGTCGATCCCCGCGGTCTCCTCGGTCACCGGGTGCTCGACCTGCAGTCGGGTGTTGACCTCGAGGAAGGAGACGAGGCCGTCGGCGCCGACGAGGAACTCCACGGTGCCTGCGCCGTAGTAGCCGGCCTCGCGGCAGATCGCCTTGGCCGATTCGTGGATCTTGGTGCGCTGTTCGTCGGTCAGGAACGGCGCGGGGGCCTCCTCGACCAGCTTCTGGAAGCGGCGCTGCAGCGAGCAGTCGCGCGTACCGGCGACCACGACGTTGCCATGGGTGTCGGCGATGACCTGGGCCTCGACGTGGCGGGCCTTGTCGAGGTAGCGCTCGACGAAGCACTCGCCACGGCCGAAGGCGGCGACGGCCTCGCGGGTCGCCGACTCGAACAGGTGCGGGATCTCCTCGATGGTGTAGGCGACCTTCATGCCGCGACCACCACCGCCGAAGGCGGCCTTGATCGCGACCGGCACACCGTACTCCTTCGCGAAGGCTACGACCTCGTCGGCGTCCTTCACCGGATCCTTGGTGCCCGGTGCCATCGGCGCGTCGGCCTTGAGGGCGATGTGGCGTGCGGTGACCTTGTCGCCCAGATCGCGGATGGACTGCGGCGACGGGCCGATCCAGATGAGCCCGGCGTCGAGGACGGCCTGGGCGAAGTCGGCGTTCTCCGAGAGGAAGCCGTAGCCGGGGTGCACGGCGTTGGCGCCGGACTTGGCGGCCGCGTCGAGGATCTTGTCGAACACCAGATAGGACTCGGCGGAGGTCTGTCCACCGAGGGCGAAGGCCTCATCGGCGAGCTTCACGAACAGCGCGTCGGCGTCGGGCTCGGCGTAGACGGCGACACTGGGGATGCCGGCGTCACGGGCTGCGCGAATGACACGTACCGCGATCTCGCCACGATTGGCGATGAGGACCTTGCTGATAGTGGGCACTGTTGTTCTCCTGGGCCATACATCGAGGTGCACCGCGCCCCCCGGGGTGCGGCACACACGGTGTTCGTCGGCGACCGTGTGCGGCGCCGTGGGGATTGAACTGCCACTCGCGGGGGGTGGTTCCGCGGGCGACATCGCGCACCCCCTGGAGGTTAGGGGGCGTGCTCCGGGCTTCACACTAACGCACCGAGCAATCGTTCGGTGGAGGTGGTTGTCACATCCGCGCGTTGAATGTGCTCTCGTCGGCAAGAGCATGCACGATACGGGCGAAACCGCGAAGCAACTCGGGCACCGGCCCGCTGCGGTCGAGGGGGTCCCGGTCCGGGTGGGCGCCGTCGAATCGTGTGCCGTCGGGCCCGGCCGGCTCCTGATCGGCCGGATCGGCCGGGAAGCGGGCCGAATACCGCAATCCCGACGGGGTCCGGTTGATCCAGATGAGGACTTCCTCCGCGGAGTAGGAATGGCTGCGCAGCACCGTGGCCCGGCCCGCGTCGGCCTCGGCGGCACCCGGCGCGTACCGGGTGTCGATGAAGGAGATCACGAAGCGCGGTTCGCCACGGTAGCCGATCAGATCGGCCACTCGTAGGAAGGGCAGAGACGCGCCCTGTCGCGAGCGCTTGAGCTCGCTGGTCGCGCGGGCGACGGTCTGGTCGAAGGTCGGTGAGCCCGTCATGTCGAGCCAGAAGGGGGCGACCGCGACGTACCAGCCCAGCGAGGTCAGCCAGCGGGCCTCGTCGCGGGTGTGTCGCGGCAGGACGCACCGGAACTCGGGGTCGCCGGTCAGGCTGTGATGGACCATCGCGAACGCCGCCAGCACCCCCGCGGTCAGCGAGCCGCCCGCCTCCGAACACACCGCGGTGAACTTGTTGGCGGTGGCGTCGTCGGCGATCACGCCCGACACAGACTCCTGGGGTAGCAACGGTGACTGGTCATCTGTCTCCCCGGACTCCGGGGTGGGCGCCGGGGCCATGCGCAGCGCACGCGGCATGTCGCCGGGCCCGGCCTGGAGAAAACCGTGCCAGGTGGCCACCGCCGGATGATCGGCCCCGGTCTGATCTGCCTGTCGCCGCTCGGCGGCACTGAAATCGACGTAACTGCCGACCTCGGGCAGCACGAGCTCGGTGTGATCGCGCGCCGAGCGATAGAACGCGGTCAACTCGTGCTGGGCCATGATCAGCGAATAGCCGTCGACGAGCGAATGGTCGGCGGCGAACAGCAGCGTGAACGACGACTCCCGTCCGACGGTGGCGAACATGTACGCCGGCCAGTGCAGTGGCGCGGTCGCGCGGTCGAAGGAGCCCGCGATCTGTTCGACGAGTGGCCCGGACTCGTTGTACCAGCCGATGCGACCCATCTTGAGTTGGACGGTGCCCGGCGGCGTCGACAGGCGCGCCAGCCCGTCGTGCTTGATGACCACGTGGCTGCGCAGCACCTCGTGACGATCGATCCAGCGCCGCAACGCCGTTCGCAACGCCGGGATCGACAGGGGCTCGTCGAAGTGGATCTGCAGACCCAGCCACGACTCGCGCCCGCCCTCCCGCCGGGTGCGGACGCGATACTCGAAGGCCCCCCGCAGGTGTTGCTCGTGGTTGTGCGAGGTCAGCCGTGGGTCGCGATTCCAACTGCCCAGGCCGCCGGGCACATAGGGGGTCCACTCCACGAGGCCACCTGGTTCGATCGGCTCCTCGAGGATCTGGATGAACTTCATCCCGTCGGCCCGGCCGGGGCTTGCGGCCCCGTTCCGGTCTGGCGGCGGACCTGGGCCTTGATACGTCCGAGCATTCCGGCCATGCCGCGTAATCGCAACGGACTCACCGCTTTACCGAGGCCGAGGTCGTAGTAGAAGTCGCCCGGGACGTCGAGGATCGTCTGCGCCGACTCGCCGTCGAGCCCCTGATGCAGGATCGAGGCGAAACCGCGCGTCGTCGGCGCCTCGCGGGGTGCACTGAAATACAGTCGGACGGCGTCGGGATCGTGGGCATCGACCGACAAGAAGACCGGGGATTGGCACTCCGGTACCGGTTCCATCGCCTCGGTCGTCAGTTCGGCGGGCAGCTCCGGCAACTCTCCCGCGAACTCCAGGAGCAAGGTGACTTTGTCCGAATCACCCAGTGCGGCAAAGTCATCGACGATCTCGGCGAGGGACGCGGGCACGCTCATGACAGTTCGGGCCGCTCGCCGGGAGTCGTCATGCGCTCGCCGGCGGGTCGCCGGGTTCCTCGCCGACAGAGATCGGGACCCGCACCGCGTTGCCCCACTCGGTCCACGAGCCGTCGTAATTGCGGACGTGATCGAAACCGAGCAGATGGGTCAGCACGAACCAGGTGTGGCTGGAGCGCTCGCCGATGCGGCAGTAGGCGATCGTCGGGGTGTGCGGGTCGAGCCCGCCGTAGATCTCGTCGAGTTCGGCGCGACTGCGGAACCGCCCGTCCGAAGCGGCGGCCTTGGCCCACGGAATGGAGCGCGCGGTGGGGATGTGACCGCCGCGCAATGCCCCTTCTTCGGGATAGTCGGGCATGTGGGTGCGCTCGCCGGTGTACTCCTGCGGCGACCGCACGTCGATGAGCGGCTCGGTGCCCAGCGCCGCGCGCACCTGGTCGGCGAAGGCACGGATGCGGGTGTCGTCACGCTCGACGACCGGATAGTCCGACCGCGGGTACTCCGGGACATCGAAGGAGGTGTCGCGGTCCTCCGACATCCACGCGTCGCGGCCGCCGTCGAGCAACCGCACGTCCTCATGGCCGAACAGGGTGAACACCCACAGCGCGTAGGCGGCCCACCAGTTGCTCTTGTCGCCGTATATGACGATCGTGTCATCGCGTTCGATTCCCTTGCTGCGCATCAATTCTGCGAACTGCTCGCCGTTGATGTAGTCGCGGGTCACCGGATCGTTGAGATGCAGGTGCCAGTCGACCTTCTGCGCGGTGGGGATGTGGCCGATGTCGTAGAGCAGGACGTCCTCGTCGCTCTCGATGATCTTGAGCCCCTTGGTACCCAGGTGGGCCGACAGCCACTGCGTGCTGACGAGCCGTTCGGGGTGGGCGTAGCCGGCGAACTTGGGATTCGGGTCGGTCTCGACGCTCAACTGAAGAACCCCTCCCAGGGTGGTGGCTGATCAGGGCGTGTCCACACCAGACACATCCCGGAGGCCTGCGCGGTCTCCGTGGAGAGCCTACCCAGTGGCGACGACACGCGTGCGCACAAGCCGGGTGTCATTCGTCTGGTGACAAGAACGTGGCGTCCCACGCCGGAATTGCTACGTTCGTCGCCATGATCCGCCCTGGGGTGTCACGGAGCCGGCTGCGCGCCATCGTGACCGTGTTGCTCGTCGCCGCGTCGATCGTCGCCTTCGCTTCCTACTCGGGGGACCGGGGTCCACGGGGCACGACGACCTCGACCCCGGAGTCGTCGAGGTCCGGCAATCCCACGGCCTCGTCGCCGGCGAGTACCCCGTCGGCGAGCGGAGCCGTCCCCGGGCGCTGCACGCCGAGCCGGTGTCCGGGTCTGCCGGTGCCCACGGCTGAGCTGATGACCGGTGCCATCACCCGCGACAACGCGCCACAGAAGGTCTCCGGCTACCTGACCTCGGTCCTCGACGATCTCGACAGCACGTGGACACCGTGGTTCCGCGAACTCGGGTGGGGTGACCCCGCACCGGGGCGCGTGCTGGTCGAGGCCGGTGACACCTACCGGTCCGGCTGCGAGGACGCCGACGGCGCGATCGTCGTGACCTCCGATACGCCCAACGCATTCTTCTGTGGTGTGGACAAGGCCCGTGACGGCGGCGGAACGCGGGTCGAGGGATCGGTGATCCTGCCCGTCGAGGCGTTCGTCGGGATCTGGACCGGCACGTTCCTGGTCCAGGGGCCGCTGGATTCGATCGGTGGGTTCCAGGGTGAGTTCACCGCGGCGACGGTGGTCGCACACGAGTACGGACATACGGTCGTCGATCGGATCGTTCGCGCCGGTCACCTGCCGGACTCGCGGGGGCCGCGGGGGGAGAACTCCGAACTCATCGCCGACTGTCTCGCCGGGAACTGGGCGGCGACGGTACTGCGGCGAGATGAGCTGTCGGTCACCGACATCGTGCAGGCGGTGACCCTGATCCAGAAGATCGGCGATCCCGAACCGGGACAGGGTCACGGCACCTCGACGCAGCGGATCGCGGCGATCTCGCGAGGGTTCTTCGGTCGGTCGGTCAACGGTGGCGGTCAGGGACAACCGATCGGGTGCCTGACCGAGTACTGGCCGGAGGAGTTCGGCTGAGGCCTCGGCGAGAGCCGGTCGCCGGTACTCACCAGAGTTCCGCGACGCCGATCCCGACCCGTCGTAACAGTCGGCGCACCGTGGGCAGTCCGATTCCGATCACCGAGGACGGATCGCCGTCGATGGCGTCGACAAACCAGCCGCCGAGGCCGTCGAGGGTGAAACCACCGGCGACCTCCAGCGGCTCGCCGGTGGCCACATAGGAGTCGATCTCCGCGTCGTCGACATCGGCGAAATCGATGGTGGTCGAGGCGGTTTCCGACGCCGATGCGACGACGTCGAGTCCGCTCACCACGGCGAGGTGGTGTCCGGTGAGCAACTGCGCGGATTGGCCGCGGACCCGCTTCCACTGGTCGATCGCCACGTCGGGCGTATGCGGTTTGCCGGTGAGCGCACCTCGGAACAGCAGCATCGAGTCGCAGGTCAGCACCACCGTGTCGGGTATTGAACCATCCTGTGCCGCAGCCGATTCCGGGCCGCCGCGTTCGGCGATCAGGGTGGCGACGACCGCGTCGGACTTGGCCATCGCCAGACGTGCGACGACGTCGGTCGGCGGTACCCCGGCCAGGTCCTCGAGTACGGCGTCCTCGTCGACGTCGGAGACCAGCACGCGCGGATGCACTCCGGCGCGGGTCAGGACCGCCAGGCGGGCAGGAGAGGCCGAACCGAGGACGACGTCGAATCGACGAGTGCTACCGGCGGGGTTCACCCGATCAGTATCGCAAGTTGGTGAAGCTGCCCGGCCCACCCCACTGCGGGCGGAGCCGATCGATCGCGCTGCCCCAGTCGTCGCGGATCGCGGGGGTCTGCTCCCCGCCGCCACTGCCGGAGGCCGCGGCGGCGAGAACGGCGACCAACGCGGCCACGTCCTCGTCGGTCGGGTTGCCGCGCACGACGGTGAGGAACGGCTTCGCCGGGGCTCCCGCGTTCTGTGCTCCGGTCTGCTCTGCGCCGCTCACAGCGGGATGTTCCCGTGCTTCTTGGGCGGCAGGGTGACCATCTTGCGCTCGAGCAGGCGCAGTGCGGTGGCGATCTGACCGCGGGTGTGGCTCGGCGGGATCACCGCGTCGACGTAGCCGCGTTCGGCCGCGACGTACGGGTTCACCAGGGTGTCCTCGTATTCCTGCTGGAGTTCGAGGCGCAACGCGTCGACGTCCTCGCCGTTGGCCTCGGCCTCCTTGAGGCGGCCGCGATAGACGAAGCCGACGGCGCCGGAGGCACCCATCACGGCGATCTGCGCGGTGGGCCAGGCGAGATTGACGTCAGCGCCCATGTGCTTGGACCCCATCACGTCGTAGGCGCCGCCGTAGGCCTTGCGGGTGATGATCGTGATCTTGCCGACGGTGGCCTCACCGTAGGCGTAGAGCAGTTTGGCGCCGCGGCGGATGATGCCGTTGTATTCCTGATCGGTGCCGGGCAGGAAGCCCGGAACGTCGACGAGGGTGACGATCGGGATGTTGAAGGCGTCGCAGGTCCGCACGAACCGGGCGGCCTTCTCCGAGGCATTGATGTCGAGGCAGCCGGCGAACTGGGTCGGCTGGTTGGCCACGATGCCGACGCTGCGTCCGTCGACGCGTCCGAAACCGATGATGATGTTCGTCGCGCGCTCGGCCTGGACCTCGAGGAACTCGTCGTCGTCGAGGATGCGGCGGATGACCTCGTGCATGTCGTAGGGCTGATTCGGCGAATCCGGGATCAGCGTGTCGAGTTCGAGGTCCTCGTCGGTGAGGGTGTCCTCGATGGACCCGGCGGCCGGCGCGGCGACCGGCAGTCGGGGTGCGTCGGCCCGGTTGTTGCTCGGCAGGTAGCCCAGCAACTCCTTGACGTAATCGAGCGCGTCCTCCTCGTCGGAGGCGACGTAGTGGGCCACACCGGATTTCGTCATGTGGGTGTTGGCGCCACCGAGATCCTCCATGGTGACGTCCTCGCCGGTGACGGTCTTGATGACGTCGGGGCCGGTGACGAACATCTGGCTGGTCTGGTCGACCATCACCACGAAGTCGGTCAGCGCCGGGGAGTACACGTGGCCGCCCGCCGCGGCGCCCATGATCAGTGAGATCTGCGGGATGACCCCCGAGGCACGCACGTTGCGGTGGAAGATCTCGCCGTAGAGACCGAGTGAGACCACGCCCTCCTGGATGCGGGCGCCCGCGCCCTCGTTGATGCCGATCAGCGGACGACCGGTCTTGATCGCGAGATCCATCACCTTGACGATCTTCTCGCCGTACACCTCGCCGAGGCTCCCGCCGAAAACGGTGACGTCCTGGGAGAACACGCAGACCTCGCGGCCGTCGATGGTGCCGTAACCGGTGACCACGCCGTCGCCGAGCGGTCGGCGTTCGGCGAGCCCGAAGTTGGTGCTGCGGTGGCGGGCGAGTGCGTCGAGTTCGACGAACGAGCCGTCGTCGAGCAGATGGGTGATGCGCTCGCGGGCGGTGAGCTTGCCCCGCGAGTGGATCTTCTCGACCGCGGCCTCGCCGACCGGATGCTGGGTCTCGGAGAGTCGCTGACGCAGATCGGCGAGCTTTCCGGCCGTCGTGTGAATGTCTGGCGCGGCGCCGGAATCGGACGAAGCAGTGGTCATGAACGTCGATGCTAGCCAGATCGTGGCGCGCCCCGTCAACTGCCCCAATGTGAGAGATTCCTCATGTTTCCGAGCGATCGGTCGGCTACCTGCGGTGATGTGCGTCTCAGTCGTAGGCTCAGTGGTCATGAACACTCCAGCGACGTCTCCCGTGCACGGTCTGCAGTCGGCCATCGACGCCCGGACCCCCGATCTCGCCCACACCATCTGGCGACGGGTCGAGGTGGTCGATTCGACCGGTTCGACCAATGCCGACCTCGCCGCGCGCGCCGACGAGTCCGATCTCGTGGGCACGGTGCGCATCACCACCGACCAGACCGCCGGGCGCGGACGTCGGGCGCGGACCTGGTCGGCGCCCGCCGGTGCTCAGCTCGCGATCTCGGCGGTGGTGCCGGTGGGTGCGCACACCGAACAGTTGGGCTGGCTGTCGCTGACGACCGGGATCGCGACCGCAACCGCGATCGAGCGGCACAGCGGTCTGCGACCGGTGCTCAAGTGGCCCAACGACGTCCTGATCGACGACCGCAAGATCGCGGGCATCCTCGCCGAGTATGTGACCTCCACCGACGGTGGGGTGGTCGTCGTGGGCACCGGACTCAACACCAACCTGACCTCCGATGACCTGCCCGTTCCGACGGCGACCAGCCTGCGGATCGAAACCGGACGCGAACTCGCCGCCGACGACCTGGCCGGTCTGGCCATCGAGTACCTGCGCGCCCTGGACGAGCAGGGGTGGCCCGACCGACTCGACGCGATCGCCGAGACCTACCGGCAGCGCTGCGACACCCTGGGGCGTCGGGTGCGGCTTCTGCTACCCGGCGACACCGAGATCGTCGGTCAGGCCGTCGACGTCGACGACAACGGGCGCATCGTGATCGAACGCGATGGGGGAGAACGCTTCACCGCGGCGGCGGGCGACGTGGTGCATCTGCGGCCCGTCGCGGACTGAGCTGCGTGCGCCGGCGTACACGCAGTCAGCGGGTACTACGGGATTTGTGGCCCATCGCCGGTACGAGCGAGAAGATCGGCAACCCGATCACCAGGTGCATCACCGCGGTTCCCAGGCCCACCGAGAACTGTGCCGAGAGCACGAGCGGAATGATCACCGCGGCGGCGATCAGCAGGCCGACCACCCACCGGAAGAACTGGTCCGGCGACGGCGTGATGACCTGCAGTACGTACCACAGGGCGCCGGCGGCCAGAGCGGTGAGGAAGCCGACGATCGCGAACCAGAACTCGTCCTGCGCGACCGGATTCCACACCCCGAACTTGCCCGCGGCATTCACCCGCTCGACGATCGCCCGAATGATCCAGGCGACCAGCCAGGCGGCCAGGCCGGTGACGACGCCGGTCATCACGATGCCGCCGACGAACATCCCGACGTTGATGTCGGGGCCGATGGTGCGGCGCGGGCGCGCGGGCCGGCCCGGGGGCTGCTGCGCGTAGCCGGGGTCCTGGTAGCCGCTGGTCTGATAGCCCGGCCCCGCATGGCCCGGGTCCTGGTAGTACGTCGGATCCTGTTGGCTGTAGGCACGCGACTCCGGCGCGTATCCGGGTTCGTACTTCGCGGTGCGGGGATCCCGGGGATCGCGATAGGTCATGAAAGCTCCTGAACCTCTCGTCGCTGTGGTCTGCGTCATTCTACCGAGATCGGACAGGGCTCGAGCATGACCGCGTCGAGCGGGCCGGGTCAACAGGCGGCGCCGGGAGCGCCGGCGAGCGGGCCGGGTCAACAGCCGCTCGGCCTATGCTTGCTGCCATGGCATATCCGCGGGAGAACCTCGCACCCGGTGAGCGGATCGTCCTGCACCGACATCCGCACTGGAAGTGTCTGCTCGGTCCGTTCCTGTTGTTCATCCTCGCGACCGCGATCGGCGGCCTGCTCGCCGGGCTGGTGAGTGCGTCGTCGTTGACCGGGACCGGTGCCCTGATCGCCTACGTCGCCGTGGCGGTGCTCTGGGCGGCCGCGACGATCTGGTTCTTCCTGCGGCCCTTGATCTCCTGGAAGACCACGCATTTCGTGCTGACCGACCGCCGGGTGATCTTCCGGCACGGCATCCTCACACGATCGGGGATCGACATCCCGATCCGACGGATCAACACCGTCGAGTTCCGGCACGGGCCGATCGACCGGTTGTTGCGCACCGGGACATTGCTCATCGAATCGGCCTCCGACGAGCCGTTGGCGTTCGACGACATCCCCCAGGTCGAGCGTGTGCACGCGCTGCTCTACCACGAGGTGCTCGAGGTGACCGACGATCCGGATCCCGACGACGAACGCTTCGATCACGACGATCGGGTGGGCGCCGCCGATGCGGGCGCGACCCACGGCAACGAGGCCGGACATGGCAGATGGGGGCGACGGCGATGACCGATGTGTTGTTGGCCGAGGACGATGCGGCCATCGCCGAACCGTTGGCCCGGGCGCTGGCGCGCGAGGGATACGGCTGCGAGGTCGTGGGCACCGGAACGCAGGCTCTCGAACGGGTCGCCGACGGCCGGTTCGAACTACTCATCCTCGATCTCGGTCTGCCCGAGATCGACGGACTCGAGGTGTGCCGGCGGGTGCGGGTCGAACAGCCCGAACTCGCGGTACTGATGTTGACCGCCCGGACCGACGAGGTGGACTTCGTGGTGGGGCTCGACGCCGGCGCCGACGACTACGTCGGCAAACCCTTCCGGCTCGCCGAGTTGCTCGCGAGGGTGCGAGCACTGTTGCGCCGCAGCCAGACTCCCGACGACGTCGTCCTCGAGGGTGGCGATCTACGGTTGGATGCCCGGGCGCGTCGGGCGACGCTCAACGGCACCGACCTGGTGTTGGCGAACCGCGAGTTCGACCTGCTTCGGTTCCTGATGGAACGAGCCGGTCAGGTCGTCGGCCGCGACGAGATCCTCACGGAGGTATGGGGTTCGGCGGATCTGCGGTCGTCGAAGACCCTCGACATGCACATCTCCTGGCTGCGTCGCAAGATCGGCGACGACCGGCACGACCGCCCGCGCCACATCGTCACCGTGCGTGGTGTCGGTTTCCGTTTCGATCCCTAGCCCGCGATCGATCCATGCGCCGTCGCATCCTGTACACGATGATCGCCATGTTGTTGGCGGTCGGTGCCGCACTGGGCATTCCGCTGTCGGTGATCGCGTGGTGGTGGGTCGCCGACAGCGCCCACCAGACCCTCGACAGCCGGCTCAAGTCGATCTCGGATCAACTCATCCGGACCGACGACGGGCGCGACGCGACGCTCGATCCCGCGCTGCTGGATTCGCCGCCGCTGCGGTCGCTGATCCCCGATCAGGGCCGTCTGATCCTGACCTATGTGGCTCCCGACGGGCACTCGGCCACCCGCGCCGTGGGGGCCGAGATCGACGGTGCGACGATCTCGGACTCCATCGGGCTCGGTGATGCCGGATCGCTGATCCTGGAGATCCCCCGCAACGACGTCCGCGGTGATCAGCTCGCCGCGGTCGGCATCGTCACGATCGTGGTGGCCTCGTCGCTGGCCGCGGGTACCGTCGTCGCGGCGGTCACCGCGGGACGAATCGCCGACCCGGTCATCGACCTCGCCCATCGGGCCACGGCGATGGCGCGCGGCGATTTCCGCTCGGAATGGCGGACGTACGGGATCGTCGAACTCGACCGGGTCTCGCGAGCGCTCGGCGACGCGAACACCGAGATCGCGTTGCGTCTCGAACGCGAGGGCGAGATCGTCGGCGACGTGTCCCATCAGCTGCGCAGCCGGCTCACCGCGATCCAATTGCGTCTCGACGAGCTGTCGTTGCACGACGATCCGGCGGTCGTCGGGGAGGCCGAGGCCGCCCTCGATCAGGTCGAGCGGCTCTCCGGTGAGCTCGACGAGATGGTCGCGGCATCCCGTGACGACCCGGCCCCGATGCAGTCGATCGATGTCACCGAGTTGCTGACGCGGCTCGTCGGTGACTTCGAGAATGCCTTCGCCGCCCAGGGCCGCGAGGTGACCGTCGCCTTCAGCGGGCCGGTGTGCGCGTTGAGCGCCCAGCCCGGGCGGCTGCGTGAGGCGGTCAGCGTCCTGGTCGACAATGCCCTGCAGCACGGCGCCGGGCAATGCCGGATCGACGTCGGAGAGCTCGCCGGCGACATGGTGCGCATCACGGTCGCCGACGAGGGCAAGGGCGTCGCCGACGACATCGCCCAGTCGATCTTCCGACGCGGTTTCTCCGCGGGCAGCGGCACCGGCCGGGCGGGAACGGGCGTGGGGCTGTCGCTGGCGCGGGCGTTGGTCGAGGCCGACGGCGGACGCCTCGAACTCGCGCATCGCCGTCCGCCGGTGTTCTCGATCGTGGTGCCCTCGGCGGCACAGGGGTCGGAGACCGCCGACGGATCAGGCGGTCACCTCAGGCATGACCGAGTTCCTCATCGTTGAGTTCCTCGGCGTTCGGATGCAGGTCGGTGGATCCGGCGTCGCCGCCGCGGAGGTTCTCCTCGGGAAAGGCGAATCGTCGCAGCGCCCAGAAGCGGAACGCCATCTGCAGCACGTTGCCGATGAGGAAGCCGAGGACGAAGTCGACGACGACGAGTTCGGTGGTCGACAGATTGGCCCGGATGTCGAAGAGGTTGTTGGCCACCCACAGTGGCGCGGCCTGCAGGACGACGCCGATGCCGCTGATGACGAAGAACAGGAAGGCCTCGTGCGCGCGTTCACGCCCGCCGCGGTTCTTGAATGCCCATTCACGGTTGAGGATGTAGCTGAGGATGGTGGCGAGTACGCCCGAGATGATCTTGGCGATGACGGGCTTGGTCTCGAGGATGGTGAGCGTCAGGGTGTAGAAGATGGCCGCATCGAACACGAAGGTGGTGCCACCGACGAGCGCGAACTTGATGAGTTCGTGGTGTCGCATGAGCTGGTGCCGGACGGGCTCGGGCAGGCGGGCCACCACGTCATCGATGAACGGCACAAGAGTCGAGTGTAGGACTCGGGGCGGCCGGTGACTTCTCCCGGTCGGTCATGCATCGGACATGGCAGGCGTGCCACGATGGACCGCGTGAGCTCATCCGACGGTGGCGCTGCCGACGATCTCGGCGCGCCGAGGACCCCTCCCGCTCCTGGTTCCGCGCGTGCCGGCGGCACCTTCGCCGGTATGCCGACGGTCACCATGATCGGCGGTGGACAGCTGGCACGGATGACCCATCAGGCGGCCATCGCGCTCGGTCAGTGCCTGCGTGTCCTCGCGGCCGGTCCCGACGATCCGGCCGCGCAGGTCAGTGCCGACGTGGTGCTGGGATCGCACGACGACCTCGACGATCTGCGCCGCGCCGCCGCGGGTGCGGTGGCGTTGACCTTCGACCACGAGGGCGTCCCGCTGGCACACCTGCAGGCGCTCGAGGCCGATGGCGTGTCGGTGCTGCCGCCGTCGAAGGCGCTGCATTTCGCCCAGGACAAGCAGGCGATGCGCGTCCGGCTGTCGGAGCTGGGACTGCCGGTACCCGACTTCGCGGATCTGGCAGGCGATCTCGGGTTGGCGCGTGGCCGTCTCATCGACTTCGGTGACCGGCACGACTGGTCGATCGTGCTCAAGGCGGTCCGTGGTGGATACGACGGTCGCGGGGTGTGGATTCTCGACGACCGGGACGCCGCGTTGGCGGTCTTCGACGAGCAGTTCGATGCCGGGGTGGATCTGATCGCCGAGCAGAAGGTGGCCATGCGTCGCGAGTTGTCGGCGATGATCGCCCGATCGCCGTTCGGCCAGGGCGCTGCGTGGCCGGTGGTGGAGACCATCCAGCGCAAGGGGCAGTGCGCGGTGGTGCTGGCGCCCGCACCAGATCTCGACCCCGACCTCGCCGCGGCGGCGCAGGAGATGGCGCTGCGGCTGGCACGCGAACTCGGGGTGGTCGGGGTGATGGCGATGGAGTTGTTCGAGACCACCGAAGGCACGCTGCTGGTCAACGAACTCGCGATGCGTCCGCACAACAGCGGCCACTGGACCATGGACGGGGCGGTCACCTCGCAGTTCGAACAGCATCTGCGCGCGGTGTGTGACTATCCGCTCGGCGACACCGCCCCGAGCGCGCCGTTGACCGTGATGGCCAACATTCTCGGCGCGCCGGATGCGCCGTCGATGTCGATGGACGAGCGGCTTCATCACCTGATGGCGCGGATGCCGGACGCGAAGGTGCACCTGTACGGCAAGGGGGAGCGGGCGGATCGCAAGATCGGGCATGTGAATATCGTCGGGGCACGCGACGACGACCTCGCGACGGTTCGGGAGCGTGCCGAGCGGGCGGCGCACTGGATGTCGCACGCGGTGTGGACCGACGGATGGGAAGGGCACTGATGAGCGAGCAGACCGAGAGCGGGGCGCAGGTCGACGACACCCGGGCCGACGACGCCCGGGCGGATGTGCACCGCGCCCGGGTGGGCCTGATCATGGGCAGCGACTCCGATTGGCCGACAATGCAACTCGCTGCCGAAGCGCTCGCCGAGTTCGACGTGCCGTTCGAGGTGGGCGTGGTCTCGGCGCACCGCACCCCGCAGCGGATGCTCGACTATGCGACCGGTGCCGCCGACGCCGGCATCGAGGTGATCATCGCCGGCGCCGGTGGTGCCGCGCACCTGCCGGGCATGGTCGCCGCCGCGACCCCGCTGCCGGTGATCGGTGTGCCGGTGCCGCTGCGTCATCTCGACGGACTCGATTCGTTGCTGTCGATCGTGCAGATGCCGGCGGGTGTGCCGGTGGCGACGGTGTCGATCGGCGGCGCCCGTAATGCGGGGCTGCTCGCGGTCCGCATCCTCGGGGCCGCCGATGCCGCCCTGCGCGCACGGATGTCGGCGTTCCAGTCCGGTCTCGAGCAAATGGTCCTCGACAAGGACGCCGCCCTGCGTCAGAAGCTGCTGGGCGACTGATACGCGGGGTCCGGGCGTCTCAGCCCGGGGATTCCGGACCCCGCTCGAGTTGCAGTCGGCGGGTGAGGAAGTCGAGAACCTGGTCGAGGGCATCGCGGGTCGGCGCTCCGGGTTCGTCGACGAGATCGATGGTGAGTGCCGCGTGCGGCGTCGGCATCGGCGACTCCGGGTTGGCCGCGGAGTCCGGCAATTCGATCGAGATGAACGCATCGCCGAGTAGGCGTCGCAGGTTCTCGAATCGTGATGGTGGGGACATCCGGTCGCCCTCGAAACGCACCCCCATCACCTGTAGTCCGGCCGCACAGCGGGTGGCGACGGTGGCGAGGTCGGCGTCGGAGACGTCGATCGAGCGAGCCCGGCGGGGCGTGATCGCGAACGGCAGTGACGGTTGGGCCAGCACCGGGGCGAGCAGTCGCTCGTCGGTGGCCATGCCGAGGGCGAATCCGCCGGTGAAACACATCCCGATCGCGCCGACCCCGACGCCGCCGCAGCGCCGGTGCTCGTCGGCGGCGAGCGCGCGGAGCCAGTCGACGATCGGTGAGGTCTTTCCGGTCGCGAGGACCGAGAACTCCCGGGAGATGCACGCCTTGGCGATGGTCCCGACCATTTCCGTTGCGGCCCTGAGGGTTCCGCGTGCGTCGGGGGAGGGGTCCCGACCGTCGACGCCGTACACCGACGGCATCACCGCGGTCGCACCGATGTTGGCGACGCGCCGCGCGAAATCTGCCACATCCGGGGAGATGCCCGGGATCTCGGCGATGATGATCACCGCCGGACCGGTGCCCTTGCGATACACCCGCCGCGTCGTGCCGAGGTAGGTCTCGTCGGCTACCGAGAAGTCGTCGAGCGAATCGTCGGTCATGCCGGCTCCAGGGTGCCGATGAGGACCCACGCGAACGCCGACGCGAACGGACGCGCACCACGGACGACGTCGGGGGAATCCGCCGGGATGATCCGGGGCCGCACCAGATGGAAATGCTTCCCGCGCCGGGTCATGTCGCAGCCGCCGGCGGCGAGGACGTTACGCACCCAGTCGGTATCGCGTCCGTAGGCCAGCACGACGGCGAGGGTGTCGCCGCCGGCCCAGGCAAGCACCGGCGTTCGATAGCGACGCCCGGAGCTCCGTCCGGTGTGCTCGACCATTGCCCACGGCGCCAGGTGCGGCGCCCACAGGCGCTGGATCGGGTTGGTGAGGCGTTTGTTGACACGGGCCAGGGTGGCGGGCAGCTCCATGAGACCACTGTGCCGTATGGCATGAGAACGCTGTGCCGTATGGCATGAGAACGCTGTGCCGTATGGCGGGCACGCGTGTGTCAGGTCAGGAAGACCCCGGCGCGTTCGGTGGTGGCGCGCGCAGACTGGTCGCCGTCCGGGTTGGCCACCCACACGAGCCCGGCGCCCACCGACAGCGGTGCCAGGAAATGGTCGACGATGCCGGTGGCGCTGGCCCATTCGAGGGTGGAGAGCACCCGGCCGCCGGGCGTGATGCCGGCGCCGGCGGCGGCCGCGTGCGCGGCGTCGAGCACCTCGGTTGTGGTGCGGCCGTCCAGGGCGCCACCGGCATGAGCCGGTCCGGCGAACTGATCGCCGTGGATGCGTACGCGGGTGCCGTAGTCGGACACACCGGGCGGGAGGCCGGGGACCGGCATGGCGAACGGGTCGAGTGGCGCGACGATCAGGTCTTCGACATCGGGATGGGCGTCGACGTGGTCTCGATCGGTGAAGCCGACCGTGGCATCGCCGAACAGGTCGGCCTCGGCGCGGGTGTGCACCTCGGCGCCGGCCCACCAGCAGCCGAGCAGGATGCCCGCGGTCTGCCAATGTTCGGGAAGGTCGACGATGACGGGATCGCCGGGCTCGAGCAGCACTTCGTCGACGAGGAGGTTGGCGGTCTTGGCCGCCCAGTTACCCAGGGTCGCCCAGCTGAGCTCGGTGCGTTCGCCGGTGGCGTCGTCGTAGAAGGTCAGTGCGGGACGCGAGTGGTCGTCGATACCACCGAAGACGGCGGCGGTGATGGTGGCGGTCATCGGTTCATTGTCTCGTCGGGCGCGGCCGACGAGATCGACGGGTCACCGACGGCCGGTCAGTTGACACACATCGGGCCGTCGGAGCCGGCGGTGATCGCCGAACTCGGTGCCGGCGTCGCGGTGCCGCCACCCGCGGATCCGCCGGAGTCGTCGCCGCCCGAGCCGCCGCCGATGTCGGAGACCGAGCCGGGACCGCTGTAGGTGTTGGTGAGCACGGCCCGCAACTCGTGGTCGCCGAGCGTCGGATCGGCTGCGACGGTCAGTCCGCCGAGATCCTTGGCGAGCAGACGCGCACCGGGATCGTCGGCCGACTTCGCGAAGATCACCGAATCGCGCTCGTTGCCCGGATCGCTGAGGAGCTTGCCCGCCTGATAACCCTTGGCGGTCAGGATGCCCGAGACGTTCTTGGCCAGTCCGTCCACCGTGCCGGCGTTGTTGACGTCGACGGTGTACTCGGGGCGTCCGGTATTGCGGGAGGGATCGAGCAGAGAACTGGTGTAGGCCCGGACCTTCGCCGGGTCGACGGTGACCACACTCTGCTGCCCGTCGTCGCTCCACCCGTGGTCGTCGACGATGGGGATCGTCGCGAACTTCACCCGACCGCCGCTGAGATCCTTGAGTTGCTCGGCGAAGGTCAGGACATCCCAGTCATCGTCGATGACCACCGACCGCGATACCGCGGCCTGCAACTGGTTGAGCTTGGTCGGGTCGGTCAGGGTGCCGGCCGACAAGATCTTCTGGGTCAGTGAGGCCATGTACGCCTGCTGGCGGGTGATCCGGTCGAGGTCGCCGCGCGGGAGGTCGTGGCGCTGCCGGACGAAGCTCAATGCCTGTGGGCCGTTGAGGGTTTGGCGTCCGGCGGGGAAGTGGGCGCCCGAGAACGGTTCGTTCACCGGGTTCTTGAGGCAGACGTCCACGCCGCCGACGGCGTTGGTGAGCAGCACGAAGCCGAGCAGGCCGACCTCGGCGTAGTGGTCGACGTGCACGCCGGTGAGATTTGCGACGGTGTCGATCAGTGCCTCACGGCCGGCCTGGGTGCCCTCCCGTTCGGCCTGCGCCTCGCTCTGCCCGGCCTCGACGGCCTTGCGCCGCACGCCTTCTCGGGTGGTGCCGTAGGCCGCGTTGATCTTGCTCATCCCGATTCCCGGGACGTCGACGTAGGAGTCGCGGGGAATGGAGATCGCCGTTGCCGACGACCCGTCGTTGGGGACCCGGATCAGCAGGATGGTGTCGGTGTTGGTGGAGATGTCGTCGCCCGAGCGCAGCCACCGTAATTCCTGGGCCGAGAGCGGGTTGCCCTTGGCGTCGGTGCGCGAGTCGGTGCCGACCAGCAGGATGTCGGTGGCGCCGTCGTCGGCGCCACCGAGCGCGAGGCCGCCGAGTCGGGTGATGTCGGACTCGAGGTTGTTGATGCTGCTCCAGGCGTATCCGGTGCACACCAGCACGATCACCGAGAGCACCGCGATCAGCCCGCGGGCCGCCGCGCGTCCACCCCGCCAGCCCGACAGCACCCCGCCCCCGCGCGGAGGCGCCGGCGGCGGCCCGGGTGTCTCCGGTTCGACCAATGCGTCGGGTGCGGCAGCGGCGGTTGTCCTCGCGGACGGCTTGGGGGCGGGTCGGTCGGCACCGGTCGGGCGGGGCTTGCGTCGGACCGGTTGCTTGGGTGCGGATCCCTTGTTGTGAGCGGAGTCCTTCTTGGGTGCGGGGTTCCCGGGTGCCGCGGCCGCCGACGCATCACCGGCCGCGCGTTGCGCGTTCGGCTTCGGCTGTGCATTCGGCTTCGCCGCCGGGCGCCCCTGCGCCGGGCGCTGTCCCGGTGGACGCCGCCGACGCGGCCGTTCAGCGGACCCGCTGTGGTTGCCGTCGACCGAATCGTTTGCGCGCGTGTGGATCTCGCCGGATGACCGTTGCTGCGGGCCCCGTACGCGATCCGGATCCGCCGGGCGCCTGCGTCGCGTGCCCTCGGCTCGCGGTGCGCGTTCGGCGTGCTCGCCACGCGGAGGTCGGGGACGTTCGGACGCCGACTCGTCGGTCCGGGGGCGGCGCGCGCGGGCCTCGTCGCCACGCGTGTGACCGGCCGGTCGTCTACGCGCACCATCGGGGCGGGAGTCCACGAGTGGGCAGTCCTTTACGGTCGTGGCTGCCGTCGTGCGGGGCAGCAGTTGCCTGAGTGCCAGGCGTTTCTGATGTGGTTTACGTCCGCCAAGGCTACTGAAGGTGGTGGTGAACTCGGCGTCGCACACGCCGAGCGATCGCGGACGGTCGAGCGTTCTCGCCGGACACCGAACGAGTGGTGATCGCCACACTCACCGCCGGTGCGCGTGCGCCGGAGTGGTGGCACGAGCGCGAGCCGGGCACACTGACCGCGTGCGCAGCGATTCCGGGATAGATCCGCGGCCGGCCGAACCGATCGGTACGGTCTGGCTGCTCGGCGCCGCGGGACAACTCGGCACCGCGCTGCGCGCGCAGGCCGGTGCGGACATCGCGCTTGTGCCGCTCACCTCCGCCGACGTCGACCTCGCGGATGCCTCCTCGATCCGCTCCGCACTCGCCGGGGTTCGCGAAGGTGACGTCGTCCTCAATACCGCGGCCTACACCGCCGTCGATCAGGCCGAATCCGAACCCGAGAAGGCCGCAGCGGTCAACGCCGTCGCACCCGGGATCCTCGCCGAGATCACCGCGGCCTCCTCTGCGTGGCTCATCCACGTCTCCACCGACTACGTGTTCGCCGGCACCGGCATGCGTGCGCAACCCCTCGAGCCCGACGACACCGAGCCCGACGACACCGAGCCCGACGACACCGAGCCCGACGACACCGGCCCCGAGTCCACGCCGCCGAGCGTGTACGGCGCCACCAAACTCGCCGGTGAACGCGCCGTGCTCGCTGCCGACCCGTCGTCGACGATCGTGCGGACCGCGTGGGTCTACACCGGCGGCCCCGACAGCCCGGACTTCGTCGGCACGATGCGTCGCCTTGAGCAGAGCCGCGACACGGTCTCCGTCGTCGACGATCAGGTCGGCTCGCCCACCTACGCTCCCGACCTCGCCGCCGGACTCTGGGAGCTGACACGCCACGGCCACCGCACGCCCGTCGCCGGGGCGATCCTGCACGCCACCAATGCCGGCGCCGTCACCTGGTACGCGGTGGCGCGCGCGGTGTTCGCAGGTGTCGGCGCCGACCCGGACCGGGTCCGGCCGTGCACCACCGCCGAATTCCCGCGGCCCGCACCGCGCCCCGCCTACTCGGTGCTCTCACCGCGCTCGTGGCGCCACGCCGGGCTCACCCCGCTGCGCGAGTGGTCGGTCGCCCTGGCCGATGCCCTGGACGTCGACGCCGCTCGAACCGGCACTGTGCAGGCGCGGTGACCTCGACCACAGCGGGCGCCGCACAGCCCGGACGAATGGGACGGACCCCGACGGTTGGCTACGCTGACCCGGTGACCTCGAAGCTGGCCGTGGTGACGGTGACCTATTGGTCGGGCGACCACCTGCAGACCTTCCTGCGGAGTCTGGCGCACGCCACCTCCTCTTCGCCGCGGGTGGTGATCGCCGACAACGGGTCCGGCGACGGCGCCCCCGAGGCCGCCGAGCGCGAGCACGCCAACGTCACCCTGATCCACAGCGGCGGCAACGTCGGGTACGGGGGAGGCATCAACCGAGCGGTCGCCGAACTCGACGACGACGTCGAATTCGTGATGATCGCCAACCCGGACGTCGAATGGTCACCGGGATCGATCGACGAGCTCGTCGCCGCGGCGGCGCGGTGGCCGCGCGCGGGTGCACTCGGTCCCCTCATCCGTGAGCCCGACGGCTCGGTTTACCCGTCCGCGCGGCGCGTCCCCGACCTCGTCTCGGGCACCGGGCACGCACTCCTCGGTGGCATCTGGAAGTCCAACCCGTGGACCGCTGCCTATCGCGCCGACGACATCGAGCCCAGTGAACGTCCGGTCGGCTGGCTGTCCGGATCGTGCCTACTGGTGCGCCGCACCGCTTTCGACGAGATCTCCGGATTCGACGAGCGCTATTTCATGTACATGGAAGACGTCGACCTCGGCGACCGACTCGGTCGCGCCGGCTGGCTCAACGTCTACGTGCCCGGGGCAGAGGTCGTCCACACCAAGGGCCACAGCGCCGACAAACGTCCCGAGGCGATGCTGCCCGCCCACCATCGCAGTGCCTACCGCTTCCAGGCCGACCGTCATCCAGGGGTGTTGCAGGCGCCGCTGCGATGGGCATTACGGGCCGGGCTGGCGGTGCGGTCACGTCTGGCCGTACGCGCCGCAGCGCGCACCACGTCGTCCCACGATCATCCACATTCGGAGAGGAACACCCCGTGATGCAGTTCTCGGTGAACAACCCCGCGGTCAGCGCCGACGATGTGCCCGACATCGACATGTCCGATGTGCAGGCTGTCGTACTCGTCGGCGGCAAGGGCACACGCCTGCGTCCGCTCACCCTCTCGGCGCCCAAGCCGATGCTGCCGACGGCGGGACTGCCGTTCCTCACCCACCTGCTCTCGCGCATCCGCAAGGCCGGCATCCGCGACGTCGTGCTCGGGACGTCGTTCAAGGCCCACGTGTTCTCCGAGTACTACGGTGACGGCTCCAAACTCGACCTCAACATGCGGTACGTCACCGAAGAGGAGCCGCTGGGCACCGGTGGCGGTATCCGCAACGTGCTCCCCGAACTGACGGCGTCGACGATCGTGGTGTTCAACGGTGACGTCCTCGGCGGCACCGACGTCCGCCACGTCGTGGCCACCCACCGCGAGTCCGACGCCGACGTCACCCTGCACCTCGTGCGGGTCTCCGACCCCCGCGCCTTCGGATCCGTGCCCACCGACGAGACCGGCCGCGTCACCGCCTTCCTGGAGAAGACCCAGGACCCGCCGACCGACCAGATCAACGCGGGCACCTACGTTTTCCGCCGCTCGGTCATCGAGGACATCCCCGCCGGTCGCGAGGTGTCGGTCGAACGCGAGGTGTTTCCCGGCCTGCTCGCCGAGGGCCGGCACATCCACGCCTACGTCGACCACGCCTACTGGCGCGACATGGGAACCCCCGAGGACTTCGTCCGCGGCTCGGCCGACCTCGTCCGCGGCATCGCGCCGTCACCGGCCCTCGGTGATCGCCACGGCGAATCCCTGGTCCACGAGGGTGCCGGCGTCGCGCCGGGAGCAGTGCTCATCGGCGGAACGGTCGTCGGCCGCGGCGCCGAGATCGGTCCCCGCGCCCGACTCGACGGTGCCGTCGTCTTCGACGGAGCCGTCATCGAGGCCGGCGCGGTCGTCGAACGCAGCATCGTCGGCTTCGGTGCCCGCATCGGCCCCCGCGCCCTCATCCGCGACACCGTCATCGGCGACGGCGCCGAGGTCGGCGCCCGCTGCGAATTGCTGCGCGGAGCGCGGGTATGGCCCGGCGTCCAGATCCCCGACGGCGGTCTGCGCTTCTCGACCGACGTCTGACAACCCGCCGCGGTCATCTCATCGCGACTTCGCCGCGGTCATGTCATCGCGACTTCGCCGCGGTCATGTCATCGCGACTTCGCCGCGGTCACATTCATCGCGACTTCGCCGCGGCGAGCACCCCGGGGCCCAACGGGATCACCACCGGCAACAACCGGTCGTCGTCGGCCACCAACATCGCGGCCTCGCGGGCCGCAGCGGTCATCGGGTCGGTGCGCGCCGGATCGGCGACCGCACCCTGGGCTGCCGCGTCGTGGATGACCAGCATCCCGCCGGGCCGCAGCATCCGCACCGACTCGGTCACGAACCGGGGCATGTCCAGCCGCGGTCCGTCGATGAACACCAGGTCGTAAGAGCTGTCCGACAGTCGCGGCAACACATCACGCGGCGTGCCGTTGATCAGCCGCGTCCGACCCGGCGCGATGTCGGCGCCGGCGAACGACGCCCGCGCGGCCTGATGGTGTTCGAGCTCGGGGTCGATCGTGGTCAGCACCCCGTCGGTGGCCATTCCGGCCAACAACCACAGCCCGCTCACCCCGGTACCGGTGCCGATCTCGGCGACCGCATGCGCATCGACTGCTCGGGCGAGTACCGCAAGCAATGCGCCGACCGACGGACTCACCGGAATCGCGCCGAGTTCGATCCCGCGGGCACGCGCGGCGACCAGTGCGTCGTCCTCCACGATCGCCGACTCGGCGTAGTCGATCAGTGCCACCCGCGGGTCGCTCGGCTGGGTATCGGTCATGCTCGCAAGGTTAGACATGCCCGGTGCAAAGAGCCGACGGCACGCCCGGATTGCCGTATCGCACCTCGGGGTTTGCTTCCTCAGACAACACTCAGGGCCCTCATACGGCGACCACACCACGATGGGAGAGGGTGAGGGCATCGAATCGGATACAGGGGGGAATACCACCACCCGGTGTCCGGTTCAGTATGGTGAATCCATCCGGCGTCACCGCGATGATGGTTTGTGAGAAGGGAACCGGCCACCCACGATGAGCGACCACGAGGCGTCCGCAGACATTGCCCCCGGCGGAACCGCGGGATTCGATGCCACCGGAAACGACATGCTCATGCCGTCCTGGGACGAGTTGGTCCGCGAGCATGCCGACCGCGTCTACCGGCTCGCCTACCGGCTGTCCGGTAATCAGCACGACGCCGAGGACCTCACCCAGGAGACCTTCATCCGGGTCTTCCGGTCGCTGTCGAACTATCGCCCGGGAACGTTCGAGGGCTGGCTGCACCGCATCACCACCAATCTCTTCCTCGACATGGTGCGCCGGCGCAACAAGATCCGCATGGAGGCACTGCCCGAGGAATACGATCGCGTGCCCGCCGACACACCCGACCCGCAGCAGATCTACGCGGATGCGAACCTCGACGGCGATCTGCAGGCCGCCCTGGACTCGTTGAGTCCCGAGTTCCGTGCCGCCGTCGTCCTGTGTGACATCGAAGGGTTGTCGTACGAGGAGATCGCCGCGACCCTCGGGGTCAAGCTCGGCACCGTGCGCAGTCGCATCCACCGCGGACGTCAGACCATCCGCGACTTCCTCCTCGCCCGTGGCCACAGCGACCGCCGCTCGGTCGCGGTCGGTCACTGAGTCCAACGTCGACATCGGCCGCACCGAGGACCATCGAGGACCCACATCGACGTGACGTCCGCCGGGAACCCCACCGACCGCGCAATCGTTGGGACTTTCGGTAGGCTGGGGCGTCGTCCCCGCCGAAAGCCGGGGTCACGACGGGGGAGAAGGGGTGATGAACACGATGATGGACGGCTCACAACGACGGCCGGACGCGAGTGCCGCGACCGATCGGCTCGAGCACCCGGACAATCTCCGCCGACGCCGCGCCTGGAATCCGGCGGCCTGGACGCCCGCGCGATCCTCCTTCACCCCGAACCGCCGGCCGAGCGCTCCGCGGGACCGGCGATTCGCCCCCACCGAGCACCTCGCACCCGAGGCGGTCGCCGCCTACGTCGACGAAGAACTCGGTATGACCGCCCACATGCGTGCCACCCACCACCTGGCCCTGTGCCCGGAATGCGTCGCCGCCGTCGAGGCCCAGACCGCAGCCCGTACCCGCTTGCGCTCCTCGGGCACCATGCCCATCCCGACCGGTTTGTTGGGCCAACTCAGTCAGATCCCGACTCGCGAGTTCGACATGACCGATCATCGCGACCCGACACGACCGGTCGACGGCGCCGAGCGCGGCGCTTCCCGCCGCACTCAACCCGGCCGCGTGCCCACCGGTGAGCCGACGCCCATGCCCGGCCACAACTCGCCCGGTCACGACTCGAACCGGGGTCGCATGCAGCGCTGGCGGGGCCGCTGACACGTGGATTCCGACGCCTCTCAGCCAGACGCCTCCCAGCCCAAGTCCTCCCAGCCCGACTCCTCCCCGACACCCGAATCCCCGACACCCGCAGCCCCGAGAACCGAAGCACGTCCGAGCACGCCCGCCACGCAGTGGTCGGCGCCGGCGGCCGACGAGGCCGGTGGCGCGCCCGGTAGCGGCCCCGGGAGTGACAAGGCCTCGCGCGTTGTCCGGCATGCACCGGTCTCACCGGCGACGGCCCAGGTCTTCGGTCGCCCCTCCGGCGTAGCAGGCTCCTTCGCGCCCGGCGCGGCGGTACCCGACCGTCCCGCACCCGCCGTCGGTCCGCCGGATCCGGTTCTCGCCGAGGCCTTCGGACGTCCTGACGGTAGTGACGAGACCTTGCAGCGCGACCCGCTGGCCACCTACGGCACTCCCGACGAACCCGCACCGCCGGCCGACCCGTGGCGCGATCCGGAGAGCCCGGCGACGCTGGCCCGGCCTGCGGTCGCCGAATCCGCACCCGCGAATCCCAGCGCCCCCGGCCCCAAGCTGGGCATCCGCGAGGTCCTGCTCGGCCGTCGGATCGCGTGGCACGCGCTGGCGGCGCTGGCCGTGATCGCGCTGCTGATCGGCGTCGTCGGTGGACTGATGGGCAGGTTCACCGCGGAGGTCGCGGCCCCGCTCAACAGCAATACCGTCGAACTGTCGACCCAGGGTGACGACAACGGCGACGCACCGCGGTCGTCGGTGGCCCGGGTGGCGCAGGCCGTGGAGAAGTCGGTCGTCGCCGTCGACGTGCGACTGTCCAATGGATCGGCCACCGGGTCGGGCTTCGTCATCGATCGCAACGGCTACATCCTCACCAACAACCACGTCATCTCACTCGCCGCGTCCGACCGGACCGCCAAACTCGAGGTCGTCTTCTCCGACCGCAACCGGGTGCCCGCCCGCATCGTCGGACGTGACCCGAAGACCGATGTGGCCGTGCTCAAGGTCGACAACGTCGACAACCTCACCGTCGCCCAACTCGGCGATTCCAACGACCTCCAGATCGGCGAGGAGGTCGTGGCCTTCGGCTCCCCGCTGGGCCTGGATCGCACCGTGACCAGCGGCATCGTCAGCGCCCTGCATCGCGCGGTGCCGCTGCGCCCGGATTCGGAGTCCGACACCGACGCCGTCATCGACGCCATCCAGACCGACGCGGCGATCAACCCCGGCAACTCCGGTGGTCCGCTGGTCGACGCGCAGGCCAAGGTGGTGGGTATCAACACCGCCGGGCTCGTCCCGGGCGGTGGCTCGATCGGACTCGGGTTCGCCATCCCGATCGGTGAGGCGGTGCCCATCGCGCAGGCCCTGATCCGCGACGGCAAGGTCAACCACCCGCAGATCGGTGTGAACGCCAGCGACGTCCGCAACGACAGGGTGCTCGGCGCCCAGATCCGCAACGTGGTGGCCGGGGGTCCGGCGGCCCAGGCCGGGCTGCGGGAGAACGACGTGATCGTCTCCTTCAACGGCCGCACCATCGAAAGTGCCGACGAATTGACCGTCGCCGTGCGTACCGCGAAGATCGGGGAGCCGGTCAAGTTCACCTACTGGCGTGACGGGCGTACCTTCGAGGGCACGATGACGCCCGCGAGTGACTGAGAACGTCCACCACCAGCGGACGCGCGAGAGCGGGGAAGTGCCATGTTCGACAGTGTGGGTTGGGGAGAGATCTTCATCCTGATCGTCGCCGGACTCGTCATCCTGGGACCGGAACGGTTGCCCGGTGCGATCTCGTGGACGATGCAGTCGCTGCGCAAGGTTCGCGAGTATGCGACCGGCGCGACCGATCAGCTCAAGAACGACTTCGGTACGGACTTCGACGACCTCCGCAAACCGCTCGCCGAGCTCAACGAGCTACGCGGTATGACACCGAAGTCGATGATCACCAAGCATCTGCTCGACGGCGATGACTCCGTCTTCAAGACCTTCACCGATGCCGGTTCGGTACTCAAGTCGGCCACCGACACCCCGCCGATCAAGCCGGTGTCCAAGCCCATGCCCGACGGCCCCGTCGGTGAGCCCGGGCCGTCGCTGAGGAAGCCGAGTGCCGCGGACCCGTCCGAACACCGGCCCGCACGCGGTCATCACGACGTCTCCGATTGGGACGCAACGTGATTCGCTGATCGACGAAGTATCGGCGAGCGAACGTCAGTGCCGAGTGGTGTCGATGCCCAGGCTCATGCCGGCCAGGCCGCGACGACGGACCGCGAGTTTGTCGGCGATCGCGCGCAGCGCCGATCCGGACGCGGAGTCGGGCGCGGCGAGCACGACCGGTGTGCCCGCATCACCGCCCTCCCGCAACGCCGGTTCGAGTGGCACCTGGCCGAGGAGATCGACCTGCGCGCCGACCATCCGGGTCAGCCGGTCGGCGACCGTCTGGCCGCCACCGGAACCGAAGGGCTCCATCCGTGTGCCGTCGGGCAGTTCCATCCACGACATGTTCTCCACGACGCCGAGGATCTTCTGCCGGGTCTGCAGGGCGATCGCGCCGGCACGTTCGGCGACCTCGGCGGCCGCCTGCTGTGGGGTGGTGACCACCAGGATCTCCGCACCGGGGATCAGCTGGGCGATCGAGATCGCGACGTCGCCGGTGCCGGGCGGCAGATCGAGCAGCAGCACATCGAGGTCACCCCAGTACACGTCGGCCAGGAACTGCTGCAGTGCCCGGTGCAGCATCGGTCCGCGCCAGGTGACCGGGGTGTTGCCGCTGGTGAACTGGCCGATCGAGATGAACCGCACGTCGTGGGAGATCGGCGGCATGATCATCTTCTCGACCTGGGTGGGCTTGGCGTCGCTGCCGAGCATCCGAGGCACCGAGTGGCCGTAGATATCGGCGTCGAGCACCCCGACAGACAATCCGCGCTCGGCGAGCGCGCAGGCGAGATTGACGGTGACCGACGACTTGCCGACGCCGCCCTTGCCCGAGGCGACGGCATAGACACGGGTCAGCGATCCCGGTTGGGCGAACGGGATCACCGGTTCGGCGGAGTCACCCCGCAGCTTCTTGCGGAGCTCGGAGCGTTGCTCGTCGTCCATCACGTCGAGGGTCACGCGTACCTCGCCAACCCCTGGCACGTCGGAGACCGCGGTCTGCACCCGGCCGCTGATCTCGCCGCGCATCGGGCAGCCCGAGGTCGTCAGGTACACCGCGACGTCGACACTGGCGTCGTCGTTGACGGCCACCGATTTCACCATGCCGAGATCGGTGATGGGTTTGCCGATCTCCGGGTCCCGCACCTTGGACAAGGCGGCGCGGACCGCGGATTCGTTGGGCGTCACTGCTGTAGTCATCACCTGCCAGCTTAACCGCCGGTGATGACGTGGCCGTCGGAGTGACCCCTCGGCGCACCCGTGGTCGGTCTCTCGCCGCCAGTCCGATCAGCGAGCCGGGGTGGTCTGCGGGGTGACCCGAGGTGTGGGTGCCGGTGCCGGCGGCGGCTGACCGGGCAACGTGATCCCCGGTGGCAGACAGATCATGCCGAGACACTGCTGGCTCGGGGTGGTCGTCGTCGGGGCCGAGGGGCCCGACGAGGGGGCGCCGCTCGACGGGGAGGACGGCCGGGACGGTGAACTCGACGACGAACTCGACGGCGGGCGCATCTCCGGGATCGGGGTCGTCGGCATCACTCCGGTGGCATACGCCGCCGCCCAGGCCAGCACGTTCTGCGCGTACGCCAGGGAGTGGTTGTACCGCATGACCGCGGCGACCTTGTTGCTGTCGGCCATGATGTCGGACACGCCCGCGCACAGATAGCGCGCCGCCGAATAGGTGGCGTCGAAGATGTTGTTGGGATCGGCCTTGCCATCTCCGTTGCCGTCGCTACCCCAGGCGGCCCAGGTGCTCGGGATGAACTGCATCGGTCCCATCGCCCGCGCATGCGATCCGTCCGCGTTGCGGATGACCTCGTTGCCCGCCAGTGAACCGTCGAGCACCGGCCCCTCGATGGGGACGAGGGTGGTTCCGTACTGGTCGACATCGCCGTTGTCGGCGTGATTGGACTCGATCCGTCCGATGCCGGCGAGCAGGAACCACGGGATCTTGCAGGCCGCGTTCTCCGAGGCCTCTCGGTCGGCGGCGAGTTTGTACGCCTGCAGCACGATTCCCGGAATGCCGAGCGGCCCGGACGGCAGATCCGCCGACAACCGGAATTGCGGCGCCACGTCGGGATCGGCCGGACGGGCCGCCGGAGGGGCGAAGCCCAGCAATGAAACAGGTTGTGCGGCAGCGACTCCCGCCACATCGATCGGGGCGTTCGCGGCGAGTGGGACGCCACCGCCGTCGTGGGCGCTCGAGGTGGCCGCACCCAAGACCATCGCGCCGACGAGGAGACTGCCCGCGCCGACCGACAGCGTGCGTCGGGTCAGCATCGAACCGCGATGCGGGCCGCGGGACCGACGAAAGGGATGGGGCACCCTCATTGTGGGTCCCCGTGGTCGTGGGTCGGCCCCGTGCGCACTGTGCGCGCCATCGATCCGCGCCGCGCCGCGCCCCTGGTCCCCGTACGCGCTGTCTGCCCTGTCACGTCGTTCACTCCGTTGTCAACGTCCACCCGTCGTCGCCCCCCGAGAGAGCGGATGCGGTCGGGCCGGGTCTCGTGGGTGACACGAGCGGCAGCCGACCGGCACTGTGGTCCACCATACATATGGGTCGGATGTCCCAGTCGGTGAACTCAGGGATTGGAATCCGGGGATGGGAACCCTGGGAACGCCTGACACGGGGAGACGACCGATCCGAAGGTGTAGTCGGTGATCTCGGGTGCGGTGTTACGCCCGGTCGGGGCTACCTCGACGGGAGACGTGATCCGACGGTTGGTCGAGGTCGCGGTTGGCCAGCCGGTCGGCGAGGTCGTCGAGCAGGTCGTCGAGTTCCTTGCGCAGGTAGTCGCGGGTGACGGTGTCACCGACGGCCAGGCGCACCGCCGCCAGCTCGCGGGCGAGGAACTCGGTATCGGACTTGGTCTGCGCGGCGCGGGTGCGATCCTCCTCGAGCGCGACCTTGTCGCGGTTCTCCTGACGGTTCTGCGCGAGCAGGATCAGCGGCGCCGCGTACGCGGCCTGGGTGGAGAAGGCGAGATTGAGCAGGATGAACGGGTAGGGATCCCATCGCAGCGACACCGCGAACAGGTTGATGGCGATCCACACCACCACGATCACGGTCTGGATCGCGAGGTAGCGGCCGGTTCCGAGGAAACGGGCGATGCGTTCGCTGTAGACGCCGACGACGTCGGAGTCGAGGTTGAAGGCCGGACGCCGACGCTCGCGAGGGGTATCCAGCCTGCGGCCCCGGGGTTCGCTCACGACCGCACCTCTTCGGCCGAGTCGATCGGCTCGGTCTCGCGCCAGTCACGCGGCAGCAGTTGGTCGAGGAGGTCGTCGACGCTCACCGCGCCGAGCAGGTGGTGCTGGTCGTCGACGACCGGCCCGCACACCAGGTTGTAGGTCGCGAAGTAGCGGGTCACGGTCTCCAGGGAGTCCTCCGGTCGAAGATGGGCCAGATCGGTGTCGAGGATGCCACCCACGATGTTGGCGGGCGGCTCTCGCAGCAGCGCCTGTACATGCACGCAGCCGAGGTATTTCCCGGTGGGCGTGGAGGTCGGGGGGCGGACGACGAAGACCAGACTTGCAGCGGCCGGGTTGATGTCGGGGTTGCGGATCCGCGCGAGTGCCTCGGCGACCGTGGTCGCCGGGGTGACGATGATCGGCTCGGAGGTCATCAGTCCGCCCGCGGTGTCGGGGGAGTGGGTGAGCAGTCGGCGCACCGGTTCGGAATCCTCCGGGTCCATGCGCGCCAGGAACGACTCGGCCTCGGTGTCGGAGAGCTCGCCGAGCAGGTCGGCGGCGTCATCGGGATCCATCGCCTCGAGCACATCGACGGCGCGGTCGAGCTCCAGATGCGACAACAAGTTCTTCTGATCATCGGGCGGCAACTCCTGCAAGACGTCTGCCAGACGTTCGTCGTCGAGAGCCGAGGCGATCTCGTCGCGACGCTTGACCGGCAACTCGCGTAACGCGTTGGCGACGTCGGCGGCACGCATGCCCTCGAACTGCAGGAGGGCCTGAGCCACCCCCTGCCCGGGCAGGTCGAGGCTGCTCTGTGTCATACCGCGCACATTGGACCACTCCACGACGTGGGTTTCGCCGCGGCGCAGTCCCCGTCGGCCGGTGCGCACCGCGACGCGGGCCACCACCCAGTCGCGGGTGCGGGTGCGTTCGATGCCGAGATCGACCACGGGCACGTCGATTCCGGCGAGATCGGGCAGATCCGGGTCGACGACGCGGACCCGGGTGTCGAGGATCTGCCCGATCGCCAGCGCCTCGCCCGGACGCAAATGCAGCCGGCGCAGGCTGACCGTTCCGGTGTTGAGTGTCACCGCGTTGGGTTCGATCGAGGTCACCCGGAGCATGGGGACGAAGATGCGGCGCCGCGTGGTCAATTCCACCGCGAGTCCGAGTGCGCGCGGCTGCTGGCCGGGCAACCGCACCGAGATCACCGCGTCGCGCACACGCCCGATCGATTCGCCGTCCGGGCCAAGGACGGCCAATCCGACTAACCTGGCCACGAACACCTTGCTCACCGCCGACATGGGAGTAAGGGTAGTGGCATCGCACCCGGGGACGTAGACATGCCGGCGGCGGGTCGAGGACCCGAGGCCGGTCGCGGACCCGACTGACCCGCAAGGAGTGAGAAATGACCAATCCCATGCAGCCGTCGCGGCAGACGCCGGGTCTGCCGACGCCGCCCAAGGGTTGGCCGATCGGCTCGTATTCGACCTACGCCGAGGCCCAGCGGGCGGTGGACTATCTGTCCGACGAGCACTTCACCGTCGAGGACGTCACGATCGTCGGCGTCGACCTGATGCAGGTCGAGCGCGTCATCGGACGGCTGACGTGGGGCAAGGTCATCGGTGGCGGCATCGTGTCGGGAGCGTGGCTGGGTCTGTTCTTCGGCTTGCTGGTCTCGATCGTCGTCTCCGGAAATCCGCTGGTGCCGATCCTCTTCGGTCTCGTCGGCGGTGTCATCTTCGGTCTGATCTCGGCGACCATTCCCTATGCGGCGACCCGCGGTCAACGCGATTTCGCCTCGACCATGCAACTGGTGGCAGGACGTTACGACGTGCTGTGTGATCCCAAGAGCGCGGAGAAGGCGCGGAACATGCTGGCCCGACTGAACCCCTGAGACAGCTCACACGATCCCGGGCCTGATCGGCTCGCCGTGATCCACCCCGCTCTGATCAACACGGTCTCGAATTGGCACGGCCGCACACATTGTGTTGCCCGTCACATACATGTCGGGATAGCGTAACCTCCGAGACGGCCATGATCGCGTCGCGCACAACGCGTCGGCGTCGTCATGTGCACGACATGGAGGAGGCCGCGTGCGGCGCAGGATGGGCGGTGCGAGTCGAGACCCCGGTGACGGGTCGCGAAACCGGAAGTCGTCTTTGGGGATCCGCGGCAAGGTGGTCATCGCCGCCGCCGCGCTGGCCACGCTGGCGCCGATCGTGACGGCCTGTGGGTCCGGGTACGAGGCGGGCGTGCTGAATCTGTATCCGCCTGCTGACGGCGCGGATTCGGTGAAGGTCCAGGCGGACAAGTGCTCCAAGGAGTCCGGCGGCGAATACCGGATCGTCACCACCGCGCTGCCCAAGGCCGCCGACGATCAGCGGCTGCAACTGGCCCGACGTCTGTCGGGCAATGATCACAGCCTCGACCTGATGGGCATGGACGTGGTGTGGACGGCCGAGTTCGCCGACGCCGGTTGGCTTGTCCCGGTGCCCGACGATCTCGTCGCGCAGGTCACCGCGCGCACGCTCGGGGGTCCGCTGGAGACAGCGCAGTGGAAGACGCCCGGTGATGCCGCCGAGCGCCTCTACGCCATCCCGATCTGGACCAACACCCAGCTGCTCTGGTATCGCAAGGACGTTCTCGCCGATACGGTCCGCCAGCCCGCTGCGACCAACTGGGAGCGGATGCTCGAACAGGCCCAGGTCAGTCTCGGCAAGGGCGGTCCCGGCCAGATCATGGTGCAGGGCAAGCAGTATGAAGGTCTGATGGTGTGGTTCAACTCCGTGTTGGCCAGTGCCGGCGGTCAGATCGTCGACCCCGACAACCCCAGCAAGGTGACGCTGAACGACACCCCGGCCCACCGTGCCGCGACGGTCAAGGCCCTGCAGATCCTCAAGGCGGTGGCGACCGCGCCGGGCCACGATCCGTCGCTGACCAACGGTGACGAGACCAGCTCGCGCCTCGGCATGGAGAACGGATCGGCGCTCTACGAGGTGAATTGGCCGTTCGTGCTCGCCTCGATGAGAGAGAATGCATCGGCGGGCAGTGTCCCGTATCTGACGGATCTGCAGAAGTACAAGAATCTGTTCGCCGACCCGAACAACTCGCCCACCGACGCGCAGTTGGCGCCGGTGACCAAGGCTGTACGTCAGAAGTTCGACTTCGGACCGTATCCGGGGGTCGGTGATCTGCCCGCCAAGAGCACGCTCGGCGGACTCAACATCGCCGTCGCCAGCACCTCGCAGCAGAAGGATCTCGCGTTCAAGGCGGCGATGTGCCTGACGAGCGCCGACGCGCAGAAGTACTACAGCCTCAACGCGGGTACGCCGCCGGTGATCTCGTCGCTCTACTCCGACCCGGAGTTCCGGGCGGCTTATCCCATGGCCGACGACATCAAGCTGCAGCTCGAACCCGACCACGCGGCGCTGCGTCCGAAATCGCCCCAATACCAGTCCATCTCGACGCTGGTCCAGGCCAAACTGTCACCGGTCGGGGCGTGGGACCCACAGAATCTGGTCGATCAGCTCGCCGATGCGGTACAGAAGGCGATCAACGGGGAGGGCATCATCCCATGACCAACGACGACAACGAGGCCTCACGACGCGGCCGGCACGCGATGCCGGAGGGTGAACAGCCCACGGCCCCAGCCGAACCCGGTCTCGACGTGACCGCTCCGCACACCTTCGGGCCCACCGTGCATTCCCCGGTGTGGGAAGCGCCTGCGGAATCATCGGCGGCAGGCCGGGTTCCGGATGCCGATGCAGCCGGCCCGACGCGGGCCGCACCGGCCACCGCGGTGATCGATCGCCCTGCGCCGCCGGTAGCCGCTCCGAAGCGGAGTGAGGGTAAGAAGGCCGAGCGTCGGTTGGCGTTTTGGTTGGTGTTGCCTGCGGTGGTGATGATGGCGGTGGTGACGGGGTATCCGATCATCTATGCGGTGTGGCTGTCGTTGAACAAGGCGAGTTTGTCGGCGCCGGGTAAGCGTGAGTTCGTGTGGTTCGCCAATTACGGGACGGTGCTCTCGGATGGGTATTGGTGGACGGCGTTCGGGGTGACGTTGGGCATCACGGTGGTGTCGGTGGTCATCGAGTTCGTGTTGGGGTTGGCGATCGCGTTGGTGATGCATCGGACGTTGTTCGGGCGGGGCACGATTCGCACCGTGGTGTTGATTCCGTACGGGATTGTGACGGTCGCGGCGGCGTTCTCTTGGTATTACGCGTGGACGCCGGGGACGGGGTATCTGGCGAATCTGTTGCCGGATGGGAGTGCCCCGTTGACCCAGCAGTGGCCGTCGTTGGCGATCATCGTGTTGGCCGAGGTCTGGAAGACGACCCCGTTCATGGCGTTGTTGTTGCTGGCCGGGTTGGCGTTGGTGCCCGATGATTTGTTGAAGGCCGCCCAGGTCGACGGGGCGGGGGCGTGGACGCGGTTGTGGCGCATCATTTTGCCGTTGATGAAACCGGCGATCCTGGTGGCGTTGCTGTTCCGTACTCTGGACGCGTTCCGGGTGTTCGACAACATTTATGTGTTGACCGCCGGGTCGAACAACACGTATTCGGTGTCGATGCTCGGTTACGACAATCTGTTCAAGGGTTTCAATCTTGGTGTGGGGTCGGCGATCTCGATCCTGATCTTCGTGTGTGTGGCGATCATCGCGTTCATCTTCATCAAGGGGTTCGGTACTGCGGCACCGGGCTCGGACAACGAGGGGAGGTAAGGGGCGGTGAAGACCGGAGCCAAACCGAAATTCTGGTGGGCGATCGCCAATATCCTGGTGATCCTGTATGCGATCATCCCCTTGTTGTGGATCGTGAGTTTGTCATTCAAACCCGCCTCGAGTGTCACCGACGGCTCGTTCATCCCGAAGGAGTGGACGTGGGAGAACTATTCGTCGATCTTTTCCACGAGCGCGTTCACCTCGGCGTTGATCAACTCGATCGGGATCGGGTTGATCACCACGGTGATCGCGGTGGTGTTGGGCACGATGGCCGCCTATGCGGTGGCCCGTTTGGACTTTCCGGGTAAACGCCTGTTGATCGGGGCGGCCCTGTTGATCGCGATGTTCCCGCAGATCTCGCTGGTCACCCCGCTGTTCAATATCGAACGCACCCTGGGGTTGTTCGACACGTGGCCGGGGTTGATCCTGCCTTACATCACCTTCGCGTTGCCGTTGGCGATCTACACGCTCTCGGCGTTCTTCCGGGAGATCCCGTGGGAGTTGGAGAAGGCCGCGAAAATGGATGGCGCGACCCCGTTCCAGGCGTTCCGGAAGGTGATCGCCCCGTTGGCCGCGCCGGGGGTGGTGACCGCGGCGATCCTGGTGTTCATCTTCGCGTGGAACGACCTGCTGCTGGCGTTGTCATTGACCTCGACCGAACGGGCGATCACCGCGCCGGTCGCGATCGCGAATTTCACCGGGAGTTCCCAGTTCGAGGAACCCACCGGGTCGATCGCCGCGGCCGCGGTCGTGATCACCATTCCGATCATCATCTTCGTGTTGTTCTTCCAACGTCGAATCGTGGCCGGGTTGACCTCCGGCGCGGTGAAGGGATAAACCCATGGCAGACATCGTTTTGGACCACGTCAGCAAAACCTATCCCGACGGCTCGACCGCGGTGCATGAGGTGAGTATCGATATCGCCGACGGCGAGTTCATCATCCTCGTCGGCCCGTCCGGGTGCGGGAAATCGACCACCCTGAACATGATCGCCGGCCTCGAGGACATCACCAGCGGGGAGCTACGGATCGCCGGGCAACGCGTCAACGAACGCGCCCCCAAAGACCGCGACATCGCCATGGTGTTCCAGTCCTATGCCCTGTATCCGCACATGTCGGTGCGGGAGAACATCGCGTTCCCACTGACCCTGGCGAAACTGTCGAAAGCCGAGGTCGCCGCGAAGGTCGACGAAGCCGCCCGCATCCTCGACCTGGGGCCCTACCTGGATCGGAAACCGGCGAATCTATCCGGTGGGCAACGCCAGCGCGTCGCGATGGGCCGGGCGATCGTGCGTTCCCCGAAGGCGTTCCTGATGGATGAACCGCTGTCGAATCTGGATGCGAAACTGCGGGTGCAGATGCGCGCGGAGATCTCCCGGCTGCAACAACGCCTGGGTACCACCACCGTGTATGTCACCCACGACCAAACCGAAGCCATGACCCTCGGTGACCGGGTCGTGGTCATGCGCTCGGGGTATGTCCAGCAAATCGGTTCCCCCCAAGAGCTCTACACCAACCCCGCCAACATCTTCGTCGCCGGCTTCATCGGCTCACCCGCCATGAATTTCCTGCCCGGACGACTCGGCGCCGACGGGGTGTCGACCCCGATCGGCACGATTGCGCTGCACGATCAGCAACAGGTCACCGATGCGGCAGCCCGGGTCAACAGCAACGGGGAGGTCCTCGTCGGTATCCGCCCCGAACACCTTGAGGACGCCCACCTCATCGATGCCGACACCTTGTCGCGGGGAAGGACGTTCACGGTCGGGATCGACGTCCTCGAATCCATGGGATCGGACAACTACGCCTATTTCCGTATCGACTCCCAGGGTCCGGCGAATGACGCACTCGCCGAACTGTCCGCCGACTCCGGTGCCACCCTCGGCGGCGGCGAAATGATCGCCCGACTCTCCCCCGAATCACAGATCCGCCGCGGCAGTACCGCCGAACTCTACTTCGACCCCACCAAGATCACCGTCTTCGACCAGCAATCCGGCGCGAGTCTGCGTGGTGCACCAGCGAATTCGGTTGCAGGCGGGCCGGCACTGTCGAAGGGATGAGCGCCGCGGTCGTCGACAGGTGATCATCGGCGCCGACGCCGAGGCTGTTCGCGGAGTTCGTCGATGATCTCGTCGTCCCAGATGTGCTTGCGCACCAGGCGATAGCGCTCGCACGCGAGCCACAGGTAGAGTTCGGCGTCGCTGTCGAGGTCGGACCGGACATCGGCGCGTCGGGCCATACGGATGACCGGCAGGAATTCCTCACCGAACCACCGCCGTGCCACCTCGGTACGGCCGAGAAATTCGCCCACCTCTTGGCTGAGACGGAAGCCCCAGGCCTCCACCGCCTCTGCGAGTTCGGCGTAGTCGAAGGGGTCGGCGAACCGGATGGTGTCGGCCTGTGCACCCGACAGCGGCACCCGTGAGAGGAACAGGCGGCGGTGGTCCTTGAGGAGGAGGTCGCCGGGCACATTGATGCCCTCGGGGGAGATGCGGGTGTGGATCTCGGTGACGTAGGCCTCGATGGTGTCGAGGTGTCGTGCGATGGCGATCGAGATGCGGTGGTGTCCGTCGATGACGAAATGCATCCCACCGATCCGGTACAGCCGCACCGGGGGCATCGATTCACCGCGCCGCTGCGCGGCCGCGAGTCGCTGCCACCGGCTGCGAATCCGGGCTGACGTCGGGCGGAAGTAGCGGTCGAAATCCTTGGTGCGGTCCACACTTCCGACGATCGAGGCCACCTCGACCGTCTGCAGTCCCAGGTAGGTCTCGCCGGTGCGGCCCAATGCGGCGACGACCTCGTCGAAGGGGAGGATCGCATTGACGTCGGCGGGTTGTCGGGTGAACCACTGTGTCAGCCGGGCGAGTTCGGCGTGCCGGCGCATCCGCTGGAAGTCATTCTCGGCGTCGGCGTCCGGGAATCCGGTGTCACGAGCCATATCTGCGCCTCACGATCCTGAAATCTCCGGTGTCGGTGTCGAAATCGAACTGGCAGTAGCCGACGACGTTCATCGACACGGTATCGGTCCCGATGATCAGGTCACGCGGATGCGCACCGTAGGGATGGATGTGCCCGTGCACCATGATCTTCGGTCGGAGTCGGTCGACCAGTGGGTGGAAACACGAGAACCCGCGGTGCGGCCGGTCCTCGGCGTCGCCCACGCCGCGTGCCGGCGAATGGGTGAGCAGGATGTGCGGGCGGGTGGCACGCACACCGCCTCGGGCGCGCAACAACCACGACCGCAACCGTTGCTGCGCCTCGGTGTACTGATTGGGACCGGAGTTGTAGCGGATACTGCCCCCGAGGCCGCTGATCCGGACGCCGGCCGCCGTCACCGTCCGACCGTCGGCGTTGACCGCGCACTCGGGCCCGGGATAGCTGGTCGGCAATCCCGCGCGGGTCCAGCCGGCACGCGAGGACCGGTAACCGCGCAGATCACCGTCATGGTTGCCCGGAACGAATACACATGGCGCATCGCACAGGCTCGACAGCACGTCGAGATACTTGTAGGGAAGATCGCCCGCGCCCAGGATGAGGTCGGGTTTGGTCTCGATGCCCACCCCGAAGGTGAGTGACTCCACCACCTCGTCGGCGACCGCCAGGATGTTCACCACATGCACACCGTAATCGACCGTCGCCCCGGTGTGGAACGTCCGGATCGGGCGAGGAGTCGATGCGTCAGGCGGTCAGTTCGGTGATCACGTCGAACGCGAGGTGGTCGGCTTGCGCGAGGTACACCGGCTGACGGGTGTGCCGGCCACAGAGCTCGACCTCGCCCCGCGGTCCGCGGTAGGTCACGCCGCGCGTCGTCCGGCCGATCGTGGCGGTGTCGAGCGAGCCCGCGGCCCGGGCGAGCGCCGCAAGCAGCATCAGCCCCTCGTAACAGGATTCGCCGATGTTGTTCAATGCCGGTGCCGAGCGGCCGAATCGGCGCTCGTACCGGGACCCGAACTCGAGACCTTCGGGGGTGACCACACTTTCGAAGTATCCGCACGCCGTGTAGAGGTCGTGGGTGGCCTCGGCGCCGCAGCCGCACAGCACGTCCTCACCGATCATCATCGACAGCCGGATGTGCTGTTCGTCGAGACCCGCCGCGGCGAACGCACGGTGGAATGCGGCGGCGTCGGCGCCGACCATGAGGACGAGCACCCCGTCGGGGCGGGTGTCGGCAATCATCTGCAATGCAGACCCGAAATCCCGGCCGCGCAGCGGGACGAAGTGATCGCCGAGGAAGTCCATGTGCGCGCCATGGAGGAAGTCGCGGGTACGTGCAGAGGTCGCGCGAGGCCACACGTAGTCGTTGCCGATCACGCACCAGCGTCGGATTCCTCGGTTCTCGCGCAGCCATCGGATGGCCGGGAACAACTGCTGATCGGGGGTCTCACCCACCATGTACACGCCGTCGGCGTCCTCGCCACCCTCGTAGAACGTCGTGTACACGTATGGCACCCGCCCGGCCGTGTGCGGGGTGATCACGTTGCGCGCGTTGGACAGGTGCCACCCGATCACACTCTCCACGCGTCCGGTGGTGACGAGGCGGTCGACGGTGCCCGACAACCGGTTCAGGGGTGCGCCCGCATCGACGAGATGCACCCGAACCGGGCGGTCGAGGATGCCGCCGGCCGCGTTGACATCGGCGACGGCCAGTTCGGCACTCGCCTCGCACGAGGGACCGAACATGCCGGCCGGACCGCTCAGCGGTACTGCGAGAGCGACGTCGAGGGTGGCGTCGTCGCCTCTGAGAACCACTGGTGAGGCCACAACCGACTCCCGGGGTGGATACGTGCTGACCTGCACAGTGTCCCACGAATCGACGGTTGCGCAACGCCGGCTGCGCTGTCGCACCGGAGGGGTTCACGATACGATGGCTCATCATGTCCAGTGCCCCGAATGCGCGTGCCGCTGCCGTCGAGGAGCTGTCACGTCTGCTGAATATCGCTGCGGCGCATCTTGACTCAGCGGTCGCAGCCGAGCTGGACGGTCTCACGACGGCGCAGTGGCACGTTCTGGCGGCGCTGGAGGGCGGAACGGGCAGGTCGATGTCGGAACTGGCTGCGGTCACCTTGTTGCCCGGGCCGAGCCTGACCCGCCTGATCGACGGGATGATCGACGAGAACCTCGTGCACCGGCGGCCCGACGAGACCGACCGACGTCGGGTGGTGGTCTTCGCCACCCGACGGGGCGCCATGCTCCATTCGCGGTCGAAGGCGCGCATCGCGCGCTCGTCCGCGGTTGCCGGGGTGATCGACGACGCCGACGGGCCGGGGGCCCGACTGGCGAGTGCGCTTGGCGCCCTTGGGGCGATGGATCTGACCGGCTGAGCGGAGTCGGGTCCGGTCGGAGTTCCTATGTCCGCCGGTCGAGGTGTGACGAAGGCAGCGAGGAGCTCGAGACCGCTTGTGCTGGTTCGGGTTCCGGTCTGCCGTCGATCGGCACCGTCGATATTCACGTCCGATCCACCGACTGGACTGAGCGGACGCGCCTAGAACGCCGAATGCGGCGCGCCCATCCCCGGGTCGATCTGCACCGGCCCCGATGTCGACGGGGCCACCGGGAAGTCGAAGATCGCGGTCGGGATGTACACCGTCGCACACGAATTCGGTATGTCCACCACTCCCGAGAGGCGTCCCTCGATCGGTGCCGAGCCCAGCAGCAGGTAAGCCTGCTCGGGGCTGTACCCGAACTTGGTCAGATAGTTGATGGCGTGCAGACATGCACGCTGGTAGGACAGGTCCGAGTCGAGATACCGCTGTTCACCGTCGAGGGTGACCGACGTGCCCGAGAAGGCAATCCACTGCGAATACTGCGGATCGGTGTTGCCGGGCATGAAGATCGCGTTCTCGCTGACGCCGTAGGTCTCCATCCCGCCCTTGATGAGGTCGACGTGGAGATCCATGAAGCCACCCATCTCGATGGCACCGCAGAAGGTGATCTCGCCGTCGCCCTGGGAGAAGTGCAGATCGCCGAAGGACAGGTTGGCGCCGGGCACGAAGACCGGGTAGAAGACGCGGGTGCCCTTGGTGAGGTTCTTGATGTCCTGGTTACCGCCGTTCTCGCGAGGGGGAGCGGTGCGCGCTCCTTCGCCCGCGACCCGTGTGAACTCGTCGCCGGTCAGCGATCCGAGGATTGCGCCGTCGGGCTCCGGCGGAAGTGCCAGCGGGGGCACGCGGTTCGGATCGGTGGCGATGAGCGCGGCCTCGCGCGCATTCCACCGGCCGAGCAACTCCGCCGACGGAGCCGTGCCCATCAGCCCCGGATGAACGATGCCCGTGTACTTCACATGCGGCACATGGCGACTCGTCGCCGACTGGCCGGCGAAGTCCCAGATCGCCTTGTAGGCGTCGGGGAACTGTTCGGTGAGGAAGCCGCCGCCGTTGAGCTTTGCGAAGATGCCGGTGTACCCCCAGCCCTGGCCTGCCAGCGGTCCCGAATCCTCTTGCGGGATGGGCCCGACGTCGAGGATGTCGACGATCAGCAGGTCACCCGGCTCGGCGCCCTCGATCGCGAACGGCCCCGACAAGGTGTGGACGTTGTTGAGTGGGGCGTTGAGGATGTCGTCGGCGGAGTCGTCGTTGTGGATCGCGCCGTCGAACCATTCCCGGCAATGTGCGCGAAAGGTGTCCCCGGGCTTGACGGTCACCGCGGGCGGGATGTCGGGATGCCAACGGTTGTGCCCGATGTGACGCTGCTCGGTGAAGGGCTTCGCGGAATCGAGGGGAAAGAGGAGCTCGGGCATCGACAGAACCTCCGTGAGACGTGGTTGTTTCCGGGTGGAACTATTCAACTACGTTCGTATCGGTTTCGCAGCCAATGCGCGTTACGAGCGTATGACGTTGTCTGAGTTCGCAGCTCAATCCGAGGCGGGATGACACCGATCGGGCTAGGGTGGCCGACATGCCGACCTATGTGTTCCGGTGTGACCGGCGGTGCGCGATAGTCGAACGACACTATTCGATGGCTGCGGTCCCCGACGCGATCACTTGTCCCGACTGCGGACATGCGGCGCCGCGGCGGGTGCGGGCACCTGCGCTCGGTGCCGGCTCGAGTACCGCCATGCGGCTGCAGGACGCGACGCGCTCGAGCGCCGAAGCGCCCGCGGTGGTCTCAACCGTCCCGTCCACGGCACGCGCGCGGACACCTGTGAGCACTAATCCGCTGCACCGACGCCTCCCACGTCCATGACGGCGCGTTGCCATTACCGTGGGGGTCGTGAGCGACTCCACCACCGATGCCATCAACCGATACCTCGTCGACTCTCTCGGCGGGGCGCCGCAGCGCGCCTCGGTGACCTTCCTCGGGGTTGAGCCGATCGACGTGGTGCGCGTTGTTCTCGGCACCGAGGTCGTCTACGTCACGGTCGGTTGTGCGCGGCATCCGATGACCGATCCGTCCGACCTGAATCCGGACCCGGTGCGCGGCCCGCGGGCCGAACTGGTCGTTCGTATGCACGCCGGTACTGCGCTGCCGGGCCTGCATCGACGGCTGGCGACACTGGCCGCGGCCCCGGCCGTCGAGGGCTTGGTGCTGGTGGCCGACGCGCTCCTCGATCTCGGCGAACCACTCTGGGACGGTGCGCCTTTCACCGCAGTCATGGTCTCCGACGATGATCTCGGTACGCTGGGGTTACCGGCCCCGATGGACCCGGTGCGCTTCCTGCGGGCGATCCCGATCACCGCGAACGAAGCGGCATGGCTGCGCCTCAAGGGTGTCGAGGCGCTGCGTGAGGCGTGGGCCGAGGCCGATATCGACCTTGCCGATCCGGCGCGGTCACCGGCCACCATGTGAGGGGGAGTGGTTCAGCGACTCGATGCCCGGAACTCGCCGGGGGTCAGGCCGGTCGATCGTTTGAAGACCTTCGTGAAGTTCGAATGGTCGTCGAAACCGAGTGAGCGTGCCACGGTCGAGATCGAACCGGACTCGTGTACCAACATTCGTTTGGCTTCCAACACCATTCGATCCTCGATCACCCGGCGCGGAGTCACCCCGAGATGAGCGAGCACCACTCGGTGCAGTGTTCGCTCCGAGTAGCCGAGACGACGTGCGTACCACCGGGTGGATCGTCGCTGCGCATGGTGACGATCGACTTCGGCGCGGAACCGCCACAGCAGTTCGTGCCCGCCGCATTCGGACGTCGCGTCGCCGAGGTCATGTGACGCCAACATCATCAGTACACCCGAGGTCAGCAGGACCATCGCGGCGTCGTAGGCCTCGGCGTCGTGGCCGACGAGATCTCGGGAACGCCGATAGTGGGACAGGAGCATCGCGAAGTCCTGTGCAGCGCCCGGACCGTCGGCGGGCCAGTGCGACCGTGCCCATCCGCCGATCCGGTCCAGCCGATCGGTGAGCGCGGTGTCGAGCGCGGTGGCGGGCATCATGCACACGATCCCGTCGACGGCCGCGATGTCACCCCATCGCTGAACCTGGCCGGTATGTACCCACAAGACGTCACCGGGACCCAATTCGTACCGGGCGAAATCGACTTCATGAGTGATGGTCCCACGCTCGATCCACACGATGAGCTCGAAGTTGATCCGTTGTGGCCCAGTGAATTCCGACTCGCGTGCACCCTGCCGGAGTGCCTCGATCGTCGTGATCTCGAGCGAGTCGACGGGGCGGGGAAGTCGCCGATACCGGATCTCACGGATCTCGGGTGTCTGTTTTCTACCAATACCCGACACTCTACTACCGGGACATCGGCAGCTGCTGTTCCTACGCTCGTCGATGGGTTGATCACAACCCGCAGTGACACGATCCCGGGCCACACGGTCGCGGTACACGTCTTGGAGGCGATGAAGATGACGGGGATCAGGATGACGGGGACGGCCACGGCATGGACGGTTCGTCGACGCGTTGCGAGTGCGATGGTGGCCGCATTGTCCGGCCTGCTGGTGCTGGCGGCCTGCGCCGGTTCAGGTGACGCGGACACCCGGGACGACGGGGGACGCAACCTCGGTGCCGAAGAGGCGAATCGTGCACTGGTCGTCGATTTCTACGACAACTTCTTCAACCGCCACGACGTCTCGGCAGCCTCGGTGGTGGCCGATACGTACAAACAACACAACCCGCTGGTGCCCGACGGCAAGAAGCCGTTCGTCGACTTCTTCGCCGGGTCGTTCGCGCAGAACCCGCAGTCGCGCAGCACGATCGTGCGGAGCGCGACCGACGGGGACCTCGTCTATCTGCACGTCCACTCGGTGAACGGTCCCGGCGATCGCGGTCAGGCGGTCGTCGACATCTTCCGTGTGGCCGACGGCACGATCGTCGAGCATTGGGACGTCATCCAGGACGTTCCCTCGACCTCGGCGAACCCGAATTCCATGTTCTGAAACTGGTTGCCGTACAACGCTTCACAGCCAGTGTCTTCACAGCCAGTGATTGCGCCGCAACGCCCCCCACAGTGCGCCGCAGACCACCACCAGGAACAGGCAGACCAGACCGAAGCCCTGCGCATCATGCATGCCTGGCAGGATGTCGAAGTTCATGCCGTAGAGGCCCGCGACCATCGTCGGGATGGCGCCGATCGCCACCCACGCGGAGATCTTGCGCATATCGCTGTTCTGCTGGATGCCGACCTTGGCCGCGGCGGCGTCGAGAAGCGACGACAAGACCTCGTCGTACTCCACTACGCGGTCGACGACGGTCGTGAGGTGATCGGCGACGTCGCGCAGATAGCGTCGGATCTCCTTGGGCACCAAGGGATTATTCGAGGTCAGCCGCGACAGTGGATTGGTCAGCGGGGTCACCGCGCGGCGAAGTTCGAGCACCTCGCGTTTGAGCAGATACACCGGTTCGATGTCGAGCCAACGCTTCTTGTTGCCGAACACCGAACTCTCGATGGCGAGAAGGTCGGTCTCCATCTTCTCGCTGACCGCGAGGTAGCTGTCGACGACGAGGTCGGCGATGGCGTGCATGACCGCGGTCGGGCCCAGGGCGAGGCGTTCGGGACGAGCCTCCATGCGTCGGCGCAATCCCGACAGGTGGGTGTGATCGCCGTGGCGCACCGTGATCACGAAGTCGGGGCCGGTGAAGATCATGATCTCGCCGGTCTCGACGACCTCACTGGCCTGCTCGATCGATTCGTGTTCGACGTACTTGACCGTGCGCAGTACCAAGAACTGGGTGTTGTCGTAGATCTCGAGTTTGGGGCGTTGGTGGGCGTGCACCGCGTCCTCGACGACGAGCTCGTGCAGCCCGAAGACCTCCGCGACACCGGTCATCTGCTCGTCGTCGGGTGAATGCAGACCGAGCCAGACGAAACCCTCACCCGTACTGCGCACCTGCTCGAGGGCCTCGGAGTAGCCGATCCGTCCCGGCTGCCGATGCCCGTCGATATAGACCGCGCAGTCCACGATCGCCCGGGCGATGGGTACCGGGATCTTCGGCAGCGGCCGTCGCTCGCGACGGCCGGTGGTGAATCCGAGGCCGGGGCGTAGATGGGGCATCGATGGCACGCCTGGGATGGTACGCGCCGCCCGTAAGATCAGCGCGTGTCCTTCGACGTCACGGTCTACACGACGACCCTGATCACCCTGTTGGTCATCATGGACCCACCCGGGCAGATCCCCCTGTTCCTGTCACTGGTCGGTCACCGGACGCCGGAGTACCGGCGCCGTGCCGCCTGGCAGGCCCCGCTGGTGAGTCTGCTGGTGATCAGCATCTTCGCCATCGGCGGCAAGGCGATCCTGAACTACCTGCACATCGGTATCCCCGCACTGCAGGGCGCCGGCGGTCTGCTTCTGCTGCTGGTGGCGCTGCAGCTGCTGACGGGGCTGGGCAGCGCCGGGTCGCCCCAGGCCTCCGAGGACGTCAACGTCGCGCTGGTGCCGCTGGGCACACCGCTGCTCGCGGGACCGGGTGCGATCGCCGCGGTCATCGTCGGGGTCAGCGGGGTCTCCGGTGACGCGGGCGGCTACCTCGCCATCGCGGCCGCCATCGTCAGCGTGCACATCGTCGTCGCGATCGTGCTGCGGTACTCGACGGTGCTCATCCGCATCCTCGGCGTCGGCGGCATCACGCTGCTGGCCAAGATCGCGGGTCTGCTTCTCGCGGCCATCGCCGTGCAACTCATCGCCGACTCGGTGGCCGGGTTCATCGCCGCCGGCGGGTGACCGGCACGCTACGGTGAGTGCCGTGCGACAACGAGTGCGCCGCGGCGCGGCCCCGGCGATCCTGTCAGCCGTTCTGGTGCTGGTCGCGGCGCTTGCCGGATGCGGCAGCGGCGGCGGAGACGATGCGGGCCCGGACGAGAACAGGCCGTTGGTGATGGGCTCCTCCGGAACCCCGGAGTCGCTCGTGATGGCACAGATCTATGCGGGCGCGTTGCGCACCGCGGGTGCGCACGTCGCGGTCGACCCGAGAATCGGCGGCGACACCGCGCAACTCGACGCGATGCAGCGGGGCGACGTCGATCTCTTCCCGGCATTCACCGGTCGGTTGCTGACCGAACTCGCGCCCTCGCTGGCGCAGGCGGCGACCTCGCCCGTATCGCCGGCACCGTCCACGCAGCCCGCCGCGGATGGTGCCGCCGCTGGTGATCCCAACTCCGACGCCCTGTATGTCGATCTGAATCATTCTCTGCCGCAAGGTGTCTCGGTCGGCGACGCGACGCCGGTGAGTGCCACCCCGCAGTTGTTCGTCGCGACCTCGCTGGCCACGACGGCCGGGGTGAGCGACCTCTCGGGTTGCGGGAGACTGCCCGCCGACCTGCCGGTGGTCACGACCGGCGAGCCCGATCCGGCGACCCTGCAGGCGTTCGCCGACGCCGGATGCCGGATGGGGCCGGTACAACGGGTTGCCGATGTACACACCGTGCTCGAGCGGACGGCATCGGGCACCGCGCTCGGGTTGCTCACGCCGCTGCAGATCGGTGGCGACTCGGCCTCCGGGCCGGCCGGCCTCGTCGAGGCGCTACCCGCCCTGGCCGGCTCGGCCGGCCGGGGCGTCGGACCGCAGCCCGAGACACTCGTGCCGGTGTATCGGACTGCGGCGCTGACCCGCGATCAGGTGAAGGCCGTGAATCGGGTGGCCGGCGAGATCACCACCGCCGACCTCGCGACACTCGCCGGCAAGGTCCGGGCCGGCGCGCATCCGGCGGATCTGGCCGCAGATTGGCTCAATGAGCACCAGATCTGACGTGCACCAGATCTGAGCGTGCCTACTTGGCCCGCGTCAACGCCAGTGCGGTGCCCTTGGCCATGACCCACTGGTACTTCGAGGCGACCAGGCGCACCCACAGATCGAGGAACTTGGCATCGGTGCCGACCAGGATGCGCGTCTTGTTCTTGCGGACGCCGTTGATGATGACGTCGGCAGCATCCTCGGAGGTCATGCGGGCGAGGTAGCGATCGAAGAAGTTCGCTGTCGCGGTGGCGTCGTGATCGCCGGAAACGGTGGCGTTGCGGGCGATCGCGGTCTTGATGCCACCCGGGTGCACACACGACACCTTGACCGGGTGCTTGGCGACGATCATCTCCTGATTGAGCGCTTCGGTGAATCCCCGGACGGCGAACTTCGCAGCGTTGTAGGCGGCCTGGCCGGGCTCGGAGAGGAGGCCGAACAGCGACGAGGTGTTGACGATGTGACCGTCGCCGGAGGCGATGATGTGCGGCAGGAAAGCCTTGGTGCCGTTGACCACTCCCCAGAAGTCGACGTCGACGACGCGCTCGATGTCCTTGAACTCGGTGCGTTCGATCTCGCCGTGGTGAGCGATCCCGGCATTGTTGAAGATGACGTTGACCCGGCCGTAATGGGCGACGACGGTCTCGGCATAGTCGAGGACGGCCTCGCGCTCGGCGACGTTGAGGATCTGCGTGTGCACCTCGCCGCCGGCCTCGGTGATCAGCCTCTCGGTAACCGCGAGTCCGTCCGGATTCACATCGGAGATGGCCAGTTTCGCGCCGAGACGGGAGAGCTTGACCGCGAGGTCGCGGCCCATACCCGAGCCCGCGCCGGTGACGACGACGACCTTGTCGCGAAAGTCCTTCATGAGTGCCTTCTTTCGTGTGGTGGGAGTGTTCAGGCGCCGACGCCGGCGGTGGGAGCGGAGGTGAGTTGCGCGGGCACGGTGCTCGCGGCATGGCTGATGTCGTAGGCGGCCACGTCGAATTTTCTTGTCTCGCGCCGGAAGTCGAAGGTGAACCCCGGCCACAGCGTGGTGATGTTGCCGTGGACGTCCTTGTACCAGGAGGCGCATCCGCCGTTGACCCAGACGCTGTTGCGGAGTTTGTGGGCGATGCCGGCGTTGTAGCGGCGCTGTGCGGCCTCGGTCACCTCCACGCGCGTCGCCCCGCGGGCGCGCACGGTGGCGATGTAGTCGACCAGATAGTTCAGCTGGGACTCGATCATGTACACCATCGAGGTGTGGCCCAGACCGGTCGACGGACCGATCATCAGCATCATGTTCGGGAAACCGTGGACGAATGAGCCCTTGTACCCCTGCATCCCGATCTCGTCCCATACATTCGCCAGGCTGCGTCCACCGACGCCGACGATGTGGGAGAAGACCGGGGAGTCGGTGACGTGGAAGCCGGTCGCCACCACCAGGATGTCGATGTCGTGGGCCGTGCCGTCGGCGGTGACGATGCCGGTCTCGGTGACCCGCGTGATCGGATCGGTGACCAGATCGACGTTCGCGCGATCGAGGGCGGGGTACCAGGTGTTGGATCGCAGAATGCGCTTGCAGCCGATCTGGAAGTCGGGGGTGACGGCCTTGCGCAGTTGCGGGTCGCGGATTCCGCGGAAGATGTTGGCGCGGGCCAGCATTTCGACCGGCTTGAGTGCCTTCGGCGAATACGTCATGCCGAAGGCGATGAACTCGTTGAAGGTGTAGATGCCGGCCCGTGAGGCGGTTTGAACGGCCGGAATGTGCGTGAAGGCCCAGTGCTCGACCGGGGTGTAGGGACGCTCGGTGCGCGGAACGATCCACGGCGCGGTGCGCTGATAGACGTCGAGATGTCCGGCGACCTTGGCCAATTCGGGAACGATCTGGATCGCCGAGGCGCCGGTGCCGATCACCGCGACGCGCTTGCCGGCGAAGTCCACCGAGTCGTCCCAGCGGGCCGAGTGCATGATGGTGCCGCCGAACGAGTCGATGCCGTCGATGTCGGGAAGGTTCGGCTCGCACAGCGGGCCGACCGCACCGACGAGATGACGTGCGCGATAGGTGTTCTCGGCGCCGTCGGTGACCGTCGAGACGATCCAGTGGGCGGTGTCCTCATCCCAGCGGGCTTCGGTGACCTCGGTGCCGAATCGTGCCTTCGCGCGTACGCCGTGCTCGTCGGCGACGGCGTTGATGTAGCGGTGGATCTCCGGCTGATGGGAGTAGGAGCGCGACCACTCGGGATTCGGTGCGAACGAGTACGAGTACAGGTTCGACGCCACGTCGCAGGCGGCGCCGGGGTAGGTGTTGTCGCGCCAGGTGCCGCCGAAGTCGCTGCCGCGGTCGAGGATGACGTAATCGTCGATGCCGCGCTGCGCGAGTTTGATGGCCGCGCCGAGGCCGGAGAACCCGGCTCCGACGATGGCGATCTCTACATCATGCGTTGTCATGGTGACTGAGCTTAGTGAGCTATTGAACGAACGTCAATAGCTATTGAACAAGAATCAATAAGCTACGATGTACCCCGTGAGCACGTCGAAGACCAGCATCTCGAGTCCGGGTACCTCGGGTTCCGGTACTTCCGGCCGTCGTACCCGCATGAGTCCGTCGGCGCGACGTGACCAGTTGATCGCACTCGGTCTCGAGATGGTCGGCAACCGACCCCTGGAGCAGGTGTCCATCGACGCCATCGCCGAGGTGGCCGGGGTGTCGCGCGCCCTGCTGTTCCATTATTTCGAGTCCAAACAGGACTTTCATGTGGCGATCGCGCGCGCCCAGGCGCAGGAGATGCTCGATTGCACAGCACCCGATGACTCCCTGGGGGATCCGCTGCTGATCTTGGGAGCGTCGATGTCGGCGTTCGTCGACTACGTCACCGAGAACCGAACCGCGTACATGGCGTTGATCCGCGGATCGGCCAGCGCCGACCCGGCGATGCGAGCCGTCACCGACCAGACTCGGACGGTCATGGTCGAGCGGATTCTCGAGCGCGCGGGCGGGCTCGGCATCGAGAGCACCGCGTCGGTGCGGTTGGCGGTCGCCGGGTGGATTGCCTTCGTCGAGGAGGTGACGATCAATTGGCTCGCCGACGCACCGATTTCCCGGGCTGAGCTCCTCACCCTGATCACCACCTCCCTTCCCGCGCTCGCTGTGCGTGCCGACGGATGAGATCGTTGCGCGGCACAGGTCAGGAGGGGGCCGACTCGCGCGAGAGAGTGATCGCCGTACCCAGCAGCCGGCGTGCGTTGGTCAACCGCCGCCGGTAGGTGGGTCTGGCGAGAAGTGCCAGCCCGCCGGCGAGGACGGGGACGCACAGGCCCCAGTGCGGGTTGATCGCGATCAGCGTCACCGCGACCACGAGCAGTGCTGCCGCCGCGAGCATGATCGACAACCTGATTCTGCGTAACTCGTTGGCGCCGTTGATAACCGCCTGTACTCCGTCGGCGTGCCAACCCGTGGCGCAGTCGGGACAGGACCATCGTGGCGATGCGGAGCTCATCAACTGTGCGGTACTGGTTCCGCAGGAGCATCGTACGGTCAGCCCGACGGTCGCGGTCATGCCGTTTCCCCTGTGGTCCTCGACACCGTCGCGCCTGCAACTGCGGCCTGTGTGACGACCGGGATGTCCATCGTCTGGTCCCGCACGGTGAACCGGGCGCGGTCCTGCACCACACGGCGGTAGATGTAGAGGGCGCAGCCGAGCACCAACAGTGCCAGGCCCACGATGAACTCCCGGATTCCGCCGTATCCGGTCATCGAGAACGAGGTTGCGCCGACCGCGAGCAGCAGGCAGTTGAAGAGGGCCAGTGCGGCGGCCACCCACAGCCAGGGGGTTGACAGCCGCATGGGGCGGGGCAGGTCGGGGCGGTCCCTGCGTAGCAGCAGGACCGCCGACAGCGCGAAGACGTGGCAGAGTACGTAGCCCATGTTGCTCGCCGCGAGCACCGCAACCGTTGTCGGGAGCAGCAGCACGGCGCAGATGTTGAGGACGACGTCGACATACATTCCGCGATTGGGCACATTGTGTTTGTTGACGTGGTCGAACCACGTGATCGTCATGCCACTGCGAGCCATGCCGTAAAGGGTGCGGGCGCCGCCGGCACTCGCCGCGTTCATCCCGAGCAGGAAGCTGCCGATCATGAAGATGATGACGACATTCGATGCGGCACCACCGATTTCGCGATGGAGGAGATCGGCGTAGAAGCCCATGGGTGCATCGGCCATCGCTTGCTGGCTCACCACGCCGCCGAGTGCCACGGGCAGGAGCGCATAGACGCCGAGGCAGAACATGGCCGAGCGGATCAGCGCCTTGTGGGTGTCGCGTTCGGTGTCGTGGTATTCCGGGGCGAATGTCGCACACACCTCGATCCCGTAGGCCGACCACGCGTTGAGGTAGAGCCAGACGAGTCCGAGTTGTACTGCACCCCAAGGACTGCCCGCAGCGCCGAGCAGCCCCCAGGAGAGGTGTGAGAACGAGAAGTCGGACAGGAAGAACGGGACGATCATGAACAGGATCAGCGGAACGAACAGGAGTGTGCCGGTGAGGTAGCCCATCAGCTTCATCGGTTTGACGCCCAGCGAATTGATGATCCACAACGCGATGATCAGGCCCACCGCGATCAGTCGGGGCAGATCGAGGTGGACGATGTGGGTGACACTCCAGGTCTGGCTTGGAAACCATTGGGCCTGAACGAGACTACCGGTGGTGAGCCCGAAGATCGCCAGGACCGACGACCACCCGGCCCAGTAACCGATGGCCGACATGGGACCGGCGAGGCTGAACCGTGACCGCCATCCCTCGAAGGCGTACATCGCGATACCGCCGGAGTGCTCGGGGAACATCGTTGCCGGTTCGGTGTAGATCTTGTTCTGCAACACGGCGATGACCATCGACCCGAGCCAGAAGGCGAGCGCACCGAGGGCGCCGATCTGGCCGGTCGTGTAGCCGATCCCGGCAATGATGAAACCGGGGTTGGACAGCGTCATCACGAAGCCGTCGTACCAATGCATGGTCTTGAGCAGTCGGCGCTCGTCGACGACTGCGACGGCGGTTTCGGTGGAGTGGTGGTCGGCGGTCAGAGCGGCTGTCACGGACGGCGCCGCGTCCGGGTGATCGGAAGAGAGAGACATGGGGTGGAGTCCTTCGGAGAGGAGAGCTGCGATCCTGGCAGAGCCATGCCGTCGAGGAATCCACTGGCGGGGTGCTCTGTCAACCAATAGGAAACGCGCGCAGTGTTGCGCCAGTGTCACCCGCCTGTTTCTTCTTACGATACAAGTCTACCAAGGGTAGACGATTCGTCCCGTTTGTTCGATTTCAACGGCCCTCTCCGGTCTGGTCGCGGCCCGCAACCCGACGGCAGTGACAAAGACGGCAGCGATGACAAAGAGGCCGTACCCGGGAAATTCCCGGATACGGCCTCTCGCGGTTCGAAGAACGTCAGGCGAAAGCCCCGTCGATGATCTCGGCCTGCTCGACGGCATGAACCTTGCTCGACCCCGACGACGGCGCCGACATCGGACGCCGCGACAGCCGGCGCAGACCCTTGAGCAGGTCCGGCAGCAACTCGGGCAACCACAGACCCAGGAACGGCCACGGGCCCTGGTTGGCCGGCTCCTCCTGCACCCATGCGAAGTCCTCGGCGTTCGGGTAGCGCTCGAGGGTGTCGCGCAGCCGGCGATGTGGCACCGGGTAGAGCTGCTCGACGCGCACGATGGCGATGTCGTCCCGCTCGTCCTTCTCACGGCGCGCGGCGAGCTCGTAATACAGCTTGCCGCTGACCAGCAGCACGCGCTTGACCTTGTCGCGGTCGGCGTCGGAACCCTTGGCGGCGAAGTGCGGGTCGTCGATCACCGAGCGGAACTTGTCCTCGGTGAAGTCCTCGACCGGCGACACCGCAGCCTTGTTGCGCAGCATCGACTTCGGGGTGAAGACGATCAGCGGGCGGCTGATGCCGTCGAGGACGTGACGACGCAGCAGGTGGAAGTAGCTCGCCGGCGTCGACGGCAGCGCCACGGTCATCGATCCCTCGGCGCACAGCTGCAGGAAACGCTCGATACGACCGGAGGTGTGGTCGGGGCCCTGGCCCTCATGGCCGTGGGGGAGTAGCAGCACCACGTCGGAGCGCTGGCCCCACTTGGCCTCGCCGGAGCTGATGAATTCGTCGATGATCGACTGCGCGCCGTTGACGAAGTCGCCGAACTGCGCCTCCCACAGGACCAGTGCGTCCGGGTTGCCCACCGAGTAGCCGTACTCGAAACCGACGACCGCGAACTCCGACAACGGCGAATCGTAGACCATGAAGCGGCCGAGGGACTCACCGTCGCGCGGTGTCAGATGGTTCAGCGGGGTGTACTCCGACCCGTTCTCCCGGTCGATCAGCACCGAGTGGCGCTGGGTGAAGGTGCCGCGACGCGAGTCCTGGCCGGACAGGCGCACCGTACGGCCCTCGATGACCAGCGATCCGAAGGCGAGCAACTCCGCGAACGCCCAGTCGATGCCACCCTCGGTGGACATCTCATGACGACGCTTGAGCACCGGCTTGACACGCGGATGCGGATCGAAGCCCTCGGGCACGTTGAAGAACGCGTCACCGATCTCGGCGAGCACCGACTTGTCGACGGCGGTCACCAACTTCTGCGGCAGCGGCTGATCGGCCTCGACCGACTCCGACGGTTCGGGACGGAACTTCTCGAGCTCCTTGACCTCGTTGAACACCCGCTCCAGCTGACCCTGGTAGTCGCGCAGGGCGTCCTCGGCCTCCTTGGTGGAGATGTCACCACGACCGATGAGGGCCTCGGTGTAGGACTTGCGGACCCCGCGCTTGGTGTCGATCACGTCGTACATCGCCGGCTGGGTCATCGACGGGTCGTCGCCCTCATTGTGGCCGCGACGGCGGAAGCAGACGAGGTCGATCACCACGTCCTTGTGGTAGGTCTCGCGGTAGTCCACGGCCAGCTTGGCGGCCCACACGCAGGCCTCCGGGTCGTCGCCGTTGACGTGGAAGATCGGCGCACCGATCATCTTCGCGACGTCGGTGCAGTACTCCGAGGACCGTGAGTGCTCGGGCGCGGTGGTGAAGCCCACCTGATTGTTGACCACGATGTGCACGGTGCCACCGGTGCGGTAGCCGGGCAGCATCGCCAGGTTCAGCGTCTCGGGCACGACGCCCTGGCCGGCGAATGCGGCGTCGCCGTGCAGCATCAGCGGCAGGATCGAGAACTGCTGGTCCTCGTCGAGCTGATCCTGCTTGGCGCGCACGAGACCCTCGAGTACCGGGTCGACCGCCTCGAGATGACTGGGGTTGGCCGTCAGCGAGACGTTGATCTCGTTGTCGCCGAACATCTGGTAGTACTTGCCCTCGGCACCGAGGTGATACTTCACATCGCCCGAACCGTGGGCCTGCGACGGATTCAGATTGCCCTCGAACTCGGTGAAGATCTTCGAGTACGGCTTGCCGACGATGTTGGCCAGCACATTGAGGCGACCACGGTGCGGCATGCCGATGACGACCTCACCGAGACCGTGCTCGGCGCTCTGGTCGATCACCGCGTCCATCATCGGGATCACCGACTCCGCGCCCTCGAGCGAGAAGCGTTTCTGCCCGACGTACTTGGTCTGCAGGAACGTCTCGAAGGCCTCGGCCGCGTTGAGCTTGGACAGGATGTACTTCTGCTCGGCCACCGGGGGCTTGACGTGCTTGATCTCGACCCGCTCCTGCAGCCAGCGCTGCTGATCGGGTTCGAGGATGTGGGTGTACTCGACACCGACGTGGCGACAGTAGGCGTCACGCAGGATCGACAGCACATCGCGCAACTTCATCTTCTGCTGCCCGTGGAAGCCGCCGACGTTGAACGTGCGGTCGAGGTCCCACAGCGTCAGGCCGTAGGTGAGGATGTCGAGGTCGGGATGGCTGGTCCGCGCATCGCTGTCCATCATCAACGGGTCGATGTCGGCCATCAGATGGCCGCGATTGCGGTATGCCGCGATCAGCTCGAGCACACGGGTGTTCTTGTCGACCGCACCCGCAGGGATGTCCCGACGCCACCGGATCGGCTCGTAGGGGATGTGGAAGGCGGTGAAGATCTCGTCGTAGAACGCGTCGTCGAGGAGCAACTCGTGGATGCGGCGCAGGAAATCGCCGGACTCCGCGCCCTGGATGATGCGGTGATCGTAGGTGGACGTCAGCGTCATCAGCTTGCCGACGCCGAGCTCGGCGATCTGTTCGTCACTGGCGCCCTGGAACTCCGCCGGATACTCCATCGCGCCGGCGCCGATGATCGCGCCCTGCCCCTTCATCAGCCGCGGCACCGAGTGCACGGTGCCGATGGTGCCGGGGTTGGTGAGCGAAACCGTCACGCCCGCAAAGTCTTCCGCGCCGAGCTTGCCGTCGCGGGCGCGCCGCACGATGTCCTGGTAGCCGGTGTAGAACTCGGCGAACCCCATCGTCTCGCACTTCTTGATGGCGGCGACCACCAACGTGCGGTTGCCGTCCTTGCCGACGAGGTCGATGGCCAGGCCGAGGTTGGTGTGGGCCGGGGTGACGACGTTCGGCTTGCCGTCGACCTCGGCGAAATGTCGATTCATGTTCGGGAACGACTTGATCGCCTGCACGATCGCGTAGCCGAGGATGTGGGTGAAGCTGATCTTGCCGCCACGGGTGCGGGCGAGATGGTTGTTGATGACGATGCGGTTGTCGATCATCAGCTTCGCCGGAACGGCGCGAACACTGGTGGCCGTGGGGATCTGCAGCGACGCCGCCATGTTCTTGGCGATGGCGGCGGCCGGTCCGCGCAACACCTTGGTCTCGTCCTCGGTGGCCGCGGGCGCCGACGCCGCGGGCTTGGCCACCGGCTCCTTGGCGGGGCGATCCTTCTGCGACTGCGACGACCCGTCGCGGCTGGCGACGCTGCGGCCGGAGGCGGCCTTGGTCGCCGACGCCTCGCGGGCGGGGGTCTTGCGGGTGCTCGTCGCACGCGGCTCGGGACCCTGATCGAGGGTCACGCCCTGCTTGCGCTGCGGGGCGGGCTGGGAGTCGGTCGACGTGGCTGGGCTGGGCTTGGCAGTGCTGGGCTTGGTCGGGCTGGGCTTGGTGGGGCTGGGCTGGGCCGGGGCGGACGCCGAGCCGTTGCCGGCGGCGCCGTTCGCGGATGCGGCGCGGGCACCGGTCCCGTTCGACGACCCGCTCGCGCCGGTGTCGCCACCGTTCGGTGTGTAGTTCTTCAGAAGGTCGTGCCAACTCGGGTCCACCGAGTTCGGATCCTTCTGGTACTGCTGGTACATTTCCTCGACCAGCCATTCGTTCTGTCCGAAGTCGGTTTCGGATGTCGAACTGCTCACAGCGGTTTCTCGCCTCAATTCCCTGAAGGTGTCGGGTCGCCACGTCACGACGAAAGTCTCTTGTGAAGATCGTCGTGAACCACCTGCCGATGGTACGCGCCCACCACGCTGTGGACGTCGTGAGTCCCACCTCACCGAGGGCGCACGTCGTCGGGTCGCCGCCGGGCGCCGGTGAACTCAGCGGATGAGTTCGTCGGCAGGTTCGATACCGTCGGCGTCCGGGTCGACACCGGCATCCCAGAACGCGCGGTACCTACCGGCCAACGTGAGCAGATCGTCGTGTGTTCCCATCTCCACGATCCGGCCGCCGTCGACCACCGCGATCACATCGGCGCGCGCCGCGGTCGCGAGGCGATGCGCGACGATCACCGACGTCCGGCTGCGGGTCACCGCGTCGCCGGCGGCGAGCACCATCGCCTCGGTCGCCTGGTCGAGGGTGGCCGTCGCCTCGTCGAGCAGGAGTAGGTCGGGTTCGACGAGCTCGGCTCGCGCGAGCGCGATGAGCTGTCGCTGCCCGGACGACAGTCCGGCCCCGCGCTCGCCGATCGGGTGCCGCATGCCGCCCGGCAGACCGGCGATCATCGTCGTGGCACCGACCGCGGCGGCGGCGGCGGCGATCTGTTCGCGGTCGGCGTCGGGCCGCCCGTAGGCGATGTTGTCGGCGACGGTGCCGGTGAACAGGTGCGGTTCCTGCGGCACGATGCCGATGTGGCGGCGATAGCCGCGCAGCGTGAACCGGCGGATGTCGGTGCCGTCCATCCGCACGACACCGTCGGTGGGGTCGTAGAACCGGGCGAGCAGTTTCACGATCGTGGACTTGCCGGCGCCGGTACGGCCCACCAATGCCAGGGAGGTGCCGGCGGGGATGTGCAGGTCGATGCCGCCGAGCGCGTCGACGCTCGCCCCCGAATACCGGAACGCGACGTCGTCGAGGCGCGCGTCACCGGTGAACCGTGCACCCCCGGGATCGATGGCATCGCTGCGTTCGGCGACGGTCGTCTCGGTACGCAAGAGGTCGGCGATGCGCCGCAGACCGACGACCGCCTGCTGATAACCGTCGAAAACCTGTGAAAGTTGTTGTACAGGACCGAACAACAGCGACAAGTAGAGGATGAAGGCGACCAGGGTGCCCGCCGACAACGCGCCCGTCGTGATCTGGTGCGCGCCGACCGCGATCGTCGCCGCGGTCGCCAGATCGCTGCACAACGTGATGAACGGGAAGTAGACCGAGATCGCCCGCTGCGAGGTCATTCGCGCGCGTACCCAGTCCAACGTCAGCCCAGTGAAGCGGCGGGTGGCCGGGGCGGTGTTGCGGTAGGCCTGGGTGGTCTTGATGCCGGCGATGTTCTCCTGGAAGTCGGCGTTGACCGCACTGACCAGTTCTCGGGAGCGCGTGTAGGCGCGTGAGGCGATCCGACGGAAGACCACGGTCGCCACGATCAGGACCGGCAGCACCGGCAGGATCAGCGCGCCGAGTTCGAGGTCGGTGAACAGCATCGCCACGGTGACCCCGACCAGCGTCAGCACCGCCACGATCGCGGTCGACAGGCCGGTCTGCAAAAACGTCGAGAGGGCGTCGACGTCGGTGGTCATCCGCGTCATGATGCGCCCGGACAACTCGCGCTCGTAGTAGTCGAGGCCGAGTCGCTGCAGGTGCGCGTAGCTGCGCACACGCAAGCCGAACAGCACTCGTTCACCCGCGCGGGTCGAGTACAGCGTCATGCCCGCGGCGGCGAACCAGCCGAGCACGACGGTGCCCACGCCGATCCCGGTCGCGATGAGCAGGGTGCGTTCGTCGGTGTGGGTGGCCGCGTCGATGACGGTGCGTGCCAACGACGGGAAGACCAGCCCGGTGAGGGTGTCCACGCCGATCGCCACGATGGCCAGGGCCAGCAGCCAGCGCACCGGCGCCAGGATCTGCCACAGCGAGAAATGCGGATTCTCCACCCGCATCGCGTCGACGTCGACCCGCGGATCCTCGTCGGCGGGCCGCAATCGTGCGACGGAGGCGAGCAGGGCCGGGGTGGCGGGCATGGCACCCAATGCGCCGGCGATCCCCGCGCCCCGACCGCCGCGGCCCCCGGTTCCACCGGCCGGCGCGGCGCTCCCGGCGCGGGTGGTCGAATCCTCTTCCGGCGCAGGCGCATCGGCGGGCCACAGGTCCTCGGTGTGTTGCGGCGGCGCCGGGGTGAACGTGGCGGCGGCGTCGTCGGCGATCGACTGGATCGGCGACATCAGCGCACGGAAACGCGGGCTGCGCTCTTCGAGCTCGGCGACGGTGCCCACGTCGACGATACGGCCCTCGTCGAGGACGGCGACACGATCGGCGAGCATGAGGGTCGACCGCCGGTGCGCGAGCACCAGCATGGTGGGCCGGTCGGTGGAGCGGTCACGCAGACGGTGCAGGATGCGTGACTCGGTGGAGGCGTCGACCGCCGAGGTCGCATCGTCGAGGACGAGCAAGCGGGGGTCGGCGTAGAGCGCACGTGCCAGGGCCACCCGCTGGCGTTGCCCGCCGGACAGGGTGAGGCCGCGCTCGCCGACGACGGTGTCGAATCCGTCGGGCAGTGCGGTGATGAAGTCGAGGGCGTCGGCGTCCCGGGCGGCGGCGAGCAGGCGCGGCGCCACCGGCCCGGAGCCGGGGGTGGGGGACTGCTCGGGACGATCGCCGAGGGTGATGTTGGTGGCAATGGTGTCCGAGTACAGGAACGGCTCGTCGAAGACGACGCCCACCGCCGAGTGCAGGGCATCCGCAGAGAGTTCGGAGAGCGGATGACGCGTCGAGGAATCCGGTCCGGACAGCAGCGCGATGGTCCCGCGGTCGGGGCGTCGGTGGCGGCTGACGAGATCGGCGAGGGTCGACTTGCCCGATCCGGGCGGACCGACGACGGCGACGCATTCGCCCGGCGCGATCTGCAGATCGATGCCGTCGAGGACGGTGCGGTCGTCGTGGCCGAACACCACACCGGACAACTCCAGTCCCAGCGGGCCGTCGGGCAGACCGGCGGTGTTCGCGTCGTCGGGGTCGGTGGGTGCGTCGACGACGTCGTAGACCCGCTCCACCGCGGCGCGGGCGAGTTGACCGCTGACCACCACGTTGGTCAGCAGTCGCGCGAGGGTGGTCATGGTCGTGACGTAGGTCGCGAACGCGAGGAAGGTGCCCGCGGTGATCGACCCGTTGAGGGTGAGGTAGCCACCGACACCGATGACCGCGACCAGGCCGAGTTGCGGGATCGCCGACATGGTCGGGGTGAAGTATGAGTTGATCTTGCCCGCACGCAGCCGCTTGGCGAAGAGATCGCGTCCGAGTCCGACGAGTTCATCGACGGCGCGCGTCTCCTGCCCGAACCCCTTGACGACGCGGACGCCGGTGACCGTCTCCTCGACGTGTTGTGCCACATCGGCGGCGGCCTGCTGCGCCGACCAGGTGGCCGCGAACAATCGGCGGCGGGTGGTGAGCACGACCACGGCCACCATCGGCAGGATCGCCAGCGAGATCACGGTGAGCAGTGGCGAGAGATAGAGCATGATGCCCAGCGCGATCACCACCTGGACCGCGGCGCCGGCGGAGAGCGGCACCATCGCCAGCAGTCCCTGCACGATCTGCAGATCCGAGATCGACCGCGAAACGACCTGGCCGGTACGGATGTCGGTCTGGGTGGCGCCGTCGAGATGAAGTAAGGTACGTAAGAGCTTGAGCCGCAACGCATTCTGCACCGAAATCGACAGCTGACCCGCGGTCAGCCGGCGACCGAACTGGCAGAAATACCGCACGATCGCGAGGCCGATCATCGCGACCACGATCGTCGGGATGGTCCACGAACCGGGGATGCCGGTGGCGCGGTCGAGGGCCGCGCGCGCGAGCAATGGCGCGACCAGGTCGACGCCGACCGCCACCAGGGTGACCGTCAACGTCACCATCACGAGCCGGCGGTACTGCAGGCATTCGGCGGTCAGACGGCGCACCCAGCCGCGTCCACCGTCGTCGAGTGAGCCGGCTTCCGGAACGACCGGCCCGGTGGCGGGTGGATCGACCTGGGGCCGGCGGGTCGAGGCGGTCACGGGTTGCCGCGGGGCAACCAGGGGTCGGAGACAACGGTGCCGTCGAGCGTCCAGTGCTGTGGTGGGGGACCGAAGGCCTCGCGCGCATTGGCGATCACCCGCCTGCCCAGCACCCGGTTACCCGCTCCGCCGATGACCGCCCCGATACCCGCGGGGAGGAGGCGGCCGATCACCAACGGAGCGCGTTTGAGCGCGTACTTCTTGGCGATCCGGTTCATCAGGTTCTTGTTGAGTTTCGCGAAGGCGCCACTCGGGGCCGAGGCGCGCCCGAGTCGGCGTAGGGCGCCACCCTGCGTTCCGACGACACGGCCGAGGATGCTCAGGCCCTCCTCGCCGAGGGCGACGGTCAGGACCAGCGTCTTACGACGTTCGCTCTCATGCACCCCGATGCCGTGCACCTCGGCGATCGCGAGTGCCAGCAGCGCCGACGCCTCGAGGAACAGCGCTGTCTCGCCGGTCATCGCGCCCAGTGCGGTGAACGTGCCGACGCCGGGGACCGCGGCGGTCGCGCCGACCGCCGACCCGGACCCGGTGACCGCGGTGAGATAGCGCTTCTCCAGGCGGGTGATGATCTGGGCGGGGGAGTCGTCGGGATGCTTCTCCCGAAGCGCCCGAACATATTTGGCGACAGCGGGTGCCTGCAGCCGCTGCGCCTTGTCGAGCATGTTGCCGGTGAACTCCACCGACCGCCCGGACGCGGGAGTCGTCTTCTCGCTCATGACGTCGGCACCCAGTGCTCGGCGGGGACGACCTCGGCGGGACGCGGGGGTGGTGGCGGGGTGCCGTCGCCGAACGGGGCGCCGCCGAGCTCCTCGCGGTGGTGCGGGGTCAGCCAATTGCGCAGGTCGGGGCCCTGCGGGACGATCCCGGTGGGATTGATGTCGCGGTGGACGATGTAGTAGTGCTGCTTGATCTGGGTGAAATCGGTGGTGTCGCCGAAGCCCGGGGTCTGGAAGAGGTCGCGGGCGTAGGCCCACAGCACGGGCATCTCGGCGAGTTTGGTGCGATTGCACTTGAAGTGGCCGTGATAGACGGCGTCGAACCGCGCCAAGGTGGTGAACAGTCGCACGTCGGCTTCGGTGATGGTGTCGCCCACCAGGTATCGCTGTGTCGCGAGTCGTTCGGAGAGCTCGTCGAGCTTGGTGAACAGCCGTGCGTAGGCCTTGTCGTAGGAGTCCTGACTACCGGCGAAACCGCATCGGTAGACGCCGTTGTTGACCTCGGTGTACACCCCTTTGTTCACGGCGTCGATCTCGTCGCGCAGATGCTCGGGGTAGAGCTGCGGTGCGCCGTCGCGGTGGTGATCGGTCCACTCGAGTTCGAAGTCGATGGTGATCTGCGGGAAGTCGTTGGTGACGACCTCGCCGGTCGGGATGTCCACGATCGCGGGCACGGTGATGCCCTTGGGGTAGCCGGGGAAACGCTTGTCGTAGGCGTCCTTGAGGCGGGGGATGCCGAGCACCGGATCGACACCGCCGGGGTCGAGATCGAAGGTCCACGAGTCGGCGTCGTGGGTGGGTCCGCACAGGCCGAGGGAGATGGCGTCCTCGAGTCCGAGGAGCCGGCGCACGATCAGCGTGCGGTTCGCCCACGGGCACGCGCGGGCGGCGACGAGCCGGTAGCGGCCGGCCTCGACGGGATAGCCGTCCCGGCCGTCCCGGGTGATGCGGGTCTCGATGTATTTGGTGTCGCGGACGAACTCCTGGCCGCCGGTGACGTACGAACCCTGCGTACCGGACGTTGACGAGCCGGATGAGCCCGCTGCTGCGGGGGTGGTGTCGGTGTCCATGACGACCACACTAATCAGCGCTCACGACATTGGCACCGAACACTCCAGGGTGTATATTCCACGTGGAATATTTGGTGTGGGTCGAAAGGTGGGCGTCGTGGGTGCCGGTCGCGGTGGGGGTGAGCATGTGTTGGCTCCGTTGGCGGTGCTGGTGCTCGGGCTGCTCGCCGAACAACCGTTGCACCCGTACGAGATGGTGCAGATCACGCTCGAGCGACGTGAGGATCGCCTGGTGAAGTTTCGGCCGGGCACGCTCTACCACACGGTCGACCGGCTTCTCGGGAACGGACTGATCGAGGTCCACGACGTCCGACGCGAGGGCAACCGGCCCGAACGCACCGTCTATGCGATCACCGAGGCCGGACAGGAGGCGCTCGTGGTCAATCTCGAGCGCATCCTCGCCCAGCACTCACCCGAGTATCCCGAGCTCTACCTCGCGCTGTCGGAAGCCCATGCCCTTCCCCGGCCGCGGGTGATCGAGTTGCTCTCGGCCCGCATCGAGGCGATGCGCGCCGATCTCGCGCAGTTCGTCGACGCCGCCGAGTGGGCGTCGGGCAAGGGCATCCCGGAGATGTTCTTCCTCGACGCCGGCTGTCGGATCGTCACCCTGCGGACCCAGATCGAGTGGCTCGCCGGTCTTCTCGGCCGTCTGGAGTCCGGAGAGATCGAATGGCTCGACGACCCGGATTCGCCCTATGCCGCCATGCAGCACATGTTCTCCTCCCCAGAGTCTCCACAGAAAGTGACCCCGCAATGAGTACGTCCACCTCCCCGGCGGCGGTGACCAACCGCCCCTGGCTGTCCCTGATGGCGCTGTGCGTCGGGTTCTTCATGATCCTCGTCGACATGACGATCGTCGCCGTCGCCCAACCCGAGATCCAGGTCGCCCTGCGCACCGACGTCAACGGCATCGTGTGGGTCACCAGCGCCTACCTGCTCACCTACGCCGTACCGCTGCTGATCACCGGACGGCTCGGTGACAAATACGGCCCCAAACTCGTCTACCAGGTCGGGCTGGTCGTCTTCACCGCCGCGAGTGTGTGGTGCGGTTTCGCCGGTTCGATCGGTGAACTGATCGCCGCACGCGCCCTCCAGGGCATAGGTGCCGCGCTGATCACCCCGCAGACCATGGCGCTCATCACCCGGATCTTCCCGCCCGAGAAGCGCGGCGCGGCCATGGGCGTGTGGGGCACCGTCGCCGGTGTCGCCACCCTGGTCGGCCCGCTGCTCGGTGGGATCCTCACCGACCAATTCGGTTGGGAGTGGATCTTCTTCGTGAACCTGCCGGTCGGCATCGTCGGGCTGATCCTCGCCGCCACCCTGGTGCCCTCGGTCGACACCCACGACCATTCCTTCGACTGGATCGGCGTGGTGCTGTCGGCGGTCGGTCTGTCGGCGCTCGTCTTCGGCATCCAGGATGGCGAGAAGTACGACTGGGCGGCCTGGATCTGGGTGCTGATCATCGGCGGCATCGCGGTGATGGCCGTCTTCATCTACTGGCAGTCGCGCATCCGCACCGAACCACTCGTGCCGCTCTCGCTGTTCAAGGACCGCAACTTCACCCTCTCCAACATCGGTATCGCGTCGATGGGTTTCGCGATCTCCGGCCTGATGATCCCCGTGATGTTCTTCCTGCAGCTCGTCGGCGGGATGTCGCCGACCCGCTCGGCGGTGATGATGGTGCCGATGGCGGTGCTCACCGGCATCCTCGCGCCGATCGTCGGTCGGGTCCTCGACAAGGTCCATCCCAGCGCGATCATCGCCACCGCGTTGCTGCTGCAGGCGATCGCCGTCGGCTGGGTCGGCGTGATCGCCCGCCCGTCGACACCGGTGTGGCAGTTGATCATTCCGATGTGTCTGATGGGCATCGCCTCGGCGGGCATCTGGGCGCCGCTGGCGGCGACGGCGACACGCAACCTGCCATGGCAACAGGCCGGCGCGGGAGCGGGGGTCTACAACACCACCCGGATGATCGGTTCGGTGATCGGCTCGGCGGCCGTCGGCGCCATCATGCAGACCCGACTGGCCGCCGAACTGCCCGGGGTGAACACCACCGAGCAGAGCAGTGCGGTCAGTCAGCTGCCCGCGTTCGTGCGTGAGCCGTTCGCCACCGCCATGGGCCAGTCGCTGTACCTGCCGGCCGGGGTGCTGCTGATCGGTGTTCTCGCCACGTTGTTCCTGACGCGGCCCAAGCACCAGGCGTCGCCGTTCACCGCGGCGGCCGCGGTCTCCAAGGGCGAGGTCGAGGGAGCCGGCGCGGCGTAGCCCGGTTCGCCGAGTCCGTCCCAGGTCGGGGGAGGTGCTGCGGGATGTCCCCGCGGCGCCTCCCCCGATCTGTCGGTGGCCGATCGTACGGTGTTGGACATGCGGATTCTGCACACCTCGGACTGGCACCTCGGCCGGACGTTCCACGGTGTCGAGCTCCTCTCCGATCAACGTCGGATGCTCGCCGACATTGCTGCGATCGTCGCCGCCGAGTCGGTCGACGTCGTCGTGGTGGCGGGCGATGTGTACGACCGTTCGGTTCCCTCGGCGGATGCGGTGTCCGTCTACGACGCCGGCCTGGGTGACATCGCCGCCGCCGGGGCGCAGATCGTCGTCACCTCCGGCAACCACGATTCACCGACCCGACTCGGTGCCGCATCGGCATTCGCGGCCGCGGGCGGACTGCACCTGCGCACGAGTGTGGCTGCCATCGACACACCGGTCCTGCTCGACGACGAGTTCGGCCCGGTGGCGTTCTACGGGATTCCCTACCTCGAACCCGACGCCGTCCGAAAGGCTTTCGACATCGATGCCCCGTGCGGTCATCAGGGCGTCCTGGGCGCGGCAATGGACCGGGTGCGCGCCGACGCCACCGCACGCGGCGCGCGTACCGTCGTCGCCGCCCACGCGTTCGTCAGCGGGGCCGTCAGTACCGGATCGGAGCGGTCCATCAGCGTCGGTGGGGTGGAAACGGTTGCCGCCGATACGTTCTCAGGGATCGATTACGTTGCGCTCGGTCACCTGCACTCACCGCAGGAGATCACCCCGGCGGTGCGCTACAGCGGCTCGCCGATGCCGTACTCCTTTGGTGAGAACAGTCATCGCAAGGGCGTGTGGCTCGTCGATCTCGATGCCGACGGCGTGACCGACGTTCGCCTGCACGAGCTGCCCGCCCTGCGTGGGTTGTCCTCCCTGCGAGGCACTCTCGATGAGCTCCTCGGTGACGAGAAGTACGCCGACGCGCATGAGCACTACATCGAGGCGACGCTCACCGACACCATCCGGCCGCTCGACGCGATGCGCCGACTGCGCGAGCGATTCCCCTACGCGGTGCACGTGCACTGGGAGCGACCGGAGGCCCTCGGTCGTCTCGATTACCGGTCGCGCATACGCGGACGCACCGACGCAGAGATCATCGCTGCCTTCGTCGGTGACGTCCGTGACGAGCCGTCCGCGGCCGAGCGGGACCTGATCGAGCGTGCGCTGCGTGAGGTCGTCGGCGAACCGGAAGTGGTCGAGGCCGGTGCTGCCGAGGTCGGTGCTGCTGACATCGAGGCCATCGAGGCCGATCAAGGGCAGTGGGCGCTGTTCGCCCTCGACACCGAACCGAAGTCGGCGTGAGGCGCCGCCGATGAGACTGCATCGTTTACGGATGACGGCGTTCGGGCCGTTCGCCGCGGACACCGAGATCGATTTCGACGCCCTCGGTGCCGACGGCCTGTTCCTGCTGCACGGGCAGACCGGAGCCGGAAAGACCTCGGTGCTCGACGCCGTGGCCTTCGCGCTGTTCGGCAGGGTGCCCGGCTCGCGGCAGGAGGGACGCCGACTGCACTCCGATCATGCTGATGCACAGCAGGTTCCGGAAGTGGAGCTCGAGGCCACCATCGGTGGCCGACGGATGCGCATCGTGCGCGCACCGGAATACCATCGACCCAAGAAGCGCGGAACCGGCACCACCAAGGTCCAGGCAAAGGCCACGATGACCTGGCTCGACGACTCGGGCCCGGCACTGACCCGGCTACCGGAGATCGGTGAGTCGATCACGCGACTGCTCGGGATGAGTGCCGATCAGTTCTTCCAGGTCGTGCTCCTCCCGCAGGGCGACTTCGCGCGATTCCTGCGCGCGAGCTCCGAGGATCGAGAAGCGTTGCTGGAGCGGCTGTTCGACACCGAGCGGTTCGGTGGGGTCGAGGAGTGGCTCAAGGACCGTGCCCGGCAGGCCGAAGCAGCTCTCGGTGAGAAGGCGGCGGCGGTCGAACGCATCGCCGGTCAGATGGCAGCAGTGCTCGACTGCGAACCACCGGCGGAGGCGGAGATCGACTGGGCGCAAGGGTGTCTGGCCAACGCCCGGGAGGCCGTCGAGTCCGCCCACCGGCGACTCGCCGCGGCGCAGGCCGAGCTCGACGGTGCGCAGACAACACTCGCGAACGGAAATCGGCTGGCGGAGTTACGGCGTCGAGGCCTCGAGGCGCAGGCGCGATTGACTCAGCTCGATGCCGGAGCTGCCGATCTCGAGCAGGCACGCGTCGCGGCGCGGGCAGCTCGCGCCGCGGCACCGATCATTCCGCTCGCCGACGACCACGACGCCGCAGCGTCGGCTGCGGCCGCCGCGAGCCGCGCATACGACTCTGCCGCAGCGGGATTCGCCGACCTACCCGAGGGAGCCGCGCTCGCGGGCTCCGACGCTGATCTCGATGCGGCGATCGAACGGTGGACCGGGGAGTCGGCGCGGTGGGAGCCGCTCGCGCGACGCGTCGAACAGCGTCCCACGCTGCTGACCGACCTTCGTCGGCTCGACGCCGAAGTGGCTGCCGCACAAGCCCGTACCGCCGAGCTGACCGGCATGCTGGAGGCCGCGCCGGACCGCCGTCAGGTTGCGGTGACCGCGTTGGGGGCCGCATCCGAGGCGAGATCCGACGTGCAACGGCTCGCCGCCGACCGCGAACGATGCGAGGAGCTGGTCGCAGCGTTCGTCGCGCGGCAAGCGCTGGACGCCGAGCTCACGCAGGCTCGGACGGAGGTGCTCGCCGCACGTGAATCACACACCGCCGCGCGCGAACACCACCTCGATCTGCGGGAGCGTCGGATCGCCGGCATGGCCGCCGAGCTCGCCTCGACGCTCACCCCGGGAGAGCCGTGCATGGTGTGCGGATCAACCGAGCACCCGGCGCCCGCCGACGCCGGCGAGCAGACCGACGTCGCGAAGACCGCGGAGGCCGCGGCGGCGGCCGCCGAAGATCGTGCGGCCGAGCGCCGGAGGCGAGCCGAGACGGCGCTGGCCACGCTCGAGGCGCGCCGTGTGCACCTCGAGGAGGAGATCGGTGAGGAGTCCGCGGATGTGGTGCGATCGCGTCGACAGGCACTCGACCGTGAGCTCGCCGACGCCCGGACCCGGGTGGCGTCGATCCCGACCCTCGAACGCGCCGTCAACGCCATCGATGCCGAGATCGAGACCTGGCGCACCGAACTCGGCCGTCTCGCGGCGTCGACGTCCGCGCGCGCGGAACGCCGCTCGACGCTGCGTCGCGAGATCGACGATCTCGATGACGAGGTCGCACAGGCCACCGGCGGGCGGATCGGTGTCGATGAGCGACGTGCCGAGCTGGCCGAGCTGTGTCGTCGGGCTCGGGCCCTGCGCGATGCGCGAGCCGACCTGCACCGCGCGGTCCGACACCGTGACGACCTCGCCGGTCGACTCGAATTGCGGTTGTCCGAAGCCGGATTCAGTGATGTGGGGGCGCTGCGCGACGCGGCGGCGACGCCCGCGCAGCTCGATGCCTGGGAGACGATGATCTCTCGGGCGGCGGAGCTGCGCGCCGGCGCCCAGGAAACGATGGCAGACGCCGATGTCGCTGCGGCGCTGTCGACCGAGCCGGTCGACACCGGCGTTTTGTCGGAGGCGCTGGCGCAGGCCCAACGGCGGCAGGAGGCGGCGGCGCGTGAGCACGCCCTGGCCGCCCGAACGGTGACGCGACTCGAGGAGCTCGTCGCCGAGTTCTGGTCGGCGCTCGACGTGCTGGCACCGGCCCGGGAGCGGCACGCTCGCGTGCAGGGTCTGGCCGATCTGGTCGCCGGGCGCGGCCAGAACGCGCGCAAGATGTCGCTGCACTCCTATGTGCTGGCCTCGCGTCTCGAGGAGGTCTTGGTGGCGGCGTCGGTTCGGCTGCATCAGATGTCCTCGGGCCGTTACGAATTCGTCCACTCCGATGCGGCCGGTCCGCGCGGTCGCCGCGGTGGTCTGGGCATCGAGGTGCACGACGAGTACACCGGCGCCGTTCGTGCGGCCACCACGCTGTCCGGTGGAGAGACCTTCTTCGCCTCGCTGGCCCTGGCCCTCGGACTGGCCGATGTCGTGTCCGCGGAATCCGGTGGCCGCGTCCTCGACACCATCTTCATCGACGAGGGCTTCGGTTCCCTGGACCCCGAGGCGCTCGACCTCGTCATGGGCGTCCTCGACGAGTTGCGTTCGGGCGGACGGGTGGTCGGCGTCGTCAGCCACGTCGACGAGATGCGCGCGAGGATTCCGGCGCAACTGCACGTGGTGCGGGGGACCAACGGGTCCTCGGTGCGCATGGACGGCGTGGTGGGCGTGTCGTGACCTGCCGGATTGGGTTGCCGGACCGGAGTGCGCTACTCTGAGTGCCGCCCGTTGAGCCCCCGTAGCTCAGGGGATAGAGCGTCTGCCTCCGGAGCAGAAGGCCGCAGGTTCGAATCCTGCCGGGGGCACCGTGACATCCCTTCCGGCCTCCGGCCGGTGTGCGCCTGCTGTGTTTGAAAGAGATCCACGGAGGCGCACCGTGACTTCCCCAGCCGCTACACCCCCTCTGTTCGTGCGAGACGGCGCGACATCCTGCACGCGCAACGTCTACCGTGCCACCGCACCCACCTGTAACGTCGGCAGCGCACCCTGGACAACAGCGTGCAGTCGTGACGTCCGACCCCCGGGAGATCGGTATCAGTATGAGCGAGCACAGAATCCGCCTCGACGTCGACGCTGACGGCGTCGCCACGGTGACGCTGGATCGCGCCGAGAAGCACAACGCTCTCGATGCTGCGATGTTCGAGGCGCTCGTGGACGTCACCGAGAAGCTGGCCGCCGATCGCACCGTGCGCGCCGTCGTACTCCACGGCGACGGCAAGAGTTTCTGTTCGGGCCTCGACATCACGAGCCTGGGCGACAGCGAGGGCAGCGGTCCGATGGATCTCATGGCACGCGAGGACGGCCGCGCCGCCAATCTGGCCCAGCGCGTGTCCTACGACTGGTCGCGCATCGCCGCGCCGGTGATCGCCGCTGTGCACGGCAACTGCTTCGGCGGCGGCATGCAGATCGCGCTCGGTGCCGACATTCGGTATGCGGCACCGGATGCCCGACTGTCGATCATGGAGGTCAAGTGGGGTCTGGTGCCCGACATGGGTATCACCCAGACCCTGCCGCGGCTCGTCGGCATCGACGTCGCCAAGGAGTTGACGTTCACCGGACGCATCCTGAGCGGAACCGAAGCCGATGCGCTCGGCCTCGTCACCCGTGTCGCCGACGACCCGCTCGCCGAGGCATTGGCGCTGGCTCACGAGATCGCCGGCAAATCCCCGCATGCGGTTCAGGCCGCCAAGCGTCTCTACGACGACACTTGGACGAGCTCCGACCCGGCGTCGGCGCTGCTGCTGGAGAGCGAACTGCAGGTCGGTCTGATGGGTTCGCCGAATCAGTTGGAGGCGGTCGCGGCGGGGATGAGCCGCCGCACTCCCGTGTTCGCCGATCCGGAGGATCAACAATGAACGGGCGCAACACAATTCCCCTAGAAGGCGGTCACGAATGACGATCCGGATGAACAACGTCGGCATCGTCGTCGAGGATCTCTCGGCGGTGATCGACTTCTTCGTCGAACTCGGGCTCGAGCTCGAGGGTCGCGCGATGGCCGAGGGGGAGTGGGCCGGTCGGGTGACCGGGCTGGCCGATCAGCGCGTCGAGGTCGCGATGATGCGCACGCCCGACGGACACGGTCGGCTCGAACTCTCACGGTTCCTCGCACCCGAGGTGATCGACGACCATCGCAACGCGCCGGTGAACGCGCTCGGATATCTGCGAGTCATGTTCGAGGTCGACGACCTCGACGACACCCTCGCCCGAGCCGTCGCCAAAGGCGCGCGTCTCGTCGGCCCCGAAGTGGTGCAGTACGAGAACGTCTATCGCCTCTGTTACATCCGCGGGCCCGAGAACATCCTGGTGGGACTCGCCCAGAACATCGGCTGAGAACTCGCTCGACGAGAGCGCGCTCGCCAGAACCTCAGGCGTCGGGGACAAACCCGCTGTCGGCGCCCTCGGCGAGCCCCACGTAGAGGCGGCGCCACGGGTCGTGGCCCACGAGATGCCACCGATGTCCGGTGCCGACGGTGTCCTCGGCCACCAGCACCATCCCCGGCTCGAGCCGGAACTGCTCCCCGTCGCGGGTCACGAAGTCCAGAACACCCGCGAGGGTGATCACGTACTGCCGTCGCGGCGCGGTGTGCCAATCGAGTGACCCGCCGCTCTCGGTTTCCTGGAACGCCGAGGTCGTCGTGGCCGCCGCGGCCGAGCGCACCGCGTTCTCCACCAGATCGATGTGTCCGTGCCGGACGTGCGAACGTCCGTTCTCGTCGTTGTGCAGGCGGATGGCTCGGATCATGGGGTCACCCTATCGATTCGCCGAGGTCTGCCGGTGCCGAGCCGCTGCGGTTGGGCATTGCGCGGTGCGGGTGATTGCTACGGTCGGTCCATGTGTCGCTGGCTGGCCTACACCGGTTCCCCGATTCATCTCGAGGACCTGCTGACCAGGCCGTCGCACTCGCTGGTCGACCAGAGCTTCGAGGCGCGTCAGCTCTATCTCCCGGGCTCGCCGATGACGACGATGATTCGGCATCACGACTGGCCGACCAACGGCGACGGCTTCGGATTCGGGTGGTACGGCGATCGCGATTTTCCCGGCCAATACCGCGACACCCGGCCCGCCTGGAGCGACCACAACCTGCAGCGACTCGCCGAGCAGATCCGGTCACCGATGTTCCTCGCGCATGTGCGCGCGGCGCTCGGCGGCACCACCGAACGTGTGAACTGCCATCCGTTCGTGCACGGGCGCTGGCTGTTTCAGCACAACGGGGAGATTCCGCGGTTCTCGGATCTCAAGCGGGACCTGACCTTCGACATCGATCCCGAGCTGTACCCGTTCGTGGAGGGCAACGCCGACACCGAGGTGTGCTTCTTCCTCGCCCTGACCTACGGACTGGCGAGCGACCCGAAGGGCGCGTTCGCGCGGATGGTGGCCCGTATCGAGCGGGCGCGCGCCGACCACGGCGTCGTCGAACCCTTTGTCGGTACCTTCTGCGCCGCCGACGGCGACGCGCTCTACGCGCTGAGGTACTCGAGCGACCGGTCCTCGCGCACGCTGTATCACTCGACGGGACACATGCGGTTGTCGGCGGCCGATCCGGGAGCGCATATCGAGCTGCCCGCCGACGGCCGGATTCTGGTGTCCGAGCCGCTCGAACTGGAGTACCGGGACACGCATTGGACGGCGGTGCCGGAATGGTCGTTCGTCACCCTGCGGGCCGGGACCGAACCCGTCGTCGAGGAGTTCGACCCGACGCCGGCCGCCTGACGTGTCCCGCGGAGCGGCCGGGCAGCGCGGGCCCGGTCGAGCCGATTGTTCCCGGCCTGCGGCGGGACCATAGGATGGTGTGTTGTGACTCCCGCCGATCTCGCCGCGCTGCTGAGCTCTGTCACCCGCACCGTCGTGGCAGACCATGACCTCGATACGTCATTGGTCCCCGACGCCGTGGTCATCGAGCGACCGCGCCATGCCGACCACGGTGATTACGCCACCAACGTCGCACTACAACTGGGCAAGAAGCTCGGGGTGAATCCGCGTGAGCTCGCCGGATGGCTGGCCGACGCCTTCGCTGCCGCCGCTGGGATCGCCAAGGCCGAGGTCGCGGGCCCCGGATTCGTCAACATCTGGTTGGCGGCGGCCGCGCAGAACACCGTCGTCGCGACGGTCCTCGACCGGGGCACGCAGTACGGTCGCGGCGACGAATTCGCCGACAAGGTGATCAACCTCGAATTCGTCTCGGCCAACCCGACCGGGCCGATCCATCTCGGTGGCACCCGGTGGGCCGCGGTCGGCGATGCACTCGGACGTGTGCTCGCCGCACGAGGAGCGGCGGTGACGCGCGAGTACTACTTCAACGACCACGGCGCCCAGATCGACCGATTCGCGCGGTCGCTGGAGGCCGCGGCACTCGGCGAGCCGACGCCCGAGGACGGGTACGCGGGCGAGTACATCGTCGACATCGCGCGTCAGGTCACCGAGCATGTTCCCGATGTCCTCGACCAGCCGGAGGCGCAGCGGGTCGAGACCTTCCGTGCCGTGGGCGTCGATTTGATGTTCGACCACATCAAGAAGAGCCTGCACGAGTTCGGCACCGACTTCGACGTCTTCACCCACGAGAACAAGATGTTCGAGACCGGGCTCGTCGACGAGTGCATCGCCGAGCTCAAGGCCAACGGCAACCTGTACGAGTCCGACGGCGCCTGGTGGCTGCGCACCGAACAGTACGGCGACGACAAGGATCGCGTCGTCATCAAGAGTGACGGCGAGGCCGCCTACATCGCCGGCGACATCGCCTACTACCGCGACAAACGCAACCGGGGCTTCAACCTGTGCATCTACATGCTCGGCGCCGACCACCACGGATACATCAAGCGGCTCAAGGCGGCCGCGGCCTCCCTCGGTGACGACCCGGAGACCGTCGAGGTGCTGATCGGGCAGATGGTGAACCTCGTGCGCGACGGCAAGCCGGTGCGGATGAGCAAGCGTGCCGGCACGGTCATCACCCTCGACGACCTCGTCGACGCGGTCGGTGTGGACGCCGCTCGGTACGCGCTGATCCGCTCGTCGATCGACGTCAACATCGACATCGACCTCGATCTGCTCGCCAAGCAGTCCAACGACAACCCGGTGTACTACGTGCAGTACGCGCATGCCCGCCTCGCCGCACTCGGACGCAACGCCGACGACCTCGGGCTCTCGGCGAGCACCGAGCACCTCGACCTGCTCGACACCGCCGAAGAGGGCGACCTCATCAAGACCCTCGGTGATTTCGACGAGGTGGTCGCGACCGCCGCGACTCTGCGTGAGCCGCACCGTATCTGCCGCTACCTCGAGAGCCTCGCCGGGACCTATCACCGCTTCTACGCGCACTGCCGCGTGTTGCCGCAGGGCGACGAAGAGGCCGGCGACATCCACCGCGCCCGGCTGGCCCTGTGTGCGGCGAGCCGTCAGGTCCTGGCCAACGGATTGGCCCTGGTCGGCGTCGGCGCACCGGAGCGGATGTGAACGCCCACCCCGCCGGGCCTCGGCACGCCGACCTCGTGGCTGCCCCGCATCTGGCGCAGAAACCCAACGATCCCGCGGTGCTCGCCGAGATCCCGGCCCAGGTGTGGCCGCGCAACGCCGTTCGCGACTCCTCGGGTGAACTGCAGATCGCCGGGGTCGGGGTGAGCGAACTCGCCGAGACCTTCGACACGCCGTTGTTCGTCATCGACGAGTCCGATTTCCGGTCGCGCTGCGCGGACATGATCGACGCCTTCGGGCCCTACGGTCGCGTGCACTACGCGTCAAAAGCCTTCCTGTGCACCGAGATCGCGAAGTGGGTCGATCAGGAGGGCTTGTCGATCGACGTGTGCTCCGGTGGTGAGCTGGCGATCGCGTTGCACGCCGGGTTCCCGCCCGAGCGAATCGCCTTCCACGGCAACAACAAAAGTGTTGCCGAGCTCGCCGCGGCACTCGATGCGGGAGTCGGGCACATCGTCTGCGACTCGATGACCGAGATCGAGCGACTCGACGCACTCGCCGGCGAACGGGGACTCGTCGCCGACGTGCTGATCCGGGTCACCGTCGGCGTCGAGGCCCACACCCACGAATTCATCGCGACCGCGCACGAGGACCAGAAGTTCGGTTTCGCGTTGACCGGCGGGGTCGCCATGGAAGCGGTCCGCCGTGTCTTCGCGACCGACAACCTGCGGCTGGTCGGCCTCCACAGTCACATCGGGTCGCAGATCTTCGACATGGACGGCTTCGAGCTCGCCGCACACCGTGTCCTCGGCCTGCTGCACGACGTGGTCGCCGAGTTCGGCGTGGACAAGACCTCGCAGATGTCGATCGTGGATCTCGGTGGGGGACTGGGTATCTCCTATGTTCCGGAGGATCGGCCGTTGCCGGTCGTCGCGGTGGCACAAACTCTGGCCGAGATCGTCAAGCGCGAATCGGCGGCGGTCGGGCTGCCGATGCCGACGCTCGCGGTCGAGCCCGGCCGCGCGATCGCCGGCCCCGGCACCATCACCCTCTACCGCGTCGGCACCATCAAGGACGTCGAACTCGGTGGGGGAGCGATTCGACGGTACGTGTCGGTCGACGGCGGCATGAGCGACAACATCCGCACGGTGCTCTATCAGGCCGAGTACGACGTGCGGTTGGTCTCGCGGGTGTCCGACGCCCCCGCGGTGGTCAGTCGCGTCGTCGGAAAGCATTGTGAGAGCGGCGATATCGTCATCAAGGACTGCTGGCTGCCGGAGGATCTGGCGCCCGGTGACCTGATCGCGGTGGCTGCGACCGGGGCTTACTGTTATTCGATGTCCTCGCGGTACAACATGGTCACCCGCCCGGCCGTCGTCGGTGTTGCCGACGGGACGGCCCGGGTGATCCTGCGGCGAGAGACGATCGACGATTTCCTGAGGCTGGAGGTGACCTAGGTGAGCCAGACACAAGACCCCACCGGAGCGGGTACACAGACACGATCCATCGGAGTCGCGGTGCTCGGTATGGGCAACGTCGGCACCGAGGTCGTGCGCATTCTCGAGGAGAGTGCCGACGATCTGCGCGCCCGGGTGGGCGCGCGACTCGAGGTGCGTGGCGTGGCGGTGCGCGATCTCGCCAAACCCCGCAAGATCGACTCCGAGCTGCTCACCGACGACCCGGGGTCGTTGGTCGCCCGTGACGACGTCGACGTCGTGGTCGAGCTGATGGGCGGAATCGACCCGGCCCGCAGCCTGATCCGTCATGCGCTCGAGAGCGGCAAGTCGGTCGTCACGGCCAACAAGGCACTGCTGGCCGAATACACCGGCGAACTCGCGACCGCGGCCGCGACCGCCCGCGCCGACCTGTACTTCGAGGCGGCGGTGGCCGGTGCCATCCCGGTGATCCGTCCGCTGACGCAGTCGCTGGCCGGCGACACCGTCGAGCGGGTGGCCGGAATCGTCAACGGCACCACCAATTTCATCCTGTCGGCGATGGATGCCGACGGTGACGATTACGACGTGGTGCTCGCCGAGGCCGGTCGGCTCGGTTACGCCGAGGCCGATCCCACGGCCGACGTCGAGGGATACGACGCGGCGGCGAAGGCGGCGATCCTCGCGTCCATCGCCTTCCACACCCGGGTCACCGCCGCGGATGTGTACCGCGAGGGCATCACCGCGGTGACCTCCGCCGATCTGCTCGCCGCCCGCAAGTTCGACTGCACCATCAAGCTGCTCTCGATCTGCGAACGTGTGCGCGATACCGATGGCACGCAACGTGTTTCCGCTCGTGTCTATCCGGCGCTGATCCCGTTGAGCCATCCGCTCGCGACGGTCGGCGGTGCATTCAACGCCGTCGTCGTCGAGGCACAGAACGCTGGGAGATTGATGTTCTACGGACAAGGCGCCGGCGGGGCACCGACCGCCTCGGCGGTCCTCGGCGACCTGGTGATGGCCGCCCGCAACAAGGTGCACGGAGGTCGTGGACCGTTGGAGTCCACCTACGCCAAACTGCCCATCGCGTCGATCGGCGACGTGCCCACCCGCTACTACGTGTCGATGCGGGTCGCCGACCGCCCCGGAGTGCTCGCGCAGATCGCCAGTGAGTTCTCCAAGCGTTCGGTCAGTCTGGCCGCCGTACGGCAGGAAGGCGCGGGAGAGGATGCCCGGCTGATCGTCGTGACCCACCGCGCTCCCGACCGTGCTCAGTCCGAATGCGTTGCGGCACTGGAAGACATGGACGAAGTACTCAAGGTGTCGAGTGTTCTGCGATTGGAAGGTACCGATGACTGACGCCCCGTCGACCCCGCTCGCCCCCGTGCATTCGGGGTGGCCCGGACTCATCGAGGCCTACCGGTCGCGGTTGCCGGTCGCCGACGACTGGAAGGTGATCACCCTGCTCGAGGGCGCGACCCCGCTCGTTGCGGCGCCGTATCTCTCGGAGCTCACCGGCTGCGAGGTGTACCTCAAGGTGGAGGGTCTGAATCCGACCGGGTCGTTCAAGGACCGCGGTATGACCATGGCCGTCTCCAACGCGGTCAACAACGGCAAGACCGCGGTGCTGTGCGCGTCCACCGGCAACACCTCGGCGTCGGCGGCCGCCTACGCCACCCGCGCCGGGATCACCTGTGCGGTGCTGATCCCGCAGGGCAAGATCGCGATGGGCAAGCTCGCGCAGGCGGTCATGCACGGCGCCAAGATCATTCAGGTGCAGGGCAACTTCGACGACTGTCTGGAGCTCGCCCGCAAGGCGACCGCCGAATTCACCGAGATCGAGCTCGTCAACTCGGTCAACCCGGCCCGCATCGAGGGGCAGAAGACCGCGGCCTTCGAGATCGTCGACGTCCTCGGCCGCGCTCCTGATGTCCATGCGTTGCCGGTCGGCAACGCCGGCAACATCACCGCCTACTGGAAGGGCTACTCGGAGTACCACACCGACGGGATCGCCTCGTCGCGTCCGCGCATGCTCGGTGTCCAGGCGGCCGGCGCGGCGCCGCTGGTCAGCGGGGAGCCCGTGGCCGACCCGGAGACCATCGCCACCGCGATCCGGATCGGTAACCCGGCCAGCTGGCATCAGGCCGTGGCCGCCAAGGACGAATCCGGCGGGCAGTTCCGCGCCGCCACCGACGAGAAGTTGCTCGAGGCCTACCGTCTCGTCGCGGGCCGCGAGGGTGTCTTCGTCGAACCCGCGTCGGCGGCCAGTGTCGCGGGCCTGCTCGCCGCGCGTGAGGAGGGCTGGGTGCGTGCCGGGGAAACCGTCGTGTGCACCGTGACCGGCAACGGACTCAAGGATCCCGACACCGCGTTGTCGGGGATGCCCGAGGTGGAAGCGATCGACGTCGACCCGGTGGCGGTGGCCCATGCCCTCGGCGTCGCCTGAATCGCTCATGGTCACCCCGGACACGGTGTATCGGCAACTGCCCGAAGGTATTTCAACTCGGGTTCGGGTTCCGGCGTCGAGTGCGAACCTGGGGCCGGGATTCGACTGCCTCGGTATCGCGCTCGGCATCCACGACGAGGTGACGGTCACGACCACCGACACCGGGCTCACGGTCGAGGTGATCGGTGAGGCGGCCGAGCAGGTTCCTCTCGACGCGAACCATCTCGTCGTGCGCGCCATCCTGAGCGGTCTGGCGCACGCCGGCTTCTCGGTGTCCGGCATGCACCTGCGCTGCGTCAACGTCATCCCGCACTCGCGCGGTCTGGGATCGTCGGCGGCCGCCTCGGTCTCCGGCCTGGCCGCCGCGTCGGGACTACTGGCGGCGTCGGGGGTCGCCGCACCGCTGACCACCGACGAACTCGTGCAACTCTCCAGCGAGTTCGAAGGTCACCCGGACAACGCCGCCGCATCGGTACTCGGCTCGGCCGTGGTGACCTGGACCGAACGCACCGACGACCGCGACCGCTACCAGGCTCGTGGTCTTCGGGTGCACCCCGACATCAGCGCCACCGTGTTCGTGCCGTCCACCGAGTCGTCGACCGCCTTCACGCGCGGACTGCTGCCCGACGAGGTGCCACGCGCCGACGCCGTGCACAACCTGAGCCGTGCGGCCCTGGCGGTGGTTGCGCTGACCAGCGACCCTAGTTGCCTGCTCGCGGCCACCGAGGATCGTCTGCACCAGCCATACCGGGCAGCCGCGATGGGACCGACCGCAGAGCTCGTCGCCGCGCTGCGCAAGCGGGGACATGCGGCCACGGTCTCCGGCGCGGGACCGAGCGTACTGGTCCTCGGCGGTGCACCGCTCCCATCCGACGCCCGTGACCTCGGAATCGAGTACGGATTCGTTCCGCAGACCGTCGAAATCGCGGGCGGAGTCGAGATAGGCTGACGCCCGAGGCCGGCACGGGCAACGACCCATTCGCCGAGGTCGAGCCGGTGGGGGTCGGGATGTGATGACGTCGGGGAGGACGAGCGGGGAATGCACACGCCGAATGCGGCACGGAGTACCTCAGGGACACGGAGTACCGCAGGGACACGGAATACGGCGGGGACACGGCGTGTTGCCCCATCTGGGACGACGCGTTATCATATCCTCGTCTAGCCGCGAAGGCTCGTTCAGCCATGTTCTCGGGTAATCAGCTTGGTGGTCCACTCCGTGGAGGAGCCGCCTCCACAGCGGAACGAACGGTTCACCGATACCGACCCGACAATCACCTCCTCGAGCCGGCACCCAACTGGCGCACCCGAGTACAGGAGTGACACTCGCAGCCGGAGACCACGATCTCTCACCCGTCCACCGAGGGCGGGCATGCCCGACGAACCTCGGCATCTGACAACCGAGGGCGACGGCGGAATGAAGCCCCTTGCGGCACACGGTTTGCAAGGGAATGAAAGGACATCCGTGACCGATACGGACCTGATCACCGCACCCGCTTCCGCAGACACGACCACCGAAGCGGCGGCGCCGAAGACCCGCGCCCGCAGCGCCCGAACCGGACTGTCCGGCATGGTGCTGAGCGAACTCCGTGCGCTCGCCGGGGAACTGGGCATCAAGGGCACCTCAGGCATGCGCAAGGGTGACCTCATCGCTGCGATCAAGGAGCGCCAGTCCGGCGGATCGCCGAAAACCGGCGAGCAGGCCAAGGCCGGTTCCCCCGAACAGATGACGATCACCGCCGACGAGCCCACCGGCCGTCCGGCGCGTGGACGCGCGAGCAAGAACGGCGCCGCCGAGACCGGCGCAGGCGAGACCAGCGCACGCGAGAACGGCACCTCCCGGACGTCTGCCGCGGACTCCGACGCCGCAGCCGGCGCCGAGAAGACCGACGCGGCACCGAAGAAGCGCTCCGAGCGCGAGTCCACCGACACTTCCGGCGAGTCGACGAGCGGTGGCGGCGAGGCCCGCACCGAGCGGCGCGACAATCGCGCCGACGCCGAGGGCGACGACGCGTCGGGCAACCAGCGCAACCGCAATCGCAACCGCAACAACCAGAACCGTGAGGGTGGCCAGAACCGCGAGTCGGGCCAGAATCGCGAGGGCAACCGGAACGGCGGTAACAACCAGGGCGGTAACAACCAGGGCGGTAACAACCAGGGCGGGCAGGGCCAGAACGGCAACCGCGACAACAACCGCGACGACGACGACGACCAGGGCGGCCGACGCCGCGGACGTCGGTTCCGCGAGCGGCGTCGTGGGCGCGACCGCGAGAACACCTCGGGCGAGCCGCAGATCTCCGAGGACGACGTCATCGCTCCCGTCGCGGGCATTCTCGATGTGCTCGACAACTACGCGTTCGTCCGCACCTCGGGGTACCTCGCCGGCCCCAACGACGTATACGTCTCGATGAATCTCGTGCGCAAGAACGGCTTACGCCGCGGTGACGCCATCACCGGTGCGGTGAAGGTGCCCCGCGAGGGTGAGCAGCCCAATCAGCGGCAGAAGTTCAATCCGCTGGTGCGACTCGACACCGTCAACGGTGCCGAGGTCGAGGCCGCCAGAAAGCGCCCGGAGTTCGGCAAGCTGACACCGCTCTATCCGAATCAGCGCCTGCGCCTGGAGACGACCCCTGATCGCCTGTCGACCCGCGTGATCGATCTGATCATGCCGATCGGCAAGGGGCAGCGAGCATTGATCGTGTCGCCGCCGAAGGCCGGTAAGACCACGATCATCCAGGACATCGCGAACGCAATCACCACCAACAACCCGGAATGCCATCTCATGGTGGTGCTCGTCGACGAGCGCCCCGAAGAGGTGACCGATATGCAGCGCTCGGTCAAGGGTGAGGTCATCGCCTCGACGTTCGACCGTCCGCCGTCAGATCACACCTCCGTCGCCGAGCTGGCCATCGAGCGCGCCAAGCGTCTGGTCGAGGGTGGCAAGGATGTCGTGGTGTTGCTCGACTCCATCACCCGTCTCGGTCGCGCCTACAACAACGCCTCGCCGGCGTCGGGTCGCATCCTCTCCGGTGGTGTCGACTCGACCGCGCTGTATCCGCCGAAGCGTTTCCTCGGCGCCGCGCGCAATATCGAGAACGGCGGGTCGCTGACGATCATCGCCTCCGCGCTGGTCGAGACGGGCTCCACCGGCGACACGGTGATCTTCGAGGAATTCAAGGGCACCGGTAACGCCGAACTCAAACTCGACCGCAAGATCGCCGACCGCCGGGTGTTCCCGGCCGTCGACGTCAATCAGTCGAGCACACGTAAGGACGAGCTGTTGATGTCGCCCGAGGAATTCGGGATCGTCTACAAACTCCGTCGTGTGCTGAGCGGCCTCGATTCGCAGCAGGCGATCGACCTGTTGATCAGCCAGCTCAAGAAGACCAAGACCAACGTCGAGTTCCTGATGCAGGTGCAGACCAATGCGCCAGGCGCGATGAAGGACGACTGAGACAGGTCTCGCCACAGGGCATTTGGCCCGCTGGGCCTTGACCACCTCAAGCCGCCCTCGACCATCCAGCGATGGTCGAGGGCGGCTCGATTCGTCCGGTGGCCTGCCTGTTGCGGGCGCGGGCGGCTCAGGCGACCAGGTCGGTCAGTAGATGATCCCAGGCAGCGAAGACCGGTGCGGGAACCGGGCCGGTCTGGGTGAGCACGAGGCTGCAGGCGCCGTGCCGGTCGTACAGCTCGATCGAGCCGGTGCGTCCCCACACTCCGTCCGACCAGGTGATCCAGGACTCGGCGACCAGACCGAAATTGATCATCGCCCGCGCGCGCCCGGAGGCCACGACCATCTGGCCGCGGTGCTCGCGGGCGCCGTCGAGCTGGTCGTGGCGCATCTGGATACACCCGGGTGCACAGGTGGCCGTCGTCATCGCCATGCCCAGGAGTGCAGCGTGTTCGAGCGCGGCGATCACCTGCCGGTCGTCGACCCTGCGGAAACCGGCATCGGAAAGACCCGGGAGTTCGGTGCGTCGCGCGACACCGCCGTCGGCAAGGATGGAATCGAATTGGGTGATCTGGTCGTCGTCGGCGCGGACAGGTGTCGGCGTCGACCAGCTCGCAGGGGCGTCGGGACCGTATGAGTCGAGGCCGGCGGCGTCGGCGAAGCTCGGATCGGCGCGCCCGAGTCCGATCGACTCGAAGGCCAGCCGGTCACTGAGCTCGGTGAGATACGTGGCATGAGCGGTGTTCCCGTCGACGTCGAAGAACCGCAGGGTCGGCGGGACATGCGCGGCGGGTTCGGTGATCAGCGCCGACCCCAGACGAGCGGGGTTGAGCCGCAACGTGATACGCGAGGCATCGCACCGGATCGGTCCACCCGGATGCACCGGCGGCTCGTGGGCGCCGACGTCATTGCACACCACCGGCCCCGCCACGGTGACGCCGACCACCTGGTCGAGATGTGGAAGATGCGCTCCGACGACGGCGGGCTCGACGCCGAGTACAGTGCCGGTGAAACCCGGGGAGGCCATCAGCGTCGCGAGATCGCTGGTACCCGAACTCCCTGGCGCACAACCACATCCCTGGTCGCGCCGACAGCCCCGCGACAGGGACGTGCCGGAGCCGTCGGGGGCGTCTTCATGGCCGGGAGTGGACTCGGGGTTGGTGGGCATGACGCCCTTCCTTTCCTAGTAGACGTCGCGCAGGTAGCGCTTGTCCTTCTTCAGTTGATCGAGGTAGTCACCGGCCTGATCGGCAGAGCGGGAACCGTGCTCGGCGATGATCTCGGTGAGTGTGGTCTCCACGTCGCGCGCCATCCGGGTGGCGTCGCCGCACACATACAGGTGCGCACCGGATTCCAGCCACGCGAAGAGTTCCGCCCCCTGCTCACGCATCCGGTCCTGTACATAGACCTTGCGATCCTGATCACGGGAGAACGCGAGATCCACACGGGTGAGCACACCGTCGGCGCGGAATTGGTCGATCTCATCGGCGTAGAGATAGTCGGTGGCGTGATGCCGGTCGCCGAAGAACAGCCAGTTCCGTCCCGAACAGCCGCGGGCCTGCCGCTCGTGCAGGAACGCACGGAACGGTGCGATTCCGGTACCCGGCCCGATCATGATCGTCGCGGCGTCGTCGGCCGGCAGCCGGAACGACTTGTTGGGGGTGATGAAGACGTCGACGGTGTCGCCGTCGTGGCGGCGATCGGCGAGGAACGTCGAACACACCCCACCACGTTCGCGTTCGCCGGAGCGGTAGCGGACGGTGGCCATGGTGATGTGCACGGTGCCCTGGTGTGCACGGGGACTCGACGAGATGGAGTACACCCGGTGCGCCAACGGACGCAGTTCGGCGAGCAACTCCTCGGGGGTGATCGTCAGGGACGGGTCGACTTCGAGGAGGTCGAGCACGTCCTTGCCCCACAGCCACGCGTCGAGTGCCTCCTTGTCGCCGGTGGACACCAGGTGCAGCAACTCCGGATCCTGACTGCGCGAGGCGATGTAGTCGACGAGATACTTCGACGGCGTCGCGATCTCGTACTGACGTGTCAGGGCATCACGCAACGTGCGGGTGGACTTGCGATCGGTGATCGGCTCGTCGCCGGTCGCTCCGAGACGGCTGATCACGCGTTCCACCAGAGCAGCGTCGTTGACCGGGGCGATGCTGATACCGTCGCCCGGCTCGTAGGTGATTCCGCTGTCGCCCAACGAGATCACCAGATGACGAACTTCCTTGTCCGATCCCGGGCCGGACAACACCGTGTTGGCGACGATGGTCGCCGGATACGGATTCTTGCGCCCCCACTTCGCCGGCGTACGGGGCCTGGTTGCCGGGACGGGGGCAACGGTTTCGGCCGCAGCGGGGACCGAAGGCTGGGTGGCCGGTGCCGAGGAGTCATATGCCGAGGAGTCGGGGGCGGTGGAATCGGAGGTGTCGGTGTCGACGGTGGCCAGCGCGGTGATCGCGCCCGAGATCCACTCGCGGGCGGGTTCCTCGTAGTCGACGTCGCAGTCGACCCGGTCGATCACCCGGGTGGCGCCGAGTTCGGCCAGTCGGGCGTCGATGTTCTTCCCGGCCTGACAGAACCCGTCGTAGATCGAATCACCCAGCGCCAGAACGCCGTAGAACAACCCGTCCAGGCGGGGTGCGTCGGGTGCGGCGAGTGCTTGCCAGAACAGTTCACCGTTGTCGGGCATGTCGCCCTCGCCGTAGGTGGAGGTGATCACCACCAGTCGTCGCACCGCAGTCAGGTCGCCGAGTTCGAGGGCGTCGAGACCGCAGAACTGGGGGACGAATCCCTGCGCGCCGGCCTGTTCGACGAGTTGCTCGGCGAGGTATTCGGCGGTCCCGGTCTGGGAGCCGAACACGACCTGCAGGGCGATCCCGGTCGGCGCGGCCGCCTGGACCGCGCCGATGGGCTGCGCGGTGGCCGATCCGGCCATCGCGATCTTGGTGTTCAATCCCGCGAGAAATCCCGCCAGCCAAGCCTTCTGATCGCCGGTGAACGGGACGTCGGAGGGAATGTAGGGCAATTGCATCTCAGGAGACCTCCGGTAGGACTGCGGCGGCCGAACGCGCGAGGGACTCGGCGACGTCGGGGATCGCCCGCATGGCGAACAGTTCGTCGAAACTCGGTAGCCGACCGAGTCGTTCTCGATTGCGGCGGTCCTGGTGGAGAATCCAGCCGTAGGTGCCGGGGGCATCCATCGAGCGCACGTTGCGGCGTTCGAGTGCCGCCTTGTAGTCGTCGACGCGTTTGGCGGAGATGAGCGCGGCGATCTGCTCGGAGTCGTACTGCGCCAGAATGTCTCGCACGTAACGGGATACCCGGGCGATGAGATCGTGATCCTCGGTCAGGATCAGATTGCGTGCCGAACGCGCGAGGAACTCCTCACTCGGCGAACCCGTTGCCGCCCTGGCGCCCCGGTGGTTCAGTCGCGCGCCGGCGACCTCGCGGGCGAGTCCGAAAACCGTGAAAGCACCCAGCAAGCGGTACATGTCGGCATCGTCGGTGTGGCCGTACTCGGGCACCACACCCTCGACGACGGGTGTCCCGGAGCGCAGATCGGTCTTGAGGGTTCGGATCTGGCCGAGTGCCATCGCCCCGACGAGTTCATCGCGTAGCGCTCGCGGGCTCAGCGTCGCCATGAGGGTGTCGGCGTCCTGGTGGGCAAGCAACGCCCGGGGTAACGCATAGCTGACGTAATGCCTTTCGGTCTCCCAATTCTCGAGCAGCCGTGTGGCCAACGCCGAGCCGGTGGCCTCGGCGTGCATCTGCAGCAGGGTGAACGCGGCATGGTGATGGATCGGGGCGAGTGGATCGCCGACGCCGGTGATCGCACCGACGAGCACCGAGTCGTTGCTGATCCGTTCGGCAAGTTCGCATCCGGGATCGTATTGATAGAGAAAGCCGCCGCTCATCCCGTTTCCCAGGCCGTTGCCGTAGCCGCCGAGGTTGAACACGGCACCGCCTGTCATGTACTCACAACCGAATTCGCCGAGCCCCTCCACGACGGCGGTGGCACCGGAGTTGCGGACCGCGAAGCGATCTCCGGCCTCACCCTCGACGAACAGGCGCCCGCCGGTGGCCCCGAACAGGGCGAAGTTCCCGATGAGGACGTTGCCACCGAGCGCGGGGGAGCCGCCTCCGGGGGACCGCACCACGACGGTGCCGCCGCACATGGACTTGCCCACTCCGTCGTTACAGGTTCCGTGGTGTTCCAGCCGCATCCCGTCGTTGCAGAATGCGGCATAGGACAATCCGGCCGAACCGGAGGTGGCGACGACCACGGTATCGGCGTCGAGGTGGCATCGGCCGCGATCGTCGCGGATCGCGGCGGCCACCTCGGGGACGGTCCCGTGATTGAGCCGCCGCTCGATGTCGACGGCGAGTTGTGCACCGACACTTCGGTTGCGGTTGGTCAGCACCACCGGTGTGGTGTGGACCCTGTCGCGGGACTCATCGACAAGCGCGCGCCAGACCTGTTCGCCGAGCGCGTCATCGACGCGGTAATCCCGTTCGAGATACACCGGATCGGTGATCTCGGGTGCCTCGATCCGCGCGAGCAGGGCTTGCGGGCGCAGACCGGAGACCAGTGCGGGATGATCGATCAGCCGGAGCAGATCGGTGCGTCCCCGGGCGGCGCGCAGATCCGGCAACCCGAGATCGGCGAGGAGTTCGCGGACCTCGTGGGCGACATTGAGCAGATACTGCGCCATCGCCCGTGGATCGCCGTCGAACACCTCCGGATTGGTGGTGAGTCCGGCCGGGCACTTGATGTTGCAGTTCTTGGCCATCACGCAACCGATCATCATCAGTGCGGCGGTGCCGAATTCGAAGCTGTCGGCACCGAGGAGAGCAGAGACGAGCACGTCGCGTCCGGTCTGGTGGGCGCCGGAGGTCCGCAGCACCACCTTCTGGCGCAGCCCGTGCACCGACAACGCCTGATGGACCTCGGCGAGCCCGATCTCGGCGGCTCGGCCCGCATACCGCAGGCTCGTCACCGACGCCGCGCCTGTTCCGCCGGTGTTGCCCGCCACGTTGATGACGTCGGCGCCGGCCTTGGCGACACCGACCGCGATGGTGCCGATGCCCTCGGAACTGACGAGTTTGACGATCACCCGAACACGCGCGGCCTTGCAGTCGTGGATGAGCTGGGCGAGATCCTCGATGGAGTAGGTGTCGTGGTGCGGCGGTGGGCTGACGAGTTCGACCCCGGGCGTACCGCCACGGGCGGCGGCGATCTCGACGGTCACCTTGGGTGCCGGGAGTTGGCCGCCCTCACCGGGTTTGGCTCCCTGGCCGATCTTGATCTCGAGCTCGGTGAGCATCGGGTCGGCGAGGTATCCGGCCCAGATCCCGAATCGTCCGGAGGCGAATTGCTTGATCCGCGAGGCGCGCAACGTCCCATAGCGCGAGAGATGTTCGCCCCCCTCGCCGCAATTGGACAGGCCACCGACCATGTTGGTGCCGTGGGCGACCGCCTCATGGGCGGGTGCGACGAGTGCGCCGTGACTCATTGCGCCGGAGGCGAAGGTCGCCGTGATCTCATGTGCGGGTTGCACGTCGGTGAGCGCGATCGGTGGGGTGTCGGCCACCGGCTCCAGGATGTCGCGCAACGCGCTCGGGCGGCGGGCCCGCGTGGCCGCCAGATCAGCGACGAAACCGCGATAGGCGTCGGTGACGGTGAACCGATCGATCTCGGCGGGACTCAATGCCGCAAAGCTGCTGTCCTCGTAGACCTCGTCACCCAGACCGAACGCGTCGGCGAGGGTGGCCAGGGTGAGCAGGCGGACCGTGTCACCGAGCCCCTCGGCCTCTGCTTTCGTCGATTCGCCTCGCGCCGAGGAGAAATGGATCTTCTCGTCGACGAGGGCGCCGTATCCGCGGACGGCCGCGGCGCCGAACGAGTGTCCCGCGCCCTCGGCACGTTCCTTGAACAGGCCGAGCAGGGGTAGGTCGGCGTCGGCAGCCGGTACCGGGGCGTTCATCGCCGCGCTGTGTGCGGCTCCGAGGGCCTCGACGATCGGTTGCAGGCCCACGCCGCCGACCGGTGCCCGTAGATTCGGGAACCAGCGGTGCAGATCCTGCTCGGCGGTGTCGAGGAAGGCCGGTTCGAAGAACTCACCGCCGATGTAGCTTTCGACCGTGCAGAGCCCGACCCGGCCCATGGTCTTGCACAGCGATTTCTCGGCGCCCTTGCGCCACCGGGCGAACCCCTCCTCGTCGGGTGCCCGCCGGGCCACCGTGTGTGGATGCACCGCGGCGGCACCGAACCCGAGGATCGCCGCGAGATGATGCGACGATTCGACCTGGCCGGTGTCGACGACGACCGAGATCCGCAGGCACACCCCGGCGGAGATGAGTTGCTGATTGACCGCCGACACCGTGAAGATCATCGGCAGCGCCGCCCGTTCGGGACCGATCCCGCGGTCGCTGAGGACGGCGATACCGCCGGTGGCCGAAGCGAACTCGACGATTCGAGCGCCGAGACGGTCGATCGATTCGACGAGGTGGATGCGATCGGCGTCGGCGTCGACTCCCCGCTCGAATGTCGCGTCGAAGAGCTGCACCGGTGATTCCGACTGTGCCATCAGCAGTCCGAGTTCGCCGGCGGTGAGAATCGGTGTGCCGAGTACGATCTGGCGTCCTTCGGACGGGTCCGGCTCGGCGTTGATGTCCGGGCGCCGGCCGAGTGCGACCCGCAGGCTCATCCCGTCGGCCTCCCGGATGGAGTCCAGTGGCGGATTGGTCACCTGCGCAAAACGCTGCGAAAAGAACCGTGACACATTGGGTTCGACGTTGGTCAGCGGATTGATGGCGTTGCCGAAGCCCATCGCGGAGACCCGCTCGACGCCGTCGGCGAGCATCGGGTCGATGAAGTACCGGAAGCTCTCCTGATCCAGATTGTAGGCGCGGTAGCGCTGATGATCGGTGAGATCGTGCTCGGCGGCCGTGGCCGGGATGCCGTTCGACGAGGACTCGGCCGAGGTGTGCGCTGCGGCGATATCGGCGAGATCGACCTTCGCCGCGCGCAGCAAGGCGGGGTAATCCCGTGCGGTGGAGAGCTTTTCGTAGGCGTCGGCGGTGGTGTAGACGCGATGCTCGCGATGGTCGTAGTAGATCATCCCGCCCGCGGAGACGCGGCCGCGGGCGATCACGGTGTCGGGATCGAAGTCGACCTGCCCGGCTTCGGAAAAGGCGCACAGGTATTCGGTGGTCTCGACGGTGCGCAGCGGCCGCAAGCCGAGACGGTCCAGTCGCGCGCCGATGATCGTACCGTCACCGAAGACGACCGCGGCGGGTCCGTCGTTCTTCTCCTCGTAGAGCGAGAAGTACTCGAACATCGCCCGGACGCGGTCCGACAGCGTCGGATCGTTCTCCCATGCCGGCGGCATCATCGACACGATCGTCGTGACCAGGTCGGTCTGGTCGTTGATCACCCGAGCGGCCACGGTCTGGTCGAGGCGGCTGGAGTCGGACTGGCCGGGTGGACGCACGATGGGCCGTCGGGCTGCCGCGGCAGCGGAGACCTGGGCGATGCGGTTCTTTTTGTCGGTGTTGAGTTCGCCGTTGTGCGCGAGGAACCGGAACGGCTGCGCCATCGTGGGATGCGGGTCGGTGTTGGTGGAGAAGCGCGTGTGGAAGAACAGGGTGTGCACGCGATGATCGGGATCGGCGAGGTCGAGGAAGTAGTCGATGACCTCCGGGGAGGACAGTCGTCCTTTGAGGACCTGTGTGCGTGCCGACAGTGAGAGCGGATAGAGCCCGGCAAGCGCGGGCGCCGTGTAGCCGATCGCCTCGATGTGCAGAAGCGCCTGCTCGACGAGACGGTCGAGGGCCACCGGCTCGGGGCACGGTTGCGGTGCTGCGAAGATCCACTGGCGGATCGGGAGCTGGAAGTCGACGGCGGCCTCGCGGAGAACGTCGTCGTCGACCGGCACGTCGCGCACACACAACACGGTGAATCCGCGGTCGGCCATCGTGCGCTCGATCAACCGGGTGGCCTTGGCGGCCGACTCCTCGGTGGTCGGCAAGAAGAAGTTGCCGACGCAGAACTGGCCAAGGCGCAGGTCGGGGCGGCCGGTGAGTTTGCGGAAGAACCGTTGGGACAGGTCGATGCAGATGCCGCCGCCGTCGCCGACGCCCAACGCGGACATGCCGCCGCGGTGGGGTACCGAACACAGTGCGGCACGCGCCTTGTCGATCACGCTGTGCTTCTGGACGCCGTCTTTACGGGTGATGAAGCCCACCCCACAACTGCTCTTCTCGTCGCTGGGGTCGACCAGCAGCTGCTGGTGACCGTGCCGATCGGCCTGCATTCGTCTCCTCGTGTGCCCGCGTATCCACTCGATGTGCCGGCCTCGGCGGTGACGTCCGAGTGAGCCGGTCGGCGATGTCCGCTGCGACGATGAAGCGAACATCAGAGGCACTATAACTTAGCCAAGCCTTACCAACATGAGCGTGCCCTAAATATGTCGCCGATGGCGGGAATGAACCCGTGGGTGGGTCTGTTGAGGCCGGTGAACCCTTCGGTGGGGCACGTCGTCACCGGTCACCGACGATTTCGGTCCGGTGCGGTACGCGTGGCATACTGATCGGTCGAGTCCGGTTCCGGTTCACACCGACGATCCGCGTCGGTGACCCGGCGACCACGAGAAAGGGACACCAGAGATGAAGCAGGGAATCCATCCCGATTACCACGCGACCACCGTCGTGTGCGGCTGCGGCAACACGTTCGAGACCCGCAGCACCGCTGCCAACGGTCGCATCAACGTGGAAGTCTGCTCGCAGTGCCACCCGTTCTACACGGGCAAGCAGAAGATCCTCGATACCGGCGGTCGCGTCGCGAAGTTCGAGGCTCGCTACGGCAAGCGCAAGAAGGCCGACGCCGCCAAGTAGACCCGTCGACGACGCCCGCCCGGTTCAGCAAGAACCGGCCGGGCGTCGTTTGTCTTTGCACGGCCCGCGGCGGTGATCGCTGAGCCAGCGGCACTGCGCCGCGCCGCGATGCAGGACGAAGAACGAGGAGCGCAGCGACGACGTGATGAGGACGAAGAGCGGTGACTGAAGGCGCGAGTGCACGCACAGGCGGAGCCGGTGCCAATGGTGCTAGCGGAGCGACAAGGCGATGACGACGAAGAGCGGCGCATCAGGGCGCGAACACCGCACCGGCGGAGCCGGTGCCAAAGGCACTGCGCCGCGCCGCGATGCAGGACGAAGAACGAGGAGCGCAGCGACGACGTGATGAGGACGAAGAGCGGTGAGTAAAGGCGCAGGTGCACGCGCGGACGGAGTCCGCGCCAAAGGAACCGCCATCGACGACATCCTCGCCGAGCATGCGGGTTTGGAGACCCAGCTCGCCGATCCGTCGTTGCATGACGATCCGGCGATGGCGCGTCGCGTGGGTAAGAGGTTCGCCGAGTTGGCTCCGATCATGGCAACGCATGCCCGTTTGCAGTCTGCGCGTGACGATCTCGCGGCGGCACGGGAGCTCGCCGCCGACGATGCCGGTTTTGCCGAGGAGATCCCGGCGCTCGAGGAGACGGTGGCAGAACTCGATGCGACGCTGACCGATCTGCTCGCCCCGCGTGACCCGCACGACGCCGACGACGTGGTGCTCGAGATCAAATCCGGTGCGGGCGGCGAGGAGTCGGCGTTGTTCGCCGCGGATCTGGCACGTATGTACCTGAAGTACTGCGAGCGACACGGGTGGAAGGCCGAAATGCTGGGTATCACCGAGTCCGATCTCGGCGGCTACAAGGAAGCCACGATGTCGATTCGCTCGCGTGAGGTGTCGCGGGACGGGGTGTGGTCGCGATTGAAGTTCGAGGGCGGTGTGCACCGCGTGCAGCGGGTGCCGGTCACCGAGTCGCAGGGGCGCATTCACACGTCGGCGGCCGGGGTGCTCATCTACCCGGAACCCGATGAGGTGGAGCAGGTCGCGATCGACGAGTCGGATCTGCGGATCGACGTGTATCGCTCGTCGGGTAAGGGTGGGCAGGGCGTCAACACCACCGACTCGGCGGTGCGCATCACCCACCTTCCGACCGGGATCGTGGTGACCTGCCAGAACGAGCGTTCGCAGCTGCAGAACAAGGCGCGTGCGATGCAGGTGCTCGCCGCCCGATTGCAGTCCGCGGCAGAGGAAGAGGCGCAGGCCGCGGCTGCGGAGGGACGGGCGGCACAGATCCGCACCGTCGATCGGTCCGAACGGATCCGCACCTACAACTTCCCGGAGAACCGGATCACCGATCACCGCATCGGTTACAAGGCGAACAATCTCGATGCCGTGCTGAGTGGTGACATGGACGCGTTGCTCGATGCGCTCGTCGCGGCCGACCGGCAGGCGCGCCTCGAGGCGCAGTGACCCGATCGGTCCGGGACGTGATCGCTTCGGCGACCACGGTTCTCGCATCTGTGGGGGTCGACTCCCCGGCCGCTGACGCGCGATGGCTGCTCGCCCACGTGCTCGGCGTCTCGCAGGGTCGGCTGTTGCTGGTCGACGATATCAGCGACGCCGTGGCGAAGGATTACGACGATCTCGTCGCCGCGCGTGCCCGTCGGGTTCCGCTGCAGCATCTCACCGGATCGGCATCGTTCGGGCCGGTCGAGCTCGCCGTCGGGCCGGGGGTGTTCGTCCCGCGTCCGGAGACCGAGCTGCTCTACGCGTGGGCGCTCGAGGTGGCAGAAGGGGACAGTCCCACGATCGTCGACCTCTGCAGTGGCAGTGGGGCGCTGGCGATCGCGCTGGCCGTGTCGCTGCCGAGGGCGCGGGTGCACGCCGTGGAGCGCTCCCCGATCGCGGCACAGTGGTTGCGCCGCAACGTCGATGACGCCGGGGTCACCGACCGCGTCCACGTTCATCTCGGCGATGCGACCGATTCCGCCGCGGTGTCGGCGTTCGTCGGCGGCCCGGTGGACCTCGTGGTGAGCAATCCTCCTTATGTGCCCACGGGTGTGCCGGTGTCGCAGGAGGTGCAGGCCGACCCGGCCGAAGCGGTGTTCGGTGGTGGCGACGGCATGTCGGTGATCACCCCGATGGTCGGGGTGATCGCCGAGATCTTGCGGTCCGGTGGCCGGGTCGGGATCGAACACGACGACACGACGTCGGCGTCGGTGGTTGCGGTGATGACGGGGTCGGGCGCCTTCGACGAGGTGCAGGAACATCGGGATCTCGCCGGCCGTCCGAGGTTCGTCACGGCCCGTGCGAGGATGGACCGGTGAGCTCACTTTTCGACTGTGCAGATCCCGACCAGCGAGCCACCGGAATCCGGGCGGCGGTCGGTGCCGCCAAGTCCGGCCGGCTGATCGTCATGCCCACCGACACGCTGTACGGAATCGGTTGCGACGCATTTGATTCCGAAGCTGTTGCGGAGCTGTTGGCGGCCAAGGGTCGGGGCCGCGACATGCCGGTTCCGGTGCTCGTCGGCTCCTGGCATACCGTCGACGGACTCGTTCTCGGCGTCAGCTCCGCGACGCGCGCGCTCGTGGAGGCGTTCTGGCCGGGTGGGTTGTCGCTGGTGGTGCAGCAGGCGCCGTCACTCGCCTGGGATCTCGGCGACACCGACGGCACTGTGATGCTGCGGATGCCGCTGCATCCGGTGGCCATCGAGATCCTGCGTGAGGTCGGGCCGATGGCGGTGTCGAGCGCCAATGTCTCGGGCCAGTCGCCGTCGACGACCGCGCAGGAGGCCCGCACGCAACTCGGTGATTCGGTGTCGGTCTATCTCGACGGCGGACCGTCGCCGAAGGCACAGGCCTCGACGATCGTCGATCTGACCGGCCGGGCGCCGCGCATCCTGCGTCAGGGGGCGGTGAGCGCCGACGACATCGCAGCGGTCCTCGACATCGACCCGGCGAGCCTGGTGCAGCAGTGACGGGTCCGATCCGGTGATGGGTGCCGGCGACGATGCGATCGACGCCGAGCTCGCCACGCTGATCGACCGCGAAACCCGGCGTCGCGCGCAGACATTGCAGTTGGTCGCGGGGGAGACGGTCGCGAGCCCGGCGGTTCGGCGCATTCTCGCGACACCGCTGGCCGACACCTATGCCGAGGGATATCCGGGCGCGCGCTACCACGGCGGGTGCGAGGTTGTCGACGAGATCGAGGAGCTGGCGATCGCCCGTGCCGCCTCGTTGTTCGGCGCCGAGTATGTCAACGTGCAGCCGGTGTCGGGAACGGCGGCGGCGTCGGCGGTCTATGCGGCATTCGCCCAGCCGGGCGACCCGGTGTTGTCGCTGCGACTCGATCACGGGGGCCATCAGACGCACGGTTCGCGCGCGAATTTCTCCGGTCGCTGGTTCACCACCATCCGGTACGCCGTCGGTGAGGTCGACGAACTCGTCGACTACGACCAGATTCGTGATCTCGCGCTGCTGCACCGTCCGCGGTTGCTGGTCGCCGGGTCGGCAACCTATTCACGGCTGTTCCATTTTCCGACTCTTCGCCAGATCGCCGATGAGGCCGAATGCATCCTGTGGGTCGACGCCGCACACCTGGGCGGGTTGGTCGCCGGTGGGGTGGCGCCGAGTCCGGTGCCCCATGCCGACGTCGTGACGATGGTCACGCACAAGGTGCTGCGTGGTCCACGCGGTGGGCTGCTGCTGGGCGCCGACCGTCATCGTGCAGCGCTGCAGAAAGCGGTGTTCCCGTTCACCCAGGGCGCTCCGTCGATGCATGTGATCGCGGCCAAGGCCGCAACGTTCGCCGAGGCGGCGACGGCTACCCACGCGCATTACGTCTCGAGGACCGTCGAGAACGCGAGGGCCCTCGCCGCTGCGCTGACCGAGCGCGGGCTACGCATCGTCAGCGGTGGCACCGACACCCATCTCGCGGTCGTTGACGTCTCGGCGACCGGGCTCAGCGGAGTCCAGGCGCAGCAGCGCCTCCACGATGCCGGGATCGTCGTCGACAAGGCGGTGCTTCCGTTCGAGCACCGGCCGGTCGCCGAGGGGTCGGCCATTCGCATCGGCACCCCGATCGCGACCCTCGCCGGCGCGGACGCCGCCGCGATGACGCAGATCGCCGACTGGATGGTCGCCGCATTGTCCGATCCGTCCCAACACGCACGAATCCGCGGCTCGGTTGCCGAGTTGCTCGGCGGGTAGCCTGTTCGCGTGCCGGAACCCCTCTCGACCTTGCGCGCCACCGAGCGAGGTCCTCGATGAGCGTGGTCGAGCCCGGCGTGGCGCACACAGTCGCGGCACTGGCCGCGCCCGGGGTGGGTGAGGGGCTCGGTGTGCCGTTCCGCGAGCTGCTGCTCGTCGGATTGAGTGCGGCCGCGGTCACCTACCTGCTCACCTCTGCGGTACGGGTCCTCGCGATCAAGATCGGGGCGGTGGCCGTGCCACGGGCACGTGACGTGCACGTCATCCCGACCCCACGTCTCGGTGGCCTCGGGATGTTCGCCGGGATGGTCGCGGCGGTCGCCCTGGCCGCGAATCTGCCCGCGCTGAACCGGGGTTTCGCCTACACCAATGACATCGGGGCGGTGATCTCGGCGGGCGCGGTGATCGTCATCGTCGGTGCGATCGACGACCGATGGGGTCTGGACGCGCTGACCAAGTTCGTCGGTCAGCTCACCGCCGCCGGTGTGATGGTGGTGATGGGGGTCAGCTGGATCCAGTTCCCGGTGCCCTTCGGCGATATCGGCACGGTGGTCCTCGACCCGTTCCAGTCCGGGTTGCTGACCGTCGTGATCACCGTCGCCACCATCAATGCGGTCAACTTCGTCGACGGGCTCGACGGTCTCGCCGCAGGTCTGGGGTTCATCGCGGCGTCGGCGATCTGCCTGTTCTCGTTGGGACTGCTGCGTGACCAGGGCGGCGACGTCAGCTACTACCCGCCCGCGCTGATCTCGGTGGTTCTGGCCGGTGCGTGCCTGGGCTTCCTGCCGCACAACTTCTCGCCCGCGCGTATCTTCATGGGCGACTCCGGGGCCATGCTGATCGGGCTGATGCTCGCGGCCGCGTCGACCAGCGCCTCCGGTCGTATCGCGGTCTATGCCTACGGGCCGGCGGACGTGTTCACGCTGCTGTTGCCGCTGATCCTGGTCGCTGCGATCGTGTTCGTCCCGATGCTCGACATGCTGATGGCGATCGTTCGCCGCACCCGCGCCGGAGTCGGGTTCTATACGCCGGACAAGATGCACCTGCATCACCGGTTGCTCGAACTCGGGCATTCACAGCGACGGGTCGCGGTGATCATCTATCTGTGGGTCGCGATCCTGGCGTTCTCGGCGGCGGCGAGCACCCTGTTCCCGATGGCGGTGGTCGCGCCCGCCTTCGCCGGTGGTCTGGTGCTGGCGATGTTGGTGACCATGGCCCCGCGCCTGTCCCGTCGGATCGCGCAGATGCGCACCGCGCACGCGGGACCGATGGTCGGCGGTCGCGGCGGCCGCTGAGACGCACCTGTCCATGGGGCCAGGTAACCCGATGGTAAAGACCATGTACTATGAGCCGTAGTAGTTCGGCGGTGGGCACGGTGCCGTCGGCAACGGATCGGCTGTTCGACGCCGGTTCACCTACCTGCTCCGCGGTCCCGCACCCCCTGGTGGTGGCGGTCACGGCGCTTGGTAGGGTCTCAGCAATGCGGAGCGTACGCTCGGTGGCTCTCGGCTGCCAGTGAGTACGCCCGATCCCGTGTGCCGTCCTGTGTTTACCGCACGGAGGGTTCCGACGAGAGGTGAGGAGAGGCGATGACGACATCTGCCCCTGACTCCGCTCCCGTGTATTACCCGGCCGCTCCCACCGGCCTGGTGCGACCGGGGATCATCGCCGGCGCGTTCACGCTGATCGTGGCGGGCGTATCGATCTATGTGGGGCACTTCCTGTTTGCGATCTTCTTCGCGGTGGGTGTGGTGGCGGTTCTGGTCAACGCGAAGATGGTGACGATGGCCGTCTCGCGTGTGGCTGCCGAAGCCGACCCCCGTAAGAAACTGTTGGCCGTCAATTCCGCGCTGCGGCTCGGTGTGATCACCGTGCTGGCATTGGCCGCAGCCATTCTGGTCCGGCCCGAGGGGCTGGGCGTGATGTTCGGACTCGCCCTTGGCCAGGTTGTCCTGGTCCTCAACACGGTGATTCCGGTGATGAAAGGACTTCGTAAGCAGCTATGACCGCACCGTCTGACGCGCTGTACCTGGCTGAGGCCAAGATCGAGGTCGGCCACCACCAAGAGGTGGAATGGCTGGGCATGACCTGGAATCTCGACACGATCATCGCCGCGGCCATTGCCGCGCTGATCGTGATCGCGCTCGCGTTCTTCGTCAAGGCCAAGATGACCTCGCGCCGGCCGAACACCGTGCAGCTGTATTTCGAGGTCATCACCGTGCAGATGCGCAGTCAGATCGAGAGTGCGATCGGTATGAAGATCGCCCCGTTCGTGCTGCCGCTCGCGGTCACCTTGTTCACCTACATCCTGATCGTCAACTGGTTCTCGGTACTGCCGGTGCAGTACGGCGTCGACAGCGGCGCAACCCATGAGCTCATCAAACCGGCCTCGGGTGACGCCAACTTCACCTACGCGCTCGCGATCTTCGTCTTCGTCTGGTATCACGCCGCCGGCATGCGTCGGCGCGGTCCGCTGCGCCACCTGGGCAAGCTGGTCAAGGGACACGCGGCGGGCCTGGCACCGATCAACATCATCGAAGAGATCGCCAAGCCGCTCTCGCTGTCTCTCCGACTTTTCGGCAACCTCTTCGCCGGTGGCGTCATGGTCGCCCTGATCGCACTGTTCCCCGCGTACATCCTGTGGGCACCGAACGCGATCTGGAAAGCCTTCGACATGTTCATCGGCCTCATCCAGGCCTTCATCTTCGCCCTGTTGACGATCCTCTACTTCAGCCAGGCGATGGAAGACGAGCACCACTAGAACCACCGTCCGACGCCCACCGACGGTGAGCGTCGGACGCTGCAGGACAACCGTACGAACCACACCCCAATAGAAAAGGTCGGCCCGGCCGACCGGACCCACAGACCTGGCAACCAAGAGTGCCAGTTCCACCCGAAAGGAAAGATCTCAATGGATCCGAATCTGGTTAGCATGGGCGCGTTGATCGGCGGCGGCCTCATCATGGGCGGCGGCGCGATCGGTGCGGGCATCGGCGACGGTATCGCCGGTTCGCAGCTCATCGCCGGTATCGCCCGGCAGCCGGAGGCCCAGGGACGCCTGTTCACCCCGTTCTTCATCACCGTGGGTCTGGTCGAGGCGGCCTACTTCATCAACCTGGCGTTCATGGCCCTGTTCGTGTTCGCCAACCCGGCTCAGACCTACGGCGCATCCTGAGTCGAAGCGCCGTCCGTTCAGCTGCTCGTAGTTCGCAATCCCGATAGGGGACATCCAACATGATGAGTCTCGCCGCAGAAGAAGCCGGGGAGAAGACGTCCAACTTCCTCATCCCGAACGCCACTCTGATCGCGTGCCTGCTGATCTTCATTGTCGTCCTGGTCGTCATCCGTACCTTCGTCGTCCCTCCGATCCTCGAGGTGCTCGACGAACGTGACGCACGGGTGGCCAAGACGGTCGAGGACAACAAGGCTGCGGCGGCGAGCTATGCGGACGCCGACCGGGAGTACGCGGCACGTCTGAAGGAAGCTCGTGGCGACGCCACCGGCATCCGTGACGAGGCCCGCGCCCGTGGTAACGAGCATGTGTCGGCGGCCAAGCACAAGGCCACCGAGGAGGCCGATGCCGCACTCGCCAAGATCTCCGCGGATCTGAAGGTCGAGGCGGACAAGGCGGTCACCACCGCCAAGCAGGACGTGAGCCGGCTGTCGGAGGCACTGGCCGGCCGCGTTCTGGGAACCGACGTCGCCTCGGCCGGTGCCGGGGCCCAGCAGAGTGGGACGGTGAAGTAACCCGTGGACATTTTCATCGGGCAGCTCGTCGGCTTCCTCGTGATCGTGGCGATCTTCGTCAAGTGGGTGTTGCCGCCGCTGCGCAAGGCAGTGCTCGCCCAGAAGGACGCGATCAGTCAGCAGATCGTCGAGAGCGAAGAGGCCAAGAGCCGCGCCGAGGACGCGCGGGTCGCCCACGACCGCGCGGTCGAGAAGGCCGAGGCGGAGGCCAAAGAGCTCCACGCGGGTGCACTCGAGGATGCGAAGTCGATCGAAGAGGACCTCAAGGCACTCGCCGACGCGGAGGTCCGGCGCATCAGCGAGCACGGCAAGTCGCAGGCCGAACTGGCCCGTACGAGCCTTGTCCGCCAACTGCGGCTCGAGCTCGGACTCAACGCCGTCGACGGCGCGGGCGAGATCGTCCGACGACATCTCTCGTCGGCCGACAACCAGTCGGCGGCCATCGATCGGGCGATCAACGAACTCGACGGCATGGCCGCCGGGCAGGCCGATTCGTCGGTCCCGGCCAGCTCGGAACTGATCGGCCTGCACTCGCTGCACGCCACCAGCCGGGATGCGGCGCGTGCGGTTGGCGCCGAATTCGAGTCGGCGGCCAAGGATCTCGACGCGCAGGCACTGACCTCGGCGTCCGAGGAGATGGCCTCGGTCATCAAGTTCCTGCTCGACAACCCGGTCCTGCGCAAAAAGCTGACCGAGGACGAGGACAACGACGCGGGCAAGAAGCAGATGGTGCACACCCTGCTCGACGGCAAGGTCGCACCGATCGTCGTGGACACGGTGGCCTCGGCCGCCGCCCAGCGGTGGTCGCAGAGCCTCGACTTCGTGACCGCGCTGCGTCGCCAGAACGCGCTGATCGTGCTGACCGCCGCCGAACGCGACGGGACCATCGAGCAGACCGAGGATGAGCTGTTCCGCGTCGGCCGGTTACTCGACGCCAACCCCGAATTCGCTTCGCTGCTGGCCGATTTCCAGCGTCCGGCGGACGGTCGCGTGGAGTTGCTGCGTTCACTCATCGGCGATCAGGTCGGTCCGCACACCTGGTATCTGCTCTCGCACACCGTTGCGCTGTTGCACGGACAGCCGTCCGAGACCGCAGTGGCGCATCTGGCCGAGCTGGCCGCCGCCCGTCGCGGGGAGATCGTCGCGCACGTGGTGTCCGCGGTCGAGTTGACCGACGAGCAGCGCACCCGCCTGGCACAGGTGCTGGGCAACATCTACCACCGCACGATCTCGGTCCAGACCGAGGTCGACGAGTCGATCATCGGCGGCCTACGCATCGGCGTCGGCGACGAGGTGATCGAGGCCGACATCGCCACCAGACTGGCGAAGGCGACCGAGACGCTGCCGCGTTGATCGCGAGCCGGTCGGTGGGAACCACCCCGGCCGACCGGCGCCGACGCACCACCCACCACGAACCACTGCACGGACTGAGCAAGGAAGACGAGAACCCATGGCGGAGTTGACGATCTCAGCAGACGAGATTAAGGGAGCGATCGAGCAGTACGTCTCGTCGTTCGACGCCGAAGCCTCGCGCGACGAGGTCGGCATCATCACCGATACCGCGGACGGCATCGCCCACGTCAGCGGCCTGCCGAGCGCAATGGCCAACGAGCTGCTGCAGTTCCCCGGCGGCGTGCTCGGCGTGGCCCTGAACCTCGACGAGGACGAGATCGGTGCGGTCATCCTCGGTGACTACGAGACCCTGGAAGAGGGCGCACAGGTCAGCCGGACCGGCGAGGTGCTCTCGGTTCCCGTCGGCGACAAGTTCCTCGGTCGTGTCGTCGACCCGCTCGGCGCGCCGATCGACGGACTCGGCGACATCGAGGCCGAAGAGCAGCGCGTGCTCGAGCTGCAGGCTGCCTCGGTGCTCGAGCGTCAGCCGGTCGAGGAGTCGCTGGCCACCGGCATCAAGGCCATCGACGCGATGACCGCCATCGGCCGCGGACAGCGTCAGCTCATCATCGGTGACCGCAAGACCGGCAAAACCGCCGTCTGCGTCGACGCCATCCTGAACCAGAAGGCCAACTGGGAGTCGGGCGACGAGAACAAGCAGGTTCGCTGCATCTACGTCGCGATCGGCCAGAAGGGCTCGACCATCGCCGGCGTCAAGACGGCTCTCGAAGAGGCTGGCGCGATGGAGTACACCACCATCGTCGCCGCCCCCGCCTCGGATTCGGCGGGCTTCAAGTGGCTGGCCCCCTACACCGGTTCGGCCATCGGTCAGCACTGGATGTACCAGGGCAAGCACGTTCTGATCGTGTTCGACGACCTGACCAAGCAGGCCGAGGCCTACCGTGCGATCTCGCTGTTGCTGCGCCGTCCGCCGGGCCGCGAGGCCTACCCGGGCGACGTCTTCTACCTGCACTCGCGTCTGCTGGAGCGTTGCGCGAAGCTCTCCGACGAGCTCGGCGGGGGCTCGATGACCGGTCTGCCGATCATCGAGACCAAGGCCAACGACGTGTCGGCGTTCATCCCGACCAACGTCATCTCGATCACCGACGGCCAGGTCTTCCTCGAATCCGACCTGTTCAACAAGGGCGTCCGCCCGGCCATCAACGTCGGTACCTCGGTGTCGCGTGTCGGTGGTGCCGCCCAGACCAAGGGTCTGAAGAAGGTGTCGGGGTCGCTGCGTCTGGAGCTCGCCCAGTTCCGTGAGCTCGAGGCCTTCTCGGCGTTCGCCTCCGACCTCGACGACGCGTCGAAGGCGCAGCTCGAGCGTGGTGCCCGCTGGGTCGAGATGCTCAAGCAGGATCAGTACAGCCCGTACTCGGTCGAGGACGAGATCGTCTCGATCTACCTGTGCGGCGAGGGACATTACGACTCGGTGCCCGTCGACGACGTGCGCAACTTCGAGACTCAGTTGCTCTCGCACCTGCATCACAATGCCAAGGGTGTCTACGACTCGATCGCCGGTGGCAAGGTGCTCTCCGACGACGAGGCCGAGGCGTTGGTCGCCGAGACCAACAAGTTCAAGAACAGCTACCTCACCCACGACGGCAAGCGCGTGGTCAACGAGGCCGAGGCGACCCCGATGGACTCCGAGGATGTCGCTCAAGAAGAGATCAAGATCCGCAAGTGATCGACTCGGGGCAGCACCGCCGTGGCCTTCGTCGCATTGATGGCCGCCGGAGCCTGCGAGGCACACTGATGGCCCGGCGAGGCACACTGATGGCAAGGAAGGGGTGAGGGCTCGTGGCAAGCATCCGTGAGCTGCGCTCACGCATCCGGTCGGTTCAGTCGACCAAGAAGATCACCAAGGCCCAGGAACTGATCGCGACCTCGCGCATCACCAAGGCGCAGGCGCGCGTGGCGGCTGCCAAGCCCTACGCGACGGAGATGACCAAGGTGCTCTCCGAACTCGCGAGCAGCGCCGGGACGTTGGATCACCCATTGCTCCAGGAGCGGGAGAATCCCAAGCGGGCGGGCGTGCTGGTGATCACCAGTGACCGCGGCATGTGCGGTGGCTACAACGCCAACGTCCTGCGGGCCACCCGGGAACTCCTCGCGTTGCTGCGTGAGGAGGGCAAGGAGCCGGTCATCTTCGTGATGGGGCAGAAGGGCGTCGGGTACTTCACGTTCCGCGGTGCCGATTACGCCCAGTCGTGGACCGGTTTCTCGCAGGCACCGGAGTACTCCGATGCCTCGGCTGCCAGCAAGTTCCTGGTGGATCTGTTCGTCGCCGGTAGCGGTGTGGAGGTCGAGAATCCCGACGGTGAGGGCACTCTGGAGGGTGTCGACGAACTGCACCTGGTCTACACCCGGTTCGTCTCGATGCTGACGCAGGTCCCCGAGGTTCGACGGATGGCACCGCTGGTCGTCACCGAGGAGGACGAGGCAGACCAGAGCGACGGAGAGGTCGACAAGGCCGACACCGAATCGCGCAACTACACCTTCGAGCCGAGCGCGGAGTCCTTGCTCGAGGCGCTCCTCCCGCGTTACGTGGCCACCCGCGTCTACGCGGCGCTGCTGGACTCGTCGGCGTCGGAGTCGGCAGCCCGGCGGACCGCGATGAAGGCGGCCACCGACAACGCCGAGGAACTGTCGACCTCGCTGTCACGCGAGGCCAACCAGCTCCGCCAGGCCCAGATCACCCAGGAGATCAGCGAGATCGTCGGCGGCTCGAGCGCCCTGGCGAACTAGCCCGAACCCCGCCGGACACAATCTTTCGACAAGAGGAAGTATCCAACCACCATGACCGCAGCAGTAGAAACCCCAGCCTCGCAGTCGTCGGGGTCGGCCGACGGCCGGATCGTCCGCATCATCGGCCCCGTGGTCGACGTCGAATTCCCGCGGGGATCGATCCCAGATCTGTTCAACGCCCTGCACGCCGAGATCAAGCTCGAGTCGGTCGCCAAGACGCTGACCCTCGAGGTCGCGCAGCACCTCGGCGACAACCTCGTTCGCACCATCTCGATGCAGCCGACCGACGGGTTGATCCGCGGTGCCCAGGTCACCGACACCGGCCACTCGATCCAGGTGCCCGTCGGCGACGTGGTCAAGGGTCACGTGTTCAACGCCCTCGGTGACTGCCTCGACAGCCCGGGCCTCGGCCGCGACGGCGAGCAGTGGAGCATCCACCGCAAGCCGCCGGCCTTCGACGAGCTCGAGGGCAAGACCGAGATCCTCGAGACCGGTATCAAGGTCATCGACCTGCTGACCCCGTACGTCAAGGGCGGCAAGATCGGCCTGTTCGGCGGCGCCGGCGTGGGCAAGACCGTCCTCATCCAGGAGATGATCACCCGTATCGCCCGTGAGTTCTCCGGTACCTCGGTGTTCGCCGGCGTCGGCGAGCGCACCCGTGAGGGCACCGACCTCCACCTCGAGATGGAGGAGATGGGCGTCCTGCAGGACACCGCGTTGGTGTTCGGTCAGATGGACGAGCCGCCGGGCACGCGTATGCGCGTGGCACTGTCGGCGCTGACGATGGCGGAGTACTTCCGCGACGTCAAGCACCAGGACGTGCTGCTGTTCATCGACAACATCTTCCGGTTCACCCAGGCCGGTTCCGAGGTGTCCACGCTGCTCGGCCGTATGCCGTCCGCGGTGGGTTACCAGCCCACGCTGGCCGACGAGATGGGTGAGCTGCAGGAGCGAATCACCTCGACGAAGGGTCGCTCGATCACCTCGCTGCAGGCGATCTACGTGCCCGCCGACGACTACACCGACCCGGCGCCGGCCACCACCTTCGCGCACCTCGATGCGACCACCGAGCTCTCACGTCCGATCTCGCAGCTGGGTATCTACCCGGCCGTGGACCCGCTGACCTCGACCTCGCGCATCCTGGAGGCCTCGATCGTCGGCGACGAGCACTTCCGCGTCGCCAACGAGGTCAAGCGCATCCTGCAGAAGTACAAGGAACTGCAGGACATCATCGCCATCCTCGGTATGGACGAGCTCTCCGAAGAGGACAAGGTGACCGTGCAGCGCGCGCGTCGCATCCAGAAGTTCCTCGGCCAGAACTTCCTGGTCGCCGAGAAGTTCACCGGACAGAAGGGTTCGGTCGTCCCGCTCGCCGACACCATCGAGGCCTTCGACCGGGTCTGCAAGGGCGAGTTCGATCATTACCCCGAGCAGGCGTTCAACAGCTGCGGTGGACTCGACGACGTGGAGGCTGCTGCCGAGAAGATCGCCGGAAAGTAGCGGGTCGACATGGCAGACAAAGCGTTCCACGTCGAGGTCGTCTCGGCCGACGCCGAACTCTACTCCGGTGAGGCGACCTTCGTGATCGCCCGCACCACCGTGGGTGAACTCGGTGTGATGGCCAACCACGAGCCACTGCTGGGCCAGCTGGTGCCCGGCGGATACGTGGTGATCGTCGAGGAGAGCGGTGAGCGAAAGGCGGCCGCGATCGAGGGCGGATTCCTGTCGATCACCGGGCAGTCGGTGACGATCCTCGCCGAGTCGGCCGAGTGGGCCGACGACGTCGACGTCGCCGCCGAACGCTCGGCTCTCGAGTCGGCCGAGCCCGGTTCCGACGAGTACAACCACGCGCAGGCTCGTCTGTCCGCGGCCGAGCAACTGGCCTCGTAGACCGCCGAACACGTCAACAGTGATGACACGACCGGCCACCCCAGTGCGGGTGGCCGGTCGTGTGCTGTTCCGGGGTGGCATCCTGGAGGAGACCCACGCACGACCACGGCCACGTCATGACCGGACGGCATCGATGCGCTCCGGGCGGCAACGAGGAGGTGCACCAGGGTGTCCGAACTCGTGATCACGCTGAGCGTCCTGCTCCTCATCGCCCTGTGCGTGTGCGGTCTGCTCGCCTACCGGGTGGGCCAGCTGCGGCGCGGTGGTACACCGGTGCTGCTGCGGACCCTGCCGGCCGATGTCGACGAGGGCTGGCGGCACGGGACTGTCCACTACAGTGACGAAGCACTGCGATATTTCCGGCTGAGTTCTCTGCGCGCGGGTCCGTCACACACCCTGCCCCGGCGTTCGATCGAGATCTCCGGACGCCGACGCGCCGTCGGCAGCGAACGCGACATCCTCGAGGGCTTGATCATCCTGCACGTGCACCAGTCCGTCGGCTCGGGTGCCGGCAAGGACTACGAGATCGCCTTCGACGCCGGTGGGGTCACCGCATTCCAGTCCTGGTTGGAGTCCCGGCGGTCGGCTCGCGCCGAACGCCGCAGCGCCTGAGCGTTCGAGAATCAGATCACGCGGTGATCACTCGGACGCCGTCTTATCCGGCCGGTGACGTTGACCGCCCGGTACCCAGGTGATGTCGCCGTCGCCGTGGGGTGGTCGGTTGGCCACGCGCGAGAGGATGAACAGCAGATCCGAGAGCCGATTCAGGTAGCGCGCCGGGAGCACCGAGGTGGCGTCGGGGTCGGCGTCGACGGCCGCCCACGCCGATCGCTCGGCGCGCCGGGTGACGGTTCTGGCCTGGTGGAGCAGAGCCGAGAGGGGACTGCCGCCGGGCAGGATGAAGGAATCGAGTGACGGCAGGGGCTCGCCGAACGCATCACACCAGTGTTCGAGTGCATCGATGTAGTCCTGCTCGATGCGCAGCGGCGGGTACTTCGGGTCCTCGACCACCGGTGTGGACAGGTCGGCGCCGGCATCGAACAGGTCGTTCTGGACCGTCCGCAATACCGCCGCGATGTCGTCGGGAACCGGTCCGCCGAGCGATAGCGCCGCCCCGATCGCCGCATTGGCCTCATCGCAGTCGGCGTAGGCGACCACTCGCGGATCGGTCTTGGATACGCGCGAGAAGTCACTGAGCCCGGTGCTCCCGTCGTCGCCGGTGCGCGTGTAGATGCGGGTGAGATGTACGGCCATAGGTCCCGAATCTAGCGCCTCGCCAGGGTGGCGGTGGCGGGCGGATAAGCTGTCTGGCGTGACTGATCGCTATCTGGTGACCGGGGGAGCCCGTCTGCAGGGTGAGGTCTCGGTGGGCGGCGCCAAGAACAGCGTCCTGAAGTTGATGGCCGCCGCATTGCTCGCCGAGGGCACGACCACATTGACCAATTCGCCGGAGATCGCCGACGTACCGCTGATGGCCGACGTGCTGCGGGGGTTGGGTGCGACGGTCTCCATCGACGGCGACACCGTCGTGATCGATGCGCCCGCCGAGCCGAAGTACCACGCCGACTTCGACGCGGTGAAACAGTTCCGCGCGTCGGTGTGTGTGCTGGGGCCGTTGATGGCTCGCTGCCGCCGGGCGGTCGTCGCACTCCCCGGTGGGGACGCGATCGGGTCCCGGCCGCTCGACATGCATCAGGCCGGTCTGCGCGCGCTCGGTGCGCACAGCGCGATCGAGCACGGCTGTGTGGTCGCCGAGGCGGACGCCCTGGTCGGTGCACCGGTCGCGCTGGAATTCCCGTCGGTCGGCGCGACCGAGAACATCCTGATGGCCGCGGTGCTCGCGGACGGGCAGACCACGATCGACAACGCCGCCCGCGAGCCGGAGATCGTCGACCTGTGCGTGATGCTCTCGCAGATGGGTGCACGGATCGACGGTGCCGGCACCTCGACGCTGACGGTGACCGGTGTCGATCGACTCCATCCCACCGAGCATCGGGTGATCGGCGACCGGATCGTCGGTGCCACCTGGGGGATCGCCGCGGCGATGACCCGTGGCGACGTGACGGTGCGCGGCGTCGCGCCCGCGCACCTGCAGCTCGTCCTCAACAAACTGGTCGACACCGGCGCCCGGGTGGATACCCTGCCCGACGGTTTCCGGGTACGCCACGACGGCAGGCCCACCGCGGTCAACGTGTCGACCCTGCCGTTTCCCGGGTTCCCGACGGACCTGCAGCCGATGGCGATCGGACTCGCGGCGGTCGCCGACGGCATGTCGGTGATCACCGAGAACGTGTTCGAGGCGCGCTTCCGCTTCGTCGAGGAGATGGTGCGTCTGGGAGCCGACGCCCGCACCGACGGCCATCACGCCGTCGTCCGCGGTATCGAGCGACTCTCGAGTGCCCCGGTGTGGTGTTCGGACATCCGTGCGGGCGCCGGGTTGGTCCTGGCCGGCCTCGTCGCCGACGGGGTCACCGAGGTGCACGACATCGAGCACATCGACCGCGGCTACCCGAACTTCGAGGAGAACCTCACCCGGCTCGGTGGCGGCATCGAGCGGGTCCGGGGATGAGCGCCCACCCGACCGGCGAGGTCGACATCGCCGCGTGGGCGAGTCGCTTCGACCTGTTGTCCGATCCCCACCGCCTCGAGATCCTGCTGGTACTGCACCGGACGCCGGGCATCATCGTCGGCGACCTCGCCACCGAGGTTGGGCGAACCGAGACCGCGGTCTCGCAGGCCCTGCGCGTGCTGCGACATCAGGGATGGGTCACCTCCACCCGCCAGGGCCGCTCGGTCAGCTACCGACTCGAGGACGAGACCGTTCATCAACTCCTGCACTGGATCGGGGCCGGCCACCACCACTAGGTGGATGAGGTCATGACGACCTTTACGCCCAGGTGCACTATGTGCAGGCGCGGTGTGGAGGTACGGCATTGCTCGATCAGCCGTCGTCTACCTTCGACGGTGAGCGGTGCACTGCGGTGTCATCGGGTGCCGCCCGCTCCGGGCTCGCGTTCGATCCGTTCCCGGGAACGTCGATGCTCGAGGCGGTGACGTGCGGCCTCGTGCGCCTGACGAAGGAGGCGGACAGCCAGCATGCTGGTGCGAGCACCCGGGTTGACGATCGATACCCACCCCTGGTGGCGATACAGGGGGTGCGGAAAGACAACGTCGGGCGCTGCGAAGTCCCACTGATCATCAGTAGGCACAGCCGTTTTGTCGGTCAGTTCACGAGCCGTGGTGGTGCCGACGTGAATGTTCAGTCGCCACCGGCCGGGCTTGTCAAGGTCGGACAGGGAGTCGTCGGGGTAGTTCTTTGTGACGATGGTGGCGTAGGGCTGCTGACGTTTCGGCACCTGGCCGTCGGGGGCGTAGTAGAAGAAGTGATCGCCCCAAGCGGTTGGCGGGAACTCGTCACCCTCGGTAGGTGCGAACTCGAGCAGCCCATCAAACGATCGGATTGTTTGCAACAGTTGGTCCATGTTCATACTTCAAGCATGTACTTGAAGCGTTTATGGAGGGTTGCATGCGCACGGAGGGACTATCGCCGACGATGACGACTGCCGATGTAGCAGCGGCAGCGGGGTACTCGGTTCAGCAAGTGCGTGACCTGGAAGCACTCGGCGTGATTCCGCCGGCGCCGAGAACCCGCAGCGGCTACCGACAGTTCTCGCCAGAGCACGTGCACAGCTTGTGTGCCTACCGCGACCTGGCGTACGCCGTCCGACCGGTCGTGGCGTGCCGCACGATGCGGCAAATCCGCAGTGCTCCAAGCGATTACGCTGCAGCCATGATCAGCGAGCTCCACACCAGGCTCAACAGGGAACGCGAACACACACTGGCCGCGCGATCGGCACTGACGTCCATCAGTTCCGAGGAAACCGCCGACGTCGCGCCCACCGAAGACGACTGCATGACCATAACCGAGCTCGCGCAAGCCCTCGAAGTGAAGGCGTCCACGCTTCGCTTCTGGGAAAGTGTCGGCCTGATCACGCCTCAAAGAGTCTCCACGCCGGCCGGAAGTGTACGACGCTACCCGGGTGTCGCGATCCGCGACGCCCGCATCGTCGCTGCCCTTCGCGCGGGCGGCTACCGCATCCCCGAAGTACAGAAGGCGATCAGCGCAGTCCGTGAACTCACGGATCACACCACCCCACTCACCGCGCTCGACTCCCGACTCCCGTCCATCGCCCAGCGCACATTCGCACTACTCCGCTCCGGAGCGATCCTGGCAGATCCCATCGAACAGCCTCGCTCAGCGGGACTGTTCGCCGCAGCGCCAACAACGTCCTGACCCGCTCCAACAGGGCGTGCCGATCCGACCCGACAATGCGTCGTCGAATTGTGGTCAGGGCCACACCTGACCGGTCGGACAGTCTGAGCACCTCAACATCTGAATAAGTGGACAGATGTGATGTCCGGTTTTAGTGTTTCCCGTATCGCGCCGTCCGGGCGTGTACCTCCAGGGATCTCGAAGGGCACTGCTCATGTCCACCACCCCAGTCGCCATGCATATGAGCGACGGCATCATCAACGCACCGACCTCGCTCCTGTTCGGCGCCATCGCCGTGGTCGGACTGGCCTTCTGTGCCTGGCGTGCGCGCCGCGACCTCGACGAGAAGACCGTGCCGATGGCCGGCCTCGTGGCCGCTTTCATCTTCGCCGTCCAGATGATCAATTTCCCCGTCCTCCCCGGTGTGAGCGGGCATCTGCTCGGAGGTGCACTCGCCGCAATCCTGGTGGGGCCCTACACCGGCGCGTTGTGCATCGCGATCGTGTTGATCGTGCAGTGCCTGCTGTTCGCCGACGGCGGCATCACCGCCCTCGGGGCCAACCTCACCAACATGGCTCTCCTCTCGACGTTCGTCGGCTACGGCGTCGCGGTGGTCGCGTCGCGACTGCTGCGTGTTGGTCGCCGGGGCCGGTCGGATCACCCGCTCGCCGGTCTGGGGGTGGTGGCCTTCGTCTCGGCGCTCTGCGGGACCATGTGCGCGGCAACCGGATTCGTCGTCGAATACGCCATCGGTGGAGCGGCGGCGACGTCGATGACCGCGGTCGCGAGCTACATGTGGGGCACGCACCTGTTGATCGGGGTCGGCGAAGGGCTGATCACCGCGGCGACCGTGGTGGCGGTCGCCCGGGCCCGCCCCGATCTCGTCTACCTGTTGCGTCGCACCGACTCTCCCGCCACGCTGATCGGAGCGACGGCATGACCGCCACCGGAACCTCCGGCGATCGCCGCGACCGCTCGCCCCGGGTCCATCGCAGGACCTTCCTCATCGCGTTCGGTGTGGTGGCCTTGCTCATCGCAGGTCTGGTGTCCTATCTGGCCAGTTCGTCACCGGACGGTCTGGACTCGACCACGCTGCGGGGGTGCGAGACGACCGAGGTCGACGGTGCCGAGCAACTCACCGGAGACTGCATCGCGCAGCATGCCACCGACCACGCCATGGCCTCATCGCCGCTGGCCGACTACAGCTTTCGCGGAATCGGCTACACCAACGGGATCGCCGGGGTGATCGGCGTGGTGATCACCCTCGTGATCGCCGCGGGCCTGTTCTGGATCATCGGCGGGGCTCGACGTGCCCGTACCGGTGTCGCCCGGTCGGGGACCGGATCGGGAGACTGAGTCGATGGGAGCCGGACACCCGCACCCGGTCTACCGCGCCGGCGACTCCGCGGTTCACCGCGCGCCCGCCGAGGTGAAGATCGTCTGCCTGGTCTTCTTCGTCTTCGCGGTGGTCGCCACCCCGCGTGAGATGTTCTGGCCCTACGCGGGTTTCGCGATCGTCCTGGCCGCGGTGTGGGTCGTCGCCCGGATCTCACCGGCATGGATTGCTCCACGCATGCTGATCGAGGTCCCGTTCGTGATTCTTGCGGTGTTGCTGCCCTTCGCCGAAGGTGGCGAGCGGGTCGCCGTCGCCGGGCTCTCGTTGTCGGTGCCCGGGCTGTACGCCGGGTGGGGGATCGTCATCAAGGGCACGCTCGGAGTCGCGGCATCGCTGACCTTCGCTGCCACCACGCCGGCGCGTGAGCTGCCGGTGGCGCTCACCCGACTCGGCGTGCCCGCGTCGATCACCCCGATCTTCGTCATGATGCTGCGTTACGTCGATCTGTTGACCGCCGAGATCCGACGCATGCAGATCGCCCGCGTCGCCCGCGGGGACTCACCGCGAGCGATCCACCAGATCGGTGCGATCGCCAAAGGTGTTGGCGCACTGTTCCTCCGTTCGTACGAGCGCGGCGAGCGGGTCCATCTGGCGATGATGTCGCGGGGTTTCACCGGCACGATCCCGGAGATGCCCGGGGTGGTGACCTCCGCCCGTGCGAGCGCCGGCCAGTGGTTGGTGATCGTGACACCCGCGCTGGCCGCGACCGCGATCGCCGCGGCCGCCTGGGTGTTGCGATGACTCCCGCCATCGAGATCGCCGGACTGCGCTACGCCTACCCCGACGGACACCTCGCCATCGACCACCTCGATCTCGTCGTCGAACCGGGCGAGCGGATCGCGTTGCTCGGCCCCAACGGCGCGGGCAAGACGACACTGATGCTGCAGCTCAACGGAGTCCTTCTGCCGAGTGCCGGGTCGGTGACCGTCCACGGCTCCCGCGTGGGCAAGGACACCCTGCGCGAGGTCCGACGCCGCGTGGGCCTGGTCTTCCAGGACCCCGACGACCAGTTGTTCATGCCCACGCTCGCCGAGGACGTGGCATTCGGGCCCGCCAATTTCGGGGTGCGCGGTGACGAACTCGCCGACCGTGTGCAGGAGGCGCTGGCGGCGGTCTCGATGACCGAGCATGCGAGGCGAAGTCCGCACCACCTGTCCGGAGGGCAGCGCCGCCGTGGTGCACTCGCGAGCGTATTGGCTTGCCGCCCAGACATTCTGGTTCTCGACGAGCCGTCGGCGAACCTCGACCCGCAGGCGCGGCGCGAACTTGCCGACACTCTGCTGACGCTGCGGACGACGATGCTCGTGGTCACCCACGACCTGCTGTATGCGGCGCAGTTGTGTGACCGCGCGGTGGTCCTCGACGCCGGACGAGTGGTCGCCGACGGCGACGTCGACGACATCCTGTCGGATTCGGAATTGCTTGCCGCGCATCGTCTCGAGATGCCCTGGGGTTTCGACATCGATGCAGTGCGCCGGGCGCGTTCCGCTCAGGTGTCGGCCCGGTGACTGACCCTCCGGATGGCATCACCCTGACCACTCGGGCAGGGGGCGCACTGCCCTTCGGTTGGCACTCGGTGCAATAGGGACGGTTTGGCCTCACAACACTTCTGACACATGGTGTGACGCGCGTAACGTCGCCGGTGCTCAAGTCGGCGTCACGCGGTGTGCGTCGGATGAAGGAGGACAGGTCAGATGCAGGTAGACGAACTACTCAAACCGTTTCCCATCAAGGAGTTTCACCCGTTCCCGCGCGCGATGATGGGCCCGGGCGCGCACGAGATGATCGGCCCCGAGGCTCTCAAACTCGGGTTCAAGAAGACCCTCGTGATGACCACCGGTCTGCGGGGTAGCGATACCGTCCACAAGATCGTCGAGTCGTGCAAGTACCACGGCCTCGAGGTCGTCGTGTACGACCAGGTCGAGTCCAACCCCAAGGACTACAACGTCATGGATGCCGTGTCGTTGTACAACTCGGAGAAGTGCGACTCGTTCATCTCCATCGGCGGCGGTTCGGCGCACGACGCCTGCAAGGGTGCGCGCATCTCGGTCGCGCACGACGGCCGCAACGTCAACGAGTTCGAGGGCTTCAACAAGAGCGAGAACCCCAAGAACCCGCCGCACATCGCGGTGTCGACGACCGCGGGTACCGGGTCGGAGACCTCGTGGGCCTACGTGATCACCGACACCACAACCGATCCCGACAAGCCGCACAAGTATGTCGCCTTCGACGACGCGGCGGTGACCACCCTGGCGATCGACGACCCGGTGCTCTACTACGACTGCCCGGTCGCCTTCACCGCCCAGTGTGGTTTCGACGTGCTCGCCCACGCCTCGGAACCGTATGTGTCGCGCCTGAACTTCCCGCCGTCGATGGGCAACGCCCTGCACGCGGTGCGGATGACGGCTCGTCATCTGCGTGAGGCCACCTGGAACCCGACCGAACTCGCCGGCCGCGAGGGCATGATGTACGCGCAGTACATCGCCGCGCAGGCGTTCAATTCCGGTGGTCTCGGCATCATCCACTCGATCAGCCATGCGGTTTCGGCGTTCTTCGACACCCACCACGGACTCAACAACGCGATTGCGTTGCCGCGCGTGTGGGCCTTCAACATGCCGGTCATGTACGAGCGCTTCGCCGACATGGCCGACGCGATGGGCGTCGACACCCACGGTATGACCAAGGTCCAGGCCGCCGATGCCGCGCTCGAAGCGGCGATCCGGTTGCTGCGCGACGTGGGCATCGTCGAGAAGTTCGCCGACGTCAAGCAGAACACCTACCCGAAGAACCGTCTCGGTGAGGGGCCGACGAAGTACTACGAGAACCGCAAGGAGATCACCACCGACGCGGCCACCATCGACGCGCTGACCAACCACGTGCTCGGTGACGCGTGCACCCCGGGTAACCCCAAGGAGTGCACCTTCGAGACCGTTCGCCCGGTCGTCGAGCACTGCGTCAACGGCGATCTGGACGAATTGCTCCCGTAAGAGGTGCGTCGCCGATGAAGACCGATGTGGGGATGTGTCTGCCCCGAATAGCGTGTCCCCACATCACCACACGCCGGTGGTCACCCGAACGCCCCCAATTCGGGTGACCACCGGCGTGGCCACCGGCCGCCGGCCCACATCCACCAGACCTCAGGAGAGATCGATGCCCACCTCCACCGTCACCACCGACGACACCGTCGCCCCGCACGTCGAAGATGCTGCGAGCCAACCCGATCCGGGCGGATTCCGTGATGTCGACGACGTGGTCGCCCGGTTCGCCGAGGCGGGTTACCTGGCCGATCAACGTCTGGCGACCACCGTCTTCCTGCAGAGCCGGCTCGGCAAACCGGTCCTGCTCGAGGGTCCGGCAGGCGTTGGCAAGACGCAACTCGCCAAGACCCTGGCAGAGGTGACGGGCCGAGATCTGTTGCGGCTGCAGTGTTATGAGGGTCAGGACGAGACCACCGCGCTCTACGAGTGGGATTACGGCAAGCAGTTGCTCTACACCCAGGTGTTGCGGGAGAAGATCTCTGCGGTCGTCGCCGACGCCGACTCACTGTCGGAGGCGGTCGACCGCATCGGTGCCGAGGAGAGCGTGTTCTTCTCCGAGCGCTTTCTCGCCCCCCGGCCGCTGCTCGAGGCGGTGCGCAGCGAACGCCCGGTCGTCCTGCTGATCGATGAGGTCGATCGTGCCGACGAGGCGCTCGAGGCGGTGCTGCTCGAACTCCTCGCCGAATACCAGGTGTCGGTGCCCGAGATCGGTACCTTCGTCGCCAAGCACCAGCCGATGATCGTGTTGACCTCCAACAACACTCGCGATCTGTCGGCGGCACTCAAACGCCGGTGCCTGCATCTGTCGCTCGATTACCCGGATGCCACACGGGAATTGGAGATCATCAAGTCCAAGAACACGGGCCTGGCCGAGACGCTCGCGGCCAAACTCGTGGAGATCGTGCGCGGTCTGCGCGAACTCGACCTGCGCAAGGCGCCGAGTATCTCCGAGGCGATCGATTGGGCGCGCACCCTCGCGGTGCTCGGCGCCGACGAACTCTCCGCCGACATCCTCGGTCAGACCGCCAACGTGGTCGTCAAGTACGACCGCGACCTCACCCGCGCACTCGACGCCCTGTGAGGTTCCCCCCGAACCGTAGAGGCATCGATAATGAGGAGCACGATGCCAGAGAAGCGGAAGAAGTACGACCGGGAGTTTCGTGATGGGGCGGTCCGGATCGTCGAGGAGACAGGTAAGCCGATCGCCCAGGTCGCTCGAGACCTGGGGGTCAACGAGGGCACCTTGGGTAACTGGGTCAACCGGGCGCGCGCCGAGCGGGAGGGCCGCGGCGAGCTGACCGTTGATGACGCTGCTGAGCTCAAACGGTTGCGTGACGAGGTCGCCGAGCTGCGCATGGAGCGTGATGTCCTCAAGCGATCAGTGGTCCTGTGGGTGAAGGAGGCGACGAAGTGAGCGTGGCACGCTTTATCGCCGACCAGAGGACCAACTATCGGGTGCCACACGCGGTGTCCTGCCGGCTGCTCGGGGTCAGCGAGGCGTGGTTCTACAAATGGCATAAGCGGACCCAATCGCCGGGTGCGGCAACGGGTTTGCACACCACCCGCGACTATCGCCGGGACACCATCGACCGGGCCGTGGCGGTGGCGTTCGACAAGGCCCGCGGCCTGCACGGGTCACCGCGCCTGCATGCGGATCTGCGTGCTGACGGGTGGACGGTGACCGAGAAGACTGTCGCTGATTCGATGTGTCGTCAGGGCCTGGTCGCGCGGCGGATCCGCCGGCGCAACGGGCTGACCCGTCAGGACAAGACCGCCCCGAAGTTCCCCGATTTGTTGGGTCGCGATTTCACCGCACAGTGCCCCGATCAGCGGTGGGTCGGCGACATCACCGAGATCCCGACCGCGGCGGGCAAGCTGTATCTGGCCACGGTCATCGACCTCTACAGTCGCCGCCTGCTGGGGGCGGCCACCAGTCGTCACCCGGATGCAGCGTTGGCGTGTGCGGCGATCGAGATGGGGGTCGCCACGCGGGGCGGTATGCAGGCGATATGGCGTGATGACGATGCGCAGAAGCTGATTTTCCACACCGATCGTGGGTCGACGTACACCGCGAGACGGTTCACCAGGCTGTGCCAGAAGATGGGTATCCGGCAGTCGATGGGCCGGGTCGGATCGTGTTTCGACAACGCCGCAGCGGAGGCATTCTTCTCTTCTTTGGAGTGGGAAGTGTTGTCACGCAACGAGTTCCATACTATCATGGAGGCGCAGGCGGTCGTGTTGGAGTGGTGCTACGGCTTCTACAATCACCAGCGTCGCCACAGCGCGATCGGGATGATGAGTCCGGTCGACTACGAGAACACCGCAGTCACCGAGCCCGAAGCCGCATAGAGGAGTCCTCCACGATTCCGGGGGAACCACACTGCCCCGGCTGGTGGATCCGAACGCGCAGGTGCCCGATCACCTGCACACCCACGGACATTCCCACGATCAGGGCCATTCCCATTCGCACGACGGGCATTCCCACACCCACGACGACGCCCACGACGGCGAACACACGCATGACGACCCGCACGGTGGTCGCGCCAAACGTGCCGAGAAGGACAAGCCCGGGCGCCACGGCGACGACTACTACGGCTCGCCCGGGGCCAAGAGCGATGCCGGTACCCGGGCGGTGAGTGCCACGCAGGGCAGTCGCTCATTCGGCGACACCGGCCGTTCCCGCTCGGGTTCGGGTACCCGCCGCAAGCGTCCGTTCTAGGGAGCGGCGTCATGGAAGGAGCGGTCCACCGGTTCGTCCGGCTACTGCGTTTGCACGGCGTGCGCATCGGCGTCTCGGAGGCGATGGACGCGATTGCGGCCGTGGGTACCGCCGAGATCCTCGCCGACCGTGAACTCATGCGCTCGGCGCTGCAGGCGTGTCTGGTCAAGGACCGACGCGACGAGCAGACCTTCGACGAGGTCTTCGACAAGTACTTCTCGTTGCGTCCGGTGCTCGACACCGATGACGGACACGGACATTCGCACAGTCACGACGATCTTTCCGACACCGGTGAGCTCGCCGAGTACACCCTGTCCGACGAGGTGAGTAACACCCCGCAGCAAGGTCACAGTCACGGCCCGCCGTCGAACATCCGCGACTACTTCGACCCCGAGGACCTCGCCGAGCAGTACAACCTGCATCAGGAGGCCAACAAACTCGACATGGCGTCGCTGACCGACGAGATCGTGCTGTCGGCGGATTCGGTGCCGAACTCCGAGCAGGCCGCCCGTGTGCAACTGACGGTGTCCCGCCTGCACAACCCGGGTCGGCCGGGTGAGCTCGTCACCGGCAATCCGACCCAGCTCGACGCCGAGTTGTCGGTGGCGCAGGAGATGGCGCTGCTCGACTGGCTCGACGACGCCGGGGGACTGTCCGGTCCGCAGCCCGACCGCGAGGAGATCGCCCGGTTGCGCAGCGCACTGGCGGGATTGCTCGACGGTTTGCCCGAGAAGCTGCGTGATCACCTCGAGGCGCTCATGGCGACCGACCACGAGATCGAGGATCGTGAGGTGAAGGCATCGGTGCGCGATGCCATTCACGAGCACGAGCGGGCCAGCCTGGAGGAGTCGATCCGCAGGCTCATCCGATCGCTGCACGGCGCGCCGCGTGCCCGACGCAAACTGGCCGCCCGCGGCACTGTCGACGCGGCCCGCACGATGCGCGCGAACCTGCGATTCGACGGGGTGCCGTTCCGGCCCATCACCGTTGCCAAGGTCGAGGACCGCCCGTCGCTGCTGATCCTCGCCGATGTGTCGTTGTCGGTGCGCAGCGCAGCCCGTTTCACCCTGCAACTCGTGCACGGACTGCAGAGCATGGTGGCCCACGTCCGGTCGTTCGCCTTCGTGTCCGACCTCGTCGAGATCACCGATCTCTTCGCCGAACACCCGGCCGAGGAGGCGCTGTCCCTGGTCGTTTCGGGCCTGCCGGCCGGCGGTGTCCTCGACACCGACGCCGACTCCGATTACGGGAACGCTCTGCAGTGTTTCCTCGACGAGTTCGGCGGCGCGATCACCCGGCGCACCACCGTGATCGTGCTCGGCGACGGTCGCAACAACGGCCGCGACCCGAACCTCGACGCGTTGGAGGAGATCAGCCGCCGGGCCCGGGAGACCATCTGGATCACCCCCGAACCCAGCTACTCGTGGGGTCTCGGGTCGTGCGACCTGCCGGCCTACGCCACGCTGTGCGACCGTGTGCACGTCGTCCACGACCTCGCGGCGCTCGAGCAGGTCTCGGTCAGCGCATACGGCGCGTGAACCGCAGGCGGCCGCGTAGGATTTCGGCAACGACTGGTGGGGCGACGAGGTGGGTGAACGGGATGCACGCCGATATCGGTGAGGCCCGACCCGAGGTGGATTCGGAACGGCCGCAACCCCGAGCGCGGGCGACGCGGATCCCGGTCGTCAAGTTCCATACCCCCGAGGTGATCGTCGGTCCCGGGGCTCTGGATGAGATCCCCACGGCCGCAGCAGGTCTGGGGATGCGTCGGCTGATGATCGTCTCGGACCGCAATCTGGTGGCCACCCCGTGGTATCCGCGCCTCGCGCAACGGTTGCGGGCGGCAGACCTCAAGGTGGCCTCCTTCACCGATGTCTCACCGAATCCCCGGGCGCCGGAAATCGCCCTGGGCTTCGAACACTACGAGCAGACACGCTCGGACGGGATCGTGGCGCTCGGCGGGGGATCGGTGATCGACGCCGCCAAGGGGGTGGCCATCCTCGCGGCCAACGGGGGCCACATCCTGTCCTACGAGGGCATCGATCGCGCCCGCATCCCGTTACCGCCGTTGGTCGCTGCGCCGACCACTGCGGGCAGTGGGTCGGACGTGTCGCAGTTCTGCATCGTCAACGACGTGGATCGCATGACGAAGGTGACGATCATCGGACGCGGATTGGTGCCGAATGTATCGGTGATCGATCCCCACGCACTGGCCACGCTGCCACCCGAGGTGGCCGCGCAGTCGGGGATGGACGCGATCACGCACTGCATCGAGGCCTATGCATCGCTGGCGCACACCAGGCTCACCGATCGTTCGGCCCTGTCGGCCATCGGGACCGCATGGCGGTCGATCGAGCGATTCGTTGACGCTCCCGGTGACCCCGACGCCGGACTCGACATGGCCTACGCCGCGCTCGAGGCCGGGATGGCGTTCACCAATGCCATTCTCGGCGCCACCCACGCGATGAGCCATCCGGTCGGCGGACTGTGCGACGCCGCGCACGGAGCGATCAATTCGGTTCTGCTCCCGCACGTCATCCGGTTCAACGCCGAGACCGACCCGACCCCCTTCGTCGATCTGGCCCCGGCCGTCGGTGTGCCGACGTCGTCGTCGGCGTTCGTGACCGCCGAGCGATTCGCCGATGCGGTGTGCGAGCTCTCACGACGGATCGGGATGCCGGCTCGCCTGTCGCAGCTCGGAGTCTCCGCCGCACACATCAACGCGCTGACCGCCAACGCGTTGGTCGATGCCTGCATGCGGACGAACCCGCGCCAGCCGACCCCGGCCGATGTCGCCCGTCTCTATCGCGAGGCACTATGAGCGTCTCCTCGAGGTTCGGCGACCGCGACCTGACGCCCGGCGGGGACGAGGTCGGCGGAACGGACTTCGATTCGCTGATCGGGTTGCACTCGGTGAAGGGCTCGCATTACGCGCAGTTCCGTGGGGTCGAGGAGCGCCTCGGTCGTGTGGTCGGCGCACTGGACCGCATCTCGCGAGCCCTCGTGCAGACCGCGGAGGGGCCGGAGACACTCGTGCTCTCGGTGGTGCGTGCGGTGGCCGAACACCTCGAGGCCGATTGGGTGGTGTTCGCCCTGTGCGACGGCGAACTCGATCGCACGGGTCCGCGCCACCTGATGATGGACGGCGACGGCACCATCTACGCCTTCGAGGGCGTGCAGGTCGCGCGCACGCCGAGCCACCTGCCCGACGAGGTGCTCAACCGCCTCAACGACATCCTGCGCAACCAGCTTGGCGAGCTCGTCCGACCGGTCGTCGCCGATCACCATCTGCATGTGCCGGTGCACCTCGACGGCCGGGTGGTCGGCGGGCTGTCGGCGTGGACGCCACCGCGCCACGTCGTCGACTCCGCCGACCTGGTGGTGATGCGCATCCTCGCCCGACAAGCGGTGGTGGCCCTGCTCAATGCGGCGCTGCTCGAGGAGAGTCGCCATCAACTCGCCCGCGCCGAGGATGCCTACGCCAAGGCCCGCGAGCAGGCCACCGATCTGGCGGTGCAGAACGTGGAATTGCAACGCACACAACGTGAGTTGTCGGCGGTGATGCGACAACGGCTGGTCACCGAGGAGCGTGAACGCATCGCCCGGGAGTTGCACGACTCGGTGACGCAGTCGGTGCTGTCGGCGGGTGTGCAGATCGAGGTATGCCGGATGGAGTGCGACCCGGAGACCGCCGAGCGACTCGAGGTCGCAGGAACGCTGACCCGCAACGCGGTCGAACAACTGCGCTCGGTGATCTACGCCCTGAACCAGTCCCCGTCCGTGGAGGGGCTGAGCCTGGGTGAGGTTCTCGACGAACTGTGCTCGATGCACATGCCGGCCGATCTGGAGACCGAGGTCCGGGTGGTGGGCCGGCCCCGTGACCTGCCCGATGACGTGCAACACGCCATTCTGCGCATCGCCGGTGAGGCGCTGTTCAACACCGCGGTGCACGCCGAGGCGACACTGGCGCGGGTGGTGCTCACCTACGGCGATCACGACGTGAGTCTGACCGTCGACGACAACGGCGTCGGCGACCCGGGACACATGCGTCGCGTGCTGCGTGCGGCGACGCTGGGCGACCTGGCCGGGCGACATCGGGGCCTGGCGAACATGTCGGCTCGAGCGCGCGAACTCGGTGGTGAGTTCCGGATCCGCCGATCCCGGATCGGCGGCGTGCGGGTCGGGGTGGAGATCCCGGCCGGCACCGTCACCGAATCCACGTCGTTGCCGCGCGCCACCACCGAATCGGTCCGGCGTTCCGCCGGAACACGATCGTCACTGCATCAGGAGGTCAGCAGATGAACAACCCCGATATCGCGACGACGGCGGTGCGCACCATGCTGGTCGACGACCATGCACTCCTGCGTGCAGGCATTCGCTCCCTCCTCGAACGGGAGGAGACGATCTCGGTTGTGGGCGAGGCGGATTCGTTCGACCATGCATTGGCCGAGGTCGAGCGGTCACGGCCGGATGTGGTCGTCGTCGACCTGAAACTGACGGCGGGCACCGAGTACGAGGGGTTACGACTGATCACCGAGATCGCGGCCCGGCATCCCGAGGTGGCCAGTCTGGTGTTGACGACATTCCTCGACGACGACCTCGTGGTGCGGGCGGTGAAGGCGGGGGCACGTGGCTACGTCGTCAAGGACGTCGACACCACCGAGTTGGTGCGTGCCATCCAGTCGGTCTCCGGGGGCGGCAGCGCATTCGACCCGCGTAGCGCTGCGATCGTGTTGCGCACGGTGTCCGGCGACGGCGGTGGATCGGAGACCCTGACCGAACGTGAACGCGAGGTGCTGCGGCTACTCGCCGACGGGATGAGCAACAAGCGCATCGGTACGACCTTGTTCATCTCCGAGTCGACCGTGAAGTTCCACATCCGCAACATCATTCGCAAGCTCGGCGTGACCAAACGGACCGACGCGGTCTACATCGCGAGCAAGCGCGGGCTGATCTGATGAGGCTCAGCTGCGCGGGGTGAGCACCAACCAGCCGCCGTGATCGGTGAGGAATTCGGCCCCGGCGTGATCGGCTGCGTCCGCCCAGGCGTGCAGGTTCTCGGGCCCCAACCGAACGAGATGGCCGAAGTGTTCGCTCGGACGGTCCTCATAAGGGATCGCGATCACCACCCGCCGACGCGCGACCCGCAATGCCTCGATGATGGCGGCACGCGCCTGGTCCGCGGGGAGATGCTCGAGCAGGTGGATCAACGTGACGGTGTCGACCGAGGAGTCGGCGTGGTCGAGGTCGGTGGCGTCTCCGACAGTCGCCAGCACGGGGGTGTCACGGCGACGTGCGGCCTGAGTCAGCAGGTCGACCGCACCGACGGAGATGTCACACGCAGCGACATCGAGACCGTCCTCGGCGCATCGGAGCGCGAAGAAGCCGAAGCAACAACCCACTTCGAGCACACTCGAACCGCTGATCAGGGAGCGCGCCCGTCGGTGTACCGGGGCGAACGACGCCGTCCCGTCGCGCAGCGCGCGCAGCGAGTTGTCGTAGAACCCGGCCCACGCGTCGTCGGCGCGCTCGCTGCACGACCGGATCAGACCGACCGCGGCTTCCTCGAACTCCCACTGGCCACACAACGCGCCGGCATCGATCACGCCTTCGAGCGCGAGGACCATTGCGTCATCCGAGATCTCGGCGACGGTGAAGGTGTGGACGAGTTCGACCCGACCTCCATCCCGGTCGATGGACCAGGCAACCCGTCCGGCATGGGGAAGATCGGCAGGCAGCGCATCAACGTGCCGCACCGTGATGCGGCGAGTGGTCGGTAGTCCGGCACTCATCGTCGTGACGCTCATGACCACAACGCTATGACCTGGACTTTTGCCGCGAAACTGCCCGAACGGGTGCATCTGCTGACCGAACGGAGAGGCGATCGCCGCGCCCGCATGGCCCAGATCACAATTATCGCGAGCGGCCGGAACGGCCGGATGCACGACCTCCGACGGCTGGGGCTGGCCCGCTGACCAGGGCTGATGTGCGACCAGTCAGAACCCACCTGGCGATTTGATTCGCGGGGGCTCTGTGCGTAACTTATTCGAAGTCAGCGCGCCGCGGCGCCGCCCCGGAGGGCTCCGAGAGGAGTTCGGTAGGGGAGAGGAAACCGGGTAGACGTTGACCGCCCCCGAGAAATCGATCCGGGCACAGTCATGTGCCAGGACGAGGACCCGGGGTTGCCGGATGCGGATCTGGCCGCCAACCGAGAGGGTTGCGGACGGGTGAAGTGCCTGGTACTCTGGAAGAGTTGCTCCGGAAGGGGTTAACACTTCAGAAACAGAACAAGCTCATCGAAGTTCGCCCTGTGGGGTGGTGTTGGTGGGTGTGTGTTCTTTGAGAACTCGATAGTGTATTGGTGGATTGTTTGATGCCATTTGTTTTGTGGCATTAGAGTTTTGTGCATCGCGCCCTGTTGTGGGGTGTGGTGTGGATTTTTTTGCCAGTTTTTTGGATTGTTTTTGTCAGGTTTTGCTTTCCTGGTTTGTGTTGAAACTGTTTGGTTTCGATGTTTTTTCATGGAGAGTTTGATCCTGGCTCAGGACGAACGCTGGCGGCGTGCTTAACACATGCAAGTCGAACGGAAAGGCCCTGCTTGCAGGGTGCTCGAGTGGCGAACGGGTGAGTAACACGTGGGTGATCTGCCCCTGACTTTGGGATAAGCCTGGGAAACTGGGTCTAATACCGGATATGACCAAGGATTGCATGGTTCTTGGTGGAAAGCTTTTGCGGTTGGGGATGGGCCCGCGGCCTATCAGCTTGTTGGTGGGGTAATGGCCTACCAAGGCGACGACGGGTAGCCGACCTGAGAGGGTGATCGGCCACACTGGGACTGAGACACGGCCCAGACTCCTACGGGAGGCAGCAGTGGGGAATATTGCACAATGGGCGCAAGCCTGATGCAGCGACGCCGCGTGAGGGATGACGGCCTTCGGGTTGTAAACCTCTTTCAGCAGGGACGAAGCGCGAGTGACGGTACCTGCAGAAGAAGCACCGGCCAACTACGTGCCAGCAGCCGCGGTAATACGTAGGGTGCGAGCGTTGTCCGGAATTACTGGGCGTAAAGAGCTCGTAGGCGGTTTGTCGCGTCGTCTGTGAAATTCTGCAGCTTAACTGCAGGCGTGCAGGCGATACGGGCAGACTTGAGTACTACAGGGGAGACTGGAATTCCTGGTGTAGCGGTGAAATGCGCAGATATCAGGAGGAACACCGGTGGCGAAGGCGGGTCTCTGGGTAGTAACTGACGCTGAGGAGCGAAAGCGTGGGTAGCGAACAGGATTAGATACCCTGGTAGTCCACGCCGTAAACGGTGGGTACTAGGTGTGGGTTCCATTTCACGGGATCCGTGCCGTAGCTAACGCATTAAGTACCCCGCCTGGGGAGTACGGCCGCAAGGCTAAAACTCAAAGGAATTGACGGGGGCCCGCACAAGCGGCGGAGCATGTGGATTAATTCGATGCAACGCGAAGAACCTTACCTGGGTTTGACATACACCAGACGCCAGCAGAGATGTTGGTTCCCTTGTGGTTGGTGTACAGGTGGTGCATGGCTGTCGTCAGCTCGTGTCGTGAGATGTTGGGTTAAGTCCCGCAACGAGCGCAACCCTTGTCCTGTATTGCCAGCGGGTTATGCCGGGGACTTGCAGGAGACTGCCGGGGTCAACTCGGAGGAAGGTGGGGATGACGTCAAGTCATCATGCCCCTTATGTCCAGGGCTTCACACATGCTACAATGGCCGGTACAGAGGGCTGCGATACCGTGAGGTGGAGCGAATCCCTTAAAGCCGGTCTCAGTTCGGATCGGGGTCTGCAACTCGACCCCGTGAAGTCGGAGTCGCTAGTAATCGCAGATCAGCAACGCTGCGGTGAATACGTTCCCGGGCCTTGTACACACCGCCCGTCACGTCATGAAAGTCGGTAACACCCGAAGCCGGTGGCCTAACCCCTTGTGGGAGGGAGCTGTCGAAGGTGGGATCGGCGATTGGGACGAAGTCGTAACAAGGTAGCCGTACCGGAAGGTGCGGCTGGATCACCTCCTTTCTAAGGAGCATGCAACATTCCCAGGCCGGCGGCGTCTGTCCGTTGGGTGGGTGTGTGTTCATAGGGTGAAACATCAAACACGCCGTTGTGCTGTCGCTGGCCTGATGCTGGTGGTGGCTGGGTGATCTTTCCGGGTGACTGGTTGGATGCTGCTAATACACTGTCGGGGTTCTGAGGGAACACACTCGTGTGTGTTGTCTTGGTGCTTGCAATGCGGGTTGGTCTGGTGATGCCTGTTGTGATGGCGGGTGGAGGGTTGGCCGGTTGTGGGTGTGTGTTGTTTGAGAAGTGCATAGTGGATGCGAGCATCTTTATTTTTGCAATGCATATCGAATCAATGTTTTTGGTTTGTGTGTTTTGTTCGAGTTGAAAGAAATGTTTGTAAGGCGAATGGCTAAACTGGTGGGCGGCTCCGTTGTTTTGGGGGCGTCTGTGGGTTTAGGTGTTGTTGTAAGTGTTTGAGGGCGTTCGGTGGATGCCTTGGCACCAGGGGCCGATGAAGGACGTGGTAGGCCGCGATAGTCCTCGGGGAGTTGTCAAACGAGCTGTGATCCGAGGGTGTCCGAATGGGGAAACCCAGCACGAGTGATGTCGTGTTACCACCAGCTGAATGTATAGGCTGTGTGGGGGGAACGTGGGGAAGTGAAACATCTCAGTACCCATAGGAAGAGAAAACAATTGTGATTCCGTGAGTAGTGGCGAGCGAAAGCGGAGGATGGCTAAACCATGCGCATGTGATACCGGGTAGGGGTTGTGTGTGTGGTGTTGTGGGGTCTGTCTTCCTCGATCTACCTGTCGGGGCGTGAGTGAGAAAACCATGCGTTAGGTGAAGTGGCCTGGAATGGTCTGCCGTAGGCGGTGAGAGTCCGGTAGCTGAAAGCGTGTGGTCTTGCGTGATGGTGTCCCCAAGTAGCAGCGGGCTCGTGGAATCTGCTGTGAATCTGCCGGGACCACCCGGTAAGCCTGAATACTTCCTGGTGACCGATAGCGGACTAGTACCGTGAGGGAAAGGTGAAAAGTACCCCGGGAGGGGAGTGAAAGAGTACCTGAAACCGGACGCTTACAATCCGTCAAAGCCTTTGAGTCGTTTGGTCGGCTGGGGGTGATGGCGTGCCTTTTGAAGAATGAGCCTGCGAGTTAGTGCTCGGTGGCGAGGTTAACCCGTGTGGGGTAGCCGTAGCGAAAGCGAGTCTGAATAGGGCGTTGATAGTCGCCGGGTCTAGACCCGAAGCGGAGTGATCTACCCATGGCCAGGGTGAAGCGCGGGTAAGACCGCGTGGAGGCCCGAACCCACTTCAGTTGAAAATGGAGGGGATGAGTTGTGGGTAGGGGTGAAAGGCCAATCAAACTCCGTGATAGCTGGTTCTCCCCGAAATGCATTTAGGTGCAGCGTGGTGTGTTTCTTGCCGGAGGTAGAGCTACTGGATGGCCGATGGGCCCTACCTGGTTACTGACGTCAGCCAAACTCCGAATGCCGGTAAGTGAGAGCACTGCAGTGAGACTGCGGGCGATAAGGTTCGTAGTCGAGAGGGAAACAGCCCAGATCGCCGGCTAAGGCCCCTAAGCGTGTACTAAGTGGAAAAGGATGTGGGGTCGCGAAGACAACCAGGAGGTTGGCTTAGAAGCAGCCACCCTTGAAAGAGTGCGTAATAGCTCACTGGTCAAGTGATCCTGCGCCGACAATGTAGCGGGGCTCAAGTACACCGCCGAAGCCGCGGCACTCACACAATGATCTGGCTTCCTTCTGCGGAGGGTGGTCTAGGTGTGTGGGTGGGTAGGGGAGCGTCCTGCATCCGTGGAAGCGCCGGAGTGATCTAGGTGTGGAGGGTGTGGGAGTGAGAATGCAGGCATGAGTAGCGAAAGCAGAGTGAGAAACTCTGCCGCCGGATGACCAAGGGTTCCTGGGCCAGGCTAATCCGCCCAGGGTGAGTCGGGACCTAAGGCGAGGCCGACAGGCGTAGTCGATGGACAACGGGTTGATATTCCCGTACCCGTGTATCCGCGCCCATGCTGAATCATCTGTACTAACCATCCAAATCCCAATGGACTGCCTTCGGGTAGCCGGCGGGGGCTGCATGGGACCTCGGGTGGTAGTAGGCAAGCGATGGGGTGACGCAGGAAGGTAGTGGGGCCAGGCGATGGTTGTCCTGGTGTAAGCCTGTAGGACGAGGCATTGGTAAATCCGTGCTTCAGGTGTCTGAGAGGTGATGCGTAACCGTTGTGGTGAATTCCATGATCCTATGCTGCCGAGAAAAGCCTCTAGTGAGTTGGTACACGGCCCGTACCCCAAACCAACACAGGTGGTCAGGTAGAGAATACTAAGGCGATCGAGAGAACTGTGGTTAAGGAACTCGGCAAAATGCCCCCGTAACTTCGGGAGAAGGGGGACCCATTCTGGTGACGACATTGACTGTTTGAGCTGGTGTGGGTCGCAGAGACCAGAGAGAAGCGACTGTTTACTAAAAACACAGGTCCGTGCGAAGTCGTAAGACGATGTATACGGACTGACGCCTGCCCGGTGCTGGAAGGTTAAGAGGACCGGTTAATGCCCTTCGGGGTGTGAAGCTGAGAATTTAAGCCCCAGTAAACGGCGGTGGTAACTATAACCATCCTAAGGTAGCGAAATTCCTTGTCGGGTAAGTTCCGACCTGCACGAATGGCGTAACGACTTCTCTGCTGTCTCAACCACAGACTCGGCGAAATTGCAGTACGAGTAAAGATGCTCGTTACGCGCGGCAGGACGAAAAGACCCCGGGACCTTCACTATAGCTTGGTATTGGTGTTCGGTTCGGTTTGTGTAGGATAGGTGGGAGACTGTGAAGTGGCCACGCCAGTGGTTGTGGAGTCGTTGTTGAAATACCACTCTGATCGTATTGGACTTCTAACCTCGGACCCTGATCGGGTTCAGGGACAGTGCCTGGTGGGTAGTTTAACTGGGGCGGTTGCCTCCTAAAAGGTAACGGAGGCGCCCAAAGGTTCCCTCAGCCTGGTTGGCAATCAGGTGGTGAGTGTAAGTGCACAAGGGAGCTTGACTGTGAGACGTACATGTCGAGCAGGGACGAAAGTCGGGACTAGTGATCCGGCACCAACGTGTGGAAGTGGTGTCGCTCAACGGATAAAAGGTACCCCGGGGATAACAGGCTGATCTTCCCCAAGAGTCCATATCGACGGGATGGTTTGGCACCTCGATGTCGGCTCGTCGCATCCTGGGGCTGGAGTAGGTCCCAAGGGTTGGGCTGTTCGCCCATTAAAGCGGCACGCGAGCTGGGTTTAGAACGTCGTGAGACAGTTCGGTCTCTATCCGCCGCGCGCGTTAGAAACTTGAGGAAACCTGTCCCTAGTACGAGAGGACCGGGACGGACGAACCTCTGGTGTGCCAGTTGTTCCGCCAGGAGCATTGCTGGTTGGCTACGTTCGGAAGGGATAACCGCTGAAAGCATCTAAGCGGGAAGCCTGTTCCAAGATGAGGTTTCTCACCACCATTGAGTGGTTAAGGCCCCCCACAGACCATGGGGTTGATAGGCCAGAACTGGAAGCCCAGTAATGGGTGTAGGTGACTGGTACTAATCGGCCGAGGACTTACAACAACATCCTTATTCTTTTATATTCTCAAAGAATAAAAGATGTGTCGCATCCACTATGTACTTCTGAAACAACACCAGGAGATAAACAAACTCGTCTGGTGCGAGTTTCAGAGAGTTTCGGCGGCTATAGCGGTGGGGAAACGCCCGGTCCCATTCCGAACCCGGAAGCTAAGCCCACCAGCGCCAATGGTACTGCACCCTAATCAGTGTGGGAGAGTAGGACACCGCCGAACACTAATTTCCGGGGATGCCCCGCAACACACACCGTGTTGCGGGGCATCCCCCATTCAACCCTTATTACTCGAGGCCCGGTCGCACACAGCTCGACCACACATGTATGTGTGCCGGCTCCGACGTTGTGTGCCCTGCAGGACACACAACGCCGAAGTCGACACACAAACTCCCACCGACTTACTGCGCTGGTACCGATTCCTCGGGCGTCGTGCGTGGCAGTGTCTCACCGCGGAAGAACGCAGGATGGCGTGCGCGAAGATAGATCATCACCACAGCACCGACGGCGAGCAGTCCGAATCCGATGTAGAAGACCAGGCCGATACCGAAAATGGACGCGCCACTGCCATTGTCGGGATTCATGCTCTCGCCGACCGAGATGACGAACACGACGATGAGAGCGAGTCCACCGAGAAACGGGAACAGCAAGCGGTAGACGAAGTTCCGTGCGGACGAGAACAGCGTGCGCCGGAAGTACCACACGCAGGCGAATGCGGTGATGCTGTAGTACCAGCAGATCATGATGCCCAGGGCGGCGATCGTGTCGATCAATGTGCGTTCGGACAGCACCGTCACCACCGTGTAGAACACTGCCGTCACGATCCCGGCCACCAGTGCGGCGAACGCCGGCGACAGGAATCGCGGATGGATCTCGGCGACCTTCTTCGGGAATGCGCCGTACGTGCCCATCGCGAGCATGGTGCGGGCGACGGGGAGAAACGTCGTTTGCAAGCTCGCGATCGATGACACCAGGATCGCGGCGAAGAGCAACAATCCGCCCCATCGACCGAGGATCGGTGTGGCCAGGGCACCGAAGACGTTCTCGGCGTTGGCCTCCGAACCCAGACCGACCCCGTCGGTGCCGACGCCGGCGTACATCATCACCGCGACCGCGACCAGCAGATAGGTGAGCAGGATCGACAGGACACAGAGGATTCCGGCGCGCCCCGGGGTGCGTTGCGGGTCCTTGCACTCCTCACCGAGGGTGAGACAGGTGTCCCACCCCCAGAACGCAAAGATCGAGCCGGTGAGTCCGACGGCGAATGCCGAGATCGTCAAACCGGTGAACGGGTTGAACCAATCGATGTCGAAGGACATGCCGGCGGGGGCGTCGCCGGCGCCGACCTTGACGAAAGCGATGATCGCGAAGGCAAACAGCACGATGATCTGAAAGCCCACGAGCACGTACTGGATACGTTCGCTGGTGGTGATCCCGTGCATCGACACCCAGGTGGCGATTGCCAGGAGAACAAGCGTGGTGAGGATGTTGACGAGCTTGTTCGTTCCGAGATCGGCGATCGAGGGGCGGTCGGCGATCTGGGCGATGATCAGGTAGAAGAATTGCACGCCGATCGCCGCCAGATTCGAGAGCACGATGATCGTCGCCACCACCATGCCCCATCCACACATCCAGCCGACGTAGGGCCCGAAGGCCTTGGTCGACCAGGTGAACGAGGCGCCACAGTCCGGGGTGTCGGAGTTGAGCTCACGGTAGGCGTAGGCGGTCAGGAACATCGGGATGAACCCGGCGATGAAGATCGCCGGCATCTTCAGACCGACCGCTGCGACGATCAAACCGATGCTGGCGGTGAGGGTGTAGCCGGGAGCCACCGTCGAGATCCCGAGGATCGCCCCGGAGAGCACACCCACCTTGCCGGTGGCGAGTCCCTTCTCGTTGGCGAGGTGGGAGTCGGGAATCGTCGGGGTGGCAGCGGGGCGAGACACGGCGGGATCGTTGGGTTTCATCAGGCGTCCTTCGGAACGACGATCATCGGAACCGACAACGCGCGCAACATCTTTGCTGCAGTCGAGCCGAGGAACAGGTGGCGGGGCTGGGCGAGTCGGCTCGAACCGACGAAGATCAGGTCGCCGTCCTCCCAGTGCAGCGAGGTGATGGCGTCCTCGGTGGTGCGGGCGGGTACGACGGCCGAGGTGATCGGATGGTCGTCACCGAGCTCGGCGCGTGCCTGGGCGAGGACGTCGGCGAGGTGGGCAGCTGCGGCAGCGCGCGCGGCATCGTCGTCGGCGTCGCGGCGCCAGGGGGTCACGTGGTCGTCATCGGTGACCAGGGAGACCAGTCGCAACGGCAATCCGGTACGGGCGCACGCGTCGACGGCGGCACGCACCAATGGTGCGGTACCCGGCCGTCGGCCGATGGCACAGGTGATCCGACGCGGTGCGCACGCCATGTCCCGGCTACCGCGTGGCGTCAGCACCACCGGTGTCGTCGACGCGTGCAAGACGTCGTTGACGACCGACCCGAGTGAGTGGCGTCCGACCAGTCCGCCTCCGGAGCCGCCCACCACGATCGCCGCGCAGTCGGTCGCCTGTGCTTCGGCCACCAGTCCTTCGGCGGCATTGTCGTGGAAGGCGACCCGGGTGGTGGCGGTGACGTCGTCGGGAACCCGGTCGGTGGCTTCAGTGAGCCATCGTGTTGCCTGTTCGTCGAGGATCTCCGCGAAGTCGGCGTTGCCGGTGGCTGCGATCTGTGCCGTCGCAGACGGCGGCGGCAAGACCATGCAGACGTCGAGGTCGGCGTGCAGGGATCGTGCGAGGACGACGCCGAGTGCCAGTGCGTCCTGTCCGCCCGGCGTGGACAGGTAGGCGACCAGCAGTGTGCGGCCGGTGGTCATGATGTGGGCTCCCATCGGTCAGGGTTCGTTACGTCGGATCCGCCCGTTTCGGATCACGAACCCCACTGTGCGCCGCATCACGTCCGGAACGCACCAGCCACCGTGTCGAATCGACGCCCCTGCCGCTGGACATCATGGTGAAGCCACTCGGGAGGGTGTCCGCTCAGTCGGGATCCTTGGGTACCACGACCATGGGAATGGCCAACGCACGCAGCATCTTCGACGCCGTCGCCCCGAAGAACAGTTGCTGTGGGCGAGCGAGGCGGCTGGAGCCGACGAAAATGATGTCCTCGGCGGTCCACTCCAGCGATGCGACGGCATCCTCGATGGTGTCGCCCGTGATCACCTCGGAGGTGATCTCCTGACCGTCGGGCAGTTGTGCGCCGATGGTCGCCACATGCTCGGCGAGCTGTTCGGTGGCGTGGGCCACTGCTTGTTTCTCGTCATCTCCTGTCTTGTCACCGTCGCGATGGGCCGTGGCATCGTCGCTGGTGACCAACGAGACCAGACGCAAAGGGAGACCGGACCGCGAACACGCGTCGACCGCGGCGCGCAGCAGTGGTGTCGCCCCGGGCCGGCGGCCGATGGCACAGGTGATCCGACGCGGCGGGCGGGCGGTTTCCTGTGCCCCGAGCGGCGTGATCACCACCGGCTTCGTCGAGATGTGCAGCAGGTCGTTGACCACCGATCCGAGTGCGTGACGTCCTCGGATGCCCCCTCCCGAACCGCCGACGATGATGGCCGCGCTTCCGGTCGACTCGGCCTCGGCCACCAGGCCCTCGGCGGCGTTCTCGTGAAAGGCGATGTGCCCCTCGGCGACCACCTCGTCGGGAATGCGGCCGACCGCCTCCGACAACCAGTCGGCGGCTTGGGCGTCCAACATCTCCGTGGTCTTCCGGACCGGGTCGGCGTCGGCGCCGCCGTCGCCGCCCTGCGGTGGTGGGGGCAGGACCATGCAGACGTCGAGTGCTGCATGGAACGGACCGGCGAGAGCGATCCCGAGGGCCAGCGCGTCCTCGCCGCCCGGCGTCGGGAGATAGGCGGCGAGCAGTTTGCGGGAGGGCATGGCGGCTCCGATCGGCGGTGTTCGGGGTGTGCGCTTCGATGCTCTCACTCTCGCGCGCCCGGCACACGCGTCTGGCACACGCGTGTGGGTTCGGAAACCGGACACGACGCGAGCCGGGCCGCCGCGGGGATTCCCGAAGCGACCCGGCTCGGCGTCGGCGGCAACTCAGCTCAGATGATGGACCTCTTGCAAGCCGTACACCGGGGTGGGAATTCCCTCATACCGCGCCTTGAGCTGCAGCGCCAGATACAGCGAATAGTGCCGCGACTGATGCAGATTGCCGCCGTGGAACCACAGACCGGGCTGCTGCGTCGGCTTCCACATGTTGCGCTGTTCGCCTTCCCACGGCCCGGGATCCTTGGTGGTCTCGGACCCCAGTCCCCACACCTTGCCGACCTTGTCGGCGATCTCCTGGCCCATCAGGTCCGCGGCCCACCCGTTCATCGAGCCGTAGCCGGTCGCGTAGACCACGACGTCGGCCGGCAACTCGGTGCCGTCGGCGAGAACGACACTGTTCTCGGTGAGATGGTCGACGTCGCCGTGCTCGAGTTTGATGGTGCCGTCGGCAACGAGTTCGCAGGCGCCGACGTCGATGTAGTAGCCCGAGCCGCGCCGCAGGTACTTCATGAACAGGCCCGAGTCGTCGTCACCGAAGTCCAGGTCGAAGCCAGCCGCCTCGAGGCGAGCGTAGAAATCCTTGTCGCGTTCGCGGATCTGGTCGTACAGCGGGATCTGGAACTCGTGCATGATCCGGTAGGGCAACGAGGCGAAGGTCAGGTCGGCCTTCTTGGTGGTCATCCCGCCCGCCACCGCCTGCTCGCTGTACAGGGCGCCGAGACCGATCTCCATCAGCGAGTCGGATTTCACGATGTGCGTCGAGGATCGCTGCACCATGGTCGTATCGATGCCGTTGTCCACCAAAGCTTTACAGATGTCGTGCGCGGAGTTGTTGGAGCCGATCACCACCACCTTCTTGCCGACGTAGCCGTCGGGCCCGGGGTGTTGACTGGAATGGTGCTGCTCACCGGTGAACACGTCCTGGCCGGGGAAGGTGGGCACGTTGGCCTTGCCCGACATACCGGTCGCCAGGACCAGCTGATCGGGGTGCAGGGTCAGATGCTCGCCGTCGCGATCGATCTCGACGGTCCAGCGGCCCTCGTCCTCGTCGTAGGTCGCCGATTCGCACGTCGTCTTCGACCAGTAGGGCACTTCCATGACCCGCGTGTAGAACTCGAGCCAGTCGCCGATCTTGTCCTTGGGTGCGAAGACCGGCCAGTTCTCCGGGAAGGGGAGATACGGCAGGTGGTCGTACCAGACCGGATCGTGCAGGCACAGCGACTTGTAGCGGTTGCGCCACTGATCGCCGGGGCGATCATGACGGTCGATGACGATCGACGGAACGCCGAGCTGGCGTAGTCGGGCGCCGAGTGCGATGCCGCCCTGACCGCCACCGACGACGAGGACATACGGCTGACGCGTGCGCCCCAACTCGGCCTCCTCGTCGGCCTTGCGCTCCGCCCAGGATCGGGTGTCGGGGTTGGATCCGTGAACCGCTCCCATGACCCGGGTCGGGCCGCTGTGTTCCTCGTGGCCCTTGAGTTCCTGCAGGGTCGTCAGCAGGGTCCACGCCTGGTCCTCGCCGGAGTCGGCGTCGGGTCGTAGACGCAGATGCCCGACGCCCCGGCCGGTCGCCGTCTCGAACTCGATGAACGCCGAGACCACCCCCTCGTCGTCGGTGGCCGGTTCGCTGGTGGCAAAGCCCGACGGGGCGGTGTCGGAAAGGCGCTCGCCGAGCATGTCGGCAATCTGCTCGCGGCCTTCGACCGTCTTCAGATTCCAGGTGAACGACACCAGGTCGCGCCAGAACGAGTCCGTGGCGAACATCGAGGTCACTGCCGGGATGTCGCGTGCGGCGAGTGCGGTCTCGAATCGATCGAGCCACCGGGTGGCGCGCTGTTGTGGTGTGGGCGGTTGGTCTGCGGCGGTCGCCACATCGGGTTCGAGTGTCTGGGTCATGCCAGCTCCCTTCGGTCATCTCTGATGTGACTCACAGCACACGCGCCGTCGATGCGTGACGGCAAGGGTTGCATCCCGTTGCGACGTGCGGGGCAGTTGCGACGTGCGGGGCACGGGACTGCAACCCGATGCAACCCCGGTGGTGTCTTTGCGAATCGGCTGTGACCGAGCGCACAATCGTGAGGTGTCGACACTGCCAGCCGGACTCGAGCCCGCCGTCGCCGCCGGCGACGATCCGCGCCAGTTCGCGGCTGTCCTCTCGGCGGTGTACGACGCAGCGATGGCCGGCGACAAGCCGCCGGCCCGTCCCCGCCAGGTCATCAGCGAATCGTGGGGACGTGTCCTCGGCGCCGGGGTCGACCCAGACCACGGTCCAGATGCGGCAACTCTCGACGTGGCCGAGATCGAGGTGCGTCGAAACGAGTCGGGACTGCACGAGGTCCTCGACGACCTGACCTTCGGCCTCGATGCGGTGATCTCCGACGGCCACAACATTCTCGTCGTCGCCGACGCGGCCGGGCATGTGCTCTGGCGCAGCGGTGCCAACCAGGTGCTGCATCGGGCCGACCGGCTCGGTTTCGTCGAGGGTGCGTGCTGGGCGGAATCGTCGGTGGGTACCAACGCAATCGGCACCGCCCTCGAGTCGGGGCGGGCGGTTCAGGTGTTCTCCGCGGAGCACTTCGTGCGCACCCATCACACATGGACCTGTGCGGGTGCGCCCATCCGCAATCCACGCAGCGGCGACGTGCTCGGGGTGGTCGACGTCAGTGGTCCGGCGGCCACGATCCACCCGACCACGCTGGCCCTGGTCGACACCGTTGCCCGGCTCGCCGAATCCCGGCTGCGCGAACACCATCGACGCGTTCTCGACCAGCTCCGGGCGGTCGCCGCGCCCATACTCGCGCGGACCGAGGGTCCGGCCATGGCCGTCGACCGCGACGGCTGGGTGGCCGCAGTGGGATCGGTGGCACCGCGGGCGCGACTGAGCATCCCGACGGGACTCGCACCCGGCCGCACGGCCGTACCCGACCTCGGCCTGTGCGAGATCGAACCACTGCCGGGAGGATGGCTACTCCGGACGGTTGAGGCCACCGATCCGAGTCGGCCCACCGAGGTGGTGATCGGCGCCGACGGCACCGGCGTGGTGGTGCGCGTCGAGGGATTCGCCGGCAGCTGGACCCAACGCCTCTCGCCTCGGCATGCGCAGATTCTCGGTATGCTCGCCGCCGCGCAACCCGGTGGGCTTCGTGCGGCCGAACTGTCGCAGAACCTCTTCGGCGTCGCCGACCGCACGATTACCGTGAGAGCCGAGATCTCCCGTCTCCGTAAGCATTTCGGTGGTCTGCTGTGTGCCAACCCGTACCGCTTCGCTGACGGTGTGGTGGTGCGTGACACGCGTTTCGCCCCGAACTGATGGGCGGCGCCCGCCGTCGATGTCAGCGGTCCGCCTCGCCGCGGGATCGGCGCGGGATGACTGCCGCACCGGATAGATTGGTGCCGTGCCGATCTCCCATGTCCACGGATACCTGCGCCACATCATGGATGAATGCGCGCCCGATCGTTCCGGAGCGGTTGCCGACTACATCCCCGAACTCGCCGCCGTCGACGCCGATGGCTACGCCCTGTCGATGTGCATGCACGACGGCAACACCTATTCGCTCGGTGACGTCGGCGTCGAGTTCACCATCCAATCGGTGTCCAAGCCGCTCACCTATGCGCTCGCGCTGACCCGCCTCGATGTGGCGGAGGTGGATGCGAAGATCGGCGTCGAGCCGTCGGGTGAGGCGTTCAACGAGATCAGCGTGGACGAGCGGCGCCGTCCGCGTAATCCGATGATCAATGCCGGCGCGATCCTGGCGTCGTCGATGCTGTTGCCGCCGGTCCGGTCGCTGCCGGCCGGTGCCGTGGACAAGGCGTTCGACGAACTCGTCGAGTTCTACTCCGGTTGCGCCGGGCGACATCTGACGATCGATGAGCAGGTCTACGCCTCCGAGGCCGCCACCGGTTCCCGTAATCGCGCCATCGTCTACATGCTCGACAGTTTCGGCGCGGTCGACACCGACCCCGAGGCGGCCCTCGACCTCTACTTCCGTCAATGTTCGCTGCGGGTGACCAGCGACGACCTCGCCGCGATCGCCGCGACGATCGCCGCGGGCGGGGTCAATCCGCGCACCGGTCGGCGGGTGCTGAGCAACGAGGTGGCCCAGCGGCTGTTGAGTGTGATGACCACCTGCGGCATGTACGACGGCGCAGGGGACTGGGTCACCTCGGTGGGTCTGCCGGCCAAGAGCGGGGTCGGTGGCGGCATTCTGGCGGTGCTCCCCGGCCAACTCGGGATCGGTGTGTACTCACCGCGCCTCGATCAGCACGGCAACAGCGTCCGTGGTGTCGATACCTGTCGCCGGTTGTCCCGCGACCTGGGCCTGCACATGTTCAATGTGACGCGCGAGAGCCGGGTGTCCATCCGGTCGGTGTACTCGATCGGTGAGTTCGAGGTCGGCGCGGACTGGGACGAACTGCAGCGCAGTTACCTGCGAACCTGTCGCGACCGGGTACGGGTATATGAACTGCAGGGGGATCTGACCTTCGCCGGCGCCGAGCGTGCCCTGCGTCGCATCGAGTCCGATCTCGACGACCTCGATGTCGCAATCGTCGAGATCTCGCGCGTCGGGGTGATCGATCCGGTCGCCCGGACGATGCTGCTCGGTATCAAACACACCACCGATGTGCGCGGGCAGCGCGCCATGCTCGTCGATCCCGATGGCGTGGTACGGGAGAGCGTGGACAGTCATCGCTCCGACTTCGTGGTGCCGAATCTGAATGCGCCCGAACAACTCCGGGGTCTCGATCCCACCCTGCCGCACGTGCACTCGACGATGGAGGCCGCGGTCCGCGACGCCGAGGAATTCCAGCTGGAGTCCTTTCGGCGCCCGTGACGTGTGCGTGTTTCGGCCGCGGATCACCGGACGGGATTTCCGCCGCCGCACTCGGAGTGGGGTTCTTCGAGACGTGGGGCGAGCAGTTAAGCTGCCGACTGTGCGTCTGGTGATCGCGGAATGCCAAGTGGACTATGTCGGACGGCTCACGGCCCATCTGCCGATGGCGCGTCGGTTGCTGCTCATCAAGTCCGACGGGTCGGTGAGCGTGCACGCCGACGACCGCGCATACAAGCCGCTGAACTGGATGAGCCCGCCCTGCTGGCTGGCCGAGGAGCCGGTGCCCGAAGAGGTCGCCTGCGCGCACGACGAGGTGGTCGCCTACTGGGTGGTGACCAACAAGGCCGGTGAGGAGTTGCGGATCACCATCACCTCGATCGAACACGATTCGACCCACGAACTCGGCGTCGATCCGGGACTGGTGAAGGACGGCGTCGAGGCCCATCTGCAGGAGTTGCTCGCCGAACACGTCGAGACCCTGGGCCCCGGCCACACCCTCATCCGCCGGGAGTACATGACGGCGATCGGCCCGGTCGACATCCTTGCGCGCGACGCCGACGGCGCGACCGTCGCAGTGGAGATCAAGCGGCGCGGCGAGATCGATGGTGTCGAGCAGCTCACGCGGTATCTCGAATTGCTGAACCGCGATCCGCTCCTCGCCCCGGTGAGCGGGGTCTTCGCCGCGCAGCAGATCAAGCCGCAGGCGCGCACCCTGGCCCAGGACCGCGGAATCCGTTGTCTCGTACTCGATTACGACGCACTCCGCGGGGCCGAGAGCACGGAGTTCCGACTGTTCTGATCGGTTGTGCTCAGCCGATCAGTTCTGCTCGACCTCGAGTGGGGCGGTATGGATCGGTGCGGTATCGGCGCGCTTGCCTGCGTGGCGGCCGTTGTGGCCGGTGGCCTTCTGGAACGGCTCGGTGTCGATTTGCGCGTCGCGTGACAACAGGGTGTTGAGCAGTTCGGCGTCGCTGTGTTCGGACGCGGTGGTCAGCTCGGCATCGACCTCGGTGTTCAACAACGCCGGGAGTTCGGCGAGACGCTCGGAGATCCGCGAGAACTCGGAGACGATCTCGTCGCGTGCCTTCGTGACGCGGTCGCCGAGTTCGCGCGAGCGCGCCACCCGTTCGGTGGCGATGGCCCGCGCGGTGCTCTCGATGTCGGCGGCGAGGGCGTTCGCCTCGGATCGCTGGGCGGACAGTTCCGCGTCGTGTTGAGTCCGCGCGTCCTGCAACTCCTGTGCCGTGCGGCGCCGGAGTTCCTCGGTCTCGGTGCGCGCCTTGGTGAGGATCCGTTGCGCCTCGGCCTTGGCTGCGGCCATCGTCTTCTCGTGTTCGGACTCCATTGCGGCGGCGCGGTCGGCGCGTTCGGCGGCGGCGCGTTCGGCGTCCGCGGCGGCCTCGGCCTTGATGGCGTCGGCCTCGTTGCGCGTCTTCGCCGAGTACTCGTCGGCGTCACCGACGATCTTGCTCGCCCGGGCGCGCGCGTCGGCGACGATCCGCTGGGCCTCCTCGGCGGCGTTGCGCTGGGTGTCCTCGGCCTCCTGGCGAGCCACGGACACCGTCTCGGCCGCTTCGGCACTCGCCTCGGCACGCATCTCCGAGGCCTCGTCGGAGGCCAGCTGCAACATCCGTGAGAGCCGTTCACTCATGCCGGTGACCGACGTCGGCGGCACCGACAGCTTGTCGACCTCGCGGCGCAACTCCTCGATCTCGTCGCGGGCATCGGCCAGGTGCGCCGCGAGTTCGCGGGCATGCGCGGTGGCCGCGTCGCGATCCGCGGCCAGCACCCGCATGTCGGCGTCGATGCGCCGGAGGCGGTCGGCGACCTGTTCTCGGTCGTACCCGCGCATCACGATCGCGAACGGTAACTGCTGCTTGGGTGCAGGGGCTGACATGCGGGCCAGTCTAATCGCAGCACCCGCACGTGCCGAGGAGGACGAAGGTCCCTCCCCGGCCACGCAGACGACCCGGTGGTCTCAGTGGGCGGACGCCGCGGGCTCGACCAGTTCGAGGAGCACCCCGCCGGCGTCCTTGGGGTGTACGAAGTTGATCCGGGAGCCGGCGGTGCCGCGACGCGGCTGTGGGTACAGCACGCGGACGCCGTTCGCGGTCAAGCGGTCCATCACCGCCGCGACGTCGGTGACCCGTACCGCGAGCTGCTGCAGGCCGGGGCCGTTGCGATCGAGGAATTTCGCGATGGTCGACTCCGGGGTCAGCGGCGCGAGGAGTTGGATGACGGCACCGTCACCTCCTTGCGGGCCGATCATCGCCTCACGCACGCCCTGCTCGTCGTTGGTCTCCTCGTGGAGCTCGACGAATCCCAGATTGTCGGCGTACCACTGCTTGGCGGCGTCGAGATCGGGCACGGCGATGCCGACGTGATCGATCGCGAGGACGAGATCGGAGATCAGTGCGGCCGGGGATTGGGCGGTGGTGGCGGGGTCAGCTGCGGAAGTACTCATGGCCTAACGGTAGCGTTAGAGGCGACAAAATACAGAGCGACCGCTCGGTTGGTGCCGCGGTCAGAGTCGTGGAGGTCCTCATGTCCCCAGATCAGACGACGTCGGTGATCGTCGCCGGCGCACGCACGCCGTTCGGCCGGATGCTCGGCTCTCTCAAGGGTTTCAGTGCCGTCGACCTCGGTGCCATCGCCATCAAGGGTGCGCTCGAGCGCTCGGGGGTGGCCGCCTCGGAGGTTCAGTACGTGATCATGGGTCAGGTCCTGACCGCCGGTGCCGGACAGATGCCGGCACGCCAGACCTCGGTCAAGGCCGGCATCGGGTGGGACGTACCCGCGCTGACGATCAACAAGATGTGCCTGTCGGGAATCGACTCGATTGCACTCGCCGACCAGCTGATCCGCGCCGGGGAGTTCGACGTGGTGGTCGCCGGCGGTCAGGAATCGATGACCCAGGCGCCGCACCTACTGCCGGGCAGCCGTAGCGGCTTCAAGTACGGCAACACCGAACTCGTCGACCACATGGCCTACGACGGCCTGTTCGACGCGTTCACCGACCAGCCGATGGGTGCGCTGACCGAGCAGGGCAACGACCTCGGGGCGAGCGGAGCGACGGGGAATGAATATCGTGGGTTCTCCCGCGCCGAGCAGGACGAGTTCGCTGCGCGCAGCCATCAGCTCGCCGCCACGGCCTGGAAGAACGGTGTCTTCGCCGACGAGGTGGTTCCGGTGTCGATCCCGCAGCGCAAGGGCGATCCGATCGAGTTCGCCGAGGACGAGGGCATCCGTGCCGACACCACCGCCGATTCGCTGGCCGGTCTGCGGCCTGCCTTCCGCAAGGACGGCACCATCACCGCGGGCAACTCCTCGCAGATCTCCGACGGGGCGGCCGCGGTCGTCGTGATGAGCAAGGCCAAGGCCACCGAACTCGGCGTCGACTGGCTCGCCGAGATCGGTCCGCACGGCGTCGTCGCCGGTCCGGATTCGTCGCTGCAGCAGCAGCCCGCGAATGCCATCCGCAAGGCCTGTGACCGCGCCGGGATCGCGCCGACCGACCTCGACCTCATCGAGATCAACGAGGCGTTCGCGGCCGTCGGGCTGGCCTCGACGAAGTCCCTGGGCGTCGATGAGTCGATCGTCAACGTCAACGGCGGGGCGATCGCCGTCGGCCACCCGATCGGCACCTCCGGAGCACGCATCACCCTGCACCTGGCGCTGGAACTGCAACGGCGCGGTGGCGGCGTCGGCGCCGCGGCGCTCTGTGGCGCCGGTGGACAGGGCGATGCGCTGATCGTCCGGGTTCCCAAGGCCTGATCTCCAGAGCCTGATCGCCAGAGCCTGAGCGCCGGAGGTCTGAGCGCCGGAGTCTGATCTCCCCAGGTCTGACCTCCAGGGCCTGATCGACACCGCAACCATCCCGTGGTGCCCGTGATGTGGGTCACGTCGGATCGCGTACGGCTACTACGGGATGTCGTAGGTTGTCCGCGGCTCCGGCACAATGGAGCGCATGAGGCAATTCTTCGACCTGTCCACGCCCGCCAAACGATTCCGCTTCGTCGCCGTGCTCGAAGCCATCACGTGGGCGGCGCTGCTCGTGGCGATGTTCTTCAAATGGGTGCTCGGCCACGACGAGGCCGTGCAGATCCCCGGCATGACGCATGGGATCGTGTTCATGGTGTTCGTCGTGGTCTCGCTGCTGACCGCGTTCTCCCTGCGCTGGAGCGTGAAGGTCACCGGGCTGGCCCTGTTCTCGAGTATCCCGCCGTTCGGGACCCTGGTCTTCGAGTGGTGGGCCCGGCGCAACGGACACCTCGCCGAGCTGTCGGTGTCGGAGTCGACGAGCAACGCAGCGGCCGCTGCCTGAGATACTCGGCTGCCTGAGATACTCCGCTGATGGGGACGCAACGATGATCGTCGCATTCAGCATCACGCCGTCGGGCGGCGACGCGGTCGAGGACGACGGCGGCATGAGCGCCGCGGTGGCGCAGGCGGTGCGCGTGGTTCGCCACTCCGGACTGCCGCACCAGACGACCGCGATGTTCACCTACATCGAGGGTGAGTGGGACGAGGTGATGGCCGTGGTCAAGCAGGCCACCGAAGCTGTCGCGGCGCTCGCCCCGCGCGTCGGGCTCGTACTCAAGGCCGACATCCGGCCGGGGCACACCGGCGAATTGGCGGGCAAGGTCGCCCGGGTCGACGCCCATCTGGAGAATTGACCGATTCCGGGCGGTCGACGGCGCCCGAGCATCTGGGTCGATCTCGTGCCGGTGTGACCGCGATCTTCTGCCTCAACGGCTTTCTGGCCGCGCTCTGGGTGGCCCACATCCCGGTCATCACCGAACGCACCGGCACCTCGCACGAGTTGTTGGGCGGGTTGCTGTTGCTCGTGGGCGCGGCGGCCTTCGTCGGGATGCAGGTGTGCGGGCATCTGATCGACCGCGTCGGCTCGCGACCCACCACGATCGCCGCAGCGGTCGTCCTGTGCCCGGCCATGCTGGGTCCGGTCCTGGCCACCGACCCGGTCGGCCTCGCCTGCGCGCTCGCCCTCTTCGGGTTCGCCAACGGTTCTCTCGACGTGTCGATGAACGCGCAGGCCGTCGTCGTCGAACGGATCTATCGACGCCCGATCATGTCGGCGTTTCACGGTTTCTTCTCCGTCGGTGGACTTCTCGGTTCCGGTGCGGTGGCCCTGGGGCTGTGGATGCAATGGCCGGTGGTGGCGACGGTGGCGGTGCTCGCCGGCATCGGGCTGGTCGTGGTTGCCGTCGCGGCACGGGGAATCGTCGCCCGGGGTGGTGCCCCGGTCTCGGTTTCGGCGCAGGGCGCCCCCGGCGGTGACGCCGACACGGAGTCGCCCCAACCAGGGGTCCCGGCCTCGCCGGATGCCCCACGCGCCCGGTGGTGGCGCGAGGTGGACCTGCGACGCCTGTCGGTGATGGCGGCATTGGCGTTCGTGCTGATGCTCGCCGAGGGCACGTCGTACGACTGGAGTGCGTTGCACATCGTCGAGACCTTCGGCACCCGGGAGGCGGTCGGCGCCATCGCCTTCGCGAGTTTCAGCGCGGCGATGATGGTCGCCCGGTTCGTCGTCGATCCCATCGCGGCACGTGTGGGACCGGTGTCGGTGGTGCGCGGGGGTGCGGTCATCGGAGCCGTCGGGATGGTCATCGTGCTCGTCCCGTCGACGCCGACCACCTCCTCGGCGATCGCCGCGATCATCGGATGGACGATCTTCGGGATCGGACTGGCCGGGCTCATCCCGCAGATCTTCACCGCCGCGGGCAATCTCACCGAGCACTCGAGCGGGCGGGCGATCTCGATGGTGGTGGGCTGTGGCTATCTCGGCATGCTCGCCGGGCCGGCGATCGTCGGCGTGATCAGCGGCCACTCGAGTCTGCGTCTCGGCCTCACACCGGTGTTGATCGCCCTCGCGTTCGCGGTCGTGGCCGCCGGGGTGGTCGCCGCGCCCGACAGAGGTGAGCGCACCTCACGCGCGTGAGCGCGACGCGCGGTCATGACACACTGTAGGGGTGAGCAGACCTTCCAACAGGGCACAGGCAGCCGCAGCCCAGCAGGCGGCCGCAGCTGTCGCGATGTCCGGTGCAGTCGACCTGTCCGCACTGAAGGAACGCGCGGAAGCCCAACGCGCGCAACCACAGCGTTCCGCAGCTCCCGGCGGACCGCCGGCATCCGGCCCGAGCTCGCCGGGTTCCGCCTCCCCCGGATCGGTGTTGGACGTGACCGAGGAGACCTTCGAGACCGACGTGCTCGCCCGGTCGACACGGCAACTCGTCGTCGTCGACCTGTGGGCCACCTGGTGTGAGCCCTGCAAGCAGCTCTCGCCGGTGCTCGAGCGCATGGCGGCCTCGGCCGGCGGGCAGTGGGTGCTCGCCAAGGTCGACGTCGACGCCAATCCCCGTATCGCCCAGGCCTTCCGCGTGCAGTCGATCCCGATGGTCGTGGCGATCGCCGCGGGCCAACCGGTCGCCGCGTTCAACGGGGTACGCAGCGAGCAGGAGATCACCGCGTGGATCGATGAGATCCTCTCCCAGGTCGGCGGTCACCTCACCGGGGTGCCCGACGCCGACGAGCCGGAGCCCGAGGCCTCAGATCCACGGATGGACGCCGCCGAGGAGTTGCTCGACTCCGGGGACTTCGACGGCGCACTCGGCGCGTACCGGGCCATCGTGGAGGCCGAGCCCGACAACGTCGAGGCCGCCTCGGCTGCACGCAACCTCGAGTTCGTGCTACGGGCCCAGGCCCACGATCCGGCCATCGTGGAGACCGCCGCGGCCGCAGATGTCGACGCGCAACTGGCGGCGGCCGACGTGCTTCTGCTCGCCCAGCAGCCCGAGGCGGCATTCGATCGGATCATCGAGGTGGTGCGCGCGACCGCCGGTGACGACCGCACCCGCGCCCGCACCCGGCTGCTCGAGCTCTTCGAGTTGTTCGATCCGGCCGAGCCGTTCGTCGTCGCCGCCCGGCGCAAGCTCGCGAGTGCCCTGTTCTGAGTCCGACCCGCGCTGAACCGATAGCGGTTCGACCAGAGCCGTGCCGGAGCGCGGGTCATGGAGTTCACGACACCTTGCGTCGGTAGACGACCATCGCGGCGGCGTAGGCGATCACCAGGATGCCGACGCACCATCCCAGGGCGATCCAGAGGTCGCCGCCGACCGGCTGCCCGGCGAACAGTGCGCGAATGCTGTTCACGATCGAGGTCACCGGCTGATGCTCGGCGAATGCCCGCACCGGTCCGGGCATCGACTCGGTCGGCACGAATGCGGAGCTGATGAACGGCAGGAAGATCAGCGGGTAGGAGAATGCACTCGCGCCGTCGACGCTCTTCGCGGTGAGCCCGGGGATGACCGCGACCCAGGTCAGCGCGAGGGTGAAGACGACGAGGATGCCGGCCACCGCGAGCCACCCGAGGACGCCGGCACTCGACCGGAACCCCATTGCCACCGCGACCAGCACCACGATGGCCACGGCCACCATGTTGGCCAGCAACGAGGTCAGCACATGCGCCCACAGGGTCACCGAGCGTGCAATCGGCATGGATTGGAAGCGCTCGACCATCCCACCGGCCATGTCCGAGTACAGCCGAAACGCGGTGTAGGAGATCCCCGACGCCACCGTGATCAGCAGGATGCCCGGCAACAGGTAGTCGATGTAGGGGCCCGAACCGGTCTGGATCGCACCGCCGAGGACGTAGACGAACAGCAGCAGGAAGGCGATCGGCATGACCGCGGTGGTGATGATCGTGTCCGGGCTGCGCGTCACATGCCGCAGGGTGCGGCCGAGTAGGGCAGTGGTGTCGGTGGCGAAATGTGTGGCCATCACGGCTCCTTGGTCGTACGGGTGGTGTCCTCGCCGATCACCGCGAGGAAGACGTCTTCGAGCGAGGGCTGCTTGACGACGTACTCGACCTCGGCGGGCGGGAGGAGCGCGGTGAGCTGGGCGAGGGTGCCGTTCTGGATGATGCGCCCCTGATGGAGGATCGCGATTCGGTCGGCGAGGTGTTCGGCCTCCTCGAGGTACTGGGTGGTCAGCAGCACCGTGGTACCGCGTCGGGCGAGGTCGGTGATCGACTCCCAGACCTCCAGGCGCGCTTGCGGATCCAGTCCGGTGGTGGGTTCGTCGAGAAAGATGACCGGTGGTTCGCCGATCAGGCTCATGGCGATGTCGAGTCGTCGTCGCATCCCGCCGGAGAACGTGGCGACCCGACGGTCGGCGGCGTCGATCAACGAGAACCGGTCCAGCAGGTGCTCGGCCACGGCGTCGGCGTCGGGTAGATGGCGCAACCGGGCGACGAGGACGAGGTTCTCGCGGGCGGTGAGGATGTCGTCGACCGCCGCGAATTGTCCGGTCAGGCTGATGGATTCGCGTACCAGTTGTGGCTGCCGGGTGACATCGTGACCCAGGACCCGGATGGTGCCGGCGTCGGGCCGGGCAAGCGTGGTGAGGATCTTGACCGTGGTGGTCTTGCCCGACCCGTTGGAGCCGAGCAGGGCAAAGATGCTGCCGGGCGCCACCTCGAAGTCGACCCCGCGCAGGACCTCGAGTTCCTTGAACGACTTACGCAGTCCGGCAACGGAGATGGCGGGCTCGGCGGTCATTTCTCACGCTCCGGGGTGTCTGTGTCGGGGTTGCTCGCCTCGGCGGCGATCGCCTGATCGAGCGCCGTGGTCAATCGCTTGCGTTCCTTGCTGATCCACGACGCCTCCGGGTAATTGCGCAGGAATCCCTCGGCGAACTCGATCGGGTCGTCGCCGACGAGGTCGGCGACCGGGGTCCGGTCGGCGGCGGCCTGCTCGAAGAGGTCGGCGAGGTCGGTGAGCAACGACATCAGGGCATCGGTCTCCGAGGAGGCGAAGTAATAGATGTAGTGCTCGACGGCCTCGAGGACGGTGCGCAGATGGTCCGGTAATGCGTCCCTCCGCGCTTTGTATGCGCGCCAACGTTTCTTGTCGCCGATGATCTTGGTGAGCATCACGGTTGTTCCTTTCGGTGGTGAAGTGTGTCGAGCCGGTCGGTGAGGAAATCCCAGGTGCGCCAGAACTCGTCGAGGTACTCGTGACCGGAGGCGTTGAGGGAGTACACCTTTCGGGGCGGACCCTTCTCCGACGGCACCTTCTCCACGTCGACCAGTCCGCGCTTCTCGATGCGCAACAGCAACGCGTAGACGGTTCCCTCGGCGATGTCGGTGAAACCCTGCTCGCGCAGTGCCGCGGTGATCTCGTACCCGTAGGCCGCGCGCAGGCTCAGGATCGCCAGGACGATGCCCTCCAGCGTGCCCTTGAGCATCTCGGTCATTTGTTTGCCCAACGCGTCCTCCGATACTCGGGGTGTGAAGTACTACTCAGTGTTGCTGACTACTAGTACATAGTAACGCTGAATAGTGAAAGCGCAAGGCGTCTCGCAGGCCACACAGACGACGGCGCCGGGTCGAGGATCTCGACCCGGCGCCGTCGGGGGTATCAACCGACGTGGGCGATCACGGCGATGTCGGAGCGGAATCGGTCGGGGAGTCGACCGGGACCGGGGCCAGCCAGATCGCCGAGTTCGCCGGGAGCATCACCGTCGCCGAGACGGGACGGGCGTGCCACGGTTGGTCGTCGGTGACGACGCTGCCCAGATTTCCCTGACCGGAACCCGAATACGCCGACGAGTCGGTGTTGAGGACCTCGGCCCAGGTGCCCGCCACCGGAAGCCCGACGCGGTAGTTGCTGCGATCGGAGCCGGAGAAGTTGAACAGACATGCGAGAACCGAACCGTCGGCTCCGTATCGAAGGAAGCTGATGACGTTGTTGGCGGTGTCGTTGGCGTCGATCCACTCGTAACCCGCCGGGTCGGTGTCCGCGCTGAACAAGGCCGGCGTCTGTCGGTAGACCCGGTTGAGATCGGTCACGAGAGCCGAGATGCCCGAATGCAATTCGCCTTCCCAGCCCGACATCTGTGACCAATCCAGGCTGCGGTCCTCGGCCCACTCGCCGGTCTGACCGAATTCCTGTCCCATGAACAGCAATTGCTTGCCCGGATGCGCCCACTGATATGCCAGGAACACGCGGACCCCGGCGGCCTTGGTGAACGAGTCGCCGGGCATCCGGGTCCACAGTGTGCCCTTGCCGTGGACGACCTCGTCGTGGGAGAGCGGCAGGACGAAGTTCTCGCTCCACGCGTACATCATCGAGAAGGTGATCTCGTGGTGGTGGAAGCTGCGGTGAACCTGATCACGCCCGAGGTAGCCGAGCGTGTCGTGCATCCAGCCCATGTTCCACTTGAAGCTGAAGCCCAGCCCGCCCAGATCGGTCATGCGGGTCACGCCCGGCCATGCCGTCGATTCCTCGGCGATCGTGACCACGCCCGGGAAATGCTTGTGCACAGTGGCATTGGTCTCCTGTAGGAACTGCACCGCCTCGAGGTTCTCGCGCCCACCGTAGATGTTGGGACGCCAGCCGCCGGCCGGGCGCGAGTAGTCGAGGTAGAGCATCGAGGCGACCGCGTCGACGCGCAGGCCATCGATGTGGAATTCGTCGAACCAGAACAGCGCGTTGGCGACCAGGAAGTTGCGTACCTCGTGGCGGCCGAAGTCGAAGACGTATGTGCCCCAGTCGAGTTGCTCGCCGCGCATCGGGTCGGCGTGTTCGTACAGGGCGGTGCCGTCGAAACGCGCCAATGCCCATTCGTCCTTGGGGAAGTGGGCGGGCACCCAGTCGACGAGTACGCCGATCCCGAGCGAATGCAGGTGGTCGACGAGATACCGGAAGTCGTCGGGGTGGCCGAACCGGGCCGAGGGCGCGTAATAGCTGGTGACCTGATATCCCCACGAGCCGCCGAAGGGGTGCTCGGCGACCGGCAGGAATTCGACGTGGGTGAAGCCCTTTTCGACGAGGTAGTCGCCGAGTTGCTCGGCGATCTCCCGGTAGGACAACCCCATTCGCCACGACCCGAGGTGCACCTCGTAGATGCTCATCGGTTCGGTGGCCGGTGCGGAGGCGGCACGGGTGGCGATCCACGCGTCGTCGGACCACTCGTGCGCCGAGGTGGTCACCACCGACGCGGTCGCCGGGGGCAGGTTGGTGCCCAACGCCATCGGGTCGGCCTTCTCCCGGATCACCCCGTCGGCGCCGTGCACCTTGAACTTGTACTGGGTGCCCGCGCCGATGTCGGGCAGGAAGACCTCCCAGATGCCGCTGGAGCCCAGCGATCTCATCGGCGCGGTGCGCCCGGTCCAGTCGAAATCGCCGATCACCGCCACGCCGTGGGCGTTCGGAGCCCACACCGAGAACGCGGTCCCCGACACCTCGCCGTCGGGAGTGGTGTAGCTGACCGGCCGCGCCCCGAGGATTTCCCACAAACGCTCGTGGCGGCCCTCGCCGAACAGGTAGCGGTCGGTCTCGCCGACGCTCGGCAGGAAGCGATAACCGTCGGCGACGACGTAGGACTCGTGGCCGCCCGCGCCGTCGGGATACTCCACGCGGTAGCGGTAGTCGATGAGACCCTCGATCGGGACCGCGACGACGAACAGATCGTCGGTCTGGGCGGTCATCGGATAGTCGACGCCGCCGATGACCGCGGTGACCGACGTCGCGGTGGGACGCAGCGTCCGCAGCACGGTGAAACCGGTCCCGGTGTCGTGAGCGCCGAGGAAGGCATGCGGGTCGGGATGGGTCAGGGCATCGATCCGTCGCAGATCGTGGCCGGAGGCGTTCGGGTCGGGCTCGCCGCACGCCGGCGAGGCCGTGGGCCGGGGATCGTCGGGGGTGGGGAATTGCGGGGGATTGGTCACGTCGTCGTCCTCTCCTCGTTCCTCACCGGATGCGGTAGGAAAGCTGTTGCGCGAGCGCCGGATCGAGGGGCGGCAGGGCCAGGATATGGGCCACCGCGCGCCACGGTTCGAGTTGGATGTAGTTCGCCTGACCCCAGGTGTACTCCTCTCCGGTGACCTCGTCGCGGACCCCGAAGTGGTCCTGCCAGTCGAAACCGAGGGCGGGCATGTCGAGCCACAGGGTCGCGGTCTCGGTGCCGAATGGATTGAGGTTGATGACGACCAGTACCCGGTCCCCGGAGGCGGGGTCGATCTTGGAGTAGGCGATCAGCGCCGGGTTCTCGATGTGGTGAAAGGTGATGTTGCGCAACTGCTGCAGAGCCGGATGACGACGCCGGATCGCGTTGAGCGAGGTGATCCACGGTTCCAGGGATTCCCCTCGGGACGCGGCCGCCTTGTAATCGCGTGGGCGCAGTTGGTACTTCTCCGAATCGAGGTACTCCTCGCTGCCCTCCCGGACCGGCAGGTGTTCGTAGAGTTCGTATCCCGAATACACACCCCAGGTCGGGGAGAGGGTCGCCGCCAGCGCCGCCCGCAATGCGAACATGCCCGGGCCACCATGCTGCAGGCTCTCGTGGAGGATGTCCGGGGTGTTGACGAAGAGATTCGGCCGGGCCTCGTCGGCGTGTGCGGCGAGTTCGTTGCCGAACTCCTCGAGCTCCCAGCGCGCGGTCTTCCACGTGAAATAGGTGTAGGACTGCGTGAACCCGAGGCGCGCCAGTCCGTAGAGTCGTGCGGGGCGGGTGAATGCCTCGGCCAGGAACAACACGTCGGGATGGCGTTTCTTGATCTCGGTGATCAGCCATTCCCAGAAGTTCGGCGGCTTGGTGTGCGGATTGTCGACGCGAAAGATGTTGACGCCCAAATTGATCCAGTGCAGCACCACGCGTAGCACACCTGCATAGATGCCGGCGCGGTCGTTGTCGAAATTGAGCGGATAGATGTCCTGGTACTTCTTGGGTGGGTTCTCCGCGTAGGCGATGGTGCCGTCCGGCAGGATCGTGAACCAGTCGGGATGCTCGGTGGCCCACGGGTGGTCCGGGGCGCATTGCAATGCGAGGTCGAGTGCGATCTCCATGCCGAGTTCGCGCGCCCGTCCGACGAAGTAGGTGAAATCCTCCTCGCTGCCCAGGCGCGGGTGGATGGCGTCGTGGCCACCGTCGCGGGACCCGATCGCCCAGGGCGAGCCGACGTCCTCGGCTCCGGCGATCAGGGTGTTGTTGGGGCCCTTGCGGTTGACCTCGCCGATCGGATGGATCGGCGGCAGGTAGACGACGTCGAATCCCATGTCGGCGATGCGGGGCAGATCCTGCGCCGCGGTGAGGAAGGTGCCGTGCACCGGGCGCCCCTCGTTGTCCCATCCGCCGGTCGAGCGCGGAAACATCTCGTACCACGAGCCGAACAGCGCGCGTCGGCGATCCACCCAGACGCGGTGGTTGCGGCTCTTGGTGACCATCTCGCGGACCGGGTGTTGGTGCAGCAGTGAGGTGACGGCGTCGGCGATGGCGGGGGCGACCCGCGTCGACAGGGACATGTCCTCGGCGCGCAGCAGGCGGATCGCGTCGGAGAGGACCCCGCGTTCGGTGGGGGCGATCTGGTCGCGGGCCCGGGAGAGCACGCGCGCGCCGATCTCGAGGTCGTTGGCCAGGTCCGCAGCGGACTGACCGGCCTCGATCTTCTTGACGATCGCCGACCGCCAGGTCGTGTACGGGTCGCTCCAGGCCTCGACGCGGAACGTCCAGTAGCCCTCGGTGTCGGGGACGAAGACGGCGTTGAACTGGTCGGGCTCGATCGACGGCGTCATGGTGATCTCGTAGACGCGTCGGCGCGGGGCCTCGATCCGCACAGTGACCCCGAGTGCGTCGTGGCCCTCGCGCCACGCGGTCGCACTGATCGGGATCGTTTCTCCGACAACGGCTTTGGCTGGATACTGGCCCGCCGAAACCAAGGGTTGGATGTCGTCGATGCCCATCCGGCCGATCACAGACGGTCTCCCTTCTCACCCCGACCGCGTGTCGGTGCGAGGATGCGTCGTTGCTCACCGCGGCCTCTGCGCCGGGGCGTGGTACCCATTCTTGTCGCTCGGAGCGCTCCGCGCGCCAGGATCAGCGTACGGGCACCCCTGTCAGCCTGCTCAGTGCCGACCGGACCACGGTGGGGTCGGTGGTCCGCCAGAAGGGTGGTAGCGACGCCGCGAGGTAGCCGCCGTATCCGGCGGTCGCCAGACGCGAATCGAGCACCGCGACCACACCACGGTCGTCGACCGAACGCAGCAGCCGACCGGCGCCCTGCGCGAGCAGCAGGGCGGCATGGTTGGCGGCGACCGACAGAAAACCGTTGCCGCCGCGGGCGTCGACGGCGCGCTGACGGGCGGTGAGCAGCGGATCGTCCGGCCGGGGGAACGGAATCCGGTCGATGAGCACCAGACTCAACGACGGCCCGGGCACATCGACGCCCTGCCACAGCGACAACGTGCCGAACAGGCAGGTCTCCGGGTCCTCGGCGAATTGCTTGACCAACGTCGAGGTGGTGTCGTCACCCTGGCACAGGATCGGCACCGACACGCGGTCGGCCAATGCATCGGCGGCCGCGCGCGCCGCCCGCATCGACGAGAACAAACCGAGGGTGCGTCCGTTGGCGGCACCGATCAGCGACTCGATCTCGTCGAGGGTCGCCGGGGCCAGTCCGTCGCGCCCGGGCCGTGGGAGGTGGCGGGCGACATAAAGGATCGCCGAGCGCGGATAGTCGAACGGTGAGCCGGCGTCGAGACCGGTCCAGCGGACCGTACCCTCGTCCGACGGGGCGGCCTTGCCCGTCGCGGTCGCCGTCCGCGCGGCCACCGCGGATCGCCCAGACCTGTCTCGCCCAGACCTGTCTCGCCCAGACCCGTCCCGTGATGACCCGTCCGGTCCCGGGTCATCGACCTCGTCGGCGGCCGGGGTGTCTGCACCGCGCCCCGAAGCCGGCAACCCCCAGGTGGCGGCCAGCGCGTCGAACGAACCGCCGATGGTCAGCGTCGCCGAGGTCAGGATCACCGTGGAGGTGGAGAACAGGGTGCTGCGCAGCAACCCGCCGACCGACAGCGGTGCGATGTGTAGCACCGGGCGGGTGCTCGCCGATGGCCCGCGGCCCACCCGCTCGTGGCCCACCCAGACCACGTCACGACGCTTGGCCACCTCCGGCTCGGAGAACGCCCCGAGCAGCCGCACGATCGTGTCGTGGAGATCCTCGAGTCCGGTGAGCGCGGCCGAGCGGGCCGCGGCGGCACCCTCGTCGCCGCTCGCCCCGAGGCCGCGGACCGGCCCGATGGCACCACGCGTGGCCCACAGGCGGTCGCGCAGCACCGTCAGCGTGGCGCCGGCCGCAGGCGGCATGGCCGTCCACTCGCCGGGCGGACAGTCATCGAGGAGCTCACCGAGGTGCTCACCGGCACCGATGAGCGCATCGACGGTTTCTTCGTCGACGAGTTTGCCGACCCGCTTGGACAGGTTGGCCACCGCTGCCGCCGAGACCTCCGCGGTGCTGACCGAGGTGATGCGGTCGACGAGCTCGTGCGCCTCGTCGATGATCACCACGTCGTGATCGGGCAGGACGTTGGCCGGGCTGAGCGCGTCGATGGCCAGCATCGCGTGATTGGTGACGACGACGTCGACCTGGGCGCTGGCTCGGCGCGCGCGTTCGGCGAAACAGTCCTCGGAGTAGGAGCAGTTGGTTGCTCCCAGACACTCCCGCGCCGACACGCTGACCTGTCGCCAGGAGCGGTCGGCGACCCCGGGGGACAGGTCATCGCGGTCACCGGTCTCGGTGTCGGAGGTCCACTCCCGCAGCCGGGTGACCTCGCGGCCGGTCCGGGACAGCTCGAAGGCATCGAAGAGCTCGGTATCGGGTTCCTCGACGGCGCCCGCGTGGATCTTGTGCAGGCACAGGTAATTCGAGCGGCCCTTGAGGATCGCGAAGGTCGGCTTGCGCCCGAGCGGGCCGGCCAGGGCATCGGCGAGCCGTGGCAGATCCCGCTCGACGAGCTGGCGCTGCAGCGCGATCGTCGCCGTCGACACCACCACCGTGTCGCCGGAGGCCACGGCATGCCGGATCGCGGGCACCAGGTAGGCCAGTGACTTACCGGTGCCGGTGCCCGCCTGGACGGCGAGATGCTCGCCGACGTCGATGGCGTGATCGACGGCGTTGGCCATGCGCAGCTGGCCGTCGCGACGACGGCCGGACAATGCGGTGACCGCCGCGTCGAGCAGCTCGGTCACCGAGGGAAGATCGGTCATGGGTGCGGCTCAGGACTCCTCGGATGCGCCACTGTACAGCAGATCGCCGTCGAGAGTTATTCCCGCCGAACGCATCTCGTCGAGCGCGGCCTTGGCCGTCGATGTGTCGACGGCGGCGGTGAAGTTGAGCAGCACGCGGGTACGCAGACCGGCGCGCGCGGCGTCGAGGGCAGTGGCACGCACGCAGTGGTCGGTGGCGATCCCGACGACGTCCACCGAGTTCACCCCGGCCACGCGCAGCCACCGTTCGAGGGATACCCCGTCGTCGTCGGCGCCCTCGAAACCCGAATAGGCGGCGCTGTACTCGCCTTTGGAGAAGACATCGGCGACCGTCGAGGTGTCCAGCGCGGGCGAGAACGCCACACCATCGGTGCCGACCCGACAGTGCGGCGGCCACGAGTCGACGTAGTCGGGGTCGTCGGAGAAGTGCGCACCCGGATCGATGTGATAGTCGCGTGTGGCCACCACGGTCCGGTAGTCGCCCAGGATGCTGTTGATCGCACCCGCCACGGCGTTACCCCCGCGGACGCCCAGCGCACCGCCCTCGCAGAAGTCGTTCTGGACGTCGACGATGACCAGGGCGTCGGCCGGGCCGGACCATTCGCCGGACTGCGGGCTGCTCATGATTCTCCTCGGGGGCGGTGGACAGGGCGGCTGGTGACGGGCGACGGGAAGGCGGTGGCCCGGAATGCTCAACCCAGAACGTAGCGCGTCGGCACCGCCGGATCACCGTGCGACAGGCCGAGTCCCTCCCACGGCAGGCTCACGAGGCCGCGGCCGAGGTGGTCGCGCGCGTCGGACAGGTTCGGCAGATCGTCGACGGGCTCGCCGGAACGGACGAGCGGGATCTGCAGGTCGCGGGTGACGAGCCCGTGGGTGTCCGGCAGCGGATCGCCCGTGCGGTGGATGATCTCCTCGACGATGGTGCCGCTGGGTCGGGCCGCGCGGACGGCGGTCTTGGCACCACCCCGCGATTCCTTGTGGCTGGCCCGTTTGGCGACGGGGGTGCCGTCGACCTCGACGAGCTTGTAGACCATGCCGGCGGTGGGCGCACCGCTACCGGTGACCAAGGAGGTGCCCACCCCGTAGGTGTCGACGGGTTCGGCGCGCAGCGAGGCGATGGCGTACTCGTCGAGATCGCCGGACACGACGATCTTGGTGCCGGTGGCGCCGAGGGAGTCGAGCTGATCGCGGACCTGTCGGGCGAGCACGCCGAGGTCGCCGGAGTCGATGCGCACCGCCCCGAGTTCGGGTCCGGCGACCTCGATGGCGTTGCGGACCCCGGCGGTGATGTCGTAGGTGTCGACGAGCAGCGTGGTGCCGACACCGAGCGCCTCGATCTGCGCGGCGAAGGCCGCCTTCTCGTCGGGGCCGTCGGGTCCGGCGAAGCCGAGGGTGAACGCGTGCGCGGCGGTGCCGGCACTCGGCACCCCGTAGGTGCGGGCCGCCTCCAGGTTGGAGGTGGCCGCGACGCCCGCGATGTAGGCCGCCCGCGACGAGGAGACCGCGGCCCGCTCGTGGGTGCGGCGCGACCCCATCTCGATGATCGGCCGGTTGCCGGCAGCGCTGACCATCCGCGCCGCCGCCGACGCGATCGCACTGTCGTGGTTGAGGATCGACAGGATCAGGGTCTCGAGCAGTACCCCCTCGGCGAAACTCGCGCGCACGGTCAGGATCGGGGATCCGGGAAAGTACAGCTCACCCTCGCGGTAGCCGTCGATGTCACCGGAGAACCGGTAGTCACGCAGCCAGGCGATCGTCTCGGCGTCGCAGAAGCGTTCGAGGACCGCGATCTCCTCGTCGCCGAATCGGAAGCGTGCCAGCTCGTCGATGACCCGTCCGGTACCGGCGACCACACCGTAGCGGCGGCCGTCGGGTAGGCGCCGCGCGAACACTTCGAAGACGCACCGGCGGTGCGCGATCGGGTGGCGCAGCGCTGCGCGGACCATGGTGACCTCGTAGTGATCGGTCAGCAGGGCGGTGTTGTCCACGTTGTTGATCCCTTACCCTTGGACGTATGGCGCCTGACGGAATGCGTGCGCATGAGGCTACTCCCGGTGGTGCGGCCGTCGCCGAACCCACCGTCGCCGAGGGCGCATCGGACCTCGACCGCCCGTGGATGACGGTCGTGTGGGACGACCCGGTCAACCTGATGCGGTATGTCACCTTCGTCTTCCAGAAGATCTTCGGCTACTCCGAGGCCCGGGCGAACGAGCTGATGATGCAGGTGCACACCGAGGGGCGCGCGGTGGTGTCCAGCGGTGGCCGCGACAAGGTGGAGTCCGACGTCCGAAAGCTGCATGCCGCGGGATTGTGGGCGACGATGCAGCGGGATTGCTGAGCGCGCGTGCGCACCTGGAAAAGGCAGGGTCGGGGTTCGCGGATGCGGATCTGCTCCAACCTCGAACGCCATGAGGTCGAGCTGCTCGCGTCGATGGTGACCTCGATGACCGACCTCCTCACCGAACGGGAATCGAGCGCGCCCACCGACGAACTCGCTGCGATGACCGGCATCCGCACGGGCCACTCGTCGCCGCCGACCGATCTCACCCTTGGCCGGTTGCTGCCCGATTTCCATCGTCCCGACCAGGAGCGCGACCTGGAAGCGGAGATGATCAATGGCGACCTCAACGCCGCGATGCGCAGCCTGAACGAGCCGAAGATCATCGACGCCAAACTCGGGGCCGCCCGGACCTTGCTGGATTCGTTGCCCGCCGGCGGTGGCGACATCGCCCTGACCGAGGCACAGGCTCTCGACTGGCTGACCGCGCTCAACGACGTCCGGCTGGCTCTCGGCGCGATGCTCGGTATCTCCGAGGACACCCCCGACCAGCTGCCCGAGGGTCATCCGCATGCCGCCCATCTCGACGTCTACCACTGGCTGACGGTGATGCAGGAACTCCTCGTCGAGGCCTTGATGTGAGCGGAGAATGATGTGAGCGAGGCCTCTTGGTGAGCAAGGGCGTTGATGTGACGGGGGAGTCGGACGCCCGAATGGCGCAGGCGGGCAACCGCATCACCGATATCGACGGGATCACCGTCGGCCATCACCACCGCATCGATGCCGAGGTGACCGTCGGCGGTGGCGGCCCCGACGACCCGCCGGGGACCGGCTGGTGCAGCGGCACCACGGTGACCCGGATCGACGGGCCGCGCCCGTGCGCGGCCGTCGACGTACGCGGTGGTGGTCCGGGTACCCGCGAAACCGATCTGCTCGATCCCTCGAACACCGTCACCACCGCCCATGCCGTGGTCCTGACCGGTGGCAGCGCCTACGGGCTGGCCGCCGCGGACGGCGTGATGAGCGAACTCGAGCGCCACGGCGTGGGCCTGCCGATGGACGCGCACGGGCACGTTGTCCCGATCGTTCCCGCCGCGGTGATCTTCGACCTCCCGGTCGGGGCCTGGGAGAACCGTCCGGACGCGGGGTTCGGTACCGCGGCGGTGCGCTCGGCGGGTCGCGAGTTTGCGGTGGGCAGCGTCGGTGCCGGTGCGGGCGCGCGGGCCGGTGCCCTCAAGGGCGGTGTCGGCACGACGAGTAGACGGATCGAGGAGGGCCCGGCCGCCGGGATCCTCGTGGGCGCGCTCATCGTCGCCAACCCGGTCGGTGCGGTGATCGACCCGGATACCGGATTGCCTTGGGGCGTCGGCCAATCCGAGCTGGCTCGACTGGGTCTGCAGCAGCCGGCGCCGGCCGAGGTGGCCGCGCTGGCAGACGTCGGCGCCAAGCCGACCGTCCTCAACACCACGATCGGCGTCGTCGCGACCGACGCGGCGTTCGCCCCGGCGTCGTTGCGGCGGGTGGCGATGTCGGCGCACGACGGGCTCGCCCTGGCGATCCGTCCGGTGCACTCGCCGCTCGACGGCGACACCATCTTCGCCGTGGCCACCGGGGCGCACCCGGTGGCGCCGACCCCGGCGATCCCGCCCGGCATGAACCCCGACACCGCGGTGCTGGCACAGGTGTGTGCGGTCGCCACCGAGGTCACCCGGGACGCGGTGATCGCGGCGATCGTCGCCGCCGAACCGGTCGCAGGCATCCCCGCCTACCGACGCGTGATGGCGTCAGCGATTCGCTGACGCCATCACGGTCTCCGGTGGCCCGCCGGTGAGAGCGGGCGGTGACTATTCGTGGCCCGAGGTGCAGACCCAGGTGTAGATGTCGCCGCCGCCTGCGGCGTAGAGCGCGTTCGACTGGGCGCTGTAGAGGCTCGGGCCGCGACCGTAACCCCAGTACGACGGTGACGAGGCGACCGCGCCGCAACCGTTGACGAACTGGACCACGACCTTGCAGCCGTAGCCGCAGGAGTCGAGTGCCGCGTCGGCGGCCCCGGCGGAGGAGTCGTAGTCCCACGCTCGTCCGGCGTCCCCGGTCGAGGTGTTCAGCGCGATCGCGCCGTAGTAGTTGCCGTAGGCGTGGGCAGCGGGGGCGGTGTCGAGGGCGGCGGGAGCGACGAGCGCTGCACCCACCGCGCCCACGGCGACGGCCGAGGCAACCAGACGCTTGCGAATACTCATGAGCTGTCTCCTTGCGTGAGCGGGTGATCAGGCCGGCGCGCGCGAGGCGTCGGACGGGTTGGGGGTTCCGGAGGGGGACGGGGTGGCGATCGTCGCCGGTTTGGTGACCTCGACGGTGTTGTTCCAGTTCGACAGGTTCATCGTCATCGTGGAGTTGGTCGCCGGTATGAGGACCACTCGGGCGAGCTGGTTGTCGGGAGTGATCCAGACGTTCACCGGAACCTGGGCGTCCTGGTTCTTGGTGATGTTGGTCCCGGTCAGCGCGGCGAGTTGCTTGGCGGCGACGGTCCCGGTGACGCGGGTGGCCTTGACGCCGCCGATGTCCTCGGTGCCGGAGGTCTTGGGGTCCTGCATGTTCCGCAGCAGATTCGCCAGGCCCTTCTCGGGGTTGAGAACGACCGAGACGTCGTAGACGGAGCGGCCGTCGCCGTAGTCGACGTAGCCCTTGTTGCCGATGTCGGCGTAGAGGTGCTGATCGACGTAGACGAACGGTGCGGCGCTGTCGGTGGTGCCCAGCATCACCGTCGCGGTGCCCTTGGCCGCGGTCTTGGGCTTGGTCACCAGATCGGCGTCGACCTTCTTGACGGTCACGTTGGGAACCTTGCCGTCGACGGTGAGGTCCAGATGGGCGCCGGTGAGGGCGGCGGTCTTGTCGGCGGCGGCGTTGATGAGGGCGGCCGGATCGTTCATCGACGACGAGGCGGTGGTGTTGTTGCCACCCGAGCCGCTGTCGGAATCCGACGAGCAGCCGGTGAGTGTGATGGCAGCGGCGATACCCGTGGCGATGGCGGCCGTGGCAACACGGTGGGCACGGTGCATGTGGTGAGCTCCTGATTCTCTGAGGTTCCCCCGGGGCCGATGTCGGTTGTCGAAGTCGGCACCGCAGATCGTGAACTGTGGCGAAACGCTACAGCGCCGGACGACGGTGTGAAAACAGCTGTAGTTCGCACGGATGACGGGTGTGTGGCGCGGGCGCGAGCCGCCCGGGCGCAGCTCTGACCTGCGAGAGCATGCGATCGGACAGGCGACCGGAATAGCGTCGCCGAGCCGGACGTTGGGTAGCCACGATGTGCGGAGTGCACCCGTGACGGTGAGAGCGAGGAGTGGCAGTGCTGCGGATCAGCCGCGAGCTGGTGGACCAGATGATCGCGCATGCACGTGCCGATCATCCTGACGAGGCGTGCGGGGTGATCGCCGGTCCCGAGGGCTCCGACGAGCCACAGCGGTTCATCCCGATGGTCAACGCCGAACGGTCACCGACCTTCTACCGATTCGACTCGCTCGAACAACTCAAGGTGTGGCGGGAGATGGACCGCCGGGACGAGGAGCCGGTGGTGATCTACCACTCGCACACCGCAACCGAGCCCTACCCCAGCCGTACCGACGTGTCGTACGCGAGTGAGCCGGGCGCCCATTACGTCCTGGTGTCCACCCGCGAGCCCGACACCGACGAGGTCCGCAGTTACCGGATCCTCGACGGGGTGGTCACCGAAGAAGAGATCGAGATCAGGAGCTGAGCAACCATGGCGGTAACCGTGTCCATCCCGACGATCCTGCGTACCCACACCGGTGGTGAAAAGCGGGTCGACGCAACGGGATCGACGTTGAGTGAACTCATCGACAACCTGGAGTCGGCGAACCCGGGGCTACGCGAACGGCTGGTCGCCGACGGCAAGTTGCATCGTTTCGTCAACATCTACGTCAACGACGAGGATGTGCGCTTCTCCGGTGGTCTGGACACCACCATCGACGACGGGGACGAGGTCACCATCCTGCCCGCGGTGGCCGGCGGTAGCGCCACGTCGTGACCCGCTACGACTCGCTGATCGCCTCGGTCGGCAACACTCCGCTGATCGGTCTGCAGCGGCTCTCGCCGCGCTGGGACGACGATCCGACGCAGGGTCCGCACGTGCGGCTGTGGGCCAAACTCGAGGACCGTAACCCGACCGGCTCCATCAAGGACCGCCCCGCATTGGCGATGATCGAGGCGGCCGAACGCGACGGCACCCTGAGGCCCGGGGCGACGATCCTGGAACCCACGAGCGGCAACACCGGGATCTCGTTGGCGATGGCCGCCAAGCTCAAGGGATATCACCTGATTTGCGTGATGCCGGAGAACACCTCCGAGGAACGCCGATCGCTGCTGAAAATGTATGGCGCCGAAGTCATCTCGTCGCCCGCCGCCGGAGGTTCGAACACCGCGGTGCGGGTGGCCAAGGAACTCGCCGCCGAGCACGACGACTGGGTGATGCTCTACCAGTACGGCAACGAGGCCAACTGGCGAGCGCACTACGCGGGCACCGGTCCCGAGCTCTACGCCGACCTGCCCGAGATCACGCACTTCGTCGCCGGGCTCGGCACCACCGGCACCCTGATGGGGGTGGGACGCTATCTGCGTGAGCGCGACCCCGACATCGAGATCGTGGCCGCCGAGCCGCGGTACGGCGACGAGGTGTACGGCCTGCGCAACATCGACGAGGGCTTCGTGCCCGAGCTCTACGACGACTCGGTGCTGACCCGCCGATTCTCGGTGACCGGGATCGACGCCGTCGCCCGGGTGCGTGAACTCATCGACACCGAGGGCATCTTCGCCGGGATCTCCACCGGCGCGATCCTGCAGGCCGCGCGAGGGATCGGACGCAAGGCGCTCAAGGCGGGCCGGCGCGCCGACATCGGTTTCGTCGTGCCCGACGCGGGATGGAAGTATCTGTCGACCGGGGCCTACGACGGTAGCCTGGAAGAAGCAGAGCAGGCCCTGGAGGGACAGCTCTGGGCCTGAGGGCCCGATCCGCCCCGACTGCACCTGACCGACACCGCATCTGACCGACCGAACCCGACCGACAAGGCACCGGCACCGGCGCCGAGGAGAACACCATCAACGCGACCCAGACACCGGGAGCGCCGCCGACGCGGCGCCCGTTGTGGCAGCGCTCGGCGCTGGTCATGGTGTTCATCGTCATCGGCCTGATCATCGTCGAGGCCATCGATGCCGCGACCCATTACGACCTCGATTCGGCCGGCATCGAGCCGCGTCGTATCGACGGACTCGACGGCATCGTGTGGTCGCCCTTCCTGCACGCCAACTGGGACCATTTGTGGACCAACCTCGCGGTCGGGGTGGTCCTCGGATTCCTGTTGCTGCTCGCCCGGCGATTCCTGTTCGTCACCGCGGTCGTCTGGATCACCTCCGGACTGGGCGTGTGGCTGTTCGCGCCGAGCGGATCGGTGACCGTCGGGGCCTCCGGGGTGATCTTCGGCTGGCTCGCCTATCTGCTGGTTCGTGGATTGTTCAATCGCAACCTCTGGCAGATCCTCGGTGGCCTGGTCTTGCTGCTCGTCTACGGGTCGGTGCTGTGGGGCGTGCTGCCGACCGACCCGACCGTCTCGTGGCAGGGACATCTGTTCGGGGCCATCGGCGGCCTTCTTGCCGCCTGGTTCCTCACCGACCGCGACCGGCGTCGTCGATCTCCGGGTAACGCGGCCGCAGGCGGTCCGCCGATGCCGGGGGTGTCGCAATAGTCGCCCCCGGACCCGACGCCCCGATCGGCATCTTCGATTCCGGCGTCGGCGGGCTCACCGTGGCCCGCGCGATCATCGACCTGCTCCCCGACGAGGACATCGTCTACATCGGCGACACCGCCAACGGCCCCTACGGGCCGCTGACCATCCCGCAGATCCGCAAGCACGCGTTGGCCATCGGCGACGAGCTCGCCGAGCGCGGGGTGAAGGCCATCGTCATCGCGTGCAACACCGCGTCGGCGGCATGTCTGCGCGACGCCCGCGAGCGGTACGCGCCGATCCCGGTGATCGAGGTGGTCCTGCCGGCTGTGCGGCGTGCGGTGGTGGCCACCAAGACCGGTCGTATCGGGGTCATCGGGACCGAGGCCACCATCGCCTCGCAGGCCTATCAGGACTCCTTCGCCGCCGCCCGGGACGCGGAGATCACCGCGGTCGCCTGCCCTCGGTTCGTCGACTTCGTCGAGCGCGGCATCACCAGCGGACGCCAGATCCTCGGCTTGGCGCAGGGCTACCTCGAGCCGCTGCAGGACGCGGGCGTCGACACCGTGGTGCTCGGCTGCACCCACTACCCGCTGCTCTCGGGCGTCATCGCCCTCGCCATGGGCGACGAGGTCACACTCGTCTCCAGCGCCGAGGAAACCGCCAAGGACCTCTTTGCCGTATTGACCCGCTCCGACATGTTGCACCCGCACACCGATCGCGCCGCCGAACGAGTGTTTCAGGCCACGGGAAATCCGGAATCGTTCGCGCGCTTGTCAACTCGGTTCCTCGGCCCGACGGTCGGCTCGGTGGCCCGCATCTGAGGTGACCGGCGGGAGTCGTTCACACACCGACTTGTGATCGGATACCCGGCCACCATGACGCCCACGCATGGCAAGGTAGGGCTATGCGTGTCACGGTGCTCGGTTGCTCGGGAAGTGTGGGTGGACCGGGTGCAGCCTGTTCGGGCTACCTGTTCTCGGTGCCCGGCGAGCAACCCGTGCTGATGGACTGCGGACCCGGCGTCTTCGGCGAGCTGATGCGGGTGTCCGATCCCGACAACATCGCGGTCGTGCTCTCCCACATGCACGCCGACCACTGCCTCGATCTGCCGGCGATGATGGTCTGGCGCCGCTATGCCCCGCCCGGACCGGCACCGGAGAAGGCCCCGCTCTACGGCCCGTCGGGGGTGGCGATGCGAATCGGCGCGGCGTCCTCGGAATTCCCCGGCGAGATCGACGACATCAGCGACACCTTCGACGTGCACGAGTGGGCCGACGGGATGGAGATCACGCTGGGCGGGATGAACATCCACGCGATCAAGCTCGATCACCCGCCGGAGACCTACGGGCTGCGCGTCACCGGTCCGGAGGGTCACGTGATCGCTTTCAGCGGAGATACCGGGCCGTGTGACGAACTCATCGATCTCGCCGCCGACGCCGACCTGTTCCTGTGTGAGGCGTCGTGGACCCATGATCCCGGCAACCGCCCCGAGCATCTTCACCTGTCGGGTATCGAGGCCGGTGAGGCCGCTGCGAAGGCCAACGCGAAGGCCTTGGCCATCACCCATGTCGCGCCGTGGTGTGACGCGTCGGTGATCATGGCCGAGGCACGCAGCACATTCTCCGGTCCGGTCGAACTCGTCCGGCAAGGACAGATCTTCCACTTCTGACGCCCCGACGGCGTCACCGCGCTCGGTGTCTACAGTTGATCGGGTGACGACACGCGCTGACGGCAGGGCCGACGACGAACTCCGACCGATCACCTTCACCCGCGGATTCACCTCCCATCCGGCCGGATCCGTACTGGTGGAATTCGGACAGACCCGGGTGCTGTGCACCGCCAGCGTGACCGAGGGTGTACCGCCGTGGCGTCGGGGATCGGGCCTGGGGTGGCTGACCGCCGAATATGCGATGCTGCCCGCCGCCACCCATGAGCGGTCTCGCCGCGAATCGGTCGCCGGCAAGGTCGGAGGCCGCACCCACGAGATCAGCCGACTCATCGGACGCTCGCTGCGTGCCTGCATCGACCTCGCCGCGCTGGGGGAGAACACCATCGCGCTGGACTGCGACGTGTTGCAGGCCGACGGCGGCACCCGGACCGCCGCGATCACCGGTGCGTACGTCGCGCTCGCCGACGCGGTGACCTGGCTGGGTGCCGCGGGCAAACTCTCCGACCCGCAGCCGTTGTCGTGCATGATCGCCGCGGTCAGCGTGGGCGTGGTCGACGGCCGGGTCCGGCTGGATCTGCCCTACGAGGAGGATTCGCGGGCCGAGGTCGACATGAACGTCGTGACCACCGACGCCGGCACCCTGGTGGAGGTGCAGGGCACCGGTGAGGGCGCGACCTTCCCGCGCGCCACCCTGGAGAAGCTGCTCGATCTCGCCGAGATCGGCACCGCCAAGCTCTTCGAGGCGCAACGCGCGGTGCTCGACGAGCCGTACCCGGGCGAGTTGCCGACCGCATGAACGCTCCTGATTCGACACCCCGCCGCGTACTGTTGGCCAGCCGTAACGCCAAGAAGCTGGCGGAGCTGCGACGCGTCGTCGACGCCGCGGGCATCGTGGGACTCGACGTCGTGGGACTCGACGCGGTCCCGGAGTACCCCGAGGAACCGGAGACCGGTGCAACCTTCGAGGAGAACGCGCTCATCAAGGCGCGCTCGGGAGCGCGTGCGACCGGACTGCCTTGTCTGGCCGACGATTCCGGGTTGTCGGTGGACGCTCTCAACGGTATGCCGGGAGTGCTCTCGGCTCGCTGGAGCGGACGCCACGGCGACGACGCGGCGAACAACGAGCTGTTGTTGAGTCAGATCGCCGACGTTCCCGACGAACGTCGCGGGGCTGCATTCGTCTCGGCCTGTGCACTCGTGGTGCCCGACGGTACCGAGACGGTCGTGCGCGGCGAGTGGCGCGGGACAATCCTGCGAGAAGGTCTCGGCGCCAACGGTTTCGGCTACGATCCGTTGTTCGTCCCGGACGACGCCGCGGCGGCCGGGCGCACCTCGGCGGAACTGTCGGCGCAGGAGAAGGATTCGCTGAGTCACCGCGGGAAGGCGTTGGCGCAGTTGGTGCCTGCGCTGGCGGCACTCGCCGTATCCGACTGAGTCCGCCGTGGTTTATGTCGAGGCGTCGGAACGGAGCCGTCGGTCGGTCGCCGCGGCCCGGGCGGTGATGGCGCGAGAGGGCGTGGCCGCCACGACACTTCGCGCCGTCGCGGCCGAGGCCGGTGTACCTCTCGGAACCCTGCAATATGTCTTCCCCACCAAGGAAAAGCTGGTCAAGGCCGTCATCGAGGATGTGGTGGAGGAGATCGCCGCGTTGCTCGCCGAGTCCCTGCCGGTGAAGGGCGGGCTCGCGAGGGCGATCCGCGACGGCGTCGCACTGTTCTGGTCGACTCTCGTGACACCCGATGTGCGACTGCAGATCGTGCAGGGTGAGCTACTCAACCACAGCCTCCGCAAGCCGGGGTGGGAGCACCTCGCCGCGTGGCAGTACGAACGCTATTGCAGCGTGCTCGTGCAGTGGTGTGAGCGGGCGGCGCAGGGGGCCGGCGAGACCACCGCGGTGCCGATCGAGCGGCTGGCGCGCCTTCTGCTCGCCGGAATCGACGGCATGACCCTGCAATACGTCTGCGACCCCGACGACGAACGCGCCGAGAGCGATCTGGCGTTCTTCGTCGAGACGATGATCACCGCAGCCGGCATCCAACCCGCACGCTGAGAAACGCCATTGCCTTTCGCGCCCGTCCGGCCCTAAAGTCAGTCATACGACTGACTGAGGAGTTCGATGAGCAACGATGTCGATGTAGTGGTGGTGGGCGCGGGGCTGTCGGGGCTGATCGCGGCCCGCGCACTTCGGCGATCACGGGCCGCCGTCCTGGTAGTCGAGGCCAGCGACAGATGCGGTGGCCGGGCGTATTCGGTGACGTCGAGTCTCGGCTCGCGACTGGACCTCGGAGGTCAGTGGGTGGGGCACGATCACCACCGGCTGATGGCTCTGGCCGACGAACTCGGTGCAACCCGATTCACGATGCACACCCCGACGATGCCGAGCATCGCCGACGGCTCTCGACGTATTCGGGTGACCTCGCCGTCGGTGCTCGCCGCCGTCTTCGGTCTCGCCGCAGTGAGTGCGGTGCGACGCGTGCGACGTCGGCAGACGTGGGCGACGACGAGCGTGCAGAGCTGGCTCGACCGGGTTCCCGGGGGCGCCCGACGACTGCTCGAGGTCGTCGCCGCGATCTCGTGGACCGCCGACCCGCAACGGTTCTCGGTGCGGACCATGATGAGCCTCATCGACGTACAGGGTGGTCTGGTGACCATGCTCTCGACGAAGGGTGGTGCCCAGGACGGGCTGGTCGTCGAAGGGATCGGATATCTCGTCGACCGACTCGTCGACGATCTCGGCTCGGCGGTACGCACGAACTGCGTCGTCACCGGGATCGAGCGGTCCGACGACCGCGTCGTCGTTCGCACCGCCTCGGGCGACATCGGCGCGCGCGAGGTCATCGTGGCCGTACCGCCGCCGGTCGCGGCGCGGATCACCCACCACCCGCCACTGCCGGCCGGGCGGATCTCGATGGAGCACGGCACATTCATGGGCTCGGTGTACAAGGCGATCGCGGTGTACCCGACCCCGTTCTGGCGGGAGTCGGGCGACGCCGAGATGATCCTCATCGACCGCCCCGGTGTCGCCGTCTTCGACACCTCACCCCCGGGCGGCCCAGGCCATCTGTGCCTACTCGTCGGCGGTGCCGAGGCGCATGACCTCGATGATCTCGATCCGGAGGGACGACGGCGACTTCTGTTGGGCAGGATCGCCGGTCATCTCGGAGACGCCATCCGCGAGCCGGTCGACTGGCACGAGAAGGCGTGGCACCTCGATGATCACGTCGGCGGCGGCTACATTGCCGTGCCGCAACTCGGCGCCGGTCACGATGAGCTGCCGATGTCGGCGCAGGCAATCGGGCGCGTCCACTGGGCCGGAGCGGAGACCGCGAGTGAGCACCCCGGGTACCTCGACGGCGCAATCGGTGCCGGTGAACGAGCGGCCGAGGAAGTGACACGCGCGCTGCGAACACGGGCCTGACCGGCTCGCGGGATGGTTGCCGACGGGGCGCGACCGCCGGCGTCGTCAGGGCCTACAGCGACTTGCCGCCGAGGCCGTACTCCTGCTTCACCTCACGGGTGCGGATGTGCTCGAAGTAGAACGACAGGAACGGGATCGTGCCCGCGATCGCCGTCAGCACGATCTTGCCCAGCGGCCAGCGCACCTTGATGGCCAGATCCACGGTCATGATCAGGTACACGAAGTACACCCAGCCGTGCACGATCGGGACGAAGTCCAACGAGTCGACGCCGAAGCCGTACTTGACGATCAGCTCGATCACCAGCAGCAGCAGCCACAAGCCGGTGACCCACGCGAGGATGCGATATCGCAGGAGTGCTCCCTTGACCTTCTCGACGGGAGTGGCGGTGGGCTGGGCGGTCTGGGTCACTTGCGGCGGTCCTCACTGACAGATGAATCGGGTGTGGCGGTGGCCAGGTGTCCGTCGCCGTGTGCACGATCAGCGGCACTGAGTTCGGCCAGGTACCTGTTGTACTCGCGGAGTCCGGCGTCGTCATCCGCGACGGTCGATTCGCGCAGCGACGAGGCGCTCGGGGTGCTCGCGCGCTCGGGGAGCAGATCCTCGGGGATTTCCGTCATCCCCTTGGCCGCGGTCGCCCTCTGCAGTTCCTCGGGGTCGCTCTCCAAGACGACGAACCGTCGGTAGGCCCAAAGGAACGCGAAACCGAAAGCAGGCCACTGCAACGCGTAACCCAGGTTCTGGCCGGTCCCGCCGGCCTCATAGGTGTCCCACTGCCACCACGCCAGGCCGAGACAGACAATCGCGGCAACCACCACCAGCACCAGGAGTGCGGGGCGGTGCCGTCGACGGCCGGGCTGCGCGGACATACCTACGACGGTACCTGGCCTGCGCCGATGAGCTGCCGGGCGGTCCGGGTGATCTCTGTCTACATCGCCTTCTGTGCGGGTCACTGCCCGGTCAACAGGAGGACCTTCCCGACGGAGTCCGCCGATTCGAGCAGCGCCTGCCCACGCTCGGCATCGGCGAGCGGAATCCGTGCGGAGATCACCGGCGCGACGAGGCCTTGTTCGACGAGCGGCCATTCGTCGGCCGCCACCGCCGCCACGATCTCGGCCTTCGATCCCGGACCGGTCAGGGGACGGTTGCGGACGTTGAGTCCGATGATCCGGGCCCGCTTGCCGATCAGTGCGGCGACGTTGACCTCGCCGGTGAAGCCGCCCTGCATCCCGATGATCACCAGTCGTCCGCCCACGGCGAGGGCGTCGATGTTGCGCGACAGGTAGCTGCCGCCCATGATGTCGAGGATCACATCGGCGCGGCCGGCCAGCTCGGCGGCGAAATCCTGTTCGCGGTAATTGATCACGAGGTCGGCACCGAGCGCTCGGCAGCGCTGGGCCTTGTACTCGGAGCCGACGGTCACCGCGACGCGAGCTCCGAGCGCCTTGGCCACCTGGATCGCGTGGGTGCCGATGCCGCTGCCACCGCCGTGCACGAGCAACAGCTCGCCCGCGCGGAGCCCGGCGTCGGCGACAACCGTGGACCAGACCGTGCTCGCCACCTCGGGCAGCGCCGCGGCGTCGATGAGCGACACCGCCGACGGCACGGAAAGCACCTGGGTCACCGGGACGACGGCGTAGTCGGCGTACCCGCCACCGGCGATGAGGGCGCACACCTGCTGCCCGAGCGCGGGGGAGTCGGGGCCGACGTCTCGACCGAGCGCGACGACGGTGCCGGAGATCTCCATGCCCATGACGTCGGTGATGCCGGGCGGTGGTGGATACAGCCCCTGGCGCTGCATCAGGTCGGCGCGGTTGATCCCGGCGGCGGCGACGCGGACGAGTACCTCGTCGGGTCCTGGTGTGGGAGTGGGGATGTCGGCGACGGTGAGGTTCTTTTCAGCGTTGACGACGATGGCTCGCATGGTGGACGGAACCGAGCTCGTCGGAGTGGGGCTCGTCGGAGTGCGGCTCATCGGGCCGACCCGACCGAGAAGGGGACCGGCATGTGCAGCGCGGCCTGCGCCGACGTCGTGGCGTCGAAGCGGATGGTCCGCAGTGGCTTGAGGGAACGCAGAGCGTCGGCCATCCGGCCCTCGCCGACGGTCAACTCGAAACCCCGTGGAAACAATGATGTCCCGGTCGTCAGGAGGTTGGTCTGATTGAGCGTGGAGTGCCACGCTCCGTCGCGCCGGGTGTAGGAGGTGAGGGTCGAGACCCGCGCACCACTGGTGAAGTTCTTTTGTGCCGGAGTCGGTGCCGTGAACGCGACGTCGGTGCCACCGGCGTCATTGGCGATGTGCGCCGAGGTCCGGGTCGAGTCGATGCTGACCTGAAGGTCGGTGACCCACTTGGGAAATCCGTATCCGTCGTGGCCACGCACCTGCGCGATCTCGGTGTTGACCGGTAGCGAGAGCACATACGAGTGCAGGTGATCGTTGGCGAGGGCCGACGCGAGGTCGGCAATGCCACGCCCACCGTGGCGGGCCGGACGCACCGCGACCCCGACAGCCGCCTCGGTGTAGAAATCGATGTCGCACACGTCATATCGGAAGAACATCACCGACACCAGTCCGAGGCCGGGTGCGATCTCCAGGGGTGCGAGCTCGCTGGGGATGCGAGCGCGGATCGCGCGACTCGGGGCGAGCATCGTGAGCCGAGCCGAGGCCATCGCGTAGTAGAAGTTCGGCGTGCGAGTGGTGCCGATCGGTGACTGCACCTGCGTTTTCGGGAGAGTCCGGAAGAAGTCGACGCCGGGCACGCCGGGCATGGCCGCCACCTCGTCGAGTGGCGCGTCCATCCGGTAGCGGTCGAACATGCCGCCTCGCGGCACCGAGACCAGGCGTCCGCCCAGGTCGACGTCGACGGTGTCCTCGGTGGTGCTGGGGCTGGTCATCGAGTTACTCCTCGTGCGTATGTATGCATTGCTCACATGAGGGTAGAGCGATGAAGTGAACGCTGTCAACATTGACGAACTGGCTGCGGATTGAGCGAGGTCAGTGACGCAAAGACGCCAGCACGACGGAGCGGATGGTCGAGTCGATCGTGTCCGGCGTCGACGAATCGAGCTTGCCGTCGAGGAAGAGGAATGCGAGGCCATGCACCAGCGCCCACGCGCCGGTGGCCGTGGCATCCGGTGTGTCCGAGGGGATTGCGCGCTTCACGACGTCGCGGAGATAGGCGTGGATGGCCTCGACCGCCTCGACCCGCTCGGTGTTGTCGGTGTCGCAGACGCCGCCGAACATGATCCGGAACAGGCCAGGTCGGTCGATGGCGAAATGCACGTAGGCCACCGCGATATCGGCGAGATCTTGAGTCGAACTCGGATTCCGTTGCGCTGCTTGCAGAGTGGTGGCCAGTTCGCGATAGCCCACCGCAGCCACCGCGGACAACAGCGCGTTGCGGTCGGCGAAGTGGCGATAAGGGGCGCCGGTGGAGACCCCGGCCCGGCGCGCCACGGCTCGCAGCGACAGATCGGCGTCTGCGCCCTCGGCGTCGACGAGTTCGATCGCGGCACGGACCAGCGTGGCGGGCAGATCGCCGTGATGGTAAGCCGAACGAGGGGGCATGAAGCGAAGTGTATCCAGATCGATTCGCGAAGCGCCTCGCCGCCCGCGGGTGCGAGCGTCGGTTGACGTAGGGGAGCGCGAACGCCTAATGTATGCACCGTCTACATTGCGCCCGCAGAACGCGGACGCACGAAACCGAACCCACAGGAGCGTGTCTCATGGCGACTCGCATTCTCAACGTCGTCACCAACGTCGGGCATTACGACGACCCGTCCCACCCGACCGGCCTGTGGCTGTCGGAACTCACGCACGCGTGGCAGGTTTTCGACGACCGCGGCTTCGAGCAGACGATCGTCAGCCCGCGCGGCGGCCATGTCCCATTGGAGCCGCGATCACTGAAGTTCCCCAACTACGACAAGACCGCGAAGACCTGGCATGCCGATCCCGCGCGCATGCAACTGCTCGAGACCACCGCGTCACCCGACGAGATCGACTCCGCCAACTACGATGCCATCTACTTCACCGGCGGCCACGCGGTGATGTACGACTTTCCCGAAAGCGAAGGGCTACAGCGGATCACGCGTGAAATCTTCGAGCGGGGAGGGGTGGTCTCCTCGGTCTGCCACGGCTACTGCGGTCTGCTCAACACCACCCTGTCCGACGGCACCCTCCTCGTCGCCGGCCGCAAGGTCACCGGCTTTGCCTGGCAGGAAGAGGTGCTCGCGCGAGTGAACAAGCTGGTGCCCTACAACGCCGAGGCGGAGATGAAGAAGCGCGGCGCCCTGTACGAGAAAGGCCGACTGCCGTTCGTCTCGTACGCGGTGGTCGACGGAAACCTCGTCACCGGCCAGAACCCCGGATCGGCCAAGGAGACGGCTCTCAAGGTTGCGGCGCTGCTCTGATCGCAGTCGATTCCGTCGATCGCCGACGTGGGCGGTAGTCTGGTTCGGCACGCGCGAGTGGCGGAATTGGCAGACGCGCTGGATTTAGGTTCCAGTGTCCTAGGACGTGGGGGTTCAAGTCCCCCCTCGCGCACCATATGTCATGAGTCGCGACATCGTTGACGCACGATGTCGCGACTCATTGCGTTTCAGCGTTTGCGTGGGTCAGAGGGCGCCGTACTTGTCGATGATCGGTTCAAGCAGTTCGGCCGCGCGCACCCCGGTGATCACCTCGTCGTTTTGGACCTTGGTGACCACCTTGGATTCGGCGTCCTCGTAGACGTGTTCGCCGATGAGCAGACCCTCCTCGGTGTAGGGCCACACGAATGCCAGCGTGCGACGCACGAGGTAGTAGGCATCGGCGTCGTACTGGGATTCCGGCGCAGTATCGCTACCGACCGCCGCGAAGACGTTGTCGCCGAGGAGCGCTCCGGGAACGAACTGATTGAACTGGGCTTCGCCGCTGAAGCCCCAATCGTTCACCGCCATTTTCTGCTTCCCCGTCCACATGACCAGCATGTCCATCTCCGCGAGCTGCTGATAGAACGTGCGTACCGCGTCCATGCCGTCGAGGATCACGCCCTGCCCGCCCTCGAACAGCCGATAGTGCGGGTGACGGACGGTCATCGAGGGCGCCAGTAGATCCTCGTAGCGGCCGGACACCTCGAGGAGTCCGTGGCGTCGGTAATTGATCAGGATCTTGCGGTGCAGCGGGTTGTCGAGGCTCTCGATGAGTTCATCGACGTCGTCCATCATGTGGACGAACTCTTCTTCGTACGGGGTCTGAGCCGTGATGTTGCTGCTTGCCTGAATTGCGGTCATTCGATTCTCCTCATTCTGATTCCGTGCGTCACGCGGCCGACAACGCGCGCATTTCGAAACGCTTCGACGACGTGGCGTCGGCGTGTTGGGCGACGTGGCCCGCGAGCGGTTGTGCGGGCTGAACGGGCTGAGCACCCCGCCACAATCGCTGATCTGAGTGAAGCGCCCAGCGCAGCGCGAAGCCATGTCCAGTTCGACGAGTTTGTTCATCGATCGCTTAACGGTCCAGGTCACACCGCTGCCCCGGAAGTGAGGCGAGTCACAATTCGTTTAGACTGACTGATCGTGGACCTCAATTTGCGTCTGGTTCGGCGCCTCATCGCCGTCGTCGACGAAGGACATTTCGGACGGGCGGCCGATCGGAGCTTCATCAGCACACCCGCGCTGAGCCAGCAGATCCGAAAACTCGAACAGTCCCTCGGAGTCGATCTGGTCGATCGCACCTCCCACCCCGTGGTCCCGACAGAAGCGGGTCGCGCCTTTCTGACCGACGCCCGACTGGCCTTGAACGCCGCGGACCGAGCCGTCGCCTCGGCGGAGGCCTTTCGGCGGCGGGCCGCAAGCTCGGCACGTCTGGGATTCATGACCGCGAGCACCGGTATCCACCTGCGCGAGGTCCTCGACGAACTACAGCGGACGATGCCCTCGGCGACAGTGCAATTGCTCGAGCTCCCTTGGCCCCGACAGATTTCGGCGGTTCGTGAGCGTCAGGTCGACGCTGCACTGGTACGTCCGCCGGTCACCGACACGAGTGGCTTGCGCTTTGACGTGGTGGTGCAGGAAGGGCGGGTTGCTGCGCTGCCCACCGGCCACCCGCTCGCGGCTCGAACGTCGATCGGCATAGGCGAACTCGACGATGAGCTGCATGTCGCCGACGATGAGGCGGATCCCGCATGGGTCCGCTGGTGGGCATGCGATCCCCGTCCCGGTGGGAAGCCCGTGCGGTACGGGCCATCGGTCCAGACGATGGACGAGCTGCTGGAGGTGGTTGCCGCCAGGCAAGCGATGGCGATCACCGGACAGTTTGTCGCCGATGCGTACCGCAATCCCGGGGTGGTCTTCGTGCCGATCGAAGACATCGATCCATGTCCACTGTCGCTGTGCACGCGCGCCGATGATTTCTCGCCGCTCGTGAACGCACTTCGGCGCGCGGTTGCGTCGGTCCGCACCGGACGCCGCGAAGCTCGCTGACCTGGAAGGGGCCGGTTCCTCGGTGGACCGGTCGGTGGTACCTGGGTCGTTTCTCATCTGCTTAACGCCGAATGGGCAATGCGACATGGACATTCCGCGCTTCCGATCAGAAGGTGGTGATCGTCACACGACGCTGTGTGATTCATCCAAAGGAGTTCATTCGATGACGAACCATCTGTGTAGGGAGCGACGCGCATGACAACTCGCGTAGCCATTGTCACCGGCGCCGCCCGCGGCCTCGGAGCCGAGATCGCACTGCGCCTGGCCGCCGATTACGACGTGCTCGTTCTCGCCGACCTCTCGGCGGAACACCCTGAGCGGGAATCAGATCCACGCTGGCAGGAGGTCGACGCCGATGTGGTGCCGATCGCCTGTGACGTTCGCGATGCGGCCGCGGTGTCGGCGATGTTCGATACGGCCGCAGAGGCCGGGACCCTGTGCGGCCTGGTGAACACAGCGGGCACCGGACTGTTCACACCGCTGGTCGAGATCGATCAACAATTGTGGGACAACACGTTTGCCGTCAATGCTCGCGGTACCTTCCTCACCTGCCAGGAGTTGGTGAAACGGGCCGACGGGCCCGCCGCGATCGTCAATATCGCCTCCATCGGCGCCCGGCTCGGCAATGAGATGCTCACGCACTACGGGGCGTCGAAGGCCGCTGTCATCGAACTCGGCCACAGTGTCGCGCGGTCGGGAGCGCTGCGCGAAATACGTTGCAACACGGTGCTCCCCGGCCTGATTCTCACCGATATGTGGCGACAGACCATTGCGTGGCTGCGCGGTCGCGACAGTTCTCTGGAGGGAGTATCTGACGACGACGTGTTCGCCGGTTTCGTTCAGCAGATGGTGCCCATGGGTCGGCCCCAATCTGCTGGTGACATCGCCGAGATGGTGGCCTTCCTGCTCAGCGACAAGGCACGCAACGTCACCGGGCAGTCGATCGCCGTCGACGGTGGGGCGGTCATGAGCTGATGGCTCATGATGTCCTGGGCTGACGGAGCTCACCTACCAGGAACGAGGTGAGTCGGCAGTCTCACTGCCGTCGATGCCGCGACCGGCGAGACCGCTTCTGACCCAGTGGCATTCCCGGGTCGCCGTGTCGGTCAACGAGCGGCGGGGCGTGGACCGATACGGCGACCTCGGGGCAAGTTGGCGAGGAGTGAGTTGGAGCGTGAAAGTTGACGAGGCGTCAACCGTTGTGGCCGGGAACATCTGGTGAGCTGGCCCGCGGTTGGCCGCGGACACTTTGTCGAGTGCGGTGACGGTGAGGGCCTCTGAACAGCTTTCGTCCTCGGCTGCGGGGCAGTTCCAGCTGCTCGATTGACCGACGTTCATGTAGAGGATCGTCGGGGGCGTCCAGAGTGCTCGCCGCGACAGTCGGGGTCGACGTCGAGTGAGTGTCGGCTTCGGAGCTGCAGTCTGCCGCGCTGCCGACGATCAGGATGCTGACGGCTGTATAAACGGCATTCTTTCAGTCGACATGTTGTATTCTGCTCGTCGGTTCTTACGCGATGGGCATTCGTGGATTTCCCTCCATCCGACGGCAAAGCTCCAACGGCGCTCGCGGCCATCGACTGGAGTTCGCACTGAGGGTGAATCGCTGTCGTGGTGTGAATCGGGTACCTGCTTCTGGAGCAGTCGGCCGCGTGCGGGTGCTCATCGTAGGCAGGTCCAGTGACGGGCGATTCACCGCTGGCACTCAGCGCGGTGTGCTCTACCCATTGGCCACCTCCGCGACGCATTCGTCTGGCCGGACTACAGTCGTAACGAAACGGCCGTCCGGTCCGACTCGTATGTCAAGATGCGACAGTGCAGTGGGATCGATTGAAGGTGTGTGATGGCGGAGCTTAGTCCGAAGATCAAGGCGAAGAATGCGGAAAAGTGGCTGCAGGCTCTCGCTCCTGTCCTGCTACCCGGAGAGACGGTCTGGGCGGTGTTCGGCCGAGGCCGCATGAAGCCGCTCACGAACGCAACCGCTGTTACGAATGCCCGCGTCATTGGCTTCTATGCCGCCGATCGGGACCCTGAGAAGCGCGTGCCTTTGTCGCTCTACGCGAATGAAATTCGAGGCCTGAATTTTCCGGTCAAGATGGGTAATACGAGTCTCGTCGTAAACACTGCGATGACTGAAGTCAACTTTGGGAATCTGGATCAGAGTGAAGTGGATTTCGCCCGCCACTACATCGACTACCTTGCCAGGAATGGTATCGATCCGGCAATGGCCGAGGCGGTGAATCGACGCAATCAGGAGTACGCGGCCTCGCAGGCTGCAGAGGCAGACCGCATTCAACGGCGTGATCATGTTGAGGTCTTCGGATCGCCGATGAAGGACAAGTGGTGGGAGGCAGTCGATCGCCATGCGCACGATGATGAGCTTCCTTGGTTCATCATCAATGGGGGCACAGACGGTCGGCTGTTCGCCTTCGAGGATCGCCTGGTGATTTCCAAGACGGGAGGAATGACCGGTTTCATGGCCGGTGCGACAGGCGGTGGACGGGAGACCGTGTTTCATTACACCGATATCACCAACATCGAGTACAACAGCGGCTTTGTGAACGGCGTGCTGGAAGTGCTTACTCCGAGTTACCAGGGAACTGCAAATCATGACTTCTGGAACTCGAGCAAGAACGGCTCGCGGAACCCTCACGAACTCTCGAACTGCCTTCCACTTCCAAAGGCTCTCTACCAACAGGTTCAGCCGAAACTGAAAGAACTGCAGCGCAAGGTAGCAGAGGCAAAGCGGCCACAAGTGATCGTTCAGCAGGCCGCGCCGGTATCCGGATATCCCGGAGGCGGATTGGCAGATGAACTGGCCAAGCTTGCTGATATGCACGAACGAGGATTGCTTGATGACGACGAGTTCAGATCGGCGAAGCAGGCAGCCATCGCGAAGCTGTCGTAGGACCTTGTTACGTAAGGACTGTCCCAAGTGCGCCGCGTCCCGCCGAACCCTGGAGGGCCGGCTGAAACGACCCTTGGATCTTGAACCGTCTTCGGGTTCGCCTCAGGCTCGTTGAGTTTGTTCGGACACCTGCCGACCGCCAGCCGATCGAGCACAATCGAGCCATGCGCGCCGATGACCCCTGGACCCTGCTCGGGTCTACGATCACCTACGAGAATCCGTGGATGCGTGTCCGTGAGGATCGGGTGATCACACCTCTGGGCACCGAGGGCATCTATGGCGTGGTGGAGTCCAACGATTCGGTCATGATCGCGGCACTCGACGATGCCGACAGGCTCTACCTCGTGCGGACATTCTCCTATCCGTCACAGCAGTGGCACTGGGAACTGCCCGGGGGTGGCGGTGACGGTCAGGAGGCACTGACAGCCGCGGCGCGAGAGCTCCACGAAGAGACCGGGATTCGTGCCTCGGCGTGGGAAGTACTCGGCCGGACACGCGTCTGCAACGGGCTCATGACCGAACGGATGGCCACCTGCCTGGCCCGTGACCTCACCTTCGACGGAGAGCGGGAGGTCTCCGACGAGCAGTTCGACACCGCTGAGTTCTTCACAATGGCCGAAGTCGACGAGATGGTGGCCACAGGTGGGATCGACGACGGACAGAGCATCACGGCAATTCACCTGGTGCAGAAGTGGATCGACCACGCTCGCCGATGAGCGCGGTCGACCGGTTCTAATTGATGCCCGGGATCCGGATCGGTAGACCCGGGATGACCGGCGCCGGCGTCGACGTCGGTGAGGACGCGCCGCGCCGTGGCGCGCTCGACGGTGCGGAACTCGACGGTCGGCCCGGCCGGGCGACGGTCGGCGTGGTCGTACTCGCCGACGGCAAGACCGCATTGTCGCGATTGACCTGTGCGCCGCGGCCGGTCCCGGTGGTGTCGTCCTCACTCAGGCACATCGATCGGATCACGTTGTGGTAGTTGACGAGCCCGTAGGTCAGAGGTAGCGCCGCCACGGCGCCGATGGCCCGCGTGGGGGAGAGGAAGCCGACGGTCGGGCTTCCCAGGATCTGACCTTCGGCCAAGCCGCCGACCGTGGTGAACAGGTAGAGCGACAGATAGTACGAGTAGTAGGCGGCGGTGAGCGACTTGGTGACGGTCAGGTCGGCGACGCTCACGGTCTCGAACGGATTGTCTCCCTGATCGAGGTTGTGCTTGAGGCCGATCGTGATGTCGAGCGGGGCGCCGCCGACGTAGGGGATCAGACTGCCGACGAGCGAGGCGAAGGACTCGAGTTGTGTGAAGTCGGCTGGATCGGCGGGAATCAGGTTGTGCGGCACCTGGGTTGCCCGCATCTTCGCCAGAATCGCGTTGGTCTCGCTCGCGATCTTCTGCTTCTGTGCGTCGGTGGTGACCAGTTGTTGCGCATACTCACCGGTGCGGGTGACGATGCGGCTGAGCGGCAGCGTGCCGATCTGCCGGCAGTTGTCATTGTCGGCGAGCGCGAGCTGTCCTGCGGCGGCGCGCACCGCGGCGGGGATGTCGATGTGGTAGGTGACGTCGTCGCTGGGGCGCCCGGCCTGCTCTCGCTGATCTTCGGTGACCCGGGCGACGCACTGGTTCATCACCATGTTGGAGATCCCCTGATACAGGTACTGCGACCCCAGGACGCCGCCCTGTACGGCGAGTTGCAGGATGGTGTTGTACGTGAAATACCCCTGGTAGCTGTCGAGAGCCGTGCCGGTCAACGGACTACCCAAGAACGGGGTGAGCTGAACGGCGAGTTTCACCGGCGCGACGACGGTGACGAACAGATACAGCCACACCGTCTCCACCGCCTGGGTCAGGGTGATGTTGCCGAGCGGAATCGCCTCGTTCTCCTGGCCATCGCGAATCTTCAACAGCTGCGTGACAATCCACTGGGACACCGGGCCGCGATAGGTCATCGACGGATCGGCGGAGTCGGCGCCGAGTGCCATCGGGTTGTCGGATATCGCCAGCGTCGAGACGTTCAGGCGCTTCATGTCCCGATGCGCGGCATCGCGTGCGGCGTAGGCGTTCTGGCGCAGTTGCGGGGGCAGCGAAGGCAACAGAGATTCAAACAGCGAGTCATACACCACCGACAAACTGGTGAACTCACCACTGACGCAGACCGTCGCCTTGCCCTGGTTCTCCTGCAGAGGCGCGAGCAACGAGCGCGGGCTCTGCGCGATACGGTCGATCCGCTCCTGATAGGTCTCGGGCTCAGGAGCCTTTGGGGACTTCGGGGCCGCCTTCTCCGCGACCGGTGCGGGAGCAGGGACCAACGCCGGATTGATCACCGCCGCAGTGCCGTTGGAAGTGAACGCGCTTGCCGAGAACGCCGTGAGCGTCGCCACCGCCGACACCCGTACGGCCCACGTGCGAGCACGTCGCGAGCGTCGATTCCCCACCGCACCAACAGTCTTCACGCGCACTCCTCCGACCCCAGAACAGACATCCGGCCTCGGTTCTCCGACATCGGCCAGGGGCCTCGAGGAGAAGTCCTCGTGCGGGAAACCGAAAGTAAAGTTAGCATAACCTTTGCATTACGAGCGGATCGTGACCGCAATCACGACCGGGGCGGGGCTGCGTCGAGGACGGGCCTGGTCAACGAGTAGGTCGTCAACCAAGGTTGACCCGCGGCGAGCTCCGGTGAATGATGATGCCATGCGCACAAGCCTCGGACCAGATGAATCGGGTGACCCCGACAACCCGGTGACCGCCTTGACCGCCGTCGCCCGGCGTCGTGCCGAGATCGCCCGTGACGAGGAGGTCGCCGTCCGACGAGCCCGCGCGGCCGGCCTTTCCTGGGCCGAAATCGGTGTGTTGCTTGGCGTTTCCAAACAGGCCATGCACAAGAAGTATCGGAGCGTCGGTTGATGACGACGCTGCCTCTGCAGTCGCGCCCGGTGGTGCTCGCCCTCGGAGCCGACCTACGCGCCGCCGGCTACACCGCGGACGGGGTGGCGGCGGCGCTCGGCGACGACGCCAACGATGCCTTGGTGCGCGGGGTCTGGTGGCCCGCATTGCGCGCAGCGCGTCCCGGCGGTGCCCGGGAGTCGCTGTCGACATTGATCAGGCTGTTCCTGCTCGGCTCCGACGAGGACGAGCCGACGCTGGCGGCGGCCTTCCCGAGCACCGGCGTGCAGGCGCTGATCGCCGAAGGCGTCGTCGAACAGCGCCCCGACGGCCGATACCGCGCGATCCTCGATATCCGACCCCACGCCGACGATGCCAACGACTTTCTCGTGATCTCCGATCAGGACGCGGCGATGCGCAGCGGACCCGTGGCCCACGACCACGTGCTCGGCATCGGTGGAGCGTCGATCTCGTTGGCGCGCGCGGTGATCCGCGACCGCGTCGACACGGCCCTGGATCTCGGCACGGGGTGTGGCATCCAAGCATTGCATCTCGACGCCCACTGCGGGTCCATCGTGGCCACCGACACCAATCCACGAGCTCTGGCCCTGGCCGCGGCCACCGCGACGCTCAACGACATGACCTGGGATCTGCGGGCGGGCAGTCTGTTCGAGCCGGTCGCCGGGGAACGGTTCGACCTGATCGTGTCCAACCCGCCGTTCGTGGTCGGGGCCGGCGCACAGGACTACATCTACCGTGACTCCGGGCGGGCCGGCGACGCCCTGTGCGCCGAGCTGATCGCCGGGTTGCCGGACCACCTGACCGACGGTGGTACCGCCCAGTTGCTCGCCAACTGGATGGTGCGCGACGGCGCCGACTGGCGACAACGCGTCGGCGGCTGGTTGGCCGGCACCGGACTCGACGCCTGGGTGGTGCAACGAGAGCTTGCCGATCCGATCAGCTACATCTCGCTGTGGCTCTCCGATGCCGGCGAGGATCCCGACCAGGTCGCCCGACGCGGCTCCGACTGGTTCGATTGGTTCGCCGAGGAGAAGATCACCGGAATCGGCATGGGCGTCATGACCGTTCGCAAGCGCGCCGGCTCGCGATCAACCGATGGCGAGCACATCCTCGAAGAGATCACCGCTGCGGGGGAGGAGGTGACCGGTCCCGAGGCCAAAGCCTTCCTGGACCGGCGCGCCTACCTGCGTGCCCACGACGACGACCACCTGCTGACGGCTCGGTTGGCCTGTGCGCCGGTGTTCTGCGAGACACAATCCTTACCCGGCGACGACGGTTGGCAGGAGATCGGGTCGGCGGTGCGGCGCCCCGGCGGACCGGGCGCTGTCCTCGGCGTCGACGAGGTATCGCGAGCGCTGCTTGCCGGATGTCGCGGAGCGGTCGAACTGGGCACCCTGATCGATTTGCTTGCCGCGCACCACGGTGTCGACGCCGACGCATTGGCACAGGCAGCACTTCCCGTGGTCCGCGAGGCGATCGGCCGCGGAATCCTCTTCGAGGTTCGGTGAATGTCCGATCCCGCACGACTCTTCACCGACTGTTCACCTGGTGTGAAACCGGTCGATGCCGTGTGATCCGGTGACCTCCGTGAGGTGAGACACCGAGATGTGTGGTGCCGGCGTTGCCGGCCGGACCCGGAGGAGACCATGAGGCGTCGGACAGTGAACTCGATGGTGGCAGCGATCCTGGCTGCCGCAGCATTGGTGCTCCCCACCGCGGTGGCGCAATCGCCGGCCACTGCCGCCCCGGCATGCGCGTTCGCGCCGACGCAGGTGCCCGCATCCGCAGGTTTCGCTGCAGGGCAAACCGATCAGGCATTCGCGACCCCCGCGCCGCGCGATCACATCGCCATCCTGGACGGCTTCTCGTCGATCTCCCCGCTGGTGCGTCAACAGAACCTCGCCGAGGCGGTCGCCATCAACAACACCGCAAGCCCGGCGACCGCCCGCGCCGCGGTGAACGACAACTATGCGATCGAGGGCCCGGCGATCTTCGACGCACTGGGTTCCCGTCTGGCTCCGGCGTTCTACGCGGCGCTGCGTGCCGGACAGTTGCCGAAGACCGCCGCGCTGCTACTCGGCGACGAGTCGCCGGCCGGCGAGCGGACCGGAACCAGCAAGGAGAAGAAGTACTTCCAGTACCCGCGGCCGTTCGAGGTTGCGCCGCAACTGATCCGCCACTACGGCGACGGCCGCCCCGATCTGTACGCGGCGGTGCGCGGTAGCGGCTCCTACCCGTCGGGTCACACCACCTGGGGCTACACCCAGGCCTTCCTGATCGCGGCGATGTTGCCCGAGGAGGGCCCGCAGATTCTCGCGCGCGGCGCCGACTACGGGTACCACCGCGTTGTGCTCGGGGTGCACTATCCGCTCGACGTCATCGGTGGTCGGATGCTCGCGCAGGCCGTGACCTCCGAGATGCTCGGTGACCCGCGGTTCGCCGGGTTGTTCGCGCAGGCGCGTACCGAGCTGCGGGCGGTGCTGCAAGCACGCGTGGGCGCCCCGATTGGGGCGATCGTCGCCTGCCAGCAGGCCGCCCAGCCCACCGCGACGGCGCTGACGACCTACCGGCAGCGTGCGACCTTCTCCTTCCTGCCGTCCGGGGCGGCCCAGGCGGAGAACGTCCCCGCAGGAGCCGAAAACCTCATCCGCGCCGCACATCCCGGACTCAGCACGGCCCAGCTGCGCGACATCCTGGCCCGGACCGCGTTGCCCGCCGGCTACCCCCTGGACAAGAGCGGGCTGTCCGGCGGATGGCAGCGGCTCGACATCGCACGCGCATGGGTGACCCGCTGAGAGTGCCCTCGAGCGCGTGCCGTCGCGGCCGATGGTCAGCCGAAGGTGGTGTCGAGGGCGCGGGTGAGATCGTCGACGAGATCGTCCGCGTCCTCCAGCCCGACCGAGAACCGCAAGTGCCCAAAGGTGCGAAAGGGCTTGGGATAGGCGGCGACCCGTGGTCCGTCGGTGCCGACGTGCACGATGAGCGACTCGTCGTGACCCAGCGAGACCGCCGAGGTGATCACTCGCAGGTGCGACACGAACCGATTCTGGGTCGCCGGATCACCGTCGACGGCGAAGGCCATCATTGCGCCGAACCCGCGCCCGCCGAATTGCCGTGCGGCGAGGTCGTGTTGTGGATGGGTGGCCAGCCCCGGATAGGCCACGTACGCGATTCGCGGATCGCCGGCGAGGAGTTCGGCGAGTCGCTGCGCGGTCGTCTGATGCTGACGCAGCCGCAGCGGCAGGGTGATGGACCCGCGGTCGATCAGCCACGCGTTGAACGGTGAGATGACCCCGCCGACGTCGACCATCGCCTCGGACTTGATCCGTGCGATGAGATGCTGCGCGCCGATCACCGCGCCACCCATGGCATCTCCGTGTCCGTTGATGTACTTGGTGAGCGAGTGCACGACGAGATCGGCGCCGTCGGTCAACGGCCGATACAGCGGCGGGGGAGTGAAGGTCGAGTCGACCATCAACAGCGCATCGGCGCGGTGCGCGATCTCGGCGAGTGCGCCGATGTCGGCGACCTTGGTGGTCGGGTTCGCGATGGCCTCGGTGACGAGCATCCGGGTGGTGGGCCGGACAGCTGCGACGACGGCGTCGAGATCGGTGACGTCGACGAAGCTTGCCTCGATGCCATACTTGCGCGGCATCAGTTCGGTCCACAGTTTGAACGTCGCCTCATAGGTCGTGTCGGAGACCACCACGTGGTCGCCGGTGGCGAGGAACGTGAAGAACACCGCGTGCAGGGCAGCGACGCCGGAGGCGAGTGCGACGGAGTCGTCGCCGTGGTCGAGTAGTGCCAGTTTTCGCTGCAGCGCAGCCTGATTGGCGCCGGTGTTGCGGGTGTAGAAGAGTTGATCGGTGCCCGACCAGTCGGCGGTCTCCGGATTCGGTGGCAGGTGATACGAGTTGGCCATGGTGATCGGGGTACGGATCGAGGGCCCGCTCGTGTCATTGCCCGCGTGCACACACGCCGTCATGTCGCCGCTCGCGCGCAGTAAGTCGTCGGTGTGCTCATCCATGTCGCTTCCACTCCGCTCGGACGTCGGTCATATCGTGTCTCATGCTGCCCGGTCGTCGGCGGATACCTCTCGCCGGCCCGTCCACCCGCGCGGAGAGGGCGCAACGTCGGCGACGGGTGCCGACGCAAGGGCGGGCGATGAGCTCGCGGTGGTCGGGCATGCCGGCCCCGCAGCGTCCGCTCGTGTCATGGTGAGCCGGGCGAGGACGGGAGCGCCGAGAATGACGGGCAACCGGTGCAGCTTGTCGATCCCGAGCGCGAGCCGGACCTCGGCCCACGCCCAGCACGTCCCGAACACGCCGATCGCGAAGGCGGTCATGAGCAGGGGTGACCACGGTCGATCGACGACGAGGATCGGTACCGCGACGAGTGCCAGCGCCTGGATCACATACGAGTCGAGGCTGCGGGTCCCCGACATCAGCAGTGGCCGCAACCATTCTCGTGACCACAACGACAAGAAGATCCGGCACAGCCCGTAGACCGCCGGCACGAGCACCCAGGCGCCGACGGCTCGTGCCGGTCCGAACTCGAGTTTGTCGCCCAGGAAGGACTCGGCCGTGTGCCACGGACCGGCGGTCACCAGATAATGCGTGCACACTGCGATACCCGCTGCCACCAACACCACAGCCGGGAGGTGTCGCTCGATCCGCCCGGCGAGATCCCAACGACGCCACTGCCATCCGACGATGAGAGCAGGAACGAACATGATCTGCCAGCCCGCCCAGTTCTGGATGCGGGCGCCCGACGGTTGTGCAACCAGATAGAACCAGTCGGGTGCGGCGAATTGCGAAACCGCGTACAGCGCCACGGACGCGGCGAGGACCGGCCGCCACCACCCGCGCACCAGAAGCGGAAAGACGGCGAACGCCGAGCCCATCAACACCATGTAGAGCAACAAGATGTTGCCGCCGCTGGGCAGATAGCTCATCGTCACCGCCATCACCAGGCCCTGACCCCACCCGTCGACCGGACGGAGCCAGGTCAGGTGCCCGAACCCGGCCATCCCGGCCGCGACCGCAGCCAGCGACAGCGTGAGCTGGCAGACGTAAAGTGCGGCAAGCCGTTTGGCCAGGCGCGTATAGGTGAATCGCAGACCGCGGGTCTCGATCCACCGATGGTGCACCAACCCCAGGACGAACCCCGAGAGCAGGACGAACACGCTCATCCCATCGACGTACGGGAACACGTGGGTGGGCATGGCGATTTTCGCGCCGTCGGCGAAATGGGCGGTGATCATGCTCCAGATCGCCAGGCCGCGTGTCACGTCGATCGCGAGGTCCCGGTTCATCGGTCCCGACAGTAGGACCGGGTCGCCTCCTCCCCGAGTGCGACGCGCGATCGAGTCCCAATCGTCACATTTGCCACATTGGAAACTTTGGTCACAGGTCGGTCATCGGTGCGACGCAACGACGAGGGGCCTCCCGGACATCGCCCGGGAGACCCCTCGTCGGAGCTCGGTGCTCAGGTGTACAGGTCGGCGATCGCCTGCTTGTAGGTGTCGCTGATGACGTTGCGCTTGAGTTTCATCGTCGGAGTGAGTTCTCCCGATTCGATGGTGAAGTCGGTGTCGAGAATCTCGAACTTCTTGATCGCCTCGGCCTTGGACACCTTCGAGTTGGCCTCGTCGACGGCCTCGGCGATCTCGGCGCGCAATTCGGCGTTTCTGGCCAGGTCGGCCAGCGAGGTGTCGGCCGGCAGATTGTGACGCTCGAGCCAGCCCGGAGTCGCCTCGGGGTCGATCGTGATGAGCGCGCCGATGAATGGCTTGTTGTCGCCGACCACGAGGCACTGGCTCACCATCGGGTGCGCACGGATGGCGTCCTCGAGCTGCGCCGGCGACACGTTCTTACCGCCTGCGGTGACGATCAGTTCCTTCTTCCGGCCGGTGATGTAGAGATAGCCGTCCTCGAGGCGGCCGATGTCGCCGGTGTGGAACCAGTCATCGTGGATCGCCTCGGCGGTGGCCTCCGGGTTGTGCCAATAGCCGGTGAACACCACCGGTCCCTTCAGCAGCACCTCGCCATCCTCGGCGATGGCCACCGACACCCCCGGGACTGGGCGACCGACCGATCCCACACGCTGGTGGTCCTCGTTGTTCGCGGTGACCGCCGCGGTCGTCTCGGACAGGCCGTATCCCTCGTAGACGGGGATGCCGACACCCCGGAAGAAGTGGCCGAGGCGGGCTCCGAGCGGGGCGCCGCCGGAGATGGCCCCCTCGCAATTGCCGCCGAGTGCGGCGCGCAGCTTGTTGTAGACCAGCGCATCAAAGATCTTGTGCTTGATCGTCAACACCAGTCCGACCGAGCCTTTTTCGGTGGCCTTGCTGTACTCGATGGCGGTGTCGGCGGCCTTGTCGAAGATCGAGCCCTTGCCGCCGTCATAGGCCTTCTGCTTGGCGGAGTTGTAGACCTTCTCGAACACGCGCGGTACCGAGAGCACGTAGTTCGGCTTGAAGACCGCGAGATCGTCGATGAGGTTCGGGATGTCGTTGGTGTGGCCGAGGATCACGCCGTTCTCGACGCAGCCGACCGCGACGACACGGGCGAAGACGTGGGCCAGCGGGAGGAAGAGCAGGGTCGACTTGCCCTCGGCGAGGCCGGCGCCGACCGCATCCCGCGTCGCCGCGCACTCGGCGAGGAAGTTGGCGTGGGTCAGCACGACGCCCTTCGGCCGGCCGGTGGTGCCCGAGGTGTAGATGAGGGTCGCCGCGTCGGAGGACAGTTGATTGGCGTGCCGCTCGTCGAGTTGCTCGTCGCCGATCTGCTCGCCGCGCTTGGTCAGTTCGTTCACCGCGCCGCGCTCGATCACCAGGGTCTCGCGCAGCGGATCGCCGGCCTCGACGACCTCGGCATGCTTGGTGAACTGCGCCTCGGACTCCACGATCAGAAGGGACGTTCCCGAGTTCTCGACGATGTACTTGACCTGATCGGTCGCCGAGGTCTCGTAGATGGCGACGGTCACCGCCCCAGCGCGCCAGATCGCGTAATCGAGAACCGTCCACTCGTAGCGGGTGGAGGACAGGATCGCGACCCGGTCGCCGGGCGCGACCCCCGAAGCGATCAGGCCCTTGGCGACGGCGTCGACCTCGTCGGCGAAGTGCTTGGCGGTCACGGTGATCCACGTGCCGCTACTGCGCCGCTTGAACAACGGCATCGTCGGGCGCTCGGCGCGATACCGCAGGATCGCGTCGACGGTGGTCGCCTTGTCGTCGACGGAGAGATCGGACGGTGTCGTGTACTCCTGCATGCTGCTCCTGATGAAGAACCCGACATAGCGGACAACCCGCTGGTCGGCGCGGCGATTTTATGTGCGACCGAGGGTACCAGGATTCATGAGAGGCCCGTCACACCAGGCGGTGGTGGTGGGTGACGTCGGCGGTCGCGTGCTCGAAGCCTCTTCCACGTTGGTCTGTGGACAGATGCGCCTCGAGATGCGGTCTCTTCGGTCCTCGCGCATTACAGTTGACTCGATGAACGGGATACGCAGACCATGACCGAGACCCCAGCCGCCGACCGCCCCGACGCCGACGCGATCACCTTCGACGACCTCGACATCGACGACCGTGTGCGCAGTGCGATCGCCGAGGTCGGATACGAGACACCCTCGCCGATCCAGGCTGCGACGATTCCGCCGTTGATGGCGGGCCGCGATGTCGTCGGCCTGGCCCAGACCGGTACCGGTAAGACCGCGGCCTTCGCGATCCCGATCCTGTCCCGCATCGACCCGGCGGTTCGTCGTCCGCAGGCGCTGATCCTCGCGCCCACGAGAGAACTCGCCCTGCAGGTGTCCGAGGCCTTCAGCCGGTACTCGGCGCACATGCCCGAGGTGCGGGTGCTGCCCATCTACGGTGGGCAGAGTTATGGCGTGCAGCTGGCCGGGTTGCGGCGCGGTGCGCAGGTCATCGTCGGAACCCCGGGCCGTGTCATCGATCACCTCGACAAGGGCACCCTCGACATCTCCGAACTCGAATACCTCGTCCTCGACGAGGCCGACGAGATGTTGACGATGGGTTTCGCCGAGGACGTCGAGCGCATCCTGGCCGAGACGCCCGACTCCAAGCAGGTGGCGCTGTTCTCCGCGACCATGCCCAGTGCGATTCGCCGACTCGCGCAGAAGTACCTGCACGATCCGCAGGAGATCACGGTCAAGTCCAAGACCGCGACCGCTCAGAACATCACGCAGCGCTATCTGCAGGTGTCGCATCAGCGCAAGCTCGACGCGTTGACCCGGTTCCTGGAGGTCGAAACCTTCGACGCGATGATCGTGTTCGTGCGCACCAAGCAGGCGACCGAAGAACTCGCCGAGCGGCTTCGGGCGCGCGGATTCTCGGCGGTCGCCATCAACGGCGACATGGTGCAGGCCCAGCGAGAGCGGACCATCAACCAGCTCAAGGACGGTGGGATCGACATCCTCGTCGCCACCGACGTCGCCGCTCGCGGACTCGACGTCGACCGCATCTCGCATGTGGTCAACTACGACATCCCGCATGACACCGAGTCCTATGTGCACCGCATCGGGCGGACCGGCCGGGCCGGCCGGTCGGGTAACGCGCTGCTGTTCGTCTCGCCGCGGGAACGCCACCTGCTCCGGGCCATCGAACGCGCCACCCGCCAGCCGCTGACCGAGATCGGGCTGCCGTCGGTGGAGGACGTCAACGCCCAGCGTGTGGCCCGCTTCGCTGACTCGATCACCGAGAACCTGACCTCCGATCACCTCGACATGTTCCGCAAGCTCGTCGAGGACTACGCACGCGACAAGGACGTCGCCATGGCCGACATCGCCGCGGCGCTGGCCCTCGAGACGCGCGACGGTGGCTTCCTGATGGCTCCCGACCCGCCCGAGAGCGAGCGGCCGGCCCGCCGTGAACGGGAACCGCGCAAGGGGGGCGGCTCGTATGCCACCTATCGCATCGCGGTGGGCCGCAAACACAAGGTGTCACCCGGCGCGATCGTCGGTGCGATCGCCAACGAGGGCGGCCTCACCCGGGGTGATTTCGGCAACATCAGCATCCGCGACGACTTCTCCCTCGTCGAATTGCCGGACAACCTCGACCGCGACACCCTCGACCGGCTCCGCGACACCAGAATCGGCAAGCACCCGATCGATCTGCGTCGCGACCAGGGCCCACCCCGCGCCCGGGGCGGCAACAAACGCGCTGGTCAAGGTCAGCGCGGTCGAGACGGTCACCACTCGCGCGGTGACAGCTGGGGCAAACGCGGCTCGCGTCATGTCGCCGGTCGCGGACGTAGCTGAGGCGACTCCCCAGGGCGGTCGGGACACCCGATGCGTAGGTGACACTGTTGGGCGTTTCGAGATTGTTCCGTAACCTTGGTGGCGGATCGAACGATGATCCATGTGGACACCGTCCGACCCGACCGTCAGATTTACGCGAGCATTTTCAGGAGTAGTCACCAGTGTCAGTGGTGGATTCGATCTCAGCAGCCGAAGCCTTGTCCCACACCCGCGAGGGCGACGCCGTCGTCGTCGACGCCCGCCCCCAAGTGGTCCGCCACCAGGGTTCCTTGCCCGGTGCGGTCGTCGTGGACCCGACCGACGTCCGGTCGCGATTGGCCCCGACGCCGTCGGGAACGTTCCCGGTCATCGGGCATCGCGACACGGAGATCAACGTCGTATCCGTGTCGTCGCAGGCACCGCGCATCGCCGAGCAGATCGCCGACCTCGGCTACACGAATGTGCACTACGTCGACGGTGGTTTCCCGGCACTTCGGCGTACCACCCCGTGATCGTGTGGCCTGCCACCGGCGCGTCGACTTGATAGCGTGATGGGTCAGCCCGACCGTGGGCCGGTGCCGTCCGGCCAGGTCGGGGGATCTGCGCAGGAGGAAGCCGGGCTGATGGCCGAGCAGGAGACTCTCGACGACCGTCGTGACCAGGTCGTGCGTCTGCTCGAATTCCTCTCCGACCTCCTGGCCACCCGCGCCGGTCGTCGGCGCCATGTCGACGCCCATCGCGCCCGGCTCGACGTCGGTCCGGGTACCGCGGTCACGGTGCGTTCGGGTGCCGCGGCCGGCCAGGTCGTCGTGGAGCTCGACCCCGGCTACGTCGGCTACGACGAGCTCGACGCGATGATCACCGAGCTGTACGACCATCCGGAATCCCGCGAACTCGTGGTGGCCGGTGGCCTGGTGGTGGTGACCTCGGTGATCGGGGCCGGCTCTCCGGACGACGGCGCATCCGAACTGGTACGGGAGTACCTGCTGACCCAAGAGGTTGTCGCGCAGCGCGATCCGGACACGGGCGCGTTGCGGATCTCGCTCGGCGCAGGGTCTGCGCCGAGTGTCCAGGACGCCCGACTGCTCGCGGGGATCGAGGGAATCGACCTCTCCCGGACGGTCAAGCTCCACTCCCGTTTCGAGGCTCTGCCCAGTGTGGTGAGTCCCAAGGCCACCGATCTGCTCGACGAGTGGATTCCGCGTGTCGACACCGACCCCGACCAGGTCACCGTGGTGGTCGATCCGTCGGCTACGGCGTTGGTCCTTCGCGAGCGGTCGACCACTGCTCTGGCGGCGTTCTACGACACCGTCGCCGACCGGCTGCGTGAGTCCACCGAGGACGTGCCGATCGGGTTGGCGCAGCTGGTGGCGCCGATCGAGGTCGACGAGCGCGTCGAGGCGCTCGCGGCCTCGGGAGCCCTGCCCGCCGGCGAACTCATCACCGACGCGCTCTATCCGTTGCCGTCCAATGTCGAACAGCGTGATGTGCTGTCGCGTCTGGGCGCCGACAGCGGTGTCGTGGTCGAAGGGCCGCCGGGCACCGGGAAGACCCAGACCATCGCCAATGTGGTTGCCGCCCTTCTATCCAAGGGCCAGCGGGTGCTGGTGACCAGCGAGAAGGCCGGCGCGCTCGCGGTGCTGCGGGACATCCTGCCGCCGGAGTTGCGCGCGCTGACCGTCTCCACCGCCGACCTGTCCCGCGATCGCTTCGAGTCGGTGGTCTCCGGTGTCGAGGAGATCGCCGAACGCAAGGCGACCTACGTCGACAGCGTCGGCAGCGCCGAGATCGACGATCTCTCTGCGCGTCGGCAGCAAGCGGTCGAGCGGCGCGAACGCGCGCTGCGGGGGCTGTGGGAACTGCGCCGCTCCGAAACCGAGGTGCACGAATGGGTGGCCGGTGACTTCTCCGGGACGGCCGCGGCGATCGTCCGGCAGACCAACGCCGACGCTGACCGGTTGGACTGGCTCCCGGGCCCGATCGACGGGGCATTCGCGCCACTCGATGCGAGCGAGTTCCGGCGTCTCCTCGAATTACTGAGGGCCACGAGAGGACAGACGCCGCGACTGTCCCAGCGTTTCGTCGATCTCGATGATCACCTTCCGGATCCCGCGACCATGGACCAGATCTGTGCGCGGATCGCGCGGCGGCCGGCCGAGCCTATGGTCGGCAGCGGATCGCTGATGTCGATCCTCGGCGATGTCGCCAGCCCGCGATTGCTCCATATCAAGGAGATCTGCGATCACCTCGGCGTCGCCGCCCACGAGGTCGGTACCTTTCCGCCGACCATGATCGACATGGCCGATCGGCTTCTCGCCGGACAGGCCGCGCACCTGTGGTCTCGGGTCACCGCCCTCTCGCCGGTGATCGCCGACGCCGCGCGCCGCGATCGCGAGCTCGGCGCGCACAGTGTCGTCGTGGACGGTGCGCGGCCGGGGGACGGTGAGCTGTTCGCCGCGGCAGCGGCCCACCTGCGCGACGGCGGACGCTGGCGCGGCCGTTTGCGCCGATCCGAGGAGCAGCGTGCGGTCGAGGAATCCGGTGTGGTCGTCACCGTCGACGGCCGGCCGGCCACCGACGAGCGGTCGTTGCAGGCGGTGGCCGATCATCTGGCCGTCTTCGACGCCGTGCATCAGGCGCAGCGCGTCCTCGGCGACCTGCACGTCCCCATCGACACCTCGGGCTCGCGGTCGTCGCAGCTGAACCGGCTGGTCCTCCTCGACGGGCAACTCGGCTGGATCTCGGCCCTGGTCACCGCGCGCGACGACCTCGTTCGTGAACTCGAGGTGATCAGTCCGGGCGGCCCGCGACCGCGCAGTGTCACCGAAGCCGCGCGCGTGGCCCGCGAGGCCGGCGCGATCGCCGCGGCCAACGATGCCCTGCTCGCCGAGGAAGAGCTCGCCGAGCACGCCTACAGTCTGGCTGCGCAACTGGAGAAGGGGCCCTCACCGGAGGGCGATGCCCTGGTCTCCGCACTGGCCAACGCCGATGCCGAGGCCATCCGCGCCGCCCGGCGCGCGGCAACGGTCGCCCGGACGGAATGGGAGGACCAGACCGCCCTGGACCTCCTCATGCTGCGGTTACGCAGCAAGGCACCGGATTTCGCGGATCTGTTGGCGTCCACGGCCGACGACCCGCGATGGGACGCGAGACTGCGCGATGTCTCCGACGCATGGGCGTGGCGACGTGCACGGACGTGGGCCGCCGAACGCAGCGATCCCAAGGGGGAGCAGCGGTGGTCGGCTGCCCTCGACGAGGCCGAGGCCGACATCGCGCAGTTGACCACACAACTCGCCGCGGCCCGCGCGTGGCGGGCGTGCCTGTCGCGCGTGACCGTGGCCCAGGTCCAGGCGTTGCAGTCCTATCGCGACCACATGATCAACCTCGGCAAGGGGTCGGGTAAGCATGCTTCGAGGTTCCGCGCTGCAGCCCGGGAGGCGATGGAGCAGGCATCAGCCGCGGTGCCGGCATGGGTGATGCCGATGTCGCAGGTGGTGGACATGATTGCGCCCGAACAGAATTCGTTCGACGTGGTGATCGTCGACGAAGCCAGTCAGTCCGACATCACCAGCGTGTTCCTGCTCTGGCTCGCTCCGCGGGTGATTGTGGTCGGCGACGACCGGCAGTGCGCCCCGACGGGGCTGGCGGGCACCACCCTCGACGACGCCTTCGCCGCACTCGACGCCCGGTTGCCCGACCTGCCGCACTATCTTCGTGACGGTCTCACGCCGAGATCGAGTCTGTTCTCGTTGCTGCGCAGCCGATTCGGCCACGTCATCCGACTACGGGAGCATTTCCGCTCGATGCCCGAGATCATCGGCTACTCGTCGGCGCAGTTCTACGCCGACGCCCCGCTGATCCCGGTCCGTCAGCACGGCGCGGACCGACTCGATCCGCTACGGACCGTGCGGGTATCGGGAATTGCTCAGGGGCAAGGTAATTCGATCGTCAACACCAGCGAGGTCGACGAGTTGGTGTCGACACTGGTCGAGTGCCTGGCCGACACTGCCTACGACGGACTCGATTTCGGTGTCATCGCCTTGCAGGGCACCAAGCAGATCGACCTCCTGACCCGTGCGTTGCGCGAGGCGGTCGACGACGAGACGTGGCGTGCCCGGCGGATTCGGGTGGGGTCACCGCCTGACTTCCAGGGTGATGAGCGGCGGGTGATCTTCTTGTCGATGGTGGTTTCCGACCCCTCGTCGATCGCCGCCCTGACGCGCGCCGAGTCGCAGCGCCGCATCAATGTCGCTGCGTCTCGCGCGATGGATCAGATGTGGCTGTTCCACTCCATCGATCTCGCCGACCTGGGGGAGGGTGACCTGCGGCGGTCGCTGCTGGGCTATATGCAGGCCAATGCCGGACCGGTCATCGACGCCATGCCGGTCGACGTCCCCGATGACCGCAGGGTCGAACCGTTCGAGAGTCTCTTCGAGCAGAAGATTTTCAATTGCCTTGCCGCGCACGGTTATCACGTCACGCCCAAGGTTTCGGTCAACAACATGTGCATCGATCTGGTGGTCACCGGCGCCGACGGCCGTTTGGCGGTCGAATGCGACGGTGATGAATTCACCACGACCGGTGCGCAAGCCCGTTCCGACATGGAGCGTGAGCGCGAACTGCGGCGATGTGGTTGGGAGTTCTGGCGGGTGCGGGAGTCGGAGTTCGAACTCGACGCCGACGCCGCGCTGGCGCCGCTATGGGAGGCTCTCGATCGCCGTGGTGTGAAGCCCGGATCGGTGGCCGGCCCGCATGTCGGTATCGCGGGAACCGCTGTCTCGGAAGGCTCGTCGGCGGAACTCGCCGCGGTGTGGGAGCCGGTGGATCTCAGCGCAGGCGAGTAGGCGGCACCTCCAGCGCCTGCACCAGTGCGGGTAGCGCCACCGCCGCGCCGACCGGAATACGTTGCTGCACAGACGGTGTCAGCGCCGAGGGCTCGGGATTGATCTCGATGACCGGAATCCCGGCGGCCGCGGCGCGTTCGGGTAGCGACGCTGCCGGGTACACGATCCCGCTCGTGCCGATCACGAGGACGACGTCGGTCGCGCGGAAGGCTGCATCGGCGCGTTGCCACTCCTGCGCGGGCAGTGGTTCACCGAACCACACCACGCCCGGACGCACCAGCTCGCCACAGACCGGGCACCGCGGAGGCTCTACCCTCGGCAGCTCGCCGGTGACCTCCGGGTCGGCGACGTCGATGGGGTCGGTCTCGGTGAACCGATGCCCACAACGGGAGCAACGCGGCGCGAACAGGCTGCCGTGCAGATGACTGGTCACCGGCGTGCCCCCACGTTCGTGCAGGTCGTCGACGTTCTGGGTCACCACCATCACCGCGCGCGGATCGTCTCCCGCCGCGCGCCCGGCATGCCGGAGCTCGGCGAGTGCGCGGTGCCCGGCGTTCGGCTCGCGGCGTCGGACCTGTCCGGCACGCCACTGATACCAACCCCACACCAGCGCCGGATCGTCACGCCAAGCCTGCGGCGTGGCCAGAGTTGTCGGATCGAAGTTCTCCCACAGACCGGTGCGGACGTCTCGGAAGGTGGGGATGCCGCTCTCGGCGCTCATTCCCGCGCCGCTGAAGACCGTGACCCACTCGGCCGCGCGAACGATCTCGGTGACCTCGGGCGGGATCAGTGGCTCGCCCCGGTGCTCGTCGGTCATCGCACCTCACGATTCCCTGGTGCCTCGAGGGCCGCACGCAGCAGCATCGCTGTGGAGTCCGGATCGGGATCGCGACGAACGATCATTCCGCGGACGAAGCGCAGGCGATCACCGTCGTGTCGTGGCACGACGTGCAGATGGGTGTGGAAGACGGTCTGAAAGGCCGCCCGACCGTCGTTGATCGCGAGGTTGACGCCGTCGGCGGCCAGCGGCGAGCGCTTCATGGCCGCGGCCACGGACTGGCCCGCGCGCAGCATGCGCGCGCCGAGTTCGGGTGCGAGGTCGGCCAGCCCGGTCGAATGTGTCCGGGGCACCAACAGCGTGTGGCCGCGGGTGATCGGCCGGATGTCGAGAAAGCCCAGGACATCGGGGTCGGAGTAGACGACGCGGGCTGGGGCCGCGCCCGACACGATGTCGCAGAAGACACAGTCGGTCATGGTCGATCACCCTACGTCGTCGGCGTGCCCACCCGACATCGGCGGGTGTGGTGCGGGACACGCCGCCAAAGGTGTTCCAGTTCACATAACGATTGAATAACGAACGCGGGCTGACCTGCGGAGCGCTCGTTCGGTCCGCGAAAAGCTGGCGTGAACTGGCGCAACCCTGGCGGTCCTCAAAACGGGTTGAGTGCACGTGTGTGTTACCCGCGGGATTACCGACGGGTATACCGCGGGGTCAGTTCCGAACATGAGGAATCCCTCACTTTCGTGTGTCATGATGAGTGCCACGAACACGTCGGCGATATCTCACTGCTGAGAACGCCACACCAAAGACGGTGTCACACAGGCGTGTTCAGAAACATCGCGACCACTCTACCGGCCCGGCCCACGTCGGGCACCGGTGGCGATGACGCGTGCCCGTCAGCGGGTGCGGTCACGGGTCGTACGACAACCGGACACAACCACAGGAGTTCATGTGACCGTCGATCACCATCGCACCGGAGCAGACCGGACCACCACCGGCCGCCCCACCCAGGCGCTCATCGATCGCCTCCTCGCCGGCGAGCCCTACGCGGTCAGCTTCGGCGGTCAGGGAGCAGCCTGGCTGCCGACCCTGGCAGAGCTGGTGATCGACGCCGACCTCGAGCATCGGGTGGCCGGCGTCGTCGACGCGGCCGAACGCCTCGTCGAGCCGGTCGCCGAGCAGATCACGATCGCCCGGCCGGACGGATTTCACCCGATGGCGTGGGCCCACGCCCTCGACGCCGGCGAGCCCGCACCGTCGGACGCCGACCTCGCCGACTTCACGCTGTCCGGCCCCGGCGTGCTGCTCACCCAACTCGCCGCGATCGAGTCGCTGCGCAAGCAGGGCCTCGACACCGCTCAGGCCGCGCCGCGGGCCGTCATCGGACATTCCCAGGGCTCGCTGGCCACCGGCGCCATCGGGGCCGAAGGTCACGTGGCCGAGTCGGGTCAGGGTCTGCTGCTGGCGATTGCTCATCTCATCGGTGCCGCGGGCACGATCGTCGCGCGTCGTCGCGGGCTGGCCACGACCAGTGAGGGCTCGCCGATGCTCGCGGTGACCGGCGTCCGGCCCGAGCGCATCGAAACGCTTCTCGCGCAGTACCGTTCCGAGCTCGCCGCCGCCGAGCAGGACAACGCCCCGGTCATCGCGATCCGCAACAGCCGCACCGCGGTCGTGCTGTCCGGCGCGCCGCGCCACCTGCGTGCCTTCACCGCACTGTGCGAGAAGGTCGCCGCGGCAGAGGCCGATGAGCGCAAGCGCAAGGTCACCGGCGGCGCGCCGTTCGCCCCCTCCTTCGATCATCTGTCGGTCAGTGTCGCCTTCCACCATCCGGCCATGGCCGGTGCGGTCGAACTCGTCGGGCAGTGGGCCGAGCAGTGTGGGATCGACGTCGATCTCGCCGTGCGGCACGCCCACGACATCCTTGTCGCCACCGTGGACTGGGTGGGCACCGTCGAGGAGACCCTCGGCACCGGTGTCGGGTGGATTCTCGACTTCGGTCCCGGTGACCTCGCCACCCGGCTCTCGGCCCCGCTCGTTCGCGGCCAGGGTGTCGGTCTGGTCGCCGCCGCATCGCGCGGTGGACAACGAAACCTGTTCAGCCCCGGCGGTATCCCCGAGGTTGCCCGCCCGTGGAGCGAGTTCGCGCCGACCCTCGCCGAACTCCCCGACGGTCGCAAGGTCGTCGAGACCGCGTTCACCAAGCTCACCGGGCGTTCGCCGATGCTGCTCGCCGGCATGACCCCGACCACCGTGGATCCGGCCATCGTCGCCGCCGCTGCCAACGCCGGACACTGGGCCGAGCTCGCCGGTGGTGGGCAGGTGACCGAGCAGATCCTCGCCGACAACGTCGCGACCCTGACCGACCTGCTCGAGCCGGGACGGCAGGCGCAGTTCAATGCGCTGTTCCTCGACCCGTACCTGTGGAAGCTACAGCTCGGTGGTAAGCGCCTCGTGCAGAAGGCTCGCGCCCAGGGTGCCCCGATCGACGGCGTCATCGTCTCGGCCGGGATCCCCGAACTGGACGAGGCCGTGGCGCTCGTCGACGAATTCGTCGAGGCCGGACTGCGTTTCGTTGCCTTCAAGCCCGGAACCGTCGAGCAGATCCGCTCGGTGATCCGCATCGCCGCCGAGGTGCCCCACCACCCGGTGATCGTCCAGATCGAGGGTGGCCGCGCCGGTGGTCACCACTCGTGGGAAGACCTCGACGATCTGCTGCTGGCCACCTACGGCGAGCTGCGTGCCCGACCCAATGTCGTGGTCTGCGTCGGCGGCGGCATCGGCACCCCCGAACGTGCCAGCGCGTATCTGACCGGGCACTGGGCCGCCGAGCACGGTTACCCGCTGATGCCGCTCGACGGCATCCTCGTCGGCACCGCTGCGATGGCGGCCAAGGAGGCCACCACGGCTCCCGAGGTCAAGCAACTGCTGGTCGACACAGTCGGCTGCGACGAGTGGATCGGCGCCGGCGGTGCCACCGCCGGAATGGCTTCGGGCCGTAGCCAACTCGGTGCCGACATCCACGAGATCGACAATGCCGCCTCCGCGTGCGGACGCCTGCTCGACGAGGTCGCCGGCGACGCCGACGCGGTCGCGGCGCGGCGCGACGAGATCATCGCCGCGATGGCCCCCACCGCCAAGCCCTACTTCGGCGACGTCGCCGAGATGACCTATCGGGCCTGGCTCGAGCGCTATGCCACCCTGGCCGTGGGTGCGCCCGACGACGAGCAACTGCCGTGGGCCGACATCACCTGGAAGCAGCGTTTCATCGAGATGCTGCGCCGCACCGAGGCCCGGATGAACCCGGTGGATTCGGGTGAGATCCCGACCATGTTCACCGATGTCACCACCGTCGAGGACGCGCACGCCGCGATCGACGCCCTCATCGGCGTGTACCCCGAGGTCGAGGTCGACGTCCTGCACCCCGCCGACGTCGCGTTCTTCCTCGATCAGTGCCGCACCCCGGGCAAGCCGGTCAACTTCGTGCCCGTCATCGACAAGGATGTCCGCCGGTGGTGGCGCAGCGACTCGCTGTGGCAGGCCCACGATGCCCGCTACCCGGCCGAGGCCGTGTGCATCATCCCGGGGCCGGTGGCCGTCGCCGGCATCACCCGTGTCGACGAGCCCATCGGTGACCTGCTGGACCGTTTCGAGGCGCAGGTCGTCACCGACCTCGGCGCAACCGGCGTGCAGCCGAGCGTCATCGACTCCCGCAAGCAGGCCGGACTGGCCGCCGACGCCGGTCGTCTGACCAGCGTCCTGGAAGCCGACGACGTCTGCTGGGCGAGCCGCATGGTTCCGAGTCCGATTGCGCGGCTGGGTGATCGGGACAAGTGGTCGGTGCTCTCGGATGTCCGCGCCGAGCACGAGCCGACCGGTTCGGTGCTGGAGCGGATCGACGACGAGCGCTTCGACCTCGTCATCCCGATCTCGAGCGCGTCGGTGCGCATCCCGTTGCACGTCGACGCCTCGCTCGCCGACGGTGGCGCCCCGCTGGTCCTCGCCGACGATGCCTCGACCGCGATGCGGGAGATCCTCACCGTCGCCGCCGGCGGATCGCTGGCCGAGGTCGCCGACGGCGTCTCGCGCACCACGGTCACCTGGGCGCCGGAGTCGGTCGCCGACCACGCCGCGGTCACCGGTTACACCCTGCCCCCGCATCTGCATCCGACCACCCCGGCCGAGCCCTTCGGCTTCGCCGTTCCCGACACCCTCGTCGGTGCCTGCTGGCCGAGCGTGTTCAGTGTCATCGGCGCAGCCACCACCGAGGATGGCCGAGCGGTCGTCGAGGGTCTACTCGACCTGGTTCACCTCGATCACGCGGTGCACCTGGTGGGTGAGATCCCCACGGAGGCAACTCAACTCACCGTGATCGCGACCGGTGGCCCGGTCTCCGACACCGAGGTCGGTCGCGTCGTGCAGGTGCAGGTCGAGGTGATCGACGGACAGAAGCAGGTCGCCGTGATGACCGAGCGCTTCGCGATCCGCGGACGACTCGGCTCGGCCGAACTCGCCGACCCGGCACGCGCCGGGGGAGCGCTCGACGACGAGGGCTCGGCGACCCGCAAGACCCTGCGCACCGCGACCATCACCGCACCGGAGCGGATGACCGGCTTCGCCGCGGTCTCCGGCGACCGCAACCCGATCCACACCGACTCCGCCGCCGCGCGGCTGGCCGGCCTCGGTGACCCGATCGTGCACGGCATGTGGCTGTCGGCGGCGGCGCAGCAGGTGCTCACCGCCACCGATGCCAAGAACCCGATTCCATCACCGCGACCGCTGATCGGTTGGACCGCACGGTATCTGGGCATGGTGCGAACCGGCGACGAGATCACCGTCCGCGCCGACCGGGTCGGAATGGACGCCGGCCGCGAGATCGTCGAGGTCACCGCCAAGGTCGGCGACAACCTCGTGATGAGCGCCACCGGTCTGCTGGCCGCGCCGCGTACCGTCTACGCCTTCCCCGGGCAGGGCATCCAGAGTAAGGGCATGGGTCTCGACGCCCGCTCACGCTCGAAGGCCGCACGCAAGATCTGGGACCGCGCCGACAAGCACACCCGTGCCGCACTGGGCTTCTCGATCCTCGCGGTGGTCCGTGACAACCCGACCACCCTGATCGCCAACGGGACGACCTACAACCATCCCGACGGTGTGCTGTTCCTGACCCAGTTCACCCAGGTCGCCATGGCGACCCTCGGTGTGGCACAGATCGCCGAGCTCAAGGAATCCGGCGGCTTCGTCGAGGGTGCGATCACCTGCGGTCACTCCGTCGGCGAGTACAACGCGCTCGCGGCCTGCGCGGGAGTGTTGCCGCTCGAGGCGGTGCTCGAGGTCGTCTTCCAGCGTGGCGAGGCCATGCATCACCTGGTGCCCCGAGATGATCAGGGCCGCAGTGACTATCGGATGGCCGCCATCCGGCCCAGCCAGTTCGGGCTCGACGACGCCGAGGTCACCGACTTCGTCGCGCAGATCGGCGCCGAGTCCGGTGAGTTCCTCGAGGTCGTGAACCTCAATCTGCTCGGTTCGCAGTACGCGATCGCCGGCACCGTGCGCGGCCTCGAGCGACTCGAGGAGGAGATCGAGCGTCGCCGCATCGAATTCGGCGGCAAGCGCTCGTTCATCATCGTGCCCGGCATCGACGTGCCGTTCCACTCGACGGTGCTGCGTGCCGGCGTGCCGGAATTCCGCGGCAAGCTCGACGCGCTGCTTCCCGAGGAATTCGATCCGTCGATCCTCATCGGGCACTACATCCCGAACCTGGTGCCGCGGATGTTCAATCTCGGCCGCGACTTCGTCGCCGAGATCGCCGATCTGGTTCCGTCCGACCCGCTGAACGAGGTTCTCGCGGACTGGGATTCGTGGGCCGCGCAGCCGGCGAAACTGGCACGCGTGGTGCTCATCGAGTTGCTGGCGTGGCAGTTCGCCAGCCCGGTGCGCTGGATCGAAACCCAGGAGCTGCTGTTCTCCGGCGCCGACCGCGACGGGCTCGGTGTGCAACGCTTCGTCGAGATCGGCCTGAAGGGCGCCCCGACCCTCGCGGGTCTGGCGACCAATACCCTCAAACTCGATCGATACGACTCGGCGACCACCGAGGTGTGCAACCTCGAGCGCGACTCGGATGTGATCCTGGCCAAGGACTCCGGACCCGAGCCCGAGGACGACGAACCCGCCGAGTCGGCACCGAGCGAGGCCCCGGCGGCCGAGGCCGCCGCCGCTCCTGCACCTGCAGCGCCGGCTGCCGCCCCCGCTGCGGCGAGCGGCCCGCGGCCCGACGACATCTCGTTCGGCCCGGCCGACGCGGTCAAGTCCGTCATCGCGCTGTGGACCAAGATGCGGACCGATCAGATCGGTGCCGCCGACACCATCGAGGCGCTGTGCGACGGCGTGTCGTCGCGTCGTAACCAGTTGCTCCTCGACATCGGCGGAGAGCTCGGTCTCGGCGCCATCGACGGTGCCGCCGAAGCCGACATGGCTGCACTGGCCTCGACGGTGGAGAGCCTGGCCCGCGGGTACCGCCCGCTGGGCACCGTGCTGACCGACGCGGTCGGCGATCAGATCCGCAAGGTGATCGGCCCGACCGGCAAGCGTCAGTCCTACATCACCGACCGGGTGACCGGCGTGTGGCAACTGGGCCCGGGCTGGGGTCTGCACACCCAGGTCGCGCTCGCATTGGGCACCCGTGAGGGCGCCAGCGTCCGCGGTGGCGATCTGGGCGACCTCCTCGACGGTGCCGTCGCGAACGCTGACGGTCTCGACGCGCTGATCGACCGTGCAGTCGCGGCGGTCGGCGCCTCCCGCGGTATCGCCGTGGCCAAGCCGGCAGCCGAGTCCGGTGGCGGCGCAACGGTCGATGCGGCTGCGCTCGGTGAGTTCACCGAGCAGATCACCGGTCGCACAGGTGCGCTGGCGTCGGCCGCTTACACCATGCTCTCCAAACTCGGTCTCACCGAGGAGGTCTCGACCCCCGAGACCGCCGACGACCCCAATGCGGTTCTGGCGCAGCGGGTCAGCGACGAGCTGGGTTCGGACTGGGCGCGCACCGTCGCACCGGCCTTCGACGAGGCCAAGGTCGTCCTCATCGACGACCGCTGGGCGACCACGCGTGAGGATCTGGTGCGGATCTGGCTCACCGACGCCGATGAGCTGGACGCCGACTTCGACGCGCTCACCGCACGCTTCGCCGGTTCCGGGCACACCGTCGCCCAGCACGCCACCTGGTGGCAGGGCAAGGCGCTGGCCGCGGGAAACCTGGTGCACGAGCGCGCTTTCGGGACCATCGCGCATGTCGCCGAAGAGCCCGGACAGGGCCGGTGGGCCGATCAGGTCGCTGTGGTGACCGGTGCCAGCAAGGGGTCGATCGCCGCGTCGGTCGTCGCCGGGCTGTTGGCCGGCGGCGCCACGGTGGTGGCGACCACCTCGCGACTGGACTCGCAGCGACTGGCCTTCTACAAGAAGCTCTATCGCGAGAACGCCCGGTACGACGCCGCGCTGTGGGTCGCCCCGGCGAACATGGCCGCCTACACCGACGTCGACGAGCTGGTGTCGTGGCTGGGTAGCGAACAGACCGAGAACCTCGGCGGGACCACCGCCGTGGTGAAGCCGGCGATCAAGCCGACGTTGCTGTTCCCGTTCGCCGCGCCCCGCGTCGCCGGTGACCTCACCGACGCCGGCGGTCGCGCCGAGCTGGAGATGAAGGTGCTGCTGTGGTCGGTGGAGCGGTTGATCGCCGGTCTGTCCGAGATCGGTGCCGACCACGACATCGCCGCTCGTCTGCACGTGGTGCTGCCCGGCTCGCCCAACCGTGGCATGTTCGGCGGCGACGGCGCCTACGGCGAGAGCAAGGCAGCGCTCGACGCCCTCGTGACCCGTTGGGCTGCAGAGGAATCGTGGGGCTCGAAGACCACCCTGGCGCATGCGCTGATCGGGTGGGTCAAGGGCACCGGACTCATGGGCCACAACGACGGAATGGTCACCGCGGTGGAAGCCGCGGGCGTGCGAACCTGGACCACCGACGAGATGGCCGACAATCTGCTGGGCCTCTGCGATCCGGCCACCCGGGCCGCGGCGCGGGAGGCTGCGGTGACCGCCGACTTCACCGGTGGACTCGATCCGTCGATCGACCTCAAGGCACTGGCCGCACAGGCCGCCGACGAGGACGAGACCGGTGAGTCGGCCGAGGACGAGGCACCGGTGACCGTCGCGGCCCTGCCCGCCCCGGCACGCGCGGCGAGCGGCGTGAGCCCGGTGTGGCCGAAGATCGACTCGCGTCCGGAGGACATGGTCGTCATCGTCGGTGCCGGCGAGCTCGGCCCGTACGGGTCGGCACGCACGCGCTTCGAGATGGAGGTCGACGAGAAGCTGAGTGCCGCGGGCGTTCTCGAACTCGCCTGGAACACCGGGCTGATCACCTGGGATACCGCGCCCAAGCCGGGCTGGTATGACACCGAATCCGGTGATCCGGTGGCCGAGGCCGACATCGCCGAGCGCTACCACGACGCGGTCGTCGAGCGATGCGGCATCCGCCGCTACGCCGACGAGGGCGCCATGGTCGAGGGCACCTCGCCGCTGCTCACGTCGGTGTTCCTCGACGAGGATCTGACCTTCACGGTGTCCTCGGAAGCAGAGGCGCGCGCGTTCGCCTCCGCCGATCCCGAGCGCACCCGGGTCGTCGCCGACGAGGAATCCGGCGAATGGCAGGTGACCCGTCTGGCGGGCACCGAGATCCGCGTCCCGCGTCGATTCGCCCTGACCCGCACCGTCGGAGGACAGATCCCGACCGGGTTCGACCCGACCCGCTGGGGCGTCTCGGCCGACATGGCCGAGTCGATCGACCGGGTGGCGTTGTGGAACCTCGTGGCCACCGTCGACGCGTTCCTCTCCTCGGGCTTCACCCCGAGCGAGCTGATGCGGTGGGTGCATCCGGGTCTGGTGGCCAATACCCAGGGCACCGGCATGGGCGGTATGACCTCGATGCGCGAGCTCTACATCAACACCCTGCTCGGCGAGGCCAAGGCCAACGACATCCTGCAGGAGGCGCTGCCGAACATCGTTGCCGCGCACGTCGTCCAGTCCTACGTCGGTAGCTACGGTGCGATGATCCACCCGGTCGCCGCCTGTGCGACCGCTGCGGTCTCGGTCGAGGAGGGCGTCGACAAGATCCGCCTCGGCAAGGCGCTGTTCGCGGTGGCCGGCGGCTTCGACGATCTCGGTATCGAGGGCATCGTCGGATTCGGTGACATGTCGGCGACCGCGGAATCGGCGAAGATGGCCGCGCGGGGGATCGACGAGCGCCGCTACTCGCGGGCCAACGATCGCCGACGCGTTGGATTCGTCGAATCCCAAGGTGGCGGAACGATTCTGCTGGCCCGCGGCGACGTCGCGGCGCAGATGGGCCTGCCGGTCCTCGGTGTGGTGGCGTGGGCGCAGAGCTTCGGCGACGGCGTGCACACCTCGATCCCGGCCCCGGGCCTCGGTGCGCTGGGTGCCGCACGGGGTGCGCTGAGCTCGCCACTGGCCAACGCGCTGGCGGCGCTGGGTGTCAGTGCCGACGACGTCGCCGTCGTCTCCAAGCACGACACCTCCACCCGCGCCAACGATCCCAACGAGTCCGAGCTGCACGAGCGGCTGGCCGCGGCGATCGGCCGTGGTGACGGTGCACCACTGTTCGTGGTGTCGCAGAAGTCGCTGACCGGTCACGCCAAGGGCGGTGCCGCCGCCTTCCAGCTGATCGGACTGTGCCAGGTGTTGCGTGAGGGCGTCATCCCACCGAACCGCAGTCTCGATTGCGTCGACGAGCAGATGAAGGACTACCCGCATCTGGTCTGGGCGCGGGAGACACTGCGACTCGGGGATCGCTTCCCGCTCAAGGCCGGTCTGCTGACCAGCCTCGGATTCGGCCACGTGTCGGGCCTGATCGCGGTCGTACATCCGGAGGCGTTCATCGCCTCGCTGGACCCGGCCGAGCGCGAGGACTATCGCCGTCGTGCCGCCGAGCGTGAGCGCAAGGGCAGCCAGCGGTTGCTCGAGGCGATGTGCGGTGGCGAGGCCGCCTACCGTCGTCCGGCCAACCGTCGCTTCGACGAGACCCGCGACGAGCACGACGCCGAGGCTCAGGTGCTCCTCGATCCGGCGATTCGTCTGGGCGAGTCGGGTGCGTATGCCGATGCGGCGCAAGACGTGTCGTCCTCCAGCAGCGCGGCCACGATCTGATGGCGGTGTTGGGAGTCGGGATCGACGTCGTGTCGATCCCGGAATTCGCCGAGCAATTGGCCCAGCCGGGAACGACCTTCGGCGACCGCTTCACCGTCGGCGAGCGCCGCGACGCGGCGTCGGGTACCGGTGAGGACGCACGTCACCTCGCGGCACGGTGGGCTGCCAAGGAGGCCGTCGTCAAGGCGTGGTCGGTCAGCCGGTTCGCCCGGTCGCCGTTGCTGCCGTTGATCCGGCACAGCGACATCGAGGTGGTCACCGACAACTGGGGGCGTCCGGCCATCCGGCTGGCCGGGGAGATCGCCGAACACCTGCGTGACACCCAGGTGCACATCTCGCTGACCCATGACGGCCCGTCGGCCGCCGCGGTCGCGATCCTGGAGGGCACGGGCTGAGCCCGGCGTTCCACGCGAGGCACGGGACGAGCAGACGACGGCGGTCGGGCCGATGCCGACCGCCGTCGTTTCTCGTCGAGCACCGGTGGATCAGTGCACCGGTGGATCAGAGCACCGGTGGATCAGACCGAACTGGTGCTCTCCTCGAGCAGCAGGTAGCCGGCCAGCATGCGTTTGAGCTCGGTCACCGTCTCGGGATGGTCGTGGCCGTCCTGCACCGAGAAACTCAGCAGCGAGTACGCCGTGTGCACCAGTACCTGCGACATCATCTCGCGCCGAGCCCGCTGTGACGGGGTCAGCGGGGCGATCAGCCGCGAGACCTGGTCGGCCAGAACGCGTTCGTTCTGCGAGGCGGTGGCCCGGGTGGCCGGGGTCGACTGCACCGCCAACCACACCGCCCGCCGGGACGGGTCGTCGCGCCACAACGCGGCGAGGTGGTCGAGGAACTTCTCGAGGAGCACCGGCCATTCGAGCGAGGGCACCTCGGAGGCGAACGCGGTGAGCTCCTCGCGGACCGCGACCGTGTCGAGTCGGTCGAGTTCGCACACGATCACGTACTTGTTGGCGAAGTACTGATAGAGCGTCCCGATGGGAACCTCGGCGCGCGAGGCGATCTCCTCACACGTCAGCGACTCGAACCCGACCTCGGTGAGCAACTCGCGAGCAGCCGCGAGCATCGCGGAGAACTTGCGTTTGCTGCGCTCCTGCGTGGGCCGTTTGCGGGGGACGAGAGGCTGGGTGGTCATCGGTCCGGGTGCGGTGTCGGGGTGGGCTCAGTCGAGCGCGAGGTCGCGGCGCAGCTTGGCGACATGCCCGGTCGCGCGGACGTTGTACTGGGCCAGGGCGATCGTGCCCTGCTCGTCGACCAGGAAGGTCGAGCGGATCACACCGGTGACGACCTTGCCGTAGAGCTTCTTCTCACCGAACGCACCCCACTGCGTCAGCACCGTCTTGTCCGGGTCGCTGAGCAGGGGGAAGTCCAGTCCTTCGGCGTCGGCGAACTTCGCGAGTTTGGCCGGCTTGTCGGGTGAGATTCCGATCACATCGATGCCGGATTCTCCGAGGTCGGCGAGGTTGTCCCGGAAGTCGCAGGCCTGCTTGGTGCATCCGGGCGTCGACGCCGCCGGATAGAAGTAGACGATCACCTTTCGGCCTGCGTAGTCGGCCAGCGACACCGGGTTGCCCTGCGCGTCGGGGAGGGTGAAGGCCGGTGCCGGGTCTCCGACGGCAAGGCGTTGTGTGTCTGACATGACGCTCAGGCTAGTCGATGATGTCCGATGTCCGACCGACGATGTGCAGTGGCGCCGACGGGCATGGCGTAACCTTGTGTGGCCGCTCGCACCGCATCCGCTCCGCGCCGGGAACTCCTCCTCGCGCGGTCGTGTTGCGTCGGGGGAGAAGTGTGGTCCGCCGGGCCACATGAGCTGATCTTTCTTGACCATTCCTGGGAGGACCACGTGGCCGGGGATACCGACCGTATCGAGCAGGACATCGCGAAAGCCCGCGAGGACCTGGCCCACACACTCGACGCGCTGGCCGAGCGGGCCAACCCGCAGCGCCTGGCCGGAGACGCCAAGAGCGCCGCACTCGCGTTCTTGAACACGCCCGCCGTCAAGTACACGCTTGCCGGCGTGGGGACTGTCGTCGTCGTTCTCGTCATTCGCAAGGTCGTACGGTGACCCGTGCGCGGGGCTCATACGCCCGAAACGCGCTCCTCGTACTCACCGCCGGCGCCGTCGCGACCGTTTTGCCCGGTTGCACGGCGTCGTCGTCGTATCCCGATGCCACCGGGAACGCGCCTGCGTTGAGTTCGTTGGGGCAGCCGAGTATCTCCGTCACCGGGTGGGCCGACCGGCCCCTGAAGGACAACGCGGTGGGCGTGATGCCGGGCGCACCGCTGACCGTGACCGCCCATGACGGCAATCTGCGATCGGTCGTCGTCACCGGATCGGACGGGCCGGTGCCCGGCACCGTCTCCGCCGACGGGTCCACCTGGACCGCCAAGGGCCCATTGGACTTCGACGACCAGTACACGCTGACCGCAGCGGCGCAGGGCGTCGACGGCGCGGGTGCGAAGAAGCTGACCTTCAGCACCGCCTCCGCCGAATCGACCGCCACCGCCTCGACGGTGACCGCCGAGAACGAGACCGTGGGTATCGGTCAGCCGGTGATGATCAATTTCGATCAGCCGGTCACCAACAAGCTCAACGCACAGCGCGCCATCCAGGTCACCACCAACCCTCCGGTCGAGGGTGCGTTCTACTGGGTCAACGACTCGATGGTGCGTTGGCGTCCCGAACACTTCTGGACGCCGGGTACCAAGGTCAACGTCAAGGTCAACACCAAGGGCATCGACCTCGGTGGCGGCGTCTACGGCGACAACAACCTCACCACCGACTTCACCGTCGGTCGTGCGCTCGTCGCCTCCGCCGATGACAAGACCCACATGATCACCGTGTCCATCAATGGCAAGGTCGTGCGGACGATGCCGACCTCGATGGGCAAGGATTCGAGCCCCACCAACAACGGCATCTACATCGTGGCCGAGCGCGATCCGAGCGTCATCATGGACTCCTCGACCTACGGCGTGCCGGTCAGCTCGCCGGGCGGCTACCGCGAGACCGTCTACGATGCGACGCGAATCTCCTTCAGCGGCATCTACATTCACTCGGCTCCGTGGTCGCTCGGCGATCAGGGCGTCGATGACGTGAGCAACGGCTGCCTCAATGTCAGTCCCGCCAATGCCGAGTGGTTCCTCAACACCGCCTTGCGTGGCGACATCGTGACGGTGAAGAACGCTGTGGGACCGATCCTTCCGGGTGACGACGGCCTCGGTGACTGGAACATTCCGTGGTCGGTGTGGAAGAAGGGCAACGCCACCGACGGATGATGCGACCACCGAGCGGAAACCGCTTCTGACCAGCCGATTTCATGGATCGGGTACCGGTCATGTAATGTTTCCTCTCGGTTCGCCAAGCGCCATTAGCTCAATTGGCAGAGCAGCTGACTCTTAATCAGCGGGTTCGGGGTTCGAGTCCCTGATGGCGCACAGCACAGCCCCCGTGACCGGTATTGACCAGTCGCGGGGGCTTTTTCGTGGCTCGGGTCAGGTGTTCGAGCCGGGGCGACGCGTATCGAAGCGGTCACGGTCTCGCGGGTTGAACTTGGCAATCGCGACACCGGGCGCAACGATGTCTCCATGAGTGACAACCCTTCGACCGTGGTGCCCGACGACAAGCGCCAGGGTGGACTCCCGTCGTGGGCGGTCAAAACCATCGCCATCGCCGTGGTCGTCGTGCTGGCGGTCATCGCATATTTCATCCTGGCGGCGTTCCTGCCGCGCTGGTGGTCGCAGAAGATCGGTTCCGCGGTCGGCCAGAGCATCACCACCGGCAGCTTCTACGGCATCGCGTTCGGGGTGGTGTGCACGCTCGTCTCACTCCTGTTGCTGGCGCTCGCCTGGCGCGCCCGGCGCTGGGGTCAGACCCGGTACTGGGCGCTGGCGTTCGTCGTGCTTGCCGTCGTCGCGTCGACACCGAATCTGCTCACCCTGACCGTCGTTGCCGGCGGGGGGAGTGGGGCGCATGCCGGTGAGCGCATCCTCGACGTCGAGGCTCCGGGATTCCGTGGGGGCACCCTGGTCGGCGTGATCATCGCCGCGGTGATCTTCGCCGTCGGCGCATTTCTGTGGATTCGACTCCGCCGTCGCCGCCGCGCGGCCACCACGACCGCTGCGACGACGACGCAACCGCCCGCCTGACACCACCATCGGCAAGGCGCGTGCCGTCCAGGCGCGGTCGATAGGTGTCATTCGGTCGGGCGGGCTCGCGGGCGCGACAACTCGGGCATATCCGAGATCTCGTACACTTGGTGCAGAATTCGCCGACTCCCTGATGTGTGTGGGTCGGCATCGGCGTCAGGTGGGAGTGAGATGGGGAACGGTCGGACTCGGCTGCGGTCATCGTTGATGATCGGTGGGCTTCTGGTGGCGGTCATCGCGCTGGTGACCTCGTGCTCGCAGAAGCCGCAATACTCCAACGCCGTCGGCAGTTCGGTGCTCTACGACGACCTCCTCAAGCCAGGGGTGGAGATCACCGAATGGAACGAGCAGACGCTCGCCGACAACGCGGTCGGTATCCAGCCGGGCGCGCCGATCAGGGTTCGGGCGAGCGAGGGCGCGCTGACCGGTGTCCGCATCGGGAAGGCGGACGGCTCCACCGTTCGCGGGACCCTGTCGGAAGACGGCACGGAGTGGGTCAGCGGAGAACCGCTGGGCTACAACCGGACCTACACATTGACCGCCGACGCGGCCGGGGTCGGCGGCTCCACCTCCAAAGAGGTCTCGTTCACCACGCGGGCGCCGAGCAACCTCACACAGGCCTATCTGACCCCCAACAACGGGGAGACCGTGGGCGTCGGCCAACCCGTCGCGGTGAAGTTCGACGAGGCGATCACCAACCGCCACGCTGCGCAGAACGCGATCCGGATCACCACGAATCCGCCGGTGCAAGGCGCCTTCTACTGGATCAGCGACACCGAGGTGCGCTGGCGTCCGGCCGAGTACTGGAAGCCCGGCACCTCCGTGGACGTCGCGGTGAACACCTACGGCATCGACCTCGGTGGCGGGCTCTTCGGCCAGGAGAATCTCAAGTCCTCGTTCAAGATCGGCCGGTCGATGATCATCACCGCTGACGACAACACCAAACAGGTCACCTTTGTCCAGGACGGCAAGGTTGTCCGCAGCATGCCCACGTCGATGGGCAAGGAGTCCACCCCCACCGACAACGGGGTGTATCTCGTCTCGGACAAGCACGACAACATCATCATGGACTCGTCGACCTACGGTGTCCCGGTCGGCTCGGCCGACGGCTATCGCACGCCCGTGGACTACGCGACCCGAATGTCCTACAGCGGCATCTTCTTTCACTCCGCTCCCTGGTCGGTGTGGGCCCAGGGCAACACCAACACCAGTCACGGCTGCCTGAACCTGAGCCCGGACAACGCCCTGTGGGTCATGAACAACACGCTGCGCGGTGATCCGGTCATCGTGAAGAACACCGTGGGCGGAACGCTCTCGGGCACCGACGGACTCGGGGACTGGAACATCCCCTGGGCGGTGTGGTCGAAGGGCAATGCCTGAACTCAGCGCCCCGAAACGACAATGCCATTGGTGATTGTTACGCTCATCTGTGACACGATTCTCGACGACGATGGGATTCCACCACCATGGGCGAACGCTCTTCCTGGGAAAACGACGACCTGACCGCCTTGCGTGACCTTGCTCGCAGCTTCTGCGAAAAGGAGGTCAAGCCGAATATCGACAAGTTCATCGACCAGCACCACGTCGACCGCGACCTCTGGAACAAGGCCGGCGAACTCGGTCTGTTGTGCATGTCGATTCCCGAGGAATACGGGGGCGGTGGCGGCACCTTCGCCCACGAAGCGGTACTCATCGAAGAGCAGGCGCGCATCGCCGACTCCTCGTGGGGCGTCAGTCTGCACAACGGCATCGTCGCCCACTACCTGCTTCAGTACGGGTCGGAGGAGCAGAAGACGACGTGGCTGCCCAAGATGGCCAGCGGTGAAGTCGTCGGTGCCATCGCCATGACCGAGCCCGGCACGGGATCCGACCTGCAGAACGTCAAGACCAAGGCGATCGCGCAGGGTGACGAGTACGTCATCGACGGGTCGAAGACCTTCATCACCAACGGTGCCCAAGCTGATCTGATCATCGTCGTGGCCAAGACCGACGCGAGCGAGGGCGCCAAGGGGATCTCCCTGATCCTCGTCGAGGCCGACCGTGAGGGCTTCCGCCGAGGACGCGTGCTCGACAAGGTCGGGCAGCGCGGCCAGGACACCTCGGAACTGTTCTTCGACGGTGTGCGCGTGCCCACGAGCAACCTCCTCGGCAGCGAGGAGGGGCAGGGGTTCATCCAGCTCATGCAGCAGCTGCCGCAGGAGCGCCTCATCATCGCCGTCGCGTCGGTCGCCGGCATGGAGACCGCACTGCAGCACACGCTGGCCTACACGAAGGACCGAACGGCGTTCGGGCGCCCCATCTTCGGCTTCCAGAACACAAAGTTCAAACTCGCCGAGGTGGCGACCGAGTCCCGGATCGCACGCGTCTTCGTCGATGACTGCATCACCAAACACATCGACGGCAAGCTCGACATCCCGACCGTGGCGATGGCCAAATGGTGGACCAGCGACCGTGCGATGGTCGTCGCCGACGAATGTCTGCAGTTGTTCGGGGGCTACGGCTACATGAACGAGTACCCCATAGCCCGGATGTGGGCCGATCAGCGCGTCCAGAAGATCTACGCCGGAACCAACGAGATCATGAAGGAGATCATCGCGCGGACGCTCTGACGAGCGCCTGGCAGCGGGCGCGATGTGCGGAGGTGGGGTTCACAGCACGCCGCTGATGTCCCCGGCGCTCAGCAGGGCGACCAGGATCGGGACGACGTGTGTGGCAGCGATGCCGTACTCGTTTCGTCCCGCTTTCACCACCAGTGACGCCGCGGTGAGGATCTTCAGGTGATGATAGAGCTGCCCTGAGGTCCCGAAGTCTCCGGCTGCCTGGAGTTCGGTCACTGATGCGTTACGGCGCAACAGGATTCGGAGGATCTCCAAGCGGCTGGGGTGCCCCATCGCCGCGAACACCTCCGCCGTGGTGGCGGCGGGGAGATCGAGGATCGCGGGTGCGTCGTAGCCGATCTGCCACCGGATGGATCCTGCGAGGTCGACGCTGCCCTGATAAGAAACCGTGTTCTCGTGCAGCGCTTCGTCGGAGGTGGGCGGGCTCCCGACCGACGCGGTGGTGCCGGCCCCCGTCGTCGGGTCGGTGCCGCCGACGTCCGGGCCCCGACGTTCGTCGACGAGGGCTTCGAGGCGGTCGACACGTTCGGCCAACGCCTGCACCACGGATTCGAGGTCGTCGCTCACACCACGCACCGTAGCGCGGTGGAGATGTCGGGATCGGTCAGGGCGTCGAGGAGCAGGCGTTGGTGGGTGAAGCGATCGTGGTCCCGCGCGGCGCGAGACATGTTGCGTACCATCATCGTTCCGACCGCGATCCGGCCATCGGGGGCGTGATACTCGAAGACCTCGGTGAGCACTCCCGGCAGGCTGCCGCCCTTGAAGCCCAGGATCGACCCGTCGGGTCGGCGTCCCTGGAACTCGAGAACGCCGCGGGTGAGCGCCGACCCGGGTCCGAAGCTGCCGTCGGCGATGGCCGACGCCAACGAGGTCAATGACGACGCCGTCGCGGTGATCGACGACGCAGCCCGAGTGGTGCCGGATCGGTCGACGGAGGCCAGCCGTGCCCAATACGACGCGGCGATCGCCGGGTCGTCGTGAAACCGACGCGCGGCCCGGTCCTGGTCGGCCGGGGTCCGCAGCTCCGGGTCGACGATGCCGAGGTACAGGCCGAGCAGGCTGGGCACGGGCCCGTCGATGCCATACCGATCCATCACCGACCGCAGTGCGTCGTCACCGAGGTGTGCGCGCAGCAGATCCGGTGCCGCGGAGTCGGAGAAGCGGATCATCACGTCGGCCAGTTGCGCATAGGTCACCCGCCGGCTCCGATCGAGGGCGAATCCGTTGTCGGTGTGCGGGATTCCCAGGTAGCGCAACGCCTCTCGGTGTGCGCCACCGTCGAGGGGAAAGTACCACCGTTGCCACTGACCGACGTCGATGGTGTCCTGCGGGTTCACGCGATGCGCATCGACCGCCGCGGCGTAGGCGGCGAGGTGCACGATCTTGATCGCCGAGGCGGTCGGGAACCGGATGTCGGGGTTGAGCGCGATGCGCTCGCCGGTGAGGGTCTGCAGATCGAGGGCCACATCGTTGCGGTGCCGCGCGATGTAGCCGAGCCAGCCGGCAACGGTGGAGGTGTCCGACGTGGTGGTGCTCGGGCAGCCGGTGAGCGGGATGTCGGCGTGCGCGAGCGGCCGATCGGTGGTGGCCGTCAGTTCGGTCAGTAGAACCGTGACGATCGTGACGACGGTGATGATGATCGCGCTCTTCATGACACCCCTTCGACGACGAATCTCGCAATTACGATATTACGTGATTACGAACTATCGAGGAAGTGTCGAGGGCAAAGCCCTACTTGCGGTCCTTGATCAGTGCCTTGACCTCATCGGGGCTGATGTTCTTCGCCACGAGCTTGCCGTTCTTGACCTTTCGCACCGAGTAGAGGTCCTTCTTCTTACCGGGGGCGACACTGAGGCCGACCTTCTTGGCCGCCTTGTTCAAGTCCTCGAGCATGCGCCGCAGATTAGGGCATGAAAGTGAACAACAACGAATCGGCGTTGATCGGTCCGGATGCGGACGGTGTGGTCGGAGCCGGGCGGCGGTTCGTGAGGCGCCGTCGTCACCTCCCCTCCAGGTGACGACGGCGTGGTTGTTCGTCACGAACAACGGTCGTCAGTGCAGAGCCTCGCTGCTGAACTGACTGTCAGGCACAGTACCGCACCATGGTGTTATCGCAAACCGGTTCATCAAAGCCGTGTAGCGCGAAGAATGGAACTCCCGTTCAGGAGTGACGTGTACTGACGGAGAGGCTAGTTGTTTCGCGCTTAGCAATGAACTGAGTGTCACCAATTGGTGATTGTGCGTTGGTCCACACTCGTCCACATCAACGTCGGAGAATGATAGATGTATTCACATGAAGTGCGGTGCGAGACATCTGACACAGGTGCCGGGCGGCGGAGCGGCCCGGTGAGCGACTCTGCAGGGCGCCTGCGGCGGGCCAACAGTCTCGGGCGAATGATGGTCGGCCACACGGTGCGAACCACGACGACGCGTGCCACGGCACCGTTGCGGAGTGCCGATGCGAATGTCCGCAAGCGTGATGAGGCCATACTGTCGCTGGCCGATGATCTGGTGCGAGTGCTCGGCCCGATGAAGGGAGCCGCGCTCAAGATCGGACAGATCATCGCCCTGTTCGATTTCGGTCTGTCCAACCGGGCGACACGCGACGAGTTCGCGGCCCGTCTGGCGCCGCTGTTCGACGGGGTGGTGCCGATGGAGTGGTCGGCCATCGAGAAGGTGCTTGCCCGCGAGCTCGGCCGCAGCCTGCGCCGACTGGACATCGACCCCGAACCGCTTGCGGCCGCCTCGCTCGGCCAGGTCCATTTCGCGATGCTCGACGGCACGATGCCGGTCGTGGTGAAGGTGCAATACCCCGGGATCGATTCGGCGGTCCGTGCCGACCTCAAGAACCTCAAGCTGTTCGCGAAGGTGGGCGGCCCGGTCATGCCGGGTTTGAATCTCGACGCGATCATCGACGAGATCGCCGCCGAGGTCGCGCGTGAGTGCGACTACATCGCCGAGGCCGGCAACCAGGCGAGGGCGTGGTCGCTGTGCGTCGATCATCCGTGCTGGAAGGTGCCGCGTGTGTTCCCCGAGATGAGTACGGCGCGGGTGATGGTGAGTGAGTTCTTCGACGGTGTGCAGTTCGCCGACATCGTCGCCGGTGACCGGGACCGTGCAGAGTACGCGGCCGAAGCGATCTATCGCTTCTACGGTGGCGGGGTCTACGAGGCGGGCGAGTTCTGTGCCGATCCCCACCCGGGAAACGTGCTCGGTCTGCCCGACGGCCGGCTGGGTTTCATCGACTTCGGGCTCTACGTTCGGATGTCGGCCGAATCGCTCGCCGACCAGACACGAGTACTTCGCGCGCTGATCGAGGGGCGATACCATGATGCGTACCGCGATTGCCGGGATCTGGGTATGGCCACTGCCGGATCGGTCGGTGAGGCGGACATCGTCTCGATGATGAGCGACATCGGATTTTGGTTTCTGACGGAGGATCAGGTGACGATCACGAAAGACGTTGCGCGCCGTGCCGTCACGTCGTTGTTCGTCCCGGGTGCCGCGCATCTGAGCACTACCCGCCACACCGCGTTGCCCACCGACCACATTTTCTCGCGTCGTACCGACCTGGCCGTGTGTGGTCTTCTCGGACAGCTCGACGCGACCAATCGCTGGGGCGCAATCATCCGGGAGTGGATCGATGGCCGTCAGCCCGCAACCGAGATGGGTGCCGAGATCCAGCGGTGGCGTCAGGGTCGATGACCGCACACACGAAGGCGGACAAGACTCATCGGGATTCACGGCCCGCGCGTGAGCGCATCTCTGCGGCCGCCTTCGACATTCTGTGCGAGGACGGGTACGACGCGGCGAGTGTCTCGGCGATAGCCCGGCGTGCCGGCATCAGTACCGGTGCTGTCTACCAGCACTTCGCCGACAAGCAGGAGATCTTCGATACCGCCTTCGACGAAGCGGTGGTCACTCTCGTGTCGGCGATCGATCCGGACTCGCTCGCGCAGCTCCCCGAGGATCGCGCGCAGACGGTGGATCTGGTCCAGATCATCGTGCAGCGTGGGTTCGACCTGGTCGACACGCAGCCGCGTGTCCTGAAGTTCATTGTCGCCCAATGTAGTTCGAATGATGTGGAGATCCGTCACCGTATTCTCGGACTCGAGGCGATGGCGGTCGGCCGGATCGGTGAGGGCATCCGGCGAGCGGTCGAACATGGCTGGATCGTCGCGGACCCGGACTCGGTCGACCTCGTCGCCCGAACCCTGCTGGTCGTGTTGGTGGCGATGGTCACCGCGTCGCCGCGCTCGGCGCCGACCCCGAACCGCACCACCCGGGACGCGTTTGCCGCGACCTGCGACGCTGTGCTGCGTCGAGGGCTGATTCCCGATTTCGGCGAACCCGAAATCGAGTCGCTGGAAACGGCTTTGGCGGAGCTCACGAACGAACAACGCCGTGTGGACCTGGCCGTGTACCACCCGCACGACCGTCGGTCACGCCTGCTCGACGCGGCGCTCGAACTGTACGCCGTGCAGGGGTACCGACGGGTCCGCCCCGCCGATGTGGCTGCCACCGCGGGGCTGGGATACGGCACCTTCTACAACTACTTCGACAATCGCCGCGAATGCCTGCAGCAGGTGCTCGACCGCGAACTGCTGATCGTCGGGGGACTGGTCGCCATGGTGACGCCGATCCCTTCCTCGCATGCGGGTATGGTCGCCGATCTCACCCATCTGGTCGCGCGGGTGGCGATGTATGCCGAGGAACGGGGCGCACGACTCGCAAGCGTCATCCTCGACACCTCCGGGATCGATTCGGCTGCACTGCAGTTCATCACCGGAGCGTTCTCCCGTCTCGCGCAGATTCTCGCCGACTACCTCTTTCGCTGCCGTAATGCGGGGTTACTGGACGATCGTGTCGATCCGGAGGCCGCCGGAGCGTTGCTGATGGCCGCACTGGTCGCGATCTGCCTCCACTACGTGCAGGAGAGCCCGCAGGTGCCCTCGGTCAAGATGGTCACCGACACCATCGTGCGGACCATCGGCTGGGGGGCCGAGCACACCTTCTGAACGTGCCGTTCAGCTGCGGGTCGGGTCGAGGCCGAGGCCGCACGCCAACGTGGAGATGGCGAACGAGACGGCGGCGTCCCAGTCGACCGTGACGAATTCTGCTCTGGCGGTGGCGTAGTGATTGGCCAGTCCGCTGACCGACGCCCACAGCAGGGTCATCGCGCGATCGGGGTCACCGGTATAGCCGAACCGGGTGAGCGTGTCGTGCAGGGCTCGCAGGATACGGGCGATGGCCGCACGGAGATCGTCGACGAGTTCTGCGGGAACCCGGGCGTCGTCGTTGATCACGTTCTGCGCGTCGAAGTCGCGGCCGAAGGCGAGGAAGCCGGTGCGGTAGGCGGCGGCGAAATAGGTGAAGGCCTCGACGAATCCCGTTGATTGCCGCAGCTGTTCGTCGAGGTCGTCCATCATCGCCGCAAGGTGGCGAGTATGCAGCGCGACGAAGAGGCTCTCCTTGTTGGGGTAGTACCGGTAGACGGCACCGAGGGATATCCCGGCGCCCTTGGCCACCTCACGCATACGCAACGCGGAGTATCCGCCGCCGTCCAACAGGCGACGACCGGCGGTGAGGATGTCGGCGCGCCGTTGGTCACGATCGCCCCAGCGCGTCGGAGACGAAGGACGCGGGGCAGCCGGAGAGGAGGGTCCGGACGGGGTGGTGGCGCGCAGCGTGGGTACAGACGCCGTCTCGGTCACGGCATCCATTGTGCCCTGCTCTTCTCGGTGCGGACACGGCGAGAGCCGGAGTTGGCAGGCAACTCCGGCTCTCGTTTCGGGGTGGATGACGGGACTCGAACCCGCGACAGCCAGGATCACAACCTGGTGCTCTACCAACTGAACTACATCCACCATCGGCGTCGGGAACCAAGGATCGCTCGCCGGGTTCCAGAGCCAGGGTCATACTCTAGCGAATCGACGGCGCCGAGACCAATCGCTTTCTCACCTGGGCATTCGGGTGGGTGGCAGTCAGGCCGGGCCGAGATCGGCGACGATCTGGTGGAGTCGATCGGTGTCGGGGCCGGGGGCCGCGACGAAGGCTGCGGCTCGGTAATACGCGAGTTCGCGGATCGATTCACGGATGTCTGCCAGGGCGCGGTGGGCGAGGCCCTTCTCCGGTTGGCCGAAGTAGATCTTCGGGTACCAGCGACGGCACAGTTCCTTGATCGAGCTGACGTCGACCATCCGGTAGTGCAGAAAGCTGTCCAGGTCGGGCATGTCACGGGCGATGAACCCGCGGTCGGTGGCGATCGAGTTGCCGGCGAGGGGGACCGCACCGGATGCGGAGATCTGGGTCCGCAGGTAATCGAGCACCAGCTTCTCGGCTTCGGCCAGCGTGACGGTGGAGCGCCGGACCTCCTCGGTGAGGCCGGAGGCGGCGTGCATCTTCTGCACCACCTCGGGCATCGCGGCGAGAGCGTCGTCGTCGGCGTGAATCACGACGTCGACGCCGTCGCCGAGGATGTTGAGGTCACCGTCGGTGACCAGCGCCGCGATCTCGATCAACTTGTCCGATCCGAGTTCGAGTCCGGTCATTTCGCAATCGATCCACACCAATTTGTCCTGCACCCGTCAACCTTAGCCAACCGCAGATGCCGACCACCCGGAACCGAGGCGACTATCGTGATCGGTGCATTTGTGATGGTCTGCGGCCCCGGCTCTCACCGGAGCGTCGGAGAACCCCCGTTGTGTACCCGAGAGGACCCGACAGTGACCGATCCCGCCCAGTCCGCCGTATCCATCGCCGCAGGTTATGCGTTTTCCGGCGCAGCGCTCGAACTCGGAACGGTCAGCGTCGACGGCACCGTCGTCAGTGACGCGCACGTGCGTATCCCGCTGTCGATGATGAACCGCCACGGATTGGTCGCCGGCGCCACCGGGACCGGTAAGACCAAGACGTTGCAGCTGATCGCCGAGCAACTGTCGGCCAACGGGGTGCCGGTGGTGATGGCCGACATCAAGGGCGACCTCTCCGGACTGAGCAATCCGGGTAGCGCCAACGAGAAGATCACCGCCCGCGCCGCGCAAACCGGCGACGACTGGCAGCCGTCGGGTTGTCCGGTCGAATTCACCTCGCTCGGCTCGACCGGGATCGGGGTCCCGGTGCGTGCCACCATCACCTCCTTCGGCCCGATCCTGCTGAGCAAGGTGCTCGGACTCAACGACACCCAGGAGTCGGTGCTGGGCTTGATCTTCCACTGGGCCGACGGCAAGGGTCTGCCGCTGCTCGATCTGAAGGACCTGCGCGCGGTGATCGCCTATCTGACCAGCGACGAGGGCAAGCCGGAGCTGAAAGCGATCGGCGGGGTGTCCACGCAGACCGCGGGCGTCATCCTGCGCGCCCTGAGCAACCTCGAAGCCGACGGCGGGGACACCTTTTTCGGGGAACCCGAAATCGAGCCGGCCGATCTGCTGCGCACCGCACCGGACGGTCGCGGGATCGTGACCCTGTTCGAACTCGGCGCCCAGGCCGCCCGCCCGGCCTTGTTCTCGACCTTCCTGATGTGGATCCTCGCCGATCTCTTCGAATTCCTGCCCGAGGTCGGCGATCTGGACAAACCGAAGCTCGTCTTCATCTTCGACGAGTCCCATCTGCTGTTCGACGATGCCTCCAAGGCGTTCAAGGATCAGGTGGTGCAGACGGTGAAACTCATCCGTTCCAAGGGCGTCGGCGTCTTCTTCTGCTCGCAGCTGCCCACCGACATCCCCAACGAGGTGCTCTCACAGCTCGGTGCGCGCATACAGCATGCGTTGCGCGCGTTCACCCCCGACGATCAGAAGGCACTGACCAAGACGGTCAAGACCTATCCGGTCTCGGAGGTGTACAAGCTCGACCAGGCCCTGACGTCGCTCGGTACCGGTGAGGCGATCGTCACCGTCCTGTCCGAGAAGGGTGCACCCACACCGGTCGCCTGGACCGTCATCCGCGCGCCGCGCTCGTCGATGGATGCCGTTGGTGCCGAAGGCATCACGGCCGCGGCCAAGGCGAGTCCGCTGTACGCCAAGTACGGTCAATCGATCGATCGTGAATCCGCCTACGAGAAACTGACCGCCAAGACGCTCGCGCCGGGTGAATCGCCGGATGCCCCGGCGCCGGTGCCTGCCCCGGCACCCTCGCCCGCTCCGGCGCCGGTGCCGGCTCCGCAGCCCGAGGAGCCGGGCATCCTCACCGAGGTGCTGACCAGCAAGCCGATGCAGAGCTTCCTGCGATCCGCGGCCACCGCGGCCGGTCGCGAGTTCAGTCGTGCGATCTTCGGTACCGGGCGGCGTCGGCGATAGCGGACCTCTACGGTCTCCCCGGCGGCGCGATCAGCCCTCGCCGAGCTTGCGGTAGAACGTGCCCACGATCGGTGCGACGACAGCGCGCGGGGTATAGCCCCCGGCCACCGACATGGCCTTCGACAACGTGCCCGGGACGACACGCATCTTGTTGTTTTCCAGCGCATTCAGGCTCATCTCGGCGACCTTGTCGCTGGAGTGCCAGAGAAAACCGGGAACCAATCGGTCGACCACGGATGCGTCCTCGGGTGAGGGGATCTCGGTCCGCACCGGGCCGGGAGCGAGGAGCGTGACATGCACGCCGTGGATGGAGACCTCACCGCGCAGTGATTCGCTGAAGGTATTCACGAATGCCTTGGTCGCCGCGTAGGTCGCGTTGTTCGGGATCGGCATGTTGCCGGCGGCGGAACCGACCATCAGGATGCCGCCGGCGCGGCGTGCCACCATGCCGGGCAGGACGGCCAGGGTCAGGTCGTGGACGGCATTGACGTTCAAGCGAACCTGGGCGCGTTCGTAGGCGGCATCGAGTTCGGCGACCGGCCCGAAGGTCGCGATGCCCGCGTTGTTGGCCAGGATCGAGATCTCCCGGTCGGCGAGCTCGGCGGCGAGGATCGCCACCGCGGTCGGATCGGAGAGATCGGTGGGGCGCACCTCGGCGGTCACCCCGTGATCGGCGCGGAGCTCCTCGGCGAGTTCCTCGAGGACCTCGCCGCGCCGTGCCACCAGGATCGGCGCGTGACCGCGTCGTGCCAGGGCACGGGCAAGAGCCATCCCGATACCGGACGAGGCGCCCGTCACGACGGCGCGGGCGGATTCGGACGGCACAGGTACTCCCATGCCGTCGATCGTATCCAGATGCCCCGTACCGACGGCGTCGGGCGCCGTCGGTACGGGTACGGGCCTTGGGCAGCCGGAGTCGCTCGGCCGGCGCGGTCAGCCGATGCCGGCGGCCACCTCGGTGCCCTGCCTGATGGCTCGTTTCGCGTCGAGTTCCGCGGCGACGTCGGCGCCACCGATGACGTGGGTCCGCACGCCGGCCACCGTCAACGGATCGACGAGGTCGCGGACCGATTCCTGTCCGGCGCAGATGACGACGTTGTCGACTTCGAGCAGGCGTGTCTCGCGGACGGTGCCGTCTTCTTCCCGGAAGCTCAGGTGCAGGCCCGCATCATCGATACGGTCATAGGTGGCACCCGAGATCTGTTCGACGCCTTTCATTTTCACCGTCGCGCGGTGTACCCAACCGGTGGTCTTCCCCAGTGTCTTGCCCTGTCGGCCGGGTTTGCGCTGCACCAGGTAGACCTCGCGCACCGCGGGCAGCGGACGCGGCTTGGTGACGAAGCCCGGCTTGCTCAGATCCTCGCTGACACCCCACTCCTGCTCCCATTCCTTGAGATTCAAGGTGGGTGACTCATCGACCGTGAGGAACTCGGTGACGTCGAATCCGATTCCGCCGGCACCGATCACGGCCACGCGCTTGCCGATCTCACGGTGTCCGAGCACGGCATCGGCGTAGGAGACGACCATCGGGTGGTCGACGCCGGGGATGGCGGGCATGCGTGGGGTGACACCGGTGGCGATGATCACCTCGTCGAAGCCCTTGGCGATGATGTCCTGCGCGGACACCCGAGTGTTGAGATGCACTGTCACATTGTTGATCTCGAGTTCACGGGTGAAGTAGCGCAACGTCTCGTTGAACTCCTCCTTGCCGGGAATGCGCGCCGCGATCGAGAACTGGCCTCCGACCGATTCACCGGCCTCGAACAGTTCGACCCGATGGCCACGCTTGGCCGCCGACACCGCAGCCGACAGGCCGGCCGGACCCGCGCCGATCACCGCGATGCGCTGGGCGAGTCGGGTGGCCCCGAGAGTCAGCGTCGTCTCGCGGCCGGCGCGGGGATTGAGTAGGCATGACACCTTCTTGCCGACGAAGGCGTGATCCAGACATGCCTGATTGCAGCCGATGCAGGTGTTGATCTCGTCGGCCCGGCCGGTGCGCGCCTTGTCGGCGAAGTCCGGGTCGGACAGCATCGGTCGTGCCATCGAGATCGCGTCCACCCGGCCGCGTTCGAGGATCTCCTCGGCCAGTTCGGGCGTGTTGATGCGGTTACTGGCGATGAGCGGGATGCTCACCTCGTCGCGCAGGCGCTCGGTGAACTTGACGAAGGCACCGCGCGGTACCGAGGTCACGATCGTCGGGACTCCGGCCTCATGCCAGCCGATGTCGGTGTTGATCGCGTCGACTCCGAGTTGTTCGGCCTTGCGGGCCATCAGCGCGATCTCGTCCCACGTCTGTCCACCCTTGACGAAGTCGGCGATGGACTGGCGCAGGATGATCGGGAAGTCACGGGGGACCTGGCGACGCATCTCGGTGATGATCTCGACGAGGAAACGCTGTCGGTTCTCGGTGGTGCCACCCCACCGGTCGGTGCGATCGTTGGTGTGCGGGCACAGGAACTGATTGATCAGATACCCCTCACCGCCCATGATCTCGACGGCGTCATATCCCGCGCGGCGGGCCAGCTTGGCCGACGCACCGAACGTGCGGATGACGTGTTTGATGATCGGTTCGGTCATCTTGAGGTGTTTGAAGGGGTGGATCGGTGAGGGCTCGGAGCCCGCGGCCACCTTCAATGGCGTGTATCCGTAGCGCCCGGCATGAATGAGCTGCATCGCGATCTTGCCGCCCTCGCGATGAACCGCACCGGTGATGCGTCGGTGCCGGGCGACGTCGGCGTAGTTGGTCATCTTGCCGGCGAAGGGAAGCAGCAGACCGGTGCGCGACGTACCGAACCCGCCGGTGATGATCAGTCCCACACCGCCTTTGGCGCGCTCGGCGTAGTAGGCGGCCAATTTGTCGGTGTCCCACAGGCGGTCCTCGAGCCCGGTGTGCATCGAGCCCATGATCAGACGGTTGGTCAGGGTGACGCCGCCGAGTTGCAGTGGTTCGAACAGGCGCGGGTAATGGGGATTGGGCTGTGCGGATGGGGCTGACATCGCGTCACCTTTCGGTCGGTGCCGGCGGGCCGGCAGTGGGGCACGGTTCTTGTGGTCTTCGTGATCTGGGGGATGCCCGGTCAGGACGAGGCGTCGAGTTCTCGTTTCAGTGCGGTGAGGACCTCGTCGCACCAGTCGATGAATCCTTCTTCGATCCGCACGCCACCCCGGAGCACGAGGTATTGGTGCAACTTTCGGCCGGTCAGGCGATCGGGGGCGGGGTAGTCGTCCTTCTCGAAGGACTGGAACAGGTGCAGTCGCGCCACATGGAGTTCGCGGTGGCGTTCGAGTTCGGTGATGAGATCGGGCAGGCCGGGCACGTCGGCGGCGCGGATCTTCAGGCCGAGATCGTCTCGCAGTTTCTGGATCGGGGTCGGGGTGGCGACCCACTCGCGCAACGCCGATCGACCGGCGTCGGACAACGAATAGACCTTCTTGTCAGGCCTGCCGTCCTGCACGATCGGCTCGTAACTCACCAGCCCGTCCGCGTGCAGTTTGCGCAGCGTGCGATAGATCTGCTGGTGGGTGGCCGACCAGAAATGACCGATCGACCGGTCGAACTGGCGGCTGATCTCGTAGCCGGTGCCGGGCCGTTCGGACAACGACACCATGATCGCGTGTTCCAGAGCCACATGTGCACGGTAGCAGTGCAACAACGCGCTATGCAACAAGGTGAGTATGTGCGTGAGTGCATATCATCGAACGGCGCCAAGTATCGCGGTGGCACCCTGGTGGCATGGGCCAGAACACCGACCGCGCCCCGCGGGCAGCCGCCGACGTCGAGCACACCGCGGACGGCCGCTACATCGTGGTGAACGGCCGCCGATGGCGCGCAACGGATCCGTTGATCCCCGCAGGTCGGCGGGAAGAACTTCAGCACATCCTCATGGCGTGGCGACGCGAGGTACGACGAACCCGCGGAGCCGATGATGCGCGAGCCGGGGTCCAGGCGGCGAAAGTTGCTCTGGGCGAGCGCGGTACGCCGTGGTGGGAGCAGACCGATGCCCAGCGCCGGCAGCGTTGGGAGACCGCCGTCGGCGAGCCGTGACGCGGGCAGGTCAGTGTCGACGCCCGCCGAGCGCCGGCACATAGAGACGGGTGCCCTCGGCGAGTGAACCGGCGAACGGCGCGATCGCCAGGTTCTCGGTCCGTTCCGCACTCACGGCCGAGTCGTCGATCCTGTCCTCGGGGGCGATCCAGGGGGAACGATCGCGCAGGTGGCCGTCGCGGAGTTCGACGACTCGGTCGGCGATTGCGGTGACCCGGCGGTCGTGGGTGATCAACAACGTGGTGCGGCCCTGCGCAATACGCCGTAGCGGCGTCAGTATTCGCGACACGCTGGCGTCGTCGAGCCCCGACGTCGGTTCGTCGAGGATGAGTACCGGGGTGTCCCGGACCATCGCTCGTGCCATCGCGATGCGCTGGCGTTGACCACCGGACAGCGTGAGGCCGCCGTCGTCGATCCGGGTGTCGTAGCCATCGGGGAGATCGCGGATGAAGGCGTCGGCGTCGGCGGCGACGGCCGCGCGCACAATCTGTGCGCGATCGGCGTTCGGGGCGCCGTAGGCGATGTTGTCGGCGACGCTGGCGCCCTTGATGATCGGGGTCTGGGGGAGCAGGGTCACCAGGCTGCGGATGTGGGTACCGGTCAGCGTGTCGTAGTCGTCGTCGCCGAGACAGATCGTTCCGGAGTCAGGGTGCTCGAAGCGGCACAGCAGTGAGGCGAGACTGGTTTTGCCCACCCCGCTCGGGCCGATGAGGGCCATAATCCGGCCCGGCCGCAGATCGAGCGATACCTCGTCGAGGACGGTGGTCTCACCGCGCTGCAGCGAGACCGAGCGCAATGACACGGGCAGTGCGGCGCCCGGTGTGGGGGAACTGTCCCGCGCGTCGGATGCGTCGTGCTCGGCGGGTTCGAGGTCGAGGATCTCCGCGACGCGTTCGGCACTGACCACGGCCGAGGCGATCGCGAGCCGGGCATCGGCGATCTCTTGCATCTTCGGATAGAGCAGACCGAGGTAACCGGTCAGCGCCAGCAGCTGGCCGACGCTCAGATGTCCGTGGCGAACCTGCCACACGCCGGCGACGGCGATGGCCAGGGTGACCACCACCTGGCCGAAGCCCATCACCGCGCCGAACCCCGCCTCGACCCGGGTCTGCGCGAGACGTGCTGCGCGCCAAGCCAGTCCGTGCGCATGCAGGACTTGGTGTTCGCGCTTCTGCTGGTTGTAGGCGACGGCGGTCTCGTGGCCGGCCAGCGCGGTTTCGACGGCGTCGGAGATGTCGCTGTTGGCGCCCCGCTCGTCGCGGGTGACCGCCATCTGGCGGCGGGCGAAGACCGAGGACACACCCCACAACATCGGGACGGCGGCCAGCGCGACCACCGCGACCTGCCAGCTCATGAGGAACGCGGCGATCACCAGGCCGACGGTGTTGAAGATCGCGATGATGATCTGCATCACCCCGGACCCGACGAGATATTCGACGGCCTCGAGGTCGCTGGAGTGACGACTGACGAGGTTGCCGAGACCGAGTCGACGATGCAGCACCGGGTGGAGCCGCTGGACGTGGGCGAAGAGCCGGTCACGCAGCCGAAGGACCACCTGCTCGGAGACGCTCACCGCGACGACCTGGCCGAAGTAGTCGCCGGCCGTGGACACCGCGGTCAGTCCGAGCCACAGACCGGCAAGACGAGCGAAGTCCCACACACTGTGCGAATCGAGGGCTCCATCGATGACGTCGGCGAGGACGAAGACCGAGACGATCTCGCAGAGTGCGGCGACCCCGAGGAGACTGCCGGCGAACGCGAATCGCGTGCCCTGGCCGCGCATGGCGGGCAGGAATCGTCGAATGGCAGTGAGGGTGTTCATCGGACTCCGCAACCTGGTCGTCGAGTGTGTCGTGGAAGAAGTGCGTTCGGGCGCGCGTCGACGATTCATGCGCGTCGACGCGTCGGAACCCGGCGCGAGGTAAGCGGTTCGCGCCGGGTTTCCGATCGGGAGTGATCAGGCGGTGCGGGTCACTGCCACACCCAGATCCACCGGAAGGTCCGCCAGTCCCAGATGCGGACGCGGCGGCGGCGTGGCTGGGGCTCGAAGCGGCGCTGCGGACCGAACTGACGGGGCTGTCCTGGCATGAGTTGTCTCCTTCGATCATGGTCGGCGTCGATGCCGACAGAGATGAAACTAGGAGCCGTTGCTGCGTCCGCGCTGCCTCGTCGCTGAGAGCCCGCTGTCAGTGAAACCTGTACAGCAGCTGTGTGTTTCGCCAACGGAGAGGGAGCGTCGCAGGCCGGCCCGAGTCACCACATGCGCAGCGGTACATCGGGGATCAGGGGAGTGGGGAGCGAGGGAGGTGTGCCCGGTGGCCCCGCGTGCCCGCCATTGCCGGGCAGCGGCGGCACCGGACCGATTGTCGGTTGTGACGCGTCACGGATCCTGTCGAGGATCTCCGCGAGCGTCTCAGTGCTGGTGTGGTGTGTCCCGGTGATCACCCCGACCATCGCCGCGAAGGCGTCCGACTCGGGGTCGTTGAAGTACGACCCGTGCGCCGACAGTCCGAACAGCCACTCCCCGTTGCCATCTCGTCCGGTGAACAAAGGTTGGTAGCCCGCCAGGTCGGGGCTGTCGCCGAGCGGGTTGTCGGGTATGAGGCGCGACATCATGATGGGGTCGAAGGGTGCGGTGATGGTGTACCGGTGCACACCGGGACTGGTCGCCGCCGGCCCAAGTACGCCGGTTCCGGCCGACGACGCGTGAATGACGTTGTCGGCGCGCAATCCGAGCTGATCGGCGGTTCCCACGATGGTCCCGCCATAGGAGTGCCCGAGGTAGGTCGTCGTAGCCGACGGCGCGATCGTGGCGATCTCGGCGTCGAGGGCATGGCCGAAATCGACCAGCCGCGGCGCCATCTCGAGTGCGAACTGCGGATCGACGGCGGAGTCGTCGATGACCGATGCCAAGGCCTTGACCTGGTCGAGGGGATTGGTCGAGATCGGCAACCGCGGTGGGTTGACCACGTTTTGCGGAAAGTCGCCGTCGAGATAGATGAACACCGGACCACGCGTCTGCTCCGCCAGGTTGTAGGCCGCTGTCCAGTTGCCACCGCCGTAGCCGCGCGCATTGGTGCCGGTACCGGGTACGTAGACGGTGGCGTTGCGGGTGGTGGGTGTGAGCGCGCCGACCATCTCGACCAGCCGCGGGTTGTCACCGTCGGTGAAGGAGACGAACACGCGCTCGGTGTGCGCCGTCAGTGGGGCGTTGGGTGCGTCGCCCTGGATCGACGAATACGGCGCCTTGCGCTGCTCGAGAAAGGACTGCAGCATTCGTGCGCGGTCGGTGTCGACGCCGTGCGTGCGGATCTCGCCGGCCAGCGCGTTGCGGATGCTGATCTCGTTGGCGGCACCGCGCATCTCGAAGGGAACGCCGTTCAGGTTTCCCATGGTTTCGGGGTCGGCCTGGATCAGCCGCCGCAGATCGTCGGCATCGGTCTGGGCGAGCAGAGTGCGCCGCCGGTCGAAGTCGAGCGAGTTCAGGGTCCGAACCATCGCATCCGGGTCCATGGTGCCCAGACCTGGCACCGTCACGTCCGGCTGGCCCAGGATCATCGAGGCGAGATCGGCGCGCAGATCGTCGAGTCTGGTGCCGTAGAGTTCGTCGACCTCGTCGAGAACCCGAAGACCCTGCTGTATCCGGGCCTCGAACGCCGCGGCGTCCGCCGATCTCGTCGCCAGCGAATGGGAGACCGCGCCCTCGTCGGTGACGGTGAAACCGAGCCGCCTCGCCTCGTCGACGGCGGCGAGTAGGTCACGGCGTGCCTGCTCCAGGTCTGTCCGGGCATCGGCGGCTTCATCGGCGATCTGCTGCAACACATTTCGCACCTCGTAGGCGTGATCGTGTTCCTGGCGCAGGCGGGCGAGGGCCGCGTCATGTGTCTTGCCGTGCCACTCGCTTGGCCGAAGTGCGCTGCCGAGCGCGACGTCGAGTCCCTGCTCGAGAACACCCGCGGCAGTGGTGGCTGCGTCTGCGGCCGCAGAGATGTCGGCCACCGGCCAAGCGCGGGCAGCGGAGATGGACAGGCGCATCAGCGTTGCGGCAACAGGTCGAAGGCGCGTCCGGCCGCGGCGTCACTCGCCTGCGCATCGGCGCTGAACTGCTGCAGCGCAACGCTCATCGCCAGCAAGCGATCGGCGATCGAGTCGGCGGCCGCGCGGCTGGGTTCGGCCAGCGAGCGCAGGGCTGTGGTGACCCGGGTCGGTGGTCCGTCGACTTGCAACCCGGCGAACGGAATGCCGGCTACGAATCGGGCGCGTTCTCGCCAACCCGCGCAGATTCCGGCGAGTTCGTCCGGGTCTATGCCGAACAGTGTGTCGTCGTCGTCACCGAAAACGCGCTCGATGGTGTCGGGCAGCATCGTCAGCAGGTGTGAGAGCGGTGTCATGGGTACCCTCCGGCGTCGTGGTTCGGTCGAGTCGGTCGACCTGATGCATTGGACGCGGCGAGGGGGCCGATCGGTTCCATGCTTCACGGTGGTTGTGCACACGTGATGGGGCGGTGCGCCGATGGCCGTCGAAGGAACTTGCTGCTGGATCAACCCGGTGTGCTGGTGCGTCAGTCGTACTGGATGTACTCGACAACAGCTCCATCGGGATGTCTGGCGATCAGTCGTGGACCGTTGGGTGCGGATGCGGGCCCCTCGAGGACAGTGCCTCCGAGGTCGGCGACGGTGCGTTCCACCACCGCGATGTCGCGGACGATGACGGTCGCGGTCCGTGAGCGCACCTGCTCATCGCCGCCCTCGATCAGCAGGAACGCGCCGACCGTGGCGAGGCGGATGTCCCGAAACCCGAAAGTGTGTGGCTCGTCGCCGGTGAGTTCGCGATACAACGGCAGCGCTGCGTCAAGATCGTCGACGTGGACGCGGGCAAGGGCGGCAACGATGTTGGAGGGGGCGTCGGTCATGTCGGGGTAACGCGGACGGGGCCGACGCTGTTCCGCTCCCGCGGGCGCACACCCGGCCGGAGGCCGGCGAGGATGTCACAGTGCGCCTCCGTGGATCTCTTTCAAACACAGCAGGCGCACACCGGCCGGAGGCCGGAAGGGATGTCACAGTGCCCCCGGCAGGATTCGAACCTGCGACCAGCTGATTAGAAGGCAGCTGCTCTATCCCCTGAGCTACGGAGGCGTGCCTCGGCCGCGAGCGGCTGAAAGGCCTGGGAAGTATATCCCGGTCGGATGTGAGGACGGCGACCGTCCCCTCGGCGGTCGCCGTCCTTGCCCGATCAGCATGCCCGACCATCGGGCTCTGTGGCGCACGCCGGAGCGTCCCTGTGGACAACTCCTTCCCGCCGGTCGGCGATCGGGTCAGGCGACGCAGCGGAAGCCGAGGTGTGAGGTGGCGGAGTCGTCGGATTGCGGTGAGCGTGCGGCAGGTCGGTATCGACGACAGTACTGGGGTGAACACAGGTGTGAGCCACCCTTGGTGACGCGAAGAACAGTGGGAGAAGTGCTGGGCGCCAACAGGTTCTGCCGTCCGCCGGCGGTGACCGTCGACATGTCGGGCGGGACGTGGCGGGGTGTGAACACCTCGGCGGTGCGTTCCCACACGTTGCCGATCATGTCGAACAGACCGAACGGATTCGGTGGGTAATACCCGACCGGGCTGGTCCCGCCCCAGCCCTCGTTGCGGTAGGGGAATCGCCCGATCCACGTGTTGGCCATGACCGCGCCATCCGGGTGGAGCTCGTCGCCCCACGCGTAGTCGTGGCCGTCGAGCCCGCCCCGGGCCGCGCATTCCCACTCGGCCTCGGTGGGCAGGCGGCGCCCGGCCCACCGGGCGTACGCGTCGGCATCGGCGTAAGCGATCTGGGTGACCGGGTGGTCGAGCCGGTCGTCGACCCCGGAGTCGGGGCCGAGGGGATGGCGCCACGATGCACCGGGCACGTAGCGCCACCATGCGCGCCAGTCGGTGAGGTCCACGGGGCCGTCGGTCGGGGTGAACACCACTGCGCCGGGAACGAGCTCGGCGGGGTCGGCACCCGGGAAGTCTGCCGGGTCGAGTGGCCGCTCGGCGACGGTGCGGTAGCCGGTGTCGGCGACGAACGTCGCGAACTGTGCATTGGTCACCGGGTGAACCTCGACGGAAAAGGACTCCACGTGGCGAATGTGGGCAGGTCGCTCCTCGGCGTAGAAGCGGTCCGAGCCCATCTCGAAGTCGGCCGTAGGGATGGCGACGAGCTCGGTCAGTCCGCATGCCGACCCGGCGCGATGGGCGCACCGGCCGGGAAGGGAAGTGTCGCCGTGCACTCATCGATGGTGCCACCGGTGGCGCGGTCGTGCCTGCGCCGCACGCGCCGACGCGGGAGAACCGCCGGTGCGATTAGACTGGTTCACCGTTGTGTCAGGGCCCGGCTCCCTCCGCGCCCGGGGATCGCCCGCCGCAGATGAGACCGCGAGTAGTTCGTCGGCCCCACGACCCGAAAACCACTGGTAGAGAGGCTCACGCGTGGCAGAGTTCATTTACACCATGAAGAAGGTGCGCAAGGCGCACGGCGACAAGGTCATCCTCGATGACGTCACGATGTCGTTCTTCCCGGGCGCCAAGATCGGCGTCGTCGGTCCGAACGGCGCGGGTAAGTCGTCGATCCTGAAGATCATGGCCGGCATCGACCAGCCGTCGAACGGCGAGGCCTTCCTCGACCCCGATGCGACCGTCGGCATCCTGCAGCAGGAGCCTCCCCTCAACGAGGAGAAGACGGTCAAGCAGAACGTCGAGGAGGGGATGGGCGAGATCAAGGTCAAGCTCGACCGCTACAACGAGATCGCCGAGCTCCTCGCGACCGACTACTCCGACGAGCTCATGGAGGAGATGGGCAAGCTTCAGGAGGACCTCGACAACGGTGACGCCTGGGATCTCGACTCCCAGCTGGAGCAGGCGATGGACGCCCTTCGCTGCCCGCCCGGGGACTCGCCGGTCACCCATCTCTCCGGCGGTGAGCGGCGTCGCGTCGCGCTGTGCAAACTGCTGCTGAGCAAGCCCGATCTGCTGCTGCTCGACGAGCCGACCAACCACCTCGACGCCGAGAGCGTGCTGTGGCTCGAGCAGTTCCTGGCGAGCTACCCGGGTGCGGTGCTGGCCGTCACCCACGACCGCTACTTCCTCGATCACGTGGCAGAGTGGATCTGCGAGGTCGATCGCGGCAAGTTGATCCCGTATCAGGGCAACTACTCGACCTATCTGGAGAAGAAGGCCGAGCGTCTGGAGGTCCAGGGCAAGAAAGACCAGAAACTGCAGAAGCGCCTCAAGGAGGAGCTGGCCTGGGTCCGCTCGGGTGCCAAGGCCCGCCAGACCAAGAACAAGGCACGTCTGGCGCGCTACGAGGAAATGGCGGCCGAGGCGGAGAAGACGCGCAAGCTCGACTTCGAGGAGATCCAGATCCCCACCCCGCCCCGGCTGGGTGACGTCGTCGTGGAGGTCTCGCATCTGGACAAGGGCTTCGACGGTCGGGTGCTGATCAAGGATCTGTCGTTCACGTTGCCCCGCAACGGTATCGTCGGTGTGATCGGCCCAAACGGTGTTGGTAAGACGACGCTGTTCAAGACGATCGTCGGGTTGGAGAAGCCGGATTCGGGCACCGTCAAGGTCGGCGAGACGGTCAAGCTCAGCTACGTCGATCAGAATCGCGCGAACATCGACCCCAAGAAGTCGGTGTGGGAGGTCGTCTCCGACGGTCTGGACTACATCGAGGTCGGCCAGAACGAGATGCCGTCGAGGGCGTACGTGTCGGCATTCGGATTCAAGGGCCCCGATCAGCAGAAGCGGTCGGAGGTCCTCTCCGGTGGTGAGCGTAACCGCCTCAACCTGGCGTTGACCCTCAAGGAGGGCGGCAACCTGATCCTGCTGGACGAGCCGACCAACGACCTCGACGTCGAGACCCTCTCGTCGCTGGAGAACGCGCTCGAGCAATTCCCGGGTTGCGCGGTCGTCATCAGCCACGACCGCTGGTTCCTCGACCGCACCTGCACCCACATCCTCGCGTGGGAGGGCAACGTCGAAGAGGGCACCTGGTTCTGGTTCGAGGGCAACTTCGAGGCCTACGAGGCCAACAAGGTCGATCGCCTCGGCGCCGACGCCGCGCGCCCCCACCGGGTCACGCATCGCAAGCTCACGCGCGACTGATCGCCGGGCGGAGCCGCAGGCGCTAGGCTCGCCATGGAGCCAACGGCGGCGCCTCCGTCACCCCTGCGCCGCGCACGAGAGGGTGATTGTCGTTGTCGGATGTGACTTCGCTTCTGCCGCAAGTCATTCCCAGCTATCTGGCGACCTCGGTGGGTGTCACCGGAGGTGCGGCGGGAACCGATCGGTCGAGCATCGATCCGGGCACTCTCGACCCGGCCGTCCTCGACCGCATCCGGGCGCACATGGAGATCGCCGCGATCCGTCGACCCGGTGAATCGGTGGTCGAGGTCACCACCGACGGAGCGGGCGGCACAGATGTGGTGGTGGTGACCGACGACATGCCCCTGCTGGTGGAGTCGGTGCTCGCCGCGCTCGAGGGGCGAGGGATGACGGTCACCCGCATCGATCACCCGATCATGGCGGTCACCCGTGACCGGACCGGCACCCTCACCGACATCTGCGGCCCCCACGCAGGCCTGGCCGAGTCGTGGATCTCGGTGACGGCGTTGTCGAGTCGGGAGACGGTCGACGATGCGCAGCTGCGGGCCGACATCCGGCGGGGGATCGATGTGGTCGCCGTCATCGACGGTGACGCCACCGCGATGCGGGAGCGTTTGACCGGATGTTCGGCGGAGTGCGCCGGCGCGCATCTCGGCGACGAATCGGGTGTGTCCGCCGACGTGCAGCGCGAGTACGCCCGGCTGCTCGAGTGGTTCGCCGGCAACCACTTCGTGCCACTCGGATATGCACGGCTCGACGCCTCCGGTGCGGTGACCGACCGGCTCGGTCTCAACCGCGCCGAGTCCGTCGACTTGGACTTCCCGAGAATCGATTCCTCGCCCCTGACGCCCCGCGTGTCGCGGGTGTTCCTCGATACCGGAATCCAGCGCTCGAAGTTCCCGATCCTCATCGCGGTGCCGGCTTTCGACGCTGCGGGAGAGCACGTCGGCGAGCACCGTTTCCTCGGTGTCTTCACCTCCTCGGGCCTGCATCAGACGGTGCTCGACGTCCCTGTTCTACGCGGCAAGGTGCACGACGTGGTCGCCCTCGCGGGCGTCGACGAGGACTCGTTTGCCGGACGCACGATGGTCGAACTCCTCCAGAACTACCCGCTGGTCGAGATGTTCCAGGACACGACCGCGGAACTGCATCGGCGAATCGACGAGATGCTCGACGCCGTCGCGACGCGATCGCTGCGGGTGTTTCTGCGCGTGCACCCCGCAGGCGGAGCCGCCACCGCGCTCATCTACCTACCGCGCGACCGGTACAACACCCCGTCACGAACTGCGCTGGGGAGGGCCGTCACCGAAATGCTCGAGGGCAGCGACCTCGAGTACTCGGCGCGGGTCAGTGAGCGCCCGCTCGCGTTGCTGCAGGTGATGGTTCGGGTGGACCCCGACGTCGCGCGCTCGTGGGGGTCGGTCGACATCGGCACCGATGTACAGCGCCGGATGCAGATCACCCTGTCCGAGGCAATCCGGAGTTGGGACGAGCGGGTGCGTGAACTGATCACCACCACCGCCTCGGAGCGGGCCCTGCCGCCCGGTGGCGCCGACGCCATGCTGCGGCTGATCAACACGTTGCCGGCCGACTACAAGGACCAGCGTGCGCCCGCCGACGCGGTCGGCGACCTCGCGCACGTGGCCGCACTCGAGCCCGGGCATCTGGCCGTCACGTTCGCCAAGCATTCGGGTGCGCAGAGCCGAACCGACCGGGATCATTGGGACTTCACCCTGTACCTGTGTGACGAGTCGGCCACCCTGACCGACGTGCTGCCCGTCCTGCACAGTCTGGGCCTCGACGTCATCGACGAACACCCGTATGCCTTGCGCGGCATCGGCGACAAGGACTGTCACGTCTACGAATTCGCCGTGGTCCTGACCGCCGGGATGGATGTCGACGTCGATCACGCCGACGACCTCCCCGAGCGGTTCACCGAGGCATTCGCCCAGATCTGGCGGCAACACGCGCAGATCGATGCGTACAACGAGCTGATCATCCGATGTGGGCTGGACTGGCGGGCCGCGGCGATGCTCCGTGCCTACGGCCGCTATCTCAAGCAGTGCGGATTCTCTTACAGCACAAGTCATGTCGCATCCACATTGGGCCGCTACCGTGAGGTCACGCGCGGGTTGGTCGCCTTGTTCGAGGCGTCGTTCGACCCGGCGGTCGCCGACGCGGACCGTCGTGCCGATGTACTCGAGCAACTGCGTTCGGACGTGGGGGCAGTGCTGAGCCTCGACGCCGACCGCATCGTGTCGGCGTTCCTCGCGGTCATCGCCGCCACCGATCGGACCAATTTCTATGTGCTCGGCGCGCCGGGCAACTCCGGCGACACGACGGACAGCGACACGACGGACAGCGACACGACGAACAGCGACGACGAGCACCGACCGGTGATGTCGTTCAAGCTGCGTCCGCGCGACATCCCGCAAACCCCGGAACCCCGTCCGTTGCACGAGATCTTCGTGTACTCGCCACGTGTGGAGGGGGTGCATCTGCGATTCGGTGCCGTCGCCCGAGGTGGGCTGCGGTGGTCGGATCGGCGCGAGGACTTCCGCACCGAGATCCTCGGTCTGGTCAAGGCGCAAGCGGTCAAGAATGCGGTGATTGTGCCGGTCGGGGCCAAGGGCGGATTCGTCCTGACCCGGCCGCCGGCCCCGACCGGAGATGCCGCCGCCGACCGAGAGGCATTGCGGGCGGAGGGAATCGACTGTTATCGCATGTTCATCTCCGGTCTGCTCGACGTCACCGACAACATCGACCGTGCGACCGGCGAGGTGATCCCGGCCCGATCAGTGGTCCGGCGCGACGGTGACGATCCGTATCTGGTTGTCGCCGCCGACAAGGGCACTGCGGCGTTCTCCGACATCGCCAACGACGTGGCGGGGCGGTACGGCTTCTGGCTCGGTGATGCCTTCGCGTCCGGGGGCTCGGCCGGCTACGACCACAAGGCCATGGGCATCACGGCGCGCGGTGCGTGGGAATCGGTGAAGCGCCACTTCCGGGAAATGGGAATCGACACCCAGACACAGGATTTCACGGTCGTGGGTATCGGCGACATGAGCGGTGACGTGTTCGGCAACGGCATGCTGCTCAGCGAGCACATCCGACTCGTCGCCGCCTTCGATCATCGCCACATCTTCATCGACCCCACCCCCGACGCCGCATCCTCGTATGCCGAGCGGGCGCGGATGTTCGCGCTGCCGCGCTCGTCGTGGGCCGACTACGACGAGCGACTGATCAGTCCCGGCGGAGGTGTCTGGTCGCGCGAACGCAAGTCGATCCCGATCAGTCCCGAGATGCGCGCGGCCCTCGGGCTTCCCGACGATGTGACCACCCTGTCGCCGCCCGAGCTGATCCGGGCCGTGCTGCTCGCGCCGGTCGACCTGCTGTGGAACGGAGGCATCGGCACCTACATCCGAGCCTCGACCGAATCCGACGCCGACGTCGGTGACAAGGCCAATGACGCGATCCGAGTCACCGGAGACGAGTTGCGCTGCAAGGTGATCGGCGAGGGAGGCAATCTCGGGGTGACCGAGCGTGGCCGCATCGAGTTCGACCTCGCGGGCGGACGGGTCAACACCGACGCCATGGACAACTCGGCAGGTGTGGACTGCTCCGACCACGAGGTCAACATCAAGATCCTGCTCGATGCCGCGGTGTCCTCGGGGGGCTTGGCGCAGGCCGATCGCAACCCGCTGCTCGAGTCGATGACCGACGAGGTCGCGCGACTGGTGTTGGCCGACAACATCTCCCAGAACTCCGAACTGGGATTCTGTCGCGCCTACTCCCGTGACCGGGTGGACGTGCACGTACGACTGCTGACCGCCCTCGCCGCCCGTGGGGTGAATTTGACACTCGAGGCGCTGCCCAGCCCGGTCGCGTTGCGCAAGCGATTCGACTCCGATACCCACCGCGGCCTCACCTCGCCAGAACTCGCCACGCTGATGGCGCATGTGAAGCTGGTCGCCAAGGACGACCTGCTCGCCGGTGACCTCCCGGACAACGACGTGTTCGACCATCGGCTCACCCACTATTTCCCGGTGCCGTTGCAGGAACGATTCGCCGCCGAGATCCACGACCATCGCCTGCGTCGGGAGATCGTGACCACGGTGCTTGTCAACGACGTCGTCGACCGCGCGGGCATCACCCATCTGTTCCGACTCGGTGAGGCGACCGGTGCGACCACCGAGGAGCTCGTCCGCGCATTCGTGGTGGCCGAGCAGGTCTTCGGGATGGCCGGTCTGCTCGACCGCATCCAGAGCGCGTCGGCCTCCATCGACGCGGTCGACGAGATGATGCTCTACGCGCGGCGATTGCTGTTCCGTGCGTCGCGCTGGTTCCTGGCATTCCGGCCGCAACCGTTGCCGATGGCTTCGGACATCACCCGCTACCGCGAGCGGGTCGCCGACCTGACCGCGCGCCTCGACGGCTGGTTCGGTGCGGCGTCGGCCGCCGACGTCGACGCGCGGGTGCGCCGATATCACTCCCTCGGCGTGGCACCGGATCTCGCTCACGATGTGGCGGTCAGTCTGCATCGATTCTGCCTGCTCGACATCATCGACGCGGCCGAGATCGCCGACCGTGAGCCGGTCGAGGTGGGTGAGCTGTACTTCGCTGTGATGGAGCACTTCGGTCTCGAGGAATTGCTCACCGCGGTGTCGAATCTCGAATACGGCGACCGATGGCATGCGTTGGCGCGCTTGGCGTTGCGTGACGACATGCACGGTGCGCTGCGGGCGTTGACGCTGACGATCCTCGAGGGCAGCGAGCCCGACGAACCGTGCGCGGAGAAGATCAGCGAGTGGGAGAGCGCGCACTCGTCTCGTCTGGCGCGGGTGCGGTCGATGCTGGCCGAGATCGAGGCGGCCGGCAACATCGACCTCGCCACACTGTCGGTGGCCGCGCGGCAACTCCGCAGTGTCATCCGGTGAGTGGGATCCGATGAGCCGCAACGCCGTCGGACCGCACGCGGTACGCGAAGAGGGGAGTCGTAGTGCTCTACGAGGATGAGGGAACCGCCACCGACAAGGGATATGTCGTGCGGGTCCCGGTGCGTTGGTCCGACATGGACGTCTTCCAGCACATCAACCACGCACGGATGGTGACCCTCCTGGAGGAGGCCCGAATCCCGTGGCTGTTCTACGACGGACGGCCCACCGCCGATCTGCGGCGCGGCTGTCTGGTCGCCGACCTGCACGTGAAGTACGCAGCGCAGATCCGCCACGACGAGGGTCCGATCGTGGTCACCATGTTCGTCGAGAAGGTACGGGCGGTGGACTTCGTCGTCGGTTACGAGGTGCGCCCCGACGGTGCTCAGCCCGACGACGCACCGGCCGTCATCGCCTCCACCCAACTCGTCGCGTTCGACGTGGATGCACAGCGTCTGCGGCGCCTCACCGCCGACGAACGCGCGTACCTGGAGAGCTTCCGGTTGCCGGACACCACCGAGCAGACCGCGCCGCATCATGGAGGGTGAGCGGCATCTGACGTTGCAGCGCGCCGACGACCTCTCCGACGCGCTGGCCTTCCTCGGCCGTGCCCACCGGCTCGACGACGCTGCCGTTGTCCGCCTGGCGGTACGCGGCGACGGCCTGATCGGGATGTGGTCACACACCGGATTCGACGTCCTGGTCACCCGGGCCGTATTCGGCCGGATGGCGCCCAAGGATCTGGTGGCCGACGTGACCTCCTTGCGCGCAGCGCTTTCCGGCGCGACGCCCGGAACCCCCGTCGACCCCGGTATGCCCTTCGATTCGGCGTGGCGTGGCGCACTGCCGCTGCTCACCGGTTTTCGCCACGTCGACGACGTGCCCGCGCGCACGGTGGTGGGGCTCGTTCGGGACGGTGCTCGCGTCGCACGCGAGGAGGGCAGCGCGCACGGCCCGGCGACCGGCGTACTCGATCAGGACGTGCTGGAGGTCACCTCGACCGACGGCGGTCTACGGACCGCAGTCTCCCTGCGCGCGCTGTTCGCGCTCACCGGAATGGGTTTCGTCCGTGACGCGCAGGGCCGCGCGATCACCGAGGACTCCGATGTCGAGGCGATCGATGCCGATGAGCCGATCCGAATCCGGATGTCGGCGGCCTGGATTCGGATCGACGCAAGGTTCGGTGCGGTCTACCTGCGCCGCCATCGCGACCTCGGCGTCACCGTGCTGTGACCACCTCTCGGTGGTCCTTCGGTGCGCAGCCTCACACCAGCCAGGCGGCGGAATTCGGTGCGAGATGACCGTCGACGAGAGGGGCGCTGAGCAGCAGGACCTCTCCAGGGGGGAGCGGTACCGGCTCGTCGCCGGCGTTGAGGGCGCAGATCAGGCCGCCACCGGCTCTGCGGAATGCCAGGCAGTCGTCGGGTGCGCCGTACCATTCGACCGTGTCTCCACTGAATTCACTTCGGCTGACCCGCAATTCGATGGCCTGCCGATACAACGAGAGGGTCGAGGAGATGTCCTCGAGCTGCTTCTCGACGGTGTAGGGCGCCCAATCGTCGGGCATCGGCAACCACGTCTGCGCCGAGGTGCTGAAACCATAGGGCGGCTGTGAACCCTCCCACGGTATGGGCACCCGGCAACCGTCGCGCCCGCGTTCGGTGTGATCCGAGCGCTCCCATACCGGATCCTGCAATGCCTCGTCCGGGAGATCCACATTGGGGAGTCCGAGCTCGGCGCCGTTGTAGATGAAGACCGTTCCGGGGAGGGCGAATTCGACCAGCGCCATCGCGCGCGCCCGGGCCCGGCCGACGTCGAGGTCGACCTCGGAGTCCGGGTCGTGCTGATCGAGGCGACCGTAGCGCGAGACCTCCCTGTCGACATCATGATTGGACAGTGTCCACGTCGGCGTCCCCGAGACCCGAAGTACCGCATCGAGAGAGTTCTCGATCGCGGCGCGGATCTCGTCGGGATCGAACGCGGCCTTGGCAAGTCGGAAATTGAACCCGAGATGCAGCTCGTCCGGCCGCAGGTACTCGGCGAAGCGTTCGTTGTCCTCCACCCAGATCTCGCCGACGTTGGCCGCGCCCGGATACTCGTCGAGCACCTTGCGGATCTTTCGGTGGATGTCGTGCACCGCATAGTTGTTGAAGCGCGGATCGTCGTCACTGTTGGTCAACAGCCCGACCGAGTCGAGGTCCATGTCCGGCAGGTCCTCGGGCTTGGCCATGCCGTGCGCGACGTCGATGCGGAAGCCGTCGACGCCACGGTCGAGCCAGAACCGAAGGGAGCGTTCGAGATCCTCGAACACCTCGGGGTTCTCCCAGTTCAGATCCGGTTGCTCGGCGGCGAAGATGTGCAGATACCACTGACCGGGTGAGCCGTCGGACTCGGTGACCCGTGTCCATGCGGGTCCGCCGAACACGCTGTGCCAGTTGTTGGGTGGCTCGTCGCCGCCCTCACCGAGGCCGTCGCGGAAGATGTAGCGGGCGCGTTCGGGGCTGCCGGGTTCGGCGGCGAGCGCGGCCCGGAACCACTCGTGTTGGTCGCTGGTGTGATTGGGGACGAGGTCCATCGTCACGCGCATTCCGCGGTCGTGTGCCTCGGCGACGAGTTCGTCGAAGTCCTCGAGATCGCCGAAGAGGGGGTCGATGTCGCGTGGGTCGGACACGTCGTAACCGTGATCGGCCATGGGGGAGCACATGATCGGGCTCAGCCAGAGGGCGTCGATCCCGAGGAGTTCGAGATATCCGAGTTTGTCGATGACCCCGGCGAGATCGCCGACACCGTCTCCGTCGAGGTCGGAGAAGGATCGCGGGTAGATCTGGTAGAAGATCGCCGATCGCCACCACGTGGTGTCGGACGGGTCGAGTTGCGGCACAACCGAACCTGGCGCCGCCGCGTCGGTCAGTTCACCGGCGGGGTCCGTCTCGGAGGTCGCCTCGTCCTCGCCGGTCCCGTGGCTTTCCTCGCCCGCGTCGGCGGGATCCGGTCCGATGTCGCTCGGGCCGGAAACCTGCTCGTCGGTGAGCGCTTCCTCGGAGCCGGTGTCCTCCGAACCCATGGGCACAGCGCTCGATGTCTCATCGCTCACGTCGCAATTGTGCCTCACCTGATAATTCGGTGACCCATGCAGGTCCGCGCGGCGAGTCGCCGATGCGCGCGCCGAGGTGGAGGCCGTTGGTCAGAACGGCGAATTCATCATCGACTGTGCAGCCATTTCCATGTAATCGGTGAGCGCACGGCGATGTTCGTCGTCGAGGGTCTGTGAGTCGATCTCCGCGATCGCGGTGTGCATGCAGCGCAGCCAGGCATCGCGTTCGATCGGCCCGATCTTGTAGGGGTGGTGCCGCATCCGCAAGCGCGGATGACCGCGTTCCTCGGAATAGGTTCGCGGCCCACCCCAGTACTGCTCGAGGAACATGCGGAGTCGGCGTTCGGCCGGACCGAGGTCTTCTTCGGGATAGAGCGGCCGGAGTATCTCGTCCTTGGCGACCTCGGAGTAGAAGGTGTGGGTCAGGCGGGCGAAGGTGTCGGCGCCGCCGACCTCGTCATAGAACGATCGGCTCTCGGGTGCGGGAACGGGCTGGGAGGCACTCACCCGACCAGTGTCCTCCACCGGCGCCGAAGGTCTCAAACCTCACGCGTGCCCACCGTCGGTGGACGCCGCGGGTATCGGCGGTCGGCGGGTGCACCGACATCCGTTGTTCACACAAGTGACCTGCGTCGACACCCGAGATTTGTCGTGCACGACCGCGCTCGGCGTGTTCCACTTGACGCGTCCGGTGCGCGCACACGGGAGGCGGGATGACACGCAGAAGCCAACGGCAGGTTCGCGATGTGACGGTGTTGCGTGGCGAGCGGTCGCTGCGCCGCGCGCACGAGAGCCCCGTGTCCACCAACCCGGAACTGACCGAGAAGCCTGATGCTGCCGACGAGTCCCGTCCGTCTGCGGGGCTTCCGGCTGCGGGACTGTGGGGACGACGCCGCGTCCTGCTGCTCAACGCGACCTACGAGCCGCTCACCGCGATCTCCCTGCGCCGGGCGATCGTCCTCGTCCTGCGTGAACGCGCCGACGTCGTCCACGCAGTGGCCCCGGGGATGGCCGTGCATTCCGCCGCGCGAACGGTCCCGATCCCGTCGGTGATCAGGCTGCGGACCTACGTCCGCGTGCCCTATCGTGCGGTCACCCCGATGACCAGGGCGGCATTGATGCATCGAGACCGCTCCCGCTGCGGTTACTGCGGGGCCAAGGCGACCACGATCGACCATGTGCTGCCCCGAAGTCGTGGCGGTGGGCACTCCTGGGAGAACTGCGTGGCCTGCTGCGCGAGCTGCAATCACCGCAAGGCCGACCGCCTGCTCAGCGAACTCGGCTGGACCCTGCACACGCCGCTCACCGCTCCCAAGGGGCGGCACTGGCGACTGTTGGCCACGATCAAGGAGATCGATCCGGCGTGGGTCCAGTACATCGACGCCGGGGCGGCCTGACAAGCCGGTCGTTTCCGGTGGTCGGTGTCCGCTCGAGGCCCCGCGGAGTCCTCCGATTCGTCCCGGACGGAGTGCGCTGATCGTTCCGGACGGAGTGCACCGAATCATCCCGGACGGAGTCCGCCAAATCGTCTACGACACGTTGTAGGCCCCACTGGGACGCACCCGCGCCGGTGGGCTAGATTGATCACACAACCTGGTGGTGCGGGCGGTTTCGTGCCGTTCGAGGAACACCGATCGAAAGGATGTCATGGATAGCGCCATGGTCGGTATCGGAGTCGTGGTCACGGTCATCTGCGTCGTGATGGTCGTGCTCTGCGTCGTCTCGATGATGTTCTCGTCCGGCCTGAAATACCCGAAGGTGCAGGAGTACACGCTCGATCAGGAGTGGACGCGCCAGCCGTTGCTGTTCAGCGCCACCGAGATCGAGCCGATGGCGCTGCCGCATCACGCGGGACCGACCGATGTGGATGGAGGCTCGGCCAGTGGCAAGTGGTGAAGTGACTCAGGCCGGCACACCCGGCGCCGCGCAGGGCGGCAACGTCAAGCTGTCGCCGACCACCGCGCTCCCGATGGGAACGGTGATCACCAACAGCGGTCGCGTCTCGGCGACCCGGTTTCCCGGCCAGGCACCGAGCACCCCGCCGTTCTCGCAGCGGGATCTGATCGATCTCGACGACGCACTCAAGGCTGCCAGCGAGAAGGCCCTCGTGCGTTTCTCGGTCTACATCGGTGAACTCGGTGAGGACGCCGTCGCCGACGCGCGCGCGGTCCTCGCACAGGCTCCCGAGCCTGCCAACGGCGCGCTGATCGCCGTGTCGCCCAACACCCACGACGTCGTTGTCGTCTCCGGTGCGCGGGTGGCCGACCGGGTCAACGATCGGGTCGCCCAACTCGGTGTGACCGCCGCGATCGGCAGCTTCCGGTCCGGTCAGCTCATCGACGGGCTGATCGCCGCACTGCACGTCGTCGCGACCGCTGCCGCACCTTCCTGATCACCGGATCTCGTTTCTTCGCGCCGATGCGGGGCTCTCCACCGAGAGCCCCGCATCGGCGTTTCGGTGGGTGCCCGGCCGAGCGTGCACGCCCGCAGGGCCCCCTACAACCGACCACTGCGTGCAGATGCCGGCGCCGGTCACTCCTGGTGGGAGTGACCGCGCCGGCGTCTCGTGGCACCCGATGATGTGCCAATCGGCGTTCAGCGTGCGGCGAGTTCCTTTTCCGTGACGATCGTGTCGTCGTGGGTGCGTGGCCGGTCGAGCGGTTCCTCGTCGACCATGTCCTGTTCGTTGAACGGGTCCCGGCCGGCGAGCACCTCCTCGACACGCGCTTTGTCGACGGTTCCGGTCCACGAGCCGACGAGCAGAGTGGCCACGGCGTTACCGGAGAAGTTGGTGACCGCACGCGCCTCCGACATGAAGCGGTCGATCCCGACGATGAGGCCGACGCCGTCGAGCATCTCCGGTCGGTGGGCCTGCAGCCCGCCGGCGAGCGTGGCCAGGCCGGCGCCGCTGACGCCGGCGGCGCCCTTGGAGGCGATGATCATGAATGCCAGGAGACCGATCTGCTCCGGGATCGACAGCGGATCACCCATGGCGTCGGCGATGAACAGCGAGGCCATGGTCAGGTAGATCGCGGTGCCGTCGAGATTGAACGAGTAGCCGGTCGGCACGACGACACCGACGGTCGTCTTCTCGACACCGAGGTGTTCCATCTTGGCGATCAGCCGGGGCAGCGCGGACTCCGACGACGAGGTCGCGAAGATCAGGATGTACTCGCGGGCCAGGTACCGGACCAGCTTGAAGATCGACACCCCGGCGGAGGTCTTGAGCAGCACTCCCAGCACACCGAACACGAACACCAGGCAGGTCAGATAGAACGCGACCATGAGCACCAGTAGCTGGCCCACCGCAGCCCAGCCGGTCTGGCCGACGACGTTGGCGATCGCACCGAAGGCGCCGATCGGGGCGACCCACAGGATCATGGTGAGGACCTTGAAGACCAGCTTCTGGAAGTAGGCCACGGCGTTGAGGATGGGTTCGCCGGTGCGCCCCATGGCCTGGATGGCGAAGCCGACGAGCAACGCCACGAACAGGGCCTGCAGCACGCTGCCCTCGGTGAGCGACGACAGCAGCGAGGTGGGGATGATGCCCTCGATGAACTCCATCGTTCCGCCCGATTCGTGCGCCTTCTCCGCCAGCGCGGCGCCCTGACCGGCCACCGCAGAGATGTTGAGACCGGTGCCGGGCTTGATGAGGTTGCCCACGACCAGGCCGATGGCCAGGGCGACGGTCGACATCACGAGGAAGTAGACGAAGGCCAGGCCGCCGACCTTGCCGACGGTGGCGGCCTTGCGGACCGATCCGATGCCCAGGACGATGGTGCAGAAGATCACCGGCGCGATCATCATCTTGATGAGGGCGACGAACATCGTGCCCAGCACGCCGATGTCCTTGCCCACCTCCGGCCAGATCAACCCGACGGCCACGCCGGCGACCACCGCGATGATCACCGAGATGTAGAGCCAATGGGTGCGGTCCCGCTTCTTGCGCGGGGTGGCCGGGAAATCGGCGGTGCCCGCCGTGTTCGACCTGATGTTCATCAGTGAGTCCTTTCTCGTCCCGCCCTCGCGTACGGCGATGGGAGGTGCTGACTGAGAATTCTTCGGCGTTACGGTGACCCCGGTCACCATTGAGTTCATTTCGTTCAGTGGCGTGGACCACCTCGATCGGGCAGTGTGAGTGCGCCGGACCGGCACGATGTGTGAGGTTGGGCCGGTGGCGGAGAACGAGGGAGGCGCACGGGTGAGGGCACGGTTGCTGCCGCGGTCGCTGGCCGGGCAGGCGGTCGCATTGCAGGTCGCGGTGGTCATCGCGATCGTCGTGGTGGGCAGCCTGCTCGCGGTCGTCGATGCCCGTGCCGACGCGAATCGTGCCGCGCGGGAGCAGGTGACCGCGGTGGCGGTGAGTATCGCCGACGCCCCGTCGACCGCCGCGGCGATCACCTCACCGGACCCGACGACGCAACTGCAGCCGGTCACCGAACACATCCGGCAGGCCACCGGCATCGCGTTCATCACCATCATGAACACCCACGGCATCCGCTACACCCACACCGATCCCCGGTTCATCGGCGGCCACTACCTGGGCACCATCGAACCGGCGCTGCGGGGGCAGACGTTCACCGAGATCTACACCGGCACACTCGGTCCGTCGGTCCGCACCATCGCTCCGGTCCGCGCCGGCGACGGCACCATCGTCGGCGCGGTGGCCGCGGGCATCACCCAGTCGACGTTGACCGAGGACTGGGTGTCACAACTGCCGCTCATCGGCGCCATCGGCGGCGTCGCCCTGGTGATCGCGTTGGTCGGCTTGTGGGCGATCCGTCGGCGTCTGCTCCGTCATACCGGTGGGCTCACGCCGACGGAGTTGCGGGTGATGTACGACCATCACGATGCGGTCCTGCACGCGGTTCGTGAGGGACTCGTCGTCGTCGATTCGTCGCGCCCGGTACTCGTCAACGACGAGGCGCGCCGCCTGCTGGGAACCGATGAGCCGCTTCATATCCCGGAGTTCATGACGTCGGGCACCGAACCGTTGCGCGACGTTCTCGTCGCCGAGGGAGGGCGAGTACTGATGGTGAATCGGTCACCGGTGCCCGGTCGGGATGCCGCGGTGATCACCATCCGCGACCGCACCGAGGTGGCCGAGGCGATGGGTGAACTCGACTCGATGACACGCTTCGCCGAGGCGCTGCGGTCGCAGGCGCATGAGTCGGCGAACCGCCTGCACACGATCGTGGCGTTGATCGAGATGGGACGGTCGGGCGACGCCGTGCGCATGGCCACCGAGAATCTCGAACTCTCCCAGAAACTCGTCGACCGGGTCGGCGACGCGGTGGTCGAGCCGACGCTGGCGGCATTGTTGCTCGGTAAGACGGCACAGGCCGCCGAACGCGGTGTCGAACTGACACTCACCGAGGACTCGATGGTCGATGACCATGCGACGCAGATCCTTTCGGCCGGCGAGATGATCACCGTGGTGGGCAATCTGATCGACAACGCGCTCGACGCCGTCGACCCGGACGATCCCTGGGTCGAGGTGACCGTCATCGGCGACGCTGCCCACGTACACGTGGTGGTCGCCGATTCCGGACCCGGCATGACTCCCGACGAGTTCGCTCGAGCGCGACGCCGCGGTTACTCGACGAAAGCCGGTGGTGACACGGCCGGACGCGGACTCGGTCTCGCGTTGGTCGCGCAGGTCGTGCACCTGCACGGCGGTACGATCCGAGCGGAGAACACCTACGGTTCGGTGGTCGGCGTCGAGATCACGGCCGGCGCGCAGGCGTCGACACCGACCGAACCGGACGCCGGGAGGCTCAGATGATGCGAGCAGAGCCGCGATGATCCGGGTGCTCGTCGTCGAGGACGACCAGGTGATCGCCGCCGCACACGTCGACTTCCTTTCCCGGATCGGTGGATTCGACGTCGTCGCCCATGCGGCCACCGCGCAGGAGGCGCTGCGCAGGGCCACCGCGGCCGCCGACGGCGCCCACCCCGTCGACCTCGTCCTGCTCGACCTCGGCCTGCCCGACGCGAGCGGCATCTCGCTGGCCTCGGCATTGTCGGGCATCGTCCCGTCCCCCGACATCATCGCGATCACCGCGCAACGAGACCTGGACTCGGTTCGTAGCGCGATGGCCCACGGTGTGCTGCTCTATCTCATCAAGCCGTTCACCTTCGCGGCATTCGGTGAGAAGATCCGGCAGTATCTGAGCTACCGCGAGGCGCTGACCGGTGGGGGAGACGCGGTGAGTCAACGCGACATCGATCGTGCGTTGGCGAATCTGCGCACCGCCGACACCCGGCGTACCGCCGCGAAGGGGCGCTCCCCGGACACCGAGGACGCCGTCGGACGTGCCATCCGCGACAGCACCGACGGTCTGACCGCCTCGGAGGTCGCCGGCGCGATCGGTAGCTCCCGGGTGACGGCCTGGCGCTACCTCGAGCGCCTCGCCGACGACGGTACGGTCGACCGGGTCACCGAGTACGGCAACACCGGTCGACCGCAGATCCGCTACGTGTGGCGGGCACGCTGAGCGGTCGGCCGCCGGCCACGGCGGTCAGCGAGTGGCGTCGAACGCCCGGGCGCGCAGTGAACGTTCCACTCCCGCACGGCCTTCGGCGATGAGGCGCTTGAGCGCGGCGGGATGGTCGGCGGCCAGGAACTCATCGGCGGCGGCGAGACCGGCCTCACTGATCTCCCACGACGGGTAGAGCCCGACCACCACCGTCTGGGCGACCTCGCTCGAACGCCGCGACCACACACCGGGCACGGCGTCGAAGAACTTCGCGACGTACTCGCCCAGCAGCGCACCCTGACCGGGTCGGGCGAAGCCGGCGACGACCGATCGGGTGAAGATGTTCGAGGCCGAATCGTCGTCGACGGCCTGGGCCCAGGCGTCGGCTTTCGCCTGCGCGAGCGGGCGGGCGGCACGGGCCGTTGCGGCCTGCCGGGCACCGGCGGCGGTGTTGTCGCGCTCGGCCTCGGCATCGATGACCGGGGTCGAGTCGGGGTCGGTGTCGATGGCGCCCGCGGTGGCCAGCGCGATCACCAGCCGCCACCGCAGATCGGTGTCGACGGTGAGCCCGGACAGTCCGTGCGACGCTGGGTCGTCACCATCGAGCAGACCTTTGGCCACGCCGACCTGACCCTCATCGAGGGCACCTGCCAACAGGGTGTTGACGAAGGCCAACTGGTGATCCGAGCCGGGCTCGGCGGCGCGGGCGAGTTCGAGCAGCCGCGCCGAGAAACTCCGACGCCCGGTCTGCTCGGCCCACGTGGGGTCGGCGTAGGACTCGATGGCGGTGGTGGCCTGCAACAGGACTCGCTGGACCACCCCGATCTCGGTTTCGGCGACGATCCCGCGCTCGACCAACTCGACGAAGTCGCGGGCGGCCATCTCGGCCTGACGGGTCATCTCCCACGCCGCCGACCACACCAAGGTGCGCGGCATCGAATCGCTGATGTCGCCGATCCGGGTGGTCGCGGTCGACAACGAATCCGGGTCGAGCCGCACCGAGGCGTAGGTGAGGTCGTCGTCGTTGATCAGGATCAGCTTGCCGCGGTGGACGCCGAGCAGATCGGCGACGTCGGTGCGTTCGCCCTCGACGTCGAGTTCGATGCTGTGCGTACGGGTCAACGCGCCCGAGTCGCCGTCGTCATAGATGCCGACCCGCAGCCGGTGCACCCTCGTCGCGCCCACCGCCGACGAATTGTCCGCGCCACCCGCGCCCGGGACCGCACCGTCCTGCACGATCGTGAACCGGGTGAAAGCGCCCGAGTCGTCGAGCTCGAAGTCCGGGCGCAACACGTTGATGCCGGTGGTCTTGAGCCACTGCCCACCCCAGTCGGACAAATCGCGGCCCGACGATTTCTCCAGTGCGGCAAGGAGATCGGAGAAGGTTGCGTTGCCGAAGCGGTGCGCGGAGAAGTAGTCGCGCAGACCGGCGAGGAAGTCCTCGAGTCCGACGTAGGCGACGAGCTGTTTGAGTACCGACGCGCCCTTGGCGTAGGTGATGCCGTCGAAGTTCACCTCGACCGCGGCGATGTCGGGGATGTCGGCGGCCACCGGATGCGTTGAGGGCAACTGGTCCTGACGGTAGGCCCACGACTTCTCGACGTTGGCGAAGGTGGTCCAGGCGCTGGTGTACTCGGTTGCCTCCGCCTGGCACAGCACCGAGGCGAAGGTGGCGAAGGATTCGTTGAGCCACAGGTCATCCCACCATTTCATGGTGACGAGGTCGCCGAACCACATGTGGGCCATCTCGTGCAGGACGGTCTCGGCCCGGCGCTCATAGAGATAGTTGGTGACGCGGGAGCGGAAGACGTAGTCCTCCAGGAAGGTCACCGCCCCGGCATTCTCCATGGCGCCCGCGTTGAACTCCGGAACGAAGAGCTGGTCGTACTTGCCGAAGGCGTAGGGGATACCGAAGTTCTTGTGGTAGAAGGCGAATCCCTGCTTGGTCTCGGTGAACAACCGGTCGGCGTCCATGAACTCCGCCAGTGAGGCCCGGCAATAGATCCCCAGGGGGATGGTGCCGTGCTCGTCGGTGTAGGAATCGGTCCATTCGGCGTAGGGTCCGGCGATCAGGGCCACGAGGTAGGTGCTCATCGTCGGCGTCTCCCGGAAGCGGTGCACTCCGGGTTCGGCGGCGGCGGTGGCGACCTCGGGCGCGTTGGAGATCACCTTCCAGTCGGTGGGTGCGGTGACCGTCAGCGTGTAGGTGGCCTTCAGGTCGGGCTGATCGAAACATGCGAACATCCGCTTGGCATCGGCGGTTTCGAACTGCGAGTACAGGTACACCGAGTCGTCGGTGGGGTCGACGAAGCGGTGGAGCCCCTCGCCGGTGTTCGAGTATGCGCAGTCGGCCACCACGGTCAGGGTGTTCTCGGCGGCCAGCCCGGGCAACTCGATGCCGACGGACTCGTCGAAGCCGGTGACGTCGAGTTCGGTGCCGTTGAGCGTCGCCGAGCGCAGGGTCGGCGCAACGAGATCGATGACGGTCGATGCGCCCTGAGTGGCGGTGAAGGTCACCGTCGTGGTGGAGGCGAAGGTGGTGGCGCCCGGCGCGCCGTTGCCGTCGGTGAGATCGAGGTCGATGGCGTAGTGGGACACGTCGACGGTGGCGGCGCGCTCGCGGGCCTGATCACGGGTGAGATTCGGGGCAGTCACAGCGGCCAGCTTAGTGCTCGGCGGCGATCGGGGGTGCCGACGCGACGCCGGAGGAGCAGGATCGGATGGAATGGGCTCGGCCGCGCGCGGGTTGAGTGGGCCGAGTTCGCCGCGCACCCGGTGTGAGCAGAAGGGTGTCCGGGAATCGTCGAGAAGAAGGGAAGACGTATGTCGAAGGATCGTGTGGATTTCTGGTTCGACCCGCTGTGCCCATGGTGCTGGATCACCTCGCGGTGGATCCTCGAGGTCGAGAAGGTGCGCGACATCGAAGTCAATTTCCACATCATGAGCCTGGCCGTGCTCAACGAGGGGCGCGACATCCCCGACAGCTACCGCGAGGGCCTCAAACAGGCATGGAAGCCGGTCCGCGTGATCGCCGCAGCGGCCGCGGCGAAGGGTGAGTCGATCCTCGCCCCCCTCTACACCGCGATGGGTACCCGTATCCACAACGGACAGAACAAGGATTTCGACGTGGTGATCGCCGAGTCGCTCGCCGAACTCGATCTCGATCCGACGCTGGCCGAAGCCGCCGACTCCACCGAGTTCGACGAGGCGATTCGGGAGAGCCATCACCGTGGGATGGACAAGGTCGGCGACGACGTCGGCACGCCGACCATCCACATCAATGATGTGGCCTTCTTCGGTCCCGTGCTCTCGCGCATCCCGCGCGGGGAGACCGCGGGCACGGTGTGGGACGGTGCGGTGGCACTGGCGTCCTACCCACACTTCTTCGAGCTCAAGCGCTCTCGCAACGAGGACCCCGAATTCGACTGACCGCCCCGGCGTGTACTCCGCCCCGACGACTCTCCTCCGGTCGCCGGGGCGGAGTCGTCCGGGGGTAACCCCATGGTCTCGGGGGTGACGACCACTGTCGGGTCGTCACCCGGCACCGGAATCGCGGGTGGGCGGGATCTATAGTGAGGCGCATGCGCGTATACGTGGGTGGAGATCATGCCGGCTTCGAACTCAAGGGGGCCATCGCCGAGCATCTGCGGTCCAACGGTCATGAGGTGATCGACTGCGGGGCACACGTCTACGACGCCGCCGATGATTACCCGGCATTCTGCATCGCCGCAGCGGAGAAGGTGGTGGCCGATCCGGGCAGCCTCGGAATCGTACTCGGCGGCAGTGGAAACGGCGAACAGATCGCCGCGAACAAGGTGCCCGGTGCGCGGTGCGCCCTGGCGTGGAGCGTCGAGACGGCCCAGCTCGCTCGCCAGCACAACAATGCGCAGTTGATGGGGATCGGTGGACGGATGCACACCACCGAGGAGGCGCTGGCGATCGTCGACGCCTTCTTGGCGGCGAAGTGGTCGGAGGAACCGCGTCACCAGCGTCGCATCGACATCCTCTCGGAGTTCGAGAAGACCGGTGTGGCGCCGGCCGTCCCCGAGTCCTGAGGGCAGCGCACTCGGTGACGGTGGCGACATCGGCGAGTTCGGCGACGGTGGTCGTCGATGCCTGAGGGGCATACCCTGCATCGCCTCGCCCGGCGTCAACAGAAGCTCTTCGGTGGGCAGCGGGTGCGGGTGTCGAGCCCGCAGGGGCGTTTTGCCGAGGGCGCCGCGGTGGTCGACGGCATGGAGTTCCATCGCGCGCAGGCGTGGGGTAAGCACCTCATTCAGCGCTACCGCGACGGCAAGCGGACCCAACTGCTGCACGTCCACCTCGGGCTCTACGGCTCGTTCTCCGAACTCGCGGTGCCGATGGGGGAGCCCGTCGGACAGGTCCGGATGCGGATCGTCGGAGACGAGGTGGGCACCGACCTGCGCGGGCCGACCGCCTGCGAGTTGTACACGCCTGCCGACCTCGAGGACCTCGTCGCGCGGCTCGGCCCGGATCCACTACGGTCCGACGCCGACCCGGAGCGTGCGTGGCAGGCGATCCACCGGTCGTCACGACCGATCGGCGCCCTGCTGATGGATCAGAAGGTGATGGCCGGCGTGGGTAACGTCTATCGTGCCGAGGTCCTTTTTCGTGCACGTCTCGACCCGATGCGGGCCGGGCGCACCGTCGATCGGGAGGCCTTCGACGACATGTGGGCCGACCTCGTCGCCCTCATGCGAATCGGTGTGCGGCGCGGGCGAATTCACGTGATTCGGCCGGAGGACGATCACGGGCCGGGGTCGTACGCACCGGATCGGCCACGCACCTATGTGTACCGGCGCACCGGAGAACCCTGTCGGATCTGCCGAACCCCGATCGCGACCACCGAACTCGTGGGCCGAAACCTGTACTGGTGTCCCCACTGTCAGCGGTGACGGCCATACCAGTGGCTGCGTCAGCATGGGAAGTGCTTCAGGGTCAGCGACTTTCGTGACGCTGTGCCATGACGAGCAGCTCGTCGCGCTGGGCTCCGGACGACATCAGGGCGATGCGCTCGTAGAGCCGACGGTGGTTGTGGCCGGAGGGGAGGAAACGTTCACGCAGACGTGCGAACGACATGGGTACCGCTTCTTTCGTACTTCTCGGGGGATGGTGATCGTCGACGGTTCGCGACCGTGTTCGACCCCGTCCATTGTTCGCGTTACGAATGTGTTACGCAACCGGAATCCAGGTGATCCTGGGCACCCTCGGCACGTCGGTGACCAGGCATCACAGCGCGATGGTCCAACTCTCATCCGGCCCTCAGCCGACTGTCCGGTCCCTCTCATCGACCATCGCGACGATGGAGTCATGACAGCCCACACCGACCCGGTGCACGCGGTGACGGTTCTGGTGGTCGGCGGAACCGGAGAGTCCTACGACGGTGACATGCGCACCGAGGTCACCGGACTGCTCTCGGGCGTCACCGATGCCCTCGACGACCGGTTCGACACCCGATGGGTGGGCTACCCGGCGAGTTACGGTCCGGCACCTCATCTTTCGGGTATCAGCTACGCCGACAGCGTCGCCGCCGGGCAACGCGCACTGGCCGCGGCGCTGCACGCGGTCGTCGGACCGGTGATGATCATCGGCTATTCACAGGGCGCGGTGGTGATCCGACGCCTGCTGGCCGATCTCGACGCACGTGCCGACATGCGCGCGCTGAGCCGTGTCGTGGCGGTCGGATTCGTCGCCGACCCCCATCAGCCGCCCGGCGTCGTTGCGGGATGCGACGGGTGGGGAGTGGCCGGGCCGGGTCCGGCGATCCCCGAGCCCATCCCGGTCTGGTGGGTCGGCGCCCCCGAGGACATGATCTGCAACGCCTCGCGGGATTCGTTCGTCCGCGATATCGCCGATCTCACCGACACCCTCACCTTCGCCGCCCCCCGACGCTGGCTGTCACAGACGTGGAAAGTGTTGCGCAGCAACTCCTTCCAGAATGCGCGGGCAACCTCGGTGCGACCGGCGCAGTGGTTGCGCGACGTCGAACGGCTGGGTTCGGCATGGCGGGAGGTTCGCGGCTACCTGCCCGGTGTGATCGCCTGGCGCGGCATGGTCATCCGCAATCGGGCGGGCGGCAGACACACCGCCTACCACGACGAGCCGTACCGCCGGGACTCGGTGACCGATCCGCTGACCACCGGCTGTGAGGCGCTGGCCCAATGGATGCAGGTGCAGGCCACCTTCACCATGGGCCCGGCCGACCTGGCGGCCTGAGGACTCCCGCTCGAGTCGTGGGATCTGTCGACCTGGGTGACACTTGTCCGGGCGGTACCGATCACCTGCGGTGATCGATACACCGCCGAGCCACGGACACATCGAGCGAAGGATCCACGGTGGATCATTACGACATCGTCGTCATCGGGTCAGGACCGGCAGGTCAGAAAGCGGCGATTGCGGCGGCCAAACTCGGCAAACGCGCCGCGATCGTCGAACGCAAACACATGATGGGCGGCGTGTGCATCAACACCGGCACCATCCCATCGAAAACCCTCCGAGAGGCCGTGCTCTATCTGACCGGCCTGAACCAGCGAGAGCTCTACGGACAGTCGTACCGACTCAAGACCGACATCACCGTGGCCGACCTCACCGCGCGGACGATGCACGTCGTCGGCAAGGAGATCGACGTCATCCAGAGTCAGCTGGCCCGCAACGGCGTTGTGACGCTCATCGGCAGCGCGACCTTCACCGGCCCGCACGAGATCGCGATCGAGGACGCCACCGGAGACCTCAAACACGTATCCGCCGACCACTTCGTCGTCGCGGTCGGCACCCGCCCGGCGCGCCCGTCGTCGGTCGACTTCGACGGGGAGACCGTCGTCGACTCCGATCAGATCCTCGAACTCGACCGCGTTCCGGGATCGATGGTGGTGGTCGGCGCCGGGGTGATCGGCATCGAGTACGCGTCGATGTTCGCGGCGCTGGGCACCAAGGTCACCGTCATCGAGCAGCGGCCGGCGATGCTCGATTTCTGTGACCGGGAGATCGTCGAGGCCCTGCAGTATCAGCTCCGGGAACGTGGCGTCACCTTCCGTTTCGGCGAGCACGTCCGCACCGTCGAGACCCACCCCTCGGGAACCCTGACCATCCTGGAATCGGGAAAGCAGATCCCCGCCGACACCGTTCTGTATTCCGCAGGGCGTCAAGGTGTTTCCGATGAGCTCGCGGTCGAGGCCGCGGGGCTCACCGCCGACAACCGTGGGCGCCTCAAGGTCGACGAGCATTTCCGCACCGAGGTCGAGCACATCTATGCGGTCGGCGACATCATCGGATTCCCGGCGCTGGCGGCCACCTCGATGGAGCAGGGACGCCGCGCGGCATATCACGCCTTCGGCGAGCCGGTCGGACACACCCCGACCGACCTGCAACCCATTGGGATCTACGCGATCCCCGAGATCAGCTTCGTCGGCCGGACCGAGGATCAACTGACCACCGACAACATCCCGTTCGAGGTGGGTGTGGCCCGGTATCGCGAGCTCGCACGCGGAGCGATCATGGGGGACTCCTACGGATTGCTCAAGCTTCTCGTGCACGCCGAGGACCGCACGCTGCTCGGCGTCCATGCCTTCGGGTCGAACGCTGCCGAACTGGTCCACATCGGCCAGACCGTGATGGGTCTCGGCGGCACCGTCGACTACCTGGTCGACGCGGTGTTCAACTACCCGACGCTGGCCGAGGGGTACAAGGTGGCCGCACTCGATGCGTCGAACAAGATGCGGGCGATCGCGCGGGTGCGCGCGGAGGGGCGATCGCTCGATCTCGATGTGTCGGCGCCGGTGGCCTGACCGGTGCCCTGAGCCGATCAAGCCCCTGACGACGACGAAGGGCCGGCCCAGGTTGGGCCGGCCCTTCGTCGGTACGAGGAGGGTGGGGATCAGTCGCCGGTGTACTGGCCGCCGACGGTGCCGCGAACGACGATCGGGGTGCCGCGACCGATGGTGTCGTAGACCCACTTGCCGTTCTCGGTGCTCACGTTGATGCAACCGTGGCTCACATTGCTGTGACCCTGCTGCTCGACCGACCACGGAGCGGCGTGAATGAAGATGCCGTCCCAGGACATGCGGGTCGCGTACTCGACGTAGGTGCGGTACCCACCGGGCGAATCGACGGGAACACCGTAGGTGGAGGAGTCCATGTACATGTCACGGTACTTCTCCTTGGTGTGGTACACGCCGTTCGGAGTCGGGTGGGCATCGGAGCCCATCGAGATCGGCATCGACTTGACGAAGGTGCCGTCCTTCCACCAGTAGATGGTGTGCGTCGAATCCTGGGCGAGGGCAACCCAACCGGTCGGGGTCGAGACGTTCGGCTCCGCGGGCACTCCGGGGGTTTCCGGGGTGGTGGACGTCGGAGGCGGCGTGGTCGTCGACGGCGGTGCGGCCGGCGGGGTCGGCAGACCCGGGATCGACGGGATCTCGACCGGCGGTAGTCCGGGGATGACCGTGACGGGGGCGGCCTGCGCCATGCCCGGCAGCGCAAGGGCCACAGCGATCACGCCGAGGACGATGGCCACGAGGCGGCTCATGCCGCGACGACGGCGAGGTGAGTTTGTGGTGTTCAGCACGGAAGTGGAAACCTTTGCTTGTGGGACATCCGGGCGCACCCCCGGGGCGCAGGCACCATCGTTACACAACTGTTGCCATGGGGCCAAAGGACATTGGGCGATCAGGCTACGTCACCGTCGTGTAGTCGCGATGCGGCATCTGGAAACCGGAGGTGAGGGCGCCGGAAACGGAGGGTGTGATTGCAGTCACATCAACCGGCGCGTGTCCCCACCTCGTGCGACCTCAGCAGGTGCTGGGAGCCGGCAATCCGGCGAACCGGTCACCGAGATAGTCGAACGCGGGGAGCAGTCCGATCACCGCCGCCGACATGTGATCGGGCGACGGCGTGGAGAACTGCTGCACACGAGTCCCGGCCCGGCAGTATCGCCGCATCGTCTGATCGATCGAGGCCACCGGGATCAATACGTCGGTCGGACTGTGCCACTCGAAGATCGGGGTCTTGGCCACACCCGGATAGAAGGCGAGGCTGTTGTCCTGGACGACGCGTCGTGCAGTCGGGTCCTCGAAGATCTGCTCACCGCCCACCGAGACCTGCTTGGCCGAGTGACCCGCGCCGAGGCGCAGGATGTCGTTGGTGCACGCGTTGCGCATCTCGGAGTACATCTGCTTCCCGAGCGGTGAAAGGAATTTCATCATCGGGATCTGCTGCGGATACTCGCGGGAGAGGCCGATCGCCGCGGCGAAGGCCAGGCCGAAGGCGGGATGCGGATTGTTGTACCCCAGGCCCTCGGCCATCTTGATCAGATCCATCGGGACACCGCCGTACGCTGCGCCGACGATGTTCAGCTCCGGCGCGTAGGTCGGCGCGAGCGCAGCGGCCCACGCGGTTGCCATGCCGCCGCCGGAGTAGCCCGCCATCGCGACCTTGCTCCTGGCGACCTGGGCGGGGGCGAAGCGTTGGACGGCGCGGGTGGCGTCGAGGGCGATCTGGCCGCCCAGCCGCGCAGCCCCGTAGGCGCTGCGCGGGCCCAGATGATCGGGGATCGAGACCGTCCACCCGCGTTGAAGGGCGCCGTTGAGGCCCGGTGCCTCTCGGATGGTCAGGTTCGGGTCGGTGGTCCACAGGGCCTGCGACGGCGCGCATTCGAGTCCCACCGCGTTGATGATGTGCTGAAACGACAACAGTGGTCCGTTGACCTGCTTGTGGATCGGGACCAGCAGGGTGGTGACCGCGGCGATCGGCTTGCCCTGGCTGTCGGACGACCGGAACTTCAGCTGATAGGTCCGTACGTCGAAGAAGCCGGGCGGAGTGGTCCGCGGGCGCACCGCGAGAATGTCGCCGTCGCGATGTGTGGCGATGTCGGCGGGCTGGGAATAGAAGGAGTCGGGCAACGCGGTGGGGAGCGCGACGTCGTCGGCGTGGGCGGGGCCGACGCCGAGCCAACCACTCGACACCGTCGCGGTGGTCACGGTGGCCGCCACGGCTGCGAGGGCCAGACGGCGTACCCGTGCGGGCGGGGTCTCACCGGTGTGCGGCACGCTCGATCGGCGAGATCCGAACAGTGGGTTGGGGAGAGTGGCCGCACGCGCGCGACCACCACCGAGAGAGAAGAGCACGAATCCCCCATCGAGGTCCTGGTACGAAGACCTGTGGCGCCGACGGCCACACCGGTCATGTCCCCCGACAGGATTCACAATGTGAATGGGGTGGCATGCGGTGTCAACTGGAACGAATGACCAGGTGTGACGGGGGTTACCCGCGAGCTCGCGGGCGGTTGCTCAGGCGGGCTGGAGATGTTCTGTGTGCAGGTGACGGGCCGGCTCGGAGCAGGCTTCGTCACGGCACACGAGCATGGTGTCGACCCGCCGATTTCCGCCGGTGGTCTCGGTGACGTCCTTGCGGACATGGAGATTCGCCCCGCATGACGGGCACTTGCGCTGACTCTTGACGTGACTGGAAGACATGTCCCCAGGCTACGCGCGATGTGGCGAAGATCACATGTCTGTGAGGTGCGGGTTGCGGTGGCGAGATCAGTCGACCGAGAGTGCCCGGACGGTTCCGCCACGGGCGGGGATCATCGTGACGTTGCGGTAGCGGGGGCGTTCCGCGGGGCGGTCGTGGGTCTCCAGTTCGACCCGCCGCAGGATGTCGCCCACGACGATCTGGAGCTCGGTCATCGCCAGGTGGGCGCCGAGGCAACGACGGTTTCCGCCGCCGAAGGGCAGCAGCGTCATCGGGTCGGTCCGGGTGCCGATGAACCGGTCCGGCCGGAAATCGAAGGGATGGGGATAGAGGTCGTCGCGATGGTGCAGGAGCAGGGTGCTCACCACGGCGATGTCTCCGGACTCGCAGCGGTGGGTGCCGAATCGCCACGGGCGCTGCAGTTCCCGCGCGACCGACGGCACCACCGGGCGGCACCGCATCGTCTCGGTGATCACCGCGCCCACGAACTCGTCGTCGCCCTCGGCGGCGGCCGAGCGAGCCTGCGCATACACCTCGGGGTGACGGGTGAGGCGTTCGAAGGCCCAGGCGATCGTGGTGGCCGTGGTTTCGTGACCGGCGAGCAGCAGTGACACGAGCTCGTCGCGGATCTCGCTGTCGGACAACGGGAGTCCGTCGGTGGCACGCGCCGCCAGCAATGCCGACATCACATCGTCGTCACTGGCGTGGCCGTCGGCGCGACGTTCGGCGATCACCCCTGCGATCGCCGCATCCAGGTGCCGAACACCCCACGCGAGCAGGCCGACGGGCTCCGGATGCGAGGCGTTGAGCAATTGCGCGACGGTACCGACCGCCGACGACGACCAGCGCAGGAAGCGCCGGGTGGCGTCGCGGAGGTGCCGCTCGGCAGTGGTCGCCACGTCGGGAACATCGTCGGTGAGGACGCCGTCGGCGGCGTGGATGCCGAAGATCACGGCCATGATGACGTCGAGGGTGATCGCCTGGGCGATGCGGTCGACCCGGACCCGGCGGTTTGTCGGCCAGCGATCGAGATGCGCCGCCGAAGCCTGTTCGATCACATCTGTGCACCGCGCGACCGAGGTGCGATGGAATGACGGCAGCAGTGCCGTCCGTTGCCTGCGGTGCTGCTCGGCGAGGGTGGTGAGCACCGAGTCGGGACCGACGATCGGTCGCAACGGTGACAGCCGCGTCGCCGAGGGGGCGATCGCCGGATCGGCCGTCAGTACCGAGCGGACGTGAGCGGGATCGGAGATCACCACCAACCGTCCGGGCGCGCCGGGCAGATCGTAGGTGAGCACGTCGCCACATCGCGCCGCGTCGGCGAACACCACATCCCCCTCGCGACGGGCGAATCGCAGCGCGTTGCGGACCGTTGCGCGACGGGGCGTCGGCGGTGCCGGTAGGGCGTCGGCGTCCGACGCGCTCAGCGGTCCCGCCTCGGCGCACGTCGATACCAACCCCGACGCTGCGTCCGGGCCGGCGTCGAACCACCGCCCGGTCAGTGCGGGGTGGTGCTCGGTCGATGCCGTCATGCACAGACCCTCGCCGGTCGGGTCGCACCCGGCAGCCGCGGCATCGACGACCGGGGTGCCGTGCGCACCCGCGACGGTCGGGGTCGGCGTGCCGAACGTGCGCGGTTCTCCAGTGCCGCATAGGCGATGTCGGTTTCACGGCCACGGAAGTTCATGTCATCAGGGCTGTGCAAGAGCCAGAAGAGGGTCATGAGGGTGGCGGCGGCGATCAGCAGGATCAACATGGGTGCTCCTCGTCCGATGAACCCGGTCAATCCGGGTACCACTCACGCTATGGAGATCGAACTCCCTGGTCAGCGCCCCGCAGACGGATCTTTGTCGACCTACTCGGGGTGGAGGCGACCTCCGACCGTGGGTGGATGTGCAAACGCGGTGGCGGCGATACGCTGGGCGAATGCGCTGGTTGGAGGCCCACTACCGGCACGCCCTGGTGATCTTCGGGTTCGATTACCCGACGAGTTACATGCTGATCTCCGACCTCGGTGTATTCACGCTCACCGTCGCGGCGGTCGTGCAGCGCGTGGTCGTCGGCCCGTCCGGCACGCAGTGGATTCCGATCGCGGCGGCCGTGGTGCTGGCCCTCGGACCGCACCTCGCGTGCCTCTACCGCGGGTGGCAGCCCAGCATTCTCCGCTGGAAGCCGTGGATTCTCGGGCTGCCCGCATTCACGCTCGCGGCGGTGGTGTGCTTCTGGCAGGTTCCCGTCGAGGTCGATGTGGCCACACTGTTGCTTCCACTGTGTGCGACGATCACCGCCGCGGTGGCCACCCGACGGGAGGCGATCATTTCGACGATCGCCCTGTCGGCGACCGCGATCGGTGGCGGCCTGGCCGGTGTCATCGCCCAGGCGTGGTTGTTCGTCCTCATGGTCGGCTTCGGCGGCGTGGTCGGCTATCTGCTGCAGAAACAGCTACTCCTGCTGACTGCGGAACGGCGCGCCCAGGAACAGCAGATGGCACTCGATCGCGCCGAGATCGCCGGCGAGGTGCACGACGTTCTCGCGCACTCGTTGAGCATCATGATGCTCAACGTCACCGCCGCCCGACGGGCGTTGCAGGAACACGACGACGTCGCCGAAGCTGTCGATGCACTCGTCGACGCCGAACAGGTGGGCCGCGCGACGATGCAGGACGTGCGACGCACGGTGGAGTTGCTACGCACCTCCGACGCCGAGTCGTCCACCCCGCAGCCGGGCTTCGCCGACCTGGCCGACCTCGTCGACGGATTCCGCAGGGCCGGAGTCGATCTCGACGCCGAGATCGTCGGAGATCCCGAAACGATCACCGGCGGAACCGGATTGGCCGTCTATCGCGTCGTCCAAGAATCATTGTCGAACGCGGCACGGCACGCGCCCCATGGCACCGTCACCGTTCGGGTCGGGCCGGAGCCCGGTGGCGCTCTCGTCGTGCGCGTGCGCAACCCGGTGACCGCCGACGCGCGCCGGGCGCGCGGTGGCTCCGGGCTCTCGGGGATGGCCTCTCGGGTCGAGAACTGCGGAGGCATCTTCGTGGCGAGAGTGGTCGACGGACACTGGTGTGTGGATGCCCGATTTCCGATGGCGGCGGTCGCAAGCTCCGATACCGGCCTTGTCGCTGCCGCTGATGGTCGGCAGGGGCCCGGCGAGATACCGCCTCCACCAATGACTTTCGCGTCAGTGCCGGTGACCCGAACGGACGGCTCACCGGTGACCGGGCCGCTGTGATGACCCGGGTTGCCCTGGTCGACGACCAGGACCTGGTGCGGGCGGGACTACGACGCATCCTGCGGCCGCGGGACGGCTTCGAGGTGGTTGCCGAATGCTCCGATGGCGACGAGGTGCCCGACATGGTCGTCCGGCACCGACCCGACGTCGTCGTGATGGATCTCCGGATGCGCAGGATCGGGGGAGTGGAGGCAACGCGACGACTCCGCGACGATCTCGGAAGCGGTCACGTGTCGCCGCCGGTGCTGGTTCTCACCACCTTCCGCGACGAGCAACTGCTGTCCGGGGCATTGCGGGCCGGTGCGACGGGATTCGTGCTCAAGGATTCGCCGGCCGAGGAGCTCATCCGGGCGGTGCGTCTCGTGGCGCAGGGTGAGGCCGTCCTCGACCCCGCGGTGACCGCGCATGTCCTCGACACCTATCGCAGTGCGCCCGGACCTACCGCACCGCAGGCGGCCCCCGACGGTCTGACCTCGCGGGAGCTGACCGTTCTCGGCCTAATCGGTCGGGGGCTCACCAACGATGAGATCGCCGCGGAACTCGTGATCTCGGTGGTGACCGTGAAGAGCCACATCGGCAAGATCTTCACCAAACTCGGCGTCCGTGACCGAGCCGCTGCTGTGGTCTACGCCTTCGACCACGGGATCGTCGAGCCCCGTCGGTGACGTGGGAGACCAGGCAGGCAAGAGGCCGGTGAGGCGAACGCCGAGAGCCCGACACGTGCGGCGTGCCGGGCTCTCGTGATCGCGAGCGGGTGACGGGAATCGAACCCGCGTAGCTAGTTTGGAAGACTAGGGCTCTACCATTGAGCTACACCCGCGTGCCCCGTCAGCGGTGCTTGCCGGTGTTGCCGGAACCCGCTGTGGTGCGCAAGAGACTGTACCTGCTCGGTGTACCCGAACCGAAATCGCCCCTCTGCGGCGTATCCGAGAGATCAATGCGCAGGGCGATCCGGGTGGCCGGGTTTCGTCTCATGGAGGGTGACCCGTAAGATCATCGGTCGGTCCTGTCCGCGCATCCCCACCCCGGTGGCGTTGCCGCGATGCGGGCGCCGGGATGTGGCGCAGCTTGGTAGCGCATCCGCTTTGGGAGCGGAGGGTCGCAGGTTCAAATCCTGTCATCCCGACTCTGTACCGACCGAACGACAGCAACGGCCTGGCCCGTCAGAACGGGCCACGACGCACATGACGTCCGCAACGCGAGAAATAGGAGCATTCCAAGCGTGAAGAGCACCGTCGAGCAGCTGAGCCCCACCCGGGTGAAGCTCAACGTGGAAGTACCGTTCGAGGAGCTCTCGGGCGATTTCGATCGGGCGTTCAAGTCCCTGGCCCAGCAGATCCGCATCCCCGGATTCCGTCCGGGCAAGGCGCCCGCCAAGTTGATCGAGGCCCGCGTCGGCCGCGACTCGATCCTCGCGCAGGTCGTCAACGATGCGCTGCCGGGCAAGTACAGCCAGGCGGTCGCCGAGACCGACACCAAGGCGATCGGCCAGCCCGAGATCGATCTCGAGGAACTCAAGTACGGCGAGACGATCACCTTCTCGGCTGAGGTCGACGTCCGTCCCGAGCTCGAGCTCCCGGACTTCTCGACCCTCTCGGTCGAGGTGCCCGCCGTCGTCGACGACGAGAACGCCGTGGACGAGCAGATCGAGCAACTGCGGAGCCGCTTCGGCACCCTCGCCGGTGTCGACCGCGCCGCGCAGAACGGCGACATGGTGTCCATCGACCTGGCGGCCAGTGTGAACGGCGAGGCCGTCGAGGAAGCCTCCACCGAGGGCCTCTCGCACGAGGTGGGTTCCGGTGACCTCGTCGACGGACTCGACGAAGCCCTCGTCGGGCTCAAGGCCGGAGAGTCGAAGGTCTTCACCACCAAGCTCGTCGCCGGCGACCATGCCGGGGAAGAAGCCCAGGTGACGGTGACGGTCAACTCCGTCAAAGAGCGTGAGCTGCCGGAACTCGACGACGAGTTCGCGCAGATGGCCAGCGAGTTCGACACCGTCGACGAACTGCGCGCCTCGCTCGCCGAGCGCGTCGATCAGTCCAAGAAGCTCGAGCAGGCCAACCAGATCCGCGACGCCGTGGTCGACGAGCTGCTCGCCAAGGTCGACGTCCCCTTGCCGGAGAAGGTCGTCGAGTCACAGGTCGAGTCGCAGCTCGAGCAGGTGTTGCACAGCATCGGCCACGACGAGGCGGTGTTCGCCCAGCTACTCGAGGCCCAGGGCACCACACGCGAGGCCTTCGAAGCCGAGGCCCGCGAGAGCGCGGAGAAGTCGGTGCGCACCGAGCTGCTGCTCGACGCGATCGCCGATCAGCTCGAGACCGTCGTCGGCCAGGACGAGCTGACCCAGCAGATCCTGTTCTCCGCACAGCGCTACGGGATCGCGCCGCAGGACTTCATCCAGCAACTGACGCAGGCCAACCAGCTCGGTGCGGTCTACGCCGATGTTCGCCGCAACAAGGCGCTCGGTGACGTCATCCGGAAGTTCAGCGTCACCGACTCCGATGGCAACTCGATCGACCTCGCAGAGTTCTATGGTGAGGACGAGGTGGACGATTCGGCCGCAGCCGACGATGCTGCCGGCGACACCGAGAGCTCGGACGCCGACAACACCGACGCCAAGAGCGCAGACGCCAAGGGCGACGACTCCTGATCTCGTCCCCACGAACAGCCGGATTCCAGCGATGGACTCCGGCTGTTCGCGTCTGACACGCCGACGTGTGCCGTGTTCTGCTGTGAGCGAAGTACGGCGCCACCGGGAGTGCCGGACGCAATGCATTGGTTAGTGTCGGTGACAACGCCGGAACGAAAACGCCGGAACGAATACGCCGAACGACAGATTCCGGGATGGGACCAACAACAGCCGACGCGGCAGACGGCACCGGACAAACGAGTAGCAAGTAACGAGCATCAACGTAACGCGTGCGGGTCGAGTAGACCCGCACGACGCCGGTCGGGTTGCCCCCGACCCGGCACCACACCGACAGGTAAAGGTAGGAATCGTGAGCAAGCCGACTGATGACATCCCTTCGATGAGCCGCACTCCTTCGATGAGCTCGGGAGTCGCCGGGCTCAATCTCACCGATTCGGTGTTCGAGCGACTGCTGCGTGAGCGCATCATCTTCCTCGGTACGCAGGTCGACGACGACATCGCCAACCGGCTGTGCGCGCAGATCCTGCTGCTCGCCGCCGAGGATCCGACCAAGGACATCCACCTCTACATCAACTCACCCGGTGGGTCGGTGACCGCGGGTATGGCGATCTTCGACACCATGCAGCTCGCCGAATGCGACGTCGCCACCTACGCGATGGGGATGGCCGCGTCGATGGGCCAGTTCCTGCTGGCCGCGGGCGCGCCCGGTAAGCGCCACGCGCTCCCGCACTCGCGGATCATGATGCACCAGCCGTCGGCGGGTATCGGTGGTACCGCGGCCGACATCGCCATCCAGGCCGAGCAGTTCGCGGCGACGAAGAAAGAGATGAACCGGCTCAACGCCGAGTTCAGTGGGCAGCCGCTGGAGAAGATCGAGGCCGACGCCGACCGCGACAAGTGGTTCACCGCCGAGGAGGCCAAGGCGTACGGACTGGTCGACCACGTGATCACGCGCGCGGTGCCGGTCAACTGACGCGCCGGACCCTCCACAGACCATTCGTCGTATCCCAACCTCACGGAGCAGAAATGACCCACAATCTGACCACCGACGCCCTGCCTGCCGACGTGGCCGCCGGAATCCCGGCCTCGGCGCTGGCGCTGAAGGCGATCGAGGCGCGCTACATCCTTCCGCAGTTCATCGAGCACACTCCCAACGGCCAGCGTCAGTACGACCCGTACGCCAAGCTCTTCGAGGAGCGGATCGTCTTCGTCGGCACGCCGATCGACCAGACCGTTGCCAATGACGTGATGGCGCAGCTGCTGGTCCTCGAGTCGCAGGACCCCGACCGCGACATCACGATGTACATCAATTCACCCGGTGGCAGTGTGCCCGACATGCTCGCCATCTACGACACGATGCAGTACGTGCACTGCGACATCGTGACCGTGTGCCTCGGCGAGGCGGCATCGGCGGCGGCGATCCTGCTCGCCGGCGGCACGCCCGGTAAGCGCGCGGCCCTGCCGAACGCGACGATCCTGATCCATCAGCCACGCACCGGTGGTGCCTACCAGGGGCAGGTCTCCGACCTCGAGATCCAGGCGGCCGAGATCGAGCGCATCCGCAACCGGCTCGACGAGATCCTGGCCTCGCACACCGGCCAGCCGGCCGAGAAGATCCGCAAGGACACCGATCGGGACAACATCCTCACCGCCGACGCCGCGAAGGAGTACGGCATCGTGGACGAGGTGTTCGAGTACCGCAAGAAGTCCATGAAGAAGTAGCCGGCGTCCATCACCGGCACCCATGTGGTGCGGTCGAGCCGTCGGGGGTGTCCCGGGCGGCCGACCGGACGACATTCTCGCGACATTTGGCCCAAGCGGTCGAAGTAACGGGCGTGCGCGGGTACCGTCGGGAGGGCGAACACTCGTGGCGAGTCCGTTCGAGCACGGTATTGGTCGCACGCCATGATCGTCCGCGCCGCGACTGCCCCATCGTCGCCGATCCGGTGGCGGCGACGACCCCCGGCAGCCAGGCAACATCGAGGAAGTAGGTACAGCACACGATGGCACGAATCGGAGACGGTGGCGATCTGCTGAAGTGCTCCTTCTGCGGAAAGAGTCAGAAGCAGGTCAAAAAGCTCATCGCCGGTCCCGGCGTGTACATCTGCGACGAGTGCATCGACCTGTGCAACGAGATCATCGAGGAAGAACTCGCCGAGAACGGCGACGTGAAACTCGACGAGCTGCCCAAGCCCGCCGAGATCAAGGAATTCCTCGAGAACTATGTGATCGGTCAGGACACGGCCAAGCGCACGCTCGCAGTGGCCGTCTACAACCATTACAAGCGCATCCAGGCCGGGGAGAAGAAAGAGGCTCGTGGCGGTGAGACCGTCGAGCTGATGAAGTCCAACATCCTCATGCTCGGCCCGACCGGTTGCGGCAAGACCTACCTCGCGCAGACGCTCGCCAAGATGCTCAACGTCCCGTTCGCGATCGCCGACGCCACGGCGCTCACCGAGGCCGGGTACGTCGGGGAGGACGTCGAGAACATCCTCCTCAAGCTCATCCAGGCCGCCGACTACGACGTCAAGCGCGCCGAGACCGGCATCATCTACATCGACGAGGTCGACAAGATCGCCCGCAAGAGCGAGAACCCGTCGATCACGCGCGACGTCTCCGGTGAGGGCGTGCAGCAGGCGTTGCTGAAGATCCTCGAGGGGACACAGGCATCGGTGCCGCCGCAGGGTGGACGCAAGCATCCGCATCAGGAGTTCATCCAGATCGACACCACCAACGTGTTGTTCATCGTGGCGGGCGCCTTCGCCGGCCTGGAAAAGGTGATCTCCGAGCGAATCGGCAAGCGCGGCATCGGTTTCGGCAACGAGGTGGCCTCCAAGAACGATGTGGACGTCACCGATCACTTCGCCGAGGTGATGCCCGAGGACCTCATCAAGTTCGGGCTGATCCCGGAGTTCATCGGTCGTCTGCCGATCATCGCGTCGGTGACCAATCTGGACAAGGAATCGCTCGTGTCGATTCTGTCCGAACCGAAAAACGCGCTGGTCAAGCAGTACACCAAGCTTTTCGAGATGGACAACGTCGAACTCGAGTTCAGCGCCGATGCACTCGAGGCGATCGCCGATCAGGCCATCCATCGGGGCACCGGGGCGCGCGGTCTTCGCGCGATCATGGAAGAGGTGCTGCTCCCGGTGATGTACGACATCCCGAGCCGCACCGACGTCGAGAAGGTCGTCGTCACCGCCGAGACGGTGAACGACAACGTGCTCCCGACGATCGTTCCGCGTGCCGAGAGCGACGACGAACGGCGCGACAAGAGCGCCTGACACGCACACCACTCCCTCTGACGCCGACGCTCCCGTCCGGAATCTTCCGGACGGGAGCGTCGGCGTGTGGGGATGCGGCCAAATCCCACTGGGCTGAACTCCACCGGGTTCAATTCCGTTGGGCTCAATTCCCGTTGGGCGACACCGGTATCGCGATCTCGACACCAGGCGCGGTGGTCATCGCCCAGACTGGACCCATGACAGCGCAGACGAACGATCGACATCTGGCCGGACTGGTCCTGGCCGGCGGACGCTCCAGGCGAATGGGCCACAACAAGGCGGCGATGGATTGGGAAGGACAGCCGATGCTGGCAAGCATCGTCGAGGTCCTCAACGGCTGCTGCGACTGCGGGGTGTTCGTCGCCGCGTCCACCGGCTCCCCGGCGTATCAGGAACTGCATGGCACGGGTGGTCCGCCGGCCCAGTGGGTCACCGGTGAGCAGCAGGGGGCAGGACCGCTCGGCGGTCTTGCGGCCGGGTTGGCGACCGCCGGTGAGCACGGTGCCGAGATGGCCTTCGTGTGCGCCACCGACATGCCGATGATCGCACCGGGGCTGGTGGCCGAACTGTCGGCGGCCATGACCGAATCGACCGAGGCGGTCGTCGCCCACGACGCCGACCGTGATCACCCCATGGCGGCCATCTATCGGGTGGGCGCCGCAAGCACGGTGGCCGCTCTGGTCGAGTCCGGCGAGCGTCGGATGACCGCAGCGCTCGATGCCCTGGTGACCCGCCGGATCACGGTGAGCGACCCGTCATGGCTGATCAACGTCAACGCTCCCGAGGACCTGCACCGCCTGCGCGCGCTCGCGCCGTAGCGACCACGCGGTGGCGCCACGGCGGTGCGCACCCGCCGCGGCGGGCAGGGGGCGCGGGAGCGTCGGCAGCATTCCCTAAGATTGGGGGGTGACCACACCCGATTCCTCCCGCGAGCTGCCGAAGTCCTGGGACCCCGCCGAACATGAGGCAGCGCTGTACCAGCGATGGGTGGACGCAGGCTATTTCACCGCGGACGCGGCCGGTGAGAAGCCACCGTTCTCGATCGTCATCCCGCCGCCCAACGTCAACGGCTCCCTGCACATGGGGCACGCCTACGAGCACGTCCTGATGGATGCGCTCTCGCGGCGCCGTCGGATGCAGGGCTACGAGGTGCTCTGGCTGCCCGGAATGGACCACGCGGCGATCGCCATGCAGACCATGGTCGAGCGCAAACTCGCCGGTGAGGGTCTGACCCGCGACGACCTCGGCCGCGAGGCGTTCATCGATCGCGTGTGGACCGAGAAGGCCGCGATCGGCGGCAACATCGGCGAGCAGATGCGCCGGCTCGGTGACAGCGTCGACTGGAGCCGGGAACGCTTCACCATGGACGACGGACTGTCCCGCGCGGTGCAGACGATGTTCAAGAAGATGTACGACGACGGGCTCATCTACCAGGCCGAACGCCTGGTGAACTGGTCGCCGGTCCTCAAGACCGCCGTCAGCGACATCGAGGTCAGCTACGCCGACGTCGAGGGCGAACTGGTCAGCTTCCGCTACGGCTCGCTCGACGACGCCGAGCCCCACATCGTGGTGGCCACCACGCGCCTGGAGACGATGCTCGGCGACACCGCGATCGCGGTGCACCCCGACGACGAACGCTATGCGCACCTGATCGGGACCGAACTGGCCCACCCCTTCGTCGAGCGCACCATCCCGGTCATCGCCGACGACTACGTGGACCCGGAGTTCGGCAGTGGCGCGGTCAAGATCACCCCCGCCCACGACCCCAACGACTTCGCGATCGGCCAGCGCCACGACCTCCCGATGCCGACCATCCTCGATGAGGAAGCCCGGATATACGGCACCGGAACGCAATTCGACGGCATGGACCGCTTCGAAGCGCGGGTCAAGGTGCGCGAGGCCCTCGCCGAGCAGGGACGCATCGTCAAGGAGGTCCGGCCCTACCTGCACAGCGTCGGACATTCCGAGCGCACCGGTGAGCCGATCGAGCCGCGGTTGTCGATGCAGTGGTGGGTCAAGGTCGAACCCCTGGCCAAGGCCGCCGGCGATGCCGTCCGCGACGGGTCGACGGTGATCCACCCGTCGTCGATGGAGCCGCGCTGGTTCGGCTGGGTCGACAACATGCACGACTGGTGCATCTCTCGGCAGCTGTGGTGGGGCCACCGGATCCCGATCTGGTACGGCCCCGACGGCGAGGTGGTGTGCGTCGGACCCGACGAGGCACCGCCCGCCGGATACACCCAGGAGACCGACGTCCTCGACACCTGGTTCTCCTCGGGGCTGTGGCCGTTCTCCACCCTGGGCTGGCCCGAGCAGACCGCCGACCTCGAGAAGTTCTATCCCACTTCGGTTCTCGTCACCGGATACGACATCCTGTTCTTCTGGGTGGCGCGGATGATGATGTTCGGCACCTACGTCGGTGCCGACCTCGGGCCGCAGCGCCGCGTGCCGTTCCACAATCTGTTCCTGCACGGCCTCGTGCGCGATGAGCACGGCCGCAAGATGAGCAAGTCCAAGGGCAACGGCATCGATCCGCTGGACTGGGTCGAGAGGTTCGGCGCCGATGCGTTGCGTTTCACGCTGGCGCGCGGGGCGAATCCGGGCAGCGACATCTCCGTCGGCGAGGACCACGCGCAGTCCTCGCGCAACTTCGCGACCAAGCTGTTCAACGCCACCAAGTTCGCGCTGATGAACGGGGCCGAGCTCGGCGAACTGCCGGCCCCGGCGGATCTGACGATCGCCGACCGGTGGATCCTGTCGCGCCTCGACGAGGTGCTCGCCGAGGTCGACGCGGGCTTCGAGTCGTACGAGTTCTCCAAGGCCTGTGAGGCGCTCTATCACTTCGCCTGGGACGAGTTCTGCGACTGGTATCTGGAACTGGCCAAGGTGCAGTTCGCAGATAACGACGAGAAGCGTTCGCAGACAACACGTCTGGTCCTCGGCGCGGTACTCGACCCGTTGTTGCGCGCACTCTCGCCGGTGATGCCGTTCGTCACCGAGGTCCTGTGGACGTCGTTGACCGGCGGCGAGTCGTTGGTGATCGCGCCGTGGCCGACGGCTTCGGGCCGACCGACCGACACCGAGGCGGCGACCGCAGTGGAGGATCTGCAGAAGCTGATCACCGAGGTCCGACGCTTCCGCAGCGATCAGGGGCTCAAACCGGGGCAGAAGGTTCCGGTGCGGTTCGCCCACCTCGACGACGCCGGATTGGCCGGACTCACCGGATACATGGCCGCGCTGGCCCGGCTGGAGGAGCCGGGAGCGGAGTTCGCCGCGACCGCCGACCTCGAGGTGCGCCTGAGTGCGGCAACGGTCAAGGTCGAGATCGACACGTCGGGCACCGTCGACGTGGAGGCCGAGCGGAAGCGTGCGGAGAAGGATCTCGCCGCCGCGGAGAAAGAACTGGCTCAGACCACCGCGAAGTTGGGCAACGAGCAGTTCCTCGCGAAGGCGCCGGAGGCAGTGGTGGAAAAGATCCGCGCGCGCCAACAGATCGCCGGCGAAGAGGTGCAGCGGCTCACCGCCAAACTGGCATCACTGGGCGGATCGTGACCCGCCACAACGGGTCCGACCCCGACCACGACGATGCGGCCGACGGCTCCGACGACGAACCGATCTTCACCGCCGCCGACTTCGCCGGGTGGGAGGATGCGGGTGACATCGAGCCCGACGACCCCGGACCCGACGACCCCGGACCCGACGACTTCGGACCCGACGACGTCGCTCCCGACCGGATGGATCTCGCCTCCCTGCTGACCGACGACGAGGAAACCGCCGCCGACGCCCGCGATCGTGCGCCGCTGACCGCGGGGGACAGTGCGGCCGACCTCGCCGAACTCGCCGAGGTGGAGGCCGACCTCGATACGCGCTGGCCCGAGACGAAGATCGAGCCGTCGCTGACGCGCATCGCGGCGTTGATGGACCTACTGGGTTCGCCGCAGTACGCCTACCCGGCGATCCACGTCGCCGGGACCAACGGCAAGACGTCGGTGACCCGGATGATCGACGCGCTGCTCGTCGCGTTGCACCGGCGCACCGGACGCATCACCAGCCCGCATCTGCAGCGGGTGACCGAGCGGATCGCCGTTGACGGACAACCCATCTCGGCGCGCGCCTACATCGACACCTACCGCGATCTCGAGCCGTACATCACCATGGTCGACGACTCGTCGACCGCCGCCGAGGGTCCACGGATGAGTAAGTTCGAGGTGCTCACCGCGATCGCCTACGCCTACTTCGCCGAGGCTCCCATCGATGTGGCCGTCGTCGAGACCGGAATGGGTGGCCGCTGGGATGCGACCAACGTCGTCGACGGTGCGGTCGCGGTGATCACCCCGATCGCGATGGATCACGCCGATTACCTCGGTGACTCGCTGGCAGCGATCGCAGGGGAGAAGGCCGGGATCATCAAGCGCGCCAAGGACGATCTCGTCGTGACCGATCCGGTGACCGTCATCGCCCCACAGCAGCCGGAGGTGATGGACGTGCTGCTGCGCGAGAGTGTGGACAAGGGCACGATCGTCGCCCGGCAGAACTCCGAATTCGCGGTCCTCGACGCGGTCACCGCCGTCGGTGGGCAGATGCTGCGCATCCAGGGGCTCGGCGGTGTCTACGAAGAAATCTTCTTGCCGCTGCACGGCGAGCATCAGGCCGCCAACGCCGCGCTCGCACTCGCCGCGGTCGAGGCGTTCTTCGGTGCCGGGCCCGACCGCCAGCTCGACATCGACGCCGTCCGTGCGGGTTTCGCCTCCGTCAGCAGCCCGGGACGGCTCGAGCGGGTGCGCAGCGCGCCGAGCGTGTTCGTCGACGCCGCGCACAATCCGCATGGCGCGGCGGCGCTCGCGCACGCGTTGACCGACGAATTCGATTTCCGGCGGCTCGTCGGGGTCGTCGGTGTGCTCGGGGACAAGGACGCCGAAGGGGTACTGGCCGCGCTCGAGCCCGTCCTCGATCACGTCGTCGTCACCAACAACGGCTCACCGCGGGCGCTCGACGCCGAGGATCTGGCCGAGATCGCCCGCGAGGTCTTCGGCGAGGACCGTGTCACCGTCGAGCCGTTCCTGCCCGACGCGGTGGCCGCGGCCATCGCGCTCGCCGAGGAATCCGACGGCGAGCCGGTGTCCGGGGCGGGTGTGATCATCACCGGTTCGGTGGTCACCGCAGGCGCCGGGCGAACCCTTTTCGGCAAGGAGCCCGCATGAGTGAGCATCCCGGCTTCACCGCGCCGGCCACCGATCCCTGGCGCGGCCTGCGCGGCGTCATGGCCGGCACGCTGGTCCTCGAGGTCATCGTCATGGTCCTCACCTTTCCGATCGTCGCGAAGATCGGTCCGGGACTGACCTGGGTGTCCGGGATCTACCTCGGCGTGGTCACGCTCCTGATGATCCTCGCCTGCGGGATGCAGGGGCGACGGCGGGCTCTCGAGATCGACACCGGCCTGCAGATCCTGGTGATCATCGGTGGGGTATTCCACTGGTCGATCGCCATCGTCGGGCTGTTGTTCCTGTTCGTATGGCTCTACATCCGCTATGTCCGCGCCGATGTCGCCCGACGTATGCGGGAGGGGCGGTTGGCCGGTCAGGAGCCGATCGACTCGTGACGGTCGCCGCGTCACCCCGGCCGATCTGCCAGAAATGTCCGTAATTCTCTGTGGCGCAACGTGTTTCGTCGGTCGCCGTTGGGTACTGTTGGCGCGTCGAGATGACGAGAGGATGAGCCAACGGTGAGCGATCTGACCTATCCCCAGGCCATTGTGATGGGTCTGTTGCAAGGTGTGACCGAGTTGTTCCCGGTGTCGAGCCTGGGGCATTCGATCCTGGTTCCCGCCTGGCTCGGGGGTGATTGGGAGAAGTTGGTCACCGAATCCGACAGCGCCGGACACACTCCGTTCCTGGCGTTCGTCGTGGCGCTGCACGTCGCGACCGCCGTGGCGCTCGTTCTGTTCTATTGGCGCGACTGGGTCCGAATCGTGGGTGGGTTCATCTCGTCGCTGCGGCACCGTTCCATCGAGGGTGACGACGCGCGCCTGGCGTGGCTGATCATCGTCGGCACGATCCCGGTGGGGATCGTCGGTCTGATCGCCGAGAAACCGCTGCGGGTGGTGTTCGCCACCCCGCTCGCCGCGTCGATCTTCTTGTTCCTCAACGGTCTCGTGCTGCTGACGGCCGAACTGCTGCGGCGTCGCACAGCCGCCGGACGCCACGCCGCGCAGCCCTCCGGCAATGATCGGGCGATGACGTCGCTGACGATGTGGGAGGCCGTCGGCATCGGCGCATGCCAGATCCTGGCGCTGCTCCCGGGCATCTCCCGATCCGGTGTGACGATCTCCGGTGGTCTCCTGCGCCGCCTGGTGCACGAGGACGCGGCGAAGTTCGCGTTCCTGCTGGCCACCCCCGTCATCTTGGCGGCCGGCCTGCTGAAGATCCCGGAGTTGTTCGGGCCCGAGGGACACGGCATCGGTGGGCAGGTCCTCGTGGGTTCGCTCTGCGCGTTCGTCGCGGCGCTCGCGGCCGTGGCCTTTCTCGCCCGCTGGTTCCACACCCGCACGCTGTACCCGTTCGTGGTCTATTGCGTTCTGGCCGGCGCGATCAGCATCGTTCACTTCGCCTGACCGCGCCCTCGGGCGCGTGTCGTCCGTTCGGCCGACGATCGGTGCCCAATCGTGACCTCGATGGGGTGTTCTTGCGCTCAGTCCTCTTGCAGAATTACGCGAAGTCGCGCCGGGGCCCGCGATTCCCTTATCGATCACTCACCAGACCCTGTCGGGTCGAGACCGTCGAGTGGTCGGCGATATCCTCGACGACTCCGGCCGACCTGCATCCGGCGGCGGCGGCGCCTCGTCTCCGCCGCACCACAACACAACCCAGAAGGAGCCGCGTGATCATCGACCGCGCCTGTCACCGCACCACCAACGAGACCCGGGCACGGTCGGTCGCCAGACACGGCGCCCTCGCACTCCTGGCGGTGGCGGCAGCCGGTACCGCGGTCATGACCACAGCGGCTCCGTCGTCGGCGGCGCCCACACCGGCCCAGCCGGCTCCCAACACGCAGGTACTCCTCGTCGACGTCCCCGAGGCCGGACCGCCGATGCCTGTGCCCACCGGTTCCTTCGGTTACCTCGCCACCCACGACCTCACCAAGCGCATGGCGTCGATGAAGACCGCCGAGGCGATCGCCGCTCTGCCGGTTCCGGAGCAGTACCGTCCGGCGAACATGGCGCTGGCCAAGAACCTCGATCTGGCCGTCAAGGGTGCGCTGGCCGACCCGAAGGGATGCGTGCAGGTGATCGTCGATCCGCGATCGACCTCGGGTGGGTTGTTCGATTACGGCTTCTACGCCGTGTCGGGGCAGTACTGCCCGTAGGAGTGCGACCGTCGCGCCGATAAGGTGTGCTCGTGACTGAACGGACACTGGTACTGATCAAGCCCGACGGTGTTGCCCGCGCCCTGGTGGGCGACATCCTCGCCCGTATCGAACGCAAGGGCCTGACCCTCGTGGCGCTCGAACTCAAGACGGTCGACGACGAGCTGGCCCGCCGGCACTACGCCGAACACGAGGGCAAGCCCTTCTTCCCGGCACTGCTGGAGTTCATCACCTCGGCGCCGCTCGTTGCCGCCGTCGTCGAGGGACCGCGCGCGGTTGCGGCCTGGCGGCAGATCGCCGGCGGCACCGACCCCGTCGAGAAGGCGGTACCGGGGACCATCCGCGGGGATTTCGCGCTGAGCACCCAGAACAATCTCGTCCACGGCTCGGATTCTCCCGAATCGGCCGAGCGGGAGATCGCGATCTGGTTCCCCGACCTCGACGCCTGACCCTCGCAACCTCCCGGGCCGACGCGCGTGCACCCACATGAGTGCCGGCGTCGGCCCGCGGTGTGGGATACTTGTGGGGTTATCACGGACACACTTTGTCCATGACAACGCCGATGACGTTCGGAAACGGGTCGGACCAGCACGAAAGTCCCGGTCGAGATGACCGGGGCGGTGAGTGCCCGCCCACCCGCCCTCCCCATTGCGGTGGGTCGCCGACGGCGATCCGCCGGCAGGCCACAGCCTTCGTGATGGCGTGGAGGGTGGACCGCCGTAACCCATCGACCCAGCAAGAGCGCCCCGCAGCTCCGATCGAGCCGAGGGGGCGCGCAGACCACACAACACCGGCCGAAGGCCGGGACACACAGCAGAGGCCCTCGCGTGGCCGCGTCGTATGGACGCGCCCGGGGGTTCGAGGAGACACGAGTGACCGACAACGGGTCACCGGCTGACGCGAACGCAGCGTCGGATCCGGTGGAAGATTTTCCCAGCAAGCTTCGTGTGCACGCACTCGCCCGAGTGCTCGGCCTGACCAGTCGCCAGGTGCTCGCGCACCTCGCCGAGTTGGGCTGGCACACCCGTAGCCCGCAATCGAGCGTCGAGCGGGAGATGGCCCAGGCGGTCGCGCAACGCGTGCGCGAGACCGAGCCGCCCGCCGACGCGGCCACACCGCCGGCCGAGGCAACCCAGGTCGAGACCCCGCACGTGGAGCCGACCGTGGCCGCGGTGGAGGAGCCGGTGGCCTCTGTCACCGAGTCCGATGTCACCGAGTCCGATGTGGCCGAGACCGCTGTGGCCGAGACCGCTGTCGCCGACACCGAGGTGGCGGAAGCCCCCGCCGAAGAGACACCGGCCGAAGACACGCCTGCCGAAGAGACTCCGGCGGGTGAGGCAGCGACATCCGAGTCGCCGGCCGATGACACTGCAGCGCCCGACACTGCAGCGCCCGACACTGCAGCGCCCGACACAGCAGCGCCGCCGCAGTCGGACGTGCCGATGTTGTTCTCCGCGGCCGACGTCGACAGTCATGCGCCCGTCCAGGCGACCGGTGAGGTCGCGGCGGGCCCCTTGTTCCTGCAGCCGGACACCTCGACTCCCGCGCCGTCCCGATCGGCACGCACTTCGAGCCCAGACTCCACGAAGACCGACTCCACGAAGACCGAATCGGCGAAGACCGAATCGACGAACCGGGCGGATACCGCCACCGATACCGATGATCAGTCCGACGACGACGGTTCCGAGGACGATTCGTCGGGTGAAGGCGGGCGTAACCGCAGGCGCCGGCGTGGACGTCGCGGTCGCGGTCGCGGTCGCGGCGATCAGGTCGATCGTACGGACTCGCCGGAGGACTCCGGATCGCAGGACGACGACTCCGATTCCACCGATCTGTCGTCGCGTGAGGGCGACTCCGCCGATTCGTCCGACGACTCCGGTGCGACCGGTACATCGTCGGCCGACAAGCAGCAGTCGGGATCCGGCAAGAAATCGGGGAAGAAGTCCGGCAAGAAGGACGGCACCAAGGCCGACGGATCGAAAGCCGACGGCTCCGGAAGCGACGGATCGGGGCCTGACCGGGGCGGAGCCGACAAGGCCAGGGGCAAGGGTGACGACAAGAACCCTACCGACGATGACACGGCGGAGTCCGCCGAGGACGCCGATACCGACGACGAGTCGGATGATGGCGACGACTCCACGGTGCCGACCTCCAAGCGGCGCCGTCGCCGGCGTCGACGCAAGGGTGGCGGCGAGGCCGAGGATGTGGCAGCCGACGATCCGCCGAACACCGTGGTGCACGAGCGTGAGCCGCGCAGCAAGCGGGTCCGCGACGAGGTGCAGGGCATCTCCGGGTCGACGCGGCTCGAGGCCAAGCGTCAGCGTCGTCGGGACGGCCGCGACGCCGGTCGCCGTCGGCCACCGATCCTGAGTGAGTCGGAGTTCCTCGCGCGCCGCGAGGCCGTCGAGCGGGTCATGGTGGTGCGTGAACGCAGCGCCAACAGTTCGCTGCACACCACCGATTACGCCGATCCCGCGGCGATCGAGGACTACACGCAGGTCGCGGTGCTCGAGGACGGCGTCCTCGTCGAACATTTCGTCACCACCGAGACGTCGTCGTCGATGGTCGGCAACATCTATCTCGGACGCGTACAGAATGTGCTCCCCGGCATGGAGGCCGCGTTCGTCGACATCGGACGCGGACGCAACGGTGTCCTCTACGCCGGTGAGGTCAACTGGGATGCCGCGGGCCTCGACGGCGGGTCCCGCAAGATCGAGCAGGCACTGTCACCCGGTGACAATGTGGTCGTGCAGGTCAGCAAGGACCCGGTGGGTCACAAGGGTGCTCGTCTGACGACGCAGATCTCGCTGGCCGGGCGTTATCTGGTGTACGTGCCGGGCGGTTCGTCGACCGGCATCAGCCGCAAGCTGCCCGACGTCGAGCGCAAGCGTCTCAAGCAGATCCTCGCCAAACTCGTCCCCGACGACGCCGGCGTGATCATCCGCACCGCATCGGAGGGGGTCAGCGCCGACGATCTCGCCGCCGACATCGAACGTCTCGAGTCCAAGTGGAAGGCGATCGAGTCCGCGGTCTCCGACGCGAAGTCCGACGGCAAGAAGAACAACGGCTCGCAGAATCCGCGGGCACTGTACGAGGAACCCGACCTACTGGTGCGGGTCGTCCGTGACCTGTTCAACGAGGACTTCCGCAAGCTCGTCATCGAGGGTGACAAGGCGTGGAACCTCGTGGAGGGCTACGTCAGTTCGGTCGCTCCCGACCTGCTCGAGCGGGTCGAGAAGTTCGAGCGCTCCCACGCCGACGCGCCGGACTCCTTCGTGGTGCACCGGATCGACGAGCAACTCGCCAAGGCGCTCGACCGCAAGATCTGGCTGCCCTCGGGTGGCACGCTGATCATCGAGCACACCGAGGCCATGACGGTCATCGACGTCAACACCGGCAAGTTCACCGGCGCAGGCGGCAACCTCGAGGAGACGGTGACCCGTAACAACCTCGAGGCGGCCGAGGAGATCGTGCGGCAGATGCGGCTTCGCGACATCGGCGGCATGATCATCGTCGACTTCATCGACATGGTCCTCGAATCCAACCGCGATCTGGTGTTGCGCCGTCTCACCGAGGCCCTGGCGCGTGATCGCACCCGTCACCAGGTGTCCGAGGTGACCTCGCTCGGCCTGGTGCAGATGACTCGCAAACGACTGGGAACCGGTCTGCTGGAAGCGTTTTCGACCACCTGCACCGCCTGTGGTGGCCGCGGTGTGATCGTGCATTCCGCGCCGGTGGAGGTCCGGACCGACGACGCGGGGCGTGCCGACGCCGGGTCGAAGAAGTCGCGTCGCGGCAAGCGCAAGCCCGAGCAGCCCGCCGAGCAACACAAACCCGCCCACAATCCGGCCGAACACCCGATGTTCCGAGCGATGGCGGCGCACGCCCACGACGGCGACGAGGATCATGACGGTCTGGTCCACGAGGATCATGACGGTCACGAGGCCGCGACGACCTCTCGACACCGACCGCAGAATGCTCCGGAGAGAACCGACACACCGGAACCGGAGGAGGCCGACGTCGCGGCTTCGGAGGGAACCGACACCGCGGCCGAGAGTGCCACCGACACAGACGATGCCACCGACACCGTGTCGTCGACCGACGCCACCGGGCGCGCATCGACCAACGGCGAGGTCACGGTGAGTGCTGAACCCGAGAATGTGGCGCAACCCGCGTCGGCCCGTCGGGGCAGGCGACGCGCCGCACGTCGCGCCGCATCGCCGACGACGACGTCGGAGGCGCCGGCGATGGTCGTCGCGGACGCCTCGGTCAAGCCCCCGGCCAAGCCCCTGACCACGTTCGGCCCGATCACCGAGACGGCCGAGACCGCTGTCGCGGTCCGGCAGCGGCCGCGGCGTCGGGCTGCGGGTCGTCCGGCCGGTCCGCCCGCCGACGAGTAGGCCCGGCGGCGGGTACCGGACCCGGTGAGGCGAGTTTGACCTGACCGGACCGGCTCCCGTAACCTTGATTGGTCGCCTCTGGCGGAGGGTTCGAGCTGTGCCGAGTCCCGAAGGGATCACCATCCCGGACGGGGTGGCACCGGCCGGGAACTCCCTCCACGGCAGGCCCTTCGGAGTGATCTGATGCAATCCCGGTGTAGCCGCTGGGTTTCGCACGGCCCACGCCGGATGCACACACCCACACACCCGTGGACGCACATGCGTAACACGGCCCGAGATGATGAACAAGAGGACAGCTTCGATGGCAACGTACGCGATCGTCAAGACCGGCGGTAAGCAGTACAAGGTCGCTCAGGGCGACATTGTGAAGGTCGAGAAGATCGACAGCGAGCCGGGCACCACCGTGAACCTGCCGGTGGCGCTGGTCGTCGACGGCTCCGAGCTCACCACCGATGCCGACAAGCTCGCGAAGATCTCGGTCACCGGTGAGATCGTCGAGCACGTCAAGGGCCCGAAGATCCGCATCCACAAGTTCAAGAACAAGACCGGCTACCACAAGCGCCAGGGTCACCGTCAGAAGCTGACGGTCCTCAAGGTCACCGGCATCAAGTAATTCTCGTCTCAGCGTTACCCAGGAGGACTGACACATGGCACACAAGAAGGGCGCGTCCAGCTCGCGCAACGGTCGCGATTCCAACGCCCAGCGGCTCGGCGTCAAGCGCTTCGGCGGCCAGCAGGTCAGCGCCGGCGAGATCCTGATCCGTCAGCGTGGCACCAAGTTCCACCCCGGCGTCAATGTCGGCCGTGGCGGCGACGACACCCTGTTCGCGCTCGCGTCGGGTGCGGTCGAGTTCGGCACCAAGCGGGGCCGCAAGACCGTGAACATCGTTCCGGAGACCGCTCAGGCCTGACCCGAGCGGTTCACGAGAACCACCAGAGCTCTTCGACAGGGCGGGCAGGGGCATCACGCACCCGGCCCGCCCTTGTTGTTTGTCACCGTTGTTTGTCACCGGGCGTCGACCCCTCGTCGCGCCCGAGAAGGAAGGAACGTCATGTCGCGGTTCGTCGACCGGGTGACCATCCACGTCGCCGCCGGTAACGGCGGCCACGGCTGCTCCTCGGTGCATCGGGAGAAGTTCAAGCCGCTCGGCGGTCCCGACGGTGGTGACGGCGGTAACGGCGGCTCGGTGCGCCTGGTCGTCGATCCCCAGGTCCACACCCTGCTGGATTTCCATTTCCGTCCGCATGCCAAGGCCGGCAACGGGAAACCGGGGATGGGTGACAACCGCGACGGCGCGAACGGTGAGGACCTCGTGCTCGCCGTTCCCGACGGCACCGTCGTCCTCGATGCGGCGGGCACGATCCTGGCCGATCTCGTCGGTGCGGGCACCACCTTCGACGCCGCCCAGGGCGGTCGGGGCGGACTCGGTAACGCCGCGTTGGCATCCCGGGCGCGCAAGGCGCCGGGGTTCGCGCTGCTCGGCGAGGAGGGGCAACACCGCGACCTGGTATTGGAGCTCAAGTCGGTCGCCGACGTCGGGCTGGTCGGGTTCCCGTCCGCGGGCAAATCGTCACTGGTGTCGGTACTCTCGGCCGCCAAACCGAAGATCGCCGACTACCCGTTCACCACGCTGCAGCCCAATCTGGGTGTGGTGCAGGCCGCCGGTGACGTGTTCACCATCGCCGACGTCCCCGGTCTGATCCCCGGCGCCTCCACCGGACGCGGCCTGGGTCTGGACTTCTTGCGTCATCTCGAGCGGTGTGCGGTCCTCGCGCATGTGGTCGACTGCGCCACCCTCGAACCCGGGCGTGACCCGGTGTCCGACATCGACGCCCTCGAAGCCGAACTCGCCGCCTACCAGCCGGCCCTCGACACCGACCACGGGCTCGGAGACCTCGCCGAGCGGCCGCGGGTGGTCATCCTGAACAAAATCGACGTCCCCGATGCCGCAGAGCTCGCCGATCTCGTCGAACCCGAACTGGCACAGCGCGGTTGGCCGGTATACCGAATTTCCGCGGTCACCCACCAGGGGCTACGTGAGTTGACCAACGCGCTCGCGCGCATGGTGGCGCAGTATCGCGAAGCCCATCCGAAGCCCGCCGCCCGCCGAACGGTGATCCGCCCCAAGGCGATCGACGAGGCACAGTTCGCGGTGACGCCGGACCCGGCGATCGACGGTGGATTCGTCGTCACCGGTGCCCGCCCGGAACGTTGGATCGCGCAGACACAGTTCGACAACGACGAGGCCGTCGGCTACCTCGCCGATCGCCTCAATCGCCTCGGGGTGGAGGACGAGCTGATGCGCCTCGGTGCGCGGCCCGGCGCGCCGGTCACCATCGGCGACATGACCTTCGACTGGGAGCCGACCACCCCGATGGGCGACGATGTCCCGATCACCGGGCGCGGCACCGACATTCGGCTCGACCGATCCGAACGGATGGGTGCGGCCGAACGCAAGCAGGCACGACGCGTGCGGCGCGGTCTGGCCGACGACACGGAGGCCGACGAGTAATGAGCGACGTGCGTGAACGGATCGCCCACGCGCGCAGCATCGTCGTCAAAATCGGATCGTCGGCGCTGACCGACCTCGGTACCGGTCTCGACATGGATCGACTCGACCGGCTCACCGACGCACTCGAGGCGCGTATGCGGGCCGGGTCGGATGTGATCGTGGTGTCGTCGGGAGCGATCGGTGCGGGCATCGCCCCGTTGGGGCTCAAGAAGCGTCCCACCGATCTGGCGACCAAACAGGCTGCGGCGAGCGTCGGACAGCTTGCGCTGGCACACGCGTGGGGTACGAGCTTCGCCCGATACGGGCGGACCGTAGGACAAGTGCTCCTGACCGCCGACGACATCTCCAACCGCGCCCACCATGCCAACGCGCAACGCACGCTGGACCGGCTGCGCTCACTGGGGGCGGTCGGTGTCGTCAACGAGAACGACACGGTGGCCACCAACGAGATCCGGTTCGGCGACAACGATCGGCTCGCGGCGCTGGTGGCACACCTCGCCGGTGCCGACGCGCTCGTGCTGCTCTCGGATGTGGACGGCCTCTACGACGGCGATCCCCGCAAGCCGGGACCGGACGGCCGCGTCGCACAATTCCTTTCGGAGGTCAACGGGCCCGAGGATCTCGACGGGGTGATCGCCGGATCCGGTGGGGCGCTGGGGACCGGTGGGATGGCATCCAAGCTGGCCGCGGCCCGTCTGGCCGCCGATGGCGGGGTGCCGGTGCTGCTCGCCGCGGCCGCCGACGCCGCGCAGGCGTTGGGCTCGGCGTCGGTCGGCACGGTCTTCGCCGCACGCCCCGACCGGCTGTCGTCGCGGCGATTCTGGGTGCGCCACGCCGCCGACGCCCGCGGACAGATCGCCATCGACGACGGCGCGGTCGCGGCGGTGGTGAAGCGCAGGCGCTCACTGCTGGCGGCCGGGGTGATCGGGGTGCGCGGCGGGTTCTCCGAGGGCGACGTCGTCGAACTGGTCGACGCCGCCGGTTCCGTGTACGCACGGGGGGTCTCGTCCTATGCGGCCGACGACGTCGCCCGGATGGTGGGTCGCTCGACCTCAGAACTACCGGAACAGTTGCGGCGCCCGGTGATCCACGCCGACGACCTGGTGCCCGTCTGACGGTTCGGTGAGCCGGTCTGCTCGTCCCCGGTCTGCTCGTCCCCACTGTGCGAGGGCAGGCAGGACGACGCCGCAGAAGTGGTCGATCTTCAGATCGGCGATGTGGTCTGCACGGGTGGCACCGCGATTGACCACCACCAGCGTCTTGGAGGTGCGGTGGGCGTACCGCGCGAACCGCAATCCGCTCATCACGGTCAGCGACGACCCGGCGACCAGCAGCGCATCGCTCTCGTCGATCATCGCGAACGATTGTGCGACAAGTTCTTTCGAAGCGTTCTCGCCGAAGTACACGATGTCGGGTTTGAGGATGCCACCGCATCGCGGGCAGGGTGCGACAACGAAATCGGCGGTGTCGTCGAGTGCTACGTCGGCGTCGGGGGCCACCTCGATCGCACCGCGGCCGGACACCCGGGCCGCGAAGTCCGGGTTGAGGTCCTCGAGCATCTCCGCGAGCCGGTGACGCGACAGGGTCGCATCGCAGTCCAGGCAGCGCACTCGCCCGTAACAACCGTGCAACTCGACCACCCGGCGGGTTCGCGCCTTGGTGTGCAGCATGTCGACATTCTGGGTGATGACACCGGTGAGGCGTCCCTGGCGTCCGAGTTCGGCGAGCGCATGATGACCGGCGTTGGGAGTCGCGGCGTCCATGTGGCGCCAACCGAGGTGATTGCGTGCCCAATAGTGGCGGCGGAATTCCGGGGAGGACAAGAACATCTGCACGGTCATCGGTGTGCGGGCCGGCGCGCCGGGACTGCGGTAGTCGGGGATGCCGGAGTCGGTGGAGAGGCCTGCGCCGGTCAGGGCGGTGATCCGGGCCCCGTCGAGCAGTGCCGAGAGCCGATCGAGGGCGACATCGAGGCGCTCCTCGAGCGGGGTCGGTTCGGCGGGGGTCCAGCCGATCTGCAGACGGGTACGCACCTCATCCAGGATAGGTCCACCACGCGAGTTGCCCGCGCACTCCGCATGCTCACTCGGTGAGCGGCAGGGGAGTGCACGGGCAACTCGTGGACGACCGGTGACGGCCGGTGTGTCAGACGTCGGCGGTCTCGGCGTGCTTGCCGGACGGCTGTTCGGGCACGGTGACCAGCGGGTAAACGCCGTCCTCGTCGTGCACCTCGGTACCGACCACCGGCGGATTGAACACGCACAGCATGCGCATCTGCGTCTGCGCGGTGACGGTGTGCCGCTCGTGACCGTTGAGCAGATACATCGTGCCCGGAGCCAGGGGATAGGTCTCGCCGGTCTCCCGGTCGAGCAGGGTGCCGGTGCCCTCGACGAGCCATACGGCCTCGATGTGGTTGGCGTAGTGGAATTCGTTGACACTGCCGGCGTTGATGGTGGTCTCGTGGAACGAGAACCCGACCCGGTCTCCGCCGAGCACGATGCGCTTGGACACCCAATTGCCCTTGGGGTCGGCGACGTCTCGGTCGGTTCCGGTGATCTCGTCTGTGGTGCGGACGATCATGCGAGCACCTCCTCGGTGGCATCGGCGAGGATCCCCAACCCGTGGTCGAGATCCTCGGTGGAAATGGTCAGCGGCGGAAGGAGTTTGACGACCTCGTCGGACGGACCGGAGGTCTCGGCGAGCAGGCCGGCGCCGAAGGCGGCGGCGCACACCTTGCCGGCGTCGGCGGGCTCGGCGAACACCAGTCCGCGTGCCATGCCGCGGCCGCGGGTCGAGACGCCCTCGTGCCGGGCGGCGAGCGTGGAGAGCACCTCGTTGATCTGGCGGCCCTTCATGTGGACGTCACGGGAGAGCGAATCGTCGGACCAGTAGTGCTCGATCGCCTTGGCCGCGGTGACGAACGCGGGATTGTTGCCGCGGAAGGTGCCGTTGTGCTCGCCCGGCGACCACACGTCGAGGTCGCGGCGGATGAGCACGAGTGCCAGCGGCAACCCGTATCCGCTGATCGACTTGGACAGCGTGACGATGTCGGGCTTGATCCCGGCCTCTTCGAAGGAGAAGAACTCACCGGTGCGGCCGCAGCCCATCTGCACGTCGTCGACGATCAGCAGGATGTCGCGACGCCGGCAGAGCTCGGAGAGCGCACGCAACCACTCCGCGCGCGCGACGTTGACCCCACCCTCGCCCTGCACGGTCTCGACGATGACCGCCGCGGGCAGGTTGAGTCCGCTGCCGGAGTCGTCGAGCACCCGCTCGAACCAGCTGAAGTCCTCGACGGCCCCGCCGAGGTAGTTGTCGAACGGCATCGGGGTCGCGTGCACGAGCGGGATACCCGCGCCGGCGCGCTTCATCGAGTTGCCGGTCACCGACAGCGAGCCGAGGGTCATGCCGTGGAAAGCGTTGGTGAAACTCACGATCGATTCACGGCCGGTGACCTTGCGGGCCAGCTTCAGTGCCGACTCGACGGCGTTGGTGCCGGTCGGTCCCGGGAACTGGATCTTGTAGTCCAGATCGCGCGGCGCGAGGATCTTGGAGGTGAACTCCTCGATCAGCCGACCCTTGGCCACGGTGGCCATGTCGAGACCGTGGGTGATGCCGTCGGATTCGATGTATTCGAGCAACGCGGACTTGAGGACCGGGTTGTTGTGGCCGTAGTTGAGCGCACCGGCCCCGGCGAAGAAGTCCAGGTAGCGGTCGCCGTTGGTGTCGGTCAGCCACGACCCACGAGCCTGGCCGAACACCGTCGGCCAGCTACGGCAGTAACTGCGGACCTCGGATTCGTGTTGGGTGAAGACCGAATCATCGATCGAGGTCTTCTTGGCGGTGGGTTGGTCGTTCATGGTTATTCCTCCAATGTGGGAAATCTGTGAGGCCGTCGCCCGGGGCGCGCGTCGCGCCGCCACCGCAGGTGAGATCCGCACAGAGCGGATCGGCGTGGCCCGCGCGGGGATACCGGTGCGCACCAACATGTACGGAGCAACCTGATCGACACATGTTGTGCGGACCCATCTTTGACCGTGTGGCTGGTGGATCAGGACCGGCTCGGGAGCCGACTCCTGTTGCCCGGGATCAGGGTTCGGGAACCTCGGGCTCGAGCAGATAGAGGTCCTCGGGCTCGTGTGCGTCCGGGAAGTCGCCGGCGGCGAAAAGGTCGCGCCGGGCGAATCGGAGTCCGCGAGCGGCAGCCACCGATGCGAACAATCGTTGCGAGGCAACGTTGTCGGGGCTGATGGTGGTGTGCATGGCCACCACCCCGCGTCGTGCGGCACGATCGATGAGTCGATGCAGCATCGTTGCTGCGATCCCGTGACCGCGATACGCGTCGTCGACCGCGACCTGCCAGACCATGAGGGTCGACGGGTCGGACGGACGTCGATATCCGGTGACGAATCCTGCAGTGCGGCCGTCGACCTCGGCGACGATGGACGTCTCGGCGAAGTCTCGGCACCACAGTACGTAGGCGTAGCTGGAATTCACGTCGAGCACCTGGGAGTCCTTGGCAATCTCCCAGAGTCGGGTACCGTCGGCCACCGAGGGAACCCGGTAGTCGAGAGTGAGAAGGGGTGATGGGGCCGTTCTTGTGTGGGACGGGCTCATAACGTATTCGACGTTAACAACGTGTGTCGACGAATTCACCTGCCTGCGTAAATCGGTGGGGAAATGCCCCCTCAATGCCCAGTTCATCCGGTATTTGTGATGCGGGACACAAACGCTTGCGACGACTCGCTGCGGGTGGGCGAATTGTCCGGCGGCGACCGCGGTGACGACCCCGGTGGCGCCGCCCGTCGAGGGGGACGGCTCAACCGAATCGGCAATGGGAGAATGGTTCGGTGACCCGGATCATCGCCGGCCGCCACGGCGGACGACCACTGAAGGTTCCCGACGCCGGGACCCGGCCCACCTCCGATCGGGTGCGCGAGGCGGTGTTCAACATTCTCGACGCCCGGATCGATCTGGAGGGTGCCGCCATCCTCGACCTCTATGCCGGGTCTGGTGCGCTGGGCCTCGAAGCACTCTCCCGTGGCGCGTCCTCGGCCGTGTTCGTCGACAACCGTCGTCGCGCCACCGCTGTCGTCACCGCCAACCTGAGGGCGCTCGGCGTCGCCGAGGTGGGCCGGGTGATCACCGCACCGGTGTCGGCGTTCCTGGCCGGCCCGGCCCGAGCGGACGTCCCGGCCCGAGTAGGTGTGACGGGCCGCTTCGATGTGATCTTCTCCGACCCGCCCTATGCATTCACCGACGACGAGGTGCACGGCGACCTCGCGGCGCTCGGCGCGGGCGGTTGGCTCGCCGACGGTGGCCTACTGGTCCTTGAGCGGGGCCGCCGGGCCACGACGAGATGGCCAGTCGGCTGGGAGGTCGTCACCGACAAGTCCTACGGCGACACCACGGTGCAGGTCGCGCGAGTCACCGGCGGGGAGGCCGGGTAGGTTCTGGAGAGTATGACCAGTGCGGTGATCCCCGGCTCCTTCGATCCCTTCACGCGCGGCCACCGTTACGTCGTCGAGCGGGCTGCCGCGTGTTTCGACGAGCTGGTGGTCACCGTTGTCGTCAATCCCAACAAGCGCGGCCTGTTCTCGGTCCCGGAGCGGCTCGAACTGATCCGGGAGGACTGCGCCGATCTGCCCAATGTGCGGGTGGATCAGTGGACCGGCCTGCTCGTCGACTATCTCAGAGAGAACGCGATCCACTCCATCGTCAAGGGTCTGCGCTCGTCGGTGGACTTCGACTACGAGCTTCCGATGGCGCAGATGAATCGTGAGCTGGCCGACGTCGAGACCGTGTTCCTGCTGACCGATCCGCGCTTCGCGCACGTCTCGAGTTCGCTGGTGAAAGAGGTCGCCAAGCTCGGCGGCGACGTGACACCCTTTCTCTCCCCGCACATCCACCGGCGCCTCGAGGCGATCCTGGCCGGTGAACGCAGCGTCTGACGAACGCAGGTCTGAGGAACGCAGCGTCAGACGAATAACGCAGCGTCAGACGACTATGGTGTCCGACGCCGACGCCACGAGACTTTCACTCATCGACGAATGTAAATACTGACCGCTGCGGCGTGCGGTATTAGCGTGAACGAGACGGTCATGAGCGTCAACGACAAGCCCTGGCTGGTTGACCGGCAACCCTCGCATCGCGGTGGGGTGCCCCAGGTGACGACCGGATCGGGAATGTCCCGATAAGCGTGATGGAAACGGCCACAACGATTTCGTGAGGAGTCGTCGTGCCGTCGTGGTCGTCGGTACCCGCGGGATACGCCCGGGGTGTCGTCGGGCACGCCTCTCCTCGCGTGCCCCGTTCCCCGGTTGGAGGAGAGTGCCGCCATGTCCGCCCCATCGCCGTCCACGAGTGCCGATCCACACCCGGCGCCGTCGGGGGACTCGCACCCGTCGTCGGCGGGCACGACTACGCCGCCGGTCGCCGAACGCGTTGCGCCCCTGCGTCATCCCGGCCGGTGGGTTCTCGCCGCGATCGTGCTCATCGTCGGTGCGCAGTTGGTCCACGGCCTGGCCACCAACGCGTTCTTCCAATGGGATCGGTTCGGGTACTGGTTCTTTCGCCCTGTCATTCTCGAAGGCCTCGGGGTCACCTTGGAGGTCGCAGCGTACAGTGCGGTGCTCGCCCTGGCCGTGGGCATCGTCCTGGCGCTGATGCGGCTGTCGAACAATCCCGTGCTCGCGGCGGTCAGCTGGGGTTACGTCTGGTTCTTTCGATCGATCCCGCTGATCGTACTGCTCCTCATCCTGTTCAACTTCGGGGCGCTCTACCAGAGTCTGAGTATCGGTGTTCCGTTCGGCCCGGGACTGTTTCATTTCTCCGAGGCCGATCTCGCCACCCCGTTCCTGATCGCCGTCATCGGTATCACCGTCCACGAGGCGGCGTTCGCCGCCGAGATCGTGCGCGGCGGCATCCTGTCGGTTGACGCGGGCCAACACGAAGCCGCTGCCGCACTGGGCATTCCACGTCGTTATCACTTTCTGCGCATCACATTGCCGCAGGCTCTGCGGTCCATCGTGCCGTCGTATGTGAATCTGCTGATCGGGCTGATCAAGTCGACATCGCTGGTCTACTACGTGTCGCTACTCGATCTGTTCGGCGTGGTCTCGACCCAGTCGAGCACCTATTCCGGTGACATCATCCCACTGCTGATGGTGGCGACGGTCTGGTACGTGATCCTCACCAGCGCCGTCTCGATCGTCCAGTTCTACATCGAGCGCTACTTCGCGCGAGGGGCGGTCCGCACCCTGCCCCCCACGCCGATACAGCGATTGCGGTTCGCTGTTGCCGGCGTTCGCCGGAGCATCGCCCTGCGTCCCTGGGAGCGTGCCGCATGACGCGCGCCGCCATCACACCGGACACGACGCCGGCCGGTGCCGAGGTGCAGATCGTGGGCGCCCACCGCTTCTACGCCGACCATCACGTCCTCAAGGGCATCGACCTCACGATCCGCCCGGGAGAGGTGACGGTGATCCTCGGACCCTCGGGCTCGGGCAAGTCGACCCTGCTCCGTGCCGTGAACCATCTCGAACGGCTCGACGCAGGCCACGTCAGCGTGGGCGGCGAACTGATCGGCGTCCGCCGTACCGGCGGCCGTCTCCGGGAATTGCCCGAACGCGAGATCCTGCGACAGCGGCGCCGCATCGGCTACGTCTTCCAGTCATTCAACCTGTTCTCCAACCTCACCGCCGGCCAGAATGTCGCGGCACCATTGGTCTCGACCGGCCGGATCACCCGCGCGGACGCCGAGCGCGCTGCCCGCGCACTCCTTGCGCGCGTGGGACTCTCGGACAAGTACGACGCATATCCGCGCCAGCTCTCCGGCGGTCAGCAACAGCGGGTCGCCATCGCCCGGGCGTTGGCCGTCGAGCCGGGGGTGCTGCTCTTCGACGAGCCGACCTCGGCGCTCGATCCCGAGCTCGTGGGCGACGTCCTCGCGGTGATCCGTGATCTCGCCGCCACCGGCACCACCTTGATCGTGGTGACCCACGAGATCGGCTTCGCCCGCGAGGTCGCCGACACCATCGTCTTCCTCGACGACGGCCGCATCGTCGAGCAGGGCACCCCGGAGCAGGTCCTCGATCATCCGACACACCAGCGCACCAAGGACTTCCTGCTCCGAGTGCTCTGACCGCGACACATCGACCACCACACACCGACCACCACACACCGACCACCACTCACCGACCGCCACCACCGTCGGCGACCCCGCCGGGGCACGTCGTCATCCTCCCTGCCGTCACACCCCAGAAACGGAGTAACTCCATGTCACCAACGCGTTCCGCCGATCGCGTCACCCCCCGAACGCGCGCTCGTCGCCGGGCCGCGACGCGGCTCGGTGCCGTCACCGTGGCACTCGGCCTCGTCGGCAGTCTGCTCACCGCGTGCTCGGGCGGTTCCACCGACGCCGCGCAACCATCCGGAAAGCCGGGCGGTGTCGTCATCGGCGCGGTCTCCAACGGCGCCGCCAACCAAATCGATGTGACTGTGCCGCAGGTCGATTCGATTCGCAACGCGCTGCCGGCGGCGGTGCGTGACTCCGGGGAGCTGTCGATCGGGATCGGGGCACTGCCCTCGGGGTATCCGCCTCTGGCGTTCATCGGGTCCGATCAGCACACGCTGACCGGCGCCGAACCCGACCTCGGCCGCCTCGTCGCGGCCGTCCTCGGGCTCACACCGGTGATCACCAACGCCACGTGGGAGAACCTCTTCGTCGGAATCGACAGCGGGCGAACAGATGTCGGATTCTCCAACATCACCGTCACCGAAGAGCGCAAGGAAAAATACGACTTCGCGACCTACCGCAAGGACGAAATCGCCTTCGAAGTGCTCAAGGCGAGCTCCTGGAACTTCGACGGCAACTACGAGAGCCTTGCGGGCAAGAAGGTGGCCGTCGGGTCGGGCACCAACCAGGAACGCCTACTGCTGGAGTGGCGGGACAAGCTCACCGCCGAGGGCAAGACCCTCGACGTCGTCTACTTCCCGGACGCCAACTCGATCAACCTGGCCCTTGCCTCGGGCAAGATCGACGCCTACCTCGCGCCGAATCCGAGCATCTCCTATCACGTCCGGCAGACCGCGGGCACCCCGAAAGCCACCCGTGTCGCCGGCACGTATTCCGGGGCCGGGTCGACGCTGCAGGGATTGATCGCGGCCACGACGAAGAAGGGTGACGAACTCGTCGGGCCGCTCGCCGACGCGATCAACCACCTGATCACCACGGGTGTGTACGCGAAGTGGCTGGCCGCGTGGAACCTCTCCGCCGAGGCCGTACCGACGTCACAGGTGAATCCGCCCGGACTGCCGCGCAACGACAGCTGAGGTGGCCGGGATGAAGACGGGTGGGACAGAGAGGGACGGGATGGAAAAGGAGTCGTGCCGATGGGACATCATCGAGTCATGAGTGAGCGCACGGCTGATGCTTCGCCGACGGCCCGATCGGGTGTCGACGTCCTCGACGATCCGGTCCGATCGTCGCTGAGCGGTCACCACCGGCATCTCGCGCAACGACGCGGACGGGTGTTGCGCTACCGACGCGACGTGTCGGTGTTCGCGGCGTTCCCACTCGATCCCGGCCCCGCGGATTGGTCGGACGCCGTCGAGCTCTTCGGTCCCGGTGGCACACTGCCGATCTCGGGGTCGATGCCGACGCCGCCGCCCGGCTGGGCGACGACGATGGCCCTGCCCGGTGTGCAGATGATCGCCCGTGCCGTCGAGTCCGCACCGGATCCGGCGGCGGTGATCCTCACCGACGACGACGTCCCCGAGATGCTCGACCTCGTCGCCCGCACCCGACCCGGGCCGTTCCTGCCGCGCACCATCGAGATGGGCACCTATCTCGGACTCAGGCACGGTGGCGCGTTGATCGCGATGGCAGGGGAGCGACTACATCCGGCCGGCGCCACCGAGATCAGTGCCGTGTGCACCGATCCGGCACACCGGAGTCGGGGGCTGGCGTCGCGTCTGGTCCTGGCTGTCGCCGACGGGATCGTTCGGCGCGGTGAGATCCCGTTCCTGCACACCGCGGCCGAGAACGTCACGGCGATCCGCCTCTACGAATCACTGGGCTTCGAACTGCGCAAGGAGCTGGTCTTCGGGTCGTTCCGGATACCCGACTGACCGCACACCCTGTTGCGTTCGCGTACCACGCGACACGCCGATCACTGTGACCTCCGTAGTCACACACATCCCATTCGGCACAATAGTCACAGACGTTTCACCAGATGACCATTGGCGTGAGCCGGATTGGGGTGGCTGTGTACCGGGTATTTGAAGCGCTCGACGAACTCGTTGCGATCGTCGAGGAGGCGCGGAGTGTCCCCATGACCGCCGGATGTGTGGTCCCGCGGGGAGATGTGCTCGAACTGCTCGACGACATCAAGGACTCGATCCCGGGTGAGCTCGACGACGCCCAGGACGTTCTCGACAGCCGTGACTCGATGCTCGAGGACGCGCGTTCGCACGCCGACACCGTGATCGGCAACGCCGATTCCGAGTCGGAAGCGGTGCTCGCCCACGCCCGTGCCGAGGCCGACCGCATCCTCGCCGACGCCAAGTCGCAGGCCGACCGCATGGTCGACGAGGCAAGCAATCACGGCAAGTCCCTCGTCGAGGACGCGACCGAAGAGGCTCGGCGGCTCTCGTCCAGCGCGGCCCGCGAATTCGAGGCCGTCACCGGGCGGGCACGCGCCGAGGCGCAGCGCACCATCGACGCCGCGAACAACACCTACGACAAGTCGGTCGCCGACGGCATTGCCGAACAGCAGCGTCTGGTGTCCGAGGCCGAGGTCGTCGCCGCCGCGAAATCCGAGGCCGAGCGCATCATCGACGCGGCACACGCCGAGGCCGACCGGTTGCGCGGTGACTGCGACGTCTACGTCGACGAGAAGCTGGCGCAATTCGAGGAAACCCTCACCAACACCCTGCGGTCGGTGAACCGCGGTCGCCATCAGCTGCGTACCGGCGCGGGCATGCACGATTACGTCGAATATCCCCGCAGCGTCGACCACGATCCGGCCCGCGGTCGGGCCCGGTCCGAGGCCGCCGACGACGTTTCGCCGCTCGCGGTCTGAGTCCGCGAAGCGGTGCCGACACGGGCCGGGCGAGCTCATTCGAGGATTCGCTGACCCGGGCGTATGGTGCATCTGTGGCCGAAAACGCAGTGACCCCAGGTGTGAGCACGGGTGAGGCATCCGCGCACGCCCGTGATCCCTTCGTGCTCGACATCCGCTCTCTCGGACGTCGTCCGGGGACGATGACCGAGGTGCACCGGACCGCCGTGACACCCGAACGGCTCGGGCTGGAGATGATCGGTATCCCCGCCGCGTCCGAGGTGGATCTCGACCTGCGACTCGAGTCGGTGAGCGAGGGAGTTCTCGTCAGCGGCACGGTCTGCGGCGAAACCGAGGGCCAGTGTTCGCGGTGTCTCGAACCCGTCGACGGGACCGTCACCGTCTTCCTGACCGAGCTCTTCGCCTATCCCGACAGTGAGACCGAGCAGACCACCGACGCCGACGAGATCCACCGCATCAACGACGACCGGATCGACCTCGAGCAGTCCATCATCGACGCCGTCGCGCTCGAACTGCCGATGTCGCCGTTGTGTACCGAGGACTGTGAGGGCCTGTGCAGTGTGTGCGGTGTGCGCATGGCCACCGCAGAACCCGGCCACGGACACGAGATCATCGACCCGCGCTGGGCCGGTCTCGCCCAGAAGTTCGCCGATGTCGATGAGGAGTCGTCCGACACCGATCCCGAGCAGTCCCAGGGTCCGCAGTGAGCGAAGGCAGACGTCGGGGGAAACAACCCCCGTCGTGCGTTCCTCTGCTGTCCGCACTCGGCGCCGAGATCTCCGACGAGCTGCTGACCCTGGCTCTGACACATCGTTCCTACGCCTACGAACACGGGGGCCTGCCGACCAACGAGCGCCTGGAGTTCCTGGGCGACTCGGTACTCGGCGTGGTCATCACCGAACGGCTGTATCTGCGTTTCCCCGACCGGCCCGAGGGCGAGCTGGCCAAGATCCGGGCGAGTGTGGTGAACATGCACGCGCTCGCCGGTGTGGCCCGCGGCCTCTCCGACGACGGGCTCGGGGCCTACCTGTACCTGGGCCGAGGTGAGGAGCTCACCGGCGGTCGCGACAAGGACTCGATCCTCGCCGACGGTCTCGAATCATTGTTCGGTGCGGTCTATCTCGAACACGGCCTCGAGGTGTCGCAACGCGTCATCGGTGATCTCTTCGACGAGATCATCGACCGTGCAGGCGATCTCGGTGCCGGACTGGACTGGAAGACCTCACTTCAGGAGCTCACCGCCGAGCACGGTTTCGGGCCGCCGCAGTATCAGGTCTCCTCGACCGGGCCGGACCACAACAAGGAGTTCACCGCGGTTGCGGTGGTGGCCGGCGAGAGCGTCGGAGAAGGTGTCGGCCGGACCAAGAAAGAAGCCGAGCAAAAGGCGGCGGCACTGGCCTGGCAGACCCTGACCGACCGCGCCGGGGCGTCGTGACCACCCCGCGCCGGAGCGTCGATGCCTGAATTACCCGAGGTCGAGACCGTGCGCCTGGGCTTGGCCGATCACGTCGTCGGGCAACGGATCACCACGGTCGAGGTACTCCACCCCCGCGCGGTACGCCGCCACGCGGGCGAATCCGCCGATCTCGCGTCGCGGCTCGCGGGGAAGACCGTCACCGCTGCGCGCCGTCGTGGCAAATACCTCTGGCTCGACGTCGCCGACGACACCGACGACGCCGCGCTGGTCGTCCACCTCGGGATGAGCGGCCAGATGCTCATCGCACGGGCGGGAGCACCCGACCACACCCACCTGCGTATCCGCGCACACCTTGCCGACGGCAACGAGCTGCGCTTCGTCGATCAGCGTACCTTCGGTGGCTGGCACGTCGACGAGCATGTGCCCGACCCGTTCACGCCCGAGAATGCGTCTGCTGCAATGGATTCGGACGACGGTGTGTTGCCCCGCGTGCCCGCGTCGATCGCACACATCGCGCCGGACCCGTTCGATCCGGGCTTCGACACCTCGGCCGTCGTCGCGAGGATCCGTGCGCGACACACAGAGATCAAAAGAGCACTGCTCGATCAGACGATCATCTCCGGGGTCGGCAACATCTACGCCGACGAGGCCCTCTGGCTCGCCCGGCTGCACGGCACCAGGGTCACCGACACGTTGGCGCCCAAGAAGATTCGCGAACTGATCGACGCCGCCACCGACGTCATGGCACAAGCGCTGAAGGTCGGCGGTACATCTTTCGACGCGCTCTACGTCAACGTCAACGGACAGTCCGGCTACTTCGAGCGGTCGCTCAACGCCTATGGTCGCGAGGGTCAGCCGTGCCGGCGGTGCGGACGGATCATGCGTCGTGAGCACTTCATGAACCGCAGTTCGTTCTCCTGTCCGCAGTGTCAGCGCCGACCACGGATGTGACCCGCGCCGCCGGTTGCCGGTACCCCGGAAGCATCAGCCCGCCCGCGACGTTGGGTGCCACGAGGATCATGGACGAAGGAGCGATCTCAGGATGACCGTCGAGAATCACGCCGACCGGCACGGCACGGCCGACAAGGGCAACGCGGCCGCCGCGCCGCATCAGCACACCGAGCTGTGGGTGGAGCGCACCGGAACGCGTCGCTACACCGGTCGTTCCTCGCGGGGAGCCGAGGTACTCGTCGGTTCCGAGGACGTCGAAGGCGTCTTCACGCCCGGTGAGCTCCTGAAAATCGCGCTGGCCGCATGCACCGGCATGTCGTCGGACAGGCCGCTGTCGCGACGACTCGGCGACGACTACGACGCGACGATCCGGGTGAGCGGCACCGCCGACCGGGACGACGAGGTGTACCCGCGTCTCGACGAGGTGCTCGAAGTGGATCTGTCCGAACTCGACCCTGAGGCCGCGCAACGCCTACTCGTCGTCGTCGAGCGCGCGATCGACGCGGTGTGCACCGTCGGGCGGACCATCAAAGCCGGAGCCGAGGTCGGCCTGCGCATCGACACCGAGTGAGACAGGACGAGACCACGATGACCGACGACGCCGATAGCGCCGATGCGATCCGGCTGACCGCCTACGTCCACGGACACGTGCAAGGAGTCGGGTTCCGATGGTGGACACGTTCCCGCGCACTGGAACTCGGCCTCGTCGGATACGCCGCCAACCAACCCGACGGTCGGGTGCGCGTCGTCGCCCAGGGACCGGCCGAGGCGGTGCGCGCGCTCGTCGCGCTCCTGCGTTCCGACACGACGCCGGGGCACGTGGATCTCGTCGTCGACTCCTACGACGCACCGCGCGCCGGTGTGACCGGATTCGTCGAGAAGTAGGCCCGGGGGCGGGCCCCGCCTCGTCCGAGATGAGTAGGCTGTACCGTCGTGCACCTCAAGTCGCTCACCCTCAAGGGCTTCAAGTCCTTCGCGTCGGCGACCACCCTGCGCTTCGAGCCCGGGATCACCTGCGTGGTCGGGCCCAACGGGTCCGGCAAGTCCAACGTCGTCGACGCGCTGACCTGGGTGATGGGGGAGCAGGGCGCCAAGGCACTGCGCGGCGGAAAGATGGAGGACGTCATCTTCGCCGGAACCTCGGGCCGCCCACCGCTGGGCCGCGCCGAGGTCACCCTCACCATCGACAACTCCGACGGCGCGCTCCCCATCGAATACTCCGAGGTGTCGATCACCCGCCGCATGTTCCGCGACGGGGCGGGCGAATACGAGATCAACGGCAACTCGTGCCGACTGATGGACGTCCAGGAGCTGCTGTCGGACTCCGGAATCGGCCGGGAAATGCACGTCATCGTCGGGCAGGGGCGCCTCGCGGCCATCCTCGAATCCCGGCCGGAAGATCGCCGCGCCTTCATCGAGGAGGCCGCAGGCGTCCTCAAACACCGCAAACGCAAGGAGAAAGCGGTCCGCAAACTGCAGTCGATGCAGGCCAACCTGGACCGCCTGTCCGACCTGACCGCCGAACTGCGCCGCCAGCTCAAACCACTCGGACGCCAGGCCGAGGTGGCACGCCGCGCGCAGACCATCCAGGCCGACCTCCGCGACGCCCGGCTACGGCTGGCCGCCGACGACCTGGTGACCCGCCGCGCCGAGATGGCCGAGCACACCGCCGTCGAGGACAACATCCGTCGCGAGCAGGACGAGGTCTCCGCCGAACTCGATGCCGTGTCGGGTGAACTCGCCGATCACGAAGAGCATCTCGCACAGGTGGTGCCCGCCGCAGAGGCCGCCGGTCAGGCATGGTTCACGCTCTCGGCATTGGCCGAGCGGGTCGACGCCACCGCCCGCGTCGCCACCGAACGCAGCCGCTATCTCGACGAACCGGTCACCGCGTCCAGCGGTCCCGACCCCGAGGACCTCGAACGCCAGGCCGACGAGGCCGCCGAGACCGAGGCGGAGATGACGGCCGCGGTGGAAAGCGCCGCCGAGTTCCTTGAAGGCGCCAAAGACGAACTGGCGCAACGCGAACGGGCTGCCGCAGCGGCAGAGCAGGCGCATCTGGCCGCGGTGCGGGCGATCGCCGACCGTCGGGAGGGCCTCGCCCGCCTCGAAGGGCAGGTCGACAATCTGCGGACCAAGGCCGATTCGGTCGACGCCGAGACCACACGTCTGACCGAGGCCATCGCCGCCGCGGTCGAGCGTTCGCAGATCGCGCAAACCCAGCAGGACGAGGTGGCCGAGTCGTTGGGTGAACTCGAAGCCTCGGAGAAGGGCCTCGACGAACACCACGAGCGCTGTGTCAGCGCGCTCAACCTGTCGAACGAGCGTGTCGCGACACTGCAGGCCGAGGAACGCGAGGCCGAACAGCGGATCGCGTCGTTGACCGCGCGCATCGAAGCCCTGTCGGTGGGCCTCGAGCGAGGCGACGGCGGTGCCTGGCTGATGGAGAATGTGGCCGACGGACTCCTCGGTACCATGTCGGAGCTGTTGACCGTCGACGCCGGTTACGAGACCGCGATCGCCGGTGCGCTCGGCGGTGCGGTCGATGCGATCGCCGCCGCCGATCCGTCGTCGGCGCTGCGCGCCCTCGAGTTGCTCAAAGCCGGTGACGGTGGCCGGGCGTCGATGATCGTCGGCGGCCTGACCCACACTCCCTCACCACGCACCGACCCGCTTCCCGACGGAGCGGTGTGGGCGTCGTCGGTGGTGACCTGCGCGCCGTCCATCCGGCCCGCGATCGAGCTGATCCTCGCCGACACCGTCCTGGTGGACAGCACCGAGGCCGCCGTCGAGGTGGCCGGAGCGCTCGGCGTGCGCGCGGTCACCGGCGACGGCGACCGGGTGTCCCGCGCGACCATCGAAGGCGGATCATCACACCGGCCGTCGACGTTGGAGGTCCAGTCGGCGATCGACACCGCGACCACCGACCTCGCCGCCACCCGCCGGCGGGTCGAAGAACTTGCCGCTGCCCTGCAGGGTGCGTTGGCCGAACAGCAACAGCGCCGGGAAGCCGCCGAACAGGCACTCGCTGCGCTGCACGAGTCCGACAGCGCCGTGGGCGGGGCATACGAACATCTCGCCCGGCTCGGGCAGGAGATCCGCGCGGCGCAGGCCGAGGCCGACCGGCTCACCCGGCAGCGCAACTTCGTCGAGACCGGCCGCGCCGAGACGGTCGCGAAACTCGACGAACTCGAACAACGTCTTGCACTCGCCCAGGGTGAGGGCACCGAAGAACCGACCGGCGAGGTCGATTCGGGGGAACGCACACTGGCAGCCGAGGCGGTGGCCGCGGCCCGCAGCGCCGAGATGGAGGCACGGCTGGCGATGCGCACCGCCGAAGAGCGCCTCGCGTCGGTGCGCGGTCGCGCGGAATCGTTGCGGCGCGCGGCGCAGCGTGAACGCGACTCGCGGGAGCGCGTGCGCCGTCAGAACGAGGCCCGACGGCAGGCCGCCACGGTCGCCGCCGCCGTCGCCGCGTCGGCTGCGGAGGTGTCCGAGCGGGTCGCCGCCGCCGTCGCCACCGCGCAGGCCGGGCGCGACGAACTCGAGCAGGTGCGCGCCACCCGCACCGCGGCCGTCGACGAACTCAAGAGCCGCGTCAACACCCTCTCGCAGCGGTTGAGCACGCTCAAGGACGCCGTGCACCGCGATGAGGTGGCCCGCGCGCAGGCCACCTTGCGGATCGAACAACTCGAGGAGCAGGTACTCGAGCAGTTCGCGATGGCGCCCGACGACCTCGTCGCGGAATATGGGCCGGACGTGCCGATGCCGCCGTCGGCGCTCGAAATGGCCGAGTACGAGGCCGCCAAGGCACGTGGTGATCAGGTGGTGGCCCCGGCGCCGATGCCCTTCGACCGCGCCACCCAGGAGTCACGGGCCAAGAAGGCACAGAAAGACCTCAACACGTTGGGACGGGTGAACCCCCTCGCGCTCGAGGAATTCGCCGCACTCGAGGAGCGCTACACGTTCCTCTCTGCGCAACTCGAGGACGTCAAGGCCGCCCGCAAGGACCTGATGTCGGTGGTCGAGGAGGTCGACGCCCGCATCCTGCAGGTGTTCACCGAGGCCTACGCCGACGTGGAACGCGAATTCGCACAGGTGTTTTCGACACTGTTCCCCGGCGGTGAGGGCCGACTGATCCTCACCGAACCCGGCGACATGCTCACCACCGGAGTCGAGGTCGAGGCCCGGCCGCCGGGGAAGAAGGTCAAACGCCTGTCTCTGCTGTCCGGCGGCGAGAAGTCGTTGACCGCGGTCGCCATGCTGGTCGCCATCTTCCGTGCGCGGCCGTCGCCGTTCTACGTGATGGACGAGGTCGAGGCAGCACTCGACGACACCAACCTGCGACGCCTGATCAGTCTGTTCGAGCAACTGCGGGAACGGTCACAGCTGATCGTGATCACCCACCAGAAGCCGACGATGCAGGTCGCCGACGCGCTCTACGGCGTCAGCATGCGCGGCGACGGGATCACCACGGTGATCTCCCAACGGTTGCGGGGGGTCGACGTCCCGGTCGCCGCGACCCCAGAACTCGCGACCCCGGAACCCGCGACCGACTGACACATCCCGACGGACACCCCCGACCGCAAGACCGACGGAGAACAGGACCTGTGCACCAGTGAACACCGACATCATCATCGGCATCGTCATCGCGGTGGTCGTGATCCTCGCGCTCATCGTGGTGGGCATCGTGCTCGCCCGGCGGCGGCGGATCTCGCTCACCGACCAGCCCGACAGCCAGGTCACCGACGGCAGCAAGCCCCAGGTCGACAGATCGGGTGGATACCAGGCCGGGTCGGGTTTCAGTTTCAGCCAGGGCGGGGCGGGTACCGCCACCGCGCCGCCACCGGCACCTGGCCCGACGCCGACCGTCGAGCCGGTGCTGCCGTCGCAGGAGCGCACCGAGACCGACGGCCAGCCCGCCGTCGGCGACGATGCCTCCATCCCACGTGACTCGGTCAAGCGTGGAATCTCCGAGGTCAGCCTCCCCGACGCCACCGACGACGGCGCCCCGGCTGTCGCCGACAGCGCTCCCGATGTCGTCGACAGCGCTCCCGACGTCACCGACAGCGCTCCCGCCGACACCGACAGCGCTCCCGCCGACACCGACAGCGCTCCCGCCGACGCCGACAGCGCTCCCGCCGACAGCGCTCTCGATACCGAGGCGGCCGCCCCGGCGGATGCCTCCGGCGCCACCCAGGCGCCTGCTCGCGAGGAGATCGCGCCGACCGCCGGGCGTCTCGGTCGGCTCCGCGGCCGCCTGTCGCGCTCGCAGGGCGCGATCGGCAAGAGCATGCTCGGGCTGCTCGGCGCCGGCGACCTCGACGAGGACAGCTGGGAAGAGATCGAGGACACCCTCGTGATGGCCGATCTCGGTACCGCGTCGACGACTGCCGTCGTGGAGCGGTTGCGTACCGACCTGGCCACCAACCCGGTACGCACCGCCGACGACGCCCGGGCGCTGCTCAAGCGCGTCCTCGTCGACCAGCTCCACCCGGAGATGGACCGATCCGTGCGCGCCCTACCGCACGCCGACAAGCCGGCCGTGATCCTGGTCGTCGGCGTCAACGGCACCGGAAAGACCACCACCACCGGCAAACTCGCGAGAGTGCTCGTCGCCGACGGGCGGCGGGTGCTACTCGGCGCCGCCGACACCTTCCGCGCGGCCGCCGCCGATCAGCTCCAGACCTGGGGCGAGCGGGTGGGCGCCGACATCGTGCGCGGCAAGGAACAGGCAGATCCGGCGTCGGTGGCCTTCGACGCCGTCGCGAAGGGCATCGACTCCGGTGTCGACGTGGTCATGATCGACACCGCGGGCCGGCTGCACACCAAGACCGGACTCATGGACGAGCTGGGCAAGGTCAAGCGCGTCGTGGAGAAGAAGGCACCCGTCGACGAGGTATTGCTCGTTCTCGACGCCACGGTGGGGCAGAACGGTCTCACCCAGGCCCGGGTGTTCGCCGAGGTTGTCGACATCACCGGAGTTGTCCTGACCAAGCTGGACGGTACCGCCAAGGGCGGCATCGTGTTCCACGTCCAGGAGGAACTCGGTGTCCCGGTCAAGCTCGTGGGTCTCGGCGAAGGCGCCGACGATCTCGCGCCCTTCGAGCCCGAGGCATTCGTCGACGCGCTTCTGTGAGCGGGGCCGGTGACGGACACCCTTGCGCACCGGCACCTCGCCACCGGAACCTCTGCGGAGCCCCTCGGCACCGACGGATTCGAGGCTTTGACAACTCCTGGTACCGACAACTCTCGGCTCCCACAACGCAGCCGTGACAGCCGAGTGCACCAGAGCCGGTGCGTCCTCATCGGCTCTCGCCGATGTGTGAACGTGTGGTTTTGCACTGCACAATCATGCGCACCGCTGCATACCGACCAGGGATTTAACCCCGGTGAAATATAAAGTGCCCTCTGGTTCACATGGCGGAAACGACGAATAGCTCTCGCCGAAACAAACACCAAGCAATCTTCTCTCCAGGTCAAAACCGCGGCCTGTAAGCGGTGGGATGAGGAGGATACTAGTGGCTTTCCCCACTATGGGTGTGCCGGATTCGGGCGACACAGCCTGGATGCTGGCCAGTTCGGCGCTCGTCTTGTGTATGACGCTGCCCGGTCTGGCGTTCTTCTACGGCGGCATGGTCCGCGCGAAGAACGTCCTGAACATCATGATGATGAGTGCGATGTCGGCCGGCATCGTCACGGTGCTCTGGTCGATCTACGGGTTCTCGATGGCGTTCGGCAACGACATCCTCGGAACGAGTAATGGCGGCCTGCTCGGTGATCCGGGCGAATACTTCGGACTGAAGAACCTGCTCGCGGGTGTCAACGGTGCCGCAGCGGTGGCCGCCGACCCCGCAACGCAGACCGCGGCGGCGCCTGCGGTCGACATTCCGATCTTCGGCACGATCCCGGCGATGGTCTTCGTGGCGTTCCAGTTGATGTTCGCCATCATCACCGTCGCCCTGGTCTCCGGTGCGGTGGCCGATCGCATGAAGTTCGGTGCGTGGACCGCCTTCACCGTGCTCTGGTCGACGATCGTCTACTTCCCGGTGGCCCACTGGGTCTTCGCCTTCAACGGCGTCACCGCCGAGAAGGGCGGCTGGATCGCCAACAACCTCAAGGCGATCGACTTCGCAGGTGGTACGGCCGTCCACATCAACTCCGGTGTCGCCGGTCTGGTTCTGGTGTTGTTCCTCGGCAAGCGCAAGGGCTGGCCGAAGTCCCCGATGCGGCCGCACAACCTGCCGTTCACGATGCTCGGCGCCGGATTGCTGTGGTTCGGTTGGTACGGCTTCAACGCCGGTTCGGCGACCTCGGCCAACGGCGTCGCCGGTTCGACCTTCATCACCACCACTGTCGCGACCGCGGCGGCGATGCTCGGCTGGCTGCTCACCGAGCGAATTCGCGACGGTCACGCGACCAGCCTGGGTGCCGCGTCGGGCATTGTCGCAGGACTCGTGGCGATCACGCCGTCCTGTTCGTCGGTCGACATCTGGGGTGCACTGATCATCGGCGTGCTCGCCGGCATCATCTGTGCGCTGGCCGTGGGTCTGAAGTACAAGCTCGGATATGACGACGCGCTCGATGTCGTCGGCGTTCACATGGTCGGCGGTATCCTCGGTACCGTGCTGATCGGCTTCCTGGCCACCAAGAAGGCCCCGGCCGCCGTCGACGGCCTCTTCTACGGTGGTGGTTGGGATCAGCTGTGGCGTCAGGTGCTCGGCGCAGGCTCCGTATTGGTCTATTCGGCCATCGTCACTGCAATAATTGCAGCCGTGATCAAGTTCACCATCGGTCTTCGTGCGGACGAGGCCGATGAGGCTCAGGGTCTCGACGAATCGCAGCACGCAGAATCCGCATATGATTTCACGCCGATCGGCGGGGGCTCGGCCCTCGCTCAGGCAGGCGTCATTGGTGCCGGCAAGGAGGCATGATCCACAGTGAAACTGATCACCGCAATCGTGAAGCCGTTCACGCTCGAGGACGTCAAGGCAGGTCTCGAGCAGGCCGGAATCCTGGGCATGACCGTCAGTGAGGTCCAGGGCTACGGCCGTCAGAAGGGCCACACGGAGGTCTACCGCGGCGCCGAGTACTCGGTTGATTTCGTCCCGAAGGTGCGGGTCGAGGTCGTCGTGGACGATGCCGCCGTGGACAAGGTCGTCGATGTCATCGTCGAGGCCGCCCGCACCGGCAAGATCGGCGATGGGAAGGTCTGGGTCTCGCCGGTGGAGTCGGTCGTGCGCGTCCGAACCGGCGAGCGCGGCGCCGACGCACTGTAGCGAGAGGGCCCGATGCCCTTCGTGAGCACTGGTCACGGCCCCGCGTCCGATGATGATTCGGGCGCGGGGCCGCGTCCTTCCCAGACACCGGTTGCCGCAACGGATCTCGCGGCAACCCGACGCCAGCTGACCGAGGCGTCCGGACCCAATCGACTCGACGCCCCCGGCCTGCGCCAGGTACTCGTCGACCTGCACGAGTTCTGGTTGACCAGCAAGGGTGCCGAACTCGGGATCAAACCCGGTAGTGGACTGGCGATTGTCGCCGTCGGCGGGCTCGGACGCGGTGAACTGCTGCCGCACTCGGATCTCGACCTGATCCTGCTCTACGAGGACCAGTCACCCGAGCGGGTCTCCGAGGTCGCCGACGGCCTCTGGTATCCGTTGTGGGACGCCAACATCGCGCTCGATCACAGCGTGCGCACGGTTCCGCAGGCGCTGCAGGTGGCCTCCGAGGACGTCACCGCCGCACTCGGTCTGCTCGAGGCCCGGCACATCGCCGGCGACGAGGACCTGTCGTCGCTGCTGATCGGTGGGGTGCGCCAGCAATGGCGTTCGGAGATCCGCACCCGGTTCCCGGCGGTGGTCGAACATGCCCGGGATCGGTGGCGACGCAGCGGCGACATCGCACACCGCGCCGAACCGGACCTCAAGAACGGTCGCGGCGGACTCCGAGACGTGCAGTTGCTCGGTGCGTTGTCGATCGCCCAACTGACCGACGGCATGGCCAATTTGCGGCCCGATTCTCCCGGTGCCGGACCGCAGGTCGCCTATCACCGACTCCTGGACATCCGTACCGAATTGCATCGGATCGCCGGGCGCCCACGCGAACAGGTGCGCGCCCAGGATGCCGACGAGATCGGCGCGGCACTGCGCCTCGGGGATCGTTTCGACCTCGCACGGGTCATCAGCGACGCCGCGCGCACCATCGGGTACTCCACCGATGTCGGTTTGCGGACCGCGGGTAATGCGCTGCCACGACGCGGGTTGGCCAAACTGCGCCGCTCACCGATCCGGCGACCGCTCGACGAGGGCGTCGTCGAGCACAACGGTGAAATCGTGTTGGCGCGCAACGCCATTCCCAGCAAGGACCCGGGACTGATTCTGCGGGTGGCGGCGTCGTCGGCGCGGACCGGCCTGCCGATCAGCGCGTCGACCCTGTCGCGGTTGGCCGACTACGCCCCGGAGCTGCGCGAGCCGTGGCCGAGCGAGGCGCTCGGTGATCTGCTGGTGCTGCTCGGTTCGGGGCCCCACATGGTCGCCCCGATCGAGGCTCTCGATCGGACCGGCCTGTGGGGTCGGCTCCTGCCCGAGTGGGGTGCGGTGCGCGACCTGCCTCCTCGCGATGCGGTGCACACGTGGACCGTCGACCGGCATCTGGTCGAGACCGCCGTCAACGCCGGCGCGATGACGACCCGGGTCACCCGACCGGATCTGTTGTTGCTCGGCGCTCTGATCCACGATCTCGGAAAGGGTCGCGGCGCAGACCATTCCATCGTCGGTGCAGAACTCGCCATCCAGGTCGGCAACCGAATCGGGTTGTGGCCGCAGGACGTGACGATCCTGTCGCAGATGGTCCGACACCACCTGTTGTTGCCCACGGTGGCCACCCGCCGTGACCTCGACGACCCGGCCACCGCCGAGGAGGTCGTCGACAAGCTCGGACACAACCGATTACTGCTCGAACTGCTCGCGGCACTCGCGGAGGCGGATTCGCTGGCGACGGGCCCGGGCGTGTGGGGTGACTGGAAGGCCTCACTCATCAACGATCTGGTGCGGCGCGCGACCCGCCTGCTCGACGGTGAGGAACTGCCGACCCCCGAACCGCTGACCGACGAGATGATCGCGCTCGCGCGCAGCGACGACTTCGCGGTCCGCATCACACCGACGGACGGCTTGCACACCTACTCCGTACTGATGGTCGCCCCGGACCATCCGGGCATGCTGTCGAAGATGGCCGGTGTGTTGGCGCTCAACGGATTGCGCTCGCTGTCGGCGACGGTCCAGAGCCACGAGAATCGCGCGATCAACAGCTTCGTGGTGGTGCCCGTGTTCGGGACACCGCCCGAGGCCGGGTTGCTGCGACAGCAGCTCATGGCGACCGTCGACGGCAAGTTCAGCGTGCTCGAGCGGCTCGACAAACGCGAACGCGAGTCGCCGACCCCGACGATCGGCACGATCGTCGCGACCCCCGGGGCGGTGGCCGTCGCGCAGGGCGCACCCGACGATCCCGCCACGGTGGCCGCCAACGCGGTGCCCGCATTGTTCGCGGTAGCCCCGTCGCGTGTGTTGTGGACGTCCTCCGATCTCGACGGAGGGGTGCTCATGGAGTTGCGCACCGACGACCGGCTCGGTCTGTTGAGCCGGGTCAGCGACGTGATCGAGCACGCCGGCGTCGTGGTGCGTTGGGCCAAGGTCGCCACCCTGGGCAACACGGTCGTCGACACATTCTGTCTCGTGCTGGGGGAGGACACCCCCGAGCGTCGGACGGAGCTGGCCGACGCGGTGCTCGCGGTCTGTCCGCCACCGCGGCCACGCACCGAAACCGACGACGATCCGGGGCCGGCGAGTTTCGGCGGCAGCGGCCGATCGGGAGTACCCATCAGCTGACGCCTCGCGGGATCGAGCGGTCGGCGGCGCCTGCCGTGTCGCCGTGCTGCGCCCGACGCGCACCCGCGTCGGGCGCAGCACGAGCCGGTCATGGAAAGATGGTGGAATGTTCGACTCCCTCTCCGATCGGTTGACCGGTGCGCTGAAGGATTTGCGCGGCAAGGGCCGCCTCTCCGACGCCGACATCGACCGCACCTGCCGTGAGATCCGCCTCGCGCTGCTCGAAGCCGACGTGTCGCTGCCGGTGGTGCGTGCGTTCATCGCGCGCATCAAGGAACGCGCCAAGGGTGCCGAGGTCTCCGCGGCGCTGAACCCGGCTCAGCAGGTCGTCAAGATCGTCAACGAGGAACTCGTCGGCATCCTCGGCGGCGAGACGCGGCGCGTCCGGTTCGCCAAGACCCCGCCGACGGTGATCATGCTCGCCGGCCTGCAGGGTGCCGGTAAGACGACGCTCGCGGGCAAGCTCGGCGCCTGGCTCAAGAAGCAGGGCCACACCCCGCTGCTGGTCGCCTGCGATCTCCAGCGTCCCGGCGCGGTCTCACAGCTCAAGATCGTCGGTGAACGCGCAGGCGTCCCGGTGTTCGCGCCGCACCCGGGTACCAGCATCAGCGGTGAGGCAGCCCCCGTCGGGATCAACCCGCTCGGCGTGACCGCCGGAGACCCGGTGTCGGTGGCGACCGGTGGTGTCGCCGAGGCCCGCGCCAAGCACCACGACGTCGTCATCATCGACACCGCGGGTCGTCTCGGAATCGACGCCGAGCTGATGAAGCAGGCCTCCGACATCCGCGACGCGACCCGTCCCGACGAGGTGCTGTTCGTCGTGGACGCGATGATCGGTCAGGACGCGGTCACCACCGCCGAGGCGTTCGCCGAGGGCGTCGGCTTCACCGGTGTGGTGCTGACCAAACTCGACGGTGATGCCCGCGGTGGTGCAGCCCTGTCGGTGCGTGAGGTGACCGGGCAGCCGATCATGTTCGCCTCCTCGGGTGAGAAGCTCGAGGACTTCGACGTCTTCCATCCCGACCGGATGGCCAGCCGCATCCTCGGCATGGGCGATGTGCTCTCGCTCATCGAACAGGCCGAGGAACACTGGGACGCCCAGCAGGCCGAAGAGGCCGCCGCCAAGATCACCCAGGGTGAACTGACCCTCGAGGACTTCCTCGAGCAGATGCAGATGATCCGCAAGATGGGCCCGATCGGCAACATCCTCGGCATGCTGCCCGGAGCCGGGCAGATGAAGGACGCGTTGTCGCAGGTCGACGACAAGCAGCTCGACCGCGTGCAGGCGATCATCCGCGGCATGACGCCGGCCGAGCGGGACAACCCCAAGATCATCAACGCCTCTCGGCGTCTGCGTATCGCCAACGGCTCGGGTGTCACCGTCAGCGAGGTCAATCAGCTCGTCGACCGCTTCTTCGAGGCCCGCAAGATGATGGCGCAGATGTCCGGACGGATGATGGGCCCGGGCCGCAAGACCAATCGCAAGAAGGGCAAGGGGAAGAAGGGCAAGAGCAAGGGCCGCGGACCCACGCCACCGAAGGTGCGCGGCGGATTCCCCGGGATGCCGGGTGGTTTCCCGGATCTGTCGAACATGCCCGCCGGACTCGACCAGCTCCCACCCGGACTCGAGGGCATCGACATCTCCCAGTTCCAGCAGCCGAAGAAGAAGTAACGGGTCGATGCCCGGAGACGTTGCAGCAGAACGGGACTCGATCCGGTATTCACCGATCGACCACGGCGAGCCGCGGCATTACCGGGGTCGTGACCCGCTCACCGACGAGCCGATCGAGTTCTGGGTGCGCGGCGGGCGCATCCGGACCGAACCCATTCCCGATGCGCAGACCGCAGCCGACGACGTGTGGATCCTGCCGGGACTCGTCGATGCCCACAATCATGTCGGCATCGCCCCCGGGCTCGGGGTGACGATCGATCAGGCACGTGCGTTCGCGCGTCAGGACGTGGCCGCGGGCACCCTGTTGATCCGTGAGGTCGGCTCGCCCCTGGACACCCATCCGCTCGACGACGACCCATTGGCGCCGCGATTCATTCGCTCGGGCAAGCACATTGCGCGGCCCAAACGGTACCTGCGTGACTACGGCGTCGATCTCGACGATCCGGACGATCTCGCCGGCGAGGTGACGCGGCAGGCGGCCGCGGGGGACGGCTGGGTCAAGATCGTCGGCGACTGGATCGACCGTGAGGTCGGTGATCTCGCGCCGCTGTGGGACCGTGCACAACTCGACGCCGCGGTTCGTGCTGCCCACGATGCCGGGGCACGCATCACCGCGCATGTCTTCGGTACCGATGCGCTCGGTGACCTCATCGCTGCGGGAGTCGACTGCATCGAACACGGAACCGGGGCGACCGCCGACCACATCGATGCCATGGTCGAGCGCTCTATTGCCCTGGTGCCCACCATGATTCAGGTTGACAATTTCCCGGGTATCGCCGACGGAGCCGACCGGTTCCCGACATATGCGGCCAACATGCGCGCCCTGCACGCGCGCGCCGCGGACACCTTCGCCGCCGCGCGCGAGGCGGGTGTGAGAATCTTCGCCGGCACGGATGCCGGTGGTTTCGTCGAGCACGGGCGGATCGTCGACGAGGTCGAACGTCTCGCCGGCATCGGTCTCGGTGCGCGCGGCGCGATCGCGGCGGCGAGTGCCGAACCGCGTCGGTGGCTGGGGGCCGATCTCCTCGACAACGGTGATCGCGCCGACTTCTTGGTCTTCGACGAGAATCCGGTCTCCGATCTCGGTGTGCTCCGGCATCCGCGAGCGGTCGTCTGCTCCGGTATCCACGTCTGATCACATCTGACACACGGGTCTCTGCGCAGGGGACATTTGTGATCCAAATCACCCGTCGACCATTGGTGCGTTTTATTACTGTTCGGTAGGGTCACAGATGCATTGCAGGCGTGATCAGTCCGCAACTGCATCCGGGCCGTCTGGGCGGCCCGGCCACGGGGCGAGTCCGATCGACGTGAACGCGCGAGACGGACCGACATGAGGCCGGACATGCGGTTATCTTTCGCGGGGTGGATAACCGCATGTCCGCACTCCCGGCAGGGGTCGCCCGGCCGGGTATGGCTCTCTCGATTTCTCCCTCGCTCACCCGGTCTGGCACAATGATCTGCTGGTTCGTCGGACCCGGTCACGCACCGCCCGACGGTCACACCGAGACAGATCGCAAAACCGGGCCCCACAACCGGTGGGGTCGCTGAATTGCGCAGTGACCACACGAAAGATGAAGACATGGCTGTCAAGATCAAACTCACGCGGCTCGGCAAGATCCGCAACCCCCAGTACCGCATCGTCGTCGCCGACGCGCGCACCCGCCGTAACGGCCGCGCGATCGAGACGATCGGCAAGTACCACCCGAAGGAAGAGCCGAGCCTCATCGAGGTCGACTCCGAGCGCGCCCAGTACTGGCTCGGCGTCGGCGCGCAACCGACCGAGCCCGTGACCGCCATCCTCAAGGTCACCGGTGACTGGCACAAGTTCAAGGGCCTCCCGGGCGCCGAGGGCACTCTGAAGGTCGCCGAGTCCAAGACCTCCAAGCTCGACCTGTTCAACGCTGCGCTCGCCGCCGCCGACAGCGAGCCCGTCGCCGAGGCGACCACCCCGAAGAAGAAGGCCGCCAAGAAGGACGACGCACCGGCCGAAACCGCTGACGACGCATCCGGCGCCGAGGACAAGGCTCAGGCGTGAGCGCTGTCGTCGCCGATGCGGTGGAGCATCTGGTCCGCGGCATCGTCACCAACCCCGATGACGTCCGCGTCGAGCTGATCACCGGCCGACGTGGCCGTCTGGTCGAGGTTCACGTGAACCCCGAGGATCTCGGCAAGGTCATCGGCCGCAACGGCCGCACCGCGACCGCGCTGCGCACTCTCGTCTCGGGTATCGGTGGTCGTGGGATGCGTGTCGACATCGTCGACACCGATCGCTGATCTCCCGGAGTCCGATGGAGCTCGTGGTGGGCCGTGTGGCCAAGTCGCACGGTATTCGCGGCGAACTCGTCGTCGACGTCCGTACCGATGAACCGCAGGAGCGGTTCGCGCGTGGGACGACCCTGCTCGGCCGACTGCCGCGAGGCGCGGGCGAGCGCACTTTCACGGTGACAGCCGCCCGGGAACATTCCGGGCGGCTGTTGCTGTCGCTGGGCGAGGTGACCGATCGGTCGGCCGCCGACGCCCTGCGCGGCACGCTGTTCCTCATCGACAGCTCGGAGGTCGATTCGGGTGACGACCCCGACGCCTTCTACGACCACGAACTCGAGGGCGTTGCGGTCTCGACGATCGACGGTGTGGCCGTGGGCGTCGTCGGTTCCGTCCTGCACCTGCCTGCCAACGACATCCTGGTCGTGCGCACCGACGCCGATCGGGAGGTTCTCGTACCGTTCGTCCGGGAGATCGTGCCGACGGTGACCCTCGACGGCATCGAGATCGATCCGCCGCCCGGCCTCATCGACGACGCGGCCGCCGACGCCGGTGGTGACGACGACGCCAACGGTTCGGCGCAGTGACCGGGGAATCGCCCCACGTGCGCATCGACGTCGTCAGCATCTTTCCCGAGTACCTCGAGCCGCTTCGGGTTGCGTTGTTGGGCAAGGCAATCGAGCGTGGAGTCGTCGAGCTCGGGGTGCACGACCTGCGTGCGTGGACCCACGACGTCCACCGCAGTGTCGACGACTCGCCCTATGGCGGGGGCCCCGGCATGGTGATGAAACCCGAGGTGTGGGGTCCGTGTCTGGACGAGGTGTGCCCCGACGACGCGCTGCTCGTCGTCCCCACCCCAGCCGGTGTGCCGTTCGATCAGGCCACGGCGCATCGCTGGAGCGAGCACCCACATCTGGTGTTCGCATGCGGACGTTACGAGGGCATCGACCAGCGGGTCTTCGACGATGCCGCACGACGGGTGCGCGTCGAGGAGGTCTCACTCGGCGATTTCGTGCTGATCGGTGGCGAGGTCGCCGCGATGGCGATGATCGAGGCCACCGTCCGGCTGATACCCGGTGTCCTCGGCAATCCCCGCTCCCACCAGGAGGATTCGTTCTCCGACGGCCTGCTCGAGGGCCCCAGCTACACGCGGCCCGAGATCTGGCGGGATCTCCCGGTGCCGCCGATCCTGCTCTCCGGCGATCACGCCAAGATCGCCGCGTGGCGTCACGAGCAGTCGATGCAACGCACCCGTGAGCGTCGCCCCGACCTGTTACCGGGCGTCGATCACCCCGATCACTGACCGGTCCAATCCCTGTGGATTCCCACCCAACCGATGTCGGATTCGGGGGATATGATCGACCGATCCGTGTGAGTGGGGAGGCGACGGTGGGGGACTCCGGCAACAGTCGAGTGATCGGTGCGCGCTGGGCGGACATGCTCGACGAGGTCGAGCGGCAGCGTGGCGAGGTGCGGCGGGTGGCCGACGCCGTCGCCGGTCTCACCGCCACGGCGACCAGCCCGGATCGCGCGGTGTCGGTGACCGTCGATGCGCGTGGCGTGCTGGTCGGCCTCGACATCACCGCGTCGGCCATGCGGCGCTATCGGGGAGAGCAACTCGCGCAACTGATCGTCGGACTCGTCGCCGATGCCGACGGCATGTTGCGCACCCAACGTGCGCAACTGCTCACCGCCGCGAGCACGGTCACGCCGGCGCTCACCGACATCGAGCCGTCCGCCCGATGACCGCCGATCCGCAAAGGGTCGACGTCGACACCGACGCCACCGGCACACTGCATGCCGCGCTCACCACCGCGGCCCGCCACCTCGACGACCTCGGAGCCGATCTCGAAGTGGTTCTGGCACAGCTCGATTCGGCACTCGGAGACGATCCCGGAGCGCTGCGGTTCCGCACCGGATTCGCCGGCGTCGTGAGCTCTCTCGCCGGTGCGATGGCGAGCGCCGTCCGCGACGTCACCACCCACGCGGCGTCGATCGACGCCGGGACCCGCGATCTCGTCGACACCGATGGTCGTGCGGCAGGCGGTTTCGACCATCGTGGGCGGCTGCGATGACGGCACGATGAGCGGGCAGCCGTGGAGCGGCGACACCCGTGCGCTGGCCGAGAGCCTCGTCCCGGGATGCTGGCCCACCACCGACGACGCGACCCTCCGTCAGGTCGCGACCGCACTGGCCGCCCTGCGCGAGCGACTCGAACACATCGCGGCCGACCTCGCCTCCGCATATCGCGACGTCGAGGGTGGGGACGGCCGTTTCACCCGGGCGATCCTCGCCGGACGCGAGCACCTCGTCGGCGGCGAGGACGCCGCGTTGCCCGCGACTGCACGAGCGGTGGCCGCCGCCGCGGACACCGTCGAGGCGTTCGCCGATCTGACCGCCGCGGCGCGTCTGCGAGTCGAGTTGGTCACGGCGATCACCGACCGTGACCAGATGCTCGGTGCGCTTGCCGCGGCACTCGGCGACGACACGTCTGCCGTGCGGGCCGCGAGTGCGGGCCGGATGGCACTGACGGCCGCCGGCGACGAGTACACCGAACAGTCCAGCGCGCTTGTGCAGGCCGACCCGTTAGCTGCGGGTGGCGGTGAGCACACCGATGATCGGACCGGAAGCTCCGCGGGCGCCACGAGTGGGATGATGCCGATGGGTGGCTTCGCCGGTCTCGGCGCGGCCGCGGCCGGCGCAGGTGTGGGTGCGGCGGCGCGGCGTGTTCCGGCCGGCCCCCGAACCGGTCCCGACGCGGAGTCCGACGAGCCGCCTGAACTGACCCGCGCCGAGTACGACGCGCTTGCCCGTCGGGCAGCCGCCCTGCACATGTCACTGCCCGGTGCCGTCGGATCGTGGGTGCAGGTCGCCGTCGGAGTGGGGGAGCACCCGCAGACCGGTCGGACGGTGGTGATCGCGACCAGCGACCCGGTGCCCTACCTGCGCCGGGGCATGTCGATACGGTCCGGTGAGGAACTCGTCGGTGACGGCCGTGCCCCGGAGATCGCGCTGCTGCACCATATGCAGAGCTCCGGCGTCACACCGTTGGCGGTCGCCTCCGCGTCACCGCCGTCGGCGCAGGCGCGAGCGGCGATCGCGGCGTCCGGCGCAGCGCTGGTCGCCGCCGCGTCACGGTCGTCGCGCGGTGTCGCCGGACCGTGACCGGCGATTTCGTCGGGCCGGGGGTCGTCTGGCACAATAGTCGGGTTGCCTGATGCCGGCGTCCCCTGCGGACGTCCATCCCGGTACACACCATGACTCGGAGCACGAACCGGTCGAACCACACTCCTGACCTCGGGTGATCCCCGGGGATCAGGGCGGGCCGCCAGGTTCCTCTGTTCACGCCACGCCAGAATAAGGACCACGACACATGAACATCCTGGACACCATCGACAAGCAGTCGTTGCGCGACGACATCCCCGAATTCGGTCCCGGTGACACCCTTGACGTCCACGTCAAGGTCATCGAGGGCAGCAAGGAACGCGTCCAGGTCTTCAAGGGTGTCGTCATCCGCCGCCAGGGCGGCGGCATCCGCGAGACCTTCACCGTCCGCAAGGTCTCCTTCGGCGTCGGCGTGGAGCGTACCTTCCCGGTGCACAGCCCGAACATCGCCAAGATCGACGTCCTCACCCGCGGCGACGTGCGTCGCGCGAAGCTGTACTACCTGCGCGATCTGCGCGGCAAGGCGGCCAAGATCAAGGAAAAGCGCTGACGCGTCTACCCTGACGACGTGGCTGACACCTATCGCGACGGCGACGGCGCCGGGGACGACCGCGCCTACGCCGCCGGCGGCACCGATCCCTCCGGCAGCACCGATCCCGCCGACGACGGTCCGCGAGCATCGCGGCCGTGGCGGACCAAGAGCGACAAGCCCGAGAAGAAGAAGGGTTCGCTGCTGCGGGAGACGATCATCATCGTCGCCTGTGTCCTGCTGATCAGCTGGATTCTGCAGACCTTCATCGGTCGTCAGTACGTCATTCCCTCCGAGTCGATGGAGCCCACCCTCATCGGGTGCACCGGGTGCTCCAACGACCGGATCTTCGTGGACAAACTCTCCTACACGTTCGGGGACCCCAAACCCGGCGACGTCGTCGTGTTCAAGGTTCCCGATTCGTGGGGTGAGGACGGCTGGGTGTCACCGCGATCCTCGAACCCGGTGGTACACCATCTGCAGGATGCGTTGTCCTGGTTCGGATTCGCTCCTCCCGACGAGAACGACTACGTCAAACGCATCATTGCTGTCGGGGGGCAGACAGTCGAATGCCGCAACAGCGAGGGCGTCGGTGTGAAGGTCAACGGCAAGGCGCTCAAGGAGCCCTACGTCAACATGGCGCTGCAGCAGCAGAACCTCGCCAACGGCACCGCCACGCCAAGTGCGATCGGTGACGACGGCAAGCTCAACAGCTGCCTGGGCAAGGATTTCGGTCCGATCACCGTGCCCAAGAACAGCGTGTTCGTCATGGGCGACAACCGCACCCGATCCTCGGACTCGCGCTACCACATCACCGCGAGCAGCGACGGCACCGTTCCGGTCGACGACATCCGCGGCAAAACGCAGTTCATCATCTACCCGTTCTCCCGGATGGGCGGTGTGGGCTCGGTCGACCCGCAGCAGTGAGCGGCACGCCATGACCATCGATGTACTCGCCTGCGCGGTGTCACCCGCTCCGGCGTCGGCCGGCGAGGTGGCGTGATGAGCCGGTGGCCACCACGATTCCCGGTTCGCCGTGCCGCGGCTCTGCGGACCTACGAGTTCACCCTGCACCGCAGCGGGCTCGGGCCGGTCGCCGGTGTCGACGAGGCCGGGCGCGGCGCATGTGCCGGTCCGCTGGTCGTCGCCGCATGCGTGTTGCGGCCCACCCAACTCGCCTCACTGGCCGAGCTCGACGACTCCAAGAAGCTGAGCGAGGCGGCGCGCGAGAAGCTCTATCGTGCGGTCACCCGCTACGCCGAATCGTGGTCGGTGGTGGTCATCGAGGCCGAGGAGATCGACCGCATCGGCATTCACGTCGCGAACATCGAGGGCATGCGCCGCGCGGTCGCCGGGCTCGACGTCGTGCCGGGATATGTACTCTCCGACGGCTTCCCGGTGCCCGGTTTGACGGTACCGTCGCTGCCGGTCATCGGCGGCGACGGTGCGGCCGCATGTATCGCTGCGGCCAGCATCCTGGCGAAGGTGACGCGTGACCGCATCATGGTCGCGATGGACGGCGAGGTGCCCGGCTACTCGTTCGCCGTCCACAAGGGCTACAGCACCGCGTTGCACATGTCCTGTCTGGACCGACTCGGACCTTCTGCGCAACACCGGATGTCCTACCGCAACGTCGCGTCGCGGCGGCTGCTCGCCACCGCGGAGCCCGGTGTCGGCGCGGCCGCGCCCGACGCCGGCGACCACGGTTCCCGCGATAGGCTTACAGGATGAGCGCTGAGGATCTCGAGAAGTATGAAACCGAGATGGAGTTGTCCCTGTATCGCGAGTACAAGGACATCGTCGGCCAGTTCACCTACGTGGTCGAGACCGAGCGCCGTTTCTATCTCGCGAACGCCGTCGAGTTGGTGCCCCGCAACGCCGAGGGCGAGGTCTACTTCGAACTCCGCATGAGCGATGCCTGGGTATGGGACATGTACCGCCCGGCCCGGTTCGTCAAACAGGTGCGTGTGCTCACCTTCAAGGACGTCAACATCGAGGAGCTCGAGAAGCCCGAGTTGCGGCTGCCCGACGAGCCCTGAGCCCGGCTGTGACCACAGTCTGGGAGTCGACGCTTCTCCTGACGTCGCTTCGTGGTGGGTTTTTTCGTACCTGATTTCTCCACAGTTTTCACCGTGTGCACGATGGTGGGGGTGTTGTGGGTCGTGGGGGTCGGTGGTGTGGGTGTGAGGGGCGATCGTTGTCGTCATGACAGCGGAACCTGTGAGAGCCCGGGGTGGTCGTCTGGGGCGGGCGGAGGTGGCCCGGCTCGGTGAGGATCGGGCGGCCGAGTTCGTGACCGAGCTGGGTTGGTCGATCCTGGAACGCAATTGGCGTAATCGTTACGGCGAGTTGGATTTGATCGCCTTTGACGGACGTCGGTTGGTGGTGGTGGAGGTCAAGACGCGGGCGTCGCGGGTCTTCGCCGACCCGGTGGCGGCGGTGACGGCCGACAAGTTGGCGCGGATGCGCAAGTTGACGCGGATGTGGTTGGCGCAGCAGAAGATCTGGTGGCCGGGCATTCGGTTTGATGTCATCTCGGTGCAGTTGGATCGGTCGAATCCGTCGGCGATGGAGCGGGCGGAGGTGCGCCATCATGTCGGTATCACCGAGTGAGGATCTGGTGCCGGCGCGTATGTCGTTGGGGCGCACGCATTCGGTGGGTTTGAATGCGTTCGAGGCCAAGCCGGTCGAGGTGCAGGCCAATGTGGGCCAGGGGCTTCCGTCGTTTGCGATCGGCGGTAACGTCGATGCGTCGTTGCGGGAGGGCCGGGATCGGATTCGGGCGGCGATCAGCAACTCGGGGTTCACGTTTCCTGATCTGAAGGTGACGGTCAATCTGTCGCCGGCGACGATGCCCAAGCGTGGTTCGGCGCATGATCTGGCGATCGCGGTGGCGATTCTGGCTGCGCGTGACCAGGTTTCGCCGGTGAAGTTGTCCTCGACGGTGATGTTGGGGGAGTTGGCGCTCGACGGTGGTATTAGGCCGGTGGCCGGGGTGTTGCCTGCGGTGATCGAGGCGCGGAATGCGGGGTTTGCGCGGGCGGTGGTGCCGTTGGCGACGGTGGCCGAGGCGTCGTTGGTGTCGGGGATCGAGGTCGGTGGGGCGCGCACGTTGGGGGAGGTGGTGCGGTGGCTGGCGGGGTCGTTCGTGCTCGACACGGTCGATGAGAATGCGGTGCCGCCGCCGGCGGCCGCGGTTGCCGACATGGTCGACGTGGTGGGCCAGGCGCAGGCGCGGCATGCGCTCGAGATCGCTGCTGCCGGAAGCCATCACGTGTTGATGACGGGGCCGCCCGGGATCGGGAAGACGATGCTGGCGCGGCGGTTGCCGGGAATTCTGCCGCCACTGGACGACGAGGAGTCGCTGGAGGTGACGGCGATCCATTCGATCGCGGGGGTGCTCTCACCGGGGTCGCCGTTGGTCAGTGCGCCTCCGTTCATCGATCCGCATCACACGACGACGACCACCGCGCTGCTCGGTGGCGGTACCGGGATGGCACGGCCGGGGGCGGTGTCGTTGGCCCACCGCGGAGTGCTGTTCCTCGACGAGTGCGCCGAGATGGGCCCGAAAGTCCTCGACTCCCTGCGCCAACCGGTCGAGGAGGGGGTGGTCAAGGTGCCGCGGCGCGACGGGGTGGCCGTCTATCCCGCGCGTTTCCAATTGATCCTGGCCGCCAATCCGTGTCCGTGCGCACCGACCCGGGATGTGCAGTGCATTTGTAGTGCGGTGGTCCGGCGGCGCTATCTCGGCAAACTGTCGGGACCGCTGATGGATCGCGTCGACATCCGGGTGCGGATGGATCCGCCCGGCAACGTCGCGCTGGCCACCGAGACCGGCGAGTCGAGCGCCGACATCCGCGCGCGGGTCACCGCGGCGCGCAGCGCTGCTGCCGAGCGATGGCGCGAATTCGGTTGGCGCACCAATGCCGAGGTACCCGGCCCGGCGTTGCGCAGGCGTTTCCGGCTGCCGCCCAAGGTCGTTCGGCCGGTGGACCTGAGCCTGCGCGAGGGGCGCCTCACCGCGCGCGGCGCAGATCGCGCGCTGCGGCTGGCCTGGACGCTGACCGACCTGGCCGGGGGCACGGTGCCCACCGAAACCGAAGTGGCCCAAGCACTTCTCTACCGCGATCGGGGGAGCTATCGATGACGACGACCGAATCCGAACGACGCGCGTGGGCCTATCTGGCCCGCGTCGCCGAACCGCCGTGTGTGCCGTTGACAGCACTGGTCTCCGAGATCGGCGTCCTCGAGGCCGCGGCGGCCATCGCGCGCGGGCAGGTGCCGCGCGGGCACGAGGCCGTGCTCAAGGCGACGCAGGCGCGTGCCGGCGACGACCGCTCGGAGTCGGACCTGGCGGTCGCCGAGAAATGTGGTGCGCGGCTGGTGACCCCCGACGACGACGAATGGCCGGGGTTTTCGCTGCTGGCACTGGCGAACGCCGACACCGGTGAGCGCGGTGGGATGCCGCTGGCGCTGTGGGCGCGCGGCCCGGCCCGGCTGGACGATCTGGCGGCGGCCTCGATCGCCCTCGTGGGATCGCGTGCCGCCTCGTCGTACGGCGAGCACGTCACCGGCCTGCTCGCGGAGGAACTCGTCGACCACGGGTGGGGCATCGTCTCCGGTGCCGCGTTCGGGATCGACGGGGTCGCCCATCGCGCGGCGCTCGCCAGTGGCGGAGCGACGATGGCGGTCCTGGCATGCGGTATCGACCGCGACTATCCCGCTGCGCACTCCCGTCTGCTCGCCGAGATCGCCGAGCGCGGTGTCATCGTCTCCGAGTACCCGCCGCACACCACCGCGGCGCGCCACCGATTCCTCACCCGCAACCGTCTCGTCGCCACCCTGTCGAACGCCGTGGTGGTGGTCGAGGCGGGCGCCCGCTCCGGTGCGGTGAGCACCGCCGCGTGGGCGGTGAAACTCGGGCGACCGCTCGGTGCGGTGCCGGGGCCGGTCACCTCGGCGACGTCGGTCGGCTGTCACGAGCTGATTGCCGACGGACGCGCCGCACTCGTGGCCGATGGCGCCGCCGTGCGGACGATGGCGGCCCCCGACGGCGGGGGAGTCGCCGACCGGGGAACGCCCCGCAGCACCGATGGACTCACGCCGATTCAACAGCGCGTCCACGATGCGCTGCCGGGTCGCGGCGCAGTCACGGTCGAGGAGGTGGTGTTCTCGGCCGGCGTCGAGATCGGCGAGGTCCGGGCGGCACTTGCCGTGTTGGAACTCGGTGGTCTGGTGGCCATGGAGGGCAGCGGATGGCGCCTGGCCTGACGCCTTCACCCGGACCCGCAGGTTAGGTTGACCTAACCCGGCGTACTGTGGTTCGGGTGAAGGAGGTCCCATGGCCAAGCGAGTGAACACGATGACGGTCCTGCGGCGTGAACAGATCACCCCGCACATGGTGCGACTGTTTCTCGGGGGCGACGGATTCGACGACTTCGTGCCCGCCGTCGGCAGGGACGGACGTGCCGAAACGGACATGTACGTCAAGCTGATCTTCATGCCCGAGGGGGTGGAGTTCCCCGACGACTTCGACCCACGGGCATCGAGATCGCTTCCGCCCGAACAACAACCGACGCTGCGCACCTATACGGTGCGTAAGGTCGACGCCGAGCGTCGAGAACTGCTCATCGACTTCGTCGTGCATGGCGACGAGGGGCTCGCCGGGCCCTGGGCGGCGAGTGTCGAACCTGGTACCACCGTGCACTTCCTCGGCCCGGGTAGCGGATATCACCCCGATCCGGCCGCACCGTGGCACCTGCTCGCCTGCGACGAGGCAGGTCTGCCCGCCGTCGCCGCGGCCCTCGAGGCACTGCCCCCCGATGCCGTGGCCAAGGTCTTCATCGAGGTTGCCGGCCCCGACGACGAACTCGAGTTGAGCGCACCCGCCGGCGCCGAGATCACCTGGCTGCATCGCGGTGGCGGGGCAGGCGAGGTCGGCGAGGACAAGGCCGGCGACAACGCACCGCTCGTCGCTGCGGTCCGGGAGGCAGCCTGGCTCGAGGGAGAGCCGCAGGTGTTCATCCACGGTGAGGCGCAGGCCGTCATGCACAACCTGCGCGCCTACGTCCGCAAGGAGCGCGGGGTGGGTGCGGCCAACGCATCGATCTCCGGGTACTGGCGCCGAGGCCGTACCGAGGAGGGATTCCGGCAGTGGAAGGCCGAACTCCGCGAGACCGAGGAAGGCGCCGAGAAGCCAGGGCTCGGACAACGGGTGCGCAACCTCGTTCGTTGAGGCCACCTCGACCCGTCACGATCGGGTCCGGGCTGTACCGATCCGGCAACGACACGGCGTGTGTGGTTGCCGGATCGGCGGTCGAGCGATGTGCTCACCGCATGACCGATGCAGACCGGGCCGACCGGCCGGGCTCCGTCGACGGCGTGGGCGCCGACGTCGGACGCGGATCCACGGTGCTGGCCGACTTCGCCGAGTATCTGCGATTCGAGAAGGGGCACAGCGAGCACACGATCCGCGCCTACTCCGGTGACGTTCGCGGACTGATCAGTTTCGCCGGAGCACGTGGCGCGGCGATCTCGGCGATCGATCTCGGCCTGCTGCGCGCGTGGCTGGCCGAACACACGCGCCGTGGCGCCGCCCGCACCACCGTTGCCCGCCAGGTGTCCTCGGCGAAGACCTTCTGCGCGTGGGCCGTTCGGGAAGGTCTGCTCGCGAGTGATCCGTCGACCCGGCTGCAGGCGCCCCGGGCGCATCGCACCCTGCCTGCGGTGCTGACCGCCGAGCAGGCCGCTGCCGCGGTGTCCGCCGCGTCGTCGGCACACACCGGCGATTCCACCGCCGAGGACGACGTCGGCCCGATCGCCCTCCGCGACCGGGTCATCCTGGAGTTGTTGTACGGCAGTGGGATTCGCGTCGGCGAGCTGTGCGGACTCGATCTCGACGACGTCGACACCGGTCGCCGGGTCCTGCGGGTGATCGGCAAGGGCGACAAGCAGCGGACCGTTCCGTTCGGGGCACCCGCCGACCACGCCCTACAGGCCTGGCTGTCCCACGGTCGCCCCCGCCTGGCCACCGACGGCTCCGGCGCTGCGCTGTTGCTCGGGGCGAGGGGTGGACGCCTGAACCAGCGCACGGCCCGGACGGTGGTGGCCACGGCTGTGGCCGCGATCGACGGACCGCGCATGGGACCGCACGGACTGCGCCACAGCGCCGCAACGCATCTGCTCGAGGGTGGCGCCGACCTGCGGGTGGTGCAGGAGCTGCTGGGCCACTCCTCGCTCGCCACCACCCAGCTCTACACCCATGTCAGCGTCGAACGCCTGCGCGCAGCTCATCAGCAGGCCCACCCCCGTGCGTGAATCACTCACGGTGACACCGGACCGTCGAGCGGTTTCAGTCGCACCCGCACCGCGCCGAGGAGGGCCAGCGGGTTGAGATAGTCCGCCGCGCGGCCGCTCCCACGCCGTGCTCCCCAATGCAGGCACGCCGCCGCCGTGCATCCGGGGTGGCCCGCCTCGATCGTCCCGATCGCCTGTCCACGACGCACCCGGACACCCCGACGCACGCCGGCGCGCACCGGCTCGTAGGTGGTGATCACCCCGTCGTCGTGCTCGATCGACACCGTCGGTTTGCCCGCCACGATCCCGGCGAAGCGGACGATCCCGTCACCGGCGGCCAGGACCGCGGTGCCGGAGGTGGTGGCGAGGTCGATTCCACGGTGCCCCGGCTGCCAGCGCCGGGTCGGTTCGTCGAACCCGCGGACCACCGTCGGCCGGGGCGACAGCGGCACCGAGTATCGCGAACCCGGTGGCGCGCTGACATTCGCCGCGGAGGACGGCTGCGCGCCGACGAATGCGGGTACCGCCAGCAGCAACGACACCACGACGACGAGTTCTGCCACGCCGATGACAAGGGCGCGCCGAAGGCGCAGGGGAATGGTCATGACAGATCAGACGCAGCGCACCGACGATCGGCTCCCTTTGTGTCGAACGAATTCCGCGGCCGCAGGGTCGTCGGCCGCGATCCACCGAGCTGTGCAGGGCAGATTTTGGAGCTGTGCAGGGCATACGCGTAGACTGATCGGGCACCTCGCCGACGGCGGGGTGACTTCGCGCGCTCGTCACCAGATCGCCTCCCGTCGTGGAGGAGGTCGACAACCCTCCGCGTGGGCGGTCCCGGTACATCCGGGTTCCGCGCGGACACGGGCGCCAGGGTTCGGACCACCCGGTACCGAACATCAACCGACACAAAGGAATGAGACCTCATGGCTGTCGTGACCATGAAGCAGCTGCTGGACAGCGGCGCACACTTCGGGCATCAGACCCGCCGTTGGAACCCGAAGATGAAGCGATTCATCTTCACCGACCGCAACGGCATCTACATCATCGACCTGCAGCAGACGCTGACCTACATCGACAAGGCCTACGAATTCGTCAAGGAGACCGTCGCCCACGGTGGCACCATCCTGTTCGTCGGCACCAAGAAGCAGGCGCAGGAGTCGATCGCCGGAGAGGCGACCCGCGTCGGCATGCCGTACGTGAACCAGCGCTGGCTCGGTGGCATGCTCACCAACTTCCAGACCGTCCACAAGCGTCTGCAGCGTCTCAAGGAACTCGAGACCATGGAGCAGACCGGTGGCTTCGAGGGTCGCACCAAGAAAGAAATCCTGATGCTGACCCGCGAGAAGAACAAGCTCGAGCGGACCCTCGGTGGTATCCGCGATATGGCCAAGGTGCCATCCGCCATTTGGGTGGTGGACACCAACAAGGAGCACATTGCTGTCGGTGAGGCACGCAAGCTCAACATCCCGGTCATCGCGATCCTCGACACCAACTGCGACCCCGACGTCGTCGACTACCCGATCCCGGGCAACGACGACGCCATCCGCAGCGCCGCGCTGCTCACCCGCGTCATCGCCTCGGCGGTTGCCGAGGGCGTGCAGGCCCGCGCCGGTGCGGCGTCGGACGACTCCAAGCCGGAGGCCGGCAGCGGCGAACCCCTCGCCGAGTGGGAGCAGGAACTGCTCACCCAGGCCACCGCGCCCGCCGAGGGCGACGCCACCCCGGCGTCCTGACCCCCGGCGTACCCACGGGACGCGCCGAGTAACCGATCACTCTCTCTAAGGAGGCTCGCCAACGATGGCGAACTACACCGCAGCCGATGTGAAGCGTCTCCGCGAGCTCACCGGCTCTGGAATGCTGGACTGCAAGAAGGCGCTCGAGAACAACGACGGCGACTTCGACAAGGCCGTCGAGGAACTGCGCATCAAGGGCGCCAAGGACGTCGGCAAGCGCGCCGAGCGGTCCACCGCCGAGGGTCTCGTCGCCGCCAAGGACGGCGCGATGATCGAGCTCAACTCCGAGACCGACTTCGTCGCCAAGAACGCCGAGTTCCAGCAACTCGCCGACCAGGTGCTCGATGCCGCGCTGGCCGCCAAGACCAGTGACGTCGAGGAGCTCAAGGCAGCCAAGCTCGGTGACGGAACCGTCGCCGACGCCGTGCAGGCACTCTCGGCCAAGATCGGCGAGAAGCTCGAACTGCGTCGCGTCGTGTTCTACGACGGTCCCGTCGCGATCTACCTGCACAAGCGTGCGTCGGATCTGCCGCCGGCCGTCGGCGTGCTGGTGTCCTACACCGGTGAGGGCGACGCCGCAGCCGAGGCCGCGCGCAACGCCGCGCAGCAGGTTGCCGCGCTCAAGGCCCGTTACGCCAGCGAGGACGAGGTCCCCGAGGACGTCAAGGCCGACGAGCGTCGTATCGCCGAGGAGACCGCCAAGGCCGAGGGCAAGCCCGAACAGGCTCTGCCGAAGATCGTCGAGGGTCGGCTCAAGGGCTTCCTCAAGGACGCGGTCCTGGTGAACCAGCCGTTCGTCAAGGACTCGAAGAAGACCGTCAAGGACGTTCTCGACGAGGCCGGCGCGACCGTCAAGGGCTTCACCCGCTTCGAGGTCGGCCAGGCCTGACCGACCCGTCACGAGGCCATCCGAGAGGGCCCCGATCCACCACGGTGGGTCGGGGCCCTCTCGCGTGTCGCGCCGCTCAGTAGTGCCGGTGGTTCATAACGGCCTGTGGTTTTCGGTCACCGCGGGACCGTGGTCATCGTGTGGTCCGGCTCCGGTGCAGTCCGAGGCACAACCCGGCCACGACGACGGCAGCGGCGGCCAACACCCACAGCGTGGAGCGGAACGCGCCGACGAAGGTCCGTGCGGCCACCTCGCGGCTCGCGGCATGGATCTGCGGGCCGGTCTGGGCGGCGAGCCGCCCGGCGAGCCCGGGCCGGTCGCCGTGCGTCGCGCACCCGGGAGCGGGGCGATCGGGATGCGGCGAGGTCAGCTGGGCGGAGGCGCACCGCGTGAAGCGGTCGACGACGAGGCCGCGGAACACCGGGTCGATCGAGGTCGTCTCGAGTGAGGCGGCGAGATTCGAGCCGGCGGCCGGGACGGCCGTTGCCGACTGGCTCGCGACCTGGGCGAAGAAGAAGATCGTGACCACCGCCAGGCCGATGGACGCGCCGATCTGCTGGACGGTCGGTACGCATCCCGATGCCGAGCCGACCGTCTCGGGTGCGGTGTCGGCCAGGATGGTGGTCTGCAGCGGAGCGACGAACAAGCCGGTGCCCGCGCCCCCGATCAGCAGCGGGGCGATCACCGCCGGTACGGACAGGGTTGCGCTGTCCGGCGCGAGCCAGCCGAAGCCGATGGCCACCACCATCGCACCACAGCTCAACACCGTTGGTGCGCCCAGACGTTCGGCGAGCGCACCCGAGGACACCGAGCCCACGATTGCGCCGATCGCGAACGGCAGAGCCAGCATCCCGGTGCGCAGCGGCGAGTACCCCAAACCGAATTGGGTCGACACCGACACGGTGAAGAAGAATCCCGCGAACACGCTGAAGAACAGCAACGACAGCAGGAGGCCGACGGTGAATCGGCGCGCCGCGAACAGATCGGTGCGCAGCAGCGGGCGGCCACCCGTACGGGTCAGTCGCCGCTCGTGAAAGGCGAAGGCGATCAACAGGACTGCCGAGCCGGCCAGCATTGCCCACAGCTGCGGTGGCCACCCCTGCTCGCGTCCGACGGCGAGCGGGTAGAGCAGACCAAACAGTCCAGTACTCGACAGGACAACCCCGACGACGTCGGGTCGGCCGCGCACACCGTCGTGCATCTGGGGGAGGCGTCTGGCAGCCAGCAGACATCCGACGATGCCGATCGGTACGTTGACGAAGAAGATCGTGCGCCAGCCCCACCCGGCGATGTCGGCACTGATCAGCACGCCGCCGATGACCGGGCCCAGCATCGCGGCCACCCCCGCGACCGCGCCATAGATGCCGAAGATCCGCGGATGCAGCGGCTTGGCGAACAATGCGGTGATCAACGCCAGGGTCTGTGCCGACATCAGCGCCGCGCTGACCCCCTGTACGCCGCGGAACACGATGAGCTCGGTCGGGGTACGGGCGACGCCGCACAGTACCGATGTCACGGTGAAGGCGATCAGTGCCGACACGAACAACCGTCGCCGCCCGTACCGACCGCCCAGCGTCGCCGCGGTCAACAACGTGCACGCGAACGCGAGCGTGTACACGCTCAGGACGAACAACTGCTGGGCCGTCGAGGCGCCGAGCTCGACGGTCAGATCCGGCAGGGCGATGTTGACGATCGTGGTGTCGAGCATCTGCATGAACACCCCGAGCAGGGCACCGGCGAGGGCCAACCACGAGCTGCGCGGCGGCACCGGGGCGGGCGCGTCACACGCGGAACTGTTCTGTGAAGCTGGGTGATTCGCGTGCTCGGTACCGGTCATCGGTCGGATCAGGTGAGCGCGAGCACCGTCGGACGGTAGTCACCGGAGCGGGCGATGGTGGCCATGATCGTGCGCAGCGCGTCGGTGTATCGCGGGAGCGCCGCATGCGCCTCGTCGGTGTCGGGGAACAGCAAGGTCATCGACGTCTGGTCGCGGAATCGGTTGATCCACATGAACACCTCCTCGCTGCTGCCCCGATTGCCGTACAGGCAACCGTTGATGGCGTCGAAGACGTCCACGCCGGGGAGTTTGCGCACGTCGACGTAGGACACCATCGGTACCGACCATCCGGGTGCCACGTCGATGCCGTCGTCGGGCTCGACCAACTCGAGTACCCGATGCAACGACACATCGGTGAGTTCCTTACCCGCGGCATAACTCTCGGCTGCCGGGCCGACGATCGAGGTGAACGTCGCGTCGGCACCGACGGTGATCGGCACCGGGATCAGGCTGGTGAACCAGCCGACCGAATTCAGTGCCGGACCCGGCGCACGGGTGCTCTTCGGTGTCATACCGAGATACTCTGTGCACCCGCTGAATTCGTAGCTCGCCAGGGCGGCCACCGCCATCAGCCCCGCGGTCATGTTGGAATCATGTGCGCGACAGACGTCCTCGAAACGCTGCGCGTCGTCCTCGGAGAAGACCGACATCGTCAGGAGTGCGCTGCGCGTGTGATCCTCGCTCTCGCCACCGAGCGGTAACGGGAATCCGGGCAGCACACCGCCATTGGCCTGGAGGAGTTCCACCCAACGACATACCTGTGGTGCCTGCCGCGTCAGGGCGGCCGAGACGGTGCGCTCATGGTCGCAGTACTCGATGTAGCTGCCCACCTCGGGTAGTCCGGTGTCGAGTCCGAACGCCTCGTTCATGTACAGGGTGATCAGTTCGGTGCACGTGAGTGCCTGCGAGATGCCATCGGTATCAAGGTGATCGATGGCACCGTACAGGGTGAAGCCACCTTCCCATTCGATGGCTCCGAAGGTGAAGCAGTCCCACGAGAACGGCCCCGGTGTCTCGTTCTGGATGTGTTCACGAATCGCTGAGGCCGAGTCCATGTCCCCGTGTGTCGTGGGGGTCATCGAGATGATCGCCGGGTCGACGACGTGGCGTGCGATGGAGCCGTCGGGCTCCTCGGAGAACCAACAACGAAAGGTGTCATGACGACGCAAGAAGGCGTCGATGGTACGGGTCAGTGCATCGGCATCGAGTGGTGAGTGGAAGTCGAAGGCCTGTAGGCACAATCGGGAGAAGCGGAAGCCTGCGGACTGATTACGTTGTGCGGCACGAAGGTAGGCCTCCTGCTGATGCGACGGCGGGACCGGATGGATGGGGGCGCCGGCGGCGGCGGTCACCGCGGTCTGCGACATCGTCCAGCTCGTCAGCCGACCGATGCGGGGCTCCCATTCGTCGATGAGGCCGAAACTGACCACGACAACCTCGATTCTCGAGAAGTAGATTTCGTGCGGCGCACGCAATAGCCCGTATCGGGCGGCTTGTCGAAAAGTGCTGCAGGACACACACGTTGTGGGGTGACAGTACAGCCGTCCCACGACGTTGGCAACCAGTGACAGTTGAGTAATCCGACCAAACCGACTGTAGAACAGTGCATTTGATCGCAGTTGGTCAGATGACTCAGTTGGTTTTCGGGCAAGCTGTGGACAAGTGTTCACACCATCGGGCAGACTTCCGAGCGTCGACTCACCAGGTCGGCACCAGTCTTCGACGCCCGCGTTCTCTGGTTCCGTGTTGTCCGGTTCAGCGGGACCCCGTCACCGGAGGAATCACCATGCCGTCGCCCTTGCCCCGCACCCGCGCACTCGATCGGCCTCGGGTGAAATCGACTGTGGTCGTGCTGTTCTTGGTTCTCGCAGCTGTCATCGTGTCGACCGTCGGAACCGCACGTGCGGATCCGGGCGGCGCGAGCATCGTCTACCGCCACGACATCGCGCCCCGAGAGATTGCGGTGGGTGTGTACTCGCCGGCCATGCGACGCACCATCGACGTCCGGATGATCCCCGCGCGCAGTGCACACGCGCCGACGCTGTACCTGCTCAATGGTGCCGCCGGAGGCGACGGCGGCAGCAGTTGGTTCGATCAAACCGACATCCGCAGCTTCTTCGCCGACGACGACGTCAACGTGGTGGTGCCGATGGGAGGTGCGGCGAGCTACTTCACCGATTGGCGTCGCGACGATCCGGTCCTCGGCCGCCAGAAATGGGCCACCTTCCTGACATCCGAACTGCCCACCGTCATCGACCGCGACCTCGGCGGCGACGGACGCAACGCCATCGCAGGGATCTCGATGGCCGGGACGTCGGTGTTCCAGCTGGCTCTGCGCGCCCCGAACCTGTATCGGGCGCTGGGCTCGTTCAGTGGGTGCGCGCAGACGAGCGATCCTGCGGGGCAGGCCGCGGTGCGCATGGTCGTCGAGGGCAGGGGCCACGGCGACACCGTCAACATGTGGGGCCCTCCCACCGACCCCGAATGGCGGGCCAACGACCCCTACGTCCACGCCGACCGATTCCGCGGCAAGTCGATCTACATCTCCAACGGATCGGGTACACCCGGCCGCTACGACACGCTCAACGGGCCGGGTATCGACGGCGATGCGACCAAGCTGTCCGAGCAATTGGCCGTCGGCGCGGTCATCGAGACGGCCACCGATGCCTGCACCCACAACCTGCAGCGGCGGATGACGCAGCTGGGTGTCGCGGCGACGTTCCACTTCTATCAGGGCGGCACGCACGCCTGGCCCTACTGGCAGGACGAATTGCACCGCGCATGGCCGCAATTCGCGCAGGCGCTCGCGAGGTGACGATCGCGACCGGTCAGAACGCCGCGACCTGGTGGGAATCGAACACCTGGCATCTCGCTCGGCCCGACGGGACCCAACCTCTCGGGGATCGCCGCCTTGACGAACTCGTCGCAGCCAAGGCCGGCCGATCCATCTCCGTGGTGGTGCCCGTGGTCGCCGATGGGGCGGCGGCGGTGGACGTGGTGCTCGGCGCATTCGCGTCGGCCTGCCGGTCCCTGGTCGATGAGGTGGTGGTGACCACCGACGGCGCCGGCGACGCACAGGCGTGCGAGGCACGCGGCGTCCGCGTGGTCCCCACGACGTCGGCGCTGCCGGGGCTCGCGACTCTGCCGGGCCGGGGCGAGGTGCTGTGGCGCTCGGTGGCCGCGTCCACCGGTGACTTCGTCGTGGTCCTTGACGGCGCGCGACCGGAGCCCGCCGACGTGGCGCGACTCATCGAACCCCTGCTGACCGTCGACGAGTTGCGACTGGTCAAGGGCTACCGCCACAGTCATGTCGCCGATGACGCCGACCTGGTCGGCGGCGGTCGGGTCACCGAGTTGATGGTCCGTCAGCTGATCGCAGCGCTGCGACCCGAGTTGTCCGGGGTGATCGAGCCCCTCGCCGGTGAGTTCGCCGCCGGCCGGGACTTGCTGACGTCGATTCCGTTCGCACCCGGCGACGGCGTCGACATCGGGATTCTGCTCGACACACTCCATCGCGACGGGATCGACGCCATCGGTCAGGTGGAGCTCGCGTCACGACCTCCCCATGAGCCACGATCTCCCCATGAGCATGGACTGCATGAGGTCGGCGTCATGTCACGACAGATCGTCGCGACATTTCTCCGGCGTGTCGGGATCGACGATTCGGCGGCTCCGTTGACGCAGTTCGTTCCCGACGGGCAGGGTGGTTTCGATCCGGTCCGCAACTATCCGGTGATGCAGGATCGGCCGCCGCTGTGCGGGATCGACGTCACCGAGCGCTGCTGAGGTATCCGCCCGGACCGTCATCGTGCCTGTTCGGCGGCGGTGTGACGGGGGTTCTGCTCGGCCGATCGAGGCGCTCGGGCGCACCTTCTCGCTGCCCGTCGGTGGCGCCGCGCTCCGATTCGGACGGACGGGACCATAAGATGGTGAGTCGAACCGACGAGTGAGGATGTTGATGAGCGAAACCCCCGACACCCGACAGTCCGAACGCACCGGCTTCGGCCGCGTGCTCCTCAAGCTCGGTGGCGAAATGTTCGGCGGGGGAGAGGTCGGTCTCGATCCCGACGTCGTAGCCACGGTCGCCGACCAAATCGCCGAGGTCGTCGAGTCCGGTGCACAGGTGGCCGTGGTCATCGGTGGCGGCAACTTCTTCCGCGGCGCCGAACTTCAACAACGCGGCCTCGACCGGGCGCGCTCGGACTACATGGGCATGCTCGGAACTGTCATGAATTGTCTTGCGTTGCAGGACTTCCTGGAAAAGCGGGGAATCACGACGCGGGTGCAGACCGCCATCACGATGGGGCAGGTGGCCGAGCCGTACCTCCCGTTGCGTGCGCAGCGGCATCTCGAGAAGGGCCGGGTGGTCATCTTCGGCGCCGGCATGGGTATGCCCTACTTCTCCACCGACACCACCGCCGCGCAGCGTGCGCTGGAGATCAAGGCCGAGGTCGTGTTGATGGCCAAAGCCGTCGACGGCGTCTACAGTGCCGATCCCCGCATCGATCCCGATGCCACGCTGTTCCGCGAGATCACCCACCGCGAGGTCCTCGACCGGGAACTGAAGGTGGCCGACGCGACCGCCTTCAGCCTCTGCATGGACAACAAGATGCCGATGTTGGTGTTCAATCTGCTGGAACGCGGGAACATCGCGCGTGCCATCGCCGGAGAACGCATCGGCACGCTGGTGAGGACCTGACCGGCGGCGAGGCGACTCACCACCGATCCCGACGAACCGGCGAGCCGAATCCAGCCCGACCCGCCACGACGAAACAGGAACACACAATGATCGACGACACGCTGCTCGACGCCGAGGAAAAGATGGAGAAGGCGGTGAACGTCGCGCGTGAGGACATGGGTTCGATCCGTACCGGTCGGGCCAACCCGGCGATGTTCAACAAGGTGGTCATCGAGTACTACGGCGCCATGACACCGATCACCCAGGTCGCCAGTATCAACACCCCGGAACCCCGGCTGGTGGTGATCAAGCCCTACGAGGCGTCGACCCTGCGCGACATCGAGACCGCCATCCGCAACTCCGATCTCGGAGTGAACCCGACCAACGACGGGACCCTGATCCGCGTGGCCGTGCCGCAGCTGACCGAGGAGCGTCGCAAGGACCTCGTCAAGCAGGCCAAGGGCAAGGGAGAGGACGCGAAGGTCTCCATCCGCAACGTCCGCCGTAAGGCGGTCGAAGAACTCAAACGCATCCAGAAGGACGGCGAGGCCGGTGAGGACGACGTGGTCCGCGCCGAGAAGGATCTCGACAAGACCACCGCCGGTTACGTGGCACAGGTCGACGAACTCGTCAAGCACAAGGAATCCGAGCTTCTCGAGGTGTGAGTGACGCCCGCGGTGTGCGTATCACCGAGGACGACGACCGAGATGAGGCAAGACGGACGAGTCGAGACGACAGGCGGAAACGACAACGATGTCACACGAATCGTCGGGGACCGGCGGCACACCCGGCGACCCCGAGTCGCCCGACTCCGCCACGTCCGGCCCCGCCACACCTGATACCGCACCCCCCGGCGAGCCCGACGCCGCCGCGCCGCGGAAGTCGCGCGCCGGCCGTGACCTCCCGGCCGCGATCGGGGTCGGGTTGACCCTCGGCGTCAGCATCATCCTGATTCTGCTGTTCGCGCCGTGGGTCTGGTACATCGTCGTGTCGGTGGCGTTCGCGATCGCCACCTGGGAGGTCACCAAACGACTGCGCGGCGGCGGCCACGATGTGGCGTTCTGGCCGCTGCTCGTCGGCGGTCAGGCGATCATCTGGTGTAGCTGGCCGTGGGGGACAACCGGGGTCCTGGTGGCGTTCGTGGCCACGGTACTCGTCATCATGGTGTGGAAGCTGTTGGCGCAGGGCATCACTCGTGCGCCCGAGAACTATCTGCGCAACCTGTCCGCGTCGGTGTTCGTGCTCGCCTGGCTTCCGCTGTTGGCTTCGTTCGGTGTGCTGATGGTGCATCAGGATCACGGGGCCGCGCGCGTGGCGACCCTGATGATCGTCGTCGTGTGTTCCGACGTCGGCGGCTACGCGGCCGGTGTGCTGTTCGGCAAACACCCGATGGCGCCGGCCATCAGCCCGAAGAAATCATGGGAAGGTCTGGCGGGCTCGCTGGTGGTGGGTACCGCGGGTGCGGTGTGCACCACGATGTTCCTGCTCGACACCCAGTGGTGGGTCGGCGTGATCCTCGGACCGGTCCTCGTGGTGTGCGCGACGCTGGGTGATCTCGTCGAATCACAGGTCAAGCGGGACCTCGATATCAAGGACATGGGGACCCTGCTGCCCGGTCACGGCGGCATCATGGACCGACTCGACTCGCTGTTGCCGTCGGCGTTCATCGTCTGGGCGGTGCTGACCGCGCTGCTGTGAGTGGGCTACCGCCGCCTCGACGGCGCGCCCGCCACAGCCCCGTCAGTTGGCCTTTCGGGCCTTCTTCAGGGCGCGGTTCAGCTGGAAGGTGCGGGCACCGCCGATCATCGCGGTGATCAGGGCGCCGGCGATCGCGGCGATCAGCAGACTGACGCCGACCGGCAGGTTGACCTTCGCGAACAAGAAGTTGATCTGCTGGGAACCCAGATTCGCGAGGATGAAGATCAACAGCAGGATGGTGATGATCGCGCCGACGACCCAGCCGATGAAGGTGGCGCGGGTGCGTGTGTGTTTGACGTCGTCGATCGCGGTTTGGGCGGCGACGTGGGAGTCATCGAGCGGCGCCGGATTGCGGGCGCGGGTCGACGAGTCGGTGGCCGGGCGCTCGGAGGACGAATCCGGTGTGCTCATGCACCCATCATGACATGCGACAATGGGAACATGACGTCTTTGCCGCTCGTGTTCGACGCGCCCAAACGCGGACGTCCGCCGACACACTTCGCCGACCTCGATCAGGCGGCCAGGGTCGCCGCGGTCGGCGATCTCGGGCTTCCGAGGTTCCGCGCCGACCAGCTCGCACGCCAGTACTACGGGCGGCTCACCGCCGACGTCGAGGAGATGACCGACCTTCCGGCCGGGGCACGCGACAAGGTCGGTGCCGCGTTGTTCCCGCAGTTGCTCACCCCGGTGCGCCACATCTCCTGCGACGACGGCAGCACCCGCAAGACGCTGTGGCGTCTGCACGACGGGACGCTGCTGGAGAGCGTGCTGATGCGCTACACCGACCGTAATACGCTGTGCATCTCCAGCCAGGCCGGGTGCGGGATGGCGTGCCCGTTCTGCGCGACCGGGCAGGGCGGACTCGACCGAAATCTGTCGACCGGGGAGATCGTCGACCAGGTGCGCGCGGCCGCGCGGGCATTGCGCGACGGGGAGTTCGGGGATGCGGGGCGCCTGTCGAACGTCGTGTTCATGGGAATGGGTGAGCCGCTCGCCAACTACAAGCGGGTGGTCTCGGCGGTCCGGCAGATCACCTCGCCGGCGCCCGAGGGTCTGGGGATCTCGGCGCGTTCGGTGACGGTCTCCACCGTCGGTCTGGCGCCGTCGATCCGGAGACTGGCCGACGAAAATCTCTCGGTCACGCTCGCGGTCTCCTTGCACACCCCCGACGACGAATTGCGCGACACGCTGGTCCCGGTGAACAACCGCTGGTCGGTTGCCGAGGTGCTCGACGCGGCGCGGTACTACGCCGATTCCACCGGCCGGCGTGTCTCCATCGAGTACGCACTGATCCGCGACGTCAACGACCAGCCGTGGCGCGCGGACATGCTCGGCCAGAAGCTGCATCGGGCACTCGGGTCCCTGGTGCATGTGAATCTCATCCCGCTCAATCCCACGCCGGGTTCCGAGTGGGATGCGAGCCCGAAAGACGTTGAGCGGGAGTTCGTCCGGCGTGTCCGGGCCCAGGGTGTGTCGTGCACGGTCCGCGACACCCGTGGCCAGGAGATCGCCGCGGCGTGCGGGCAACTCGCCGCCGAGGAGACCGACGGCTGAGCCGCCGACCACCGGACCCCACACGGCAGCGCCCACACAACAGCGCACCCCGGCGAAAAGTAATCGCCGGGGTGCGTGTGGGTTTCACAGGTCGTGCGGTCAACTCCACTTTTTCTTCGTGAGCATGCCGCGCAGCAGGAAGGCGGCGACGATGACGCCGAACGCGGCCAGCCAGATGTCCTCGACGTGCCCGACGTGGTTTCCGTAGAACATCGCGAACAGCAACACGACCACCACCCAGCCCGCGATGTAGAACGTGCGGGTCGCCACGCCGTGCCAGCCGAAACGCGCCGATGGCGCGTCGGCGGGCTCGCGCACCCACTCGGTGTCGATCTCGTCGCTGTGCTCCACGTCGGTGCTTGCCGCGTGCTCCACGTCGGTGCCTGCCACGTTGACTCCTCGCTGCGCACGTCAGAAGTGGTCTCTGACGATCGGTAGTAGTACTTCCAGAAGAGCATAGCGGGCACGGTGGCGCCGTGTCTCACTCCCCATGCCGCGTCTCGCGTGGCGTCGAAAGGCGGGGGTATCGCCCGACGGGACGACGTCGGAGATCGGTGCAAGAATGCGCCCATGCATCCGCCGACCCGATCGCTTGCCGACTATCGCTCCGAGGACTACCCCCGCGACATGGTGGGTTACGGTGCCACACCGCCGGATCCGCAGTGGCCGTCGAACGCGAAGATCGCGGTGCAGTTCGTGCTGAACTACGAGGAGGGCAGTGAGAACAACGTCCTCGAAAACGACCGCGGGAGCGAAACATTCCTGTCGGAGATGATCGGCGCGCAGTCATTCCCGAACCGCCACATGAGCATGGAATCGCTCTACGAGTACGGCTCCCGTGCCGGGGTGTGGCGAGTGCTGCGGGCCTTCGAGCGTCGCGGTTGGCCGTTGACGATCTTCGCGGTGGCGCAGGCGATGGCGCGTAACCCGGAGGTGGTGGCGGCCTTCCTCGAACGCGGTGACGAGATCGCCTGCCACGGGTACCGGTGGCTGAGCTATCAGATGGTCGACGAGCACGTCGAACGCGAACACATGCGCGCTGCCGTGGAGCTGCTGACCGAGATCACCGGGTCCCGTCCGCTGGGTTGGTACACCGGCCGCGATTCGCCGAACACGCGGTCGCTCGTCGTGGAGCAGGGCGGTTTCGTCTACGACTCGGACAGTTACGCCGATGATCTGCCCTATTGGGTCAAGGTCGGCCGGACCACCGACGGAATTCGCACCGAGGTCGATCACCTCGTGGTGCCCTACACGCTCGACACCAATGACATGCGCTTCGCGTCGCCGGGTGGATTCCCTTCCGGTGAACAGTTTTTCGCGCATCTGCGAGATGCGTTCGACGTGCTCTACCGCGAGGGTGAACAGGGTTCGCCGAAGATGCTCTCGGTGGGATTGCACTGTCGTCTGGTGGGCCGGCCGGCGCGGGTGGCGGCGCTCGAGCGCTTTCTCGATCACGTCGCGGCCCACGACGACGTGTGGGTCGCACGGCGGATCGACATTGCCGAGCACTGGCGCGCTGTGAACCCGGCGCCGGGAGCGTAGCGAGCGGGCCGAAGTGAACCCGGCGCCGGGAGCGTAGCGAGCGGGCCGAGTGGGACGGGCGCCGGGAGCGTAGCGAGCGGTGGCGGTTTGCCGTGGTGCGCGGTGGGCGACAATGGTCGTCGTGACGACACGTGTGCTGATTCTCGGTTCGACCGGTTCGATCGGGGTGCAGGCCCTCGAGGTGATCTCCGAGCATCCGGAGTTGTTCTCGGTGGTCGGCGTCGGTGCCGGGGGCGGCAACCCGGACTTGTTGGGCCGGCAGGCCCGCGAGTTCGGTGTGCCTGCGCACCGGGTGGCCGTCGCGGATGCGGCGGTGGCCGAGAAACTCGTGGCCGAGTTGGGCGATGGGGTCCTGGGCGGTCCGGACGCGATGTGTCGGCTGATCGAGTCGGTCGAGGCCGACGTGGTGCTGAATGCCGTCGTCGGTTCGATCGGTTTGCGGCCGAGTCTGGCGGCGTTGCGGTCGGGTGCGCGACTGGCCTTGGCGAACAAGGAGTCGTTGGTGGCCGGGGGAGCGCTGGTGCTGGCGGCTGCGGCACCGGGGCAGATCGTGCCGGTCGATTCGGAGCATTCGGCGATCGCGCAGTGTTTGCGTGGCGGTAGCGCCGACGAGGTCGACCGGCTCGTGCTGACGGCGTCGGGCGGTCCGTTCCGGGGGTTCACCGCCGGCCAGCTCGAGAATGTGACGCCCGAACAGGCGGGACGTCATCCGACGTGGTCGATGGGCCCGATGATCACGCTGAATTCGGCGACCCTGGTGAACAAGGCGCTCGAGGTGATCGAGGCGCATCTGCTGTTCGACGTGCCCTACGACCGCATCGATGTGACGGTGCACCCGCAGTCGATCGTGCACTCAATGGTCACCTTCGTCGACGGTGCGACGATCGCCAAGGCGTCACCGCCGTCGATGAAGCTGCCGATCGCACTGGCGTTGGGCTGGCCGCACCGGGTGCCCGGATCGTCGACGGCATGTGATTTCTCGACGGCGTCGTCGTGGACGTTCGAGCCGGTCGACAACGTGGTGTTCCCGGCGATCGACCTGGCGCGCCGGGCGGGGACCGCAGGCGGCAGCCTGACCGCGGTGTACAACGCCGCGAACGAGGCTGCCGCGGAGGGATTCTTCGACGGCCGCATCGCCTTTCCGCGGATCGTGGAGATCATCGGTCGTGTGCTCGACGATGCAGATCAGTGGCGTAAAACCCCGGGTACTGTGGAGGAGATCTTCGACGCTGATGCGTGGGCACGGGCCCGCGCCGCAGAGTTGGTGGCCACGATGCAGCGGTGAGGACGCGCCGTGGGGTTAAGAGCCGTGGGGTGAAGTAGCGGTGGCGTGAGGAAACGGAGAGTCGAGAGAAGTGGTATTCGCGATCGGCGTCGTGCTGTTCGCCTTGTCGTTGTTGGCCTCGATCGCCTGGCACGAGTGCGGGCACATGTGGGCGGCACAGGCGACGGGGATGAAGGTTCGGCGCTACTTCGTCGGCTTCGGTCCGACGCTGTGGTCGACGCGACGGGGTGAGACCGAGTACGGCGTGAAGGCGTTGCCGTTCGGTGGCTTCTGCGACATCGCCGGTATGACCCCGCATGAGGAGCTGACCGCCGATGAGCTGGGTCGGGCGATGTACCGGCAGAAGGCATGGAAGCGTCTGGTGGTGCTGTTCGCAGGCCCGGCCCAGAACTTCATCCTCGGCTTCGTGCTGATCATCGTGGCCGGTCTGATCTGGGGACTGCCCGACCTGTCGCCGCCCGCGGTCGGCACCACGGTGGACAAGGTGAGTTGTCTCACCTCGACGGTCACCGTCGACGCCGACGGCAACGTGGCGGAGCCGCGCTGCACCGGTTCGGGGCCGGCCGGTGCGGCCGGAATCCGCCCCGGCGACAAGATCATCGCGGTCGACGGGGTCGCCGGAACCACCGCGAGTGCGATCACCCCGCTCATCCAGAAGAGCAACGGTCCGGTGCAGTTGCTCGTCGAGCGCGACGGCAGCCGGGTGACCCTGACGATGACCCCGCAGCCGGTGACCACCACCGTCACCGACAAGTCGGGCAAGGTGACCTCGCAGACGGTCAACAAGGTCGGAATCCAGTTCCAGCAGCCGCCGCTGTGGAAGCACTACAACCCGGTGACGATCCTGCCCGGTGCGGCGGTCTTCACCGCCGAACTCGCGCATCAGACCTGGGATGCGCTGCTGTCGATGCCGACCAAGGTCCACAATCTGTGGATCGCGGTGACCGGTGGTGTGCGCTCGGCGGACACCCCGGTGAGCGTGTACGGCGCCACCGTCCTGGGCGGGCAGGCGGCCGAACGCGGACTGTGGGACACCTTCCTTCTGCTGCTGATCAGCATCAACTTCTTCCTGGGCCTGTTCAATCTCGTACCGCTACTACCCTTGGATGGTGGACACATGGCCATCGTCGGGTACGAGAAGGGACGTGACACGGTGCGTCGATGGTTCGGCCGGGCTCCCGGCGGACCGATCGACTACTACAAGTTGCTTCCCCTGACCTACGCCGTGGTGGTGGTCATGGCCGCGTTCATGGTGCTGACCCTCACCGCCGACATCGTGAACCCGATCACGATCCCGAATTGATGGCCGCCACCAGCCCCGGCTCGACCGGCCCGCGCCCAGCCCTCGCGAGTTCCCGCTCGCGCACACCGAACTCCTCAGGAGAACGAGATGTCCGCATCTGACCCGACTCCGGCCGGCTCGACGGTCACCGACCCGATCTCGATCGGGCTCGGCATGCCCGCCGCACCGCCACCGGTGCTCGCACCGCGACGCAAGACCCGCCAGATCCAGGTCGGATCGGTCGGCGTCGGCAGCGATCACCCCATCTCGGTGCAGTCGATGACCACCACCAAGACCCACGACATCAATGCGACCCTGCAGCAGATCGCGCAGTTGACCGCGTCGGGCTGCGACATCGTGCGCGTGGCGTGCCCGCGCAACGAGGACGCCGAGGCGCTGCCGATCATCGCGAAGAAGTCGAAGATCCCGGTGATCGCCGACATCCACTTCCAACCGAAGTACATCTTCGCCGCGATCGACGCCGGCTGTGCGGCGGTCCGGGTCAATCCGGGCAACATCAAGGAGTTCGACGGCCGGGTCAAGGAGGTCGCGAAGGCCGCCGGTGACGCCGGCATCCCGATCCGGATCGGCGTCAACGCGGGATCGCTCGACAAGCGGATCATGAGCAAGTACGGCAAGGCCACCCCGGAGGCGCTGGTCGAGTCGGCGTTGTGGGAGGCGGGCCTGTTCGAGGAACACGGCTTCGGCGACATCAAGATCTCGGTGAAGCACAACGATCCGGTGGTCATGGTCGAGGCCTACCGGCAGCTCGCCGCCCAGTGCGACTACCCGTTGCATCTCGGGGTGACCGAGGCCGGGCCGGCGTTCCAGGGCACCATCAAGTCGTCGGTCGCGTTCGGTGCGCTGCTCTCCCAGGGCATCGGTGACACGATCCGCGTGTCGCTTTCGGCGCCGCCGGCCGAGGAGGTCAAGGTCGGCGACCAGATCCTGCAGTCACTGAACCTGCGGCCCCGCAAGCTCGAGATCGTCTCGTGTCCGTCGTGCGGACGCGCCCAGGTCGACGTGTACAAGCTCGCCGACGCGGTGACCGCCGGGCTCGAGGGCATGGAGGTACCGCTGCGGGTGGCGGTGATGGGATGTGTCGTCAACGGTCCCGGCGAGGCGCGTGAGGCCGATCTCGGTGTCGCCTCGGGCAACGGCAAGGGACAGATCTTCGTCAAGGGTGAGGTCATCAAGACCGTGCCGGAGGCCGAGATCGTCGAGACCTTGATCGAGGAAGCGCTGCGAATTGCGGGCGAATCGGGAGAAACTGGAGAAGGCGCGCCCGCGGGGCCGCCAGTCGTGACCGTGTCCTGAGTTCCTCACGCGTGGTGAACTGATATCGGGCTACGCTCACACCGCAGGATCACATGGGACGAAGGAGCAGCGCGGTGCTGAAGCTGCTGGGCGACAAGCCGCTCGGGGCGCGGGATGCACCCGCGGTGGGTCGTGTCCTCAACTCGGACCCGGTCCCGATGTGCATGGTCGCCGCACGGTTCGAGTCCCACGGAATCGAGCCGCGGATGCTGGGCGGGGAGATGTGGACCGCGGGCCGGCCCGAGACCTCCCTGTGTTTCTCGGGCGCCAACCTGATCCCGTTGCGTGGCACGGCCGCCGACATGGAGTACTTCGCCGACCGCGCGGCAGCGGGCGCCAGGGTGTGCTCCTCCATCGTCGGTGACGCCGACCTGGCCCTGACCCTGTGGGACCGTATCGGGGCCACCTGGGGCCCGGCGCGCGAGGTCCGACCGGTACAACCGCTGATGGCGCTGCACGGCGCGCCCCACGTCGAACCCGACCCGCACGTGCGATTGGTCACCCACGACGATCTCGAGGCGTACCTGCCCGCGGCCGTCGACATGTTCATCGGTGAGGTCGGTGTCGACCCATGTGCCGGGGACGGCGGCCGGTCGTATCGCCGCAGGCTGGCGTCGCTGATCGCCGCACGTCGGGTGTTCGCCCGATTCGAGCACGGCGAGGTCGTGTTCAAGGCCGAGATCGGGTCGATGTCGCGGGCGGTCGGGCAGATCCAGGGGGTGTGGGTCGACCCACGCATGCGGGGGCGCGGCTACGGCGGCGCCGGAACGGCGGCCGTGGCCACCGCGATCACCGCACTCGGACGCATTCCCAGCCTGTACGTCAACAGCTTCAATCTGCCGGCCCAGGCCGCCTACCGCCGAATCGGTTTCACCCAGGTCGGGACCTTCGCGACGATTCTCATCGACTGACGTCGTACCCCCGGGTCTCGCCATCCGACACCGGCCGGCGTCGGAGGGTAGCGCCACTTGCCAACACCGCGGAGGAACACCGCGGCGATCATGCCGCGTGGCAACCGTATTCGATGTCGTGCGGGTCCTAGTATCGGCACTCGATGGACTTTCCGACGCGTCGCGCCGCCGGTGTGGTGGCTGTGCTGATCAGTGCCGTGCTCGCGCTGTGCGCGGTGAGCGCATGCTCGTCCGACGACGATGGTCCTCGACAGGCCGTCCAGGCGTTTCTCGATGCCTACGCGCACGGTGACGCCGCGAAAGCGGCGGCGCTGACCGACAATCCGCAGGCGGCGCAGACCGCACTGCAGTCGGCGTGGACCGGGTTGTCGGCCGAATCGATGTCGGGCACCACCGGCAAGGCCTCGATCGACCAGGACACCGCCGACATCGACGTGAACTATTCCTGGCGGCTCGGTCACGGCCGGCAGTGGAGCTATCCGGGCACCGTCAAGGCGATCCGCTCCGATGCCAGCGGATGGCAGGTGCGCTGGACGACCACCGACATCCACCCCAATCTCGGTGGCGATCAACGTCTCTCGTTGCGCATCACCGAGGCGCCGCGGGCCACGGTCAACGAGGCCGACGGGTCGGAGGTGATGGACAACGGCACCGTGATCGGCATCAACTTCGATGCCAAGGCGGCCACCGCCGCCGGGACCTCGGTCGGTGATGCCGTCACCCAATTGGTGAGTGTCCTCGCGCCGTTCGCGCCGAATCTCGATCCACAACGGATCGCCGAGGAGTCGACGTCGTCGGGACAGCAGTATCCGATCACCCGGCTCTCCGAGGCCGACTTCAACCGGCTGCGCGATCAACTCGCGATCCCGGGTGTGGTGTACAACGAGCAGTCCGAACTCGTCCCCACCGATCCGACCTTCGCGCCGGTACTGCTCAATGGTGTGCGCGGCGTGGTCGACGACGAGGTCGTCGGCCGGGCCGGCTGGCGCGTGGTCACCGTGAACCCCAATGGTCTCGACGCCGACGTCCTCGCCGACCATGCGCCCGAGCCGGCGGCGGCGGTGCCGCTGAGCCTGTCGCGGCAGGTGCAGAACGCCGCGCAGCGAGCGGTGAACGCCACCAACACCTTTCAGATTGCGATGGTGGTCATCCAACCCTCCACCGGGCGGATCCTCGCGGTCGCGCAGAACCCGGCCGCCGACACCCAGGGCCCGATCGCGACCACCGGCCTCTACCCGCCGGGGTCGACGTTCAAGATGGTGACGTCGTCGGCGGCGTTCAATGCGTCGATGGTGCATCCGGATTCGATCGTCGGGTGCCCGGGCGAGATCACCATCGGTCCACGCACCATCCCCAACTACGATCAGTTCGCGCTCGGTTCGGTCACCCTGCAGCGCGCGTTCGCGCAGTCCTGCAACACCACCTTCGCGAAACTGGCCAGTGAGATGGGGCCCTCGGATCTGGCGCACGCCGCGGCGGCCATGGGGATCGGCCGCACCTTCGACATCCCCGGTCTGGCGACCTCGACCGGATCGGTGCCGATCGAGAACGATCTGGTCGCCCGCACAGAGGATGGCTTCGGGCAGGGCAAGGACCTGGTCAGTCCGTTCAGCATGGCGCTCGTCGCCGCGACCGTGGCCAACAACGGGAAGATGCCCGTGCCGCAACTCATCCTGGATCGCCCGACGACGGTCGGCGGCCCGTCGGCGACGCTGAACCCCGACGTCGTCGGACAGCTGCGGCCGATGATGCGCGAGGTGGTGCTCACCGGTACCGGCACCGCCATCGCCGGGCAGGGCGAGGTCTACGGCAAGACCGGTGAGGCCGAGTTCGACGGCGGCTCGCACGCCTGGTTCGCCGGTTATCGCGGAGATCTGGCCTTTGCGACGCTCGTTGTGCGAGGCGGGGATTCGAACAACGCGGTCGGTGTCACCCGCGACTTCTTCTCTTTCCTGCCGCCCGGCTTCGGGGTGTGATCCTCGGTCGTTCGATGCCAGGCGATCCGGCGTGCCCGACGATCGGGCCTGTCGGCTGCTACCGCCGCAACGGCATCACGATGAGCCTGCCGTCCCGCTCGAAGATGTCGACCGGGTGATCGTAGGTCTCCGAGAGCAATTCGCTCGTCATCACCTCTCGGGTCGGGCCGAATGCGAGGAGTCGGCCGTCCTTCATCAACGCGACACGGTCGGCGTAGGCCGCGGCCAGGGTGAGATCGTGTACCACCAGCAGGATCGCGGCCCCGGAATCGCGGTGCTCGCACAGGATCTGCAGGACCTGCTCCTGGTGGCGGATGTCGAGGGCGGCGGTCGGCTCGTCGAGCATCATCACCGGCGTGTTCTGCGCCAACGCCCGCGCCAGTGACACCCGGGCCTGTTGGCCGCCGGAGAGCTGCGGAAAGGGTTGGTGGACAAGTGAATCGAGGTCACAGCGGGTGATCGCGTCGGCGATGAGCTCCGGTGAGCGGGCAGCGTGCGGGGTTCGTAACCACGGGTACCGTCCCATCTCCACGACCTCGCCGACGGTGAACGGGGTGTCGACACGATTGTGTTGGGTGACCATCGACCGGCGTCGCGCCAGATCACGGTGGGAAGTGTGTGCGACATCGTGTCCGTCGATGATCGCCGTGCCGTGCTGTGGGGTCCGCACCCCGGACAACGCCGACAGCAGAGTCGATTTGCCGCAACCGTTGGGACCGACGAGAGCCACCAACTCGCCGGCAGTCACCTCCAGGGACACGTGGTCGACGACGTCGCGACCGCCGAGCGTCACCACGATGTTCTCGGCCCGGATGCCCGAATGGCGTTGCGATCCCTCACGTGGCTGCGGCACCGTCACCACCCCGCTCCGGCGTGGCGACTGCGACGCAGCAGGATGAAGAACGCCGGTCCGCCGACCAGCGAGGTGAACACCCCGAGGGGGAGATCGGCACCGCCGAGAACGGTTCGTGAGGCGAGGTCGGCCGCGGCCAGGACGAGAGCACCACCGATGACGCTGGCCGGCAACAGGATCGCGTGCCGCGGGCCGACGATGAGACGCATCACGTGCGGCACGACGAGCCCGACGAACATCACGATGCCGGTGAAGGCGACGGCCGCCGCGGTGAGGATCGCGACCAGCACGACCACCTGCCGGCGGACGGTCTCGACGTTGACGCCCAGTGACGCCGCCTGGATCTCACCGAGGGCCAGCAGGTCGAGCTTGTGCACCAGCAGCATGGCCGCGGCGACACCGGCGACCACCAGCGGCAGCGTCACCCACACGGCGTTCCAGTTCGCGCCCGCGAGCGAGCCCAACTGCCAGAACACGATCTGTTCGCGGGCCGCCGTGGTCGCGATGAACGTCAGATACGAGATGATCCCGAGGGCGAAGGCGTTGATCGCGATGCCGGTGAGCACCAGCATGATCGCCGACGAGGAGCCATCCCGCAGCGAGAGCACGTAGACCGCGGCGGTGGTGATCAGCGCCGCGACGAACGCCGCACCGGCCAGCGCCCACCCGTTGATGCCGACCCCGCCGATGACGATCATCAGGCACGCACCGACGGCGGCACCCGAGGAGACGCCGATGACACCGGGCTCGGCGAGCGGGTTCGCGAGCACCCCCTGCAGCAGGCAGCCGCCGGCGCCGAGGGCGGCGCCGACGATCAGCCCCAACACGATTCGCGGGAACCGCACCACCCACAGCGCGTGCTCACCCTGCGGATGGGTGGGCATCGTGCCGATGTCGAGGCCGAAATGGTGTGCGAGACTGCCGAGTACCTGGGCGGGCGGCACCGGGATCTGGCCGATGGCCGCCGAGGTGATCGCTACGGCGATCGTCGCGACCACCAGGACGACGAGCACGAGCGGGGCCGAGACCCGCCCGGACGTACCGGGGGGCGAGCGTCGGGTGGTCGGGGCCCTCATGTGTAGATCGCGTGACCGAGCGCGCCGATGACCTTGCCGACGTCCGGTCCGAACGACAGCACCTCGGTTTCGTCCATCTGCACCACTCGTCGGGCACGTCCGGCGTTCGTGTCGGAGACACCGGGCAGCGCGAGCACCCCGTCGAGACCGCCGACGGAATCGGCGCCCTGCGTCATCACCAGGATCACGTCGGGATTCGCGCGCAGCAGCGCCTCGGCGGTCACGGCGGTGAACTCGGCGGTGAGGCCTGCGGCGGTACCCGCATCGGTGCCGCCGAGAGCGGAGACGAGATCGTCGGCACCGGAGTTCGGTCCGGCCAACAGCACCAGGTGCGGTCCGCGGATGTAGAGGAAGGCGATCTTCGGGTCGCCGGTGGGGTGCGGGAGCGTGGCCTTGGCCGCGGTGATCTCCGATTCCGTGCGCTTGACGAGCTGTTCGCCGGCCGGCTTCACGCCGAGGGCGGCCGCCACCGACCGGATGAGATCGGCGGTGGTGGCGATGGTGCGGGTCGAGCTGAACGTCACCACCGGGATCTGCGACGCACGGATCGCGTCGACCGCCTGCGGTGGTGTGGTGGCGGCGTCGACGAGGACGACGGTCGGGTTCAGCGCCAGCACCGATTCGGAGTTGAGCTGGTGACCATTGCCGGTGACCACCGGGAGCTTGGCCGCCGACGGGAAGGTCGTCGACTGATCACGCCCCACCACGCGGCTGCCCAGGCCGAGGGCGAACACGATGTTGCCGAGTGTGCCATTGCGGTCGACGGCGATGATGCGACTGGTGTCGGTGACCGTCACCTTGCCGCCGCCGTCGGAATCGACGGTCACCGGCAGGGTGGTCGTGGGAGAGGTGGTCACCGGCGTCACATCCGAGCCCGGCAGCGTCGCGGTCTGCGGGCCACTGCGCAGATGCGAGTCGGCGGTCTGGGAGGACGAGGACTGGTCCATCGGCGCGGTACTGCACGCCCCGACAAGCAGTCCGACGACCGCGAACACCGCGAGCACCAGGATCGCTGTCGTGTTCGTCCGGTCCTGGTGCCGGTGGGGAATGAGATGCTGCTGCCGCACCGATGTCTCCGTTCTCCGGTGGTCGCGCCGCTCGTCACTCGAGCCCGCGCCATTGCCCAGGCTCACCTTAGTCGCGGGCGCGCGGGTGCCGGCGGACCCCGTGGTCAGGGGGTGCTCGGGGTCGGCGTCCTATGGTGGAAGCCATGACTGTGCGTGCCCCACTGCGTCCCGGCAAGCTCTCGCCGATCCGGACCGTTCCCGACTCCATCGAACGTCCGGAGTACGTGTGGAAGCCGAAGGTCAACGAGGGGCACGAACCCTGGGTGCAGACCCCAGAGGTCATCGAGAAGGTGCGCGTGGCGAGCAAGATCGCGGCCAACGCGCTCGCCGAGGCCGGTAAGGCCGTCGCGCCGGGCGTCACCACCGACGAACTCGACCGCATCGCCCACGAGTACATGATCGATCACGGCGCCTATCCATCGACCTTGGGCTACAAGGACTTTCCCAAGTCGTGCTGCACCTCGTTGAACGAGGTGATCTGCCACGGCATCCCCGACTCCACCGTCATCGCCGACGGCGACATCGTCAACATCGACGTCACCGCCTACATCGGCGGCGCGCACGGCGACACCAACGCCACCTTCCTCGCCGGAGACGTCTCACAGGAGGCACGCGACCTCGTCGAACGCACCCGCATCGCCACCGAACGCGCCATCAAGGCGGTCAAACCCGGACGCGAACTCAACGTCATCGGTCGCGTCATCGAGGCGTACGCGAATCGCTTCGGCTACACCGTCGTTCGCGATTTCACCGGTCACGGCATCGGCGAGACCTTCCACAACGGGCTCGTCGTGCTGCACTACGACCAGCCGAACGTCGACACCATCCTCGAACCCGGCATGGTGTTCACGATCGAGCCGATGATCAACCTCGGCGGGCTGCCGTGGGAGATGTGGGACGACGGCTGGACGGTGGTCACCGTCGACAAGAAGTGGACCGCCCAGTTCGAGCACACCCTCGTCGTCACCGAGGACGGCGCGGAGATCCTCACCATCCCCGACAACTGATCCACCCGCTCTCCGCCCGAGGCACGGGGACGCGTCACACGCTGCGGGCACCGCCCTCGACGTGGATGGTCTCGCCCGAGACGAAACCCGCGGTGAGCAGCCATTGTGCGGCGTCGACGATGTCGTCCACGGTTCCCACCCGCCGCGCCGGGATGCCTTCGGCGACACCGGAGAAGAACGCGTCACGATCGGCCTCGGGCATGCCGTCCCAGGTGCCGGAGTCGACGATGCCCGGCGAGATCGCGTTGACCCGCACCGGTGCGAGTTCGGCAGCGAGATGACTGACGGCGAATGCGACAGCGCCGTTGGTGATCCCCATCACCGTGTATTCCGGTGCCGGCTTCCACGCCGCGACACCGGAGAACAGCGTGATCGAGCCGGTCGCGGGCATTCTCGGCCCGAAGTGTTTGGCCACCAGCAGCGGGCCGATCACCTTGGCCTCGAAGGCGGTCACCGTCGCGTCGTGGTCGAGATCGCGGACCGCCACGTTGTGATGGGCGGCGGCTGTCGACACGATGTGATCGACGGCGCCCAGTTCTGCCGCGGCAGCAGCGATGGACGCCTCGTCGGTGACATCGATCGCCACTGCCCGGCCGTTGTCGAGGTCGGCGGCCGCCGACTGCGCCGCGGTGAGATCGCGGGCCCCGATGACCACCGAGGCCCCTGCGGCGTCGGCTCGCCGGGCGATCGCGAGTCCGAGGTGCTTGGCACCGCCGATGACGAGAACAGTGGTACCGGACAGGGATTGGTTCATCACATACTCCTTGGACGTGGGTAGGCTGGACGGGATTCACGGTATGGATTTGATACCGGTATCTTCAACGAAACCGCCGACGACCAGCGCGATCCCCGGCGGTGTCCCGAGGAGAAGGGGGCGTGGGTGTCCAAGGCCTACAACGTGATGGCCCCGACCTGCCCGAGCCGGGTGGTCTTGCACCGGATCGGCGCGCGCTGGACGGTCTTCGTGGTCACCGCACTCGCCGACGGTCCGATGCGATTCAGCGCGCTCAAGGCGCATATCGCGGGGATCACTCCCAAGGTGCTCACCGAAACCCTGCGTGCGCTGGAGTTCGACGGACTCGTCGCACGCACCGATCACGGCGGTCAGCCGCCGCGCGTGGAGTACTCGCTGACCGAGCTCGGCCGCTCGCTGCTGGTCCCGTTGGCCGCGGTGCGTGCGTGGGCCGAAGAACACGTCCCCGAGGTCGAGGCGGCCAACGCCCGGGCGGCGGCGCCGGAAGCACCGCGATGACCGGGGTGCCGGGGATGAGTGGGCTGGCAGGGGCCGTGCTGATCGGCGGCACCAGCTCGGATGCGGGTAAGAGCTTGCTCGTGGCGGGTCTGTGTCGGGCGCTGGCACGCCAGGGTGTGCGGGTCGCGCCGTTCAAGGCCCAGAACATGTCGAACAACTCGGTGGTCACCCTCGACGGGGGCGAGATCGGTCGGGCGCAAGCACTGCAGGCCTACGCCTGCGGGTTGGAGCCGTCGACGCGGTTCAACCCGGTCCTGCTCAAACCCGGGGGGGATCGCCGGTCGCACGTCATCGTGCGTGGCCGGCCCGCCGGTGACGTCGGCGCCGCCGACTACTTCACCCGGCGTACCCGGCTACTCGAAGTGGTGACCGACGAATTGCGGTCCCTCCGCGAAGAATTCGACGTCGTCATCTGCGAGGGGGCGGGGTCGGTCGCCGAGATCAACCTGCGCGACACCGACATCGCGAACATGGGCTTGGCGCAGGCCGCCGACCTCCCGGTGTTGCTGGTCACCGACATCGACCGCGGCGGATCGCTGGCGCACCTGTTCGGCACGACCGCGATCCTCGGCGCCGACGACCAGTCGCGGATCGCCGGGTATGTGATCAACAAGTTCCGTGGGGATCCGGCGATCCTCGCGCCCGGCGTCGAGCAGGTGAAACAGATCACCGGACGCCCGACGCTGGGTGTGCTGCCCTTCGATCCGGACCTGTGGATCGACGCCGAGGACTCGCTGGCGAGCCCGGTCGGCCGACGGGTCGGTCCGCCCGAGACAGCCCCGGTGAGCGCCGTCGAGGGCGCTCTCGGGTCGCGCCTGCGGGTCGCGGCGATCCGCTTGCCGCGCATCTCCAATTCCACCGACGTCGAGGCGCTGGCCTGTGAACCGGGCGTCGAGGTGACCTGGGTCGACGACGCGGCATCGGTCGCCGGCGCCGATCTGGCCGTCCTCCCGGGAACCCGGGCGACGCTCGCCGACCTGGCCTGGCTGCGCTCGCGGGGCATCGATGCCGCGCTGATCGCCCGGGCCGCCGCCGACCGCCCGACGCTCGCCATCTGCGGTGGATTCCAGATGCTCGCGCATCGCATCGTCGACGGGATCGAATCCACCTCGGATCCTTCGGCGGTCGACGGTCTGCAGATCTTCGACATCGACGTCACCTTCGGTACCGAGAAGGTGGTGCGGCGGGTGTCCGGATCGGCGGCCGGGCACCGAATCGAGGGCTATGAGATTCATCACGGGCGGGTGGTGCGCTCGGCAGAGACAGGGTGGCTCGTCGACGACGTCGACGGTCCGGAGGGAGCGCGACGCGGCGCGACGTACGGCACACACTGGCACGGACTTCTGGCCTCCGACGGGTTCCGCCGGGATTTCCTCCGCGAGGTGGCGGCGAGGTCGGGGGTACCCGATTTCACACCCGCCGCCGATATCAGCGTCGATGCGATACGCAGCGCCCAGGTCGACCGGATCGCCGATCTGGTGTCGGCTCATCTGGACCTCGACGAGCTCGTCGAGATCGTGCGGTGCGGCGCCGACCCGGGACTGCCGACGATCAGACACTCCCTCCAACAGAGGACGCGTTGAGCCACGCGCGACGTGGGCGATCACCTAGGCTGAGCCGGTGGAGACTGAACAGCGCACGGTGGACGTCGGCGAGTTGACCTTCGACGTCACCGTGGGAGGACCCGACCGGGGGCCGTGGGTGCTGCTGCTGCACGGATTCCCGGTGAACGGACAGTGTTACGACGCTGTCGTGCCCCGCCTGCACGAGGCGGGTTTGCGGACGATCGTGCCGAATCAGCGCGGCTACAGCCCCGGTGCGCGTCCGAGCGAGGTCGCCGCCTACCGCATCGATCACCTCGTCGCCGACGCCATCGGAATCCTCGACGCGATGAACGTGCACTACGCACTGCTCGTCGGCCACGACTGGGGCGGGCTGGTCGCCTGGCATCTGGCATCGCGCTATCCCGACCGCTTCACCGGTTTCGTCGCGGTCTCCACCGGTCATCCCTCGGCCACCCGGGACTCCCTGGCAAGCAGTGACCAGCGTGAGAGATCCTCCTACATCAAGGATTTCATCGCCGACGGTGCCGAGGAGAAACTCCTGGCCCGTGGCGGCGTGCTGCTGCGTCGCGCCGGGGTGACCGCCGAGGAACTCGAACCGCTCAAGGAACCGGGAGCGCTGACCGCCGGACTCAATTGGTACCGCGCGAACTTCACCGGCGACATCGCCAAGACCATGTCGTGCGGGCCGGTCGAGATCCCGACGACCATGGTCTGGAGCGACGGCGATCCGGTTCTGGGTCGTGAGCAGGCCGAGCGCAGCGGACGATATGCCTACTCCGACTTCAGATTCTGCGTCCTGCCGGGCATCGACCACTGGATTCCGCAGAAGGCGCCGGCCGAACTCGCCAGCGAGATCAGCCTGCGCTCGGCGGTGTTCTGAGGTCCGGGCACCGGTCGGTGCCCGGCCGTCGGTTGGTCACGAGCGTCGGTTGGTCACGAGCGCCGCTTCACCAGTCGAGGTCGAGGCCGAGCAGTGCGTTCTCCAGGACCTCGGGCATCGCCGGATGAATCCAGTACTGGCCGCGCGCCATCTCGGCTGCACCCAGCCCGAAGGACATCGCCTGGATCACCGGCTGGATCACCGTGGGGGCCTGCGGGCCGATGATGTGGGCGCCCAACAGTTTTCCGGTACCCCGTTCAGCGATCAGTTTGCAGAACCCGGTGGTGTCCTCCATCGCCCAGCCGTAGGCCACGTCGCCGTAGGCCTGGACCTTGACGGTCACGTCCCAGCCGGCCTCGCGGGCCTGTGCCTCGGTGAGTCCGACCGCGGCGATCTGCGGGTGGGTGAATACCGCGGCGGGCACGTAGCGGTGATCGAAGGACACCAGATCGCTTGCCTGCCAACCCTTCAGGAGATTGGCCTGCACGACGCGTTCTTCGTGGTTGGCGACGTGCTTGAGTTGATAGGGCGAGCTCACGTCGCCCAACGCCCAGACCTTCGCCGCGTCGGTGCGGCCGTGCTCGTCGACGACGACGCGGCCGTCGTCGGACAACTCGAGTCCGATCGTCGCAAGTCCCAACCGATCTCCGTTGGGCTCGCGGCCCACGGCCACCAGCAACACGTCGGCGTCCAGGGACGGGCCGTCGGCGGTGTGCACCCGCACGCCGCCGTCGGGTAGGTTCTCCGCGCCGGTGATGGCGGTGTCGAGGTGCACATCCCAACGGTCCCCGGCGATTTCGGTGAATCGCTCGGAGACCGAAGCGTCGAGTTTGCGCAGCAGCCGTGGTCCACGCGCAACGATCGTCACGTCGGTGCCCAATGCCCCGAAGACATGGGCGAACTCGGCGGCGATATAGCCGCTGCCCAGGATGATCATGCGCCGAGGCAACTCTTCGAGGCGCATGACGTCGTTGTTGGTGAAGTAGCGCACCCCGGAGGCGGCGATGACGTCGGGAATCGTCGCTCGCGACCCGGCGGCGATGACCACCTCGTCGGCGAGTACCACCGCGTCGTCGGTCACCAGACGGTAGCGGCCGGCGTCGTCGCGGCCGTCGAACTCGACGTGCGCGTCGTAGACCGTGATGTTGTCGCAGTCCTCCACGCGATAACGCTTGCCGCCCTGGGAGATCGGATCGATCCGCCCGAACACCCGCGAGACGATCGCGGGCCAGTCGACCCCGGCGACGCGCGAGTCGACGCCGTACTTGCCGCCATGCGCGGCGATCTCGGCGACCTCGGAGGAGTAGACGAACATCTTGGTCGGGATGCATCCGACGTTCAGGCAAGTGCCCCCGTAGACGCCCTCCTCGAAAATGGCGATGCTCCGGGCGGCGAATCGCTCGTCGGGCAACGAGTTCCCGCTGCCCGACCCGATGATCGCGAGATCGACATGCGCGGTGGTGATGGAGTCGGTGGTGGTGTCGGGCACGCGCCGGTCACCGTCCTTTCGTGGTCGTGGCAACGTTGAGTGTCCTCGCGAGCCAGGTGTCGACCTCCCGGTAGGCCTGCTCGCGCGAGTGGGCGACCGACAGGAAGACGTCGTGTCGGGCGTCGGTGATGGGGATGGTCGTCACCCGGTTGCCCAGTGATCCGCTCCATGCGGCGATCTGGGTGACGTCGAGGACGGCGTCGGCGGCATCGATCGCCGTCGAGTAGCTACGACTGAAATGCGTTTTGTCCGAACGTAGGACGAGCGTCGGTACGCCGACGTCGATGCCGTGGTGCAGCCGGCGCTGCGCGGTGCGTACCGCGTTGAGGAAACCGAAGGTGACCGGGAAGCCGCCCATGGGCTTGCGCTCGAGGTCGTAACTCCACTCACCGTTGGCACTGTCGTGCAGGCTCTCGCCGTACGCGGCCGAGAGTTCTTGCGGAATCACGGTTTTCGGCCGGACGGCGGCGACGGCCTTGATCAGCATGCTCACCGGATATGTGCGCAGTAGTGCCTCGCCCTGCAGATCCAGCCACGGGCTGTTCAACATCAGTCCGGCGATGCGACGGTGGCGCGCTGAGTCGTTGCGCCGCAATCGATCCAGCCACATCGCGGCGATCAGTCCGCCGGTGGAATGCGCGCCGATGATGATCGGTGTGTCGGCGCCGAGCTCGGCGACGATGAGGTCGATCGCCGCATTGAGTTCCTCGTCGTAGACCCGCAGATCGGTGGCGTAGTGCGGTGTGTGGTGCGACTCGAGCGACCGGCCGCACTTGCGCAGATCGATCGCATGGAACGCATAACCGAGGTTGGCGAAGTGGTCGGCGAGCGGCTCGTGGAAGAAGTAGTCGGTGAACCCGTGGATGTAGAGCACCGCGCCGTGCTCGGCGTGGCGCTCGGCAGCAGGGCGTCGCACGAGCGTCGCGGTGATCGGATCCTCGTCGTCGGGATCGGGCCCCAGCGCGATGGTCGCCACCTCGTACCGGTCGAGGAACCGGTCGGGCTGCCACTCGGGGGCTTCGGTGGTGGTGGACTTCGGCGGGGTGGACCTGGGTGGGGCCGACTTCTGGGGAGTGGACTGCGGTGCGGTGAGCTGATCGGCGCTGTCGGTGCGGGCGCGGGAAGACGTCACGAATCCACTCTAGGCCGCTGGTGGGAGGTGCTCGTCGATGTCGCCCAGCCCACAGTTGCGCGGAGTGCTTGTGGCGGGGCGTCACCGATGGGGGACAATGGCTGTCACGAGAGAGGGCGAGGGTCGTCCCGGCTGCGTGAATTGGGGTCCAGGTGTCTCAAACGGTGATCAAGACGGATGTGGCGTTGGTGGGCGCGGGCATCATGAGTGCGACGCTCGGCGCGCTGTTGCGCCAGCTCGAACCCAGTTGGTCGATCAGTCTGTTCGAGCGGCTCGACGCCGCTGCCGCGGAGAGCAGCGACCCGTGGAACAACGCGGGCACCGGCCACTCGGCGCTGTGCGAGTTGAACTACACCCCCAAGACCGCCGACGGCGATGTCAACATCGACAAGGCGCTCAACATCAACGAGCAGTTCCAGGTCTCCCGCCAGTTCTGGTCGCACGCCGTCGACAACGGCATCCTCACCTCGCCCGACGAGTTCATCAATCCCATCCCGCATGTGAGCTTCGCCCATGGCCAGGCCGGTGTGGACTACCTGCGCAAGCGTCACGAGCGGCTCTCGAGCCAGGTGCTGTTCGAGGGAATGGAGTTCATCGACGACCCCAGCGAATTCACCAAACGGCTGCCGCTGATGTCCATCGGGCGCGATTTCTCCGATCCGGTCGCACTCAACTGGTTCACCGACGGCACCGACGTCGACTTCGGCGCGCTGACCCAGCAGTTGCTGAACTTCGTGAGTCAGGGCGGGGACATCCACTTCGGGCACGCGGTGACCAACCTCGACAAGCAGTCCGACGGCAGCTGGATCGTCAAGCTCAAGAACCGCCGCACCGGCGAGAAGTGGTCGGTGCATGCGAAGTTCGTGTTCGTCGGGGCCGGCGGCGGGGCGCTGCACCTGCTGCAGAAGTCGGGGATCGCCGAGGCCAAGGGATTCGGCGGCTTCCCGGTCTCGGGTGAGTTCTTCCGGTGCACCAACCCGGATCTCATCGACCAGCACCAGGCCAAGGTGTACGGCCAGGCGGCGGTCGGTGCACCCCCGATGTCGGTGCCGCACCTCGACACCCGCGTCATCAACCACAAGAAGGGGCTGTTGTTCGGCCCGTACGCGGGATGGTCGCCCAAGTTCCTCAAGAGCGGCAAGATCACCGATCTGCCCGCGTCGGTCAAGCCGGGCAACCTGATCCCGATGATGTCCATCGCGCCCAAGGAGTTCGGGCTGCTCAAGTACCTGATCAGCGAACTGGCTGCGAGCCCGGCCGATCGGGTCAAGACGCTGCAGGAGTTCGTCCCGCGCGCGCTCGGATCGGACTGGGAGCTGATCACCGCCGGTCAGCGCGTCCAGGTGATCCGCAAGACGGGTGCGGGAGGCTCGCTGGAGTTCGGCACGGCCGTCGTCGCCGCCGGTGACGGCACGATCGCGGGTCTGCTCGGTGCGTCGCCCGGTGCGTCGACCGCGGTGCCCGCGATGCTCAACGTCCTCGAGCAGTGCTTCCCGACCGAGTACCGGTCGTGGACACCGAAGCTCACCGAGATGATCCCGTCGTTCGGCCAGAAGCTCTCCGACAACCGTGACCTGTTCCGGCAGGTGTGGGACTGGACCAGCGCGAGCCTGCAACTGTCCGGCAACGCACCGCTGATCACCGGCGACGACCCGGTGGCCACCACTGCGGGGTGACCGACCCCACGGCGGTCTGAGATAGTTGGCGACATCATGACGTCATCGAGCCCGCGTACCTACCGCCTGCAGTCCCGATCGGCCGCCGACCTCGACGCCGCCACGCTCTACCGCATCCTGAGATTGCGGGTCGACGTGTTCGTGGTCGAGCAGGCATGCCCGTATCCGGAACTCGACGGTCGTGACCTCGAGCCGTCGACACGCCACTTCTGGTGTGTCCCCGATGACGAGGCGAGCGCCGACACGGTGGCCGCGACGCTGCGGCTGATGCAGGACGGGTCCGACGCCGACGGTCGGCCGGAGTTCCGGATCGGCCGGGTCTGCACCGAGCGATCCCATCGGGGGGAGGGACTGGCCGCACGCCTGTTGTCGGTGGCCCTCGAGGAGGTCGGCGATCACGTGTGCCGCATCGAGGCCCAGACCTATCTGGCCCAGATGTACGCGGCGTTCGGCTTCCGCGCCGACAGCGACGAGTACCTCGAGGACGGCATCCCGCACGTGTCGATGATCCGGGTCACCGGGAGCAATCGGTGAGTGCGGAGACGGTGAGCCCGGAGTCCCTCGTCGCCGCCGATCCGTCGTCCGGTCCGGTGATCCGCTACCCCTTCACCGCGGTGGTGGGGCAGGAGCGGCTCAAACTGGCACTCATCCTCAGTGCCGTCTCGCCGGGCATCGGGGGTGTGCTGATCCGCGGGGAGAAGGGCACCGCGAAATCCACCATCGTGCGCGGACTCGGACCCCTGATCGGCGAGGGACGGGCCGATTCGGCGGGTCGGGTCGTCGAGTTGCCGATCGGGGCCACCGAGGACAGGGTGATCGGGTCGCTGGATCTGACGCGGGTGCTGCGCGACGGCCAGGCCGAGTTCACGCCAGGGCTGCTCGCACGTGCCGACGGCGGTGTGCTCTACATCGACGAGGTCAACCTGCTTGCCGATCATCTCGTCGACGTGTTGCTCGACGCGGCTGCGAGTGGTCGGGTCACGATCGAGCGCGACGGCGTCTCGCACACCCAGTCCGCCGACTTCGTCCTCGTGGGCACGATGAACCCCGAGGAGGGCGAACTCCGCCCGCAGTTGCTGGACCGGTTCGGACTTGCGGTCGACGTGAGCGCGGGTCGTGATGTGGACGAACGGGTCGAGATCGTTCGTCGGCGGATGGCGTTCGACGCCGACCCCACTGCATTCGCGGCCGCCTATTCAGATGCCGAAGGCGAACTGGCACAACAGATCTCCCACGCCCGACGCCTGGTCGACGACGTGGAGCTGCCGACCGCACAGCTGCGGCGGATCGCCGGCATCTGTGCGCACCTGCAGGTCGACGGACTACGCGGCGACATCGTGGTTGCGCGCACGGCAACGGCCCACGCCGCGTTGCGCGGCGCATCCGAGGTCGACGCCGAGGATGTCCGTGTGGCGGTCGAACTCGCACTCCCGCACCGGCGTCGGCGTAACCCGTTCGACGAGTCGGGCCTGGGCGATCAGGAGCTCGCCGACGCACTCGCGGCCGGTGACGAAGCGGCAGGCCCCGACGAGCCCCCGGAACCCCCGGATGGGGGTGGGTTGGACGGGGCCGGGCCGAATGCCGATGGACCGGACGGGTCGACACCCGACCCCGGCGAATCATCTGCGTCGAGTGACGATTCGGCACCCGGTGATTCGGGGCCCGACGCTTCGGCGGCCGGTGATTCGGGGCCCGACGGTTCCGCCCCCGGCGAGCCTGAATCCGACGCCTCGGGTCCGCCCGCCCCGGGGCCGCGGCCGGGCGGTGTCTTCGGAGCGCCGACCGACTCGACGACCACGCCGCGCATGCGCAGACTCACCGTCGACGGGATCGGCGACGGCGAGCCGGGCCGGCGCTCGGCGGCCCGTAGCCGCCGCGGATACACCGTCGCCGCAACGGAATTCGGTGCCGAGACGCCGGTCCACCTGTTCGGCACGGTCCTGAGTGCCGCCGGGCGGGGGGCCGAGGAGGACGGACGTGTGCGAGTGCGTCGAGAGGACCTGCGCGGTGCCCATCGGATCGGGCAGGAGAGCAACCTCGTCGTCTTCGTCGTCGACCTCAGTGGGTCGATGACCGCTCGCCGCAGGCTCGGCTTGGTCAGCGAGTTGTGTGTGGATCTGCTGCGCGACTCCTACACCCGACGGGATCGGGTGGCGGTGATCGTCGCCCGCGGTGCCCGCGCCGAACTGGTCGTCCCGCCGACCAAGTCGGTCGACATCGCCGTGCGCCGTTTGTCGTCGGTCCGGACCGGAGGACGGACCCCGCTGGCCGAGGGTTTGCTGGCCGCCGAGGAGCTGATCGCCCGAGGCCGTCGCATCGAACCCCAGCGCCGTCCGCTGCTCGTGGTCCTGACCGACGGGCGCGCCACCGCCGGGCCGGACGCCGCGGCACGCGCGCGTGCCGCGGCCGCGTCGATCGGACGGCGGGGGATCGACGGTGTCGTCGTCGACTGCGAGCAGGGAATGGTGCGACTGGGCCTGGCCGCCGATCTCGCCGCCCACCTGCGCGCCGATCTGATCCCGATGGACGAGCTGGGTGTGGCGGCCCTCGGCCGATCGGTGCGCCCGAACACGGCATCGGCGGCGCGGATCGGTCCGCCCGCCGCCTGACCGCCCGCCGCCTGACCGCACGGCCACATCGCCGCGCCGGACGTGACACCCTGGACGGACAACCGGATTCGATCGGCGAACAAGGAGGAAGCACGTGCCGCAAGGCGTCCCCACCGCGATACCCGACGACGGGCTCACCACCCGGCAGCGACGGAACATGCCGGTCCTGGCCGTGCACACCGGCGATGGCAAGGGCAAGTCGACGGCGGCATTCGGGATGGCGATGCGCGCATGGAATGCCGGCATGCGGGTGGCGGTGTTCCAGTTCGTCAAGAGTGCCAAATGGCGGGTCGGCGAGGAGTCGGCGCTGACCGCGCTCGGCGACATCCATGAGTCCACCGGGCAGGGCGGGCCCGTCGAGTGGCACAAGATGGGCCAGGGGTGGTCGTGGCTGCGCGCCAACACCGACGCCGCCGAGGATCACGCCGAGGCCGCCCGCGCGGGGTGGGCGGAGATCGCACGCCGACTCGCCGCTGCCGAACACGACTTCTACGTCCTCGACGAGTTCACCTACCCGTTGCACTGGGGGTGGATCGACACCGACGACGTCGTGACGGCGCTGAGGGAGCGGCCCGGCCGCCAGCACGTCGTGATCACCGGCCGCCGCGCGCCACAAGCGCTCATCGACTCCGCCGACCTGGTCACCGAGATGCACAAGATCGCCCACCCCATGGATGCCGGACGCAAGGGGCAGAAGGGCATCGAATGGTGACCGGTCCATCCTCGATCCCCACCGTGGTGATCGCCGCGCCCGCCTCGGGTAGCGGCAAGACCACGGTGACCACCGGCCTGATCGGGGCGCTGCGGGCCGCCGGGCACCGCGTCGCGCCGTTCAAGGTCGGCCCCGACTACATCGACCCCGGCTACCATGCCGTGGCCGCCGGCCGAACCGGACGCAACCTCGACCCAAACCTCGTCGGCGCCGACCTCATCGCACCGCTGTTCTCCTGGGGTACCCGGGGTGCCGACATCGCCGTCGTCGAGGGGGTGATGGGCCTGTTCGACGGCCGCATCACCGGCATCGGTGCCGACGGAACCCACGACCCCGACGGTGGTGACCGTGTCGGGGGTGATCCCGATGGCGCCGACCCGAACGGCATCGGCTCCACCGCGCATGTCGCCGCACTGATCGGCGCCCCGATCATCCTGGTGGTCGACGCCGCCGGACACAGCCAGTCGCTGGCCGCACTGTTACACGGCTTCCTCGGCTTCTCGCCGACAGCCCGGATTGCCGGGGTCATCCTCAATCGGGTCGGCTCTCCCCGGCACGAGGCGGTGCTCCGCCAGGCGTGTCGTCGCGTGGGACTTCCGGTCTTCGGTGTGCTGCACCGTGATCCGAGCCTCACGGTGCCCTCACGGCATCTCGGCCTCATCCCGGCCGCCGAACGCAGCGCCGACGCGGTCGCCGCGGTGGCGGCGATGACCGCGACCGTGTCGGCGGGTCTGGACGTTCCCGCGATCGTCGCCGCCGCACGTACCCGCACCGCACAGTCGGCGCCGGCGTGGTCACCCGACGACACGCTCGCCGAGGTCCGCGGCCCCACCGATCCGCCCGCGGCCAAGCCGATCATCGCGGTCGCCGCCGGTGCGGCATTCACCTTCGGCTACGCCGAACACGCGGAGATGCTGCGGGCCGCAGGCGCCGAGACCATCGACATCGACCCACTGATCGACCGGCTCCCCGACGGAACCGCCGGCGTCGTCCTCGGCGGTGGATTCCCCGAGGAACACGCCGCAGAGTTGTCGTCGAACGCACCTCTGCGCGAGGACATCAATGAGCTCGCCCGGTCCGGTGCGCCGATCCACGCCGAATGCGCCGGACTGCTCTATCTGTGTCGCGAACTCGATGGACATCCGATGGCCGGGGTGATCGACGGTGTCGGGCGGTTCGGTCCGCGCCTTACCCTCGGCTACCGTGACGCTGTCGCCGTCGCCGACTCGGTGTTGTACCCGGCGGGCAGTCGGGTGACCGGCCACGAGTTCCATCGATCGACTGTCGAACTCGTTGCGGCACAACCTGCCTGGGCGTGGCGTGACGGCACGGCGCGGCCGGCCACCGACGGCATCGGGGCGGGTTCGGTCCACGCGTCGTATCTACACGTGCATCCGGTGGCGGTGCCGCGCGCGATCCTCCGGTTCGTTCGGGCCGCCGAACGTCGCGCAACACAGCGGGTCTCGCCGAACACACCTGCGGCAATCCGGCCCCGTGAGCCGCACATCGCGACCCGACGACGAGAGGAGAGCAGCCATGCCGGCCCATGAGGTGACCAAGGCCCTCGACGCACTCGCGTCGCACGGCGTCGACAACCCCGACATCCTGCGGGATCTGCTCGAGGCGGTGCTCCTCGTCGGGCAGGGGCTCGAACTCGACCATGCGCTGCAACGGATCGTCGAGGTCGCCGTGGGCGTGGTCGACGCCCAATACGGTGCCCTCGGTGTCCGGGGCCCCGACGGCGGCCTCAGCGAGTTCGTCTGGACCGGGATCACGCCGCAACAACGGGCGCTGATGGGGGCGTTGCCGGTCGGCCGCGGCGTGCTCGGGGTGCTGATGGACGATCCGCACGTGCTGCGAGTCCCCGACCTCGCCAAACACCCTGCGTCGGTGGGATTCCCGCCGCACCATCCGCCGATGACCACCTTCCTCGGCGCCCCGGTGATCATCCGCGGGTCCATCTACGGTCGGATCTATCTGACCGAGAAACGAGGCGGCGCAGGGTTCTCCGAACTCGACGAGACACTCGTCGCGGTCCTCGCGGTGGCAGCCGGGATCGCCGTCGACAACGCGCAACTGTTCGAGCGCGCCCGCACCCGACACCGGTGGATGCAGATCCTGGTGCGACGCGGATCCGAGCCGCTCGCCGGAATCGCGTTGTCGGACACCCTGTCCCGGATGTGCTCGGATGTGCGTGAACTCGTCGGTGCCGTCGACGTGTACCTGATCACCGACGAGGAAGGCGAACTGGCGGTGGAGGGCGCCACCCGCACCGGACTCGATCCGAGCGTGCTGAAGGTGCCGTCCTCGTCGGAGATGACGGTGCTACCCGCCGACGAGGTGGGCCCGGACCTGGCCGCCCGGGGTGCTCGATGGGTGACGCTGCAGCCGTTGCACCGGGCCTCGGGGACCTTCGGGTGGGTGGTCATCACCTCCGAACGCAAGCCGTTCTGGGAGGAAGAGGAGATCTCGGGTCTCGCCGGTGTCGCCGAGATCGTCTCCCTGGCCGTCGTGTACGCCGAACAGCAGCAGATGGCACGCGACCTCGAGGTTCTCGAAGACCGCCACCGGATCGCACGCGACCTCCACGATCACGTCATCCAGCGGCTCTTCGCCATCGGCATGTCCGTGCAGACCCTGCAGGCAGCCCGGGAGAACGGGGCCTGCTCCGTCGACGACTCGGTCAGCAACCGCCTCGAGCAGGTGATGACCGACCTCGACCGGACCATCGCGCAGATCCGCACGTCGATCTTCGACCTGCAGACCGTCTCCGGTCACCACGACACCTCGACGCTGCGCCGGCGCGTACTCGACATCGTCTCCGAGTTGTCGGCCCATGCGCCGATCGCCCCGAGTGTGCAATTCGTCGGACCGGTCGACACCGTCGTGCCCGACACGCTTGGTCCGCACATCGACGCGGTGCTGCGTGAGGGATTGTCGAATGCGTTGCGGCACTCCGGCGCCGAACACATCTCGGTGTCGGTCAGCGCCGACGACGTCCTGCGCGTGGAGATCAGCGACGACGGTGTGGGCATCGACAAGTCGGTCACCTATCGCGGACTGGCCAATCTCACCCGTCGCGCCGAGGAATGTGACGGGACCTTCGACATCGACACCCGGGGCGGAACCTCCCACGGCCACGGTGGCACGACACTGACCTGGTCGGTGCCGCTGACCCCGGCCTGAGGCGGCTGCGGGCGCCTCAGGCCTTGCCGTCGCGGATCTTGGTGGCCATCACCGCGACCTGGGTGCGGCGCTGCATGTCGAGCTTGGCCAGGATGCGCGAGACGTAGTTCTTGATCGTCTTCTCCGCGAGGAACATCTTCTGCGCGATCTGCCGGTTGGTCAGGCCGTCGCCGATCAGATTGAAGACCTCGCGTTCCTGATGGGTCAACTCCGCGAGCGGGTCGGCCTGCGACTTGCCGTCCCGGAGCTTGGCCAGCAGGGCGGCGGTGCTGCGGTCGTCGAGCAGCGACCCGCCGCGACCGACGGTGCGAACCGCGGCCACCAGGTTGCGGCCGAGGATCTGTTTGAGAACGAAACCCGATGCGCCGGCGAGCACCGCCGCGAGCAACGCGTCGTCGTCGGCGTAGCTCGTCAGCATCAGACAACGCACCGACGGATCGACTGCGCGCACATCACGACAGAGCTCCACCCCGTTGCCGTCGGGCAGCCGGACGTCGAGGACGGCGACGTCGGGTCGGGCGGCGAGGATGCCGACCCGCGCCTCGGCGACCGTCGCCGCCTCACCGACCACCTCGATGTCCTCGGCGGTGCCGAGGAGATCGCGCAGTCCGCGCCGGACGAGCTCGTGGTCGTCGACGAGGAACACCCGCACGGGGTGTTCGGGACCGGCCTCGGATGGCTCCGCGGCGGTCGGGGTCTGGGGTGTCGGCGTCGGTGTCGGTGGCGCGGCCGGCGGTGCGGCGGGGGTGGCCTGGGATGGGCGCGGGTCTGTGGCCATGACTCGAAATTACCGCAACCGACGCCGCAGAACGCGACGTCGGTCCCCACTCATCCGGGACCTTCGGCTCAGGTGGGACTGGTGAGGTTTCGCAAGAGTGGAACCCACGGGTACGCAAATCGCCAACTTAGGAGCTGCGAAGTGACAACCCTGATCGGATCCGCGAGCGACACCGGGATGACCGGGTCGGACCTGCTGCGCGAACTGCTGCCGGTCTGTGAGGCAGAGGTCGAGCGTCATATGAAGATGACCAAGGACTGGCATCCGCACGACTACGTGCCGTGGGACGACGGTCGCAACTTCGCCGCCCTCGGTGGCCTCGACTGGGACCCCGAACAGTCCAAGCTGTCCGAGGTGGCCAAGGCCGCGATGATCACCAACCTGCTCACCGAGGACAACCTGCCGTCCTATCACCGGGTGATCGCCGAGAACTTCACCCTCGACGATGCGTGGGGTTTCTGGGTGGGGCGTTGGACCGCCGAGGAGATGCGGCATTCAACGGTGATGCGTGACTATCTCGTCGTCACGCGCGGCGTGGATCCCGTGGAACTCGAAGAGACCCGCATGCAGCACATGACGCACGGATTCAATCCGCTGCCCGAGGACGACGGTCAGCGCGACCACAGCTTCGACATGCTCTTCGCGGTCAGCTACGTCAGCTTCCAGGAACTCGCGACCCGGGTGAGCCATCGCAACACCGGCAAGGCCTGCGGTGACCCGATCGCCGATCGCATGCTGGCGCGCGTGGCCGCCGACGAGAACCTGCACATGCTCTTCTACCGCAACATCGTCGCCGGCGCGCTCGACCTCGTCCCCGATCAGGCGATGTGTGCGATCTACGGCATCGTGTCGAACTTCCAGATGCCCGGCGCCACCATGCCGAACTTCCGACGCAACGCCGTCCTGATCGCCAAGGGCGGTATCTACGATCTCCCGCAACACCTTTCGGAGGTGGTGATGCCGGTGCTGCGCAAGTGGCGCATCTTCGAGCGCGACGACTTCGGCCCACTCGGCCAGATGTATCGCGACAAGCTCGCCGACTATCTCCAGGAGATGAACGTCAAGGTCGAGAAGTTCGAGCGCGCCCGCGAACGAGCGCTCGAACGCGAGGAGCGCAAGGCCAGGGCCGGCGCATGACGGTGATCGACAACCCGCGGAACCTGTTGGCCGACACCGGCGATGGCTGCGGACAGTGTTGCGGCTCGTGCGACTCGGCGCCGTCGGCGCCCGACGTACCCGACGGCTTCGAGGCGGCCATCGCGATGGCCGAGGCCGCCGCGAGCCACAATCCGACGTGGTGGAACGAGATCCGGGCCCATGCCGCCGATCCGGCGGCGGGGGAGTACTGCAGTTCGGTGTTGCTCGGAGCGCTGCTCGAGGCGTCGGCGCACCGACTCGGTGTGCCGGCCGCCGATGTGTGGGCACACATTCGTCGAACCGGCGAACTTCCCCTGTGACCGATCCCACCGGGTGATCGGCGAGTCCGACGGCGCCGGGCGAGTACTTCTCGCGCACGGAGCGGTCTGAGCGCTGCCGATCGCCGCGCAGTCGGTACGGTTCTTCTCATGTCAGCCGCCGCGCACCCCGGATCGGGCCATCCGCACTATCTGTCGGGCCTGGACCTGATGGGCCGCAAGGTCGTCGTGGTCGGCGGGGGATCGGTCGCCCAGCGACGCCTACCGAACCTGGTGGCGGCGGGGGCGCAGGTGCACGTGGTGGCTCTCGAGCCGACACCCGCCGTCGAATCCTTCGGTGGCATCACCCTGCACCATCGCGCCTATGCCGACGGTGACCTCGACGGCGCCTGGTATGCGATGGCCTGCACCGATGACCCCGAGGTGAACGCCGCGGTGGTCGCCGAGGCGGAGCGTCGGCACACGTTCTGCGTGCGCGCCGACGACGCCCGGTTCGGCACCGCGGTGACCCCGGCTTCCGGGCGGCACCGGGACATCCAGTTCGGGGTTCTCGCCGGCGGCGACCACAAGTTGTCGGCGGCACTGCGAGCGGCGATCAGTACGGCGCTGGCCGACGGTGATCTCCGGGTCGAGGAGCCACCGCACCCGCCCGGTGTGGCACTGGTTGGTGGCGGGCCCGGCGACCCCGACCTCATCACGGTCCGCGGACTGCGGTTGTTGATGGCCGCCGACGTCGTGGTCGCAGATCGACTCGCACCGCCGGAACTGCTTGCGGCACTGGGGCCGCAGGTCGAGATCATCGACGCCGCGAAGGTTCCGTACGGACGGGCGATGAAGCAGGAAGCCATCAACGACGTCCTCATCGCCAAGGCCAAGGAGGGCAAGTTCGTCGTCCGGTTCAAAGGCGGCGATCCCTACGTCTACGGTCGCGGCTTCGAGGAATTGCAGGCGTGTGTGGCCGCAGGTGTCCCGGTGACGGTGGTCCCGGGCATCGCGAGTCCCATCTCGGTGCCGTCGGCCGCGGGTATCCCGGTGACCCATCGCGGTGTGACGCACGAGGTGGTCATCGTGTCGGGGCATGTGGCACCCGATCACCCCGACTCGCTGACCGATTGGTCGGCGCTGGCACGACTGCGCGGCACGCTCGTGCTGATGATGGCGGTGGAGCGGGTGGAGAAATTCGCGCAGGCGCTGCTGTCCGGTGGACGTCCCGCCGACACCCCGGTTGCGATGATCGAGAACGGTTCGCTGCCCACCCAACGCGTGCTCCGCACCGATCTCGCGCACGCCGCGCAGACCGCGCAGAGTGAGGGTCTACGCCCGCCGGCGATCGTCGTCATCGGCGACGTCGCGGGCTTCACCGACGCCGATGATGTGCTCGGGTTCGCCTGACATACCGCCACCGGGTACGTCCCTGTGCCACCCGGCAGACACCGATACGTCAACGGGGATTGGCATAGTCGAGCCCGTCAGCGGTAGCGTCGACCGGTATGTCGACATTCTCGGCGTCGAGCGATGCCACCATGGCGCCGTCGGATCAGTACCGGCCGGTGTTCGGTCTGGCGATCCTGGTGCTGTCGGGGATGCAGTTGTTGATGGTGCTCGACGGCACCGTCGCCGCGCTTGCCCTGCCGCGCATCCGCGACAGCCTCTCCCTGAGCGAGTCGTCGGCGAACTGGGTCATCACCAGCTACGTGCTGGCCTTCGGCGGGCTGATGCTGCTCGGTGGCCGTCTCGGCGACGCCTTCGGCCGCAAACGGATGTTCATCCTGGGCGTGGCCGCGTTCACCGCGACCTCCCTGCTGTGCGGGTTGGCCTGGAACGAGGAGAGCCTGGTCATCGGCCGCGCGCTGCAGGGGGCCTCGGCGGCCATCGCCGCACCGACCGCCATGGCGTTGGTCGCCACGACCTTCGCACCCGGGAAGCCGCGGAGCCAGGCCTTTGCCATCTACGCCGCGATGACCGGCGTGGGGTCGGTCGCCGGACTCATCCTGGGCGGTGTACTGACCCAGATCTCCTGGCGCCTGGTGTTCCTGATCAATGTGCCGATCGGACTCGCGGTGGTGGTGGGCGCGCTGTTCGCCCTGCGTGAGTCGCAGGGGGAGCGGATGCCCCTCGACGTTCCCGGTGCGGTGTTGGCCACGCTGGGCTGCACCTTGCTGGTGCTCGCGGTCAGCGACGGCCCGAACGGGTGGGACAGGCCCATCGTGGTCGGGTCGTTCATCCTGGGTGGGCTGGCGTTGGTCGCCTTCATCGTCTGGGAGCGCCGCGCGGCGAATCCGATTCTGCCGCTGCGACTGTTCGACAACCGCAGTCGGGTCGCGGCGCTCGGTGCGATCCTGCTGGCCAGCATGATCATGATGTGCATGGCGGTGTTCATCTCGCTGTACCTGCAGGGAATCCTCAAGTACACGCCCATCCAGAGCGGTCTGGCGGTGGTGCCGTTCGCGGTGGGCCTCGGGGTGGCCGCGGCGATCGCCTCCAAACTCGCCCTGATGGTCCAGCCGCGCTGGCTGGTGCTCGTCGGTGGCGCCATCATCCTCGCCGGTTGCCTGTACGCGTCGTCGATCGCCACCGAGATGCCCGGCTACTTCCCGAGCATCGCGATTCCGGTCGTGGTGATCGGCTTCGGTGTCGGCCTCGCCGTCATCCCGCTGACCCTGTCGGTGATCGCCGGGGTCGAGCCGACCGAGATCGGCCCGCTCACCGCACTCGCGCAGGTCGCCCAGAATCTCGGCGGTGCCGTCGGGCTCGTGGTGGTCGGTGCGATGGTCACCTCGCGCGCGCTCTCGCAGGGCGGCACCACCGCACCGGTGGAAACGATGAACGCCACCCAACTCGCCGCTCAGGCCGACGGCTACGGGCTGGGATTCGCGTGCTGCGCGGGGATAGCGGTCATTGCGGCCGTCGTCGTGCTGTTCATGCGGTTCACCCCCGAGGAGGTCGCCGAGGGGCAGGCGGCGCAGGAAGCCGCCAACGCCACCCTCGACGTCAACGACGTGAGTTCGAGGCAGTCGTAGCGGTGTTCGTCAGTGCGCCGGGCGCACCGAGATCTTTTGCGGTCCGGTGACGATCAGTTCGACCCCGTGACCGACCAGGCGCAATCGCGACAGTTCGGGGTGCATCACCCACCCGTCGGCGGCGTAGGTCAGGCCGGCCCGCAACTCGGTCGGGGACGCACCCCAGCGTGCGGTCCTCGTGCGCACACCATCGACGTCGTGCAGCGCGCCTCCGGTGAAGATCTGTGGCGTCGTCTCGAACCATCGGCCCGCGACGTGAACGTGCTCCCCGTCGATCCTGAGGAAGACATTGCCGCCCAGCGCGGTCGCGACGTGCTCGTCGGACCATCGACGCACCATCCGCAGGCTCGAGCGCGGGCCGTCGTAGATGCCCGGATGCACCGCGTCCATCGTCAACGCGTCGCGGATCTCGTCGGCATCGCGGACCAGGACGAGGGTGGTCATGGGCGGATGATCGGCACCCAGCCACGCGCGATCGCAACTGATCGCCGTGGGCAGATGTGCGCCGAGAGCGGTCCCACCCACGGTGGTCAACACGTCGAGGACGGTCTCTGCGCATTCCGGACCCGGGGTCGGGTCGAAGGTGACGGTATCGGGGGACACGGCGACGTCGATACCCGGCCACCGCTGCACGAAGGCGTCGAGGTTCTCGTGCGCGAACGGTTCGTCGCGCATGTCGCGGGTGCGCGGATCGATATTGCACACGAACATCGGCTCGGACATGACCGCCACTATAGTTAACATGGCAAACGTTAACGCAAATGTGGGCCCTGGTCCGTGATCACCACGATCTCGTCGGCTCGCGCGATCTCCACACGCTGCCCCGCGTCGGCGAGAACCGCGGCGAGCGCATTGACGTCACGCACCGTGCGACGCGTGCGCACCAATTCGCGGGCGATCAGGCCTTTGTAGTGTTTGTTGAAGTGGCTCACCACTTTTCGGCTGCCATCAGCGGCCTCGGTCATCACCGTCGCGGTGATCGCCCCGGACACCGGGCCGAGTTGCTGATAAATCCCCGATCGTAGGTCGACGACGAGGTCGTCGACGGTGTCGAGGGCGCGGGAGAGCTCCGGCTTCCACACTGACGCCAACGTCGGGAGTCCGGGGAGCTTCGAGCCCCCGGAGAGTCGGTAGGCCGGGATCGGATCGGTCGAGCGCACGACGCCGAACAGTGCCGAACCGATCGCGAGCCGGTCGGCGGCCTTGGCCTTGCCCGCGCGCGTCAGCCCACGGTGATCGAGTGCGTCGTAGAGGACGCCGGTGTAGCGCTCGATGGCCGGGCGCGTCGGCGAGTGCCACAGATCGGCGTTGCGGTCGACCTCGGAGAGCTGGGTCTTACCCAGGCCTAGGGCGTCGCGGCTCGCGTCGAGGTCGGCGGACAGCTCGACGAGAATGTCCGCGAGGCGCTTGCGGATGGGGGTGAGCTCGGTGAACCACAGGGCGTCGAGGTTCAGCGGTGGACCGTCGCCACCATCGGATTTCGTCTCGGAGGGCGGCAGGAGGACAAGCACCGCAACACTGTATCGACCGTGCCGGACGGGCCGGGGAAACCGGGTCGCGGGCCCGACTAGACTTTTCCCCCGTGATCACTCGCATGTCGAATCTGTTCCTGCGGACGCTGCGCGACGACCCGGCCGACGCCGAGGTCCCCAGCCACAAGCTGCTGGTCCGCGCCGGCTACGTGCGGCGCGCAGCACCCGGCGTCTACAGCTGGCTGCCGCTGGGACTCCGGGTGCTCAAAGCCGTCGAGCAGGTGGTGCGCGACGAGATGAACAACATCGGTGCGCAGGAGATCCTGCTGCCCGCGCTGCTGCCGCGTGACCCCTACGAGGAGACCGGCCGCTGGACCGAGTACGGCGACGCGCTGTTCCGCCTCAAGGACCGCAAGGGCGCCGACATGCTGCTCGGGCCGACCCACGAGGAACTCTTCACCCAGCTGGTCAAGGGGGAGTACTCCTCCTACAAGGATCTGCCGGTCATCCTCTATCAGATCCAGACCAAATACCGCGACGAGGAGCGGCCGCGTGCGGGGATTCTCCGCGGCCGCGAGTTCGTGATGAAGGACTCCTACTCGTTCGACCTCGACGACGACGGGCTCAAGACCAGCTATCACGCCCACCGTGAGGCCTATCAGAAGATCTTCGCGCGTCTCGGGGTGCGCTATGTGATCGTCGCCGCCACCTCCGGCGCGATGGGCGGCAGCGCGTCCGAGGAGTTCCTCGCCGAGAGCGAGGTCGGTGAGGACACCTTCGTCCGATGCCTGGAATCGGGCTACGCCGCCAATGTCGAGGCAGTCATCACGCCTGCGGCGCAACCTATCCCGTTCGACGGGCTGCCACCGGCAAAGGTGTACCGCACGCCCGACACCCCGACCATCGACACCCTGGTGGCGTGGGCCAACGCCAACCTCGAGGGCGCCTTCACCGCCGCGGACACCCTCAAGAACGTGATGGTCAAGGTCCGCGAACCCGGGGGCGACTGGGAGCTTCTCGGTGTGGGGGTTCCCGGGGATCGGGAGGTCGACTTCAAGCGCCTCGAGGCCTCGCTGGAGCCCGCCGAGGTCGAGTTGCTCACCGATGCCGACTTCGCCGCCAACCCGTTCCTCACCAAGGGATACATCGGGCCGAAGGGATTGGCGGCCAACGGGGTTCGCTTCCTCGTCGATCCGCGCATCGGCGACGGATCGTCGTGGATCACCGGAGCCGACGAACCGAACCATCATGTGGTGGGCTTGGTGGCCGGTCGAGATTTCACGCCGGACGGAACCATCGAGGCCGCCGAGGTGCGTGACGGTGATCCGTCGCCGGACGGCAAGGGCGAGCTGGTGAGTGCCAAGGGTATCGAGATCGGCCACATCTTCCAGCTCGGCCAGAAGTACACCAATGCCTTCGAGGTCGACGTCCTCGGCGAGAACGGCAAGCCCGTACGCCTGACGATGGGGTCCTACGGTGTCGGTGTGTCACGGCTCGTCGCGGTGCTCGCCGAGCAATGGCATGACGACAAGGGGTTGCGGTGGCCGCGGGCGGTCACACCGTTCGACGTGCACCTGGTCATCGCGAACAAGGATCAGGCGGCGATCGACGGTGCACAGGCACTGGCCGCCGAGCTCGACGCCGCGGGCCTCGAAGTGTTGCTCGACGATCGCAAGGCCTCACCGGGGGTCAAGTTCAAGGACGCCGAATTGTTGGGGATGCCGACGGTCGTCGTCGTCGGACGCGGGTACACCAACGGGGTCGTCGAGGTACGTGACCGCTTCTCCGGGGAGTCCGTCGAGGTGGCGGTGGCCGACGCGGCCGACGCCATCACCGCCACCGTCCGCGGCTGAGAGCGCCGGCCCGCCCGCGCGCGTGCGGTGGGTGAGTCCGCGTCGGACGCGGGTCAGCGCTGCCCGGGGAAGGCCACGGTGGTGGGCTTGTCGCCCAAGGCGATTCGCCAATCGGCGGCGCGTAACGCCGACCCGGTGAGCTGGTCGACACCGAGGGTGCGGGCAGAACCGGATTCGGCCTTCTCGAGCACCGAGCGATAGGCGACGGTGCAGTCGACCTCGGCGGCCAGCGCCGCCTTGGCGGCACTCACCGGATCGTTCACGGTCAGCGGCAGGGTGTAGCCCGCAGCCGGTTCCGGTGGCGTACCACCGGCTTTGGTGATGGCGTCGTTGACGGCGTCGCGGGCGGCGCGGTGTGCGGTGAGATTGTCCTCGACCGTCGAGCGGCGGGTCGCCGAGACGAACGCGGTGAGGACGCCGTAGGTGAAGATCGCCGCGTTCTCGGCGTCTGCGGCGTCGGTCAGGGAGTCGGTGGTGGGACTCATGCCAGTTGGACCTCCACGAGAGTTGTCGTCGAGGCGCCGACGGCCCCGGCGAGGCCGGCCGAATACCCCGACAGCGCGATGGCCGCCGCTCGTGCCGCCTTCGCCGAGGAGTTCAGTGACGAGCGCAGCCCTTCCAGCGAGTTCGCCGCCTGGGTGGGCGTCCCGGGCGGTGCGGCACTCGACGTGGCGGTACCCGACGGTTCGATCTGGTCCGTGAGTGTCTGATCGAGTCGGGTGATCTCCTCGCGTAACGCCTGGGCGTGTTGGGCCCGCTGCTCGGCGATTACGCCGAGGGCCGCCGAATAGTCGGTCACCTGCGGGGCGAGGGCCCGCGCCGCGGCCGCGTCGGCCAGCGCCGAGCGTGCGAGAGGCAGCAGTGCCTGTGCGGTGGTCTCGGCGGGATCCGGTCCGCGATCGCACCCCGCGGCCACGGTGACCGTGACCATCCCGATGCCGGCGACGGCGCTGCCCCGCAGCAGAGTTCGACGGGATACGCCGGCGGACCGGCCGGCCGGTTCACCGGGGTGCGGGAGACTCACCCGACACATGATGCCAGTCGGGTGCGGTGGGACGGCGATCACGGCACGCCCGTCCGCGCGCACTTCGTCGGGCCCGGAGGCGTCCTCTACGATGGACGGGCGCCGACGCAGCCACACGGGCTGCGTGCCACGGGTGAACCGGACAACTGAAGACGAGGGAGACCACGGTGACCATCGACCGGACGAGGGTCCGCGAACTCGTCGGTGAGTTCGTCACCGATCGCGGACTCGACCTCGAGGACGTGATCGTCTCGACCTCCGCGGGCACCGACGAGATCCGGGTGATCGTGGACTCCGACGACGGCACCGACCTCGACCTGCTCGGTGAGTTGACCCGTGACATCTCCGACGCGCTCGACACCCATGACGATCTCTCCGACGCCCCGTACACGCTCGAGGTCACCTCGCCCGGCGTCGGCCGGCCGCTCACCCTGCCGCGGCACTGGCGGCGCGCGCGTGGCCGCAAGGTCGCGATCAGAGGCGTCGACGGCGCGTCGATCGTCGGCCGCATCGGCGCCGTCGACGGCGAGACCGTCGAGATCGTCGTCAATCACCGCGGACGGATCGCCGTGGAGTCCGTCCGGCTCGACGCCGTCGACCGTGCCGTCGTCGAGGTCGACTTCTCCCGTCCGAGCGTCGCCGAACTGACCCGGTGCGGACTCGACGACGCGGAGATCGCGCGCCGTCGCGACCCCGGTACCGCAGAATTGTGAGAGATGCGCACGACGGTGAGATGCGCCGACCCGTGCAGGGCCGGGCATCGAGAACGACCATGCGACAAGTGAATACGCCGACAAGTGAATAGGAGTCCACGAGCAATGAACATCGACATCAACGCCCTGCGGATGATCGAGTCCGACAAGGGCATCCCGATCGACACGGTGATCACCGCGATCGAGACGGCACTGTTGACCGCCTACCGCCACACCGACGGGTTCGCCCCGCACGCGCGGATCGACGTGAACCGCAAGACCGGCGCGGTCCGGGTGATGGCGCAAGAACTCGACGAGCACGGTGAGGTCGTCCACGAATACGACGACACCCCGGAGGGGTTCGGGCGAATCGCGGCGACCACCGCCCGGCAGGTGATCCTGCAACGGCTGCGTGACGCGGAGAACGAGAAGAGCTTCGGCGATCTCGTCGCCCACGAGGGTGAGATCGTCGGTGGCGTCGTGCAGCAGGATGCCCGCGCGAACGCCCGCGGCATGGTCGTGGTGCAGATCGGCAACGAGGCCAATGCCACCGAGGGCATCATCCCGTCGGCCGAGCAGGTCCCCGGCGAGACCTACACCCACGGCGACCGCATCAAGTGCTACGTGGTCGGCGTCAGCCGTGGACAGCGCGGACCGCAGATCACCCTGTCGCGCACCCATCCCAATCTCGTGCGCAAGCTGTTCTCCCTGGAGGTCCCGGAGATCGAGGACGGATCGGTGGAGATCGTGGCGGTGGCCCGGGAGGCCGGACACCGATCGAAGATCGCCGTGCACACCGGTGTCAGCGGCCTCAATGCCAAGGGGGCGTGCATCGGGCCGATGGGTCAGCGGGTCCGCAACGTGATGAGTGAGCTCGCGGGGGAGAAGATCGACATCATCGACTTCGACACCGACCCGGCGGTGTTCGTCGGGAATGCGTTGTCACCGGCGAAGGTTGTGTCCGTCGAGGTCGTCGACCTCGCCGCCAAGGCGGCCCGGGTCGTGGTGCCGGATTACCAGTTGTCGCTGGCCATCGGCAAAGAAGGACAGAATGCCCGACTCGCCGCACGGCTGACCGGATGGCGGATCGACATCCGGTCCGATGCAGACGACGCCCGTGCTGCAGGCCCGGGCACGCCCGGCAGCAGCCGATTGTCCTAGTCGCGGCCACTAGCGCTAGACTGAGCGATGGTTCAGCGAAAGCCGTCGACCTCGTCACCCGACGATGGCCGTCGGGGTCGTCCGATTCGGATGTGCATCGGATGTCGGTCTCGTACCGACATCACCGCACTGGTCCGCGTCGTCGCCCGAGAGGGTGCCGACGGACCCACGATCGTCGTCGATCTCGCGAAGACCATGCCGGGACGGGGTGCGTGGTTGCATCCGCGGGAGGACTGTGTGTCCGCCGCGGTGCGGCGGCGAGCGTTCGCCCCGGCGCTGAGGGCGTCGCGTCTCGTCGTGAACCCCGACGACCTCGTAGAAGTGTTCGATGCAGAAGTGATCGGTGCAGCTGCACCATCACCGACCACGGACGACAGCAGGCCCGATACCGGGCCGGAACAGGTAGCAGAAGACATGAGCACACCGTGAAGTCACCACGATGAGCACGTATCGGACGTAATCCGAGGCCGTAGCGGGCAGCCCGCTCGGCCTCCAAGTGAGGAGAGCAGTGGCAGGCAAGGCCCGCGTGCACGAACTGGCCAAGGAACTGGGCGTGACGAGCAAACAGGTGCTCGAGCGACTCAAGGAACAGGGCGAGTTCGTCAAATCCGCGTCGTCGACCGTCGAGGCCCCGGTGGCCCGTCGACTCCGCGAATCATTCCCGAACAAAGACGGCGGTTCGTCGGCGCCCAAGCCCGGCACCAACGGTTCCGCCCCCAAGCCCGGCGCAGGTCCGCGTCCGGGCCCCAAGCCCGGCGGTCCCAAGCCGGCACCGGCAGCGGAGCAGAAGCCCCCGAGCCGTACCGAGCAGACTCGCCCGGCCCCGCAGCCGGCCGCATCATCCCCGGCACCGGCGGCCCCGGCTCCGGCAGCTCCGACGCCCGCCGCCGCTCAGGCACCGGCGACGCCCGCTGCCCCGAAGCCGGCAGCCCCGGCGCCTGCGGCCGCCGAGCGCTCCGCGCCCGCACAGCAGCCCGCACCGGCCCAGAAGCCGGGCGGACCGACACCGGGACCGCGTCCCGGTGGCCCGAAGCCGGGCCCGCGTGCACCGCGCGTCGGCAACAACCCGTACTCGTCGGCGCCCGCGCCGGCACCCCGACCCCCGGCCGGTCGTCCCGGCCCGGGCCAGGGCGGACCCCGCCCCGGTGGCGGTCGCCCCGGTGCCCAGGGTGGCCGACCCGGTCAGGGTGGTCCGCGTCCGGCTCCCGGCCAGGGCGGACCCCGTCCGAGCCCGGGTAACATGCCCCCGCGCCCGAATCCGGGTGCGATGCCCAGTCGCGCCGCCCGTCCCGACGCCCGTCCGGGTGGTCGTAGTGGCGGTCCCGGTGGAAACCGGGGTGGCGGCGGCGGTGGATACCGCGGCGGCGGCGGCGCTCCCGGTGGTGCTCCCGCCGGTGGTGGCGGTTTCCGCGGTCGTCCCGGTGGCGGCGGTCGTGGCCGCGGCGGTGCCGCGGGTGCGTTCGGTCGTCCCGGTGGTGCCCCACGCAAGGGCCGCAAGTCGAAGCGGCAGAAGCGTCAGGAATACGACTCGATGCAGGCGCCGGCCGTCGGAGGCGTCCGGCTGCCGCGCGGCAACGGTGAGACCATCCGGCTCGCCCGCGGCGCATCGTTGTCGGACTTCGCCGACAAGATCGACGCCAACCCGGCCTCGCTGGTCCAGGCGCTGTTCAATCTCGGTGAGATGGTCACCGCGACCGAGTCGGTCAACGACGAGACGCTCGAGCTGCTCGGCTCGGAGATGAACTACACCGTCCAGGTGGTCAGCCCCGAGGACGAGGATCGCGAACTCCTCGAGAGCTTCGACCTCAGCTACGGCGAGGACGAGGGCGACGAGGAAGATCTCGAGCAGCGTCCGCCGGTGGTGACCGTCATGGGTCACGTCGATCACGGTAAGACCCGACTGCTCGACACGATCCGTAATGCCAGCGTCCGCGAGGGCGAGGCCGGTGGCATCACCCAGCACATCGGTGCCTACCAGGTCAACACGCACCTCAACGGTGACGACCGGTTGATCACCTTCATCGACACCCCCGGTCACGAGGCGTTCACCGCCATGCGTGCCCGCGGTGCGAAGGCCACCGACATCGCGATCCTGGTGGTCGCGGCCGACGACGGCGTCATGCCGCAGACGGTGGAGGCCATCAACCACGCGCAGGCGGCCGATGTGCCGATCGTGGTGGCGGTCAACAAGATCGACAAGGAAGGCGCCGACCCGCAGAAGATCCGGGGTCAGCTCACCGAGTACGGTCTGATCCCCGAGGAGTACGGCGGCGAGGCGATGTTCGTCGACATCTCTGCCAAGCAGGGCACCAACATCGACGAACTGCTCGAAGCGGTGCTGTTGACCGCGGACGCGTCGCTCGACCTGCGGGCCAACCCCGACATGGACGCACAGGGTGTGGCCATCGAGGCCCACCTCGACCGCGGACGTGGACCGGTGGCGACCGTGCTCATTCAGCGCGGCACGCTGCACGTCGGCGATTCGATCGTTGCCGGTGACGCCTACGGTCGTGTGCGTCGCATGGTCGACGAGCACGGTGACGACATCGAGGCGGCGCTGCCGTCGCGGCCGGTGCAGGTCATCGGCTTCACCTCGGTGCCCGGTGCCGGTGACAACCTGCTCGTCGTCGAGGAAGACCGCATCGCGCGTCAGATCGCCGACCGCCGCAATGCGCGCAAGCGCAACGCGCTGGCCGCACGCAGCCGCAAGCGGATCAGCCTCGAGGATCTCGATTCGGCGCTGAAGGAAACCAGCCAGCTGAACCTGATCCTCAAGGGTGACAACTCCGGTACCGTCGAGGCCCTCGAAGAGGCGCTGCTCGGGATCGACATGGGCGACGAGGTCTCGTTGCGGGTCATCGACCGCGGTGTCGGTGGCGTCACCGAGACCAACGTGAACCTGGCGGCCGCCTCGGACGCGATCATCATCGGATTCAACGTCCGAGCGGAGGGCAAGGCGACCGAGCTGGCCAACCGCGAGGGTGTCGACATCCGGTACTACTCGGTGATCTACCAGGCGATCGACGAGATCGAGAGCGCGCTCAAGGGCATGCTCAAGCCGATCTACGAAGAGGTGGAGCTCGGCCGCGCCGAGATCCGCGCGATCTTCAAGTCGTCGAAGGTCGGCAACATCGCCGGCTGTCTGGTGCAGTCGGGCATCGTGCGTCGCAACGCCAAGGCACGTCTGCTGCGTGACAACGTGGTCGTCGCGGAGAACCTCACCATCGCCTCGCTCAAGCGGGAGAAGGACGATGCCACCGAGGTTCGCGAAGGCTACGAATGCGGTCTCACACTGACGTACAGCGACATCAAGGTCGATGACGTCATCGAGTCCTACGAGTTGCAGGAGAAGCCGCGCGACTGACGCGTATCACTCTCGAGTGCTCCCCTTCCGCGAGTGTGCCGCGCAGGCACCGCGCGGGAGGGGAGCGCCTTTCGATCCCTTCGGGAAGGACAATCATGGCCGATCCGGCACGAGCACAACGGCTGGCCAAGCGGATCTCGTCGATCGTCGCCTCGGCGATCGCCCACGACATCAAGGACCCACGGCTGGCCCATGTGACGATCACCGACGCGCGCGTCACCGGCGACCTTCACGACGCGACGCTCTTCTACACGGTGATGGGCGAGACCCTGGACACCGAGCCGGACTACGAGGCGGCCGCGGCCGGTCTGGCGAAGGCGACCGGAGTCCTGCGGTCCAAGGTCGGTGCGGGCACCGGGGTGCGTTTCACCCCGACGCTCACCTTCGTCCTCGACACCGTCCCCGACGCCGCCCGGCACATGGAGGAGTTGGTGGCGCGAGCGCGGGCGAGTGATGAACTCGTTGCGCGGCGTGCCGCCGAGGCCAGACCGGCCGGTGAGGCCGACCCGTACCGTGCGCCCGGTCACGACGACCCCGACGATGGTGACCCCGACGATGGTGATCCCGACCGTGATGATGAGGACGGCGATCAGGCGTGACCGCAGCGTCGAGTGCGGCGATCGCGCAGACCATCCGACGGGTCGCCGACGACGAGGGCCCGGTGACCATCCTGTGTCACGTCCGACCCGACGCCGACACCATCGGCAGCGGGTTGGCGCTCGGGTTGGCGCTCGACCGGCTCGGGGTGGACGTGGAGGTCGCTCATCCCGGTCCGGAGTCACTCCCGGTGGCTTTCGCCGATCTGCCCGGGCACAAGTTGCTCGTCGACTCGGCAGCCCTGCGAGGCAGTCGGCTGGTGGTGTCGGTTGACGCCGCGAGCCGCACGCGGCTTGGTGAGCTCGAGTCGCTCTTCGCCGACGCCGAGACCACGGTTGTCATCGATCACCACGCGTCGAACCCCGGTTTCGGCGACCTCGACTTCGTCGACCCGCACGCCGACTGCACCGCGGTGCTCGTCCTGCGTGTGCTCGACGACCTCGGCGTCGACCTCGACGAGGACATCGCGACCTGTCTCTATGCGGGTTTGATCACCGACACCGGCTCGTTCCGCTGGGCACGGCCGGAGTCGTTCCGGGTGGCTGCCCGGCTCGCCGACGCCGGCGTGGACTCCCGGACCTGGAGTCGCCGGCTGCTCGACACGCATCCGTTCGGCTGGCTGGGCATGGTCTCGGAGATCCTCGCCACCGCGACGCTCGACCGAACTGCCTGTGGCGGTGAGGGATTGGTGTACGCCGTGGTGAACCATCGGGCGTTGGCCGGGATGAGCTGGGAAGAATCGGAGAGCGTCATCGACATCGTCCGGACCACTGCCGAAGCCGAGGTCGCCGCGGTGTTCAAGGAGATCGACGCCGGTGAGTGGACGGTGTCGTTGCGTTCCAAGAGCACCGTCGACCTGGTTCCCATCGCCCGTACCCATGGCGGCGGCGGACATCGCCACGCCTCGGGCTACAGCGACTCGGGTACGGCCGACGAGGTGATCGGTCGCCTCAGGCAATCCCTGTGACCGAACGCAACGCCCCCGAGCCCGCAAACCCCGAGGGGTCGGAACCGGATGCCGGCGGGCTCGATGCCGGTGTGCGTCGGGTCGGCATCCTGACCGTCTCGGCTCTCGCGGTACTGATCGCGCCCCCGCTGTATCTGCTGTTGGATCTCGCAGTGGTCGGTCGGCTGGGCGGCGACGAGCTGGCCGCGCTCGCGGTGGCGACCCTGGTGCTGTCGATCATCAGCACCCAACTGACGTTCTTGTCCTATGGCACCACCGCCCGCTCGGCGCGCAGGTACGGTGCCGGTGATCGGCCGGGCGCGATTGCCGAGGGCGTACAGGCGAGTTGGATAGCGCTGGCCGTGGGACTGGTGATCATCGCCGTCGCCTGGCCGGTCGCGCCGTACGTGATGTCGGCGCTGGTGGGCGACGCCTCGGCGTCGTCGGCGGTCGTGGCCACCGATGCGACGCAGTGGGTGCGGGTCGCGGTGTTCGGTGTGCCCCTCATCCTGTTGTCGATGGCCGGCAACGGCTGGATGCGCGGGGTTCAGGAGACACGTCGACCCATCATCTATGTGGTTGTCGGGCTGGCGATCTCGGCAGTGCTCGTCGTCGGTCTCGTCCACGGACTGTGGTTCTTCCCGCGACTGGGCATCGTCGGCAGCGCGGTCGCCAACGTGATCGGACAATCGATCACCGGGCTGCTGTTCGCCGCGCGCGTGGTGCGTGAGCAACTGGTGAGCGTGCGGTCTTCGGCTGCCGAGGAGTCGGGCAGTGTGTTCGCGGCCTTCGCACCGAATCGCCCGATGATCGCAGCGCAGCTGGTGATGGCCCGCGACCTCATCGTGCGCAGTCTGTCGTTCCAGATCTGTTTCATCTCCGCGGCGGCGGTGGCCGCCCGATTCGGTGTCGCGCAGGTGGCCGCACACCAATTGGTGCTTCAGCTCTGGGAATTCATGTCGCTGTTCCTCGATTCGGTGGCCATTGCCGCCCAGGCCCTCGTCGGGGCAGCACTGGGCGCGGGATCGGTGACCATTGCGCGCTCGGTCGCCCGGCGGGTGACCTTGGTCTCGGTGATCGCCGCCGCGGTGATGGCCGCGGTGTTCGCGGCGGGCGCGACGACGCTACCCAAGGTGTTCACCTCCGACTCGGCGGTGCTCGACGCGATCGGGGTGCCCTGGTGGTTCTTCGTGGCGATGCTGCCGATCGCCGGCGTGGTGTTCGCCCTCGACGGTGTACTGCTCGGCAGCGGCGACGCCGCCTTCTTGCGCACGGCAACCCTGGTCGCCGCACTCGTCGGCTTCCTCCCGTTGATCTGGATGTCGCTGATCTTCGACTGGGGTCTGGCCGGCGTGTGGAGTGGGCTGGTGGTGTTCATGATCGCCCGGCTGATCGCGGTGTGCCTGCGGATCGCCTCGGGACGCTGGCATCGGGTGGGCGCGACGACACCGGTGGGCAGCCGGGCCGATCAGGTGCCCGCCGGAGGCTGACTGGGCGGCTGACCTGGCCACGCCTGCGGTGGCGGGGTGGGCCAGGCCGGCGGTGGCTGAGAGGGCCATACAGGCTGCTGCCCGGCAGGCCACGATGGCTGCCCGGATGTGGCCGGTGACGAGGGTGGCCACGGTGCCGGGCCGCCCTGGGTTCCCCACGCGGCGGTCGAGCCGCCGGAGGTCGGGGTAGGCCGATCACGTCGAAGGGCGAGACCGATGGCGTCGCACGCCCACACAACGAGGACCCCCGCGATGACGAACGCTGCCTGGATCGACACGTTGGCAAACCACCACCACGTCAGGGAATCGATGTGGACGTTGAGCCACCTGATATTCGCCATGTGATTGGCGAGCACCCATGTCCCGATGCACACGACCCCGGCCACCGGGATCACACCGATCCACGCATACGGCGTGGATCGGCGGGCGATGCTCCACCCGCCGATGGTGCCGATCAAGAACGTTGCGGCGACGATGTTCCATATCACGCTGTACCAATCGTGCGTGTTGATCCAGATGCCGTAGGGCGGTGCGGTCAGTGCGTGACTGATGGCCAGCAGGACGAAGGCGAACACGGCGCCGAGTATGCCGCGTACGAGGGTCCGTCCCCAGGGCACGAGTATGACGACGAAGAGCAGGTAGATCACCGTCCACGCGATGAAGTTCGCCCAAGAACCGGTGAAATTGCGGTGGGTGACGATGAGGATCACCAGCGACAGCCCCCACAGGAGGACGGTGATCGCCGCACTGACCATCACTCGCACCCACCACGGGCCGCGTCCGCCGGGTATGCGCGAACCGCCGGCCGGAACCGGCGCGGGCGGGTAGGGGTAATTCATAGTCGGCATCATGGCATGTCGTCGCCGCATCCGCGCGTGCCGGGCGCCGCCGGACATGACAGCGCATGGCACGATGGATCCTCGTGGCTACTCTCTGGGCGATCAGCGATCTGCACGTCGCACATCGGGGCAACGAGCACATCCTCGACCAGATCCGGCCGAAGACGTCGGACGACTGGTTGATCGTGGCCGGTGATGTCTCCGAACGCACCGATGACATCGTCGAGACCCTGCGCCGGCTGCGCGCTCGTTTCCACACCGTCGTGTGGGTTCCGGGCAACCACGAGCTCTACACGACGGCCAAGGATCCGCTGCAGGTGTTCGGGGTGGCTCGCTACGACTATCTCGTGCAAGCGTGCCGGGACATGGGGATCGTGACGCCCGAGGACATCTATCCGTTGTTCGATCCCGGTGACGGCTCTGCGCCGGTACGGGTGGTCCCGATGTTCCTGCTCTACGACTACACCTTTCGGCCCGAGGGCACCTCGACCGCCTTGGCGGCATTGGCACTGGCACGGGAACGCAATGTGGTCGCCACGGACGAATTCTTGCTGTCCCCGGAGCCTTTCCCGACCCGCGACGCGTGGGGGCGTGCCCGCGTGGCGGCCACCCGGGCACGGCTGGAGGCGCTCGACCCGACCGAGCGGACGATCCTGATCAATCACTGGCCGTTGCGGCGGGAACCGACCGACACCCTGATGTATCCGGAGTTCGCGCTGTGGTGTGGCACCACCGAGACCGCTGACTGGCACACCCGGTTCAACGCTGCCTGTTGCGTGTACGGGCATCTGCACATCCCGCGGACCACCTTCTACGACCTCGTGCGGTTCGAGGAGGTGTCGGTCGGCTACCCGCGCGAATGGAAACGCCGCGGGCTGCCCGAACCGTTGCTGCGCCAGATCGCACCGGATCCCGGTCTGCGCGAGGAGGATCTGCCGCCGCACGGCGCGCGATTCGAGCTGCCGCCCGACTACGAGCGTCGCGCCGAGGAGTTCGCCCGGCGGCTCGAACAGCGTCGCGCCGAACAGGCCGCCCGTCGTGCCGAACGGTCGACGAACGACACCCGGAGGGACCAACCGTGATCGAGAAGTTGTTGCCCAGTGGGGTGGCCTCGGCGGAATCCTTCGGTGACCCACCGGATCTCACCCCGCTGCCGGGGGAGGAGTCACTGATCTCGCGGGCCGTGGAGAAGCGCCGACGCGAATTCACCACCGCACGCCACTGCGCTCGTCAGGCGTTGGGACAGCTCGGTATCGAGCCGGTCGCGATCATGCGGGGCGAACGCGGAATGCCGCTGTGGCCCGAGCAGGTGGTCGGTAGCCTCACCCACTGCGACGGGTACCGGGCGGCGACGGTCGCCTACGCGATGGCGGTGCGCTCACTCGGCATCGACGCCGAACCGCACGACGCCTTGCCCGACGGCGTCCTCGACCACACCAGCCTCCCCGCCGAACGTCAGGTGCTCGCCGACCGTCCCGACACACTGCACTGGGACCGACTGTTGTTCTGCGCCAAGGAGGCAACCTACAAGGCGTGGTTCCCGCTGACCCAGCGGTGGCTGGGTTTCGAGGACGCGCACATCACCGTCGAGCAGGACCGAGGTGCCGAGGTCCCCATGGGCACCTTCATCTCTCGCATCCTGATCGACGGCCGGACCGTCGACGGTGGCAGTCCGCTCTCGGAGTTCCACGGCCGGTGGATGGTCGATCGCGGCCTCATCGTCACCGTGATCGCGGTGCTCTGATGGCCGACGCCTCCATCGAGAACGCCGGCCTCGTCATCGTCGACAAGGCGGCCGGCATCACCAGCCACGACGTGGTCTCGCGGTGCCGCAAGATCTTCAACACGCGCCGCGTCGGACACGCAGGCACTCTGGACCCGATGGCGACCGGCGTTCTCGTCATCGGCGTGGAACGGGCCACCAAACTCCTGGGACTGTTGTCGCTGACCACCAAGTCGTACACGGCGACGATCCGTCTCGGGGCGGCCACCGACACCGATGACCGCGAGGGTCGGATCATCAGTCGCGGGGCGGTGTCGGCGATCTGCGATGACGAGATCACCCGTGCGGTCGCCGATCTCACCGGCGACATCTCGCAGGTCCCGGCCAAGGTCAGTGCGATCAAGGTCGACGGGCGACGCGCGCATGCGTTGGCCCGCACAGGTGCCGAGTTCGATCTCGCCGCGCGTCCGGTGAGGGTCTCACGATTCGAGATCAGGGCGATCCGGCGTCCCGGGGACGACGGCGGCGAGTCCGGCTTCCTCGATCTCGACGTCGAGGTCGACTGTTCGGCCGGCACCTACATCCGTTCCCTGGCACGTGATCTCGGCGATGCCCTCGGATCCGGCGGTCATCTGACCGCTCTACGGCGCACCGCGGTGGGGCCGTTCACCCTCGACCATGCCCGAACCCTCGACGTCCTCGCCGAGACCCCCGAGTTGTCACTGACGATCGACCAGGCGGCACTGTTGTCGTTCCCACGTCGCGACATCGACGACGACGAAGCCGAGTCGATCAGTCAGGGACGGTGGCTCGTTCCGTTGGGTCTCAAAGGAATTCACGTCGGCGTCGATCCACGCGGGCAGGCCATCGCACTGATCGAGGAGAAGGGCAGGCGCGCCAGCTCGGTGATGGTGGTACGACCGGCGACGCTGCGCTGATACCGGCACCGTGGGCGAGTTCAGCTGCGCCGCAACTCAGCTCGCGGTCACCAGGAAAATCGCGCGTGCGGCGATGTCGCCGAGATCGATCGGCGTGCCGTCGTTGACGCTGATCGCAATGGTGCCGGCGAACGGCCGCTTCTCGACGACGGTCACCGTGCAATCGAGTGCCACACCCATCTGATCGAAGTAGCGCAACATCTCCGGATCGGTGTCGGAGATCCGCGCGACGGTTCCGGAGTCGCCGACGTCGAGGTCGGCGAGTGAATCGGCGTCCGGGGTGGGTACCGCACCGTCGACCGAGGGGATGGGGTCGCCGTGCGGATCCCGGCTCGGGTAACCGAGTTTGGCGTCCAGGCGTGCCATCAGACGGTCGGACACGGCGTGTTCGAGGACTTCGGCCTCGTCGTGCACCTCGTCCCAGCCGTAACCGAGTTCACGCACCAGGAACGTCTCGAGCAGCCGGTGTCGGCGCACCATCAGGATCGCCGCGGTGCGGCCCTCATCGGTGAGAGTGACCGCGCCGTAACGCTCGTGGGAGACAAGACCCTGATCGGCGAGCTTGCGGATCGATTCCGAGGCGGTGGAGGCCGACACCCCCATCTTGTCGGCGAGCAGTTTGGTGGTGACCTTCACATCTGCCCACTCCTGCGAGGTCCAGATGACCTTCAGATAGTCCTGGGTCACGGTCGACAGCGTGGTCACCGCAGGCGGCGATTCGCTGTCCCCGGCGGCGGGGGACAGTCCTCTGTTGGGCATGGTGCTCAGCTTATGTGTCGATCCCCCCCGACGCGAAGAAGCGCGGTCGCCGGCACGGGTGGCGGGTGCGAAGTCCGGTGGCGACACCCGAGGTTCACGGTGTTCGTGGACGGCGGTCACCGGAGGTTCACACAGCCCGGGCGGTGCTGGTACGGCGCGGCCGGTGGCCGTAGTGTTGTCGGCGTGTTGCGTTGGAGAGGTCTGGAGGACGTCCCCGCGGATTGGGGTCGGTGTGTGGTCACGATCGGTGTCTTCGACGGCGTTCACCGCGGCCACGCGGAGTTGATCGGCGCCGCGACGAAGGCCGCCCGCGAACGTGGCGTACCCGCGGTGCTGATGACGTTCGACCCGCATCCCGCCGAGGTCGTGCGTGCGGGCACCCATCCGCCGCAACTGACCACCCTGACGCGGCGGGCCGAACTCGCCGAGCAACTGGGTATCGACGTGTTCTGTGTGATGCCGTTCACCCCCGAACTCGCCGCGCGGACCCCGAAGGACTTCGCCCACGACGTGCTCGTGGAACGCCTGCACGCCGCCGACGTCGTCGTCGGAGCCAACTTCACGTTCGGCAAGAAGGCCGCCGGCGACGTCGCCAAACTCACCGAGCTCGGCGCCAAGTTCGGGTTCGAGGTGCAGGCGGTGTCACTGTTCGGCGAACATGCCGTCACCTACTCCTCGACCTACATCCGGTCGTGTGTGGCCGCCGGGGACGTCGAGCGGGCGACGGAGGCGCTCGGCCGCCCGCACCGGGTGGAGGGAGTGGTCGTCCGCGGCGACGGGCGGGGGCGTGAATTGGGTTATCCCACAGCCAATGTCGCACCGCCGATGCATGCGGCGATCCCGGCCGACGGGGTGTATGCCGCGTGGTTCACCGTGCTCGGGGCCGGTCCGGTGGTCGGCCAGGTGATCCCCGGCGAGCGGTACGAGGCCGCGGTGTCGGTGGGCACCAACCCCACCTTCTCCGGGCGGACCCGCACGGTCGAGGCCTTCGTCCTCGACACCAGCGCCGACCTGTACGGTCAGCACGTCGCCGTCGACTTCGTCAGCCACATCCGCCCGATGGAGCAGTTCGACAGCATCGACGGACTGCTCGAGGCGATGGCCGACGACGTGGAGAAGACGCGCGCCATTCTCGCCGCGTCCGATCAGTGAGCGACGTGCGCGGCGATTTGGGTGCCGGGGTTGCCCGCTGGTAAATTGGCGGATCGGCGTTGCTGCAGTCCGCGGTGGCGCGCCGCCCCGCACCGGCCCCGGTGGGCTCGGTCGGGAAATGACATTGTCGCGGTACTGAGAAACAGGAGTATCTCCATGGCACTGACTGCTGCCGAGAAGAAAGAAATCCTCGGCCAGTACGGTCTGCACGAGACCGATACCGGTTCGCCCGAGGCGCAGGTCGCGCTGCTGACCAAGCGCATCACCGACCTCACCGAGCACCTCAAGGAGCACAAGCACGATCACCACAGCCGCCGTGGGCTGCTGTTGCTGGTCGGCCGCCGCCGTCGTCTCCTGAAGTACGTCGCCAAGGTCGACATCGAGCGCTACCGCTCGCTCATCGAGCGCCTCGGCCTGCGTCGCTGACCTCCCCGTCGCGTCGAGGTCATCAGACATCACGAGAACCGGTCACCCTCGTTGGGGGTGGCCGGTTCTTGTCGTGTCAATGGTCGTCGTGTCAATGGACTTTGTCGTGTCAATGATAAGGTGGCCTCGGAACGCCGCCGTGACGTGCGAGTCCACGGAAGTGATGAAGAGTCAGATCGGTCCTCGGTAGTGGCCGCCGGAACACGAGGTTCCGGCCGCTTCGATCGAAGGCCGTCTGAGCAACAACGGGTGCGCATACGAGCGCGCCGGTCACCTCCCGCCGACGATCTCACCCACGCGTGTTCCGGGCTTGCCGCCCACGCGGACACCGACACGTGCAGCCGAGCATGATCGCCGTGTCGTCGCGCCGCGGGCAGCCCCTATCCGCATAGAGAAGGCCGCCGGAAATCGCGGCCACCCACGGCCGCCGGATGCGGCCGCAACGAAGGGATCAACACCCCACATGTCCGATGTGACCACCACCGAGGATTTCGCCGACTACGACGAAACCATCACCGAGGCCACCGCCGTCATCGACAACGGCAGCTTCGGTACCCGCACCATCCGCTTCGAGACCGGACGCCTCGCCCTGCAGGCCGCCGGCTCGGTGACCGCCTACCTCGACGACGAGACCATGCTCCTGTCGACCACCGCGGCGTCCAAACACCCCAAGGAACACTTCGACTTCTTCCCGCTCACCGTCGACGTCGAGGAGCGGATGTACGCCGCCGGGCGTATCCCCGGCTCGTTCTTCCGCCGCGAGGGCCGTCCGTCCACCGATGCGATCCTGACCTGCCGGCTGATCGACCGTCCGCTGCGCCCGTCTTTCGTCGACGGTCTGCGTAACGAGATCCAGGTCGTGGTGACCGTGCTCTCGCTCGATCCCAAGGACCTCTACGACGTCGTCGCGATCAACGCCGCGTCGGCCTCCACCCAGCTCGCCGGGCTGCCCTTCTCCGGTCCCGTCGGCGGCGTGCGCGTCGCCCTCGTCCCGACCGAGGAGAACAAGGCAGGCCAGTGGGTCGCGTTCCCGACCGCCGAGCAGCTCGAGGGCGCGGTGTTCGACATGGTCGTCGCCGGTCGCATCGTTTCCGGCGAGGGTGATTCCGCCGACGTCGCGATCATGATGGTCGAGGCCGAGGCCACCGAGAACGTCATCGAGATCATCGCCGGTGGCGCTCAGGCGCCGACCGAGGCGATCGTCGCCGAGGGCCTCGAGGCCGCCAAGCCGTTCATCGCTCGCCTCTGTGAGGCGCAGAAGTCCCTCGCGGCGGCCGCCGCCAAGGAGACCGGCCAATTCCCGCTGTTCCCGCCGTACGAGTCCGACGTCTTCGACGCCGTGTCGGCCGCCGCGAGCGAGAAGCTCGCTGCGGTCCTCTCGATCGCCGGCAAGCAGGAGCGTGACGACAAGACCGACGAGCTCAAGGAACAGATCCTCACCCAGCTCGCCGAGCAGTTCGAGGGCCGGGAGAAGGAGATCGGCGCGGCGTTCCGTTCGGTGACCAAAAAGCTTGTGCGCCAGCGTATCCTGACCGATCACTTCCGTATCGACGGACGCGGCATCACCGACATCCGCTCGCTCTCGGCCGAGGTCGCGGTGATCCCGCGGGCCCACGGCAGCGCCCTGTTCGAGCGCGGCGAGACCCAGATCCTGGGCGTCACCACCCTCGACATGGTCAAGATGGCCCAGCAGATCGACTCGCTGACCCCCGAGACCTCCAAGCGCTACATGCACCACTACAATTTCCCGCCGTACTCGACCGGTGAGACCGGTCGCGTCGGGTCGCCGAAGCGTCGCGAGATCGGCCACGGTGCGCTCGCCGAACGTGCGCTGGTGCCGGTGATCCCGAGCGTCGAGGAATTCCCGTACGCGATCCGCCAGGTCTCCGAGGCATTGAGCTCCAACGGCTCGACCTCGATGGGCTCGGTGTGTGCCTCCACCATGTCGTTGCTCAATGCCGGTGTGCCGCTGCGCGCCCCGGTCGCCGGCATCGCCATGGGTCTGGTGTCCGACACCATCGACGGCGAAACCCGTTACGTTGCACTGACCGACATCCTCGGCGCCGAGGATGCCTTCGGCGACATGGACTTCAAGGTCGCGGGCACCAAGGACTTCGTGACCGCGCTGCAGCTCGACACCAAGCTCGACGGCATCCCCAGCCAGGTTCTCGCCGGTGCGTTGACCCAGGCCAAGGACGCCCGGTTGACCATCCTCGACGTGATGGCCGAGGCGATCGACGAGCCCGATGAGATGAGCCCGTACGCGCCGCGGATCACCACCATCAAGATCCCGATGGACAAGATCGGTGAACTGATCGGCCCCAAGGGCAAGACGATCAACACCATCACCGAGGAGACCGGCGCCAACATCTCCATCGAGGACGACGGCACCGTGTTCATCGGTGCGTCCGACGGCGAGTCGGCACAGGCTGCGATCGACCGCGTCAACGCGATCGCCAATCCGCAGCTGCCCAAGGTGGGCGAGCGGTTCCTCGGCACCGTGGTCAAGACCACCGCGTTCGGTGCCTTCGTGTCGCTGCTGCCCGGCCGCGACGGCCTCGTGCACATCTCCAAGCTCGGTAAGGGCAAGCGCATCAACAAGGTCGAGGACGTGGTGAACGTCGGCTCCAAGTTGCAGGTGGAGATCGCCGACATCGACGAGCGCGGCAAGATCAGCCTCATCCCCGTCGACGACGACGCCAAGGCCGCACCGGCCGAGGAGAAGGCCTCCGCCGACGCCTGATCGTCGACTCGGTTCCCCGGCCCGTTCCCGCTTCGGCGGGGGCGGGCCGGTGTCGTCGGTGCTGGTATGTCGTGGATGCCACTCACAGGCTCTACGAGTGTGTCAGTAGCCTGGCGGGCGTGTGCTTGATCCTGTTCGCCCTCGAGGTCGACCCGAATTATCGCCTCGTCCTCGCCGCCAACCGTGACGAGTTCCATCGTCGGCGCAGCGCCGCGGTACACCGGTGGGACGATCTGCCGGTGATCGGTGGACGTGACCTCGAGGCGGGTGGTACCTGGCTCGGCCTCGCTCCCGACAAGTACCGGTTGGCCGCGGTGACCAACGTGCGTGAGGGGATCGCACAACCGCAGCCGGACAAGCGATCTCGCGGTGGACTACCCGTCGACTTCGTGACCGGCACGGGCAGTGCCGCCGACGCTGCGGCAGCCCTCGTGGAGACCGCCGACCGGTATGCCCCGGTGAACCTACTCGTCGACGACGGAGCCGAGATGTGGTGGGCCACCAACCATCTCGAACCCCGTGCCGTGCGGGTGGAGCCGGGAATCCACGGATTGTCCAACGGCGCACTCGACGAGCCGTGGCCGAAGGTGACGGCCGGGATCGCAAAGCTGACCGGCGCGCTGACGTCATCGGTCCCGTCGTCGTCCGACCCCGAAGCACTGCTCGACGCCCTGCACGACACCACCGTCGCCGAGGACGCTGCGCTCCCGCACACGGGTGTTCCGCTCGACAACGAGCGCGCCCTGTCGGCCATGTTCGTCGACATGGGGGAGTACGGCACCCGGGCCGGCACAGTGGTTCGGATCGACTCCGCCGGCCACGGCGACATCACCGAACGTCGCTACGCCCCCGACCAAGGTCCCTCCACCGTGGCCATCAGCGTCTGATCGTCCACCGCATTGTGCCGTGCTCGCCATCACCAGGGGCAGGGAGGCCATTGGAGGCGTTGTGACGCAGCCGGTTTCCCTGGATTCGGCTATCGTCGTGGAGGTGGGTGACGAGAGACACCGTGCAGCGGCCGCGGAGGAGCAACCGCTGCCCCTGTTCGTCCTCATCCGGGGGTAGCGGGCAGGGGCGTTGATCCCCTGGAGGCTCAGCCTTGTCCCGTACCGATGCTCACGCGCCGCTCGCCGTCCGCCTGCATCGCGGCGAACTCGCCGCCTTTGCCGAGCATGACCATTCGAGCGCGGAGTGTGACCTGCCTGCTCGTCCGCCCGTCGATCCCGTGTCGGCCCGCACCGCGTGCCAGTGGGTGTGGCGCTACTGCGGTGTCCACGTCTGCTCGTGTTCTCTGTGCCACGCCGGCGACCACGCACGTCGTCGCAATCGTGTGGTGCGCAGGCAGAGTCGGCGTCGTCTCGATGAAGCGCTCAAGGAATGGCGCGCTGGGGGGAGTGTCAGCGTCGACGATGTCACCGCACCGAGATGGCGGCGCGAGTAGCGTTCGGTCGCACCTGGTCTCACGCCGACGCCTGCGCCCCATCGAGGGAGCGCAGGCGTCGGTGTGCCGAGACCGGGTGGTGATCTCCTCAGTGCGCGGCGAACGGATTCGCGGTGACCGGGATGTCCAGGGCGGCACCGACTTCCGGGGTGAAGAGGTGTCCGTCGTGGGTCGACAGTCCGGCGGCCAGCGAGGCGTCGTCGCGGCAGGCCGCCTCCCATCCCTTGTCGGCCAGGCGCAGCACGTAGGGCAGGGTGGCGCCGGTGAGGGCCTGGGTCGAGGTGCGCGCAACCGTGCCGGGCATGTTGGCCACGCAGTAGAAGACGCTGTCGTGCACGGTGAAGGTCGGATCGTCGTGGGTGGTGGGGCGTGAATCCTCGAAGCAGCCGCCCTGATCGATCGCGATGTCGACCAGCACCGAGCCCGGCTTCATCTGTGCGACAAGGCTGTTGGGTACCAGGACCGGCGCCTTGGCGCCCGGGACGAGAACCGCGCCGATGACCAGATCGGCCTGCTTGATCGCCTCGGCCAGGGCCAGAGACGTCGAGTAACGAGTGTGCACCCGACCACCGAAGCGTGCGTCGATCGCGCGCAGCTTGGTGATGTCGAGATCGAAGACGGTGACCTGAGCGCCCATGCCCATGGCGATGGTCGCCGCGTTGACGCCGCTGACCCCACCGCCGATGACGACGACGTCGGCCGGTTCGGTTCCGGGAACGCCGCCCATGAGAACTCCGCGGCCACCTTCGGACCGCATCAGATGGTAGGCGCCGACCTGCGGGGCGAGCCGGCCCGCGACCTCACTCATCGGGGCCAGCAACGGGAGCGAGCCGTCGGCGGCGCGAACGGTCTCGTAGGCGATCGAGGTGGTCTTCGACGCGAGCAGCGCATCGGTGCACGGACGGCTGGCGGCGAGGTGCAGGTAGGTGAACAGGGTCTGCCCGGCACGCATTCGCGGGTATTCGGCGGCGATGGGCTCCTTGACCTTGAGGATCATCTCGGCCTGATCCCAGACCTGGTCGGCGGTCGAGAGGATCTGCGCCCCGGCCTCCTTGAAGTCGTTGTCGGCGATCGCCGAACCGAGTCCGGCACCGGCCTCGACGACCACCTCGTGGCCGCGATGGGTCAGCTCGGCGACCCCGGCCGGGGTGGCCGCGACGCGGTACTCGTTGTTCTTGATCTCGGTGGGGATGCCGATACGCATGACGGGGTCTCCTTGACGGTGGTGGTCTGTGGCGCCGACGGTGATGAACGTCGACCAGGAATGCTCATGGCTGAATGTTCCTCGATGAACTAGCCTCAAGAGTGAAGTAACTTCGGAATCGACACAAGAGACATGAATATGATTCTCGAACTCGTCGGTATGGCGAAGATCCATCGACCAGGAGGTATCTGATGCCCGGCTCGCCGAAGGATGTTCGGCCACAGCTCGACGAGGTCGATCGTCAATTGCTGCGGCACCTGCAGACCGATGCCCGGGTGACCAACAGCGACCTCGCCGCGCGCGTCGGGATCGCCGCATCGACCTGTCACGGTCGGGTCCGTCGACTGCGGGATCTCGGCGTCATCCGCGGGTTCTTCGCCGATGTCGATCCCGCGGCGGTGGGTCGTCCGCTGCGTGCGATGGTCGCGGTCAGCCTGCAATCGGATGCCCGCGGTCAGATCCGGAAGTTCGTCGGTGAGATCACCGGCCACGACGAGGTGATCGACGTGTTCTTCCTCGCCGGCTCCGACGACTACCTGCTGCACGTCGCGACCGCCGACACCGAGGAACTGCGTCGCTTCGTGGAGATGCTCAACGCCCGCCGAGAGGTCGCGGGCACGACGACGTCGCTGGTGTTCGACCACCGACGCGGCGACGCGCCGATCTACTGACCTGGTCTGCGCACCGGCGATTCGACGTCCACGTCCACCGGCCGTGGCGCCTGCGGGCGGGCACGTCGACGCGTCCCCATAGACTTGGTGCGGGACCAATCGGGTCGTACGCGGCAACCCGTCGAGGAAAGGCTGACATGGCGCAGGGCATCAGGGTTGGGGTCTTCGGCTCCAACGGCAAGGTCGGCAGGGCGATCGTGTCGGGCATCGAGGCGGCCGACGACCTCACCTATACCGCCGGCGTCGACAAGGGCGACGCCCCGGAGTTCTTCACCGACACCGACACCCAGGTCGTTGTCGACTTCACCCACCCCGATGTGGTGATGGACAACCTGAAGTTCCTCATCGGCAACGGGATTCACGCCGTGGTCGGAACGACCGGCTTCACCGACGAGCGCCTCGCACAGGTACGCGAATGGCTCGCCGAGGCACCCGGTGTGGGGGTGCTCATCGCGCCGAACTTCGCTATCGGTGCGGTCCTGTGCATGCGCTTCGCCCAACAGGCGGCCCGCTTCTACGACTCCGTCGAGGTGATCGAACTGCATCACGCGGCCAAGGCCGACGCGCCCTCGGGCACCGCCTATCGCACCGCGTCGTTGATCGCCGAGGCCCGTGCGGCCGCCGGCGTCGGCCCCAGTCCCGACGCCACGACCGCCGAACTCGACGGCGCGCGCGGTGCCGAGGTCGACGGTGTGCGCGTGCACTCGGTGCGCCTCGCCGGCCTCGTCGCCCATCAGGAGGTCCTGCTCGGCACCGAGGGCGAGACCCTGACCATTCGCCACGACTCGCTGGATCGCACGTCGTTCGTCCCGGGTGTGCTGCTCGGCGTCCGCAGCATCGGCGAGCGGCCGGGTCTGACCGTCGGTCTCGACGACCTCATGGACCTGTAGGGGCGCCGCTCATGGCTCCCGACCCCGATCCGTCCCGTCCCGATCCGACCGGATCGGATGCGGACCAGTCGTCCGCCCGGTCGAAGAAGGTCCGCGAGCGCGACGCCCGTCCAATCGTGTGGATGATCGCCTTCCTGGTCATCGCGATGTGCGTGTACTTCGTGCTGCTCGGGCAGCGTGGCGTCGACCTGATCACCAGCGGGACCGCGGCCGGCATCGGCATCGGGATCGGCGTGCTGATCCTGCCGTTCCTGGGGATCTGGATGATCGTGGCCACCTTACGGGCCGGTATCGAGCATCAGCGATTGGCGCGCGCGATCGCCGAGGAGGGGCGGGAGCTCGACGTCTCCGACATGCCGCGCCGACCGTCCGGCCGCATCGAACGCGATGCGGCCGACGCGCTGTTCGCGCAGGTTCGTCAGGAGTGGGAGGCCGACCCGAATGACTGGCGCAACACCTACCGCATCGCCCGCGCCTATGACTACGCCGGGGACCGGAGTCGCGCCCGGGAAATGATGAAACGTGCTGTCGCGCAGTACCGTGGGCGGGCGTGATGGCGACACTGCTGATCGTGCACCACACCCCGTCGCCGCACTGTCAGGCGATGTTCGAGGCGGTCGTGTCCGGCGCCACCGACCCCGAGATCACCGGTGTCGAGGTGGTGCGCCGCGCCGCGCTGTCGGTGTCGGCCAGCGACTTTCTCGACGCGGACGGTTACGTATTGGGGAGCCCGGCGAACCTCGGCTCGATCTCGGGTGCCCTCAAGCACGCCTTCGACGGTTCGTACTACCAGATCCTCGATTCGACGCGAGGCCGACCATTCGGGCTGTACCTGCACGGCAACGAGGGCACCGAGGGAGCGCAAGCCGCTGTCGACCGGATCACCGCCGGACTGGGCTGGACCAAGGCCGCCGAGTACGTCATCGCGTCGAACAAGCCGGACAAGGCGGTGCTTCAGGCGTGCTGGGAACTCGGGGCCACAGTGGCCGCCCGGATCATGGAGGACTGAGCGGCCCTCGCTGCGCCGTCTTATGTAGGTATGCCTAAGCTAATGTCCGTGTCGAGAACTTTGCGTGGTTCGTGGCTGGGTCGAGTGGCCACGTCGATGGTGTGTCTTGGGGCGGTCGTCATGGGTTCCGGCGCGGTCGCCGGCGACGCACGGGCGGTGCCCGCGCCGGATCTGGCTGTCGAGACGGTCACCGGTGGTCTGCGGATTCCGTGGGAGGTCGTGGCGGCTCCGGACGGAACCATCCTCACCAACGAACGGTCGGGAAGGTTCGTGGCCGTCGCGCCCGACGACCGCGCACACACGGTGCGGGCAGACCTGTCGACCCTGTTCGTCACCGGCGAGGCCGGACTGATGGGAATGGCGCTGGATCCGGGCTTCGCCACCAACCGACGCCTCTACACCTGCCAGTCGGAGGTGACCGCACCGACCGGGCGGATCACCGCTCCGCCGTCACTCATCCGGTCGCCACTGCCCTGGCCCAACACCGGTCAGGTGAACAGCGTCGTCGCCTGGCGCGTGGCGCCCGACTGGTCGGCGCTGACGCGGGAACGCACCGTGCTGTCCGGCATCCCGCTCACGATGGCCGGGCGCGAAGCCGGGTGCGGTGTCACCGCAGCCCCCGACGGCACACTCTGGATCGGCACCGGCGACACCGGACTGCCGACCATCTCCCAGGATCGATCCTCGTTGGGCGGCAAGGTCTTGCACATCAACGCCGACGGCAGCCCGGCAGCCGGCAATCCCGACGCCGCCAGCCCGATCTTCACCCTCGGCCATCGCAACGTTCAGAACATCGCCCTGGGTCCGGCGGGGCGCGTGTACTCCATCGAGCAGGGCACGCATGTCGACGACGAGCTCAATCTCCTCACCGCCGGCGGCAACTACGGTTTCCGCCCCGACAAGCGAATTCCCCTCAACGACGAGGACGCGGTGATGACCGATCCCCGCGTACCGGGTGCCATCGGTCCGGTGTGGAAGTCGGGTGCGCCGACGGTCGCGCCGCCCGCCATCACCTTTCTCCCCGATTCCGGTTGGGGACAGTGGAACGGTGCCCTGGTGATCTCCGCGCTCAAGGGCAAGCGACTGATCCTCGTGCAGCTCTCCGACGATGGACGGCGGGTCGTGCGCACCGCCGACGCACTCGACGGTGAGTACGGCAGGCTACGCGGGACGACGATCGCCGCCGACGGGTCGTTGCTGCTGCTCACCAACAACGGCACGGACGACAAGATCCTGCGGGTTCGGCCGAGCTGATCGGCGCGCCGGGACAGGTTCACCCATGCCGGGTTCACCTACACTGGCTCCCGTGAGCACGGCGATCCACGGCAGCGCGCCGACCGGCACGATCCCCACCCCGTACGAGGACCTGTTGCGGTTGGTGCTCGACACCGGCACCCCCAAGGCCGACCGCACCGGAACCGGTACGCGCAGCCTGTTCGGCCATCAGTTGCGCTACGACCTCGCCGCGGGATTCCCGCTGATCACCACCAAGAAGGTGCATCTCAAGTCGATCGTCTACGAGTTGCTCTGGTTCTTGCGCGGAGACTCCAACGTGCGATGGCTGCAGGACCGCGGGGTCAGCATCTGGGATGAATGGGCCGACGCCAACGGTGATCTCGGCCCTGTCTACGGAGTCCAGTGGCGCAGCTGGCCGACACCGTCGGGGGAGCACATCGACCAGATCTCGGCCGCGCTGGACATGCTGCGGACCAACCCGGACTCGCGCCGTAACATCGTCTCGGCCTGGAACGTCGGGGAGATCCCGCAGATGGCGCTACCGCCCTGCCACGCGTTCTTCCAGTTCTACGTCGCCGACGGCAAGCTCTCGTGCCAGCTGTATCAGCGCAGCGCCGACCTGTTCCTCGGCGTGCCGTTCAACATCGCGTCCTACGCCCTGCTGACCCACATGATGGCCCAGCAGGCCGACCTCGACGTCGGCGAATTCGTCTGGACCGGCGGCGACTGCCACATCTATGACAACCACGTCGAGCAGGTGACCCGCCAGCTGTCGCGGGAGCCCTACCCATACCCGACACTCGCGTTGCGCAAAGCGGATTCGATCTTCGACTACGACTTCGACGATGTCGCCGTCGTCGGCTACCGGTCGCACCCCGGCATCAAGGCGCCGGTGGCGGTCTGACCTGTCGTGGCCTGAGGTGCCGCGAACGGCAATGTCGGAGGTGGCCATTATCCTGGGTTCATGGGCGGCATCACACTCATCTGGGCGCAGGATCGGGTCGGCGCGATCGGCCGCGACAACACCATTCCGTGGCGTGTGCCCGAGGACATGGCACGGTTTCGCGAGGTCACCGGCTCGCACGCGGTCGTGATGGGACGCAAGACCTGGGAGTCACTGCCCGAGCGTTTCCGGCCACTGCCCGGTCGGCGCAACATCGTGATCACCCGCTCGCAGACCTATCGCCCCGAAGGCGCCGAGGTGGTCCACACGGTGACCGAAGCGCTGCAGCTCGCCGGCTCCGACGCGGTGGTGATGGGCGGCGGAGAGATCTACACGGCCGCAATGGACTACGCGACGCACCTGCGCGTGACCGAGATCGACGTGCTGGTCACCGGTGCCGATGCGTTCGCCCCGGTGATCGACGAGAGGTGGCACGCGACGACCGAGACCGACTGGGCGCAGTCGAGCACCGGGACGTTCTATCGGTTCGTCGACTACGTGCGGCACACGTCCTGACGTGGCCGCCGCCCTCACCACGGCTCAGGCCCGCCGCATCGCGCTGACGGCACAGGGATTTTCCGACCGGCCGCCGACTGGTGCCGTCACCATGCGGCTTGTCGAACGAGTCGTGGCGCGCACCAAGCTGTTTCAGATGGATTCGGTCAACATCGCAGTGCGGGCGCATTATCTGCCGCTTTTCAGTCGGCTCGGCCCCTACGATCAGGCACTGCTCGATCGGGCCGCCTGGCGGCCCGGGCGTGGGCGCCGTTTGTTGACCGAATACTGGGCGCACGAGGCCGCGCTCATCCCCGTCGACGATTGGCCGCTGTTCGGGTTCCGGATGGCCGAGTACCGCGACGGACGCTACCGTCACACGCGAGACACCATGCGTCGCAACCGTGAACTCGCCGACGACGTGCGCGCCGTGATCGCCGAGGCCGGGCCGGTGACCCCGCGGCGGATCGAAGAAGTCCTCGGAATCGAGCGCGCACCACAGGCCGCGGGCGGCTGGTGGAACCGCGGTGAGGTCAAACACCTCTGCGAGGCGATGTTCGCCTCCGGTGAGTTCGCCGCGACCCGCGACGACGTCTTCGGACGTCACTACGACCTTGCCGAGCGGGTCGTCGGCGCCGATCGAGTGGACCGTCGTGTCGAGCGGGACGACGCGCACCGCGAACTCGTGAGGCGTGCAGCATCGGCCTTGGGGGTGGCCACCGTCGCCGACCTCGCCGACTACTACCGGCTCAAGACCGCAGACGTGCGGCCCGCTATCGCCGACCTGATCGACTCCGGTGTCCTGCAACCGGTTTCGGTGGACGGGTGGCGCGATGGTGCGTACCTCCACACCGCTGCAACGGTTCCCGCCCGGGTTCGCACAGCCAATCGTGAACGGGGAGCCATTCTGTCCCCGTTCGATCCGCTGGTGTTCTTCCGGCCTCGCACCGAACGAATCTTTGGTTTTCACTATCGAATCGAGATCTACGTTCCCGAACACAAACGCGTGCACGGGTATTACGTCCACCCGTACCTGCTCGGCGACGAGATCGTGGCGCGCGTCGATCTCAAGGCCGATCGGCAGCGCGGGGTGCTGATGGTTCCGGGAGTATTTTCCGAGGCTGGGCAACGTCTTTCGGAGATCGCGTCGGCATTGCGACGCGACCTGCAGGTGTTGGCCGACTGGCTCGGGATGGAGTCGGTCGAGATCGGTTCCCGCGGGGACCTTGCCGACACGCTACGTCATCTCTTCGACTGACAAGCCAGAACTGCGCAAAGTAACGCCTCGACAGGGTTCCCGATAACCACCACAAGTCGCGCTCATCGGCGAGGACGGCGAAAAAACGTCGCTCGTGGCACTCATTCGCGAGCGTTGATGAGTTGGTGCGGATCGTCGCAGGGTTGCGATGCCGTCCGTTCAGGCACAGGGTGACGACAGGCCCAACCCGACAGAGGAGCTGGTGTGGAGCCATTGGATCGGACGGCAGCGGATCAGACAGCAGGGGATCGGCCGCCAACGCATCGACCGGCATTGCATCGACCGGGCGATACGCAGATGGTCGCCGGAGACCCCGGCGGGAAAGCGCGTGGGCTGGCATTGCTGGCCGAGGTCGGCGTGGCTGTACCGGAATGGGTGGTGCTCGGCGCTGATCTATTCGAAAAGTATGTGCAGGAAACAGGTCTCACCGATCTGAGGCATCTGGTGAACTCGGCCGAGGATGAACGCACCGCCCAGCGGTACGCGGCAGAATTGCGCGAGCGCGTCCTGTCGTCGTCGACGCCCGACGACATCGACGACACGATCGACGCGGCATGGTCGCGACTCGGCCGCGGACCGGTGGCGGTGCGGTCGTCGGTGGCGGCCGAGGACGGCGCGGACCTCTCCTACGCCGGCCAGTTCGAAACATATCTCAATATCACTGGAACACAGGATATCTCGCTCCGGGTGCGTCAATGTTGGGCGTCGGCGTACGCGCCGCGGGTGCTCACTTACAGGTGGGCACACGGGGTCCGCGAAGCGGATGCGATCGCCGTGGTGCTGCAGCGACAGCTCGATCCATTGACCAGTGGAGTCGTGTTCACCGCCAACCCCACGACCGGTGCCCGCGACGAGATGGTCGTCAGCGCGGTGTACGGACTCGGGGAGGGACTCGTCTCCGGCGCCGTCGACGCCGACACCGTCATCGTCGACGCCGACGGCTCGGTGCGCGCCACGACCATCGGGGACAAGGACTCCCGGGTCGTCACCGTGCCCGGCGGTGGCATCGCGACCATCGGCGTCGACGACGCCGACCGACGACGCGCGGCCCTGACCACCGGCCAGATACAGGAACTCGTCGCGAACGCCGAGCGGATCGAGGAGGCCATCGGCGCGCCCCAGGACATCGAATGGGCCCTCGACGGTGGGGGCCTGTGGTTCCTGCAGGCCCGCCCGATCACCACCGTGGCCACCGCCGCGCCTTCGTCGAGACCGGCGTCGGACTGGCTGATCCGCGGTGCGGGCGAGTGCGTGGCCGACGACGATCTGCGAATCTGGGACAACTCCAACATCATCGAGAGCTTCAACGGGATCACCTCGCCCCTGACCTACACCACCGCCGCCGACATCTACGGTCGCGTCTACCGCGGCTACGCCGAATCGATGCGCCTGCCGCGGGCGGCCCTCGCCCAGATCGACACCTGGACGCCGGTGATGCTGGGCAGTTTTCACGGACGTGTGTATTACAACCTGCTCCACTGGTACCGCATGGTCGGCATCGCGCCGGGGCACGCCCTCAACCGCAAGGTCCTCGAGGCCGCGCTCGGAGTCGCCCAACCACTCGACAAGGACCTGGCGCGAACGCTCAAGCCGTACTCCCTGGCCAACCCGATCCGGCGGCTCGTCGTGCGAGCGGTCACCACGGCGGTGTACCTCCGTCGGATGCGCGACATCGACGACCTCGTCGAGGACTTCCTCACGGAGTTCTATCGCGTCTACGACCGCTTCGAGAACCTCGATGTGGACACCATGACCGGTGAACAGGCCTATCGCACCTACCGCGAGGTGGAGGGCGATCTGGTTCGCCGATGGGGCCCGCTGATGGTTCTCGACGCGATCCTGCTCACCCTGACCGGTGCGATGTATCTGTTGACCAAGATCTTCCTGCCCAGGGCACCCGAATGGTTCCTCTACGCCGTCGTCGGACCAGGTGCCGATGTCGAGTCCGCCGAACCGGCCCGGGCGATGACCGCACTCGCCGAAGTGGTGTCCGCGGACCCCGACGTCCGCGAACTCGTCACCACCACCCACCCCGCATCGATTCGCCGCGCCCTGCACGAGGGCGGCCACGATGTGATCGCCGCAGCGGTGGAGAACTACCTGCAGCGCTACGGGTACCGGAGCCTCGACGAACTGAAGCTCGAGGTCCCCGATCTGCGTGAGGATCCGTCGTCGTTGTTCGTCATGCTGCGCAGCGCACTCGCGCGCGGCACGGAATCGGCCGCACCTCCCGACCCGGCCATGCATTCGGATCCGGCCACGCGTTCCGCTACCGCGCCGCCGGAGTCGGCCCAGCAGTACCTCGATGCCCATCTACACGGACTACGTCGGCGCACATATGACGCGCTGCGCGGCAAGCTGTCCCGGTGCGCCGCGCATCGTGAGCGTCTGCGATTCGCTCGCACAAGGGCTTTCGGCATGGTCAAACGGTTGATTCGCGTGATGGGGCGCGATCTCGCCGAGCGCGGCGTGCTCAGCGACTTCACCGAGGTCTTCGAGCTGACCGTCACCGAACTCCGCGAATGTTACGAATCGGGCCCACCCGACGATGTATCGGCCATGGTGTGCGCACGCAGAGCGGCCCGCCACGCCGACTCGACCCTGATCGCGCCGGAACGCTTCGAGACCCTCGGACAGCATCTCGACGACGCGGCACTTGCCGCGCAGGGCTGGACGCCCGTGGCCGAGATCGCTGCTGCGCCTGCGGGATCGGTGCTCGTGGGCACACCGTCGTGTGCGGGTACCGCCGAGGCGACCGCCCATGTGGTGACCGAGCCGATCGGCGTCGACGGAGGCATTCTCGTCGCCTATCGCACCGACCCCGGGTGGGTGGCCGCATTGCCGTCCGCCTCGGCGCTGGTCATCGAACGCGGCAGTCCGCTGACCCACGTGGCCATCGTCGCCCGCGAACTCGGCATTCCGACCGTGGTGCAACTTCGTGACGCGACGGCGTTGCTGCGCAGCGGGATGCACGTACGCGTCGACGGCACCGCGGGAACCGTGACGGTCGTGACGGATGCGCCGCAATCGACCGATACCGCACCCGACGACCCGCCATCGTCGGCCACCGCCACCCCGGACGGGGCGCGACTCGAGAGGACCCCCGACCATGCGTGATCGAACCGGCCGCGACGCACCCGAGATCATCCGAGGATGGCTGCGCGACCCCGCACCGGACAAGGGCATCCACCTCGCCGATGAGGACGGCGGGTGGATCTTCCACTCCTACACCGACATCGCCGGGCGAGCGTTACGCATCGCCGGTGCCATGCGCGAGCACGCGGTACGCCCCGGTGACGGAGTGTGCGTGATCCTGCCCACCGATGTCACCTGCGCGGCAGCGTTCTACGCGGTCTGGGCGTGCGGCGCGGTCTTCACACCGATCACCCCGCCGACCTTTGCCGACCTCGACGAGTACACCGCGCACGCCGCGGCCATCCTCGCCCAGGCCGCTCCCGCTCTCGTCGTGACCGCACCCGGTCTCACACCACTGGTGACCGACGCCGTGTCCGCGGCGGGACTCGACGTCCCGGTCATGGAGGTGGGCGCCGCCGGCTCGGACGCCACGCCGCTCGACGACCTCGCGCCGACGACCGAATTCGCTCTGCTGCAGTTCACCTCCGGATCCACCGGCATACCGCGCGGGGTCGAGATCTCCTGGCCCAATCTCGCGACCAACACCGCGATGATCACCGACCTGCTGTGCTGGCGTGCCGACGAACCGATGGCGTCGTGGCTTCCCCTCTACCACGACATGGGACTGGTCGGTGGCTTCCTCACCACGGTCACCAATCAGGAAGATCTGTACCTGATGCGACCCGACCAGTTCGTGCGTGATCCGGCGCGCTGGCTGCGCGCGATGGAGATCGCCCGCCACACACCGTCCCCGTCGTTCTCCTTGGGTTACCTGGCCCACCGTATTCGCCCCGACGACATCGACCGTCTCGACCTATCGGGATGGCGCACCCTCGCGGTCGGTTCGGAGCCGGTGGAACTGTCGGATCTGCAATCCTTTTGCCGCCTTGTCGCCCCACAGGGCTTCGACCCGGCCGCGATCACCCTGGCCTACGGACTCGCCGAATCGACGTTGATGGTCAGTTCCTCGAGGCGCGACCGGCCGATCACCCTGCTCCGGCCGGCCTCGCCACTTCGGTTCGGGGAGCCGGTCGACATGGGCAGATGTGCGGTGTTCGACGTCGATGCCGAGTATCCGGGATCGGGATGGATTGCCGGCCTGGGGTGTTCGACCCCTGACTCCGAGGTCGCCGTCGTCGACGACGACGGTCGGCCGGTGCCCGACGGGGTGCTCGGTGAGGTGACGGTCCGCGGTGGCTCCGTCGCCCGCGGCTATCTCGCCGGGTCACCGGCCGGTTCGACCCACATCACCGACGGTGTGCTCCACACCGGCGATGCCGGATTCCTGCACAACGCAGAGCTCTATGTCCTCGGTCGGATGGGATCGAGCCTGAAGGTGCGGGGCCGCTCGGTGTTCATGGAGGATGTCGAATCGACGGTGTCGGTCGAATGCGGGATCACCAAGGGCAAACTGGCGGCGGTGGCGATCACCGATGCCGGGTCGCAAGGCGTCGCACTGTTCGCCGAGACCGCGCCGGGAGAATGGATCTCCCACGCCCGCAACGTCATTCGCGGGCAACTCGGGCCCGCTCAGACGGTCACCGTCATCACCGGCGGGCGCGGCCTGATCCGGCGCACCTCGAGCGGAAAGCCGCGCCGGCGCCGCATGTGGCAGATGTTCACCGCCGGGGAGATGACCGACGCCGTGGTGCATGAGGTCGACGGCACCGCGAGTGCCGCCTCTGCGAGCACCGTCGCGTCGGCCCGGGAGACCGCCGACGACCGGGCCGTTCCGACGCTGCCCGCGCAGCGCGTGGCCCAACTCCTCGATACCGCACTCGACTCGGTCGTCGTCCCCGACAACTGTGCGATCGTGTTCGAGGGGTCACTCGCCGAGGGATTCGGCAACGAAGGCTCCGACGTCGATTTCCTCGTCGTGGCGGGCGGCGACGAAGAATTGCCGACGCTGCCGACGGTCCTGTTCGGTGACGGCCGCCGCCTCGAGGTGCGCACCCGTTCGCTCGCCCAGCTGCGCCACCACTTGGAGACGATCGCCGATCATCTGGCCACCGGCACCGTCTCCGAGCTCGACGAGGATCTACTCAACCGGTGTCAACGATTCCTGCGCTCGACCACGATTCGTACGAGCGCCCTCGTCGACCTCGACGAGCTGCGGGCGATCATCGACCACCGCCGTTTCGGTGAGGTGATGGCGCGATGGTGGCGCCATCGCGCGGTGGCGGTGCTGCGGCACGTCACCACTCTGCGGACCCTCGGTGCCGACGACGAAGCGATCGGGTGGATGCGTGATGCACTCGTTCAGGCGGCCAAGGCATGGTGCGCCGAGCGCGGCGAAACCTACGTGGAGACCAAATGGCTTCCCCGACAGCTCGATCGGATCGACGACGAGAGGATGACCGAACGGTGGACCGCTGCGACGACACCGCCCACGCCTGACGCCGACTCGACCGGCTCCTGGTGGGTGGCGGCCACCGACCTGCTCGCGGAGATCGGAATCGACGCGAACGAGTGGACGGATGCGCGGCAGCTTCGGCTCGCACGAGTTCCCGGTGTGACGACGTGGACCATCGGTTCGCGTGTGCACGTGGTGCGTGGTGTGCGGGACGTCTTCGTGCTCTCCGACCCCGCGGCACAAGCGTGGCGGCAGATGGTATTCCGTCGTCCGGTGCTCGAGATCTGCGACCGCGGTGACCGTGCCGGGCGGGCGGAGCACCGCCCGGTCGCGGAGTACCTTGCCGAGTTCCTTCGACTCGGTGTCGTCGGAGTGGACTGGGCAGGCGCCGGGCCCATCCGGCCGGCGATCGCGATGTGCGAGGTCTCCGAACCGTACACACCACCGCCGGCCACGAGCGGTCCGATCGTCGGACTGGGTGGGGCGGTCGCCCCGCCGAGGGAGGGCGTTGCCGTGCTCTCGCCGTTGCCCGCAGAGCGATTCGCCTCGGCCGGCCTACAACTCACCTGGGCCAACATCGTCGCCGAGAACGCGCGGGAGGACCTCGTCGGCGCCCTCAAGAGCGGGCAGGGCGGTGTGGCCGATGTTGCAGCGCCACGCCTGATCGCAATGATCGCCCGAATGGTGCTCTCGGCGTGGGGAGTTCATCCTCTTCCTCCCGATGTCACTCCGGCAGCCACGCTCCGCAGGATCCTGCCGAGCCCGATGATCGAACCCTCGACACTCACCGTCATCGAGCGGGCCGCCCATTTCCGATTCGACGACATCTTGTCCTCGGGCGGCGACGGACTCGCCGAACTCGAGGTACTCGACGGACTCCTCGGCGCGGTCCGGGCGCTCGTCGGCAGTGACTTCCCGGCCTCCTTCGACTCCCGCGACCAATGGCGCCGCACCCTCGAGATCGCCTACGACTGGGTTCGCCTGGGCACTCACCTGGAGGTTCGGTTGCCGCTGGCCGAGGCCGCCGACCTGATGAACAGCGGAGGCGGACAACCACATCCGGTCGCCGACGCCCCGCCGGCACCGTCCACACCGATCGGGGGTGATGCCCGATGAGCGTCGATGAGCAGCACAACGCGGGCCCGGACCACCAGGTCCGACGGATCGTGGTCGCGATGGCGCCGAACCCGCCCGCGGATGCGCCGGCGGCAACCGATCGCCTCCGCGAGGACCTCGGATACGAATCCGTCCGGCTCATCGAGCTCACCATCGCCCTGGAGAGAGCGTTCGGCCTGCCGCCCCTACCGCCCGCCGAACTCGCCGGCGTGCGCCGGGTAGGCGATGTCGAGGCCCTCATCCGCCGCCAGATCGGCCCCGACGATAGTCGCCGGATCAGCCCCGACGATAGTCGCCGGATCAGCACCGACGATAGTCGCCGGATCAGCACCGACGACAGTCGCCGGATCAGCACTGACGGTAGAGGAGAAGGCCGATGACCCCGTCACATGATCGGCGCCGGCGTGATCACATCCTGGTGACCGGCGCTGCGGGCCTGGTCGGTACCGAGGTGTGCCGCAGACTCGAGGCGTCGGGCCGGCCGGTGATCGGCGTGACCCATCGCAACGACTCACTGATCGCCAACGACGGTGCACCCGTGACCATTTCCGACACGATCACCGGTGACGTGCGACTCGGTGGATTCGGTCCCGCGGTGACCGCCCGGGCCGATTCGCTGGCCGGTCGGGTATCGACGATCGTGCACTGCGCGGCGACCACCGCCTTCGATGCCGCCGACGAGGACTACGCGCAACTCAATGTGGGTGGCACCGCGCACGCCGTCGACCTTGCCCGCGCCTGGGACGTCCCGTTGGTGCACGTGTCGACCGCCTATGTCTGCGGCATGCGGGGCGGCACGATCGCCGAGGACGAGCTCGACGTCGGTCAGGTGTTCGGAACCCGCTACGAGAAGAGCAAATTCGATGCCGAGAAGCTCGTCGAACGGGCCCGCGCCGATGGGTTGCGCGCGGTGACGGTCCGGCCCGGGATCGTGACCGGCGTGAGTACCGACGGTGCCATCCGGGACCACAAGAACCTCTACACCGTCGTCAAACTCATGGTCGAGGGCAAACTGCGCACGCTGCCGGGACGCTACGACGCCACACTGTCGCTCGCGCCGGTCGATCACGTCGCCGACATCGTCACCGCCGCCACGTGCCACGCCGCCGATCTCGACGGAAAGGTACTGCACGCGTTGAGCTCTCGGCCGGTGACCCTGCGGGAGCTCTCCGACGTCCTGGCCGAGTATCCCTCCTTCCATGTGGCCACCTTTGTCCCGGATGCCACCTTCGATCCCGATGCGCTCGAGGTGATCGAACGCGAGTACTTCCGCCGGGTCGGCTCGCTCTACACCAGCTACTTCCAACGGCGGCAGACCTTTTCGACCGGCATCGCCGAGACTGTCCTGGGGCGGCCGGCACCGGAATGTGGACCCGACTACTTGCGATTGCTTCTCGACCATTGCCTCGACATCGGCTACCTCGGTGCGCCACTGCCAGACGTGGAGACCGTCCTCGCCGGCCTCGGTGGTGCTCGATGACCGTGAAGACCGAACGCGCGCACCACGCGACGACCCCCATGACCGCCGATCTGCTCACCCGGATCGGCGTCGACGGCGCCGACCTGTCGACCCACCTCGGCGACACCTACGTGCTCGAGGCGATCGAGCATCTCGATCGGATGGGTGTGGAGGCAGACTGGTTTGCCACCCGATGCTCACTGCTGCTCCTCAAACCCGACGCCGTGGTGGCCCGTGGCGTCGCGCCGACGCTCGATTGGCTGGCCGCGCATCGGTGGCGAATCCTGCACGCCGCACGGGTCGAGTCGGGACGCCACCTCGCGAGGGCGTTGTGGCAGACCTCGTGGGCGCGGGCGTCGGTCGAGCGTCGCCGACTGGCCGACCTCCTGGTCGAGATGTGCGACTCCATGGTCCTTCTCGTCACCGACGACCACAGCGCTGTCGGTGCCGCGGACGGCGCTGTCGGCGTTTCTGCGGGCGCTGTCGGCGGAGAATCGGCGACGGTGCGGCTGACGCGGGAGAAGGGTCCCACCGATCCGACGGCGGGTGCTCCGGGTGAGCTGCGGCATGCGCTCGGGCACCGCAGCTACCTGCTGAACCTCGTGCACACCCCCGATACCCCGGTCGAGGTGTTGCGGGAATGGGCGATCATGCTCGACGAATCCGGTCGCGAGGCCTGCCTGCAGGATGTGATCGACGGTGGTGTCGGCGTCGCCGAGCGGGTGGCGGCGTTGGCTGGGGAACTGTATTCGCAGACACCGGTGCGTGAGTTCGGGCGGGCAGTGGCCGCCGAGCGGGTCGCCGCCCAGATGAATGCTGCTGCTGCTGCACGCCCCGCGTCCCCGTGGCCCGACCTCACCGATGACCGGGTCTGTGCCGACATGCTGCGCAGCGCCAGGGCGAACGGGATCGACCTGGACCCGTGGTCGGTGATCGTGCTCGGCTCCCACGTTCTGCCCATGACATCCGACCCGACCCGACGGGAGTGCAGATGACCACCCATATGACACCGACCCCGGACCATCTCACCGTGGCGCCTACCTTCCACAGTCAGACGATTCCGCGCGAACTCGTTCATCGGTGTTCCGTCTCGGAGGTGTTCGTCACGTCGTTGTCGCGCGCGCAGCCGGATCTCGGCGACGACGAATTCCGCGTCGGTGCGCAGCTTCCGCGGATGCACGCCTACTTCGGGGATCACCGTGGGCCGCAGGCGGGTCGGCACGACCCGTTGTTGGTGATGGAAACCGCGCGGCAGGCCGCGATCGCGGTGACCCACCAGTTCTTCGACGTGCCGCTCGACAGCGCCTTCCTGGTCCGTACCTTCAACGGCGTCGCCGACGCACCCCTCGCCGACGGGGCGTGGCGGCCGGGATCCCGGCCCGCAGACGTCGACATCGCCGTCGGCATCGGTGCCCGCCATGTCGTCGCCGACCGGCTGATCGGACTTGACATGGTGCTGGCGATCTCGGCCGACGGTGCGCCACTGATGACCGTGGACGGGTCGTTCTCCTGGACGACCCGTGCGCAGTGGTCGGCCCTGCGCGCGCAGGCGCGCGGCGGTGCGGAACGCGGGCGCGTCCACGTGGCCGAGCCGGCACATCCACACGTCGTCGGCCGCTTCGACCCGCGCAACGTCGTGGTCGGGGTGTGCGCGCGGGATGGCCACGAGACGCGGGGCGAACTCGTCGTCGACACCGCCCACCCGGGCTTGTTCGATCACGAACTCGACCACGTGCCGGGCACCCTGCTGCTGGAAGCGGCGCGACAGATCGCGCTTGCTCATGTCGGTACGGACGTGCGGATCGCGGCGGTCCGGAGTTCGTTCGGCCGGTTCGTCGAACTCGATCGGCCGGCGAGGTGCATCGCACGTACAGACCATGCATGTACAGATCATGGGCACGACCCGGCCGACCCCGGAGCGGCAATCTCGGTGCTGGTGACGATCGAGCAGGGCGGCACCGCGTGCGCCGAGGTCCGGCTGGGTGTGGTGATCGGGACGTGATGGTGACCGAAACCCTTCGGGCGTCGTCGGTCTCGGTTGCGCGCATCGCCCGATTCACCGCGGTGATGTTCAAGCCGCAATATCTGCTCTTCGGGGTCCTGTGGGTGCTCGCGGCCGAAGGGACTGCGGCCCGGCTCAGCGGTGTGCGTTGGGAGCCCGGAGCGGCAACGGTCGTGCGCGTGGTGGTCGTGGTGCTCGTTCTGCTGTTCCTGCGGATGGTCGACGAACAGAAGGACCTCGACTACGACCGTGTGTACCACCCGGACCGGCCGCTGGTGACCGGTGCGGTCACCGCCACCGACCTGCGCGTTGCGATGCTCGTGCTCGGGGTGGTCGTGGTGGTGCTGTCCGGGACGGCGGGTGTGGGCTCGGCGATCGCGATCGCAGCGGTGCTCGCCTACGGCCTCGGTCTGTGGGCCGCCGAGACGGTGTGGCCTGCGCTGCGGCGGTCGGTGCTCGGCAATCTCGCCGTCACCTACCCGGTGCAACTGGTGTTGGCGGCGTATGTGATCGCCTCGGCGGTCGACACCGGACAGGTGGACGCAGCATGGTCGACGGCGTGGGTCGCGGTGCTGATGGCCGGGTCGTTCCTGCAGTTCGAGTTCGCGCGGAAAATATCTCGCCGGCCGCGACCAGGTGAGATGTACTACTCGAATCCGCTCGGTGCCGCCGGCGCGGTCGGTGTCTCGATGGGCTTCGTCGCCCTGACGACCGTCGCGGTCCTGGCCATCTGGACGCCGTGGCGATTCGATGGCGTCGGCGCCCTTTTCGGTTGGGCGGCAGTGGTTCTCGCCGTCGTCCCGGTCGGGGCCGCGGTGGTGTGGCTGCGTTCGCGCCACGACGGATATCCGCCCGTACCCGCCGCGGTGTACGTCCTGACCGTCTACCTCGCGGTCATCGGCGCGGCGCTGGCCACCCCGACGGGATGAGGTGACTCACCGATGACCAGCGCTCGCTCATCGCCTCGGCTCGAGGCGCACCCGGACCTGCGAGGGGGCGGCGACGAAATCGGTGGTCGATGGCCTGACCCGGCGGCGTCCGGCCGGCCGGACGATCCAGCGCGAGTACAGGGCTGCCGAGCACAACAGGATCGTCGAGATCGCGAACGTGTTTCCCGGGCAATGGCGTTCTCCCACACCGAAGGCAAGATCGGCTTTCCGGTCGAGATACTCGGCTCGGTCCGGCTGCCATCGGTCCGGGTCGAAGGTCTCCGGATCGGTGTAGAACCGTGGGTCGTGCAGGACGAGGTACGGGCTGTAGATCACCGTCGAACCGTCCGGCAGGGTGAGTCGACCGGTCTCGTCGTCGCCGAGGGTCACCGGCCCGTCGGCGGTCTGACTGCTGATCCACGGCCCCCACATCCGCAGTGTCTCGGCCACGACCCGACGCAGGTAGGTGAGCTGTTCGAGGTGGTCGGGGTGTACCGGTCCCTCGCCGACGACGCGTTCGACCTCTTGTGCAACAAGGGAACTCACGTGCGGGTTGCGGGCGACCTCGTACCACACCCAGGCCAGGATCGATGCCGTCGAACCGACGCCGGCGGCCACCATCAGCAGCAGTTCGTCGATGATCTCGTCGTCGGACAGGCCGATTCCGGTGTCCTCGTCGGTGTGTCCGACGAGGACCGACAGGACGTCGCCGTGATCGACGCCTTGGCTTCGGTAGCGGCGAACGACGGCGCCGATGGCCTCGCGCAGCATCGCCGAATCCCGCGCGAAACGCCGGTTCGCGTGCATCCGCATCCGGCGGACGGGGGCGGGCAGTGCGCCGCGGATGATCACCTCGCCGAGCAACCAGGGCACGGTTTCGCGAACCCGATCGAGCGCGTCGGCGCCGAAGTCGGCACGAAACAGCGTCGAGGTGACGGTCTGCAGGATCAGACCGTGCGCCTCGGTCCGCAGGTCCACCGGACGCTCATAGGGCAGACCGCGCGACCAGTCGTCGGCGATGGCGGCCGTGGTGACCGCATACCGCGCCAGCCGACGCGCCCGCAACGCCGGTGCCATCTGACGCCTGCGCATCTCGTGGCGTCGGCCACTGAGGACATTGGAGGCCTCCCGGATCGCCTCGTGCATCGCCTCCTGCAGATCTGCGCGGTGGAACTCGCCTGCGGTCCGAAAACCGATCTGCCGGATCAGTTCCGGAGTCGTGACCAGATAGGCGGGCCGGGTCCCGAGGTCCACGCGCACCACCGGGCCGATACGGCCCAGGCCGACGATGAAATACAGTCCCTGTCGCAGGGCGACGACGCTGTGGCCGAGCCCGGGTACGCGCCCGGGCGCGCTCGGGGCGTCCTCGGGCCGCACAGGCATACTTCCTCGGCGCAGTCGCTCGGTACCGACGAGTTCCCGGTAGATCCCGATGGTCTGCCGGGTCATGCGGGACTGGGGGACTGCCTTGTCGGACAACGCATCTCGTGGAGCAGCGAGTCGTTCCGGGTCGGCGATCACCGCTGCGATGACCGCGGCGACGGAATCGGCCGACGGATCGGCGGCGCGCAGCCCGCCGCCGGTGGGCACCGTCTCGTCGAGGTCGGGATCGCAGTAGATCACCGGGAGACCGGCAGCGGCGGCCTCGAGCAGGACCAGTCCCTGGGTGTCGAAACCGGCCGAGGTGAACAACAGCGCGTCGGCGTCGGCCATCGCGGCCAGTACTCCGGCCCGGTCGGTCGAACCGAGCAACCGAATACGTTGTCGCAGCCCGAATTCGTCGACGAGGGTACGGATGTGGTGCTCCTGATCGCCGCTGCCCAGGATGTCGAGGGTGCATCCCGGGGTCGACGCGACCGCCTCGACGGCCACCATCGGACGCTTCTCCGCGGAGATCCGGCCGCACCACAGCAATCTGAGCGGATCGTCGTGGCTGTGAGTCGACCGTTGCGGCAGTGTGGCCAGGAGATCGTCGTCGACACCGCCGGAGACGACCCGGATGTCACCCGAGAGACCATGGCGGCGCAATCGGTCGGCGAAGTGCTGGGTCGGTGCGATCACCACGTCGGCGGTACGCGCCTGCGCAAGCATCATGTGCCACACCTGCCGTGCGGTGCGGGACTCGGCAACCCGCGCGACCCCTCCGCCGTGGGTCAACAGGCGGGGGGAGACGAAGCAACGGTGCAGGATTCGCATTCCCACCGCGGACGCCCAGGGCGCGGGAGAGGTGCGTTCGACGAACACGTCGTCGCGACTGTGCATCGTCTGGACGAGCGGAATGTGGTGCCGCCGGGCGATTTTGGCGCCGAGGATCGCAACGCCATAGGTGGTGTGCACGTGCACGACGTCGATCGGGGCGCGTCGGATCAGTTCATTCTCGACCGCCGCGAGGACTCCGCGGGTGGGTACGACGAACGGAAATCCGTTGACCGACAGCGCCCGCGGTGCGGGGACGGGCACGAGCCAGGTGGGCACGGCGGCCTCCGGATCGGTCGGCGCAGGAGCGAACACGGTCACCCGATGGCCGAGGCGTTCGAGTGCCCGACGCTGGTCGTCCACCGCGGTCGAGATGCCACCGAGCGATCCCGGCGGGAAGTCGGTGAACATGGCGATGTGCAGCCGGTCGTGGGGCATACCGCCGGGCTCAGGCGCCGTTGGCTCGCCGGGCTCGGGCGCCGTTGGCTCGCCGGGCTCGGGCGCCGTCGGCTCGCCGGGCTCGGGCGCCGTCGGCTCGCCGGGCTCGGGCGTCGCACTGTCGGGTCGCATTGTCTGCAGGGTAATCCACACCGCAATCGAAAGGAGTCACATGAGGATCGCGATCCCGTTGACGGGAACACGCGGAGACGTCCAGCCGGCCGTGGCGCTGGGCGTGGAACTGCGCCGGCGCGGGCATGACGTCCTCGTCGGTGCGCCACCGAATCTCCTCGACTTCACCCGTCGTGCCGGTCTCGACGCGGTGAGTTGCGGACCCGATGTGGCACAACTGTATTCCTCCGATGAGGGTCAACGGGCGTTGGCCGCGGGCAGCAGCCTGGCATTGATGCGACTGGTCGGTGCGCAGATGGCCGACTATGCGTCTCGGATGAACACGGAGGTGATCGAGGTCTGTCGCGGTGCCGACGTGGTGGTCGCGACGCTGCTGACCGAGGATCGTGCGGCGTCGGTGACCGAGGCCTTCGGCATCCCGATGGTGACGATGCACGGATTCCCGGGGCGGCCGAGCCGCAGCTATCCGTTCCCGGGCGCGCTGCCACCGACGATGACACCGCCCGCGGCGGTGAATCGCGCGACATGGCTGCTCGCCGACAACGTCCGTCGGCTCGTCTTCCTGCGATACCTGACTGCGTTGCGCGCGGAATTGGGGCTACGTCGGAGTCTGGCGATTCCCGCCCAGATGTGTGCTCGCCGAGGGATTCCGGAGATCCAGATCTACGATCGCGCACTGGTGCCCGGCCTGGCCGAGGAATGGGGGCACCGACGACCGCTCGTCGGGTTCCTGCCGCTGGAACCCGACACACGTGCCGCGGTCGGCGACCTCGACGGTGACCATGCCGAGGTGACCAAGTGGATCGGGGCCGGGAGCCGGCCGGTGTACTGCGGCTTCGGCAGCATGCCGATCCGTGACGCATCGGCCACCGTCGCCATGATGCGGACGGTCGCCGCACGGCTCGGCGTGCGCATCCTCGTCAGCGCGGGGTGGAGTGATCTCGATCCGGGCTCTCGCGGCGTCGCCGACAGCGACGTGATGGTCACCGGTGCGCTTGCACACGATCTGATCTTTCCCCGATGTGCGGCAGCGGTGCATCACGGGGGGATCGGCACGACCTTCGAGAGTCTGCGCGCGGGCATTCCGACACTGATCTGTTCGGTGTCGTTCGACCAGCCGATGTGGGGTGGGCAGGTGACCCGGCTCGGGGTGGGCGGGCACCTCCCGTTCGCCGACCTCGACGCCGATTCGCTGACCGATGCTCTCCGCGCCATCCTGCGCCCCGAGACCGTCGATCGCGCGGCCCGGTTCGCGGCACGACTGACCGAGCACTCCGACGCCACCGCACGCACGGCCGACATCGTCGAGACCGCCGCGTGAGGCGGAATGGCGGCAGCCGGTCAGCGATGACATGCTTGTGCACCGACCACGCGAATACATCCACACAACAGAGGTGAGACACGACGATGACGGTGACCTTCGGCGATCACGACTATGCGCTGGTGATGTTCGACCTCGACGACACGCTCGCGCCGTCGAAGAGTCCGCTCGACGATGCGATGGTCGAGGTGTTGCGGCGGCTGCTGCAGCGGTCACTGGTGTGCATCATCTCCGGGGGGCGCTACGAGCAGTTCCGCGCCCAGGTCCTCGACCGGATCGGTGGCGTCGAGGAAGTCGCCAACCTGCACCTGATGCCCACCTGCGGCACCCAGTACGTCCGGTACTCCGCCGGACAGTGGGAGACCGTGTACGCCGAGGACCTCACCGACGACGAGAAACAGCGCACCCTCGACGCCCTGGAGACCGGCGCGAAGGAACTCGGGCTCTGGGAGACCGAGACCTGGGGCCCGATCCTGGAGGACCGCGGCAGCCAGATCACCTACTCGGCGCTGGGACAGTCGGCGCCGGTGGACGCCAAGAAAGCCTGGGACCCCGACGGCGCGAAGAAGGAATCGCTGCGGGCCTATGCCGCCGAACGACTTCCGGATCTGGAGGTCCGCAGCGGCGGGTCGACATCGGTGGACGTGACCCGCAAGGGCATCGACAAGGCCTACGGCGCACGCAAACTCATGGAGATGCTCGACCTGGGCCTCGACGACATCCTGTTCTTCGGGGATCGGCTCGACGAGGGTGGCAACGACCGCCCCGTCCAGGACATCGGCATCACCTCCGTCGCGGTCGAGGGCTGGGAGGACACCCACGCCAAACTGGTTGCGCTGCTCGACAACTGAGCCACCGACCCCGATCGGGACACGAATCGAGGGGACTCAGTCCAGGGGCGACGCGGCCGGTTGCACGCGTGGTGATCCGGCGGTCACCCGGTACGAGCGGCCGTGATACCGACCGGTCCGCGCATCGGTCTTGTCGGTGACGAACCACCAGTCCATCTGTGCCGCAGACGGCGTCACGGTCAGCACGGCATATCCGTGGGCGTCGAAGTCGTTCCACCGGACGTGCCGGTTGGCCGCCATCAGTGCCGGCGAGACCGCGGCACCCGCGGTGTGCTCGGGTACGCCGAGGATGTCGTCGATGTTGCTGGAGGTGACCGAGGTGACGACGAGTTCGGTTGCCACCGAACCGCTTCCCGGATAGTCGGCGGCATCGACCGGGATGTCACACGCCCATGACGAGTGGATGTCGCCGGTGATGAAGACCACGTTGGTCACCTTGTTCGACCGGATCGAGTCGAGCAGGCGCCGACGATCGGCGGTGTAGCCGTCCCACTGATCGGGATTGTAGGGCAATCCCTCGGCGGGCAGCCCGAGGGATTCGGTGAGGGCGGCGGTGGTGCGTGTGTCGAGCGGAGGCAGCAACACCGGTGCGATCATCACGGGATTGCCCACGATCTTCCATCGCGCCGCCGAGGACGCGAGACCGTCGGTGAGCCAACGCATCTGGGCGGCTCCGGTGATGGACCGGGCCGGGTCGTCGATGCGATTCGACGACATCGACACCTGCCGGTCGCGGTAGGTGCGCAGGTCGAGCATCGACAGTTCGAGCAACCGGCCGAAGCGCAACCGGCGATAGAGGTGGGTGCCCGAGTCGTCAGCGGCTGCGCGTACCGGCATCCACTCGTGGTACGCGCGTTCGGCGGCGGCCTTACGCGTCGCCCACGCGCCCTCGTCGGGCGAGTGGTTCTCGGCGCCCTCGGCCCACGCGTCGTTGGCGGATTCGTGATCGTCCCAGGTGCAGATCCAGGGCAGAACACGATGGAGCTCCGCGAGGTCCGGGTCGGTCTTGTACTGCGCGTGGCGGATTCGGTAATCGGCGAGGGTGACGATCTCGTGCCGCGGTGAATGTGTGCGCACCGCACCGGTTTTGCCGGTGTACTCACCGGTGCCGTACTCGTAGAGATAGTCACCGAGCGCGACGATGGCGTGCAGGTCTTGGTGGGAGCGCAGATGCCGGTACGCGCCGAAGTACCCGGCCTCCCAATTCGCGCACGAGACCACCCCGAAGCGCACCCGCGACACATCGGCGTCGGATGGCGGTGCGGTGCGGGTGCGGCCCACCGGCGACACCGCCCCGGTGGCCGGACCGGAGGTCACCCGAAACCGGTAGTGGTACTCGGTGGCAGGCGTGAGGCCTGCTGCATCGACCTTGACGGTGAAGTCGCGCTCGGCGAGGGCGTTCACCGATCCCGACGCGGCGACGGTCGCGAACCGCTCGTCGTGGGCGATCTCCCACCGCACGGTCGAACCTGCGCCGCGTCCCGAGCCCGGCAGCGCGTCGGAGGTCGCGGTGATCCGGGTCCACAGGATGACCCGGTCCGGCAGCGGATCACCCGAGGCGACGCCGTGGGCGAAGACGGCCGACGCCGCCGGCGTGGTCACCGGGGCGGCGACCGCGTGCGTTGCCCACGGGCCCGCGAGGGGGCTCGCCACGCACAGCGCGGCACCGGTCTGCAGGAGTCGTCGTCGCCCGAGCGGCCCAGAGGGGTTCGCGACAGAAGGGTTCGCGAGAGTCGGGTTGGCGGCAGTCGGGTTCGCGGGGGTCTGCGTCACGGGGGTCTGCGTCACGGGGCATCATTGTGCGGCATATCCGACATATCGCCACGGTCGATGCCGCGTGGCGCTCGCGTCGGCGCTGGTCGATGCGGCGATGACACCGACGCGACGTCGAGAATTCACCTGCTGCTCACCGGCTTGGCCGTCTCGCGTGCGGGGTGTGAGTCCGGTACGGGGTGCGCGGAATCGCCGAGGGCGCCGGTGGGAGAATCGATGACTGCGTTCCCCTCCTGCCGGGGGAGAGGCGATGACGGCGCGAGTCGTGTGGAGAGGAGGCGACGTGTCCGAGATGGTTCCGTTGCGGGTGCAGATGGTGGCCGCCACCGAGTTCACCGCGCCGTCGGACGTGCCCTGGACCACCGACGCCGACGGCGGCGAGGCCCTGGTCGAGTTTGCCGGTCGAGCCTGCTACCAGAGCTGGGACAAACCGAATCCGCGGACCGCGACCAATGCCGGCTACCTGCGCCACATCCTCGAGGTCGGGCACCTCTCGCTGCTCGAGCACGCCACGGTGACCTTCTACATCACCGGCATCTCCCGGTCGTGCACCCACGAACTCATCCGCCATCGGCACTTCTCGTACTCCCAACTGTCCCAGCGGTTCGTCCCCGAGCACGACTCGAACGTGTTGGCACCCCCGGCCATCAGCGGCGATGCGGAACTGGAGCGCTTGTTCATCGAGGCCACCGACGCCAGCCGCGCCGCCTACACCGAACTCCTCGCCGCACTCGAGGCCAAGTTCGCCGACGTGCCCAATGCGATCCTGCGTCGGAAACAGGCCCGGCAGGCCGCGCGGTCGGTATTGCCCAACGCCACCGAAACCAAGATCGTCGTCACCGGCAACTATCGTGCGTGGCGCCACTTCGTCGGGATGCGCGCCACCGAGCACGCCGACGTCGAGATCCGCCAGCTCGCCGTCGAATGCCTGCGCCAGTTGATGCAGGTCGCGCCGACGGTCTTCGGTGACTTCGAGATCGGCACGCTCGCCGACGGCACCGAGGTCGCGACCTCACCGTTCGTGCTCGAGGGCTGAGGTCCTCCCGTACAGCACCGGCGGCCCACAAAGTGCTGGTGGCGTGCCTTTCTGCGACACGTAGTGCCCATTGGCCGCGGGCCACGGCGCCCCGGTAATCTTGACCACCATGAGCGCAACCGAGTCGCAGCCACAGGCGCACCCGTTCGGGACCAACGTCGTGGCGATGGTCACCCCTTTCCGTCCCGACGGTTCGCTCGATCTGGACAAGGCCGCCGAGCTGGCCGACCACCTGGTCGGCAAGGGTTGTGACGGACTCGTGGTCAGTGGCACCACCGGTGAGTCGCCGACCACCACACCCGACGAGAAGATCGAGCTGCTGCGCACCGTTCTGGACGCGGTGGGCGACCGCGCCCGCATCACCCAGGGCGCGGGTAGCTACGACACCGCAGAGAGCATCCGCTTCGCGCAGGCCTCGGAGAAAGCCGGCGCGCATGGTCTGCTCGTCGTCACGCCGTACTACTCGAAGCCGCCCCAAGCGGGTCTGCTCGCGCATTTTCGCGCCGTCGCGGACGCGACCAGCCTGCCCGTCCTGATCTACGACATCCCGCCCCGCTCGGTGGTGCCGGTCGCCAACGAAACGATGCTCGCACTCGCCGAACACCCCCGGATCAAGGGCGTCAAGGACGCCAAGGGTGATCTGCATTCGGCCGCGGGACTGATCGCCTCCACCGACCTCGAGTACCTCTCGGGTGAGGACGCGCTCAATTTGCCGTGGCTGTCGATCGGCGCGACCGGCTTCGTCAGCGTGATCGGCCATCTCGTCGCAGATCGCTTGCGCGACATGCAGATCGCCGTGGAGAAGGGTGATCTGCAGACCGCCAGATCGATCAACATCACCATGCTCCCGCTCGTCAACGCGATGGGACGGCTGGGAGGGGTGACCATGGTCAAGGCGTCGTTGCGCATCCTCGGACTCGACGTCGGGGACCCACGCCTCCCGCAGGTACCCGCCGACGGTCCGCAGATCGAATCGCTCATCGCCGATCTGCGCACGGCCGGATTGCTGGACCGATGACCGGCCCCCAGCGCCGCCGCAGCGCCCGACGCCAGGCCGGACCGCCCGAGCCCGCACCCGCCACCGATACCGCCGCCTCACCGGCCCCCGCCTCGTCTGCCCCCGGCTTGCCCGCCGTGGATGCCCCGATGGCCTCAGCGTCTGGCGGAGGGCCCGAAAGTGCGGCTGCGCAGCAGGATTCGGCCCGCCACGCCGCGTCGGCGCCGGCGGAGAACCGAGGTGGGGGTGAACCCCGCCGGTCTGGCCGGCACGAGCGCCGCGACAACGCGCGAGGTGCACGAGGCGGTGGTGGTGGCCGGGATCGCGGCACCCCCACGCCGCCGGCACCAGTCGATCGACTCGGTACGCCGCGTCGTCTACCGAAGGGCGCGTTGCGTGTGGTCGCCCTCGGTGGCATCGGTGAGATCGGCCGCAACATGACGGTGTTCGAGTACAACGGCAAACTGCTGATCGTCGACTGCGGGGTGCTGTTCCCCGAGGACGCGCAGCCCGGCGTCGACCTCATCCTCCCGGACTTCCGCTACATCGAGGACCGGATGGACGACGTCGAGGCGGTCGTCCTGACCCACGGGCACGAGGATCACATCGGTGCGGTCCCGTTCCTGCTGCGTCTGCGTGGCGACATCCCCGTCGTCGGATCCAAGTTCACGCTGGCACTCGTCGCGGCCAAGTGCCGCGAACATCGGTTGCGTCCCAAGCTCATCGAGGTCCGCGAAGGCGAGCGGACCACGCACGGCCCCTTCGAGTGCGAGTACTTCGCGGTGAACCACTCCATCCCGGATGCGATCGCCGTCGCGATCCGGACCCCGGCCGGACTGGCCCTGCACACCGGCGACATCAAGCTCGACCAGCTGCCGCTCGACGGCCGACTCACCGACCTCGCCGGATTCAGCAGACTCGGCGATGAAGGCGTCGATCTGTTCCTCGTCGACTCCACCAACGCCGAGGTGCCGGGATTCGTCACCCCCGAGCGGCAGATCGGGGGAGTGCTCGACCAGGTGATCGGCAAGGCGCGTGGCCGGGTCATCGTCGCCTCCTTTGCCAGCCACGTGCACCGCATCCAACAGATCATCGACGTCGCGCACACCCACAACCGCCGGGTCACCTTCGTCGGCCGCTCGATGGTCCGCAACATGCAGATCGCCCAGGACCTCGGTTATCTGCACGTGCCCGACGGTGTCGAGGTCGACATGGACACCGCGGCAACCCTGCCCGACCACCGGGTGGTGCTGATCTCCACCGGATCGCAGGGTGAGCCGCTCTCGGCGCTGTCGCGGATGGCCCGCGGAGAGCACCGGCAGATCAACATCCGCTCCGCCGACCTGGTTGTCCTCGCGTCGTCGCTCATCCCCGGCAACGAGAACTCGGTCTTCGCGGTCGTCAACGGCCTCGCGAAGCTGGGCGCCACGGTCATCACCCAGCAGAGCGCCAAAGTGCACGTCTCCGGCCATGCGTCGGCCGGCGAACTGCTCTATCTCTACAACGCGGTCCGGCCGAGCAATGCCATGCCGGTGCACGGCGAGTGGCGTCACCTCCGCGCGAACGCCGCGCTCGCCGAGGCCACCGGGGTGAACCCGGATCGGGTCATGCTCGCCGAGGACGGCGTCGTCGTCGACCTCGTGGACGGGCAGGCGCAGATCGTCGGCCGCGTCCCGGTCGGCCATGTCTACGTCGACGGTCTGTCCGTCGGTGACGTCGGTGAATCGACGCTGTCGGAACGACTCGTTCTCGGCGAGGGCGGGTTCATCGCGATCACCGTCGCCGTCGACTCCACCACCGGGCGTGCGGTGAGCACCCCCGAGGTTTCCGGTCGCGGTTTCTCCGACGATCCGGACGCCCTCAAGTCCGCCGCCGACCTCGTCGATCAGGTGCTCGACACGCTGGCCGCCGAGGGCGTCTCCGACACCCACCGCATCGCGCAGGGCATCCGCCGGACGGTGGGCCGGTGGGTGGCCGACACCTATCGGCGCCGACCGATGATCGTGCCGACGGTGCTCGCCGTGGGCGACTGACCGCGACTGACCCGAACGCGTCGATCTGTCGAGACTCCTTGCGTGTCAACGACTCCGGAATGTCCGACATGTCCGACGCGCGACCATCCGGACGTCCCCCCCGGTTCATCCGGCGCTCTCCTCACCGTTCACGCGCCGGTGGTAGCCTCCCGCGTGATCGCCGCCGGACGGGCGGCGGCCGGACGGGCAGGAGTGGCGTGGTGACGGTGATCGGCGAGCGGTATCGGTGGCACGTGCGTGCCGTGGCGGTGGCTTGTACGGTGTTCGGGATCTTCGCCCCGGCGGCGACCATCGCGGCCCCCGTCGGCGCCGCCCCGCCCGCGGTGTCGACGCCAGCGACCCCGCAACCGCAGGCAGTCGACCTCGGCGGGGTCACCAACGCCCGAACGTTGCACGACTACCGCACCGCCGACGGCGCGGGCATCACCGACAAGGTCATCCGCAGCGCGAACCTCTCCACGATCGACGACCGCGGGATCACCGAGCTCCGGCGGCGCGGAGTCCGCACGATCATCGATCTGCGTACCGCGTTCGAGACCCGGCTGCAGCCCGACAAGTCCGTGCCCGGCACCGCGGTCGAGTCGTTCGACGTCCTGCGGACAGCACCGACCACCGACCTCATCGACATCGGTTCCGCGTATCGCCAGTTCGTGGTGAACCCCGTGGCGCGGCAGGCGTTTCGCGATTCACTGCTGTCCATCCAGCGCACGGTCGCCGACGGTGGCGCCGTGCTCTTCCACTGCACCGCCGGCAAGGACCGGACCGGTTGGCTCGCCGCAGTGCTGTTGACCATCCTCGGGGTGGACCGCTCGGTCGTCGACGCCGACTACCTCGCCAGCAACCGGTTCCGGCACGCGTCCGCCACGGACCCGCTCAACGGCGTGAACCTCGGACTGCTCGACACCGCCTTCGGTGCGGTGCGCACGACCTACGGAAGCTTCGACAACTACGTGCATCACGGGCTGGACCTGAGCGACGCCGATGTCGACGCGCTGCGCCACACACTGCTGATCCCGGCTCGCTGACACCGGCCCCGCCGCGATATCGGGGCGCGGTGACCGACGGTCGCCGGCCGCAGCCAGTAGCGTTGGGGAGTGAGCTTCGCACAGGATGAACGCCGTGCCCTTGTCGACTCGATGCGTGAGGTGGGGCCGGACGCGCCGACCCTCTGCGCCGGATGGACCACGCGCGATCTCGCCGCGCATCTCGTGGTCCGGGAACGCAGGCTCGACGCCGCACCGGGAATTCTGATCAAACCCCTCGCCGGATACACCGAGAAGGTGCAGGCGTCGGTGGCCGCCGACACCGACTGGGACAAACTGCTTGCCGACCTCGCCTCCGGTCCACCGATCTTCTCACCCATGCGCCCACTGGACCGGTGGGCGAATCTGGCCGAGATGTTCATCCACCACGAGGACGTGCTGCGCGGTGCCGCCGACCCCGACAGTGAGTGGGTTCCGCGCGTCCTCGACCCCGGACTCCAGGACGCTCTGCGCATGCCGTTGCGGTCGATGAGCAAGATGACGCTGCGCTCGATGCCCGCTCGGGTCACGCTGCGCAGCACCGACGGCGCTGACCTCGCCTCGGGCGGTAGCGGAGAGCCGGTGACGGTCACGGGTACGCCCGGGGAGTTGCTGCTGTTCGCCACGGGGCGGACACCGGTGGCGGTGACCTTCGACGGCGATCCCGGACGGATCGATGCGGTGAAGGCGGCGGCCCACGGCTTCTGATCGCCGCACTGTGCTGTTCTCCCTCTGAGTGGCTGTTCTCCCTCTGAGTGCGGCGGCTTCCGGAACGGGACGGTACCGAAACCGCCACGTCGCGGGTCACGAATTCGACACGCGCCGGTGTTGCCGGTGTTGCCCGTGTGACTGAGGTGATCATTGCCGACTAGTCTGTCGGCATGGCTTCGAGAGCGAGCACTGGCACGCGCACGTCCGCATCCCGTGCGTCGGGGGGGTCCTCGTCCGCACGGTCAGGGACATCGGCGCGGTCACGTACGTCGGCGTCGGCTTCCCGGTCGAAGAACGGCGCGAGCGCCAAGGCGACCTCCAAGTCCGGGAAGGCGAGTTCGGCCGGCACGCGTTCGACCCGGTCGGGTGCGCGCAGCGCCACCGCGGGCAAGACACGCACGTCGGGCACCTCTCGTGGGACGTCGCGGTCGAGTGCGGCCGCGTCGGCCGACATCTCGCGGCGAAGCTCGGGTGCGGGCGCGGTGGGTGCTGTGGGCAAGGGTGTCGGCAAGGGCATCGGAGCCGGTTGGGGACTCCTGGCACGCGGAGTCGGTGGTGTCGCCCGTGCGGGCTCGGGGCGCCGGGGACCGTCGAACCGGGATACCGATCTCGATGACTTCCACGACGACGACCTCCACAACGACGACCTCCACAACGATGACTTCTACGACGACGACGTTGAGGCAGCCGCAGAGTACGACGATCCCGATCTCGGCGCCGGCCCCCGTGGCGGACGACGCGCAGGCGACCGGCGTGCACAGCGCGACCGCGCGTCGGCCACCGGCGACGTCGGCGGCCACACACACCGGCGCGATGGTGTGGCCCTCGGGTTGCTGGCGCTCGCCGTGCTCATCGCGGCGGGAGTGTGGTTCGGCGCCGCCGGTCCTGCCGGTGCCTTCATCAATGCGCTGATACGTGCGATCGTCGGGTCGTTGGCGGTCCTGATCCCGGTTGCACTGGTCGCTGCGGCGATCATCCTGATGCGACGACCGCCGAACCCGGTGCGTCGGGGCCGCTACATCGGTGCCGCGCTGCTCATCGTGTTGCCGTTGCTGGGACTCATCCATCTGGTGGCGGGGTCGCCGACCGATCTCGACGGTCGATCGAGTGCCGGCGGGTTCCTCGGGTTTGCCGTCGGCACGCCGCTCACCGCCGGCGCCACCGCGTGGGTGTCGGTGCCGATTCTGTTGTTGTGCATGGCCTTTGGTGTTCTCGTCATCAGTGGTCGGACGGTGCGTGACGTGCTCGACGCAGTGCGCACCTACCTCGGCCTGACCGCAGGTGTCGACGACTGGGACACCGACGACGAACTGCCATGGGACGCCGACGTCGATCTGGCCGACGACCCCAGCTCCTATGACCCAGACGCCTATGACCCCGACGCCTACGATCGTGACGACTTCGGGTCCGACGATCGGTTCGGAGGGGCGTCCGCACGACGCGGTCGTCCCGTGGGCGACCCGGGTTACTCGCCCGATCCCTACGACAACTACCCACCGGATCCGAACGCCGAGAGCCCGCGGCGCGCACGTCGATCTCGTCGTCCGGCACCGGTCAGTGCCGGCGACGTACTGGCGTCGGCGACGACGGAGAGTTTTGGCGACGACGCCACCACCGATCCGTTCGTCGACGAGGTCACCGAACCGCTCGGTGAGCCATCGGCGCCGCGGCGCGCGCGCAACCGGTCCACCGCCCGGGCAACCTCGGATACCGCCAAGCCCACACGTGCCACGCCGCCCGCGGCGACTCCGCCTGCCCCGGCGCCGACCCCCGTCGACGACGACGCGGACGAGCCGTTCACCGTCGAGCCCGCCGACGGCGACTATCGGCTGCCGCCGACCACGCTGCTGATCGAGGGCGACCCGCCGAAGCAGGGGAGCAGCTCGAACGAGGACATGATCGACCGTGTCACCGGTGTTCTCGAGCAGTTCAAGATCGACGCCGCGGTCACCGGTTACACGCGTGGGCCGACGGTCACCCGCTACGAGGTCGAACTCGGTCCGGGGGTCAAGGTCGAGAAGATCACCGCCCTGCAACGCAACATCGCCTATGCGGTGGCCACCGACAACGTGCGACTCCTCGCGCCGATCCCGGGCAAATCGGCGGTCGGTATCGAGGTACCCAACTCCGACCGCGAGATGGTGCGTCTTGCCGACGTCCTCACCGCGCCGTCCACCCGCAAAGACGGCCATCCGCTGGTGATCGGCCTCGGCAAGGACATCGAGGGTGACTTCGTCAGTGCGAATCTCGCGAAGATGCCGCACCTGTTGGTCGCCGGCTCGACCGGGTCGGGTAAGTCGAGCTTCGTCAACTCCATGCTGGTGTCGCTGCTCACCCGGGCCACCCCCGAACAGGTGCGGATGATCCTCATCGACCCGAAGATGGTCGAGTTGACGCCGTACGAGGGTATTCCGCACCTGATCACCCCGATCATCACCCAACCGAAGAAGGCTGCGGCCGCATTGGCGTGGCTGGTGGAGGAGATGGAGCAGCGCTACCAGGACATGAAGGCGTCCCGGGTGCGTCACATCGACGACTTCAACGCGAAGGTGCGTTCCGGTGAGATCACCACGCCACTCGGTTCCGAGCGCGTGTACAAGCCGTATCCCTACATCGTGGCGATCGTCGACGAGCTCGCCGACCTGATGATGACCGCCCCACGTGATGTCGAGGACGCGATCGTGCGTATCACCCAGAAGGCCCGCGCCGCGGGTATTCATCTGGTGCTGGCCACCCAGCGTCCGTCGGTGGACGTGGTGACGGGCCTGATCAAGACCAACGTGCCCTCCCGGCTGGCCTTCGCGACGTCGTCACTGACCGATTCGCGCGTCATCCTCGACCAACCGGGCGCGGAGAAGCTCATCGGCATGGGCGACGGACTGTTCCTGCCGATGGGGGCGAACAAACCGATCCGCATGCAGGGCGCGTTCATCACCGACGAGGAGATCAGTGCCGTCGTCGACTACGCCAAGGAGCAGGCCGAGCCCGAATACACCGAGGGCGTCACCGCAGCCAAGGCCGGCGACAAGAAGGACATCGATTCCGACATCGGCAACGATCTCGACGACCTGCTCCAGGCGATCGAGTTGGTCGTCAGCAGCCAGTTCGGTTCGACCTCGATGCTGCAGCGAAAACTGCGTGTCGGCTTCGCCAAGGCCGGACGACTCATGGATCTGATGGAGACCCGAGGGGTCGTCGGTCCGAGTGAGGGATCCAAGGCCCGTGAGGTGCTGGTGAAACCGGAGGATCTGGCCGGTGTCATCGCGTCGATCAACGGCGGTGGGGATCAGGACGGCGACACCGCGCCCGAGTAGAACCGGGCCTGCGTCTCAGGAGTCGCCGTGCGCGGCGAGCCAGTCGCGTGCGCGTCGCGCCGAGGCCCGTGACAGCCAGGCATCGGTGACGATCTCGGTCAGCTCGTCGACCGAGATCTCACCGATCCGTGACGTCCGCAGCAGCACCGACGGGTGACCGTCGAAGTGCGCCGTCGTGAAGAACGGCGACCTCGGGTCCTGCACCAGCGCCTGCTTGTCGGCCTCCGAGGGCACCCATAGCACGACGACGTCGTCGTATCGGTGGCCCGACTCGTCCACCGCGTCCGGGCGCGGCGTACGGAAGAACACGAAACTCTTGCCGCCGACCTGATAGATCGGACGATCGGGATCGTCGTTCGCCTCGGTGACGTGCGGCATCGACCGGGCCGCGGTGTGAAGGTCATCCACGGTGGCCGCGCGGGACCGGTGTCGCGCCATGACCGCCATCGTAGGGTGCCGTCGGATCGGTCGCCGCTGTGATTCACACTTTCGGTTCCGCGCCAGCCGAACCGGTCGAAACGGACATCGTGTAGGGTGGTCGCAGATCGAAGAGGGGAGTATCCCCATCTCGCGGCGGGTCCGTCAATACGGTCGCGGATTCCGAAGGTGCCGATCACCTTCGGACCGTGGCCCGGATCCCCGGTCGTCCATCGGCGGGAGAGACCTCTGGCATCGCAACCATCTTTGTGCTGCGCGCTGGAGGTAGATCGCTCATGCAAGTCTCGACCACGATGTGGATCATCACGTGTCTGGTGATCCTGGGTCTGTTCGTCTTCGATTTCTTCGCCCACGTCCGGGTTCCGCATGCTCCCTCCCTCAAGGAGTCGGGCATGTGGTCGGCCATCTACATCACGATCGCCGTCATCTTCGGCGGATTCGTGTGGTGGAAATGGGGATCGACCTACGGCGGTGAGTATTTCGCCGGGTACGTCACCGAGAAGGCACTGTCGGTCGACAACCTGTTCGTCTTCGTCATCATCATGTCGAAGTTCGCCGTGCCGAAGGAATACCAGCAGAAGGTGCTACTGCTCGGCATCGTCATGGCGCTGGTGCTGCGCGGTCTGTTCATCGCCGTCGGTGCCGCCGCGATCAACGCCTACAGCTGGGTGTTCTACCTGTTCGGTGCGTTCCTGATCTTCACCGCCATCAAGTTGCTGCGGGAGAGCGACGATCCGGTTGAGCACGAGGAGCAACGCGAATCGCGTCTGGAACGGTTCGTCAAGCGTGTCCTGCGCACCTCGGACACCTACGATGGCGACCGCCTGTTCACCCGGATCTCGGGCAAGCGGATGGCCACCCCGATGCTGTTGGTGCTCATCGTCATCGGCTTCACCGACATCCTCTTCGCCCTCGACTCCATCCCGGCGATCTACGGACTGACCCAGCAGCCCTACCTGGTGTTCACCGCCAACGCGTTCGCCCTGATGGGTCTGCGTCAGCTGTACTTCCTGCTCGGCGGCTTGCTCGACCGCCTGGTGTACCTGTCCTTCGGCCTGTCGTTCATCCTTGCCTTCATCGGCGTCAAGTTGGTGCTGCACGCATTGCACGAGAACACCCTGCCGTTCATCAACGGTGGCGAACACCTGTCGGTCCCGGAGATCTCCACCCCGCTCTCGCTGGGCATCATCGTCGGCACCCTGGTGATCACGACGATCGCGAGTCTGGTGAGTTCGCGACGACAAAAGGCGGTTCCGCCGGCGTGATGGGGACGGTGCGGTGCGGACCGCCATCGGTCCGCACCGCTTTCCACCTCATTGCGAGAGATGGTGTGCCACGGCGGCATCCAAGATCTCGGTCGTGAGGCTGCAGGTCGGACTGTAGGTCTCGTACGCCTCGACCATGTACTCAATGGTCTCGACCCGCTCGGGTGGCTTGCCGGGGTCGAGGATGTCGGTGCGATAGGAGACCTCGCGTCGCGCGACCGGATGCTCCAGGTCGACGAAGGTCCACCCCTTGCATCCGGTGGCGCCGTCGTCGCGAAGCTGTGCGCGGAAGCCACGCACCATGATGTCGCGGATCTCGCTGCGGCCGAATCGGATCACCGGATCGGGTGGACCCGGACGATGTGTCGAGACGGCGTCGACGAAGATCCCGTGATCGAAGTCTGCCGACGGTTCGAGGTCGATCCGGCACGTCGACCACCACCGCCCCTCCGGGATCTGCGCACGCGGATGGCGTGGACGCAGAAACCGTGCGGCACCGCACATGTCGATGCCCGAGAGACGTGAGGTGACCGGAAACGGCGATGCCGTGCGCAGCCGGAGGTCACGAGCCCGGGGTACCGCCGCGCGCACGATGTCGGTCAGCGCGTCGCAGACATCTCGCGGATCGGTCCCGGCGGACCGGTACGCGGAGAAGAAGACACCGAGTTTCGGGCTGTGGGTCACCGCGATCGAGCAATGCAGGCCGTCGCCACCGAGGCCGAAGCCGCCGTGAATCCGGGCGTCGACCCCCTCGATCGGCAACCGTGTGAAGGAATCCCCGCCGTACATGCGGGTGGGCGTCGGGGAGACCGACAGATGCGTGATCCTCGAGGTGGACTCGTCGAACCGCAGTTCGCAATCCTCCAAACTGCTGTCGAGGCCGACATCGTAGGGGCGATCGCCAACGATACGGGTGGTTGCCTCGACATCGAGGAATCCGCACGGGTCCAGCGCGGCGAAGTCCTTGAGGCGCGCGGTCTCGGCAGGGTCCCGCAGATCCAGTGCCCATGGTGGGTCGACGACGGCGACCGGCGACCCGGTGAGCGTCAGGGTGCAACCCGTGAGCGACACACCGATCGCGGTCACGGCGACGGCGATCCTCGCCGCGGCAGGCCATTCCCGGCGTCTGGGCGCACATCTCCACATGGGCGTCGATTCTCCACAGTGCGAGCCGGTGTGCGACCCGCCCGATCAGATCTGTGGACAACTCTCGGTGAGCAACTCGCCGGCGGTGCTGCGAACCGCTCGTGGTGCGGTCGGTCGCGCGAGTCAGTCGTCGAACGGTCCGTACACCTGGGTGAACTCGACGATGCGTACCGAGTCGACGGCCTGGTGTGCGTTGAAAGGGTCGTTGGCCATGAATGCCTCGGCAGCATCGATGTCGCCGGCGACCCGGATCATGATCAATGCTCCGGTGCCGTCGGGGTATGGACCGCTGAGGAGCACGTTGCCGGCCTGGTGCTCCTCCGACAGCCATTGACGATGGACGGCACGGTGGGCGTCGCGGATGGCCGCCTTGGCCGGCTCGTAGCCGTAATGCACCGCATAGATGGTCACGAAAGAATCTCCTCGCTCTGGTGAATGTGGTTCGACACGTTGGGGTTTCGGCTCATCATGTCGATTGCTCGGCGGCCGGCGCGTCGAGGTGTACCAGCATCCTGGTGTTGCCCAGCGTATTCGGCTTGACGTAGCTCAGGTCGAGGAACTCCGCGACACCCGTGTCATAGGAGCGGCACATCTCCTCGAACACCTCTCGGGTGACCGGTGTGCCCTCGATCTCACGGAATCCGTGCCGACCGAAGAACTCGGTCTCGAAGGTCAGCACGAAGACGCGTGCGAGCTGCAACTCTCGCGCCACATCGAGCAATCGCGCGACGAGCCGGTGGCCGATACCGCGCCCGGAGCACTGCTGATCGACGGCGACCGTACGAACCTCACCGAGATCGGCCCAGAGCACGTGCAGTGCACCACAACCCACGACGAGCCCGTCGAGTTCGGCCACCCAGAACTCCTGCACGGCCTCGTAGAGTGTGACGAGGTTCTTCTCCAACAGGATTCGCCCGGCGTACTGGTCGATGAGTTCCTTGATGCGGGGGACGTCGGAGGTCCGGGCACGACGGACGACGACCTCGCCAGGGGAGTTCATGGGTTCATCTTGCCCCCAGGACCGCCGGGCGCGTCACCGGGAGGCACGCTCTCCGACCGGTGGCGCGACGGGGCACCGGTGAGCGTGGCCCGCCCGCGCACGGATCCGCCGGTCGCCGAGCTCGCATCGGTCGATACCCTGGTGATCGTGCGAATGAACGACACGCGTCCGACGCCGAGTGCAGGAGTCGGCGCCCGGGACGCGGTCTCATGACCGATCGGATGCGCCGGGCGGTCAACGAACGCGGTCTCGCCGACGTCGGGCGGGGACCCGATCACATCACCGATCCCGTCGACCCGGTGCCCGTCGTCAACATCGCCAATGCGCTGACCGTCTTCCGGATCGTCCTGGTGCCGGTCTTCCTGGTCGTGCTGTTCATCGACGGTGGACATGACACCTGGTGGCGGGTCGGTGCCGCGGTGATCTTCGGCGTCGCCGCGATCACCGACCACATCGACGGCCGCCTGGCCCGTGGACGAAATCTGGTCACCGACTTCGGCAAACTCGCCGACCCCATCGCCGACAAGGCATTGATCGGTTCGGCGCTGATCGGATTGTCACTCCTCGGTGATCTGTCGTGGTGGATCACCGCGATCATCCTGGTCCGCGAACTCGGGGTCACCGCATTGCGGTTCTGGGTGCTGCGGCACGGGGTCATCCCGGCCAGCCGGGGCGGCAAGCTCAAGACGTTGTTGCAGGCCATCGGTATCGGGTTGTTGCTCTTCCCGTTGAGCGGGCCGTTACATCTGGTGGCGGTCATCATCATGTGGGTGGCCGTCGTGATCACGGTGGTCACCGGATTCGACTACGTATGGCAGGCGCTGCGCATGCGTCGTTCCGCCCGTCATCGGGCCCGCCGGACCGCATCGCAACGTGGCGCCCCGATCACCGAATCGGGTACGGAGCGTCACTGACCCGCCGCAGGTCCGTCATCGGCGCCAGCGGCCGGGCGGACATGCCCCGGCTCGCCTCCGGACAGACGCGGCGACGGCCACGGAATTCGACTACTGTCGTCCACACGCGCACCCAATGGTTTGCCCGCGCGTGAGCTTCGGGAACGACACACCCCCGTCGGGCGTTGAACAGCACGATGTTGGTTGACCAACACGATGTGGAGCCCTATCACGGGCGGTTCATCGGGCCGGTGGCGATGTTCGGATGTGCGAGACAGACAGGGAGGAAGCCCGATGGCAATGCTTTTGCGAGAGGCGCTCGGCGACAGCCTGCGTCGCGTTCGCACCCAGCAGGGCCGGACGCTGCGTGAGGTGTCCACCGATGCGCGGGTGAGTCTGGGTTACCTGTCCGAGGTCGAGCGGGGCCAAAAAGAGGCATCCAGCGAACTACTGGCCGCCATCTGCGATGCGCTCGAGGTGGAGATCGCCGATCTGCTCCTCGACGTCGGCACGGCCATGCGTCCCGACCATGCCGCGGCGCCGGCGGCCGAGGGTGCCGACCGGGAGGCGGCCATCGCGTCCAAGGTGGTCATCGCCGCACCCGAGGTGCGCGCCCACGCGACCGCGCTGGCCGCGGCCTGACGTCGCATCGTCGACAAACGCCTACTCGTCCACCCCGGGAGCGTGCGCGATCTGGCTCTTCGGCGCAGGTTGTGAGATGGCGTCGGCGCCAGATGTCCGGGTGGCCGAGCGACGTGAGGTGCGCGTGGCCCGCGACATCCGGGTATCCCCTGGGTAATCCCCCAACTGAATGCCGGACTGCCTCGCCCCACCGACCGAGACGCTAGATTGGTGTGCAGACCGACGCGAAACCGTTCTGAATGGAGCTGACGACAAGCATGGCGAACCCGTTCGTGAAGATGTGGCGCTATCTGATGGCCCTCGGCAACGCGAAGATCGACGAGAATGCCGACCCGAAGATCCAGATCCAACAGGCGATCGAGGATGCGCAACGGCAACACCAGGCTCTCTCACAGCAGGCGGCGTCGGTGATCGGCAACCAGCGTCAGCTCGAGATGAAGCTCAACCGCCAACTCGAAGAGGTCGAGCGGCTGCAAGCCAACACCCGGCAGGCGCTGACCCTGGCAGATCAGGCCAACGCCGCAGGCGATGCCCAGAAGGCGCAGGAGTACACCAACGCCGCCGAGGCCTTCGCCGCTCAGCTCGTCACCGCCGAACAGGGCGTCGAAGACCTCAAATCGCTGCACGATCAGTCCCTGCAAGCCGCGCAACAGGCCAAGCAGGCCGTCGAGCGCAACGCAATGATCCTGCAGCAGAAGCTCGCCGAACGCTCCAAGCTGCTCAGCCAGCTCGAGCAGGCCAAGATGCAGGAGCAGGTCAGCGCCTCCCTCAATCAGATGAGTGAGCTCTCGGTGCCGGGCAACACCCCGAGCCTCGACCAGGTGCGCGAGAAGATCGAGCGCCGCTATGCCAACGCGCTCGGTTCCGCCGAACTGGCGAAGAATTCGGTGCAGGGCCGGATGGCCGAGGTCGAGCAGGCCGGCGTGCAGATGGCCGGGCATGCGCGTCTCGAGCAGATCCGTGCCAGCATGTCCGGCGGTTCGCTGCCGACCGGGGGAGCGGCGTCCCCGGCGGCTCAGCCGGCACCGGGCCTGACGAAGCCGACCACCGAACCGCCGCAGACGGGCAACTGACGTCACCGTTGCCGCCGACGTCGTCCCCGGCGGCTCCACGGAAGGTCGCCATTGTCGCCGGTCCGGACGCCGGACATGCTTTTCCTGCCTTTGCTCTGGCAGAAAAGCTTGCCGCGCAAGGTATCTCATCCACGGTGTGGACAGGTGTCGTCTGGCACGAGGTGGCGCGTTCGCGAGGACTCGACGTCGCGGAGTTGCCGGGTCTGCGTGCACTTGCCACCGACGACGACTCCGACGCCGGTGCCAAGCTCGCCGCGCGTGCCGCGCGGATGGCCGTCGCGCTCGCTCCGGTGTTGGCCGCGCGGGGTACCGATCTGGTGATTTCCGACGTCATCACCGTCGGCGGCCTGTGGGCCGCGGAGTTGTGCGGGCTCCCCGCGATCGAAATGTCGCCACATCCGCTCTACCTGCCGTCGCGGGGACTGCCACCGATCGGCGCCGGGCTGAGCCCCGGTGACGGGGTGGGTGGACGGCTCCGCGACATCGCGCTGCGCACGGCGAGCAACGTCTCCGTCCGGGCCGGTGAGCGTCAGCGCGCGGCCGCACGGCGGGGGATCGGTTTGGCCGGGACACGGTCCGGCACAGCACGATTGATCGCGACCCTCCCCGCCCTCGAGGTGCCCCGACCGGATTGGCCGCCGCAGGCCCACATCGTCGGACCACTGCTGTGGGAACCCACCGACGTGATCGTCGAACCACCGTCGGGCACGGGCCCGTTGGTGGTGGTGGCGCCGTCGACCGCGGTGATCGGTGCGGCCGACATGCTCGCCGAAACGCTTGCAGGATTGTCTGAGCTGGCGTCGAGAAGTCCAGTGCGCGTGGTGATCTCGGCGCTCGACCCGCCAGGTGCCGCTGCGTTCGGGGCGCCCGGGCTGTCGGTGACCGCCGGCCTGGGACGGCAGGATCAGCTCGTCGCCCGAGCCGACGTGGTGGTGTGCGGTGGGGGGCACGGGATGCTGGCGAAGTCGTTGTCGGCAGGGGTCCCGGTGGTCACGGTGCCGGGCGGCGGTGATCAGTGGGAGTTGGCCAACCGTGTGGCCCGGCAGGGCGGTGGGCTGGTGGTGCGGCCGGTCGAGGGGCACGCGATCGCCGATGCGGTCGCCACGGTGCTCGGCGATCCGAGGTATGCGCGTGCCGCGGCGGCCGCCGCCGCGTCGATGTCGGATGTGGTGGACCCGGTTCGCGTGGCGTGTGATGTGTATCGTCGGTCGGTCGCCGGGAGCGCGCTCGGACGCGGCGATGGGTACCGGACGGACGGAGGGGAAGTGCCGCGATGCGATTGACCGAGTTCACCGAGTTGATCACCGAGGAATTCGGCACGATGTCGGCGGATTCGATCCTGTCCGATCATGTGCTCACCGAGCTCGGTGGGCGGACGGGCGCGCAGGCGATCGAGGCCGGCGTGGATCCGCGCGATGTGTGGGTGGCGATCTGCCGGGACTTCGACGTGCCACGCCACCGCTGGTAGAAGTCGCGCTGGTAGAAGTCGCCCGGCACCCGCGTGTCGGACTTGCCATCGAACACATGTTCACGCAATTCTGTAGGGGTGTGGAACCAACTCGGCACCGCGTGCGTCCAAAGCTCTCGTGAGGACGTGAACGGTTTTGTCGGACCCCGTCGCTAACGTCCTTCACGAATCACACCGATACCGACGACCCACCCGATGACCGCCGGAGTCCCCGGCGCACAGACACGAGGAGACAGCCATGGCAGCAGCGCCCCAGGACCGTGAGAAGGCCCTTGATCTCGCACTCGCGCAGATCGACAAGAACTTCGGCAAGGGCTCGGTCATGCGACTCGGCGAGGAGACCCGGCAGCCGATCGAGGTGATCCCGACCGGCTCGATCGCCCTCGACGTCGCGCTGGGTATCGGCGGACTGCCGCGCGGCCGTGTCGTCGAGATCTACGGCCCGGAATCGTCGGGTAAGACCACGGTCGCCCTGCATGCGGTCGCCAACGCGCAGGCCCAGGGTGGCATCGCGGCGTTCATCGACGCCGAGCACGCACTGGATCCGGATTACGCGGCCAAGCTCGGCGTGGACGTCGACGCCTTGCTGGTGTCGCAGCCGGATACCGGTGAGCAGGCGTTGGAGATCGCCGACATGCTGATCCGCTCCGGTGCCCTCGACATCCTGGTCATCGACTCGGTTGCCGCACTGGTCCCCAAGGCCGAGATCGAGGGCGAGATGGGCGATTCGCACGTCGGTCTGCAGGCCCGCCTGATGAGCCAGGCATTGCGCAAGATGACCTCGGCGTTGAGCAATTCCAACACCACCGCGATCTTCATCAACCAGCTGCGCGAGAAGATCGGCGTGATGTTCGGTTCACCGGAGACCACGACGGGCGGTAAGGCACTGAAGTTCTACTCGTCGGTGCGTCTGGACGTCCGTCGCATCGAGACCCTGAAGGACGGCACCGACGCCGTCGGTAACCGCACCCGCGTCAAGGTCGTCAAGAACAAGGTGGCACCGCCGTTCAAGCAGGCCGAGTTCGACATCCTCTACGGACAGGGCATCTCCAAGGAGGGATCGCTGATCGACATGGGTGTGGCCGAGGGCTTCATCCGCAAGTCCGGCTCGTGGTTCACCTACGAGGGCGATCAGCTCGGTCAGGGCAAGGAGAACGCCCGGAAGTTCCTGCTCGAGAACGACGACATCCGCGACGAGATCGAGAAGAAGATCAAGGAGAAGCTGGGCATCGGCGCGGTGGTCGACGCCGATGACGTCGCTCCGGCACCGGTGGAATTCTGACCGGCGCCGACGAACCCAGCGGCGCAACCGGCTCCAGCGGCGCAACCGGCTCCAGCGGCGCAACCGGCCCCACGGCGTGGGATGTGGCGCTGCGTCTGCTGGGTGTCCGGGCGCGGTCACGCGGCGAGATGCAGGAGCGACTGGTTCGGCGTGGCTTCGACGCCGACACGGTCGCCGATGTGATGCGGCGCCTGGATTCGGCGGGTCTGCTCGACGATGAGGACTTCGCCTCCGAGTGGGTGCGGTCACGCCACACCCACTCGGGACGCGGACGCGTGGCCCTACGTCACGAGCTCAAGGCCAAGGGCGTGGATGCGGCGACGATCGAGAATGCGTTGTCCGACATCGATCCCGAGGACGAGCGCGCCGTGGCCGGCCGCCTGGTCGCCAAGAAGCTGACTCCGCGGGTGCTCGAGCAGGTGGCCGATCGCGCCGAGCGGGACAAGCACTTTCGTCGGCTCGTGGGCATGCTGGTCCGCCGCGGATATCCGCAGTCCCTGGCGATCGACGTCGTCGGCGAGCACCTCGACGCCGCGGCGGAATGAACTCGGCGGAATGAACGCGATGTGCCGAGTCGGTAGAACAGCTCGATCAGTATGACGTTTCACCCGGAATCCGGGCGAAACGTCATACTGATCGGCAATGGCACCTGATCGGCAACGTCAACTGATCTGCGCTGAACCGGGTTGGGTTATCGCGGACCGAAGTTCGGCATGTTCTCCATCGCGCCGAGGTCCACGTCCTCGCCGTGGGGGACGTCGGTTCTGCGGCGTCCCCGGCGCAATGTCTTCTCGATGAAGGTCGCCAGCGACGACAGACCGAAGTTGATGACGATCATCACCACGGCCACCACGACGAGTACGGGCAGGTAGTTGCCGTAGTACGACGCCGACTGGATGCCCGACCGGACCACCTCGACGTAACCGATGGCGTAGCCCAGTGCCGAGTCCTTCAGTGCGATGACCATCTGCGAGATCAGTGCGGGCAGCATCGCGGTGATCGCCTGCGGAAGCAGCACGATGCGCATCATCTGGGACTTGCGCAGTCCCAACGCCATCGACGCCTCGGTCTGGCCCTTCGGTAAGGAGTTGATGCCCGAACGCAGGATCTCGGCGATCACCGACCCGTTGTAGAGCGTCAGACCCGTGACGACCGCCGCGAACGCCAACTGCGACGACGGGAACACCGCGTAATCGGCGAACAGGTAGTAGGCGAAGATCATCAGGATCAGCACCGGGATGGCGCGGAAGATCTCGACGAACAAGCCCGCCAGCGTCCGCACCCACAGGTGATCGGACAGTCGACCGATACCGAGCACCGAGCCCAGGACCATGGCGAAGATGATCGACAGGAACGCCGCTTTCAGCGTGCCCCACAGACCCGGCAGGATGTAGGTCGTCCAGGTGGTCCCGGTGACGAAGGGATTCCATTTCTCGCCGGTGAGCTGATCGTTGTCGCTGAGGACGACGAGCACGTACACGACGACGGCGACGATCACCGCGAGGAAGATCGCGGCGATGATCGCATTGCGAATCCGCGCCTTGGGTCCGGGTGCGTCGTAGAGAACCGTTGCGCCGCTCATCGTTTCACCGCCAGTCGTTTGGCGAGGTAGCCGAAGACGGCGCCCTCGATCAGGGTGATGATCATGAAGCCGATGGCGATGATCACGAAGATCGCGATGATCTCATTGGCGTGGTCCTCGATCTGCTCCTTCATCAGCAGCGAGGCCTCGGCGACCCCGATCACCGAGGCGATCGTGGTGTTCTTGGTCAGAGCGATCAACACGCTGCCCAGCGGCCCGATCACCGCACGCAATGCCTGTGGCAGCACGATGATCCCGAAGACCTGCGTGAAACCCAGGCCGAGGGAGCGGGCTGCCTCGGCCTGTCCGATGGGAACGGTGTTGAAACCCGATCGCAGTGTCTCGCAGACGAAGGTGGCCGTGTAGAGGATGAAGGCCAGCACCGCCAGGCGGAAGTTGTTGTTCTCGATGAAGGTGTTGTTGTCGGGAGCCAACGCCAGACCGAGGTTCTGATAGAGGCCCACCGAGCAGAAGATGATGATCAGCGTCAGCGGGGTGTTGCGCACGACGTTGACGTAGGTGGCGCCGAACCAGCGCATCACCGGGACGGGGGAGACCCGCATCCCGGCCAGGATGATGCCCCAGATGAGCGCGCCGAGCGCCGACCAGAAGGTCAGTTCCAGGGTCACCTTGAACGCGGGCCACAGCTGCGGCCCCATATCCGACCAGAGTTCATTCATGGTTGTTCACCTGCCTTCCTCAGCTCAGTCCCGGCGGGCACGGGGTGGACGTGGAGTTGACGATCTTGTCGACGGCCTGCGGTCCGGGGTCGGGCAGGAACTTGTAGCTCGATCCGGGAGCTGCGGCGCGGGCCATCATCTCGTCGACATACTGGTTGCCGATCGCCTTGCGCAGCGCTGCTTCCCATGCGGATTCGCCCCCGCCCGGTCCCGGCTGCAGCATGGCGTCGAGTGCCTCGTCCACGGCCGTGATCGCCTCGGGGTAGTTCTTGGCCATGCCGATGCCGTAGTTCTCGGTGGAGAACGGCGCACCCTGTTTCTTGAGGACCTTCTTGCCGCTGCTGGTGACGCATGCGTCCTTGGGGTAGGTCATCCCGACGAGCTTGAACTCGTCGGGGAAGAAGTCGGCGTAACCGGCGAGGATGACCTCGTCGGTGGTCAGCGCGTCGACCTTGCCGCGACGCACGGCCTCCACACACGACGAGTACGAGTCGTACTCCTGCAGTTGCACTCCGGGCAGCTGCGCCTTGACGTTCTGCGCCGACGTCGATCCGGTGACCGAGCAGAGTCTCTTGCCCTTGTTCAGATCGGTGAGTGAGGTGATCGAGTTGTCGTCCTTGCGGACGAGCAGAGCTTGATAGTTGATCAGGTAGGGGCCGGCGAAGCTGACCTGCTTGGCACGGGAGGCGTTGATCGAGTAGGTGGCCGCGATCATGTCGACCTCACCGTTGTTGATGAGCGTTTCGCGCTGGGCCGACGGCGTCTCACGCCAGGTGATCTCGGGATGGGCCACCCTGAGCTGGTCGGCGATGTGATTGACCACGTAGGTCGACACCGACGGGTCGAACCCGGTGACGCTCTTGTCGGGGTTGCGGATACCCAGGCCGGGCTGGTCGTATTTGGTGCCCAGCACCACTTTTCCGTTGCGGATGGAGTCGAGTAGGTTGCGGGGTTCGGAACTGCCGCAGGCGCTCAGGCAGGCGGCGAGCACCGCGGCAACGAGTACTGCGACGCCCAGAGCGGCGGCGCGGCCACGTCGCCGATGACCGGAGGTCTGTGGAAAACGTTGTCGCATATGTCTTGTCGAGGATCCCGGAGTGTTGGTGGGGTTGGTCATCTCAGTGACCCAGGATCTTCGACAGGAAGTCCTTGGCGCGGTCGGACTGCGGGTTGTCGAAGAAGGACTCGGGGTCGGAGTCCTCGACGACGGCGCCGTCGGCCATGAAGATGACGCGGTCTGCGGCCTTGCGGGCGAAGCCCATCTCGTGGGTGACCACGAGCATCGTCATGCCCTCCTTGGCCAGCGAGACCATCACGTCGAGGACCTCGTTGACCATCTCCGGGTCGAGTGCCGAGGTGGGCTCGTCGAACAGCATGATCTTGGGGTTCATGGCCAGGGACCGGGCGATCGCCACGCGTTGTTGCTGCCCGCCGGACAACTGCGCCGGATACTTGTCCTTCTGGCTGGCGATACCCACGCGCTCGAGGAGTTGCAGCGCGTGTTTCTCGGCCTCGGCCTTGTTCTGTTTGCGGACCTTCGTCGGCGCGAGGGTGACGTTCTGCAGGATCGTCTTGTGTGCGAACAGGTTGAACGACTGGAAGACCATGCCGACATCGGCGCGCAGCCTGGCGAGGTCTTTGCCCTCGGCGGGTAGCAATTCGCCCTCGATGCGGATCTCGCCGCTGTCGATCGGTTCGAGGCGATTGATCGTGCGGCACAGCGTGGACTTGCCCGATCCCGAGGGGCCCAGCACGACCACGACCTGCCCGCGCGGGACGTCGAGGTTGATGTCCTTGAGGACATGGAGCTCACCGAAGTGCTTCTGCACATTCGTCATCGCGATCATCGGCGGTGAATCGGCGGCGGTCGCCGCACCCGGCGCCGCGTTCGGAGATTCGGTCATACGTAGCAACCCTAATGGGGACAAGTCCGAACGGCGCGGCAAATGCGACACCTGCGTGTCCGGTTCGGGAGGAAACAGGAAGTCACGTGCACTTTTCCGTCCAGGCGCCCTGCATGCCCCCGGGCGATGACCCGACAGCCGATTTGCCCCCGCCCCGTACTCTGGACCGAGTGAGTATCGACCTCTCCGAATCCGCAGCGACCTCGCCGAATGCCGGTGTGGGCGGCGACGCCGTGCGTCGCTATCAGGTTCGCACGTACGGCTGCCAGATGAACGTCCACGACTCCGAGCGGATCTCGGGTCTGCTCGAGGAGGCGGGCTATATACCTGCCGACTCCGACGACGACGCCGACCTCGTGGTTTTCAACACGTGCGCGATCCGTGAGAACGCCGACAACAAGCTCTACGGCAATCTGTCGCATCTGGCACCGGTGAAGGCCGCTCGGCCGGGTATGCAGATCGCCGTGGGCGGTTGTCTGGCGCAGAAGGACAAGGACGCGGTCTTGGGTCGGGCGCCCTGGGTCGACGTCGTCTTCGGCACCCACAACATCGGGTCGTTGCCGGTGCTGCTCGAACGCGCACGACACAACGAGACCGCCCAGGTCGAGATCCGTGACTCCCTCGAAGCATTTCCCTCCACGCTGCCGGCCAAACGCGAATCCGCTTATGCCGGTTGGGTTTCGGTGTCGGTGGGCTGTAACAATACCTGCACGTTCTGCATTGTTCCGTCGTTGCGCGGCAAGGAGGTCGATCGCCGGCCCGGCGATGTGCTCGCCGAGGTGACCGCTCTCGTCGATGCAGGTGTGCTCGAGGTGACCCTGCTCGGGCAGAACGTCAACGCCTACGGCATGTCCTTCGCCGACCCGGGCACCCCGCGTAACCGCGGTGCGTTCGCCGAACTGCTGCGTGCCTGTGGTGACATCGACGGGCTCGAACGTGTGCGGTTCACCTCGCCCCATCCGGCGGAGTTCACCGACGACGTCATCGAGGCGATGGCTCAGACGCCGAATGTGTGCCCGCAGCTGCACATGCCGCTGCAGTCCGGGTCGGACCGGATCCTGAAGTCGATGCGACGCAGCTATCGGCGGACCCGCTTCTTGGGCATCCTCGACAAGGTGCGCGCGGCGATGCCGCACGCCGCCATCACCACCGACATCATCGTCGGCTTCCCCGGCGAGACCGAGGAGGACTTCGCCCAGACCCTCGAGGTGGTCGAACAGGCCCGCTTCGCCAGCGCGTTCACCTTCCAGTACTCGCCGCGACCGGGAACACCCGCGGCCACGATGGACGACCAGGTGCCGCCTGCGGTGGTCTCCGAGCGGTACCGGCGACTGATCGAACTCCAGGAGCGGATCTGTCTGTCGGAGAACCGGGCGATCATCGGCCGGCAGGTCGAGTTGCTCGTGGTCGCCGACGAGGGTCGCAAGAGCGCACACTCGCACCGCATGACCGGTCGCGCGCGAGACGGCCGGCTGGTCCATTTCCGTCCCGGGGATCTCGCCGCGGCGATCCGCCCCGGTGACATCGTGACCACCGAGGTCACCGAGGCGGCGCCGCACCACCTCATCGCCGACGCAGGGGTGGCGGGGCATCGGCGCACCCGAGCCGGTGACGCGCACGAACAGAGCCGGACCCCGACGACCCCGCCGGTCGGTGTCGGCCTCGGCATCCCCGGCATCGGTCCCGCGCCGGTGGTCGCGGACGACAGCGGCTGTGGTGCCGGAGCCTGCGGGGCCGGCACCACAGCACCCGGTTCCGCGGGTCCCGGGCGCGTGATGGCGACGGCAGGACAGTGAGGGACGACGACGTGAGTATCGAGGGCCAGAACCCGAAGGATCCCGACCACCGCGACGGCGACGACGCCGCGAGTGCGGCCGACACCGACGCGGCGGCCGCGCGCGAGCGACGAGAGAACCTGCGGGGTGACAAGGCGCTGTCGGAACTTCTCGGTCGCGACGTCCGGCGGCCGGCGGGATCGTCGGAGAGTCTCGCCGATCTGGCAGCCTACGAGAACGACCTGCGCAAGGCCGAACGCAAGGTGGCCGGTGAGATCGATCCGGGTGCGCGCGCCATCGTGGTGGCGGTCGCGGTGCTACTGGCAATGGTGTCGCTGGTGTTGCCGCACACCGGGTCGGCCAGCGGGATCGACGTCCTGACGATGTCGGCGAATGCGGTGACCGAACGGGTGGCGGTGACCTCCCGGGTCTTCGTCTACCTGCTGTTGATCTTCGGGATCGGCGCATCGATGCTCGCACTGCTCACCCGGCGCTGGATCATCGCGTGGGTCGCATTGTGCGGATCGGCGGTCGCATGCGTGGCCGGGTTGCTGGCCTGGTGGACCCGCAACACCCCGGGCGTGGGCGGGATCGAGCCGCCGTCCGGCGTCGGAATCGGGCTGATCCTCGGCTGGATCGCGGTCTTCGTGCTCACTTTCCACTGGGCGCGGGTCGTGTGGGCACGCAGCACCTATCACCTCGCCATCGCCGAGCAGCGCCGGGTGGAGGCCGCCAAACGCGAGGAGGCGACCCGTCGCATCCGCGGGCGGACCGACTTCCGGCCACCGACCGGCGGGGACTCCGGGGCCTGACCGGCAGGAACTCCGGGGCCTGACCGGCCGGGACCGCGAGCGGGCTCAGCGCTCGTCGATCGCCGTCTGGGCGGCCTGTGCCCACTCGTGCCACTGCGCCGCCTGCTCGCGCAGCTTGGCTGCGTCCCGTGCCTTGCCGCGCTCCTCGGCCTTGCGGGCCTGCTCTTCCAATTGCGCTGCGCGGTCGGCGAATTGGGCGGCACGTGCCTGCGCCTCCGGATCGGTGCGCTGCCATTGTGCGTCCTCGGCGTCGCGAATCCGCTTCTCCAGAGCTCGTGCCCGGCTCTCGAGGCTGTGCATCTGCTCCCGAGGAACCTTGCCGATCTCGTCCCACTTGTCCCGGAAGGCCCGGAACTCGCGGCGGGCCGCCTCGAGGTCGGCCGCGGGATCGATGGCGGCCTCGGCGGTGGCGAGCAACTCGAGTTTTGCCTGACCGTTGGCGGCGAACTCGGCGTCGCGTTCGGAGGCGATCGCATTGCGTGCGGCGAAGAACACGTCCTGCGCCGCCTTGAACCGCTGCCACAGGGCTTCGTCGGCGTCGCGCGGGGCGCGGCCCGCGGCTTTCCATTCGCCCAGCAACTCCCGGAAGCGGGCCGAGGTGGGACCCCAGTCGGTCGACGACGACAATTCCTCGGCCTGCGCGATCAGCTCCTCCTTGCGTGCCTTGGCGCCGGCACGCACCCGGTCGAGCTCGGCGAAATGAGCGCCCCGGCGTCGGTTGAACGCGTCGCGAGCCTTCGCATAACGCTTCCACAGCACATCGTCGGTTTTGCGGTCGATCCCCTTGATCGACTTCCATTCGTCGAGGATCGCGCGCAGCCGGTCTCCCGACGTCTTCCACTGGGTGGACTCCGCGCCGATGGTCTCGGCCTCGGCGGCCAGTTCTTCCTTGCGGGCGATCGCGGCGGCGCGGGTGGCCTCCCGCTCGGCCTTGAGTGAGTCGGCGACCTCGTCGGCGGTGCCGACGATCGCCGACAACCGCGCGGCGAGCGCATCGACGTCACCGATCACCGCGGCGTCGGGGAGGGTCTCCAGCAGATGCTTGGCCGCGGCCTGTGCCTTGCGCGGATCGCCGGAACGCGCGGCGAGGCGTTCCTCGAGGATCTCGACCTCGGTGGCCAGGTCGTCGAACCGGCGCCCGAAGTGTTCGAGCCCGTCCTCGACGGACCCGGCCTGCCACGATCCGATCTGCCGCTCGCCTGACGAGGTCTTCAGCCACACGACGCCGTCGGCGTCGATCCGTCCGAACCGGTGGGGATCGGTATGTGGCAACGGGTTCGGGGTGACGACCGGGATCGGGGCGGACGCTGCCGGCCCCGGTTGGGGGCGGGGCCGCGGGCCGGGGCGGGGGCCCGGGCGCGGACCGGGTTTGGGGATCGGGGGCCGGGCTGCCGGTCCCGTGGTGGGTTCGGTGGTGTCGGTGTCGCCGCCGGTGGCCTCGTGCCCGCCGGTTTCCGGTGTCCCGTCTGGTCCGCTCATGTGCAGGTGCCCCTTCCCGCCTTGTGGTGCCGCGCGTCACGGCTGCCGTTTCACTTCGATCCCCGGCCGCGTTGGCCGCCGGGCTGGAGTCCATTCAAGCAGCTCAGAGTTCATCGCGTGTGGGCTGCGGAACAATGGGTACCGCTCGTCGCCCGATCGGCGGGTCGGGCCGCGAACGCCCGCCCGGGGTGCCCACGGTGGCGCTGCGCCGTCGACTAGCGTCGAGCACGTGTTCAGCTGCGCGGTATTCGTCCCGAGTGCGCCCCTGCTGGTACCCGAACTCGCCGGTCCCGACGCCGTCGACACGCGGCCGGTACGTGAGGCGACGCGTTCGGCGGTGCGGGCGCTGGCGGCCTCGGCCACCCGATGGGTTGCCCTCGGCGCCGACGACGCGCCGGCCGTTCCGGCGAGCGGGCCCGCCGCAGCCGTGCTCACCGACCGGCCGCGATGCGGCACCGATGTGGCCGTCACCGGGACCTTTGCGCGCTTCGGTGTCGACCTACCGGTGACCCTGGATCCCGCCGTGGAGGAGGCTTGCGCGCAGGCCGACGCCGAGCCGGTGCGACCGCGATTGCCGCTGTCGATGCTGATCGCCGCCTGGCTGCGGGAACAGGCGGGCGCCGACCGCGTGACGCCGGTGGTGCTCGACCCGTCGGCGAGCCCCGCACGGTGCGCGGCGGTGGGGGACGAGATTGCGGCGGCGCTGTCGGCGGTGTCCGAATCGGTGGGTCTGCTCGTGGTGGGCGACGGCGCGACCGCGTTGTCCCCGAAAGCTCCGGGCGGTGGCGAACGCGCATCGGCGGTGCGGTTGCAGAAGCGGATCGACACCGCCCTCGAATGTGGGGATCTGGACACTCTGGCCGACCTCGACGCGCAGGAGTGCGATGCCGAGGGTGTCGGTGGACGAGTCGCCTGGCAGGTCGCAGCGGCGGTGGCCCGGGCGTCGGGCGCGCACACCGATGTGGACCCCGCCCGGTTGGACCCCGCCCGGTTGGACTCCGCCCGGTTGGACCCCGCCCGGTTGGACCCTGCCCGATTGGACACCGAATGCCTGTATGCCGCAGCACCGTTCGGCGTGGGGTACGTCGTCGCTCGCTGGACCCCGCTCCCAGCCGGACCCCGAACAGGAGCCGATCATGACCGGCGGTGACCTCGGGGCGCCCGTTCCGGTTGCGGTGGTGGGTCCCACGGCGGTCGGCAAATCCGATCTCGCGCTCGATCTCGCCGAGGCCCTCGACGGGGAGATCGTGAACATCGACGCGATGCAGCAGTACCGCGGAATGGACATCGGCACCGCGAAACTCACCGTCGCACAGCGTCGTGGTATCACCCATCACCAGATCGACGTCCTCGACGTGACCGAGATCGCCACGGTCGCGCGATACCAGGCCGCGGCCACGCGCGACATCGAGGAGCTGCTCGCGGCCGGCCGGACCCCGGTGATCGTCGGCGGATCGATGCTCTACATCCAGGGACTGCTCGACGACTGGAAGTTTCCGGCGACCGACCCGCAGGTGCGTGCGCGCTATGAGGATATGCTGGCGCAGATCGGCGTCGCCGCCCTACATCGCAGGCTCGCCGAGGTCGACCCCGCCGCGGCCGAATCGATCCTCGACACCGACGGCCGCCGGATCGTCCGGGCACTCGAGGTCGTCGAAATCACCGGAGAGCCGTTCGCCGCGTCGGCTCCCAAGATCGGTGAAGCGCGCTGGGGTACAAGGATTCTCGCTCTCGACAGAGAAACCGCTGACCTTGACGAGCGGATTGCCGCGCGCACCGCGGAGATGTTCGCCAACGGCCTGGTCGACGAGGTGGCCAGGCTGGCCGAGAACGGGCTGCGTGAGGGACGCACCGCGCGCCGGGCGATCGGATACGCCCAGACCCTGGCCGCCCTCGACGGCGAGTACGACCTCGACCGGGCCGTCGAGCTGACCGTCATCGGCACCCGGCGCTATGTTCGCCGGCAACGGTCCTGGTTCCGACGTGATCATCGGATCGTGTGGCTCGACGCCGCGGCCACCGACCTCACCGATCGGGCACTGGCTACCCTGGACCGGTGACGACCAGCGCCTCGACCACCGCCGCCGAATCGAAGAGTGGCCTGCCGTTCGTGAAGGGCCACGGCACCCAGAACGACTTCGTCATCCTCAACGATCCCGCGGTCGAGATCGCGCTGGGTGCCGACCTCGTCGCCGCCCTGTGCGATCGGCAACGTGGTATCGGCTCCGACGGACTGTTGCGGGTCGCACGATCGGGTGCGCTGGTCGCGGCGGGGGTGCTCGAGGCCCTGCCGGACCAGGTGAACCCCGACGACTGGTTCATGGACTATCGCAACGCCGATGGCTCGATCGCCGAGATGTGCGGCAACGGGGTCCGTGTCTTCGCCCATCACCTGCGCGCGTCGGGACTCGTGGGCGCCGACGAATTCACCGTGGGCTCGCGCGCCGGCGCGCGTCCGGTCGTCGTGCATTCCTTCGACCGGCTGCACGCCGACGTCAGTGTGCAGATGGGGCCGGCGAGCGTGGGGGAGCCCTCGACGGTCCGCATCGGCGACGACCTGTACCCCGGGGTGGCGGTCGACGTCGGCAATCCGCATCTGGCCTGTGTCGTTCCCGAACTCGATGCCGCCGGCCTGGCCGCCGTCGACTTCTCCCGGGGTGTCGTGATCGACCCCGAGGTCTTCGCCCACGGAGCCAACGTCGAACTGCTGACCGTCCCGGAGACCGTCGATGGACGCCTGCACGCCCGGATGCGGGTGTTCGAACGTGGGGTCGGCGAAACCCGAAGCTGTGGAACGGGTTTGGTCGCCGCCGCGGCGGCCGCGCTACGTCATCGCGGTGAGCGGGTCGGAGAACTGGTGATCGACGTGCCGGGCGGGCGGGTCGAGGTGCGCATCCTCGCCGACGACGCGTGGCTGCGCGGCCCGTCGGAACTGGTCGCCGACGGTGCGTTGCGCGCGGGATGGGACGGATTCTGACACGACCGGCGAACGCGTCCGCCGACAGCCGGGGGGGGCGACAGCCGGGCGGTACGGTCCGAGCCGAGGAGTCGTCGCCGGGTCCGCGAAATATTGGTGTGCGCTGCAACGTTGCCGCATGCGACCATGGAAGGCGTATGAGCAACACGACACACACCGCATATCCCATCCCGACCCCTGATCTCCCCGAGGACATCGGTGTCCAAGACGGCACCGACTTCACCGACGACCAGGGCATCACCGGGAGTCACCGGACCGACGAGCCGACCACCGGCGAACTCCAACTGTCCGAGCGTGCCTCCCTGCAGCGCGTGGCCGGTCTGTCGACCGAGCTCACCGACATCACCGAGGTCGAGTACCGGCAGCTCCGACTCGAACGCGTCGTGCTGGTCGGCGTCTGGACCGAGGGCACCTCGGCGCAGGCGCGGGCGGCGATGACCGAGCTCGCCGCGCTGGCCGAGACCGCCGGGTCGGCGGTTCTCGACGCCGTCATCCAGCGACGCAACGCCCCCGACCCCGGCACCTACATCGGGTCGGGCAAGGCCGAGGAACTACGCGAGATCGTGCTGGCCACCGGCGCCGACACCGTCATCTGCGACGGTGAGCTCACCCCCGGTCAGCTCACCGCGCTGGAGAAGGTCGTCAAGGTCAAGGTCATCGACCGGACCGCATTGATCCTCGACATCTTCGCCCAGCACGCCACCTCACGTGAGGGCAAGGCACAGGTGTCGCTGGCCCAGATGGAGTACATGATGCCCCGCCTGCGCGGCTGGGGTGAGTCGATGTCCCGGCAGGCCGGTGGCCGCGCCGGCAGCAACGGTGGCGTCGGCCTGCGCGGTCCCGGTGAGACCAAGATCGAGACCGATCGTCGCCGGATTCGTGAGCGCATGGCCAAGTTGCGACGCGAGATCCGGGACATGAAGAAGGCGCGCGTGACCAAGCGATCGGCTCGCAGCCGCAGCGCGGTACCGTCGCTGACGGTCGCCGGCTACACCAATGCCGGAAAGTCGTCGCTGGTCAACGCGATGACGGGCTCGGGCATGCTGGTGCAGGACGCCCTGTTCGCGACCCTGGACCCGACGACCCGCCGAGCCACCCTCGACGACGGTCGCGAGGTGGTCTTCACCGACACCGTCGGCTTCGTCCGACACCTGCCGACCCAGCTCGTCGAAGCCTTTCGCTCCACCCTCGAGGAGGTCGTCGACGCCGACCTGCTGTTGCACGTCGTCGACGGCAGTGACGAATTCCCCGCCGAGCAGATCGCCGCGGTCCGCCGGGTGATCAACGAGGTCGTCGCCGAGGAGGGGGTGTCGGCGCCGCCAGAGCTGTTGGTGATCAACAAGATCGACGCGATCGACCACACCCGGATGACCGAGTTGCGGGCGATGGCCCCCGACGCGGTGTTCGTCTCGGCGCGCACCGGTGAGGGGTTGCCGGCGCTGTTCGATCGGGTTCGGGACTTCGTCGGCCGCACCGACGTCGAACTGACACTCGCCGTGCCCTACACCCGGGGTGACCTGATCTCCCGCATCCATGAGGAGGGGGAGGTGCTCGCGAGCGACCACACCGCCGACGGCACCCGCATGACGGTACGGGTGCCGCAGGCCTTCGCCGGTCAGCTCGCCGACCTCGTGGTCGCCCGGTCCTGACTGTCACCGGTGCCGATCGGGTCACGCTGATGATGGGTCGGTCCGGACGGCCTCGGGTGCGGGTGTCGGTTCGCGCAACCCGCTCGACAGGGCGAGTGCGAGGACCGGGATGCAGCCGAGCACGACGAACACGGCCTGCGTGCCCCACCGGTCGGCGACCATGCCCAACAACGGCATGAACAGACCGCCGGCGCTGACCGCGAGCCCCAGGGTGACACCGGCCGCGGTGCCGGGGCGGTTGGGCAGATAGTCCTGGCCCAGCTTCACCAGCACGGCGAACGGGATGTTGGTCACCAGGCCGACCACGAAGACCAGGGGCAGGGCCGCGATCTGATGGCCGCAGGCCAGCATGGCGAACAAGGCCGGGATCAGCGCGATGTTGCCGATCTGCACGGTGCGCACCATCCCGACGCGGTCGCCGAGCCGGCCGCCGGCCAACGTGCCGAACACGCCGCCCACCAACTGCAGCGTGAGGGCAAGTCCCGCAATCGAACTCGATGCACCGAGGTGTCGGATCCAATACAGCGCGATGAAGGTGTTGATGCCGAAGGAGATCGTCGAGCGGACCACTTCGACGGCGGTCAGGGTGCCGAACATGCCCCAGCGGTCGACGCCGCCGTGGGCGACCCGCGCGGCGGGATGCACCACCGTCCGGCGTTGATGGCGCCAGAGGATGTATCCCATCAGCACGGCCGGTCCGATGAACACCGCGGTCGCCCCGACGCCCCACGCATCGAGCGCCGGGGTGGCCAGGGCGGGTGCCAGGAAGAACCCGACGCTGCCGCCGGCGGCGAACAGGCTCATCGCGCTCGCGCTGTCGCCCGCTGCGCGTCGGGCGTCACGCCCGGCGGGTGGATGGAACATCGCCACACCGAAACCGGAGATCAGCAGCAGCGTCCAGACCAGGGCATACGAGCCGGCGAGACCGGCGAGTCCGGCACCCAGCCCGGCCACGACCAGTCCGACCGGCGACATCCACCGCAGCCGATGGCGGTCGGCCAGCAGCCCGACGAGAACCTGTGGCAGTGCACTGCCGAGCGTCGCGGCAAGCGCGAGACCTGAGGCGCCGACGTAGGAGTAGTGCCGCTCCAGCACGAAGAACGGTACGGCGGCCGGTACCAGGCCCTGGTAGAAGTCGTCGACGGCATGGGCGGTGGCCCAGATCCGCATGCGCTGCCATGACGACCCGGCGGGTCGGCGAGATCCCGGCGGAGTCGACTCGACGGCGGTGTCCTCGATGCTCATGATTCCATCGTGGTTTGTCGCCATCGTGCAGTCTTCCGATATTCTGTCGGTTCATGTCGGAAAACAGCCTGCATGAGCATGTGGTGACCCAGTCGTCGTCACGTGCGGCCGGGGAGATCGTCGAACGCCATCGGCACACCGACGACCAGCTCATCTACGTCAGCCGCGGGGTGATCGCCGTCGCCACCGATGCCGGGGGATGGGTGGCGTCGTCGAATCGTGCGGTGTGGATTCCCGCCGAGACCTGGCACCAGCACCGATTCCACGGGTCCAGCCGATTTCACACCGTGGGTTTCGCCGCCGTCGAACGAGTCCTCGACGCGGACGGTCCCGCGGTGATCTCGGTGACGCCGTTGGTGCGGGAACTGGTGATCGCCGTCGCCACCGATGCCCTCGGCCTCGCCGAACTGTCCCGGATCCGCGCCGTGCTGCGCGATCAGTTGCGCCGCGTGCCGCAGGAGCCGGTCTCGTTGCCCGCACCCCGCGACGATCGCCTCGCACGTGCCTGCGACCTGGTGCTCGCCGACCTCTCCGTCCCTCGCCCGCTGAGTGAGCTCGCGGCGGTTGCCGGTGCAGGCGAACGCACCCTGGCACGCCTGTTCCGCGACGAGATGGGGATGACCTATCCACAGTGGCGCACCAACATCCGGGTGTATCAGGCCATGATCGCGCTCGCCGAGGGACGCTCGATCACCGCGACCGCGCACGATTGCGGGTGGGCCACCCCGAGTGCCTTCATCTCGGCCTTCCGGCAGGTGACCGGCCGGACCCCGCGCGCCTACCAGATCGAGACGGTCCCGGTGCGTTCCTGACCGGCCGGGGTTCTCCCACCGCCGCAATCCCTCGGTCACAATCCCTGTGGGACAAGTGTTGCGGCGACAACGCCATCGGCCACCGACCCGCTGGGGTCGGTGGCCGATGGCGTTGTCGGAGTCCGGTTACCCGGTCACTCGGCGTCGAGGTCGGTGGCGACCAACTTGGCGATCGCGTCGACGGTGGCCGGGTCCTCGGCGGTCACGACCACGTTGGTGCCCTTCTCGGCGCCGAGCGTCATGATCATCAGCGCCGATCCGGCGTCGACCGGCTCGCCGCCCTCGACGGCCAGGGTGATCAGGCCGCCGGCGTCGGCTGCGGCCTCGGCGATGATCGTCGCGGGGCGGGCGTGCAGTCCGACGGCGGAGCCGACGGCGACGGTGGTGCTGGGCATGATGGATTCTCCTTGACCTGTTCGGATGGGATGTACGCGGATGGGATCGAATCGGATGGGATCGGTGGTGAGGGACGGACCGTTCGCGGGCGGGATCTTCGATTGTGCCCGCGGCGGTCGGTCGAGGTGGGCGAACCGCGCCATCAGGCGGGGACGGCCTCCCGCGGGGTCGTCGCGACGGCGGTGCGGTCACGGTTGCGGCCCCACTGCTTGGCGGCGATGACGCACAGCGCGGAGAGAACGGTGCCCGCGGCGAGAGCGACGAGGAACCACCACCAGGCGTTCATGGCGAAGAAGACGAACACACCGCCGTGCGGGGCGCGCAGTTCGACACCGAGCGCCATGATCAGCGCGCCGGACAGAGCCCCACCGGCCATCATCGACGGGATCACCCGCAGCGGATCGGTCGCGGCGAACGGGATGGCACCCTCGGAGATGAACGAGGCGCCGAGAAGCCAAGCGGCCTTGCCGTTCTCACGCTCGGGTTCGGTGAACAGCTGCGGACGCAGGACCGTGGACGCCAGGGCCATCGCCAGCGGCGGGACCATGCCGGCACACATGACCGCGGCCATGATCTCCAGCTGCGCCGAGCCGCCGACAGCGAGGCCGGTGGTGGCGAACAGGTAGGCCGCCTTGTTCACCGGGCCGCCGAGGTCGAAGCACATCATCAGGCCCAGCACGATGCCCAGGATGATCGCCGAGCCACCGGTCATGCTGCTGAGGCCGTTGTTCATCTCGGTGGTGAGCCACGCCAGCGGCCTGCCGAGGAACATGAACATCACCGCACCGATGACAAGGCTGCCGAAGAGCGGGATGATCACCACCGGCATCAGGCCACGCGCCCACTGCGGCAACGGAAGTCGCGAGATCGCCAGGCAGACGACGCCGGCCGCGAGGCCGCCGATCAGGCCGCCGATGAAGCTGGCGCCGACGGCCACCGACACCAGGCCGGCGACGAAGCCGGGCGCGATACCGGGCCGGTCGGCGATCGCGAACGAGATGTAGCCGGCCAACGCCGGGACCAGCATGCTCATCGCCAGGGAACCGATCGCGAAGCTCACCGCGCCCAGGTAGGTGCCGAGTCCTCCTGCCGGGAGATTCCAGAGAGTGTTGTGCAGCGCGATGTAGGCACCGTCGCTCATCGTCTTGTCGATGTTCTTGTTGGCGATCTGGTAGCCGGCCAGCAGGAATCCGAGAGCGATCAGCAGACCGCCCGCAGCGACGAACGGGATCATGTAGCTGACGCCGGTCATCAGGGCCTGCTGAACCTGCTTGCCCAGGCTGAGCCCACCCTTCTCCGTGGCAGCGGCGCCGGCACTGTCGCCGTCGCCGGCGCGCACCACCGCCGCGTGCGGATTCTTCGCTGCCGCAAGCGCTTCGGCGATCATCGCGTCGGGCTCGTTGATGGCGCGCTTGACACCGGACTCGATGACCGGCTTGCCGTGGAACCGGCTCTTGCCCTTGACACCGACGTCGGTGGCGAAGATGACGGCGTCGGCGCCGGCAATGACGTCCGGGGTGAACGGGGTGGTTCCCGAGGACCCCTGGGGCTCGACGTGGAAGTCGACACCGGCGCGCTCGGCGGCGTACTTCAGTGCGTCGGCGGCCATGTAGGTGTGGGCGATCCCGGTGGGGCACGCGGTGATCGCGACGATCGACATCGGCTTGTCGCTCGTCGGTGCGGCCGGGGTCGATGAGTCGACCGGCGCGGTCTTCTGGGTGGTCACCGTGTCGGTGGCCACCTTCTGCGGTGCCGCCTTCTCGGTGCTCGCGGCCGCGGTGGTGCTCGAGCCGGCCGCGGGCGGATTGATCGCACCGTCGACGAGGTCGACGATCTCGTCGTCGGTGCGCGCTGCCCGCAGCGAGGCGACGAAGTCGGGACGGACCAGCGCACGAGCGAGCGAGCTGAGCAGCTTCATGTGCTCGGAGGCACCGCCCTCGGGGGCGGCGATGAGGAAGACGATGTCGGCCGGACCGTCGGGGGCGCCGAAGTCGACCTTCTTCGACAGCCGCGCCATCGCCAGGCTCGCCTGCGACACCGATGCGGCGCGGGCGTGCGGGATGGCGATCCCGCCGGGTAGACCGGTGGCGGACTTGGCCTCTCGGGCGAGCGCGGCGCGCGCGAGGTCGGCGGGATCGCTGGTGCGACCGGCTTCGCCGAGGTTCTCGGCGAGGTGATTGATCACCGCCGACGGGTCGTCGCCTGCGTCGACGTCGAGATTCACCGTGGCTGCGGTGATGATCTGCTCGGACATGGGTTTCCTTACTGGTGTGTCGCTGGTTGGGTGCTGATGGTGGATCTGGTTCTGAAGTTGTTCGGGGTCACGGGTTGTTTGTCATGGGGTTGGGGCGGCTCCGGCGAGATCGGTGATCACGACACGGTCGGGATCGAGGTGGTCGGGGCGGGGAGGCTGGGTGCCGGCGAGTGCGGCCGCCGCGGCACCATAGGCGACCGCGCTGCGCAACCGTCCGGGCTCGTCGGCGCCCCGGGTTTCGGCGATCAGGTAACCGGCCAGCGAGGAGTCGCCTGCGCCGACGGTGCTGCGCGGGACGATCGGCGGCGGCGTGGCGAACCAGCTGCCGGACTCGGTGGTCAGCAGTGCGCCGGCCGCACCGAGGGTGGCCAGCACGGCGCCGCCGATGCGGTGCGCCATGTCGGCCGACGCCGAGACGATGGGCGACAGATCGCCCTCGGCGGCGGCGTGACGCAGGATCTCCGGATCGGCACCGCTGACCTCGGCGAGTTCATACTCGTTCGGCTTGATCAGGTCGACGCGTCCGGTCACCGCTGCCGTCAGGGGAGCACCCGAGGTGTCGATGGCGACGCGGTGTCCGCGCGCGATGAGCTGGTCGGCGAGTACGCGATACCAGTCGTCGGCGACACCCGGTGGCAGCGATCCGCACAGGGCCACCCAGTCGGCACCGGCCGCGCGGGCCAAGACGAGGTCGGTCAACGCACGCACCTGACGGGCGTCTAGGAACTGGCCGGAGGCGTTGATCTTGGTCGTGGTGCCGTCGGGTTCGGCGATGGTGATGTTCGACCGCACCTCGCCGGGCACGGCGAGGGCCTCGTGGCGAAGTCCGACCTGGTCCAACGCGGTCAGCAGCGGATCGCCGTTGCGCGCCGGTAGGACCGCGAGGGTGGTCAGACCCGCCTCGGCGATGACGCGGGAAACATTGACGCCCTTGCCGCCCGGCTCGGCGCGGACACCGACGGTGCGTTGCACCTCCCCGCGCTGGAGGGGGCCGGCGATCTCCAGGGTGCGATCGAGACTCGGGTTGGCGGTGACGGTGAGGATCATGCGATCACGACCTCGATGCCGCGGGCGGAGAGCACCGCGGAGAAGGTGGGATCGATACCGGCGTCGGTGATGAGGACATCGACGTCGTCGAGGTCGGCGAAACCGGCGAAGTCCTCGCGATTCATCTTCGAGGAGTCGGCGAGCACGATCACGCGTTGCGCCGAGCGCACCAGCGCCGACTTCACCGCCGCCTCCTCGGGGTCCGGCGTGGACAGTCCAAGCCCCTCGCTGACCCCGTTGGTGCCGATGAAGGCGACCGTGGAGCGAAACTGCCGCAGTCGGGACACGGTGTCGGCGCCGACTGCGGCCTGCGTCAGACTGCGAACTCGCCCTCCCACCAGATGCAGTGTGGCGCTGGGATGTTCGGCAAGAAGCGTGGCCAGGGGCAGGCTGCTGGTGACCACGCTCAGGCGTCGGTCGGTGGGGATGTTGAGTGCGGCCTGGTAGGTGGTGGTGCCGGCGTCGAGCGCGAGCGAGCCGCCGTCGGGCGGCAGGAAACGCATCGCCGCACGGCCGATCGCCACCTTCTGATCGGCATGGCTGGCCTCGCGCTCGCCGATGCCCTGCTCGTCGACGATCTGGACCAGGCCGGGCCGAACCGCGCCACCGTGTACGCGCTGCAGATGGCCGGCGCGTTCCAGGCTCGCCAGATCGCGTCGCACCGTCTCGCTGGTGACCTCGAAGCGCTCGGCGAGCGCGCTCACCGAGGCGCGGCCCTTCGAGCGGACCAGCTCGGCGATCGCCTGCTGTCGTTCTTCCGCGTACACGTCTCTCCGATCTCTTTCCGACCACCGACCCCATGTGGGTTTCTGTGGGACCCGGTGTTGATATATCTGTGTTTACGCCTGTTTGTGTTGACAAGTCAAGGATTTCTTGTAACTTCGATCACAAGAGGTGGTGACGTACCGGTGTTTCACATCCATCGGAAGCCTGGTCGGATCACACAGAACGACCGCTTGACCAGTACGACCCGCATCACCGAAACGCCCGCACCACCGAACGACCGCATCATTGAAGGACGAGGAAAGGCCGGAACCGTGGATCAACAGGTTCGCCCCCAGCACACGCAGACCGAAAGCAGTGCGTCGGATGCCGACACCACGCTGCACGGGACGCCCGTCGTCGGCGGCAAGGCCTACGGGCCGGTCGTCCGTCCGGGCGAGCGGGTGAGGGCCGAGCCCGCCGATCCGGGCTCACATGTGGTGGACGAGGCCGACCGTGAGGCCGAAAAGGCCCGCTTCGTCGATGCCGCGGCCGTGGTCGCCGCGCGACTGCGTGAGCGCGCCTCGCACGCCTCGGGTGCCGCCGCAGAGGTGTTGATCGCCACCGCGGGCCTCGCCGAGGACCGCGGGTGGATCGGCACGGTCACCAAGCTGATCGCCGACGGGACCCCGGCCCCGGCCGCGGCCGCCGCGGCCACCGAACAGTTCGCCGCGATGTTCGCCAAGCTCGGCGGGATCATGGCCGAGCGCATCACCGACCTCAACGACGTCCGTGATCGGGTGGTGGCCGAGGTACTCGGCGAGCCCGAGCCCGGGGTCCCCGTGCCCGACGAGCCGTCGGTGCTCCTCGCCGACGACCTCGCGCCGGCCGACACCGCCGGACTCGATCCGAAACTGATCACCGCGTTGGCCACCCGGCTCGGTGGGCCGACCAGCCACACCGCGATCATCGCCCGCCAACTGGGGATTCCGTGCGTGGTGGCGGTCGCCGGCCTCGACGACGTACCCGCGGGCACGCCCGTTCTCGTCGACGGAACCGCGGGAACCGTTGTCGTTCACCCCGATCCGGCGCGGGCCGGGGACGAGGTGGAGCAGAGTCGTCGGGAGGCGGAGGCGATCGCGGGATGGACCGGGCCCGGGCGCACCGCCGATGGTGTGGAGGTGGCCATCCTGGCGAACGTCGCCGACGGCTTCTCGGCGCGGGCGGCGACGGCGTACCCCGTCGAGGGGGTTGGTCTGTTCCGCACCGAACTCGCCTTCCTCGATCGGGCCGACGAACCGTCGGTGGACGAGCAGGCTGCGCTCTACCGCGAGGTCATCGAGGCCTTCGACGGCAAGAAGGTCGTGGTCCGGACGCTCGATGCCGGCTCGGACAAGCCGCTGAAGTTCGTCGATCACGGCACCGAGGCGAATCCCGCACTGGGCGTACGAGGCAACCGGATCGCCGCGACACATCCCGAGATCCGTGCCGGTCAACTCGACGCGATCGCCCGCGCCGCGCAGGCGACCGGCACCACGCCCTGGGTGATGGCGCCGATGATCGCCTCGGCCGCTGAAGCCGCCGAATTCGCTGCCGAGGTCCGCGGTCGCGGGCTGGTGGCGGGGGTGATGATCGAGATCCCCTCGGCGGCGATCCTCGCTCCGGCGATCCTCGCCGAGGTCGACTTCGTCTCGATCGGCACCAACGATCTGACGCAGTACACAATGGCCGCCGACCGGATGTCGGCCGAGCTCGCCGGGCTCACCGACCCGTGGCAGCCTGCGGTGCTCTCGCTGATCGCCACCGTCGCCGAGGCGGGCACCCGCAGTGCGACACCGGTCGGGGTGTGCGGCGAGGCCGCCGCCGATCCGCTGCTCGCGTGTGTCCTGGTCGGGCTCGGCGTCACCTCGCTGTCGAGCGCCCCGGCCGCGGCGCCCGCGGTGGGAGCGAAGCTCGCCGAGGTCGACCGCGAGGCGTGCCGCTCCGCCGCGCAGGCTGCACTGGCGACCGCCTCACCGGCCGATGCGCGTGCCGCGGCCGCGGAAGCGTTGCGCAGCTGAGCCGTTCGGCTGAGCGGGCCGGCGGGTGTGACTCCGCTCAGATGCGGCGCATCACCGTCACGACCTTGCCCAGCACCGCGGCGTCGTCGCCGGGGATGGGCTCGAACAGGTCGTTGTGCGGCATCAGCCACACATGGCCGTCCTTGCGCTTGAAGGTCTTGACCGTCGCCTCGCCGTCGATCATCGCCGCGACGATGTCGCCGTTGTCGGCGACGTTCTGTTGACGAACGACCACCCAGTCGCCGTCGCAGATGGCCGCGTCGATCATCGATTCACCGACGACGCGCAGCAGGAACAGTGACCCGTCGCCAACGAGTTCACGCGGCAGCGGGAAGACATCCTCGACGGCCTCCTCGGCCAGGATCGGCCCGCCGGCCGCGATACGTCCCAGAACCGGCACGAACGTCGGCGTGGGGAGGTTCGACGCATTCGGGTTGTCGTCGGTGGGCGTGGGATCGCCGTCCTGGACGTTCACCGCGCGGGGTCGGTTGTGATCGCGTTTGAGCAGACCCTTGCGCTCGAGGGTTCGCAGCTGATGCGCGACCGATGAGGTCGACGCCAGGCCGACGGCGTCGCCGATCTCGCGGATGCTCGGCGGATACCCGCGTTCGCGCACGGACTTGCGGATCACATCGAGCACGCCCTTCTGGCGCGGGGTGAGCGCGGCCTCGACGGCCGCGGGATCGATCGGGCCGGTCGCGACGGCGTCGTCCGGATCGGTGACGGTCGCCGCGTCGGGGTCACCCGAGCGGCCCTTCTTCTCACTCATGGGGTTCGCATCCTTTCGGTCGGTGCGCACATCCTCGCGGGGTACGCCCTGGTTGACGGGCCCTGTGGAGAGCTGAACACCGGCCAGGGTAGCCGAGGCGACAGGCAACCTCAAACATGTGTTCGACGTGTCGCGAGAAATTGTCGGTGCCCCGTGGTAGAACTCGAACATCCGTTCTTCGAATGCATGATCGAGATAGGGAGACGCCATGCCGACCGTACTTCTGCCCACCGCGCCGGGCACCAACGACCTGCCCGTTCGGTCCCGCCGGACGGCTCACCGCGCCGCCGCCGTTCGCCGCGGGGCGTCGATGCCGGCCCGCGCAACCGTCGAGCACCGGGCGCTCGAACACCGGGTGCTCGAACACCGCGCGCCCGAACACCGGTCGTCCGACCGTCGCCTCCCAGAGCGGCGCACGCTCGAGCGCGACCCGGCCCGCCGACGACCGGCATATGCGGGCCCGGCCCGGACCGGTGCGCGCCGCCTTCCGGCGGTTGCGGGCACCCGTTGCGCAACTCCGGTCGGCCCGCGGGTCACCGCGCACCGCACCGCTCGCCGTACCGGTGCGATGGTGGCCGTGCTGACCGGTGTCGCCCTGGCGCTGCTGGTGTGGCTGGTGGCCGTGGCCGGTAGCGACTACCAGCAGTCGACCACGCCGACGCCCGCGGCCACCGAGGTCGTGCACGTACGTGCCGGGGAATCGCTGAACTCGGTTGCCGCACGGGTCGCGCCCGACCTGCCCCGGCAGGCCGTCATCGACGAGATCGCGCGGATGAACGAGATGTCCGGCAGCGGGCTCCAGGTCGGTCAGGCACTGCTGGTACCCGCCTACCGGTGACGACCGGGGTAGGCGATCACACGGCTGTTCCACCGCGGTGGGGCGGTATTGTCGGTGTATGCGCTGCCCGTTCTGCAGGAATGATGACACCAAGGTCATCGACTCCCGAGTTGCCGACGAGGGGCAGGCGATCCGTCGGCGCCGCTCCTGCAGCGCATGCGGTCGCCGGTTCTCGACGGTGGAGACCGCTGTCCTGGCCGTCGTCAAACGCAATGGCGTCACCGAGCCCTTCAGCCGCGAGAAAGTGATGCGTGGGGTCCGACGCGCGTGTCAGGGACGCCAGGTCGACGAGGACGATCTCGCGCAGCTCGCCCAACAGGTCGAGGAGACCGTTCGGGCCTCCGGAGTCGCCGAGATCCCCAGCAACGAGGTCGGATTGGCGATCCTCAAACCCTTGCGCGACCTCGATGAGGTCGCCTACCTGCGATTCGCGTCGGTGTACCGCTCGTTCGATTCCCTCGAGGACTTCCAACGCGAGATCGACGACCTGCAGGGCAATCTGACCCACGGCCGGACGACGCCCGCAGCCGGCGTCGTGTCAGCCGAGTCGGTCCAGGGTCCGTAGCGCCCGTTTCTCCGAGATCGGATAACGCGTGCCCAGTCGCTGCGCGAACAGACCGACCCGCAATTCCTCGACGAGCCAATGCGCCTGTTCGTTGACCGCGTCTCGCCTGCCGTCGGGCACCTGCGCGAGCCGCTGGTTCCAGCGCTCCACCACCCGATCCAATGCCTCCATGCCGGCGCGATCCCGCGCGGCGGATGCCGGCAGATGCTCCAGGCGCTCACGGGCAGCGCGCAGATAGCGGGGCACCTCCGCCAGGTGCTCCCGTGGGGTGGCGGCGACGAAGCCGTCGAACACCAGATGGCCGAGCTGTTCGGCGACGTCGTCGGCGGCGAGTTGCCCCGAATGGGTGTCGATCACACCGCGCAGTGCCACCAACTCCCGCAGGACGTCGACCGCGAGGCGTAGATACTCCGGAGCGGCGTCGGTCACCGCTGGCCGCAGCCGTTGGGCGAGCGCGGCGAACGCCTGGGGCGAACGTACGACGCGCAGTTCGTCGGGCTCCACGAGATCACGGATCGCTCGGCGTGTGCAATCGCCGAACAACCGCGCCGGCTCCCGATAGGGGCTCTGGCTCAACGCGATCCGTCCGGCAGGGTCCAGTCCGGAGGCGGCTTTCGGACTCAATGCGGGGATCGTGTTCTCCAACAACACGATCACGCCGCCGGCCAGGGCGGTGCTCGCCTCGGTGGTGGTCGCCGCCCGGACAATCGAGACCCCGTCGGGATGGCCGGCGCGGTGGGTCACGTGCAGAGTCGGGTAACGGGTGATGGTCTGCCCGGCGACGTCGGCGGTCTCGCTCGGCGCGAGTGTTCCGATGCCCTCGTCGGTCCACGTGGTGTACACCGGTGTGGCCGTCTGTGTGGTGGCGGCGGGTATCGGTTCCGACAGTTCGGCGAACGATGAAGTACGGGTGAGGATCTCGCCCTTGTCGTCGACGACCGCGAAGTGGATGCGCAGATGAGTCGGGAGTCGGTCGGGGTCGAAGTCGGCGGGCGAGACCGAGTGACGGGTGACGGTCGACAACTCCCGGGCCAGACCGCGGATCAGCGGTTCCGAGCGTGGGGTCAGCCGAGAGAGCGCCAGATCGGCGAAACGTTGGGCCGGTGCCATCGTCTTGCGCAGCGACTTCGGCAGGGTCTTGACGAGTTCGGTCGCCAACTCCGAGCGCATCCCCGGGACCAGCCAATCGAAGCCGGCGTTGCGTACATGGGGCAGAAGATCTTTCGGGATGACGACGGTGACGCCGTCGTCGGGCGCGCCGGGCTCGAAACGATACCGCAGCTCCAGACGGGTCTGGCCCTGCTGCCAGAACCCCGGATAGTCGGTGTCGGCGACGGCGACGTCAGCCGCCACATCGGCCGCGGTCAGGTCGAGCAGATGCGGTTGCGCCGACCGCGTCTTCTTCCACCAGGAGTCGAAATGTCGCGCCGAGGTCACCTCGGCAGGGATGCGCTGATCGTAGAACTCGAACAGTTGCTCCTCGGAGATCACCACATCGCGCCGTCGGGCGCGGTGCTCGACATCGGCGGCGTCGCTGAGCAGTTGCCGATTCCGGTGGAAGAACTCGTGGTCGGTCTTCCAGTCGCCCTCGACCAGGGCGTGCCGGAGGAACAACTCCCGGGAGACCTCGGGGTCGATGGGGCCATAGGTCACCCGGCGTCGTGCGACGAGGGTGACCCCGTAGAGGGTGACGCGTTCGTAGGCCATCGCCGCGCCCCGCCGCGACGACCAGTGCGGCTCGCTGTAGGTGCGTTTGACCAGGTCGCCGGCCAACCGTTCCACCCACAACGGGTCCACCCCGGCCACGGTGTGCGCGAACAACCGTGACGTCTCGATGATCTCGGCCGCCATCAGGAACGCGGGCGGCTTCTTGGCGACCGACGACCCGGGGAAGATCATCAGCGTGGTGTTGCGGGCTCCGGTGTATTCGCGGCCCTCGGCATTGCGTGCGGCGATGTTGCCGAGCAGCCCGGCGAGGATCGCGCGATGGATCGCATCGGCATCGATCTCGGTGCGTGGAGTCTCCCAGTCGAGGTCGGAGACGATGCCGCGCAACTGCCGATGCAGGTCCTGCCATTCCCGGATGCGCAGATAGTGCAGGAACTCGCGCTCGCACATCCGCCGGAATTGATTGCCCGACAGCTCTTTGCGCTTCTCCTGCAGATACGCCCACAGCGCCGGGTAGGCGAGGAAATCCGAGCCCGGGACCGCAAAGCGACGATGCGCGGCGTCGGCGGCCTCCCGATGTTCGGCCGGTCGCTCACGGACATCGGGCAGCGACAATGCCGCAGCAATGACGAGCACGTGCTCCAGACATCCCTCGTCGCGGGCGCCGACGAGCATGCGAGCGATCCGCGGATCGACCGGAATGCGCGCCATCGTCGCGCCGACCGGCGTCAGCCGGGGCGCCGTGCCGGAGTCCGACCGGGCAGTGCCGGAGTCCGACCGCGCTGTGCCGCGCGTCTTCTGGCCGCCGGTGGTGATCGCGCCCAGTTCACCCAGGACTGCCATGCCGTCGCGGATCGCCCGGGCGTCGGGTGGCTGCACGAACGGGAAGTGGGCGATGTCGCCGAGGCGCAGCGCGGTCATCTGCAGGATCACCGACGCCAGGTTGGTGCGCAGGATCTCCGGATCGGTGAAGGCGGGCCGGGCGTCGAAGTCCGCCTCGGAGTACAGCCGGATACACACGCCGGGCGCGACGCGCCCGCAGCGCCCGGCACGCTGGCGGGCGCTGGCCTGCGAGATGGGTTCGATCGGCAGCCGGAGCACCTTCGTGCGCGTCGAATAGCGGGAGATGCGTGCGGTCCCCGAATCGATGACGTAGCGAATGCCCGGAACCGTCAGCGATGTCTCGGCCACGTTGGTGGCCAACACGATTCGACGGCCGTCCGACGGCGAGAACACCTTCTGTTGGTCGGCGATGGACAACCGCGCGAACAGCGGAACCACCTCCGCGCCCGCGGCGACACGACGCGACAGCACTGCCGCGGCCTCTCTGATGTCGCGTTCGGTGGGCAGGAACACCAGGATGTCCCCGCGACCATTCGCGCCCCACAACTCGCCGATTGCGGCGTCGATCCCCTCGAACAGATCGAGATCGGCGTGCTCGCCGCCACCGGCGTCGTCGCCGGAATCAGGGTCTTCCCGCAGTGACAGCGGGCGATACCGCACCTCGACCGGATACGTGCGCCCCGACACCTCGAGGATCGGCACCTCGGTATCGGCGGTGGCGAAATGCCGTGCGAATCGGTCGGGTTCGATGGTCGCCGAGGTGATGATGACCTTGAGGTCGGGCCGGCGGGGCAGCAGGCGGCGCAGATAACCGAGGATGAAATCGATGTTGAGACTGCGTTCGTGGGCCTCGTCGACGATGATCGTGTCGTAGTGCCGCAGCATTTGGTCCGAGGAGATCTCCCGCAGCAGGATGCCGTCGGTCATCACCTTCACCAGCGTGTCGGCACCCGAACGATCGGAGAACCGCACGGAGTAACCGATGGCGTCGCCGATGTGGGTGCCCGTCTCGTCGGCGATCCGGCGCGCCACCGAACTGGCCGCGATCCGACGGGGTTGGGTGTGACCGATCGCCCCCCGCACACCGCGGCCGAGCTCGAGGCAGATCTTCGGCAACTGGGTGGTCTTGCCCGACCCGGTCTCCCCGGCGACGACGACCACCTGATGCTCGGCGATCGCCGCGGCGATCTCCGCACGCGCCGCCGACACCGGGAGCTCCGCCGGATACTCGATGACCGGGATCGCAGCACGTCGAGCAGCGATCCGTTTCTCGGCGCCCTCGATCGCACGGAGCAGGCCGTCCAGACGTTCGGGCGAGGGAGCTGCTCCGCGTTCGTCCGGTCCGCGCTTGTCGAGTCCGAGTTTGTCGAGTCTGCGGCCCAACGAGTGCTCGTCGACGATGCTCAGCCGAGCGATGCGCTCGCGCAGTTCGTGAGGATCGACGTCCTCCGGATGAGCGGTGGAGCGGGCGGGGGAGGAGGACATGATGCGTTCCAGGATATGGGGTCGGGCGGGGGTGGGCTGGATCGCACCGGCTCCTGCCCGCCCCCGCGACGCACGTGCACGGCGGCGACCGGCATCATGGTGACCATGGCTGGTTCGCTGTGGCATGGCTTCGCCGACATGGGTTCGGTGAGTACCAACGGTCCGTTCGTCGTCACCCGCGGTGAGGGGGCGCGCATCTGGGATGCGCAGGGCAACTCCTACCTCGACGCCACGGCGGGACTGTGGTTCACCAACGTCGGTCACGGTCGCACCGAGATCGCCGACGCCGTGCGCACACAATTGGCGACGTTGGCCCATTACTCCGGATTCGGTGACCTCACCGCCGATGTCACCGACACCCTCGCCGACCGGCTCGCCGCGCTGGCACCGGTACCCGGCAGCAAGATCTTCTTCACCTCCGGCGGTAGCGATTCCGTCGACACCGCGGCCAAGCTGGCGCGACGGTACTGGACCGAGGTCGGCAAGCCGGAGAAGACCTTGCTCGTCGGCCGCACCAAGGCCTACCACGGCATGCATGTCGCGGGTACCTCGCTGGCCGGTATCCCGGCAAACCACGACGGCTACGGACAACTCATGCCCGACGCGGAGTCGGTCGGCTGGGACGACGCCAAGAGTCTGCTCGGGCTCATCGAACGGGTCGGCGCCGATCGGGTGGCCGCCTTCTTCTGCGAACCGATCATCGGCGCCGGCGGGGTGTACCTGCCGCCCGAGGGGTATCTCGCCGAGGTGCGCCAGATCTGCCGTGACCACGACGTGCTGTTCGTCGCCGACGAGGTGGTCACCGGTTTCGGTCGCATCGGTGGCGACAGCTGGTTCGCGTCGTCCCGGTTCGATCTGCAACCGGATCTGATGACCACCGCCAAGGGACTGACGTCGGGGTACGTGCCGATGGGCGCGGTGTTCATCGCACCACGGATCGCCGAGCCGTTCTACGCCGGCGGCGTCTGGTGGCGACACGGCTACACCTATGGCGGTCACGCCGGTGCCGCCGCGGCGGCGATGGCCAATCTCGACATCATCGAACGCGAGGGCCTGCTCGCCGAGGCGACGCGTCTGGAGACCGATCTGGCGACGGCGCTACGCCCGCTCGCCGATCTCGACGCCGTGAGCGAGGTCCGCACCGGGTTGGGCGCGGTCAGCGCCGTCCAGCTCGCCGATCCCGCACGTGCCCAGGACGCGGTGGCGGCCATGCGCAGGCACGGGGTGAGCGGACGTGCCGCCGGGCAGGGCGCCCTGCAGATCTCCCCGGCCTTCGTGATGAGCACCGCAGAGGTCGGCGACCTCGCGAGCCGCATCGGCGACGCACTGAGCTGAGGCGGAGCCCGCACGTCGGAGCGCGCACGCCGTTGACGACTCGGGCCGGTGCCTGCGCTCACGCAGACACCGGGCCCGACATCTTCTGTCACAGAGGGGCTGTCACACGCCGATCAGACGCCGCTCAGCACCTCGGTGGTGGCGATCGCCTGGCCGACGCCGGCCACGATCGAGGCGACCTTGAGTGCCTCGAAGATCGCCTCGCGGTCGACGCCCGCCTCACGCAGGGTGGCCTCGTGCGCGCCCACGCAGTGCTCGCAGCCGTTGATCGAGCTGACCGCGAACGACCACAACTCGAAGTTGGCCTTGTCGACGCCGGGGTTGCCGATGATGTTCATCCGCAGACCGGGACGCAGGTCGTCGTACTTGCCGCCGAGGAATCCGCGGCCGCGATAGAAGACGTTGTTCATCCCCATGATCGACGCGGCGCCCAGGGCGGCGTTGTAGGCCTCCGCGGACAGCGTGTCGGCGGCTTCCTCGCCGATCTCGGCCAGCACCTTGGCATTTCGCGTCGCCGCAGCGGTCGCGAGCAGGGTGCCCCACAGCTGCTCCTCGTTCAGCGCGGTGGTGCGGCTGATCGAACCGAGGTTGAGCTTGAGGTCCTTGGCGTACTCGGGGAGGGCTTCCTTGAGATTGTCGATGCTCATGAGTGCTCCTCTCAGACGCTGGCGGTCAGCAGTTCGCCCGCGTTGATGGTGGGATCGCCCTTGCGCCAGTTGCAGGCGCACAGTTCGTCGGACTGCAGCGCGTCGAGGACGCGGAGCACCTCGTCGACGTTGCGTCCCACCGAACCCGCGGTGACCGAGACGAACTGGATCTCGTTGTTCGGGTCGACGATGAAGGTGGCGCGGTCGGCGACGCCGTCGGCGTTGAGAACACCTGCCGCGGTGGCCAGTTCGCGCTTGAGGTCGCTCAGCATCGGGAAGGGGAGGGTCTTGAGGTCCTCGTGCTGGGCGCGCCACTGGAAGTGGACGAACTCGTTGTCCACCGAGGCGCCGAGCACCTGGGCGTCGCGGTCGGCGAACTCGTCGTTGAGCTTGCCGAAGGCGGCGATCTCGGTCGGGCACACGAAGGTGAAGTCCTTGGGCCAGAAGAAGATGATCCGCCACTTGCCGGGATGATCATCGCTGGAGATCTGGGTGAAGTAGTCGTCGGGCTGCTGGGCGTCGACCTTCGACAGGTCGCCGCCGATCACAGCGGTGAGGTTGTAGGCGGGGAACTGATCGCCGATCGTGAGCAGAGCCATGGTGTGCAATCTCTCCTTCTAGTCGCGCGGGCGCCGGCGATCCGGACGGATCGGCACGGCAGTACCGATAATGCTTCGCACCGACCATTGTGCTCGGGAATCGGTGAAAGTGAAACGTGATGATTAGCACTACACTGATAGGTATGCCCGATAAAACTTATCAGCCGTCGGTGGCCGGCCTGCGTGCCTTCGTCACGCTGGCACGCAAACATCATTTCGGTTCTGCGGCAACCGAATTGGGGATCAGTCAGCCGTCGCTGTCACAGGCGCTGGCCGCCCTGGAGGCGGGTCTCGGACGCAAACTCATCGAGCGCACCACACGGCGTGTCTTCTTGACTCCGGAGGGCCAGGCCCTGCTCCCCAAGGCGATCGCGGTGACCGACGCCGCCGACGACTTCTTGTCCGCGGCGGCCGGTGCCGACGATCCGCTCTCCGGCGCGGTGCGCCTCGGGGTGATCCCCACGGTTGCGCCGTACATCCTGCCGCGGATGCTGCGCGGGTTGCCGGCCCGGTTACCCGGCCTCGAACTGCGGGTGGTCGAGGATCAGACCGCCCGTCTGCTCACCGCGCTGCGCGAGGGCTCGCTGGACGTGGCTGTCCTGGCCCTGCCGGCAGAGGCCGGCGGTATTGCCGAAATCCCGATGTACGACGAGGATTTCGTGCTCGCCCTGCCCGTCGGCCATCCGCTCGCCGGCCGCAAACGCGTCGATCCGAGCACCCTCGCCGATCTTCCGCTGCTCCTGCTCGACGAGGGGCATTGTCTGCGCGATCAGGCACTCGAGGTCTGTCGACTGGCCGGGGTCTCACCCGACCTCGGGCACACCCGCGCGGCATCGCTGGCCACCGCGGTGCAATGTGTCGAAGGTGGGCTGGGGGTCACGCTGATCCCCGAGACCGCGGTCGACTCCGAAACGGCGGCAGGCGAATTGGCGATCGCGCGATTCACCGCGCCGCGTCCGGGACGGCGGATCGGGTTGGTCTATCGGGCCTCGTCGGGCCGCGACGAACCGTATCGGCGGCTGGCCGCCGTGATTGCCGGACTGGTCGAGGAGATCGCGCCGGTGCGGGTCGCCACGCCGGCGATCCCGGTCTGACCGCGTCGGCGATCAGGCCCGGTTCGTCGCCACGGCGTGGGCGAGTTCTTCCCATTCGTCGAGCAGGCTGGAGTCCACGTCGCGGATCATCGCGCCGACGCGGTCGGTGATGTCCTCGATCTCCTCGGTCGCCACGGCGAGCGGAAGTCCTTGTCGCAGAGCTCGATAACAGTCCGAGAGGTAGCGCAGCACGATGCCCTCGCTGCGGGCGAGGCCATAAGCGGAGATCAGCTCGGTGAAGGTCATCGCCCGCTCGAGCATCTCGCGCAGGACCGACTTCGGTTTCGGGGGGAACGACGACACCCACGGATGGCCCCGGCGGTAGACGTCGAAGGCATAGGAGATCTCCTCGGCGAGGGGCCGGGGCCAGCTGATCTCCTCCAGCCGCGACATCCGCTCCTCGTATTCGATGCCGTCGGCCTTCATCTCCGCGATCGCGGCGTCGCGGGCGACCTTGCGCTGCGCGAGCAACAACGGCCGCGGATCCTCGAGCGTCGACTCGAGGATCGACACCACGTCGAGGGCGTACGTCGACGAGTCCGGGTCGAGGAGTTCGAACGCGGCGAGCGCGAACGCCGACAACGGATTGGTCAGCGCGAAGTTCTCCGGCATGTCCACCGACAGCGCCACGTGTCTGCCCTCGGCGTCCGGCCGGTCGAGCTGGACGACGATGCCGGCGTTGCGCAGATCGCGGTAGAGGGCGATGGTGTGCCGGATATGACGCAGTTGTCGATCGCGGGGCTCGTGGTTGTCCTCGAGGAGGTGCCGGGTGGCCGCGAAACAGTCGCCGGGCCGGCCGAGGACCTCCATGAGCATCGCGGTGGTCATCTGCAAGTGCGAACGCAGCGGCTCGTCGGGGGCCTCGGCGAGTTGCAGGAAGGTTTTCTCGCCCCAGGAGACGAATCCCTCCGGGGGCTTCTTGCGGACGATCTTGCGGAGCTTCTTCGGGTCGTCACCGGCCTTGCTGACCGCTCGCGCGTTCTCCACGTCGTGTTCGGGTGCCTGGGCGACGACGTAACCGATCGTATCGAATCCGGCGCGACCGGCACGTCCGGCGATCTGGTGGAATTCCCTGGCCCGCAATCGCCGCACCCGGGTGCCGTCGTATTTGCTGAGTCCGGCGAACAACACGGTCCGGATCGGGACATTGATCCCGACCCCGAGCGTGTCGGTGCCCGCGACGACCTTGAGCAGACCACGCTGGGCCAGACGTTCGACGAGGCGCCGGTATCTGGGCAGCATGCCCGCGTGATGTACCCCGATCCCGGCCCGCAGCAGCTTCGACAAGGTGGAGCCGAATCCGGTGGAGAACCGGAAATCGCCGATGGCGTCCGCGATCTCGGCGCGCTCGGCTTTGTCACAGATCCGCGCCGACAACAGTGCCTGCGCGCGCTCGACCGCCGCGGCCTGGGTGAAGTGCACGACGTAGATCGGGGACCGTCCGCGATCGATGAGGTCCTCGATGGTCTCGTGGATCGGCGTCATCGCATACGCGTACTCCAGCGGTACCGGGCGTTGTGTCCCGGTGATGGCGACGGTGTCCCGGCCCGTGCGGCGGCGCAGATCGTCGACGAAGAAGGTGACATCGCCCAGCGTCGCCGACATCAGCAGGAACTGCGTGTGGGGGAGCTCGATGAGCGGTACCTGCCAAGCCCACCCCCGGTCGCGTTCGCCGTAGAAGTGGAACTCGTCGGCGACGAGCACCCCGATGTCGCTGTCGGGGCCGTCGCGCAGCGCGAGATTGGCGACGATCTCGGCGGTCGCGCAGATGATGGGGGCGTTGGCGTTGACCGCGGCGTCGCCGGTCAGCAACCCGACGTGCTCGGCGCCGAACTGCTCACACAGGTCGAAGAACTTCTCGCTCACCAGCGCCTTGATCGGGGCGGTGTAGAAGGCACGCCGGCCACGACAGCGAGCGAAATGGATCGCGCCGGAGGCCACCAGCGACTTCCCCGACCCGGTCGGTGTGGCGAGGATGACGTTGTTGCCCGACACCAACTCGAGCAGGGCGTCCTCCTGATGCGGGTAGAACGCGATGCCGCGTCCCGCCCACCAGTTGGTGAACTCCTCGAAGGCGGTGTCCTCATCGGCGGTGGGGGACAGGGGTGCTGGGGGCAGCGGTGCAGAGGACGGTGCGGACACATCCGGGTCGCCGATCCGGGCGGCGTCGCCCGGATCGGGTCGGCTCAGATCGGAAATGGTCGGCCACCGCTGCCGTCGTCGGGATGGTCGCCGCTGCCGTTCTGATCGCCGCTGCCGTACTGATTACCGCCGTCCGGCTGATCGCCGCCACCCTGATGCAGGTCTGCGAGGAAGCGTTCGAGCTCGGCGCCGAGTTCGTCCCCACTGGGCAGGGATTCCTCGGTGGCGAGAAGCGACGACCGTTCGGTCTGCGCCTGCTGGAATGCGTCGTATTGCTGCTCGAGCGCCGTCACCACCGTCTCGATCTCGGCGTTGCCCGAGACCTCTGTGTCGACTTGTTCGCGGACCCGCTCGGCCGCGGTGTCGAGGGCGGCGACGGGCAGGTCGAGGCCGGTGATCGCCGTCACTGCCGTCAGCAGTCGGGATGCGGCAGCGGGGTAGTCGGTCTGCGACAGATAATGCGGCACGTGCACCGATAGCCCCGAGGCGCGACGTCCACCCTGTCCCAGCCGCAGTTCGAGCAGCATCGAGGCGCTGGCCGGCAGTTTCATCGCGGTACCCCATCGTGGCAGGTCGCCGAGGATGTCGGGATCGCTGCCGTGGGCGGTGATCGATGCCGGTCGGGTGTGTGGAACGGCCATCGGGATGGCATTGAGCCCGACGACGTCGGTGACTCCGAAACGGTCGGCCAAGCGCCGCACGGCCTCGGTGAACTTCTCCCACCGCAGGTCCGGCTCCGAGCCGGACAGCAGCAAGAACGGTCGATCGTTCGCGTCGCGGACAGCATGCAGGGTCAGCGTCGGCATCGCCACACCGGTGAAGGTCTCTCCGCTGAAGTCGACCATCGGACGGCGGGAGCGGTAGTCCATCAGCTCATCGGTGTCGAAGGTCGCGACCAGATCGGACTCCAGACTGTTGCGCAGATGAGCTGCGGCCAGCGCCACCGCATGGCCCGCGTCGGCGAAGCCGTCGAGAGCGTGGATCAGCACCGGACCCGTGTCGTGGCGTCCCATGGCGGGCGCGGGAAAGGCCAGCTCGTACAGCGAGCCGTCACCGCGCGAGGCATCGTCGCGCGAGCCGTCGTCGGCGGTCCGCTCGTCCATGTCAATCCTCCTCGATGTGGCCCGTCGCCCCAGGTGAGCGTGGGCGTGAACCACCATTGTCTCGCATCTGCGCCGCTGCAGACCAATTCCGCAGCTCGGCGCCGTATCGCAGACGGTTCTCGCACCGTCTCCGCCACTGCAACCATTGTCGCCGGGCGGCGATTCCCGCCGTGTGTGCGCTGTGCTCCGGTCGACGAGTGGCACAGTGATTCCCATGATGACGATTCCCATGACGACCCATCGCGGGAACCCATGACACCTCATCGCCGAGCGTGCCGTTCGTCACGGCGCCGGCATGTCGCTGTGGTCGGTGTTCTGCCCCGACTTACGGGTATGTCAGTCTGTGCGGCCCTGCTCTTCGCCGGTTGTACGACGGATGGTCAGGCGGTGGGCAACTCGGCCGCGGACCTCTCCGATCGTGCGGTGCTCCCTGCCGACTTCCCGGTTCCGGGTGCGACTCGGGTCCCCGAGACGGCGGTGCCGTTCGCCCTGGCCGGAGTGAGCGGTAACGATCCGGCGGTGGCCTATCCGGTCGATTGCGCACCCCCGGCTCCATCGGCCGCCGGTGCCGTCGTCACCTCGGTGATCGTGGCCTCGGGATCGACGTCGTACACCTCCGCGATCGCCCGCGTGCACGACGGGCTCGCCGCACTACTCGCCCAAGCCGGTCGGTGCCCGGAGACCCGTACCGGTGGGCAGCGGGCCGGCAGCATCGTGGCGACCCGAATACCACCGGCTCCGCCGGCACCGGCCGGGGTTGCCACCGCCGCGTTGCAGCGCACCGTGTTCACCGGTGACATCTCCCACTCCACCGCCACGAGCAGTCTGACGTTGCTCGGACAACGCGGTGACGTCCGCGTGTACGCGCAGTACCGATGGGCCGGTGACGGCGCCATCGACCCCGCGGCCGCCGGGAATCTCGACGCGCTGTTCACCAAAGCGGTGGCTGCTGCCTTCTGACCTCGGTGCGTGCCGATGGTTGTGGACGAGCGGAGATCGGGGGATCACCGGTCCGTAGCGGTCTCGACCGACGGGGACCGGACGGCGCCGACGACCACGATCAGCGCATGACGCCACAGACACCGCCCTCACCCATCGATGCGACCACATTGCTCAGTGCGGTCCCCGCGCTCCTCGGATTCATCCCGAGCCGCTCGCTGATCGTCGTCGTTCTCCAGTCCCCGAACAGTGTGCGGGTTGCCATGCGCTACGACCTGTCGCTGACGCCGGACGGGCGCGCCACCGACGAACTGCTCGTCGTCGCCGAGAGTTTCGGGCACATCGTCCGCCGACACGGCGGGGGACCGGTGCTCGCGGTGATCGCCGACGACCGATATTCGCCCCACGATGACCGCTACCGTCAGGTGTTCTCCCTGGCCGACGACTGCCTCGCCGATTCCGGTGGTCTCGCACAGGGTTTCGTCGTCACCGCCTTCGAGCGGCATGCGCCCTGGCAACTGATCTGGAGACGCTGCGCCGGTCCGACAGCAGCCGGGGTGGGCGGCCGACCGGCCAGTGGAACCATGGCCGATCCCTACACCTCGCCGACCGCCGTCGCCGAGGCGGTGTCGACAGGTCGACGGATATTGGCTGATCGCGGCGAGATGGCCGCGATGCTCACCCCGCTGCCGCACTGTGACTCCCCGAACTGTGACTCCCTGAACTGCGAATTCCCGAGCAGCGATTCCCCGATCCGCACCGAATCCATTGCGGTGCAGCCGGTCTCGGCGCGAACCGAGCTGCGGTTGGCACCACCGCGAGGGGAGCGGGCGACCCGTCCGGCTCTGGCCGGTATCGAATCCGACGGTGGTATCGAATCCCACGTTGGTATCGAACCCCACGGTGGTATCGAACCCCGAGAAGGGCGAAACGCCGAGTTGTTGCGCGCCGTTCTCCGCGCGATGCAGGCGCCGGGCGTCCCCGACTGCGCGACCATGACGGTGCTGCACCGCGCGATCACCACACTCCCGGTGCGCGACGCCGCACTCGCCTGCGCGGTCACCGACCTGAGATCAGATGCGGAAAACCTGTGGCGCACCCTCACGCGCCGATTGCGAGGTACCGGACGTGCCAGTGCCGCAACACTTCTCGCACACCTGCATTACATCGGCGGGGAAGGGGCGTTCGCGGGTATCGCGCTCGACTGCGCGTTGGCCGCCGACCCCGGGTGGAAACTGGCGACCCTGCTCGACCAGGCGTTGCGCGGCGGCGCGACACCCTCACTGCTCTGGGAGATGATCGACGAGTCCTATGGCATCGCCACCGATCTCGGGGTGGTGATCCCCCGAGCAACACTGCGTGCCGTCGGCTGACCGGCCGTGTCGCCGAACCGTGGCCCAGCCAGTGTCGCCCGCGCAGCGTGGTGGTGCGCGTCGCCGGCCGGTCAGAACCGGTCGGCTAGACCTTCTCGACGAAGATCGAGTGCGCCATCTCCGCGGAGAGGACCAGACCCTCGTGACCCGGGGTGTCGACCTCGACGCGCTGCGGGGTACAGGTCACCGTCACCCGGGCGTTGGGGACGACCCCGGCCTCACGGAGATCGGAGATCAACTCGCGATCGGACTGGGCGTGCTCGGCGACGCGGCGAACGATCACCGCGACCGGGTCGCCCTGCGGGAGATCGGAGAGCCGGGTCGCGGTGTCGATGGGGGTCGCGGCCTCGGCGCCGAGCGCCTCGAGGCCGGGAATCGGGTTCCCGTAGGGCGAGGTGGTGGGGTTGTCGAGCACCGCCAGCAGACGTCGTTCGACGTTCTCGCTCATCACGTGCTCCCAGCGGCAGGCCTCGTCGTGCACCTGGTCCCAGGGCATCCCGATGACATCGACGAGCAGTCGTTCGGCCAGCCGGTGCTTACGCATGACGGCGATCGCGAGACCGCGGCCCTTGTCGGTGAGTTCGAGGTGGCGGTCCCCCGCGACCCGCAACAGCCCGTCGCGTTCCATGCGCGCCACCGTCTGTGACACCGTCGGTCCGCTCTGATCGAGACGCTCGGCGATACGAGCACGCAGTGGGACGATCCCCTCTTCTTCGAGGTCGTAGATCGTCCGCAGGTACATCTCGGTGGTGTCAACCAGATCGTTCACTGTCCGCAGTCCCTTCGTCGTCACCAAGGGTACCTTGACCAGCACCGGCATCGGCGAAGTCGTCGAGCGCCCCGGAACACCCGCGTGGCGTCGTCGGCTCCTCGGTGAGTGTCGTCGGTGTGAGCGTCGTCGCCCCCGTGCCGATCCGCACCGGGCGGGCGTCGGACCCACTAGCCTGAAATCCGTGCCGAGTCAGTGGAGTCCTCGATGAGTGCAGCGGTGATCTGGAGTGAGGACTTCCTGTCCTACCGGTGGGCGCACTCCCACCCGATGAACCCCGTGCGTCTGGCGTTGACGATGTCGTTGGCGCGCAGTCTCGGGGTACTCGACGACGTCGACCTCGCCGACCCGTTGCAGATCGACGACGACGCGCTGATCCCGGTGCACTCCCGCGACTACATCGATGCCGTGCGGGCCGTCGGATCGGGCACCGCGTCGTTGTCCGGGCCGTTGCTGGCGCGGCTGTTCGGACTCGGTGACGCCGACAATCCCGTCTTCGACGGGATGCACGAAGCCGCTCGGCTGCTCGTCGGTGGGACGCTCGCCGCCGCGCAGGCCGTCGCATCGGGATCGGTGCGCCGGGCGGTCAACATCGGCGGCGGCATGCACCATGCCATGCGATCGCGGGCCGCGGGGTTCTGTATCTACAACGACTGTTCGGTCGCCATCCGGTGGTTGCTCGACCACGGCTACGACCGCATCGCCTACATCGACATCGACGCCCACCACGGTGACGGGGTGCAGGCCGAGTTCGTCGCCGACCCGCGTGTCATGACCATCTCGCTGCACCAGCATCCGGCCACCCTGTGGCCCGGCACCGGTTGGCCGACCGAGATCGGTGAGGAGGATGCACACGGCACCGCGGTGAATCTGCCGTTCATGCCGAACACCCCGGACCGGTTGTGGCTGAGAGGGTTTCATGCGGTGGTGCCATCGATGATCGCCGAGTTCGCACCACAGATCCTGATCAGCCAGTGCGGTGCGGACAGTCACCGCGCCGACCCGCTGACCGATCTGGCACTGACCGTCGACGGGCAACGCGCGGCGATGATCGCCATGCGTGACCTCGCCGAAAAGTACTGTGAGGGACGGTGGATCGCGGTCGGTGGCGGGGGCTACGGCGTGGTCAACGTGGTACCGCGCAGTTGGACGCACCTGCTCGGCGTGGTCCTCGACCGCGACATCCCCGTCGAGACCACCATCGGTGAGCAATGGTGTGAGACCGCCACCGAGGTCGCGGGCACGATCTACTCGGAGTATTCGGCGGCACCGGTGGGCACGATGAGCGACGACGGCGACGTCGGTTATGTCGCCTGGGACGGCGACACCGGTCAGCAAGCACCGCCCGGTATCGACGACTCGGCGCTGCGACAGACCGATCGCGCCATCATGGCCACCCGCAAGGCGGTGTTCCCGCTGCACGGACTCGACCCGGAGGATCCGCGTGACTGAGCAACCCACCTCGGACGGCGCAGGACAGTCGGACGTCGATACCGACACCACCGCGGGAGCGCGCGCGGTGGAGGGGCCGGTCCCGCGTGGGCCCTGGGATTACCCGCGGCACTGGATCGCCGACGTCCTGGCCTCCGACGGTGGCGTGGTTCATCTTCGGCCGATCGTCCCCGACGACGCCGATCGCGTCGTCCGGTTCCATGCCGGGCTGAGCGAACGCACCCGCTACATGCGGTACTTCGGCCCCACCCCGACGCTGCCGCCGCGCGAGGTGGTGCGGATGACCACGGTCGATCACCAGCAGCGGGTGGCGCTGGTCGCCGTGCTCGGTGGTGAGTTCATCGCGATCGGCATCTACGAGGGCCTCGCCGCCGACGGCAAACCCGAATCGGCCGAGGTTGCCTTCGTCGTCGCCGACGCGCATCAGGGTCGCGGATTGGGGCCGATCCTTCTCGAACACCTCGCCGGCGCCGCCGCGGAGAACGGCTTCACCCGATTCGAGGCGGAGGTGCTCAGCGAGAACCCGAACATGGTCGCGGTGTTCCGCGATGCGGGATATCAGATCTCGCGCGCCTTCGACGGTGCGACGGTGCACGTCGAGTTCACCATCGACCCGACCGAGGCGTTGCTGTCGGTGCGCAACGCCCGCGAACGTGCGTCCGAGGCGCGCAGCGTCGCCAATCTGCTGCGACCCATGTCGGTGGCGGTGATCGGTGCATCGACCGATCCGAAGAAGGTCGGCAACGCCCTGTTGGCCAACATCATCGCCGGCGGATTCGCCGGACCGGTGTTCCCGGTCAACGGGCCCGGACATCGTGGCGAGGACCCCGACGAACAGGTGCACGCCGGTGGCGCGGCCGGTCACCACGCGGTGGGACATCCGGTGGCGCATGGCAATCCGCGTCTGCGTGACCGGCAGCGCCCGCCGTCGGTGCGGGGTATCCGTGCCTACGAGACGGTGCGTGACATCCCCGATCCCGTGGATCTGGCGGTCGTGGCCGTGCCCGCCGCGGTCGTCGACGACGTCCTCGACGACTGCCTCGTCAAGGGCGTACGCACCCTGGTCATCGTGTCGTCGGGGTTCGGCGAGGCCGGTGAGGAAGGTTTGGCGAGTGAGCGCCGCCTGCTCGAGCAGGTGCGCGAACACGGCATGCGTCTGGTCGGACCCAACGCCCTCGGCGTCGCCAACAACGACCCACAGGTCGCGCTCAACGCGACATTGGCACCACGAATCCCCGCGGCCGGGCGGGTCGGCTTCTTCTGTCAGTCCGGTGCGCTGGGCATCGCCATCCTCGACACCGCCGCGCGGCGTCAGATCGGTTTGTCGACCTTCGTCTCGGCGGGTAACCGCGCCGACGTCTCCGGCAACGATCTGTTGCAATACTGGGACACCGACACCGCGACCGATGTGGTGCTGCTCTATCTGGAGAGTTTCGGTAACCCGCGGAAATTCTCGCGCATTGCGCGTCGCGTCTCGCGGACCAAACCCATCGTGGCGGTCAAGTCCGGCAAAGGGGCGCTGACCGCGGTGCGTGCCGCCCGATCGGCCGCGGCCACCCTCGACGACCGCATCGCGCAGATGGTGCTAGAGCAGGCCGGCGTGATCCAGGTCGACACCATCCCGGAGTTGTTCGACTGCGCAACGATATTCGCCTATCAGCCGCTGCCGCGCGGGCCGCGCACCCGGATCATCGGCAACTCCTCGGTACTCGGCAGCCTCGCCGCCGACACCGCCCGCAACGGTGGTCTGGACGTGATCGGCACCGTCGACATCGGGGCCGGCGCGTCGGAGGAGGAGTTCGAGTCGGCAGTGGCCGCGGCGATGGCCGACGACCAGGTCGACGCGATCATCGTGGTGTTCGTGCCGCCGGTGGCGGTTGACGCCGACTGGCACGCGCGCGCACTGATGGCCGCGGCCAACACCCCGGACGCCGATGCGGCCAAGCCCATCGTGACGACGTTCCTGGCGGTCGAGGGCATCCCGCCCGGACTCATGCGTCCCGGCCCGAACGGCCTGCCGGAGCGGGGATCGATACCGTCCTACGGCAGCCCCGAACGCGCGGCGTCCGCGCTGGCCAACGCGTGGCAGTATGCGCGCTGGCGCGCCCGGCCCGAGCCGACCGTCATCCGGCCCGCCGACGTCGATCCCGAAGCCGCCCGCATGTTCGTCCGGGAGGAGATGGCTGGCCTCGAGACCACCGACGGGGAGCGCACCTCACCGGACGAGAACACCCCCGATATCGAGCCGACCGGTCGGCTGCTGAACGAGGTCGCCGCGGCCCGGCTGCTGACCTGGTACGGCATAGATGTCGTGGCATTCCGCGAGGTACGGACCATGCACGAGGCCAGTGCCGCCGCCCGCGAGCTGGGTTTTCCGGTGGCGGTCAAGGCCACCTCACCGGGCTGGCGGGGCCGTCTCGACCGCGAGGGAGCGCGGCTGGATCTCCCCGATCCCACCGCCGTGGTGACGGCGTTCGCCGAACTGACCGAACTGACCGGCGATGGCGTCCTGCACGTGCAGAAGATGGCGCCCAAGGGGGTGGGGACCGTCATCACCATGCGCGATGACCCGTCATTCGGGCCGCTGATCTCCTTCGGCTTGTCCGGCAGCACCTTTGAACTTCTGGGCGATCGTGCGTACCGGGCGGTGCCACTGTCGGATCGAGACGCCGCCGATCTCATCGATGCGCCTCGCTCGGCGCCGCTGCTCGACGGATTCCGCGGTGAGCGCCCCGCCGACAAATCCGCTCTCGTCGACATCCTGCAACGCATCTCGACCCTCGTCGAGGACATCCCGGAGATCCGGGAGGTCACCTGTGATCCGATCCTGGTCTCGCCCGACGGCGCTGCGATTCTCAATGCCCGGATACGCATCGGTCCGGTGCCCTCGAGGAGGGACACCGGACCGAGGAGGCTCAGCTAGGCCGAAATGAGCTGACCGGGACTGCCGCGAGTCAGCTGGCGTAGGCGCGCAGGCGTTCGGCGCGATCGCCCTGACGCAGCTTGCCCATCACCTCGCGCTCGATCTGCCGGACACGCTCACGGGAGAGTCCGAACATCCGGCCGATCTGGTCGAGCGTGCGCGGTTGACCGTCGTCGAGGCCGTAGCGCATGCGGATGACCTGCTGTTCACGCTCATCGAGCGTGGCGAGAACGGCGCGCACGTCCGAGTGCAGCAGACCCGCGATGACTGCGTTCTCGGCCGAGGTCGCCTCGGCATCCTCGATGAAGTCGCCCAGCGGGGCCTCTTCGTCGCTGCCGACCGGCATGTCCAGACTCACCGGATCGCGGCTGTGGTCGAGGAGATCGGCGATCTTCTCGGCGGGAATGCCCGACTCGTTGGCCAGCTCGTCGTCGGTCGCCTCGCGGCCGAGCTGCTGATGCAACTCGCGCTTGATGCGGGCGATCTTGTTGACCTGCTCCACGAGATGGACGGGCAGCCGGATGGTGCGGCTCTGATCGGCCATACCGCGGGTGATGGCCTGACGAATCCACCAGGTGGCATACGTCGAGAACTTGAATCCCTTGGCGTAGTCGAACTTCTCCATGGCGCGGATCAGGCCGAGGTTGCCCTCCTGGATGAGGTCGAGCAACGGCATGCCGCGACCGGTGTAGCGCTTGGCCAGCGAGACCACCAGACGCAGGTTGGCCTCGAGGAGATGGGCACGCGCTGCCTCGCCCTCACGGACGACGGTGTTGAGGTCGCGCTTCTTGGCGGCACTCAAACGCTTACGGGTGGCCAGGACATGCTTTGCGTACAGGCCCGCCTCGATCTGCTTGGCGAGCTCGACCTCCTGTTCGGCATTGAGCAGCGCGGTGCGGCCGATGCCGTTGAGATAGACCCGGACGAGGTCGGCGGCGGGCGATTGGGCGTCGAGATCCTGCTCTGTCATGGCAGGACGTGTGGAGGTGGTGGGCTCGGCGGAGTATTCGGTGGTGGGGGTGGTGGAGCGAGCAACGGTGGAGCGTGACATTCCGGCCTCCTGACTTGAGTGCATTCAGAAGGTCCAACGCCGCACCGACGCCGATAGTTCCCGACGCCGGAGTTCCTTACCTTTCGGTCACCATGCTGACCTGCTGATATCCCCACCTCGCCGGCCGTGGTTCTGAGAAGTTGCTGAGATCGGTGAATCCGTGGAACACGATTCAGGTCCCGGGCGGTGTCTCCGAAGAGGTCGAATCGATCGTCCGGGCAGTGGTTCCGAGGGGAGCCGGGCCGACGACGGAGTGATCGGATCCGTACAGGTAATGCGGAGCCTCCCCGCGCTTGCGCGGAGGCCGGTCGTTGGCGATCAGCACCGCCACCCACGGCAGCGGGATCGATGCGGCGATGATGGCCAGCGCCCACCAGCCCGAACCGGTCGACGAGTACACGATGCCCGCGATGATCAGAGCCGGGACACGGAACGCCATCAGTGTCAGGTATTTGCGGACACGGGCGCGATGCTGCTCGTCGTACGGCGTCGGGGCGCCGGTGATGAGGAACGCATCTGCTTTCGATCGATCCGTCCCGGACCGCTCGCCGTTGTCGTCCCGCTCACCCATGACTCCACTGTCCCACTTTCCCCGAACGGTCGCACTGTCGGTTATGTCGGATTACTCGATTCTGGTGCGTTCTCGCCTGCCTTGGGTTCGGCAGGGGTGACCGGGTCCAGCCCGGGTGGCGCACAATGGTGGGCATGCCCACCGAAACCATTGAGCGTCCCGACATCGACGAACGCATCGACACCGATGTGCGGACCGACACCACCACCGACGAACGTCCCGACGCCGACGCCACCGATCGCGGTGACGACGACCGGCCCAAGTTCTTCCACTACGTCAAGAAGGACAAGATCGCCGAGAGCGCGGTCATGGGTACTCATGTCGTGGCCCTCTGCGGGGAGACCTTCCCGGTGACCCGATCGGCCAAGCCGGGCTCGCCCGTCTGCCCGAAGTGCAAGAAGATCTACAAGCGGATGCGCAAGGAATGATCGCCTGATCGCCTGATCGGCGACAATGTACTGATCTCAGAGATGGGTCCTGATCTCACAGATCGTCGGCAGAATGCCCACTCGGCCGGTTTCGTCGGCTGATCGGACCGGTCGACAGGCGCTCGGGCAGCGTCTTGAGCTGTCCGGTGACCTCTGCGGTCTGGTGGTGGACCCAATCCCGGACCTGCGCGGTCACCGCGGGCCGCGCAGGCCACAGGGACTGCACCGCGGCGTTGAACTCGGCGCCGACCACGATCGCGAACCCGAGGAAGAACGTGAAGAGCAGGAACGCGATCGGGGTGGCCAGCGCGCCATAGGTGTAGCCCGCCCGCGTGATCGCGGCCAGATAGAGCCGCAGGAAGTAGCTGGCCACCCAGAAGACGATTCCCGCGACGATCGCGCCTCCCACCAGGCGATGCCAGGGCAGTGGATTGGGCAGCGCCAGATGATAGAGCGTGGTCAGCACCAGCATGAGCAGCAACGCCACGAACGGGAAGTACCCGAAATCGATCGCGTTGGTGACGATCGGGTCCCAGGATTCCGGCACGATCTCTCGGAGATAGTTGGGGCCGAGCGCGACCAGGGGGAGCAGCGGGACCGCGACGGTGAGAAACCCGAGGTAGAGCAGCAGCGCGAAGATCCTCTGCCACACCGGATTTCGGACCTCGTGTTGGTCGTGGGCACGCACGATCGAGGCGACGAAGCACGACACCGCCGATGACCCCGCCCACAACGACAGGATGAAGCCGACCGAGATGACACCGACACGTCCGCGGCCCAGGACGTTGTCGACGGTCGGCTTGATCAGGTCGTTGACCACATTGGGTGAGAAGGTGCGGTTCGCGAACGCCAGGATGCGATCGGAGATCACGTCGACGGTGTCGGGACCGAACCAGCCCGAGAGATAGCCGACGCTGCCGAGCAGTCCGAGGAGCAGGGGAGGCAGCGACAGCGCCTGCCAGAACGCGGCCTGCGCGGCCCAGCCCACGATCCCGTCATCCCAGGACTTCACGATCGTCCGCCAGATCAGGATCGGGACGTTGCGTACCACCGGACGCCGCGGGGTCTCGGGCGGTTCGACCGTCGGGTCGTCGCGCCCGAGTTCCTTGTCCGTCCGCGGGTCGGCGCCCGGTGGGGGTGAGCCGGGGTGGGCCGTCTCGGGCGGCCCCGGGTCGGCGAGCGCCCGGTGGTTGGGGTCGGGTGCGTCGAGTTCGACCGACGACGGTGCCGGGCGGCGCGCCGAGTGCAGCGGTGCGGTCGGGATCTCACCGCGGTCGGGGTGCGGTGCGCGAGGGGGTCGGGGGAGCAGAGCACCCGGCGGCGGATCGGCACCCGGGCGTCCGGCCGCCTCGGGGACCGGGCCACGACGTGCGCCCGACGACGTGACGTCGTCGGGAGTCATCGGAGCGGGGTTGCGTCGTCGGGTGCTGATGGTTACAGCATCCACGATCGGCGAAGGTGATGTGCGCCACCATGGCCGCGACGTGCCCAATGCGCGTGTCGCACGCGGAGTCCTCGGCGTTTCCCGCACACCTCGACTGCACGGCCCCCGCGCCTCGGCACAGTGGTGCCCGACGCCTCGACGGCACGTTGTGTCCCACACCGTGTCGCCCACGCGGGTGTCGGAACCGCTCGGTAGCATTGGCCCGTCCGTGAGGTGTGCCGGCCGATCGCCCGGCATGCTGTGTCGCCCGGGTTCGACCGGGAACACCGACGGATTCCCCGTCCACCGACCCCCGGAGTCAGCTGCCAGTGACCGCTGCCGAAGACCTTGCCGCCGCCGCCATTTCGGGCCCCCCGCTCCGCGCCTGGCAGCGGCGTGCGCTGACCCGATACCTCGCGCGGGGGCCGAAGGACTTCCTGGCGGTCGCGACCCCCGGTGCGGGTAAGACCACCTTCGGTCTGCGCGTGGCGCGGGAACTCCTCGACGACCGGACGGTGGAGCAGATCACCGTGGTGACGCCGACCGAGCACCTCAAGCATCAGTGGGCCCAGGCCGCCGCTCGCGTGGGCATCTCGCTGGACTCCCGGTTCCGCAACGCGACCGGTCAGACCAGCTCCGACTATCACGGCGTCGCGCTGACCTATGCGCAGGTCGCCGCGCACCCGTCCCGGCACCGGGTGCGCACCGAGAACCGGCGCACACTGGTGATCCTCGACGAGATCCACCACGGCGGCGACGCGAAGTCGTGGGGTGAGGCGATCCGTGAGGCCTTCGACGACGCCGAGCGCCGACTCGCCCTGACCGGTACGCCGTTCCGATCCGACGACTCGCCGATCCCGTTCGTCACCTACGAACCCGAAGAGGGTGGGGTGCTGCGCTCCCGCGCCGACCACACCTACGGATACTCCGACGCCCTCGCCGACGGCGTCGTGCGACCGGTGGTGTTCCTGGCCTATTCGGGTCAGGCGAGTTGGCGCACGAGCGCGGGCGAGGAGTTCACCGCACGGTTGGGTGAGCCCCTGTCGGCCGAGCACACCGCGCGCGCGTGGCGGACCGCCCTGGACCCGCACGGGGACTGGATTCCGTCGGTGCTGCAGGCCGCCCACACCCGGCTGGGACAGATCCGGGCCGGCGGTATGCCCGATGCGGGCGGCCTTGTCATCGCCACCGATCAGACCGTCGCCCGTGACTACGCCGAACTGTTGCAGGCGATCACCGGAAGGATGCCGTCGGTCGTGCTCTCCGACGATCCGAAGGCATCGTCGCGGATCGCGGAATTCGCCGAGTCCGACGACGAGTGGATGGTGGCGGTCCGCATGGTCTCCGAAGGTGTCGACGTTCCGCGGCTGGCCGTCGGCGTCTATGCGACGAGTTCGTCGACGCCGTTGTTCTTCGCGCAGGCCATCGGCCGATTCGTCCGGTCGCGCCGACCGGGTGAGACGGCGAGCGTGTTCCTGCCGTCGGTGCCGGTGTTGCTGAACCTCGCCAGCCAGATGGAAGCCGAGCGCGATCACGTGCTCGGCAAGCCGCATCGGGACAGCGACGGCCTCGACGACGCCCTGCTGACCGACGCCAACAAGCAGAAGGACGAGCCGGGCGAGGAGGAGAAGGGTTTCCAATCCCTACACGCCGACGCCGAACTCGATCAGGTGATCTTCGACGGCTCCTCATTCGGCACGGCGACGTTCTCCGGCAGCGACGAGGAGTCGGACTACCTGGGTCTACCCGGCCTGCTCGACGCCGATCAGGTGCGCGCACTCCTGCGTCAGCGGCAGGCCGACCAGGTCCAGACGCGTTCGGCCGCCCCGGTCACCACCCCGACCGCCGACGCGGTCAAGCCCGCCGGCGAGAATCTGCACGCCTTGCGCAAGGAACTGAACACGCTCGTCGCTATGCACCACCATCGCACCGGGAAACCGCACGGGGTCGTGCACAGCGAACTGCGGAGCAAACTCGGTGGCCCACCGACCGCGATGGCCTCGGCGGATCAACTGCGCGAGCGGATCGCCGCCCTGCGTGAATGGCGCTGAGCGCCCACAGACGACGAGAGGGCCCGGCGGGAAACGTTTCCCGCCGGCCCTCTCGTGGTGTTGGGTCGGTCAGACGAGCTCGCCGGCCGACTGGTCCACGGTGGCCTGCATTTCCACGAGGCGAGCCTCGTGCTCGTTGAAGTGGTGCCGGCAGAAGAGGAGTTCGCCGCCGTTGGGGAGTACGGCGCGCACCTTGGCCGCGGCGCCACAGCGATCGCAGCGATCCGATGCGGTCAGTGGCAGGGAGATCGGGGGTGTGGTCGCGATGTCTGGCATGGTTTCCTCCGTCCCGGTCCGGCACCTCTCGTGCCATTCCTTCGTGAGCCGGCACATCCGGGCGATGCGCCAACCTCACTGTGTCAGACGTTTTCGGCTTTCGTATTGTTCCGCAGCCCCGGCGAGTTGTGTCGTCACTCACCCGTTACACGGGTGGCGGCACCCGCAACACGGGATCCACAGACTGTTACCGGCAGTGCGACGCGGCTCACATCGCGGCGCAGGTGCGGACCCGGGTGAACCCCGGTATCAGCGTGTCGGCGTCGCCACCGCGCCCGTCGTCGTGTCGCGTTCCTGTTCCTCGCGCAGGGAGCTGATGGCGTCGGAGGACTCCACCTCGCGGTCGCGCAGGTACTCGCGCAGCGAGTAGGCGAATGCCGCGGCCCACGCGAGCACCACCACGGTGTAGATCGCCGTCTGGACCGGACGAGCGATGTCGACCAGGTCTGCCCGCAGCAGGCTGCGCACGTTGGTGAGCACGATCAGCCCGCCGACGGACGCGCCGAGCAGACGCGGCGGGACGTGGCGGACCAGCCAGGCCGCCAGCGGTGCGGCGAGCACACCGCCGACGAGGATCGCACCGACCCACGCGAAGTTGATGCCCTGCGATCCCAGACTGAACAGGAATCCGAGGCTCGCGGCAACGGCGATGATGAACTCGCTGGTGTCGATCGAGCCGATCACCTTCCGTGGCTCGAGACGCCCGCTGGCCAGGATGGCCGGTGTGCCAACCGGTCCCCATCCGCCGCCGCCGGTGGCGTCGACGAATCCGGCGATCAGGCCGAGTGGGGACAGGAACCGTTTGCGCAGCGGCTTCCCGAGGTGCTGCCGGGGAATGCCACTGAAGGTGAATCGCACGAGGATGTAGAGACCCAGGGCCAACAGAATCGCGGCCATCACGGGCGCTGCGGCCTCGGTCGACAGATTCGACAGGATCGTCGCACCCAGGAATGCGCCGATTGCACCTGGAATTGCGATGCGGCGCACCACCTTCCAGTCGACATTGCCGAATCGCCAATGCGAGACGCCCGAGACCAGGGTGGTGCCGATCTCGGCGAGATGGACGGTCGCCGACGCGGCGGCGGGATTGGTGCCGATGGCCAGTAGCAGCGTCGTCGTGGTGACGCCGTAGGCCATGCCGAGACTGCCGTCGACCAGTTGGGCGGCAAAGCCGACGAGGCCGATGAGAACGATGGTGCGCATCAGGAGAGTCTTTCGATGAAGGTGTCGGGGCTGAATCAGAGTCGGAGGTGAATCAGAGTCGGGGCTGAACCGGATCTGTGTGGATCAACCAGACGTCGGATCAGCGAGACGCCGGATCAGAGAGACCGCGGATCAGAGCGGCATCGGATCAGGCGGCGGCGAGCCCGACCGGACACAGCATCGACGCGACCCGCACCAGGTCGACGACACGGCGACGCACCAGGGGAGTTCCGGGTACATCGCGCGAACGCGGCATGTCCGACATCGTAGGGGTGCTGCCGTCACCCCCTCGCATCCGCGAGTGCGTCCCGATCAGCGGGCCCGAAACCCTTGACAGAGCTGAGGAATCGGCGCGCAGACGCCGACTGCCCCGGCCGTCGGGCCGGGGCAGCAGGTGGATCGTGAGGGTGTCGGTCAGTCCAGGTAGTCGCGCAGGACCTGGGAGCGGCTGGGGTGGCGCAGTTTCGACATCGTCTTCGACTCGATCTGGCGGATGCGTTCGCGCGTGACGCCGTACACCTGGCCGATCTCGTCGAGAGTGCGCGGCTGGCCGTCGGTGAGGCCGAAACGCAGACGGACCACGCCGGCCTCGCGCTCCGAGAGCGTCTCCAGGACCGATTGCAGCTGGTCCTGCAGCAGGGTGAAGCTCACCGCATCGACCGCGACGACGGCCTCGGAGTCCTCGATGAAGTCGCCGAGTTGCGAGTCACCTTCATCGCCGATGGTCTGGTCCAGCGAGATCGGCTCACGCGCGTACTGCTGGATCTCCAGAACCTTCTCCGGCGTGATGTCCATTTCCTTGGCCAGTTCCTCCGGCGTGGGCTCACGGCCCAGGTCCTGGAGCAACTCGCGCTGGATGCGACCGAGTTTGTTGATGACCTCGACCATGTGCACCGGGATGCGGATGGTGCGGGCCTGATCAGCCATGGCGCGGGTGATCGCCTGCCGGATCCACCAGGTGGCGTAGGTCGAGAACTTGTAACCCTTGGTGTAGTCGAACTTCTCGACGGCACGGATGAGGCCCAGGTTGCCTTCCTGGATCAGGTCGAGGAAGGCCATACCGCGACCGGTGTAGCGCTTGGCCAGCGACACAACCAGACGCAGGTTCGCCTCGAGAAGATGATTCTTCGCGCGGTTGCCGTCGCGTGAGATCCAGTTGAGATCGCGCTTCTGTGCGGTGCTGATCTTCTCGCCGGACTCCATGATCCGGCGGAGTCGCTCGGTCGCGAACAGTCCGGCCTCGATGCGCTTGGCGAGTTCGACCTCCTCCTCGGCGTTGAGCAGGGCGACCTTGCCGATCTGCTTGAGGTAGGCGCGCACCGAGTCGGCCGACGCGGTGAGTTCGGCGTCCTTGCGGGCCTGGCGCAGGGCTTCGGATTCCTCTTCGTCCCAGACGAAGTCGCCGGCGGTCTTGGCGTCGTCGGAGGACTTGGCGGCCGCGGCGGTGGCTGGTTTGGCCGCCGCAGGAGCTGCGGGGGTGCCTTCGGACTCCTCGTCGTCCTCGTCGTCGGCGGAGTCCTCGGCGTCTTCCTCGTCGTCGTCGGCGGTCAGATCGTCGGCGTCGATCTCGACGTCGTCGAGTACGGCGTCGGGGCCATCGAGTTCTTCGATCGAGGTGGGCTCGGTATCGGTGTCGTCGGGGGAGTCCGCGTCACCGGCGGCCTTCGGGGCGACCTTCTTCGCGGCGGTCTTGCGGGCAGGAGCCTTCTTTGCGGTCTTGCGAGCGGTGGCCTTCTTGGCCGCCTTCTTGGCGGTCTTCTTCGCGGGTGCCTTGTCAGCCGTGGGAGCGGTCGACGTCGTCGGGTCGGAGACCGTGGTCGGGTCGGAGACCTCTGCGTCGTTCTGGCGGGTCTGGGTGGCTGCCACGTACAACCTTTCGGATGCGAATCTTGACTGTCCTCGCGGCAGCGTCGGCCGTCGCGGATGAGGGCTTGGTGCGGCGCACATGGCACCGGTGCGGACCATTGTAACGACACCACCCCCACCGATGTGACAAAGGCCAGGTCAACGGCAGTGTTGGAAGGTCACGATCTACACGCGGAGGCCCTGATCGACGGCCATGGCCGCCCCGACGATGCCCGCGGTGTTGAGCAGGGCCGCGGCCTCGACGGGGGTGGAGTTGGTCAGCAGCGGAATCCATTTCGCCGACTTGCGACTGATCCCGCCACCGACGATGAACAGTCGCGGCCAGAACAGCGCCTCATAGGTTTTGAGGACCTCGGAGACCTTCTCGGTCCACTTCTCATACGACCAGCCCTTGTCTTCCTTGACCTTCGACGACGCCTGGTGCTCGGCTTCCTTCTTGCCCACCTGGAGGTGGCCGAGTTCGGTGTTGGGCACCAGTTTTCCGTCGTTGAGGATCGCCGAGCCGATACCGGTTCCGAAGGTCAGCAGCATCACGACGCCATTGACGCCCTTGCCCGCCCCGTAGGCGTCCTCGGCCATACCGGCGGCGTCGGCGTCATTGAGGACCGAGACCTTCCGGCCGTCGAGATTCTTGCTGAACAGTTCGTAGACGTCGGTGCCGATCCAGCCCTTGTCGATGTTGGCCGCGGTGCGCATGATCCCGCCGGTGATGACCCCCGGCAGGGTGATGCCGACCGGTCCCTGCCAGTCGAAGTGCGCGACGACCTCGGCGACCCCGCCGGCGACCGCGTCGGGGGTGGCCGGCTGCGGGGTGAGCACCTTGAACCGTTCACCTATCAGGGCACCCGTGTCGAGATCGACGATGCCGCCCTTGATACCGGAGCCGCCGACGTCCACGCCGAAGGCGAGATTGGTTGCCGTCGAAGTCTTTTCGTCCGGGGCCCGATCTCCTTCGCGTGCGGAGGCGGTGGGGGAGCCGGGCGTGCCGGACTCGGTCATGGCGGGTCCTCTCGATACGGATCGATGGTGATCGGGTATGACGCGTCTCCAGGCTATCCAGGCGGGCATCGTGGTGCAGCGAGGATGGCCAATCCGTCCCGGGAGGTGTCGGTCAGTGCGGTGAGCCCCGTCTCACCGGATGCCCGAACGCCCGCTCGCGGCGCCGGATGTGCTCACATGGACAGGTGGAGCAACGAGGCAGTGATCCCGTCGGCCGGAACGTCGCACCCGAGGATGTGCCGTCGGCGAATGTGACAGTCGAGAGTCCTGCCGTGCTGGCCGAGCTCGCCGTCGACATCGCGGAGGCCGCGGCCGACCATGTTCGCCGCCGACGTCCGGAACTCTTCGGCGGTCCGGGTCCGCAGGCCGCCGAAGACGGCGTCGAGGCGGTGACCACCAAGTCGACGCCGACCGACCCGGTCACCTTGGCGGACACCGAAACCGAGCAACTGATTCGGGATCGCCTCCGCACGGCCCGACCGGCCGACGAGATCCTGGGCGAGGAGTCCGGCGGCGCCGTCGATGTGCCGACCGGGGTGCGCTGGGTCGTCGATCCCATCGACGGGACCGTCAACTTCATGTACGGCATCCCGGCCTATGCGGTGTCGGTGGCCGCGCAGGTCGACGGTCGTTCGGTGGCGGGCGCGGTGGTCGACGTCGCGCGAGCGGTCACCTATCACGCGGCCGAGGGCGGCGGCGCCTTCCTGCGCGCCGGCGGTGAGACGGTGCCGTTGCGCTGCAACGACATCGAGCGGGTCGAGCTCGCCCTCGTCGCCACCGGATTCGGATACGACGCGGAGCGCCGGCGGGAGCAGGGGGCGATCGTGGCGCAATTGCTGCCCCGGGTACGCGACCTCCGTCGCATCGGCGCGGCGGCACTCGATCTGTGCATGGTCGCCAGCGGGGCGGTCGATGCCCACATCGAGCACGGGCTCAGCCCCTGGGATTGGGCGGCGGGCGGATTGATCGCCGCCGAGGCCGGAGCGGTCGTCCATCTGCCACCGGCCGATTCGCGGTCCTGCGACGGCCACGCGACGATCGCGGTGGCTCCCGGGATCGCCGGCGCCTTCGTCGCGCTGCTCGAGGATCTCGGTGCGCGTCGGGCACTTCCGGCTCGCGACTGACGCTCCCCACCGACCGCGGGCGTCGCTCAGCAGGGTTGGGCGTGCACCGCTTTCACCAGCCCCGGATCAACTCCGGCCTGCGGGTTCTTGGGGTCGGCCGAACGCAGCGCCTCGAGTGCGGCCTGCGCGTCCTGTGACTGCTCGCGCGGCTTGTAGTACTCACCGAGTGCGACGTCGACGTCGGTACCCCGGCGGCCGTCGTTGATCAGCTGGGCGCACGGGATCGCCAGCCACACCGACGCGGCGGCGGCCTGTCCGGCGGGGCCGAACCGGATCTGGGCGACGCAGTCCAGGTCGTGATTCGGGTAGATCGGGTCGTCACCGAATGCGGTGTCGCTGGCCGGGGTGAACCCCTGGGCGGTGAGGTCGTTGGACACCGACTGGGCCTCGCCGCGTTGGGTGGACGCGTTGAGGACACGCACCTGGAAGGTCGACAGCGCAGCCGGTGCGACCGACAGCATCTGATCCCGGTTCACGACGGTCCGGGAGGGGGTTGCGCTCGCGCCCGCGGGTGCGGGGGGCTGTGCGGCGGTGGTGGTCGGCGACGCCGAAGCGCTCGCCGGCGTCGGCTCGTTGCAGGCGGTGGGGGTGGTGTCGGAATCCGAACCGGCCAGGGCGACCGACCACGCGATGATGCCGAGAACCACCAGGACGGCCAGGAGGATGAGGATCGCGCGCGCGTTCCGACGCTTGTAGGGCCGACCGTTGTGGTCGGTGGGATAGCCGGTCGTAATCTGCGAGACCACCGTGAACTGCGCTCCTTCACCAGGAAGGGTCGGGCGCGCCGGCGATGAATGCCGGGCCCGACCGCCGATTCTGGCCCAACTGTAGAGGGTGGCCACCGCGACGGAGCGCAGGCGGCGCCGAGTAGGGCGATGGCGGTGGTCGGCGCCTCACGCGCCGGTTTCATCCGGCGTGCACGCACTGTTGACTCTGTGATGGCCGTGCACTAGGCTTCGGGCGCCCGCACTCCCGAGTCCGCTGGAGTTCTGGCAACCAACTGTGATCAACATCACAACTGTCTGGTCGATGATCGGTAACGAATCACACCGGTCATGACGTTGTAGTGACGCCGGCAAGACAATCCCGGCGACTTAGCGCCCCAGCGGTCCAGGTCACGAGCCGACGACCCCAGGTCGCGCTCCTTCAACCAGGTAAGGCACACAATGGCTACTGATTACGACGCCCCACGGCGCACGGAGTCCGAGGACCTGAACGAGGACTCGCTCGAGGAGCTGAAGGCACGGCGCAGTGAGGCGCAGTCGGCTGCTGTCGACGTCGACGAAAGCGATACCGCCGAGTCGTTCGAACTGCCCGGCGCCGACCTCTCCGGAGAAGAACTCTCGGTTCGGGTCATCCCGAAGCAGGCCGACGAATTCACTTGCACCAGTTGTTTCCTCGTCTACCACCGCAGTCGTCTGGCCCGTGAGAACGGCGCCAGCATGATCTGCGTGGACTGCGCCTGATCGACCCCACCTGACGGATCCGCCCGCCGGGCGGATCGTGGTGGGGCCCAGGGTGACACCCCATCACCGGTTGCTGGTGGGGATGTTCACCCGTTGCCGGCGGCTGCGTCGGCAACACCCAACGCGCTCAACAGTTCTGCGGGCCTGCGCGTCGACACCAACCAGTACGGTGTCGGATCGTCCGGGTCGTCCAGGACGAGCAACACCATCGTCTTCACCCATGCGTGATGGATGAGGAACGCCGCGGGGTCGAGCTGCCGGCCCAGGGCGGCACTCTTCGCCGATGCCGGCACCGATGCCCCACGTGCGATGACCGACCGTGGCAGCCGCGCCTTCCCGGCGTGCAGCTCACCGTCGGCGGTCACCCGAATTCGGGTGTGTCCCATCGACACCAGAACCAACGCACACACGATCGCCGCGCCGAGGTAACCGAGCAGACCCCACGGCGAATCATGCGCCGACAGCTGGATCTCATGACCCACCACGCCGGTCACCACCACGGCGGCCAGCCACCACCACCACGGCACCGACAGTCGCTCGGCGTACCGATCACCGTCGCCTGCGTCACCGTTGCCACCGTCACCGGCACGATCCGTCCCCGACTCAGGGTTCGAGGAGACCACGGAGTCGGACTCGTCGGTAGGCCTCGTCTGGGATTCGTCCGTGCGGGGTTCGTGGGTGCCGGGTTCGGCGGCACTGCGGGGTTCCGGGTCACTCACACCCCTCAGCGTAGTCTTCCCCCGTGGCCTCAGAATTCCCCCCTGTGACCGGGTCCGACCCGTCCGATTCGTCCTCGTCCGATTCGATCCCACCGGTCCGGATTCAACGACTCGACCCCGACATCGCACTGCCCGTGCGCGCCCATCCCGGTGATGCCGGGGTCGATCTGTGCTCCACCATCGATCTCGAACTCGGGGCCGGGCGTCGACAACTCGTGGGCACCGGGATCGCGATCGCACTGCCGTACGGCACCGTCGGCCTGGTCCACCCCAGATCCGGACTCGCCGCGCGCGCCGGTCTGTCGATCGTCAACGCTCCCGGCACGATCGACGCCGGGTACCGCGGTGAGATCAAGGTGTGTCTGATCAACCTCGATCCGACCGAGACCATCCACATCTCGCGCGGTGACCGCATCGCGCAGCTGGTGATCCAACGAGTCGAACTGCCCGAGTTCGTCGAGGTCACCGAACTGGACGAGACGAGCCGTGGCTCGGGCGGATACGGGTCCAGCGGCGGTCACGCGATCCTGTGAGGCGTGCGCCCGGTCCTGGACTACCCTGCAGTGGCGAGGGTGACGCGGTACCAACCGTGAAAACGGCGATGGGAGACACGAACTGATGGCTGACGAGGAGCGGGGGGTCGGGGACTCGGGCGACGGGGAGTTGCGGGTCGGCCAGGCCCGCGGGCCCTACGACATGGAACTGCTCGACACCCCGGCCGAGGAACTCGCCAATTCGCACCTGGATCTCGGGTCGGTGCTGGTCCCGGTCGTCGAGGGCGGACAGGTCACCGTCGAGATGTCGCCCGACCATCAACCCGAAGCCGTGTATCTGGTGACCCCGCACGGCCGGATCAGCGTGACCGCCTTCGCCGCGCCGCGCTCTCCGGGACTGTGGCGTGAGGTCGTGCGTGAACTCGCGGCCTCCCTGCGGGACGAAGGCGCGACCACCAGCGTCGAGGACGGGCATTGGGGGCGAGAGGTACTCGCCGAGGTGCCCGGTGGCGCACACCGGTTCATCGGGGTCGACGGTCCACGGTGGATGGTGCGGTGTGTTGCCAGTGGCCCGGCCGAATCCGCGGGCCCACTCGCACAACTCGCGCGTGCTGTCCTCGCCGAGTCGGTGGTGCGACGCGGCAAGGATCCGGTGCCGCCCCGCGAAATGCTGCCGATCGTCCTGCCTCCCGTCCTCGCCGAGCAGGTCGCCGCCGCCCAGCAGCAGATGTTCGCCGACGACCCGGCCGCCGGTGCACCGACCGGTTCCGTCGACAACACCCCCGACAACCTTGCCGCCGACAATCTCGCCGTGTCGAACGCTCCGGGCGAAACCCCCGCCCCCGCACAGGTCCCCGAGCAGCCGACACCCGAGACCGAGCGCATCGCCGGCGGTGCGCTCGATCAGATCGAGCAGGCCACCGTCATCCGCGAGGTGCCTCCCGCCGACGACAGTGGGACACCGGAGGGCGCACCCGACGCCGATGACGCGCCCCCGCCGTCGGCGGGTTCGGCGATGCAACGCTTCCGCCGTCGCCGCGGCAAGCGCTGACCACCCACTTACCCCGTACCGAGCGGGCTCACCGCTCGGTTGTTGCGGCACTCTCGTCGACCAGGGACTGCCATCCGGTGGCGCACGCGCGCCCCAACACCGCCGGATCGGTACCCCACTGCGTCAGGTGAACCCGTTGCAGTTGCGCGCGAGGTGCTGCGCGACACCACGACTGCGCGACGGCCCACGGATGGAGCGGGTCGTCGTCGGCGGCCACCACCGCCAGCGGCACGGACAGAGTGGCGATCCGGTCGAGGTCCGGGGCGCGATATGCCGCCGCCCGTTCGAGCTGGGTGACGAGTCCGGGATACAGGGCCCGCCACGACCGGGCGAGCTCATTCGCCAACCATGCCGGGCTCGTCGACGACATCGCATCGATCGTCGCGTCCAGGCCGTCGGTACGCAGGGCTGCCGCGGTCATCGCCGCGCCGGTCGCGGCAAGTGCGGTACTCGGCTCGCCACTCCACGCCGGCATCGCCGCCCACACCCCGACGCAACGATGCCGGCCCGGCCCGAGCGCCCACTCCAGCGCCAGGGCGGCACCGATGGAGAACCCGCCCACCAACACCCGGGCGTGGTCTGCAGTGAACTGCCGCAGCGCGTCACGGTGTCCGCCGATGAGATCGTCGGTCGGGTCGAGGGCGATCAGGTCGACGCCGATCTCGCGGGCCGCGGGACCGAACGCGCGGCGGACGAAGTCGGCGTCCGAACCCGTCCCCGGCATCACGATGAGGACGTCCGCCGGGTGACATTCGGCCCGCTCGCCACCGCTCCCGGCGCCGGCACATTCGGCCCGCTCGCCACCGCTCCCGGCGCCGGTCAACCTGCGGGTGTGGATTCGGTTGTCATTCGCGGGCATGCACAGATCATGCCGCGCGTTGTACGCGATGAGGACATGGGTCTACGCTGAGCCGAAAGTACCCGCGTCGGAAGACGAGAAGGCCGAGAACCACAGCCCAGCAGGCTCGTGCCCTCCGAGCGGAAACGAAGTCTCTTCTGGAGGTTGTGATGCCGACGGCCGGTTATCTCAAGCGGCTGACGAAACGGTTGACCGAAGATCTCGGCAATGCGGATGCGGAGCAGATCGCCGCCGAGTCCGAGGCAACCGGAGCGCAGCGCGCCGTCGAATGTTGTCGAGGCGACGAGGTCACCATGCACGGCGAGTTGCGTGCGGTGGAGACGTGTTCGCGTGCCGCCAAGAGCGGGGTCAAAGCCGAGTTCTTCGACGGGACTGACACGGTCATCCTGAAATGGTTGGGGCGTAACCGCATTCCCGGCATCGAGCCAGGGCGCAAACTCACCGTGCGTGGCCGCCTCGCCGAGCACGACGGATTCAAGGTGGTCTACAACCCCTACTATGAGCTGTACGGCTCGGAGGAAGGGTAAATCCACCGATCCGATCCGCCCGGCACGGCAGCGGTCACTGCGGGACCCGCATCGCCTCGTGCAACGCCGGTTCGGTTTCGGCAGGCGCGATGAACACCAGTTCGTCGCCACCTTCGATCGAATCGTCACGCTCGGGCACGATCACCCGACCACCCCGCAGGATCGCCACCAGAGCGGCATCGCGCGGCAGGCTCAGCCTGTGGACCGGCCGGCCGGCCAGCGGAGTGTTGGCGGGCAGTGTCAGCTCCACGAGATTCGCTTGACCCTGCCGAAATGTCATGAGCCGTACCAGATCTCCGACCGACACGGCCTCCTCGACGAGGGAGGCGAGCAGTCGTGGCGTCGAGACGGCGACGTCGACACCCCATTCCTCGCCGAACAGCCATTCGTTGCGGGGATCATTCACCCGCGCGACCACCCGATTGACCGCGAACTCGGTCTTCGCGAGCAAACTGACGACGAGATTGGCCTTGTCGTCACCGGTGGCCGCGATCATGACGTCGAAGGACTGAAGCTCCGCCGACTCCAGATTCGACAACTCGCACGCGTCGGCGAGCAGCCACTGCGCACCGGGCACCGCGTCGGTGTCGATGTGCTCGGCATTGCGCTCGAAGAGGGTGACCTCGTGGGAGTTGACGAGGAGTTCGCGGGCGATGGAACGGCCGACCGCACCGGCCCCGGCGATGGCGACTTTCATTCTGGTACCCCTCAGTCGGCGTCGATCGGCGACGCGGCGATCGTACGAGTCTCGGCGAGGCGCTCGAGCAGCACCGCGGCGAATACCACGTCGTCCTGCTGCAAGACCGTCTTCGCTTCCGGCAGAACGGGATTGCCGACCCGATTGATGAATGAGATGCGTGCTCCGGTCAGTTCCTGGAACTTCACCACGGTCGTCCCGATCCACGACTCGTCGATCTCGAGCTGGGCGATCGCGAGCGTGCCCGACGGGTCGCGCCACTCGGTCGTGGTGGAGACCTCGCCGAGTGCGGAGACGAACCGCTCGGTCGTCCACGGCACGGTGGCCACGGTCGGAATGCCCAACCGCTCGTAGACCGCGGCACGTTTGGCGTCATAGATACGCGCGACCACCCGCTCCACGTCGAAGGTCTCGCGGGCCACGCGCGCGGAGATGATGTTGGAGTTGTCGCCGGAGGACACCGCGGCGAAGGCATCGGCCTGCTCGATCCCGGCCTTGATCAACACATCACGATCGAATCCGACCCCGACGATGCGCTGACCGGTGAACCCGTCGCCGAGCCGGGTGAACGCCGAGGGGTTGCGGTCGATGACCGCTACCTCGTGACCGCGCTTGACCATCGCCCGAGCCAACGACGAGCCCACCCGGCCGCAGCCCATGATGACTACCCGCAAGAAAATCGATCCTTCCTTCCCGGCGCATGCCACCGGGAGGCGACGCGTCGCCGGGGAGCCGGCCGTGCACCGGTGTCGGTCCACGCAGAGATGAACCTACCCGTAGGGGCCGTGCCGTGATGCGGGTCCTGGTGGCCTTCATCTGACCGAGGTCTTAGTGTTGCGTGGTGCCCACCGTGTCAAAGGTGCCCGTTGCGACAAAACGCCTGCTTCTGGGTCGACCGTTTCGCAGCGACAGTCTCGGCCACACGCTGTTACCCAAACGCATCGCGCTACCCGTGTTCGCCTCCGACGCCATGTCATCGGTCGCCTACGCGCCCCAGGAGATCTTCCTGGTGCTCTCCGTTGCCGGGCTCTCGGCGCTGGCCTACACACCCTGGGTGGCGATCGCGGTCGCGATCGTGATGGCGGTGGTCGTCGCCAGCTACCGGCAGAACGTGCACGCCTATCCCTCCGGCGGCGGCGACTACGAGGTCGCCACGGTCAACCTCGGCCCCACGGCCGGACTGACCGTCGGCAGTGCGCTGCTGGTCGACTACGTCCTGACCGTCGCGGTGTCGATCTCGTCAGCGGCGGAGAACATCGGGTCGGCCATCCCGTTCGTGTCCGAACATCGCGTGTGGTTCTGCGTGGCCGCGATCATCATCCTGGCCGCGGTGAACCTGCGCGGGCTCAAGGAATCGGGCACCGTACTGGCCATTCCGACCTACGCGTTCATCGTCGGCGTGCTCGGCATGCTCATCTGGGGGTTCACCGAGATCTTCATCCTCGGACGCGAGGTCCGTTCGGAGACCGCGGGATTCGAGATCCGAGCCGAGCACAGCCACCTGATGGGCATCGCCTTCGTCTTCCTGATCGCGCGGGCCTTCTCCTCGGGATGCGCGGCGCTGACCGGGGTCGAAGCCATCAGCAACGGCGTGCCGGCGTTCCGGAAACCCAAGTCCCGCAACGCGGCGACCACCCTGCTGTTGCTCGGGTCGATCGCGATCGTCTTGCTGCTGGGCATCGTCTTCCTCGCCGAGCGGATCGGCGCCAAATACGTGATGAACCCGGCGGAGGACCTCATCGGCGCACCCCCCGGCTACCAGCAGAAGGCGATGATCGCCCAACTCGCGCACGCGGTGTTCGACACCTTCCCGGCCGGTTTCTACTTCGTCGCGACCGTCACCGCGCTGATCCTGATGCTGGCGGCCAACACCGCCTTCAACGGATTCCCGGTGCTCGGTTCGGTCCTCGCCCAGGATCGCTACCTGCCCCGGCAGTTGCACACCCGCGGCGACCGGCTGGCGTTCAGCAACGGCATCCTGTTCCTCGCGGTCGCCGCGATCGCATTCGTGGTCGCCTTCGGCGGTGAGGTGACCTCCCTGATCCAGCTCTACATCGTGGGCGTGTTCGTGTCGTTCACGCTGAGCCAGACCGGCATGGTGCGCCACTGGACCCGGTTGTTGCGCACCGAGACCGACCCGAAGGCGCGCCGCCGGATGATGCAGTCGCGGGTGATCAACACCGTCGGCCTGGTGATGACGGCGACCGTGCTGGTGGTCGTGCTCATCACCAAGTTCACCGCCGGTGCCTGGATCGCGATCCTGGCCATGGTCATCCTGTTCGTGCTGATGAAGGCGATCCACCATCACTATGCGACCGTGCAGCGCGAACTCGAGCGCACCCCCTCCGACGACGAGGCGGTACTACCGAGCCGCACCCACTCGATCGTGCTGGTCTCGACGCTGCACCTGGCGACCAAACGTGCGTTGCTGTTCGCCCGGGCCACCCGCCCCGACGTGCTCGAGGCGGTCACCGTCAACGTCGACGACCGCGACACCCGCCGACTGGTCTCCGAATGGGAGGACAGCGATCTGCGGGTGCCGCTCAAGGTGATCGCGTCGCCCTACCGCGAGATCACCCGCCCGATCATCGACTACGTGCGTCGCGTGCGTCGGGAATCGCCGCGCGACGTGATCACCGTGTTCATCCCCGAATACGTGGTGGGCCATTGGTGGGAACAGATCCTGCACAACCAGTCGGCGTTGCGGTTGAAGACACGTCTGCTCTTCGAACCCGGGGTGATGGTGACCTCGGTGCCCTGGCAGCTCACGTCGTCCGATCGCCGCAAGGCCGACCTCGACTACCACGCACCCGGTGACACCCGCCGGGCACTCGGTGGCGGCCCCGAGTGACGGGCGACCCCTCCGACGCGCTGACGCTGCGGGTATGCCGACCCGCCAACGGTGGGTCCGCCATCGCCCACGCCGACGACGGCCGGGTCGTGTTCGTGCGCGGCGCGATCCCGGGCGAACTGGTCACCGTGACCATCGTCGAGGACAGGTCGGGATTCCTCGTCGCCGAGGTGACCGAGGTACTCGAGCCGTCGACACATCGACGCGACCCGCTCTGCTCCGCCGCCGCACACGGCGCCGGCTGCTGCGATCTCGCGCATGTCGCCGTCGAGCACGCCCGCACCCTGAAGACCGAGATCCTCACCGACGTCCTGCGGCGGATCGGCGGGTTCACCGACGACGCCCTGTCCGCGCTCGATGGCGGGGCGCCGACGGTCGCCGCGCTCGATGACGCCGAAACCGGCTGGCGAATCCGGACACGCATGGGCGTCGATGCCCACGGGCGTGCCGGTCTGCACCGGCGCGGCGCGGCCGGACTCGTCGTCGGCCACCCCTGCGCCCAACCCGATTCGCGGCTGACCGACCTCACGGCGCTCGACGGCCGGTTCACCCCGCACGCCGACCTCGCGCTCGTACTCGACGACGACGGCGCGCGGCACCTCACCGAGATAGCGCCCGCCGACGACACGGCCACCCGTGGTCGCGGTGATCGTCGATCCGGTGGTGGTCGTCGCGCCGCACAGCAGCGTCGTCGGCGCCACGAGCGGGCGCGGACGACACGAGTGATCGAGGGGCACCCCGCCGCGCGCCACCGGGTGGGCGAGCGGACCTGGGACATCCCGGTGACCGGATTCTGGCAGGGTCACCGGGCCGCCGCGGAAGTGTATGCGCAGACCGTCGCCGACCTCGTCGCGCGCCACGCCGACTCGGTCGGGACGTGCTGGGACCTGTACGGCGGCGCCGGGATCTTCGCCGCCACCCTGACCGACACCCTTCATGCGCAGGCGGTGCACATCGTCGATTCCGACACCGGGGCACTGGCCGCCGCCGAAGCGACCTTCGCCGACGACGACGGCATCGAGGTGCACCGAGGAGAGGTTGCCGCCGCCATCGGCGGACTCCCCGCCGCCGGGGTCGTCGTGCTCGATCCACCCCGGACGGGGGCCGGTGCTCGGGTGATCGGACAACTCGCCGCGGCCGGCCCGGACGTGGTGGTGCACGTCGGTTGTGATGTCGCGAGGTTCGCCCGCGACCTCGGTTTCTTCGCCGAGAATGGGTATCAGACCCGCGAGATCCGCGGATTCGACGCATTTCCGCTGACCCATCACATCGAGGCGATCGCCGTGCTCGTGCGGTCGAACTCACGCCCGCTGTCGCGCTCGGCGGACCGGGGTGCGCCGGCGGCGACCGTAGACTGACTCACATGCTCCCGCGCGCACCTGTCGGTGTGCCGGGTAGCCCGCCGGGTACGCACCACGTCGCCGGGGAGCGAGACGATCAGTGATGGAGGATCAGATGGGCCTGCTGGAGCGCATCAACTCACCAGCCGACCTGCGGACGCTGTCGGACGCAGAGGTCACCGCGCTGACGGGCGAGATCCGCGAGTTCCTGATCCAGAAGGTGTCGGCGGTCGGCGGTCACCTCGGGCCCAATCTCGGTGTCGTCGAGCTGACCCTGGCCATTCATCGTGTGTTCGATTCGCCCATCGACCCGGTGATCTTCGACACAGGCCACCAGTGCTACGTCCACAAGATCGTCACCGGGCGACGCGAGGGCTTCGATTCGCTCCGGCAGCGCGGCGGGTTGACCGGCTATCAGGAGCGGTCCGAGAGCCCGCACGACTGGGTGGAGTCCTCGCATGCCTCGGCGGCACTGTCCTATGCCGACGGGCTCGCGAAATCGTTCGCGCTGACCGGTCAGGGCGACCGGACGGTCGTCGCGGTGGTCGGCGACGGGGCGTTGACCGGCGGGATGTGCTGGGAGGCGATCAACAACATCGCCGCCGCAGATCGTCGCGTGGTGATCGTCGTCAACGACAACGGCCGGTCCTATGCGCCGACGATCGGCGGGCTGGCCCGGCATCTGTCCGGGCTGCGGCTGCAACCCGGTTACGAGCGGGTCCTCGACGAAGGCCGGCGCGTGGTCAAACGGTTGCCGGTGGTCGGCGACCCGGCCTACGCCGTTCTGCACGGGGTCAAGAGCGGTCTGAAAGACCTTCTCGCGCCGCAGGAGATGTTCACCGACCTCGGCCTCAAGTACGTCGGCCCGGTCGACGGCCACGACGTCGAGGCGCTCGAATCGGCGTTCACGCAGGCCCGTTCATTCGGTGGACCGGTCATCGTGCACACCGTCACGCGCAAGGGCATGGGCTACGCGCACGCCGAGAACCACGAGGCCGACCAGATGCACTCCACCGGCGTCATCGATCCGGTGACCGGCCGGGCGAAGTCCGTGGCACCGCAGGACTGGACGTCGGTGTTCTCCGCGGCACTCGTCGAGGCGGGAGCCGCCCGCGAGGACGTCGTGGCGATCACGGCCGCGATGCCCGGTCCAACGGGACTGACACCGTTCGGTGAGAAGTATCCCGACCGGATGTTCGACGTCGGGATCGCCGAGCAGCATGCCATGACCTCGGCGGCCGGCCTGGCGCTCGGTGGTCTGCATCCGGTGCTCGCGATCTACTCCACGTTCCTCAACCGTGCATTCGATCAACTGCTCATGGACGTCGCGCTGCTCGAGCTGCCGGTCACGCTGGTCCTCGACCGATCGGGGATCACCGGTCCCGATGGGCCGAGTCATCACGGGATGTGGGATCTCTCGCTGCTCGCGATGGTCCCCGGGATGCGGGTTGCGGCCCCCCGCGACGCCGTGCGGCTCCGCGAAGAACTCGACGAGGCGCTCTCCGTCGACGACGGGCCCACTGCACTGCGATTCTCCAAAGGTGCTGTGCCCGAAGATATCCGCGCTGTTATGCGTCTCGACGACGGAGTCGATGTGTTGCGTCGGGGCACCCCGTCGGCCGAACCGATCGGTGGTGACGTACTCATCGTCGCGGTCGGGGCGTTCTGCTCGCTGGCCCTCGACACCGCCGAACGGCTGCGCAGTCAGGGCATCGAGGCCACCGTCGTCGATCCCCGGTGGGTGCTCCCGATTCCGGCGTCGATCACCGAGATCGCCGGCCGGCACCGGTTGGTGGTCACCCTCGAGGACAGTGGTGTCCACGGAGGGGTGGGGTCGGCGGTGGCGACCGCGCTCGGTATCGCCGAGGTCACCGTTCCGGTGCAGAACCGCGGTATCCCACAGCAATTCATCGCCCACGCCTCACGCGGGGAGATCCTCGCCGAGCTGGGATTGACCGCGCAGGATCTGGCGCGATCGATCACCGCGACCGTCTCCGGGATGCACGTGACCCCGGGGCTCGACCGTCACGAGTTCGCCGACACCGGACTCGACGCGTCGCGTGCGGATCGTTCGCTGCGTGAGGTCGACGGCCCCGACCCGGAGTAGACCGCGCCGGAGTAGTTTGGCCGGCAGTGGTTCGGCCGGCGGTGGTTCGGGATCGCCTCCGCCACGGCGACAAGCGCTGTGGCACGCGTTCTTTGGTGCGAGATCGGTTTCGCGGGTCAGCTGTGGTCCGGCGACGGCGAGGTGGTCGACGTGGCCTCGTTCAGCGCTGCGGTGATCGGGCCAACTGTCAGCGCACGCTGCCAGTCGCGGGCGTCGCCGGCCGCCAGTCGGGCGTCGACCGCCGCCTCGGTGATCGGCGGATCGATTCCCTCCCAACATAATTGGCGCACAAGGTCGGGTGTCAGCAGGTTTTCCGGCGGTAGAGTGTGTTCCTCGGCGATCTGTTTGACCAGCGGCCGGACCGCGCTCGCGCGTGCCGCGGCCTCCGGGTTGCGTTGATCCCATCGGCTGATCGGCGGGGCACCGGTGGTCGGTGTCTTGCGTGGCGGGAGTTCGGCGTCGGGCAGGTCGCGTGCCCGTAGCAGGGCCGAGAGCCAGATCCCGGCCTGTCGTCGTTGCCGCGGCCCGCCGAAGACCGGCAGGCGGGTCAGCTCCTCGGTGGTCGACGGTGCGGCAGCGGCGGCGGTGATGATCGCCGAGTCCGGCAGCACCCGACCGGGCGCGACGTCGCGTCGCTGCGCGATGTCCTCACGTGCCGACCACAATTCGCGGACCGCGGCCAGCCCCCGGGCGGTCTTGACGGTGTGGATGTTGGCGGTCCGCCGCCAGCGATCGGTGCGCGGCGGCGACGGTGGACGGCGCAGCACATACGCGAATTCCTCGGCCGCCCAGTCGCTTTTGCCCGCGTCGCGCAGTGCCGCGTCCATCGCGTCGCGTAACTCGATGAGTACCTCGACGTCGAGTGCGGCGTAGTTGAGCCAGTCCGCGGGCAGTGGTCGCTTCGACCAGTCGGCGGCCCCGTGGCCCTTCTGCAATCCGAGTCCGAGGAACTGCTCGACCATCGCGGCCAGATTGACCTTGGTCAGCCCTAGCAGCCGGCCGGCGAGTTCGGTGTCGAAGAGTGTGGTGGCGTCGAATCCGAGTTCGCGTAGGCAGGGCAGATCCTGGTCGGCGGCATGCAGAATCCATTCGGGTTCGGCGAGTGCGTCGATCACCGGCCGCAGTGCCTCGGGTTCTTCGATCGGGTCGAGCAAGAAGCTGCCCGCACCGGTGCGGCGGATCTGGATCAGATAGGCGCGTTGCGAGTAGCGGTAGCCCGATGCCCGCTCGGTGTCGAGCGCGACCGGACCAGTGCCCGCCGCCAATCGTTGTGCCGCATCGGCGAAGTGGGCGGCCGACGACAGGACCGGCGGCACCCCCTCACGCGGTGCCAACAGGGGGGTGACGGGCGGGGAGTCCGTCTCGGGCTCCTCCGCGGCTCCGGTCGGGTCCGCGTCGCTCACGCCGACCCGAGTTCGGTGACCCCGACCGGCGGCAGACCCGCCGCCGACGACAACACCTCGCAGAATCCCTCGAGGTGACCGCCGAGGCCGTCGGCGGTCGGCGCGGTCCAGGAGGCGCGCAACTCGAGTTGATGAGCCCGTGGGGGGCCGGCGATGTCGCCGTAGCGGACCGACGTCGTCGAGGTGACGGTGCCGCCGAGTGCGGTCACCTCCACCCGGCCGCCGGAACTGGCGTGCACATTGCCGTCCGAGGCGGTCTGGCCGGCCGGGACGCCGAGCGCGTCGGACAACCAACTCCACGCGACCTCGGGTAGCAACGGGTCCATCGCGAGCGCCGCCTCGACCTCGGCCTGGATGTAGGCGACGAGCCGCATCGTCCCGTTCCAGGCGTCCTGGCCGTCGGGATCGTAGAGCAGGATCAGCCGTCCGAACGCGCTGCCCTGGCCGTCGGCGTCGATGTCGAGGTCGTCGGGTGAGTCCGGTGGGCGCACCTCGGCGCCGACGGCGTAGCTGTAGGGGGCGAGGCGCTGCGGGGGACGGATCGGCCCGACCTCGATCTCGCGCCGGATGCGCGCGGAATGCAGCGACTCGACCGCGGTGCGGAAGTCAGCAGGCTCCATCGGAGCTCCGGAGGAGGTCACGCCCCCGACGGTATGACGGAGACCACGTCGGGCGTCGGAGGCGCGCCGTGGTGATGGTCACCACCGGGCGGCCCGCGAGCACGCCCGACCGCGCGATTGCCGACGGGCCACCGCATGGCAGAGTGATCGGTGATGTCGCACGCACCTGGTACCCGCCGCAGTCACTCCCGTATGCCGCTCGTTGCCGCCGCACGGGGGGAGTCGCCCGCCCGCCGGCCGGTCTGGTTCATGCGGCAGGCCGGGCGATCGCTGCCCGAATACCGGGCGATCCGCTCCGAGATCGGGATGCTCGAGTCGTGCTTCGACCCCGATCTCGTCTGCGAGATCACCCTGCAGCCGGTGCGCCGTCACGATGTCGACGCGGCGATCCTGTTCTCCGACATCGTGGTGCCGCTGAAGGCGGCGGGGGTCGATCTCGACATCGTCGCCGGTACCGGACCGGTCATCGCCGCGCCGATCCGCAGCACCGCCGACGTCGAGTCGTTGCCGCGGCTGGATCCGGCCGCGGTGGGTGCGGTCGCGCGCGCGGTGACCAAGATCCTCGATCAGCTCGACGAGGCCACCGCGCTGATCGGTTTCGCCGGTGCTCCGTTCACCCTGGCTTCCTATCTCATCGAGGGTGGCCCGAGTCGCAACTACGTCCACACCAAGGCACTGATGCGCGGCGATCCCGACACCTGGCATGCGCTGATGGCCCGGCTCGCCGACATCACGATCACCTTCCTGCAGGTGCAACTCGACGCCGGGGTCGATGCCGTCCAGGTCTTCGATTCGTGGGCCGGTGCGCTCTCGGAGGCCGACTACCGCACCTTCGTCGCCCCGCACGTCGATCGCGTCTTCGCCGAGCTCGCCGAATATGGCGTTCCCCGAATCCATTTCGGTGTCGGCACCGGTGAGTTGCTCGCGGCGATGGCCGAGCCCGCCGATGTCATCGGCGTCGACTGGCGGGTCCCGCTGGAGGAGGCGGTACACCGCGTCGGGCCGGGTAAGGCCGTGCAGGGCAACCTCGATCCCACCGTGCTGTTCGCCGGCCCCGCCGTCGTCGAACAGGAAATCCGACGCGTCCTCGACGACGGCCGCCGGGCCGTGGCCGCGGGTGCGATCGGCCACATCGTGAACCTCGGTCACGGCGTGCTCCCCGACACCGATCCCGACGTGCTCACCCGCGCCGTCGAGCTGATCCACACCCTCTGATGCCGGCGCGGGTCGCGATCGTCGGCGGGGGAGTCTCCGGCCTGGTCGCGGCCTACCGGTTGCGTCGCGCACTCGGCGACGACGCCACGATCGACCTCTACGAACAGCGCGAGCGGCTCGGCGGCGTGCTGCACACCGTAGACGTCGCCGGGCAGGCCACCGACGTCGGAGCCGAAGCGTTCATCGTGCGCCGGCCGGAGGCTGTTGCGCTGGTCGACGAGCTCGGTCTGGCCGATCGGGTCGTCTCGCCGACGCCCCGCCGCCCGGCGATCTGGGCCGGCGGCCGGCTGCATCCGATGCCCGCCCCCGCCCTGATGGGTATCCCGGCCACGGCAGAGGTGATGGCGGGCCTGGCCGATCCCGCCGACCTCGCCCGCATCGCCGCCGAACCCGACCGCGCCCTGGCGTGGCGGCCCGGCGACGACGTGGCGGTCGGTGATCTGGTGGCCGACCGGTTCGGCGCATCGGTCGTCGCGCGCAGCGTCGATCCCATGCTCGGTGGCGTGTACTCGTCGCTGGCCGCCGACATCGGTGTGCGCGAAGCGATCCCGGCGCTGACCGCGCGACTCGACGCGGGCGCGCCGAACCTGTCGGCGGCCGTCGGTGGGCTACTCAATCCGGTCGGTACCGGTGGCCCGGTGTTCGGGACACTCGTCGGTGGCTATCGGGTGCTCGTCGACGCGCTCACCGCTGCCGCGCGGCCGGCCTTGTGCACCGATCGACAGGTCGTCGCCGTCCACGCCGACGGCGATCGGTGGCGGGTGGGCACCGAGTCCGGAACCGACGCCGACTACGACGGCCTCGTTCTCGCTGTGCCCGCATGGACGGCGGCCCGCCTGCTCGCCGGGATCGGCGATGAGTTCGTCGCGACCCTCGCGGCGGTCGAGCCGGCGTCGTCGGTGGTGGTCTCGATCGCGTTGGCGCCGGGCACGGCACTGCCCGACCACTCCGGCGTGCTGGTGGCGACCGGAGAAGACCTGCGGCCCAAGGCATTCACGCTGTCCTCCCAGAAGTGGGCGCACGTCGGCGGTGACGGTGCGGCGGTGTCGGTGCGCGCCTCGTTCGGCCGTTATGGCGACCCGGTGGCCGACCCCGCCGACGATCCCCGTATCGACGAGTCCCTGCGGTCGTGGGCGCTGACCGATCTGGATCGGATCTGTGTCGCCGCCGGGGTGAGCGCCCCCTCGGAGCACGTGCTCGAGGTCCGCGTCCAGCGATGGGACGGCGGGCTGCCCCGTTACGCACCCGGACACCTGGACCGGATGGCCGGGGTGCTCGACGCACTGCCGCCGCGACTGGCGCTGGCCGGCTCCTCGTATGCCGGGGTCGGCGTGCCGGCGTGTATCGCAACGGCCGGTCGGGCCGCCGAGGTGATCCTCGCCGCTCTCGGCTGAGGGCCCGGATGGGCCTTGCGACCTGGGTGTCGGCGGTCCCGCCTGCGGTGGCACCATGGGGTGCATGAGCCGCTTGGACTATGCCGCACTGAATTCGACGATCCGCTATCTGATGTTCTCGGTGTTCGCCGTGCGCCCGGGTGAGCTCGGCGACGACCGCGACTCGGTCAAGTCCGAGGTGACGGACTTCTTCAAGTCCCTCGACGACTCCGCCGTCGTCGTGCGCGGTGTGTACGAGGTGTCGGGGATGCGCGCCGACGCCGACTACATGATCTGGTGGCATGCGGAGAAGCTCGAGGATCTGCAGGCCGCCTACAACCGATTCCGACGCGAGACGCCGTTGGGCCGGGCGAGTGATCCGGTGTGGAGCAACGTCGCTTTGCACCGTCCGGCCGAGTTCAACAAGAGTCACGTCCCGGCCTTCCTGGCCGGTGAGGAACCGGGCAACTACATCTGCGTCTACCCGTTCGTCCGGTCCTACGAGTGGTATCTGCTGCCCGACGAGGAACGCCGCAAGATGCTCGCCGACCACGGCATGGCCGCCCGCGGCTACAAGGACGTCCGCGCCAACACCGTCGCGTCGTTCGCGCTCGGTGACTACGAATGGCTGCTCGCCTTCGAGGCACCGGAGTTGCACCGCATCGTCGACTTGATGCGCGACCTGCGCGCCACCGAGGCCCGCATGCACGTGCGTGAGGAGACGCCGTTCTTCACCGGGCCCCGCGTCGAGCCGGGTGCCCTCGTCGACGCGCTGCCCTGAGCGCGTACGCACCCGACGAGGTAGTCCGAGCTCATGTACGTTCCACCCGGTTTCGCGCTCTCCGACGAGCAGATCGCCGAGATTCTCGACGGCCCCGGACTGGCCCAGCTCGTGTCGGTGGGGGCCTCAGGTCTCGTCGTGACGCCGCTGCCGCTGATCTACGACCGGCCCAACGCCCGGCTGCTCGGGCACATGGCCAAGGCCAACCCGCACTGGCGCGAGGCCACCACACAGACGGAGTCCGTGGCGATCTTCCCGATCTCCGACGGTTACATCTCACCGTCGCTGTACGCCACCAAGGCCGAGACCGGCCGGGTGGTGCCGACCTGGAACTACGAGACCGTGCATGTGCACGGGCGACTTCGTTTCCACACCGAGCACGACTGGCTGCACCGACAGGTGTCGGCTTTGACCGAGCTGCATGAGCGTTCGCGGGACCAACCGTGGGCGGTCACCGATGCCCCCGCCGAGTTCATCGACAGGCAGCTGTCGGCCATCGTCGGCGTCGAACTGTCGATCACTCGGTGGGCGGGCAAGGCGAAGATGTCGCAGAATCAGCCCGAACGCAATCGGCGCAGCGTCGTCGAGCACCTGTCACGCTCGCCGATCGCGGCCGATCAGGCCATGGCACGCCGGATTGCGCGCCGGTCCGCCGACCGGCGGGACGGTTAGGCCCCGTCGTCCTCCGGTTCGAGGGTCAGGCTGATGGAGTTGATGCAATATCGCAGGTCGGTGGGGGTGTCATAGCCCTCTCCGGCGAACACATGCCCGAGGTGGCTGCCGCAATTGGCGCAGAGCACCTCGGTGCGGCGCATGCCCAGCGAGTCGTCGGAACGCTCGATGATCGCGTCGCCGGCCAGCGGTGAGAAGAACGACGGCCAGCCGCAGTGCGACTCGAATTTCTGCTCGCTGCGGAACAATTCGTGTCCGCAGGCCCGGCAGCGGTAGACCCCGATGCTCGTGGTGTCGGTGTATTCGCCGGTGAACGGCGCCTCGGTACCTGCTTGGCGCAGCACCCGGTACTCGGCGGGGGTGAGGCGTTCGCGCCACTGGTCATCGGTGAGATCGGCCAGTTCGGCCGGGTCCTGCACGTCCTTGCGGGCGGGGGTGTCGGTCATGATTCCACCGTACGAGGTGCGGCCATCGCCCGCCAGGACGGTCTATCGGGCAGCGGACGGGGCCGGCGCACCGACCGGTTCGCCCTGATCGTCGGCAGGCGGCTCCGGCGCGGAGAAGTCCCGCCAGCTACCGGCCACGCCGTCGCGGCGCATGTCCAGATATCGGAACAGCAGCGAGCAGAACACCGCGATCATCAGCAACGACCACCCCCAGGTGACCTTGTTGTATTCGAGCTGTCTGCCGAGGGCATCCCAACGCACCGAATAGAACGCGTCGAAGGTGAAGCAGCCGTAGACACCGAGCCAGGCCGGCCAGTTGCGCATCGGTGAGCCCGGGATGAACACGGTCATCAGCAGCGGGAACAACAGCATCGAGTAGTAGCCCTGCCCGAGTGAGCTCACCAGGAACGTGGTGCACAGCAACACCCCGGAAGAGGTTGCGAGCCAGAGCAATTCGTTGGTGCGACGGTAGTAGCGGTAGAGGAACCACAGTGCGAACACGGCCATCGCCGTGAATGCGATGCGCAGGAGCAGCACGAGCCAGTCGGCGACACCGAAATACGCGCCGTTTCCGCCGATCGAGCTGTTGTAGTAGTCGCGGGTCTCGCCGAGGTACGGCACCGTGCGCGTGAGGAACGACGTCGGATCCGCCGACACCGGCCATGCGACCAGATTCAGCACCAACGGAATCCCGATGGCGGTCACCAGGATTCGCCATCGACCCACCAGCAGCGGCAGCAACAGCAGGGGAGCGAGCACCGGTTTGACCGCCAGCGTCAGCCCGATGGGTACGCCGGCCCACCAGTCCTGTCGGCGCAACATCAGCATCAGGAAACCGAGGAGGCCCAGCAGGACGAAGGCGTTGAAGTTGGTGAAGATCAGTGTGTGCGCGACGGTTTCGGTGCTGAAGAAGAAGAACAGCACGGTGGGCATCACCCAGGTTCGGGCGCCGAAGCCGAACAGCCGGGTGATGAGGTAGGCGCACACGATCAGCACGACGACGCTGACCGCGATGAACAGCCACCGTGAGCGTTCCGGGTCGATGACCGCCAGCGGGGACATCAGCAGGGTGCCCGACGGCGGATACAGGTAGTGCGGATCGACCGTGTTGAGGTTCTCGCCGTAGACCGCCCGGCGGTTCAGGAATGCCAGGGCGGCGTTGTAGACGGGTTTGAAGTCGTCGGTGCGGTCACCGTTGACCCCGAGGATCACCGACCGCTGGAAGATCATCATCAAGGTGATCGGCCACAGCACCATCGGGATGATGCGCTGAGCCGGCATCTGTGGGTAGAGATACCTGTCGAGAATGGCCACCCGCGAACCGTACTACGTGCATGGTGCCGGTCTCGACCGGCCGGTGGTGGTGCCGGTTCCGGCACGTGCGTGCCGACGACTGCGTCAGCTCGGGCAGCCCCGTTCCGACGGGCCGCCCAGCGGTGCGGAGGCGACGTAGTCGGCAACGGTATCGGCGACGCAGCTGCTACGGGCGAGTGCGGAATAGCCCAGACCGTTCCAACTGACCGTGACCGGTGAGGTGGATGCGCGGGTGAACAGTGCGCCGAGGGCGTCGGCGCCGGTTCCGCCGTTGATCGGGTCACCCGGATTGTCGAGAATCAGCGGTGCGACCGGGAAACTGCTCGGCGGGGTCACCGCCTCGCCCGCGGACCAGCCGTTGCAGCGCATGAGCGACAGCGCGGCATCGGTGCCGGTGAGCGGATTGTCCTTGGACCAGGTGCTGATCAGGCCGCCGATCTCGTTCTGGCTGACCGGTCCGGTCACGTCGTTGCAGTCGCCGACGATCTGGCCGTCGGTCAGGCGTAGCGACTGTGCCTGATCGGCGAGGTCGGACAGTGCGTCGGTGTCGCCACGATCGGCGGCGGCGATCGCCGAGGCGACGCCACCGATGCCGTCGGGTGAATCCGCGGCCAGTGCGAGACCGGTGGTGATCCCGGCGAGCGCCTGGGTGTCCGACAGAGCCCCGAGGTCGCCGGTGCGCCCTTTGCTCAGGACGTCGGCGATCGTGGCGGCGCCGCCCGAGCCCAGGGCGCACGCGCTGCCCAGGGCGGCGCAGCGCTGGGTGAAGGTGGTGAGCGCGGCCTGGACGCCGGTCGCCGCGGCGGCGGCGGTGTCGCGGGCGTTGGCGCCGAACGGGGTGGGAGTGTCGAGGATGATGCGCCCCGACCGGCCGCCGTAGAGCGCGGTGTAGCCGATGACGACGTCGGAGCCCTCGCCGACCCCGATCAGACCGAGCTGGGGAACGCCCCATCGCTTGCGGAGGGTCTCCAGGTCGGAGGCGGCCGCGCCGACACCGAACGCCAGCTGGTCGGGGGCGAGGGTCTCGGTGCACGCGTCGGCGGCGTCGGAGGCCGCCGACGCCAGGTCGCCGATACGGCGATCCTCAGATGCTCCGCGGGTCAGGCCGTTGTCGGCGTACGCGGCGCGATCGGCGCGGGTCAGACAGTCCAACGGTGTGCTCTGCGGGATTCCGCGCCGGTCCACGGCCACCACCGGGTGTTTGTCGAGCAGGCTGCGGCCCGCGCCGGAGGCCAGCAGCAACAGCGCGCGGGACGACGGCATGTCGGTCCCGGAGGTGAGGACCAGGGGTGCGGCGTCCGCGGGCGTCGTGGGCGAGGTGATGCGGGTCAGGGCGAGCGAGAGCGTCGTTTGCGACCGGTCCGGGTCGACCGGGGAGGCCAGCGTGGCGCATTGCACCCTCAGCCCGTTCGGTGCGGGGGCCCCGTAATCGCCGGAGACCTTGGCCGCACAGTCCTGCCACGGCAGGTCGTTGGCCGGGGCGCGCAGCTCCGGTGCCTTCGCCGGGGCACTCGACGACGCGGGCGCGGTCTGACCACCGTTGCCGCCACCGCCTGGCACGAGGGCCGGACCGGGATCGGGGCCGATGGCGCACGCGGAGATGCCGATCGTCACCGCGGCCACGAGAGCCGCGACGGAGACGCCGGACCGTCGCCACGACCGGCCGGCGCGTCCCGATCTCGCTCGTGCCGGTGCGGTGTGCGACCGTCCCCGGAACACCGGGCCACGTCTTGCCAAGGCCATGACGGCGAGCGTAGCCAATCGGTCAGCTCGCCCGGGTCCACCGGGTGTAGACGTACCCGTCGTCGTCGGAGAGGAGATGGCCCGGACGCATCTGCGCGAGCTCGGGCAGGGCGGGGCCGGTGACGATTCGCGCGGTGTCGCCGGCGACGATCGTCGGGCTCGTCGTCAGGCACAGTTCGTCGAGCAGGTCCTCGGCGACGACCGCCCCGAGGAGGGTGGGTCCGCCCTCGCAGAGCACGCGGGGCCGTCCGAGGATCGCAAGGTGATCGAGCACCCGACCGATGCGGACGGCCTCGCTGCCACAGTCGACCACCGTCGCCCCGCGATCGGTCAGTGTGCGACGACGCTGCGCCGGCGCGTCGGAGCAGGTCAGCACCACGGTCGCGGGATCGGCCAACGGCGGATAGTCAGGGTCGATCGACAGTGAATTGCTGATCAGAGCCAGCATCGGGGCGGGCGATTGGCCCTGGTCGGCGCGTATCGCGCCGAACGCCTCGTCGGGTGTGGGTTGCCGATAACCCTCGGCCAGGGCGGTGCGGGCGCCGACCACCACGACGTCGGCGAGCCCGCGCAGGAGGCGGAAGATCGCGCGGTCACCGGGGCCGCCCAGCCCGCCCGAACGGCCCTGCACCGAGGAGGCGCCGTCGACGGAGGCAACCATGTTGGCGCGCACGAACGGACGATCGAGCGAGTCGGGGTAGGGGTAGAAGCGCGCGAGTTCGCGCAGATTCTGGGTCTCGTCGGGCGCTCCGGATGTGACCTGGGTCGCTTTATGCTGGTAGAGCATCATTCCTCATGGTCGGCAGTGACTAGGCTGCCCACCATGGTGGCACGTCTATCCGACCGGAATCCGGTGGTCTCTCCCGAGCAGCTGATCGAGGAGATGGTTCCGCCGTCCACCTTCGACTCGGTGAGCTTCGACTCCTACATCCCCGACCCCAACGAACCGTCGCAGGCCGAGGCGGTCGCCAAGGCCCGTGACTTCGTCGAGCGGGCGAAGAAGTCGCGCAGCGGCAAGAAGGGGTTGTTCTCCCGCAAGCAGACCTCGCAGGGGGTGGGCCTCTACCTCGACGGCGGGTTCGGCGTCGGCAAGACCCACCTGCTGGCGTCGATCTATCACGCCATGCCCGCGCCGAAATCGTTCGCCACGTTCGTCGAACTCACCCACCTCGTCGGAGCCCTGGGCTTCATGAACGCCGTCGAGCGCCTCTCGGAGCAGAACGTGTTGTGCATCGACGAATTCGAGCTCGACGATCCCGGCGACACGATGATCGTCTCGCGTCTGCTCACCGAGCTCACCGCCAAGGGTGTCTCGATCGCCGCGACGTCGAACACGTTGCCCGGCCAGCTCGGCGAGGGCCGATTCGCCGCGCAGGACTTCCTGCGGGAGATCAAGAAGCTGTCCGCGATCTTCGAGACCATCCGTGTCGACGGCCCCGACTACCGACACCGTGACCTGCCGCCCGCACCGGAGCCGCGCTCAACCGAGGATCTCACCGCGCTGGCCGAGTCCACCGAGGGGGCGACCCTCGACGATTTCGACGAGCTGTGCGCGCACCTGGCCAAGCTGCATCCGTCGAAGTACAAGGAACTCGTCGACGGCGTCTCACTGGTGTGCATCAGTGGGGTGCATCCGGCCAAGGATCAGTCGGTGGCGCTGCGGATCGTGGTGCTCGCCGACCGCCTCTACGACGCGAACATCCCGGTGACGGTGTCCGGCGCCAAGCTCGACGAGATCTTCACCGATGAAATGCTGGCCGGTGGCTACCGCAAGAAGTACCTGCGTGCGACGTCGCGTCTGTTGGCGCTGTCGCGATTCGCCGAGTCGGCGGTGTGACAGAAGGGTCTGACACAGGCCGTGGGGGCAACGGCATCGGAACATTTCTCCGGATTTGTTCCAGTGTGTCGTTGACCACACCCCGTCGACGTGGCTAGCATGGCAAGGGCCTGAGTCCACCGACGGGGAAGAGGTCGAAGGCGTTGCAGAACAAGGATTTCGAGCACGCCGAGGCCGCAGTGGCCACGTCCGGTGACTCGTCGTCGGGTGCGGCGTCCGGCGACGACTTCTACGACCTGCCCACCATGACCGAGCTCCTCGAGTCGGTGCGGGAGTTCCTGCACGGACAGGTGATGGCCGAGACCTCGGGCAGTACCCGATTCCACGCTCGTGTCGCCGGCAACGTGGTGGCCATCGTCGAACGTCAACTCGCGGCCGGTGCCGAGCCGGCGCAACGCTTCCACGCCGACCTCGCCACGCTCGGGTGCGCCGACGCCACCGAACTCGTCGCAGGGCTACGCGAAGGACGATTCGTCCCGGAGGACCCGCGGATTCCCGCCGTACTGCGCGCTGCAGTGGAAGCCAAACTGCGCGTGGACAATCCCTCTCTGATCGGAGATGCATGACCTTCGAAGTGCCGGAACACGTACGGCCGCTGCGCGATGCGGTGTACGAGTTCATGGTCGAACTCGTCGAGCCGCGTGAGCCCGAACTCGACGCAGGCGGTCCCGACGCGGACGCGATCATGGCCGAGCTCCGCGCCGAGGCCAAGCGCCGAAACCTCTGGGCGCTGGGACATCCCACCGAGATCGGCGGTGGTGGTCTGCCATTCCTCGACTACGTCTACGTCAACGAGGTCCAGGGCCGCAGTGAGTACGGACAACTGGCGCTGGGGACCTGGACATTGCAGGACTCGATCATGCTCAACCGCCATGCATCCGCCCGATGGCGTGATGCCTACCTCGAACCGCTTGTGCGGGGCGAGATCTCGCCGAGCTTCGGGATGACCGAACCCGACGTCGCAGGATCGGACCCGACCGGACTGCGCACCACCGCGGTCCTCGACGGCGACGAGTGGGTCATCAACGGCCGCAAGTGGTTCACCACCGGCGCCGCCCAGGCCGCCTACACCACCGTGATGTGCCGTACCGAGCCCGACGCCCCCGGCCATCGGGCGTTCTCCATGATCATCGTCCCGACCGATCACCCGCGTTACCGGATCGTGCGTGACACACCGGTTCTCGGGTTCTCCGGGCATCACTTCGAAGTCGACTACGACGACGTGCGGGTGCCTGCGGAGAATCTGCTCGGCGAGCGTGGCAATGGTTTCGTCATCGCGCAGGAAAGGCTCGGGCCCGGCCGCATTTTCCATGCGATGCGCTGGCTCGGACAGGCACAACGGGCCTTCGACCTCATGTGCCGCAGGCTGATCGGACGCAGCGCCTTCGGCGAACCGCTCGCCGACAAACAACTGATGCAGAAGCACGTGTTCGACTCCTACACCGAGATCCAGGCAAGCCGTTTGCTGACCCTCAAGGCGGCCGAGCAGATCGATCGCGGGGAGCAGGCCCGCGTGGACATCGGGGCGGTCAAGGTCTTCGGTGCGCACATGTTGCACAACGTGATCGACCGTGCCGTGCAGGTGTACGGGGCCGCGGGCGTCACCGACGACACCCCGCTGGGCAAGATGTATCGCAACGCCCGCTTCGCGCGGATCTACGACGGCGCCGACGAGGTGCACATCTCGACGGTGGGGCGGCGCATCCTCACCGAGTACCGCAACGGCGGGAACTGGGAGTTCGGGCTGCGCTGAGGAGGCCTGCCCTTTCGCCTCATCCGATGAGCGACAACAATTCCCACTCGTTCTCCGACACCCGGCGGCCGATGGCGGCCAGTTCCACCGAGCGGCTGGTGCGCGTGCGGTGCCGCTGGGTCTGGTGCAGGCAGATGATGCCCCAGCGCAGCGTGCCGTAGACCTGCCACCAGAACAATGCTTCCCGGTCGACGGGCGCTCCGCCGGCGGCCTCGTAGGCGCCGATGAACTCGTCGAGTCCGCCGAGCCCGCCGACCATCCCCGCGCCGCCGAATCGCCAGGCCTTCACGCACATCCAGCCGAGATCCTCGAGCGGGTCACCGATGTGGGCGAGCTCCCAATCCAGAACCGCGGCAAGCCCGTTGCCGTCGACGATCACGTTGCCGATGCGGAAGTCGCCGTGGGTGACGGTGCGTCCGGCGGTCGGGGGTCGGTGGCGTTCGAGCCAGGACAGCGCGAACTCGAAGGTCGGGAAGACCCGGTCGGCGGCGTCGAGTTCGGGACGCCAAGCGGCCAGCGGATCGTCCTCGGGTAGCCCGGGAACCACGTCGACGTCGATCGAGTGCACCGCCGCCAACGCCGCACCGAGCTGGCCGGTGAGTGCAGCGCGTGCGTCGGCGAATTCGGGGTCGCGCAGGATCTTTCGCGGAATGGTCGCGCCGTCGATGTGATTCATCACGACGAAATCGCCGCCGATGTCGGGGTGGTCGAGGCCCTCGGCGATCACCGTGGGCGACGGCACCCCGACGGCACCCGCGGCGCGCATGAGTGCTGCCTCGCGCAGCAGTGACGATGCGTCGCGTCCGCCGGGTGGATCGAGCCGCAGGACCAGCCGTCGTGCTTCGCCGTCGATCGTCGCGACGAACGACCACGTCTGCCGGGAGGCCCCGGCCGGAATGCGCACGAGATCACCGATCTCGATCGCTCCCGCGCCGGTGCACTCCCGGAGAACGTCGGCCAGGCCTGCGGCGACCCGAGCATCGGCGTGTCCCGGGTCGGGGTCGGGAGTCGTTGCGGCAGAGGAAGACATTGGTTGAGTGTAGAGTCCGGTGCGACACGACGGCGGTTATCGGGGGATCAGTGCGTCTGACCGGTCCGGCTCACACGTCCAGTGGACGGCTCAGCACGGGTCGGCTCAGCACGTAATCGTGTTCGACGCTGCCATTGAGGTCGAAGGTCTTCACCCCGGCACGGGTGAACCCCATCTTGGCGTAGAACCGTTGTGCCCGAGCGTTTTCCTGATTCACGCCCAGCCAGATCGACGCCGCGCCGCGGGCCCGGGCACGTTCGATCGCCGTCTCCATCAACAACCTCGACGGCGACTGCGTGCGTCCACGCGCATGATGATCGGGCAGCACGTAGATCTTGGAGACCTCCGAGGACGGTCGATCGGTGATGACGGCGGCGACGTCGGCATCAGTGGGTTCGCGATGATGCACAAGGGCGTAGCCGACCGGAATATCGTCGTCGGTTCGCGCGAGCAGTACGTCGGACTCGGGAGCATCGATGTACTCGGCGAAGTCGGCGGGGGCGAGGTTGTCGCGGATGAATGCGTCGATGTTCGCCGGGGCCGAGTGCGGGGGACAGGCCAGCGGAAAGGTCGCGGCAGCGACGGCTGCCACCTCGTCGGCGAATCGTGGATCGGTGACCACCTGCACGGTCACCGTCATGGGCTCAGGTTGGGCAGACACCGGCCGACTTCTCCTCTCGGGCGCCAGGATGTACCGAACGCTACCGGGTCCGGGCAGCGCGCAACCCCTTGCGCGGCTTCTGCGTGCAAGGGGTCGACTGCAAGCGCTACTTCTTTCCGCAGGTGCAGTTCTCACCGCACTTGCAGTCCGGGCCACAGGTGCAATCGGGGTTGTCACAGGTGGGGGCACTCATATTGCTCATCATGCATACAACCCTAGACCGCGGTACGAGCTGCGACTAGGGACTTCGGTCGGGCGGGACGGCCACCACGAGGTGCACCTCAGGGAACCGGTGTCCGGGTCCAGGGCGGGAGACGGTGCGCCACAACTCGACGAATCCGGCGTCGACGAGTGTGCCGGCCAGTGTGTCGGGGTGCCAGCGCCACGCTCGTGCCACCGCGTGGTCGAACTCGTGTGCACCGCGTTCATCGGAGCTCTGCGTGGCGACGAGGATCAGCGCGCCCGGGGCGAGCCGACGCCGCCAGGAGGTGAGGACCTCACCGACGTCGTCGGGTGAGAGATGGATCAGGCTGAAACGCGCAACCAACGCGTCGACCTCCGACAGGTCGACGTCGGCGAGGAGCGCATCACCGTGCCGGAAGTCGATGTGGGGGTGGGTGTCCCGCGCGATCCGCAGCATCGCCGAACTGGGGTCGACGGCGCTGACCAGACAACCTGAGGCCGCGAGATGCGCTGCCACGTGGCCGATTCCGCATCCGACGTCGACGACCCGCGGATACTCGGCGCTTGTGCGCGCGGTGTCGATGAAGGCGTCGACGACCTGCTTTTCCAGTGCAGTGGTGAAGGCCGTCGGGAACGTCGTTGCATACAGCGATGCCAACGCGTCATAGCCGGGTTGTTCGGTCACCGCGTGGTTCAGTTCTTGACGAGCCCGCCGTCGACGACCAGGTTCTGCCCGGTCACCGCACGCGACCATGGTGAGAGGAAGAAGAGCACCGCGTCGGCGAACTCGCGAGGTGTGGTCACCGACCGCAGCGGAGTGGAAGCGGCAATCGCGTCGAAGACCTCCGCGGGTGTGGCGGCGCTGGCGTCGGTGGTGCGCAGCAGGCCGCCGGAGACCATGTTGACCGAGATACCGTCGGGGCCGAGATCGTGCGAGAGCGTGCGCGTCAGGGCCAGCAGCGCAGCCTTGGCGGCGGTGTAGTCGTGGTAGGGGACCACCGGGTTCTGCACCAGATTGGTTCCGATGGTCACGATGCGACCCGCCCCGCAGGCACGCAAACCGGGTAGAGCGGCTTGCACTGTGGTGAGCGCGCCGCCCACGATGCCGCGGAACTGTGCATCGAGCTCGGCCCAGGTGAGGTCGTCGGCGTGGGATCGCGCGTCGCCGTCGAACGAGTAGTCGGGCAGCGCGTTGGTGACCACCGCCGTGATGGGATGATCGAAATGGTGTGTGGCGGAATCGATCATGGAGTCGACGGCAGCTCTGTCGGTGACGTCGGCGGCGATCGCCACCGCCCGGTCACCGATCTCGTCGGCCAGCGCCCGCGCGGCGTCGGCGCTGTTGCGGTAGTTGATGACGACCCGTGCGCCCTGCCCAGCGACCGCGCGGACGATCTCGGCACCGAGGCCGCGACCGCCGCCAGTCACCACGACCACGTGATCGGAGATCGGAAGTGCGCCAGACATGATCATCCCTTCGCCAGTGCGAACTGGGGCAGGTTCGACGGGTCTGATCTCAGCCGACCGACTGCCGGCACCCCGTGTCCGAATGACATCAGATCGTATGCGCGCTCATGAGGCAAGGGCCGGGGCCGTCGACGGCTCGCGTCGGGAGGAAAGAAACGACCCGCTGTGTGCAGCGGGTCGTCACATCGGGCTTGTGGTGGTGCGCGATACAAGGATTGAACTTGTGACCTCTTCCGTGTCAGGGAAGCGCTCTCCCACTGAGCTAATCGCGCGGGATATGAAATTGGTGGTGGAGGTGGCGACGGGAATCGAACCCGTGTGCACGGCTTTGCAGGCCGTTGCCTCACCACTCGGCCACGCCACCCTATGCGAGTTGCCCCGCGCCGAGCGGATGACGGGATTCGAACCCGCGACCCTCACCTTGGCAAGGTGATGCGCTACCAGCTGCGCTACATCCGCATGCTCGTCGAGTGGACCAGGCCACTCGCGACGTGCTGCGCAACCATATTCGATCGTTCGCCGATACGCCAAATGCGCAGGCGAAAAGAGTCGTGACGAAGAAAACCCGCCGGGGTTCCGGCGGGCTTCTCGTGGTGCGCGATACAAGGATTGAACTTGTGACCTCTTCCGTGTCAGGGAAGCGCTCTCCCACTGAGCTAATCGCGCGGGATATGAAATTGGTGGTGGAGGTGGCGACGGGAATCGAACCCGTGTGCACGGCTTTGCAGGCCGTTGCCTCACCACTCGGCCACACCACCAGAGCGAGTCGACTCGCACCGAGCGGATGACGGGATTCGAACCCGCGACCCTCACCTTGGCAAGGTGATGCGCTACCAGCTGCGCTACATCCGCACGCTTCGCGAGCGATCTTGTGGACCTTGTGCTCGCGATGCGGGACAGAACATTATCCGAACGTTACGGAGATACCAAATCGCCTGGTCGGGGACGTGGGCGTGTATGGCCGGTGGGGTTCTCGGTCGGGCGCGGGTGCGCGGACGGGTTCCGCGGATTGGGCATGGGACGCGCGGTGGGTGCGATTTTGGCAACCGGGTCACCGGCGTGTAATCTTCTGCCTCGTGCACCGGCGCCCCGAGCGCCGGAAACACGGTCCCGTGGCTCAGTGGAAGAGCGTCCCGTTCACACCGGGGAGGTCGCTGGTTCGATCCCAGCCGGGACCACCAGGTCAGAACGTTATCCGGTGTCTTGCACAACATCGACCCGGAATCGCGGTCGTGGTGAAGGGATTCATCGCCAGTGAGCCGCGAGCACAACATCCTCTTCACCGGTCTGATTCACCCGCAAGCGGGTAGCTGGTGTCTGGACCATCCCGTCACCGTGGATAGCGGTGATTGTCGGGTGGAAGTGTTCTTCTACCGTTCCGCGCTGAACGTGCGCGTCACCTTCGAGGACGACTACGAGATCGGCAAGGGCGATGCGGACAGTGACGCCATCTGGCTCAATCCGATCTGGTACCAGGTCGAAGCGTCGGTCAGGTCAGTGCTTGACTCGCTCGGTTTTGTTCTGGCGGCGTCGCTGGAGGTCGAGATGACCACGGGTAGAGCTGACGAGATTGCCGTCGTCGGTAGCCACACTTCCCTTACTGCATTCGCGCGGGTCAAAGGTGAGCGGGTCGAAGGTGAACTACTAGGGAAGTACCTCGCCGCCGTGGGCCAGAACGCGAACGTGAGGCACGCGCTCGCCGACATGCGGATGGCTCTGAGGCTCTCGATCGATACCGCCTTCTACTGTTACCGCGCCATCGAATGCCTGCGCCATGAGTTTCTGCAACCTGAGGATGGCGATAAGACGGGACCGTCGTGGAGCCGGATGCACGCCGCCCTTGGCACGTCGAAGGCTAGGATGGACCCGCTCACGAAGCTGGCGACGGCGCGTCGCCACGGAGAGAGTCTTGTCCTCTCGCACGACGACCGAATCATGTGGCTCCGCTGGACTCGGGACGTGATCGCCAAGTACATCGAGGACTACTTACCCAACCTCCGCGCCGTTGAGGCCGGCCAGAGCTAAGACGACAACACCGCCGCCGCTGTTTCGATCGGCCTCGAAGTGGGCGGCCGTGCTGGTGCCAGTTGCGTGGTTCAGCCTCGAACACCCCGGCCGCGCCCACCGTGCCGATGACACACCATGCTCGCTGCAGCCAACCCTGTTCTTTCGCAGTCAGTTTCGCGATTGCACTCTGCGCAACCGCTGCAGCTGGCGGTGGCAGGGGTGGAATCTTTACCAACCTGCCATGTGTGTTGGTCCCTTTTGTCTCGTGTGCCATTGGATTTGTTCGGTCCAAACGTTCGTGAAAGTAGGCGACGTTGGCCTCGGTCGATCTGTGGTCGTCGGGGCATCAGTTCGGCACACGGGGGCGGTCACGCGGTACTCGGTTCATGCGGATAGTGGTGTACGCAGCTCGTCGATCGCGGCTTCGTTCAGGCCGCCCCATCCGAGTCGAATAACAAAGCTCAGATAGCCCTCGAAACGACGGCCAGACACTTCTCGACTGCAGCCACCTCGAGCTTTATGAGGGTCGGGCGGTGGGCCCGGGGGACCTTGACGATGTCGGAATGCCGGTCCTCACACTCGGCGTAGACCGTCCGACGACCCTATGCCTGATCTGTGTGTTTTGCGGTCCGCTCTCCGAATGACGACAGTCCGGCATCTCCGGCGCGCCCTCTGACATCGCGGAGACCACGACATAAGCTGACCGACCTGAACGGGGGTGTTCGGACCGGGGTGGCTCGATGCGTGGAAGTCCGATCATCAGATGTCTGAACATCTTTCGTCGTTCACGACGCGAAGTTTCCGGAAAGATTGAGGTCAGCGCATGCTCGTCAATGAAACCCTATGGCAGGATCTGCCCAACGAGGTGGCTGCGGCGGTGTTCGCGCCGTGGCCGAATGTTGTTCGCTGGGGGCGTCGTAGGGCTCAAGAAGCCGATGCGCCCGCAACCATCGACGAAGGCTGGGACAAGTTCGCCTACATCGTCAGCTGCCTCGCCCCGGGCAGCCGTTCCATGAGCGCGAACATCCGTGTCGACGGTGAATGGAAGAGTCCCGATGTCGAACTACCGCAGGTGGTCGACGATGTTGTCGACGAGGCGCATGCAGGCATCGACGCGGAGAATTTCCCGGCAGCAATCATCGTGTGCGCGGACAGGGCCACCGGCACAGCTCGCTGCGCCGTCGTCACCGGACCCGCCGTCTGGCGATGGTGTGTGTGGTTGAGTGACGGACGTGACGCCTACCTGGCCGATCTGTTCGGAGAAGTTGTGGCGCAACCGGATTCCCGGTGGGAGCCGCTGACCGTCGAGCATGTGGTGCGGCCCGGTGCGCTCGCACGATTGCGCACGTCCGCGGTGACCGCGGAGGGAATCGAGGTCACCGTTGCCCCGAGTGTCACGCCGTGGGGTAACAACCGTTATCTGATCCTCGACAACGGACCGGGTGTCGCCGGCGACATCCGGATTTGGCCCGAAGGGGCCGGCAACGACGTCCAACCGGTACGTGTCAGGGTCGAATGCTTGGAAGCGCAGGAGGTGTATCCACCTTCGCACAGCACTGGCGAGTCGACCCAGGATCTCGTCGGACGATGGCGCCTGCAGACCGTCGAAGCACTCGAACTCGACTGGAACGATGACCTTGCCGAGGACGCGAACGATCAATGGCTCGACGGACGGCCCGATCCCGACAGCGCGGTGCGCAGTTCGACAGCTCCCATCGAGGCGCCGTTCGCCGTCGAGCTGACGATTCGGCCCGACGGTTCGTTCTACGAACTCGCCGACGGCACCGACCCCAAGATCCCCTTCTGGTCCGTAGAGGGGGCGCTCGAAGGACTGGGCTACACGTTTCATGGCTTTATCGGGACGGAGGACGGCCGCGACTACATGCTGGACTACGAGGAATCCGGGTACCCGCCGACGGCCCGCCGATGCGATGGGGACACCGAGATCGTCGAAGAACTCGTTCGCGAAGGCGCCACTCTGACCCGCATTCAGAACGTGATCGTCGATGGCATGTATCGGTATCGGGTGATCTTGCGGTACACGCTTGCTTCGTGACGGTTCCGCGGCCGGTGTGCAACTCAGCGCCGCGGATGCCGACTGTAACCGTATAGCGCTGCGCGATAACCGCGTTCGTAGCTTTGCGTGATCTGGGGGATCTCACCGGCGGCCAAAGCCGCCGTCGCGTGGTTGGCGGCCCAGGCACGCGGCAAGGACGCGAGGTAGTCCGATGCCTCGTCGTATCCGCGCTGGAATTCCGCCTCGTCGAGGGTCGGGTCGCTGATCGCCGACTCCGGCGGAATGGCGGTCGGGAAGGCGAGTACGCGGGAGTTGCTGGTGGTCATCGAGTGGTCCTCTTCTCGGCGAGAGTTCGGTACAGGGTGGCGCGGCTGACCCCGAGGGTCGTGGCAATGGTCGGAACGGGATCCCCGTTGTCCCGCATGCGTTGTGCGAGTTCGACCTGTTCGTCGGTCAGCACACGGGGGCGTCCGAGCGGGGAGCTGCCGCTGTGTCGGGTCGGCCTGGGTTGGGTTCGTTGGCGTGTTCGGGCGGCCTCGTCGTTCACCACCGCCAGTGAGGCGAGGACGCCGACGAGTGTCGCTCCGACGTCGTCGTCGGTACGCAATCGCTCGCGAATCGAGCGAACCCCGATGTTGCGATCGTCGAGGGTGCGCACGGTCGACAGCAACTCGGGTGTGCTGCGTCCGAGCCGATCCATCCCGACGACCACGACGGTGTCACCGGGGCGGGCGTAGCCGAGCAGCGCGTCGAGCCCCGGGCGGTGTGCGGTGGGGGAGTCGTGGCGCGAATGGTCGGAGTACACGCGCTCCGGGTCGACGCCGTTGTCGATGAGCAGATCGATCTGCTCATCGAGTGCAGGGGAATCCGAACTCTCCCGCGCGTAACCGAGGAGCATCCCGGGTTGCGCTCCCGGATCGGTGGTGGGCATGCCGACGAGGCTATCTCAAAAGACGAGTTACCGAGACGAGACACGCAGTGAGATATGAGACCGCAGAGGCGTCAGCTGGTTCTACGCCGGATCGGTCTTCTAAGACAATGTTTTACGGACACGGCCCAGCATGACGCGCACCGGTAGATTATGAGACTTACGAGATTCGATACCCGGAGTTATGAGACGGGCGTGACGGAGATGGTCTGCCACATGGAGTGGGTGGCCCCGGCGGGAACCTCGACGACGTCGGGGCCGGCATTGGCCGTCTCGACGCACACGAACTCGCGCCAGTGCGGACCGACATCGGCCATGCCCGCGGCGACGTTCGCACCGGGATTCCAGACGACGGCCGTGCGCGCCCGGCGTCCACGGATCTCGATCACCCGACCGAAGCCGGGGTCGACGATCCGGTAGGTGCCGCCCGCCCCCGGGTACAGGCGGTCGCTGCGCGCAGGGGAACTCGGCAACGTCCATTCGCCGTGCTGCGGATGGATCGCGCCGCCGTCGAACTTGTCGGCATAGGTCAGCCCGGCCAACCCCTCGACGCGGACATCAGCGACATCGGAGACGCGAAAGTAGTTGTGCAGAGCCTCGGTGAGCCGCGCAGGCGCCGTGCCCGGGTTGTGGGTGTGAATACCCTGCTCCAACGTAGCGCCGACCCGCACGGTCATCGACAGGCGCAACTCGAGCTGGTCGAGTCCCTCTGGTGCCAACGAGATCTCGACTTCGCCGGTCTCGGTGACCACCGCTCCGGTGATGGCCCATCGTGCGGTGCGCGCGTAACCGTGCGAGGGAACGTCGCCGGTCTGGCCCTCGCGAGCGAAGTAGGGCCAGCAGACCGGGATTCCGCCGCGGATGGGCGTCGGCAGATCGGCCAACACCGGGGACACCCACACCGCGTCGTGAGCCGACCCGTAAGGCCGGAACGACACGACCTGCCCGCCGAACACCGAGATCGCCGCCTGCGCGTGCGGCGTCTCGATGAGGTGGGCGTCGAGCCCGTGAACGGTGCCCCTGCGGACCCCGTGGGAGTGCTGCATTGCGTCGTCACCCGATGTCGTCACCGGATCAGCGTCGCACGCCTGTCACCATGGCGCCCGTTGCTCGGTGCACGATCACAGACCCGAGACCGCGCCGCACCTCGTCACGGCCCCGGTTCATCCGCCCGCGCCGCATGCGCCCGTGATGCGCGCACATCCGCGGCGACGGCATGTCCCATCAACTGGCCACCACTGGTGAGAAGCGCACGCCGCCAAGGCAACACGCCCTCGATCTCGATCTGGATCGACATCGACAGGATCGTCCGGATCAGCACCACGATGCCGAGGATCAGGGCGTCGATGATCGACGGCTTGGACGTGATGGTGCGGATCAGATCGGCGGCCACGAGGATCTCGAGGCCGAGCAGGATCGCCGAACCGAGGGTATTGCGCAGGGTGGCGAACGCGGCGGCACCACCCTCGTCGCGCCGCAACGATCGGACACTGAGGACCACCGCCACCACGAACCCGGCGATCATCGCCACCGCGCCGATCACCTCGAGGGTGACCGCGACTCCCGAGAAGACCCTCTCGATGTCCATTTCTGGAGAGTAGTGCCAGCGTCCGGGCACTCACCAGCGCATCGGTATCGCGAATGCGGTTCTGCCGAGCCGACCCCGGACATGGGCGTAGCGTCGGCGGGTATGACCCGCGCTGATGTTCACGCCCCCGTCGTCTCGATCGCCGGCGGCGCAGTCTCCGGCAGCACCACCGATGGGATCTCCGCATTCCTCGGAATCCCTTACGCCGCACCGCCGGTCGGGCCCGATGCGTTTGCCGCACCCAAGCCTGCACCGTCGTGGGACGGCGTTCGGGACGCCACCGCCTACGGCCCGACCGCACCGCAGGCACCGTACCCCGCACCGATCGCCGCGCTCCTCGACAACGTCATCGTCGACGGCGACGACTACCTGAACCTCAACGTCTGGACCCCGGACCCGGGCGGGGCCGGGCTGCCGGTGATGGTGTGGATTCATGGGGGTGCTTTCACCCGTGGTTCCAACCGGATCACGATGTACGCCGGGGACACCTTCGCCCGCGATGGCGTCGTCTGCGTCGGCATCAATTACCGGCTCGGCACACCGGGATTCGCCTCGGTCGCGGGCGCTCCGGAGAACCGCGGGCTGCTCGATCAGATCGCCGCGCTGCGGTGGGTGCGCGAGAACATCTCCGCATTCGGCGGCGACCCCGACAACATCACCGTCTTCGGCGAGTCCGCCGGCGCCATGAGCGTCGCCTCGCTGCTGTCCTCGCCACGGGCGGACGGATTGTTCGGACGGGCGATCATGGAGAGCGGCAACGGCAATGCGGCCGCCGACCCCGCCGATGCGCGCAAGGTCACCGACCGGCTCGCGGCGCTGCTGCGCGTGGACGCCACCGCCGACGCGCTCGGTCAGGTCTCCGGCGACGAACTGCTGAAAGCGCAGACCCAGGTCGCACTCGAACTCATGCTGGCCCCCGATCCGCAGGTGTGGGGTGAGTCGATCGTGAAGGTCGGCCTCGGCATCATGTCGCAGTTCCCGGTGATCGACGGCGACGTGCTCACCGCGCGGCCGGTCGACGCCATCGGGGCCGGCGCAGGCGCCTCGGTGCCGTTGCTGGCCGGCTGGAACGCCGACGAGTTCCGGTTCTTCATGGTGGCCACCGGTGGGGCGTCTGCGGTCACGGAGGAGGGGGCGGCGGCGATGCTCAGCTCGACCGACGGTGGTGCCGAGTTCCTGCGGAACCGACTCGACGCGGGTGTCAGCCCCGGCGACGCGCTGAGCGAGGCCCTGAGCCGCGCCGCGTTCTCCGGGCCGACCACCACGATCGCCGAGGTGCGCGGTAGTGCTCAGGGAGAGCGGGCCGCCACCCATCTCTACGAGTTCGGATACGAGAGCCCGCAGGGGGACATCCGCGCCGGGCATGCGGTCGAGATCCCATTCGTCTTCGATCACCTCGACGAGGCGCACGCGCTCGTGGGCCCCGAACCCGACCAGCGGATCGCCGACGACATGCACGCCACGTGGGTACGGTTCGCCACCTCGGGCGATCCCGGATGGTCCCCGTACGCCGCCGGCGGCGAGATCCGCCGTTTCGACTGACCACGTAACCCGCCCACATCCTCGGCGTGTCGGCCACGCAGTCCTCTGATCGGCCCAGGATCGTCGTACGGTGTTACCCATGCCGAGCAGCGCGACCCTCGTCGGGCGGCAACCCCGCTCCGTCGGGTGGGGACTGGTCGGTCTTGCCGCGATTGCGGCCATCGCGGTGTTCGTCTGGCAGATCACCGTCATCCCGATGCACAATCCGTTCTACGGCTTGTTGCACAACGGCGTGGACCTGCGGGTCTATCGCGCGGGCGGCCACACCGTGCTCACCGCGGCGCCGCTGTATCACCACTCGCTGATCGCCGACCTGGACTTCACCTATCCGCCGTTCGCCGCGGTGCTCTTCGCGCCGCTGTCCCTCGTCGGATTCGTCACCGCAAAACTGTTGTGGTGGGCGGCAATCGGCGTCGTGCTGGTGATCACCGTGCTCCTCGGGTTCCGCAGTCTCGGCTACCGTGCCGACGCACGACTGTGGACGTTGTCGGTGCTGCTGGCCATCGCCGTCACCGCGCTCGAGCCGGTCCGCACGACGATCTGGCTCGGCCAGATCAACGTGTTCCTGATGTTCCTGATCCTCGCCGACCTCGTCTTCTGTGACCTGAACCGCCCGAACTCTCGCGTCCGGGGGTTCTGGGTCGGCATCGCCGCGGGGATCAAGCTCACCCCTGGGTTCTTCGTTCTCTATCTGCTCGCTCTGCGTCGCTGGCGCGCCGCGATCGGGGTGGTCGTGGGCTTCCTGGTGACCATCGTCGTTGCCTTCGTCGTCATTCCGGGCGACTCCCGCGACTACTGGACCACCTACCTCGGGGCGGCCGACCGGGTGGGTCGGGTCGATTCACCGGCCAACCAGTCGATCAACGGCTTCATCTCGCAGTTGCTCGCCTATTTCGGTGCGACCTCCTTCCGTCACCCGTATGCCGACGGCGGGACCGTGTTCGAGGCACCCACGTGGATGTGGGTGCCGGTCGCCGCGGTGGTCGTGGTGGCGGGCCTGTGCGCAGCGGTCATCGCCTATCGCCGGGGCTGGCGGTTGTTGTCGGTGACAATCACCGGCATGACCGCGGCGGCGGCATCGCCGTTCTCGTGGGGCCACCACTGGGTGTGGTTCGTGCCGTTGCTGATCGTCGCGATCGATGTGGCCTACCGCGGCACGCTCGCCGACCGCCGGCGGCTGTGGTGGTGGGTCCTGCCGGTCGCATTGGTTCTCGCCACGTTCGCCTGGTCGTACAACTGGTGGACCAGCGGGCGCTATCAGAGTTCCGATCACGCCATCGCGATCGGCGTGTTCATGATGCCGCGCTGGCCGAACGTGCACTGGTATGACGGTGCGGCCGTCGTCTTCTATTCGGGTGCCTACGTCGCGGTGCTGCTCGTCACCATTGCGATGACGCTTGTCGTCGGCCTCTCCCGACGCTCGGTATCCGACGAACCCGACATCGATCGGTATCCTGGCGGCACGCCGGACGACGACGAGTCCGGCGATCACACGGATCGAACCGACAACCGGGATCGACCAGAGCAGGACGGGAGCCGACAGTGCGGGCGTGGGAACGACTTCGCATCTGGGGACGGCAACGCCGCTACATCGTCCGGAGCGACCCCCGACTGAATCTGACCTACCGGATCGGCGTCGGCGTCCTCGGCGCGATCGTTCTCGCCGGCGGCATCGTCGCCATCCCGTACCCCGGACCCGGTTGGCTCATCGTTTTCCTCGGTCTGGGCATCCTCGCATCGGAGTTCGAGTGGGCGCACCGGCTGCTGCGCTTCGCCCGCGGGCGCTACGACGCGTGGATGGAATGGATGAAGCGCCGGCACTGGTCGGTGCAGGGGATGTTCGGGTTGGCCACGTGCGTGGTGGTACTCGCCTCACTGTGGGTGCTCGGCGTGTTCGGAACGGTCGCGGGATGGTTCGACGTCCACGCCGACTGGGCCCAGAGCCCGATCCTGTGACGCGCGACCCGACCTGTGGCACTCCTGTGGCACTCCTGTGGCACTCCCGCGTACCCGGCGCGGATACGATCGACCACGAAATCGAAAATTCGGCGGCACCGGCGACCGGTGCCGCCACATGTGTGAGGAGCGTTCGCCGTGCCCGACGATCTCAAGGTGAGTCACCCAGCCACGATCCGTGTGCCTGCTGGGACCACCGCGGGCACCGCGCTGCGTGAGCACGATCTGCCCAACAAGGGGCCGCAGGCGATCGTCGTCGTCCGCGATGCGGCCGGCGACCTGCGCGATCTGTCCTGGACCCCGGAACTCGACACCGACGTCGAGCCCGTGGCCGCCGACACCGAGGCCGGTCGCAGCGTGATCCGGCACTCGACCGCCCACGTCCTCGCGCAGGCCGTGCAGGAACTGTTCCCCGACGCCAAGCTCGGCATCGGCCCGCCCATCAAGGACGGCTTCTACTACGACTTCGACGTCACCGAGCCGTTCACCCCCGAGGATCTCGCCGCCCTCGAGAAGAAGATGAAGCAGATCATCAAGTCGGGCCAACGGTTTTCGCGTCGGGTCTATGCCTCCAAGGACGAGGCCCGGATGGAGCTGGCGAATGAGCCGTTCAAGCTCGAACTCATCGATGACAAGGGCGCGGCCGCCGACAGCGAGGTGATGGAGGTCGGCGGCGCCGAACTCACCGCCTACGACAACCTCAATCCCCGCACCGGAGAACGCATCTGGTGCGACCTGTGCCGTGGTCCGCACGTGCCGACCACCAAGTACATCGCGGCGTTCAAGCTCACCCGCAGCTCGGCGGCCTACTGGCGCGGCGATCAGGACAACGCCGATCTGCAGCGCATCTACGGCACCGCCTGGGAATCGGCGGAGGCGCAGGACGCGTACCTGGAGTTGCTCGCCGAGGCCGAGAAGCGCGATCACCGCAAGCTCGGCGCCGAACTCGACCTGTTCAGTTTCCCCGACGAACTCGGTTCCGGCCTGCCCGTCTTCCACCCCAAGGGCGGGATCATCCGCAAGGAACTCGAGGACTATTCACGCAAGCGCCACACCGAAGAGGGCTACGAGTTCGTCAACACCCCGCACATCACCAAATCGCATCTCTACGAGGTGTCCGGGCACCTCGAGTGGTACGCCGACGGCATGTTCCCGCCGATGCAACTCGACGCCGAGTTCAACGACGACGGCACGGTGCGCAAACCGGCGCAGGACTACTACCTCAAGCCGATGAACTGCCCGATGCACAACCTGATCTTCCGGTCCCGCGGCCGCTCGTATCGCGAATTGCCGTTGCGGCTCTTCGAATTCGGCTCGGTCTACCGATACGAGAAGTCCGGCGTGGTGCACGGGCTCACCCGTGTGCGCGGGATGACGCAGGACGATGCGCACATCTACTGCACGCGCGAGCAGATGCGCGACGAGCTGCGGTCGCTGCTGACCTTCGTCCTGGACCTGTTGGCCGACTACGGGCTCGACGACTACTACCTCGAGCTCTCGACCAAGGACCCCAAGAAGTACGTGGGCGACGACGAATCGTGGGAGATCGCGACCAACACCCTCGCCGAGGTGGCGCGCGAGTCCGGGCTGGACCTCGTACCCGACCCGGGCGGCGCCGCGTTCTACGGCCCGAAGATCTCCGTGCAGGTCAAGGACGCGCTGGGCCGCAACTGGCAGATGTCGACCATCCAGCTCGACTTCAACCAGCCAGCCCGGTTCGACCTCGAATTCACCGGCGGCGACGGCGCCAAACACCAGCCCGTGATGATCCACCGGGCGTTGTTCGGCTCGATCGAACGCTTCTTCGGCGTACTGACCGAGCACTACGCCGGTGCGTTCCCGGCGTGGTTGTCGCCGGTACAGGTGGTCGGCATCCCGGTCGCCGACACCTTCGCCGACCATCTACAGGGCGTCGTCGACGACCTCAAGAAACGCGGAATCCGCGCGGAGGTCGACTATTCTGACGACCGCATGCAGAAGAAGATCCGCACCCACACCACCGGAAAGGTGCCGTTCATGCTGCTCGCGGGCGAACGCGACGTCGCCGCAGGCGCGGTGAGCTTCCGCTTCCGCGACGGAACCCAGGTCAACGGGGTACCCACGGCACAGGCGGTCGAGACGATCGCCGAGTGGATCGCCGCCCGCCGCAACGATTCGCCGACCAGTGAGCTCATCGCCGCCGGGGCGGGTGGGGACCACGATGGCTGACGAGCAGGGCGCCGGCGAGCAGGGCGCCGACGAGCAGATCCGGGACTGCGGCACCGGTGATCCGGATCGGTTGCAGCGGTTGTGGAGTCCGCACCGGATGACCTACATCACCGCCGACCCGCCCGCGACCAAATCCACCGGGCATCCCTTCCTCGACATCCCGACCATGACCGACGAGGACGGGTTGATCGTCGCCCGCGGTGAGCACGTGTACGCGGTGCTCAACCTGTACCCGTATAACCCCGGTCACACAATGGTCGTGCCGTATCGGCAGGTCGCCGATCTGGAGGCGTTGACGCCGGGGGAGTCGGCCGAGCTGATGGCCTTCACGCAGCGGATGATTCGCACCATCAAGTCGGTCTCGAATCCCAACGCGTTCAATGTCGGTTTGAATCTCGGTTACGCCGCGGGGGGATCGTTGGCCGAACACCTGCACCAGCACATCGTTCCGCGCTGGGTCGGTGACGCGAACTTCATCACGGTGGTCGGCGGCGCGAAGGTGATGCCGCAGTTGTTGCGAGACACCCGTAACCTCCTCGCGGAGGCGTGGGAACGGTTCGGTGCAGATCAAGGGCTCGGCGAGGGGCGGGGCGAGCGGTGAATCCCGATCGGGGAGAAGGAGCGCATCGGTGCTGAGCATCCGGGGCCGCGCGTCGGTGTCGAAGGTGACGCTGCCCATCGGGCGCGCGTTGCTGCGCACCGGACTCAGCCCCGACATGATGACGCTCATCGGCACCGTGGCCTCGGTGGCCGCGGCGCTGACGCTGTTCCCGATGGGGCAGTTGTTCTGGGGCACGATGGTCATCTGGCTGTTCGTGATGTTCGACATGCTCGACGGTGCGATGGCGCGCGCCCGTGGCGGTGGCACCCGGTTCGGGTCGGTGCTCGACGCGACCTGCGACCGGATCGCCGACGGCGCGATCTTCGCCGGACTGGCCTGGTGGTGTGCCTGGACCCACCCGCATCAACTGCTCTTCGTCGCCACCCTGATCTGTTTGGTGACCTCGCAGGTCATCTCGTATGCGAAGGCTCGTGCCGAAGCCGCAGGCCTCAACGGCGACGGCGGTCTCATCGAACGACCCGACCGGCTGATCATCGTGCTCGTCGGAGCCGGGTTGACCGGCTTGGGCCTGTGGTGGGCCATCCACGTCGCGATGTGGTTGCTCGCGGTCGGCTCGGTCATCACCGTCGGCCAGCGCATGTGGTCGATCGCGGCGTCACCCGGTGCGCGTGAACTCATCCCGATGGCCGCGGCGGCCGCCGATGCCGACGGGCCGGACGGGGCAGGAACCGAACCCGGCGCGGACGCGCGGTGAGCGGGTCGACGAGGGTGGGGTCAGCGCTCGAGCGGCTGAGCGCGGGTGCCGCCGACCTCGGCTATCGGGCCGGGTGGGCCGGTGTCCGCCATGCTCCGGACGGACCGGCGCGCGCCGCCTTCGACCGGGCCGGTGCCTTCGCCGGACGCCGCAACGGCGGACCGGAGCAGTTGCGCCGCAATCTCGCCCGGGTCCTCGGCACCACCGGCGCCCAGGTCCCCGACGACCTCGTCGCCGATGCCATGCGCTCCTATGCGCGGTACTGGTACGAGGCCTTTCGTCTGCCCGCACAGGATCTGGCGGCCACCGCCGAGACCGTCGTCGTCCCACCCCCGGATCAGGCACGACTCGATGCGGCCCTCGACCGCGGCAAGGGTGTGGTGCTGGCGCTGCCGCACTCGGGCAACTGGGACATGGCAGGCGTCTGGCTGGTGCAGAACCGCGGGAGTTTTGCCACCGTCGCCGAACGACTCAAACCGGAATCGCTGTTCCGTCGGTTCGTCGACTACCGGGAGTCGTTGGGATTCGAGATCTTTCCGCTCTCCGGCGGCGAGCAACCACCGTTCGGTCTGTTGGCCGAGCGCCTTCGCGCCGGCGGAATCGTGTGCCTGCTCGGCGAACGCGACATCGCGCGCCACGGCGTCCCGGTCACCTTCTTCGGCGAACGCACCCGCATGCCTGCGGGCTCGGCGCGGCTGGCCATCGAGACCGGGGCCGGCTTGTTGCCGGTGCACCACTGGTTCACCGACGCGCCCGGCTCGCAGATCACCGTCAGCAACGAGATCGACGTATCCGTCGGCGTCGAGGCCGCGACACAGGCGCTCGCCGACACCTTTGCCGAGAACATCGCCGCACACCCCGCCGACTGGCACATGCTGCAGCCCTTGTGGGAGGCCGACTGGTCGGCGCGCCAACGTGATCGGGTGCACGGGACCGGGGAGAGCACATGAGGATCGGCATGGTGTGCCCGTATTCGTTCTCGGTCCCCGGCGGAGTGCAGGCACACGTCGCCGAACTCGCCGCGGTGTTCATCGACCGCGGACACCATGTCAGTGTGATCGCCCCGGCCGACGGTGACACGGACCTACCCGACTACGTCGTCTCCGGCGGCCCGGCGCTCGCGATCCCCTACAACGGCTCGGTGTCGCGGGTGAACTTCAGTCCCAACGGGTATCGCCGACTGCGACGCTGGATCGCCGACAACCACTTCGACGTGTTGCACGTCCACGAACCGAATTCGCCGAGCCTATCGATGATGGCGCTGATGGTGGCGTCCGGCCCGATCGTCACGACGTTCCACACGTCGACGTCGAAATCGTTGTGGCTCAGCACTTTCCAAGGAATGCTGCGGCCCTATCACGAGCGCATCTCGGGCAAGATCGCGGTCAGTGAACTGGCACGACGATGGCAGATGGAGTCGCTGGGTTCCGACGCGGTGGAGATCCCCAACGGCATCAACGTCGGATCGTTCGCCGACGCCGAGCCCCTCGACGGTTATCCGTGGCCGGGGCGGACGGTGCTGTTCCTCGGTCGCTACGACGAGCCGCGCAAGGGCATCGACATCCTCATGCGCGCACTGCCCACGGTGGTCGAGCGATTCGGTGACCTGCGGGTCCTCGTGGTCGGCGGCGGCAATCAGAAAGCGCTGCGGCGTCGCGCCGGGGATCTCGCCGACCACCTGGTGTTCCTCGGTCAGGTCGACGACGCCACCAAGGCCCGCGCGCTGGCGTCGGCCGACGTCTACTGCGCGCCGAACCTCGGCGGCGAGAGCTTCGGCATCGTGCTCGTCGAGGCCATGGCCGCCGGTGCGGCGGTGATCGCCAGCAAACTCGACGCGTTCCGGCGGGTGCTCGACGACGGTCGGGCGGGGCGGCTGTTCGCGGTCGGTGCGGCCGACGAGCTCGCGTCGGGTTTGATCGAGCTACTCGCCGATGACGAGGCCCGCGCCGACCTGGTGCGGGCCGCACGTGCTCGCGCGGCCCGCTATGACTGGTCACGGGTCGCCGATCAGATCATGCGCGTGTACGAGACCGTCACCGTCGGTGCCGGTCCGGTCGTGGTGTCGGACTGAGGTCATGCGGCGCGAATCGAGGGGATGGGGCAAATGTCGGCGTTGATGACGGTAGTGGTCGTGATCATCGTGGCGATCCTGGTGATCATCGGTGCCTGGGCCTACAGTCGCGCGAATCGGCTCGACCGGCTCAACGTCCGCGTCGACCTCGCGTGGCAGGCGCTGGAAGCGGCCCTGGAGCGCCGAACCGTGGTGGTGCGGGTGCTCACCGCATGGATGGAGGACTCCGGTGATCCGGAGATCGCCACCGCCGCACGGCACCTCGCCGCTTGCGCCGACGCCGCCGAACACGCTCCGCGCGCCTCGCGTGAGGATGCCGAGAACGCGTTGTCCACGGCGCTGAGCCGGATCGATCCGTCGGTCCGCCCGCCCGGACTGATCGCCGAACTGGCCGACGCCGAGACCCGGGTGATGATGGCCCGCCGGTTCTACAACGACGCCGTCCGCGACACCCGCAGTCTCGCCGACCGGTTCCTGGTGCGGCTGCTGCGACTCGGTGGACGTGCACAGCGACCCGAGTACTTCGAGATCGTCGAGCGGGTGACCCCCGGCACCGCCGACTGACCGGAGTCGGCCAAACCGAGGTGTGTGGCGAGTGCGCCGGACACCTCACCTATCCTGGTGGGACGCGTTGCGCAGCCCGATGGGCTGCGCCATCGCCGAGCCTCGAAGAACCGCGAATCAGGAGACCTCCAGTGAGCCAACCCCAGTCCGGGACCACCCCCGGGTCTGATGCGACGTCCGCGATCAACGGACACCACGGCACCCCCGAGTCCGGTCAGGGGACCGCACGGGTGAAGCGGGGCATGGCCGAGATGCTCAAGGGCGGGGTGATCATGGACGTGGTCACCCCCGATCAGGCCAAGATCGCCGAGGATGCCGGCGCGGTCGCGGTGATGGCGCTCGAGCGTGTGCCCGCCGACATCCGCGCCCAGGGTGGCGTCTCGCGGATGAGTGATCCGGACATGATCGACGGCATCATCGCCGCGGTCTCGATCCCGGTGATGGCCAAGGCCCGTATCGGTCATTTCGTCGAGGCCCAGATCCTGCAGAGCCTCGGCGTCGACTACGTCGACGAGTCGGAGGTGCTGACCCCGGCCGACTACGCCAACCACATCGACAAGTGGGCGTTCACGGTGCCGTTCGTCTGCGGTGCCACCAATCTCGGCGAGGCGCTGCGTCGTATCACCGAGGGAGCGGCGATGATCCGGTCCAAGGGTGAAGCCGGGACCGGTGACGTCTCGAACGCGACGACGCACATGCGCAGGATCCGCGACGAGATCCGCAGGCTCACCTCGCTGCCGAAAGATGAGCTGTACGTGGCCGCCAAGGAGCTGCAGGCGCCCTACGAGCTGGTCGTCGAGGTGGCGCAGGCGGGCAAGCTGCCCGTCACGTTGTTCACCGCCGGTGGCATCGCGACCCCGGCGGATGCGGCGATGATGATGCAACTCGGCGCCGAGGGCGTGTTCGTCGGATCGGGCATCTTCAAGTCCGGTAACCCGGCGCAGCGAGCGGCCGCGATCGTGCAGGCGACGACTTTCCACGACGACCCAGACGTGCTGGCGAAGGTCTCGCGCGGACTCGGTGAGGCGATGGTCGGGATCAACGTCGACGACATCCCGGCGCCGCACCGCCTCGCCGAACGAGGTTGGTGACCGTCCTGACCGCGAGTATCCGTCGACCAAACGGCTGTTTTCCGGTGTGGTCAGACGCTGTCTGGCGAGGTCTCGCCGGTAGGATCTGCTGACCATGGATTCGGTGAGCATCGTCCGCGACGAGGCGACCTCGGGCACCCACTTCGTGGAGGATCTGCGTCTGGAGTGGGCGGTGCGATGCAGCGTCGGCCGGGTGCGCGAGACCAACGAGGACGCCGCACTGGCCATGCCGGGCAAGTACCTGCTCGCCGACGGCATGGGCGGACACGACAGCGGAGAACTCGCCAGTGAGGCAGCGCTGCTGACCCTCTCGGCGGCGACGAGTGCCGGCGAGCTGATCGAGACGCAGAAGGCCCTCATCGACCTCCTCGACGAGGCACAGGCCCGGATCTCCGACATCGAGACCTCCTCGGAACGCCGCGCGGGAACCACGACCACCGGTGCGGTGCTGGTCACCGTCGAGGGCGAGCCGCACTGGCTGATCCTCAACATCGGCGACTCGCGCACCTACCGGTTCCAGCACGGCACCCTGCAGCAGCTGACCCGCGATCACTCGCAGGTCCAGGACTTCATCGACGCCGGGTTCCTCACCCCCGAGGACGCCCGCACCGATCCGCGCCGCAACGTGATCACCCGAGCGCTCGGCGCGGGCATGATCGAGCCCGTAGCCGACTACTTCAGCACCGTCGCGTTGCCGGGCGACATCCTGCTCATGTGCTCGGACGGTTTGACCGGAGAACTACCCGACGACGAGATCGCCCGTATCCTCGGTGACGCCGACGGTGTCGTCGACGCCGCGGACGAACTCGTCGACGCCGCACTGGAACTCGGCGCTCACGACAACGTGACCGTCATCGTCGTCGAGGTCCACGAATCGGTCCCGACCATCCGGATGCCCGCCGTGAACGGCGACGCGGACGGTGCTGAGGTCGAGGGTGCTGATGTCGAGGGTGCTGAAGCGGACGACGCGGGGGTCGATGGCACCGCCATCGACGGGCCGGCTGTCGAGGAGACAGGAACCCAAGACGCAGAAGCCCAGGACGCAGAAGCCCAGGGCACAGGGACCGAACAAGCCGAAGAAACGGTGGCCTCGGAAACAAGGGCCGACGGGACCGCAACCGACGGGGGCGACGCGGAGCCCACGCCGGAGAAGTGATCGGGGTCGGATGAATGATTCCTGAACCGGACCATCCGGGGTCGGAGCATTCGGGGAGTACTCCGGTGCCCCCGGGGATGACCTACGTCGAATACTGCGGTGAGCGCTATCCGTTGATGGGCGACCGACGGTTCACCGTCGGGCGCGAAGCCGACCTCTCGGTCGACGACAACCCCTACCTTCATCGCCGATTCCTGGTGCTGCACAACGAAAACGGACTGTGGTGGCTCACCAACCTGGGTACCCACCTGTCGGCGAGCGTGTCGGCCGGCGACGTCGGGTTCTCGGCGACCCTCGGCCCGGGTGCGCGTATGCCGCTGGTCTTCGGCGAGACCACGATCGTGTTCACCGCGGGCCCGACCACCTACGAACTCAGTGTCTACGCGACGGCCCCACAGGTGCGCCCGGTGACCGAGCAGTCCTTCGCCGGGGGCCGGACCACTCAGGGCGTCCCGATGCTCACCGAGAGCCAGAAACTGCTCATCGTCGTGCTCGCGGAGGAGATCCTGCGCCGCGAGGGCACCGGGGCCAGCGCGATCCCGTCGTCGGCGAAGGCGGCCGCCCGGTTGGGGTGGCCGCTGACGAAGTTCAACCGCAAACTCGACAACGTCTGCGACAAGCTCGATCAACTCGGGGTCAGCGGGATGCGCGCCGGGGGCGGCAAGCTCGCCAGCAACCGCCGCGCCCGTCTGGTCGAGTACGCGGTCGCCTCCCGCATCGTCACCCGCGACGATCTCCCGCTGATCGACGCCGAAGCCGCGCGCAACGCCGCGAGCTGATGTCGGGGCCCGTTCCCCCTTCCTGGGGAACGACGCATGGGTAGTCGTGGCAACAACTCCTCACCGGCTCGAAATTACCCCTTCTGACCTGCGCTTATCCCATGGGTAGTTCTACCCATGGGCAGGGGAGTTCTCCCCATCGACCTCCCGTCGGATCGCTCATAACGTCTTCTGCATCGGGGCAACGGAGCCCAACGCATGACGCGAATCCAGGAGGACACCATGACCGCAGTCGTTTCCCACATCCCCGCCAATCAGCTCGCCCAGGCCGCTCGTCGCCGGGCCGAGGCCGACCGCCGGCGCACCGAGGCACTCGCGCGGCTCGCCGCCCGCCGGATGCCGCTGCCCGGTCAGCAGCCGATGCCGGCCAACCCGCTCATGCGACTGGTGCCCGAGGCGCCGCGGCCCGTCGAGGAAGCCGCCGCTCCCGAACTGCCGCGGCCGAGCCTGACCAACCGCGAGATCGAGGTGCTGCGCACCTGGCTGATGGTGGACTCGAAACCCGCTGTGGCCCAAGAACTCTTCATCTCCCTCGGCACCGTCAACACCCACCTGACGCGCATCCGCGCCAAGTACGCCGAGATCGGCCGCACCGCGCCGACCAAGGCGGCCCTCGTCGCGCGCGCCGTGCAGGACGGTCTGGTTCGTCTCGACGAGCTGTGACGCATCCGGGCATGCAGCGCCCGGGGCGCCACGCCGAGCCGTCTGCACAGGCCCTTTCGAGTGGCAACCGAACCCATACGGGATACTGGTCCGGTGGCAGAGATCGAGGACGTCCTCAGGGTCGAGCGCATCGAGACCGACATCTATCGGGGCGGGGCCTTCGAGAGTCAGCTCCAACGCACCTTCGGCGGACAGGTTGCCGGCCAGGCGCTGGTGTCGGCGACACGGACCGTCTCCGACGAGTTCTCGGTGCATTCGTTGCACGGGTACTTCCTGCGGCCCGGCAACCCCGACATTCCCGCGGTCTTCCTCGTCGACCGCATCCGTGACGGCCGTTCCTTCGTCACCCGTCGGGTGACCGGAATACAGAACGGCGAGGCCATCTTCACGATGTCGGCGTCGTTCCACGTCACCACCGACGAGGGCATCGAACACCAGGACCCGATTCCGCCCGCACCGGCGCCCGAGGATCTGCCCGACCGGCACGCCGAAGCCGGCGACGACGAGAAGGCGGTGTTCAAGGAGTGGGACAACTTCGACATCCGCATCGTCCCGGCGGACAAGCTGGTCACCTCACCGTTCTTCGTCGCCCAGCAACGGGTGTGGTTTCGCTACCGCAAACCGCTGCCGGATGATCAGACGATCCACGTGTGCACGTTGGCCTACATGAGCGACATGACCCTGCTCGGGTCGTCGAAGGTGCCCCATCCCGGCGTCGAACCCCAATCGGCGTCCCTCGACCACGCGATGTGGTTCATGCGGAGCTTCCGCGCCGACGAATGGCTGCTCTACGACCAGACCTCGCCGTCGGCCGGTGCCGGGCGCGCCCTGACGCAGGGCCGCATCTTCGACCGGGCCGGACGGATGGTCGCCGCAGTGACCCAGGAGGGTCTGAGCCGGACCGGACGCGTGATGCCCGCCGATCAGCACGCCCGGCAACAGCGGTGAGCGGCACCCGACCTCGGATCGGGGTGCTGGCACTCCAAGGTGATGTCCGCGAGCACCTCGCCGCCCTGACCGGTGCCGGTGCGCACGCGTCCGCGGTCCGCCGCCCGACCGAACTCGACCGGGTCGACGGGTTGGTGATCCCCGGTGGCGAGTCGACCACGATGAGCAAACTCCTCGGGATCTTCGAGTTGTTCGAACCGCTGCGCGAGCGGCTCGCCGAGGGCATGCCCGCCTACGGTTCATGCGCCGGGATGATCCTGCTCGCCTCCCGCATCCTCGACACGCGACCCGACGCCCGGCATCTCGATGCGCTGGATATCACGGTGCGCCGCAATGCTTTCGGGCGTCAGGTGGAGTCCTTCGAGACCGATCTCGACGTCGAGCACATCACCGACGACGGGCCGTCGATGCGTGCGGTGTTCATCCGCGCGCCCTGGGTGGAGAAGGTCGGGGCCGACGTGGAAGTGCTCGCCCGGGTGCCTGGTGGTCCGGCCGCCGAGCGGATCGTCGCGGTGCGGCAGGGCAACGTGCTGGCCACCTCGTTCCACCCCGAGGTGACCGGTGATCGGCGGGTGCACGCGCACTTCGTCGACATGGTGCGCCATTGACGCCGGTGGCGCGTCGGTAGAATCGATCTCCGACGTGTTCGACAGGTAGTGACGTGTTCCACAGAAGTCTTGCCCGGATCACCCCGTCAGGGGCTCCTCCGGTGCACGGGAAGGATCGGAAGAGCGTATGAGCGGCCATTCAAAATGGGCGACCACCAAGCACAAGAAGGCCGTCATCGATGCCAAGCGCGGCAAGATGTTCGCCAAGCTGATCAAGAACATCGAGGTCGCCGCGCGCACCGGTGGCGGTGACCCCGCCGGTAACCCGACTCTCTACGACGCGATCCAGAAGGCCAAGAAGTCGTCGGTGCCCAACGACAACATCGAGCGGGCCCGCAAACGGGGCGGCGGCGAAGAGGCCGGTGGCGCCGACTGGCAGACCATCACCTACGAGGGCTACGGCCCCAACGGTGTTGCGATCCTGATCGAGTGCCTCACCGACAACCGCAATCGCGCCGCCGGCGAGGTGCGGACCGCGATGACCCGTAACGGCGGCAACATGGCCGATCCCGGGTCGGTGGCCTACCTGTTCACCCGCAAGGGTGTGGTGACGCTGGAGAAGAACGGTCAGAGTGAGGACGACATCCTGATGGCCGTACTCGACGCCGGCGCCGAGGAGGTCAACGACCTCGGCGAGACGTTCGAGGTGGTCAGCGAGCCGACCGATCTCGTCGCGGTGCGTACCGCCCTGCAGGAGGCCGGCATCGACTACGAATCGGCCGAGGCCGACTTCCGTGCGTCGGTGGAGGTGCCCGTCGACGCCGAGGGGGCGCGCAAGGTGTTCAAGCTGATCGACGCGCTCGAGGACTCCGACGACGTCCAGAACGTGTACAGCAATGTCGACGTCAGCGACGAGGTGCTCGCCGAACTCGACAGCTGAGCCCCCGACACCGCAGCCGGCATCGGTTCAGCTGTGTCAACCGCTCAGCCCTCAACCCCGCAGCGCCGGCCGGTCCGGATGGTCGTAGCGGACCTCGACGTCGGGGTCGGGTGCGTCGCGTTGATGGTCGAGCAAAGGGTCGATCGTCCACTGCCGGTCGGACGGCGTCCTGCGTAACAGTGCCGCGCGACTCATCCGCAGCGCGATCGTCAGGTCCAGGTCGAGGTCGTCGCGCACTACCATCTCACCGGCGATCAGAGTGATCTGGCCGGAGGCGGCATCGAGCCGTTGATCGCGAAATGACCTGTCGGAGAGTTCATCCCAGAGCCGCGGCAACCATCGTCGGTGGTCGCGGATACCGTCGAGTACCTCCCGGCGCAGCGCCGCGAAGTCGTACCACGAGGTGGTGAACGCCTCGGGGTCGTGCGGTCCCCATTCGAGCCGCAGCGAGGCCGGGCGGACGTAGTCGCCGACCCGGACGACCTCCGCCGCACGTCCGCGGGAGCGCAGCACCTCGATGACCCGCAGCGCCAACAGGTCCGGCCGGGCCGCCACCGCACCGTCGATCCCGACCACCGGTTGACCGGGCAGGGCCGCGCACCTCTCGGCGCACGTGACGACCAGGCCCTCGGGGTCGATCGGGCGGTAGGCGGGCACGGCCGTATTCTCCACGGTTCGGCCGTGTTCGTTCGCCACGGGTTGCCGTGTCGATCCCACTCTCTGTCGGTCGGCGTCGCTAGAATCTCGAACAACTGTTCGTTGTCGGTGGAGGAGTGTCGAGTGCGGGTGATGGGCGTCGACCCGGGGCTGACCCGGTGCGGGATCGCGCTGGTCGAGTCGGGGAGTGGTCGCAGTGTGACCGCCCTCGACGTCGATGTGGTCCGCACACCCACCGACATGGAACTCGCCCAACGCCTACTCGCGGTGTACACCGCGGCCAGCCACTGGCTCGACATCCACCAGCCCGATGTGGTGGCGATCGAGCGTGTCTTCGCCCAGAACCAGGTGTCGACGGCGATGGGCACCGCGCAGGCCGGCGGGGTCATCGCGCTGGCCGCAGGTCAACGCGACGTGCCGGTGCGTTTTCACACCCCATCGGAGGTGAAAGCCGCGGTCACCGGCAGCGGCCGCGCCGACAAGGCGCAGGTCACCGCCATGGTGACCCGTATCCTCGGAATGCAGACCAAACCCCGCCCGGCCGATGCCGCCGACGCCCTCGCGCTCGCGATCTGCCATTGCTGGCGGGGACCGATGATCGAACGGATGGCACAGGCACAGCAGCGCGCCGAACAGATGGCCCGGGTACACCGGCAACGGGTCGCCGCGGCGCGCGCGGCGACGGTGCCGGCCGGGCGGAAGGGGACGAGCTCATGATCGCGTCGGTACGCGGACCGGTGGTCGAGGTCGCCCTCGACCACGTCGTCATCGACTGCGCCGGGGTGGGCTACCGGGTGTTGGCGACCCCCGACACACTCTCGCGGATGCGACGCGGCGACGAGATGACGCTGCTGACCTCGATGATCGTGCGCGAGGACTCGATGACCCTGTACGGGTTCACCGAACCCGACGCCCGTGCGTTGTTCGCCCTGCTGCAGACGGTCACCGGTGTCGGGCCACGTCTGGCGATGGCGACGCTGGCGGTACTCGAGCCCGATGCGTTGCGGCGGGCGCTGGCGGATTCCGACGTGAAGGCGTTGACGAGCGTGCCGGGTATCGGGAAGCGGGTCGCCGAGCGGCTCGTCGTCGAACTGCGTGACAAGGTCGACCGACCGGTCGCCGACGCCGCCGGCGGTGCGGGAGCGCGGCCGGTCGGGGTGGCCGGTCAGGTCGCCGAGGCGCTCGTCGGACTCGGCTTCACCGCGGCGCCGGCGGAGAAGGCGGTCGCCGCGGTGCTCGCCGAGCAACCGGATGCGGACGCGTCGATGGCGCTGCGCCGGTCGCTGGCCCTGCTCGGGAAGTCCGCATGAACCCCGACGACCGCCTCGCCGACGACCGCCTCGCCGACGACCGCATCACCGACGATGGACTCGAGGAGGAGCGGGAGGTCAGTGCGACCCCGGTGCGCTCCGACGGTGACTTCGACGCCGGGCTGCGTCCGCGATCGCTCGCCGAGTTCATCGGCCAACCGCGGGTGTGTGAACAGCTCGAGCTGGTGCTGCACGGCGCGAAGAAACGTGGCAGCACTCCCGACCACATCCTGCTGTCGGGGCCACCCGGTCTGGGCAAGACGTCGCTGGCGATGATCATCGCCGGGGAGATGGGTGCGGCCATCCGGGTCACCTCCGGGCCCGCTCTCGAACGCGCCGGGGACCTCGCGGCGATGCTGTCCAACCTGGTCGAGGGTGACGTGCTGTTCATCGACGAGATCCATCGGATCGCCCGGCCCGCCGAGGAGATGCTGTATCTGGCGATGGAGGATTTCCGGGTCGACGTGGTCGTCGGCAAGGGACCCGGCGCGACCTCGATTCCGCTCGACGTGGCACCGTTCACCCTGGTCGGGGCCACCACCCGATCCGGATCGCTGACCGGCCCGCTGCGTGACCGCTTCGGGTTCACCGCACACATGGAGTTCTACGAGACGGGCGAGCTGGTCCGGGTGCTGCGCCGATCGGCGGGGATCCTGGGCATCGACCTGCAGGCCGACGCCGCCTCGGAGATCGCGAGCCGCTCCCGGGGCACGCCCCGCATCGCCAACCGGTTGTTGCGGCGCGTTCGTGACTACGCCGAGGTCCGCGGGGACGGGGTGATCACCGTCGACATCTCACGTGCGGCGCTGGCCGTCTACGACGTCGACGAACTGGGGTTCGACCGCCTCGACCGCGCCGTCCTGGATGCATTGATCCGGGCATTCGGTGGCGGGCCGGTCGGGGTGTCGACACTGGCGGTGGCCGTCGGCGAGGAACCGGCGACCGTCGAGGAGGTGTGCGAACCGTTCCTGGTGCGCGCCGGGATGGTCGCACGCACACCGAGAGGACGCGTGGCGACCGCAGCGGCGTGGCACCACCTCGGACTCACACCGCCCGCCGGTGCACTCAACGCGACCTTCGGGGTCCGCCCGCGCGAGATGGGCAGCCCGTCGCTGTTCGACGACATCTGAGCGCCCGAGGAAGGTCCGACCCTCTCATCGCGCCATTGCGGCATATATGCGACAAAGCCGACATTCTCGGCGTTGGGAGCGACTTGCCCCGCATGGCACACTGGAGGGAGTGCGTGCGCTCGGCGCCGACGTCACCGGTGGTCATCATCATCACCCCGTGGCGACGGGTCGCGGGCGCGTGACTTCGCCGGAGCCCCTCACCGGCGACCCGCCGAGCGTGGCATCAGCGCCGCGCCGCGGGTGACGATCTCGATACGACAAGGACGACGACACCTCGATGGAATCTCTGTTTCTCCCACTTCTGCTGGTCCTGATGGTCGGCTTCATGTTCTTCTCGGTGCGCAAGCAGAAGAAGCGTGCCGCCGAGACGCAGGAAATGCAGAACTCCGTCCAGACCGGTACCCGCATCCAGCTGTCGAGCGGACTTTTCGGCACCGTGATCGACGCGACCTCGTCGGAGTACATCGACGTCGAGATCGCGACCGGCCTGGTCACCCGATGGAACCGGCTGGCCGTCATGCGCGTGATACCCACCGACGAGGCCGCCGCGACCTACCCCGGCTACACCCCGCCGTTCGCCGCGGCCGACGCCGAGGCGATCGACGAGGCGCCCGAGACGATCACCCCCACCGACGTCACCACCGATCGGCCGAACCTCGACAAGTCCGGCGGCGACACGTCCGCCGACTCGGACAAGTAGGAACACCCGACACCGACCGCAGGCCGCTTGACCGACCCGTCGGGCCCACCGGGGGGAGGGCTGTCGCCCGTGACGCCGGGCCGTCGGGGGCGGTGGCGTGCCGTTCTGCGCGGGCGGGGCAGTAGAGTGGCCACTCGATCGCGCGATCGAGGCCCTCGGGCTGTTCGCGCCGCGTAGTCCGCGTCGACGAGTGTGCCCAGGTGCGCCGGTCGACGCTCATCAAAGGAGATCGAGTACGTGAGTTTTTCGCGTGGGGCCGAATCGAAGGGAGCCGCCGCCGATTCGACCGGGACGGCGGGTCCCGGCGGTCGGAAGGCGCCGGGCCAATCGACCCGATCGCGGTCGGCGGGGGGATCGAAGAAGGGCACCCGGCGCCGTCCGCCGGGCCGCTCGTCGTCGATCGAGATCCCGCCGTGGCAGCCGCTGACGGCGTTCGTCGCGCTCCTCGCCCTCGTCTATCTCCTCGTCTTCCTCACCGGTGGCGGCTCGCCCGAACCGAAGCTGGGCATCGACCTGCAGGGCGGGACCCGCGTGACGCTGACCGCCCGCACCGACAACGGCCAGGCGCCGACCCGCGACCAGTTGAACCAGGCGAAGCAGATCATCGAGCAGCGCGTCAACGGGCTCGGCGTGAGCGGCTCGGAGGTCGTGGTCAGCGGGAACAACCTGGTCATCACCGTGCCCGGCCAGGACGGCTCCCAGGCGAAATCGCTGGGTCAGACCGCCCGGCTGTACGTGCGTCCGGTCGAGACCTCGGCACCGGCGACGCCGCAGCCGCCCAACACCACGCGCACCCAGGACTCCAACGAACTCCCCGCCGACCAGGTGGCCGCGCAGATCGCCCAGGAGAAGAAGAACCGGCAGGCTCCCGCCGGCGCCAACACCCAGGCGCTGCAGGGCTACATGTCGAAGATGAACTGCGCCAACGGCGCCAACGACCCACTGCTGGGCAACGACGACCCGAAGGAATACCTGGTCGCCTGCTCCACCGACGGCAAGACCGTGTACCTGCTCGGGCCGGAGATCATCGATGGGCGGGATGTGAAATCGGCCAGTGCGGGCACCGACCCACAGACCGGTGAGTGGATCGTCAGCCTCGAATACAAGGGCGCCGCCGCGACGACCTGGCCGGAGTACACCGCCAACAACATCGGCAAGCAGACCGCGTTCACCCTCGACACCCGCGTGGTGTCGGCGCCGGTGATCAACCAGGCGATCAGCGGGGCCACCCAGATCACCGGCTCGCCGTTCACCGAAGCCGAGGCCACCGATCTCGCCAACGTGCTCAAGTACGGTTCACTGCCGTTGTCGTTCTCCACCTCCGACGCCGAAACCGTCTCGGCCACACTGGGTCTGTCCTCGTTGCGGGCCGGCCTCCTGGCCGGTGCGATCGGGTTGATCGCGGTGCTGATCTACGCGCTGGCCTATTACCGCATGCTCGGCTTCCTCACCGTGGCGTCGTTGCTGCTGTCGCTGGTGATGGTCTACGGCATCATCGTGCTGCTCGGTCGCTGGATCGGGTTCACCCTGGATCTGGCCGGTATCGCCGGTCTGATCATCGGTATCGGTATGACCGCAGACTCCTTCGTCGTGTACTTCGAACGCATCAAGGACGAGATGCGTGAGGGACGAAGTTTCCGGTCCGCGGTCCCGCGCGGCTGGGCGAGCGCGCGACGCACGATCTGGTCGGGTAACGCCGTCAGCTTCCTGGCCGCGGCGGTCATCTACATTCTCGCCGTCGGCGAGGTGCGCGGATTCGCCTTCACCCTCGGCCTGACCACCATCCTCGACATCGTGGTTGTGTTCCTGGTCACGCACCCGCTCGTCGTGCTCGCCAGCCGCTCGGAGTTCCTGTCGCGACCGCGGGTCAACGGACTCGGTGCGGTCAGCGAGGTCGCGCGAGCGCGCAGAACTTCACGGGCCGAACGGGTGTCGAACCTCAGTCCGTCCAAGACGCCGGCATCAAGCGCGGCAGCGACAGGCGCGGCCTCGACATCGACCGACTCGACCCCCTCTGGTCCGACGAAGGGATCGGCGAAATGACCGGCAGCAATCGGAGCACCGGTGCACCGACCGGCAGCACGACGACGGGCGAGGAGTCGGGTACCGCGACCGCGACGGCGGTGACGATCGCCGGCAGTGATGCCGACTTCCGCGCCGACACCTCCCGGTCGTTCCTCTCGCGCCTCTATACCGGCACCGGCGCCTTCGAGGTCATCGGTAAACGCCGTATGTGGTACCTCGTGACCGCGCTGATCCTCGCGGTCGGCATCATCTCGATCGGCGTGCGCCAGTTCACCTTCGGTATCGATTTCGAGGGCGGCACGCAGATCTCGATCCCGGTGTCGCAGGGCATCACCAGCCAGTCCGTCGAGGACATCGTCGGCAAGGCGCTCGGCAGTGCCCCGGATTCGGTACAGACCGCCGGGTCGGGGTCGAGCGAAACGGTGCAGGTGCGCACCGATGCGCTCAGTGCCGAGCAGGCACGCGCAGTGACGGTCGCCCTCACCGACGCGTATGCGCCGACACTCAAGGCCGCCGACGTCAGCATCTCCGAGGTGAGTTCCACGTGGGGACGTGAGATCACCGAGAAGATGTTGCTCGCCCTCGCCGTGTTCCTGGTGATCGTCTTCGTCTACATCGCGGTGCGCTTCGACCGGGAGATGTCGATCGCCGCGCTGGCGACCCTGTTCTTCGACATCATCTGCACGGCCGGGGTGTATTCGCTGGTCGGTTTCGAGGTCACCCCGGCCACCGTCATCGGTTTGCTGACCATCCTCGGTTTCTCGCTCTACGACACCGTCGTCGTGTTCGACAAGGTCTCGGAGAACACCCGTTCGGTACTACAGACGACGCGTCGCACCTACGCCGAGCAGGCCAACCTCGCGGTGAACCAGACCCTGATGCGCTCGATCAACACCACGATCATCTCGGTGCTGCCGATCATCGCGCTGATGGTCATCGCCGTGTGGCTGCTCGGGGTCGGCACGTTGAAGGATCTGGCGCTGATCCAGCTCGTCGGCGTCGTGGTCGGCACCTACTCGTCGATCTTCCTCGCGACCCCGCTGCTGGTGACGCTCAAGGAACGGCGTCGTGAGATCGCCCGCCACACCGCCCGCGTACTGGATCGACGCGCGGCCATCGCCGCCGGGCAGGACCCGGACGTCGGCAACACACCGCCGCGTCGCCGTCCGTCCCGGGCGGCGACCGGTCGGGGAGCCGCCGAGGACGACACCCCGACGGCACCGAGCGGGAAACGGCGTCGCGCGCGATAGTCTCGGCAGTCGTGGCATCCAGAGGTCGGCAATCCAGGTGTTGGCATGGCACGACCACACCGGTGATGAGGTCCGCAGTCCTGGTGGTGATCCTGGTGGTGGGTGCCGGGCTGATCGCCGGTTGCTCCCGGGACGATGCGCCTCCGACGATCAACTACGTCGTCGACGCCGACATCCGCAGCTACAACGCGAACACCGAGAACGGCAACGCCGACGGCGTGCTGATGGCGTTCACGCGCGTGCTCCCCGGGTTCAGCTATCTCGGCGACGCCGGACAGGTCACCCCCGACCGTGATGTCGGCACGGTCACCCGCGAGCCCGGTACCCGGCTGACCCTGAAGTACCAATTCAACCCGCGCGCAACGTATTCCGACGGCACGGCGATGGATTGCGACGACCTCGTGCTGGCCTGGGCGGCGATGAGCGGGCGATTCGGCCAGTTCACCCCGGCGACCACCGCGGGCTATCGCGACATCGACTCCGTCGACTGCGCGCCCGGAGACAAGACGGCAACCGTCACCTTCGCCGCCGGACGTGACCCCTCCGACTGGGCCTCGCTGTTCGGCGCCGGCACGTTGCTGCCGGCGCAGGTGGTGGCCCGCGCCGCCGGGGTCCCCGACGTGGCCGACCCGATCCGCACCGGCAACCGCGCCGCGATCGCGCGCATCGCCACGGCCTGGAACACAGGCTTCGACCTCGCCCCGGGAGACCTCGACCCCGAGCGCTTCCCGTCCGCCGGACCGTACAAGATCGCGAGCTACTCGACATCCGGCGGAGTGGTGCTGGTGGCCAACGACAAGTGGTGGGGTGATCCGCCGGCCACCTCACGGATCGCGATCTTCGGCCGCAGCAGCGACGCCGCCGGACGCATCGCCGACGGCGACTACGACGTCGCCGACGTCACCGGGGGTCTCGTCGCCGGCGCCGACGAGATGCGGTCGGGCGCCACGTCGGCCGCGGCCACCGCCGGTGCCGGACTACGGGTCGGGGCGCCCGGTCAGGCGCTCGGCGTCGAGGGGCTCGTGCTGTCCGGGCGCGGGGTGTTCGCCGACGCCCGGGTGCGACGGGCCTTCGCCTCATGTGTGCCACGCGATGCGCTCGCCCGGCAATTCGGATACGGGGCCCAGATGTGGAATATGCGGGTACTCGCGCCGGGCGACGAGTTGGCCGCATCGCTGAACGGCGAGTTCGGCACGCAATACGCACGTCCCGATCTCCCGCGCGCCCGTGACCTGCTGGCCCAGGCGGCCGATGATGCCGGGGGTCGACCGGCCAAGACGGTGCGTATCGGCTATGCCGCACCGACCGAGCGCTGGAAACAGATGGTCGCGGCCATCGCCACCGCGTGTGCCCCCGCAGGAATCACCGTCACCGATGCCGGTGCCGACACCCACGGGGTCGGAACACTCGGTTCCTCGGCCGACGCGCTGTTGGTGGCCAACGGCGCAGCCTTCGCCGCCGCGGGGGCCGCGGACGAGGCCCGCGATGCCTACCAACTGCGTGGAGACGACCCACTCGACCTGGCGAACTTCTCGAACCCGCAGGTCAATGACGCGATCGACGCGCTGGCGGTCACCGATCTCGAATCCGAGCGACTCGCGCTCGTCCGGACCATCGAGAACGCGGCGTGGGCTCAAGTGCCCTCGATCCCGCTGTTCGCCGCCCCCCGCGCGCATGGCTGGAATGATCGGATCACCAACGTCGTCGCAGGTGCGGGGCGAAACGGAACGGGATGGAACATGGACCGATGGGTACGCAGCCAGTGAGCAAGGACAGTGATAGCCCGACCCCCGACACCCCGACTGTCGACGCCCCGACTGTCGACGCCCTGGCCCGGGCGCGAACCGCGATCGCCGAACACGGCCGCATGGTGGCCGATTTCCCGGCGCCGGGAATCGATTTCAAGGATCTGACGCCGGTGCTCGCCGACCCCGACGGGTTGTCGGCGATCGTGACGGCGCTGACCCATGGCTGCGGGTCGGTCGATCTGGTGGCGGGCATCGACGCCCGCGGCTTCCTGCTCGGTGGAGCCGTCGCGCGGGAACTGGGGGTCGGAATCCTCGCCGTCCGCAAGGGCGGGAAACTCCCGCCACCGGTGTACTCGATCGACTACGACCTCGAATACGGCAGTGCGCGACTGGAGATCCCGGCGAGCGGAATCGACATCACCGGATCGCGGGTACTGCTCGTCGACGACGTCCTTGCCACCGGCGGCACCGTGGTGGCGGCGGCCGAACTGCTCCGTCGCGCCGGCGCCGAGGTGATCGGGGTCGCGGTGATCATGGAGATCGCGGCGCTCGGCGGTCGGGCCCACATCGCCGACGGATTCGCCGGCATTCCGGTGCACGCGGTCACCTCCGACTGATCGACCGATGAGAATCGTTGGCGGGCATGGGTGTTGAGGAGTATCGACGCGAACTCGCCGCCTTGGGCGACGCGCCGGCGCGGTGGTTGGCCTATCTGGATGCGCACTCGGGTCTGCCCGGGCCACGGGCGAACCTGACCTTGCTGGCCGCCTTCGTGGAGGAGGCGTCCGCCACGACGATCTGGCAGGCCGTCGATGACGCCGACGAATACCGGGCCACCTGCGGGGCCGCTGGGATCGGACGTCTGCTCCGTGCGGCCGAGGACCGCTCGAAAGGTCTTGTCCGGCTGCGTGAACTCGCCGCCGACGAGCGGTGGCGGATACGGGAGGGCGTGGCCATGGCGCTGCAACGGTGGGGTGACGACGATCCCGACTCGATGGCCGCGGTGGCACGGGAGTGGGCGGACGGACCCGGCCCCCTGCTCGCCCGCGCCGCGGTCGCCGCGATCTGCGAACCGAGGCTGCTGCGGACCCCCGAGATGGCCGCCCACGCGATCGACGTGTGCGAACGGGCCACCGACGTATTGCGTGCCGTCCCCGACGCACGCCGGCGCGCACCGGACACCCGTACCTTGCGTAAGGGATTGGGATACGGGTGGAGCGTCGCGGTCGCCGCCGACCCGGACGCCGGATTGCCGGTGTTCGACGCGCTGTCACAGGATCCGGACCCCGACGTCGCCTGGGTGGTGCGCTCCAATCTCGGCAAGGCGCGGCTCAAGCGGATACGTGGCGATCGCTGAGCCGTGATGCCGCCACGGGCTGCCCGGCTCGTCACATTCCGGCCGGACCGCCGGTGCTCCCGAATGCGCGGATTAGACTTGCGACATGTGTGGTGGGACCGACCTGTGGTGTGAGGCAACGATCCGATGCGCCCGCCGCGTCCACCGCCGAAGCCGAGGGAGGGTCTGATGGCCGACGAGCCGAACACCGCGGGCCCGATCACCGACGCCGGACCCGCCGAGGTGGAGTCGGCATCGGTCGAGTCCGCAGTGACCAAGTCCGCAGTGGCAGAGTCCGCAGTGGCCGAGTCCGCAGCAGCGGGCGACCCCAACGATGCGTTGCCACAACATTCGTCCGCGTCGCGGCGGGTGCGTGCCCGCCTCGCGCGCCGGATGACCGCGACCCGCAGCCCGGTTCGTCCGGTGCTCGAACCGCTGGTCACCCTGCACCGGGAGATCTACCCGAAAGCCGACGTCGCGTTGCTGCAACGCGCCTACGACGTCGCCGACGAACGTCATCAGGGGCAGAACCGCAAGTCCGGTGACCCCTACATCACCCATCCGCTCGCTGTGGCCACGATCCTCGCCGACCTCGGTATGGACACCATCACCCTGGTCGCCGCGCTGTTGCACGACACCGTCGAGGACACCGGATACAGCCTCGAGCAACTGGAATCGGAGTTCGGGGCGGAGGTCGCCCACCTCGTCGACGGGGTGACCAAGCTCGACAAGGTGGCCCTCGGCAGCGCCGCGGAGGCCGAGACGATCCGCAAGATGATCATCGCGATGGCCCGTGACCCACGCGTGTTGGTGATCAAGGTCGCCGACCGGTTGCACAACATGCGCACGATGCGCTTCCTGCCCCCGGAGAAGCAGGCCCGCAAGGCGCGAGAGACGCTGGAAGTCATTGCGCCCCTTGCCCATCGGCTCGGTATGGCGACGGTCAAGTGGGAGCTCGAGGACCTCTCCTTCGCGATCCTGCACCCCAAACGGTACGAGGAGATCGTGCGGCTGGTCGCCGACCGCGCACCCTCACGCGACACCTATCTTGCGCGGGTGCGCGCCGACATCAACAACGCGCTGTCCTCGGCCCGGATCACCGCGACGGTCGAGGGCCGGCCCAAGCACTACTGGTCGATCTATCAGAAGATGATCGTCAAGGGCCGCGAATTCGACGACATCCATGATCTCGTCGGCATGCGCATCCTGTGTGACGAGGTGCGCGACTGTTACGCCGCGGTCGGCGTGGTGCACTCGCTGTGGCAGCCGATGGCGGGCCGGTTCAAGGACTACATCGCCCAGCCACGGTTCGGGGTCTACCAGTCCTTGCACACCACGGTGATCGGCCCCGAGGGCAAACCCCTCGAGGTGCAGATCCGCACCTACGACATGCACCGCACCGCCGAGTTCGGCATCGCCGCGCACTGGCGATACAAGGAGAGTGGCTACAAGGATCGCAAGGGTCGCAAATCCGACGTCGCCGAGGTCGACGACATGGCGTGGATGCGCCAACTCCTCGACTGGCAGCGAGAAGCCGCCGACCCGGGGGAGTTCCTGGAGTCGCTGCGCTACGACCTCGCGGTCAAGGAGATCTTCGTGTTCACCCCGAAGGGTGATGTGATCACGCTGCCCGCCGGGTCGACACCGGTCGATTTCGCTTACGCGGTGCACACCGAGGTCGGTCACCGCTGTATCGGCGCACGTGTCAACGGCCGGCTCGTCGCCCTCGAACGGACCCTCGAGAACGGTGAGGTCGTCGAGGTGTTCACCTCGAAGGCGCCCACGGCCGGGCCCAGCAAGGACTGGCAGAACTTCGTCGTCTCACCACGTGCGAAGGCCAAGATCCGGCAGTGGTTTGCCAAGGAGCGGCGCGAGGAGGCGCTCGAGCACGGCAAGGACGCCATCGCCAAGGAGGTCCGCCGCGGGGGACTGCCGCTGCAGCGATTGATGAGTGCGGACTCGATGGCCGCGGTCGCAAAGGAATTGCGGTACACCGATGTCAGCGCGCTCTACACCGCGGTCGGGGAGAACCACGTCTCGGCTCGGCATGTGGTGAACCGTCTCGTCGCCGCTCTCGGTGGCATCGACGAGGCCGCCGAGCAGATCGCCGAGCGCTCCACCCCGTCGACCATGCCCAGCCGTTCCCGTCAGGGCGGTGATGCCGGCGTGGTCGTCGAGGGCGTCGACAATGTGCTGATCAAGCTCGCCAAGTGCTGCACCCCGGTACCCGGTGACGAGATCATGGGCTTCGTGACCCGCGGTGGCGGGATCAGCGTGCACCGCACCGACTGCACCAACGCCACCGCCTTGCGCGATCAGTCCGAACGGATCATCGACGTCTCCTGGGCGCCGTCACCCGAATCGATCTTCCTCGTCGCCATCCAGGTCGAGGCGCTCGACCGTCACCGGCTGCTCTCCGACGTGACCAAGGTGCTCGCCGACGAACGGGTGAACATCCTCTCGGCATCGGTCACCACCAGCCGCGATCGCGTCGCGATCAGCAAATTCACCTTCGAGATGGGCGACCCGAAGCACCTCGGACACGTCTTGAACGTCGTCCGCAATGTCGAAGGCGTCTACGACGTGTACCGCGTCACCTCGGCTGCCTGAGAAGTCGGCGGCCTGATGGGTCTCGCCACGGCCGGGCCGTGGCGAGATCGGCGTCAGGAGACCTTGGCGGTCTCGATGGTGATCGGCAGCTTCGGTGAGCCGTCGTCGGCGGTGCGCTCGTACGCGCCGGTCGTCTGGTTGGGTCCGATGCCGGGGTTCACGCCACCGGCGAACACCTTGTCGATGACCTTCATACCGTCAGGTGCGACGGTGCCGACCACCGCGTAACTCGCTGGCAGGGTGCCGTCCTGGATGAGGATGAAGAATTGCGCCGACCCACCGGAATTCGCCTCACCCTGCTGGGCGCTACCGCTGTTGGCGATCGCGACGGTCCCGCGCGGGTAGGTGACGGCCTGCTGGCCGGTCATCGGGTTGGCCTGACCGGACGGCTTGAGATCGGTCGGCGGCTCGTCGGGGCTCGTCCAGCCGGGCTGGCCGAGACCGGTGCCGGTCGGGTCACCGCACTGCAGGACCTTCAGCGCCGCGGTCGTCATCCGATGGCACGGGCTGTTGTCGTAGTAGCCGTGATCGGCGAGCGAGATGACCGCGCCGGTGTTACACGGAGCACCGGTGCGATTGAGATCGACCGGCACGACACCCTGCGTGGTGGTCAGGGTGAGCGTGGACGTGCCGTCCTTGGCCTGCGTCTTGTCGGGCATCGGCGCGGTCTTCTGCTTGGACTCGCCGGCCTTCACCTTGTCGATCTGCTCCTGATAGAGCGCGCGCTGGGCGGGATCGGTGATCTCGGCGGGAACCGTCGTCGGGATCTGCTTGAAGTTGCTGTCCTTGGCGACGTAATCGCACGTCGTGTGCGAGGCGTTGAATCGATCGGTCTGGATCTTGTCGACGATGAAGTAGGTGGCGGTCGCCAGTACCGCGATGACCACCACACCCGAAACCGAACCGATGAGGACCTTGCGTTTGCGGGCAGCCGCGCGTTCGCGCTCCAGCCGTTCCTCGAGCTTGCGCTTGGCGGCCTCGCGTCGTTGCTCGTTGGTCAGCGCCCGGTCGGCCGTCGCCGGATCCGCGGGTCCGTCGCCCGCGGGATCGGAGGGATTCTTGCTCAGGTTCGGCCCCGTCGGACTCGAGGTGGCCGGGTCATCGTTGTCGGCATCGTTGTGGGCACCCAGCTTCTCGGGTTCCTTGTTGCTCGCCACGCTGTGACCCCTCCTCGGTGTGCGCTTGGTGTCGTATGCGCTCTGCTCGTCGTCCGACTCCCGCCGGACACCCCATGCAGTGTGCCAGTATCTCCTGTGAACTCGCCGCACCGGGTCGAGGACACAGCCGGGCGTGGCGACGCTCGCGCCGACAAAAGAGCTGGTACGCCGACCGCGGCCGAGGCCGCCGGATTCCCATGAGACACAATGGAGCCATGCTGATCACCGGCTTCCCCGCAGGCATGTTCCAGACCAACTGCTACATCCTCGCCCCGGCACCCGGTGGCGAGGCCGTCGTCATCGATCCCGGACAGGACGCGGCACCGATGGCGAAGAAGGTGCTGGCAGAGCATGATCTCACCCCGGTCGCGGTACTGCTGACCCACGGCCATCTCGATCACACGTGGACCGCCGCGGATCTCTGCGACGAGTTCTCGATCCCGGCCTACATCCACCCCGAGGACCGGCCGATGCTCGCCGATCCGGGCATCGGTCTCGGCCATGCGCTCTCCTCGGTGATCGGGTCGCTGGAGTTCCGGGAACCGGACAAGGTGCTCGACTTCGTCGACGGCGAGACGGTGGAGATCGCCGGGCTGCGGCTGGCGGTCGACCACGCACCGGGTCACACGCAGGGCTCGGTGCTGCTGACCCTCGATGTGCCGGTCGACGAGAGCGGCGCCGGTGACACCGTCCCGGTGTGTTTCTCCGGTGACGTATTGTTCTCCGGGTCGATCGGCCGTACCGATCTGCCCGGCGGCAACCATCAGCAGCTGCTCGACTCCATTGCTGCTCGGCTGCTGACCCGCACCGACGACACCCAGGTCCTGCCCGGGCACGGACCGCAGACCTCTATCGGTGCCGAACGTGCGAGCAATCCGTTCCTCGCCGGTCTCGCCGGCGGCGCCGAGGGCACCAGTACCGCGAAGAAGGGACGAATGGGCCTGTGACCAACGATTTCGCCGCACCTCGGGGTATCCCGGACTACTACCCGCCGGCCTCGGCCGACTTCCGCAAGGTGCGCGACACACTCACCGAGGCGGCACGGCGTGCGGGGTACGGCCACATCGAGTTGCCCGTTTTCGAGGACACCGCGCTGTTCGCGCGTGGGGTGGGTGAGTCCACCGACGTCGTCAGCAAGGAGATGTACACCTTCGCCGACCGCGGTGGCCGCTCGGTCACGCTGCGCCCGGAGGGCACCGCAGGCGTGATGCGCGCGGTCATCCAACACGGTCTCGACCGTGGTCAGTTGCCGGTCAAACTCTGCTATGCGGGTCCGTTCTTCCGGTACGAGAAGCCGCAGACCGGTCGCTACCGCCAGCTCCAGCAGGTCGGTGTGGAGGCCATCGGCGTCGACGATCCGGCCCTCGACGCCGAGGTCATCGCGATCGCCGACGAGGGTTACCGACGCCTCGGGCTCTCCGGCTTCCGGCTGGAAATCACCTCCCTCGGCGACGACGAGAGCCGACCCCGGTATCGGGAAGCGTTGCAGCAGTTCCTCTTCGGGCTCAACCTCGACGAGCCGACCCGTCAACGCGCCGAGATCAATCCGCTGCGTGTGCTCGACGACAAACGTCCCGAGATCAAGGCCGCCACCGCCGAAGCGCCGCTGCTGCTGGACTATCTGAGCGACGACGCGCGGGCACACTTCGACACCGTGCTCGCCCACCTGAACCGGCTCGGCGTGCCCTACGAGATCAATCCGCGGCTGGTACGCGGACTCGACTACTACACCAAGACCACCTTCGAATTCGTCCACGACGGACTGGGTGCGCAGTCGGGGATCGGTGGCGGCGGACGCTACGACGGCCTCATGCAGCAGATCGGCGGTAAGCAGGATCTGTCGGGGATCGGATTCGGCCTCGGCGTCGACCGCACGATGCTCGCCCTCGAAGCGGAAGGCGTCGCGGGTGCCGACGCCGCGCGCGTCGAGGTCTTCGGGGTTCCGCTCGGCGCCGATGCGAAAGCCGAATTGGTATCTGTCGCAGGGACTCTGCGGGCCGCGGGAATCAGCGTCGATCTCGCCTACGGCGATCGCGGTCTGAAGGGTGCGATGAAGGCGGCCGACCGGTCCGGGGCACGGCTCGCGCTCGTGCTCGGTGATCGCGAGCTCGCCGAGCGCACCATCGAGATCAAGAATCTCGCGACCGGCGACCAGCATCGGGCCTCGCTCGACGGCCTCGTCGACGAGGTACGGGGTCTGCTGGGCTGAAACGCACGTCGATCCGTATGACGTTCCCTCCGGTTTCCGGAGGGAATGTCATACGGATCGGCCTCAACCCGCTCGGCGCATCTGCTCGGCGAGGACATCGAGGCTCACCCCGCCGAGCGCCAGCGCGCGGGTGTGGAACTCCTTGAGCGTCCACCCCGGATGCGCGGCGAGGGCGGCGTTGCGGGTCTGTTCCCAGACCCGTTGTCCCAGTGCGTAGGACGGCGCCTGACCGGGCCAGCCCAGGTAGCGGTCGAGCTCGAAACGCAACACCGCCCGGTCCATGGCCACCGACGAGGTGAGAAACGTCCAGGCCTTCTCGGCGTCCCAGATGCCGCCGCCGACCGACTCGGGGGCACGCAATCGGCAGTGCACGCCGATGTCGACGACCACCCGCGCCGCGCGCAGCCGCTGCGAATCCAGCATGCCCATCCGGTCGCCCGGGTCGTCGAGCCAGCCCAGTTCGGCCATCAGGCGTTCGGCGTAGAGCGCCCAGCCCTCGCCGTGCCCGGAGGTGAACGACGCCAGTTTGCGCCACGAGTTGAGATCATCGTCGACGATCGCCGAACCCAGCTGGAGGTGATGACCGGGCACTCCCTCGTGGTAGACGGTGGTCTTCTCCTGCCACGTGTGAAACACGGTCTGCCCCGGGGGAACCGCCCACCACATGCGGCCCGGCCGGCTCAGGTCGGCGGCGGGCTGGGTGTAGTAGATGATGCCGGTCGACGACGGCGCGAGCCGGCATTCCAGCCTGGTCAGCCGGGACGGGATCTCGAAGTGGGTGCCGGCCAGTCCGTCGACGGCGGCGTCGGAGGTCGCCTGCATCCAGTCGACGAACGCCTGCTTGTCGTGGATCTGATACCGCGCATCGGCATCGAGTGCGGCCAGGGCGTCGGCGACCGTCCCCCCGGGTACGAGTTGCGCGGCGATGGCCTGCTGTTCGGCGACGATTTCCCGCAGATGATCCAGACCCCAGTCGTAGGCCTCTTCGGGGTCGGCGTCGGCACCGAGATAGTGCGGCAGATGCAGCAGGTACCGGTCACGGCCGACCGCATCGTCGTCGACGGCGTCGGGCGCCACCCCGGTGCGCAGGTGCCCGGCGAAGTCGGCGAAGGCCGAACCCGCTGCGGCGGTGGCGGATTCGAGGTCGGCGGCCAGTTCGGGGTCGGCGACGATGGAGCCGGTGTTCGCCGAGATCGCTGCAAGCGCCTGATCTGCCTGCGCGGCAACGAGTTCCACCTGCCGGCGGGCGAACGGCGGCCCGGCTGCGCGTCGTTGTTCGAGGCCGGCGATCGCGGTGGTCAGCGCGTCCGGGATCGCCGCGATCCGGCGCACCATCGTCTCACGCGCCGCCGGTGAACCGGTGTCCATCAGATCGAAGATGTCGCGGATCGCCTGTAGTGGAGAGGCGATGACGTTGCAGACACCGGTCAGTTCTCCCGCATCGGCGAGTGCGAGCTCACGTCGCAGCGACGCCGTCATCGTCGCGACGGTCACCCGGTCGACGTCGTCGGACACCTCGGCGGCGCCCAGCGCGGCCAGCGTCGCGCGGGTGTGCTCGGCGCGAGTGGCGACGGCGTCGGGGGAGAAGTCGGTGAGCCGGTCTGCCGCGGCATCATCGATCCCGAGTTCGGTGGCCAGGATCGGGTCGTCGGCGGCCATCGTGCGCAGATGGGCGTCGGCGATCGCGTCGACGGCGGTGCTGGTGCGTGCGGACGGCATCACAGGTCGTTGGTGGCGAAGGTGTCGCAGCGCTTGGGGTCGCCGCCCTGATAGCCGATGGTGAACCATCGCGCGCGCTGCTGCGCCGACCCGTGCGTCCAGCCCTCCGGGTTGGAGTTGGCGCCCTGGATGGTGTCGTCACCGATGGCCTTGGCGGTCTGGATGACCCCGGCGATATCCTGTTGGGTCAGTTGTTGCAGCCGGTTGTCGTATCCCTCGTCACTGGCGTGATGCGCCCACACCCCGGCCAGGCAGTCGGCCTGCAGTTCCACGCGCACCGATCCCGACAACGGTCCCTGCGAGCCGAGTTGCTGTCCCTTGCGCAGTGCCCCGGTCAGGTTCTGCACGTGATGGCCGTACTCGTGGGCCACGACGTACTCCTGCGCGAGGGCGCCATTGCTGCCGCCCATCTGGACGAGGGTGTCGAAGAAATCCGGGTCGAAGTAGGCGGTCTTGTCCGCGGGGCAGTAGAACGGGCCGGTCGCCGAGGTCGCCGCACCACACGCGGTGTTCACCGACCCGCTGAAGATCGTGGTCTTGGGTGGGGTGTAGTTCGACATCAGCGTCGGCCAGACGTGGTCGAGGCTGTTGGTGGTGGCCACGATCCGGCAGATCGCGTCACCCTGATTGGCCATCTCCACGGTGCAGGACCGGATGTGCTCGTCGATCACCGACGACGAGGCCGAGTTGGAGCTCCCGGTCCCGGTGGTGCCGCCGCCCATGATGTCTCCCGGGTTGACCCCGAACAACAACGCCACGATGGTGATGATCAGTCCGGCACCACCGCCGAGTGCGATCCGGCCGGCGCCGCCACCGCCACCCCCGCCGGAGACGTTCCCGGTGTCGAGTGGCCCGCTGCCCTGAAAAGTCATGGCCACAGCGTAACGAGACGAACCACCCGGATCGGGTCGAACAGTTCGAGACTCGCCGACGCCGCAGCCGTGCGCGACAACCGCCCGGGCGGTGGCCGCCTGCGTGCGGTGGCCGCCTACGATTGTCAGGGGCCGACGCGCCCACCGATCTCGACGTCTCCACCCTTGAGGAAGGACCTTCGTGCTCCGCACACATCTCGCCGGTTCCCTGCGCCGCGCCGATGCCACGCAGACCGTCACCGTCGCCGGCTGGGTGGCCCGCCGCCGCGATCACGGGGGCGTGGTGTTCATCGATCTGCGTGACAGCTCCGGACTCGTGCAGGTGGTGTTCCGGGACGAGGCGGTCGCCGCGGCCGCGCATCGGCTGCGTGCCGAGTACTGCATCGCCGTGACCGGCGTCGTCGAGGTGCGCCCCGAGGGCAGCGAGAACCCCAATCTGCCGTCGGGTGAGATCGAGATCAACGCCGCGCGACTCGAGGTGCTCAACGAGGCGGCGCCGTTGCCGTTCCAGCTCGACGAGAACCCCGGCGAGGAGACGCGCCTGCGCCACCGGTACCTCGACCTGCGCCGCGAGGGTCCCGGATCGGCGCTGCGGCTGCGCTCGAAGGTCAACGCCGCCGCCCGCGGGGTGTTGCTCGCCCGCGACTTCGTCGAGATCGAGACCCCGACGCTGACGCGCTCGACCCCCGAGGGCGCCCGCGACTTCCTCGTGCCCGCACGCCTGCAGCCGGGTTCGTTCTACGCCCTCCCGCAGAGCCCACAGCTGTTCAAGCAGTTGCTGATGGTCGCGGGTATGGAGCGGTACTTCCAGATCGCGCGCTGCTACCGCGACGAGGACTTCCGCGCCGACCGTCAGCCGGAGTTCACCCAGCTCGACGTCGAGATGAGCTTCGTCGATCAGGACGACGTGATCGCCCTCGCCGAGGAGATCCTCGTCGCGCTGTGGCGGCTGATCGGGGTGGAGCTGACCACACCGATCCCGCGCATCACCTACGCCGACGCGATGCGTCGCTTCGGCAGCGACAAACCCGACCTGCGTTTCGACATCGAACTGGTCGAATGCACGGAGTACTTCTCCGAGACCCCGTTCCGCGTGTTCCAGGCGCCGTACGTCGGCGCCGTCGTCATGCCCGGGGGAGCCTCGCAGCCGCGACGCACCCTCGACGCCTGGCAGGAGTGGGCCAAGCAACGCGGGGCCAAGGGCCTGGCCTATGTGCTCGTCAACGACGACGGCACTCTCGGCGGACCGGTCGCCAAGAACCTCTCCGACGCCGAACGTGACGGTCTGGCAGCACATGTCGGGGCCGCGCCGGGCGACTGCGTGTTCTTCGCCGCCGGGCCCGCGAAGGCGCAGCGAGCGTTGCTCGGCGCCGCACGCTCGGAGATCGCGATGCGACTGGGACTCATCCCGGCAGCGGGTGAACCGATCGACCCCGCGACCGCGGACTGGGCATTCACCTGGGTCGTCGACGCGCCGCTGTTCGAGCCGGCCGACGAGGCGAGTGCCGCGGGCGACGTCGCCGTCGGCTCCGGAGCCTGGACCGCCGTGCACCACGCCTTCACCTCGCCGACCCCGGAATCGTTGGAGCACCTCGAATCCGATCCCGGTGCGGCGCTGGCCTACGCCTACGACATCGTGTGCAACGGCAACGAGATCGGTGGCGGATCGATCCGTATCCATCGCCGCGACGTGCAGGAACGGGTCTTCGAGATCATGGGCATCGGGCCCGAGGAGGCGCAGGAGAAGTTCGGCTTCCTGCTCGACGCCTTCGCCTACGGCGCCCCGCCGCACGGCGGGATCGCCTTCGGCTGGGATCGCATCACCGCGCTGCTCGCGGGTGAATCGTCCATCCGTGAGGTCATCGCCTTCCCCAAATCCGGTGGCGGCGTCGACCCGCTGACCGACGCGCCTGCGCCCATCACCGCACAGCAGCGCAAGGAGTCGGGTATCGACGCCAAGCCGGCACCGAAGAAGGGCCCCGACGCCCCCGCTGCCGGGTCGGCCGAGCCCACCGCCTGACCGCCCACCCGATGGCCGCCCACCCCGGGTGGCCATCGGGGTGAGCCCGATCGCACGACGGGCGCACGGGTCACATCTGTGATGTGATTTTCCGCAGGCGGGACCCGCGGTTCACCGACACCTGTGGCGCCCGCACCCGCGCCGAGGTGACGTGAAAGGTAGGTGGGCTGCTGTGACCATCAAGGTCGCGCTGGAACATCGCACGAGCTACGCCTTCGACCGGCCGGTGAAGATCTTCCCGCACGTGGTCCGGCTCCGGCCCGCACCGCATTCGCGCACCCCGATCGAGGCCTATTCGCTGAAGGTCGAACCGGGTGAGCACTTCCTCAACTGGCAGCAGGATGCGTTCAGCAATTACCTTGCGCGACTGGTGTTCCCGGAGCCGTCGACGTCGCTGACGATCACCGTCAGCCTGCTCGCCGACCTGACGGCGATCAACCCGTTCGACTTCTTCATCGAGGACTGGGCCGAGCATTACGGGTTCGATTACCCCGACGATCTGAAGGAGGACCTCGAGGCCTACCTACGTCCGGTCGGGGTCATCGAGGGCGAATTCGCCGGTGCGCCCGTGCATCCGGCGATCGCCGAGTTCGCCGCCGCGCACCGGCCGACGTCGAGGATTCGGGTGATCGATTTCCTCGTCGGGCTGAATCAGGCGGTGCAGCAGGCCGTCGGGTACACGGTGCGTCTCGAGCAGGGTGTGCAGAGCCCCGAGTACACGCTGTCCAGTGCGATCGGATCCTGTCGTGATTCGGCGTGGTTGCTCGTGGCCCTGTTGCGCGAGCTGGGCCTCGCGGCGCGTTTCGTCTCCGGCTACCTCGTCCAGTTGACCTCCGACATCCGGTCCCTGGACGGACCATCGGGCCCCGACGCCGATTTCACCGATCTGCACGCGTGGACCGAGGTGTACCTACCCGGCGCCGGATGGGTCGGCATGGACCCGACGTCGGGACTGTTCGCGGGGGAGGGACACATCCCGCTCGCGGCGACCCCGAGTCCCGGTGCCGCCGCACCCATCACCGGATCGACCGGTCCCTGCCACGCCACCCTGGACTTCTCCAACACGGTCACCCGATTCCACGAGGACCCACGGGTCACGTTGCCCTACACGGCTTCCCAGTGGGATCGCGTCTGCGAACTCGGCGCCCGCGTGGACGCGACGATGGCGGAGAACGACGTCCGGCTCACCATGGGCGGCGAACCGACCTTCGTCTCCATCGACAACCAGACCGACCCGGAGTGGACGACCGCCGCCGACGGCCCGCACAAACGACTGCTCGCCTCCGACCTCGCCGAGCGCCTGCACCGCGACTACGCCCCGACCGGACTGGTCCAGCGCAGCCAGGGCAAGTGGTATCCCGGGGAGCCCTTGCCGCGCTGGCAGATCGCGATCATGTGGCGCGCCGACGGCCGGCCGATCTGGACCCGGCCGGAATTGCTCGCCGACCCGTGGTCGAATCCGGCGCGCGCCGCCGAGTCCATCGCCATCGAGACCGCGGGACCGGTGCCCACCGCCGAGGGTGCCGAGCGCGCCCAGAAGTTGTTGCAGACCTTCGCTTCTCGCCTGGGTGTGCCCTCCTCGCAGGTGATGCCGGCCTTCGAGGACCCGTTGGTCCGGATGCGCGAACTCGCCGCGCTGCCACCGGGTGACCCGGGAGCCGACCCCACCACGCCGGCCGCACGCGCATTCGCGCGGGCCGAGGCCGCCGTCGAGATCGACGATCCCGACGTCGACCTCGAACCGCCCGCCGACTCGACCGCCGCGCGTCGGGAACTGCTCGACCGCCTCGATGCCAACGTCGTGCACCCGACGGCATATGTGTTGCCGTTGAGCCGATCCGAGGACGAGACCGCCTGGCACAGCGCACGATGGACCACCCGCCGCGGCCGTCTGGTCCTGACCGCGGGCACCTCCCCGGCGGGACTGCGGTTGCCGCTGAACTCGCTGTCGTGGGGGCCGGCTCCCGCGGTGTTCGTGTCCGATCCGTCGGCGCCTCATGACGCGTTGCCCGACAAGGCCTCCGACGATCTGGGCTTCACCGTGCTGGAGATGGACCCGACGCAGTTCGTGCCGCGGACCGCGGTGGTGGCCGAACAGCGCGGGGAGACCCTGTTCGTGTTCATCCCGCCGACGGCGGCACTCGAGGAGTACCTCGCGATCATCGAGATGATCGCCGACGCCGCCGAGGCGACCGGTACCGCCGTGGTCATCGAGGGATACGGCCCGCCCGCCGACCCGCGTCTGACCACGCTGACCGTCACCCCCGATCCGGGCGTCATCGAGGTCAACATCCAGCCGACGTCGAGTTTCGCCGAACAGTCGGAGCTGTTGGAGTCGCTCTACGATCACGCCCGCCGCGCCCGGCTCGGTACCGAGACCTTCGACCTCGACGGCTCGCACGGCGGTACCGGCGGCGGCAACCACATCACGCTCGGCGGTCCCACGCCTGCCGACTCGCCGTTGTTGCGGCGCCCGGACCTGCTGGTGTCGATGCTGACCTACTGGCAGCGCCATCCGGCGCTGTCGTATCTGTTCAGCGGCAAGTTCATCGGCACCACCTCCCAGGCGCCGCGGGCCGACGAGGGCCGCGAATCGGCGCTCTACGAACTCGAGATCGCCTTCGCCGAGATCGACCGGCTCGCCGAGAAGACACCGGTCGCGGTCAAGCACGCCAAGGGGGAGCCGCACGCGCCGACGGTCGGGGTCGCGCCGAATCCGTGGGTGACCGACCGCGCCCTGCGTCATCTGCTCACCGACATCACCGGCAACACCCACCGCGCCGAGTTCTGCATCGACAAGCTCTACAGTCCCGACTCGGCGCGCGGCCGGCTCGGGCTGTTGGAACTGCGCGGGTTCGAGATGCCCCCGCATCACCGGATGGCGATGGTGCAGTCGTTGCTGGTGCGCTCGCTGGTGTCGTGGTTCTGGGAGCAGCCCTATCGGGCGCGGCTGATCCGGCACGGCGCCGATCTGCACGGCAAATACCTGTTGCCGCACTACATCATCGCCGACATCGCGTCGGTGGCCGAGGAACTGCGCGAGGCCGGGTATCCGTTCGACACGGCGTGGCTCGACCCGTTCACCGAGTTTCGTTTCCCGCGGCTCGGGACGGTACAGATCCGCGATCAGGAGATCGAACTGCGGGGTGCGATCGAGCCGTGGAACACCCTCGGTGAGGAGGCCACCGGCACCGGCACCGCACGCTATGTGGACTCCTCGATCGAACGGGTTCAGGTACGCGTCGCCGGTGGCGACGACGATCGATACGTGTTGACCTGCAACGGTTTCCCGGTTCCGTTGCGTGGGACCGGCCGGGCCGGCGAACGGGTGGCCGGTATCCGGTTCCGGGCCTGGCAACCGCCGAGTGCGCTGCATCCGACGATCAGCATCGACACCCCGCTGACCTTCGATTTCGTCGACACCGTCAACGGACGGTCGGTCGGCGGTGCCACCTATCACGTGGTGCATCCGGGCGGGCGCGCCTACGAGCGGCCGCCGGTGAACGCGGTCGAGGCCGAATCGCGTCGTAACGGCCGGTTCGAGGCCACCGGACACACGACCGGCACCCTCGACACCGGCCTGTTGCGGGAACGGTTGGCGCGCGCCGCGATCGACGCCGGGGTCCCGGCGATCCTTGACCTACGTCGGGCACGTACAGTTCTCCGGTGACCGATTCTGCGGGTGGCCCACTGCCCGCGGTGTTCGACAGGTATCGCTCCGACGGCTACGCGCTGTTCGATCTCGCGCAGATCGACGAGGGGGTCCTGCGCGCCGCTGCCGGCCCCGTCCACCATGACGAGATGCTCGACGTCGGAGGCGCGGTGCGCCCGGCCTGGGACGAGCTGGTGGCCGGCTACGGCATGCGCGGTGACGAGCGGCTGCGGACCGCCGCCGCCCGCCTGGCGTCGGCGACCCGGGACGAGGGCGTGGTCTACAACGCCGTGCAGGGCAGCACGACCGTCGCCCGACCGTGGTCGGTCGATGCCGTCCCGCTGATCATCGACGGCGTCGAGTGGGCGGCGCTGGAGAAGGCGATCACCCAGCGGTCGATGCTGCTGGACCTGATCCTGCGTGACCTCTACCGCGACCAGCGACTGATCACCTCCGGGCTGATTCCCCCCGAGATGGTCTTCGCCCATCCCGGATACGTCCGCAAGGCCGCACGTCTGGAGGTTGCCGGTCCGCATGCGCTGTTCCTGCATGCCATCGATCTCGTCCGGCGCAGCGACGGACGTTTCGTCGCCCACGCCGATCGCACGCAGGCGCCGTCGGGCATCGGTTATGCCACCGTCGACCGTCGACTGGTCTCCCGGACCTTCCCGCAGCTGTTCCAGTCGTGTGCCCCGCGCCCCATGGCGACCTTCGCCGGAACGCTGCGCTTGGCGCTGTTCGACTACGCACCGCCCGGGGTCGACGACCCGACGGTGGCCGTGCTCAGCCCCGGCAGCATGTCCGAAACCGCCTTCGACCAGGCGTATCTCGCGTCGATGCTCGGCTTCCCGCTGGTGGAGGGCGCCGATCTGACCGTGCGTGACGGTGCGGTCTACATGCGTTCGCTGGGCCGCTTCAAACGCGTCGACGTGTTGCTGCGCCGCATCGACGCCGCATACTGCGATCCACTCGACCTGCGCACCGATTCACGTCTCGGCGTCGCCGGTCTCGTCGAGGCGATCTCGCGCGGCACGGTGACCGTGGTCAACACCCTCGGCAGCGGTGTCTGCGAGAACCCCGCCCTGCACACGGTGCTCGAGGCGGCCGCGCCGGTGCTGCTCGACGAGGAGTTGGCGCTCGGGTCGATACCCACGTTCTGGGCGGGTGAGGAGCTCCAGCGATCCAAGGTGCTCGCCGAACTCGCCGACCTGTCGGTCACCAACGTGCGCACCGGCGAGGAGTTCGTCGGCCCCCTCACCGATGTGCGTACCCGCGACGACCTCGCGCGCCGCATCACCGCGCACGGCGCGGAGTGGGTCGCGCGCTCGCTGGAGGCATACTCGGTGGCGCCGACCATCACCCCCGGCGGGACCGGGCGTCCGGGTGCGGTGCGCGCCGCGCCGGTCTCGGTGCGTGCCTTCAGCGTCGCGCAGGGCCCGACGTATGCGGTGATGCCCGGCGGACTCGGGTCGGTGCTGGCCGACGGCGTGGGCGGGGCGGCACTGCAGACCGTGGCCGCCAAGGATGTGTGGGTGACCAACCCGGAGGTCGGCGGTCATGTCTCGCGTCGTTCGGAAACGCGCGGGGAGCCGGCCGAGGAGGTCATCGAGATCCGCTCGCCGCGCCCGTCGGCGGCCGAGTACGTCGACACCGCCGTCGCGGCGAGCCCGCGCGTGCTCTCCGACATGTTCTGGTTCGGCCGCTACGGCGAGCGGACCGAACTGGTGACACGCCTGACGAAGGTCGCTCGCGAACGATGCCAGGACTTCCAGTACCGGCCGTGGATGCAGGGCACCTCGGCGGTTCCGCTGTTCCTGCACGCGGTGGCGACGATCACCGGAACCGCCGAGCACCTGCACACCGCCGACCTTCTGGTCGACGACGGCCAGCGCTCGCCCGAGCAGGTCAACGCAGCGATCATGCGCATCGTCGAACTGACCGTCGACGCGACGGTGCCGGGCACCGTGGCCTTCGCCGTGGACCGGCTCGTCGCGGCGGCCCGCGCGGTGCGCGATCAGATGTCGACGAGTACCTGGATGGTGCTGACGTCGATGGAACGGGCGGTGGAATCGCTGGCCCGGCAGGTGGCCAGGTCCGCCGAGGTCGACCAGACCACCGGCGCGCGCACCGCGGGCATCTTCGGCGATGCGTCGCTGGATCTCGGCCCCGACCTGGCCCGCACGCATGAGGACATCATGCACGGGGTGCTGGGGCTGGTCGGGTTACAGGCCGAGTCGATGGTCCACGACGCGGCCTGGCTGTTCATGGACGTCGGACGTCGGATCGAACGGGTCATCACCCTCGCCGATCTGACCGGGGCGCTCTTCGAGACACCCCACGAGACCGCCGTCGAGCAGGCGTTGTTGGAGTCCTATCTGATCGCCGGTGAGTCGGCGGTGATCTACCGCAGGCGCAGCCGTGGCCTCTACCGAATACTCCCGGTGGCGCAGTTGTTGCTGTTCGACGAGACCAATCCGCGCGCGATGATCTACCAGCTCGACCGCATGCGCGCCGACCTGGCCGGCCTGCCCGACGCCTTGCGGTCGGCGGCGGCCGAACGTCTCGTCGAGGAGATGACCGCCGAGCTGCGACGTATCGATCCCGCCGATCTCGGCGCCGTCGGTGACGACGGCAGGCGCAGTGACCTGGTCGAATTGATGACCACGCTGCGCGAGGGTTCACGCGAATTGTCGGAGGTGCTGGCCCGCAGCAGGTTCGCGCTGCCACGCCCGGCACAGCCCATCTGGGGCTTCGGGAGGGGTGACACGTGACCAGCCCGCAACCCGGCGCGCCGACGACTCGTCGCTACCGCGTGACCCACCGCACCGTCTACACCTACGACGCGGAGGTCTCCTCGTCGTACGGGCGGTGCTACCTCATCCCGCGCGATCTGCCGCACCAGCGGGTTCTGCGCAACGACGTGAGCGTCGACCCCGAACCGGACGACCGCTCGACCGGGCTGGACGTGTACGGCAACACCGACACCTACTTCCACGTCCACACCCCGCACACCGAACTGGTGGTGACCGGGACCTCGGACGTCGAGGTCGACCCGATCGACCCGGGTCTGATCGTCAGCCCGGCGGCGCGGGTGCCCTGGGAGCAGGCCCGTCCGGCGGCCCTCGGCCCGCAACTGGCGACAGAGTTCACCCTCGATCTCGATCCGCCGGAGATCACCGAGGCGGTCACCGAGTACGCGGCCACCGTGTTCACCCCCGACCGGCCGCTGATCGAGGCGGTGACCGACCTGACGACCCGTATCTACCGTGACTTCACCTACAAATCGGGGTCGACGGCGATCAGCACCCGCGTCGACACCGTCATGTCCCGACGCGAAGGCGTGTGCCAGGACTTCGCCCGGGTGGCCATCGCCGCCTTGCGCTCGGTCGGGCTCGGCGGCCGCTACGAATCGGGGTATCTTGCGACCGATCCGCCCCCGGGGCGCGAACGCATCTTCGGTGCCGACGCCAGCCACGCGTGGGCGGCGGTCTGGCTCCCCGACGGTCGCTGGCTGCCTTTTGATCCGACCAACGACAAACTCGTCGACGAACGGCATGTCACCGTCGCCTGGGGTCGCGACTACGACGACGTGCCGCCTCTGCGTGGGGTCATCTACACCGATGCCACGCGCAGCGAGATCAAGGTATCGGTCGACGTCAGTCCGCTCGACGCGGACTCCGACGCGCCGCCGGCCCCGGTCCGGCCGGACGTCGCCGCCGACACCGGATCCGCGTGAGGTTCGCCGAGGCCGGGTACCCCGCGTGCGCGCTCGGATGTCCTCCGATCGGTCACGAAACCCCAACGGCCGGTGACGACTGTCGGTGGCATTCGGTACCGTGGAGGATGCCATGACGGTCATCACAGAAAGCCGCATCACCAGCGTGGTGCGTGCCGCAGAGGCCCTGTTGTCGCATCGAGCCGGTTCGCCGGTCGTGCTCGCCGAACCGGAGGATCTCGGAGGAAGCGGGCGCACCATCGTGGTGCGCGTACGCGTCGCCCAGAACCCCCTGTCGATGGACCGCACCCTCGTCATCAAAGCGCTCCCCGAGCACGAGGATCCGCACGCGTTCCACCGCGAGATCGCGTCGTACAAGTACGCGACGGCACTGCCCATCGAGTCCCGACCGGGGCCCCAGCTGATCGCCTCCGACCCGGACGCGCGGCTCATGGTGCTCTCCGATCTCGGCCGCGGCAACGCGATGACCACCCTGCTCGGTGGTGTCGACGTCGTCGAGATCTCCCGTGCGGTGAGCGCGTGGGGTCAGGCGCTCGGTCGCATGCACGCGGCCACGGTCGGCGGCGAGGTCGACTTCGACGCATTGGTCCGCCGCGGGCCCTCGGGGACCGAGGGGCGCGACCTGCTCGGCGAGGAGGCCCGACGCGCGGTCCGGATCGCACGCTCGCGAGCCGCCGACCTCGGGGTGGAGATGGGTTGCGCGGTCGTCTCCGCGCTCGAGGGGGCGTGCACCCTGTTCGACGAGGGCGATCATCGTGCGTTCAGCCCGTCGGATGTCGGTCCGGAGAACATCCTGCTCAACGAGGCCGGCGTGCAGTTCATGGACTACGAGTGGGGCGGGTTCCGTGACGCGACCCTCGATATCGCCTACGCGCTGGTGACCTTTCCGGCGCAACTCGGCCCGCATGCGCTCGAACGTCGCGACCAACTCGAGACCGCGATGGTCGACGCGTGGCGTTCGGAGGTGCACACCATCTGGCCGGCGCTGCGCCGCGACGGCGATCTACAGCGCAAGCTGGTCATCGCCCGGCTGCTGTGGGCGTGGCTGTCGACGGTGTGGTTGCTGCCGGAGGAGGATGCCGACCTCACATCGGCGGACTCGGCAGCACTGCAGGAGTTCGCGACCGCCGACCACGCGCACGACTGGGCGCTGCATTCCAACGATCCGCGCGTGATCGTCGCGAGGTGGTCGGATCTGGCCGCGTCGGCGCGGTCGGTCGACGCCGACGTCGCCGATTTCGCCGCCGCGATCGGCGTTGCGTTGCACCGGGTCTGGCTGTCCTGACGCGGGAATGAACGGACTTTTCGACACTCCCGATCCCGCGTCACCCAGCAGCGGCCCCGCCGTCGGCGTCTCGGCACCGCTCGCCGTCCGGATGCGGCCCCGCTCACTCGACGAGATCATCGGGCAGACCCATCTGTTGGGTTCGGGGTCGCCGTTGCGTCGGCTCATCAACGGTTCCGGTGCGGCGTCGGTCCTGCTCTACGGCCCACCGGGCACCGGCAAGACCACCATGGCGTCGCTGATCTCCACCGCGGCCGGCGGGCGGTTCGAGGCGCTGTCGGCGCTGTCGGCCGGGGTCAAGGAGGTACGGGCGGTCATCGAGGTGGCCCGCCGACGACTCGTCGACGGCGAGCAGACGGTTTTGTTCATCGACGAGGTCCATCGCTTCTCCAAAACCCAGCAGGACGCGTTGCTCGACGCCGTCGAGAACCGGATCGTGTTGCTGGTGGCTGCCACGACGGAGAATCCGTCGTTCTCGGTGGTCTCGCCGCTGCTGTCGCGTTCGCTGGTGCTGCGGTTGCGGTCGTTGACCGACGACGACATCCGCGAGGTGCTCCGTCGGGCGGTCACCGACGAGCGCGGACTCGGCGGGGCGGTTCGCGTGACCGACGCCGCCTACGATCACCTCGTCGCCGTTGCCGGTGGCGACGCCCGACGTGCCCTGACCGCCCTGGAGGCCGCCGCCGACGTCGTGTCCCAGGATCGGTCCGATCCCGATGCGCAGGGCGACGCGAGCGAGATCCCGGCGGTGGATCTCGCCGACGTGGAAGCGGCCATCGACAAGGCCGCGGTGCGCTACGACCGCGACGGCGACCAGCACTACGACGTGACCTCGGCGTTCATCAAGTCCATTCGCGGGTCCGACGTCGACGCCGCGCTGCACTATCTGGCGCGGATGATCGCCGCGGGGGAGGACCCGCGATTCATCGCGCGGCGGTTGATGATCCACGCCAGCGAGGACATCGGGATGGCCGACCCGATGGCCCTGCAGACCGCCGTCGCCGCCGCGCAGGTGGTCGCCCTGGTCGGTATGCCCGAGGCGAAATTGGCTCTGACGCAAGCCACCATCCATCTCGCGACCGCTCCGAAGTCGGCGGGCGTCGTCGGCGCGATCGGAGCCGCGCTGGCCGACGTCGAGGCCGGTAAGGCCGGCGCAGTGCCGCCTCATCTGCGGGACAGCCACTACGCCGGCGCGAAGAAGATCGGCAGCGGCGTCGGTTACCGCTATCCGCACGATGACCCCGATGGAGTTGTGCCGCAACAGTATCCGCCGGACGAGCTGGTCGGCGTCGACTACTACCAGCCGACCGACCACGGTTTCGAGCGCGAAATCGGGCCGCGGGTGGGCAAATTGCGATCGATCATTCGGCGGGCAACCTCGAAGCGACGCTGATTCGCGGACCGGTTCTGACCGCAATGGTTCCTACCGTCGTCGTCACAGGGGATCTCCCCACCGAGACGAGCCGAAGGAACACCCGCGATGTCGATCACCGAAACCCTTGGGGGAGTGCAGGACCCACCTGCCTTGAGCGCCCGTGCCCGCACCGTGGCGTTGCTGTGCCTGTTGACCGCGTCGTTCATGGAACTGATGGACGCCACCGTGGTCAACGTCGCGCTGCGGACAATGCAGTCCGATCTCGGGCTGTCCGCGGCGGCGTTGCAGTGGATTGCCGCCGGGTACCCGCTGGCGTACGCGTCGGGCCTGGTGCTCGGTGCGCGACTCGGCGATCGGTACGGGCGTCGCCGGATGTTCGTGGTCGGGTTGGCCGCCTTCGGTGCCGCGTCGTTGGCGTGCGGCCTCGCCGCCGATCCGGCGTCTCTGGTCGCCTTCCGATTCCTTCAGGGACTCGCCGCGGCCCTGATGGTTCCGCAGGTGCTCACCTGCATCCAGGTGTTGTATCCGCCCGCACAGCGGGGTACCGCCATGGGGATGTTCACCTCCGTGATCGGGTTGGCCGCCGTGGCGGGCCCGCTGCTCGGTGGCGTCATCACCGCGGGTGACTGGTGGGGGATGTCGTGGCGGCCGATCTTCCTCATCAATGTCCCGATCGCCGTCCTGGCGATCCTGGCCGCTCGCGCGTTTCTCCCGGAGTCCAAGGCGCAGGTGCCCGCCCCGATCGTCGTCACATCGGCGGTGCTGCTCGGCGCGGGGTTGGCGAGCCTGATGGTTCCGATCACCGTGGGTCCCGAACATGGCTGGCCTGCATGGGGATTCGGATGTATGGCGCTTGGGGCGGGTTTGTTGGCCGGATTCGGCCGTCGGCAGTGGTCTTCGGCGCGGCGCGGTGTGGAGCCGATGGTGCCTCCGGCGGTGTTCGCCACGCGGTCGTTCACCGCCGGACTCGCGGCATTCGCCGCCTTCATGGTGCCGACCGGCGGTTTCTTCCTGGTCCAGTCGCTCTACGTGCAATCTGCGTTCGGTTTTTCGGTGCTGCGCACCGGCCTGATGTGGCTGCCCTTCTCGGTGACGGTGTTCGTCGCCGCAGGCCTGTCGGCGACAGTCCTGGCACCCCGTTTCGGGGCATCGGTGCTGCGATGCGGCGCAGTGGTCTTCGCCGTCGGCGTGGTCACGATGATGCTCGTGGCACGCACCGACGATCCCTTTTGGTGGTTGGCGCCGGCCCTGGTCCTGGCCGGGGCCGGTTTCGGGCTCGTTGTCGGGTCGGCAGGACTGTTGGTGCTCGACGAGGTTCCGGTACACCGCGCGGGTGCCGCGTCCGGGGTGTTCAACACCGTGCAGGCATTGTCGGTCGCGGTGGGTGCCGCGGCGATAGGGACGATCTTCACCTCTGCGACGTCCATGGACGCCGGATACCGGGCGTCGATGACCGCGATGGTGGCGTTGCTGGTCGTCGGCGCGGTGGTGTCGTTCGCGATGCCCCGGCGACGTGGGATGGTTCTCACGGATTTCGAACGGTGAAGGTGAGCACGGTTGCCACGGAAGCCATTCCGACGCCAACCCACACCGGCGACACCCAACCCAGGCCCGCGCCGATGGTGAGTCCGCCGAGGAAGGTGCCGATCGCGTTGCCGACGTTGAAGGCCGCGATGTTGGCCGCCGACGCCATCGTCGGTGCGTCGGGTGCGCTGCGCATCACCCGCAATTGCAGTGTTGGACTGGTCGCGAAACCGACGAGCCCCATCACGAACAGCAGGATCGCGACCGGTATCGGCCAGGGCACGATGAGCGCGTAGACGGTGAGGGTGATCGTGAGCGACACGGACAGCACACGCAACGTCACGGTCAGGGAGCGGTCGGCGCCCCACCCGCCCACGGCGTTGCCGACGCACAGTCCGGCACCGAACAGCACCAACAGCCACGGCACCGCCGAATCCGAATAGCCGGTGACGTGGGTGACCAGCGGTTCGATATAGATGAACGCACCGAAGAGGCCGCCGAAGAGGGTCATCGTCAGCAGGATCGACGCGATCACCTGGGGACGCGCCAGCACACGGTATGACGAACCCGAAGTCACCGGTGGTGCGGGCCGCGCGGGCACCAGCGTGAGAATGGCGAGCAGGGCAAGCACACCAACGATGCCGACCACCCAGAACGCAGCCCGCCATCCGAAGTGTTGCCCGACCACCGTGCCGAACGGCACGCCGACCACATTCGCCAGGGTCAGTCCGCCGAACATCACCGCGATGGCGCGGGCCTTGCGGTCCGGGCGGACGAGTTCGGCGGCCAGGACGGCACCGATGCCGAAGTAGCCTCCGTGGCACATGGCGGTGAGGACACGGCCGAGTACCGCGATCGGGAACGTCGGTGCCAGTGCGGTGAGCACACTGCCTGCGATGAAGAAGCCCAGCAACAATAGAAGTGCGGCCTTGGGTGGGCGTCGGCTCAGAAGGGCGGTGACGGTGAAGGCGCCCACTGCCACCGCAAGGGCATACGACCAGATGAGTGCGCCCGCGGTGGGCACGCTGACGCGCAGGTCGTCGGCGACGTCGGTGAGCAGACCCGAGATGATGAACTCGGTCAAACCGACGCCGAAGCCGCCGAGTGCCAGCGCCGCCAGCGCCGCGCCCGGATGTCGAGGTTCGGGGGAGTGGGAATGGTTGTGTGACTCGGGCATTAGATGCTCGTTGGCCACCTGATTGATGTGGTGGTCGGTGAGGTCGGACATAAGTGTGTCTCCTGAACCATCGGGAACGCGTGGTGCCATGAGCGGCGCACGACGCGACAAGTGAGTACGCGGTCGGTGATGGCCGCGCGGGTATGAGCGAGTTGGGCCGGTGCTATCCCGGGTGAGTGGCGCTGGCGAGCATGCGAAGTGCGTCATCGTCGGCGGAACCCGGGACGGCGTGCATCAGGATCAGCCGGTAACCGTGGTCCTCGGGCAGGTGCAGCATCTCGTAGCGCAATTCCAGCGCACCCACCACGGGGTGGTTGAAGTACTTGATTCCACTCGAACACGCCTGCACTGGGTGCTGTGCCCAGATTCGGGCGAAATCGTTACTGGTAGAGGACAATTCATCGATGAGTTCGATGGTCTCGGGCTGCGTCGCCAGCGGAGCGACGACAAACCGCAAGGAGGCCACCGCCAGACGCGCCTCATGTTCCCAGTCGCGATGGAGCACACGCGTTGCCGGATCGTTGAACAACATCGCGACCTTGTTCGGGGGCGTCGGACCGTATGGTGCCGACGGATCGAGATGGCCGGCGAAGACGGCGTGCCCCAGGCGATTCCAGCCGACGATGTGTTGGGTCGGGGACAGGGCCATCGCCGCGACGTCGGGCATTGCGTCGAGCAGGGTGGCCAGACCCGGGCGAAGTGTCCGCGAACGATGAGTCGGTGGCGTGGCCGCTCCCGCCAGGCGATAGAGATGACTCGTCTCGGTGTCGTCGAGCCGCAGAGCGCGCGCGAGTGCGTCGAGTACCTGGGTCGACGGATTGGTCGCCGCGCCCTGCTCGAGGCGGGTGTAGTACGTGAGTGAGACGCCGGCGAGTTCGGCGAGTTCCTCTCGTCGCAGGCCCGGCACGCGGCGGAAGCCGTGCGTCACCATCCCGACATCATCCGGCGCGACCGCGGCACGCCGAGAGCGCAAGAAGTCCGCGAGCTGGTCGGCGGGCAGTGATGCGTTGGTCATGACTCCATGGTGACCGCGTGACGCGGATTGTTCCTGCCCCTGGCGGTGACAGGAAGCGATCAGCCGACGGTGACGGTGGCGTGGTGTCGAGCCGATGGTGCCCCCGTGGTGTTCGCCACCCGGTCGTTCACCGCCGGGCTCGCGGCGAGCCGAGATGGCGGGCAAAGAATCGGGCGGCCTCTTCACCTGCGAATTGCGGGACGCCTGTGTGACCACCCAGGTTGGCGCAGAGCGTCTTCTCGGTGGATCCGAAGGCGTCGAAGAGATCGAGAGCCATCCGCCGGTCGTTGCTCTCGTCATCCCACTGGAGAAGAACGTGCAGCGGGGCGGTGACGAGGCGCGCCTCGTCCATTGTCACCGACGGCACGTAGCTACCTGCGAAAAGCCCGGCTGCCGCAATACGGGGGTCGACGGCGGCCAGGCGGGTACCCACGGCGATCACGCCGCCCGAGAGCCCGACCTTGTCACCGATCTCCGGTCGCCCGAGGATCTCGTCGAGAGTGATCCGGCACTCCGGCACCGCCTGCTCAAGGAGGGGGAGCACCAGCCGATCGATGAGATCTGCCCCGGGCCGTTCGCCGGCGGCGATCGCGCCCCGCAGGTCTGCTCGAGCGTGGTCGGCACCGGGCAACGGGGTGCGATTGCCGGCGCCGGGCGGCTCGATCGTGACAGCGGCGAAGCCGTCCGCGGCGGCGCGACGGGCCCGTGCCGCCAGTCGGGGATACATGTGTCGGGTCCCGATACTGCCGGGTTGTCCGAGGACGATCAGTGGGACCGGAGTGGACCTGGAAGCCGCCGGCGGTGTCCACAGGATTCCGGTGAAATCGCCGAGGGTGAACTCCTTCTCGGCGATGCCGTCGTCGAGAATTCGTTCAGAAGTGAAATGCATGGCCGTGCCTCTCGGAGCGGTGCAGAGGTGCGGCGCCCCGGACGACCTAGCTGTAACACCCAGGCAGGTTGTGAACGGCGTGGCGACTGTGATCAGGTGAGGGCCTCCGGTATCGGTGTGGTTACCACACACACGCCGACCACCGAGAGGCCCTCATGACCCACCGTAATGCCTTCCTGACCGAACGTGGCCGTCTGATCCTGGCCCGGTGCGTCGTTGATGACGGTTGGCCACTGCGCCGGGCCGCTGAGCGGTTCAATTGCTCACCGGCCACGGCCAAGAAGTGGGCCGACCGCTACCGCACGGGTGGGCAGGCCGCGATGGTCGATGTGTCCAGCCGGCCACACCGCTCACCGAACCAGTTGCCTCAACGGCGAGAACGACGAATCATCAAGCTGCGGTTCGTGCGTCGATGGGGAGCGGCCCGTATCGCGGCACACTTGAAAATCGCCCGATCCACGGTCGAGGCAGTGCTGCGTCGTTACCGGATGCCGCTGCTGCGTCATCTCGACCAGAGCACCGGCCTGCCCGTCCGGCGGCCGGCGCCGCGACGCTACGAACACGACGCACCTGGTGACCTGATCCATGTCGACATCAAGAAACTCGGCCGGATCCCCGATGGGGGCGGGCACCGCAAACTCGGGCGCACAATCGGCAACCGCCACAACAAGAAACAGCGTCCCGGCTATGCATTCCTGCATCACGCGATCGATGATCACTCGCGGCTGGCCTACTCGGAGATCCTCACCGATGAACGCAAAGAGACCGCAGCCGCGTTCTGGGACCGCGCTCACACATTCTTCGAAACATACGGGATCACGGTGAAGCGGGTCTTGACCGACAACGGGGCCTGTTACCGCTCGAGGGCTTTCGCCGAAGCTCTGGGGCCTGACATCAAACACAAGAAAACTCGCCCCTACCGGCCGCAAACCAACGGCAAGGCCGAACGCTTCAACCGAACTCTGGGATCTGAGTGGGCCTACGCCGAGGTCTACACCTCCGACAGCGCCCGCGCAGCCATCTACGACGACTGGCTACACCACTACAATCACCACCGACCCCACTCCGGCATCGGCGGACTCGCACCGATCGAACGGCTACGCGTTCACAACCTCCCCGGGCCTTACACCTAGCGCCCTACCGTGACTCCTCCGAGGAGCACCGACGACAATTGATTCACGGGTGGCACCTCCTCGGGACGTTGCACGGAAATCTGACCATATCGGGTCTATCGAGCTGCCGTCCAACCTATTTGATGGCTTCGCCGAGGGCGGCGCTGTCGGTGACCAGCGATCAGCGATCAGCCGACGGTGACGGTGGCGTGGTGGCCGATCGGGAAGTTCACCGAGTTCGCGATGAAACACCACTCGTGGGCGTCGTGGTGGGCATCGTGGGCGTCGGCGACCATCGACTCGTCGGCAACCGTGACCGTCGGGCGCAGCGTCGCCGAGGTGAAATGTCCGCCGTTGCCCTCCTGCGCCATGACGGCACTCGCCTCGTCGATGTAGCCGGTGACGACGACACCGCGGGTCACGCATGCGTGCAGATACGACAGCAGGTGACACTGCGAGATCGCGATGAGCAGCAGATCCTCGGGATTGTGGTGCGTCGCATCGCCGCGAAACGCCGGATCCGCCGAACCGATCACATCGGGTTTACCGTCGACGCCGATGCGGACGGTGCGGTCGTAGTCGCGGTACCCGGACGTCCCGGTCCCGCGGTCGCCGATCCACGTGGTGGTGACGCGATAGTGGTGTTCGCCGGACATGGGCCGAGTATGCCCGCGCCGGTGACGGCCGCGATACCCGACGCGGTCGGAGAGCGTGGGGTCCGCCGACGGTAGGCTGGTAAGCCGCAGATACGCTCATCGCCGATCTTTCGAGGACTCACCCAGTGCAGACGCATGACATCAGGAAGCGATTCCTGGATCACTTCATCAAGGCCGGGCACACCGAGGTGCCCAGCGCCTCGCTGATCCTCGACGACCCGAACCTGCTGTTCGTCAACGCCGGCATGGTGCCGTTCAAGCCGTACTTCCTCGGCGAGCAGACCCCGCCGTTCGACCGCGCCACCAGCGTCCAGAAGTGTGTGCGCACCCTCGACATCGACGAGGTCGGCATCACCACCCGTCACAACACCTTCTTCCAGATGGCGGGCAACTTCTCCTTCGGCGACTACTTCAAGCGCGAGGCGATCACCTTCGCGTGGACGCTGCTGACCAACAGCGTCGAGGACGGCGGATACGGCATTCCGGCCGAAAAGCTCTGGCCGACGGTCTATCTCGACGACGACGAGGCGGAGTCGATCTGGCGCGACGAGATCGGCGTGCCCGCCGAGCGCATCCAGCGACGCGGCATGAAGGACAACTACTGGTCGATGGGCGTCCCGGGTCCGTGCGGCCCGTGTTCGGAGATCTTCTACGACCGTGGTCCGGCATACGGCATCGAAGGTGGACCCGAGGCCGACGAGGACCGCTACATCGAGATCTGGAATCTCGTGTTCATGCAGAACGTGCGCGGCCCGGGTGGCGGTAAGGAGGGCTACGAGATCCTCGGCCCGCTGCCCAAGAAGAACATCGACACCGGTATGGGCATCGAGCGCGTCGCCTGCCTGCTGCAAGGTGTCGACAACGTCTACGAGACCGATCTGCTCAAACCGATCATCGACCTCGCCGCGAGCGTGACCGGACGCGCCTACGGCGCCGGTGACCACGAGGCCGACGTCCGATTCCGCGTGATCGCCGACCACACCCGCACCGCCGCGATGCTCATCGGTGACGGCGTGCTGCCCGGCAATGACGGCCGCGGCTACGTGCTGCGCCGGTTGCTGCGCCGCGTGGTGCGCTCGGCGCGACTGCTCGGCGCCGGGAGCGCAGCGAGCGGGCCGAATGTCAGCGGCGCCGGGAGCGCAGCGAGCGGGCCGAATGTCAGCGGCGCCGGGAGCGCAGCGAGCGGGCCGAATGTCAGCGGCGCCGGGAGCGCAGCGAGCGGGCCGAATGTCAACGGCGCGGACGCCCCGACGATGGGGGCGTTCATCGGTGCCGCGATCGACCTGATGGCGCCGTCGTATCCGGAACTCGCCGACAAGCGTGAGCACATCGTGAGTGTTGCGGTCGGCGAGGAAGCCTCGTTCGCCAAGACCCTCGCCGCCGGGTCGAAGTTGTTCGCAGATGCGGCCGCGGCCACCAAGGCGGCCAACAAGGACACGCTCTCGGGCAGCGATGCATTCACCCTGCACGACACCTACGGCTTCCCGATCGATCTGACCCTCGAGATGGCCGCCGAGGCCGGGTTAGAGGTCGACGAGGGCGGCTTCACCGAACTCATGGCCGAGCAGAAGCAGCGAGCCAAGGCCGACGCGAACGCCCGTAAGACCGGGCACGCCGACGCCGGGGTGTATCGGGAGTTCCTCGATCGCGGACCCACCGAGTTCACCGGATACGGAGAGCTCGTGTCCGAGGCGCGCGTAGTGGGTCTGATCGCCGACGGCGTGCGGGTCCGCAGCGCCGGCGCCGGTCAGGAACTGACGGTGATCCTCGACCGCACCCCGTTGTACGCCGAGTCCGGTGGCCAGATGGCCGACACCGGCTCCATCACCACCGGTGCCGGCGCCCGGCTGACCGTCAAAGATGTTCAGCGGGTGGGCAAGTCGGTGTGGTTACACAGCGTCATCGTCGATGCCGGGGAGATCGCCGAAGGCGATGAGGTCCTCGCGAGCGTCGACACGAGCTGGCGCCACGGTGCCACGCAAGGACACTCGGGTACCCACATGGTGCACGCCGCGCTCCGTCAGGTGCTCGGACCCGGTGCGACACAGGCCGGTTCGCTGAACCGCCCCGGATACCTGCGCTTCGACTTCCATGCATCGGGACCGCTGTCGGCCGAGCAACGCACCCAGATCGAGGAGATCTCCAACGAGGCAGTCGAGGCCGATTACCGGGTCAACACCTTCGAGACCGGTCTCGCCGAGGCGAAGGCGATGGGCGCGCTCGCACTGTTCGGGGAGAACTACGGCGACGAGGTGCGTGTCGTCGAGATCGGCGGCCCGTTCTCGATGGAACTGTGCGGTGGCACCCACGTCTCGTCGTCGGCGCAGATCGGACCGGTCACGCTGATCGGCGAGTCCTCGGTCGGTTCGGGGGTGCGCCGCGTCGAGGCCTACGTCGGCATGGACTCATTCCGCCATCTGTCGAAGGAACGCGCCCTGATGGCGGGTCTCGCGTCGTCGCTGAAGGTGCCCTCCGACGAGGTTCCCGCGCGCGTCGAGCAACTCGTCACGCGATTGCGTGACGCCGAGAAGCAACTGGAGAAGATGCGCGCCGAGGCGGCACGGGCGTCGGCGGCCACGTTGCTCGATCGGGCGATCACGGTCGGGTCGACGTTGCTCGTCTCGGGCACGCTGCCCGGGCTCGACGCCAACGGATTGCGTTCGGTGGCAGGCGATCTGCGCGGCCGGGTCTCCGATCGTGCCGCGGTGATCGCATTGTTCTCCCCGGGTGAGGACGCCGAGCAGACCAAGGTGCCGTTCGTCGTCGCCACCACCGAGCCCGCCCGCTCGGCCGGGCTCAAGGCCGGTGATGTGGTCAAGGAGATCGCACCCATCCTCGGCGGCCGCGGCGGCGGCAAACCCGATCTGGCACAGGGGTCGGGAACCGATCCGGCCGGCGTGGACCCGGCGATCCGACGGATCTCCGAGCTCCTGCACTGATGGCGGCTCCGGGGCACGACGACCAGCAGACGCGGCGGGGCCGGCGTCTGGGCATCGATGTCGGCAGCGTGCGGATCGGCGTCGCGGTGTGCGATCCCGACGGCATACTCGCCACCCCGGTCGAGACCGTGCGACGGGACACGTCCGGAGGGTCGGATGTGACGAGAATCGCCGAACTCGCCGCCGAATACGAGGTCGTCGGTGTCGTGATCGGTTTGCCCAAGACGTTGCGCAACACCGACGGTGTTGCGGTGGCCGCCGCGCGGGAGTTCGGCGACGCCCTGACCTCCGCGATTGCCCCGGTGCTCGTCGAGTACGTCGATGAACGGCTCACCACGGTGACCGCGGCGCAGGCGTTGCGGGCGAGTGGCCGGTCGGCGAAGGCATCGCGTTCGGTGATTGATCAGGCGGCTGCGGTCGCTATTCTGCAGGGATGGCTGGACGCGCGACGATGAGCTCGTTGGCGCCGTCGCTTCGTCCGCCGATCGGAGGGTCCGATCGGTTCAGGTCCAGTGTGAGGCGCGACGTGCGCACGTGTCGGGGGACGGGCGGGGTTCACGCCGCGCCGTCGAACCGGAACCAGGGAGGGTATCCGCGGTGAGCGACGAACGGCATCGGAATCGCCATCGGGAGCGAGCGGACCACCCCGCCGACGGCATGGACCCCGATCGGTTGCGGTATTTCACGCAGCCGGTGGATGGGCGACCCAACACCCGGCATCGCCGCCGCCGCACGGGACCGGCGGGCACCCCGTCGGGATCATGGCCGGCAGTGCCGGCGTCTTCGGATGATCGGGTGGCCCGACCCGGGAATGGTCCCCAGACAACGGCACCCCAGACAACGGCACCCCAGACAGCGGCACCCCAGACAGCGGCACAGGCGCCCGCGCCGCAGTCCGCCGACGAGGCGACCCCATCTGCGCCGCAGCCGACGCTGCGTTCACGCGCCCAGCGGTCCGCCCCCCGCACCGCTCCGATCCCCGCGCCGCGGCAGGCCGAACCACAGCAGGCCGAATCACAGCGGACCGAACCACAGCGCGCGCAGCCGGAGCGCATCGATCCCGACGCATCGTCAGCCCCCGCGACCACGAGCCGGTCGGCGGCCCGTGACCGGTCGGCAGATCGCCGGCGGGAGGCAGGTGTGGCACCGGGCGCGCTGGCCGCCCTGGCCGAACCGACGCTCGCCGTTCCCGAGGCCGACGCCGACCTCGCCGATCGAGACGACACCGGATCCCTTCGCACCGATGATCGCGTCGATCACGACCTGACCGCACCGCACGAACTGGTCGAACCGGCCGACGACACCGTCCTCGCACCCGTATCCGACGACTCCCACCCAGACCTCGATGACCATCCCGAACGTCGTCCGGCGGCGGTCGCCCGTCGGCGCCGACGCCGGATCGGCATGGCCGTGGTGGCCGTCGTGATGCTGGCGCTGGTCGCCGGGGTGGGGTACTGGGGAGCGGACAAGGCCGGGCTCTTCGACTCCCGAAAGGACTACACGAACGCCGCGGGTACCGCTGACGTGCTCGTGCACGTCCCGGCGAACGCGTCGATCAAACAGATCGGCGGCATTCTCGTCGACGACAACGTCGTCGGCAGCGTCCGCGCGTTCGTCGACGCCGCCGATGGAGCCTCGCTGTCCAGCGGCTACTACAAGTTGCGCACCCAGATCCCGGCGGCGGAGGCGGTGAAGTTGATCACCGACTCCGACTCGACCAACCGCGTCGGGCGCATCGTCGTACCTCCCGGCACCCCGCTGGACACCAAGCGCGACACCTCGGGACGCGTCACCCCGGGCATCTTCGCGATGATCGCCGACCAGACCGGCGTCGAGATCAACGGACAACGCCTCGGGGTGACCGAGCAGCAACTGTCCGACGCGGCCGCCAACGCGAGTATCACCGAGCTCGGTGTCCCGAGCTGGGCGCAGGAGTCGGTGACGGCACTCAACGGCGACCATCGCCGGATCGAGGGCCTGATCGCGCCCGGCACGTGGGAGGACATCGATCCGCACGACAACGCCACGCAGATACTCAACACCCTGATCACCAAGAGCGCCGCCATGTACGAGGGCTGGGGTCTGGTGAGCAACAACAAGTCCGGGCTCAGTCCCTATCAGACGTTGGTCGCCGCATCGTTGCTGCAGGGCGAGGTGCAACCCGACGACTACCCGAAGGTGGCGCGGGTCATCCTGAACCGGCTCGCCAAAGGCCAACGGCTGGAATTCGATTCGACCGCCAATTACACCGCCAGCGTCGTCGACCTGAACCTGCACGACGACGCGCTCAAGGCCGACACGCCGTGGAACACCTACGTGCGCAAGGGCCTTCCGCCGACACCGATCGGTGCGGTGGAAGAGCCGTCGGTCGAGGCGATGGAGCAGCCCGCCGACGGCGACTGGCTGTACTTCGTGACCGTCGACTCCAAGGGGACGACACTGTTCACCGACGACTTCGATCAGCATCGGCGCAACATCGCCACCGCATGCCAGAACAAATTCATCACGTGCCGGTGACCGGTCCGCTCGACGAGGCCGGCTCGGTGCTGGCGCGTCCGCCGCTGTGCGCCCCGGTGGGCGGGCGCACCGCCCGCCGAGCCACGGTGCTCGGCTCCCCGGTGTCGCATTCGAGATCGCCGGATCTGCACCTGGCCGCCTACCGTGCGCTGGGGTTGGAGGACTGGACCTACACGCGGCGTGAGTGCACCGCAGCGGATCTTCCGGGGGTCGTCGCCGCGGCGCCGGCCGAGCAGATCGGTTTCTCGGTCACGATGCCGAACAAACTCGCCGCGCTCGCCGTCGCCGACGAGCGCACCGAACGTGCGGTCCTGGTGGGTTCGGCAAACACACTGGTGCGGACCGTGACCGGTTGGCGAGCGGACTGCACCGACATCGACGGCATGACCGGTGCACTCGAACACCTCGGTGTCGCGGCAAACGTCGTCGGCGGCGACCTTCCCGATTCCGCGGTGCTCGTCGGGGCCGGCGGTACCGCGTTACCGTCCGTCGCGGCGCTCGCCGCGGTCGGGATCGGCGAACTCACCGTCGTCGCCCGCAGCGCGCAGCGCGCCGCCGACGTGCTCACTCTGGCGCGCGATCTCGGGATGTCGGTGCAGGTGGCCGATTTCGCGAGCACCGACGACCTGAGCCGGCGCTGCCGTGACGCCGCGGTCGCCGTCTCCACGGTCCCGGCGTCGGCGACCACACCGGTGATCGACGCCGTCTCGGGCTCCGCGCGTCTGGTCGACGTCATCTACGACCCGTGGCCCACCCCGCTGGCCACCGCGGTTCGGGCTGCGGGTGGTCGGGTGGCCGGTGGACTGGTGATGCTGCTGAACCAGGCGTTCAGCCAGGTCGAGCAATTCACTGGCCTGCCGGCACCGCGCACGGTGATGGCCGAGGTGTTCGCCGGAGCCGACGCGGCCTCCTGACGCACTCACAGAGACGGGACGGTCCACAGCCCGACGCCGGCGGGCCGTCCGGCGCCCGAGCCCACCGACGCCACCGACCACACTGGCGGCATGGTTGCGACGGCGCTGGTGGTGATGATCTGGCTCGCGGTGGTCGCCGAGAGCGACCGGCGCACCGCGCGCATCCCGAATCGATTGCTGTGGCCGGGCGTGCTCGCGGTGGTCGTCGGCGGGCTGACGGCCCCGCACGTGCTGATCGCGGCCCTGGCCGGGGCCGTTCCGTACCTGCTCGCCTTCACCCGCCGATGGTGCGGGGGAGCCGACGTCAAACTCGGATTCGTCCTCGGTGGCCTCCTCGCGCACCCGGTCGCGGCACTGCTGATGGTTGCGCTCGCCCAGGTGGGAGTCCTGATCGGACATCGGCGTGGCGGCCCGGTGCGACGCCCGCACGGCCCCACGCTGATCCTTGCCGCGGTCCTCGTCCTGGCGATCGGTTGAGGCTCGTGCGCCGGTCGTCGGCGCCGGCGGCCGGGCCTGGTCAGGGCTGTTCGCGGGCCGCGTGGCCCGCATGGAACAATGGATTCTTGTGTTGCGCTGGATAACAGCCGGAGAGTCGCATGGCCCGGCACTCGTGGCGATCGTCGAGGGTATGGTCGCCGGAGTTGAGATCACCTCGTCGGATATCGCCGAACAGTTGGCCCGTCGCCGTCTCGGATACGGACGAGGGGCCCGGATGAAGTTCGAGGCAGACAAGGTGACGGTGATCGGCGGTCTGCGCCACGGACTCTCGATGGGCGGTCCGATCGCGGTCGAGATCGGCAACACCGAGTGGCCCAAATGGGAGACGGTGATGTCGGCCGATCCGGTCGATGCCGCCGAACTCGACGGCAGCGCGCGCAATGCGCCCCTCACCCGTCCGCGTCCCGGGCATGCCGACTACTCGGGGATGCTCAAGTACGGCTTCGACGATGCGCGCCCGGTGCTCGAGCGGGCCAGCGCCCGCGAAACCGCCGCGCGGGTCGCCGCGGGCACCGTCGCCCGCAACTTCCTGCGGCAGGTGCTCGGCGTTGACGTCGTCTCGCACGTGATCTCCATCGGGGCGAGCGAGCCCTACGACGGCCCGCCGCCCCGGATCGCCGACCTCGAGGCGATCGACGCAAGCCCGGTCCGTGCCTTCGACTCCGACGCCGAGGCGGCGATGATCGCCGAGATCGAGGCGGCCAAGAAGGACGGCGACACCCTCGGTGGCGTGGTGGAGGTCGTCGCGACGAATGTGCCGGTCGGGCTCGGCTCGCACGTGAGTGGTGAGACCCGCCTCGACGCCCGACTCGCCGGTGCACTCATGGGGATCCAGGCGATCAAGGGTGTCGAGGTCGGTGACGGTTTCGCGACCGCGCGTCGCCGTGGCAGCGCCGCCCACGACGAGATGGTCCCCGGGCCCGACGGCGTGCTGCGGTCGACCAACCGGGCCGGTGGCCTCGAGGGCGGCATGACCAACGGCGAGGACGTGCGGGTGCGGGTGGCGATGAAGCCGATCTCGACGGTGCCGCGCGCCCTGTCGACCATCGACATGAGCACCGGCGATCAGGCCAGCGCCATCCATCAACGATCGGACGTGTGCGCGGTGCCCGCGGCGGGTGTGGTCGCCGAGGCCATGGTCGCGCTGGTACTCGCCCAGGCGGCGCTGGAGAAGTTCGGCGGCGATTCGGCCACCGAAACCGGTGAGAACCTGCGCGGCTACCTCAAGCACGTCGAGTCCCGGCCCCCGCGTTCATGACCGGCGCATCACTGCCGGTGACCGGCGGTCCCGATCGTCCGGTCGCCGTGCTCGTCGGGTTCATGGGTGCCGGAAAGTCCACAGTCGGACGGATACTCGCCGACAAGCTCGGCATCGACTTCGTCGACACCGACGCCGAGATCGTGACCCGCACCGGCCAGACCATCCCGGAGATCTTCACCGGTGCCGGGCCCACCCGGTTCCGCCAGATCGAATGCGACGTCGTCACCGACGTCCTGGAGAACCACCGCGGGGTGGTGGCCCTCGGCGGGGGTGCGGTGACCACCGAAGCGGTCCGTGACGCGCTCGACGGACACCGTGTCGTCCACCTGAAAATCGGTGCCGAGGACGGCTTCTCGCGCGTCTCGGGGTCCGATCGACCGCTGCTGGCCGACGGCGATCCGGCCGCCCGCTACCGTGAACTGCTGACCGACCGCGCCGAGATCTACAGCGGCGTCGCGACCATCGAGGTCGACGCGGCCGACGGCGACGCGCAGGATGTCGCCGACGTCATCATCGCCGCGATCGCCCGCGAACTCGTACCCGAGAGGACCACATGAGCGACCCGACGACCACCGAGCCGGTACGGATCCGCGTCAATGCCGGATCGCCGTATGACGTGATCATCGGTCGCGGTCTGCTCGGTGAGCTCGCCGATGCTGCCGCCGGCGCCGATCGGATCGCGATTCTTTATCAGCCGACGCTCGCCCAGACCGCGGAGCAGATCCGGGAATACCTGTCCGGCAAGGGATTCGACGCACATCGTGTCGAGATCCCGGACGCCGAGGCCGGCAAGGATCTCGCGGTGGCCGCATTCTGCTGGGACGTGTGCGGCCGGATCGGGCTCAAACGCAACGACAAGATCATCTCGTTGGGCGGCGGCGCCGCGACCGACCTGGCCGGATTCGTGGCCGCCACCTGGATGCGGGGGATCGGGGTCATCCACGTTCCCACCACCCTGCTGGCGATGGTCGACGCCGCGGTCGGCGGCAAGACCGGCATCAACACCGATGCCGGCAAGAACCTGGTGGGCGCATTCCACGAGCCCGACGCGGTACTCATCGACATCGCGACCCTCGAGACGGTACCGCGCAATGAGGTGATCGCCGGGCTGGCGGAGGTCATCAAGACCGGATTCATCGCCGACCCGACGATCCTCGACATCATCGAGGCCGACCCGGCCGCGGCCACCGACCCGACCGCCGACGTCCTCCCCGAGCTCATCCGACGATCGGTGCAGGTCAAGGCCGATGTGGTGTCCGCCGACCTCAAGGAGTCGTCGCTGCGGGAGATCCTGAACTACGGTCACACGCTCGGTCACGCCATCGAGCGTCGCGAACGCTACCGCTGGCGCCACGGCGCTGCGGTGTCGGTGGGGCTGGTCTTCGCCGCCGAACTCGCGCGGCTGGCCGGTCGGCTCGACGACGCGACCGCCGATCGGCACGCGGCGATCCTCTCCCTCGTCGGATTGCCGACGACCTACGACGCCGATGCCCTCGGCGATCTGCTCACCACGATGGCGGGCGACAAGAAGAACCGCTCCGGGGTCATGCGTTTCGTGGTCCTCGACGGACTCGCCAAACCCGGACGCCTCGAGGGCCCCGACCCTTCGCTGGTCGCCGCCGCATACTCGGCGGTTGCCGCGGAAGCGGCGCCGGGCGGGGCGACCCTGCTCTGAGTGGTTCGGTGGTCAGACCCGCTCGATCTGCTCGGTTGGTTGCGCGTCGGGGTGCACCGACCAGTCGTCGTCGTGGGAGTTCTTGCGCTGGTCGCGGCGCATCAGCCAGCGACCCACCGCCGCGCCGACGAACGCGGGGACAAAGATCAGCAGCGCGGTGAACGAGCCACCGGCGATCAGTTCGACCCACAAGCTGGCCTGGCCGATCCCGGCGAAGACGAAGCTGCCCAGGATCCAGGAGATGAGGCCCGCGACGACACCTGCGAAGACGCCGGCCTTGAGCCAGCGGACGGTCAGGTCCTCGTAATCGTCGGGATCGGGGTTGGCCCGCGCGTCGGCGATGCCGTCGATGCCGCCCCAGAGCAGGGACACCAGCACGACCACGGCGACCGCGATCGTCTTCCACACCGTGGAATGCAGGGGAGCGTGGATGATGGCCAGTCCGAGTACCACTCGGGCCGCGACGTGTACCGCGGTCATGACGACTCCGCGCAGCAACCAGGAGGAGAACATGCCGAACACGTTACTAGAGGGTCAGCACATCCAGTGCTCTTGGCCACACTTTGCATCATGTCGTAGGTCCTGTCCCGGAATGCGTCGGGCTAGCGTGAACCGATGACCCCCACACATGACCACGCCGGTCGTCGTGATCGGCTGCGCGACCTGATCGTCAGTGGTGACCACGCCGTCGATGCCTTCCTGGTCGGTGATCTCACCAACGTGCGCTACCTGACCGGGTTCACCGGCTCCAACGGTGCGGTGTTGATCTCGGCCTCGGGTCCGGCGGGTGACCGGATCTGCACCGACGGCCGTTATCAGACCCAGGTCGGTGAGCAAGCCGGCGACCTCGAGGCCGTCCTCGCCCGCGACTGCCCACCGGCACTGCTGCGCGTCGCCGCCGACGCCGGGGCGCGCCGGGTCGGTTTCGAGGCCGACGCCCTCACGGTCGCCGCGCACCGGGCCCTCGGTGCGGACGCACCCGACGGTGTCGAACTCGTCGGCCGGACGGGCCTGGTCCAGGGCCTACGGGAAATCAAGGATGCCGGGGAGATCGCACTGCTGCGGCAGGCCTGCCGGATCGGCGACGAGGCACTCGCGGCACTCATCGACGGCGGGGGATTACGGGCGGGTGCCACCGAACGAGAGGTCGCTCGCGCCCTGGAATGGGAGATGTACCGGCACGGCGCCGACGCGGTGGCCTTCGAGACGATCGTCGCCGCCGGCGCCCATTCGGCGATCCCACACCATCGCCCCACCCACGAGGTGCTCGCCGACGGCGACTTCGTCAAGATCGACTTCGGTGCGGTGTTCGGCGGTTACCACTCGGACATGACCCGGACCTTCGTGCTCGGTCGCGCCGCACCGTGGCAGCGTGAGATCTACGAGCTCGTCGCCACCGCACAGTCCGCCGGGCGGGCGGCGCTGCACCCGGGTGCCGACCTGCGCGGGGTGGACGCCGCGGCCCGGACGGTGATCGCCGACGCCGGTCACGCGGAGAACTACGTGCACGGTCTCGGACACGGAGTCGGCCTCGAGATCCACGAAGCGCCCGGAATCGGCAAGCTCGCAACGGGTACACTGCCTTGCGGCGCAGCGGTGACCGTGGAACCCGGGGTCTACCTCCCGGGCCGAGGTGGAGTCAGGATCGAGGACACCCTCGTCGTCACCGACGGCGATCCGGAGCTGCTGACCGCCAGCGACAAGACATTCACCGTCATCTGACGGTTCTCGACGTCAAGAAGGAAGAGACGACACATATGGCGACCACCGCCGATTTCAAGAACGGCCTCGTGCTGCGCATGGATGACCAGCTCTGGCAGATCCTGGAGTTCCAGCACGTCAAGCCCGGCAAGGGTCCGGCCTTCGTGCGCACCAAGATCAAGAACATCCTGTCCGGCAAGACCGTTGACAAGACCTTCAACGCCGGGGTCAAGGTGGAGACCGCGACCGTCGACCGTCGCGACATGACCTACCTCTACAACGACGGCACCGACTACGTCTTCATGGACGCCCAGGACTACGAGCAGTACTCGCTGGCACCGGCCACCGTCGGCGACGGCGCCCGGTTCCTGTTGGAGAACATGACCGTGCAGGTTTCGCTCAACGACGGCACCCCGCTCTTCGTCGAACTGCCGGTCACCGTCGAGCTCGAGGTCACCCACACCGATCCGGGCCTGCAGGGCGACCGCTCCACCGGCGGCACCAAGCCCGCCACCCTGGAGACGGGTGCCGAGATCGCGGTTCCGCTGTTCATCAACACCGGCGACAAACTGAAGGTCGACTCGCGCGACGGCAGTTACCTCGGCCGCGTCAACAACTAGCGAGATCCCCACACGTGAAGCAGCCCGGAACCCGACACAAGGCGCGCCGCCGCGCCATCGACCTGCTGTTCGAGGCGGAGGCCAAGGACGTCAGCCCGGCCGAACTCGTCGCCGAACGGCGGGAGCTGGTGCAAACCGACGAGAGTGTCGGACAGATCCATCCCTACACCGCGCGGGTGGTCGACGGTCTGGTCGCCGACGAGGCGCAGATCGACGCGGTCATCTCCTCGCACCTGAAGGGCTGGACCCTGCAGCGACTACCCGCTGTGGATCGGGCGATCCTGCGCCTGGCCACCTGGGAGTTGTTCAACGCCACCGACGTCGATCCGATCGTCGTGGTCGACGAGGCGGTCGAACTCGCCAAGGAACTGTCCACCGACGACTCGCCCGCCTTCGTCAACGGGGTGCTGCAGACGATCGCCGACCTCGCCCCGCAGGTGCGGGCCGCGCAGGCGGCGGGTTCGGACCGCGACAACCACTGAGCTCGAGTCCACCGGGGCCGGCGCGGCTCGAGTCCGGTTCGGCGTACACGATGCCGGCGTGTAGTCTTGGCCGCGACAGACATCCTTTAACGATCCGTCCCGTGAGGCGGAGAAGGAGGTCGGCGTGGTCACGCCCACCGACGGTGCACCCTCAGGTAGACGAGTTCTCCTCGACGCCGGCGACGTCTCGCGGACCATTGCCCGCGTCGCACACCAGGTGATCGAGAAGAACGCTCTCGACGCCCCCGACGCACCCCGCGTCATCATCATCGGGATTCCCACTCGCGGAACCACTCTCGCCGACCGCTTGGCCGCCAAGATCGGCGAATTCGCCGGACGCGACATCCCCGTCGGCTATCTCGACATCACCCTGTATCGCGACGATCTGCGCGACAAACCCCACCGCCCTCTCGAGCGCACGATGGTGCCGCCCGGCGGCGTCGACCACGCGATCGTGATCCTCGTCGACGACGTCCTCTACTCCGGTCGTACGGTGCGGGCCGCCCTCGACGCCCTGCGCGACCTCGGCCGCCCCGACGCGGTGCAACTCGCCGTCCTCATCGATCGCGGCCATCGCGAATTGCCTTTGCGCGCAGACTATGTCGGCAAGAACATCCCGACCTCGCGTGACGAGAGCGTGGCCGTGCACCTCGTCGAGCACGACGGGCTCGACGAGGTCGTGCTGAGCGCGGCCGGGTCGGGGGATCGCTGATGCGACACCTGCTGTCCACCGAGGACCTGTCGGCGGCCGAGGCCACCGAGTTGCTCGACGAGGCCGAACGCTTCGAGCAGGCACTGACCGGACGTGAGGTCCGCAAGCTGCCGACGCTGCGCGGGCGCACCGTCATGACGGTGTTCTACGAGAACTCCACCCGCACCCGGGTGTCCTTCGAGACCGCAGGGAAATGGATGAGCGCCGACGTGATCAACGTCTCGGCCTCGAGTTCCTCGGTCGGCAAGGGTGAGTCGCTACGAGACACCGCGATGACCCTGCGCGCCATCGGCGCCGACGCGCTGATCGTTCGGCATCCGGCTTCGGGTGCGGCACAACAGATCGCGCAATGGACCGAGGGGCAGGACGGCATCGGTCCGTCGGTGATCAACGCCGGCGACGGCATGCACGAACACCCCACGCAGGCGCTGCTCGACGCCCTCACGCTGCGTCAACGACTCGGCTCGCTGCAGGGTCGCCGCGTCGCGATCGTCGGCGACGTCCTGCACTCCCGGGTGGCCCGCTCCAACGCTCATCTGCTCTCGACCCTCGGCGCGGAGGTGGTGCTGGTGGCGCCACCGACACTGCTGCCGGTGGGCGTCGACACCTGGCCGGTGACCGTGTCGAGCGACCTCGACGCCGAACTCCCGGCCGTGGACGCGGTGATGATGCTGCGCGTACAGGCCGAACGCATGAACGGCGGTTTCTTCCCCAGTGCACGCGAATACTCGGTGCGCTACGGGCTCTCCGAGCGGCGGCTGGGATTACTCGGTGACGACGCGGTGATCCTGCACCCGGGACCGATGTTGCGTGGCATGGAGATCGGTTTCTCGGTCGCCGACGCACCCGCGGCGACCGTCCTGGAACAGGTACGCAACGGAGTCCATGTGCGGATGGCGGTGTTGTTCCGCCTGCTCGTCGGGACCGAACAGTCAGGAGTATCGCAGTGAGCGCCCCGAGGAACATCGGAACTGTTGTCCTGCAACAGGTTCGGCCGTACGGCGAGGACCCGGTCGACGTGGTCGTCGTCGACGGGGTGATCACCGGGATCGGGACGTCGGTGACGGTGCCCGAGGGAGCCGAGCGCATCGACGGGGCCGGTGCCGTGCTCCTGCCGGGCCTCGTCGACCTGCACACCCATCTGCGCGAGCCGGGCCGGGAGGACACCGAGACCATCCGCACCGGCTCGCGGGCCGCGGCGCTCGGTGGGTACACGGCGGTGTTCGCGATGGCCAACACCGATCCGGTCGCCGACAACTCGACGATCACCGACAACGTATGGCGGATCGGCCGCGACGTGGGTCTGGTCGACGTCCACCCGGTCGGTGCGGTCACCGTCGGCCTCGGCGGTCAGCAACTCGCCGAGATGGGCATGATGGCGGCCGGCGTCGCGGGTGTCCGCATGTTCAGCGACGACGGGAAGTGCGTCCACGATCCGCTGATCATGCGGCGCGCCCTCGAATATGCCACCGGCCTCGGCGTACTGATCGCCCAGCATGCCGAGGAGCCGCGACTGACCAAGGGTGCCGTCGCCCACGAGGGTGCGAACGCGGCACGGCTGGGTTTGACCGGGTGGCCGCGCGCCGCCGAGGAATCGATCGTGGTGCGCGATGCGCTGCTGGCCCGCGATGCCGGGGCGCGAGTGCACATCTGCCACGCCTCCACCGAGGGCACCGTCGAGTTGGTGCGCTGGGCCAAGGAACAGGGCATCGCCATCACCGCCGAGGTCACCCCGCATCACCTGCTGCTCACCGACGAACGCCTGGCCACCTACGACGCGGTCAACAAGGTGAACCCGCCGCTGCGGGAGGCCCGCGACACCGCAGCGCTGGTGCAGGCACTGGCCGACGGCATCGTCGACTGCGTGGCCACCGATCACGCGCCACACGCCGCGCAGGACAAGTGCTGCGAATTCGCCCTGGCCAAGCCCGGCATGCTCGGGCTCGAGACGGCGTTGCCGATCATCGTGGCGACCATGGTCGAACCCGGATTGCTGGACTGGCGCGGGGTCGCCCGGGTGATGAGCGAACGGCCCGCGCAGATCGTCGGACTCACCGATCAGGGTCGTCCCATCGCCGTCGGCGAACCGGCCAACCTGACCCTGGTCGACCCGGACTCGCCCTGGGTCGTGCGGGGAGAAGAGCTGGCCAGTCTGTCGTCGAACACGCCGTACGAGGAGATGACGATGCCCGCGCGGGTGATCGCCACGCTGCTGCGGGGGGTCGTCACCGCCCGGGACGGGCAGGCGAGCGCATGAGTGAGATCTTCCTCGACCTGATCATCGTGATCGTCGTGCTGGCCGCGTGGCTGGCGCTGGTGGCCCTGTTGCTGCGGGGCTGGCGCAATCGAGGTCGACGCCAGGCCGAGGCGATCGGCGAGATCCCGGCATTCCCCGACGATCCGGGTATCGCGCTCCTCGGCCCGGATTCCGGACTGTACCTCGGTGCCACCCTCGCACCGAGCTGGCAGAACCGGGTCGCCGTCGGCGATTTCGGTGATCGCGCCGCCGCCGACCTCTCGGCGTTCACCGACGGCATCGGCATCGAGCGCGCCGGGGCGTCGACGATCTGGATACCGCGGTCGTCGATCACCGCGGTCCGTACCGAGAACGGCCATGCCGGGAAGGTGATGGGCCGCGGCGGCGTGCTGGTGATCCGCTGGACACTGCCGTCGGGAACCGAGATCGACTCGGGCTTCCGCGCCGACGACAAGGCCGTCTACCCGCCCTGGATCGCCGAATTCACCGCGACACCGGCCGATTCCGAGACCCCGGCCCACGTTGAGACCCCGGCCCACGTTGAGACCCCGGCCCACGTTGAGACACTGACCGATAGCGAACAGGGGAAAGATCAATGACCGCAGCGGTTCTGGTGCTCGAGAACGGCCAGGTGTTCTCCGGGCAGCCCTACGGAGCCACCGGCGAGACACTCGGTGAGGCCGTGTTCTGCACCGCGATGACCGGATATCAGGAGACCCTGACCGACCCCAGCTATCACCGCCAGATCGTGGTGGCCACCGCACCGCAGATCGGCAACACCGGATGGAACACCGAGGACGGCGAATCGACCGGCAGCGCCGGCAGCGACGGCATTGACGGTGACTCCGGCAAGATCTGGGTGGCCGGTTACGCGATCCGCAATCCCACACGGCGCGTGTCGAATTGGCGAGCCACGACGAGCCTCGACGAGGAACTGACCCGTCAGGGCGTGGTCGGTATCGCCGGCATCGACACCCGCACGGTGGTGCGCATCCTGCGTGACCACGGATCGATGCGTGCCGGGGTGTTCTCCGGTCCGGCGCTCGCCTCGACCGAGGAGATGCTCGAGCGGGTACGCAGCCAGCCGTCGATGAAGGGCGCCGACCTCGCCGGCGAGGTGTCCACCGACCGGGGCTATCTCGTCGAGCCCGCGCAGCAGGCGCGACTGACCGTCGCCGCCATCGATCTGGGTATCAAGACCAACACCCCTCGGATGTTCGCCCAGCGCGGCGTGGCGGTGCATGTGCTGCCCTCCGACACGTCCTTCGCGGCCATCCGCGAACTGCGACCCGACGGGGTGTTCCTGTCCAACGGACCCGGCGACCCGGCGACCGCCGATGCCGCCGTCGCGCTGACCCGCGAGGTCCTCGGAGCGGATCTGCCACTGTTCGGGATCTGCTTCGGCAACCAGATCCTCGGGCGGGCGCTGGGCCGCTCCACCTACAAGATGACCTTCGGACACCGCGGGATCAACATCCCGGTCATCGACCACGCCACCGGCACGGTGTCGATCACGTCGCAGAATCACGGGTTCGCTCTCGAGGGCGAGGCCGGCGAGGAGTTCGACACCGACTTCGGACGGGCCCGCGTCAGCCACACCTGCGCCAACGACGGAACCGTCGAGGGTGTCGAATTGCTCTCGGGCCGTGCGTTTTCGGTGCAGTACCACCCGGAGGCCGCGGCCGGACCCCATGACGCCGCCTACCTTTTCGACAAATTCGTCACCCTGCTCGAGGGTGACCGCGCCAACGGAACGAGGGCCTGATGCCGCGCCGCACCGACCTGTCACACGTCCTGGTGATCGGTTCCGGACCGATCGTCATCGGTCAGGCCTGCGAGTTCGACTACTCCGGCACCCAGGCGTGCCGCGTCCTCAAGGCCGAGGGCCTACGCGTGAGCCTGGTGAACTCCAACCCGGCCACGATCATGACCGACCCGGAGTTCGCCGACGCCACCTACATCGAGCCGATCACCGCCGAATACGTCGAGAAGGTCATCGAGGCCGAACGCGACGCCGGGCACCCCATCGACGCCGTGCTGGCCACCCTCGGCGGTCAGACAGCGCTGAACACGGCTGTGGCACTGCATGATCGGGGTTCGCTGGAGAAGTACGGCATCGAGTTGATCGGCGCCGACTTCGATGCCATCCAGCGTGGTGAGGACCGGCAGATGTTCAAGGATATCGTCGCCAAGGTCGGCGGCGAGAGCGCCCGCTCCGCCGTCTGCCACACCATGGCGGAGGTTCGCGAGACCGTCGCCGAACTCGGCTATCCGGTGGTGGTGCGACCCTCGTTCACCATGGGCGGCCTCGGGTCGGGTATGGCCTACGACGAGAACGACCTCGAGCGCATCGCCGGCGGTGGACTCGCCGCGTCGCCGACGGCGAATGTGCTCATCGAGGAGTCGATCCTCGGGTGGAAGGAATACGAGCTCGAGCTGATGCGCGACAACCGCGACAACGTGGTCGTCATCTGCTCCATCGAGAACGTCGACCCGGTCGGGGTGCACACCGGCGACTCGGTGACCGTGGCCCCGGCGATGACACTCACCGACCGCGAATACCAGAAGATGCGCGACCTCTCGATCGCCATCCTGCGCGAGGTCGGCGTCGACACCGGCGGCTGCAACATCCAGTTCGCGCAGGACCCCGCCGACGGCCGTCTCGTCGTCATCGAAATGAATCCGCGTGTCTCGCGCTCCTCGGCATTGGCCTCCAAGGCAACGGGATTCCCGATCGCCAAGATCGCCGCGAAGCTCGCGATCGGGTACAGCCTCGACGAGATCACCAACGACATCACCAAGGAGACGCCGGCCTGCTTCGAGCCGACGCTCGACTACGTCGTGGTCAAGGCGCCGCGGTTCGCGTTCGAGAAGTTCCCCGGCGCCGACGACACACTGACCACCACCATGAAGTCGGTGGGCGAGGCGATGAGTCTGGGCCGGTCGTTCGCCGAGGCGCTGGGCAAGGTGATGCGGTCGCTGGAGAACAAGGCGGCCGGGTTCTGGACCGAACCCAACCGGCCCGACCCGTCGACGGTGGATCTCGAGGCACTGCTCGACGAGTTGCGCACCCCCAAGGACGGCCGGCTCTACGGCATCATGCTGGCCTTCGATGCCGGCGCCACCGTCGAGCAGTTGTACGAGGCCACCGCGATCGACCCGTGGTTCCTCGCCGAGATCGGCGGGATCGCGGCGCTCGGCGCCGAGATCCGCGACGCCGGGCAACTCACGGCGGAGTTGCTGCGCGAGGCGAAGTCGACCGGCTTCTCCGATCGCCAGATCGCGGCGCTGCGTTCCGATTTCGCCGATGAGGACGCGGTCCGCGCCTTCCGGCACGCCTCGGGTGTCCGCCCGGTCTACAAGACCGTCGACACGTGCGCGGCCGAGTTCGAGGCCAAGACGCCGTACCACTATTCGACCTATGAACTCGATCCGGCGGCGACCAGCGAGATCGCGCCGCAGCCCGATCGGCCCAAGGTCCTGATCCTCGGTTCGGGACCCAACCGCATCGGGCAGGGCATCGAGTTCGACTACTCGTGCGTGCATGCCGCGCTCACGCTCAGCGAGGCCGGCTACGAGACGGTCATGGTCAACTGCAACCCGGAGACCGTCTCGACCGACTACGACACCGCCGATCGCCTGTACTTCGAGCCGCTGACCTTCGAGGACGTCCTCGAGGTGTTCCACGCCGAGTCGGAGTCGGGGACCGTCGCCGGCGTCATCGTCCAGCTGGGCGGGCAGACCCCGCTGGGGTTGGCCGACCGGCTCGAATCCGCGGGTGTCCCCATCGTCGGCACGAGCCCCGCGGCGATCGACCTCGCCGAGGACCGTGGTGAATTCGGCAAGGTGCTGACCGCCGCGGGACTGCCCGCCCCGGCGTTCGGGACGGCCACCAGCTTCGACGAGGCGCGCGAGACCGCCGCCCGGATCGGCTACCCGGTCCTGGTGCGTCCCTCCTACGTGCTCGGCGGGCGCGGTATGGAGATCGTCTACGACGAGTCATCCCTGGCCGACTACATCTCGCGCGCAACCGAATTGACCCCCGATCACCCGGTGCTGGTGGACCGGTTCCTCGAGGACGCGGTGGAGATCGACGTCGACGCGCTGTGCGACGGCACCGAGGTCTACATCGGCGGGATCATGGAGCACATCGAGGAGGCCGGTATCCACTCCGGCGACTCGGCGTGCGCGCTGCCGCCGATCACCCTCGGTCGCGCGGACCTGCAGATGGTGCGAGAGTCGACGGAGGCACTGGCCAAGGGGATCGGGGTGCGCGGACTGCTCAACGTCCAGTATGCGCTCAAGGACGACATCCTCTACGTGCTCGAGGCCAACCCCCGCGCGAGCCGCACGGTGCCGTTCGTCTCCAAGGCCACCGCGGTACCGCTGGCCAAGGCATGCGCCCGCGTCATGTTGGGCACCTCCATCGCCGAGCTGCGCGCTCAGGGCATCCTCGCCGCCGACGGCGACGGTGGCCACGCCCCGGTGCACGCACCGATCGCCGTGAAGGAAGCGGTGTTGCCGTTCAACAGGTTCCGCCGCCACGACGGCACCGGGGTCGACTCGCTGCTCAGTCCGGAGATGAAGTCCACCGGTGAGGTGATGGGCATCGACGCCGATTTCGGGCGGGCCTTCGCCAAGTCGCAGACCGCCGCCTACGGCTCGCTGCCCACCGACGGCGCCGTCTTCGTGTCGGTGGCCAACAAGGACAAGCGGGCGCTGCTGTTCCCGGTCAAACACCTCGCCGACCTCGGATTCACCATCCTGGCCACCGAAGGAACCGCAGAGGTGTTGCGGCGCAACGGTATCGAATCGCAGACGGTGCGCAAGCACTTCGAGGCACAGCCGGGGGAGCCGACCATCCTCGACGCCATCCGCGCCGGTGAGGTCGCGATGGTCATCAACACGCCCTACGGCCAGTCCGGCCCGCGGGTCGACGGCTACGAGATCCGCAGTGCCGCCGTGGCCGCCGGAATCCCGTGTATCACCACGGTGCAGGGTGCCAGCGCGGCGGTGCAGGGCATCGAGGCCGCGCGGGGCAACCAGATGGGTGTCGAGGCGCTGCAGCGGCGCCACGCGGCCCTGGTGAACGAGCCGGGCGGGACCGCGAAGTGACCGGATTCGGTCCCCGCTTCCGCGCCGCCGTCACCGCACGCGGGCGGTTGTGCGCGGGGATCGACCCGCACGTGGATCTTCTCCAATCCTGGGGTCTCGGAGCCGATCCGGCCGGATTGGATCGTTTCGCCGACATCTGTATCGAGGCGTTCGGTTCGGTGGCGGCAGTCGTCAAACCGCAGGTGGCGTTCTTCGAGCCGTTCGGCGCGGCCGGATTGGCGACCCTCGAACGGGTCATCGCCGGATGCCGCGACGCCGGCGCGCTCGTGCTCGCCGACGCCAAGCGTGGTGACATCGGATCGACGATGGCCGCCTATGCCCGCGCGTGGCTCGACGATTCCTCGCCACTGGTCTCCGACGCCGTCACCCTCTCGCCCTACCTCGGATTCGGTTCCCTCGCACCGGCTCTCGACGCGGCACGCCCGGCCGGGCGGGGAGTCTTCGTCCTCGCTCGTACCTCCAACCCGGAGGGCGCATCGGTGCAGTTGGCCGACGCCGACGGGCGATCGGTCGGCCAGCGGATCGTCGATGCGGCAGCCGCGGTGAACACCGACAGCGCGGGCACGGTGGGTGTGGTCGTCGGTGCGACCCGCGCACACGGTCTCGATCTCACCGCACTCGCCGGCCCCATCCTGGCCCCGGGCCTCGGTGCCCAGGGAGCACGCGCCGAGGATCTCGGTCCGGTCTTCGCCGAGGCCGACCTCGACTGGCTGCTGCCGGCGAGTTCACGCGGGGTGCTGCGCGCCGGCCCCGACATCGGCGCGTTGCGCGCGTCGTTCGAGGCCGCGCGTGATGAGGTGGAATCAGCGCTGTCGTAAAGGCCGGCGCCCGAGGAGGCCGCATGAACCGGACCATCAGCGTCGTGGTCGTCGACGATCACCCGTTCTTCCGGGACGGCCTGTCGCGAGGACTGTCGGCCAGCGGTCGCATCCGGGTGGTCGGGGAGGCCGGGGATGCGCGGTCGGGGATCACCACGATCGGCGAACTGCAGCCCGACGTCGCCGTCGTCGACTACCAGATGCCCGGCATGACGGGTATCGATCTCGTCCACGCGGTGACCCGGGACGGAGTCTCCACCAAGGTGCTGCTCCTCTCGGCGGTCAGCGATTCGGGGGTCGTGTTCGACGCGCTGCGCGAGGGTGCGGCGGGCTACATGTCGAAGGACGCCGACCGCGACGCCATCGTCGGCGCGGTCGAGCGGGTCGCGCGCGGCGAGACGGTCGTGCCACCCGAGCTCGCCGCCGGTCTCGTCACCCAGATCCGGGCGCACGCCGCTCCCGGTGCACCGACACTCAGTGAGCGAGAAAGCCAGGTGCTCAACGGTTTCGCGCGAGGCCTGTCCATTCCGCAGATCGCCGCCGAGCTCTACATCGGTGCGTCGACCGTCAAGACCCACGCGGGCAACCTCTATCAGAAGCTCGGTGTCTCCGATCGTGCCGCCGCGGTCGCCGAGGGCATGCGGCAACACCTCATCGAATGAGTCGGGAACCTCTCGGGCGATGGCGGCCACGCGGGTTTTCCGCACCGGGTCTCGGTGAGCCGGCACTCGACCGCATCCTCTACGAACACGCCCTGCTCGGCCTGCGTGTGCAGGTGGTGGTGCGGCTGACGCTGGCGGTGTTCATGACGCTTGTCGTCGCCCTCGATCCGCCCGCGCACCTGTTGGTGCCGACCTGGGCGGTCGTCGGCGCCTACGTGGTGTGGGCGGTGGCCAGCATCGTGCCCGCACGACGTGCCGGCCGGCGGACGCTGTACTGGGCGTGGCTGGCGCTGTTGGTCGATCTGGTCGCCCTCACCACCGTCGCGTCCTTCGCCGCCGCCTCCGACGCCACCAGTTGGACCTCGGACGTTCTGCTCACCGGCTTCGCGCTGCTCCCGATGGCGGCGGCGACGCAGTTGCGGCCGGCAGTGTGTGCCGCGATCGCGGTACCGACCGCGCTGGTGTTCTTCGTCACCAGTGCTGCTGCGCGAACGGCCAACGGCGAACCCTGGTCGTCGGTGTCGTTGCACACGATGGTGATCGCCGGCCTCGGGCTCGCCGCGGTGCTGCTCTCGCGGGTTGCGCGCTCGCGGGTGATCACCATCGCCTCGCTGGCTCGTGAGCGGGCGCAACTGCTCGAGGACGCGCTGCGCGTCGAGGCGCGCGAGCGGCAGGCGCTGGCCGAGGCGCTGCACGACGGCGCCCTGCAGTACGTGCTCGGTGCACGCGCCGAGATGGACGCGGTCCGCCGGGGCGATCCGGTGGCGATCGACCGGGTCGAGGTCGCCCTCGCCGAATCCGGCCGGTTGCTGCGGTCGACGTTGACGGCACTGACCCCGGCCGTCCTCGAGCATCACGGGTTGGCCGTCGCGGTCACCGAACTCGCCCGCACCGCCCAGACATCCTCGGGAGTGACGGTGCTCGTCGACGCCGCGGCGTGGCCGGATCGGCCGACGCCGGTCGACCGGCTGCTGTTCGCGGCGGCCCGCGAACTGCTCACGAACGTGATCAAACATGCCCGTGCACATCGGGTGGAACTCACGCTCGAGTACGCCGACGGGCGGGCGCGGCTGATCGTCGTGGACGACGGCATCGGCGTCGCCGAGGACGACGTGTCGGGCGAGCGCCTCGACGCCCAGATGGCCACCGGCCACCTCGGGCTCGCCTCGCGCCGGGTTCGGCTGGCGGCCGCGGGCGGATCACTGTCGGTTCGGGCCCGCCCCGGGGGCGGGACCGTGGCGATCGCGACGGTGCCGGCAGACCGCTGAGCCGACCCGCCGAGTCGGTCCTCCGATTGCCGTTCGGCTCTCACGACACGCGCAACGTGCGGGGAATGTTCGGAGCAATTCGGCGTGACCACACCCGTCACATCAGTCCCAGGATCGTCGTCGGGGGCCGCGGCGGTCGTCGCCCGGCGCGATTGCCGCATTGTCGTGTCGGCCTCGACACACCGCGCTCACCAGCGGTTATGGTCGCAACCATGCGGGTTGATGGGGTACGGTGATGCCCGATCGACCCGCCCTCCGGCGGGCGGTCCGCGGGCAACCTACAGCACCGCCTTCGCGGCGCTTGGCAGGGGTGGCCCTCGCAAATGCCTGCTCACGTGGGTACGGTCGCTTTCGCCGCACCAAATCGGTGAGTGCCGGTCGTGGCGATCCGTCGCAGCGACCCACCGCACCCGCTCACAAGCGGCCACACGCCACCGGGCACCACACGGTGCCGGTGCAGTCCAGATCGATAACGAAAGACGGAGGAACCCGTGGCGCTTCCCCAGTTGACAGACGAGCAGCGCGCCGCTGCGTTGGAGAAGGCTGCTGCCGCCCGCCGAGCGCGCGCCGAGCTCAAAGAGCGTCTCAAGCGTGGTGGCACCGACCTCAAGCAGGTGCTCAAGGATGCCGAAGATGACGAGATCTTGGGCAAGATGAAGGTCTCGGCCCTGCTCGAAGCCCTGCCGAAGGTCGGCAAGGTCAAGGCGCAGGAGATCATGAACGAGCTGGAGATCGCCCCGACGCGCCGCCTGCGCGGTCTCGGCGATCGTCAGCGCAAGGCGTTGCTCGAGAAGTTCAGCTCCTGACCGAGCTCAACGAACACAGCAGCGTGATGGGCCAGCCCACACGTACGAGGGGCCGACTGGTGGTACTGGTCGGCCCCTCTGCTGTGGGCAAGTCGACGGTCGTCGCCAGGGTTCGGGAGCTGGTTCCCGACCTGTGGTTCAGCGTCTCGGCGACCACCCGCGATCCCCGCCCCGGAGAGGTCGACGGCCGCGATTATCACTTCGTGTCGCGCGCCGACTTCGACCGCATGATCGCCGACGGCGAGTTGCTCGAGTGGGCCGACATCCACGGCGGGTTGCAGCGTTCGGGGACGCCGCTGCGTCCCGTGGAGCAGGCGCTGGAGTCCGGCGTGCCCGTGTTGCTGGAAGTCGACCTGGTCGGTGCCCGCAATGTGCGACGCCGACTCCCCGAGGCGCACCTGGTCTTCCTGGCGCCGCCGAGCTGGGACGAACTGGAATCACGATTGCGTGGTCGGGGTACCGAAACGCCCGAGGCGATCGACGCCCGACTGGCCACCGCGCGCACCGAGATGGCTGCTCAGGACGAGTTCGATCACGTCATCGTCAACTCCCGAGTCGACCGCGCCGCCGACGAATTGGTATCCTTGCTGGTCGGACCCGAATCAGCGGCGAGCTGACCGCCGCAGGCGCCGACGACGCCGGTTCCCGCCCGGACATCAACCCCAACAGACTTCCAACCTCACAGACTTTCCACCCCGACAACTCCCAGGAGTTCGCGTGAGCACGCAGACCAACTTCGACATGACCGAGATCGCCGACGCACCGGCCTACGACACCCCGTTGGGGATCACCAACCCTCCGATCGACGACCTCCTCGAGCGCGCTTCATCGAAGTACGCGCTGGTCATCTACGCGGCCAAGCGCGCCCGGCAGATCAACGACTACTACAACCAGCTCGGCGACGGCATTCTCGAGTACGTCGGCCCGCTCGTCGAGCCGGGCCTGCAGGAGAAGCCCCTGTCGATCGCGATGCGCGAGATCCACTCCGACCTGCTCGAGCACACCGAGGGCGAGTAGGAACCCCGCGGGCCCGCAGATGACCGCAGCGACGACCGGCCCGGCAGCACGCGGCCGCAAGCGCATCCTGATCGGGGTGGGCGGTGGGATCGCCGCCTACAAGGTGTGCTCGCTGATCCGGCACTTCACCGAGGACGGCCACGACGTCCGGGTCGCGCCGACGCGCAACGCGCTGGAGTTCGTCGGCGCCGCGACCTTCGAGGCGCTCTCCGGTAACCCGGTCAGCACCGAGGTCTTCGACGGCGTCGACGAGGTCGTCCACGTGCGGCTCGGCCAGGGCGCCGACCTGGTGATCATCGCCCCGGCGACCGCCGATCTGCTCTCCCGCGCCGCGACCGGCCGCGCCGACGACCTGCTCACCGCCTCGCTGCTGGTGGCGACGTGTCCGGTGCTGTTCGTGCCCGCGATGCACACCGAGATGTGGCGCCATCCCGCCACCCAGGCCAACGTCGCGACGCTGCGGGAGCGCGGCAACATCGTCATGACGCCCGCCTCGGGCCGGCTCACCGGGACCGACAGCGGACCCGGGCGACTGCCCGAGCCGCAGGAGATCGCCCTCATCGGTGAGCTCCTGCTCGACCGCGCCGACGCACTGCCGCACGATCTCGCCGGGGTACGCGTGCTGATCAGCGCGGGCGGCACCCGCGAGCCGCTCGACCCGGTCCGTTTCCTCGGCAATCACAGCTCCGGCAAACAGGGTTTCGCGCTCGCGCGCGCGGCCGCACAGCGCGGTGCCGAGGTCACCGTGGTGGCCGGGTCGACCGCCGGGGCCGGTGAACCCGCCGCCGTCGAGGTCGTCCCGATCGACAGCGCGCGTGAACTCGCCGCCGAGATGACCCACCGTGCCGCCGATGCCGACGTCGTCATCATGGCGGCCGCGGTCGCCGACTTCCGTCCGGTGTCCACCGCGGAATCCAAGATCAAGAAGGGCGACGCGGGGCCGGCTCCGGTCGAGTTGACCACCAATCCCGACATCCTGCGCGGACTCGTCGAGGCCCGCGACGCGGGGGCCATCCCGGTCGAGACGGTGATCGTGGGTTTCGCCGCCGAGACCGGCGACGAGACCGGCGGTGTCCTCGACCACGGGCGGGCCAAGCTCAAGCGCAAGGGGTGCGATCTCCTGGTGGTCAACGCCGTGGGAAATGGCAAGGCATTCGGCACCGAGGACAACACCGGGTGGCTGCTGTCGGCGCACGGCGAGGAGACCGCACTGCCGATGGGCACCAAAACACTCATGGCGAGCAGGATCCTTGACGCGGTCCGCTCCCTGGTGCCTGATGGATCGGGCACCGCAACGCCCGTCACGCACACGTCGTGACCCCTGTGTAGTTTTGTCTACGATCACCGGCGACGTCCGCACGTCGCCGTCACGACCTCGAGAGGATCCGATGTCCAGCTCTGCGTCCCGCCTTTTCACCAGCGAGTCCGTCACCGAGGGACACCCGGACAAGATCTGTGACGCGATCAGCGACTCGATCCTCGACGCCATCCTCGATCAGGACCCCAAGGCCCGCGTCGCGGTGGAGACCCTGGTCACCACCGGACAGGTGCACGTCGCCGGCGAGGTGACGACCAGCGCCTACGTCGACATCCCGGGCATCGTCCGCGGCAAGATCCTCGACATCGGCTACGACTCGTCGACCAAGGGCTTCGACGGCGCGTCGTGCGGTGTGAACGTGGCCATCGGCGCGCAGTCGCCGGACATCGCGGGCGGCGTGTTCAACTCCCACGAGAACCGCAGCGGCATCTCCGAGGACGAGATCGACGCCCAGGGCGCGGGCGACCAGGGCTTGATGTTCGGTTACGCCACCAACGAGACCCCGGAGTACATGCCGGTGCCCATCGCGTTGGCCCATCGCCTGTCGCGCCGCCTGACCGAGGTCCGCAAGTCCGGTGCACTGCCGTATCTGCGCCCCGACGGCAAGACCCAGGTCACCATCGAATACGACGGCGACAAGCCGGTCCGCCTCGACACGGTCGTGCTCTCCACACAGCACGCCGCCGACATCGACCTGGACAACATGCTCACCCCCGACATCCAGAGCCAGGTCGTCGACCCGGTTCTGGCCGAGCTCGATCTGCCGGGTCTGACCACCGACGGTTACCGGCTGCTGGTGAACCCGACCGGCAAGTTCGTGCTCGGTGGTCCGATGGGCGACGCCGGGCTGACCGGCCGCAAGATCATCGTCGACACCTATGGCGGCATGGCCCGTCACGGTGGTGGCGCATTCTCCGGCAAGGACCCGTCGAAGGTCGACCGCAGCGCCGCCTACGCGATGCGCTGGGTCGCCAAGAACGCGATCGCCGCGGGACTCGCCGACCGTATCGAGGTGCAGGTCGCCTACGCCATCGGCCGCGCCGCCCCGGTGGGCTTGTTCGTCGAGACCTTCGGCACCGAGAAGACCGACCCGGTGGTCATCCGCCGCGCGATCTCCGAGACATTCGACCTGCGTCCGCTGGCGATCATCCGCGACCTGGATCTGCTGCGCCCGATCTACGGACCGACCGCCGCCTACGGCCACTTCGGCCGTACCGACGTCGACCTCCCGTGGGAGCGCACCGACCGCGCCGAGAAGCTCCGCGCGGCCGCCGGACTGTAGTCCCCGCGTTGGCGGCCGGTGGTGACCGCGCCGGGGCCCGTGAGCGTGCACACTCCGCACCCATCGCCCGCGTCCTGCCGATGCTGGGGCTCGCCCACCTCGACCGGCCGTTCGACTACCTGATCGACACCGACCAGGACGACGACGCCGTCCCGGGCGTGCGGGTACGGGTCCGCTTCGCCGGCCGGCTCGTCGACGGTTTCCTCCTCGAACGGATCGACGACTCCGACCACGAGGGGCGCCTGGGCTGGATCGAACGGATCGTGTCGGCGGAGCCGGTGCTCTCGGCCGAGATCGCACACGTGTGTCGCGCTGTCGCCGACCGGTATGCGGGCACGATGTCCGACGTCCTGCGATTGGCCGTCCCACCCCGCCACGCGCGCACCGAGGCGCAACCGACCCCCATGCCGAGCACGGAGGTGGTGGCGCCCGACCGCAGTGCCTGGCAGGCCTATCGCACCGGCGCGGCGTTCCTGGAGTCGTTGGCATCGTCGAATCCGCGGGCGGTATGGCAGGCCACCCCGGGAGAGAGCTGGCCGCATCGGCTCGCCGATCTCGCCGCGCTGACCGCCGCCGCCGGTCGTGGCGTGGTCATCGTCGTTCCCGACCAACGCGACCTCGATCGCCTTTCGGCGGCCTGCGAGCCGCTGCTGGGCGATCGCTGCGTCACCCTGGCCGCCGGTCTGGGGCCGACCGCCCGCTACCGCCGGTGGCTGGCGGTACGGCGCGGAGGAGCCGACGTCGTCCTCGGCACGCGCAGCGCGATCTTCGCGCCCGTGCACGATCTCGGGTTGATCGTGGTGTGGGACGACGGTGACGACAGCCTCAACGAACCGCGCGCACCGTATCCGCACCCCCGGGAGGTCGCGGTGCTGCGCGCCCATCACGAGCAGGCCGGGCTGGTGATCGGCGGCTACGCGCGCACCGCCGAGGCGCAGGCACTCGTCGTCTCGGGCTGGGCGCACGATCTCGTCGCCGACCGCGCCGTCGTCCGCGAACGTGGTGCCGCGATCGAGGCCATCACCGACGAGGACGTCCGCGTTGCGCGGGACCCGTTGGCGCACACCGCACGTATCCCGGCGGTCGCCTTCGATGCCGCGCGGCGCGCGCTGGCCGCCGACGCGCCGGTGCTGTTCAGTGTCCCGCGGCGCGGGTACATCCCGTCGCTGGCCTGTGCCCGCTGCCGCGAACACGCCCGCTGCCGGGCATGCCACGGCCCGTTGCAGATGGACGTCCACGGATCGTTGTCCTGCCGGTGGTGCGGGCGTCCCGAGACCAACTTCCGATGCCCGGAGTGCGGCGGCACCCGCGTCCGCGCCCTCACCGTCGGCGCCCGCCGGACGGCCGAGGAACTCGGCCGGGCCTTCGCCGGCGCGCCGGTCGTCACCAGCGGCGGGACCGGCGTCGTCGACGAAGTGGAGCCGGGACCGCGCGTGGTGGTCGCCACGCCCGGGGCCGAACCGGTCGCGCCGGGCGGTTACGGGGCCGCGGTCATCCTCGACACCTGGGCTCAGCTCGACCGCGCCGATCTGCGCGCCGAAGAAGATGCCGTGCGCCGGTGGATGGCCGTCGGCGCGCTGGTCCGGGCCCGGCGGCAGGGCGGGACGATGGTCATCGTCGCCGACTCGACGCTGCATCCGGTACAAGCCCTGATCCGTTGGGACCCGGTCGGTTTCGCCGAGACCGAACTCGGGCGTCGCGTCGAGCTCGGCTTCCCGCCCGCGGTCACGATGGCCTCGATCGACGGTCCGGCCGAGCTGGTCACCGGTTTCGTCGACCAGATCGAGTTGCCCGACGGCGCCGACACCTTGGGCCCGGTCCCGCTGCCCGACGGTGTCCGTCCGCCCGCGGGCAGCGCCGACTGGGACCGGCCGGGCGGGCACGGCGCTCCCGACGAGATCGAACGGGTGCTGATCCGCACCGACCGCCGCGAAGGTCGCCGGCTGGCCGAGGCCCTGCGCGCCGCGCACATCCGGCGCAACGCGCAACGCGAGACCGGACCGATCCGGGTCCAGATCGATCCGCCTACGATCGGATGAACGCCGCGCACGTCGTGCGTGGGTCGAGATGGTCGAGCGAGTGGAGGAAACCGGCGTGAGAATCGTGTTCGCAGGAACACCGGAGGTCGCGGTGCCGTCGCTGCGACGGCTCATCGAGGGTTCCGAGCACGACGTCGTCGGAGTCATCTCCCGTCCGGATGCGGTCTCGGGACGCGGCCGCAAGGTGCACCGGGCGCCGGTCGCCGAACTCGCCGACACCCACGGCATCCCGGTCATCACCCCACGACGTCTCGGTGAACCCGAGGTCGCCGAGACGCTGCAGGGCTGGGCGCCCGACGCCGGGGCGGTCGTGGCCTACGGCGGGCTCGTGCCGCCGCCCCTGCTCGAGCTGCCCACCCACGGCTGGATCAACCTGCATTTCTCGGTGCTGCCCGCATGGCGGGGAGCGGCGCCGGTCCAGGCGGCGATCGCCGCCGGTGACGCCACCACCGGAGCCAGCACCTTCCGCCTCGAGAAGGGCCTCGACACCGGGCCGGTGTACGGGGTGCTGACCGAGACCATCCGCGACACCGACACCAGCGGTGAACTCCTCGACCGTCTCGCCGACGCCGGGGCGGGTCTGCTCGTCGACACCTTGTCGGGGATCGAGGCGGGGGCGCTGACCCCGGTTCCGCAGCCGGCCGACGGCGTCAGCCACGCCCCGAAGGTCGAGGTCGACGACGCCCGGGTGCGGTGGGACCTGCCCGCGCACATCATCGATCGCCGTATTCGCGCGCACACCCCGGCACCGGGCGCGTGGACCACCCACGGTGACCTCCGACTCAAACTCGGGCCGGTCTCGATTGCGGATTCGACGGCACCCGAAAAGTTGGCGCCGGGTGAGGTCCACGTGACGAAGAAGGCCGTGTTCGTCGGGACGGGCACCACCCCGGTCCGCCTGGGCCCGGTGCAGGCACCAGGGAAGAAGCCGATGCCGGCGACCGACTGGGCGCGTGGCGCCCGCCTCGACGAGGGGAGTGTGCTCGGATGAGCAGACCACGCGGTGACCGCAACGGGTCCAACCGCAGCGGGACCGATCGGGGCAATCATCGTTCCGGTCCGGGTCGCGGCTCCCGTAACGATCCGAAGGTGCGGGACAAGGCGGTCGATCCGGTCCGCGAGACCGCCCGCGATGTGTTGCGTGCCGTCCGTGAGCGCGACGCCTACGCCAACCTCGTGCTGCCGAAGATGTTGCGGGAGCGCCACATCAGCGGTCGAGACGCCGCACTGGCCACCGAACTGACCTATGGTTCGGCACGCGCACAGGGCATCCTCGACGCGGTCATCGCCGCCGCCGCGAACCGCCCGGTCGACGAAATCGACGGCAAGCTGCTCGACGTGCTCCGGCTGGGCACCTATCAGCTGTTGCGCACCCGGGTCGGTGCCCACGCGGCCGTCGACACCTCGGTGGACCTGGTCCGGTCCGAAGCCGGCATCGGGCCCGCCGGATTCGTGAACGCGGTGCTGCGCAAGGTCTCTCAGCGCGACGAGGAGCTGTGGGTCGATCTACTCGCCCCGTCCATGGCCGACGACCTGATCGGTCACCTGGCCTTCCGCTATGCGCATCCGCGGTGGATCGCGGAGGTGTTCTACGACGCCCTCGGCGGTTCGTTCGGGCAATTGCAGGCCGCGCTCGCCGCCGACGACGAGCGGCCACCGGTGCACCTCGTCGCGCGGCCCGGTTTCATCACGGCCGAGGAACTCGCGCTGACCAGCGGGGGAGAGATCGGCAGATACTCGCCGTACTGTGTCTACCTGCCCGGCGGCGATCCCGGTGACGTGGAGGCAATCCGGCAGGGCTACGCCGGCGTGCAGGATGAGGGCAGCCAGTTGGTGGCGCGGGCGGTGACGGTGGCCGACATCGGGGCCGACGGCGGTCGGTGGCTCGACATGTGTGCCGGGCCTGGCGGCAAGGCCGCCCTGATCGGTGCGCTCGCCGACATCGACAACGCGCACCTCGACGCCATCGAGGTCAGCGAGCATCGCGCCGACCTCATTCGCGGTGTGGTGCGCGATCTCCCGGTCGACGTCCATGTGGCCGATGCGCGCGATGTCACCGCCCACACCGGACTCGAGCCCGGCTTCGACCGGATTCTGCTCGACGCCCCGTGTACCGGCCTGGGATCGTTGCGCCGGCGGCCCGAGGCGCGGTGGCGCCGGCAGCCGACCGATGTTCCCGAACTCGTTGCGCTGCAACGAGAGTTGCTGACCGAGGCGCTGCGGCTGGTTCGTCCCGGCGGGGTGGTGCTGTACTCCACGTGCTCCCCGCACCCGGCGGAGACCACCGACCTGGTGTCGAGCGTGCTCGAATCGGTCACGACCGCACGCCAACTCGATGCGCGGCCACTCGTCGGCGCCATCGAACTCGGCGAGGGTCCGCATGTGCAGCTGTGGCCACACATCCATGGCACCGACGCGATGTTCCTCGCCGCGCTGACGCGCGGCTGAGACGCGTGGACCGAGGAGCTGACGGGACCGGGTCAGACGGCGACGTCCTCGGCCGTCGCCGACCGCCATACCTCCACGGCGTCGGTGACCGGGAGCCCGAGTGCGTCACAAATGGCCACCACGGTGCCGAAACTGGGGGTGGCGATCCGGCCCACCTCGATCTTGCGCAGCGTCTCCGGCGAGATTCCCGCATCTCGCGCAATCGTTTCCGGGTCACGGCCGGCGCGGGCGCCGCGGAGCAGTGCGCCGAGCCGGCGGCCGGCCTCGACTTGTTCGGGGGTCAGTGGAACGCGCACCATGCCGGCCATCATAGCCGGTATTACTGTACCGATCCATGGTAGCGTCGACGGGTATAGAAATACCGATGTGGTTCCGACCGATGCGATCCGAGTGGAGTGCGATGATCGAACTGAAGTCCCCGGCCGAGATCGACAAGATCGCAGTCACCGGCCGCTTCGTCGCCGAAGTCCTGCACGAGATCGGCGGCCGGGCCCGGCCCGGGGTGAACCTGCTCGACCTCGAAGCGCACGCCCGCACGATGCTCGACACTCGGGGTGCCCGGTCGTGCTATTGGGATTACTCGCCCTCGTTCGGTCGTGGCCCCTTCCGCAACGTGATCTGCCTGTCGGTGAACGACGCTGTGCTCCATGGTCTTCCGCACGACCATGTGCTGGCCGACGGGGATGTGCTGACCATGGATCTCGCGGTGTCGATCGACGGATGGGTCGCCGATGCGGCGGTGACCACCCAGGTCGGCACCGTCGACGACGAGGTGAGCGCCCTGATCGATTCGACGCGTCGTGCACTGGCCGCGGGAATCGAGAAGGCGGTGCCACAGGGCCGTCTCGGCGACATCTCCGCCGCGATCGGTGCGGTCGCCCACGCCGACGGCTACCGCGTCAACACCGACTTCGGCGGACACGGACTCGGGCGGACCATGCACGAGGACCCACACATCCCGAACACGGGGCGCGCCGGACGCGGCATCCGCCTCAAGTCGGGGATGGTGCTCGCCCTCGAGCCGTGGTGGGGCCTGGGTACCGACGAACTCGTGGTCGACCCCGACGGGTGGACCCTGCGTCTGGCCGACGGACGCGTCGGCGCCCACACCGAGCACACCGTGGCGATCACCGACGACGGACCGCGCATCCTCACGGGGGTATGACCGATCCGGGGTATGGCCGATCCGGGGGTATGGCCGATCCGGGGGGCATGACCCGTCCGGCAATTACCGATCCGGCACCAGGGTGCCCTGGTGATACAGCGCCACCCAGTGCCCACCGTCTTCCTGCCCACCGTCCTCCTGCCCACCGTCGTACCGCCAGATCGTTGCCCGGCGCGACACCCTCTCACCCTGGTGCAGCGTATAGGTGACCAGCTGGGTGGCAGGGGTGATGCTGCGCACCACGAAATCCTCGACGCGCCAGTTCTCTTCGAGGTCGGTCGCGGCTGTGGTGCTGGCATGACGCCGGGCGAGCACCGACCACACGTATTCGCGGTCGTAGCGGCTGCCCGAGGCGCCGACCTCCGAGAAGTCCACATCGGTCATCCGGTCGAATTCGGCGCGGGAGAGGCCGCGCTCCCATCGGTGAAAGATCGGTTCACACCGCCACAGGGCCTCGGCGACCCCACCGGTGTCCTCGCCCGGGACCCCGCCGGTGTCGTTGTTCGAGACCTCGTCGTCCATGGTGTCGAGTGTCGCACCGGCGGCGATCGGTGGGCGCCAAACCCGACTTCGTCGGTGCCGCCCGGCCGCGTATGTTGTCTGCCATGAGTTCCCCGATTGCCCCGATGATCGCCCCGTCGATCCTCTCGGCCGACTTCGCCAACCTCGCCGCCGAGGCCGACGCGGTCTCCGGACCGGGACCCTCGCGCGCCGACTGGTTGCACGTGGACGTGATGGACGCCCACTTCGTCCCCAACCTCACCCTCGGGCTGCCGGTCGTGGAGAGCCTGCTCAAGGCCACCGACATCCCACTCGACTGCCACCTGATGATCGACGACCCCGGTCGCTGGGCCCCGCCGTACGCCGAGGCGGGCGCCTACAACGTCACCTTCCACGCCGAGGCGACCGACGACCCGGTCGCCGTGGCCAAGGACATCCGGGCCGCGGGCGGAAAAGCCGGTCTCGCCCTCAAACCGGGCACCGCGCTCGAGCCGTACCTGGCGATCCTGCGGGACTTCGACACCCTGCTCGTGATGAGCGTCGAACCGGGTTTCGGCGGCCAGAAGTTCATGCCGGAGGTGCTCGACAAGGTGCGCGAGATCCGCACGATCGTCGACGCCGGCGAGTTGCGGCTGCTCGTGGAGATCGACGGGGGCATCCACGACGGGACGATCGCCGAGGCCGCCGAGGCCGGCGTCGACTGCTTCGTCGCCGGGTCCGCGGTCTACGGTCCCGCCGACGCCGGTGCCGCCGTCGCGGCGTTGCGTGAGAAGGCAACGGCCGCACGGGTACACGCTCACTGACAACCATGATCCCCGACGAGGCGGTGCTGGCCGCCGCGATGCGTGAGGCCGTCGCCGAATCGCGAGCGGCACTCGGTGGGGTGTCGCCGAATCCGGCGGTCGGCGCCGTGTTGCTGGCGCCGGACGGTACCGAGATCGCACGCGGTCACACCCAGCCGCCGGGCGGTGCGCACGCCGAGATCGAGGCGCTGCGCCGCGCCGGGGATGCGGCGCGCGGCGCGACCGCGGTGGTCACCCTCGAGCCGTGCAATCACACCGGGCGCACAGGTCCGTGCGCCCAGGCATTGATCGAGGCGGGTGTGGCCCGGGTGGTCTACGCCGTCGGCGACCCGAATCCGACCGCGGCGGGTGGTGCGGACCGGTTGCGTGCGGCGGGGATCGAGGTGATCGCGGGCGTCGGTGCCCTCGACGCACGGTCGGGGCCGTTGCGCGGCTGGCTGTTTCGCCAACGGTTCGGACGCCCGCTGGTCACCGCGAAGATCGCGTCCACCCTCGACGGCCGGATCGCCGCGCCGGACGGCACGAGTCAGTGGATCACCGGGCCGCAGGCACGCGCCCGGGCCCATCGGCAGCGCGCCGAACTCGACGCGATCATCGTCGGCACCGGGACCGTCGTCGCCGACGACCCCGCACTGACCGCCCGGTTGCCCGACGGCACGCCGCATGCCCACCAACCCATCCGGGTTGCCATGGGGGAGCGCGACATTCCCGACGGCGCCCGGATTCGTGACGCCACGGTGGGTGGGTTCCGGCATGTCCGCACCCACGATCCGGTCGAGGTGCTCGCGGCGCTGGACGACACGACGTGGGTGCTGGTGGAGGGTGGCCCGGGGATCATCGGCGCGTTCCTCGACGCCGACCTGGTCGACGAGGTCGACAGCTATGTGGCGCCGACGATCCTGGGTGCCGGGCCGTCGGCGGTCGAACGGGCCGCGACGATCACGCTCGCCGACGCAACCGAACTACATCTGGCCGACGTCGAACGACTCGGTGACGACGTCCTGATCCGGAGTGTGTGCGACCGGTTACTGCCGTGAGCGTTACTGCCGTGAGCGCTTGCGGGCGCCGTTGCGCCCCAGGATCCAGCCCGCGAGCAGGCCGCCGAGCGCGACGATGGTGAGGATCAGCCACTGCCATGAGCTGATGGAGAACATCAGGAACCGCACCTGCACGTGCTGGGTGTTCTGGGCGATGAAGATGATCGCGACGATCACCAGGATCAGCGGGAGCCAAAAGCGTTTCAGGAGTCCGAGGACCATCTCGCCGGGTGTTCGAGCAGCGGGTCCGGTGGATGTCCGCGTCGAGTTGTCGGCCATGCTGGCGTCGCCTTTCGCCGTATACCGGGTCCGAGAATCCAGACCTGGTGTGGTGAATCGTAGCGCAGTGGCGCTCGTCGCTGTGCGACAGTTGAACCCGCCTCACCGCGTAAGTGGACCGCCGTACTGGTTGGGTCCGCGACCTCGTGCTAGCGTCGATACGTACGTTCTCGGGGCGGGGTGAAACTCCCCACCGGCGGTGATGGTGGCGCACAGGCGACACCGAGCCCGCGAGCGCCCGTCCACCCGGACGGGGACAGCAGATTCCGGTGTGAATCCGGAGCCGACGGTCATAGTCCGGATGCGAGAGAACAAGACGGCCCTACGCCGTCCTGTCTGCTCCGAGCGAGCTCGACAGGAGGTAGAAGGTGTTCACAGGCATCGTCGAGGAACTGGGCACCATCGTCGGCCGAGATGATCTCACCGACGCGGCCCGACTCACCATTCGTGGCCCGCGGGTCACCTCCGACGCCGGATTCGGCGATTCGATCGCGGTCAACGGCGTGTGTCTGACGGTCGTCGAATTCGACGACCAGCAGTTCACCGTCGATGTGATGGCCGAAACCCTCCGCCGCAGTTCGCTCGATCGTCTCGGACCGGGCAGCTCGGTCAACCTCGAACGCGCCTTGCGCGCCGACGGCCGGTTCGGCGGTCACATCGTGCAGGGGCACGTGGACGGCACCGGGACCGTCGTGGCGATCACCCCCTCCCAGAATTGGACGGTCGTACGCATCGGCGTCGATCCGCACCTGAGCCGCTATCTCGTGGAGAAGGGCTCGATCACCGTTGACGGTGTCTCGCTGACCGTCTCGGCGATCGGCGCCGGGAGCGAAGCGAGCGGGCCGGGGGAGATCGGCGCCGGGAGCGAAGCGAGCGGGCCGGGTGACTGGTTCGAGATCTCGTTGATCCCCACCACTTTGCAGGAGACCACTCTGGGGTCGGCGTCGGTCGGCGCGGTGGTCAATCTCGAGGTCGACGTCCTCGCCAAATACGTCGAACGACTCCAGGCGACCCGCGCCGAGTCGATCCGAACCCAGAACACAGCCGGCACGGCAGAGGTGAAGTGATGAGCGAGACCGTCAGCGACGAGACCGTGAGTGAATCAACAAGTGCAGCAGTGCATCTGGATACCGTCGAGCGTGCGATCGCCGACATCGCGGCCGGCAGGGCCGTCGTGGTGGTCGACGATGAGGATCGCGAGAACGAGGGTGATCTGATCTTCGCCGCGGAAAAGGCCACCCCCGAGCTCGTGGCGTTCATGGTGCGCTACACCTCGGGGTATCTGTGTGTGCCGCTGGCCGGTGACGACTGTGATCGGCTGGGACTCCCGCCGATGTACTCGATGAACCAGGACAAGCACGGCACCGCCTACACCGTCACCGTCGACGCGCGGGAGGGCATCGGCACCGGGATCAGCGCCTCGGATCGGGCGACGACGATGCGGTTGCTGGCCGATCCGGCGAGTACCGCGGGCGATTTCACCCGTCCGGGCCATGTGGTCCCGTTGCGCGCCAAGGAGGGTGGCGTGTTGCGCCGGCCCGGACACACCGAGGCGGCCGTGGATCTCGCCCGGCTGGCCGGTCTCGCACCGGCGGGGGTGATCTGTGAGGTGGTGTCGCAAAAGGACGTCGGGTCGATGGCCCAGACCGACGAGCTGCGCATCTTCGCCGACGAGCATGATCTCGCGTTGATCTCGATCGCCGACCTGATCGCGTGGCGACGCCGTCACGAGAAGCATGTGGTCCGCGTCGCCGATGCCCGCATCCCCACCCGGCACGGGGATTTCCGAGCCGTCGGATACACCAGCATCCACGACGACGTCGAGCATGTGGCACTGGTGATGGGTGATCTCGCCGGAGCCGACGGCAGCGGCAGTGATGTGCTGGTGCGGGTGCATTCCGAATGCCTCACCGGCGATGTCTTCGGTTCGCTGCGCTGCGATTGCGGTCCGCAGCTCGATGCCGCGATGGAGATGGTTGCCGCCGAGGGGCGCGGGGTGGTGCTGTACATGCGCGGTCATGAGGGGCGCGGCATCGGCCTGCTGCACAAGTTGCAGGCCTACCAGTTGCAGGACGCGGGCTCGGACACCGTCGATGCGAATCTGCAGCTCGGTCTGCCCGCCGACTCCCGCGACTACGGTCTGGGCGCACAGATCCTCGTCGACCTCGGGGTCACCTCGATGCGCCTGCTCACCAACAATCCGGCCAAGCGGGTGGGACTCGACGGGTACGGGTTGCATATCGTGGAGCGCGTGCCGATGCCGGTGCGGGCGAACAAGGAGAATCTGCGGTATCTGCGGACCAAGCGTGACCGGATGGGTCACGATCTCGACGGTCTGGAGAACTGGGACGGTCCGGACAACTGGGATCCGCACGGCACACTGGATTCGGCGGCCGGAGACGGCGGACCGGCATGAGCCGCGGACTCGTATGAGCTGCGGACCTGTACGAGCGGAGGACCTGTATGAGCGGACACGGTGAACCCACCCTCGAGTTGGGGGATGCGGGCAAGCTGCGCCTGGCGATCGTCTCGTCGCAATGGCACGCGACGATCTGTCGGGCGCTGCTCGACGGTGCGGTGCGCGCCGCAGCCGAGCACGGCGTCGACGATCCGACGATCGTGCAGGTGGCCGGTGCCATCGAACTGCCGGTGATCGTGCAGGCCCTGGCGCGTACCCATGACGCCGTCGTCGCGCTGGGTGTGGTCATCAAGGGGGAGACCCCGCACTTCGACTACGTCTGTGACGCGGTGACCGCGGGCCTGACCCGGGTGTCGCTGGACGAGTCGACCCCGGTGGGCAACGGGGTGCTGACCACGTTCACCGAGGAGCAGGCCCTGGATCGGGCCGGTTTACCGGAATCCAAGGAGGACAAGGGCGCTCAGGCCACGACGGCGGCGCTGGCCTCGGCCCTGACCCTGCGCGCGCTGAGTCGCGGCGAGGCCTATCCCGGGTCGGTGACGACGGCCGCGGCATCGTGAACGAGGCACGACCGGAGCCCGCGGTGACCGATGCGTCGACGTCCGAGTGGGACATGGAGTACCGGTCGCGGCGCCTGCGGCTGATCGGCATCGTCGCCGCGGCGGTGGTGGTGGTCATCCACGTGACCTTCGGTCTACTGCTGACCATCTCCAACACCGGTCCGGACAACATCGGCTGGTCCGATCAGGCCGCGCTCATCTGCATCGGTCTGGTCGAGGCGTGCGCCATCATGTTGCTCGCCCGACCCCGCCTGCGGGTCGGCTCTCGTGGGGTGTCGGTGCGCAATCTGGCCACCGAGCGGCTCTTCGAGTGGGACCAGGTACGCGGACTCACCTACCCGGACAAGGGTTTCGGCGGCCAGCTCGAGCTCCCCGCCGACGAGCACGTGCCGGTGCTGGCGATCCAGGCCGGTGACGGCGCCCGCGCGATCGAGGCGATGGAACGCTACCGGGAGATCGAGCAGCTCTACCGTCGCGGCTGAGTCGGGGACACGCGATGATCGATCTCGACGCCGTGGGGCAGACCGCACTCGGGGTGGCCTATGTGCGCGCCTACGAATCGCTGCGACGTGATGCGCTGTTCGCCGACCCGTTGGCCGTTGCGTTGTTCGATTCCGCTCTCACCGATCCCGACGGCACCCTGCGGCCGATGCCGCCGGTCACCGATGCCGCGGGTCGCGAACGTCGCGGCATGTACCACTGGATCGTCGCCCGCACCCTGTTCCTCGACGAGCTGTTCCGATCGGCCGCACGCGACGGGATCGAGCAGTTCGTCATCCTCGGCTCCGGACTCGACGCCCGGGCCTTTCGGCTGGAGCTGGGACCGGCGGCGGTGGTCTACGAGCTGGACCGCCCGCCCGTGGTCGAGGTCAAGGAAGCTCTCGTCGCCGAGCACGAGCTGGTCGCCACCACCGGCCGCCGGGTCGTGCAGGCCGATCTGATCTCCGACTGGTTGCCGCCCCTGCTCGAGGCCGGCCTGCACACCGATGAGCCGACGTGCTGGCTCGCCGAAGGACTCCTGGTCTATCTGGAACCCGACGTCGCGCGGCGGGTGATCGACACCATCGGGCAGGCCAGCGCATCCGGATCACGGGTCGGGGTCACCGTCCGCTCCACGCGCCGCACACGCACCGATGGCCCCTTCGCGCAGGTGGCCGCGCTGTGGCACGAGGACCCGGGCATCGTCGGGCGTTTCACCGACACCGGGTGGACCTGTGAGCTCACCGACACCGTCTCGGTACTCGCCGCGGCGGGCCGAGCCGTCGATGCCGAGCTCGTGGGCCCGGGCACCGCCGACGACGGTTCGGCGGGGCCGTCGGCGAGTCTGCTCGCCGGCCGGTTCGAATCCCGATCCGTCGGCCGCGCCGACTAGCCTGGAACACGTGGCCGACCCGAGTACCTACCGTCCCGCGCCCGGGACGATCCCCACCGATCCGGGGGTCTACAAATTCCGTGATTCCCACGGCCGCGTCATCTATGTGGGCAAGGCCAAGAACCTTCGCTCACGGCTGACGTCGTACTTCGCCGACATCTCCTCGCTGCATCCGCGCACCCGCCAGATGGTGACCACCGCGGCGTCGGTGGAGTGGACGGTCGTCGGCACCGAGGTCGAGGCGCTGCAGCTGGAATACAACTGGATCAAGGAGTTCGATCCCCGGTTCAACGTCCGTTATCGCGACGACAAGAGTTACCCGATGCTGGCGGTCACGCTCAACGAAGAGTATCCGCGGCTGTTCGTCTATCGTGGGCCGCGGCGTCGTGGCGTGCGCTACTTCGGTCCGTATTCGCACGCGTGGGCCATCCGCGAGACCGTCGACCTGCTGACCCGGGTGTTCCCGGCCCGCACCTGCTCGGCCGGGGTGTTCAAGCGGCACGGGCAAATCGACCGGCCGTGTCTGCTCGGCTACATCGACAAGTGTTCGGCGCCGTGTATCGGTCGGGTCAGCGCCATCGAACACCGCGAGATCGTCAATGATTTCTGCGACTTCCTGGCCGGCCGCACCGACCAGATGATCAAGCGCCTCGAGCGTGAGATGGCCTCGGCCGCAGAAGCACTCGACTTCGAACGGGCGGCGCGTCTGCGCGACGACGTGGGGGCGATGCGGCGCGCGTTGGAGAAGCAGGCGGTGGTACTCGGCGACGGCACCGACGCCGACGTCATCGCCATGGTCGGCGATGAACTCGAGGTGTCGGTGCAGATCTTTCACGTCCGGGACGGTCGGGTGCGCGGTGAGCGCGGGTGGGTCGTGGAGAAATCCGATGACGACGACATCGGCGAGCAGGTCGGGCAGTTCCTCACGCAGTTCTATGGCGCCCAGGCCGATCTCGACGCGACCGTCGAGGTCGGCGAGGACCGCGAGCGCGGTGAGTCGGTGCCGCGTGAGGTCCTCGTCCCCGCGCTTCCCGCCGAGCACGAGGAGCTGACCGAGTTCCTCTCCGATCTGCGTGGCAGCCGTGTCAGTCTGCGGGTGCCGCAACGCGGCGACAAGAAGGCGTTGTTCGAGACGGTCGCGCGCAACGCGGGAGAAGCGTTGACGCAGCACAAGTTACGCCGTGCCGGTGACCTGACGACGCGGTCGGCGGCACTGACCGAGTTGCAGGAGGGCCTCGGACTCGACCAGGCCCCGCTGCGGATCGAGTGCGTCGACATCTCGCATGTGCAGGGCACCGATGTGGTGGCCTCGCTCGTCGTCTTCGAGGACGGCTTGCCCCGCAAGTCCGATTATCGGCACTATTCGATCCGCGAGGCCGCCGGCGACGGCCGCTCCGACGACGTCGGCTCGATCGCCGAGGTGACCCGCCGACGATTCCTGCGCCATCGCGCCGATCAGGCCGACGGTGTCGCCGCGCAGGTGGCGGCGCAGGTGGCCGCCGATCCCGATTCCAAGAAGGCGCGTCGATTCGCCTACCCGCCGAACCTGTTCGTCGTCGACGGTGGCGCGCCGCAGGTGCACGCCGCGGCGACCGTACTCGACGAGCTCGGCGTCACCGACGTCGCCGTGATCGGGTTGGCCAAGCGACTCGAGGAGATCTGGGTGCCCGGTGACGACGAACCGGTGATCCTGCCCCGCTCCAGCGAGGCGCTGTTCCTGCTGCAGCGGGTGCGCGACGAGGCGCACCGTTTCGCGATCACCTTCCACCGCAGCAAACGCAGCAAACGCATGACCGAGTCGGTACTCGACGGCGTCCCCGGGCTCGGACGCTCCCGGCGCACCGCGCTGGTCACCCACTTCGGCTCCGTCGCAAAACTGCGGGAGGCCACCGTCGACGACATCGCCGCGGTGCCCGGCATCGGCCCGGGGACCGCCCGGGTGGTGCACGAGGCGCTTGCCGGGGACGCGCCAGTGGCCGCCGATGCGCCGCAGGCCACCGACGATTCGGCGGCCGGACCGGGCGAGACCACACACGATGTGACGGTGGGATGGTCATGAACACGAGCAGCGGTATGAGCACGGACGGCACGAGCGGAGGCACGGATATGACCGACAGCGATCCCGCGCACGGGGCACCGGGAGGAGACGCCTCCGGTGCGCCCACCGACGGACTCGTCGTCCTGTTCGTCGCCGGCATGTCCGGCGCCGGTCGCTCCACGGTCGCCAACGTGCTCGAGGACGACGGCTGGTATGTCGCCGACAACGTGCCGCCCGCCCTGATCTCGACGATGGTCGACCTCGTCGCCGACAGCGATCCGCCGATTCTGCGGCTGGCCATGGTGTTACGCGCTTCCGACGAGAACCTCGGCGAGCAGTTGCGCACGCTGCGTGCACAACTCGCGGCCACCGGCACCCAGACGCGACTGCTGTTCCTCGACGCCAGCGATCAGGTGCTGGTCCGCCGCTTCGAGCAGGTCCGCCGTCGCCATCCGCTGCAGGGTAGTGAAACCCTGGTCGAGGGGATCGCGCGGGAGCGGGTGATTCTCGCGCCCCTCAAGGATTCCGCCGACCTCGTGGTGGAGACCTCGACGCTGACCGTCGCCAAACTGCGTGAGGTGGTGGAGGATTCGTATCCGCACGACGCGAGTTCCCGGCTCAGCGTCGCCGTGCAGTCCTTTGGGTTCAAGTACGGATTGCCGATCGACTCCGACCTCGTCGCCGATGTCCGCTTCCTGCCCAATCCGTATTGGGTGGCCGATCTGAGGGAACTCAACGGTCGCGACGCGCCGGTGCGGGAGTACGTCCTCGGACAGGACGACGCCGGTCGCTTCGTCGATCTCTACACCGAACTGATCGGTGTCGTAGGCAAGGGATATCTCCGAGAAGGCAAGCGCTACATGACCGTCAGCATCGGATGCACCGGCGGCAAGCACCGTAGTGTCGCGATCTCCGAGGAGTTGGCGCGTCGCCTGCGGGTCGCCGCGGACGACGCGGGTGCCGCGCGCTACGACGTGCGGGTCATGCACCGTGATCTGGGGCGCGAATGAGTGCATTGCGGATCGCCGCGCTCGGCGGCGGACACGGCCTGTATGCGACGCTGACGGCGATGCGCTATCTGAGCCCCCACGTGACCGCCATCGTGACCGTCGCCGACGACGGTGGGTCGTCGGGCCGGTTGCGTTCCGAACTCGGGGTGATCCCACCCGGCGATCTGCGAATGGCGATGGCGGCGTTGATGTGTGCGCCGGCAGCCCTCGACGGTCTGGCCGGGCGTCGGGACCCGGACGCCGACCGGCGGCACCACGAGTTGTGGGCGGAGACCCTGCAGCATCGTTTCGGTGGTTACGGTGCGCTCGCCGGTCATCCGGTGGGCAACCTGCTGCTGGCCGGGCTGACCGAGGTCCTCGGCGATCCGGTGGCGGCCCTCGACGAGATGATGCGTGTGTTCGACGTCGATGGTCGGGTGCTGCCGATGTCGTCGGTGCCGCTGGAGATCGAGGCCGACGTCTCCGGACTGGAATCCGATCCGCGTATCTCCCGGGTCATCCGCGGTCAGGTGGCTGTGGCGACCACCCCCGGCAAGGTGCGTCGGGTGCGACTCCTGCCCGCGGAGCCGCCGGTGTGCGAGCCGGTGATCACCGCCGTCGACGAGGCCGATCTCGTGGTCCTCGGTCCGGGCTCGTGGTTCTCCAGTGTGATCCCGCACGTCCTGGTGCCGGACTTACTGGAGGCGTTGCAGCGCAGCACTTCTCGCAAGGTGTTGATCGTGAACCTGGCGCCGGAGCCGGGGGAGACCCCGGGGTTCTCGGTGGAACGACATCTGCATGTGCTGCACGCCCACGCCGACACGTTCACGATCGATCATGTGGTCGTCGACGAGTCGTCGGTGCCCGCCGGGCGGGAGCGCGAGCACCTCGAGAGGGCCGCCGGGATGTTCGGCGCGAGCCTGGAGATCGGTGATCTCGCCATTCCCGGCCGCCACGTCCACGACCCGGCGAAAGTGGCCGGCCTGATCAAGCAACTGTGTTCGCGTGAACCGACCCGTTAGGCTGGCCCAACGTGGTTGAGCGCGGGCAGGGGAGGCCAGGGCGCGCCCTGGGGAGTACAGGCATGGGGTCCGCGGATGACAGGAGGACCCGGCGATGACAGGAGGACAGGGACCGGTGGCGATGACCGCGGCGGTGAAGGACGAATTGAGTCGGCTCGCCGTGACGCAGGTGAGTCCGCGCAAGGCCGAGGTGTCGGCGCTTCTGCGGTTCGCGGGAGGCCTGCACATCGTGGCCGGGCGCGTGATCGTCGAGGCCGAGGTCGACATGGGCAATGTGGCGCGACGGCTGCGCCGGGAGATCCACGACCTGTACGGATACACCTCCGAGGTCCACGTCCTGCGAGGCGGCGGACTACGCAAGTCGGCGCGCTACATCGTGCGGGTCACCGCCGACGGTGAGGGCCTTGCCCGACAGACCGGGCTGCTCGATCTGCGCGGCCGACCGGTCCGGGGTCTGCCCGCGCAGGTTGTCGGCGGCAGTATCGCCGACGCCGAGGCCGCCTGGCGCGGCGCGTTCCTGGCGCACGGGTCGCTGACCGAGCCCGGCCGGTCTTCGGCGCTGGAGGTCAGCTGTCCCGGTCCGGAGTCGGCCCTGGCACTGGTCGGGGCGGCCCGGCGGCTCGGGGTGTCGGCGAAGGCCCGCGAGGTGCGCGGCGCCGACCGTGTCGTCATCCGCGACGGTGAGGCGATCGGCGCGCTGTTGACACGGATGGGCGCACACGACACGCGCTTGGTCTGGGAGGAACGCCGGATGCGCCGGGAGGTGCGGGCGACGGCCAACCGCCTCGCCAATTTCGACGACGCGAATCTGCGCCGCTCGGCGCGCGCCGCGGTCGCGGCCGCCGCCCGGGTGGAGCGCGCGTTGGAGATCCTCGGCGACGAGGTCCCCGACCACCTCGCCGCGGCCGGGCATCTGCGCATCACCCACCGGCAGGCCTCGCTGGAGGAACTCGGCCAGCTCGCCGATCCGCCGATGACCAAGGACGCCGTCGCCGGCCGGATCCGCCGGCTACTGTCGACCGCGGACAAGAAGGCGCACGCCGAGGGCATCCCCGACACCGAGTCGGCGGTCACCTCGGATCTGCTCGACGAGGCGTGACCCACCGTTGTCGACCCGATCGTTCGGTCGGCGGTACGGGTGTGCCAGTGCACCCGTCGCGCTGCCCACGATCAGGCGTCCTACTAGGCTGGACCCGACGCCGGTTGGCCATGAGCCGATCGGCCACCAGGAGCGGTGCGGGCAGATGACCCCGTGCCGAGACAACCGCTAAGGAGCACACCAGTGACTGTTCGGGTAGGCGTCAACGGATTCGGCCGGATCGGCCGCAACTTCTTCCGCGCCGTCGAAGCACAAAAAGCATTGGGCACCACCGACATCGAGATCGTCGCCGTCAACGATCTGACCGACAACGCCACCCTGGCACACCTGCTGAAGTTCGATTCGATCCTGGGCCGCCTGCCGCAGGAGGTTTCCCTCGACGGCGATTTCATCGTCGTCGGCGACCAGCGCATCAAGGCCCTCGAGGTCAAGGAAGGCCCGGCGGCGCTGCCGTGGGGCGACCTCGGTGTCGACGTCGTCGTCGAATCCACCGGTATCTTCACCGCCGCGGAGAAGGCCAAGGGCCACCTCGACGCCGGCGCCAAGAAGGTCATCATCTCCGCACCGGCCTCCGGTGAGGACATCACCATCGTCATGGGTGTCAACGACGACAAGTACGACGGCAGCCAGAACATCATCTCCAACGCGTCGTGCACCACCAACTGCCTCGGCCCGTTCGCGAAGGTGCTCAACGACGAATTCGGCATCGTCTCGGGTCTGATGACCACCGTGCACGCCTACACCCAGGATCAGAACCTGCAGGACGGCCCGCACAAGGATCTGCGTCGCGCCCGCGCGGCGGCCATCAACGTGGTGCCCACCTCGACCGGCGCGGCCAAGGCCATTGGTCTGGTCCTCCCCGAACTCAAGGGCAAGCTCGACGGATACGCGCTGCGCGTGCCGATCCCGACCGGCTCGGTCACCGACCTCACCGCGATCCTGGAGAAGTCCGCGACCGCCGACGAGATCAACGCCGCGATGAAGGCCGCCGCCGAGGGTCCGCTCAAGGGCATCCTCAAGTACTACGACGCGCCGATCGTCTCCAGCGACATCGTCACCGACCCGCACAGCTCGCTGTTCGACGCCGGGCTGACCAAGGTCATCGGCAACCAGGTCAAGGCCGTCTCCTGGTACGACAACGAGTGGGGTTACTCCAACCGCCTCGTCGACCTGTCCGGCCTGGTCGGCAAGTCTCTCTGACCGACCGGTCGCTGACGAACCCAACCGTTACGGAGCAATGCTGCAATGGGTGTACCCACTCTGAAAGACCTTCTCGACGAAGGCGTTTCGGGTCGCGGTGTGTTGGTTCGATCGGATTTCAACGTCCCGCTCGACGGGTCGACGATCACCGATCCGGGCCGAATCCTCGCCTCCCTGCCGACGCTGAACGCGCTCATCGACGCCGGCGCCAAGGTGATCATCACCGCGCATCTGGGCCGCCCCAAGGGTGAGCCGGATCCGAAATACTCATTGGCGCCGGTCGCCGAGCGTCTCGGCCAGGAACTGGGCCGCAACGTCCAACTCGCCGGTGATGTCGTCGGCTCCGACGCGCTCGCGCGCGCCGAGGGACTCACCGACGGTGACGTCCTGCTGCTGGAGAACGTGCGGTTCGATCCGCGCGAGACGTCCAAGGACGAATCCGAGCGAGAGTCGCTGGCCAAGGCCTTCGTCGAACTCGTCGGTCCCGACGGCGCCTTCGTCTCCGACGGGTTCGGGGTGGTGCACCGCAAGCAGGCCTCGGTGTACGACGTCGCCAAGCTGCTCCCGCACTACGCGGGTGAGCTCGTGGCGGCCGAGGTCAAGGTGCTCTCGGCACTCACCGAGGACCCGGAACGGCCGTACGCCGTGGTGCTGGGTGGTTCCAAGGTGTCCGACAAGCTCGGCGTGATAGAGGCGCTGGCACCGAAGGTCGACACGCTGGTCATCGGCGGCGGTATGGCGTTCACGTTCCTGGCCGCCCAAGGCCATGGCGTGGGCACCTCGCTGCTGCAGGAAGACCAGATCGAGGTCTGCAAGGATCTGCTGGAGCGATTCGGTGATGTCATCCGGCTGCCCGCCGATGTGGTGGTGGCCGACAAGTTCGCCGCCGACGCGCAGTCGCAGACGGTCTCGGCCGACGCCATCCCCGACGGATGGATGGGTCTGGACATCGGGCCGGAGTCGGTGCAGCGTTTCGCCGCGCTGCTCTCGGGTGCCAAGACGATCTTCTGGAACGGGCCGTCGGGCGTGTTCGAATTCGAGAAGTTCTCCGCGGGCACCAAGGGTGTCGCCGAGGCGATCGCCGGCGCCACCAAGGCCGGTGCGTTCACCGTGGTCGGCGGCGGCGACTCCGCGGCCGCGGTGCGCACGCTGGGATTGCCGGACGACGACTTCTCGCACATCTCGACCGGTGGCGGTGCGTCGCTGGAATACCTGGAGGGCAAGGAATTGCCGGGACTGAAGGTGCTGGAATCATGAGCGGATCCCGTAAGCCGCTCATCGCGGGCAACTGGAAGATGAACCTCAATCACCTCGAGGCCATCGCGCTGGTGCAGAAGATCGCGTTTGCGCTGCCCGCCAAGTACTTCGAGAAGGTCGACGTGACGGTGATCCCGCCGTTCACCGACATCCGCTCGGTGCAGACGGTCGTCGACGGCGACAAGTTGCTGCTGACCTACGGTGCCCAGGACCTGTCGGCGCACGATTCGGGTGCCTACACCGGCGAGATCAGCGGGGCGTTCCTCGCCAAGCTCGGGTGCACCTTCGTCGTCGTCGGACATTCGGAGCGGCGCACCATGCACGCCGAGACCGACGAGGTGGTGCTCGCCAAGACCAAGGCAGCGCTCAAGCACGGTCTGACGCCGATCGTCTGCATCGGTGAGGGACTCGACATCCGGGAGTCCGGCGAGCACGTCGCCTACAACGTCGCGCAGCTGAAGGGCTCGTTGGCGGGGCTGTCGGCCGAGGACATCGCGAAGGTCGTCATCGCCTACGAGCCCGTGTGGGCGATCGGTACCGGTCGGGTGGCCAGTGCCGCCGACGCGCAGGAGGTCTGCGCGGCGGTGCGTACCACACTCGCCGAGATCGCCGATGCGTCGACAGCCGCCTCGGTGCGGGTGCTCTACGGCGGATCGGTGAACGCCAAGAACGTCGGCGACATCGTCGGCCAGACCGATGTCGATGGGGCACTGGTCGGCGGCGCGTCCCTGAAGGCCGACGAGTTCTCCACGTTGTCGGCGATCGCCGCGGGCGGCCCCCTGCCCTGAGCGCTCGCTCAAACGCGTACACTGGTCGAGCCGGTCGCATTCCTCGTGAGGTGACCGGCTCGACCATGTCGTCGGCCCCTGGCCGGACGCGACTCGATTCCAACCGACAAGGATCTGCCTGACGTGCTCGAAACAGTTCTGGACATCGGCCTGATCATCACCAGTGTGCTGCTGGTGATCCTGGTTCTGCTGCACCGGGGTAAGGGCGGTGGCCTGTCGTCGCTCTTCGGTGGCGGTGTGCAATCGAGTCTGTCCGGCTCGAGCGTCGTCGAGCGCAACCTCGACCGGTTGACGATCTTTGTCGGATTGGTGTGGTTCATCTTCATCATCGGTATCGGCGTCGACATCAAGCTGTCCGCCTGACCCGACACATTTCTCTCGACCCGATGCGGCTACGGCCGCATCGGGTCGAGTGCTTTCTGTGTACCCGACTTTCTGTGCACCCGAGATGCCCACCCGAGATGCCACCGTCACGCGCAGCCGCAATACTGGGGCAATGACCTCTCCTTCGCGCGGTGCCCCGGACTGGCGTCCTTCCATCTCGATCGTCGACCACATCGTCGTCGACGACGAGGGCCGCACCCTCACCGAACCGCTGCGTGAGGACATCCGATTGCTCGGCGGCATTCTCGGTGACATGGTGCGCGAACACTCGGGGGCGGAGGTCTTCGACCTCGTCGAGTCGGCGCGGGTGGCGGCGTTCAAGATCCGGCGGGCCGAGATCGATCGCGACGAGTTGGCTGATCTGTTCGTCGATCTCGACATCTCGGTGGCGATGCCGATCATCCGCGCGTTCAGCAACTTTGCGCTGTTGGCCAACCTGGCCGAGGACATCCACCGTGAACGCCGGCGGATGATTCACGTACGGGCCGGCGACCCGCCTCAGGACAGTAGCCTCGACGCCACATACGCCAAACTGGCCGAGGCCGGTCTCGGCGATGACGAGGTGGGTGATGCGCTCGCCGACGCGACGGTGGTGCCGGTGATCACCGCCCATCCGACAGAAACGCGCCGGCGGTCGGTGTTCGAGGCGCAGAACCGGATCACCGAGCTGATGCGATACCGGTCGCGGACCGAACTGACGCCCGCCGAGGAGGCGGCGGTCACCGAGGGAATCCGGAGGCAGATCCTCACGCTGTGGCAGACCGCGTTGATCCGCCTCGAGCGGCTCACCATCCAGGACGAGATCCGTTCGGGCCTGCGCTATTACGACGCGTCGTTCTTCGAGGTCGTGCCCAAGATCAACACCTCGGTGCGGGCCGCGTTGCGGTCGGCGTATCCGAACGCCGGTCTGGCCGACGAGCCGATGCTGCGGATGGGCTCGTGGATCGGCGGTGACCGCGACGGCAATCCGTTCGTCACCGGCGAGATCGTGGAGATGGCAACGACTCTCGCGGCGCGCACGGCGATCGGCAACCACCTGTCGGAGCTCGAGGCGCTCGCGCAGGAACTGAGCATGTCGACCCGGCTCATGACGACCTCCGACGCGGTCTACGAACTCGCCGGTGTGCCCCGCGAGGACGCGGCCGCCGACGAGCCGTTCCGTCTTGCATTGCGCCACATCCGTTCTCGGTTGGTCGCCACCGCGACCGGGCTGTTCGGTGAGGAGGTGATGAAGACCTCGGATCTGTTCCTGCTCGACGGTGCCGACGCCTACTCGACCGCCGACGAACTGCTCGCCGACCTCGACGTCATCGATGCCGGACTCCGCGCCGCCAACGACGACATCATCGCCGACGACAGGCTACTGCGGCTGCGGGAGTCGGTGCGCACCTTCGGTTTCCATCTGTCCGGGCTGGACATGCGGCAGAATTCCGACATGCACGAGGACGTCATCGCCGAACTGCTGGCGTGGGCCGGCGTGCACCCGGACTACCGGTCGCTGGACGAGGCCGAGCGGGTCGAGATCCTTACCAATGAACTCGCCGCCCGGCGGCCGCTCACCCGGCCCGATGCCGAGTTGTCCGAGTTGGCGACCAAGGAACTCAACATCGTCCGTGCGGCCGCGACCGCGGTGGCGCGGTTCGGACCGCAGTCGGTGCCCAACTACATCATCAGCATGTGCACCTCGGTCAGCGACATGCTCGAGCCGATGATCCTGCTGAAAGAAGCCGGGCTGATCGACATCGACGGCGACACCGGGAAACTCATCTCGACGGTTCGAATCGTCCCACTGTTCGAGACCATCGAGGATCTGCAGCAGGGCGCAGAAACCCTGTTGGCCGCCTTGGACATCCCGCTGTACCGCGACCTCGTCGACGGGCAGTCGGGCATGCAAGAGGTCATGCTCGGCTATTCCGATTCCAACAAGGACGGCGGCTACATGGCCGCGAACTGGGCGCTCTATCGCGGCGAGCTCGATCTCGTCGAGGCCGCGGCCAAGGCCGGAATCCGGTTGCGGCTCTTCCACGGTCGCGGTGGCACCGTCGGCCGCGGTGGGGGACCGAGCTACGACGCCATCCTGGCCCAGCCGCCGGGCGCGGTCCAGGGGTCGCTGCGCATCACCGAGCAAGGTGAGATCATCGCCGCGAAATACGCCGAACCCGTCAGCGCCGAACGCAATCTGGAGACGTTGCTCGCCGCGACCATCGAGTCGTCGCTGCTCGACGTCGAGGGACTCGGGGACGAATCCGAGGACGCCTACACCACTCTCGACGAGATCGCGGCGCTGGCCCGCTCGGCCTACAGCGCGCTGGTGCACGAGACACCGGGATTCGTGGAGTACTTCACGACGTCGACACCGCTGTCGGAGATCGGTGCACTCAACATCGGCAGCCGTCCGGCGTCGCGTAAACAGACCGAGAAGATCTCCGATCTGCGGGCCATCCCATGGGTGCTGTCGTGGACGCAATCCCGCGTGATGCTGCCGGGCTGGTACGGCACCGGCGCTGCCTTCGAGCAGTGGGTCGGCGACGACGCGGACCGTCTGGCCACCCTGCAGCGGTACTACGAGAAGTGGCCGTTCTTCCGCACCGTGATGTCGAACATGGCGCAGGTACTCGCCAAGTCGGACATGGGACTCGCACATCGGTACGCCCAGCTCGTGCCTGACGAGCAGTTGCGCGACACCGTCTTCGGGATGATCGTCGACGAGCACGAACGCACCATCGCGATGTACTCGAAGATCACCGGTACCAACGATCTTCTTGCCGACAACGCGGCACTCAAACGGTCGGTGTACAACCGCTTCCCGTACCTCGAGCCGCTGAATCTGCTACAGGTTGAGCTTCTGCGTCGGTTCCGCGCCGGTGACGATTCACCGCGAATCCGCCGAGGGATCCAGCTGACGATGAACGGTTTGGCGACCGCACTGCGCAACAGCGGCTAGTGGCGCGAGTTTGAAGTTGTTGGACGGTTGGCTTTTTCCAGGATCTGTTCGGCGGTTTTGGTCCAGACGAATGGGTGGGCTCTGGGGTTCCATCCGTCGATGAACGCGCGGATTTTGGTGTTGAGGTCTTTGACGGAGGTGAACACTCCGCGGCGAATCGCTTGGCGTTCGATGATGCCGAACCAGACCTCGACGAGGTTCATCCAGGAGGCGTGTGTTGGGGTGAAATGCACGATGACCCGAGGATGCTCGGCAAGCCACTTCTTCACGTTGGCATGTTTGTGAGCTGCATAGTTGTCCATCACCAGGTGTAAGTCGACCGGATTACCGGTGTCATCGACGGTGTCGCGGTAGGCCCGTTCGACCTGCTTGAGGAAAGCCAGGAACTCTTGGTGGCGATGCTTGGGCTTGAGTGCGGCGGTGACTTTCCCGGTCGCGATATCGAGGGCAGCGAACAAGGTGGTGGTGCCGTGCCGGTAGTAGTCATAGGAGCGGCGTTCGACCTTGCCCGGTTGCATCGGCAGGATCGGCACCGTTCGATCCAACGCTTGAATCTGGGACTTCTCGTCAACGCAGAGCACGATCGCGTTCTCCGGCGGATTCAAGTACAAGCCGCAAATGTCGGTGACCTTGCCCACCAACTCCGGGTCGGTGGAGAACCGAAACGACTCGGCCTTGAACGGTTTGATCCCATACGCTCGCCATGCTCGGGCGACCGAGGCGTCGGAGATTTTCAGCTTCTTCGCCAGCAGCCGAGTCGACCAGTGCGTCACCCCAAGGCTTTTCGGCGGTGGCGTGAGCGTGGCGACGATAATCGCATCCCTATCGAGCCGTCGCGGCCGCCCAGAGCGAGGACGATCAGTCAGGCCAGCCAGACCGCGCTCAAGGTAGCGCTCGCGCCACGCGATCACCGTCGTCGGCGACGCGTCTACCAACTCCGCGATCCGCCGATTCGCCACACCATCAGCAGCAAGCAGCACCATCCGCGCCCGCTTCGCCGCCGACGCCTGCACCGTGCCCGAGCGAGTCCACGACTCCAGCACCTCACGATCACCATCACTCAACATCAACGCCGCAGCAGGACGATTCGCCATACCCCATTATCACAACAAACAAACCGTTCAAGCAATTACGACGCGAGCCACTAGGTCCTCGGTCGAGGTGCTTTTTCCTGGTGGTCGAAGTGCCTTCCCCCGATGGTCGAGGTGCCTTTCCTGGTGGTCGAGGTGCGACGAGCGCAAGCGAGGAGCCTCGAGACCTCTTGCACCGCAGCTGGTTCCGCCCACAGACATAGAGACCGTCACCGCGGATACGTGACAATCACCTGCCCCGTCCGTCGGCTCCGCCACTCCACCCTCCGATCCAGAAGGAGCGTCGGCACCCACTCGGCCAGATGTTTGCGCTGATGATCAGCCCGACACAACAGGATCAGGTCACCGAGCACCGTCCAGCCTCCGGCCTCGGGGTCGGTGTGGTTGAAGGGTCGCCAATGATCGAGGTCGCACAGGTGTGACGGCATCCCGCAGTACGGGTATCGGCACCACGCATCATTGGCCAACACCTCAGCGCGCAATGTCGCGCTGGGTGCATAGGTCAATGCCCCAGGAGGTGGCACGGTGTGACCACCGTGTCCGGTCGGATCCGCGGGCGGGGCCTGTGCGCGGTCGGCGATCTGCGGGATCAACGGCCCAGCCGTGCGCACGGATTCGGGGTAATGGATGGTCTTGGCCACCTCGGCGAGGGTGGCGGCGTAGTCGCGGTCGATCGATCCGTATCCCTGCAACCGCGGTACGAGAATCCCGTCCGGGTCCTTCAACACGGTCAGTACGGGTGCGCCGGGTACGACCAGGGCCCGTCCGAACGCCACCGCCACCTCATCCGGCGTCGGCTCATCCATGGGGTCGGGGATCTCGGGTTCGACGACCGGCTCGACCAACTCAACCAACTCGACTGCGGGAGCGTCGGCGTCGGCAGATTCGGGTAGCAGGTCGTCCCACGCTGCCGCATCCTCGGCGTCAGAGGGTGTTTCGGCCGAGTCCCTGTTGACGGCATCGCTGCCTTTCGTGCAGTCGTCCTGCCCGCATTCGCAGTCGAGTCGGGCTCCGGGCACGCCGGTGATCTCCCCGAGGGCGATCACCCGCACTGGCCCGACGCGTCGCGGGTCCTTACGGCAGGTCCGTTCATCGATCAGGGCGTTGATCTGGGTTGTGAGGAACACCCCGTAGTGGGCGGGGACGACCGCATCGAGGGCGGAGTGCCCAGCAACATCGGGGGTGATGGTCACATTTCCGACCAGATCGGTGATGGTGTCGCGTTCCTCGATCACACTGTCGGGGTTCATCGAAATCAGTGCGGCGTCGAGTTGTTGCGAAAGCACCGGGTCGGTGGTGGCGCGGGACCCGTAATCCAGGACGATCTCTTCGAACGACATCTCCTCGTTCTCCCCGGCCTCGACGGTGTCGGTGTCGGTGGTGTCGATATTCTCGCCACGCTGCGCGGCCCGCGCCATGATCGAAGCCCGATTCGTCGACAGTTCCCCGTTCAGATAGGCGGCACGGATCAGCGGGAACTTCTCCAACAGCTCCGCCAACGCCACCCAACTCCCGGCTTTGCTACGGGAGACCTTGAACTGCAACGACACCTCGGCCCGGCCGAGTCTCTCGGCATGCTCGACCACCGACCCCCACACACCGGTCTCGGGCCGCCCGGCCAGATGCTCACGAAACACCCGCTCCGCCAACGCAGCGGCAGCCAGCACCGTCCGGGCCTCGTATTTGCGGGCCTCGCGGAGCAGGTCCGGGCCGGTCTCGGTGAGCTCATCGCGCGACATGGCTGTGATCGCGGCAGCGTCGGCATCCGGATCGGTGAACGTCAATGTGGTCGACATCCGAACAACCTCCCCTCCCGCGATCGGACTTGATGAGAACGAGTGTACGAAGGGGTACCGACAAAACCGGCCCGGCGGAGATGGGGCCGTCAAAATCTGTGGACAACTATTTTCAACTCATCGACTGGGCGCTCGATTACGTCGAGCGGGTAGTGGATGTGGTTGCGATGCTTGTCATCTCGCCGGGTCTCGAGGCTCGCCGCATGCGGCTCACACCTCGACCACCGGGGAAGGGGGAAGCGTCGGTCAGGAAACGCGCCGTCGTTCTACCCCGGACCTTTCCATCCGATGGTCGAGGTGCCGAGGAGCGCCAGCGACGAGCCTCGAGACCCTCTCGCCGATAGGTATTCTCATCACCCGCGAATCGAAACCTGCACCGTGGCAGGCAGTCTCGAGGCCCGGCGCCTGGTCGCCGAGCACCTCGACCGCCGGGGAAGGGGCGGACATCGGATGGCGGAAACGTCGCTCCAACCCCGACGGGGTTTCAGGCGTCGGGGAGAGCGGAGGCCGCGGCGTGGTCGAGGAACCAGACGGTCTCCTCGGTGCCGTGGGCTCCGGCGCAGGGCCAGTCGGCAGGGTCGGCGCCGGCGTGAGCTGCGGCGACCGCTTGTGCTTTGTCCTCACCGGCGACGAGAAACCACACCGCCTTGCTGCGGTTGACCACCGGCAGCGTGAGGGTGATCCGCCGCGGCGGTGGTTTGGGGGAGTCCTCCACGGCGACAACGGTCTTCTGCGTCTCTGCGGTGGCGGCAGTGTGCGGGAACAGGGAGTTGATGTGTCCCTCGCCGCCCATGCCGAGCAGGTGGAGATCGAATTGCGGGGACACATCGGCTCCCGCGTTCGCCAACAGGGTGGCGGCGTAATCGGCTGCCGCGGCGTCGATGTCGTCACCGAACTCGCCGTCCGACGGTGCCATCGGATGTACCCGGGCCGGATCGACCGGCACATGGTCGAGCAGCGCGTCCCGGGCCTGTCCGTAGTTGCGTTCCGGATCGCCGGTCGGGACGAATCGGTCATCGCCCCAATAGATGTCAACCTTGGACCAGTCGATGTCACCGCTGTCGTCGGCGAGGGACGCCAGAATCGCGATGCCGTTGCTACCACCGGTCAGCACCACCGACGCAACCCCACGAGCGCGCTGAGCGGCACCGATCAGATCGACGAACCGACGTGCCGCGGTGTCGACCAGAGTCTGCTTGTCATCGAAAACCAGTGTCTCGGTGGTCATGCCGGTTGTCCTTGCTGGCTCAGTTCGACGGCGCCACGAAGTGCCTGCTCGAAGACCTCGTCGGTATCGAGGCGGCGCAGTTCCTCGGCGAGATACACGGGCAGATCACGGTTGGTCATGGCGACCCGACCATCGGGCTTGCCGGGCACCGAGATCACCGCGTTGCCGTTCTGATCGATCGACAGGACCGTCGCGCCGTGGTCACGCAACAGCCGGACCTCGAAACTTCCGATCGACCGGGTGGTGGGTACGCCGAGCGCCGAATACAGCCATCCCGCAAGTAATTCGATGCCCGGGGACTGGGCCGGTCCGGTGACCACCACCGACTGGATCGGTGTGTGCGGCGGGCGATCGATCGCCGACGCGAGCAGCGCACGCCAATGCGTGATCTGGGTCCACGCGAGATCGGAGTCACCGGGGGAGTAGGTCGCCAGCCTGCGTTCGAGAACACTCTCGGGATGCGTGGACTTGCTGGCGTCGAGGATGCGTCGTCGACCGATCCGGCCCATCGGGTCGGCGGACGGATCCTCGGGTGCCGCGCCCGGCCACCAGACGACGATCGGGCAGTCCGGCAGCAGGAACGGCGTCACGACGCTGTGCGGTTGATCGGCGAGTGGCCCGGACATCGACAGGATCACCACCTCCGATGCGCCCGCGTCACCGCCCACCCTGATCTGCGCGTTGAGCAGCGACTCGCCCTTTCTGGAGCCGCACGCCAGCACGATGACCCGGCTGGGATGTTCGCTGCTGGCGCCGATCGCCGCTTCCACGGCGGCCTCGGTGGGTTCGCCGTGTTCGGCCACCACGACGAGGGTCAGCACGCGGCCGAGGCTGATCGCGCCACCGGACTCGCGGATCTCGACCATCTTCTTGGCGACGTCGTTGGTCGAGGTCTCGGGCATCTCGATGATCATCGGGGTCCTCTCACATCGGTCGTCACGGTCGGCGCCATGCGCGGCCGGTCCGGGCCATCATGTCGTCAGCCGACTTCGGGCCCCACGTCCCGGCTTCGTAGGTGTCGGGCTTACCCGACTCCGCCCAGTTCTCGAGGACGGGATCGAGGATCTCCCAAGCCAATTCGACTTCGTCGTTCACCGGGAACAACGACGGCTCACCGAGCAGCACGTCGAGGATGAGGCGTTCGTAGGCTTCCGGTGATGCCTCGGTGAAGGCCGTTCCGTAGCTGAAGTCCATGTTGACGTCGCGGACCTCCATGCTCGACGCCGGCACCTTGGACCCGAAACGCAGTGTGATGCCCTCGTCGGGCTGCACCCGGATCACCAGTGCATTCTGCGACAGCTCCTCGGTCATGGTCTTGTCGAACGGCAGGTGCGGCGCCCGTTTGAAGACCAAGGCGATCTCGGTCACCCTGCGGCCCAACCGCTTTCCGGTCCGCAGATAGAACGGCACACCGGCCCAGCGCCGCGAGTCGACCTCGAGGGCGATCGCCGCATAGGTCTCCGTGGTCGAGTCGGCCGCAAACCCCTCCTCGTCCTTGAGTCCCGGGACCTTCTCGCTACCCTGCCAGCCCGGGCCGTATTGACCGCGGGCGGTGTTCTCCTCGATCGGCAGGATGTTGCGGGTCGCCGACAGTACCTTGATCTTCTCGGCCTGTAATTGCTTGGGCTCGAAGGAGATCGGCTCCTCCATCGCCACCAGTGCCATCAGCTGCAGCAGGTGGTTCTGGATGACGTCGCGGGCGGCGCCGATCCCGTCGTAGTAGCCGGCGCGGCCACCGAGTCCGATGTCCTCTGCCATGGTGATCTGGACGTGGTCGACGTAGTGAGAACTCCACAGCGGATCGAACAGCTGATTGGCGAACCGCAGCGCGAGGATGTTCTGAACCGTCTCCTTACCCAGATAGTGGTCGATGCGGAACACCGACGACTCCGGGAAGACGGCGTTCACAATGCCGTTGAGGTCTTTCGCCGACTGCAGATCGTGGCCGAACGGTTTCTCGATGACCACCCGACGCCAGTGGTCATCACGTTCTTCGGCCAGACCGCTGCGCTGCAACTGCTCGCACACCGTCGGGAAGGCCTTCGGCGGAATCGACAGGTAGAACGCATGATTGCCGTCGGTTCCGCGCTTGTTGTCGAGATCGGCCAGCGTCGACTTGAGTCGCGCGAACGCCTCGTCGTCGTCGAACGACCCCTGTACGAAGCGGAATCCCTCGGCCAGTCGCTCCCAGACCTCCTCGCGGAACCCGGTGCGCGCATGCTGACGGACCGCGTCGTGCACCACCGTGGCGAAATCCTCGTCGTCCCAATCACGCCGGGCGAAGCCGACGAGAGCGAACGACGGTGGCAGCAAACCGCGATTGGCCAGGTCGTAGACCGCGGGCATCAACTTCTTGCGCGCGAGATCACCGGTCACGCCGAAGATGATCAGACTGCACGGGCCGGCGATGCGCGGTAGCCGCTTGTCACGCGGATCCCGAAGTGGGTTACGCCATTTCGTGGGACCGCCGGTAGGCACGTGTTCAGGCCTTCTTCGCGGCGTCGAGTTGCTCGGCGGTGGCTGCGAGCAATTCGTTCCAGGCTTCCTCGAACTTGCTGACTCCCTCGTCCTCGAGGACGACGAAGACGTCGTCGAGGTCGACGCCGAGGCCGGCGATCTTGTCGAAGACCTCCTGTGAGGCTGCCGAGGTACCGATGATCGAGTCGGTGTTGACCCAGCCGTGGTCGGCGAAGGCTTCCATCGTCTTGCCCGGCATGGTGTTGACGGTGTTTGGTGCGACGAGCTCGCTGACGTACAGCGTGTCGGGGTAGTCGGCGTTCTTGGTGCCGGTCGAGGCCCACAGCGGCCGTTGGGGATTGGCGCCCTTGTCGACCAAACCGTGGAAGCGTGACTCGACCTCGAAGATCTCCTGGTAGGCGGCGTAGGCCAGGCGGGCGTTGGCCAGCGCCGCCTTGCCCTTCAACGCGGTCGCCTCGGGTGTACCGATGGCGTCGAGACGCTTGTCGATCTCGGTGTCCACGCGGGAGACGAAGAACGAGGCGACCGAGTGGATCGTCGAGATATCGTGGCCGGCTTGCGCGGCGGCCTCGATGCCCGACAGGTAGGCGTCCATCACGCCCTGGTAGCGCTCGACGGAGAAGATCAGGGTCACGTTGACGCTGATGCCCTCGGCGAGTACCCGGGTGATCGCCGGCAGCCCGGCCTTGGTGGCGGGAATCTTGATCAGCAGGTTCGGGCGGTCGACGATCTTCCACAGTTCGATGGCTTGCGCGACTGTCTTGTCGGTGTCGTGGGCGAGTCGGGGGTCGACCTCGATCGACACCCGACCGTCGACACCGCGGGACTCGGTGAACACCGGTGCGAGGACGTCACACGCATTGCGGACGTCGTCGGTGGTGACGGTGCGGATGGTGGCATCGACGTCGGCGCCACGGGCGGCGAGCTCGTTGACCTGCTCGTCGTAGGCGTTGCCCTTCGACAGTGCGGCCTGGAAGATCGACGGGTTGGTGGTCACGCCGACCACCGAGCGGGTGTCGATGAACTCCTGCAGACCTCCCGAGGAGATCAGGTCACGGGACAGGTCATCCAGCCACACCGATACACCGGCGGCGGACAATTCGGCGAGCTTGGCGTTCTGGGTCACGGTTCTCTCCTTGCGTGCATCGCGTGGTGTCCTTGTGGGGCACGCGATCTCGGTGTGTTCGGTTGTGGTGGAAGGCGTTCGGGCGTGGGGTCAGGAGCCGACGACGCGCTGCGCGGCGGTGGCCACGGCGTCGGCGGTGATGCCGAATTTCTCGTAGAGCACCTTGTAGTCGGCCGAGGCACCGAAGTGCTCGAGGGAGATGATCTCCCCGGTATCGCCGACGACCTGATACCACGGCATGGCGATGCCGGCCTCGACGGAGACGCGAGGCACCGACGGCGGAAGCACCGAATTGCGGTATTCCGCGTCCTGCTCGAAGAACCACTCGAAGCACGGCATGGACACCACGCGTGCGCGGATTCCCTTGTCGGCCAAGGTCTTCTGTGCCTCCACGGCGAGTTGGACCTCGGAGCCGGTGCCGATCAGCACGACCTGCGGCTCGCCGTCGGCCTCCGACAACACGTACGCACCGGCCGCGACACCCTCGTACGAGGTGCCCTCGAGGACCGGCACACCCTGACGGGTCAGGCACAGGCCGACCGGATGGTCACGCCGGGTGAGCAGGTGGCGCCAGGCGTGGGCGGTCTCGTTGGCATCGGCCGGACGGACCACATCGAGGTTCGGGATGGTGCGCAGCGCCGCGAGGTGCTCGACCGGCTGGTGGGTCGGGCCGTCCTCGCCGAGGCCGATCGAGTCGTGGGTCCAGACGTAGATCGGGTCGATCGCCATCAGTGACGCCAGCCGGACCGCGGGCCGCATGTAGTCGGCGAACTGCAGGAAGGTACCGCCGTAGGCGCGGGTGGGACCGTGCAAGACGATCCCGGACAGGATCGAGCCCATGGCGTGTTCGCGGATACCGAAGTGCAGGGTGCGGCCGTAGGGGTTGGCCGTCCAGGTCTTGGTGCTGATCGACGACGGTCCGAACGAGTCGACGTCGTCCATGGTGGTGTTGTTCGAGCCCGCGAGATCGGCGGAGCCACCCCACAATTCGGGCAGGATCGGTCCGAGTGCGGAGAGTACCTTGCCCGAGGCGGCGCGGGTGGCCAGCGCTTTGCTGCCCGGCTCCCAGCTCGGCAGCACGTCGGTCCAGCCGTCGGGGAGTTCATGGGACCACAGGCGGTCGAAGAGCGCCTTGCGCTCGGGGTTGGCCGCGGCCCAGGCGTCGAAGCCCTTCTGCCACTGGGCGTGGGCGGCGGCGCCACGCTCGGTGAGCGCGCGGGTATGGGCGATGACCTCCTCGGACACCTCGAAGTTCTTGTCGGGATCGAAGCCGAGGACCTTCTTGGTGGCGGCGACCTCGTCGGCGCCCAGCGCCGATCCGTGGATCGCGCCGGTGTTCATCTTGTCCGGGGCGGGGTACCCGATGATGGTGCGCAGCACGATCAGCGACGGTTTGTCGGTGACCTGCTTCGCGGCTTCGATCGCGGCTTCGATCGCGGTGACGTTCTCGCCGCCGGAGACATGCTGCACATGCCACCCGTAGGCCTCGTAGCGGGCGGCGGTGTCCTCGGTCAGCGCGATCTGGGTGTCGTCCTCGATCGAGATGTGATTCTTGTCGTAGAAGACGATCAGGTTGCCGAGTTCCTGCGCGCCGGCCAGCGACGACGCCTCGGAGGTGACGCCCTCCTCGATGTCACCGTCGGAGGCGATCACGTAGATGTGGTGGTCGAACGGGCTGGCGCCGGCCGCGGCGTCCGGATCGAACAGGCCACGCTCGTAGCGTGCGGCATAGGCCATACCGACCGCCGAGGCCAGTCCCTGCCCGAGCGGACCGGTGGTGATCTCCACACCACGCGTGTGATGCAACTCCGGATGACCGGGGGTCTTCGACCCCCACGTGCGCAGGTCCTCGATGTCGGACAACTCCAACCCGAAGCCACCCAGATAGAGCTGGATGTACTGGGTGAGGCTGGAATGCCCGCACGACAATACGAACCGATCGCGGCCGACCCAATGGGTGTCGGTCGGATCGTGGCGCATCACCCGCTGATACAGCAGGTAGGCCAACGGGGCGAGGCTCATCGCAGTGCCCGGATGGCCACTGCCACACTTCTGGACCGCATCCGCGGCGAGGACCCGAACGGTGTCTACGGCGCGCGAATCGACCTCGGTCCACCACTCGGGGTGGGCCGCAGTGGTGAGTTCGCGGATCTCGTCTGTGTCTGCCACTGTTCTGCAGTCTCCTGTACCTATCGGGGTGCGTGCGCTCGCCGCAGCGGGGATTCGAGCAGCGGGGATTCGAGGGTCGACGCCACGCCGGACGGAACGCGAGCCGTCACATGTGGTGGACGTCGGAGGTGCCTCACTGCTCCCAGAGTAATCGGCCACCGCCCGCCCATGCCCGGCAACCTTTGTCTGCGGCGCGTATCGCGGCGCGTCGTCGGGCTCGCGGCCTGCTCGGCGCACGCAATTCTTCGAACGGGTGGGGCAGCGTCTACCATGCTGTGTAGTAGCCGTGGCGCGCTGTTCGATAGCCGGTCAACTGCCCTGAGCGCGTCCTTCGGGCAGGTAGGAGTGGACGTGAGGATTGGGGAACGTGTGAGCGGAGAAGGCACCGCTCCCGGCGGATCCACCTCCGCTCGGCACACCCAGTCCCGTGAGTCCGGCGTCGCAGAGCCGACGGATGGCGTTGTCGAGGAAACCGGCGCGACGTGGCCGCAGCGCATCCGGGCCACCGTCCTGGCCTACATCGCGCTCACCAAGCCGCGCGTCATCGAACTGCTCCTCGTCGCCACGATCCCGGTCATGCTGCAGGCCAACCGCGGCCACGTCGACATCGCGGTCATCCTGTTCACCCTGCTCGGCGGCTGGCTCGGAGCCGGCAGTGCGAACACGCTGAACATGGTCGCCGACGCCGACATCGACAAGAAGATGCGACGCACCGCGCGTCGGCCACTGGCCCGGAAGGCCGTCGCCACCCGCAGTGCGCTGATCTTCGGGATCGTGTTGTGGGTGGCGTCGTTCCTGGTGCTGTTCTTCGCCGCGAACCTGCTCAGCGCCCTGTTGGTGACCGCGACCATCGGCTTCTACGTCGGCGTCTACACGATGATCCTCAAGCGACGTACCTGGCAGAACGTCGTGTGGGGCGGGGCCGCGGGCTGCATGCCGACCCTGGTCGGCTGGGCAGCGGTGACCGGAGCCCTGAGTTGGCAGCCGGTGGTGCTCTTCCTCGTCATCTTCTTCTGGACGCCGCCGCACACCTGGGCGCTGGCCATGCGGTATCGCGAGGACTACAAGGCCGCCGGGGTGCCGATGCTCCCGGTGATCGCCTCCGACGAGCACGTGACCCGACAGATGCTCTTCTACACCTGGGCCACGGTGCTGGCGTCACTGGCATTGATCCCGGCGGCCAGCTGGATCTACGCGGCGGTCGCGGTGCTGGCCGGCGCCTGGTTCCTCAGCCGGGTCCACAAGCTCTATCGCGACACCCGGCAGGGCGCCGAGGTGACGCCGCTCAAGATCTTCCTGCAGTCCAACGAGTACCTGGCGATCCTGTTCTGCGGACTGGCGATCGACGCCGTCGTGAACCTGCCGGTCCTCACGCACGTCTTCTAGGGCGCCGAGGTACCTCTTCGTCAGTTCGGCACGAGAACCGACGTCCCGGTGGTACGCCGGCCCTCGAGATCGGCATGTGCCTGTTCGGCGTCGGCGAGACGGTACCGCTGTCCGACCCGCACCTCGACGCCGTCGGCGAGTGCTCCGAGATACTCCGATGCGCGCCATGCCAATTCGTCGGGATCGGCGATGAAATGCGCCAGGGTCGGTCGGGTCACCGACAACGAGCCCGCGCTGTTGAGACGCTGCAGATCAAATGGTGGCACCGGGCCGCTGGCCGCGCCGAAGAGCACCACGAATCCGCGAATGCCGGTCGATGCCACCGACTGGTCGAAGGTGTCTGCACCCACCCCGTCATAGGTGACCCGCACTCCGGCACCGTCGGTGAGACCTCGCACCTGCTCGACGAGGTCGTCGCCGTAGCGGAGCACGTGGTCGGCGCCGGCCGCGGCCGACAGTTCGGCCTTCTCGTCCGAGGACACGGTCGTGATCACCCGCAGACCCTTGCGCTTGGCCAGCTGGGTGAGGATCAGCCCGACGCCACCGGCACCGGCGTGCAGCAGGATCGCGTCGCCCTCGGCGGGGTGCGCGCTGCCGTCGAGCAGATAGTGGGCAGTCAACCCACGCAACAACGAACTCCCGGCGACCTCGTCGGTGACGCCGTCGGGGATCGGCACCGCACGAGCGGCACGGACCGCCACGAGCTCGCCGTAGCTGGCTGGAGCATCGCACCAGCAGACGCGGGTGCCGACACCGAGATCGGAGACCTCCGAGCCGACCGCCACGATCTCACCGGCGCCCTCGGTACCGGGCACATACGGCGGTTGTGAGGGATACAGACCACGGCGAAGGTAGGTGTCGATGAAGTTGACGCCGACGGCGGTGACGCGAACGAGAACCTCGTCGGCAGCGGGGATCGGATCGTCGACCGTCCCGTAGCTCAAGACATCCGGACCGCCGTGTCGAGTGACCTGAATTGCGCGCATGAGTCGTTTCTACACCCCGGCCAAGACGTCGGAATCATCACGGTTTCTCGGCGGCTCCGGTGACCGGGGGTTCCACCGACCACGGGAAATCGATCCACTTGGCGGTGGTGCGCCAGCAGTAGTCGGGAGTGGTGATCGTGTGCGGCTTCTGGTAGATCACCGCGTTGCGGACCTCGGCGACCCGGCCCTGGTGCTCGCAGAAGTCGTCGACGAGGGCGAGGGTCTTGCCGGAGTCGGCGACGTCGTCGACGACGAGCACCTTCTGATCGTGTAGTCCACTGCTCTCCAGCAGTGACGGCAGCATCACCGGTTCGGCCAGGGTCTCGCCGATGCCGGTGTAGAAGGCCACGTTCAGCGAGATCATCAGCTTGCAGTCGAGCGCATAGGCGATCGCGCCGGCCGGGATGAGACCTCCGCGGGCGATGCCCAGGATGATGTCGGGGACGAAGCCGTCGTCGGCGATCTGCTGGGCGAGGTCGCGGCATGCCCGGCCGTTCATCTCCCAGGTCAGCTTTTCGCGCTCGTCTGGGGCCGGCGGGGTCGTGGCGGAGGCGTTCATGGCAGTGACTCTGCCAAGTTTCGGGCGGCGGCACATGTCGAGTGGATCGAGACCGACTCAGCCCACCCGATCGTGCGCCGGAGCGCGCCCGTACCGCGATTCGAAACCGGCGAGCGCGACGGTGAGTAGCTCGTTGAGCTGGTCGGTCTGAGCCGAGCTCAAGGAGCCGAACAGTTCCCGTTCGAGCCTGACGCGATCCTCGGTCGCTCGGCGCCATCGGCGCCAGCCGGTCGGTGTCAGCCGTACCGGACGGGAACGTCGGTCGACGGGTCCATCTGGCGTTCGTGTCACCAGCCCGCCGTCGATGAGCCTCCTGATGCGGGTGCTGACGGTCCCGGAGGTCAATGCCAGGGCGTCGCCGATCATGGTCGGTGTGCATGCACCGCCGGAGCGCGCCATCACCGACAGTGCCTCCCAGTCGCCGGGCGTCAGGTGATGAGCGGCAGCGACTTCGTCGAGCACCGCAGCGAGCATGTGCGAAAGTCTCCCGATTCGCTGGCGAGCCGCTTCGGTCGCTGCGTCGGTGTTCGAGTCGATGCCGGGGGTCGCCGCGAGCCATTCGTCGAGGTCATTTGACGTCGAGTCCGACGTTGTCGTGTTCGGCAGGTCGCTGGTCGATCTGCCGTCCGGGGCTGGACGTGTGGTCATCAGAGACGCCTTTCGCAGTTACCTTGATACTCAAGGTTATCGTGATACCGTTGTATCTTGAGTATCAAGGTAACTGCGGCAGGGGGGTGTCATGGGCAAGGTGTGGTTGATCTCCGGGGCCGGTTCGGGTTTCGGGCGTGAGTTGGCCCAAGCGGCCACCGGGGCCGGTGATGTGGTCGTGGCGACCGGGAGATCGCCGGAGTCGGTGCAGGACTTCCCGTGTCACACCGAACTCGATGTGACACAGCCTGATTCGGTCCTTCGTGCGGTTGAGTTCACGTTGGCGCGATTCGGCCGTATCGATGTGCTGGTCAACAACGCCGGACACGGTCTACTCGGGGCCGTCGAAGAACTCTCCGACGATGACCTGCTGGGCCTGTTGCAGACCAACGTGTTCGGCGCACTGCGATTGACTCGCGCAGTTCTGCCATCGATGCGCGCACACGGCGGCGGTCACGTCGTGCAGATGTCATCGGTCGGCGGCATCGTCGGGAATCCCGGTCACGCCGCGTACGCGACATCCAAGTTCGCGCTCGAAGGCATGTCGGAGGCACTTGCCGGCGAGGTGGCCGGTTTCGGGATCAAGGTCCTGATAGTTGAACCGGGGCCGTTCCGAACCGACTTCGCCGGGCGGTCGATCCATTACGCGCAGCCGCTGGCCGCCTACGACGAGACACCGGCCGGGTGGCTGCGTGCCCGATTCGTCGATCAGGATCAACGTCAGCCCAATGATCCGCGTCGGGCAGCCCAGATCATCCTTCGGGCGCTCGACGACCCCGAACCGCCTCTCCGACTTCCACTGGGGCCCGAAGCCATCGAGCGAATCCGGGAGAAGCTGAGGATTCAATGCGCAGACATTGACCGATGGGAACCGCTCGCCCGCGATACGCGGTACCTCGATGAGTGATGCTCCGGCATCGGTCGTGGCGCGTGTCTACCCGGCGGCCCCACCTCGGTATGCTCGATGACCATGAGCGAGCAGCCCGCAGCCGAGAACTCCGAGACCTCCACCGCCGCCCCGACCGTGTCGGTACCGCGAGATGTGGTGTCCTCGATCGAGAAGTTCGTCAGCCGGGAAGGCGGGTCGGCCAAGGCCGTCTTGCAGCCGATCGGCGCGGCCGGCGTGCGGATCACTCTCGTCGGCGAACAGGGTGGCATCCTCGGCGATCGCGTGGTCGCCGACCTCGCGACCGCCACCGCAGTCGTGGAAGCGGTGGCCGGCGTCGAGACCGCCGAGTGGGACCGCGACCTGACGTCATCGACGACCGTCGAGCCGTCGCACTATCGCAAGATGGCCGGCTGGGTCGCCGGACAGAAGCACTTCCCGAAGCCCCGTAATCAAGCCATTCTCTGAGTCGGTATCCCGGGAGTGGAAGCCGAGGTGACCGGGGACTCAGCCGGCTTCCTCGGGCTCGACTGCGTCCGACCCGGCGAAGACGCTGCACTCCGGGCACCGGGTCAACAGGTCGTGCCGACATTCCACGACATGGACGAGAAACGACTCCGCGTCCGCCAATCGACGGCGCCGCACCCGGATCTCGTCGATCCGTCGATCGATGATCTGGCGGCGCTCGGCTGCGTTGCGATCGAGTACGACGCGTATTTCTCGCAAGCTCATTCCGACGTGCTGGCACGCGCGCAGTACGTGTAGACGGCTCACGTGCTCGGCGCTGTACTCGCGATGCCCGGCCAGGGTGCGGTCGGGCACGACGACGCCCATGTCATCCCAGTGACGCAGGACATGTACTTCGACGCCGACCAGTGCGGCCGCTTCGGCGATGCGCATCACCACATCATGCCTTGACCTCAGGTCGACCTGAGGTCCTACGGTTCGGGGATGCCTTTCAAAGCCGATGCATTGCCCACGCCCGCCATCGTCGAGATCGACGGCGCCGCCATCGCGACCTATGTCCTCGAGCCCCCTCGGGGCCGGCGGAAAGGCCCCGATGTGGTGTGCACGCACGGTACTCCGTGGTCGGCGGGGGTGTGGTTACCGGTGGCCCGGCGATTGGCCGAGCGCCATCGTGTCTTCCTGTGGGACATGCCCGGCTACGGTCGGTCGACCAAGGGTCCGGAGGTGCCGGTTGATCTTGATCGCGCAACGGCAACGTTTCGCCGAACTCGTGCGTATCTGGAACCCAGTCCGCCCCCATGTACTCGCGCACGACATCGGTGGGGCGGTCACGCTCGGCGCGCACCTGTTCGACGGAGTCGCGATGAGCGGTGTCTACCTGCTCGACGCGGTGACGCTGCGCCCATGGGGCTCTGCGTTCTTCGCGCTGGTGGGCAGGCACGCCGAGGTTTTCCAACAACTTCCCGCGGATCTGCACGAGGCGCTCGTGCATCGCTACATCGCCGGTGCCGCCGTCGTCGATCTGCCACACGACACAGTGCGCGGGCTGGTCGAACCGTGGCTCGGTGAGGTGGGCCAAGCTGCGTTCTATCGACAGGTCGCGCAGCTGTCGGAGGACCACACCGAACCGATCTGTGCGCGACTGGCGGACGTCACATGTCGGGTCGAGATCGGCTGGGGGGTGAACGATCCGTGGTTGCCGGTCGAACAGGCCGGCCGCCTTCGAGACGCGTTGCCCGGCGATGTCGTCGTCACGCTGCTCGACGGCGTCGGGCACCTTGCACCTCTGGAACGCACAGAGGAACTCGTCGGGCACATTCGGCGCTGGCTGGCGCGGTGAGGTCGCGTGGGCTCCAGTGCCCTCAGGTGAGGGGTACCGGGTCTCCAGATGGGCTGTCCGACAACCGGAACCACAGCACCAGCCAGGTGGCTCCGATCAGCAGCAGCCCGCTGCCCAGCATGTGCAGCAGCACCAGCAGGATGGGCAGGTCGGTGAAGTACTGCACCATGCCGATGATCCCCTGCAGGACCAGCAGCCCCGCGTAGGTGAGGGCCGCCCGGGATTGCGGCATCCGCATGACCCGCGTGATGACCACAACCGCGATTGCCAAACCGATGAGGACGAAGACCGAGTCGGCGTGTAGCTGCGTCGTCTGCGATGGCGTCAGGCCGTTGCGGTGGGCATGGACGTCGCCGGCGTGCGGACCGGAGCCGGTGACGACGGTGCCGAGATAGATCGCGATCCACGTGACCGCGTACACGAGCCACGCCATGATCAGGCCGACGCGTGCGGCGATGCCCGTCACCGCGGATTCCCGTGGATACGGACTCGTGCGGAACACGAGCACCGTGGCTCCCGACACCAACAGCATCGACAGCAAGAAGTGCAGTGAGACCACCCATGGGTTCAGGTCGGTCAGTACGGTGATGCCGCCGACGACACCCTGAAAGGGAATGCCCAGCGCGAGCAGGACCACCAGGACACGGTTGCGGCGCTGCGAAGACGCCTGACGCCACACCGCGACGACCGCGGCAATCGCGATGATGGTGAGCACCCACGTGAGCATGCGGTTACCGAATTCGATGGCCGCGTGATAGCCCATCGCCTCGTGCGGGACGAACGAACCGTCGGTGCACTGCGGCCAGGTGGGACACCCCAATCCGGAGCCGGTCAGCCGGACGGCGCCGCCGGTGACGACGATGCCCACGTTGGCGACCAGCAGAGCGATCGCCCAGCGATGGACGAAACGGATCGTCGGGCGACCGAAGCCGGGGACACGGGCCAGGCCCGAGCGCGTGGTCGCGACGGGCGCGGGCCGGTCGGCGGCCGCGGGGGTCTTCTCTGAAGTCGTCATCGGGGTCCCGCAATCGTGAGAGCTGTCGGGGGAGTGGGCAGGTGGGGCGATCTCACTCGAATCGGAACCACCTGACCGCGAGGGCGCCGGTGACCGCCGCCCACGCCAGCAGCACCACAACGCCGACGACGTCGACACTGCCGTGCGTGGCCTGCTCGAGGGCTTCGGTGAGCGCACCGGAGGGCACACATCGGGCCACCCACCACACGGCGTCGGGGATCCGTGACTGCATGACGACGACGCTGCCGACGCCGACCATCGCGAACCACAGCAGATTTGCGAGAGCGAGCACGACCTCGGCCTTCAGTGTTCCGCCCAGCAGGAGGCCCATCGCCGAGAAGGCGGCGGTGCCCAGGGCGATCACGAGTGCACCGATCGCCAGGCCGCCGAGACCGGGACGCCAGCCGAAGCCGGCGCCGATGGCGCCGATGATCACCGACTGCAACACCACTACGGCCACCACCGCCAGCGACTTGCCGACGATGATGCCCCACCGTGGAATCGGCGTTGCCCCAAGGCGTTTGAGTGCTCCGTAGCGTCGGTCGAAGCCGACGGCGATGGCCTGCCCGGTGAACGCCGTCGACATCACTGCGACGGTCATGATCGCCGGGACGAAGGTCGCCGCGCGTTCGGCGGTACTCGATCCGAGGTCGGTGTCGAGGGGTAGCAGGCACAATCCGATCAGCAGCGTGATCGGGATGAACATGGTGAGCAGGAGTTGTTCGCCGTTGCGCAGCAGCAGCCGCAGTTCGAGACGGGTCTGCGCCGCGAGCATCGCCACGAGTGGCGCCGCCCCGCCACGTGGGGTGAAGGTGCCCGGCGGGAAACGCACCGGGCCCGCGGCGGATCCCACGGTTGTCGAGTCGGTCATCGCAGGGCCCTGCCGGTCAGATCCAGGAACACGTCTTCGAGACTGCGTGTCTCCACCCTCAAATCGGTCGCCAGTACGTTGATCTTCGCGCACCACGCGGTCACCGTCGCCAACACCTGCGGGGTCATCGACCCGACCACCAGATAGCTGCCGGGCGCGGTCTCCGAACACACGTAACCCTCGGGTAACGCCAGCGTCAGCAACGTCAGGTCGAGTCCGCGCGGAGCGCTGAACCGCAGCTCGTTCTCGGCGCCGCGACTGGTGAGATCGGCGGGTGTACCGGCTGCGACCACACGACCGCTGTCGATGATGACGACGTGATCGGCGAGGTGCTCGGCCTCGTCCATCAGGTGGGTGGTCAGCAGCACCGACACCCCGTCGCCGCGCAGGCGGTCGATGATCTCCCACACGACCAGTCGGGCGTGCGCGTCGAGCCCTGCGGTGGGCTCGTCGAGGAACACCAGTTCGGGGCGCCCGACGATGGCGCACGCCAACGACAAGCGCTGCTGCTGGCCACCGGACAGACGGCGAAACGGTGTGCGGGCGGCATCACGCAAACCCAGAGCGTCGAGCAGCCAGTCCGGATCAATCGGGTCGGCGCAGTACGACGCGCACAGTCGCAGCATCTCTTCGGCACGCGCGCCGGGGTAGGCGCCGCCGCCCTGCAGCATCACGCCGACGCGTCGACGTAGCGCGTCGTTGTCGTGCCGGGGATCGAGGCCGAGGACGGTGACCGTTCCTGCATCGGGGGTCAGGAAGCCCTCACAGATCTCGACCGTGGTGGTCTTGCCCGCGCCGTTGGGGCCGAGGAGGGCGAGGATCGACCCTGCGGGGAGTTCGAGATCGAGGCCGTCGACGGCGATCCGGTCGCCGAAGCGCTTGACCAGTCCGCACACCCGAAGGGCGGGGGCGTCGACGCCGACAACGGTCCGCGCTTCGGGGGACGGGCCGTCGAGGTGACGATCCGTCATCGGATCGTCGCTCGACGGCGAGGAGGTCGCGCTGCGCACACTGGTCAGACTATGCCTTCGTGCGCACAGGTAAAAAACCGTCGACCGCGTGCGCTCGCGTCCGCGTGAACACCGTCGATCACGCCGCGGTGTCGGTGTGTTCGGGGGTCGGGCGCTTCGACCAGCGCCGTCGCGGACGCCACCGAGGCCAGTCCTCGAAGAACAGTGCCGTCATCACCGCGACCATGATCACACCGGCCAGCAGCCCCTGGGCGAGGACCACGCCGCTGGTGTTGGAGCTGGTGGGCATGACGACGATCGCGATGATGGCCGAGACGGTGATGGTCGCGATACGGAACCACGGCCGGGTCGCCCAGGCCGCGAGCGGGATGACCGCCCAGAGCAAATACCAGGCCTGGACGAAGGGGAAGAAGACGACGACCGTCGCCATCGACACACCCAACGCTCCCAGCGGGTGCAGGCGCCCGGCCAACGTCGCGAGCATCCAGCGGACCACGAAGACCGCGGCGATGACCTGGCCCAGCGGCCGGACGACGTCGAGGATCGCCTGGGTTTGGTCGCCGAGACCGAGGAAGACCCCGACCCGCCCGGCAGACACCGACAGCAACGTCGGCATCGACATCCACGAGCGGACGACAGCGCCGGTGGACAGTGTCGAGGTCCAACCGAAGCCGAGGCCGGTGCCCACGCAGATGACCACCATCACGACCGCGAGCACGGCGCCGAGCAGGCCCGCGGAGGCAGCCAACGCCCACACCGTGGTGCGTGACCTCGCCCACCACTGTCGAATCGGTGCCCCACGCAGCGCGGGCAGGCATGCACCCCACCGTTGGGCCAACGCGATCCCCACGAACCCGAGCGCGAGGACCGAGGTGAACTTCACCAGTGAGCTGGTCGCGATCACTGCGGCTCCGGCGAGCAACAGCCACCCGGCACCGGTCGGCCGCCACGATCCCGGCGTGCGGAGCCGCTGCGCACCGTAGATCGCGCGGAAGCACAACTCGATGCCGACCAGCATGAGCCCGAGCATGAGTGCCTCGTTGTGGATGCCACCCACCAGATGCAGGATGACCAGCGGGTTCATCGCCCCCAACCACAATGCGGCCACCGGCGAGACCCCGCACCGCCGCGCCAGCCGGGGCAGCGCCCACACGATCAACGCCAGCCCGACCAACGCCACCAGGCGGTGCAGGAAGATGGCCGCGGTGATGTTGTCGCCGGTCACCGCGGTGATGCCCTTGCCGATCCAGATGAAGAACGGACCGTACGGCGCAGGCGTGTCACGCCAGAGGTTGGGTACCGACCTGGTGAGGACGTTGCCCACACCGAGTCCGTGCAGCGGACTGACCGTGTAGGGGTCCATTCCGCGATAGGCGATCGCCGACTGCGCGAGATAGGAGTAGATGTCCTTGCTGAGCAGGGGCGGCGCGACGATGATCGGCGCGATCCACAGCAGAAGGGTGCGATCGGCCTGCTGACGGGTCATCCGGCGCGCCGGACTGCGGCCGTGGAGGACCTCGACGCTGAAGCGTCCGACCGCGAACCGCCCGATCAGCAGCCATGCGACGACGAGCATGATGGTCCCGCCGATCGACAGCGTCAGCGCGGTGCTCCACATCCGCGACGGCAGCGACAGCACACGCATACCGGCCACCGGGTTCTGGAGCACCGGGATCTGCCCGGTGCCCAACGACCCGACGAGCATCAGGATGGTGCCGGTCGCGCCGAACAATTTGATGCGCAGCAGCCGGCGGTTCTCGGCGGCGTCGAGGGGACCGACCTCGTGCTCGGGGTCGTGCAGTTTGGCCACGGTGACGCCGTAGTAGCCGCGACGGTCGGGATCGCGCCGGGCCCGCCGCGCAGGTGCGCCCAACCCGACGTAGTCCAGGGTTCGGCGCAGTACCGAGGCCTCTGACGCGGGTGATTCCGACACACGACGACTGTAGTGGGTGACCGCACCGCCGCCGACGAGGTGGCGGCCGTGATCTCGTCGGGTACGGCGGATGGGGGCAGGGCTACAGGGGGGCAGGGCTAAGGGCACCCTTGCTGGCACGAGGGAATCAATTACGTCACACTCGTGTTGTGAAAACCATGCGCGGTGATGTTGTGCGGGGCGAAACCGTGCCCGACGCCGCCCATCATGGTGTCCACGCCGATGGGCAGACGCGGGCTGCGGTCATCTCCCTGCTCGTGGAGGACGGGCCGTTGACGGCAGGGGAGATCGCCGACCGGCTCGGGATCAGCGCTGCCGGAATCCGTCGTCATCTCGACGCGCTCACCGCGGCGGGCGATGTCGAGGAAGCATCCCCGGCGTTCGGCCAGCGAGGCGGTCGAGGACGTCCGGCGAAGTGGTTCCAGCTGACCGCGGTCGGCCGGGGCAAGCTCCGCCACGCCTACGACGATCTCGCCGGCGCGGCGATGCGCAAGCTGCGTGACCTCGGCGGTTCCGATGCAGTCGCGGACTTCGCCCGAGAACGGGTGGAACGCATCGTCGACGGCATCGATCCCGCGACCGATCCGTCCACGGTTGCCGGGACCGTCACCGAGATCGCCGAGGCGCTGACCAGTGCCGGATACTCGGCGAACACCCGGCAGGTCGGCGCAGGCATGCAGATCTGTCAGCACCACTGCCCGGTGGCGCATGTGGCCACCGAGTTCCCCGAGTTGTGCGAAGCGGAGACCGCGGTATTCACTGAGCTGCTCGGCACGCACGTGCAGCGACTGGCGACCATCGCCAACGGTGACTGCGCGTGCACCACCCACGTTCCGCTTCCGCATCCCGATCCACCCCCGGATGCCACCGCACGGTCGGATCCCGAAGAGCGTCAGCCGGATCCCGAAGAACATCAGCACAGCACGACCCCGACGAGTGATGCACAGCCCGCATCCGCTCGACACCCCCAGAGTCGAAAGGCTTCGCGATGACAGTCACCGATCCCACGGTCACCACCGCCGGCGAGTCCACCCCGGTCGGCAAGGCGGCGCCGCTCACGCAGGAAGAGACCATCGCGTCGTTGGGCACGTACGGCTACGGCTGGGCCGACTCCGACGTCGCGGGCGCCAGCGCCCAGCGCGGCCTGTCCCCGGCGGTCGTCGCCGACATCTCGGGCAAGAAGTCCGAGCCGCAGTGGATGCTCGATCAGCGTCTCAAGGCGCTCAAGATCTTCGATCGCAAGCCGATGCCGCACTGGGGTGCCGAACTCGACGGCATCGACTTCGACAACATCAAGTACTTCGTGCGTTCGACCGAGAAGCAGGCCACCTCGTGGGAGGAACTGCCCGAGGACATCAAGAACACCTACGACAAGCTCGGTATCCCCGAGGCGGAGAAGCAGCGGCTCGTCGCCGGTGTGGCCGCGCAGTACGAGTCCGAGGTGGTCTATCACCAGATCCGCGAGGATCTCGAGGCGCAGGGCGTCATCTTCCTCGACACCGACACCGGTCTCAAGGAGCATCCGGAGATCTTCCAGGAGTACTTCGGATCGGTCATCCCGGCGGGTGACAACAAGTTCTCCGCGCTGAACACCGCGGTGTGGTCGGGCGGCTCGTTCATCTATGTCCCGCCGGGCGTGCACGTCGACATCCCGCTGCAGGCCTACTTCCGGATCAACACCGAGAACATGGGCCAGTTCGAGCGGACGTTGATCATCGTCGACGAGGGTGCGTACGTGCACTACGTCGAGGGGTGCACCGCACCGATCTACAAGACCGACTCGCTACACTCCGCGGTCGTCGAGATCATCGTCAAGAAGGGTGGTCGCTGCCGCTACACGACCATCCAGAACTGGTCGAACAACGTCTACAACCTGGTCACCAAGCGCGCCAAGGCCGAGGCCGGCGCCACCATGGAGTGGATCGACGGCAACATCGGGTCCAAGGTGACGATGAAGTACCCGGCCGTGTGGCTCACCGGTGAGCACGCCAAGGGTGAGGTGCTCTCGGTCGCGTTCGCCGGCGAGGGACAGCATCAGGACACCGGCTCCAAGATGGTGCATCTTGCGCCCAACACCTCGAGCAACATCGTCTCCAAGTCGGTCGCGCGGGGCGGTGGCCGCGCCTCCTACCGTGGTCTGATCAAGATCAACAACGGCGCGCACGGCAGCCGGTCGACGGTGAAATGCGATGCGTTGCTTGTCGATACCATTTCGCGCAGCGACACCTATCCGTATGTCGACATCCGCGAGGACGACGTCACCATGGGCCACGAGGCCACCGTGTCGAAGGTCAGCGACGATCAGCTGTTCTACCTGATGAGTCGCGGACTGACCGAGGACGAGGCGATGGCGATGGTGGTCCGGGGCTTCGTCGAGCCGATCGCCAAGGAACTCCCGATGGAGTACGCGCTCGAACTGAACCGTCTCATCGAACTCCAGATGGAAGGAGCCGTCGGCTGATGGCCGATCCGACATTGCCGGTGGTTTCCGCCGGACCGGTCAACAAAGGCGAGCAGTTCACGTCGTTCGACGTCAACGCCTTCGAGGTACCCAGCCCGCGCGAGGAGGCGTGGCGGTTCACCCCGTTCCGTCGCCTCCGCGGTCTGCATGACGGCACCGCCGAGCGCACCGCGGAGGCGACCGTGACGGTCGGCGGCGCGGGCGACGGGGTCACCGTCGACACCGTCGGGCGCGACGACGAACGGCTCGGCCAGGGCGGCGTACCGTTCGATCGCATTGCCGCGCAAGCGTATTCGTCATTCACCCAGGCGACCGTGGTGACGGTCGGGCGAGAGGTCGAGCTCGGCGAGCCGGTCACCATCGAGGTCACCGGACCCGGCGAGGGCCAGACGGCGTTCGGGCACCTGCAGATTCGGCTCGAACCGTTCGCGCGTGCCGTCGTCGTCCTCGATCAGAAGGGTGGCGGAACGTATGCGGAGAACGTCGAGTTCGTCGTCGGCGACTCCGCCGCACTGACCGTCGTCAACGTCCACGACTGGGCCGACGACGCCGTGCACGTGGCCGCCCACCACCTGCGGGTGGGACGGGACGCCACGGTTCGTCATTTCGCGATCAGCCTGGGCGGCAACCTCGTTCGTCTGTCCCCGGTGGTGCACTACGACGCACCCGGCGGTGACGTCGAATTGTGGGGTCTGTACTTCGCCGACGCCGGCCAGCACCTCGAACAGCGCCTGCTCGTCGATCACAGCCAGCCCAATTGCCGCTCCAATGTCGTGTACAAGGGTGCGCTGCAAGGCGATGCGACCGATCGTGCGCGCGAGGCGCACACCGTGTGGATCGGCGACGTGCTGATTCGCCCCGAGGCCGAGGGCACCGACACCTTCGAGCTCAACCGCAACCTGGTGCTCACCGACGGCGCACGCGCCGACTCGGTACCGAACCTGGAGATCGAGACCGGCGAGATCGTCGGCGCCGGACACGCCAGTGCCACCGGTCGATTCGACGACGAGCAACTGTTCTATCTGCAGGCCAGAGGTATCCCCGAGGATCAGGCCCGACGGCTGGTCATCCGCGGATTCTTCGGCGAGATCATCGCCAAGATCGCGGTTCCCGAGCTCCGCGAACGACTCGAGGCGGCGGTCGAGGCCGAACTCGAGATCGCCGGCGCCTGACCCGCCGACGTAAAAACCTCGCACCGGACATCAGCCCACACGCACCCACAGACACCCATCAAGGAATCAATCGTGAGCACACTGGAAATCCGTGACCTGCACGTCGACGTCGCGCAGAGCGACGCCGACGCCGAACCCATCCACATCCTCAAGGGTGTCGATCTGACCGTGAGCTCCGGCGAGACGCACGCGATCATGGGGCCCAACGGATCCGGCAAGTCGACGCTGTCCTATGCCATCGCCGGGCACCCGAAGTACCAGGTGACCCAGGGCTCGATCACCCTCGATGGCGAGGACGTCCTGGAGATGAGTGTCGACGAACGCGCGCGTGCCGGACTGTTTCTGGCGATGCAATACCCCGTCGAGGTGCCCGGCGTGTCGATGTCGAACTTCCTGCGGACCGCGGCGACCGCGGTGCGCGGTGAGGCCCCCAAGCTGCGCCACTGGGTCAAGGAGACCAAGGAGGCGATGACCGCCCTGGAGATCGACCCGTCCTTCGCCGAACGCAGTGTCAACGAGGGCTTCTCCGGTGGCGAGAAGAAGCGCCACGAGATCCTGCAGCTCGACCTGCTCAAGCCGAAGATCGCGATCCTCGACGAGACCGACTCCGGCCTCGACGTCGACGCGTTGCGCGTGGTCAGCGAAGGCGTGAACCGCTACAAGGAGTCCGAGAACGGCGGCATCCTGCTGATCACGCACTACACCCGAATCCTGCGCTACATCAAGCCCGATCACGTCCACGTGTTCGTCGGGGGACGCATCGTCGAATCCGCGGGCCCGGAGCTCGCCGACGAACTCGAGGACAACGGCTACGTACGTTTCACCTCGGCGGCCGCGAGCCGCTGACCCGGTGCACGACGCCGGGTCTGTGAAAGGAGCACTCGTGACTCTCTCCGCAGACGCCGTCGGGTCCGGGACCACCGGCCTCGACATCGCCGCAGTGCGTGCGGATTTCCCGATCCTGGCGCGCGCCGTCCGGGACGACAAACCGCTGGTGTACCTCGACTCCGGGGCGACCTCGCAACGGCCTCTGCAGGTTCTCGACGCCGAGCGTGAGTTCCTGACGACCCGCAACGCCGCGGTCCACCGCGGTGCGCACCAGCTCGCCGAAGAGGCGACCGACGCCTACGAGGCCGCCCGGGAGACCATTGCCGGTTTCGTCGGTGCCGCCCCCGACGAGATCGTGTTCACCAAGAACGCCACCGAGGCCCTGAATCTGGTGACCTACACCCTCGGCGATGACCGCAGCGCCGATGTCCTGGGTGGCCGCGCACTCGGTGAGGGTGACACCGTCGTCGTCACCGAACTCGAACACCACGCGAATCTCGTTCCCTGGCAAGAACTCTGCCGCCGCACCGGTGCCACCTTGAAGTGGTACGGGGTCACCGGCGGCGAATCGGCCGACGCGGGACGGATCGATCTGGACTCACTGGACCTCGACGAGACCGTCAAGGTGGTGGCGTTCACCCATCAGTCCAACGTGACCGGTGCGGTCGCCGACGTCGCCGAACTCGTACGCCGTGCGCGTGCGGTGGGTGCGCTGGTGGTCCTCGACGCCTGCCAGTCGGTGCCGCACATGCCGGTCGACTTCGCCGCACTCGACGTCGATTTCGCGGCCTTCTCCGGACACAAGATGTTCGGACCGTCCGGTGTCGGCGTGCTCTACGGCAAGCAGGCGTTGCTGAATGCGCTGCCGCCCTTCCTGACCGGTGGATCGATGATCGAGACCGTGTCGATGGAGATGTCGACGTACGCGCCCGCACCGCAACGGTTCGAGGCCGGTGTACCGATGACCTCACAGGTCGTCGGCCTCGGCGCGGCCGTCGACTACCTGCGGTTGCTGGGCATGAACGCCGTTGCCGCACACGAGCACTCACTGGTCGAGCGGGCGCTGTCGCAACTCGGCGAGATCGGTGGCCTGCGCATCATCGGCCCGACCACCACCACCGACCGCGGGGGAGCGGTGTCGTTCGTCGTCGACGGAATCCATGCCCACGATCTCGGCCAGATCCTCGACGACGAGGGAGTCGCGATCCGGGTCGGCCACCACTGCGCGTGGCCGCTGCACAAGCGGTTCGGTGTCGCCGCAACCGCGCGTGCGTCGTTCGCCGCATACAACACCCTCGACGAGGTCGATGCGCTCGCCGCAGCGATCCGCAAGGCGCAGAACTTCTTCGGGGTGAATGCCTGATGCGGATGGAGCAGATGTATCAGGACGTGATCCTCGATCACTACAAACATCCGCACGGCCGTGGTCTGCGCGAGCCGTTCGGCGCCGAGGTCGCCCACGTCAATCCGACCTGCGGGGACGAGGTGACCCTGCGGGTCGCCCTGAGCGACGACGGCACCACCGTCGCCGACGTCTCCTACGACGGACAGGGCTGTTCGATCTCCCAGGCCTCGACGTCGGTGCTCTACGACCAGATCGTCGGGTTGCCGGTCGAACAGGCGCTGGCGACCGTCGACTCGTTCAACACGATGATGACCTCGCGCGGCAAGGATGACGGCGACGAAGACGTCATCGGCGACGGCATCGCCTTCGCCGGCGTGAGCAAGTATCCGGCCCGGGTCAAGTGCGCCCTCCTGGGATGGCTGGCGTTCAAGGACGCGTTGGCACGATCGGTCGAGGCACTCGAATCGCAACCAGCATCGCAAGGAGCGGAGACAGCATGAGCATCAATCCCGACGCGGGCGACGTCGACACCACAGCCGGTGACCCGGCGCCGACCGGCCCGAGTACGTCGCTGCCGCAATTCGACGACGTCGAAGAGGCCATGCGCGATGTCGTCGACCCCGAACTGGGGATCAACGTCGTTGATCTCGGACTCGTCTACGGCATCGAGATCACCGACGACGCCGTCGCGAAACTCGACATGACGCTGACGTCGGCGGCGTGCCCGCTCACCGATGTGATCGAGGATCAGACCCGCGGTGCGCTGGTCAACAGCGGACTGTGCACCGAGGTCGAGATCAACTGGGTCTGGCTGCCGCCGTGGGGCCCGGACAAGATCACCGACGACGGCCGCGAGCAACTGCGCGCCCTCGGGTTCACCGTCTAGCGGCCGGTGACCGGACCGGACGGCGGTGAGCCCGCATCCACCGGACCCGAGGGACACTTCCGACGGGTACGGCGGTGGCGTCCGCAGCGTCACGAGTCACGGGTCGAGAAGATGATCCGCGAGGCGACCGAGCGCGGCGAGTTCGACAATCTGCCCGGAATGGGTAAGCCGCTCAACCTGTCCGGACTCGATGACCCCGATTGGTGGGCCAAGCAGAAGATCCGCGACGAAGACCTCGACTCGACCGCACTGTTGCCACCCACCCTGCAGCTGCGCAAGGAGCGCGACACCTTCCCGGAGTCGTTGCGCGGCATCGCCGACGAAGGCGTGGTCCGGACGATCCTGACAGACTTCAACACCCGGGTGAAGCAGGACCGGTTGCGTCCGAGCGTGGGCCCGGCCTCACATCTGGTGTGCCGCACCGTCGACGTCGAGGAGATGATTGACCGCTGGCGGTTGTTGCGACACAGTTGACCGGCCAAAACCGTTTGCCCCCACCGATAGTGTGGTCGGCGTGTTGATGACCCTGGAAGTACGTGGCGGACCGGACGGCCCGGCGACCGACGTCGGGTACCTGCTGCACAAGCATCCCGATCGGGTACAGCGGTTCCCGACCAGCCAGGGCGTGGCCACCGTCTTCTACCCGATCGCCGACGACGACCGGTGCCGGGTCGCGATGCACGTCGACGGCATCGGCATCCGTCCGACGCGCGATTCCGGGACATCGCGATACGTCACCGCCGTCCCGTACGAAGCGTCCACCCGCATGGTGGTCGCTCTGGGCAAGGTGTTCGGTGACGCACTGGCCGGACGCTGCCACCAGCGGCCCGAGCTGGTCGACCGAACGTGGGACCTCACCGTGCGCGCCGCTGCGGTTCCGTGCCCCGGTGGCCCCGACAACGTGAGTGCCGAGGATCTCTTCGAGCCGCTCGGTTGGACCGTCGAGATGACACGCGAGGCGCTGGTGCCGGTGGAATGGGGGAATTCCGACCACGGGGTGCTCACCGTGCGCGGATCGTTTCGCGTCGTCGACGCCCTGCGGCATCTCGCCGTGCTCCTGCCGGTCCTCGCCCGCGACAAGCACTACTTCGTCGACGACGCCGAGATAGAGAAGTTGGTGCGGCTCGGTGACATGTGGCTGCCCGCTCACCCGCACGCCGCGGCCATCACCCGCGCCTACCTGAAGGATCTGCCAGGTTTGGCCGACCAGGCGATCACCATGGTGTCCGGATCGGGTGAGCCGACCCCCGACGTCAGCGAGCCGCGAAACCGGTTGTCGCACACAAGGGCCCAGGAGGTCATCGGACTGCTGTCGGCCTCCTGTGCGCGGTCTGTCCTCGATGTCGGGTGCGGTGAGGGGCGACTGTTGGCCGAACTGGCGGCGCAGACCCCGATTCCGAGGCTCGCCGGTGTCGACGTCGCAGCGGATGCACTGCACCGTGCGGCGCGACGGTTGGAACTCGTGCGGCAGGTCGAGCTCTGGCAGTCGTCGCTGATGTACGCCGATCCGCGCTGCTCCGGATATGACGCGGTGGTGCTGATGGAGGTCATCGAGCACATCGACCGAGGGCGGCTGCCGGTGGCGATGGCCTCGGTGTTCGACGACATGGCCCCGGCCACCGTCGTCGTGACCACGCCCAACCGCGAGTTCAATGCCCGTTACGGGTTGGCCGCCGGCGAATTGCGTCACCCCGATCACCGTTTCGAGTTCGACCGTACGGAGTTCGCCGACTGGTGCGCGGAGGTCTCGGCGGAGTTCGACTACACCCATGTCCGTGGCGGAATCGGTGACCGGGACGCCGAGGCGGGGTCGCCGACCCAGTACGCCGTGTTCACCCGCACCGATCCCGCGCGATCTGCGGAGGGAGTGACACCATGACCGTCCTCGAGATCCCCGACCTGTGCCTGGTGGTCATGGTGGGAGTGTCCGGCTCCGGCAAGTCCACCTTCGTTCGCCGTCACTTCGACACCACCGAGGTGCTGTCGTCGGATGCCTTGCGCGCCATGGTCGCCGACGACCCCACCGATCAGTCGGCCACCGCCGATGCCTTCGCGGTGCTCTCCGACGTCGCCGGACGGCGTCTGCGTCGCGGACTGTTGACCGTGGTCGACGCGACCTCGCTGCGTCCGGAGGACCGTCGGGTGCTGCTCGACCTCGCACGCGAGGCAGACGTCTTCGCGGTCGCCATCATCCTCGACGTCCCGCGCGGCGAGCTCACCAGGAGAGCATCGGTCACCGGTACCGACGAGGGGGTCCTCGCACGGCAGTACAACCTGCTGCGCAACAGTCGAAAAGTGCTGCGCAAGGAAGGGTTCCGGTACGTCCATCATCTCGACGGAGTCGCCGAGATCGACGCCGCCCAGGTCGTCCGAACACGCCTGTACCACGACAAGCGCGATCTGCACGGGCCGTTCGACATCATCGGCGACGTCCACGGATGTGCCACCGAACTCGTCGACCTGCTGCGCGCCCTCGACTGGGTGGTAGAGGTGGGTGACGATGGCCGGGTCCGCAGCGTCCCCGAACACCCGCAGGGCCGCACGGCGGTCTTCGTCGGCGATCTCGTCGACCGTGGTCCGGACAGCCCGCAGGTCATCGCGGTGGTGCGGGCGATGGTCGATGCCGGCCGCGCACTCTGCGTGCGCGGCAACCACGAGGAGAAGCTGGTGCGGTTGCTCCGCGCCGGACCGGGCAATGGGCGCGGTTCAGGTGGTGCCGAGATCCGCGCGCGACACGGCGCCGACCTGACGTTGGCGCAGCTCGCACAGACGACCGACGAGTTCCGCACCGAGGCAACGGAGTTCCTCGACGGTCTGATCACCCAGCTCGTGCTCGACGACGGACGACTCGTCGTCGCGCACGCGGGGCTCGCCGAGCGCTACCACGGACGCACATCGGGGCGGGTCCGCAGCGCGGCGCTCTACGGTGAGACCACCGGTGAGACCGACCGCTGGGGATTCCCGGTGCGGATCGACTGGGCCCGGAACTATCGCGGGCAGGCGCAGGTCGTGTACGGACACACTCCGGTACCGCAGGCGGCGTGGGTCAACAACACGATCTGCATCGATACCGGATGCGTGTTCGGCGGCGCGTTGACGGCGGTGCGTTACCCGGAGCGGGAGGTCGTGTCGGTGCCGGCACGGACGACGTACTTCGATGCCGGACGCCCGCTCGGTTACGGGCACAGCGCTGCCGACGACCGCGTGCGTGCACGGCTGAGCCTTGCCGACGTCGTCGGAAAGCGCTCCATCCGAACCGGATACGGGCCACCGGTGTCGATTCGCGCCGAGAATGCGGCGGCAGCACTCGAGGTGATGTCGCGATACTCCGTCGACCCACGATGGTTGCGTTACCTGCCGCCGACGATGAGTCCGATCGGCTCCGATCGCGACGATCTCCTGGAGAGTCCCGGCGCCGCATTCACGTTCTTCCGCGAGCAGGGCATCTCGAGAGTGATGTGCGAGGAGAAGCACATGGGGTCGCGCGCGATCATGGTGCTCACCGCCGACAAGGACACCGCGTTGCGCTGTTTCGGGGTGCGCGGTGGCAGTGGCGCTCTGTACACGCGTACCGGTCGGCCCTTCTTCGACGGCTCCGACGAGCACGCGCTCCTCGCGCGGGCGCGCACCGCGGCCACTGGGTTGTTCGACCGGCTGGACGCGACGTGGCTGATCCTCGACGCCGAGCTGCTGCCGTGGAACATCAAGGGCGAGAGCCTGGTTCGTGACGAGTTCGCCGAGGTCTCCGCGGCCGGCCGGGCCGAAAGCGAGGTGCTGCAGAGCGAACTGGCCCATGCACAGGCCCGCGGCCTGGCGCTGGACGCCGACCTCGACGCACTCGTGCGTCGTCGAGCCGACCTCGGCGCGTTCACCGACGCCTACGTGGGCCATGTGCACCCGGGCGCCGGAATCGACGACGTTCGCATCGCGCCATTCGAGGTGCTGGCCTGCGGGGGTGGCTCGGCAGGGGGGATGACCCTCGAGTCACGCTCGCACGCATGGCATCTGGACGCCGCCGCGACCCTCGCCGATGCCGACGACGGAGTGTTCACCCGAACCCGCCACCGCGTGGTCGACGTCGATGATCGGCGCTCGTGTGCGGCTGCGGAGCAGTGGTGGGCCGATCTGACATCGACGGGTGGCGAGGGGATGGTCGTCAAACCGTTCGCCAATGCGGTGCGCGACGCTGCCGGACGTTTGCCGCCGGCCGGGGTCAAGGTCCGTGGGCGTGAGTATCTGCGCATCGTCTACGGGCCGTCGTACCTCGATGACCTGGCGCGCTTGCGATCTCGCGATCTGCGGCACAAGCGGTCGATGGCAGGGCGTGAGTATCGGCTGGGCCGTGAGGCCCTGGCCCGCCACGCGGCGGGAGCCCCGCTCTGGCAGGTGCACGAGTGCGTCTTCGGGGTGCTGGCGTTGGAATCCGAGTCCGTCGACACCCGCCTGTGAATACTCACATCATGTGTTCGGGATGGACGTGGGTGGGCATCAGCTGCAGCATCGACATCCGGAAGGCCATCTCGCGGCGGTTGTCGACGAGTTCGGAATACAGGTCGGTGAGGGCGGCGTCGCCGAGATTGTGCGGCCCCACCACGCGATAACAGGAAGGGTTGAAGCTGCCGAACCACAGCTGGATGAACAGCTTCGGGTTGGTGAGCATCATCCGCATCGGGATCAGACACCCGATCTCACGCGCGAGCGCGTCGAGGTAGAGCACCTGGGACGGGATCGCTTCGGTGTGCCGAGGGCTCAATGCCGTCCAGTACTCCTCCCACTCCTTCTCACGCCCGATGCGTTCGTCGATGTCGGCGGGCGGGGTGAGTGTGCCGCTGAGCACCCGGGCGAAGTACCGCGCCTGCATCTCCGCGCACACCGGGATTCCGCCGGAGAACGGACGCACGAAGCCGATGAAGGCCACCGTGCCCTGGTGTTCCGGATGCAGGAAGTGCTTGTACAGGTTGCGCACGTTGCCGTCCTTGACCTGTAGGTCGCCGATCGACAACGACTCCTTGGTGAAACCGGTACACAGCACCACCGTGTCGAACTCGGCGGAGGTGCCGTCGCCGAAGGTGATCGCGGTGCCCTGCGAGTGCGTGAGCCCGCGGTCGTTGAGTGTCACCCGCCCGCTCACCAGGTGCGGGATGAAACTGACGTTCTTGCAGAAGATGGTGCGTTGTGCCCAGCTGCCGTCGGGATGCGACCGTCGATTCCAGGTCCGGATCAGTTCGAAGTTCGCGTCGTCGTGCACGGTGCCCACGTCGAGTTTGGGCGGGAACATCGGCTCGCCCATCGGATTCAGTGCGGACTTCGGTCGGCGGCGGGCGGGAACGAGTCGTTCGGTTGCCACCCGGACCGCGCCGAGCGCGGTCGTCACCACCCCGAGGACGACCGAGACCGCGAGGAACACGGCCTTGGCGATCGTGCTCGTTCCCCAGAACGTGTCGAGGACGAACGGCTCGTCGCTCGAGCGGCGCAGCATCTCGTGGTGGTGCGACCGGACGGTCCCGTGGTCGGTGGTGCGGTCGCCGTTCATGATCCGGGGCAGCAGGTAGTTGTAGGAGCGGATCGACAGCGTCGCCGCGGCGGCGACGTCACCCACCTCGCGCACGATGTCGGCACCGGACTCGGCGAGCCCGACGATCAGGACGCGTTTTCCACGAAAACGTTCGTTGTTGCGGTACTCGCTGGAGTGCACGATCTCCCCGGTGAATCCCTCGAGCTCGGCGATGTCGCGATTCGGCGTGGCGAACGGCCCCGAGCACACCGCGACCGCGTCGAACCTCTCGGCACGGACGGCTCCGGCGGCGTCTCCGGCGTCGCGTACATCGACCCGCCACGTCGTGCCGTCACGGGTGACATCGACGACCTCATTACCGGCTCGGATGTGCTCGAGCAGACCGAAACGTTCGGCGTATCCCTTCAGGTAGTCGAAATATTGTGCCCGCGAATAGAACTCGCGCTCACCCCGACTGCCGTCGCTGACGTGGGGATGATCGGAGTAGGCCATCAGCTTCATCGAGATGGTCAGCATCAGGGTGTCGTAGGCCTTCATCTGCGCGGCGTCCGCGCCGTCGGCGTCGCGCAGCCAGATCCCGCCGACATCCGGATTCTTCTCGAAACAGACCACCTCATGGCCTTCGTCGAGGAGTTGTTTGATGGTCGTGAGACCGCACGGACCGGCGCCGACCACGCAGACCTTCATGGATGTCCTTCGAGATGCGAGTCGGGGCCCTGCCGCCGACACCCGGCACCGGATTGGTGTTAGGCGAGGCTAACATTAGTTGCAGGGCGCCCTCAAACCGCGCGACGAACCGGGGACCAAGGTCCCGCGAGAACCATGATGGTCACGCCGATCAGGTGCGGCCGCGCATCGTTCGTCGTACGAGGGTGGTACGGGTGGGCTGATCGAGAGCCGCGAACACCCGGCGCATCGCGGCAAGGGTGCCCGTGAGATCTGCGCGTTCGCTCAGGTAGCTGCGCTGTGACTCGAGCGGCAACGCGAGAAAGGCGTCGAAGAACCGAACGGTTTGCACGGGGTCGAGACCCAGCAGGACCGCGGCCCCGCGCAGGCGCAGACGCCACACCTGCCGTGCACGCCACGGCCACAACACCTCCGAGGCGTCCTCGTCGTCGGCGACCGCCCGTGCTGCGGTGTCGGCCCACCGCAGCGCGGTCGCCACGCCGTATCCGGTGGTCGGATTCACGAATCCGCCTGCGGCGCCGAATCGCAGCGGCTCGAGACGCCACGGGGTGGGCGAGGCGACGAGCACCGGGAACGACACCCGCTCACGGTGCCGTGCGCCGTCGCCGGAAATGCCGTGGCCGGCCAGGCGGACGGTGAGGCGGTCGGCGAGTTCGGCGACCGGCAGGGCCGGGCGGCCGATCAGGCAGGTCTCCTCGAGGAGGATCGCGTCGTCGCCGACGGGTACGGCGTAGAGGAACGACGGTGCCGCGCCGCGGGGGCTCCACGGCGGACCGTGTCGCGGCGCTCGCCAGTCCATGAGGACCGCCTCGGCGCCGTCGAGGACCGGCGCCGCCTCGTCGCGTCCGACCACGATGCCGAATGCCGTCTGGCGCGGGGCTGCCCGGGCCGACGGGCCGTCGGCCGCCGCACCCCGACAATCGAACACCGTCCCGGCGCGATGGACGGTGCCGCCGTCGGTGATGACCCGGTCGGGGGCGACGTGCCGCGCCCGGGCCTCGACGACGTCGACGCCGTCGAGGTGCAGGCGTCGTTGCAGCCCGACCGTGTCGAAGACGCTGTAACCGCGTGGGATGTGACGCCGGTGGACCGCATGGGCGGCCACCGACGCCGTCCGTGCGGCGATCACCGAGTCGTCGAGCCATGCCGGTAGCTCGTCGGTCCACGCCGCATACGTTGCGGTCCATCGTCGTTCGACGCGCGAATCGATGAGCGTCACCGGCACGCCGTGATGGGCGAGCCGATGGGCCAGTGCCCGGCCGGAAGGTCCGGCACCGATCACGATCGCGGCCGGGCCCCTCACCCCAGCACCCTTACCCCAGCACCCTCACACCCGGCCCGCGCGACGTCACTCACACGGTGCCGGTGGCCATGAGGCCTCCGTCGATCCGCAGTGTCTCGCCGGTGATCCACGACGAGCCGTCGCCGGCCAGGAATGCTGCCGCGGCGGCGATGTCCTCGGTTTCGCCGAGACGTCCGAGTGGGTACCGCGCGACCGCCTTGGCCTCGTTGTCGCCGCTGATGAGCACGTCGGCGAACTTGGTCCGGACGATGGCGGGTGCGATGGCGTTGACCCGGATGCCCGCGGGTCCGAGTTCCCAGGCGAGTTCTTCGGTCAGCCTGATCAGCGCTGCCTTGGACGCGCCGTAGGCTGCGATCACGCCGGTCGACCGCAGCCCGGCCACCGACGCCACGTTGATCACCGCGCCTCCGTGCTCGGCCATACCCGCTCGGTATGCCTCCTGGACGAAGCCCAGCGCCGCAACCACGTTGGTGTCGAACGTCTTTCGGACGGCGTCGAGATCGGCGTCCATCAGCGGCCCCGCGGTCGGCGCGATGCCGGTGTTGTTGACCAGGATGTGGATCCCGCCGTTCGACACCGCCGCGGCCACGGCCTCTGCCCGGTGTGCGGCGTCCCCGGTGTTGCCGGGCGCCGCGGTGACCCGCGCGTCGGGGACCACGGTGCGAATCTGCGCAGCGGCGGCCTCGAGTGCATCGGGCTTGCGGCCGGTGATGACGACGGCGGCTCCGCGACGGGCGAGTTCGGTGGCGATGCCCAATCCGATACCCCGGCTGGAGCCGGTGACGAGAGCGGAACGACCGGTGAGGTCGGGTACGGGAAATGAAGTGGTGTCGGTCACAGGTGTCACCTTATCGACTTCTCGTCCGTCATCCGTGCGGCACCGTCGACACCTGCGAATTTGCTTAGGCTATCCTCATCACGAAGGGTATGGAACTGGGAAGCGAGGTGCGGTGAGGGTGAGGCCGACCGTCGGCGTCGTGATCCCCGTGTACCGGTGCGCGCCCTATGTTCGAGGCTGCCTCGAATCGGTTCTGGCGCAGACCTTTCCCGTCGACGAGATCGTGCTCGTCGATGACCGTGGGGGCGACGAATCGGTTCCGCTGGCCCAGCGGGTGCTGGCCGAGCACGGGCGCCCGCATACGCTCATTCGCCAACCCCGCAACGGCGGTCTGGGACGGGCGCGCAACACCGGGCTGGCGCAACTGGCGACCGATCTGGTCTGGTTCCTCGACAGCGACGATCAGGCCGACCCCGACTTCGTGGAACGCCTCGTCGACGCGATCGAGCGCCACGACGCGGCATTCGCCGTCACCCGTACGCGGCGCGTCGACGTCGACGGCAACGTCCTGCAGATCGACGAGGCGCCACCATCGGCCGAGGTGCTCACCGGAGAGCGCTATGCCCGCGAAATCCTCTGCGGCCGCGCGAAGGCCTACGCCTGTACCAAGATCTTTCGCCGCGAGATCCTCGGAACCCACCCGTGGGCACAGGATCAGGCCTACGAAGATGTTGCGACCAGCGTGCGGCTGGCATTGTCGGTGGACCGGGTGGCCACCGTGGCCGAGCCGCTGTATCGCTATCTATATCGGGAGGGCTCGTTGTCGACGGCCCTGAGTCCCTCGACGCTCGACCTCTTCCGCGTCGAAGCCGATGTGCGAGAACTGATCTGCGGCGCCGACCGCGGGGTGGACTGGTCCCGCGACTTCGTGGGCTTCCGTTACCGCGAGGTGCTGACGTCGGTGGCCCACGTCGCGATGCGGTCGGCGCATCACGGCCGGGCCGAACCGCCGCTGTATCGCACCGCGATCCGCCGGGTGCGCGCCGAGATCACCATGCGCGATCTGCCGACCCTGTGGGCCGGACGCCATCTGCGGGAGGCGAGATTCGCGGTGCTGATGAAGTTCGCACCGGGCCTCTACTCGGCGGTGTTGCGATGGCGCTGACCGGGCGGTCGGACCCACCGCTGGTGACGGTCCTGATGCCGGCGTACAACGCCGCCGACCACATCGAGGCGGCCGCGCGGTCGATTCTCGAGCAGGGTGTCGACGATCTGGAGCTCCTGGTGATCGACGACGGCTCCACCGACGGCGGTGCCGAGGTACTGCACACTCTCGACGAACCGCGCATACGTGTGGTGAGACAACCGAATTCGGGACTCGTGGCCGCCTTGAACCGGGGCCTCGACGAGGCCCGCGGGAGGTATCTGGCGCGCATGGACGCCGACGACATCTCGACCCCCGGCCGGTTGCAGTCGCAACTACGGTGGTTTCACCGGCATCCCGACGGGATCGCCTGCGGCACCGACTATGAATTGTTCGGATCGATGACCGGGCGCGTGCGGATGCCGCGTTCGGACAGGGCGTGCCGTCAGCGGCTGCTGCTGGCCGGAAGTCTGTGTGGCGCTTCGGTGATGATGCGCCGCGACGTCGTGACGGAGGCCGCGCTGCGATTCGATCCGCAGTTCGCCCACGCCGAGGATTACGAGTTCTACGCGCGACTCTCGGCGTTCGGACGGATCGGCAACGTCGCGTCGGTGGGTTATCGGTACCGGATTCATCCGTCGCAGGTGAGCAACCGGCACAGTGCCGAGCAACGGGAGGCGCATCTGGCGATTGCGGCCGCGCATGCGAACCGCACCGGTGTGCGAGCCCTGCCGGATCACGTTGTCCGCGACCTGCTGTGGCCCGAGGAGGCGGGGGTGGTGCGTACCGCGGTGATCAGCTCGGCGGCCGCAGCGCGGGCATTCCGGCGGAAGCCGGGCGTCCAGACCGCCCGGTTCTGTTCGCGTCGCGTCATCGAGGCGACGTTGGCTGCCCGACGTCGGTGACACCGGCGCCCGACCCGCCGGGTCCCGCGACCGGCGGGTCGTCGGTGCATTCGGTATGAGGCGTGTTCGCCGGCGTGTCGTGAAGCATCGCGCGCACCCCGAGGATCAGCGGTCTGGCGACCACCGCGAGGGTGATCACCACCGCGAGCAGTGAGGCGACCGCGACGCCGAGCAGCCCGAGCGGATCGAGCAGCACCCACGCACCACCGACGGTGGTGATCACCATGATCATCTGGGCGGCGACCATCAACCGCATCCGTCGTTGGAGCTGGGCGATCAAGAAGTAGGTCACCACAACGGTTTCCACGATCGATTCGACGGCCATGACGACCATCAGCGGACCCGCCGCGTGGAAGTAGTCGCGGCCGGCGAGCAGCAGCACGACCGGGCCGCCGATCGCCAATCCGGCCGCCACGACCCCGGTGACCAGTCCGAGCATGGTGCCCAGACGTCGTAATAGTGCCGGGCGGTCGGCGTCGGGCGCGGAGGCCTCGACGATGAACGCCGAACCGATCGACGCGCGCAGCATCCCGGCCGCCGAACACATCGTCCACGCCAGATTGAAGTAGGCGTTCTGGGTGGTGCCGGTCTTGGCGACGACGACCAGCGGCAACGCCAGCGGGGTCACCGACGACACCAGCATCAGGAAGAAGAAGGCTCCCTGGAACGACAACAGCTCGCGTCCTGCCGGTAGGTCGCGACGTTGGCCGCGACGAGCGATCGCGGTGCGGCAGACACCGAACACGAAGACGGCGGTGACCACGGCCGCCAGCAACGCCCAGGAACCGGAGATGGCCAGTGCCGACGGCACACCGGCCAGAACGACGATGGGGACGATCTTGATCGCCGAGAGCGTGATGTTCTTGACCGCGACGGCCGGAGCGCGCCGCAGGCCGGTGAGGATGGGGTCGGTGAGCGCGTAGAGCGCGAACACGACGACCATGGCGACGAAGGCGATTCGTTCACCGGTGCTGTGCAGGATTCGGTCTCCGAGTCCGACGACGACGAATCCGGTGGCGAGGACGACGCCGGTGGCCGCGGTCAGGAGATAACCGCCGACGATGTAGCGCAGGGCGGCGCCGCCCGCCACCGGCAGGAACCGCTGGAACGCACCGCCGAGGGACAGGCAGGCCAGAGAGGACAGCACGGTCGCCGAGCTGATCACCGCCGAGGCCCGGCCGACCTCGGCGGTGGGGAAGTGGTGCTCGGCGACGATCCAGTACACCAGTCCCAGCAGCCCGGTGCCCACTGAGCTGGCCATGAGGGCAGAAGCGTTGACCGTCAACCGATCCCGGGTGGCGAGCCGGCCGATCACGCGCGCACCCGAGTGGGCCGGTCGCTGCCTGTTGTGTCCCTGCCTGTCGTGTCCCCGTCTCTCGTGTCACCGTCGGGCAGGGGCCCGGTACGCCACGTCCAGCCCGAGGGCACCTTGCGGGCGAACAGGGCCGGGCCGTCGAGTGCGCGTCGCAGCGCCTCGACATCGAGATCCGGTGGTGAGACGCCGTCGGGGTCGGTCCAGTCGATGTAGTGCTGCCCGTGGATCGTCACGTCGCTGTGTACGCAGTCGGACTCGGGATGCCGATAGTTGTCGTGGACACACTCGGCGTAGTTCTGCCCGATGGCCGGCGCCCGAGCCGATCCCATGAGGATCGAGTGGAACACGATCTCGTCGGGGCACGAGGCGAACCGCAGATCCCGCAACCACCCCGGGTCGTCGGCAAGGGTGCGGGCGATGATCCCGATCGCCGCGTCGGTGAGCGACCACCAGTTGGACCCGCGGTAGAGGCGCCGTTCGATCGGCGGGCGCGGAATGCGACCGGACAATCGGCGCAGGCTCGGATGGTCGGGAAAGTGATACCGGTCGACGGTCGCGCGGTGCGGCCCGGAATCCAGTGCGCAATCGACGCGCAGGAACTCGACGTCGCCGGACCACGCGTCGATCAGCTGGGGCAGCGACCGAAGCAGCAGATCGGTCCCCGACAACAACGAATGACGATGGTAGACACGGCCGGAGCCCGTGGAGAGGGCAAGTAGCCGCAGGCTGGCCGACACCAGGCTGATGCCACCCCAGTTCACCCGAATGCGGTCACGCTCGGCGACGAACCGCACCGGATGCACCGCCTCGGGCAGTACGGCACGTACCGCCTCGTGAAACGGACGACTGTCGACGGCGCGATCGACGTGGGCATAGACATCGATCTGCGGATGATGTAGCGAGGCAACCAGATCGGCGAACAATGCGGGCTTGTCGTGCGCGGCGATGTACACCGCGAACCGGGGTGTCATACGTTCGCCCCGGTAAGGGCGTCGGTGACGATCTCCGCCGTCGCATCGACGTGCGGTGCGCGCAGGATCCCGTTGTGGTCGCCGCTGATGCGGTGCACGCCTTGGTGATCGGGCGCGATCACATCCCACCATTCGCCGGGATCGGGGTTGTCCTCGGCGAGAACGACGGTGACCGGGCCCGGCCAGGGGTGCAATCGATGCAGTAACGCCGAGCGTCGCCCGAGTTCGTGGAAGAGCGACCACTGGGCATCGGCCGGCCGCGGCCACCATCCGGCGGTGAGCAATGCCACCCGGGTACGCCACAGCTCCCACGTCGAACAGTGTTCTGCAGCAGCCTGTTCGGGATCGACGACATCGGATCCGGTTGCGGTGTCGGCGGTGTCGGCGGTGTCTGCAGTGTCGTCGGTGGATGCGGGCAGGTGGACCGGCAGACGACGCTGCAGCGGCCCGGTGAGTACGGTGTCGAGACACACGATGTGCTCGATCACCTCGCCGTCGTCGATGAGGATGCGCGCGACCTCCATGGCGATCACGCCACCGAGTGAGTGGCCGACGAATCGATAGGGGCCGTGGGGGCAGAACCGACGCACGTGACCGGCGAAACGTCGGGCGGCCCGCCGGATCGTCGGATCGGGGATGCCACGGTTCTCCAGACCATGGGCGTGGAGGCCGATGACGCGATACCCGGATAGGCGCCGCGCCAGGGGAGCGAAGGCCAGTGCCGACTCGCCGGCGCCGGCGAAGGCGAACACGATCGGGGTGTGAGCGGGGGAGCCGCCGGGATCGTTGCTTGCGGCGACATCGTCTGTTCCACGCAGATGGACCACGACACCGTCGGCGCTCATGGGTGCGCCTGCGTCGATGCGTGCGGCGAGGTCTCGCACCGTCGGGTCGGTGATCGGTGCGGACGGGGGCAGGCTCACCCCGAAGGTTTCCTCGACGCGTCGCAGGAGGGTCACCGCGGTGAGTGAATCGCCACCGAGCGCGACGAAGTCGTCGTCCGCCCCGATCCCGTCCGCCCCGATCCCGTCCGCCCCGATCCCGTCTGTCCCGATCCCGAGGAGGTCGGCATAGATCGGTGCCAGCAGCTTTTCGGTACCGGTGGCCGGTGGCATGTACGCGGGGCGCCGTCGGGGTGCGGGCAGTGCGCTGCGATCGACCTTGCCGCGCTCGGTGCGGGGGAGTTCGGGCAGAAGGACGATGTGGGTGGGGACCATCCAGGACGGCACAGCCCGGCCGATGGCGGTGCGCACCGTCGCGATCGCCGGGGCGCGGGCGGTCCGTGGCGGTGCGACGTATGCGACGAGTTCGGTGCGGCCCGCGGACTCTCGGGCGATGACCACGGCGTCGCCCACGCCGTCGGCGGCGCGGGCCGCGGCGGTCACCTCGCCGATGTCGACGCGGTAGCCGCGGATCTTCACCGTGTCGTCGCTGCGACCGAGCAGTGTGAGCCGGTCACCGACGACCCGCCCCATGTCGCCGGTGCGGTGACTGCGTACCGGCAATGCGGTGGGCACCCCTTGGTCACCGGTGCCGTGCGTCGCGAAGTCGACGAGCTCACCGTCGCAGAGGTATCCGCGTGCGAGATGGGGCGAGCGCACCTCGATCGCGCCGACCGCGCCGTCCGGGAGTGGTGTGCCGTGCTCGTCGAGCACGCGTATGTGTTTGCCCGCCGCGATGCGTCCGGCGGGCAGCGTGCCGGTCGGCAGCTCCCGGTCGGGTGTGAACGAGTTGAAGGCGAGGTTTCCGGTCTCCGACGAGCCGGACCGGTTCACGAAGGTGACCTCGGGCGTCAGTGCGCGCAGTCGGTCGACCTCGACCGCATCGAGCGCTTCACCACAGGTGGCCACCAGGTCGATGCCGCTCAATGCCTCGCCGGCGCCGGCGGTGTCGAGGACCGCCCGCAGCAACGCGGGGGACAGGTGTAGCGACTGTGGGCGGCGACCTCGAAGTTCGGCGACCAGATCCCCCACGCCGTCGATTCGCGGATCGAGTGTCCACAGCAACGCCCCGGCGAGCAGCGCGGTGACGGTGACGTCGAGCCCACCACCGAAGGTGGCTGGAAGTGCTTGTGCGACGACCGATCCCGGAACGATGCCCAGTTCGTGGGCGAGTTCGGTCGCCTGATGCAGCCACAGCTCGTCGCCCTGCCGGACGGCCTTGGGGGTGCCGGTGGAACCAGAGGTGTAGGCGAGCACCGCGCAGTCCACCCGGGGATGGCCGGGCACGAGGTCGGCTGTGGACATGGTGTCGGAGTCGGCGCTCCAGAGCAGTGCTCCGGTGTCGGCGAGGATGGTCGACACCCGTGACCGCGGGGAGGCGGCATCGACGGGAATCAACGGATGCGGGGAGAAGAGCACGGCGAGCATCGGCAGGAAGGTCGCCGCCGTACCGTCGACGACGACCGCGACCGGCCGGTCGGGATCGGCACAGACCTCGGCGAGAGTTGCCCGGAGGAGGCTCAGCTCGTCGTCGAGCTCGCGATAATCCCAGCACCGGTCGCCGATGCGCAGCGCGGATCGGTCGGCGTGGGCGGCGACGGCCGCGGCGAACCGATCGGCAAGGCGCTCAGCGTTCTTCACAGAACTCGGTGATGGGCAGCCCGACGTGGCGCGCTTCGGTGGGGACGTAACCCAGCAGCACGTCTCCGGGGGTGAGTTCGGTGACGTTGTTGACGCTGCCGCCGGGGCCGAGCAGGCGAACATGCCAATCGTCCTGCGCGATGACATTGATCGTCTTGCCGTCCGGACTCGTCGCAGTGATCGAGATCAGTGGGCGGCGTTCGATCTTCACCCGTCCGATCCGTACCTCGCGGGCCGAACCGTCCGAACGGACCGCGAGGATCGGCTGACCTGCGCGCAGTTCGCTGACGTAGCGGGTCCGGTTGTCGGGGGTGAGGACATAGGAGTGCACGGCACCGGCATTCCATCGGAACGGACGCGTCGGCATGTAGGGGAGTGGATGGGTCTCGCTGCAGGACAGGAACATTCCGCTCGCGAACGAACCGATGAGGCAACCCTCGTCCAACTCGAGCAGGGAGCACGTGTCGATGCAGGCCCGTTCGCCCATACCGATGTGCTCGACGCCGGTGATCGTCAGGTGGGACAGCTCGACCCGGTCGGCGGTCGGGGACAGGATCGTCGCGAGCGCGAGGACGTCGTCGGCGTGCCGAGGTGCGAGGAGCAGCCCGTCGGAGCCGTGTTCGAGAACGAGTTTCACGATCTCGGCGTCGGTGATGTCATTGACCACGGTCACCGTCTTGCCGCCGGAGTTCTCGGCGGCGGCGATCACGATCTCGAGTGGGATCTTGGTGGGATCGGTGAAGGTCAGAACGGTCCACGGGGTGACGCGCACCGCGTCACACGCCTGTGCCAGGGTGGGCGCATCGGAGACGGTGATGTGCAGGCCGGTCAGGGCGTCGGTGGCGGTGGTGGGATCGACCGCGTCGGCGTCGATGAGGACGAGGTCGGCCTCCGAGGCGGATACGCCATTGGCGGCGAACAGGATTCGACGCACGGTCGGTGGCAGATCGCTCAGCACCTGCGGGTCGTCGGCGACGATTCCGTCCAGACCCTGGTTGAGCGCGGCGGCGATGACCGCGTCGCGCACCGGTGAGTTCAGGCCCCGCACGTCGATCCACCCGAAATGCGTGGTGGCACGCGCAGCTCCGGTGGCGGCGGCGGGCACGATCTGGTCGGTGACGATGAGCTCGCCGGTGGCGGTGGACATGTCGGTGGTGGACACGGATGGATTCCTGTTCTGCTGACGGTGGTGACGCGCGACCGGAGGGCGTCGGCGCGGTGAAGTGGGTGGAAGTGTCGGACCGGGCCTGACCCGAACCAGGCCGGACTCGAACCCGAGCGATTCGGCTCAGGCCGATTCGAGCGCGGCGACGTCGGCGGGCGCTCCGGCGCGGGCCATCGCGGTGGTGCCCGCGCGCCGGTGCACCAGATCGGCCAGGCTGCTGGCCACCCGGAACGGGTCGGCGGCGTCGAAGATGTTGCGGCCGAAGCTCAACCCGGCGACTCCGCTGGTGAGCACCTCGGCGCCGAATTCGATGGCCTCGTCGTCGGTGCGACCCGGGCCGCCGGCGACGTAGATCGGTGCGGGGGTGGAGTCGACGACGGCCCGCATGACCTCTGCGGAGCCGGCGTAGTCGAGTTTGACCATGTCGGCACCGAGATCGGTGGCGATGGCCGCGAGATGGGCCAGCGTCGTTCCCGCCGGCTTGGCGGGGAGGGCCGGACCGCGCGCGTACATCATGGCCAGTAGTGGGACCCCGAGCGCGTCGCATTCCCGGGAGACGGCGGCGAAGTCCTGCAGTTGTCGTGTCTCGGTCGCGGAGCCGACGTTGACGTGCACACTCACCGCATCCGCGCCGATCCGCAGGGCGGCGTCGACATCCCCGACGAGTACCTTCGCGTCCTGGTCGGGACCGAGGGAAGTGCTCGCCGACAGGTGCACGATCAACCCCATGGTGGCGAATGCCGTCGAGGAGACCTGCTGTGCGCGACCTCGGTGGAGCACCACGGCATCACAGCCGGAATCGGCCAGCAACCGGACCATGCGTTCGGTGTGGTGCGTGGGGCCCAGCGGACCGACGGTGACCGAATGGTCCATCGGCACGATCTGGGATCGCATGGTCACCGGATCGGCGATGCGGGAGAGCCGAATAGCCTTGCCGCCCGTGGGATGTGGACGGCGATATCCATCCGGAAAGGTGTTCATCGGGTCTCCTGGCAGGCCTGGGTGGAACAACTACTTAGGCTAGGCTAGCCTGTGCGGTGATCGCAATTCGCCGCAGAAGGTGTGAAGTGCGGCACTCCGGCGAACCGGGCTTTGGTTAGGCTAACCTTTAGTCTACGCTAAGCCTAACTTCAGGTAGTTCGAACCGCAACGAGTGGGGACCCATGCAGGACAGCGCACGACCGGAAATCATTGGGCACGGTGACATTTCGCCCATCGGGCACGGTGACGTTTCGCCCATCGGGCATGGTGACGTTTCGCCCATCTCCGACGCGGCGGGCTCTCGTCCGAGCGTCTCGGTGATCATCCCGGCGATGAACGAGGCCAAGAATCTGCCCTATGTGGCTTTCCGGATGCCCGAGGGCATCGATCAGATCGTCTTCGTCGACGGCAACTCGGCCGACGACACCGTGGCGGTGGCCCGAAAGCTGTGGCCCGAGGCCACTTTCGTGACCCAGACCCGCTCGGGCAAGGGCAATGCACTCGCGTGCGGGATCGAGGCCTGCACAGGCGACATCATCGTGACGATCGATGCCGACGGCTCCACCGATCCGGCGGAGATCCCGCTGTTCGTGCAGGCGCTGGTCGAGGGCGCCGACCTGGCCAAGGGCAGTCGGTTCGTCGGCGCCGGCGGCAGCACCGACATCACCGCATTGCGACGGATCGGCAACAAAGCCCTCAACACCATCGTCAACGTCTACTTCCACACGAAGTTCACCGATCTCTGCTACGGCTACAACGCCTTCTGGGCGCGTCACGCCGAGCAGATCGAGTTGCCGCCCACCGGATATCGACGGGCGCAATGGGGGGACGGGTTCGAGATCGAGACCGTCATCAACGTTCGGTTGGCCACCGCCGGTCTGCGGATCACCGAGGTCGGCAGCTTCGAGGGGCCACGACTGCACGGGCGCAGCAACCTCAATGCCTACAGCGATGGCATGCGCGTGTTGCGCACCATCAACCAGGAGTTCAAGCACTGGCGTTCGCACCGGTCGGCGACGCGTCACGGAGTGCGCGCGGGTGCCGCGATCGAACTCGCATCCGACGAACTCGCGGGGTGATCGCCGCTCGCGCCGATCTGTCCGACGGGCCTGCACCGACCGGTCAGACGATCGCGAGAAGCTCGGCGGCACTGGTGGTCTCGGGTCTGGGAACCGCGGTTCTCGGGTTGGTCTACTGGGTCCTGGCCGGGCGCATGTACCCGGCGTCGGAGGTCGGAGCCGCTGCCGCGGTGATCACCACCGCCACCATGCTCTCGGCGTTCGGCAACCTGGGAATCGGCGCTTATCTCGAACGGTTTCTCCCGATTGCCGGTGAACGCAGCCTGACACTTCCGAGCCGAGGACTGCTGATCGGAGCGAGCTGCGGCGCGCTGCTCGGCTGCGGGTTCCTGATCGTCGGCCCGACGTCGGAGATGTTCGACGGCGCCGTGCAGATGTGGATGTTCCCGATCGTGGTGGTGGTCCTGTCGTCGTTCGCGATGCTCGACCACGTGAGCATCGCGATGGGACGCGCCGACTGGTCGGCCCAGAAGAACATCGTGCACGCGGTCGCCAAACTCGCCGCTGCGGCCGCGCTCGCACTGTCGGCCGACCGGCTCGGTCTCATCGGCAGCTGGGTGGTGACGGCGGCGATCGCGGCCGCTCTGCTGTGGTGGGTCGCTCGCCGCGAACTTCGGCTGCGTGCCGCCGATCTCGCGTCGACATCGATGGCGCTGCCCGCGTGGCGGACCCAACGCCGTTTTCTCGCAGGCAATTACGGCGTCTATGTGGCCGGCGCGATCACCCCGCTGATCCTGCCGCCGGTGGTGATCGCGCGGGTCGGTGCCGATCAGAATGCGTACTTCTCGATCGTGTGGTCTCTGGTGAGCGCGGTGCTGGTGCTGTTGACCATGCTGCTGGGCCCGTATGTGGCGGCGATGAGTGCCGACGATGCCGCACGGCCCGCGAATTCCCCGGTGTTGCCGAATTCCCCGGTGTCGCCGAATGTCCAAGTGGCCCTGCGTCGTACGCGGCAGTTCGTGGCCATTCTCGTCGGCGGAGCGATGGTGGCCGCGCTGGTCCTGATCGTGATCGGCCCGGTGTTCCTGCGGCTGGCCGGACCGGACTACGCCGCACACGGCACCGTCCTGCTGCGGCTCGGTGCCACCGCACTCCCGCTCGCGGCGGTGGGCCTGGCCTACGTCGGCATCTGCCGTGTGCGGTGCCGGCTCGGTCCGGCGTTGGCGGTTCAGGTGATCAGTGCCGTGACGATGCTGTCGTTGACCGCCGCGTGGATCGGCGATCACGGGCTGATCGCCGCGGGGTGGGCGATGATCATCGCCGAGGGCACCGCGGCCCTACTCGTCGCGGTGCCGCTCACACGCGCGGTGACGGGGCGCGCTCAGCTCGCTCCGAGCTGAGCGGCTCCCGGTGTCGGCGTGAGGTATCCGGCACTGGTGAACGCGGCGACGTCGTCGATGGGCGAATACACCGCCACCCAGTCGATCTCGACCTCACCATGCGTCGGACGTGGTTCGTCGGGTGAGCATGTCGCCATACCCCAGTCGGCTCGACGTTCACACGCTCCGGCCTCGACCTGCATGCCGAGCCACATCGGCACCGACGGCACCATCACCGGATCACGGACCTCCGCCCACACCCGGCCGTCGAGCAGGTACCGGATCAGCCCGGGCAGCCACTCGACGCCGACGGTGTGCCAGTCGCCGAAGTCGCCGCTCACCTCGGCGTGGGCTTTCTTGTTGTCCCCGTCCCGGTTTCGGGCGTCGACCCAGTGCACGAACGCCGACATCTGATCGCGCCGGGAGGCGATGGATTCGGCGAAGTCGATCTCGGGCGGCCATTGTTCGTCCTTGGGCCACAACAGCATGTGATAGGAGAGATCGGCGCTGTCGGTGGCCCGCATCCGCACCTCCCACCGCCCGTAGGTCTGGGTGACCGGATAGTTGGAGACGCCACCGGTCACCCAGCCCGACGTGGTCTTCTCGCCCAGGAGTCGCAGCACTCCGTCGTGCACGCGCACCATCGACGCATCCCACCGGCCGACGGGATTGCCGCCCGGCGACCCGGAATAGGTACTCCAGCGATTGCCGAGGTCACATCGATCGAAGGTGTCGACGAACTCGCGCTTCCACAATCGTCGGTCTTGGGCGGTGGGCGTGGTGCCCGCGCCGTCGACCCCTGAGCCGACGCAGTTGGTCGTCTGCGCGGCGTTGTGCATCGGGTCGCCCGACGCCGGTTCGCATGCGGCGACGCCGGCGATCAGCGTGGCGCCCAACGCAATCGGCAGCAGCCGCGGGCGTTGTGATCCTGGTCGTTTCCGCCGGGGCCGTCTCACAGCGCCATCACCGCGAGGCGCTGCACGGTCAGGCAGGCGGCGACCACGGTGCACGCGGCCACCAGGATGGTCACCCGATGTGCCAGGCGACCCCGGCCCGTCGTACCCGATGCGGGGACCTGGAATTCGCGAAGTGCCGCGCCCACCACGAGCAGCACGGCGCCGGCGACGAACGCGGCGATGGTGAGATTCATGATGTCGGTCCGTTCTTCACGTTGCGGAGGATCTGCACGCTCGGGGTGTTGACCGTGACCCGGAAGCGTCCGGTATCGACGACCTCGTCGATCTGTTGACGTAACCACGACGGGTCCTGGCCGTACTGGAGCACGAGCATCTGGATCCCCTGGTTGGTGATGTAGACGAAGTCGGGATCGCGCTGCTCGGTGCACAGTGCGATGTTGTTCAAACAGGGATAGGAGTCGATGAACGCGAACTTCGGGCCGTGTGGGTCCAGAGTGCGACGAATGCCGACCGAGTGTGGGGCGTGGCTGAAACTCATGACCAGCGAATCCGGGGGAATCGTCGCCATGAACTCGTCGGTGAGCACCACCTCGTCGCGGGTGGACGCCTCGAATGCAGTGTTCAATCCGCGGTTGGTGGTTTCGAGGACACCGACGGCAAACACCGCGACGCATAACACCATCGACGTCAGCACGGTCAGACGTGACGATCCCGGTCGTCGGCGACGGGCCATGTCGATCCGGTGGCCGACCCAGGCCAGGGTCAGGGCGACGAACGGCGCGAGCACGGGTGAGGCGAGCAGGAAGCAGCGGATGATCATCTCACCGCCGTAACTCTGCAGTGCCACCAGCAGAAACGGTGCGGCACAGAGGAGTCCGGCGATCAGCCGCGTTCGCTTGGCCCGCCAGACGAACCAGCCGATGAGGCCGATGAGGGCGAATCCACCGGAGGCCATCATGCGCAGATACTGCATTCGGGTGTAGGTGGGATCGCCGCTGAGTCGATCACCGACGCCGGCCTCCACCGACTGGCCGACCTTGCCGACCTCCTCGACGAGGGACCGCAGGTGACCAAGCCAGAAGTCGGTGGCGCCGTAAGAGAACCACGCGGCGAAGATCAGGCCGGCCGCCAGCCATAGCGTGCGGTAGCGGGTGGTTCCGGTCGCCGCGAACGCCGCCAACGCCACGATCGTGAGGATCGGGGTCATCTGATGGGAGACGGTGCCCGCTGCCACGATGACGACGAGGATCGCCTCGAGAGCCAGGGTGCGTCCCGCGCCGATGCCGGGTACGCGACCCGGGGTGCGTCGAAACGCGGTGAGCACACGCTGAATTCGCCCCTGTCCCAAGTCGGGGAGCGGTGCCCGACGCAACTGCCACAGCAGGGTCGCGAGGATGGCGGTGTAACCGATCAGGGCCATGGCCTGCGGTGCGAAGTAGTCCTGCTGATACCAGTTGAAACCGTGGTAGAGCAGCACCGACATCCACGCCAGGCGGGCGCGGCCGGTCACCGCGATCGCGATGGCGTAGACGCCGAAGGACATCACCACACCCGACACCAGTGGTGCCCACACCAGAACGCCGGTGACGTCCGGTAATCCGGCCGCGGTCTGGACGTGGGCGGCCATGCTGAAGAATCCGGCCCAGCTGAATCGGGCGTCGATCTGATCGGGGAGCGCGTGACCCTGGGCGAGGATGCTGATGAAACCGCGGTGGACGAAGGACGTCGGGATCGATGTCTCGCCGGTGGCAGCACCGACGAGCATTCCGTTGTAGACGACGGCGAGCACCGTCGAGACCGACAGCACCAGCGGGTCGAGGCGTCGGGCGCCCAACGCGGCGACGATCACCACCGCGAGCAGCGCGAGCCCGACGAAGAAGTAGGCGTCCACACCTGCGATGACGCCGAATCGACCGACCCGCAGCACATCCAGTGACACGGCGGACACGACGAACAGCGCCAGTGCCACCGCCAGTGCCACGAGGCTCCGCGCCCGGCTGCGGGTCCACGTTCGACGACCGAGCCGCCAGGTTCCCGACCGGGTCGCCGCGGGCAGGGTGCGCCAGGTCCAGAGACACACCGCAAGTGTGGCAACCATCAGAATCGCTTGCGTGCGTAGCGGACTCCACCATTCCGCGATCATCGTGGTCTGCGCCGCCAGTACGGTGACCGACAAGGAGATCGCCGCGGCGAGAATCGCCGACAACGCGCGGCCGGGGATGCGCAGTGCGATGACCAGTGGCAGGCCGGGCAGGGTGAGGACGCCGGCGAAGACGAGTACCGCGCGCACCCCGGCGCCGGCGACGTCGAGGTCGACCGCGGCGGCGATGTCGAGGAGGAGCAGCACCACCGCGAGGACCGCAGCCACCGACAGCGCTGCCCGCGGTGGGAAGCCGTACCCGACCGAGTGGCGATCGGTTCCGGTCGCGGCCTCGGATCGGTCTGTGGTCAGCGTCATACGGTCGATCCCGTCGGATGTGCACCGGCGTGGCCGGTACCGGTGCCGGGCATCGCCCGGCCGCGGCAGCGACGGTGGCCGCGCAAGAACAGTGCAGGTCCGGCGAAATAGCCGCGCCGTTCGAGTGTGCGCAGTTCGTCGGGCCATTGTTCCCGGGCGAACGCCGAGACATTCTCCGACCCGGGCACCAACAGCGCGCGCAGACCCGCGGGAATACGCCAGGCCAGGGCCAGGCCGTGCCGGGACAACGCCAGCTTGGTCAGCGACGCCGACATCCCGGTGCCGTATCCGTAACTCTGCGTGCGCAACTCGGCCATGTTGTCGCGGTGGTAGTGCGTCACCACGGCGTCCGGGCGGTACGCGATCGCCCATCCGGAAAGGATGACCGAACGCATCAGGTCGAGGTCCTCACCGCCGCGCGACGGGGTTCCCGTTCCGAGGCGTTCGTCGAACACCCCGGTGTGCGGCAGGATCTCGGCTGCGAGCGCCAGATTGTTCCCGCTGCCCAGCTGGCCCGCGGTGTAGGGAAAGAAGAAGTTGTGCTCGCCGGCAACGCCCGCCGCGACGTGTGTCGGATGCGGGCGCAGCGCCCACACCGTGAGGTCCTCGCCTTTGTCGAAGACCCGGGCGTCCTCGAACATCTGCTGCAACTCGGTGAGGGACTCCACGCCGACAACGCGGCCGGTCACGGCGCCGATGGTGCCGGTGGAATCGCGCACGAAGGTCTCAACGATCGTCGAGACCCAGTCCGGACGTGGTTGGGCGTCGTCGTCGGTGAACGCGATGATTCGTCCCGTCGCCGCGGCGATACCGGCGTTGCGGGCCGCGGAGATGCCCGGAAACGGTTCGTCGACCACCCGCAGCCGCGGATCGTCGAAGTCGTCGAGGATCTGCCGGGTCCGCCCGGACGCCGGACGGTTGTCCACGACGATGACCTCGATTGGTGAATGATCTTGGGCGAGAACGGCTCTCACCGTGTCGGTGAGGAGGTCGCGACCGATCGTCGGGATGACCACCGACACCGTGTCGGTGCCGGTGTACGGAGCCCGCGCGGCCGACACCGGGCCACCGCCGCGCCGGGCCGACACCGTACCGGCAGCGGTCACCGCCACGCCGAGCACCATCACGAGTACCCGCGCGAGCGCCCCGAGATCGCCGCGCAGCAGCTGAGCGAGGTAACGCAGGACCCCGGTGGGGATGGTCCGCAGGACGTAGGAGGTCTCCGCCGAGAACGCGTCGGTCGCGCCGGCCATCCGGCGCAACACGGCCTTCGACCGGCCCTCGTGCAGACAGCGTCGCAGGAAGTACCGCAGAGTCGCGCGGGACTCGGTGACCGAGTGGTCGACCGCGAATCCGGCCCTCCGCACGATCCGACCGTCGGTGAACCGGCGGTGCAACTCGATGCCCATCAGCGTCTCCTCGCAACCGACCGGCAGATCCCCGACGCGCCCGAGTTCGCCGGCGAAGCCGCCGATCTCGACCAGTGCGGTACGCCGGACGGCCATCGCGGCGCCGATCGGATTGCGGATGTCGGCACCGTCGGGGGCGATACCCCGATAGTCGCAGCCGACCACCCAGCCGAACTCGTCGGGAAACCAGCCGGGAGCGCCGATGCCCGACCAGGCGGCCTCGACGCGCCCGCCGATGGCGAGGAGCGACGGGTCGCGGAAGGCTCGACGCACATCGGCGAGCCCGCCCGGCCGCAGCACCGCGTCGTCGTCGAGGAAAACCACGAGATCTTCTGTCGCGCACCGCAGGCCGGTGTTGCGGGCACCGGACAACCCACGGGTCTGTCCGTTGGGCACGACATCGATGCGTGCCGGGCGGTCGTGGACCAGGGTTTTCACCCGGTCCCCGAGCGCGTCGTTGTGGTCGGTGACCACCACGAGACGATCGGCGGGATGCAGTTGTGCGGTGACCGCATCGATCGCGCGTGTCAGCAGCGTCATGCGGTCGTCGGTGTAGCAGCAGATGACGACGCAGATGCCGTCGTCGTGCGGATGGGGATCATGCGGATGGGGTGAGGTCACCGGGTGTACTCCCTCGAATCCGGTCGGGTCGGGCTCGCGGATTCCGTGCCGCAGAGGGATTCGGTGCCGCTAAGGTGAGCCTAAGCTAGTGTAGTAGACCCTAACCCGGCGTCCCAATCGGCCGTCCGATGTTGGCACCGCGTGCCCGCATCGTGTCGCTGACGTGGGCGGATGCGCGCGATGCGGTCTTGATGTCGCTCGGCGATTAGACTGGACCGTCGTGATCACCGCGACCGACCTCGAAGTCCGAGCGGGCGCCCGGACCCTGCTGTCGGCGCCCGGCTCGGCGCTGCGCATCCAACCCGGCGACCGCATCGGGCTGGTCGGACGCAACGGCGCAGGCAAGACGACGACTCTGCGCATCCTGGCCGGGGAGACCGAGCCCTATGCCGGAACCGTCGTGCGCAGCGGCGAGATCGGGTACCTGCCACAGGACCCCAAGGAGGGCGACCTCGAGGTGCTCGCCCGCGATCGGGTGCTCTCGGCGCGCGGGCTCGACTCGATCATGCGCCAGATGGAAAAGCAGCAGGCGCTGATGGCCGAGGCGGCAGACGACAAGGTGCGCGACAAGGCGGTCGTGAAGTACGGGCAGCTCGAGGAGCGATTCTCCGCACTCGGCGGCTACGTCGCCGAGTCCGAGGCGGCGCGGATCTGCCATTCACTCGGCCTGCCCGACCGTGTGCTCGGTCAGCCGTTGCGCACTCTGTCCGGTGGCCAGCGACGACGAATCGAGCTGGCGCGCATCCTGTTTGCCGCTTCCGACGGTGCCGGGAAGTCGGACACGACGCTGCTGCTCGACGAGCCGACCAACCACCTCGACGCCGACTCGATCACCTGGTTGCGGGGATTCCTGCAGAACCACGAGGGTGGACTCGTCGTCATCAGCCACGACGTCGAGTTGCTCGCCGACGTGGTGAACCGGGTGTGGTTCCTCGACGCGGTGCGTGGTGAGGCCGACGTCTACAACATGGGGTGGAAGCGCTACCTCGACGCGCGCGCCACCGACGAGCAGCGGCGCAAACGCGAACGCGCGAACGCCGAGAAGAAGGCGTCGGCGCTGCGCACACAGGCCGCCAAACTCGGCGCGAAGGCGACCAAGGCCACCGCGGCGCAGAACATGCTCAAACGCGCCGACCGCATGCTCGACTCCCTCGAGGAGGAGCGGGTGGCCGACCGGACCGCGAAGATCCGCTTCCCGGATCCCGCCACCTGTGGCAAGACGCCGTTGATGGCGTCGGGGTTGACCAAGAACTACGGCTCCCTGGAGATCTTCACCGGGGTGGATCTCGCGATCGACAAGGGCAGCCGCGTGGTCATTCTCGGTCTCAACGGTGCCGGTAAGACCACCTTGCTCAAACTGCTCGCCGGGGTCGAGACACCTGATCGGGGTTCCCTGGAACCCGGATACGGGCTCAAGATCGGTTATTTCGCGCAGGAACACGACACCCTCGACGACGGGGCGTCGGTGTGGGAGAACATCCGGCACGCCGCCCCCGATGCCGGTGAACAGGACCTGCGCGGCCTGCTCGGTGCGTTCATGTTCTCCGGTGCGCAGCTCGACCAGCCCGCAGGCACCCTGTCCGGTGGTGAGAAGACGCGCCTGACACTGGCCGGATTGGTGTCCTCGGCGGCCAACGTGTTGCTCCTCGACGAGCCCACCAACAACCTCGACCCGATCTCGCGGGAACAGGTCCTCGACGCCTTGCGCAGCTATACCGGGGCCGTGGTCCTGGTGACCCACGACCCCGGTGCCGCCGCCGCGCTCGATCCGCAGCGCGTGATCCTGCTGCCCGACGGCACCGAGGACCACTGGTCCGAGGAATATCAGGAACTCATCGAACTCGCCTGAGACCGGCCGGGGTCACCCCGACCGATCCCAGACGAACGATCGTCAGACGTTCGAGGGCCAATACGCCTTGCGGAGAATGCCTTTCACGAGCTTGCCGGTGGGGGTCCGGGGTAGGTCGTCGACGAAGTCGACCGAACGGGGCACCTTGTAGCCCGCGATCTTCTCGCGCGTGAAGTCGAGCAACTCGGCGGCGAGCTCATCGGAGGGTGAGAACCCGGGCGCGAGTTGGACACACGCCTTGGCGACCTCGCCGAGATCGGGATCGGGGACGCCGATCACACCGACATCGAACACGGCCGGATGGGTGACGAGGACGTTCTCGGCCTCCTGCGGGTAGATGTTGACCCCGCCGGAGATGATCATGAAGGCCTTGCGGTCGGTGAGGTAGAGGTAGCCGTCCTCGTCGACGTAGCCGACGTCGCCGGTGGTCGACCAGTTGTCGTGCGCGGGGTGCCGCGCCTGCGCGGTCTTCTCCGGGTCGTTGTGGTACTCGAAGACGGCCTCCTCGCGCTCGAAGTAGACCAGTCCGACCTCGCCGGTGGGCAGATCGTTGCCGTCCTCGTCGCAGATGTGCACCACGCCGAGTAGCGGCTTGCCCACCGAACCAGGATGATCCAGTGCCTCCTGGGGTCCGATGAACGTGGCTCCGGCCGCCTCGGTGGAGGCGTAGTACTCGTGGATCACCGGGCCCCACCACTCGATCATGGCGCGCTTGACCTCGGCCGGGCAGGGCGCGGCGGCGTGAATAGCGACCTTCATGCTCGAGACGTCGTACCGGGAGCGGACCTCCTCGGGCAGTTTCAACATGCGGATGAACATGGTGGGCACCCACTGGCTGTGGGTGACGTGGTAGGTCTCGATGAGCCGCAGGGCTTCCTCGGGTTCGAAGCGGTCCATGAACACCACGGTGCCGCCCACCGAATTGGTGGTGCCGCAATACCGCAGTGGCGCAGCGTGATACAGCGGCGCGGGGGAGAGGTAGACGGAATTCTCGTCGAATCCGTACATCGGGGCGAACACCGCGGTGTAGGCGTCGGGGATCTCGTCGACCTGGCCTTGCGGCAGTGGGGTCTGGATTCCCTTGGGCCGTCCGGTGGTTCCCGACGAGTAGAGCATGTCGGTGCCGCGGGGCTGATCGGTTCGCGGCTGCGACGACGCGCTCGCGAGGACCTTCTCGTACGAGTCGAAGCCGGGCAGTTCGCCGCCCCAGACGAGTCGGTGTCCGGGTGCGGCGAGGGCGGGGAGTTCACCCGCACGCTCTACGGCGTGCGCCACCGACGCCCCCGCGAAGACAACCTGCGCGTTGGAGTCGGAGAGGATGTAATTGGTCTCCTCGGCCGTCAGGTGATGGTTGATCGCGGTGACGTACATGCCGCTGCGCAGCGCCGCCCAGTAGACCTCGAAGATGTGCAGGTCGTTCTCGGAGACCACGGCGATCGCATCCCCGGACTTCAGGCCGAGGGAGTGGAGATGATTGGCCAGGCGTGTGGAGTTCTCGTCGAGTTCTCGGTAGGTCAACTGCTCGCCGGTCGAGGCGCGGATGACGGCGGGCTTGTCGGGGGTACGGGCGGCGAAGACTCCAGGGAACACGATCTCTCCTCATCGGCGATGACAACTGTAAGCAAGGTTATAGCGAGCGCTCACTCGGTAGGTGAGAATCTGTCCGAATCGCCCGAATCCGTTTATCGTCGTCACATGCCATTCGAGGTCCGCGTTCTGGGCGCGCTGGCGGTGCATGTCGACGGGGTCGAGGTGCCGTTGGGGGGCCCGCTGCCACGAGCCCTGCTGTCGCGTCTGTTGATCGCGGGTGGCGAGGTGGTGTCGGCGTCGACGATCATCGACGATCTGTGGCATCAGAGCCCGCCACGGACGGCCACCGGAACTCTGCAGGCTTATGTCTCGACGCTGCGACGCGTTCTCGAGCCGGCGCACGCACAGAAGTCGCCGGAGGTGCTCGTCCGCACCGGAAGCGGCTACCGATTGCTCATCCCTCACGACGCAGTGGATGCGAATGTCTTTGTCGCACAAGCGCAGCGAGGGCGCGCCCTACTCGAGTCCGGCAACGCCGCGGCGGCGCGTGACATCCTCGCGCAGGCGCTGGCCCGGTGGCGCGGACCGGCGTACAGCGACATCGAGGGTTGGGAGTTCGCCGAGATCGAAGCCACGCGCCTCGCCGCGGTGCGAGCCGACGCCGTCGACGACCACCTCGCCGCGACGAGTGCATGTGGCGACCACGAGTCGGTCATCGTCGAGTTGTCCGCCCTCCTGCGTGCCGATCCGCTGCGGGAGAAGCGCTGGGAACTGCTCGCTCTGACGCAGTACCGTGCGGGTCGGCAGGCGCAGGCATTGGAGAGCCTGCGGACTGCGCGCGGCGTGCTCGCCGACGAGATCGGCGCCGATCCCGGACCGTCGCTGGTGGCCCTGCAGGAAGCCATCCTGCGACACGATCCCGGTTTGATCGTCGACGTGGAGCACGACGCCCACGCTCGTCTGGGACGTCACATCCCGGTCGCGCTCACTTCCTTCGTCGGGCGGCGCGACGACCTCGCCGACATCGAGCGCGCACTAGGAACCGATCGACTGGTGACGCTCACCGGACCGGGCGGCATCGGCAAAACACGTCTGGCGATGGCGGTTGCCGCGGCGCGCTCCGACCACGACGGTCCGTGGTTCGTCGAGGCCTCGGGCACCCGGGATCACGACTCCCTCGTCGAGGCCACGACGCGCGTGCTCGGCGTCACCGCGAGTGGTGGAGTCGACGTGCTCACCGCACTGCTGAGCTCGCGCCGAACGCTACTCGTCCTCGACAACTGTGAGCACGTGGCAGGCGAGGTCGCGAAGCTCGTCCTGGCGCTGCTGACCGGATGCCCCGGCGTGCGGGTGCTCGCCACCAGCCGGGTGCGGCTCGGTGTTCCCGGTGAGCATGTCCACGTTGTCGGACCGCTGCGCGAGGCCGCAACACTGTTCACCGAACGCGCGCCTCGCGCCGCGCGCAGCGAGGACCCGGCCGACATCGTCACCCTGTGCCGGGCCCTCGACAATCTGCCCCTGGCAATCGAACTCGCGGCCGCGCGGACCTCGATGTTGTCGGTGCGGCAACTGCACCACCTGTTGATCGATCGCTTCGCACTGCTGCGTACCGCGCGAGCCGCGTTACCGGGTACGGCGGGTGAGCGTCACTCGAGCATGTACGCGGCCATCGAGGGGTCCTACCGTGCCCTCGACGAATCGCAACGGCGGTTGTTCGAGGCGCTGACGGTGTTCGCAGGCGGATTCGATCACGGCGCAGCCGAAGCGGTGACCGGACACGGGTCGCGTCTGCTCGGTGACCTCGAGGCGCTCATCGACTCCTCGATGGTGACCGTCCTCGGTGGCGACCCGCGGCGCTACCGCATCCTGGATACGCTGCGCGAGTTCGCCGTCGACCATCTTGATGAATCCCGCGCCGCCGCCTTGCAAGCAGCGCACCTGCGGTGGGTGCGCGCGATGAGCGCCGAGGTCGATGCGGGACTGCGCGGTCCCGACACCCTTGCCTGGACGCGTCGTCTCGACGCCGAGATGCCCAACATTCATGCGGCGCTGGCGCGGTGCCGCCACGCCGACCCGGCGGCGTACACGCAGATCGTCGGTGGCATCTTCTGGTACTGGTACCGTCGCGGCCACGTCGACGAGGGGCTGCGAATGCTGCGACCGGCCCTGACGGTGGCCGACGACCCTGGCATTCCCGTTGTCGACAGGCTGCGTGCGCTGTGCGGCGCGCTCGTGATCGCCTATCTCGCAGGTGATCTGGATGTGCTGCGCGACTCGATGGGGCGTCTTGACGCGACTCTGTCCAGCGCGCCACTGGACATGACCAGTCGTGACGACCGTCTTGCCCACGCCGATGCCGCGGTGACCCTGGGATTCTTCCAGGGTGGTGCCGGTGCGGTCGAGTCCGGCATCGCCCTGGCTCGCGGCGCCTTGTCGGTGGCGACGTCCGACGGGCTGCCGCAGGTCGCGGCGGAGGCCCGGATGGCGCTCGGCGCCGCGTGTTTTCGCGCCGGTGACCACGATGCGGCCGATGACGAACTCGCCCTGGCGGTCGAGCTCGGGCGCGAGTGCGGATACGACTGGTTGGTCGCCTCGGCGTTGTGGATCCATGCCAAGAACGACATCGCGCGCGGCCGGGTGCACGGCCCGGCACAGGAGAAGCTGACCGAGATGATCGCGGCCTGCGAACGGATCGACGATCTGACGTCCTGGATGGTGGCCGTCTACACGCTCGCCTACGTCGAGTTCGTCCGGGGCGAACACGAGGCCGCCGCCTGTCTGCTCGGGGTGGCCGACCACCACGGTGCAGTGACCGGATATCGGCCGGAGCGGATGGACATCATCGATCTCGCCTCGTACGGACACGAGATGACCGAGGGGATCGACGCGCAGGTGCTGGGGGAGGGGATGGCGACGGGTCGTGCGCTCGAGCGCGCCGCGGTCGCCGAGCTGATCCGCGAACGCGTCGCCGCGGCGGGCCGGAATCCCGCGATCGGGTAGATCGCGGGTATGGGCGGAGATCAGTTCTCGCCGGCCGGGTTCGCCGTGGCCGGGTCGCTCTCCAAGTGATTTACCAGTGCCACCGATCATGCTGTCGGCACCGAGTTCTCCGTCATCGGAGAGCCCCGATCCACCGAGGACATGTCCCATGATCATCGAGAATTCCCCATCCGCGGAGTCGACGGGTACCGATCCCGGCCGTCGGAGAACCGACGATCTCTCCCCCGACCCCACGTTGCCGACCAACCGGGTACAGATGATCGGGTCGGCCCTCGTGGTCGGCGCGATGAGCTGGGGAGTCGCACTCACGTGTCTCGACGGTGTGGACGGGTTCGGTGCCCCCTCACTCCTCACCGGGATCGCTGCGCTGATGTTCCAGGCGGCGCTACTGGGGTTGCTGCACCTGCAGTACCGCGATCGGGCCATGACCGGTAAGGGTGGCGCCGCGCGGGTGGCGCGTATCGGATACACGGCGCAGGCCGTGGTGCTCGCCGGCGCGATGGTCTCGACCACGCTCGACGCGTTCTGGCTCATCCAGGGCTCGCTCGTGTGGACGGTGTTCGACTCGTGCTGGCCGTTGTCGATGCTCGGCATGCTGATCATCGGCATTCGCGTCGCGATCGCCGGTCGTTGGCATGGCGCTCTGCGGTGGCAGACGCTGTTCGCGCAGAGCTGGCTGGTGTGGGGAATCCCGTTGTCGGCGTTGGGGTTCGTCGGTTCAGTACTCGGTGGTGCGCAGATCGTCCTCGGGTATGGGGTCCTCGGCGGGCTGCTCGTCGCGTGGCCCGCCCGGGGACGAACGGCGTCGACCGCGTGGTCACACGACAGGTGACTCCCGCACGGGCGGCGGGGATCAGGCGACGCTGCGGCGCAGTGCTGCCTCGATGGCGTCGCCGACCATGGGGTCGCCCACCGTGAGCCGGAAACCATGTGTGCCACAGACCTTGCCCTGAATTCCCGATCGGGTCAGCAGGTGGTCGAGGGTGAGTCCGTCGGGGCCGGGGACATAGACGAAGTTGGCCTCACCGGCCAGCGTGGGGTAGCCCAGTTGCTCGAGTTGCGCTGCCAGCCGAGTGCGCTCGGCGCGGACGGCTCCGACCCGATCTCGGATCTCACCGTCGGCGCCGAGCACCGCCGTCACCGCGGCGGCGGCGGTGGTGCTCACCGCGAACGGCAACTCGCGTCTGAGGATCCCCGCCATCGCCTCGTGACCGCCGAATGCGTAACCCGCGCGCAGTCCGGCCAGACCGTAGGCCTTCGAGAACGTGCGCAGCACCACGAGGTGCGCACATCGCGAGATCAGGTCGAGCACGTCGGGTGGCGACGAGCAGTACTCCACATATGCCTGATCGAGCACCACTCGGGTCGACACCGGAATCCGGGCGAGCAGGTCGGACAATGCGTCCGCGTCGACGGTGAGTCCGGTCGGATTGTGCGGTGAGCACACGATGACCGCTGCGGTGTCGGGTCCGATCGCGGCGGTGAGCGCCTCCAGGTCCGGGCGACCGCCGGCGTCGAGCGGCGTGGTGCGCAGGTGGCCGCCGATCATGCCGGCCAGGAGTGCGAATCCGTCGAAGGTCGGTGCAGGCGTGAGGATCACCGGCGACGAGATCCCGCGGATGCGGGCGCGCTGCACCGCATCGGCGAGGATGGCGTGGGCCAGGGCGGTCGCGCCCGGCCCGACGCTCACCTGGGCGGGGTCGAGTCCGATGTGTGCGGCGATCGCGCGGCGTGTGGTGTCGGCTCCGAATTCGGGGTAGCGATGGACGGTGTCGGACGCCGCGGCGATCGCCGCCGCCACCGAGGGCGGTGGCGGCAGGTGTGACTCGTTGAGATCGCAGCGGATCACGAGCGGCCCGACCACCGCACGGCGGCTGCCGCGGCGAAATCGCCGGCGTGAGCGAAGGCCGCCATCATGATCACATCCGGGTCGCGCAGGCGGCCGCTGTCGATCAGTGCGTCGAGTGTCATCGGGATGCCCACGGCGAACAGGTTGCCGCACTCCTCGAAGGTGTCGGGATGCCGCTCGGCCGGAAGTTCCAGTGCCTCACGCCAATTGCGTAAGAAGATGCGGTTGGGTTGGTTGGTGATCAACCAGTCGAGATCGCGGGGTCGGATGTCGATGGCCGTGGCGGCCTCGATCGCGACCTCGGGGACGAGCCGATTGCCGCGGGTCAGCACCTTGGCGATCTTGGACTCGGTGAAGCCGACGTGGATCTGTCCGGGGCCCGATTCCCAGTACTTGCGGGCCGGCTCGGACACCGCGGTCATGTCCGCCGAATACTCACCGTGCGAGCGGCATACGGTGGTCAGCACCGGATTGGGGCCGTCGCCGAGCATCAGGGTCGCGACCGCCGCGCCGTCGCCGGGGATGGCGGCCTGCGCCTTGCCGCGTACCTGCTCCTGGGTGAAGATCTGTCCGGCACTGTTCTGGGCCAGCGCGAGGAGCGCCGTGCCGCCGCCGCGGGCACGCAGCAGCGCTCCGCCGACCTCGATCATGTGCAGGAAGGCGGCGCAGCCACCGTTGTGCACATCGAGGACCGTGGTGGGGCGCAGGCCCAGACGGTGGGCCAATTCGCCCGCGCACCCGCGCACCGGGACCTCCGGCAACTGGCTGTGGGTCACCACGATGTCGACGTCGTCGAGGTGACCGGCGCCGTGACGGGCGATGAGTCGTTGCGCCGCGGCCACCATCATGTCGGCGTTGGACTCGTCGGCGCCGGCATGGTGGCGGTGGGCGGGTGCCCGGAACATGACGTTGTCGGCGAGGTCGTCGTCCAGCGCGAACTGCGCGAAATATGCTGCCGGAACCCGGTTCTCGGGGCGGTACGTCGCGATATCGCCCAGGTACAGGTCGGTCGGCTCGGCATGTGCGGTCGTCTGGGCACGTGCGGTCATCTTCTCATCCATTCGGGGGTCAGCGGCAGGCCGGTGCGATGGCGGCGTTCGGCGATGGCGGTGAGATTGTCGAGTTCGACCTGATGGCCCGCGGCGAACATGTCCCACAGATCGCCGACCCACTCCTCACGACCGGGCGGGACGGTGTCGGGGAAGGGATTGCGGTCGTAGAACGGATGGCGGCAATTGGTCCACAGCACGACTGATCCCGGCCGGTTCAGCACGAGGTGGGCGTCGACGACCCGCATCAGATAGATCATCCAGAGGTGATCGGGTTGGTCCCAGGCACAGTGGTAGTCGACGGTCATCGCTCCCGGGTCGGCGACGGTGCGGACATAGATGGCGGTGTCGGTATTGAGCCGGTCGGTACCCACCCACAGCCCGGCGGTCTCGGTCCGGCGCAGATCCCTTGTGCTGTAGGTCCATTCCTCCAGAGATCGGGTGTCGGAAAGCCAATCGAACAGTTCTCGCGGCGGTGCGTCGACGTATCCGTGCACTGTGCAGAACTCGCCGTAGATCTGATCGTGCGGATACACCGACCGCACCCGGTCGACGAGCATCGGGGTGCTCTGCGCACGCGAATGCGTCTCGACCCGGATGACGCCGGGCAGCGGTTCGGCGGGATCGAGATCGGAGAGAGCGCCCGTGGTATCGGTGGTCATCGAACTCCTCTGCGTAGGGGGTGAAACGGCGGGATCTCGTCGGGATCGGTGTCGACGACGAGGCAGGCTGGGCCGGGCCGCGTGAGCACGTCACGGGTGGCCGCGTCGAGGTCGCGAGGATCGGTGACCCGCCGGACCGGCAGGTCGGGAAACATCGCCGCGAGCCCGGCCGCGATATCGGTGGGACCGAAGGTGTTGAGCCCCGGCGTATCCGGGAAGAAGATCCGTTCCCGGGTGACGCACATGCCATGCGCATTGTTGTTCGCGACGATCAAGGTCATCGGTGCCCGGTGTTCGATCGCGGTGTGGATCTCCATGCCGTGCATCAGGAACGATCCGTCGCCGGCGATGACGACTGTGCGTGTAGCGCTCCGGACATCGTCGGCGCCGGCGATCGCCACCCCGACGCCCGCCGCGATCGCATGACCCATGCCGCCCATACCGAGGGCGATCGCGAATCGCCCACGCCCGAACGGAAGATGGTGCACCGCAGCCGCTCCGATGTTTCCGGCATCGGCGAAGACGACTGCGTCATCGGGCAGCTGCCTACCGACGGCGTCGATGACCGCGCTCAGCCGCGGCAACGCAGAGCCGGGGTCGAGGTCGGGGAGGAGCTCCACGGCCCGCCGATCGAATCGAGTGTCGTCCGGACCGCGCCGGGTACCGATTCGACGGCGTAGCTGCTCGACGAGGTCGGACACGGCGTCGGCGAGGTGCCCGCACGGAATGTGCTCGGTGCCGGGAAGTCTCGGGGCGTGGGCGCCGAGGTGGATAACCGTGCGGGCGGCGAGGAACTCGTCGAGGCCGGCACGGTCGGTCAGGGTCATCCGGCAACCGAGCACCAGGCAGGTGCGCGCGTCGGCGATCGCACGCGACGCGGACGGATGACCCATCACCCCGGTCACGCCGGCGCATCCGGGTCCCGCGACGTCGCGCCCGCCCGGGGCGACGACCACCGAGGCGCCCAGCAGGTCGGCGAGCGCGTGGACCGGAGCCGACAGCCCGGCACGCGAGGCCTCGTCACCGACCCAGATGCAGACCCGACCGCGATCGGCCACCAGGCGATCGATCGTCGCGGTGAGGTCGGGAACGGCCGGCGGCTCCACCGGTCGACGCGATGGTGGGTCATGGTCGGAGTGGTGCTCGGCGGCAATGTCTTTCGGAATCACGATCACCGCGGGCGACGATCGCTGCAGCGTCTGCATGGCCTCGTCGAGGACCGTGTCGATCTCGGTGGCCGACCGTACGACGCCGACACTTCCGGCGACCCCGGACAACGTGGCACGCAGATCGATGGTGTCCGGGGGATCGAGCATGTCCTGGAAAGCGCCGCATCCGACGGTTGCGGTGGCCGGCGCGCCGATCACGGTGAGGACGGGCACCCGGCTGTCGTACGACTCGGCCAGCGCCGCAACCACATTGAGTGCGCCGCCACCGGAGGTGGTGAACACTGCGGCGGGACGCGCGAAGATCCGGGCGACGCCATCGGCCATGGCCGCCGCGGCGAACTCGTGTTTGGCGATCACCGGCCGGGTCCGGCCGGCGTGGACGGCCGCGTCGAAGAGCTCCTCGATGTTCGCTCCGTGCACGCCGAAGATCGAGGTGATCCCTTCGGCGTGCAGGCGCTCGACGATGTGGTCGGCGACCCTGCGGTCCCGACATCGACTGGTCATAGGTGTCAGCGGGTGCTCAGGAAACGGTCCATGGTGCGCTCGGCGAGTGCGGTGATGGTCAATGACGGGTTGACCAATCCCACCGCGCCCGGGGCGAACGAGCCGTCGACGACGTAGAGGTTGTCATACCCGCGGACTCGGCCCTCGGCGTCGGCAGCCTGCCCGACGACGACCCCGCCGAGCCCGTGGAACGTTGCGCCGGAACCGAATCCGGAGAGCCGGTCGTAGATCGGGATGCCGTTGGCCGGGTGGCCGAACCGCGTCTCGGTCCGCTGATGGAAGTGCTGGGCGAAGGCGATCGCGCGGCGGTCCAGGACGCTGGAACCTTCGGGGTACGGGTAGTTCAGCTGCGTCGCGCCGGTGGCGTGGTCGTAGTCGATGGTGCCGCGCTCGTCGGTGTGCACCTGGATCAGGTGTGTGGTCGCCAACGAGCCCGCGGGTGCGGGGAAGGGGCTGGCCTGATAGATCATCGTGGCCGGTCCACCGGGCAGCCGGTCCTCACGGATGCGGGCATAGCCCGGACCGCCCTGGATCGGCCCGTGCTGGTCACGGAGCGCGGTGCGCACGATGAGGAAGTCGCCGTTGCCGCCGAAGCCGTTGCCGATCTTCGGCGACAGCCGGGGGAGCGTGCCCTGTGCGCGGGCCCGGACCAACAATGACGTGGTGTTATAGGAGCCCGCGGCCATGAAGAGATGGTCGGCTTCGGCGGTGACGACGCGGACCGTACGCCGCGCGTCGTCGATCAGCCGGGCCCGCACGATATAGCCGGGCCGCCGTGAGCGTTCCCGGATCTCGAAGACCTCGTGCATGGGTTTGATCGTCACGAATCCGGTCCGCTCGGCGGCGGGTAGGTAGTTGTGATCGACGGAGTTCTTGGCGCCGCTGTTGACGCCGTAGGACAGGTCACCGATCGAGACGCCGGGCTTGGCGCGTCCGGCGAGTTCGGCACGCACCCGATCCCAGTCGATGGCGTACTCCACGAATTGCGGTGCGATTCCGTAGCGTTCGAGGATTCTCAACCAGGAACGCGCGCCCACGTAGTTGGGGTGGGCGAGGATGTCGTCGGGCAGGCCCGAGGTGTTCAGCATCTTCCGGGCCCGCGGGTAGTACTCGGCGGCGAGCTCGTCGTAGCCCGTGCCACCGGGGAACACGGTCTCGAAATCTGCCTTGTCGGGCTGGAGGGTGAACGCGCCGAACACCAGGGAACCGCCGCCGACGCCTGCGCCGTGCACCGATTCGATGCCGTTGCCGCGGATGGTGTCGAGAACGCCGGGATAACGCTGGGTGGGTACCCGACCGACGCTCGAGATCCCGGCGGTGTCGTCGAACCACGCGGCACGGCGGTCGGGTCGGTCGAAGGTCGCGAAGGTGTTGCCGTTGGGGCGGATCGGCCAGCGCCGCCCCCGCTCGAACACCGTGGTCGTGATCCCGGCCTCGCCCAGGCGAAGTGCGGCCACCGCACCGCCGAAGCCGCTTCCGATGACGATCGCGGTGGCGCCGGGAGCCGGTGCTCCCGGCGCGGCCGATGCCGGTGTCCCCGACGGGGAACCGAGGCCGGCGGGCCCGAGTACGGCGGCACCGAGCGCGCCGGCCCCGGCACCGCGCAGCACGGAACGTCGGCTGATCGCAACCGAAGAAGAATCTGAACGCATCCTGTGAAGATATCCAGAAAATTAGGCCAGGCAAACCTTTGCTGACCGAGGGTGATCTACTTCACAGCGATTCGCTCACTGGGCCCGTGGGGGCGCCCCGCGACACGCGGACCGACTCCTCGACGAGGTCGAGTACATCGTGGAGATCATCGGTGGGCTGACCGGTCGCCAGCCGGGTGATGAGCCCGTCCAGCACGAGGTCGAGATACTTCACCAAGACCTCCGCGGGCACATCGTCACGAAGGCGGCCGGAGGCGCGCCCGCGTTCGAGTCGGGCGAGCGTGGCCTTCTCCACATCCGCCGAATGCGACATCCAGGCATCACGAAAGCTCTTGTCCGTCCGCAACTTTCGTGCGATCTCCAGACGCGTGCCGAGCCAGTTGAAATCCTGGGGACGGGCCAGCACATCGCGCATCACCTGCACGAGGCCCTGTTCGGCTGCCACGTCGGCCATGCGCTCGGCGTCCTCGGACGCCAGTGCCAGGAACAGGGCTTCCTTGTCACGGAAATGATGGAAGATCGCGCCGCGGGACAGCCCCGTCGATTCCTCGATGCGTTTGACGGTGGCACCGTCGTATCCGTACTCGGCGAAACAATGCCGCGCGCCGTCGAGAATCTCCCGACGACGCGCGGCAAGTCGGTCATCGCTGACCTTGGGCACTTGAGTTGCTCCTCGTTCTCGAGCGGGTGCCTCAGCCCTTGATCATGTTCCGCAGCACGTACTGCAGGATGCCTCCGTTGCGGTAATAGTCGGCCTCACCGGGGGTATCGATGCGCACCTTGGCGTCGAACTCGATCGCCGAGCCGTCCTCCTTGGTGGCCGTGACGTGCACGGTCTCCGGGGTGTCACCGGAGTTCAGTGCCTCGATGCCGGTGATGTCGAACGTCTCGGTGCCGTCGAGCCCGAGTGACTTGTGCGACTCGCCCTCGGGGAACTGCAGCGGGATGACACCCATGCCGATCAGATTCGAGCGGTGGATGCGCTCGAAGCTCTCGGTGATGACGGCCTTGACGCCCAACAGGCGGGTGCCCTTCGCGGCCCAGTCACGCGAGCTGCCGGTGCCGTACTCCTTGCCACCGAGGACCACCAGCGGGGTGCCCTGCGCCGCGTAATTCTGTGCGGCGTCGTAGATGAACGACTGCGGTCCGCCCTCCTGTGTGAAGTCGCGGGTGTAGCCGCCGGTGACGTCCACGAGCTGGTTGGCCAGGCGGATGTTGCCGAAGGTCGAGCGGATCATGACCTCGTGGTTGCCACGACGGGCGCCCAGCGAGTTGTAGTCCTTGCGTGCGACCCCGTGCTCGTCGAGGTACTGCGCGGCCGGCGTGCCCGGCTTGATGGTCGAGGCGGGGGAGATGTGGTCGGTGGTGACCGAATCACCCAGCTTGGCCAGCACACGAGCGCCCTTGATGTCGGCGACGGGCTCCGGCTCGGGGGTCATGCCCTCGAAGTAGGGGGGCTTGCGCACATAGGTCGACTCGTCGTCCCATTCGAAGGTCTTGCCGTCCGGGGTCGGCAGGTTCTGCCAGCGCTCGTCACCCTTGAACACGTCGGCGTAGTCCTCGGCGTACTGCTCGGCCGAGATGGAGCTCGCGATGGTCTCGGCGATCTCCTCGTTGGTCGGCCAGATGTCGGCGAGGAAGACGTCGTTTCCGTCCTGGTCCTGGCCCAGCGGATCGGACTCGAAATCGAAGTCCATCGTCCCGGCCAGCGCATAGGCGATGACCAGCGGCGGCGACGCCAGGTAGTTCATCTTGACGTCGGGGTTGATGCGGCCCTCGAAATTGCGGTTGCCCGAGAGCACCGCGGTCGCCGTGAGGTCGTGGTCGTTGATCGCCTTGGAGATCTCCTCGGGCAGCGGGCCCGAGTTGCCGATGCAGGTGGTGCAGCCGTAGCCGACGAGGAAGAAGCCGAGCTTCTCCAGGTAGGGCCACAGGCCGGCCTTGTCGTAGTACCCGGTCACGACCTGCGAGCCGGGTGCCATCGAGGTCTTGACCCACGGCTTGGAGGTCAGACCCTTGTCCACGGCCTTCTTCGCGAGCAGACCCGCGCCGAGCATCACCGACGGGTTGGAGGTGTTGGTGCAACTGGTGATCGAGGCGATCGTGACGATGCCGTGGTCGAGGATCATGGTTCCGCGCTCGGCCGACTCCACCGTCACCGGCTTCGACGGACGTCCCTCGGCGCCCTTGGAGGCGTTGTGGGCGGGCTCGTCGGAGAACGACAGCTTGGCCGCGTCCGGGGAGGTCGACGGCGAATCCGAGGCGGGGAAGCTCTCCTCGTTGGCCTCGTCGACACCGTTGAGCTGTGGGGTGTTGCCCTCTTCGACGTAGTTGTGGATGTCCTTGCGGAAGGCGTTCTTGGCGTCCCACAGCTCGATACGGTCCTGCGGGCGCTTGGGACCCGCGATCGACGGGACGACGGTCGACAGGTCGAGCTCCATGTACTCCGAGTATTGGGCCTCCGGCGCGTCCTTCTCCAGCCACATGCCCTGTTCCTTGGCGTACGCCTCGACGAGGGCGAGTGTCTCGGCGGACCGGCCGGTGAGCTTGAGGTAGTTGATGGTCTCACCGTCGATGGGGAAGATCGCGCAGGTCGAACCGAATTCCGGGCTCATGTTGCCGATGGTGGCGCGGTTGGCCAGCGGCACCTCGGCGACGCCGTTGCCGTAGAACTCCACGAACTTGCCGACCACGCCGTGCTTGCGCAGCATGTCGGTGATGGTCAGCACCACGTCGGTCGCGGTCACCCCGGGCTTGGCAGCACCGGTGAGTTTGAATCCGACGACCCGGGGGATGAGCATCGAGACCGGCTGGCCGAGCATCGCGGCCTCGGCCTCGATACCGCCGACGCCCCAACCGAGGACGCCGAGGCCGTTCTCCATGGTGGTGTGCGAGTCGGTGCCGATGCAGGTGTCGGGGTAGGCGACCCCGTCGCGCACCATGACCGACCGGGCGAGGTGCTCGATGTTGACCTGGTGCACGATGCCGGTGCCCGGCGGCACGACGCGGAAGTCGTCGAATGCGCCCTGACCCCAGCGGAGGAACTTGTAACGCTCCTCGTTGCGCTGGTATTCGATCTCGACGTTGCGCTCGAAGGCCTGGGCGTTGCCGAACGCCTCGATGATGACCGAGTGGTCGATGACCATCTCGGCGGGTGCGAGCGGGTTGACCTTGTCCGGGTCGCCGCCGAGTTCCTTGACGGCGTCACGCATGGTGGCCAGGTCGACCACGCACGGCACGCCGGTGAAGTCCTGCATGATCACACGGGCCGGGGTGAACTGGATCTCGATGCTCGGCTCGGCCGAGGGATCCCAGTTCGCGATCGCGTTGATGTGCTCGGTGGTGATGTTCGCGCCGTCCTCGGTGCGCAGCAGGTTCTCGGCGAGGACCTTGAGAGCGTAGGGAAGCTTGTCGGTGCCCTCGACCGCGCTGAGCCGGTAGATCTCGTAGGAGTTGTCGCCCACCTCGAGGGTGCCGCGCGCGCCGAACGAATTGATACTCACGTGTAATCCACTCTCCTCTGGCCGGCGGGCTGCGCCGGCGTGTGCGTGACGTCCCGGGCGACGGTCTCCGGGACGGCTGCGTACTTCATCGGCGAACTGACCGGCTCGTCGACTCTGACCATCCACCCGACGGGCTGCGTCGGGGTCGTGCTCGATGCTTCATCCAGCGAAGTTTCATCCAGCGACCGCGGGGTTTCCGCGGTGACGTAATCCAGTCTAACAGTACGGGCGTACTGCTAACAAGGACCGTCCACCGGCGCGTGCGACGCGGACCCCCAGATGCTCACGACTTCCTCATTCTGTCGTACCGTTCTGATCGGGGTTCGGTGAGCATCCACCGACGACCGCACATTTAATGATCGCGAAACGTGGTGGCCACCGAGACCGGTGCGCACCATCCTGCTCGAGGAAGCGGAGACGATGAATCCTGGTCCGGCCACCGACGGCGCCCAGATACTCGCCGCACCCGGCACGACCGTTCTCGCGGCGCCCGCCTCCTCCTACGACACCCAAGGTGTCACCGCCACCACCGCCCCCGGTGGCGTCGACCTGACCGCGATCGCCGCCGACCTCCGTGACGATCACGTCTACAGCGAGGACCCCGCGCAGATCGGCGCCCTCAAACAGGTCGTGGCGCATGCCCAGGCCGACGGGCACGACATCAATCTGGTGGTGCTCAAGCAGCAGATGCCCACGTTCACGATGTATCGCGACATCGCCACCGAACTGCAACAACACGTCGGCGGGACGGTGCTGGTCTTCGGTCCCAATTCGGTGGGCAGTGCGTCGCCGGAGTTCAGCCGGGTCAACCTCGAGGACGCCACCGACAATCTGACGCTGTCGAATCCTCCGCAGGCTGCACAGCAGATGGTGGACGCGATCACCAAACCCGGGGTCGACTGGACGCTGGTCACGATCGTGCTGATCGCCGTCGTCGTCATCGGGGCGATCGTCGGCCGCATCCGGAGTCTGCGGCGTCGGGACCGCGGCGCGCAGACATCCGCAGCAGATCTCATTCATGGTGCCGGGGGCGAGGAGTCCGAGACGGACGGGAAAGCCCCCTCCGGAGCTGTCGCGTCCGGCTCGGGGAACGACTCCTAGGACGGCCTCCGGGGTCCTGCACACGGTGGCCGAGCTGCACGCGGCGGGTCTTCGGCGCCGTCCTCGGGGATGGTCTCGGTGTCACCCGAAGGGTTGACGCTTCGGCAGCGGCGTCCGTTGCCAATTCGATACCAACCCAACCTGTCGGACTTTGAGCAGTTCACAGCATCGGTGCAGGTAATCACGTCTTTGTAATTCGTTGCACCCGTTTTCTCCTGTGGCAAATGTGACGTACGGTTCCAATGTCACGTGTGGTGTACATGTCCATCAATGCGCCATATGTGATGCGTGTTGCATCGTCGGCGTCGTGCGCCGCGCGGGGTTGCAGACGCTGTTCGTGCCACGGATGACCACATCCGCTGACAGACGGCGAGGGAGTGCCAGTGAGGCGAGGGACCACAGGAGTGGGCCGCAGGGCGGCGCGCCGATGGGCGTCGTTGGCGACGTCGCTCGTCGCGGCCACCGTCGGGCTGGTTGCCGTGATGGGTCCGGCGGCGGCCGCACCGACCACCTCGCGCGCCCCGAGCTCGCCGGTATCGGCGCTGATCAATCAGATCGCCCAGGTCAACCAGAATCTCAGCGACCTCGACAGCGCGGTCGCCGCCCGGCAGGAGGCGGCCAACCACGCCGTCGTCGACTACCAGAACGCCGTCGCCGCGCAGCGTCTCGCCGCCGTGGCCGCCGACGACGCCCAACAATCACTGGGTCGTGCAACCCGGGCGACCGAGGCCGCCCAACGTGAGTTCGACCAGTTCGTCCGCTCGGTCTATCGGACCGGCGGGAACGAGGGCACGCTGACCGAGTACCTCTCGTCGTCGGACCCGCAGAAGGTGCTCGACCGCGTCACCGTCATCAATCAGCTCGGCCGCGACCAACAGCAGACCATCCGGCGCTTGCAGGTGGCGCGGAATCAGCAGGCCAACCAGGTGGCGGCGCTGCAGGCGACGAAGCGCCAGACCGCCTACGCGGCGCAAAGCGCCCAGACCCGCCGCGACGATGCCGTCGCCGCGGTGTCGGCGGCCCGCGGCGCGATCGCCGACCAACAGCGCAAACGAGCCACCCTGGTCCAACAACGCAACGCGGTCCAGACCCAACTCGACAAACTGCGCGGGACGGCGCGCCCGACGCAGGTCGACGCCCCGGCGCCCGCGGATCTGTTGACCGGGCTGTTCCGCAATCTGCCGGGACAGGCGCAACCCGGCCCGGTGACCGTCAGCCCCACCCAGGCGGCCGGGGACAACGACGCCATGCAGGTTGCCGCCGAGGCCGCTGCGCGACTGGCCCTCGACGTGACCCAGAAGGTCCTCTCCGGGCTCGTCGGCCAGCAGCAGGTGCCGCATTCGGAACTGCTCGACGAACTCGGACTCGGCGGAGCGGGGCTGGGCAGCGACGGCGGTGACACCCTGAGCTCGCGCCTGGGTTCGGGCAGCCTCGGGCAGCTCTTCGGCAGCTCCGGCGGAGGTGGAGGCGGCGTCGTCCGCCCGGGACTGCGAGGCCCGCAGGCCGTCGAGATCGTCGTGAACCGTGCGTTGTCGCAGCTGAACGTGCCCTATGCGTGGGGCGGTGGTGATGCCAACGGGCCGACCCAGGGCATCCGCGACGGCGGCGTCGCCGACAGCTACGGCGACTACAACAAGATCGGGTTCGACTGCTCGGGCCTGATGGTCTATGCCTTTGCCGGCGTCGGAATCGAGCTGCCGCACTACACCGGCTATCAGTACACCTCGGGGCCGCAGTTCCCGCTGGCGCAGATGCAGCGCGGCGACATGATCTTCTACGGCCCCAACGCCAGTGAGCACGTCGCCCTTTATCTCGGCGACGGAAAGATGGTCGAGGCGCCGCAGTCGGGTGACGTGGTGAAGGTGTCGCCGGTGCGCACCGACGGCGCGATGCCCAACGTCGTCCGTCTCCTCTGACCGGTGGGTCGGCGGGCTCGCGCTCGTTCATCCGACCTACCGGCGTCGGCGACGCCCGCGCCCTTCGTGGCATGTTCTCAGTCGGCGCCGCTAGGCTGGCAACGACGAGAGCGGGGGTACGTCCGTCGCCGGATCAGCAACGACAGGAGCAAGGGTTGACCTCACATCCCACAGTCGAGTCGACGGCGCAGGGGGCCGGCGCGGCGGGCTTCGAATTGAGCGACGCCGACGTCAAGCTCGTGGAACGGGCGATCTACGAGGTCAAGCGGGTCATCGTCGGCCAGGACCAGCTCGTCGAACGCATTCTCGTGGGCCTGCTCGCCCGCGGCCACATCCTGCTCGAGGGTGTTCCCGGGGTGGCCAAGACCCTCGCGGTCGAGACCTTCGCCAAGGTGATCGGCGGCAGTTTCTCCCGCGTCCAGTTCACCCCCGACCTCGTCCCGACCGACCTCATCGGCACACGGATCTATCGTCAGGGACGCGAGGAGTTCGACACCGAACTCGGCCCCGTGGTCGCGAACTTCCTGCTCGCCGACGAGATCAACCGCGCGCCCGCAAAGGTCCAGTCGGCTCTGCTCGAGGTGATGGCCGAGCGTCATGTCTCGATCGGCGGAACGACCTATCCGATGCCCGATCCGTTCCTGGTGATGGCCACCCAGAACCCGATCGAGAACGAGGGCGTCTACCCCCTGCCCGAGGCGCAGCGCGACCGGTTCCTGTTCAAGGTGCTCGTCGACTACCCGTCGGTGGAGGAAGAACGCGAGATCGTCTATCGGATGGGCAATGTCGCCCCCGAGGCATCGCAGATCCTCGATCCCGCGGCGACCATCCGCCTGCAGCGGACCGCCGCCAACGTCTTCGTGCACCACGCCCTGGTCGACTACGTCGTGCGCGTCATCAACGCCACCCGCCGCCCGGTCGAACTCGGACTGACCGATGCCGCGAGCTGGCTGTCCTACGGCGCCTCGCCGCGCGCGACCCTCGGTATCGTCGCGGCGGCCCGGGCACTGGCGCTCGTGCGCGGGCGCGACTACGTCATCCCACAGGACATCGTCGAGATCATCCCGGACGTGCTACGGCACCGTCTGGTCCTCAGTTACGACGCGATGGCCGACGAGATCACCGCGGACACGGTGATCACCCGCATTCTGCAGACCGTCGGTCTGCCGCAGGTCGGCGCACAACCGATGGCCGCCCCGTACCCGTCGAACCAGCAGCAACCGTCCAACCAGCAGCCGGGACTCCAGCAGACAGGACCCCAGCAGCCGGGTCAGGATCACCCCAACCCGCCGGCATCGCCGGTCGGTGCGCCGCCGAGCGTCGGTCAGCAGATCACCGCCCAGCCGGGTCAGCACGCACCCAACCAGGCGACCGCGCACTATGGCGGCCAATAGCGATCTGCCGTCGCTCGGGGCGGGATTGCTCGAGGAGCCGCAGCTCACCGCGGCGCTGAAGATGCTCGAGCTCACCGTGCGGCGCAAACTCGACGGAGTGCTGCAGGGCGAGCACCTCGGCCTCATCCCGGGGCCCGGTTCCGAGCCGGGGGAGGCGCGCCCCTACCAGCCCGGCGACGACATCCGCCGCATGGAATGGTCGGTGACCGCACGCACCACGCAGCCGCATGTTCGTCAGATGATCGCCGACCGCGAGCTCGAGACGTGGCTCGTGGTCGACGCGTCGGCGAGCCTCGATTTCGGCACCGTCAACTGCACCAAAAGGGATCTGGCGGTCGCGGCGGCAGCCGCGATCGTTCACCTGACCTCCGGTGGCGGCAATCGGCACGGGGCGATCGTGGTGACCGGTGACCAGGTCGTCCGCGTCCCGGCGCGGGCCGGACGAGTGCACGCCCAACATGTGCTGAAGACGATCGCCACCACCACGCGCGGCGCTCCCGGTGTCCGTGGCGACCTCGACGCCGGTATCGAGGCGCTCCGTCGTCCGCAACGACGCCGCGGTCTGGCCGTGGTGATCAGTGATTTCCTCGGACCGATCACCTGGGAGCGGTCGCTGCGGGCGATTGCCGCCCACCACGAACTCCTCGCCGTGGAGGTGCTCGATCCGCGTGATGTGGAACTGCCGCCGATCGGTGAGGTCCGCCTGGCCGACGCCGAGTCCGGCGAGGTGCGTGAGGTGACCATCACCGACCGCCTCCGCCATGATTTCTCGGTGGCGGCCCAGGCCCACCAGGACAAGGTGCGGCGCACCATCCGCAGTTGCGGCGGTCCGGTGTTGTCGCTGCGCACCGACCGGGACTGGCTCACCGACGTCGTCAAGTTCGTCGGCCGGCGCCGCCGCGGCCTCGCGGCCGGGGTCGGGTGATCACGGAGTGTTCTCCAACCCCTGGTGGCTGTTGCTCGCCCTGCTCGTGGCCGGCGTCGTCGCCTGCTATGTCTACATCCTCCGGGCTCGTCGCAGGCGAACCCTGCAGTTCGCCAACACCGAGGTCCTCGACCGGGTCACCACGCCCGATGGTCGCTGGACACGATGGGCCCGCCACGCCCCGATCGCCCTGCTGATCGTCGCGTTGCTCCTGCTCGTCGTCGCCGCGGCCGGACCGCAGGCCGATCGCAAGGTGCCGCGCAACAAGGCCACCGTCATCCTGGTCATGGACGTCTCGCGATCCATGGAGTCGACCGACGTCGCGCCGACGCGGCTCAAGGCGGCGCAGGCCGCGGCGAAGAAATTCGCCGACGACCTCACCGACGGCATCAACCTGGGCCTGATCTCGTTCGCCGGGACGGCGTCGAATCTCGTCACGCCCACACCGGATCACGGTGCGACCAAATCCGCCGTCGACAAACTGCAACTGGCCGACAAGACGGCCACCGGTGAGGGCATCTTCGCGGCCATCCAGCAGATCCAGACGCTCAACGCCGTCCTCGGCGGTGACTCCGGCGCGCCACCGGCACGCATCGTGTTGCTCTCCGACGGCAAGGAGACGGTGCCCGACGACCCCGACGACCCGCGCGGCGCCTTCACCGCGGCCCGTAAGGCCAAGGAGGAGAACATCCCGGTGTCCACGATCTCCTTCGGTACCGCGACCGGCACCGTGGATCTCGACGGCGATCAGGTACCGGTGCCCGTCGACGACGACACCCTGCGTCAGATCGCCAACCTCTCCGGCGGCCGGTTCTTCACCGCGTCGAGTCTCGACGAGCTCAACAAGGTCTACGAATCGCTGCAGCAGGACATCGGCTACGAGATCCGCAAGGGCGACAACTCGCGACCCTGGATCATCTCCGGCACGATCCTCGCGATCGCCGCGGTCATCGGCTCGCTGGTCATCAACCAGCGCCTGCCGTAGTCGGTGCACCGGAGGCGTCGGTGTGTGCGGGTGCGCGCCCAGGGCCGACCTGGCAGCAAGTGACACCGATCCAACCGATAGGTTTGGCGCATGGCTGATAGCAACGAATCGACCGACACCGGTCGGGTCTCACGATCGGTACTGGTCACCGGCGGCAACCGTGGAATCGGTCTGGCCGTGGCCCGGCGGCTGCTCGCCGACGGGCACAAGGTCGCGGTGACCCATCGCGGTTCCGGGGTGCCCGACGGGTTGTTCGGGGTCGTGTGCGATGTCACCGACACCGACTCGGTGGATCGGGCGTTCAAGGAGGTCGCCGACCATCAGGGGCCCGTCGAGGTGGTCGTCTCCAATGCCGGCATCAACGAGGACACGCTGCTCATGCGAATGAGTGTCGAGAGCTTCGAGAAGGTCATCAACGCCAACCTGACCGGCGCCTTCCGGGTGACCAAGGCGGCCACCCGCGACATGCTGCGCAAACGGTGGGGACGGTTCATCTATCTCGGCTCGGTCGTCGGTCTGATGGGTACCCCCGGCCAGGCCAACTACGCCTCGTCGAAGGCCGGCGTGATCGGCCTCGCACGGTCGGTCACCCGCGAACTCGGTGGCCGCAACATCACGGCGAACGTGGTCGCTCCCGGGCTCATCGACACCGACATGACCCGAGCGCTGCCCGAGGAGTACACCAAGACCGCGGTGGACCAGGCGATCCCGGCCAAACGGATGGGACAGCCCGAGGAGGTCGCCGCGGTGGTGTCGTTCCTGGCCTCCGACGACTCGTCCTATGTCACCGGCAATGTGATCAACGTCGACGGCGGTCTCGGTATGGGCCACTAGACTCTCCGGATCCGTTCTCCCACCATCGATTTTCTCCAATCCCCCGACCCCGCACAGCAGAGGAGTTCTCGCCGTGAGCGGAATCCTGGACGGCAAGACCGTCCTCGTCACCGGCATCATCACCGATGCCTCCATCGCCTTCCACACCGCCAAGGTCGCCCAGGAGCAGGGCGCGAAGGTCATCATCACCGGGATCCCGGAGCGATTGCGGCTGATCGACCGCATCGCCAAGCGGCTACCGCAGGAGGTCCCGCCGGCGATCCCGCTCGACGTCACCGACGAGGAGTCGCTCGCCGCACTCGCCGACAAGGTCGGTGAACTCGCGCCCGAGGGCGTCGACGGAGTGGTGCACTCGATCGCGTTCGCGCCCAAAACCCTGATGGGCCCCGACGCCGTGCCGTTCCTCGACGGCCCGGGCCCCGACGTGTCCAAGGCCTTCGAGATCTCGGCGTGGAGCTACGCGTCGCTCGCGCGCGCGGTGCTGCCGGTGATGAACGAACGCGGCTCGATCGTCGGCATGGACTTCGATCCGCGGACCGCGATGCCCGACTACAACTGGATGGGGGTGGCCAAGGCCGCCCTGGAGTCGGTGAACCGTTATGTGGCGCGTGAGGTTGGCTACGCCAAGCGGATCCGGTCCAATCTGGTCGCGGCCGGTCCCATTAAAACGCTTGCTGCCAAGGCGATTTCGGGCACCGCGACGGATGATGCGAAGAAGCTGAACATGCTCAACGAGTACTGGAACGGTGCGTCGCCGATCGGCTGGGACGTCAACGATCCGGGCGTGGTGGGCACCAGTGTGTGCACACTGCTCTCCGACTATCTGCCGGGCACCACCGGGTCGATCGTCTACGTCGACGGCGGGGCGAGCCACAACACCTGGTTCCCTGAGGACTTCATCAAGTGAGCGTGTGTCGGTGACCGTCGCGCCCGAACGCGGGGACGTCGATCGCACCGGCGAGCGCCGGCCGTTCGACTCCGTGCTGTTCCTGTCCTTCGGGGGGCCCGACGGGCCCGACGACGTGATCCCCTTCCTGGAGAACGTCACCCGAGGGCGTGGTGTGCCCCGGGAGCGCCTCGAGGCGGTGGCGCAGCATTACCTGCACTTCGGTGGTGTGTCACCGATCAACCGGCTCAATCTCGACATGATCGCGGCCCTGCGTGCCGAGTTGGACCGTCGCGGGCACGAGGGGCTGCCGGTCTTCTTCGGTAACCGCAACTGGCATCCGATGATCGCCGACACCGTCACCGAGATGTACGACGCGGGTCATCGGCGGATTCTGGTGTTCCCGACGTCGGCCTGGGGCGGCTATTCCGGTTGTCGGCAGTACCACGAGGACATCGAGCACGCGGTGACCGAGCTCTCGCGCCGCCGACCCGCGGCCGCATCGTCGGATCCCGTTCTGCTGCGCAAACTCCCACAGTATTGGGATCATCCGGCGATGGTGGCGGCCGGCCGTGACGCGGTCGCGCGTGCGGCGGCCCTCCTTCCGCCCGCGTCACGCCCGCCGCGTCTGGTGTGCACGGCACATTCGGTGCCGAGCGCCGCCGACGCGAACTCCGGGCCCGCCGCCGACGGCGGCCACCTGTATTCGCATCAGGTGGCTCGCGCGGCCGAGATGGTTGCGCGGGCAGCCGGTTTCGACGACCACGACCAGGTATGGCAGTCGCGGTCGGGGCCGCCGCAGGTGCCCTGGTTGAGCCCGGACATCTGCGATCATCTCGAAACACTGGCCGAACAGGGCATCACGCAGGTCATCGTCTACCCGGTGGGTTTCATCTCCGATCATCTCGAGGTGATCTGGGATCTCGACAACGAGGCGGCCGATACCGCGCGGCGTCTGGGAATGGACTACGTCCGCGCCGACACCGTGGGTACCGACGCGCGTTTCGTGTCCCTGATCGCCGATCTCGTCGACGACCACCTTGCCGATGACCGCCATGCCGGTGCTGCAACCACTCCGGCGGGCGAGCCGCCGATGGGGTGCGGGGACAACGGGGCGATCTGCCGGGACCGCTGCTGTGTCCCGGTGGCCCGCCCGACCCGCCGCTGACGGCGGGGGGCGATCACCCTCACCGGGGATGTGGATCGTCGGCGACCGCCGATCACCACGTGGTGCCGAGGAATTCGGCGATGATCCGGTTCACCGCGGCGGCGCGCGCGGCATGGGCGAGACCGACCAGCCGCCGCAGCTCCCCATCGCCGGATGACCACTGTGCGGCGGTTGCCCCGAATCCGGCTCCGGCCTCGCCGGCGAGGATCGCGATCGACTCGACCTGTGCCGCGGTCTCGATCATGCGTGTCGCACGCATGTCGTCGTGTGGTGGCACCTCGACGAGGTGGCGGTGGGTCTGTGCGCGCAGCGTTCCGCGCAGATCGACGGGCATCGTCGCCGTCCGGCCACCGATCTTCGTGATCAGCTCGGCTGTCGTCGAGATTGCCTGTCGCAGTTCGTATTCGATGTCGCCGGCGAGCCCGGATGCCCCGCTTGGCACCTCCGATCGGTAGCGCATCGCCCGCCAGCGGCAGGAGCCGTCGTGTTCGGTCGGGATCAGTGCCAGCGGCGTCGCGGCGCCGTCGTCGATCAACAGGACCTCGCCGGCGGCGAAGGCGGCGGTGGTGGCCTCGTCGGGCGGGAGGCCCTGCGGGTCACCGGCGCTGGGGAGCCGGACCGAGAGGCGTCCGGCGTCGCGGAGCAGGGTGAGCATTCCCAGAACACCGGCCGGGGTCGGGTCGGGCGTGCCCGTCCGGTCGTCGAGGACGTGCAGATCGGCGGATCCGGCGAGGGTGTCGACGACGTCGTCGGGGGAGCAGCGTCCGGCGATCCACGCCGCAGACCACGCGCCCAGGGCGCTGGCCGGCCAGGCGTGTTGCAGGACATGGTCGATACTGGTCATAGGTCGTCCACGATACCTTCCGGTTCGCACATCGGCGCCCGGCGTGGCTTTCGCCGGTCTGGGGCGGGAGTTGGTTAGCGTGACGGGTGTGACCGACGATCGTTACGGACGAGATGTACTGGCGGCGCCGCGCCGCGCCGCGCCCCGCACCCCAGAGGTGGCGGCAGAGCGAGACCTGGTCGTCGAGGACGCGGCCAGCGGATTCTGCGGCGCCGTCGTCGGACTCGAGAAGAGCTATGCCGGCGACCTGGTACGGCTCGAGGACCGCCACGGGCGTACGCGGGTCTTCGTCATGCATCCCGCGGCGTTCCTCATCGACGGTTCGCCGGTGACCCTGGTCCGACCGCGCACCCGGGGTCCGGTCGCGGCGCAGCGCACCGCGTCGGGATCACGGGTGGCGCCCGCGGCGCGCGCCCGCACGGCCCGTGCGAGCCGGATCTTCGTCGAGGGCGTGCACGACGCCACTCTTCTCGAACGCGTCTGGGGATCGGATCTGCGCGCCGAGGGGGTGGTGGTCGTGGGGCTCGACGGCCTCGACAACCTCGACGCCGTACTCGCCGATTTCGGGCCTGCCGCCCATCGCCGAGCGGGTGTGTTGGTCGACCACCTCGTTGCCGGTTCCAAGGAGGAGCGCCTGACCGCGGATGTGGGGGAGCACGTCCTCGTTCGTGGGCATCGGTTCATCGATGTCTGGGAAGCGGTCAAACCGTCCTCCGTGGGCATCCGGGCCTGGCCGACGGTGCCGCGCGGGGAGGAGTGGAAGGCCGGGGTGTGTACCCGATTGGGCTGGGGCACACCACAAGACGGCTGGCGTCGGGTGCTGTCGAAGGTCGCCGACGTCCGTGACCTCGAGGTGGATCTGTTGCGCTCGGTCGAGGAACTCATCGATTTCGTGACCGCCGCGGACGGCGACGGCTGAGTCGGCGATCGCTCCGGGGACTCGGGCGCGGTCCGGATCGCCGCTGCCCCGGTGGCGATTCTGGCAGACTGGACCCATGAGCACCCTGATCTGGCTGGTGGCCGTGATCGTGCTGCTGATCGGCGAGATGGTCAGCGGAGATCTGGTGCTGCTCATGCTCGGTGGTGGCGCGCTCGCCGCCACGGGTGTGGATTTCTTTGTCTCACCACCCATCTGGGTGGACGTGGTGGTGTTCGCGGTGGTTGCGGTCGCGTTGCTGGCATTCGTGCGGCCGGTGGCCAAACGGCATCTGATGTCCCGACCGGCATTGCTGACCAACGTCGAGGCGCTCGAGGGCAAGCACGCCACGGTCCTCGCGTCCGTCGACGAACACCGCGGCCGGGTGAAGATCGACGGCGAGGAGTGGTCCGCCCGCGCGATGACCCCCGGCGATCATTTCGAACCGGGCGAACAGGTGACCGTGATGCAGATCGACGGCGCGACCGCCGTCGTATGGAAGGGGTGAGGGTCGTGGAGTACATCGGCTTGGTGGTGGCCGTCCTGGTGATCGTGTTGGTGGTGGTCACCCTCGCGAAATCGGTGGCCCTCATCCCGCAGGCGGAGGCGGCGGTGATCGAACGCCTGGGGCGCTACACCCGTACCGTGTCGGGGCAGTTGACCCTGCTGGTGCCGTTCATCGACCGGATCCGGGCGCGCGTCGACATCCGCGAACGCGTGGTGTCCTTCCCCCCGCAGCCGGTCATCACCGAGGACAACCTCACCCTGTCGATCGACACCGTCGTCTACTTCCAGGTCACCAATCCGCGGTCGGCGGTCTACGAGATCGACGACTACATCGCCGGCGTCGAGCAGCTGACCATCACCACACTGCGCAACGTGGTCGGTGGCATGACCCTCGAGGAGACGCTGACGTCGAGGGACTCGATCAACGGCCAGTTGCGCGGCGTACTCGACGAGGCGACCGGGCGATGGGGACTGCGCGTGGCGCGCGTCGAGCTCAAGTCGATCATGCCGCCGCCGTCGATCCAGGAATCGATGGAAAAGCAGATGAAGGCCGACCGTGAGAAGCGCGCGACCATCCTGGCCGCGGAGGGACAGCGCGAGTCGGCGATCAAGACCGCCGAGGGTGCCAAGCAGAGCCAGATCCTGTCCGCCGAGGGTGCCAAGCAGGCCGCGATCCTCTCCGCCGAGGCCGAGCGGCAGTCCCGCATCCTGCGTGCCCAGGGCGATCGCGCGGCGACCTACCTCAAGGCGCAGGGTGAGGCCAAGGCGATCCAGAAGACCTTCGCCGCGGTCAAGGCGAGCAAGCCGACACCGGAGATCCTCGCCTATCAGTACCTGCAACAGATCCCCGAGATGGCCAAGGGCGAAGCCAGCAAGGTGTGGGTGTTGCCGACCGACTTCGGTTCGGCCCTCCAGGGATTCGCGAAGTCGTTCGGCGTCAAGGGCGACGACGGGGTGTTCCGCTACGAGCCCGCCGACGACATCCCGGCCGACGTCGACGAATCCGACACCGAGGGCTGGTTCGACATGACCACCGACCCGCGGGTGGCGCGTGCGGTTGCCGAGGCCGAGGCGGTTGCCCGTCAGCCCGTCGAACCCGATGCTCCGCTGCGTGCGGCCACTCGTCGCTCCATCCCCGCCGACACCACCTCGTCGGGAGCGCTCGACGCGGCACCGGGATTCGCGGCGGCACCCGCGGTCGAATCGGCCGCCCCGACCGACACCGTCGAGCCGAGCTCGTAGGTCCGCGTCGTCCGGCTCCACGCCGGGCGGGGTCTCACGCCGGTGGCGAGGACGAGGGTGCGGACATCGCGTTCACCGACGCCGACGGGGCACTCGGTGCGGTGCCCGAGGGCGTGTGTGTCGTGGTCGCCGGGACCGGACCGGCGTCGGGTACCCCGATCTCGGCGGCCATGGTGGGCAGCGCGTCGGTGAAGGCCTGCTCGGCGAATTGCCATGTGTGCCCGCCCGATTGCAGATGGATCGAACAGGTGATGCCCACTTTTTCACCGTCGGTGCACAGCGTTCGTGCCGCGGTCAGCTCCGACCCCGGGGTGATGTGCCCACCGCCGTCGCGGCCACCGAGTCCGGTGCCACCCTGGCCCGGGCCACCCCACTTGCCCTGATTCCCGTGTCCCTGGCCCCCTTGTCCCTGGCCCCCTTGTCTCTGGCCCCCTTGTCCTTGACCCCACTGCCCCTGGCCCCGGCCGCCCTGTCCCGAGTGGTCTCCGCCGTGCTGTCCCGGACCGCCGGGACCCCAGCCGCCGCCGGAGGATTCGTCGAACCACCCCGAGACCCCGGTGTAGCGACCGTGCCGCGCCATGACCGTCGCCGGGTCGAAGTCGGCGTAGGCCGTGGTGCTGCCCCCGAAGAGCCGGCTGACCGTCTGGCTCGTGGTGCCGGAGTTGGGGGCGGCGTCGCCGGCGATGTCCTCGAACGAGGTGAATTCATCGGGGTGCATGGTCACCAGGTCCACCGCGCAGGTGCCGCCCATCGACCAGCCGACCACGCCCCAGTTGGCGGCGGCAGGCGATGCGTGGAACTGCGAGATCACCGCCGGACGGACCTCGTCGGTCAGATGTGTGGCGACGTTGCCGCGGGGCCCGTTGACGCATTCGGTGTCGTTGTTGAAGCTTCCGCCCACATCCGGGAACACCAGGATCGGAGCCTGTCCGTGATGTGTCCGCGCGTAGGCGTCGATGATCTGGACGGCATGTCCGGTGCGCATCCAGTCGGCGGGAGTGTTGAATTCGCCGCTGATCATCATCACGACCGGAAGGGTCGGCGGGGTGGGGCCGGCGAACCACGCGGGTGGCAGATAGACGTATTCGGTGCGATGGGCGAAATCGCTGTGCGCCGAACCGGTGTCGATGGAGACCACCTTGCCGGTGGTCTGCACGGTGTTGCGATCGGCGGCCAGCGTCGAGTTGTCGATCTGGTCGGGCAGCGGTCCGGCAGTCAGTTGCGCCCACGCCTCCTGAACGGTCGGGAAGTAGCCGACCCACTGGTTCACACTGAGCGCCGCCGCCGCGAGCACGGCGATCACCGACAACACCGATGCCACCCGGCGCCACCACTGGGTGCGACGTGCACCGACGACGACCAGCGCCACCGCGGCGCCCAGCGCGCCTATCCACCACCACAAGAGCTGCGGCGCGGGGTCGGAGGACATACCCTCTGAGGACCAGTATTCGTATGCGGCCCACACCGTCAGTGCGCCGACTCCGACGCTCACCGGAATCCAGAGCAGCCACCATCGTCGCGACCGGCGTGCGATGACCAGGACCAAGAGGACGATGGCGACGATCTCGATGGTCAGCGGCAGCCAGCCGTCGAGCAACGAAACGCCGTGTCCGTACGTGTGCGAACCCACTCGCGCCAGTGTGCGTCCCGGAACTGGCACCTCGCCGTCAATCAGCTGAGAGTCCGCTCAACGCTTGATATTTCGGGCTCGAGAAACCGACCAGCCCGACTTATCGGACCGTGCCGGCCGCGGTCACACGGCCAGGAGGTGCCCCACCCCGGCCATCCCGCACGCCCACAGCACCGAGGCGAAGGTGCCCATGATGAACTGCTCGCTGGCATGCGGCGCGCGTAGTTCCGGAAACCGGGCCAGGCTCTTGACCGCGAGGATGATCGCCAGCCCCTCCGGCCAACCGAGCAGCAGGGTCCCGACGACGGCGAGCCGTTCGAGGTATCCGATCACCCGGCCACCACGCAGCGGACCGGACTCGGGTTCGTCCGGCCGGCCCGCGGGCGGTGCGCTGGGGGCCGGGGCCCTGGTGACGCCTCCGGCGATGAGTACCGATCGGACGATGGCGCCGCCGGCGGTGACCGCGGCCGTGGTGGCCGCGAGGGATCCGATGACGGACACGGCGTGGGTGGTCGGTGCGGTACCGGACCACGCGCACAGTGCGGCCACCGATGCGAGCAGCAACGAGACGACGCTCGACGCCGGATCGATCCACTCGCGGTTGCCGAGCCGACGGTGCAGCGCCATCGCCGCCCCGGGGAGCGCGGCGATCACGATGAGCACCGTGATGGCGGTGGCGGTCATCGGGGGTACTCGGCGGGTCGGTCGGCGCGGGCGAGGAGATCGGCGACGAGATCTCGCGTGGGCGACTCCAGTTCCCAGCGCGCCGCCCGCAATCGCTGCGACATGGCCTGCGGGGTGATGCCGAGCTCTTCGGCCGCCGCGGTCTGTCGCAGGCCGCCACGGACCAGCGACACGGCCTCCCGGCCCGCGGCCGAGCGGGTGATCACGATCTCGGTGAGCAGACGCAGAGCGGTGTCGGCGTGTTCGGCCCACCGGGACGCTCCGCGCACCGCCAGCGGTGGCCGCGCGGCCTTGGCCGCTTCCACCGCGGCCCGCGCATGTTCGAACGCCTCACCGCGGCCCGCCCGGGTCTGCGCAGGGAGCGGTGTCTCGACGTCGCCGATGCCGATGCCGATGCTCCAATGTCCCTCGTCGGCCAGCAGCAGGGTGACGGCGACGACGGCGTCCGGGTCGGTGAGTACGGCCTGGACCTCGTCGCCTGCGGTGCGGTCGAAGGGTCGGAGGACCGGGGTGTCGGCAACGGCGGTGAGCAGGTCGGGAACGCGGTCGCGGTCCGTCCGGCTCCGGCGCTGGTCGATCGTCATCACGAACACAGCAGATCACCCGCCACCGACAGGGCGGTTGCGGCGACTGCGGTTGCGGGGACCCCGCGGCCCGTGGTGCCTCATGCCACAAGTATGAGGACTTGTCATCGGTATATCAAGCAAAATGACTTGATATGGATAAATCAAGTTTGAGAAGTTGATGGCCGAAGGGGTGTCCGCACGTCGACGACGAGCCCGATGACCCCGATCGCGAAGAACGTGGCGCTCAGAGCCAGCAACCACGGGTTCTGTCGACCGGTCAGCGCGTCGCCGAGAAGCACGACCGCCACGGTTCCCGGGGCCATGCACGTCACACTCGCCAGCAGGTAGGGGCCGGTGCGCACCGAGGAGAGTCCCGCGCAGTAGTTCAGCAGCCAGAACGGACAGACCGGGATCAGCCGCAGCGACCCGACGGCCAGCCAGCCGCGCGCGGCCAGCCGGTACTCGACCGCTCGCATCACCGGCCGCTGCAGGAATGGCTGAATGCGGGACCGCCCGACACCACGGGCCACCCGGAACGCCAGGTACGCCGCCAGGGTTGCCGAGATCATCGCGCCGATCACGCCGACGACGGGACCGAAGAAGATCCCCGACATGACGGTGAAGATGGTGCGGGGGATCGGCAGTGCCGTGCATACCACGTAGGCGCCGAAGAACACCCAGACGAAGGCGGGCCCGAGATTCTCGCCCCAGGCGCGCACACTGCCGACCGAGGGAAGGGGAACGAGATAGGAGATGGCCAGCACCGCGCACACCGCGACGAGTCCGAGGACCGCGTTGCGGATACTGCGGCGCGATTGGGTGGTCATCGCATCTCTGGACCGGCCCGGCGACCCCGACGGGATCGGCGGCTCGGGCGAGGCGGGTGCCACGGACTCGCCGGAACCACTGCGATCGTTACGCACCGCTCCACTCTAGGGCGGTCCGCTCGACCGGCTCCCGCGTGATCGCGGCCGAGTCCGCCGGGCCAGGCGTGTCGGACGTGGCATACGTCACGACACGGGCCTACTGTGCGGTACCGAGCGAGCGATCGGCTAAGGTCAACTACGCTCTCGACCGAGCGCATGATGGAGGTGTGTGCAGCACGATGCCCGAGCACAGCGAACAGCCCGAGCAGTCCCGACAGGCGCTCGACGAGGCATACGAGACATGGTCGCGGGCCGCGGCCGGGGTGCTCGCCAAGTCGCGGCGCGTCGAGGTCGATGATCTCCCCGACACCCCCGAGGCACTGCTGTCCACGCAGACCCGGGACGGGCTGACCGTCCGCCCGCTCTACACGCGCCGAGACGAGACCGTCGAACCCGGTGTCCCCGGTGGCTTCCCCTACGTCCGTGGGGCCGACCCGCACCGCGACGTCCTCACCGGCTGGCGGGTGACCGAACGATTCGGCGACGATCCGGCATCGGCCCAACAGGTCAACACCGAGATCCTCGAGGCGATGAACAACGGGACCAGCGGCCTGTGGCTGGCCGTCGGAGGTGCACTGACCGCCGACGACCTCGCCACCGTGCTGTCCGGTGTCTACCTGGACCTCGTGCCGATCAGCCTCGACGCCGGCGCCTCGGGTATCGAGGCCGCACGCGCCCTGCTCGCCGTCCTCGACGGTGCGCCCGCGGGCGCGAACACCGCCGCGCCGACCGCGGCGACGACGCTGTCCCTCGGGCTCTCACCGCTGACCGCCGCATACTCGGGACGGCCCACGGTGGCACCCGAGGCGGCCACGGAACTGGCGGTCGAGGTCGCGGGGGCGCACGGCGCCGCGGTTCGCACCCTCCGGGTCGACGGCACCGACTTCGCCACCGCCGGTGCCGACAACGGACTCGAACTGGCCCTGTCGGTGGCTGCCGCGGTGGCGCATCTGCGTGATCTCACCGCCGCCGGACTCGACCCCGCGGCCGCGCTGGAACAGCTCACCTTCGCCGTCTCGGTCGCCGACGATCAGTTCGCCGGAATCGCGAAACTGCGTGCGCTGCGGCGTATCTGGGCTCGGGTGGCCGAGGTGATCGGCGCACCGAACTCCGGTGGCGCGCTGACCCATGCGGTCACCGACCTGTCGATGTACAGCCAGCGTGATCCGTGGGTCAACATGCTGCGCAGCACCATCGCCGCCTTCGGTGCCGGCGTCGGCGGTGCCGACCAGGTCACCGTCCTGCGGTACGACGCCGCGTTGCCCGCCGATGCGCGCACCTCCGGAGCCGCGTTCTCCCGGCGGATCGCCCGCAACACCCAGCTGTTGCTCCTCGAGGAGTCCAACATCGGACGCGTGCTCGATCCAGCAGGCGGATCGTGGTTCGTCGAATCGCTCACCGACGACCTCGCCGCGAACGCGTGGGCGGTCTTCGGTGACATCGAGAAGCAGGGCGGATATCGCGCCGCCCTCGACTCGGGGTGGATCGCCGAGCGTGTCGCCGAGTCGTTGCAGACCCGGGACGTGGCGGTCGCCCATCGTCGCGAATCGGTGACCGGGGTCAACGAGTTCCCGAATCTCGCCGAGAAGCCGATCACCGGCGCCCCGGCCACGACGACCGACCTCGTCGGCGCGACCCCGCGACTGGCCCGCGTCGGACGCGCCTTCGAGCAGTTGCGGGATCGCTCCGACGCCCAGTTCGCCGACACCGGCACCCGTCCGCGAATCCTGTTGCTGCCGTTGGGAAGTGTGGCCGAGCACAACGGCCGCACCACGTTCGTCGCGAATCTGCTCGCGGCGGGCGGGATCGAGGCGGTGAACCCCGGGCCGCTCGACGCGTCGACCATCCCCACCGCGATCGCCGACACCGGCACGCCGATCGCCGTCCTGTGCGGCGCCAAGGCGCGCTACGCCGAGGACGGTCCGGCGGCGCTGGCCGCGGCGCGGGCAGCGGGTCTGGCGCACGTGCTGCTCGCCGGACCGGACAAGGAATGGCCCGCCGGTGACGACCGCCCCGATGGCTCGCTGCGTGTGGGCATCGACGCGGTGGCCACCCTCACCGACCTCTTCGACCGGCTCGTCCCCTCCGTCCCCGCCACCTCGGGAGCCAGCGCATGACCAACACCGAACAGACAACCGCGATACCGAGTTTCGCCGACGTCGACCTCGCCGTCGAGGTGCCGGCGGTACCGGCCGACGCGGCTGCGGAGGTGATCGGGGACCTCTCGGCCGCCCACGGTTACAGCACCGAGCAGGTCACCTGGAGCACCCCCGAGCAGATCGACGTCACGCCGGTGTACACCCGCGCCGACCGGGATGCGGTGACCACCGACGGCGCCCACCCGTATCCGTTGGATTCGGTACCCGGGGCGGCGCCGTTCATCCGCGGCCCGTATCCGACGATGTACGTCAACCAGCCGTGGACCATCCGCCAGTACGCGGGCTTCTCCACCGCGGCGGAATCCAACGCCTTCTACCGCCGCAACCTGGCGGCCGGGCAGAAGGGCCTGTCGGTGGCCTTCGACCTGGCCACCCACCGCGGCTACGATTCCGACCATCCACGCGTCGCCGGTGACGTCGGCATGGCGGGTGTGGCGATCGACTCCATCCTCGACATGCGCCAGCTCTTCGACGGCATCGACCTCGGCAGCGTGTCGGTGTCGATGACGATGAACGGTGCGGTGCTGCCCATCCTGGCGCTGTATGTCGTTGCCGCAGAGGAACAGGGCGTGCCGCCGGAGAAGCTGGCGGGGACCATCCAGAACGACATCCTCAAGGAGTTCATGGTCCGCAACACCTACATCTATCCGCCCAAGCCGTCGATGCGGATCATCTCCAACATCTTCGAGTACACCAGCCAGAAGATGCCGCGGTTCAACTCGATCTCCATCTCCGGCTATCACATCCAGGAGGCCGGGGCCACCGCCGATCTCGAGCTCGCCTACACCCTCGCCGACGGTGTGGAGTACATCCGCGCCGGCCTCGACGCCGGGCTCGACATCGACAAGTTCGCCCCGCGACTGTCGTTCTTCTGGGGCATCGGGATGAACTTCTTCATGGAGGTCGCCAAGCTGCGTGCTGCGCGTCTGCTGTGGAGCGAACTCGTCGCCCAGTTCGATCCGAAGAACCCGAAATCGTTGTCGCTGCGCACACATTCGCAGACCTCGGGGTGGTCGTTGACCGCCCAGGACGTGTTCAACAACGTCGCCCGTACCTGCGTCGAGGCGATGGCGGCCACCCAGGGTCACACCCAGTCGTTGCACACCAACGCCCTCGACGAGGCGATCGCCCTGCCGACGGATTTCTCCGCCCGCATCGCCCGCAACACCCAACTGCTGTTGCAGCAGGAATCGGGTACCACACGCCCGATCGATCCGTGGGCGGGCAGCAACTACGTCGAGTGGCTGACCCATCAGCTCGCCCAGAAGGCCCGCGAGCACATCGCCGAGGTCGAGGCGACCGGCGGTATGACGCAGGCGATCAACGAGGGTCTGCCGAAGTTGCGGATCGAGGAGGCCGCCGCCCGCACGCAGGCGCGCATCGACTCCGGTCAGCAGCCGCTCATCGGGGTCAACAAGTACCGCGTCGAGGACGACGAGGAGATCGAGGTTCTCAAGGTCGAGAACTCCAAGGTGCGCACCGAACAACTCGAGAAGCTCGATCGGCTTCGCGCAGGCCGGGATTCGGCGGCGGTGGAGGCGGCCCTGGCCGATCTGACGCGCGCCGCGGCCAGCGACGACGGCGGCATGGAGAACAACCTGATGGCACTGGCCATCGAGGCCGCCCGGCAGCAGGCGACCGTCGGTGAGATCTCTGCGGCGCTGGAAAAGGTCTATGGTCGCCATCAGGCAGAGATCAAGACCATCAGCGGGGTGTATCGACATGAGGTGGGTGCGGTGACCGGCGTCGAGGCGGCCACGGAGATCGTCGAGCAGTTCGCCGAGGCGGAGGGTCGGCGCCCGCGCGTGCTGGTCGCCAAGATGGGCCAGGACGGACACGACCGCGGGCAGAAGGTGATCGCGACGGCATTCGCCGACCTCGGCTTCGACGTCGACGTGGGCCCGCTGTTCGCCACCCCCGAGGAGGTCGCCACGCAAGCCGCCGACAACGACGTCCACGTCGTCGGTGTGTCCTCGCTGGCCGCCGGGCATCTGACACTGGTGCCCGCGCTGCGCAAGGCGCTCGAGGAGGTCGGCCGCCCCGACATCATGATCGTCGTCGGTGGGGTGATCCCGCCCGGTGATTTCGAGGAGCTCTACGAGGCAGGCGCCGCGGCGATCTTCCCGCCCGGTACCGTCATCGCCGACTCGGCGGTCGAACTCGTCGGCAAGCTCGCCGACAATCTCGGGCTCGAACTCGCCGGAGTCGCTTCCGAGTGACCGACCAGAGCGGCACACGGGCAGCGGTACGCCGACGGGTAGACGTCGATGCGCTCGCCGAGGCCATCCTCGAGGACCGTCGCGCGGACCTCGCCCGCGCGATCACCCTCGTCGAATCGCGCAGGCCCGACCACCGCGCCGCGGCGCAGGAGTTGCTCCTGCGTCTGACTCCGCACTCGGGCAAGTCGTTTCGGGTCGGCATCACCGGCGTCCCGGGGGTCGGCAAGTCCACCACGATCGAAGCACTCGGACTGCATCTCATCGAGCAGGGCCACAAGGTCGCGGTGCTCGCCGTCGACCCGTCCTCGACGCGTACCGGCGGGTCGATCCTCGGGGACAAGACCCGGATGGGCCGGTTGTCGATGGACAAGCGTGCCTACATCCGGCCGTCACCGACGTCCGGCACGCTCGGCGGGGTCGCCAAGGCCACCCGCGAGTCGATCGTCCTCGTCGAGGCCGCAGGTTTCGACGTGGTGCTGGTGGAGACCGTCGGCGTCGGCCAGTCGGAGGTCGCGGTGGCCAACATGGTCGACACGTTCTCGTTCCTGACCCTGGCCCGCACCGGGGATTCGTTGCAGGGCATCAAGAAAGGTGTCCTCGAGCTCGCCGACGTGATCATCGTCAACAAGGCCGACGGCACACATCTCACCGAGGCGAACGCGGCCGCCCGCGAGCTGAAGAACGCGCTGCGGCTGATCTATCCGCACGACGCACTGTGGTTTCCACCCGTGCAGACGATGAGCGCGCTGGAGAACACCGGCGTCGACGAGTACTGGGCGGCGGTGGAACGTCATCGCGAGACACTGCTCGCCGCAGGTGAATTCGAGGCCCGACGCAACCGCCAGCAGATCGAGTGGATGTGGGAGATGGCGCGCGAGACCGTGCTGGCACGCCTTGCCGATTCCCCGGAGGTCAAGGCGGTACGCGCCGAGGTCGAGCAGCAGGTGCGCGAGGCCACGCTGACCCCGGCGCTCGGCGCGCAGCGCATCATCGAGACCTTCGACAACCGCTGACCCGACAACCCGAACGCGCACCGGCGCCGCACCTTCGAGGTGCGGCGCCGGTGTCCTTCAGCGGGTTGGTCGCACGCGGGTCAGAGCTTGGCGGCCACCGGTTTCAGGGTGTCGATGACGAACCCGACCGACGGCGCACTGGGCACGCTGAACGCGGGTTGGGTCTTGTCGTCGAGGTAGACGACCGTACCGTTCTTGACGGCAGTGAGGTTGCTCCAGCCGGGTACCTGGTTCACCACGGCGTTGTTGCCGCCGGGAACATAGACGACCAGCAGATCCGAGTTCAGCAGGTCGATCCGCTCCGGCGAGATCAGCGCACGGGTGGACTGACCGTTGTGCAGTGCGGCGACCTGCGGGTTCAGGGTGAAGCCCAGTTGGGCGATGAGGCCCGCAGCGGCATCCTTGGTGGAGTTGATCGCCCCGACCTGACCGGTCGGGCCCACCTGCGCGAAGGTGAAGGTCTTGCCCTGCGCCTTGGCGTTGTTCGACTTGAACGTCGAGATCTCACCGTTGGTGTCATCGATCAGTTTCTGTGCCTGATCGCCGACGCCGAAGATCTTGCCGGCCGTCGTGGTCAGTTGCTCCCAGGTGTCGGCGGTGGCGCCCTTGGTCAGTACCGGGATCGTCGGGGCGATCTCCTTGAGCTTGTTGTACTGGTCCTCGCTGCCGAGGTAGCCGGCCAGGATGAGGTCGGGGTTGAACTTGGCCAGTTCGGCGACGGTCACCTGGGTCGGGTCGGCGACCTCGACGATCTGTGCGTTGTTTGCGGGGGTCCACGAGAACGTCGGCGTGCCCTTCGGGACGAACGCCGCGGTGATCGGGATATTCAGTGCCGCAAGGGTATCGGTCCAGTCACTGAGCAGTGTCACCACGCGGGTGGGCTTGGCGGTGATCTCCGTCGAGCCGTATTCGTGATCGATGGTCACCGGGGTGAACGACGAACTGCTCTGTGCCGAGTTGTCGTCGGGGGAGGAGCAGGCGCCGAGGAAGGCGATCAGGCCCACCGCGACGGCCACCACCAGGCCGCGCAGCATCGGTCGTGTGTTCTTCACGAGAATCCAATCAGTTGTGTGGGAGGAGTGGGGATTTCGGCGGGCGAGGTGTCGTCCGGTGCGGCGTTGCCCGTGGCGACGGGGTCACATGTCCAACGTCGCACCTCCGTCGACCCGCAGGTCGTGCAGCGTGACGTGGCGCGCCGCATCCGAGGCGAGGAAGACGACGGTCTCGGCGATGTCGGCCGGGTCGGCGATCCGGCCGAGCGGTATGCCCAACCGGAATCGGGCGGCGTCGCCGACGAGCACCGTGTCGCGATCGGCATCGGAGGCCCACATACCCCGCAGCATGGGGGTGTCGGTGGACCCGGGGGAGACGATGTTGACGCGCACGCCGGAGGGTGCGACGGCCAGCCCGAGTGACCGTGCGTAGGAGGTCGCGGCAGCCTTGGATGCCGCGTACGCCGGTAACGCGGTGCGCGGCACGGTGGCGGCGTTGCTGGAGACGACCACCGCCGAGCCTCGTCGACGGGCGGTCATCGAGGGCAGGGCCACGTCGAGGAGGTTGCGGACGCCACCGGCGTTGACGGCCATGCAGGTGTCCCAGTCGTCGCTCATCACGCCGGCGGCGGCGACCACCACACCGATCGGACCGTGTTCGGTGTCGAGCTCGTCCCAGGCGGCGCGCACGGCGTCGCGATCGGTCACGTCGACGGCACGAATATCGGTGTCGGGCTGACGGTCCCATCCGATGACGGTGGCACCGGCGGCCCTCAGGGCGTCGACGACGGCAGACCCGATGCCGCCCGCGGCGCCGGCCACCAGGGCGACCTCACCGGCCGGCCCGGCCGGCCCGGCGGTGGATCCTCCGGTCACGCCGTGACTCCGGACCGATCCGTGCCGACACCGTCGGAGGCGTGTTCTGTGGCCGCTACCTGCACAGCGCGCAACACCTGTGCGGCGCGGACGACCCGTCCGGCGCGTTTGCCGATGTACTCGGCGGCCATCCGGTGCTCGTCGCGGGAGAAGTCACCCATCGCGTCGACGACGAAGAAGGGGGCGACGTCGCTCATGAACGCGTCGGTGGCGCTGATCATGCAGCCCATGTGGGCGTAGACCCCCACGATGATCAACTGGTCGCGGCCGTGGTGGGCGAGCAGTTGGCGTAGGTCGGTGCGCTGGAAACCCGAGTATCGCCACTTGGTGACGCAGATGTCACCGTCACGTGGCGTGAGTTGCTCGATGATCTCCTCGTCGCGTCCGGAGGAGAGTCCCTTGCCCCAGAAGTCGGAGAGGATGCCGCGTCGCGACGGATGTTGATCGCCGGGTTGGGCGGTGTAGACCACCGGAACGCCTGCCGCCGAACATGCTTCGCGGATCGCGATCATGTTGGGTAGTGCCGTGGCCATCGGTTCGTGGTCGAGCCGGTAGGCGTCGATGAAGTAGCGCTGCATGTCGTGGATCAGCAGCGCGGCGCGTTCTGGCTGCAACGTCCATTCCACGCGGGCGGGGAAGGGGCCCACGGGTATCTGGTACGGAGCGATCGGGGGAATGGCCACAGCATTAGGGTAGCCTCACCTTGTGCACGCGACACCCTGGCCCCCCGAACTCGCCGAGAAGTACCGCACGACAGGTGCCTGGACGGGCGAGAACTTCGACGACATCCTCACCACGCGAGCCCGCGACCGGCGTTTCGCCGACAAGATCGCCGTCGTCGACGACGAGCGCTCGCTGACCTACGCCGAGTTGGACGAACGCGTCGAGCGGCTGGCGGCCGGGCTGGTCGGCCTGGGTATCGCAGCCGACGACCGGGTGATCGTGCAGATCCCGAACTCGGTGGCCTACGTCGAGGCGGTGTTCGCGTTGTTCCGCGTACGCGCCCTGCCCGTCTTCGGATTGCCCGCCCACCGCGAGACCGAACTGGTCGGCATCGCCCGCTCGGCCGCAGCGGTGGCGATCATCTCTCCGGCGAGCGGTCGCGGCGTCGACTACCGGGCTCTGGCACAACGCGTGGCCGACGCGGTCGACTCGGTGCGGCTGCTCATCGACTCGGACACTTTCGAGGAGCTCTGGGCGCAACCGCTCGAGCATCCTCGCGCCGATCCCGAGCAGCTCGGCTTCCTGCAGCTCTCCGGCGGCAGTACCGGAGTGCCGAAGCTGATCCCGCGCACGGCTGCCGATTACCTGTACAGCGTGCGGCGCAGCAATGAGGTCTGCGGTGTCGACGAGAACACGGTCTATCTCGTCGTGTTGCCCGCCGCGCACAATTTCCCGATGAGTTCCCCGGGCATCCTCGGTGCGCTGTACGCCGGCGCGACGGTGGTGCTCTCGCCGAGCCCGACGCCGTCGGTCGCCTGGGAACTCGTTGCGCGCGAACGGGTCACCATGGTGGGCCTGGTGCCACCGCTGGCCCGGCTGTGGACCGAGACTGCCGAGGCCGGTACCTCGCTGGACCTGTCGAGCCTGCAGACCGTGCAGGTCGGCGGCGCGCGGTGTCCGGACGAGTTGGCGCGGCGGATCGGCCCCGCTCTGGGGGTGCGGCTGCAGCAGGTGTTCGGGATGGCCGAGGGTCTGGTCTGCTACACGCGGCTCGACGACCCCGACGACCAGATCACCTCCACGCAGGGCAGACCGATGTCGCCGCTGGACGAGATGAGGCTCGTCGACGAGCACGGGGCGCCGGTCACCGACGGTCCGGGTTTCCTGGAAACCCAGGGCCCCTGCACGATTCGCTCCTACTGGCGCGACGCGAGCCCGGAGTCGTTTGCCGCCGACGGGTGGTATCGCACCGGTGACGTCGTCGAACTGACCGCGCAGGGCAACCTCGTGGTGCGGGGGCGGGCCGCCGACCGCATCAATCGCGGCGGTGAGAAGGTCTCGGCCGAACAGGTCGAGGAGCATCTGCTGGCCCACCCGGCTGTCCGCGACGCCATCGTCGTCGCCGCGTCCGACACGTACCTGGGCGAGCGCACCTGTGCCTATGTGGTGCCCGTCGACACCGACGACCCACCCACCCTGGCGGGCCTGCGCGCCTTCGTCCGCAACTCCGGCCTCGCCGAATGGAAGCTCCCCGACGCCATCGAGGTGATCGAGGCGTTCCCCGAGACCGGGGTGGGTAAGGTCAGCCGAAAGAAGTTGCGGGAGTTGCTCACCCGCTGACCGTGCGGGTCAGGACACGGGGATCGCGGTCGGGCGTTCGCCGCGCACGCGCACCAGCGAGCGCAGGACCACCGCGCAGATCAGCGACAGGACCAGCAGCGTCAGCCCGAAGTAGATCACCGCGTCGGAGGCCACCCAGATGGCTCCGTACGCTCCGGCGACCAGCGAGCCGACCGTCACCCCGCCCACCTCCTGCGCCATCCAGATCCCGTTCACGCGACCGAGCAGTGGACCTGGGGTGTGTTGCTGGATCAAGGTGTAGCGCAGCACCTCCTGGACGGATTCGAAGTACCCGACGACGACGAGCAGGCCGAGCATCAGCCACGCGTAGGGCGCGAGTCCGAAAGCGATCATGATGACGAAGGTCAGCGTGAGCGCGGCCAGCAACACCACGCCCGGCCGTCGGAGTCCGCCGAGCCAACCGCTGGTGATCGCGCCCAGCATCGCGCCGGTGGCCACCGCGGCGAACAGCAGGCCGGTGATCGAGGCGTTTCCGTCGAATCGCTGCGCCACGAGCGCCGGCAACAGGGCGACGATGCCCGGCGCGAACATCGCCAGCGTGCCCACCGCCATCACCGCGGTGATCACCCGCCGGGTGCGCAGGAACCGCCACAGGGACGGTGTCGTGGCGGCGGTGGTTTCGACGGTCGTCGTGTCGTCCGGGGTGCGGTCGCCGGGCTCCTCGTCGGCGCGCTCCGATCGGTCGCCGAGAATCGCCGCATCCGGTGGGAGACTCGGCAATCCGAGAAGGATGAGCACCGCCACCGTGGCCACCACCGCGGCGGTGACGTAGGCCCACTGCACGCCGGCCGCGCCGATGATGAATCCGGCGATCCCGGGGGAGACCGCCGAGCCCAGACGAACACTGAACGCCCCGAGCGCACCGACCGAGGGGAGGTGTCTCCTGTCGATCAGCGTCGGTATGGCCGCCATCAGCGCGGCAATGGACAGCGCCCCGATGAGCCCGTCGGTCACGGCCAACACATAGAGCACCGGTAGCGCCGCAGCCTGACCGAACACGCCGAAGGCATTGGCGGCCAACCCCATGAAGGCGAGCGCGGCCGCGCTGCGCCCGACGAGGATCAGTGACCGGCGATCGAACCGGTCGGCGAGGACACCGCCGAGGGGCATGCCGAGGAACGTCGCGAGGCCGGTGACCGCGGTGGCGGTGCCGACCTGCATCGACGATCCGGTCAGGTTGTACACCTGCACCGGCACCGACACCAGCAGCATGCCGATCCCCACGAGGGAGATCAACCGGGCCACGAAGATCCGTCGGAAGGGCACGCTTACCCGTAGCGGGGTGATGTCGATGAGCACTGCTCGGACGGCTGCGGCCATCAGTTCTCTCCAGGTGTCGGGGTCGTGTCGTTCTCGGTGAGTGTCGTGAGCGCGGCGACCCATCGATCGGCCAGTGCGGCCACCGTATCGTCGTCGACCACACCGGGCTGCGACACCCATGTGGCACTCAGTTGCGGACCGTCGGGCCCGTCGAGGGTGACCACGTTGATGATCAGGCCGTAGCCGGCGGGCATGAGCTCGCCGGGGCCGATCTCCGCCGATTCCGGGGCCATGGCCCATCCGTCGAACTCGAAGGACCGGTATCGGCCCAGATAGTTGAATTCGATGGCGGCCGAGGGCAGATCGATACCGGCCACATGGCGCAGGAGGCCGTAGCCGAGTCCGCCGTCGGGGATCTCGGCACGGGTGGCGGCCAGCGCGCGGGCCTGTGCGGCGGCATCCGATCCGCCACCGACGACAACCGGATGCACGGCGGTGAACCATCCGACACTGCCGGTGAGGTCGGCACCGGGTACGGCCTGCTCCTCGCGACCGTGCCCCTCGAGGTCGACGAGTGTCGGCGCGGGTAGTGCGGCACCCAATGCACCGAGCAACACGTCGTCGATACCGACCCGCAGCCGTGCCGGCAACGGACCCAGGACGGCTCGCGCGACCGGCGTGTCGACGGTGACCCGATGCCGGTGGGCGTGGACCTCGCGATCGATGTCCGGGGCCGGTGGCCGCGAGAACACAGGCGCGGTCGCCGAGGCGGTGAGCCGCTGCCACAGGGGGAGTTCGCCGCGGCGATCGGCTGCCACCAATTCAGTTGCCCAACCGGCGAATCCGGCCGGAACCGGGCCGAGGGAGACCGGCTGACCGGCGACGATCTGGGTGTAGGCGGCGATCAGTTCGGGGACGACCACACGCCACGAGACGCCGTCGACGACGAGATGGTGGATCTGCAGGAGCAGACGTCCGGGTTCGTCTCCGAAGTCCAGCCACACCACCGACATCATCACGCCGGCCGCCGGGTCGAGGTGCTCGCGTGCCCGCTGCGCCACCGCCGTGACATCGCGGTCGGTCTCCCGGCGCACCGGGACGGGTGCCGAATCTGCGGGAATGTCGAAACGCCAGGGGTTTTCGTCGGCGACGAGTCGTGCCCGCAGCATCGCGTGCCGCGTCGTGAGTGCCGCCAGAGCGCCGGAGAGGGCCTCCACATCGAGTCCGGCGGGCACGGTGAGCAATGCCGACTGATGGAATCCGGTGACGAGCCGGGCATCGGATCCGGCGAGCGACTGCAGCCAGCGCACGATCGGGGTGGCCGGGACCGGGCCCGACTCGAGACGCGGCAGAGCCGCGGCTTCGGTGGCCTGCCCCGCCACGGGGACGCGCAGGCGTGCGGCGAGTTCGGCCGGGGTGCGATGGGTCATCACATCGCGGGGGCCGACCACGAAGTTCGCTGCACGCAATCGCGCGACGAGCTGCATCGCCACGATGCTGTCACCGCCGAGTTCGGCGAAGTCGTCGTCGATCCCGATCTCGTCCGCGGCGAGATCGAGCACCTCGGCGAAGGCCTCGCAGATGCGTTGCTGCTCGGGTGTTTCCGGCGTGCGGATGACCCGATCGAACGACGGCTCCGGTAGTGATCGACGGTCGATCTTCCCATTGCTCAGGGTGGGGAATGTCGCGCAGATGACCACAACCGCGGGCACCATGTAGTCGGGTAGTGAGGACCGTAGCCGCGCGCGGATGGCGGAGGCCTCCGGTGTCCGATCCTGGGCCGGTACCACGTACCCGATCAGATGACCGCCCCGGGCCACCGCGATCGCGGCCGAGACGTCGGCATCGGCGAGCATCGCCGCCTCGACGTCGCCGAGTTCGACGCGGTGCCCGCGGATCTTCACCTGATCGTCGCCACGACCGCGATACTCGATCGCCGCCGCGCCCGGTCCATTTGCGCCTGCGGTCGTCCAGCGCACCACGTCGCCGGTGCGATACATCCGGGTGCCGTCGCCGGCGATCGGGTCGGCGACGAACCGCTCGGCGGTCAGTTCACCACGCGCGAGGTAGCCGCGGGCCAAACCGGCACCGGCGAGGTACAACTCGCCGTCGACGCCGTCGGCGACCGGCAGCAGATGGTCGTCGAGGACGTAGGCGCGCACCCCGTCGACCGGATGGCCGATCACCGGTCGGGGCGTGTCGGACACCCGCGCGACGAGCGCGTCGACGGTGGCCTCGGTGGGGCCGTAGAGGTTGTAGGCGTCGGAGTCCGGTAACGCGCGCAGCGCCTCCCACTGTTCGCCGGAGATCGCTTCACCACCGAAACCGATTGCGGCCATCGACCTCTCGACGCCGCCGAGCTGCCGAAGATGTGACGGGGTGAGTTCGAGGAAGTCCCACCGCTGCTCGAGGAGGGTGGCCGCGAGAGCCTGCGCGTCGCGCTGGACCTCGTCGTCGACGATGCTCACCTCGTGGCCGTCGAGCAACCACAACTGCGGCTGCCAGGAGGCGTCGAAGGCCAGCGACCACGCATGCCCGACTCGCAGCCGCTCGCGGCCGGTGCGCGCCACCGCAGGCCGGTGCAGCATCCGGCGGTGGCTGGCGAACAGGTTGCTCAACCCCCGGTGGGTGATCACCACGCCCTTGGGTGTCCCGGTCGATCCGGACGTGAAGATGAGATAGGCGGGATGCTCGGGATGGATCGGGGTGCTGCGTATCTCCGGCACCCACGACGCCTCGTCCCCGCGGGGTGCGAGGAGATCGTCGTCGAGGCGGTCGATGATGCGTTGCGGCCGGGCGGCCTCGATCATCGCCGCCACCCGGTCAGCGGGGGTGTCGGGCTCGATCGGCAGGTACGCCGCACCGGCATAGAGGACACCGAAGATCGTCTCCATCGCGGTGATCCCGCGCGGGAGCCGGACGACGACGACGTCCTCGGCGCCGATCCCGGCGCCGATCAATCGGGCGGCGATCAGCCGGACCCGGTCGTGCAACTCGCCGAAGGTGCGTCGCCCGTCCGGCCCGCGCAGCGCCGGCGCCGACGGGTCCCGCTCGACCGCGGCGTCGAGCAGCACGTCGAACGTGGTCGGTTCGGGGCCGGGCCGGTACAGCTCCCGGCGCTCCCGGGTGGTCCGGATGTCCAACTGACGCAACGGCGTATCGGGCCGCGCCGCCATGAACTCAAGAATCGTCACGAGCCGCTTTGCCATGGCCTCGACGGTCGGCCGGTCGAACAGGTCGGTGCTGTATTCGATGACCCCGCCCACACGTGCCCCGCTCGATCCTGCGGTGGTCGCGTCACCCGAGGTCGAGTCCTCGGTGAAGTCGAACGACAGATCGAACTTCGCGGTCGTCGGTGCGGGCAGCGAGGCGGGGGGATTGCGCTCCGGATCACCGCCGGGCAGCACGCCGTCGACGTAGACCACCATCGTCTGGAACAACGGGTTCATCGCCGCCGACCGTTGTGGGGCAACGGCTTCCACGACCCGTTCGAACGGGACGTCACGGTTGGCCAGAGCCGCGAGGTCGGCCTCGCGTACCCGTGCGAGCAGTTCGGTGGCCGACGGGTCGCCCGACAGGTCGGTGCGCAGGACGACGGTGTTGAGGAAGAATCCGACCAGGCTCTCCAGGCGAGTGTCCGACCGCACCGTCACCGGGGTACCGAGTGCGATGTCGTCTCCGCCGCCGAGCCGCGACAGCAACACCGCGACCGCCGTGCGCATCAGCATGAACATCGACGTCCCGGTGGCCGCAGCGAGGCGGCGCAGGTCGCCGACGAGTTCGGCACGTAGTGCGAGGAACACCCCGTCGCCGCGTCCGGACGGGCGTGGCGGTCGGGTGTGGTCGTAGGGCAGCGCGAGCTCGTCGGGTAGCCCGTGCAGCGTCTTTCGCCAGAAGGCGAGTTGTCTCTCGCCACGCCCACCCTCGATCAGATCTCGTTGCCACGCAGCGAAATCCGAGTACTGAAGGGGCAGCCGCGGCCACTGGGGTGCGCGTCCGTCCGCTCGCGCACGATAGGCCGTGGTCAGGTCTGCGCGCAGCGGCGGAGCCGACCATTCATCGGTCGCGATGTGGTGGATCGTCACCAGCGCCACGTCATCGGTGGTCGCCACCCGAATGGGGATCTCGGTCGCCAGGTCGAACGCATGCCCGGCCACCCGGGCGAGATCGGTCGGGTCGGTCACCGTCTCGACGACGATCTCCGGATCGTCGAGGACCTCGGGACGCTGGTCGGGGTAGCGGGTTCGCAGGACCTCGTGGCGCGCCACCACATCGGCGACCGCCGCGCGCAGCACCGTGGGATCGATGGTCTCGGCCAGGCCCGTCGGTCCGCCGGGCCGCCACAGCATCGGCACGTTGTAGGTGCTCGTGGGTCCGGCGACGCCGTGCAGCGTGAGCATCCGCTCCTGCCCGTAGGACAACACCGCGCGTCCACCCGCGCGGCGCCGCAGTTCCGGTGCGCGCGCGGCGGTGTCGGAGTCTGCGTCGGCGGGCAGGGCGAGGAGGTGTGCGGCAAGCCCGGCGACCGTCGGGTGATCGAAGAGTGTCCGCAACTCGAGATCGTGGCCCAGGGTGTCGCGGATCAGGTTGATGGCCCTGATCGCGAGCAGTGAATGTCCGCCGAGGGCAAAGAAATCCGCATGCACGTCGGCGACCGGGTGACCGAGCACAGCACCGAAGATCTCCGTGAGATCGGTTTCGATCGTCGAACGTGGTGCGGTGGCGCTGTGCTCGTCGACACCGCTGTTGTCGGCGGTGTCCGGCACGGGTAGCGCCGACCGATCCAGTTTGCCGGTGTGGTTGTACGGGAACGACTCACACACCACGATCGGGGTCGGGACCATGTAGGACGGCAGACGTCGCCGCACGGAACGCTCGACCGCCGACACCAGTGCGGTGTGATCGGCCAGGGATCCGGAGGAGGATGTGTCGATGACCGACGGGTCGGTGGGCACGATCCATCCGATGATGCGGTCACCGTCGACGCGAACGGCCGCGGCGGCCACCCCGTCGACGGCGCGCAGACATGCTTCGATCTCGCCGAGTTCGACCCGGTTGCCACGGACCTTGACCTGGGTGTCGGCACGCCCGAGGTACTCGAGTTCGCCGGAGCGGCGGACGACGAGGTCGCCGGTGCGATAAAGCCGGGCACCGGGCACGTCGCCGGTGGGATCGGCGACGTAGGCCGCCGCGGTCAGGTCGGGCCGGCCGAGATAGCCGCGGGTCACCGGGATCCCGCGGACATACAGTTCCCCGGTCACGCCGTCGGGAACGCGCCGCAGCGACTCGTCGAGGACGAGCAACTCGGTGCCGGCAACGGGCCGGCCGATCGGCACCGTCGGGCCCGTGACGGTCGGGTCGGCGAGCCGGTCGGTCACGACGACGGTGGTCTCGGTCGGGCCGTAGGCATTGATCAGCGACACCCCGGGTGCCGCAGCGCCCACCCGTCGGGCCAGCGCGGCCGGCAGGGCCTCACCGCCGGCGATGATGTGGCGCAGGCTCGGTAGTCCGGCGAGGTGGTCCACGAACAACTCGAGCAGCGAGGGCACGAAAACCGTGGTGGTGACGGCGTACTCGCCGATGAGTCGGGCCAAGTGCCGTGGATCCCGGTGGTCGCCGTCCGCGGCAGCGACGACCGTGGCACCGGTGACGAAGGGCAACAACAACTCCCACACCGCGCCGTCGAAGCCGACAGGTGTCTTGGCGAGGACCACATCCCCGGCGCCGAGGCCACCGGGAATGGTGTCGCGCCGCCAGCGCAACACATTGACCACGTTGCGGTGGCTGACGACGACACCCTTGGGTGTGCCGGTCGAGCCGGAGGTGTAGATGACGTAGGCCGCATCGTCGGGTCGTGCCGTGCGACGCAGGACACCGGCGGCACCCGGGGTGCCCGGGTCGATCGGCGATCCGCCGGCCCCGAGGAGGATCGTCGGGATCCCGGGCGCCGCCGCCCGGGCGATGGACGCGGTGACGGTGTCGGCGAGTACCGCGACGGGCCGGGCGGCGCCGAGGATGGTGGAGACACGTTCGGTGGGAACGTCCGCGTCGATCGGCAGATAGGCTGCGCCACTACGCAACACGCCCTGGAGGGCGACGAGCTGCGCCGCACCACGGGACATGAGGACGGCGACCACCGGATCGGCGGTGCCGGCGAGGTGTTCATCGAGCCGATCCGCGATCCGCAGTGCGGTGGTGCGGGTGTCGGCATAGGTGAGCGCAATGCCGCTCACGTCACGGACGGCGAGGACATCGCCGTGGGTCCCGGCGTATTCGTCGAGCAGATCGACCACGGTCGTGGAATCGTCGGCCGTGCCGCGCGGACCCCGTTCCTCGGTGCGTAGACGCGCGATCTCGGCGTCGTCGAGCAGGACGATGTCACTCACCGGGACGTCGGGATCGTCACCGACCGTGGCGAGTACGCGCATCAGGCCGCGCAGCAGGGTACGTGCCGTCGAAGGATCGAACTGTGCGGTCGCGTACTCGAGCGCGACGCTCAACTCACCGGAGTGCGTGAGGTCGACGACGGTGAAGCCGAGGTCGAACTTCGCGGACTCGGCGACCAACGGCATGAATGTGGCCCTGACGCCGAGGAAGCTCTGCGGAACCGCGTCGAGCGGCAGATACGAGACACTGACCTGAAACAGCGGATTACGGCCCGACTCGCGGCGCGGTGTCAGCCGTTCGACGATGCGTTGGAACGGCACGTCCTGGTGGTCGAAGGCCGCGAGATCGGCCGTGCGCACCCGCTCGACGAGTTCACCGAAACGAGGTCGGCCACTCACGTCGGTGCGCAGCACCTGCGTGTCGACGAAGAACCCGACGAGATCGTCGAGTGCCGGGTCGTTGCGTCCGGAAATGGGGCTGCCGAGCGGGATGTCGTCGCCGGCACCCACCCGATGCAACAGAACCGCAACCGCGGCCTGCACCACCATGAACATGCTGGCGCCCCGCGCCGAGGCGAGTGCGGCCAGGCGGGCCCGGGTCGCCGCGTCCACGATCGCGGTCTCGGTGGCCGCGGGTCCCGCCACACCCGGTCGCCGCGCGTGATCACGCGGCAGCGGCAATTCGTCGGGCAGATCGGCGAGCGTCGAGGCCCAGAAGTCGAGTTGCTCATCACCACGCTCGATGAGCCGATCCCGTTGCCAGAGCGCGTAATCGGCGTACTGGACCGGCAGCGGAGCGAAGTCGGGTGCGGTACCCGCCGCCCGCGCGAGATATGCGGCGGTCAGATCGGTGAGCATCGGCCGGTCCGACCATTCGTCGGTCGCGATGTGATGTGCGGCGATCGTGAGCACACCGGCGAGAGTGCCGGTGGCAGAAGGTTTCTCCAGCAGATCCAGACGGAACCGGATCGGGGGAGCGGTACGCAGGTCGAACGGGCGGGTCAGCGTCTCGCGGGCCCGTTCACCGAGCACCGCCTCCGGGTCGTCGACGTCGTCGAGCGTGTGCACCTCGACCAGCGTCCGTGCGCCGATCATCTCGGAGATCTGCTCGACCGGCAGGATCGATTGGTTCGCGACGAGATCGGCGGCGCTGCCGGTGGTGTCGGTTCCGTCGCCTCCGTCGACGATGACGGTACGCAGGCTCTCGTGGCGGATCAGCAGGTCGGCCACCGCGGCCCGCAGGGCGTCGGGGTCGATCGCCTGGTGCAGGCGGATCACGTGACCGTAATGGTAGGAGGTGTCGTCGGGATCGAGGCGATAGAGCACCCACAGCCGTTCCTGCGCCGGGGACAATGGGATCCGATCCGGGCGGGGCCCGACGACGATGTCGGTACGCGATCCGGTGAAGTGCACCCGGGCGGCGATCTCGGCGGGAGTCCGAGCCTCGAACAGATCGCGGATGGTGATCTCGGCGCCGAGCTCGCCACGCAACGCCGACACCAGTTTCATCGCGGCCATCGAATGTCCGCCGAGTTCGAAGAAATCGTCGTCCACACCCACCACCGGATCGGCGGTATCGGCGGCGGCTTCGCCGGTATCGATGGCGCCTCCGCCGTGAAGCCCGAGGACCTCGGCGAACACCGCACACAGCCGACGCTCGAGGTCGGTGCGCGGGGCCCGCCGGGTGGTGGCCGGCGCCGGCTGCGGCAGCGCCTTCACGTCGAGTTTGCCGTTGACCGTCATCGGGAATCCGGCCACCGACGCGAACAGCGTCGGCACCATGTAGTCCGGCAACGTCGCGGCGAGGCGCCTGCGCACATCGGCGACGTCGACACCGAGCTCCGGATCCGCCGGAATCAGGTAGGCCACAAGGCGTTTGACGCCCGGTGCGCTGGGGTCCTCGGCGGCGACGACGGCCGATCCGGCGACGTCGTCGAGTGCGGTGAGCGCGGCATCGATCTCGGCCAGCTCCACGCGGTGGCCGCGGACCTTCACCTGATCGTCGGTCCGACCGAGGAAGTCGAGGTTGCCGTCGGCGCGCATCCGCATCAGATCCCCGGTGCGGTACAGGCGCCCGCCGGTGCCGAACGGGTCGGCAACGAACCGCTCGGCCGTCAGATCCGGCCGCCCGAGGTAGCCGCGCGCCAGGCCGGCACCGCTGATGTACAACTCGCCGGCAACCCCGGCCGGAACGGGACGCAGCCACCCGTCGAGCAGGTGCGCACGGGTGTTCCAGATCGGTGTGCCCACCGCGGACGTGTCGGACTCGTCGGTGCCGATGCCGAGTGTGTTGATCGTGTACTCGGTCGGCCCGTACAGGTTGTAGCCGAAGGTCTTCGGGTGTTCGCGCAAAGCCGTCCACACGGGATCGCCGACGGCTTCGCCACCGAGCAGCACCAGCGGTGGCACGTGCGTGTCCTCGTCGAGGAGACCGTCGGCGAACAACTGTGCCGCGTAGGTGGGGGTCACGTTGATGACGTCGATGCGATGCCGTGCACAGTAGGCGACGAGCGCGGCGGAGTCGCGACGCAGATCCTCGTCGCAGACGTGCACCTCGTGGCCCTCGACGAGCCAGAGCAATTCCTCCCACGACATGTCGAAGGCGAAGGACACGGTGTGCGCTATCCGCAGCCGCCCCTGCACACCGGCGGCGCGGGCCACCGCGATCGCCGGCTCGAACACCTTCTCCCGGTGGTTCAACTGCATGTTGGTCAGGCCACGGTAGGGGGTCACCACACCCTTGGGGCGTCCGGTCGACCCCGATGTGTAGATCACGTAGGCCGGCCAGTCCGGGTCGACCCGCGGGACCGGCCAGGTGGGGCCCGCGGTCTCGGGGAGATCATCGATCACCAGCGTCGGTACCGCCACGCCGGCGAAACGCGCAACGACGCGACTGTGCGACAGGATGATCCGCGGTTCGGCGTCGGCGAGGATGCCGTGCAGCCGGTCATCGGGATGATCGAGTTCCAGCGGGAGGTACGCGGCGCCGGCCCGCAGGATCGCGAAGAGCGCCACCACCGTGTCGATACTGCGCGGAACCGCAAGCGCGACAATGCTCTCCGCGCCGATGCCGTGGTCGTACAACACGTGGGCCACCCGATCGATGTGGGTGTCGAGGTCGGCGTAGGTCATCCGGAGCGCGCCGAAGACGAGGGCTTCGGCGTCGGGGATCGACGCGGCCCGCTCGGCCAGCAGGTTGGAGACCGTGAGATCGGGCAGTGGGTGGGCCGGGCCGTCCAGGCCGGCGTCTTCGGGGAGGTCGAGGTCGACCGAGCCCACCGGGTCGGTGAGGTGATCGCCAAGGATCGCCAGTGCCCGCCGGAACCGGGTGAGCAGCGCCGTCGCGGTCTGCTCGGAGACCAGATCGTCGCGGTACTCGAGCCGGAAACGGATGTCGGCCGACGGGGTGACCACCACGGCGACCGGATAGTGGGTGTGATCGAGGCTGCCCTCACCGATCACGTCGTGCAGCGCCGCCTGTTCGCGTTCCTCGTCGTCGGTACGGAAGTTCTGCAGCACGTAGAGGACGTCGAAGAGCACCGGGTGCCCGGTCTCCTGCTGCAGCCGCGCCAGACCGATGTGGTCGTGCGCCATCATCTCGACCCGCTCGGCCTGCATCCGCCGCAACAGTTGACCGACGGTCTCGTCGGGCCGCAGTAGCGTGCGCACCGGCACCGTGTTGAGGAACAGACCGATCACGGTGTCGATCCCGTCGACCTCGGTGGGACGCCCGGCGACCGTCGAACCGAAGGCGACATCGCTGCGTCCGAGCTGCCGCGACAACGTGAGATTGAGTGCGGCGGTGATGATCGTGTTCAGGGTGACACCGGCCGAGCGTGCGTCGTCGCGCAGCCGTGCCGACAGATCGGCACCGAGCTCGACGTCGAGGCGTCGGGGCGCGCGAGGAGTGGAGCCGGCCGCGCGGGGCGCGATCAGCGCGGGTTCGTCATAGCCGGAGAGGTGGTCGGTCCAGGCCGTGATCGACGCATCGTCGGACCCGTTGGCCGCCAGCCACACCAGATAGTCCCGCAGTGATGCCTCTCGCGCCGGCACCGGGGTGTGATGGAGATGAGCGAGCAACCGCGAGACGAACAGTCCACCGGACCAGCCGTCCCACAACAGGAATCGCCGGTTCACCACCAGCCGATCGCGGCCCCCGGGTAGGTGGATCAGACGCATCCGCCACAGGGGAGCGCGGTCGAGTCGAAAGCTCGTTGCGCGGTCCTCGGCGAGGATTCGTTCGACGCGCTCGCTCAGGTCGGGGTTGGTGGCGTCGGACAGATCGATCTCGGCGACGTCGGGTCGTACGTCGGCGGCGATGATCTGTACGGGCCGCCCGTCATGCTCGACGAAGGCGGCGCGCAACTCCGGATTTCCATGCAGGAGTGCATATGTCGCGTCGGTGAGCGCCACCGGGTCGATGCGATGGCCGAAGTCGAGCCAGAACTGGGCGGTGTAGATGTCGGCGTCGGCATCCATCTGCGCCTGGTAGTAGAGACCTTCCTGCAGCGGCGTCAGCGGCCACACGTCGGCGATCTCGCCGTGCACGGCGGTCAACGCAGCCAGCTCGTCGGGGTCGAGGACCACGAGATGCTGCGAAGCCGCCCGGGCGACGGCGTCGATGAGGGCGTCGGCGAGGGCCTCGGCGTCGGCGACCAGTCCCGGATCGACCTCGACGATCAGGGTCCGCACCCCCTCCGATTCGACCCCCTCCGATTCGACCCCCTCCGATTCGACCCCCTCTGCGACGACCCCCTCTGATTCGACCCCCTCTGCGACGACCCTGACCCGGACCGGGTGATCGGTCGGCAGACCGTAATCCCCGACGAGCACCGTGGGTTCGGCGATCTCGCCGGTCGCCCCCGCGGCCGTGAACGCGGCGCCGACCTGCGGAGACAGGTGGCGTAGGAGGTCGAGCGCCGGACCGGGCACGGGTGTCGTGCTGCCGTCGGCGAGGTCGATGCGCATAGGGGTGAGCCCCTGGAACGGGCCGGTGGTGCGTTCGGCGCCGGCCGGCCGGAGGTCGGTGACGACGTCGACGAGCAGATGAGTGCCGACGCGTGTGCCGTAGACCGCGCGCACCGCCTCGGCGACCGCCGACAGCAGTTGCCGGGTGGTGGGTGCCGTGGCAGCCGGAATCGTGCGGCGGCAGACGGGTTCGGGTATCACGGCTTCGGTCGCCGTGGCGCCGTCGTGAGGAGCGGGGAGAGCCGCTCCCGGTGCGAGGATCTCCATCCATCGGGGCAGGGCCGAGGTGTCGGTCGCCGCCGCGGTCAGTTCGGCGACGGCCCGACCGAGGGACATCGGGACCGGGTCGACATCGGGTTCTCGCCCGGCGGCGACGTCGGCGAGGGCATCGAGGAGGTCGGCCCGCAGGATCGACCGTGACGCCGGGTCGACGACCGCCGAATCGAGCACCACCGTGAGGGTGTCGCCGTGCTCACCGAGGATCGCATACGGCGGCTCCGGCTGCTGCGTCATGGCCGCGCCCGGGATGTCGACGAGCCGGATCGCTGCGGTGTCGGTGGGCGCGGTGCTCAGTGTCCAGAGGATCGGCACCGGGCGGGAGAGGGTGGTGCGCAGCGCATCGTGACGTGCCGACAGACGGCCGAGAATCCCCTCGATCGTCTCGGCGGTCGTCTGCGGCGCCAGCGGCACGTGAATCCGGCTCGGCGGCAGCTCTTCCGGATCGTCACCACCTGCCCGGAGCCGCAGCAGGGCGGGCGTCACCGCGGCCGACGGCATCGCCTCGTCCTGGCGGACGGGGTCGGCGCCGTCGAGGTGGACGAGCCGGTCTCCGGGGCGGTCGGCGAGGCGGGTGAGGAATTCGTCGAAGGCGGCGGCGAGCGTGCGTGCGTCCTCGGCTGCCCCGTCGACCGCGCGGATGACCACCTCGGCGGGAAGCCCCCTGCGGCGCAACTGTATCTGGACCTCCACGTCGGAGACCGGTCCCGACGCCAGGGCGTGGACGACCATCGGTTCACCGCCCATGGTCTGGGTGGTGGTGTGCGACATGACATTCACGCCCAGACCGAACATGCGATACGGGCCGGTCGATTCGGCGGGGTTTGTCGATGTGGCGGGGTCGGTCGATGTGGCGGCAGCGGCGGCGAGCGCGCGACCGAGATCCTCACCGCGGAATCGGCTGTGCGGCAGGAGCGAGAACAGGGCACGGTCGACGCGTCGGGCGAGGTCGGTGAGACGATCGCGATCGGATGCCTGCACCCGCAGCGGCAGGACACTGGTCACCATCGACGGGGTCGTCCGGATCCGGCGGTCCACCCGGCCACTGACCGGTAGTGCGAACACCAGGTCGTCCTTGCCGGTGCGGGTGTGGGCGAAGGCGGCGACCGCGGCGATCAGCATGATCGTCGGCCGGACCCCGGCGCGCGTGGCCGATTCCCGGAGCACCGACAGACGTTCGACATCGATCTCGAAACGTGCGTGTGCGCGTCCGACGCCCGGCGCCACCTCACCCTCGAGCAGCCGAACCGGGTCGGGCCGGTCGGCCATCATCGTGGTCCAATGCCGTCGATCCGCCGCGAATTCCGGGCCGGTGCGATAGGCCTGCTCGGACTCGATGACCTCGCGCAATGTCCAGCCCGCGGCCGGGGTGGCGCCCTCGTACGCCGAGCGCACGGCCTCGCAGAAGGCGACCAGCCCCATCCCGTCGCAGACGAGGTGATGGACCTTCAGATAGATGTACACCGGTGTCGGCGCGCCGGCAGCGCGCCCGCCCACCCGGAGCAGACTGCACTCGGTCAACGGGCCCGCATGAATGTCCATGGGCCGCGCCATGTCCGCGGCCATCCACTGATGGGCGTCGTGGCCGCGCAGGTCGACGATGGGCACATCGAAGTCCTCGATCGGCAGGACGCGCTGACCGAGTTCGCCGTCGAGCTCGGTGAACACCGCGCGCATCGCCTCGGCCCGATCGATGGTGGCCAGGACCGCCGCGCGGAGACGTTCGAGATCCAACGACGCCGTGGCCTCGATGTAGAGCCCGGTGTTGTAGAGCGCGGGGTCGGCGGCCACCTGCAGCCCGAAGTAGATGTCGCGCTGTCCGGCGAGCACGGGCACCACCGGTTCGCCCGCACCGGTTCCGGGGGCTGACGCGGATGCGGACGGTTGGGTCGTCGAGGTCACGTGGGAACTCCGGAATCGTCGAATGTGGACTCGTCACGTGCGGACAGGGCGGCCAGGGTGGACAACGCATCCGCCCATGCCACGCCCAATCGCGTCACCGCGTCGTCGCTCAGAAAGTGCTGCAGGTAGCCGAAGGTCGCCGAGAGAACGGGCCCGTGCGCCTCGTCCCGGCACACCACGTCGATCTCGAGCAGATGATCGCAGCCGAGATCGGGGTCGGGCAGCGCCCGCAACGACGACGACTCGGCCGACGGCTGCCACGCGCCACCGCTGCCCACGGTGAATCGGCCCAGATAGTTCAGCAACACCGAGGCCTTCGGCATCGTCGCCAACGCCGCCGAGGTCTGCGGGTTGAGGTGACGCAGCATCCCGTATCCTGCTCCGGCGCAGGGCGTTTCGTGCCATTGCCGGTCGGCGTCACGGACCGCGTCCAGCGGGTCCGCGTCGTCGTCGGCGGGTCCGGACAGACGCACGGGTGCCATGGTGGTGAACCACCCGACGGTGTGTGAGAGATCCATGGCCCCCAGGCCGGCCGCCTCGGTATCGCGGCCGTGACGCTCGGTGTCGACGATCAGATCGGCGGTGCGCAGGACCGCCGAGGCGGCGATTCGCAACGCGCCCAGGAAGATCGATGTCACCCCGACATCGAATGCGGCAGGCGCGTCGGTCACCAGCGCCCGCGAGGTCGCCACGTCGAGGGTGACCACATGACGACGCTGATCGCCGACCACCCCAACGCCCGCGGGTACACCGGGCAGCAGGTCGCCGCCGGGTGCGAGAACCCGAACCCAGTGGTCGAGTTCGCCGAGCAGCTCCGGTGCGCCCGCGCGAGCCGCCACCGCCGCGGCGTGGTCGGCGATGGTCGCATCGGAGCCCGCGGGCAGTCTGCCGTCTGTGTGGAAGGCCACGAGGTCGTCGATGAGGATGCGCCGCGACACCCCGTCGACGGCGAGGTGATGGATCACCAGCACGAGCCGACCGGCATCCGCGTCGGTCGCCGGCCGCAGATGGGCGGCGGCGACCATACGTCCCTGCGTCGGTGCCAGGCGTGCGGCCGCGGCGTCGGAGGCGACGGTGACGGTGTCGGCGACACTTCCGTGGGCATCGATCGGCATCTCGACGAGAATCTCGGCCGCGGGGACCGATCCGGGTGGCGACACCGTCAGGCCCCACACCCCGGCGGTCACAGACAGGGTCATGCGCAACGCATCGTGATGATCGAGAAGCGCTTGGAGTGCGGCGGTGAGGGATTCGGTGTCGGCATCCGGTGGGGTGTCGATCACGAGCGACTGGTTCACGCGGTCCACGGTGCCGCCGAGCTCGCGCAGTCCGTGCATGATCGGCAACAGGGCGACGGGCGTGGGGGCCGAGTTCGGCGCACCGTCGTTCGGCGCACCGTCGTTCGGCGCACCGTCAGCGGGCGCGACGATCGGTTCGGCAACGCCGGCGAGACCGGCGACGGTTCGGTGCGCGAACACCTCGCGCGGCGTGATCCGCAGGCCTCGGCGTCGAGCCCGGTTGACGATCGTGGTGGACAGGATGGAGTCACCACCGAGGGCGAAGAAGTCGTCGTCGACGCCGATCGACGTGGGGTCGAGCCGCAGCGTCTCGGCGAAGATCTCCTGGATCATCCGTTCGGCGTCGGTGATGGGCTCATGGCCCGCACCCGACTCGGCCGGGGGTTCGGGATCGGGGAGTGCCGACGTATCGGTCTTACCGTTGGTGGTCAACGGGATCCGGTCGAGCAGGGTGATCGCGGCGGGCACCAGGTGCTCGGGCAACCGCTGGGCGAGTGCAGCCCGGACGGCGTCGGCGGTCAACTCGGCACCGGCCGGATCATGGCCTGCGGGAACGACGTAGGCGAGCAGCCGGGGATCACCACCGGGGCCGGGACGGGCGATGGTGACCGCATCGGCGACTCCGCGCAGCGAGCCGATCGCTGCGGTCACCTCGCCGAGTTCGATGCGGTAGCCGCGGATCTTGACCTGCAGATCGCTGCGGCCGACGTAGTGCAGCTCACCGGTCGCGGTGCGGCGGAACAGGTCACCGGTGCGATAGACGAGCCCGCCCGGGCTCGTCGGGTCGGCGACGAATCGGGTGGCGCACAATGCCGGCCGGTGCAGGTAACCGGCGGCGACCTGCGGGCCGGCCAGATACAGCTCGCCGACCACGCCGACGGGGACCGGGCGCAGGTGCCGGTCGAGTAATCGCCCGGTGAATCCGGGGAGCAGCGCACCGACGTCGCTGCCGGTGGCGTGAGCGGCTGCGGCGGCGTCGATCTCGCGGTGGGTGGCGTGCACGGTGATCTCGGTGATGCCGTACATGTTCACCGCCCGGACCCTCGGGTGACGGCGCAGGAAGCCGGTGAGCCGTCGGGGGTCGAGGGCTTCGCCGCCGAACACGAGATACCGTAGCGACGCCAACGAGGTGGGGCCGGAAGTATTGTCGTACAACGATTCACCGGTCTCGTGGGCCGACGAGACCGTGGCATCGAGAGCGGCGAACGCCGACGGCGTCTGATTGAGCACGGTGACGCCCTCGCGGGTGATCAGTGCGGCGAGATCGGCGGGGGACCGGGTGGTGTCCCGATCGGCGATCACCAGCCGGGCGCCGGTCGACAACGCGCCCCACATCTCCCACACGGAGAAGTCGAATGCGTAGGAGTGGAACAGCATCCAGACGTCGTCGGCGTCGACGTCGAAGAGGCCCCGGGTGTTCGCGAGCAGCGCGCAGACGTTGCCGTGGGTCACCTGGACACCCTTGGGGCGCCCGGTCGATCCGGAGGTGAAGATCACATATGCCGTGTGCCGGGCGCGGATCGTGATCTCGGACCACTCGGCCGGCGGGCCGTCCGAGCCGGCGCGGCTCAGGTAATCGGCGTCGACGGTGAGCACCGGTCGGGCGTCGTCGAGGATCGTCTCGATCCGCTCGGCCGGATAGGCGGGATCGATGGGGACGTAGGCCGCTCCGGCGCGCAGCACGGCGAGAACCGCGATCACCTGATCGGCACCGCGGGGCAGCACCAGTGCCACCAGGTCGCCCACCGTGACGCCGTCGGCGACCAGCTGCGACGCGAGTTGCGCACTACGCGAGTCGATCTCGCGGTAGGTCAGAGAGGTTGTGACGTCGCTGATCGCGACCCGGTCGGGGTGTCGTGTCACGGTCGAGGTGAACACCTCGACCAGCGTCGACGGACCGCGGGTGGCCTCGGTGGCGCCTCGGTTTTCGTCCGGAACCCCTACTGACGCAAGCGCATGGACCGCATCGGGCATGACGAGCCCGGCCAGCCGCCGGTCGGGGTCGGTGGCCAGCACGTCGAGCACGGCGACGGCGCGATCGGCGAGCCGATGTGCGGTGTCGTCGTCGAACAGATCGGTCGCGTACTCGAGCCGCAGTCGCAGTCCACTGCCGTCGCCGGTGTCGGGTAGACCCACGAATTCGTAGGCGAGATCGAATTTCGCCGTACGGGTGGTCGGGAACAGCGGCGTGGCCACGAGCCCGCCGAACTCCGGGGCCACGATGGGATCGCGGTACTGCACCATGGTCTGGAACAGCGGGTGCCGGGCCAGCGATCGGGTCGGTGCGAGCGCGGCGACGAGCTGCTCGAACGGCAGATCGGCGTGCGCGTACGCGTCGAGATCGGCACTGCGGACACGTGTGAGTACCTGTGCCAGAGTGGGATTCCCGCGCAGGTCGGTGCGCAGGGCGAGCGTGTTGACGAACATCCCGATCAGGTCTTCGGCGGCGGCGTCACCGCGGCCGGCGATCGGGGTGCCGACCACGATGTCGTCACCGGCACCAGAGGCGGCGAGGCTCAGCGCGACCGCGGCGTGGACCACCATGAAGCGCGACGTACCCGTTGCCGCGGCGAGACGGTCGAGGGCACGGCAGACACCGAGCGGGAGCGTGCGATGAACCTCGGCGCCGCGATGGGACGGTTCGACCGGCCGGGCGCGATCGACCGGTAGTGCGATCTCGTCGGGTATCCCGTCGAGTGTCTCCCGCCAGTACGAGAGTTGCTCGGCGGCAAGCGAATGCGGATCGGACTCGTCACCGAGCCGCGCCAGCTGCCAGATCGTGTGATCGACGAATTGGACCGCCGGAGCGGCGGGAACCCGATCATCTCGGTGCTCGACGACGGCGCGATACCCGGCAGCGAGTTCGTCGAACAGTCGTCCCGCCGACCACTCGTCCGCGGCGATGTGATGCACCGTGATCAGCAACACCGACGATGTCGCCGACAGGGCGATCAGGTCGGCGCGCAGGACCCGGTCGCGGGCGAGATCGAACGGTCGTGCGATGAGCGCGGCCATGGTTCTGTCGAGGTCGGTGGTGTCGTGCTCGGTGGTCCCCGGGCCGTGCTCGTCGAGGCGGTGCTCGTCGAGTGTCGTCGCCACCGCATCCGGGGCATCGATGACGGGATGGCCGTCGACGATGCGGGTTCGCAACACCTCGTGGCGGGTGACGATGCCGTGTAGGGAGTCCCGCAGGGCGCCGGCATCGATCGCGGTGCCGGCGTGGGCGTCGAGCCGGACGGCGAAGGCCACCGTGTAGGCGGAATCGTCGACTCCGGCCTGGAACAAGAGCCGTTGTTGAGCCGGCGACAACGGCAGCGGATCGGGGCGCTCTGCGGCGCGGGGCCCGGACCCGCCGGTGGTGTCGTCTGCATCCGTGGCGTCGCGGCCGTCGGCAAGTGGGAGCAACCCCGCCAGATCGGCGAGTACCGGGTTGTCGAAGACGTCGGCGACCTGCAGCGCCCGGCCGGTGGCGACGCGCAGCCGGGTCACCATCCTCGTCGCCGACAGTGAGTGGCCGCCGAGATCGAAGAAGTTCGCATCGACGACCGGTTCATCGATGCCGAGGACGTCCGCGGCCGCGGCGACCACAAGTCGTTCGTTGTCGGTCCGGGGCTCCCGTCCGCCGGTGCTCGCAGCGTGGTCCTCGGGGGCGATGAGTGCCCGGCGATCCACCTTGCCGCCGGGGGTGAGCGGCAACTCGTCGAGCACGGTGATCGTCGACGGCACCATCGCCGCGGGTAGGGCCTGACCCACCGACGCGGTGACCGACTGCGGTGACACGGTCCCGGAGACGAACGCGTGGATTCGGTGGTGGCCGTCGCGAGTTCCGGTGGTGGTCACCGCGGCCTGCGCCACGCCGTGCACGGCGGTCAGAGCGGCTTCGACCTCGCCGAGTTCGACTCGCACACCGCGGATCTTGACCTGTGCGTCGCGGCGTCCGAGTAGGCGCAGTCGCCCGGCGGTGTCGATCAGCCCCCGGTCACCGGTCCGATACATCCGTGCACCACCGGTGACGTCGGCGACGAAATGGGTGGCCGTCCACTCGGGATGCGCGCGATAGCCGCGTCCGAGTTGTCCGGCGCCGGGCCGTATTTCGGACACATACACCTCGCCCGCGGTGCCTGCCGGTACCGGACGCAGCAGGTGATCGAGTACGACGATGCGCGTGCCCGGCACCGGTGTTCCGACGTGGATCGCGCCACCGTGGTCGCCTGTGATCGCGCCCGTCGTGACATCGCCGGCGACCTCGGAGGAACCGTAGGAGTTGATGACCTCACCGGCATGTGGGGTGAGCGCAGCCGCGACGGCCGGGGGCAACGGTTCACCGGAAACGATCCACCGATCGAGATCCGGTGCACGACCGTCCTCGACGATGGTGTGCGCGAGTGACGGCACGGCGGTGATCTGCCGGACACCGTGGGCGGCAGCGAGTTCGGCGAGTCGGCCGGCGTCACGGAGTCCGGCGTCGGAGGCGAGGACGACGGTGGCCCCGGCCGACAACGCGCCGAGGAGCTCGGTGGTTCCGTCGATGAAGGCGATCGAACTCTTCGCCAGGACCACCGGGGCTTCCCAGTCGGTGGCGGCCCAGGAGAGCCGGCGAGCCAGGGCGCCTGCGGTGCCGATGACTGCCTTCGGTGTACCGGTGGACCCGGAGGTGTAGACCAGGTAGGCGGCCGAATCCGGATGCGGCGATACCGGTTCGGTGTCGGACGCGGTGTCGGCGGCGAGCTCAGCGCGGGTCAGTTCGGTCCGGGTCAGCTCGGCGTGGGTCAGCTCGGTGCAGGTCAGTTCGGCGGCGAGGGCGTCGTCGACGACGAGGTCCGGGCGCGCGTCGGTGAGCATGAACTCCACCCGCGCCCTCGGGTAGGCGGGATCGATCGGTAGGTAGGCGGCGCCGACCCGGAGCACGGCGAGCAGCACGGCGACCATGCCCGGCGTGCGGTGCGTGTGGATCGCGACGATCGACTCGGTGCCGATACCCCGCGCCCGCAGCGCGGCGGCGGCGCATGCCGCGGCGCGGTCGAGGTCGCGGCGTGAGACGCTGACCTCGCCGGCGAGGAGAGCAACCGCGTCACCCTGTCCGGCGGCGAGGTGTGCGATGCGCCGGGCAGGTGGCTCCGCGGCGGTGGCGGGTGGTCCGGACATGATGGAGGGGTCGCCGCGGTCCGATCGTGGCAGTCCGCCGCGTGGTGTGTCCGGTGCGGCGCCGATCGTCTCCAGCATGCCGAGCAGGCGATCGAGCAGCGCCGGGTCAGCGCCGCGGTGCTCGAGCAGGATTCGGATGTCGGGTTCATCCTCGACGAGAACCGTTGCGGCGTAGGTGTTCTCGTCCTCGAGCTGGGGTCGGACCGCGCCGCGGGGAAAGCTCTCGAAGACGAGCAGCGTGTTGAACAGTTCCCCGAGCCCGGTCGCCGCGCCGATGTCACCGAGAGCGGTGTGGTGATGGGGGAGCAGGGCGAGTTGTTCGCGCTGGAGTCGGGTGATGAGCTCGACGACGGTCTCGGTGGGGTCGAGCCGGACCCGCACCGGGATCGTGTTGATCAGCATGCCGACCATCTCGTCGACACCGGGCAGTGCGGGATCACGGCCCGAGACCACCGCGCCGAAGACGACATCGTCGGAGTCGTCGAGGTCGGCGAGCACCAACGCCCACGCGACCTGGATGAGGGTGTTGACCGAGGCGCCCGCGGATCGTGCGGTGGTACGTAGCCGCCGCGACGCCTCGACACCGAGGGAGCGTGCGATCACCCGGGAACGGTGTGCGGCAACGGGATCGACCGGTACGAGGGTCGGTGCCCGCAGGCCAGTCAGCGCGCGACGCCACGAGTCCAGTCCGCTCGGCAGCGTCGTCCGCCACCGATGGAAGTCACTGATGGGAACGACCGGGTCGAGTGGTTCGCCGCGCAGCACGTGCACGATCTCGTCGACGACGCGGTGCAGGGACCATCCGTCGAGGGCCACGTGGTGGACCACCAGCAGCAGGTGTGCGGTACCGGCGCGCGCGTCGCGGGCCACGACCGCGCGCAGGGGAGGTGTGGAGGTCAGGGAGATCCCCTGCCGGCGCAGGGATTCGCGGAGGCCGTCGGGCCCCCCCGACTCGGCGGGATCGACGGTGTCGATCCGGATCTCGACCTCGGTGTGCACGCGGGCGACCGGCGCCCCGGTACGCCGTCGCGTGTAAGAGGTCCGCAGCATGGCGTGCCGGGCGATCACCGTCTCCAGCGCCGACCGTAGCGCCGAGTCGTCGACATCGCCGGAGTCGGCACCGGACGCGACGACGGCGAGGTCGAGATCGGCGATGATCAGATACGGGTCGTGGGAGTCGTGCTCGCGCGACCGCGTGGAGTGATAGACGATCGCCTCCTGCACCGCGGTCAGTGGCAACACGTCCTCGAGCGCCGGCTTTGCCTGCGTGTCAACGCTTTCGGTGACGGCGCCATCTGTTGCCTTCGGAGCGCTCACAGCAGGTCCTCCCCGATCAGGTCGTCGAGCTCGTCGGCGTCGATCCCCGCGGTGGTGTGCGCACGGGGTTGCGGGCGGTGATCGTGTGGTGGTGTACCGCGCCCCGGATCGCCGCCCGGATCGGTGCCCGCCGATCGGGAGACGATCGACGCGACTGCCGCGAGCCGGGCGACGGTCGGATGGTCGAACACGTCGAGAGAGGTGAGACGCACACCTCCGACGGCTGCGCGGGCGACGACGCGAACGGCGGTGAGGCTGTCTCCGCCGAGAACGAAGAAGTCGTCGTCGGCGCCGACGCCGGCAACCCCGAGCACCTCGCCGACGATCTCGGCGAGGATGCGTTCGGTGTCGGTGACCGGGGCCCGACCCTGACCGGCCAGAGCCTGAAAGTCCGGTGCGGGCAATGCAGTGCGATCGACCTTGCCGTTGGGGGTCAGCGGGATCGCCTCGAGCACCTGCACGGTGGCCGGGATCATGTAGTCCGGCAGCCGCCGGGCCAGATGTGATCGCAGCGCCGACGCGTCGATCCCGGATTCTCCGGCGGGGGTCGCGTAGGCCACCAACCGGCCGTCACGCTCGACCACGACGGCACGCTCGATCGAGTCATGTTCTGCCAGTGCGGTTTCGATGTCACCGAGCTCGACGCGGAAACCGCGGATCTTGACCTGGTGGTCGGTGCGGCCGAGGCATTCGATCTGCCCCGTGGCCCGGCTGTGTTCCGATGTCCTGCGGCGAGCCAGATCGCCGGTGCGGTACATGCGTGTCCCGGGCGCCCCGAACGGGTCGGCGAGGAAACGTGTGGCGGTGAGCCCGGCTCGTCGGTGGTATCCGCGGGCCAGTCCGGCGCCACTGAGGTACAGCTCGCCGATCGCGTCGTCGGGGACCGGGCGCAGGGTGGCGTCGAGGATGCGGACCCCGGTGTTGGCGATGGGCGAGCCGATCACGATCGCGTGTTCATCGACCACCGGTGCGGTGGTCGACCAGATGGTGGTCTCGGTGGGTCCGTACATGTTGCGTACCGATGCCGCCGCATCGAGCAGGCCGGCGGCAACCCGGGTGGGAAGTGCCTCCCCGCCGACGAGCACGTCGACCCCGCGTAGGGCCTCGGCGTGTTCTGAGTCCAACAGCGCCGACCACAACGACGGGGTGGCCTGCATGTGGTCGATGCGGTGGGTGCGCAGCAGCCCCGCGAGCCGCCCGGGATCGTGGACGTCGTCGGCGTCGGCGAGGACCACCGTCGCGCCCGCGGCAAGGGGGACAAGGGTTTCCAACAGGGCGATGTCGAAGGCGATGGTGGTGACCGACAACACCGATCGCCCCGGCCGATAGCCGATCTCGTCGATCATCGCGTCGGTGAAGTTGCGCAGTGCGCCGTGCCCGACGACGACACCCTTGGGGGTGCCGGTCGAGCCCGAGGTGTAGATCACGTAGGCGGGATCGCCGTCCCGACCGCCGGCACGGCCGGCACGCCGGGTCGACGAGGCGGTGTGCTCCCGAAGCCGACGGACACTCACCCCGGTGGGGCCCTCCTCGACGACGGCAACCGGGTCGGCATCGGCGAGGGTCGCCGAGATCCGTTCGGCCGGAAAACCCGGGTCGAGCGGCAGGAATGCCGCGCCGCTGCGATGGACGGCGAGGAGTGCGACGACGAGATCCACCCCGCGGGGCAGCGCGACGGCGACGATGTCCTCGGCATCGAGTGCGCCGAGCTCGTCGGACACCGAGGCGATACGGGTGCGCAGTTCATGATGGTCGATGCGCGCCGCGCCACAGATGAGCGCGATCGCGTCCGCGGGTTGGGCGGCGATCCGATCGAGCAGAGATGTCGCGCCGATCGGGGTGCGGGTCCTGGCGTCCTCGTCGCGGATTCGGGCCGCGCGGCGCTCGTCGGCAGCGCCGTCCAGCGAGACCGCGCCGATGCCCACGGTGGGCCCAGAATCGGGGCGCACGGAGTCGATGGTGCGGGCCGCCGCCTCGGCGAATTCGGCTATGCTGCCGGCGATCTCGTCGACGCGCCGTGGTGGGTACAGGTCGGCGTCGGCGTCGAGGACCAGTTCGAGATCGCCGTCGAGGTCGGCGGCGGTGATCGCCATGTCGACGAGCGGCCCCCGAGCCAGCGACCGCACGTCGGCGACATGCCCGCCGACGGTGACGGTCGCCGAGAACGGCTTGATGTTGAGCGTGGGACCGGTCGCGCCGTCGACGCCTCGTCGCCGCAGGTCCCGAACGATGTCCTCGCCACGGTATCGGGCGTGGGGGGAGACGGTACGCAGGCGGTCGGTGACCCCGGCAGCGATCTCGGCGATCGAGCGGTGTGCGGGCGTGTGGACGCGCAACGGAATCACGTTGACCGCCGAACACGCGCAGTTGGCCACCGGGGAGCCGAGCCGGTTCATCATCGGGAAGCCGAGCACGACGTCGTCGGTGCCCGCGAGCCGCCCGCAGAAGGCGGCGATGACGGCGGTCAGGGTCGACGGATTCCGGGTGAGTGCTCCGAGCGTGGGAATCACGGTGCGGCGGGTGAGGATTCGCGAGGCGACCCGATGACCGCGCGGGCGGTCCGACAGTGTCAAGGGCGCCGTGATCCCGGCCAGTTGGTCGGCCCAGAAGGTGCGGTCGTCGACTCCTGCTGCGTCGAGTCCATCGGGCAGGTCGGTGACCGATCGGAGTCGGCGCGGATCGGCCGGATCGTCGTAGAGGTGGCCGATGCGGCGGGTCAGGAGGCCGAGTCCGTAGGCGTCGAGGACCAGGTGGTGAGCCACGATGAGCAGGGCGATCCGGTCGCCGGCGCACACGATCTCGATGCGGGCACAGGGGCCGGTCCGCGGATCGATGGACCCTGCGACGACGCTGCGCGCGTATTCAAGTGGCGTGTCGGCGTCGCCGCCGCCTCGGAGCTCGACGCGGGTGACCGGCACCGGGTCCCCGAGGACGAAGCGCAGGCCCGAGTCCGTCCCGGAGTCGGTGGCGGTGGTGGGCTCGACGAATCGGGCACGGAGCAGATCCGCTTCCGTGACCGCCGCCGCGACGGCGGCGGTCAGCCTGTCGAGGTCGGGCGCGGAACGGAATTCGACGAGCTGACCGATCGTGAACACCGCAGACGTCCCGACCACCGACTGCGCGGCCCACAGCCCCAATGCGGCCGCGGACGCGGGGTACGAAGGCTCGCGAGCGGCGAGATCGAGCTCAAGCATGATAGGAGAGCCTACCCTTGCTTAGGCAAGGGTCATCACACGGGACGCCCGACTCGGAGCGCGCGCTGAAATTAGGCCAGGCTAAGCTACTGTAGCGACCGCGGACGGTGCCTCGCTCACCGTACCGACCCACGATCCCACCGCATCCGGTGGCCGTACGAAGTGAGGATCTGCCCATGGCATCTGTGGATGCAGTTGTGACCCGCGACCGGATCATCGGCGACATCGCCGAGATCCTCGATGTTCCCGCCACCGAGATCACCGACGACACCAACGTTCTCGACATCGGCCTGGATTCGGTGCGATTGATGTCGCTGATCGAGCGGTGGCGCGCCGCAGGTGCGGTACGCGCCGATCTGGTGTCCTTGGCCGCCGATCCGGTGGTCGGTTCCTGGGTACGTGAACTGTCGATGGAGCAGGCCCGATGAGCGAGGTCACGACCGAGAGCGTCGACGTCGTCGTCGTCGGTGGCGGTCCGGGTGGGTCGACCACCGCCACGTTGCTGGCCAAGAGCGGCCGCCGCGTGATCCAGATCGAGAAGGAGACCTTCCCGCGGTATCAGATCGGGGAGTCGTTGTTGCCCTCCACGATTCACGGGGTGTGCAAGCTGCTGGGCTGCTATGAGAAGGTCCGCGACGCCGGCTTCATGCACAAGCGCGGCGGCAGCTTCCGGTGGGGCACCAACCCGGTGCCATGGAACTTCCTGTTCGCGATCTCCCCGGAATTCGCCGGCGAGGGCTCCTACGCCTACCAGGTTGAGCGGATGAAATTCGATCACATCCTGCTGGAGAACTCGGCCGAGAACGGCGTCGACGTTCGGCAGAACTGCCGCGTGAACGGCGTCGACACCGATGAGACGGGTCGGGTGACCGGGGTGCGCTACCTCGACGCCGACCGCGTCGAACACCACGTGCGGGCCCGGTTCGTCGTCGATGCCTCCGGCAACACGACCCGACTGTCCTCGCGCGCGGGCGGCGAACGCGTGTACTCCGAGTTCTTCCAGAACGTCGCGGTCTTCGGGTATTTCGAAGGCGGCAAACGATTCTCGGCGCCCGATGCGGGCAACATCCTCTGCGCGGCGTTCGACGAGGGCTGGATCTGGTACATCCCACTGTCGGACACGCTCACCAGCGTCGGGGTGGTCGTCGCGAAGGACAAGGCGCAGCATGTGCTCAACGCGCAGGAACAGACCTTGCAGCACTACATCGACCGGTGCGAGATCGTTCGCGACATGCTCGCCGACGCCACGCGGGTGACCGAGGGCACCTACGGCGAGATCCGGATCCGCAAGGATTACTCGTATGCCAATACCCGCTTCTGGGGCAACGGCATGGTGCTCGTCGGCGACGCCGCATGCTTCATCGATCCGGTGTTCTCGACCGGGGTGCACCTCGCGACGTATTCCGGTGTGCTGGCGGCACGTTCGATCAACAGCGTGCTCGACGGCACGATGTCCGAGGAGCGTGCCTTCGGCGAGTTCGAGGGCCGCTACCGCCGCGAGTACGCCGTGTTCTACGAATTCCTCTCGGCCTTCTACGACATGGAGCAGTCCGAGGACTCGTACTTCTGGAAGGCGCGCAAGGTCACCAACTTCGACCGCAACGACATGACGGCCTTCGTCTCCCTTGTCGCCGGCGGCTACTCGGGTGAGAACGCACTGACCGACCCGTCGTCGATCGTCTCGCGATTCCGCCGGTCCTCCGACGCACTGACCGAGGCCGCCCGAGCCACCGGCGGTATGGACACCGACTCCGGCCAGCGGATGGGGCACATGTTCGGTGCGCCGGTGGTGCGTGAGGTGATGGAGGAGATGAACGCCCTGCAGGCACGGGGCGCGGTCGGCGACCGCGCGACCGAACCGCCGCTGCTCGAGGGCGGTCTGGTGCCCTCGGCCGACGGACTCGCGTGGGCCGAACCGGTACAGATCGCGGTCTGACCGGCCGCTCGCCCGCCGTCCCGACGGCTCAGCGGATACCGAGGGCGGCGAGGATCGTCGCGAACTTGGCGTCGGTCTCGGCGAGTTCGGTGTCCGGGTCGGAGTCGGCGACGATGCCGCCTCCGGCCCACGTGGTGATCTCCCGGCCGCCGGGAGCGATCTCGGCGCAGCGGATCGCGACCATCCACTCACCGTCACCGGCGACGATGGTGCCGTCGCGACCGCGTGTCGGGGCGCCGGCCCACCCGATCGCCCCGGCGTAGAAGCCCCGCCGGCCTTCGGTCGCGACGATGTGATCGCGGGCCAGGTCGGTGGGAGTGCCGCAGATTGCCGGAGTCGGATGGACGGCCATGGCGAGATCGAGGGCCGTGGTCGACGGGTCGGCGATCTCACCGCGGATCGGGGTGCCCAGATGCCACATCGTCGGCGTCGTCATGAGCTCGGGTTCGTCGGGCACGTCGAGCGTGCGGCACAACGGGGCGAGCGCCGCCCGCAAGGCATCGACGACGAATCGGTGTTCGGTGCGATCCTTCGTCGAATTCGCCAGTGCCCGACCCTGTTCGGCGTCGAGCCGGGAATCGGTCAGGCGTGCCGACGAACCTGCGAGCGGATAGGCCGACACGATGTTGCCGCGTTTGCGGATCAACACCTCCGGGCTGGCGCCGACCAGTTGGGAGAGCGAACCCGATGTCGGACCGGGAAGGTCGGTGACGAACACCGATCCCCGCGGATCGATGGTACGGAGTCGCGCGGCCACTTCCCACCCGGTCACCGGCACCGCGGAATGGACCGTCAGGGCGCGTGCGAGCACCACCTTCGCCAGCGCGTCATGGGGGTCGGCGAGCCGGTCGATCGCCGTCGCGATCCGGCGACGATGGTCGGCCGGCGACGGCACGGCGGCCACGATGCGGGACTGAGCCACCGGTCGCCCGGCGCGGTGGTCACCGAGGGCGACCGTCTGCGGAATCCACCGACCGTGGTGCAGTTCGATCCGGTCGGGCGCGATGAGTGACACCTGCTCACGGATATCGAAGGGCACGGCTCCGACCACTGCGGTCACCGCACCGTCGCGCAGCGCGGAGGCGGCCGCCTCCGCGCTGCGGTACACGGTGCTCCTCCCCATGCCGATCACGTGGTAGGTGTTGCGGCACAACAGAAAATGTGCGTCATCGGCGGTACCGGACAGCGCGGTCGCGGTGCCGAGGGCGTCGGGAGTGTGGTCGGCCGACGTCGGCGATGAGATCATCTCGCGTGTTCTCCGATCGGGATGGGTGAACGGTCGATCTGTGGCGATCGGGGTGGTCACCGGGCATGACGCGTCCGATTAACGGGCGCCTGGAGATTAGGTTAGACTTACCTTCTGAACGTCGGCAAAGGTGCCACCGGATGGCGCCGATCGGCGCGCCTGACCGGACCCGATATCCCCGGGCCCGGGTCCGACAGCCCCGAGTCCCACAGCCCCGGCGAGGGAGTAGAGGAGTAGCGCGTGTGCAGTGAGCACCTTTCCACGGTGGACCTCGTCGGCATCGGGTTCGGTCCGTCGAATCTGGCGCTGGCCATCGCTCTCGAGGAGCACAATCGCACTGCCGCAACGCCGATCACCGCGCAGTTCTTCGAGCGACGCGATCGATTCCAATGGCATCCCGGGATGCTGCTGCCGGGCGCCACCATGCAGGTGTCGTTTCTCAAAGATCTGGCCACACAACGGAATACGGCCAGCGACTACACGTTCTTGAAGTATCTTGCCGAGCGGGACCGGCTGACCGACTTCATCAACCTGCAGACCTTCTTCCCGCTGCGCTCGGAGTTCCACGACTATCTGCAGTGGGCAGCGGCGCGAGTGTCGATACCCGTGCAGTATTCGTCCGAGGTCACCTCGGTGCGTTGGCACGACGGCGCCTTCGAGGTGAGGACCCCGACGGCCGCGTGTCGCGCCCGACATCTGGTGCTCGGCGGTGGAATACGCGCCAAGCTGCCCGCTGGCGTGGTCGCCGGTCGACGGGTCTTCCACAATCACGACGTACTCGATCGCTTCGCCGAGCTACCCGAGAGCACTCACGGAGCGTTCGCGGTGATCGGTGCCGGTCAGAGCGCCGCCGAGGTGACCGCGTTCCTGCATCAGGAAACCGACGCGCAGGTGCATGCCGTCTTCGCCAAATACGGTTACACCCCGGCCGATGACAGCCCCTACGCCAATCGGATCTTCGATCCCGGTGCCGTCGACGACTACTTCGCGGCGCAACCCGCCTGGCGTGAGCGCATCCTGACCTACCACCGCGGCACCAACTACTCGGCCGTCGATCCGGAACTCATCAACGAGCTGTATCGACGCGAATACACCGAACGGGTCGACGGGCACCGACGGTTGTTCGTCCACGGTTGCACCGAGGTACTCGACGTCGTCGAGACCGACGACGCGGCCCGTCTGCGGGTGGTGAACCGGATGAACGATGATGAGCTCGAGATCCTTTGTGATGCCGTGGTATTCGCCACCGGCTTCGAACCGACACCGATCGGTGACATGCTCGGCGACCTCGGTCGGTTCTGCCATGCCGATGTCCATGGGCGACCGGTGCTCGACCGCAGCTACCGGCTGCGCACCGATCCCGAGGTGACCGGCGCCATCTACGTGCAGGGCAACTCCGAGCACACCCACGGGCTGACCGCGACCCTGCTGTCCAACGTCGCGGTCCGCGCCGGGGAGATCGTCGAATCGCTGTCGGCACACGTGAGTGCGCTGAACGGAACGGGGCGCCGGGCCGCGGTTCTGTAGTTCGGTGCGCGGATCGGCGGATCCTGCCTAGCGGTTGATCAGCGGCGCGAGGGTCCGACCGAGCAGGTCGACCCGGCCGGGGATATGGCCGTTGGCGGGTGCGTTGACCGTGACCCCGTCGATCCCCGTGTCCAGCAGTGCCGAGAAGCGATGCGCGACCTCCTCCGGCGAGCCGATGATCGCGCCCCCGCGACGTGCCTCGGCACGCGGGTTGCGGGCGACATAGGCGTCGAACTCCTGCTGCGCCTGCTCGTGGGTCGGGGCCACGCACGCCGAGGTCTGCAGCGTCACGACGATCTCGGAGCGATCGCGGCCGAGGCGCTCGCAGTGCTGCGCCAGGGCATCGAGTTTGCGACCGATCTCATCGACCCCGCAGATGAGGTTGGATTCGTCGGCATACTGGGCGACCATGCGCAGCGTCTTGCGCTCACCACCGCCACCGATCATCACCGGGATCCGATTCAGCGGGGCGGGGGAGTTCACGGCGTCGCTGACCTGATACCACTTGCCCGCCAGGCTCGGCCGCTCACCGCGCAGCATGGGCAGGATGATCTGCAGCGCCTCCTCGAGTTTCTCGAACCGATCGGTGAACGTACCGAACTCGTACCCGAGGGAGTCGTGTTCGAGCTCGAACCAACCCGCGCCGATGCCGAGTTGGGCACGGCCCGCCGACACCAGATCGAGGGCGGTGACGATCTTGGCGAGCAGGGTGGGATTGCGGTAGGTGTTGCCGGTGACGAGAGCCGACAGCCGTACCCGGGAGGTGTGCTGGGCCAGCGCGGCGAGCAGTGTGTAGCACTCGATCATCGGTTCGTCGGGTTCACCGAGCATCGCGAGTTGATAGAAGTGGTCCATCACGAGAACGGTGTCGAAGCCGGAGTTCTCCGCCTCGACGGCCTGCTTGGTGATCGTGGGGAAGAGTTGATCGGGTGCGGTGTCGGGATAGGTGAAGTTCGGGATCTGGTATCCGAGGCGGGTCACCGCGCCAACGCTACGCTCCCGTGGCCTGGTTGCCCACGCGCCGGGCGAGCGTCGCGACCGTCTCGATGAGGTCGTCGAAGACGCGATCGACATCGGTGGCCGAGGCCACCCGCACATTCGGTGCGCCACCCCACATCCCGCGTTCGTCGGCGACCGTCGTGCCGCGTGTCAGGGTGCCGGTCAGTTCCACCGCGACCCGGGCGGGACGGGTCTGCACCCATGACGGATCCAGCGCCACCATCGCCGCGAACGGGTCGTGCAGGTGGGCGATGTACCCCTCGTCGTGAGCATGGTGGAACTCCAGATAGAAACGCAGCGCGTCCATCACATGCCGGATGATCACATTGGTCGCCACGGACCGCGTGCCCGGTTCGTCGGTGGGGTCCGGGCACTCCAGCGGGGTACTCCCGGCCGCGGCGGCCAGCCGCACCGTGTGATCGGGGGTCAGGGCGATGGATTCGGTGAGGTCGAGTGGGCACACGATCGGTTCCGGCGCTCCGTCGGTGCCGAACGCCGCGAACACCTCGGCCGCGGCCTCGGGATCGACGGCCACATTCCATTCCGAGGTCGGCGTGGTGTTGCCGTGCACATGGAACGCCCCACCCATGATCACCAGTCGTCGCAACCGCACCGGCAGGTCGGGGTCGCGACGGATCGCGGTGGCCAGCGAGGTCATCGGCCCCGTCACGAGTCCGACGAGCTCGCCATCATGTGCCGCGGCCGCCTGTACCCACGCGTCCGCGGCGTCGAGTCCGGCGACGGTCTGCGTCGGGGTCGGCAGCTCGGCATAGCCCACCCCGAGCGGCCCATGGGTGTCCTCGGTGGTCATCAGGTCGGCAACCAGGGGGCCGGGCGCACCCTGATGGACCGCGATGTCCTCGCGGCCGCAGAGCGCGAGCCACGCGAGGTTGTTGGTGGCGACCACATCGGCCGGCACATTGCCGGCCGTACTGGCGATCCCGACGAGATCGACGTCGTCGCGGGCGAGCAGATACAGCAGGGCGAGCGAGTCGTCGATCCCGGTATCGCAGTCGAAGAACACACGGTGGGTCACCGCACCAGTCTCCCACCTGCCGGTGCTCACCCGCCCATTCCGGTGCATCCACCACCGCTGCGCAGCGGGTTCGACGGATCGTGGGATTTCCGTACCGTCGGGGCATGGACCTTTCGACTCTCGGCGCGGCCCATGGCCCCATCACGCAGCTCGCCTTCGAATGGACCGACACCAACCGAATGTGGCTGGTGGAACGGCCCATTCGCATCGTCTGCTACATCGTCGGGGCGCTGATCGTGCGGTGGGTCGCCCATCGCCTCATCGATCGCGCCACCCGTGGGAACCCCGACGGCGCCGACCGCAGGGCACCGGCCCTGATCCGGCATCTGCGCGAACGTTCGCCAACCGGGGCGAAGACCCCGGCTGCGACGAAAGCAGCTGTGGCACAGCGGCGTTATCAACGTGCACGCACCATCGGGTCGGTGCTGAAGTCGACGGTGTCGATCATCGTGCTGACCTGGGCGGCACTGGCGATCCTGTCGGTGCTCGGCGTCAACATCGCGCCGTTCATCGCCTCTGCCGGCGTGATCGGTCTGGCCGTCGGGTTCGGGGCGCAGAACCTGGTGCGCGACTTCGTGACCGGCGTGTTCATGCTCCTCGAGGACCAATACGGTGTCGGCGACACCGTCGATCTCGGCGAGGCCGTCGGAACGGTGGAAAGCGTCGGATTGCGCATCACCACGGTGCGCGACGTGGACGGCACCCTCTGGTACGTCCGCAACGGTGAGATCGCCCGCGTGGGCAACATGAGCCAGGAGTACGCCGTGGCCCGGGTGGAGGTCCCGGTGTCACTGCGCGCCGACCTCGATCGCGCGCAGAAGGTCGCTCTCGACGCCGCGATGCGGGCCATCGGCGAGGACGAGACACTGGCCGCCGATGTGGTCGACGAGCCGCGGATGCTCGGGGTGCAGGAGGTCGCGTCGGATCGCGTGGTGCTGCGTCTGACCGTGACGACCCGACCGAACGCGCAGTGGGCGGTGCAGCGCCGACTGCGCCGGGAGATCCTGCGGGCCTATGACGAACACGACATCGATCTGCCCTATGTCGGGGGCCGGACGCTCGTCGGCGCCGACGCCGACGGCTGAGCAGAAGCCACAGAACGAGACGAGGTCCCCGGGAGGATTCCCGGGGACCTCGTCTGGTGTGCGTGTCCGAGGGGGGACTTGAACCCCCACGCCCGTTAATAGGGCACTAGCACCTCAAGCTAGCGCGTCTGCCATTCCGCCACTCGGACTCGATTGTCAACCCGGCGTGCGAGGCGAGCTCTCACACCGGCGGCGATAACACTAACCGAGGTTGCCCCGGTATCCCAAATCCCGTAGGAGTGAGGGTGTGACCGAAGAGTCGAACACCCCGCGCGCCGTCGACGAGGTCGTCGACCTCGTCAGCACCTTGATCCGTTTCGACACCAGCAACACCGGAGAGCTGGAGACCACCCGAGGCGAGGAGGAATGCGCCAAATGGGTGGCGTCGATGCTCGAGGAGGTGGGCTACACCACCCAGTACGTGGAGTCGGGTCAACCCGGTCGCGGCAACGTCTTCGCCCGCCTGCCCGGACCCCCGGACTCCGATCGCGGAGCACTCCTGATCCACGGCCACCTCGATGTGGTGCCCGCCGAACCGGCCGACTGGAGCGTGCATCCCTTCGCCGGCACCGTCAAGGACGGCTACATCTGGGGCCGCGGTGCGGTCGACATGAAGGACATGGTCGGCATGGCGCTCGCACTCGCACGGCAGTTCCGGCGCGAGGGCACGACGCCGCCGCGCGAATTGGTCTTCGCCTTCCTCGCCGACGAGGAGGCAGGCGGGACCTGGGGAGCGCACTGGCTCGTCGAACACCGGCCCGATCTGTTCGAGGGCATCACCGAGGCCGTCGGCGAAGTCGGGGGCTATTCGCTGACGGTGGACCGGCCCGACGGCACCGAACGGCGGCTGTACCTGGTGGAAACCGCCGAGAAGGGGCTGGCGTGGATGCGGCTGACCGCCGACGCCACCGCCGGACACGGGTCCTTCTTGCACGCCGACAACGCCGTCACCGAGGTGGCCGAGGCGGTCGCCCGTATCGGCAGGCACACCTTTCCGCTCGTGATGAGTGAATCGGTCGCCGAGTTCTTGGCCGCGGTGTCCGAGGAGACCGGTCTGGACCTTCGTCCCGACGCACCCGATCTGGAGACCTCGCTGTTCAAACTGGGCAGCCTGGCCCGGATCCTCGGGGCGACATTGCGGGACACGGCCAACCCGACGATGCTGCGGGCCGGATACAAGGCCAACGTGATCCCGCAGAAGGCCGAGGCCGTCGTCGACTGCCGCATCCTGCCCGGACGGCAGAAGGAGTTCGAGGCCGAGATCGATAGGCTCATCGGGCCGAATGTCACCCGGGAGTGGATCACCCACCTCGACTCCTACGAGACCACCTTCGACGGCGACCTCGTCGACGCGATGAACGCGGCGATCCTCGCCCACGATCCGGGCGCACGGACCGTGCCCTACATGATGTCCGGCGGCACCGACGCCAAGGCGTTTGCGAAACTCGGCGTCCGGTGCTTCGGTTTCGCTCCACTGCAGTTGCCCCGCGAACTGGATTTCGCCGCCCTGTTCCACGGCGTCGACGAGCGGGTGCCGGTGGATTCGGTCGTGTTCGGCACCAAGGTGCTCGAACACTTCTTGCTACACAGCTGATCTGCGCGCACATACAGTGGGTCGGATAGCGCGCCGACCACGAGAAAGGTGATCCGATGTCGAACGTCGATCCGTACGAGTCGTTACCCGCCCTGCCGGGTTTCGAGGTGAGCTCCACCAGCTTCGACGATGGTGCGCCGCTGGCCAATCCGCAGGTGAGTGGCCTGATGGGAGCCGGCGGTCAGGACTCGTCGCCACAGTTGAGCTGGTCCGGATTCCCCAGCGACACCAAGAGTTTCGCGGTCACCGTGTACGACCCCGACGCGCCGACCGCGTCGGGATTCTGGCACTGGGCGGTCGCCGACATCCCGGTGTCGGTGACGAGCCTGCCCGAGGGAGCCGGTGACGACGAGGGGTCCGGTCTGCCGGCCGGGGCGGTGACACTGGCCAACGACGCGTCGTTGCGTCGATTCGTCGGTGCCGCACCGCCTCCCGGCCACGGCCCGCACCGCTACTTCGTGGTCGTGCACGCCGTCGACGTCGAGTCCCTCGGTTTGCCCGACGGCGCCACACCCGCCTACCTGGGGTTCAACCTGTTCTCGCACGCCATCGCGCGGGCCACTCTCGTCGGCACGTACGAGCAGCCCGCAGAAGATATGTGACACAGAAGATATGTGACCCAGAGGCCATGTGGGTTCGCGGTCGGTGCCGGCGCTCAGTGACGGGTGCCGGCCCCGACCGCCGCGGCGAGGTTCGGGTATCCGCCCGCCCGTACGCGGTCGGCGATCCCGGCGTTGATCCCGGCGACCCACACCGGGCCCCCGTAGATGAACGGGGTGTAGGCCTGCAGGAGGTCGGCGCCGGCCAGGATGCGTTCCCACGCCTGGTCGACGGTTTCGATGCCGCCGACGCTGATCAGCGAGATGCGGCCTCCCACACGGCCGTACAGCCGGCGGAGCACCTCGAGGGATTGTGCGGTCAGTGGTGCCCCGGACAGTCCGCCCGCGCCCATCGCCTCGACCTCGGCGGCCGGTGTGCGCAGGCCCTGCCTCCCGATGGTGGTGTTGGTGGCGACGATCCCGGCGAGCCCGAGTTCGACGGCCAGGTCGGCGACGGCGTCGATATCGGTGTCGGCGAGGTCGGGGGCGATCTTCACCAGTACAGGCACCGTCACCTCCTGGAGTACCGCTGCAAGGATCGGGCGCAGCGAGTCGACGGCCTGCAGATCACGGAGTCCGGGCGTGTTCGGTGAGCTGACGTTGACCACCACGAAGTCGGCGTGGGGTCCGAGAAGCCGTGCGGACAGCCGATAATCGTCGACGGCCTCGTCGACGGGCACCACTTTGGTCTTGCCGATGTTGGCGCCGATCGGGACGCGCACCGGCCCGGGGCGGGCCGCTCGTAGGTGGTCGGCGGCGACCTCTGCGCCGGGATTGTTGAAGCCCATCCGGTTGATCAGCGCGCGATCGCGTGGCAGTCGGAACAACCGTGGAGCGGGATTGCCCGGTTGCGCGCGACCGGTGATGGTGCCGATCTCGGCGAAGCCGAAACCCAGCTGCCCCCAGGCGTTCACGGCCGTGGCCGACTTGTCGAAGCCGGCGGCCAGTCCCAGCGGGGCGGGGAAGTCGACGCCGAACACCCGTTGCCGCAGGATCGGGTCGTGCCGTGCGAGCAGACGCGCCGACAGTGCGCGCAGGGCAGGCACGCGCATCGTGGCGACGATGGTGGCCGAGATGATGCGATGGATGCGTTCGGGCGGGAGCAGGAACATCAGGCGCAGCAGCACCGGATACAGTGCCCGATTGAGGCGGGTCAGCATGCCCGGACGCCGTGCTCGGGGTGCGCGTGGTCTGACTGAGAACCATTGGAGGACAAGCTATTCCGGGTGTTCTCGGTGCCGGTGCCGGTGCCGGCACCGATGTCGGGGCCGTGATCGCGCGGCGCCCGCCGACGCTTCAGCAGCACCTTGCGGGTGCCGTCGGAATACAGCCGCACGCGGGACAGTTCCCACCCGCCGAATTCGGCCTCCAACGACAACCGCATCGACGCGGTGACGCGGGTGACGTCCGGGGGTAGTCGCACCAACAGACACTCGTAGTCCTCGGAGGTGACCTCCCAGCCGCGCGGATAGCGTGCCCCGTTGCGCACGCCCGCGCGTCCCGATCCGACGGACACCTGCCCCGGCCGCCTCGTCATCGGGCGGCTCCGGTGGTTGCGGGAGCGGTGGTCGCCGAGGTGGTCGCGGCACCGGTCGCGGTGGCCGGCACCGGCGCACCGCCGGTCTGTGCAGCTGTCGTGACCACCTGGATTCCTCCGTCTCGGGCCGAGAGCACGAACACCGTCCCGCTCGCGTCGTCGACGACGATCGCATCCGGTTGGGCGACCGCGGCGAATCGATGCTTCTCGGCCGGTTCGCCGGTGGCGAGGTCATAGGCCACCACTTCGTTGTTGCCCGTCGTCGAGACCCACAGGAGATTGCGGGCGTCGTCGTAGTCTACGGCGTAGGGGCCATCGGACACCGGATAGCGGAACCGCATCACCAGCGGTGATCCGAAGAATCCGACGATCTCGTCGTCCCGGGTGTTGGCCACGAGCACGCGACCGTAGTGGTCGACGGCGGAGTTGGTGGCACCGTTTCCGGCTCGAAGCGCCGGCCCGAGATCACCGTTGCCCAGATCGACGGGGGTCACCGAGGATTGCGCGCGGTCGAGTACCACGACCTGCTCGCCGGGTAGATCGGCGCCCGGTGGCGAGACGGTGATGTCGTCGACGCGGACGAATCCGGCGATGTCACGTTGTTGGGCCAGATCGCGATCGAGGACGAGCACGTGGCCGTTCTCCGTGCCGACCAGGGTGCGACCGTCGGAGGTGCGGGCCAGGGCGCTGGGGTTCTCGGTGCGCAGGACGTCGCTGCGCACCTGACCGTCGGGGCTGATTCGCACGACGTGGCCCGGGCCGACACCGATGAAGCCGCCGTCACCGGTGCCCACGAGGTGGGTGAGCGCGGGGGTTGCGACGGATGTCGCTGTGGGAAGTGCCCCGGGAGTCGCCGACGCGGCTGCGGTCATGGCCGACTCGTCGAAGCGCAGGACGGCGGTGCCGCCGGGACCGATCACCGCCAAGCGCCCGTCCGACAGCGCGGGCGACGCGGATCCGGCGGGGGTGGGGACGGTCAGGCCGGCGGGCGTGCGTGGTACACCCGGCGGTGCGGGACTCGCGGATGCCGGGGTGACGGTGGCCACATCTGTGGGGGTCTGCGAACCGCTGGAGGAGTTGCATGCCGCGACGACGAGTGCGGCCGCGGCGAGCGGGACGAGCAGACCGATGGTCCGGCGAGCGCTGGTACGGGCCGTGGCGCGGGATCGACTGGCAGACATGCCACCCATCTTGCACACACCCCTGTGGGGTCCGGTCGCCGCGGGTCGGCAGTGGAGCCGGAGCCCTGACGGTTCTCGGTATCGAGGGGATCGGACAAATCCCGCGTAGCATCGACCGCCGTGACCGACACCATGACGTGGGCCCAGTCGATCGTCCTCGGCGCCATCCAGGGCCTCACCGAATTCTTGCCGATCTCGTCCTCGGGACACCTGCGCATCGCCTCGGAATTGATGTTCGGGGAGGATGCCGGGGCGTCGTTCACCGCGGTGACCCAGCTGGGCACCGAGGCCGCGGTGCTCGTCTTCTTCGCCCGTGACATCGCCCGGATCGTGCTCGCGTGGTTTCGCGGGTTGCTCGCCCGCGACGAGCGTGGGCTCGATTACCGCGTCGGGTGGTACGTGATCCTCGCGACCATCCCGATCGGTCTGATCGGTTTCCTGCTCAAGGACGAGATCCGTTCGGCGGCCCGCAATCTGTGGCTGGTCGCGACGGTGCTGATCCTGTTCTCGGGGGTGTTCTGGCTGGCCGAACGTCTCGCGACCCAACGCCGCTCGATGGAGCAGTTGACGCTGCGTGACGGGATCGTCATGGGTCTGGCGCAGTGTCTGGCGCTGGTTCCGGGCGTCTCCCGGTCGGGGGCGACGGCCAGCGCAGGCCTGTTCCTCGGGCTCGAACGCGAGGCCGCGTTCCGCTTCTCGTTCCTGCTCGCCATCCCGGCGGTGCTGGCGTCGGGACTGTTCAGCATCCCCGACGCCATCCATCCGACCGGTGGCGGGATGGAGGCCGCCGGAGCTCAGTTGGTGGTGGCCACCCTCGTCGCGTTCGTGCTCGGCTATGTCTCGATCGCCTGGCTGCTGCGCTTCGTCAGCCACCACTCGATGAACTGGTTCGGCGGCTATCGGGTCATCCTGGGTCTCGTCGTGATGGGCCTGTTGGCCAGCGGTGTCATCGACGCCACATGACACCGGTGTCATCGACGCCACATGACACGGTGTCATCGACGCCACATGACCTGGAGCCGTCAGCTCGCCCACCGGGACCGATGTGCTGTGTTTCCTGCGGATGCATAAGGTTGGGGCATGACCGTGATCCTCGTGCGCCACGGACGTTCCACGGCCAACACCTCCGGGGTGCTCGCGGGACGCACTCCCGGCGTGGCCCTCGACGACAAGGGCCGGGGGCAAGCCGCCGAGCTCGTCGACCGTCTGCAGCCATGTCTGGCCGCGATCACCGCGGTCGCCCGGTCACCACTGCAGCGGTGCGCCGAGACGATGGGCCCGCTGCTGGCCGCTCTGGCCGACGCGGGACACGATGTGCCGGAGATCGTCGTCGACGATCTCGCGGAGGTCGACTACGGTGCGTGGACGAACCGCACGATCGGCGAGTTGCTGAAGGAGCCACTGTGGAGAACCGTGCAGCAGCATCCGTCCGCAGCGGTCTTTCCCGACGGTGAGGGCCTGGCCACCGTGCAGGCACGGGCGGTCGCGGCGGTTCGTGCTCTCGACCGCGAGTACGGCGGATCGGACGGGGCCGGGGTGTGGGTGGCCTGTTCGCACGGCGATGTGATCAAGGCGATCGTCGCCGATGCCATGGGGATGCATCTCGATTCGTTCCAACGCATCGTCGTCGAGCCCGCCTCGGTGAGCATCATCCGCTACGGCGATACCCGGCCCTACGTGCACACGGTGAACTCGACGAAGACCTTGTCGGTGCCAATCCGGCCACCGGCGTCCAACGATGCGGTGATCGGCGGCGACACCGGTTCCGACGACGCGAGCCCACCACCATCTGCCGGGCCCGCCGACATCGAACCGCAGCCGGAGGCACCGGTGGCCGCGGGGACCGGCCGGGACGGATAATGACCACACAGCGTAAGGAGGTGGGTGATGTCACGAGCGATACACGTGTTCCGCAGTCCTGACCGATTCGTCGCGGGTACCGTCGGGCAGCCCGGTGACCGCACGTTCTACCTCCAGGCCGTGCACGAGGCGCGCATCATCAGCGTCGTCCTGGAGAAGCAGCAGGTCCAGATTCTCGCCGAACGGATCGGCGCCCTGCTCGAGGAGATCCATCGGCGTTTCGGGACCCCGATTCCGCCGGAGGCCGAGCAGGTCAACGACCTCAGTCCGCTCGTCATGCCCGTCGATGCCGAGTTCCGGGTCGGCACCATGGGGCTGGGGTGGGATGCCGAATCCGAGGCGGTCGTGGTGGAGTTGCTCGCCATCACCGAGGGCGAGTTCGACGAGAGCGTGGTCCTCGACGACACCGACGAGGGCCCGGACGCGGTGCGCGTGTTCCTCACGACGCGCGCCGCCCGCGAGTTCGCCGCCCGATCCACCCGGGTGATCTCGGCGGGCCGACCCCCGTGCCCGCTCTGTGGCGAACCGCTCGACGACCAGGGGCACCTCTGTGTACGGACCAATGGCTACAAGCGTGATGCCGAACTGAGCAAGTCGCTGGACTTCATCGATCCCGAGGTGTTCAACGGGCTCACCGACGGTCCGCCGCTGCTCGGTGACGACGAGAACCCGCCGTCCGACGACCCGGGCGGCGACAGCAGCGACGATCCCGACGCAGGTCCGGAGGGTGGCTCCCGATGACCGCGGTGGCGGTGTCGTGACCGAGCGCCGGACCGAGCACCAGCGCGCGGCCGCGCCATGAGCGCCGTGGGCGCTTCCGGTGTGCCGCAACCCGATTCGCACCCGGAGTCGGGGGCCGACGCCGCCGATGACACCGATGTCGCCGAGGATGCAGTGCTGCGCGCTGGCGAACTCACGATCATAGGCCGCATCCCGACGGCCAGCAATGCCACCCTGGTGTGCGACGCCGTCGTCGGCGACCGCGCGGTGCGATGTGTCTACAAGCCGGTGCGCGGCGAGATCCCGCTGTGGGACTTCCCCGACGGCACCCTGGCCGGACGAGAAGTCGCGTCCTATCTGATCTCGCAGTCGCTGCGATGGGACGCGATCCCGACGACCGTGCTGCGCGATGGACCGCTCGGGGTGGGGATGGTGCAACGGTGGATCGACACCCCGGATCCCGATGACCCCGAATTGCCGGCTCCGAGAATCGATCTGGTGGATCTTTGTCCGCCCGACGCGGTGCCCGACGGATATCGGTCCATCCTGCGTGCCCTGGACGGGCGGGGAGAACCGGTCGAATTGGTGCACGCCGACGATCCGCGTCTGCTGCGTATGGCCGTGCTCGACGTGCTCCTCAACAACGCCGACCGCAAGGGCGGTCACGTGCTCGAAGGGCTCGACGGCGGGGTGTACGGCGTCGATCACGGCATCTGCCTGCACAGCGAGGACAAACTGCGCACGGTGCTGTGGGGTTGGGCGGGCGAACCCGTTCCGGCGCACCTGCTCGCCGATGTCGTCGGCCTCGCCGAGGCACTGGAAACCACGTCGTCGACGTTGCGCACCGACCTGGCCCGGCACATCACCGTCGACGAAATCGACGCGTTGACCATCCGCGCACTGGTACTCGCCGAGACCGAGACCATGCCGCTTCCGCCGGGCCATCGGCCCATTCCCTGGCCCCCGTTCTGAATCGTCGCCGCGCCCACCCGCGTCGATGACCCGTGGCCCCCGTCCGCGATCCCTGGCGAGCCCGCCATACAGTGGACGCATGCATTCGTGGCCCGATCCCGCGGTTCCCGCCGTCCCCGGCGCCGGACCCGCGCTCCGACTCTTCGACACCGCGGGCGCCGCGGTCCGCCCCGTCGCCCCGGGCCCCACGGCCACCATGTACGTGTGCGGGATCACCCCGTACGACGCCACCCATCTGGGGCACGCCGCAACGTATCTGACTTTCGACATGGTCAATCGCGTGCTGCGCGATCAGGGCCACGACGTGCACTACGTGCAGAACATCACCGACGTCGACGACCCGCTCTTCGAGCGCGCCGAGCGCGACGGGGTGGACTGGCGCGACCTCGGCAGTGAGCAGATTCAGCTGTTCCGCGACGACATGACCGCGCTACGGGTGCTCCCACCTCGCGACTACATCGGCGCGATGGAATCGGTCGGCGAGGTCGTGGAGATGGTCGGCAAACTCCTGGCCTCGGGGGCGGCCTACGTCGTCGACGATCCCGAATTCCCCGACGTCTACTTCCGCATCGACGCCACCGAGCAATTCGGCTACGAGTCGGGATACGACCGGGAAACGATGCTGCGGTTCTTCGCCGAACGCGGGGGGGACCCGGATCGCGCGGGCAAACGGGATCGGCTCGACGCGGTGCTGTGGCGTGCCGAACGACCTGGCGAACCCGCCTGGGATGCGCCGTTCGGGCGTGGACGGCCCGGCTGGCACATCGAGTGTTCGGCGATCGCACTGAACCGGCTCGGCATCGAGTTCGACATCCAGGGCGGCGGCAACGACCTGATCTTCCCGCATCACGAGTTCTCTGCCGCGCACGGCGAGGCATTGACCGGATCCCGGCGCTTCGCACGGCATTACGTCCACACCGGCATGGTCGGACTCGACGGTGAGAAGATGTCCAAGAGCCGTGGCAACCTCGTTTTCGTCTCACGGTTGCGGGCGCAGGGTGTCGACCCGGCCGCGATCCGGCTCGCACTGCTCGCCGATCATTATCGCGGCGACCGGATGTGGACCGATGCCGTCCTGACGATCGGCGCCGAGCGGCTCGCGCGCTGGCGACGTGCCGTCACAGGCGGCAAGGGCCCCGACGCGACGCCGGTGATCGAGCGGATTCGCGTGCATCTCGCCGACGACCTCGACACCCCCAAGGCACTCGACGCGGTCGACGGTTGGTGTCGTGACGTGGAGCAGGGGATCGGTGGGGACACCGCGGCGCCGGAGGCGCTCGCCACCGCGGTCGACGCGCTGCTCGGTGTGAGCCTGGCCTGACTGCTCGGCCCGACCCGTCGAAGGCGACCTCGGGTGGTTGTCGGGGCCGCCGGGTGAGTAAGGTTTGCGCGTGGCTCGTGTGCAGGAGATCAATCCCGACACCGCAACCGGGGTGTGGACCGTGCAGACCCGGACGTCGACCTACCTCATCGACTTCGATGAGATGACGCTGCTGCGCGCACCCGGTGTGGGCAGCACCGACAGCGAGGAGTGGGCGGTGAGCACGCTGCGCCGCGACTCCGAGGACATCCCGCTGCTCGGGGTGAAGTCCTGCCGGGTCGGGGAGTCCGCACAGTTCTGGGTGCGTGCCGCCGACGACCCCGACGTCCGGACGTGGCGGATCACCACGCCGGTCGTGTCGATCGAACGGATCGGCTGAGCCTCAGCCGCCGAACGACCCGGGCCCGCCGCGTCTCTTGAGGTAGCGCTCGAACTCCGCGGCCAGTGCGTCCCCGTCGATCTTGGCCATCACCTCGTCGGTGTCGATCTCGGCGTCGCCGCGCTCCTCGAGCCCCCGGACGTAGTCGGCGATCTCCTCGTCGTCCTCGGTCATCTCGGTGACCGCCTGCTCCCACTCCTCGGCCTGCTCGGGCAGCGTGCCCAGCGGCACCTCGATGTCGAGCACCTCCTCGACGCGGTTCAGCAGCGCGACCGTCGCCTTCGGATTCGGCGGGGTCGAGACGTAGTGGGGGACCGCGGCCCAGAACGCCACCGCGGGCAGTCCGGCCTGCACGAACAGGTCCTGCAGCACCCCGGTGATGCCGGTGGGTCCCTCGTAGCGGCTCTCCGCGAGGTTGTATCGAGCGGCCGCCTCACTGCTGTAGGCACTGCCGGTGACCGGCACCGGTCGGGTGTGCGGGGTGTCGGCGAGCAGGGCGCCGAGCATCACGGTGGTCTCCACGTCGAGGGCTTCGGCGTAGGAGACGATCTCGGCGCAGAAACCACGCCACCGCATGTTGGGTTCGATACCGCGCACGAGTACGATGTCCCGGTCGGCCCCTTGCGGGCTGCAGTAGGAAATGGATGTGGTCGGCCAGTCGATTCGGCGGGTCACCCCGTCGATCTGTTTGATCGTCGGACGGTTCACCTGGAAGTCGTAGTAGTCGTCGGAGTCGATCTCCGCGAGTGGACGCGCGTCCCACATGAGCGCAAGGTGCTCCACGGCGCTGCTCGCGGCATCGCCGGCATCGTTCCAGCCCTCGAAGGCGGCCAGCAGGATGGGTTTGCGCAAGCGGGGAAGGTTCGACATCTGCTCGGCGTTCACTGATCCAGCCTACGACCGAACCCAAGAGAGAGCGAACTACTCTGAACACCATGTCGTCGCACACGCCGAACCCGGGAAACCACGACACCACCTTCCTGTCGGCCATGGCGCGCCGCGTGTTGGTCGGCGACGGCGCGATGGGGACCATGCTGCAGGCAGCCGACCTCACACTCGACGATTTCGCAGGTCTCGAGGGTTGTAACGAGATCCTCAACGACACCCGGCCCGACGTCCTCGAGCAGATCCATCGGGCCTACTTCGAGGCGGGCGCTGATGCGGTGGAAACCAATACCTTCGGCTGCAACCTGTCCAATCTCGGCGACTATGACATCGCCGACCGCATCCGTGAACTGTCCTACAAGGGGACAGCGATCGCGCGGGGCGTCGCCGACGAGATGGGCCCCTCGGCCGACGGTACCGCCCGGTTCGTCCTCGGATCCATCGGTCCGGGAACCAAACTCCCGAGTCTCGGGCACACCACCTTCGGTGTGATCCGCGACGCCTACTTCGAGTGCGTCGCCGGCATGCTCGACGGTGGGGCCGACGCCGTCCTCATCGAGACCTCGCAGGATCTGCTGCAGGTCAAGGCCGCAGTGGTGGCCGCACGTGCGGCGATGGACGAGCTCGGCCGACGGATCCCGATCATCTCCCACGTCACCGTGGAGACCACCGGGACAATGCTGCTCGGCTCCGAGATCGGAGCGGCGCTGGCCGCCATCGAACCGCTCGGTGTCGACATGATCGGACTCAACTGCGCGACCGGGCCCGCGGAGATGAGCGAGCATCTGCGGTACCTGTCCCGCCACGCCCGGATCCCGGTGTCGGTGATGCCCAACGCGGGGCTGCCGCAACTGGGGCCCAACGGTGCGGAGTATCCGCTGCAGCCCGACGAATTGGCCTCGGCGCTCAGCACTTTCGTCGGTGAGTTCGGATTGGCCTTCGTCGGCGGCTGCTGCGGCACCACCCCCGAACACATCCGTCAGGTGGCCGCCGCGGTCGCCGAGACCACCAAGGCCGATCGCGCCCCGGCACACATCTCGGAGACGTCCTCGCTCTACTCCGCGGTTCCGTTCGATCAGGACGCCAGCTTCCTGGTGATCGGCGAACGCACGAACTCCAACGGCTCCAAGGCATTCCGTGAGGCGATGCTCGCCGAGGACTATCAGCGCTGCCTCGACATCGCCAAGGAGCAGACCCGCGACGGCGCACACATGCTCGACCTCAATGTCGACTACGTGGGCCGTGACGGTGCTGCGGACATGACCGCCCTGGCGAGTCGGTTCGCGACCTCGTCGACGCTGCCCATCATGCTGGATTCGACCGAACCGGAGGTCATCCGCGCCGGACTCGAGGCGCTCGGTGGCCGATGCGCGGTCAACTCGGTGAACTACGAGGACGGCGATGGGCCGGAGTCGCGCTTCTCGCGCATCATGTCACTGGTCGTCGAACACGGTGCCGCGGTGGTCGCGCTGACCATCGACGAGGAGGGGCAGGCGCGCACCGCGGACTGGAAGATCCGCGTCGCCGAACGTCTGATCGCCGACATCACCGGCAACTGGGGCCTCGCCGAGGAGGACATCATCCTCGACACCCTCACCTTCCCGATCTCGACGGGGCAGGAGGAGGTTCGCCGCGACGGCATCGAGACCATCGAGGCGATCCGCCGGCTGCACGAGGCGCATCCCGACGTCCACTTCACCCTGGGGATCTCGAACATCTCCTTCGGCTTGAACCCGGCGGCGCGGCAGGTGCTCAACTCGGTGTTCCTACACGAATGCGTGCAGGCCGGACTCGACACGGCGATCGTGCACGCGTCGAAGATCCTGCCGATGAACAAGATTCCCGACGAACAGCGCGACGTCGCACTCGATCTGGTCTACGACCGTCGCGGGGCGGCGGGCACACACAGTGAGGGCCGCGAGGACTACGACCCGCTGCAGAAGCTGATGGAGTTGTTCGAGGGCGTCTCGGCGGCCTCGGCCCGCGAGTCGCGCGCGCAGGAGCTCGCACGCCTGCCGCTGTTCGAGCGGCTCGAGCGGCGCATCGTCGACGGTGAACGCAACGGCCTCGAGGCCGATCTCGACGAGGCGATGACCCAGAAACCGCCACTGGAGATCATCAACGAGACCCTGCTGTCCGGGATGAAGACCGTCGGTGAGTTGTTCGGCTCCGGTCAGATGCAGTTGCCCTTCGTGTTGCAGTCCGCCGAGGTGATGAAAACGTCTGTGGCACATCTGGAACCACATATGGAGGCCACCGGCGAGGACGGCAAGGGTCGCATCGTGCTGGCCACCGTGAAGGGCGATGTGCACGACATCGGCAAGAACCTCGTCGACATCATCTTGTCCAACAACGGGTACGAGGTCGTCAACATCGGTATCAAACAACCGATCTCGACGATCCTCGAGGTCGCCGAGGACAAGCGGGCCGACGTGATCGGCATGTCGGGCCTGCTGGTCAAGTCGACGGTGGTGATGAAGGAGAACCTCGAGGAGATCAACGCCCGGGGGCTCGCCGACAACTACCCGGTGCTCCTCGGCGGTGCCGCCCTGACCCGCGCCTACGTCGAGAACGACCTTTCCGACACCTACGAGGGCCAGGTCCATTACGCGCGGGATGCCTTCGAGGGCTTGCGGTTGATGGACGAGATCATGGCGTTCAAACGCGGCGGCGGGTCGGTCCCGGAGAGCGCCGATTCCCTCGCTGCGGCGAAGAAAGCAGCCGAACGCAAGGCGCGACACGAACGCTCACAGCGGATCGCCGCCAAACGCAAGGCCGCCGAGACGCCTGTCGAGGTGCCCGCACGCTCGGATGTCATCGCCGACAACGAGATCCCGACCCCGCCGTTCTGGGGCACCCGGATCATCAAGGGAATCCCGGTCGCGGACTACCTCCAGCTACTCGATGAACGCGCACTGTTCTTGGGACAGTGGGGATTACGCGGTGCGCGCGGAGGCAATGGACCCACCTACGAAGAACTCGTCGAGACCGAGGGCCGACCCCGTCTGCGTGAATGGATCGATCGCCTCTCCACCGAGGGCATCCTCGCGCACGCAGCTGTGGTGTACGGCTACTTCCCGGCGGTCAGCGACGGCGATGTGGTGCACATACTCACCGAGCCGACACCCGACGCGCCGACCCGGTTCTCGTTCACGTTCCCGCGGCAGCAGCGGTCACGGTTCCTGTGCATCGCCGACTTCGTCCGCTCCCGCGAGGCGGCGCTGGCCGACGGGCGCGTCGATGTGCTGCCGTTCCAGTTGGTGACCATGGGGCAGCCGATCGCCGACTTCGCCAACGAGTTGTTCGCACGCGACGCCTATCGCGACTATCTCGAGGTGCACGGGATCAGCGTGCAGCTCACCGAGGCGCTGGCCGAGTACTGGCATCAGCGGGTCCGTGGTGAACTGGCGTTCGCCGACCGCGCCGTCGACGCCGAGGATCCCGACAACGCGCAGGGCTTCTTCGACCTCGAATATCGGGGTGCGCGTTTCTCGTTCGGGTACGGGGCATGCCCCGACCTCGAGGACCGCGTCAAGATGATGGAGCTCCTCGAGCCCGAACGCATCGGAGTGCACCTGTCGGAGGAACTGCAGCTGCATCCCGAGCAATCGACCGATGCCTTCGTGCTGCACCACCCGGAGGCAAAATACTTCAACACCTGAGTACGTCAACACCTGAGTGCTTCGCACCCGAGCACGGCGCGAGGTCAGCGTAGGGCCGCGGTCAACGGCGGCACCACCTGCTTCTTGCGGGAGACCACCCCAGGCAGGTGTGCATGGCCGTCGACGACGGTGACCGAGAAGGATTTCTCGACTGCGGCGACGGGTTCGCCGACCACGAGGAGTTCCGAATCCCCGCGGAGCACGTCGGTGACGAACAGCAGCAACAGATCCTCACCCGCCCGGACGCGCTCGGCCTCCATGGCCGCGAGGAACTCGTCGCGCCGGTCGAGGACCTCGGTGGGATCGGTGCTCGAGATCTGTGACAGACGCACCTGCGTGGTGCCCAGCGTGTAGCTCTTCGCGTCCCGGTCGATGAGTTCGGCGGCTCCGAGATCGCCGAGCGCGGCGCCGGCGCGCAGCAGGGCGTCGCCGTAGGTGTCGAGGTCGATCCCGGCGATGCCGGCGAGCTCGGCCGCGACCCGGCGGTCGTCGTCGGTGGTGGTCACCGAGCGCAGCAGCAAGGTGTCGGAGATGATGGCCGACACCATCATCCCGGCGATCGCGCGGGGGATCGGCACCGCGTTCTCCGCGTACATGCGGGCCAGGATCGTGCAGGTGCATCCGACGGGTTCGACCCGGAAATACAGCGGGAGGACCGAGGTGAAGTTGGCCACACGGTGGTGATCGACCACGCGCAGGACGGTCACCTCGTCGATGTCGGCGACACTCTGCTGCCGTTCGTTGTGGTCGACGAGCATCACCTGATCGGTCTCCGGCCGAGCGCGTTCGATGACCCGGGGGGCGTCGACGCCGAAACAGGCCAACGCATGGGCGGTTTCGGGATTCGGCGGGCCGAGCGCGACCGCGTGGGCGTCGGTTCCGAGTGCCACCTCGAGCCAGGCGAGAGCCAGCGCCGACGCGATGGCGTCGGTATCGGGATTGCGATGTCCGAAGACGAGAACCGTCATGCCGCCGTCCTCACGGTTGCCGGGGGTGTGCGAGGCGAACACTACGCGGATCGCCGCGCGCGGGGGCGGGGCCATTCGATTCCCAGCGTGCGTCCACCGGCCTCCCAGCTTCGGTGTCCACCCTTGGTGTCATGACCTCTGCGACCCTTCCGGACACCGAGGTGTCCGACGCCGGAGACGAACCGACGACCGACATCGGACCTTCTCGCACCGCGCCGACGTGGGCACGATGGCTCGTGCTGGGCGCCCTGGTGGCCGTTGCACTCGGCGTGCGGTGGCACTTCCACTCGATGGAGACGATGGATTACCGGGCGTTTCTGTCGCGCTGGTACGAGACCCTCGACACACAGGGCTTCGGGGCGTTCAAAGAGCAGTTCGCCGACTACAACTACCCCTACCTCTACCTGATCTGGTTGCTCACCGTCGTCCACGCTCCGACGCTGATCGGCATCAAGGCACTCTCGGTGACCTTCGATCTCGTCCTGGGCTTCTTCGCCTACCGGATCGTCGCCCTGCGCACCGATCGATTCACCCTGCGTGCCTTGGCTTTCGGCGTGATCCTGTTCCTCCCGTCGGTGATCGCCAACAGCGCGTGGTGGGGTCAGGCCGACGCGATCTATTCGGCATTCGCGGTCGGTGGCATCTACTTCTTGCTGCGCGCGCAGCGCGAGGGCATCACCCACCGGGCGTATGTCCTGAACTCGTTGTGGGCGTGCACCTTCTTCGGACTGTCGTTGTCGTTCAAGCTGCAGGCGGTCTTCGTGCTGCCGATCCTGGCGTGGATGCTGCTACGCGGCAGGTTGCCGTGGTACACCCTCGCCGCGATTCCCGCGGTATTCGTCGCCGCGGTGCTTCCCGCCGTGGCGGTCGGCGCCCCGTGGTCCGATGCGCTGTCGGTGTATCTGCACCAGACCGACTCCTACAAACAACTCACCCTCGGGGCGGCCAACCTGTACCAACTGATCCCGATCTCCGGCGACGCCACCTGGCTGGCGCGCCTGGGCATCGGACTCGCCGCGGCGATCATCGTGATGTTCCTGGCGTGGTCGGTGTGGAAGAAGCCGCCGGTGACGCCCGCGTCGATCCTCGTGGTGGCGACCGCGTCGGCGGTGATCGTGCCGTTCCTGCTGCCGGCGATGCACGACCGGTACTTCTACCTGGCAGAAGTGCTCAGCGTGATCATGGCGTTCTACCTGCCGCTGCGCTTCGTGATCATCCCGATTCTCATCCAGGCCGCGGCGATCGGTGTGTACCACTCCTCACTGAGCGGGGATCAGGGGCAGGGCTTCGGTGCCGGCCGCGGTTTCGGTGGTCAGGGTTCCGGGGGTGGCCAGGGTTTCGGGGGTGGTCAGGGCTTCGGCGGGGGTCGGGGCTTCGGCGGTGGCCAGGGCCCCGGTCGAGAGCACGGCTTCGGCGGCGGATCGGGCGGCGGATGGCACGGCGATACCGGTGGTCAGCCCGGAGCCGGGGCACCGGGTGGTGGTGCCCCGGGCGGCACCGGAGGAGGTGCGCCCGGCGGACACGGTGGCTCCGGTGGTTACACCTCCGGGCGAGGCGACACCGCGCTCGGCATCTACGCGTCGATGATGGGGCTGGCCGCGCTCGGGCTTGTTTGGGCGGTGGCCGACACCCTGCGGCGAGCTCGCGGAGCGGTCCTCGGCCGGTGACCGGGGTCACCGGATTGGGTGTGATCACCGCTCGTCGGCGATGATTCTCTCGTGCCGACAACCGCCGATCGTCGTACTCCCGACGCCGTCCTCTGGGACATGGACGGCACCCTGCTCGACTCGGAACGCCTGTGGGACATCGCCGTCGCCGAACTCTCGCTGCGACACGGCTATCCGATGACCCCGGGACTGCGGGAGTCGACGCTGGGCAACTCCATGGACGACGCACTCGACAAGGTCTACGACGCCGCCGGACTCTCGGCGGCCGAGCGTGATCACGCCCGCGACGAACGCTGGCTGCTCGACCGGGTCGCCGAACTGTTCGCCGACGACCTGCCGTGGCGACCGGGCGCCCGCGAGACGCTGGAACTCGTAGCCGCGGCCGGTATCCCGATGGCACTGGTCACCAACACCGTCCGCGAACTGACCGAGCTCGCCCTCGACACCCTCGACCGGCGGTTCTTCGCCGTCACGGTGTGCGGCGACGAGGTCGCCACAGGCAAGCCGGCACCGGATCCGTATCTGCGGGCGGCGGAGCTCCTCGGGGTCGACGCCCGCCGATGCCGCGCGGTCGAGGATTCGCCGACCGGGACCTCGTCGGCGACCGCAGCCGGATGCACGACGCTCGTGGTGCCCTCGACGGCGCCGATTCCGCCGGGTCCGCTGCGGGAGTTCCGGACCTCGCTCGTCGGGGTCACCCTCGCCGAACTCGAAACAGCCCACGTGCGAGGATAGGAACTCGTGAAAACCTTCGACGAGCTGTTCGCCGAGCTGACCGACAAGGCACAGACCCGGCCGGCCGGCAGCGGAACCGTCGCCGCTCTCGACGCGGGCGTGCACACCCTCGGCAAGAAGATCATCGAGGAGGCCGGCGAGGTGTGGCTCGCCGCCGAGCACGAGTCCGATGAGTCGCTCGGTGAGGAGATCTCCCAGCTCATCTACTGGTTGCAGGTGATGATGATCAAGCGCGGTCTCTCGCCGGCCGACGTCTACCGCCATCTGTAGGTCGCGCCCGATCCGGCGCGGCCCATCGCCCGTCATCCCCTCAGCTCACCGGCTACCCCTGGAGTGATCATGCTGCGAGTCGCAGTACCCAACAAAGGCGCGCTGTCGGAGTCGGCGGCCGCCGTCCTGGCCGAGGCCGGCTACCGCAAGCGGACCGACAGCAAGGACCTGACCGTCCTCGACATCGCCAACGACGTCGAGTTCTTCTTTCTGCGTCCCAAGGACATCGCCATCTATGTCGGCGCCGGGACCCTCGACCTGGGCATCACCGGCCGCGATCTCGCGCGCGACTCGGGCGCCGAGGTCGACGAGGAGCTCGCCATGGGGTTCGGCAGCTCCACCTTTCGCTATGCGGCACCGGGCGATCAGGAGTGGACCGTCGCCGACCTCGCAGGCAAACGGATCGCGACGTCATATCCGAATCTCGTCCGCGCCGACCTGGCCTCGCGCGGACTGGAGGCCGAGATCATCCGCCTCGACGGAGCGGTCGAGATCTCCATCCAGCTCGGCGTGGCCGACGCGATCGCCGATGTCGTCGGATCCGGACGGACGCTGCGTCAGCACGGACTGGCCGCGTTCGGTGAGTCGCTGTGTGACTCCGAAGGCGTGCTGATCAGTCGTGCCGGTACCGACACCGACAAGCGCGCACGGCAATTCGTCAAACGTGTGCAGGGCGTGGTGTTCGGTCAGCAGTACGTGATGATCGACTACGACTGCCCCCGCGGCATCTTCGATCAGGCCATCGCGCTGACCCCGGGCCTCGAATCGCCGACCGTCTCACCGATGGCCGACCCGGACTGGGTCGCCGTGCGCGCGATGGTGCCGCGCAAGAGCCACCAGAACCTGATGGACGAACTCTCCGAACTCGGTGTGCGGGCGATCCTGGCCTCCGACATCCGGTCCTGCCGGTTCTGAGCCTTACGGGCGTAGGCCGCCGGTTGCCACTCAGCGGCCGTCGAGCAGCACCGTCTGCGCGGACCGTCCGATGAACCCGTCCGCGTCGTAGAGATCGGCGAAGGTCGCGCCGAATCCGTCGGAACCCGCGGCCAACTCGGCGTCGATGCCGAGCCACTGCCCGGACGGCACCGTTGAGAAGTGCACGGTTGTGTCGGTGTTCATCCACGTCCACTCGTCCGGACGCAATCGGGTGCCGAGGCCGTTGGCGACGTCGACGACGGTCATGATCGATTGCAGATCGGAGATCTTCTCCCCGGCGACGAGTTCGACCGCCGGCCGTAGCCAGACCGCCGGTGTGGCGCCGAGCCTGCCCGTCGTGACCGCCGACTCCGTCGAGCCGATGAATCCCTCGGTGCCCCAGTCGACCCCGAGTGAGCTATCCGCGGTGACGCCGACCTTCACATCGATGTCCTCGGGTGTCGGACGCAGCGGCGACTGGGGACGCACCGCGATCGTCGAGGTGTCGTGGGCGCGCAATCGCCACGCCACCGCCCGGGCCACCGGACGATACGAGCCGTCGGGTTGGACGACCTCGAGGTCGGCGGCGACCATGCTGATGCGGCGGCCCGGCCGGATCACCTGCGCCCGAACCCGATTCATCTCGAGCCCGACCGCACCCAGGATCTCGGTGGTCACTCGGGTGAAGTGCATCGACGTCTCCGGCGCCGCGTGCTCGAGCGCCCGCATCAACAGTCCGGTGGGAGGACCCCCGTGCTGGATGTCCGACGACCACGGACTGATGGTCGCCGACGTCGGTCGAAAGTATTCGAACCCGTCCGAACCCGAACCCTCCGGAACGTAGTAACTGGTCTCCACGACCACAGCCTATGTGAGTCGGCATAGTCCGCTCCGGGGTGGGTACAGGCCGGGAGTCGAAGTCGGTTAAACGATCGCAACTGTTCGTCCGATCGGGTGAATCTTCGTGGATTTGCACCGGGTTCGACCGGTCAAACGTCCAGGATGAACTTCGTTCACCACCGTCGATCCGAGCATGTTGATCACGAACAGCGGGCAACATGACTCATTGATGGGAGCCCTGGTGGATCCGCGACGTCCACGCGGTGATCGATCGAGGGGAAGACGTCTTGTACGGAGTACGAAAGGCGGTCGCGAGTACGGCCGCCGGATGCGCGCTGTGTCTCGGTGCGGTCGTACCGATGACCCTGTCGGCGACCACTGCCGCAGCCGGTGCCGGAGTCGACGGCACCATCGCGTGGCTGGAGGACCAGGGTGTCGTGCGCGCGGCAACACCGGACGACTGTCCGGTCGCTCCCGCAGGCGACTCGTCCGGCGATCAGTCCGGGGTCACGACCCCGATTCCCGATCCGTGTCCGGATTGGCTGTCGGTCGGCGACCCCCATGCCGACCGCTCCGCGATCATCGTCGTCACACCCGGGACCGACGACGGCACGCTGTACCCGCGGATCAAGGGCATGCGCGCCGGTCGCGAGACCATCGTCATCGACTATCCCGAATCACTTGCCCCGCTCACCTCGGGACGGTCCGGCGCAGTGCTCCCGATCTTCGCGCCCACCTACGACCAGTCGCGCGATATCGCGGTCGACAACAATCTGACGGTGATGCAGGAGTTTCAGAAGCTTGCGCCCACCGCGCCCCACGTCGTCTACACCGGCTACTCCCAGGGCGCCGAAGCGCTGGGCAACGCTGCCGAACAGGCCGTCGGCTCGGGCTCGATCGACACGGCCAACTCGCACATCATTCTCATCTCCGATCCGCGCTCCCCGTGGGGGTTGAAGGCCTGGGCCGCCGAGCAACCGCTGGTGGGGGCGTTTTTCGAGGCGTTCGGTGCGGAATCCAACGGTGCTCGCGATCCGGGCGCGACGGGTGACCAACTGCCGGTGACCTCGGTGATCGTGGTGGGTGATCCGGTCGCCAACTTCCAGTGGGTCTGGTATCGGCCGGTGAGTTCGCTCCTCGTCGACGCGGCAGGCTTCATCACCATCCACTCCGGCATGGGCGCCGACAACTACGGGGACCTGATCGACTACAGCCAGGAACCGACCACGCTGTACAGCCAGGACGGCAACACCACCTACCTCGTCTATCAGCCTGATCACCATCCGTTGACGATGCTGGCGATGCTGGTCAACGACGAACTCGGGATCGGCTACGACACCGCCGACGTCGCGCGCTGGGACAAGGTCAACAACGCCTTCTATCCGCTGCAAGGCCCCGCCGTCGACAACGCGGCCGTACCGGTCGTGATCAGCCCGGACCAACGCACGGCATCGTCGCCACAAGCCCGGACCGCATCCGCACCCGACACCGCGGCGCCGCTGGGTGACACCGCGCCACCGAGCCAGCCCGCGCCACCGAGCCAGACCGCACCGCTGAGTCAGGCCGTCGCGCCGAGCGAGACCACTGCACCCCAACAGGATTCGGCGCTCACTGCACCGACGACCGCCGGGCGACATCGAGCGCCCGAGGCGCCCGGCGGCGACCAGACGTCCACCACCCAGACGGGAACCACCCAGACGGGAACCACCCAGACGGGGAGCGCCGGGACGGGGGAGCAGTCCCCGGCCGATCAGCCCGAACAGGGCGGGGGACGGCACCGCCTGCAGGGCAGTGGTCGGCACGCCGACACCGTGACCTCGGGTACGACAGGGACGGCAACAACAGGCACGGCCGGCGCAACTGACGGGGGCTCAGGCGACGGCGCTTCGGGCGCCACCAACGCCGGGTGACCTGACACACCACCCGGCCGAGCGTCGGCTCAGGCCGTGAAACCCGGTGGCGGACCGGGGTATTCGGGAATCTCGCCGCCGAACTCTGGGCACCGTTCGTGATGTTCGCAGTACCGGCACAGGCGTGATCGACGCGGCCGGAAGTCGCCGGAGGCGACGGCTGCCCGGATGGCCCGCCAGATCGCCGACAACGTGCGGCCGAAACGCTCGAGCTCGTCGCGATCGGGGGTGTAGGTGAGCACCTGCCCGTCGGACAGATACATCAGTTGCAGACGGGCGGGGACCACCCCCCGAATCCGCAGGATCGCCAGCGCGTAGAACTTCATCTGGAACAGCGCCTTGGCCTCATATGCCTCACCGGGCGCGCGACCGGTCTTGTAATCGACCACACGGATTTCCCCGGTGGGTGCGATGTCGATCCGATCGATGAAACCGCGCATGAGCACGTCATCGGCCTCGATCTCGACGTGTTCTTCCACCGCGGCCGCATCGAAGGCCGTCGGATTCTCCATCCGGTAGTAGTTCTCGATGAGTCCGTGCGCCTCGGCGAGGAAGGCCTCGTGATCGCCGGGTCCGATCAACTCGGCCAGCGTCGGATCGGCCTCGCACAGCGCCGCCCAGGCCCCCTCCACCAGAAAGTCCGCGGATTCCTGGGTGCGCAGTGACGCCGGCATGTCGAAGAGGTTCTCGAGTGCGGCGTGGACGACGGTTCCGCGGGTCTGGGCCTTCGTCGGTGTCTCCGGGAACCGGTCGATCGCACGATAGCGATAGAGAAGCGGGCATTGTTTGAAGTCGGCGGCACGAGAGGGTGACAGAGCCAACGGCCGACCGACGAGACCGCGCCCGGAGCCCGGCGCGGACACCTCGTCCGGGGTCGGGCCGCCCGCGGCCGGGGCGGGTGCAGCAGTGGCCTGGGTGGACCCGGGAGAAACTGTGGTCGTCACATTTGGCAGGGTAGGGCGCGGCTGTGACAAACCCGAGTACATCGGCGACAAACGCCGCGAGCGTCGGTGACAAGCGCCGCGCGCGGTGGGGGACCACATCCTCGACAGTGGAAACGTCCTGCCACAGTAGACAACACATGTAACACCAGCCCCGAGAGGAACACCCCCATGCTGCGCGAGAGCACCACCTGATGGCGTCGAGTGGCGTGTTCGTCGTCGGGGACCGGGTCCAGCTCACCGACGCCAAGGGCCGCAAGTTCACGGTGATCCTGGAAACCGGGAAACAGTTCCACACCCACCGCGGTGCGATCGCACACGACGACCTCATCGGCGCGCCCGAGGGGAGCATCGTCGCGGCGACGAGCGGAACCGAATACCTGGCGCTCCGTCCGCTCCTCGTCGACTACGTCCTGTCGATGCCCCGCGGTGCACAGGTCATCTACCCCAAGGATGCCGCGCAGATCGTGACCGAAGGTGACATCTTCCCCGGTGCGCGAGTGCTCGAGGCCGGTGCCGGGTCCGGTGCGTTGACCTGCTCGTTGTTGCGCGCCGTCGGCGAGCGTGGCGAGGTGACCTCGTACGAGATCCGCGAAGATCACGCCGAGCATGCCCAGCGCAATGTCGAGACGTTCTTCGGCGGCCATCCGGCGAATTGGTCGCTGGTGATCGACGATCTGGCGAATATCGCCGTCACCGAGCAATTCGATCGCGTCATCCTCGACATGCTCGCGCCGTGGGAGCCGCTCGATGTGGTGCGTTCGATCATGAAACCAGGCGGAGTCTTGACGGTTTATGTGGCGACGGTCACGCAATTGTCGCGTGTCATCGAGGCGCTGCGCGACCAGGAGTGCTGGACCGAGCCTCGGGCCTGGGAGTCGCTCGTACGTGACTGGAGCGCGGTCGGCCTCGCGGTCCGGCCCGAACACAAAATGCAAGGACACACCGCGTTTCTGATCACGGCACGACGATTGGCCGAGGGCACCACCACGCTCCGGCCGCAACGGCGCCCCACGCGGGGCTGAATCCGCGCACCGCCGCGCCGGAAACATCGCTAATACGTTGCGAAGACGCACATTTAACACACCATCAACATCTCTCCTCGCACAGTGCACGGCGATTCTTCTCTCCTGCCGGTAGCGTGGTGTTACGGCGCAAGCGCTCCATTGGGAGCGATTGCCGGGGAGAGGAGTCAGTAATGACCGAATCTGATCGCCATGAAGCCTCGGTGGAGAACACGGGCAGCAATGACCCGAGCGAGTCCACGCATGCGCGCGACGTCGACCCCGCGCGTACGCGCGACGTCGATGCGGGGGAGACGTTCACCCCTGCCTACACCCCGCCTCTGGCCGCGGCGCGTGCGGAACGGGAGCGCTCGGCGTTCACCCGGGCGTCGGATCCGAAGGATCTCCAGGATCGCGTCGACAACCTCACCGCCCGCAACGCCAAGCTCCTCGAAACCCTGAAAGAGGCGCGTCAGCAACTCGTCGCCCTGCGCGAAGAGGTCGACCGGCTCGGACAGCCCCCGAGTGGTTACGGCGTGCTGCTCGAGATCCATCCGGACCAGACCGTCGACGTGTTCACTTCGGGGCGCAAGATGCGCCTGACGTGCTCGCCGAACATCGACACCGAGGTGCTGCACAAGGGTCAGACCCTGCGCCTCAACGAGGCGCTGACGATCGTCGAGGCCTGCGACTTCGATTCGGTCGGCGAGATCAGCACGCTGCGTGAGGTTCTCGGTGACGGCAACCGCGCACTCGTCGTCGGGCACGCCGACGAGGAGCGCGTGGTGTGGCTGGCCGAGCCGTTACGTGGCGAGGTCGACGGCGAGGACGGCAAGCGTCGCAAGCTGCGCCCCGGTGACTCCCTGCTCATCGACACCAAGGCGGGCTTCGCCTTCGAGCGCGTCCCCAAGGCCGAGGTCGAGGATCTCGTGCTTGAGGAGGTGCCCGACGTCGGCTACGAGGACATCGGTGGCCTCGGTCGGCAGATCGAGCAGATCCGCGACGCCGTCGAGCTGCCGTTCCTGCACAAGGATCTCTTCCGCGACTACGCGCTGCGTCCGCCCAAGGGTGTGCTGCTCTACGGTCCTCCCGGCTGCGGTAAGACGCTGATCGCCAAGGCGGTGGCCAATTCGCTCGCCAAGAAGATCGCCCAGGTGCGCGGCGACGACGCCAAGGAAGCCAAGTCCTACTTCCTCAACATCAAGGGCCCCGAACTACTCAACAAGTTCGTCGGCGAGACCGAGCGACACATCCGCCTGATCTTCCAGCGGGCCAGGGAGAAGGCGTCGGAGGGGACCCCGGTCATCGTGTTCTTCGACGAGATGGATTCGATCTTCCGGACCCGTGGCTCCGGTGTCTCCTCGGACGTGGAGACCACCGTGGTCCCGCAGCTCCTCAGCGAGATCGACGGTGTCGAAGGCCTCGAGAACGTGATCGTCATCGGTGCCTCCAACCGTGAGGACATGATCGATCCCGCCATCCTGCGGCCGGGACGACTCGACGTGAAGATCAAGATCGAACGTCCCGACGCCGAGTCGGCGATCGACATCTTCTCCAAGTACCTCACCGAGTCACTACCGGTGCACGCCGACGACCTCGGTGAGTTCGGAGGCGACCGGACCGCATGCGTCAACGCGATGATCGAGAAGGTCGTCGAGCGCATGTATGCCGAGAGTGATGAGAACCGCTTTCTGGAGGTGACCTACGCCAACGGCGACAAAGAGGTCATGTACTTCAAGGACTTCAACTCCGGTGCGATGATCCAGAACGTCGTCGACCGGGCCAAGAAGTACGCCATCAAGTCGCAATTGGACACCGGCGCACCGGGTCTGCGGGTGCAGCACCTGTTCGACTCGATCCTCGACGAGTTCGCCGAGAACGAGGATCTGCCCAACACCACCAACCCCGACGACTGGGCCCGGATCTCGGGCAAGAAGGGCGAGCGGATCGTCTACATCCGCACGCTGGTCACCGGCAAGAGTTCGGGCGCGAGCCGCGCCATCGACACCGAGACCAACACCGGCCAGTACCTCTAGGTCGACACCGGTCCGGGACCGGCTCGGCGCTGCCCACTCCCGATTCGGGAGTGGGCAGCTCTCGTCCGACCCCCACCTGTGTCGTCGGCACCTTTCGCCGACACCCCCGATTTGTCCGTCATGCACACGACGAGGCGGGGACGGGTGGCCTCGGACGCATTAGAGTCTGTCGGTGATGAACAGCAGCGTCTCGATGATCCCCGGCCGGCTGACGGTCGCCGGGATCACGCACCGACTCGGCGATTCGCCACGGGTTCGTATCGGCCGTACCCCCGACAACGACGTCGTCGTGAACCACCCGCTGGTCTCTCGGCATCACCTGTCGATCGAGTGGCGGGGGACCGGCTGGTGGGCTGTCGACGCAGGCAGCACGAACGGCTTCTTCCATGGTCCGCAACGGGTGTCCGAACTGCCACTGACCGGCGGCGCGGGCTTCCGGCTCGGTGACGCGACCACCGGCCCGCTCGTCGAGGTGGCGCTCGACGCCCCGCCGGCGGCGGGCCCCGCCGGGCAGCCGTACGGCGCCGTCGCGCGGCCGGGTTCGCCGGTCCCGCCTCCGCCGCAACCCCCACGACGCCCACCTCCTGCCCCGCCCGGCCCGGCGGGATCCGGTCCACGACCGGTCGCTGCAGGTTCTGCTCGGATACCGATGCGTGTGCCGGCGCCCGGCTCCTACGAACCCGGGGCGGTCGCGCCGATGCCCGCTGAACTCGCCGATGCGCCGCACCTGCAGGCACTCAAGCAGAACGTCTCGGCGATCTACCAGCTGCCCGGACGCGCCGAACGTCCGGGCCGCGAGACGATCTCGCTGGCCGGCTCACAGTCGATCGGCCGCACCCCCGACAACGACATCGTCGTCAGCGACGTACTCGCCTCGCGCCATCACGCCCGGGTGCTGTCCCGACCCGACGGTCTGTACATCGAAGACCTGGGAAGCGTCAACGGTACCTATGTCAACGGCCAACGCGTGCAACGGGTTCGGCTGACCGACGGCAATGTCGTCACCATCGGCAACAGCGACTTCGTGGTGTCCGGCGGAAGCCTGATGCGCGGCCAGTCCCAGGATGTGGTCGCCGGTGGCCTTCAGGTCAACGGTGTGAGCCTCGTCGTCGACGGGGGTAAGAAACTCCTGCAGGACGTCGAGTTCTCGGCCCGACCCGGATCGCTGACCGCGGTGATCGGCCCCTCGGGTGCAGGCAAGTCGACGGTCTCGCGCATCGTCGCCGGGCTGAACTCGCCGACCAGCGGGCGGGTCACCTTCGAGAACCGCAGCGTCCACGAGGAATACGACTCGCTGCGCACCCGGATCGGCATGGTGCCGCAGAAGGACGTCCTGCACCACAAGCTCACCCTGCGCCAGGCCCTGCGCTATGCCGCCGAGCTGCGTCTGCCGCCGGATTTGTCGAAAGCCGACCGCGACAACGTGATCAACGGTGTGCTCGCCGAGCTGCAGCTCACCGAGCACGTCGACACACGCGTCGAGAAGCTCTCCGGCGGCCAGCAGAAACGCGCGTCGGTGGCGATGGAACTGCTCACCGGGCCCTCGCTGCTGATCCTCGACGAGCCCACCTCCGGCCTCGATCCGGCCCTCGACCGCCAGGTGATGTCGACGCTGCGCCGCCTCGCCGACGCCGGCCGCGTGGTCCTGGTGGTCACCCACTCGCTGACCTATCTGTCGATGTGCGACCAGGTGCTGCTGCTGGCGCCGGGCGGAAAGACCGCCTACTGCGGACCGCCGACACAGGTCGGTGCCGCGATGGGCACCTCGGACTGGGCGGAGATCTTCGCCTTCGTCGCCGATGCCCCCGACACCGCGCACATGCGCTATTTGCAGGGCAGACGAGCGCCGACACCACCACCACCGCCGCGACCGCCGGGGCCCCCGATACCGGTGCCGCAGACCAGCTTCACGCGACAGTCGAGCACGATCGGTCGCCGGCAGATACGCCTGATCTTCGCCGACGTCGGCTACCTGGCGTTCCTGGTCCTGCTGCCGGTGGTGCTGGGCCTGCTGACGCTGGTCATCCCGGGCAGCGATGGATTCAACGCCAAGATGGCCGCCGACCCCAACCTGATCCCGCCGCGTCCGGCGGCCAAGGACCCGGTCGAGGCGGTGCAGATCCTCGTCGTGCTGGTGGTGGGGGCGGCGTTCATGGGTGCGGCGTTGACGATGCGCGACCTGGTCGGCGAGCGCGACATCTTCGAACGCGAACGGGCGGTCGGGCTGCGACCGGGCGCCTACCTGTGGGCCAAGGTGGTGGTGTTCTTCTGCACCGCGATGCTGCAGAGCGCGGTGATGGTCGCGATCACCTTCGCCGGCCGTGGGCTGCCGCATCTCGGTGGTCCGCTGGTGCCGCCGCCGGTGGCCCTGTTCGTTGCGATCGCCGCGCTGGCGTGCGTGTCGACCCTGGTCGGTCTGGCGATCTCGGCGGCGGTTCGCTCGCAGGAGCAGGCGATGCCACCGCTGGTGATCATCATCATGGTGCAGTTGGTGTTCTGCGGTGGCCTGTTCGCGCTGGACAAGCCCGGCCTACAACAGCTCTCGTGGATCTTCCCGTCGTACTGGGGCTACGTGGCGTCGGCGGGCGCAGTCGATCTGCCCACGATCAATCCCGACGCGACCCAGAAGGTCTCACTCTGGCAGACCTCACCCGCTCACGCCGGACTGGCGTTCGGGGTGCTGCTGGTGATCGCGGTGATCCTGTATGTGTTCACCTATTCGCGTCTGCGGCTCAAGAAGCGCTGAGCCGCAGACGCGGGGGTCTCCGAGCCGTCTCTCTCACCCGCCGGCCGGCGCCGGGTACCGCACGAGTCCGAGTTCGGCGTCGTCGGCGAGCAGCCGCTGGCGCGGCAACACACGCGCGGTGTAACCGAGCACACCGGAACGGTGCGGGGTGATCGTCGTGGTGAAGGCCACCCGACCCGAGGCGTCGGGACCACCGGCCGGGCTCATCGGCGACACGGTCGGCTCGACGATGTCGCCGGCGTCGTCGACCCGACCGAGAACCGCTTCGACCGTCACCTCGTCGGCAGCCATCCCGCCGAGACCGACCTGGGCGGTCAGCTGTAGTTGCCGGGCACCCGGGTCGCCGGACTCGTCGAGCCCCGCGATCATCACCGACGGCCACGCCGCCTCGACGCGCCTGCGATAGGCGGCGAGGTCGCGGGCGGCCGCGTAGTCGTCGGCGACCGCGGCCGTGAATGACTGGGCCGCAGGCGCATACAGCTCGGTGGTGTAGTCACGAACCATCCGGGACGCGAGCACCTTCGGACCGAGAACCGAGAGCGTGTGCCGGACCATCTCGACCCATCGCTCGGGCAGGCCGCTGGTCTCACGCGCGTAGAACAACGGGATGACCGAGTTCTCCAGTAGCGAATACAGTGCCTCGGCCTCGAGGTCGTCGCGCCGGTTCTCGTCGGTGACGCCCTCGGCCGACGGGATGGCCCAGCCGTTCTCGCCGTCGGCCATCTCGTCCCACCATCCGTCGAGGATCGACAGATTCAGGCCGCCGTTGAGCGCCGACTTCATCCCCGAGGTACCGCAGGCCTCCATCGGCCGCACCGGGTTGTTGAGCCAGACGTCGCAGCCGGCGTAGATGTGCCGCGCCATCGAGATGTCGTAATCGGGCAGGAACACGATGCGATCGCGGATCGCCGGGTCCTCGGTGAAACGCACCACCTGCTGGATGAGCGCCTTGCCGCCGTCGTCGGCCGGGTGCGCCTTGCCCGCGATGACCAGTTGCACCGGACGCTGCGGGTCGGTGAGGATGCGCTTGAGACGGTCGGGATCGCGCAGCATGAGCGTGAGCCGCTTGTAGGTCGCGGCGCGGCGCGCGAAGCCGATGGTCAGCACCTCGGGGTCGAAAAGATCAGCGGTCCAGGATAATTCGACCTCACTGAATCCGCGGTCCCGGCCGCTGGCGTGTGCGCGTCGGCGGACCTCGTCGACCAGCCCGCCGCGCAGCGTCTGCCGGGTCTTCCACAGATCGGCCGCCGACAATTCGGCGTACCGGGATGCCGCCGAGTCCTCGTCGGCGCCGACGAGTTCGCGCCAGGGGCGCGCGACCCACGTGAAGCCGTGCACGCCATTGGTGATCGCCCCGATCGGCACCTCGTCGGCGTCGAAGCCCGGCCAGAGCCCGGCGAACATCTCTCGGCTGACCTCGCCGTGCAGCTGCGACACCCCGTTCGACCGCTGGCCGAGCCGAAAACCCATGTGCGCCATGTTGAACACGCCGGGATCACCCTCATTGCCGAGTTCGAGGACCGTCGCCGCGGACAGGCCGGGCAGCAACCGGGACCCACCACCGGGGTCGGCGTCGAGGTAGAACGAGACCAGGTCCTTGCCGAAACGGTCGATGCCTGCGGGGACCGGGGTGTGGGTGGTGAAGATGTTGGACGCGCGCACCACCGACTCCGCGGAGCCGACGTCGAGGCCCGACTCGACGAGTTCGCGCACGCGTTCGGAGCCGAGGAAGCCCGCATGTCCCTCGTTCATGTGGAACACCGTGGGCTCGGGGCGGCCGGTGGCCGCGATGAAGGCGCGCAGGGCGCGCACCCCGCCGATGCCGAGCAGGATCTCCTGTTTGATCCGATGATCCTGGTCGCCACCGTAGAGCCGGTCGGTCACCGAACGCAGTTCATCGTCGTTGGCCGGGATGTCGGTGTCGAGCAGCAGCAACGGGATCCGGCCCACGGTCGCGACCCAGACCTGGGCGTGCAGGGTGCGTCCGCCGGGCATCGACACGGTCACGTCGACCGGATGCTCGCCGTCGGTCAGCAGGTCCAGCGGCAGCAGCCCCGGATCGTTGACGGGGTATCGCTCGATCTGCCACCCGTCGTGCGAGAGGCTCTGCCGGAAGTAGCCCGAGCGGTAGAACAGGCCGACCCCGATGAGCGGCAGGCCCAGATCCGAGGCCGCCTTGAGATGGTCGCCGGCCAGGATGCCCAGGCCGCCGGAGTAGATCGGCAGCACCTCGGAGATGCCGAATTCCATCGAGAAGTAGGCGATACCCGGGGGCATCGGCACCCCGTCGCGTTCCTGACGGCCGAACCACTGCGGTTCGGCCCGATAGGTGTCGAGCTCTGCGCGCAGTGCTTCGAGCCGACCGCGGAAGCCGTCGTCGTCGGCGAGCTCGGCCAGTCGCGCCGGATCGACCTCGGCGAGCAGGCGTAGTGGATCGGCGAAGGACTGCCACAGATCGGGGTCGATCGTGGCGAACAGATCCTGGGTGTCGCTGTGCCACACCCAGCGCAGATTGCGGGCCAGGACGTCGAGGTCGGCGAGCGGGGCCGGGAGCGGTACGCGGACGGTGAACCGGCGGAAGGCTTTCACGGCGTAGACGCTACCGACGTCGGCGACCGGACGCACCGCAAGCGGGGCGGGCGTTCATCAGCTCGTCCCGATCCCGACACACGGTGCATGCGTGCCGACCAACGATGCCCAGGTGGGTGGGATCGGTGGCGTCGGCCTCCGACCTCTACGCTCGGATGCATGCAGCGAATCATCGGCACCGAGGTCGAGTACGGTATCTCGGCTCCGGGGGACCCGACCGCGAATCCGATCATGACCTCCACCCAGGCGGTGCTGGCCTACGCCGCGGCCGCGGGGGTGCCCCGCGCCAAGCGCACGCGCTGGGATTACGAGGTGGAGTCGCCGCTGCGTGACGCGCGCGGATTCGACCTCGGCCGCGGCTCGGGTCCGGCACCGATCATCGACGCCGACGAGATCGGGGCGGCGAACATGATCCTCACCAACGGCGCGCGCCTCTACGTCGATCACGCCCATCCCGAGTACTCCGCGCCCGAGGTCACCGACCCGATGGATGCGGTGATCTGGGACAAGGCGGGGGAGCGGGTCATGGAGGCCGCCGCACGCCACGTCGCGAGTGTGCCCGGCGCCCCGCGTCTGCAGCTCTACAAGAACAACATCGACGGCAAGGGTGCCTCGTACGGCACCCACGAGAACTATCTGATGAACCGGGAGACCCCGTTCACCGCGGTCATCGGCGGTCTCACGACGTTCTTCGCCTCGCGTCAGGTGATCACCGGCTCCGGCCGCGTCGGCATCGGACAGTCCGGCGACGAGGCGGGATACCAGCTCTCGCAGCGCTCCGACTACATCGAGGTCGAGGTGGGGCTGGAGACCACCCTCAAACGCGGGATCATCAACACCCGTGACGAGCCGCACGCCGACCCGGAACGCTATCGGCGTCTGCACGTCATCATCGGCGACGCGAATCTCGCCGAGACCGCCACCTACCTCAAGGTCGGCACCACCTCGCTGGTGCTCGATCTCATCGAGGCCGGAGTCGATTTCTCCGACCTCGAACTCGCGCGCCCCGTGCAGGCGGTGCACACGATCAGTCACGATCCGAGCCTGGCCGCGACCGTCGCGTTGACCGACGGGCGCGAACTCACCGGCCTGGCGCTGCAGCGTGAGTATCTCGACCGGTGCGTCGGGTTCCACGAGCGGGAACACTCCGACGACGAGCGGGCCATGCACGTCCTGGCCACGTGGGCCGATGTCCTCGACCGTCTCGAACGGGATCCGCTCGAGTGCGCCGACATCCTCGACTGGCCGGCGAAGCTGCGGATCCTGGAGGGCTTCCGGCAGCGCGAGGGCCTCGGCTGGTCGGCGCCTCGCCTGCAGTTGATCGATCTGCAGTACTCCGACGTGCGCCTGGAGAAGGGTCTTTACAACCGGCTCGTCGCGCGCGGATCGATGAAACGTCTGGTCGACGAGGCTCAGGTGACGCGGGCGATCACCGAACCGCCGACCAACACCCGCGCCTACTTCCGTGGGGAGTGCCTGCGACGCTTCGGCGCCGACGTCGCCGCGGCGAGCTGGGATTCGGTGATCTTCGATCTCGGCGGCGACTCGTTGGTGCGTATCCCGACGCTGGAGCCGTTGCGCGGCAGCCGAGCCCACGTGGGCAAGCTCCTCGACTCCGTCGACTCCGCGGCCGACCTCGTCGAGCAGCTCACGACCTGATCGACGTCGCGGACGTCGTCGTGTTCCGACCGCCCAGAACGGGTCTGCGCCGGTAGTGTGGTCATACACCAGCGAGCGGGTACGACGACAACCCGTATACGGCTCGGGTGATGGTGGCACGGCGTGTTCGCGTCGCACCGCGATGCAGGAGGAGGAGACCAGTGAGCGCAGCGAGCGACGTCTCCGACGACGAAGAGTGGTGCTCTCGGGCGTGAACACACGCGAAGCCGGAGGCTTCGCCAACACTAAGGAGTGCAGATGGCGCAGGAACAGACCAAGCGCGGCGGCGGCGGGGACGACGACGATCTCGGCTCGGACGGCGGTGCGGGTCAGGAACGTCGCGAGAAGCTGACCGAGGACACCGATGATCTGCTCGACGAGATCGACGACGTGCTCGAGGAGAACGCCGAGGACTTCGTGCGTGCCTATGTCCAGAAGGGCGGCCAGTGAGCGACGGGTTCGATTCACTGTTCCCCAATCCCGTACGGCGACCGGCTCTTTCCCTTGGCGCGGACATCTCTTCGTTCAGTGACTACCTCCGGGTGCACGCTCCGGAGCAGTTGCCGGGGGCGCGAGCACAGCACATGAGCGCCGCGACCGACACCTCCGAGATCCCGCACGGCACCACCATCGTGGCGGTCAGCTATCCGGGCGGGGTGGTGCTCGCCGGCGACCGGCGAGCGACCATGGGCAATCTCATCGCCACGCGGGATGTGCAGAAGGTCTACATCACCGACGAGTATTCGGCGGCCGGTATCGCCGGTACCGCGGGTATCGCGATCGAGATGATCCGGTTGTTCACCGTGGAGCTCGAGCACTACGAGAAGATCGAGGGTGTGCCGCTGACGCTGGACGGCAAGGTGAGCCGGCTGGCCTCGATGGTGCGCGGCAATCTCGGTGCGGCGCTTCAGGGTCTGGCCGCGATCCCGCTGCTGGTCGGTTACGACATCGATCACGACGACCCGACCGAGCGCGGTCGGATCTTCTCCTTCGACGTCGCGGGCGACCGTCACGAGGAGTTCGGCGGATATACCGCCATCGGTTCCGGATCGGTGTTCGCCAAATCGTCGCTGAAGAAGCTCTACCGCCGTGATCTCGACGCCGACGGCGCGCTGGCGGTGGCCGTGGAGGCCCTCTACGACGCTGCCGACGACGACACCGCCACCGGTGGTCCCGATCTGGTTCGCAAGATCTTCCCGCTGGCGGTCGTGGTGGGTGCGCAGGGTGCCCACGAGGTCGACTCGGAGGCCATCGAGGCGGCCGCGCGTGCGATCATCGACCGCCGCGCCGCCGAGCACGAAGGAGATCCGCGGTGACCTTTCCGTATTACGCAAGTGCCGAGCAGATCATGCGCGACCGCTCGGAGTTGGCGCGCAAGGGTATTGCCCGCGGCCGCAGTGTGGTCATCCTGACCTACGCCGACGGTGTGCTGTTCGTCGCGGAGAACCCGTCGAACACGCTGCGCAAGACCAGTGAGATCTACGATCGCATCGGATTTGCCGCCGTCGGTAAGTACAACGAGTTCGAGAGTCTGCGCAAGGCCGGGATCCAGCTCGCGGACATGCGTGGTTACAGCTATGACCGCAACGATGTGTCGGCGCTGAGCCTGGCCAACACCTATGCCAACGCACTCGGATCGGTGTTCACCGAACAGGCCAAGCCCTACGAGGTCGAACTCTGCGTCGCCGAGGTGGCCCGACCCGGTAAGCCGAAGCCCTCGCAGCTGTACCGGATCGGCTACGACGGCTCGATCTCCGACGAGACGCGGTTCCTGGTGATGGGCGGTGCCACCGAATCCATCGCGGCCGCCCTCAAGGACAGCTATGCGGCGGACCTCGATCTCGCGCATGCACTGTCGGTGGCTGTCGCCGCGCTGGCGACCCCCACCGACACGGGTAACGGTGCCGCGGCCACGCCCCGGGAACTCACGCCGGGTGATCTCGAGGTCGCGATCCTCGACCGCAATCGGCCCCGGCGGGCGTTCAAGCGGCTCACCGCCGCACGCGTCGCGGAGTTGCTCGCGAGTGTCGACGGAGCCGGCACCGATGGCGTCGGCACCGATGGCGTCGGCACCTCGGATGAGCCGGGTGAGTCCACCGCGGGTTCCACCGATCCCGCGCCGCAGTGAGCACTTTCTTCCCGGCTGCGGATGGGGATTTCGCGTCGCGCGTCCGGCAGGTCGCCGGGGCGGCGCGCGGGTAGGGTTGATCACGTGCAGCGTCGAATCATGGGCATCGAGACGGAATTCGGTGTCACGTGCACCTTCCACGGTCATCGTCGGCTCAGTCCGGACGAGGTGGCCCGCTATCTGTTCCGGCGGGTTGTCTCGTGGGGCCGGTCGTCGAATGTGTTCCTGCAGAACGGCGCGCGGCTCTACCTCGACGTCGGGTCGCATCCGGAGTACGCGACCGCCGAATGCGACGGTCTGGTCCAGCTGATCAACCACGACCGGGCGGGTGAACTCGTCCTCGAGGATCTGCTGATCGACGCCGAGCAGCGCCTGGCCGACGAGGGCATCGGTGGTGACATCTACCTGTTCAAGAACAACACCGATTCGGCCGGCAACTCCTACGGATGCCACGAGAACTATCTGGTGGTGCGGGCGGGCGAGTTCTCCCGCATCTCCGATGTGCTGTTGCCGTTCCTGGTGACCCGGCAGCTGATCTGCGGCGCGGGGAAGGTGCTGGCCACCCCGAAGGCGGCGACCTTCTGTCTGTCGCAGCGCGCCGAGCACATCTGGGAGGGTGTGTCGTCGGCGACCACGCGCTCCCGCCCGATCATCAACACCCGCGACGAGCCGCACGCCGACGCCGAGAAGTACCGGCGGCTGCACGTCATCGTCGGCGATTCCAACATGGCGGAGATGACGACGCTGCTCAAGGTCGGCTCGGCGGCATTGGTGCTGGAGATGATCGAGGCCGGCGTGGTGTTCCGGGATTTCGCGCTGGACAACCCGATTCGTGCCATCCGCGAGGTCAGCCATGACCCCACGGGGCGTCGCCCGGTCCGGCTCGCCGGTGGTCGGCAGGCCAGCGCCCTGGACATCCAGCGCGAGTATCACGCGCGCGCCGTCGAACACCTGGTGAACCGGCGCCCGGATCCGGAGATGGACATGGTCGTCGATCTGTGGGGCCGGATGCTCGACGCGGTGGAGAGCGGCGACTTCTCCGGGGTGGACACCGAGATCGACTGGGTGATCAAGCGCAAGCTGTTCGAGCGCTACCAGGACCGGTACTCGATGGATCTGTCCGACCCGAAGATCGCGCAACTCGACCTGGCCTTCCACGACATCAAACGCGGTCGCGGTGTCTTCGACGTCCTGTCCCGCAAGGGTCTGGTCCGCCGGATCACCACCGACGAGGCGATCAAGACCGCGGTGAACGAACCGCCGCAGACCACCCGGGCCAAACTGCGTGGCGACTTCATCTCCGCGGCGCAGAAGGCGGGTCGCGATTTCACCGTCGACTGGGTCCACCTCAAACTGAACGATCAGGCGCAACGAACGGTGCTGTGCAAGGACCCGTTCCGGTCGGTCGACGAGCGCGTCGATCGCCTGATCGCGTCCATGTGAGTCGTAGGCTCGACGGGTGGCAACCAAGGTCTCGAAGGTCGAGCGGCTCCTCAATCTGGTGATCTGCCTGCTGGCGACCAAGCAGTTCGTCACCGCCGAGTACATCCGACGCAATGTGGTCGGCTACCACGACGACGGACAGTCGGCCGAGGCATTCAACCGGATGTTCGAACGCGACAAGACCGAGTTGCGGGAGTTGGGCATTCCGCTGGTGACCGGGCCCTCGGCGATGGGGCAGGGGCTCGACGGGTATCGCATCAATCGTGACAGTTACGAGTTGCCCGACATCTCCTTCGACCGGGACGAGGCCGCGGCGATCGCGATGGCGGCCACGCTGTGGGACACCCCGGAGATCTCGGCCATCTCGCAGACCGCGGTCCTCAAGTTGCGGGCCGCAGGGTTCGACGTCCGCGCCGACGACGAGATCGGCGTCTCCGCGGGTGATTCGGCGAGGTCGATGGGCAGTGAGGCGACCCTCGGTGCGTTGTTGCCGGCGATCGAGGCGCAACGCGCGGTGACTTTCACCTACCGGGCCGGATCGGGATCGGTGGGGATGCCGCGGACCCTCGAACCGTGGGGTGTGGTCACCCATCGGGGCCGCTGGTATGTCGTCGGCCACGATCGGGACCGCGCCGACACCCGCACCTTCCGGCTGAGCCGACTCACCGACGTGACGGCTGTCGGCGAGCCGGGCTCGGTGACCGTCCCCGACGGCACCGATCTGCAGGCGATCGTGGCCTCGGCGGTCGAATCCGCAGCCGGAGCCGACGGCCGTACGGCGCGGGTATGGGTGGCGCATGGGCGCGCCGCGGGCCTACGGCGACATGCGACCGGCCAGACCGCGCAGGACCACGACGGCGAACCCGGCGACATCCTCGACATCGAGATCGGCTCGCTGACCGGTCTCGCGCGGATGGTGCTCGGCGCGGGCGCCGACGCGGTGGTGCTCTCGCCACCGGAACTGAGGCAGATCGTCATCGATGCTCTGGACACCCTGACGCAGGTGAGTGCCTGATGGCCCAGGCTGCACCGTCCCGGTTGAGCCGCCTGCTTGCGCTCGTCCCGTATTTCCTTGCCCACGACGGCATCTCGATCGATCAGGCGGCGGCCGATCTCGGGGTGACCGAGCGCCAGCTGACCAAGGACCTCGAGCAACTGTTCGTGTGCGGCCTGCCGGGCTACTACCCGGACGATCTCATCGAGGTCGAGTTCAGCGAGGGCCACGTACACGTCGGATTCACCGCGGGGATGGACCGGCCGCTGCGGCTCACCCCGACCGAGGCCAGCATCCTGCTGGTGGCATTGCGTGCGCTCGTCGACACCCCGGGTGTTCTCGACCGCGAAGCGGCCGGGCGGGCCATCGCCAAGATCGAGCAGGCGGTCGGTGCCCCGGCACCCGGTGCCGCCGGGGGTTCCGGACTCGTACCTCTCACCTCGGCCTCCGGCGACGATCTCACCGAGTCACCCCGTTATCGCATCGTGCGGGAGGCGGTGCGGTCGAGCCGTGCCCTGGCGTTGAACTACTACTCGGCGAGCCGCGACGTGGTGACCCGGCGGATCATCGACCCGATCTCGCTGCAGGCCGTCGACGGTCACACCTATCTGCAGGCGTGGTGCCGCGAGAGCGAGGGCGTCCGGCTGTTCCGCTTCGACCGGATCGACGAGGCGGTGATGCTCGACGAACCGGCCGCACCGCCCGATCAGGCACGCCACACCGTGCAGTCGCCGATTCTCACCGAGAACCCGGACCTTCCGTCGGTGGACATCGAGATCGACTCCTCGGAGTTGTGGATTCTCGACTACTACACCGTCGAACCACTCGAACCGATCGAGAATCGGCCCGATCCGTCCGCGCCGGTCCGGGCTCGCCTGGTCTACGGCTCGGCGGACTGGTTGACCCGCTTCCTCCTCGGATTCGGTGGGCGTGTGCGCGTCGTCGACGACGCCGACATGGCGACGGCGATCGGCGTCGAGGCCGCGCGCGCCCGGGCTCGCTATACGACCGGCCCGGCGGGGGCGTGATCACGAGTCGTCGCACTTGCGGTGACGGGCGGCCCGGGGTGCGGGGTACGATGGCGCTCGGGCCGAGAAATGACGGGGAAAGGTAGTTCAATGGGTGCAATGTCATGGTGGCACTGGGTCATCGTGCTGGTGGTTCTGGTGCTGTTGTTCGGATCGAAGAAGCTGCCCGACGCCGCACGCGGACTCGGCCAGTCAATGCGGATCTTCAAGAGCGAAGTGCAGGAGATGCAGAAGGACGGGGAGACCCGACCGACCGCAGCCGAACCCGCCCCGCCGCGTGAACTGCCGACCTCCTCGGAGACGCCGACGCACAACGCGGCCGCTCCGAACGCGCCGGCCGACAACACGAAGAAGTCCGCCTAGGCGCGTACGGCGTGCGGATCCCACTCGACCCGCGTAAGCGACAACGCAAGCTCAACCCCGACGGCACCATGCCGTTGGTCGAGCATCTGCAGGAGCTTCGGTACCGACTCCTCGTGGCGATGGCGGCCATCGTCGTCACCACGATTGTCGGCTTCATCTGGTACTCGCACGGCATTCCCGGCATCTCATCCCTCGGCGATCTGCTGCGCGAACCCTACTGTTCGCTGCCGCCGTCGACCCGGGCGACGCTGACCGCCGACGGTAGCTGTCGGCTCCTCGCGACCGGCCCCTTCGACCAGTTCATGTTGCGTCTGAAGGTCGCGCTGACCGCCGGCATGGTGCTGGCCTGCCCCGTCTGGCTGTATCAGATCTGGCAGTTCGTGACCCCCGGCCTGCACGCCAACGAACGCAAGTACGCGATGAGTTTCGTCTCCGCGGCGGCGGTGTTGTTCGTCGGTGGCGCCGTGATGGCGTACCTGGTGGTGGCCAAGGCTTTTCACTTCCTGTTGACCGTCGGTAACGACGTGCAGGTGACCGCTCTGGCCGGTGACCAGTACTTCGGCTTCATGATCCACCTGCTGATCATCTTCGGCGTGAGCTTCGAACTCCCGCTGCTCATCGTCGCGCTCAACCTCGTCGGGGTCGTCAGCTATCAGAAGCTCAAGGCGTGGCGGCGCGGGCTCATCTTCACCATGTTCGTCTTCGCGGCGATCGTCACCCCCGGCCAGGACCCGTTCACGATGCTGTCGTTGTCCCTGGCGTTGACGGTGCTGCTCGAGGTAGCCATCCAGATCGCCCGCGTCAACGATCGCCGCAAGACCCGCCGCACCCAGGAGTGGGACGCCTTGTCCGACGACCAGGCCAGCACGATCCCCGCGCCGTCCGCGCCGCCGGTGGCCTCGCGGCTGGAGCCGGCCGTCGGCGTGAGCACCGGGAGCCGCCCCACCGAGCAGGGCACGCCGCGTGCCCGGGTGCGCGACGCATCCACCTTCGACGACATCCTCTGACCCACCGACCTCTCACCGGCCACGTCTCACCGGGCCACGACGGAGCTGCACAGAGAGCACCGATGGCCTCGAAGGTGACATGCTGGTGTCGATGACTTCCTCGGACCGGCTCGACGCCCCCTCCGCCACCGCGGGTTCGGCGTTCGACACCTTCGTCGCCCGCCTGGACTTCCGTCTCGACGATTTCCAGATCCGCGCCTGCCACGCTCTGGAGAGCGGCCACGGCGTCCTCGTCTGTGCCCCCACCGGTGCGGGCAAGACCATCGTCGGTGAGTTCGCCGTGCACCTGGCGCTCGCGTCGGGCAGCAAGTGTTTCTACACCACGCCGATCAAGGCATTGAGCAACCAGAAGTACGCCGACCTGGTCGCGGTGCACGGTGCCGCGTCGGTCGGGCTGCTCACCGGCGACACCTCGATCAACTCCGACGCGCCGGTGGTGGTGATGACCACCGAGGTTGTGCGCAACATGATCTACGCGAATTCGCCGGCGCTGAACGGCCTGTCGCATGTGGTGATGGACGAGGTGCACTTCCTCGCCGACCGGTTCCGCGGCGCGGTGTGGGAAGAGGTCATCCTGCATCTCGAGCCCTCGGTACGGGTGGTCAGCCTGTCGGCGACGGTGAGCAACGCCGAGGAGTTCGGCGAGTGGATCCAAACGGTCCGAGGCGACACCACGGTCATCGTCGACGATCACCGGCCGGTGCCGCTGACCCAACACATGCTGGTCGGCAGCCGCCTGTTCGATCTGTTCGACTCCCGCGGTGCGGCAGGTGATCATCGGCCGAAGGTCAATCCCGAGTTGAAGCGTTTCATCCGCCACCGGATGCTCCTCGACGACGACGATGACCAGCGCGGGCGCCGCGGGCGGGGCCGTCCCCGACGCAAGCCGGGTCCGCCCCGGCCGCAGGTCGTCGCACGTTTGGAGAAGGAAGGTCTGCTGCCCGCGATCGGGTTCATCTTCTCCCGCGCGGGTTGTGACGGCGCGCTGGCGCAGTGTCTGCGGTCGGGTCTGAACCTGCTCACCCCCGATCAGGTCGCGGCGGTGGACGACGTGGTGGATCGGCATCTGACCGAACTCTCACCCGCCGATGCCGATGTCCTCGGTGTCGACGAGTGGCGGGCGGGTCTGCGACGTGGGTTCGCCGCCCATCACGCCGGTCTGTTGCCGACCTTCCGGCACACGGTCGAGGAGCTGTTCGTCCGCGGACTGGTGCGTATGGTGTTCGCCACCGAGACCCTGGCGCTGGGCATCAACATGCCCGCCCGGTCGGTGGTACTCGAGCGGCTCGTCAAGTTCAACGGCGAGGCGCACGTGGACCTCAGCCCCGGGGAATTCACCCAGCTGACCGGCCGCGCCGGTCGACGCGGGATCGACGTCGAGGGACACGCGGTGATCGTGTGGTCACCGGAACTGATCCCGGAGCAGGTCGCCGGGCTGGCCGGTGCGCGCACCTTCCCGCTGCGGAGTTCCTTTGCGCCGGAATACAACATGGCGGTGAATCTGATCGGGCGACTCGGCCTCGCCGGGTCGCGCGACCTGCTCAACCGCTCCTTCGCACAGTTCCAGGCAGACCGTTCGGTGGTCGGTCAGGCGCGCAAGGTCGACGAGATGAGCCGCCAGTTGCGGCGCCTCGACGTCGAGCTCGCCGGTGCTGCGCAGCGCCGGGGGATCGATCCGGGACCGATCGGCGTCGACGCGGACACGGCCGGCCCCGCAGACGCTGCAGAGGTCGCGCACGGCTCCGAGGAACCCTACGCAGGCTTCCTCGGATACATCACCCTGCGTGAGGACATCCGTCGCCGCGAACGGGATCTGCGGTTCCGGCGTCGCGTCGAGGGTCGGGACGCGATCGCCGACGAACTCGCCTCGCTCAAACGGGGTGCGGTCATCGGTGTGCCGACGGGGCGCCATCGCGGGATCGCGGTGGTGTTGGAGACCGCCGGGGCGCCGGTCGACCCGAAACCCCTGGTGCTCACCGAGGACGCCTGGTGTGGTCGCGTCGGGGTCGCCGATTTCGTCAATCCGCCGGAGGTCCTCGGCGGAATGCGCTTGCCGCGCAACGCCGATCGTCGTACCGGGCGAGGTCGCCGCGACCTCGCGACGGCGCTGCGCTCCACCGGTATCGAGATGCCCCGGGGGCGCGGGAGCAAGAAGCGTGCCGAGGCCGCCGACGACGCCGAATTGAAGCGGCTCCGGCACGCGCTGAAGGCGCATCCCGCCCACGGCATCGAGGCCTCCGACGATCTGTTCCGGCTGGCCGAACGACGCAATCGGCTGTTGCGCGACATCGTCGACGCGCAGGCGCGGATCGGTGCGCGCACCTCGACGCTGGGTGTCACCTTCGACCACATCGTCGGGGTGCTCAGTGAACTCGGCTATGTGGAGTACGTCGACGAGACCGTGCGTGTCACGCCGACCGGCGAGGTGCTCAGCCGGATCTACAGCGAGAGCGACCTGGTGGTCACCGAGTGCATCCGGGCGGGGATCTGGGACAAGCTCTCACCGCCGGACCTGGCGGCCGTCGTCGCCGCGATGGTCTTCGAGTCGCGCCGCGAGAGTTATTCCGGCGCCGACGCGATGAGCGGCAATCCGGCACTGCGCACGGCGATCGCCGACACCGTCGGGATCTGGCGATCGGTGACCGCCGTCGAGTCACGCCACCACGTCTCGCCGACCCGTGAACCCGACACCGGCTTCTCCGTTGCGGTCTCGCTGTGGGTGTCGGGCCGGTCGCTGACCGAGGCGCTCGCCGCGGCCGGTGAACGCGGACATCTGCTCTCGCCCGGAGATTTCGTCCGATGGAATCGACAGGTCGTCGACCTGCTCGAACAGATCCGACTGTGCGTGGGTGAGGACTCGCCGCTGGCGCGCCCCGCGCGCGTCGCGGTGGGGGCCATCCGCCGCGGCGTGGTCGCTGCCGAACTGGGCTGACCGTCGATATTCGGTCGTCCGATCGACACCATTCGTCGCCGTCGGGCGCATTGAGTGATCGAGGGCGGTCGCTGGGGTAACGTTTCTTGCTGATCGGGCCGGTGGGCGACCTCCCGCGCTGATGCCGGCGGACAGGCCGGGTGCACCTCGGGGGGAGTTCGCCGACCATGGAGTCGGGCGAATCGGCGACACGCGCACGCCAAGCGGCGCAGCGAAGGCGGGAGACCACAGATGACCAATCCGGAAGACCCCAGCAACAAGGTTCCGGGCACACCGGCGGCGGGTGACGCGGGTCCGGGCAACCCTGCCACACCCGACTCCGGCGCGAACCCGACCGGACCCGCATCCGACGGCAAGACCGAGGTCGTGCAGATTCCGGGTCACGTGCAGCAACCGCCGCAGGCGCCGCCGACCACGGCCACTCCCGCCGGATACCCTGCCCAGCCCGCCCAACCCCAGCAGCCCGCTCCTCCCCAACAACCCGGCCAGCCGGCACAGCCGGGATACCCTGCACCTGGTTACGGAACCCCCTCGGCGCCAACGGGATTCGGCGACGGGAGCGGACAGCAGTACAACCCGACCCAGATGGCGCCCACCAGCCAGCCGCAGCAGTATGGGGGGCAGCCCGCACAGTTCGGCCAGGCCCAGCCCCATGGTCAGCCCCAGCAGTTCGGTCAGCCCCAGCCGTACGGCCAGCAGCCCGGCCAGGCGAGTGCGCCGTACGGCGCTGCCGCCCAAGCGCCATACGGCGCTGCCGCCCAAGCGCCGTACGGCGCTGCGGCCCCGCAGGCGGGTGCGCCGTATGGCCAGCAGCCGGGGACCACGCCCTACGGGGCACAGAGTCAGCCGGGTACCGCGGGTTTCGGTCAGTTCGGCCAGCCGCAACCGGGACAGCCCGGACAGCCGGGCCCCTACGGGGCGTATGGAGCACCCGGCGACCAGTTCGCCGGCATGGCCGCACCCGCGCAGAAGAAGGGGCTCTGGAAGGGGCTGATCGCGGTCGGCGCAGTCCTGATCGTCGCGGCGATCGCAATCGTGGTCACCGGCTGGCTGTGGTGGTGGCCGCGGGAACTGGATCAGACCGCCGCGCAGAACGGTGTCAAACAGGTACTCACCGAGCAGTATCAGGCCAGCGACGTCTCCGATGTGAGCTGCCCCTCCGGCCAGAAGGTCAAGAAGGGCAACTCCTTCACATGCACCGTGACCGTCGGCGGCCAGAAACAGAACGTCAAGGTCACCTTCCTCGACGACGACGGCAAGTACCAGGTGGCGCGACCGACCAGCTGAGCCGACCGGGGCCACACCACGACATGCGGCCGGACGCGATCAGCGCGGCACGTCGAGATCCCACCCCAGAGCCTTGGACAAGCGGCCGACGGATGACCCGATCCCCAGTTCGGCCGCGAGTTCGACCAGACACTCCGGATCCGCCGGTGCCGCGGGTAGGCGGTCGCCGTCGGTGCTCTCCACGGTCTCCGCGTCGGTGCGGACGAAGACCACCGTGCGTGCAGCGCTCAGATAGTCGGCGGAAGCGATGAGCGCCTTGCGGTTTCGCGGCGTCAATGCCGACGACGGATCGGCGGCCGCGGTCTCGAGCTCGTCGAGTCCGCCGTACTCGTAGATGAGCTTGGCCGCGGTCTTCTCGCCGATCCCGCTCACCCCGGGCAGACCATCGGACGGATCTCCTCGCAGGATCGACATCTCCGCATACGCCGCACCGGCACGCTCGCTGGGCACGCCGTATTTCTCGCCGACCTCCACCGGACCCATCATCTCCGCCTTCGCCAGTCCGCGTCCCACATAGAGAACACGCACCCGGACCGGATCGTCGGCGACGACCTGCAGCAGATCCCGGTCGCCGCTCACCACGATCACGTCGTCGGTGGACTCGGCGAACGCCAGCGTGCCGATCACGTCGTCGGCCTCGCAGCCTGCTGCACCGGAGGTGGCGATTCCGGCCGCGGCGAGTACGTCGAGGATCATGTCGACCTGCGGGGTGAGGGTGTCCGGAACCTCCTCGATATCAACGGTTGTGGAGCCACTACCGTGGGCGTCGCCGCCCGGCTGGGCGACCCGGTGCGCCTTGTACGAGGGGATGAGGTCGGTCCGAAACGACGGTCGCCAGTCGAGATCGAGGCAGACCACCAGTCGCGTCGGTTCTTCGCGCGTCACCAGGGTGGCGATGGTGTCGAGAAAACCGCGGACGGCGTTGACGGGCCGGCCGTCGGGCGCGGTCATCTTCTCCGGCAGCGCGAAGAAGGAGCGGAACCACAAGCTGGCGCCGTCGAGCAGCATCAGGGTGCCGTGGGTGGATCGTCCGGTGTCGGTCACGCCCACAACTCTGTCATCCGCGCGGCACTCCCACGCCGGTGGCGTCGAATCCGTCGCAGCGCCGCGGTCCGCGTAGGCTGCCCGCATGGGAAGCGCTTCGCGATTCGACTCCGATGTGTACCGCACGAGGGTGACCCGCGCGGCCGAACTGGCCGCCGGCGCCGGACTCGACGCCCTGATCGTCTCGCCCGGCCCGGACCTGCGGTACCTGATCGGTTCGCGCGCTGAGACCTTCGAGCGGTTGACGGCGCTGGTGATCGGCGCAGACGGCACCGCACGCCTGGTCGTCGCACGTCTGGAGCTGGCCTCGGTGCGTGAGTCGGCCGCCGACGATCTCGGTATCGAGATCGTCGACTGGGTCGACGGTCAGGACGCCCACGCGCTGGCCCTGGCCGGGTTGCCCGACCACCCACGGCTCGCCGTGTCCGACGCGATGCCCGCCCTGCACCTCGTGCCGATCGCGCAGCGGGTCGCCGCCACCCCCGCCTTGGCCACCGACGTGTTGCGCGAACTGCGAATGATCAAGGACGACGCGGAGATCGAAGCATTGCGCCGGGCCGGCGCGGCCATCGATCGGGTGCATGCGCGCATGGGTGAATGGCTGCGGCCGGGACGCACCGAGAAAGACGTCGCCGACGACATCGCCGCGGCGATCGTCGACGAGGGCCACACCGGGGCGGAGTTCGTCATCGTCGGCTCCGGACCACATGGCGCCGACCCGCACCACGAATACTCCGACCGGGTGATCGAGCCCGACGATGTCGTCGTCATCGACATCGGCGGCCCGGTCGAGCCCGGGTACAACTCCGATTCCACCCGCACCTACTGCTTCACACCCCCGCCGGTCGAGATCGCCGACGCCTACGCCGCCCTGCAGGAGGCCCAGGCGCGTGCGGTGGATTCGGTGCGTCCGGGCGTCACCGCCGAGTCGATCGACGCCGCCGCCCGCGAGCTGCTGCGTGAGCGTGGGCTGGCCGAGAACTTCATCCACCGCACCGGGCACGGCATCGGCCTGTCGGTCCACGAGGAGCCCTACATCGTGGGCGGAAACGATCTGCTACTGCGCCCGGGTATGGCCTTCAGTGTCGAACCGGGAGTGTATTTCGCCGGCCGATGGGGTGCGCGGATCGAGGACATCGTCGTGGTCACCGACGACGGTCACGAAGCACTCAACGTCCGGCCGCACGACCTCGTGGTGCTCTGAGCTCCCGGGGCGGGCGTTTCACCGCTGCGGCTCGGTGCCGAGCAGGGTGCGCGAGCCCATCACGCGTTCGACGCTGACCTCGATGACCACCCGCCGCGGATTCGGCCGGGGTTCGCGGTAGCGCAGGGCGTATCGCTGTTCGGCATCGGTGACCTGCTCGGGTTCGCGACGGATGCTGGCCGGCCCTTCCAGGGTCAGCCAGCGCGGCCCGTCGACGTGGGTGAGCGCCGCGTATCCGCCGCGTTCGACGTTGCGTACCTTCTGGTTGCCGTCGCTGGTGATCACCCGGGCCAGCCCCGCTGCCTCGTCGTAGGTGAATCCCACGGCCGCGACGTGCGGTGTGCCGTCGGCGCGCAGGGTCGCGATGGTCGCGAGGTGGCGCTCGGCGAGAAAGGACAGGGCGTCGGAGCCGAGATCGGCGCGCGTGCGTGGCATGGGTTTCACGGTAGCGACCGTGCGTGGGTGATCGCGCCGGATGCCCGGCACCTCGCGGGCGCCCGCGCGATGCGATACTGCATCCCGTGGCAGACGAGGGTGTGGAGCCCGATCGCGGGACCGTGGTCGTCTTCGGCGGGCGCAGCGAGATCGGTGTGGCGTTGGCCGAGCGGCTGTGTGCCGGCCGGATCGTCGTGCTCGCCGCCCGCCGCCCCGACGATCTCGAACCCCAACGGCAGACCCTGCTCGCGGCGGGAGCGACCGACGTCGTCGCCGTGGCCTTCGACGCCGACAACACCGCGACCCACCCCGCGTTGATCGACACCCTCACCCGCGAGCACGGCCCGATCGGGATCGCGATCGTGGCGTTCGGCATCCTCGGCGATCAGGCGCGCGCCGAAACCGATGTGGCCCACGCCCTGCAGATCGCGCACACCGACTATCTCGCCCAGATCAGTGTGCTGACCCCGCTCGCGACGGCCATGCGCGCCGAGCGCAGCGGGACCATCATCGTCTTCTCCTCGGTCGCCGGGATTCGGGTGCGCCGCGCCAACTACGTGTACGGCTCCACCAAGGCCGGCCTCGACGGCTTCGCCAGCGGTCTTGCGGATGCCTTGCACGGCAGTGGTGTTCGGCTGTTGTTGGCCCGGCCGGGCTTCGTCATCGGCAACATGACGGCGGAGTTGATGGCGCAGGGCACCCGACCCGCACCGCTGTCGGTGACGGCCGACGAGGTCGCCGACGCGGTGGCACGTGCCTACCGCAAGCGACGATCCGAGGTGTGGATACCGGCCCTCCTGCGTCCGCTGTTCGTCGGAATGCGACTGCTGCCGAGAGCGATCTGGCGGCGACTGCCCCGATGAGTGATTCCGTTCCCGCTCAGGACGACTCGACCTTCGTCGTCGTCGGCATCGGTGCCGACGGCTGGGACGGTCTGTCGCCGATCGCGCGGTCCGAACTCACCTCGGCACAGATGATCCTCGGTTCGGCCCGACAACTGGCCCTGCTGCCCGATCTCGGCGTCACGACCGTTGCCTGGTGTTCGCCGATGTCGGAGCATCTCCATGCCGTCCTCACCGGGTCGTCCGCCGAGCTCACGCGGTACGGCGGTCCCGGCGGTACCCGCATCCATCTCCTGGCCAGCGGGGATCCGATGTTCCACGGACTCGGCGCCACCATCGTGGCTGCGGTCGGGGCACACCGCGTGCAGGTGATCCCGACGGTCTCGAGTGCCTCGCTGGCGTGCGCCCGCCTCGGGTGGGATCTCGCGGACGTCGCGGTCGTCAGTGCGGTCACAGCCGACCCGGAGATCGTGCTCACCGAGATCACCGACGCCCGGCGCGTGCTGATACTCGCACGCGACGCCACCACCCCCGTCCGCATCGCCGACCTTCTCGTGGCCCACGGCTTCGGCGCTTCGCCGTTCACCGTGTTGGAGCAGCTGGCCGGGCCTCGCGAGCGGGTGACCAGCGCACGTGCCGACAGCTGGGATCCAGCCACCGTCGTCGACCCACTGAACATCATCGCCGTCGACTGCATCGGCCCACGGTGTTCGACACTGCCGGGTCGCGACGAGAGTGCATTCGAGCACGACGGACAGATCACCAAGTCCGTCATCCGCGCCCTCACCGTGTGCGCGTTGGCACCGTCCTACCGACAAACGTTGTGGGACATCGGTTCCGGCTCCGGCAGCGTGGCGATCGAATGGTTGCGCGCGCAACCAGGCGGTGTGGTGATCGCCTTCGAACGCGACACGGCACGGGCAGAACGACTCCGTACCAACACCCACCGGCACGGTGTGTCGGGACGGGTGACGATTGGTGGTGCCGTACCGGATGCGTTGGTACACGCCCCCATTCCCGATGCGGTATTCATCGGCGGCGGCCTCTCACCGGTGGTGCTCGACACCGCGTGGGCGGCGCTGCGGCCGGGCGGGCGGCTCGTCGCCAACGCGGTGACGATCGAGACACAGGCGATCCTCGCCGACTGGCATCGGATGCGCAGCGACGCCACCGAATCGACCCTACGTCGGGTCGCGGTGGAGACCGCGGCACCACTCGGCGGGTACCTCACCTGGCGCCCGGCACTGCCGATCGTCAGCTGGGCGGGCACCAAGGCGACCGACGGGACGGTGACGTCGTGACCCTGTTCCTGATCGGCGCAGGGCCGGGCGCCGCCGACCTCATCACCGTGCGCGGCGCCCGAATCCTCGGTCGTTGCCGAACCGCCCTGGTGGCCGGATCGCTGGTGCCCGCGGAAATCCTCGCGATGTGTCCGGACGACGCCACGATCATCGACACCGCACGAATGCCGCTGGAGCAGATCATTTCCCACATCGTCGATGCGCATCGCGCCGGCCACGATGTGGCCCGATTGCACTCGGGGGATCTCTCGCTCTACTCGGCCGTGGCCGAACAGGTCGCGCGGGTCCGCGCCGAGGGTATCGATGTCGAATGGGTGCCCGGCGTTCCGGCCTTCGCCGCCGCGGCGTCGGCGCTGCAGAACGAGTTGACCGTTCCCGGGATCGGCCAGAGCCTGCTGGTCACCCGCGTGTCGACGCTGTCGACCGACATGCCGCCCGGCGAAGATCTCACCGACCTCGCCGCGGCGGGCGTGACACTCGCGCTGCATCTCGCCGCCCATCGCGCGCCGCAGATCGTGGAGACGCTGAGCCCCGTCTACGGCAGCGATTGCCCTACTGCCACAGTTGCTTTCGCTTCTCGATCAGATCAGGTGATCATTCGCAGTCGGCTCTCCGACCTCGCCACCGCACTGGCCGACGCGGGGATCACCCGCACCGCGGTGATCTTCGTCGGACGTGTTCTCGATGCCGCCGATCATCCCGACCGGCTCGAGAGTTACCTGTACTCCCACGCTCGGATCACCAAGTTGCGCAACGACTCCCATGGGTATCGGGGACAACCCGATGACCGGTAGCCGACCGCCGGGCCGCGACTGCGTGCTGATTCTCGGCGGTACGGCCGAGGCCCGGGACCTCGCGGCAGACCTGCACCACGACGGTATCGAGATCGTGAGTTCGCTCGCCGGGCGGGTCGCCCGACCCCGCCTGCCCGTCGGCGCGGTCCGCATCGGTGGTTTCGGCGGCGTCGACGGGTTGTCGAGGTGGTTGCAGGACAACCACGTTCGCGCCGTGGTCGACGCGACCCACCCGTTCGCCGCCACGATCACCGCGCACGCCGTCACGGCGTGTGCCGTGACCGACACACCGTTGCTGCGACTTCGACGTGAACCGTGGGTCGCACGCGCGGGTGACCATTGGACGCAGGTGCCCGACATCGGCGCCGCCGCCGTGGCGGTCAGCGGTCACGACGGTCGCATCCTGCTCACCACCGGTCGCCAGGACGCCGACGCCTTCGCCGGGGTCACCGGCGCATGGTTCCTGATCCGGGTGGTCGACCCGCCGACCGGCCGGCTCCCGGCCCATCACGCGATCCTGCGGTCCCGCGGTCCGTATCACCTCGACGCCGAACGGAAACTGCTGCAGGAGAATCAGATCGACACGCTGGTGACCAAGAACAGCGGGGGAGCGTTGACCCGCCCGAAACTCGACGCCGCCGCCGAACTGGGGGTCCGGGTGATCATGGTCGAAAGACCAGCCGAACCGCTGGGTGTCACCGCCGTCGGCGACGTTGTCTCCGCGGCCGCATGGGTCCGGACGCTCACCGACGGATGACATCGGCCGGTTCGCCACCGGGTGCGCCGAGTGCCCGGCGTGCCACCAGCGCTCAGTGACCCGGGTGACTGCGGGGGGTGTAGACGAGATCACCACCGCCACGTCGCACCACCCGGGTCGCCGACGACCCGATGATGATCAGCGTGCGCATGTCGACGACAGCCGGATCGAAGTCGCCGACGGTCGTCACCGTCAGCGACTGCTCGTCGCCGCCGACGTCGCGTCCGAGGACGAGCACCCGATCTGCCGAAACCGATTCGGTCAGGATGTCTTTCAGTGCCGACACCTGCCAGGTTCGACTGCGCGACCCCGGGTTGTAGATGGCGATCACCAGATCGGCGGTCACCGCGCGGCGGATCCGATCGGCGATCACCTCCCATGGTTTGAGCCGATCCGATAGTGAGATCACCGCGAAGTCGTGGCCGAGTGGCGCGCCGACCGCCGCTGCAACCGCGTTGGCCGCGGTCATGCCGGGGACGACCCGCACGGGCACATCGGCCCACCGGGGTTCGGCGGCCACCTCGGACACTGCGGAGGCCATCGCGAACACTCCCGGGTCGCCGGAGGACACCACCACGACTCGGGCGCCTCGGGCCGCGAGATCCAGTGCGAACTCGGCACGTTCGGCCTCGACGCGGTTGTCGCTGGCGTGGATGCGCTGTCCCGGCCGCGGCGACACACGTGCCAGATAGGTCTTGTAGCCGACCAGATCGGTGGCTGCCGCCAGTTCCCGCTCCACCTGCGGGGTGGTCCAATCGTCGGCGCCCGGCCCGAGGCCGACGACCACCACCTCCGCCCGCGGCGGGTCGGGGGCGCCTGCGCGCGGGTTGTTCAAGCGACCCGGCACCACCACCATCGAGAAGTACGGCACCTGCGCGGGGTCGACCTCGGCGACCGGGGCCACCTTCTGTGCGGTGGTGGATGCGCGTTCGACGTACCACGCCTCGTCGAGCCGGCCGGCCGCGCGCAGCGCCTCGCACACCCCGGTGAAGGTCCGGCCGAGTTTGATGACCGCGAAAGCATCGGCGTGCGCGAACAATTCACGCATTCGGGGCACCGGCAGGGTGCCTGGAACGACGGTCAGCGTCTCCTCGGCCTCCACCAGCGGGACCTCGATTGCCGCCGACGCCGCACTCACCGATGTCACGCCCGGGATGATCTCGGTCGGGAACTCGGCGGCCAGGCGCTTGTGCATGTGCATGTAGGAGCTGAAGAACAGCGGGTCGCCCTCTGCGAGCAGGGCCACGTCGCGGCCCGCACGCAGGTGAGAGGCAAGGAGTTCGGCGCTGTCGGTGTAGAAGTCGTCGAGCGCACCACGATAGCCGCCCGGATGGTCGGCGGCTTCGGTGGTCACCGGGTACATCAACCTCTCCTCGATCTGCCCCGGACGCAGATACGGCTCGGCGACACCGCGGGCGATACTGCGCCCGTGGCGTGCGCAGTGATAGGCCACGACCTCGGCCGAACCGATCACCCGAGCGGCCTTGACCGTCATCAGTTCGCTGTCACCGGGTCCCAGTCCGACTCCCCAGAGTTTGCCGAGGCGCCGCGACGACATCGATTGTGATGACACAGATTGTGATGACACAGATTGTTCTGAACCCATGGTCGACGCCTCATTCCTCCGGGCTGGCCAGTGCGTTGATGGCGGCAGCGGTGATCGCGGACCCGCCCCGGCGGCCGGTGACCGTGATGAACTCGAGGTCGGCGCGGGCGGCCAGCTCGGCGCACGATTCGGCGGCCCCGACGAAGCCGACGGGCGCACCGACGATCGCCGCCGGCCGCGGCGCCCCGGCGTCGATCATCTCCAACAACGCGAACAGTGCGGTCGGGGCGTTTCCGATCGCGACGACGGCGCCGTCGAGGACCGGTTTCCAGAGTTCCAGTGCCGCAGCGGTTCTGGTGGTACCCATGCGTTCGGCCAACTCCGGCACCGCGGGATCGTGGAGATGGCATCGGATCTCGTTGTCCGCGGGAAGACGACGCCGTGTGATCCCGCTCGCGACCATCGTGGCATCACAGAGAATCGGCGCGCCGTCGGTCAGGGCATTCCGTGCGGCGCGCACCACGCCCTCGGTGGCCACCACGTCGCGTGTGAGATCGGTCTGTCCGCAGGCATGGATCATCCGCACGACGACACCGGCCACGTCGGGAGCGAACGCGGACAGGTCGGACTCGGCACGGATGATCGCGAACGATCGACGATAGATGGAGGCGCCATCACGCAGGTACTCGGTCATGATGTCCGTCAGCCTATCGGCAGCGCCGTCGGGACCGATCATCTGCTCGGTGCGCCAACTCGGTCCCGCCGGCGGTGATCGTCGCGGACCCGCGTGCCCTGTGAGGCGCTATCGTATGCGGCGTGACCGCGCCTACGCTGTACATCTTCCCGCACGCCGGCGGCTCCGCGGCCTTCTACGTGCCCTTCGCACGGACCTTCACCACCGATATCGGACGGGTGGCGGTCCAGTACCCGGGAAAGAACGGAAGCCAAGACCTGGCCGCCTTCACCGGTATCGACGCCCTCGCCGACACCGTGCTGAGCAAACTGCCGGCCTTCGGCCCGGACACGCGCGTGGCGTTCTTCGGCCACTCCATGGGGGCCTTGGTCGCCTTCGAGACCGCCCGCCGCCTCGAACAGCGCGGGGTGCAGATCGAGGCGCTGTTCGTCTCCGCATGCGCCGCACCCGGCCGCAGTGGGTACGAATACATCCCGGAGTCCGATCGTGGACTGCTCGACGCGGTCTCGGCGATGACCGGACTCGACCCCGCGATGCTGCAGGACGAGGCCTTCTCGTCACGGATTCTGCCGACCCTGCGCGGATTCAAGGCGATCACGGCCTACGAATGCCCGCCGGAGGTGACGCTGGCGTGTCCCATTCACGCGTATCACGCCGACAACGACGAGGTCGCCACCGCAGAGAAGGTTGCTCCGTGGGAGCAACGGACCTCGGCCGAATTCACCATGCGTGAGTTCCCCGGCCACCACTTCTATCTGTCCGAGCACCTCGCCGACGTGGCAGCCGACATCGAGCGCCGCCTGTCCGCCACCAAGGACTGACGCCGACCCCGGGCACGACCCGGGTGACCCGCGCCCGTCGTTCCGCCACGAATTCACATCGACATTCCTCACCGAATTTCGGGGCTGTTTGAATTCAGAAACAACGCCAATTCATTTCTGGAAAAACGCTGTCGACTTTCCGTGAATTTCGCGGATTCGGTGAATTCTCGACGTAAATTCGGTGCAAAGGCATGAATCGGACCGGTGAAGTCGGATTCGGCGGAGTTTCCCTCAATCCCACTGTGACACCTGGCAGTAAAGTCGTGTGGGACGCCCTCGGACACCGTTCTTCACAGTCAGTGCATGTATCGTCGGCTCACGAGAGAGTTGCTGTGATTGAACGACGATCGCGACAGCGTGAACACCTCACGCGTCGTGATAACCGTCGAATCGACGCACGTGCTCACTCGAAACGCCTCCTTGGGAGGGGAGGCTCGACAGACATCGTTGCGATGCACCCTGCGGTGGTTGGTGGCCGCCACATCGCGCATACAGACACACATTTCGCCGTCGGGGGGAAAGTGACGGACAGCAGTGAACAGTCGAGGGAGAGCACGACCCTCGCTGCAGGACACCATCCCTGGGATTCTGCGCGCTCGCGCAGCTGACCAGCCCGATGCCGCAGCATTCACCTTCATCGACTACGACGTCGATCCGGCCGGCTTCTCCGAAACGCTGACGTGGGCCGAGCTGTACGACCGCGTACGCGTCGTCGCCGCCGAACTCGGTCGGCACGGCGCGCCCGGGGACCGGGCGGCGATCCTGAGTCCGCAGAGCCTCGACTACATCGTCGCGTTCCTCGGAGCGCTCGAGGCTGGTTTCATCGTTGTGCCGCTGTCGGTTCCGATGTTCGGAGCCCACCACGACGAGCGCATCAGTTCGGCTCTGGCCGACTGCACGCCGGCGGTCGTCTTCGCGACCACGACCGTCATCGACGAGATCCTGCCCTACACGCAGAGCGTGCCCGGTGTGACGCCTGCGGTCGTCGAAATCGACGCCCTCGACTACCACACACCTGTCGCCGCCGCCGGCAGCCAGGTCGGCCGGGACCGAACCGCCGTACTGCAGTACACCTCGGGGTCGACGAGTTCGCCTCGGGGCGTGATGGTTTCGCACAAGAACGTGGTCATCAACCTCGACCAGCTCATCTCCGACATGTTCGCTCATCACGGCGGCTGGCCCGATCGTGACTCGACGCTCGTGTCGTGGCTGCCGTTTTACCACGACATGGGATTGCTCCTGGGGATCTGCGGTGGCGTGATGGCGGGTCTGCACACCGTCGACATCAGTCCGATGGCGTTCCTGCAGAAACCGTCCCGCTGGATTCAGGTGATGGCCGGTCATCCCAAGTCGTTCACCTCTGCGCCGAACTTCGCCTACGAGCTCGCCGCCCGCCGGACCTCCGCCGACGACCTGGCCGGTCTGGACCTCTCCCAGGTGACCGGATTCATGTGCGGAGCCGAGCGCGTCCACGATGCCACGGTGCGCCGATTCGTCGACCGATTCACCCCGGATGGTCTGCCGGAGAACATCGTCCGGCCTGCGTACGGATTGGCCGAGGCGACGCTGTATGTCTCCGCGCTCGTTCCGGGTACTCCGGCTGTGGGCGTGCGGTTCGACTTCGAGAAGCTGGCGAAGGGCTACGCGCTGCGGTGCGGCGAAGGGCAGGACGGCGCGGTGTTGATGAGTCACGGACCCCAGCGTTCGGTGACCTACCGCATCGTCGACCCCGATACCCGTGAGGAGAACCCCGCCGACCGCATCGGCGAGATCTGGGTGCACGGCGAGAACGTGCCCGCGGGGTACTGGCGCAATCCCGAACGCACCGAGGCGACGTTCGGCGGCTGGATCGAGAATCCGCGTTCGGACACCCCGGCCGGACCATGGTTGCGCACCGGCGATCTCGGGGTCGTGTCCGAGGGCGAGCTGTTCATCACCGGTCGCATCAAGGATCTGCTCATCATCGACGGCCGCAATCACTATCCCGACGACATCGAGGGCACGGTCACCGAGCTGACCCGGGGCCGCGTGGCGGCAGTGTCGGTACCCGGTGAGCACGCCGAGGAACTCGTCGTGATCGCCGAGGTGAAGGATCGCGGAGAGCCGGTCGACCTCGACGAGTTGCGGGCGGCGGTGGTGGCGACGATCTCCGGTCGACACGGCGTGCGCGCGGCCGACGTGGTCTTCGTCGCGCCCGGCTCGATTCCGATCACCACCAGCGGCAAGACCCGGCGCGCCGCCGCCGGCGAGACCTATCGGACCGGCGGATTCGCCCGCCTGGACGGCCACCGGTGACCCCAGGGGATCGCGCCGATCGGGGCGAGGACGATCGTGCCGAACGGCAACTGCGTGACTGGCTCGTCGACCGGCTCGTCCTGATGGGCTGCGACCCCGACGGGGTCGACGTCGACATCCCGTTCCACGATCTCGGCGTGGGGTCCCGCGACGCGGTGGTCCTCGCCGGCGAACTCGCCGAATACCTCGGCCGGCCGGTGTCGCCGGTCGATCTCTGGGAGCACCCGAGCGTCGCAGCGCTGGCACGCTTCGCGCTCGGCCGAGACACCGGGTCGGCGGCCACCGATTCGGCGCCGGCAGCCCGGAACCCCGACACCGACGCGCGCCCCGTCACCGACACCGATGATCTGATCGCCGTCGTCGGGGTGGGCTGTCGGTTCCCCGGCGGCATCCTTGGCCCGCAACAGTATTGGGATTTCCTGCTCGCCGAGGGCGATGCGATCGGCCACGTCGATCCGCAACGATGGGAGTCGTTCGCCGACGGCACCGCCGAGACCGACGCGGCGCTGGCGCGCACCACCACCTGGGGCGGATTCCTCAACAACATCGATGCCTTCGACGCCGAGTTCTTCGACATCTCGCCCAGCGAGGCCGACAAGATGGACCCCCAGCAGCGGCTGCTGCTGGAGGTCTCGCACGAGGCGCTGGAGAACGCCGGAATCCCTGCGGAATCGTTGCGGCACAGCCAGACCGGGGTGTTCGTCGGCGCATGCGCTGGGGAGTACGGCTTCCTGGCCACCGCCGACCTCGCCGAGGTCGACAACTGGTCGGGGACCGGCGGCGCGCTGTCGGTCATCGCCAACCGCGTGTCCTATCACTACGATCTGCGTGGTCCGTCGATCACCGTCGACACCGCATGTTCGTCGTCGCTGGTCGCGATCCACCTCGCGGTGGCGAGTCTGCGCTCGGGTGAGTCGTCGACGGCGCTCGCCGCAGGTGTCAATGTCATGCTCTCCCCGGCGATCACGCGCAGCTTCGACCGCAACGACGCCATGTCGCCGAGCGGGCGGTGCCACTCGTTCGACGCCGCCGCCGACGGCTACGTCCGCTCCGAGGGATGCGGCGTCGTGGTACTCAAACGTCTTGCCGACGCCCGCCGCGACGGCGACCACGTCCTCGCGGTGGTGCGGGGGAGTGCCATCAACTCCGACGGTCATTCCAACGGGCTGATGGCGCCCAATCCGTCGGCGCAGATGGCCGTGCTGCGGGCCGCCTACATCTCCGCGGGCATCGGGGCGCGCGAGGTGGATTACGTCGAGGCACACGGCACCGGCACCCTGCTCGGAGATCCCATCGAGGCGCGGGCCCTCGGCGCGGTCGCCGGTCGGGGACGCCCCGCCGACGACCCGCTGTTGATCGGCGCGGTGAAATCGAATCTCGGTCACCTCGAGGCCGCGGCCGGCATCGCCGGTTTCCTGAAGGTCGCCTTGGCCCTCGAGAAGGGTTGCCTCCCGGCGACTCCGGGCTTCTCAGAACCGAATCCACACATCGACTTCGACAACCTGCGCCTGAAGGTGGTGGCCGAAACGACACCGTGGCCCACGACGGGCAGGCCTCGTCGCGGCGGGGTGTCGGCCTTCGGTTTCGGCGGTACCAATGCCCATCTCGTCCTCGAGCAGGCGCCGGAGCCCGAAGCCCTCACCGGACCGGCGGCCGAGAGCATGGACAGCACCGGCCGATCACCGAAGTCCCCGATCGCGACCCTGGTGGTGGCAGGTAGATCTCGCGAGCGCATCGCGACCACGGCCGGCGCTCTCGCCGACTGGCTCGACGGAGACGGTGCCGCGGTGCCGCTCGCCGAGGTCGTCGATGGTCTCGATCACCACCGTGATCGCGCACGCGCCTTCGCGACCGTCGTCGCGACCGACCATGCCGCGGCGATCACCGGGTTGCGGGCGCTCGCCGACGGGGTGAGCGCACCCGGTGTCGTCGCCGCCCACGAGCAGCCGTGTCGCCCCGGGACGGTGTTCGTCTACTCCGGCCAGGGATCGCAGTGGGTCGGGATGGCGCGTGGTCTGCTGGCCCATGACCCGGCCTTCGCCGACGCGCTCGAGGAGATCGAACCGGACTTCGTCGAGCAGGTCGGATTCTCGCTCATCGAGGTCGTCCGGTCCGGTGCCCCGGTCACCGGGATCGACCGCATCCAGCCGGTCCTCACCGGCCTCCAGCTCACCCTGACGCGACTGTGGCGCGCCCACGGCATCGTCCCCGACGCCGTCATCGGCCACTCGATGGGTGAGGCGGCAGCGGCCGTCGTCGCCGGCGCGCTCAGCGTGGCCGACGGCCTGAAGGTCATCGCCACACGGTCGCGCCTCATGCGGCGGCTCGCCGGACAAGGCGCCATGGCGCTCATCGAACTCGACGCCCCTTCCGCCCACGAACTCGTCGCGGGCTTTCCCGGCGTGACCGTCGCGGTGCTGGCCTCACCGAGGCAATGCGTCATCGCCGGCCCCCCGGAACAGGTGGATGCCGTCGTCGATCGGGTGGCGGCGCAGGATCGTCTCGCCCGGCGGGTCGAGGTCGACGTCGCCTCCCACCACCCGATCATCGATCCCGTGCTGCCCGATCTGCGTGCGGCACTGGCCGATCTGAGCCCCCGGCGTCCCCACCTGCCGCTGCTCAGCACCACGCTCGACACCGGAGAACCCACCTTCGACGCCGACTACTGGTGTGCGAATCTGCGCAATCCCGTCCGGTTCGCGTCGGCGGTGGCCCGGGCGGGCGTCGACCACGGAGTCTTCGTGGAGGTCAGCCCGCACCCGTTGCTGACCCACGCGATCGACGAGACCCTCGCCGACATCCATCATCACGCCGTCCCCACACTCCTGCGTGATGCAGACGAGGTGATGACCTTCCACACCCATCTGAACATCGCACGCACCGATCGCCGCCACATCCCGGCACCAGCTCCGTTCGGTCCGCATCCGCAACTGCCGACGACGCCGTGGCATCACTCCCGGCACTGGTTCGCCACCCGTGCCCGTTCCTCGCGGTCGCGTGCGGCGAGCGCCGAACTCACCCCACGACCGGGCACCCTGCTCGGCGAGCACATCGCGGTCGGAGACACCACCCACCTCTGGCGTGCCGACCTCACGCCCGCGGCGCTGCCGTACCCGGGACATCACCTGCTGCACGGACTCGAGGTGGTCCCCGTCTCTGTGGTTCCCCCGGAATCGTGGAGGACTCCTCTATGCGGCTTCGGGCTCGGTGACTGCGGTGTTCTCGTAGTCGACCGGACTCATCATCCCGATCGCGCTGTGGCGACGCTGGTGATTGTAGAAGCCGTAGCACCACTCCAACACGACCGCCTGCGCCTCCATGATAGTATGGAACTCGTTGCGTGACAACACTTCCCACTCCAAAGAAGAGAAGAATGCCTCCGCTGCGGCGTTGTCGAAACACGATCCGACCCGGCCCATCGACTGCCGGATACCCATCTTCTGGCACAGCCTGGTGAACCGTCTCGCGGTGTACGTCGACCCACGATCGGTGTGGAAAATCAGCTTCTGCGCATCGTCATCACGCCATATCGCCTGCATACCGCCCCGCGTGGCGACCCCCATCTCGATCGCCGCACACGCCAACGCTGCATCCGGGTGACGACTGGTGGCCGCCCCCAGCAGGCGGCGACTGTAGAGGTCGATGACCGTGGCCAGATACAGCTTGCCCGCCGCGGTCGGGATCTCGGTGATGTCGCCGACCCACCGCTGATCGGGGCACTGTGCGGTGAAATCGCGACCCAACAAATCGGGGAACTTCGGGGCGGTCTTGTCCTGACGGGTCAGCCCGTTGCGCCGGCGGATCCGCCGCGCGACCAGGCCCTGACGACACATCGAATCAGCGACAGTCTTCTCGGTCACCGTCCACCCGTCAGCACGCAGATCCGCATGCAGGCGCGGTGACCCGTGCAGGCCGCGGGCCTTGTCGAACGCCACCGCCACGGCCCGGTCGATGGTGTCCCGGCGATAGTCGCGGGTGGTGTGCAAACCCGTTGCCGCACCCGGCGATTGGGTCCGCTTATGCCATTTGTAGAACCACGCCTCGCTGACCCCGAGCAGCCGGCAGGACACCGCGTGTGGCACCCGATAGTTGGTCCTCTGGTCGGCGATAAAGCGTGCCACGCTCACTTCGTCGCCTCCTTCACCCACAGGACCACTGATCGCTTGAGGACATCACGCTCCATGCGCAGCTCGGCGACCTCGTCACGCAACCGTTTGAGCTCAGCAGCGTCATCAACGGTCAGCTCGCCGCGGCCCTCCCGCTCGGCGCGCGCCCGGTTGACCCAGTTACCCAAGGTGCCCTCGTTGACCCCCAGGTCTCGAGCGACCTGGGCGATCGGCTTACCTGTCTCCTCGACGATCCGGACCGCCCCATCACGAAACTCCCGGTCGTACTTCTTCCGCTTCTCTGGCATCGTGCTCCTCATTATCGATGCCTCTACGGTTCGGGGGGAACCTCACTCGGTTCTGGTGGCCACCCTGGGTGGCGCCGCTGCCCACCTCGGTGCCGACGGGCTGACCGACATCAGCTTGCGCCATCCGATCGCGGTGGATGCGCCCCGGCGCATCCACGTCGTCGCCGACGCCGACTCGGTGTCCATCTCGTCCTCGGCGATCACCGACGACGACACCTCGCGGCGGGTCCGCCACGTCACCGCGCGACCGGTCTCGTCGACCCCGCCGGGCCTCCGGCCAGGCCTCAACTCCGACAACGGTTCCCGGCCGATCGACACCGCCGACCTGGTGGCGATGACGCCGACCTCCTCGACCGCAGATCTCCTCGCCGAATGGGGCGTGCAGGGGCAGCCCTTCGCCTGGGAGGTGTCACGCGTCGCGCGCAGCACCGGCCGAATGCTGGCCGACATCGGGTTACCCGAGCCCTCGCCGGCCGCGATGCTCGACGCGGCGGCCCACGTCGCCCGACTCGTCGACGACTCGACCCGCGACCTGATGGTTCCCGCCCGGATCGACTCGGTGCTCCTGCCGACAACCCTGCGCGGCACCCGCGCCGTCCTCGACATCCGCCGAGTGGTGTCCGACGATGCCGACCTCGTCGTCGACATAGTCGGATCCACCGAGGACGCCGACGACGCCCTCCTCGTCCGCGGCCTGCGGTTCACCATGGTCGACGCCGAACCCGGTGTGGCCGAATCCGCTGTGGCGGAAGCCGATCCGCGGTCGCTGGTCCGCACCGTGGTGTGGCGCGAGGACGTCGGAACCGACACGGCCTCACCGACGACGATCGCACAAGGCGACGCGGTGGCTGTGCTCGGCGACGCGCATGCCCTCGCCGTGGCACTCGCGCGTGCGGGAGTGCCATGCCGCGATCGGGCCGAGGACGCCCGCCACGTCATCTACGTCGCTCCCACCACCGCGGCGGACCCCGATCAGTTGGCTGCCGATCATGCTGCTGCCGCGGCGGGAATGACCTCGGAGGTCACCGCCGTCATCGCACGGATGGCCCGGAACGCGACCTCGCAGACCCTGTGGATCGTGACCCGCGGTGTGCGCGAACCGAACTCGCCCGGCGATCTGCCCCAGAGCGCGCTGTGGGGGTTGGCCACGGTGATGGCCGAGGAGCACCCCGACGCGTGGGGCGGACTGATCGATCTGGCCGCAGGTGCCGATCCGGCCACCGCGGCGCCGCTGATCACCGAGCGGCTCGGTCGGCCGTGGGGCGGTATCGCCGCCTTGCGCGACGGTCGGCTGCTCCGTCCGAGCCTCGAACCCCTCCAGACCCCCGAGACCCGCGACGACACCGGGACACGCGGCGAGGCAACGCATCCCGCACCACGCGCCGGCGTCATGCTGCGCTGCCGCCCGGATGCCGCCTACCTCGTCACCGGGGGACTCGGGGCACTCGGCCGCGTGATCGCCGGACGGCTCGTCGATCACGGTGCCCGCCGGCTCATCCTGGTCGGCCGCACCGGTCTGCCGGCGCGCCGCGACTGGGACCGAGCCGATCTCGACCCGATCCTCCGCGACCGCATCAACACCGTGCGCGACCTGGAGAGTCGCGGCATCACCGTCACAGTCGTCGCACTCGACGTCGCCGACAGCGCGGCCGTGCAGGCCTTCCTCAGCCGTCGTGACGATGAGGGCGCCGCACCCATCCGTGGTGTCGTGCACGCGGCCGGGGTCACCGAGAACAGACTGCTCACCGAGTCCGACGACGCCGCACTGACCACCGTCATGCGACCCAAGATCGCCGGGGCGCAGGTACTGCACGAGGTCTTCGGCGACAGCCTGGACTTCTTCGAGATGACCGGGAGCGCCGGTGTGCATTTCGGTATTGCGGGCCAGGGCGGCTACGCCGCGGCCAACGCCTACCTCGACGCGCTCGCGCGCCTGCGCCGCCATACCGGTACCCCGGCCCTGACGATCGACTGGGTCGCCTGGCAGGGACTGGGGTTCGCGGTCGACGCCGACATCGTCACCGCCGAACTCGCCCGCCGCGGATCCCGGCCCGTCACCCCGGCAGAGGCACTGCACGCCTGGGACCTGATCTCCGAATCCGGTGTGGCACAAGCAGTCGTTCTCCCGCCACCACCGCCCGCACCGAACGCCGACGACGCCACCACCGGCACACCGTCGTGGTCGCAGATGGCCAGGCCCGACCTGCTCGCCGGATTGCGCGACGGCTTGCGAGCGATCCTGGCCCGGGAACTGCGGATGTCGGAGGCCGACCTGCTCACCGACGTCCCCTTCGCCGAGTTCGGCCTCAATTCGCTGATGGCCATGTCGATCCGCCGGGATGCCGAGAAACTGGCCGGTCTCGAACTGTCGGCGACGATGCTGTGGAATCACCCGACCATCGATGCGCTGGCCGACTACCTCGCCACCCGGATCGCCGGTGACGACGAGCCGGCCGCACAACTGCCCGCCGAGGATTCCGGTGGCCTGCTCGACGATCTCTTCGCCGACGCCGAGTCCGCGCCGTCACCGCTGGGTGCGGAGCACGGTCTCCGATGAGCGCCGACGACCTCGAATCCGTTCTGCGCGACTGGCTGACCACGCGGCTCGCCGCCCTCGTCGATCGCCCGGCAAACGACATCGATCCGACGGTGGCGCTGGCCGATCTCGGGCTCGGCTCCCGGGACTCGGTGATGATCTCCGGTGAACTCACCGAGTTCCTCGGCAGGCAGGTCTCGCCCGTCGAGTTCTGGGAGCATCCGACGATCGACGCGCTGGTGGCCCACCTGTGCCTCGGGGACCACGTCGAACCGCAATCGGCATCGGCGGGGCGATCATCGGCCGACGACGGTCCGATCGCGGTGGTCGGCATCGGATGCCGATTCCCCGGCGGGATCAGCGGTCCCGACGAGTACTGGCAATTTCTCTGTGCCGGCGGTGATGCCGTCACCACCGTGCCGCGGGGCCGGTGGGACCGTTTCGACGACGGTCGTCCCGAGGTTGTCGACGCCCTCGCCTCGACCACCCGCCACGGCTCCTTCCTCGACGACGTCGAGGGCTTCGACGCCGACTTCTTCGAGATCACCGCCCGCGAGGCGGCCAAGATGGATCCGCAGCAGCGTCTGATGCTCGAGGTCGTCTGGGAAGCCCTCGAACATGCCGGGATCCGACCCGAATCCCTGCGCCGGACGCCGACCGGTGTCTTCGTCGGCGCCTGCGCCGGCGAATACGGGTATCTCGCGTCCACCGACCTGCCGACGATCGACGCGTGGAGCAATCTCGGTGCGGCCCTGAGCATCATCGCCAATCGGCTGTCCTATGTCCTCGATCTGCGTGGCCCGTCGTTGACGATCGACACGGCGTGTTCGTCGTCGTTGGTGGCGATCCACCTCGCGACCCAGAGCCTGCGGTCCGGTGAAGCAGACGTCGCGGTCGCGGGCGGGGTGAACCTACTGTTGACGCCGGCGGTGTTCGCCGGTTTCGATCAGTCCGGCGCGTTGTCGCCGACCGGTGCGTGTCATGCCTTCGACGCCGCCGCCGACGGTTTCGTGCGCGGTGAGGGAGCGGGGGCGGTCATCCTCAAGCGTCTCGATGACGCGCTCACCGCCGGTGACCGGATCCTCGCCGTCATCCGCGGTACCGCGGTGAACCAGGACGGCCATTCCAACGGACTGTTCGCCCCCAATCCCGCCGCGCAGATGGAGGTGCTGCGCACCGCGTACACCCGCGCGGGCATCGGCGTGCGCGAGATCGACTACGTCGAGACCCACGGGACGGGGACCCTGCTCGGTGACCCGATCGAGGCCCGCGCACTGGGCACGGTGCTCGGCCGTGGGCGCCCTGCCGACGCGCCGCTGCTACTCGGTGCGGTCAAGACCAACCTGGGGCACCTCGAGGCTGCCGCCGGGATCGCAGGTTTCATCAAGACCGTCCTGGCGTGTTCGCGCGGCACCATCCCGGCCACTCTGCAGCAGCGAGAACCCAACCCCCACATACCATTCGACCAACTGCGGCTGCAGGTCGTCGACACCAAGCGGGCATGGCCGAGTACCGGACGACCACGACGAGCGGGCGTGTCGTCCTTCGGTTTCGGTGGCACCAATGCGCACATCGTCGTCGAGCAGGCACCCGTCGTGCATCGCGATCCGCCGCCCGTCGAGCTGCTCGCCCCGGCGGTGAGCACCCTGGTCCTCTCGGGCCGCAGCGCCGAGCGGGTCGTCGATCTCGCCGCGACAGTCGCGGACTGGATGACCACCGACGGTGCCGGGATCCCGGTCCCCGACATCGCCCACACCCTCAATCATCACCGGGCGGTGTTGCCGGTGACCGCCACCGTCACCGCCCGCGATCGGGCGGGCACGATCGCCGGACTGCGCGCCCTCGCCGGTGGCGACACGGTGGATGGAGCTGTTGCCGTCGGGGTGACCCCGCCGCGGGAGAACGCCGCGCGCGCAACGGGTACCGTGTTCGTCTACTCGGGCCAGGGCTCCCAGTGGGCCGGGATGGCCGCCGTTCTGCTCGCCGACGAACCCGCCTTCGCCGACGCCGTCGACGAGATGGAGGCCGACTTTCTCGACCACGTCGGATTCTCACTGCGCAACGCTCTGGCCGAGCGCCGCGACCTGCACGGTGACGCCGAGGTGCAACCGGTACTGATGGGCCTGCAGGTGGCGCTCACCCGGCTCTGGGCACATCACGGTGTGCATCCCGACGCGGTGATCGGGCAATCGATGGGGGAGGTGAGCGCCGCGGTCGTCGCCGGCATGCTCACCGTCGCCGAGGGACTTGCCGTGATCGGTATCCGCTCGCGGTTGATGTCGGCGGCCCCGGCCGGCGGTGTCGCGGTCCTGCGCCTCTCGTGCGATGAGGTCGCGGCACGACTGGCAGCACATCCGGGCGTCGAGATCGCCGGTCACCTCGCACCGCGGCAGACGGTGGTGGCCGGTCCACCCGAGGCCGTCGACGCGGTCCTCGCCGAGGTCCTCGCCGACGGCGTGTTCGCGCGCAAGGTCGCCATGACGGTCGCCTCGCACACCGCGCTGATGGATCCGCTTCTGGCACCACTGCGTTCGGCATTGGCCGACCTGGCTCCGCGGCCCGCTCGGATACCGTTCCTGTCCACCGTGCACCCGGCATCCGCGGACTCCGCCGCTCCGGTGGTCGACGCCGACTACTGGGCCGACAACCTGCGGATGCCGGTACGGCTGGCACAGGCGGTCGCCCGCGGTGCTGAAGACCATGCGACCTTCGTCGAGATCAGCCCGCACCCCATCCTCGGCCAGGCGCTCGTCGAATGCCTGGAGGAGTCGGGGGCCGAGGACGCCGAGGTCGTCGCGACCCTGCACCGCGACCGTGACGACACCATCTCGTTCCACCGCGCGTATCACTCTGCCGCCCAGGGTGTTCCGTCGACCCCGCATCCGGCCGAACCGCATCCGGTACTACCGCGCACGCCGTGGCGACACACCCCGTTCTGGCTGCCCACACCCACCCGATCCCCGGGAGCGTCGGCGGGGCCCGGAGCAGGGTCACCTTCTTATCCCGCCGACGGTCGCGTCCCCCGATCGTGGTGGCATCACCTGGCCTGGCCGACGATGCCGGCACCCCGCACCTCGACGCTCGTGCACCCGCAGCGCTGGGTGATCGTCGGTGACGGTGTCGATACGGAGTCGATCACCGTGCTGCGCGCCACGCTTCCCGGCGGCTCGCAGATCATCCCGAGCGACCCCGATACATTCGCCGACGATACCGACGATTCGGAAACGTTGAGCCAGAGCATCTCCGGCGCCGATCGTGTGATCTTCGCCCCGGCCACAGAGGCGGATCCGTTCTCTGCGCAACCGGCATATCGGCTGTTCTCGGTGGCGCGTCGCCTCGTCGCCGCTGCCGTGTCGAGTGGCACACGACCCCGGCTGCACCTGATCACCCGCAACGGCGCACCGCTGGCCGATGGCGATCACGCCGTCCCCGCGCACGCCGCCCTGTGGGGACTGGGACGCACTCTGGCGCTGGAACATCCCGAGATCTGGGGCGGTGTCCTCGACGTCGACGCCTCGGTCCCCGGCGGCGTCGTCGCACGCTATCTACTCGACGAGATCGGCGCCGACGATCACGAGGATCAGGTGGTCTACCGGGCCGGCGCACGTCGTGTCCCGCGACTGCGTGCGGGCGTGAGATCGTCCGACGATGTCGGGGGAGAACCGATCACCGGACAGACACATCTGGTCGTCGGCGCCACCGGACACATCGGCCCGCACCTGATCGCTCACCTCGCCGACCGCGGGGCGCACACCGTCGTCGCCGTCTCGCGCACTCCGGGCACACGTCTCGATCCGCTCGTCGCCGAACTCGGCGACCGCGGGTGCCGAGTGGTGGTGGTCGCCGCCGACGCGACCGACGAGACCGCCATGGCTGCGTTGTTCGCCCGCTTCGGCACCGATCTTCCTGCGCTGGACGGAGTTCACCTCGCCGCCTTCGGTGGTGGTCCGGTCACCCTCACCGACATGACCGACGAAGACGTGGCAGCCATGTTCGGTCCGAAACTCGACGCCCTGGCCGTCCTGCACCGGATGACGCTGACCTTCCCGGTGTCCCGATTCGTGGTGTTCTCGTCGATCTCCGGCCTGCTCGGGTCGCGGTGGCTCGCCCACTACGCCGCCACCACCACATTCCTCGACGCCTTCGTGCACGCCCGCCGAACCGCGGGCCTGCCGGCAACCACCGTCAACTGGGGGCTGTGGAAATCGCTGGCCGATCACCAGGATTCGGCCGAACGACAGGTCACCGCGGAGTCCGGATTGATACCGATGGACGATCGCATCGCCATCGACGCCCTGACATCGGTCACCGGACCGGGAACCCCGGCGCGGGCAATCGTGGTCGACGCCGACTGGGAGCTGCTGGGCGCCGCCTACCGCACCCGCACCGCACTGCACATCGTCGACGAGGTGATGCCCGCCGCCGGCGACGGCACCGACCGGGGTGCCATCACCGAGGGCGACACCGCATTCCGGCGGGAACTACGCGACGCCGACCCGTCGGTACGTCTGTCCCTGCTCGCCGACCGGGTGGCCGATCTCGTCGCCAAGGTCATGGGATTGACCTCACCCGCCGAACTCGACCGCAGCGCCGGGTTCTTCCAGTTCGGGATGGATTCCCTGATGAGCGTCACCCTGCAGCGAGCGCTCTCGGAATCCCTCGGCGAACTGTTGCCGACATCGGTGGTCTTCGATCACCCCACCGTCGACGCCCTGACCGACCATCTCGCGGCCACCCTCCCGGAGACGGCCGACCTCGACACGAACGAACCCGACGACGGATTCGACGAACTCTCCGAAGACGAACTCCTGCAAGCACTCTCCGAAAGGCTGGGCTGACCTGGTGCCTCCCGAAAACTCGGATCGCCGGGCGATCATCACCGACGCTCTGCGCAAGATCGACGACCTGTCCCGAAAGCTCGCCATCGCCGAGCAGGGCGATCGCGAGCCGATCGCGATCATCGGCATGGGTTGCCGGTTACCCGGCGACGTCGACGATCCGGGCGACTACTGGGATCTGCTGACCGAGGGCCGCAGCGGTGTGGTGCGGGTGCCCGAGAACCGTTGGGACGCCGACGAGTTCTACGCCGAGGACCACACGATCCCGGGCACCATCGTGAACCGGGTGGGCGGCTTCCTCACCCACTGGGACCCCGACGAGTTCGATGCGGAGTTCTTCGGCCTCACCCCCCGTGAGGCGATCGGCATGGATCCCCAGCAGCGGCTGCTGATGGAGGTCGCCTGGGAGTCCATCGAGGACGCCGGCCTGACACGCGAACGACTCCGCGGGACGGCCACCGGCGTGTACGTCGGGATGACCACCAACGACTACACACTGACATTCGCGGGAGCCATCCCGCGGACGGGACTCGACCCGTACATCCCGTTCGGCAACGCCGCCAACTTCGCCGCGGGCCGCCTGTCGTATTACCTCGGCCTCAACGGCCCGGCGATCGTCTCGGACACAGCGTGCTCCTCGTCGCTGGTGTCGATCCATCTCGCCTGTCAGGGGCTGCGGCGCCGTGAGATCGACAGTGCGCTGGCCGGTGGGGTGAATCTGAACCTGAGCCCGGAGAACAGCATCGCCTGTTCCCGGTGGGGCATGCTGGCCCCCGACGGCACCTGCAAGACCTTCGACGCCGACGCCAACGGCTATGTGCGAAGCGAGGGTTGCGGCGTGGTGGTGCTCAAGCGCCTCTCCGACGCGGTGCGCGACGGCGACCGGATCCGCGCGGTCATCCGCGGTACCGGGGTCAATCAGGACGGCGCGAGCAGCGGCCAGACCGTACCGAACGGTCCCGCCCAGCAGGCGTTGATCCGCTCGGTGTTGGCCGCCTCCGACCTGGCACCGGCGGAGATCGACTACGTCGAGGCCCACGGCACCGGAACCCCTCTGGGCGATCCGATCGAGCTCGACGCCCTGCACGGGGTGTTCGCCGAGCGCGGCGAGAGTGCACCCTTGGTTCTGGGGTCGGTCAAGACCAATCTAGGGCACCTCGAATCCGCCTCCGGTATCGCCGGTCTCATCAAGACGGTGCTGGCGATCGAGCATGCGCACATCCCTCGTCAGCTCCACTTCTCGGCGCTGAATCCGCACGCGTGCGACGGCGTCTCGCGTTTCGCCATCGCCGCCGAACCACAGCAGTGGCCGCAATCCGGGCGACCACGCCGTGCCGGGGTGTCGTCCTTCGGTGTCAGCGGTACCAACGCGCACGTCGTACTCGAGCAGGCCCCCGAGGTGCCGGCGGAACCGACCCCCTTCGCGGTGACCCCCGGCGCGGTTACCCCTGTACCGGCGACTGCGGGACCCGGGGTCCACACGCTGATCATCTCGGGCAAGACCCCCGAACGCGTTGCCGCACAGGCTCACACCCTCGCGGACTGGATCGGCGGCGACGGCGCACAGGTGGACTTGTCGGCGATCGCCCACACCCTGGCCCACCACCGCTCACGGTTCGGTGTGGTCGCGACGGTCACCGCACGCGATCACACACGGGCCGAGACCGGTTTGCGCGCCCTCGCCGGTGGTTACCGCGCGCCGGGAGTCGTTCCCGCACATGAGGGAACCTGCCCTGGGGGCACGGTGTTCGTGTTTTCGGGGCAGGGGTCGCAGTGGGCGGGGATGGGTCGTCGGTTGTTGGTGGCGGAGCCGGCGTTTGCGGCTGCGGTGGTGGAGTTGGAGCCGGTGTTTGTTGCGGTGGTGGGTTTTTCGTTGCGGGAGGTGTTGGCGTCGGGGGAGCCGGTGGTGGGTATTGATCGGATTCAGCCGGTGTTGGTGGGTGTGCAGTTGGCGTTGGTGTCGTTGTGGCGGTCCTATGGGGTGTGTCCGGATGCGGTGATCGGTCATTCGATGGGTGAGGTTGCTGCGGCGGTGGTGTCGGGGGCGTTGTCGGTGGCGGATGGGTTGTCGGTGATCGCGACGCGGTCGCGGTTGATGAAGGCACTCTCGGGCCACGGCGCCATGGCGTTGGTCGGACTGGACGCCGACGCCGCGCACCAGATCTGCAGTCGGTACCCGGATCTGACCATCGCGGTGCACGCCGCACCCGATCAGACGGTGCTGGCCGGTCCGCCCCAGCAGATCGATGCGGCGATCGCCGAGGTCACCGCCCGCGATCTGCTCGCTCGGCGTGTCGAGGTCGACGTGGCGTCGCACCATCCGATCATCGACCCGGTGCTGCCGGAGCTGCGGGCAGCGCTGTCCGGCCTGACGCCGACCGAACCGACGATCCCGATGTTGTCGACCGCCGACCCGGGCGGCGCGACGTCGCCGGTCGTCGACGCCGACTACTGGTGCGCCAACCTGCGCAACCCGGTCCGCTTCACCGAGCGGGTCGAGCAGGCCGGTGCCACGCACGCGACGTTCATCGAGATGAGCCCCCATCCGCTGCTGACCCACGCCATCGATGCAACGCTGGCCGATCGGCATCACCACACCATCGGCAGCCTGGCCCGCGACACCGACGAGTTGGAGACCTTCTTCACGAATCTCGCTGCGACACAGACGCTGCGCGCACCCGCGGTGCCCGATACCGGGGCGTTCACGCGGCTCCCGAAATCCCCCTGGATGCACTCCCGGTACTGGGTGGAGGTACCCGCCGCGGAGCCGCACCGCGCCGACTCACACCGCGCCGGCCCACCACCGCCGACCGAGACCGGTTCGCCGCGCAGCGGCGGCGCTCTCGACGAGTGGTACCACGAACTCGCCTGGATCGAGCGGGCCCTGCCCGTCGACGTGGCATCGCCTGCCGTCGGTGCCGATGCGAGAGACGACGGCGACGGCTGGGTTGTCGTCTCGGAAGAGCCGGATGCGCTGGCCGCGGCATTCGGGCCGGCGGCGCGCGCGGTGACCGTCGCCGACGCAACCGACGGCGCCGCGCTGACCGGCGCAACACACGTGGTGTTCGCCCCGACGACCACCCGGACAGACTTCGGTGCGCTCCGCGCTCACGAGGTGTTCGGTGACGTGCGACGGGTCGCTGCTGCGCTCGCTTCGGCGCCCGGCCGTACACATCTGACGATCCTCACCCGCAACGCCCAGCCCGTGGCCGACGGCGAGCCCGCCGATCCGGCGCAGGCGGTGCTCTGGGGATTCGCCCGGACACTCGCCCTGGAGAACCCCGAGATCTTCGGACGGGTCCTCGACGTCGACGCCGCGCTGCCCGCCGCATTGGTGGCGCGTCATGTGCGTGCCGAACTCGACAGCTCCGACGGCGAGGATCAGGTCGTGCTGCGGGCGGGCCGACGACTACTGCCACGACTGCGGGCCGCGGTGCCGCCGACCCCACTGACCGGATTACCCGGCTACACCACTGCGCTCGTCGTCGGAGCGACCGGAAACGTGGGGCCCGACCTCATCGTCGAGTTGTCGCGGATGGGCGCCGACACCATCGTCGCCCTCTCCCGCAGCGGCGCCGACCTGTCGGCCGAGGTGACCGCAGAGCTCGCTGCGAACTCGACCACGCTGGTGAACTTTTCCGCCGACGCCGCCCACCCAGAGGCGATGCGAGAGCTGTTCGCGCGCTTCGGAAACGATCTCCCACCCTTGGACGGAGTTTATGTCGCCGCGCTGGCCGGTGGCGCCGGTTCACTGATCGAGCTCGACGATGCCGAGGTCGACGCGATGTTCCGCCCGAAGGTCGACGCGATCTCGGTACTGCACGAACTGACGGTGACCACCCCGGTCCGCCGCTTCGTGTTGTTTTCCTCGATCACCGGATTGTTCGGCTCGCGCTGGCTCGGGCACTACACCGCCGCCAACTCCTTCGCCGACGCCTTCGCGTTCGCCCGCCGCGCCGTCGGGCTGCCGGCCACCGTCATCGACTGGGGATTGTGGAAATCCTGGGCCGATGCCCAGCCCGAGACCGCTTCCGCCGGACTCACCCCGATGCGCAACGAGACCGCGATCGCGACCCTGCCCACCCTGCTCGGGGCGGACGCGCCGATCCGGCCGATCGTGGTCGGCGCACAGTGGGCGCGGCTGGCCGAGGCCTACCGGATGCGCACCTCGTTCCACATCGTCGACGACCTGCTCGGCGAGGCCGACCACGACCTGTCGGGTCTGCCTCCGGCCCGGCCCGACACCGTTCTGGGTGAGGTCGACTCGATCGAGACAGGCACGGTCGAGACGAGCGCGGGAGATTCGGGCGCCGGTGCCGCCGAGGTCCCGTCACACACCTGGTTCGCCCGTATCGCCGACGACGAACTGCCCTATCCCGGTTCGCATCTGGTGCACGGGGTGGAGGTCGTCCCGGCCTCGGTGCTGCTGCACACCGTGGCGACCGTGGTGGCGCAGGCCGGCGCGGCCGGTGCCAAGCACATCGCATTCACCCAGCCGTTGATCCTCGATCGTCCCCGCGTCGTGCGGGTGCGGCTCGACGAGACCGGTGCAATCACGATCGCCTCGGCCACCTCGGTGGGCGCAGGCCCGCACGAGTGGGTCGAGCATCTCAGCGCAGGTCTGCTCGACTCCGAGGCACCACCCATCGAAGCCGCCCGTACGGCGACCGGCTTCTCGTCCGAGCAGGCGGCGGAGCTCGAGCAGCACTGGGGTCTGTCCGGCCGCCCCTACGCGTGGACGGCCCTCGAGAACCGTTCCGCGCCCGGCACTCTGGAGGCCGGCGTGTCCGCGGCGGGGACCGCGGCGCTTCTCGACGCCACGGTACACCTCGCACGGTTGATCGACGCGTCGCACGACGGCCTGATGTTCCCGGCAGCGGTGGAGACGATGACCGTGTCACCCACCACGGCGGACGGCGAGGCGACCGTCGAGGTGCGGTATCGCGAGGCACGCCGCGGTGGCTTCGCCGCGGACGTGACCGCCGGGGCGGGCGCACCGTTCACCGTCGACCTCCGGGGCCTGTGTTTCGTTCCCGCCGCGCCGGCGGCGGGCCCAGCGATCGGCGGAGCGCCCGACGCGGCCGTCGACGCGCCTGACTGGGAGCTGTTGTCCGAGCAAGAAACCCGCTCCGAACTGGTGAGCCGGATGCGGGTGATCCTGGCACGGGAACTGGGTATGCCGACCGACGCCGTGCGCTCGGATCAGCCGTTCCCGGAGCTCGGTCTCGACTCGATGATGGCGATGACGGTGTTGCGCGATGCCCGTCACCTGGTCGGCCTCGACCTGTCGGCGACCATGCTCTGGAACCATCCCACCATCGACGCCCTGAGCGAGATGCTCACCGGTCTTCTCGCCCCCCGCCGTGAGGCGACGCAGGCCGCAGCGGCGGAGGCGGCCGGCGAGCAGCAGGCCGAGGTCAGCGTGCTCGACAGTCTCTTCGACAGCGTCGAATCCCTCTCGGATCCGTTGGCCGGATCCGAGTCCCTGTCCGACACACAGCCCGTGTCGGCCGTCCCCGAGAGTGGGCAACGATGAAGACCACCTTCGATCGAGTGTCGGCGATGACGCCGGCACAACGCAGCGCCTTGGTCGAGCAGTTCGACAAGGCCGCACGCATCACCGGTGCCGAACCCATCGCCGTCGTCGGCATCGGTTGCCGCTTCCCGGGCGGCGTCCGTGGGCCGGAATCGTTCTGGGAGCTGTTGACCCAGGGCCGTGACGGGGTGGTGGAGGTTCCGCCGCAGCGATGGGATGCCGAGGAGTACTACGACCCGGATCCGATGGTGCCCGGGCGGATGCCGTCGAAGTGGGGCGGATTCCTGGACGACATCGCGGGTTTCGACGCCGACTACTTCGGGATCACCCCGCGCGAGGCGGAGGCGATGGATCCCCAGCAGCGCATCGCGCTCGAGGTGGCGGTCGAGGCGCTCGAGGATGCCGGATACCGTTCCGACGCCCTGACCGGGGTGCGTGCGGCGGTCACCCTCGGTGTCTATTACAACGAGTACCAGAGCACCTCGGCCTCGCATCCGGAGTCGATCGACGCGTACTCGGCAACCGGTAACGCGCACAGCATCACCGTGGGGCGCATCGCCTACCTGCTCGGTCTGCGGGGCCCGGCCGTCGCCGTCGACACGGCGTGCTCATCGTCGCTGGTCGCTCTCCATCTGGCGTGTCAGAGCCTGCGTTCCCGGGAGTCCGATCTGGGGTTGGCCGGCGGTGTGAGTGTGATCCTTCGGCCGGAAACGCAATTGGCACTGGGTAAATGGGGAATGCTCTCGCCTCGCGGACGGTGTAATGCCTTCGACGTGGCGGCCGACGGTTTCGTCCGCGGCGAAGGTGCAGGCGTAGTGGTCCTCAAACGCCTTGCCGACGCGGTCCGCGACGGTGACCGGGTGCACGCGGTCATCCGCGGTTCCGCGGTCAACTCCGACGGACGGTCCAACGGGCTCACCGCACCGAATGCGCCGGCCCAACGCGAGGTGATCACCCGCGCGCTCGCTGCCGGTGACGTGCCCGCGTCCTCGGTCAACTTCGTCGAAACCCACGGCACCGGAACATCTCTGGGCGACCCCATCGAGTTCGACGCCTTGTCCGCGGTGTACGGCCGCGAGTCATCCTGCGCACTGGGTGCGGTCAAGACCAACTTCGGGCACCTCGAGGCGGCCGCCGGTATCGCCGGATTCATCAAGGCGGTGCTGACGGTGGAGCACGGGCAGATCCCGCCGAATCTGCACTTCACCCAATGGAATCCGGCCATCGATGCCCGGTCGACGCGCATCGTCGTGCCGACGGAGACGATGCAATGGCCACAGAGCGACACACCCCGGCGTGCCGGGATCTCCTCCTTCGGTCTCGGCGGTACGAACGCCCACATCGTCATCGAGCAGGGGCCCGCACTCGCCGCCGCGTCGAGCGTGGCGTCGGCGATGCCGACGGTATCGCGACTGTCGGTGACCGGTCGATCGGAGGATCGTGTCCGTGACCGTGCTCGTGCACTCGCGCAGTGGCTCGAGACCGGCCCGTCGGTCGCACTGCCCGACGTCGCAGCAACCCTGGATCGGTTGCGCACCACCACCGATCCCGTCGGCACCGTGTGTGCCCGCGACACCGACGAGGCACTGGCCGGTTTGCGCGCCCTCGCCGAGGGCAGCCCACGTCCCGGCGTGCTCGCCCCGCGCCGGTACCGGCCTTGGCCCGGCACGGTGTTCGTGTTTTCGGGGCAGGGGTCGCAGTGGGCGGGGATGGGTCGTCGGTTGTTGGTGGCGGAGCCGGCGTTTGCGGCTGCGGTGGTGGAGTTGGAGCCGGTGTTTGTTGCGGTGGTGGGTTTTTCGTTGCGGGAGGTGTTGGCGTCGGGGGAGCCGGTGGTGGGTATTGATCGGATTCAGCCGGTGTTGGTGGGTGTGCAGTTGGCGTTGGTGTCGTTGTGGCGGTCCTATGGGGTGTGTCCGGATGCGGTGATCGGTCATTCGATGGGTGAGGTTGCTGCGGCGGTGGTGTCGGGGGCGTTGTCGGTGGCGGATGGGTTGTCGGTGATCGCGACGCGGTCGCGGTTGATGAAGGCACTCTCGGGCCACGGCGCCATGGCGCTCCTCGAAGCCGACGCGGCGACCGCAGACGCACTCGTCCGCGCACACCCGGGGCTCTCGACGGCCGTGTACGCCTCCCCACGGCAGTGCGTGGTGGCAGGTCCGCCCGAGCAGATCGACGCGGTGATCGCCGAGGTCACCGCCCGCAATCTGCTCGCCCGGCGCGTCGAGGTCGACGTCGCCTCGCACCATCGGACCGTCGATCCCATCCTCGACGACCTGCGGGCGGCACTGGCCGACCTCGCCCCCCGGCGGCCGACGATCCCGATGGTCTCGACCGTCGAGGAATCGCAGACCGCTCCGGTGACCGACGCCGACTACTGGGTCCGCAACCTGCGCAACCCCGTGCGCTTCGGCGATGCGATCACCCGTGCCGCCGCCGACCACTCGACCTTCATCGAGATCAGCCCGCACCCGCTGCTCACCCATTCGATCGGCGACACGCTGGCCGCCGCGCGTCCGGACGGTGACGTGGAGGTGCTGGGCACCCTCGTGCGCGGCGAGGACGAGACCCTGACCTTCCACGGCGCGCTCGCCGTCGTCGAATCCGTCACCCCGCGGTCCGGCCCGGAGAAATCGGACCCCGAGAAGCCCGCCGCCACCGAATCCGCCGTCACGCCCCCGCCGCCGGTGACACTCGCCCCGACGAGTTGGCAGCACACGCGGTACTGGCCGACGGTTCGGGCGACATCCACCCGTTCCGGTGAGCACCCACTACTCGGCACCCATGTCGAAGTTCCCGGGGGAGAGCACATTTGGCAGGGCGAGATCGGCACCGACCATCTGGCGTGGCTCGGCGATCACCAGGTGCACGACCGTGCCGTCCTCCCGGCCGCCGGATTCGCCGAGATGGTGCTCGCCGCGGGCTCCGAGGCGCTGGGGATGCCGGCGACCGGGCTCGAGGTGCATCGCCTCGAGGTCGAGGAGATGCTCGCCGTGGACACCACGGTGTCGGTGACCACGCGCCTGTGCCGCGTGGCCGACGGCGAGATGGGCGTCGAGATCCATTCGCGCACCACCGAAGGTGCGTGGCGCAGGCACGCCACCGGGCGGGTGGTCACGTCGACATCGCCGGACATCCCCGCCCCGGTCGCGTTGATCGGTGGGACGACCGTGGCGCCCTCGGACTTCTACCGCGCGTTGCGGAGCACCGGCGCCGCCCACGGTGAGGCGTTCGCCGCGCTCACCCACATCGTGCGGGTGGGGTCGACCGATGATGCCGGCCCACGAACCGGGGCATCGGAATCGCGGATCGAATTGCCCGCCGCGGCCGGCGTCGACCGCGGGTTCCGGCTGCATCCGGTGCTGCTCGACGCCGCCCTGCAGAGCGTGGCGGCCGCCATGCCCGAGGAGTCGACCTCGGGGATCGCAGCCGGTGGCGCCGACGCCGCGACCTTCCTCCCGGTGGCCATCGAGTCGCTACGCGTCACCGGCGTGATCGGGCGTCGCGCAACGTGTTCGGCGCAGGTGACCGAGATCCCCGGCACCGCGGACAAGCTCGCTTCGTTCATCCTGACCGACGAGTCCGGGGCAACCGTCGCCGTCGCATCCGGTGTCTACCTACGCAAGGTCGAACGCCACTCGGTGCCGCTGCCCCTCGAGCAGAAGCTGTTCGACACCGAATGGGTCCCCGCCGATCTCCCGGGCGACGCATCGGGACAACTCGCCGACGGCAGCTGGCTGATCCTCGCCGGGCACTCGACCGCCGATGGTTCCTCGGCCGACGAGCTTGCCGATCTGCTGGGTCGCTCGCCGTCGCGGCGGGTGATCCGCCAGACGCTGCCGGCGGGGACTCCCGGATCAGGAATGACCGGATCCGGGACCGAACTCATTGCTCTCGCCGATCTCGACGCGGATTCGGCGGCACCGGCCGCCGGTGTGGTCGTGCTGCTCGACGCCGAGACCTTCGACCCCCGCGGTGCGGCGTCCGAGCAGGCCCGCGCACTCGTCTGGTCGGTCACCTCCGCGGTACGGGCGGTCGCCGCCCGGCCGGGTCGCGCGCCTCGCGTCTGGCTGGTCACGCGCAACGGAATCGGCGTCGGCGCAGACGAGTCGGGCAATCCGACCGTAGGGGCGCTGGAAGGGCTCGTGCGCGTGATGGCCTACGAACATCCCGCGCTGCACGTCACCCTGGTCGACCTCGACGGTGACGATGATGCCCCGCTGGTCGCCGAATTGGCCGCCGATTCCCGTGACGACATCGTCGCCTGGCGCGCCGGTGCGCGTCACGTCCGCCGTCTGCGCCGTGCTCCGCTCGGCGCCCCGTCGGTCACCCCGGTCACGGCAGGCGCGGCCTACATCGTCACCGGTGGCCTCGGTGGCCTCGGCACCCTGATGGCACGTCACCTCCTCGACGCAGGCGCCGGACGAGTGGTCCTCAACGGTCGCCGAGCGATCACACCCGACCAGCAGACGCTCATCAACGACCTCTCGAACGGAGGCGAGGTGGCCTACATCGCCGGTGACATCGCCGAACCCGGCGTCGCCGCCGCACTGGTCGACGCCGCGCGGGAGACGGGCCGAGAGGTTCGCGGCGTGCTGCATGCGGCCGCCGTCATCGACGACGCACTGCTGAGCGCACTCGAACCGGACAGCCTGAGCCGGGTGTGGGCGCCCAAGGTCGCCGGTGCAATCGCCCTGCACGAAGCGACAACACATCTGCGCCTGGACTGGTGGGTGGTGTTCTCCTCGGCGGCGTCATTGCTCGGCTCGCCCGGGCAGGGCGCATACGCGGCCGCCAACGCGTGGGCCGACGCCTTCGCGCTCTGGCGCCGCCACCAGGGATTGCCGGCCACCGCGATCAACTGGGGCCAGTGGGCCCAGGTGGGTGTGGCAGCCGCCCTGACGATGGACGCACTCGACCCGATCAGCCCGGCGGAAGGCATCGAGGCGTTCGACGCGCTGGTGGCCGCCGACGCCACCCGGGCCGGCGTCATCCGCCTCCGGCTCGACCGCGCGGCCGTCGCATTCCCCGAACTCGATCAACTGGGCTACTTCGCACCACTCGTCGCCGAGCTCCACGACCTCACCGACGACACCTGGGGCGGGGTGGAGGCGTTGCGCACCCTCGATGCGACCGCGGTACACGACGCCGTCACCGACCGTCTGCGCACCCGGATCGCGGCCATCATGGGCTTCGCCGACAGTCGGGCCGTCGACGTCGACAAGCCGTTGACCGACCTGGGCATGGATTCGCTGATGGCCGTACGCATCCGCAACGCGGTGCGCGGCGACTTCGGAGCCGAACCACCGGTGGCACTGCTCCTTCAGGGTGCAAGTCTGCGTGCGCTCGCCGCCGATCTCATCCGTCAGCTCGATCTCGCCGTCGCCGACGACACCGACGCCTCGGGCGGCCTCCGGGAACGAGCACAACTGCGCGCCGCCGCACGCCAACGGGCCGGCCGGCGCAGAACAGGACAGCGGGCATGACAGAAGCGGGCATGACACAAGCGGGAACGTCAGAAGCATACGGGGCCAACGCGATTGCGATAGTCGGCATGGCCGGCCGCTTCCCGGGATCGGCGTCTCTCACCGAGTACTGGCGCAACCTGGAGGCCGGGCGAGAAGGGATCGAGACCCTCACCGCCGAGGACCTCACCGCGCACGGGGTGAGCGACAAGACCCTCGACAATCCGGCCTACGTGCGGCGCGCACCGCTGCTGACGGACATCGAGGAATTCGATGCGGAATTCTTCGGGTTCACCCCTCGCGCCGCCCGGATGATGGACCCACAACACCGACTGTTCCTACAGACCGCGTATCACGCTCTCGAGGACGCCGGACTCGATCCGCACGACATCGAGGCAACCGTCGGCGTCTTCGGAACGAGTTCGGCCAGTGGATATCTGCTGCACAACCTGATGTCCCACCTCGATCCCCACCGCATCATCGGCGAGGGCGCGAGCTTCGAGATGATCAACCTCTCGCTGGAGAACGACAAGGACCACCTGGCCACCCGCGTCGCCCACCAGTTCAACCTGCGCGGTCCCGCGCTGGCCGTCCAGACGGCCTGCTCGTCGTCGCTGCTCGCGGTGCATCTGGCCGCCGCCAGCATCCTCAACGGCGAATGCGAGATGGCGTTGGCCGGCGGATCCTCGATCCGGGTGCCCAACCGGGTGGGCTATTGGTACGAGCCCGGGTCGATGGCCTCGCCGAGTGGTTACTGCCGGCCCTTCGACTCGCGGGCCGACGGCACCCTGTTCGGTTCCGGCGTGGGAATCGTGGTCCTCAAACATCTCGACGACGCACTGGCACAGGGTGATCGCATCCATGCGGTGATCCGCGGGTCGGCGATCAACAACGACGGCGCGACCAAGATGAACTATGCGGCGCCCACCGCGGCCGGACAGGCGGAGGTCATCGCCGAGGCGCACGCCGTCGCCGAGGTCGACGCCGCCACCATCAGCTACGTCGAAACACACGGCACGGCCACACCATTGGGTGATCCGATCGAGGTGGAGGGGCTGCGGCAAGCCTTCGAACTCGCCGAGCAGGAACGCCGCGGTCCGTGCGTCCTGGGATCGGTCAAGGCCAACATCGGTCATCTCGAGACGGCCTCGGGTATCGCGGGTCTCATCAAAACCGTGCTGTGCCTACAGAATCGGTCGCTGCCGGGCACCTTGCACTACACCCAGCCCAACCCCGAACTGCATCTCGAGCGCACACCATTCGAGGTCCGGGCGCAGACCACCGTCTGGGAGAGCGACGGTCCGCGCCGCGCCGGGGTGAGTTCGTTCGGTGTCGGCGGAACCAACGTCCACGTGGTACTCGAGGAAGCACCACCGGCCCCACTGCCTCCGGCGACGCGCGGCCCGGTGATCGTGACACTGTCGGCGCAGCAACCCGATTCGCTCACGCAGGCACGGACCGCACTCGCCGACGACCTGCAAGCGCGCCCCGACCTCGACGTAGGCGTACTCGCGCATACCCTGAACCGGCGGCACCGGTACCGACATCGCCTCGTCGCCGTCGTCGACGACGCCGCCCACGCCGTCGAGGTACTGCGCACCGACGAGCACGACAACGTGATGATCACCGACGAGGTCGTAGGCGCCGACACGGCGACCGATCGCGTCGCGTTCCTCTTTCCCGGCCAAGGCGCGCAACACGTCGGCATGGCGCGAGGTCTGCTGGACTCCGAGCCGGTCTTCGCCGAACACTTCGCGCAGTGCGTCGCGGCGTTCGACGCCGAGCTCGGAATCGACCTGCGCGCGGAGATCTTCGAGGGCAGTGCACGGTCACTCGAACGCACCGACCGAACGCAACCCGCGTTGTTCGCCGTCGAATACGCACTCGCGCGTCTCGCACAATCACGCGGGGTGCATCCCGCGGTGCTGGCCGGGCACAGCATCGGCGAATACGTCGCAGGCACTCTTGCCGGGGTGTTCGATCTGCCGACCGCGGCATCGGCGGTCGCGATGCGCGCCCGGCTGATGAATGCGGCGCCACGTGGCGTGATGGTCGCCGTGCCGGCCGTACCCGCGGTGGTCACACCGTATCTGGCCGGTGAGGTCGACATCGCCACGATCAATGATCCGGGTGGATGCGTTGTCGCCGGCACCGATACCGCGATCGCCGCGTTCACGGCACGGCTGGCGCAGGCGGGGATCACCGCACGGCGGGTCCGCACCTCCCATGCGTTCCACTCGCGGCTGATGGACGGCGTGGTGGCCGAGTACACGGCCTTCTTGTCGCGAATGACATTGCGTGAACCGCAGATCCCGCTGTTGTCGAACGTCACCGGCACCGTGATGTCGGCGGCCGAGGCCACCAACCCGGCCACCTGGGCACGGCAGATCCGGGCAACGGTGCGTTTCGCCGACGAGGTGGGGGCGTTGCTCGAGAACCCCGCCCGCGTCCTGGTCGAGGTCGGGCCCGGCGGGACGCTGTCCGGTGCCGCCGCCCGCCACCCCCGATGGGGCGACGGGCACCGAGCCATACGTCTCATGCGTCACCCTGCCCAGAATCGCGACGACCGCACCACCTTCCTGCTCGGTCTCGGTCAACTGTGGTCGGCGGGAGTTCCGGTCGACCTCGACGACGACCGCGATCGACCGATCGTCACACTTCCCGGATATCCCTTTGCCCGTCAGCGCCATTGGGTCGACCACGATCGCTCGGCACGGATGCTGCGCACGGATGATCCCGACACCGCGGGCGACGCCGCCGGGGGTACCGCACCGCCGCAGATGCAGCCCTCGGTCGCGGACGGCCGCACGCCGATGGAGACCACGCTGGGCCGGATCTGGGCGCAATGTCTCGGAGTGGAGTCGGTCGAGCGCACCGCCAACTTCTTCGAGATCGGTGGGGATTCGCTCATCGCGATCAGCATCGCGATGAGCGCGGCGAACGAGGGGTTGGAGATCACCCCGCAGGATCTCTACGAGAACCAGACCGTCGCCACCCTCGCCGCGACACTGACCCAGCGCTACGCCGCAGGCGGACTTGGTCGCACGGTCACGGCCGATCCGGACCATCTTCCCCTGACGCCCACCATGATCCGGTTCCTGGACTCCGGTGTCACCGACAGCAACCGGTGGCGCGTACCGCTGATCCTGCGTGTCCGCGACGACGTCGGCACCGACCGCATTCGCGACGTCCTCACCGCGGTGGTCAATCGCCACGATGCACTGCGGATACGGATCGTCGAGGAGGACGGCATCCGCGAGGTCCGTGTCGCGGCGCCCGTCGAGGCCGCCGACCTCGCGGTCGCGGCGGTGTCCGGGGCGCAGGAGATCCCCGAGTTCCTCCGCACCCTCACCGGCGACGGAGGGCTCACCCCGTACCTCGCCGCCCATGTACAGGCCGGTGACGGACAGTCGTATCTCGCGATGAGCGTGCACGGGCTGGTGGCCGACGAGGAAGCCCGCGACATCCTGGTGACCGATCTGTTCACCGCCTTCGGTCAGGTGCTCGCCGGCGAGGACATCTCGCTTGCGCCCGTGCCCGTTGCGTGGCGCCAGTGGGCACAGCTGTCCTCCGAGCTGGCCGCCCATCCGGCGGTCCTCGACTCACGCAGGTATTGGCTGACCGGGCCCGGACGGGCCACGCGCAGACCGATCACCGGTGATGCGATGCGGACGACCTCCACTGCGCTGCAGCGCATCTCGACCGCATTGACGACCACCCAGACGATCGAACTCGACGACGCGCGTCGCAGACTCACCTTCCCGGTGGATCGCTTCCTGCTCACCGCACTGGGTCGCGCGCTGGCGCAGACCTTCGGCGACGGCATCATCGACGTCGACCTCGCCGGGCGCGGTCGACGGGTCCTACGGCCCGACCTCGACCCGCGTCGGACCCTGGGATCCTTCACCGCCCTGTACCCCGTGGCGCTCGGCTGCACTGCGCTCAGCGGGGAACCGACTGCCGCGCAGATCGAGGCCGTCCACCGGGTACTCGCCGCGGTACCGCATCACGGTGTCGGCCACGGCGTCCTGCGTCACCTGCACGCCCCGACCGCGCGTGCTCTCGAGGCAACTCCGGCACCGGATATCGCGCTGGTCGTCGGCAGCCCGATTCCCGATCTCCCGACCGCCGACGACCAACCCGTCTCGATCGATCCGACGATGGCGGAGGCACTTCGGGCATCGGCACCCGGGTTCGGGCACGCACTCGAGATCCGTGCCCAGCGCAGCGGGGGAATCCTGCACGTCGACTGGTGGTACGACCCGGCCCGCATCGGTGCCGACGTCGTGTCCCGGCTCGCCGACGCCAGTATTGCGTCCCTCGCCGACCTGGCGCGCGAGGCCATCGTCGAGGACGAGGCGGATTCCGCCGACGGCGAGCTGGAACTGATCGACCTGACCGCCGACGTCGATCTGGGGGAATCCGGTGCCCTTCACTGACACTCACGGCCACACCCACGACACCGACCGCGGTGGTGGTCGGCATCGACGCCCCGACGAATCGCACGCCGCGGTCGTCGTACGGGATCTGCGCAAGAACTTCGGGGACTTCCAGGCGCTGCGCGGTATCAGTTTCACCGTGGGACGCGGCGAGGTCCTCGGCCTCCTCGGCCCCAACGGGGCGGGAAAGACCACCACGGTGGACATCCTGTGCACCTTGAGTTCTCCCGATTCCGGAACCGCGCTGGTCGCCGGCCACGACGTCGCACGGGACCCGGCCGCGGTGCGGCGTTCGATCATGTTGACCGGGCAGCAGGTGGCCCTCGACGACATGCTCACCGGCCGGGAGAACCTCGTGATGTTCGGCCGGCTGCAGGGATGGCGCAAGTCGGCGGCGCGACGCCGGGCCGACGAGCTGCTCGAACAGTTCGACCTGCAGTACGCGTCGAATCGGCCGTTGGGAACCTACTCGGGGGGCATGCGGCGACGTATCGACATCGCGTGCGGTCTCGTCGTCCGACCGGAGGTCGTGTTCCTCGACGAGCCGACCACCGGGCTCGATCCGCGCAGCAGGCAGGCGGTGTGGGATCTCGTCGAACGGTTCAAGTCCGACGGCATCGCCACCGTCCTCACCACGCAGTACCTCGAGGAGGCCGACACCCTCGCCGACCGGATCGTCGTCATCAACCGGGGCACGGTGATCGCCGAGGGCACAGCCGATCAGCTCAAGGAACGCACCGGGGCGACCTACTGCGAGATCGTGCCCCGCCACACCTCCGCGATCCCGGCGATCGTCGCGGCGCTGACCCCGATGATGCCGCGGTCCCGGCGCGCAACGGTGACCGCCCATCCCGACCGCGTCTCCATGCCCGCACCGCACGGCGCCGACACGATGGTCGAGGTGTTCGGTCGGTTGCACCGCACCGGAATCGAACTCGCCGACGTCGCCTTGCGACGCCCGTCGCTCGACGAGGTGTTCTTCGCGCTCACCGCCGAGACCGCCCGGCCAGACCGGGCCGAGGTGGCGTCGTGACCCCGACGTCGTGGTCACCCGAGCGGGTCACCGGCGCCACGCGGGAGACCAATCCCTCCGGAGTGCAGCAGTGGTGGGTGCTGACAACCCGGAGCATCGTGCCGACGCTGCGCAACGGCGAACTCCTCACCCAGGTCGCGGCGTCGATCATGTTCACCGCGGGCTTCTACATCCCACTGAAGAACTTCATGGGGCTCTACGCCGCCGAGATGAGCAGCTACGCACAGTACCTGATGCCGCTGATCGCACTGCAGGCCATCAGTTTCGCGGCGATCTCCGGCGCCTTCCGTTCGGCCTCGGATGCCGTCGAGGGGATCAACCGGCGCTTCCGGGCACTGCCGATCTCCCGTGTCACCCCGCTGGCGTCCCGCATGACCGCCAGCATGTATCGCTGCACGGTCGCGCTGGTGATCTCGCTGATCTGCGGACACGTCATCGGATTCCGGTTCTATGCCGGGCTCCTCTACACCGTCGCGTTCTGCGGACTTGTCCTCGCGATCGGACTCACCCTGTCGTTCCTGGGGGAGGTGGTGGGCACGGCGTCACGCAATCCCGACGCCACCACCCATCTGATGATGCTGCCGCAGTTGATCTTCGGACTACTCTCGGTCGGGGTCCAGCCGGCGTCGGCGTTTCCGCACTGGATCCAGGGCTTCGTGCGCAATCAACCGATCTCACAGTTCGTCTACGCGTTGCGGGCATTGGCCGGTGACCGGGTGCCCGGCGCGGCCGGCGCCATCACCTGGCAGACCATCGGGCCATCGTTGGCCTGGATCGTTGCGCTGTTGGTGGTCCTGATGCCCGTCTACGCGGTGCTGGCGGGGCGGAAGGGATGAGCTGATGACCCCACTCACCGGCGAGATGTCCTCCGCCCCAGCACATCCGATTCCGGCTGCGCCGCGCAGGCCGGCGGAATGGTCGCCGCGCGCTCTGCTCTCGCACACCGTGACACTGACCGCTCGCACCATGCGTCGTTGGCTGCGCGATCCGGCGAGTACCTCGGAGACCATCCTGGTTCCGGTGGCGTTCCTGGTCGCACTGAACATTGTTCTCGGCAACGGCATCACCCGGGTCACCGGTATCGACGCGCTGTACGGCAGCGTGCCCCTGGTGGCGATGGTCGCCGCGACCCAGGGTGCCACGGTCGGCGGATTGTCGCTGATGCACGAGCGTGACAGCGGGCTGCTGGCGCGGCTGTGGGTATTGCCCATCAACCGCGCGGCGGGGGTGATCTCGCGATTGCTTGCCGAGACCATCCGCATCGTCGTGGCCACCCTCGCGCTGCTGATCGCGGGCTACGCCATGGGATTCCGATTCCACGAGGGTGTGGCCGCCGCGATCGGCTGGGTGTTCGTGCCCTGTCTGTTCGGGCTCGCGTTCGCCGTCGGTGTCGCCACACTCGCGTTGTACTCGGCCAAGACTATCGTCGTCGAGGCGACGGCGCTCGTGTCCGGGGTGTTCATGTTCTTCAGCACCGGATTCGTGCCGCTGCATCAGTATCCCGAGTGGATCCAGCCCGCGGTGTCGCATCAACCACTCAGCTACACCGTCGACACCATGAAGGGCCTGTCGGTGGGCGGGCCGGTCGCCACTCCGTTGACGGGTCTGCTCGCGTGGTCGGTGAGCATCATCGTGGTCTGCGCGATCCCTCTGGCCCTCGGCTACCGAAAGGCCAGTATGCACAGCTGATCCGGAGAAGCCCGCACCGACCGTCATCGATCACCAGGAGGACCCGTGAGCGCCTCAGCAGTCATCCGCCATCTCGCCAAGAGCGAGGAGATGTTCGCCGAGACACACAATTTCGTCGGACTCGGAGCCCACCTCGACGGCCCCGTCGACACCGACGCGCTCGCCGAGGCCTTCGACACGCTGCTCGAAGTGCATCCCGTCCTGGGCGGCCATCTCGAACGCGACGCCGATCAGCGCTGGCAGATCGTCGTCGACGATCTGATGCACCCGGGAATCATGGTGGTGGACAACCGTGACGGCAGCGCCGAGGTCGTCCCTCCGCATTTCGACCAGACCGAAACCCTGGTGCACCTGCGCGTGGTGGTGCTCGACGGCGGAGCCCAGCCGACCCTGTACGTCCACCACAGCCTCGCCGACGGACATCACCAGTTCGCCCTGATCGAGGAATTGTTCTCCTACTACACCGATCTGGTCACCACGGGAGACCTGCGGCCGGGCCCCGTGGAGCCGGCGCCGGACTCGCTGGAAACCGTGCTGGCCCACCGCGGCATCACCAAGCTCCACCGGTCCGGTCTGGAGCGCTTCATGCCCGCGTTGTTCGCCTACGAGTTGCCGCCGTCGCGGCGTACCACGTCGACCGCGCGGCCCTCGGCTCCCCAGCAGGTACCGATGGCGTGGTGTGGGCTCGACGAACGCCAGACCCGCGCGATCGTCGACTACGCGCGCAGCAACGGCGTGGGGCTCAATGGCGTACTGGCGGCGGTGATCCTGATCGCCGAATGGCAGGTGCGCGGCCGCAGGCGCATCCCGGTGCCCTACATCTATCCGGTCGATCTGCGCTACGTGCTCAGCCCGCCGGTGACCGCGACGGCCGCAACCAACCCCGTCGGGGTGGGCACCTTCCTTGCCGACATCGATCACGGCACCGATGTTCTCGATCTCGCCACCCGGATCGCCGAGGCGTATCGCGCCGATCTCGCCGAGGGTGTCATCGCCCAGTCCCTGCTGCATTTCACGCCGAGCTACGAAGGCAATCCGCCCGGCCTGCCCGACGTCGTCATGATGACCGACAACGGTGTGGTGCCACCGATGCGCACCCCGCCGGGTGTGCGACTGACCGCGGTTCACGGGGAACTGCACTTCCAGGTCGGCGGCGGCATCGAGATGTACACGAGCAAGATCTTCGACGGCCGGCTGATGATCGAATATCACACGCATGGACCGGATCCCCAGCGGTCGATCGACGCCATCGCGACGTTGCTCGCCGGGATCGCGGCACCGGCCGATCCCGTCATCGGAGCGGGGGCGCTCCGATGACGCAGCCGTCAGAACGCATATCGGTGGTACTGCAGAGCCTTTCGGCCCGCAGGGATCGCCCGGGACAGCACTCCGGCGCCCGCGAACGGACCGCTCACCCGGGCGAAGGTCTCCGCGGAGAAGAGGTTGGCCGAGTCCACGACATGCAGAGCCGGGATCTCACCGACGATGTCGGCGGGGGAGTTGACCGCCCAATGCAGTCGCGACCCGGATCGCCGATTGAGCATGTGTACGCGCTGGGTGGCGATCGCCAGCCAGTTGTAGAAGTCGATCTGGATCTCGCCGGTCGGGAAACGCTCGACAACCCGGGAGATCAGGCCGAGTCCTTCATCGCGCGTCAGGTACATGCTGATGCCCTCGGCGAGGAACAGCACCGGCCGATCGGCGGGGATGGCGTCGAGCCACGATGGATCGGTCGCCGACGTCGCCACCAGCCGATAGTGGGCCCGATCGGGATACACCCTCTGCCGCAGCGCGATCACCTCCGGGAAATCCGCGTCGATCCATTCGACGCCGGGTCCCGGATCGAGGCGGAACACCCGCGAATCCAGGCCGCAGCCGATGTGCACGACGGTCGCCTGATCGTGTGCCGCGAGGAAGTCACGCGCCCAGAGGTCGTACTGTGCGGTGCGCACGGTCACGATCGGCGCCCACCGCGCGGTGACACCCAGCTCGCTCCAGTCGACGTCGAGTCGCTCCACCGCCTGCGGCGCGAAGCGATCTCCGAGAACCGGGTGCGGCAGAGCCGCATCGAGCGACTTCAGATACAGAGTGGTGAGCATGGTCTTGGCCGCGCCTTGCAGGTCAACGGCAACCTTGGTCGTCATGCCCCTCACTGTAGTACCGAATATGCCTGTGCGCCAACACTATTGGGTGCCCATCTCGGCGGGATGACAAGGGAGGCCGGAGATGACGCACGCTGATCCCGACGCGGTCGGCCGGCCGCAGCCCCGGGTTCTGTTGCTGTATTACAGCTACACGGGGCAGACCCGGAGCATGCTGACGGCCGCCGGGGACGTCTTCGCCGCGCACGGCTATGCGGTCGACGAGGCGGCGATCGAGTTCACCGACGACCGGTACGCGCGCCGATTCACGCGGTTTCCGATGGCCCGCGTGTGGCCCGACATGCTCAGTGTCCTGCTGGCCCAGGTTCGTAAGAAGACCGGATCGATCCGTGTGCCGGATTTCGTGACCGAGCGCCGCTACGACCTGGTCTGCATCGGATCGCCGACCTGGTGGAGCGCACCGGCGATGCCGATTCGCTCGTTCCTGACCTCACCGGTGGCCCGGCAAGTGCTGGCGGGCAGCGCTTTTGCCGTCTTCGTCGTCTGCCGCGACAGCTGGCGGGGGAATCTGAAAGAGGTCCGCGCACAGGGCCGCTGGCAGGGCGGGCGTTACCTCGGCAGTCTCGTCACGACCTATCCGGGTGGCCAGCTGCGCTCGATGCTCTCGTTGACCAGCTATCTCGGCTCCGGGGAGTACCGGAAAAGCTATCTGGGGGTACCGATCCCGATGACCAACATCGGACCCGACGACCTGATCCGGGCACGCGACTTCGCCGAGGACATCTGCGATCAACTCACCACCGCGGGAAGTGCCTGATGCCGCGCACATTCGAGGTTGCCGTCACCTCCCCGCACAGCACCCGACAGGTCTTCGACGCGTTCGCCGCGGCCGCGTACTGGCACGACCGTTATGCCGCCTTCGAGTCGTCGACGACTCTCGATGAACTCGACAGGACATCGACGCCCGACGGTGAGTCGGTACGGCTGGTCATGACCGAAGACCTCCGCGCGGATCGCCTCCCGTCCTTGATCGGACGGGTCTATCCCGGTGAGCTCAAGGTGCGCACGACCGAGCACTGGCAGGTCGGCGCCGACGATCGTGTCCACGGCACGATCGAGATCACTGTGCTCGGGGCTCCCGGTTCCGGGCTCGGGCGTGCACGTATCGAACCCGCATCCGGCGGGTCGCACATGGTCGTCGACGGCACCGTGGAGGTACGCCTTCCGCTGGTCGGAGGGCGCGTCGAGAGTGCCATCGGCGCCGAATTCCGACGCCACATACCCGATGTCGGCCGGTTCACCACCGAATGGATCGACAACCATGACTGAGATCGCCTCGCCATCACCGTCGCCATCACCATCGACACCGTCGCCGACACGCGAACCCGCACCGATACCGACCGTCGATGAGGCCTTGCAGCGGCTGACGATGCCGCTGCAGGAGGCCATGATGACCCAGCGCGCGATTCGGCGGGTCCGTCCCGATCCGGTCGACGACGAGCTCGTACTGACCTGCATCGAACTCGCGCAGCACGCGCCGACCGGCAACAACGGCCAGCAGTGGGAGTTCATCGTCGTCAAGGACCCCGCGGTCAAGGAGAAGCTGGCGCGACGGTACCGGCAAGCGTGGAATCTGTACTCACGCTTCGCACTCCGTCATCTGGTCCGATCCGACGACGCCACGCGCCGCACCATCAAGGCCGTCCAGTGGCAGGTCGACCACTTCGCCGAGATCCCGGTCCTGGTGGTCGCCTGCCTGCGCCTCGGTGTACGAGAGGGGCGGCTCACCGGTGTGCGCATGCCGCATCCGGCCGAATCCGGATACTGGGGATCGATCTATCCCAGCGTGCAGAACCTGCTGTTGGCCGCTCGGGCAATGGGTCTCGGTGCGTCGCTGACCACGATGCCGTTGTGGAACCTCACCTCGGTACGTCGAACTCTCGAGCTGCCCGTCAACGTCACCCCGCTGTGCATCGTGCCCCTGGGCTGGCCGCGGGGGCGATACGGCCCATCGGCGCGCCGGCCCGTCGGGGAGGTCACCCATCTCGATGGTTACGGAGGCCGAATCTGGCTCGGGCGACTCGAGGAAGAGGCACCGTATGGCAACCCGTGACGACGTAGGCGCCCGGCTCTTCTCCCGCTGGTCGAGGTGCGAGCCGCGTGCGGCGAGCCTCGAGACCACCCGCGCCGACGCTGGTTCCGCTGACCCCGCTGTGACGACAACACCTGTCATCCCACCGGGTCTCGAGGCCCTCGCCCCAGCGGGCTCGGACACCTCGACCACCGAAGAAAACACGCGGCCCAATCAACGCATCGAATTGTCCAACCGCGATCCACACGCGGCAACGGGAGGGAACACAAAGTGATGACGAAAACATCGATGACGAAAACAGCGGTGACGACGACAGCGGTGACGACGACAGCGAGACAGCGCTCACCGCACCGGGGTTCACGATCGGTGGTCGCCGCCATGGCCGGTGCGGGAGTGGCCGCGGCGATCGGCGCGCAGGTCGCCGCGCCCGGCGCGCAGGCGCACGCCGAGGCCTCCATCGCCAACATCCCGACGAACATCTACCAGACCTTGGCCAACATTCCCGCCGTGCAGTATCAGGCACTGCAGCAGACCACCAAGGCGTTCAACGACTCCGGTAACTGGTGGGTGTACATCCCCACCAATGTGGTCGGCTTCGATCAGCAGGACTACGAGAAGGTCAAGGCGATCAGTCTGCTGCTGATGCCGGTGCCGTTGGTCGCGAATGCGCAGTCAGACCAACTCTGGATGACGCTGGCCTCGTTCGCACCGATGACACCGAACTGCACCGGCGTTCCGGGGCCGTGTAGCGATCCGCTGTACTTCTTGCAGTACGGGCAGGTTCCGGCCTGGGAACTGGTGACGGGCTACACCTTCCCGGAGATCAGCAACACGATCGATCCCAACGACGCGACCTACACCACCGCTGACGGAACGGTGGTGAACATCCAGCCCTTCTGGTCGGGGGAGACGGTCCACCTCGATCTGCTCGGCCCGCTCAAGGCAGTATGGGAAACGCTCACCCAGGACCCGACCGGCGTGCAGCAAGGGCCGACCACCGCACAGTGGGCCAGTGCGTACGGCGACTTCGCCGAAGCGGTGTGGAACGGGCTCAATCCGTTCGTGCCGGGCACGTACTGCCTGCCGTGCCAGCTGTTCGGCGCACAGGGTGCGCCCGGGTCGTTGCCGAAGTTCGGGCTGTTCGGCAAGTACTACACGGCCTTCGACCTCGGGCAGCAACTGACCGACGGCAACTGGGTGGAGAATCCCGCACCCGGTTACGACGATCCGGATCGCCCCGACTACGTCCAGGTCACCAACCTGTGGACCGCGCAGGCGTGGCAGCAGATCTACACCGACGCCGTCACCTCGGTGGATCAGTCACTCGCGATGATTCCGCAGCTGCCCACCCTGATCCCGCAGAATCTCGAGGCCTTCGGCACACAGGTCGATGCGTTTGCAAAACTGTTGGCCGCCAACGTGGTCACCAACATCAACGGACTCGGCCAGGCCGCCGGGATGACCGGAACCTCGGCCGAGCAACTCGCCGAGATGATCCGTGAATCGATCCTGAACGCCGTGCCCACCGCCGGTTCTGCCGCCGGGAGCACCGGAACTACCACGCCTGCTCTCGCGGCGACATCGCCGACGACGGCTGTCAAGAGCTCGGTCACCTTGTCTTCGGAGCAGGCATTGCGCGGGACGTCGGCGTCGGTCACCCCCACGACAACGACATCCACGAGTTCCCCGTCCACCACCGGCACCACCCCCGCGGTCTCGACTCCTACAGCGTCGACTCCTACAGCGTCGACTCCTACAGCGTCGACTTCCGCACCGTCGACCCCGTCGACAACCACGAGCTCCGGTGCGCCGAGCGCCTCGAGTTCCGAGTCCGGTTCGAGCACAGCAAGTTCGAGCACAGCGAGTTCGGGGACGGCAAGTTCGGGCACGACAGACTCCGGGGCAAACGGCTCCGGCGCCGCAAGCACGTCGACCTCCGAGTCAACGTCGTCAACCGGGTCTTCGTCCAACACGACGTCGTCCGGGGGCTCATCGTCGAGCACCGGGTCGGCACCGGCGCTGTATGTCGGCAAACACCGTGCCGCCGACTAGCCGGTCAGCGCTTGCTGCGCTGGCCGTCGCTGATGGCGGCCACCAGCCGGTCGCTGCGGGTGAGACGGGCGAACGCCGCCGAGGCGGACGGTGCCAGTCCGCCGAGCGTCGTGGCCACCCGCAGCGGCAAGGGCGCCACCGTGGTCTCGAGCCGGTTGCGTTCGATGGCTCGGATCGTGGCGGCGCCCACGGCGGCAGCGGTGACCGTGCCCGCGCGCGGCAGGCCCACTCGGGAATCGGCGATCATGCCGGCGTCACGCACCGGTCCGGGGTAGATCGATGACACGCCGATCCCGTGGGGCCGCAGATCCTCCCGCAGCGCCAACGCGAACCCGCGAAGACCGAATTTCGTCGCGTTGTAGAGAGACGTGTTCGACGATGCCGATTTTCCCGAGAGCGACGACATGAATACGAGGTGGCCTCGTCCGCGTGGAATCATCTGCGCTGCAGCAGCTTTGGCCATCAGGATCGGCGCCCGGAGGTTGACCTCGAGCGCACGATCGATTTCCTCGGTCGCGTATTCCAGGAGTGGACCCGACGCGGGCAGACCTGCGTTGGCCACCAGGATGTCGACGCGACCGGCTTGCTCGACCACCTCGGTCGGCGCTTGCGGCTCGGTCAGATCGGCGGTGATCACCCGGCCGCCCACTCGATCTGCGAGTTCGGTCAGCGCGTCGGAGCGCCGTCCGGTGAGGGTCAGCTGGGCCCCGCGTCGGGCCAGTGCGATTGCCAGGAATTCGCCGATCCCGCCGGAGGCGCCGGTGAGGAGTACGTGCGCATTCGAGACGTCCATGTCGACCAGAGTAGGCAGCTCGATACGCGAGCCGTCAACTCCCACAGGAAGGTAGCCATGAATTCCGCGGACCCACAGTCACCAGAGCAGGGGCGGTCATCGGAGCCGGGACACGAACTCCACGACGTGATCATCGTCGGTGCGGGATTCGGCGGCATCGGAGCCGCGATCGCCCTCAAGCGGCTCGGTTACGAGAACTTCGTCATCCTCGAACGCGAGGACGACCTCGGCGGTACGTGGCATGTGAATCGATATCCCGGTCTGGCCGTGGATGTTCCGTCGCCCACGTTCTCGTTCTGGTTCGAGCCGAACCCCAACTGGTCGCGGCTATACGCACCGGGAACAGAACTCAAGCAGTACGCCGTGGACGTCGCCGACAAGTACGATGTCCGGCGGTATATGCGATTCGGTGTCTCGGTCGACGGCGCGCGGTGGGATGCCGAGACCAACACCTGGCGTGTCGCCCTCGCCGGCGGAACCACGATGACGACGCGATTCCTGATGTGCGCCACCGGTTTCCTGTCCCAGCCCGCCACCCCCGACATCCCCGGTATCGACACTTTCGCCGGGCGGGTGGTGTATGCGTCACGGTGGGATCCCGACTACGATTTCGCCGGTAAACGCGCGGCGGTCATCGGGACCGGATCGACTGCAGTGCAACTGATCCCGGAAATCGCCGATCTCACCGAGGAGTTGACGGTGTATCAGCGCACACCGATGTGGGTGATGCCCAAGCTCGACGCCCCCATCCCTGCGCCGGTGCGAGCACTGTTTCGGCAGATGCCGGCCAGTCAGCGAGCGGTGCGTTGGGTCACCGATGTGACCCAGGAGATGGCGATGCTGATCGCAATGTGGCGTTTCCGGCGATTTCGTCGCGTCAACGACGCCGTCAAACGGATTGCCGCACTCTTCCGGTATCTGCAGGTGCGCGACCCGCAGATGCGTCGCGATCTCACACCCGCCTACGACTACGGGTGCAAACGCCCGACGGTCTCCAACGACTACTACCGCACGCTCGCACGCGAGGACGTGAACCTCGACACCACCGGCATCGATCACATCGTGCCCGACGGCATCGTCACCGCCGACGGCCGTACCCGTGAGGTCGACGTCCTGATCCTCGCCACCGGGTTCGACGTGTGGGAGAAGAATCTCCCGGCGATCGAGGTGATCGGACGCGACGGCCGCAATCTCGGAAAGTGGTGGCGGGAAACCGCATTCGCCGCATACGAGGGTCTGACGATGCCGTACTTCCCGAACTTCTTGAACTCCGCCGGCCCCTACTCGTGGGTGGGTTTGTCCTGGTTCACCACGGTCGAATGCCAGATGCGGCACATCGCGCGGCTTTTCGGGGAGGTCCGACGCCGGGATGCGGTGTCCTTCGAGGTCCGTGAAGAGGCGAACGAGAAGTTCCTCGACGACATGACCACCCGGATCGCCGATTCGGTGTTCGCCCTTGGCAACTGCGCCCGGTCACGCTCGTACTGGTTCAACGCCAAGGGAGAGACCCCGTTGTTCCGGCCGACCTCTGTCGCCGAGGCGGTGCGGGCGCAGGACACGTTCCCGCTCGAGGACTACCTGTTCTCCTGAACCCGACGCGTGTGATAGCCGTCGGGGCCGGCCTCGACCCGTAGATGTGACTCGGTGGGGGAGCCGCATCCGCGCTCGCACCCGACCCAGTGCTCACGGTCGGTCACCGGCTCACCGACCGCGACCCGGTTCGCGAGATCGGTACGCACCGGCGCGTGCGAATTGGCGCATCCCGGGGCCCCGGCACACGAAGTGACCCGCACCCATGGTGAGGCGGCGTCGAAGATCAGGCCCATCGGCGCGAGGACGCGGACGACGGTTTCGGCGATCGGCTCGGTCAGATCGCAGAGAAGGATCTCCCGATCGGTGGTGATCGTGATCGGCGCGCCGACTGCAGCCAGGAACTCGGCGAGCCGCGACGGGAGACGACCCAGCTCGACCACCGCACCGAGCAGTACCCGGCCGTCGTCCTGCTCGAACCATCCGACGACCGGCCCAGTCGCCGGTACATCTGCCCATGTCTGGTCTCCGGGTGGTCCGAGGCGCCGCCGCGCCGCATCGATCACCGACACGCGCGTCGCGGCGTCGAGGTCGTGGATGCGCCAGCGGCGGGGTCCCGTCAGCGCCGCCATGGCACGCGCGACGTCGAGCAGCGCCGGCGCGACAGCGGCGGTCGTGTCGACCGAACCGGCCACCTCACCGTCGACCACGATGTCGGCCACCCCGGTCTCCGCCGGATGCCGCAGGACGGCACACACATCGGGCCGGTGACGCGCCACATCACCGCGTCCGTCGTCCACCCCGAACAGGAACCTGCCCGAGAGACCGTCGAGACCATCGGCACGACGCAGTTCGGCATCGAGCGCCGCGGCGATCGGCGACGCATCGGCGTGGCCCCCGATCCGGCCGGTCAGGGGACTCACCACTATGTTGCGGATCTTCTCCCTACCGCCGATGTCCTCACCCCCGACCCCGTCGGGTACCAGACCGGCCGCGGTCAGCGCGTCCGCGACGGCCTCGACATCGCTGATCCCGCGCAGCTGGATGTTGGCGCGCGCAGTCAGCTCGAGGTACCCGTCGCCGTGCTGGGCACTGACCTCGGCCAGGGTCTGCATCTGAGCGGCGGAGAGCACACCGCCCGGCAGTCGGACCCGCGCGAGCGCACCATCGGCGGCCGGGTGCGGAGTGAACACACCCGGACACCGGTCGTCGGCGCTGCGCTCGCGGGGTTCGGTCACGGGATCCAGCGTAGACGCGGGTGTGGGCCGCCCACGGCGCCTGCACTAGGCTCCAACCACACGTCCAGTGCGTCAGAAGCCGGTGTGATTCCGGCGCGGTCGCGCCACTGTGTCGGGGGTGTCCACGGATGCGCCCGGAGTCAGACCTGTCGCTGGGCACCCCGACCACACGACCGGGCGCGCCACCCCGGTGAGGAGTTCTCATGATCCTGTTGCTGTCGACCTCCGACACCGACCTCATCACCGCCCATGCCGCGGCCGCCGACTATGCGATCGCCAATCCGTCGCGGCTGCTGGTCGACGACATCGCCGATCTGGTTGCGCCGGCGGACATCGTCGTCGTCCGGATCCTCGGTGGGCGCCGCGCGTGGGAGGACGGGCTGGAAGCTGTACTGGCCGCCGGTCGCCCGGTCGTCGTCCTGTCCGGTGAGCAGCAGCCCGACCCCGATCTGATGGCGTGCTCCACCGTTCCCGCCGGAGTCGCCCAGCAGGCCCACAACTACCTCGCGGCGGGGGGCGTGAGCAATCTGGAGAACCTGCACAACTTCCTCTCCGACACACTGCTGCTCACCGGCCTCGGCTTCGATCCGCCCGCGCAGACCCCCGCATGGGGAATCCTCGATCGCTCCGGCACTGCGCGCGCCGACGTTGCCAACGCGGGCCACGACGGGTCGACTTCGACGATCGCCGTGCTCTACTACCGGGCGCAGCATCTGGCCGGCAACACCGCCTACATCGACGCGTTGTGCCGCGCCATCGAGGACGCCGGCGCCCGCGCACTGCCGGTGTTCTGTGCGTCGCTGCGCACCGCTCCCGACGACCTCATCGAGCTGCTCGGTACCGCCGACACGCTCGTCGTCACCGTCCTCGCGGCCGGCGGCGCCACCCCGGCCACCGCGTCGGCGGGCGGTGACGACGATGCCTGGAACATCGAACGCCTTGCCGCCCTCGATATCCCGATCATGCAGGGCCTGTGCCTCACGTCCTCGCGGGCCGACTGGGACGCCAACGACGACGGGCTCTCGCCGCTCGATGTCGCCACCCAGGTCGCCGTGCCCGAGTTCGACGGCCGGATCATCACGGTGCCGTTCTCGTTCAAGGAATTCGACGAGAACGGGCTGCCCACCTATCGTCCCGATCCGGAGCGATGCGCACGGGTCGCCGGCATCGCCGCGGCCCATGCCCGGCTGCGCCACACCCCCGCGGCCCGACGTCGTATCGCGTTGATGCTCTCGGCGTATCCGACCAAGCACGCCCGCATCGGCAACGCCGTGGGCCTCGACACCCCGCGCAGTCTGGTGTCGTTGCTGCGGGCAATGCGCGACGCGGGATACGACATCGGCCCGGAATCCGGCCCGGACGCCATTCCCGGTCTGGCCGAGGACGATTCCGATGCGCTGATCCATGCGATCATCGCCGCGGGCGGTCAGGATGCCGATTGGCTGACCGAGGAGTCGTTGGCCGCCAACCCGATTCGGGTGTCGCCGGCGGACTACACGCGTTGGTTCGCGACGCTGCCCGCTGCGTTGCGTGAGGCTGTGACGAGACACTGGGGGCCGCCGCCGGGGGAGTTGTTCGTCGACCGCTCGACCAATCCGGACGGTGACATCGTCATCGCCGCACTGGTTTTCGGCAACACCGCGATCATGGTGCAGCCACCGCGCGGATTCGGGGAGAATCCGGTCGCGATCTATCATGACCCGGATCTGCCACCGTCGCACCACTATCTGGCGTCGTATCGCTGGGTCGCCGGGCGGGCGGGGCGAGCGGGCGACATCCCCGGCTTCGGCGCTGACGCGGTGGTGCACATCGGCAAACACGGCAACCTGGAATGGTTGCCCGGTAAGACACTCGGCATGTCCTCGGACTGCGGAACCGATGCCGCCCTCGGCGATCTGCCGCTGGTGTACCCCTTCCTCGTCAACGATCCCGGCGAGGGCACCCAGGCCAAGCGACGCGCCCATGCGGTGCTCGTCGATCACCTGATCCCGCCGATGGCGCGCGCCGAGTCCTACGGTGACATCGCCCGTCTCGAGCAACTCCTCGACGAGCACGCCAACATCTCCACCCTCGATCCGGCCAAGCTGCCGGCCATCCGTCAGCAGATCTGGACGTTGCTCACCGCGGCGCAGATGCATCAGGATCTCGGGCTGACCGAGCGCCCCGACGAAGAGGTCTTCGACGACATGCTCCTGCATGTCGACGGCTGGCTCTGTGAGATCAAGGACGTGCAGATCCGCGACGGACTGCATGTGCTGGGACAGGCTCCCGCCGACGAGCACGAGGTCGACCTCGTACTCGCCATGCTGCGCGCCCGACAGCTGTGGGGCGGGACGGCGGCCCTCCCGGGACTGCGTGAGGCCCTGGGCCTGACCGAGGGCAGCGGCGAAGCCGCGCGCACCGACGTCGACGCCGTCGAACACCTCGCCCGCGAGCTCGTACAGTCGTGTGCGGCGGGGGACTGGTCGGAACAGACCGTCGCCGAGGTGGCCACCGGGCATCCGCCCGCGGTCGCCGACATCCTGCGCTTCGCGGCCACCGAGGTCGTCCCGCGGCTGCGACAGACCTCCGGGGAGATCCCGCGCGTGCTGCACGCCCTCGACGGTGGGTTCATCCCGGCCGGTCCCAGCGGATCGCCGCTGCGTGGTCTGATCAACGTGCTGCCCACCGGCCGCAACTTCTATTCGGTCGACCCCAAGGCCGTACCGTCGCGCCTCGCGTGGGAGACCGGGCGGGCGATGGCCGATTCCCTGCTCGAGCGCTACCTCGGCGACCACGGCGAATACCCCGCGTCGGTCGGGCTGTCGGTGTGGGGCACCAGTGCGATGCGCACCTCGGGCGACGACATCGCCGAGGTGCTCGCGCTGCTCGGCGTGATGCCCGTCTGGGACGAGGCCTCGCGCCGGGTGTCGGCGCTCGAACTGATCGGCCTCGCCGAACTCGGCCGGCCCCGGATCGACGTGACCGTCCGCATCTCCGGCTTCTTCCGCGACGCATTCCCCCACGTGGTCACCATGCTCGACGACGCCGTCGCCCTCGCCGCCGACGCCGACGAACCCGATGACTCCAATTTCGTTGCGGCCCATGCCCGTGCCGCACTGGCCGAGCACGGCGACCGGCGTCGGGCCACCACCCGTATCTTCGGTTCCAAACCGGGGACCTACGGTGCGGGTCTGCTCCAACTGATCGATTCGCGGGACTGGCGCACCGACGACGATCTGGCACGGGTCTACACCGAATGGGGTGGGTACGCCTATGGGCGCGACCTGTCGGGCATCCCGGCGGTCGACGACATGCGCAGCGCGTATCGGCGGATCTCGGTGGCCGCCAAGAACACCGACACCCGCGAGCACGACATCGCCGACTCCGATGACTATTTCCAGTACCACGGCGGCATGGTCGCGACGGTGCGCGCATTGACGGGACGCTCCCCGGAGGCCTACATCGGCGACTCCACCCGCCCGGACGCGGTGCGTACACGCACACTCTCCGAAGAGACCAGTCGCGTGTTCCGGGCGCGCGTGGTGAACCCGCGGTGGATCTCGGCGATGCAGCGCCACGGATACAAGGGTGCCTTCGAGATGGCGGCCACCGTCGACTATCTCTTCGGCTACGACGCCACCACCGACGTCGTCGCCGACTGGATGTATGAAAAGCTCACCGAGTCCTACGTCCTCGACGAGCACAATCAGAAGTTCATGGCCGAGTCGAACCCGTGGGCGCTGCACGGCATCGCCGAACGCCTCCTCGAAGCCGTCGAGCGCGATATGTGGCACGAGCCCCCGGCGCAGATGCTCGACGACCTCCGGGCGGTGTATCTGCAGACCGAGGGTGACATCGAGGGGCGCGACGGGGAGTAGCGCGGATTTCTCAGTGTTTTCCCAGAGTCGGTGGGCCCGGGTTGCGGAGCAAAACCGGCGCCTCGTTCGTTGAGCGGTACAGACACGCAACGAAAGGCCGACTCATGCGACTCGCGTATGCCCTGCTCTATCTCGCCGTCGAGATCGGCGTGTTCGTGGCGATGACCATGACCCTCGGCTTCGGGTGGGCGGTGCTCATCACCATCGCCGCGGCCGTCGTCGGCTTCCTCATGCTGCGCTGGCAGGGTGCGAAGGTCTTCGGCGAACTCCGGCGCGCCTCCCGCAATGAGGTCGACGCCCGGGCACCACTCGCCGACACCGCCATCATGGCCGGATCCTCGATCCTGCTGATCATTCCCGGCGTGGTCTCCACACTGGCCGGCATCGTGCTGCTCGCACCGCCCACCCGGCGCCTGGTCCGGCCCGCGGTGACCGCGTTCGGCGCCCGCCGTCTCGTGGTGGCGATGGATCGCGCCGGAATCTATGCGACCTCGGGTTTCCGACGTGGCACCGTCATCGACGGCACCGTCGTCGATTCGCCTGCTCCCGGCGACCCGGCGCATGCAGGTGCCACCCCGGCCGGCGACCGGCAGCTGCCGCCCGGACACTGATCACCGCGCCGACCGCCGTCGCCTCGATCCGCACCGCACCAAACCCCCCGACACCTGCCGACCCCACTCAGGGCACACTGGACGATCGTGGCTACCGAACTCCTGCTCGGCGGACTCGTCTATTCATCGAGCGTTCCCGACGCGACCGCGCTCGCCGTCACCGACGGCGTCGTGACGTGGGTCGGCTCCGACGCCGTGGGCCGAGCCCTGCACCCCGATGCCCGGATCATGGATCTGGCCGGGCGTTTCGTCGCACCCGCCTTCGTTGATTCCCATGTGCATCTGACGTCGACCGGACTCGCCCTGGACGGATTGACGCTGAGTGAGTCCACCAGCCGTACCGACTGTCTCGCACGCCTCGCGGCCGCCGCGGACGGAGCCGACGAGAACGAGCTGATCTGGGGGCTCGGGTGGGACGATTCCACCTGGGCGGGCGTCGATCCGGATGACCGCAGGTTTCCCATGACAGCCGAGATCGACGACGTCGTCGGTCACCGCCCGGTCTACCTCGCGCGCATCGACGAGCACTCGGCGGTCGCCTCCACCGCGCTGCGCCGGCTGGTCACCGACCTCGACGCCGCCGAGGGGTACGACCCCGATGCGCCGCTCGTCGCCCAGGCACACCACCTCGTGCGTGCCGCTGCCCGTACACTGGTGACCCCGGCGACCCGCGCCCGGTGGCAGCGCCGGGCACTCGACGCCGCGGCCGCCGCCGGAGTGGTGGCGGTGCACGAGAACGGCGGACCCGAGATCGCCGGCCTCGACGATTTCCTCGCCCTGGCCGACCTCGACCACCCGGTGGAGGTGCGCCGCTATTGGGGGCAGGCGGCGCAGGACGCCGAGCATGCCGCCGAGCTGCTCTCCATCACCCGCGCCGACGGGCTGGCCGGGGATCTGTTCGTCGATGGCGCTCTCGGCTCGCACACCGCGTGGTTGCGGGAGCCATATACCGACGATCCGGACACCAGCGGCATCAACTATCTCGAACCCGAGACCATCCGGACGCACATCCACGCCTGCACGCTGGCGGGCGCGCAGGCAGGCTTCCATGTGATCGGTGACGCCGCGACCAAGGCCGTCGTCGCCGCGTTCGCCTCGGTCGCCGACGAACTCGGCACACCGGCTCTGGCACGCTGCGCCCATCGGCTCGAACACGTCGAGATGACCGACGCCACCGACGCCGCGATCCTGGCCCGCTGCGGAGTGATCGCGAGCATGCAGCCGCTGTTCGACGCCGAATGGGGTGGACGTGAACGGCTGTATGCCCAACGGCTCGGGCCTCGCGCCGACGGCCTCAACGACTTTGCAATGCTCGCCAAAGCCGGTGTGGCACTCTCGTTTTCCTCCGATTCGCCGGTGACGGCGATCGATCCGTGGGCAACCATCCGAGCTGCGGTGCACCCACATCGGGCGTCGTCGGCGATCTCGGCGCGGGCGGCATTCGGCGCCTGCACACGCGGCGCGTGGCGCGCCGGCGGTGTGCACGACGGACTGACCGGCACGCTGGAACCCGGAGCGCGTGCCGACTATGCGGTGTGGGAAGCCGACGACCTCGTGGTCGCCGGCTCGCACGCCGGGGTGCAGCGGTGGTCGACCGATCCGCGATCGCGCGTACCCGCGCTGCCCGACGTCTCACCCGATGCCCGCCTGCCACGATGCGTGCGGACCGTCCGCGCCGGCTCGATCATCCACGACGTCGACGGAGGCGATTGGTGACGCCGGCATCGGGAACCGACGCCGTCCCCGGGACCGATGCCGATCGCTCCGCCGGCACCGAGCAGTCCCCACCGCGGCGCTGGGATCGGCTGCGCGACCGTTGGACCACCGCCTCGCCCGCCGCACACCGCCGAACGCTGTGGGCGGTACGCACCGTCCTCGCCGCCCTGGCCGGGCTCGCCATGTTCTCGGCCTTCCCACCCCGCAACTGGTGGTTCATGGCGGTGGTGTCGCTCGGACTGCTCTACGGGCTGCTGGCCGAGGGGCGTCCCCGCGCGCGGACCGGGGCCTGGATCGGCTTCGTCTACGGTGTCGGGTTCTTCGTCCCCCTGCTGCCCTGGATCGGTGTGTACGTCGGGCCCCTGCCGTGGTTGGCGCTCGCCGCCGCGCTCGCCGCCTACCTGGCCCTGTTCGGGCTGTGCGCGACGCTGACGATGCGACTGCCCGTGCCGCCGCTGTGGTTCGCACTGTCGTGGGTGCTGGTCGAGGGACTGCGGTCGTCGTTTCCCTTCGGCGGATTCCCTTGGGGACGAACCGCATTCAGTCAAGTCGACGGCCCGTTGCTGCCGCTGGCGTCGGTCCTCGGGGCACCCGGGGTGTCCGGGGCGGTTGCGCTGTTCGGCGCATCGGTGGTCTGGGTGATCCAGCTCGCCACCCGCCGAGACGCCGCCGTCGGCATGGGCCCACGATCCTCTGTCGTCCGCGGCGCCGCACTGGGCATCGTCCTGGCCCTGCTCGCGCCGGTCTCGGCGATCGCGTTACTGCCCGACACCGTCGACCGCAACGTATCGGGTGCTTCGGCGCAGATCGCGGCAGTTCAGGGCAATGTGCCGCGACTCGGACTCGAGTTCAACGCCCAGCGGCGCGCCGTCCTCGACAACCACGTCCGAGAAACCATGGCGCTCGCCGACGAGATCAACGCCGGCCACATCGAGCAACCGTCGTTCGTCGCGTGGCCTGAGAACGCCTCCGACATCGATCCACTGGACAACCCCGACGCCGCCGCAGAGATCACCGCGGCCTCCGACGCCGTGGGCGCACCGATCCTGGTGGGCACGCTGATCGTCGAACCCGACGGTCGCCCGACCAACACCGTGCTGGTTTGGGACGGTAGCCGGGGCCCCATCGCGCGGTACGACAAGCACATCATCCAGCCCTTCGGCGAATACCTGCCGTGGCGTCCGTTCTTCCGGATGTTCTCGTCCTACGCCGACATGGCAGGCAACTTCCGCCCCGGCACCGGCCCGTCGGTGCTGACCGTGCCCGGACGTTCCGGTGACGTCACCGTCGGGGTCACCACGTGTTGGGAGGTCGCCTTCGACCGGGCGGCACGCGACGCGGTCGATCAGGGCGCCCAGATCCTGTACGTACCCACCAACAACGCCACGTTCGGTCGCACGAACATGACCTACCAGCAACTCGCGATGTCGCAATTCCGGGCGGTCGAGCACGGTCGGGCCGTGATCGTGGCCGCGACCAGCGGAGTCAGCGCACTCATCGAACCAGACGGATCGATGACGTCGGAATCGGACATCTTCACCCCGGCGATCCTCGCCGACCGGCTTCCGTTGAGTTCCGCCACGACGATCGCCACCCGTCTGGGAGCATGGCCGGAACGCATCGCGATGCTCCTCGCGGTGGTGGCGCTTTTGGTCGCGGTGGCAATGCGTACTAGGTTCACTCAGAGATTCACGGCGGTGCGGCCTCACAAGGGTGCCGGCACCGCCCCGGAGAAGTCGGAGGAGTACACCGGTGACGAACAGTGACCGATCGCCCGCCGGTGGTGTCGAGCGACCCACCGTGGTCGGGCCCGACGGCGAGAAAGCGCTGGTCGTCATCCCGACCTTCAACGAGCGCGAGAACCTGCCACTCATCATCGGTCGCCTGCAGACCGCGCTGAGCGCCATCCACGTGCTCGTCGTCGACGATTCCAGCCCGGACGGTACCGGTGAGGTTGCCGACGAGTTGGCCGCCGCCGACGTCGCAGGCCGCATCCACGTCCTGCACCGGGTCGACAAGGACGGACTCGGTAAGGCCTACCTGGCCGGATTCGCCTGGGGGCTCGCACGCGACTACGAGGTCATCATCGAGATGGATGCCGACGGCAGCCACGCTCCCGAACAACTACCCGCCCTGCTTGCGGCGATCAACGACGGCGCCGACCTGGTCATCGGCTCGCGCTACGTCAAGGGTGGCGAATTGGTCAACTGGCCGCGCCGGCGTGAGATCCTGTCGCGGGGCGCCAACACCTACGCGCGTCTCGCGCTCGGTGCCGGAATCCACGACATTACGGCCGGTTACCGCGCGTACCGCCGCGCGGTGCTGGAGAAGATCAGCCTCGATACCGTCGAATCCGCCGGGTACTGCTTCCAGATCGACCTGGCATGGCGATCGATCCAGACGGGCTTCGACGTCCGTGAGGTTCCGATCACCTTCACCGAACGCGAGATCGGTCAGTCGAAGATGAGCGGTGGCGTCATGTCGGAGGCCTTCGTCAAGGTGTTCCGCTGGGGTGTGCAGAGTCGGCTCGCCCAACTCGGCGTACGGCGCTGACGACGCACCAGACAGACAGAACGACGGGCGGCCCGGGAGACAATCTCCCGGGCCGCCCGTCTGTATGCCTGAGTCGGCGATGATCAGATGATCAGTTCGTCGCCCCCCAGAGCTCAATCAATTCGTCGCCCCGCAGCGCTCGATCAATTCGTCGCTCCGCAGAGCTCGATCAATTCGTCGCTCCGCGGCGCTCGATCAATTCGTCGCTCCGCGACGGCGCTGCTTGAGCAGGTCGAGGCGCTCATTGAGCAGGACCTCGAGCTCTTCCTCGCTGCGCCGCTCGAGCAACATGTCCCAGTGGGTGCGCGGCGGCTTGCCCTTCTTCTCCTCGGGCTCGGCGCCCTCGAGGATGGTGCCCTCCATGCCGTTCTTGCACGGCCACTTCGACGGCACCTCGGCGTCGTCGGCGAACGGGACGTCGAAGATCTCCCCGTTGTCGGTGCGGTATTGGACAATCCGCCGCGGCGCGAGATCGTGATCACGATCGGTTTCGTAGCTCACCGCACCGAGGCGGCTACCCCGAAGTACTCGATCTGCCATTTGCTACTGCTTTCCTCTCGGCTTGCTCGCTGACCAAACCAGCTGCTGAACAGAACCATTCTACTCTTCTTGATCCGTGACGCCCGATGCACGCGACACCGCGCGCGGCTTGTGTCGCGATGAGTACCGCGCACGGTACGGTCTGTGCCGTGGATGCGACCCGTTCCCGGCGAACCTACGCGTGCGCGTGGTGCGGCTCGGCCATGGCCGATTCCGAGATGGGTCGGCGACGCAAGTACTGCAAACGGTCATGTCGACAGCGGGCGTACGAACAGAGAGCGCTCGTGGCGGGTACTTCTATTCCCGACGATGCGGTGATCTTGTCGTCGGCCGAGGTCGCGGAGTTCGGGGACCGGATGTTCGCCCTGCGATGTGCCGCCGAGGACCTCGCCACCGCGGTGGGCGAAGACGCCGACCGCGCCACTCTGTCCGGTCTCGCCGACGAGCTGCTGTCCTTGGCGCGAGACGCGGAGCGACTGCGGTGAACGCCGGCGACGCCCCCGATTCATCCGACCCGAATCCCGAACCGCCATCGGGTCCCGAACCGGCACCGCTGAGTGCCCGCGCCGCAGATGCTCTCGCCCGCGCCGACGCCAATTCCACCGGCATCCGGGCGATCCGCGCGGTCCGCAGGTTGCTGCCGGACGCACCACCATCGATCACCGACTCCCGACCGTCGGACCGATTGGCCCGGTTGATCGCTGACGCCAGACCTGAAAAGCCAAGTGCAACCAGAGAGTTGGGTCTCGCTGCGGTACAGGCCTGGCAATCGGTGACCCGGCGGCGCGGGCACTCCGCGGACACACCGGTCGACGTGACCATCCTGTTCACCGACCTCGTGGCGTTCTCCACCTGGGCTCTCGCAGCCGGCGATGATCAGGTGTTGCGACTTCTGCGAGAAGTGAACACCGCGACCGAGCAGGTGGTCCGGCAGCACGGCGGCCGGATCGTCAAGAACCTCGGGGACGGGGTGATGGCGATGTTCACCGATCCCGACGAGGCGATCGTGGCCGCCTACGAGGCGATCGGTGCGGTCAGCGCACTCACGATCGACGGCTACCGTCCTCAGCTGCGGGCCGGCCTGCACACCGGTACACCTCGCGCGGTCGGCGACGACTTCGTCGGCGTCGACGTCAATATCGCGGCACGCGTTGCCGGTGCCGCCGGGGCGGGTGAACTGCTCATCAGCGACGCGACCCTCGAGAGCGTCGATCCGCAGCGCTATGCCCGCCGCCGACGCCGCCGTTTCAAGGCCAAGGGCGTTCCCCGGGAACTGACCGTATACGCGGTGGTTCCCCGATACGACGCGTAGCACAGCGGATCGGACCGGTCCCGGCGACGTCGTCGCGACCCTTGACCCCGCGATGAGAGATCGGTCCGTCGAGACATTTCCGGCACGTCCGCCACGGCGAGAAAGACCGACGTAGTCGTCCACTGCGACACGGTGTTTCGATACCTGTGGAAAGAGCTCGCGGGGATTAACCTCGTCGGTGCACAAATGACTGCCCTCGGTCACCGTCGCGGTGTACAAAGGACGTCAACCGCACTCCTGCAACATTCTCGGCCGAGCCAAGACCGAGAGTGTTCTGTGCGCACGGAAACACCACGATGGTTGGGCGGCACCATGACAGTGATCAACAACAAGCAGCAGCAGATGATCGACTTCGAGACGAGTTGGTACACATTGGGCGGTGGCTCGTCCCGTGAGATCACCGAGCAGTTCGGGCTGACCGATCGTGACTTCTTCGCGCAGGTCGATCAGCTCGTCGACGAGGCACCGCCGAGCGGACTGAGCAACTCCGAATTGCGGCGGATGCGCCAGGTGATCCGCCGGCGGTTGTGGATGGCGCGCTGAGCCGATAACACGCCGAGCGCTCGGCGCGCTGACGCGACGTCACGCCGAGGAGGATGGCAGGCTGGGTATGTGCCCACCCGATCAGGCAACCACCCGGATGCTTGCGACCGACAGAAGAGGTCGACGCGCCGTCGCAGATCGGTGGTGGTGCAGTGATGACGCCTTTCTCCGACGACGACCTCGAGCAGTTCTATCGAGGTGTGGAGGCGCGGACAGACCTGACCCCGCGGCGTCGACGGCGTCCGGCGCCGGTGTATCGGGACTGTCCGACGCCGTACAAGGACGCCTTCGGTTCGGAGGCGGCAGCCATCGAGGGGATCGGCCGGATACGGCAGGTCGGTCGGCGTGCGCCGACGCTGCGGTGTTATCGCTGTGACTGCGGGTCGTGGCACATCACCAGCAGCCCGCCGCGCGAGGAGCCACCCCGACCCCCGCGCGGCCGTCGCGGCCGACACAGACGATGAGGAGCATTTCTCCGATGGCCCATGACGCCGACACCGACGTCCCGAGCGGGATCGAGACCGGACCCACCGCCACGGCACCGACCGGACCGCACGACCCGGTTGCCGTTGTCGATCTCGGCACGCCCGACGTCGACGCATCGGCCGCGGCATATGCAAGGCTGCTCGGTCTGTCGCAGCCCACCGACGACATCGGCGTGTTCGCTGCTCGAATCCGATTGCGGCCCAGTACATCTGGTGATCAGCACCGAGTACTCTTCGGAGTCCCCGACGCCGACGGTCATGTGCGCCTACTCCGGCGGCGCGGTCTGGAGCTGACGGCACCGACGGGAGATGACGTGCGCGGGGAGTGGCATGTCGACACGTTGCCCTTCGGTGTCACCCCGGCCGACCCGGTGGCCGATCGCGGGCTGACCGTGTCGGCGCCCGAGGTTGCCGCCGACATCGCCGGTATCGATCATCTCGTGTTCTCCAGCCCCGATCGCAATCACGCGGTCGCGCTGTTCGGTGCCACGCTCGGACTGGATTTCCGGCTCGACCGCCGAGTCGTCGACGGTCTGCGACAGTTGTTCTTCCGCCGAGGCGATCTCGTCGTGGAAGTCGTCGTCCCCGACAGCGCGCCCGCCGACGAGCCCATCCGCCTATGGGGTATTGCGTGGGGGAGCACCGACATTGGGGCTACCCATCGTCGCCTGACCGACGCCGGGGTCGGCATCTCCGAGGTCCGAGACGGCCGCAAACCGGGTACCAAGGTGGCCACCATCAACGACGATGCCCTTGCGACGCGTTCGATCATCATCGGCCGTTCGACCGTCATCGGCACTGACCACCCGCGCCGTGCCGCATCCGTCCACGACGAAGGAGCCCGATGAGCCTGTTCACCTCCGCAGCAGCCATGACCAACAAAGCGGTCATCCCGCTGTTCGGATTACCGGTCGTCGGTCCGGCACTGGGCAGGTCGATGACCGTGGTGACCTACACCGGCCGTCGGTCGGGCGCCACGTTCCGGCTGCCGGTCGCGTATCGACACGGCACTGCGACCTCCGAGGGAGGGGCACCTCGTGACACCGTCCTGATCGGAGTGGCGCTGCCGGACAAGAAGAAGTGGTGGCGCAACTTCACCGGGAACGGTGGACCGCTGTCGCTGCTGCTCGACGGCGCCGAGCGGACAGGACATGCCGTCGCGACACGCGACGAGAAGGGTTCGGTGTCGGTGCGGGTGGTTCTCGACCCGGTCGGCTGAGTGCGGCGCCCGGCTATGCGTTGCTCCCGAAGGTCAGGACGCGACCCGGCCGGCGGACGCAGGGTTCCTGACCGGCATCACCAGTGTGGTCAGTTCGCCACGATCGGCCGAGCGGATCGTGGCGGGCTGATCTCTGCCGCGGAGTTCGACGAGCACGTCCGCGCCGATCGCGGTGCTGATCGCCGGATAGAGCGTCGTCATCTCGAACCAGAGGGTCAGCGCTACACCTGTCACCTCGGCCACCAGGCGCATCTCGTCGCCGAGCTCTGCGGTGCCAGAGTCGGAGTCGTCGTCGGACGGGCACGGGTACGGGCGAAGGGCGATCCGCCCCTCATCGATCTGCATCTCGACGAATTCTGCGGGGCCGCGCTCGAGTGCGTCGAGCAGTCCGGTCCTCGACGTCAGCATCGTTGTCGTCGGAGTCGGCAGCGCCCCGAGCAGCGCACGATGATCCGGGAAGGTGTCGTCGATCAATCGGCAGTGACGCCGGCGTCCGCCGGGAAGCGTGATCGTGAGGCCGTCGTCGTCGACAGTCAGCTCAACGACAGGGGAGTGTCGGAGATCGGCCAGGCACCGGCGCAGGTCGTCTGCGTGGACCGTGCCCGCACACGTCGCGCCCGTCTGCCCGGCGACGAGCGACCGAGTCGTGAGCCGAAAGCGATCGGTGGCACTCATTGTGAGAGCCCCGTTTTCGATCTCCACGCGAACGCCGCTGAGGACGGCGAACTCCGCGTCGCATGCCGTGGTGGTGAGAACCTGGTCGGTCGCGGCGGCAAACATCGCTCCACTGATCGTCGTCACACCGGGTTCTGGCTGAATGTCCCACTGTGCCTTGATGAGCGAGGCAGTCGACCGTGCGGCTTCGGCCGCGCCGATGATCTCCGCGAGGTAATCGTCGAGACAACGCTTGGCATCGAGCGGTGCGGAGTCGAGCATCTTCCGCACCCCCACGATGGGCATGCCGATTTCTCGTAGGCGTCGAACCAGGACCGCACGGTCACATTGGCCCGGGGTGTACCAGCGGTAGCCCGAGCCTGGATCGACCCGATCTGGCCGCAGTAGCCCGGCGTCGTCGTAGAAACGTAGGGCGCTCGTCGTCAGGCCGCACGCATCGGCGAACGCCCCGATCGACATCATCTCCGAATTGGTCACCGGGACATCATCGGACCTCGACCTACCTGAAGGTCAAGCCGCTCCGCCGGATTCGAGGATGGCGCAGAGGTGTGCCCCGTCATCAACGCATGGCGAGGTCACCGGCGTCCGTTGTGGTGTGCCGGTGACTTCGCGTGTGTGTGGTTGTTGGATCGTTGGTCTGGTCAGGCTGCGTCGGGGTGGGCGAGGAAGTAGTTGATGTCGCCTCGTGGTGCCTGTGGTCGATGACGGTCGGGTGGACCCAGCCCGGGTGGACTCAGTCCTGGTGGCCCCAGTCCGGGTGGTGGGTGATCGTGTGGGCCGGTCCGTCGGTGGCCGTGTTGGCTGTTGGCTTCGCGGTGCACGACTCGCTGTACCCCGGTATCGAGGCGGGCTTCGCACCTCGATACCGGTGGTGAGGGCGGGTCGGCCGGTATGCCGGCCGCGTCTCGGATGTGTTCGACCGCGGCCCGAAACGTCCGGTCGATCCGAAAGAATCGGTTGACCCGCAACGGATTCTGTGGCTGTCCGGGTTCGGTGTTGAGTCGCCAGCCGAAGCGTCCGGCGTCGGGGCCACTGCGGATCAGTTCGGTGGTGTACTGGCCGGTGTCGGGGCCGACCATGCGGTTGTGCACGCCGCACGCCGGGGCGAGATCGTGGATGTCGGTGTTCCCGCCCCGCGCATAGTCACGGGCGGCGTGGTGGATTTCGACATGCACCATCGGCGCCGAACAGTCCGGATGCGAACAGCCCCCGTAGGAATCGGCCAGGGCCAGCCGCTGCCCCCGTGAGGCGAACCGACGGGCTTGCCCGAAATACAAGATCTCCGACGAATGATCGGCGTACACCGCCAAATACTGTTGCGCCCGTGCCGCCACCTCCACCACGGCACCGATCGGCAGTGTCGTACCGGTGGCGGTACGTCCGAGACCGGCCTGCTCGCGTAATTCCTGGGAGGTGATCGACACGATCAACTGCGGCGGCAGACCCCGATGACTCTTACCCAGCAACCCGCCGTCGAGGGTGGCGTGGAGCAGGGCACGGAACGCATCATGCTGGCGTTGCGCGGTGGCGCGTGTATCGCGTTGGGCCGCGGCCTCCACCACGTCCGGGTCGGCATCGTGGACGGATCCGTGCGGGGAGTGCTCGTCGTCGGGATTGTTGACGCCTTTGGCCGCCCATGACGCCAACACCACGTCGAACATCGCGCGGGTGGCCGGGTCCAGGCGGCCTTTGATCACCGACATCTGTTGGGCGTCTTGACGTCCCAACCATAGTTGCCGTTGCCGGGCCCGGTCGGCGGGTTCGGTCAGCTCGCCGTCGGGATCGACCCGGGCAAGCAGTTGTTGCCCGAGGACCCCCAACTCCGCGGGGGTGTGTTCGCGTGCCAGTTGCCCCAGCGTTTGCTCCGCTGCGGTGTGGACCTCGGCGGGCAATGCGACCGGGATCTTGCCGAGCACGTCGAGGACCGCGTGGACGTGGTCCGGGCCGAGAACGCCGTCGGCGACACCGTCGGCCAGGGTTGGTGCCGACGGCGATAGCGGCGTACCGGTGGGTGTCGTGAACTGCCCCGACGCCTGCAACCGTCGTTTACGACGGAAGGTGTCGGTGATCCGTAATCGGCGACTGAGAAAGCCGGAGATGTTCTGAAAACCCAGCTTCCGGTACACCCCGCGGTTCTCGACCTCGATCAGTGCGGGCTGACTCACCGATTCCATCCGCCGAGCGGCACGTTCGTGTTCCTCGGTGACCGTCACCAGGTCGGTCTGTAGTCGGCGGCGGCTGTCACCGCAAGAGAAATCCGTCAATTCGTTCGATTGATCTGTTCGACTAGCCGGCAGTGAGTGCTCGCAGCGGACGGAGTCCGTCACGGAGCCACAGGTAGATATCGTCGTGGTTGAGCAGTGTGAAATGGTTCGCGCGGCCCAGATGCATGCCGTCCTCGTCGCGGAATCCGATCCGCCGGGAGCGATGGAACCCTCGACCGCTCGGCGTCAGAACCAGGCCGTCACCGATGAAGCGGCCGAGCGGGTGGCGTGGATTGCCGAAGAGGGAGGCCGTGACGAACAGATGGCGGGCGCCGGCGAGTAGTGGGACGTCCGCGCCGGGCGCCTGCCACCAGCCGTCCGGATCCGCCGATGGTCCATCCTCGGCGATGACGTTGCCGTGGAAGAGATCTCGGACGCCGGCACTGCGCCGACGCAACAACTCGCCGAACGGTCGGGTCACCGACAGCATGCGCAACGCCGACGACGCGGCGTGCACGCCCCGTGCCAGGGGCGCACCGAGGTGCGGGGAGCCGAGACTGACCGTCTCGGTCACCAACGGCACCCACGGCGCGCGGTTGCTCGTACCGAGGTGACACGCGCTGCGGATGACGAGGCCGCCCATCGAATGCCCCACGAGCGAGATGCGGGTGACCGGCACCGGCCACAGCAGGACCATCTCGCTCAGCAATCGGGCGAGGGTCGCGCCGTTGTCGCTGATGTGGCGGCCGGTGTTGTAGCGGATCTGCACCTCGGTGGCACCGATGTCGTCGACGAGCCGCGCTCCATAGGTCGGGCGTCCACCGAGTCGCCAGGCGTGTTCGGTCTCCATCAGCCCGTGCAGGAAGACGACGAGGTGTCCGGTGGCGCGCGGATACGCGGCGGCCAAGCCGTCGGTGGTCACGGCGACCGGCGACCCGCCGACACGGGGAGCCATCTGCGGCGCCAGCGGGGAATGTTCGTCGTCGAGGGCGTCGCCGATGAGTCCGTCGAGAATGCCGATCATGGCCGCGCCACGGACGGTCCTGGTGGGCTGAGGCCCGGTCTCGGGCAACGCGTCGGCGACGATCGTGGCCGAGTCCAGCACTCCGGTGATCGAGGTGTAGACCGCTTCACTGACCGCGTCGTGCACGGTGCGCACCGGCGCGACAGGCCTGCCGATCGCGAGGTCGAGCGTGCCGAAGACCGCCGCCGAGGTCGCACGGTGCACCCGCGCGATCCCGACGGTGGCCTTGCCCAGTTCGCTCAGTCCCAGTCGTGCCAGCGCACGGACTTCTCCCTGTTCGCCGACCAACCGCCTGCTGCTCATGGTTCTCAGTGTACGTTCGTTCACTCGAATCGTCTCCGTGACGGCGGGATACCCGCATCGCCGGTTGGATAAACGACAGCAATCGAACATATGATCGGATGCGTGGGTATGGCTCGGATCGGCGGCGACAGCGGGCGACCCCACCGGCCTGCTTTCGTGCGCGTCGGCCACCGGGCGGTGCTGATCGATCTCAACGCGCTGTATCCGCAGACCCCGCACCACAGTGGCACTTATCATCCCGACGGCCTGCAGATCCGGAAAGTCGCCACCGGAGTCCTCACCGAGTGGGGGCTGTCGGAGTGGGGAGAGTGGTACGGCAAGGTCACCTACACCCTGAGCGCACGCGACCGGCAGGAGTCGGTCACCCACTGGGTGCCCGCGTGGGCCCTGCGTCCCGCCGATGGCCCCGGTCGGGTCAGGCCGGACCGGAGATGATGCTGGGCCCCAACAGTTCACAGACCGTCAACGCCAGGGCGAGATCGAGCCGGTCGCGATGTCCGGGTACCTCGGCCAGCGCTTTGCCGACGCGGTACTTTACCGTGTTGCGATGCAGGTTGAGGCGGGTCGCGGTATGCAGATGACTCTCTCGGGTCGCGTAGTAGACCGAGAGCGTCTCGCGCAGCGTCGCCGCCGTGGGTGAATCGTCGGCGAGACCACCGAGCACCTCCCGCACCCAGGCCGTGGTGGCCGGCAGATCCTGCGCGAGCAGCGAGGCGATGGCGACTCCGCGGTCAGCGAATCCCACGATCGATCCGGTGCCGCTGCCGGGCATGATCGCCACCGCATAGGCCCCGCGAGCCTGCTCATGGCTGCGACGGAATCCGTCGACGCCCGCACCGACCAGACCGAACGCACCCCGGAGTCCAGGTGGCAGGTCGATCTCACCGACCGCACGCTCACTCGACGCCGTGCGCAGCGGGAACCAGACCCAGATCGTCGACCGGTCCACGGCCGTGAGGATCGGAGGCCCGTCGGCGCGCAGGCGAACCGCGAGTTCCTCGGCGCCGCGGTGCAGGCGCCGGAGATCCACACCGTCGTCGTCGGACCAGATGATCGCGGCGAGATGCGGGCGGTCCAGCCGGTATCGGGTCTGCTCGGTGAAGGTGCGGCCGTCGGTGTCGGTGCCGTCGAGAACGCGACGAATCGCGGTCGAGGACAGCGTGGCGTCGGCGCCGAGCCATCGGCGGCGTTCATCCTCGTACGCCTGGAACACATAGAGGGTGATCCAGTCGATGTAGCCGAACATGACGCCCGAAATGTGTCGGGTCACCGCCATCGCCCGGTCCGCGTCCAGCTCCAGTTCACCGATCATCTGATAGCACAACAACATCACCGCGTTCTGGCCCAGATGATAGGCGCGCACAAGGGAATTCGACGGCACATCGCGTTGCGCGAGGCGCAGCGCGTACTCGACCGCGGCGGTCGTCGGCTGCAGATGATCGACGGGGATGTCGTTGGCGAGAACGTGGATGATCGTCGAGACGTTGCCGTGCACACTCGCCTCGAGCATCTCGACGAGCTTCGGATCCGCGTCGAGATGGTCGATCTCGCGGGCCATCATGGCGGTCAGATCCGCGACGATGGTCGCCTCCTGCGCGCGGAGCCGGCGCGCGATCGCCGTGACCACCTCCTGCAACTCGGCATCGGCGGTCGCAGGCATGCGGGCCAGCCGCGCACGCGCCTGCGTCCCTCGATCGCCATCGACCTCGGTCATCGGCGCCCCCGCAACGATGCCAGGGCCGCCGACGCAGCGTGATAACCGCACAGGCCGTGCACGCCCGCGCCGGGCGGGGTGGACTGTGAACACAAATAGACCCCGTCGACGCCGAGCGCGTACGGGTTCGCCGATAGTCGCGGGCGCGCCAGCATCTGCAGCCCGTCATTGGCTCCGCCGATGATGTCTCCGAGAGCGAAATTGGGGTTGTAGGACTGCAATTGACGGGTACCGGTACTGCGCACGGTGACGATCCGATCGCGGAATCCGGGGGCGAAACGTTCGATCTGGGCGGTCACCGCGTCGGTGGCGTCGCCGTCGTATCCGCGGGGTACGTGGGCGTAGGCGTAGATCGGATTGAGTCCGCCGCGGCTGCGCGACCGATCGGCGAGATACTGCTGCCCGAGCAGGACGAACGGCCTGTCCACCATGATCCCGGCGGCCCGCTGCCGCTCGGTGTGCCACACCTCGAAGGCATCACCACCGAGATGAACGGTGCCCGCGCGTCCGCAGTCGGGAGTCGTCCAGGGGATGTCGCCGTCGAGGGCGTAGTCGACCTTGAACGCCGACGATCCCACGCGGTAACGCTGCAACGCGCGTCTCACCCTGGCCGGCATCTGGTCACCATAAATCGAGAGTGCCTGCGCGGGTGAGAGATCCAGCAAAACCAGATCGGCGGACGGGATGTCGGAGCGCGCCGAGACCAGTGTGCCGGTCTCGATCTTGCCGCCGTGGTCACCGATCGCGGCCGCCGCGGCGGTGGCGATCGCACCGGAACCCCCTCGGGCGACCGGCCACCCGTGGCGATGTCCGCTCGCCGCGATCATCATGCCCAGCGAAGCGGTGAGCGGCCGGTCGAGTCGGGTGAACGCGTGCGCCGCGATACCGGCGAACAGCGCGCGACCGCGATCGGTACGGAACCAGCGGGCCATCACGGTCGCGGGCAATACCGCACGCGGCCCGAAGGCCGCCAGCCGCAACGGATGCCGCGGCAGATGTACGACCGGACGAAGGAGATCCTCGCCGAGCTCGTCGAAGCCGCGCGCGAGGTCACCGAGGGCCAGCCGCCAACGCAGGCCGTCGGGGCCGAGTCCGTCGGCGGTCCGATCGATGCTGCGGTACAGGAGTCCGGCAGTCCCGTCGTCGAGGGGATGGGCGCAGTCGATCTCCGGGAGGCACCAGGTCAAGCCGTAGGACTCCAGGCCGACGCTGCGCCAGAACGGCGAACCCATTGCCAGTGGGTGAAAGGCCGCACAGTGATCGTGGATGAGGCCCGGTTCGGTCAGCTCGCCCGACCGACTACCCCCGCCGACCTCGTCGGCGGCCTCGAGGACGGTGACCTCGACGCCGTTGCGGGCGAGATGCAGGGCGGCGGCGAGCCCGTTGGGCCCGCCGCCGACGACGACGGCAGTCGTCACGGTTGCACCTGCCGCGAGGGTGTCGAGCGCATCCGGGGTTCGGTCACGATCTCAGGATCGGTGAGCGCGCGGCGGGCGTCAATGTCGAGCGTCCAGTCGACCTGCACCGGGATCGGCCCATTGGGCAACCACGGCTGCTCGGCAACCGCGTCGGCGACCCGGTAGGTGCCCGTCTCGATGACCCCGAGCGCCGCGTCGATCACCTTGTAGCGCTGGGTGCCCTTGTGGATGGGTTGCGACTCGATCCAGGCGATCGTGAACTCACCGGGCGCGAAGTCACAACGGCGCTGCAGGGCCGCGATCATCTTCTCGTCGTGCAGGTGTCCGTCACCGAAGTTGAAGGCCACCAGCGAATTACACGAGAACTCGGCCTCTCGCAGAGTGTAGGTGTCGATGTCGTCGCCCAGGTGACGCATCATGAGTGAGAACAGCGCACGCCCCTGACTGTGCAGGGAACGCCACGCCATCATCTGGTGCATGACGACGTCGGCGACCTCCGGTGGATACGACGCGAGCAGCTGGGTCCTGGTGTCTTCGATGAGCGCACCACGCACTGGTCGAGTTTGTCCTCGGCGCCCGGTGCGAAGGCCCACGTGGCCGACGCCCAGTTCCCGGCGTACTGCCGCATCGACGGCAGGAACGACACGAGGTCCGGGCGGAGATTGCCCAGCACCGGGAAGAAGCACAGCGCTGCGGCGATCAGGGCGAGCACCCACGGCATGGTGGTGTCGGTCAGCGCGAAACCGTCCCACGTGGGGTGTCCCCAGAACAAGAAGATCGACGCGTAGGCGAACAGGATGTTCCACTCCAGCGGTACCGCGAGGGGGAAGGTGGAGAAGATGAACAGGTGGAAGCAGACCATCAGCACCACGCCCGCCAGCGTAAGCCACTTGTTGGTGGAGAACAGCAGCACCAACGGAGTCACGATCTCGACGATGGTGCCCAAGACGTGCCCGACTCCCGAGGCGAGGCGCGACGGTCGCATGTCGTGCGGGAAGTCGCGGTAGTGGGCGCGTTTGATCGACCGGAACGGCAACCAGGGGGTGTTCGACAGCATCGGCGGGATGACCATCGAGAAGTGATGTCCCAGTTTGGAAATGCCGGCGCCGACCCAGACGGTGACGATCAGGAGCTTGAGCGCCAGGATCATGTCCACGTAGGGCAGGAAGGCGAAGAACACCAGTGCCGGCAGGTACTGCTCGGACCGTGCCGCGATGAAGATCACCTTGTCGCGCAACCCGATGACCACGAAGAGCGCGATCAGCGGGTAGAGCACCACCGGATTCACCACGCCGTGATCACCGGCGACGACCGAGTTCATCGACGATGACGCAACGCCCGGGAGTGCCAGTGCGACAACGATGGTGATCAGGATTGCCGCGTAGATCACGACATCGGCGACAGTTCGGGAATCACCTCTGGTGAACGGTACGCGTCCCGGCCACGGTGGCAGGCGGATCGTCTCCGGCCGCAACCAGAACAGGAACCCACCGGTCATCGGTTTGAAATGGCCGGCCAGCGGACCCCACGACCCGCCGAGCCCGAGGGTTTCGAGCAGGACGGTCCACAGGACCACCTTTTGATACACGATCAGTTCGTTCCACCAGGAACCGACGTCGACAACGTTGAGTCCCGAACTGAACGTCGCGATACACAGTCCCGCAACGATATACAGCACGCCGACCTTGATCAGGTAGATCGTGTGCACCATCTTGGGTGTGCCGAAGCCGTATTCGGCCCAGTGCGCGCCGAGAACGCGCAGCCGGTCGAGAAACGGCCTGTCGAGAAAGGTCTCCGGTTCCACGGGCGGGAAATCCGGGGTGGTGAATCCCATGGGTACTCCTTCGGGGTGAAGCGAAATTGGTGGGTGGTTTCGGGGTGCGGACGCGTTCGGCCGACCCGACGCCGTCGTGCGGCCGGTTCGGGGGGAGGGAGAATGCGATTGCGCGGGGACTACAACAGCGCGCGCTACAACGCTGTCGGCGTTGCGAATTGCCGGCGGAGAGCTGGTTTGTCGATCTTGCCCACCGGGTTTCGGGGGAGGGCCTCGACGATGTGGATCGACTCGGGGATCTTGGCCCTCGTCACCAGCGAGCCGAGATGCCGCGTGAGGTCGTCGTCGTCGATGGTGTGGTCGGGGTAGGTGACGACGAAGGCGATCGGGATCTCTCCGTACACCGGATGGGGTGCGCCGACGACCGCGCACTCGAGTACTCCCGGGTGGGTCGCGAGGGCGTTCTCGATTTCCTTGGGGTACAGGTTTTCTCCGCCGCGGATGATCAAGTCCTTGATGCGGTCGACAATCGTCAGATAACCATCGGCATCGAGTCGGCCGACGTCGCCGGTGTGCAGCCGACCCTCGCCGACGGTCTTCGCGGTGTCCTCGGGACGATTGAGGTAACCGCGCATCACATTGGGTCCGGTGATGACCACCTCACCGACGTCACCGGTGGGTAGGTCCGCGCCGTCGGCTCCGACCACATGGATGCGCTGGCCCTCGATGGCCGGCCCCACGGTGCCGAGCTTGCGTATCCCGTGACGCGGGTTGCACGTCGATGCGCAGGTGCCCTCGGTGAGTCCGTAGCCCTCGAGAATCGGTATCCGCAGGCTGTTCTCGACGCGATCGAGAAGTTCTGCGGAAATCGGTGCGGCGCCGCAGATCGCGAAACGCAGGGAGTCGAGCGTCCGAGCCCGACGCTCGAGGTCGGGATGGGAGACCAGCAGTGCATAGATGGTCGGTACGGCCGAGAAGTAGGTGGGTCGTAGACGTTCGACGTCGTCGAAGAACCTCGAGACCGAGAACCGTCCGGTGATGCTGAGTCGTCCGCCGGCCAGGATCGGCGCCAGGAAGCTCACGCAGATCGCGTTCACGTGGAACAGCGGCAGGATCAGTAATGCGTGATCGTCGGCGTCGAGCTCGAGGTGGTGTGCCATTGCCGTGGCCATGTAGCGCAGGTTCGCGTGGGTCAGCCGAACTCCCTTGGGACGTCCCGTCGATCCGGAGGTATAGATCAGCAAGGCATCGTCGGCGTCGGCGGGCTCGGTCGGCGCCCGCCACCCCGGGGTGGGGGCCGGAGACAGGTCGTCGACGTGGAGCACGGGCCTGTCGGCCCGCAGATCCGCGACGTCGGACACGACGACCGCCGCGCCGGAATCCGCGAACTGATACTGCATCTCGTCAGCGGTGAACGTGGGGTTGACCGGGGTCGCCACCGCGCGCAGACGCCACGCGGCCATCAGGACGACGAGCAGTTCGGCACGGTTCGGCAGGACCGTCGCCACGACGTCACCATGCCGGACGCCGAGTCGCTGCAGCTTCTGGGCACATGCATCGACCCGGTCGGCGAAGCCGCGGTAGGTGAGGTCGACGGTGTCATCGGCGACGCACGGAGCGTCGCCACGCTCGCGGAGATCCCAGGCGAAGAACGAGGAACTGATCACTGGTGCATACCCTTTCGCATGTCTGTGACTTATGACACTAGAAAGGGGTGATGTGATGTGGAACGGTCTCACGAGCCAGAGTTCGGACGCGCGTTTGTGCCCGGAGGACAACGTCGGGGCCACGTCCCGGAAACGATTCCGGTCGGGGGAGAGGTCGGTCAGTCGTGAGTGACCTTGGTGCCGAACAAGATCGCGGCGTCGGTGGTGGCGACGGTGATCAGGGGACGACGACCCGCGAGATACCCGAGTGGTCCGTCGGGTGCAAAGGACCACTGCGCCCGCGCGGTGCGGAGTCGGGCGACGATCCGGTTGGTCGACCACGAGCTACGACCGTCGAGGACCTGGGCGGTCGGTAGGGGGATCTGATGCGTTCCGGGAAGCAGGCGCGGTCCCAGCCGCGCATCGAGTGCCGCGACATCGTGGCCGTCCACGGTCATCGCGGTGGTGATCCGGCGGCCGGATCGTTCGCGGGTGAACTCGCCGAGGTGCTTGGGGATTCCCCAGAGCTCGCGTCCGCCCGTGCGCGAGTTCGGGCTGGTCACCCAGATGTCGGGAATGCTGACCCGCACACCGTGACGTGGCGAGACCACCGGATAGGTCGTGAGCAGTTCTTCGTACTGCAGGACCCCGCCCTCGGTGTAGTGCAGGACGGCGGCGACGACGAGTACCTTGCCCGCCACCGTGAGCAGGCGGGCTCCGGAGGGGATGACGCCGAACGCCTCGGCTGGTAGGTCGGCGCGCGGAACGACGAACGCCGACATGAGAGCGTCGCCACCGAGATACCACGGCTCGGGTGGGTAGCTCACCCCGTCTGCGCCGACGTGCCATGCCCGATCGATGCTGACCGGAATCCTGGTGGTCGTCATCAGTTGATACCCCCTGTCCGATGGTCGGGCCACGCCGCAGCGCAACACCCTGATGGAACGAACCTACCGATACGTCTCAGCCACGCACAGGGCGGGAGGCCCACCAGAACAGAGGAGCCCACCACAACAAGAGACTCCGATCGAGAATGCCGGGTCGGGGGTCTGGCACTCTCGGTCGGAGTCATAGGTGAGATCGTCGAGGGTGGCGAGTGCGTTACACATCGTCGGAAAGAATTCGCACGAGACGCCGAGCCCGCCCGACATCATGCCGCCGCACACCCGAGGAGCCGACCCAGCGATGACCGATCCCATCGTGTACGCCGACGATCTCCAGCCTGGTCAACGCCATGAACTGGGCATTCATACGGTCTCCGAGTCCGAACTCGTCGACTTCGCGTCGCAGTGGGATCCGCAGGCGTTTCACGTCGACAGGGCAGCCGCGGAGTCGGGGGCATTCGGTGGTCTGATCGCCAGCGGAATCCACAGTCTCGCGATCGCGCAGCGACTCGCGGTCAGCTCGGTCCTGACCTCGTGGAGCGTGATCGCCGGACGCCGGCTCCGGGAGATGGAGTTCCTGGCGCCGGTACGTCCCGGGGACACATTGTCGGGATCCATGCGGATCGAATCCGTCGACCTCGACCCGCGCGGCCGTGGCCTGGTGACCTATACGACCGAACTGGTGAATCAGGCGGGGGTGGCGGTCCTGCGCTTCGATGCCGATGTCTACCTACGATCCCGGGGCACGCACTGAACGAATACGTGCTGTCAACTGTGCGAGGATCGTCCATGTGACCGCGAAACCAGACCGCGACCGGCGCCGGGCAGACCTGCGCCGCCTGCGACAGGTGCGCGACCGGATCGACCGCGATTACGCACACCCTCTCGATGTGGAGGCGCTTGCGAGCGGCATCGCGATGTCGGCGGGACATCTGAGTCGCGAATTCAAGCGCGCATACGGTGAATCGCCGTACTCCTACCTGATGACGCGGCGTATCGAACGCGCGATGACCTTGCTGCGGCGAGGCGATCTGTCGGTCACCGACATCTGTTTCGGCGTGGGCTGTTCGTCTCTGGGGACCTTCAGCACCCGCTTCACCGAGCTCGTCGGTATGTCGCCCACCGAGTATCGCCGTCGCGCCGCGGACGAGACCCTGGGCATTCCGACGTGTCTGGCCACACAGATCACCAGACCGATCAGGAATCGAGAAGTCTCACCGGCCGGGCGCCGCTAGCGTTGTCGGCATGGACATCACCATTGCCTACACCTTTCTCCCACAGACCGATCCCGACGCGGCACTCGGGTTCTATCGCGACGCCCTCGGATTCGAGGTTCGCAACGACGTCGGCTACTCCGGCATGCGCTGGCTCACCGTGGGGCCCCCGAACCAGCCGCAGACCGCTGTCGTGCTCCACCCGCCCGCCGTCGATCCCGGCATCACCGAACAGGAGCGGGAGACGATCCTCGATCTCATCGCCAAGGGCACCTACGGCGCAGCACTGACGTTGGCCACCGACGACCTCCAAGGCGTGTTCGACAAGCTCCAAGCTGCCGGGGCCGAGGTCATCCAGGAACCGATGGACCAACCGTACGGTGTGCGCGACTGCGCATTTCGCGACCCGACGGGCAACCTGCTGCGCATCAACCAGACTCCCTGACGCCCGGGCCACGTGACGCCCGAGACCTTGCCATCCCACCAGAGAAGCCCGACCGCAACGGAGAGCCGATGAGCCGGACGCCGACGAGATCGACGCCCCACCCCGCCGACACCCACGACATCATCCGGGTGCATGGCGCCTGGGCGAACAACCTGCGCAACGTCGACGTCGAGATCCCCAAACGGCGCCTGACGGTGTTCACCGGGGTGTCGGGGTCGGGGAAGAGCTCGCTGGTGTTCGCGACGATCGCCGCGGAATCGCAGCGGATGATCAATGAAACCTACAGTGCGTTCGTCCAGGGCTTCATGCCGAGCCTGGCCCGGCCCGACGTCGACGTGCTCGAGGGCCTGACCACGGCGATCATCGTCGACCAGGAACGCATGGGCGCCAACCCGCGGTCCACGGTCGGCACCGCCACCGACGCCAATGCCATGTTGCGCATCCTGTTCAGTCGTCTCGGCGAGCCGGCCATCGGTTCGCCGCAGGCGTTCTCGTTCAATGTCGCCTCGGTGTCGGGTGCCGGGGCCGTCGAGATCGAACGCGGTGGCCGAAAAGTCAAGGGACGCAGGGAGTTCAGCATCACGGGCGGGATGTGTCCGCGATGCGAGGGGCGAGGCGAGGTCTCCGACTTCGACCTGACGGCCCTCTACGACGAGACGAAATCCCTCAACGAGGGCGCACTGACGATTCCCGGCTACTCGATGGACGGCTGGTACGGGCGCATCTATCGCGAGTGCGGATTCTTCGACCCCGACAAACCCATCGCCAAGTTCACCAAACGACAACTCGACATCCTGCTCTACTCCGAACCCAAGCGGATCAAGGTCGAGGGCATCAACGTCACGTTCGAGGGCCTGATCCCCAAGATCCAGAAATCCATGCTGGCCAAGGACCGGGAGGCGATGCAGCCGCACATCCGAGCCTTCGTCGACCGCGCGATCACCTTCACCGTGTGCCCCGACTGCGACGGCACGCGGCTGTCCGAACTCGCACGATCATCGAAGATCGACGGTCGCAGCATCGCCGACGTCTGCGCCCTGCAGATCACCGACCTCGCCGACTGGGTGCGCAGCCTGCAGGGATCGTCGACGGCATCGGTGAGTCCGCTGTTGACCTCACTGTCGGAACTGCTGGACTCCTTCGTCGCCATCGGTCTGGGCTACCTCTCCCTGGATCGACCGGCAGGCACGCTCTCGGGCGGAGAGGCTCAGCGCACCAAGCTGATCCGTCATCTGGGCTCCTCTCTGACCGATGTCACCTATGTCTTCGACGAACCCACGATCGGGCTGCATCCGCACGACATCGAGCGGATGAACGATCTCCTGCGACAACTACGCGACAAGGGCAACACGGTGCTCGTCGTCGAACACAAACCGGAGGCCATCGCGATCGCCGACCACGTCGTCGACATCGGCCCGGGCGCGGGCACCGAGGGTGGTCAGATCGTCTTCGAGGGCAGCGTCGAGGGACTGCGCGGCGCCGACACCCTCACCGGCCGCCACCTCGACGACCGCGCCACACTCAAGGCGACCCTGCGTGAGGCGACCGGCATCCTCGAGGTCCGTGGCGCGGACACCCACAACCTCCGCGATGTCGACGTCGACATCCCGCTCGGTGTGCTCGTGGTACTGACCGGCGTCGCCGGATCGGGGAAGAGTTCGCTCATCGGCGGATCCGTGGCCGGACGCGACGGCGTCGTCAGCATCGATCAGGCTGCGATCAAGGGTTCGCGGCGCAGCAACCCCGCCACCTACACCGGCCTGCTCGAGCCCATCCGCAAGGCGTTCGCCAAGGCCAACGGCGTCAAACCGGCTCTGTTCAGCGCCAATTCGGAGGGCGCATGCCCCAACTGCAAAGGTGCGGGCGTCGTCTATTCCGATCTGGCGATGATGGGCGGGGTCTCGACGATCTGCGAGGTCTGCGAGGGCAAGCGATTTCAGGCCGAGGTACTCACCTACACCTTCGGCGGTGCCGACATCGACGAGGTACTGGCGATGTCGGTGGCCCAGGCCGAGCGGTTCTTCTCCGACGGGGACGCGAAAATACCTGCTGCACACAAGATCCTACAGCGACTGTCCGACGTGGGGCTGGGCTATCTACGGATCGGACAACCGCTGACCACACTGTCCGGCGGGGAACGTCAGCGCCTCAAACTGGCCGCACAGATGGGGGAGAAGGGTGATGTCTACATCCTCGACGAACCCACCTCCGGGCTGCATCTGGCAGATGTCGAGCAACTGCTCGGACTACTCGACCGCCTGGTCGACGCCGGGAAATCGGTGATCGTCATCGAACACCACCAGGCCGTGATGGCCCACGCCGACTGGATCATCGACCTCGGACCGGGAGCCGGACACGATGGCGGTCAGGTGGTGTTCACCGGCACCCCGGCCCAATTGGTCTCGGAGTCAACCACACTCACCGGCCGCCACCTCGCCGACTACGTCGGCGCCTGACGGCTCAGCCGTCGGCAGAAACGATGACGATCGCGAAGACCAACGTGTCCCCGGCGTTGATGCCAGCCGACGGATTGCCGTCGGGGTAGCCGTCGGCGGGGGCGATCGCCACCGCGACCGTGGAGCCGACGCGCTGGCCGGCGATCGCCTTGCTGAATCCCGGAACCACCTGTGCCAGTGAGAATTGCGCGGGCTGGCCGCGGGTGTAGCTGCTGTCGAACTGCAGTCCGGTGCGTCCGTCGACGCCGACGTAGTTGACGGTGACGTTGGCGCCCTGCCCGACGGTCTGGCCGTCACCGCCGCTCAACGTGTGCACCTGCGTCTCGGTAACCGCGAACGGCGTGGTCACCGACACCTGCGGGGCGGAGGTGTCATTCTTCGCCCCGGTTACCGTGACCCGTCCGGTCGATCCGTTCAGTGACCAACTCGGCGGCTCGTCGTCGGACGAGCCACATCCGGCCACCATCACCACGGCGAGAAGGGCGATCGATGCGAGGACTCCTCGAAGCATGCGCATGCCGCGCAACGCTACTACCTACGCGGTCTCGGCGACCAACGATGCCAGACGGCGCACCTCCTCGACACTGCCCGGCGAGACCAGCATCGTGGTGACGCCTGCCTTCTCCCAGACCGCGATCTGTTCCCGGACATGATCGACATCGCCGACGATGGCCGAATCGTCGACCACCTGGTCGGGGATGATCGCCGCGGCGTCGTCCTTGCGCCCGGACCGGAACAGCGAGGTGACCTCGTCGACGACCTCGCCGTAGCCCATGCGCCGGTAGACCTCGGCGTGGAAGTTGGTGTCCTCGCTGCCCATTCCGCCCATGTAGAGAGCCAGGAACGGTTTGATCGCGGCGTAGGAGGCGTCGCGGTCGTCGGTGATGACGATCTGGGCGGTCGCGCAGATCTCGAAGTCCTCCCGACTGCGGCGGGCGCCGGGCCGGGCGAATCCCTCGTCGAGCCACGCGTTGTAGGTGTCGGCCATCCGTGGCGTGTAGAACAACGGCAACCAGCCGTCGGCGATCTCCGCGGCAAGAGCGATGTTCTTCGGTCCCTCGGCGCCGAGCATCACCGGGATGTCGGCCCGCAGCGGGTGAACGATCGGCTTGAGCGGCTTGCCCAGTCCGGTCGCACCGGGCCCGGTGTAGGGCAGCGGGTAGTGCGGACCGTCGCTGACCACCGGTGCCTGTCTCGCCCACACCTGCCGCATGATGTCGATGTATTCACGGGTGCGCGCCAACGGCTTCTCGAACTTCTGCCCGTACCAGCCCTCGACCACCTGCGGACCCGACACACCGAGGCCGACGATGTGCCGGCCACCGGAGAGATGGTCGAGGGTGAGGGCGGCCATCGCACAGGCGGTGGGCGTGCGCGCCGAGAGCTGCAAGACCGACGTGCCCAACCGCATCCGCTGCGTCGAGGCGCCCCACCAGGCCAGCGGGGTGTAGGCGTCCGAGCCCCACGCCTCGGCGGTGAAGACCGCGTCGAACCCGGATTCCTCGGCGGCGAGCTCGAGTTCGTGGTGGTTCGGTGCCGGCTGCGCACCCCAATATCCCAGCTGCAGTCCGAGTTTCATCGTTCTCCTTCGCGGCGCGTGAGGCGCCGACCATCGTGGGCGAGCGGCGCGTTCCTCGACGGTATCCCGCGACGGTGCCCGGCTCAATACCCAATAGGGGCAATTTGTTGACTACTCTGGGGGCATGTCGTTGCGTCACGCGATCCTCGCCGAACTCCTCGACGACGGCGCCAGTGGGTATCAACTGGCCAAGACCTTCGACGTGGCGGTTGCGAGCTTCTGGTTCGCGACGCCACAACAGTTGTATGCCGAACTGTCGCGTCTGGAGGCCGACGGCCTGATCCGCGGTCGTGAGGTGACCCAACAGGGCCGACCCAACAAGCGCGTCTTCACCCTGAGTGACACCGGGCGTGCCGCACTCGTCGACTTCGTCTCGGCCGCATCCAAACCCACCTTCGTGCGCGACGATCTGCTGGTCAAGGTGCGGGCGTGCGATGTCGGCGAGGCGGCCACCCTGATCGAGACCCTGCATGCCCGTCGGGCGCACGCGTTGGCCAAGGCCGAGCTGATCGAATCGCTGCTCGCGAAGATGCGTGGGGAGATGTCCGAGGACCGGTACCTGGCCGAGAGTCCGCGCGTGGGACCGTATCTCACGGGGCTGCGCGGCATCGCCTTCGAGCGGGAGAATGCGGCGTGGTGTCGCCGTGCAGCCGACGTCCTGTCCGCGCGCCTCGACCGGACCGAGACGACGCACTGAGCACGGCGCGCCTATCCGCTGTGGGCTCCGCTTTCGGCCTCGGCGCGAATCCGGTCGAACTGCGCCCCCATCGCCTCGGCGAGTGCGGTGGCCCCGGACAACGGTCGGACCATCACCATCAACTCGTCGATCTTGCCGTCGGCGTCGAGATGAAGGAAATCGCAGCCGGTGATCGCCCTGCCGTTCACCGTCGTCTCGAACATCAGGGCATGGTCGGGCGCTCCGGGCGCACCGAACTCCTTGACGTAACGGAAGTCCTCGAACACCCGGAACACGCCACGCAGGATGGCCGCGGTGATCGGTTTGCCCTGATAGGGCGCGAAAGCGACCGGACTGATGAAGGTCACATCCTCGGCGAGAAGCTCGTCGACGGCTGCCATGTCCCGGTTTTCCACCGCTTTGCGGAACGGGTGCATTCGATCACGACTCCTTGGTCAATTAATTGACTATCTGGCGCCGACAGTAGACCGCCTGCTGTCGGTGTGTCCAGCGTCACTGGGCGACAGAACGCCGTCGACCATCCGATACACGGCGTCCATCCGGGCGAGATGCGTCCGATCATGGGTGACCAGAATCGTTGCGGTTTCGGTGGCGGCGGTGAGGTCGATCAGCATCGAGAGCACCTGTGCCCCACGCTCGGTGTCGAGCGCCGAGGTGGGCTCATCGACCAACAAGAGGTCGGGCTCGTTCATCAATGCCCGCGCGATGTTGACCCGTTGACGCTGTCCGCCGGAAAGGTGGGCAGGCAACCGGTGCACCATCCCGTCCAGACCGACGGCGACCAACAGGTCTCGGGCCCGAGCAGTGGTGGCGCGGCGCCGGGCTGCGCCGACGATCCGGGATTGTCCGAGATGTGCGGTCACCTGGAGTTGCTCGAGGACCGTCAGCGACGGCAGCAGATTGGGCTGCTGGAAGACCAGGCCGATGCGCTCGCGGCGCACCCTGGTGGCCGCAGACGCGCGCAATTGCGCCAGATCGACTGTCCCGCAGCCACTTGCCGAACGGTGCGAGCTGCGTTGGGTCAGGAGAACACGTCCGCTGTCGGGACGGCGTAGCGCTCCGGCCACGGCAAGCAGACTGGATTTCCCGGATCCCGACGGCCCGGTGACGGCACTGGTCGTCCCGGCGTCGAAGGTTGCCTCGATGTCGTCGAGGGCGGTGAGGTGGCCGGTGCCATCGGCATAGCTCATCGTCACGTGCTGCAGCGTCAGGGTCGGTACGCGTCGTGGCGTGGTCATCGGTTGCTCCCGAGTGCGGTGAGGGGATCGGTGGTGATGAGGAAACGCAGTGCCGCACCGGCGCCGAGGACGCCGAGTCCGATGGTGGCCAGCGCGGGCAACAGGGTGGTGGAGGCGGTCACGACAAACGGGATCGAGCCCAGCAGGGTGCCGCCGCCGACGGCAACCGCCACACCGAGGCCGCACCCCACGACCAGGATGAGCACGGCCTGGCCGAGGGCGTCGCGCACCAACGAGGCGGTGGACGCCCCCAGCGCCTTGAGTACCGCGATGTCGGGGACGCGTTGCACGGTCCACACGGTGAAGAACGCACCGATGACCAGTGCTGAGATCAGCAACAACATCACCGTCATCAGTGTCAGCGACGAGTTCTCGGCGCTGTAGGACGCCAACGCCGACAGCGCATCGGACCCGGAGCGGATGGTGGTGCCACTCGAGGCGGCCACGGACTGCGTATCGGTGCCGACACGTGGTGTCACCGCGAGTACCGTGGCGGCGCCGAACTGCGGTGCCAGGTCCCGCCACGTGTCGATGGGCAGGTAGATGACCGGGCTGTGGGCGTACCACTGGTCGCCGACGATTCGTCCGACGGTCATCGTCCGCCCGCCGACCTGGATGGCCTGGCCTCCACGGAGCCCGAGAGACGAGGCGATCGGCGCTGCGACATCGACGGTGCCGGTGACCGGGCGGTCGTTTCCGCCGAGGCCGAAGAGCACCACCGGCATCGGATCGGTATGTGTGGTCGAGGTCGCGCGGTCTCGCGAGATGCCGACGGGCACCACGTCTTCGGCACGGTGTTGCCAGGTCGCGATCTGCGAGGTGGTCAGCACCGACTGATCGAAGGAGGGCGCGGACCCGGTGTCGGCGAACACGATCATCGAACCGGGCAGTGATTGCAGGGCGGAGATGTTCTGGTGGCGCAATCCCGCGGTGAGTCCGCCCAGGAAGGTGACGAGCACCGACACCAGCACCACCACCAGGGTGATGAGCGCGAATCGTCCTCTGGCTCTTCGGAGATCACGAATGGCGACGAACATGGAGAGTCCTTTCGGTGGTCGGTTGCCAGTGTGGCGGGCATCGGGGATGCGGCGCGTCGAGAGTTGGAGGGTCACGGGGTGCATCGTTCGGCACCGGCGACTCGCACTTTCGATGGATGCGCGGCAGTGCACCGCCGATAAACTGAATCGACATGCACTCCTCACCGTTGGCCCCGGTCTTCACCGCCCTGCGCGCGGCCCTGCACACCATGGCCGCCGTGCTCGCGGTGGTGGTCGCGGTCCGCGCGGTGGGCAGCGGCGGCGCGACGTCGGAGGCGGCGGTGGCACTGGCCGCACTGTGGCTCGCGATCTATGCCTCGGGCATGGTGCTGGTGCGCTCGAGCCGTGCCGGTTGGTGGTGGCTCGCGGCGCTGAGCCTCGTGTGGCTGGCTTGCCTGTCCGTCAGCGGCGAGGCCGTCTACCTGGTGTTCGTGATGTTCTTCCTCTACCTGCATCTGGCCGGGATGCGTTGGGGCACCGCATGTGTCGCCATGTCCACGGTGGCCGCGGTGGTGGGTTTCGGTCTGCACAACGGCTGGTCGGTCGCCGCGGCGATCGGACCGATCCTCGGGGCCGCGGTGGCGGTGGTGATCACGGCCGGCTATCAACGACTCTTCGACGAGGTACGCAGCCGGCAACTCCTCATCGACGAACTGCTCGCCACCCGAGCCGAACTCGCCGACGAACAGCGGGAAGTGGGGCGGGCACGGGAACGGGAGCGACTCGCCGGCGAGATCCACGACACGGTGTCACAGAGTCTGTCGAGCATCCAGATGCTCATCTACGCGGCCGAACGCCGGGCCGGTGGACATTCGCCGGAGCTGCACACCGCGCGTACCGCGGCCGCCGACGCCCTCGGCGAGACCAGAAGACTCATCGACGAACTCACTCCGGCACCGTTGGACGGACGCTCGTTGAGCGCGGCACTACAACGGGTGACCGATGATGCGGGCGGTCACGGCCTGAGTACCCGCCTCGTCGTCGACGGCGAGCCGTTCGGGCTGCCCATGCCGGTCGAGGCGGCGCTGGTGCGGGTGGCACAGAGCGCCATCGGCAACGTCGTGCAGCATGCGCGGGCGAAGGTCCTGCGGGTCACGCTCACCTACAGCTCCGACGAGGTCCATCTCGACATCGTCGACGACGGAGCGGGTTTCGACGCCGACGCCGCGTCGGGCTTCGGTCTGACGACGATGCGCCGACGCGTGCGCGAGCTCGGCGGCGACCTCGACGTCGTCTCCGAACCCGGCCACACCTCCGTTGCGGTCGGCTTCCGGGTCGAGCCCGCGCTCCGATGACCGCACCGACCGACCCGGACTCGTCCGCGGAGCCTCCGATCTGCGTCCTGATCACCGACGACCATGCGATCGTGCGAGCCGGTCTGCGTGCGCTGCTCACCGAGTCCGACGGCATCCGGGTCGTCGGGGAGGCCGCCACCGGTGAGGAGGCGATCGCCCGGTGCACGCCGCCCGCTCCCGTACCCGACGTGGTGTTGATGGATCTGCGGCTCGGGCCGGGATTGTCCGGGGTGGAGACCACCCGACGACTGCTGACGCTGCGACCGGTGCCCCGGGTGCTGGTGGTCACCAATCACGACACCGACGCCGACATCCTCGCGGCCATCGAAGCCGGCGCGTCGGGCTATTTGCTCAAGGACACCCCACCCACCGAACTCATTGCCGCGGTGCACGCCGCAGCTGCCGGCGAAAGCGCGTTGTCGCCCATGGTGGCCACGCGGCTGATGTCACGGATGCGGGCGCCGGCCGACGCGGTGCTCACCGCGCGCGAGATCGACGTGCTCGTCGAGGTCGCCGCCGGACACAGCAACCGGGAGATCGCCAAACGCCTGCTGCTCAGCGAGATGACCGTCAAATCCCATCTCGTGCACATCTTTTCCAAACTCGGTGTACGTTCACGAACCGCTGCCGTCGACCGGGCGCGACGCGACGGCCTCATCGGCTGACCCGTTCAGGATCGTCGGAGGACCTGTTCAGCGCAGCGCGCGGACCACGTCCACGAGGTCGGCGATCAGCGGTTCGGCCTCGGCGCGTCGGTGGGACCACACCGCGACGGTGCTGATGTGCGCGCGGGTGTCACGCAACGGGATGACCTGCACCGCCTCACCGGCGAACATCCGGCCACCGATGCCCTCGCCGAGGGAGATGAGGGTGAAGGCCTGTCCGCTGGCAACCAGATGTGCAAGGCCGGCGAAATTATCGTCGGGCAACGTGATTCGTTTACGGACGCCGTGCCGGTCGAGCAGCCGGTCGAGGTTGCGGTAGATCTCGGGTGCGGCCTCGTGGTTGATCGAGGCGAACGGCACGTGCGCCAGTTCGCCGAGCGTGATCGAATCGGGTTGTCCCGCCACGATCTTGGAGCCGACGGCCACACCGACCGGGCTGCGTTCGAGGAGCAGGCTGTCGATTCCCTCACCGTCGACGGGCCCGTGGACGAGTGCGACATCCACCGCCCCGGCGCGCAGGTCTCGCAACAGCGGTGCGGTGCTCGCGGGCAGCAGTTGCGCGGCGATGTCGGGGTGGCGGTCGGCGAGCGTGTCGAGAACGTTGTCCCGCACGCTGGGCGTGACCTCCGGCGCGATCCCGATCACCGCGGGCCGCAGGGCGTGCCGCTGCGCATCGGCCACGACCGCCGGCAACGCGTCCACCCGGTCGAGGATGTCGCGGGCCCGCGGTAGCAGCGCTTCGCCGGCATCGGTGAGATCGATCCGGTGGTGCGCGCGGATGAACAACGGTGTGCCCAACTCGCGTTCGAGATCCTTGATGCGCTGGCTCAGCGGCGAACCCGCCATGTGCAGCCGGGCGGCGGCTCGCGTGAAGCTGCGCTCCTCGGCGACGGCGACGAAGTAGCGCAGATGGGGCAGGTCCACGCCCTTCACGATAGGACACCGAACCATCACCCTCCGCCGGGTGCGCGCCATGACCGCAACGATCATCTCGCCGTTCGCGAATCGGTCGTGGTGGCCATCGGACGATGTCGATAGCGTCGGTCTCGACGCGAATACCGGTATCAGCCCCCCGGACGAGGAGATCGGTGCCGGACAGACCACGCGAAGGAGCGTACCGATGACCGTGCGACGACCCATCCGCATCGCCAATTTCTCCGGCTACCTCGGCGATCGCCGGACCGCCATCGACGAGGCCATCGCCGGCGACCCCGTCGACGTGCTCATGGGCGATTATCTCGCCGAGATCACCCTCGCGTCACTGTCGGCGGTGCACCACCGAGACCCCTCCCGCGGATACGTCGAATACTTCGTGCGCCAGCTGCGCCCCCACCTGGCGACAATCGCCGAGCGCGGCATCAAGGTCGTGACCAATGCGGGCGGATTCGCGCCCGACCGGCTCGCGGAGGCATTGCGTAACGAACTCGCCGACGCCGGGGTCACGGTGAGCGTCGCACACCTCGAGGGCGACAACATCCTCGCCGACCTGGCCGATCTGCAGGCCGCCGGACATCGCTTCGACAACCTTGATTCCGGTGCGCCGCTCGATTCCTGGGCGGCCCGGCCGATCGCGGCCAACGCCTACCTCGGCGGCTGGGGAATCGCCGGAGCGCTGCGCGCCGGCGCCGACATCGTGGTCTGCGGCCGCGTCACCGATGCCTCACTGACCGTCGGTCCGGCGGCGTGGTGGCATGACTGGTCCGCCGACGACTGGGATGCGTTGGCCGGGGCCGTGGTCGCCGGCCACATCATCGAATGCGGTGCTCATGCGGTCGGCGGGAACTTCTCCGGTTTCCTCGAGATCCCCAACCGCACCACACCGGGTTTCCCGATCGGCGAGGTCGCCGCCGACGGCACGTGCGTCATCACCAAACACGCCCGGGACGGGGGAGCGGTCACCGCAGACACCGTCACCGCCCAGCTCGTCTACGAGATCCAGGGCCCGATCTATCTCAACCCCGATGTCACCGTCCACCTCGACCACGTGCGGGTCGATCAGGCCGGCCCCGATCGTGTCACGGTGTCCGGCGCGGCCGGCACCCCGCCGCCACCGACCACCAAGGTCGCCCTCTTCGGCACCGTCGGCGCGAGCGTGGTCAACACGGTATTCGTCACCTCACCGCATGTCGAGGAGAAGATCGCCCTCATCCGCGACCAACTGAACCGGGATCTGCCCGACGGGGTGCAGATCGACCTCACCCAGGTCGGTGAGCCCGCCGACGACCCCGAATCCCAGTGGGCGGCAACGGTTGCGCTGCGCGTCATGGCTGTCGCCGACGATGCCGAAACGCTCACGCGCGCAGAGATGGGGTCACGCCTGGGCAGCCTGTACCTGCAGGGCGTCCCCGGCTATTTCCACGACGGTGCCGCCGGACTGCATTCCCGTCCCCAACCCCGGGTCGACTACTGGCCGGGCCTCCTCCCACAGAGTGCACTGCAGCACCGGGCGATCCTCGACGACGGCACCGTCATCGACGCCGCCGTGCCACCTGCCACCGCGACGACCCCCCAACCCGTGCATCCCGAGCCCGGTGAGGCACCGCTTCCCGAGCGCGTCACCCGCGCGCCACTGGGCACCGTCGTGCATGCGCGCAGCGGCGACAAGGGCGGCAACTCCAATGTTGGTGTGTGGACCCCGGATCCGCGGGTGTGGCCGTGGCTGCGGCGATTCCTGTCCACCGACGAGATCCGCCGCCTGATTCCCGAGACCAAGGACATCGACGTGGTGCGCCACGAGTTCCCCGATCTGCGGGCAATCCACTTCGTGTTCAAGGGCCTGCTCGGCACAGGCGGATCCTCGAACCTGCGAATCGACCAGGTGGGCAAGGCGATCGGGGAGTATCTACGCTCGCGACAGGTGCTGATCCCCGACGACCTGCTGACCGCCGACGCGACTGTTCCCGACCTGACCGCCGCGGACCACGAGGAGCTGGTGTGACCACCCTGACCGACCGACTGCGCGCGGCCATCGCCGCGCCGGCCACCGACGACTCCTTTGACCCCGCAACAGAACTCGCCGATGTGCTGGGCGGCATCGGCATGTCGGCAGACGACATCGGCGGCACGGTCACCTTCGACGGCGCCGACCCGGTGGTGCCGAGCACCTTGCGCCTCGGCGGAGCGTCGGCCATCGCACTCGCCGCCAAGTCCGCCGCCGTCGCCAAGCTGTGGCAGGTCCGCGGCGGCGCCGGCCAGGACATCGCCGTGGATCTGCGGAGCGCACCACATCGGTTGTGTCCCTTCTACGATCGCCGGTGGGAGATGCTGAACGGTTATCCGCCGGCCACCCCGTCGAACCCCTCGAACGCGCTGGGATTCCGCTTCTACCGCACCGGCGACGATCGGTGGATGATGCCGCTGAACCCGTATCCGAAGATCAAGGTCGGTGCGCAGCGACTCCTCGGGGTACCCGACGACAAGGATGCCGTCGCGGCGGCCATCGCGAGCTGGAAGGCCGCCGAACTCGAGGCCGCCGCCGTCGAGGCGGGCGTCGTCCTGCCAATGCTGCGCACGACCGCCGAACTCCTCGACGAACCGCACTATCGGGATGTTCTCGCCGACATGCCGCTCATCGAGATCACCCGCATCGCCGACGGCGACCCCGTCCCGCTGCCCGGAGGGGTCGACCAGCCCCTCGACGGCATCCGGGCGTTGGGCATGGGACATGTGATCGCCGGCGCCGGGGTCGGCCGGGCACTGGCCCTGCACGGCGCCGACGTGCTCAACGTATGGCGTCCCGACGAACTCGAGCACGACGCGACCTATGCCACCGCCAACGTCGGCGTACGGTCATCGACGATCAATCCCTACGACGCCGACGGTGCCGCCCGGATTCGTCGGCTGCTCGGCGACGCCGACGTGTTCTACGCGAACCGCCGGCCCGGCTACCTCGACAAGATCGGACTGTCCGCCGATGCCGCCGCCGACGGACATCGCGGGATCGTCTACGCCACCGCCTCTCTCAACGGTGAGCACGGCCCGTGGTCGTCACAGGTCGGATTCGATCAGACCGCGGGCAGCCTGACCGGGATGATGCTGCTCGAGGGCGGGGGCGACAAGCCCAAGCTCCCACCGATTCTCGTCGTCAACGACTACATCGTGTCGTGGTTGCTCACCGCGGGAATCGTCGAAGCCCTCACCCGCCGCGCCCGCGACGGCGGCAGTTACCGGGTGCATGTGTCGCTGACCCGGGCTGCACTCTGGATCATCGGGATGGGTGTGTTCGATCGTGGTTACGCCCACGAGATCGCCGGCACCGATGTCGGCGACGGCACCCATCGTTATCTCGATCCCGAGACCTTCACCGCCGAGACACCGCTCGGGGCGTATCAGGGTGTCACCGACCAGGTCCGGATGAGCCAGACGCCGGGGCGCTACCGCACGGTGCTGGTTCCGCGCGGCTCGTGCCGGCCGGAATGGCTTGCGCGACCGGACTGATCAGACCGGACTGATCAGTAGGCGGATGCCGGGCCGAGAGGAGTGATCCCATGATGTCGTTGCGCCACATCCGGGTGCGCGCGCACCCGGGACTTCCAGGCGTTCTCGCCGTAGGTGCTGAAGATCGGATTGTCCGGGTCCGCCTCGACACCGCGGGACAACGCCGCGAGCTCCGGCGGCAGTTCGATGATCGGGATCGTGGCATCGAGAGCCGGATTCAGGAAGAACGGAATCGAGATACGGTCGGTGCCGGGGCGCGGCGCGCGCACCCGATGCCGGGTCGCGCGCAGGTAACCGCCGGTGGCCACCTCGAGCAGTTCACCGATGTTGACGATGAACGCGCCCGGCTTCGGCGGCACGTCGACCCAGGTGCCATCCAGCGTTTCCACCTGCAGCCCTTCGGAATCCGGTTCCACCAGCAGCAGCGTGAGGACACCGGAATCCTTGTGCGCTCCGACGCCCTGGTCCCGGTCGATGCTGCCCGGGTAGCGCACCACCTTGAGCAGGGTCGCCGGACGGTCGGCAAACGCGTCATCGAAGTAGCCGGCCGGCGCTCCGAGTGAGGCCGACCACTGCCGCAGCAGGCGCACGCCCACCTCCGACACCGCGTCGATCCACGCCTCGAACGCCGCACGGAATCCGGCGGGACGCTCCGGCCACAGGTTGGGGCCCTGTAGGTTCCAGTACCCGTGCGCACCGTCGACGACGGGCCGGTCCGGGCCGATGTCGACCTGTTCGCGCCAGTCGACGAGTCCGTTCGTCAACTCACCGCCGAGACGTGAATAACCCGGAACGCGGGACTGTCCAGCTGGGAGATCCGCCGCTTCTCGGCGTCGGGCAACGCGAAGAACTCACGGGCCAGTCGCAGGACCTCGTCGATCCGCGCCGGCGCGATGCCGTGTCCGACGAGGTAGAAGAATCCGTGCTGGTGGGCGGCCTCGCGCAGCGCGGTCGCGAAGGCCTGCCCGTCGGTGTCGGCTGCGGTGAGGTCGAGGGTGGGCAACATGACTCCATGGTGGCACCCTCACGTGCGCCACGCGGCCCGAGAGACACCTCCGCGATCGTCAGTCGAGCCAACGCCGGCCCGTGCGTAGGTGGGCGGCCCTGGTCGACGGTTCCATGCGCTCGAGATTGGCCACCACGAACGACGACCGGCGGTTGCGGTCGAGAACGTCGCGATGATCGGCGACGAACGTCCAGTACAGGCCGTCCCACTCCGCGCACCACGGTCCCTTGCGGAGGTCGGACATCTTGCGCAGGTAGTTGCTGCCCGAGACGTACGGCTTGGTGGTGATGGCGGTGCCCGCGGCGAACTGGCTCATCCCGTAGACGTTGGGCACCATCACCCAGTCGTAGGCGTCGACGAACATCTCCATGAACCACCGATAGACCTCGTCGGGATGGGTTCGCAAGAGACACATGGCATTACCGAGGATCATCAACCGCTCGATGTGATGCGCCCAGCCGCAGTCCAGGACGTGGCGCACGACACCGTCGACCGGCACGAGCCCGGTCTGCGCCGTCCACCAGCCCGGCGCGAGTGCGCGGCGATGTCCCAGCCGATTGGCGGTCCGCATCGTGCGACCGTGGACCACGTAGGTGGCGCGCATGTACTCGCGCCACCCGATGAGCTGACGGACGAATCCCTCGAGCCCGGCGAGCCCGATCTCGCCCTGCCCGCCGACCTCGAGTGCGCGGCGCAGCACCGTCCGCGGTGACACTAGGCCGATGTTGAGGGCGGGCGTGAGCATGGCGTGGAAGAGGTACGGATGGTGGTGCTGATGGCGTCCTCGTAGGGGCCGAACCCGGCGAATCGCTCGGCGAGAAAGTCCTCGAACATCTCGCGCGCCCCACGGTGGTCGGTGGCCCACCGAAACGCTCGCGCGTCGCCGGGATTGTCGGGGAACTCCTTCTCGACCCATTCGATGGCCGCGTCGACGTGTTCGTCCGGATCGGGAAACCGCGGCACGGCCACGTCGAGCCTGCGGGGGAGCGGCTTGCGGTTGTCGGCGTCGAAGCTCCAGCGTTTGCCTGCGGGCACGCCTGCGCTGTCCACGAGAATGCCGAGGCGGCGCCGCTGCCACGTGTAGAACTCGCTCATCCGGGCGGTCGGGCCGTCGAAGAACTCGGTGATCTGGCGTCGTGAGGTGAGGAAGTTGGGGCTCTCGGCGGTGGCCTCGGCGTCGAGGTCGATCCCGGCGTCGGCCAGGGCGCCGCACACATCGGCGGCGAGCCAGTCGTCGACGACGTCGTAGAGGTGCACCGACGACGGGCGCAGCCGCCGCACCACAGCGCTCAGGGATTCTCGGCTGGTGGTTGCGGAGTCGGTCTCGATGATCTCGACGTCGAATCCGTGGCGGCGCAGCCGCTGTGCGAACCGGCGCATCGACACACGATGCAGGATCAGCTTCTGCCGGTGGAAGCGGTACTGGCGGAACAGCAGATCGTGCTCGACGAGAACGAACCGCGTGCCGGGCTCGGCGTTCAGATGTGATTCGAACAACTGGTGCGGCATCACCAGGCGCAACTCGGACATCGGTGGATCACCCTCTTCTCGCAGCGGCCGTGACGAGAACCGTCGTTACCGGTACGTCCTTTGCCTGGAGTTCGACGCCTCGCGACATGCGGATCTCTTCGGCCGGTCGCCTCGGCGTGTCGGCGTGGTTGTCCACAGCGGCTCGGACGTGGCGCGGGCCACGATCGGTGGACGTGGGAGACTACCTGGCGGCCCGGCCACCAACCCGACCCCCGATCGCAACCGAACCCCGACGAGCAACCGAACCCGAGACGAACCCACGAGGCGGCGATGGACAGTGCAACTCAGCCCACGCTCATGCAGGCGTGGGAGACCAACCGATCGATCCAACGATCCGCGGCCGTCCGGCTGTTCGCCGCGACCAACTCCGCGCTCTACGTGACATTGATGGAGCGTCACCTCGACTTCGGGGCGCGCCGGTCGGAAACCGATCTGGCGATCCGGCTCGAACGCGACATGGCCGAACTCGGCGTCGGCGACCAGCCCCACGGCATGGATCTGCTGAAACTGTGGGCCAAGAACGGGTGGCTGCATCGGATGGCCGACCCGGTCGTCGCGACCCAGAACCTGTGCTACCTCACCCCCGAGGCGCGCTCGGTGCTCGATTACATGCGGCGGCTGCGCCGGGAGGACTCGGTGGCCACCGCGGGTTCGATCAACGGCATCGCGGCAGGTTTGCGGCGCGTGGCCGGTCAGGTCAGCGACGACCCCAGCTACATCCGTGAGGACCTCACCCATCAGATCGAGGAACTCGACGCCGAACTCGCCGACCTCGACGCCGGTCGCCGGCGCCGACCGGATCTGCGGGCCGCCGAGGACGAGGCCCGCGCCATCGCCTACCAGATGGAGCAGATCATCTCCGACATCGGGCAGTACGGCAGCATGCTCGACCGCATCACCACCGCGCTCCTCGACGATCCGAACGACTCCGATCTGGCCTATCGGGACCGGCAGCGGCAGATGTTCGACGATTACGAGGCCTTGCTGGAGTCCTCGCAGAGCGCGTCCTATCACGCGTTCACGCACATGATCGGCGACCCGACCCAACGGGCTCGATTGGTCTCCGACATCGAGACCGTCACCGCGCATCTGCCCGCCATCGATCCAGGGTTGCGATCGGTGATGGACAACTTCTTCGTGCTGGTCACCCAGCAGATCGACGAGGTCGGCCGGATCCGTCGCCGCTGCGCGCGTCGGATCCGCCGATTCGTCGCCTCGGGAACCCTCGAGCAGAGCCGCGGTATCGCCCGCCAACTCAACGACGCCCTGGCCACGGCCAACGAACTGCTCACGATCTCTCTCGCCGATCGGCGGCTGGGTTACGAATTGCCGCTGGCCACCCCCGCGCTGACGTCCAACGGGCGTCTCGCGTTCGAGATCCGCACCCCTGAACCCCCGCAACCGGCGGTACCCGCGACAGGGGAGACCGATCTCGATTCGTTCGTTTCGCTGGCCGGCCAGGTCGACACCGTCGAACTCACCGAGGTGGTCAACAACGCGGTCGTCGACGGTCCGGTGGCGTTGTCGGAGGTCATCGATTCCCTCGACGACCCCTATCTCGCCCACGTGATCGTGTTGTGGTCGTGGGCGTTGCGGCAATCGTCGGCCACCGGCGACCCCGTGGCGACCGAGTTCATCCGATTCCGGTCCCTCGACGGCGAGGACCGTCTCATCGAGATTCCCGCCCTGCATTTCACCGAACCCATCCCCACCGCGGAGGTCGACGTCCTGTGACCGATCAGTCAGAACGGTTTCCCGCGAAGGGGTTCAGCGCCGAGGGGTTCAGCGCCAAGGGGCTCAGTACCGAGGAGTTCAACGGCTACGACGACCTGCCCGCGGTGAGCCGGACCGCCATCGAGGAAACAAAGGTCCCCCGCTTCGACGGGGACGTCTCGGCGATGCCCGACCGCGCCTGCTGGGCGTTGCAGAATCTACTCACCCGGCGCTATGTCAGCGGCGACCGCACTCCCCAGCTGTGGTCCTGGATCGTCGAATACCAGGAGCCCCTACGCATCCGGCTGTCCGAACTCGATCTGCGGCTGCGCCTGGTCACCGAACTCGAGGTCGCCTTCGTCGAGCAGGTGGGCTACGACTCCCGTTGGGGTAGAAGACTACTCAAGCGCGAGACGATCCAGGCCTACGACGCGATCCTCGCCCTGCACCTGGCCAAACACATGCGGGCCGCGCGCGAGGATCAGGTATTGATCACCCACGAGGAGATCCACGAACTGTTCGCCGGCGTCTCCAACACCATCGATCGCGACCTCGCCCTGTTCGACAAACGCATCGACAAGGCGATCGACAAGCTCGAGGAACTCGAGTTGCTGCGCCGCCATCGCGACGACCCCGACACCTTCACCGTGAGTCCGGCGATCACCGCGATCATGACGGCATCGGTGATCACCGATCTGCAGCACCAGTTCGAGCAATTCATCGGTGCCGGCGAGGAGGCCGACGCGCAGACGCTCGATCGCTCCGCGCCCGAATCCGAAGACGACAATTCGGGATACCTCGCCGAGGGCGATCGGGACACCGACGACGGTGACGACACCGAGGATGACGACACGGACGAAGGAGATGACTGGTGAGCGATCGTGTCGACCAGTTCCACCTGTCGCGGTTGCAGTTGATCAACTGGGGCGTCTTCGACGGGTATCATTCGATTCCGTTCAGCGCCAACGGTTCTCTGGTGACCGGCTCGTCGGGCAGCGGTAAGTCCTCGCTTCTGGACGCCATCTCCCTGGCCTTCCTGCCCGACCATCGGCGCAACTTCAACGCCTCCGGCGACGCCACGGCGGCCGGATCGGCGAGTGGTCGGCGGACCGTCGGCAAGTACGTGCGTGGAGCATGGGGCGAGCGGCGCGACGGCGTGAACTCGACGCGCGAGATCATGTACCTGCGCGGCACCGGGCCGGCCTGGGCGGCCATCGCCGTCACCTACACCTCCACCTCGGGCGTGTCGATCACCGGCCTCGTCCTCAAGTGGCTCGCTGCGGGCAAGATGACCGACGCCCACAGCGCCTACTATCTCGCCGACGGCGACGCCGACATCGTCGACGCCTGTAACGAGTGGGCGGCCAACGGGCACAATGCGGCCCGGCTCCGTGAGCGCGGTTGGCGGGGCGGTCCCGGCGAGGGGAAGTACCTCGCGTCGCTGTACTCGCTGATCGGCATCCGCGGCTCCGAGGCCGCCCAGCAGCTGTTGGGAAAGGCCAAGTCGCTCAAGAGCGTCGGCGGGCTGGCCCAGTTCGTCCGTGAGTTCATGCTCGACGAACCGACCAGCATCGCGGGTATCAAGGATGCACTCGAGCAGATCGATCCGCTCGTCGAGGCCCGCGAATTCCTGGACGTCGCACGTCGCAAACGCACCATCCTCGGCAACATCGAGGCCGTCCAGGAACGGTATGCGACCGAGTCGGCGAAGTTCTCGGTGCTCGACACCATCGACAGCGCGACCATCCGTGCCTACGTGACCAACCTGCGGATCCGCAACGCCGAACCCGAGATCGCCGACCTCGACGATCAGATCGCCCGTCTCGACGGCGATCTGGCCGCGCTGACCTCCCAGCACGATCAACTTCGCCAGGATCACAGCCATCTGCTGTCGCGAATCTCCTCCAGCACAGCCGATCTCGCACCACTACAGGAACAGCTCGCCGCGGCCGGCAAAGCGGCGAGCGAGGTGTCGATGCGGCGGGCCTCGTTCGACTCGAAGATGTCGGCGCTCGACGTGGAGATCCCCGAGTCGGCCGAGGACTTCTGGGAGACACGCGAATCCCTCATCGAGGAGGCGACACGGCTCGACGGGCAACTCGAGGCCGGCAAGGGACACTACGCCGAACTGCTGGCCGCGGAGGTCGCCGCTCGGAGCCGCCGCGACGCCGCTGCCGACGAGCTGGCCCGGGTGCGCGAGGCCGGATCGGCGCTGCCGCGCGCCGAGCACGAGATGCGCCGGGTGATCGCCGACGCGTTGCAGCTCGACGACTCCGAATTGCGCTATGTCGCCGAACTCGTCGAACTCGACCCGGAGCAGGAGCGGTGGCGTCCGGCGGTGGAGAAGGTGCTGCGTAACGCCGGTCTGCGATTGCTGGTGCCGGATCGCCATTTCAATGCCGCCCTGCGGTTCGTGAACACCCACGATATGCGTGGGCGGATCCAGTTGCATCATGTCGAGCGCCGCACGGCGGTGCTGCCCGACCCCGGCACGCTGGCCGCGACCCTGCGTCCGGTCGATCCGGAGCACCCGAGCTCGGCGGAAGCCCTGACGCTGCTCACCCGACTGGGCAATTACGTCTGCGTCGACGATCCGGCCGAATTCGCCGACCATGCCAAGGCGGTCACCGATCGCGGCCTGCGCAAGGACTCCGCGAAGCTGGCCATCAAGGACGACCGGCAGGCACTGCGGCCCTCGCAGTACATCTTCGTCGGCAACGTCGACGCCAAGGTCGCCGCCCTCGGTGAGGAACTCGACCACGAGGACAGCATTCATGCCGCGGCGCGCGAGGCCACCGCCGTCCTCGAACGCGAGCGAGCCGACAAACAACGCCGCCGCGACCTCTACCGCACTGTGTGCGAGCAGTTCACGCAGTGGAGTGAGATCGACGTCGAGTCCGCCGACGATCGCGCCGAGCGGCTCTCGGAGCAGTACGAACTGTTGATGGAAGAGCATCCCGACGTCGAGGCACTGCAACGCAAGGCCGAGGAGATCTGGGAGCAGGTCCGCGCGGCGATCTCCCATGCCGCGCTCGTGCGTGACCGAATCGCGACCCAGGACGAGCGCCGGACGCAGTTGCTCGATCTCGTCGACCGCCTCAAGGCCGAGGACATCTCCGGTCCTGCACAGGCGGCCCTCGATACGTTCCGTGAGGATTCTGCGGCCACCCTCGATGTGCTCGCACCGGATCCCTACCGCCAGGAACTGATCAAGGCCGTTGGGCGCGACCGGGATCGGATGCGCGCCGATGCGCGTCGCTCCCGGGACGAACTGGCTCGTATCCTCGCGACCTACGACGAGGAGTTCCCCGACGAGATCCCGAACGACAGCAGCGATTTCGACGAGCGCATCTATGACTACGTCGCGTTGTGCCGCCGCATCGACGAGCGGGAGCTACCCGCGGCCTACGAGCGGATGCGCCGGCTCATCACCGAGCAGGCGCCGGGTGCGATCCTCAACCTGCACATGGCCGCCGACGCCGAGGAGCGCCGGATCGTCGAGCAGATCGAGCGGGTCAACACGGGCCTGGGTGCGGTCGCGTTCAATCGTGGCACCCGACTGCGCCTGCAACCGGGACGCAAGAATCTCGGGGCCGCAGCCGAACTCACCGAAAAGGCGCGTCAGATCGCGGGGCGGTCGACCGCCGTCGCGTTCGGCGATGAGCAGGCCATCCTCGAGCAGTACGCCGACATCCTCCTGCTGCGCGAACGCCTGGCGGGGGCGACCCCGGAGGACCGGCAGTGGACGCGCGACGCGCTCGACGTCCGCAACCGTTTCGACTTCTACTGTGAGGAGCACGACGCCGAGACCGGGGAGACGATCCGCACCTACAGCAATGCCGGCGACAATTCCGGTGGCGAGCAGGAGAAGCTCATGGCCTTCTGTCTGGCCGGCGCGTTGAGCTTCAACCTCGCCAGCCCGCATGGCGACGACAACCGACCGATCTTCGCGCAGTTGATGCTCGACGAGGCATTCTCCAAGTCCGACCCGCAATTCGCCCAGCAGGCGCTCTCGGCGTTCCGCAAGTTCGGCTTCCAGCTGATCATCGTCGCGACCGTGCAGAACACCAGCACCATCCAGCCCTACATCGACAACGTGGTGATGGTGTCGAAGTCCGAGGCGGCCGGTGGTCGCCCGGTGGCGACGGCGACGTCGACCTCGATCGGTGCGTTCTCCGACCTGCGTCGGGCGTCGGGGAAGAACCGGCTGATCTGACCCGAACCCCCGACGCTGGAGGCTAGCGGCCGGCCCCCCGGTATTTGCGGTGGTACTCGGCGTATACGTCGGCGTTCTTCTCCTTCTCCCGACGGGAGACCAGATCGGGATCGAAGCCGTGCTGCGACAACCGGTAACGCCGGTAGACGCGGTTCAGCGCGACCGAGAAGAAGATGTAGGGGATGAGGATGGGCACGGTCATGTTCGCCCGGATCAGCCAGTCGGCCGGCACGAACAACATCGGGACGAGGATGATCACGCAGGGCACGGCCCACCACGCGACCATGCGCAGGGCGGCATACGGACCGGTCAGATCGTTGAAGACCCAGTCGCGCATCGAGTCCGGAAGCTTCGCCCCGTAGTGGTACTTGATGTACTGCAGCCCGTGCGGTCGATCACCGTCGCGGCCGGAACCGGATGTCGTCGAGGTGTCCTGCGACGCACGCGATGTCGCAGCACGGCGGTTCGTGTCAACCATGGGGGTTCCTCTTGTCGGTGACCGGTCTTTGTACCCGAGTTTCCCAGACCGACGATCCGGACGATACTCCGGTATACGGCTTCATGAAATCGAGTAATCGATGAACCACTAATCAGTAGTGCACGACTGAATTGTACGCCGTGTACGCGCGGGGACGCCACGACGGTCCGGCCGAGGACGTCACCGCGCGCGACAACTCAGCGCGCAAGCGGGCTGTAGAACACCAGCCCGTTGCCCTTGTTGTCGTAGACCACCGCGCGCCGTTCGTGCGCGTCGTCGTAGGGGCCCTTGACGATGCCGCCACCGCTGGCCTCGATCGCCTTGGCGGCCGCGTCGACGTCGGCGGTCTTGATCCCGACCACGACCTGTCCGGGAATCGGATGATCGACCTCGGTGGCCAGGGCCAGGGTGACCGGCCCGCCGTCGAGGGCTGCGAAATGCGCGCCGTCGCGGAATTTCAGTGTCATACCAAGCGATTCGCCGTAGAACTTGATCGACTCGTCGAGATCGTCGGTGGACAGGATGATCATCTTCACTTCGTGGTCACTCATCGAGAACTCCTCATCGTCGGGGTTCTCTCAGCGTAGGTCGGGCGACGGCGGCCGGGATGAGTCGGTGGTCCCTGATCGGGTCATCTTCAGGCCGGCGACCGCCGCGACGATACCCGCGATGAAGAACAACTTGGCGACCGAAACCCCCTCGCTACCGGTGACCATGGAATACGTCACGGTCAGCGTCGCCCCGACACCGACCCATACCGCGTAGGCGGTGCCGATCGGCAGCGACGAGGCGGCCCAGCCGAGTCCGGCCATACTCAGCGCGAGCCCCACCAGGAACACCGCGACAGGCACCGGTTCGGTGAATCCGTTGGACCGGTCCAGGGCCACCGCCCACACCGCCTCGCACACGGCCGAAGCCAGCAGGATCAACCAGGCCATGTCAGCTCACCGCCTTGAGACCGACGACGCAGCCGACGAGGAGCACGAGAAGCCCGACTCGCACGACAGTCGGCCGTTCCTGTCCCGTGACGACACCCCAGACGACGGTCAGAACCACACCGATGCCCACCCACACCGTGTACGCGGTGCCCAGCGGCAACGACGTCAGCGCGAGAGCGAGTCCGAGCATGCTGAGCGTCAGGGCAACCACGAAGACCACCACCGGCAGTGGCTGTCGAAACCCTCGTGACGCCGACAGTGCAGCCGCCCACACGGCTTCGAGTACGCCGGAAATGATGAGAATGAGCCAGGCCATGGCGACCAACCTCCACTTTCGTGGCAGTCTTGTCGCTCGGCGGGTACTGCTCCCTCGTCCGCGGTCCTGGAATGGACTCCGATGTCCACGGTAGCAACGACGTCAACTCCCGGCGTTCACCCGAGAATCTCAGGCGCCGGGTTTTCCGGCGTCGGCGGTGTGGCGAGTCCCTCGTTCACCCATCCAGACCGCGACGACCAGCGTGACGAAACAGATCGTGGCGCCGACCACCACGGCGACGAGCGCCGTGACGCCCGCGTCTGCGCCGTGTCCCACCAGCGAACCGGCAACGGCACCGACCACGAATTGCAGCGCACCCAGCAATGCGGCTGCCGCGCCGGCCCGTTCGGGGTGTCGTTGCAGTGCCAGCGCGGTGACGCTGGGGCCGATGATGCCCCACGACGAAGCGATCAGGGCGAATCCGAGAAGGAGCGGGATCAGCGCGCCGCTGCTGCCGGCGCCGATCATCGCCACCGAGGCGACGACCAGTACCCCTGCACCGCAGGCCATCTGACGGACCGGATCGGCGAACCGCACCCACCGTGCACACGCCATCAGGCACAGCCCGTTGATCGCGAATACCGCGGAGAACACCGCAGGCGGGCACTCGTGCACGACCTGCAGCGCGAACGGCGAGCCGGTGATGTAGGCGAACAACGACCCGAATCCTGCTGCGCCCGTACCGATCACGAGTAGGAATCGCAGGTCGCCGAACAGGACACGGTAGGAGACGAAGGCACCTCCCAGGCCACCGGCGGTTCGGCGATCGGCCGGTAGGGACTCGCCGACCCAGGCCGCCGTCGAGATCACGAGCAACGCGCCGATCACCGCCAGCACGGCGAAGACCGTCCGCCACGTGCCGACCAGGAGGATCGCACTGCCCAGCAGCGGGGCGATGACGGGCCCGAGGCCGACGACCACGGTCAGGACGGCGAAGACCGACACCAACCGCGGACCGCTGCAGCGGTCGCGCACCACCGCGCGGGCGATCACCACACCCGCCGAGCCACCCAGCGCCTGCAGCAGGCGACAGACGACGAGTACCGCCACGCTGGGAGCAAAGGCGCAGGCGACCGAGGCGACGGTGAACAGCACCAATCCGGCGAGGAGAGGTCGGCGGCGGCCGAACCGGTCCGAGAGCGGACCCATGACGAGTTGACCGAGGCCGAGCCCGATCATCGACACCACCAGGGTGGCCTGCGCCCCGGCCGGCGTCGTCGACAGATCGGTGGCCGCCTCGGGCAGGGCGGGCAGATAGAGATCGGTGGAGATCGGTCCGAACGCCGACAAGGCACCGAAGACCACGAGCAGTCGGCCGCGAACGCCCGACGTGTCCGGGATTCCGTCGGTTCCCGCCGTGGACCTCCCGATACCTGCCATGAAACTCACTGTAGGAGGGGCGCAGAGCACCCCGTAACCGAGTACCTCCGACCCGGAGTCATCGACGCCATCGTCAATACCCGCTTTACTGGTGTGGTGACTCTTGCTCTCCGGACTCCCGGAAATACGCGCCGAACGATGGTTCTGGTGATGATCGCGGCGGCGATGATCGTCGCGTGGTCGATCGCCGCGCCGCATGCACACGCGGACGAGGGAGCAGGAGGCCTCGATCCGGTCCTCGGCACCGCATATGCGCAGGCGTCGGCGGCAGCCCGCGCCGACGGTATCCCCCTGCACATCACCTCTGGCGCGCGGACGCCGGCCCGGCAGCAACAACTGTGGGACGAGGCGATCGCCACCTACGGCAGTCCGGCGCAGGCTCGCCGGTGGGTGTTGCCACCGTCGGAGTCGACGCATGTCGGGGGTCATGCCATCGACGTCGGACCGCAGGCCGGTGCCCGGTGGCTGCAGGTCAACGGCTTCCGCTGGGGCCTGTGCCGCACCTTCGACAACGAGTGGTGGCACTTCGAGGTCGCGACCATTCCGGGCGCTCCGTGCCCACCCATGTGGCCGGATGCGGCCGCACGGATCGACGCGCATCGGGGTGCATGATCATGACGACCTCCCCACCGCCCGGGATTTGCGACGATGGACAGATGTCAGAGCTGACGTATGAGGAGTTCGGCCGCCGTTTCTTCGAGGTGGCCGTCACCGAGAAACGGGTGGGGAGCGCCTTCTCGGCGATCACCGGCGACTCCTTCGACGTGGGGCCGATCCCGTCGGGACCCGGCGGGATCGCCAAGGTCCAGGCCCGTGTCAGTATCGACGAGCCGCAGATCATCCGCGACATCTCCGAGCTGATCACCTTCACCGTGCGCATTCCGCTGTCGATCCGGCTGCTGGTCGACCTCAAGGTCGATCGCATCCGCTACGACGTCGACGGGTCGGTGCGGCTCGCACTCACCGCCCGCGCGGTCGAACCCCTGCAACTCCACATCGACGTCACCCCGCCGCGTCCCGCGGATGTGACGGTGGGCGTCGCCTCCCGCAATCTGCGAGGCGAGATCATCCGGCTCGTCGCGCAGGTCGACGACGAGATCAAGCGCTTCATCGCCCGCGATGTGGCCGCCCGGATCGAGGATCCGGAGGTCACCAGCGCCCGGATCATCGACGTCGAGGCCGAGCTCGGCCGGGCCTTCGAGTCCATGTGAGACCGAGTCCATGTGAGGCGCAAGCCCTTCCACGGGGCCGGCATATGCCGGTGGTGAACGACCAGAGCCCCGATCCCCGGTGCGATACCGGGAAACGGGGCTCGTCAGGAACGTGACCGGCCGGTGACGCGTCAGCCGCGCACGGACTCCAGCGCCGAGTTCAATGTCGCGCTCGGGCGCATCACCTTGTCGGTGAGATCGTTGTCGGGGGCGTAGTAGCCACCGATGTCGACCGCGGTGCCCTGGACGTCGTTGAGTTCGGCGACGATGGTCTGTTCGTTCTCCTCGAGCGTCTTGGCAAGCGGCGCAAAGTACTTCGCCAGATCCGCATCCTCGGTTTGTTCCGCGAGCGCCTTCGCCCAATACAGCGCGAGGTAGAACTGGCTGCCCCGGTTGTCGAGTTCACCGGTGCTGCGTGAGGGGCCCTTGTTGTTCTCCAGCAGCTTGCCCGTCGCGGCGTCGAGCGCCTTGGCCAGCACCTTCGCCTTCGGGTTGTCATTCTTGCGTCCGAGATCCTCGAGACTGACCGCGAGCGCCAGGAACTCGCCGAGCGAATCCCACCGCAGGTGGTTCTCCTCGATGAGCTGCTTGACGTGCTTGGGAGCCGAGCCACCCGCACCGGTCTCGTAGAGCCCGCCACCGGCCATCAGCGGCACGATCGAGAGCATCTTGGCGCTCGTTCCGAGCTCCAGGATCGGGAACAGGTCGGTGAGGTAGTCGCGCAGGATGTTTCCGGTCGCGGAGATGGTGTCGAGGCCGCGGATGAGGCGTTCCATCGTGTATCGGATGGCCCGCACCTGCGACATGATCTGGATGTCGAGGCCCTCGGTGTCGTGATCCTTCAGGTAGGTGTGCACCTTGGTGATCAGTTCGTTCTCATGCGGACGGTACGGATCGAGCCAGAACACCACCGGCATACCGGATTCCCGGCTGCGGGTGACGGCGAGCTTGACCCAGTCGCGGATCGGCGCGTCCTTGACGATGCACATGCGGAAGATGTCGCCCTCTTCGACGTCCTGGGACAGCAGCACCTCGCCGGTCGCGAGATCGGTGATGTTGGCGACGCCGTCGGTGGGGATCTCGAAGGTCTTGTCGTGCGACCCGTACTCCTCGGCCTTCTGCGCCATCAGACCGACGTTGGGCACGGTGCCCATGGTGGTGGGATCGAACTGCCCGTTGGTCTTACAGAAGTTGATCATCTCCTGATAGATGCGGGAGAAGGTCGACTCGGGATTGACGGCCTTGGTGTCCTTGGGCCGGCCGTCGGCGCCATACATCTTGCCGCCGGCGCGGATCATGGCCGGCATGGACGCGTCGACGATGACGTCGCTGGGGGAGTGGAAGTTGGAGATGCCGCGCGCCGAGTCGACCATCGCGAGCTCCGGGCGATGCTCGTGGCAGGCGTGCAGATCGTCGATGATCTCTTCCTTCTTCGACGCCGGCAACGACTCGATCTTCGAATACAGATCCGAGAGGCCGTTGTTGACGTTGACGCCCAATTCGTCGAAGAGCTCGCCGTGCTTGGCGAACGCCTCCTTGTAGAAGGTGCGCACCGCGTGACCGAACACGATGGGGTGACTGACGCGCATCATGGTGGCCTTGACGTGCAGGGAGAACATGACGCCGGTCTTGTAGGCGTCCTCCATCTGCTCTTCGTAGAACTCGATGAGCGCCTTCTTGCTCATGAACATGCTGTCGATGACGTCGCCGGCGTCGAGATGCACCTTCGGCTTGAGTACGATCGTCTCGCCTGCGGCGGTGATCAGTTCCATCTTCACGTCGCGGTCGGCGTCGAGGGTCATCGACTTCTCGCCGTGGTAGAAGTCGCCGTGCCGCATGTGCGCGACGTGCGTGCGCGAGGCCATCGACCACTCGCCCATGCTGTGCGGATGCTTGCGCGCGTACTCCTTGACCGCCTTGGGCGCTCGACGGTCCGAGTTACCTTCGCGCAGAACGGGATTGACTGCGCTGCCGAGGCATTTGGTGTAGCGATCCCGGATCGCGCGCTCCTCGTCGGTCTTCGGGTTGCCCGGGAAATCGGGGATCTTGTAGCCCTTGTCCTGCAGCTCCTTGATGGCGGCGGTCAGCTGCGGCACCGACGCGCTGATGTTGGGGAGCTTGATGATGTTGGTGTCGGGATCCTGGGTCAGCCTGCCGAGTTCGGCGAGGTTGTCGGGAACCTTCTGTTCGTCGCTCAGGTAATCGGAGAACTCGGCCAGCACGCGGGCGGCGACGGAGATGTCGGAGGTCTCGACGTTGATGTCGGCGGCGTCGGCGAATGTCCTGATGATCGGGAGAAAAGCGTGCGTCGCCAGCATGGGCGCTTCATCGGTCAGCGTGTAGATGATGGTCGGTTTCTCCGCGCTCATATCTGCCTTACTCTCCAGTCGTGGTCACGCAGCGCCCGGATTCGTGTTGTCCGGGCGGTACCAGTATCGCGGGCCGGCGACATCGGCGCGTGTTGACGCGTTCGGTGGAGCCACAGTGCCCACGGCCCTCGGGTCCGGGCCAGTTCCGAGCTTACGACCCCGGCCCGGGTTACCGTCACGTCACAGGCGAACGCGACATGCGACGAGAATCACACGACCTGCTGACTTCACGGAGGAGTGAAATTCGATGACCGACGCCGTCCCGCCCCGCGACGTCTACACACACGGGCACCCGTCGGTGGTCGTGTCCAGCCACGCGGCCCGCACGGCGACGAGTTCGGCCGCCTACCTGATACCGCTCCTGCGGCCCGGACTCGACCTGCTCGACGTCGGGTGCGGACCGGGCAGCATCACCGTCGATCTGGCCGAACTCGTGGCCCCGGGTCGTGTTCGCGGCGTCGAGATCACCGATGCGCCACTGGGTCGGGCGCGGGAGCTCGCGACCGAACGCGGCGTGGCGGTCGAGTTCGCGGTGGACGACGCATACCGACTCTCCGACGCCGACGACAGCGTCGACGTCGCACACGCCCACCAGGTTCTCCAGCATCTGTCCGACCCGGTGGCGGCGTTACGCGAGATGCGTCGGGTCACCCGAACCGGCGGGGTGGTCGCCGTCCGCGACGCCGACTACGCAGGGTTCCACTGGTGGCCGGCCGGCGAGCGCCTCGATGCCTGGCTCGATCTCTACCGCGCCGTGGCCCATGGCAACGGCGCCGAGCCCGACGCCGGTCGGCACCTACTCGCCTGGGTCCACGAGGCGGGTTTCACCGAGGTCACGCCGTCGGCGTCGGTGTGGTGCTACGCCACCCCGGCCGAACGGAAGACCTGGGGCGAGATGTGGGCGCAGCGAATCCACTCCGACGTCGGCCGGATGGCTGTCGAACGCGGGCTGACGAGTCCGTCGGATCTCGACGCGATCGCCGCGGCCTGGTTGCAGTGGGCGGCGCACCCCGACGGCTGGCTCGTCATCCCTCACGGGGAGATCCTCGCCCGCGCGTGAGCTCCCGTGCGCCGGGGTTGTGGTGCGCGGGAGCCTCAGAGCATCGTGGCGACCTCGTCGGCGATCGCCAAACACGAGGTCAGGCCCGGTGATTCGATTCCGAACAGGTTGATCAGGCCGGGCACTCCGTGGTCGGCGGCGGTCTGAAACACGAAATCACCGGCCGCGTGCCCGGGGCCGGTGACCTTGGGTCTGATGCCGCAGTAGTCCGGTTGCAGTGCACCGTCGGGGAGTCCGGGCCAGTAACGGCGAATCGCGCTCTCGAACTCACCGACCCGCGTCCCATCGACGCGATAGTCGACCTCATCGACCCATTCGACGTCGGGCCCGAACCGGGCACGGCCACCGAGATCGAGCGTGAGATGTACGCCGAGACCGCCGTCCACCGGAACCGGGTAGATGAGTCTGCCGAACGGCACCGACCCGTGCGCCAGCGAGTAGTAGTTGCCCTTGGCGAGGTATTTGGCCGGCAGGAACTCCTGTGCGAACCCGGTCAGTGATGCGGCGACGTCCCACGCGCGCAGCCCCGCGCAGTTCACGACCGCATGGCAACGCACGTCGCCGGATCCGTCGATGTCCAGCGACAGCGAGCCGTCGGCGCCGACCGATCCGGCGAGCACCGGGCTACGGACCACCACCACTGTCCCGGCCTGCTCGGCGTCGATACGCAACGCCCGCATGAGGCCGTGCACGTCGATGATCCCGGTGGACGGCGAGAGCAGACCGGCGCTCGCGTGAAGGGCCGGCTCGAGATCGGCGAGTTCGGAGCCGTCGACGCGACGCAGGTCGGTGACACCGTTGGCGTGCGCCTGCGCGGCGATCCGCTGTAGCGCCGGCTCCTGGTCCGCAGTGGTCGCCACGATCAGCTTGCCGAGCCGCTCATGGGCCACGCCCCGATCCCGGCAGTAACGGTAGAGCGCATCGCGACCGGCGACACACAACCGGGCCTTGCGGGTTCCGGTGGGGTAGTAGATGCCGGCGTGGATGACCTCGGAGTTTCGCGAACTGGTCTGTGTCCCAATCGAATCCTCGGCCTCGAAGACCACCATGTTGCGACCTGCGAGGGCGAGGCGGCGGGCCACCGCCAGTCCCACGACCCCCGCGCCGATGACCGCGCAGTCGATCTGTTCGGTCACCGATGCGTTGCCGAACTCAGTCGGCGTCGTCGATGCGGAAACCGACCTTCAGCGTCACCTGCGTGTGCGCGATCGCGCCGTCGACGACGTGCCCGCGGGTGCCGACGACCTCGAACCATTCGACGTTGCGGGTCGTCTGCGACACCCGGGCGATGGCGTTGGCGATCGCCGCGTCCGAACCCTCCGACGAGGAACCGACAACTTCGACGACGCGGTATGTGTGCTCACTCATGGCCCGATTCTGGCACGGCTGGGTGTCGCGGTGACCGGACTCGGCCGATCCGGGGCGATTCCGTGTTGCGGGTAGGGTTCTGCTGACCGCGCCGACGCCCGCAAAGGATGTACTGATGACCGACCTCGGCAGTCCGCTGACCTTCACCCATGGCCCGTCATGGAACAACCGGGTCGGGTTGGCGCCACTGACCAATCTGCAGAGCAACGACGACGGAACCCTGTCCGACGACGAGTTCCGCTGGCTGGTGCGGCGAGCCGACGGCGGATTCGCGATGGTCATGACGTGCGCCGCATACGTCAGCCGTGACGGGCAATCGTTTCCCGGCCAGCTCGGGGTCTCCGACGACGTCCACCTGCCCGGGCTGACCCGGCTGGCCGCGGCGATCTCCGACGCCGGCGCGGTGGCAACGATTCAGTTACAACACGGAGGGCGGCGCGCGGACCCGTCGCTGTCGGGACTGCCGGCCGTCGCGCCCTGGGACGATTCCGAGAAGGGCGCCTCCGCGCTGTCGACCGACGGTGTCGAGCGGATCGTCCGCGACTTCGTCTCCGCAGCGATCCGCGCCGAGCGCGCCGGCTTCGATGGCGCCGAAATCCATGGCGCACATGGCTATCTCCTCGCACAGTTCCTCGACTCCCGCCACAATGAGCGGACCGATCGGTACGGCGGCAGCGCGTCGAACCGATTCCGGATCATCCACGAGATCCTCGACGGAATCCGCGCGGCCACCGGCCCGGATTTCCAACTCGGACTGCGGCTCTCGCCCGAGCGCTACGGGATCGTCCTCGACGAGTCGCGAGCGCTTGCCGGTGAGGTGCTCGCCGAGGGCACCCTCGACTACCTCGACATGTCGCTGTGGAACGCATTCAAACACCCCTACGAGCCCCACCATCAGGATCGTCGACTGATCGACCACTTCACCGACCTCGACCGGGGTTCCCCCCGACTCGGCGTGGCCGGCAAGATCCTCGACGCCGCCGGCGCACGCGAATGCCTCTCCCGTGGAGCCGATTTCGTCCTGATCGGTACCGGCGGCATCCTGCATCACGATTTTGCGCGCCGGGCCATCGCCGACGCCGACTACCGCGCGGTGTCGACGCCGGTGCACGTCGATCACCTGACGGCGGAATCGGTGGGTCCGCGATTCGTCGATTACCTCGCCGATCGCTGGGACGACTTCGTCATCCGGTAGTCGTCATCCGGTAGCTGCGGTCTACCGATTCCTGAGCAGATGGTGGTCGTCGTGAAGCCATCGGGCGAATTCGTCGCCGTCCATCTCGGTGGCGTGCAGACGGGGGAGGGCATGCCGGTCGTCGCCCACGGTCGCGGGCAATGACACGCTCGTACAGCCGACGTCGATCCCACTGTCGCGCACGATATCCCGCGCGCTCGCGTCGAGTCGGCCGAACGGGTAGGCGAAGTGGTCCGCCGGGCCGCCACGCAGTTCCTCCACCATCCGGTGGCCGCCGGTGATCTGTGCGTGCTGACGGGACGGGTCGGCGTCGGTGAGCGAGACGTGGTCGAGGGTGTGGCTGCCGAGGTTGATCAGGGGATGGTCGGAGAGCTCGGCTAGTTGGTCGGCGGTGACGGGCAGGCGGGCGGCGACCGGTGGCTGCACCGGCGCCTCGGACCACTGCAGGAGAGCGTCCACCGCATCGTCCTGTGCTGCGGGCTCGAGAAGCACGATCGCGTCCCACAATGTGCGGAACAGGGTCTGTCGTGCGGTCACCGGTGGTGCGGCGTCGGCCCGCCACCCCTCGAGTCGTGCTGCGTCGTCCGGTGTGTCGTCGACGATGAAGCGCCGGGGGGCGTCACCGAAGGTCCACCTCAGTTCCGCGGGTAGCGCGGGCGGGTCGAGGATGGCGCGTTGCACAGCATCCCACCAGAACTCGCGCGTCCGGCCCACGGCGTTGCCGACCACGAAGATCGTCGCCGGGATCTCGAACCGCTCGAGGATCGGCAGGGCCGCGGTGAGGTTGTCGGCGTATCCGTCGTCGAAGGTCACCGCGAGGTGTGCACCGTCGGTTGTGTAGGCGCGGTCGTCGGCGAAGGCATCGAGCCCGACCGCCGCGCGGGCGGCCGCGAGGACCTCCATGTGATCGGCAAAGGCCTTGGGGGACACGCAGATCGCCCATGGGTCGCACCGCTGCACGCAGACGCAGTGATACATCAGGATGCCGCCCCGCGGACGGAGCCGCCGAACCCGCGAGCGCAGCGCCCCGAGAACGGCCCTACTTCTCGACATGAAACCAGGTCTCGCTGCCACCGGAGTCGGTCTCGACGGTCTCGGTGCGGACCGTCATGCCGTCGAAGTGGGCGAGGAATTCCTCCCGCGGGAGTTGCAGGGTGGGTACGGGTTGTTCGTTGTCCAGCCGTAACTCGCTGTCGCCCAGTGGAACCGACAGCATCACGGTCAACCGGCCGCCGGTGCGGGCAACAGCGTTGCGCAGGATGCGGCGCCAGGCCCAGGTGTGCTCGAGTACATGGGGGAGCACGATCGAGTAGGCCGGGATGGCGCGATCCTCGAGCTCACGGACGGTGAGTGCACCCCAGTCGGCGACCGGTGAGGCCCCGTCGGTGGTACCGAGGAACTCGGCGATCGAGCCGTACCGCGGGTCGGTCAGGTCCAGCACCGACCCGGCCGGTGCGTCGATTGCCGGGCGATGCCGCTGATCGAGATCCCCCTTGCGGGCGGCGGCGGTGAGGATCACCGGATACTCGGGGTCGACCACATCGAGCTCGGAGCGACGCAGCTCGTCCTGCGCCATGCCGTGCAGGAATGCGGTGGCCGACAAGACATTTCCATACGCCCGCGCATCGACGTTGCCTGGAGGGAACGTCGTGTCGAACAGTCGTTGCATCGACAGTCGGGTGAAAGACCAGTACCACGTCGAGTTCCACACCGGGTCGGCGACCTGACTGATGCCCGGTGCCGTGCACAGCAGCACGCCACCCGGTGCGAGAAGTCGGTACAGGGTGCGCACCGTCGCACGCAGATCGAAGATCATCTGCAGTGTCTGGGTGAGGATGATGCAGTCGTAGGTGTTGCTCGGCACCTGGGGCGCGTCGGTGAGGTCGGCGACGTACGTCGCGTCGGCACCGTCGGAGACATGGAGCATGTCCGACCGGGTGACGCCCTGGCCGAAGCGCTCGGTATAGGTGCGTTCGCCGATCTCCAGAACCGATCCGGTGATCAGCCGTCCGTGCTCGGCCAGGAAATTCTCGATGTAGTACCGGTCGACGGGACGTCCACGCGCCGAACCGTATTCGCGACAGATCGGTTGGGTTCGGCGCAGATCACCGAAGCGCACACGGCCGACCCGCGGGCGTTGCCGGCGCTCGTTGAGCACCCGGATGGCACGTCGATAATTGTCCTCGCCGAGTACCGCACGCGCCATCGACGTCCTGGTGGTCTGCTGCACCATCTCCGTGTCCGTTCCATGGGTGTCGGGGCGGAGCCGCGTCGTGGCGGACATGCCACACCGAACCACCCGCCCTGTGAGTTAGGTTAGGGTATCCTATGAACCACGCGGCGGTGGCGTCGGGCCCGGGATCGGACGAAACACCCGTCGTCGGCACCAAGCCGAGCGAACGCTCCCGCGGCATCCGTGCCGCGCTCTACTGTGTGATGGGGGGTAAGTCCCCTGGAGTGGTGGGGTTTGGGGGCCGGGGTTTGGGCTGACGACGGTGTGGCGGCCCGCCAAGGGGGTGGGCCATCGCGTAGTGGTCAATGAGTTACGACCAAGTAGCTCACGGAAGGACACACCACGCGATGACCCACTCCCATTCTGGCGTACACGCCCAGTTGGATGCACTCCTGTCCGCCGATCCGCAGGCGATGTTCGCCGAACTGGTGCGGGCCGGCCTGCAGGCGCTGATCGAGGCTGAAGCCTCAGCCAAGATCGGCGCCGGCAGGTACGAGCGCAACGAGGACCGCACCACGCACCGCAACGGGTACCGAAACAAGACTGTCTCGACCCCGGCCGGCGATATCGAGGCGCGGATCCCGAAGCTGCGATCGGGGTCGTTCTTCCCCGCTCTGCTCGAGCGGCGCCGGCGCATCGACCGGGCCCTGTACGCGGTGATCATGCAGGCCTACGTACACGGGGTCTCTACACGTGCAGTGGACGATCTCGTACGGGCTCTCGGTGTAGACACTGGCATCTCGAAGTCTGAGGTGTCCCGCATCTGCGCCGAGCTCGACGCCGAAGTGGAGGCGTTCCGTACCCGCACGCTGGCCCACACCGAGTTCCCGTACGTGTTCGCTGACGCGACGTTCTGCAAGGTCCGTATCGGTGCGCACGTGGTATCTCATGCCATGGTCGTGGCCACTGGCGTTTCCGCTGATGGCACCCGCGAAGTGCTCGGCACGGCGGTCGGGGACAGTGAGTCGTACGAGTTCTGGAATGACTTCCTGCGCTCCCTGAAGGCCCGTGGGCTATCCGGGGTGCACCTGGTCATCTCCGACGCCCATGCGGGCCTCAAGGCGGCCGTAGCCAAGCAGTTTGTGGGCGCCTCCTGGCAGCGCTGCCGGGTGCACTTCATGCGCAACCTGCACGGCACGGTGGCGTCAAAGCACGCACCCGCGGTGACCGCGGCGGTCAAGACGATCTTCGCCCACACCGACCCCAAGGATGTGGCCGCGCAGTGGGACCAGGTCGCCGACACCTTCGCCGGCTCGTTCCCCAAGGCGCACCAGATGATGCGCGAGGCCAAAACGGACGTGCTGGCGTTCACCGCGTTCCCCCGCGGACACTGGCAGAAGATCTGGTCCAACAACCCCATCGAGCGGCTCAACAAAGAGATCAAACGCCGCGCCGACGTCGTAGAAATCTTCCCCAACCCGGAGGCCTTCCTGCGGCTGGCGACCTCGGTGGTGATCGACCAACACGACGAATGGCAAGTCGGTCGCCGCTACCTCTCAGAGAGCTCCATGGGCGAACTCCGAGCCGTCATCGCCGCCAAGCAGCACGCCCTCAACGCCAGCAACGGATATGATCAAAACACGGAACTCGTTGATCACTGCGACTGACCAGACGCGGAACCGATTCCCACCACATCACGGGGCACTATCGTGATGGGGAACACCAAGCGCGACCGGGGCGCACGCGGAGTTGGCGTGGACGTGCGCACCATGATCACAGGGAGAGTGCGTATGACCGCGACCACCGAACCGACCAATGACCTGACCACCGAGCCCCTGCGTTCGCGCCGCAACCATTGGAACAACCAGGTCCGCAGGCACGCCTTCATGACCCCCGACCGCCCGGCGCTGCGGTTCCTGGGCCAGACCACCACCTGGCGGCAACTCGATGAGCGTTCCCGGGCCTTCGGTGCGGCGCTGGCCCGGCGTGGCGTCGGCTTCGGCGACCGCGTACTGATGGCACTGCTCAATCGCACCGAGTACGTCGAGGCGGTGTTGGGCGCCAACCTGATCGGCGCGATTCCGGTGCCGGTCAACATCCGGATGAGCCCCGCCGAGGTGGGGTACCTCATCACCGACAGTGGCGCACGGGTGATCGTCACCGAAACCCTGCTCGCGCCGCTGACCCAGGCGGCCGCCGCCTCCACCGGCGGCATCGATCACACGATCGTCGTCGGCGGCAGCGAGGTTCCCGACCACCTCGACTATGCCGACCTGATCGCCGAGGACTCCGCCGATCTCCCCGAGATCGATGTGCCCGAGGACACCGTGGCACTGATCATGTACACCTCGGGAACCACCGGAAAACCCAAGGGCGCCATGCTGACCCATCAGAACCTGCAGGCGCAGGCAGTGACAACGATCGCCGCGGCCCAGGACCATTCCGACGCCGACGTCGCCTCGGTGGTCCCACCCATCTTCCACATCGCCGGCATCGCCGCGTTCGCGCCGGTGTTCTACCGGGGAGTTCCCGCCGTGATCCACCCGCTCGGCGCGTTCGACCCCGACGACATGCTCGACACCCTCGAACGGGAGGGCACGACGTCGGTCTTCATGGTCCCGGCCCAGTGGCAGGCGGTGTGTGCCGCCCAACGTGTACGGCCGCGAAACCTCAAGTTGCGCACCATCAGTTGGGGTGCTGCACCAGCTTCGGACACGGTGCTCAATGCGATGAACGAGTCGTTCCCGCAGGCGCTGAACATGACGGCTTTCGGGCAGACCGAGATGTCGCCGGTCACGTGCGTCCTCGAGGGCAAGGACGCGCTGCGCAAGATCGGGTCGATCGGCAAAGTGGTGCCCGCGGTGACCGCCCGGATCGTCGATCCGATGATGAACGACGTCGCCCGCGGCGAGGTCGGCGAGATCGTCTACCGCGGACCCAATCTGATGAAGGGGTACTGGCAGAACCCGCAGGCAACCGCGGATGCCTTCCGCGGCGGCTGGTTTCACTCCGGAGACCTCGTCCGTCAGGACGAGGACGGCTTCCTCTTCGTCGTCGACCGGGCCAAGGACATGATCATCTCCGGCGGTGAGAACGTGTACTGCGCGGAGGTGGAGAACGTGCTCTACGGCCATGAGAAGATCGCCGAGGCCGCCGTCATCGGCCGCGCCCACGAGAAGTGGGGCGAGGTCCCGGTGGCCGTCGTCGTGCTCGCCGAGGGCGCCGACGACCTCACCCTCGACGAGCTCGAGCCCTATCTGAACGAGAACCTGGCCCGCTTCAAGCAGCCCAAGGACCTCGTCATCGTTGACGAACTACCGCGCAACGCCGGCGGCAAGGTCGTCAAACCGCGCCTGCGTGAGGCCTACGGCAGCAAGGACACCGGCCTGCACTGACCACCGGCTCCTCCGGCGAGCGGGTGGTCAGCCGGCGTAGTCGTAGAAGCCCTTGCCGCTCTTCTTGCCGAGATAGCCGGCCTCGACCATGCGCGAGAGCAGCGGCGGCGGCGCGAGGTGCGGCTCGCGGAACTCCTGATAGAGCGATTCGGCCACGTCGAGAACGACGTCGAGACCGACGGTGTCGCTCAGCGTCAGCGGGCCCATCGGGTGAGCGCAGCCGTTGACCATGCCGGCGTCGATGTCCTCCTTGGAGGCGTAGCCGCTCTCGTACATGCGGATGGCGCTCACCAGGTACGGGATCAGCAGGGCGTTGACGACGAAGCCGCCGCGATCACCGGCCGCGATCGTGCGCTTGCCCAGGTGATCGCGGGCGTAGACGGTGACGGTCTCGATGGCCTGCGGTGAGCTCGCGAGACTCGAGATGATCTCGACCAGGGGCATCACCGGAACCGGATTGAAGAAGTGGACGCCCACCACGCGCGAGGGGTCGGCGACGTCCTTGGCGATCCGGATGATGGGGATCGACGAGGTGTTGGTGGCCAGGATCGCCTCGGGCGCGGTGACCTTGTCGAGTTCGGCGAAGAAGCCGACCTTGAGCGACTCGACCTCGGGAAGCGCTTCAATCACCAGCTCACGATCCGCGAAATCGCCGACGGTGGTCGTCAGGGTCAGTCGGGACAGTGCCGCGGTGGCATCGTCCTCGGAGATCTTGCCCTTGCTGACGCCACGGCCCAGAGACTTCTCGATGCGGGCGCGTGCCGCATCGGCGGCAGTCTCGTCGCGCTCGAGTACGAGTACGTCATCGCCGGCGCGAATCGCGACCTCCGCGATCCCCGCACCCATGGTGCCGCCGCCGACCACTCCGAGCTGTGTCATGAAAACCTCCACGTAGGCAGTAGTGAACCGACGCCAAGCGTAGTGCGATGCGCGCCGGCGCAACGGGCACCCTGCTTCATGCGTCGTGTGGCGGGCGCTGGCAAGCTGGGGGAGGCACCGCCGGAGGAATCGAGCAGAGGGAGAATGCACCGTGGCCACCGTGTCGTACGTCATCGCAGGTTCCGAGGCAACCGGGGGCGCGGGATTGCAGGCAGATCTGCGCACATTCACCCAGCTCGGCACCTACGGCGTCGGGACCATCACGTGCATCGTCTCCTTCGATCCGAAAGCCGGATGGGGACACCGCTTCGTGCCGATCGCCGCACCGGTCATCGCCGACCAGATCGAGGCGGCGACCATTGCTCATGAGCCCGAGGTCGTCAAGATCGGGATGTTGGGCACCCCGGAGACGATCACCACCGTCGCCGAGGGCTTGCGGGCCCGACCCTGGCGACACGTCGTTGTCGACCCGGTCCTGATCTGCAAGGGTCAAGAACCCGGAGCCGCCCTCGACACCGACAACGCGCTACGGGAACACATCCTGCCGCTGGCCACCGTCGTGACCCCCAACCTGTTCGAGGCAGCGACACTGGCCGGGATGGACGAACTCGCCGACGTCGAGGATCTCGCCGAGGCGGCCCGGCGGATCGCCGATCAGGGTCCGGCGGTGGTCATCGTCAAGGGTGGCGTGGGTCTACCCGGCGACGACGCCGTCGATGTGGTCTACGACGGTTCGGAGATCACCGTGCTGCGCGCGCCCAAGGTCGGCGAGGAGCGGGTGTCAGGTGCCGGCTGCGTCTTCGCCGCGGCGACCACGGCCGAATTGGCCAAGGGCGCAGACGTTCTCGACGCGATTCACACCGCCAAGGAGTTCACTCACGCCGGGATCGAAACCCGGATCTCCTCGACCGCCCCGTTCGACGCGGTCTGTCCACGGCTCTAGTCGGCCGGCCGGTGACCCCGAATCTCCGATTCCTCCCATGGAACGGATCGGCCGATTAGTCTCATCGCATGCATTGTGTGGTGATCGGTGGCGGATTGGCGGGACTGGCGTCGTCGGTGTGGCTGAGTGAGGCCGGACACCGGGTGACCCTGCTCGAACGCCGGGGATCGCTGGGCGGACGAACGATCTCGATGCCGGTCGCCGCGGTCGACGACGTCCCGGACAACGGTCAGCACGTCTTCGCCAGTGGCTATGAGCATCTGATGCGCTACCTCGACAGCGTCGGCACCCGTCAGCACGTGGCCTTTCCCGGCCACATGACGATCCGGATGCCCGGTGGCGCGACGCGCCGCTCGGCCTTCGGCGGGATCGCTGGGCTGCGTGCGGCACTGGGTGATCTGCCGGGCGTGCGCGGACTCGACCGGCTCCGGACCGCGCGTGCGCAAGCGCTGCTGATCCGGCAGGCGCTGCGCCAACCCGAGTGGCTCGATCAGATCACCGCCGACGAATGGTTCCGCCGACTGCGGATGCCCACGTCTGCGCGAGAGGCGTTGTGGGACGGCATCGTCATCGGTCTGACCGGCGACAAGCCGGACATCTCCTCGGCCAAGGTGCCCGCCGACCTCCTGGTGACCGGTATCCGCAGGGCGCGGAAAACCCGGACGCCGATCTCCATCGGTTATCCGACGGTGGATCTCGACACCCTGTTCGTCACCGGTGCACAGAAGGTCTTCGCCGATGCCGGCGTCGAGGTCCGCCATCGCGCGGTGGTCCGGACGGTCGAGATCGTCGACGAGGCCGTCACCGGGGTCACGCTCACCGATGGCGAGTTCCTCTCGGCGGACGCGGTCATCTGCGCGGTCCCGGTGTGGAGTATCGGCGGCCTGCTCGATCAAATGCCCGGTCACGACGAGATCCATTCGGCGAGCCGGCATTTGACGCCAGTGCCCATCGTCAGCGTCAACCTCTACCTGGATCGCCCCATCGACATGGACGATTGGGGTGAGATCCTGCTCGGTGGCGAGGGCGTCCTCGAACAGGTGTGGGATCGCCAACGGATGCACGGTCGGGATGCGGCGCGCGGCTATCTGTATTCGACCACCGTCTCGGCAGCCTACGATCTCATCGGCAAGTCCAATGCCGACATCACCGCCCTCCAGATGCAGATGCTGCGGCGTTACTACCCGGGCGCCCGGCGCGCCGAACTGATCCTCGGGCACGTGGTGCGGATGCCGAAATCGACGTTCGCCCAACGGCCCGGGACCGCCGACATCCGGCCCGATCAACGCACGTCGGTGCGCGGTCTGGCGTTGGCGGGGGACTGGACGCGCACCGATTGGACGACGACCATGGAGGGCGCATGCCAAAGCGCCGCCCGCGCAGTGGATGTGATTCTCGAACTCGCCGGATCGCACTGACCCGCCCCGCGCGCGGATCGGTCGGTGCACTGTCAGCTGTCGGGGTCGCTTCCCGATCCGTCGCCGCCCGATCCGTCGCTGCCCGATCGATCGCTGCCGGCTTGGTCGTCGGGGGATTCCTCGTCACCGGATCGGCTGTCGGCGGAGCGTTTGTCGAATCGCACCTGGATCTCCTGAAAACCTTTGTGCCGCTGCGCCTTGGCTTGTGCCACGTAGGCCGCCTTGTCGCCGGAGGTGAGCACCACGTTGTCGGTGAAGGGGGTGAGCATCGAGCGGGGATAGAGCTTGTCGACCCGCACGGCGTTGGCCTCGAGGCAGAACACGACGAGAATCGCCGCGATGTAGAGAAAGGCGAGCAGACCCAGCACCACGGCGAACACACCTGTCGTCGCACTCGCGTTGGCGATGACATGTTGGACGTAGATGCTGCCGAAGCTCTGCAGAGCCTGCCATCCGATCGCGGCGGCGATCGCGCCGGGCAGCACGTCTCGGACGCCGAGCTCACGCACCGTACCGATGCGGAAAGCCACCACGAACAGGACCGCGGTCAACACCAGTGATCCCGCGATCGACAGCCATTTCCCCGTGGTGCCGAGATCGACGGCCGCGATCGCGCCGTTGACCACGGTCAACCCGATGATCGCGGTTCCCACCGTCGACAGCAGCAGCATTCCGCGCAAACGCACGCGGATCGGATCGGGACGGTCGTTGCGTGGCACCGCCCACACGACGTTCATCGCGTTCTGAATGGCCACGGCGACGCCCAGCCCACCGTAGAGGGCGCCGACCACACCGATCGTCACCGCGACCGTCCCTCCGCTGAGCTGCCCCGGCTGACCGAGCTCGGAACCGATCACCGGGATCTGCGACATCGCCGAGTCCACGATTCGCTCCCGCAGTTCGGGATTGTCGCGCAGAACGAACTCCAGCACGGTCGTCAACAGCAACAGCAGCGGAAACAGCGAGATGAAACCGTAGTAGGCGAGCAGTGCCGCGAGGTAGCCACCCTGATCGTCGAAGAACTTGTACGCCACCGCGAGGGGATAGCCGCTCAGCGGATGGCGACGCTGGAAACGGTCGATACCGGCGCTCAACGACATCGCACTCCACCTCGCTCGACTGTTCCGGCTCTCATCACTTCGCCCACGATCATCACCGACGGCACGGCAACGGCGACGGAGGACGGGCGAACGACGGCGTGTTGGCCCGTCAGGCCCCGAGCACGGTCGCCACGTATTGACAACATACAACCAACTGGTTGTATATTGGAGGAGTGATCGAGGACGACGAGGACCGCGCCGATGCGATGTTCCACGCCTTGGCCGACCGCACCCGCCGCGACATCATGCGACGGGTACTCGCCGGCGAACACTCGGTCTCGGCGCTCGCGGCGAACTACGACATGAGTTTCGCCGCAGTGCAAAAGCACGTTGCCGTGCTCGAACGAGCGGGGCTGCTGACCAAGCGACGCCACGGTCGCGAGCAATTGGCCACCGGTGACGTGCACGCGGTGCGCTCGGTGGCGACGATGCTGACCGACCTCGAACAGATCTGGCGCGGCCGGATCGGGCGGATCGATGACCTCATCGCCGACACCGCGGACAGAGAAGTACACACCAATGACACCGAAGTTGTTCGACACCAGGAGGATTGACCCATGCCCGTCACCGACGTCACCCACGACCTCGATTCCCGAACACTGACCATCACCGCGGAGTTCGCCGCCCCACCGTCGCGGATCTGGCAGATCTACGCCGATCCCCGTCAGCTGGAACGTATCTGGGGTCCGCCGAGCCATCCGGCCACCTTCGTCGACCACGATTTCACGCCCGGCGGACGGGTCACGTATTTCATGACCGGACCGGAGGGGGAGAAGTACGCCGGTTACTGGATCATCGATTCCCTCGACGAACCGCACGGATTCACCTTCCGCGACGGATTCGCCGACGAGGACTTCACCCCGGTGGACTCGTTGCCGGTCTCGGTCAACGAGTACAGCTTCGCCGAGAAGGACGGTCGTACCGTGGCGACCTTCCTGAGCACATACGAGACCGCCGAGGCGTTGCAGAAGGTCCTCGACATGGGCGTCGTCGAAGGGGCTTCGGGGGCGATCAATCAGATCGACGATTTCCTCGTCGCCAAGTAGTGGGACGCGTCGCATCGAGCATCGCGCACACCTGCTCGTCGGTGAGTTGGGCGAAATCGTCGTAAGCGCCGCCCACACCGCGAAAGTGCTGTGGGGTCATCGGACAGATCACGACATCGGCCTCGGGGAAGTCGCGGGCGACACCTTCGGGGCCGACCGGGACGGCGACGATCAGCTCGGCCGCGCCCTGGCGGCGCAGCGTGCTCAGGGCGGCGCGCATCGTTGCGCCGGTGGCGACGCCGTCGTCGACGAGCACGACCGTCCTGCCCGCCACGTCCACCATGGGCGCACCCCCGCGATAGACGCGCTCTCGGCGGCCGAGTTCTTTTGTCTCCTTGGCGATCACCGCATCGAGATCGCGCGAGGTGGTGTGGGTGCGCGCGATGATCTCGTCGTTGGTGACGATCGTCGAATCGGCGGCGATCGCGCCGGCGGCCAGCTCGGGTTGTCCGGGAACCCCCAGTTTGCGGACCAGGCAGATGTCGAACGGACACCCGAGGTCGGCGGCCACCGGAAGCCCGACGGGGACCCCTCCGCGCGGCAGTGCCAACACCACGAGACCGGTGCGCCCGCGCAGGTGTGACAGCGACGCGCACAAGCGGCGGCCGGCGTCGGTGCGGTCACGGTACGGGCGGGCGGATGTCATCGTCCCCAGCATCCACCCGCAGCGCCCCGGCGTCCGTCGAACCGGCCGAAATGACCGCAGGCGCAGCGCAGGATGTAACGATGGACGGTGGTGTCGACACGGGTCGGCGCCGGTGACCAGAGGAGCGTGGCCATGACGACGATCACCCGATTGCCTTCCGATCTGTCGCGGCTCGGGCGCGAATTCGACATGCTCGACACCATCGTGACGATGATGGGCGATGAGCGTTTCGAGGCGTCGGCCGACAATGGACTGCCGCGCCGCGAGGTGATCGCACGACTGGCGCACTCGGGTGTCGAGCTGTCCGCGGCGGTATGGGCCGCCCTCGACTCACCGCGCACCGCTGCGCAGCCCGGCACCCACGCCACGGGCGCTGGTGAGAGTCCGGATGAGGTGCGTCGGCGACTGCGGGAGTCCCAGCGTGTGTTCCTCGACGCCGCAACACATCTCGAGGAGTGCTCGCCCGATGCGGTGATCAACTGTCGCGGCGTCGACCTGCGACCGCGGGACGTGGTACCTCAGCGCATCGCAGACATCGTCCTCGCCAACGACGCCGTCAGCTCGGTGTGGACGCTCGATGAGGCCGATCCCGACTCGGTGCTCGATGCGCTCGACGCCATGGTGCGCCGCCTCGAGATCTGCGCCGATGTCGCGCCCCTGACGATCACCACCATCGAGGGTGACGAGTGGACCGTGCACGGTGGTGGTGCACTCGTACACGGCACCCGCGAATTCGTCGCATCCTGGCTGGCGCGTGGCGCCGACGACGAGGGCTCGCTGCCTCGCGTGCCTCGGTGGGGCTGACGCCTCGTCTTCTTACGTCACTCTCCTTCTCGTGTCACCGAAGGTCGGGTAGGCCGATCGCGGCTCGTACCGTGCGGACCACACCGTTCTCGGCATTCGAGGGTGCGAGGTAGGCGGCGGCCGAGAGGATCTCGGGATGGGCATTGGCCATGGCATAGGAATACTCGGCGGTGCCGAGCATGGCCAGATCGTTGAGATAATCGCCGAAAACCATGGTCTGGGCGGGGGTGATCCCCAGTCGCTGCTGCACGGCGCGCACCGCCACCGCCTTGTCCACCCCCGGGGCCATCACGTCGAGCCAGTTGCGGCCCGAGACGACCACCTGCATCGCGCCCTCGAGCGAGGTCATCCGTGGCGCGGTGTCCTTCTCGACGTCGACGAAATCGTAGACCGCGACCTTGACGAAGGGGCCATCGACACGGCGGAGATCCTTGACGATCTCATGCGAGTGATAGTAGGGACGCACCTGTGCGAGAAAGGGGTCATCGGATCGCTCGACGAACGCGGTATCGGGTCCGCACAACACCACGCCCAGGTCGATCCCCGCTGTCGCGAGTTCCTGCGCCGCATCGAGGACCTCGCGCACCGCGGACGCGTCCAGTGGTGTGACACTGAGCTTTTCGGACCCTCGCGCAACCACCGCACCGTTCTCCGCGATCACCACCAGCTCGGGTAGGGCGTGACCGAGTTGATCGAGCAACGTTGCCGCCTGCCGCCCGCTCGCCGGGCTGAAGACGATACCGCGGCGATCGAGATCGGTGAGCAACGGCCACAGCGACTCCGGGATGCGCTTGTGCTCGTCGAGAAGTGTGCCGTCCATGTCGGTGACCACCAGCCGGAGGTCGGTGGGCACCGGCGGAAGGTTCGTCGTCACTCGCTCCGGCGAGGCCATGTCGTCTCCGGTCACGCGATACGGTAACCCGCGCCCGGCCGGCGGGCCAAGGCGATAGTGGGTGAGCCTTGCACGGTCGGGGCGGACTGGGCTGCGCCCCAATCGGTTCGACCGGTCGGGGCGCAGCATCCACGCTCGGTCTACGACGCCGGAACGACCTTGCCGTCCACCGTGACCTCGACCTTGTCGGTCGCGGAGTCCCAGGTGATCTTGCCGTGTTCGAAGGTGGAGGTCCGAAGCGTGCCGGACTCGGTCTCATCGCTCGTTGCGGTACCGAGCGGCCCCTGCGAGCCACCCTTCCCGTCGGTGGCCGGTTGACCGGCGGCGTCGCGCGGCACATTCCACGCGTCGCGGATCTTGCCCCACGTGATATACGCCGGCGTACCGGCCTCGGCGTTCTTGGCGGTGATGACCCCGCCGTCGAACTGCTGGAACACCACGCCGTTGGCGCCCGTTCCGGACGCGTCCGCCCCTGTCTTCGGCTTACCCAGGTCGGTCTTCTGTTTGGCGGTCGCGGCCTCGTACTTCGTCGCGATGGGTCCGGTCAGGGTGACCGTCGTGCCGTCGGCTGCGGTCAGTGCGACCGAGGCGCCCTGCGCCTGGGCACCACTGGAGGCGGACGCGCTGCCCTCGGCCATCATCGACGATGCGGCCGACGACGAGGATGTCGCCGAATCGCTGTTGTCGTCACTACATCCTGCTGCGGTCAACACAGCCACGGACACCGCGGCGACACCGACTGCCATTCGCATGGTCTTCTTCATGATTTCCCTTCGGTTCTCACTGTTCTCGGCCAAGCGGATGGGCCCATCGAAAACGACCCATTCGGCAGGCTAACGAAGTTGTCATCATGAATCCAGGGTTCGCGAAGAACAGCATCCGGCGTGTCGACGGGCGATCATCCGGACCCCCGTGCTCGAAGCGGTGGCGCTCGGACGCATTACGCTCGTCTGCATCACCGAGGAAAGGACGTCGCACGCGTGGCGAAACGACCACAGATCGAGACCCTGACCCTGACCTCCGCGGAGGTGGGCGATGCCCACCAACTCGAACCGTATGCGACTGTCGAACTCGTCCGGCTCACCGACGTCGACCTCTCCGGACGTGACCTGAGCGGGCTGGAACTGTCCGGGTGCCGGCTGACCTCGGTGTCGCTGGACGACACCGATCTGACCGGCGCCCGACTCGTCGAGACCCGGCTCGAGGGAATCAACGCGCCACGGATGTCGATGCCGCGCAGCTTCATACGGCAAGTCGAGATCTGCGCGAGCCGCGTCGGGGCACTTGATCTCTTCGAATGCCGGATTCGGTCACTGGTGGTCGATTCGGCGAAGATCGAGCTGGCCAACTTCCGCGGCAGCGACGTCCGGGACGTGCTGTTCCGGGGGTGCATCATCGGCGAACTCGACCTCGTCGACGCCACCGTTGCGCGTATGGCATTCGAGGACTGCACGGTGACGACACTCGATGTCCATCAGGCGACGCTGTCCGACGTCGACCTACGCGGACTCGACATCGGCACGATCCATCACCTCGACGGGCTGCGGGGATGCACCATCGACGGCGAGCAGGCTCTCGGGCTCACCGGACACTTCGCGGCGCACCTCGGCATCGTCATCGACTGACGCACTCGGGTGATACCGTGGCTGCCCGTGCACGGCGACCTCGGGGGAGATCAGTGAGCCATCCGACACAGGGCAATCCACCGGACCCGAATCAGCAGCCTGATCATCAACATTCCGGCTTCGTGCCGCCCGGCTACCAGCAACCGGGCCATCAGCAGCCGGGGTACCAACAACCAGGGTTCCAACAAGCGGGGTACCAACAGTCGGAGTATCCGACCCATCCACATTGGTACCCGGGTGCCGTGCCACCGGGTTCGGCGTATCCGGGTCACCCCATGGCGCAGCAACCACAAGCATGGGACGCCGGAACGCCGGGCGGACCCGGCGGGCCGCCGCGCGGTGGGGGCAGCGGCAAGGCACTCGCGGTCATCGCGGCGGGAGTGATCCTGATCGTCGTCGTGGCCATCGCTGCGGTGGTGCTGGTGGTGCGCTCCACGCATGACGATCACGACACCTCCGCAAGCGCAGCGCAGTCGTCGTCGGTACTCCCGAGCACCACCACTCCCACGCCGTCCGGGTCTCCTTCGACAACGGCTCCGGCAGCTGCGCAATGTCCGCCGGCCACCGCCGCCCCCGATACCCCGGCCGGATGGCGCACCGTCGCAGGCAAACGCGGTCTGGCCTATGACGTCCCGTCCAACTGGACGGTGGCGAGCTGCGGCACACTCGTCGGCTGGGAGAAACGGTGCAACGACGGTCCTTTCGGCTATTGCGCGATCCGAACCATGAGCGGTGCGGCCACCCTCGACGTACCCGGTTGCGGCGACAACTCGGTCGCGGTCTCCGGATTGCCGGGTGCATCGAACACCACCGACATCAACGACGCTGTACGTGACGAGGCGGCGCTGGTGGCCGACATCTACACCTCGGACTCCGGACACGTCCCGACGGTGCAGCTCAGCCCACCCCGACAACTCACCGTCGGCGGGGCACCCGCGGTGCAGATCGTCGCATCGGTGAGCAACATCGCGACCTCGAACTGTGTCGGCCCCACCGCCATTCATTCCATGGTGGCCACGACGGTGCCCGGACAGCAGGGGTGCGTACTCTTCGTCATCTCGGCTCCGCAGGGCGTTCCAGACGCGGTCAGTCCCGCCGTCGTCGCCGAGATGGTCTCGACGCTGCGCCGGGCGAGCTGAGCGGTGTGTTCACCGACCACCGGCGGTGTGGAAGTCGTACGCCGACTCGGCATGTTGTGCGTCGTCGATGCCGTCGACCTCGTGCTGGCGATCGGCGCGTAGACCCATCGTGTACTTGAGTGCGAGACCGATGATCCCGGTGACGACGACGGCGTAGGTCAGTACCGCCACCACAGCCACCGCCTGGCGCCACAGCTGATCGAATCCGCCCCCGTAGAACAGCCCGTCCACGCCGGCCGGTGCAGAGCTCGAGGCGACCAGGCCGATCATCAGGGTCCCGACGACACCGCTGACGAAATGCACCCCGACCACGTCGAGCGAATCGTCATAGCGCCAGCGGAATTTCAGTTCAATGGCGTACGAGCTGAGCGCACCGGCGACAGCGCCGATCGCCAGCGCTCCGAGTGGTGTCACCGCCGAACACGAGGGCGTGATCGCCACCAGGCCGGCGATCACCCCGGAGGCCGCACCAAAAGAGGTGGGCCGGCCATGCCGGGCGTATTCGACGACGAGCCACGACACCATCGACGCCGCACCCGCCCCGAGGGTGTTGACCGCGATGATCGCCGCGGACCCGTTGGCCGCCAACGCCGATCCGGCGTTGAACCCGAACCAGCCGAACCACAACAGGCCGGCACCGAGCATGACGAACGGCAGATTGTGCGGCCGCATCGGATCCTTGGGCCATCCGCGCCGTCGTCCCAGGAGGATGGCGAGCACCAGCGCCGACGCACCCGAGTTGATCTCGACCGCGGTGCCACCGGCGAAGTCGATGGCCTTGAGGTGGGCGACGATCCAGCCACCGTGCTCTTCGGTCAATCCGGGTGCACTGAACACCCAGTGCGCGATCGGGATGTACACCAGCAGCGACCAGATGGTCGCGAACACCACCCACGAGACGAAGCGCATCCGGTCGGCGACCGCACCGGCGATCAGTGCCACGGTGACCATCGCGAACCCGGCCTGGAACGCGACGAACAGAATCGCGGGAATGGTGCCGACGAGCGGGATCGTCGTCGGATGTGCCGCATCATGACCGAAGGTGTGTTCGAGGCCCGGGAACGAGCCGAAACTCCCGATCAGTCCTGCGTGATCGTCACCGAAGGCCAACGAGTACCCGAAGACGACCCACAGAATCCAGACGATGGGGATCGCCGACAGACACATCATCATCATGTTCAGGACACTCTTGGACCGGACCATCCCGCCGTAGAACAGTGCGAGAGCGGGTGTCATGAGCAGGACGAGCGCGAATGCCACCAGCATCCACGCCGTGTCGGCACCGTCGGGAATACCGTACTTGGGGAACATGGCCGCCTTCCGTTGCGTCCGGGCGACGAAAGTCTATCGGCTCAATATTCTTCGGCAGCAGGGGATTCGACCATCGACCCAAACCGGCATTCCGGACTTTCGAGGCGCCGTCACACCACGTCGTCGACGACCCGGCCCGCCTCCACCCGCCACCGGCGATCGAGGCGGACGGTCGCGATCATCCGCCGGTCGTGGGTCACCAACAGTAACGCCCCGTCATAGGCGTCGAGCGCCTTCTCCAACTGTTCGATCGCGGGCAGGTCGAGATGGTTGGTCGGTTCGTCGAGTACCAGCACGTTGGTGCCCCGCGCCTGCAGGAGCGCCATCGCGGCCCGGGTTCGTTCACCGGGGGAGAGCTCGGTGGCCGGGCGTTCGACGTGGCCGGCCCGTAACCCGAATTTCGCCACCAGCGTTCGGATCTCGGCCACCGAGAAGTCCGGCAAGAACTCTTCGAAGCGCTCGACGAGCGCACTGCTGCCCCCACCGAGCTGGGCGCGCGCCTGGTCGATCTCACCGATCGCCACACTCGCGCCCAGCGACGCCCGCCCGGAGTCGGGTTCGACGCGGCCGAGCAGCGGGCGCAGCAGGGTGGATTTGCCCGCCCCATTGGGACCGACGATGCCGATTCGTTCGCCGGCGTCGACCTGCAGCGAGACCGGGCCGAGGACGAAATCACCCTGCCGGACCACGACCTCGTCCAAGGTGGCGACCACCGAGCTCGACCGCGGTGCCGGTCCGATGGAGAAGTCGAGGATCCACTCCTTGCGCGGCTCGGCGACCTCCTCGAGGCGTGCGATGCGACTCTCCATCTGCCGTACCTTCTGGGCTTGCTTCTCGCTGGAATCGGCGGCTGCCTTGCGGCGCAGCTTGTCGTTGTCGGGCGCCTTCTTGATCGCATTGCGCACACCGTGACTCGACCACTCCCGCTGAACACGCGCACGGGCGACGAGATCGGCCTTCTTGTCAGCGAATTCGTCGTAGGCTTGACGCTTGTGGCGACGTAATACCTCCCGCTCCTCGAGGTAGGCGTCGTAGCCGCCACCGTAAATCGTGGTGGTGTGTTGCGCGAGGTCGAGTTCGAGAACTCGGGTCACCGTGCGCGCCAGGAATTCTCGGTCATGACTGACGAGGATGACCGCAGCGCGCAGGCCGTCGACGAAGGTTTCCAGACGTTCGATTCCGTCGAGGTCGAGATCGTTGGTCGGTTCGTCGAGGAGCACGATGTCAAAGCGTGACGCCAGCAGGGCGGCGAGTCCGACTCGCGCCGCCTGTCCGCCGGACAGTGAGGTCATCAGCGTCGACCCGGGGTCGAGGTCCCCGGTGTGCCCGGCGCCGTGCAGACCCAGGTCGGCCAGGATCGCCGGTAGGCGCTCGTCGAGGTCTGCGGCTCCGGTGGCCAACCAATGATCCAGTGCTGCAGCGTAAGTGTCGGCGGGATTGGGTGCACCGGGAGGCCGAGTCGACGACAACATCTCGGTGGCCGTATTCATCGCCTCGGTCGCCTGCGCACATCCCGTGCGGCGCGCCACATACTGCGCGACGGTCTCGCCCGGAACGCGTACATGCTCCTGCGGCAGCCATCCGACGAAACCATCGGCCGGCGCCAGGGACACCTCACCCCCGAGTGGATCGAGATCCCCGGCAAGGATCCGCAGCAGCGTCGTCTTGCCGGCACCGTTGGCGCCGACCACACCCACCACGTCGCCGGGCGCCACGGTGAGGTCGAGTCCCTCGAACAGGGTGCGGGGGCCGTGGCCACCGGCGAGGTCCTTGGCGACGAGAGTTGCGGTCATGCCCTCATGATTCCCCACCCTGCCGGTCCGCGGTCTGCCGGTATCCGCGATGTCGGTACGCGCTCATTCACAGATCGCGCCTCGTGACGCCGAGGTGACCAGCTTGGCGTACTTGGCGAGGACGCCGCGGGTGTACCGCGGCGGCAATGGGCTGAATGTTTCTGCGCGCGCCGCCAATTCGTCGGCGTCGACGAGCAGGTCGAGAGTACCCGACCCGACGTCGAGGCGGATCCGGTCCCCGTCGCGCACCAGGGCGATCGGTCCGCCGTCGACGGCCTCGGGAGCCACGTGCCCGACGCAGAGTCCGGTCGTGCCCCCGGAGAAGCGGCCATCGGTCATCAGCAGCACGTCCTTGCCGAGGCCGGCGCCCTTGATCGCGCCGGTGATGGCCAACATCTCGCGCATACCCGGCCCACCCTTGGGGCCCTCGTAGCGGATGACGACGACGTCGCCCGCGGTGATGGTGCCGTCCTCGAGGGCATCCATCGCCGCGCGCTCCCGATCGAAGACGCGTGCCACCCCCTCGAACACGTCGGAATCGAATCCTGCGGATTTCACCACCGCCCCGCCCGGCGCCAGGGATCCGTTGAGGATGGTGATCCCGCCCGTGGGATGGATCGGAGAATCCAGGGCGCGCAACACCTTTCCGTCCGGATCCGGCGGTGCGATGTGGGCGAGGTTCTCGGCCATGGTGGCCCCGGTGACGGTGAGACAGTCGCCGTGCATCAATCCGGCGTCGAGGAGTGCCTTCATCACGACCGGGAGGCCGCCGATGCGGTCCACGTCGGTCATGACGTGGCGGCCAAACGGCTTGACGTCGGCGAGATGCGGTACGCGCGAACCGATCCGGGCGAAATCGTCGAGAGCGAGTTCGACGTCGGCCTCGTGTGCGATCGCGAGCAGATGCAGGACGGCGTTGGTCGATCCGCCCAAAGCCATCACCACGGCGATCGCGTTCTCGAATGCCTCGCGGGTCATGACGTCGCGCGCGGTGATGCCGCGGCGCAGGAGTTCGACGACCGCGACTCCGCTCTTGCGCGCGAACTCGTCTCGCCGACGATCCGGTGCCGGTGGGGCAGCGCTGCCCGGCAGCGACATCCCGAGGGCTTCGGCGACCGCGGCCATCGTGTTGGCGGTGTACATCCCGCCGCAGGCGCCCTCGCCAGGGCAGATGGCACGTTCGATGGTGTCGACGTCGGCGCGACTCATCAGGCCGCGCGCACACGCGCCGACCGCTTCGAAGGCGTCGATGATCGTCACCTGATGTTCGGAGCCGTCGGCCAGTGTCGCGTAGCCGGGCAGGGTCGAACCGGCGTAGAGGAAGACGTTGGCGAGGTCGAGTCGCGCTGCTGCCATCAGCATGCCGGGCAGCGACTTGTCGCAGCCGGCAAGCAGCACCGAGCCGTCGAGGCGCTCGGCGCTCATCACCGTCTCCACGCTGTCGGCGATCACCTCACGCGAGACCAGCGAGAAGTGCATGCCCTCGTGGCCCATCGAGATGCCGTCGGAGACCGAGATGGTGCCGAACTGCAGCGGATAGCCACCGGCGGAGAACACGCCCTCCTTCACCGCGGTGGCCAGGCGGTCCAGCGACAGATTGCAGGGGGTGATCTCGTTCCACGAGGAGCCGACCCCGATCTGTGGTTTGACCCAGTCGTCATCGCCCATCCCGACCGCACGCAACATGCCTCGGGCTGCGGTTCTCTCCAAGCCGTCGGTGACGTCGCGGCTGCGGGGCTTGATGTCCACCTCGGGTGTGGACTCGGTCTCGGGACTCATGGTGCCCACCCTAGAACCGTTGGCGTGGCAACGCGGGCCGTTGGTCGACGAGTCCGGGTGTGGTTACGGGATCGCGATTTCAGACCGCCTGGCCACGAGCGGTTTTACGCTGACCGGATGAGCGTGCACACCCACGACACCGCGGTGAGACATCGTGACGACCTGCGCCTCCCGCGGTGGGTGGTCGCGTGGTTCACCGTCACCGCGCTGATCCAGACCTACGACGCCTGCTACGAACTGCTCGGCTCGATCTCACACCGGGGTGGGCCTCTGGCGTGGTTGTGGCCGGGGCACGTCTACTACTCGACCTTCGACCATCGCTATGCCGGGTTCGACGCATTCGGCAGCGCACAGAGCTGGGCCAATCTCCTCGAGGTGATCGCTCTGGTCTGGGTTCTGACACATCGGCGACGATTCTCGGCCGTCGTGGTCGGGCTCGTGGTCAGCGTCGCCACCTTCTGGAAGACCGTGCTCTATTTCCTGGTGGAGATCTGCAGCGGACTCGACATGACCCGACAGTCACTGGAGCGCGGCGATCTCGGCGGCTTCCTGATGGTGGCCGTGTTGCCGAACCTGATCTGGATCGTCGTTCCGGGTGTGGTCATCGTCGTTCTCGGGAGGCAGGTGCTACGAGTAGGTGCTACACCGCCCCACCCGTAGTCGCCGACCGCGTGTCGGAACTGCGTCTAACCGGTGGTCTCGGCGGCCAGCCGGCCCAGGGTGTCCTCGAGTTGATCGGCCGACACGAGCGGGAACTTCACCTGCTGCAACAGGTCTTTGTCGGTGACCTTGGACCAGTCGTAGGTGTGGCGCACTAGCGTGGCGTCGGGACCCTGGGATTCCAACTCCCACACCCATTCCCATCCGGGAGGCTCGGTGCCTGCGGGTGCGGTCTGCCATGCCAGGAGTTTGTCCTTGGCGTACCCGGTGACGTGGTTGTCGGTCTTGTACTCACCACCCATGTGCGGGCCGTCCATGTTCATGGTGAACACGTCGCCGACCTGCTGGATACGGTCGGCGTGCTCGACGCCGCGAATGAATCCAGAGCCGTCGAGTTTCTGATGGCGCTGCGGATTGCTCAGGACGTCGAAGACCGTATCCACCGGTGCGTCGATGACCCGTTCCACTGTGACACTCGTTTGTTCACTCATCACTCCACCGTGCCCAAGGGGCGTCGACTTGGCAACCAGCCATCGGGGGACAGCCGTCGGATCATCGGCTACTGCCCGTAGGTGTGGCGCAGGTTCGCGTTGATCAGGGTGCCGATGCGCTGGCACAGGTGTCGGAACCGCCGGTCGTCGGGTGCAGGCGGCTCCACCAGCAGGGTCCAGCGCAGATCGGTGCCCCCATCGGCGCGCGCCGTGAGGTCGAAGGCGATCCGGGCGTCGGGGCACTTGAGCCACAGCGACGACCAGACGACGCGGGAGGGCCGCTCGGATTCGAGCACCGCCGGCGCGATCTCGTCGTCCTCGAGGTGTAGCCACGGGCGACATGGCTGACGATCGGGGTCGACGAGATCGTCGAAGATCACCCAGGGCGGCGCCGGCTGAGAACGGCGCTTCGAGGCGATGGCATCCACCCGGCGAGCGTAGGTGACCAGCAGTGACCCATGCACGCGTCTTGCACGACAGTGTGCGACAGCAGGTGACAGGTCACGACAGAGCCACGACAGAACCGCTACCTAGCGTTGTCGGTAATCGAACCCCGGCTGTCCGCTAGGAGGACCTCATGACCAGCGTCACCACCGCGCCGACGACCACGTCGCGCACCTACACCTCGCTTGGAGCGGCATGGATACCGCTCGCCGCACTCTGTCTCGCGTTCTTCGTCGAGATGGTCGACAACACTCTGTTGTCGATCGCCCTGCCCACCATCGGCCGCGACCTCGGCAGCGACACCGTCGCGCTGCAATGGGTCACCGGCGCCTACTCGCTGACCTTCGGCGGCCTGCTGTTGACCGCGGGCTCCATCGCCGACAGATTCGGCCGACGGCGGGTGTTGCTCATCGGCCTCACCGTCTTCGGGCTGCTGAGCCTGCTCGTCGTGTTCGTCTCCACGACAGGCGAACTCATCGCCTTACGCGCCGCGCTCGGTATCGCCGCCGCCGCGATGGCACCGATCACCAATTCGCTCGTGTTCCGCCTCTTCGACGACGAGACCCTGCGGATGCGTGCGATGACCGTCATGATCGTGGTCGGCATGGCCGGGTTCGTCCTCGGTCCGGTCCTCGGCGGCACCGCCCTGGCGTACGTCCGCTGGGAATGGCTGCTCGTCGTCAATGCACCGATCGCGCTGATCGCCGGCATCGGTGTCCGGCTCGGCGTCGCTGCCGACCGCTCCGACGGTCTGACGAAGGATCGACTCGACCTGCCGGGCGCTCTGTTGAGCATCGTCACGATCGGCCTCGCATGCTGGTCGTTGACCAGCGGCGTCGAGCACGGTTGGGTGTCGTGGCCCACCATCGCCTCCATCGTCGGCGCAGTGCTCGCCGCAGCGGCCTTCATCTGGCACGAACTTCGTTCGGCCGCTCCGATGCTCGACGTCCGGCTGTTCAAGGTCGGGACGATCCGCGGTGCCACCATCGCCCAGATCGGCACGTCGATCGCGATGGCCAGCGTGATGTTCGGACTGATCCTGCACTTCCAGTACGCCTACGGCTGGAGTCCGGTCAAGGCCGGTCTGGCCAACCTGCCGATCATCGTCACGATGCTCGTCGCGACGCCGATCTCGGAGTGGTTGGCCGGCCGGTTCGGCCACCGCATCGCCTGCCTCGTCGGCGCAGCCTGCCTGGCCGGATCGCTCGGCGGCCTGGCATGGGGTGTCGAGCACGGCTACCTCGTCATCGCGCTCTCGATGGTCGTGATGACCATCGGCCTGCGCACGGTGATGACCATCTGTGCCATCGCCCTCGTCGAGGCGATGCCGGCCAACCGCACGTCCATCGGCACCGCGCTCAACGACACCGCCCAGGAGGTCGGCACGAGCCTGGGGACCGCCGTCATCGGCACCATCATCGCCGCGGTGGTCACCACTCAGCTCCCGGCCGGCACCTGGGGCGCCGACCTCGTCGAGTCGTTCTTCCACGGAGAGCGGCTGACCTACGGCATCCTCGCGGTCGTCGTCGGGGTCGTCACCGCGGTCGGCGCGATGGCGCTGACCAACTCACGTAGCACGCAGGAGTGATGGCTCGACGCTTCGAGGGCACCGCATGCCCGGCCCTCCAGGCCGGGCATGCGGCGTTTTCAGATCATGTTCTTGCGGGTCATCCAGTGCATCACCGGCCACCCGATGAAGACCGGTAACCAACAGGTCAGGACCCGATAGAGCAGCACCGCGGGTACCGCCACCGCCGAAGGAAGGCCGAAGGCGGCCAGTCCACCGATCAGCGCGGCCTCGACGGCGCCGACACCGCCGGGCGTCGGGGCGGCCGATGCCAGGGTTCCGCCGATCATCGTCACCACGGTGACGGTGACGAACGAGGTCTGCCCACCAAAGGCGTACACGCTGGCCCACAGTGCCAGCGCTCCGCCGAGAGTCGTTGTGGCACAACCCAAGACGATGGTGCCGAGCCGCTTGGGCTCACGTGCCACGTCGAGGATGTCGGTCAGCAACTCGATCACCTTGGGCCGCAACGACGTTCCCAGCCAATGCCGAAGCTTCGGAACGAGGAGGAACACACCGACGACGCCGAGTAGAGCGCCGGCGACCAGGTAGAGCACCGTCGTGGAGGGAACGAAATGTTCGAGGTTGGTCGATGTTCCGGCCAGCGTGGTGAATACGATCAAGAGCGCTACATGGACGATCACCTGCACACTCTGTTGCAGGGCGACCGCCGTGGTCGCGCGGACTCCGCCGAGACCGCCCTTCTGCAGGAACCGGGTACTCAGGGCGAGTCCACCCACTCCCGCCGGGGTGGTGGTGGCGGCAAAGGTGTTGCCGAACTGCATGATCACCAGGTTGCGGAAGCTGACCACACCGTCGGCGCACGCCCACAACGCCGCGGCCGCGCCGACATAGGTGAGCATCGACACGACCAAACCCATCAGCGCCCACCACCAGTCGAGGCTGCGCAGTTCACCGAAGAACGTCGGGACGGTGCTGATGAACGGGTAGGCCACGTACACGAGGGCGACGAGTAGTACGAGTTGGATGACCTGGCTGCGGGTGAACCGGGTGATCGGGGCGGCCTGGATCTCACCGCCGGTTTGCGAGACGATCTCCTCCCGCGCCTGCGACAGCGTGGATTTCGCGTCGACGAGACCATCCCGGATGCGGGAGGGCAGAGCGGTTTTGGTGAGACGGCGGGAGGCGACAAGGACCCGGTCCTCACCGAGCACATCGATGGCCGCGGTGACCGCGGCCTCGGCGCCGTACAACTCGGTGGTGCTCGCGAGCATCTGGGCGATGTCGGACTCCATCCGATTCTCGTTGGCGCCGTACTCGGCGTGGGTGAACCCACCGAACAGGACGGTCCCGTCGAGAACGGTGATCCGACTTGCCCGGAGATCACCGTGCGCGATGCCGTGTGAATGCAGTTCCTGCAGGGCCTCCCACAGCGCCCGCGGTGTGGTCTGGGTGATCGCGGCGTCCAGGTCGCAGCCGCGACGCGTGCGGTGGGCATACATCGTCCATCCCCGGTCGAGGGAAGCGACGGCGAGGGGCGCGGAGTCGGCGAGCCCGACATCGCCGACGGCGATCGCCATCAGCCCGCGATGCTCGACCATCCGGCTGACCGACAGCTGCAGCGGTCCGGTCTCCTGGGTTCGCAGTCGGATCTTGCGGACGAATTGCCGGAGCAGTCCGGCACTGTGCTGATTGGGGCCGTAGAGGTCGATGACCAGGTGACCGCAGTCGTCCGAGTCCGACGTCGACTCGTCCGACGTCGACTCCGCCTCCAGCCCGAGAGGCCCGGTACCGGCCGGGGTGACGATCGACAACGCGGTCACCTCGATTCCCCGTTGCCCCAGCACCCGGACCGCGCTCTCGAGCGGCACCACCAGAGCCGGCGTGCCCACCACCCAGACGACGAGCGACCCGACCAACCAGCCGGTCGACAACCCGAAGACCGCTCCGGCCGGAACCACGGAGCTGACCACGAGATGGATCGGGATGAAGGCCAACAACAGCGTCCACCACCAGCGCCGCCAGCGGGCGGGCAACCACGGCCCCGACACGGTCAACACCGCGGCGAGCATCGCGATCCACCGCGGATCGTCGAGGAATTGCGAGACAAGCGAATTGAATCGTTGGTGTCGGTCGAAGTGCCAGTTGGGTGCGCTGACACCGTTCTCGCTGATGGACAACGACAGGAAAGTGATCGCCGCTGCGGCGCCGTAGGCCCACAACATGCGCCACTGACGGGCGGCGAGTAGTTCCAGCAGGATCACGAACGGTAACGCGAGGATCGCCAGACCGTAGGCGAGGTAGACGAGATCGGCCTGGGTGGGGGACAGGACCCCGATGATGCGGGAGATGGACTGCTCGAGATCGACCCAGTTGTTGCGGGTGATCAGGGAGCCGACCACGACCACCACGAGCATCAGCGTCGCGGCCACCACCCGCAGGATGTCGGTGGTGCGACGCCACAGCGGTTGCAGCAGGCTCCCCGATACGGTGATCTGCCGACCGTCGACGTCCATCTGCCCCGAATCTCCGCTGACTATGTGCCGCCCCGTGCGCCGGTACGCGCCGGAGCCGTCGAGCTTCCCATAAACATAGTCGGCGCCGGAGCGTCCGAGGGTCGCGGCGGTCCGGTGTGGTGGGGCAGGACCGCGACAGCCGGCAACGCGGTCCTCACGACTGGGCGTCGATGTCACCGACCCCCGGCGTCCCGTCGGCTCGCGCGTACTGCAGGTAAACCGTTCCGCCGGGCGAGGCCATCGGCGGCTCGAGAAGAGTCAGAACGGTGGGCAGTGTGCCCTGATCGAACACCTTCTTGCCCACGCCCAGCACGATCGGGTGCACCCACAGATCGAGTCGATCGAACAGCTTCTCCCGCACGAGTGTCTGTACCAGATTCAGGCTGCCGACCACGGTCACGTGCTCGTGCAGGTCCCGGAGTTCACCGACGGCGGACACCAGGTCTGGTCCGAGAAGTTGTGAGCCCGACCATGTCAGCTCCGGATCACCGGTTGACGCAACATACTTGGGAATGCTGTTGAAGAGCTTGGCGAACGGCGACGACTGGGGATCCTGATTCGGCCAGTACCCGGCGAAGATGTCATACGTCCGACGACCGAGGAGTAGAGCATCGGTGTGCTCGTAGGCGGCGACGACCTGCGCTCCGCTGACCTCGTTGAGCAGCGGTACCTGCCACCCGCCGTACGGGAAGCCGTCGGGATCCTCGTCCGGGCCGCCGGGTGATTGGCCGACGAGATCCAGCGTGGAGAACAGTTCGATCTGAATGATGCCCATGGCAGACCTCCGGGAGAGTGTGGCGAGCAGTGTCGGAGATATCGACACGCCGGCCGTGTAGAACTCATCGCCCCGGAACGGTCTCAGCCGAGATAAGCACCCAGCGCATCGAGCAGGCCCCGCGTGCCCTTCTCCCGGTTGGGGCCGGCGGCCCAGAACCGGTCGAAGAACACCCCGTGCTCGGCGTGGGTGAATCGGGTTCCCCCATCCATCGATTCGAACTCCAGCGACGCCACCGACGTGGACATGTGCGTGCCGTCGATCCACATGTCGTAGGTCGTGACGATGCGGTTGTGCTCGACGATGTCGGTATAGGTGGCCACATACCGCGAGACCGGGCCGTCGTGGAATCTGCCTTCGGCGACGTCACGACCACCGACCCGGAAGTCGAAGGCCCACTCGATGGGATCCACCGAGTCGCCCCCGCCCCACCAGGAGAGCTTCTCCTGTTCATCGGCAAAGGCGTCCCAGACGCGGTGCACCGGCGCGGGATAGTCGCGGGTCAGGGTGAATTCGGCGCGCGCGAGTCGACGTTCGATGCTCATCTGTGTCCTATCGGGTGAAGGTGACGTGGATGGTGCCGCTCTCGGCGACCTCGGTGGTCACCTTGTGGGTGCGGTCGAGGGCGGGCAGATCGTCCCACAGCCGCATTCCTCGGCCGAGGACGATCGGGGCGACCATGAGGTGCAGATGGTCGACGAGTCCCGCGCGCAGGAACTCGCGGGCGGTGCGCACCCCACCACCGACGCGCACGTCGAGTCCAGCAGCCGCGGCCGACGCTTCGGCGAGCACGTCGTCGACTGCGCCGCTGCGGAAATGGAAGGTGGTCCCGCCCTGCATCTCGATCGAGGGACGTGGTGCGGTGTGGCTCAGGACGTAGACGGGCGTACCGAACGGCGGTTCGTCACCCCACCAGCCCTTCCAGTCCGGGTCATTGGGATAGGTATGCAGCCCGAACATCGATGCCCCGATGATCTCGGCGCCGATCCCCTCGAAATGCGCTGCGGCATAGGTCTCGTCGACGCCGCTGGTGCCTGCGCCGCTGGTGTCGCCGAAGACTCGTTCGTGAAAGGTGCGGGTGGCCGCGTAGGACGCGGTGAGCCGCCCCCAGTCCTCGCCCATCGGGTTGTCGGCGGATTCGCCGCCCATGGAGGTGTATCCGTCCAGTGAAACGAACATGTCGATGCGAACGCGGGTCATGTCAGGTCTCCTTGTGAGTCGTGCGGGTCAGATGGATGCCGAGCCGATCGGCCTGGTGTTCTGCAGGGGTGCGCTGCTCGCCGAGCCAGACATGCAACACATCGAGTGAACCGGGGCGCAGGCTGACGGTGCGAACCCGTCCAACCTTGTGCGACACAATGATTCCGGCTTCTTCGAGTACCCGCAGATGTTGCATGAACGACGGCAACGCCATCGGGAACGGTGCCGCGAGTTCGGATACGACGGCCGGCGAGATTGCCAACCGTTCGACGACGGCGCGACGAGTCGGGTCCGCGAGAGCGCGGAGCACCGTGTCGACATCGTCGTGATACTTAGGCACACGCCTAAGTGTTGCCGACTTGCAGGTCGGCGTCAAGGGCGCGTGTCAGTTCGATTCACACGTCCAGCGCCAGCACCGTGAGAAGAAGACCCGACTCGACGCCCTGGTCATAGCTGATCTGCAATAGATGACCGCCCTTCCCGGTGGAGGTGTAAACCTGCTCGCTCCGTTCGAGATTCGGTCGGTTGACCTCCTCGTGAAACGTCCCGTCGTCAACGATGACCAATGTGCGATCCAGTTCTTCGCTGACCTCAGACCTACCCAGCAACGCGTCGCGGGTATCGGCGGATGTGGTGCGCACGACGACCTTGCCTCCCGAATCGGGGAAACCGCCATCCCATTCGCATGCGACGACGTGGTCATCGCGAGACAGACGAAGGCCTAACTTCTCCGCAAAGGGAAGGGACAAGTCGCACGGATCGGGATGAAGTATCCGCACTGCTCCGATCGCCGCCACGGCAACAACGGCGATCGAGACGACGCCCCGCACAGCCACCACGCAACGCCCCTCCGAGCCCGCTCGCGCATGCCGGCATCGTATCGATGCCTCGCATCGCACAGGCTGAACGCGCGGATACGGGTCCGAACACCACCCTGTCGCACACATGTGGCGCTCCTCACGTAAGAGTGGGTCATTTCCGCTGCGGCAGAGCGGGACACGCTCCCCCGCGGGTCAGGGTTGCCATGGCGATCAATGCTTGTGGACTGTGAAAGCCGTAGGACCGCTTGGTTAATGCGCGCAGGTGAGTGTTGGTGGCTTCCACACGACCGTTGGACATGTTGCAGGTGACCGCGTTGTAGATCTGTATCTCGCGTGAGCGGACCGACCGAGCGACCGTCTGCATCTCGCTGATACCGCTGTTCTCGGCGGTACTGAGCCAGCGTTGCAGCTGGCGCCAGGTGTGGCCGAACTTCCTGGTAAGAACTTGGCGGAGCAGCTCTTTGAGCTGATAGGCCCGTGCCAACACATCGTTGGCGGCGTTGATGACACCCTGTCGAGCATGTTCTTGTTCGTCGGTCAGATCCTCTGGATTCTTCAGTAACGCCCAGCGCAGACGCCGCCGATCGTTCTGCGAGAGGCCGTCAATCCCGCTCAGCACTCGCGACCGACACCGGTCGAGGGCTTGAGAAACCCACTGCAGCACATGAAACGGATCCATACACACGTACACGTCGGGTGCTCGTTCGGCCAACACGGTCGCGATAAACTCAGCCCCGTCGGCAGTGACATGCGTGAGCATCCGGGTCCGTCGCGGCCCGAGGTCATCGAAGAACCGGTTCAAGGTGTCCTTGGTGGCACCCTCGCCGGCCCACACCAACCGGCCGGTGTCGTGATCAACCACAACGAGCAGATAGCGCCTACCCTTGCGATAGGCAATCTCATCGATACCGATGCGCCGCAACCCATTCAACCGATCAGTCTCGCCGACGTGATCGGCGACGACACGATCGACGATCCGCGAGACCGTCGCCCACGACACGCGCATCATCTCCTGCACCGAGGTCATCGGACAGTGCGCGGCCAGCCACGCCACCTGATCGTCGAAGGCTCTCGTCATCCGCGCCCCAGCTCGCGCCCACGGTACCGATTCGGTCACCACGCCATGCGTCGGGCACGACACCCGCACGCAGGCCATCTCGACGACGCACCGCCACCCTCCCAGGTCGAGGTGTCGCCACCGGCGATTCGCACTGCGCTGGTCATAACGGGCGCAACGCTTCTCGCAATGCGGACACCGCCCAGCGGACCGTTTGTGCAACTGCAGCGTGACCACGAGGAACTCGCCGTCCTCATCGTCATCGAAACGAACACCGATCACGCGGGATTTCTCCAATCCCACGACCTTCTGCAGTACACTCACAGTGCGCAACGCCGACTCCTCTAGGTATTGATCTTCGCAACTCAAAACCTATGCGAGAGAAGGCGTTGCGCCTAATAGGCGCGCTGTGGATAACCCACTTCAGGGTCAGAAGTGCCACACATGTGCGAGTATGGTTCCGTGAGTTCACGCAAAGGGGACGGTCTGACGTCCGACGACCTGACAGCGCTGTCCGCCGGACTCGCCACGGGTAAGAGGGTCACGGTCTATCTGCGCGACCCCATGCCCTCCCTCAACCTCGACGCCGGGACCTCGGCTCGCGTGGTGTCGATCGAGGGATCGGTCGTGACGGTGCGCCCGAAAGGCGTCGACGATCAGTTGCCCTTCGAGGCGAATGAATTGCAGAGGTCGCAGGCCGCAACGGGGTCCGCATCTCCGGCACAGAAGCGAGCCGCGAGGCCTGCACCTGCGAAGGTTGCTGCACAGCCACCCGTCCCGGCCGCGCCGCCGGTCCCGTCGAAGTCGACAACCCGGAAATCCGAATCCAGGCCCGGGGGAGCAGGCACCGCAGCCCCGACACCGCGAGCCGCGAACACGAGTCCGCAGAGTTCGAGCGCTGCTCCGAAGGCGCCACGGCGAGCGAAGACCACGACAGCCGCCGTGAGCGTCACGCTCACCTCAACCCCCGCAGGAAGCTGGGCCGTCTCGGTGTCGCAGGGCAGCAAGAAAACCGTCAAGGCGACCGAGGTGACCGCCGATCGCGTGGCGCGGGCGATGCGCGAACTCGGCAACGACGCGGCCATCGCAGCCGTCGACGAGGTCATCAGCGCAGCGCGCGAGGCGGCGCAACGCAGGATCGACGAACTCAGTCACGAACTCGAAACCGCGCGTGCGGCATTGGCACATCTCGAGGATCAGGCGTCGGATAGCTGAGCGGTACTATGCGCTGTCGGCGCCGCCGCTGTCGAGATCTCGTAAGTACTGCGCGTTACCTCTGATCGCCGCCTCGTAGCGTGGGATGTCTCCGTCCTTCATCTCGTCCGCCACGAGCTCGAGCACCATCGCGAGGGCGGCTGCGGCCCGGCCGTCGGCATGGACACTGAGGGCGTGGAAGACGCGCAACGCGTGCGATCTCGGAAAGCGTTGGCACGCGTCAGCAAGAACGGCAAGGGACTCGTCAAGCTGCCCGAGGTTGCGCAGGGTGCTTCCGTATTGGAGTAGGCAGCGCGTCAGACGGTCACCGGATAGCCCGGCCGCCAAAGCTTCCCGATACAACGCCTCCGCCCGGACCCCATCGCCGGCCGTGTCGTAGGAGCCCGCCAACTCGTACAAGACGGCAGCGTGTCCGGGATGACGCGCGAGCAAGTCCTCGAAGTACGTGATCGTCGGCTGCATGTTCGCGCGGTCCCGCTGGTCGAATCCGTGGGCAATGGCTGCTTCGAGTTCGTGATCGTCGAGTGCGTCATCGTCGGTATTCACGGTTTCGATCTCCTACTGTTCGGCGGTGAGCCAGGTACGGGTGACTCCCAGGACGCGCTCGCCATCGAGATCGGCCAGCGAGATACCGGCGAAAGTCGTTGCGGCGTCCGAACTCTGCCACCGGAACCGGAAACTCTCGGCCATCGCGGCGTCAGTGATGGCGAGCGCCGCGCTCTGAGCAGTCTGCGCGTTGGCGAACGCACCGGCGGTTCGGCTGAGATAGGCGTCGAGCAGCGGGCCGTAGGCGTCGGCACCTTCGGGACGCTCAGCGTTGGAGACGAAGTCGCTCGCCACGGCGGCGGGTTCGATCACCGCGACATGCACGTTGAAGTTCTCGGCGACCACCGCCAGGGACTGCATGAATCCTTCGACGGCGAACTTGGCGCCGCAATAGGCGTCGGCGAATGGTTGTCCGACGACGCCACCCACACTCGTGACCGTCAGGATGCTGCCGCTGCGGCGTTCCCGCATACCCGGCAGGACGAGCTTCGTGAGATTCACCGGGGCAAGGTAATTCACATCCAGCTGCGCCTGGATGTCCGACATCGACAACTGCTCGGCGGTCGCCACACAGCCCTGCCCCGCGCTGTTGACCAAAACATCGATCGCGCCGTGGTCGCTGATTACCTCGGCGACCAGGCGGGCGGCGGCAGTGTGATCGACCACGTCCAGCGCTCGGATGTCGAGCTCGACGCCGGCGTCGGCCGCAGCGTCACGCAATCGACCGGATCGACCGGTGTCGCGCATGGTGGCGACGACCCGCGCGCCGCGGCGAGCGAGCTCGACCGCCGCGTACATGCCCATGCCGGAGGAGGTGCCGGTGATGAGTGCTACTTGTGTCATGCCCACACCGTAATCGTGGCGGTGTCGGGTCCGGATGGCATTGCGTCGGCCGCAGCGTTGCACGGCGATGATGTCTCGTCCGCGTTGGTTGTCGGCGGTGGCGACTAGTGTCTGCGGCGAGCACGCCCAACAATTCCGTCGGCCGACCAGGAGGAAACAGTCAATGGCCAGTGGTTACCGATCCTCAGCCGACTGGACTGCGGTGGCACGAGTCATCGCCGAGGCCACCGACCGGGGGATCGGCGCGGCACGCACTCATGAGCTCGAAGAATTACGCAACGCTGTCGAGGAACTCGCGATCCACGCCGACGCCGCCCGCGACGTACACGGCCATTTGGTGCGCGAGCTGCTGGAAACCTCCTACCAGGACGGGCTCGACGGCGACGATGTCGCCGAAGTCCTCAACCGCACCGTAAGTGCCGCCGGACGCTGGAACGCCCAGGTGGACCCCACCGCCATTGCGGTGGTGCTCACCGGCGCGCTCGGGGTGGCAGAGCGGCCCGAGGACGGAACGACGTCGGTGCCCACACCGAACGACGTCGTCGTCGCGGCACTCCTGGTGGCCGCCGATCTGGCGTCGGCGGCCGCTGTCGATCACGGTCCGTATGTGACTCGTGCCGTTGAGGAGATACGCCGCGCGCAGACAGTCGAGATGCCCTGAGCGGCTCGGTGGCACGAGGTGGCCGACGCGCAACAACCATTGGTGGACACCGCGGCGGTACTCACCGGGCAGGCCAGCCGAGGACCCGCCGACTCTGCCGTGCCGTGGCCAGCAACCGTCCCGACTCATCTCGCAAGGTCGTGTCATCGACCGACCACCCTCCCGACGTCGACACATTCCGCGTGTGGACGAGGACGGGCGCGGGCGACGGGTCGTCGAGCGCGGCGGCCGCGTGCATCGAGAACGCCACAGTCGGGACGGCCAGGGGAGCCGACAGCGTCGGAAAGACCCCGGGCGGAAGGCAATCGGCGAGAAGCGCGAGATAAGCGAAATCCATCGACATCGGTGTTCTCGTCGAGATCCACGCCCGCATCCAGGCATCCTCCGAACCGGTCAGCGGGAGCGCGCCGTCGGTGGGACGTAGGTCGAGATGTCCACCCATCGGAACGATCTCGGGCGGGATCATGAATGGTTCGCAGTCCTCGGGACGTGCGACGACATCCGCCGACACATCCACGATGTCCTGTGGGGACGCCGACCCCACCCGGCCCAGGGTCACCGTGGCGGCCGCGACATCGTGGTCGCCCTGGGTGATGCCGACATCGACGATGCGCGTGCTGCCGCCGATCTTCTTCTCATGGGGAGTCAGGACGAGTTCACCGTCGGCAGGTCGTCCAACGAATCGGAGGTCGAGCGCTCGCACCGATCGATCCGGTACGGCCGCCGCTGCCACGTGGACAGCCAGAGCCGCGATCACCCCGCCATGCGGACCGGACCAGCCCCACCATGAGCGATCGATGTCGGCCGACCATGTGCCCTCACCAATCGGCTTGGCCGAGAACTCATCGACCAGCGCCTGCCTACCGAGTTGTTTCACGCAACCGAGGAAATCATAGTGCGTTGCTTCACGCAACTCAGTCGGCATTCGGCCTCAGACCTCCCCGATCGGGGGAGTGCGCACTCCACCTGCCGATCATCCGAGCAGCGCCGATCCCGGCATCATCATCGATACCGCGCAGCGGAGCCACATCACGCACATCAGGCACATGACGCTCGTCGAACCCCGTCGAATTCGCTTACGACGAACCTCTTTCCGACGCCGACCTGTCGTCGTTGATCATGCCCACCCACGTCGGTGCCGGCGCAGCACCGGCGCTACGCATGACACTGTTGAGGCGACTCGGCTCTCCGGTTATCGCAAACACCAACGGCGCCAGTGAGTTCGGGATCGCCAGTATTCTCGCCGGCCCCGACTTCGCCCTGGGTTCGCCACGATTGGCCACCGCCGGATGACCCCGGCTCGACATCGGCCCGCGACTCGTCGACGACACCGGCACTTTCGTCGGTGACGACCAGTCCGGGTTCATCGAGGTACACACCGGAGCAGGCATACGCTTACAGCGTCAGCCCACCTCGGTGCCACGGCCCCGGATTTCGCCGGAACCCCGCTCGTCATCGTGGACCACGATGATGGGTCCCCCCCGTCACCGGTGGGCGTGGCGATAGTGCGCCGGGCTCTGCCCGTGTACCGATTTGAATGCGTTACTGAACGAGTACGCCGACCCGTATCCGACTCGGCGAGCGATCGTTTCGAGCCCGTCGTCCGTGGCGATGAGGCCGTCGGCCGCCAGCGTCATTCGCCAGCGCGTGAGGTATCGCGCCGGTGTTTCGCCAACACCATCACGGAATTTGGCGGCCAGCCCGGACCTGGAAACGTGCATTGCGGCGGCCAATGACGCTACAGTCCAAGGCTTCTCGGGTGATTCGTGCATCAGGTCCAGTGCGCCGGCGACGGTCGGGTCGACAGTGCCGGACAGCCATCCCGGCCCGGCGAGTGGCGCGGCAGCGCGGATCACCGAGGCAACGACGACGTCGAGGAGACGATCGATGACAAAGCTGTGCCCGGGTTTCGGATCGGCGAGTTCGCTACGAAGCAGGGCAAGTAGTGTTTCGTCGACGCTCGCGGGTGGTGGGACCGTGATGTCCCGCAACTGCTCGGTCAGGTGGTGGCCGACCTGCGACGCGCGGGCGTAGGTGCCCACCAGCAACTGGTCGGCTCCGTCGTCGTCATTTCCCCATGTGAGCAGACCTCTGTGCGCAGTGGACCGCATCGTCTCGGAGAGCGGAATACACACTCCGCCTTCGATGATGCGCACCGTCGGAGGGCGTTGCGGTGCGTCGGCGACAACGTAGCGCGGGCCGTGTGCGACCAACGCCACCTGGCCTGCCACCAGCCGCACCGGCTGTCCTGAACCAGCGAGCCATACTGTCGACGGTCGCGTAATTCCTCAGGGGTGTCCGTCACGGATTTCCCCATGTTTGGGTGTGCTGGGTTGAGCGTAGCTGCGAGGACTGGTCAGCTGTTTTTCGGTGTCCGTCCGGGGCGCTTGCGTGGTCGGTAGGAGGGACCGTCCATGAGGATCTGGTGGCTGGTGTTGATGAGTCGGTCGAGCAGTGATTCGGCGACGACCGGGTTGGGGAACAGTGGGTACCAGTCTTTGGGCGCGCGGTTGCTGGTGAGGATGACTGGCTTGCCGGCGATGGCGCGGTCGGAGACGAGGTCGTAGAGGTCGTCGGAGCCGGTGGTGGTGTGCTCGCGCATGGCGAAGTCGTCGATGATCAGGACGGTGGGCCGGGTGTATTCGCGCATGCGTTGCCCGATGGTGCGATCGGCGTGGCCGCCGGCGAGGTCGGCGAGCATGCGGGCGCATTTGACGAATCGGATGTCGTGTCCGCGTAACGCGACTTGGTGGCCGAGTGCTTGTGCCACATGGGTTTTGCCTACTCCGACGGGCCCGTAGAGGATGACTGATTCACCGGCGTCGAGCCAGCGCAGCGCGAGGAGGTCACGCAGCATCGCGGCGGGCAGTTTCGGGTTGGCGGTGAAGTCGAAGTCATCGAAGGTGGCTGATTGTTCGAAGCGGGCGCGGCGTACGCGCCGCGCGAGGGCGGCGGTCTCGCGGCGGGCGATCTCGTCTTCGCATAGCACCTGCAGGAATTCAAGGTGACCCAGTTCGCCGGCGTGGGTTTGGGCCAGACGGGCGTCGAGGGTGTCGAGCATGCCGGTCAACTTCAACGTTTTCAGCGCGGCTCGCAGGCTGGGGTCATGAATGCTCATCAGAATGGGTCCTTTGTGAAAAATGTTGTTAGTGAATGTGTTTGGAGTGGTCTTACTGGTTGGCTGCGGTGTCGAGGTCGCCGGTGAAGGCGTGCGGGCCACGTAGAAACGCCGGTGGCATCGGTGCCGGTGGTGTGGTGGTGTCGTCGTCTTCGGTACCGGCGATCAGGATGCCCTTGATGGTGCGTGGCCCGACATCGCCGACGGCGATTGCCCGGGCGCAGGCGGCGTTGATGCGGTCATCGGGATACTTCGTGCGTAAACCGACGATGGATTGGATTGCGCGCAGCCGATGGATTGAACCTCCCCAGTTTGAGTGGACACCTGAGATAGCGGGACGAAGGGTCCTGCTGGAAGGATGTCTACATGTCCAGGACGCGTCGGTCGTTTACGCCTGAGTTCAAGGCGGAGGCTGCTCGTCGGGTGATTGACGGGGGCCGGCCGGTCACCGAGGTCGCGCGTGAACTCAACGTGCATGAGAACTTGTTGGGCAAATGGGTGCGCGCTGAACGGATGCGCGATGGTGTCGCCGACGAGGTGCGCAACGCCCCACCGGATCGGGACTTGTCAGCTGGTGAGCGCGCGGAGTTGACTCGGTTACGTGCGGAGCTCGCCGAGAAGGATCGCGATCTGGCGTTCCTGAAAAAAGTATCGGCGTACTTTGCGGCGCAGCAACATCGGTGAGCAAGTTCGAGCTCATTGCCGCGGAGTGCGCCGACCACGACATCACGAAACTCACGGAACTGCTGGGTGTTTCACGATCCGGATTCTACTCGTGGGTGGATCGGCAACGACGTAGGGAGCTGACACCTCGCCAGCAGCGCCGCCGGGATCTGGAGGTGAAGATCCTCGCCCATTGGCAGGCATCCACGCGTACCTACGGTTCGCCGCGGATCACCGCCGATCTGCATGCCGAGGGCGTCGCGGTCTCGGAGAACACCGTCGCCAAGATCATGGCCGAGATGGGTATCGAGGGCATCAGCCTGAACCGTCCTGGGTCTGGTGGAGACCGTGATCTCACCAGGAGAATACGGATATGGGAGCACCACGGAAGTTCGACCAGGAGACCCGTGAGCGGGCGGTGAGGATGTATCGGGATCGGCTTGCCGAGCCCGGCGAGTCCAAGTCAGGAGCGCGTCGTCATGTCGGGGAGTTGCTCGACATCAATCCGGCGACGCTACGCAACTGGATCGAGAAGGACACTCCGATCGTCTCCGGATCGGGGACGACGGTGGCCGCCCATGACGCGGAATTGCGTGAACTTCGGCGGGAGAACGCCGAATTACGCAGAGCCGTCGTTATCTCAGGTCTGTTCGGTCGTTTGAATGGTTGAACAGGGAGTTCGTGTCATGAACAGTGTCTATGACACTGCCTGCTTCGAGGCGATGAGTGCGGAGTTGGCCGTGGAGCCGGGCGACTTGGTCGCGCAATTCACGATTTTCGGTATCGAGTTCGCGGATGCGAACGTGCGCGAGAGCGAGACGCTGCCGCAGTGAGGCATCCGACCCCCGCTCGATACCGACGGTGGCGGCCGGGACCGCCGGCGAGGTGGTGAGGCGACGGATGTCATCGCGGAACTCGGCCTGGTTGTAGAGCCAGGCCCGGGAGACTCCGGCGCGGGCGGCAATGTCGGTGACAGTGAACCTTTTCCCGGTCTCCTTGAGCTCATGCAGGGTTCGTCGGGCACGGGCAAGAGTGTCCATTCGGCGTCGCTGGGCGGCTGCGACGAGGTGGTGACTGTTGTCAGTCGGCATCGGATGATCCCTCTCGGCAGCAGGATGTATCGGTCGCGGGGTCCTCACCGCAGCGGCAGTGACTGTCACCTTCGAGGGTGGTGATGATGGTGAGCAGGTTGGTTTCGACGGTGCGGTTCATCTCGGCGAGACGGGTGTGGCCGTCCGCGTCGGCGCGGGCGATCAGCGTTCGGGTGTCGTCGAGTTGTTTGTGATGGTGCGGTAGGAACTCGGCGGTGGTGACGAACAGTGGGCAGGTCAGGCACGCGTTGGCATGCGGGCACGATTTCTGTAGTGGCAGACCGCAATAGCCGTTCGGAAGGACCATGGTGGCTCGGGACAGGTTCTGTTTCATCCACTCGGCATCGGCGAGTGGGCCGTCGATGGTGGTGTCGACGGGTTCGCCGCGGATGTTGATCTTCTGGGCGCGTTCCCACTGCTCACGGATGGTGGTGTCCGCCAGGCGTGCGTAGACCGCGGTCATCGTATGGCTGGTGTGATCGAGCAGACGCCGGACCACTTCCTGAGGCACCTCGTTGTTGATCAGTCGAGTCGCGTAGGTATGCCGGAACTGGTGTGCGGTGACATACACCGGACTTCCGAGTTCGTCTGTGATATTTCTACTTTCAAGCCAGAGTCCGAGCTGGCGGACGAAGGTGGCGGTGGGCATCGGCAACCGGCCGTCGGGGTTGGATGTCGTGCGCGGCAGCAACACCGCGGTGGTCGGGAACCGCTGCCGGGTGCGTGCCTGTTGCGCCTCGATCATGGCGGTGAGCTCGTCGTCGATGGGCACGATCGCGTCGCGTCGCATCTTGTGGTTGCGGTAGCGCAGATAGACCGCGCTCTGTCGGTCTCGAATCAGACAGTCCAGAGGCAACCGGGTCGCATCGCCTACACGCAGGCCGGTGCGGATGAGGATCTCCACCAGGAGCCGGATCCGAGGGTCGGCGATCCGGTCGAGGTTGTCGGTGCTTTCGATCTGGTTCATGACGAACTCGGGAATGAACCGTGGCCGGGATGTCTCGTCGCGGCGAGGATGGTCACTGGGATACAACTCGGCGTCGGCCGACAACGACGCCCAACGGTGCTGACGGACAGCACGCAGAAACCCGGCGACGGAACTGATGTCGCTACTGCGGGTCTTCGGGTGGGGAACCTCGACAGCGAGTCGGGCCAGGTATCCCTCCAACGCTGCCCGATCGAGATGCGCCGGGCCGGGCGCCGTGGTCAACCCGGGTGTCAGCTGTGACAGTCGCACCAGCGCGATCCGGTCCTTGCGCAGCTGACCCACCCCGAGCCCACACGATATCCGCCAGCGGCACCAGCGTTTGGCCAGCTCACGGAGCCATGGTGGGTGCACAGGGGTGAAATCGCATCGAGCATCGTCCCCGGCGGCGATGCCGAGCCGCCGTAGCAGCCACACATCTCGCCGGTATTCACCGTCCCATCCGGTGTCGTCGCGCAGGTCGTGCAGTCGCTCGATCGCGAAGCCGAGAAATGCTCGAGGCGAGTTGGTCGCGGCGGAGGCCGGTAGCCCGGCGAGCCACTCGGTCAGTGAACGCTCGAGCAGCGATTCGACACCGGAGGTGGCCAGATGGTCCAACAGTGGTTTGATCGAGCGTGGTGTGGTGCGGGTCCGGTGCGTATCGACCCGGCATTGCAGCGTGTACTGGATCTCGAGCCGCAGGTGCGGTGGCATCGCTCGCAGATCGAATCGGTCCTCGCCGTAGTGGGCGCAGTAGCTGATGAACTCGTCGACAGGTGGGCGGCCCCGTTGGCGCCAGCGGACATGGTGGGAACGACACCAGCCTTGTCCCAACTCGGCCCACAAGCGGCATTCCGGGATCGCGCAGATCGTAGTCTGTTCGCCGTCCACGTGCGGATGCCACTGCGCCACCGGTGGTCGTCCTGCCTTGTCCCAGTCTCGGGAATGCTTGTAGCACAGCTGATACCGATGCTGACCGAACCCGCATTCGGTGATCGAACACGACTGCAGCGGTCGATGGCCTGTCACCTCGGGATCCGCGGTGGCTGCCCAGGTCTGTCGGTCCGGATGGCCGGCACGCGTCCACCGATGACGATGCGCCAGGCACAGCCCGCCGTAACGGCTCGAGTGCACGCATCCCCGGACCATGCACGCGGGCGTGCCGAGAATCGGATCACCGACTGCCGGCACCAACACATCGACGCGGAACTCCGGGCGTACCACGGACGTCAACTGTCGCGCCGCTGCGGGAACGAGGGTCCTCGCCGCCGCCTCGGCACTCATTGTTGTTCCTGCTTTTCCGGAAGCCAGCCCACTGCCACCAACGCTCGCCGCGCATCCTCGACTTTCAGGTGTGCGTAGGCGTCGCTGGTGGTGGCGATCGAGGCATGTCCGAGCAGATGCTGTACCACCTCCACCGGCACCCCGCGACGCAACAACTCCGTCGCATAGGAATGACGAAAGGTGTGCGGACCGAATCGGATTCCGGTCCGAGACCGGATCCGGCAGACCAAGTCGTAGACACTGGGATAGGTCAGCGGATACCCGATCCGACCGGACCACAGGTTGACGAACACGTAGTCGCTGTCCAGGTCGCCGTACTCGCCGTGCAGGTAGTCGGCATAGAGGCGGATCACTCGGGCTGGTACCGGTACCTGCCGGGATCGTCCGCTCTTGGCCCGCGCCCGATTCACGTTCACACGCGGCACCACCGACACCAGCCGAGATGCAGCGTCGATGTCACTGTGCCGCAACCCCAATGCCTCACCCACCCGAAGCCCGGACTCGGCGAGCAGGACGAGCAGGAACCGGTCCCGCAGCCGATCGCACGCGGCCACGATCACCGAGACCTGATCGGTGTCGAGCGTGTCGGGAATGCTCCGATCGTCCCGCAGCCGGATCCGTTTGGTACGTTCCAGTCGAGATCCCAAGTGCGCCAGCAACGGACGCCATGACCCACCGTGCACTTCGCGCCGTTGCCAGGTTGTCAGGAGATCACCCAGATCCACGCCGTGACGTTGATGGAACTCGTAGAACGCCGACACCGCGGACAGTTTCCGGTTCACCGTCGCTTCCGAGCACACGCTCTCCGCGGTCGGCAAAGCGGCCACGCCGGCCGCCCGTGCCACCAGCGGCAGTCGCAGCCACGCAACGAAACGGCCCACATCCTCGAGGTGCACCCGCGACCACACCAGTGCGCGCTGGTTCAGGAACTCGAACCAGTCCCGCAGGTCATACGCGTAGGCCTTGACGGTGTTCGGTGAGTGTTCGATCGCGTGCAGATGCGACAAGAACCCCTCGATCGGTGCCACCACCGATGAATCGCGATCGACAACCGTCCACGATTCCGAATCGCCGAATGGCATCGCCACCGACTGCACTCGCAGACTACGGCTCGTCATGGACACCAAAGATAACCTGTCTACGGCACACTTCCCGGCATCTCGACCGGCGTGTCGTTTACATCCTTGACTACCTTGGTCGGGCCTCAGATAACCAATGAGATTTTGAAGACAGCGTCGGCGTTTTTCGCCGCGGCGGAGATCGACCGCCGACTTCGTTGATCGTCGAGTATATCGACGCTCACCGCGACCGGTTCGGGGTCGATCCGATCTGCCGGGTACTCACCGAGTACGGAATGCAGATCGCCCCGTCCACCTACTACGCCCACAAACAGCGGGGCACGATCTCGGCAGCGACACTGTCCGAGGCGTATGCCGCGCACGCCGTCTACCAGCAGTTTGAGAAGAACCGCAGTGTGTATGGGGTGCGCAAGATGTATCACACGATGTGGCGTGCCGGTCATATGATGGGACGCGACCAGATCGGCCGGCTGATGGGGATCTGCGGAATCTCCGGCGCGGTTCGTGGCTCGCATCGCATCACTACGACCCGTCGCGACGAGACGGCACCGCGCTTCCCTGATCATGTTGAGCGGCAGTGGAATACACCCACACATCCCGATCAGTGGTGGGTCGCCGACTTTACCTACGTGTGGACATTGGCCGGGTTCGTCTACGTGGCGTTCCTCGTCGATGTGTTCTCACGGCGCATCCTCGGATGGCGGGTCATGACCAGCAAGCACACACCGTTGGTGACCAGTGTGGTCGAACAAGCACTGTTCACTCGACGGAGGTCCGGATTCGCTTTTACTTCAACGGGTTTGGTGCATCACAGCGATGCGGGAAGTCAGTACACGTCGTTGGCGTTCACCGCCGCCTTGACCGAGGCCAACATCACCGGTTCCATCGGATCGGTGGGCGATGCTCTCGACAATGCGCTCATGGAATCGGCGATCGGCCTCTACAAGACCGAGTTGATCGACACCGGCCGCACCTGGACCGATCGGGGCCACGTCGAACGAGAGACCGCCGCCTACGTCCACTGGTTCAACACAGAGCGACTGCACTCGTCTCTGGACTACTGCCCACCCATCGAATACGAGACGCGCTACCGTGACACCGTCGCCTCCAAAGCGGAGGTGGCCTAAACCAGGTCTCCATCCGATCCAGGACGGTTCAATCCGCAGTACCGGGGTGCCGCCGACCAGCTGACGACTCAGCCCAGCACGGCGCGATGTGGCCTCGGCAGGGAAGGTGGTGGCGAATGGATCACTGGTGGTGAGGCTGTAGGAGACAGTCACACGGGCATCCTCTGCATCGATGGACAGGATGTCGCCGGGCCGAAAGCAGATCAACAGTGTGAGAGGGAACTGGGACATATCGTTCGGCGCGGCGACACCGCCACCTTGCCCACTCAACCTCAAGGCTGATCGGCGGTCGGGATCAAGATCTGCTCAAGAATGCCCGCGGGGTTGGATGGTCGTGTAAACCACCGCCACCATAGGGACGTGCCTCATGACCGCGTCATCGTCGACGACGACCTTCGTGGGCCGGCGGCCCGACCACCGCACGGGCTACACGCGCTGGTCATCGAAGATGAGCCTGACATCGCCGAGGTTGTCGCCGACTACCTGCAGCGCAGCGGATTTGTGGTCACCATCGCCCACGACGGCCAAGAGGGGATCGCCGCCGCACGCACGGTGAGTCCTGCGGTAGTCATCCTCGATCTGGGTTTGCCCTCGATCGACGGCGTCGAGGTGTGTCGGCAGTTACGCACTTCACCGACGCCTACATCGTGATGGTCACCGCCCGCGCCGACGAGGTCGACACCATCATCGGTCTCGCGGTTGGAGCCGACGACTACCTCACCAAACCGTTTCGTCCTCGTGAGCTGATGGCGCGCATCGACGCCATGCTGCGCCGTCCGCGCCCGACCTCGGCGGTAGACACAGCACACCCGCGGACACTGGGGGAGCTGACCCTGGACCCACAAGGCCGTGAAGTGCGGGTAGAAGACACACTCGTGGAACTGACCCGCACCGAATTCGACGTTCTGGAAGCCCTGAGCCGACGGCCCGGTGTGGTGTTCAGTCGAGAACAACTGCTCACCGAAATCTGGGGACCCAACTGGGTCGGCGATGCCCACGTTGTCGAAGTTCATATCGCCAGCCTGCGCCGCAAACTCGGCGACAGCGCCGCGGCCGGTCGATTCATCCGTACCGTGCGCGGCGTGGGCTACCGGATGGGTGACGGCCAACCTCGAGGAGACAGCCATGAACGGTGATCGACGACGGGCACGTATCCCGGGCAGCTTCGGCTCCCGGTTGATGCTGGCCCAGGCCATCGTGATCGGCGGCGGCGGCATCAGCGTCGCGATCGTGGCACTGTTCGTCGCGCCGCACACCTTCCACGATCACCTCGGCCAGTCCAGCCTCGAACCGGGATCAGCACAGGCCGAACACGTCGAGGCCGCATTCACCTTCTCCATCGTCGTCTCGATGACCGCAGCCCTGGTCACCTCGACGATCCTGGCCACGGCCGTCAGCTGGTTCCTGGCTCGCCGCGTACAACAGTCAGTCGCCAGCGTCGCGCGCTCGGCTGTGGCGATCGGCGCAGGCAACTACCGCACCCGTGTTCCCGATCGCCAGCTCGGCACTGAGTTCACCCAGCTCAGCCGAGCCATCAACCAGCTGGCACAACGTTTGAACTCCCAGGAAGACATCCGCAAGCGGATGCTGTCAGACCTCGCCCACGAACTGCGCACCCCGTTGACCACCATCGGCGCGATCACCGACGCCCTCGAGGACGGTGTCCGCGCGCCCGACTCCCACACCTTCGACGTCGTGCGCACCGCCACCACCCGGTTGCAGCGCCTCGCCGAGGACATCGCGACCGTATCCAGCGCCGACGAGCACCAGATGCCATTGCAACCCTCGACGATCACTGTCAATGAACTACTCATCGCGACCTACGAAGAAGCCGCCGAGCTGTTCACCGACGCCGGCGTCACGCTGGGCATCGTCACCACCGCCGCGCGCGTACACATCGATGTCGATGCCGAACGAATGAGCCAAGTACTGCTCAATCTGCTCACTAACGCGCTGCGACACAGCTCCCCGGGCCAGCGGGTCGTAGTGAAAGCCGACACCGCCCCGGCACACGCGGTGCGCATCAGCGTCGTCGACTGCGGGGACGGGATTCCCGCTCAACACCTTCCACACATCTTTGACCGCTTCTACCGCACCGACTCCTCACGGACCCGAGACGCCGGCGGCAGCGGTATCGGACTCACCATCGCCCGCTCCATCGTCGAAGACCATGGGGGCACCTTGCTCGCCGAAAGCCTGGGAACCGGGCACGGAGCCACCTTCACCATCACGTTGCCGACCACAACACGACGTCACATCCACCGCAGCACCCCTGGAACCGAATTCTCCGCAGCCATCGAACACCGCCCGCCTCGCGGCGCTGCCGATGCGCTCCAACGGGACCGAGCTACTAACTGAGGTAGTCCGTCGTAAGATTGACCCGCATCTAGAGATGGTGGGTGAAAATGACTGGGCTGGGTTCGCTGGAACGCGCAGTGATGGACGTGCTGTGGTCGGCCGGTGCGGCGATGTCGGTGCACGACCTAGTCGAGGAACTCCACGACCGCGAACCGGCCTACACCACAGTGCTCACCGTCGTCACCAACCTGCACAAAAAAGGGTTCGTCGGTCGAGAAAAAGTCAGCCGCGCCTACCGGTACTTCCCCATGCAGACCCGCGAGGAGGCCACCTCACGCACCTTGCGTCAGGTCCTCGACGCCAGCGGAGACTCCGCGGCAGTACTGATGCACTTCGCCCAGACCGTGACACCCGCCGAGCGGGAAGTGCTCAGCGAATACCTCAGCCGCAAACCTCGCCACACCCGCGGCGGCGGCACCAAAGCCTAAGCCACAGAAACGTTCCAAGAGTCGAAATCCCGGCCCGACTACTCAACCGGCGCGCGCCCCTTGACTGCGGGAAGTAGATGCGCCGCCAGCGCACCGGCCACACCCGCAGCGAAGGCCGCAGCACTCAGCGCCGACACCCAGTCGTGCACATCCACCGCGGTCAGCATCCGCAGCTCGACCTGATCACCGCGCCCGACTCCTGACGGGTCGGATGGCACGAGATCCGACGTTCGGAGCAGCATCACCAGCCAGAACGCGGCAACCGCCTCAAACATCACCACGGCAAGGCCCACCGCACGAGAGATCGTACGGGCAGGACCGCGCGGGCCGAACCGATCCGTACGCGGCACCTCGACACCGTCAGTCATGCCCACCACCTCCTCCGCACACTCGCATCACGCCCCACTTCTACTAACCACCTTCGTATTTTGTGGGAATCGGGCGTGGGCGCCGGGAACGAGGGCGTCGAAGCCATCACCGCGGGAGGCCGGCCGGGCCAGGCGGAAGACTATCGCGGCCACCAGACCGAAGATCGCGATCACACTGCCTGTGCGGGACCACCTCGGGGTTCGATTGAGCTCCGCCCTCAACGCCAGCTCGGCGATCGGATCAGCAGGCACCGCGCCAATCTCGATCGGCGCGCCCGTGGCGGCGAACACGATGAACACCCACATCGCCGAGGCCATCCACACGAGCGGGTCAACCATTACAGCCAACGACGTACCGTGCAGATGAACAGAAAACAGCACGAGCGCCCCAACACAGAGCATCACCAACACGATCGCCGACGAGAAATCGCCCTGGGGAGCAACCACCATCACGCCGACGGCCGCACTCACGGCCACCGCACACGAAACAAGCGCCCGCCACGCCTCCCCACCTCGATCCGGCTGGCGGGCAGCGGCGACACCACACGCTACGACCGCACCGAACAGTCCCAGGAGTGTCCCTTGGGCCACAATGTTTGCGATCACCACGCCTCCAACAGCCAACCTTGAAACTATGCTAGATAGTAGTTTAGGTGGGCTGGAGGGCGCTGACGGAGGGGGAGTAGCTCTATCTTCTTCGTCGGTGGGACCGCCGCCTGCATCGATGAGTTGGTCCTCGCCCCCGATTTGGAAGCCTGGGACATCGAACTCGACCACGAATCATGGCTCACGACGCGTTCAACCCGCTGCCACCCGCTACGCGCTGACTTCGTTCCTAGCCCGTCCTACCTCACGATCAACGTTTTTGCGACGTCTCCCCGCGGAGCTGTGACGGCTACGGTTAAGCAATGTCGTCGACGGGCGTTGTGCGGGTATGGCATTTCAGTAAAGGGTGGGGTGTGTTCGACTCACCGGACACTCCCGGCGGGGTGTACGCCGACGCTCAATCGCTCAGACTCCTAGCGGTAGCCGATCTGAACGATCCACTCGCTTCGATGGGTTTGCGTCCGGGGACGGAAGTCGAGTTCGTTTGGTCAGATGCTGCGGATGACCCGCTCGAAGGTTTGCGCTACGAAGTACAGCAGGCGTGGCCGATCGGCGTGGCCGCTACTCCGCCGTCGCCGCCGGCCGGGGCGTTCTCCACCACCTTTTGGACCAGCGAGGGTGACGCCGGCCCAGATGGTTTGACATCGATGCGCGAGCACCGCCACGAGCAACACTTCAGGTCCCCGCGATCTCTCGATGTTATGTAAGGAGCGCTTGAAAGATACTCTCCCCCAGTGATTTACTACTGGTAACCACTCGTATCACTTTGTCTCGTGTCACACACGGAACCCGACATTGGCCCAAGACCATCGGCTGAGCAGTTCGTTCTTGAGCCGACGTGGGACACTGCTTGCGTGCCCCCAACCGCGGCGAAGTCACCGACGATCGATCCAAGGCGATCTGCCGTAGTCGACTGCGCGGCCATCGCCGTCGGCGCGGTCCTCGGCGTTGCGGTCGGACTTGTCCTTCCTTTACCGTTGTCGATTTTCTTGCGTCACTGGCTGGGCTTTCCCCCGACCGATGCCACCCCTGGCCCAAAAGCTCTGACGGCGACCTACTGGCTGCCCTGGGTGCTGAGCTGGCTGGCCGCGAACATTGCTGGGGTCGTCCTGGTTTTGTGGCCACGTGCCCGCCTCGTGGGTCTCTGGTATCTGATGATAGTGCCCCGTGATGTGGTGGGAATCGGTTCCGCGTCTGGTCAGTCGCAGTGATCAACGAGTTCCGTGTTTTGATCATATCCGTTGCTGGCGTTGAGGGCGTGCTGCTTGGCGGCGATGACGGCTCGGAGTTCGCCCATGGAGCTCTCTGAGAGGTAGCGGCGACCGACTTGCCATTCGTCGTGTTGGTCGATCACCACCGAGGTCGCCAGCCGCAGGAAGGCCTCCGGGTTGGGGAAGATTTCTACGACGTCGGCGCGGCGTTTGATCTCTTTGTTGAGCCGCTCGATGGGGTTGTTGGACCAGATCTTCTGCCAGTGTCCGCGGGGGAACGCGGTGAACGCCAGCACGTCCGTTTTGGCCTCGCGCATCATCTGGTGCGCCTTGGGGAACGAGCCGGCGAAGGTGTCGGCGACCTGGTCCCACTGCGCGGCCACATCCTTGGGGTCGGTGTGGGCGAAGATCGTCTTGACCGCCGCGGTCACCGCGGGTGCGTGCTTTGACGCCACCGTGCCGTGCAGGTTGCGCATGAAGTGCACCCGGCAGCGCTGCCAGGAGGCGCCCACAAACTGCTTGGCTACGGCCGCCTTGAGGCCCGCATGGGCGTCGGAGATGACCAGGTGCACCCCGGATAGCCCACGGGCCTTCAGGGAGCGCAGGAAGTCATTCCAGAACTCGTACGACTCACTGTCCCCGACCGCCGTGCCGAGCACTTCGCGGGTGCCATCAGCGGAAACGCCAGTGGCCACGACCATGGCATGAGATACCACGTGCGCACCGATACGGACCTTGCAGAACGTCGCGTCAGCGAACACGTACGGGAACTCGGTGTGGGCCAGCGTGCGGGTACGGAACGCCTCCACTTCGGCGTCGAGCTCGGCGCAGATGCGGGACACCTCAGACTTCGAGATGCCAGTGTCTACACCGAGAGCCCGTACGAGATCGTCCACTGCACGTGTAGAGACCCCGTGTACGTAGGCCTGCATGATCACCGCGTACAGGGCCCGGTCGATGCGCCGGCGCCGCTCGAGCAGAGCGGGGAAGAACGACCCCGATCGCAGCTTCGGGATCCGCGCCTCGATATCGCCGGCCGGGGTCGAGACAGTCTTGTTTCGGTACCCGTTGCGGTGCGTGGTGCGGTCCTCGTTGCGCTCGTACCTGCCGGCGCCGATCTTGGCTGAGGCTTCAGCCTCGATCAGCGCCTGCAGGCCGGCCCGCACCAGTTCGGCGAACATCGCCTGCGGATCGGCGGACAGGAGTGCATCCAACTGGGCGTGTACGCCAGAATGGGAGTGGGTCATCGCGTGGTGTGTCCTTCCGTGAGCTACTTGGTCGTAACTCATTGACCACTACGCGATGGCCCACCCCCTTGGCGGGCCGCCACACCGTCGTCAGCCCAAACCCCGGCCCCCAAACCCCACCACTCCAGGGGACTTACCCGTATCTGATCGCGTCCGTGCCGATCAGCACACTGATCACTTTGTTCTACTTCGGGCTCGACTACTACGGGTTCTCACCAGACTGATTGAGCCCATCTCTCGTTCGTGGCAACCACCAGCGTCGTTCCTCAAGGTGACATCGCAATGGCGTTGCCGTTCTGGCTGCCTTCGGTGAAGGGGTGCCTCGGTTTCAGCCTGGGTACGTTAGGTACGTACCCGGTAACCGGTACGTACCTTGTATCCTCCGACTGCGGTCGGAGGGAACGCAATCACGACCCCCGATTTCCGGCGGACTTGGCCGTCAATACGGTTGTCGATCAGGAGTTCGCTTCTGGTGCCCGCTCGGCAACGTAGGCGCCGAATTCACTTGAGCCGCGGAGTGCGTGCTGGAGAGCGGTATTCGGATGTATGCCGAGCGCGTCGGCGAGTATGGGCGGTGGCGATGTCTGTGTGATGGTCTGCCATGTTCCCAAACGCGTTTCAAGGGAGGGAAATCTGAACCGTCCTGGATCGGATGGAGACCTGGTTTAGGCCACCTCCGCTTTGGAGGCGACGGTGTCACGGTAGCGCGTCTCGTATTCGATGGGTGGGCAGTAGTCCAGAGACGAGTGCAGTCGCTCTGTGTTGAACCAGTGGACGTAGGCGGCGGTCTCTCGTTCGACGTGGCCCCGATCGGTCCAGGTGCGGCCGGTGTCGATCAACTCGGTCTTGTAGAGGCCGATCGCCGATTCCATGAGCGCATTGTCGAGAGCATCGCCCACCGATCCGATGGAACCGGTGATGTTGGCCTCGGTCAAGGCGGCGGTGAACGCCAACGACGTGTACTGGGCGGGTTCAATCGGTCCATGCAACACCGGGTTGTTGTAGTGAGTGTAACTGTCCTTCAAAGACTTCGGCGGGGGTCTTCCAGCCGAGGGCCTTTCGGGGACGGTTGTTGAGGGTGTATGCGATGGCTTCGAGGTCGTTTGCAGACCACCGTGACAGGTCAGTTCCCTTCGGAAAATATTGGCGCAGCAGCCCATTAGTGTTCTCGTTGGACGGTCGCTGCCACGGCGAATGCGGATCGGCGAAGAACACCTGCGTTCCGGTATCCATCGCGAACTGGGCATGAGCGGACAGTTCCTTACCGCGATCCCACGTTAACGTCTTGCGCAACTGCTGCGGCAGCGCCGCTATCGACGCCGTCAGTGCCGCGTTCATCGCGATGGCGCCGTAGCCACCGAGTGCCGGCCCGTTCTTCACCGGCGGTTGCTCACCCCACCCTTGCAAGCGTGGGAGATGGACTAGAATCGTTGCGCGACTGCGCCGTTCGACAATAGTGCCGATAGCCGACCGACCCACACCGATGATGAGATCACCCTCCCAGTGGCCGGGGACAGCACGGTCGTGGGCCTCAGGCGGGCGCTGGCTGAGGACGACATCGGAGGTGACGTGACCCTGCGGCTTGTTGCGTGAGCGAGCACGGGGCTCCCGCAATGCCCGCCCGGTCCGCAGGCACGCCACCAACTCGCGTTTGAGCGCGCCACGGCCCTCGATGAACAGGGATTGATAGATTGCCTCATGACTGATGCGCATGGATTCATCATCGGGGAAATCGACCCGCAGGCGCTGGGAGATCTGCTCCGGACTCCATGCCAGAGACCACCGCCGGTCGGCCCGGTGCGGCTTGTTGAGCCCCTTCCACGGCGGCGGCGTGGGGCCGGCGACGATCGTGCCGTAGGGGCTACGGACAGTGCCCGCCAACCGCTCCTGCACGTACTCCCGCAACTCGACGTTGGCCACGAGTTTCGCTGTTTTCGGGCGCTTGGCGGCCTGCTCAGCTTTCCACTGCGCCACCGAGGCTCGATACTCGAGTTTCCCACTCCTGGTAGCGGAGTTGCGGCGCAACTCACGCGAAATCGTTGCCGGACTGCGTCCGATCTGCCGAGCAATCTCTCTCACACCACACTGTTGGGCGCGGAGCAGCGCGATCTCTTCCCGTTCAGCGAACGACAGGTAACGACCCGCCGGCTCGTCCAGACTCAGTGGCGTCATTCCGCCAGCGTGGCGGAACCACCGCGACCCCACCGGCACCGACACGCCGACCGCCACCGACGCCTCCGCCGTGCTCATCCCCGTCGCGATCAACCCCCAAAACTGACGTCGCACCGCCCGCGACGGCTCGGGCCGGCCCGGCGAACGCATCGCCGGCCGCAACGCACGATCAGCTCGCCACTGCCGACGAACCCCCGTGGGCGCATCGCTGGTCTTCTTGCTCCAGTCTGCTGTAGCCAAAGCCAACACCTCCAAGATCAAGGTGTTGCGACGACCAGTTGAATTCACCCTGACTTCCCGCATCGCTGTGATGCACCAAACCCGTTGAAGTAAAAGCGAATCCGGACCTCCGTCGAGTGAACAGTGCTTGTTCGACCACACTGGTCACCAACGGTGTGTGCTTGCTGGTCATGACCCGCCATCCGAGGATGCGCCGTGAGAACACATCGACGAGGAACGCCACGTAGACGAACCCGGCCAATGTCCACACGTAGGTAAAGTCGGCGACCCACCACTGATCGGGATGTGTGGGTGTATTCCACTGCCGCTCAACATGATCAGGGAAGCGCGGTGCCGTCTCGTCGCGACGGGTCGTAGTGATGCGATGCGAGCCACGAACCGCGCCGGAGATTCCGCAGATCCCCATCAGCCGGCCGATCTGGTCGCGTCCCATCATATGACCGGCACGCCACATCGTGTGATACATCTTGCGCACCCCATACACACTGCGGTTCTTCTCAAACTGCTGGTAGACGGCGTGCGCGGCATACGCCTCGGACAGTGTCGCTGCCGAGATCGTGCCCCGCTGTTTGTGGGCGTAGTAGGTGGACGGGGCGATCTGCATTCCGTACTCGGTGAGTACCCGGCAGATCGGATCGACCCCGAACCGGTCGCGGTGAGCGTCGATATACTCGACGATCAACGAAGTCGGCGGTCGATCTCCGCCGCGGCGAAAAACGCCGACGCTGTCTTCAAAATCTCATTGGTTATCTGAGGCCCGACCAAGGTAGTCAAGGATGTAAACGACACGCCGGTCGAGATGCCGGGAAGTGTGCCGTAGACAGGTTATCTTTGGTGTCCATGACGAGCCGTAGTCTGCGAGTGCAGTCGGTGGCGATGCCATTCGGCGATTCGGAATCGTGGACGGTTGTCGATCGCGATTCATCGGTGGTGGCACCGATCGAGGGGTTCTTGTCGCATCTGCACGCGATCGAACACTCACCGAACACCGTCAAGGCCTACGCGTATGACCTGCGGGACTGGTTCGAGTTCCTGAACCAGCGCGCACTGGTGTGGTCGCGGGTGCACCTCGAGGATGTGGGCCGTTTCGTTGCGTGGCTGCGACTGCCGCTGGTGGCACGGGCGGCCGGCGTGGCCGCTTTGCCGACCGCGGAGAGCGTGTGCTCGGAAGCGACGGTGAACCGGAAACTGTCCGCGGTGTCGGCGTTCTACGAGTTCCATCAACGTCACGGCGTGGATCTGGGTGATCTCCTGACAACCTGGCAACGGCGCGAAGTGCACGGTGGGTCATGGCGTCCGTTGCTGGCGCACTTGGGATCTCGACTGGAACGTACCAAACGGATCCGGCTGCGGGACGATCGGAGCATTCCCGACACGCTCGACACCGATCAGGTCTCGGTGATCGTGGCCGCGTGCGATCGGCTGCGGGACCGGTTCCTGCTCGTCCTGCTCGCCGAGTCCGGGCTTCGGGTGGGTGAGGCATTGGGGTTGCGGCACAGTGACATCGACGCTGCATCTCGGCTGGTGTCGGTGGTGCCGCGTGTGAACGTGAATCGGGCGCGGGCCAAGAGCGGACGATCCCGGCAGGTACCGGTACCAGCCCGAGTGATCCGCCTCTATGCCGACTACCTGCACGGCGAGTACGGCGACCTGGACAGCGACTACGTGTTCGTCAACCTGTGGTCCGGTCGGATCGGGTATCCGCTGACCTATCCCAGTGTCTACGACTTGGTCTGCCGGATCCGGTCTCGGACCGGAATCCGATTCGGTCCGCACACCTTTCGTCATTCCTATGCGACGGAGTTGTTGCGTCGCGGGGTGCCGGTGGAGGTGGTACAGCATCTGCTCGGACATGCCTCGATCGCCACCACCAGCGACGCCTACGCACACCTGAAAGTCGAGGATGCGCGGCGAGCGTTGGTGGCAGTGGGCTGGCTTCCGGAAAAGCAGGAACAACAATGAGTGCCGAGGCGGCGGCGAGGACCCTCGTTCCCGCAGCGGCGCGACAGTTGACGTCCGTGGTACGCCCGGAGTTCCGCGTCGATGTGTTGGTGCCGGCAGTCGGTGATCCGATTCTCGGCACGCCCGCGTGCATGGTCCGGGGATGCGTGCACTCGAGCCGTTACGGCGGGCTGTGCCTGGCGCATCGTCATCGGTGGACGCGTGCCGGCCATCCGGACCGACAGACCTGGGCAGCCACCGCGGATCCCGAGGTGACAGGCCATCGACCGCTGCAGTCGTGTTCGATCACCGAATGCGGGTTCGGTCAGCATCGGTATCAGCTGTGCTACAAGCATTCCCGAGACTGGGACAAGGCAGGACGACCACCGGTGGCGCAGTGGCATCCGCACGTGGACGGCGAACAGACTACGATCTGCGCGATCCCGGAATGCCGCTTGTGGGCCGAGTTGGGACAAGGCTGGTGTCGTTCCCACCATGTCCGCTGGCGCCAACGGGGCCGCCCACCTGTCGACGAGTTCATCAGCTACTGCGCCCACTACGGCGAGGACCGATTCGATCTGCGAGCGATGCCACCGCACCTGCGGCTCGAGATCCAGTACACGCTGCAATGCCGGGTCGATACGCACCGGACCCGCACCACACCACGCTCGATCAAACCACTGTTGGACCATCTGGCCACCTCCGGTGTCGAATCGCTGCTCGAGCGTTCACTGACCGAGTGGCTCGCCGGGCTACCGGCCTCCGCCGCGACCAACTCGCCTCGAGCATTTCTCGGCTTCGCGATCGAGCGACTGCACGACCTGCGCGACGACACCGGATGGGACGGTGAATACCGGCGAGATGTGTGGCTGCTACGGCGGCTCGGCATCGCCGCCGGGGACGATGCTCGATGCGATTTCACCCCTGTGCACCCACCATGGCTCCGTGAGCTGGCCAAACGCTGGTGCCGCTGGCGGATATCGTGTGGGCTCGGGGTGGGTCAGCTGCGCAAGGACCGGATCGCGCTGGTGCGACTGTCACAGCTGACACCCGGGTTGACCACGGCGCCCGGCCCGGCGCATCTCGATCGGGCAGCGTTGGAGGGATACCTGGCCCGACTCGCTGTCGAGGTTCCCCACCCGAAGACCCGCAGTAGCGACATCAGTTCCGTCGCCGGGTTTCTGCGTGCTGTCCGTCAGCACCGTTGGGCGTCGTTGTCGGCCGACGCCGAGTTGTATCCCAGTGACCATCCTCGCCGCGACGAGACATCCCGGCCACGGTTCATTCCCGAGTTCGTCATGAACCAGATCGAAAGCACCGACAACCTCGACCGGATCGCCGACCCTCGGATCCGGCTCCTGGTGGAGATCCTCATCCGCACCGGCCTGCGTGTAGGCGATGCGACCCGGTTGCCTCTGGACTGTCTGATTCGAGACCGACAGAGCGCGGTCTATCTGCGCTACCGCAACCACAAGATGCGACGCGACGCGATCGTGCCCATCGACGACGAGCTCACCGCCATGATCGAGGCGCAACAGGCACGCACCCGGCAGCGGTTCCCGACCACCGCGGTGTTGCTGCCGCGCACGACATCCAACCCCGACGGCCGGTTGCCGATGCCCACCGCCACCTTCGTCCGCCAGCTCGGACTCTGGCTTGAAAGTAGAAATATCACAGACGAACTCGGAAGTCCGGTGTATGTCACCGCACACCAGTTCCGGCATACCTACGCGACTCGACTGATCAACAACGAGGTGCCTCAGGAAGTGGTCCGGCGTCTGCTCGATCACACCAGCCATACGATGACCGCGGTCTACGCACGCCTGGCGGACACCACCATCCGTGAGCAGTGGGAACGCGCCCAGAAGATCAACATCCGCGGCGAACCCGTCGACACCACCATCGACGGCCCACTCGCCGATGCCGAGTGGATGAAACAGAACCTGTCCCGAGCCACCATGGTCCTTCCGAACGGCTATTGCGGTCTGCCACTACAGAAATCGTGCCCGCATGCCAACGCGTGCCTGACCTGCCCACTGTTCGTCACCACCGCCGAGTTCCTACCGCACCATCACAAACAACTCGACGACACCCGAACGCTGATCGCCCGCGCCGACGCGGACGGCCACACCCGTCTCGCCGAGATGAACCGCACCGTCGAAACCAACCTGCTCACCATCATCACCACCCTCGAAGGTGACAGTCACTGCCGCTGCGGTGAGGACCCCGCGACCGATACATCCTGCTGCCGAGAGGGATCATCCGATGCCGACTGACAACAGTCACCACCTCGTCGCAGCCGCCCAGCGACGCCGAATGGACACTCTTGCCCGTGCCCGACGAACCCTGCATGAGCTCAAGGAGACCGGGAAAAGGTTCACTGTCACCGACATTGCCGCCCGCGCCGGAGTCTCCCGGGCCTGGCTCTACAACCAGGCCGAGTTCCGCGATGACATCCGTCGCCTCACCACCTCGCCGGCGGTCCCGGCCGCCACCGTCGGTATCGAGCGGGGGTCGGATGCCTCACTGCGGCAGCGTCTCGCTCTCGCGCACGTTCGCATCCGCGAACTCGATACCGAAAATCGTGAATTGCGCGACCAAGTCGCCCGGCTCCACGGCCAACTCCGCACTCATCGCCTCGAAGCAGGCAGTGTCATAGACACTGTTCATGACACGAACTCCCTGTTCAACCATTCAAACGACCGAACAGACCTGAGATAACGTTGGCTCTGCGTAATTCGGCGTTCTCCCGCCGAAGTTCACGCAATTCCGCGTCATGGGCGGCCACCGTCGTCCCCGATCCGGAGACGATCGGAGTGTCCTTCTCGATCCAGTTGCGTAGCGTCGCCGGATTGATGTCGAGCAACTCCCCGACATGACGACGCGCTCCTGACTTGGACTCGCCGGGCTCGGCAAGCCGATCCCGATACATCCTCACCGCCCGCTCACGGGTCTCCTGGTCGAACTTCCGTGGTGCTCCCATATCCGTATTCTCCTGGTGAGATCACGGTCTCCACCAGACCCAGGACGGTTCAATCCGAGAGCCTTGAGCCGCAGTCGCAGGTGGCTCTCGTTGAGATGATTGCCGGGCTGATAGCCGGGGAACACCCAGGGCGATTCGGTGTGTGCTGCGGTTTGCCTGTTGGTGGTTGCTGCGGCGACTTCGGCGACGAGCTGCTCGAGCGGTGACTCCAAGGTGATCGGGTGCGTTCCGAGGGTGATGGTGCACGGCTCCTCACGCCAAATCTGATCCCATCGCAGTGACGCTACTTTGTGGGTGGGTTGCCCGAACACGACGACCAGTGCAGCGGCAAGTCGATCCCGCGGAGTGAGCTCCTCGTTGGAGAATAGGCGAGTGAGTTGTTCGACTTGCTCGGCGTTGGTCTTGGCCGGGGCGGTACCACGCTGATGCGGCGTTATCCTCAACGGCGGCAACTGGTATGTGGCGATTGCCCAGGGGAGAAATCGAGTGAGGAGTCGGTTGGTTTCGGTACCGGATGCGATGAATGTGTCGACCTGGGATTGGTCGACGTCGCCGATGGGGATCTCGAGAATATCGAGGAAGTTGAGGAAATCGATTGCCACGGTGACGCCTTGCTTGGCCGCGAGAAATGTTCCGTTGGTGCAGGTGTCGTCGAATCGCCGCGACAGGTGCCACCGTATGTAGCTGCGCATCACGAGCTGATTGTCGGGACTGGTCAGTGTTGCGAGCTTGTCGTCGGCCCAGACGCTGAATCGGGTTCGGTAGTCGAGGCGGGCGCCGGCGATTCCGTGCTCATCGAGCAGCGCGCGGATATGTGTGGCTGATCGGTTTACCGGCAGCGAGGCCAGCAGGTGCTGATCGATAGCGTCGGCGGCGGCTATCTGGCGGAGCACGGTGCGCACTGTTGGGCTGCGCAGCCAGGTGACACCGCTGTTCGGGCGTGGCATCTGCTTGATCGCCTGGGCCAGGCCGATCAGGTGTGGGTTGATGGTGCCTGTCTGCGGATGGGTGAGCAGCTCGTCTACCTGGTGGGCCAGTTCGCATCGCCAGCAGTGCCCGCGCCGGTAGAGTTCGGCCTCGGCACCGCATTCGGCACAGTCGACGTTGAGTCGGATCCCGCTACAGCCACGGCACAGATATCGGCCGGTCGGTGTACGGCCCGGAACGATACCCACATGACCGCACTCAACACATTGTCCGACAACACGTTTGGCTTGGTTGTAGCAGTAGCAGCAGATCGGGGTGTCTTGCCACCACGCCGCGGTCAGGTAGGCCTGTCCGCACCGTTCGCACGGTTCGTAGCGATCAGGTTCAGGTGCGGGCTTGGGTCGTGCCATCGACCATCACCGTGCGCTACGCATGGTCTGGACCCTCGTCGGACTCCACCACACGGACCCGACGAACCCCGGGAGCCCGCTTCGGCCTGGCGTCCCCAGCGGGCACGATGTCGGGGGCCGATGCGGTGGCTCGTCCCTGCATGACGACCACGGGCTCGAACAACTCGGCGGGGGAGCAGTCGAGGATGTCGCAGAGCGCGGCGAGCACCCGGCTGTTGATGCGTTCCGGTTTGCCCGTCATCAACCGGTAGGCCTGGGGTTGGGACAACGTGACCCCGCGGCTGCGCAGCAGGGTGACCAATTCTGTTGACTTCCAGAGGTTACGCTCGGCCATGAGTTTTCGGAGGTTCCAATGGAAATCGACGCGCTTCTGAACGTTCATGCGTGGCTGCTTTCGCCGTAGGGGATGTCTGCGGAAGCCAGGCGCTCCCGGATCATGCGCTGCAGGGTTTTCTGCCGGTAGTCCGAACTGACTTGGGTGTAGAGCGCAGTGGTCGATGAATGCTCGTGGCCCACTTGCTGTTGCACGAACAACGGGTCGTAGCCATCTTCGATCAGGTGAGTGACGTAGGAGCGGCGAAATCCGTGCAGCGACAATCCATCTGATAGTCCGGCACGTCGGCGATAGTTGGTGAACCGTGTGGCGTAAGAGTTCAGGGTCAGTTGCTGACCGCGTTCTGACGGCCACAACCAGGGCGAGTCGTCCGCCTGGCGCATCAGTTGCCGACAGCCCTGGGGACCTGCCCAGGCCTCGAGGACGTCGGAGGCCCAGTCCATCAGCGGTACCGTCAACACGGTGCGACGCTTGTGTGCCGATCCTCGTGACCCTTTGCCAAACCGAACATAGACGGCGCCATACGCTTTATATTGTGGCACATGTGGATTCGGGCCAAAGTCGTGGATCTGTAGACGCAAGACCTCCTGACGGCGCAGGCCGTAGGCGTAGGCGACCTTGGCGATACAGGAATCCCGCAGAGTGGTCAGCCATGCCTTGCTGTTCTGCGCGTACAGTCGTTCGACCTCGTCGTCGAAGAAATCGAACAGAGTCTGGACTTCACTGCGGGAGAACGCTCTTCGCTGCGGTTCTGCCTCGTTGTCAGAGACATGAACCGGCAAGTTGTAGGCAAAGCAGATCTGCGACGGGTACTCGCCAAAGACCTCCGCGCACAGATCGGGCCACCGATACGCCGGCTCGCAGAGGAAGCTGCAGAATCCTCGGATCACCATCAGGTAGGCGCGGACTGTCGACTTGGCGGCCGTTCCGCCGTTGCGTGCGTGCAGGGTGGTGACGTAGTCGTCGACGTCCTGCGGCATCCACCGCCAGGGGTAATCGCCGGCGACATCCTGAAAATCGCTCAGCACACGTAGGTACCCATGGATCGTAGAGGCATTCAACGTTCGGGCCATCAACGCGGATTTCCACCCCTCGAGCATCTCCGTCCACACTTGCTCGTCAGGGCGGAGCAACTCCGCGCCGGACGAGATCAGGCGCAACGGAGCACTGCCTGGCAGTGGATGCTCACCGCTCATAACCGCGTATCCTACGCTTGCATTCATCTAATGAATAGACGTGCGCGGATACCCCCGTCGGGCCACGGCATTTCCAAGGCACGTCTCGGTCCCGGCGGACGACCACACTCGGATCCAACGGCAGGAACCGCCAGATGACCTGTTCAACAGGTAAATACACCGCAGTGAGAAACGTCACTGTGACGAATATCGAACCTAGTAGACGCGCTGAAGTGCGGGAACCGGACGGACACCCAATCGCCGCGTACGGGTGCATCGGCGCGTAGATCCCATTCATTAGATGAATGATCTCAACATGTCTGCACGTCATCGTTACGGCAGCCCGGCCATAAGGCGCCTCCGGCCAGTTCGGCGAGGACAATGATTGCTGGTCAGCGGGTTTTAGCACTCGTCTCGAGTATTCATCTGTTTTCGAACTCGATAGGTAAGTTCGCCGATAAGACACATTATGTCAACTAAAAGCTGTAGTATTGCAACAGATGCAGGTGGACACGCTGCCTCTGCTCCGGCGGTTTGATTATCGGCGCGAGCCGACAACCTGCACTGACGCGGTCCCCGGCGCGTGAGATGTCCGTGAGATCGAGTTGCGAGAATGAAATGTGCGGGTGCGAGGGCCTCCTGAGTGCGTTTGTGTGACTTGGTGATTGACTTCGATCCTGCGTTTGATGCAAGATATGAGCATCTGATGCAGCCGTGTGGGAGGTGATGTCAGGTGGCCGTTGATGAAGCCGGACGGTTGGTTCTGGTTCCCGGTGTGCGCTATCTGAACAGCCAGGATGTGGTGTTCGCCGAGATGCTCGAGGGTTGGCGCAATCAGCAGTTGTCGCGGAACCTGTCGTTCGGCACGATCGAAAAACGCGTGAAGCTGATCAGCCGGTTCGCTGACTATGCGAACGAGTATCCGTGGCAGTGGACGCCGGCGATGGTCGACGAGTTCTTCGGGGATCTGCGGGGTGTGCGCCACCTCCGCCAGACCTCCGTGCGCAACTATCAGGCATCGCTGCGCCTGTTCTGCGACTACGTGTCGTCCTCGGACTACGGGTGGACCGAGCTGTGCCTCGAGCAGTTTGGTTCGCATCCGGTGCAGGTGTGTCACGACTGGAACTCCGCGCGGCACGTCCAGGAAGCTGAGTCGAATCCGACGAAGCGTGCGTTCAGTCGCTCGGAGCTGCAACGCTTTTTCGATCACGCCGATAGTGAGGTGGATCGGATCGCAGCGAGCGGTCGCAAAGGCTGGCGGGCGGCCTACCGCGATGCGACCTGGTTCAAGGTCGCCTTCGGCTGGGGGCTTCGGGGTAACGAAGTTCGGCACCTGCAGACAAGGGACTTCTACCGGAATCCGAAAGCACCCGAGTTCGGTAAGTACGGTGTTGTGCATGTCCGCTACGGAAAGCCCCATCGGGGTTCTCCCCCGAAGCCGCGATCGGTGTTGACGGTGTTCGACTGGTGTCCAGAGGTGGTCGACGACTGGATCTCGGCCGCACAGCTGGGCGGTGAGGACAGTCCACCGGATCTATTCACCAGCGAACGCGGCACGCTGGTGACGATCAATTGTGTATGGCAACGCTTTTCCCGGTATTGCGACGAGCTCGGTTTGGCGCCAGGCTTGGATATGCACTCATTTCGGCGGTCGTACACGACGCACCTGATCGAAGCGGGCGTCGATCCGAAGTTCGTGCAGGATCAGCTGGGTCACGAATTCGCCTCGACCACAGGGATCTACGACTGCACCACGACCCACTTTCGTCAGAGCACGCTGCGCGAGGCTCTGGACTCGACACTGCGCGACGCGATGAACACCGGCATCGACGACGACACCCGGCGATAACCTCGAGGAGGGCGATTAGGTGGCTGCACGGACGGTGGAATATCGCTGGCGACTCGCGGAACTGATGGCGGCGGCCGGGATGCACAACAGCACCGACCTGGTGCCGCTGCTGCGCGAACGCGGCATCGACTTGTCCGCGTCACAGGTCTACCGGCTGGTGGCCGGTCAGCCCGAACGGGTCTCGTTGCAAGTGATGGCCGCGATCTGCGATGTGTTCGCCTGTACACCAGCCGATCTCGTGACCGTCACCGCAGCCGATGCCCGACGCCGCAAGACCGCATCCGACAATGTTGTCGACCTCAGCCGCAGCGCCCGCCCGAAACGAGCCCGGGTGATCCGTGATGACTGAGGACGCCGCGCCACCGCGGCGACCGCGGGGACGTCCCAAACGGACCACCGGCGACTACACCTGCGATCGATGCGGGCGGATCATGGGCAAACCACGGGTGCACTGGCCGGGCGAGCGGCTGTGCAACAGCTGCTTCTATACCGGGATGCGCACCTACGGGCAGTGCCCGCGCTGTGGTCACGACGGTGTGCTTCCCGCCCGGGCCCGCCACGACGATCCACGGCCATGCTGTCTGGAATGCGGCGGCGTCGACCCGGACGCCTACCGGTGCCGGACCTGCGCCCACGAGGGAGAGATCTACCGCGACGGACAGTGCGCCCGCTGCGCGCTGCGGGACAATCTCGACCACCTCACTCCCAGACCTCGCCGAGCCGACATCAAGCGCGTGCGGTCGGAGATGATCGAGGCCCTGTGCCAGGCGCAACGACCCGAAAGCGTGATGACCTGGATGCGCAATGCCGACGCCCGCAATGTGCTGACCGGCCTGATGACCGGGACGATCGCGTGCACGCACGAATCGTTCGACGAACTCCCTCAGAGCAAGGTCACCGAACACATCCGGTCGATCCTCGAACAGCACGGTCTGCTGCCCCGCCGCGACCACTACCTCGCCCTGTTCGAAGAGTGGTTGGCCACAAAGGAGGCGGCAGCCGACACCCCGGAGACCTGGGCGATGGCTCACCGGTTCGCGACCTGGCATCACCTGCGCCGCATCCGCGCCCAGTCAGTTCCCGGTGATTCCAGCGAGGGAGCCGTCCGCTCGGCGAAGCAGGAGATCACCGAGGTGATCAAGTTCCTCAACTGGCTGCACCACACCCACGCCCGCACAGCCCAGACCGCCACCCAACTCGACGTCGATCAGTATCTCCAGTCCGGACCGACCACCCGACATCTGATCCGGACGTTCTTCGTATGGTGCCGCGCGAACCACATCAACACCAGCGTCCAGATCGCACACCGGTACGCCAAGACGACACCCACGTTGACCGATGAGCAACGGCTGCAATGGATTCAGACACTGATGCGCGGCAATGTCACCAGCCTGCATCAACGGGTCGCCGGCCTGCTGATGCTGCTCTACGCCCAACCACTGACTCGCACCGTCGCACTCGAAATCGGCGATCTGCAGCTGACACCCACCGAGCTGCGTATCAGCCTGGGCACCGAACCGACTCCCGTCCCGGCACCGTTCGCCGTCCTGATCTACGAACTTCTCGAACACCGCCCGAACCTGCAGACCACCGGCAGCGACACCATGTATCTGTTCCCCGGGTACCGACCGGGCCGCCACCTGCACTCACAAACCGTGATGAAAGAACTTCGTCGCCTCGGGATCAACCTGCACGGTGCACGCAACAGCGCCCTGGACAACCTCGTCAAACTGGCACCACCACCCGTCGTCGCCGACATGCTCGGCTACAGCTATCAGGTGACCGAACGCCACGCCGCGCTGGCAGCCACCACCTACTCCCGCTACGCCCAGTCACTGACCGCGACGATCGCGACCGTGAACTGACCTCAGGGTGCTCAGCAGCAGCCGGTGCTCGCCCCCAGAACAGCGCACAACGCCTGCAACGATTCCGGCCGCGCCCGGTAATACACGTTCATCCCCCGCCGTTGCCCCACCACCATCCCAGCCTTGCGTAGCTGCCCCAGATGATGACTGGTCGTGGCCTCCGTCAGCCCGACCGCCGTCGCGAGATCACAGGTACACACCCCCTCACCCGCCTCATCGGTCAACAACATCGACACCAACTTGATGCGCACCGGGTCAGCAAGTGCCTTGAGTCGCAACGCAATTTCGAGCGCGTCACCATCATTGAGCGGACCCGACGACACCGGGGCACAGCAAATCGGTGCACTGATATCCACCATCGGCAATGTCTTCGGCATCCCCCCAGCCTACCCAGAGACCTTGACATATGTCGAAAAGGTGGCATCCTGGCCCCACGTCAAGTAGTTCGATATATGTCTTACAGGTGAAGGTGGTTGGTCATGTCCCGCATTCAACTCGCGCTCAACGTCGATGACCTCGATGCCGCGATCGTGTTCTACTCGAAGCTGTTCAACACCGCCCCGGCCAAACGCAAGCCGGGATATGCGAACTTCGCGGTCGTCGAGCCGCCCGTGAAGCTGGTGCTGATCGAGAGCCCGGGCCAGGGAGGCACCATCAATCATCTCGGCGTCGAGGTCGAATCCAGCGACAAGGTCCATGCCGAGATCGCCCGGCTCTCCGAGGCGGGCCTGTTCACTCAGGAGGAGATCAACACCACCTGTTGCTTCGCCACCCAGGACAAGGTGTGGGTCAGCGGCCCGGCGAACGAACAGTGGGAGGTCTACACCGTCCTCGCCGACTCCGAGACCTTCGGGTCGAGTCCGAAACTGTTGGAACGCAACACTATCGATGCTGATTCTGATGCTGATGCTGGCGCCGTCTGTTGTGCTGGCAGCGCGACCGGCGACCCCGAATCGAGCGCCGCCTGCTGCTGACCGGCACCGCTCGGTTCGCTACCGGTCCAGGCGGTCCACGAGATCGCGGATCCGGTCGGCGATGTCGTCACGGATCAGGCGCATCCGGTCGATCCCGTCGATACCCCGTCTCGACGGTTCGTCGGTGGCCCACACCTCGAGCTCAACCCCCGGCGGTGCGGTGACCTCGGCGTCACCGACCACGACCACCAGGTCCGCGGCGTGCATCAGCTCGTCGGTGAGTTGACGGGGTTCGTGGTCGTCGACGACGGCACCGACCTCCGCGAGGGCCTGCGCGGACAGCTCGTTGACCCGCCCACCGAGCGCCGCGGTGGTGCCGGCCGATGAGGCAACGATCCGGTCGGTGAGGGTGGGCGTGAGGTACTCGGCCATCACTGATTTGCCGCGGTTGCTCACGCACACGAACAACACGGTGGTGGGATCAGGCATCGAGCATCGGCCCTCTCGACGCGCTTGGGGCGGTGGGAAATCGGCGACGCAACGCCAAGGACACATAGACCAGGGCGACGAGGACAGGCACCTCGATCAACGGGCCGATCACCCCGGCCAGCGCCTGGCCCGAAGTTGCACCGTAGGTGGCGATCGCGACGGCGATGGCCAGTTCGAAGTTGTTGCCGGCCGCAGTGAACGCCAACGTCGTCGTCCGCTCGTAGCCAAGCCCGAGGCCGGCACCGAGGACAAATCCACCGCCCCACATCACCGCGAAGTAGACCAACAGCGGCACCGCGATCCGCACGACATCCCATGGCCGCGAGGTGATCTGCCCGCCCTGCAGGGCGAAGAGGATGACAATGGTGAACAGCAGGCCGTACAGCGCCCACGGACCCAGTCGCGGCAACAACGCCGTTTCGTACCAGTCACGCCCCCGGACCCGTTCACACACCCGACGGGTCAGATAGCCCGCAACCAGGGGAAGACCCAGGAAGATCAGCACCGATTTCGCGATCTGCCACGCCGAGGTGGTGATGGTCGTTTGCTCCAGACCGAGCCAGCCGGGCAGCACCGACAGATAGAACCACCCGAGCACGGCGAACATGAGCACCTGGAACACCGAGTTCAACGCCACCAGAACCGCGGCCGCTTCCCGATCCCCGCACGCAAGGTCGTTCCAAATGATGACCATCGCGATGCACCGGGCCAGACCGACGATGATCAGGCCCATCCGGTACTCCGGCAGATCCGGTAGCAGCAACCACGCCAGCGCGAACATTAATGCCGGTCCCACAACCCAGTTCAACACCAGAGACCCGATCAGCAGCCGCCGGTCACCGGTGACCGAGTCGAGTTTGTCGTAGCGCACCTTCGCCAGCACCGGATACATCATCACCAACAAGCCGACCGCGATCGGTAGCGAGATACCGTCGACTTCCACCTTCGCCAGCTCCTCCCCCAAACCCGACACGCCACGCCCGAGTAGCAGCCCGGCCACCATTGCGGCACCGATCCACACCGGCAGGAACCGATCCAGCAGCGACAGCTTCCCCGCGACCGCCGAACCCTGCCTGCTCATTCGGGGTCCTTGCACGAACTAGGCTGGCCGACCACCGCTGCCAGCCCCGCCACAAGCTCCGACAATTGATCGAGCACAACACTGTTCACCCGGTAATAGACCCACGTGCCCCGACGTTCACTGGTCACCAGACCGGCCTCCCGCAACACCTTCAAATGATGCGAGATCGTCGACTGCGACAACCGGATCGGCCCCGAAATATCACACACGCACGCCTCACCACCCGGCCGCGACGCCACCTCCGACAACAACCGCAACCGCACCGGATCCGCCAGCGCCTTCAACGCCGACGCGAACCGCGCAGCCCGCTTCGCACTCAAACCACGGCCGCCGCCCGCAACCAGCACCTCTTGATTCGACATACATCAATATTGACACACATCGAATCAGCAGCCAATCAAACCCCCACCATCAATCGCCACCACACGACTGCAGACCTCGAAACCCCCTGCTGGGGAATATGATCAGTTCGATATTGACGGTATCCAGTAGACGACTAGATGCTGCGCTGCCCCGCAACACTATCTAAAAGCCTACCGTCGATCGGTGCCTGTCGTCGGCGTCGACTCCCACGGCTCGAATCATCGCGCTAGTCCCAGAAACGCCATCAACGAGCGCTCGACTTCAACGAGTTGGTCGGATGTCAGACGACCGACACGCGTCTGAACATTCGACCGTCGTACCGCGGTTAGCTTGTCAACCATCACGTCACTGTCCCGCTCGAGGCCCGAGATCGAATCGCGATCACCCGGGATACGAATCCGCAACAGGGGCGCATCGATGAGCTGGCTCGTGATCGGAGCAACTACCACCGACAGAGTTGAATCGAACAGGTCATCCTGCACGATGACGGCCGGCCGCGGCTTGGATGCATACACACCACCCGCAACGGTCCAGATTTCGCCGCGAATCACGCCTCGTCGTCCCAAGGCGCGGCGACAGCCTCGACGAAATCCTGCTCATCCCCATCGGCGTCTGCCTCTGCCACGAGAACCGATTGCCTGTGGGCTTGCGCGGCAAACTCTGGCGTTCGTACGTCAGGAACCCAGACCTGCAACGGGCGCATTCCGCGCTCACGCATCCGACGTCGGTACTCACCGACCCTGTCCCTCACTGCCATGTCCAGATGTTACATGTAACGCTCCGGCCTGGCCAGGGTGAGCAGCCCCAGCTGGTTATACAGGAATCGAATATGCAGGCTTGCCAGAAGGCCATCGCGGATGGCCCTTCGTTGCAGCGCTATTCGCGCGTGACGCGTCATCGTGGACACTGCACCTCACACCGCAGGCCCGGGCGCCCTACCGATGCGACGGTCCAGCGTGACGAGCGGTGCACCTGCCAATTCAGCGACCGCGACGTAACTGGCTTCGTATCCAGACAAGTTGCTGCGGAGTTCCCACACCCGCGAACCGAGAAGCGCTTACGGCCACTGCTCGATCGACAAGTCGAGCAGATCACCATGAGCCTGCACCGCCTGATCGGCACTGACGACTCCGGCCATTTCTTGTCTGCGAATGATGTTACTTACTTCAAACATCACCAGTTGCGGTGCGAGCAAGCGAGTGCCGGACAGTTGCCCAACCGCCCAGCGACCGTCCGGACCGTCGTCGAGCAACAAGCCACGAATGCAATGGATTCAGCACCGGCCGCCTCGTGAAGTTGCTCTACGGATTTCGCAGGCTCGGACGACATTTCCGCGCGAGACCCGTACAGGCGCGCCTCGGACACCTGAATCCCGTCTACGATCGCGGCCCGAGTCAGTCGTTATCGGTGGCGGGATCGTTGTCCGTTGCGGGACCATCCTCGGTTGCCCCGCCTTCGCCCGACCAGTCACCAGACGATTCGCCTTCGGCTGGATCGGACTGTACGTCGGATTTCGCACCCTCTGGTCCGGTGCCGACATCTTCGGTGTGTGGATCGGTCTTCTTCTCGGTCATGTTTGCTTCTGTACCCGAAGCGGCTGTGATCCACACCTGCACGGATCATTCGCTCCACCTCCAGATCGTCGCCCTCGGAGACATCACGCCCGTCCGATCAGAGGATGCCGCGAGCGACGAGTTCGGTGGTGACGACAACTGCGACGGCGCTTACGGCAAGCAGCGAGATCAGCACGAACAACTGCATGATCGCCGCGGTGGTGACCGACGCGCCGCCCAGGACCATGCCGACGAACGCGCCCGGAATGGTGACCAGCCCGACCGAGCGTGTCTGGTCGATGCCGGGGATCAGCGCGGTCGCCGCGGCGCTGCGGCTGATCTCCATCCTCGCCTCGCGCGGCACGAAACCCAATGACAGGGCGGCATCGACTTCGCCTCGCCGGGTGGTGAGTTCGTCGTGAGCGCGACGGCCGGCCAACGACGTGGTGTTCATGGCACCACCGAACATGATTCCGGCGGTAGGGATGATCGCCAGACCGGTGGCCGGGAGCACCCCGAGCGCGACGATGCCGGCCACCACGACGATCGTGGGCACCGCAACCGGCAGCAAACACCACAGCGTGTTTCCGACGCCGGCCCGGATCGGCGTACGACGACCGACGATCCGGCCGGCCGATGTTGCCGCGGCCACCGTCGCCATGACTGCCACGAACAGCGTCGAGGCCCACAGCGTGCCGATCACAACGGCGAGGACAGCGGCGAGGGCGGCCAGCTGTCCGGCTGCCCGAATGGCCGCGATCACCACCTGCCGCGTGTGTCCGGTTGCGCCGAGGTAGTTGACCAGTGCTGCGGCAACCACCAGCACAACCACCACAACCCCGAGCGCCGGTCCGATCCGCACCACCGCATTGCCGATATCGTTCACACCTTCATCATTGCCCTGCCGCATCGGCGGGCTGCGGTGGGCACGGGGGCGCCGCCGGATCGACTCAGACTCAAGCTCGACGCCGGGCGCTGACGAGGTAGACGATCGTGCCGCCCATCAGGACGGCCGCACCGGACACCACCGACGCAACAGGCAAACACACCGCCAGCACAAGCGCACCAGTTGCGCCCACCATGGGGATCACCCGCGGCGGACGCCCCTCTTGCGGCGAGAGTGTCCATGCCGCGGCATTCGCGATCAGGTAGTAGACCAGAACACCGAACGACGAAAAGCCAATCGCGTCACGCACATCCGCGAATCCCGCAACGACGGCAACCACGACGGCCACGGCCACCTCGGCACGATGCGGGACACCGAATCGGTCATGAATTGCGGCCAAAGCACTCGGCAGGTGACGGTCACGTGCCATGGCCAACACGGTGCGCGAGACGCCCAGGAGAAGCGCAGCAAGCGAACCGAGCGCTGCGATCGCAGCTCCGAACCGCACCACCGAAACCAGCCAGTCCGCGCCGACCGAACGAACGGCGTCGACAAGCGGAGCCGTCGCCGACGCCAGCCCCGCTGGGCCGAGAGCCGCGAGTGCGGCCACTGCCACCGCCGCATAGACGATCAAACTGATACCGAGGGCGATCGGAATGGCCAGGGGGATAACGCGTGCCGGGTCTCGAACCTCCTCCCCCAAGGTGGCGATGCGGGCGTACCCTGCGAACGCGAAAAACAACAGCCCGGCAGCTTGCAGTACCCCTCCGACGGAGACATCTCCGCCAAGGGCAAGGCGGGCCGGGTCTGCCGACGACGACGCTGCGACGCTGACCACCGCCGCGGCCAGCACGGCGAGTACCACCGCGACGATGACCCTGGTGAGAAGAGCTGATTTCTGTATACCGCGGTAATTGACTGCGGTGATCGCGACCACGGCGGCGACGGCCACGCCGTGCATATGGCTGGGCCAGAGATAGCTGCCGACGGTCAACGCGATCGCCGCGCACGATGCGGTCTTACCAACGACGAAGGACCAGCCGGCCAGGTAACCCCAGAAGGGTCCGAGACGGTGCCTGCCGTAGACGTACGTACCGCCCGCCGACGGATACCGAGCGGCGAGGCGGGCCGACGACGTCGCGTTGCAGTACGCCACGATTGCCGCGATCGCCAGACCGATCAGCAGCCCCGAGCCCGCAGCCGCCGCGGCGGGCCCCATCACGACGAACACTCCCGCGCCGATCATCGATCCCAAGCCGATCATCACCGCGTCGAACAGACCGAGACGCCGGCGCAGCCGGGGACCCGAGTCCTCGAAATGCGGGTTCTCCGAAGTCATACCGGCTCCTCGAGTTCGTCAGGATCACAGAATCGTCTACAGGGCGAACGAGCCCTTGTCGCAATGGTGAACTCCAGATGAAGAGCCAATCGCCACCGATACGGCAATCTCTGTAGCAGCTAACTTCGTAGCAGCTAACCCCTCAGCGCCGTCGCGAGCTCGTCCAGCCCGTCGAAGTATCCATCGAACCTGTCGGTGTGAGACGGCGCATCTCCGACGGGGCGGTGAACATACGCGGCTCGCATGCCGGCCGCCTGGGCCGCGCGGAGATCCCACGCGTGGGCAGCGACCATCAACATGTGGTTCGGGGGTGTGCCCGCGGTCTCGATCGCCAGGCGATACACCTCGGGCGACGGCTTGTACGTACGTACCTCTTCTGCGGAAAGTGCTCGATGCCAACGGAGTTCGGCATGGTCACCTAGTTCTCAGCGTCGCGACGCTGGAATTCGACAGTGCGAACACAGTGACGTGCTGCGCCAGTCGGTCGACTCCGGCCGGAGCATCTGCCCACGGACGAAGACGTCGAGTCGCGGCGGCGAGGTGGTCACGTCGTGCGGGATCAGTGATGTCGGCGCGATCCATCACCAGACCGGCCGCCTCGGCATCGAGTTGGTCACTGTTGGCGTAGTCGCGGAGCCCGCGGAGAATTCGTTGCTGCTGTTGCTCTATATGTCCCTGCCACACGGCCAGCAACTCGGCAACATCCTGCTCGTCGCCCGCAGCCTCGGCGATCGCGGTTGTCAATCCCCCGGGCTCGTCGACAAGAGTGCCGAGCACATCGATGACGACAGTCGTGATCACTCCGAGTTCAGACATCGCTGAGCAGCCTACCGTCCCCCACTGGGCGTGTCGGAGACGAATCCAGGCGCGGTAACTGCCGGCCTCCCGGTGGATGACGACGCAGCGATTCGCCGGCACATCACGCGTCGTACGTCAGCCCCGCCGCCGCAGCGCGTCGACGTAGAGGTCGAGCACGCGTCGCCGCTGCGCGTCGTCACGGCTGCGGGTCAGGCCGAGGAACACCCCGAGTAGCGCGACGACGGCGTCATCGGCGCGCACGTCGGTCCGCAGGGTCCCATCTTCCGCGCCCGCAGCAAGTATGCGTTCGAGCGTCTCGCCGATACGTTCGCGCGTATCCCCCGCCACCACCGCACCTGACGCGATCGCTTGCGTAAAGGCTTCGGCCATACCGTGTTTGGTGGCAACGAAGGTGGCGTAACGATCCAGCCAATGCCGCAACGTCTCGTCGGCGGAGTGCTTCTCCAACAGGCCGTCCGCGTAGTGGACGACGTCGTCGAGTTCGGACCGGTAGACCGCCTCGACGAGTGCTTGTCGTGTCGCGAAGTTGCGATACAGCGTGCCCACCCCGACCCCGGCTCGACGGGCCAGTGCATCAAAGGTGATGTCACCTTCACCGGCGGTGAACGCATCACGAGCCGTCTCGATCAACTTGGCCCGGTTGCGCACGGCATCAGCCCGCGGCTTTGCCGCAGTTCCGCGTGAACGATCGACGATCAAGTGGAGGGTCCTCCGGTTGTGTACACTTCAGGTAAGCGGAGGTTCCTCCACTTGCCTCGAGTATTCCACACCAAGGAGCCAACATGAGCGAGCTCGCATCCACCCCCGGCGGTTCGGCGACGCTGGCCGGCCACCGGGTCGCCCGCATCGGTTACGGCGCAATGCAACTCGATCGCCATCGACAAGACCCCGAGGTTGCGATCAGAGTTCTCCGCCATGCCATCGATCACGGCGTCGACCACATAGACACCGCGCAGTTTTACGGAGACGGTTTCGTGAATTCCGTGATCGCCCGAGCCATCGACGCCGACAGCGACGTCGTCATCGCCTCGAAGGTCGGCGCAGCCACCAATCCCGGCGGTGCTCATCCCATGCGACCTGCGCAGCGTCCGGCCGAGTTGCGCGCCGCAGTCGAGGACAACCTGCGTGCACTCGGGCGCGAACGCCTCCCCTTGGTCAATCTCCGACGACTGGAGATCGGCCCGGGGCTCGCCGCGACCGGCGAGCAGATCGTCGACGTCGACGATCAGATGGCCGAGATGGTCGCGATGCGCGACGAGGGCAAGATCGGTGAGATCGGTATCAGTGCAGTACGCATCGAAACGGTGCGTCACCTCCTGCCAGCCGGAATCGCCTGTGTCCAAAACCCTTACAGCGTCCTCGATCGGCGTTTCGAGAGTCTCCTCGACCTGTGCCTCGAGCACGAGATGGCGTGGGTTCCCTACTTTCCACTCGGTTCCGCATTCCCCGGCATCCCGAAGGTGGGCGAGAATCCCGTCGTCATCGACATCGCCCGAGATCTCGATGTCACCCCCGCCCAGGTCGGCCTGGCGTGGCTACTGGCCCACTCGCCGAACACCCTGCTGATCCCCGGAACATCCGACATCAGACACCTCGACGCCAACCTCGCTGTCAGTGACATCACCTTGAGTCCAGAATCCATCACCACTCTCGACGGGCTGGGCGCCGCAACCACGACGGCCCCCATCGACGCGCCGCAATGGCCGGCCCAGGCACACTGAGCAACGAACGTTCGGCAGTTCCTGGTCCCACGTCCCCGGCTACCCGGCGCTCGGCTTCTGCCAGATCAGTGCATAGCGGAACATCGCCAGTCTCCGAAAACGCGCTCCCGGCAACTGTTCTCGCGCACATCGACGCACCTCGGAATAGGAGTGCGGTGGGGGCCACACGATGGGTGCGGAGTGCTCCCAATAGCCGCGACGCCGCGACAGCCACCGATGTTGGAGTATGCCGACCAGGTGGAGTGCATAGTCGGTGGGCCGTGAGGAGTGAGCCAGACCGACGACAGCGACGACACCACCGGGCGCGGTGAGGTCCGCCAGCCGCTGCAGACCCGCTCGGAGATCGGGTAGATGGTGCACCGTTGCGACCGACGCGACGACATCGAAGGTCCGCCCGAACGGGTGGGTCATCACGTCGCCGCACATCCACTCGACCCCCTCGGCTTCGCCTCGTGCCCGATTCAGCACTGCGGCATCGGCGTCGATCGCCGACACGTCGTCGAGGCGAGCGGACAGGTCGACGGCCAGGAGCCCGTCACCGGTTCCCACGTCGAGTGCTGATCGGGCATCCGCGGGAATCGCACCCAGGATCACCTGGTGATAGTGGATGTTGTGATTCCACCTTCGGCGGGCCGGATCGGTACGCGACACATCTCGACGGTAGCAATCGCCACGTCCGCAATCGCCACATCGGCGACGATGAATTGCGCGGCCCGGCCGAGTCAGTACCGGCATCACATCCACAACAACGTCCGGAGGACCACGATGCCGTTGGCACTGTATTACGAGAAGCACGGCAACCGCGGTGGGCCACGGCCACCGCTCGTCCTCATCCACGGTGGCGCGGGCTCGATAGCGACCAACTGGGAGTACGTGACCCCCGCACTGGCCGCCGATCGGCTCGTCATCGGCGTCGAGCTCCAGGGTCATGGCCACACCCCGCATGCCGATCGCCCCTACACGTTCGAGAATTCCGCCGACGACATCGCCGCACTCCTCGGTGACCTCGACATCCCGCGCGTCGACATCCTGGGATTCAGCAATGGTGGGCCGACCGTGTTGCGCTTCGCCCAGCGACACCCGGCACTGACAGGACGATGTGTGGTCGCGTCGGGATTCGTGCGACGCGACGGAATGATCCCCGGATTCTGGGACAACTTCGACGCCCCCGCAATCGACTCCATGCCTGCCGCGCTCGCCGACGCGTATCGGGCGATCAATCCCGATCCCGACGATCTCCGACGGATGTTCGACCTCGACGTCGCGGTGATGCGCGAGTTCCGGGACTGGACCGACGCGGAGCTGTCGGCACTCGAGGCACCGGTTCTGTTCGTCAGTGGCGACCACGACGTCGCCCTTCCCGAGCACACCCTGTGGATGGCCTCGGCTGTGGCCCGCGGCCGGGCGCTGATACTGCCCGCGGCGCACGGCGACTTCCTCGGATCGGTGGAGACCGGAGAACCCGACGCGGTGCTCACCCGCGCGTGTGTCGACCTGATCCGCCGTTTCCTCGACGAAGACGACTGACCCGCCCGCAGCCCACGACAGTCCCCTCCCCACAGTCGGGTTACACACCGGGACCCTCGGAGCCGCCGCGTCGGATGGGCGACTCCGAATTCCCGACACGTGTCGGGTGACGCACACCACAACGCGGACGAGACTGGCGTCACCGATTGACCGCAAGGAAAGGTGACGTCATGGCCGACCTCAAGAATCTGGACCCAGAACTCGCAGCAGCGGTGACCATGCTCCCCCAGCTGGGCTTCGACGATCTCGAGGGCGCCCGAACGGGCTTCAACGCCCTGGTGCAAACCATGCTGGACGGTCTCGACCGAACCGGCGTCGAGATGAAGCTCCTGTCCGCACCCGGCCTCGACGGCGACCCGGAGGTGCCGATCCGGTTCTTCACTCCGGCCGGCGCCGCCCGAGCCCTGCCGACACTGGTGTGGATTCATGGTGGCGGTTTCGCTGTGGGCACCGCCGAGTCCAGCGATCCACTGTGCGTGGCGATCGCTCGCGAGTTGGGCATCGCCGTCGCCAATGTCGAGTACCGCCTCGCCCCGGAGACGCCCTTCCCCGGGCCCGTCAACGACTGCTACGCCGCGCTCGCCCATGTGCACGCCCACGCCGCGGAACTGGGCGTCGACCCGTCGCTGATCGCGGTCGGCGGGCAGAGCGCCGGCGGCGGACTGGCGGCGGGTACCGTTCTGATGGCCCGCGACCGGGGCGAGGTACCGGTGGTGTTTCAGCTGCTCGACATCCCCGAACTCGACGATCGGTTGGCCACGACCTCGATGACCGAGTTCACCGACACCCCGATGTGGCATCGCCCGAACGCGATTCTGTCGTGGCAGTACTACCTCGGTCCCGACTACTCGGGCCCGTCCGATGCGTCGGTGTCGAGCTACGCCGCTCCGTCACGCGCCACCGACCTGTCGGGCCTGCCGCGCACCTACGTCTCCACGATGGAACTCGATCCTCTTCGAGACGAGGGCATCGCCTACGCCGTCGCGCTGCTGCACGCCGGGGTCAGCGTCGAATTGCATTCGTTCCCCGGGACATTCCACGGCTCGTCGCTCATCGACGCCGCCGAGGTCAGCCGCCGTCAGACCGCGGAGCTGATGGGCGCGCTGGCACGAGCCTTGCGGGTGAGTTCACCGGTCTCGTAGCGTGGTTGTGTGCAAGGTCTGATGTACCGCCTCGCCGAGCTCGACGCCGACTCGGCGGGGATGGTACGGATCATCGACTACTTCGACGCACTCCTGCGTCACGGCGCCGACGTCACCGAACTCCTGCGCGCCAGTGCGGTGCTCGCCGATTGCGTCGTCGGTATCAGGGCCAATGGACTCGTCACCCGGCGATGCACACCGCGGGGCGAATGGCGGCGTCCGTTGGAGGCGTCGGCGGCAACAACCTCCCGCGACATCGTGCTCGACGACCACTGCATCGGGACGGTGTGGATCGAACGTCCGGGTACCGCCCTACCGCTCGATGAGATGCTCGTCGACCGCTTGGCGCTGACGGCAGCGGCGATCATCCGGCCACACCGCGCGCAGTCCGACCTCGAGCAGTCCGCCGCTTTGCTGAACGCCGACGGGGCCGCCACCGCGCTCGATGCCTGCAGTGCGCTCGACGTCGACCCGACCCTTCGTGCGCGCGTCGTGAGCCTGGCCGATCCGACCGATCAGTCCGACCACGTCGCGCACGTGGCCCAGCGACTCGCCCGGCAACTCTCACCCGGGCGGCTGACCGCCGTCGCCACCGATCGCGATCATCTCGTGGTCGTCACCGACCTCGACGAGACCGTGGCGGCTCTGTCGGCCGACCCCGCGGCGCGGACCGTCGCATGCGGGGCATCGCTGGAATCCGACGCCGCCACCCTCCATCGCTGGGTCGGCACTGCCCGGCTGGCGCAAAAGCACTGCGGCACAACGAATATGGTGTTCTGCGCCGACGAAATCGGCGCCCTGAACCTGTTGCTGACCGTCGCTCCGGAATCGCTGTCGGCCATTCCGGACGTCGCGCGGTGCGACTACGTGCGCCAGAGCAAGAACGGCGCGGACCTGTTGGACACGCTGCGTGTCTACCTCCAGGTCGGCACGCTCAGAGACACCGCAGAGCAGATGCACATGCACCACAGCAGCATCGCGACACGCCTGAAATCACTGTCCGCCGCCGTGCACTTCGACGTCACCGCAATCGAGAACCGTGCTCGGGCAACGGCGATGCTGCTCGTGGACGACCTACGCCGCGACGCCGAGCCGCCGACCCCCTGAGTACCACATCCGACACGCCCCGGGATCCGCCCAGGTTCTCAGACCCAGCGCCGAATCCCGTCAGATCACTCCGAGCGCCAGCATCGCATCGGCGACGTGGGTGAAGCCGGCGATGTTGGCGCCGAGGACGTAATCCCCCGGAACCCCGTATTCGTCGGCTGTCCGCACACACGTCTGGTGGATGCCGCTCATGATCTCCGACAACCTGCTTTCGGTGTATTCGAAACTCCAGGAGTCCCGAGACGCGTTCTGCTGCATCTCCAGAGCACTGGTCGCCACGCCACCGGCGTTGGCGGCCTTTCCGGGGGCAAACATCACACCGGCCTTGGAGAGGGCTTTGATCGCCTCCGGGGTGGCCGGCATGTTGGCGCCTTCGGCGACGACCCGGCATCCGTTGCCGATCAAGGACTCCGCGTCGGTGGCGTCGAGTTCGTTCTGTGTCGCGCAGGGCATCGCAATGTCGGTGGGCACCTCCCAGATGGACCGCCCGGCGACGAAATGTGCTGTTACGCCCCGTGTCCGAGCGTAGTCGGCAATTCGCGCCCGGCGCACGTTCTTGACCTCGCGGAGGAGTTCGAGATCGATGCCGGCCTCGTCCACCACGTAACCACCGGAATCCGAGCACGCCACCACACGTCCGCCGAGTTGGTGCACCTTTTCGATCGCGTATTGGGCGACGTTGCCCGATCCCGACACGACGATCCGACGGCCCTCGAGATCCTCTCCGCGCGCGGCGAGCATCTCCGCAACGAAGAACACCACGCCGTAACCGGTGGCCTCGGGACGAACCTGCGAGCCACCCCACGTCAGTCCCTTGCCGGTGAGCACCCCGGATTCGTATCGGTTGGTGATGCGCTTGTATTGCCCGAAGAGATACCCGATCTCGCGGCCGCCGACCCCGATGTCGCCGGCCGGGACATCGGTGTACTCACCGATGTGGCGATACAGCTCGGTCATGAAGGACTGGCAGAAGCGCATCACCTCTCCGTCCGACCGGCCCTTCGGATCGAAGTCGGCGCCACCCTTGCCCCCGCCGATGGGCAGCCCTGTCAACGCGTTCTTGAAGATCTGCTCGAACCCGAGGAACTTCACCACCCCGAGATAGACACTCGGATGGAATCGCAACCCGCCCTTGAACGGTCCGAGAGCGGAGTTGAACTCGACGCGGAAACCGCGATTGATCCGCACGCGTCCGGCGTCGTCGACCCACGGCACGCGAAAGATGATCTGGCGTTCGGGCTCGCACAGTCGCTCGATGATCCCGGCGTCGGCGTAGTGGGGATGCGCGGCCAGTACCGGTCCGAGGCTGTCGAACACCTCGCGGACCGCTTGATGGAACTCGGCTTCGCCGGGATTTCGCGCGACGACCTCGTCGTAGAGGTCCTGCACCTTCTCCTCGAGCCTTGCCATCTCTGCCACCTTCCGCCGACGCGTCGAACCACGACGATCCGGGGACACCGGACGTCTCGCGCCGAGCCTATCGGTAGACAGATATAGCGCCCATTTCGGGCACGATCGACTCGACCTTCCCTCACACGAGGGTGGCGAGATTCTCGATCGACTTCTTCACATCGGACTCGACGATCTTGGCGACGAACCGGCCGATCGGTCCGCCGAGCACGCCCCCGGCCAACTCGGCATTCAGCGCGAACCGCGAACCGTCGGCGCTGCCGGAGACGGTCATCGTCAAGGTGATCCGCACCCCGCCGCGCCCGTGACCCCGCAAAGCGATGACACGCGGTGCATCGTAATCGGTCACCTGCCAGTGAATGATGTTGCGAAATCCCTTGACCCGGATCACCGACGACACCTCGGTGCCTTCGCCGATGTCGGTGGGTACGTCACTGCGCCAACCCCCGAAGATCGTCATCCACTCAGGAAATCGGGAGAGGTCCGAGGCCAGGTCCCATGCGGCCTGCGGGGCCAGATCCGAGTCGATCTCCACGTCGACGTCTGCCATGAACACCCTTCGTCGTCACATCAACTCCGAGGCGACCATACCCACCGGGACGAGCAGGCAAACATCGACGCGACGCATCGAGGACACCCCGACACCGGACAAGCCGGACACGTAGCCTGGTGCGATGGCATTGCTCCTCGGCCCGATCCTGCGGCATGTCGACGCAACGACGGCGTCGGTGTGGATGCAGACCGATCGTCCCGCCGAGGTCGAGGTCCTGGGTTGCCGCGCATCGACCTTCGAGGTCGCGGGCTTTCATTACGCGCTCGTCCGCGTGACCGGCCTGACCCCCGACGCCACCGTCGCCTACGAGGTCACCCAGGACGGCGCCACGGTGTGGCCCGACCCCGGATCGGCGTTTCCGCCCAGCGTCATTCGGACCCGCGGCCCCAACACGGCTGATCGGCTCCGGGTGATCTTCGGATCCTGCCGCTATCCGCGGACCGGTGTCGCCGACCTCGACGACAAACTCGGTGTCGACGCCCTCGACGCCTATGCCACCGCGATGGCCACCCGGCCCACCCCGGAGTGGCCCGACGTGCTGATCCTCCTCGGCGACCAGGTCTATGCCGACGAACTGACCCCACAGGCACGCGCGCACCTCGCGGGCCGGCGTCAGGGATCGGTGCCCAACAAACGACCCGCAGACGAGGTGGTCAGCTACTCCGAATACGAGGGCCTGTACCGGCACACCTGGGGCGACCCGGAGATCCGTTGGATTCTCTCGACCGTACCCACCGCGATGATCTTCGACGATCACGACATCCGCGACGACTGGAACACCTCGGCCACGTGGCGGGCGCAGATGAACGAGCTTCCGTGGTGGCGCGATCGCATCCGTTCGGGCCTCGCCGCGTACTGGGTGTACCAGCATCTGGGTAACCTCTCCCCCACCGAACTCGACGCCGACCCGGACTGCCGGCGAATCGTCAACTCCGACACCGATATCTGGCCGCTGCTCGTCGATCTCGCCGACCGCGCCGACGCCGACACCGCCGAGGACAAGGGCCTGCGCTTCAGCTATCGCTGGGATCTCGGTCGCAACCGCCTGATCATGATCGATTCACGTAACGGCCGAGTTCTGACCGGCGACACCCGAAAGATGCTCAGCGACAGAGAATTCGCATGGCTCTCCGATCAAGCCACCGACGACATCTGCGAGATCGACCACCTCATCCTGGGATCGTCGCTGCCGTGGTTGCTGCCACCGGCGGTAGCCGATCTGCAGTCCATCGACGAGGCGCTCGCCGCCCGGCCGGGACTTCGGGGTCGGCTCGGCGAAAAGATCCGGCAGGCCGCCGATTTCGAGCACTGGCCGGCGTTCTTCGAGTCCTTCGTCACCCTCAGCGCCCTGATCACCGGACTTGCTCGCGACAGACGACTGGCATCGATCACGGTGCTCTCCGGCGATGTGCACCACAGCTACGCCGCGCGCGCCGAGGTGCCGGTCGCCGACAACTGCACCGCCGAGGCGACGCCGGTGTATCAGCTCGTGTGCTCACCGGTCCACAATCATGTTCCGGCATACGTGCGTCCGGTGTTCCGGTTCGGTTGGTCGCGCGGGTTCGCACGCGTCACCCGCACCTGGGCGCGACGACTAGGAGTGCCCGAGCCGCCGCTGCGTTGGAGCGACGAATGCGGTCCGTTGTTCGGTAATACGATCGCGACGTTGACCACCGGTGGCCGGACCGCGACCGTCACCTTCTCCCAACCCGATGGCGACGGAACGCTTTCCGACGTCGCCGTCCTGCGCCTGACCGGCTGAACGCCGGACCGACTGACCCGGACGGCCGCTTCCCCGGGACCGTCTTGCTTTGCAGCGCGTGGGTCAGTCCCCGATCGCACTCCACGGGGCGTAGGCCCACCCCACCAGCTGCCAGGAGCCGAGATTGGCGCTCGGCAGGATCTGGATGTCGGTGCCGTCGCCCCAGCCGGGGGCGAATCCCTGCACGCCGCCACTGAGGTAGTGCCCGTCGCCCATGGAGATGTCGACGTGGCCGCCGTCGGAACCCTCGGAGAAGACCAGAGCCCCGGGTGGGGCGGGCAGCGTGCTGTGGCCCTGCCCGCGAGCGGCCAGCTGATCGTAGAAGGCGATCGCCCCGTTGTGCGGGATGGCGTGGGCGGTGGTTTGTCCGTAGGCGGCGTCGACGAAGTCCTCGCACCCGTATTCGCCGAAATCATCGGTGTGCAGCATCGTCGACCCCCGGGCGATCGCGATGCCGCCGTTGCCGACGTCGACGGCCTGGGACACCACCCCGGCAGGCGTGACGGCGGCGGCGGTACCTGCCGCCAGACAGGTGAGCGCAGCGACGGATCCGACGGTGATCAGTAAACGTTTCATGACTTCCTCGATGTGGACGATCAATCCACATCGACGCTGCCACAACAATTGTCGAATTCAGGGTGCTGACAAGACACCCACAGCTCACCCGTAGATCACCCAAGGCGAGTGAAACGGACGACACGGCCCCGCCGTCACCGTGATCGGTGAGGGCGGGGCCGCGGCCTCGAACGGGATGGGCGCTCAGAAGGTCGCCATGCGGTCTCCTGCACCCGCCCAGACGGGGTTGCTCTCGATGGCGGCGATGATGCGCGGACGCAGTTCCGCGGCGTCGATCACCGCGTCGACCGAACCGACCTCGACGGCACGACGGATACTGTGCACCGAGTCGAACTCGGCCGCGAGCTCGCTGATCTTCTCCGCACGCACCGACTGACGGATGTCGGCGAGCTCGGCGTTGATCGCGGGACGGTCGGCACCCGAGGCCTGCGCGAGGCGGGCCTCGACCTCACGAACCCGCGGGTCGGCGGCCGTGCGCTTGCCTACCTCACCGGCGAACACGACCGCGGCCGCGGGCGCACCACCGAGCACCGACGCGAACGACCCGTCGATCGCGAGCACGGTCATGTTGGGGTTCAACGCCTTCGAGAACACCACGAACGCGCCGCCGTGGTAGCGCGAGATGACGCAGAAGACGATCGGTCCACGGAAGTTGACGATCGCCCGACCGATCTCGGCACCGTACTCCAACTGCAGTTTGCGCATCGATTCCGGCGATCCGTCGAAGCCGGAGAGGTTGGCCAACACCACCAGCGGACGGTTGCCGCTGGCCACGTTGATCGCCCGCGCCGCCTTCTTCGACGACTGCGGGAACAACGTGCCTGCGGTGTAGGTGTCGGGCCCATCGGTCGGCTTGTAGCCGCGGCGCTGCACCTCGCGGGACTCGATACCCAACAGACACACCGGGATTCCGCCGAGATGGACGTCGCAGACCACGGCGGTCTCGGCGTCGGCCATCCCCGCCCACCGCTCGAGGACGGCGTGGTCCTGGTCGGCGACGGCCCGCATCACGGTCCGAATGTCGAAGGGCTTCTTGCGATCCGGGTTGTGCGCGGGCGAGAAGATCTGCCCGACCGTAGTGAAGTCGCTGCCGGACAACACATGTGGGTAATCGGAGATGTCGCGGGCGACTGGATCTGAGGATTCGGCACGCCGCGGCGTCTGCTCGCCGGGAACGATGTAGGTGTGATCGTAGTGCGACATCAGCACATCGCGCGCCGAGACGAGATTGGGCGCCCAGTACTGGGCCTGGCCGTTGGGGCCCATCACCCGGTCGTAACCGCCGATACCGAAGTTGTCCTCCGCCGACACGCCACCGGAGAAGTCCAGGGACTGCTTGCCGGTCAACACCATTGCCGAATCCGGGGTCATCACCAGGATGCCCTTGGTGTGCATCAGCATCGTCGACTCGGCATTCCAGTACGGCTGCGCACCGACGTTGATACCGGCGACCACGATGTTGATCTCGCCGCCCGCCTGGGTGAACTCGACAACCCGCTTGAGCGCACGAGCGACCCAGTCCATGTTCTCGGTACCGGAGTCCATCGAGATCCGGGCACCCGAGGACAACGCGTACCACTCGAGCGGCACCTGCATCGACTCGGCGAGGTCGAGGGCCGCGATGACCCGGGCGCACTCCGGTTCGGAGAGGGCACCGAGCGACTTCGTCGGATCACCGAGCAGCACCACCCGGGTCACGCCCTGCGGGTACTTGTCGGTGGGCGTGGTGATCACGCCGGCGACGATCGCCGCGGAGTTGCGACCCTTGGGCCGGTCCACCGGCACCAGTCGTTGCTCGTCGTCGAGGTCGTACTCGTCGAAGGACCCGAGCAATCCCACCAGCTCGTAGGGGTAGACGGTGTTGCGACGCGCGGCGCGCAACACCTTCTGCCGGAACGCGTCGACCGGTTCGATCGGCTCGTCGGACGGCTCACCGACGATCACGTCGAAGCCGCCTGCCGCGTTCACCGCGAACCGGACGGCGACCTTCGTCAGCTCGCCGGTCTCGCGATCACGCTGACGCGCGATCAGCAGGACCTCTTCGAGTCCCACCCCGGCGGCGGTGCCGCGGATGTGGTCGGCGATGGTCTGCAGGTTGTCGCGGGCACCGTCGATCGGCGGCCAGACGTACATGACGATGCGGTTGGTGGTCGAGGTCAGGTTGGACCGGCGTTGCGCACGGCGGATCGAGTCGACGCACGACGAGAGGATGCTCTCGGCACGGGGCAGCGTCAGCAGTTTGCCATCGGTCTCGCGCAACGCGGTGAGATCGCGGACCTGGGCGAAGGCGATGAGCCGCTCGTCGGACGGATTCTCCTTGGCCACACAGTGGAACAAGTAGACCTCTTCGTCGTCCGCCGACGGCAGACGCGTGAGGTCGAACTTGCGCAGCCGCTCCATCTGCATCCGCTGGGCGATGTACGGGTGCAGCCCGCGGATGAGACGCTCCTCGGCCATGCCCGTCGACGACGGCCGGAACGTGAAGTGGTGATGCATGAGCGCCTCGTTGCTGCCGGCCACCGCGATGGTCAGCCGGTGCACCTGCTGCGGCAGCGAGGCCGCGGAGATGCGCTCGTGCAACGCATCGGCCATGGCGTCGAAATCGCTGGGCTGCTCCTCCCACGAGAGGTAGACGTCGGCGTCGACCGAGGCCACCCCGCGCGCCATCTCGGCGAGACCACCGAGCACCGTGTCGAGTTCGTCGAACCGGACCGCGGCCGAGACGAGGCTCAGGCCGTTGCGCTCGGCGATGACGAAGCTCGCACCACCGAACTCCTGCACACGAACGTCGCGCAGTCCCTTGTTGCCGTAGTAGCGGCGGGTCAACACCTCGAGCATGACCGTGTTGTCGGCGATCCCGCGCACCATCCGCTGGCCGAGCAGACGGACCAGCGGCTCGGTGGAGCGGACCATGTCGGCGATGTGCTCGTCACGGTCGGCGGCGTCGGGATTGGCGTCGAGGTAGCGCAGGTGTTCGCGCAGCTCGCCATACACCCGGGCCCTGTTACGGCGCAGCAGTGGCTGGCCGTACCAGGAGTAGACGACGCCACGGGCGAGGTCGGCGATCGCCGGGAACCGCAGCTGCGTCGCGGAGACGAGCTTGTCGAGGGCAACCCCGACACGGTCCTGCAGTTCCTCGCGCGGGGTGGGCTCGCCGAGCCACTCGCGCAGCAGGGTCGAAACCGAGGTGACCGAGTCCGACGGATTCTGCAGGGCCAGGAACACGCGGAAGACCGCGGCCTCGAGTTCGGGGGTCCGGTCGAGATCGGTGACCCCGTAGTGCGCGAGAGCCCGGCTCAGCTGATCGTGGAACGACTGCGGGAGCCCGTCGCGTTCGACGTCGAGGCTCTGCAGGTAGGTGTGGAAGTTCTCCCGCGCGCTGTGGACGTGCTCGACGCCCATCTGGTCCTCGGAAGGACGATTCTGGCTCAGCTCGGCGAGATCGGCGAACACGGTGATCAGTTCGAGTTCGTCGGACAACGGCCGCCGACCGGACTCGATGACCGCGTGCCGGACCGCCAGATAGTCGTCGAGCAGCCTCGTCCGATCGTGCGGATCGACGTCGTAGCCGAGTAGTTGGCTGCGCAGGTCTTCGAGGGTGCGGGTCGAGCGTTCGTGCGGCTCGATGTCGGTGGGCATCGACGGCAACTCGAGTTCGACGCCCTCGGTGGCCTCCTCGGCCGCATCCGCGTCATCGTCGTCGGCGAGGGGTTCCAGGCGCATCAACGCCGCGCCGGTCTCGACCTGGGTGCCGACGGAGACCACGCACTCCTTGAGTCGTGAACGGACCGGCGCCCGCAGCACCGTCTCCATCTTCATGCTCTCGAGCACCAGCACCGGGGCGCCGGCCTCGACCTCGTCACCGACCTCCAGCGGAGTCGCGACGACCAGCGCGGGAGCGGGCGAACGCACCACGCCGCCCTCGTCGCGGCTGACGCGGTGGGTCACGCCGTCGACGTCGACGAGGTGGACCGGGCCGTGGGTGTCGGTGATCAGGCGGTAACGAACATGATTGATGACCAATTGAGCGGCGTGCTCGTCGAACCGTTCCAGGTCGACGTCGGCGCTGTAGGTCTGGTCGCCGGATTCGATGCCGACGCGGAAGCGGTGCGCACCGATCCGCGCCACGCGCACGCGGTAGGTCGCGCCGCGCAGTTTCAGATCCAGCGGTCGGCCACTGTCGTGCTGCACCTGCGGGCGACCGCCCGACGCCGTCGACAACAGGCGCTGCCGCTCGACGAGTTCCTCTTCCTCGTAGGCGTCGATCGCGGCAGCTGCCAGCGCGATCGCCGAGTGCCGATGGGCGACGAGGCCGCCCTCGGCACGGACGCGGTCGATCCAGCCGGTGTCGGCGCTACCGTCGATCACCTCGGGCTGATTCAGCAGTTCGAGGACGAAGCTCTTGTTGGTGGCGCCGCCCTCGATGATGACGCGGGTCTCGGTCATCGCGCGGCGCAGTCGCCCGAGGGCCTCGTCGCGGTCGCGGCCGTAGGCGATGATCTTGGCGATCGTCGAGTCGAAGTCGGCGGGGATGGTGTCGCCGGCGCTGACGCCGGTGTCGACGCGGATGCCCGGGCCCGCGGGCAATTCGAGACGCGCGATCCGACCCGGCGCGGGCGCGAAGTCGCGGTCGGGATCCTCGGCGTTGAGCCGCGCCTCGATCGCGTGACCGCGCTCGGCGGGCGGCTCGCCTTCCAGCTTGTTGCCGGAGGCGACGTGTAGTTGCGCCCGGACGAGATCGAAGCCGGTGGTGGTCTCGGTGATCGGGTGCTCGACCTGCAGTCGGGTGTTGACCTCGAGGAAGGCGAACAGCTTCTCGCCGGGGTGATAGAGGAATTCCACGGTCGCCGCACCGCAGTAGCCGACGGCGACGGCGAGTCGTTCGGCCGAGGCCTTGAGGTCGGCGACCTGCTCGGGCGACAGGACCGGCGACGCGGACTCCTCGATGATCTTCTGATTGCGGCGCTGCACCGAGCAGTCACGCACACCGAGCGCCCATGCGGTGCCCTGACCGTCGGCGATCACCTGGACCTCGACGTGACGGGCGCCGGTCACCAGACGTTCGAGGAAGACCACACCGCTGCCGAAGGCGCGTGCGGCCTCGTCGCGGGTGCGGGCGTACGCCTCGCGCAGGTCGTCGTCGTTGGTGATGACGCGGATACCGCGACCACCGCCGCCGGCGGTCGCCTTGAGCATGAGCGGATAGCCGATGTCGGCTGCCGCGGCGACCGCCTCCTCGACGCTGTCGACCGCACCGCGACTCCACGGGGCGACGGGTACACCGACCTCTTCGGCGATGAGCTTGGCGCCGATCTTGTCGCCGAGTTTGCGCATGGCCTCGGCCGACGGGCCGATGAAGGTGATGCCGATGCGGTCGCACAGTTCGGCGAACAACGGGTCCTCGGCCACGAACCCCCAGCCGACCCACGCCGCGTCGGCGCCGGTCTCGAGCAGTGCGCGCTCGAGCACCTTGAGGTTCAGGTACGGGCGCTCGGCCGCCGGGCCGAGGTCGTAGGCGATGTCGGCCTCACGGACGAAGGTCGCGTTGCGATCCACATCGGTGTGCAGTGCGACGACCTCTATCGACTGTCCTGTTTCTGCGCACAGGCCCCGAACGGCGTGAATGAGACGGACGGCCGACTCACCCCGGTTCACGATGGCAATGCGAGTGAACATCACCGACTCCTCATCTTTTGTCATACCCAACGATTGTCCGCGCGCGGGGCGCGGATGCGGCCACGATCGTCCCCACCCGAATGGCGCGGGGTGGATCCGGCGGGCGCTGTGAACGCGCCGACAACCGATCGGGGACGATTCTTACGAATGATTTCGCTACGCGCGAGTACGTACCCGACACACCGAGAAGATCACACCGATCCGCGGGCGTCGGATCCGCGGATTCGCGAGCGTGTAACTGCGACAACGGATATTGATTTACCCGTCGGTAAGCACCGTGTCGATGCCCCGCGCACTTCCCATCGTCGGTCACGCGGGGTGGTCCACCTCGACCGTCACCGTCACCTCGTCGGCGACCTTGAGCGCACCCATCATCAGGGCGTACGGCTTGATTCCGAACTCGGTCTGAACCAGCGGTGTCTCGGTGGTGATGTGCCACCGACCCGAGGCGTCGGTGACCGTCAGCTCCAGCGGGTGAGGACGGCTGCGGCCGAGGATGCACACCGCACCATCCACGCGATAACCGTTGTCGGACTTGATGATCGAGCTGGATTCGTATTCGATCTCACGAAACTTGTCCGCCTTGAGCGATTTCAGGGCATTGGACCTCGCCACCGAACGCTCCGGACCGGACATCGGCGTGAGTCCACCTTCGCCGGAACGGACCTGCAATGAATCGACGACGATCCTCGCGGTCAGCGATTCCGGCTCGGAACCGGCCCACCGCACCTGCGCGCTCCATTCGGTCATCTCGATCGTCAGTCGGTGTCCAGTACGTGCTGCCGGGCCGGTCACGTCGGTACGAACCATCACCGTCCCGTCGGCAGCGGACAGCTCCCACGTCGTCGAAACCATGACCGCGACTCTAGTCGGCCGAGGAACCATGATCGCCGACCTGAGGAAGATTGCCTGCCCACGGCACGGACTCACCGCTGCACCGGCAGGAGACGCGGCACCACCCGCACGCAGACCACCATTCCGATGACCTCGACGAGCGTCTGGGTGACCACGACGACCGCGGCCGCCTCGAACCCCACGGGTAGGGCCAACGCCAACGGCAGGACCACGAGCGAGTTGCGTGTCACACCGCTGAACATCACCGCCCGGCCGGCCGGAACGTCGAGGCGCGCCCACCGGGCGATGATGAGCCCGATCCACGGCATCACGATGAGAAAGGCCACGTAGAACGGAACCGCGGCGAGCACCGAGCCCGCGGCGTCGCCGACCGTCGGGATCTGCGAGGCGACGACCACGGCGAGCACGAGCATCATCAACGGAACCATCGTCGTCGACACCGCCGTCGAAAAGCGCTGCCCCCGAGAATGTCCCGGCCGAGAATGCCCCGACGACCACCATTGCGTCGCCCAGGCGAGCCCGAGCGGTATCACGATCAACACGACAAACGCCTCGAGGAACGGCTCTACGTCGACCACCGCCGCGAGGTCGGCACCCAGGAATGTCATCAAGAACAGTGGCAGCGTCACCATCTGCACGATGAGCAGCAGGGGCGTCGACACCAGGAGTCTGCGTCGGTCGCCGTCCGCCAGGCCGGTGAAGACGATGACGTAATCGATGCACGGACACAGGAGCACGAGCAGCATCCCGATGCGGATCGCCTCGTTGCCCGGCAGGAACGGATACATCGCACCGACGACGAGCGGGACGGCAACGAAATTGACGACGAGCACCGCACCGAGAAATCGGAGATCACGCAGCGCCGTGATCACCCCACTCGCAGGCACCTGCAGAAAGGTGACGTAGAGCAGGGCCGCCAGCGCAGGGGTGACCAGGTGGGTGAGCACGGGAGCGAGGCCGGGCGCACCGACGCCGATCACTCCCCCGACGATCAACGCGAGGAGATACAGCGGGACCTGACGGTGTTCCATCACAACCAGGGTTCCATCACAACCAGGGCTCCATCACAACCAGGGTTCCATCACAAGCGCCGCGGCGTTATGCGAGATCGCGCGATCCGCGGTCACCGGAATGCAAACGCTCGATGTGATGGACGGCCTCATCGAGGAGTGCGGCGACATGCCCGAGCTGAGCGCTGTTCGACCGGCACGCCCACGGTTACCGCCGTCATTGAGCTCGACAACCCGAATCGATGGCACCGCAACGAGATACCGGCACTCGCAACCACCATCGCGGTCCTCGTCACATGGGACATCGTCGGAACCCTGCCCCTGCCGCTGGGTGTTGCCGGCCACGAGGGATCGACGATTCTGGTGGCGCTCAACGGTCTACGCCTGCTCTCGCGTCGCGCGTGGCCGGCCGACACCGGCGGCGGGTCAGCGTAACTTGGCCCCGTACACCCGGGTGATGGCCAACTCCATCAGCACCCGCCGATCGGTCACCATCACCTCGCGGTACTCCGCCCAATCCGGATGTTCCCCCGCCCCGCGCCGGTAGTACTCGACGAGGGCGTCGACCTCCGGTCCGTCCGGGTCGGTGCCCGGCCCGGTGAGGGTGGCGGTGCCCTCGGCGGTGGCCCACGTGTACCCGTCGGCACTGGTGAACTCGATGGCGGCGCGGGGATCCCGTCGCAGATTGGCGGTCTTGGCACGCCCCTCGGTCATCGACACGTAGATGCGGTCGGCGTCACCGTCGTAGACCACGGTGACGGGCGAGAGTTGGGGAATACCGTTGGCCTTGATGGTCGCGAGGATCCCGATCGAACTCTCTGCGATGAGAGTGCGCGGATCGAAGGCTTCGGGAGCGGTCTCGGTGGTCATGGCTGTGCCAACCATGGACCGCCACGGCGGTATTCCATCGACCGATCGACATCCGGGGATCACAGCGAGCGGTCCACGTAGGGTCATCGTGACCAGACAGCCCAGACACTCGGTCGACATCTTGGGAGGACCAGGCATGACCCCACGCATACTCGGACGCGGCGAGAACACCCCGCTGGCGTCTGATCGGCTCACGGTGGCGGTCGGTGCAACCGCCGGTGGATCGGCGCTCGATGTGGTGGCGTTTGTCCTCGGCTCCGACCGCCGCGTCCGCAACGACGCCGACTTCGTCTTCTACAACAATCCCCGCAGTCCCGGCGCCGAGGTGACGCTGACCGGCCCGGCCACGCTCGACATCGATCTGACCCGAGTCGCCGATGACGTCGAGCGCATCGCGATCGGCGTTTCCGTCGACGCGCCCGCCACGCTGGGCGGGTCGACCATCGAGACCACGCTCACCGCCGGAGCCGACACCATCGTCGCGCCGGCGCAGGGGCTGCGTTCCGAACGTGCAGCGGTGCTGGTGGAGATCTATCGACGCAATGCCCAGTGGAAGGTCCGCAGCGAATCAGCCGGATGGGACGCCGGTTTCGCGGCGCTGGTGCGCGAGCACGGGGTGATCGTCGACGACGCCCCGCCATCTCAGACCTCGACACCCGACGCCCCGACACCCCTGACCCCGGTACCCGCGTCTCCCACTCCCACTGCTCCGGCTCCCGCACCCGGCATCCGGATGGTCAAGGGCGAGGAGAAGCTCTCGCTGGAGAAACGTCAGAAACTCAACCTCCGCAAGGAGCAGGTCCATCGGGTGCTGCTCACCAAGGGGGCCGCGGGTGCCACCGCGCGGGTCGTGCTGGTCATCGACAAGACCATGTCGATGCGCAAGCTGTACAAGAAGCAGACCGTGCATCGGGTCGTCGAGCGGATGATCCCGGTCGCGACACAGCTCGATTCCGACGGCAACCTCGAGGCGTACCTGTACGGCTCCGGTTACGCGAAGCTCCCCGACGTCACCGTCGCCGATACCGAGATCTGGATGGACACCTATATTCATCTCACCGGACGCCACGGTGCGCCGCTGGGCCCGGAGATCGATTACGACCGGCAGATCGGCGGGGTCAACGAGGAACTCCCGATCATGAATGCGATCCTCGACGACGCCGCGGGTGGCGAACCGGTGTTGGTCCTGTTCTTCACCGACGGCGGATTCCACTCCAAGGTGCCCGCGATCCGCACGCTGATCCACACCGCATCGGCGCGGCCGGTGTTCTGGCAGTTCATCGGGTTGGGGCGCAACCGATTCGGCATCCTCACCGAACTGGACACCCTGGCGGGCCGAGTGGTCGACAACGCCGGATTCTTCGCCATCGACGACGTCGACGCGATGAGTGACGCCGACCTGTACGAGCAGTTGCTCTCCGAGTTCCCCGAGTGGCTGCGCGAGGCGGTCCGCCACCGGATCGTCGATCCCCGGTACGCGCCGCGCTGAGCGGGTTGGTGCCTCCGAACGGCTACCATCCGCAGAAGGGCGGGTGATACTGGCACGGTGCCCACACCGATCCCCCACGACACCCGCCCCGACGACGACGTCGACACCGATGGCTTCCACCCCGACCTCGCCCTGGCGGCGCGGCTGCTGCCCCGCACGGTCGTGACCTCGCTGACGATGCGCCCGCTGCAGGTGCTCTCGGGAGCGCTGTCGCGTCATGTGCCCGACGATGTCGAGGTGGCCCACCTCGGCGACGGGGTGAGCGTGCGGCTTCATCGCCCGAACAACCCGCGCGGTACCGGTCACGCGCTGTTGTGGATTCATGGCGGTGGCTATGTCATCGGTACGGCGGCCGAGGACGACGCACTGTGTCGGAAGTTCGCCGACCGGCTCGGAATCCCCATCGCTGCCGTCGACTACCGTTTGGCACCCGCGCACCCCTACCCGGTTCCGGTCCAGGATTGTCATCGCGGCCTCGATTGGCTTGCCGCACAGGATGATGTGGACCCCGAAAAGATTCTCATCGGCGGCGCCAGCGCCGGCGGCGGGCTGACCGCGGCATTGGCGTTGCGGTGCCGGGACATGGCCGGTCGAGACTCCGGCAGCATCACTCCGGTGTTCCAGTTGTTGGTTTATCCGATGCTCGACGATCGGACGACGGCGGGGACCGGCGATCCGAAGGACTATCGCGTGTGGAGCCCGTCGTCGAACCGGCTTGGCTGGGCGTCGTATCTCGGCGGCGCCGACCGCTCGATCGCCGTGCCGGCGCGCCGCGCCGATCTGACCGGATTGCCGCCGGCGTGGATCGGGGTGGGCACCCGTGATCTGTTCTTCGCCGAGGACCTTGCCTACGCCGAACGCCTGAAGGACGCGGGTGTACCCGTCACCGTGGACACCGTCCCCGGCGGTTTTCATGCGTTCGACATGTTCGCACCACGGGCCGCGGTGTCGGAGAGCTTCTTCGACCGTCAGTGTGAAGTGCTCAACGAGGCCATGAGACCCGCCGAGTGAGTTGAGTCGAGCCGACCTCGCCTCACCGCGGATCGTCGAGCTCGGCCAACTCCTGCTCCAGTGCCGCCACGCGTGCGGATGCCGCAGCCGATTCCTTTGCCGCGGAGGCATATTCATGCTCGGCGGCCGTCACGCGACGGCGCGCGAAACCCCATTCCTGCTCCACCCGGGCGAGTTCTGTGCGCAACCGATCGGCGTCGGCGGAGAGCGCCTCGGCAGCATCGCGGGCAGCCGCTGCCGCCGTCTGCGCTTCGGTGGCGCCACGCTGAGCGCTCGTCGCGGTTTCGCGCGCTCGTCGTAGCTCTGCGCGGGTGTGCTCGCGAGCCACGGACCGTTCGGCCTCACCATGTCCGGCCCGGCCGTCGCCGGTACCGCGTTGTGCCTCTTCGGCGGTCGTGGTCGCCGGAACCGCCACGATCCCGGCGGGCCCGAATCCGGTGTATTCGGCGGCGGCCACCATGCGGCCACGATGCAGGAGGGTTGCGGTGGACTCGTCGGCCACGACAGCTCGCAGCGTGGCCACGATCTCGCGGTCGGTGGCGCCGGACACGGTCACGCCCAGATCGGCGGCGAGGTGCGCGACCCGGCCCGCCACGTCGGCGATCACCTCCTGTCGACGTGCGGACAGGTCACGCATCCGGGCGGCATCGACACGACGCTACGCATCCCGAAGTGCCGCAGCGAGTTCGGTGATCTCGTCGGCACCGTCGGGGTGGCGGCGGATCCACTGGTTGAGCAACCACGCCGACTGGGTGGGACGACGCAGCGCCGCGATCGCCGTGGCGAGATCGCGGTCTCCCGCGCCGCGCGCCTGGCGAGCGAGCGCATTGCGCCGACCGGTGAAGTCACCGGGAGGTAGTCCGTACAGTTCGTCGGCGACCTCGTCGAAGTCCAACCCGGACTCGGACGGTGTCATCTCTGCTCCCCCTGTACCCGATTCCCCTGGCCGGGCACCGGAAACCAGGTCAGTCGTCGCTGCGCATAACGCGCGAACCCGATCCGTTGGAGTATCGGCGACGAGGTCTGCTCGGCGTGCACGAGTGCAAGTCGCGCTCCGCACCCCAGCGCGTCACGAAGGCGTGCGGCCACCAGCGCCCGGTAGGCCCCACGGCCACGATATGCCGGCAGGATCGCCGCACCCCAGAATCGTGCGGTCGACCCCGCCAATTCGTATCCACCGGCGCCGACGTGATCACCCACGGGTTTTCCCGGCACAGAACAGGTTGCGCTGGAATTACCTTCGGCGACGAACAGGCGCGTCGTGGGATCCGCGACGTCGAAGTCGGGGTCGGCGAGCACCGGTGGCGCGAAACCCCAGGCACGCTCGGAGATCGAGGCGAACAGCGCGAGGTCCTCGGCCGTCCGCACGCGACGCACCGCGATGTCGGTCGGCACCGGTATGGAGTCCGGCACCGACGCGTCCACCGCGCGTGCGACGACATCGACCACAGCGACGAGGGTTCCGCCGCGGCGCGCTACCTCGTCGTCGTCGAGATCGGCAAAAGTGCCCAATCCCACCGTGATTCGCAAACCGGACGCGCCGTGGACGGAGACGGTTCGCAGCGCGTCGTCGAGTATCCGTCGCGGATCGCCGTCGGGGCCGTGGAACCGCAGCAGGGTGGCGTCGGCGCCGTCCACGTAGAACTCGAAGGCCCCGTCGACGATGTGGCGCGAACCGTCGGGATGCCACGACGAACGCCACGCCACCGACTCCGAGAGCACGGTGCGCGCGATCGGGTCGAGGAGCGTGTCGGCACCCGCGCCCAGCCCGTTTTCGTCGACGTCCACGGCTCCACTCTCTCATGACCGATGGGGCCACGAGAGTGGGCCTGTCGTCACCATCCCGCCCGATTTCGGCCCGTGACCAGCGCCAACAGCCTTGTGCGCGTCTCATTTTGCGAAAGTTCTGAATCATTCCAGAAAAGCGTGCATACTGTGCGTCGTGACCTCATCGTCGGACTTCGCGGGCATGTTGCGCTCCGTGGAACTCCGCGTCACCCGTCCGCGGGTGGCGGTGCTCGAGGCCGTCCATGCGCACCCCCACGCCGACACCGAGTCGATCTTCCAGGCCGCCCGCGCGGACCTGCCGGACGTCTCTCGGCAGGCGGTGTACGACATCCTCGCGGCACTCACCGATGTCGGACTCGTCCGCCGTCTGCAACCGTCGGGCCACCTGGCCCGGTATGAGGCGCGGGTGGGCGACAACCACCACCACACGGTGTGCCGCGGCTGCGGGGCCATCGCCGATGTGGACTGCGCGGTCGGCGAACGCCCGTGCCTGACCGCCTCCGACGACAACGGTTTCCTCCTCGACGAGGCCGAGGTCATCTACTGGGGTCTGTGCGCAGAATGCGCAGCCTCCTCACACCCCGGGTCACGACCGTGATCACAGCCCGGATCACCCATCACCGAAAGGAACGTCGTGTCTGACGAGCAAACCGCACCCCCCATCGGGGAGGCCCAGACCCCCGCCGGAGAGCCGTCGGGCTCAGGATGTCCCATGCACATCCGCCCACCGGTGGAGGGCGGCGGCAACAACCAGTGGTGGCCGGACAAGCTGAATCTGCGTGTCCTGGCCCATAATCCCGATGTCATCCGCCCGCGCGGCGGCGACTTCGACTACGACGCCGCACTCGCCGACCTCGACGTCGACGCACTCGTCGCCGACGTCAAGGCGGTCATGACCGACTCGAAGTCGTGGTGGCCCGCCGACTTCGGTCACTACGGACCCTTCTTCATCCGCATGTCGTGGCATGCCGCGGGTACCTACCGCGTCGAGGACGGCCGCGGCGGTGCCGGCACCGGCATGCAGCGTTTCGCACCGCTGGACAGCTGGCCGGACAACGTCAGCCTCGACAAGGCGCGCCGGCTGTTGTGGCCGGTGAAGAAGAAGTACGGCAAGGCGCTGTCGTGGTCGGACCTGCTGGTCCTCGCCGGCAATGTCGCCCTCGAGGACATGGGTTTCCACACCAAGGGATTCGCGTTCGGCCGCCCCGACGAATGGGAAGCCGAGGAGGTGTACTGGGGTGCGGAGTCGACCTGGCTGGGCACCAATCTGCGCTACTCCGGTGAGCGCAACCTGGAAAAGCCGCTGGGCGCCACCACGATGGGTCTGATCTACGTCAATCCCGAAGGGCCCGAAGGCAATCCCGACTATCTCGCCGCCGCGCAAGACATCCGGGAGACCTTCGGCCGGATGGCGATGAACGACGTGGAGACCGCCGCGCTCATCGTCGGCGGACACACCTTCGGCAAGACCCACGGCAACGGTGACGCCGAGAAACTCGGCCCCGAACCCGAGGCCGCACCGCTGGAACAGATGGGGCTGGGCTGGAAGAACCCGCAGGGCACCGGCGTCGGCAACGACACCATCACCAGTGGCCTGGAGGTCACCTGGACCCACACCCCCACCAAGTGGGACAACTCGTTCCTGGAGATCCTCTACGGCAACGAGTGGGAACTGACCAAGAGCCCGGCCGGAGCCAACCAGTGGAAGCCCAAGGACAACGGCTGGGCCAACTCGGTGCCGATGGCCCAGGGCGACGGCAAGACCCACCCGTCGATGCTGACCACCGACCTCACGATGCGGTTCGATCCGATCTACGGCGAGATCACCCGCCGCTGGCTCGATCATCCCGAAGAGCTGGCCGACGAGTTCGCCAAGGCCTGGTTCAAGCTGCTGCACCGTGACATGGGCCCGGCCATCCGCTACCGCGGTCCGTTGGCCCCCGCCGAGACCTACCTGTGGCAGGACAACGTTCCCGCACAGCAGGGACCGACGATCTCCGACGCCGACGTCGACTCGCTGAAGTCGTCAATCCTCGAGTCCGGTCTGTCGGTGGCACAACTGGTCTCGACCGCGTGGAAGGCAGCGGCGACGTTCCGCGGCAGTGACTTCCGCGGGGGCGCGAACGGCGGCCGGATCCGGTTGCAGCCCCAATTGGGTTGGGAATCCAGCGAACCGGACGAGCTGGCACAGGTCATCAGCACCCTCGAAGGAATCGCCGACGCCTTCAACAAGGAGTCCGGTCCGAAGGTCTCCTTCGCCGATCTCGTGGTGCTCGGCGGTGTCGTCGGCATCGAGAAGGCGGCCAAGGCCGCCGGATTGTCGGTGTCGGTGCCGTTCACACCCGGTCGTACCGACGCCTCGCAGGACGAGACCGACGTCGAGTCGTTCGCATACCTCGAGCCGCGCTACGACGGTTTCCGCAACTACGAGGGCAAGGGCAACGAACTGCCCGCCGAGTACAACCTGGTCGACAAGGCCAACCTGTTGACCCTCTCGGCACCGGAGATGACGGTGCTCGTCGGTGGTCTGCGCGTGCTCGGCGCCAACTATCAGGGTTCGTCACTCGGTGTGCTCACCGAAACGCCCGGCACGCTGACCAACGACTTCTTCGTCAACATCTGTGACATGGACGTCGAGTGGGCACCGTCGCCGGCCGATGACGGCACTTATGTCGCGACCGATCGGGCGACCGGCGCGCAGAAGTGGACCGGCACGCGGGTGGATCTGGCCTTCGGGTCGAACTCGGATCTGCGGGCATTGGCCGAGGTGTACGCCGAGGACACCTCCACGGAGAAGTTCGTGGCCGACTTCGTCGCCGCGTGGACCAAGGTGATGGAACTCGACCGGTACGACCTGCACTGACCTGGCCGGTCATCGCACCCGATCGGGGGCATCGTCGCGCATGTCGCGTCGGTGCCCCCGATCGTCGTACGTCACCGGGTCACCGGGTCACCGGCTCCCCGACTCGGGCGACGAACCGTGCGACCCGCTCGCGCAGCGCACCGATGCGCAGCCGACGTACCCGCTCGGGATCGTCACCGGCCATCGCCGACGACGGCTTGCGTCGCACGTTCTCCGAGCATTCGAAGTTCGCACAGATGAGGGTTCCGACGGTGTCACCCTTGCGACCCGCGGCGCCCGCGCGCCGCGCGGCGAAGAGGATCACCTCATTGGGTAGCGAAATGTCTTCGCACAGTGCGCATTGCGGTCGCGTGCGGGCCGGGACGGCGCCGGCACGCAGCATGATCCCGGTCGGCTCGGCACCGCCGCCCTCCCCGGAGTCGTCACCTGCGTCGGGCGCGGGAGCGAGAACGAGATACCCGGTGCCCGGTGATTTGGGATCGCGCCAACCGAGATAGTCGAGCCGGTCCCACCGGATGGCGTCGAATCCGTCGGGCATGGTGATCGCTTTGCGTTCACGCACCGAGGTGTTGACGAACGATGCGCGGATCTCTGATTCGGTCATGGGTCGCATGGAAGACTCCTGGGAGATGTGCACCGCGCGAGGGTGAGCTGCCGTGCAGGCGCGGCGTCGACGGCCGATCGCACGGTGGTGACGTCGCACGGTGGTGAAGGGACGCGGAGCGTGTGTCCGCAGAAATGACTCATCGCGCGAACGCCTCTGTCGGACGTTCGCGGCGTATGCCTGCGGCTATCTGCGGCCGGCGCGTACGCCGGCGACCTCCCGTCGATTCACGTGCGCCAGTGTCATCGTCCGGGGTGCCCGGAGTCAACACGTTTCCCGCCGACAGGCGTGTTGGTTCATGTGCCGTCCCGGGACGTGGGCTCTTCACGTGACACACTCGGCTCATGACCCGATGGGACGGCACGGCGGCGCCACGTGGTGACGACTACGACGACCGCTGGTCTTGCCTGGCCGCCGCGGGCGAGAACATCCACGGTGAAGCCGACCTGGTCGCCGATCTCGCACGCGGGATCGGCGGTCGGCGCATACTCGACGCCGGGTGCGGCACGGGGCGGGTTGCCATCGAGCTGGCCCGCCGCGGTTTCGAGGTCGTCGGCGTCGACGCCGACCCCTCGATGCTGGCGACCGCCCACCGCAAGTCCGGCGACATCCGTTGGCTCCGAGCCGATCTGAGTTCACTCGACGCCCACCTCGACGAGGTCTTCGATCTCATTGTGCTCGCCGGGAACGTGATGATCTTCCTCACGCCCGGCACCGAGGCCGGGGTGCTGCGCCAGTGCGCGTCGAGGCTACGGCCGGGCGGGCTGCTGGTCGCCGGATTCCAGCTCCGCCCGGACCGTCTTGCACTGTCCGACTACGACATCCACGCCCGCTCCGCCGGCCTCGAACCGGTCGGGAGATTCGCCACCTGGGACCGCCGGCCGTTCGCCGGCGGGGATTACGCGGTGTCGGTGCACTCGCGCCCGGCAGACCGCTGAGATCGGTGCCGATGCCCCGCCCGCTCGCCCGGCGGCAGCCGTCGGCAGTGGCTATGCTGGCGGTTTCCCCGAGGGAGGCATCCGGGATACCGGTACCACCGAATGCCGGGGTAGGTGAAAGGAGTCGCCGATGCCTGCCGCATCCGACAGTTCTGTGCCCGCGGATTCTCGGCCGTCGGCGGTGCGCACACCCGGGCACATCCGCCTCACCTCGCACAGCGGCGGTGCCAGTGCCCCGGCCATCACCTGGGGTGCGCCGACTGCCCGAGAGCGGGGGCCGGTGATCGCAACCACCACCGACCGCGCCCACCGCAACGTGATCGGGACGCACTCCGGCTCCTACAGCGTCTATCGCGCGCTCGCCGTCGCCTCCGGCGCGCTGTCGCGGGAGCATCGGGCCGACCTCACCAACACCTCCCCCACCGACGTCGTCGGGCCGCACCCACAGTGGGCCGACCGCAACGCCATCGTCAGCATCGATCCCTGGGGCGCACTCGTCGCCGAGTCGTTCCCGGAACCCCTCGCCGCGGGATACGACATCCGTCCCACGATCGCGATCACCAAGGCCCATGTGATCCTGCCCGAGATCATCGATGCCATCGCACAGGGTCGCCTGCAGCCCGATGGCGAGGTCCTGCTGCCCGCCGGCGCGGCGCTGGTCACCAAGGCGGCCGTCGAACCCGTGTGGTGGTTACCCGGCATTGCCGATCGATTCGGCTGCAGCGACACCGAATTGCGCCGTGTCCTCTTCGAGGAGACCGGTGGCATGTACCCGGAGCTGGTGACGCGACCGGATCTGGAGGTCTTCCTGCCGCCGATCGGTGGCCAGACCGTCTACATCTTCGGCGATCCGCAAGGCCTGTCCGATCCCGCTGTCGAACTGACCGCGCGGGTGCACGACGAGTGCAACGGCTCGGACGTGTTCGGCTCGGACATCTGCACCTGCCGCCCCTATCTCACCCACGCGATCGAGGAATGCATCCAGGGAGTCCAGCGCGGCGGGGTGGGTCTGGTCGCCTACTCCCGCAAGGAGGGGCGCGCCCTCGGCGAGGTCACCAAGTTCCTGGTCTACAACGCCCGCAAACGACAGATCGGCGGCGACACCGCCGATCAGTACTTCGCTCGCACCGAATGCGTTGCCGGCGTTCAGGACATGCGTTTTCAAGAACTCATGCCCGACGTCCTGCACTGGCTTGGTATCACCCGTATCGACCGGCTGGTGTCGATGAGCAACATGAAATACGACGCCATCACCGGCTCGGGCATCGAGGTCGGCGAACGCGTCGACATACCACCCGAACTCATCCCGGAGGATGCGCGCGTGGAGATCGACGCCAAAACAGCCGCAGGCTATTTCACCAGCGGCGCGGTGCCGACCACCGACGACCTGCGTCAGGTGAAGGGCCGGGGGCTGAGCCGATGAGCTCACCCGCTGGCCGGTCCTCGACGCCGTCGGTGGGCACCCTCGACGGGCCCGCCGCTCTTCGGTCGACCGCCGAGATCCGGCGTCGCGCAGGTGATCTCCTCGCCTCCGCCCGTGCCGGCCGATCCGCCCATTTCACGGTCGACGACTCACGCATCGGCACGGTGGTCGAGTTCGTGTCGGCGCTGACGCGCGAGCGCTACCCCGACCTCGACATCCCCTTCCACAGCCGGTGGCGCCACGTCGAGGCCGGCGGCATCGATCGCCGCGCGGAACTCGACGCGCGACTCGGCGACGTCGATGCCGCCGAGCGCGCCCGCACCCACATCGATCTCGCCGTGGTGAGTGTTCTTCTCGACGCCGGCGCCGGAGCCGACTGGTACTTCGACGAGCCGGGCACCGGACTGCGGTTCACCCGCTCCGAGGGACTCGCGGTGGCAAGCGTCCACGCGTTCTTCGGCGGCGTCTTCTCCGGCAGCCCCGAAAAGCCCCTACGGGTAGATGCCGACGGTCTGCGCCTTCTGGATTCGGCGCGCCTGTCAACAGCTTTCGGCATCACCGAGACCACGCCGCTCGTCGGTCTCGACGGTCGGCTGCAGGTACTGACCCGGCTCGCCGACGCCATGGCGGCACGACCAGACGTGTTCGGCACCGGACGTCCGGGCGATCTGTTCGACCACCTCGGAGGCGGCACACGAGAGATCCGGGCACACGAGATCCTCACCGCACTGCTCGATCTCTTCGCCCCGATCTGGCCCTCGGACAACCGGATCGACGGCATCGCGCTGGGCGACTGCTGGCGCCATGGTGACGTCCACGGCCCCGGTGCGACCGACGGATGGATGCCGTTCCACAAGCTGTCGCAGTGGCTGACGTATTCGCTGCTCGAACCCTTCGCGGCGGCCGGGGTCGAGGTCGGCGGCCTCGATGATCTGACCGCGTTGCCCGAATATCGCAACGGCGGCCTGCTGCTCGACTCCGGCGTCCTGGCCACGGTGAATCCGGATGCCGCACAGTCGGTGTGGTCGGTCGGCGACGAGTTCGTCGTCGAGTGGCGCGCACTGACCGTGGCCCTGCTCGACGAACTCGCACCACTGGTGGCCGCCGAACTCGGTGTCCCGGGATTGCCCCTGGCATGCGTCCTCGAAGGCGGGACCTGGGCCGCCGGGCGCCGATATGCGGCCCAGCTGCGGGGCGGCCTGCCACCATTGACCATCGACAGCGATGGAACGGTGTTCTGACCCGGGCACCCGGACGTCCACCGACCATCGAAGAAGGGCCACCTGATGAATGCCGTGCACGTCATCGATCATCCACTCGTGCAACACAAGCTGACGCTGATGCGACAGGCCGACACCTCCACCAACGATTTCCGCCGCCTGCTCAACGAGATCGCCACCCTGATGGCCTACGACGTACTCGCCGACATCCCGATGCAGGAGATCACCGTCAAGACGCCGATGGAGGTCACCACCGGCCGGGTGATCGACGGCAAGAAGCTGGTCTTCGCGTCGATCCTGCGTGGGGGAACCTCGATCGCCGACGGCATGCTCACGGTGGTGCCCGGTGCGCGGATCGGTCACATCGGGCTCTACCGCGATCCGAAAACCCATGTTGCCGTGGAGTATTACTTCAAGATGCCTCGTGAGCTCGAGGAACGCGACGTCGTGATCGTCGACCCACTGCTGGCCACCGGACATTCGGCGGTGGCCGCGGTGGACCGGATCAAGGAGTATCGGCCGCGCTCGATCCGGTTCGTCGCTCTGTTGACCTGCCCCGAGGGTCTGGCGATGCTTCACGGCGCCCACCCGGACGTGCCGGTGTTCACCGCGTCGGTGGACCGTGAACTCGATGCCAACGGTTACATCCTGCCCGGTCTCGGTGACGCCGGCGACCGGATCTACGGCACCGCCTGAGCCGAACGAGAGTCAGAGAGCCGATCAATGCCGACGGTACAGACCAGTTCCTCGTTACGATTCGCCTTCCTCGTCACCTGCGCGGGCGGATTCCTCGACAGCTATACCTACCTCGCGCGAGGTGGCGCCTTCGCCACCGCTCAAACCGGGAACGTGGTGTTCTTCGCCGTCGAGATCGCCCAGCGACACCCGATGCAGGCGCTGGCGCATGTGTGGCCGATTCTGGCATTCCTCGTCGGAATCGGGGCGGCGGTGCACATCCGCAAGGGCAGGCTCGATCGCCTACTGCCCCACCCGATCCGGGTGACCGTCGCCCTGCAAGCGGCGATCCTCGCCATCGTCGGATTCATCCCGTCGAGTGCCCCGCACTATACGGTGACGATCCCGATAGCCTTCGTCGCCGCGATGCAGATCGAGATGTTCCGGAACGTCGCCGGGCACAACTACGTCGCCATCGCCACCACCGGGAACCTGATGCGTCTGGTCGAGGCGGCACACGGGGTGGCGGTGGATCGCGACCCGGAATCGCGGCGGCCACTGGCGATCTATCTCGGAGTGGTCGGGATCTTCGCGGGCGGCGCTCTGATCGGCGCGCTGGCCACACACCTCATCGGGGTCCACGCGGCCTGGATACCTGCGGCATTCCTGGGCGTCACCCTCGCCCTGTTCATCTGGGACGAGCGCGACACCCCCGGCGTCGCCGAGACGGACGAATCCGCGCCGTAGCGCTCAGGTCAGGTCGCCGGTGAGATAGTGGGTGATGACCGGGCCGACCTGCGCCACGAGCTGGTCGCGATCGGCTGCCACGATCTCCGGTTGCTGGATCACGAAGCGCATCATGAGAAGTCCGAACATCTGGGAGGCGATCAGCGCCAGTCGCCGCTCTCGGCGGTCGGCGCGGACCGCACCGCCGAGCGCAACCTCCACGATTGCTCCCGGAACGTCCTGCGCCGGGCCGGCGGCATGGTTGGTCGAAGCGATGAGCCGCAGGACGCCGGGAATGTGTGATTGCAACTCCGGTGTTTCCCACGCTCGGATGGCCCGTCGCACGAACTCCGGGCCGGCACGCTCGTCGGTCGGCATGTCGACGAACACCACCGACAAGTCGACGGGCGGTCGTAGTGCCTCGGCCACCAGGTTCTTCTTCGGCCCGAAGTAGTGATGGACCAACGCCGGGTCGACACCGGCACGGCCGGCCACGGCACGTACCGTGGTTCGATCGAACCCGTTGTCCGCCAGTAATTCCCGGGTCGCCGTCAGGATCCTCTCGCGAGTGTCGCGCGACTGTCCCGCCGGTGGTCTGCCCCGCGTCCGCCCGGTCATCGCGTTTCCGGGGTGCGGGCGAGAACCAGCATCCGTTCCTCGATGGTCGCCGGGACCGTGGTGACCTCGGCGGAGATGTCGGCATGCTCGAGGATGCCGCGCACCTGCGCCGGATCGGTGTCGGCCACCCGGATGGTCCGGCCGGCCAGGATGACCGGAACACCTGCGCCCTGCAGCGCCGCGAAGGCTCCGCGCCAGTCCGGCGTGTCCACGAGCGCGGCGCGCGTGTCACCGACGACGTCCTCCTCACTGCCCTGCGCGACCAGCCGACCCGCCGACATCAGCAGCAGCCGGTCGCACTCCTGCGCCTCCTCCATGTAATGCGTGGTGACCAGAACCCCCACCCCGGAATCCGCCTGCGCGCGAATGGTGTCCCAGAGCTGCGCCCGGGACAACGCATCCACCCCCGAGGTCGGCTCGTCGAGGACGAGGATGTCGGGATGATGGGCGAGCGCGACCGCGAAGGCGACCTTGCGCTGGGTGCCGAGCGGCAGATTCCCGACGAGGGTGTCGGCGTAGCCCGCGAGATCGGCGGGGACCATCGCATCACCGTGATAGGCATCCGCGCTGAACGTCATGTTCTCGCGCACGGTCAGATCGCGGTACAGGCCCAGATTCTGGGGCACGTAGCCGAGCCGCGCCCGCCGGCGCTGGTCGGGTGGGCCGTCGAACAGGGAGGTCTGCCCGTCGGTCGGCGCGAGTAATCCCAACAACATCCGGATAAGGGTCGTCTTGCCGGCACCGTTGGCGCCGAGAAGTCCGACGACCTCACCCGACTCCACCGACATCGTGACCTCGGACACGGCGACGAAATCACCGAATCGTCGGGTCACCGAACGGCTGCCGAGTAGCGATCCGGTGGCCTCGGGCGTGGTCCCCCGTTGCTCCGCGCTCATGCCGGTGCCCCCTGACTGTTCCGCCGCGCCAAGGAGAGTGCGATCACGATGTCCTCGAGGTCGGGGGCGACCCTGGAATCCGGGGTCGTGTCTTCTTCTGTCGTCCAGTATTCGTGGCGTTGGTGGCCGCGCCGCCACGACCAGTCTCGTCGCACCGGGGTGGCGCCCTCGGTGATGATGCCGGAGAAGCCTTCTCGCACCGAATCGTAGGATCCGTCGACGAGTACGTGACCGTCGTCGAGCACGACGAGATCACCCGCGCGCTCGGCCTCGTCGAGGTAGGTCGTCGACATCAGGACGGCGGTCCCCGCCGCTGCCGTCTCGGCGATCATGCCCCACAGATCGATCCGACTCACCGGGTCGACGCCGGTACTCGGTTCGTCGAGGATCAACAGCGGTGGGCGGTGGATCATGGCCATCGCGGTGCCCAGCTTGCGTCGCATACCGCCGGACAGGTCCCGCGCCATCCGGTCGGCCGCCACGGACAGACCGGAACGCTCGATCAATTCGTCACGGCGCGAACGGAGTTGCTCTCCTCCGAGTCCGTAGATGCCGCCGACGAAGTCGAGATTCTGCCGGACGGTCAGAGCTCCCCAACTGCCCGGACCGGCCGCGAGGAATCCCACGTGCTTCTTGGGTGGACGGTGCACCTGCCCGGAATTCGGCTGCACCTCGCCGGCGAAGAGCCGCAGCAGTGTCGACTTTCCGGCTCCGTCACCACCCACGATGGCCACGATCTCACCCTCGTGAGCGCGCACGCTCACCGAATCCAGAGCCGTGGTCTTCCCGAACGTCACGGTGACGTCCTCGGCCCCGATCATCATGCGGCCTTCTCCTGGGCCGCGCGTCGATGACCGGTGCCCGGCGCAAGGTCACGACGGAACCGCATGGTTGCCGCGGTGAACACGATGACCGCCATCACGGCGAGTATCAGCAGCGGCAGCCACAGCGTCGAGATGGGCGCCCCACGCAGCATCACCCCCTGCGAGATCATCGTGAAATAGGTCAGTGGCAGCAGATACCCGATCCAGCGCACTCCCGCGGCCATCGCGTCGAGCGGAAAGATCATGCCGGACAACAGGATCTGTGGAAGCAGAAAGAAGAAGGCGGTTTGGATGGCCTGCCCGGTGGTCTGGGAGATCGTGGATATGAACACCCCCAGACCCAGCACCACGAACAAGAACAACGCGGCGCCGATCGCGAAGGTGAGCACGTTGCCGTTGAACGGCACGTCGAACAGGAGCATGCCGAGCACCGTCACGATGATCATGTCCACGGCCGCGACCAGGAAGTAGGGCACGATCTTGCCGAGGATGACCTGGGCAGGCGAGATCGGCATCACCGCAAGCTGTTCGAGCGTCCCGGTCTCGCGTTCACGCACCAGTCCGATACTGGTGATGATCGTGCCGATGAAGGTGAGGATGAGACCGATGATCGCGGGCACCATCACCCACGACGTCTTGAGCGAGGGATTGAAGAGCACCTCGATGTGCACCTTGGCACCGAACTTGTTGAGGGCACCGACCGCCGATTGCGCGGCAAACAGATTGGACCCGTCGACAAGTGCCTCGATGGGCGCCGTCGGCGAGTCGCCGGTCACCATCGCGACGTCGACCTTGTTGTCACGCAACATGTCCCGGGCATCGGCGGCAGTGGTGTCGGTCGACTTGTCGGTCACCTCGAAGTAGGACGGCAGACCGGCGGCGACGGTGTTCGCCTGCGGTCCGACCACCGCCGTCTGTACGGAGGAGACGTAGAAGTTGGCGGCGTATCCGAAGATCACCAGCAACAGCAACGGCATCGCAACCAGCAGACCGAGCGTGCGCTTGTCGCGCACCAATTCGCGGAATTCCTTGATGATCATCGCTCGCATACCAGCGACGGTAGGTCCGCCCAGGTCACAAAGTCAACAGTTGTTGAATTAATTGTCCGAATCGTGGCGCGGCCGACGGTTGCGCGGACGCGAGATCATTTGTGGGGTACGTCGGCCGACAGACCACCGTCCATCACGAACTCGGCGCCGGTGGCGTACGACGATTCGTCGCTCGCCAGGAACACCACGAATGTCGAGACCTCGGCGGATTCGGCAGCGCGTCCCATCGGGACCTTGACCATGTCCTCGGGAATCCCCTCGGTCATCGGCGTGCGGATGAGGCCCGGGTGGATCGAGTTGACGCGGACGTTGTGCGGCGCGAGCTCGAGCGCGGCCGACTTGGCCAGCCCGCGCACACCCCACTTGGACGCCACATACCCATGCGCCCAAGGACTTCCGCGCAGCCCCTCGACCGAGGACACGTTGATGATCGACCCACCGCCCGCCGCGATCATCGGGTCGGCGACGGTCTGTATGCCGAGGAACGTGCCGGTCAGGTTGACGTCGATGATCTGCCGCCACTTGTCCAGACGAAACTTCTGAATCGTCGAGCCGTTGACGATACCGGCGTTGTTCACCAGCACATCGACCTTGCCGAATTCCTCGACGGCCGTGGTAACCGCGGCCTGCCACTGCTCCGGATCGGTGACGTCGAGATGCACGAAGCGTGCGGCCTCACCGAGTTCGGCGGCCAAGACACCGCCCTCGTCGTCGAGGATGTCGCCGATGACGACCTTCGCCCCCTCCGCCACCAGAGCGCGGGCATGCGAGGCGCCCATCCCACGCGCACCGCCTGTGATCAGTGCAACCTTGCCGTCGACTCGTCCCATGGCGAGCAACCCTACCGCGCAGCATCTCGAATGAGAACACGTTCTAGCCAGTTCGGCGAGAACGTGTTCTACTGATATGGACACCAGACCAGACAGTTGTTCACCACGGGTGCCGGAAGCGAAGCGAGCGGGCCTGGTTTTCGCGGTCCGGCGCCGCGGCAGAGAGGCAGACATGGGAGATGTTGGCGACCCGGCGATCCGGGTGGCGGTGGTGGGAACCGGCAACGCCGGACGCCTCGCGCTCGCCCAGGTCATCGCCGATCCCCGCTTCGATCTCGTCGCCGTCGGTGTGCACTCCCCGGAGAAGGTTGGCCTCGACGCCGCAACGATCGCCGGTGCCGCGGACACCACCGGGGTGGTGGCGACCGAGGGTCTCGATGCGGTGATCGCGGCGTCACCGCAGTGCGTCGTGTACTGCGCGATGGGCGACACCCGTCCGATCGAGGCGACGGCCGACGTCGTGCGGCTGCTCTCGGCGGGCATTCACGTGGTCGGCTCCGCGCCCGGACCGCTGCAGTATCCGTGGGGTGCCATGCCGCCCAAGGCCATCGACAAGGTGGCCACCGCCGCGCTCGACCACGATGCCGCGGTGTTCATCACCGGTGTCGATCCCGGTTTCGTCAGCGACCTGATCCCGCTCGCGTTCAGCGGAACCTGTCAACACGTCGAGCAGATCCGCTGCATGGAGATCGCCGACTACGCGACCTACGACGGCACCGAGGTGATGGTGGATGTGATGGGTTTCGGCGCTCCGCTCGATCAGACCCCGATGCTCTTCCTGCCCGGCATCCTGGGACTCGCGTGGGGAACCTCACTGCATCAGATCGCCGCCGCGATGGACGTGACCATCGATGAGATCGTCGAACGTCACGAAAGCGAGCCTGCCCCCGAAGATTTCGAGGTTGCCACCGGAACCATCGCGAAGGGGACGAGGGCCGCGGTGCGCTTCGAGATCATCGGCATGGTCGACGGCAAGCCCGGGATCGTCATCGAACACGTCACCCGCTTGCGTGGCGATCTCCGGCCGGACTGGGCGCAGCCCGCGCAACCGGGCGGCTGCTACCGCGTGGAGATCACCGGCGAACCGTCCTATCGCATCGACATCTGTCCGACGAGCCGCAAGGGCGACCACAACCACGCCGCGATCGTGGCCGCCGCGGGCCGTATCGTCAACGCCATCCCGGCGGTCGTGGCCGGCCCGGCGGGCATTCGCACGACCCTGGACCTACCGCTGATCAGCGGGCCGCGGTTGACCCCGACGGCGCTCACCTAGCTCCGTCGGGCCCGACCACTTCGTAACGGGCACAGACGAATGCCTCGTTGCGACCGTGGTCGATCAACCGGAGATCGGCGGGGCGGGTGAACAGCGGACGCCCACTGCCGAGCATGACCGGGGCGATGTTGACGATGATCTCGTCGAGCATGCCGGCCTCCGCGAATTGGGCCGCCAGATCCCCTCCCCCGACAACCCAGATGTCTTTGCCGGCAGCGGCGTCGAGGAGGGTCTGTCGTCGATCGGCGAGCGGGCCGGAGACGAAGCGAATCGACGGCGCGACCGGCTCGAGGTCACGGTGGGTGAACACGAATGTCGGTGTCGTATACGGCCATGGTTTACCGCCACCGACCTCGTGGTCGACCACCCACCGGTAGGTCGTGGCCCCCATCACCACCACCCCGATATCGCCGATGAAGTCGGTGTAATTCATCGGGCCGGTCTCGTCGATGGGCTGACGCAGCAGCCATCCGAGGTCGTCGTGGTCGTCGGCGAGAAACCCGTCGAGCGTCGTCGCGGTGTAGTAACGGAATCGAGTGCTCACGAGAGTCCTCCGGTTCGGTTGCGGTGCCACATGATCGGGTCGGGGTCACGGTGATCGGGTGAGAGATCGACGCCCGCGTCGCGCATCATCATCCGGACGAGAACACGCCGGTGGGCGGCGAAGGTCAACACATGCGCGACGATCTCGGACAGCAGGAACGATTCCGGCGGTTCACAGATGGCGTCGATCACGCGGTCGGCCCAGGCGTGGTGACGATCGATCTCCCGGATCAGCGCGAGCCAACGACCCGAGACCTCCTGGTGCAGTGCGATCAAGGCGTCGAGGCCGGTCGGGATGTCGGCCGGCGCATCGTGGCCCTCGATTGCGGCGAGCCACGGCACCTTGTCGGCGACCAGGTGCGCCAGCACGTGCGCGATCGAGTCGTCCGGACCCTGCCAGTCGCTGATCCGGTGCTCCGGCAACCTGATTCGCTCGTACTCGGCGGCCTCGAGTCCCGTGGCGGCATCGAGCAGCGCAGTCACGTCGTCGAGGTCGTGTCGTACCATCAGCGCCACCGGATTGCCCGCGGTCTCACCGTATCCCGCGGAGGTGCCCGCGCCGTCGCAATCCTCGACATACAGACCGGTGGGCGAATGGAAGTGGATACCGTTGGGCGCGGGTAGCCAGTGCCCGCGGGACGAGTCGGCGCCGGCGGAACTCGGTGGGTGGCCGAAGGCGCGGGAGTAGGCCCGGCTGAATCCCTCGACCGTGTCGTAGCCGGAATCGAAGGCCACCTCGGTGACCGAACTCCCCTGGCGCAGATACCAGCACGCCCGCTCGAGCATCACCCGCCGACGCATCGCCACCGGTGACTCTCCGGCGAATCGGCTCACCTGCCTGCTGAAATGGAATTCGGAGCTGTGCGCACCCGCCGCCATTCCGGACAGCGAGACGTTGTCGTCGGCGAGTACTGCGTCGAGCAATTCACGCACGCGGTCACGACCGGGGTCGGTCATGACCGGAGAACAGGGGTCGTCGTCATGGTTTCCAGTATCGGACGCCTGCGCCCTGCGCCGCTTGACCGTTCTTGCGGTCCTCTCCCGCGGAGCGCTCGCTCGACTGCCGTACCGACCGCACGCGACTGCCGCGACGGTGCCCGGTGGACACGTGCGGGTGAGTCGCGAGATCGGCTCCTCGGTAGCCTCCTAGACATGAGTGACACACAGTGGAAGGCCTTCGACGTCGTGGTCGGCGACGACATCGCCGAGGTGAGCCTGATCGGCCCCGGCAAGGGCAATGCGATGGGCCCGGATTTCTGGGCGGAGCTACCGGTGCTCGTCGCCGAACTCGACGCCGACGATGCGGTCCGCGCGATCGTGCTCCGCGGTTCGGGTGCGCACTTCTCCTACGGACTCGATCTCGCGGCGATGGCCGGTGACCTCGGGGCGGTTCTCGCCGACGGCTCGAAAGCCAAGGAACGCACCGAGTTCCACGACACGATCCGTCGCATGCAGGCATCGATCACTGCCGTCGCGGACTGCCGCACACCGGTGATCGCGGCGATCTCGGGCTGGTGCATCGGCGGCGGCGTGGACCTCATCACCGCCGCCGACGTCCGCTATGCCAGCTCCGACGCGAAGTTCAGTGTGCGCGAGGTGCGTGTGGCGATGGTCGCCGACGTCGGCACCCTGGCCCGCCTGCCCGGGATCATCGGCGAGGGGCACCTGCGGGAGCTCGCGTTGACCGGCAAGGACATCGACGCCGCCCGCGCGGAGAAGATCGGGCTCGTCAACGACGTGTTCGCCACCCCGGAGGAGGCACTCGAGGCCGCTCGAGCGACCGCCCGCGAGATCGCCGACAATCCGCCGCTGGTGGTCCAGGGCGTCAAGGCCGTGCTCGATCACAGCCGTTCCGCGGCTCAGGCCGACAGCCTGCGCTATGTGGCGGCCTGGAACGCGGCGTTCCTGCCGAGCAACGACCTCACCGAGGCGGTGACGGCCGTCTTCGAGAAGCGCAAGCCCAGGTTCTCCGGATCCTGAAGAACCGTAGCGTCACCGGGAGGCCGGCCTCAGTCGGTCGGCGTGAGTTCGAAGACCGGGATCAGCCGGTCGGTGCGCTTCTCGTAGAGATCGAAGTTGGGCCACACCGACCGCAACTCCTGCCATGCGGCGGCTCGGTGATCGTCATGGAGTTCGGCGACGCGCACCGCACGGCGCCGGCCACGGTCGATGATCTCGGCGGAGTCGGTGGCGCGCAGGTTGTACACCCATTGCGGAGTCTTCTCGCCGCCGAAATACGATCCGGCGATCAGCCAGCGGCCGCCGGATCGCGGGACCGCGAGCAATCGCGTCTGCCGCTCCACACCGCTACGCCTGCCCGCCACCACCACGGTCGTGTTCGGCAGTCCGGCAATGTCGAGCAGTCCGTACCGCTCGCCGGTCAACGTACGTATCACGTTGTCACACTTGACAATCTGCGGAAGATAGCGCGGCATCCAAGGAATCGAGCCGATGCGGACGGCCAGCGGGGTGAGTAAGCCCATCCGCCCAGTCTGGCACGGGCCCGGTGCACGAGACCGACATGGTTGCGCAGCGGGCCCCGATACGTCAAGGGCGGGACTCACAGGTGTGGATGCAAGTGCGCACCACAGGTCCACGTCGGCGCAGGATCTGCCCATGACATCCGATCACCGCAATCCCACATCCCCTCAGCCTGTCTCCGGGGCGGCCGACCCCGTACCCGACAGCACCGTTCCCGACAGCACCGTTCCCGACGGGGCCGTTCCCGACAGGGCCGTTCCCGACACCGATCCGATCCCGCCGACCGAGGTCGCGCAGCTGCCCTTCTGCGATGCCGCCGAACTCCGCGAACGGTGGCGTGCCCTGATGGGGCCACTCGGATTCGACGAGCCGACCCTGTGGCTGGTCTTCGTCGAACGCGGCACGCAGATGATTCCCGTGATCAACCAGTTACCGCTGCCGCACACCCCGAATCGCCATCTCCTCGACACGATGATGGAGCACCTCGGTCAGGTGATCGCCGCGACCAGCGGATTGTCCCTCGCCGCTCTGCTGGCGCGTCCGGGGGCTGATGGGGTGACGGCGCGAGACCGCGGGTGGGCATCGATGATCACCGAATGTGCTGCACGCCACCGAGTCCCACTGCAGCCGCTGTTCCGCGCCAACGACATCGCCGTCGTCGCGTTGCCCGGAGACGCCGAGTCGGGTGCGCTCGACGCGGCGTCGTGACCTCGCCCGCGGACGGCGCCTCAGCCGGCAGATGAGTACGTCGGGACGGGTTGTGCGTCGAGGTCGACCGCACCGTTCATCGGCTGGTCCACCTCCGCGGTCGTCTCGCCACCGTAGGTAGCGGTGTAGTGCGCCCGCCAGGTGACCCCACCGAACACCGATACCGAGGTGGGGGTTGCCGGATCGAGTTCCCGGACCAGGTCGTGCAGACCGCTCGGCGCGCGCCAGCGGACCGAGGAGACCTCTGCCGAGCGGTACAGGCGTTGCACGCATCCCGGCCGATCCGTCGAGGCGTCGGCCTGCGTGGAATTCGCGCATCGATCCAGGTAGGTGTGCAGCGCCGAGTCCACCGCAGCATTGCCGGCGTCACCGAGGGTGACGCCGGGATCGGCCCTCGTCGGCGCCGCCGCACCCCCGGTGACGTCGGTCGAGTCGGTGACGGCGAGGTAGCGATTGCTGCTTCCCCAGACAAGACGGCCCGGAAAGACATAGGCGGTGCCGATCCCGGCGACCGGCCGACCCTGCAGCGACAGACCGGGAATCGTCGACGACGCCAGTTCCACCGCGGCGAGACCGTCGTCGACCAGCCATCGCCGGCCGTCGCGCACCGTGCGATACGTCGTGCGGACCGGATGGCCACCGATCCGGAACTCGGCACCGACATCGGCGGACTCGCCGGCGGTCCGGGAACCGGGTGGTGGGGTCGGCGCGACCGGAGTCGTCGAGCCGCCGCTGCTTTCACCCGAACCGAGCTCGCGTGCGAAGACGTCGGTGATCGCGGCGGCGGCGTGCGCCCGCGCCAACGCGTCGGACGTCAGGAACTCGCGCGACGAGGGCTCGGTCATCAGCGCGAGCGCGGCGGCACCGTCGTCGTCGGCGACCGCGCGCAGAAAGGCGGAGACCGTCTCGGCCGGGGTGGACGGCGAGGAATCCTCACGTCCAAGGGTGAACACCAGCGTCGTCGCCACGGCAACGACGATCACCACCAACGTGGCGGCGCCGGCGAGCCATCCTCGTCCCGGCCGGCGACGCCACGTGGTGGTGGGCTCACTCACCCGACTGCGTCGCCCCTTCTGCGTCCGCCCCTTCTGCGTCCGCCCCTTCTGCGTCACCCTTCGGCGACTCCCCCGCGGTGTCCCCTGCCGCAGCGGCACCGTCCTGCTCCTGCGCGCCGAGCGAATCGGTGAGCGTCGCCGCCAGCAGCCGGGCGAACGCGGCCGGGTCGTCGAGTTCGCCGCCTTCGGCGATCAGCGCCATGCCATAGACGAGTCGGGCGGTGTCGATGAGCGACTGGTGATCGGTCGTGGCACCGAACGCCTTGTTCAGGCCGGCGACCAGCGGGTGCGCGGCGTTGAGTTCGAGTGCCCGCTTGGTCTTGGGCACCTCCTGACCCGACGCCCGATACAGCTTCTCCAGCTGCGGCGACATCGAGAAGTCGTCACCGACGAGGCAGGCCGCCGATTCGGTGAGTCGTTTGGACAGCCGAGCCTCGGTGATGTCGTCGGAGAGCGCCTCGCCCAGCCACGTCAGCAGACCCTCGAAGTCCTTGGCCTTCTCGTCGTCGGCATCGTCGGCGTCGGAGTCCCCGTCGATGCCGTCGAGGTCGACGGCTCCCTTCGCCACCGACCGGAACTGCTTGCCCTCGAATTCCAGGCCGGCACCGACCCACATCTCGTCCACCGGATCGGCGAGGATCAGCACCTCGATCCCCTTGGCGCGGAACGCCTCCAGATGCGGGGAGCTCTCGATCTGCTGACGCGACTCACCGGTCATGTAGTAGATCGAGTCCTGCTTCTCCGGCATCCGGCCCACGTAATCGGCAAGCGACGTCAGTTCCTCGTCGCTGTGGGTGGAGGCGAACACCGACGCCTTGAGGACGGCATCGCGGTTGTCGAAGTCGTTGACCAGACCTTCCTTGAACACGCGACCGAAGCTCGACCAGAAGGTCTGGTAGTCCTCCGGCCGGGAGCTGCGCATCTCGCTGACCGTCGAGATGACCTTCTTGGTGAGGCGGCGCCGGATGGCACGGATCTGCCGGTCCTGCTGCAGGATTTCCCGAGACACGTTGAGCGACAGGTCCGCCGCGTCGACGACACCCTTGACGAACCTCAGATACTCGGGCATCAGCTCTTCGCAGTCGTCCATGATGAACACACGCTTGACGTAGAGCGAGATACCGACGTTGCGCTCGCGCATGAACAGATCGAACGGCGCCTGGGTGGGGATGAACAGCAACGCCTGGTACTCGAAGGTGCCCTCGGCCTTGAGCGTGATGATCTCCAGAGGCTTGTCCCACGCATGCGAGACGTGCCGGTAGAACTCCTCGTATTCCTCGTCGGACACCTCATCGCGCGAGCGCGCCCACAGCGCCTTCATCGAGTTGATGGTCTCGGGCTCGACGGTGGTGACGGTGGTCGGCTCACCGCCCTCTTCCTCGGCGGGCGTCGTGGTCGTCTTCTCGACATCCATCCGGATCGGCCAGCCGATGAAGTCGGAGTACTTCTTGACCAACGAGCGCAAGGTGGCCGGGTCGGTGTAGTCGTGCAGGTGGTTCTCGGTGTCGACGGGCTTGAGCGTCAAGGTGACGGCGGTACCCTGCGGCGCGTCGGCGACCTCGTCGAGGGTGTAGGTCCCGTCCCCGGTCGACTCCCATCGGGTACCGGTTGCCTCGCCCGCCTTCTTGGTGACCAGGGTGACGGTGTCGGCGACCATGAACGTGGAGTAGAAGCCGATTCCGAACTGGCCGATCAGCTCGTCGGTCGCAGCGGAGTCCGACCCGGACTTCTGGGCCTCGGCGAGCTGTTTGCGCAACTCCGCGGTACCCGACTTGGCGAGGGTGCCGATCAGATCGACCACCTCCTCGCGCGACATGCCGATGCCGTTGTCGCGCACGGTCAGCGACCGCGGACCCGACTCGCCCTCGGCCGGCTTCACGGTTTCGAGCGTGATGTGCAGATCCGACGTGTCGACGTCGAGATCCTTGTTCAGCAACGACTCCAGACGCAGCTTGTCGAGCGCGTCCGAGGCATTCGAGATCAACTCCCGCAGAAAGCTGTCCTTGTTGGAGTAGATCGAGTGGACCATCAGGTCCAGCAGCTGCCGGGTCTCGGCCTGGAATTCTCTGACTTCTGATGCGGTACTCATCGACGACCTCCACATGCTCATGGATCACCTATCCCCGACCGGGCGTGCGCCGCGGCGGACGCGGTCTGCCCGGGTCGGGGGACAACGTCGGATTTTAGCGAGCCGTGAACGCAGTACGCTGAACAGGGTCTCGCACGATCGACGGCGCCCGGTCGCCCGACACCGAGGAGGTGACGACGGTAGATGACGGTTCCGCGGATGATGCTCGTGCACGCCCACCCCGACGACGAATCATTGTGGACCGGCGGCACGATCGCCCGTCACGTCGAACTCGGCGGCGACGTGTCGGTGGTGACCGCGACCTGGGCGACGGGTACGTCCCGGCACGGTGAACTGCGCAACGCACTCACCGAGCTCGGGGTGACACGCGAGCCGATCATGCTGGGATTCGCCGACGACGGGGTCCCCGTGTCGGCGCCCGGCGCGAAGAGATTCTGCGACGTCAGCTTCGACAAGCAGGTGCGGATTCTGGTCGGCCACATCCGCCGGCTGCGCCCGGAGATCCTGCTCACCTACGATCCGGTCGGCATCTACGGGCACCGCGATCACGTTCACGCGCACCGGCTGGCCCTCGCGGCCGCCGATGCCGCAGGCGCCTCCATGCTCCATCGGAGCACCGGACCGGCCTGGCGCATCCGCTCGGTGTACATGGCCACCATCGCCGACTGGATGATCGAGGACGTCGTCGACGACTTCTTTCCGACGATCTCCCGGTACGCCCTGCCGGGCACGCCACCTTCGGGCATCGACCTCGAACTCGACGTGTCGGCGTGGGTCAAGCAGAAGGCCGCGGCGGTCGCCTCACATCGCTCGGAAGTGGAACGCAGCCAGATGATCTCGAGTCTGATGAATCTGCCGCGCGAACGGCGTGACCGCCTCTTCGGCACCGAATGCTACATCCGCCGCGACCTCGTGCGCGGCGGCGTCGACCTGTGAGAAGTGTACTGCCACCCCGTCGTCCGCGCCGTCACTGACCTGCCGGCTCCGCAATCATCGACCCGCCGGGTCCGCAATCATCGACCTGCCGGCTCCGCCGGGGAGGAGCGCAGTCCGCTCGCGCGGTGCACGCGACGACCAACCGCCGCCCGTAACGTCTCCGGGGTTCCGACGATCCGAACCCGCGACTTGGCGCGGGTGATGGCGGTATAGAGGAGTTCGCGGGTGAGCAGCGGCGAATCCGGCGGTGGCAGAACGACGGTGACCGCATCGAACTGGCTGCCCTGGCTGCGGTGGATGGTCATCGCGTAGGCCCACATCGTCTCGGCCAGCCGCGCCGGCGGGACGAACATCGGATCGCTGAACTCGCTGCGCCGGAAGGCAACGGTCAGCGACGGATCGCCGGCCTCGGCGATCACCACACCGCAGTCCCCGTTGAACACCCGGTTCTGCCGATCGTTGGCGGTCACCAGGATCGGCATCCCGGGCTGTGGCGCCGCGAGGTCGGGCGTCACAGGCGGGTGGCCGGGGATCTCACCGCACCACTCGACGATCTGACGCGTCCACCCCTGCACACCCCACCGGCCCGCACGGTGGGCACACAACACGCGGTGTGAATCGAGCACCTGCAACGCGGTCGGCGCATCGCCGGCGCGGGCTGCCGACCACAGATCGGTGACCCAGGCGACGACGTCGCGGTGGATCGCGGGATCGTCGGGCTCGACGAGCACGATGTCGGCCAGCTCGCCGGAGCCGATGAGCTCGAGCACGCGATCGCCGTCACCGTCATTGACCGCTGCGGCGACCGTGGCGATGCCGTCGCGGTTGCGGAAGTTGCGGGTCAGTTCGACGATGCCATTGGCCAAACGCGGACGTTCGGATGCGGTGATCCGCGAGTCGTCCGCCAGGGCCATGATCTCGGCATCGAGTGCGGTCCCACTGTCGTGATCTGCGCCGCTGGAGTGTGTTGCGCCGCTGGAGTCTGTTGCGCCGCTGGAGTCTGTTGCGCCGCTGGGTGGCCGCTCGACGAGGTCGGCGAGCACCGCACCGGCCTCCACCGACGCGAGCTGATGGGGATCACCCACCAGGATCAGGCGCGCATCCGGACGCACCGCCTCGAGGAGGTGACTCATCGCGGTCACCGACAGCATGGAGGTCTCGTCGACGACCACCACGTCGTGCGGCAAGCGGTTACCCGGTCCATTGCGCGGCCGCGAACCGGGTCGCCAGCCCAACAGTCCGTGAACGGTCACCGCGTGTACCGGTGGGCCGCTTGCCGAGTCGCCCGTGACCGACGAGTCCGGGCCGAGCCCGCGGCTCATCCCGTCGAGTGAGGCCTGCAGCTGGGCGACCGCGCGGCCCGTGGGTGCGCACACCGCGATGTGCAGGCGTGCCGGGACGAGCCGATCGAGCACGGCGAGGATGCGCGCAACGGTGTAGGTCTTGCCGGTACCCGGACCTCCGGTGAGCACCGAGGTCCACCGCGAGGCGGCGACGGCGGCGGCCAGCCGCTGTCGAGGTGCAAGGCCGGCGCCCTCGCCGAAGACCTCGTCGAGGGCACCGGTGACCCGCTCGGCCGAGACCTCGGGCACCGACGCGGCCCGTTCGGCGAGGACGGTGCGGATCACCTGCTCCTGCTGAAAGTACTTGCGCAGGTATATCAATGGCCCGTCGACGGTGTCGGCGACGACCAGCGGCCGCAGGGGGCCGCCCTTGGCACCGACGACCAGCGGACTCGAGCGCAACCCGCCGACGAGTTCGTCGGCGGACGGCAGTGCCGGCATCACCGCTCGGCCGTCCGCCCCGACGGCACCGCCCACTCCGACGGCCCTGCGCTCCGGCGCGGAGTCGTGTTCTGCGCCCGCGGCGATGTCGGCCAGGTCGCGGACCGCCAGGCAGGTCGAGCCCAGGCGCACCGCGCGCACGGCCAGCGCTGCGGCGAACTCGGCGATCTCGGACACCGGTTCCCCGCACATGCGGACCAGTCGGGTCGCGACGTGCACGTCGGCGGCGTCGAGGATGCCGACGGCGTTGGCCTCACCGAGCAGCCCGCGGGCCCCGTGCACCCGCCTGCCGTCATCGGTGTGGGCACCGGGGCCGGCGGGATCGTCGACCGGGGCGACGGTGTCCGGTGGTGTGGGCGGCGTCATCGTGGCGCTCCCGCCAACAGATCCGAGAGCGTCGTGATCAGCTCTGCGGGTACCGACCACTCGAACACACCGCACCCCGCTGGGGTCGACGGCCCGGCCATCCCGCGGACGAAGTGGTACTGCACCGGCCCGAGATGCGCCGCGGCTGCGTACCCGGGCAGCCGCCAGCGCAGATAGCGATGCAGCGCAACCGAATACAGCAGCGCCTGCAACGGATAATGGGATCGGATCATCTCCGCGGCCATCGCCTCGGCCGAGAAGTCCTCGACCATCAGCGCCCCCGGGCGCAGTCGATTGGTCTTGTAGTCCACCACGACGAAGCGTCCGTCGGGAATCCGCAGCACCGAATCGATGCTGCCGGTGAGGAATCCACGCAGACGCTGGGCGGGCAGCGACGCCAGGATCGGCACATACGGTCGCAGCAGATCGTCCGATGGCAGCAGGTCGCTCATCAGTTCGGCGATGGCGGCCAGTGGTGCGCCCGCGCCGGCGGGGTCACTGCCGGTCACCTCGGGCGGACCCAACGGCATCTCGAAGTCCAGCTCGGCCAACCGATCTCGCGGTCCGACGCTCCAGAGGTCACCGAATCCGAGTGGCGTGGTGAGTACCTTGTCGAGGGCGGAGGTCAACGCGTCGACATCCACCGGCATCCCATAGCGAGATGCCGATCGCTCGCACAGTTCGCGCACATGAGCTCGCCGATCGGGCGCGGAGGTGTCGACATACTCGAGGGTTTCGTGCACAAGGGTGCCGAAGGTCGCACCGAACGGCATGCCGTTCATCGGTGACGGCGTTCCGGCCCGCTCGCCGGCGTCGGCGATCGGCAGTGCCTCCTCGACAGCCTCGACGGGCTCGTCGTCCACGGACTGCGCCTCGGGTTCGGGTTCGCTGCCGCTGTCGCCAGAACCGAATGACGCGTGTCCGGCAGCGGCGATGATCGCCGAATACGACGTACGCCGCCACCCGCTGTCGATCCGACCGCCGAACACCGCCGCGGAGAGCTCGTTCGGTGACCGCTCGGCGGTGTCGGACACCCACCGCCCGGGGTCGAGGCCGCCGGCGGATTCGACACTGATGGTGTCGGTACCCGCACCGAGTTGGACGAGCCGGGCCTCGCATTCGTCGGGATCGGGCACCCGCACCGACTCGGCGACGGTCGTTCCCGGCTCCATGTAGCCGGGCGGATGTCCGAAGATCAGTCGATGCAGCGCCGAGTCGCTGGTGCCGCGCGACGGTGCCCACCAGGCAACCACCTGCGACCCGGCGCGGGTCAGCGCCACGTACAGCTTGCGCAGGTCCTCCCCCGCATCCTCGGAGATGCTGCGGCGCAGGCGTTCCGGACGCCCTGTGGTGTCCAGACCGCCGACGTCGAGGTGCCGGTCACCGTTGTCGTCGTGGTAACGGAAGGTCTTCGGCGACGAGTTGCGGGCACCGTCCCAGCCGAACGGCACGTAGACGATCGGAAATTGCAGCCCCTTGCTGGCGTGCACCGTCATGATCTGCACGACCTGGGTATCGCGGTCGAGTCGCCGGGTCTGCTCCTCCGAACGCCGCCACAGCGATTCGTCGGCGATGCGGTCGGCCAACCACTCCACCAGACTCGAGAGCCCGCAATCCTCCTCCACCACATGGCGATTGCACACCGTCGACACCTGCAGCAGATCGGTGAGCATCCGTTCGCCATCGGCGCCGGCGAGCACACGACCGGCCACGCCATGGTCGGCGAGTATCCGCTGCGCCATCGCGGCGAAGCCGCCGTCGTCGAAAGTCCGTGCCAGATCCGCCAACCCGGCCGCCAGCTCGGTCAGCTCGGCGTCGCCGGCACCGGCCAGCCGCTCGGGGTCCCAGCCGATGAGCGGTGTCAGCGCAGCCAGCGCCACCCGGTCGTTTCGTGCGGGCGACTCGATCGCCCGCAGCACCCACAACCAGTGCCGGGCACTCATGGTGGCGAACACGCTCGTACCGGTCCCCACCACCGACCCGATACCGTGGCCGCCCAACGCGTTCTGCAACGGCTCGATGGTGCGGTTGGCCGACACCAGTATCGCGATGTCACCCGGGTGCACCTCACGGACTCCGGAGTCGGTGGTGAGCTGGGTGCCCGACGCGAGCAGCGACGCGACATCGGCGGCGACGTCGGCGATGACCGCCGCGCGGACATCGTTGACCGAGGCGAATGCGCTGTTGCGCATGAGGACCGGGAAATCGTCGTGGCGAAACCAGCGCACGCGCAGCGACGGCACCGGTTTCTGAGCGTCTGGCGTTCGGGCAGCTGGGCCCGTCTCCGACGAGGTGAGCCGGGTGCCCGGGCGGCGGGCATTCACCTGGTGCACCGTGATCTGGTCGTTGCCGAGATTGGCGCCGCCGTAGATCCGGAACAGCGCCTCGACGAGGTTCTCGTCGGAACGCCAATTGGTGTCGAGGGCCAGGCGCTGCCCCGCCACCCGCACCGCGTCGAGGTAACTGAGGATCTCCGCTCCGCGGAAGGCATAGATGGACTGTTTGGGGTCGCCGACGAGCACCAGACGCCGCTGACCGTGAAAGCACCGGCGCAGGATCTCCCATTGGAGCGGGTCGGTGTCCTGGAACTCGTCGACGAGGATCAGCTCGAACGTGTCGCGGATACGCGCGCACGCGTCGGCGCCGATGTTCTCGTCGATCACGATGCGGTACAAGATCATCTGCAGATCGTCGTAGGTCCGCAACCGGGACTCGCGCTTGCGGCGCTCGACGATCTCGCGTACGCGATGGCAGAAGTTGACGCGACGGGTCGCGGCACGGTCGGCCCGCGGTGCGCCCTCGGCGTCGGCGACACCGGCCGGGACGAGGTCGACGGCCGGATTGCGCACGGCCTCCTTGGCGATGGTCACCGCATCGTCGAAGGTGAACACCGGATCGTCGGGGTCGCGGCCGAAACCGCGCAGATACAGATCCAGGGCAGTCTCCTCGACGAGATCGTCGACGTCCTCCACGATCTCGTAGACCAATTCGCGTTCACCGAGGAACCCGAGCGCCTCGAGCATGCGGTTGCAGAAGGTGTGGGTGGTGGCGATGGTCGACGCGTCGAAGTCCGACAGGGCGCGCGCGAGTCGATCCCGGCGCAACGCGATCGTCTCTGCGTCACCGGTGAGCATCAGCGAAAGCAGTTCGTCCGGTTCGGCGTCGGGCGTCTGCGCGGAAGCGGCACCGGGGTCGGGCTCGTCGGCTCGGGCGTCGATCGCGGTGAGCAGACCGGTGAGGCGTTCGCGCATCCGTTCGCGGAGTTCGGCGGTCGCCGATCGGCTGAAGGTGACCAGCAGCAGCTTGTCGATCGGCAGGCCCTCGGCGATGTGCCGGGCCGCGATGCCGACGATCGCGTAGGTCTTCCCGGTTCCCGCGCTGGCCTCGAGCACGGTGGTGTGCTCGGCGAGGGGCTCGTCGAGCCGGAAGGGGCGCGGGGCGTCGAGCCGGCCGTGGGCGACACCTGCTGCGGGGAAGGTCATCTGATCACCTCGTGTTCGACGACGGGGCCCCACAGCCGGCGGGCGAGCGTGGTGAAGACCGGCTCACCCGACACCAGGCCGATCTGTGCCCAGGGTGCGGTGTCGGCGGCGCAGACCGAGGTCAACGTGTCGAAGTCGACGGACGCGGTGACATCGGCGCCGTACACCAACCGCAGATAGGGGTCGGTATGCGCGCCGAACTTGCCGGCGAACGAGGTGGCCGCGGCGTTCAGCGCGATCATCTCCGAGCTCCCGCTCGCGCGTTTGATGCCATAGGCGGCACAGGGATCCAGCGGTAGTGGCAACACGGTCTGCAGACCGAGCCGACGGATCGCGACGAGCTCGGCGAGCAAAGCGAGCGGATCGTCGGGGCCGGCCAGGCGGACCACGGAGATCCCCGGCGCCTTTCGATCGGCGCGGCCGATCATCGTCGTCGAGTCGATCACCGGACCGCCGACCGCGCCGCAGCGTTGCGCCGCGGCGAGCGCGACAAGCCGAATCCAGGCCGAAAGTCGGTGTTTGGCGCGCACTTTCGAGTAGGTCGCGGCGACAATACCGGTGCCGAAGACGTCGCCGACGCTCCCGTGCACCCGGGTACCGTCCGGGAGATCGAGCACGAAATCACGGGTCGCGGCATCTCCGTGCCGCAGACCGACCGCCGCGTCGTATACCGCACCGACCTGCCGTGAGATGCGGACCAGTTCGCGTCGCCCGAATTCGGCCGGCGGCAGGGTGCCACGGCGCACCTCGGCCATCTGGCAGTCCCGGAGATCGGCGCCGGCGAGCATACGGGCCAACAGCCGATCACCGATCGCCCACTCCTCAAGACCGGCGACCCTGACCTCGAGGCGGTCGGAATCGTCATGCTCCTCATCAGGCATCCGGGCACCGAGACGCTGTCGCACGAAACCCTCGATGGGATTGGCGAAAAATGAGACGAGCGAGGTCAATTCGACGTCGGAATCGGCGTCGGGGGCAGGGATCCCGAGGTGGGCACCGGCGATCGGCCGCACCGGCTGTTTCGTGCCCCGCAGGGCACGGGCACCGGCGAGCAGTCCCCGATCGAAACTGAACGGACCCTGCACACCACCGACGCCACCGGGCTCGAAGTTGCGGGCATCGAAGCCGTGCAGGGTGTGCCGGCGGATGAACCCGGCAGCCCGGATACCGCAGAGGGTGGCAACCGTGTCGGCGAGTTCGCTGACGACCACCGCAGGCGGCACCCGACTGCCCGAGACCGGGTCGGCGCCGGTGTAGAAGACCAGGAAGTGTTCCTGCGCGGCGGTCAGCGCGTCGAGGAACAACTGGCGATCCTCGGCGCGGGGGTTGCGTTCACCGACCAGCGGAACCCGACCCAGGATGTCGTCGCCGTCGACGCGCAACGCCCTCGGGAAGGCCTCGGCGTCGACGCCGAGCAGCACGATGACCCGGTGCGGTACCGAGCGCATCGGCACCAGCGTGCACACCGTCAATTCACCCGTGCGGAAGTTGGCCCGTGTCGGGCGCCCGGCGATCATCATCGCGACGAGATCGCGCACATCGGAGAGCCGCAGCAGACGCTCACCTTTCGGCGGGTCCTCGGTATCACATGCGAGTGCCTCGGTATCACATGCGAGTGCCTCGGTGATGGATCGGTGCGCCTGCGCCGTCTGCCATTCGTCGCCGGGCGCGGTCTCGGTCAACTCATCGACGACCGCGATCAGACTCTCGGCCCAGTCCGCCGCCGGCGCGGACCCCGACAGGCGCACCACGAGCGCGCCCAGGCGGTCGACGAATTCCATCAGCCGTCCCGCCAGGTCGATCTGGGTGCTCTCCACACCCTCCAGCGGCAGTGCGGCACCCAGCCATTCACCGTCGTCCTCCTCGGCGACGACGCCGAGCGCCACCCGGTCGAGCCCGGCGGAGAAGGTCCCCTGACCGAAACCCGAGAGGCCGAACCGCTTTCGTTGCGTCTCATCGATTCCCCACCGGATTCCGCTGCGCGAGAGCCATTCCCGCACCCAGTCCAGATCGTCGTCGGACATCGCGAAGCGACGGCTCACCGGTTCGCGCGTCAACAGGTCGGTGACCTGGCCCGCGGTGATCCGGCCGACGGCCAGTTCGACGACGGTGGCCACCACGTCGAGGACCGGATTGAGGTGGCGCAGACCGCGATCGGCGAGGCGGACGCGCAACGCGGCGGCCGGGTGGTCGAGTCCACTCTGGCCGAAGGCGCCGCGGATCAACGGCGCGAACGTCTCGACGTCCGGGCACATCACGATCACGTCGCGCGGTTGCAGGGTCGGGTCGGCGTCGAACAGATGCAGCAGCCGGTCCCGCAGGGCCTCGACCTGCCGTTCGGGACCATGGCAGGCGTGGATCTCGATCGAGTCGTCCGCGGCACATGTGCCACGGTCCGCGCGGGGATCGGAGTCGTCGCGGATGCCGGCCTGCACGGTCTGCAGCACCGTCGCCGGGGGGTGGTCGCCCGCCCGATGATGCACCTCGGTGTCGAGGTGCCCGGCGATGGACAGCTGCAATTCCTGCACATCGTGGGACAGCCCGGCCAGCAACGGATTTCGCAAGGACGGCGGACGCCACGACGCGCGCCGGGCATCAGCGGGTGCCGCCGTCGTGGCCACCGCACGCCACAGCGCGGGACCGGGGTGCGGCACGAACAGGTGCACATCGCGGTGGGCACCGAGCGCCGAGGCCACCTGCCGGAACGTCTCGGTGATGCGGGTCGGCCCGAACACCGACACCCGCGGCGGGAGGTCCACGGCGCCGGGGTCGGCGCGCACGGCCTCGCACAGTGCATCGAGCCGCTCCACCGGGTGTGCGGCCCCGACGCGTTCGCGGACGGCGCGCCAGAACCTGGGTTGCCACGCCATGTCGTCGGGCAGAGCCGCGCCGGCGCCGTTACTCTGCCCACCGGCCGCCCAGTCGGCGAGCATGCCGGGCCGCTGGCGGGCGTAGCGCTCGAAGAGGTCGGCGATGTGGCGCGCAGTGGCGTACCGGCGACCGAGTCGGGCCCCGTCCGGGCCGTCCCCTTCGGTGGTGTTCGTGCCGGCGCCGGCGGCCGTTGCAGTGGATGCGGACCCGATGTGCCGGGCCAGCATCGCCATCTGCGGGTCGTCGACGAGGTCGTCGAGAACGGCGAGTACCGGCCAAACCAGCGCATCGGCGCGCCAGGCCGTCGCGGTCTGCGCGTCGGTGTCGAGGGCGTCGATCACGGCGTCGGTCAGCTCGCCCGGTGAGCAGAAGCCGATGTTGGCGGCGATTCCGTCACCGAGCTCGGGCGACGATCCCAACCGGACCGCCAGCCGCTGCGACAACCACCGTTCGATTCCTCGCGCGGGCACGGCCACGATCTCGCTCGCCATCGGGTCGGGCAGACCGGTGGCCAGGACGTCGGCGAGCGCGTCGGCCAGGACGTCGGTGCGCTCGGCGCGGTGTAGTCGCAGCATGTCGCCTCGCTCCGGTCAGTCCCTCGGCCGCAGCTCCGGGAGTTGCGCCCGGTGGGACTCGAGGATCTGCCGGGCCGACGGCGGGATCGGAGTCGGCCGACCGGTCGCCGGGTCGATGACGACCATGGTGGTACGGGCGAGGGCACACAGGGTGCCGTCGGCGGCCGACAGCGTGGCGCCGATCGTGTAGGAACTCGTGCCCAGGCGCGTGATCGCCAACCGCATGACGACGGGATCGAGGGTGTAGTCCAGTGTTGCCCGGAACTCCACGTCCTGACGCACCACCAGGATCGGAAGTCGTTCGGCCCCACCCGGGAACCATCGGGAAAACGCGCGCACCCGGCCTTCCTCGAACAGCCGCGCAAATTGTACGTTGTTGATGTGGGCGTTGATATCCATGTCGCCCCAACGCAATTGGAGCTCGACCTCCGCGGGCGCGTGCGGCGGCGGCACCTCGGCGTCGGGTGTCGGTGTCGTCGGCTGGGTGTCGGGGTCCACGAGGGGGAGCCTAGCGCCACGCACCGACGGTCACGCGCGGCGACCCGCGCCGGGACACGCCCACAAATGGCGGCATGTGTCCGGCGTTGTCCGTACACTCATCTCCCGAGTGGGCCGAGCCGGACGTTGCAGGAGTATCCCGGCGCATGCGGACATGAGGGGCATTGGGGGCCGGGTGATCGTGGAGACGTCGCGGATGTTGTTGCGGCCGGTCGAACGCTGCGACGTCGACGATCTCGTGCGCCTCGACAGCGATCCGCACGTGATGCACTTCGTCAGCGGCGGCATCGCCACACCCCGCAGTCTCGTCGAGGAGTGGGTCGTGCCCCGCGCGCAGACCGAATTACGCACCGGCCGCGGCGGCCTGTGGACGGTGATCGATCGGCGTTACGGGGTGTTCCTCGGCTGGGTGTCGTTACGGGCGCCGCGGCACTCCAGCCGCCCGGAGCTGGAACTGACCTATCGGTTGCGGCGCGAGTACTGGGGCCGGGGCTTGGCCACCGAGGCCGCGCGGATCGTCACCGACCTCGCGTTCACCGACCTCGACGCGCAGCGGGTGTTCGCCAGCGCCACCTCCACGCACGCGGCGTCGCGTCGTGTCATGGAGAAGCTGGGCATGCGGATCTGCGGCATTCACGTCGGCGACGAGAACGCGCCGGGCGGATTCGGCGAGGTCGAATACGACCTGCTCCGTGAGGACTGGCAACGACGTCACGAGGGTTGGGGCGCCTCGACCGATCTGACCGCCTGATTCGGCGTTCACCGCGACGAGGACCATAATGTCCTGACATGGATGCCTCACCGCGACCGATCGGGCGGCGAGGACTACCGTGAAGAGGCGTGCGGCGTGACCGCGTCCGCACCCAGACCGTATCCACGGCCCGACACAATCGAGCATGCATGCCCACCAGCGGGTATGTCGACCACGATCGATGAGGAGACGTTCTTCCGATGAGCAGCCCCACCCCGACTTCGGCACGCCCTCACGTCGTCATCATCGGCTCCGGCTTCGGTGGTCTCTTCGCCGCCCAACGGCTCGCGAAGGCCGATGTGGACGTCACGCTCATCGGCAAGACCACCCACCACCTGTTCCAGCCGATGCTCTACCAGGTGGCCACCGGCATCGTCGCCGAGGGCGAGATCGCCCCGGCCACCCGCGTGGTACTGCGCAAGCAACGCAACGTCACCGTGCTGATGGGCGATGTGTTCCAGATCGACCTGACCGCCAAGACGGTGACCTCCCGGTTGCTCGAGCGCATCACGGTGACGCCCTACGACAAGCTCATCATCGCCGCGGGCGCCGACCAGTCGTACTTCGGCAATGACCATTTCGCCGAGTACGCGCCGGGTATGAAGACCATCGACCACGCCCTCGAGTTGCGCGGGCGCATCCTCGGCGCGTTCGAGCAGGCCGAGCTGTCCGACGACCCTGCCGAGCGCGCCAAGCTGTTGACCTTCGTGGTCGTCGGCGCCGGCCCCACCGGGGTCGAGCTGGCCGGTCAGATCGCGGAGATGAGCGACAAGACCCTCAAGGGAGCCTTCCGCAACATCGACCCCACCGAAGCCCGGGTGATCCTGCTCGACGCGGCTCCCGCGGTGTTGCCACCGTTCGGCGAAAAGCTCGGTCGCAAGGCCGCCGCGCGCCTGGAGAAGATGGGTGTGGAGATCCAACTCGGTGCGATGGTCGTCGACCTCGACTACGACGGCCTCGTGGTCAAGGAGAAGGACGGCAGCACCCGACGGATCGAATCGCAGTGCAAGGTGTGGTCGGCGGGCGTGCAGGCCAGCCCGCTCGGCAAGCAACTCGCCGAACAGTCGGGTGTCGAACTCGACCGGGCGGGGCGCGTGAAGGTGCTGCCCGATCTGACCATCCCCGATCACCCAGAGGTCTTCGTCGTCGGCGACATGATGGCCGTCGACGGCGTGCCGGGCGTGGCGCAGGGCGCGATCCAGGGCGGCCGCTACGCCGCCGATGCGATCAAGGCCGAGCAGAAGGGTCAGACGCCGGATCAGCGCAAGCCGTTCAGCTACTACGACAAGGGGTCGATGGCCACCATCTCGCGTTTCAGCGCGGTGATGCAGGTGCCGATCCCGGGTACCAAGAAGAAGTTCGAGACCGAGGGATACTTCGCCTGGCTCGGCTGGCTCGCGCTGCACCTGGTGTACCTCGTCGGTTTCCGAAACCGGCTGAACACGCTGATCAACTGGTTCTTCGCGTTCAGCACGCGCGGCCGCTCGCAGCTCGCGGTGACCGAACAGCAGGTGTACGCGCGCACGGCCATCGGCGCGCTGTCGGCACTGGAGAACAAGTCGGTGCCCGAGGTGGAGGCCGAGGCGGCCGGTGCCGACGACACCGCGGCGGCGACCGAATCCGCGAACAAGCCCACCAGCGACGCCGACGCCACCACGACCGAGGCCGACAAGGCCTCCGCGGCCGAGGCCAGCTAGGGGCTGGGCTGAGCCCTAGATCTGCGCGAGAGCTGCCACATCGAGGGCGTCGCAGTGGGCTCGTGCCTGAGCGACCCCCCGACCCAGTGCGGTGGTGAGCGATGCATCGCCGACGAGGGCGAGCCGCGCCGCGAAATGGTCTGCGTCGACGTGGGCGGGGCTCGCGTCGGGGTACCGGAACACGCTGGTCAGTGCGTTGAAACCCGCTGCAGCACAAGCCGATCCGGCCCCCAACTCGAGTCCGTGACGCAGGATGGGACGCCGGTCGACGTCGACGTGGAGTCGTCCGCGCCATCGTCCGGCGTCGTCGCCGGGGTGATCGACGGCCGACCGGCCTATCTGGATGTGCTCGTGCAGATCGATCGTCGCGTCGGCGTCGGCGTGCACCTCGATCACCGAATCGTGGTGGGCTCCCCCGGCCACCACGGTGGGCTGCGGGTCGAGCCGCAGACGGGCGCCCGCGCCGACCTCGATACGCCATCGCGAGGTCGACTCCACCCGATCCGCGGCGGGCAGGGCGATCATTGCGGCCACCGAACCGAGGTCGAGCGACGTCGCCTCCGCGAGATGCACGAGAACCTCGATGTGGTCGCCGCCCAGCGGGGTCGCCGCAGTCCCGATCAGGTGTGCACGCGACGTCCCGGTCCGGCGAACGGCCAGCCCGCCGGTGGCACACACACGCGGCGAGCGACCGGCCTCGACGACGATCTCGACCTCGGTGCGCATCTACCGTCCGGCCGCCCCGCCACCCACCGGCGCGTCGGCTGCGAGATGACCACGCACCCAGGCCAGCACATCGGTGGCGGCCGGATCGTCGGTGAGTGAGATCATCGCGGTCGGGCGGCCCTCCCGGACCTTGGCGGCGTCGCGACGCATCACCTCCAGATCGGCACCGACCTGCGGCGCGAGGTCGGTCTTGTTGATGACGAGCAGGTCCGACCAGGTCACCCCGGGGCCGCCCTTGCGGGGAACCTTGTCGCCGCCGGCGACGTCGATGACGAAGATCTGCACGTCGATCAGTCCGGTGGAGAAGGTGGCGGTGAGGTTGTCACCGCCGGACTCGACGAGGATCAGATCCAGCGGCGGATTGGCCGCGATCAGGTCGTCGATCGCGTCGAGGTTGGCGGTGATGTCGTCGCGGATCGCGGTGTGCGGGCAACCACCGGTCTGCACGGCGGTGATCCGTTCGTCGGGCAGGACGGCGTTGCGGCGCAGGAAGTCGGCGTCCTCGGTGGTGTAGATGTCGTTGGTCAGCACGGCCACCGACAGTTCGTCGCGCAGTTGGCGGCACAGGGCCGCGACGAGTGCGGTCTTGCCGGAGCCGACGGGCCCGCCGATGCCGACGCGCAGCGCTTCTCCGGGCTCGCGATGGCGGCGTGGCCGGTCGTGGCCGTGATCGTGGGGTTCGCCGTCGATCAGGTGCGGGGGCATGGATTCCTCTCGGGGGTCGGATCGTGATCGGGCTTGGTCTGCGGTCGGCTCGGCTCGTGGGCCGAGCGGGTCAACTCATGAACAGGGGCATGGGCCGGGTCTCGTGACGCTCGGCGAGGACGTCGAGAATCGGATCGGACAGATCCGCGAGTCCGGTCGCGGCCTGCGCGGCCACCGCTTCGCACTCGGCACCGAGGTCGGCGATCATCACCGCGACATCGGCCGGGTCGAGGGCCAGGAGCCGCTGCCCGGCCGTCGCCGTGCCGCTCACCGTCGTGTAGACGCACACGAGCGCGGTCTGCATGCCCGACAGGCCCGACGCCGCGCCGACCGAGCCGCTGATGACCGGCAGATGAGTGCTCGGCACGTGCGCCGAGAAATCAGTCGCCGGGAACATGCGGCGGGCCAGTCGGACCATGCCGCGACCCTGAGCGAGAGACGCTTTGCGCGCGGCGGCCGACGGGGTGCGGGCATCGGTTTCGATCTGGGCGGCCCGAACGTCGAGGGTGCCCTCGGCCACCGCGGCGGCGATCGACGCCGCGACCAGGCCGCTGGTGGTGAGTCGTCGGTGCAGGAAGGCGGCGAGGTCGGCGACGCCGCGCACGAAGCCGTCGGTGATCGCCTGCTCGACACCACCGGAGTGGACGTGGCCGCCCACCGGCAGGCGCGAATCGGCCAGGGTCAGCATCATCGCCAACGACGACGTGGCGGGCGCAGCGGGATCGGTCACGGCGGCTCAGAACAGGAAATACCGTTGTGCCATCGGCAGTTCGGGCACCGGCTCGGCATCCCACACCGCCCCGTCGATGCGCACGGTGAAGGTGTCGGGGTCGACCTCGATGGTCGGCGTCGCGGCATTGCGCGGCATGTCGGTCTTGCCGAGGGCGCGGGTGTTCTTCACCGGTACCAGCCGGCGACGGATGCCGATGCGATCGGCCAGATCCTCGTCGCAGCCCGGCGCGACGAAGCTCAGCGAGGTGTCGGCGGCGGTCGGTGCTTCGGCACCGAACATGGGTCGGGGCAGGACCGGCTGCGGGGTCGGGATGGAGGCGTTGGCATCTCCCATCTGCGCCCAGGCGATCGCGCCACCCTTGATCACCAGGTCCGGCTTCACACCGAAGAACGCCGGATCCCACAGCACGAGGTCGGCGAGCTTGCCGATCTCGACCGAACCGATTTCGTCGTCGAAACCGTGGGCGACCGCCGGACAGATCGTGTACTTGGCGATGTAGCGCTGTGCGCGGTTGTTGTCGGCGCGGCTGTCACCCTCGAGCGCCCCACGTTTGCGCTTCATCACGTGCGCGGTCTGCCACGTCCGCAACACCACCTCGCCGATACGACCCATCGCCTGCGCGTCCGACCCGATCATCGAGATCGCACCCAGGTCGTGCAGCAGATCCTCGGCAGCGATGGTCGACGGCCGGATGCGGCTCTCGGCGAACGCGAGATCCTCGGGCACGGTGGGATTGAGGTGATGGCAGACCATCAGCATGTCGAGGTGTTCGTCGAGGGTGTTGACGGTGTGCGGGCGGGTCGGATTCGTCGAACTCGGCAGCACGTTGGCCGCCGCGGCAACGGTGATGATGTCGGGTGCGTGCCCGCCGCCTGCACCCTCGGTGTGATAGGCGTGGATGCTGCGTCCGGCGATGGCACCCAGGGTCGATTCGACGAAGCCGGCCTCGTTGAGCGTGTCGGAGTGCAGCGCCACCTGCACCCCGGTCTCGTCGGCCACGCGCAGGCAGGCGTCGATCGCGGCCGGTGTACTCCCCCAGTCCTCGTGGAGCTTGAATCCCGATGCGCCGGCACGGATCTGCTCGCGCATGGCCTCGGCGCTGACGGTGTTGCCCTTGCCCAGCAGAGCGATGTTCATGGGCCAGTGATCGGTGGCGGCGAGCATCGACGCCAGATGCCACGCGCCGGGCGTGACGGTGGTGGCCTTGGAACCCTCCGCGGGTCCGGTGCCGCCGCCGATCAGCGTGGTGATGCCGTTGCCGAGCGCCTCGTCCATGATCTGCGGGCAGATGAAGTGCACATGGCAGTCGATACCGCCGGCCGTCAGGATCTTGCCGTTGCCCGCGATGATCTCCGTCGACGCCCCGATCACCAGGTCGGGATGCACCCCGTCCATCGTGTCGGGATTTCCGGCCTTACCCAGAGCTACGATGCGGCCGTCGCGGATTCCGATGTCGGCCTTGATGATTCCCCAGTGGTCGAGCACGACCACGCCGGTGATGACGGTGTCGGGCGCGCCATCGGCGCGGGTGGCGCGACTCTGCCCCATCGATTCCCGGATGACCTTGCCGCCACCGAACACCGCTTCGTCGCCGGCCAGACCCGGTCCGCCGCAACGGTCCTCGGTGACCTCGATGAGCAGATCGGTGTCGGCGAGACGGATCCGATCACCGGTGGTGGGGCCGAACAGTTGCGCGTAGCGGTCACGTCCGAGGATCGCCATCTCAGTCCACCTTTCCGGGCGCATCCAGCGAGATCCCGTGCACCTCACGGGTTCCGCCGAGCGGGACCAGTGTCACCGTCATCTCGATCCCCGGTTCGAAGCGCACCGCGGTACCGGCGGGGATGTCGAGGCGTCGCCCCCGCGCCTGATCGCGATCGACGTCGAGCGCCGGATTGGCCTGCGGGAAGTGGACGTGACTGCCGACCTGGACCGGGCGATCACCGGTGTTGGTGACGGTCAGGGTGATCGCCGAGGCTCCCGCGTTGAGTTCGATGTCGCCGTCGGCGGTGATCACCTCACCGGGCACGATCGTCGATTTCTGCTGCGCCACTGGATAACTCCCCTACCTCAGCCGATCGGGTGATGCACGGTGACCAACTTGGTGCCGTCCGGGAAAGTCGCCTCGACCTGCACGTCGTGCAGCATCTCCGGTATCCCGTCCATCACGTCGTCGCGGGTGAGAACCTCGCGGCCACTGGCCATGAGTTCGGCGACGGTACGGCCATCTCGCGCGCCTTCGAGGACGTGATCGGTGATGACGGCGACCGCCTCCGGATGGTTGAGCTTGAGTCCGCGACCCTGCCTGCGGCGGGCCAGCTCGGCGGCGTAGGAGATGAGCAGACGTTCCTGCTCATGCGGCGACAGTCGCACCGATTCCGTCCTTCCCCGTGTCGGTACCTGCTGAATTCGACACCCTCGGGTCCGAATTCACCTCCGGGGCACCTGCGGTGCACTCCGGCTCCGTCATCCTGCCACTTCTCGGTGCGCTCGGCGCGGCGAGCGCACCGCGGCGTCAGCCGGACGTCAGGGCACCGCCGCCGGCCGACAATTCGTCGAGCCGCGCGGGTGTGCACAACGGCGCCGTCCGGGTCACCTCGTCGACGGTGAAGGCCGCAGCGGCCAGGCCGCGGCGGATCACCAGTGCCAGCGACATCGCGGTCGCCGGCTCGTCGACCACATCGCCGGAGCGCCGCTCGAAATAGGCCTGCAATCGGCTCGCGGCGGCCGGCATCGCCGACCGATAGAAGCCGACAACCGCCAGCCAGCGGGTCACGAGATGCCCCGGGTGCATGTCCCAGCCCTGATAGAAACCGCGTTCCAACGACCGCGTGACCAGCCGGTGATGGCGACGCACTGCCGCGTCGATCTGTTCGGGCTCCCCGGTGGGCATCACCTGGGTGGACCCATCGCTGATCCACACCCCGGTCTGCGCGGCGGCCACCTGCATGACGGCCTTGGCATGGTCGGCGACGGGATGCTCGAGTGATTGCTGCGCCGAGACGATCCCGCACGCCGCGCTGTAGTCGTAGGTGCCGTAGTGCAGTCCCCAGATGCGCCGGCCACCGCGATGGATGGCCTGCGCCAGGGTGGCGCGCCCGTCGGGGCCGAGCACGGCCTGCGGGATCTCGATCTGCAGCTCCACCCGCACGGTGGCCTCGGTGAGTCCGTGCGCGCGCTCGAACTCCTCGCAGAGGACCGTGATCGCGTCGACCTGCCGGACGTCGCGCAGTTTGGGCACGGTGACGACGAAACCCGGGGGCACTCCCCCCGCCCCATCGAGAACGAGTTCGAGAGTGCGGATGCCGCGGGCCCGTTCGTGCGCACCGAGGCCCTTGGCCCGCACCCCCGCCGACCGCGGGGCGTGCGGACGATCGGCGACCCAGCGGGCCAGGGTCTGCCCGGCGCGACGGGCGTCGGCGTCCTCGCGCTCGTCACCGCGCCAGCCGTAGCCGTCCTCGAGGTCGATGCGCAGATCCTCTATCGGATTGGTCGCCAATCGGGTCCGCACGATCTCGCGCACCTCATCACCGGCGAGCTCGGCCACCGCCGACGCGCTCGACTCCAGCTCGAGCGCGGCCGCTCCCCACCGGCGCGGGGTGTCGACGTCGACGTCGGCGGCGCTGACGTACACGGTGTGCACCGGTTGGGGTTCCGCACGATCCCCGGGAAACCACCGACCGAGATCGGCGTCCACCGGTGCCAGCAACTCCTCGATCCGCGCACGGGCCTCGTCGGTGATGCCGCGCTCTCCGGCCGTGCCGTCGGTCATCGTGGCAACGTGCCTTCGGGAACCTCGATGTTCTGCAGCCGCACCTGGCTGCGACTGACCATCCGGTCCTGGTCGTCGAAGATCTCCACCGCCCACAGCTGCTGTCGCCGCCCGCGGTGAATGGGACTGGTACGTGCGGTGATCGTGCCCGTACTGATCGAGCGGAGGAAGTCGGTGTTGTTGTTCACGCCGACCGCGGTGCCACCGATACCGGTCTCCTGCAACCAGTAGAAGCCGCTCATGCTGGCCGCACTCTCGGCCACGGCGCAGTAGACGCCGCCGTGCACGATCCCGAACGGCTGATGGTGCTTGGGGCCGAGTTCGAGAGTGGCGATCAGCCCGTCGATCGTCACCGACTCGATGACCGTGCCCAACTCGCTGTCGAGCCCACGCCACCCGGTCGACTTCACGTACTCCTCGTTGCTCGTCATGACGACAAGAGTGTCATGTCGGATGGAATCGGGGTGAGTCGAAAACGCCCCCGAGGAACCGGTAGGCCCCACATCTCGTTGGAGATGTGGGGCCTACCGTGGCGTGGACCGGGGGTCTCTGCAGCCCTCAGGACTCTCGCGCGGTCCAACGGTTACTTAATGTAGGCTAGCCTTACCAAGCTGTCAAGCATGGTGGGCGACACCGGGTGAAGATCCAGGTCACACGCCATAACCACACACAGCGCCACCGACACGGTCGCGCTCTACGAGTCGGATGCGGCATCGAGGAGAATCGGCAGTAAAATGCGAAAGATGAACGGATTGGGAGACCTCGAGCGGGCAGTCATGGACACGCTGTGGGCCACTCCCACCCCACAGACGGTCCGACAGGTCCACGAATCACTCTCGGAGAACAGGTCACTGGCCTACACGACGGTGATGACGGTCCTACAGCGCCTGGCCAAGAAGAATCTGGTCACCCAGATCCGTGAGGACCGCGCCCACAAGTACGTGCCGACACATCCGCGCGAAGACCTGGTCGCTTCGCTGATGGTCGACGCTCTGAGCGAAGCCGACGCCCCTGGTTCCCGCCACGCGGCGCTGGTCTCGTTCGTCGGTCGGGTCGGAGCCGACGAGGCCGCCGCCCTGCGCCACGCGCTCGATGAGCTCGAAGCCGCCCGTGCGCCGCACGAAACCGGCTAGATTCACCTGACACAGCCCGCACAGCCCAACCGCGAGGACAGCCAACGATGACCGCCCTTCTCTTCGGCATCCTGACGTTGCTGTTGGTCGGTCCCGTTCCGGAGGCCCTGTCCCGCGCCGCGTGGCCGATTCGCGCGCCACGCGCGGCGATGACGCTGTGGCAGGCGATAGCCCTGGCCGCGGTGCTCTCGGCGTTCAGTTGCGGACTCGCGATCGCGGCGAATCTCCTCGCCCCCGGTGCCGACGGCACCCCGACCACCCACCCGCTGCACGAGATCGAACGTCTCGGCATCCCGCTGTGGTCGATCTACATCTCGGTCTTCGCCCTCACCCTGCTGATCGGCGCGCGGTTGTTGTTCACCGTGATCCGCGTCGGGGTGCGCACCCGCGCCCGCCGGGCCAATCACCGCCAACTGATCGACATCCTCGACGCCTGCGATCGCTCGGATCACACCCATCCGCTGTTCGCACGTGACATCCGGATGCTCGACGTGAGCGAACCGCTCGCGTATTGCCTGCCCGGCCTGCGTCAACGTGTCGTGCTCTCCGAAGGTGTGGTGTCCCGACTGACCCGCGACGAGCTGATCGCGGTCATCGCGCACGAACGCGCACACCTGCGCGCACGGCACGATCTGGTGCTCGAGGCGTTCATCGCACTCCACGAGGCATTCCCGCGGTTCGTCCGCAGCAGTTCGGCCCTCGACGCGGTGAAGCTGCTCGTCGAGGCCCTCGCCGACGACCAGGCCGTCCGCGCCACCGCGCCGACCACCCTTGGTCGTGCGCTCGTCGCCTGCGCCGACGCGGTCGCCCCGCGCGGAGCGATGGCCGTCGGCGGCCCCACCACCCTCGCCCGGGTCAACCGTCTCTGTCACGACCGGCCCACCCCCCTGCTCGCGCTGGCCGCCTATGCCACCGCCGTGGCGATCCTCGTGGTACCCACCCTCGCGGTGGCCATCCCCTGGCTGACCGAGATCAGTCGGCTCCTCACGGCCCATCACTGACCGACGACATCGGCATCGGCCGGCACGGGTCACCCGACAACGCGCACCGGACCCGATAACCCATAGGCTGGGGACATGACCAACTCCGCCTCGTCTTCTCCTGCCACCAAGGCCCAGATCGGTGTCACCGGCCTGGCCGTGATGGGCTCGAACATCGCCCGCAACTTCGCCCGCCACGGGTACACCGTCGCCCTGCACAACCGCAGCATCGCCAAGACCGACGCGCTGATCCGCGACCACGGCAGCGAGGGTGCATTCATCCGCACCGAGAGCATCGCCGAGTTCATCGATGCACTCGAGAAGCCTCGACGCGTGCTGATCATGGTCAAGGCCGGCGACGCCACCGACGCGGTCATCAACGAACTCGCCGACGCCATGGAGACCGGCGACATCATCATCGACGGCGGCAACTCGCTCTATACCGACACCATCCGCCGCGAGAAGGCGATGGCCGAACGCGGACTGCACTTCGTCGGCGCCGGGATCTCCGGCGGCGAGGAGGGCGCGCTCAACGGACCGTCGATCATGCCCGGAGGCCCGGCCGAGTCCTACAAGTCACTGGGCCCGCTGCTGGAGTCGATCTCCGCCCACGTCGACGGCGAACCGTGCTGTACCCACATCGGCCCCGACGGCAGCGGACACTTCGTCAAGATGGTGCACAACGGCATCGAGTACGCCGACATGCAACTCATCGGCGAGGCCTACGACCTGATGCGCCGCGTCCTGGGCATGCCCGTCGCCGACATCGCCGAGGTCTTCGACGGCTGGAACTCCGGCGACCTCGAGAGCTATCTGGTCGAGATCACCGCGCAGGTACTCGCCCAGGTCGACGCCGCCACCGGCACGCCACTCGTCGACGTCATCGTCGACGCAGCCGGGCAGAAGGGCACCGGTCGCTGGACGGTCGAATCGGCACTCGATCTCGGAATCCCGACCACCGGCATCGCCGAAGCCGTGTTCGCCCGCGCCCTCTCCAGCGCCACCGATCAGCGTGCCGCCGCACAAGGACTCGCCGGCGGCACCCCCGGCGCCGCCCCCACCGACACCGCGGCGTTCATCGACGACATCCGCGCCGCGCTCTACGCCTCCAAGGTGGTCGCCTACGCCCAGGGCTTCGACCAGATCGCGGCGGGCAGCAAGGAATACGGCTGGAACGTCGATCCGGGCGCACTGGCCACCATCTGGCGCGGCGGATGCATCATCCGCGCCCAGTTCCTCAACCGCATCCGCGAGGCCTACGCCGAGAACCCGGACCTGCCGAGCCTGCTGCTCGCCCCGTACTTCCGCGAGGCCGTCGAATCCGGTGTCGACGCCTGGCGCCGCGTGGTGGCCACCGCGGCGACCGTCGGGGTCCCGGTCCCGGCCTTCGCCTCGTCACTGTCCTACTACGACGCGCTGCGCAGCGAACGCCTACCCGCCGCGCTGACCCAGGGCCTGCGCGACTACTTCGGCGCGCACACCTACCAGCGCACCGACAAGCCCGGCACCTTCCACACACTGTGGGGCGGCGACCGCAGCGAAGTCGAGCAGTAGCCCGACCGACCCACCACACCCCGAGCACAGAAAGGGACGTCGAGCGCAGCGATGCAATTCCTGTCCGGACACCACCTCACCCATGACCTGACCTACGACGACGTGTTCGTCGTACCGAACCGCTCGGATGTGACCTCGCGGTTCGACGTGGACCTGGGCACCCACGACGGGTCGGGAACGACCATCCCGGTGGTGGCGGCCAACATGACCGCTGTCTCGGGCAAGCGGATGGCCGAGACGTTGGCGCGTCGCGGTGGGCTCGCGGTGTTGCCCCAGGATCTACCGCTGGCGGCGGCCGCACGGTCGATTGCCTTCGTGAAATCACGCGACCTGGTGGCCGACACCCCGGTGACGCTGACCCGCGGGGATTCGGTGTCCGACGCGCTGGCCCTGCTGCACAAGCGAGCGCACGGGGCCGCGGTGGTCGTCGAGAACGACGTGCCGGTGGGACTGGTGACCGAGTCCGCGTGTACCGACGTCGATCGCTTCACCCGGGTCTCCGACGTCGCGGCGCCGGTGATCGTCACCCTGCCGGTACACACGCCGCCCCGAGAGGTGTTCGACGCGCTCACCGATCTCCGGCAGGAACTCGCGGTGCTGACTCATTCCGACGGCACGCTCGCCGGTGTGCTCACCCGCGTCGGGGCGCTGCGTCACGGTGTGTATCACCCCAATGTCGATTCCGACGGCCGGTTGCGGATCGCGGCCGCGGTCGGGATCAACGGCGATGTCGCAGCGAAGGCGTCCGATCTGGTCGAGGCAGGCGCCGACCTCTTGGTCATCGACACCGCCCACGGCCATCAGGAACGCATGATCACCGCGGTGTCGGCGGTCGCGGCGGTCGGCCTCGGGGTACCGATCGTCGCCGGCAACGTGGTGTCCGCGCAGGGCACCATCGATCTGATCACCGCGGGCGCCGACATCGTCAAGGTGGGTGTGGGGCCGGGTGCGATGTGCACGACGCGGATGATGACCGGCGTGGGGCGTCCGCAGTTCTCCGCGGTCGCCGACTGCGCGGCCGCCGCCCGAGAGCACGGCGGGCACGTCTGGGCCGACGGCGGGGTGCGGCATCCGCGCGACGTCGCACTCGCGGTGGCCGCCGGGGCGTCCAATGTGATGATCGGCTCGTGGTTCGCCGGAACCTACGAATCGCCAGGCGATCTGCATCAGGATGCACGCGGCGCGTACAAGGTCAGTTTCGGCATGGCCTCCAAGCGTGCGGTGGCGGCCCGCTCCGCCGACGACAACGCCTACGACCGAGCCCGCAAGAGCCTCTTCGAGGAGGGCATCTCCTCGTCGCGCATTCCCGTCGACCCCGACCGGCCCAGCGTCGAGGACCTCCTCGACCACATCTGTTCCGGGGTGCGCAGTACCGCCACCTACACCGGCGCAAGGACCCTCACCGAGCTGCACGACCGGGTGATCCTCGGCGTCCAGTCGGCGGCCGGATTCGCCGAGGGACGCCCGTTGCCGGGCGGGTGGTGAGCGCCTGGTGCAGATCGTCCTCTACGTCGCCGGCCTGGTCGGCTTCGTCGCGCTCACCCTGGGCACGGCCCTGTTCGTCGCCGCGGAATTCTCGCTCACCGCACTCGAGCGCTCGGCCATCGACTCCGACGTCACCAACCGTGGTGATCGCCGCGCACGGATGGTGCAGCGCGCCCACCGCACACTGTCGTTCCAGCTCTCCGGAGCCCAACTCGGCATCACCATCACCACACTGGTCACCGGTTACATCGCCGAACCCGTTCTGGCGCAACTGATCACACCCGGACTCAAGGCGCTGGGACTCGGCTCCGGCGCGGCCGGGGGCATCTCCCTGGCACTGTCGTTGCTCATCGCGACGTCGTTGTCGATGGTGCTCGGCGAGCTGGTGCCGAAGAATCTCGCCATCGCCCACCCGTTGTCGGTGGCCCGCGCGACGGCCGGACCGATGACCATCTTCTCGGCGATGTTCCGCTACGTCATCAACGGCCTCAACGGCTCGGCCAACTGGGTGGTCCGCCGCCTCGGTATCGAGCCGGCCGAAGAGCTCCGCTCCGGGCGTTCGCCGCAGGAGTTGGCGTCGCTGGTGCGCAACTCGGCGCGGCAGGGCTCCATCGACGAGGACACCGCGACCCTGGTGAACCGTTCACTGCGATTCGGCGAACTCACCGCCGAGGATCTGATGACCCCCCGCGTCACGGTGGAATGCCTCGACCGTGATGCCAGCGTGCGTGACCTCGTCATCGCCTGCTCGGCCACCGGACATTCCCGGTTTCCCGTCGTCGACGACGGCGACCTCGACGATCTCATCGGCGTCGTGCACATCAAACAGGCCTTCACCGTCGCCCCCGACGAGCAGTCGACGACCACGGTCGCCGCCCTGGCCCGTCCCGTCGGCCGGGTACCGGTGACGCTGGACGGCGACGCGCTCATGGAGCGCATCCGCGCCGACGGCATGGAGATGTGCGTGGTCATCGACGAGTACGGCGGGACCGCGGGCATCGTGACGACCGAGGACCTCATCGAGGAGATCCTCGGCGACGTCACCGACGAGCACGACGACGAACACCCCGACGTCCAGGCTGACGGGGAGGGTTATCTCTGCGCGGGTCTGCTGCGGGTCGACGAGCTGTACGAGGCCACCGGATATCGGGCGCCGGACGGCTCCTACGACACCCTCGGCGGTCTGGTCATGTTCGTCCTCGGACGCATCCCGCAGGCCGGCGACTCGGTCGAGCTGCCACTGCGGACTCCGGTGATCGATCCCGACCCAGATGACGACGACGAGTCCGACGACGCCGACGGTGAGCTCAGCGACCAACGATGGCGTGCGACGGTGACCGAGATGGACGGCAGGCGGGTCGACGTCGTGTCGCTGCAGCCGATCTCCGACGATCCGGCCCCGGACTCGTTGGCGGCTCGTTTCCACTGGAACTCCGACGCGGCGGGTGAGCGATGAACGACATCGGCGCCGTGGTGCTGGCGGTGGTGTTGCTGGCCGGCAACGCCTTCTTCGTCGGCGCGGAATTCTCGCTCATCTCCGCGCGACGCGACCGACTCGAGGCGCTCGCCGAGGACGGCAAGGCCCGGGCCCGCACCGTGATCCGGGCGGGCGAGCACCTGTCCTTGATGCTGGCCGGAGCGCAGCTGGGCATCACGGTCTGCTCGATCCTGCTCGGACGTGTCGCCGAACCCGCGGTGGCGCATCTCATCGAGGGACCCCTGGACCTGGTGCACATTCCCGAGCAGGTGGTGCATCCGATCGCCTTCGCGATCGCCCTCGCACTGGTGGTGGTGTTGCACATCCTGCTCGGCGAGATGGTGCCCAAGAACATCGCGCTGGCCGGACCGGAGACCTCGGCGATGCTGCTGGTACCCGTGCATCTGGCGTTCATCAAGATCGCGCGGCCGTTCATCAGCGTCTACAACTGGCTGGCGAACATCACGTTGCGTGCGATGCGGGTGGAACCCAAGGACGAGCTGGATTCGTCGGTGTCACCGGTCGAGCTCGCCCAGATGCTCGGCGAGTCCCGCGAGGAGGGACTCATCGACGCCGAGGAGCACGACCGACTCGATCGCGCGCTGCGGTCGGTGAGCCGGACCGTGGCCGAGGTGATGATCCCGCTGGACCGGATGCGCAGCGTAGACGTCGAGCGCGACCCGCAGACCGGCGGCAGCGGCCCCACCCTCGGCGCGGTGGAGCGTGCGGTCAGCGCCACCGGGTTCTCCCGATTCCCTGTCCGTGGCCCGGACGGCACCTACACCGGCTATCTGCACCTGAAGGACATCCTCGACGACATTCTCGACGAACGAATCGGCCCCGACACCGTCATCGGTGTCGACAAGGTCCGTCCGCTGCCGGTGATCGCCGCCGACACCCCGCTCGACGAGGCCACCGGCGTCCTGCGGCGGACCAGCTCGCATCTGGGTGCGGTCGTCGACGACACCGGCCGGACGGTCGGGATCGTCGCCCTGGCCGACCTCGTCGAGGAGTTCGTCGGGACGGTCCGCGACGAGACCCATCGGATCTGACGTGATCGGCGAGACCCTCGCTCCCGCACAGTGGCACGCGCAGCGCGATGCCCACGCGCGACGTGTCGAGGAACTGATCGGTCCGTACCTGCGTGAGCGTCGGCGCGGTGGCCGTCATCCGGTGCTCGACTTCCTGTTCACCTATTACTCGTCGCGTCCCTCCCATGTGCGGCGGTGGCATCCCGGGTACGGGGTCGTCCTGCGCATCGACGACACCGCCCACGATCAGGCCTGGGCTCGGGAGGTCGGCACGCTGCGCGGCTATCACCACACGACCGCGGGCATCACCGTCGATCCGGCCTACCTGCGCCGTCGCCTCGATGCCGTGCGGTCCGCACGGGACCTGCTCACCCGGACCGCTGCCAGGCCTGCGCGCCTCGGGTGCTTCGGGCTGCACGAGTGGGCAATGGTGTACCGCACCACCGACACCCGGCACGCTGCGCCCCTGCGGCTCGGCGCCGCGGGCACCGATGCGGTGGTCGAGGCCATGCCGTTGCGCTGCACCCACTTCGACGCGTTCCGGTTCTTCACCGACCCCGCCCGCCCCCGCAACGAACGGCCCCTGGGCCCCGATGACCGGCTCGCCACCGACCAACCGGGCTGTCTGCACGTGTCGATGGACCTCTATCGCACCTGCTTCACCCTGGCCCCGCTGCTCGATTCGGCGCTGACGCTGGACGCCTTCGAGCTCGCCCGCGACGCCCGGGAGATCGACATGCGCGCGAGTCCCTACGATCTGCGGTCGCTCGGGTACGAGCCGATCACGGTGGAGACCGCGGCCGGACGCGCGCACTACGTCCGCGAGCAGACCGCACTCACCCGCCGCGCCGCCGCGGTCCGGACGCGGATCGTCGCGGCGATCGACGCGCTGCCCGGCGTCGACGAACCGCCCTGCGCAGAGCCGACCGGGCCCGCCGGCGATGTTTCCCGGCGAGTAACATAGGTGGCCGCACACCGCAGAACCACGACTTTCACACCCCGTCCGAGCACCTCGGTGCCGTGGGGGTGAGTGCTGTGGGGACCACACGAAGGAAGGCGCACATGTCTGACCGGATCACCGTCAACGGCTTGCAGGTCTCTCGAGTCCTCTACGACTTCGTCAACGATGAGGCGTTGCCGGGCACCGGTGTGGACGCCGACACCTTCTGGTCCGGAGCCGCCGAGATCGTCGCCGACCTCGCACCGAAGAACAAGGCGCTGCTCGCCGTCCGCGACGATCTGCAGGCCAAGATCGACACCTGGCACCGCGACCATCAGGGCGCCGACTTCTCCGACGCCACCACCTTCGGTGAGTACAAGGATTTCCTCACCGAGATCGGCTACCTCGTGCCGGTGCCCGACGACTTCCAGATCAGCACCACCGGCGTCGATCGCGAGATCAGCGAGACCGCAGGCCCACAGCTGGTGGTGCCGGTCCTCAACGCCCGCTTCGCGCTCAATGCCTCCAACGCCCGCTGGGGTTCGCTGTACGACGCCCTCTACGGCACCGACGTCATCCCGGAGACCGACGGCGCGGAGAAGGGCAAGTCCTACAACAAGGTTCGCGGCGACAAGGTCATCGCCTACGCAAAGGACTTCCTGGACAAGGCAGTTCCGCTCGAACAATGCAGCTACACCGACGTGACCGCGTTCACCGTCGACAACGGCGCGCTGTCGGTGACCCTGGCCGACGGATCGACGGCCACCCTCGCCGACCCGTCGGCGTTCGCCGGTTATCGCGGACAGGCCTCCTCGCCGTCGTCGATCCTGTTGCGCCACAACGGCCTCTACCTCGACATCGAGATCGACCCGAACTCCCCCATCGGCTCCACCGACCCGGCGGGCATCAAGGACGTGGTCATGGAGTCGGCGATCACCACGATCATGGACTTCGAGGACTCCGTCGCCGCGGTCGACGCCGACGACAAGGTGCTCGGCTACCGCAACTGGCTCGGCCTGAACAAGGGCGACCTGGCCGAAGAGGTGACCAAGGGCGGCAAGAGCTTCACCCGCCGCCTCAATCCCAACCGCGAGTACACCGGACCCGACGGGACCGGCTTCGACCTGCACGGCCGCTCGCTGCTGTTCGTCCGCAACGTCGGTCACCTGATGACCAACCCCGCGATCCTCGACGCCGACGGCAACGAGGTCCCCGAGGGCATCCTCGACGCCCTGGTCACCTCGCTGGCCGCCATCCACGGACTGTCCACCCAATCGGGTGTGCAGAACTCCCGGACCGGGTCCATCTACATCGTCAAGCCGAAGATGCACGGGCCCGACGAGGTCGCCTTCACCGTCGAGTTGTTCGGTCGCGTCGAGCAGGTCCTCGGCCTGCCGGAGAACACCCTCAAGGTCGGCATCATGGACGAGGAGCGCCGCACCACGGTGAACCTCAAGGCCGCGATCAAGGCCGCCGAGAAGCGGGTGGTGTTCATCAACACCGGCTTCCTCGACCGCACCGGCGACGAGATCCACACCTCGATGGAGGCCGGCGCCATGATCCGCAAGGGCGAGATGAAGAAGCAGAAGTGGATTCTCGCCTACGAGGACTTCAACGTCGACACCGGTTTGGCCGCCGGCCTGCAGCACAAGGCGCAGATCGGCAAGGGCATGTGGGCGATGACCGATCTGATGGCCGACATGGTCGAGCAGAAGATCGGCCAGCCCAAGGCCGGCGCGACGACCGCGTGGGTGCCCTCACCGACGGCGGCGACGCTGCACGCCATGCACTACCACCTCGTCGACGTCTTCGAGCGCCAGGATGAGATCGCCAAGCGGGATCCGGCCTCGGTCGATGACATCCTCACCATCCCGCTCGCCCCGAGGACCGATTGGTCCGACGAGGAGAAGCGCGAGGAGCTCGACAACAACTGCCAGTCCATCCTCGGCTACGTGGTGCGTTGGATCGACCACGGTGTCGGCTGCTCCAAGGTCCCCGACATCCACGACATCGCACTGATGGAAGACCGTGCGACGCTGCGCATCTCGAGTCAGCTCCTCGCCAACTGGATTCGGCACGGCATCGTGACCGCCGACGACGTGGTCGACGCGCTCAAGCGGATGGCCCCGGTGGTCGACCGACAGAACGAGGGCGACCCGGATTACCGGCCGATGGCCCCGGACTTCGACAGCAACATCGCCTGGCAGGCCGCCAAGGAGCTGATCCTGGAGGGCACCACCCAGCCCAGTGGCTACACCGAGCCGATCCTGCATCGCCGCCGCCGCGAGTACAAAGCGGCTGCTCAGGGCTGATTCGGCGCTGCGTGAGGTTCCGACCGGCCCTGATATGCCATAGGGTGTGCCCGGGCCGGTCGGACAACGGAGGACCAACGGGTGGCACACCATCGCGTCGACGATGACAAGAACAGGTTGCGGCATCGCGGGGTGAGCCGCGGCCTGGTCATGGTTCTGCTGTCGGCGATCCTGATCGCCGCGTGTGTGGTGGTGTGGTTCCGCATCGGTGATCACGTCGACCGCGAGGCCGACGCCGCGGCCGCACAATGCGTCGACGGCCCGGCCACGGTAACCGTCCTCGCCGACCCCGACATCGCGCCGGGACTCGAGGCCATCGCGCAGGCCTATTCGGCGACCAACCCGGTGGTACGCGACCACTGTGTCCGCATCGCGGTCGCCGCCCGCGACGCCAAGATCACTCTCGACGGTCTGACCGGCAGCTGGGACACCGCATCGATGGGTCCGTATCCAGCCGCGTGGGTACCACAGTCGTCGGTGTGGGCCGCCCAGCTCACGACCGCCAAACCCGATCTCGTGGACGGCGATCCCGATTCGCTGGTCACCTCGCCGGTGGTGCTCGCGACCGCTCCGGAACTCGGGGCCAAGCTCACCGGCCAACTCGACTGGGGACAGCTCCCGACGCTGCAGAGTCGCGACGACAGTCTCGACGACCTCGGGCTGCGCGGCTGGGGGTCGTTGCGCATGTCGATGCCGCGTGAGGGCCAATCGGATCCGAGTGTCCTCGCCGCGCAGGCGGTGGCGATGCGGGTGACCCACAGTGTCGGCACCCTGACCGCTGCCGACGCCGCCTCGACGCGGGTGTCCTCGAGCATCGACGCACTCACCCGGACCGCTCCGCGGTCCCCCGACGGCTCGCCGGCGGGAGCGGCGACTGCGATTGCCACGGCCACGGACCCGGCGAGTGCACCCATTCATGCCGTGCCGATCACCGAACAGCGGCTGTATCAGCTGACCAAGGACGACGCCAAGGCCCGGCTCGCCGAGGTGATCCCCGACGGGCCGACCCCGATCGCCGACTTCCCCGTCCTGCACCTCAAGGGTGATCAGGTACCGCAGTTCGCCGCAGCCGCGATCTCCGAATTCCTCGGCTACGCCGAGAAACCCGAACACCTGCGGGCGCTGACCGGCCTCGGCTTCCGCGGCGACGCCCCGCTACCGCCGAAGACCGCGACGGTCGCCTTCCCGATGACCGACGATCCGATGCCCAATCCGGAGGATCAGGCCATCGTCACGATCAACAAGCTCGTGTACGGCACCAACGCGGGCTGACGGCCGCCCGGGTTGTCCTCAGCCACCGGTATCACTCGGCGAACGCCGCCACCGGCGGGCAACTGCACACGAGGTTACGGTCGCCGAAGGCCCCGTCGATGCGCCGCACCGCCGGCCACACCTTCGCTCGCCCGCCCGCGGACGGCAGGCCCTGCGGGTACACGGCCACCTCCCGGGAGTACGGATGATCCCACTCGCCGACGAGGCACTCGGCGGTATGCGGCGCTCCGCGTAGCGGATTGTCCTCTGCGGGCCACGTGCCCGCGGCCACGGCGTCGATCTCGGCGCGGATCGCGATCATCGCGTCGCAGAACGCATCGAGTTCGTCGAGGTTCTCGCTCTCGGTCGGCTCGACCATCAGCGTCCCGGCCACCGGGAAACTCATCGTCGGCGCGTGGAAGCCGTAGTCGGCCAATCGTTTTGCCACATCATCGACGGTGACACCGGTCTCCTTGGTCAGCGGACGCAGATCCAGGATCGCCTCGTGGGCCACCCAGCCGCCGACCTCACCGGTGTCCCCGGCACCGGCCTCGTGGCCGGTGTAGAGCACCGGGTAGTGATCGGCGAGCCGACGCGCGATGTAGTTCGCCGAGGCGATGGCGGTCAGCGTCGCCCGACGTAGACCGGCCGCCCCCATCATCGCGATGTAGGCGTAGGTGATCGGCAGGATCGACGCCGATCCGTAGGGCGCGGCGGCGATCGTCGGACCGTCAGGCAGCTCCGGCGCGAGCGGGTGGCCAGGCAGGAATGCCGCGAGATGACTACGCACCGCGACCGGGCCAACCCCGGGTCCGCCGCCGCCGTGCGGGATGCAGAACGTCTTGTGCAGGTTCAGATGACTCACGTCGCCGCCGAAGCGTCCCGGACGGGCAACGCCGACGAGCGCGTTCAGGTTCGCGCCGTCGACATACACCTGACCGCCGGCGTCGTGGACGGCCGCGCAGATGTCGGCGATGTCGTGTTCGAACACCCCGTGGGTGGAGGGATAGGTGATCATGATCGCGGCCAGACGCGTGCCGTGTTCGGCGATCTTGGCACGCAGATCCTCGACGTCGACGTCACCGTTGGTACGGCAGGCCACCACGACCACCCGCATCCCGGCCATGACCGCCGAGGCCGCATTGGTGCCATGCGCACTCGACGGGATCAGACACACGTCGCGGTCGGTGTCGCCGCGGCTGTGGTGGTAGCCGCGGATCGCCAGCAGGCCCGCGTACTCTCCCTGTGAACCCGCGTTGGGCTGCAGGCTCACCCGGTCGTAGCCGGTGATGGCCACCAGCCACGATTCCAGGGTCGCGATCAGCTCGCGGATGCCCGCACTGTCCTCGGCCGGGGCGAACGGGTGCAGTCCGGCGAAGCCCGGCCAGGTGATGGGTTCCATCTCCGCGGTGGCGTTGAGCTTCATCGTGCACGAGCCGAGCGGAATCATGCTGCGATCGAGCGCGATGTCCTTGTCGGACAGGGCTCGTAGGTATCGCAGCATCGACGTCTCGGTGCGGTGGCGGTGGAATGCCGGGTGCGTGAGGTAGTCACTCGTGCGTGTCGCGATCGGTTGTGCGAACTGCCTCGGGCGTACACCGGCGGAATCGAAGACACCGAGCACGGCGCGTACGTCGTCGTCGGTGGTGGTCTCGTCGCAGGCGATGCGCACGGTGTCGGCGTCTGCGCGCCACAGCGCGATTCCGGCCTGTCGGGCCGTGGCGACGATCCGGTCGGCACCGCCGGGGATCCGGACCGCGACGGTGTCGAAGAAGGTTGCGTGCTCGACGGCGAAGCCGGCGGCGGTGAGCGCGTCGGCGATCCGCGCGGCCCGTTCGTGCACCCGAATCGCGATGGCGCGCAACCCTTCCGGACCGTGATAGCCGGCATACATCGCCGCGATGATGGCGAGCAGGACCTGTGCGGTGCAGATGTTGCTGGTTGCCTTCTCGCGGCGGATGTGTTGTTCGCGCGTCTGCAGCGACAGCCGGTAGGCGAGGTTGTCATCGGCGTCCTTGGACACCCCGACGAGTCGTCCGGGCATCTGCCGGGTGTGGGCGGTACGCACCGCGAGGTATCCCGCGTGTGGGCCGCCGAAGCCCATCGGCACACCGAACCGCTGGGTGGTGCCGAAGGCGACGTCGGCGCCCAGCTCACCGGGCGGGGTGATGAGGGTCAGGGCCAACAGGTCGGCGCCCACCGCGACGAGTGCGCCGGCCCCATGAGCGGCCTCGATGATCGGCGCGGCGTCGATGATGCGGCCGGAGGCACCCGGCACCTGCAGCACGACGCCGAAGTAGTCGTCGGCGGGCAGACCGTACCCGGGGAGTTCGGGATGCAGTGCCGCCTCGACGACCTCGATCCCCAACGGCTCGGCACGGGTCTCGATGACGGCGCGGGTCTGCGGGTAGAGATCGGCGTCGACGACCAGCCGCGCCGACTTCGACTTGCCCGCCCGGCGCATGAGCGTCATCGCCTCCGCCGCCGCGGTCGCCTCGTCGAGCATTGACGCATTCGCGACCTCGAGGCCGGTGAGGTCGGAGACCATGGTCTGGAAGTTGAGCAGTGCCTCGAGGCGCCCCTGGCTGATCTCGGGCTGATAGGGCGTGTAGGCGGTGTACCAGGCCGGGTTCTCCAGCACGTTGCGGCGGATCACCGGCGGGGTCAGCGTGTCGTAATAGCCCAGCCCGATCATCGAGCGGCAGACCGTGTTGCGGGCGGCGAGTTCGGCGAGTGTGGCAAGCACCTGGTGTTCGGTGGCCGGCGGAGGAAGGGCGTCGAGGCCGTTGTCGTCGGGCGAATCGGCGATCACCGCGGGCACCACGCGCGCGGCGAGTTCGTCGAGACCCGACACGCCGATGGTGGCCAGGATGTGCGCGGTCTCCGCGTTGTCGGGGCCCACGTGACGGTCGACGAAGGCCGGCGGGACGGGCAACCGGGATTCGACGGGCGACTGGGATTCCACGGGCGACTGGGATTCGGACAGACGGGTCATGACGGGACCTCTCACGGGATCCGGACACCGGATCGTTCGGTCCTCCCCCTCTGTCATGCCGCGGATCGCAGATCCGGCCGGCGCCTGAGAGATTCGGCCGTACGCGGCGTCACCGACGCGTCTGGCCTTTCACCGTGGGCGGACGAGTGGCTCGTCACTTTCCAGAGACGCCGTCGTCCATCACGGTCCGGGTGCCTGAGAGTTTGACGGAGAGGTATTGCTCCTTCGGCGGTCACCGCGTGACCTCGTATCCGAGGCGTGGACGGCGACGCTCTCCCGTGATGCAGCGGCGCCCGCCCAGTCTACCGTCGGGTAACCCGCCGGGTGCAGCGCGCCACGAGGTGGCTATCCGGTGCGGCGCGTGCGGCTCTTGCGACGTGCGGCGAGCTCGTCCTCCGGAGCGGTCTCGGTGACGCCGCCGTCGGCCCGTTCACCGGGGAAGTCGGAGATGGTGCCGGTGAGTTCGCGCATGGCTCCGCTCACCGCGATCCCGAAGACGCCCTGACCACCCTGGAGCAGGTCGACGACTTCTTCGGCAGAGGTGCACTCGTAGACCGTCGTCCCGTCCGAGAACAGGGTGATCCGCGCGAGGTCCTCGACCCCCCGCTGACGCAGGTGGTCGACCGCGACACGGATGTTCTGCAGCGAGATCCCGGTGTCGAGCAGACGTTTGACGATCTTGAGGACCAGGACGTCCTTGAACGAGTAGAGCCGTTGACTGCCGGACCCGGCGGCACCGCGAATCGACGGGACGACCAGCGAGGTCCGTGCCCAGTAGTCGAGCTGACGGTAGGTGATGCCGGCGATCTGGCAGGCGCTCGGGCCGCGGTAGCCGATCAGCTCGTCGGGCACCGTGTCATTGGGGAACAGGCCGGGAGCGATGTCCTCCAGGCTTCCCTGCGTCGCCGTTCGCGGCGCGCCACGATCCCCACTCGCACCGTTGTCCATCGGCTGATCGCCCACTGCAGACTCCTCGCCACACCTTGAGAACCGGTCGGACGGGCATGCACTTAGTCGGCCACCCTCGGTGGTCTACTGTACGCGCCCGCGCGCCGATCGATGTCCTGCTCGCCACGGATGTCCTGCGGCGATCCGGCACTGACGCTATGCCTGCCGACGACTCCGAATCAACGCGACGCGCCAGGAGGCTCAACCTCTACTTGAGATGGAGGCAGACGGAGACCAGACGGTTGCCGATCCGTGATGTGTCGCTCCCGCCGATGGCGAAACCGATCGCCTCACGCGGATCAGGCGCCGCCGCTCGCCTTGAAGTCGTCGGGTGAGACGTTGTCGAGGAACTCCTTGAACTTCTCGACCTCGTCGTCCTTCTCGTTCGGCGCCTCGTCGGTGTCCTCGTCCGGGATGAGCAGACCCGCCTCGGCGAGGACCTCCTCGTCGGCGATGATCGGGACCTCGGCACGCATGGCGACCGCGATCGAATCCGATGGGCGCGCCGACACCCGGAGGTCGTTGGCGAAGACCATCTCGGCGTAGAAAGTGCCCTCTTGCATGTCGACGATGCGTACCTCGACGAGGGTCTGCCCGAACTCCTCGATGAGGTTCACGATCAGATCATGGGTCAACGGCCTCGGCGGCTCGATCCCCTTCTGCCGCAGCGCGATCGACGCGGCTTCACTCTGCCCGATCCAGATCGGCAGATATCGTGCGCCGTCGACCTCACGCAGCAACAACACGGGCTGACTCTGTGGCGGCTCGACGCGGATACCGACCACGCGCATTTCGCTCATGTCATGCACCTCCACCCGATGACGACGGAACCGATTCTCTCGTGACCCGATGGGTCCTTCTCGACGCTACACCGCACCGCCGCCACACGAAGGTCGAGTCGGTCCGACCGGACGATCGGGCCGGGCGTCAGAACGCCGACGTCAGTCCAAGACGTCCCGCACGGCCGCCTTGACCAGCTGGGTGTGCAGGGTGACCGAGAGGGCCGCGATCTCCCGCACCAACTCCTCGGCGCGATCGCGGGCACCGGTGCCCTTGCCCTTGGCGATCGGGCTGGCGATCTGGGCGACCAGCCCGGCCTCACGGTCGGCGGAGACCTTGAACGCGCGCAGGTGTCGTGTCTCGACGCCGTAGCTCGCCAGTGCCGCAGCGGCTTCCACCAATCGCACCGCGTCCTCGTCGAAGAACCCGGCGGGGCCGGGCGTCAGCAGGCCACTGCGTTGGAGTTCGGTCACGAACGCGGAGTCCACACCCGTGCGTTCGATCAACGACTCCCGTGACACCCGGTCTGCGCGGGAACCGAAGTCGGTGGCCGGCGCCACCGCCGAGCGAGCCGACGACAGCAACCGCGTGCCGTTGCCGGTGGACCCGTCGTTGCCGTGATCGATCGAGTCGAGTTGCTCCTTGATGACCTTCAGCGGCAGATAGCGATCACGCTGCGCGGTCAGCACGAAGCGCAGCCGATCGCAGTCCGCCTGGCTGAACCTGCGATAGCCCGACGGCGCACGCTCCGGACTGATCAATCCCTCGGACTCGAGGAATCGGATCTTGGAGATGGTGACGTCGGGAAAGTCCTCACGCAGCAGTGCGAGGACCGACCCGATGGACATCGGTCCGTCGCCGCGCTGCCCTGCTGGGGAGGCCGGCACGTGCCTAGGAAGCGGAACCGTCGCGCGGGCCGCTCAGGAATACGAGCCGGAACTTGCCGATCTGGACCTCGTCGCCGTTGCTCAGCGTCGCGGTGTCGACCGGTTCGCGGTTCACGTAGGTGCCGTTGAGGCTGCCCACGTCGACGACCTGGAACTCGGCGTCGGACAGCCGGAACTCGGCGTGCCGGCGGCTCACGGTGACGTCGTCGAGGAAGATGTCGCTGTCGGGGTGGCGGCCCGCGGACGTGGTCGCCTGGTCGAGCAGGAACCGGGATCCGGCGTTCGGACCACGCTTGACGACAAGCAGCGCCGTGCCGGGTGAGAGTCGCTCGACCCCGGTGTCGGCGGGCTCACTCGAGGTGCCGGCCGAGTCGAGTTCGTTGATGAACTCCTCGCGGAAGACCGACGTGGTCTCCACGGGCGCCTCGAAGTCCTTGTCGTTATCGCTCACTATCTCTCCTTCGTCGTCCGAAGTGCGCTGTTGTCGATCGCGGCGCCGTCGAGGCGCTCGGCCGCGTCCGAAGCGGGTCGGGGAACCGGGTACCCGACGCACGGGGCGTCGGTTCGGTCGCACCTGTCGGCGCCCGAATCCAACCTACCGTTTCGCGCCGACCCCGACCCATCAGACCCGGCAGACACCGATTGATCATAGCCGCCCGGATCCGCCGACCACGACCGTTGGGGAGCGTTTCGGCGTTACGCCACCGCGTATCCGGTGGATCGGGCCGGCTGCCGTCCCTCGGGGCGAGGCCGACGCGATGCCGCCGTGTCGCCGCTCAGCCGTCGATGACCTGCCGGTATCCGTCGGCGTCGAGCAGGTCGCCCAGTTGTGCGTCGAGTTCGCCGGATTCCTCGACCGCGATCTCCACGAGCCAACCGGCTTCGTAGGGTTCGGAATTGACCAGATCCGGCGTCGACTCGAGTTCGTCGTTGACGGCCGCGATCGTCCCGTTGAGGGGCCCGAAGATGTCGGAGACACTCTTGGTCGACTCGACCTCGGCAAACGACTCGCCGGCCTCCACGTCCGACCCGACGTCGGGCAACTGCACGAAGACGACGTCACCGAGCTGCTCCTGGGCGAAGTCGGTGATCCCGATCCGGACTGTCGTGGGCGAGACCCGACGGACCCATTCATGCTCGGGCGTATAGGTCAACTCGGCCGGCACGTTGGTTTCGGTCACTGTGCCCCCTTTCTGTTCGTTCGAGACTTTAACCCGCTGCGGCCGAGGAGACGCGGTCGAGTCGCGGCATCATGCGCATCACCATGATCGTCTGGGCCCAATAGAGCACGAACGACCACAGATACATTGCGACGCCCCAGATCAGGAAGGCCCATCCGATCGGATAGCAGATGGTGCCGATCACCGAATCAAGTTGTCCGGCAAGCAGCCACGGGAAGGCGCTCATCAGGGCGAAGGTCGCGGCCTTGCCGACGTAGAGCACCGGCAGCGCCACCAGCCCGCGCGAACGCAGCAGCGGTGCGCTCGCGAACAACAGCACGTCCCGGGCGATGATGACGCCGATCAACCACCACGGCACGAAGTCGCGCAGCCCGAAACAGATCGGGATGACCACGATGTAGAGGCGATCGGCGGCGGGGTCGAGCAGCTCGCCGAGTCGTGACGACTGGTCGAGCAGCCGGGCGAGTTTCCCGTCGAGCCAGTCGGTGACCCCGGAGACGAACAGCACGACGAACGCCCACCCGTCGGCCTTCTCGACGATCACCAACCAGATGAAGACCGGGATGAGGACCAGCCGCAAGACGCTGAGCGCGTTGGGCACGGTGAGGATGCGGTCGACGCCGGGCGCCGCTGCCGTCACCGGGCCGTCGTCGTCTCCCCCCGATCCGGTCACCGGAAGATACCGATGATTCCCTGCAGGGTCTTGGCGCCGCCGGACGCGAACAGGTTGTCGTGAACCATGTAGGTCCACGTCATCGTCGACCGGTGCAGGTCCGCGGCTCCCAGGTCCACCCCGTCCGGGGTGATCACCGCCTCGCGGAAGGTCTTGCGCGACTTGTCGATCGCCCGTGTCGGCAGCTCGGAGAACTCGGCCAGGATGAGCCGGTGGAACTCGTCGAGCGGACTCTCCCGCCCGATCGCACGCAGGTGGATGCTCGCCCGGACGTCGGAGACGAAGGCGAGGTGATCGGCCCATTCGCGATCGAGGTGGTAGAGCATGATCTCGCGGGCCGCCTGCTCGAGCACGTCGTCGGCGAGCGGCTCGACGGGGATCCACCGCGACTTCTCCTCGGTCACGTCGGACGCGTCGGTCACGTCGGACGCGTCGGTCGCGTGGGCCTGGTCGGTCGTGTTCGCCTCGGTGACACTGTCCGCGGCGGCACTGTCCTCGGTCGCGCTGTCCTCGGTGGCGGCCCCTGCAGTCTCCTCGACCTCCGCCGCCTTCTCATCCACCCCGGCCTTCTCATCCGCCCCGGCGGCATCCTCGGCCTTGGCGGTTCCGGTGAGTTCGGCGTACCGCTCCGGTTCGAGATCACGGAGTTCCTTGAGCGCGGTGTCGGTGGTCAACACCTCCATCCGGCGTTTGACCACGATCTCGCGTTGCTGATTCACCAGCTGGTTGTAACGCCAGGTGTTGGCGTGCAATTCGAGCATCACGCCCTCGGCCACCCGTTGGGCCTGCTCGATGAGGTCGATTCCCTTCGATCCCATCGACCCGTCCTCGGACTGCGCGACGGGATCACGCTTGAACGAGAGATTCTTGGTGACGACGGGATCCTCGAGGCTGCTGAAGAAGACCGACATGCCCGGGTCACCCTGACGGCCGGCGCGGCCACGCAGCTGGTTGTCGAGACGTTCGGTGTCGTGCCGCCCGGTGCCGACCACGCACAGTCCGCCGAGTTCGATGATCTCCTCGCGAGCCGTCTCGTCGTCGGACGATCCGCCCAATCGGATGTCGGTGCCGCGTCCGGCCATCTGCGTCGACACCGTGACGGCGTCCTTCGTGCCCGCCTCGGCGATGATCTTGGCCTCTTCGGCATCGTTCTTCGCGTTGAGGACCACGCATCCCACGCCGGCCTTCTCCAGGAAGTACGCGAGTTCTTCGGACTCGGCGACGTCGTGGGTGCCGATCAGGACCGGCTGACCGGTCTCGTGCACCTCTTTGACGTAGGCGACGACCGCCTCCACCTTGTTGGCCTTGGTGTCGTAGACGCGGTCGGGCAGATCCTTGCGGATGTTGGGGGTGTTCGGTGGGATCTGCGAGACCCGCAGGTCGTAGAACTGTCGGAACTGCTCACCGGCGGCCAACGCGGTACCGGTCATGCCGCACACCTTCGGGTAGCGGCCGATCAATGCCTGCACGGTGATGGTGTCGATGACCTCGCCGGAGTCGGTCTGGGCGAGGCCCTCCTTGATCTCCACGGCCGCCTGCATGCCGTCGGGCCACCGCTGCAGCTGGGCCACCCGACCGCGGGAGGCGTTGATCAGGTGCACTCCGCCGTCGCGCACGATGTAGTGCACATCGCGCTCGAGTAGGTGGTGGGCGTGCATGGCGACGTTGACGTGGACCAGGGTCGTGCCGACGTGCTCTTCGTCGTAGAGGTCGATGCCGCCGAGTTCCTCCTCGACGAAGGCCGCACCCTCGTCGGTGAGCGAGACGTTGCGTCCCTCGACGTCGATCTCGTAGTGCTTGTTCTTCATCCGCGCGACCACGTCGTGGATGGCCTGATCGGGTACCTCGACATCAGCGGTTCCGGCGAGGACGAGCGGGATGAGCGCCTCGTCGACGAGGACCGAGTCCGCCTCGTCGATGATCGCGACGTCGGGGGTCGGCGAGACGAGTTCGTCGGCATGGATCGCGAGCTGATCGCGCAGCACGTCGAAGCCGATCTCGTTCACCGAGCCATAGGTGACGTCGCCGTCGTAGGCCTGCTTGCGCTCGGCACGACTCGAGTTCTCCGACACCGCATGCACGGTGATGCCGAAGGCCGCGAACAGCGGAGCCATCCACTCCGCGTCACGGGTCGCGAGGTAGTCGTTCACCGAGATGACATGGACGCGATGGCCTTCCAGGACATATCCGACCGCAGCGATAGCGCCTGCGAGCGTCTTGCCCTCACCGGTACCCATCTCGATGACGTCGCCGTCGAGCAGGCGCAGCGCACCCTGCAGCTGGACATCGAACGGCCGCAGACCCAGCGACCGGTCGGCGGCCTCGCGGGCGAGGGCGAGGAACTTCGCGCGATCTCCCCCATCGGCGCCGATGTCGAGCTTTTCCGCCTCGGCGCGGAAGTCCGCGTCGTCGAGGTCGGCGGCCCAGTCGGTGTGTGCCTCGGCATCCTTGAGCAGGCTCAGCGACTTGGACTGGTTCCGCGAACTCTGTGCCCCCAGCAAACGCCACATGCTGTTCGTCAGCTTTCCCACCGAGCGTTCTCCTACCAGTTGTTCCCGGATCGAATCGCCGTCCACGGTACGCGGCCGCTGCCACCGCTGTGACGCCCACCGTGGCACGGTGGATCCATCATGCCGATCGCCGTCGGCCAGATGCCGAGAACGGCAGGCGGAGAACACGTCGACTACGGTTGCCCTCGTGGTCTTCCCATGGTCACGACACAGCACCGTCTCCGGCACCGTCGCCATGTCGGCGATCCTCGCTGTCGTGGCTGCCGCGGTGGCGATCACCGTTCTGCGCGATCCGGATACGGCCTCGGGCGACCCCTCCGTGCCGCAGGCCCTGCCCGCGAGCTCGTCGTTCACCTCGGTCTCGGTGTCGGGCGCGGCGATCCCCGGCGGCGGACCACTGGTGATCGCCTTCGGCGACGCCGGGCGGATCTCGATGACCGCCGGCTGCAATCGGCACATGGGCGGCGCGGCGCTGCACACCGGTTCCGCACACGGCACCGAACCGATCACCAGGCTTCAGGTCGGCGCACTGGCATCGACGATGATGGCGTGTCCGCCGCCGCGCGCGGGCGCCGACGCCTGGCTGGCGCATTTCACCGGCCAACCGCTGGTCTGGCACCTCGACGGCGCTGCCCTGACGTTGACCGCACCCGCCACCGCCGACACCCCGGAGACCGTGGTCGTCCTGGCCCGAGATCACCCCTGAGTACCGCGCAGCACCGAACCACCGACAACCCCTCGCAGACAGGACCCACCATGCCCGATGTCAGTCCCGCCGTCGTGACCGTGACCGGAGCCGCCGGCAGTATCGGTTACGCCTCACTGTTCCGCATCGCCGCCGGCGCGATGCTCGGGCACGATCGCCCGGTCCGTCTACGGCTGCTGGAGTTGCCTGCCGCGGTCACCGCCGCCGAGGGCACGGCCATGGAACTCGAGGACGGCGCATTTCCGCTGCTGGAGTCGATCGACATCTTCGACGACGCCCGCAAAGCGTTCGACGGTGCCCGGTTCGGGCTTCTCATCGGCGCCCGGCCCCGGACCAAGGGGATGGAGCGCGCCGAACTACTCGCCGCCAATTCGGCTATCTTCGCCGAGCAGGGTCGGATCATCAATGATGTGGCGGCACAGGACATCCGGGTGATCGTGGTCGGCAATCCGGCCAACACGAACGCGGCGATCGCCGCTGCCAACGCCCCCGACGTCCCCGCCGAGAGATTCACCGCGCTGACCCGACTGGACCACAACCGTGCGATCGCCCAGCTCGCCCGGCGTACCGGGACCCCGGTCGGCCGGATCAGTCGCGTCACCATCTGGGGCAACCACTCGGCAAGCCAATACCCCGACATCTTCCACGCGCGGGTCGGCGACACCCCCGGCGCCGAGATCGCCGCCGACGAGCGCTGGCTCGTCGAGGATTTCATCCCGACCGTCGCCACCCGGGGCACCGCCATCATCGAGGCGCGCGGGGCGTCGTCGGCCGCCTCGGCGGCCAACGCGACCATCGATCACGTCCACGACTGGGTGCTGGGTACCGCCGGGGACGACTGGACGTCGGTCGCGATGCCGTCGACCGGCGCGTACGGCATTCGCGAAGGACTCGTCAGCTCGGTTCCCGCGCGGGCGGTCGGCGGTCGCTGGGAAGTCGTCGAGGGCCTCGACATCAACGACTTCTCCCGAGCCCGGATCGATGCCTCCGTCGCCGAACTCGAGGGTGAACTCGACGCCGTGGCCAAACTCTCGCCTGCGTGAGGACCACCTCCGCCGTGTCGGGCGCATGGGAGCCGTGCGCGGCCTAAGCTCTTCCGCATGGCAAAGAAGGGCAAGCCGGACAAGGTCAAGATCTCCACCTCGGTGTACGAGGCGGAGCTGTTCCGGTTGCAGACCGAACTGGTGAAACTGCAGGAGTGGGTGCGCGAATCCGGCGCTCGGGTCGTCGTCATCTTCGAGGGGCGCGACGCCGCGGGCAAGGGCGGCACCATCAAGCGGGTGACCGAATATCTGAGTCCGCGGGTCGCGCGGGTCGCCGCACTGCCCGCCCCCACCGATCGTGAACGGGGACAGTGGTATTACCAGCGCTACGTCGCCCACCTGCCGGCACCGGGTGAGATCGTGTTGTTCGACCGGTCCTGGTACAACCGTGCCGGCGTCGAGAAGGTGATGGGGTTCTGCACCCCCGAGGAGCACACACGTTTCCTGCGTCAGACACCGATTTTCGAGCAGATGCTCATCGATGACGGAATCCTGTTGCGCAAGTACTGGTTCTCGGTCTCCGACGACGAGCAACTTCGCAGATTCCGAGCACGGATGAACGACCCTGTGCGGCAATGGAAGTTGAGCCCGATGGACCTCGAATCGGTCTACCGGTGGGAGGACTACTCCCGCGCCAAGGACGAGATGATGGTCCACACGGACACCTCGATCTGCCCGTGGTACGTCGTCGAATCCGACATCAAGAAGCACGCGCGCCTCAACATGATCTCGCATTTGCTCTCGACCATCGAGTATCATGAGGTCCCGAGTCCGAAGGTCAACCTGCCCAAGCATCCCATCGAGACCGGCAACTACCACCGTCCCCCGCGATCGTTGTCGAAATACGTCCCCGACCACGTGGCCACCCTGCTCGGCTCGCCGGAATGATTCCTGTGCGCGCCCTGGTGATCTCCCGCACGGACGCACCCCGACGTTCCCCCACGCGGTGCGTCCGTGCAGACGGGGCGTAGTATCACCCCACGATGTGGATCGGTTTCGCAGAGTTCGATTACCTGCTCGGTGATGTTCATTCCCTCAAGCAGAAGCGGTCGGTGATCCGACCGATCATCGCCGAGATGAAATCGCGGTTCGCCGTGGCCGCCTCCGAGGTCGATCACCGGGAGGTGCACCGGCGCACGGGAATCGGGGTTGCCGTCGTGTCTCCGGACCGGGCGCACGCGGTGGAGATTCTCGATGCGGTGGAACGCTATGCCGCCGCACGCCCTGAGGTGCAGTTGCTCTCCGCCAGGATTCGCGTGATGCAGTCGGGCGACATCGAGTGACGCCGCGACGATCGCAGGGCGGACGATCGCAGGACGTCAGTCGGTGACCACCCCGGCGGCCATCGCGACCTCTCGATAGGCCCGAGCCAACGAGTCCACGGTCTCGTGGGCATTGAGCCCGCTGGGGTTGGGTACCACCCACAGCTGCGCCCCGGCCCAGTCCGGGGTGTCGGGCTGTCGTCCGGGCGTTGCGTTGCGCTGCCCGAATGCGGTGCGGTAGGCCGTGATTCCGAGGATCGCCACCACCCGCGGAGCGACCCGGGCAACGGTCGAGCGCAATCGTTGCCCGCCCGAGCGCAATTCGTCGGCGGAGAGGTCGGCAGCCGCTGCGGTGGCCCGCTCGACCACGTTCGTGATGCCGATCCCCGCGTTCAGGAGAGCCGCGCGATCGGCCTCGCTCATGCCCGACGACGCATCGATCACGTTGTCGGTGATCCCGGCGCGGTGCAGCGCCGGGTAGAAGCGATTACCCGGCCGGGCGAAGTGTGCGCAGGTGGCCGCGCTCCAGAGCCCGGGGTTGATCCCCACGAACAGCAGTCGGCATCCGGGACCGAGGAGGTCGTCGATCCGCTCGTCGCGGTGCGAGAGCAGTTGCGCCTTGGTGAAGCCCATCGGTAGAGATGCGTGGCGATCAGTGGCCCGAGGCCACGCAGAACTGGTTGCCGTCGGGGTCGGCCAGGGTGATCCACGCGAATCCGTCGATCTCGTGTTCCCCGATGCGTGTGGCGCCGGCGTCGACGAGTCGTTGTGCTTGAGCAGTGCGGTCGTCGGCGGTGAGGTCGAGGTGCACTCGGTTCTTGCCCGGTGTCGGATCCTCCACCTTCTGGAAACCCAAGGTCGGTGCGCCCTCGCCGAGGGAGACCATCACGAAGTAGCCCTCGTTCTCGGCGACGACGGTGCCGCCCATCGCGTCGGCCCACCACCGGCCGAGTCGTACCGGGTCCAGCGAATCGATGGTGATCATGCCGATGGCGAGGCTCATGTCTCGACCGTAGCCGAATCATGCGTGATGGTGCATTCACCTGGTCGTTCGGCGTCACGGGTTGACCGGCGCGAGTCGTCGTGAGTGCATGGGACATGCCACGCAGCGAGCCCGACATCGATCACCCCGCCGACGGACAACCGGTCCTCGTCGTGGATGCGGCCAACGTCGTCGGTTCGGTGCCCGACGGATGGTGGCGCGACCGGCGCGGGGCCACCGAACGCCTGCGGGACCGGCTCGCCGCCGTCGCCGACTCCGGTGTCGCAGGGTTCGAGGGGCCCGTGAACATCGTCCTGGTCGTCGAGGGCCGGGCGCGGGGCATCGCCTCGACCGCGTCGGTCACCGTCATCGACGCCGACGGCTCGGGTGATGACGCGATCGTCGACGTGGTCGCGCGAACCGACACATCACAGCTCGCCGTGGTCACCGCCGACCGCGAATTACGAAGGCGCGTAACCGCTCTCGGTGCCGTGACACTCGGCCCATCGGTGATCACCCGACAGAATCCCCACGTGTGAGTCGACGTCGTGGTTACAGTGAGGAGGCAGCCGTACGGACGACCCGAAAGGACGGACCATGGCCCGCTTCACCCTCCCGACCCTCGATGATCTCAAGGAGCTCGGGGCACCGCGCGAGAACGCGATCACGATCTACGCCGAGACCTCACCGGCACCGGACGCGCGCGAAACCAGCTATCTGAACGCCAAGAGCGCCTTTGACCAGGGCATCCGAACCCTGCGGGAAATCGGGATTCGCCATGCCGTCGAGGAGTCGCTGCGCGCGCAGTGGGAGAAGGTTCGTTCCGACGAGGTATGGGGGCGTTTGTCGCGATCGGTCGCGATCTTCCTGACCCCCGACCAGGTCGAGATGTTCGCCCTGCCCAACCGGTTGGAGAATCAGTCCCAGGTCGGTTCATATTTCGATCTCGGACAGATCGTGCGTGCGGTCACCGCGAGCCAATCGGCCTTCGGGTTGACGCTTTCTGCCAACGGATGGAATCTGTGGGAGGCCACCGCGACCACCGTGGCCACCGAACTCGAACTCAGCGGTGAGCACGCCGTCGATGCTGCCGACGCCACCAATCGCGCCACGATCCGTGACCGGGGCCATGTTCGCCGTCTCGTCGGCGACGAAGGCAAGAAGGTTCTGCTCGAGCAGTACGCCAAGCGCGTGGCCGAGGCAGTGAAAGCCGAACTGGCGCCGCGAGATCCGCACGGCGAGCGACCGTTGTTCCTGTTCGCCGCCGACCCGCTGCTCGATCTGTATCGCAACGTCGAGTCAACGCGTCGTGTCGTCGCCGTCCCGGGTGCACCCGACGAATTGCATGCCGACCGCATCGACGCAGCCATCCGCGCCGAGATGCCCACGCTCAATGCAGAGCGGAACAATGCCGTTCTCGATCGCATCGCCGACGGCGTCTCCTCCGGACTGGTGGCCACCGACCTGGCCGACATCAGCCGTGCCGCCACCTCCGGCGCGGTGTCGACATTGCTCTACGACTTCACCGTCGATGTGCTGGGTAGCATCGACACCCGAACCGGGGAGGTCACGGTCGACGACACCGGTCACGATGTACTGTCCGACATCGTGGTGACGGTCCTCGACCATGGCGGCGAGGTGATCCCGGTGCGCGACAACGAGATCTCCAATTCCCTCTGGAACGGCACCGCCGTCGCCGGACTCCGATTCCGACCGACCTGAGGCCGACCCACCCGACGTCCCGATACCCAGACCTGAGGAGATCCCTTGGCCCACACCGTCGCTGCCGAAATCGTCGAGACTCTCCGGGCCTCGGGTACCGAGCGCGTGTACGGCATCCCCGGCGACTCGTTGAACGGCTTCACCGATGCGCTGCGGAAAGACGGCACGATCGGCTGGGTGCACGTGCGCCACGAGGAGACCGCAGCGTTCGCGGCCTCGGCCGACGCCGCACTCACCGGTGAACTCGCCGTCTGTGCGGGTAGTTGTGGACCGGGCAATCTGCACCTGATCAACGGCCTCTACGACGCCCACCGCTCACGGGTGCCGGTGTTGGCCATCGCCGCGCACATCCCGGCCGCCGAGATCGGCAGCGGCTACTTCCAGGAAACCCACCCCGAGCGACTGTTCACCGAGTGCAGTTCGTTCTGCGAGATGGTCTCGACGCCCGAGCAACTCCCCCGGCTTCTCGACATCGCGATGCGCACCGCTGTGGAGCAGCGTGGCGTCGCCGTCCTGATCGTCCCTGGCGAGATCTTCCTGGCCAAGACCGCGCGCCGCAAGAATCGTTCACCGATCCGCGCGATTCCCACCGTGATTCGGCCCACCGACGACCAATTGCGCCGGGTGGCAGAGCATCTCAATGGTGCGCAGCGGGTGACCATCCTGGCCGGTGCGGGCACGGCCGGCGCCCACGACGAGGTGGTGGCGTTCGCCGACGCGCTTCAGGCGCCGATCGTGCATGCCTTGCGCGGCAAGGAGTTTCTCGAGTACGACAATCCGTTCGACGTCGGGATGACCGGGCTGCTCGGCTTCTCCTCGGGCTATCGCGCGATCGAGAAGTGCGACACGCTGGTCATGCTCGGCACCGACTTTCCGTATCAGCAGTTCTTCCCCACCGAGGCGACCATCATCCAGCTCGACATCCGCGGCGAGCAGATCGGGCGCCGTACCCGCGTCGATATCGGGCTGGTCGGCAGCGTCGCCGACACCCTCTCGGCGTTGACTCCGCTGCTGACGCGCGAGCGGCCGTCGGACCACCTGAGTGCTGCGCTCGATCACTATGCGAAGGCGCGGACGTCTCTCGACGAACTCGCCGTCGACGACGGCAAGACACCGATCCACCCCCAGTATCTGACGATGCTGCTCAGCAAGTACGCCGATCCCGACGCGGTGTTCATCCCCGATGTGGGGTCGCCGGTGGTGTGGGCCGCACGCTACCTCGCGATGAACGGATCCCGAAGGCTGATCGGGTCGTTCACGCACGGATCGATGGCCAACGCCCTGTCGCAGTCCGTCGGCGCGCAGGCGTCGCTGCCCGGCCGGCAGGTCATCGCACTCGCCGGTGACGGCGGACTGACGATGCTGTTCGGTGAGTTGATCACGCTGACGCAGAATCGGCTTCCGGTAAAGGTCGTCGTCTTCGACAATTCGTCACTGAATTTCGTCGAGGTGGAGATGAAGGCGGCCGGGTTCGTCAACTACGGCACCGACCTCGAGAATCCCGACTTCGCCGCCGTCGCACAGTCGTTGGGTATCTACGGGCGACGGATCGAACACCCCCGCGAGTTGGATGAGGCCGTGCGCGAGTTCCTCGCCCACGACGGTCCGGCCGTCCTCGACGTCGCGACTGCGCGCCAGGAGTTGTCGATCCCGCCGACCATCACCGCTGCGCAGGCCAAGGGCTTCACGTTGTACGCCATCCGCACGGTGCTGTCCGGTCGTGGTGACGAGCTCGTCGACCTCGCCGAGACCAATCTGTTCCGTCGATTGTTCGACGCCGCCACACCCGACGACTGACCCCGGCACCGGCGACACGTGTCCGCGTGCGTCAGTGCGGGATTTTCGACAGGTCCGAGTGCAGCAGCATGACGTTATAGTCACTCCACCGGGAGGCGTTGAAGTACAGATCTTTTCCGGTACCGAGGATCGCCGGTGAGTGCGGCTGGATCATCGGCCCATACAGGACGACGGCGACTGGCGGCACCAGGTAGGTCGGAGCACTCCACGGGCCCTCGGGATGGTCGGCGGTCCGGAGACGAATCCCGTTGTCCCCGTCGAGCATCATGTACTTGTTCAGGTAGGGACTCCAGGAGACCGACGCCTCGGTGACCGGTGGCGGCAGGATCTGCGCCGAACCGTCGTCGGGGATGGCGGTGATGTCGCGTTTCCATCCACGTCCGGCCCCACTGCCGGTCCAGTACTCGTAGTTCTCGAGATTGCGGATGTCCCCGGGCGCGAATCGGGCGAGGAACGCGGCGCCGAATCGTCCGTTGGGCGTACCGAGTTGGTAGATGTAGCCGGCATCGGCTCCGTGGCCGCGGAAGTAGGCGCTCTGCTGGAACTTGCCGTTGTTGTAGGTGACCTCACGCAGTGCACCCGGGAGCGCGAGGGTCACCGGGGCGTTGATCAGGATGGTGTTGGGGTCGGTGGCCCACGTCTGCCCGTTGTCGGTGGAGTAGGCGATCGCCGAGAAGTTGGTGACCCAGTGTCCCGCGTCACCCCACGACCGCACCGACATGTAGTTCATGTACTGCGTGTAGCCGCCGTCGCCGTCGGGCAGCGAGATGGCTGTGGTCGGGATGGTGGTGACCTCGACCTGACTGACCCCGATGGCCGGGATCAGCTGCGTCGCGAAGTTGGGGGCGTCGGCGCCGACCACACTGCCCGATCGGGGATCGCCGGGTACCGCGTCGGGAACGCTGACCCCGTCGGTGAAGTCGTCATCGGTGGAGCGGAGCAACACGTTGTGCCGCCACTGTTGCCCCGCCACGGCGCAGTCGCCGAAGGTATCGCCGAAGGCCATCAGCGTCTGCCCGGAACCGTTGTCCCAGCTGATCCCGAGGTCGGTGCCGGAGATACCGAACCGCGAGAACGTCTGATCGGGACTCTTCGGCCCGGTGATCCAGGCGACCGTGTTGGTACTCGGTCCCCGGTAGATCGGCAGATTCCCCTGCGGGCCGGTGTTGGGATTGCTCGAACTGCCTGATCCCGTCCCCAGTGATCCCGAGCCCGCCGACCCAGAACCCAGTGAGCCGGTGGAGCCCAAGGATCCGGTTGACCCGGTACCGCCGTTGCCACAGGGTGCTGCGTTCGCGGCGCCGGTTCCGGCGAGAATGCCACCGCCCACCATCATGGTCGACACGACGATGGCGACCGCCGCCACTCGCGCACGTCGAACAAGACGAATGTTCATGAATCGTGGCTCTCCCGGCGTTCGTTCTGACACGAGCTGCGCCGTTTCCGATGACAACGATAGGTGTGACAGAAGTGGTGTGTGGTGCTGGTGAGACAATCAGATCAGGTACGACGTGCCGGCGACACCGGTGGCGATCACGAATGAGTTTCAGCTTGGCGACGTCGGTGAGATCCCATGCAGCGGTGGGGACCGTCAGCGGCGAGAGAACTCCGATGCCCGAGCGACCTGCTCTGCGGTCAGCGCGACTCCGGTGTACTTCTCGAACTGCCCGGCCGCCTGGAGCGCGATCACCTCGGCTCCGGTGATGACCTGCTTCCCCGCCGTCCGGGCGGCAACGATCAGCGGCGTCTCCGGTGGGAAGGCAACCACGTCGAACACCGTTGCGGCAGCGGCAATCGTGGCATCGTCGAACGCCTGCGCGTCCGCATCGGCGCCGGACATCCCCAACGGGGTCACGTTCACGATGATGTCGGCACCGGGTGCGGGAGCACTGATGTGGCGATACCCGTATTTGTCGGCGAGCGCCGAGCCGGCGGACTCGTTGCGCGCCGCGACGGTGAGGTCGCCGAACCCGGCACTGCGGAACGCCCCGACGACGGCCCGCGCCATCCCGCCCGAGCCCTGCACCATCACCGCGGCATCCCGATCGAGCTCGTGGCTCTCGAGGAGCGCCGACACCGCCTCGACATCGGTGTTCGACGCGATCAGCCGACCGCTGTCATTGACGATCGTGTTGATCGATTCGATCACCGACGCCGACTCCTCGATCTCGTCGACGAGCGGGATGACCGCCTCCTTGAACGGCATCGACACCGAACATCCGCGAATCCCCAGGGCTCGCACGCCACCGATCGCCCCGGCGATGTCGTCGGTCGTGAACGCCTTGTAGATGAAGTTCAGGCCGAGTTCGTCATACAGATAGTTGTGAAAGCGCGTACCGATGTTCGACGGCCGGCCGGCCAGCGAGATGCACAGGGTCATGTCCTTGTTGAGGATCGGCATCAGTTCAGACTAACCTCGCCGGCCGACGGTTGATCCCGGCTGCGCAGCGCGGGAATCACCTGCTCCACGAGCAGGGGCGCCAACGACACCGACGTGTTCTCGGTGCGTGTACTCCCCGCGTCGTCGAGAGACAGCCATCGCAGTTCGGCGATCTCGGCTGCCGCAGTGGCGTCCTGAACCACGCGACGGTACTCGAAGACGTTGGCGCGCACCGCGAATCCGACTTCGTTGGCCGCGGCGGCGGTGAAGGTCCCGAGCTCGGTCAGGTCCCGGGCAGGCAACCGCACACCGGTTTCCTCGGCGCACTCACGAATCGCGGTCTCGCGCGGAGCCTCCCCGGGCTCGGGTTTGCCGCCGGGCAACATGAACCGGGAGCTACCGACCTTGCGCACGATCAGCAGGGCACCCGATTCGTTTCGCAGCACAACGGCACTGACGGTGATCACCCGATCATCGGTCACCGGCTTCTCAACGCCCGAAGCCCGCGTCCCGCAGGGCCTGTGCCATCGAGCCATTGGGGGCCGCCTCGCGTCGGCGCGAGTTGCCACCCCGTCGGCCGTCGTCTTTCGGCTTGCCACCCCGACGGTCGTTCTTGGTGCCGGACTGAGCATTTCGAGGCTGCGATTTCGCACCCCCGTCCTTGGCTCCGTCCTTGGCCCCGCCACGTCGCGCACCACCGCCGGAGACCTCGTCCTGCAGGCGAAGAGTGAGGCCGATCCGCTGTCGTTCGACGTCGACCTCGAGGACCTTGACCCGGACGACCTGCCCCGAACGCACGACCTCATGGGGATCGGACACGAAGCGATCAGACATCGCCGAGACGTGCACGAGCCCGTCCTGATGGACGCCGACATCAACGAACGCGCCGAACGCGGCGACGTTGGTGACGACACCTTCGAGCACCATGCCGGGCGTGAGGTCGGCGACCTTCTCCACACCGTCGGCGAAGGTCGCGGTGGTGAAGGCCGGACGCGGGTCACGTCCGGGTTTCTCCAACTCGGCGAGGATGTCGGTCACCGTCGGCACACCGAAACGCTCGTCGGCGAAATCGGCCGGGCGCAGGGATCGCAGGGTGCGTTCGTTACCGATCAATTCGGCGAGGCCGATGCCCGAACGATCGAGAATTCGACGCACCACCGGATAGGACTCCGGGTGCACGCCCGAACCGTCGAGCGGGTCGTCGCCGTCGCGGATGCGCAGGAAGCCCGCGCACTGTTCGAATGCCTTGGGCCCGAGTCGCGGAACATCGAGCAGCGCCGTGCGATTGCGGAACGCACCGACCGAATCACGATGGGTGACGATCGCCTCGGCCAGCGTCGGCGTCACTCCGGACACCTTGGCGAGCAGCGGGACCGAGGCGGTGTTGAGGTCCACGCCGACCGCGTTGACGGCATCTTCGACCACCGCGTCCAGACTTCGCGCCAGCGTGCCCGGGGTGACGTCGTGCTGATACTGGCCGACACCGATCGATTTCGGTTCGATCTTGACCAGTTCGGCCAGCGGGTCCTGCAGGCGCCGCGCGATCGAGACCGCGCCGCGCAACGACACGTCGAGGGCCGGGAGTTCGCGCGAGGCGTACTCCGAGGCCGAGTACACCGACGCGCCGGCCTCGCTCACCATCGCCTTGGTCGGCACCGCAGCACCGGCCGATTTGATGTCGGCGATGAGTTCGGTTGCCAGTGCATCGGTTTCGCGGGACGCGGTGCCGTTGCCTATCGCGATCAACTCCACCTGATGACGTGCGATGAGCGCACCGAGCGTCGCCTTGGCCTGATCCCACTGCTTCTGCGGCTGATGCGGATAGATCGCGCACGTGTCGAGCACCTTGCCGGTGGCGTCGACCACCGCGACCTTCACCCCGGTCCGGAATCCCGGGTCGAGTCCGAGGGTGGTGCGCGCGCCGGCCGGTGCGGCCAGCAGCAGGTCCTTCAGGTTGGTCGCGAACACCGCGACGGCGTCCTGCTCGGCGCGCTGACGCAGACGGACGCGGGCGTCCACGGCCGCCGACACCATCAGTTTGGTCCGCCACGCCCAGCGCACGGTCTGCGACAACCACGGGGTTGCCGGGCCCGGATGCGACCGGTCGACACCGAGCGTGGCCGCGACCATCGCCTCGTACTCGTCGTCCTCGCCGGCATCGAAATCCAGCGAGAGCACGTCCTCCTTCTCACCCCGCAGCACGGCGAGCACCCGATGCGAGGGCATCTTCTCCAGCGGTTCGGAGAACTCGAAATAGTCGCGGAACTTCTGTCCGGCAGGCGTTTTCGCAACCACCTCGGAGCGCGGCGCGGTCCGCAGGGCGCCCTGCGACCACAGTTTCTCGCGGACGGCGCCCACGAGTTCGGCGTCCTCCGCGGCCCGTTCGATGAGAATGTGACGTGCGCCCTCGAGGGCTGCCGCGGCGTCGGCGACACCCGCGGAATCCCCGTCCGCCGGGGCGACGAATCCGGCCGCCACGTCCTCGGGGACGAGGGTGGGATCGTCGAGCAGTCGCTGCGCCAACGGCTCGAGACCGGCCTCTCGGGCGATCTGGGCCTTGGTGCGGCGTTTGGGCTTGTAGGGCAGGTAGATGTCCTCGACACGCGACTTGGTGTCGGCGGCGACGAGCGCGACCTTCAGTTCGTCGGTGAGTTTGCCCTGCTCGGAGATGGAGGCCAGCACGGCGGCCCGGCGCTCGTCGAGTTCCCGCAGGTACCGCAGTCGTTCGTCGAGTAGGCGCAGTTGCGCGTCGTCGAGGCTGCCGGTCACCTCCTTGCGGTACCGCGCGATGAACGGGACCGTCGAGCCCTCGTCGAGCAGCGCGACGGCTGCGGCGACCTGGTGCTCCCCGACGGCCAGTTCTTCGGCCAGACGTGCGTTGACGGACTTGACTCCGGGTATTGCCGGTGCGCTCGAACTCACCCGGTGCACCCTACCGAAGGGGTGCGACAGCCCGGCGGGTCAGGCACATGCGTGTCGGTTCACCGGGTCATGGGTCGGTCGTCACCGACCGCTCAGGTCGCCTCGATCGCCGCGCGGAACTCCTCGGAGCGGTAGAACGGTTCGAATTGTCGGCGGACCACCGGCTCGAGCATGTCCCGCTCGTCGAGCCGCGACATCACCGCCGGACCGAAGCGCAGCCCCTCCTCGATCAGATCCGCTCGACCGATACCGAGGTCGGCGAGGAGGTCGACCAGCGTCACCGCACCGTACTTGTCGAAGACGTGGTCGATGCCCTCGTCGAGGAGTGCGCGAAAATAGTCGGTGTCGCGGAAGGACTTCCAGAACTCGAACAGTACGACGACGAGGTCGTCGATGTCGTCGTCGGTCACCAGTTCGCGCCACCAGCCGACCGAGTCGTCCGAGCGCAACCGCCACAGATCGCGCGCCGCGTCGAGCAGGACGGCGTCGCCGTCCTCCTTGGCCGCGGCCAGCACGTAGCTCGCGCCCCGACGGGTGAGGATCGTCAGCGCCGAGGACACCACCGGCACGAGCGGACTTGCGAGCCGGGTGACCCCGCGGACCACCGAGGCGGCCACGCCAGGGCCGCCGGCCATCGCGCGCCCGTCGGCGACTGCGGCGTCGAAGGCGTGCGCCACCACATCCACGCAGGCATCGACCGCGGCCGGGCTGGTCGCGATCTCCGCAGCGATCCGACGGGCGATCCCGGTCTCGGCGATCGCCGTGAACAATTCGTCGGCGTGCCGCGCGTCGAGTACCTCCGTCATCGCGATCTCGTCGTTGACGCGATGGCGGTACAGGCGAGCAGCGATCTCACCGACCAACTCCGGGATCGAGCCCTCCACCGGCAACTGCACGGTGTACTTGTGGGCGGTCAGCTTGATCAGGTCACGGGTGATGACGTCGTCGAGGGTCAACCGGGACACGTCGCCGAGGAAGGCATCGACCTGCTCGACCACGAGTTGGCCGTAAGAGTGGGGGTCGCGCAGTTCGCGCAAGGTGAAAGAGATCTGGGCCTCGAGCAGGCGCGCGGCGAGATCGTCGGTCATCTCACCAGGGTGTCACACCCGGTGGAGGAGTTCGTCGCATTCTCGTGGTCGGGGACGGGTCGGACTCGTAAACTCCCACCGTGCGGGTTTCTTCGGAAGAATGTGGGCTTTCATGGGCTTCCTGATCGGATTCTCCCCCTGGATCGTGTACTGGATTCTGGTGGGCAACATGCCGTTTCGCGGTGCCGTGCTCATCGCGCTGGGATTGTCGGTGATCGCGGTGGCCGTGCAGCGCATCCGCAAACAGCCCTGGCATTCCCTCGAGGTCGGCGCGGTCGTGGTGTTCGTGATCCTGTCGGTGTTGTCGTTCACCGTCAGCGACAGATTCCTCGAGCAATGGCTGCAGCCGCTGGGTAATGCCGGCATCTTCCTCGTCGCGTTGACGGGCCTGCTGATCGGTCGCCCGTTCGTCCGCGAATACGCTGCCGCCTCGGTCGACGCCGCGACGGCCCGCAGCGACGGTTTCCGGGTGATCACCACCGCGATGACGTGGATGTGGACCACGGTCTTCGCATTGATGACGCTCATCTCGTGCATTCCCCCGATCATCCAGGGACAGGCCACGATTCGGGATGGCGGCTCGGTGGCCTCGGTGCTCTGCTATTGGGTCATACCGTTCACGATGATGGGGTTGGCCGGCACCGCGTCGGGAGTGTTCCCATCCTGGTTCGACAAGAAGACCGCGGCGATGTCCGAGCGCGAAGGCGCCGCCGATCCCGGCGCTCCGGTACCCCAGCCGCCGGCTGCCCCGCCGGTCACCGATCCCCATCTACAGCTGCAAGTGCCGCACACCTCCCGCCACGACGAGCCGTTCGCGATCACCGTCTCCACCCGCGCGACCTCGCCGGTGGCGCTGAGCGTTTCCGGGGCAGATCTGTACGGCCGCATGTGGACCTGGCGCGGGTCGGTCGAGAATGGCCAGACGATCGCCGACGAACCTATCTGGGCGATGCAATTCGAGGGCCCGGCCGACCGCGCCGACCTGTTCATCCCGCCGGAGCAACCATGGCAGGTCCGGGTCGAGGCCTCCGTGGACGGTCGGAGCGCGGCACTGACCTGCCTGCGTCGGGCCACCGACCCGGCAGTGGAGGTGATCGAGATCGACGTCGACGGGCGACGGGCACTGCTGGCCGTACCGGCGTCGGCGACCGGCCCCGCCGTCGTCTGTTTCGGCGGATCGGAAGGCGGGGTGGATTCGCAGCGGGCGGCCGTCTGCGCTCTCGCGTCCCGCGGGGTCACGGCACTGGCCTATGCGTGGCTCGACGACGGTCCCGACGCCGCTCCGATCGCCGACATCCCACTCGAACGATTCGCCGCAGCCGTGCACTGGCTGTCGGAGCACGTCGGCGGCCCGGTCGCCGCAATGGGCATCTCGCGCGGCGCCGAGGGTCTCGCGGCCACACTGGCCCGCGAGGCCGATCTCGCCGTGTCTGCGGTGATCCTGCTCAGCCCGAGCAGCGTCACCTGGCAGGCGATCGGGCCCGACGGGGAGATCCCGGGAACATCGTCGTGGACTCATCGCGGACAACCGTGCGCCTACGCCCCACTGCCGAGCGGGGCGTTGATGCCACAACTCGTCGGCAACGCCTGGCGGTTGTCGCGCGACGTCGCGGCGCACCGTCCGACCGTGCTCCGACTGCATCCCGCCTACGAGGAAGGCCTCGCTCGTGACGTCCCACCCGACGCGGTGATCGCCGCGGAGGCCATCGGGTGCCCCGTCCTCACGGTCAGCGGCTCCGACGACGAGCTCTGGCCTTCGGAGTCGATGGCCGATGCCCTGCTCGGGCGCCGGAACAACCCGGCGGACAGACACATTCGGTACGAGGGAGCCGGGCATTTCCTGCGGCCCGGGCTCTATCCGTCGACCGTGTCGAGGACCGGCGGAATCGCCCTCGGCGGCCGCCCTGCCGACCAGGCGGCGGCGTGCCTGTCGTTGACCGAGGAACTGGTCGGCTTCCTCGTCGGCGCACGGCACACGGTGTGAGTCGCACAGCGTGAGTCACCTCACGCCGGTGTCCACCCCAGCGCCGGCCCGAGGCGCTGTGCCATGTCGGTGATGATCTGCCGGTAGTCTTCGTCGTCGAAGCTGAACGGCAGAGCGAACGCCACCTCGTCAGCACGCTGGAACCCCTTGTGCTGGTACAGAATCTCCGCGAGTACTTCCGACGGGCCGACGAGGTCCGGGGAGAAGAGCATGCCGCGCGGGCCCTGCGGGGTGAGGGTGCGCGGCAGACGTGCCTCGGCGTAGGCCCGGTACCGGGCGATCTGCTCGGAGCTCGCCGTGTCGGTGGGAATGACCACGAGCCCCTGTGACACGCGCGCCGACGCCGGGTCACGATGGTGGGCCAGGTAGGCATCGATGTGTTCGGCCTGAATGGTCGCGAAGTCGCGCGCGGTGGTGCCCTCGGTGGTGACCACCGACGAGGTCAGAAAGTTCAGTCCCTGCTCCCCCGCCCAGATCGCCGACTCGCGCCCGCCGCCGTACCACACCCGGTCGGCCAGCCCCGGTGAGTGTGGTTGCACACGCCGCGAGAACGATTCGATGCCGACGACGCCCTCGAAGTCACTGACGGGGTCGCCACGCAGACAGGACAGCAGGCGGACGACCCGATCCTTGGAGAAGTTCTCGATGTCGTGGGTCTCCGGGTACAGGGCGGCCTTGACGTCGTCGTAACGCATCGGGGTACCCACGGAGACACCGGGATTGACCCGACCACCGGACAACACATCGACGGTCGCGAGGTCTTCGGCCAGTCGTAGCGGATTCTCCCAGCCGAGCGGGATCACCGCGGTGCCGAGCTGGATTCGACTGGTACGCATGGCGGCCGCGGCCATCACCGCGACCGGCGAGGAGATCCCGAACTGCAGATGCCGGTTGCGCAACCACACACTGTCGAAGCCGAGGTCCTCGGCTCGCTCGATGACGTCGAGGGTCGTGCGGTGCCCGGCCGCCGGATCGGCCTCATCGAACGACCCGATCGTGAGAAAACCCAGCGACCGCAGGGGTCGATCAGTCGTCGGCATGGCTCTCAGTGTGCCGCACCCCGGCGCGGTGAGCACGGCCCCGAGCGCCTTCGACCCTGTGAGAGCCTGAACTCGTGACGCTTCCCTCGATACACGACTCCTCGTGGCACGCCTTCGCCAGCGACAACTACGCCGGTGCCCACCCGGACGTGATGGCTGCGGTCGTCGCCGCCAACGGCGGACACCAGCGGTCCTACGGGACCGATGTCTACACCGAACGACTTCGAGACGTGGTCGCCGCGCAGTTCGGTGAGCAAGCCGAGGTCTTCCCGGTCTTCAACGGAACCGGGGCCAACATCGTCGCCCTGACCGCGGTGACCCCGCGCTGGGGTGCCGTCGTGACCACCTCCGAGGCACATATCAATGGTTCCGAAGGCACTGCACCCGAGCAGGTTTCGGGACTCAAGATCCTCCATGTGCCCACCCCGGACGGCAAGCTGCGGCCGGCACAGATCACCGCCGCTGCCCGCGCACTCGGCGACGCACAGCGAGCACAGCCGTCGGCGGTGAGTTTGACGCAGTGCACCGAGGTCGGCACCGTGTACACCGCGGAGGAGATCACCGAGATCTGCGCGGTGGCGCACGAGCACGGGATGGCGGTGCACATCGACGGAGCCCGCCTGTGGAATGCCGCGGCGGCACTCGACCTCCCGCTACGAGACTTCACCACCGGCGCCGGCGTCGACGTGGTCAGCCTGGGCGGCACCAAGAACGGCGCGCTCGGCGCCGAGGCGGTCATCGTCATCGACCCGGACCGGACCGCGGGCACCGCCTACGTGCGAAAGATGACGACCCAACTGCCGAGCAAGGTGCGGTTCATCTCGGCGCAACTCCTGGCTTTGTTCGACGGCGATCTCGGCCTCCGCAATGCCACGCACGCCAATGCGATGGCCGCGCGACTGCGGTCAGCACTGGAACACCTCGTCGCGAATGGCTCGCTCCCCGGTCTCGGATTCGCCCAGGACAGTCCCACCAATGCGGTGTTCGCGCGACTCCCGGTCCACATCGCCGACCGGATTCGCGAACAGGTGCACTTCTACGACTGGGACCGCCCCTCCGCAGTGGTCCGCTGGATGACGTCGTGGGACACGACCACCACCGACGTCGACCGATTCGTCACCGCCATCACCGACGCCTTCGCGAGCAGCGCCGGCACCGAAGCGGATCAGTCCTGACGATCGGGCGGTCTGGGTTCACTGCTGTCGGGGTTCACGGGCGGTCCGATTCACGATGGTCGCTGCTCGAGACGGTAATGCAGACGCAACGCCCGCATCGGTCCGAGATCCAATGCGTGGTCGGTGCGCAGTTCTCCCTCGTCGTCGACGAACACATGGATTCGCTCACGCAACGGGGCGCGGGCGGCGTAGGTCCGTCGGCCGAGGACGACGGTGACACACGCCCCGTCCTCGCCGAAGGTCCGCGATCGCGAGGTCAACACCAGTGAGCCATCCGGCTCGGCGCGCGGCCGCAGATATACGCCGACGTTGCCCGCCTCCAGCGGAAAGACCACCGCCACATGGGGTTGTGCCGATCCGGGCAGCATCGCGCTGCGATAGAAGCCGCTGTAGACGGCCGAGCCGTCCAGACGCAGCGTCCGTAGCCAGGCCGCTCCGGCACGATGTCCGTCGACGTCATCGATCACCCGCACACGACTGGTCATGCCGCGGCTCACCGACAATGGTGCGGTCGGTAGCGCCAGCTGCCGAACGCGGCGACCGAAGAGACCGGCGATCGCTGCCGCACCGGGCGCAAGCAGTGGATTCCATTGCGCCCAGACCTCCATGCGCCAGCGCGCGGTGTGTTCATAGAAGTCCCGGACCAGCGGATGCAGTTGTGTCGCAGTGAAGTCGGGCCCGTCGAGCACACTCATGTCGTCGAAGAGTCCGTCGTCGGCGGAGATCGGGCGGACCCGCCCCGAGCGGTCGAGGTCGTCGAACCATGCGTCGCCGACGGTGTGCCGACGATTCATCGGGCCGCGCAGGAAGGCGTGCTCGGACGAGTCGAGGTCGACTGTTCGTCCGACGAGTCGCCACCATGTCCGTGAGGGCAGGTCCAATGCGTGCAGCAACCGGTCCGCCGTCGGCGTCGTGCGCGTGGTCATGGACGCAGATCGTAGGTGACGGTGCTCGATCGCGACGAAGCGACACACACGCCCACCGCGCCGGCGATAATCGGCGCATGGTCGATCCCGAATTGCGCACCATTCCCGCTGGACTCGTCGATGTCACCGTCGGGGTGAGCGATCCCGAGGTGACGAGTGCCGACGCCCTGAGCCACTTCGCCCCGGACGATCCGGCGATGCCGATGTATCAGGTGATCGCCAACAACCGGGCGCCGGTTGCCCTGCGCGACTTGATGATCGCGCCGGTGCGCAGCGGCTACGTCGGCGACGGTCACCAACCCGATCCGACACTCGTCCCGCCGTCGGGCGCACAGGCCGTACCGGATGTCGATGTGAGCGAGATCTATGTGCCGGTCGACGGCGGGGTCGCCCGCTGCCAGCTGTATCGACCGACGGGCACCGATCCCGAGGAACTGCTGCCGGTACTCGTGTACTTCCACGGCGGAGGCTTCACCGTCGGCAGCTCCGACGACTGCGATTTCCTCACCCGCAAACTCGCCGCCACCAACCGTGCGTTGGTGGTGTCGGCCAATTACCGTCTCGCGCCGGAGTTTCCGTTTCCGGTACCGCTCGACGACGCCTACGGCGTGTATCGCTGGGTGACGGGCAATGCTTCACGTATCGGTGGCGACACTCGTTTCCTCGGAGTCGCCGGTGACTCGTCGGGCTCGAACTTTGCCGCCGCGATACCGCTGCGGTGTGCCGACGACGGGGTTCGCACCCCCGACGCCGTGGTGCTGTTGGGCGCGATGGTGGACTTCCGGTACGAGCGCTGGTCGTCGTTTCGTGAGCAGGCTCCGCGCGGCATCGTCTACGACACCGCGTTCACCGGATTCATCCGCGGCGCCTATCTGCCGACCACCCCGTGGGATCACCCGTATGCCAGTCCGATCGAGGGCGATCTGCATGCGTTTCCACCGACGGTGATCGCGACCGGCACCCACGACCCGATCATCGATTCGGCGCGTGCCTTCGCCGATCGCCTCGGCGAAGCGGGCACCTCGGTGACCACGTACTTCCCCGCCGGGATGCCGCACGGGTTCTATTTCTTTCCCGGCGTGCACCCCGAGGAGGACGTCGCGTATCGCATCGTGGCCGATGCGTTGGCACCGCTGATCAGCATGGCCACCGCCGGCTGATCGGCGGTTGGGCGGGCGCGGCGACCCGATGCGGGGGTTGCATCGCCATGCAACCCTATGACCCACGTCACTCCTCGTCGTAGCGTCATGCGCGCACCGGACCGATCAGCGCCCGGGAAGTCGAGAACGAGGAGAAGCAATGAGCGTCGCGCATGTCACCGGGGCCGCACGGGGAATCGGCAAAGCGATAGCGTTGCGGCTGGCCCGCGACGGGCACGACGTGGCCGTCTCGGATCTACCGTCCATGGCCGGTGAGCTGAAGGACACCCGCGCCGAGATCGAGGCGACCGGAGTCGCCTCGGTCGACCTCACCGGTGACGTGTCGGTGCGCCACGACGTCCGGTCGTTGATCAGTGGGACCGCCGAGGCGTTGGGTTCACTCGATGTGATGGTCGCCAATGCCGGTGTCGCACAGACGAAGGCGCTGCTCGATGTCACCCCGGAGGAGTTCGACGCAATCCACGCCGTGAACTCACGTGGGGCGTTCCTGTGCTACACCGAGGCCGCTCGCCAGATGATCGCGCAGGGGTCCGGCGGCAAGATCATCGGGGCCGCATCCATCGCCGCGCACAAGGGCTTTGCCTTGTTGGGTGTCTACTGCTCGACCAAGTTCGCACTGCGTGCCCTGACCCAGTCCGCGGCGCAGGAATGGGCGCCGCACGGTATCACGGTCAACGCCTATTGTCCGGGCATCGTCGACACCGCGATGTGGGAGGAGATCGACCACGACCTCGGCGAGATCAATCACGTCGGCAAGGGCGAGTCGATGAAGGCCATGGCCGCCGGGATCACGCTCGGACGCGTGTCGACCGGAGATGACGTCGCCAAACTCGTGTCCTTCCTGGCGGGTCCGGACTCCGACTACATGACCGGCCAGGCGGTGCTCGTCGACGGCGGGATGATCTTCGTCTGAGCGTGGTGGCCCTGCCGCGCGGCGCCGTGGCTGATCTCGACGGGGTTTGCGATCGGCTCGACGGTGGTAATCGTGGAGGGACAGTCATGGGAGGTGGATCTCCTCCACCTCCCATGATATCCACCGCCCTCGATGCAGAAGGGACTGACGATCATGGCCATCGCCACCGTCGACCCGACCACCGGCAGCACGATCCGCGAGTTCGAGCCCATGACCGACGATGAGGTCGACGCCGTGCTCGACCGCGCGGCGCAGGCATTCCCCGGTTACCGCAGAACGACTTTCGAGCAGCGCGCAGGGTGGCTACATGCGACGGCCGATCTGCTCGAGGCCGAGGCGGACGAGACCGCGGCGATGATGACCCAGGAGATGGGCAAGACCCTCTCGGCCGCGAAGGCCGAGGTCCTCAAGTGCGCGAAAGCCTTTCGCCACTATGCCGACCACGGCGCCGCCATGTTGGCCGACGAGATCGCCGACGCCGATGCCGTCGGGGCGAGCCGCGCGTACATGCGTTACCAGCCGCTCGGTGTGATTCTCGCGGTCATGCCGTGGAACTTCCCATTGTGGCAGGCGGTCCGCTTCATCGCCCCCGCCCTGATGGCCGGCAACGTCGGTGTCCTCAAACACGCGTCGAACGTCCCGCAGTCGGCGCTCTACATCTCCGACGTGCTGCGGCGTGCCGGTCTACCCGAGGGCTGCTTCCAGACCCTGCTGATCCCCTCGTCGATGGTCGAACCGATCCTGCGCGACCCGCGTGTGGCAGCGGCCACGCTCACCGGCAGTGAGCCGGCGGGACGCGCGGTGGCCGCTGTGGCCGGCGACGAGGTCAAACACACGGTGCTCGAACTCGGCGGCAGCGACCCCTACATCGTCATGCCGAGCGCCGACATCTCCGCGGCCGCCGCGACCGCGGTCACCGCACGGGTGCAGAACAACGGCCAGTCCTGCATCGCCGCAAAGCGTTTCATCGTCCACACCGATGTCTACGACGAGTTCACCGAGGCCTTCGTCGCCGGCTTCGCCGAACTCGTCGTCGGCGATCCCACCGACGAGGCCACCGATGTCGGACCGCTCGCCACCGAGCAGGGACGCGAGGATCTCGAGAAGCTCGTCGACGACGCCGTGGCGGCCGGTGCCACCGTGCTGATCGGCGGGCACCGTCTGGACCGCTCGGGCTGGTTCTACGAGCCGACCGTCATCACCGATGTCACCGACACAATGGATCTCTATGCCGCCGAAGCGTTCGGGCCCGTCGCCGCACTCTATCGGGTCGCCGACATCGAGGAGGCGATCGCGATCGCCAACGACACGACCTTCGGCCTCGGCGGCAATGCCTGGACCACCGATCCTGCCGAGCAGCAACGCTTCATCGACGAGATCGACTCCGGTCAGGTGTTCATCAACGGGATGACCACCTCGTATCCCGAGCTCGGTTTCGGTGGCATCAAGCGTTCCGGGTACGGGCGCGAGCTCACCGCCCACGGCATTCGCGAGTTCTGCAACATCAAGACGGTGTGGATCGGCTGACGCTTGCGTCCATGGCACATTGCGCACCATGACCCGTCGGCCGTCAGTGGTGGTGTTGCGCGGGAATGTTCCAGCGTGGCAGCGGATCCGGGTAACCGACCCACGCCTCGGGTCCGGCGAGCATCTCGTCGTCGGTCAGTAGTGCCGATTCGAGGAGGCGCACGGGTTCGCGCTTGTCGAGATGAATCCCGATGAAGACCAGCTCCTGACCCGGCCCGGCGAGCGGGTCATGCTCGGGCGGCGTCCAGTACTGTGCGGGTTCGATCATGAGGTTCGGGCCCGCCTGCGACCAGACCGCAACGATGTCGGGTCGGCTCGCGATCCAGCAGAAACCCTTGCTGCGCAACACTCCTCGGAGTCCGTCGAGAGCGTCGGCGAGGCGTGCCGGATGAAACGGCCGCTCGGCGCGGAACGCCACCGACCCGATTCCGTACTCCTCGGTCTCGGGCACGTGGCCGCCGAGGAGTTCGTCGTCCCAACCGGCCACCGCCGCGGCGGCCTCGTGGTCGAACAGACCCGTGCCGATCACCCGGTCCAGTGGCACCTCGCCGTGGGTGGTGACGATGACCTGGGCGCGCGGATTGAGTCGGCGCACCGTCGCCTCGACGCGGCCGAGCTGATCCGCACCGACCAGGTCGGTCTTGTTGAGGATCACCACGTCGGCGAATTCGACCTGGTCGACGAGGAGGTCGGCGATGGTGCGTTCGTCCCCGTCGCCGGCTTGCAGGGCGCGGTCGTCGAGGCGTTCACCACGCGCCAGCTCGGTGAGAAAGGTCGAGCAGTCGACGACGGTCACCATCGTGTCGAGGACGGCCAGGTCGGCCAGCGAGGAGCCGTCCTCGAAGACCCAGTCGAAGGTTGCGGCAACGGGCATGGGCTCGGAGATGCCGGTCGATTCGATGACGAGATGGTCGAATCGACCCGCCCGGGCGAGATCACCGACCGCGTCGATGAGGTCTTCGCGCAGAGTGCAGCAGATACACCCGTTGGTGAGTTCGACCATGCGCTCCTCGGTGCGGTCGAAGCCACCGAGGTCGATGAGCGAGGCATCGATGTTGATCTCGCTCATGTCGTTGACGATGACGGCGATGCGCCTGCCCTCGCGGTTGGCGAGCAAGGTGTTGAGCAGGGTGGTCTTACCGGATCCGAGGAAACCGGAGAGGACCGTGACGGGAAGCTGGGTTGCAGCGGAGGAGGACACCCGCTAATGATAATTGTTTTCATTAGTGGGTGTCCACGCGGGTGTCACTCCAGAACGAACACCGGGATCAGCCGGTCGGTGTTGACCTGATATTCGGCGTACGGCGGATAGGCGGCCACGGCCAGATTCCACCAGTGCTCTCGCTCGTCTCCGCTGACCTCGCGGGCGGTGAGCTCGGCAACCTTCTGGCCGTCCTGCACGGTGACTTGCGGGTGGGCCTTGACGTTGTGGTACCAGGCCGGATGCTCGGGAGCCCCGCCCTTGGAGGCGACCATCGCGTATCGGCCGTTCTCCTCGACGCGCATCAGCGGAACATAGCGCTTCTTGCCGGATTTCGCCCCGGTCGTGGTGAACAGCACGACCGGCCGGTCGGCCACCTGGACCCCGTCGGTGGTCCCCTGCTCCAGGATCTTCGCGGTCTGCTCGCGCACCCAATCGGTCGGACTCAGTTCTGGTTCATCGCTCATGCCCGGGGCCAACGCACCCGGCCCGCCGGGTATTTCCACCCCCGCGGCACATCACCGACGATCGGTCGGTGACGGGCCGGTCATTGTCCATCGACAGTGTCACTCGGTCAGGGGTCACTCGGTCAGGGGCCACTCGGTCAGGGGTCACTCGGTCAGGGGAGCATTCGTCCACTCGTTGCGGAATTCGAGTCCGCTCCGGATGAACAGTTGGCTGACCGGGCAGCGTCGCTCCACCTCCGATACGAACTCGGCGAACGTGTCTGCGTCGGCGTCGGTCTGCACCGTTGCCTGCACGGTGACCGAGGTGAAGTTGGCGTTGCCGTCCGCCCCGGCGACCAGCACCGCGGTATCCAGGTCGCCTTGCACCCGAAAGTCGAACGCGCCGAGCGAGATTCCCAAGTCCTTGGCAACCAGGGATGCGGTCACCTGGTTGCACGAGGTCAGGGCGCCGAGTGCGTAGAACAGCGGGCTCGGCGCGGCATCACGCCCACCGAATGCGGGATAGGCGTCGGTGTCGAATTCGTGTGCCACCGGCCCTTCGCTGACGAGGTGCTGTGCCACACCGGTTCCCGCCGCGGTGAGGACGAACGGGACAACGGTGGTGCGGATGGTGGCGGTCATGGGTCCTCCCGGGTCGATGGCGATCACCACCCACCTTTGTTGCCGGGACGGCAGCCGACGAGCGTTGTGGCCGCGGTGATCGCAACCCCGGTCCACCCGAGGAATGCCTGCGTCGCGGTGTCGTTGATGTCAAGGGTGTGTGCACTCCCGACGCGGGAGCCAAGCCCATCCAACGCATTCCCATCCAACGATGTGAGGAGAATCCCGATGAGTCCTGTGGACAGCGGTGCCGAGACGAGCGACCAGGCCACGAACACCGATGGCGGCAAGGTCTGGTTCATCACCGGGACCTCACGCGGCTTCGGCCGAGAATGGGCGATCGCGGCACTCGATCGCGGCGATCGCGTTGCCGCCACCGCGCGCAACCTCGACAGTCTTGCCGACCTCGTCGACTCCTACGGGTCCGCGATCCTGCCGATCGAACTCGACGTCACCGATCGCACCGCGGATATCGCTGCCGTTGCTCGTGCTCACGAGCATTTCGGCCGCCTCGACGTGGTGGTCAACAACGCCGGCTACGGCCAGTTCGGCTTCATCGAGGAACTCTCCGAGTCGCAGGCGCGCGACCAGATCGAGACCAATGTGTTCGGCGCACTGTGGATCACGCAGGCGGCGCTGCCGTTCCTGCGTGCCCAGCGCTCCGGTCACATCATTCAGGTGTCCTCGATCGGCGGTATCAGCGCATTCGCCAACATCGGCATCTACAACGCGTCCAAGTGGGCACTCGAGGGCTTCTCCCAGGCGTTGGCCGCCGAGGTCGAGGCGTTCGGCATCCACGTGACGTTGGTCGAGCCGGGCGGATTCGACACCGATTGGGCCGGGGCGTCGGCCAAACACGCCACGGCGCTCCCCGCCTACGACGAGGTCCGCGAGACCGCGGCCCGGGCGCGCCGGTCACGCACCTCCGCACCCGGCGACCCACACGCCTCGGCCGCAGCGATCCTGCAGATCGTCGACGCCGACGAGCCGCCGCTGCGGGTGTTCTTCGGCACCGCCCCGCTCGACATCGCGAAGGCCGACTACGCGAGCCGGCTCACCGAGTGGGAGAAATGGCAGCACGTGGCCGAACTCGCCCAGGGCTGACCCGGCCGCCTACCTGATCGTGTAGACGACACCATCGCCCGCCGCGGCCCGCTCGGTCATGAACTGCACCGCGGTGCGCAGAAAGTTGTTGATGTCCTCAGCCTTCCAGGTGATTCCGCGGGCGAGGGCCGGGTGGTCGTCAGCCACGAGCGGCACCAGCGTGAGATCGCGCGCGATCGCCGCGGTGTCCGTTGTATCGAGGACCCGTACCCAGGGGGTGAACGAATAGTCCTGCCCATAGGACACACTGGGCGCCCCCTCGACCAACGCATACGACTCCCGCGGGCCGGAATCGTCGTCGCGGCCGAAGAAGATGTCCTGGAATACACGAAAAGCCTTGTCTAGGTACAACATCGTGGGGCGCGGCTTGGCGTCGAGCGCGAAGACGCAGTCACTGGCCACCGTCTCGCCGGTCTCGGTCTCAACCGAGACCGGCACCAGACCCCATGCGTCGCCGAGGGGATCGGTACCGAGGAACAGTCCTGGATCACGGTGTGCGTCGTCGATGCGGTCGCCGGGTACCGGATATGCGTAATAGCGAATTCCCATGTGCCACAGTGTTCATCGCCGGCGCAGAGGCGGGGCCGGACCATCCACAGGCATCCACACGCGGCGCAAGGCTGTGGACAAGACCTATGCGGGATCGTGGCAGGTGTGCATGCGATAGTTCACCACGAGTGCGGCGTGATCGGAGAGCCGTTGCGCGGCCGACGGTTCCTTGTCGACCGTCACCTCGGTTGCGCACGCGGCGAGTCGGGGTGTCGCGAGCTGGTGATCGACTCGCCAGCCCACATCCTTGGTGAACGACTCTCCCGCCCAACTCCACCAGGTCAGCGGGCCCGGCCGATCGCCGTGCACCCGCCGCACGACGTCGACGAGGCGACGGGTCCCGAGAATCGACTCGAACCATTCACGGTCCTCGGGAAGAAATCCGTCCATCGAGCGGGCAGCACGCCAGTTCGTCACGTCGTGCCGGGTGTGAGCGATGTTGAGATCCCCGACGAGCAGGAAGTCACGGCCCGCGCGTTGCGCAGCAAGACGATTGCGGTGCAACTCCCGGCCGAATGCCGCGAGAAATCGTTGTTTGCGTTCGTACTTCTGGCCGCCATCGGGTTTCTCGCGCATCGAGCCGGGCCGCTGCCGGTGTGCGGGAAGTCCACCTTTCGGGAGGTAGAGGCACGCCACGGTCACCGGCCGTTCGGCGAGGTCGACCTCGATGTACCGACCATGTGTGGCGAATTCACCGAGACCGCGCGCTTTCGGCGGGTGGGTCAGCCAGGTGCGCACCGCGGTGCCCGGACGCCTGGTCAGTACCGCCACCCCGTTACGGCCGGCGATCGATCCGACGTCGGCCGCGACCGCGTATCCGGGAAACTCGCCGATCTCCGATGCCGGACAACGCAACTCCTGAAGCGCCACGACGTCCGGTGACCGGGATGCAAGCCACTCGTCGAATCCACGGCGGCGCGCGGCGCGGATGCCGTTGACATTGACGGTGGCAACCGTGAACACGGAGTCGGCCCCGTGACCACCGGGTGGATCGGACACAGCAGGCAACACTACGCGGGCCGTATCCCGCGTCCGAGGCCAGGAGTTGCGCGCAGGATGAACGAAATGCCATCGAGCAGGCCACGACTGCGCGTTGCACCAGGTACGCGCAGCACCGCGTCGACCACCCCAGGTCCCCCCGAATCCCCCACCATCGTCAGGAGCCTTGTGCGATGACCGAAACCTTATCGACCGACGCCGATTTCGCCGAGCAGTGGCATGAGTGGCACACCGCTCGCGAACGCGATCTCGCGAACCCGCTCGGATGGTTGTCGATCAACCGACTCGAGTGGCTCGAGACCGAGCCGACCCGATTCGACGGGCTTCCCGGCACCTGGTGGTACGACGATGCGACCGGCCACCTTCGACCCGACGGCGGCGAGACATTCGCAGCCCGCGACTTCGACCTCGATGCGACAGGAGCCGGCGAGATCGTCGAACTCGACGGTGTGCACATCGAAGTCGCGCGCCGCGGCGACGGCTATCTGATCCGGGTGCATGACGAGAATGCGCCCACCGTCCGCGATTTCCGTGGGGTGCCCACCTATGAGCCCGACCCGTCCTGGGCGCTGTCGGCCACCTTCGAGCCCTACTCGACACCCCGCCCGGTGACCGTGGGTGCCGTGGCCGAGGGGCTTGCGCACGTCTACGTCTCGCCTGGCGAGCTCGTCCTGACCCGCGACGGCGCCGACCATCGCCTCATCGCATTCAACGGCAAGGCCGGTGGCCTGTCCGTGCTGTTCACCGACGGCACCTCCGGGGTGACCACGTACGCGGCCAACCGCAGCGTGGCCATCGAGGCCGACGACGAGGTGGTGCGAAGTGGAGGCGAGGTCATCATCGACTTCAACCGGGCGACGAACCTGCCGTGCGCGTTCATCGACTTCGCGACCTGCCCCCTACCGCCGGCCGGTAACACTCTGCCGTTCGACGTGACCGCCGGCGAGAAGATCCCCCACGAGCGAGCGTGACACCTGCGCAGACAGCTCTGCGACAAGCCTTCTCAGCCGACTCCGTGGATCTTGTCGGCGTCGATGGTGAGGATGATGCGGGTTTGGTCGCGTCCCCCGAACCAGGGATACGGCGCTCCGAGGTATTTCTGCGACAACGCCTCGATGTGCTCGGCTCCCCCGTCGGTGGTCGACCCGATCACGTGGCCCCGGATCTCGAAATACCGTGCGGGGTTGTCGGGATCGGAGACGTTGATCGAGACCCGCGGATCGCGCTGGATGTTCTTCTCCTTCTGGAACCCCTGCACCGTGTTGATGAGAACGTGCTCGCCGTCGGTGTCGACCCACGTCTGGGTGAGCTGCGGCGACCCGTCGGGCATGATCGTCGCGACATGGCACGGTGCGGGTCGGCGCAGCAGGGCAACAAGATCATCGGGCAGCGTCATCGAGTCCTCGATTCGTCGCGGGGGCTGTCGTGTCAGCCACCCTGTCGTCTCACCGATCCATCGTGTCACCGCTACGCCGACGCGTAGGCGTCGGCGTACTCGGCACTCGGCGGCAGCGGCTGGATGACGTCGAGAAGGACACCGTCGGGTGCGGCGAGAATGAAATGCCGTTGCCCGAAGTCCTCGTCCCTGAGGCCCATGACGATCTCGATGTCCGGATCAGCCGCCAGGCTGCGGTGGACCGCGTCGACATCGTCGACCTCGAGGTTCACGATCACCCCTCGCGGGAGCGCTCCGTACCCCTCGGGGATCGTGGCGTGATCATGAGCCAGGACGGCCACCTCGAAGGCCCCCAATCTCAGACTGACGTACCAGTCGGACTCGAACGTCGTCTCGAACCCGAGGAGTTCGCGATAAAAGGATGCCGCGGCGCCGACGTCGCGCGACATGAGGACGGGATAGAAACTGGTGGCTGACAAGAGAACTCCCCTTTACGTACAGTGAGTATGTAACGAGATCAGAATACATACGCACCGCACGTAAAGGAAGAGCCCATGCCCCGCGCCTCCGCCGCCGACGCCGCTCAGACCGCCCAGCGCGTTCTCGACTCGGCAACCGAACTGTTCTCGTCACGAGGTTTCGCCGACGTCTCACTTGACGATGTCGCCGGCGCCGCAGGCGTCACGCGCGGGGCGGTCTATCACCACTACCGGAACAAGGCCGAACTGTTCGGCGCTGTCGCCGCACGGCTGCAGGTGCGCGTCGCCGATGCGGTCGTACAAGCAGCACAGGCGGCCGGTGCAGACCCCGGCGACCAACTCCGCGTCGGATCACACGCATTCCTCGACGCGATCACGTCCGGCACCGCGGTACGAATCCTGCTCATCGACGCCCCGTCGGTGGTCGGCTGGCAGGAGTGGCGTCGGCTCGACGCCGAGAATTCCGCAGCACACCTGCGCGATGCCCTGCGTGCGGCCGGCGTCGACGAGGAGCTGCTCGACGCGACCACCGCACAACTGTCCGGCGCCATGAACGAAACCGCCCTCTGGATCGCCCAACACGCGAATACCGATGTGGCTCGCGCCCAAGCACATTCGGCTCTCAACCGGCTACTCGCCGCCTATCTCTCGTGACAGCGTCGCAGGTTCCCGACGGCTGGCGAGGCAGCACTCGGTGCGATCCCGTCGAGTTCGTACGCGCAGTCGAGTTCGTCCACGCAGTCGGCGGTATTGCCCTCGAGACGTGATCCGACGCCATCTCATAGTTGATGTATCAATTATCTAGGCGTACGATCATGCCTGTCGATCGAGTGAGGAGGTACGTCAGGTGTATCCAGATATCGACGATTCCCTCAATTCGTTGGTGTACAGGACGAACACGATACTCAGAGGACGGTGGCAGGCCTACCTGAAGGACTTCGACATCACCTCGGAGCAATGGGCAATACTCAATCGCTTGATCCGGAAAGACGGGTACAACCAGAAAGAACTTTCCGCCGACAGCTTCAAAGAACCGGCGGCAATCACCAGGACGCTCGATCTCCTGGCGAGAAAGGGGCTGGTCGAGCGACGGAGATCGGCGACCGACGGAAGAGAATACCTCGTCTTCATCACAGAGGACGGGAAGCAACTCCTGAGAGAGACGAGGCCGCGCGCGAAGCAGTACAACGATGTGCTCAAAGCGGCGCTGCGCGACGACGAGATGGCGACACTGAAGTCGCTGTTGCGCAAGCTCGGCAATGGGCTGCAATCCGGCCGATGAAGGGCGAGATATTTTTTTTGCCCAGATAATTGATATATCAATCATCTGGCGATTGGTTGACAGAGATGGGAAGCGCGACCGTGCAGACAACCAGAGAAATCAAGTTCTGGCCGATGATGATGACGATGTTCTTGGGCTCGTTCGTCGTCAGGCTCAGCAGCAGCACGATCAACATCGCATTGCCATATCTCATGACGAATCTGCACACCGATCTCGACACGGCGAAATGGTTGATCACCGGCTTCATGCTGACCATGGGCACGTCAGCGCCCCTGACGGCGTTCTTGGGCGAGAGGATCAGCTACAAGCGTCTCTACCTGATCGCCATAGCCGGTTTCTCTGCTGCATCAGCGTTGGTCTTCGTCTCGAACACCATCGACATGTTGATCGCGATCCGGTTCCTGCAAGGGTTCTTCGGCGGCGTCACGATTCCCGCCACCATGGCGATCGTCTATCAGGCCCTCCCGAAGAAAAGACTGATCACCGCAGTCAGCATCTGGAGCATCGCCCCCACGCTGGCACCAGCGGTCGGACCGACGGTCAGCGGCTTCCTTATTCAGTACTTCAACTGGAAGGCCATCTTCTTCATCAACATCCCCCTGGGCTTGATCGCCCTCATCCTGGGAGTCATCTTCTTGCCGGGCTACCGCCTCTCCGCGGACAGCGCCCTCGACATACCCGGCATCGTGTTGAGCGTGCTCTCGAGCACTGTTCTGCTCTTCGCATTCAGCGAGGGTTCGGCCCTGGGGTGGAGTTCTGCGATCATCGTCTGCACGCTGATCGCCGGTGCTGTGTTCCTGGCTCTGTTCATCTTCTGGGAACTGCGGGCGAAGAGCCCGGTTCTGAATCTACGGACATTCAGATATCCGACTTTCACTGCCGGCGTGGTCGTTGGCTGCATCATCAACATCGCCCTGTATTCCGGCATATTTCTCACGCCGATCTTCTTGCAGAACATCCAGGGACTGGCCCCACTGGATGCGGCGCTGGTCCTACTACCCGCCACGATCTGCATGGCTGTCCTGATGCCGATCGTCGGAAGGGTCTATGAACGCATCGGAGCTCTGCCGCTGCTGCTCGTCGGGGTCTTCCTGATCGCATTGGGAACCTGGCGCATGACCCAGCTTTCGGTGACCACATCGCATGATTACGTGAGAATCTGGATGGCACTGCGGTACATCGGACTGGCCCTCGCGACGATGCCCGCCTCCAACGCCGGAATGATCACTCTGCCAAAGGAATTGTCGGGCTACGGCTCGTCCATCCTGAACTGGACGAAGCAGATGTCCGCCTGTCTGTCCATCGGCGTGTTCTCCTCGCTGCTCACCTCCAGGGCGTCGAATCACATCTCCGCGCTCTCGCATTGGGCCACGTCGCCTGCCGGGCTCGCCGCAGCCCATGCGAACGGATACGTCATGGGGATCAACGATGTCTACCTGGTCTCATGCCTCGTCATCTTGATCGCGCTGCCCTTCAGCTTCCTCCTCAGAAGGAGAAGGAAGCTCCACGATTCGCCGGTACCCCCGCACGCCGCGGCCGAGGTTGCACCTGACCCAACGTGAGGTCTCAGGGTCGTGGCCATGAGCCGACGAACCGACGATGACGCGTTGATCGGCGTCGGTGAGCTCGCCCGGGAAAACGGCCTGACCGTGCGCACGCTGCACCACGACGAAGCCGTCGGGCTGTTGCAACCGTCGGCACGCACCGACTCGGGTCACCGTCTCCACGGCCCGACCGAGATCAAACAACTCCAACGGACCCGCGAGGCGGTCCGGTCCGCACTTGTCGGGCCTTGAAGCCGACGACGACCCCACCGCGGACCTGCTGGGCACAATCAACGCCCAGCACGCCGGGATCTCCATATCCGGGCCTACCGGGACCTACGAGCCGCCTACGACCAATTGGTGCAGGTCTTCGGCCTGATACCGGGCGAGGTCGCCACCGATGACGAGGGCCGCCCGGTGCACGCCGAGGTGTTCGCCGGCGACTTCCTGGTCTGGCTGCCCCCAGAGACAGCCGACCACCAGCTGGCATCCCCGGCCACGCTCGGCGCCGCGACCGCTCACTTGATCCCAACGACCGTCCGCGCGGGACCTGTCCTCTGTTCCGCGGTTATGGCGGCCTCGACCGTGCCTCCGACAATCGCCTCCTCGCCGGGGGCTTATACGTCGGGCCGACAGGGTTTGAACCTGCGACCACTTGACCCCCAGTAGCTCGGAGAACGTGCACCTATGTTCGATGGCGTCCGATACGTTCAGCTCAACGGCCTGCCTCCGTTCACCGCGTACAGCCGCGACCACTGCGTACGCGCGGGTCTTGGCCCACTGTTGGCCCCACGTCGAACGTGTGAGCAGCAGTCTAGAGTTCGCCTCAGTTCTTCTTCCGTGCTGCCTGCCGCCGAGCCGCGCGGTTGCCACCGGGTGCTGTCGCCGGTCCAGTGCCGTCAGGCGCGGGGGGTGCCGCGACGACGGGATGGGGGCCGTTGATCACCACCTGCTGACTCTGAATAGCCTCGATGTACGCAACACCGTCGTCGTTCTCGATGATCTTGACTGCGGGTGTCTGATTGAACGTGTGGCGAACCGCGTGGTGAACCGACAAGACGAGGTCTTGCAGTGTCGGGTCCGATTCGAGATCGGTCACAGTGAGGTCGAGCGTGCGCGCCTCGTCTCTGCTTACTCGGCGACCATGGGACTTGAAGTACGAGAAATCCGCAAACCATGCCGCCGCAATGTCCGCCTTGTCAGCTGCATCAGGCTGACCGGCGAACATATGGGCTTCGAGCGCCGTCCGTGCGAACTGCTCCGCGCGGTCCCGAGAGTGCTGACATTGCGCGAGCAGCCCCGGCAATAGAGCGCGCAGCATCGGGAGCCACGCGCCGATATTCGCCGGGTCCTGGCACTCCCGCTTGGCTTGCTCGAACTGGTCGAGGATTGCCTGCCCCGGAGCGGAACGCGGCCCCTCCGGCGTCATGACGGTGAGCTGAGGGTCGATGGGCCCGAGCTGTGAGTGGTTGCCCATGATGATTTCGTCGGCAGCCAGGCTCATCATCGTCGCCGCTGACATCGCGGCCACCGGGATAATGGCCCGAATGTGGTCGAACTGAGTGCGGAGGTAGTCCATGATCGACTCGGCGGCGTCGGGGCTACCACCGGGGCTGGTGATGATGAGGTCCAGGTCGCGAGATTTGACTCCGTAGCAGGCCTCCATGAAGCCCTGGACGTCACCGAGGTTGACGGAGACCGCCTGTCCCGGGACTTCCTTGTTCTCCATCCAGCACGTCGCATAAACAATCGACGTCCTGCCCGTGTGCGCACTCAGCTTCTCGAGATACTTTCGCCGAATCACGTCCTGCGGCGATGGGTGCGGTGGCCCGGTCTTACCTTGCACCGTAAGTAGTTGTTCGGTTTCACCTATCTCGCGAAGAATCCGCCCCCAAGTCGGCATCAGAACTGGGTCGAGTTGTAGCCAGCGACGATGGTGGATTGGGTCGTCTGCGCAGCCGCGAAATACGCGCCTTCGAACTGTTCGTACGCGGTCACGACCTCCTGGATTCCAGGGGCAGCTTGATCGATGATGCGCTGAACATCGGGGTCCACGTCTGTCTGCATGAGCGCTCTCTTTCCCGAGGATGTGGGGTGTCGGACAAGGTTACGTCACAATCCTGCCTGAGTCGGTAGCCTCGCTCGACGTGATCCGTTCAAACCAATGACCGAGCGATCACGACACTGCTCGGTAGCCGCTGCGCAGCTCAGTGAGATAGCGCGTCTCCGCATCACCGGGCGGGACACGCAGCGCGGCGAGTACGTCACCCTCGCCGATCTCGCCGCGCTCATCGAGCACGCGTGCCAGCTCGATGACGGCGGTCCAACACCTGTCGAGCAGCGGCGCGGCGTCCGTCGGCGACGGATTACCCGAGGCCCGCGGCGTCGCGTAGTCGTGAGAGTTCACGTCGAGCACCGCGAACACTTGTCGCTGCGTCGGGCGGGGTCCGAACCGATGACGTGCCTCGGCCATCGGACCGGCGGCGGTGATGAGCGGGTGCATCCCGACGGCATCGGGACGGTTGTTGTGCTCGGTGAACCCGGCGTGATGCCGGTTGTTCGGCGTCAGCACTGCACGTTCGATGCCCGGCCCGAAGATCACCGAGGCGACGCAGTGACCGGATTCGTGCATCGCGGCGGCCATCCGATCTGCACTACGTACGGTCTGTTCACTCGCCACCGGATACCTCCTGGCGATGAGACTCGATGAAGTACGACGACCGGCGCTGGTGGCGCGTCGGCCCACGGTCGAGGCCGATCCGCGAGGTCATGCAGGCATCACAGGTGAATCCGTGAACGCTCCCTCGAAACCGAACGGTGGGCTGCCCGCAGCCGGAGCACGCGTGCAGGTACTCCGCGGTCATGACGTGCTGCCCTTCGTGTCGGTCGCCTGATCGATTCCAAGCTCAGCCAGCACGTCGCGGGCCATCTGGGCGTCGTTGCGGAGGGCCGTGCCGGATGAGGTGGTCCGCTGGGCGCGCCAGTATTCGGCCTTGTCGATGCGGCGTTCGAGGTCGCGGGCGCTGCGATCCACGTCGCGCACACCACGAGGAGGGTGTCGGAGGCAGTCTCACCACCACGTCGGTCGGTGGCCTGATGGCCGAGGAGCCGCGCGAGGGCGTCGGTGTCGCGGCGGGCCAGCTCGATCAGAGGCGCGACCCACGAGCCGTCGGTGAGCATGTCGGCGGTGATCGTCGGGACCGACGTACGCGTGACTGTGCGAAGAGCCGCGCGAGCACGGGTCCGGTCGGCACCGTCGAGTCCCCGGAGCTTGGCGTCGGCGGTAAGTCCGGCGACGGTTCCACACAGCTCTCCCACAGCCCCGACGATGGCCTCGACGTAGCCGACGTACCCACGGGCATTCGGCTGCTCCCAGATCCGTCGGGCAAGCGGTTCACAGATCGCCTCGACCTCGGTGTCGAGACGGAAGTCGGCGTCGAGGGTGAGAGCCACCGGCGTCGGCTCACGTTTCGTGGCCTGGTCGTAGACCGGGGTCGGGGCGGTGGGCCGCTCCCGGCGAGGTGCGAGGTATCCGCTGATCGGCATGGTGGCGTGTCTGCACACCTGCCTCGCCGGGCTGGTCCGTTCGGGTCGTGTCGTGCGGCCCCGCAGGGCAGCCTACGCGCCCGTTGACCCCGGCATTCTTCCGCGCCTGCCGGTGGGCAACCACGGGGTGTACGACCGATCACGGTGCGTGCGACGCTGACCGCATTCACTGCGGTGGTGCAGTCCTACGTCGACCAGGGTGTGCTGCCGCGCAACGTCGCCGCCCTGGTCGAGCGGCCCGCCGCCGCCGATGTCGATGAGGACGACGCGGAGCCGGACTCCGAGACCACGGCGAAGTCATGGACTGTGGCCGAGGCCCAGCGTTTCCGCGAGTCTGTCCGCGATGACCGGTTCTACGCCTGCTGGTTGCTGAGTTGCTACGGACTGCGGCGATCAGAAGTACTCGGCCGTCGGTGGTCGGCTATCGACGGCGAGGTGCTCCGGGTGCGCCGGGGCCGCGTGACCGTCGGCACCGAGACCATCGAGGGCGCGCCCAAGTCGCGTCGGTCCCGCCGGGAGTTGCCGATGCCCGCCGTGCTGATCGAGGCCCTGCGCGCCCTCAAGACTCGGCAGAAGGAAGCGGTTCTCGCCATCGGTGTGCCGTGGGACGAGGATCGCTTCGTGGCCTCCCGTGAGGACGGATCGCCCGCCGCTCCCGACTGGTACTCCGACGAGTTCCATCGGCTGCGTGCCCGCGCCGGGCTGCGTCGTATCAAGCTCCACGGTCTCCGCAATACGTCGGTGACCCTCATGCTCGACCGAGGTCCCGGTGCACATCGTGGCCGGATGGCACGGCCACGATCCAGCGGTCTCGCTGTCGATCTACTCCGACGCGAATGCCGATGAGCTGCGGGCCGCTGGCGCTTCCCTGTTCGGGTCAGCGGCACAGTGAGCGTCGCCGAACCGATTGACCTCACCGGGTTTACCGGCTGGGTCCCGTTCGGAACTTCCGGGCGCGAACGTGCCGACCGGACCAGGGGCGTATACGGTCTCGGCGGTGTCGTCAGGAGGGCGATGAGGACCTTGCTCAATTTTGCTCCAGGTTCGCTACCTCATCGCCGTTCGTCCACGCGAACGCCGACTCGACAGCAGCCGAATCGGTACCCAGCAGGTCGAGACTCCGGCGCATCAGAGCGTTCAGAGTAGCAATCCACGAATCGGCCAGAGCAATGTCCGCACCCACTGGCAGCGAAAGACTTGGGATCAGATGCCCCCGATGAAGGCTGTTCATGCATCGTTCCATGGCATGCGTCTCCACCGACCACCACTCAGAGTGCGTCACCCCGCTCGCCACGGTGTAGGCGTGCCGGTAGTAATCCAGAAGACCTGCTTCCTCCGCCATTTTCCTGAGAGACACCGCAGCGAAGGTGTCCCGGGTGTCAACTGTTCGCAGATCAATTCCCGAGTCATTGTGGCTGAGCGCAGCCACCGCATCAATAGACTCACGCACCGCCGGGGTCTTGTAGCGGTCTGGCAACTCTTCGGCTATAAGCGCATTCAGCTTCGCTTTGCCCTCCCCATATTCTTGGTACTTGCGGTATATCGAGTGGTCTTGCAGCGCCATCCACTCGATGTAGATCCGGACCTCCACGAGCGTCCGACCAACATGCGCGCCGAACTCGAAGCACCACAGGTCTGGGCTTCCAAGGACTGCGATAACTTCGCGCGCCGCTCGCATGACCAAACCGGACGTCACCTCCTGTCGCGCTGGTTCATGAAGATGTTGTGGCGCAGTCTCGATTGCTTCAGCGAAGCTGCTAGCCAAGTCCATGGCTAGCTGCCTCTTGTCCTCCGGCTGATCGCTGTAGCCGTCCGGAGCTGCCGGGCGTTCGTCGCCAGGAGCGGCGTCATTGGCAGAATTCATTTCCTCTGCTCCCTTCAAAGATCGCTCACGGACGCACGGGGTGATGATTGAGTTCACGCCCCAGAACTGGCGTGCCCAGCGGATCGACTGGTCATAGTATTCGGGGTCCTCGTACTTGTTTAGCCCGCGAAAAGAGCCCCAGGAAGCACGCACCACTGTCTCCGCTCGCGCCCTGGTTTCCGGATCGTTCGGGAATTTCCTGAGGACTTCAATCATCGCCGAGTCGGAGGTCTTGAAGACGCCTACCTGGACCATGCCCCAGATGGTTAGGCACTTCACCAACGCCTCCCAGTGCCCTTCGCCGATGACCTCAAGGAGGCCCCGTGATAACAGGTTCACGCCCGCCTGGGTGGGCGGCTCGATATCAGTACCGATCAGCCACCGCGCCGGAGCATCGGGATAGACCCGGAGCACACCAACCACTGATTCAGGGAGCAAGCCGTGCTCATGTGCACGCGCACACGCGCATTTCATCAGCGCCGGATGCGAACTGAGCACAGCATCCAGACTGGTAAGACGCCCGTCTATCGCCCTGGCCAACTCCTTGGGCGGTAAAGCGTCCCCCACGTCAGCAATCACTGACTTCTGCCAGCGGACAAAATCCATCACGCGGTTAGGTCCAGTGTCTGCCATGACAAGAATCGGCCACAGGAGGTCCGGCACGTCGTCTCGGACCCAATCACCCACCTCGATACCCAGCGCGATCATCGGCGGAGCATAGACCCGACTTCCCTGCTTGATATGGCCCACCATCGGGCCCGAACGCTCGATGCGCTGCTGCTTCGACATTGCTGCAAGCTACTCCGAGGCTCTGACATCTCACCGCACGTTGGCCCGCTGTTGGCCCACTGAGGTTCTGCGGGCCACCGGCCCACCAAGCACGAAACCCCCTCCGACGCTGGTCAGAGGGGGTTTCTGGTTGTCGGGCTGACAGGATTTGAACCTGCGACCACTTGACCCCCAGTCAAGTGCGCTACCAAACTGCGCCACAGCCCGTTGCCATGATCCGAGAAGCTCTCGTCATCAGGGCGTAGATGAGACTAGCCGACGATCCGCCCAGGGAGCCAATCGGCTGGTCAGGACACTGATCAGGAAGCGGCAGAGCGCTTCTTGTACCAGACCCAACCGCCGGTGACGATCAGTGCGCCGATCAACGACCCGATGATCCCGCTGGGGCGGAAGTTGATCCCGTCACCCGAGATCAAGCTGATCAGGAGTCCACCGACGAACGATCCGACCAGACCCGCGACGATCGCGAGACCCCAGTCGATGTTCCACATGTTCTTGCCGCCGATGAGCAGTTGGGCGAGAGCGCCGATGACCATTCCGAACACGATGATTGCCAAGATGAGCACGAAAGGAGTATGTCACAGGGCAATCCGGCGATCTCGGACCCGACTGGTCAGCGTTTGCGGTGATCCCTCTTGTCGCGCACCCGCACGTTGATCCGCACCGGCGAACCATCGAAATTGAACTGCTCGCGCAGTCTGCGCTCCAGGAAGCGGCGATAGCCGGCCTCGAGGAATCCGGTGGTGAACAACACGAATGTGGGTGGCCGCACCGCGGCCTGGGTGGCGAACATGACCCGCGGTTGGCGTCCGCCGCGCAGCGGCGGCGGGGTGGCCGCGATGACCTCCTTGAGCCAATTGTTCAGCGGCCCTGTCGAAATCCGCTTGTCCCACGAGTCGAGGGCGCCTTCGAGCGCAGGCACCAGCTTCTGCACGGCTCGGCCCGTCATCGCCGAGATGTTGACCCGCCGCGCCCACGGCACCCGCGCGAGTTCCCGGTCGATCTCCTTGTCGAGGGTGTACCGACGGTCCTCGTCGACCAGATCCCACTTGTTGAACGCGATCACCAGCGCTCGACCGGAGTCGATGATCATCGACAGCACACGCAGGTCCTGCTCGGTGATGGGCTCGGAGGCATCGATCAACAGAATCGCCACCTCGGCGGCGTCGAGCGCCGACCGCGTCCGCAACGATGCGTAGTACTCGTGACCGCTGGCCGTGCGGACCTTGCGCCGCAGACCCGCGGTGTCGACGAATTGCCACGTCTTGCCGTCGAGCTCGATCAACTCGTCCACCGGATCAACGGTGGTGCCGGCAACATTGTCGACCACCGAGCGTTGCGACCCGGCGAGCTTGTTCAGCAGCGAACTCTTGCCGACGTTCGGTTTCCCGACGAGCGCGACCCGACGTGGCCCGCCGAGCCGGATACCGGCGTCCTCCCGCGGCGTATGCGGCAGCCGCTCGAGGATGACGTCGAGGACATCGCCGGCGCCTCGACCGTGCGCCGCCGACACCGGGTGTGGCTCACCGAGTCCCAGCGACCACAGTGAGGCCGCCTCGGCCTCCTGCCGCTCGCTGTCGATCTTGTTGGCCACCAGGATGACCGGGGTCTTCGATCGGCGCAGCGTGCGGGCGACGGCCTCGTCGGTCGTGGTGGCCCCGACCGTCCCGTCGACCACGAGCACGATCACGTCGGCCGTGCGCATCGCGAGTTCGGCCTGCGCCGCCACCGCCTGCTGCAGGCCCTTCGCATCCGGTTCCCAACCGCCGGTGTCGACGACGGTGAACCGGCGGCCCGACCACGTCGCCGAATACGAGACGCGGTCACGAGTAACGCCGGGGATGTCCTCGACGACGGCTTCACGGCGGCCGAGGATACGGTTCACGAGAGTCGACTTGCCGACGTTCGGGCGACCGACGATGGCCACCTCGGGTACCCGTTCGGCCTCACCGAACTCCTCGACGTCGTCGAAGTCGCCGAGATCCCACTCGGTTTCATCGCTCCAGGTACCGTCGCCGGGCAGGGCGAGCGCGTCGGCTGTGCCGCCGGTGGCGTCGGACATGTCGGTCACGAGGCAACTCCGATCCGTGCGCGGACCAGTTCGACCAACCGGTCGAGAACCTGGTCCAAGGTCATGTCGCTGGTGTCCACCAGCACCGCATCGTCGGCCTGCCGCAGCGGGGACACCGCGCGGGTCGAGTCGAGATGGTCGCGTCGGTTCACCGCGGCAAGGACTTCGGCGTGGTCGCTGGGCCGTCCCGCGGCGAGGTTCTGGCGGTGCCGGCGTTCGGCCCGCGCCTCGGGTGATGCGGTGAGGAAGATCTTGATCGCGGCGTCGGGGAACACCACGGTACCGATGTCTCGACCCTCGACCACCAGCAGCTCCGATTCGGCCTGGCGGCGTTGCAGCGCAACGAGTTTGGTTCGCACGGCCGGGACCGCCGACACCGCGGAGACGGCGGCGGTGACCGCATCGGAGCGGATCGGACCGCTGACGTCCTCACCGTCGAGGAACACCCGCGATGAGCCGTCTCCGTTGGGACGCAAGGCGATATCGGCGGCGTCGACGGTTGCGACCACCGCATCCGCGTCGGCGGGATCCACCCCGGCCCGCTGCACCGCGAGAGTGGCCGCGCGATACATCGCGCCGGTGTCGAGAAAGTGCGCGCCGACCTTGTGCGCCAACAACTTCGACACACTCGACTTGCCGGTTCCGGCGGGACCGTCGATCGCGATCACGCCGCCGTTCACAGGCCGACCGCCTTGTACAGCGCACCGACCTCGTCACGTCCGAGCACCCGCAGACTTCCCGGCCGCTGTTCGCCGAGGGCCACGGTACCGATGTGGGTTCGCACCAGCGCCTGCACCGGGAATCCGACCTCCTCCATCAGCCGACGGACGATCCGATTCCGACCCTCGTGCAACACGATTCGGACCTGGGATTCACCCTGGTGCACACCGAGGATCGTGAAGCCGTCGACGGCGACCGGCCCGTCGTCGAGTTCGACCCCGTCACGCAGCGTGCGCACCAATGATCGGGGCACCTCACCGCGCACCCAGGCCAAATAGGTCTTGGGCACCTCATAGGACGGATGCATCAGACGGTTGGCCAATTCACCGTCGTTGGTGAGCAGCAACAGACCTTCGGTGTCGGCGTCGAGCCGGCCGACGTGGAAGAGTCGCTGACCCGACATGACCCGCTCGGCGACGATGTCGCCGACACAGGGGCGCCCCTGGTCGTCGGACATGGTGGACTGCCAACCCTTGGGCTTGTTCAGCGCGAGGTACTGACGTGTCTCGTCCATGATGACCCGGGCACCGTCGACCCGGATGATCGCGGTGTCGGGATTGATCCGCAGACCCTGCTCGGTGACGATCTCGCCGTCGACCTCGACACGCCCGGCGGCGATAAGCTCCTCGGCGCCGCGCCGCGAGGCCACACCGGCCTGCGCGAGAACCTTTTGCAGGCGCACCCCGTCGGCGACATAGGTGGCACCCTGCTCCTCGACGTCGGGCGTCGGACTCTGATGCCGTGCGGGTCGGGCATTGTTGAGCCGGATCCGACCGGCCTTCACATCCGGTTGCGAACTCCCCTTGCGGTGCCGCTTCTTGGCGTGTGCCGGCTGCTGGGCACCCGCGCCGCCGGCGCCCTTACCCACCGGCTTGCCGCCACGCTGACCGCTCGCGGCCTTGCCTGCCCGCGAACCGTCGCCGGTGGCCTTGCCGCGCGGCGTGGCGTTTCTGTCCGCCCTACCGTTCTTGTCTGACTTGCTGTTCTTGTCTGTCCTGCGTCGTCCCGGTGTGCCGTCCCGGCCAGCGGTTGCCATATCTCAGTCCTGATTCTCGAGGTCGTCGTCGGCGACGCCGATCGGCGATGTGCCGTCGGGTGCCCCCTCTGAGTCTGACGCTTTACCCGCGAGTTTGGCGAATCGGGGATCGGAGTTGAGTTCCTCATCGAGGTCGTCGATGAGGTCGACGTCGGGCAGCAGGGGTGCGAGATCGGGCAGTTCCTCCAGTGAGGCGAGGCCGAGTCGTTCGAGGAACAATTCGGTTGTGCCGTAGGTGGTGGCGGTGGTCTGCGGATCGGTTCCGACCTCGTTGATCAGTCCGCGCGCCACCAGGGTCCGGATGACACCGTCGACGTTGACGCCGCGGATCGCACTGACCCGCGCCCGCGAGACGGGCTGCCGGTAGGCGATCACCGCCAGGGTTTCCAGCGCCGCGCGGGTCAGTTTCGAGCGCGCTCCGTCGAGCAGCAGTCGCTCGACGTAGGGCGCGTAGTCGGCTCGCGTGTAGTACCGCCAGCCGTCCCCGGCGAAGCGCAGATCGATTCCGCTGTGCGCTGACGTCAGGTCCGCCGACATCTCGTTGAGCATCTCCCGGACCCGCAGCGCGTCGACGCCGATCGCGTTCGCCAGCTCGTCGGAGGTCACCGGTGTGTCGACGACGAGCAGCAGGGCCTCCAGTGCGGAGCGAAGTTCCGCGTCGTCGACGGTCTCGTCGGTGGCGACGTCGAGGGCGCCCTGCCCGGGCTCGGAGGTGCCCTCGGGTGTGTGGTCCCCGTGCCCCTGGTCCCCGTGTCCCCGGTCGTCGTGTCCCCGGTCCCCGTGTCCCCGGTCGTCGTGTCCAGGGTCGTCGTGTCCGGGGTCGTCGGCTGCCCGCTCGGGGGCCGGTGCATCGTGCGGCTCGGTCATCCGTAGTCCTCTGCCTTGTCGAAACTCAGATCGTCGAGTTCACGCTCCCCCGACCACAGCACCCGCAGGTCACCGAGCGCCTCGGGTTGAGAGAACGTGATCGCGCGTTCCCGGAACAGTTCGAGCAACGCCAGGAAGCTGCCGACCACCTCCAGCGCGTTGGCGCAGCCGGCGACGAGCTGACCGAAGGTCAGCCCCTCGCCGGGGGCGCTGTCGGCCAACAGCCCCGCCATCCGTTGCGCCTGCGCCGGGACCGACACCTGGTGTGAGTCATGCAGGTGGTCGAGCCCCACGGTCGGTGTCGGCCGCGGCCGCAACGCCGCCGCGGCGACCTCGGCGAACCCTCCGGGCGTGACGCCCAACGTCACCTCGGGCAGCAGATCGGCGTAACGCTCCTCCAGCGACACCGCACGCGGATACCGTTGCAGTGCAGCGGCTTCCAACTCGCCGAACAGCGCCGCCACCTGCTTGTACGCACGGTATTGCAGGAGCCGCGCGAACAACAGGTCGCGTGCCTCGAGCAGGGCGAGATCCTCGGGATCGTCGACCTCCCCGGACGGCAGCAGGCGTGCGGCCTTGAGGTCGAGCAGCGTCGCGGCCACCACGAGGAATTCGGTGGTCTGCTCCAACCCCAACTCCGGACCCATCTCCCGGGTGTAGGCGATGAAGTCGTCGGTCACCTCGTGCAGCGCCACCTCGGTCACGTCGAGGCGATGCTGACTGATCAGGTTGAGCAGCAGGTCGAAGGGGCCTTCGAAGTTCGCCAGACGTACGCGAAAACCGGAGTCCGGCTCAGCCGGTGCCGAGTCGGGAGCAGCATCTGCCCCGCCGACGTCGCTCGGTTCGCTCATGCCTGCTTGACGTTGCGCGCGATGACCTCGCGAGCCAGGGCCCGATAAGCCTGTGCTCCAGCAGATTTCGGCGCCCACGAGGTGATCGGTTCGCCGGCCACACTGGTTTCCGGGAAGCGGACGGTGCGCGCGATGACGGTGTCGTACACCTTGTCGCCGAACACCTCGACGACCCGCGCCATCACCTCTCGGGAATGCAGGGTGCGCGCGTCGAACATGGTCACCAGGATTCCGCCGACGTCGAGACGCATGTTGAGGCGGTCGTGGACCTTCTCGATGGTGTCGGTGAGCAACGCCAGTCCGCGCAGGCTGAAGTACTCGCACTCCATCGGGATCAGCACCGTGTCGGCGCAGGCCAGGGCGTTGACGGTGAGCAGACCCAGCGACGGCTGGCAGTCGATGAGGACCACGTCGTAACGGTCGAGGACCGGATGCAGCGCACGGGCGAGAGCCTGCTCGCGGCCGACCTCGGTGACCAGTTGGATCTCGGCGGCCGAGAGGTCGATGTTGCTGGGCAGCAGATCCAGGCCGTCGACCCGGGTGCGCATCAACACCTCGTCGGTCGGCGCGTGCGGCGGCACGAGCAGGTTGTAGACGGTCTCGTCGAGTTCGTGGTGCGGCACACCCAAACCCGCCGACAGCGCACCCTGCGGGTCGAGATCGACCAGCAGGACGCGGCGGCCGTACTCGGCGAGGGCCGCACCCAGATTGATCGTCGAGGTGGTCTTGCCGACCCCGCCCTTCTGGTTACAGACCGCGATGACCGTCGCCGGACCGTGCCGATCGAGCGGGGTCGGTTCGGGAACGGGACGGTAGGGACGACCGGTGGGACCGATCTGATCATCGGCCGGGACCCGGGCGGTGCGGTGATCGGTCTCGTCGATGTCCGCGCCGCTGGGAACCTCGAGACGGTACTGGTCGTCGAAGTGGGCGCTGGGTCGCCGGGTGCTCGAGATACTCACCGCTGCGCAGCCCCCTTTCTGTCGTCTCGGCCCGGCCGTTTCGGCCCGGACCTCCACCAAAGCCTAGTGGGTCGCGCCGACGATCCCGTGGAGCATCGCCGCAACCATGGACGTTCGTCGCCGACCGTGTATCACCGCGCCCGCGGGTGCGCGGTCGCGTACACCTCGCGCATCGTGTTCACCGTCACCAGTGTGTAGACCTGAGTGGTCGTCACCGACGCGTGCCCCAACAGTTCCTGGACCACGCGAACATCGGCTCCACCGTCGAGGAGATGGGTGGCGAAACTGTGCCGCAGGGTGTGTGGCGACACCGCGCCCTCGAGTCCGGCGCGCTCTGCCGCCGACGCCAACACCTGCCAGGCGCCCTGACGGGTGAGCCGACCCCCGCGGGCGTTGAGGAACAGTGCCGCGGTCGACCGGTGCACGAGTGTCGGACGTCCGCGCACCAGATATGCCTCGAGAGCATCGATGGCCGGCCCGCCGACGGGAACCACCCGCTCCTTGCCACCCTTGCCGTGTAACCGCACCGCCCGGGTGTCGGTGTCGATGTCGTCGAGATCGAGCCCGGTGGCCTCGGAGATGCGTGCGCCGCAACTGTAGAGGAGTTCCAGGAGTGCCCGATCGCGGAGCGCGCGTGCGTGATCGGGGGCTCCGGAGGCGTCCAGGATGCGTTCGACGTCGCTCACCGACAACGCCTTGGGCAGCCGGCGGGCCGGGCTCGGCGGCCGTACCGCATGGGCGACGTCGTCGGCGACGAGCCCCTCCGCCGCGGCGAACTTGTGAAAACCTCTGGTGGCCACCAGGGTTCGCGCCACCGAACTCTCCGCGAGCGGTCGTTCCCCGGATTCCGGGGCACCTCTGCGCAACGCGACGAGGAACTCACGGACATCGGCCTCGGCCACGTCGGCGAGATCGTCGATCTTCCGCGCACGCAGATACTGCCGATACCGTCCGAGGTCGCGACCATAGGAGCTCAGTGTGTTCGCCGCAACGCCGCGTTCGACGGTCAAGTGATCGAGATAGCGGGTGATCGCCGCGTCGATGCCCTCCTGCTCGGTCATGCCGACTCCTCGCTCCCGATCCCACTCCCGACCCGGCGTGGCCCGCCGGTCGAGGCCTACTGGTGCGCGCCCCGCTCCCGTCGGGCGCGGAAGGCACTCGGCTCGTCGCGCCAGGGTGCCTCCACCGGCCGCAACGTGACCTCGCCGCGATCGGCCGCCGCAACGGCCAGGATGCCCGCGACGCTGGTCGCGTTCACGATGTCGCCGGCGAACACCTTGCGGACCGCTTCGTCGGTGGCGATCCACTCGATCGACATGTCGGCTTCCTCATCAGTGCGCTCGGCCGCGGTGAGCGTGTGCAAACCCTCGGCGAGGTAGAGGCGTAACGCCTCGTCGGTGAAACCCGGTGACAGATCCAGATCGACCAACACCCGCCACCGATCGGCGGCGAGGTCGGTTTCTTCGGCCAGTTCGCGCCGGGCGGCGTCCACCGCCGTTTCGGCACCCCCCTGATCGAGCAGCCCGGCGGGCAGTTCGAGCAGACGGTGCCCGATCGGGTGCCGGTATTGGCGCACCATCGCGATCCGACCCTGCGCGTCCCGGGCAACGACGGCCACCGCACCGAAATGCTCGACGACCTCACGCTCGGCGGTTCGGCCACCGGGCATCACGACCTCGTCGACCCGTAACGCGAGGATCGCTCCCTCGTACACCAGGCGTGAACCACGGACCCCGAAGTCGTGGGTTCCGGCGCCATCGGAGGTGCCGGTCAAGCCCGATCGCCTCCGGCGTCGACAGCCACGGCGGTCGCAACCTGGGACTCGTCGTTCTCGGCCTGCGGCGCGTCGTAGTCGCCCAGATCCACCGGAAGCCGTTCGGCTGCCTTGTATTTCAGCGCCGCGTCGATGAACGCCCGGAATAGCGGGTGTGGGCGCGTCGGCCGGCTCTTCAGCTCCGGGTGCGCCTGAGTGGCCACCAGGAACGGGTGCACCTCGGGCGGGTACTCGACGAATTCGACGAGATGCCCATCGGGCGAGGTTCCGGAGAACACCAGCCCGGACTCGGCGATGGTGTCGCGGTAGGTGTTGTTCACCTCGTAGCGGTGACGGTGGCGTTCGGAGACCTCGGTGGTGCCGTAGGCCTTGGCGACCACCGACCCCTCCTTCAGGCTCGCCGGGTAGGCACCCAGACGCATCGTTCCGCCCAGATCCGCCTCGCCGGCGACCGCATCGTGCTGGTCGGCCATCGTGGAGATCACCGGATGCGGTGTGTCCGGGTCGAATTCGTCGGAACTGGCATGGTCGAGTCCCACTGAGCGCGCCGCCTCGATGACGATGCACTGCAAGCCCAGGCACAGCCCGAGGAGTGGGATACCGCGACGGCGGGCGTAGCTGATCGCGCCGACCTTGCCCTCGATGCCGCGGATCCCGAAGCCTCCCGGGATGAGGACGCCGTCGACGTCGGAGAGCGCGGCCTGTGCACCCTGCGATGTGGCGCACTCGTCCGACGGCACCCACTTGATCTCGGTGCGCGCACGCCACGCGAAGCCGCCGGCGCGGATCGCCTCGGTCACCGACAAGTAGGCGTCGGGGAGGTCGACGTACTTGCCCACCAACGCGATTCGCACGGTCTCCCGGGGCTCGTGCACCCGGTTGAGCAGCTCACCCCACTCGGTCCAGTCCACGTCGCGGAAGGGCAGGCCGAGTTTGCGGACCACGTAGGCGTCGAGTTGCTCGCTGTGCAGCACCTTGGGGATGTCGTAGATCGACGGCGCGTCGGGTGTGGAGATGACGCCTTCGATGTCGACGTCGCACATCAGCGCGATCTTCTTCTTGAGACCTTCGGGGACGTCGCGGTCGCACCGCAGGATCAGCGCATCGGGCTGGATACCGACGTTGCGCAGCGCGGCCACCGAATGCTGGGTGGGTTTGGTCTTGAGCTCACCCGACGGTGCGAGGTAGGGCACCAGCGACACATGCAGGAAGAACACGTTGTCGCGCCCCACGTCGTGGCGGATCTGGCGGGCGGCCTCGATGAACGGCAGTGACTCGATGTCGCCGACGGTGCCACCGATTTCGGTGATCACCACGTCAGGTGCCTCGCCGTCGTCACCGGGTTCACGCATCGCGAGGACCCGCGACTTGAGTTCGTCGGTGATGTGCGGGATCACCTGCACCGTCTCGCCGAGGTACTCGCCGCGTCGTTCTTTGGCGATGACACTCGAATACACCTGTCCGGTGGTCACATTCGCCGACTGCGACAGGTTGCGGTCGAGGAAGCGCTCGTAATGTCCGACGTCGAGATCGGTTTCCGCGCCGTCCTCGGTGACGAAGACCTCACCGTGCTGGAACGGATTCATCGTTCCCGGATCGACGTTGAGATAGGGATCGAGCTTCTGCATGGTGACCCGCAGACCGCGGGCCGTGAGGAGCTGACCGAGACTCGAGGCGGTCAAGCCCTTACCCAAGGACGAGGCGACTCCGCCCGTCACGAAAATGTGTTTGGTGCCCGTATGAACGCGCAGTGGTCGCAAAACCGTTTCTCCCGTCGGCCGGATCAGGTCATCAAAGCCTGCTCACCTACGGGACTCCAGGGTAACACCACAGCCGCCTCACGCCTGCCACGACACCGACGGGGCGGGCAGCCCCGCGTGTCGCGGCAGACGTCGGATCGCGGGTGACGATGCGGGCGTGTGGTGCGCGGCGCTTCGACTGCTCAGGCCGGTTGCGACTGGGCCGGTTGCGCGCCGACGGTGATCGCGGTCGCCCCCGGACCGGAGCCGAAGGAACCGGAGCGGCCCTGACTCTCCTCGTCGAGCGCGAGGACGGTGGTGATCAGGCCGGTCTGCGCATCGACGTTGTCGGTCGTCGTGATCGCGTTGCGCAACGCCGGGTCCGAACGGATCACCGCTATCGGTGACACGCCCGTCGCCGAACCACTGCGACCGACGAGCTCGCCGCCCTGTGCGCGCGCGGTCATCGCGGCGGCCAGCCGGGCGACCAACTGCCCCTGGGCGCCGGAATTCTCCGGCAGCGCATCGCCGGAGATGAACACCACCAGATCGGCGGGCCGGATCGCGTTGTCGACATAGGTCAGGAACCCGCCGTCACGCAGGGTTTGCAGCCCGGTCTGCCGATCGGCAACCGCGGCAGCGTTCTGATCGCTGCGATGCATCACCAAGGTCCCCAACAGATCCCCGACGCGTGAACCCGAGTCGGTCAGTTCCGCACGCAGTGTCGCGCCCGGGGGAATCGTCTGGTCGACGATGGTGCGGACCTGTTCGGCGCTGTCGTCACGCACGAGCTTGTCGGTGAGGCCGAGTTGCCCGGAAAACGTTGCGCCCGCGGTCGACAACGACTGTTTGACGGCGTCGACGTCGGAGTCGGCGGCGTTGGGCGTGGTGACGACGAGGACGGCGTGCCCCTTGAGCTGATCGGCGATCAGCCGCGGAGCGATCGCGGCGTCAAAGCTGTTGGCGGCGTTCACCTGATCGTTGAGACCGTCGCGCTGCTGCTCGAGGTCGCCGATCCGGTCGCGACTCGTACCGGTCAGGGAATTGACGCGATCGCCCACGAACCCCGAACCGAGGAACAACCCCAGCGCGAGGGCCAGGAACACCGCCACCAACGAGATGGCGTGCTGGCGTAGTGAAATCATGCCCTACCTGTTCCAGACTCCCCGGGCCCACTCGAACAAGTGGTTCCATTGGGCCACAGCCCAATCGGTGATCTCGGGTCCCGCGCTCGAGAGCATCACCGCGGCGATGACCGCGATCAGCGCGGCGAGAATGACGCAGGCGATCGCGGCGCCGGACACCCGGCTGCGATACAGCGTCGCGACTGCCTTGGCGTCGACCAGTTTGGGTCCGACCTTGAGCCGGGTCAGGAACGTCGACGGCGTCGACTCACGACGTGAGCGGTCGAAGAAGTCGTCGAGGGACCCGCCGTAGCCGGCGGTGACGATGAGGTCGGCACCATGGAAGTCGGTGAGCAGCAACGCGAGATCGGCCGCGGTTCCGGCGGCCGGGAAAGTCGTCGCTCCGATGCCGAGGTCCTGGATGCGTTCGAGGCCGGGGGCGTGTCCGTCGGTGTCGGCGGGCAGCACGACCTGCGCACCACACCGCAGGGTCGCCGCCTTCATCTGTTCCGGGTCGCCGACGACGATCGCCGGTTTGTAGCCCGCTTTCACCAGGGTGTCGGCGCCGGCACCGACACCGACGAGAACCGGCGAGTACTCCTTGATGAACGGCTTGAGTGAGCGCAGTTCGGTTCCGCGATCGGGTCCGTCGGCGACGATGACCACATGCTTGCCGGCCAGCGATACGTCCACATCGGGCACGCCGACACCGTCGATCAGAAGCGGTGACTCGCTCCGGATGAACTCGATCGTGTTGCCGGAGAACGCTTCCAGATGGTCGACCAGTCCGGTCTTGGCGTCGATCATCATGCTCGCGATGTCGTGCTCCTCGAGCGTGGTGCCGCGCGCGAGACGCCGGTCCCCGACCATCAGGCGGTCATCGTGGACGCGGAGCTTGGCGCCGTCCTTGACCCGCTTGAAGACCTCCGGGCCGACTTCGTCGAGCAGGACGATGCCGGAGGCCACCAGCACCTCGGGACCCAGATTCGGATAGCGGCCGCTGATCGACCGGGATGCGTTGACGACGGCGACGACGTTCGCCTCCACGAGCGCGTCGGCGGTCACGCGATCGAGATCGACCTCGTCGAGGATCGCGATGTCACCCGGCCCCACCCGTTCGAGGAGGCGCTTGGTGTTCTTGTCGATTCTGGCGATACCAATGACGCCAGGCAGTTCTTCGGTGTTCCGCGCGAGCAGTGCAGGCATCTTCATGACGGCAATGATTGACCGCTCCGCGCATCGGCTGCGGGAGGCGCGCCGCAACAATGGCAACTTTTGTCACACACGCATCAAGAACACCGAACGACTCAGGAGCCTTTTTCTGTCTCAGCAGTTGTCAGGAGTTCTTCGGCGTGCGCCTTGCCCGTATCGGATTCGCCGAGGCCGGCGAGCATCCGGGCGAGTTCGGCGATCCGCTCGTCGCGGTCGAGCGCACGTACGGTACTCGTCTGCACCGCACCCTTGCTCGCGCTCTTGCCGATGACGAGGTGGTTGTCGGCGAACGCGGCGACCTGCGGGAGGTGGGTCACGACGATGACCTGGTGAGCGCGCGCCAGCCGGGCCAGACGACGGCCGATCTCCACCGCCGCGCGTCCCCCCACTCCGGCGTCGACCTCGTCGAACACCATCACCGAGCCCGAAGTCGGTTCGGCGAGAACGACTTCGAGAGCGAGCATCACTCGTGACAGCTCACCGCCGGACGCCGAGGTCGCGATGGGCAGCGGGCGGGCGCCCTTGTGCGGAACCAGGGCGAACTCGACGCGGTCGGCGCCGTCGGTGCCGGCGTGCGCCCGCTGCCCGTCGACCTCGATGGCGAGCCGGTCATCGGCGTCGGCGGATTCGAGCCCGACCTCGACCGACAGCGTCGAGTCACCCATCGCCAACCCGGCGAGTTCCTTGGACACCTTGCCGGCCATCGTCGTGGCCGCTTTCGCACGGATGCGGTGCAGGGTGGCCGCGGCCTCGGCGACGACCTCGGCCGCCGCGGCGGCGCGCCGCTCGAGGTCGTCGACGCTGCCCTGGGGGTCCTCGATCTGCTCGAGTCGGATCTGCGCCTGCGTGCGCCAGTCGATCACCCCGTCGATATCCGGGGCGTACTTGCGTACCAGCGACTTCAATTCGCCCTGGCGGGAGAGTAATTGGTCGAGCGAATCGGCGTCGGTCGGTAGCGCCGACAGGTACGCGGTGAGTTCGTCGCCGATGTCGGTGACGACCGTCAGTGTTTCGCCGACGCGGCCGGCGAGACGTTTGAGCTCATCGTCGGCGGCCGCCTCGAGCATCGACCGCACCTGGCCGAGGCCCTCGATCACCGACCCCGACTCGCCGGCAACGATCTCGTGCGAGCCCGATGCGGCGGACCGGATCGACTCGAGATCGGTGAGTCGTCGGATGGTGTCGGCGAGGGAGTCGTCCTCACCGGGTTGTGGGTCGATCGCTGCGATCTCGTCGATCCCGAAGCGCAGTCGGTCGGCCTCCTGGGCGAGTCCGCGGGAGTTGGCGCGGAGTTCGTCGAGCTCGTCGAGTATTGCCAGCCACTCGGCTCGTGCGCTGCGATAGGCGGCGAGCGCCTTGGCCGCCTTCGCTCCGGCGAAGGTGTCCAGTGCCGCGCGCTGACGGTCGGGTCGCAGCAGTCGTAGCTGGTCGTTCTGACCGTGCACGGTCAGCACCGAGCTGACGAGTTTGCCCAACGCGCCCACCGGAACCGAACGTCCGCCGAGATGGGCGCGGGATCGGCCGTCGGCGTTGACGGTGCGGATCGCGATGACGGTGCCGTCGTCGTCGAGGTCGGCGCCGGTGGATTCCAGGAGGTCGGCGACCTCACCATCGGGCCCCCGATCGGGATGGGCGACACGGAAGCGCCCCTCGACCGTTGCCTTCGCGGCACCGGAGCGAACCCGCCCGGCGTCGGCGCGTCCGCCGGCCAACAGACGCAGGCTGGTCACGATCATGGTCTTGCCCGCGCCGGTTTCACCGGTCAGCGCGGTGAAACCGGGAGGAAACTGCGCCGACGCCCCGTCGATGACGCCGAGGCCGGCGATGGACAGTTCTTCCAGCACTCCTAGGCCTGCCTCCCCCGCCAGCCCGTGACCGGCAGATCGAATTTTCGGACGAGCCGATCGGCGAAGGGGTCGGAGTCGATCCGCACCCACTGCACCGATCGGTCGCTGCGCACGACCTCGACCCGCGCACCGGCGGGCACGTCGAGGCGGCGGCGGCCGTCGCACAAGGCGAAACCGGAGCGGCCGAGCTTGTCGACCTCCACCGCGATCCGGGACCGCGGACTGGTCACCATGGGTCGGGCGAACAATGCGTGGGCATTGCTCGGCACCACCAGGATCGCCTCGAGGTCGGGCCACATCACCGGTCCACCCGCGGAGAACGCGTAGGCGGTGGAGCCCGTCGGCGTCGACACCAGGACGCCGTCGGCCCCGAACCCCGACACCGGACGGCCGTCGACCTCGGTGATCAGTTCGAGCACACCGGTGCTGGTCCGGTTGAGGATCGCGACCTCGTTCAGCGCCCAGCTGGTCTGGGGCGTGCCCTTGGTGTCGGCCGGGTCGATGACGGTGACGTCGAGTGTCATCCGCGGTTCCACCCGATAGTCCCCGGAGACGAGCTGGGCCATGACCTCGTCGACGCGGTTCGCCTCGCCCTCGGCGAGAAACCCTATGTGGCCCAGGTTGATTCCGAGGACCGGGACACCTGCGGGATAGGCCAGCTCGGCGGCCCGCAGGAAGGTGCCGTCGCCCCCGAGCACGATGACGATCTCGCATCCCTCCGCCGAATCGGGGTCGCCCGAGGTCACCTCCACCTGCGCACCGAGTTCCCGCAGATGCGCGGGATCGAGGGGGTTGCGTTCCGGGGGGCGCGGTATCGGGCCGGTATCGGCCACCGACTGCGGGTAGGCGCGGGCCTCGCTCGCGGGGTCGGGATCGACGTGGGTGTCGTGATCGACGACCCGTAAGGCCACACCGCCCTCGGCGCAGTGCCGGGCGATCGCGGCGATGGTGTGGGTGACGGTCTCGCGGCCGGTGTGCGCGACGACGAGGAACTCGCGATGGGCGGAACCGGTCCGTACGGACCCGCGGGCCGGATCGGAAGCACCACCTGTGCCAACCGAATCCGCGACCGATGCGTTGCCCACCTGGTCTCCTCTCGTCTCGCGCGATGACATTCAGCGCGGACCGTCGGCGACGGCCTGCCTGATCATCTGGATGATGTCCGGATCCACGCCGGGCTGCAGCGCATTCCCGTCGAGGACATCGGGTGCCGAACCCGCGTCCGGTATCTCGCCCTCGACCGGCGATCCGCCCCGGCTACCGACCCTATCGTCCGACGCCGACACCGTGCCCGACGGCCGCTGCAACCAGAGGAAATACTCGACGTTGCCCGACGGTCCCGGGAGCGGGCTCGCCGTCACCGCGCGCGTGACCAGTCCGAGCCGCGCGGCCTCGGTGACCACCTTGACGACGGCCTCCACCCGCAGGTCGGGATCTCGGACCACGCCGCCGGAACCGACGCGATCCTTGCCCACCTCGAACTGCGGCTTGACCATCGGCACGATGTCGGCCCCGGGGCGCGCACATGCGACGAAGGCCGGCAGGACCAACGCCAGTGAGATGAACGACAGATCGGCGACGACGAGGTCGACGGCACCCCCGATCTGTTCGGCGGTGAGATGGCGGACGTTGGTGCGGTCGCGGATGTCGACGCGGTCATCGTTCTGCAGACGCCAGATCAGTTGCCCGTAGCCGACGTCGACGGCAACGACCTCGCGGGCGTCGCGGCGCAGGAGCACATCGGTGAATCCTCCGGTGGATGCGCCCGCATCGAGACACCGCTTGCCGGCGACCGTCAGGCCCTGCGGCTCGAAGGCGTCGAGCGCACCGATCAGTTTGTGTGCTCCTCGCGACGCCCAATCGTCGCGGTCGTCATCGACGACGACGATCGGTGTGTCCCGACCGACATTGGTTGCCGGCTTGGCGGCGATAGTGCCGTTGACCTTGACCGCCCCGCGGTCGACGAGTTCGCGCGCCTGCTCGCGTGAGCGTGCGAGACCACGGCGTACCAATTCGGCGTCGAGACGCGCCCGCGCGGCCACTCAGCGACGCCTCGTCCGTGCTGGCCTGGTCACCGACGGTCCACGTCCGACAACGCCGAGGTCAGTACCTCATGCGCTTGTTCGAGCAGTTGTGTCTGGCGCGCCAAGGCCACCAAATCGATTGCCTCGCCAGACTGTTCGCGAATGTCGTCCACCTGACCGAGGAGCTCACGCACCCGCACCGGGATGGATTCGGCCAACTCGGGGTCGACGGCATCGACGGTTTCGGCATGTACCTCGCCGGGCCGCGCGCCGGGCATCATCTGCGGCGTCGGCCCCATCGCCGGTGCCGGCCTCGCGGAGGCATCGTCGGGGAAGGTCATTGCTCTCGTCCCTTCACTCGGCGCCGAGACCCAGATCCTCCAGCGCACTTCGGGTCGTCGGGTCATCGGCGGTGATGGTGATTTCCGTCAGGTCGATCTCGTCGGCGTCGGCGAGCGCCCAGACGCGAGCGGCCAGTGATGGCAGCAGGCGCAGCGTCGCGGGCGGCTCGGCCACCGGTGACACCGTCAGCGTGTCGCCGGTCTGCTCGATACGCCAGTCGTCATTGTCGGCGATGCGCAGCGAATCGGCAGGGTCGAGAACTCCCGACAGATCGGCACAGACGAAGGTCGGCCGCTGCTGCGGTGGTGCGGCGAGAAGGTCTGCTGCCGTGCTGACGCCGCTGAGCACCAGGAGACTGTCGAGGCCCACCGAATGTGCGCCCTGGATGTCGGTGTCGAGTCGATCCCCGACCACCAGCGGGGTGTCTGCGCCGCTGCGGTTGATGGCGTCGGCCATGAGGGGCGCGGCCGGCTTTCCGGCGACGAGCGGCTCCTGGCCGGTGGCGTTGGCGACCGCTGCGACCAGGGATCCGTTGCCGACGAGTAGCCCACGTTCGGAAGGCAGAGTCGCATCGACGTTGGTGGCCACCCACAGTGCGCCTGCCCGGATCGCCAGAGCGGCCTCCGACAAGCTCTCCCATGAGGTCTCCGGTGAAAAGCCCTGGATGACGGCGAGCGGACGATCGTCCGCGCTGCGCGTCACGGCGATCCCGACCTCGCGCACCTCCTGGGCGAGACCGTCGGTGCCGAGCACAAGGGCTCTCGATCCGGGCTCAAGGTGCTCGGAGAGCAACCGGGCTGCCGATTGAGCACTGGTGACGACCTGTTGCGGGGTCGCCGTGAAGCCCATCGACCGAAGATGCTCGGCAACGTCATCCGGGCGTCTGCTCGCGTTGTTGGTGACGAAGATCGTCGTCACGTCGATCCGCTCCAGGGTCTCCGGCGCACCAGGTATCGGGCTCTTCCCGGCGAACACGGTGCCGTCCAGATCGAGCAGCAACGCGTCGTACGCGTCAACGACGCGCGCGGGCACAGGTGGCGGGGGAACCAGCTCGGTCTCCCTGGCCGGTGCCACGGCGGCGTCGGGAACCTGCTCGCTCTCCGGCTCCGCAACGCTCGCTTGCCGAACAGACCCGGGCTGCGACTCGGTACTGCGCAGCGACTCCGACTGGGGCGCCGGCCCAGGCTCGGACGCAGGCTCAGGCTCAGGCCCGGCGATGGCCGCTCCGGAGACCTGCTGGTCTTCGTGGGCGGGGCCGACATCCGGCTCGGCACTGCCGACCGAGATCTCCATCAACCGGAACTCGGCATCGGTGGCATCCTCGGTGTCGGCGGCCGAGGCATTCATGAACCAGGTCGTCGCCTCATCAAGGCGGCCGGCCGCTTCGAGGGCCGACGCGTAGGCATAGAACAGACGCGCTGCGGCAGTGCCGGTACGGCTCGGACTCAGGTCTTCCAGTTGGAGGGTCACCAACGCCTTCTCGGGCTCCCCGATGTCGAGGCGGGCGCCGGCTTCGACGATGCGCATTTCTGTGGCCTCGTCATCGCGCAATGCGCGCCCTTCCTCGCTGCGTGCGATCTCGATGGCACGCTCAGGTCGTCCCAATCCGCGTTCGGCGTCGGCGATGAGCGGAAGCAGTGCCGAACTACCCGTGATCCGACGAGCCGCGCGCAGCTCGGAAATGGCTTCCTGCCACTGCCCGGCGTTATAGGCGGCAACGCCGGCGGTCTCGCGGACCACGCCGACGCGCGCTGCACGACGCCGAGCCGCACGAGCATGTTCCAGAGCCAGATCGGCGTCTTCATATAGGAGCTCCGCCACCATCACCAGATGCCGCGCGACACGCTCCGCTGTCCCCTTCTCCAGGGAAAGCAGATCACGTCGGGTATCGGGGTCGAGATCGGAGGCGACGACGTCATCAGGAAGAGCAGGATCGGTGGGACCGTCGGTTCGTGGCCGACCCTCACGGTGAGGGCGGCCCGACTGATCGGCTCGGTCCGGACGCTGGCGGCGGCCGCGAGTGCGGTCACGGTCATTCATGGTTGCCAATCTATTCCCTCGTCACGGCCTCGGCCGAGCCGACCCCGGGCACATCACCGTCGGCCGATCGGGAGATGGGTTGAATGGGGGATGCCCCGCAACACGATGTGTGTTGCGGGGCATCCCTGAAATTTGTGTTCGGCGGTGTCCTACTCTCCCACACTGATTAGGGTGCAGTACCATTGGCGCTGGTGGGCTTAGCTTCCGGGTTCGGAATGGGACCGGGCGTTTCCCCACCGCTATAGCCGCCGAAACTCTGTGAAACTCGCACCAGTCGAGTTTGTTTATCTCCTGGTGTTGTTTCAGAAGTGCATAGTGGATGCGACACATCTCTACTCTTCGAGAATATAAAAGAATAAGGATGTTGTTGTAAGTCCTCGGCCGATTAGTACCAGTCACCTACACCCATTACTGGGCTTCCAGTTCTGGCCTATCAACCCCATGGTCTGTGGGGGGCCTTAACCACTCAATGGTGGTGAGAAACCTCATCTTGGAACAGGCTTCCCGCTTAGATGCTTTCAGCGGTTATCCCTTCCGAACGTAGCCAACCAGCAATGCTCCTGGCGGAACAACTGGCACACCAGAGGTTCGTCCGTCCCGGTCCTCTCGTACTAGGGACAGGTTTCCTCAAGTTTCTAACGCGCGCGGCGGATAGAGACCGAACTGTCTCACGACGTTCTAAACCCAGCTCGCGTGCCGCTTTAATGGGCGAACAGCCCAACCCTTGGGACCTACTCCAGCCCCAGGATGCGACGAGCCGACATCGAGGTGCCAAACCATCCCGTCGATATGGACTCTTGGGGAAGATCAGCCTGTTATCCCCGGGGTACCTTTTATCCGTTGAGCGACACCACTTCCACACGTTGGTGCCGGATCACTAGTCCCGACTTTCGTCCCTGCTCGACATGTACGTCTCACAGTCAAGCTCCCTTGTGCACTTACACTCACCACCTGATTGCCAACCAGGCTGAGGGAACCTTTGGGCGCCTCCGTTACCTTTTAGGAGGCAACCGCCCCAGTTAAACTACCCACCAGGCACTGTCCCTGAACCCGATCAGGGTCCGAGGTTAGAAGTCCAATACGATCAGAGTGGTATTTCAACAACGACTCCACAACCACTGGCGTGGCCACTTCACAGTCTCCCACCTATCCTACACAAACCGAACCGAACACCAATACCAAGCTATAGTGAAGGTCCCGGGGTCTTTTCGTCCTGCCGCGCGTAACGAGCATCTTTACTCGTACTGCAATTTCGCCGAGTCTGTGGTTGAGACAGCAGAGAAGTCGTTACGCCATTCGTGCAGGTCGGAACTTACCCGACAAGGAATTTCGCTACCTTAGGATGGTTATAGTTACCACCGCCGTTTACTGGGGCTTAAATTCTCAGCTTCACACCCCGAAGGGCATTAACCGGTCCTCTTAACCTTCCAGCACCGGGCAGGCGTCAGTCCGTATACATCGTCTTACGACTTCGCACGGACCTGTGTTTTTAGTAAACAGTCGCTTCTCTCTGGTCTCTGCGACCCACACCAGCTCAAACAGTAAATGTCGTCACCAGAATGGGTCCCCCTTCTCCCGAAGTTACGGGGGCATTTTGCCGAGTTCCTTAACCACAGTTCTCTCGATCGCCTTAGTATTCTCTACCTGACCACCTGTGTTGGTTTGGGGTACGGGCCGTGTACCAACTCACTAGAGGCTTTTCTCGGCAGCATAGGATCATGGAATTCACCACAACGGTTACGCATCACCTCTCAGACACCTGAAGCACGGATTTACCAATGCCTCGTCCTACAGGCTTACACCAGGACAACCATCGCCTGGCCCCACTACCTTCCTGCGTCACCCCATCGCTTGCCTACTACCACCCGAGGTCCCATGCAGCCCCCGCCGGCTACCCGAAGGCAGTCCATTGGGATTTGGATGGTTAGTACAGATGATTCAGCATGGGCGCGGATACACGGGTACGGGAATATCAACCCGTTGTCCATCGACTACGCCTGTCGGCCTCGCCTTAGGTCCCGACTCACCCTGGGCGGATTAGCCTGGCCCAGGAACCCTTGGTCATCCGGCGGCAGAGTTTCTCACTCTGCTTTCGCTACTCATGCCTGCATTCTCACTCCCACACCCTCCACACCTAGATCACTCCGGCGCTTCCACGGATGCAGGACGCTCCCCTACCCACCCACACACCTAGACCACCCTCCGCAGAAGGAAGCCAGATCATTGTGTGAGTGCCGCGGCTTCGGCGGTGTACTTGAGCCCCGCTACATTGTCGGCGCAGGATCACTTGACCAGTGAGCTATTACGCACTCTTTCAAGGGTGGCTGCTTCTAAGCCAACCTCCTGGTTGTCTTCGCGACCCCACATCCTTTTCCACTTAGTACACGCTTAGGGGCCTTAGCCGGCGATCTGGGCTGTTTCCCTCTCGACTACGAACCTTATCGCCCGCAGTCTCACTGCAGTGCTCTCACTTACCGGCATTCGGAGTTTGGCTGACGTCAGTAACCTAGTAGGGCCCATCGGCCATCCAGTAGCTCTACCTCCGGCAAGAAACACACCACGCTGCACCTAAATGCATTTCGGGGAGAACCAGCTATCACGGAGTTTGATTGGCCTTTCACCCCTACCCACAACTCATCCCCTCCATTTTCAACTGAAGTGGGTTCGGGCCTCCACGCGGTCTTACCCGCGCTTCACCCTGGCCATGGGTAGATCACTCCGCTTCGGGTCTAGACCCGGCGACTATCAACGCCCTATTCAGACTCGCTTTCGCTACGGCTACCCCACACGGGTTAACCTCGCCACCGAGCACTAACTCGCAGGCTCATTCTTCAAAAGGCACGCCATCACCCCCAGCCGACCAAACGACTCAAAGGCTTTGACGGATTGTAAGCGTCCGGTTTCAGGTACTCTTTCACTCCCCTCCCGGGGTACTTTTCACCTTTCCCTCACGGTACTAGTCCGCTATCGGTCACCAGGAAGTATTCAGGCTTACCGGGTGGTCCCGGCAGATTCACAGCAGATTCCACGAGCCCGCTGCTACTTGGGGACACCATCACGCAAGACCACACGCTTTCAGCTACCGGACTCTCACCGCCTACGGCAGACCATTCCAGGCCACTTCACCTAGCATGCAGCTTTCTCACTCACGCCCCGACAGGTAGATCGAGGAAGACAGACCCCACAACACCACACACACAACCCCTACCCGGTATCACATGCGCATGGTTTAGCCATCCTCCGCTTTCGCTCGCCACTACTCACGGAATCACAATTGTTTTCTCTTCCTATGGGTACTGAGATGTTTCACTTCCCCACGTTCCCCCCACACAGCCTATACATTCAGCTGGTGGTAACACGACATCACTCGTGCTGGGTTTCCCCATTCGGACACCCTCGGATCACAGCTCGTTTGACAACTCCCCGAGGACTATCGCGGCCTACCACGTCCTTCATCGGCCCCTGGTGCCAAGGCATCCACCGAACGCCCTCAAACACTTACAACAACACCTAAACCCACAGACGCCCCCAAAACAACGGAGCCGCCCACCAGTTTAGCCATTCGCCTTACAAACATTTCTTTCAACTCGAACAAAACACACAAACCAAAAACATTGATTCGATATGCATTGCAAAAATAAAGATGCTCGCATCCACTATGCACTTCTCAAACAACACACACCCACAACATCACCGCATCTCCGCGCCCCACCACAGGACACCTCACCAACACGACAACCATTGCAAGCACCAAGACAACACACACGAGTGTGTTCCCTCAGAACCCCGACAGTGTATTAGCAGCATCCAACCAGTCACCCGGAAGAATCACCCAGCCACCACCAGCATCAGGCCAGCGACAGCACAACGGCGTGTTTGATGTTTCACCCTATGAACACACACCCACCCAACGGACAGACGCCGCCGGCCTGGGAATGTTGCATGCTCCTTAGAAAGGAGGTGATCCAGCCGCACCTTCCGGTACGGCTACCTTGTTACGACTTCGTCCCAATCGCCGATCCCACCTTCGACAGCTCCCTCCCACAAGGGGTTAGGCCACCGGCTTCGGGTGTTACCGACTTTCATGACGTGACGGGCGGTGTGTACAAGGCCCGGGAACGTATTCACCGCAGCGTTGCTGATCTGCGATTACTAGCGACTCCGACTTCACGGGGTCGAGTTGCAGACCCCGATCCGAACTGAGACCGGCTTTAAGGGATTCGCTCCACCTCACGGTATCGCAGCCCTCTGTACCGGCCATTGTAGCATGTGTGAAGCCCTGGACATAAGGGGCATGATGACTTGACGTCATCCCCACCTTCCTCCGAGTTGACCCCGGCAGTCTCCTGCAAGTCCCCGGCATAACCCGCTGGCAATACAGGACAAGGGTTGCGCTCGTTGCGGGACTTAACCCAACATCTCACGACACGAGCTGACGACAGCCATGCACCACCTGTACACCAACCACAAGGGAACCAACATCTCTGCTGGCGTCTGGTGTATGTCAAACCCAGGTAAGGTTCTTCGCGTTGCATCGAATTAATCCACATGCTCCGCCGCTTGTGCGGGCCCCCGTCAATTCCTTTGAGTTTTAGCCTTGCGGCCGTACTCCCCAGGCGGGGTACTTAATGCGTTAGCTACGGCACGGATCCCGTGAAATGGAACCCACACCTAGTACCCACCGTTTACGGCGTGGACTACCAGGGTATCTAATCCTGTTCGCTACCCACGCTTTCGCTCCTCAGCGTCAGTTACTACCCAGAGACCCGCCTTCGCCACCGGTGTTCCTCCTGATATCTGCGCATTTCACCGCTACACCAGGAATTCCAGTCTCCCCTGTAGTACTCAAGTCTGCCCGTATCGCCTGCACGCCTGCAGTTAAGCTGCAGAATTTCACAGACGACGCGACAAACCGCCTACGAGCTCTTTACGCCCAGTAATTCCGGACAACGCTCGCACCCTACGTATTACCGCGGCTGCTGGCACGTAGTTGGCCGGTGCTTCTTCTGCAGGTACCGTCACTCGCGCTTCGTCCCTGCTGAAAGAGGTTTACAACCCGAAGGCCGTCATCCCTCACGCGGCGTCGCTGCATCAGGCTTGCGCCCATTGTGCAATATTCCCCACTGCTGCCTCCCGTAGGAGTCTGGGCCGTGTCTCAGTCCCAGTGTGGCCGATCACCCTCTCAGGTCGGCTACCCGTCGTCGCCTTGGTAGGCCATTACCCCACCAACAAGCTGATAGGCCGCGGGCCCATCCCCAACCGCAAAAGCTTTCCACCAAGAACCATGCAATCCTTGGTCATATCCGGTATTAGACCCAGTTTCCCAGGCTTATCCCAAGGTCAGGGGCAGATCACCCACGTGTTACTCACCCGTTCGCCACTCGAGCACCCTGCAAGCAGGGCCTTTCCGTTCGACTTGCATGTGTTAAGCACGCCGCCAGCGTTCGTCCTGAGCCAGGATCAAACTCTCCATGAAAAAACATCGAAACCAAACAGTTTCAACACAAACCAGGAAAGCAAAACCTGACAAAAACAATCCAAAAAACTGGCAAAAAAATCCACACCACACCCCACAACAGAGGCGCGATGCACAAAACTCTAATGCCACAAAACAAATGGCATCAAACAATCCACCAATACACTATCGAGTTCTCAAAGAACACACACCCACCAACACCACCCCACAGGGCGAACATCAATGAGTTGTCGTTCAGGATTCGCCACCCGATCGCGGGCAACTCGTCCAGTGTGCCAGATCCTCGCGCTTCGGCCAAATCCTGTCTGGCTTCACCGCGTTCCGGCGTACCGCGGATTGCTGGCCTCAACTCCGAGAAGGTGAAGACATCGTGCAACCCCCGATTCCTGTCGGCCCCGGGGGAGTTGCTCTCTGCGGTGCAACAAGAAAGTTACATGCGTTGGAACATCGCGTCAAATCCCCAGGTCAGCGGGCGATGCGTGCGCCTGCGAACGACTTCTTGCCGCGCCGGACGACCAGCCACCGGCCGTGCAACAGATCCGAGTCGGCCGGTCGCCACTCCTCGTCGGAGATCTTCGCATTGTTCACGTACGCCCCGCCCTCGGCGACCGCGCGCCGCGCAGCCTTGTTGCTGTCACACAACTTGGTGTCCACCAACAGCTCGATGATGGTCGGCCGCGTCCCGGTGTAGTCGGCCACCGTGGTTTCGCCCAGCGCGGCGGCCAGCGTCTGTTCGTCGAGATCGTCGAGATCCCCACGACCGAACAGGGCCTGACTGGCCAACTGGACGGCGGCGGTGTGCTCGGCGCCGTGGATCAGCGTCGTCATCTCTGCTGCCAGTCGCTTCTGCGCGAGCCTGAGGTGTGGGGTCTCCTCGGTGGCGCGCTCGAGTTCGGCGATTTCCTCACGATCGAGGAAGGTGAACCACCGCAGGTAGCGCACGACGTCGGCATCGGCGGTGTTGACGAAATACTGGTACCACGCATACGGGCTGGTCAACTCCGGATCGAGCCAGAGGCTACCGCCGCCGGTGGACTTGCCGAATTTCTTCCCGTCGGAGGAGGTCACCAGCGGCACGGTCAATGCGTGAACAGCGTCGCCGTCGACCCGTCGCACCAGATCCACACCGCCGATGATGTTGCCCCACTGATCGGACCCGCCGATCTGGAGTGAGCAGCCATGTCGTCGATGCAGCTGGAGGTAGTCGTTGGACTGCAGCAGGATGTAACTGAACTCGGCGTAACTGATGCCGTCGGTCTCCAGGCGTCGTTTGACGGTCTCGCGCGCCAACATCACGTTCACCGAGAAGTGCTTGCCCAGGTCCCGGAGGAAGTCGACGACCGACATGGGTCCGGTCCAGTCGAGGTTGTTCACCAGAACCGCGCTGTTGGGTGCGTCGTCGATGGTGACGAACCGCCGCAATTGCCCACCGATCCGGTCCGCCCACCCTTCGACGACATCGGTGGCGTTCATGGAACGCTCCCCCACCTCGCGTGGGTCTCCGATGAGTCCGGTGGCGCCACCGGCGAGCACGAGAGGTCGGTGGCCGGCGAGCTGGAAGCGCCGCAACGTCAGCAGCGGTACGAGGTGGCCGGCATGCAGACTTGCCGCGGTCGGATCGAACCCGGCGTAGAGGGTGATGGGACCGGCGTCCAGCGTGGCACGAAGTTCATCGAGGTCGGTCGATTGCGCGATCAGACCGCGCCATTCGAGCTCTTCGAGGATATCGCTGGTGGTCACTGCGTTCTCCGACGTCTGCGCACTCACCCGACGATCTTCCCACCCCGGACTCGGAATCTGGTCGAGGGGCAGGCGCGGGATGGCTGCCGATCAGGAACCGCTGGTCAACGTGGCATGCTCGGCATCGTCGACGGCTCTCGCCTCATCGGCGAGCATGACGGGAATTCCGTCGGCATCGATACGGTAGGCAACGTGAAGGCGCGGGTTGTACAACTCGTCGCCTGCGTTGAGCAGCGGGCCATGGTCTTGCGGACACACGAGTCGTTCCCGAACGATCGGATCAATGGCCTCGGCACGCGACGACATTCCGCTGATTCCCTTCGTTCGACGGTCACACGACCATTTCGGCGATCACACGACGATGCAGGCCGGTTGCTGCATGTCGACCTCACCGTATCGTGCCGGTGGCCTCGCCCGCCTCCTCCGTGGGTGCGGCGCCGTTCCATGCGACCTTGGCCGCCGACGACCTGGTGTACCTGCGGTAACGCCCCTCGACGTCGCGGTACCAGACCTTCGCGCCCGGCTGTGGCACTCCCTCCCGGGCGAACGCCGTCGCCATCGGTCGATATGAGTCCGATACCGGGATCTCGTCGACCACCCGGATCAGATGTGGCCGCTGCGGAGCCGGCAACTCGCCGAGAGCGACCCGCAACTTGGTCACGGTCAGCGACTCCTCCCTCATCGAGGGTCTCAATGTCAAGGCCGCGATCGCCAGCTGCGCACCGGGATCACCCACGCTGTAGGCGACGACCTGGTCGACACCGGGGACCCGGGACAGCGCATTCTCGATCGGCGGGAGGTACAGGATGCCGTCGGTCGAGCGCACCGCCGAGTCCGCAGAACCCATGAACCACAGGTCGCCGTCGGAATCGCGTCGGAACAGGTGACCGGACACTTCCCAGCGATCGTTGCGGCTGAACACATCTCGCAGGACGGTCGAGGAAATGTCGAATCGATAGCGGGTGCGTGCCAACAGCAACCCGACCTCCCCCGCGTCGGCGCGCCGCACGAATCCATTGGGCGCCACCTCGAGACGTGAATTCTCGATGTCGAAGGCGGCCACCTGAACCGGATTCGTCTCCGGCAGTTCACGTCCCATCGACCCTGCCTGATCGCCGGCCACGTTGGCCAGAATGGCCGAGCCGTCGGCGGTCGCGAAGAACTCGAGTACGCGCGCCCGCGGGAAGGCCGCCTGCACGTCCTCCCACAACCCGACGGGCATGCCCGACCCGATGAACAACCGGATGGGATTGTGCTCGGCGATGTGGAAATTCTCCGACCGGACGATCTCGCGCATCATCGTCCACGTGTAGGAGACGACCGTGATGCCGTAGCGGCGAACCTCCACGGCAAAGGTCTCTGCATCGACCCCGTTGGACAGCGCAATTCGGGAACGCCCGACGACGGTGGCACCGAGTGTGGTGAGCAGCCCCGACGCATGGTGCAGCGGCGGAAGGCAGTACACCGTGTCGCGATCGGTCAGGCCGGCCGCCGACGCGGCCCCGAACGCCGACATCGCGAACCGATGGTTGGTGATGGGCCAGGTCGCGAGTTTGCCCTGTGACCTCGTGAAGAGGATGAACGCCAGGTCGCCCGCCAACCCGGGATCGGCCCGGTACCACACCGGCATCTCGACTTCGGCTGGGTCGATCTGTTCCATGTCGACGATGCGGTGACCGTCGGCACGGTCGATCACCCGGGTGTCACCACTGCCCCCACCCAGGATCAGCACCCGATCACTGTGCGCCGCAGCGGTCTCCAGGTTCTTCGGGTCGGTGATCACCACGCCGCAGTCGGACAGACGCAACATCTCGTCGATGTCGCCCTCGGGCGAGAGCATCACCGCCACCGCGCCCAGTCGCGACAGCGCCGCCACCACGACCAAGGCGCTGGGGCGGGTATCCATCAGCACGCCGATGTGCTGGCCCGGACGGATCCCGCACGACACCAGACCGGCGACGACGTTGTCGATGCGCGCGTTCACCTGCGCGTGGGTGAGTACACGGTTCTCGAACAGGAACAGTTCCTTCTGCGCGCCGCGTTTGGCGTTCTCCGACATCAGCTTTCCCAGCGAGATCTGGGTTCCGGCCTGGATCTGGCCGAGTCGCAGGAGTCGGGGCACGGTGCGCACCGACTCCTGGGCGACGGCGATCGACGACCGCTGCAGCGATGAGGCGATGCCCATCAGGTCGCGGGAGACCCCGGCGCCGGCGTCGGCCACCGCACCGAGACCGTGAGTGATGCGGGACGCCACGCTCACCCCCGACCCACTACCGGGCTCGGGAACCGTCATCGTCTCCAGTCCCTCGGGCTTGGGGCGCAAACCGGACTGCCACCCGATCCACTCCGCGGTGATCGGCCACGTCTGGGCGCCGGAGGTACTGCCCACAACGAGTCCGAAATGTCCGACCGGTACCCGCGATTCGTAGACCTCCGCGTCGGGGGCGGCGCGGACGATCCCCCGCACCGCGGCCGGCTGGCCGATGTCGTCGGCCTCGCCGACGAACGCGAGGATGGGACAGGTGATCTCGGCGAGAGTGACCAGTTCACCGTTGATGACGAATCCACCGGACACCATGCGGTTGTGAACGACGAACTGTCGCAACAACTCCGCGATCGCCGGGCCGGACCACGCGACCCAGCCGTCGGATTCGAGGAAGCGCCGTTGATCTTCACGCGGCAGCAGGGCGTCGCGGTCGTGGAGCTGCCGCAGGAAGTCCAGTCGGCTGCGTGCGGTCTTGACCGGGTCGAGCATCTGGAATCCCAAGCGCGCCAACCATCCGGGTACCCACAGATGACTGACCACGCGATCGGCGAGGATCTCGGCACCGGGAACCACCAGCCCGGCCGGTAGTCCGAGCGGCAAGCCGGCGAGCACGTCGACGGGGCTGCCGAAGGTGATCAGGCTCGCGAGACCCTTGCTACGTCGGTACGCGGCGGTCTGGTACGCGAACATCCCACCCTGGGAGTAGCCGGCGAGGTGAACGTCCTTGCCGGTGGCATCGATGATCAGGTCGATCGCCCGACTCACCGCGACGACGTGGTCGGCAAGGTCGCGTTCCATCCCGCCCTCGACGGTGTCGGGCGACCCGAAATCGATCACCCACGGCACGATCCCGTGCCGATGCAGGATCGACACCGCCCCGTTGTGCTCGGTGACGTCGTAGACGTTCGCCGACACCATCATCGGCGGGATGAGCACCACGTTCGGGCCGTCGGCGTCGTCGCCGGGAAAGTACCGCCGCAGCTTGAACATCTTCTCGGTCTCCACGACCGCGAAGGGCGCAGGCTGCGTGCCCGTCTCCAGACCGCCGAGACGCAGTACCTCGAGTCCGTTCTGTGCGGTTGCGACCACGCGGCCGACCACCGCGCCCACATCCGGAATTCCGCCCAATCGACACCCCTCCTCAGTGGGCCCTCACTCTACCCACCCGGTTCCGCGGACGGACCGCTATCGGCCAGTCCGGCCACCGGCGCGGCGACAACGGCGGCAGCGAGCTATCGGACCGACACCCTGTCGATCCAGAAGGTGCGCAGTCGGGCAGTCTCCTCGGCCAGCACGTCGAGCTGACGCCGCACCTGCCGCGGTGCGGTACCGCCGTGGGCGTCACGCGACTCGATCGACCCGCGGACGGTGAGCACCTCACGGACCTGCGGCGTCAGTGCCGGATCGATCGCGGCGAAGGCGGCGTCGTCGAGTTCGTCGAGCCCGACCCCCCGCTCCTCGGCCTCCCGGACACAGGCGCCGGCGAGCTCGTGCGCAACCCGGAACGGAACTCCTTGACGCACAAGCCATTCGGCAATATCGGTGGCGAGGGTGAATCCGGCGGGCGCGAGTTCGGCCATCCGTTCCTCGTGGAACTGCAGGGTACCCACGAGCCCGGCGATCGCCGGAAGCAACAACTCCAGCTGGGCGACCGCGTCGAACAGCGGCTCCTTGTCCTCCTGGAGATCTCGGTTGTAAGCCAACGGCTGGGCCTTGAGAGTGGCCATCAGTCCGGTCAGGTCACCGATGAGCCGCCCGGCCTTGCCGCGTGCGAGTTCGGCGACATCGGGGTTTTTCTTCTGCGGCATGATCGAACTACCGGTCGACCACGCATCCGACAACGTCACATAGCCGAATTCCGGTGTGCTCCAGATGATCACCTCTTCGGACAGGCGCGAGAGGTCGACAGCGATCATCGCGAAGACGAAGGCGGCCTCGGCGGCGAAATCCCTCGCCGACGTCGCGTCGATCGAATTCTCGGCCGGCGCGTCGAAGCCCAGTTCGGTGGCGATCGCGCCGGGATCGAGTCCGAGCGACGAACCGGCGAGGGCGCCGGAACCGTACGGCGACACCGCGGTCCGCCGGTCGGCATCACCGAGGCGATCGATGTCACGGATCAGCGGCTGGGCGTGGGCCAGCAGATGATGCGCCAGCAGGACCGGTTGCGCGGCCTGCAGGTGGGTTTTGCCGGGCATCACCGCATCAGGATGCGCGGCAGCCTGGGTGGTGAGCGCGTCGACCACATCGAGCACCCCCAGTGCAACCCGGCTCATGGCCTCACGCACCCACATCCGGAACAGGGTGGCCACCTGATCGTTTCGCGACCGGCCGGCACGCAACCGCCCGCCCAACTCGGCACCCACCCGGTCGATCAGTCCCCGCTCGAGGGCACCGTGGACGTCCTCGTCCGACGGCGCCGGGCCGAAGGTGCCGTCGGCGACGTCGGCGGCCAGGCGATCCAGACCGTCGAGCATCGCGGTGAGGTCGTCGTCGCCGAGCAGTCCGGCCGTGTTGAGGACCCGCGCATGCGCCTTGGATGCGCGAATGTCGAAGGGCGCCAACACCCAGTCGAACTGCGTGGACTTGCTCAGCGCCGCCATTGCCGCGGCCGGGCCGTCGGCGAATCGGCCACCCCAGAGCGAACCCTCGTTGGTGCCCCCGGCTCTCTCACTCACCGATCAGATCCCGGCGCGCCGCGATCTTCGACGACAGACCGTGCAACTCGACGAATCCGCGGGCTGCGGACTGATCGAAGCTGTCCCCCTCGTCGTAGGTCGCGAGGTTGAAGTCGTACAGCGATTCGGCGCTGCGTCGACCGTTGACCGCGATGTGTCCGCCGTGCAATGTCAGCCGGATGTCACCGGAGACGTGCTCCTGCGTCGACTCGACGAAGGTGTCCAGCGAACGCTTGAGCGGCGAGAACCACAGACCGTCGTAGACGAGTTCGGCCCACTTCTGGTCGGTGCGACGCTTGAACCGTCCGAGCTCACGCTCCAGGGTGACGTGTTCGAGCTCTTCGTGCGCGGTGATGAGCACCATCGCGCCCGGGGCCTCGTAGATCTCACGGCTCTTGATGCCCACGAGCCGGTCCTCGACGACGTCGAGCCGTCCGACGCCCTGGGCCCCGGCCCGCCGGTTGAGCTCCTCGATGGCGTCGAGCACGCTCACCGGCCTGCCGTCGATGGCGATCGGGCGACCCTTGTCGAAGGTGATGATGACCTCGTCGGGCGAGGACCAGTTGATCGTCGGGTCCTCGGTGTAGGAGTAGACGTCCTTGGTGGGCGCATTCCAGAGGTCCTCGAGGAAGCCGGTCTCCACCGCTCGGCCCCATACGTTCTGGTCGATCGAGAACGGGGACTTCTTGGTGACGTTGATCGGGATCGCGTTCTCCTCGGCGAAGGCGATCGCCTTCTCCCGGGTCCAGGCGTAGTCGCGCACCGGGGCGATGACCTCCAGATCCGGTGCGAGCGAGGCGAATCCGACCTCGAAACGCACCTGGTCGTTGCCCTTGCCGGTGCAGCCGTGGGCCACCACGGTGCCGCCGTGGTCGCGCGCCGCGGTCACCAGGTGCTTGGCGATCAGCGGTCGCGACAGCGCCGAGACCAGCGGATAGCGGTCCATATAGAGCGCGTTGGAGGTGATCGCCGGCGAACAGTAGTCGTCGGCGAACTCGTTGCGCGCGTCGACGAGGACCGCCTCGACGGCACCGCAGTCGAGTGCCCGCTGGCGCACGACCTCCATGTCCTCGCCACCCTGGCCGAGGTCGAGCGCGACGGCGACGACCTCCTTGCCGGTCTCCCGGCCGATCCAGCTGATGGCGACCGAGGTGTCCAGTCCGCCCGAGTATGCAAGTACGACGCGTTCGGCCATGTCTTCAGTGAGCTCCTGTTTCGAATGTGCACATCCATTCTCGGATGCGCGGTTGGCTGAGGGTGATCGGGGTCCGCGGAAGCGGACTCGCGGTGATCAGGGCTGGTTGTCGGGTCTCCTGCGACGTCCGGTTGTCACACGAGACCCTCGATTCGTCGGGCCAGTTCGGCGCCGTCGATCGGGTCACGGGCGCAGACGAAGATGGTGTCGTCGCCGGCGATGGTGCCGACCACATCGGGCAGACTCGCCCGATCGATCGCGCTCGCGAGGTAGTGAGCCGCTCCCGGCGGTGTCCGCAACACCGCGAGATTGCCACTGGCGTCGGTGGAGACCAGCAATTCCGACAGCAACCGGGAGAGCCGATCGGTCCCGCCGAAGACCCCGCGCACCGGCGACCCGTCCTCGGGCACCACATACACGCCGACCCCGCCGTCGGCGGCACGCAGTTTCACCGCACCGAGTTCGTCGAGATCGCGGGAGATGGTGGCCTGGGTGGCGTCGATGCCGCGAGCGGAGAGCAGATGCTGCAACTCCGACTGACTGCGCACCTGGTTCTTGGCGAGGATGTCGACGATCAGGGCGTGGCGACCGGCCCTGGTGGAGGCCAGCCGCGTCTCGGGCTGTTCGGGTCTGCTCGACGCCGTCATCGGTGCCCCAGCAACCAGATCAGCAATGCCTTCTGTGCGTGAAGCCGGTTCTCGGCCTCGTCGAACACCACACTCGCCGGACCGTCGATCACCTCGTCGGTGATCTCGTCGCCCCGATGAGCGGGTAGGCAGTGCAGCACAATGGCATCCGACGCTGCCCGGGCCAGCAGGTCGGCGTTGATCTGGTACGGCCGGAACGGGGCCTTGCGGTCTTTTCCGTCGCCCTCCTGCCCCATCGAGACCCAGGTGTCGGTGACCAGCACGTCGGCGCCGGCGGCCGCGCTCACCGGATCCTCGATCACCTGGACCGACCCGCCGGTCAGCTGCGCACGTTTGTCGGTGTCGGCGATCACCGCGGGGTCCGGCGAAAAGCCCTCCGGCGCACTGATCGTCACATGCATCCCGGCGGTCACACCGCCGAGCGCGAGCGAATGCGCCATGTTGTTCGCACCATCGCCGAGGTAGGTCATCCGCAGTCCCGCGGCGGCTCCCTTGTGTTCGATGATCGTTTGCAGGTCGGCGAGGACCTGGCACGGATGGAAGCTGTCGGACAACGCATTGATCACGGGAATCGTTGCGGTCGAGGCCATCTCGTCGAGACGGTCCTGACCGAAGGTCCGCCAGACGATCGCGTCGACGAAGCGCGACAGCACCCGTCCGGTGTCGGCGAGCGATTCATCACGGCCGAGTTGGGTGGTACGCCCATCGACGACGACGGCGTGGCCGCCGAGTTGGGCGATGCCCATCTCGAACGAGAACCTGGTGCGCGTCGAGTTCTTGTCGAAGATCACACCGACCCCGCGCGGGCCCTCCAACGGACGGTGCGCGAACGGGTTGCGCTTGACCTCCGCGGCGAGTACGAGGACCTCGGCTTGCTCCTCGGGCGTCAGGTCGTCGTCCCGGAGGAAGTGGCGGGTCATGCCTTCTCCTTCGCATCGTGAGCTGCGGCATCGTGAACAGCGGCATCGTGAGCAGCGGCATCGAGGAAACCCGTTAGGGCCGAGACGAATTCGCGACCCTGCTCCTCGGTGAGGATCAGCGGCGGCGCGAGGCGCACAACGTCGGGCGCCGGTGCATTGATGAGAAAACCGCCGCCACGCGCGGCGTTCTCGACGCGCGCGGCGATCGGCTCGGTGAGCGCGATCCCGAGCAGCAGACCGGACCCGCGGACGTGGTCGATCAGCGGATGCCCGAGATCCTCGACCCCGGTGGCGATCGCCTTACCCACCGCGGCGACATGGTCGAGCAACCCCTCGTCGTCGATCACCCGCAGCACCGCAAGCGCTGCCGCGGCACTGACCGGGTTCCCTCCGAAGGTGGTGCCGTGCTGACCGGGCGTGAACAGGTCGGCGGCATCACCGGTGGCGAGGCACGCGCCGATCGGTAGACCGCCCCCGAGCCCCTTGGCCAAGGTCATCACGTCCGGGACGACGCCCACCGCCTGGTGGGCGAAAAAGGTCCCGGTACGCGCGATTCCCGTCTGTACCTCGTCGAGGATCAGCAACGCGCCGTGCTCGGACGTGATCCGCCGGGCGTGCGCGAGATAGTCCGCCGGCGGCACCACCACACCGGACTCGCCCAGGATCGGTTCGAGGATGACCGCAGCCGTTCGTTCCGACACCGCCGACTCGAGCGCCGCCACATCGCCATAGGGCACGAAGTCGACACCGGGCGGCATCGGCTCGAAGGGCTCGCGCTTGGCGGGCTGTCCGGTCATGGCCAGCGCGCCCATCGTTCGACCGTGAAATGCCTTGTCGGCAGCGATGATCTGCGGTCGACCGGTACGCCGGGCGAGTTTGAACGCCGCCTCGTTCGCCTCGGTCCCGGAATTGCAGAAGAACACCCGGCCGGGCTGCCCGAACTTGTCGAGCAGCCGTTCGGCCAGTTCGACGACGCGCTCGTTGATGTAGAGGTTCGACACATGGCCGAGTGTTCCGAGCTGGTTCGCGACGGCGTCGATGATCGCAGGATGGGCATGTCCGAGCGCGTTCACGGCGATTCCGCCGAGGAGGTCGAGGTAGCGGTTACCGTCGGCATCCCACACGTGCGCACCCGCGCCACGCTCAAGGGTGAGCGCGGGGGTGCCGTAGTTGTTCATCAGCGCGGTCGTCCACCGCTGCTGCCAGGGTGCGGTCATGAGGTCGTGGCCTTCGGATCAGAGGTGTCGGGGTGAGCTCGGGATGCCGGTTCGGTGACCGAACCGGCGCCGGTTCGGTACGGCACGACGGTGGTACCCGCCGAACTCGACGTCAGCAGCTCGGCGAGCACCGCATGCGGCACACGGCCGTCGATCACGTGCGCCGCGCCGACTCCGCCGGTCACCGCCCGCAGGCACGCCTCCATCTTGGGCACCATGCCGGAATCGAGGCGCGGCAACAGCTTCGCGACCTGCTCGACGTCGATCCGCGACACCAACGACCCCCGATCGGGCCAGTCCGTGTACAACCCCTCGACGTCGGTCAGCATCACCAACCGCGACGCACCGAGCGCTTCGGCGAGCGCCCCGGCGGCGGTGTCGGCGTTGATGTTGTGCACGACGCCGTCACGATCCGGGGCAATCGTCGAGACCACCGGGATACGTCCGGCCGCAACGAGATCGAGAACCGCAGAGGTGTTCACCGACGTGATGTCACCGACCAGTCCGATATCGGTGGCCACGCCGTCGACCATCACGGTCCGGCGCGTCGCGGTGAACAGGTGCGCATCCTCACCGGTCAGGCCGACCGCGTACGGACCGTGGGTGTTGATGAGTCCCACCAGTTCTCGTCCGACCTGACCGAACAGCACCATGCGGGCGACGTCCATCACCTCGGGGGTGGTGACGCGGAACCCGCCGCGGAACTCCCCCGACAACCCCAGCCGCTGCAGCATCGCCGAGATCTGCGGACCGCCGCCGTGCACGACGACCGGATGCATTCCGCAGGCACGCAGGAAGACCATGTCCGCGGCGAATGCGCGCTTGAGTTCGTCGTCGACCATCGCGTTGCCGCCGTATTTGACCACCACGGTCGCACCGGCAAGGGACTGCATCGCCGGTAGCGCCTCGGCAAGCACCTGTGCCTTGTCGAGGCCGGCGTCCGTGCGATCGGCGCCCCCGGCATTCACGGCCCCGGGATCCACCCCGTCGAGGCTCATGACGAGTACGCCGAGTTCTCTTCGACGTAGGCATGCGACAGGTCGGTGGTGCGGATGGAACCGGACGCCTCGCCGAGTCCCAGCTCGATGCGCACGGCGATGTCGGCGCCCGACAGGTCCACCTCACGCGCACCGGGTGCGCCGGCACCGTCGACGCAGACGGCATTGCCGTTGAACGACACCGAGATCCGGTCGGGGTCGATGGTGACCGGCGCGATCCCCACCGCGGCGAGCACGCGACCCCAGTTCGGATCGGAGCCGAACAGTGCGGTCTTCACCAGCGAGTCGCGGGCCACGGTCCGTGCGATGGTGATCGCGTCGTCCTCGGTCCGCGCACCGGCGACGGTGATGGTGACGCGTTTGGTGACGCCCTCGGCGTCGGCCATCAGCTGGGCGGCCAGATCGTCGCACACCGCCAGCACGGCGGCGTCGAGATCTGCTTGATCGACCGGGATCTGGCTGGCGCCGGAACCGAGCAACAACACGGTGTCGTTGGTCGAGGTGGCACCGTCGACGTCGAGTCGATCGAAGGTCAGCGCCGTTGCCCGCCGCAGGGCGGTGTCGAGTTGCTCGGCGGACGCCCGAGCGTCGGTGGTCAGCACGCACAGCATGGTGGCCAGTGACGGGGCGAGCATTCCCGCACCCTTGCCCATCCCGCCGACGTTCCATCCCTGCGGGTGGTGCAGCGCAACCTGTTTGGGCACGGTGTCGGTGGTCATGATGGCGTAGGCGGCGTCGGTTCCCCCGGACAGACCGCCCCCCATCTCGTGGACGATCTCGGTGACGCCGGCGAGCACCTTGTCCATCGGCAGACGATCGCCGATCAAGCCGGTGGAGCAGACGGCGACCTCGACGGCACCGGTCTCGGTGCCCCAATTGCTCAGTGCCTCCGCGACGGCCTCCGCGGTGGTGTGGGTGTCCTGGAATCCGCCGGGTCCGGTGCACGCATTCGCGCCGCCGGAGTTGAGGATCACCGCGCGTAGTCGGCCCGTGGTGAGTACCTGCTGCGACCACAGGACGGGCGCGGCCTTGACCTGGTTGCGGGTGAACACACCGGCTGCGGCGTAGTCGGGGCCCTCGTTGAAGACCAGTGCAAGATCCTCTTTGCCGGATGCCTTGATACCGGCCGCGATCCCGGCAGCCCGAAACCCGAGCGGGGCCGTCACGCCTTGTTCCCGCACCAATCGCGGTGCGTCCAGCGGCGCTCCGCCGGCAATGCGATCGTCGGTGTCGATCCGATCATCCGATGTGGTCACGGTGCCACCCCCACGGTGCTCAAACCCTCGGTCTCGTCCCAGCCCAGCGCCAGATTCATCGACTGCACCGCAGCACCGCCGGTGCCCTTGGTGAGGTTGTCGATAGCGCCGACCGCGACGAGAGTGCCTGCGCGCTCGTCGACGGTCACCGCCAACTGCACCGCATTGGATCCGATCACCGAACCGGTCGTCGGCAGGGACCCGGGCGGCAGAAGGTGCACGAAAGGCTCATCCGCATAAGCCTTTTCATAGACTGCGCGCACATCGTCAGAAGTCGCCGAGGTACGGGCGGTGCAGGTGGCCAGAATGCCCCGTGACATCGGGACCAGAACAGGGGTGAAGGACACGGTCACCGGCATGTCGGCGGCAGCCGAGAGTGCCTGCGCGATCTCCGGGGTGTGCCGGTGCACACCGCCGACGCCGTAGGCCCGTGCCGACCCGATCACCTCGGCGGCCAGCAGGTCGACCTTGGGCGTGCGCCCCGCACCGGAGGTCCCGCTGACGGCGACCACGGTGACCGCCGGTTCGACCAACCCCGCGGCGACCGCCGGCAGCAATGACAGGATCGAGACCGTCGGGTAGCAGCCCGGAACCGCGATACGGCTGGCGCCGGAGAGGATTTCGCGGTTGCCCGGCAGCTCGGGCATGCCGTACGGCCAGGTGCCCGCGTGTTGTCCCCCGTAGTACGCAGTCCAGTCGGCACTGTCACGCAACCGGAAGTCGGCACCGCAGTCGATGATCAACGTCGTGGGCGGAAGGGCATCCGCGATCGCTGCCGACGTCCCGTGCGGCAGGCCGAGGAAGACCACGTCGTGGCCCGCGAGGACCTCCGGTGTCGACTCCTCCAGCACACGATCGCCCAGCGGGAGCAGATGGGGATGAAGGGTGCCGAGCGTGCTGCCGGCGTTGCCACCCGCGGTCAACGCGCCGATCTCCAGCTCACCCGAACGCAGTCGGGGGTGACCGCACAGTAGTCGTAGGATCTCACCGCCCGCATAGCCGCTCGCACCGGCGACCGCCACCTTGATCGTCATGCAATCATTATGCATGGCGGTGCAAATCAATTCACACCGACCCCGGTGGCCTCGCCTCGACCGCGTGGAGACAGGGCTCTCCCTCGATCAGCGCAAACGTGCTCCGAGACGTTCGCTCGCCGTCTCGACCGCGGCGAGCTTGGCACTGCTGGCCTCGTCCTCGGTGAGCGTACGGTCCGCCGCACGGAAGCGCAGCGCAAAAGTCAGCGACTTGTGTCCGTCGCCGACCTGGGCGCCGGTGAAGACGTCGAACAGCTCGATCGCCTCGAGGAGATCACCGGCCCCGTCGCGCAACGCCTTCTCGACCTCGGCTGCGGGCACCGAGCCGCCGACCACCACCGCGACGTCCTGCAGGACGGCTGGGAACACACTGATACTCGGCGCCGGCAGGTTCACCGACAACGGCAGCGCATCGATGTCGATCTCCACCGCACACAGCCGTTTGGGGAGCCCGGCGCGTTCGAGGACCGCGGGATGTAGTTCCCCGGCGTATCCGACGGTCGTCCCGTTCACCGTCACTCGAGCGCAGCGGCCGGGATGCCAGGGACGATGATCGTCGGCCGACAATTCCACCGTCACACCGGCGGCGCGGCCGATCGTGCGGGCCGCCTCGAAGGCGTCGAGATGATCCGCCGCGCGCCCCTGGCCCCACGGACCCGCCGGGTCGCGCAGCCCCGTCAGGACCGTGGCCACGTGCAACGGTTGGTGCGGCAGGGAGGCGTCGAGTGCGGCGATCTGCTCGTCGGTCGGGCGCCGGGTCACGTCGAGGGCCCCGACCGGAACGACGTTGTCACCGGCGATGACGACCTGCCCGATGGTGAACAGCGACAGGTCGCGCTGACCACGAGAGATGTTGCGCGCAGCCATTTCCAGCAGGCCGGGCAACAGGGTCGTGTTGAGTTCCGGCCGATCGGACTCCAACGGATTCAGCACCTTCACCGTGCGTCGTCGCTCGTCGTCGGCCGGGAGATCCCACTGGTCGAAGATGCCGGCCGGCATGAACGGGTACGGCAGCACCTCGACGAAGCCGTCGAGGGCGAGTGTCCGCCCGATGCCGCGTCGCCGACGCTGCGCGGGAGTCAGACCAGTCCCCGCGGGCGCGGTGGGCGGGACTGCCGGGATGTCCTCGAGACCCTCGAGCCGCAGCACCTCCTCGACGAGATCGGCGCGCTGACGTAGGTCGGGGCGCCACGACGGGGGGATCACCTCGAGCGGGTCGGTGCCGGTGACGGTGCAGCCGACCTCGGTCAATCGCGCCGCGGTGGTGCCCGGCGCATAGGTCACCCCGGCGGTGCGGTCGGGTTCGTCGGCAGCGATCGAGATCGGCTGCGGCGCATCGACATGCACGCGAAGGTCCGACAGCGGGGAGGCGACCTCACCGCCGGCGAGTTCCACGATGAGCGCCGAACCGCGATCCGAGGCGACCGCGGTGATCTCGGGGTCGACGGTGCGCTCGAACCGTTTGGTGGCCTCCGAGGTCAGCTTGTGGCGCTTGCCGGTCCGGAACACCCGAACCGGATCGAAGGTGGCCGACTCCAGCAGAACCCGGGTGGTCTCCGACCCGACCTCGGTGTCGGCGCCGCCCATCAACCCGGCGAGGGCGATCGGACCGCTGTCGTCGGCGATGACGACATCCTCGGGATCGAGTGTGCGCACCACGCCGTCGAGGGTGGTGAGCTTCTCTCCCGCCGCGGCGTTGCGCACGGTGACGGTTCCGGTGAGCTTGTCGGCGTCGAAGGCGTGCAACGGCTGACCGAGTTCGAGCATCACGTAATTGGTGACATCGACGATCGCCGAGATCGGCCGCACCCCGGCCACCATCAGACGCTTCTGCATCCACCACGGCGAGATGGCGGTCGCGTCGACCCCGGCGATCAGGCGCGCGGTGTAACGGGTGGCGGCGGATCCCGGTTCGATGGCCACCGGCCACGGATCACCGCCGGCGACGATGGCCTCGCCGGGCAGGCCCGGATCGATGAAGGGTACCGAGAAACTGCTTGCGAGTTCACGTCCGAGCCCGCGGACGGAGAAGGCGTAGCCACGATCAGGGGTGACGTTGACGTCGATGGCGGTGTCGTCTAGTCCGAGGACCTCACGCGCATCGGCACCCGGCTCGGCGGTGCCCGGTGCGAGCACGAGGATGCCGCTGTGGTCGGTGCCGATCCCCAATTCCGAGACCGAGCAGATCATTCCGTCGGAGATACGCCCGTAGGTCTTGCGCGAGGCGATCTCGAACGGGCCCGGCAACACGGTACCGGGCAATGCCGCCACGATGAGGTCGCCCTCGGCGAAGTTGCGTGCACCGCACACGATTCCACGGGGTTCCGCCTCGCCGACCGCGACGCTGCAGAAGCGGATGGGCTTCTTGAATTCGGTTAGTTCCTCGATCGTCTCCACCCGGCCGATGACCAGGGGGCCGGTGATCGTCGGGAAGACGTCGATGTCCTCGATCTCGAAGCCGACGCGCACGAATCCGGCGTCGATCTCCTCGGCGGTCGCCGACCAGGTCGGGTCGCCGGCTCGCAACACCTCGGTGTACCAGGACTGTGGGGCACGCACGTCAATCAGCTACTTTCGATCGTTTGCGGTGTCGGGTGGCGCGATCAGATCGCAGGGCCGAACGGCAGGGAGAAGCGGACGTCACCCTCGACCATGTCGCGCATGTCGGAGATGTCATTGCGGAACTGCAGGGTGCGTTCCAGACCCATCCCGAAGGCGAATCCGGAATAGACGTCGGGATCGATTCCGCTGGCGCGCAACACATTCGGGTTCACCATGCCGCAACCTCCCCACTCCACCCAGCCCGGGCCGCCCTTCTTGGCGGGGAACCACACGTCGACCTCGGCGGACGGCTCGGTGAACGGGAAGTAGCTTGCTCGCATCCGCGTCGTGGTCTCCGGACCGAACAGTGCCCGCGCGAAGACCTCGAGGGTGCCGCGCAGATTGGCCAGCGTCAGGCCCTTGTCGACGGCGAGACCCTCGATCTGGTGGAACACCGGCGTGTGGGTGGCGTCGAGCTCGTCGGTCCGGAAGGTGCGCCCCGGACATGCGACGTAAATCGGGACGTCGCGCGTGAGCATCGACCGCACCTGAACCGGGGAGGTGTGGGTGCGCAGCACCTGTCGCGACCCCTCGGGCGCGATGTAGAACGTGTCCTGCATCGAGCGAGCGGGGTGATCGGGCAGGAAGTTCAAGGCGTCGAAATTGTGGTGCTCGGTCTCGACCTCCGGACCTTCGGCGATCTCCCAGCCCATCGCGACGAAGACATCGGCGACCTGCTCGGAGATGACCGTGATCGGGTGACGGGCACCGAGGGGGCGTCGACGGCTGGGCAGGGTCACGTCGACCGATTCGGCGACCAGGACGGCAGCATCCCGCTCCGCCTCGAGTTGAGCGGTCCGCGCGTCCAAGGCCGCCGACACCCGACCGCGAACCTCGTTGACGGCCTTGCCCGCCGACGACCGCTGGTCCTTCGGCAGACTGCCGAGCGCGCGCCGGGCCAGTGCGATCGGTGAGCGGTCACCGAGGTGCGCGGTCTTCGCGAGCGCGAGGGCATCGAGATCGCCCGCCGCCTCGAACGCCGACACCGCGGCGGAGGCGGCGGCGTCGAGTTCCGATGGTTCCGGGAACCGCAGGTCCTCGGAACCCTGGTCGGCGGGGCGGTCGGCTGAGCTGGCCACGGGTGGTGATCTCCTCGGTGTCGTCACGTCCGGATTGTCACGTCTGGCGGATCACGCAATGCGCGACGGCGGACATCGACATCCCAGACTAGTCGACCCGATGTGGACGCACCGGCGCAGGTCGCCGCGCCGACCGGGGTGTCCGACGCCTGCGCGCGCATACTGCGAGTGCGGTCGGACTCGGTCGGCGGACCGAAGTGTGGTCTCAGTCCGACGACGCCGACCGACGATGCTGGATGCGAGCCGCCGAATAGAGGCAGATCGCGCTGGCCGCAGCAAGATTGAGGCTTTCGGCGTGACCGTGGATCGGAATGGCCACGCGGTGGTCGGCATCGGCGAGCAGGGTGCCGGGCAATCCGTGGGCCTCGTTGCCGAACAGCCACGCCACCGGCCCGGTGAACACGTCGTCGGCGTCGTCGAGGCTCAGTTCACCGTCGGCCGCGGTGGCCAGGGTGAGGATGCCGTCGGCGCGCAATGCCCGCAGCGCGGCGGTCGTGTCCGATTCGCGCACCACCGGGATGTGGAAAACACTTCCCGCGCTCGCGCGGACCGCCTTGCCGTTGTGCGGGTCGACGGCGTCACCGAGCAGGACGACCGCATCGGCGCCCATCGCGTCGGCGCATCGGATCAGCGTGCCGACGTTGCCGGGCTCACGCGGCTCGACCGCAACGGCGAGCAACCGGGGCGATCCGGCGAGCACCTCGTCGAGATCGACGGTGAGGAGATCACATTCGGCGAACACCCCCGGCGCCGTGGTGGTCTCGGCCAATTTCGCCGCGGCCCGGTCGGACAGCCGGTGCACGGGCACGGAATGTGCTCTCGCCCGATCGAGAAGCTCGCCGAAACGATCCTCGGCGTCGTCCCGGACCAGCACCGAACGGGCGCGGCCGGTCGCCAGCGCAGCGTCGACGGCGTTGGCGCCCTCGACGAGAAACCGCTTCTCGGTGCGGCGTGTGGCAGACCTGTGCAGCTTCGCCAACGACACGACCCGCGACGAGCGTTCCGAGAGAACGTCCGTCACGGGTCGTGTGTTGTCGGTCTGCACCAACGCAACTACGTGGTGATCAGGCGGCCGGCGCGTTGACGTCGGCGGGCAGCGCCTTACGCGCGACCTCGACGAGACCGGTGAAGGCCTCCGGGTCGGTGACGGCGATGTCGGCGAGCACCTTGCGGTCGACCTCGACACCCGCGGCCTTGAGGCCCTGGATGAAGCGGTTGTAGGTGATGTCGTTGGCGCGGGCCGCGGCGTTGATGCGCGCGATCCACAGCTTGCGGAACTCACCCTTGCGGGCGCGACGGTCCCGGTAGGCGTAGGTCAGCGAGTGGAGCTGCTGCTCCTTGGCCTTGCGGTACAGGCGCGAACGCTGACCGCGGTATCCCTTGGAGGCCTCCAGGGTCGTCCGACGCTTCTTCTGGGCGTTGACAGCCCTTTTCACGCGTGCCATTTAGTCAATCCTCTTCTCGGTGGTGGTCAGGGCGTCAGCGGTTGAGCAGGCGCTTGATGCGCGGTGCGTCGTTCTCGCTCACAACGGTCGTGCCGTCGAGACGACGGGTCCGACGGGAGGGCTTGTGCTCCAGCAGGTGGCGACGGTTGGCCTTCTGGCGCACGATCTTGCCGCTGCCGGTCACCTTGAAGCGCTTCGCGGTGCCCTTGTGGGTCTTGCTCTTCGGCATGTGTCTTCCTTCGTTAGGGCGAACTCCAGCGGCGCCCGCTCCGGCGGGCGCGCTGGGTTCGCGATGGTCTGTCCGTGCGTCGACGCCCGGGGCAGTCGACGCCGGTGTCGACTAGCTCGTGGCGTCGGCGCTGTCGTCGCCGGCCTGCCGCGGCGGGCGTTGCGACTGCTGTTGCGCCTTGACGCGGGTCTTCGCTCCCTTGTGCGGGGCGAGGACCATCGTCATGTTCCGTCCGTCCTGCTTGGCCGAGGTCTCGATGAAGCCGTAGTCGGCAACGTCGTTGCCGAGACGCTGCAGGAGCCGGAATCCGAGCTCGGGTCGCGATTGCTCGCGTCCACGGAACATGATGGTGACCTTCACCTTGGACCCGTCCTTCAAGAACCGGATGACGTGACCCTTCTTGGTCTCGTAATCGTGGTCGTCGATCTTCGGGCGGAGCTTTTGCTCCTTGATGACGGTCATCTGCTGGTTACGACGCGCCTCGCGCTGCTTCTGGGCGGCTTCGTATTTGAACTTGCCGTAGTCCATGATCTTGCACACCGGCGGGCGGGCGTCGGGTGCGACCTCGACCAGATCCAGATCGGCCTCGTAGGCCAGGCGGAGCGCATCTTCAACACGCACGATGCCCACCTGCTCCGAATTCGGTCCGACGAGTCGGACCTCCGGTACGCGGATGCGCTCGTTGATGCGGGTCTCAGTGCTGATGGGGCCTCCTTGATAATTCCGAACAGGTCGGCCGCCGCGATGAGTCGGGCGCAGGAAGAGAAGGCCTCAGCAAGAAAGCCCCGCGATGATCTCGAGAGATCATCGGCAGGGCTCCAACGCCGACCGGTCCACTCGAATACGCTCGGCGTATCCGACCCACGCAGCCATGCGGCTGACCTGGGCCTTTGGGACCGGACCGTACAACTGCGCCAATGGCGCGTCGTAGCGGTGGGAGCCTGACTCCACTTGCAACCCCGGCGAACCGGGGCGGTCGTGCTATGGAAGTCTAACAGTCATGACCGGAAACACCTATTCGCCCTCCGACGACGCCGCAGGTGACGGGCCTGCCGGCGGGACGACGGGCTCCGGGCCGACCGAGTCGAACCCTTCCATTGCCGACGGTGACAACGTCCGCGACCTGGCTGATATTCCGGCGATCGAGGTCATCACCAAGGCCATCGTGATGCTCATGAGCGCGTCGGCGGAGAAGCTGGGACTCGCCGAGGGTGCTTCGGAGTCCGATGTGGACCTCGACGAGGCCCGGCGGCTCATCCACGCACTCGCCGGACTGGTCGACGCTTCACGCGCAGACCTCGGCATCCACGCCGCACCCATCCGCGACGGACTCAAGCAGCTGCAGCTCGCATTCCGCGAGGCGAGCGCATACCCGGACGGGCCCGGCGAAGGACCGGGCGAGAAGTACACCGGGCCGGTGCGCGACCGCCGGCGCTGAGACCGCGTCGCGTTCCGCTCATCGTGCACCACCGACCCACAACCGGTTGCGCCGACTCACACCGCACTCGTCAGTCCCTGGGGCGCAAAGCGATTCGGGTCTGTGAGCCACCGGCCCCGCCCTCTGATTTGACCCTGCGAAGAAAGCGATCGAGGTCCGCGGTTCCCGACACCCGGATGCGCAGCAGGTAGTCGAACAAGCCGGTCACGTGAACGGCGTCGAGCACCGCCGGATCGCCTCCGGCCCAATCCAGAAATCGCTCCGAGTCGACGCCCTCGCGTAACCGGATGTCGACGAAGGCCTCGATCGAGGTGACCGGGACGTCGACCTCGGCGGCATCGGCGAGCACCGCTCGATACCCGAGGATCACGCCGTCACTTTCGAGTCGCCTGACGCGGGAGGCTGCCGCGTTGGTACTCAGACCGACGACTCGACCGATGTGACTGAACGATGCTCGGCCGTCGGTGGCCAGAATGCCGAGAATTTGTCTGTCGATGTCGTCCATACAGAAAATTGTGCGCTCCGCTGCTCAATCTCTCCTCTGTGTCGGGCCGGCGCCTCAGGGTCGACGGCATGTGGGAGGCGGTGAGTGCGATGGGTATGGGTCTTCTGGCCGGGCTCGGCGTGGCGATGCCACTCGGGGCGATCGGGATTCTGTTGATCCACGAAGGTGTCAGCGCGGGCATTCGCCGCGGACTGCCTGCGGCTGTCGGGGTCGCCTCGGTGGACGGTCTCTACGCGCTCGCGTCGGTCGTCGCCGGAACCATCGTGGCACCGGAGGTCCGCCGACTCGGTGCGCTCCCTGAGGTGCTCGGCGGAGTGGTTCTCATCGTCATCGCGGTGATGGGCATCCGACGTCGATCCCCGACAGCGACGACGGCGTTGCCGCGTCGGCGGACCCGAACCGGCCGCCGATTCCTGGTGTTCTTCGGCTTGACCGCGATCAACCCGGCGACCTTCGTCTACTTCTCTGCAGTGGCGGTCTCCACCGGCCCGCTGCCTCCCGTGGCGCGGATCGCATTTGTCGTCGGGGTCATCGCGGCCTCGCTGAGTTGGCAGTCCGGACTGGTGACCGTGGGTGCGCTACTCGGATCCAGAGCGGGTTCTCGACTCCGGCGCGGGCTGACGATCATGGGGTATCTCGTTGTCGGACTCCTGGGCGCTGCGTTGGCCGTGGCGGGTATGGCTCACGCATGACCGCCGGGCCAAGTGCCCGGCGCAACTGAAGGTCGCACGCCACCACCGCATCCACGGCGGTGCCGGCATCGGCCGCGATCTCCCCTGCGGAAGTGACAATCGCCGAATGTGCGGCCGGCAGGTCGTAGCCGCCGCCCGTTCTGCCGGCAGCACTCGCCATCGCCACCGGCGACCGACACGCCTCGGCGATCCGAGCCGCGCGGCGCCGTTGTTCGTCCAACTCCCACCGGTGGTGGACGACGCCACAAGCGTACAGATCGATGTCGAGCGCAGCCGTGTCGGCCACGTGCGCTGCCACCCCGGTGTCGCGGCAGATACCGAGCCCGATCGACCATCCCTGCACCGTGATGGCACAGGGCCCCGGCCCGGCCGCGAAGTGCGGACGCTCGTCCGCTCCCGGGAAGCACTTCCGATAAACCACCGATGTCGTCGTCGAATCGATGCGGAGGACAGCAATGTAACGTTGCCCGTTCTCGCTGATCGGCGCGCCGATCAGCGCCGTGCACCCGCTGTCGTGGCAGGCGTCGGCGATCACCCCGAGTTCGGTCGCGTCGACGGCGACATCGCGTGCGTCGAGGTGATACCCGGTGAGAGACAGTTCGGGAAAAACGATCAGGTCGGCGCCGGCACGCCGGATCAGACCGGCGTGGCGACGCGCGCTATCCCTCAGTGACGAACCGTCACCCGGCTGCGCCACCGCTACGCGCAGAACCGAGCCGTCGACCGCCATCTTCTCAGTGTGAGGCGCTCGGTACCTGTCCGCACACCGTCTCCGGTCCCGGTTCGTTCGTCACCGCTCGGCAAGCGCATACAGCCGTCCCCGGGCGCGCATAGGGTGGAGGTCATGACGCAATCTGGCGAGTCGGCATCCTCCCCCACCGGGCCCGGTGGACCCGAGGACGAGATCATCGACGCCGAGGTGGTCGTACCACCCACGACGCCCGGACAGTTCGCCGGCACGCCGTCGATCCCGGACCCCGACTACACCGAATCCGGTGTTCCCACATTCGATTTCGTGCGCGACAAGATCGAGAATCGGATCGCGACGGCGATCGGGTCACAAGAGCTGGCCGAAGGGACCCCCGAAGGTCAGCAGGTGGACGAGATGATGCGCAAGCGCGATGAGGCCGCGAAGAAACGACTCGAGGAGATCCGGAAGTCGATGGGTGGGTGACGCGATGGCACCTCCACTCCAAGCGGTGATGCGAGAGATGTTCACGCGAATGGTGGAGGCCAAGAACATCTCGATGGTGGATAAGTACTACGACCGAGATTTCATCCTCGTCACCAATGGCCAGACGCAGGACTACGACGCCTTCCACGCCGGCCATGCGCGCGTCTATTCGACGCGCATCACCTACTCGGTGCGTTACGACGACGAGGCATGGGTCGAGGATTCCGATCGCCTCGCCGGGCGTCTCTGGATCACGACGAAACGTCCCGACGAGGCTGCCACCGACATCGAAGTGATGTTCGTCGCGACGTTCCGAGGTCGACGCATCCACCGCCTGTGGGAGTTGACCTGGCCGGACTGGAGTTCGATGAAAGCCTTCGACAACTACGACGACTGACCGCCACGAGCACCGTCGGCGGATAGGTGAGCGCTGTCGGCGAACTGAAGGGCGCCGTCAGCCGGCCGAGGCGACCCGCTCGTCGTCGAGGATCTCGGCGAGGAACTTGCCGGTGTGGCTCTCCGGGGTGTCGGCGATCTCCTCCGGAGTGCCCTCCGCGACGACCAGGCCGCCCCCGGTTCCACCCTCGGGCCCCATGTCGATCACCCAGTCGGCGGTCTTGATCACGTCGAGATTGTGCTCGATGACGATCACGGTGTTGCCCTTGTCGACCAGTCCGTTGATCACCGCGAGCAGTTTCTTGATGTCCTCGAAGTGCAGGCCGGTGGTCGGCTCGTCGAGGATGTAGACGGTGCGTCCCGACGACCGTTTCTGGAGTTCGGCGGAGAGCTTCACGCGTTGCGCCTCACCGCCGGACAATGTCGGCGCCGGCTGCCCGAGCCGGACGTAACCGAGCCCGACCTCGACCAGTGTCTTGAGGTAGCGGTGAATCGAGGTCACCGGTTCGAAGAACTCGGCGGCCTCCTCGATCGGCATGTCGAGAACCTCCGAGATGGTCTTGCCCTTGTAGTGGACCTCGAGAGTTTCGCGGTTGTACCGCGCCCCGTGGCACACCTCGCACGGCACGTAGACATCGGGCAGGAAGTTCATCTCGATCTTGATCGTGCCCTCACCGGTGCACGCCTCGCACCGGCCGCCCTTGACGTTGAACGAGAACCGACCCGGCTGATAGCCGCGCACCTTGGCCTCGGTGGTGGCTGCGAACAGGGTTCGGATCTTGTCGAAGACGCCGGTGTAGGTCGCCGGGTTGGAACGCGGGGTGCGTCCGATCGGCGACTGGTCCACCTGAACGAGCTTGTCGAGGTTTCCCAACCCGTTGACCCGCGTGTGCCGGCCCGGGACCTGTCGAGCGCCGTTGAGCTTGTTGGCGAGGACCGTGGCGAGTATGTCGTTGACCAGGGTCGATTTCCCCGACCCGGACACTCCCGTCACGGCGGTGAGCACACCGAGCGGGAACGTCACATCGATGCCCCGCAGATTGTGTTCGCGCGCCCCGACAACCGTGATGTGCCGGTTCTTGGTGATCGGCCGTCGGATCGCCGGCACCGGAAGGGTGTCTCGACCCGCAAGATAGTTGCCCGTCAACGACTTCCGATTCTTGAGCAGTTCCTTGTAGCTGCCCGAGTGCACGACCTCACCACCGTGTTCACCGGCCCGGGGGCCGATGTCGACGATCCAATCGGCCGCGCGGATGGTGTCCTCGTCGTGTTCGACGACGATCAGCGTGTTGCCGAGATCGCGCAAGCGGGTCAGCGTGTCGATGAGTCGTCGGTTGTCGCGCTGGTGCAGCCCGATCGACGGCTCGTCGAGGACGTAGAGCACCCCGGCCAGCCCTGCACCGATCTGGGTGGCAAGGCGGATGCGTTGTGCTTCGCCACCGGACAACGACCCGGCCGCGCGTTCGAGCGACAGGTACTCCAGGCCCACGTCGAGCAGGAACCGGATGCGAGCCTGTACTTCTTTGAGAACGCGGCCGGCGATCGCCTTCTGCCGGGCATCGAGGGACAGACCGTCGAGGTACGTCGCACATTCGGAGATCGAGAGTTCGCAGACCTGCGCGATCGATCGGGGCCCGTCGGTCGGATGGTCGAGGGTCACCGACAGGATCTCCGGTCGCAGGCGGGCCCCACCACACGCGGGGCACGGCACGTCGCGCATGTACCCCTCGTAACGCTCCTTCATCTGCTCGGACTCGGTCTGATCCATCCGCCTGCTGAGGAAGGCCATCACGCCCTCGAACTCGGTGTAGTACGAGCGGGTGCGGCCGTATCGGTTGCGGAACTTGACGTGAACCTGATGGTCACTGCCGTTGAGCAGCGCGTTGCGTGCCTTGGCGGGCAACTTCTTCCACGGGGTGTCGACGTCGAAACCCATCTGGTCGGCCAGGCCGCCCATCAGTCGCAGGAAGTAGTCCGCATTGTGTCCCGACGACCACGGCGCGATCGCGCCGTCCGACAAGGCGAGATCGGGGTCGGGCACGACGAGATCCTCGTCGATCTCCTTGCGGACGCCGAGACCGTCGCATTCGGGACATGCTCCGTACGGGGAGTTGAACGAGAACGATCGGGGCTCGAGATCGTCGATCGCGATGGGGTGCCCATTCGGGCAGGCCATCCGCTCGGAGAAGCGTCGCTCGCGGTGCGGATCGTCGGCGTCGAGGTCGACGAAGTCGAGCACCACGATGCCGTCGGCCAGGCGCAGCGCCGTCTCCACCGAGTCGGTCAATCGCTGCTTGGCACTGCTCTTGACCACCAGGCGGTCCACGACGACCTCGATGTCGTGCTTCTCCTGCTTCTTGAGTTTCGGCGGCTCCGCCAATGGATGGACCTTGCCGTCGATCCGCGCACGGGAGAAGCCCTGCGTCTGGAGTTCGGCGAACAGATCCACGAACTCGCCCTTGCGGGTACGGACGACCGGCGCCAAGACCTGGAAGCGGGTGCCCTCCCCCATCTCGAGAACCTGGTCGACGATCTGCTGGGGTGTCTGTTTGGCGATCTCCGCGCCGCACACCGGGCAGTGCGCCTTGCCGGCGCGCGCGTAGAGCAGTCGCAGGTAGTCGTATACCTCGGTGATCGTGCCGACCGTCGACCGCGGATTGCGGTTGGTCGACTTCTGGTCGATCGAGACCGCCGGGGACAAGCCTTCGATGAAGTCGACGTCGGGTTTGTCCATCTGGCCCAGGAACTGACGCGCATATGCCGAGAGCGACTCGACGTAGCGGCGCTGGCCCTCGGCGAAGATCGTGTCGAAGGCCAGCGAGGACTTCCCCGACCCGGACAGACCGGTGAAGACGATCAGACTGTCACGCGGCAGGTCCACGTCGATTCCGCGCAGGTTGTGCTCACGGGCTCCGCGGACGATCAGGCGATCAACCACTGCATTCCTATCTCAAGAACTCGAATGTCCGGGCGCATGGCGCCCCGCGCGCATGACCGTAGCGGGAGCCACCGACAAATTCCGGGGAGAGTGGGTCGTACGCACCGGACAGGCTTCCCGGCACGCCACGGATCCACGATACGCGGGGCGCGCGAATGTCTAGGGTTGGGTGTTATGACCTCGAACGATCTGGCGATCTCCGACGACTACACCGGCGACCTGTCCGAGAGTGGCCCCCAACGCCGCACGCTGTCCCACGCGACCATCACCAAGATGTCCGTCGGCCCGATGGACAACAACACCTACATCATCACCTCGAAATCCTCCGGTGAGCAGTTGATCATCGATGCCGCCAACGACGGCGACGACATCCTCGCCGTCCTGCGCGAACTCGGCGGCTCCCCCACCCTGATCTTCACCACCCACCAACATTTCGACCACTGGCAGGCTCTCGAGCAGGTCGCCACCGCCACCGGTGCACCGACCGCTGCCGGCCGCATCGATGCCGACGAATTGCCGGTCCGTCCGGACACGCTGGTCGACGATGGCGACCAGCTCACCGTCGGCGACCTCACGTTCACGGCGATCCATCTCGTCGGCCACACCCCGGGCTCCATCGCGCTCGCCCTCACCGACCCCGCCGACGGCGTCGTGCACCTCTTCACCGGCGATTCGCTGTTCCCCGGTGGAGTCGGGAAGACCTGGCAACCGGGTGATTTCGACACCCTCATCGACGACGTCTCGACCAAGGTCTTCGATCGTTTCCCCGATTCCACCGTCGTCCATCCCGGGCACGGGAAGGACACCACGTTGGGCGCCGAGCGACCTGCGCTGCCCGAGTGGCGCGAGCGGGGCTGGTAACTGTTCCTTGCGCAATCCCCGGCGCGCTGCCCACGACGGGTAGCCTCGATGAGGCGCCATATCGACCGAGCTGATTCGAGAACACGGGTCGGCCACCGTCGGGCGTCCGGCTCCGCACGCAGACCGAACGAAGGGCAGTGTCACTGATGATTCTTCGCCGTATCGCCCGTCCCATGCTCGCCACCGTGTTCATCGCGTCGGGTGTCGACGCGTTGCGCAAGCCGACCGGCCGCGCCGAGATGGCTGGTGATTTCATCGAGAGTTCCTTGAATGCCCTGCCCGAGAACGTTTCCGCCGCTGTCCCCCACGACCCCGAGTTGCTGGTGCGGATCAACGGCGCCGTGCAGGTCGGTGGCGGATTGTTGCTCGCGACGGGCAAGTTCCCGCGAATCGCCGCACTCGGTCTGGCCGGGTCGCTGGTACCGACCACCTTTGCCGGCCATCCCTTCTGGCAGGAGACCGATCCGGCCAAGCGCAACCTCCAGCGCACACAGTTCCTCAAGAACGTCAGCCTCGCCGGTGGACTGCTGATCGCCGCAGCGGACACCGAGGGCAAGCCCTCGCTCGCGTGGCGCGGAAAGCGCAAGGCCAGTGCCGCGACCGCCGCGGTCACCGCGGCCCTGCCGGTCGGCGCGAAGGCCGGCTCCTCAGCGTGGGATTCGATCGTCGAACGCACCCATGAGGGTGCATCGGTCCTCGGCGAGAAGTCCGAGGAGGCCGCCGAACTGCTGCGCGACCGCGCCCCCGAGCTCACCGAGGCCGCACGCGAACGCTCCACCGAATGGGCCGACAAGGTCCGCGACCGCGCCCCCGAACTCGCCGAAGCCGCACGCGAACGCTCCACCGAATGGGCCGAGAAGATCGGCGACCGCTCCGCCGAGGTCGCCGAGCTCATCGGTGACCGCGCACCGGAGTTGGCGGATTCGGCCAAGTCGCTGGCCGCGACCGCACAGGACAAGGCGGAGGCCGGCCGTCGCCGCTGGCGAAAGGCCGTGTCCTGACCCTGCCGCCCCGGCATCGATCCCCCACCGTCACGGGGAGCCTCGATCCTCATCTCTACCCCTGGTGCGACGAGCTCGTCGTCCCGACGTCGTCGGTATGTCCTCCGACGACGTCGGGAGTGGCCACCCTCGTGGTCGCCGTCGGTTCCAACACCTCGCCAGAAGTGCTGCGCCGCAAGTTCGTCGATGCAGGACTCGACACCGCCGACCTCCTGGACAGAGTCGTGCGGGTGTGGGTGGCCGACCTCGACGTCACCCACTCGGCGCACGTCGCCCGACGCGGCTACATCCCCGCTGCCCCCTATCGCCGACCAGGCGCCCGACTGGCCACCACCGCCGCATGGCTCGAGCCGGCACACCTCGCGGCACTCGACTCCACCGAACCCAACTACCATCGAATGACCGTGAGCTCGACGTCACTTTCCCTGCGCCCCGATGGGCCGGCACCATCCATGGGTTTCCAGCTCCCCGCGACCTTCTGCCTGTACGTCTCCCGGCACGGGGTGCTCGGCGACAGCCCGGACTCGTTGGCGCCCTTCGGCTCCCAGGCCGATGTCTTCGGCTGGCTGGACCGACGCCTTCATCTGAGCCTGTCCACCGACGCGGCAGAGTCATGCGCCGAGCTGGCGGATACCCACCGGGCCGCGCGGCTCGTCGCGGGCATCCGCGCGGCACGCCTCGTGCAGGACGCCGGCCTCACCGACTGCGCGGAGGCCCGATGAGTTCGTCACCCGCACGCACCGACGACCCCCGAACCGTCGAGGAGCAGACACACCTCGATCTGGTCTACGCACGTCTCGACCGCATGCGCGCCACCACCCGCAAGCGCCTCGCAGCGACCCTGCGCGAGTCCGGCGGGACGCCGCAGGCGCAGTCCGAACGCGAGTCCTACGAGCGGATGTACGTCGACGATCTCACCAAATTCGATGCCGCCGAACACAATCTGTATTTCGGCAGACTCGATCTGGAGGATGGCGAGACCCGGCGGATCGGCCGGATCGGGATTCTCGACGACGATGACGCCGACACCACGCTGCTCCTCGACTGGCGGGCACCACTATCACGGGCGTTCTACCTCGCCACGCCCGCCGCACCGGAGGACGTCGCCCGGCGCCGGCACATCCGCACCCGAAATCGCTCGGTGCAGGCGGTCAACGACGAGCTCCTGACCGCCGGCGATGCGTCCGCCGAGGATTTCGGTCATGGCGATGTCGTCAACGAGTCGGCGCTCGTCGCCGCGTTGAACACCGCACGCACCGGTGAGATGACCGACATCGTCGAGACGATCCAGCGCGAACAGGACCTCATCATCCGTTCCACCCATCGCGGGGTGACCGTGATCCAAGGTGGCCCGGGTACCGGCAAGACCGCCGTGGCCCTGCACCGCGCGGCGTATCTGCTCTACACCCATCGTGAGATCCTTTCGCGGAGCGGCATTCTCATCATCGGGCCGAACAGTGACTTCTTGGACTACATCGGCCAGGTGCTGCCATCCCTGGGCGAGTCGGGCGTGTTGCTCGCGACCATCGGCGAGTTGTTCCCGGACGTCCATGCCCGCGCCGACGAACCGCGGACCACTCGTGAGGTGAAGGGCAGACTTGCGATGCTCGACGTCCTCAAACGTGCGGTGCGTGCCCGGGAGTCCTTGCCGCGCACCTCGATCCCGGTCACCTTCGAGGGTTACACGGTCGAGATCGACAGCGAGCTGATCAAGGCCGCCCGCGGGAAGGCACGGTCCTCCCGACGCGCCCACAACCAGGCACAGTCGGTGTTCTTGCGCTCCGCGCTCGACGCTCTGGCGGCGCGCCATGCCAGGGCGATCGGCTCGAGCCTGCTCGACGGTTCCCAGATGCTCAGTTCCTCCGATATCGCCGACATCCGTGCCGATATGTCCCGTGACACCGACATCCGGGCGACACTGCTCGACTTCTGGCCGACCCTGACCCCGCAGGACGTGCTGCGAGATCTCTTCGCGGACAAAGCCGCCCTGCGCAAGTGCACGCCCGGGTGGAGCGACGAGGAGCGTGCCGCCCTGCATCGAAGCCCCGCCGAGGACGCGTCCGATCTCACCCCCGCCGATGTCCCGTTGCTCGATGAGCTCGCCGAGCTGATCGGGTACGGCACCGCCGAGGCCCAGGCGCGGGAGAAGGAGCAGTGGCGCCGTCAACTCGCCGAGGCCCAGGACGCCCTGGATATCCTCACCGGTTCTGCGCCACAGGATCTCGAGGACGAGCTGGACCCCGAGATCCTCATGGCCTATGACCTGATCGACGCCGAACAGCTCGCGGCACGTCAGACCCACACCAGTCGCGCGACCACCGCGGAACGTGCGTACGGGGACCGGACGTGGACGTTCGGCCATGTGATCGTCGACGAGGCGCAGGAACTCTCCGCGATGGCGTGGCGAATGGTGATGCGACGCATACCCAACCGGTGGATGACGATCATCGGCGACACCGCTCAGACCGGGGACTTGGCCGGCACCACCTCGTGGAGTGAGGTACTCACACCGTATGTCGCCAACCGCTGGCAGCTGCGGGAACTGACCGTAAATTACCGCACGCCCGCCGAGATCATGACCTACGCGGCGCGCGTGCTGAGCCGGGTCGATCCGGGGGCCACCGCCCCGACGTCGTTGCGCAGGAACGGAATCGAGCCCGTGGCCATCCGCACCGAGCCGCGTGGCCTGGCCGCGACCATCCTCGAAGCGGCCACCGCACCCGAGCTGACCGGTCTGACCGGCATCGTCGTGCCCGATGCGGTCCATCCGATGGTCGCCGAGGCACTCGAGAATGTCGCCGAGGCACTCGACAATGTCACCGAGGCACCGGAGGCCGGCACCGACGCATCCGGGGAGGTCGCCGACCCGCGGCCACGGTTACATACGGTCACCACGTGCAAGGGACTCGAGTTCGACACCACCATCGTCGTCGAGCCGGCCGAGCTCGTCGATCAGTCGCCCCGGGGCTTCAGCGACCTGTATGTGGCGCTGACGCGAAGCACGCAGCGGCTGATCGTCATTCACAGCCGGGACCTGCCCGCGGAGCTCGCAGATCTACCGTCGGCCTGAGCCCGGACACGAACAACCGCCACACCATCGGAAACCGACAGGGCGCCCCGCTGAGCGGGGCGCCCTGTCGGCTGTGAGGAGATGCTCTCTAGGTGGTGTGGACGATCAAGACATCCGAGGTGGACTTGCGTGCGGCGTCGGCGGGCACCGAACCGAGCAGGCGGCCGGCGATCGAGTTGAGTCCTCGGTTTCCGACCACAAGGAGATCGGCCTGGACGTCGGTGACGAGCTGCAGCAGCGCGTCGACCGGTGCGCCCTTGACCGCGCGCTGCACGATCTGGGTGGCCCCCGCCTTGGTCGCCCGTTCCTTGGCCCGACGGAGGATCTCCTCGGTCGGCGAGGAGCCGGTGACCTGGTAGGCCTCGTCCTTCAGCACGTCGGCCACCTCACCGGCGGAACGGTCGTTGGGGAAATATGCGCATGCGATCACCAGTTTTGCCGACTCTCCGGCGATCGCTCCGGCGCGATCGACCGCCGCCATCGATGACTCCGAGCCATCGGTTCCGACAACCACCGTGGTATATGCGCTCATTCGTACCTCCACTACGTGTTCGGCCCCGCACTTCGCGGGCGCAACCATCCCCCACACTTTAGGGAGCCCTGGGTGTGCAGGCTAGTGCGCCGCGGGGCGATTTGTCCCACGATCGGGCGAGGCACGCCCGTCTGCGTTACTTGATACCGGCGGCGTCCATACCTCGCAACTCCTTCTTCAGGTCGGCGATCTCGTCACGCAGGCGGCCGGCGAGTTCGAACTGCAGGTCGCGTGCGGCAGCCATCATCTGGTCGGTCAGCTGCGAAACCAGATCGGCCAGTTCGGCTCTCGGCATCGCCGACACATCACGCTTCTCGATCACACCGGCGCTGGCGGCCTTGGCACCGGACATCTCGCCCTGCGCACGTCGGCCACGGCTGGCGCTGCGGCCGGACCCGACCACCGCCGCCGAGGTGTCCTCGGCTTCCCGGTACACCTGATCGAGGATGTCGGCGATCTTCTTGCGCAGCGGCTGCGGATCGATCCCGCGCTCTTTGTTGTAGGCGATCTGTTTTGCCCGTCGGCGTTCGGTCTCGTCGATGGCGTTGCGCATCGAGTCGGTGATCTTGTCGGCATACATGTGGACCTGACCCGAGACGTTGCGCGCGGCACGGCCGATGGTCTGGATCAGCGAGGTCGTCGAGCGCAGGAATCCCTCTTTGTCCGCGTCGAGGATCGCCACCAGCGATACCTCGGGCAGGTCGAGTCCCTCGCGCAGGAGGTTGATGCCCACCAGGACGTCGAAGTCACCCGAACGCAGTTGTCGGAGTAGCTCGACGCGCCGCAAGGTGTCGACCTCGGAATGCAGGTACCGCACACGGATTCCGAGTTCGAGCAGGTAGTCGGTGAGGTCCTCGGACATCTTCTTGGTCAGGGTCGTCACCAGTACACGCTCGTCGCGGTCGGTGCGTTCCCGGATCTCGTGCACCAGATCGTCGATCTGGCCCTTGGTCGGTTTCACCACGATCTCCGGGTCGACCAGTCCGGTCGGTCGGATCACCTGCTCGACGAACTCACCGTTGGACTGGCCGAGCTCGTAGGGACCCGGGGTTGCCGACAGGTAGACGGTCTGCCCGATGCGGTCGACGAACTCGTCCCAGGTCAGGGGCCGGTTGTCGACCGCCGACGGCAGCCGGAAACCGTACTCGACGAGGTTTCGCTTGCGGGACATGTCACCCTCGTACATGCCGCCGATCTGCGGGACCGTGACGTGGGACTCGTCGATCACCAGGAGGAAATCCTCGGGGAAATAGTCGATGAGTGTCGCCGGCGCGGTACCCGCGCCGCGGCCGTCGATGTGGCGCGAGTAGTTCTCGATGCCCGAGCAGAACCCCACCTGGCGCATCATCTCCAGGTCGTAGGTGGTGCGCATGCGCAGCCGCTGTGCCTCGAGGAGTTTGCCCTTGCGTTCGAGCTCCGAGAGGCGCTCCTCGAGCTCGTCCTCGATGCTCTTCATCGCCCTCTCCATGCGGTCCGGTCCCGCGACGTAGTGGGTCGCCGGGAAGATGCGCAGTGAATCCACCTGCCGCACAACGTCTCCGGTGAGCGGGTGCAGGTAGTACAACGACTCGACCTCGTCGCCGAAGAACTCGATCCGTACGGCGAGCTCCTCGTAGGAGGGGATGATCTCGACGGTGTCGCCGCGAACGCGGAAGGTGCCGCGCGTGAATGCGGTGTCGTTGCGCGCGTACTGCACGTCGACGAGCAGCCGTAGCAATGCGTCCCGATCGATCTCGTCGCCGACGGCGATCTCCACCGACCGATCGAGGTAGGACTGGGGGGTACCGAGACCGTAGATGCACGACACCGACGCGACCACCACCACGTCCCGGCGCGACAGCAGGTTCGAGGTGGCCGAGTGCCGCAGACGTTCGACGTCGTCGTTGATCGACGAGTCCTTCTCGATGTAGGTGTCGGTCTGCGCGATGTACGCCTCGGGTTGGTAGTAGTCGTAGTACGACACGAAGTACTCGACGGCGTTGTTGGGGAGCATCTCGCGCAGTTCGTTGGCCAGCTGCGCGGCGAGGGTCTTGTTGGGCGCCATCACCAGGGTCGGACGCTGGACCCGCTCGATGAGCCACGCGGTCGTCGCCGACTTGCCGGTACCGGTGGCGCCGAGTAGCACGATGTCCTTCTCGCCTGCGGCGATCCGTTTCTCCAGATCGTCGATGGCTGCCGGTTGGTCACCGGCGGGCTCGTACTCGCTGACCACCTCGAAGTGGCCCTCGGTGCGTTCGATCTCGCCGATCGGGCGGTACTCGGAGTGCGCGATCACCGGTCGCTCTGCTGCAAAGGCCATGACGCCAGGGTAAACGCGCCCTACGACAAGTGTGTTCCATGCGATCGAGCGGTGCGGGCACGGTTAGGGTCGGTGCATGTCCGACTCGGCCGGTCTCCCGTCACACGAGGTCCCGTCTCACGAGCACCTCCATCCGCCCAAACGCGAGACCTTCGACGTGCCGGCGATGACCAACACCGACAACAAGGGTTTCGTGCGGCCGGTCGAACGGTACGAGGTCACCGATTTCGGGTTGTACATGTCACGGACCGCAGACCATCCGCGGTTCGATCACCTCGAGTCGTGGCTGCTCCCCGCGCTCGGGCTCCGTGCGAACATCTTCCATTTCGTGGAGGGACATCGCACGGGTCAGCGACTCTATCTGGACGTGGGTGCTTTCGACGGCCCCGACGGCGAAGGCCGCTGGCATTCGGTGGACTGGTATCTCGATCTCGTCGATGTCCCCGGAACCCCCTTGGAGCTGATCGACGTCGACGAGCTCTTCGCTGCACATCGCGCCGGGTTGCTGACCACCGATGACTGCGTGGCCGCCGTGGGGATCGCCACGCGAGCCCTCGCCGGTGCCGCCGAGCACGGCCATGACGTCGACGCATGGCTCGACGCCGCGGTCGGCGGGCGAGTGTTCTGGCTGGATCGTCCCTGAGTCCTGCTCAGACCGTTCGGTCGCCGTGCAGGAGCAACTGCGCCATCTCGTCGAGTGCCCAGCCGGTCTCGCTCGGTCGGAGCAGCCAGACCATGTCGAACCGGTCGTCGGGCCAGTCGCGTGGGCTCGGGGTGACCTTTCCGAACTCCTGGATCAGGCCACGGATTCGGTGGTGCTCCCAGCTGATCAGCGTCACCCCGGTCTGCCCACGCACGAAGGCGGCCGCACCGCTCAGGTCGTCCTGGGTGAATCGGGTGACCGGCTCGACGCCCAGCCGCGCGGCGAGTGGAGTGATCGTCTGCAGTGGCCGACGGCTCGCGCCGCCTCCACCGGCCGACGCGACGATCCGATCCGGGGTGACCAGACCTTCGCGCGGCGGCTGGCCGTCGGCACCGAACAGGGCGACGAGCCCGCCTGCGCGAGTCCATCCGGTGACCGTCAGCGACGCGGAGTCCCTGGCCCCGGACTCGGTGACGCCGTGCGTGTCCGCCGCCGGTTTCTCCGCGTGCCGAACGATCATCACCAGCGGTGCGCCAGGCGAGGTCGATGGCGTCGATCTCGCCGTCGCGGCGGCGGTCACCTCGCTGCCCGACGTGTCGGGTGTCGTGGCGCAGCCCGCGATCGCCGCGGCGCCTGCGCCGAGGCCGACCGCAGCGAGTAGCCCACGTCGCGAAACCGGCATACCCGGCGACTGGGATCGGTTGTCGCGCAACATTGTTGCGAGACTACGCCGACCGGTCGAGGATTCCGTTCAGCCGGCCGTTCGGATACCCACCGTCGCGGGCCGACCGGGGTCGGCAGACCCGAACCGGCCGTCTCCGATCGGTGCGAATCCCCCCGGCGGAAGCGCGTCGGCGAGTGCGCCCGACGCGTCGGCGTCGCGCGCAGTGATCACGAACCCCGGATCGGCGCCGCCGCTTGCCGCAGCATCGATGGCCGTGGCGTTCGCGCCCGCCAACGCCCACAACCGTTGGGTGATGCGCGTGGGCAGTGTCGAGGAGTTGGGTTCGGCCGCAATGAGTTCGGCGTCCATCACGGCCGGAGTACGGGTACGCACATTGGTCTCGAACGGCACGAGTCGGCGCTCCCACACCCGCACCGAGGAGGCCGCGAGCGCCTCCGGGCTGCCCGAATTGTCGAGCCAGACGTCGGCGACCGCCCGGCGCTGGTCGTCGTCGGCTTGGGCGGCGATGCGTGCACGAGCGTCGGATTCCGGCATTCCGCGCAGCTCGACGAGCCGACGCACTCGTTCCTCGGCGTCGGCGTGCACGATGATCACCAGATGGAAGAACGGGGCCATGTTGCCCTCGACCAGCAATGGGATGTCCTGGATCACGATCGCGTCGTCGGGCGCGGCCTCCAGCAGCTCCTGGGTGCGCGCCCCGACGAGCGGGTGGGTGATCGAATTCAGGGTGGAGCGACTCTCGTCGTCGACGAACGCCTTCGCCGCGAGCGCGGGGCGGTCCAGCGACCCGTCACCGGCCAGGATGTCCTCGCCGAACGCCTCGACGAGCTGCGCGAGGCCCGGAGTGCCCGGTTCGACGACTTCCCGGGCGATCTTGTCGGCGTCGATGTGAAAACCGCCGCGCTCGATGAACGTCTTGGCCACTGTCGATTTCCCGGCCCCGATGCCGCCGGTCAGCCCCACTCGGATCACGGTCCCAGTGTGGCAAACGCGCCCACGGGACCGTGATCCGGACCACCTCACCGTCAGCCGGTGACGCCGGTCAGCTCGATCGTCTGTGCCGGAAGGGTCGCCTTGTTCGCCACCTTCGCTGTGGACAGGTCAACGGCATACAGGGTTTTCGTCGCGGGGTCGCTGACGTAGGCCCGGTCACCCTGGACGAACAGATTCGGCATCGGCGACTGCCATTCGTCGGGTTCGGACCAGGCCGCGATGACCGGGATGCTCGCCGTCTCGGTGGCCGACACGGGCTCGTAGACGTGCAGTGCGCCGTCCGTACCGAGGATCACCGCCTGCCCGTTGGGGCCGCGCTCGATCGACCGGAAGCTATAGCTGGCCGGGAAGTCCACGAGGCGCAGGGTTCCGGTCCGAGTATCGGTGAGGGTGAAACGATTCGGGCGTTCGAGCTCGGCGTCCTTGTCGGTCTTGTAGTCGCCTAGCACGATCGGGGACTCGGCCGCGCCGGCCTGGTTGCCGATGCGGCCGTACGGATCAGGACTTGACACCTTCTGGATCTCGTTGCCGCGCACGATGAGTATGCCGTTCTGGCAGCCGAAGGTGAGTACTCCCCCGGCGGCCTCGGCCTCACCGTGAATGCCCGGGCATTGATCGTTGCGGGCGATCTCGTTGCGGGACTTGTCCAGGATCGCGATGCCCGAGCGGGTGTCCTCGTTGCCGACGGTGACCACCAGGGTGCCGTCGCCGCGCGACACCGCGACCCCGTGATGCGGCTCGGGTGTGCGGTAGGTCGTCGACGCGGCATTCCCTTGTGCCAGTTCGACGGGTTCGACGATGTTCACCTCGCCGGTACCGTCGGAAAAGAGGGTGAGGCGGTCCTCGAAGGACACGACGTGACCGGGTTCGGCACCGCCGAATCGCATGTCGGTGAGTACCGGCGATGTCGTGTAGTGATGGCCGTGGTCGCCGTGCTTGCGGGTCCAGGTGCCCATGTCGAGAACGCGGAACCCGTCGGACTCGCTGATGAAGACATTGCGGCCATTGTCGGCGCTGTTGAGTCGGGTGAACCCCTCGACGGGGAAATCCCCGACCTGCTTCAAGGTCTCGGCGTCGTAGACCAGCACACCGCCGTCGTAGCTCAGTGCGAGTCTCGGTGTGGCACTGCCTTGTTCGACCGGCGATCCCGACGCCGCACTGCTCGTCGCCGAGGTGTCACCGCCGCCATCAGAGCCACACGCGACGAGCGTTGCGGTCACCGCCGTGAGCGCGGCCACGGAAAATGTCAGTTTTGTCCGTTGTATGAGCACGCCGCACAGCTAAGCCGTTGATGACAATTATTGTCAAAATGCCATACACGAATACGTTGGCGAGCGCGTCGGCGCATTCCACGAACGTAGAGACATATTTAATATATTGTTCCAACAGATTCGAGGCCACCGGCCATCGTCCGGGAGAGGAGGCTGCGATGCTGTGTTGCCTGGTGATGGTGATCGTGCTGGGAGCCGGCTCACGCTTCATGCCGTGGCGCGCCGTCCGAGACGACGGCGGCTTCGCGCCGACTGCGGTGCGCAGCACCCCGGACGACACCGATCTCGCGGCCCTTGTCGACGCCCTCTGCGAGCGGCCGCCCAGGGCCGGCCCCGCACTGCTTGGTCGCCCCGCGCTGCACAGTCGCCCCACACTCCACACTGCGGTCCCGTCGGTGATGCAAGCGATCGCGACGGGCGTGGCCGCTTCGCTGCCCGTGACCGTGGCGCTCATGGCCAGTGGACTCGCCCGCACCAGCGCACCCGGCTGGGTGTGGCTGATCCACTGCTCGGGTGTGGCAATGCTCACCGTCGCCGTCATGGGTGCAGCGGCGTTCGTCGGTCTCCGGTGGCCGCAGCGCATCCGTGGGGTCGGGGCGCTCGGTGTCATGGCGATCGGGATCGCGGGCGCATTGTTGACCGTCGTCGAAATCGACACCCGTCTGGTCGACCTGTATCAACTCCGCTCGACAACCGTGCACCTCGTCATCACTTCAATCCTGTTGGGAGTCCTCATGTCCGGGTTCATCGCAGTACTCGCCGCAGCGTCGGTCATGCGCGCACGCACGCCGGTCGGGTCGGCGTGAGCACGGGCATCGCGCCGGTCGCGGTCACCGAGTCGTCCGCCGACGATCTCGCGTCGCTGCGGTACCTGCTCGATCTCGCGCTCCAGCCGATAGACGATTTCACCGGCTTCACCCGGCTCGAGCAGATCGGCGGCAGCGCGCTGCGCTACCAACTCAGTTATGCCGGGTACGCGTTGTCGATGGCGCAGTACACGCGCACACCGGCATTCGGCGGCTATCTCGCGGAGGCGCAGGCCAATCTCATTCGTAAGATGTGCGACAAACGCGTATGGGGGTACTGGGCCACCGAGCAACTGGCGGGATACCTTCGATGGAATCCCGATCCCATGACCTTCGGCAACGTGATGTACACGGGCTTCTTCGCCGCGATGCTCGCGCTCTACGAAAGCCTCAACGGCACCGGAGAATTCGACGATCCGGGAAGCCTGGAACTGCGGTGGAGCACCGAGAAGTCGTTTCACTATGGTTACGCCCCGATCGCCGAGGCCATCGCGCGCAACATGCGGCAGAGTCGTCAGACGTTGTATCCGTGTGAGCCGCACCTGATCTACCCGATGTGCAACGCCGTCGCGATGGTGGGACTGTGTGCCTACGACCGGCTCCACCACCGCGATCTCGCCGGCGATCTGCCTGAAAAGATGCGGCAATCGTTGTTCGACAACAAGTTCCGGCGTCGCGACGGACGCTTTGTCTTCGGACGCGGGCCGCTCGGCCTGGTCTTCCCACCGATGATCGCCAACGACGCCGTGATGACCTACTGGCTCAACGCCTTGACGCCGGATCTCGCGCACGACACCTGGGACACACTGCGTCGGACACGCATTCGCGACCGCTCGACGCGCATCGGACTGCGGACAACGCCCGTCGACCACCTCGACGTCGGGTCCTATCGGCCCGGTGATGGATGGGCGTGGGCAAATCTGCTCATCGCCGCGCGCGAGATGGGAGACACCGAGGTCGCCGACACGATCACCGAGAAGATCGCCGCCGACATCGGGTTCGATCACTCTCCGCACGGCGCGCACAAACTCCACGGCGTCTCGACATGGGTCAACTGCGCACATGTGCTGGGACGCATGACCAGACCCGACGGCATGCGGGACCTCGCCTCCGGCGAAATCGCCGACACCTGGCGCCACGGCCCTCACCTCGATTCGGCCGGCTATCCGGATGTTCTGGTCGCCAAGGCGCTCACCGACGGCACGACACTCCAACTCGTGCTGCGGCCCGGAGCCGGTCCGACCCGAACTGCGCTGCGGCTCTCGAGACTCCGACCGAGCGCGACGTACGCGTTGCGCGGTGCGATTTCCGACGAGGTCACCGCAGACCACGACGGTCGGGCGATCATCGAGGTCGACCTGTCGGCGCGGCTGGAGGTGCAGGTCCGCCCGCACGTCTGAACCCGGCCACGATCAGGTGGACATACCAACGAGTGCGGCCCCTTCCGTTGTCGGAAGAGGCCGCACTCGTTTGTTCAGATCAGGCGATCAGGCGTTGCCCGACAGCTTCTCGCGAAGCGCCGCGAGCTGCTCGTCGCTGGCCAGCGATCCGCCGCCCGACGAAGAGGTCGACGAGGACGAGGTCGACGAGCTGCTACGGCTCTCCGACGCCGACGAGTAGTCCGTCGGGGCCTTCTCGGCCTCGGCCGCGGCAGCGGCGAACTTCTCGATCTGCGCGGTGTGCATCTTGTGACGACGCTCCGCCTCGGCGTAGCGCGCCTCCCAGGCCTCACGCTGCTTCTCGAAGCCCTCGAGCCATTCGTTGGTCTCGGGGTCGAAGCCCTCGGGGAAGATGTAGTTGCCCTGCTCGTCGTAGCTGTCGGCCATGCCGTACTTCGACGGGTCGAACTCCTCGGTGTAGTCCTCGTTGGCCTGCTTGAGGCTCAGCGAGATCCGGCGACGCTCCAGGTCGATGTCGATGACCTTGACCATCGCGTCGTCGCCGACGGCGACAACCTGGTCCGGAACCTCGACGTGACGCTCGGCGAGCTCCGAGATGTGCACCAGGCCCTCGATGCCCTCGTCGACGCGGACGAACGCACCGAACGGCACCAGCTTGGTGACCTTGCCCGGGACGATCTGACCGATCGCGTGGGTGCGGGCGAACTGGCGCCACGGGTCTTCCTGAGTGGCCTTGAGCGACAGCGACACCCGCTCGCGGTCCAGATCGACGTCGAGAACCTCGACGGTGACCTCATCACCCACGGTGACGACCTCGGACGGATGATCGATGTGCTTCCAGGACAGCTCGGAGACGTGAACCAGACCGTCGACGCCGCCGAGATCGACGAACGCACCGAAGTTGACGATCGAGGACACGACGCCCTTGCGGACCTGGCCCTTCTGCAGCTGGTGCAGGAATTCGCTGCGCACCTCGGACTGGGTCTGCTCCAGCCAGGCGCGGCGCGAGAGCACCACGTTGTTGCGGTTCTTGTCGAGCTCGATGATCTTGGCCTCGATCTCCTTGCCGATGTACGGCTGCAGATCGCGGACGCGGCGCATCTCCACCAGCGATGCCGGGAGGAAGCCACGCAGACCGATGTCGAGGATCAGGCCGCCCTTGACGACCTCGATGACGGTGCCCTTGACGGCCTCGTCCTTTTCCTTGAGCTCCTCGATCGTGCCCCACGCGCGCTCGTACTGCGCACGCTTCTTGGACAGGATCAGCCGGCCTTCTTTGTCCTCCTTGGTGAGGACGAGTGCTTCAACCTCGTCACCGACGTTGACGACCTCGTTGGGGTCCACGTCGTGCTTGATCGAGAGTTCGCGTGAGGGGATCACGCCTTCGGTCTTGTAACCGATGTCGAGCAGAACCTCGTCGCGGTCGACCTTGACGATGGTGCCCTCGACGATGTCGCCATCGTTGAAGTACTTGATCGTGGAGTCGATGGCGGCGAGAAAGTCCTCAGCCGAGCCGATGTCGTTGACGGCTACTTGCGGCGAGGTGATGGTGGAGGACGGCATATTGGTGAGTTGCTCCGGACAGATATGTAGTAGGTACAGTTCGTGTTGCTGGACAGCGGTGTCGGCGCACTCCCGAAATCGTGTCGGCCTCGGGTCCTGTGCACCCACGCCATCGCGTTCGATGGCACCCGGGTGAGGGCATGCTGAACCGCGCGAGAATGCTACACACGCGCGCAGATCAGCCTACTCCAGGCGCATTGTGCTGGGCAAATGCCGCCCGCGGCCGGTCGGTGCGCGGACCCCGCGGTGGTCGACGACGGGAGATGACCGGATGGCACACTCTGTGGAACTCCTCCTCGATGATGCCTGTGACCAGCACATTCGCCAGCAATGGGCGGCGTTGGGCGACGCCGGCCTGCCCTCTGCGGCCGACATCCGTTCGGCGACCAATCGCCCACACATCACCGCGATCGCCGCGACCCGCATCTCCCCCGAGATCGACGCAGCTCTGGGCACCGTCGCGATGCGGCTCCCGATTCGCGTCACGCTGGGCGACGTGGTCGTGTTCGGACACGGGGTCCGCCGGGTCCTCGCGCGACTGATCGTGCCCAGCTCCGAGCTGCTGTCGGTACACGCATCGATCGTGCGCGCGGGTGCTGTGCACACCGCCGACCGACACGGGCAGGAGTCGCTGTTCGCCCACACCCGACCCGGCTCCTGGACCGCTCACATCACCGTGGCCCGGCGGATCGGACTCGACGAGATCGGGCGTGCGCTCGAGACGCTCGACTCCGTCCACTCCGCCGACATCGACAGCGCGACGATCACCGCGGTGCGCCGATGGGACGGCGACGCGAAAGTCGACCACGTGATCGCCGGCCGGAGCTGCTGAACGTCGCCGACTGTCATCGGTTCTGCCGCGCTTCGTATCATCGCCACGTGACCGACGATCCAGCCGTCCCCGATGACGGTCGAAGCGCGCCACGGCAACTCGGACCGATCGACTCGGCGACCAGCGCCCGAGCCAACCGCGCGTGGTGGGACGCCGAGACCACCGATTATCACGCCGAACACGGCGACTTCCTGGGCGCAGGCGCACCCGGGGGCGATTTCGTGTGGTGCCCGGAGAATCTTCGGGAGTCCGACGCACACCTGCTCGGCGACGTGCGGGGGAAGACCGTGCTCGAGATCGGTTGCGGATCGGCGCCGTGTTCCAGGTGGCTTGCCGTGCAGGGCGCCGACGTCGTCGCGACCGATCTCTCGCGGCGCATGCTGGGGTACGGGCTGGCTGCGATGGCGCTGTTCGACGAGACCCCGGTTCCTCTCGTCCAGGCCACGGCTGAGGCACTCCCCTTCGCCGATGCCACCTTCGACATCGCTTTCTCTTCGTTCGGCGCGGTGCCGTTCGTCGCCGATTCGGGGCGCGTGATGGCCGAGGCCGCACGGGTTCTCGTGCCCGGTGGCCGTTGGGTGTTCTCCATCAATCACCCGATGCGCTGGATGTTCCCCGACGACCCCGGACCCGACGGTCTGACCGTCGCGATCCCCTACTTCAATCGCACCCCGTACTCCGAGGTCGATGCCGACGGCACCATCACCTACGTCGAGCACCATCGGACCATCGGTGATCGCGTCCGTGAGATCCGTTCCGCCGGTTTGATTCTCGACGACATCGTGGAGCCGGAATGGCCCGACGACCTCGAACGCGTCTGGGGTCAATGGAGTCCGCTTCGGGGACAATACTTTCCGGGCACCGCAATCTTCTGTTGCCGCAAGCCGGACAGCTGACTTCGTTCAGCCCTCTGGCCGTCACGTCACACGGGATCGAACCGGAACACCGCGCACCGACCGGCGAGCGCCTCGAACTCGTCGGGGGTGCCCTCGGTGACCAAACCCGACCGCGTCATGAACTCGACACCGGAGGGCACGAGTTCGGGAAACCGTCGGAGCAATGGACGGGCCTGCGCCGCATCGAGTTCCACCATGCGCACGGTTTCCGAACGCCGACGGGTACGCAGGGTTGCGGTGTCGGCGGCGCGGGCGTAGCGTTCCCAGTCCGAGCCGGGGAAACCGGACACGACGTAGCGATGACCGTCCACGGTCATCGGGGTGATCGGCGTCGATCGGGGCTTACCGCTGGTGCGTCCGGGCACGGTGAGGATCACCGGACCCTCGTCACCGAAGATCGGTATCCCGACCCTCGTCACCGCCATCAGCACCTTGTTCATCGGTTTCAACCACCACGGTGGCCGCGGGCTCGCATTCGTCATGCCCTCCGAGGATAGCCGCGCCCGGCTCACAGGAGTTTGGACAGGAAGCTCTTGGTCCTCTCGTGCTGCGGATTCGCGAGAACCTCACGCGGATCGCCCTTTTCGACGACAACACCGCCGTCCATGAACACCAGCTGGTCGGCGACCTCGCGCGCGAAACCCATCTCGTGGGTGACCACCACCATCGTCATCCCGGACGCCGCGAGCTCCCGCATGACGCCGAGTACCTCGCCGACCAGTTCGGGATCGAGCGCCGAAGTCGGCTCGTCGAAGAGCATCAGCTTGGGTTCCATGGCGAGGGCACGCGCAATGGCGACTCGTTGTTGCTGCCCGCCGGAGAGCTGGGCCGGATAGGTATCGGCCTTGTCCGCGAGCCCCACCCGGTCGAGCAGTTCACGGGCGCGCGCGAGTGCGGCGTCCTTCTTCTGCTTCTTGACCTGTGTCGGTGCCTCGATCACGTTCTCCAACGCGGTGCGATGCGGGAACAGGTTGAAATGCTGGAACACCATGCCGATGTCGCGCCGCTGCTTGGCCGCATCCTTCGGGCTCATCTCATAGAGCTTGTCGCCGCGTTCGCGGTACCCGATCAGATCACCGTCGACGTAGAGCCGCCCGGCGTTGACCACCTCGAGATGGTTCACGCAACGCAAGAACGTCGACTTCCCCGATCCCGATGGGCCGATCAGACAGAGGACCTCACCCTTGGCGACCTCGAGGCTGATGCCCTTGAGCACCTGCAGGGTCCCGAAGCTCTTGCACACCCGATCGGCGCGAACCATCGGTGGCGCAGCGGTCTCAACGGCGCTCATCACTCTCCTCGTCGACGGCGAGCACCTTGTTCTGCGCAGCCGCCATCGCCTTCAATTGTCGGCCGGTCAACTGTCGCGACGCTCCTCGTGAGTAGTAGCGCTCCAGGTAGAACTGGCCGACCATGAGCACGCTGGTGACCGCGAGGTACCAGGTCGAGGCCACCATGAGCAGTGGAATTGGCTGGAAGTTGACACCAGAGATATCTGCTTGCACACCGAACAGTTCGCCAGTGAACGGCACCGCAACCACGAGGCTCGTGGTCTTCAGCATGCTGATCACCTCGTTACCGGTCGGCGGAATGATCACTCGCATCGCCTGTGGCAGAACGGTTCTGCGCATGGTCTGCGACCACGACATACCCAACGCGATCGAAGCCTCTGTCTGTCCCTCCCCCACTGAGGACACACCAGCGCGAACAATCTCGGCCATGTATGCAGACTCGTTGAGGGCCAGTCCGATCATCGCGAAGAGAAACGCCGAGTACAGATCCTGCATGTTCAGGTGTGCGAACTGCACCACAAACGGTATGCCCAGGTCGATGCGTTTGTATATGGAAGGGAACAAACCCCAGAACACCAGCTGAACGTAAACCGGTGTCCCTCGAAAGATCCACAAGTAGACCCACGACACCGACCGTAGAACCACGTTGGGTGACAGCCGCATGATTGCAAGGAGGACACCAAGGATGACGGCGATCACCATCGCGAGCACCGTGAGCAACAGCGTGTAGCCCGCACCGACGAGAATCCGAGAGTCGAACAAGTACTTCCCGTAGGTGGACCACCCGTAGGCGGGATTCGTCGCTGCACCGTAGACGAACAGCACCACCAGAATCAGGACGATCGCAGCTGCCACCCACTGTCCGTAGTGCCGCAGCGGCACCGCTTGGATGGCCGTCGGTTCTCCCGGTCCGTCGTCAATTGGCGACGGACCGGAAGTGGAGATTGCTCCCACGTCAGCTGACCGGCGGGTTGATCACCGGCGTCTGAATCATCCCGGCTTGGACTGTCCAGTGCTCGGCGATGGCCTTGTACTGACCGTTGTCGATGAGGTACTGAAGCGCCTTCTGCATGGCTGGCCCCAACGACGATCCCTTCTGCACGGCCCACCCGTAAGGTTCGGATTCCGCAACCCCGCCCGCCAACGCCAACTTTCCGTTGGATCGGGCGATCGCGTACGCGGTCACCGGAGAATCAGCCGACATGGCATCAACCTTGCTCAACAGGAGCGCGTTGGTGGCCTGATCCTGACTGTCGAACTTGACAATCTCAATCGCGTCCTTACCTGCGTCAGTGCACGCCTTGCTCTTTGCGGGCAGTTCGGTATCGGCTTCCACCGTGTGAGACTGGACCGCAACCTTCTTGCCGCAAGCATTATTCGGATCGATCGCCTCGCCCGTTCGCTGCGCCCATTGGATGCCCGCGCTGAAGTAACTCACGAAGTCGACCTGCTGTAGTCGCTCGGGATTCACAGTGAACGAAGACATACCCACGTCATAGGTCCCCGCAACGATCGACGGGATGATCTTGTCGAACTGCGCCTCGATGTACTGCGGTTTCAGCCCGAGGACCTTGGTTACAGCGTTCATCAAGTCAACGTCGAAACCAATGATGTTGCCGCTGCTGTCCTTGAACTCGTTGGGCGAATATGGCACGTTCACCCCAACCTTGAGTTCGCCGCTGCTCCGTACGTTTTCGGGGAGGAGCGCAGCGATCGCCTCGTTCTTGGCGACTTGCACATTGGTAGGGCTGATGTCGGCACCCAGCGTGGCGGTGTCGTTGTCATCGTTCGAGCAGCCCGCCACCACAAGGGCGATCACCCCCACGAGCAACATGAAGATCCCGGGCAGACGTCGTAGGCTGCCGAACGATCGGAGATCGCGCATCACAACTATCCCTTCGCGCCTCGGAATCACTCTCCGGGGCAGGTCGGCCGATCAGAAGACAGGGCTGTCCCCCGCCGTCTGAACTTACTTCCTCGGAGCTGCTTTCACCGGTTGGTTACGAGAGATTAACCGGTTCGGCCTTGCCGACTCAGGTGATCGACCACGGCGCGGCCGACATCGGCCGTCGTGGCAGTACCGCCGAGATCCGGTGTCCGGGCACCGGCGGCGACGCTGTCACCGACGGCGGTGTCGATGGCCGTGGCTGCCGCGAGCATCCGACTGTCGTCGTGGCGGGTTCCCCACCACCGCAACGCCATCGCGGCGGAGGCGATGATCGCGATCGGATCGGCCACACCGCGTCCGGCGATGTCGGGGGCTGCGCCGTGCGAGGCCTGCGCCATCACGACCGTGTCGGAGCAGTTGACCGATCCCGCGGTGCCCAACGATCCGGCGAGTTCACCCGCGAGATCGGACAGGATGTCGCCGAACAGGTTCTCGGTCACGACGACGTCGAAGTCGCCGGGCCGACGAACCAGCAGGGCCGCCATGGCATCGACGTGTTTGTCGTCCACCACGAGTCCCGGATACTGCTCGGAGACCTCCCGACACACATCCCGGAAGAGCCCGGTGGTCAGTCGCAGCACATTCGCCTTGTGCACGATGGTGAGCCGACCCGAACGTTCGCGCGCGAGTCGGCACGCCTGATGTGCGATCCGTTCGGTCGCCGCACGTGAGATCACCCCCACGGCGAGCGCGACGTCGGGCGTGGGCATGAATTCGCCCGACCCGACCGTCATGTTGCGATCGGCGTAGAAGCCCTCGGAGTTCTCCCGGACGATGACGACGTCGAGGTCGGGCGCGAGTGCGCCGACACGGGGCATCGCCCGGCACGGTCGCAGGTTGGCGTAGAGCCCGAATCTCTTGCGGATGGTCGCACCCGGGGTGAGGTCAGCGGCGAACTGCGCCGGGTAGCCCGCCGAGTCATGTGGGCCCAGGATCCAGATGTCGAGATCGTCGAGCGCCTCGAGCGTCTCCTCGGGGACCGGACGCCCGTGAGTCTCGATCGCCGTCACGCCGAGTGGCAGTGACACCCAATCGAATTCGATGCCGGCGAGCTCGCCCGCCGCGGAGACGACGTCCCTGGCGACGGGGACGATCTCCGGCCCGATTCCGTCGCCGTCCATGACACCGATGCGTCGTCGCGTCCTCGTTGTGTTCATCGGACCGAGCGTATCGGCTGAACCGACCTTGAACGGGCAGGCGTGCGACCCATCCACGCCTGCTGTTGACAGCGGGTGTGACGTGCCTCATGCTCTTAACCGAATCTGATTCGTTTAACCCTCCGCAGATCTCACAGCTTGCGAAAAGAGCACTCCCATGACCCGACAACCGGCGACCCCATCGATTGCCACTCCGCCCGAGCCGGCACGCCCCGAGGGCCTCGACAGTCCACCACCACCGGAAATCGGCCTGAAACAGAATGCGCTCGGCGCACCCGCCATCGCCTTCATGGTGATCGCGGCGGCCGCACCGCTGACCGTGATGGCAGGCGTCGCCCCCTTGGCACTGTCCATCGGCGGGGCCGGGGCGCCGGTCGCCTACCTGGTTGCCGGTGCTGCGTTCGCGATCTTCGCCGTGGCCTTCATGGCGATGACCAGGGCAACCGGCGGAAAAGGAGCGTTCTACTCCTACATCACGCTCGGTCTCGGCCGGTCCGTCGGACTCGGATGCGGGCTGTTGGCCGTCGTCGCCTACAACGCCCTGCAGATCGGCGTCTACGGTTTGATGGCCATCCAGACCCAGGACGCGATCACCCGCCTGTTCGGCATCACCATCGGGTGGCCCTATCTCGCACTCGCCGCGATCGTGATCGTCTGGTACGTCGGGCGGCGCGGAATCGACGTCGGGGCGAAGTTCCTCGGGGTGCTGCTCTCCCTCGAAACCGGGATCCTGCTGATATTGGCGTTCGCCGTGCTGGCACAGGGCGGCGCCCACGGGATCGGCTTCGACTCCTTCCATCCGTCCGCGGTGTTCGCTCCCGGGATGGGTGGCATCCTCGCCTTCGCCTTCGCCGCGTTCATGGGATTCGAGTCCACCGCGCTCTACCGCTCGGAGGCGCGCAACCCCGACCGGACCATCCCCCGGGCGACATACTGGGCGGTCGGCTTCATGGCCATCGCGTACTGCTTCATCGTCTGGTCGATGGTGCAGGCTTTCGGCGCCCGCGAAGTCCAGGCCGCGGCCACCAACAACGTTGCGGGACTGTTCTTCTCCGCGATGACCCATTACGTCGGAACGTGGGCCACCGACGTCATGTCGGTCCTCATCGTGACCAGCGCACTGGCCTCGCAGATCGCTTTCCACAATGCGATCACCCGCTACACCTATTCGCTGGCCCGCGACGGTGTGCTGCCCGCCTATCTCGACCGCACCCACCCGGTGTTCCGGTCACCCGCGCGCGCCGGTGCTCTGCAAACCGTCATCGCCGTGGTCGTCGTGGGCGCCTTCGCCATCGCCGGCGCCGACCCCTACTACCGCCTCCTGCTCCTGGTGAACACCCCCGGAGTGGTCGGGATCATTGCGCTGCAACTGATCACCGCGATCGCCGTGGTGGCCTACTTCGCGCGCAAACGCCTCGTGCGAGTCGAACGGGTCGCCGTCATCGCCGGAATCGTCAGCATCGTGGTACTCGGTGTGGCGCTGGCGGTCCTGATCTCGAAGATCAATCTGCTCACCAATGCCGACTCCACCACCAATACCTGGTTGGTCGGCCTCGTCGGTGCCGTGCTGCTCGCGGGAATCGCGGTGGCCCAGTACTTCCGGCTGCGACGACCACGAATCTTCGATCGCATCGGCGGGCTGTACGACGACCCGCATGCCGACACCGAACGCTGAACACACCGAGGAGACCACCGAAATGAGCCCGGCAGACACCGTCCTGTTCGCCCGCACCATCCATACCCTGCGTACCGGCGCGCCCGTCGAGGCGCTCGCCCTCCGGGACGGCCGGGTCACCGCCGTCGGCGACGCGCGCTCGATCAAGACCGAGATCGGTGGCGCCACCGACGTCATCGACCTCGGTGACGCAACCCTGACGCCCGGACTGATCGACGGGCACATCCATCCGGTACTCGGCTTGAAGATGACCGCCGGACATGACCTTTCGTCGGTGACGAACCTCGACGAACTCGCCGTCGCGTTACGCGCTGCACCCCGAAACGACGGGTGGGTGCTCGGCTGGGGGCTGGACCCCAACGTTTTCGGCGACCGGCCGATCACCCATGCGCCGATCGTCGAGGCACTCGGTGACTATGTCCCCGTGTTCATCTACCTCTTCGACGCGCACTCGGCGCTCGCGAGTCCGGCCGCGTTGCACGCGGCAGGGGTGAGCGGACCACGGCCCTTCGCGGGCAACGCCGAGATCGTGTGCACCGACGGGATTCCCACCGGGCACCTACTCGAACTCGAGGCCGTCGAGCTCGTCGACGGCGCCCTACCGAACGAACCGGCGACTGCTCGTCGTCGGCGACTGCACGAGGTGCTGACCGCCATGGCGCAGTCCGGGATCACCTCGGGCAACGCCATGGATTTCGAGGCGGACAGCGGAGAACTCGTTGCCGCCCTGGAGGACTCGGGAGACCTGCCGATCCGGCTGCGGTTCGCGCCGTTCTGTATGCCCGGCACCGACCGTGCACAACTCGACCACATCGTCGAGTTGCAGAGGCGTGGCGGGCGACGTTGGCGGGTCGACGGGGTGAAGTTCATGATCGACGGCACCATCGACGGCGGGACCGCGTGGCTCGAACACGCCGACGCACACGGCGAATCGACCGCGCCGCTGTGGCCCGATCCAGCCGAGTACCGCGAAGCCGTCCGTTATCTCGCCGCGCGTGGGGTGCCGACGGTGACCCACGCGATCGGCGATGCGGGCATCCGATATGCCCTCGACACCCTCGCCGACACCCCGGCGACACCCACCGGCGTCCGGCATCGGATCGAGCACATCGAAACCCTGCCCGACGATCTCGTGTCGCGGTTCGCCGCGACCGGCGTCGTCGCCAGCATGCAGCCCAACCACTGCACCCTCTACACGCGTGGCGATCAGAGCGACAACTGGTCGGTCCGGCTCGGTACCGAGCGCGCGAACCGGGCGTTCCGCACCCGCGACATCCGCGATTCGGGAGCACTGTTGGCGCTCGGATCGGATTGGCCGGTGGCACCGTTCGATCCGCGCAAGATCCTCGCCGACGCACAGTTGCGGCGTCGCGCAGGCCATCTCGACGAGATCCCGGTGTGCCCGGAGCAGGGGCTGACCGCCTCGATGGCCTTGGAGGGGTACACCTCGCACGCCGCACGCGCCCAGGGGTCTGCCGACGCCGGCTGGATCGGAGTCGGTGCCCGCGCCGATTTCACCGCGTTCGCCGTCGACCCGTTGACCGCCCCACCCGACGAGCTGGCCGACGCTCCCGTCGTTGCGACGATGGTCGACGGCCGGTTTGTGTTCCGAGCGTGATCGGTTCGCGCCGGATGATGTCCTAGGCTGACGTCGTGCCCCGACCGACCTCGCCGCTCCTCGACCGCGAATCGATTGCCCGCGCCGCGCTCGCCGAACTCGACGCGAAGGAGACCTTCACCATGCCCGGCCTGGCCAAACGGCTGGGCGTGGCGGTCTCCTCGCTCTACCACCACGTCTCCGGACGCGAAGAGGTGCTCGAGCTGGTGCGCGGAACCATCGCGGTGGCGATGGCCGACGACGTCGACTGGTCCGGCGGCTGGCGTGCGGCGGTCACGACGTGGGTGCGCACCTACCGGGACGCGTTCGGGGCGCATCCGGCGCTGGTGCGTGCGCTGACCGGGCAGACGGTCGAGGCTCCGGCGATTCTGAACAGCTACGACCACCTCGCGCGATGTCTCAGGGCAGCCGGATTCGCCGACACGGAGATCCTGCACCTCATCACGCTCCTCGACACCTTCGCGCTCGGCTCGGCACTCGACGCCGCGGCACCGGCGACGGTCTGGTCGGTCGCGTCCCTCGCCGACAACAGTGCGCTCGCCCGAGCGGTCGCCGCCGCCCCGAGCGGTCGCGAACGCGCCGATGCGGCCTTCGATTTCGGGCTCGGCCTGTTACTCGACGCGCTGGAACGTCGGCTGCTTCAGGAAACGCGTTGACCCACCCGCGTCACTCGACGCGTTGCTTGACCACGCACGATCCGGAGTCGAAGTGCGCGCAGACGTCTTCGGCGTCGGTGCGCGACTCGGCGGGACGGGCCACCACGTAGCGACTGCCCGATCCGAGCATCTCACCGGGCAGGATCAACGAACCGTAATGGTTGTCGCGGGCTTGTTCGGCCCGCCGATAGCTGCCGAACGCACCGAACTGCGCGTACCAGACGGTGTCGGCGACCGGTGGCACCGGAAGCGATGGGGTCGGTGCGTCGCTCGGCTCGCTGCCCTGGGGTGTGGTGTCCTCGGGTGTTGTGTCGTCGGGGGTGGTCTCGGTCGGTGTGGCCGACTCGGTCGTCGTCTGAGTGACGACGATCGTCGGAGCCGTCGAGCCTGCGGCCGTACTCGGACCCGTATTCCATTGACCCCCGGACAGTTTGAGTCCCACGATGACTGCCGCGACGGCGATCAGACCGACGACACAACCCACCACGACCGGGACCACCCACGGCGGTCGGGACGGACGCCGGTCGTCATACATGCGCTACTCGTGATCGTCGCTTGTTCATCATCGTCGGAGGGTGATCGTCAGTGCGCGGCGTCGTCCCACGAGCGACCGTAGCCGACCGATACCTCCAACGGCACCGACAACGTGATGGCGTTGCCCATTTCTTCGCGGACCACGGTCTCGACCTGATCGCGCTCGCCGTCGGCGACCTCGATGACGAGTTCGTCGTGCACCTGCAGCAGCATCCGCGAGCGCAACTCCTCGGCGGTGAGCCGCTTGTGCACGTTGATCATCGCGACCTTGATGATGTCGGCGGCGGTGCCCTGGATGGGCGCGTTGAGGGCCATGCGTTCGGCTGCCTGTCGGCGCTGCCAGTTGTCGCTGTTCAGATCGGGGAGATAGCGTCGGCGGCCGAACAATGTTGCGGTGTACTCGTTTCGGCGCGCCTCGGCGACGACGTTGTGCAGGTAGTCGCGCACCCCACCGAACCGGGCGAAATAGGCCTCCATCTGTTCCTTGGCCTCGTCGCGACTGATCCGCAACTGCGCGGCGAGCCCGAAAGCGCTGAGCCCGTAGGCAAGTCCGTACGACATGGCCTTGACGCGGTGGCGCATCTCGGTGGTGACCTCGTCGATCGGCACGCCGAACGCGCGGGACCCGACGAAGTTGTGGAGATCCTCGCCGGTGTTGAACGCCTCGATCAGCCCTGCGTCCTCGGACAGGTGTGCCATGATGCGCATCTCGATCTGGCTGTAGTCGGCGGTCATCAGACAATCGAACGGCGTCCCGTCCTCGGCACGACCGACGACGAAGCCATGACGGATCTCGCGGCCGGCCTCGGTGCGCACCGGGATGTTCTGCAGATTCGGTTCGGTCGACGACAGTCGTCCCGTGGCCGCGACGGTCTGATTGAAGGTCGTGTGGATCCGGCCGTCGTCGGCAACGGATTTCAGCAACCCGTCGACGGTCACCTTCAGCCGGGTGGCATCGCGATGCTCGAGCAGATGTGCGAGGAACGGATGCTCGGTCTTCTCGTACAACGTCTGCAAGGCGTCGGCGTCGGTGGTGTAGCCGGTCTTGGTCTTCTTGGTCTTGGGCATCTCGAGTTTGTCGAACAGCACCGTCTGCAGCTGTTTGGGCGAACCGAGATTGATCTGTTCTCCGATGACCTCGTAGGCCGCTTCCGCCGCGGCGCGGATGCGCTCGGAGAAACCTTCCTCCAGGGTGCCGAAGTGATCGACGTCGACCGCGATGCCTGCGGCCTCCAGATCCGACAGGACGAACAGCAGCGGCAGCTCCATGTCGGTCAGCAGGGGCCGCGAATCGATGCGATCGAGTTCGGTGTCGAGGGTGTCGGCGAGTTCGGCGACCGCACGCGCCTCGAGCATGTGCTGCTCGGCCTGCTGGGCCAACCCACCGTCCTCGTCGAGCAGCGAGAGCTGATCGTTGCCTGCACCGTCGTCGGCGCGCAGCTCTCGACGCAGGTAGCGCAAGGCCAGATCGTCGAGGTTGAACGAGCGTTGGCCGGGGCGCACCAGGTAGGCGGCCAGCGCGGTGTCGCTGGTGACGCCGCGCAGCGTCCAGCCGCGCGAGCGCAGCGCGTGGATCGCCGACTTGGTCTCGTGCAGGGCCTTGGGCGTGTCGGGGTCGGCCAGCCAGCCACCGAGGGCCTTCTCATCGGCCGGGTCGAGCTGGGTGATGTCGACATACGCCGACACCCCGTCCGCGGCGGCCAACGCGATCCCGGTGATGTCGGCACCGACGACGGTGTGTGGCGCGGTCACGGTCAGCCCGGTGCGCCCGGTCCGTGCGTGATCGGCGAGCCAACCGGTGATCTGTCCGGCCGCCAGCACCGAACCGTCGAGGTCGAAGCCTGCCTCCGCCTCGGGCTCGACCGAGCTGAGCGTGGAGAACAACCGATCCCGCAGCACCCGGAACTCGAGATCGTCGAACAGCTGGTGGATGCGGTCACGGTCCCAGCCGACCCGGGCGAGATCGTCGGGCCCGGCAGGCAGCTGCATGTCTCGGATGAGTTCGGTGAGTTGACGATTCGTCTGTACCGACGCGAGATTGGCCCGCAGCGCGTCGCCGACCTTGCCCTTGACCTGATCGACGTGATCGACGAGGGAGGCCAGTGAACCGTATTCGCGAATCCACTTCGATGCCGTCTTCTCCCCCACGCCCGGGATACCCGGGAGGTTGTCACTCGGGTCCCCGCGCAGCGCCGCGTAATCGGGGTACTGCGATGGCGTCAGCCCGTACTTCTTCTCGACCTCTTCCGGGGTGAAGCGGGTCAGGTCGGAGACACCCTTGCGCGGGTAGAGGACGGTCACCGAATCGTCGACCAGCTGCAGCGAGTCCCGGTCACCGGTGACGACGAGGACCTTGAAACCCTGCGCCTCGGCCTGGGTGGCGAGTGTGGCGATGATGTCGTCGGCCTCGTAGCCGTCGATCGCGAACACCTGGATGCCGAGCGCATCGAGGACTTCCTTGGTGACGTCGACCTGCCCGTTGAACTCGTCCGGCGACTTCGACCGCTGCGCCTTGTACTCCGGGTACATCTCCGAGCGGAAGGTCTTCCGGGAGACGTCGAACGCTGCGGCGATGTGCGTCGGCTCCTCGTCGCGCAGCAGGTTGATGAGCATCGAGGTGAAGCCGTACACCGCATTGGTGTGCTGACCGGTCTCGGTCTTGAAGTTCTCGGCCGGTAACGCGAAGAACGCCCGGTAGGCCAGGGAATGCCCGTCGAGGAGCATCAACGTCGGCTGGGTGCTGGCCTTGGTCTTGCCGCGGGTGGCGGTCGAACTCTGTGCGGGACTCACCCGGACGAGTCTAGTGGCGACCCCCGACAGACCTTCGCCGCCCGCGACCACCGGCCGAACCCGGCGAGGCGGTCATCCCTTGCGGAACATCGGCCACACCGACGGGCCGCCGGGAAGCCGGACCTCGCGCACCACCTCGAACCCGAAGCGCTCGTACAGCGGAATGTTGGCGATGTTGGAACTCTCCAGATACGCCGGTCCGTCTACGCGTGCGATCCCGGCCTCGAGCAGGGCGGTGCCGATGCCCTCGCCATGCCGGATCGCGCCGAGCTGCCCGAGGTACCAGTGCGGTTCTTCGGGTCGCAGCCTCGCGAAGGTGGACTCGACCACCGCACCGCGGCGAATTCCCGACCGTAGCGAGCGGACGAACCCGACCAGCGCACGGATCTCGTCGAGACGCGACACCCGGTACCCGTGCGGATCCCACGCCGCGACCCCGACCGGCTCCCCGGCACGTACCGCGAGGTCCGGCGCCACGTCACTGCGGTGCGTCCAGCGGACCAGGGTGCGGAACATCTGCACGTCGCCGCGCGGATCCGGCGCGATCCACCGGGTGACCGGATCGTCGATGAAGGCTTGCGCCAGAAGCGAACTGGTCACATCGAGATCGCGGGTGGGAACAACCGTCGTGTCGGCCATGTCCCGACTCTACGTGCCGGCCGAGGCGAACCGGACTCAGGCGACGCCGAGGTAGGCCTCGCGCACGGCGTCGTCGACGAGCAGATCCTTGCCTGCCCCCTCCTTGGTGATCGACCCGGTTTCGAGGATGTAGCCGCGGTCGGATCGGCTCAGCGCCTGCTGCGCATTCTGTTCGACCAGCAGGATCGTCGTGCCCTCGCTGTTGATCTGTCCGATGATCCGGAAGATCTGTTGGATCACCATGGGCGCCAGCCCCATCGACGGTTCGTCGAGCAGGAGCAGCTTGGGCCGAGCCATCAGCGCACGCCCGATGGCCAGCATCTGCTGCTCACCACCGGACATCGTTCCACCGAATTGTTTTCGGCGTTCACCGAGCCGCGGAAACACCTCGAACACATGCTCCAGGGCCTCGTTGTAGGCCGTCTTGTTCTCGAATTTCCGCCCGTAGCAACCCATGTCGAGATTCTCGAGGACCGTCATCCCCGGGAAGATACGCCGACCTTCCGGCACCTGGATGATGCCGCGTTTGACCCGCTCGTGTGGTGCGAGGCGGGTGATCGACTCCCCGTTGAAGCGAATGTCGCCCTGTGTCAGCTTGTTCAGCCCGGAGATCCCGCGCATCGTCGTCGACTTGCCCGCACCGTTGGCACCGAGCAGCGTCACGAGTTCGCCCGCCTCGACCCGCAACGAGATGCCGTGCAGCGCCTGGATGCGTCCGTAGTGGATGACGACGTCGGTGAGTTCGAGAACCGGCGGTACCGAGACCGATTTCCCTGACACAGACTGCCCCGACTCTCGCGGCTCTGACTCTCGCGCTGCAAACTCGTGCGGCTCAGACATGTTCGTCGATCTGATCATCGGGTACCCCCAGGTAGGCGGCGATCACCGCCGGATTGTCGCGGACGTCTTTGGGTGACCCCTCGGCGATCTTGCGACCGAACTCGAGCACCACGATCCGGTCGGTGACGCCCATGACCAGTCGCATGTCGTGTTCGATGAGCAGGATCGTGTACCCGTCCTGTCGGATCTTCTCGATCAAGCCCATCAACGCCGTCTTCTCGCTCGGGTTGAAGCCGGCGGCCGGTTCGTCGAGGCACAGGAGTTTCGGTTCGGTGGCCAGTGCTCGTGCGATCTCGAGTCGACGCTGATCGCCGTAGGGCAGGTTGGATGCCTTTTCCGCAGCGCGTGGACCGATCCCGACGAACTCCAGCAGCGCCATCCCGCGATCCACGGCATCACGCTCTTCACGGTAATGCCGGGGCGTCCGCAGGATGCCGCCGAACACCGAGGTCTTGTGGCGCGCATCGGTGCCCACACAGACGTTTTCCAGCGCCGTCATCTCTCCCCAGAGCCGGACGTTCTGGAAGGTGCGGGCGATACCTCGGCGGGTGATCTTGTGCTGCTTGAGCTTTCCCAGCGGCGCATTGTCGAAGGTGACCGTGCCGCGGGTGGGCCGATACACCCCGGTGATCGCGTTGAAGCAGGTCGTCTTTCCCGCACCGTTCGGCCCGATGAGGCCGAGGATCTCACCGCGGCGGATCTCGAAACTGACGTCGTCGAGGGCGGCCAACCCACCGAATTCGACGGTGAGCCCCTCCACCTTGAGTAGGGTCTCACCTTCGTCGACTGCGATATCACGTTGCGGTGCAACGGCTTCGGCGACCGCTTCGGGATCGGCCAGATCCGGGTCGATCTCGGCCGGATTGACCAGGGTGGTGGCCTCGGGGTCGGAGTTCACCTCGGCGATCTGCTTGGTGAGATCCGGTGTGGCAGATGCCGGGTTGGGCTCGTCGGGCGTGCGGTGACTCATGCGGCCGCCTCCTCGGTCGGCGTCGCCCGTTTGGGGGTGCGCCGGATCGCGGCATACACCTGGCGTCCGAACGTGATCAGTCGGGCGCGTGCTGGGAACAGCCCCTGCGGACGGAAGATCATGAGCACCACGAGGGCGATCCCGAAGAACAGATACTTGTACTCGCTCAACGCTTCTCCACCCACCGAGATGCCCTGCACGCGGGCCGGCAGGTAGATGATGATGAACGCACCGGCGATCACGCCGAGCTTGTTGCCCTGGCCGCCGAGGACCACCGCACACAGGAACAGCATGGAGTTGATGACGGTGAACGCCGTCGGGTCGACATACTGCACCTGCCCCGCGTAGAAGGCACCGGACAGGCCGCCGATGCCGGCTCCGATGACGAACGCCCACAGTTTGTATTTGAAGGTCGGCACACCCATGATCTCGGCGGCGTCCTCGTCCTCGCGGATGGCCACCCAGGAACGACCCACCCGGCTGCGTTCGAGGTTGCCGATGACGATGAGCACGATGATCACCGCAGCGATGCCGAACCAGTACCACCACACGCCGTAGTTGAGTGACGAGGTGTTGTTGGCGGTCGAGAACACACCACCGGGGCTGTCGGCGGACCGGCCGATCTCCGGGTAGAGCACGCTCTGCAACCCGGTGGCGCCGTTGGTGACGTCGGTGAGGTTGTCGGCGAGCAACCGCACGATCTCACCGAACCCGAGGGTCACGATCGCGAGGTAGTCGCCGCGCACGCGCAGCGTCGGGGTACCCAGGATGACACCGGTGATCCCGGTGATGATGATCGCGAGCGGCACACACGCCAGCCACGCCCACGGACCGGAGAAGAATCCGTGGTCGGTGCTGCCCCACAACGGGCTCGACGGGCTGGTCAGCAGCGCGACGACGTAGGCGCCGACGGCGTAGAACCCGACGTACCCGAGGTCGAGGAGACCGGTCTGCCCGACCACCACGTTGAGACCGATCGCGATCAGGGCGGTCATCGCGAAGGTCGCCATCACCACCCCGAAGTTGGTGGCGGTCGTGGTGATCAGAGGTGGATTGATGACGGGGAGCAGAGCGATCAGGATGATCAGCGGAACCCCGACGAGCCACTGCATGACCCGTGGCAGGCCTTCCCACCAGGTTCGGATGGCGTCGCCCAGCCCATGACGTTCGGGCGACGTGAACGATGTCGGTGCAGTCGTCATACCCTCGCCTTTCCGAGCTTCTCTCCCAGGATGCCCGTCGGACGGAACATGAGCACCAGGATCAGCAAGGCGAAGGCCACCACGTCCTTCCACTGGTTGCCGAACACCACCGACCCGTAGTTCTCCATCACCCCGAGCAGCAGGCCGCCGAGGAGTGCGCCGCGGACGTTGCCGATGCCACCGAGTACCGCGGCGCAGAACGCTTTGATGCCCAGGATGAATCCGCCGTTGAAGATGATCCCGTTCGGTACACGCAAGGTGTAGAGCAGTGCCGCGGCGCCGGCGAGTAGGCCGCCGATCAAGAAGGTGACCAGGATGATTCGCTCCCGCGAGACCCCCATGAGCAGGGCCGCATCGGGGTCCTGGGCCACCGACCGGATGCCGCGTCCCAAACGTGTCTTGTTGATCATGAAATCGGTGCCGAGCGCCAACACGATCGCCGACAGGATGATCACCATCGTCAGATTGGTGACCGGCGCACCGAAGATGGTGAACTCCTCGACGGCCTGGGCCAGCCGGATCGTCGGCTGTGCGCTCGATCCGCCCAGCGGCGGGTCCACCGGAACCTTTGGCAGCACGTAGTGCACGAACTCCTGGAGCACGAACGACATGCCGATCGCGGTGATGAGGAATGCCAGCGGTTTGGCGTTGCGTCGTCGTAGTGGTCGATAGGCGACGAACTCCAGTCCGACGGCGGCACCGCCGGCCACGACCATGCCGCACAGTCCCGCGAGCGCGAGATACACCACGGTCATCAGCGTGCCCTCGGCGTAGACGTTGCCCGACGGACTGAAACCCATGATGAGCAGGCCGATGTAGGTGCCGAACATGCCGAGCATGAACACCTCGGAATGCGCGAAGTTGATCAGTCGCAGTACGCCGTAGACCAGTGTGTAACCCACTGCGACAAGGGCATACACCGATCCGTAGGTCAATCCCTCGATGGTCAGACCCCAGAAACCGTCGACGAGCGAGTGGACGTCGAAGCCGATGGTCGACGCCACGTCGGTGGTCGTCTGGGCCGCCGCGAAGAGTGTGCTCACGTTTCCTCCCCTTCAGCCGGATGAGAGCAGCAACATGCGGTGCGCCCGGACCACCGGACGGTGGCCGGGCGCACCGGATGTGTCGGACTTACTTGACCTCGTAGACCCAGATCAGCGACGAGGTGAGCTCGCCGTCCGGTGTCCACGAGTACGGGCCGGCCAATCCCTGGCCCTTGTAGGTCCGGATGAACTCCAGCAGCTTCGGACGCGTGGTGTTGCCCTCTTCGATGCCCTTCATCATGATCGAGGCGATGTCGTAGGCCTGCACCGAGTAGACGCCGGAGGCCTGGTTGAACGCCGCCTGGTACTCCTTGGCCAGCGTTGCCGGCGCCGGACCACACGGGCACGACAGGTAGGCACCCTTGGCCGAATCTCCGGCCTGGGCAACGAATTGCGGGTCGTTCGTGCCGTCACCGGACGCGAAGGTCACATTGGGTGCGGCCGACTTCAACTGCTGGGCCAGCGGTGCTGCCTCGGCGTAGTACCCGGCGTAGAACACTGCGTCGGGACTCGCGGCGGTCACCTTCGAGATGATCGCGGAGAAGTCGCGCTCACCGGTCTTGACGTTGCCCGAGCAGTCCGAGTCGGCGGCCGAACCGAGCGACTTGGTCACCACCGCGGCCAGGCCGACACCGTAGGCGCTGTCGTCCTCGATGACACAGACCTTCTTCTTGCCCAGGGTGTTGGTCAGGTACTTGCCGACCGCCGCGCCTTGGGCGTCGTCATTGGCCAGCCCGCGGAAGAAGGTCTTCCAGCCGTTCTGCGTCAGTGCGGCGTTGGTGGCCGAGGCGGTCACCGACACCAGACCGGCCTGATTGAAGATGCCGCCGGTGGCCTTGGTCTCGCCCGAGAACGCCGGACCGATCAAGCCGATGATCGAGTTGTCGTTGGTGATCTGCGGGGCGACCTGGGTGGCCTTCTGCGGGTCTCCCTCGGTGTCGAAGCGCTTCAAGGTGATCTTGCAGTCGGGGTTCGCCTTGTTGTGCTGATCGACGGCCAGCTGTGCACCGTTGACGATGTTGATACCGAGTGCCGCGTTGGCGCCGGTGAGGGCGCCGGCCATGGCGATGGTCGACGGATCGCACTTGGCGCCGCCGGGCTGGGCCGGATTCAGAGCCGCCGACTCCGCGGCCGGCGGGACCTCTTTGCCCTCGGTATTGATCTGATTGAGAGCCGAGATCGTCAGACCCGAATTACTCGCCGACGAGCCGCCACTCGCACCGGACCCAGAATCAGTGGACTTACTACTACACGCCGAGACTGCGAGGATTCCCGTCAGTGTCACCGCGATCGCTGCGGTCGCCATTCGACGTCGCATACTTGTTGCCTCTCATCCGCCCGCCCGGCGTCGCCGGGAGATCTACCCCGTAGATCCTGAGAGGAACATAGACCCGACGACCGGCCTTCGCGGGGTAACTGAGGGAAACCGCGCAGATCGGCATCGAGCTTGTTTCAGAGATTTAACGAACGACCCGTCGAGGTCACTCCTGCGGACCGAGTGTCTCCACCACAACCTGCGCCACGGCCTTCATCGTGGTACGGCGGTCCATCGCCGCGCGCTGAATCCACTTGAACGCCTCAGGTTCCGACAACGACTGCTTCTCCATCAACAGGCCCTTGGCCCGCTCGACGAGTTTGCGGGTCTCGAGACGGTCGGTCATCGACGCGACCTCTTTCTCGAGTTCGCGAAGTTCCTGATACCGACTCACCGCCACCTCGATGGCGGGCACGAGATCGGCCTTGGTGAAGGGCTTCACCAGATAGGCCATCGCTCCGGCCTCGCGGGCCTTCTCGATGAAGTCGCGCTGACTGAATGCGGTGAGCATGACCACCGGGGCCAGCCGCTTGCTCGCGATCTCGCCGGCCGCATCGATTCCGTCCCGGACGGGCATCTTGATGTCCATGATCACCAGATCGGGGGCGAGCTGTTCGGTCAGCTCGACGGCCGCCTGACCATTGGGTGCCTCACCGACGACGTCGTAGCCCTCTTCGCGCAACATCTCGATGAGGTCCATCCGGATCAGCGAGTCGTCCTCGGCCACGAGAACCTTGTGGCCCACCTGCGCTCCGTCCGGCGTCACCGGCGCACTGTCCACCACCGTCACCATCCCCTCCTCCACGTCGAGCGATCGACCTGCGTGAACACCCAGGCCACGCCCGTCGCGCACGACGGACGATGAGGGGAAGAGTACCGGTTGGATCGCTGCTCGGCCGATCTACTAGACTCGTCTCTCGCAGCTCGGCGCAGTTGCATGCCCTCGTAGCCCAATTGGCAGAGGCAACGGATTCAAAACCCGTACAGTGTGAGTTCGAGTCTCACCGAGGGCACGTGAAACCCCTGTTCATCAGGGGTTTTTTAGTTCCGCGACTTGTCCCACGCCACTCTCCGTGGGACATCGATGGGGCAAAGGGGTGTCCCCAAGCGGGTTTTTGTGACCTGTCCAACCGTGCGAACTGTTGGAAGGAACACCCTTGAATCACGCCCGAATCATCGTCAGCGCGCTACTCATCTTCGCGTGCTTGTACCCGCTCCCGATCACCGTAATGGCTGTATGCATCCGCATGGGGTGGCACGCATGAACAACGACGCTGCAGTCATTGCCGCCACACAAACCCTGCTCGACCAAGCCGCAGACCGCGCCTGGAACCGAATGATCGACGCCCAAGGCACACCCCTCCACAGCATGTGCCGAGATATCGCCTTCGCTGCGAAAGACCGCGCCGACACCTACCGCCACACCCACCGCACGCCGATCAACACCGCCATCGAAGCGCTCAACACTGCCGCATGGCAAGCCCACGACATCGACCCCAGCAACCCGCAAGCCGGGCACCTCCGAGCATGGTTGGGCCAGTTCGAAGACGCTGCCGACAACCTCGCCCCTGATCTGAAGGTCACCGCGTGTGAGGTGCTTCGTGCGCTGTCGTCGCTGACGGGTGTGAGCGTTCGCGAGTATCTGGCCTCGTTGCCTGCTGTCGCCGCATGGATCGGTGGTCAGTCGTGACCGCAGTCATCGGACCCGATCAGTTCACCAACGGCTACCGGGCAGCGACCGAAACGTTGGCGCAGCTCCCCGGCCCACTATTGGGAATCATCACCAACAAACTTCTCGCGGTCACACCCGACCCCGATGACGATCCTGACTATGACGACGGATACCGCCAAGCCCTCCGCGACGCTGTAGGTGGTGGCCAGTGACCACCCCGCACATCGATCCACCGGAAGACGACGGATGGACCGCCTACACGTGGGTGCGCGCCGCGATCGGTGACCACCTCACCGTCGACCTGATCAGTGGACACAACCTACTCACCGACAAGACCGACGCGCCCGTCATCGTGATTGGTGATCGTCGCGACACCGTGGAAGTCAACAACCGTCGCGAACTCGACGGACTGATCGCTGCTCTCAACGATGCTCGTGCCGTCTGGGACGCCCTCAACTCGTAACCCTCACCTGTGTTGGTGGCGTGGATTTTGTTGCGTCACAGGCTGAATGAGAGCCCCTTGTGGGGTGGCCCTGATGGTCGTTGCGGTGGTTCGACTCCACCGAGGGCGCTGCGCACACCGACCGATTCGACCGAGTGTGCCCGTCGTTCTTGTACCGCTCGACGTAAACCAGCGGGCAGCACGTAGCCCAGTCCCCCACCGTGCTTGGGGGCCACCACTCTCGATGTCGCGAACCGAGTACGGGTGCCACACGGTTACCGCCTACCCGTCGGGTCAGGTGTCAATCGGTCGTGGCCTGACGCGATCAAGGGCTCGGGTTCGTGGGTCGGTCCGGGATGGGGTCAACGCGCGAGCACCCGTCAGGGTTCGATCCGCCGGCATACGCTCGGACGATGACCGACAGTTACCGCGACCAAGTAGTAATCGAGTTGTACGAGAACCCGGATCACAATCAGGTGCTCGACAACTACAGGATCGTAATCCAACCGAATGGGAAGATCGACCTCGACTGGTTGAACGACGCTCTCGAAGCGATGTTCCACAAGGCCGATGAGAACGGCACAGTCGTACTCGCGACACCCTACGTACTGGTCCAGCGCCGGTCCGAGACACATTGGGGAGCTGCAGGAGCACAGGCGCAGTTCTTCATCGAGACCGCAGCACATATCGGCTCAATCGGGCTCGATACAACGATCGGCATGGCAATCGGCACCCTTATCAACGAGCTGCGAAACCGGGGATACACCGTACATCACGGCAAACTCGAAGATCTCACGCAGGACGAGATAGCCGCCTACGGAATGCGGGCCGTCGAGAGCAAATTCGGCATTCCGGTATCCCAGCTAAGTCTCAAATCCGACGGCATCGACGATTCAGGCCAATACGCCGTAAGCGCGATCGACAATCAAGGCATCACATACGCGGTCACCTTCGTCATCCGTGGTGGACTCACCGAGATTCGGCAGTCGTCGCGAACGATGCCCTGACCACTTAGCGGGGTCGGTGCGCCTCGGGGGCACCCGTCAGGGTTCGTTTAGCAGTCAAGCCTTACTCGTCCTGCAGAGCAGCGAGCGCCGCTTCTAGGCCAGGATAGCCAGGATTCCGTGCGCGCAACGACTGCAACGTCATCCGTGCAACGGTTGTGCCTCCGGGCCGCGCCGCATACGTTTTCGCCCGCTCGAAGTCGCACAAGTCCATGAGCGGTCGACTCGACACGATTCCATGTATCGCGCCATCCATCGCCATCTGAGCTTCGAACGGCCTACCCAACTCCCGCAACGCGCAGCCGCGCAGAATCAACGCCAGGCCGCCGAATGGGCTATTGACACCCGACTGGACCCATCGAGTTGCATGTAACACGTCCTCGTGCCGCTCAAGGTTGTACAGAAACATCGCTTCCATCGCTGTTCTTACGTCCGATTCTTCAGCTTCTGCGAGTGCCGCTAGCGCACGTTCGAACTCTCGGCTCTGGTTGTGGATAGCCGCCAGAAGCAACGATGCACCCGCCCGGTTGACGCCAACCTTCGCGGTGGCCCCAGCCATCTCCAGCTGAATTTCGATCGGATGCCGTGCATAGAACCCTTCAGACGCCGGAGACGGAGCTACGGACAGAGCGTTAGCAAATCGGCCACCAGCCCACGCCGAGTGCCCACCTACCCAGTAGGCAGCCCCCATCATCAGACCCGCAGCCTCTCCCAACTCCGGATGAGTCAACCACTCGCGCAACGCGTCCGGATTCTTGGCCGACTTCGCTACCACCTTTGTGAACTTCTTCTCATCGCGGGACTTCGGCAACGAAGCGCCCCTGTGGCCCGCCTGTGGCGACCCAGCGCCGCTCGCAGCAACCGAAGATACCGTGTGACCACTTTGCGTGGTTACCTTTTTGGTTGTCCTGTAGGCCACGCCAGTCCCCGGCAATCCGACGCTCGTGGTCCGCTGTCCCTTCGAGTTGTACGTAACACGCGCACCTGGCACACCTGCTGAGATACTTGCGGACTTCGCGTTCAGGTTCACTTTGACGCCGCCACCAAGGTTGATGCTCTTCCGGAATCGGGCTCCCATGCATGAGAAAGATACGCCGGTAAGGACATGATGATGAAGCGATGCCCGACATGTCTAGATACCTCAGATACAACGAAAGCGCCCCGCCCAGCCATCACCGAGCAGAGACGGACCTATTGCCGTGTCATCTGACCGTTGCCCGTGTCATCTGACCGAACTCTTCTGTGCTCCGAATGCCCGAAACGCGAACCCGTGATGAGAGCATGAGCTACCCGACCCATGCACCGGAAGTAGAGCACCACACCGATGAAGCGCTCAGCAGTAGCCGCCACCCTCGCAGCCCTCGCCGCAGCCACGACGATCGCCACAACAGCGCCGGCAACCGCCTCCACCAGCATCGAAGTGAAGTACGTGTTCTACACCAATACGACCAGCGTCGACTACCACTACACCACCCCGACCGACAGCTTCACACGCACGAACAGGAAGTTCCTTCAGAAGACCGAGAAGGGCAACTACTACCTGACGAGGACTTATCGCACCACCGATGAGTACGACATCCCGTCCTCGTGGATTTCAACGAATTTCGAAAGCGATGGTTCGTACGTGCAATGCAACATCTACGTCGATGGACACTTGACTGACCTACATCGTGGTTACGGCCCCTACGCTTCCGCCTACTGCTGAACCTGCCCAAGCGGCACCTACGACCTTCTTAGCGAGCATGTCAGGCACATCGGCATAAAGGTGTTCAAACCTGTACATGCTCGTCACACCGCCGACTTCGATACGTTCCGAATTAGTCAGCTTTGTGGAATCGACAATAACTTCTGCGCTGTCATCGACAGCCACAATCACACGCCCATGCGCAGGCAGATCAACCGTTCGCCACAATGGCGCTGCTCCTGCTGCGGCACCACGCTCATACCAAACGATCCCCAGAACAGCCTCAGGCGGAACAACCGAGCACCACAGTGTTCCCGTCGACTTCCCACCATGCAGCACCAGGTGTGAATGACACGACCGCGCATCAGTAGCCCACGATAAACCCTGCCGCCAATCGTCAGCGACACGCCACAGCAGTATCGGATACTCGGGTCGACTATCGGCCCAGATCACTGTGCGTCCATACATTGCCCGAAAACCAAGACGACGAAACAATCGCCGCCATTCACGTGGCGTCTTTCGTGATACAGCGTCAGCAACAAACTCCGCGAAAACTCGGCACGCCCGCTCATCTTCTTTGCGTTCACGAACCTCTGGATAAAACTCATGTTTCACAAAGTCGAATTCGTCTTGCACAGTGTCGCCACCAAGTGAGTCCGCGAACCGACGACCCGAAAACCATTCCAAGACACTTTCAGCCTCTTTACCCATACTTGCCATAAACGTCCCCTTATCTCAATTCATGTTCTTGTTATCGCCCGCTGCCTGCTTCCACCAGTCCTCAGGATCGTTGTCACTACCCGAAGTGTGGATCACATCAGCAGCAGGCTCGTTGACCCGCTGAGTCGGTTGCGCTGCGGCCACCGGAGTTGTCCGGCCCTGCCCGTCTGCCATCCCAGCCTTGTAGGCCATCGCGACCGAGTTCTCCACCACCTCCTGATAGTGGCCGCGCATCTCCCGGCCAATCTCGGTCTTCTCGGGGTGCCGTTCGAGGTACGCGCCATACATCGCCAACGCGATGAACACACCGACTACGACGAACCCGACCAAAATCAGAGCAGAAATGACAGACATGAGAATTCCTCTCGGAGGTGGATTTTGCGCCGAGACGAGTGCGGCGCATTTCCAATGTAATCATCATCGCGATAGTCGCGCAACCCTCACCCTCACACCCCGTAATTGACCCCACCCACCCCATCACAAGGCGCAGCAACAATCGCCCGCAAGAACGACCCTCAGCGGCCCGTAATCGTGCCGTTCGTGTGAGTGGCGGACGAGTGTCCGAGCGTCACCGCACGCCACCCGAGATCAGCATTTGCGCAGGTCAGAAGTCAGGGTGGGGGGTGCCCCCTCGTCGGCGAGACCGGTCTATATCTGCCTCCCAGCGACCTTTTCTCTCGCCAGGCCAAACGCTACGCGAGAACATCCCGTAAACACTGGCTCAGACGCCCATATGCAGACGAATTCCCCCTAGCCATAATTGGACTAGGGGGAATTCGTTTTGCCTGTCAGGGCGCTTCTGAGGCGACGATTTCACGCAGTCGTTGCGTTTCTTTCCGCCAGTATCTCGCGCTCTGCCGAGCTAATACCAATTGCCTGTTGCGGTGATAATAGTCGGCGGATTGCTTTCGGTCACATTCGGTGCATTTACTCGCTAATCCGTCTTTAGTAGATCTATCTTTCGGGAATTGTTCACGGGTTTTGTTTTCGCCGCATTGGGGGCACAGTTTCTCAGTCACCGTAGAGGAACCCGCGTGCGCTACGCTCTCGTTCGCTGAGTCCCTGAGTGCGGGAGTCGTTGTCACTGGCGAGAACCGCGTCCACAACGTTGGGGGTTTCGTCGTGAATTGTGATGGTCCCTGCCGCGAACGGTCCCTGCCTCTGGGCGGTCACAGGTTCAACCATTTGAACAGTCTGTCGACCAAACCGGGATCGACTACAGCGTCGTCACTGTGGTCGGGATCGTGAGGATCGTCGGGGTCGTTGGCGTGGTCAGCGATGATCGCAGCCACTTCCGGATCGAAGACGGTCATGCCGCGTTCCCCCATCCTGCGCCGATCGCCAGAGCTTCATCTCGCGTAGTCGGGCAATACGGGCGGCGACGAAGTTCTTCGGCGAACCGACCCAACTCGTCGGCTCCGAGGGCCTGCATCCGGTCCTTGGGAAGCCGGAATTTCCAGTGCTCGCCGTGTTCTGAGTCCATGCGCGGCGTCGGGATCAGATGGTTGTCTCGGGCCAGGGCGTGGATCTCACGCAACGCGTTGTAGCTGTCCTGCAAGTGGTGGAACTGGCGGAACTCGTCAACCTTGCCCGCGTCGATCGCGGCCCGATCTGATCGGACACCGCCGAGGTCGAGGGTATGGAACTCGTCGCTGATCTGCTCGTACTGTTCGGTGAGGGTGCCGGCGATCTGGCCTGTGTTTGCGAACGCGATGTCACGCGCAGCGATAATGCAGGTCTCGTAGATTGAGGTGGCTACCGCGTCTACAGCGTTTTGTGATGGCAGGTCGGTAGCGGCTTTCAAGATGCGCACCGAGTCCACTTTGTCGTCTGCGGCAAGTTTCGTTCCTACGGTGGTTGCTGCGGCCAGGGTGAGGGACGCTGCCTCGTAAGCGGTGCGCGAGGCCATCTCAGCCCGGTCGATCAGGGCGTGCACCCGGTCGAGGTCAGCATCGGTCAGCAGACCGAGAGCGTGCAGCACCGGGCTCATGGTGACGATGGCGCGCTTGTCGCGGCCTGGGAAGTAGCTTGGTGAAATAGGCATTTCGTATCTTTCAGAGGTAGGGATCGGTCACCACGGACCGTGTGACCAGCCGGAACCGGCGTAGAACGGGTCTCCGAGGCCTTGATTGATGCCGTCAGCGACGTACGAGTCAGGATCGGCGGGCTCGATGATCCCGCTGCCGTCTTCCCGAGTGGACTCAATCGTCCACACCGTGCCGGGACGAAGCCGGTGCATGGTGAGGGCTGCGACCTCAGCAGCTAAAAGAATGTCGCCCGTGATGAAATCGCTGATCGGCAGGGTCGCCGCGAACGTTCCGGCTTGATTGGTAACGAATCGATCTGGATTGCGGAACAGACGTTGCGCTGCAGCGAGCACCACACGTTTGACACCCTCGGGTACGGTCTGGCCCGGACCCGACCAGTCAGTTTCAGTGATCTCGACAGCGCGGACAGAGGCATCCCAGATCGCAGCTTCGGCGCGTTCGTACTCCGGACTGCCTTCGTGCAGAATCTTTCCGAGACGGACGGCGATGTCATCGACGGTGGCCAATGGTTTTGTGCTCATTGAGCGGCCTCCTCGGAGGATCGCATAACCCGATCGACAGCATTAGTCAGGTGACGGATCGCTCCATCGTGGTCGAAACGCGCTGCAGCGGTGAGTAGTTGCTCTCCGGCGCGCATGGCCTCCTCGACACTCAGCGAGATTGCCAGGTCGGCACTGGTGGCGCGGATCTCGATCAGATGCACCGGGTTACCGGGGATGCCGGCGACCACGATCGGCGTGTGACGCTTCCATTTCAGCCGCGCCATCACCGCTCCCCCGTCAGGGCGTCAACAACGCGCGTGAGGTGCGAGATGGCCCGCTCTCGATTCTGAGCGCCCGCCCGGATGAACAGATGCTCTGCAACGTGTAGGGCTTCGCCTTCGGTGAACCGTAGGAGCGTGCGCCCACTGGGGATATCGGTGACGGCGTAGGGGTAACGCTGCCCGATCTGGGGGTGCTCAACCCGGATGCTCGGACGGTCGGGACTGGCTGGGATTCTCGCCACGGTCACGCCTGCGCGGTGTGTCGGATGGCTTCGGCAATGCGCGCAGCATCCTCAATAGGGAAGGTGATCCCGCCACCGCCCTGGCTGATGACGACGCGTTGGCCGTTCCCGAACTGGTATTTCGATAGGTGGAGGGGTGGCGCTTCGGCTCCCGAAGTGGAGATCGTTTCGGAGGTTGAAATATATGTCATGCGGTTTCCCGTCGTTCTGTTTGTTCTTTGATTGCTACGATGAGGTCGGCGAACTCATACGCCTTTTCAAGTGGCAAGTGGATTGCTGTTGAATATGAGTCTCGTTTGAGAATGATGACTCGTTGTTTGGTGGCAATTTTGTGTCCAAGGTTGATCTCGCAGATTTGTGTACCTTTTTGGTCATGCAAAAGGACGTTCACTTGCTTGAGTGCTCGCTTATCCGATGTCGTGTCTTCCAGCTTACGATTCAGGTGCCTGATTGCGTCGTAGAGCGATTTTTTGCCGTTGCGAGGGTGAATACAACTGACAGGTCGATTCTTGGCTTATGATTCATTACAGCCACCGATTGGCGTATCTGCGTGGAAATCGGAGGGACTGGTGCACGGTTAGGTGACATCTGATCTGGCTTGCCCCGGGAGGGCGGCCTGGAAGGATGACTACTGTGCCTAAGCCTTATCCGAAAGAGTTCCGTGATGATGTGGTCCGGGTTGCCCGGGATCGTGAGAGCGGTGTGACGCTCGCGCAGATCGCGAAGGACTTCGGGATCCATGAGATGACGTTGCAGAAGTGGATGCGACGCGCCGACATCGATGACGGCAACAAGCCTGGGATGACGTCGGGGCAGTCGGCGGAGTTGCGGGAGGCCAACAAGCGAATCCGGTTGTTGGAGCAGGAGAATGAGGTCCTGCGCCGGGCCGCGGCGTATCTGTCGCAGGCGAACCTGCCGGGAAAAGGTTCTACCCGCTCGTGAAGGAGCTCGCCGCCGACGGAATCCCCGTCGCGGTGACGTGCCGGGTACTCAAGCTCGCCAGACAGCCCTACTACCGGTGGCTCAAGGAGGCGGTCACCACCGCCGATCGGGTCGCGGCCGCGCGGGCGAACGCCCTGTTCGATGCGCACTGCGAGGACCCGGAGTTCGGGTACCGGTTCCTCGCCGACGAAGCCGAACACGCTGGTCAGGCGATGAGCGCGAGGACGGCGTGGCGGATCTGCTGCGCCAACGGCTGGTGGTCGAGCTTCGGTAAGAAACGTGGGAAGAACGGTAAGAAGCCGGGGCCGCCGGTGCACGATGACCTGGTTGAACGCGACTTCACCGCCGACTCCCCGAACCAATTGTGGTTGACCGATATCACCGAGCACTGGACCGACGAAGGCAAGCTCTACCTCTGCGCGATCAAGGATGCCTGCTCGGGGCGGATCGTCGGCTACAGCATCGATGACCGCATGCAATCCCGTCTCGCCGTTGCTGCGCTCAACCATGCGGTCGCCCGCCGAGACGGCGATGTTGCTGGTTGTATTGTCCACTCGGACAGGGGTTCTCAGTTCCGGTCGCGGAAGTTCGTGTCCGCACTCAATCGGCACGGCCTGGTCGGATCGATGGGCCGCGTCGGCGCCGCCGGCGACAATGCAGCGATGGAATCGTTCTTCGCGCTGCTGCAACGCAACGTCCTCGACCGGCAGCGGTGGGCCACCCGCGAGCAGCTGCGGATCGCGATCGTCACCTGGATCGAACGGACCTACCACCGCCGACGCCGTCAGGTCCGCCTCGGCCGGTTGACGCCCGTCGAATACGAGACGATCATCAACACAGCCGCCTCAGCGGCATGACACCGACACTGTCACCCGATCGTGCAGCAGTCCCGGATGATCGCCAACCAGCGATCAATTCTCGCCTGATGAAAACTGACGGTCTCGCAGGCAACGCCATACCGATTGCAGCGCGGGCAGGAGACTCCGAGCGGACTGGCGGGCAGTTCGTCTAGGTCACCGATACGAACGTTTGGTCTGCGATCAGGCAGTTTGATCTTGGAGTCAAGCCTGTCGACCACTGGTCGCCCGGTCGATCAGCTCATCGACGTAGCTTGTCGAGACCAGCCATGTTCCGGCGACTTTGACGCCTGGAATTGTGCCGGCACTGATGCCGTTTGTGAGTGCTCGTTTGCTTTTTCCGGTGATATCGGTAAGCCGATTGTGCACCGGTTCGTAGAGTTGAGTCATTGCGTCATGTCTTTCCCTATTTGTTGGTTCTAACGTTAAAGTATCAAATGGGTAGACAATGACATTTCTTGTTATGTCAAGCAGCATATAGTCGAGCGTCTTCGCGCATCTCGTCACGACCTTGGAGACTGTATTCTTGGAGACTCCGAGATTGCTTCGGCTATGTGGTGGTCTTTGTCGTCGGGGTGGTTGTTGATGTGGTTGCGGACTGCCTCGCGCTTCTCATCATTTGTCAAAGTGCCATCTGACACTTTGACACTCTCGCGTCGCCTCGCTGTTTCTTCCGCGATTCCGGACGCTTCTGCCGCCGATTTGCGGTTGACCCCATTTGCTCGCATCGTGTCAAACCATGCATTACGGACCTCACGAGTATTCACCCACGAAACTACCGAAACTCGCTTAGAACTGAAATGAGAGCCCTTTACGCAGTCAGTCAGCGGACCCCAGCACGACGAGCACGCTGGAACACACAGATCTGCACATGATGTCTAATTCGCTTCCGAGAGCCAACCACACGGCGCTTGCAAAAGAAGCACCACGCCTCCTGCTGAACGGTCATAGCCTGCTGACTCTCGGTCATGCCGACGATGCTAGACGTGGGTTCAGACGAACCCAGGCACCCTGACGGCGAGAACAAAGGAGGACCGTGGGCCGAGCATCACACGCGGCACTCGACCCACGATCAACCACTAGATCGACACAACGACTCCAAACCCGGCACGCGTGTTTCCCGAGACCCAGCACCCTAGCACCCTGAAACTCCGGGAAACGGGAAACACCGCAGGTCAAGGGCATGTTTGACCAGAAACGCTACGCTGCGTTTCCGTCATCGTTTCCCGCTCGCTGACGGTACGCCGCCATCGCCGCAGACGCCCGAGTGGTCTTACACTTCAAAATCCCCTGCGCCTCACGAACACTCTTCGGCGGATCAGCCACCGCCAACAACGCAGTCACATCAGACTCCAACTGCTTCCGGTCGGCATCCTCCTGAACAGCGACAGTCCGCGTCAACGCCGGAGTGATCGAGAACGCCTTAACCCCATCCTCGTCTTCGTCCAGCCGAAATGACCCGATCACAGCCTCCTTGCCGCTCACTGCCGGATAGTGGCGACGCAAACCCCCATGACGATCCTTGTGCAACTCCAACTTTGACGACCCACCGTTGCCCGGTGTGTATGCCCCTTCAGAGGTAACTCGAATGCTCGCACCACCCACCACACGCTTCTTCGCACTCGTGCCACCAGGACCGAACGACCGCGAATCGGCACCCTTCGCCAAGTGGTCAACGAGCAGCACCCCCACACCCACAGCCGTCAACGGCTTAATCACATCACGATGCACGTCCGTGAAATCGTCGGCACTGTTGGAGTTCGCTTTGAACAACGGCATGATCTCCCCCAGACTGTCCAACGTCACTACGTCAGGATGCCAGTGCGCGAGGTCTTGGATTACCGTTCTGAGGTCCAGATCATCGAATGGTTCGGCAAGGCGGAAACGCTCACGGTCATTGAGCACATCGGCTGGCGCACCCATCTCCAGCAGCCGGTTCAACGTTGATGCACTCCCGTTGTGGTCGAGGTCAACCACGGCGGCATTGCCGCCCTCGCGCAAAGTGTCGACAACAGCCGCAAGACACAGCCAAGTCTTGCCGGATTCACTGTCACCGAACACAAGGTTCAGTTCGCCGGAGTAGAACAGATGACTTCCCGGCTGTATCCGCATAATGTCTGGTTCGGGTGCCTGCACACCTTGAGCTAGACGCTCTGCAACATTCACATACATAACTCACTCACTTCTGTTTCCCGGTTTCTGCACACCTAGGGGTTGCAGGTACGGGAAACGCTCTGACCTGCAACTATCCTGGACCGAGCACGGGTGTTTCCGGATGCTCGGGAAACGCAACTCAGGTGTCGGCGCGGGCCTGACGCACAATCTGCCGCACGCTTACCTTCTGTCAGCGGTCATGTAATTCCCCAGGTTGATGGGGTTGTCCGTCACGTAATTCCTCACCCGTCGGTCACGTAATTCCCCACCTTGGGGCGTGTCGGGCGGGGTTGGGGTGCTGCTACAGGTTCGCTCCGTTCATGGCCCCGCCTGGGGCTGTGGAAGGGGCCTGAGGTGGCACGGAGGACGTGGACGATGACGCAGTTGTTGGAGTTGTTTCGGCATTGGTATGCCGGGCGCTCGCAGGTACAGATTTCCCAGGCGTTGGGTCTGGATCGCAAGACCATCCGCAAGTATCTCGCGCCGGCGCTGGCCGCGGGTCTGAGCCCGGGCGCCGGGGGCGGGTTCGATGAGTCGGTGTGGCGGGAGTTGATCGGCGGCTGGTTTCCAGAGGTTGTTGATCCGTCGCTGCGGGCGGTGACGTGGCCCTCGATCGCCGAGCATCATGAGTGGATCAGCGGGCAGCTCGATGCGACGGTGACGGTGGCCACGATCGCGCAGCGGTTGCGCGACGACCGCCAGGTTGATGTGTCGGAATCGTCGGTACGCCGTTATGTGACAGCACATTTCGCTGACAGGATCAATGAGAAGCGGGCAACTCCGCCGCGGCCACCGGTGCCGGCGGGTGAGGAAGCCCAGGTTGATTACGGCAAGCTCGGGATGTGGACCGACCCCGAGACCGGTAAGCGGGTGTCGGTGTGGGCATTCGCGATCATTTTGTCGTGCTCGCGATGGTTGTTCGTGCAGCCGGTCCTCAAGATGGACCAAACATCCTGGTGCGCTTCACATGTGGCCGCGTTTGAGTTCTTCGGTGGTACGCCGCAGCGGATCGTGTGTGACAACCTCAAGACCGGGGTGAGCAAACCTGACCTCTACGATCCGCAGATCAACCGCGCTTACGCGGAACTCTCCTCGTTTTACGGGGTGCTGATCGATCCGGCGCGCGCAGCCACTCCGAAAGACAAACCGCGCATCGAACGCCCGATGCCCTACATTCGGGATTCGTTCTTCAAGGGCCGCGAGTTCAGCAGCCTGCCGCAGATGCAAGACGCTGCGATCGGCTGGTGCACCGACGTCTACGGCCGCCACGCCCACCGCGGGATCGATGGGGTGCCGCCGGCCGAGTTGTTCGCACAGATCGAACAGCATGTGTTGAATCCATTGCCGCCCCGACGATTCGAACTCGTCACCTACCATGTGGGCAAGGTCGCCCCAGACTGTCATGTCAAGGCGGGTCCAGCGTTGTACTCGGTGCCGTGGCGGCTGATCGGCTCACACGTGCGGGTCCGCACATGCGGGGATATGGTCCAGGTGTTCTCCGGCGACGAGGTCGTGGCGACCCATGTGCTGCGCCTGGGTGGGCGGGCGACCAATCTCGAGCACTACCCGCCCTACAAGGTGGCCTTCGCCTCCCGCCCGGTGGCGTGGTGCCGCGGGCAGGCCGAGGAAATCGGTGAGCACGCGGTCGCGGTGGTCGCCGAACTCTGCGAGGTCAACGCGATCCATCGGCTGCGCGCAATCCAATCCATCGTCGGTTTACGCACGAAGTATCCCGATGACCGCATCAACGCCGCCTGCGCCCGGGCAATCGCCGTCGGCGATGTCGGGCCACGCACCATCAAGGGCATCCTGATCGCCGGTACCGAAGACGACGACACCACCACACCACCGGCACCGATGCCACCGGCGTTTCTACGTGGCCCGCACGCCTTCACCGGCGACCTCGACACCGCAGCCAACCAGTAAGACCACTCCAAACACATTCACTAACAACATTTTTCACAAAGGACCCATTCTGATGAGCATTCATGACCCCAGCCTGCGAGCCGCGCTGAAAACGTTGAAGTTGACCGGCATGCTCGACACCCTCGACGCCCGTCTGGCCCAAACCCACGCCGGCGAACTGGGTCACCTTGAATTCCTGCAGGTGCTATGCGAAGACGAGATCGCCCGCCGCGAGACCGCCGCCCTCGCGCGGCGCGTACGCCGCGCCCGCTTCGAACAATCAGCCACCTTCGATGACTTCGACTTCACCGCCAACCCGAAACTGCCCGCCGCGATGCTGCGTGACCTCCTCGCGCTGCGCTGGCTCGACGCCGGTGAATCAGTCATCCTCTACGGGCCCGTCGGAGTAGGCAAAACCCATGTGGCACAAGCACTCGGCCACCAAGTCGCGTTACGCGGACACGACATCCGATTCGTCAAATGCGCCCGCATGCTCGCCGACCTCGCCGGCGGCCACGCCGATCGCACCATCGGGCAACGCATGCGCGAATACACCCGGCCCACCGTCCTGATCATCGACGACTTCGCCATGCGCGAGCACACCACCACCGGCTCCGACGACCTCTACGACCTCGTCTCCGACCGCGCCATCGCCGGCAAGCCAGTCATCCTCACCAGCAACCGCGCGCCCAAAGACTGGTACCCACTGTTCCCCAACCCGGTCGTCGCCGAATCACTGCTCGACCGACTCATCAACACCAGCCACCAGATCCTCATGGACGGCCCCTCCTACCGACCACGCAAACGCCCCGGACGGACACCGAAAAACAGCTGACCAGTCCTCGCAGCTACGCTCAACCCAGCACACCCAAACATGGGGAAATCCGTGACGGACCCCCTGAGGAATTACGCGACCGTCGACACCTTCAATTCGAACGGCTCGTCTGACTCGATCTCGACCGTGCACGTTCCTGCTTCACGAACACACGTCAAACGCTTCGGGCCGCGCGAAGAGGTGATGCGAATGGGCTCCTGGTCGGTAGCCATGTTCACGCGGTCACCGCGTCGCCGGCCATCGCCACCAACTCACAACGCCGAATCCGAATCGTCCGCTCCCCCAAACGATCAGCACGCAACCGACCCGACCGATACCAACGGCGAATCGTCTTCTCCGAGACCTTCGCCTCCTGCGCCGCCTCGCAGACGGTCAACCAGTCAATGTTCAATTTGATTCTCCTGCAAAGATTTTGGGCAGAGTTCACCCCTGCCAACATGGATTGAATGAACGGGTGTCCAGGGCCGGGGCATCTCCACCGAGTTGGGTTTCGTGGGGCCATCCGTGCACCTCTGAACTACATGAGGGGACACTACACCTAGTGTCTGACATTTCCGAGCACCCCAAGATGTTGTGAATCAGAAGCCTTCATCTGCGCAGGTCAGAACGCATGTTCGATGGGCTGATCGGCGTGTCACCACCCGCTCGTTCGTCCATCTCAGGATGGGTGCGTGCGGGTTTATGCAGTTCAGCGTCATGAACGAAGTAGAACGACATCTCCCCGAGGTCGCATCTGGCCAACCAGAACACTTTGCAGGACCTTGCCGTAGATGTCGTCACCCGAGCGCGTTACGCACCGCGTCCCACTGCGACTCTGCAGCCGACGCGTACCTCTGGGTCACCAAGACCGACGAGTGACCGATCAGCTTCGACACCGTATCCAGCGGAACACCAGATTGAACCAGCCGCGACGCGTACGTATGGCGCAAGTCGTGTGGGCGCACATTGCCCACTCGACGCCGATCCTTCCCCGAGCCCACGAACGCCGCTTTCCCGGCAGCCGTTAGACCGTGAGCGAACGACGTCCCATTCGGGGGCGTGCCCTTGTCGGTCCGCAACACCAGGCCGTACAAAGGGCTCCTGCCGTTCTTGTACTCAACGGACGGCGGCTCACCTAGCCCCTCCATGCCTAGGCGCTCTTCAAGAATCTCAGTCAGCCGCTGGCCTATCGGAACGGTCCTTACCTTCCCGCTCTTCGGAGCTTTCATGTAGCGCTCGCGACGCTCCCACGCCCAACGAACTGTCACTGTCCTGCGCGTCAAATCCACGTCATCCCAGTGAATGCCGCACACCTCACCCCAGCGGCAACCCGTGCCCAACAGAAGCTCAAACGTGAACAAGTATGAGTCCGCCAGGACCGCCCTGATTGCCTCGACCTCGACGTCCGACAGCCACCGTTCAGGACTCGGCGGGATCGCCGGATACTCCAACGCTGTGCAGGGGTTCGCATCCAATAGGCCATCACGCATCGCAGCCTTCAGCGACGCGGACAGCACCCCAACCGTCTTGCGGACAGTCGACGCCGATAAGCCGCTACCACCGTCTTCCTTCTGCTTGGACAGGTCACGCACCCACTCCTGGACTGAAGGTCGGTCTATGTCGCCAAGCATGACGTCATCCCACCGTGGTGCGATATGGGTGTCGATGCGGTGGTTGTCACGGGTCAGTGTCGACGCTTCAACGGTTCGCGTGGGCGTCCATCGCTCCCGCCACTCGCCCCACGTCATCGTCTCCTTGGGTTTCCGTGCACGGGCCGCGTCCTCGGCTGCCTGAGCCTTCCCGAGTGCCACTCGTTCCTTGTCGAATATGCCGGCGGATCGACGCTTCCCATACTCGTCTCGGTAGCGTCCTCGGTATCTGCCCGATGGGAGCGGTTCCACCCATGCCATGCGGATGATCGTAGCGTGGGGCAAGACTGATTTGGTAGTGGGGCAACGTGGGTCAAATCGCTGTCCTAGACTGTCCCCTGAGGGGTTCTCACGGAACCAGGTACATGGACGAAATCGCCTCCACCAGCGGTAATATCAGCGATTGACCAGCGCATACATCGTATGGTATTGATTTTACAGGATCGGTTTCAAAACCCGTCCAGTGTGAGTTCGAGTCTCACCGAGGGCACCAAAACCCCTGTTCAGCAGGGGTCTTTCGCTTTATATGACTGCCACGCAGCGAATTGTGCGGCAGAAGTGAGGCAGACGGGCAGTGAGACCGACGGCGATAACTGCCCGTCGACCCCGCGAATACCCCTCAGATGCCTGTACGAACGTATCTACTAACCACCCGGGTCACAGATGTTTTCTACTTTGGCCCCGATTCGCCATACTGACCCTTCGCCCGCGAGTACCAGGGCTCCTCGTCTGGCCCCGCACTCAGGAGTTAGGCCACCAAGCCTCCACCGATCGATCTCAACCGCATCCCTGAATACCCCGCCCCCGATCGCAATACTCGCCGCAGCCGATCGACTGGACACGCACCTGGATCGGCCTACACCTCTCGGTCACCGTTACCAGCGCTATGAACTTCCCATCCGACGCCCAGGAAGGCCCCGCCGTCTTCTTGGACGGCATCCGAGCGACCATCGAGATCAACAGTCTCACCGACCTCGACAGCCTGATCGGCGCACTGGTCGACGCGCACGGTCTACCAGTCACTTAGCCCTGAGTTCTTGGCTCCCCAAGTCCCTCGTCCGCCAACTCTGTTGCTGCACAATCACTCTCAGCAACCGGCTTGGCGGCGTAGTCCTTTGGGTGGCGCCCAACGGTCCGCGTCCGATTCCCGGCAAGTACGCCAAGCCCCACCCAACCGAACCGAGGTGGGCCGTGGCAAATTGCACGCCGCAACGGGATTCGCAAAGGTCAACAGGCTCGCGCGTCTGTCCGACGCGCCATGGTCACCGAGAGCCAGCGTCTCCGCGTCGAGCGCTCCGGCAGGGCTGCACCCGCAGCGACCAGAAAAAAGCCAACAGCGACCATCGCCAGTTCGCTAAATTGAACTTGTGACAGGTAGGCACCGGCTGCAACCAAACAGCGGGACGTACGAATGGATGCGTCGACACCCCGAGGTCGGCGTCATCGTCGGCGGCATCTCACCAGTGGCCACGACCGTCGCCATCGCCTGGATCTGTTCGATGATCACGTAGCTACAAGGTCGACTCACTGGGCGTGGGTATGTCGAGCACGTCGCGCCATGCACACCTGGACGTGATGCCTTACGGCCTTACGGCCACCAGTAAGAGATTTCCGGCAGCTGATGCACCTGACCCACTGCATGACCATGACGGCGACACTAGAGGTCGGCACCGACAGGCAAATGCCCCCGGCTCACAATTACCATGGCGGGATCGAAGACCTGAGCCGAGAGTCACCAGAACGCTCCGGTTCCATCCAGCACCGTCCCATCGTCCCAACCACCGGAGGCGCAGCGAACGCAGGTGGCCTGCGAGGTCGGGCAGACCGAGCCACCTACACACGCTCGATCACCACCGGCAACTCACACTCGCCAATGATCAACTGCCAGGTCGGAGAGGACATGCTCGCAGTCCCAAGGGCTGATGCTGGCGGCAGCCTGACATCCGAAACGCTCAAGCGACTAACACCGCACGCATTCTCGTAGTTTCCGAGGATGCGCTCGTTGAACCGACCTGGGCGAACATGGCCTGCCGGCTCTCGACCACCATTGAGTCGACTGAATGGAGTCTCGTGAAGTGGTATGTGACCTGCCCGGCGGCCGCGAACCTCCCGCGCCGAGGGTGAGACCTATAGCGCCCTGCATCCGCGCAACGCGAACCCGAATCTGTGAGACTCGCAACCGTGAGTACGAATCGCACAGGACCATTCTGGGACGTCATCAACGGGTTTGCACCGCCGGCTCCGGCGGCCGCCCTGCTCGGCTGGACGCTGCGCGCGATCGATCCCGAAGCGGGCACCATCGAAGTCGGGTTCTCGGTGGACGAACGTTTCACCAACCCCGTCGGCCACGTTCAGGGTGGATTCCTGGCCGCCATGCTCGATGACACTCTCGGACCTGCTCTTGTCGCCACGCTCGGGCCAGATCAGTGGGCACCGACAGCCTCATTGCACGTCCAATTCCTCGCACCTGCACAACCGGGCCAGTTCGTCGGTCACGGCCGCATCGTTCGCAAGGGCAACACCATCGCGTTCCTCGCCGGCGAACTGTTCACTCCGAGCGGAACGATCGTGGCCACGGCCAATGCCACGACAACCATCCGCTCGGCACGAGCACGGTAGTGCAGACCTACTCGGTTGCCTCCGAGGACATTCCACTCTGGGTTCATAGCGTGCCGTGAGCGAGGCCGAGCTCGTTCTCCAGGGCGCGGCATACGAGGCGTCCGCGGTCGGGTGTGCCGGCGTAGTGCACCAGGGCGTGCGCGTTGACACCGTCGACCATGCCGAGGAACTGCCATGCCACATCAGCCGGCTCATCGGTGGTGAACTCTCCCGATGCGACGCCCTCCTCGATCACCCCGACCACCAGCGCCTGCCAGGTGTCCATCACGGCGCGCACCGCGGCGGCGAGTGAGTCGTTGGTGCGGCCAAGACTGAAGGCGTCGGCCCACACCGTGGTCACGTCGTCGCGCGAGGGTTCCAGCAGTGTCGCGACGAGTCGACGGAGTTTGTCGGTGGCAGACGGCGCCTCGGCAATTAATTCGGCGATCTCGTCGACCTCGGCGGTGGTCACGGTGGCGAAGGTGGCGGCGACGAGCTCGTCCATACTCGGCTCGTAGTGGGCCACGAGCGCCGGGGCGACACCGATCCGGGCGGCCACCGACCTCAGGGTCAGCACAGGAAGTCCGTCACTGCGGGCGAGTTCACATGCAGCCGAACGGATCTCCTCCGCACGCTCCTCGGGCGACTTGCGCGCGGCGCGCGGGCGGACCGCACTCGACGACCTGCTCATGCGGGCTCCGGTCCGGCCGGAGTCGCCAGGGCGGGGGCGTCGAGAACCTCCATACGCTGTCGCGACATCATCACCAGTCCAAGGTAGATGATCGCGGCCACCACGCCCGACCCGATCGCGCTGGGGTCGATGCCCCCGAAGATGTCGGCGAGGGGCCCCGAGTACAGGTCCGTCTGCACGCTCAGCAATCCGAAGGCCGAACCTCCGACCCACGCCGCGACGGCTGCCGGATTCCAGCCGCGGACGAACCAGTACCGTCCGCCACGGCGTCCTTGAGCGAATGCCTGCAGGTCATACGGGTCATAGGTGCGGGTGCGCAGCGCACCGACGACCATGACGACAGCCCATGGTGTGGCCACCGCATTGACCACCACCGTTGCCGCGGTGATCGCATCGACGGCGTCGAGGACGAAGACACCGACGTAGAGCAGGGCGACCGCCACTGCGGCCGCGAGCGCCGTGGTGTGGACCCGCTTGAGCCGGGGGAAGAAGGTCTCCAGGTCGAGTCCCGTCGCGTAGATGCACATCACGCCCTGACCGAAACCACCCGCAATCGACACGATCAGGATGGGGATCAGGAACCAGAACGGCGACGACGACACCAGGTCGGCCATGAACTCCCCCGAGTTCACCGTCATCGCCGATCCCGCGAAGGCGCCCAGGACCGCGGGCAGCAGGGTGCCGAACATCAAGCCGGCGAACAACGCCCACCGGATCGAGGAATCACTGTGGCGTTTGATCGAGATACGCCTGGTGTAGTCGCCGATGATCGGCGCGTAGGAGATCGGCCCGGCGGTGGCGAGCACCGTAGAGAGGACCATCGTCGACCAGTAGCCGCCGACCGCGAAATGTCCGGTGGCGCTGTGCACATCGAAGGTCGGCGCGAAGGCCACGAAGCCGAGCACGAAGACCGCCGCGGCCACGGGTACAAGGAACTTCTGCATGGCCACGATGGTGGCGTGGCCGAACAGTGCGACGGCCACGATCACGACCGAGACCACCGCGTACCCCACCCCCAGCATGACGGGGTTCTGCGGCAGACCCACCAGGCGATGCGCTGCTGCCACGAGAGCGTCGCCGCTGGTCCATACGGTGATGGCGGCGAAGACGATGGCGATCACCAGCGAGAGCGCCGATCCGATGAGCCGGCCCCGGATGCCGAAGAAGGCCCCGCTGGAAACGGTCATGTTGGTTCCGGTCCGCGGCGAGACGCCGGCCAGCGGCAGCACGACGACGGTCCCGATGAGCGTGCCGACGACGGTCGAGATCACAGCTCCCCAGAAGTCGAGTCCGAGTTGGATCGAGACCCAGCCGAACACGGCGATCGTCCAGCCCAGATTGCCGCCGGCGAAGACGGCGAACACATTGCGGGGGTTGGAGTCTCGCTGGCTCTCCGGCAGGTAGTCGACACCGGACTCCTCGATCCGTCCGACCCGGTCGGTCGGGTCCGCGATCACCTCGGCGCCGTCGGGTTGGTCGGGCTCGGATGGTGCAGGCGTCATGGCGGTACTCCTCGGCTGGTTCGAACCGCGACCCGATCGGGTCGGGGTGTGACAGCGATCATGTAGCGTGTTGATCACACAGTCAATAGCTATTGATCGGTCCGTCAATATTTCTCGGAAACCCTTGACTCGCGCGTCGACAACCGCCTACTCTCGACAGTTATTGACCACTAGATCAATATCGGACCAGCAAGGGGAACATCAAGTGTCGTGGACCATGCCCGCCGAGACCGCTCGGCACGACCGTGTGTGGATGGCCTTCCCGAGGGCCAACACCACCCTCGCCGAGAGCGCCGCAGACGCCGAAACCGCTTATGCCGCTTGGAGTACGGTGGCCAACACGGTCTCCGAGTTCGAACCGGTGACGGTGGTCGTCGACCCGACCGAGACCTCCCGCGCACGCACGATGCTCACTGCAGCCGTCGACATCATCGAGGCCGAACTCGACGACGCCTGGATGCGTGACATCGGCCCGACCTTCGTCACCGACGGTGCGGGACACCTCGCCGCCGTGGACTGGACCTTCAACGGCTGGGGCGCCCAGGAGTGGGCCGAATGGGACAACGACCGCCGCATCGGCCGCGTCGTCGCCGAAGCCGCGGGCGTGCCGGTCATCAGCTCGATGCTCGTCCAGGAAGGCGGCGCGATCCACGTCGACGGCGAGGGCACCGTCCTGGTCACCGAGACCGTGCAGCTCGATCCCGGCCGAAACCCGTACGCGACCAAAGAGACCGTCGAGGCCGAACTCGCCCGCACGATCGGCGCGCATAACGTGATCTGGCTGCCACGCGGTCTGACCCGCGATTACGAGCGCTTCGGCACCCGCGGACATGTCGACATGGTCGCGACCATCCCCTCCCCCGGCACGCTGCTCCTGCACCAGCAGCCCAACCCCGAACACCCCGACCACGTCGTGATGCGCGAGCTCCGGGACTTCCTCGCCGGGACCACCGATGCAGCGGGGCGCCAATGGGACATCGTTGACCTGCCCGCCCCCGACGCGATTCGCGACGAGACCGGATTCGTCGATTACAGCTACATCAACCATCTCGTCGTCAATGACGGGGTGATCGCCTGCGGCTACGGCGAACCCGCCGCCGACGAGCGCGCCGCCGAGATCCTCGCCTCCGTGTATCCCGGACGACGAGTCGTGACAATCGACGCGCGGGAGATCCTGGCGCGTGGCGGCGGAATCCACTGCATCACTCAGCAGCAGCCGTCCGTCGGGGATGTGTGATGACCAGCCGTCTGGAGAGCACTCCGCGCACACAGACTCCGCCGTTGGTGGAGTCGTCGATCGCCGAGCTGAGCCGGGCACTCGCGCAGGGCCGGGTGACCGCCGTCGAGCTCGTCGCCGCCTACCTCAACCGCATCGCGTATTACGATCGCCACGGCACCGCACTCAACGCGGTCCCGGTGCTCAATCCGGACATGTTCGCCGAGGCTCGAGCCTCCGACGAACGACGTTCTCGCGGTGAGACACTCGGCCCGTTCGACGGGATTCCCTATACCGCCAAGGACAGCTACCGGGTTGCGGGATTGTCGGTGGCGGCGGGTTCTCCGGCGTTCGAGAACCTGATCGCGGGCGACGACGCCTTCACCATCGAGCGACTGCGCGCGGCCGGAGCGATCTGTGTGGGCCTGACCAACATGCCGCCGATGGCCAACGGAGGCATGCAGCGCGGCGTCTACGGCCGGGCCGAAAGTCCCTACAACGGTGACTATCTCGCGGCGGCGTACCTGTCGGGGTCGTCGAACGGATCGGGCGTGTCGACCGCGGCGAGCATGGCCGCCTTCGGCCTCGGCGAGGAAACCTGGTCGAGCGGACGGTCGCCGGCGTCCAACAACGCGCTGGCCGCCTACACCCCCTCCCGGGGCGTCATCTCGGTTCGCGGTAACTGGCCGCTGACACCGACCATGGACGTGGTGGTGCCGCACACCCGCACGATGGACGACATGCTGGCGCTGCTCGACGTGCTGGTCGACGACGATCCGCAGACCCGCGGCGACTTCTGGCGGACCCAGCCGTGGGTCAACCTGCCCGCCGCATCCCAGGTTCGGCCTGCTTCCTACCTCGACCTGCGCGACGGGGACGCGTTGCGCGGCAATCGTTTCGGTGTACCACGCATCATTCTCGGGCAGGACGATAAGGCCGGGTGGCCGATCACGCCGCGGCCGTCGGTGCTGCAGCTGTGGGAGCGAGCCCGCGCCGATCTCGAGGCCGCCGGTGCCACGGTGGTCGACGTCGACTTCCCGGCGCTGACCAATTACGAACTCGACCGTCCCGGCGCGCAGGACGGCTACGCGCGGGGCATCCTGCCTGCCGGCTTCTTCGACGCCGAGATGTGGGATCTCACCACCTGGGCGTGGGATGACTTCTTGCAGGCCACCGGCGATCCGGCTCTGCACCGCCTGGAAGATGTCAAGGGCGAGCTGATCTTCCCGCTACCCGACGGCGCGATCCCCGACCCGCTCGACGGCTACTACGCACGCTACAACCTCGACATCAGCGAGTACCCCCACCGCGCAGCGCAAGGCATCACACCGCTGACCGAGATCCCCGACCTCGCCGACGGCGTGCGGGGCCTGGAAGAACTGCGCCGCATCGACTTCGAGGACTGGCTCGACGAGCTGGGGCTCGATGCCCTGGTGTTCCCGTCGGCTCTCGACGTCGGGGCCGCCGATGCCGACACCGACCCGCAGGCCCACGATCACGCCATGGCCAACGGGGTGTGGGTGTCGACGGGCAACACCATGATCAGGCACTACGGCATTCCGACGGTCAACGTCACCATGGGGACGATGAGCGATATCGGCATGCCGGTGAACCTGACGTTCGCCGGCCGCGCCTACACCGACAACGCGCTGCTCGCCTACGGGTGGGCCTTCGAGCACCGGACCAGTCGGCGTACGGCGCCACCGCGAACCCCCGAGCTGCCCGCACTCACCCGGCCGGGAACCCTCGCCGCCGGTGCCGCGCCCGAACTCACGATGACCGCGACAGCTCGCGGCGATGGCGACGTCACCGTCATCGAGGTCACCGGCAGCACCGATGCCCCGATGGTGCAGGTGTTCGTCGACGGCTCGGCGGTCGAGGTCGACCGCGACGACCATTCATTCACGGCGACAACACAAGTGCCGACCGCCGAACTACGCCGCACCCACTCGTCGTGGCGTGACCCCTACGGCGCGCTGGTCCTGGTGGTCGCGACGGCCGAGCACGGGGCAACCTCTGCCGACTACCGAATCGTCGACGAACCGGCCGGCTGACGACGGGCCTCAGGGTCAGTAGGCCGGCGGTTCTCCCTCGGCCGCCGGCCCCTTCTCCACGGGCGTGTTCTCGATGATCGACTTGTACGCGTGATTCTCGTGACGCACCATGCGGACGAAGAAGGCGACGAACAGGAGCACCGCGAGCACGAAGACGATCCACACCCCGACGGAGAACCCGCCGAAGGTGAACACCACAGAGGCTCCGTCGTAGGACTCGATGGGACTGAACATTTACTTGACCTCCTCGGTGGCGACGAGCAACTCGTCGGTGGTGCGCATGACGGTGACCGGAATGCCCTCGGGATACGGCGTGGCGGGAACCTCGGTGAGGTCGAGTCCCTGCTCCTCCACCTCGGGTGGAATACGCAGCATCCCCACCTTCTTCAGGGCAAGGGACACGAGGTAGGCGGGGATGAAGCCGAGCGCGACGAAGGTCAGCGCGCCCACGACCTGTCCCCAGAACGAGATCGACGGGTTGCCGTCGGTGTTGGGGTAGCCGGCCAGGAACACCCCGGCCATGAGCACCGAATACAACCCGATACCCCCGTGGACCGAGACCGCACCGACGACGTCGTCGATCTTGAACTTCTCCAACAGTTTTCCGATGAACGGGATCAACGCTCCTGCACCCAGGGCGATGATGAACGCCAGTGCCGGGTGATAGAGATCCATGCCCGACGCGACGCCGATCACCCCGGCCAGCCCGCCGGAGATCGTCCAGAACGGCTCGCCGCGCGAGGTCAGATAGGCGCCGATGATGCCACCGGCCAGACCCATCAACGTGTTGAAGGCGAACGCGGACAACGTGGTCGGGCTTCCGTAGATCGTCGCGTAACCGCCGGGCCCGTAGATGACACAGCCCATCAGGAAGCCAAAGAATCCGGTGAAGATCAACATCAGGCCGAGCATCGTCAGAGGCAGATTGTGGGGTCGGATGGTGACCGCCGACCCGTCGGCGCGAAACCTGCCGATGCGTGGACCGAGGTTGAGAAGTATTCCGAGAGTGGCGAATCCGGCGATCATGTGCACACAACCGGCAGCTCCGACGTCATGGAACCCCAATTTCGTCAGCATCCAGCCGGCGCCGTGCCAACCCCACGCCGCGCCGATGATCCACACCACCGAGCCGACGAGCACGGTGAGAACGAGGAATGCGCTGGTGCGGATTCGCTCCAGCACCGCTCCGGACATGATGGAGCCGGTCGTCGCGGCGAACAGGGCGAACGCACCCCAGAAGATGCCGCTGGCCGAGTCCTCGACGTTGGGTCCCATGTTGTCGCTCCACGGAAGCGCGGCCTTGGCGGCATCGCTGAACTCGATGAAACCGCTGGGCATCGCGTTGTAGAGGAACCACCCGACGAAGTAGAACGAGGCCACGATGGTGGCGAAGGCGAGCAGGTTTTTCATGGCGGTGGCCAATACGTTCTTCGACCGCGAGGCGCCCACCTCGTACGCCAGGAACCCGGCGTGGATCAACATCATCAATGCGATGGAGACCCAGTAGAAGAACTCGTTGTTGACCGACGCCATCGTGGTGATGGCGTCGGTGACCTCGGTGGACAAATCGAACCTCCCGGCACGCGAACTGTTTCTTCTCACTGAACAAGGCGTACCGACGGTGTACGCAGTGGTGAGATTAGGCCGGTGATGGGTCGACGATGTCACCAAAGGTAAACGGATCGTAAAGTACGCTTTCCCGACATAGAAGTCACGACCATCGGCCGGGACCGGCGCTCTGTGCTCTGTGCTCTGTGCTCTGTGCTCTGTGCGGACCGTCAGCCCCTTCGCTTGCGCCGCCGCCGATATGCTTGCACGAGCGGGCGACCCACCGCCGTCAGGTAGAAGGCACCGAAGCCCACCCCGATCGCGATCAGGAATCCGCCGAACACCCGATTCGATCTGGCCTCGTGACTCCGGTCGGACACATTGGAGGCGTGCGGCGGAAGCGGATCGCCCTTGTCGATGAGTTCCTCACCTTCCCGACCGAAGTGCACACACTCCTCGGTGGTGGTCATCGGTTCTCCTGCGCATGTCGTCGCAGCGGTGACCATGCTGATCCCCCCGGCGATCAGACACCCCGTCACGACCACCGGGATCAGTAGGCCGAACAGGATCGTCACCGGTCCTCGACGGCCTCGGGTCCGACCTGCGCGACCGGGTCGGACACGCCGTCCGTCGCCCGTGTCGCCCATCGTCTGATCCTCTCACAACCGACGGTGCCCGACGTCAGTCGGACATACTGCCGGCGATGACGAAAAAGCGTTCACCCTAACCCTTTTCGAGGTATTTGTCCGTATCGCGTCCCTGCCCTGTACGGCCGGACCCGGACTCGACAACCTCCTCCACGACAGTAGTGTCGATGGCAGTCCCACCAGCTTTCCGATCATCGGAGGTCGTCATGCTTCTCACCAAGCACACCCACGCCACCATCACCGTGACCGATCACGGCTCGACGCTCCTCGTCGATCCCGGCACCTTCACGCCGAATGCCGCGGAACTGTTGGCCGACGCCGACGCCGTCGTGATCACCCACGAGCACTTCGACCACTTCGATGCCGAGAAGATCCTTGCGGCCCTGCGTGATCACCCCGAGCTGCAGTTGTACGGCCCGGCCTCGATCGCCGAGCCCCTCTCCGAGGTCGCCGACCAGGTACATGCGATCTCGACCGATCAGACCCTCGACATCGCCGGATTCACGGTCGAGGCATTCGTCACCGATCATGCAGTGATCCATCCCGAGATCCCCGTGGTCGACAACATCGGTTTCCTGATCGACGGCACCGTCTTCCATCCCGGTGACGCCTACCTGAACCCCGGACGACCGATCACCACCCTGCTCCTACCGGTCAGTGGACCGTGGATCTCCACCGAGCAGGCCATCGACTATGTGCGGGCGGTGAAACCGCAGCGCAGCATCGCCATTCATGACCTGATGCTCAGCGATGCCGGCAAGTCGACGACCGGCATGTTCTTGGGTGAGAACTCGCTGACCGCAACACCACTGGAGACGATGGAACTCGGCGAGTCACGCGAACTCGCCGGCATCTGAGCTCTCCGACGACAGCCCGGCGATCGACACCAGCACGAACTGGCGCACCCGACCCGCCACGCGCGCAGAACAATTGGAGTACAGCGGGTCGGTGAGGTGTTCGGTGAGCACGACCTCGATCGGTCCGTGCGGACCTGTCAGGGCCACGATGATGCGGTGGTCCTCGTGCCGGACATCGAGCGGCTCGAGCGCATCGATGCGATCCTCGCCGGTCTGCTCACGCACGAAATGCTGGGCCGCCTGTACCGCGTGCGGCAGTGATGTACGGCCACGAAGCAACGAGTCAACCAGTCGTCCTTCCGTATAGTGCCGGATCAGCATCGCGGGATCGGTTGCCGAATCGACCCGCCCGTAACAGAGTCCGTGCGGAAGCACGAGCATCGTCGCGGCAAAGCGATCACCGCCCAGATGCGAACACTCCCATGTCCATTCGGGATAGGCCTCGGCGATCGCGGCGGTGGCGGCACGACCGCGCACCGCACAGCACTGATCGTGTTTGCCGTGGGCGCAGACCGCGACGACGGGATCGCGGGAGACCTCACCGGCCGACCCGTTGAGCGCAAGGTCCACATAGTCGGCCGGACCCGATACCTCACCACGACGCACCGATTCGTGTCCGGGGCGGGCGTCGACGACGAACCACCGCCATCGAGGTGTCGGTGGTCGTCGGCCCGGTCTGCGGATCGCGACGATCCGCATTCCCGCCGACTCGACGCGGCGCACGATGGCGCGTCCCAGGTCGGGGTCGAGGACCGACGGCGAGGTGAGGAATGCCGACGGCCCCCACGGACCGGAGAGTTCGAGCAGCAGCCATGAGGAGCCCGCCGACGCGGTACCGTACATCGGATCGTCACGAGCGAGGGACTGATCACTGCACGGGCGGCGATCGGTCATGACTCTTGTTCTGTCTCAGTACTTCTGGGCGTCGGTGCGACGACCGCCTCGCGCAGCAGCCGACGCAGCAGGACCTCCCCGTCGGCGGCGTCGAGTCCCGGTAGCCGGTCGCCGCGCACCGCTGTCCCGCGACGCACCTCGACGAGAGCGTCCGCGCAGAATCCGGGAAAGCTCATTGTCCGATCCGGGAGGCGGAGCTCGACGCGGCCGGCCACCTCGACCACCACTGCGGCCAGCCCCTGTCGCCACTGCACCGTTCCCACCGATGCCGGGTTCGACAACGCCTCCACCGTCGCGAGGGGACGTACCGACGCCGGCCGGGTGCGATCGGCGTGCCGGTGGGCGAGTATCTCGGCGGCCCCCGACTCGATCTCCGTGGAGCGGTCCCGCACCGCCTCGAGGGCTGCGGACAGTGTCTTGCCGACCAGCGCCGCAGTCGCGTCCGGATCGGTGAGATCGATTCCCATGGGCAATGATTCGCGTAATTCACGAAGTTCGGTGAGCTGTTCGACCACTGCTCCGAGGACATCGAGCGCGGTGAGTGCGGCGGTGCCGATGGTGAGATGGATCGACGTGGTGCCCAACGCCCGGGCCGAATGTACCCAACCCCGGGGCAGATAGAGCGCATCGCCGCTGCGCAGGACGGTGTCGATGACGGGCGGGTCGTCGGTCCGCCGCTCGATGTCCTCGCGATGGTCGGTCCATGGTTGCGAGTCCACCGGATCGAGGTGCACCGGTGCGTGCACGGTCCAATGTTTCTCGCCGGAGATCTGGAGAACGAACACATCGTGGACGTCGTAGTGGGGATCGAATCCCCGATTGCTGGGCGGGGTCACATAGGCGTTGGCCTGCACCGGATGACCGAGATCGTCGACGAGGCCACGGACGAGGTCGATGACCGGGGGCCACAGCCGGTGTAGTCCCTGTAGGACGATCGTGGCTCCGTCGGCGAACTGCGCCAACACCTTTGCCGAGTCCACCTGGTCGGGCATCTCGGCCCCGAAACCCGCCGGACCCACATATCTCTCGCGGGCGAGCAGCGTGCCCTCCTTGGCCATGCGGATGAAGGGCGTGCGCACGCCGCGTTCGGCGAGGAGTTCGTCGACGGCAGCGGGTGAGAGGAGGTCGACGAAGTCGCGCGGTAGATTCACCGCGCGACTCAGCAACGGCGATCGACCCCAATGCTCGCGAGCGAAGACATCGGGGTCGATCGCGATGCAGCGTTCCAACATCGCTGTCGCTCAGGCAGTTCCGTCGGCTCCGCCGTCGTGGCCACCGGGGTTGGAGCCACCGTCGGCCGGACCTTCACCGTCTGCGGTGCCGTCGGCTCCGCCATCGTGGCCACCGGGGTTGGAGCCACCGTCGGCCGGACCTTCACCGTCTGCGGTGCCGTCGGCTCCGCCATCGTGGCCACCGGGGTTGGAGCCGCCGTCGGCCGGTCCCTCACCGCCGGGGCCGGAGGTGGTGATGTCGTCGTCATCGAGTGCCATCGGTGATCCTTCCTCGAACGGGGCGTGCCCGTACGGCACCGCCCTCACCTCCACTATGAGCACATCTTTGGACCCATGGGGCCGTCCCACCGAAATCGTCGACGGTCCGGCTCCTCGTCACGACGCCGTCCACCAGCACGAATGCCGCTCTCCGGGCACCTCGGAATTCGCTGGTCCAACCCGCCGGTAACCCCTAGGCTGTGGCGATTCGTCGACACAGCGGAAGGCAGAACATGAGTTCCACGATCAGCGATGACCCGACACCGTCACCACCGCACACCCGGGATTTCCATCCGGGAGACATCGACGGGATCGTCGATCTCTGGGAGCGGACCGTCACGCGCCCCGCCGATGCCGTCTATTCGCTGTCGGAGGTGCTCGCGTCCTGCCGTGAGGATCATGCTCTGGTGGCTGTCGACGACAACGAGACCGTCGTCGGCGCGATCGTCGGCCGGGCCGCGCATGCTCAGGGGTGGATCGTGTTCTTCGGTGTGACACCGAGCCGTCACGATTCGACGGTGGCGAGCGCGCTGGTGAATCATCTGGCTCGCAAGATGGGACCGTTGGGGCTCGACCGCCTCTCGGCGATCGTGTCCAGCGACGAGGCCCGTTTCGACGACTATGTGCGCGAGGGCTTCTCCGCACGGGAGAACCTGCGCTATCTGGAGCGGATGGTCACCGTCAGTGCGCATGAACTGGCCGTGCTCCGTGAGCTGGGCGGCCACACTCTCCCACCGGATCTGTGGACTGCGGTGGGTGGCATGCACCGCGAGAAAGAACTCCTCGAACTGCGGCTCATCACCCCGCTCGACCGGCCCGATCTCGCCGTGCGGTTCGGCGTCGTGCCACCGCGGGCGGTGATCCTGTTCGGACCACCGGGAACCGGCAAGACCACCTTTGCCAAGGCGGTCGCCGCGCGACTCGGCTGGTCGTTTGTTGAGGTCTTCCCCTCTCGGCTGGCGGTGGACGGAGGTGGACTCGCATCGGGGTTACGGGACACCTTCGGTCGTATCGCGGAGATCAACCGGGTGGTCGTGTTCATCGACGAAGTCGAGGAGATCGCGTCCCGACGCACCGGCGAACCGGCCCACGCCGGACAGGGCGTGACCAACGAACTGCTCAAACTCATTCCCGAATTCCGTTCCAGCCCTGGCCGATTGCTGATCTGTGCCACGAATTTCATCCGTGCACTCGACACGGCGTTCCTGCGGCACGGACGATTCGACTACGTCATCCCGATCGGTCTTCCCGATCGGGAGGCCAGGGCGGCCATCTGGAACAGGTATCTGCCGCCCGCGGCGCGCGGCGTAGACGTGGAACGCCTCGTGGCAGCCAGCGACGGTCTGACGCCTGCCGATATCGAGTACGCTGCCCGGCGCGCAGCACAGGACGCACTCGAACGGGCCCTGCGCGACGACGCACCGGACAAGTCCGACGGTCCGTCCACCGCGGATTACGTCAACGCCCTCTCGGCGACGCGAGCGACCGTCGCCTCCGACGTGGTGGCGGATTTTCTCGACGACATCGACCAGCTCGCTCGGCTGTGACGTCCGCAACCGCAACCACGGTCGGCATCCTAAGCTGACGTCATGGGCTTCACCGGTTTTCCCGAGGCTGCGTTGGACTTCTACGACGATCTCGAGATCGACAACACGAAGGCATTCTGGACGGCGCACAAGGCCACGTACTCCTCGGCCGTGGCCGAACCGATGGCTGCGCTGACCGCAGACCTCGCCGAGGAATTCGGTGAGGCCAAACTGTTCCGGCCGTATCGGGATGTGCGGTTCGCCAAGGACAAATCTCCCTACAAGACCCATCAGGGCGCATACGTCGCGGTCGCGCCGGCCACCGGGTATTACGTGCAGATCGGTGCGCCCGGGGTCCGGGTCGGCGGGGGTATCTACGACACCTCGGCCGACCGGCTCACCGCCATCCGCGCCGCGATCGTCAACGAACGCAGCGGAACCGAGCTGGAGCGGATCGTCGGCGAGTTGTCCGACGCGGGTTGGGAAGTCGGCGGCGACAAGCTCAAGACCGCGCCGCGGGGATTCGACCGGGATCATCCGCGGATCGATCTGCTGCGACACAAGACGATCACGGTCATGCGGGACTACGGGTTCGATCCGGTCATCCATACCGCCGATCTCGTCGACCGCGTTCGGGTCGACTGGCGGACCACCACGCCATTGATCGAATGGATTCTGCGACACGGCAATGCATGAGGAGACCCTCAGGTGTGCCGGAAGCGCGGCCACACCTGCGACCACGGCTCGTGCGGCGGGTCGCATCGCCAGATGCCGACGCCGTCCTCGTCGTTGTCGAGGTGCTCGTGGTTCCGGAAACGTGCTGCGAGTGAACATGATCCGACGAGGTCCCGGAGTCCGGTGTCACCGAGGTGATCGATCAGCAGGACCGGCCCGGTTCGCGCGTCGGGCGGCGGGCCCCAGTCGTAGTAGCTCATGTGTCCCGAATACACCGGCAGCCCGGGATCGAAGCGGTCGATCGCCCCGGCCTCGCCGTAGTTGGCGGTCACCACCACGGCGCGCTCACGCTGATCGGCCGGGATCGCCGACCACACGCTGTCGACCGCTGCGGCGAACTCCGGCCACGCCACCTGTTCGCCTTGTTCCTTGTTGACCGGGTTGACGATTCCCACCAGGCCGACCGGTAGCACCGGCAGCGCGATCACGGCGTTGGAGACGACGGTGACGATCGACCCGGCGACGAGCAGCCGTCGTCGGGTGGGCGTACGTGCCCACTCCACCACCGGTTGCGCACCGGCCGCCATGAGCACGAGCAGAAGGCCTGCGGTGTAGTAGAACTTGCCGCCGGCCACGATCACGACGACGGCCGCCAGCAGGTAGGCCGGAGCGAACAGCCTGGCATATCGGATCCGCGAATCGCGCCAGAGCGCGCACCACCCCGCCACGCAGAGGGGCACGATCAACGGGCCGAGCAGCACCAGTTGCATCGGCACGAACAGCACCCGATCGGTGAACCCGTCATCGCCGGCGATCGAGGACGCGACCCGTCCCTGCGGAAAGTCATGTACCACTTGCCATCCGATGGTCGGCAGGGCCACGAGAACGGCGAGTACCGCGCCAACGGGCAGCCACCACGAACGCAGCACGACGCGCGGCCCGACGACGGGCAACGTCACCGTGATGGCACCGAGCAGAATCCCGACCGTGAGTTTGTTGTCCACCGCCAACCCACTCACCAACCCGATCGGCACCCACCAGCGTGGTTGCGCGCACCGCAGCATCCGGACGACCAGCAGTGAGATCACCAACCAGGCCAGCACGTCGGTGGTGGGAGTCGACAACATGTGCCCACCCTGCAGAACCATCGCGCTGACGGCGGCCGCGAGGGCGGCCAGCACCTGCGCTGTCGGGCCGGCCCGCAATTCCCGCGCGAGCAACGCCACGATGAGCACGGTCGACCCCGCGAGAAGTGCCGGGAGGACGCGCAGCCCGGTCGGCGAGTCCCCGAACACCGCGATTCCCACACGCGCGAGCATCGGCGTCATGAACGACTGGTCGACATACCCCCACGCCGGATGTTGACCGGCAACCCGGAAGTACAGCTCGTCGCGGTGGTACCCGTAACGGCCCGACAGGGCGAGCAGAATGACGACGAGCAGCACGGCAATGCCGGCCACCGTTACCACCGCCGGTCGCTGCCGCACCTCTGCCGTCGTCGAGGTCACCCTGTCATGATGGCCCACAGACGCGTGCCGGGTGCCGTTCCCGCGTGAGCACGGCGATCACAGTTGCCGCCCGATACCACTCGCGGCGACCTGCAGCGCCGCGAGCAGCCGATTGCGGTCCCGTTTGAGCGTGGGTACCACGACCCCGATGGCCGCGACCACCGACGTCGGATCGCTGACCGGTATCACCGGCACGGCCAACGAGCAGGCTCCGGGCGACATCTCCTCGCTGGTGGTGGCGTATCGGCGTGCCCGGATGTCCTCGAGTTGACGTGCGAGGACATCCGGCGAGGTGATCGTGTGCGCGGTGATCCGCACCAGGTTCGACATCGATTCTGCGGCAACATCATCCGGTGCGTGCGCCAACAGCACCTTGCCGACGCCGGTGCAGTGCAACGGGAGCCGACTGCCGACGGTGCTGACGATCGGCACCGAGGCACGCCCGGCCATCCGCTCCACGTAGAGCACCTGGGCTCCATCGCGAACCGCGAGGTGCACGGTCGCCAGCGTCGCCGCATAGACGTCGTGCAGGAACGGCTCCGCGACCTGCTTGAGTCGGCCCGTGACCGGTGCGCGCAGACCTGCCTCCCACAGGAGCCGACCGACCACGAACCGGCCGTCGGGACGGCGGGCCAGCGCGTCTCCGGCGACGAGTTCGGCCGCGAGTCGGTGCGTCGTCGCCACCGGCAGCCCCGACCGCCGGGCGAGTTCGCTGAGCGTGAGCACTCGGTGGCGCTCGTCGAACGCCCCGATGATCGCCAGGACGCGTGAGGTGACAGTGGCCCCGGCGATCGAGGTGTTGCCGGCCATGAGGACTCCTTACGACACACGCTTTCCGCTCAGCGGAAGCCTACTCTTTTCCGGCTCACACCGACCGACCTACTGTGAGCCACATGACAGCCCTCAACACCAACCCCGACAGCGCGTCGGCGAGCCAGCGGGAGATCAGCGGTGAGATCACCGCCATCGAGACCGCATATCAGCACGCCGGCATCGAGGAAACCCAGCCGCGTCTGGACTATCCGCCCTATCGCAGCAGCCTGCTGCGCCATCCGACCAAGGACCCGCACCACGCCGATCCGGAGACCCTCGAACTGTGCTCGCCGGTGTTCGGGGAACGTGATGTCCACAAGCTCGAAGCCGACCTCACGATCGCGCATCGCGGCGAGCCGATCGGTGAGCGCATCGTGGTGACCGGTCGTGTACTCGACGGTCAGGGCCGGCCGGTGCGTCGCCAACTCGTGGAGATCTGGCAGGCGAACTCGGCCGGGCGCTACATCCACAAACGGGACCAGCACCACGCGCCGATCGACCCCAACTTCACCGGCGTCGGGCGATGCCTGACCGACGAGGACGGGAACTACCGCTTCACCACGATCAAACCCGGCCCCTATCCGTGGAAGAACCACCACAACGCATGGCGGCCCGCACACATCCACTTCTCGCTGTTCGGAACCGATTTCACGCAGCGGATGATCACCCAGATGTACTTCCCGGGCGACCCGCTGTTCCCCTTCGACCCGATCTACCAGTCGATCGTCGACGCGAAGGCACGCGAGCGACTCGTCGCCGCCTACGATCACGACGTGACCAGTCACGAATGGTCCACCGGTTACCGTTGGGACATCGTGCTCACCGGCAGCAATCGCACCCCGCTCGACGACGAGGAGAACTGATGACCGCCCTGCTGCCGCCCACACCCGCTCAGACCATCGGACCGTTCTACGGGTACGCACTGCCCTTCGAGGGTGACAACGAGCTGGTGCCGCCACGCTCCCCCGGCTCGATCCGTTTGCACGGACTCGTCACCGACGGCCACGGCCAACCCATCCCGGACGTGCTGCTCGAACTCTGGCAGGCCGACGCCGACGGCACCGTCGTGCAGCGAGCCGGATCGCTTCGCCGAGACGGGTGGACTTTCACCGGTTGGGGACGCTGCGCCACCGATGACGCCGGCGAATATTCGTTCAGCACAGTCCAACCGGGACCGATCGACGGCGCCGCACCCTACTTCCTGATCACCGTGTTCGGTCGCGGCCTGCTGCATCGACTGTTCACCCGCGCCTACCCGCCCGGTCCGCTCGCCGAGGCCGATCCTTTCCTGGCCGGCGTGCCCGAGGATCGGCGCGCCACCCTGATCGCGGCGGCCGATGCCGACGGATTCCGTTTCGACCTGCGCTTGCAGGGTGCCGACGAGACCGTCTTCCTCCACTACCCGGGACAGTAGACGTTGCGCGATCTGTTCTGGCCGGGCGATCACCGCGCAGGCGACCTGATGAGCGAGGAAGCGCTCTTGCGTGCCCTTGTCGAGGTCGAGAACGCTTGGCTGACAGCACTTGTCGGCAACGGTGTGGCACCCGCCGAGGCTGCAGCGGACCTCCGTCCCCTCGTCGGGGCGGACGATCTCACGGCCATCGCCGTGGACGCTGAGGCCGACGGCAACCCCGTCAGCGCGCTGGTGTCGCTGCTGCGGTCGCGCACCGACGGCGCCGCTTCGGCGTGGCTGCACCGGGGACTGACCAGTCAGGACACCCTCGACTCGGCACTCATGATGTGTGCGCAAGACGTACTGCGCCGCGTCGAGGATCAGGTGCGGACGCAGGTCCGGGCGCTACAGGCACTGATCGAGGCCCATCGTGACGCTCCCCTGCTGACGCGCACACTGACTCAGCCGGCACTGCCGGGCACCGCGGGCCGCAAGTTCGGCGTATGGCTGACCGCCATCCTCGACGCCGCCGACACCCTCGACGCCCTCCCGCCGATTCCCGTCCAGATCGGTGGCGCCGCAGGCACTCTGGCAGCGCCGGTCGAATTGACCGGTTCGGTGCAGGCCGCGCGGGCACTGGTGACCGCAACGGCAGGCACCGTGGGTCTGGCAGCTTCACCGCCGTGGCACACCACGCGCGCCACCACCACCCGCATCGGTGACGCGCTGGTGACCTGCTGCGACGCATGGGGGCACCTCGCAGGTGATCTGGCGATCGCCGGACGTCCCGAGATCGGCGAATTCACCGAGGGCGGCGGTGGCGGGTCATCGACGATGCCGCACAAGAACAATCCCGTCCTCACGGTGTTGCTCCGACGGGCCGCGCTCGTCGCACCGGGCCTCGCCGCGACCCTGCATGCCGCGTCGGCGGCGAGCATCGACGAACGCTCCGACGGAGGGTGGCACGCCGAGTGGTGGACGCTGCGCACCCTGAGCCGCCACACCGTCACCGCCGCCGCCCAGGCCGCGCAGTTGCTTACCGGATTACAGTTTCATCCCGACCGCGCCGCCGCCAATCTCGTCTCGGCCCAAGGCATTCTGACCGAGCAGGAAACGATGTCACGACTGGCGGGACATGCGGCGTCGCCGGACTATCTCGGCGCCACCGACATCCTGGTCGACGACGTCGTGACGCGCGCGCACCGCTATCTCGAAGGAGCCCATTCGTGACCGATCCGTACACCGATCCCTACGACGCCGGAATGACGGTCCGCCGTGAGGTTCTCGGCGACGCACACGTCGACCGGGCGAACGCCGCCATCACCGACCTCACCGAGGAGTTCCAGCAGTTCATCACCCGCTATGCCTGGGGAACGGTCTGGACGCGCCCGGGACTGGACCGACGCAGCCGGTCGATGATCACTCTGACGGCGTTGATCGCACGCGGCCATCACGAAGAACTCGCCATGCACATCCGCGCCGCCCGCCGCAACGGACTCACGATCGACGAGATCAAGGAGGTCATCCTGCAGAGCGCCATCTATTGCGGGGTGCCCGATGCCAATTCCGCATTCCGCATCGCCTCGACCGTGCTCGCCGAGGAAATCTGAGTCACCCCCCGATCGATCACCCCGCGCCGAGCGCGTCGACGTAGTACCAGCGGCCGTCCTCGCGCACGAAGCGACTGTGTTCCGACATCGTCCGGCGCACTCCGTCGGTTCGGTGGTGGGCGACGAAGGCGACCAGTCCGGCGTCGTCGAACGGACCACCGCCGGAGGTCTCGGTGACGTCGAGGCGATACCAATCGATCTCGTCGTCGAGTTCGAGATCGCCGGGGCGGGTACGCCGATGCCACGTGGCGAGCAGGTACTCCCGGTCGCCGACGGCGAACGCGGAGAATCGTGAACGCATCAACGCCTGTGCGGTCGGTGCGCGCCGCCGGCCCTCGAGAAGCGGTCCGCAGCACTCGCCGAAGGTCAGCCCGGAGGTACACGGGCATCGGTCATCGGTCATCGGAGGACACCACACGCATGAGTGCCAGCGTATCCGCCTTCTCACACGCCCTCGCGGTCGCAGCGAGCTCCACGGTCGCCGAACATCGCCCTAGGCACCCCGCCCTTGACATCCCCGCCGGGGACCGGAAGATTCGGCGACGTCAGGTGATCTGGAGTCAACGGTGAGAAGGTCTGCAATGAGCCGCAATGTGCTGATCGTCGTCGGAACCGGGGGCATGGGTGTGGCCATCGCGCGTCGGCAGGGCGGCGGGCGACGGGTGCTGCTCGCCGATGCCGATGCGACCGCCCTCGACGTGCGGGTCGACGCCCTCGACGGCGAGGGGTTCGACGTGTCCGGCCATCCGGTGGACGTGGCGTCGGCTGATTCGCTGCGGGCACTGGCCGAGCACGCATCCGGGCTCGGCGCCGTGGACCAGGTCGTCCACACGGCCGGTTTGTCGCCGGTGCAGGCGAGCGCGGAGGCGATCCTGCGAGTCGATCTCCTCGGGGTCGCCCTGTCGCTGGACATCTTCGGCGAGGTCATCGCCCCCGGCGGTGCGGGTGTGGTGATCGCGAGCATGGCCGGGCACATGTTCGGGCCGCTGCCCGCCGATCAGGCCGCGGCATTGGCCGCCACCGCCGCACAGGACCTGCTCGGCTTGGGTTTCCTGCAGGGTGACGTCGCCTCGAATCCGGCACTGGCCTATGGGATCGCCAAGCAGGCCAACCACATCCGCGTGCGCGCCGCAGCCCGCAGCTGGGGCGCCCGCGGCGCCCGGATCAACAGCATCTCTCCCGGGGTGATCGCCACGGCGATGGGTCGCCAGGAACTCGCCGGCGCCAGCGGGGAGACGATGCGGTCGATGATCGAGGGCTCGGGCACCGGACGGGTGGGCACCGCGTCCGACATCGCCGCCGCGGCCGCCTTCCTCCTCGGCCCCGAATCGTCGTTCGTCACCGGCACCGACCTGCTCGTGGACGGCGGCGTGGTCGCCTCCCTGACCGCACAGGGCTGAGAGATGTACACCGTCAACCGCTTCGGGGCGGTCGACGTCCTGACGGCGGGTAACGGCGGCGTCGTACCGTACGGCAACACCGTCGTGGTCCGCGGATCGGACGCGGTGCTGGTGATCGATCCGTCGCTCGCCCTCGACGACGACCCCGTCGGCGCCGACGCGGTGATGATCAGTCACGCGCACGAGGACCACATCGCCGGGCTGCGGCACTTCACCGCCGACACCTTCGCCCACCGTCACGACGCGGCCGCCGTCGGCTCGCTGGACACCCTCATCGCCGGCTACGGACTCGACCCGGATCTCCGCGACGCGATGACCACGGTGATGACCGACGACTACCACCTGCCGGCCGTGCGTGACGGCGTCGTGGGTGTGACCGACGGCCACACCTTCGACCTCGGCGACCAGACCGCAACGGTCATCCACCTGCCCGGACACACCGCCGGTCACTGCGGCGTGCTGATCGAGCCTGCCGGGTTTCTCTACGTCGCCGACATCGACCTGACGTCGTTCGGGCCGATGTACGGCGATCTCGGGTCCAGTCTCGACGACTTCCTCGCCTCCATCGACCGGGTCGGCGAGATCGACGCCCGCTGGTACGGAACCTTCCACCACAAAGGTGTGGTGTCCGGGCGTTCCGAGTTCGGTAGCCGACTCGCGACCTACCGTCATCGGATTCTCGAGCGCGAGGAACGGTTACTCGAGTTCCTGCGAAGGCCAAGGACTTTCGACGAGATCGTGGCACACCGCCTGGTGTATCGCCCACATGTCGAGGCGCCGTGGGTGCGATCGGTGGAGCGTCGGACCGCACAGTTGCACCTCGAGCGCCTCCTCGACGCGGGCGCGGTGACCGCGATCGGCGACGAACCGACCGGGCGTCACACGGGCAATGCTCAGACGGACACGCGGTCCGGCGCGGTATCGACCATGTCGTGGGTCATCGCGTAGGCGGCACGCATGCGCGCCATCTCGGTGTCCCGGTCGGCGTAGGCGCGTCGGGTGAACTCGTCGAGCCCGCCGGCGCGCCGGATTTGTCCGCGGCTGATGAGCTGCATGACCCCCGATAATCGAGGAAGCAGCCGGGCGATCCGGCGATGACGGATGCCGAGCGCATCGGCGTCGGCGTCGCCGAGGAAGACCCGCTCGTATCCCTCCATGACGGCCGTGGCGACCGGCACCCGCCACCGCTGCGGCAACGACATGGTGTTGGCGAACTCGGGAATCAGATAGTCGGCGTTGAGCGCGGTGACGAATTCGCGGTCGTGGGCATCGGGCCCGGGCGAGGTCAATCGGTACAGTTCCTCGATCCGCCGGTGATCGGCCTCGTTGCGGGGATTCAGGTCGTCGTCCATGCCGATCACGTGGCCGACGTGACGCCATAGGTGATAGATGTCGTCGAGTTCGTCCGCGGTGAAACGAACCCCGAGTGTGCCCATCGCCTCGATCGCGATGTGCCCGAACTCGGCAAGCGTGAATGCCATGTACGGCTGCGGAATCGGGACACCCCACGCATCGTGCTCCCAGGTCCCGCTGCGCAGCAGATGTGCCCGGACGTGCGCGTGGATCATCCGCACCCGCACCGTGTAGGCGAAACCCGCACCGTCACGGCGCATTCCGCCCGGCGTCAACACCCGGCGCAGCCACTCGCCGACCTCCACCGAACGCACTCCCGGCATCGTCGAGTACCGCCCGGTCAGCGCCAATGGTTTGCCCGCGATACTGTTGCCCGCGCCGCGCAGCAGCGAGGCCGCCGCCAGCACGATCGCCATGGCCGGGAAGTGCCGCACCAGGGCGTCGGCGGCGCGGTCGCAACGATCGTGGTCGAGCCAGGCCGGTTCGCGCTCGATCGAGTCGAACAGCGCGACCAGTGCCGGTGGCGCATCGGTCAGCGCGCCGATGCCATCGGCGAGAGCAGGGCGGATCAGAGCGGCGGACCCCCGTTCGGCGACGACGGCGTCGGCGAGATCATCGGCACGCCACATGGCGGCGATCCAGGTGTCTCCCGCGTGTTCGTACAACGTGCGGGCTCGGTCGGTGTTCACCAACCCGGTGGGCGGCACAAGAGTCATGACACCAGCCAAACACGAGGAATCCTCACTTACCATTCATTTCATGGCCCGAACCCCTGCCCGCTCCGCGGCGGGCGCCCGCACGCGCGTCGCGCCGCGTCAGCCGCGCGCCCTCGCGATGCGCAGGCGACTGTTGGACGCGACCACGACGCTGCTTGCCGAGCGGCCCGACGGTCTCCCGACCACCCAGGACATCGCTGATCACAGCGATGTCAGCATCGGAACGGTGTATCGCTACTTCGCCGACGTCGGTGACATCCTGTTCGACCTCCGGCAGGAAGCGATCCAGCAGATCAGCTCGGACCTCGCCGTCGGTATCGGGCAGGCAATCGACGCCGAACCACTCGCCGCGATCACCGTCGTGGTGGACGCCCTCACCTCTTCGTTCGAGCGGCACGCGCCGGTGATCGCGGCATCGCTGGCGGGCGACAGCGCCGAGTTCGGATCGGCCTGGGCACAGATCGAGGCGCCACTGGTCCCGCTGGGCCGCATCCTCCCGACACGCTTCCGGCCGGATCTGTCGCCCGCGGAACTCGACGACCTGGTGTTCCTCACCATGGGTGCCACCGCGAGCCTGTGTCTCCGCGTGGCCCTGGCCCGCCCGGCAACCGCCGACCGCCGGCGACTGGTCGACACGTGTGCGCGAATGCTGTTGGCGTCCTTCGCAATTCCCTGATCGAGGATCACCGAATGCGCCGCCGTGACGACCCACCGCGCGGCGTCCAGCCAACTGCCAGCGTGATCGCGGTGCCATCCCAGCTGCGCGCAGTGTGATGATCGGTATGCACACCACGAAGCACTCTTTCACCGACACCGTCCTCGTCGTCACCGACGGCTCGCTGCGGTCGCGCACCGTCATCGATCAGGTTCTGCGCTCGGGCCGCAATGCGGTGGTCGCGGGGCGCCACACGCGCGATCTCGTCTCCTATGTGGACGCCGCCGTCCACGACCGGGTCTGGGCGGTCGTCTGCGATCCGGCCGATCCGACGCAGATCGAGGCACTGATCGAACGCGCCACCGACACGATGGGCCCGGTGATCATGGTCGTCGACCCCGCCGGACAACTGCACGACGTCCACTCCGCCGACCGGCAGGTCGCCTGAGCCGCAGATGTGCACGTGCCACCTCAGTGACGTGAGATCTCCCGTACCGTACGCACCGCCGCCATCTTGGCCGGGTTCCGCATGACGAAGACGTGCCGGATGAGACCGTCGACCACATCGAGCCACAGGATGGCACCCGGATCGTCGGACACCGCCACGGTGAATCCCGGCATCCCGTTGACCTCCATCTCGCCGACCTGCATCTGCCGCTTCTCAACAAGGCGCATCAGGTTGGCCATGATCCGCGCGACCTGATCGGCACCGTGGATCGGTCGCCGCGCCGCCGGCGCCTTGCCATCGCTGTCGGCGAGGTACACCGTGTCGGGCGCGAGCACCTCGAGCAGCGCCTGCACGTCACCGGTGGCCGCTGCAGCCAGAAAAGCGTGCGCCACCTGCGTTCCCGTGTCGGCGTCGGCACCGAACCGCGGCCGTCGCGCCTGCACGTGTTCGCGGGCGCGGTGGGCGATCTGCCGGACCGCGGCAACGGATTTCTGCGTCATGTCGGCGATCTCGGCATGAGCGAACCCGAACACCTCCCGGAGCAGGAACACCGCACGTTCGTCCGGTCCCAGCGAGTGCAGGACCACCATCATCGCCGTCGACACCGCTTCGGCGAGAACGACGTCGTCGGCAGGATCGTGAACGTCGATGACGATGGGTTCGGGCAACCACGGACCGACATAATCCTCGCGGCGCCGTTGTCCGGCGCGTGCGGCGTTGAGCGCCTGGCGGGTGACCACCTTCGCGAGATAGGCCCGCGGGTCGTCGACGGCGTCGAGATCGACCTCCGACCAGCGCAGGTAACTCTCCTGCAGCACGTCATCTGATTCGGTGGCCGAGCCCAGGATTTCGTAGGCGATTGTGAACAGCAACGGGCGGTGATCGACGAAGATCCGTAGGTGCTCGTCGCGTGTGCCACCGGTGCTCACGGCACGACCTGTCCGTTCGGGGTCGGGTCGCGGTGATCGACGGTGACCGTCGAGCGGGCGGCCGGATAGATCCCCGGACGCCGGGCCTCCAGTTGCAGACCCCAGATCGTGCCCCGACAGATCAGCTCCTTCATCAGCGCGGCACCACGGCCGGTGACCACGCCGCGCGTCGGCGAATCGTCCTTGTGGGTGAGTTGCAGCGTGGCCGTATGCCGCCCGAGGCTGACGCATTGCGCGACGAACCCGGGATACGCCGCGACCGGGTGCTCACCTTTGGCCAGCGAACGCACCGACTGCGCGGCGGCCACACCGAGCGGCATTGCGGCCTGACAGCTCATGCGGGGCACGTTACCCGCCGGCGCGACGGCATCACCGGCTCCGAGGATGCGCTCGTCGTCGACGCTGACCAGGGCGGCGTCGGTACACAGCCGACCGAGGTGGTCGCACGTCAGCCCGCTGCGGCGTGCGAGATCGGGTACCGCGAAACCGGTGGTGACGACGGTGATGTCGGTGGCCGCCTCGACCCACTCGCCTGTTGCGTGGACGAGTGTCACCGTTGTGGCGCCGATGCGTTCGACCCGGGTGTGCTCGTGGCAAACGACGCCGAGAGGCTCGAGCGCGCGGCGTGTCCGCTCACGCCCACGGACGGACAGGCTGGAGGCGATCTCGTCGGCGGTGACGAGGGTGACCCGGTGACCGGTCTCGGCGAGCTCGGCGGCGGTCTCGATCCCGGTCAGGCCACCGCCGACGACGGTGACGCGGCCGGCGCCTCGCAGCTCGGCCAGCCGGTTGCGCAGGCGGGTGGCCGATTCCCAGTCGGCGACCTCCTGGGCGTGGTCGGCGGCACCCTCGATCGCCGCACCGCCGGAGCTGCCGACGGCGTAGATCAGCCAGTCGTAGTCGAGCCGGTCACCCGAGTCGAGGCCGACCAGTCGTCCGGGTGCGTCGATGTGTTCCGCGGTGGCGACGATGCGGCGGACGCGCGCGGAGAGCAGCGTCTCGAAATCGCGGGTGGGCGTGGCGGTGCCGGCCGCCCATTGATGTAACCGGATACGTTCGACGAAATGGTCGCGCGCATTCACCATCACCACATCGAACGAGCATTCTGCGGCGAGCCTGTTGGCTGCCATCGTGCCGGCGTACCCGCCACCGACGACCACCACCCTGCGTTGTTCACTCATGGTTCTCACTCCTTGACTGCCGGGGATCTGACATACCCGAGACACCACGCAGGCCGAGAATGTGACAGGTAGTGACTCGGATCACAGCGTCGGAGAGGTGTCGCCGGTGCATGGGTACGGCGAACGTGGCGTCGACGGTGGGTGAACACCGATGACATAACCTGACGAGGTGCTGTCTGTCCGGGAGCTGTCGCCGCGCCTGATCGTCGTCGGCATCCTCATCGCCGCCGCAGGCGTCTGTTACTCGTCGTGGGTGCTGGAGTTCTTCTGGGCCTCGCCTCTGGATCCGCTGCGCAGCTTCATGAGTGAACTCGACGCGGAGCACCGCCCGCATCGGCTGGTCTACGTCTACGGCGACGTCATCACCGCGGTGTGCGCCATGCTTGCCGGGGTGCTGGCGTTCATTCCTCGTCCCGCGGTGGCCGGCGGCTTCGCCCGCGGGGCGCTCGTCTCGCTCGTGGTGTTCGGGGTGTCCACCATCACCGACGCATTGTCGCCCATCGAGTGCATTCCGCACGTCGACCCGAATTGCCCGTCGGAGCCGAGTGGGCTGTTGCCCCAACTGCATCACATCCACGCCTTCACCAGCAGTGTGGCGGTATTCGCGATCTTCATCGCGATGATCCTCGGCGTGGTCGCGGCCTGGCGAACGCCGATCTGGCCGGTGCTGCGTCTGCTCGGCCTGACGATCCTGGTGGTCATCTCTGTCGCGACGGTCTGGATGTTGGCCGCCGACAACCTGTCCGGGGATTGGCTGCTGGGGCTCGCACAACGCATTCAGATCGGCGGCATGACGCTGTATCTGGTGGTGTGGGGTGCTGCGGTGGCCGTTCAGCGAAGGTCGATCACACCGTCACCGGCGTCGGCGGCATAGAGCAACTCGATGTGCTCGGCGTACTTGTCGGCGATGGGCTTGCGCCGCAACTTCATCGTGGGGGTGAGTTCGGTGCCGCCGGGCTCCCACGCCTCGGACACGATGGTGAATCGTTTGACCTGTTCGACACGTGAGAGTCGGCCGTTGCCGAGACGGACCGCGCCGATGACCTCCTCGATAACCTGCGGATGCCCGGTGAGGGCTGCGACGTCGGCGTCCGGCATGTTCAGCGCCTTCGCGCGGGCCGCCGCGGCGTCGGGATCGAGCACAACGAGCGCCGACACAAACGGTTTGGCGTCGCCGATCGCGACGACCTGACCGATCAGCGACGACGCCGCCTTCAGCGCGTTCTCGATGTTGGTGGGCGACATGTTCTTTCCGGACTCGTTGATGATGAGTTCCTTCTTGCGGTCGACGATCCGCACGTTGCCGTCCGCGTCGATCTCGGCGATGTCACCGGTGGCCAGCCACCCGTCGGAGTCGATCGTCTCGGCTGTCTTGTCAGGCTGTTTGCGATAACCGCGCATGACCACCGGCCCCCGGATCAGCAGTTCGCCGTCGTCGGCGAGCGTGACCTCGACACCCGACACCGGCTTGCCGACGGTACCGAGCCTCATGTTCTCCGGCGTGGTCATCGTGGAGACGCCGGTGGTCTCCGACATGCCCCACACCTCCAGCACCGGTATCCCCAGCCCGAGGAAGAACTGCAGCACCTCCGGCGGGATCGCGGCGGCACCCGACCCGGCGAAGGTGAGTTGGTCCATGCCGATCGCCGACCGCACCTTCTGCAGGACGAGCTTGTCGGCGAGGGTGTGCTGGGCGGTGGCGATGGCGTTGGGCGTACGGCCGTCGAGCTGCGCTTGTGCGGCCGCGGCACCGATTCTCATCGCCCAGGCTCCCAGCTTCTTCTTGACCGGGCTGGTTTCCTCGGCGAGCTTGGCCTCGATGCCGGCCCGGATCTTCTGCCAGACGCGGGGTACCCCGAAGAAGAAGGTGGGGTGGACCTCGGGGAGTGCGGCGCCGATCTCCCGCGGATCGGAGACGGTGGTGACCTGGATACCACGCACCATGTTGGCCGCGTGCGAGGAGACCCGATCGGCGATGTGTGCGGCGGGCAGATAGGAGATGACGCGGTCGTCGAAGCCGACGTCGACGACCTCGGCCAGTGAGGTCAACTCGGAGATGATGTTGCGGTGGGTGATCTCGACACCCTTGGGCGGACCGGTGGTGCCCGAGGTGTAGATGATGGTGGCGAGATCCTCGGGCCGTACCGCCTGCCACGCGGCGGCGAAGTCGAAATCCATTGCGCCGGAATGTTCTACGTCGTCGAGAGTGATCGCGTCGGCGGCCGGGCCGTCCACCACGATCGTCGTCGTCACCGCGGTGGACGCGGCGCGGACGACCGGGACGAATATCTGCTCGGTGACGACGACGGCGTTGCCGGCATTGCCGAACAGGTACTCGATCTGCTGCGGAGAGCTGGTGTTGTAGATCGAGAACGGCACCGCACCGAGGTGCAGCGCCGCGGTGTCGACGAGATGGAACTCGGGCCGATTGGTCAGCATGATGCCCACGGTGTCGCCGGGGCCGACGCCCAGCGCGGCCAGACCGCGGGCGATCGCCTCGACCCGGCGTCCGTATTCGGCCCAGGTGATCTCTCGGATGCCGCCGACGGTGCGCAGCGCGATCGCGGTCGGGCGCATGCCGACCGTCGCCTGGAAGGCCTCGGGCAGTGTGGCGACGGAGCGGCCGCTCTCGTGCGGGAAGAGGATCGGTTCGGATTCGGACATGGTTGCCCCCGGCGAGAGTGGTCTGGGTGATGATGTGCATCACACTAGCCGCGGGCATCCACCGGCACAGCCGATCCGAAGAAAAGGTAATGAGACGGTAAAATTCCCAGTTCCAGGGGCTTCTGGTCCGTCGAAGTGGGCGAGGGCGCGCTACTTCTTGGGCGGGAAGTACTTGATGAGTGCTTCCTGCACGACGGAGGTGGCCAGTGTTCCGTCCCGCATCCAGAACCGCCCCGAACCCATCCCGCGCGATCCGGTCGCCACCGGGGACCGCGTCGCGTAGAGCATCCACTCGTCGAAGCGGAAGTCACGGTGGAACCACATCGAATGGTTCACGGTGGCCGCGAAGAGTCGATCGATGCCCCACGACAAGCCGTGCGTGGTGATGATCGAATCGAGGACGGTGGTGTCGGAGGCGTAACACATGGCGGCCACATGCATGATCGGGTCGTCGGGCATCTGGCCGTCGGTCTTCATCCACACGCGGTTGTCGCGCAGCTTCTCCCCTGCTTCACGCATCTTCCACGACGGGTCGTTGGCGAACCGGATGTCGATCGGGTGCAGCGCGTCGACGAAGGTCGCGATCCGGTCTTCGAAACCCTTGAAATGCTCACCGAGGGGCGGCAATTCCTCCGGATAGGGCACCTGTGGGATCTCCACCGCGTGTTCGAGACCGGCCGAGTTGTCCTGGAATGCCACCAGCATGGTGAAGATCTCTTCACCCTTCTGTTTGGCGGTGACCTGTCGATTCGCAAAAGACTTGCCGTCCCGGAACCGGTCGACGTGGTACTCCATCGGCTCGTTGACGTCGCCGCCGCGAATGAAGTGCGCGTGCAGGGCATGAACCGGCGGAGTACCGCGGGTCAGAGTGCGCGCTGCCGCCACGACACCCTGACCGAGCATCTGCCCACCGAAGGTGCGCGCCGTCTTCTGTTCGGGGTGTTGCCCGATGAACAGGTCAGCGTCGCGCTGCTCGACGTCGAGCAGTTCGAGCAGCTTGCCGAGGTCGCTGGTGGGGTCCGCAGTCATGCGAACAGACTAGGGACCCCATCGTGCCCGGTGGTCACCGGGACCGTGCGCGGCACAGCCCACCGCTCACCGGGCGCGCCACGCCTGCACGACGAAGAGCGCGCCCGTGTGCTCCCCACTCACCGCCCGGCGAGCGCGCCGTGTCTGCACGACGAAGAGCGAGAGCGAAGCGACAATGCGATGAGGAGGAAGACACGGTGCCTCCAGCTCGCCGGGCACGCGCGGACGGAGTCCGCGCCAACAACTCAGTGGTCCTGTTCGCCGATCCGGTGGACGTGGATCATGTTGGTCGATCCGACGGTACCGGGCGGCGCGCCGGCGACGATGACGACGACGTCGCCGTCCTTGAGCCGACCGATGCGCAGCAGTTGGTGGTCGACCTGGTCGATCATGTGGTCGGTGGTGTCGACGTGATCGACGATGAAGGTCTCGGTTCCCCAGCTCAGGGCGAGTTGGCTGCGTACGGCCTGGGTGGGTGTGAACGCGAGAAGCGGCAGACGGGAGTGCAGCCGTGCCAGTCGGCGGACGGTGTCGCCGGACTGGGTGAAGGCCACCATGGCCTTGACCTCGAGGCGTTCGCCGATGTCGCGAGCGGCGTAGGAGATGATGCCGCGTTTGGTGCGGGGAACGTGGGAGAGCGGCGGTACGTCGCGTGAGCCGGTTTCGACGGCCACGCAGATGCGGGTCATCGTCTGTACGGTCTCGATCGGCCACTTGCCGACGGAGGTCTCGCCGGAGAGCATCACTGCGTCGGCACCGTCGAGGACGGCGTTGGCGACGTCGGAGGCCTCGGCGCGGGTGGGCCGGGAGTTCTCGATCATCGAGTCGAGCATCTGGGTGGCCACGATGACCGGTTTGGCGTTCTCGCGGGCCATCTGGATGGCTTTCTTCTGCACCAGGGGGACCTGCTCGAGCGGCAGTTCCACGCCCAGGTCACCGCGGGCGACCATGACTCCGTCGAAAGCCAGCACGATGGCTTCGAGGTTGTCGACGGCTTCGGGCTTTTCCAGCTTGGCGATCACCGGGACGCGGCGGCCGACGCGGTCCATCACTTCGTGGACGAGTTCGATGTCGGCCGGGCTGCGCACGAAGGAGAGTGCGACGAGGTCGACGCCGAGTTGCAGTGCGAACTCGAGGTCGGCGATGTCCTTTTCGCTCAGGGCGGGGATCGAGGTCTTGACACCCGGCAGGTTCAGGCCTTTGTTGTTGCTGACCGGACCGCCTTCGGTGACCACGCAGACGACGTCGTTGCCGTCGATGGCGGTGACCTTCAGTCCGACCTTGCCGTCGTCGACGAGGAGTCGGTCTCCGGCTTCGGCGTCTTCGGCGAGTTGTTTATAGGTTGTCGAGACGCGGTCGTGGGTGCCGACGACGTCGTCGACGGTGATGCGGACCTCTTCTCCGGTGGCCCACATGACCTGTCCGTTGAGTGCGCCGTCCTCGACGAACTTGCCGAGTCGGATCTTGGGTCCTTGCAGGTCGGCGAGGATGCCCACGGCCTTCTCCGCGGCATCGCCGGCGCGACGCACACGCTCGTAGACGGTGCGATGGTCTTCATGGCTGCCATGGCTGAAGTTCAGTCGAGCAACATCCATGCCCGCCTCGACGAGCTCTTTGAGACGCTCCTCGGAGTTGGTGGCGGGACCCAGGGTGCAGACGATCTTGGTACGACGTGTCACGGTGCTCACCTTAGTCGTGTCGGATCAGCATCTCTATCGGTGGCGGCCACTGGTCATCACCCGGCCACACCGCGTTCGTCCACTCCCCCGAGGTCAGTGGCGGCGCCACCGTTGCATTGTGTTCAGCCCGATCGGTGTCGTACTCCGGGCGCGCCGCCCGACGGCTGTGTCGTTGTGGCGGCGACGGACCCGGCGGTTTGTCAACGCACCGAAAGCGGCAGTGCCGCCGGGCGGACCGGCGATGGGAGATCGGAGGCGCCCATCAGGTATTCGTCGACCGACCTTGCGGCCGAACGACCTTCGGCGATCGCCCACACCACCAACGACGCTCCGCGATGCGCATCGCCGCAGACGAATACCCCGTCAGCGTCGGTTTGCCAGTCGCTGCCGCAAGACAACGCGCCGCGTCCGTTGGGTGCGAGTTCGAGCCCGTCGAGTAGCGGTCCTCGTTCGACACCTTCGAATCCGATCGCGAAAAGCGCCAGTTCGCAAGGGATCTCGAATTCTTCACTGACCGGCATGATCACCCGTCGGCCGTCGGATTCGCGGATGACGGCGACTTCGGCGAGCACCATCGTGGTGACGTTGCCGTGTTCGTCACCGACGAATCGTTGCACTGCCACCTGATATTTGCGTTCGCCGCCTTCGGCGTGCGCGCTGGAGGTGCGCATCACCAGCGGCCAGGTCGGCCACGGGGATCGGGTGTCGTCGCGATCGGAGGGCAGTTCGGGGTTGTAGTCGAGTTGCACCACCGACGCCGCCCCCTGCCGGTGCGCCGTACCGAGGCAGTCGGCACCGGTGTCGCCGCCGCCGATGATGACGACGTGTTTGCCCTTGGCGGTGATCGGTGATTCTCCGTCGCCCTCGCATTCCCGGTTCGCCGGGACCAGATGTTCCATGGCGAGGTGCACACCGTTGAGGTCGCGGCCGGGTACCGGGTTGTCGCGGGCGGCCATCGCACCGATCGCGAGGACGACGGCGTCGTGGCGCTCGCGCAGCTCCGCCACCGACAGGTCGGTGCCGACGTTACAACTGGTGACGAATTCCGTTCCCTCGGCGCGCATCTGGGCGATACGGCGGTCGATGTCGGACTTCTGCAGCTTGTATTCGGGGATGCCATAGCGCAGCAGTCCACCCAGCCGGTCGTCACGCTCGTAGACGGTGACGTCGTGGCCGGCGCGGGTCAGTTGCTGGGCGGCGGCGAGGCCGCCCGGTCCGGAACCGACCACGGCGACCGACTTGCCGGTCTTGAGGGCGGGCGGCTCGGGTCCGATGATGCCCTCGGCCCAGGACTCGTGGGCGATCGTCTTCTCGATCCGCTTGATGGTGACGCTGCCGCCGGTGGTGTTCTCCGAGATGGACAGGACACACGCCGCCTCGCACGGGGCCGGGCACACCATTCCGGTGAACTCGGGAAAGTTGTTGGTCGCGTGCAGGCGTTCGCTTGCCGCGTCCCATCGTCCGCGTCGGACGAGGTCGTTCCATTCCGGGATGAGGTTGCCCAGCGGGCAACCCGCGGTTCCGGAGTGGCAGAACGGGATACCGCAGTCCATGCATCGCCGGGCCTGATCGCTCACCTCGGAGAGCACTTTGATCGGGTTGTCGGCGTGCTCGTAGACATCGCCCCAGTCGCGGATGCGCTCGGCAACCGGCCGGTATCGGGCCTCTTTCTTCGGGACCTCCAGGAATCCGCGCGGATCAGCCACGTGCCGCCTCCATGATCGCTGAATCAACGTCGCGCCCTTCGGCTTCGGCCATCTGGGCCGCGTCGAGGACACGCTTGTAATCGGTGGGCATGACCTTGGTGAACGCGAGGCACCGTCGTGGCCAGTCGGCCAGCATCGACGCCCCGATCGCCGACCCGGTCAGCTCGGTGTGGATGGTGATGTGCTCATGGAGCCAGCGCAGGTCGTCGGGGTCGGGGCGCATCAGCTCGACCATCGCCATGTTGACCTTGGCGGGATCGAGGTCGTAGACGAAGGCCATCCCGCCGGACATGCCGGCCGCCATGTTGCGTCCGGTCGGCCCGAGGATCACCACCCGACCACCGGTCATGTATTCGCAGGCGTGGTCGCCGACGCCCTCGACCACGGCGGTGGCACCGGAGTTGCGCACGGAGAACCGCTCGCCGACGCGGCCGCGGAGATACACCTGCCCGGATGTCGCGCCGTAGAGAATGGTGTTGCCTGCGATGACCTGATCCTCGGCGATGAACCAGGCGTCGGGGTCCGGTGCCACCACGATCTTGCCGCCGCACAAGCCTTTTCCGACGTAGTCGTTGGTGTCGCCGCTGAGTTTGATCGTCACACCCGGCGGCAGGAATGCGCCCAGGGATTGACCGGCCGAGCCGGTCAGCTCGACGGTGATCGTGTCCTCGGCGAGTCCGGCGGCACCGTAGCGGCGGGTGACCTCGGCGCCGAGCAGCGTGCCCACCGTGCGATTCACGTTGCGCACCGGCAGTTCCAGGGTGACGGGGTGTGCGTCCTCGAGCGCTCCCTCGGCGAGCTGGATCAGCGTCTGGTCGAGCGCCTTGTCGAGTCCGTGGTCCTGGCCGCGCACCCGACGCGTTGGACCCTTGTCCTCGATCCGACGGAAGATCGGGCTGAGATCGAGGCCCTTGCTCTTCCAGTGCGCGACGGCGGCATCGGTGTGCAACCGCTGCGACTGGCCGACCGCCTCGTCGAGCGTCCGATAACCCAACTGTGCCAAATACTTCCGCACATCCTCGGCGATGAACCGGAAGAAGTTGACGATGTGCTCGGCCTGCCCGCTGAACCGCGCACGCAACTGCGGATTCTGGGTGGCCACACCCACCGGACAGGTGTCGAGGTGACACACACGCATCATGATGCAGCCGGTCACGATGAGCGGCGCGGTGGAGAATCCGTATTCTTCGGCACCGAGCAACGCCGCCATGATCACATCCCGACCATTACGCAGCGCGCCGTCACACTGGACGGTGATGCGATCGCGTAAACCGTTGAGCATCAACGTTTGTTGCGCGTCGGCCAGACCGATCTCCCACGGCGTGCCGGCGTGTTTGAGTGAGGTCAGCGGCGAGGCCCCGGTGCCGCCGTCGTGACCGGAGATGAGCACGACGTCGGCATGCGCCTTGGACACACCGGTGGCGACCGTGCCGACGCCGACTGCGCTGACCAGCTTCACGTGGATTCGGGCCTGCGAATTGGCGTTCTTGAGGTCGTGGATCAGCTGGGCGAGATCCTCGATCGAGTAGATGTCGTGATGCGGCGGCGGCGAGATGAGTGCCACGCCCGGGGTCGAGTGTCGGGTCTTGGCGATCCACGGGTACACCTTGTACGCCGGAAGCTGGCCGCCCTCACCGGGTTTGGCTCCCTGCGCCATCTTGATCTGGATGTCGGTGGCGTTGATCAGATAATCGCTGGTGACACCGAACCGGCCCGACGCCACCTGTTTGACCGCACTGCGCCGCTCCGGATCGTAGAGCCGGTCGACGTCCTCGCCGCCCTCCCCGGAGTTCGACCGGGCACCGATGCGGTTCATCGCGATCGCAATGGTCTCGTGCGCTTCGGCCGAGATCGAGCCGTAACTCATGGCGCCGGTGTTGAAACGCTTCATGATCTCCTCGGCCGGCTCGACCTCCTCGAGCGGGATCGGGTCGCGCGCACCGAGATCGAGTTCGAACAGACCGCGCAGCGTGCCGCCCTCGCGTTGGAGGCGGTCGACCTCGTCGGAGTACTTCTGGAACACGTCGTCGCGCCCGGTCTTGGTGGCGTGCTGCAGCAGGAAGATCGTCTCCGGGGTGAACACATGCAGTTCACCCTCGCGGCGGTACTGGTACTCGCCACCCACCTCGAGTCGGCGATAGACCTGCTCGGTCGGGTTCTCCGGGAACGCGCGATGGTGGCGCATCCGGACCTCCTCGGCGAGTTCGTCGAGGCCGACACCCTCGATGCGGGAGACGGTCCGGGTGAAGTACTCACTGACCACCTCCGAGGACAGGCCGACGGCCTCGAACGCCTGCGAGGCGGTGTAGGAGCTGATGGTGGAGATACCCATCTTGCTCATCACCTTCAGCACACCCTTGCCGAGTGCCTCGACGTAATTGCGGATGGCCTTGCTGGCGGCCACCCCGATCAGCTCGCCCTGCGCGATCAGATCTTCGATCGATTCCAGTGCGAGATACGGATTCACCGCGGCCGCACCGAATCCGATGAGCAGGGCGATGTGGTGGACCTCGCGGGCATCACCGGACTCGACGACCAGCGCGACCTTGGTGCGTTCTTTGGTGCGGACCAGGTGGTGATGCACCGCGGAGGTGGCCAGCAGCGACGGGATCGGTGCGTGTTCGCGGTCGGTGTGGCGGTCGGAGATCACCAGGGTGCGATGCCCCTCGGCAATTGCCTGGCTGGCGCGCAACCGCAGATCCTCCAGTGCCGCAGCCAATCCCGGCCCGCCGTCGGCGACCTCGTACAGCCCGTGGAGCACCTTGGCCGACAACCCGGGGTTGTCGCCGTCGTCGTCGATGTGGACGAGCTTGGCGAGATCGTGGTTGTCGATGACCGGCCAGTGCAACAAGATCTGTCGGCACGATGCCGCGGTGGGGCGCAACAGGTTCTGCTCGGGTCCCATGACCCGGGCCATCGAGGTGACGATCTCCTCACGGATGGCGTCCAGCGGCGGGTTGGTGACCTGTGCGAAGAGTTCGACGAAGTAGTCGTAGAGAAGGCGAGAACGCTTGGACAACACCGCAACCGGGGTGTCGGTGCCCATCGAGCCGAGCGGCTCGTAGCCGGAGGCCGCCATCGGGGTGAGCAGGACACGCAGATCCTCCTCGGTGTATCCGAACGAGACCTGTCGGCGTACGACGGTGTCGTGATTCGGCGTGTAGACCGGTCGCGGCGGCAACGTCGCGATGTCGAGAAGACCCGCGTGCAGCCATTCGTCGTAGGGCTCGGCGTTGATCAGGTCACCCTTGACCTCCTCGTCGGGGATGATCCGACCGGCGGCGGTGTCGACGAGGAACATCTTGCCCGGCTCGAGCCGACCCTTGGAGACGACGTCGTCGACCGGCACGTCGAGCACTCCGGCCTCGGAGGCGAGGATCACCCGCCCGTCGCGGGTCTGCCACCAGCGTCCCGGGCGCAGGCCATTGCGGTCGAGGACCGCACCGACGACGGTGCCATCGGTGAAGGTGACACATGCCGGCCCGTCCCACGCCTCCATGAGCGAGCCGTTGAACTGCAGGAACGCCCGCCGTTTGGGATCCATCGTGGGCACGTTCTCCCACGCCTCCGGCACCATCAACATCACCGCGTGGGCGACGCTGCGTCCACCGAGATGCAGCAGCTCGAGCACCTCGTCGAGCGACGCGGAGTCGGAGGCCTCCGGCGTGCAGATCGGGAACGCGCGCTTGAGGTCACCGGGAATCAGGTCGGTCTCCAGCAGGGCCTCCCGCGCGCGCATCCGGTTGCGGTTGCCGCGGACGGTGTTGATCTCGCCGTTGTGGGCGACGAATCGGAAGGGATGTGCGAGCGGCCAGGACGGGAAGGTGTTGGTCGAGAAACGCGAGTGGACGATGGCGATCGCGCTCGTGCACCGTTCGTCGCGCAGATCCGGGTAGTACAGCGGCAGTTGCATCGTGGTGAGCATGCCCTTGTAGACGATCGTGCGGCTCGACAGCGACGGGAAATAGAGTCCGGTGCCCTCGGCGTCGATCTCCGGGGTCACCCGCTCGGCCTGCTTGCGGAAGGGATAGATCGCCCGGTCGAGGTCGATGCCACCGATGCGTGTGACTCCTGGCCCGGGGTCGACGGTGACGAACAGCTGCACCATGTGCGGCATGCAATCGAGTGCGGTCTCGCCGATATCGGCGCCCTCGGCGTCGACCGGGAGCTCGCGCCAGCCGAGGATCGTGATGCCCTCGGCGGCCGCGAGGTCGGTCACCCGAGCGATCGCCGTCGAGCGCAGGTCGGGGTCCCTCGGCAGGAAGCAGGTGCCCGCCGCGTAGGTGTTGACTCCCGATGCGGTCGGCGCGGGAAGTTCGAAATCAACACTGGCGCGCAGCAATTCGTCGGGCAACTGGATCAGGATGCCTGCACCGTCACCGCTGTTGGCCTCGGCGCCGGCCGCGCCACGATGTTCCAGATTCTCCAGCGCCAGCAACCCGTCGGAGACGATCGAGTGTGAGCGTCGGCCGTGGATGTCGGTGACCATCGCCACACCACAGGAATCGACCTCGGCCTCGGGGTCGTACAGGCCCTGCTTGGCAGGGAGCGCCGAAAACAACATCAATACCTCCACCGGATTCGTGACGAATCGCATGCATGATGTCCTCTGGGACAGCGCTGGCCCGTGGAGCACGTCGGTCGCGGGTATGGGCTGCCGCAAACCGTGAAATCCCACTGTAACCGACCCACCAGCGGGGTGCCCGTGATGGCGAGGTGATCCGAGCCGGCTCGAACGCCGAATCCCGTCAGCTGGTGTGTGGGGTGTCTTTGGCGGAGTCGGGAGCGGGGTCGGCGTCGACGGGAGCGCTGTCGGCGGTGTCGGGAGCGCCGTCGGCGCCAGGCTGGGCGCTGTCGGCATCAGGCTGGGCGCCGTCGGAGGTGTCGGGAGCGCTGTCGGCATCAGGCTCGACGCTGTCGGCGTCGGGCTCGCCGTCGGCATCCGCGGGAGCGCTATCGGCGTCAGCCGGAGCGCTGTCAGCGTCAGCCTGAGCGCTGTCAGAGTCGGGCTGGGCGCTGTCGGCATCAGGCTGGGCGCTGTCGGAGGTGTCGGGAGCGCTGTCGGCATCAGGCTCGACGCTGTCGGCGTCGGGCTCGCCGTCGGCATCCGCGGGAGCGCTATCGGCGTCAGCCGGAGCGCTGTCAGCGTCAGCCTGAGCGCTGTCGGAGTCGGGCTGGGCGCTGTCGGCATCAGGCTGGGCGCTGTCGGAGGTGTCGGGAGCGCTGTCGGTGTCAGGCTCGGCGCTGTCGACGTCGGCGACAGGATCAGGGGACGTCCACGGGGATGGGGCTGGGGTGGCCGGTGCGACGGCGTCCTCGTCAAGTTCCGGGTCGACGGCGGCTTCCTCGTCGTGTTCGGCGATGCCCTTGTCGATGACCTCGGTCGCGGTGGTGTCGTCGCCTGCATCGGTCATCTCGCCGTCGGAGTCGAACGGCTCGTCCTCGTCGGGCTCCGACACGGGCTCGTCGTCGAGTTCGTCGTCCGGGTATCGGTCGTCGACGTAGCCGACGACGCCGAGGGCTTCGAGTTCCTCGGCACGGTCGGGGTAGTACATCTCCAGACCGCGCTCGCGGCCCTTGGTGGCGACGACGAAGTAGATCGCCGCGCACACGAACAGCAGGGCGGAGGTGAAGACGTTGATACGGATGCCGGCGATGAAGGTGTACGCGGTATCCGAGCGCAGGAGTTCGACGACGAATCGGCCGACGCAGTATCCGGCCACATACAGCGCGAAGAGTCGACCGTGGCCGATGCGGAATCGTCGGTCGAGCACCACGAGTGCGAGAACCACAAGCACGTTCCACACCAACTCGTACAAGAAGGTGGGGTGGACGATCTCGTACACCTGGCCGGTCGAGGTTCCGTTGATCAGATTGGGTCCGGTCTGGATGCCGTTGGTGCGCTCGTAGATCTCCAACCCCCACGGCACCGTTGTCGGCCGGCCGTAGAGTTCCTGGTTGAAATAGTTGCCGAGCCGCCCGATCGCTTGGGCGAGCAGGATCGCGGGCGCGATGGCATCGCCGAACGCGGGCAGCCGGATGCCGTGGCGGCGCGCACCGATCCAGGCGCCGAGGGCACCGAGGATCACCGCGCCCCAGATTCCGAGACCACCGTCCCAGATCTTGAAGACGTCGATCGGGGACTTGCCACCGCCGCCGAAGTAGATCGACCAGTCGGTGAGGACGTGGTAGATCCGGCCACCGATCAGACCGAAGGGCACTGCCCAGATGGCGATGTCGAGGACCTCGCCGGGCTGGCCGCCGCGTGCGATCCAGCGGCGATCCCCCCACCAGACCGCGACGATGATGCCGACGATGATGCACAGCGCGTACGCCCGCAGCGGGACCGGCCCGAGATGCCAGACCCCCTGCGGCGGACTGGGAATATAGGCGAGCAACGTCGTCGTCGGCGCGATCACGGTCACACCCTAACCGACCGTCGGAGGCACACGATCGCACCACCCGGTCGGTTCGTCCGATCGGACCTCACGCGCGCGGGTCACCTCGGCGGGTTCGGATGGGCGACGCCGTCGGCGAGTTCGCGAACCAGATCACGCAGCTGACCCTGACCGGCCTGCGCGGCGGTCACCAGGGCCGAACCCACGATGACACCGTCGGCATAGGAGGCGATCTCGGCGGCCTGCTCACCGCTGCGGACGCCGAGACCGACGCCGATCGGGATGTCGGAGTACTCGCGGATCCGGGCACAGAGCTCGGGAGCGGCGTTCGACACCGCTGTGCGAGCACCGGTCACTCCCATCGTGGAGGCCGCATAGACGAAACCGCGACACGCATCGATGGTGTAGGCCAGACGTTCCGGGGTCGACGACGGTGCGACCAGATAGATGCGGTCCAACCCGTGGGCGTCGGAGGCCTCGTGCCACGCATGCCCCTCCTCCGGGATGAGGTTGGGGGTGATCAGTCCGGCTCCCCCGGCCTCGGCGAGATCGGTGGAGAAACGCTCGACACCGTAGGCGAGGATGGGATTCCAGTAACTCATCACGACGGCCTGCCCACCGGCGTCGGTGATCGCGCGGACCGCAGTGAACACGTCGCGCACCCGCACCCCGTTGGTCAGTGCGAGATCGGCGGCTTCCTGGATCGTCGGCCCGTCCATCACCGGATCCGAATAGGGCACCCCGACCTCGATGATGTCGCACCCGGCCTCGACCATGGTGGTGAACGACTCCACCGAGCCGGCCACCGTCGGATAGCCCACGGGCAGATAGCCGATCAGCGCGGCGCGGCCCTGCTCGCGGCAGCGGGTGAAGACCGGTGAGAGCTTGGAGGCTCCGGCGTGTCGGACGGTCGGCGCAGTCATCGGCTCTCCCCCGGATCTGATTGGGCCGCTCCGGATTCGGACTGTGTCTCGGATTCCGATGGTGGCGGATCGAACAGATGGAACCATTCCGCGGCGGTGTCGACGTCCTTGTCACCGCGACCGGACAGGCTGACGACGATGATCGGTGCGCCCTGGGTACCGGCCTGCGCCCCGCGCGGTGAGGTGCGGGCGAGCTCGTGGCCGAGCTGCAACGCCCCGGCCACCGCATGCGCCGACTCGATCGCCGGGATGATCCCTTCCCGCCGGCTCAGCAACGCCAGTGCATTCATCGCCTCGGTGTCGGTGATCGGTCGGTACTCGGCCCGGCCGATGTCCTTGAGATAGGCATGCTCGGGACCGACCCCGGGGTAATCCAAACCCGCCGAGATGGAATGGGATTCGATGGTCTGGCCGTCCTCGTCCTGCAGGAGGTAGGAGAACGCACCCTGGAAGGCGCCCGGTGTACCACCGGTGAAGGTCGCCGCGTGCCGGCCGGTCTCGACGCCGTCACCGGCGGCCTCGTATCCGACGAGCCGTACGTCGGCGTCGTCGATGAACGGGTGGAACACACCGATCGCGTTCGAGCCGCCGCCGACGCAGGCCACCACCGCATCGGGCAGCCGCCCGGCGTGCGAGAGGATCTGCGCCCGGGCCTCGAGGCCGACGATGCGCTGCAGATCGCGTACCAGCATCGGGAACGGATGCGGCCCCGCTGCGGTACCGAAACAGTAATAGGTGTTGTGCGCGTTGGTGACCCAGTCGCGGAGCGCCTCGTTGATGGCGTCCTTGAGGGTCGCCGAGCCGGTCTCCACCGCGATCACCGTCGCACCGAGCAGACGCATCCGCGCCACGTTCAACGCCTGGCGTTCGGTGTCGACGCGACCCATGTAGACAATGCACTCCATCCCGAACAGGGCACAGCCGGTGGCGGTGGCGACCCCGTGCTGACCGGCACCGGTCTCGGCGATGATGCGCGACTTGCCCATCCGGCGGGCCAGCAACAACTGACCGAGCACGTTGTTGATCTTGTGGGAACCGGTGTGGTTCAGGTCTTCCCGCTTGAGGAAGACCCGCGCGCCGCCGGCATCGTCGGACAACCGCGTCGCCTCGTACAGCGGCGAGGGCCGACCGACGTAGTCACGTTGCAGCCGGTCGAGTTCGGCGAGGTAGTCGTCGTCGGTGCGCATCTTCTCGTAGGCGGTGGTCACCTCGTCGATGACCGCCATCAACGCCTCGGGAACGTGCCGCCCACCGTAGACACCGAAGTGTCCCCCGGCGTCGGGCTCGAGGGAGGTGCGGGTCGCCACTCCCTGACTGGCCGTGGGCAGGACGGTCGGGGCGGCGTCGGTGCCGCTGCTCTGATCGGTCGTCACAGGACACCTCACTGCATCACATACGCGTCCACGGCCTCGGCCGGAGCCGAAGACCGTGGTCAGCGAACGGGTTTCGGACAGGACGGGTGGGTGCCGGCGGTCACCAGCTCCGCCACCGCGGTACGGGGGTCGCCACTGGTGACCAGCCCCTCACCCACCAGGACCGCATCGGCGCCGGCGCCGGCGAACGCCAGCAGGTCGGCGGTGCCGCGCACACCCGACTCGGCGACCCGAATCACCTTGGTGGGCAGGCCCGGAGCGATCCGGGAGAAGTTGTCGCGATCGACCTCGAGGGTCTTGAGATTGCGGTTGTTGACGCCGACCACCGAGGCTCCCGCCTCCAACGCGCGATTGGCCTCTTCCTCGGTGTGCACCTCGACGAGAGCGGTCATGCCCAGACTCTCGGTGCGGTCGAGCAACGAGGCCAGCACGTTCTGTTCCAGGGCCGCGACGATCAGCAAGATCATGTCGGCACCATGTGCGCGCGCCTCATGGATCTGGTACGGCCCGACGATGAAATCCTTGCGCAGCACCGGGATGTTCACGGCCGCGCGGACGGCGTCGAGATCGGCGAGCGACCCGCGGAAGCGCCGCTCCTCGGTGAGCACACTGATGATCCGTGCACCACCGTCCTCGTAGGCACGCGCGAGTTCGGCGGGGTCGGCGATGGTGGCGAGCTCACCCTTCGACGGGCTGGCACGCTTGCACTCGGCGATCACCCCGATGCCGGGCTGCTGGAACGCAGCCATCACGTCCTTGGGGTCGGGCGCCTGGACCGAGGCCGCCTTGACGGCCGCGTAATCGACGACCGCTTCGCGCGCGGCGACGTCGGCCTTGACTCCCTCGATGATCGAATCGAGGACGTTCGGCGTGCTCACGACAGCTGGTTCCCTTTCGACGCTCCTTGCCCTCACCAGGGTAGACCGGGGTTCCCAACGGCCCGTGCGCGGGTCCGTCGAGACCCACGTCACGCCGAGCACCGCAGAGATCAGCGCTGTTCGGTCGGGTCGATCCCGGTGTCGAGGGCATCCCACATCATGCGTTCGTTCACGTGTGGCGGTTCCGTGCGCGCGGCGTCGCCGCCCGCGTCCGGGCCCTGCTGGCCGATGGGAGCCCCGGCCGGATCGGTCCCCGCATCGCCGGCCGCCTTGCGGCGCTCGTGCTCGGCGAAGATCTCACGTTCGAGTTCGTCACGGCGCGCGGCAGGCGTCCGATACTTGCTCGACATTCCCGCACCCGACGCCGACCGCAGCAACAGAACACCGGCCGCGACACAACACACCGTCCCCGCGAACACGATCACCGACACCCAGCCGTGGGTGGTCGTCAGCCGCACGATGTACCGATCGGACAGGTCGATCGCCCGTGCCGCGTACAGCGAATCGGAGCTGCTGGTCAGCAGAGACAGCGCGGGGAACGCGGCGAGTAATCCACCCGCTGCGACGAGGACCGCCACGATCCGCAATCCCCACCCGCGCAGCGAGAACGCCGCCAGGATCGCCGCGAGCAGCACCAACGCCAGCGGCGTCAGCCACGGACTCCAGTCGGCGCCCTTGACCTGCATGTATCGGTCCGGCGACATGCCGTCACCGGCGTAGACGGTCGCCCACGTCACGCGCGAGGCCGACCAGAATGCCAATGCACCCAACGCCATCAGGATCGCGGCGATCACCTTGATCCGCCGGGACCTGCGGGCCGGGTCGGCGGCGTCGGGTGTCGTCGGATCGGGGGCCTGCTCACTCACTTGTCGGCCCACCTTCGGCAGCGCCGCCGGAGACCCGACGCATCGTCGAGGCGGCGGCAACCGCGTTGAGCACCGCGGTCGCCTTGTTGCGGGCCTCGTTGTACTCGTAGTCGGGATCGCTGTCGGCCACGACCCCGCCGCCGGCCTGCACATAGGCGGTGCCGTCCTTGATCAACGCGGTGCGAATGGCGATCGCGGTGTCGGCGTTGCCGGCGAAGTCGAGATAGCCGACGATGCCGCCGTACAGGCCGCGCCGCGTCCGCTCGTGGGTGTCGATGAGCTCCATCGCCCGCACCTTGGGCGCGCCGGTGAGCGTCCCCGCCGGGAAGCACGCCGTCACCGCGTCCAGGGCGTGCTTGTCCGCACGCAACTCCCCCGACACCGTCGACACCAGGTGCATGACGTGGCTGTAGCGCTCGATGTGTCGGTAATCGCTCACCTTCACGGTGCCGGGACGGCACACCCGACCGAGATCATTACGTCCGAGATCGACGAGCATCAGATGTTCGGCGTTCTCCTTCTCGTCGGCGATGAGATCCTTCCCGAGCAGTTGATCCTCCTCCTCGGTCGCCCCACGCCACCGGGTACCGGCGATCGGATGGGTCGTCGCCCAGCCGTCCTGCACGGTCACCAGCGCCTCGGGGCTCGACCCGACGATCGTGAACGGATCGGACTCGATTCCCGGGATACGCAGCAGGTACATGTACGGGCTCGGATTGGACGCCCGCAGCACGCGATACACGTCGAGCGGGTCGGCGGCGGTGTCCATCTCGAACCGCATCGACGGCACCACCTGGAAGGCCTCGCCCGCCTCGATCTCGCCGACGAGGTCGCGCACGATCTCGTGGTACTCCTCGCGGCTGCGCTGCACCCGAAAGTCGGGAGCGGGCCGGTCGAAATGCGACACCGTCGACGGCGCCGGCGCGGCGAGGGCCTGGGTCATCCGGTCCAGCCGGGCCACGGCATCGGCGTAGGCCTGCTCGGCACGCTCATCGGAATCATCCCAATTGACGGCGTTGGCGATCAGGGTGATGGTGCCCTCGTGATGATCGACCGCGGCCAGATCGGTCGCCAGCAACATCATCAGATCCGGCAGGTGCAGGTCATCGGTGGTCGTCTCGGGGAGCCGTTCGAGCCGACGCACCATGTCATACGCCATGAATCCGACGAAGCCGCCGGTCAGCGGCGGCATGTCCGGCAACGGATCGGTGGCCAGCAGCCGTAGCGACTCGGCCAGCACCGTCAGCGGGTCACCGTCGACCGGCGCGCCGGACGGCACCGCCCCCCACCAACTGGCCTTGCCGTCGACAACGGTCAGCGCCGACGGTGCACCCGCGCCGATGAACGACCACCGCGACCAGCTCCGCCCGTTCTCGGCGGACTCGAGCAAGAAGGTGCCCGCGCGGTCGCCGGCGAGCTTGCGGTACGCCGACAGCGGTGTCTCCGAATCGGCGAGGACCTTGCGGGTCACCGGCACGACACGATGGTCGGCAGCCAGATCCAGGAACTCGGCCAGACTCGTCGTGGCCGAACCCGCCGCATGATCGTGGGTGGAGGTGCTCATCGCGGGTGTACTCATCCCAGGGGCTCGCCGCCCACGCCCCACTGGGTGCGCGGGATCTCGTTGATGGTGACCCATACCGAATCCGGGCTCTTGCCGGTGGCCCGCGCGTATGCCTCGGTCACCGCCGCGATGGTCTCGCGTTTCACCCGGTCGGAGAGCCCGGGAGTCTGCGAGATCTGGATCAATGGCATGACTGGTCGCCACCTTTCGTCAAATGAGTGTCCGCCCCGATTCTCCCAGGCACTACCCCGCGCCGGTCGCGTCGGGTTGGGCGAACGGCAACGACGGGGTGTCGAAGCAACTGTGATTGCCGGTGTGGCAGGCCGCCCCCACCTGATCGACGATCAACAGCACCGTGTCGCCATCGCAGTCGAGCCGGACGTCGTGCACGTACTGGGTGTGACCGCTGGTCTCACCCTTCACCCAATACTCCTGACGGGATCGCGAGAAGTAGGTCGCGCGCCGTGTGGCCAGGGTGCGTTCGAGCGCGGTGTCGTCCATCCACGCCACCATCAGCACCGTGCCCGTCTCGCGCTCCTGGGCGACCGCGCTGAACAGCCCGTCGGCATTGTGGGTGAGCCGACTCGCCAACTCGGGATCGAGAGCCATCGCCTCACACCTCCATCGGGGTGTCGGGTGCGTTCCGCACGGGAGTGTCGCGTGCGTTCCGCACCGGAGTGTCGCGTGCGTTCCGCACGGTGATCCCGGCGGCCGCCATCGACGCCTTGACCTCACCGATGGTGAGCTGGCCGAAGTGGAACACCGAGGCCGCGAGCACCGCATCGGCGCCCGCCGCGACCGCCGGCGCGAAATGCTCGACGGCCCCCGCGCCACCGCTGGCGATGACCGGTACCTCGACGGCCGCACGGACCGCGGTCAGCATGCGCAGATCGAAGCCCTGCTTGGTGCCGTCGGCGTCCATCGAGTTCAACAGGATCTCCCCGACGCCGAGTTCTTGTCCGCGCCTTGCCCATTCGACAGCGTCGATGCCGGTACCCCGGCGTCCGCCGTGCGTGGTGACCTCCCAACCGGACGGGGTGGGCTGCTCACCGTCGGGCACGGTACGCGCATCGACCGACAGCACGATGCACTGCGAACCGAAACGCCTGCTCATCTCCTCGAGCACCTCGGGCCGGGCGATCGCCGCGGTGTTGACGCTGACCTTGTCGGCGCCGGCCCGCAGCATCGTGTCGACGTCGGCGACGGTGCGGATGCCGCCACCGACGGTCAGTGGGATGAAGATCTGCTCGGCGGTGCGCCCGACGACCTCGATCATCGTGGCGCGCCCCGAACTCGACGCGGTGACGTCGAGAAACGTCAGCTCGTCGGCACCCTCCGCGTCGTAGCGGGCCGCGAGTTCCACCGGATCACCGGCATCACGCAGATTCGCGAAATTGACGCCCTTGACGACGCGTCCGTTGTCGACGTCGAGGCACGGGATCACACGCACGGCCAAAGTCATCGGTCGGTCTCCTCGGGTCGGGAGGCATCGGCGGACCACTCGTCACCGATCACCTCGTGCACAACGTCCATCAGCGCCGAATGAATCCCCGGTGACCCGGCGACCAACGACGGCGAGTCGACGGTCCACCGCTGTCCGGACAGATCGGTGGCCACGCCACCGGCAGCACGAACCAGGGCTGCGCCGGCGGCGTTGTCCCACGGGTGACGACCGAAGGCGATCGAGCCGCCGAACGTCCCCGACGCCGCATAGGCCATGTCGACACCGGTGCTACCGGTCATCCGCAGCCGGGCCACCCGCCCGGACAGCGCCCGAATCAGGTCGGCGCGGCGCGCACCGGGATACCGGCCGCCGTGCCCGACGTTGAACGGCCCGAAACCGATCGCGCACTGCGCCAACGACGTTGCGCCGGAAGGGGTCACCGGCTCACCGTTGCAGAGCAGTGGCGAGTCGAGGTGCCCGGCGAAACGTTGCCGCGACAACGGCAGCCACGTCAGACCCAACACGCTCTCGCCGTCGACGAGCAGCGCGAGCAGGATGCCCGTCAACGGCACACCGGCCGAATAGTTGTAGGTGCCGTCGACCGGATCGAGGACCCACACCACGCCCTTGTCGACGGGCGGACCGCCGAATTCCTCGCCATGCACCCCGATGCCGGTCAGCTCGGTCAGCTCGCCGACGATCCGGCGTTCGAGATCGAGATCGACCTGGGTGGCGAAGTCGGTGGCGCCCTTGCGCACCGCGCTCGGCGCTCCCAGACCGGCGATGAACTCGTCGCTGACCCCGTCGAGGACTCCCCCGGCCACCTCGAGCAGTCGGGACAGATCCAGGTCGGCGTCCGCGGTCACCGTCCGCCGACCGCCGTCAACGCCTCGGGCAGGGTGAACCGCCCGGCGTAGAGCGCCTTTCCGACGATCGCACCCTCCACGCCCTGCTCCACCAGACCGGCGATCGCGACGAGGTCATCGAGCGCCGACACCCCGCCGGAGGCGACGATCGGCGCGTCGGTGGCCGCGGCGACCTCGGCGAGCAGGTCGAGATTCGGTCCGCCCAGCGTGCCGTCCTTGGAGACGTCGGTGACGACGTAGCGGGCGCATCCGTCGCCGTTGAGGCGTTCGAGCACCTCCCACAGATCGCCGCCGTCGGTCACCCATCCGCGCCCGCGCAAACGGTACGACGAGCCTTCCCGGATGACGTCGAGTCCGACGGCGATCCGGTCGCCGAATCGCTCGATCGCCGTGGCGCACCACTGCGGATTCTCCAGCGCGGCGGTGCCCAGATTCACCCGCGTACAACCGGTGGCCAGTGCGGCATCGAGCGACTCGTCGTCGCGGATGCCGCCGGACAATTCGACCTTCACGTCGAGTTCGCCGACGACCTCGGCGAGCAGGTCACGATTGTTGCCGCGTCCGAAGGCCGCGTCGAGGTCGACGAGGTGAATCCACTCCGCGCCGTCCTTCTGCCAGGCGAGCGCGGCCTCCCGCGGTGAACCGTAGGAGGTTTCCGTACCGGCGGCGCCCTGGACCAGGCGCACCGCCTGACCATCGGCGACGTCGACGGCCGGAAGCAGTTCGAGGGTTGTTCCCATGGGGTTGCGCGGGTCCTTTCAGGAGGTCGGGGGGTTGCTGCGGTGCTGGGCGCGCAGCGCGCGTTCGGCTTTGCCGATCAAGCGTTTGGAGGTGATGCCGATCGCCGTGATCATCAGCACGATGCTGACCAGCGACGCGACCAGCCCGGCGATCGCATTCCATTTGGCCAACGCCAGCACCACCGGGATGCAGATCACCAGCACGATGACACCCGCGCCGAGGACGAACAGGACGAATCGACCGTAGGAGAAGCGGTACTGCGGATCGCCACCGGCACCCGAGTCGGTCATGAGAGGGCCCCGATCCAGTTGGCGAGCAGGTGCGCCCCGGCGTCACCGGATTTCTCCGGATGGAACTGGGTGGCGCTCAGTGGACCGTTCTCGACGGCGGCGAGGAATTTCCCACCGTAGTCGGCCCAGGTCAACCGGGGTGCGCGGAGCGCGGTGCCGTCGTTGTCCATCTCCCAGGACTGCGCGGCATAGGAGTGCACGAAGTAGAAGCGGGTGTCGGCGTCGAGCCCGGCGAACAGCACCGAATCTTCGGGGGCATCGACGGTGTTCCATCCCATGTGTGGCAGCACCGGCGCGGGCAGCCGGGTGATCGAACCGGGCCATTCACCACACCCGTCGGCTTCCTCCCCGAACTCGACACCGTGATCGAACAGGATCTGCATGCCCACGCAGATCCCGAGGACCGGACGGCCGCCGGCGAGGCGACGCCCGATGATCCGGTCACCCTTCACCGCACGCAGTCCCTCCATACAAGCCGCGAAGGCCCCGACGCCCGGCACGACCAAACCGGTCGCGTTCAGGGCGGTGTCGAAATCGGCCGAGACGGTGACCGCAGCGCCGGCCCGCTCCAGTGCCCGCTGCGCCGACCGCAGATTCCCCGACCCGTAATCGAGGACGACGACGTCGGGCCCGCTCATAGAGCACCCTTCGTCGAGGGCACCCCGGTCACCCGCGGATCGGCCTCGGTGGCCTCGCGCAACGCCCGGGCAACGGCTTTGAACTCCGCCTCGGTGATGTGGTGCTGATCGCGTCCGTAGAGCACCCGAACATGCAGTGCGATACGGGCATTCAGCGCGATCGACTCGAAGATGTGCCGATTGATGATCGTCGAGTACGGGACGCCCGGGTACCCGCCGATGACCGCGGCCAGCAGATGCTCCGGCTCGCCGGTGTGGACGCAGTACGGCCGGCCCGACACGTCGACGACGGCGTGTGCGAGGGTCTCGTCCATCGGGATGTAGCAGTCACCGAAGCGACGGATGCCCTTCTTGTCCCCGAGCGCCTGACCGAGCGCCTGACCGAGGACGATCGCGGTGTCCTCGATGGTGTGGTGGCCCTCGACCTCGACATCACCGGTCGCCTTGACCGTCAGATCGAAGCTGCCGTGCGCACCGAACGCGGTGAGCATGTGATCGAAGAACGCGATGCCGGTGGAGATGTCGGTGCGACCGGTGCCGTCGAGGTCGATCTCGACGGCGATCGACGACTCCTTGGTGGTGCGCTCGACCCTGCCGATGCGGGCCCCGGTTGTGCTCGACTCCTGTGTGGTGCTCACTCAGCCATTCTCCAGATCGGTTGCGGCCAGGCGTCTACTGACCTCGAGGAAGACGTCGTTCTCGGTACGCAGACCGACCGTCACCCGCAGGTATGCGGGAATCCCGACGTCACGGATGAGGACCCCGTCATCGAGGTAGCGCTGCCACGACGCCGGGGCGTCGGCGAACCGTCCGAACAGAATGAAGTTGGCGTCGGAGTCGATCACCTCGAAACCTGACGCGGCGAGCTCGGCGACGACGCGCTTGCGTTCGGCGATGATCGTGGCGACCCCCGCCAGGGTCTCCTCGCCGTGGCGCAGCGCCGCTCGCGCGGACGCCTGGGTCAGCACCGACAGGTGATAGGGCAACCGCACGAGTTGCAGGGCTTCGACGATCGCCGGCGACGCGGCCAGATACCCGAGCCGTCCGCCGGCGAAGGCGAACGCCTTGCTCATCGTGCGGCTCACGACGACCTTCGCCGGGAACTCGTCGATCAATTCGGCCGCACTGGGTTGCTCGGAGAACTCACCGTACGCCTCGTCGACGATGACGATGCCCGGCGCGGCATCGACGATGGCGCGCAACCCGGCATTCGGGATCGACGCACCCGTCGGGTTGTTGGGCGAGGTGAGGAACACGACGTCGGGGCGGCGCGCGGCGACCTCACCGATGGCGTAATCGACGTCGAGCGAGAAATCGGCGTTGCGTTTGGCCTCCAGCCACGTGGTGGTGGTGCCGTCGGAGATGATCGGATGCATCGAATAACTGGGCACGAACCCCAACGCGGTCCGCCCCGGCCCCCCGAAGGCCTGCAGCAGCTGCTGCAGGATCTCGTTGGAACCATTTGCCGCCCAAAGGTTCTCGACCGACAACCGCACGCCGGTGGCGCGGGTGAGATACTCCGCCAACTCGGTACGCAGCGCGACCGCATCCCGGTCGGGGTATCGATGCAACTCCGCCGCCGCAGCACGGACCGACTCGGCGACGTCGGCGATCAACGCCGCCGACGGCGGATGCGGGTTCTCATTGGTGTTGAGCACCACCGGAACCGTCAACTGCGGTGCACCGTAGGCACTCTTCCCACGAAGGTTGTCCCGCAACGGCAACTCGTCGACCGAGATCGACGCGCCGGGAACACTCGGCCCGCTCGCTGCACTCCCGGCGCCAGGCACACTCGGCCCGCTCGCTGCGCTCCCGGCGCCAGGCACACTCGGCCCGCTCGCTACGCCCTCCGCGGTCACCGCGCGTCCTCCATGAAGCGCCGGGTGATCGCATCCCCGTGTGCCGGAAGGTCTTCGGCCTGCGCCAGGGTGACGACCTTGTCTGCGACATCACGCAGTGCGGCCTCGTCGTAGTCGATGACGTGGACGCCCTTGAGGAAGGTCTGTACCGACAACCCCGACGCGAAGCGCGCCGAACCCGAGGTCGGCAGAACGTGATTGGAACCCGCACAGTAATCACCGAGGCTGACCGGCGCGTAGTTACCGACGAAGATCGCGCCGGCATTGTGCACGCGATCGGCCACCGCGGCCGCGTCGCGCGTCTGAATCTCGAGATGCTCGGCGGCGTAGGCGTCGACCACCGCCAGTCCCGCCTCGAGATCGTCGACGAGCACCACACCGGATTGCTTGCCCGCCAAGGCGGTTGCCACCCGTTCGCGGTGTTTGGTCTGTGCCACCTGGCCGTCGAGGGCCGCATCGACGGCATCGGCGAGGTCGACGCTGTCGGTGACGAGTACCGACGCGGCCAGGACATCGTGCTCGGCCTGGGAGATCAAGTCTGCGGCAACGAGTTCGGGCACCGCGGTGGCGTCCGCGAGAATCGCGATCTCGGTCGGCCCGGCCTCGGAGTCGATACCCACGACCCCGCGGCACAACCGCTTGGCCGCGGTCACGTAGATGTTGCCCGGCCCGGTGATGAGGTCCACCGGATCGAGGACGGCGCCGGGCGCATCGGCGGCATCGGCGTCGGTTCCGCCGTAGGTCAACAAGGCAATGCCCTGCGCTCCGCCGACCGCCCACACCTCGTCGACCCCGAGCAACGCGCACGCGGCCAGGATCGTCGGATGCGGCCATCCGCCGAAGTCCTTCTGCGGCGGCGAGGCCACCACCAGCGACCCCACGCCGGCCTCCTGCGCCGGAACGACGTTCATGATCACCGACGAGGGATACACGGCATTGCCGCCGGGCACGTACAGACCGACGCGTCGCACCGGAATCCACTTCTCACTGACCACACCACCGTCGACGACCTGCGTCCGCGAGGTCTGTCTGCGCTGATCGGCGTGCACCGCCCGCGCGCGGGTGATCGACTCGCGCAACGCGTCGGCGACCGCCGGATCCAACGCCGCAAGTGCGTCACCGATCACCGACGACGGCACCCGCACCGACGCGGGCCGTACACCGTCGAACCGTTCCCCGTAGTCCAGCGCCGCAGCCGTGCCGCGCTCGGCGACGGCATGAACCACCGGCCCCACCGTGTCGAGAACGGCGTTGACGTCGGTGCCCCCGCGGGGCAACGCACGACGCAGTTCAGCAAGCGTCGGGGTGCTACCGCGCAGGTCGGTTCGGGCGAGCATGGATCTCTCCTGGCATGACTGGAGGAAATGACCCATCCAGGATACGGGCACGAGGCGAGCGGATTTCACCTGCACCTCATGGGAGCGAGCAGCGCAAACCTTGCGGATGCAAGGACTCGGATTCATTACGCGCCTCTAACGAAATCGCACCATGGGTAACTCTGACCCCATCCGTCACGGATATGCTCACAGCGACCTCACAGATATGCGTCGGGAGCCACACGAACCGAACGGAGCACGTGGATGACAACTCGACGACCTGGTCTGAGACGACAAGCACCGAACGGCACCGAACCCCATGGCGCCGGACCCACCGCCTCCTCGTGGGCCCGCCGCATCGGGATGATCGCGGCGATGCTGCTGCTGGCCGCGACCGTCGGTGCGCAGGTGCCGGCTCGCGCGCAGGCGGCACACCTCGTCGCCGTCCACGACCTCTCCCCGACCGAGTCGGTGCTCGAGGTGTACTCGTCGGCGATGGGCAAGGTGATCACCAGTCAGGTCCTGCACCCGCCGGGTCGACCTGCGGGACCTGCCGTCTACATGCTGCCGGGACTCGGCGGCGGCGAGGACGGGATCTCCTGGATCAACAACGGTGGCGCCCGTGCCTTCTTCGCAGGCAAGACCGTGACGGCCGTCTTCCCGGTCGGAGGTCGCGCGTCGATGTTCACCGACTGGCAGCGCGACGATCCGATCCTGGGCCGCAACAAGTGGCGAACCTTCCTGACACGGGAACTCCCCCCGATCGTCAACCGCGCCTTCCACACCAACGGGGTCAACGCGATCACCGGGGTGTCGATGTCGGGAGGTCCGGCCCTGGCGATCGCCGAATCGGCTCCGGGCATGTATCGCGCGGTCGCGTCCTACAGCGGATGTCCCGGTACCACCGACCTGCTCGGTGTCGGCGCGGTAACCGCCGTGGTCACACGCGGCGGCGGCAACATGCTCAACATGTGGGGACCGCCGGGCGGACCGGACTGGGTGGCCAATGACCCGATCGTCAATGCGGGCAAGCTGCGTGGCACGGCGGTGTTCCTGTCGGCGGCCACCGGTATGCCCGGCCCGATCGACGGTGGCCCGGCCGAGACCCTCGGCGGACTCGCCGGCGGCGGTCAGATCGAGGCGTACACACGAGTGTGCACTGCAGCCATGTCGAATCGGTTGACCGCCTTGGGGATTGCGCACACATTCTCGGCACGCCCACTGGGATCGCACTCCTGGGGCGTGTTCGCCGCGGACCTGCGCGCCTCGTGGCCGGTGATCGGGCGCGCGATCGGGGCGTGAGCGCCGTGCTCGCCAGACCTCGTCGAAACATCTACCGATCCGCGGCATTCCTTGGGCGAGTGATTCCTGTGTTGTTCGGAATTCCGGAAGGAAATCACGACAATGCCATTCGGCAGCGGCGGGTGGGGTCGTCGATCTCGGCGATGCGGACCGAGAACCTCTTTACGAGATGTGATTACGTGGAGGGTCATGAACGTGACCCACATTTCGGGCCGACATTCATCTGACACATCTGCAGCGGTGGCCGCCGGCGCGCTGGCGGCACTGGTGTCCTTCGTCGGTTCCTGGATTCCGCAATTCTGGTACGACGAGATGGCCACGCTCGGCGCGGCGCGGCGCACGCCCGCACAATTGATGCGGCTCCTCGGCAATGTCGACGCTGTCCACGGCGCCTACTACTGGTTCATGGACGGGTGGTTGCGCCTCGTCCCGGACACCGAGTTGTGGACCCGTCTACCCGGGGTGGTGGCCATCGGACTCGCCGGCGCAGGCATCCATGTGCTCGCCCGGAGGCTGACGGGGCCGACCACGGCACTCGTCGCCGCGGTGTTCTTCGCATTCCTGCCGAGTACCGTTCAGACCGCGACGGAAGCCCGCCCGTATGCCTTCACCGTTGCCGCCGCGGTCTGGGCCACCCTCGCGTTGGTCACGCTGGTGCGCGCGATCCTCGACGGTCGGCGCTGGTGGCCCGCAGCACTGACCTATGGTGTGCTGCTGGTGACGAGCATGGCCTTCTCGATCCTGAGCGCCCCGCTGATGGCCGCTCACGCGCTCAGTGTGCTGATCTCGCGATCGACTCGTCGCGCGATCCCCATCGTGCTGGCGTGCATGGTTGCCGCGGTGATCGTCGTCTCCCCACTCGTGCTCGCGGTCGCCGACCAATCCGGCCAGGTCGCCTGGATCGGCGGTTACCACTACAACCCGGTGCTTCGCGTCAACGACATCGCTTTCCCCAACGCACCGCAATTGACGTTGTTGGCCCTCGTCGTGGGGGTGTGCACGCTCGTCGGTATCGTCCGTGCACGCGCGGACCGGGGTTCCGTTGCGACCCAGCCACCACCGCCCGGCCTGACGCTGCCGGTGATTGCGTGGCCGTGGCTGATCGTGCCACCGATTCTCTTGGGCCTGTATTCCCTGATCAGCCCGTCGTTCGTGACGCGGTACCTGTGGTTCGTCGCGCCCGCGGTGGCACTGCTACTCGCGGCGGGCGTGATTCGCCTCGCCGACAACCGAATCCGGGCCGGGGTGCCGATGGTGGCCGTCTGGACGGCAGCCTTCGTCGTTCTGGCCCTACCGACCGTCGTCTACCTGCACACACCGCTGACGAAGCCGTACGGCATCGACTATCGTTCGGCCACAAAGTATCTCGCCGAACACGTTGCGGCCGAGGACTGCCTCGTCGAGGGCGATGTCGCGCACGCCGACGGCACGTCCCGCTACATCGCCGAGGGCTATCCGCAGGGATTCGCGCGCGGGCGAGACATCATGCTCGACGACACTGCCGGGTCGTCCCTCGATCGCGGTGCACTCTGGGACCGGTCACTGCCCATGGACACGACCGGTCAGCGGGCGCGGGGTTGCCCGCGGGTGTGGGTGCTCACCGATCGGGAGAATGCGTCGGTTCCGTCGGATAGTCTGCGTGCGAACGGGTTTCGCGAGTCGGGCAGGTTCACCGGGAAGGACCTCCAGGTGATCGCATTCGTCCCGACCCGGTGACCCCGCGGTGTCAGGTGAATGCCTTCAGGTCGGGGTAATTGGAGATCTCCCAGCCGCCGTCGACGACGAGGCTGGTGCCGTTGATGTAGCTCGCCTGGTCGCCGGCCAGAAAGAGACAGGCGTCGGCGATCTCCTCGGGTGTGCCCGCCCGGTCCATCACGATCCGATTCAGATAGTCCGTGGCCACCGATTCGATACCGAGGAACGGTGCGGTCACCGGCGTATCGACGAGTCCCGGCAGGACGGCGTTGACGCGGATTCCGTCGGCTCCGAGTTCCAGCGCCGCGTTCTTGGTGAAACTCTCGACGCCCGCCTTGGCTGCCGCGTACGAGCTGCCTCCATATTGCGGTACATGGGCATTGAGCGACGACACATTGACGATGGCGCCGCCGCGGCCACCGTCGCGAATCGCTCGTGCAGCATGTCGAGTGACCAGATAGGTGCCCTTGAGCACGACATCGATCGTGGCGTCCCAGTCCGACGTCGGCCCGTCCACGATGGTGCCGATCCGCGCGATGCCGGCGACGTTGAATGCGACGTCGGGTTGGCCGAACCGCTCGACGGCGAGTGCGACAGCACCGGCGACGTCGTCCTCCTGTGCCACGTTGCCGGCCACCCCGACGACGGTGTCCCCGAGGCCCTTCGCCACCGACGCGACGCCGTCGGCGTTGAGATCCAGCAGAGCCACGGAGGCTCCCTCGTCGACAAGTTTTCGGCCGACCGCAGCGCCGATACCCGAAGCTCCGCCGGTGACCAGCGCGACCTTGTCCTCGAACCGCGACATGGTTGTCCTCCTCAGTCAGGTGTGTACACCACGGATGTGATGCTCCCCACACCGTAGGGAGCATCATGCGCGTTGGACATTCCCCGACAGGGGCAGCACAAATAGCACTTTCGTGGAATAGGAACACACTCGACGCATCAGAGCACCGTCGACGCAGTCACCACGGGTTCGGCCGGGGGCGCGCACACCGATCGGCGCGAGGGCTCCCGAGGCTCGTCGTTCGCCCCGATGGTCGAGGCGCTCGGCGCCCCAGTCGCCGGTTGGCTTCAGGTGATGATGTCGAGCCCGAGATCGAGCACGGTCACCGAGTGGGTGAGCGCTCCCACGGCGAGATAGTCGACGCCGGTGCGGGCGTATTCGGCAGCGACGTCGAGCGACAGGCCGCCGGAACTCTCCAGCTTGGTCTGCGGGGACCGAGAATTGCGGCGCTGCACCGCGATCTGGGTGGCCCAGGGCTCGAAGTTGTCCAGGAGTACCAGTTGCGGCGACAATTCGAGGACCTCGTCGAACTGTTCGAGCGAATCGACCTCGACCTCCACCGGCAGCTCCGGCGCGGCCGCGCGCACGGCCTCCAGCGCGGCGCGGACCGACCCGGCCGCGGCCACATGGTTGTCCTTGATCAGTGCGGCGTCACCCAGGCCCATCCGATGGTTGACACCGCCGCCGGCGCGGACGGCGTACTTCTGCAGAGACCGCATGCCGGGCAAGGTCTTCCGGGAATCCCTGATCTTGACGTCGGTACCGGCGACCGCGTCGACCCACGCCGCAGTCGCGGTAGCGATCCCCGACAGGTGACACAGCAGATTCAGACATGTGCGCTCGGCGGTGAGCAGAGACGCGGTCGGTGCATGTACCGCGAGGACCGTGTCGCCGGGTGCCACTCGCGTGCCGTCGGGCACAACCTCGGTCACCGTGTACGCCCCTACACCGACGACCTCGTCGAACACCGCCTGCGCCACCGGGATTCCGGCGACGACGCCGTGTTGGCGGGACACGATCGCGGCGTCGGTGCTCGCGTCCGGCGCCACGGTGGCCGCGGTGGTCACGTCGGGTCCGTAGCGCAGGTCCTCGTCGAGTGCGGTGCGGATGAGTGCGCGGATCTCGTCGGTGATCTCGAGTTCGTCTCGGCCCGTGGCCGTTTCCTGCCCGACGAACGTGGCACTCATCGCGTCACTCCCCCGAGCCCGGATTGCCGATCGCGATCATCCGCTCGACGCTGCGACGTGCACGCTCGGCGACGTCGTCGGCGACGAACACCTCGTCGCGGCCCTCCCGCAACGCACGCAGTAGCGCAGCCGGGGTGATCATCTTCATGTACGGGCACGAAGCGCGATCGTTGACGGCCTGGAAGTCGATGCCGGGGGCGGCCTTTCGCAGCTGGTGCAACATGCCGATCTCGGTGGCGACGAGGACCTGCTTGGCACCGGTGGCGCGGGCGGCGTCGATCATCCCGCCGGTGGAGAGGATCTTGACCCGGTCGTCGGGAACCGCACCCTCACCGGCGAGATACAACGCCGATGTGGCGCAACCACATTCGGGGTGGATGAACAGGTCGGCGTCGGGGTGGGCGTTGGCCTGCGCGGTCAGCTCGTCACCGTTGATCCCGGCGTGCACGTGGCATTCGCCGGCCCAGATGTGGATGTTGTCGCGGCCGGTCTCACGCTTGACGTGTGCCCCGAGGAACTGATCGGGCAGGAAGAGCACATCACGCTCGGGATCGATCGAGGCGACCACGTCGACGGCGTTCGACGAGGTGCAGCAGATGTCGGTGAGGCCTTTGACCTCGGCGGTGGTGTTCACGTAGGAGACCACGACGGCGTCGGGGAACTCTTCCTTCCAGGCGCGCAGGTCGTCGGCGGTGATCGAGTCGGCCAGCGAACAGCCGGCGCGGGCGTCGGGAATGAGCACACGCTTGTCGGGGCTCAGGATCTTCGCGGTCTCGGCCATGAAATGCACACCACAGAAGACGATCTCGTCGGAGTCGACCTCCGCGGCGATGCGCGACAGGGCCAGCGAGTCGCCGACGTGGTCGGCGACGTCCTGGATGGCCGGCAGCTCATAATTGTGGGCGAGCAGCGTGGCATTGCGGGCACGTGCGAGGCGTCGGATCTCCTCGGCCCACTCCGCGGTCGGTTCGACACCGGTGTATCCCCCGGGACCGTCCACCCACCGGGCGTCGACCAGTGCCGGCGTGGTGTCGCCGACGGCGATGCGGTCGCTGGTGATGCTCATCTGCCACTCCGTCCTTCATGCCGCTCGGGCATTGCTGCTCGCGGCACGGGCTGTGCTCCGAGACCGGTTTTCGACTACTGATCGAAAACCTGGTGATCATCGTAACACCGGCCCGTGCGCGGACATTCCGGCGCACACGAGTAGTTCCAAGCGCATTCCAAGTAGTCCACTACGCGTTTGCCGGAGACTCGTCGAACGTAGCGTCGGTACTGCGTCGCCGCACATCCCCTCACCTGCATGTTCACAGGAGGCCTGACCATCATGACCGCAAGCCTGACCCCCGCCGGAGAATCCCGGGCCCCGATCGTCCCCATCGCCGCACCGCGCCCGGTGATCCCGGTGCGGCGGGCATACTCCACACCCCTGCAGGCGGTTCGCCGCCGTCAGGAGGCCCTCGAACGTCTCGCCGCGCGTCGCATCGTCCCCCCGATGCCACAACCGGAGGCGCTGCGCCCTGTCCTCGTGCCCGAGCCGGCGGAAACACGCCAGTATCCCGCTGTCCCCCTGACGTGCCGCGAAGTCGAGGTGTTGCGTACCTGGCTGCTCGTGGACTCCAAGTCGGAGGCAGCGACGGATCTGAACATCTCGGTGGGCACCGTCAACACCCACCTGGCCAGGATTCGCAGCAAGTACGCCCAGGCCGGACGCACTGCACGCACCAAGGCATCGCTGGTGGCCCGCGCCATCCAGGACGGGCTGGTCGTGCTCGACGAGCTCTAAGGCGGCCGCCGGACGAGCACACAGCCGTCAGAGTTCACAGTCGTGAATTCACATGGGCGGCTTGAGGGTGGCGAACTCGTCGGTGACTCGAAGTTCGTTGTCCGCGAAGGCATACAACGCCGGTGGTCGTCCCCCGGACCGACCCGTCCGGCCCAACGTGCCGGTGGCGACGACGACACCCCGCCGACTGAGGATGCGCAGGAGATTGGTGGTGTCGACGCGGTAGCCGAGAGCGGCACCGTAGATCTCGGAGAGCTCCGACATCGGGAACCTGCTCGGCGCCAACGCGAAAGCGATGTTGGTGTAGGAGAGCTTCGCGGCCAACCGATGGCGGGCCTTGGTGATGACAGAGCCGTGGTCGAAGGCCAGTTCGGGCAACGCGTCGACACGGTGCCAGTCGGCGCGATCCGGTGAGGTGGTGCGCGCATCGCTGGGAACGAGTCCGAGGTAGGTCGACGCGATGGTGCGGATACCCGGCACACGATGCGGCGCGGAGAACACCGAAAGCTGCTCGAGGTGCGCGAGAGTGCCGATGTCGACCATGTCGGCGACGACCAGTCGCGCGCAGGTTTCCAGGGTGTCCTCGGCGCCGACCCGCCCGCCGGGGAGACACCAGGTCGATCCCTCGCCGCGGGTCAGGAGCACACAAAGTTCCGGCGCGGTGTCATCGATGTCGCGGACCTGGAACACCGCGGTCAGGACCTCGACACGCAAGGGCGAGACGGACGCCTCGTCGGACTCGGCGCGCGCGGGTGATGGCATGGGGTCGATTGTAGGGGTGAGTCGCAGTGACGACGGGCGCCGTCGACGTGGTGACGGGCGCCGTCGGCGTAGAGACGGGCGCTGTCGGCGTCGGGACGGGCGCCGTCGGCGACTACGCGGGCGGGGCGGGTTGCGCGGGAACCGGTTGCGGCTCCGGGGTTTCGGGCGCCACGTCGCCGACGCCGAGATCTCCGTGGCGATTCGCCAGGGCGAACACGAGGTAGACGACCGTGGCCGCGAGCGGCGCACAGATCGCCAATGCCCATGGACCACTGGGGGTTCCGCGGGTGGCGCCGTCGAGCCACAGTTGCGGGACGGCGCGGAAGAGGGCGCCCACCGCGACCGAGTCGGGGTCGGTGAAGCGACGCGCTGCGATCAGCGTCCCGGCCCATCCGGCGATGCCCGACCCGAGCACCGTGGTGAGGAAGACGGTCGCGTACCCGGGCAGCCCGCGCCAGCCCGGGGCCACCAGCCACCCGAGCACACCGCCCAGCGCGCCGTACCCGAGCATGACGAAGGCGAATGCCGAGACACCGGCGATGCTGTCAATCGGATACACCTGATGCGCGCCTTTCAGCGCGCTCATCGACGGGGTGATCACAGCCCACAGACCACCGGCGACCACCCCGAGCACTCCGATCACCACTGCACACGCCGCCAGCGTCGCCGGGGTGCGGTGCGCGAGGTGCCTGCGGGGTCCGGCGGACACCGGACCGGGCGCGGTCATCGGTGACCCAGGTCGGAGGAGTCGACGCGACCGTGCCGCGAGCACCGCGCATCCCATCCGTCCGGGCGGACCTGCACGATCATGCGCCGCCCGCACTGCCCGCAGAATCGGGGCGGCTCGAGGCCGAGCCGGGCCGCGGGCGGTATCGCGTCGGCCGACTCGATCTCCACCTCGATCCCGGTGTACACGCCGTACCGGCACGGCTGATCCAGCGGGCCCGGGATCGGCACCGCACCGGAGGTCAGGCTTGTTGTCATGGCACCACTCACGCTGGCGAGCCTAGTCACGTTCGTCCTCGGTGTGGATCAGATGCTGTCGTTGAGCGCCTTGATGGGCATCGACAGGTCCTGCAGGAGATCGAGGTCGTCCTCGGCAGGGCGACCCAACGTGGTCAGGTAGTTGCCGACGATGACGGCGTTGATGCCGCCGAGGATGCCCTGCTTGGCCCCGAGATCGCCGAGGGTGATCTCCCGGCCGCCGGCGAACCGCAGAATCGTGCGCGGCAGGGCCAACCGGAACGCGGCGACGGCCTTGAGCGCTTCGGCTGCGGGGAGCACGTCAAGATCGCCGAACGGGGTGCCCGGACGCGGATTCAGGAAGTTCAGCGGCACCTCGTCGGGCTCGAGCGAGGCGAGGTCGGCGGCGAACTCGGCGCGCTGCTCGAGGGACTCCCCCATGCCGAGGATGCCGCCGCAGCAGACCTCCATGCCCGCGTCGCGGACCATGCGCAGCGTGTCCCAACGCTCTTCCCAGGTGTGGGTGGTGACCACGTTCGGGAAGTGACTGCGGGCGGTCTCCAGGTTGTGGTTGTAGCGGTGGACGCCCATGTCCTTGAGCTGGTCGACCTGTTCCTGGGTGAGCATGCCCAGGCTGCAGGCGATCTGGATGTCGACCTCGTTGCGGATCGCCTCGATCCCGGCGGCCACCTGCGAGAGCAGGCGCTTGTCGGGGCCGCGGACCGCCGCGACGATGCAGAATTCGGTGGCACCGGTCTTGGCCGTCTGCTTGGCGGCCTCGACCAGCGACGGGATGTCGATCCAGGCGCTGCGCACCGGAGACGCGAAAAGGCCCGACTGCGAACAGAAGTGGCAGTCCTCGGGACACCCGCCGGTCTTGAGCGAGATGATGCCCTCGACCTCCACCTCGGGTCCGCACCACCGCATGCGGACGTCGTGGGCCAGTTGCAGCAGCTCGGTGAGCCGGTCGTCGCCGAGTCGGAGCACGGTGAGCACCTGATCGCGGGTCAGCGCTTCACCGCGTTCGAGGACCTGGGCGCGGGCGACGGCGAGGATGTCGTCGGTGTCGGTCCCGGCCGCGACGTCGGACTGTACGGGGGCCTGGGTCATGGGTGAACTCCTTGATGTGAGGGCACGGATGGTGGTGCGGGTACGGACTGAGGTGACGGCGCCGGCGTTGCAGGGGTGAGGCTCTCGATCCAGCCGGGGTCGAACCAGCCGGGTGCGGACTCGGTGAAGTCGGCCTGGCTACGGCCGCCGGCACCGGCGGGTAGCACCCCGACCACCGGCACCCGGGTCAGCCGGGGCAGATCCTCGCGATTGCAGCGCATCGCGAGATCGGGTGTGCGCGGCCACGATCCGAGAACGAGCCCGGCCGGCCGCAGCCCCGCTGACCTAATGGCCCGAACCGTCAGTTCGGTGTGATTGAGGGTGCCGAGTGCGGGGTCGACGACGACGAGCACGTCGGCGACGAGTGCGGCGGCCACGTCGAGGATCGTGTGTTCGGGAGCCAACCGGACCAGCACCCCGCCGGCCCCCTCGACCAGCGTCATCTGATGCGCCGCAACAAATCCGGCGATCTGACGGCCCATCGTGCCGGGGTCGGCCTGCGGCGCCCCGGCATGTCGGGCCGCGGTCTCGGGGGCGAGTGGGTCGGCGAACCGCACGCACTCGTGGGTCGGCAGCGCTCCGGCAAGGGCAGTGACGGTGGCGAGATCACCGGGCTCGTCGGGTTCGACGCCGGTCTGGGCGGGCTTGCACACCGCGACATCGACACCGCGGGCCGCCAGCGTCGCGGCGAGCGCTGCGGTGACGACGGTCTTACCCACGTCGGTCGAGGTGCCGGCAATCACCAGGCAACGATCCGCAAGGCCATGTGAACCCGTAAGACCCTGTGGGACAACCCGACCACCGGTCATCGAACACCCACTTCCCGGAGCGCGGCGAGGACGACGTCGGCGGCACGATCGACGTCGGCGGCGTCGAGGTCGGCGCGCATCGTCAGCCGCAGACGCGAGGTACCCGGTGGCACCGACGGCGGTCGGAAGCATCCGACGAACACCCCGCGGGCCCGGCAGGCGGCGGCGGCGGCGAGCGCGGGTTGCGGATCACCGACGATCACCGAGAGCACCGCGGAGGTCTGCGGGATTCCGTCCGGGTCGAGCGGCAGGGCCAGGCCGAGACGACCTGCGATGCGAAGGACGTTGTCGCGCAACCGTAGTGGCATGTCCGGGTCCGTCCGCAGCAATGCCAGGGCGGCCCGGGCGGCACCGACCGCCCCCGGATTGAGGCCGGTGTCGAAGATGAAGGTGCGGGCCCGGTCGATCAGGTGGCCGCGCAGCACCGTCGGTCCGAGCACCACTCCCCCTTGTGCGCCCAGCGATTTCGAGGCGACCGTGGTCACCACGAGATCCGGCGCACCGGAGAGGCCGGCCTCGGCGATGACGCCGCGCCCGCCCGGGCCGCGCACCCCGAGGCCGTGCGCCTCGTCGACCAGCAGCGCCGCGCCGTGCGCTCGTGCGGCGTCGTAGAGTTCGCGCACGGGAGCGGCGGCGCCGTCGACGCTGTAGATCGAGTCGGTGACGACGAGTGCGCGTTCCTCGTCCCGGGCTGCGAGCGCCGCGCGGACCGCGTCGTGATCGCCGCGATCGACGACCACCACACGCGCACGCGACAGCCGGCAGCCGTCGATCAGGGAGGCGTGGGTACCGGTGTCGCTGACGATCAGGTCGCCGCGCCCGACGAGCGCGGTGATCGCCCCGACGTTGGCGAGGTAGCCGGAGGAGAACACCAGAGCCGAAGGGAATCCCAGGAATTCGGCGATCTCGCCTTCGAGGTCGAGGTGCGCCCGGGTGGTGCCAGCGACCAGTCGCGAGGCGGTCGAGCCCGCACCCCACTCGTCGATCGCCGTGCGCGCCGCGGCAAGCACCACCGGATTCCGCGACATCCCCAGGTAGTCGTTCGAGGCGAGATCGAGCAGGCCCGCACCACCGTCGCGGACGACGGGGTCCCGATGCAGCCCGGCCTGCGCGGTGGCCCGCTGGGCCGCATGCAGCCAGTCAAGGGCGGGCCCGGTCGTGCCGATGATCGTGTCCGTGGTGGTCACGACGACACCACCTCTCGGGTTGCGGCGATACTGGCCCGCGCCGCCGATGCCATGCCGCGGGTGATCACGTCGACGTCGTCGTCGGAGCAGAGGAACGGCGGCATGGCATAGATCAGGGTGCGGAACGGTCGCAGCCATGCGCCGGCGTCGAGCGCGGCGGTGGTGGCGGCCGCCATGTCGACCGGTCGGTCGAGTTCGACGACACCGATCGCGCCGAGGACCCGGACGTCGCGCACACCGTCGAGGTGGCGCAGCGGGTCGAGTCCGCGGCGCAGCCCGTCCCGGATGCGGGTGACGTCGTCACGCCACGGGCGCGACGCCAGCAGCTCGGTCGAGGCGACGGCGACCGCGCACGCCAACGGATTGGCCATGAACGTCGGGCCGTGGGCGAGTCCGCCCGCCTCGCCGGAACTGATCACCTCGGCAACCTCCTCGGTGCACAGGGTCGCTGCGAGGGTCAGGTATCCCCCGGTCAACGCCTTGCCGACACACATGATGTCGGGGGCGACGCCGGCCTGATCGGCGGCGAACATCGATCCGGTACGACCGAAGCCGGTGGCGATCTCGTCGAAGATCAACAACACGCCCTGCTCGTCGCAGATGCGGCGCAGCGCGCGCAGATGCGCCGGGTCGTGGAACCGCATGCCCCCGGCACCCTGGACGATCGGTTCGACGATGATCGCCGCGAGTTCGTCACGATGGGCCGCGACGACGTCGGCGAGGTCGGCGTCATAGGAGTCGTCGGCGTCCTCCGGCGGCGCGGGCACGAAGATCTGGCGGGCCAGGACGTCGGTCCACATGCTGTGCATGCCGCCGTCGGGGTCGCACACGCTCATCGGGGTGAAGGTGTCGCCGTGGTAGCCGCCGCGCCAGGTGAGCAACCGGGTACGGCCCGGTTCGCCGCGACCGCGCCAGTACTGCAACGCCATCTTGACCGCGACCTCCACCGAGACCGAACCGGAATCGCAGAAGAACACCTTGCGCAGCGGCTCGGGGGTGAGGTCGACGAGCAGCTCGGCGAGTCGCGCCGCGGGCTCGTGGGTGAGTCCGCCGAACATGACGTGCGACATCGAGTCCAGCTGACGCCGCACTGCGGCGTCGAGGACCGGGTGACGATAACCGTGGATGGCCGCCCACCACGAGCTCATCCCGTCGACGACCGTGCGTCCGTCGGCCAGCTCCAGTCGCACGCCGGATGCGCCGGTGACGACGAGCGGCCGGGTCGACGGTGGGAACGCACCGTAGGGATGCCAGATGTGGTCCGCATCGATGCGGCTGATGCTCATCTGATCCACGGGGACGTTCCTTCCATGTGTCGATGCGGGCGACGTGTCGATCCGGGGCCGGCGGCCCACAGGTGCGGGAGGGGGCAGCCTCTCCGTAAGCCTCGCCTGGACACTGTACAGGGCCACCCTGGACGGTGTACAGGACCGCCTCGGCGGTGTCCGGCCTCGTGGCTCTACGCTGTCCGGGTGAGCAACAATCGCGCCGACATCCTCGCCGCCGCCCGCGACGTGCTCACCCGACACAGCCTCGCCGACCTGACCATGCGCCGGCTCGCAACCGAGGTCGGCGTCCGCCCCAACGCCCTGTACTGGCATTTCCCCAACAAGCAGACGCTGTTGGCGGCACTGGCCGACGACATCCTCACCGACATCGCCGAACCCGGTCCGGATCTGCGGTGGGACGAACGCCTCGAGGCGCTGGCGACCGGCATGCGCACGGCGCTGCTGGCCGTCCCCGACAGCGCCGAGGTCGTCTCGTCGAGCTGGGCCAGCGCATTATCCGGGCGGGCTGTCGCCGATGACGTGGCCGCTGCCGCCGCACTCGGTGGTCTCGACGAGCACGGGGCCCGCGCGGTCGCGACCGCGATCTGCCAGCTGGTGATCGGACTGACGATCGAGGAACAGACCCGAGCCCAGATGGAACGGCTCGGAGTCATCGAGCCGTCCGACCGGGACTTCGACGAGGAATTCACCGGCGCGCTCGCGGTGATCATCGACGGCGCCCGCAGTCGCGCCCACGTGGCCGGGCACCTGTAGAACCGTCGGCGCCGGTAGCGTCGAGGGTGCGCACACATGTCCTCCCCCGCACGAAAGTCCGACTCCCATCGTGGCCACCACCCAGGCAGTCCGCACCCGGCCCGGGTCGGCGACCCCTGCGGCGCAGTCCTACCGCACCGATCTCGACGGGTTACGGGGCATCGCGATCGCGCTGGTGGCGTGCTTTCACATCTGGTTCGGCCGGGTCTCCGGCGGGGTCGACGTCTTCCTGACACTCTCGGGCTTCTTCTTCATCGGTTCGCTCCTGCGGCACACCATCGCAAGTCAGTCCGGCGAGATCGGCCTTGCCGCGACGATCAACCCGTGGCCCCGTCTGCGCCGACTCCTCCGCCGCCTGCTGCCGGCTCTGCTGACCGTCCTGGGTGCGGTGCTGATCCTGACGGTGCTCCTGCTGCCGCCGACCCGATGGGCCAACATCGGTCGCGAGCTCACGGCAAGTGCCCTGTACTACCAGAACTGGTATCTGGCACTGAACTCGCAGGACTACCTCGCGGCGAGCTCGGCGAACAGTCCCCTGCAACACATCTGGTCGATGTCGGTGCAGGGGCAGTTCTTTCTCGCCACGCTCCTGGTCGCGCTGGGCTTCGCCGGGCTGGTCAAGCTCGCCGCGCGGGTGATCGCACCGATCGCCGCACCGCACAGCATCCGCGTGTGCGTGGGGGTGGCGTTGCTCGGCGCGTCGGCCATCTCGTTTTACTGGGCCGACATGCGCATGGGCGTGAACCAGCAGTGGAACTACTTCGACACCCTCTCCCGTCTGTGGGAGCCGCTGGCCGGAGGACTGCTCGCGGTCTGGTTGCCCCGATGGCGTATCCCGAGCGCGGTGCGCACCCTCGCCGGCGCGATCGCGCTCGGACTGATCATCACCTGTGGATGGTGGATCGACGGGGTGGACTCCTACCCCGGCCCGTGGGCGCTGGTTCCGGTCGGGTCCACCCTGATCCTCATCTGGGCGGGCGCGGCCACGCTCGAACAGCGCTCCGGTGCCCGACACGCACGTCCGGTGCATCCGCTGCCGATGATCAGCCGGCTGTTGGCCTCCTCAGTGCCGGTCTGGTTGGGGACCATCGCCTACGCGCTCTATCTGTGGCATTGGCCGCTGCTCATCTTCTTCCTCAACTGGCGCGGGAAAGAGCATGCGTCGTTCCTCGACGGCGCATGCCTGCTGGCGGTCTCGATCGGTCTGGCATGGCTGACCAAGCGTTACATCGAGGACCCGCTGCGCACAGGTACCGCACCCGGTGGCCGGGGCCGAGCAACACGGCGTCTGCCCTCCTACACCGCCGTGCTCACCTCGATCCTCCTCGTGCTCAGCATGTCGGGGGCGGTCGCGATCGGGATGTGGCAACGGCACGTCTCGACGCTGACCGTCGACACCGCCGACCTCGATCCGCGTGACTACCCCGGCGCCCGCGCATTGCTCGACGGTGCGCCGGTGCCGGCACTCGATCCGCAGCCGACGCCGCTCGCCGTCATCGAAGACTTTCCGGAGACCTCGACGGACGGCTACATGAGCAGCTTCGAGGACCCGTCGATCCACGTCGGGGTGTACGGCGACCCGAACGCGCAGCGGACCATCGCACTCGCGGGCGGTTCGCACGCCGAGATGTGGATCAGCGCGCTGCACCTGCTCGGCAAGAGACACCACTTCCGTGTCACCACCTACCTGAAGATGGGGTGCCCGCTCTCGACCGAGGAGCTGCCGTCGATGCAGAACGGCGTGCCGTACCCGCAGTGCCATGACTGGGTGCAGCGGGTGATCCCCCGGATTCTCGCCGATCGCCCCGATGCGGTGTTCACCACCTCGACCCGCCCGGATACCGCAGCTGCCGGCGACGTGTTGCCGGACACGTACGTGCCGGTGTTCGAACGATTCACCGATGCCGGCATCCCCGTTCTCGGTATGCGGGACACGCCGTGGCCACATGACGCGCGGGGCGCCATCGACACTCCCACCTGCCTCGCCGACGGCGGCAACGGTGAGTCCTGCGGAACCGATCGCGCCTCGGCTCTCGACGCCCGCGACCCGGCAGAGGCGCTCGCCGCCACCGACCCGCTGTTCCACGCCCTCGATCTGTCGGACGGGGTGTGCACTCCCGAACGTTGTCCCGCCATCGTGGGCAACATCATCGTGTACAAGGACTGGCACCACCTCAGCGCCACCTACGTGCGCAGTCTCACCGACGGGCTCGGCGTGCAGCTTCGACGAGCGCTGCCCTGGGCCGGCGGCGTGGGAGGGTGAGGCACCGGAGGTGAGTGAGTTGCTTCCGAGATGAATGCGCGCCGTATCGCGACTACTGTCGGTGCATGACCGACAGAAGGTGGGTATGACCGTACCGCCAACCGCCGATGACGCCCCCGGGACCGAGACCGCAGGTACCGAGACTGCTGCCACCGGGACCGGTACCGCCACCACCGCGGCCCCGCTGAGCAGCAGCACCCGACCGCACCCGACGGAGAGTCTCATCGCCGACGTCGCCCAGGCGGAGGCGATGGTCGAGCCGGAGCCCGCGCCGATTCCGGTGTGGCCCGGTCAGGCGTACCCGCTGGGCGCCACCTACGACGGAGTGGGAACCAACTTCTCCCTGTTCTCCGAGGTCGCCGAAGCAGTGGATCTGTGCCTGATCGATCGCGACGGCAGCGAACGCCGCATCCGCATCGAAGAGGTCGACGGATACTGCTGGCACTGCTACCTGCCCAATGTCGGTCCCGGCCAGTTCTACGGCTACCGCGTCCACGGACCGTACGATCCCGGACGCGGATTACGTTGCGACCCCAGCAAATTGCTTCTCGATCCCTACGGCAAGGCCTATCACGGTGAATTCGACGGTGATGCGTCGCTGTTCTCCTATCCGCTGCCCGACACCAACAACGCCGATGACGCCGGCACCGGGACCGACGAGAGCTCCGACGACGAGGACAGCCCTCTCGACGAAGCGGATACCGCCGAGTTCGAGGCTGCCGAGGTCACCGACACCGACACCGACACCGACACCGACACCACCGTCGATCCGACGACCGTCGACGAGTCCGACTCTGTGACAACGGGTGCCGTGGCAGTGACCAACGCAGCATCGACAAGTGCAGAATCGAGCGGCGCGGCAACCGAATCGACCGCCACCGACACGGGTGCACTCGGCTCCGCGGGGTCCGATGCAGCAGCGCCGGGTACCGAGCAGTCGGGTGGCGAAGGGCCTTCTGACACCGGTCCGCTGACCGCCGACGACACCACCGACGTCGTGCCGCAGGCACCGGAGCCGGTCACCGAAGCGCAACCGTCGCCGTCGATGCCGCAGCTGGATTCGTTGGGGCACACCATGTTGTCGGTGGTCATCAATCCGTACTTCGATTGGCAGAACGACCACTCGCCCCGGCTGCCGTACCACCAGACGGTGATCTACGAGGCCCACGTCAAGGGCATGACCGCGACGCATCCCGACGTCCCGGAGGCGTTGCGCGGCACGTACTCCGGACTGTGTCATCCGGTGATCATCGATCACCTGAAGTCCTTGGGTGTGACCGCCATCGAGCTGATGCCCGTCCATCAGTTCATGCAGGACTTCGTGCTGCTCGACAAGGGTTTGCGAAACTACTGGGGCTACAACACCTTCGGTTTTTTCGCGCCGCACGCCGACTATGCGTCGAATCACGACCAGCCCGGGAGCGCGGTCACCGAGTTCAAGGCCATGGTGCGCGCCTTCCACAAGGCGGGTATCGAGGTGATCCTCGATGTGGTCTACAACCACACCGCCGAGGGCAATCACCTCGGGCCGACCGTGGCTTTCCGCGGAATCGACAACGCCGCCTACTACCGTCTCGTGGACGACAATCCCGAGATGTACATGGATTACACCGGGACCGGCAACAGTCTCAACGGCCGCCATCCGCACACCCTGCAGCTGATCATGGATTCGCTGCGCTACTGGGTGCTCGAGATGCACGTCGACGGTTTCCGGTTCGATCTCGCCTCGACGCTGGCCCGCGAACTGCATGACGTGGACCGGCTCTCGGCGTTCTTCGATCTGGTCCAACAGGATCCGGTGGTCAGTCAGGTCAAGCTCATCGCCGAGCCGTGGGACGTCGGCGAAGGCGGGTATCAGGTCGGCAATTTCCCGCCGCTGTGGACCGAATGGAACGGAAAATACCGCGACACCGTGCGGGACTACTGGCGCGGCGAACCGTCCACCCTGGGCGAGTTCGCCTCCCGCCTCACCGGATCGTCGGATCTCTACGAGGCGACCGGCCGGCGCCCGCTCGCGAGCATCAACTTCGTCATCGCCCATGATGGTTTCACTCTGTGTGATCTCGTGTCCTACAACGAGAAACACAACATGGCCAACGGCGAGGACAACCGCGACGGCGAGAGCCACAACCGGTCCTGGAACTGCGGGGTCGAGGGTCCCACCGACGATCCGGAGATCAATGCGCTGCGTGCCCGGCAGCAACGCAACATCCTTGCCACACTGTTCCTCTCGCAGGGCACGCCGATGCTCGCGCACGGGGACGAGATCGGGCGCACACAGTCGGGCAACAACAACGTCTACTGCCAGGATTCCGAGTTGTCCTGGATGGACTGGTCGTTGGCGGAGAAGAACTCCGATCTCCTGGAATTCACCCGCAAGGCCATCGCGCTGCGCACCAAACACCCGGTGTTCCGCCGACGCCGATTCTTCGCGGGCAAGCCCATCCGATGGGGTCAGCAGTACCTCGACATCGCCTGGCTCACCCCCTCGGGCGAGGAGATGACCACCGCCGACTGGGACAGCGGGTTCGGCAAGAGTCTCGCGGTGTTCCTCAACGGCAACGGGATCGGCGAGAAGGACGAGCGCGGCGAGAAGATCGTCGACGACAGCTTCATCATCTGCTTCAACGCCCACTACGAGCCGATCGAGTTCACGCTGCCGGCCATCCTGGAGTCGGGATGGACCGGTGTCCTCGACACCGCCCAACCCACGGGTGACTCCGACATCGAGGACGCCAGAGGCGGCACCACATTCGCGGTTCAGGCCCGCTCACTACTCGTCCTGCGAAAGCAGCACTGACTCGATGGCCGGTACGCACCCGGGCTCGCACACCGGTGACGGTGCGCCGGTCGCCGCCGACGGCAAACGCCCGGAACCCATCGCCACCTACCGGGTTCAGTTGACCCCGGACTTCGGTTTCGTCGAGGTCATCAGCATCCTCGGGCATCTGGCGGACCTCGGTGTCAGCCACGTCTACCTCTCGCCGATCGGCACCGCGATGCCCGGCTCCACCCACGGCTACGACTGGGTACCCCCGCCACAGGTGTCGCCCGCCCTCGGTGGCCGCGAGGGTCTGGCCGCACTGCGCGCGGCGGCGCGCGCGGTCGGTCTGGGCATCCTCATCGACATCGTCCCCAACCACACCGGGGTGGCCGAGGTCCTGCGCAATCCCTGGTTCGCCGACCTCTTGCGGCACGGCCCCGGTTCACGGTACGCCGGGTACTTCGACGCCGATTTCTCCTCCGACAACGGCAGTGATGGGAAGCTGGCCCTGCCGGTCCTCGCCGCCGACGGTGACCTGGCTCCGCTGACCGTCGACCAGCACGGCATTCTCCGCTATTACGACCACGAATTCCCCACCGCACCGGGAAGTCTCGGCGGGACGGCAACCGATGTCCATGCGCGACAGCACTATCGACTCGTCCCGTGGAACTCCGGGGTCATCGGCTACCGCCGATTCTTCACGGTCAACGAACTCGCCGGACTGCGCCAGGAGGACGACGCCGTCTACGACGCCACCCACGCCTGGATTCGTGAGTTGCTCGACGCCGACCTGATCGACGGTGTCCGCGTCGATCACCCAGACGGGCTGTGGGACCCGATGTCCTATCTCGAGCGATTGCGCGGTGACATCGGTACCGATCGTCTGCTCTACATCGAGAAGATCCTCGCCGCCGACGAGGCCCTCGAGCCGACGTTGCCGGTGGAGGGAACCACCGGCTACGACCAGTTGCGGCTCATCGAGTCGGTGTTCACCGCCCCGTCGGGGATCGTCGAGCTCAGCGAGATCCACGAACACACCACCGGTGTGCCGGCCGACGCCCACTGGCTGCACGACACCGAACGGCAGCGCAAGCTGACCACGCTCGCGCAGATGTTCCCCGCCGAACACCGCAGGCTCGTGCGCGCACTGACCCATTCGGATCCGACCGCCGATTCGGCCGCCCTCACCGACGCGGTCGCCGAGATGATCGCCGATCTCGGTGTCTACCGGGCCGACTATCCGTCGCTGCGATCCCGTCTGCTCGGTGTGGCCGAGGAGATCGCACGCCGTCGACCGGATCTCGCCGACGCCGTCACGCTCATCGTGCGCGCCACCGCCACGCCCGGTGCCCCGACCTCCCGGCTGGCACAGACGTGCGGCGCGGTCACCGCCAAGAGCGTCGAGGACAGTTTGTTCTACCGCACGGCCCGTCTCGTGTCGGCGCAGGAGGTCGGCGGCGACCCGGCCAACCCGGCGCTGTCACTGCGTCATTTCCACGAACTGAACGTCGTCCGGGCGCAGGACTGGCCGCGCGCCATGACGGCCTCCTCGACCCACGACACCAAGCGCGGCGAGGATGTGCGGGCGCGCATCGCGCTGCTCGCGCAAGTCCCCGAGCGGTGGTCGCTGCTGGTCCGCCAGATCTGGGACACCGCTCCTCCACCTGATCATCTGACCGGATACTTCTTGCTGCAGAACGTGATCGGGGTGTGGCCGCTCGACGGGCAGGTCGACGACGAGTTGCGTGATCGCCTGCGCGCCTATGCGCGCAAAGCCGCCCGCGAAGCGGGTGTGCGGACCACGTGGACCGAGGTCGACGAGTCCTTCGAGGATGCGCTCGATGCCTGGATCGGCGCGCTCACCACCGAACCGGTGGCCGGGATGATCGATGACCTGGTCACTCGGATCGGTCCGGCATGGGAGCAGGAAGTGTTGGCACGCAAGGCCATCGCACTTCTCGGACCTGGTGTCGGCGACATCTACCAGGGCACTGAATGGTACGAGGACTCACTGGTCGATCCCGACAATCGTCGACCCGTGGACTTCCGCCGGTCGCTCGATCATCCCAAGACACGGCTGGTGGCCGCGGCCCTGCGGGTTCGCCGAGAACACCGCCCGGCGTTCGGCCCCGACGGCGACTATCGCCCGCTCCAGGTCGACGGACCGGCCGCCGACCACGCGATCGCCTTCGGCCGCGGTGTGCGCGGCGAGAGCGATCCGCGGGTGATCGTGGTGACCGCCCGCTTCACCCACAGCTTCGACGACGACCGCGCCGCGACAACGACGCTCGCCCTGCCGCCCGGCACCTGGATCGATTCCGGGTCACGGTCCGAGCACACCGGGTCGGTCGACCTCGCGGCCCTACGAGCCGCCGGTCCGGTGGCGATCCTGACCCGTTCGGGAATCTGACCGGACCCCGACGACCTCAGCCGCCGGGTGCCGGAGCGGGCGCAGGTGTGGGTACCGGGGTACTCGCCTGCCCCGCGGTCGGCGTGGACCCGCCACCGGCACCGGCCTCACCGGCATCGGACAGGCCGGCCTGCATGGCGTCGAGATCGGACACGAGCCACTTGCCGTCGACCTTGTCGAGCTTGAGCGAATACATGAACAGCGACGTACCACCTTGCGGCGCAAGAGTACTCGTACCGGTCACCTGTACCACGGCCATGGTTGAGGCGTGGTCGGTGCCGAAGTCGATCACCGACACCTTCTGGACATCGATCTTGGTGTTCTTGACGTTGATCGACTGGATCGCCTTGGTGGTGTCGCCGAGTTGGGATTCCAGGTGTTTGCGGTACTCGCCGGTGGTCAGTGGCCCGACGATGTCCTTCATGTTGGCCACCGTGTCGGCGTTCATGCTGCTGGTCAGCTTCTCGGCGAAGATCGCCGAGGCACTCTTGGCGTCGTCGAAGGCGTTGAGGCGCTGTTGATCGCGGTAGAAGAACCATCCGAGTACCGCCACCCCGACGATCGCGGCGACGACCACCAGGGCCACCAGCGATCGCCACAGGGCGCGGGCCGACAGCGTGATCGAGATCTGCTTCCCACCCCGTGCGGGTGTGGCCGCCGCGGATGAGTCCCGGGCGGATGTGCCTCGCGCGGAAGCACGTCCGCCGGCGGCGGCAGCCGATGCCGTGGGCTCGCCGGAACTCGCCGCATCCGCCCTGTCGGCATCCGCATCCTCCGGATCCGGGTGCCGCGACGATCCGGACCGCGCGCTCTTGGTACGCGGGACCGGCTTCTTGGTCAGCGACGCCTTCGTCGGCGCAGCATCGGAGGAGTCGGTTCCGTCGGTGACGGCTGAGTCCGGTTCGCCGGAATCCTCCACTGCGCCTGGCTCGTTCGTCGCCGCGCCCTCCCGATCGTCGTCGGCCGCCTCGTTGCGCACGTCGTCCTGCTCACCTGTCATCGCGTGTTTCCGTTCTCATTCGCCGCCCACTCGGTCCCCACCGATCCGACCCCACCCGACTCCCCTCGGCGAGGAGTCAGGTGTGGTGCGAGCCCCCGGAGGGCGGGCGTCACTTGTCCAGCGGAACCGTCCGCGCATTCGGGTCGTAGTTCGGCGGCGGTCCGGCGGTGTCGTCCCCCGGCGGACGGGGTGCGTTCGCCGAGCCACGGATCTGCTGGTTGGGATCCTCGGTGACACAGTACAGATTCGTCGGCACCGACAACTCGAGGATCTTGGTGGGGCGCACCGGGGTGACCGCGTAGTCGCAGTACGGACGCGGGTAGATCGAACCGAACGCCCACCAGGCGCCGTCGTGGAACATGGTGAGGGACTTGATCGACGCGTCCCTGATCGACGGCAGCAGATTGACCACCGCCGGTGCGCGCAGGGCACCCTGGCGGGTCACGTCAAGCAGCTGACCGAGCACATCGGTGATCGGATCCTGGATCTCGTTGATCGAGCCGGACAGGCTGGACAACTGCTGCGGGCCCTTGCCCAGCAACGTGCGCAGCTCACGGTCCGCGGCGACCGCCGCGTTGACCACCGAACTCAACGAGGACACCGTGCCCTGCAGATCGGGCTGGATCTGCGAGGTGGTCTGCAGGATGGTCCCCGTCTCGGAGATCAACTTGGTGGTCTGCGGCAACACGCGGTAGAGGTCGGCGAAGATCGTGCCGCCCGCGTCGAACAGCACGCGCAGATCGTTGGTGTCGCCCTTGGGATTGAGCGCGACGTCGAGGTTGTCGACGATCGACGCGAGCTTGGCCGGATCGATCTGGTCGATGACGCCGAGCGAGGTCTCGAGCAACTGCGGGAACGGCGTGGTCACCTTCGTCTGGTTCACGTTGATGGTGTCGCCGTCGCGCAGGTAGGGCCCCTCGGCGCTGGGCGGGGAGAAATCGACGTACTGTTCACCCGCGGCCGACAAGCCGAGTGCCGAGACCGTCGTGTTGCGGTTGATGTGCACGTCGTCGTCGACCGACACCACCACCTTCACCGACTGTGGTTGCACCTGAATGGATTTGACGTCGCCGATCGGGACGCCGCGCAGGGTCACCTGCGAGGTGTCCTGCAGGCCACCGGAGATCGGGAAATTGATCGTGAGCGTGTAGTGGCCCTGGAACGGTGCCCACCGCAGCGCGCCGAACGACAAGTAGGCCAGCCCGATGAGCATCACCCCGATCAGCGCCAGATTGCCCAGCACGATCGAGTGTTTGCGCAGCCACCCCATGAATCCACTCATCCGCAGCACCCCTGGGTCGCAGTCAGCCGGGCCAACAGTCGGGTCAGCGTCTGCTGCAACGACTCTCCCGCCGCACCGACATCGCCGAGCTCGGGAAGACGGCTGGCCGAATCGAACCCGGCGCCCGGGTTGAGGTAGTACACCTTCGCCGACAACGACGCCGCACTCGAACTGGTCGACTTGGCCCACTTGGGGGTCAACTCGGCGACATTGTCCGACAACGGTCCGAGGATCGTCGCGCCCTGCTTGAGTTCGTCGAGGAGGGTCGCGAGATGACCGGTGAGCTCGACGAAATTCTGTCCGTCGCTGCCGAGGAAATCGTTCGTGGCGGCGGTGACCTGATTGGTTTTGTCGAGCGTGGTCAGGATCGTCTGCATCTCGTCGTTGATGGTGTCGAAGGCGGGCGAGAGCTTGTTGATCGACGCCATGATCTGCGCGCGTCCCGCCGCGAGCTGCCCGGTCAGCACCTGTGTGTTGCGCATCGCGGCGTCGACCTCGGCGGAGTTCTGGTTGAGTTTGCGCAGGGCCGTGGTCAATCCGGCGATGGCACCGTTGAGTTGTTGCGGATTGTCCGGCGAGGTCGACACCGCGGCGCTGAGTTCGGTGATGATCTGCTGGGTGGAACCGAGTGAACCGCTGTCGACGAATCCACTCAGACTGACCAGGAGATCCTCGACGGTCGCCGCAGCCGACCGCGGGCCGGTCAGCGTCTGGCCGTTGGACATGTAGCCGGCGGCGGAATTCGACGGTGGGAGCAACGCGACGAACACGTCACCGAGCGGGGTCGCCTGCCGCAGTTCGGCGCCGGTGCCCTTGGGCACCTTGGCCGAGGTGCTGACATCCATGGTGACGATCGCCTTGTAGTTCTCGGCGCGGATACCGGTGACCTCGCCGACGTCCATGCCGTAGAGCTTCACCTTGGCCCGGGTCGGCAGATTCAGCGCATTGTCGAAACTCGCGTTCAACGTCATGGTGTCGCCGAGATTGCCCGGGGCGGGCAGCGGGATCTGCTCGACGGTCAGACCGGGTATCGCCGAACAACCGGTGACGGCCAACACGGTCGCGACGATCCCGGTCACCACCAGCTTGCGAGTCCAGGAATGAACCGGCGCCAGACGGCGTCTGGAGAATGATCGGCGAGAGACCGACGGACGAGAGAGGGATGCTGGGCTCATTTTGTCAGGGCCTCCAATGCCGAGAAGACCCCGAGATCGGGCCCGAAGCCCTGGAGCTGACCGGTCTCGCAACCGTTCTTGTGTAGATTGATCGCCTTGCAGAACTGGGACACCAGCTGGGTGTCGAGCAACGACTTGTCCAGCAGCACCTGGGCACGCCAGGCACCCTGTTCGGCGGAGATGGAATTGCTCAGGTTCTGGAAGAGCAGCGGCCCGAGGTCGATGGTCTCGACGACCTGACGTGAGTAGTCGCTCAGGTTCTCCGCGAGTGCGGCCAGTCGCCCGGTGGACGCGCCGATCGTGCCTGCGTTGTTGTGCAGGAACTCCGAGGTGTTGAGCAGTGTCTGATTCAGATCGCCCAGAGTCGCCACCAGACCCGGTGACTGACGTCCGAGCATCTCGCTGACCTGATTGATGGAGTTCGAGAAGTCCTTCATCTTCGGATAATTCGCGACAAGGGCGGCGGTGAGTTGCTGGACCGACTTGACGATGTCGACGATCGCGTCGCCGTTACCCGACACCACCTGCGAGGCGCTGCCGAGCTGATTGATCGCCTCCTGCAACCGTTGTCCGTTGTCGCTGGTGATGCCCGAGGTCACGTCCATCAGGTCGGCGACCGGCCCCTCCCCCGGCGCCTGGCCGGAGAGATTGCTGACGAGCTTGTCGACCGCGTCGAACAGGTCACCCACCGACACCGGACTCATGCCCTCGTTGCGCATCACCGCGCCGTCGGTCAGCTTGGGGCCCTTGGAGTATGCCGGGGTCAGCTCGATGTGCCGGGTGGTGACGATCGAGGTGTTGACGATGGCTGCGGTCGCGTCGACCGGAACGGGCACGTTCTTGTCGATGGTGAATTTCACCAGCACCCGGTTACCCTGCTCCTCGATCTTGGTGACCTGACCGACCGGCATACCCAGTACCGCAACGTCATTGGTGGTGTAGAGGCCCGCGGTGTTCGGGAAGAACGCGGTGACCTCGATGGCCTGACCGGTCGCGGTCTTCCAGCCGGCCGGGATCAGCGAACACCCCGAGAGCACACCGACGGCGAGCACGATCAGCCCCGCGAGGATCATCGACCGCCGCGTCACCTTCCGAGAAACCATGTGCGCGTTCAGCATCCGTCCACCACCCGTGCCGTGCAGAGCCAGTTGTCGGGGAAGATGCCCCACGGCAGGTAGCCGTTGGCGTACGGGCCGTCGCCGATGACGTTGTTGGTCAGGCGCGCGGTGACCGGCAGGACCTCGAGCATCTTGCGGAGGTTGTCGCGGTTCTTCTCCAGACCCTGGGTGATGGTGTTCAGGTTGGCCATGATCGGGGCGAACTGGTCGGCGTCCTCGGAGGCGACGAGTTGTGCCTGTTCGGTGATCTGTGCGACGCCGTCGAGCAACCGGGTCACCAGAGCCTCCCGGGCGACGATCTTGTTCGCCAGTTGTGCTCCCTGACCGACGATGATCGCCAGCTGCGCCGAATTGTCCTGCACGATGGCGGTCACCGACTTGGTGTCACTGATCAGCTGATTGATCTGATCGCGACGGTCGGTGATGATCTCCGACATCTGCGTCAGCGAATCGAGCGTCGGTTTGGTGACCGCGGGCGCCCCGGCGAGTTGCTGGTTCAACGTCCGGATGCTCTGGCCGAGGTCCTCGTCGTTGATGCCCTGCAGGATGGGCGTGCCCTTCTCGATGGTCTTCTGCAGATCGTAGGGAACCCGGGTCTCGGTGATCACGTTGTCGGCTGCCGGATCGGGTGAATTGCCCAGCGAGATATCGATGTAGCGCTGGCCGAGCAGGGTCGAGAGTTTGATCTCGGCCGAACCGTTGGCGGTGACGTCGACGTCCTTGTCCACCTTCATGGTGATGTGGATGTGGTTGCCCTGCAGTTCGGTCGAGCCGACCTCACCGACGTCGATGCCGGCCACCCGGACCTTGTCGCCCGGTCGCACGCCACCGGCCTGGGCGAAGTCCGCCGAATAGGTCTTCTTGCCGATGTCGGCCTTGCCGATTCCGGTGATAACCAGGACGAGCAGCACGATGACCACCGTGCCGGCCAACCCGTACCAGAGGAGTCGGTGGTCGTCGAAGCTCCGACGCATGCGGCTTCTCATCGGCACACCACCGAGTGGTTGGTGCCACCGATCTTGTTGATGATCCCCGGCGGGAACAACACATCACCGATCGCGATGTCGAGGTCGCAGGCATAGATGTTCAGGTAGGCCCCCTGGCCGAGCACGAGCGGGAAGTGTCCGAGGAAGATCGGCAGGTTCTTGGCCATCCCGTCGAGTTTGGAGCCGTTGCCGATCAGAATCCTGGTCGCCTGGTTGGCCGAGGTGGCCGCGTCGGCGAGATTGCCCCGGGATTTGGTGAGGACGTCGGCGAATCCCGCTGCGGTGTTGCCGATCTGGGTGACGGCGGTACCGAAGGCCGCCGAATTCGCGTTCAGGTTCTTGATGACGTCGGAAACACTGTCGACGAGAGTGCCGATCTGGTCGCCCTGCCGCGACAGGTCACGCAGCACCCCGCTGAGATTGTCGATGATCGCCCCGATCACCACGTCCCGGTTGGACATGTCGGAGGCGAACTTACCGACCTGGGCGACGGTGTTGGACAACGACACCGTGTCGCCCTGGAACGCCTGGACCAGACCGTTGGAGAGATTGTTGACCTGCTCGGGGGTCAAGGTGTCGAAGACCGGCTGGAATCCCGCGAGCAGTTTGGTCACGTCGAAGGAGTCCTCCGAGGGCTCCTTGAGCGTCGACCCGACCGAGAGTGGTTGCGGGGTCCCGTCGGCGAGGGACAGCGCGAGATACCGCTGGCCGATCAGGTTCTGGTACCGGATCGCGGCCTGCGTGGTGGTGTACATCGGCTGGTTGTCCTGCACCTCGAAGGTGACCTTGGCACGGCCGTCGACGAGATCGATCGAATCGACGCGACCCACCCGCACACCGGCCATCCGGACGTCGTCGCCCTTTGCCAGACCCGAGGCGTCGGTGAAGAACGTGCTGAAGTTGTTGGTACTGCCCGACACCGATCGTTCCAGCGTCGAATAGATGATGTAGGTCAGCAGCAACGCGACGACCGCGAACAGCGCGAACCCGATCAGCGGTTTGCGGATACTCGACTGCGCGGCGCTCATCGTCCCCCTCCCGAGGTGCCGGTTTGGGTCGAACCGGTTTGGGTCGAAGCAGTCTGGGTCGAGACCGACTGCACCAGCGGGCCGAGCATCAAGGTGTCGGCCGCATTGGGCGCACGATCGAGTGCGGCGGTCAGCGTCTGGTTGTCGGCGCCGGTGGTGACCATGCCCGCCGGCGACATCCGGCGCATCCCGTCGGACGGATAGATCATCAGCGGACCCGAACTCGTCGGTCCAATGCCGGTGCCCGGACCGACACACCCGGGACCGCGCAGCTGACCGTAGGGCCCGCCGTTGTACACGGGACAGTTCTGGCGGGTATAGCGCTGGAAGGCACTGAAACTCACGCCGATGTTGAGCTGCGCGTGCCCGTTGACACCGGTGAACACCGTGAGGACCTTGGCCGCGAGATTGTTCAGTGCACTCAGCGCCTGCGGCAACGCATTCGGCTCGTAGACCGCCGCACCGAGCAGGGTGTTGGTGTCGGCGACGATGCGCTTGCCGCCGTCACCGTTGGCTGCGAACAGTGCCTGCACCTCGTCGGTCAGGCCCTGCGCCGCCGAGAGCAACGCGGTCAGGTCGTCCCGCGACTGCGCAATGGTCATCGCCGGGATCACGCTGCGGCCCAACGTATCCAACAGCTGCGGCGCGGATCGCGACAGGCCCTGTACGGACTGGTTGAAGTTGTCGAATCCGGACGGCGCGCCCGGGGGGAACTGCGCGTTGATGGTGTCGAAATAGTTCTGCAGGACGCCGACGAACAGACCGAAAGTGGTCCCGCCGCCGCGCAGCGCGTCGGCGATGGTGCCGAGGACACCGGCGAGTTGCTCCGGTGGCACCGCCTGCAACAGCGTCCGCAGCTGGTTCTGCGCGTCCTGCAATTTGATCGTCTGTAGCGATCGGTCCGCGGGGATGGACGCTCCCGCCGAGAGATGGTCGGCAGACGGATGGTCCGGTTGCACCAGCTCGACCGCGTTCACACCGAAGAGGTTGGAGGGCACCGTGCGCGCGGTGACGTTGGCCGGGATGCCCTCGGACTGTGCCGGGGTGATGTCCATGTCGACCTGGCGCAGGTTCACCCCGGACTGGCCCGGCTCGTCGGTGAGAGCGACGTTCTTGACCGACCCGACGATGAGGCCGTTGTAGCGGACATCGGCACCCGAGGTCAGGCCGTCACCGACGTCGGTGAGTTTGGCGTTGACCGCGACGGTGGAGCTGAACACGCCCTCGTACCGCATGAACAGCAGCACGAACAGGATCACCAACACGATCAGGAATGCACTGCCGCGCAACACATATTGCACCAGCGAAGGGTTACGGCCGTCGGTGGCTATCAGCATGGCTGCCCCTCACCCCGAGATCTTGATGCCGGGCGATGTTCCCCAGAACACCAGCGTCATGACCAGATTCGCGAAGACGATGACGATGATCGCCAGCCGGATCGCGTGTCCGGCGGCCACCCCGACGCCTTCCGGGCCACCGGAGGCGAAATACCCGTAGTAGCACTGGATGAACGTGGTCAACAACACGAAGATGATGACCTTGATGAACGAGTACACCATGTCACTCGAGACCAGGAAGGCGTTGAAATAGGCGAGGTAGTTTCCCGGCCCCTGCCCACTCTGGACCTGGAACATGACTTGGCACGCAAGGTAATTCGCGGCCAACGAGACCGAGTACAGCGGTACGATCGCCAGCACCGCCGCCGACATCCGGGTGGTCACCAGATACGGCAGGGGCCGGATCGCGATGGATTCCAGCGCGTCGATCTCCTCACTGATCCGCATCGACCCGAGCTGTGCGGTGAAGCGGCAACCCGACTGCGCGGTGAACGCGGTCGCCGCCAGCAGCGGCGCGATCTCGCGGGTCGTCGCGAATGCCGACAGACCACCGGTCACCGGTGACATCCCGAGGAGGTTCAGTGCGGTGTAACCCTCGATACCGACCGTCGCGCCGCCCATGACGCCGAGGATCACCATAACGCCGACGGTGCCGCCGCCGACCACGATCGCGCCATTGCCCCACGCCACGTCGGCGAGCAGACGCCAGACCTCTTTGCGGTAGTGGGTGAACGCGATGGGCACCGAACCGATCGACCGCACCAGGAAGGTGATGAGGTGCCCCATGCGTGCCAGCGCGTCACGCGGCCCGCGGTAGACACCCTTGGCGGCCTCGACGGGCCGGAGTACGGGCGGGACGTACCGGGATGCGGCCATCTCACACCACCTTTGCCGGGACGACGATGGCGAACAACTGGGTGAGCACCACGTTGACGGTGAACAACAGCAGCACCGAATTGACCACGGCAGCGTTCACCGAGTTGGCGACGCCGGCGGACCCGCCCTTGGTGTTGAGTCCGCGGTCACAGGCCACGATCGCCACGATCGCGCCGAAGATGACCGATTTGATCAAGGCGAACAACAGGTCCGACACCGAGGCGAACGAGGCGAAGGTGCCCGTGTAGCTACCGGGGGTGCCGCCCTGGAAGTAGACGTTGAAGGCGTAACCGGTGATGAAGCCGACGAAACACACGAAACCGCAGAGCAGGAAGCTGACCACCATGGTCGCGAGCAGGCGCGGCGAGATCAGTCGCTGCACCGGATTCACACCCATCACGCGCATCGCATCGATCTCGTCGCGGATGGTCCGGGAGCCCAGGTCGGCGGCAATCGCCGAACCGACCGCACCGGCGAGCAACAGCGAGGTGACCAACGGGGCGCCCTGCCGGATGACGCCGAGTCCGGTGGCGGCACCGGAGAACGACGTCGCACCGATCTGCCCGGCGATGTTGGACACCTGGATCGAGACGATCACGCCGATCGGGATGGCAACCAGGAAGGTCGGGAACACCGAGGTGCTCGACATGAAGGCGCACTGGCGGATGAACTCACCGAACGGGAAGCGGCGCTTGAGGATGTCCTCGATGAGGACCTTGAACACCTCGACGAACATCGCGAGCTGACGACCGAAGGTCTCGAAACTCGCCACGATGTGTTCGCGAAACCACTTGCGCACTCCCCCGGGCTTGCGCGTCCCTGTTGCCTCGTCTTCCGAAGCCACTGCGTCAGTGCTGCTCAACACCCATCCCTGCGTCGTGCGTCATCCGTCGCGTGCCCCCCTGGCAGGCCTGGCCCGCAGTAATATACAGCACCGCCGAGCGGGCCGTATGCCGCGGGTCACACCCGGCGTGGCCTGCGGCCTCGCACCCCACGCAATACGGTGGGGTGTGTGGACGAGCCTCAGGATGGTCCCCCCGATGTGGAGGGCCACGCATGTGTGGGTGCCGACACAGTAACTTGGTCACGCGTCCAAGGTGAGGAGAAACACGGGAATCGTTCCAACAGAATCGACGCGACTCCCTTCCTACCGCCTCGCGGCCTGGCCGACCTCCAGGTTTGGGCGCCCGCGGCGACACGGATGCGCACCCGGGTCGTCACTCCGACCGGCACGCGTGATCTGCCGATGATCGGCACCGACGCACCCGGGTGGTACCGGGTCGATCCGGCCGTACTGACCACGGCGCTCGGCGAACTCGGACACACCGATCCCGAGCACCTGCGGTACGGACTCCTCATCGACGACGAGGAGCGCGCGCTGCCCGACCCGAGGTCGGTACGTCTGCCCGACGGTGTCCACGGCCTCTCCGCATTCCATGTGGTCGACCCGTCGATCTGGCACGACGCACGGTGGACCGGTCGCGACATCCGCGGTGCCGTGCTCTACGAGCTCCACATCGGCACCTTCACCCCCGAGGGGACCCTCGACTCGGCCATCGGGCACCTCGACGACCTGGTGGAGCTCGGCGTCGATGCGGTGGAGGTCATGCCGCTCAATGCCTTCAACGGTGAGTACAACTGGGGCTACGACGGCGTCGGCTGGTATGCGGTGCACGAACCGTACGGCGGCCCGGACGCCTTCGCCCGCTTCGTCGACGCCTGTCACGTCCGGGGGCTGGCCGTGGTCCTCGACGTGGTCTACAACCACCTCGGACCGTCGGGCAATTACCTCCCCGATTTCGGTCCGTACCTCGGTGCCGGTTCGACCGGCTGGGGTGCGTCGCTGAATCTCGACGGTCCGTCCTCCGACGAGGTGCGCACCTACATCCTGCAGAACGCGCTGCGCTGGTTCGCCGAGTTCCACGTCGACGCACTGCGGTTGGACGCGGTACACGCCCTCGTCGATCACCGCGCCTATCCGCTGCTCGAAGCCCTCGCGGTCGGTGCCGACGCACTGTCGGACTCGTTGGGCCGTCCCTGCTCTCTCATCGCCGAGTCCGACCTCAACGATCCGCGACTGATCCTGCCCAGAACGGTCAACGGCCATGGTCTGACCGCTCAATGGGACGACGACATCCATCACGCGATCCACACCGCCGTCTCCGGGGAACGACAGGGTTACTACGCGGATTTCGGCAGCCTCGAGGGTCTGTCAAAGGTGTTGCGCGCCGGCTTCTTCCACGACGGGACGTACTCCTCCTTCCGCGGCCGCCACCACGGCAGACCGATCCCGGAGACGGTCCCGACCACCGCGCTGGTGGCCTACACCTGCGACCACGATCAGATCGGTAACCGGGCGATCGGTGATCGGCCGAGCCACTACCTCGACCACGGCCGGCTCGCGATCAAGGCGGCGCTGGTGCTGTTGTCGCCGTTCACCCCGATGCTGTTCATGGGTGAGGAGTGGGCCGCCGGTACGCCGTTCGCGTTCTTCACCTCCCATCCCGAGCCCGAACTCGCCGAGGCCACCCGCAATGGCCGCAAGGCCGAATTCGCCGACCACGGTTGGGATACCGACGACATCCCCGACCCGCAGGATCCGGAGACGTTTCTGCGCTCCAAACTGGACTGGTCGGAACCCGACACGCCGGAACACTCCCGGGTTCGGGACTTCTACCGCGACCTGATCGCGCTGCGCAAGTCCACAGATGCCTTCTCCCGCAGCGATTTCGCATCCATCGACACCGACCACGACGACACCGACCACGACGACACCGGGGGATGGTTCGCGATGCACCGCGGCGATGACGCGTCCGATGCGCAGTGGTCGGTCGTCTGCGTGCTGGCCGACGAGCCGCTCACCGTGCCCATCGACCTCGAGCCGGTGTTGTGGTGGGAGCCGGTGGAATCGGTCGACGACGGGATATGCAGCCCCGGCCACAACGTGGTGATCGGCCGCCGCCGCTCATAACCGTCACCCGTGATCGGCCGAGATCTCGTAGCCGTCACGGTCAGGTCAGGTACTGATATGCACTGTCAGGTCAGATACTGATATGCCGGCGAATCCGGTTCGAGCCGTTCACAATTGAGTCGCGAGTGGTCCATCCGGTCCATCAGGCCGGCGAGTCCGTCGCGGTCCCCGAGCTCGATACCGACGAGTGCCGCGCCGGTCTCGCGATTGTTGCGCTTGACGTACTCGAACAGGGTGATGTCGTCGTCGGGTCCGAGGACCTCGTCGAGGAAACGCCGAAGCGCCCCCGGCTCCTGCGGGAAGTCGACGAGAAAGTAGTGCTTGAGCCCCTGGTGGACCAGCGAGCGTTCGATGATCTCGCCGTAGCGGGAGACATCGTTGTTGCCGCCGGAAACCAGGCACACCACGACGGCGTCGTCGGGCAGCTTCAGCTGCGAGAGGCCGGTCACCGCGAGTGCTCCGGCCGGTTCGGCGATGATGCCCTCGTTCTGATAGAGCTCGAGCATCGTCGTGCAGATCGCGCCCTCGTCGACGTGGGTGATGTGTGCCGATCCCGCGGGCAACGACACCGGCTCGTCGGGCAGTATCCGAACCGGAGTGTGCGCCGTGGTCTCTGCGCGGACCTCGTCGAGGACCGGGTGGGCGGTGACCGATGCGTCGAGATCGGCCATCGCGCGGTGCCCGAGCGCGCCGATGCGTTTGACGGCCGCACCGTCGACGAACGGGTCGATCCGATCGAGCGTCACCGGTCCGCCGGCGACCAGGGCGGCGGCCAGCGAGATGGCACCGGTCGGCTCGACCCCGACGATGACGGTCTCGCGCGAGACCGAACGGAAGTAGGTGGCCATCCCGGCCAGACAACCACCACCACCGACGGGTGCGACGACGACATCCGGTGCGCGGCCGAGTTGATCGACGACCTCCCGGGCGATCGTGCCCTGACCCGCGGCGGTCCGCGGATCGTCGAAGGCATGAATCCAGGCCGCACCGGTACGCAGGACGTCGGCCTGGGCGGCGGCCGCGGCCGCGTCGTAGGTGTCGCCGACCGCCAATAGCTCTACGTAATCGCCGCCGTGCCAACGAATCCGGTCGCGCTTCTGTTTCGGGGTGGTGGTCGGCACGTAGATACGGCCGGGCGTCTGCATGGTGCGGCAGGCGTAGGCCACCCCCTGGGCGTGGTTGCCCGCGCTCGCGGCAACCACCCCGCGCGACCGCTCCTGTGGGGACAGTTGCGCCATCACGTTGTAGGCACCGCGGATCTTGTAGGACCGGACGGTCTGTAGATCCTCGCGCTTGAGGTAGACCTGCGCGCCGACATCACGGCTGATCCGCGGGGCCGCCTCGAGCGGGGTGTGGGCGACCGCGGGCTCGATGCGTGCGGCGGCCGCGTCGATCGCCGCGGCCGACAAACCCGGCCCCGACTGCTGCAGCGACTCATTGACGTGCGGTGTGCTCACGGCACCCATGGTCTCACCGGCAGCGCTGTCCGGACCGCGCGGGGCGGACGCTCGACGGCCCGCCGGGCACCGGCTCGATGGCCCCGCCGGGCACCGGCCCCATGGCCCTGCCGGGCAATTGCCTGCGCCGGGCCGCAGCACGCGCCTAGACTCGGCGAGAACGCATCCACCACATGGTCGTCGGCGCGTATCGGCAGGACTCGAGACACCGGTTCCCGCCGCCCGATCACCGATCACCATGTCAGCGGAGGGAACTCCCGTGCCCCTGCTCGCCCGGACCCTGCTCACCCGCCCGCTCCGGCGCGGTTCTCGCCGACTACTCGCCGCAGCTTGTGGTGGCGTGCTGACCGCCGGAGTGCTCAGCGCCCTCGGTACCGCCCCGGCCCAGGCGGCGCCGGTGTGCGCCGGCGGCGGCGCGCCCGCCCGACTCGTCGGGGCCGTCCCCGGCGCGGCGCTGGAGGGCCTGACCGTCGATGCCGCCGGTCACGCGTATGCGACCGATCTGATCAGCGGACAGGTGTTCCGATTCGACCAGCCGGGCGCACCCGGCCGGGCGATCGCCCGCGTTCCCTCCGGTGGTGCCGGGGCGTTGGCCTGGGCGCCCGACGGCACGCTGCTCGTCGGTTACGGCGCCGATCCACGGGTGGTCCTCGGGGATACGGTCCGCCCGGGTGCGATCGCGCGCCTGGATACCCGGACGAACGTCCTGCGACCGTGGGTGGGCGGACTCTCCGCCGCCGACGGGATGGATGTGGCGGCCAACGGCACCGTCTATGCCACCAACGACTTCGGCAACCTCATCGGACGCGTCGCACCGAACGGTGCGGTCAATGCGCAGTGGGGTTCACTACCGAGTGCCAACGGCGCCGTCCTCGGTCGCGGCGACGGATGGCTGTACGTGTCGCGCACCTTCACCAATCCGGGCGTGAGCCGAATCTCGACGGCGAATCCGCGTGTCGTACAGAGTCTGCTCACCCTCGGTGGCGCGGACACCCTGGCAGCTCCCGACGGCCTGACCCTCGACTCGCGGGATCGTCCGGTGGTGCCGTTCAATGCCGGTGGGCAGATTGTCCGGATCACCGCACCCGGATCGTATTGTGTTCTGGCCCAAGGACTTCGACTGTCCAGCGTGCTGAGTTACGGCCGCGGGGACCGCGGCTTCTCGGCGGGCCGGCTCTACCGTGCCGGTTTCGACGGCCGGATCTATGAGATCCCCGGCGGGTTCGACGCCGGGGCGGTCGCCGCGTTCCCGGGTAGGTGACGGGCGACGAGCCACGTCGTCACCAGTGCGACACCGGAGAGCCAGGCGGTCAGTTCCGGGGTGAGAACCAGAAGCGAGATCAGTCCGACGACCCCGGCCACCGCGATCGCCTGAAGCTTGTGCACCGGCCACGCCACGCCCGCGACGTCGACGGTGCGCACCGCGCGAGCATGCTCACGAACGGGATTCATCTCGATCATCGCGGTCATCTGCGCACTCCTGCCGACGCGTCTTCGTACTGCCGTGATACCGAATATAGCACTACCATCACTCAAGGTTTCGGCGAGCCGAAACCAGGGTTTCGTGCGATGGTTCGGTACGCGGACGCACCGGTCTCAGCGGCTGCGCTGCAGCGTGTCGAGCAGTTCGTGATACGGACCGACCAGGTACGCGGTGTCCTCGGCGGCCAGCCGGTCGTCGCGTCGGGGATGCAGCACGGTCCCGGATCGCCGGATGATCGCGATGATGCGGGTCCGTGTGGGCAGGTCGGCGAGCAGCATGCCGTCGAGGACGCTGCCCCGCCGGACGAACAGGCCGCCGACCATGAATGAATACCGTCCGACCGAGAACGTGGAGATGACCTGCAGGCCGAGTGCCGCCCCGATGAACCAGGGCGCGGCGAGTTCGACGGTGGACCGCACGTTCTCGAACCCGAAGCGGTGCGCGACCGCCGCACCCAACGACTGGTCGTAGACGCGGAGCACCACCGGAACGCCGGCCCGTCCCCCCGACCGGGACCAGCGCCGTCCGAGCACCTCACGCAGGATGATGCCGGTCTCGATGTTCACCATGTCGTCGTGGGTGAGCACGGCCACCGCGTATGCGCGGTCGATACCGGCATCGGCGAGTGTGCGCCGCAGCGTCGCGTCCCCGATGATCACCGGGATGTCGAGTTCGGCCGCCACCTCGAGGAAGCGGTTGTCGTCGTTGCGTTCGACCACGACCACATCGTGTCCGAGCGCCCGCAGGTCGGTCGCCACCCGGATGCCGAAGGACCCCAACCCCACGACCAGGATGTGACCGGCCATGTCTCGGACGCGCCGACGTGCGGCGGACGCACCGATCCGGCGGGACAGCAACAGGTCGGCGACGAAGGCCATCAACACCGCGGTGGTGGTGACACCGGCGAACATCAGACCGATCGCGAACAATCGCAACCAGGTCGGCTGACCGACGAAGCTGAAATCGCCGTAACCGACCGTCGCGATGGTCTCGGTGGAGAAGTAGAGCGCATCGACCAGGCTCATCCCCGGCCGGTGATAGATGAAGCGCAGCAGGATGGTGGCAAAGGCCAACAGTGTCAACGACACACCCAGCGCGCGAAAGAGGTTCGGGTTGACGTCGTCGCGGAACGCACGGACGGCGACGAGCGCGCGCAGCGGGAGCGGACGGCGTGAGCGCGTGCGTCGCCGGTCCGGGGCGATCTCCACACCCTGCGCGGCGAGGTCGTCGACCGTGCCGATCATCGCGACCCAATCCCCCGGTTCGACCGGCAGATCGCGGCCCGGGCACGGCACGACCGACTCCGCACCCGATCCGGATCCGGCGCGCAGAACGGCCACCGGCGCGAGGTCGCCGTAGAGCTCGCGCAGCGTGCCGGCACTCGGGGCATGGGCCCCGGACACCACGAACTCGTTGCCCGCCACCGGGATCGAGTGCGTCGTACGTCCCAGACATGCCTCGACGACCGACGGGGCGGCGAGTTCGGCGACGTCGAGTACGGCGCCCGGCCCGTTGCCCGAGGCGACCGCGTCGCGCAGCACCGCATTGGACAGGTTGGCGACCACCCGCACGTGCGGATCGAGAGTGCGTGCCAGCAGGGCGATCTCGAGGTTCACCGCGTCATCCGACCCGGCGCACACCACTGCCGCGGCCTGCCCGACGTCGGCGTCGGCGAGGTCACCGGGTGCCGACAGCGTGATGATGCGCGCTCCGGCACTGGCGAGTTCCTCGGTGACCCGCAGCGTCAGCGCGTCGTCACCGTGCACGATGATGTGACCGGGCATTTCGCAGAGCGTACCCGTGGCACGCCCGGCACGCGTGCCGACACCGGGCGTCCCCGGGGCCGGCCCACGCAGCTCAGCCCAGGCAGCTCGGACCGAGCAACGCTTTGAGGTCACCCATGAGCGCCGAACTCGGGGTCACCCGCAACGATTCGGTCAGGCACAGCAGCGTCGAGCGGTCGTCGGAGACGAGGGTGACGTGAACGTCGGCGGTCCCGGGATGGCGGGTCAACACCTGCTTGAGTGCGGCGACCCGATCCGGCGTGCACAGTCGGCTCGGCAACGTCAGGGCGACCGGCTTGGTCGTGCCCGCCACGTCGAGGTCGGGGACGGCGAGGTCATTGGCGCTGATCATCATTTTGTCGTCGTCGCGCAGGGTCACGCGAGCCTTGATGAGCACGATGTTGTCCGGGGCGATGTCCATGCCGTACGCCAGGAACGAACGTGGGAAGAAGTAGACCTCCACGCCACCGACCATGTCCTCGAGGGTGATCGCGGCCCACGGTTCGCCCTTCTTGTTCACCCGGCGGGTGACCGTGGAGATGATGCCGCCGATCGTGATCTGCGCACCGTCGGACACATTGCCCTCGAGCAGTTGGGTGATCGAGGTGTCGGTCTGCGCGGCGATGGCGTGCTCGACGCCGGCCAACGGATGCCCGGATACGTAGAGCCCCAACATCTCTCGCTCCAGGGTGAGCTTGTGTTTGGTGTCCCACTCCTGGTCGGGGACGGGCACCGCGAACACCTCGGCGAGACTGTCGTCGGCCGACTCGTCGCCACCGCCGAACAGATCGAACTGCCCGATCGCCTCGGCCTTCTTGGTGCCGATCACCGATTCGACCGCCTCGGTGTGGATCAGGAACAGGCCCTTGCGCGGATGGCCGAGCGAGTCGAAGGCGCCGGCCTTGATCAGCGACTCGGTGACCTTCTTGTTGCAGGCGGTGACGTCGATCTTGTTGAGGTAGTCGGAGAAGTTCGCGAACTTCCCCTTCGACTCCCGGGCCTCGAGGATCGAGCCGACGACCCCGGACCCGACGTTGCGGATCGCGGCCAGACCGAAGCGGATGTCGGTGCCGACGGCGGCGAAGTTGCGCTGCGACTCGTTGACGTCGGGCGGCAACACGGTGATGCCGAGCTTGCGGCAATCGGCCAGGTAGATCGCGGCCTTGTCCTTGTCGTCACCGACCGAGGTGAGCAGACCGGCCATGTACTCGGCGGGATAGTTGGCCTTGAGGTAGGCGGTCCAGAAGGAGACCAGGCCGTAGCCCGCGGCGTGCGATTTGTTGAACGCATACCCGGCGAACGGCAACACCGTGTCCCAGAGGGCGGTGATCGCCGCCTGCGAGAACCCGTTGTTGCGCATGCCCTCGGCGAAGCCGTCGTAGGCCTCGTCGAGGATTTCCTTCTTCTTCTTGCCCATCGCGCGTCGCAGCAGGTCTGCTTGTCCGAGCGAGTAGCCGGCGACCTTCTGCGCGATCTGCATGATCTGCTCTTGGTAGACGATCAGGCCATAGGTCTCGGAGAGGATCTCCTTGAGCGGTTCCTCGAGTTCGGGGTGGATCGGCCGGATCTGCTGCAAACCGTTCTTGCGCTTGGCGTAGTCGGTGTGCGCGTTGACACCCATCGGGCCCGGGCGATACAGCGCGAGGACGGCGACGATGTCCTCGAAACCGGTGGGCTGCATCATCTTCAACAATTCGCGCATGGCCGCGCCGTCGAGCTGGAACACGCCGAGCGTGTCGCCACGGGCGAGGAGCTCGTAGGTCTTCGGGTCCTCGAGCGGCAGCGTGTCGAGGTCGAGGTCGATCCCGCGGTTGAGCTTGATGTTCTCCAGGGCGTCACCGATGACGGTGAGGTTGCGCAGTCCCAAGAAGTCCATCTTCAGCAGGCCGATCGCCTCGCACGAGGGATAGTCCCAGCCGGTGATGATCGCGCCGTCCTGGGCGCGCTTCCACACCGGGATGGCGTCGGTGAGCGGCTCCGAGGACATGATCACCGCGCAGGCGTGGACGCCGGCATTGCGGATCAGGCCCTCGAGGCCGAGGGCGGTGTCGTAGATCTTCTTGACGTCGGGGTCGGTCTCGATGAGCGTGCGCACCTCGGTGGCCTCGCCGAACCGCTCGTGCTCGGGGTTGGTGATCCCCCAGACCGGGATGTCCTTGGCCATGATGGGCGGCGGCAGGGCCTTGGTGATGCGGTCGGCGATCGCGAAGCCGGGCTGGCCGAACTGGACCCTGGCCGAGTCCTTGATCGCGGCCTTGGTTTTGATCGTGCCGAAGGTGATGACCTGGGCGACCTTGTCGCTGCCCCACCGTTCGGTGGCGTAGCGCACCATCTCACCGCGGCGGCGGTCGTCGAAGTCGATGTCGATATCGGGCATCGACACACGTTCGGGGTTGAGGAATCGCTCGAAGAGCAGTCCGTGCGGGATCGGGTCGATGTTGGTGATGCCCAGCGCCCACGCGACCAGCGAACCGGCCGCCGACCCGCGGCCCGGGCCGACGCGGATGCCGACCTCCTGCGCGTGCCGGATGAGATCGCCGACCACCAGGAAGTAGGCCGGGAATCCCATCTGGATGATGACGTCGAGTTCGTAGTTCGCACGCTCCTGGTACTCCGCGGGCACCTCGGAGTCGGGGAAGCGACGTTCCTTGAGGCCCTTGGCGACCTCCTTGCGCAGCCAGGTCTCCTGGGAATCACCCTCGGGCACCGGGAAGACCGGCATCCGGTCGCGGTGGGTGAAGACGTCGGCGTAGCTCTGCACCCGCTCGCCGATCTCCAGGGTGTTGTCGCAGGCACCGGGCACGACCGAATCCCACTGCGCCCGCATCTCCTCGGCCGACTTCAGGTAGTAGCCGTCACCGTCGAACTTGAAACGGGTGGGATCGGAGAGGGTCTTGCCGGTCTGCACGCACAGCAGCGCCTCGTGCGCGGCAGCGTGCTCCTTGGTGACGTAATGGCAGTCGTTGGTGACGATGGGTTTGATGCCGAGTTTGCGACCGATCTCGAGCAGTCCGTCGCGGACCCGGCGCTCGATCTCCAGGCCGTGTTCCATCAGCTCGAGGTAGAAGTTCTCCTTGCCGAAGATCTCCTGCCACTTCGCGGCCGCCTCGAGAGCTTCACGCTCGTGACCGAGCCGCAGCCGCGTCTGCACCTCGCCCGACGGGCAGCCGGTGGTGGCGATGATCCCCTCGGCGTGCGCGGCGATGATCTCGGCGTCCATCCGCGCCCACTTGCCCAGCTGTCCCTCGATCGACGCCAACGACGAGAGCTTGAACAGGTTGCGCAGACCCGTGGCGTTCTCGGCGACCATCGTCATGTGGGTATAGGCACCCGAGCCGGAGACGTCGTCGTCCTTCTGGTCGCGGGTACCCCACAGCACACGTTTGGTGTTGAAGCGCGACTCCGGGGCGATGTAGGCCTCGATGCCGATGATGGGCGTGATGTCGTTTTTCACAGCGGTGTTGTAGAACTCGCTGGCACCGAACATGTTGCCGTGGTCGGTCATACCGATCGCGGTCATCCCCAGGCGCTTGGCCTCGGCGAACAGCGGCGACACCTTGGCCGCGCCGTCGAGCATCGAGTACTCGGTGTGGTTGTGCAGGTGAACAAACGAGTCTGCCACGGACGCTTCTCACCTCTGGTGCGAGTCTTTGGGATAGGGCGTCACCAACTCTAGGCGCTGCGACCGACAGCCACGCCCGGGCGCGCCGCTGCGGGAAAGCTGTGGCAGGTGAGGCGCCGCACGCGGTGTGTCGTCGTCGGTGTGTCACGCCCGGCGTGTCGAATCGCCTCGCCGGTCCGGGCGACTCTCAGCCGTCGCGCAGCACGTCGAGCGCGTGCTGCAGATCCTTCGGATACGGGCTGGTGTATTCGACATGGCGACCGTCGGCGGGATGGGCGAACCCCAGCGACCGCGCGTGCAGCCACTGGCGGTCGAGACCCAGACGCGCGGCGAGCACCGGGTCGGCCCCATAGGTGAGATCACCACAACACGGATGGTGCAGGGCCGAGAAGTGCACCCGGATCTGATGGGTGCGGCCGGTCTCTAGATGGATGTCGAGCAGCGACGCCGCCGCGAACATCTCGAGGGTGTCGTAGTGGGTGATGCTCGGCTTGCCGCCCGCGGTGACCGCGAACTTCCAGTCGTTGCCGCGATGGCGGCCGATCGGGGCGTCGATGGTTCCCTCGGGCGGATCGAGGTGTCCCTGCACCAGCGCGTGATACCCCTTGTCGACCTCGCGGTCCCGGAAGGCGCGCTTGAGCAGCGAATACGCACGCTCGGACACCGCAACCACCATCAGTCCGGAGGTGCCGACGTCGAGCCGGGACACGATGCCCTGCCGCTCGGAGGCACCCGAGGTGGAGATCCGATAGCCCGCGGCGGCGAGCGCACCGACGACGGTCGGCCCGCTCCAACCGACCGAGGGATGTGCGGCGACCCCGACCGGTTTGTCGACGACGATGATGTCGGAGTCGTGATAGACGACCGAGAGGTCTTCCACCGGCGTGGGCTCGACCCGCAGCGGCTCGGTCGGCGCGGGCAGCAGCACATCGAGCCAACCGCCGGCGACCAGTTTGTGGGACTTGCCGACCGCGACGCCGTCGACGGTGACCTCGCCGTCGTCGGCGAGACGGCCCACGACCGTGCGCGACAGGCCCAGGAGCCGCGCCACCCCGGCATCGGCCCGCATCCCGTCGAGGCCGTCGGGAATGGGCATCGCCCGCGACTCACGCATCGGCGTTCCTCCCGGTCTCGGTGTCCGTGTTGGTCTCGGTGTTCTTGTTGGTCTCGGTGTTCTTGTTGGTCTCGGTGTTCTTGTTGGTCTCGGTGTCACTGCCGGCGCCGGTGTCCCGGTGATCGCCCTCCGCCGGCTGGTCGTCGGGGTCCGGGTCGTTGCGGGCCGCCCAGCCCGAGCGGGTGCCGTCGTGGTCGTATCCGAGCAGCGACAGGATCACCAGCAGCACCGCCCCGCACACGACCGCCGAGTCCGCGACGTTGAACACCGGCCACCAGCCCACCGACACGAAGTCGACGACATGCCCGCGCAGCGGGCCCGGCGCCCGGAAGATCCGGTCGATCAGATTGCCCAGTGCCCCACCGAGAACCAGGCCCAGTCCGAGAATCCACCAGCCCGATCGGAGGCGGCCGGCATAGCGGATGATGACCGCCACGACCGCCAGGGCGATCAACGTGAGAACCCAGGTGTAACCGGTCGCCATCGAGAACGCCGCGCCACTGTTGCGCACCAGACGCAGGGTCACCGTGTCGCCGATGATCCGCACCGGCTCGCCCGGTGTGATCAGGGCCACCACAAGGGTTTTGGTGATGACGTCGAGAGCGACGACGGTACCGGCGATGGCGGCCAGAACGGCGAGTACCTTCGCGCCGCGATGCGTGCGGGGGGCCGTCGTCGCGGTCGTCATCTGCTCGTCGGCACCCGAGGTGGTGCCGTTGGTCGCTGAGTCGTCCACCCGTCCATCATCCCTGACGCGTGCAATACGCTGACTGCCGTGTCCCCCACGCCCGCTTCGTCCAGGATCGCCGCACGCCCGATCCGGCGCAGGCGCCGCCTGTCACGCAGACCGGCCGCCGCGGTTTGGGTGACCATCCTCACCGGCGCGCTGGCGGTGAGCGCGTGTGGCTCCGGCACCGATACCGCAGCGTCGTCGCAACCACCGACCCCGTCCGGGCCGTGTGCCGCCGACCCCGGTACGGGCCTGACCCAGGCCACGCCGATCCCGATCCCGTCCGCGACCGTCACGCTCACCTCCCCCGGCGCGGCTCCCACCCGAGTCGCCACACCCGCACCCGACGTCGGTTCGGCACAGCAGGTGACGCTGTCGACCACCTCGAGCGAGGTCTCCACCACCGCGCAGACCACCCAGGAGGTCACCACCCCGCTGACCGCCCGGTTCGGCTGCACGGCGACCTCCGAACTGCACCTCGTCCTCGGAACACCGACCTCCACGCAGCCCGAACTGACCGACCAGCTCGCGAAGGCGAAGGGCAGCGTCGCCGGGATCGCCTTCGGGCCGGCGCTGAGCCCGATGTCGCTACGTCTGCGGCCGACCGACGCGTCGTCGGCGCCCGCACGTCGTGCGCTCGAACAGTCGCTGGTGCAGACCCTGCAGGATTCGATCGTGCTACCCACCGACCCGATCGGCGTCGGCGCGACGTGGCGTAGCGAACGCACCGTCGTCGGCGCCGCCACGGTGACGCAGACCATCGAGGCGCGGCTGAGCGCGTGGGACGGAGATCGCCTGACCATCTCCTTCACAGCCGAGGAGTCACCGATCAACTCGGTGTTCACCATCCCCGGCGGCAACACCACCCTGACGATCGCCCGGTATTCCTATTCCGGGTCCGGGGAGATCACCGTCGACCTGACCCGCGGATTGCCGGTCGGCGGGCATGCCGACTACAGCGGTGCGCGAGAACTGGTCGGCGCCGACCCCGACCAGCCGCTACTACAACGCATCGGGTTCAGCGTGAACTGGAGGTGACCTGTCGGGCCGCACACCTCCATCGCCCCGAGCCCCGAGCCCCGAGCTCATCGGAATCGCCGCCACCGCAGAAACGCCGCAGGGCCCCGACTCGAGGAGTCGGGGCCCTGCGCTCGTTGATCAAGTGCGCGATCAGCTCGACGGACGGGTACTCGACGACGTCGGGCACATCGGCGTGGTCACTCCATTGGTGGTGATCAGCGGGCAGACGAAGCTGCTGGCCAGCTTCCAGCGGCCACCGTCGTAGACGATCTGCGCGTCGATGTCCTGCGGCTGCTGGTCGGGCAGTTTGACCTGCACCCGAACACTCGCCCGGTTGGGTCCGTCGGTGGTCACCGGACCACGGATCTGGTAGGTGGCTCCAGGATTGTCGGTCTTGAGCTGTACCAGCTTGCCGAAGATCGCCGGGTCCTTCTGCGAGTTCTGCACCAGCTGCGTCTTCTGCGCATTCGGCACGTTCGGGTCGAGCGCGGTCTGCAGCATCTGGTTCAGGGTCGCCACCGACGGCGGATTGCTCGCATCGGTGACGTTCGTCCCGCCGCCGGCGGTCGAGGCGCTGCTGCTGGTGGTGGTCTGGGCGACGGTGGGGATGTCGTCGGCACTGTCGTCGCTGCTACACGCTGCAACGCTGACGGTCACCGCGGCCGTGATCATGACGGCACCCACGAACTTCGGAAACTTCAACGATCTCCCTCACTGTCTGTGCGACCCCGCCCTCACCGGCGCGGTCATCCTTACGACTTGTCGCGGTTGCTCCCACCCTGTCCGGATGGGTCAACGGTGACACCACTATGCCAAACCGTCGCACGGCACCGGCGTGCCGGACACCACGACCGCAACGGTTGACGCCGTCGACGGGTTCCCGCAACCTGTGATCCATGGCACCCACGCCGCACGCACGCATCGCCCTGATCACCACCGGCGGCACCGTCGCGGCCCGCACCGGAACCGACGGTGCGGTGCCGGTGCTCTCCGCGGGCGACCTGCTGGCCACCGCTGATGAGTCGGCCGCGCACGCGGCGCTCATCGGGGAAACGTTCGAACCACAGATCGTTCCCGTCGATCTGATGTCGGTGGACAGTTCGGCGATGACACCGACCGAACAGTTCCGCGTGGTCGCCGCGATCGCCGACGCTCTCGCCGACCCCGACATCGACGGGGTGGTGGTGACCCATGGCACCGACACGATGGAGGAGACCGCCTTCCTCGCCGACCTCGTCGCCGCCGATCCCCGTCCGGTGGTCTTCACCGGCGCCCAACGCCCGGCCGACGCACCGCACGCCGACGGCCCGGCCAACATCGCGTCGGCGTTGGCGCATGCCGCCGATCCGGACTCGCGCTCGCTCGGGGTGCAGATCGTCCTCGGCGGTCGGATCACCGCGGCGCGCGGGGCGTTCAAGGCCTCCACGGTCGATCTCGATGTCTTCGATTCCGTGCACGATTCGTTGCCACGACCATTGCTGACCGGTCCACTGCCGGGTGGCCGTCCGGTCCGCGTCGACGCCTACACCTTGTATCCGGGTGTCTCACCGGGACTCATCGCCGCATCGGTGTCGCAGAACGCCGCGGGCATCGTGCTCGCCGGGACCGGTTCGGGCAACACCCATCCCGACATCACCGCCGAGGTCAGCCTGGCGCGGCAGCGCGGGGTGGTCGTGGTCGTCACCACCCGGGTGCCCTACGGCCCGGTGGTTGCCACCTACGGCGGCGGGGGTGGCGCGGTGGATCTCGAGCGTGCCGGGGCGATCGTCTCGAGGTGGCTGCGCGCACCTCAGGCACGCGTGGCCCTGCAGGCACTGCTCACCACCGGCTGCGACGCCGACGAGGTCGCCGACTTCTTCTCCGCATCCGAGCCGCGGGACGACTGAGCGCCTGGGCGACTGGGCGATTGCGCGCCGGGAGCCCGTGCGCTCACCCGCTCGACCAGTCCAGACTGTCGATCGGGTCCGCACGGCGCAGATCGGGATCGTCGGCGGCGAAGGTACGCGCCGGACCGGGCCCGGTGGTCCTGGTTTCGAACCGCACGGTGACCACACCGTGCCCGGCACCCTGCACCCAACCGTGCCCGTGGTCGCGGTGGGTCACATCGTTGCCGGTCGCCCACTCGTTGCGCGGCGCTGCGTTCGCTGCACCGCCGCCCGCCCCCGTGCCGCCACCGTCCTCGATGCCGTCACCGCCGTCACTGTTCTCGATGCCGTCGGCACCGGGCGCGGACTCCGTGGTGCGCGTGGACATGCCGGGCACCTGCCCGGCCGGGGCCGCGACGTCGTCGAACAACGCATACTGCTCGGTGTCACTGAGACCGGAATAGCCCACTCCGACAAGGCGAATCGGTCCAATCGACTCGGGATCGAGGGCCAGGCGCCGGGCCACCGCGGTGAGTGAGTCGAGATCGCTGGTGGCCGCGGGCAGCGTGAAACTGCGGGTGAGTACCGACATGTCGGCACGTTTGAGTTTGAGCACGACGGTGCGGGCACCACGCCCGTCGGCGACGAGCCGACGGTGCGCGTCGGCGGCCGACCGATCGATCGCCGGCCGCAGTCCCGCCATCGACACGATGTCGGCGGCGAAGGTGGATTCGGCCGAGATCTGTTTGGCCGCAGCACGTTCGGTGACCGGCCGATCGTCGATGCCCTGAGCGAGCCGGTGCAGCGCCGGACCGATGGTGGAACCGAGCACCGAGGCGACCTCGACCTCCGACAGGGCCGCGAGGTCGCCGATCGTGTCGATACCCAACCGGGACAGACGATCCCCGGACACCGGTCCGATCCCCCACAGTTTTCGGACCGGTAGCGCATGCAGGAACGCCAGTTCACGGCTGGGCGAGATCACCATCACGCCATCGGGTTTGGCCATCCCGGAAGCGATCTTGGCGATCTGCTTGCCCGAGCCGAACCCCACCGACGCGGCCAGGCCGACCTCGTCGCGGATGCGCCGCCGGATATCGTCGGCGAACGCGTGTGCCTGCGCGGCGGTGCATCCGACGAGCACCTCGGGTTCGGCGAACGCCTCGTCGAAGGACAACATCTCGATCACACCCACCGTCTCGCGGACGAGCGCGAAGATCCGCTCACTGACAACCCGATAGACGGCGCCGCGCGGCGGGAGCACCACCGCGGACGCGCCGACGAGTCGGCGCGCCTGATGCATAGGCATCGCCGACGACGCACCGTAGGCCCGCGCCGCATAGCTCGCACCCGCGACCACCCCCCGCCCACCGATACCGCCGACCAGCACCGGCCTGCCCCGCAGGGTCGGGCGCGTGAGCTGTTCGACGGAGGCGAAGAAGGCGTCCATGTCGAGATGCATCACCCACCGCTCGCTGCGCTCGGTGCCATCCTGCTCGCTGCGCTCGGTGCCATCCTGCTCGCTGCGCTCGGTGCCATCCCGCCCGCTGCGCTCGGTGCCATCCCGCTCGCTGCGCTCGGTGGCGTCATCCCGACCGGCGATCCCCGGGACTCCTGCAGACTCCGACACCCTTGCAGACTAGGTCCTGCCCCGCCCACCGATCGTCACGGCGTCGGCACACCTGGCAGCGGGTGGCTAGGCGGCAGAGACGGCGAAGACCGGGATCTGTTCGGCATGCTCCGCGAGCTGCGTCTCGGTCGCGTCGACCCCGAGTCCCTCCGGCAGGAACCGCCCGACCTCCCACCCCCACTTGTCGAGGTAGCGACGGATGATCGCGGCCCGGTCGGCCGCGGGCACCTCGACGAGCACAACCCGGCGCGAGCGCCGGCCACGACGCAGTTCACCCGAACCCGCCACGCGCGCATTGCGGACCCATTGGGTGGCGCCACGCACCGCCACCAGGTACTCGACGCCGTCGAGGACAAGTGGATTGACCGGAATCCTCTGCGGCGCACCGGAGGTGCGACCGATCACGGTCAGGGTCTGGGCGCCGGCGAGTGAGAAGCCGTGGTCGGTCAGCCAGCGGACGAGGGCATTCATTCGGGAATCGGTCGTCGTGGGCGGGAGGTAATGGGTCATCGGGGACCACCTTTCGTCGAAGAGAGCACCGCTCTCGTTTCGAGTATGCGCGCACCCGATCCAAAAAACAAGAGCAATGCTCTCGCATTGTGCGATGATGGTCGCCATGCCCGGACCGACGACACGCGCCCCCCGCACCCGAGCCGAGAACCGGCAGACGATGGAGACCGAGATCCTGCGGCTCGGTCGAGAACATCTGAGCACCCACGGCGCCGCGGGACTGTCTCTGCGCGCGATCGCGCGGGAACTCGGCCTGGTCTCCTCGGCGGTCTACCGCTACGTCCCCAGTCGCGACGAACTGCTCACCCGGCTGCTCATCGAGGGGTACACCCATCTCGCCGAGTCGGTCGACGCCGCCACCGACCGTATCGACACCGAGGACCATCGCGGCCGGATCATGGCTGCTGCCAAGGCAATCCGGATCTGGGCCGTCGACGACCCGGCGCGCTGGGCACTCCTCTACGGCAGCCCCGTCCCCGGATATGCGGCGCCCGCCGACCGTACCGTCACCCCCGGCACCCGCGTGATCGCACGGCTCATCGCCGAACTCGCAGCCGCACACGACGCAGGCGTCCTCGCCACCCCGGACTGCGAGGTCTCCCCCGCGCTGTCGGCCGATCTCGACGCCATCCGCATCGAGTTCGGCAACGACCTACCCGATGCCGCCCTCGTCACCGGCACCCTGCTGTGGGCCGCGGTGATCGGGGCCACCTCGCTGGAGGTGTTCGGCCAATACGGCTCGGAGACGTTCTCCGTTCCCGAGCACCTGTTCACCGCCCAGATCGACGCGGTCCTGTCATCGGTGTTCCGCTGACGGAGGTGCCTCGACGGCAGTCGCGACGCGTACCCGCTCGGCGATCCATCCGTACGACGAGAGCGCCTTGACGTCGTCGTCGACGTCGTACCCGTGATCGGCGTCGGGGACCTCGAGGAGCCCGCGCAACGCCCCGGCGGCCTCGAGCCGCCGGGCGTATCTCCGTCCCTCCTCGGCCAGGATGTCGTTGTGCGCCACGATGACCAGAGCGGGTGCGATACCGGTGAGATCGGCCTCGTCGGCGCCGCCGGCGGGTGAGACCAGCCGGTCGGACCGCTGCGTGACGTCGGGGACGTAGGCGGCGTCGAACACCGTACCCATCCACGGTCGGAGCATCGGACGAGCCAGTGGTGAATGCTTGGCGCCCGCGGGGACCGTCAGATCCAGTGGCGGATAGTGCAGGACCTGCAACGAGATCGCTGGGCCACCGCGCTCGAGTGCGAGCCGCGCCCCGGCCGCCGCGAGCGCGCCGCCGGCGCTCTGACCGCCGACGACCAGCCGGGTGCCGTCCCAACCGTGCTCGTTGCCGTGCTCGGCGATCCAGACGAGAATCTCGTGAATCTGCTCGGGCGGTTGCGGAAACCGATGCTGCGGGGCGAGAGCGTAGTCGACATTGACGACCACGACGCCGCCTCCACCGCCAGCAGCCGACACACCGGGTCGTCCTGCTCCCTCACCCCCATGACATATCCACCACCGTGCAGGTTCACATACACCGGCGGTGTGCGGTCGGTGCGGGCCGGACGATAGATCGTTGCCGTGACCGGACCCGGAGTGCTCGGTATCCGCAGCGGCTCGGTGGTGGCTCGGTGCCCGGGGAATCGCGACCGCGCCCGAGTGGTCGTGCGCCGCGCCGCACGACCCATCCCCCACTGCATTCCCCGCGCGACGACCCGTGCCACGGTCGGGTTGGCAAGCACTGACATTCGATGCCTCCGGAGAAGTCGTGGGTTGGTCATACGGTCTCGGGTTCGCCGCTGACACGGCCCCGCGGATCGACCCCGGTGAACCCGATGCCGACGATGAGGGTGGCGAGCAGGGCCGCGCCGGCACACACCACGAAGGCCATCGAGTACGAATGATCGAGCGCATCGAAGGCAACCGACTGCAAAGGGTTGAGCGGCATGGACTTTCCGTCGACCATCACCGTCGCCGGAACCCCGTTGGCGCCCAGCGGGCCCGAGTGGACCGCGCCTACGGCTGCTTCGAGGGACTCGCGGGTGGCGCCGGACGCGTGGGCGGGCGCCGAATCGAAGGCCTGCAAGGCATTACGGAGATCTTCGGATGCGTTGAGCTTCGCCTGGATGGCGTTGGCGGCCTGGGTCAGTGCGATCGCCCCGATCACCGACGGCCCGAGGGTGAAGCCGAAGTCGCGCAGCAGACTCGTGGTGCCGCTGGCCATCCCGGCCAGGTGCGTGGGCACGGTGTTGACGGCCACGGCGGTGACCGCCTGCAGCGCGAGCGCGAAGCCGAGCCCGACGACCGCGATCGGCGGCAGGATCAGGCCGAGCGACATCGTTGCCGCCGGGGTCGACGCGGCCCAGAGGTCACCGATCGCGATCAGACCGAAACCACCCGCCATGAGCCATCGCGCGTTGTGGCGGACCAGCAGGCGGGCGACCAGCGGTGCGGTGAGCAGGGTCATGCCGTTGAGGATGACGAACGCGATCGACGTCACCAAGGGCGAAAACCCCTGGATGGCCGCCAATCTGATGCTGGTGATGTAGGCGGTGCCGAGCAACGCGAAACTGCCCAGCACGGTGGCGATCGCCGCGACGCTGAACGCCCGGTTGCCGAACAGGTCCAGACGTAACAGCGGCGCCGGTGCACGACGCTCGACGATGATGAACGCGACGGCCGACAGTGCGGCGACGACGAATGCGCCGATGATGTCCGGGGCACCGTAGCCGGTCGTCGACCCCTGGATCACCGCGTAGAGCAGGGCGAACAGCGAGATCGCGACGGTGATCTGACCCGGCCAGTCCAACGATCGCCCCGTGGGAGCCGAGGACGTGGTGGCCATCGTGAGCGTCACGATCAGGCACGGAACCGCGAGCACGGCCACCGCCAGGAAACCCCGTCGCCAACCCGCGGTGTCGGTGCCCGCGAAGGGATAGCGGGCGAGGAAACCGCCCAGCACCGGGGACACGAAGCTGCCGGTGGCCAGCGCCGCGGCCCACACCGAGATCGCGCGGGCGCGGTCGTGGGGCGTGTGCGTGCCCGCCGCGACCATCGCCAGGGTGGTGGGCATGATCGCGGCCGCGCCGACACCGGTGAGCACCTGGCCGACGAGCAGCACGGCCACCCGGATCGAGGTGTCGACGTCGGCGCCCGGGGTGAGGAAGCCGATCAGCTGACCGATACCCAGGACGATGGTGCCGATGATCAGTAATCGCTTGCGGCCGAACAGATCTCCCAGCACCCCGAAGGTGAGCTCGAACAGGGTGACCGGGACCAGGAACGCCGCGGAGATCCAGGTGAGCTGTGACGCGCTGGTGCCGAGATCGTCCTGGAAGAGCCCGTTGAGCACTGCGGGCATGGCCAACGCAGCCTGCGCCAGGGCGATCGCCGCCGCCGCGGCGATCAGCGTCCGTCTGTCGAGGACGTATCTGTCGGCAACCTGTCCGGTGACGAGCGTTCTCTGGGTCATGGGCGGGACCTTTCCGAGCCGAGGAGGCGGCGTGGATGACGCTGCCCAATTATCAGCAAAGCTGATAACAGCAATACTGACGGTTTGATCACGTCCGCGCAAGAGTGTGGCGCCCACCTCCTCTCCGACGGCGGGTACCTCGCCGGGGTTGCGGCGGGGTGACGCGGCGGTTCTGCATAATCAAGGTCGAGTTCGCCACCGCTTCACGTCCGCCGCCCGCCCTACACCCTCACCGCCCCGTATCGTCACCGTCGCGAGAGAGTCACCTATGCCCACCAGCAACGCCACCCTGCTCTACCTCGTCAAGCAGCTGGAGTTGGCGGTGCGCGCCCGGATGGACGAGGTGGTCGGCGGCGAGGGACTGACACCGGTGCAATACACCGCCCTGACCGTGCTGGCGCGCCGGCCGGGGCTGACGTCGGCCGAACTCGCCCGCAATTCGTTCGTGCGACCGCAGACGATGGCCCGGATCACCGCGGTGCTCGAGGAACGGCAATTCGTCCGACGCGAGACCGACCCGCACAGCCGCAGGCAGATGCGGCTGTACCTGACCGACCACGGCCACGAGACCGTCGAACGTCTGGAGCCGGCGATCACGGCCATCGAGACCCGGATGGTCGCCGATCTCGACGAGACCGAGGTCGAGGCACTGCGGTCGGCTCTGCAGTCGAGCAGGCGTGCGCTGGGTGGGTCGGCTGCCCACTGAGATATCCCCCAGAATCTCCCCTCGAGACGCCGATCGCCCGCACGCGTGACGCATGCGGGCGATCGGGAGTACCGCGCAGCGCGGCTCAGGTGGCGGCGCGGGTGATGTCGGCGGACACACCGTCGCCGAGTTCGATGCCGCCCGGCGTGTCGGACTGTACGACCTCGAAGGCGACCGCGAGGATCTCCCCGGCGATCAGGTCGGCGTGGGTGCGGGCCCAGTCCAGACGTTCGGCGGGCACCACCAGACGCACCTCGATCCGATCCGAGACGTCGAGACCCAGCGAGCGCCGGGCCTCCTGGAGCTCGCGGACCCGGTCCTTGGCCCATCCCTCGGCCTCGAGCTCCGGAGTGACCGCGGTATCGAGAACGACCAACCCTGCGCCCCCGGGCAATTCGGCGGTCGATTCGGGCTCCTGCGCGACGAGCCGGCGCGTGTACTCGCCGGGCTCGAGGTCGATACCGGCGGCACTGACCACCTCGGTGCCGTCGTCGGTGGTGCGCACCGCCCAGTCGCCGGCCTTGACCGCCTTGATGACCCGCTGCACGTCCTTGCCCAGCCGTGGGCCCGCAGCCCGCGCGTTCACCGCGAGTTCCTGTCGGCCGTAGGCATCGGCGTCGGTGGACAGTGTCACCGACTTCACGTTCATCTCGTCGGCGATCAGGTCGGTGAACGGCTCGAGTTGCCCGGCCGTCGGCGAGGCCACGGTCAGCCCCGGCAGGGGCAGGCGCACCCGCAACTTGTTGGCCTTGCGCACACTCGACGCCGTCGAGCACACCGCCTGCACCTCGTCCATCGCCGCCACCAGCGCCGTGTCGGCGGGCAACTCGTCGGCGGTGGGCCAGTCGGTCAGGTGCACCGACCGCTCGCCGGTGAGCCCACGCCAGATCGCCTCGGTGGCCATCGGCAACAGCGGCGCGGCAAGGCGAGAGGCCACCTCGAGCACCGTGTAGAGGGTGTCGAAGGCATCGGCGTCCGCGTCCTGACCGGCCCAGAACCGGGCCCGGGACCGGCGCACATACCAGTTCGTCAGTGATTCGACGAAGCGCCGCAACGAATCACACGCGCCGGCGATGTCGTAGGCATCGAGCGCGGTGGTCATCTCGTCCCGGGTCAGCGCGAGCTTGGCCAGGATGTAGCGGTCGAGCACGTTGGTCGAATCGGTCCGCCAGCTCGCCGGCTTCTCGGCGTAGAGCGCCAAGAAACTGTAGGCATTCCACAACGGCAGCAACGCCTGTCGCACACCCTCGCGGATGCCCTTCTCGGTGACGACGAGGTTACCGCCCCGCAGCACCGGCGAGGCCATCAGGAACCAGCGCATCGCATCGCTGCCGTCGCGGTCGAAGACCTCGTTGACGTCGGGGTAGTTGCGCTTGGACTTGCTCATCTTCTGCCCGTCGTCGCCGAGCACGATTCCGTGCGCGACAACACTTTTGAATGCGGGACGATCGAAGAGCGCGGTGGCCAGCACGTGCAGGTTGTAGAACCAGCCCCGGGTCTGACCGTTGTACTCGACGATGAAGTCGCCCGGATTGTGCGGCGCCAGGCCCGCGTCGGCGTCGCCGTCGAACCAGTCGGCGTTCTCGAACGGGTAGTGCACCTGCGCGAACGGCATCGAACCCGACTCGAACCAGCAGTCGAAGACCTCGGGCACACGACGCATCGTCGACGCGCCGGTGGGATCGTCGGGATTGGGCCGGGTCAGCTCGTCGATGTAGGGCCGGTGCAGATTGTCCGGACGCACCCCGAAGTCGCGCTCGAGATCGTCGAGCGATCCGTAGACATCGGTGCGTGGATGATCCGGGTCGTCGGAGACCCACACCGGGATCGGCGCACCCCAGAACCGATTTCGGCTGATGTTCCAGTCACGGGCACCTTCGAGCCACTTGCCGAACTGGCCGTCGCGGATGTGGTCGGGCGCCCAGGTGATCTGCTTGTTGAGTTCGAGCATGCGCTCCTTGATCGGGGTGACCGCGACGAACCACGACGGAACGGCCATGTAGATCAACGGCTTTCCCGACCGCCACGAATGCGGATAGGAGTGCTCGATGGTCTCGTGCCGAAGGATGCGCCCGCTCCGCCCGTCGGGCCCGGCCTGGACGTGACCGCCACCGGCCTTGAGGTCCTTGATGATTGCCGGGTTGGCGTCGAAGACCATCTGCCCCTCATACGTCGGCACCGCCGAGGTGAACCGGCCCCCCGGATCGAGCGGCTGTACGACCTCGATGCCGTTGGCGGTCGCCAGCTCCATGTCCTCTTCACCGAACGCGGGAGCCAGGTGCACGATGCCGGTGCCGCTGTCGGTGGTGACATAGTCGCCGAGCAATACCCGATGGGAATTCGGGTGTCCGACAAAGAAATCGAACGGTGGCAGGTAGCGCAGGTCGGCCAGATCCGCGCCCGGGTACCGGCCGAGCTCGGTGGTGTCGCCGAGCTCGCCCGCATACGCACCCAGCAACGCCTCGGCGAGCAGGTAGTCGTGCCCGTCGGCGGCGCGCACGTGGACGTAGGTGACCTTCGGATTCACCGCGATCGCGAGGTTGCTCGGCAACGTCCACGGGGTGGTCGTCCAGATCAACGCGTTCACGCCGTCGAGCGGACTACCGGGAGCCACGAGCGGCATGGTCACCGTCACCGCCGGATCCTGTCGCATCCGGTAGGCGTCGTCGAGCTTGGACTCCTGGTTGCTCAGCGGGGTCTGCTCGTACCAGCTGTACGGCAGCACCCGATAGCCCTGGTAGATCAAGCCCTTGTCCCACAGGCGTTTGAACGCCCACATCACCGACTCCATGTAGTCGATGTCGAGGGTCTTGTAGTCGTTGTCGAAGTCGACCCAACGGGCCTGGCGGGTCACATAGTCCCGCCACTCACCGGTGTAACGCAGCACCGAGTCGCGGCAGAAGTCGTTGAACCGCTCCATGCCCATCTTCTCGATCTCCGATTTGTCGGTGATCCCGAGCTGGCGTTCGGCCTCCAATTCGGCGGGCAGACCGTGTGTGTCCCAACCGAACCGGCGTTCGACCTTCTTGCCCCGCATGGTCTGATAGCGCGGGACGACGTCCTTGACGTAGCCGGTGAGCAGATGTCCGTAGTGCGGCAGACCGTTGGCGAACGGCGGGCCGTCGTAGAACACGAACTCTTCCGCCCGGGATCGTTTCTCGACAGACGCACGGAAGGTGTCGTCGGCGTCCCAGTACTGCAGCACGGTGCGCTCGACGTCGGGGAAGGACGGCGCACCACGCTCGCCGCCGGTCATGTCGACGCGCGGATAGATCCGGCTCCCGTCGTCGGTAGGCGACGACGCACCGGTCTCGGCGGACTGGGGGGTGTGCGGGGATTGACCCACGTCGGTCACGGCTGGTCTCCTCGTGCCATCTCGATGCTTCTCGGCACGGGGACGCAAACCGTTTCCGGTTGCGCGGTACCACCCCGCTTGCATCGACGACGGTCGATGCCTCTCGAGTCCCGCGCATGTGTGGTGCTGATGTCACAGGACGCGGGCTGTGACGGGCCCACCCGCCCGGTTCTACTGAGAACGACCCGACGGGGACGTTCGGTTCTTCCGGGTGCTCCCCGGTGATGGCCGGATCAACGCGCACACCAGTGTAGCCGTGCCGGACCGGGTCGGGCCAAATCGATTTCTGTCACCACGGCAGCCGGTCACCTGGGCGGACGGTCCCCTGCGTGGCAGCAACGCCGGGCGAGCCGGCCGTCACTGCTCGGGTGTCGCTACCGGGGTGTCACTGCTGGGTATCACTGCTGGGGCGGGCGCCAGTCCGGATGCAGCGGATCGATCTTCTCCGGCCGCTCTCCGGGCTCCGATTCCCCCGACTGCGTCGTGGACCCGGGATCGGAGTGCGTCCCCCGAGAGCCCTGCGGAGTCGGCGCCGGACCGGGCCGGAACCGGCCGGTCTGGGGCGGGCCGGGCGGCCGTTGTCGGCCGCGTGGATCGGAACCCGTATTCGGGCCAGCAGGGTTCGGACCAGTTGGGTTCGGGCCAGCGGGGTTCGACACAGCAGGGTTGGTTATCGAGGGGTTGGATACCGGAGGTCGCGGCCGCGCGTCGGCGGCCCCGACCGACCGCAGATAGTCGGCATATCCCCGCTCGGCGGTCGAGGGCGCGGTGGGCCGGTCGGCTGCAGGTGCGCCGGGGCGAGTGGGGGGCGGAGCAGCTTGGGTCGGCACGGACTCGGGCGGACGCTGGTCTCCCCCACGCGGCCCCCTCGCGGTCTCGGGCGCGTCGGGAGACGAGATCACGCCTTCCCAGAGCGCCCGACGGCGATCCTCGGTCGACTGCTGATCGGAGTCCTCGTGCGGCGCGGACTCCGACTGCGGACCACTGTCCTCGGGTCGCCCGTCCTCGGGGCGCCGAGGCGTGTGCCGAGAATCGTCGGCGTCGTCGCCATCTTCTTCGACGTGCTGCGCGGCGCCGAACCCGAAGCCACCACCGGCCTCTTCATCATCGGGCTTACCGCGCCGACCACTCCAGACGATGTCGGCGACGAGAAAGATCAGCCCGACGAGGCAGACGACGATGCAGGCGATCGCAAGCCACAGGGTGCCGGTGATGAGGCCGACGACAAGTAGGACGAATCCGACAAGCGTGGCAGCCAGCGCCAGGGTCAGCACGTCATCGACCTAGTGTCGTCCCGTTCAGCTCTGCGAGTAGCTGCTGAATCCACCGTTGCCGGGATCGGTGGAGAACGACTGATCGGCCGGGCGTCCGCTCTCGACCGGTGCCGCACTACCGCGCTGTTGGAGTTCCTCGAGCTGGGATTCCAGGTAGGTCTTGAGACGCGTACGGTACTCACGCTCATAGATCTTGAGCTGTTCGATCCGGCCCTCGAGCACACCACGCTGCTGGTTGATGGTGCCCATGATCTCGGCGTGCTTGCGCTCGGCATCACTCTGCAGGGCGTCGGCACGTTCCTGCGCCTGACGCAGCTGCGCCTCCGAGCGGGTCTGCGCGTCGGCCAGGATGGCCTCCGACCGCTGCCGTGCATCGGCGAGCATGGCCTCGGACTTGCTCTGCGCCTCGGCGACCATCGAGTCCGACCGCTGCCGCGCGTCGGCCAGCAACGAGTCGGCCTCCTGCCGCGACGTGCTGGTCAAACGGTCGGCGGTCTCCTGCGCAAGCGCGAGGACCTTGGCCGCACGGACGTGGGCGTCGCCGTCGGCCGGTGCCGCCGCCGGAGCGGGAGCAGGCGCGGCCTGGGGTTCGGGAGTGGACACCGCGAAGACCTGGGTGTGGTCCTCCGACGGCGCAGGTGCCGCAGCGGCACCCGATCGCGCTTCGGTGAGCTCGCCTTCGAGTTCTTCGACGCGTTGTTTCAGATCCGAGTTCTCGTCGATCAGACGCGCGAGTTCTGCTTCGACAAAGTCGAGGAACTGGTCCACCTCGTCTTCGTTGTAGCCGCGTTTACCGATAGGCGGTTTGCTGAACGCGACGTTGTGCACATCAGCTGGTGTCAGCCGCATGTCGGTTCCCCTCAATGTCGTTCGAGCTTGTCTTGGTCGAGCCTTGTGTCAGTAGTACTGCGTCAGTCGAGCAGTTCTGCGTCAGCCGAGCAGTTCCACGCTGTCACGTGTCCCATTACAGACTGTCACTGACCATTCATACCAGTCAAAATCTGTAACTGGCGTCTTATCCTGTCACATCTGAACCGTTCGTAGTAGGACATCGATGTCGTCCTGCAATCAAACAGTCGCTCAACCATGACATCAGCAATACGCTCTCCGGCCAAGTCCCCAGGCAGTTCGGCGACCGACTTTCTCGTTCGACCGAAGTCGGTGCCAGGTCAGATCACGAGTCACATTCCGAGCGCCGACGCCGCGGCCCCCATCCGGAACGACCCGACCACCTGCATCGCGATCACCACCAGGATCAGGACGATCATCAGCGACAGGTCGAGGCGGACCGGGCCGAGCGGAATCGGCGGGATGATCCGCCGGAACAGTTTGATCGGTGGGTCGGTCACCGTGAAGGTGATCTCGATGATCGCCACGACGATCCCCGTCGGTCGCCATTCCCGCGCGAAGGTGCGCACCAACTCCACGACGAGCCGGGCCAGCAACAGCAGCCAGTAGACGAACAGGATGTACCAGATGACTTCGAACACAATCGCCACTTCTCAAGAGTGCCTGACGTGAGGCGCCCGCGGCCGCACCGGGGTTCCGGCACGTCGCCGCGGGCGCGAGGACGGTAATTCGGGGGAATTGCCGGAAATATCGCATCGCGACGCGATATCGGGCAATTCGTACCGGTCAGGACTGGTTGTAGAACCCGGTCTCGGCGATCTTGCGCCGGTCCTCGGGCGAGACGTCGATGTCGGCGGGTGAGAGCAAGAACACCTTGGTGGCCACCTTGTCGAAGGAGCCACGCAATGCGAACGCCAGTCCGGCGGCGAAGTCGACGAGTCGCTTGGCGTCGTCGTTGGTCATGTTGACCAGGTCCATGATCACCGGATTGCCATCACGGAAGCGCTCACCGATGGTGCGTGCCTCACCGTAATCGGACGGACGCAGGGTGGTGATCTTGTGCAGCGGGCCGTCGGCGAAGACGCGCTCGAGGTCACCCCGCTCGGCCCCGCCCGGCCGCCCGGCGCCGGTCGCACGCAACGTCGCACCGCTCGAGCGCTGCAACGGCTCGAGCCGGGTGGCACGCACCCGCTCGGGCGACACTTCGGTGGCCGCTCGGACGCCACCGCCCGCATAGGCGTACTCCGCGCCGGCATAGCCGGGCTCGTATCCCTCGTAACCGCCCACCGCGTACCGCCGCTCCTCGGCGTAGACCTCACGATCGCGTCCGGCCAAGCCGGCCTCACGATCCCGGTAGCCGGCGTCACGGTAATCGCCGTAGGCGGAGTCGGCGAGTGCCTCCTCCCGGTAGGACGAGTCGCCGTAGTAGTCGTCGCGGTAGGCGCGCTCTCGCGCGGCGGCCCGGACCGGGCCGGGGCCGGGCTCGTCGAGGTAGTCGTCCTCGTACTCGCTCGGAGGCACCATGCCGAAATATGCCTTGAACTTCTGCATCGTGGTCATGTGCTGGGCCTCTCTGGTCATCCGACGCTCACGAGCGGGTGTTGCAGCTGTTGCCGGTGTGTGAGCTGTTCTCGATGGTTCTCGTGTGACTTGTGTGATTACTGAGAGAGTATCGGCCGGGATCCCATGATCGCGGTACCGACACGCACACATGTCGAGCCGTATTCGACGGCGATCGCCATGTCGCCACTCATGCCGGCCGACAGCGCTGTCGCATCCGGATGCTCCCGCAGGAATCCCTCGCGGATGCGCGCGGTCGTCGCCATCCACTCCCGCACCTCACCGTGCGTCGGCGCGATGACCATCAAGCCCGCCAGCCGCAGCGACGGCGCGGCGACCACGCGCTGTGCGAGTTCGGGCAGCTCCGCCTCGATGACGCCACCCCGCGTCGGATCACCGTCGAGACTGACCTGACAGAACACCCCGAGCGGTTCGGTGCGCAGCTGCTCGTGCAACGCCGCCTGCGCGGCCGTCGCCAACTGGTCGACGAGCTTGTCGCGATCGACCGAATGCACCGAACGCGCCCAGCGCGCAACGGTTTTCGCCTTCTTGGTCTGCACGCTGCCGATCATGTCGAAGACGGCTCCGCTGCTGTCGACGAGCTCACCGAGTTCGGCGATCTTGCGACTGGCCTCGGGTTCGCGGGACTCGCCGAACTCGCGCTCTCCCAGCTCGATCAGCCGCGCAACATCGGCGGCCGGAAAGAACTTGGTCACCACCAGCAGCTCGACGTCACCCGGCGCTCGACCGGCGCGGGCGACGGCCGCGTCGAGTTCCCCGCGCACGGTGGCCAGGCGCTGCGCGAGCTCCTCGGTGCGCGGATCGCTCACCGGTCGATCCAGATGACCGAGGCCAGCCGACCCGTCGGTGCGCCGCGACGGTGACTGAACAGATCGGTGTCGGAGATGGTGCACCGCGGGTCGACGGCCACCGAGTTCACCCCGACGGCCAGCAACTGCCGCCGGATACCGGCCCGCAGATCCAGACCAGCGGTGCCCTTCGCGGTCCGGCAGGCGCTGCCGGGCAGGTGCTCCTCGACGTCGCGCTGCATCGCGTCGGGCACCTCGTAGCGCTCACCGCCGGCTGCCGGGCCGAGAAAGGCCCCGATGCGCTCGGGACGCGCGCCGAGCCGGATCATCGCGCGCAGGGTGGCCGGCACGATGCCGATGCGGGCACCGACGCGACCGGCGTGGACACCGGCGATGACACCGGCCTCGTCGTCGCTGAGCAACACCGGCACGCAATCGGCCGAGAGCACCGCGAGCGCCACCCCGGGCAGGGCGGTGACCAGTGCGTCGGTGGCCGGCACGCGGATCGACGGGCCCACCTTCTCGACGTCGGGTGCGGTGAACGTCGACTCGTCGACCACGGTCACGTTGCGGCTGTGGATCTGCTCCATCCACACCACCCGGGATTCGTCCACCCCGATCTGGCGGGCCAGCCGCGAACGATTGGCGGCGACCGCTGCGGGGTCGTCACCGACGTGATCGCCGAGATTGAAACTGTCGTAGGGCGCCTGCGAGCTGCCGCCGGCGCGGGTGGTGACCACCCGACGCACCCGGGCTGCCGTCGCCGGTCCGCCGGTCCCACCCATGACTATCGCTTCATGAAGGAGGGCACATCGACGTCGTCGTCGTCGAGGGTCACGTTGTTGCGACGCGGCCGCTCCGGTGTCGACGACGAGGCGAAGGGATCGCCCTGCCCCGACGGCATCTCGCCGAACAGGGGGTCGTTCTTCGCCGGCCGGGACACGTCGCCGGCCTGCGCGGCCCCGACCTTGCCCGCTCCGGCGGCGGGGGCGTCGGCACGCTTGCGCGGTGAGCCACCGTCGAAACCGGCGGCGATCACGGTCACCCGCACCTCGTCGCCGAGGTTGTCGTCGATCACCGTGCCGAAGATGATGTTCGCGTCCTCGTGGGCGGCCTCCTGGACCTGGGTCGCGGCGTTGTGGATCTCGAACAGACCGAGGTCACTGCCACCGGCGATCGAGATGAGCACACCACGCGCACCTTCCATCGACGCCTCGAGCAACGGCGAGTTGATCGCCGACTCGGCGGCCTTCTTCGCACGGTCCTCGCCGCGCGAGGAGCCGATCCCCATCAGGGCGCTGCCGGCATCGCTCATGACGCCCTTGACGTCGGCGAAGTCGACGTTGATCAGGCCCGGGGTGGTGATCAGGTCGGTGATGCCCTGCACGCCGTTGAGGAGCACCTCGTCGGCGCTGCGGAAGGCGTCCATCAGGCTCACCTGGGCGTCGCCGAGCTGCAGCAGACGGTCGTTGGGGATGACGATCAACGTGTCGCACGACTCGCGCAGCGCGGTGATCCCGGCTTCAGCCTGGCCGCCGCGGCGCTTGCCCTCGAATGCGAACGGTCGGGTCACCACGCCGACGGTCAGCGCACCGAGCTTGCGGGCGATCTGGGCCACCACCGGTGCACCACCGGTGCCGGTGCCGCCGCCCTCTCCCGCGGTCACGAAGACCATGTCGGCGCCCTTGAGGAGCTCCTCGATCTCGTCGCGGGCGTCCTCGGCCGCACGCCGGCCGACCTCGGGATCGGCACCGGCGCCGAGCCCACGGGTCGAGTCGCGTCCCACGTCGAGTTTGACGTCGGCATCGCTCATCAACAGCGCCTGGGCATCGGTGTTGATGGCGATGAACTCCACCCCCTTGAGCCCCTGCTCGATCATGCGGTTCACGGCGTTGACGCCGCCGCCGCCGATGCCGACGACCTTGATCACGGCCAGGTAGTTGTGCGGTGGCGTCATGACGCTCGCCTTCCTCTTGTCGATCGCGAAACCCTAAACCTCAACCATAGATTCAGAGTTATGTCAAGTAGTGATGTTGGGATTGACGCTAGGCATCACCACCCCGGTGGGCCAGCAGGTGGCCCGGCGTGTCGCCAAACTCGTGTCCCCCGACACCGATTCGCACGGCGTCGACAGCGAATCCTCAGCGAAAGGCGGGGAAATTCGGCGCCGAGACGTTGTACTCGGTCGCCTTCTGGCTCAGGAGGTAGCCGAGAGTGCGCGCCTTCTCGTCGTTGCGGGTGTCGTCACCCCAGATGACCTTGCGGTTGCCGGTCAACGCGAATTCGATGTCCACCGGCGAATTCGCGATCACCCGCAGCACCAGCGCCGACAACTGCGGCGGCAGGTCTGCGGTCACCCCGAGCGCAGCGCGCGTCGTCGGATCGGCCGGGCCGGGGGTCGCGGTCTGCAACACCGGGAGTTTCTTGATCTCCGGCGGAATCGAGGAGTTCGGGTACGTCAGATAGCCCACTCCGGACCGGTCGAGCACGTGCACCTTGTCGCCGTCGGGGACAACCGCGACCGGCACCCGTTCGATGACGGTGATCTGCAGGGTCGAGGGATAACTGCGCTGCACCCGCGCCGAGGAGATCGACGGGATGGCCGCGATCCGCCGGGCCACCGCCTCGGTGTCGACCTGCAGCAGCGGCGTACCGGGGGCCACCGCGGCGGCATCGAGGATCTGCGCCCCCGGGACGGTCCGGTTGTCACTGATCTCGGTGTTGCGCACCGACATCAGCGGCGTCAGGTAGGCGATGAGCACCAGACCCACGACCACCACGACGGTCAGGACGACGCCGAGAACGATCCGCGGACGACGCCGTTGCGGCAGCACACGCATCAGCGCTCACCGCCGCCCGTTCCCCCGGCGTCGGCACCACGATCCCCACCGGACGCGCGATGCGCGAGTGCGGCAAGGATTTCCGGGCCCTGCATGGTGATATCGCCCGCACCGAGGGTCAGCACCACGTCCCCCGGCCGCACCAGCCCGGCCACCGTGGTTGCCAGTGCGGACAAATCGGGCTCGAAGTGTGCCGCTCGCGTCATCCGCTCGACGATCATCCGGCCACTGACACCGGGTACCGGCTGCTCGCGCGCCCCGTACACGTCGGCGACCACCACCGCATCGGCAAGGTCGAGCGCAGCAGCAAACTCGTCAGCGAATTCCTCTGTGCGCGAATACAAGTGGGGTTGGAATACCGCGACGACGCGGCGTCGGCGACCGGAGTCGTCGCCGTCGACCATGGCACGCGCGGCCGTCAGCACCGCGGTCACCTCGGTCGGATGATGGGCGTAATCATCGAAGACCTCGACCACTCCCCCAGCGGCCGAACCCTGCCCGGCGCTGTCGTCGTCGACACCACCGCCCTCGACACCACCGTCGTCGATGCTCACGCGACCCTTGAATTCGAACCGCCGCCGCACACCGGCGAACGCCTCGATCCCCGCGATCACCGCCGAGAGATCACCGCCCGCACGGGTGGCAGCGACGATCGCGGCAATCGCGTTGCGCGCCATGTGGATTCCCGGGATCGTCAACGCCACCGAGCGGTCCGCGGAACTGTCCACCGCCGCGCCGGGATCGACGACCGGCGCGCCGAAGCGCACACCGATCTCGCTGCCGGCCGCCGTCGGCGTCCACGACGTCATCGTCGCCACCACCCGCACGCCGTCGGGAACCTCCACCTCCGGCGCGCCATAACCCAGCACCGACACGCCACGCTGCGTCAGAGACGCCGCGTGGCGCCGCGCAAGTGCGCAAGCGCCCGGATCGTCGAGACACACCACCAACGATCCACCCGGCTTGATCCGCGCAACGAACTCGTCGAACACCGCAACATAGCGCTCCACGGTGCCGAAGAAGTCGAGATGATCGACCTCGATGTTGGTGACCACCACGATGTCCGGGACGTACTCGAGCAGCGAGCCGTCACTCTCATCGGCCTCGGCCACGAACACCGACCCGCTGCCGTGATGGGCGTTGGTGCCCGACTCGTTGAGCTCACCGCCGATCGCGAACGACGGATCGAGGCCACAGTGCTGCAGCGCCACCACGGTCATCGAGGTGGTCGAGGTCTTGCCGTGCGTGCCCGCGATCAGCACCGAGCGGTACCCGACCATCAACTCCGCCAGCACATGCGGACGCAACAGGATCGGGATCCGGCGCGACCGCGCGGCAACGAGTTCCGGATTGGTCTTGGGGATCGCCGCGTGCGTCGTCACCACCACCGACGGACCGCCGGGGATCTGGTCCAGCGCCGAGGGATCGTGCCCCACCTGAATCAGGGCGCCACGTGTGCGCAACGCCAGGATGCCGCGACTGCTCTTGGCGTCCGACCCCGACACCTGGGAGCCCCGCGCGAGCAGGATGCGCGCCAAACCCGACATGCCCGCGCCACCGATTCCGACCATGTGGACGCGGCGCAGGTGGTCGGGGAGCTCCCCGACCGCCGACCCCGACACGTCGCCGGTCATGGGTTCACCTCCATCGCCGGATCCCGCACGAGAACTCACGTCGGCACCAGGCGTGCCGACTCCCCAATTGTTCACTGCTCGGGGGCCGAAAGCGGCGAACGAAACGCGGCCGACAGCGGCTTACGATGCTCACCGGCGCGAAAACGCGCAGCCAGGTCCAGCGCCGCCCGCGCCACCTCGGTCGCCGCGTCGCGATGTCCGGTACCCGACGCGGCCGCCGACATCGCCGCCAGCCGTTCCGGATCCGACAACAGGGCTGGCACCTCCCGCGCCACCCAGTCGCTGGTGAGATCGTCGTTGTCGACGAGCAGCCCACCGCCCGCACGCACGACCGGCAACGCGTTGAGCCGCTGCTCACCATTGCCATGCGGCAACGGCACATAGATCGCCGGGAGCCCGGTCGCCGACACCTCGGCCACCGTCATCGCACCCGACCGGCACACGACCAGGTCGGCCGCGGCATATGCGAGATCCATCCGCTTGAGATATCCGACACCCCGATACGGTGGTGCCCCCTCGGGCGAGACCGGATCGATCGAGTTCTTCGGTCCGTACGCATGCAGGACACCGATACCCGCGCGACCCAACGCCTCGGCCGCACCGGCCACCGCCGCATTGAGCTGCGCGGCACCCTGCGAGCCGCCGAACACCAGTAGCGTCGGAGCGTCCTCGTCGAGCCCGAAGTAATGACGAGCCTTGGCGCGCAACGCCATCCGATCCAACTCGGCGATCTGCCCGCGCACCGGGATACCTACCACCCGGGCGTCGGCGAGCCCCGAACCGTCCACCGCCGCAAGCACCACGTCGGCGAACCGTGCACCCACCTTGTTGGCAATACCCGCACTGGCATTCGCCTCATGGATCACCACCGGCAACCGCCGCTTGCCCCGCAGATGCGCCTGCGCCGCGAGATAGGCGGGAATCGACACATAACCGCCGAAACCGACGACGACGTCGGCATCCACCGCCGCCAGCGCCTTGCGTGCGGCTGCCACCGACCGGGCCAATCGCAGCGGGGTCTTCGCCAACTCCACACCCGGCTTACGCGGCAACGGCACCGGCGGGATCAACGACAACTCGTATCCACGCTCGGGAACCAGCGACGTCTCCAGCCCACGACTCGTCCCCAACGCGGTGATCCTGGCCTGGGGATCCAGACGCCGCACCGCGTCGGCGACCGCCAACGCAGGCTCGATGTGCCCGGCGGTACCGCCACCGGCCACCACCACCGAGAGCGGGCGAGAATCCGATCCCTCGGCCCGGGCAGCACCGTGCTCCTGTGATTCCATCGCGGGTCGTCAACTCCATTCCGCCGCCAGTCGGCGGGTCACACCGTCACGTCCAAACACGCACGTCCGCCTCAGCGGCGACGCGCCGTACCACTGGGATATCCGCGCGGCTGCGACCGCGACTGCGTACCCGAATATCCCGACCGGGGCCGCCACGAATGACCGGCCGAGTACCGCCCGCTCGCTTCGCTCCCGGCGCCCCGAAAACCAGGCCCGCTCGCTTCGCTCCCGGCGCCCCAATAACGAGGCCCGCTCGCTTCGCTCCCGGCGCCTGCACGATACCTGCCGGCGCCCCGCGTCGCCCCCGCCGGGCGCACCGCCGTCTGACCGGCGGCGCCCGACCTGCGACCACCCGGCAGCACCCGGCGCCACATCGGTCGCTTGGCCTCCGGCGTCGGAGCCGGACCACGCCCCGGGCCCGGCCGTCCGCGACGCGCCGGCGCGGGCGTCGTGCCCGACCCCGAACGCCTGCCATCGAGTCGATCACGCAGTACCTCGGCGCGAGAAGGCTTGTAGGCCACCGGAGTCGGCAGGCGCAGGATCCGGCCCAGCCGTCCGGGCCTACTCGTGGACAACGCCACCACCGCTTCCGGTTCATGGCGGGCCGCGTTGGCCAACAACCCGAGCATCGCCAACACCGTCAGCGTCGACGTGCCGCCCGCCGACAACAACGGCAACTGGATGCCGGTCACCGGCAGCAGGCCGATCACGTATCCGATGTTGATCAGCGCCTGTGTGGTGATCAACACGGTGATCGTCGCCGTCATCAACCGCAGGAACGGATCGGTCGACCGGTGGGCGATGCGCAGACCGACGAAGGTGAAGATCACGAACAGCGCCACCACCAGCAGGCCCCCGATCAGCCCGAGTTCCTCACCGATGATCGCGAAGATGAAGTCGTTGTGCGCGTTGGGCAGATAGTTCCATTTGGCACGACTCTGCCCGAGCCCCACCCCGAACACACCGCCGTTGGCCAGGGCGTAGGTCGCCTGACGTGCCTGGTATCCGGCGCCCTGCGGATCGTCGATACCGCCGAGGAAGCTCATCACACGCTGCGAGCGATAGCCCTCGACCAGAGCCAGCACGATCGCGATGCCCGCACCCGTCAGCGCGAACGCGGAGAACACCTTGATCGGCAGCCCCGCGAACCACAGCAGGGTGCCGATGATGATCGCGATGGTGATCGTGGTCGACAGGTTCGGCTCGAGGATGATCAGAAGGCAGATCAGCAGACCGACCGGCAACAACGGGATCAGCAGTTCCTTCAGTGGTGCGTTGTCCCGACGCCGCGACGCCAGCAGATGCGCACCCCACACACAGAGCGCGACCTTCACCAGCTCCGACGGCTGCACCGACAGCCCCGAGATGACGAACCAGCGTCGGGCACCCTGGCTGAGTGTGCCCACCCCGGGGATCAGCACCAGTGCCAGCAGCACCGTCGTGATCACCATCAGGGGCGCGGCCATCCGGCGCAACAACCGCACCGGCAGTCGCAACGTCAGGTAGAAGACCACCACGCCCAGCAGCGCGAACACGACCTGCGTCGCGAACAGACCGTAGGCCGATCCATCCTGGGAATAGCCCTCCACCGACGACGCCGAGAGCACCATCACCAGCCCGAACGCCGTCAACAAGAACGCCAGCGTCAGGATCAGGTGATACGACGCGAGCGGGCGGCCGAGCAGGCTGCGCGTACCCTCCGCGATCGTCGACAACGCCGTACCGACCATCTCGACCGGACCGGCCTGCGTTCGCGTGTCGGACGCTCGCGCATCCGCTCGGGACCGGGAGCGTCGTGCCGAGGGCTTGGTCTCCCTCGTCTCGGCGGCGTCGTCCTCGGCACCGTCGGTCGCGGCCCGGTCGTTCGCAGTACCGTCGGCGTCGGTGTGCGAGTGCACATCCGGGTCGTCGGTGGGTGCGTCGACATCGTCGGACGACCCGTCCGTCGACGCGGCGCTCATCGCCGCTGCGCCTGCGCGTCGACCGCCCCGCCCTCGCCGGCGAGCGACCGTGCGGCGTCGGCGAAGGCATCCCCGCGGCGACCGTAGCCGGCGAACATGTCCAGTGACGCGGCCGCGGGCGCCAGCAGGATCGCGTCGGGACGATCCTCGCCCCGGTGGGCGGCGGCGAGGGACCATGCGACGTGGACGGCGCGATCCATCACCGCCACCGCGGCCTCGCCGGGTGCCGCTGCCGGTGCCGCTGCGGATGCCGATGCCGATGACACATCGGAGGTACCCGGGGCGCCGGAGGCACCCGGAGCTGCGGGCAAGTCGACGCCCGACGGGAAGGAGAGCTCTCGCTGTACGGTCACGCAGCCATCGTCCCCTGTGAACACTGTGACGGTTGGGACTTCTGGGGCGTGTCGCGCGATCGCTGCGACAACCAGCTCGCGATCGCGCCCGATCGCGACGACGCCGGCGAGGCGATCGGCGACGGCGTCGAGCATGCTCGCCAGCGACGCGCCCTTGAGCAGGCCACCGGCGATCAGGACCACCCGGCGATGGGCGGCGATCGCCGCCTGCGCGGCATGCGGATTGGTCGCCTTGGAGTCGTCGACGAAGGCGATCCCGTCCCGCTCTGCAACGACCTCACCACGGTGTGCGGCCGGTCGGAACGCGGCCAGGGCCGATCGGATCGGGTCGGGGGCGATACCGATCGACCGGGCCAACGCCGCTGCGGCCAGGGCGTCGGCCAGACCGGACGGACCAGGTGGCCGGATAACCGCGGCGTCGGCGAGTGCGGTGCCCGCTGCCATTCCGACCCCTGCCACCCCGCCTGCTTCGCCGAACGCGCGGTCGACCAGTTCCCCGTCGCGAACCCCGAGTTCACCGTCGGCGGGCGCCGACAGCGTGAACCCGACCCGCCGGCCCACGACCGGCAACGCTGCGGCGATGGGATCGTCGAGCCCGACGACCCCGACGACCCCGTGCAGGGCGATCTGCTTGGCCTGCGCATAGGCGTCGAAGGACCCGTGCCAGTCGAGGTGATCGTCGGCGACGTTCAGCACGACACCGGCACTCGGCGCGATCGACGGTGCCCAATACAGCTGGAATGACGAGAGTTCTGCGCAGAGCACGTCGACGCGGGGACTCTCGGCCATGGCGTCGAGCACCGGGAGCCCGATGTTGCCGCACGCTGCGCAGGCACGCCCGGACGCGGCGACGATGTCGGCGAGCATCGAGGTCGTCGTCGTCTTCCCGTTGGTGCCGGTGACGACCAGCCAGGTACGCGGGGGTCCGTAGATGCCGGCTGCGTCGAGTTGCCAGGCGAGTTCGACCTCACCCCAGATGGGGAGGCCTGCGGCGCGTGCGGCGGCGGGGAGCGGGTGGTCGGGAGCGAAGCCCGGCGACACGATGACCAGGTCGGTGCGTTCCGCCCAGGTCGGATCGGCGAGTAGGTCGGCGACGGCGATCAGCCGAGCCCCGCGGTCGACCATGGCCGAGGCCCCGGCGATGGCGCCCACCCCCGCGGTGGTGACGCGGTCGTCGGCGATGGTGACCTGCGCGCCCAGATCGAGCAGATGACGTGCCGCCGACATCCCGGCCGACCCGCCACCGGCGACGAGCACCGACCGGCCCGGCAGCGGTGCCCCGGAGTGGGGCGTCGCACTCATCGTCTCAGCCCTTGACGGCCAGGAATTCGCCGTAGAACAGCGAGAGCCCCAGCGCACAGGCGATGGCCGTCAACAGCCAGAACCGGATGATCACCGTCGTCTCCGCCCAACCACCGAGCTCGAAGTGGTGGTGGAACGGCGCCATCCGGAACACCCGTCGTCCGGTGGTCCGGAAGAACGCGATCTGGATGACCACCGACACGATCTCGGCGACGAACAGGGCACCGATCACGACGGCGAGCAACTCGGTGCGGGTGGTGATGGACAGTCCGGCGAGCATGCCACCGAGCGCCAGTGACCCGGTGTCGCCCATGAAGATCTTGGCCGGTGCGGCATTCCACCAGAGGAACCCCAGGCAGGCTCCGCCACCGGCGACCGCGATCAGCGCCAGATCCAGCGGATCGCGCACGTTGTAGCAACCCTGGGGGATGTCGTTGGCCGGTTTCGCCCCGCCCGAGCAGGCGTTGACGAACTGGAAGAAGGCCACCAGCACATAGGAGCCGAGCACCATCGCCATCGAGCCGGCGGCCAGGCCGTCGAGGCCGTCGGTGAAATTGACGGCGTTCGACCACGCGGCGACCACCAGCCAGACGAAGACGACGAAGGCCACCGACACCATCGAGATCGCGTCGATGTCGCGGACGTAGGACAGGTACGGTCCGGCCGGGGTGAGACCGGCGTTGTTACGGAACTGCAGCACCAGGATGCCGAACAGGATCGCGGCGATGAACTGCCCGATCGATTTGGCGGTCTTGTTGAGTCCCAGGTTGCGATGCTTACGGATCTTGATGAAGTCGTCGAGGAAGCCGACACCGCCCAATGCCGTTGCGAGCCCGAGCACGAGCAATCCCGATGCGCTCGGCCCGGCGTCGGAGTCCATGAACACCCCGGCCAGGTGGGCACCGAAATAACCGGCCCACAAGGCGATCAGGATCGCGACGCCGCCCATGGACGGGGTGCCTCGTTTGGTCTGGTGGCTCTGCGGGCCCTCGACCCGGATCTCCTGACCGAAGCCCTGCCGCGAGAACAACCGGATCAGCAACGGGGTGAGCATGATCGACACCGCCACCGCGATGGCCCCCGCGATGAGGATCTGGGTCACCTGAACGTCCTCGCCTTCATTCGTTCGCTCCTGCGTTCGGGGTGTCCGGCCGCTCTGCCCGCCCCGCCTGCTCTGTCTTCTCGGCTTGCGTTGTCGTCTCGGCCTGCAGCGTCCGCAGTGTCACCGGGTGATGACACGCGTCCTGGATGAATGCGGCGATCCCGCCGGCCGGGGCCCCCACCGCCCACAGGACGGTGTCGCCCGGCTGCGGTCGCCACTGCGGCTCGTCGACGAACAAGTCGACGAGCTCCTCGAAGCCCTGGACCTGACGCACCTCGTCACCCCAGGACCCCTCCATCACGGTGCCTTGATGCAGAGCGCGCACGGCCCTGCCAGACCCTACGCACAACACCTTGTCCACGGCGAGACGCACCGCGAGTCGGCCCACCCGGTCGTGTTCGACGGCCCGGTGGTTCTCGTCGTCGCGGTCGGGGCCGTCGACGAGGAGTTCGCCGATGATCGCCCACGTGCGCCGGCCTCGCCCGTCGCCCGTATCGCCCGCACCCGCTCGCCGAGCCCGATCGGCCGACTCGACGAGTGTCCGCAACCCCGATGTGACGTCATCGATCCGCGCGGGTATCGCGGTGGCGAGCACGGTCAGCTCAGCGCTCACCGGCGTGCCTCTCGGCCCGCCGGCTGCTCGGTGGCGCCACCGGCGATCTGGTCCAGGGCCTCGCCCAGCACCACGCGGTCGTCGAAGGGGTGCTTCACGCCGTCGATCTCCTGACCCGCCTCATGTCCCTTGCCGGCGACCAGGATCACGTCGCCGGGCTGCGCCCATTCGACGGCGGCGGTGATGGCCGCCCGCCGATCCCCGATCTCGCGGTGATCGGCACCGGCGGGCAGTTCTTCGGCGGGTACCTCCCCGATCCCGGCGAGCATCGCCGCCCGGATCGCCGCGGGGTCCTCGGTGCGCGGGTTGTCGTCGGTGATGATGACCAGCTCGGCCCCGCGGGCGGCCGCGGCGCCCATCATGGGGCGCTTACCGTGGTCCCGATCTCCGCCTGCGCCGACGACCACACCGATCCGGCCCGTGCTCTGTGCGCGCAACGTCGACAGCACGGCGTCGAGGGCGCCGGGCTTGTGCGCGTAGTCGACGATCGCCAGGAACGGCTGTCCGCGGTCGACCCGCTCGAGTCGACCGGGCACCGACACCTGCGCCATCGCGGTGGCGGCCTCGGTGGCGCTCACCCCGGAGGCAACGGCGATCGCGACGGCCAGGGTGGCGTTGGCCACGTTGAACCGGCCGGGCAGGGGCAGCACCATCTCGACGCCGCTGCGCCCGGGGCCGGCGAGCGTGACGTGCTGCGACCCGTCCGGCTCGACGGTCACCTGCTCGGCACGCCAGGTCGCCGCGACGTCCGTCGTCGACACTGTCACCGGAGCGAATGACGAACCGGCAGAAGCTATTTCGGCCATCCGACGTCCCCACTCGTCGTCGACGCAGATCACCGAGCGAACCGCGCGGGTCGACGATCCGGCAGCGAACAGGAGTGCCTTGGCCTCGAAGTAGGCGCGCATCGTCGGATGGAAATCGAGGTGATCCTGCGACAGATTCGTGAATGCGCCCACCGCGAAATGTGCACCGTCGACGCGTCCGAGCGCCAACGCGTGGCTCGAGACCTCCATGACCACGGCGTCGACGCCGCGTTCGACCATGGCGGCGAGCAACCCCTGCAGCGTCGGGGCCTCGGGGGTGGTGAGCGAACTCGGCACCGCGACGCCGTTGACCCGCGTCTGGACGGTGCCGATCAATCCCACCGAGTGCCCGGCGGCCAGCAGTGCCGCCTCGACCATGTAGGACGTCGTGGTCTTGCCGGAGGTACCGGTGATGCCGATGAGCTTGAGTCGCTGTGACGGATTGCCGTAGATGCGGGCACTGACCCCGCCGAGGACACGCCGGGGTTCGGGATGCACGAGGACCGCGCAGGTGGCGTCGGTGGGTAGGACACGCGCCAATTCGGCTCGTCCCGCGGCATCGGTGAGCACGGCGGTCGCGCCGCGTTCGACGGCGTCGGCGGCGAATCGGGCACCGTGGGTGCGGGCCCCCGGTAGCGCCGCGAACAGGTCACCCCGCCGGACGTCCTGAGCGCGCAGTGACACCCCGGTGACGGCGGTTGACGCACTCGCCTCGCCCACCAGATCGAGCCGCGCGCCGGTCGCCTGGGAGAGGACGCCGACCTCGGTGGGATCGAGATGGGTGGGGCGGCTCAGGTCGGTCGGCCGACGCCGCCGAGACGATCCGCTTCGTGCTGCTGCCATCGTGCCGATCCCCTCCTCTCACCCCGTCGAACACGTCTCGGGTCCGGACGAACCCCTGGTCATGTATCGGCTGTCGTGTGCCGACTCTCGTATGCCACTGCCGGCCGGTGTTGTCTGATACGCCCGTGAACGCACCCACGATACCGTCAGCCCGGCTGCCACCCGTGCAGGGTCGGCGCCGGGCGTCGGGGCTCACGAAGCCTGCAGCACCATGCGCGGTGTGGGCTGCGGCGATTGCGGGATGCGGTCGTGCTGCAGGATCCACGATGCGATGGACTTGAACAGCGGTGCGGCCGACTGCCCACCCGAACCGTCGGAACTGCGCTTGGGATTGTCGAGCATGATCCCGACGACGAACCGTGGGTCATCGGCCGGGGCGATCCCCGCGAAGGTGATGTTGTAGCTCGAGTTCGAGTAGCACCCACACGCGGGATCGACCTGCTGTGCCGTACCGGTCTTGCCGGACAGCTGATAGCCCGGTACCGCGCCCTTGGCGCCGGTACCCTCCTGCTCGCCCGTCGGATCGTCCTGGAAGATCCCGCGGAACATGTTGCGCACCGTCACCGCGGTCTGTGGGCTCACGACCTGCACGCCCTGTGGTCGTGGTTCGTCGGACGGCGATTGCCCCTGTCGTGTCTCGGACTCGAGAATGCGCGGCGGGATGCGCAGTCCGTCATTCGCGATGGCCTGGTACATGCCGGTCATTTGCAACAGCGTCATCGACAGGCCCTGTCCGATCGGCAGGTTCGCGAACGAACCACCGGACCACTGGCTCAGCGCGGGAACCTCGCCGCCGCTCTCGGCGGGCAGACCGACGCCGGTGATGCGGCCGAGCCCGAAGCGGTTCACCATGTCGGCGAACCGTTGCTCGCCGACCTGCTGGGCCAACATGAGGGTGCCGACGTTGGAGGACTTACTGAAGATCCCGGTGGTGGTGTACGGGGCGACACCGTGCACCCACGCGTCGTTGACGGTCACCCCGGCCATGTGGATGCTGCCGGGAACCTGATGGACCTGTTCGGGTGTCGTCAATCCGTACTGGATCGCCGCCGAGGCGGTGATCACCTTGTTCACCGAGCCCGGCTCGAACGGTGAGGTCACCGCGGGGTTGCCGAGGTTGGCGTCGGGCTGATCCGACAACGGCTTGGATGCGTTGAACGTGCCGTCGTTGGCCATCGCGAGCACCTCACCGGTCTTCGCGTCGAGCACCACCGCCGACGCCGACCGTGCCCCGGATGCGGCCTTGGCCTTCATCACCTCGCTCTGCACGTACCACTGAATGTCGGAGTCGATGGTCAGTTGCACGTTGGCGCCGTTGATCGCCGGGTGGACGTTGCGTGTCGATCCGGGGATGATCGCGCCGTCGGAACCGCGGTCGTAGGTCTTGGAGCCGTCGGTGCCGGCCAGCACCGAGTCGAGTGAGGCCTCGAGACCGATCAGTCCGTTGCCGTCGTAATTGACGTCCCCGACGATGTTGGCGGCCAGCGATCCACCGGGATAGATCCGCACGCTCTGCGGATCGGCCCCGACCTCGGGGTAGTCGGTGGTGATCCGCGACGCGACGTCCGGGCTGATCGAGCGCGCGAGATAGACGAACGTCTCGTCGCTGGTGAGCTTCTTGTAGAGGTCGTCGGCGCTGATCGATCCGCCGAGCGCGCCCGAGACACCGTCGGCGATCTGGTGCAATCGCGTCTCGACGTCAGGCAGGCTGGGATTGTCCTTGTGCGCCTTGGCGATCGAGTTGCGCACCGCTTTGGGCAGAAAGGTCAACGACCGTGCCTCGTCGGTGTAGGCCAACGGCCGTCCGTTGCGGTCGAGGATCGCCCCACGCTTGGCGGTCATGATCTGCGTGTATTCGCGCTGCGCAGCTGCCTGTTGCGCCAGCGACGGTGCCTCGATGGTGTGGACCACCACCATGCGGATGGCCACGGCGATGACCGCGAGCAGTACCACCACACCCGCGATCCGACTGCGAACCACAAAGGTGTGCGGCCGCTTCGGGGGTTGTCGGGGGGGCCGCGGTGATCGGCCTGCTCCGCCGGCGGGCGATCGGCCTGCTCCGCCGGCGGCCGAATGGCCGGAGGCGGCCGGTCTGGTCGCACGTGTCGTCATGATCGTCAATTGTCCACCGTACTAACGCGTCTCCGGCGAATTTCCGCTCGGCGGGTTGCTCGTCGCCGGCGCGGGCACGGCCTGCGGCAGCACATTGGGCGCAGGCGCGGTCGCCACCGGGGCCGGCGGTGCCGTGACGGCACCGGCAGGTGCCGGGGTCGTCGGGGCCGTTGCACCCGGCGTCGCGGTGCCGGCCGGAGCGCCGGAACTCGGTGTGGTGGAGTTCGGTGCAGTGGAGTTCGGTGCGGCGCTCTGGGCGCCACCGAGACCCACCGAATCGTCGACCTTCTTCGGATCGATCGTGGCAGCCGGATTGGGCTGATCATCGGGATTGATCGAGGGCATCCGCTTTCCGGTGGCCGGCTCCGGGTCGCCGACGATGTGTGGCTTGCCGTCCGCGCCGATCACCATGCGTGCCGGGTTCTGATCGACCACCAGCCCGAGTGCCCCTGCCGCATCGGATAATTCGGGTGCCGAGTTACCCGACTCGAAGCTGCGCTTGAGTGCATCGGTGCGATCGAGCAACTCCTGATTCTGTTGGCGGGCGATGCCGATCTGATAGGAGTCCTGCGCAGCCTTGGTGGAGAGCCACAGGCTCAAACCCAGGCCGAAGGCCAGCACCAGCAGCACCGGGATGACGAAGGGTATACGGGAGAGCCGTTCGGACAGGCTGATCCGCCGGGTACGAGACGCCACGACGACGGGTTTGGAGACCGAACCACGTTGCGATCCCCGCTCCTGCGCGGCGATCCGCTTGCTGTGCCGATCGATCGCCCGCTGGGCCGCCCGCGATCGGGTCGGCCGTCCGACTCCGCCGCGGGTGTGCCGGGTGGTGCGTTCGGTGGTGTCGGAATCCTTGTCGCGCAGTCGATCCTGGCGTTCGATGTCGTCGAGAAGGGTCATCTCACCTCCTCCTCTGCGATTCGTTCGATGACGCGGACCCGGACCGGTGCCGATCGCGGATTGGTGTCGAGTTCTTGTTGGTCAGGGCGCTCGGCCCCCCGGGTGACGAGTCGGAATCGTGGTGCCGTGCCGGGCAATTCGACCGGTAGACCGGGCGGCGAGGTCGAGGTCGTCCGTAATGCGAATTCCCGCTTGACGATTGTGTCCTCGAGCGACTGGTAACTCATCATCGCCACACGGCCACCCACCCGCAGCGACGCGAGGACCCCCGGCAGCGCTTGCCGGAGCGCCTCGAGCTCGCCGTTGACCTCCACCCGCAGCGCCTGAAAGGTCCGCTTGGCGGGGTGCCCACCGGTGCGCCGGGTGGCCGCCGGGATCGTCGCGTAGAGCAGTTCGACGAGCCGCGCACTGGTGGTGAAGGGCTCGCGCTCGCGTTCACGCACGATCGCCGACGCGATCTTGCCGGCGAAGCGTTCATCACCGTATTCGCGGAGTATGCGGGCGATGTCACCGTGCGAATAGGTGTTGAGCACATCGGCCGCAGTAGGACCGGCCTCGGGATTCATTCGCATGTCCAGTGGTGCGTCGACGGCGTAGGCGAATCCCCGATCCGCCTGGTCGAGCTGCATCGAGGACACGCCGAGATCGAAGAGGGCGGCATCGATGCGGTCGGCGCCGGCTTCGGCGAGAACCGCTGGGAGTTCGTCGAATCTGGCCTGGTGGAAGGTGATTCGATTGCCGAAGTCGGCCAGACGGGTAGCGGCGATGTCCAGTGCAGCCGCGTCCCGGTCGATCCCGATGACCCGGACCGACCCGAACTCCCGCAGGATCAACTCGGTGTGACCACCGGCGCCGAGCGTGGCATCGACGAACACCGGTTGTGCGACAGTGGGATTCGAGAGAGCCGGGCGCAACGATTCGATGATGCGTCGAGCCATGACGGGCACGTGCCCGTGTTCGCCGGAACGGCGTTCACCCGAGCGACGCGACGGCGGGGTCTGCGCACCCGCACTGTTGTCGTCGTCCTGCGGTGTCACCGGCCTGCCCCTCCGAGTGCGCCGACCCCCGAGCGGCCGCTCCCGTCGCGCGGGCCGGCCTCGATGAGGGGTGGCTGTCGTGTGTTGCTTGTGTCGGCTTGTGGTGGAGCGGGGTCCCGACCCGATCGCGCACCTGGCGTTGGGGAAGTACGCCAGGGTCGGACCGGGTCGGGGCCTCGTGCCACCCGAAGCCCTGTGCATCTGTCCTGCACCCACGTTGCGGAGTTAGAGCACCGCGCTCAACGCCGCGGAGTTCGCCGCCGAGAAGTTCTCCTCATGCTGGCTCTGGTAGTCACGCCATGCCTGTGCGTCCCAGATCTCCAGGTGATCGAAACTGCCGATCACCACACACTCCTTGGACAGTCCCGCGTACTGCCGATGCTCGGCCGACAGGGTGATCCGCCCCTGCCCGTCGGGCCGTTGTTCGTCGGTGCTGGCGAAGAAGTACCGCTGGAATGCGCGCGCTTCGGGATCGTTGCGCGACGCCTCCATCGTCTTCTCCGCGATCGCATCGAACTCCTCGGCCCGATACACCGACAGGCTGTGGTCCTGGCCGCGTGTGACCATCACCCCTCCTGCCAATGCGTCGCGAAACTTCGCGGGCAACGTGAGTCGCCCCTTGTCGTCCAACTTGGGCGTGTAGGTACCGACAAATCTCGTCGACATGTCGGCACCTCCCGCCCACCGGGTCCGGCGTTCCGGATCGCCTCACCCAGTGACGCCCACAGTACCCCACTTTCCACCACTTTCCACCCCAAACCCGCCTCGATTCCCCACCCGACCATAAACACGCAGGTCAAGAGCAGAAGTCAGGGTTCGACACGGCACGGATCGGTCGTGTCGTCGACAGGACAAGGCCTGACAGTTGTGGCCTGTGGTGAGGAATAGGGCTGGTGAGGTTGCGACTTCGGCCTCGTGGGGCGTGGTGGGGCATCGGGTGGGGCGCGGTGGGGAACGCGGTGGGGCGTGGTGGGGAACGCGGTGGGGCGTGGCAGGAGGGCTTGATGAATCCGGTGGCCGAGCCCCGGAAGCGGGCATACGACAGCAGCCGCACACCCGTAGGGGTGTGCGGCTGCTGTGGTGAGTCAGTCGCGGAACCTCAGTGGGTTCGTCGCGGGATCACTCCTGCTCGAACCGGCGGTTGAAGCGGTCTTCCATGCGTTCGGTGAACTTGCGTTTGGGCGTTGCGGCCTTCGAGCCGCGCCCGCCCGAGCCGCGGTCGGCCGATGGCGGCGCACCCTTGCCGGGTAGCCCGCCCCAGAGCGCAAGCAGCGCGGCGGCGAACATGACAAGGAAGCCGACGAGACTCAGGATGGGGAAACCACCCACGTCGAGTCCGATAATGGGTCCCACGATCAACAGCGCGAGACCGAGGACGAAAACGACGGCCGCCTGGATGCGGCGACGACCGGTCGACCGCCCGAGGCGGCGCCGGGTAACGCTGGACGCGAACTTCGGGTCCTCCGCGTACAGAGCGCTTTCGATCTCTTCGAGCATGCGCTGCTCGTGCTCCGAGAGTGGCACCGACCCTCCTTACCTGTTACCGACGAGCCATCGACGAGATGTTCGCCGCGATACTCGCCTGATGACTGTGTTCGCGGCCTACGACCATGATACGAGGTGATTCCGGCGGCGACCACCATAACCGCACTCGTTGGATCGTTTTTGTGTTCGGGGCTGTTACCGGCGCCTATGCGATGACGTGGTGAGGCATCGATGCGTGACCCCCAACGGGTTGTGGCGCATCACGCAGGATGTGCCAGCGATCCGGATTGCGCACCATGTCCGCCTTGTTCGTAGGCGATCACCACGCCCTCGACCGTGTCCAGGAATGTCAACACCAGGCGATGCAGCTCGGCGACGACGACGGGATCGACGTCTCGCTCCAATCCGGCCTCGATGTTCATTCGAAGAACAGACCATGCGGCGAAGCGTTCGGCCTGTTCGGCCAGATCCGGCATGATCACCGCCAGACGATTCCACGCGTTCGACGACAACCCGCGCGTCGAACGGCCGCTGGTCGGCTCACCGATGGCCAGTGCGGCGCCGGCGGCCCGCAGCGCGGTGAGGTACAGCTGCCGGAAGCGTTCGGCGTCGTCGGTGATCCCGTCGGCGTTCTCGAGAAGGAGATCGGCACGTTCGAGCAGGTCACGTGCGCGCCCGACCACGATCGGATCCACCTCGACCTGTGTGGTCGTTCGACGTGTCATCATGGGCCTCCCTCCGTTGTCGCGGTGCTCACGGGCGGCCAGTTGGGCTGTACCGGCCGTTCCCTCGGGTCAACGCGGTCCGAGGGCAGGCGCTTCCCTCGCCCACCGCCGGACCGCGTCGGTCGTCGGGTGGCGGCGAACAGCTTGCGGAGGCACATTCATCGAACACCCGTTCGACAGATTCAATATTAGTCAGATCTGGTCGCCGGAGCAAGGCGTGCGGGCAACCCGATGCGCAACACCATGCCCGACGCCACCGACACAATGCCGCACTCGGCCGGGGTGCAAGGAACGACGACAGGAAGGACCGCACGTGACGATTCGGATCGCCCGTCTCGACGGACGTGACTGTGCGGTCTGGCTCGGTCCCGCGCTCGAGATCTACGTCACAGCGATGAATTACCCACGCGGGACCGAGATGCATCGCGCCGGATTGTGGCGCGAGCACATCCGTCGACCCGGCTGGGAGGCCTACGGCGCGATCGCGACCGCGCCCCACGCCGAGGACGGCTCGCTGGACCTCGTCCGCCGACGGTTGGAGCCGCCCCTGTCCCCCGGCGGCGATGAGGTGCTCGTCGGCATCGCCTACGGCTATCGCGGAGCGCGCGACCAATGGTGGAATCAGCAACTCCGCGCCGGCTTGCGATCGACCGGTCGGGACCCGCGGGTCATCGATGAGATCACCGAGGACTACTTCGAGCTGACCGAACTCCACGTCCATCCGAGTGCCCAGGGGCATCGGATCGGTGAATGGTTGCTGCATCGCCTGCTCGCCGACCGACCCGAACACCACGTCCTGTTGTCCACCCCGGAAATCGCCGACGAGGGCAACCGCGCCTGGGCGTTGTACCGGCGCATGGGATTCGGTGACGTGCTGCGCGGATTCACCTTCACCGGCGACCCGCGCCCGTTCGCTTTCCTCGGGCGACGACTACCCCTGGCCGCACCCACGATCGTGCCGGGCGCCGCCGCCGGTCCCATCGTTCCCGGCGAATCCGACCGCACCCGATGACCGGGCACCCGGTGGGCGATGCGATCGTCGTCGGCGCCGGCCACAACGGGCTGGTCGCGGCCGCCTATCTGGCCCGGGCCGGGCGCTCGGTGAGCGTCGTCGAGCGCGACACCATCCCCGGTGGGGCGGTGTCGACCATCGAACGCTTTCCCGGCTATCGCGTCGACCGGGGCTCGTCGGCGCACCTGATGATCCGCCACTCCCCGGTCCTCGACGAACTAGCACTCGCCGACGCCGGCCTGACCTACCTCGACTGCGACCCGTGGGCGTTCTGTCCGGCGACCGACACCGCCGGTCCGATCGTCTTCCGCACCGACCTCGACGCCACGTGCGCCTCGATCGAACGTGCCTGTGGACGTACCGACGCCGACGCCTACCGCGCCTTCGTGGCGACCTGGGCACCGCGCGCCCGAGCTCTCATGCGCTCCTTCTACGAGCCGGCCACGCCGGGTCGGTTCGCGCGTGCCTTCGGCGGGCTCGGCCCCACCGCCACCACCGCGCGGACCGGCCTGTTCGGTGCGCGATCGGGTCGGATGATGTCGGTGACCCAGGATCTGATGTCGTCCGGGGATGCCCTGCTGGACCGCTGGTTCGGCTCCGAGCACCTCAAGGCCGCCCTGGCCTGGTTCGGCGCCCAGTCGGGCCCGCCCATGAGCGCCCCCGCGACCGCTCCGATGATCGGGTTCGCGGCACTGATGCACCAGATCCCACCCGGCCGCGCCGTCGGGGGCAGCGGAGCGTTGACCGATGCCCTGGTGCACCGTCTCACCGGTGACGGTGGCGAGGTGATCACCGGTGCGGCGGCCACCGCGATCACCCGATGTGGCGACCACTGGCGGGTAGAGACGGTCGACGGCCGGCGGCGATGTGCCGACACGGTGATCGGCGCCTGCCACATCCTGGCCACCCTCGACCTGCTCGCGGCGGGCGGATTCGACCCCGGATCGCTCGCGCGATGGCGGCATCAGATCATCGTCGGCTCGGGTATCGGGATGGCCGTACGGCTGGGAACCAGGGAGCTGCCCGAGTATCGGGATCTGCCCGCCGACCTCCCCGCGCACGGCGTGCATTCGGCGTTGGGCCTGCTCGTCACCGATCGGGACCACCTTCGTCGCGCGCAGACCGCGGCAGCGGTCGGCGAACTGCCCGATCGGCCGGCCTGTGTGGCGATGGGATTCTCCGGCATCGACCCGACCCTCAGTCCACCCGGACACCATCTCGTCAATCTGTGGGCGCAATGGCATCCGCGTCATCTCGCCGACGGGTCGGGGTGGGACGAGGTGGCCGCCACCGCCGCCGACGCGGTGGTCGCCGAGGTCGAGCGCCACGCGCCCGGTTTCGCTGACGGCATCGAGCACCGCCACGTCCAGACCCCGCAGGCGCTGGAATCCGAACTGGCACTGATCGGCGGCAACATCATGCACGTCGAGATGACCATCGACCAGATGTTCATGCTGCGTCCGCACCCGGACCTGTCCGGCCACGAGGTGCCCGGCGCCGACGGAATCCTGCTCGCCGGCGCCTCGACCCATCCCGGCGGCGGGGTCACCGGGGCCAGCGGGCGTATCGCCGGACGGGCGGCGATCGCCCGCAGCTCGGGCCGGCACCGCGGCGATACACGCGGTCGGCGCCTATGGCCGCTATCACCCCGGCATCTGGCACGATGATCAGCGTGCGTCCGCCGATCACTCGCCCGAGCCCACCCCGCGCGTCTGCCTTTCTGCTCACGGTCGTGCTGCTCATTGCGGCGCCGTTGATGTCGGGATGCCTGCAACGGTCCACGACGGTCGGTGATCGATTCGCGGGCAGCGTGGTCGTGGCCACCTCACCGGACAATCCGCGTGGCGCACCGAAATTCGACATCCCCGAGTCGATGACCGGCAATATCGCGGTCTCGGACTATCGCGCCAGCACCTCCACGGAGAGTTCGGGCGCCCCGGCATCGGCGCAGCCGGGTTCGCCGTCGGAGGACACCGACCAGCCGGGTTCGTCCCCGTCGGATTCCACGCCGTCGGATTCCACGCCGTCCGATTCCACACAGGCGGCCCCGACCCCGCAGGAACAGTCCGGCGACAGCAGCGACGACGCCACGCTGGTCGGCAGCCGGGCGACCTTCAGCAATCTGACCGCAGGTCAGCTCAGTCAGCTCGGCGATATCATCGCCGACGCCTTCGGCGACACCGCGATGACCATGGACCTGTCGGCCAAGCGCAGCGGCTCGGTGGTGCGATTCCGCGGGTCGACCGACCTCACCGGACTGATCCCGAATCGCGACTACGTCCGGTTCACGATCTCGTTCGCCGGCCCGATCACCGCCACCAACGGTGACCAGAACACCAACACCTCGGTCTCCTGGACACCCGAGCCCGGCAAATCCGCCGATTTCACCGCCGAATCGACCTACGCCGACCCGTCGACCGCCGCGTTCGGCGGCTGGACGTGGCTGATGGTGCTCATCTGCGCCGCCGTGGTGCTCGTCGTCATCCGGTTGGCCTACGTCTCCCGCGACCGCAGCCCGCGCCCGGGACGCCCGGCATCGGCAGCGGGCAAGAAGACATTCGGGAAAAAGACGTCGGGGACCACGACGTCAGGGACCACGACCTCGACGACCACGACCTCGGCGACGAAGACCGCCGGTGACATGACACCGGAGAAGGCCACCGTTCCCGCCGACGCTGCGCCCGATCAGGGAGCTGCACACGAGGACCCCGCGGTGCCGAACCCCGCAGTACCGAACTCCGCAGCGCCGGGCCCCGGAAACACCGGCAAGTCCTGACCCGACTCCCGCCGGATCACCCCGAGCCGACCGATCGGCCCCTCAGCGCGCCCCGACCGTCGGCAACGCGTCGGGCACGCCCACGCCGAGGCGGTCGAGCACCTCGCAGGTCGCCTTGGCGAAGTTCAGGCTGCAGAAGTGCAGGCCGGCAACGCCTTCGGCGATGAGTCGTTGCGCGGTCTCGGTGGCGAAGTCGATGCCGACGGCACGTACCGCGGCGCGATCCTCCTCCGGGCCGTCACCGGCGGCCTCGGCGAAGCGTTGCTCGACCGCGGGCGGGATCACCGACCCCGACAGCTGCGTCATACGACGGGCACTGGCCAGCGAGGTGATCGGCATGAGCCCGGGAATGAGCGGCTTGGCCGCCTGCTCGGGGTCGGCGCGTGCCACCCGGTCGCGCAACCGCAGGAAGTCCTCGACGTCGAAGAACATCTGGGTCACCGAATACTCGGCACCGGCACGCAGCTTGCCGACGAGTACGTCGGTGTCCTGGTCGAGATCGCGGGCCCGGTGGTGCCCCTCGGGAAACGAGGCGACGCCGACGTGGAAGTCACCGAGCCCGGAGATCAGCTCGACGAGTTCACGCGCGTACTGCACACCCTGCGGGTGTCGAATCCATTCGCCGAGTGGATCACCCGGCGGATCCCCGCGCAGCGCAAGGAGATTCGTGATGCCCTGGTCGGCGTAGGAACCGACGAGGGCACGCAGTTCGGCGATGCTGTGATTGACGGCGGTCAAATGCGCGACCGTCAGCAGGGTCGTCTGCGTCGCGAGCTCACCGGCGATGCGGACGGTACGATCCCTCGTCGATCCGCCTGCCCCGTAGGTCAGCGACACGAATGCCGGGTCGAGACGTTCGAACACCCGGACCGCCCGCCACAGCCGGGCCTCGCCCTCGATGTCACGGGGTGGCATGAACTCCACCGAGAAGTGCACGACGCCGTTGGCCGGTGGTGCGGCGAGGCGCTCGACGACGGAGAGCGCCGGTGGGGATGAGGTCACCGCGTCATTGTACGTAGGTCGTCACTGCACGTCGGTCGCCACTGCACGTCGGTCGTCCAGGGCGGGGCCGTTCGCGACAGGCACTCCGGGCGTGTCTGTTCGTGGGAGACATGCCCTAGCCTGAGGGAGTGAGCCCGACCGCACCGCCGCCCGCCGCAGAGCCGACGTCGTTGTCGGAGGTACCCGACGCCACGGGCGTGGTCCTCGAGCGCTTCTTCGACGCCACGTTGCCGGTCGCCGGCGCCATCTCGCCGGTCGTGGGGCGCGCCGCCGACATCGTCGCCGACTTCGTCCGGCTCGGCGGCAAACGGGTTCGGCCGATGTTCGCCTACGCGGGCTGGTTGGCCGGGATGAGCAGCCCCGAGAGGCGCCCGCCCCATCCCGAGCAGTCCGTCGCCGATGCGTTGCGGGTCTGTGCCGCACTGGAACTCGTGCAGGCATGTGCACTGATCCACGACGACATCATCGATCATTCCGACACCCGCCGCGGTCGGCCGACGGTGCATCGGCGCTTCGAGACCGCCCATCGCGACGCCGGGTGGTCCGGTGACGGGGCCCGCCACGGTGTCGCCGCGGCCATCCTCGCCGGTGATCTCGCGCTGGCCTGGGCCGACGACCTCGTCGGCGGTCACAGCCCGGCCGGCCCGGACACCGGTGCACCCGCACCGAATCCGCTTCCGGCCGAGGTGTCGGCGGTCTGGGCGGCGATGCGCACCGAGGTGCTCGGCGGGCAGTATCTCGACATCGTCAACGAGGTCAGCGGCGACGACACCGTCGAATCCGCCTATCGGGTGATGGAATTCAAGACCGCCGCCTACACCGTTGCCCGTCCTCTCGAGCTGGGGGCCCGCATGGCCGGCGCACCTGCCGCACTGCTCGACGACCTGCGCTCGGTGGGCCACGATCTGGGCATCGCCTTTCAGCTGCGCGACGATCTGCTCGGGGTGTTCGGCGACCCGGATCGGACCGGTAAGCCCTCCGGCGACGATCTCGCCGAGGGTAAGCGCACCGCGCTTCTGGCGTTGGGCCTCGAGCGCGCCGAGCTGCGCGACCCCCGGTCGGCGGCGGTGTTGCGCGACGCGGTCGGCCGCCGTCTCGACGACCACGAATTGAACCGCATCCGTGAGCTTCTCGTCGACGTGGGGGCCGTCGAGGAGATCGAACGCCGCGTCACCGCTCTGCTCGACGCCGCCGTTGCCCGGCTCGAACGCGCCGAGATCGGCACCGACATCCGGGCCGACCTGATCGCGATGGCCGGTCGGATCGCCCACCGCGAGGCCTGACTCATGTTCTCGCGCAGTCGAGTTGTGACGGCAATCGGCCGGCCCGCGCTCGCGCATCCGGCCCCGCCGCCGCGCCTGCCCACCGAGATCTGGCTCGGCGGGATCGGGGCGATCGCGGTGTGTCTGGGCGGCTTCTCGGTCGCCGACATCCCACGCAACCACCCGGGTCTGCAGGACGTGGGACTCGACGCGATCACCTACGGCCACGGAAAGACGTTGGGCGCGATCGTGTTCTGGCTCGGGGTCGCGTTGATGGTGTTCGCGTGGATGAGAGTGGGTCGCCGATTGTGCGCGCCGGTTGCCGGCGACCCCCTCCTGAGCCTGACCACACTGCGGTGGACCGTGATCGGGTGGGCCGCACCGCTGTGCGTGACCGTGCCACTGTTCAGTCGCGATGTCTACGCCTACCTCGGCCAGGGGGTGGTCTTCGCCGCCGGATTCGATCCCTACGCCGACGGACCGGCCCACCATCCCGGTCCCGTACTCGACAGCATGGCGCAGGTGTGGGCGTCGACGACGGCGCCGTACGGCCCGATGTTCATGGCGATCACCCGAGGTGTGGTGGCCGTGTCGGGTGAGCACGTGCTCACCGGTGTCTGGTTGATGCGTCTGGTGCTGTTGCCCGGACTCTTGTTGTCGCTGTGGGCCGTTCCACGTCTGGCGACCCATTTCGGCGCGTCGCCGGAGGTCGGGGTGTGGCTGGCGTTGCTCAATCCGATGGTGTTGATCCACCTCGTCGGCGGCCCGCACGTGGAACTGCTGATGATGGGTGTGCTGGCCGCCGGACTCGTACTGACCGTCGCCGGCCGGCACATCAGCGGTCTGGCGGTGCTCGGGCTGGCCGTGTCGATCAAGGTCACCGCGGGTGTGGCGATCCCGTTCGTGGTGTGGATCTGGCTCTCGCACATCCGATCCGAACGCAAGGTCACCGGCGGCGATGTCGCGCGGGTGTTCGCGGTGGTGATCGCCGTGCCGGTCGCGGTGTTCGCCGCCTGGACCGCCGCGCTCGGCCTGGGACTGGGCTGGCTCACCGGGCTGGGCTGGGCCGACCAGATCATCAACTGGTTCACGCTGCCCACTGCCGCAGCACATCTGGTGACGCTGGTCGCGGCACCGTTCACCTCACTGAATCTGTGGCCGGTCCTCACCGTCACGCGGGCGATGGGTGCGGTGTGTCTGGCGATCATTCTCGTGGCGTTGTGGTGGCGCCACCGCGCCGACGAACGCAGCGCGATCGCCGGACTGGCCTGGGCGATGCTGGCGGTGCTGCTGCTCGAACCCTCGACACTGCCCTGGTACTACACGTGGGTCCTCGTCGTCGCGGTCGCGTTCACGCTGCCCGGCTGGGTCCGCGCCGTCGTGGTCGGTGTGTCGACGTTCATGTTGATCGTCTTCCAGCCGGACGATTCGATCGTCTTCTACAAGCTGCCCGAGGTCGCGTTGGCCGCCGCGCTGTCGCTACTCGCCGCCATCTCGCTGCTGCGCCCCGACCCGCTGCGCCTGGGCGCCCTGGCCCGCCGGTTGTGGGGCGCCGAACCCGGCGGGTCCCGAAGGTAAGCCCTAGAACGCCTGTGCCTGCGCGCGTCGGATGACCTCGCGTGCCGAGTGCGTGTGCAGCGCCGCCGCCGGATGCATCTGCAGATCGTCGAGCTCGGTGAACAGCCAGCGCAGCGCCTCGTCGCGGGTGAATCCGCCGTCGAGCAGGACATCGACGAGGCCGGTGAAGTGCTTGGCGATACCGAGGTCGTCGAAGAACAGGCAGGGCACCGCAGGCTCGCCGTCTCGGGAGACGGCCAGCAGGCGGTGGTCGCGGATCAAGGTGCGCACGCGATTCGTCGACACGCCCAACCGTCGGGAGACCTCGTCGATCGAATACGTCTCGACCTCGGCCGGGATGACATCGTGCGAGAGGGGAAGTGAACTCACGGCCCAGAGATTACCGTCTCGCGGGCCGTGTCTTCACCTGGTTCGCCGCCACCACCGCCGGGCCCGGTGCGCAGCACCGCAGTGGTTACGGTGCGCAGCACCGCAGTGGTTACGGTGCGCAGCACCGCAGTGGTTACGGTGCGCAGCACCGCCGTGGTTACGGTGCGCAGCACACCGGTGGTTCCGGGGCGCAGCGCCGCCACCCGGGTAGATTCACTGTCGTGCAGGCAGGGGTCGACGAGCTGATCGGGGCGGTGCTGGAGGACCGCTACCGCATCGACGCGCCCATCGCCCGTGGGGGCATGTCGGCGGTGTACCTCGCTCTCGATCTTCGGCTGGGCCGCGACGTCGCGGTCAAGGTGATGGACACCCGCTATGCCGCGGACCCACAGTTCTTGCGCCGCTTCGAGTTCGAGGCGCGAGCGGTGGCCGGTCTGAAACATCCCGGGCTCGTCGCGGTCTACGACCAGGGCATCGACGACGGGGTCGCGTTCCTGGTGATGGAACTCGTCGAGGGCGGCAGTGTCCGAGAACTGTTGCGCGAGCGCGGTCCGATGCCCCCGCATGCGGTGGTCGCCGTTGCCGATCCGGCGCTGGGCGGACTGGGTACGGCACACGCGGCCGGCCTGGTACATCGCGACATCAAACCCGAGAACGTGCTGATCTCCGATGCCGGCGAGGTCAAGGTCGCCGATTTCGGGCTGGTCCGCGCGGTCGCCGAATCGGGGGTCACCTCGGCCAGCGTCATCCTCGGTACCGCCGCCTACCTCTCCCCCGAGCAGGTCGAGTCCGCGACCGCCGATGCCCGCAGCGACGTCTATTCGATGGGGGTCATGCTCTTCGAATTGCTCACCGGGCGTACGCCGTTCCGCGGCGATACGCCACTGGCACTGGCGTACCAGAGACTGACCTATGACGTGCCGGCACCCGGTGACGTGATCGCCGGGGTACCGGTCGAACTCGACGAGGTGGTGTTACGGGCGACCGAACGCCGCCCGGCCGATCGCTATGCGAACGCCTTCGAGATGCGGGAGGCACTGCTCGACGTGGCCGAGGATCTCGATCTGCCGCCGTTCACCGTGCCGGCCCCACGACGCTCCGCCGAGCGGGAGACGATGGCCCGCCGTCGTGCGGCGGTCAGCCCACACGGCACCCGGGTTGCCTCGCGGCCCGGGTCCCGATCGACGACCGACGCGCCACCGACGAAGGTGTCGGCGCTGATCGATCGCGATGCCGCACCCGGACCCGCTGCGCGCGACCGCGGCAGTGCGCAGGGCCTGCCCGAGCCGTTCGACGATCCCGCCGACGGGCGGCTGCACGCACTGATCTGGCTGGTGATCGTGCTCATCGCGGCGGCCGCGGCGGGTGGCGCCGGATGGTGGGTCGGCTCCCAGTTGCTGCTCTCCTGAGGGCGCACGTAGCCGAAGACCCCGGCAGCCGAAAGCCTCCGGCATCCGAAAACCTCAGCCGCGCAACATCTCCGCGACGAGGAACGCCAGCTCCAGCGATTGCTGGGTGTTCAGGCGCGGGTCGCATGCCGTCTCGTAGCGCCCGGCGAGGTCGAGGTCGGAGATGTCCTGTGCACCGCCGAGGCACTCGGTCACGTCCTCGCCGGTGAGCTCGATGTGGATGCCACCGGGGTGGGTTCCCAGTGCGTGGTGGACCTCGAAGAATCCCTGCACCTCGTCGACGACACGGTCGAAGTGGCGTGTCTTGTAGCCGGTGGGCGAGGAGTGGGTGTTGCCGTGCATCGGGTCGCTCTGCCAGATCACCTTGTGCCCGCTCGCCTCGACCGCGGTGACGATCGGTGGCAACACGTCGCGGACTTTGCCGTTGCCCATCCGGGCCACCAGGGTGAGCCGGCCGGGCTCGTTGTACGGGTCGAGACGTTCGACGTACTCGACGGCCTGCTCGGGGGTGGTGGTCGGGCCGATCTTGATGCCGATCGGGTTGCGGATCAGCTCGGCGAAGGCGATGTGGGCACCGTCGAGTTGGCGGGTGCGCTCACCGATCCACAGGAAGTGCGCCGACAGGTCGTAGAGCACCTTGCCGGCGGCGCCGACGCTCGGGTCCTCGGGCGCCTCGGCCAGGCGCAGCAGGGCCCGTTCGTAATCGAGAACCAGTGCCTCGTGCGAGGCGAAGATGTCGGCGGCGCCCAGCGAGGAGTCGGAGACCCCGCACGCATCCATGAAGCGCAGACCCCGGTCGATCTCCGAGGCCAGCGCCTCGTAGCGGGCGCCGGCCGGGGAGGTGCGGACGAATTCCCGGTTCCAGTCGTGCACCCGTCGCAGGTCGGCCTCCGAGTGGGTCAGCGCCCGAACCAGATTCATCGCCGCGGCGGCGTTGGCGTAGGCGCGCACCAGTCGCGAGGGGTCGTGGATGCGGGTGGCCTCCTCGGCCGGGAACCCGTTGACCATGTCGCCGCGATAGGACGGCAGGCCCAGGGCGTCGGTGTCGGCGGAGCGGGGTTTGGCGTACTGACCGGCGATGCGGGCGACCTTGACCACCGGCAGGCTCGCGCCGTAGGTGAGTACGACGGCCATCTGCAGCAGCGTGCGGATGTTGCCCTTGATGTGGGGCTCGGTGTTGTCGGCGAAGGTCTCGGCGCAGTCGCCGCCCTGCAGCAGGAACGCCCGGCCCTGTGCGACCTCGGCGAGTTGGTCGGCGAGTGTGCGGACCTCGGCGGGCATACAGATGGGCGGCACCGACTCGAGCACTGTCCGCATGCGCCGCGCGTCCTCGGCGGGCCAACTCGGTTGCTGCAGCGCGGGACGGGCCAGCGCGTCGGCGAAACGCGCCTGCAGGTCGCCGGGCAGCGGCGGGAGTTCGGGCAGTTCGTCGATCGGAACGTCTACGGTCCAGTTCACCACCGCTCCAGCGTAGCGATGCCGGCCTCGCAAACGTGCATCGGCCGAGATTGATCAGGCGCAACACAGCGAGGCCGGCCTCGCGGACGTGCATCGGCCGAGACTGGTCAGGCGTCGGGCTGCCGTGCCTGTTCGATCGCCTGCCACTTGCGCCAGTTGTGGCGAGCATCACTGAGTGCGTCGTGGGCGTCGGCGGGTGCCGACGGCAGGGGTGGGCGCCCCGCGTATTCCCAGTGCTGACGCAGTTCGCGGGTGAAGCGCGGGATCGTTCGCGGCAACGCGGTCATCGGACCCCACAGCTGGCACAGCACGACGTGGTCGTAAGCGCCCACCCAGGCCCACAATTCGACGTCGCCGGGCTCCGCGGTGAGGAAGTCCAGGAGGTCGTCACGGATGGCGCGCCGGGACCGCCACGCCCGTGACGCCGGCGACGGCAGCTTGGGCAGCACGTTCGCCCGAACCCAGTCTCCCGCCCGGCCCGGATCGAACTCGGTGGACACCGCGTAGAATTCTCGACCGTCCTCGGCGACGACACCGATCGAGATGAGATCGATCGTGGTGCCGTCCTCGATAAACTCCGAGTCGTAGAAGAACCGCATACTGGTAAGTATCACCCGCCACCCGGCGAGGGTCGCCGCCGGAGAGGAACGAAGAGCCCGTCATGACGACAATGCTGACTTCGGTGGATGAGCGGTTGCGCCGCTGGTCGCCGACCCGGCGCGCGCGCATCGTCATCGGCGTGATCTTCCTCGCCTCGGCGGGGATGCAGATGTTCGGGGTGCCGTTCACCTCCAGCTTCGGCACCCGGACCCGCATCGACCTCGACGTCTACCGGATCGGTGCGCAGATCTGGCAGCAGGGCCAGAGCCTGTATGCCGACGGGTCGATGCCGTTCACCAGCGACGGCATCTGGTTGCCGTTCACCTATCCGCCGTTTGCCGCCCTCGGCTTCGTCCCACTCGGTGCCATGCCCCTGGCGGTGGCCGGGGTGGTGATGTCTGTGCTCACCATCGCACTGCTGGTGCTCATCGTCCACATCGTGCTGTCGTTGTTGTCGCTGGGCGCCCGCACCAACCGTTGGTGGCTGGCGGCACTCGTTGCCGCGGGTGCACTGTGGCTCAATCCGGTGTGGATGACGATGGGTTTCGGTCAGGTCAACGTCATCCTGATGGCGATGATCCTGCTCGACGTCTTCGTCGTCGCGCGCGTGCGCAAGCCCTGGACGCGGGCGCAGGGCATCCTGGTGGGTCTGGCCTCGGCGATCAAGCTGACCCCGCTGGTGTTCATCGCCGTGTTCGCCGTCGCCCGCCGCTGGCGCGCGGCCGCCACCGCCGGACTCACCTTCGTGCTGGCGGGCGCGTTCGCGGCGGTGTGGCTACCGCGCGATTCGTTGGGTTACTGGACGCACACGCTGTTCCACACGACGCGGATCGGCGATCCGGCCGGACGCATCAACCAGAACCTCAACGCGGCATGGGTGCGCATCCTGCCGGGCGTCGACGGTCAGATCGCCTGGGTGCTCAGTTCGCTGGCGGTCACCGTGCTGGCGTTGTGCGCGGTGCACGTCTGCCGTCCCCGGGAGGCGTTCGCGGCGGGCGCCGGCCCCGCGGCGCGGATCAATGCGGTGCTGGCGACCTGCGCGATCGCGCTCTGGGGTCTGCTCGTCTCCCCCACCTCGTGGGCGCATCACTGGGTGTGGGCGATCCCGCTGATCCTGACCGCCATCACGGTCGCCGCGCGCACGTCGTCTCGCGGCACCCGGATCGCCCATCTCGGGTTGGCCGCGCTCGGGCTGATCCTGTTCTCCCTCGGGCCTTTTCAGTTCCTCCCACAGAGTTCGGCCTCGTGGTCGGTGCTCGCGCAGATCGTCGGGAGTTCGTATTCGATCTGGGGTATTGCCGCCCTCGTGGTGATCTGGCGGTTCCCGGCCGAAGGCTTGCGCGCGCCGAGTGCCGACGAGGCCACCGGCCGGGCCGAACTCGCCCAGACCCACACGAGCTGAGGCGCTCGCCCGCTCAGGCTGCGGGCTTGGACTCCACGGCGTCTGCGGGCGTGCGCTCCTTGAGGCTGGCCGCGTAGACGTCGACGTACTGCTGACCCGACAGACGCATCAGCTCGTACATGATCTCGTCGGTGACGGCACGTTCGATGAACCGGTTGCCCTGCATGCCCTCGTAGCGATCGAAGTTCAGCGGCTTACCCACCCGGACGGTCACCTTGGTCGGCCGAAACATCACCGTCCCAGGCGGATTGAACTTGTTGGTACCGATCATCGCGACCGGGATCACCGGCACCCCGGTCTCCAGAGCGATCCGCGCGAGCCCGGTCTTGCCCTTGTAGAGCCGACCGTCGGGTGATCGGGTGCCCTCGGGGTACATGCCCATCAGCTCACCCTTTTCGAGCTGCCGGCTCGCCGCGGTCAATGCACCGGCGGCCGCCTCCGCCCCGGACCGGTCGATGGGGATCTGCCCGACCGCGGTGTAGAACCACCGCTGGAATCCACCCTTGAGCCCGGTACCGGTGAAGTACTCGGCCTTCGCCAGGAAGTAGATGCGACGCGGGCACATCAGCGGGAGGAAGAAACTGTCCATCACCGCCAGGTGGTTGCTGGCCAGGATGGCCGGTCCGCGCGCCGGAATGTTCTCCAGCCCTTCGATCGTCGGCCGCCCCAACAACCGGAGCAGCGGGCCCAGCAGCACGTATTTGAACACCTGGTACCACATCGCGTGTGTCACTACCCTTCGTCGCACCGACGAGCGCTTTCCGGCCACTCGATCCGGTTGTGAACTCTACTCACCCCAGCCGGTGCCCGTGAGACATCGGCCACCCGACGGACAGGACTGTGGCATCCGCCGACGCCGCCATGGGGTTCCGGTCGCCATCACGCATGGGCATCGGGCGCCGTCGGACATCGAGGACATCGGACATCGGGACATCGGGACATCGGGACATCGGGACATCAGACATCGGCGACCTGCGGCACGCGCGCACTGATCCCCTGGCGGGCGACCTCGGCGGCACCGAGCACCCCCGCGTTCTCACCGAGTTGCGTACCGCGGATGCGCGCGAGCTGCCGATGGCCGGCCCCGGTGATCAGACGCGCATAGTGTTCGCGGGCCTCATCGAGGTACAGCCCCGACGCGGTCCCGACACCGCCGGCGATGACGATGAGATCGGGGTCGAAGACGTCGGCGATCATCGCCAGCCCCTGGCCGAGCGAGGCGGCGAACTCGGCGAAGGCGGCCACCGCCACCGCGTCGCCGTCGGCGGCGGCACCGGCCACCCGTCGGCCGGTCAACGACCCGGGGTCGGCGGCCACGTCGGTCGCGAGCTGGCTGCGACCCCAGTCGCCGTCGGCAAGCAACTCGACCACCGTGTCGACCAAAGCCGTTCCGCTGCAGTACCTTTCCCAACATCCGCGCTTACCGCAGGAGCATGGACGGCCGTCCGGGACGATGGTGAGGTGCCCGAGCTCCGGTGCGACACCGAAGCTGCCGCGATAGATCTCCCCGTCGATCAGCAGCCCCGCACCGATGCCGGTGCCGATCGCCAGCACCAGCACATTGTGTCCGCGGGCCGCCGCCCCGTAGTGACGTTCGGCCACCGCGGCCGAGTTCGCGTCGTGTTCGGTGAACACCGGGATACCGATGCGCGCGGTCATCTCCTCGGCGACCCGGGCCTCCCGCCATGGCAGATGGGGGGCGAATCGCACCACCTCGCGATCGGGGGTGAGGAAGCCCGCGATCGCCATCCCGACGGCCTTGGCCGCCCAGCGCGAGGTCAGCTCGCCGACCAGACGGTCGAGGCAGTGTTCGAGGGCCTGGGCCGTCGGCGGGGTCGCCGCGCGCAGGGTGTCGAGCATGACGCCCGAGTCGTCGACCACGGCGGCACGCACGCTGGTGCCGCCGATGTCGATGCCGATTGTCAACTCGCCCATCACTTCTCACTTTCCGATGTCGGGTCGACCACGCCGTGTTTGCGCGACGCACCGGTCGGCGGTGTCTGCGGGGCGGCCTCGAGTCGCACCGCGATCGGCTGGTAGCGCCGCGGTGGTGTCCCGGCGTCGGCGGGCGCGCTGCGCAAAGCCGCCGCGATCGCCTCCAGCAGGGTGATGAGTGCGGCGATCAGCCGCGCGAGCAGATCCCCGATCTCCTGCATCAGTGAGGTGATCTCACCGACGGCGGCCGCAGCCGATCCGTCGCCGAGGAAGGCACCGGCCGCGGTGGGACCGCCCGATCCGGACGCGGCCGGTCGTGCGGTGCCGGTGGGCCCCGTTCTGCCGGTGGGCCCCGATGCACCGGTGCCGAACCAACCCGCGACGACGTCGATCTGGGCGGCCAGCGCGAGCAGCAGGTCGCGTAGTGGGTCGCCCGTCGACTCGCCACCGCGCGCCGAACCCGACCCGGTGTCGGCGCCACGGCTGGTGTCGTCAGTGCTCATGCCCTCGCCTCATACGCTCGGCTCATCCGGTCGATACTCCATCTGGCGATTCGTGTGCACAAGCACGGTACCCTCTGCGGCACGCCCGCCTCCATTCCGGGGGCGCGCGCTTGCGCAGCCTCAGGCCTGACGGTCCCGTGGCCAGACGGCCGGATCCGGGGTGAAGCGCACCCTGATCCGTTGGCCGTCCCAGCTCGCCTCACCGACGTGGCAGCGCCGCAGCACCGACGGCAGCCGCACCGCGTGACGGAACCCGTCGACGGTGACGAGCAGGTCGTCGCCACTGCGGCCCAGGTCGAACCGGCTGGGGTCGGGCAGCCGCTGCTCCCACGACATCTCGAATACGGTGTCGAGCCCCGTACCGGACACCGTCCTCACCTCGGCGTCGCCGCTGCCGCGCGCGGCGCCGGTCGGTCGGGCAAGTGACACAGCGAGTTTGCGTAGCCGCGCCGGTCGATCCAGTGGGGCGGCGGCGAGCTCGACGGTGGAGACGGCCACGTGCGGGTCGTCGACGACCACCTCGACGGGCGCGCCGGCACCGACGCCCCGGTTCACCACGATCGATCGCATCGGAAATCCCATCAGGTCGGCGATCGCGAGATGTCGGGGGAGCGCACCGGCGCCGCGTGCGTCGGCCGCCACGACGAGATGCCCGGCGACGACGTGCGGATCGGTGAGCAACTCCGCGATGTCGTCGCAGTCGCCGGCGATGGCGTCGACGGCGGCGGTCAGCTGCGCGAGCATCGGTGTGTCGGCGGCCGCCGCGAGACGTCGGTGGCGCGGCCACAACCGTTCGATGGCCTGCAGCAGGATCGTCGGCGCCCGCAGCAGGGAGTACGGATCGGCCACCCCGGACAGATCGACGACGATGCGTTCCCAGGTGCCGCTGGTGGCCTCGTCGCGGATGCGCCGCAGCAGCAGGAATTCCTCGACGCCCGGCAGCGCGGCGAGTTCGGCGGCGTCGATGCCGGCCAGCGTGGCCAGCACCGGCAACCTCGTCTTGGCGCCCCGGATACCGGCGGTGAGCAACTCGGCGAACACCGCCCAGGTCTTCTCCAGCGACTCCAGCCGGTCCAGGGTCAACAGGTGTACGCCCGAGGAGACCGCGACGCTCGAGCCGGGCATTCGGAAGACCCCCAACAGATCCGGGGTCGGTGAGAGCCGGTCGACGGTGATCAGTAGGGTGTGGCGGTCCGGCCGGGCCAGCGGTGCGCGGGCGCGGTTACGACCGCGGTCACGACGCAGTGCTCCGGCGGCCGCGACCACGGAGATCCCGGAACCCCCCGGCCCCAGCACCACGTGGATGGGAGTGAGATCGATCAGCCTTCGACCCTCTTCTTCAGGTCGTTGAGGGCGGCATCGGTGATGGCCTTCTCGGCGCGCCTCTTGAGTTGCCCGATCATCGGCACCATCAGGTCCACCATCAGTGTGTAGGTGACCTTGCTCGAGCCGGGCACCTGTTGGACGACCTCGTAGCGGCCCCGCTGATCGCGTTGCAGGTCACTGGAGACCAGCTCCCACGACACCCCGGTGCCGTCGGCGTCCCACTCGTACCGCAATTCGTAGGTGTCGCGCAGCACCCCGGCGTCGAGCACAAACCGTACCCGGCGCGCGCGACCCGCCGAATCCCGTTCGGTGACTTGGACTTCGCGGGCCGCACTGACCCATTCGGGATAGTTGTCGAAGTCGGCGATCACCGCCATGATGTCGGCGGCGTCGGCGTTGACCACGATCGAACGTTCCGTGCGGTCGGCCATCACGCACCCGTCCGGCCGGACGCGGCCGCGGGCTCGCCGACGCCGCGACCGTCCTCGAGGACGTCCTTGCACTCGAAGGCCATCACCTTGCCGGCCACCCGGCGCTGCCGGTTGAGTTCGGCGAGCAGGTCCGCGCGCTCTCGGTCCGACCGCCCGCCGCCGACCACCGACGCGGCCGGTTCGGCATGCAGGAAGTAATGCAGGACGAAACCGTCGAGCACGGACTCGCACCAGATCTCCATCGTCCCGTCGATCGGCCCCGACACGCGCCAGCGCACCCCGGCGGCCGCCCGGTCCTCGACGACCTCGAGATGCAGATCGGGCCACCATCGGCGCCACCTGGTCCGGTCCCCCACCACGTCGGCCGCACTCACCGGGTCCGCGGCGACGAAGGTGTCGTCGGCAACCTGAATGCTCGTCACGACTCCAGCTTCACATATCGGCGCGGCCGATCGGTAGGCAACGTCTGCTCCGGCATCGTCTGCACCGCACGTACCTCGCGGCGAACCCGATCGGCGGCGCAACGACCTCACCCGGTCCCGGCCCACCCCACCGCCTCGTGCCAACGGTCGTCGTTACGATGGTCAGGTCATCGTTGACGGTCGAAAGGTGCAGGATATGAGCGAGTACAGCGTTCCCGCGAGGTTCACCATCGAGGCCGATGAGAACGCCACCTCGATCATCTTCGGCATCGCCGAACGCACGCCGGGCCAAACCGTCTTCCGCCGCAAGGAGGGAGCGACATGGGAGCCGGTGCGCGCCGATGACATCGCCGCGCGGATCACCGCTCTGGCCAAGGGCTTGATCGCCTCCGGCGTACAGCCCGGCGATCGGGTGGCGCTGCTGTCGGCGACCCGCCTGGAATGGGTGCTGCTGGACTTCGCGATCTGGTCGGCCGGGGCGATCACCGTGCCGATCTACGACTCGTCGTCGAGCTCGCAGATCGAGTGGATCATGACCGACTCCGCGGCGTCGACGATCATCGTCGAATCCGACGAGCACCGGAAGCTCTACGAGGGCGCGAGTCTCGACCAACCGGTGCGGGTCCTGCAGATCGATCCGGCCGACGGGCCGGGCGCGCTCGAACAATTGACGACCGCGGGCGCCGAGGTCGACGACGACGAGGTCACCAAGCGTCGTGCGACGGTCCACGCGGGCGACCCGGCGACGCTGATCTACACCTCGGGCACCACCGGCCGCCCCAAGGGGTGCGAGCTGACACACGCCAACATGCTCTCGGAGGTCCGTGGGGTGCTCGAGGGCAACATGTCGCAGTTGCTCGCCCCCGGCAAGCGGTTGCTGATGTTCCTGCCGCTGGCCCATGTGCTGGCGCGCGCGATCACCCTGGTCGCCATGGAGGCCGGTGTCGAGGTGGGCTTCACCAACGACATCCCGGGCCTCGTACCGGAATTCGCGGTGTTCAAGCCATCGCTGATCCTCTCGGTACCCCGCGTGTTCGAGAAGGTCTACAACACGGCCCGCCAGAAGGCCCACGACGAGGGCAAGGGTCGGATCTTCGACATGGCGGCGGCCACCGCCATCGACCACGCTGCCGCCGCCGAACGCGGCGACGTCGGAATCGTGTTGCGCGCCAAGCACACCCTGTTCGACAAGCTCGTCTACGGCAAGCTCCGCGCCGCGCTCGGCGGCGAGTGCGAGCTCGCGATTTCCGGGGGCGGGCCACTCGGGTCACGCCTGGGATTCTTCTTCTCCGGGATCGGTATCCCGGTCTACGAGGGCTACGGCCTGACCGAGACGACTGCGGCGGTGACCGTCAACACCCCGGGCGCGGTCAAGATCGGCACCGTCGGGAAACCGTTGGCGAGCAACGCCGTTCGGATCGCCGAGGATGGGGAGATCCTGCTGCGTGGCGGCGTGGTGTTCAAGGAGTACTGGCACAACGAGGAGGCCAGCGCCGCCGCCATCACCGACGGCTGGTTCCACACCGGCGATCTCGGATCACTCGACGACGAGGGGTTCCTGAAGATCACCGGGCGCAAGAAGGAACTCATCGTCACCGCGGGCGGCAAGAACGTCTCGCCCGCCGGCCTCGAGGATGTCATCCGTGCCGACGCCCTGGTCTCGCAGGCCGTCGTGGTCGGCGATCAGAAGCCGTTCATCGCCGCATTGATCACCGTCGACCCCGAGGCCTTCCCGGCGTGGAAGGAACGCAACGGCAAGCCCGCCGACGCATCGGTGGCCGACCTCGCCAACGACCCCGACCTACGCGCGGCGATCCAGTCGGCCGTCGACGAGGCCAACAAGACTGTCTCGCACGCCGAGTCGATCAAGAAGTTCCGGATTCTCGGTGACGATTTCAGCGAGGAGACCGGCGAGATGACCCCGACGCTGAAGGTCAAGCGCAACGTGGTCGTCGATAAGTACGCCGGCGACATCGACGCGCTCTACGCCAAGCGCTGAGTCGCCCGTCGGCGCCGCCTGGGTCGTCGACACCACCGGCCGGAGCCGATCACAGCAGCTGACGTAGCCGCGCGGCCATCTGCGACCACTGCCAGTGGTCCTCGACGAATCGGCGTCCCTGACGGCCCATCTCGGCGGCGGCGTCGCGATCGGAGAGGATCCCGATGAGCGCGAGCGCGACCCCGGCGACATCGGTGCCGTCGACGACGGTTCCGGTGACCCCCTCGCGGACGGTCTCCGGGGCGCCGCCGGAGAGGCCGGCGACCACCGGCACACCGCAGGACGACGCCTCCAGGTAGACGATGCCCAGGCCCTCGACGTCGAGGCCCTTGCCCCGGGTGCGCGCCGGCATGGCGAAGACGTCGGCGATGGTGTGGTAGGCGGCGAGTTCGGCGGCCGGGACCGGCCCGGTGAACAGGACGTGCTCACTGACGCCCTCCGCGTGGGCGATGTCGTGGAGCTTCTCGGCGTAGGGTCCGCCCCCGACGATCACGAGTGCGGCGTCGGCGATCTCCGATCGGATCAGCGGCAGTGCACGGATCAGGACGTCCTGCCCCTTGCGCGGCACCAGCCGTGACAGGCACAGGATGGTGGGTCGCTCACCGAGTCCCAGCTCGGCACGAAGTCGTCGGCGCGACGCAAGATCCGGAGCGAACCGGGTGACGTCGACGCCCGGCGGGAGATACTCCAATGCGGCACGCGGACCGAACGCCGACGCGAATCGGCCGCGGGTGTAGCGGCTGACGTAGGTGATGACGTCGGTGTGGTTGCCGATGTAGCGCAGGATGCCGCGCGCCCCCGGGATCATCGACCACCCGACCTCGTGCCCGTGTGTGCTGGCGATGATGCGGCGGGCCCCGGCCCGACGCAGATATCCCGACAGCACCGCCAACGGCGCGGCCGCCCCGAACCACACCGTCGAGATGTCTTCGTCCCGAATGATTTTCGCGGCGCGACGAGCGACGAATGGGGTGGGCAACATCAGCGTCGTCGGATGCCGATAGACCCGGTAGGGTACCGCGGCGTCGAACTCCTCGTGGCTGCGTCCGCGCCAGCGCGGGGCGTAGACCACCACATCGTCCGGATCCAGCAGATCCACGAGATTCTGCAGGTAGGACTGGATTCCGCCACGCCGCGGCGGAAAATCGTTGGTCACCAGGAGCGTTCGGTGCGTCACGCCACCATCCTTGCCGATCTCATCGCAGTTCGGCCGTCAGCCACGCCCGCCACCGGGCAACGAACTGGGCCCGCGTGATACCCAGGGTGGCCGACAACGCGGCATCGGCGCGCGTGGCGTCGCTCGATGCACCCGCCGCCACGTACAGCGCCCGCAGCCTGGGTTCGCCGAAAGTCGCCGCGACGAAGGTCGCCACCGACCAGGCCGACTGATAGGCCATCCGCGAGGACTCGGCGTCGACGGAGAACTGCTGATCGGTCGGCAGATCGGCCGGGGTGTCACCGGCCTGCACCGCGGCCGCGAGATCCGGGGCGGCATCGGCGGGACGTGTGTAGGTGCCCTTGCGCCCGACGTACTCGGCCACTCCCTCGGTGAGCCACATCGGCGCGGTGGTCGCGGTCTGCGCGCGGGTGGCGACGTGGGTGAGTTCGTGACGCAGGACCACGCCGAGTGCCGGTGCGGGCAGATCACGGGCCACCGGGGTGAGCAGGACACGCTGGCCCGTCACCGAGCCGGCGGACAGGTCGAGGTGGGCGTAGATGGTGGCGGCCGCGGCGGTGTCGGTGGCCGAGGCGGCCAAGGCGTGGAATTGGTCGTCGTCGGCAGTGCTCACCACCACCGAACGCTGGGGCCACCCGGTCCCCCAGAACGCCGATACCGCGGCGATCGCGCCGGGCAGCAGGGAACGGATCCGGGCAACCATCTCGGCGGTGGGGCCGGGCGCCGTCGAACCAGGGGCCACAGAGCCAGGAGCCACAGAGCCGGGAGCCACAGAGTTGGGGGCCGGTGCGCCGGAGGTGGCCGCGGAATCGTCGGCGCCGTCCGGATAGGACGCGATGACCGAGGTGCCACCCGCGGTGGGAACGTCGGCAACGGCCAGCGCCGGCAGGTCCCACATCTGCGTCGGCGGTGCGGGCTCACCGGCCAGGGTCGAGTCGCCGACCAGTTTCCAGGTGTCGTCGTAGCGGGCGGCGACGAGCTGGGTGTCGATCACCACCTCGTCCTCGTCGATGCCGGGGGTGCTCACACCGCCGAGCGCGACGTGCAGTTCGACCGGAGCCACCCAGGTGTCGGAGCTGCCCTGCTGATCCAGCCGTGCCTGGACGTCGGCGCCGACCAGGGTCTCGACTTCCTCGGTGGGAGCGAGCTGGTAACGGAACTCCTTGAGCTGCAGCCGTTTTCCGCGTCCCGGCGTGCCGGGGCGACGCACCGCCGACGACAGGTTGTCCTGTACGGTCTGCAACCGGGCGCGCAGCGCCGGATTGATCGACGGGTCGAGCAGCGCCGCGAGCTGATCGGGGGTGCCCGAGCGCAGCGCGGTCGACAGCGCGTCGAGGAGCTGTGTCACGCCCTGGGAGCGCTGGTCCAGATAGACGTTGCTCGTCGACACCGGTGCCGACGACGAACTCGTGCCGGAAACGACACCGTCACCGTCGCCTCCGCAGGCCGTGATCAGCAGCGACGTGACGACGAGCACCGCACCGGCGCTCGTGGTCACCCCGGTGCGCAGGGTCGCCCACTGCGGGCGGAGCCCGCTCATCCCCCACCGCGGGCGGAGCCCGCCCATCGCCCACCGCGGGCGGAGCACGCCCCTAGTACCGACGCGCGGAGTTGTACGGTCCCGCGTCGTCGATGGGGACGACCTTGACCGGCACACCGAAGGTGGAGGCGTGGATCACGTAGCCGTCGCCGACGTACATGCCGACATGCGTGGCGTCGGGGTAATAGATGATGAGATCGCCGGGCTGCAGATCCTGGCGCGAGACCGGCGTGCCGCCGGCGAGTTGCGCCTCACTGGATCGCGGCAGGAGCTTGCCCGCCTGCTTGAACGCCCACACCATCAGGCCCGAGCAGTCGAATGAGTCGGGGCCGGTGGCGCCCCACACATAGGGATCGCCGATGCGGGTCAGCGCGGCCTGCACGGCGACGAGTGCGGGGGCTGTCCCGCGGGGTACGGCTGCGGGGTCGAAGTCGAAGCGCGGCCCCGCGAGCGCGGCGAGCTGCTTACCCGTCAGGCTCTGGTAGATCACCCGGATCTGGGCGGCCTGTAGCTGCAGTTCGGCCTGCTTCTTCTGCAGATCGCCCCGTACGCGTTCGGCGTCGGAGACCGCGCGGGTGGCTGTCGAGGCTGCCGTATTCGCGGCGTCGCGGTCCGAGACGGTTTGGGCGCGCACCTTTTTCAGCGCCGACAGATCGGCGGCGGCGCGACGCGAGACCATCTCCAACCCGGACATCTGGTCGAGCAGGGTCTGGGGCGAGTTGCTGGTGAGGACGGCGTAGAGCCGGTTGGACCGGCCACCCATATAGCTGATGCGCACCAGCGAATCGAAGCGCGTCTGCAGCTCGTTCAGCGACACCTGGGAGCGGTCGAGTGAACTCTGTGCGGCAGCGGCGGCCTTCTTGGACTGCGCGACGATGCCACGCTGTTTGTCGTACTCGATCTGCGCGTTGTGCATCTGTTCGGCCGAGGTCTCGGCCTCACGGCTCAGCGAGGTGTAACGCGCCAGCAGCTGATCCGCCGATTGCGGCGGGTCGGCCACGGCATGCGGCGTCCCGAACACCGCACCGATCTGCGTCAACGCGACCGCGAGCACCGCGATCACGGTGGTCAACGCCAGGCGCGCCGATCGGTTGGGACCGATCGCCGATCCGGCTCCCACGATTGTCACCACATTCCCCTTGCCACTTCCCCACCGACCCGGGCTCGTCACCTCTGCCTCAACCGGGGCGTCGTAGTCCTCGACGCGTTCGGGCGAATCGCGCTGTGCGCGATCCGCCCGAATACATGCTCACACGTTCTCACCGAGAGCGGGATCAGTATCGGCGAACCCCGGTCAGCGACCATGCGTTGACCGACGCCTTCTGCACCGGGACACCCTCGGTGGAGGCGTGGATGAACTGGCCGTTGCCGATGTAGAGACCGGCGTGGCTGCCACCGTTGAAGATCAGGACGTCGCCCGGCTGCGCGTCGGCGTAGTTCACCGCGCGTCCACCGCCGAGCTGGCCGTAGCTGTCGCGCGGGATCGTCTTGCCGGCCTGCTGGTAGGACCAGTAGACGAGACCGGAGCAATCGAAGGCATTGGGGCCGGCGGCGCCGTAGACGTAGGGCGCGCCGATCTTGGTTTCCGCGGCACGAACGGCCTTCTCGGCAGCACTCTGCACCGGGGCGGTGATGCCGCCACCACCCGGGCGGAACTGGTTCGGAACCTGATTCTGATCGATGCCGGGCACCGTGAACTTGCCGAGATTCGGGATCTCGATGGTCGCACTGGGCGCCGGAGCCGGTGCGGCAAGGGCCGGACCTGCGGCTACGGCGAGCGAGCCGACGGTCAGCGAGCCCGCGATCATCGCCTTCTTGGCGATGCCTCCGCGATTCGGCTGTTCCAAACGATGTTTGGCCACGAAACGAGTTCTCCTTTGGTTCTCCCTTGACCGCCTACCGAGTTAGCTGTCGGGTTCGGGCCGAGAGAATGGCCCTACGCGATCCGGACACAACTGTGTCCAGGGCGCGACTCACCCCAATCCGGATTGCTCCGAAAACGTGTGGTTCCCCGGTTCGTCCGTCGGACGATTGAGCGGTGATCTCCCCAGACCGCTTCGGTTTGAAGCGGGACGCTCTGTGAAGGTCTCGGAAAGGTTACGAAATCGGATGCGTGTCTGTCCACTAGGGGACAAAGGGCCCGATTCGCGGTGACGGCTAACCGGCTCGCAGAATCCGCAGACCCGGGCGCGAACCGGGTCCGCATGCAGGGCCGATGGCAAGTTTTGCCGATCGTGCAGACGCCGTGCTCACCATCGAAGCAGCAGCGAACACATCAACCGCGGAGCAGATCTCGGCGTCGGAATCCCCCACCTCGCGGGCCACCCGTCGACCACCGAGATCGTCCCCATCACCGCTGGTCACAGGCTCTACGAAGAGGTTCATCATGCAGCCGTCACACGCGCGGTGACGGCCCGGGCAGCTGGCGCAGTCGATGTACATTTGTGATCTCCATCTCACTTGCTGTCTGTCGGACGTGTCGGCGGGCGATTCATCCCGGTCCGCCCGTCCCGGCCCGTTGCGCAACGGGCCGGGCGAGCTCCGGTGTCGACCACCGCAGCCGACAGTAGAAGTGGCCACCGACAGAATCGGCGCGCCGCCGACGACGGGCCCGAGAACACACCGATCACAGCAGCCACTCGCACCCCAGCCAATGCTGTCGGTGGGTCGAACTAGTGTTCGCGGCGTGGTGGTTGATACGGCTCAGCTCTCCTTCGCCGACCTCGGCGCAGGAGCAGACACCGACGACGCGGGCTTCGGCGAGCAGTCCCTGTTCGATACGACGATCGTGGTGGTCGACCTGGAGACGACGGGGGGCGATCCGGCCCGCGACGCCATCACCGAGATCGGCGCGGTGAAGGTGCGCGGCGGCGAGGTGCTCGGTGAGTTCGCGACCCTCGTCGACCCGCAGCGGTCGATCCCGCCGCAGATCGTCGCGCTGACCGGGATCACGAGCGCGATGGTCTACGACGCCCCACAGATCGGGGAGGTGTTGTCCTCCTTCGTCGAGTTCGCGCGCGGATGCCTGCTGGTGGCCCACAACGCGCGCTTCGACATGGGATTCCTGCGCCACAACGCCGCGCGGCTCGACCTGGCCTGGCCGTTCCACACCAGCTTGTGCACCGTCCGGCTCGCGCGCCGCGTGCTGACCCGTGACGAGGCCCCCACCGTCCGTCTCGGTGCCCTCGCCGACCTGTTCGACGTCTCGGTGCGTCCGACGCACCGGGCCCTCGACGACGCCCGCGCCACCGTGGAGGTCCTGCATCGGCTCCTCGAGCGCATCGGCAACCAGGGGGTGCGCACCTACGCCGACCTGACCGCCTATCTACCCCGCGGCAACCCCCGCCTGCGCGCCAAACGCCATCTCGCCGAAGGACTTCCGGCACGACCAGGGGTCTACCTGTTCCGTGGACCGTCCGCCGAGGTGCTCTACGTGGGTACCGCGACGGATCTGCGACGCCGGGTGATGTCGTACTTCAACGGGTCCGACCCACGACCCCGGATCGCCGAGATGGTCAACCTCGCCGTCCGCGTCGACCACGTCGAATGCGCCCACGCACTCGAGGCCGGGGTCCGCGAACTGCGGTTGATCGTCGCGCACACGCCCGCCTACAACCGGCGCTCCACCCGTCCCCACCGTGGCTGGTGGATCACGCTGACCGGCGAGCGATTTCCCCGACTGCAGATCACCCGAACCCCCGGCACCGACTCCGTCGGACCGGTCGCCAATCGCAACCGCGCCGCCGAGATCGCGGAGCTGATCTCACGAGCCGCCGGACTGCGCACCTGTCGGGCCCGGATGCCGGTCGCCGCGACACACCATTGGTGCCGGACCCCCGCCGACGGTGGCGACGTCCTCGGCGGGTGCGCCGCGGCCACCGACCGTCCACTGACGGTCACCGACTACGTCGGCCGGGTACAGGCCGCCCACGATCTGCTCTCCGGCCGCGACTCGGCTCTGTTGTCAAGGCTCATCGACGAACTCGATCGGCTCACCGACGCGCAGATGTTCGAGACCGCGGCACGTCACCGCGATCGCGTCGCCGCGACCATCGACACGCTGGCACGCTGTCAGCGACTCTCGGCGCTCTGCCGGATCGCGGAGATCGTCGTCGCCCGGACCGACGGCGCGGGTGGATGGGAGTTGGCCGTGATCCGATACGGTCGGCTGGCCTCGGCCGGGCACGCCCGACGGGGCGTGGCCCCCATGCCGGTCGTCGACGCGTTGGTCGCCTCCGCGGAGACGGTGCTACCCGGGGAAGGGCCGCTGCTGGGTGCGTCCCCGGAGGAATCGGCACTGCTGTACCGGTGGCTCGGCGAGCCGGGCGTGCGGATCGTCGCCGGCTCCGAGGGATTCGCGTCACCGGTCGGATCGGCCGCGTGCCGCGGCGAGTGGGCGGCCGCGGCGCGCTCGGCCGCCGAGACCGCCGTGCCCCGCCGCCGGACGCCGGCCCCGCACCCGAAGGCCGTGGCGCAGCGCGCAAAGGCGGTACGGGCCGGGGGGATCCACGCCCTAAGCTGATGCCATGATCACCGCCATCGTCCTCATCCACGCCGACGTTCACCGCATCCCGGAGACCGCGCAGGCGGTCGCCGACATCAGCGGCGTCGCCGAGGTGTATTCGTGTGCAGGCGACGTCGATCTCATCGCCAAGATCAAGGTGCGTGACCACGCGGAGATCGCCGACGTGGTGACCGGCCGGATCAACCGGCTACCGGGGGTGACCCACACCGCCACCCACATCGCCTTCCGCAGCTACTCCAGCTCGGAGGTCGAGGGCGGCTTCTCCATCGGCGAGGAGTAGCGCGAGTCGACGTGACTCGAGGTGTGACCTGTCTACGGCCGACCGGCCAGCTCCTGTGAGCGGGCGGCCCACCGATCGAGCAGCGCGGTTGCGGCCCCGGAGTCGATGACGGCCTCGGCGCGCGCTTTCGCCGCCACCATCGCCGTGGTGAGGCTGTCGACGCTGTAGGCCTCGGTCATCTCCGCCGACACGATGGCGCCCGCGGCGTTGAGGACCACCGCGTCGCGGACCGGTCCCCGCGCCCCGGCGAACAGGTCGCGGGCGATCGCGGCGTTGGCGGTGGCGTCGCCACCCTGCAGCGCGGACAGCTCCACGAGTTCGATCCCGAGTTCGCGCGGATCGAAGGCGAGTTCGACGACCCGGCCATCGACGACCTGCCACACCGTCGAGGTGCTGGTCGTCGTCAGCTCGTCGAGTCCGTCGTCGCCCCGGACCACGAGCACGGCCGCGTCCCGTTCGGCGAAGGCCTGGGCGAGCACCGGTGCGAGATCGGCGAAGGCACAGCCGATCAGCCCGCGGGAGGGACGCGCCGGGTTGGTCAGCGGTCCGAGCACGTTGAACACCGTCGGGATGCCGATCTCCCTACGCGGTGGCCCCGTGAAACGGAACGCCGGATGGAAGACGGGCGCGAAGCAGAATCCGATCCCCAGCTCGTCGACGCAGCGACCGACATCGGCGGCCCCCAGGCCGATCGACACGCCGAGCGCCTCGAGGACGTCGGCGCCACCACTCTTCGACGACGCCGCGCGATTGCCGTGTTTGACCACTGCGACGCCGGCTGCGGCGATGACGACGGCGGTCATGGTGGAGATGTTGACGGTGTGCGAGCGGTCGCCGCCGGTGCCGACCACGTCGATCGCGGGCCGGGACACGGTCACCGGTACCGCGTGCTCCAACATCGCCGCGGCCAGCCCACGCAGTTCGGCGGGCGCGGCGCCCTTCATCTTGACCCCGACCCCGAACGCCGCGATCTGTGCTCCGGTCGCCCCGTCGGTCATGATCTCGTTCATCGCCCAGGCCGCTTCATCGACGGTCAGGTCGATGCCGTCGGTGACCCGGCCGAGGATCTGCGGCCACGTGTACGTCTGCGCGCTGCTCACCCCAAGAACTGTAGGGCTGACCCGACAATCCCCGGGCTGTGGGGCCCACCCCACGGCCCGGCCTTTCACCCGCCCATTCACCGGCCGGAGTGGTCCGCCTTCTCGGCGCGCTGCAGCACCTGCCACCCCACTGCCCGACCGCCGTGTCGCGATCCGAGACTGGCCATCCTCGATCGTTCCTGCGACAGGTGCAGCGCGTCGACGAGTTGCACCCGTGCCAGCACCACCGTCTCGTGTCCGTCGGGCACCGGGCTGTCCTGCTCCGGATGCACCGGCCGGTACCCGTCGAGCGCGGCAACCGCGATCGCGTCGGACACCCGCGAGGTGGGCAGCGCCAGGACATGCCGGACCACCGCCTGATCCGCCGGGCGCCACGAAGACCCTTCCAGCACAGTCGAACTCGACGCGGCGTCGTCGACACACGACGCAACGACCTCGAGGTCGGTGTCGTCGACGTCGATCACCTGCGACTCGCGGTGGGAACCGATCCGTGCGGTGAGTCGTTGCCATCGGGAACGGGACACCGGACGGCCGTTCACGTCCCGCGGCGCAGGGTCCGGCTCGTGGCCCGATCGCGAAGTACCCATGCCCCGAGCAAACCACGACGGGCCCCACAGACACGCCGAGACACCCGCGCAACCGGCGCCGACCAGCGCGAAGAGAAAAAGTTCCCACCAATCTCGGACCCAAGTGGTCACCGCGTACTACGAACCGTCATACTTCAACTTGTGACTAGCGCTGTAGGTACTTCCGGAACGGCCATCACCGCGCGCGTGCACTCACTCAACCGGCCCAACATGGTGAGTGTCGGCACGATCGTCTGGCTGTCCAGTGAGCTGATGTTCTTCGCAGGCTTGTTCGCGATGTATTTCGTCGCGCGCGCCAACGCCAATCCGGTCGACGGATGGCCGCCGGAGCCCACCGAACTCAATCTGGCCCTGGCCATCCCGGTGACGACGGTCCTCATCCTCTCGTCGGTGACCTGCCAGATGGGCGTGTTCGCCGCCGAGCGCGGAGACGTCTTCGGACTGCGCCGCTGGTACCTGCTGACCTTCTTCATGGGCGCGTTCTTCGTCTGCGGTCAGGGCTATGAGTACTACCACCTGGTGCACGAGGGCACGACGCTGTCCTCGAGCGCCTACGGCTCGGTGTTCTACATGGCCACCGGATTCCACGGCCTGCACGTCATCGGTGGTCTGGTCGCCTTCATCTTCCTGCTGATCCGCACCAAGCTGTCGAAGTTCACCCCGGCCCAGGCGACCGCGGCGATCGTCGTGTCCTATTACTGGCACTTCGTCGACATCGTGTGGATCGGCCTGTTCGTGACGATCTACTTCATCCGATGAGAGCGCGGCACGCCGGGAGCACCCGGAGTCCCTGCGCAGTAACCGAGATTTGCGCGGGGTGAACCCGCATCACAGCCCAGAGTCCGTCCGCTAGTAGAGAGACTAGAGATGAGTTCATCTCCACCGCGATCGTCGGATAGCGACGCAACTGACGCGGTCGAATCGGTCGCGACGCCGTCGACGACCCCGGCGAGTTCCGCCCGCCGGTCGAAGGCACGACGCAAGCTTCGCCGACGTGTCAGCGGCACCATCCTGTTGCTCGCCGGTCTGTTCATGGCCGGCATGATCGCGTCGCTGCTGACGCCCAAGCCGCAGGTCGCCACCGCCGACGTCGACAACGCCGCGCTGATCAGTGCGGGCAAGCAGTTGTACGAGACCTCGTGCGTCACCTGTCACGGCGCCAACCTGCAGGGTGTGCCCGATCGCGGCCCGTCGCTGCTCGGTGTCGGTGACGCGGCCGTGTACTTCCAGGTGTCTACCGGCCGTATGCCCGCCGCTCGCGGTGAGGCACAGGCGCTGCGCAAGCCACCGAAGTTCACCACCGCCCAGATCGACCAGCTCGGTGCCTACATCCAGGGCATGGGTGGTGGTCCCAGTGTGATCTACGAGCACAACCCGGACGGTTCGATCAAGACCGAGAACGGCGTGCGCGTCGTCGCCCAGGATTCACTCCGCGGCGACAACCTCGCCCAGGGTGGCGAGCTGTTCCGACTCAATTGCGCGTCATGCCACAACTTCACCGGCCGTGGCGGTGCACTGTCCGGCGGTAAGTTCGCGCCGACGTTGTCCGACGTCAAGGAACAGCAGATCTACACGGCGATGCTCACCGGCCCGCAGAACATGCCGAAGTTCTCCAACCGCCAGCTGTCGGTGGACGAGAAGAAGAACATCATCGGCTTCATCAAGTACGTCACCGAATCCAAGCCGCAGGGCGGCCTCGGGATCGGCGGCTTCGGCCCCGTCAGCGAGGGCATGGTGATGTGGTTTGTCGGGGTTGTGGCGATCGTCGCCGCCGCGATGTGGATGGGATCTCGAGCATGACCGTCAGCGATAAGGACGTCCCGACCAAGGACGAACTCGACCAGATGAGCAACGACGAGCTGGTCAAACTCGGCACCAACCTCGACGGTGTGGAGATCATCCACCGCGGCGAGCGTTACCCCGAGCCGGGTACCGGTGTCGAGAAGCGTGCCGAGCGTCAGGTCGCCATCTGGCTGACGATCTCGGGCATCTCCGCGCTCGCCTGCTTCGTCGTCTTCTGTTTCAATCACTGGCACTTCGCCATGCCGGACGACCCGAACTACTGGTGGTACACGCTCAACACGCCGCTGTTGGGCATCACCTTCGGTTTGGCGATCCTGTCCATCGGCATCGCACTGGTGCTGATCACCAAGAAGTTCCTGCCGTCGGAGATCTCCGTACAGGATCGTCACGACGGGCCCGGTTCCAGCGACGTCGACAAGGCGACCATCGTCGCCGAGCTCAAGGACTCCGGCACCACCTCCACGCTCGGTCGTCGCAAGATGATCATCGGCTCGGGCATCTTCGCCTTCGGCGCACTCGCCTTCACCGGTGTGATCGCCGCGGTCGGCGGCATCATCAAGAACCCGTGGGCCGATCGTGACGACGCTCCCCTGTGGAACTCGGGCTGGTCACCGATCTACAACTCCAAGGAGAACCCCACCGAGACGGTGTTCCTGCGTCGCGACGTCGGTGACCCTTACCGGGTGGCGCTCGTCCGGCCCGAGGACCTCGACTCCGGGGCGATGGAGACCGTGTTCCCGTGGCGCGTGTCCGACGGACTCGGTGAGACCGAGGAGTCCCGCGAGAAGCTCGTCTGGGGTCTGCGTTACGTCAGCAACCCGGTGATGCTCATCCGTCTGCGTCCCGCCGACGCGGCCAACGTGATCAAGCGCAAGGGCCAGGAGAGCTTCAACTACGGCGACTACTTCGCCTACACCAAGGTCTGCAGCCATCTCGGCTGCCCGACCTCGCTCTACGAGCAGCGCACCAACCGCATCCTCTGCCCGTGCCACCAGTCGCAGTTCAACGCACTCGACTCGGCCAAACCGGTCTTCGGTCCGGCAGCACGCGCACTGGCGCAATTGCCGATAACGGTGAACGATCAGGGGTACCTGGTCGCCAACCGTGCCCACAACCAGGGCAACTACATCGAACCCGTCGGACCGGCTTTCTGGGAGCGTGACTCATGACCATCGCCGACCGCATGGCCACACAGGCCGAAGAGGTGGACTCGCGGTACCACCTCGCCGCCGGTATGCGCCGGCAGATCAACAAGGTCTTCCCGAGTCACTGGTCCTTCATGCTCGGCGAGGTCGCCCTCTACAGCTTCATCATCCTGCTGCTCTCGGGTGTGTATCTGACCTTCTTCTTCGATCCGTCGATGAGCGAGGTCATCTACCACGGCGATTACGAGCCGCTCAAGGGCGTCATGATGACCCGCGCCTACGAGACCACGCTCAACATCTCGTTCGAGGTGCGTGGCGGCCTGTTCGTCCGGCAGGTGCACCACTGGGCGGCCCTGCTGTTCGCGGCGTCGATCATCATCCACATGGCGCGCATCTTCTTCACCGGCGCGTTCCGGCGTCCGCGTGAGGCCAACTGGATCATCGGCTGCCTGCTACTGATCCTGGCGATGTTCGAGGGCTTCTTCGGTTACTCGCTGCCCGACGACCTGCTCTCCGGAACCGGTGTGCGTGCCGCGATGAGCGGTATCGTCCTCGGAATCCCGTTGGTGGGCACCTGGATTCACTGGGCGCTGTTCGGCGGTCAGTTCCCGGGCGACATCATCATCCCGCGCATGTACGTGATGCACATCCTGCTGTTCCCGGGCATCATCCTCGCGCTGATCGGTGCTCACCTGGCGCTGGTCTGGTACCAGAAGCACACGCAGTTCCCCGGCCCCGGCCGCACCGAGAAGAACGTCGTCGGCGTGCGCATCATGCCGGTCTTCGCCGCCAAGGGCGGTGCGATGTTCGCGGTGGTCACCGGTGTCCTCGCGATCATGGCCGGTGTCTTCCAGATCAACCCGGTGTGGGTCCTCGGCCCGTACAACCCGGCGCAGGTCTCGGCGGGCTCGCAGCCCGACATCTACATGATGTGGACAGACGGTCTGGTGCGTCTGATGCCCGACTGGGAGCTCTACTGGGGTCATTACACGATTCCGGCGGTGTTCTGGTGCGTCGTGATCATCACGTTGATGTTCGGCGTGATGTTCGCCTACCCGTGGATCGAGAAGCGCCTCACCGGCGACGACGCGCACCACAACCTGCTGCAGCGTCCGCGTGACACCCCGGTGCGTACCGGCCTCGGCGCGATGGCCTTCAGCTTCTACATCATCCTCACGCTGATGTGCATGAACGACATCATCGCGTTGAAGTTCCACGTCTCGCTCAACGCGACGACCTGGGCGGGCCGCATCGGTCTGATCGTCATTCCGCCGCTGCTGTACTTCGTCGCCTACCGCTGGGCGCTGGCATTGCAGCGCAGCGACCGCGAGGTCCTGGCCCACGGTATCGAGACCGGCATCATCAAGCGCCTGCCGCAGGGTGAGTACATCGAGCTGCATCAGCCGCTCGGCCCGGTCGACAGCCACGGTCATCCGATCCCGCTCCCCTACGAGGGCGCAGCCGTTCCGAAGCGGATGAACAAACTCGGTTCCTCCGGCGCCCCCGGCACGGGTTCGATCCTGCTCGCCGACCCGCCCGAGCAGCAGAACCGCAACATCGAGCACGAGCACGAGCAGGAACTCGCCGAGCGCAAGGCCCTGCGCGAGCTGCAGGAAAAGGGCGGCAACCCGCTCGAGTAGCCAACCTCGAGACCGGCGCAACCGCCGCAAGTGCAACGAACACAACGACATCGGCTGTCGTCACGGATCACGTGACGACAGCCGATTCGTTTGTGCCCGATTCGCCCGCTGTCGGGGCCCGGCCAGTACCGTGACAACCATGCCCCGCACCTTCGTCGACCGCCTCCGTGCCCGAGCGGTCGCGCGGCGAGCCGATCGCGTGACCCGCGGCCTCGGGTCCCTCGACGCCGCCGTCTACGACTCCATCGCCCGCTCCCCCAGCCCGCTGCTCGACGCCACGATGCCACCGCTGACACGTGCGGCCGACCACAGCAAGTTGTGGATCGCCATCGCCATCGGACTCGCCGCCAGCGGCCGGCCCGGTCTGCAGCGCGGTGCCGTGCGAGGGCTCGGCTCGCTGGCCGTCACCAGTCTGGTCACCAATCAGGTCGCCAAGCGCCTGCGACGACGGCCCCGCCCGACCGCCACCCTGGTGCCTGCGCCCCGCCGAAGCCGAACACTCCCGACCTCCAACTCGCTGCCGTCGGGGCACTCCGCGAGCGCTGCCGCCTTCGCCACCGGCGTGGCGATCGAAAGTCCCCTTGCGGGACTGGCGATGTCGGCACTGGCCGGTCTCGTCGGCTTCTCCCGGGTGGCGACCGGCGTGCACTATCCGGGAGATGTGGCGATCGGCCTGGGAATCGGCGCGGCCGTGGCGACCGCGGGCGGCCAGATCGCACCGCCGATCACCCGTCGCCGGATCTCGATCCCCCGACCCACCCGTGACGAGGCACCGGAGGTCACCGACGGCGCCAACGTGACCGTGTTGCTGAACCCGGCGTCCGGCGACGGCCGGGGTGCGCGGATCCGCGACCGGATCCGCGCCGAGTTGCCCGCCGCCCGAGTCGTGGAGCTCGACTCCGGCGACGACTTCGCCGCGATCGCCCGCGACGCCGCCGAGGACTGCGACGTGCTCGCCGTCTGCGGTGGCGACGGGACGGTCGCCACCGCGGCGGCCGCGGCGCTGGCGACCGACACCCCGCTCGCGGTCTTCCCCGGCGGCACATTCAATCACTTCGCCCGCGACATCGGGGCCACGACCGCCGACGACACGATCGCCGCACTGCGTGAGGGGCGGGTGACCCGCGTCGACGCGGCCTGGCTGGGGTCGGATCGGGTCGTGCTGAACACCGCCAGCATCGGCTCCTACCCGCATTTCGTGCGTGCACGCGAACGCCTCGAAGGCCGGACCGGAAAGGCACTGGCCAGCACCCTGGCGATCCTGCATGTCCTGCGCCATTCCCGACCGCAACGCATCCGGGTGGACGGCGAGGACCTCGACGTCACGTTGTTCCTGCTGGGCAACTCGATGTACGGCTCATCCGGGTTCGCCCCGGCCCGTCGCGAACGCCTCGACGACGGACTCCTCGACGTCCGCTTCCTCGTCGCCGGCGGACGGTGGGCGTTCGCGCGGCTGGTCTTCGGGTTGTTGAGCGGCCGCCTGCAGCGCTCCCGCTCCTACCGGGAGATGCAGGTCCCGGAGTTCTCGTTCAGCTCCGAGGAGCCGGTGGTCGTCGCGCACGACGGTGAGATCGGCGAGTCCTATCGGGAAGCCACCTTCACCGTCGCCTATCGTGCCCTCAAGGTGTACGGCTCCAGCGTCGTCGGAAAGCCCTGAGACCGCTTCCGCCCGGACACCGATCCGTCCCAGCCCTTTGCCGAGGCACGACAGGAGGCCCGACCATGCGGTGGATCGATCACGCCATCTGGTGGCATGTCTACCCTCTCGGATTCTGCGGCGCACCGATCCGGGACCACGACGCGGCCCCGGCTCCCCGACTGCGCCGTCTGCTGAACTGGCTGGACTACGCCGTCGAACTCGGCGCCTCCGGGCTGTTGCTGGGTCCGGTCTTCGCCTCGCAGGCTCACGGCTACGACGTCGTCGACCCGTTCCGGATCGATCCCCGCCTCGGCCGGCAGCAGGATTTCGACGATCTCGTCGCGCAGTGTCGGGCACGGGGACTGCGGGTGGTCCTCGACGGGGTCTTCAGCCACATCGGCGATCAGCACCCGGCGGTACTGCGTGCATTGCATGAGGGACCCGGGTCCGAGGCCGACATGTTCGACATCGACTGGGCGGCCGACGGCGGGCCCTGACCCCGCGTGTTCGAGGGGCATTCGTCGTTGGTGCGCCTCAACCATGCGTCCCCGCGCACCGCCGACCACGCGGTGGCCGTGATGAACCACTGGCTCGACCGCGGCATCGACGGCTGGCGGCTGGACGCCGCGTATTCGGTCCCCGTCGACTTCTGGGGTCGGGTGCTACCCGAGGTCCGCGGCAGGCACGGCGACGCCTGGTTCCTCGGCGAGGTCATCCACGGCGACTACAGCGCCTTCGTCACCTCCTCCGGCGTCGACTCGGTCACCCAGTACGAACTGTGGAAGGCGATCTGGTCGGCCATCGCCGACCGCAACCTGTTCGAACTGAACTGGGCCCTGGTGCGCCACAACGAATTCCTGGCGCGGTTCGTGCCGAACACCTTCGTCGGCAATCACGACGTCACCCGCATCGCAAGCCTCGTCGGACCCGATCATGCCGTTCTCGCCGCGGCGATCCTGCTCACCGTCGGCGGTGTCCCGTCGGTGTACTCCGGCGACGAGCAGGGATTCACCGGGATCAAGGAGGAGCGGGTGGGCGGCGACGACGCGGTCCGACCGGCCTTTCCCGACACCCCGGCAGAGCTCGCAGACTGGGGCCGCGACATCATGCGGGCGCACCAGGATCTGATCGGTTTACGACGCAGGCACCCGTGGCTCGTCACGGCGAGAACCGAGTCGTTGACGCTGACCAACACGCGATACAGCTACCGCAGCAGTGCCGCGCACGGCGGCGAATGGATCGACGTCCACATCGATCTCGACGACCACCCGCAGGTCCGCATCGACGATGCAGCCGGCGCCACGCTCTGGTCCTCGCTCCGTTGAACGCGATCGGCGCGGGGCACGCGAGAAGCGTGCACCGCGCCGATCAAAACGTGAAGAGTTCGCTCTCAGTGCTTTTCGGGGCCGACGTGGTATTCGAACACCATTCCGGCGGCGGCAGAGATGATGCACGCCGCGGCGAAGATGCAGAACCAGATGTTGCCGGTGGCGAATCCGATCGCGAACATCGCGGCCGAGGCCGCGAGCAGGATCGGCCACCACGAGTGCGGGCTGAAGAAGCCGAGTTCACCGGCGCCGTCCTCGATGTCGGCGTCCTCGTAATCCTCCGGACGGATCTCGACGCGTCGCGCGACGAACCGGAAGTAGGTTCCGGCGATGAGGGTCAGACCGGCACTGAAGTACATGCCGACCACGCCGACCCATTCCACGCCGTGCGAGGTGAACGCCGTGCACAGCGTGTAGATCACGCCGGCGAGGAAGAAGAAGGCCGTCAGGAGCTCGAAGAGCCGGGCTTCGATCTTCACTGGAAGTCACTCTCCTTGATCGTGCAGCCTGCCAGCCGCGTGTTGTTCGGGTCGCCGGTCGCGGCGGCGGTGCCATTGCTCTTGCGGCGGGTGTCGAACGGAACCGTCACCACCGACTCGGGCTGCTGGCAGATCGCTTCCAGCGCTTGGGCATTGGTCGCCTGCGGATGAGTGTCCCGATAGGTGATGTAGCGATCGAAGTCCTGCGGGGAGACCGCCCGAACCTCGAAGTTCATCATCGAGTGGTAGGTGCCGCACATTTCCGCGCAGCGCCCGACGAACGCACCGGTCCGCTCGATCTTCTCGATCTGGAAGACGTTGTCGGTGTGGTTCTGCTCGGGGAACGGCAGCACGTCACGCTTGAACAGGAACTCCGGCACCCAGAAGGAGTGCACGACGTCGGCGGCCGCCAGCTCGAACTGGATGCGCTGATCGGTCGGCAGGACCAGGATCGGGATCTCGGTGGAGGTGCCGATGGTCTCGATCTTGTCGAACCGCAGGTAGTTGCGGATGTCGTCGTCGCGGCCGTTGGCCGGTCCGGGCAGCGGTTCACCGTCGTGGGTGTTCTGCTGCACCTGCAGGTCGAACGGGTTGCCCAGCGTGCTCGGGAACTGCTTCTCCTGGCCGTTGACCTCGGCCTGGCGATAGCCGAACTTCCAGTTCCACTGGAAGGCGGTGACGTCGACGACGACCTTCGGGTCGTTGGTCTTCTTCTCCACGTCGGTCTGCACGATGACGGTGAAGTAGAACAGCACCGCGATGATGACGAACGGGATGGCCGTGTAGGTCAGCTCCAGCGGGACGTTGTAGGCGGTCTGCCGCGGGAACTCGTCCTGACCTTCCTTGTGACGGTGGAAGGTGATGGTCCAGAAGATCAGACCCCACACCAGGATGCCCATCAGCAACGCCGCGATGACCGACCAGGTCCACAGGTGGCGCATCGACTCGGCCTGCGGGGTAACGCCGACCGGCCAGCCGAACCGCACGATCTCGTCGCCACTGCAGCCCGTCATCACCACAGCCCCGACGGCGAGGATCGCGACGATGCCGAACCGCTTGATCATCCGCGATGCAGACGAAACACGCCGGGCCCGGGGCCGTTCACCGTGTGCCAATTTCACGCCTTCCTGCTCGCTCGCCGCGACGTTCCCGCCGTGCGAGTCGCATGCCACATGACCTGCCTCGACGCGTTGTCTCCGAGGGGACCCGACCAACCGGCCGAAACGCCCGCGGGCACCGCGGTCACACCGCGGCCGCGCCTATGTACTACGCAGCGTAGACCAACTCACGGGAACTTTTTCGGTTGGGGTGGATCAGCGCGTCGGATTCCTGTGACCGACCCCGACATCGCCTGTTCGGGAGCGGTTTCGGCCCTCCCCACGGCGGTGCCGGACGGCCCTGCGAACCACGATGCGGCATACTCGGACCCGTCGGCGAACCCCGGCGTTGCGGACGCAATCTGTCATTCAAACCACTCGATGTCGAAAGAGGCCTGAATCCCTGTGTGTGGCTTGCTCGGTCTGCTGACCCCCGACGGCTCGGCGGCGACCGCCGTCGACCTCATCGCCGAAGCCTGCCACTGCATGCGACACCGCGGGCCCGACGAGCCGGGCACCTGGCACGACGAGCACCTCGTCTTCGGGTTCAACCGGCTCTCGATCATCGACATCGAGCATTCGCATCAGCCGCTGCGGTGGGGTCCCCCGGACAGCCCGGAACGTTACGCACTCGTCTTCAACGGTGAGATCTACAACTACCTCGAGATCCGCGCCGAGCTCGCCGCCGACGAGCAGGCGGTCTTCCGTACCGAAGGCGACGGCGAGGCGATCGTCGCGGCCTTCCACTACTGGGGCCCCGACGCGGTGCGTCGGCTGCGCGGTATGTTCGCCTTCGCCATCTGGGACACCGACACCGGATCGCTGTTCCTGGCCCGTGATCCGTTCGGTATCAAGCCCCTGTTCCTCGCCACCGGTCCCGGCGGAACGGCGTTCGGCAGTGAGAAGAAGAGCCTGCTGGAACTGCTCGACCGGCTCGAGCTGTCCACCGATCTCGATCCGCGCGCCGTCGAGCACTACACCGAACTGCAGTACGTCCCGGAACCGGAAACCCTGCATGCCGCCGTCCGGCGTCTGGAATCCGGGTGCCACGCGACGGTGCGGCCCGGCCACTCCCCCTCGGTGACCCGTTACTTCACCCCGCAATTCGGGGTGCGTCCGGTCACCGACGCCACACGTCAGAAGCGCTACGACGAGATCGCCGACGTGCTCGCCGATTCCGTCGCCAAGCACATGCGCGCCGACGTGACCGTCGGCTCGTTCCTCTCCGGCGGGATCGACTCCACCGCCATCGCCGCGCTGGCGATCCGCCACAACCCCGATCTCATCACCTTCACCACCGGCTTCGAGCGCGACGGCTACTCCGAGATCGACGTCGCCGCCGAATCCGCCGAGGCGATCGGCGCGCGCCACATCGTCAAGGTCGTCAACGAGACCGAGTTCATCGACGCGATCGGAAAAATCGTCTGGTACCTCGACGACCCGGTCGCCGATCCGGCGCTCGTCCCGCTGTATTTCGTGGCCGCCGAGGCTCGCAAGCACGTGAAGGTGGTGCTCTCCGGTGAGGGCGCCGACGAATTGTTCGGCGGCTACACCATCTACAAGGAGCCGCTGTCACTCTCTGCGTTCGACAAGCTGCCGCGCATGCTGCGGCGAGCGGCGGGCAAGGTTTCCGATCGCATCCCCGAGGGCACCCGTGGCAAGAGTCTGCTCCATCGCGGATCACTGACGCTGGAGGAGCGGTATTACGGCAACGCCCGCAGTTTCGACGACGCGCGACTGCGTGCGGTCCTCGTCGACTACCGACCGGAGTGGACGCACACCGACGTCACCGCACCGATCTACGCACGCAGCGAGGGCTGGGACCCGGTGGCCCGGATGCAGCACATCGACCTGTTCACCTGGCTGCGCGGCGACATCCTCGTCAAGGCCGACAAGATGACGATGGCCAATTCCCTGGAGTTGCGGGTTCCGTTCCTCGATCCCGAGGTGTTCGCCGTCGCCGAGACGCTTCCGTTCGACGAGAAGATCGCGCACGGCACCACCAAGTACGCGCTGCGCAAGGCGCTCGAGCAGATCGTGCCGCCACATGTGTTGCACCGCAAGAAGCTCGGCTTCCCGGTGCCGATCCGGCATTGGCTGGCCGGTGGCGAGATGTACGACTGGGCGCACGAGACGATCAGTCATTCGCAGACCGAGCACCTGCTGAACAAGCCGGCCGTCCTCGCGATGCTCGCCGAACACCGCGAGGGGGCCGTCGACAACAGCAGGCGCCTGTGGACGGTGTTGATCTTCATGGTGTGGCACGCGATCTTCGTGGAGAAGTCACTGGTGCCCGAGATCACCGACCACACCTATCCGGTGCGACTGTAGGTCGGGGCGCGCTTTTCAGAACACCTTGCTGATCTCGGCGGCGGCGTCGTCGCCATAGGCGCCCTCGATGCGTTCGATCGCCGAGTCGTGGTCCCAGGTCCAGTCCTGGGTCGAGACCGTCTCGAGGACGAGCACCGCGACCATCGACCCCAGTTGGGCAGCACGTTCGAAGCCGAGGCCCTTGCTCACCGCGGTCAAGAAGCCCGCACGGAAGCCGTCACCGACGCCGGTCGGATCGACCTTGGCCGTCTCCGGGACCACCGGTACGTGGATCCGCGCGCCGTCGGCGCCGATGATCTCGACGCCGCCGGCACCGAGGGTGGTGATGCGGGTGCCGACCATCTCACGCACACGGTCCTCGGTGAGCCCGGTCTTCTCGCGGAGCAGACCCCACTCGTACTCGTTGGTGAACAGATAGGTGGCACCGTCGATCAGGGTGCGGGCCGACTCCCCGTCGAGACGGGCGAGCTGCTGGGAGGGGTCGGCGGCGAACGGGATGCCCAGTTCCCGGCATTCGTTGGTGTGCGCGACCATCGCCTCCGGATCGTCGGCGCCGATGAGGACCAGCTCGGCGTCATTCGCGGAGACCTCGGCGAGCGTGATCTCGCGGGCCTCGCTCATCGCTCCCGGATAGAAGAACGCCAACTGCGCCATCACCTCGTCGGTGGTGCAGGTGAATCGGGCGGTCTGATGTTTGTCCGACACCCGCACGCCGCGGCAGTCGACGCCGTGATCCTCCAGCCAGCGACGGTAGTCGTCGAAGTCCGAGCCGACCGCGCCGACGAGGACCGGCGCTCCACCGAGTTCGCCCATCGCGTAGCAGATGTTGCCGCCGACCCCACCGCGCCGGACGACGAGGTCCTCGGCGAGGAAGCTCAGCGAGATGTGGTCGAGATGGTCGCCGAGCAATTGCTCGGAGAATTTGCCGGGGAACTTCATCAGATGGTCGGTAGCGATCGAGCCACATACATAAATGGTCACGGGGGTCTTCAGCCCTATCTGCTCGGCGGTACTGCTGGGCAACGACCTTTCACGCTACCGACCGGTGCCACAACGCATCCGACCGCATCCCGGTGTCCGGGAATGCGGTCGGAAGGAGATGGATCTCGGGCGGACTCAGTTGAAGGAGTCGCCGCAGGCGCAACTGCCGGTCGCGTTCGGGTTATCGATGGTGAAACCCTGCTTCTCGATGGTGTCGACGAAGTCGATGGTCGCGCCCTGGACGTAGGGAGCACTCATCCGATCGACGGCCAGGGTGACCCCGGCGAAGTCGGCGGTGAGGTCACCGTCGAGGCTGCGGTCGTCGAAGAACAGCTGGTAACGCAGGCCCGCACAGCCACCCGGCTGGACGGCGATGCGCAACGACAGGTCGTCGCGACCTTCCTGGTCCAGAAGGGCCTTGGCCTTCGACGCGGCGGCGTCGGTCAGGATGACTCCGGTGCTGGTCGCGGCGCCGGATTCGTTCTGCACAGTCATCGATGCTCCTCAGTGCTGGTCGAGGCCGGCTCGGTGGGGCCGGTTGCGGTCAGTCCCCGCGCAGACGCGCGGAAACGCACATTCGTACGGTCGGCTTCAACGGTACCCCGTCATGACATATTCCCGCCGCCGGTCGACTCCCACGCCGCCGCGATACCGCGAGCCATCCGCTCGAGCTGGTGGTCGGCGTCGTCCATCGCCAGCCGCACCGATCCGGCGTGGTCGACGAGCGAATGCGCCGCGGCGATACCGGCGTCGGCGATCTCGTCGGCGCTCAGTGCGATCTGTCCGGCGACGACCACTGTCGGTACCGACGCCGCACGCGCGGTGGCGGTGAGAGCGGAGACGACCTTGCCGCGCAGGGTCTGGCTGTCGAACTTGCCCTCCCCGGTGATCACCAGGTCGGCGCCGGCGATCTGTGCGTCACGATCGGTGACCTCGGCGACCACCGTCGCACCGGAGACGCGCCGAGCACCGAGTGCCAGCAGCGCCGCACCCAGACCTCCGGCGGCACCGGCGCCCGCGTCGGCGCCGACATCGCGCCCGGCCATGCGGGCGAGCACCCGCGACCACTGGGTCATGCGCTCTTCGAGTCGTCCGACGGTGTCGGCATCGGCCCCCTTCTGCGGGCCGAACACCGCGGCCGCGCCCGAGGCACCGAGTAACGGGTTCTCGACGTCGGATGCGGCGACCACCTCGACCGCGGCACAGCGCGCGACCGCGCGGTCCGGGCCGCCGAGGGCCTCGACGAGTCCGCGACCGCCGTCGGTGGTGGCGCTGCCACCGAGTCCGACGACCACCGAACCGACCCCGGCGCGCAGCGCGGCGTCGACGAGCTGGCCCACACCGAAGGTGTCGGCAGCCATCGCCGTCCGTGTGGTGGGGCGCCCGCCGAGTTGATGCAGACCGCATGCCTGCGCGCATTCGACGTAGGCGACGGGGTGGTCGGGATCGCGGTCGTCGAGCAGCCACTGCGCGTCGACCGCGGCGCCGAGCGGCCCGTAGACCGTCTCGGTGTGCAGCGTCCCGCGATGCGCGGCGAGGACCGCGACAAATCCCGGCCCCCCGTCGGACTGGGGTGCGCGGATCACCTCGTCGGCGGGTCGGGCCGAGAGCCATCCGCGGGCGACGGCGTCGGCCGCCGACACCGCGGTCAACGTGTCACCGAAGGAGTCGGGTGCGATCAGGACGCGCATCGGACCTCGCCGATGGGCGTCGGAAAAGCCAGGGAAAACACCGGGGCCGCCATGCGGGGCAAGTATAGGGAGGTCGGCGCATCACGGCAGCGCGGATCACCTAGGCTCGTCGGTGTGAAACTGCCATGGAAGAAGGACGACTCCGCACCCGCGGACGAGTCCGTCGAGACCCTTGACGATTCCGACTCGACGGATTCGGTTGATCTCTCGAAATCGCAGCGTGGCAGTGCCTACACGCCCGCCAAGGGCCGCCCGACACCCTCGCGCCGGGAGGCGGAGGGCCGTCGTCGCGGCCCGGTCGCGCCGCCGCCGACGACCCGCGCCGAGGCCCGCGCGCGCAAGAAGGAGCTGCGCAGCTCGATGTCGCGGGAGGACAAGAAAAAGGCGTCGGCCGACCGCCGGGCCCAGCGCCTCGAGCAGCGCGAGCGGATGATGGCCGGCGACGAGCGCTACCTGATGCCGCGTGATCGCGGTGACGCCCGTCGCTACACGCGCAACCTCGTCGATTCCCGACGCAACTTCGCCGGACTGTTCATGCCGTTCGCGATCGTGTTGATCGTGGTGATGTTCGTGCCGTCGATCGCGGTGTACTCGACCTTCCTGCTGCTGGCCTTCGTCATCCTGATGGCGATCGACGGGGTCATCCTGGGCCGCATGGTCAACAAGCGGGTGGCGCAGCGCTATCCCGACGCCGGCGAGGGCGGTCTGAAGCTCGGCTGGTACGCCTTTACCCGCGCGATGCAGCTACGTCAGATGCGCGCGCCCAAACCGCAGGTCTCCCCCGGCGACGAAGTCTGAGCCGATGACCGCACGAGGGGTCCGGACGCTGGTCCTGGGTGGGGTTCGGTCGGGCAAGTCCGCACACGGCGAACAGTTGCTGCGCGCGGCCGCATCGGTGCGTTATGTGGCCACCGGGCCGACGCTGACGACCGATGCCGAGTGGACCGCGCGCGTCGAGAGACATCGGCAACGGCGCGATCCGAGGTACACGACGGTCGAGACGAGCGATCTGGCGTCGGAACTGCGGGCCGACCCGCACGCCAGCACACTGGTCGATGATCTGGGCAACTGGCTGGCCGCGCGACTCGACGCCACCGGAGCGTGGTCGGCGACGGCCACCGTCGACCGCTCCGCCGAGAACGATGAATTGTGTTCGGCGATAGCCGAATTCACCGGCGATCTGGTGTTGATCAGCCCCGAGGTCGGGTTGGCGCCGGTGGCCCCGACCCCGGCCGGACGACTCTTCCAGGACGAACTCGGCGCGCTCAACGAGGCCGTGGCCGCGGTGTGTGATCGCGTGATCCTCGTCGTGGCCGGCCGCATCATCGACCTGACCGAAGCACCCCGGGCCGAGGACCCGGCACCGCCCGATGCCGAGACCACCCCTGCACCGACCCCGCCCGCCGCTCCGGCAAGCGCCCCCGCAGCCGCGATCCCGATGACCGGACCCGTGCCCGACGCGACCGACGCCGAGATCTTCGACGCCATCGACCTACCCGACGAACAGGTCGCCGAGGCGGCCCGGGCACGCCAGCTCGAACTCACCAAACCACCCGGCTCGCTGGGCCGGCTCGAGGAGATCGGGGTGTGGATCTCGGCGTGCCAAGGGGTCTGTCCCCCACGGCCGATCGAGACGCCCACCGTCGTGGTCTTCGCCGGCGATCACGGGGTGGCCCAGGGTGGCGTGTCGGCCTTCCCGTCGGAGGTCACCGCGCAGATGGTCGCCAACATCGCCGCAGGAGGTGCAGCCGTCAACGTGCTCGCCCGTCGGTGCGGTGCGACGGTCCGGGTCGCCGACATCGCCGTCGACGCCGACACCGGCCCAGAGGTCTCTGCTTACAAGGTGCGGCGCTCCAGCAACGATCTGCGGGTCACCGACGCATTGACCATCGACGAGGCCCGCCGAGCCCTCGCCGCCGGGCGGGCCATCGTCGACGATCTCGTCGACTCCGGGGCCGATCTGTTGATCGCCGGTGACATGGGGATCGGCAACACCACGCCTGCCGCGATCATCATCGGCACCCTCGCACGTCGCGAACCCGTCGAGGTGGTCGGACGCGGCACCGGCATCGACGACGTCGGATGGATGCGCAAGACCGCCGCGATCCGCGACGGGATGCGCCGCGGGCGTCGTCATCGCAGCGACCCACTCTCGCTGATCGCGGCAGTCGGGGGCGCCGACCTGGCCGCGATGGCCGGCTTCCTCGCGCAGGCCGCGGTGCGGCGCACACCGGTGATCCTCGACGGCGTGGTGGTCACGGCGGCCGCACTCATCGCCGTGGAGATGGCCCCGGGCGCGACGCGGTGGTGGCTGGCCGGTCACCGCTCGGTCGAACCGGCGCATGCCATCGCCCTGGAGTATCTGGATCTCGAACCGCTGCACACCTATTCGATGCGCCTCGGTGAGGGCACCGGCGCATTGTCCGCGCTACCGACGGTCCTCTCGGCCGTCGACATCATGACGTCGATGTCGACCTTCGCCGACGCCGGCGTCAGCGATGCCGACGCGTTGCCGTCGGATTCCGTCGACAGCGCGGATTCCGATGTGGCACAAGCACCTTCGCCCACCTGATCTCACCGATGAGCCCGGTACGCGCGATCGCCGTCTCGCTGTCCTGGCTGACCGTGCTCCCTGTACCCCGGCGTGTCACCGACGCAACCCCCGATCGCCGGCTCGGCGGCGCGGTCATCGCAGCGGTACCAGTGGTCGGCGTACTCCTCGCGGCGGTGGCGACCCTGATCGCGTGGGGGCTCTCGTACACCGCCGCGCCGGAGGCGCTGATCGGCGTACTCGTTGTCGGCGTACTCGCCGTCGGCACCCGGGGTATGCACCTCGACGGTCTCGCCGACACCGCTGACGGTCTCGGGTGCTACGGACCGCCGGAGAGGGTCACCGAGGTGATGCGTTCGGGTTCGGTGGGCCCGTTCGGCGTGGCGACCCTGATCCTGGTGCTGGCTCTGCAAGCTGTCGGTCTCACGACGCTGATCGCCCAGAATCGTTGGTGGGAGCTCGGTCTGGCGATCGGTGTCGCACGCGTCTCCGCGGTGCTCGCGTGCCGGCGGGCGCTGCCGCCTGCCCATCCCGATGGCTTCGGTGCTCTGGTCGCCGGTACGCAACGCATCGCCGCGGTCGTGTGGTCGGTGGTGGCGGTCGCCCTCGGCGTCGTGATCGGCGCCCTCGATGGCTCGGTCACCGCCCATTCGATCACCGCCCATTCGATCACCGCCGGGCTGCGGGCGGGGGCCACGATCGTGGTGATGCTCGCGTTCACCTGGCTGTTCAGTCGGCACTGTGCACGACGGATGGGCGGCATCGTCGGCGACGTCCTCGGCGCCGTCATCGAACTCGGCACCGCACTCGTCCTCGTCGGACTGATCCTCTGAGTCGGTCTGCACACTGCACAGCCGCGGCGCATCCTGGGCGTATGCCGGTGCCGGACTGCAATTTTGACGGATTCGCACTGTATGCGGCGCTCGACGCCCGGCGCCGGGAGCAATCGTTGTCCTGGAACGCACTCGCCCGCCAGGTGTGGGACCTCTCGGCAGCACTCAACGCGGCACGCCCCGATGATCACTCGTTCAGCACATCGGCGATCGCCAGCCTGCGCACACGCGGCAACACCAGCTGCCAGCACGCAGTACTGCTGCTGTGGTGGCTGAACGCGACCACGGAGGACTTCGTCACCCCGGAGGACTTCGTCACAGACCCGGCAACCGGGACCGCCGGCGTCGAACTCCCACGATGCGACGACGCACACCGCCTTCGGTGGAATCTCGGTCGGCTCTACGCCACGCTCGACGCCGCAAGAACCCGGCGCGGGGCGACGTGGGCACGGACGGCGGCTCGGCTGGGCTGCTCGCCGGGCCAGCTGACCGGCCTGCGGACCGCCCGCTACTCCACCAACATGCGCCTGGCCATGACGATCACGCAGGCCCTGCGGCGTCCCGCCGCCGAGTTCGTCTACGCCGCCGACTGGTGAGAGCGACTCAGCGCCGGTAGAGCTCGGTCATCCAGCCGTGGGTGTCGGCGAACTTGCCGCGCTGGATACCGGTGAGGGTGTCGCGCAGCGCGAGGGTCACCTCACCGGGTGTGCCGTCCCCGATCGAGTAGTCGTCGGTCTCGCTCTTGACGTGGCCGACCGGGGTGATGACGGCTGCGGTCCCACACGCGAAGACCTCGGTGATGTCGCCGGAGGTCACACCCTTGCGGAGTTCCTCGGTGGTGATCTTGCGTTCCTCGACGGCGAACCCGGCGTCGGTGGCCAGGGTCAGCAACGATTCCCGGGTGATGCCCGGTAGCAGCGAGCCGGTGAGTTCCGGGGTGACCAGTCGCGCGTCGGCGCCCGAGCCGAAGACGAAGAACAGGTTCATCCCGCCCATCTCCTCGATGAACCGGCGCTCCACGGCGTCGAGCCAGACCACCTGGTCACAGCCCTTCGCGGTGGCCTGCTGCTGGGCCAGGAAGCTCGCGGCGTAGTTGCCGCCGCACTTGGCGAAGCCCGTGCCGCCCGGGGCTGCGCGGACGTATTCGGTCGACAGCCACACGCTGACCGGCTTGATACCACCGGCGAAGTAGGCGCCGGCGGGCGAGGCGATCACGCAATAGCGGTACTGCGTCGACGGGGCGTTGACGCCCAGCCCGGCCTGCGAGGCGAACATGAACGGCCGCAGATACAGCGATTCCTCGCCGCCGGCGGCGGGGACCCACTCGTTGTCGGCGTCGAGCAGCGCGCGCAACGAGGAGATGAAGTCGTCCACCGGCAGCGGCGGCATCGCCAGACGCTCCCCCGACCGCTGCAGGCGCAGGCCGTTGGCCTCCGGGCGGAAGGCGGCGATCGACCCATCGGGCTGACGGTAGGCCTTGAGCCCCTCGAAGACCTCTTGGCCGTAATGCAGCACCATCGCCGACGGATCGAGCGCAATGGGGCCGTACGGGGTCACCTTGGCGTCATACCAACCACGGTCCACGTCGTAGTCCACCATCACCATGTTGTCGGTGAAATACTTGCCGAAACCGGGAGCTGCGAGGATGTCCGCGCGCTGCGACTCCGACACCGGGTGCGGGTGCTCGGTACGGGTGAACTGCAAGGTCATTGGCCCATCGTAGCGCCGCGGCGCAAGGCGATCGGTGCCAGGTTCCCGTCTGCGCCGGGCCGGGTTTGCAGTCGTGCGAGGGGTGGCAGACGTGTGGGCACCTCAGACGTGCGACTCGACGAACGGCGGGATCACGACTTCGCACGGCAACGCCCGACCGCGCACATCGATGACCACCTCGGCTCCCTTGCCGATGCCCGCGGCGGTGTCGATGAGCGCCAGCGCGATCCCCTGTTTGAGGGTCGGCGAGAAGGTGCCCGAGGTGCACAGGCCGATCCGTTCGCCGCCCGCCGCGGTGAGCACATCGCAGTCGGCGCGCGGCACCCCACGACCGGTGGCCCGCAGTCCGTAGAGCCGACGGGCGGGACCGTTCTCCTTCTCCGCGAGCAGCGCCTCGCGCCCGAAGAACGCGGGCTTGTTCCAGCCGACCGCCCACCCGGTGCGGGCCTGGACGGGGGTGATCTCCGGTGAGAGTTCGTGGCCGTGCAGCGCATATCCCATCTCGGTGCGCAGGGTGTCGCGCGCGCCGAGTCCGGCGGGCAGCCCACCGAACGCGGTGACCTGAGCCATCAGCGCGTCGAACACCGGTCCGGCGTGCGCCCACCCGGGCAGGATCTCGTAGCCGCGTTCGCCGGTGTAGCCGGTCCGGCACACGCGCACCGGCGCGCTACCCCCGTCGATCGACAGTTCGGCGTCGGCGAACGCCATGTACTCCATGTCGGTGGGCAGCCCCACCGCGGCGAGTACCTCCGGGCTTTTCGGTCCCTGCACCGCGAACACCGCGTACTCGCGGTGCAGATCGGTGATCGCGACACCGTCGGGCGCGACCGCCGCCAACGCTGCGACGACCGCTGCGGTGTTGGCGGCGTTGGGCACGAGGAACACCTCGTCGTCGGCGACGAGGTAGGCGATCAGATCGTCGATGACGCCGCCGGAATCGTTGCAGCACAACGTGTATTGGGCTTTGCCCGGCGCGATCTTGGCGAGGTCGTTGGACAGGGTGGCGTTGACGAACTCCGCGGCGCCGGGGCCGGCGACCAACGCCTTGCCGAGGTGGCTCACGTCGAAGATGCCGACGGCCTCGCGTACCGCGGTGTGCTCGGCGACGGTGCCCGAGTACGCGACGGGCATGTCCCACCCGCCGAATTCGGCGAAACTCGCCCCGAGTGCTGCGTGTCGATCGGCAATGGGTCCGGCGAGGAGTTCGGTCATGGCGCTCAACCTACCGCGAGCGCGGCGCACAGGACGATCACCACGGGAGCTCAGCTCCCGGCGGGAACCCCGAACCCCTGCAGTCCGGGATCGGCGGCGAGGTCGGCGGTGTGCAGGGTGACCCCATCCGGTGGCTGGTTGCCGCCGACGGTTGTCACCTCATCGCCGTTGACGGCAACCACGATGTTGGTGTGTTGGCCCCACGGGCTGGGTTTGTCGTAGATCACGATGTCGCCGGGCTGCGGGCGATGACCCGGCCCCCGCCAGCGTCCCGAGCTGTGCAGGTAGTCGGTGAGCGTCGCCACCCCCGGGATGCGCCACGATCCGGAGTTCGGATTGTCCAGCGGCACACCGGATTCGTGCATCACGGTGCTGACGAAGTCGGCGCACCATGGTTCGTCGACGCCGCCGGAATAGGTGGTGCCCGACGCATTGCGCGCGTATTCGGCGCGTACCGACTCGATGATGCGGGCTCGAGAAGTGGTCATTGTGGTGGTGTCGACGACCGGAAACGGCGGCCTCGCCCGGCCGGTCATCCCGTTCACCGCGCGGGACACCGCGTCGTCGTCATGGCGGTATGCACGGACGCCGATCACCGTCGCCGTGCATGCGGCGATCACCACGAGTGCGATCACCCATGCCGCCCTGGTTCGCCTCATCTGCTCGCCCACCCCGTCTCTCGTCGTCACACCGCCATCGCAACGCCGCGTCGTTGTGGCGGGTTCCCGCTGCGATGGCACGTCGGTCGGTCGGATGACGGGCAGCCGACGAGGCGCCTGTGGCAAGGTTGGTCGGGTGAGCAAGAACGAGAGCGTCGACCGCACTCGCGGTCCCCAGATCACCCTGACCACCTCCATCGGCAAAGACGACGAGGCCCTCGTACTCGGCCTCGTCGCCACCTCCTCCGACGACACCACTGCCGACAACACCACCGACCCCGCTGCACCGACCCTGCTCGGCGCCGACGTCCTCGACGATGCGTCGGCGGCGGCAGTCACCGCCGCGCTGTCGGCGGTGGGCGCCACCGGTTCCCACGGTGAGGTCACCCGGCTGGCGGCGCCGGAATCACTCGGCGTACGCGTTGTGGTGGCCGTCGGCGTCGGCGACGAGAAATCGCTCGACGACCCGGAGAAACTCCGCCAGGCCGCCGGTGTCGCGATCCGTTCCCTCGAGGGCTTCGACGTCGTCGCCACCACCCTGGGCTCCACCGACATCGGTGCCGCGGTTGAGGGACTGTTCCTCGGCGCCTACCGCTTCGAGGAGTTCCGCTCGTCGCGCTCGGCGTCGACCAAGCAACTGCCCGGCACCGTGCACGTCGTGGTCGAGTCCGCCGACAAGGCGGCGAAAGCCGAACTGGCACATGCCATCGCGGTCGCCGATGCGGTGGCCATCGCCCGTGACTTCGTCAACACCCCGCCGAGCCACCTCTACCCGGAGGAGTTCGCCGAACGTGCGCGCGAGTTGGGCGCGAAGGCCGGACTCAAGGTGGAGATCCTCGACTTCGACTCCCTCGAGAAGGACGGCTATGGCGGGATCGTCGGCGTCGGCAAGGGTTCGTCCCGGTTGCCGCGGCTGGTGCGATTGACCCACGCGGGCAAGAAGTCGGCCAAGAAGGTGGCGCTTGTCGGCAAGGGCATCACCTTCGACACCGGTGGAATCTCGATCAAGCCGGCCGCCAACATGGATCAGATGACCTCCGACATGGGCGGCGCGGCCGCGGTGATCGCGGCGACCATCGCCGCCGCGCGTCTCGACCTGCCGGTGTCGGTGACCGCCACCGTGCCGATGGCCGAGAACATGCCGTCGGGGACCGCGCAGCGTCCCGGCGACGTCCTGACCCAGTACGGCGGGACGACCGTCGAGGTCCTCAACACCGACGCCGAGGGACGCCTCGTCCTCGCCGACGCCATCGTGCGCGCCTGCGAGGACGATCCGGACTACCTCATCGACACCGCCACCCTGACCGGCGCGCAGATGGTTGCCCTGGGCACCCGCACCCCCGGGGTCATGGGGACCGACGACTTCCGCGACCGGGTGTCGGCACTGTCGACCGAGATCGGCGAGAACGCCTGGCCCATGCCGCTGCCGTCGGAACTGCGTGCCGATCTCAAGTCGCGGGTCGCCGATCTGGCGAACGTCACCCCGCACCGGTGGGGCGGGATGCTCGCCGCGGGTCTGTTCCTCAAGGAGTTCGTGCCCGACGGGGTGCAATGGGCCCACATCGACATCGCCGGTCCCGCCTTCAACACCTCCGGCCCCTGGGGTTACACCCCCAAGGGTGGTACGGGCGTACCGGTCCGCACGATCACGAAGGTTCTCGAGGACATCGCGGCCAACGGCTGATCGGCCACTTTTGCGCCACACACCACGTCCGTGGCGCGTACGGCGGGTAGGGTCTAGCGATGGGCGCCGGGCCACCCGCCACACGCCTGGGAGACGCGGCGCACACACCGCGACACCCCGCATCACGCACAGACCCACCACGTCGAGTTCAGGAGTCAACAGCAATGGCCTTCTCCGTCCAGATGCCCGCCCTCGGTGAGAGTGTCACCGAGGGGACCGTCACCCGGTGGTTGAAGGAAGAGGGCGACACCGTCGAGGCCGACGAGCCCCTGCTGGAGGTGTCGACCGACAAGGTCGACACCGAGATCCCCGCCCCCACCTCCGGCGTCCTCACCAAGATCATCGCCCAGGAAGACGACGTCGTGGAGATCGGCGGCGAACTCGCCCTGATCGGTGATGCCGGGGAGAGCGCCGACGATTCCGGGGACTCCGGATCCGACGACTCGGCCGATTCCGACGACTCGGCGGGCGGCGACGAACCGACCGAAGCCGGTGCGGCCGAACAGGACACCGAGGCGCCCTCGACCGAGGCAGAGGCTCCGGCCGAGAAGCCCGCCGCCGCCACCGGTGACAGCGGGGCCTCCGGGACCGACGTGCTGATGCCTGAACTCGGCGAGTCGGTCACCGAGGGCACGGTGACCAACTGGCTCAAGGCCGTCGGCGACGAGGTCGCCGCGGACGAACCACTGCTCGAGGTCTCCACGGACAAGGTCGACACCGAGATCCCGTCCCCCGTCGCCGGAACCCTGCTCGAGATCCTCGCGCAGGAGGACGACGTCATCGAGGTCGGCGGCAAGCTCGCGGTGATCGGCGATGCCTCGGCCGCCGGCTCCAAGCCCGCGCCCGAACCGGAGCCGGAGCCGGAGCCCGAGCCCGCCAAGTCCGAGCCAGAACCCGCGAAATCCGAGGAGGCGCCCGCCACGAGTGAGCCGGAACCCGAACCGGTCAAGGTCGCCTCCGCCGCAGCCCCCGCCGACGATTCCACCGATCTGCAGTCCACCCCGTACGTGACCCCGTTGGTCCGAAAGTTGGCTGCGGAGAACGACATCGACCTATCGAGCCTCAAGGGCACCGGGGTCGGCGGCCGCATCCGCAAGCAGGACGTGCTCGCCGCCGCCGAGGCGAAGAAGGCCCCCGAGCCGGCCTCGAGCCCGGCCCCGGCCGCCGCACCGGCGCCCGCAGCCGCACCGGCCGCGTCGTCGCCGGAGGTCAAGCCCGAACTCGCGGCACTGCGTGGCACCACGCAGAAGATCAACCGCATCCGTCAGATCACCGCGAAGAAGACCCGCGAGTCGCTGCAGACCAGTGCTCAGCTGACGCAGGTCTTCGAGGTCGACATGAGCAAGATCGTGTCACTGCGCAAGGCTGCCAAGGAGTCGTTCAAGGCTTCCGAGGGAGTGAACCTGACCTTCTTGCCGTTCATCGCCAAGGCCGTCGTGGAGGCACTCAAGGCGCATCCGAACGTCAACGCCTCCATCGACGAGGACAAGAAGGAGATCACCTACTACGACAAGGTGCATCTCGGTATCGCCGTCGACACCGAGCAGGGCCTGCTCTCGCCGGTGATCCACAACGCCGACGACCTCTCGATCGCCGGACTGGCCCGGGCCATCGCCGACATCGCCGCCCGCGCCCGCACCAACGGCCTCAAGCCCGACGAGTTGGCCGGTGGCACCTTCACCATCACCAACATCGGGAGCCAGGGCGCCCTGTTCGACACCCCGATCCTGGTGCCGCCGCAGGCGGCCATGCTCGGTACCGGCGCAATCGTCAAGCGCCCGGTGGTCATCACCGGCGACGACGGTTCGGAGTCGATCGCGGTGCGGTCGATGTCGTACCTGCCGCTGACCTACGATCACCGCCTGATCGACGGCGCCGACGCCGGTCGCTTCCTGACGACGATCAAGAAGCGACTCGAGGCCGGCTCGTTCGCCGCCGAACTGGGCCTCTAGGCACCGATGCGGGTAGCCGTCGCCGGCTCATCGGGGCTGATCGGTTCGGCCCTGATCACCGCGCTGGAATCGGCGGGCCATTCGGTGCGCCGGCTGGTCCGGCGCGAGGCGACCGAGCCCGGTGAATTCAGTTGGGACCCCGAGACATTCGGTGTTCCTGACGAGGCCCTCGACGGCGTCGACGCGGTGGTGAGCCTCGGCGGCGTCGGGGTCGGCAACGGCCGGTGGAGCGGACGGTTCAAACAAGAACTCCGCGACTCCCGGATCCCGCCGACCGAGGTCATCGCCGAGGCCGTCCGCCGGACCGGTGTCCCCACCCTGGTGAGCGCGAGCGCCACCGGGTACTACGGGGACACCGGCGCGCGGACGGCCACCGAGGTCGACGGCCCCGGCTCGGGATTCCTGGCCGAGCTGACCGTCGACTGGGAGGCCGCGGCGACCGCCAACTCGGGCGACCGGACCCGTGTCGTCCTGTTGCGGACCGCACCGGTGCTCGCACCGCACGGTGGCCTGCTGGCCAAACTCCGACCGCTGTTCAAGCTCGGCCTCGGCGGCACCATCGGCAATGGGCAGCAGTACTTTTCGTGGATCTCACTGGTCGACGAGATCCGAGCGATCGAGTTCGTGCTGGATTCGGCGATCAGCGGTCCGGTGAACCTGTGCGCACCCGGAGCGGTTCCGTTCGCGACGTTCGTCGACGCCTTCGGTCGGTCGGTGCACCGGCCCACCCTGATGGGCGTTCCCGCGTTCGTCGCCCGCAAGGCGGGCGGCGAGATGATCGAGGAAATGGTTCTGTACTCCCAACGCGTTGCACCCGGTGTGCTCACCGACCACGACTTCGTCTTCACCCATCCCACCATCGATTCGGGGCTGGAGTACGCCAATGGACGCTGACACACCGACAGCCATCGGTACCCGACGGGCATCGCTGCGCGCAGCCGACACGCCCGTCGAGATCCGGCGGCTCGGTGTCCTCGACTACCGCGAGGCCTACGACCTTCAGCATCGACTCGCCGGCGAACGTGCCGACGGCACACTCGATCACGATCTGTTGCTGCTGCTCGAGCATCCGTCGATCTACACCGCGGGCAAGAGAACCGAGGACGCCGATCGTCCGACCAACGGCGCCGAGGTGATCGACGTCGACCGTGGCGGACGGATCACCTGGCACGGGCCCGGACAGCTCGTCGGCTATCCGATCATCAAGCTCGCCGAGCCCCTCGACGTCGTCGAGTACGTCCGCCGGCTCGAGGCGGCGCTCATCGGTGTCTGTGCGGCGCACGGCGTGGCCACCACCCGCGTCGCCGGCCGGTCGGGCGTCTGGGTCGTCGACGACTCGCCCGACCTGGGACAGTCCGGGGAACGCAAACTCGGCCAGATCGGCATCCGGGTGGCGCGCGGGGTCGCGCTGCACGGGTTCGCCCTCAACGTCGACCCCGACATGAGCGCCTTCGACGCGATCGTTCCGTGCGGCATCGCCGACGCCGGGGTCACGTCCCTGAGCCGCGAGGCCGGGCGGGAACTCTCGGTCGGCGACCTCGCCGATGAGGTCGCCGACGCCGTCCTCGCGGCTCTGGACCACAGTGAGATCGCCCTCACCCCGCAGGTCGGGCATGCCGACGGCGCGCGCGTAGCATCGGTGCGGTGACCGTGTCAGAGACCCGCACCGCACCCACGGCGCCGGCGTCGACCCCACAAGGGTCGCCCCCCGCCTCGTCCGCCCCCGCCTCGTCCGCCCCTGCCTCGCCCGCCGCGCCGACCGACCCGTCCCCCAACGGACGCAAGTTGTTACGCCTGGAGATCCGCAACGCGCAGACCCCGATCGAACGCAAGCCCTCCTGGATCAAGACGCGCGCGACGATGGGGCCCGAGTACACCGAACTCAAAGGTTTGGTGAAACGCGAAGGGCTGCATACGGTCTGCGAGGAAGCCGGATGCCCCAACATCTACGAGTGCTGGGAAGACCGCGAGGCCACCTTCCTCATCGGCGGCGAGCAGTGCACCCGCCGGTGCGACTTCTGCCAGATCGATACCGGCAAGCCCGCCGAACTCGATCGCGACGAGCCCCGCCGCGTCGCCGAGAGCGTGCAGGCGATGGGCCTGCGCTACTCCACCATCACCGGCGTCGCCCGCGACGACCTCCCCGACGAGGGTGTCTGGCTCTACGCCGAGACGGTGCGTGCGATCCACCGGCTCAACCCTGGTACCGGTGTGGAGAATCTGATCCCCGACTTCCACGCCAAGCCCGATCTGCTCGCCGAGGTCTTCGAGTCCCGGCCGGAAGTGCTCGCACACAACCTGGAAACGGTGCCGCGGATCTTCAAGCGGATTCGTCCGGCGTTCCGCTACGAGCGGTCCCTCGATGTACTCACCCAGGCCCGTGACTTCGGTCTGGTCACCAAGTCCAACCTCATCCTCGGGATGGGTGAAACCCCGACCGAGGTGCAGTCGGCGATCGTCGACCTGCACGAGGCCGGTTGCGACATCCTGACGATCACCCAATACCTGCGCCCCTCGGCGCGCCACCATCCGGTGGAGCGTTGGGTCAAGCCCGAGGAGTTCGTCGATCATTCCGAGTTCGCCCGCGAGGTCGGATTCGCCGGGGTGATGGCCGGGCCGCTCGTGCGTTCGTCCTACCGCGCCGGCCGGCTCTACGCGCAGGCGATGGCGCATCACGGGCGGGAGTTGCCGCCGTCGTTGGCGCACCTCGCCGACGAGGGTTCGGCCAGCCAGGAGGCCTCCTCGTTGATGGCGCGACTGGCCCGCTGAACCGGACACCTGCGCCGGCGACCGCATTGTCGATCAGCGCGCCCGCAGACGTATCCTGGTGAGCATGGCAAAGGCGCAAGCGGCGAGCAAAGCGGACAAGAAGGCCGCACGACAGGCCCGACGGAAGGCCTCCAAGGAGCGGTTCACGCAGCTCTGGCAGGCGTTCCAGATGCAGCGCAAGGAAGACAAACGGCTGATCCCGTACATGGTCGGCCTGTTCGTGCTGATCGTGGCGATCTTCGTGGTGATCGGTCTGTTCGTCGGCTCTCCGTGGCTGCTCGTTCCCATCGGTGTGGTGCTCGGTATTCTCGCCGCCTTCCTCCTCTTCGGACGACGCGTGCAGAAGACCGTCTACACCAAGGCCGAAGGGCAACCCGGAGCAGCCGGATGGGCGCTGTCGAACATGCGCGGCCAGTGGCGGGTGCAGCAGGCGGTCACCGGCACCTCCCATCTCGACGCCGTGCACCGGGTGATCGGCAAGCCCGGGGTCATCCTCGTCGGCGAGGGCTCCCCGAGTCGCGTCACAACGCTTCTGGGACAAGAGAAGAAGAAAGTCGCGCGCGTTGTCGGCGACACCCCGATCTACCAGATCATGGTCGGCAACGACGACGGCCAGGTGCCGTTGTCGAAGCTCGAACGGCACCTCAACAAGCTGCCGGGCAACATCGACCGCAAGCGCATGGAGACCCTCGAGGGCCGATTGTCGGCGCTCGGCGGCAAGCAGCCCGGACCGGGCATGCCCAAGGGCCCGCTGCCCGGCAATGCCAAGATGCGCAGCATGCAGCGCACCGCGCGGCGTCGCGGCGCCTGATCACGCGGCGCGTGATCACCACGCGGTCAGACGCCGACCGCGTCGGTCACGCGGCGTAACCAACGATCGACGACCGAGTTCCGGCGTCGACTCCGTCGTCGACGAGTAGCAGGTGGCCGGCCACGACCTGCCAGTGTGCCGCGGTGTTCGGTGCCGGCAGGTGCCACCGTTGGGCTCCGGTGCGAATGTCATACGCGCCGAGTGCAGGGCTGCTCGGTCGCTGGTCTGCATCGGCCTCTCCGCCCAGGATCATGCGAACGCCGTCGAAGCCGACGAATCCCTGTCCGAAACCGGCGGTGAAACCACTGATCCGGGAACCGGACCGGGCGTCGAGCACCGTCCACCTGCGCGTGCTGCTCAGGTCTTCGCTGAATTCGTCGACGACGGTGACGACATACCGATCGCCGAGCATCTGCAGTGAGGAACCCTGCGACGGCCGCGTCCACCTCAGGTCGGCGCCGGCTCCCGACGCCAGTCCGATCGTGGTGTTCGACTCCACAGAAATGAAGTCGACATTGATGGCCTGCACCGAGCCGGCAGCACTGTCCCCGGACGAGATACGCCATCCTGAGATCTCACCGGTCCGCACCCCGTCGGCATCGAAGAAGTCGATCGTGTCCCGGCCCGCCCCGGGGAGACCGCTCGTCACGAACCCGGATCGGTGGATGACCACCGCCTCCCGACCGTCCGCCGAGTGCAGTAGTCGGCCGGAGTCGAGGCGAAGAACGGTGACTCCACCGCGAAAACCGCTCAGCGCAACCAGATTCGCGGCTTCGGAGACCACCGGTTGCCCCTGATCGAGCGGCGGGCGCACCGTCCACAACGCCTGCCCGCGGGAATCGAACCTGGTGATGACCGTCTGTAGCGGTGGCACATCGGCGTCGGTACCAAAGCCCGCAACGGGCACCAACGTGGAGTCCACGGGGATCTCCTCGGGGACCGTGATGTTCTCCATCTCGACGGTCAGCACCAGGAAGCCGTCGCCGGCGCGCATGATCCTCGAGGACCCCGAGATCGGGATCGTCGCGGTGCCGAGGTCGTCTCCGGTATCCGGATCGACGAACGACACCCTGGTCACGATCGCGGAACCATCTCTGGCCGTACGGGTGCACGCGAGCCGCTTGTCGCGACTGATGGCGCAGGAGTTCTCCCACCCGATTCTCGGCGCCCTCCATAGTGACCTGCCCGTGTCGGGGTCGATGGCGATCACCGCGGACGGCCGGCCGAGCCTGTTCCGCGACGCCCGCACCAGGAGATGGTCGTCGGCCGCTTCGACGGACACGCTCGCATCGTCGAAGTCTTTGCCGAACAGCGAAGCCGCATCGACTCTCCAACGGGCATCCGGGCGGGCGGACATCGATTCGAGGGTGCGGCTCTGCGGTGGCTGGGTCTCACCACGCTCCAGCACACCGAACGCGGAGAGCACCAGTGCGCCGATGCTCAGGACGGCAGCCAGCGTCAGCGCCTCGCGCCGACCTCGATCCGCACCGATACGCCCGCGCACCAGACGCCCGCCCTCAGCGGCTCCGAACCATCGCGGTGCCGGTCGCGCGATCGTGCAGTGCGCGGCCGTTGTAGTCGTTCATCAGTGCGGGCACCAGGAACACGATCAGCACCTGCCGCATCAATGCACGGATCACGCCGACCGCGGCGACGGGAGCCTTGCCGGCGATCTCGTCGGCCAGGCGCTCGGGTCCGTGGTCGACGCGCGCCACCCGCATGCCCACGGCGAACTGCCCGGGCGTGAAGCCGAACATCGTCACGGTGAACACGCCGATGACGAACCACACGGCGAGCACGGCGAGGCCGAGGTTCGGTGATCCGAAGCCGACGAAGAACAGCGACAGCCCGCCGCCGATGATCCAGTCGACGAGCAGCGCGAGCGTGCGCGGCCACCCGGGGACCAGCGCTCCGGGTCCGCTCTCGGGCAGTCCGAGGTCGGCGCCGCGATATTCGAGGTCGGCCGGTGCGCCCGACTGCGGGCCCGACAACCAGGAGCCGGTGGCCCTGCTCATGCGCGATCACCCCCGGCACCCACATGCCCGGTGCTCGCGTGCTCGGTTCTGCCGGTGATCCGCGGGTCGTTCATGTTTTCCATGGTAGAGGCAGTGACTTCCCTGACGAGATCACCGTTCGCTTTCGTCCGGGGCGTGCATACGGAATAGTTGCCGTGGGCACGACAACGCATCGCCACGGCCGTGTAACACAGGGGAAACACTTCCTTGACGTGCGGGCAACGTCGCGTCCATACGGTTCTGGCTGAGATCCGCCGCGGTTTCTTGCGCGGTGGTCCAGGCGCGTCAGGTCCGCGTGTACACGCCGGCCTGACCCCGACAAGTTAAGGAGTCACCGCACGGTGTACAGCAGCAACGAAGAACTACTCGAGGGCATCAAGAAGGAAGGTGTCGAGTACGTCGACATCCGCTTCTGTGACCTGCCCGGTGTGATGCAGCACTTCTCGATTCCGGCTTCGGCCTTCGACGAGTCGGTGTTCGAGGACGGCCTGGCATTCGACGGCTCGTCGGTGCGCGGCTTCCAGTCGATCGACGAGTCCGACATGATGCTGCTCCCCGATCCGGCCACCGCGCGGATCGACCCCTTCCGTCGCGCCAAGACGATGAACGTCAGCTTCTTTGTCCACGATCCGTTCACCCGTGAGGCCTACAGCCGCGACCCGCGCAACGTCGCCCGCAAGGCCGAGGACTACCTGGCCTCCACCGGCATCGCCGACACCTGCTTCTTCGGCGCCGAGGCCGAGTTCTACATCTTCGATTCGGTCGCCTTCGACTCGCAGATGAACGGCACCTTCTACGAGGTCGAGTCCGAGTCCGGCTGGTGGAACACCGGTTCGCCCACCGACCCCGACGGTTCACCGAACCTCGGCTACAAGGTCCGCCCCAAGGGCGGCTACTTCCCGGTGGCGCCCTACGACCACTACGTCGACCTGCGCGACGAGATGTCGACCAACCTGACCAACGCGGGCTTCGAGCTCGAGCGCGGTCACCACGAGGTCGGTACCGGCGGCCAGGCCGAGATCAATTACAAGTTCAACACGCTGCTGCACGCCGCCGACGACGTCCTGCTGTTCAAGTACATCATCAAGAACACCGCGTACGCGAACGGCAAGACCGTCACCTTCATGCCGAAGCCGCTGTTCGGCGACAACGGCTCGGGCATGCACGCCCACCAGTCGCTGTGGAAGGACGGCAAGCCGCTGTTCCACGACGAGGCCGGATACGCGGGCCTGTCGGATCTGGCGCGCTACTACATCGGCGGCATCCTGCATCACGCACCGTCGTTGCTGGCCTTCACCAACCCCACGGTGAACTCCTACAAGCGTCTGGTGCCGGGCTACGAGGCCCCGATCAACCTGGTGTACAGCCAGCGCAACCGGTCGGCGTGCGTGCGCATCCCGATCACCGGCAACAATCCGAAGGCCAAGCGCCTGGAGTTCCGTTGCCCCGACAGCTCGGGCAACCCGTACCTGGCCTTTGCGGCGATGATGATGGCCGGCCTCGACGGCATCAAGAACAAGATCGAGCCGCACGAGCCCGTCGACAAGGATCTCTACGAGCTGCCGCCCGAGGAGGCCAAGAACATCCCGCAGGCCCCGACCTCGCTGTCGGCGGTCATCGACAAACTCGAAGAGGATCACGAATACCTCACCGCCGGTGGCGTGTTCACCGAGGACCTCATCGAGACCTGGATCGCGCTCAAGCGTGAGAACGAGATCGAGCCGGTCCAGATCCGTCCGCATCCGTACGAGTTCGCGCTCTACTACGACTGCTGATCTCTGACACAAAGCACCGCGGGCCCACCGACAACAGAGCGGTGGGCCCGCGGTGTGCGTGAGACCGGACGGTCGCCGGGGCACCTCATGACGCAGGTCACAGGACAAAATGTGAATGATGCCACGGAGGACCTTTTGCTCTCACGCGATCACATCTCAGCCCGTAATCTTCTTCTCATGTCCCGTATGCTTTTTGTTGAAGATCTCGTCCCCGGCGATCGCATCGCCCTGGACGGCATCCGTGCCGTCGTCCGCAAACAGGTTCCGCATGGCACCGACCAACGCCTCGTCGAACTCGCCCACAGCTCCGACGATCGCAGCGAACTCATCTTGAAGTCCGGCTCCAAGGTCGAGGTCTACTGATCCCCACCCCGTTCTGCTCGCAGATGTGAGCGAACACGATCGGTAACTCCCTCGGAGACCGTGGGCAAGCGGTCGACCGACGGCGTGCGCGCCGCCCACACGATCAGCACCGCGGTCACCACCAGGATTCCGGCTCCCACCCACGCCACCACCGCCATCCCGTCGACGAATGCACCGCGCGCAGCGTCGAGGATCTGTGCGGCCATCTCGGCGGGTTCGCGATGCGCCACCGCGCTCGCCCCGGCCAGACTGCGGCCTGCCTCCACTGGCCCCACGCCCGCCGGATAGCTCACGCGGTAGACCGCGTTGAGCACACTTCCCAGCAGCGCGATGCCCAGCGCACCGCCGAGTTCACTCGATGTCTCCAGCAGCCCCGAGGTCGCTCCGGCACGATCGGCAGGTGCGATCCCGACGACGTGGTCGGCGATCACCGAGGTGGTCGCCACGATTCCGCCGGCGAGCAACGTCGACGCGACGAGCACCACGAGCAGTGAGTCCTGACCGATGAGGGCCGCGAGCAGCGCGAAGCCACAGGCCGCCACCACCAGTCCCCCGACCATCACCGCGGGACGGCCGAACCGTCCGGCCGCCACGGCCGCAGTCGGCGCCGCCACCGCGACGAACAGCGATGGCACCACACTCCACAGGGCGGCCCGCAGCGGGCTGAAACCGAGTACCGACTGCAGGTATTGCGTCACCATGATCGAGTTGCCGAGCAGCGCGAACATGCAGATGAGATTGGTCCAGATCGACGCCGCGAACCGGCGCTCACCGAGAAGCGCCAGGTCGAGCATCGGATCCCCCAGGCGCCATTGACGTCTCACAAAGGCCACCCCGAGCACCACCCCCACGACACCGATCGCCAGCCGGCCCGGCGACCACCCGTCGGCGGCGATCTCCTTGATCGCATAGATCACGGGCAGGATCGTCCCGAACGCCATGAGCGCACTGAGAACGTCGATGCGTCGTCCCGGTACCGCGGTGTGTCCGGGTAGCAGCAGGGGCGCCGCGATCAGCAGGGCGACCATGACCGGAATGTTGATCAGAAACACCGAGCCCCACCAGAAATGCTCGAGCAGCACACCGGAGATGATCGGACCGAGCGCCACTCCCCCGGCCAGCACGGCGTTCCAGGTGGCCACCGCTTTCGCCCGCGCGGCATCGTCGTCGAAGACGTGGCGGATGAGTGCCAGCGTCGAGGGCATCAGCGTCGCACCGGCGACCGCGAGCACCGCGCGAGCGATGATCAGCATCTCCGGCGTGCTCGAGAAAGCCGCGAGCAACGACGCACCGCTGAAGCCGACCGCGCCCCACATGAGAACGCGGCGGTGACCGAATCGGTCGGCGAGCGACCCCATGGTCAGCAACAGCCCGGCCAGCACGAAGCCGTACACATCGAAGATCCAGAGTTGTTGTGCAGGTGAGGGATTGAGATCCGCTGCGATGAACGGAACCGCAAAGAACAACACCGACACGTCCATCGAGACGATGAGCATCGGCAGACACAGCGCAGTCAACGCCACCCAGGGCGAGCGCGCGATTCGTACGTGAGGCATGACACCAAACCTTCCGTCTATGGCATATACTGTTTATTGCCTACGCAGATAGTAGGACTGAACTGTATACGGCGCAAGCAATTAGTAGGATGTCGACATGGATGCTCCGGACGACCCTGACGCCGTCGAGCGCGGACCAGCCGCACCCGCACCGATGCCCGTGCGGTTACCGACGTCGGTCGCACTGCTGTGGGGCCGAGTCCCCGACACCCCCCGCCGAGGCCCCAAACCGACCCTGACCATCCGCGACATCGCCCACGCCGCGGTCGCCATCGCCGACGACCGCGGCTGGGAGGCCGTGTCGATGAAAGCCATCGCCCAGAGCGTCGGCCTCACGGCGATGTCGCTGTATCGCTACGTCGACAGCAAGGACGACGTCATCGATCTCCTCGTCGACGAGGCCTACGGGACCGCCGACCCACGCCTGGCGACCACTGGATCGTGGCGCAAGCGGATCACCGATTGGGCGCACGCGGCGGCATCGACCCTGCGCACACGCCCGTGGCTGACCGAGATCCCGATGTCACGGCCACCGGTCGGACCCAACGTGTTGTCCTGGACCGAGTCGGGCGTCCGCGCCTTCGATCCCACCGCACTGACCGGGCCCCAGAAGATGAATGCCTTGCTGCTGGTGGACGGATTCGTCCGCCAGCACATCCGGCAGTCGGCGCAGATGGGCCTACTGCCGGGCGGCGGGGCACGAGCGGGGGCACGAGAAGGGGCACAGCCACCAACGCCGGGATACGAGGCCGTGGTGGCATCGCTGATCGACCCGGAACGATTCCCCGCCCTGACAGCGGCGGTGCAGTCGATGGCCGACGGTGACGACGATTTCGACGTCGAACAGTTCGAGTTCGGCCTCGGCGTGATCCTCGACGGCCTCGCCGGCATGATCGACGCGCTCGATTGACGGGCGCACCGCCGGCGACGGGTAACCGACCCGCGGCAGGGTCAGCCGCGAGTGCGGTCGAGGTCGGCGAACAGTGCCTGGTTGTGTTCGAAGGCGTGGACCGCCTCGGCCACCAGACGATCCACCCCGGCGTCGTCGAGGGGTAAGGCGTCGAGGCGGTCGCGGTAGGCGTCCTTGTAGCGCTTGAGTTTGTCGATGTCGAAGGCGTAGAACGACAACGCGGAATCCTCGACACCGTAGTGCTGGCGCATCCGATGGGCCACGACCTGACCACCGCTGAGGTCACCGAGGTAGCGGGTGTAGTGGTGTGCGACGTGGCGCGCGGCATCCGAGCGGGTCGCCTCGATCGCCTCGACGTAGGCCGCCACCGCTGGCAACGGGGATACGGCGTCGACGTCGGATCCGAGGGCGGCGAGGTCGGCGCGCAGTCGCGGGACCCGTCGCAGCCGCTCGTCGTGCACCACGCCACCGACCGGATCCTCGGCCAGGGCATCGCCGACCGACTCCAGCGCGCGATAGACGAAGAACAGTTGCTCGGCGAGCCGCCGATACGCGGCGACGTCGAGTCGCCCCGACATCAGATCATCGATGAACGGCGAGTTCTCCGCCTGCTGATGAGCCACTGCGGTCGCCTCGCGCAGACGCGTCGAGACGGCGACCGGCTGGGTGGCGGGGGAATCGGTGAGAGATGTCCTGTTGCCACCAGTGATACCACCCCACACCGGCATCCGTAACCCGAGGACGCCGATCACGGCCGGCGCCACTGCTCCGGTGATACCGACCTCGCCGTGCTCGCCGCCGCTCACCCGGCCACCAGCGACACCACCACTCCGCGGTGATCCGACCCCGCGATGGAGAACGTGTGCACGGCGGTGGCGACGAAGCCGCGGACCACGACCCGATCGATCGCGGCCAGCGGTCGGCCTCCGAGACGATCGGTCGGGAACGTCGGCTGCAGTCGGGCGCCCGCCTGCGAGGTGGCGTCGGCAAAGCCATGGGACAGCAGCGCCCGGTACTGCGCGTGGTCCCAGGTGGCGTTGAAGTCACCGGCGACGATGACCGGACCGTCGGGCAGGTCATGCAATTGGTCGCGCAGCAGCCCCAGGTCGTGATCCCACTCCCCCGCATGCCCCGACAGTGGTGCAGGCGCATGGATCGCGAGCACCCGCGTGCGCGGCCCACCCGGCACCACCGTCTGTGCGCTCAGGTTGTTGAGCAACATGTTCGGTAGCCGACGCTCGTCGTCGAGTGGGCGCAGACTCAACAGCATCCCCCCGGCGGCCGCCGGCCCGGGGAGCGCGTACTCGTACCGAAACCGTTGCGCCAGTGCGCTGTTGCGGATGCGCTCGAGGGCCTGTGGGGTGACCTCCTGCAGCGACACCAGTTGTGCGTCACGCGCCGCCGCGGCGACGTCGTCGACGGACCCCTCACCGAAACGCAGGTTGGCGCTGACGACGGTGAACCGATCGCCCGCGGGTGGGGTCTGCGATACCCACAGCGGCCCTTGCGTGAAGCACACCCCGACGACGGCCAGGACCGCCACGAACAGCGCAATCCACCGTCGCAGGACCGCGAACAGCAGGACCGCCACCGCTCCGGTCACCACCGCGACGGGCACCGCTGCGGTCGCATACACCGCCACCGTCCCGCGGGAGGCGATGTAGTGCAGCCAGATCGCCAGGCCGGTCGCGATGACCAGTAGCCACGCCAGCGACAGGGTGAGGAACCTCAGCAGGGCGCGCAACTCATGCCCCGAAGACCTTGCGCACCACATTCTTCGCGCGTCGGGTGACGCGCAGATAATTCTCCAGGAACTCCGCGGCCTGGTCCTCGGGCCAGCCGGCGGCGAAAGCGATCTGGCGCAACTGCTTTCCCGGCGCCGGGAGTTGATCGACCGGCTTACCCCGGACGAGGACCAGCGCGTTGCGCGCCTTGGTCGCCGTCAACCACGCCTCCTTGAGGATCGCCACATCCGTTTCGGCGAGCAGTTCGGCCGAGCCGATCGCGTCGAGCGTCTGCAACGTCGAGGTGTTGTGCAACGAGGTGTAACGGTGTGCGTAGCGCAGCTGCATCAGCTGCACGGTCCACTCGACGTCGGCGAGGCCACCGCGACCGAGTTTGGTGTGGGTCGCCGGATCCGCACCACGGGGCAGGCGTTCGGAATCGACGCGTGCCTTGATACGACGGATCTCGCGCACCGCCGCCGACGAGACCCCGCCGGCCGGGTAGCGGACCTTGTCGGCCATCAACAAGAACTCGATGCCGAGTTCGTCGTCGCCGGCGACCTGATGGGCACGCAGCAGCGCTTGGACCTCCCACGGCTGGGCCCACTGCTCGTAGTAGGCCGCGTACGCGGCGAGGGTGCGCACGACCGGACCGTTGCGTCCCTCGGGTCGCAGGCCGGTGTCGACGACCAGCGGCGGATCCTCGCTGGGTGAGCCGAGCATCGAGCGGACCTTCTCGGCGATGGTCTGCGACCAGCGCACAGCGGCGGCCTCCTCGGCACCGGGTACCGGTTCACACACGAACAACACGTCCGCGTCGGACCCGTAGCCCAGTTCCAGACCACCGAGACGACCCATGCCGATGACCGCGATGCGCGCGGGTGCCGGCGACTTCCGTTCGGCCTCCGACGCCTTGATCGCCACGGCCAGAGCGGCATTGAGGACCGCGGCCCACACACTCGACAGCGCATGGCAGACCTGTGGGACGTCCATCATCCCGAGGATGTCGGCCGAGGCGATCCGGGCGAGTTCGGCCCGGCGGTGTGAGCGCGCGATCGCCACGGCGCGACGCAGATCGGTCTGTCGGACCGTGGAGGCGATCAGCCCCTTGGCGACATCCTCCGGGCGGGTCTCGCACAGCTTGGGACCGCTCGCACCGTCGGAGTAGAGGTGGATGACCTCCGGCGAGCGCATGAGCAGGTTCGCGATGAACTCCGAGGTGCCCAGCACACGCATCAGTCGTTCGGCGACCACCCCGTCGTCGCGGAGCAGTCGGAGGAACCAGTCGTTGTCCATCTCCTCGCACAGGCGGCGGTAATTGAGCAGGCCGGCATCGGGATCCGGTGTGTCCCCGATGTGTTCGAGCAGCTGCGGCAGGATCAGTAATTGGACCTGTCCACGCCGTCCGGGCGCCGAGGCGAGAGCTCGGATGTGACTCAGCGCCCGCTGCGGCTGTGCGTAGCCGAGAGCGGCCAGGCGCCGTTCGGCCGAGGTGTCGGAGAGCGTGAGCTCCTCGGTGTTGAACCGGGTCGCCGCCTCCAGCAGCGGCCGGTAGAAGAGCTTCTGATGCAGCTTGCGCACCCGCAAAGCCTGGTGCTTGATCTGCCGGCGCAGTACCGCGGTCGCGTCGAGTTCTCCCTCGCGCCGGATGTGCGCCGCGCGGGCCAGCCAGCGCATGCCCTCGTCGTCGTCGAACGCGGGCAGCAGATGCGTCCGCGACATGCGCTGCAACTGCAGGCGGTGCTCGAGCAGCCGCAGGAACTGGTACGAGGCGATGAGGTTGGCGCCGTCGTCCCGGCCGACGTAACCACCCGCGGTGAGCGCCTCGAGCGCGTCGACGGTGGCGCGCACCCGCAGTTCCTCGTCGACCCGACCGTGGACCATCTGCAGCAACTGCACCGCGAACTCGACGTCGCGCAGACTTCCGCTGCCGAGTTTGAGGTTGCGTTCACGCTGATCCTCGGGCACCAGGTCCTCGACGCGGCGGCGCATCGCCTGCACCTCGTGCACGAAGTCCTCACGCTCGGCCGCACGCCACACCATGGGGTTGATGGCCTCGTGATACGCCGCGGCCAGTTCCATGTCGCCGGTCATCGGACGCGCCTTGAGCTGTGCCTGGAACTCCCACGTCTTGGCCCACCGGTTGTAATAGGCCACGTGAGATTCCAGGGTGCGGGTCAGCGCACCCGCCTTGCCCTCGGGCCGCAGAGCCGCGTCGACCTCGAAGAACGCCAGCGAGCCGACGCGCATCATCTCCCCGGCGACACGCGCGGCCACCCCGTCGGCGGGTTCGCTGACGAACACCACGTCCACATCGCTGACGTAATTGAGCTCGCGCGCACCGCATTTGCCCATCGCGATGACACCGAGACGCACCGGGATCGGCTTGTCGCCGCACACTTCCCGGAAGGCGACCGCCAGGGCGGCGGTCAGCGCGGCGTCGGCGAGATCGGCGAGATAGGCCCCCACCTCGGGGAACCACATGACCTTCTCGTCCTCGACCGTCGACGCCACGTCGTGGGCGGCGAGTTGCATCACCAGACTGCGGTAGGTCGCGCGCAGGGCGACGACCGCCCGCGGTCCACTGAACCCGGCGCGAAAGATCTTGTTGCCCTTCTCCTGCTCACCCGGCTCGGCGACGGCGTCGACGGCGGCGAGCATCGTCGCGTTGATCTCGGCGACGTCGGGCAGCGTGTCGGTCTCGAGCAGGTGCCACGACGACGGCTCGGCGGCAAGGTGATCACCGAGGGCATCCGACGAACCGAGGACGCCGAAGAGCCGACCACGAAATCCCTTGTCGGTGCGCAGGAGTGCGTCGATCGCCGACCACTCGTCGGCGGCCGCCGATCGCAGGCGCATCAACGCGCGCAGTGCGAGATCGGCATCGGGGGCACGGGACAGCGACCACAGCAGATCCACCGACTCCTCGGTGTTCCAGCCCAGTTCGGCGAGATCCGCCGACGCCGTGGCGTCGAGCAACCCCAGGCGTCCGGGACTGGGTATGCCACCACGGCCGTGAAGCGTTGTCACCCCACGAAAATAACGTCTGACGCCGACACGTCGGAGCCCGGGCGGCGGATCCGGCCGCGTGTCGCGGTGCGGCTCGACCTACAGCGGTAGGTAGCTCTTGAGTTCGAAGGGGGTGACCAGGCTGCGATAGTTGGTCCACTCGGTCCACTTGTTCCGCAGGAAGTAGTCGAAGACGTGCTCGCCGAGCGCCTCGGCGACCAGCTCGGACTCCTCCATCGCGTGCAGGGCCTCGGCCAGGCTTCCGGGGAGTTCCTTGTAGCCCATCGCGCGCCGTTCGGCGGGCGTCAGCGCCCACACGTCATCCTCGGCCTCGTCGGGCAGTTCGTAGTCCTCGGTGATGCCCTTGAGCCCGGCGGCCAACAGCACCGCGAAGGTCAGGTACGGGTTGCAGGCCGAGTCTGGGCTGCGGATCTCGACGCGGCGCGACGACGCCTTGTTCGGGGTGTAGAGCGGCAGGCGGATCAACGCGGAACGGTTGGCGCCGCCCCAGGTGGCGGCCGTCGGCGCCTCGCCGCCGTGGATGAGACGCTTGTAGCTGTTGACCCACTGATTGGTGACGGCGCTGAGTTCGTTGGCGTGGTACAGGATTCCGGCGATGAACTTCTTGCCGGTCTCCGACAGCTGCATCGGGTCGTCGGGGTTGTGGAAGGCGTTGGCCTCCCCCTCGAACAGGCTCATGTGGGTGTGCATCGCCGATCCCGGGTGCTCACTGAAGGGCTTGGGCATGAACGTCGCCCAGGTGCCCTCGGAGATCGCGACCTCCTTGACGACGTAGCGGAAGGTCATCACGTTGTCGGCCATCGACAGCGCGTCGGCGTAACGCAGATCGATCTCCTGCTGCCCGGGCGCGCCCTCGTGGTGGGAGAACTCCACCGAGATTCCCATCGACTCCAGCGCCTCGATGGCGTGTCGGCGGAAGTTCGGGGCAGCGTCGTGCACCGCCTGGTCGAAGTACCCGCCCGAGTCGGCCGGAACCGGCACACTGCCGTCCAGGGGCGCGTCCTTGAGGAGGAAGAACTCGATCTCGGGATGGACGTAGCAGCTGAAGCCGAGGTCGGCGGCCTTGTTCAATTGCCGGCGCAACACGTGGCGGGAGTCGGCCCAACTCGGGGTTCCGTCGGGCATCGCGATGTCGCAGAACATCCGCGCCGAGTGGTGACGACCCTGCGAGGTGGTCCACGGCAGGATCTGGAAGGTCGACGGATCGGGCTTGGCGACGGTGTCGGCCTCCGAGACGCGGGAGAAGCCCTCGATCGCCGAGCCGTCGAAGCCGATACCCTCGGAAAAGGCGCCTTCGAGTTCGGCGGGGGCGATCGCCACGGACTTGAGGTATCCGAGAACATCGGTGAACCACAGCCGAACGAACCGGATGTCCCGCTCTTCGAGAGTCCGCAGAACGAATTCCTTTTGGCGATCCATGAACGCCGACATTAGGGATGCCCTGTTAAATCCGTGTTACGTTCACAAGTCGAACTCTTCACCCTGGGACTTTGCGATAGTGATCCCACATCGTGAAACACCCTGACCGCGGAATGGAATGCCTTCCTGCGATGTGATCAAAGGCACAGCTCAGGCCGGTGTTCGACGATCACCTCCGGTGCGAAAATGGATTGTCCCACCCGCCCGGGTACCTGCCAGCCAGGACTCGAGGAAGAAAAGAGACAACGATGTCCCCAGAGTCTGTGGTGTCCACCGCATCTGAAATCCCCGCGGCCGAAACCCCCGCGGCCGAAACCTCCGTCTACGGCGGCACGCCCGCCGGCTCCGGCGAGTCCGCCCCCCGCCGACGCATCACCCGTGTCCATCACCTCGCCCAGATGAAGGCCGAGGGCGAGAAGTGGTCGATGCTCACCGCGTATGACTACTCGACCGCCCGCATCTTCGACGAGGCCGAGATCCCGGTATTGCTCGTCGGCGATTCCGCCGCGAACGTCGTCCTCGGATACGACACCACGATCCCGGTCAGCAGTGACGAGCTGATCCCGCTCGCCCGCGCCGTCGTCCGCGGCGCCCCGCACGCGCTCGTCGTCGCCGACCTCCCGTTCGGCAGCTACGAGGCCGGCCCGCAGCAGGCACTCGCGACCGCGGTCCGCTTCTTCAAGGAGGCCGGTGCGCACGCGGTCAAGCTCGAGGGCGGTGAACGCGTCGCCGACCAGATCGCCACGCTCACCGGCGCCGGTATCCCGGTGATGGCCCACATCGGTTTCACCCCGCAGAGCGTCAACGGCCTCGGCGGATTCCGCGTCCAGGGCCGCGGTGACGCCGCCGACCAGTTGATCGCCGACGCCATCGCCGTTCAGGAGGCGGGCGCGTTCGCCGTCGTCATGGAGATGGTCCCGGCCGACCTCGCCGGGCAGATCACCCGCAAGCTCACGATCCCCACCGTCGGGATCGGAGCCGGCCACGAAACCGATGCACAGGTACTCGTCTGGCAGGACATGGCCGGCTTCACCCACGGCAAGACCGCCCGATTCGTCAAGCGATTCGCCGACGTCGGCGGCGAACTCCGTGGTGCTGCAGCCCAATACGCCGACGAGGTGCGTCGGGGCGTCTTCCCCGGCCCCGAGCACAGCTACTGATCCGAGCGCCGCAACGTGCGATCCGTCGACGCCAGGGCAAGGTCGGGCGTCAGCGCACGTTGCGGCGCAGGAGCAGCACGACGAGAGCGATCAGTAACACGACGACGAGAGCGACCACCACTGTGGTCAGCCCGACGTGGCCGCCGTAGCCTCCCAGATGGGCGAACTGGCCGAAGCGACCCACGGAGTTACGTCGGGCCAACAACTCGACGTGCTCGGCGTGTTGGATCATCGCTCTCGTGTCCTTCTCGATTCGGCGCTCCTGGGGAGCTCACCTGCGCTGGGTTGTCACGCTAGCCCCCCAGCCACCCCCGACGCACGGATCGCGACGCCGACGTCATCTACTCGTATGACCAACCGCGCCACCACGATTGCGCCATCACCGGCGTATCGGACATCGCGGCAACGCCGCCGCACTGCGCCCGGGTGTCTAGGCTCGTGAACCATGCGCGACTTCTACCCCGAGATCGAGCCCTACGCCTCCGGACACCTGCCCACCACCGACGGACAACAGATCTACTGGGAGACCTCCGGTAACCCCGACGGCAAACCCGCGGTCTTCGTCCACGGCGGCCCGGGCGGTGGGACCGCTCCCGATCAGCGTCGCTTCTTCGATCCGCACCGCTATCGGATCGTCCTGTTCGATCAGCGCGGCTGCGGTCGCTCCCGCCCGCACATCGCCGACGGCGCCGACCTCTCGGTCAACACCACCGGCGCACTGATCGCCGACATGGAGGCGCTGCGCGAGCACCTCGACATCGACACCTGGCAGGTGTTCGGGGGTTCCTGGGGTTCCACGCTCGGGTTGGCCTATGCGCAATCCCATCCGGACCGGGTGTCGGAGCTGGTCCTGCGCGGCATCTTCCTGCTGCGACGCAGCGAGATCGACTGGTACTACAACGGCGGTGCCGCGCACATCTACCCCGACATCTGGGAGTCCTATCTCGCGCCCATCCCCGCCGCCGAGCGCGACGGTGACCTCGTGGCCGCCTATCACCGGCTGCTGACATCGGCCGAGCCGGAGGTCGCCGCGGCCGCCGCCCGTGCCTGGACCGGTTGGGAGCAGGCCACCAGCTATCTCATCCCGAAACCCGAGGAGGCCGCGGCGGCCAAGGAGGACTCCGGGCCACGCTTCGACATCGCCTTCGCCTCGATCGAGAACCATTACTTCGTGAATCACGGCTTCCTCGACGACGGCCAACTGCTGCGCGACATCGACCGCATCGCCGACATCCCCGGCGTCATCGTGCAGGGCCGCTACGACGTCGTCTGCCCCATGCGCAGCGCGTGGGATCTGCACCGGGCGTGGCCGTCGGCGCAGCTGCACATCGTCGACGACGCCGGACACGCATCCTTCGAACCGGGCATCCGGAGCAGACTCATCGAGGCGACCGACGCCTTCGCCGACGACGTCCGGTGATCACCCGCATATACACTTCACGCGTATCCGACATCCGACAGGAGGACCAGTGGCAACCGAACAGGTCGAGGTAGAGCTGAAGTTCGACGTCGAAGCCGGAACCGCCACCCCCGATCTGCGGGTGTTGCCCGGCGTCGTCGGCGCACGCGAGCCCGAGACGTTCACCCTCGACGCCACGTACTTCGACACCGACAACCTGGATCTGGCGGGCAACCGGATCACCCTGCGACGTCGCACCGGTGGCCACGACAGCGGCTGGCATCTCAAGCGCCCCAGTGGCATTCCCGGCGCCCGTCGAGAACTGCAGATCGGGTTCGACGAGGCTCCCGCCGACGGCGATCTCCCCGACGCCCTGTTGATCCCGGTGCTCGCGCTGACCCGGCACCGCAGCCTGATCCCGGTGGCGGTGATCTCCACCTCCCGCACCATCACCACCCTCTTCGGGGTCGACGAGGAGCCTCTCGCCGAATTCGCCGAGGACCTCGTGACCGCGCGGTCGCTGCTGCCCGGTGGTGAGGTCGCGCAGTGGGCCGAGTGGGAGTTCGAGTTGCTCTCCGGTGGCACTCCCCGATTGCTGAAAGCCGCCCAGAAACTGCTGCGCTCGGCCGGCGGATCGGACCCGTCGAGTGCCTCGAAGCTCGCGCGTGCCATCGGTTCGACGCCGACGACGACCGTCGAACCACGGTTGCCCAAACGCCCGTCGGCGTTGGAGCTGGTGGTCACCGACCTGACCCTGCATCGCAATGCCCTGCTCACCTACGATCCCGAGGTCCGGGTCGACGCGCCCGACGCCGTGCATCAGATGCGGGTGGCCACCCGCCGCTTCCGCAGCGTGCTCTCGGGTTTCCCGACGGTCCTCGACCCGCACCGGACCGCCCACATCAACGACGAGCTGCGCCTGCTCGCCCGAATCCTCGGTGACGCACGGGATTCGGAGGTCCAGCTCGAGATCGACACCGCGTTGTTGCGTGGGGAGTCGCCGTCGGAGGCCTTGGTCTCGGCGCTGACGGGGACCGAGTCGGACTCGCATGACCGCGCGATCCGCGCCGCCCATGCTGCGATGAACTCCGAGCGTTACTTCCGGCTGCTCGACGACATCGACGTCCTGATCACCGATCCGCCGGCCGGACCCGACGCCGACATGCCGGCCGCCGCGGCGGTCGACGCGGCGATCGCCAAGAGCCGCAAGAAGATTCGAAAGGCTCAGGCAGAACTCGCGACCTTCCCCGAGGGTTCGCACGAGTGGCAGGAGCAGGTGCACGTCATCCGCAAGCGGGCCAAGAAGTTGCGCTACGCCACCGATGCGGGAGAACCGTTGGGCATCAAGCGTTATCAGAAGATCGCTGCGGTGGCCAAGAAGATCCAGTCGGCGCTCGGCGATTTCAACGACACCCGGATCAACCGGGCGCGCCTGGCCGAGCTCGCCGAACGCACCGATCTCCCCGGTCGTGACATGTTCCTGCTCGGACGGCTCGACGCCCTGCAGGAGGCCGCCGGAACACGCGCCCTCGATGCCTACCGCAAGGCCGCCAAGGACCTCTGAGCTTTCGTGCTCAGCCGACCGCCGCGAACCCCACGGTGCGCCGTACCGGGTCGGCAGCGGTCAGCTGCACCCGAATCCTGGTCGCCGACGCCGGATTTCCGCTACAGCCGGCAATGACGGCCGGATCGTCGATGAAGATCCGGGCGGGCTTCTTCGCGTCGGCCTCGGCGAGGACCACCGCGTCGAAGACCTCCCCTACGCGGCCGGCGAGAACCGTCGCCTCGGCCAGGTCGATCGAGAGCCGGTCCGCCGAGGCCCCCAGGGAGTCGGCCGACCGCAGGATCTTCGGCAGGGTGGGAAATGCGCGCGTCACCCAGTCGGGTACCGGCTCACCGGCGGTGATCGCCAGACATGCCTCGGTCGCGAAACGATCACCCAGCCGCCGTAGCGGCGCGGTGACGTGGGCGTAGATCCCGCCGATCGCTGCGTGCACCATCGCCGACGGCGCCGGCGTCTCGCCGCCCCCGAGGGCGAGATAGCCGGCGCCACGCATCAGTGAGCCGGCGTGCGACATCAACGCCAGGGTCGACGGCGCATCCGCCGGCAGAGCGGCGAGGAACTCGCCTGGCGCCTGCTCGTCCGGCCAGTCCACACCCACCGCGCGTGCCGTGTCACGCAATGCCCGCACGGCACCGGGCTCGGCAGGCGGCAGGGTCCGCAGCAGTCCGACGCCCGCGTCGGCCATCAGGGTTCCGGCGCACATCCCGGCGAGCAACGACACCTGCGCGTTCCACATGTCCGCCGGTGTGTGCGGCGCGATCTGCAGGCTCCAGCCGTCGGCGTCGTGCACCACCTCCTGGTCGGGGAGGTCGAGTTCGATTGCGCCGCGCGACAAGGCGATCCGCTGCCGCAGTGCACCGAAGGCCGGTAGCGCCGTGATGGACGGGTGCGCCCGGCCCGCCGCGGCGTCGGCGGTGACGCCCGAGTAGTCGAGGCGGGCCACCGAACGCACCAGGGCGCGACGCACCGCCACGTCGCCGATCTGTCCGTCGGCGCCGACGTGGATGGTCCAGAGGACGGCCGGGCGCGCCACACCGGGCAGCAGCGAACCGCTGCCCTCCGACAGGACCCGCGGATGCAACGGGACCGAGCCATCGGGAAAGTAGACGGTGGTGCCGCGTCGACGACTCTCGGCGTCGAGGGCGCCCTCCGGTTCGATGAGGGCGGCGACGTCGGCGATCGCGTAATCGACCACGAAACCGTCGCCATCGGTGGCGATGTGCACGGCCTGATCGAGGTCCATCGATCCGGGCGGGTCGATCGTCACCAGGGGTAGATCGCGGTGGTCCTCGCGCTGCTCGGCATATCGGTCGCGTGCGTTGGCGGCTTCCTCCAGTGCGGCGTCGCCGTAGTCCTCGCTCACCCCGAGTTCTCCACGGATGGCGTCGAAATCGATCTGGGGCGCCGACAGTCTGCGTTGCACTCCCCGACCATAACGCCGCACTCGGCGTGCAGACGGTGACATGCATGCGTGATCAGCGTCGACGATGACGTCGGGTGCCGGAGGGGGCGAACGAGTCGGCGTGTAAGCCGGATCCTGTCCCGACCGTGAGGTCGGTGGCGACCATCCATCTGGGCACACCGTCGCCGGGTACCTCGAGCGGCCCACCCGCGGACTGGGGCGAGCAGCCCTCATCACGTCCGCGCACACGCACCGCAAGCGGTCCGTGCTTCGGCCTTGCTCCGGGTGGGGTTTACCGAGCCGACGCGGTCACCCGCATCGCTGGTGCGCTCTTACCGCACCGTTTCACCCTTACCGGCCGTGCGGCCGGCGGTCTGTTCTCTGTGGCACTGTCCCGCGGGTCGCCCCGGGTTGCCGTTGACAACCACCCTGCTCTGTGGAGTCCGGACTTTCCTCGGCGCGTGGCGTTTCCAGTGACTGGCCGTCCCACGCGCCGCGGCCGCCCGGCCGACTCGTTCGCCCGTACAGGATAGCGTCCGGGGTGTCACCGGCGATGCGAGGTGTCGCCTCACCGAAGGTGCGCCGTGTCACTTCTCCGCAGGTGCGAGGTGTCATTGACGCAGCGGACGACCGCACCGCCGTCGGGAAAGAACTCGGCCACCGACACCGACGCCAGGTCGAGGTGCAACCGGAACAACAACTGCGGTCCGACGTCGAGGGCGTGGCGCAGGAGGGACTTGATCGGGGTGACGTGACTGACGACGACGACGGTCTGGCCCGGATAACGTTGCAGCAGAAGGTCGTTGGCGGCGATCACCCGTGCAGCGGTCTGGGTGAAGCTCTCCCCACCGGGTGCGGGCACCGACTCGTCACCGAGCCACCGTGCGTGGACCTCGGGGTCGCGAGCCTTGGCCTCGGCGAAGGTCAGTCCCTCCCACGCACCGAAGTCGTTCTCGATGAGGTCGTCCTCGGCCACCACCTCTCCGCCGACGAGGTCGGTGATCGCCTGGGCGGTCTGCCTGGCCCGGTCGAGGGGTGAGCTGACGACCGCGGCGATCGGCTGCTCGGACGCCGCACGCTGTGCCGCGCGCAGCGCCTGCGTCACTCCCAGGTCGGTCAGCGGCGGGTTGCCGCGGCCCGAGTACCGCCGGTCCACCGACAGCGCCGTCTGACCGTGACGGACCAACACGATGCGGGTCGGGGCGGCCATCTGGCCCTGCCACGACGGCGTTGCGGGGGTGTTCCCGGAGGGGGTGCTCACAGTCCCGACTCGTGGGTGCGGATCAGGATCGCACCGCACTCCTCGCAGCGGATCACCTCATCGTCGGACGCCGCGGCGATGCCGGCGAGTGTCCCGCGATCGAGTTCCATCCGGCAGGCGCCGCACCGGCGGGCGCGGAGCAGCCCGGCACCCACCTTGCCCGCGCTGCGCTGGCGTTCGTAGATCGGGAGCAGTTCGTCGGGCACCTCGGCGACGATCTGGGTACGCCGCGCCGCCAGCGCCTCCTTGTCGGCGTCCACCGCGGTGACGGCCTCTTCCCGACGACCGCGCAGCGCGGCGAGTTGCTCCTCGAGGTGGGCGATGGTCGCCGATGCCCGATCGCGTTCGGACCCGAGTGCTTCTTGACGCTCCATCAATTCCAGCATGTCGTCTTCGAGGACCTGCCGACGCCGACCCAATCCGGTCAGCTCATGTTGCAACTCCGACAACGCTTTCGGCGCAAGGCCTCCGGCGGTCAGCTGGGCCGAGTCCTTCTGTTCGCGATCACGCATGCCGGTGATCTCGCCATCCATGCGGCGATACTCCCGGTCGAGATCCTCCGCGGCGATCTCCGCGCGCACGAGGTCGTCGCGGGCGGCCTCGATGGCGGTGATCGTCTCCGCGATCTCGGCGTCCTCGGGCAGGTGACCGACTCGATGGTCGAGTCGGGCCAGGCCGGCGTCGACGTCGGCGAGTTCGAGCAGGAGTCGTTGCCGTCCGGCATCGACCTTCATCGGGTGTCTCCTCGTGCACTGGGGGATCGGTGGTGGGGTGCGCCGGGTGAGCCACGGCGCGCCGTTGCACCGGGCGGTGAACGTTCACGGTACGCGCCGTGTCAGGCGGACGTGTGCACGGTGAACGGATCGGTGGGTGCGTCGTGGCACTCCGCCACGCAACCGGTGGCGGCGGTGATCTGTTCGGCGGCCTGCCTGCACCATGGGAACTCGGTGGCCCAGTGCCCGGCGTCGAGGAGCACCGGGCCGCCGGACCGCAGCGCCTCGTCGACCGGGTGATGCCGGAGGTCGCCGGTCAGATAGGCGTCGACGCCGAGCTGCGCGACGGTGGCGAGCAGTGAGTCACCGGCCCCGCCGCACACCGCGACGGTCGTGATCTGCCGATCGGCCGGGCCGGTGGCACGCACGCCCCACGGCGTACGCAGCGCGTGTGCCGCGCGTTGCGCGAACTGCGCCACGGTCATCGGTTCCGCCAGCACACCGACGCGGCCGAGACCGAGCGCCGACGGGATCGCGGCGAGTTCGAGGACGTCGAAGGCAGGTTCCTCGTACGGGTGGGAGTCGCGCAACGCGGCGAGGACCGCAGCCCGCAGCCCTCGGGCGGCGACCATCTCCACGCGTGCTTCGTCCACGCGCTCCCGCTGCCCGATCTCACCGATGGTCGGATTGGCGCCCGGGGTCGGCTCGAACTGTCCGACGCCGACCACCGACCACGCGCAGTCGCGATAGTCACCGATCGCTCCGGCCCCCGCGGCGAACATGGCCTCGCTGACCTGTTCGGCGTTGCCCTCGGGCACCATCACCACCCATTTGTCGACGGGTGGCAGCGGTTCGGGATCGATCGGCGCGACCTCTCGCAGTCCTAGTGCGGAGGCGAGCGCGTCGGACACACCGGGATCGGCCTTGTCGGCGTTGGTGTGGGCGGTGAACAGGGCGATGCCGGCCCTGATGAGCCGGTGGACTATGCGGCCCTTGGGTGTGTCGGCGGCGACCGACTCCACACCCCGAAGCAGCAACGGGTGATGCGCCACGATCATCCGGTAACCCTGCGCACATGCGACGGCGACCACGTCGTCGGTGACATCGACGCACACCAGGATCGGCCCGGCCGGTTCGCTCGGGTCCCCGCATACCAGCCCGACGGCGTCCCAGCTCTCCGCCAGGCGCGGCGGATACGCGGCCTCCAGCACCGCCACCACATCGGCGACACTCACCTCGCTCGGACCGTGACCCGTGTGCTCATGCGCTGCCAACGGTGATCTCCTCTCGCGCCCGGTCGAGCGCCGTGACCAGCCGATCGACCTGTGCCGCCGGGCGCACCGCCAACCGCAGATGGTCGTCGGACAGTCCGACGAAGTTCGCGCAACTGCGCACCGCGATCCCCTGGCCCCGCAGGCTTTCTCGCACCGCCAGTGCACCGGGCATCTCGACGAGCACGAACGGCGCCGCGGGCGGCGCGCACGGGATCACGCCGACCTCGGCGAGTCGCGCGAGCAGATGGTCGCGTTCGATGGCGACGAGCTCGGCCTGCTCGGAGCAGAAGCGTTGCCCGTCGGGTCCGCAACAGGCGGCCAGCGCGGCGAGCGCAGGCGTGGACAGTGGCCAGGCGCGGCGCCCGGCCGCCGCCCGTTCGATCACCTCGGGCGCCGCGAGCAGGTAACCGGCGCGCAGTCCGGCCAGGCCGAAAGTCTTGGTGACACTGCGCATCACGATGACGTCGTCGACTCGCCGGTCGGCCAGCGACTGCGGTTCGCGCGCCCCGGTCACCGGGTCGAGGGTCAGATCGGCGAACGCCTCGTCGACGACCACGAGGCGTCCGGGACGACGCAGCGCGTCGATCGACTCCGCGGGGTGCAGCACCGACGTCGGATTCGTGGGATTGCCGACGACCACGAGGTCGGCGTCGTCGGGGATGTCGGCGGCAAGGTCGGCCAGCGGCGTGTCGGGCCGGCCGATGACCTGCGTGATCGGAATCCCCGCGGCCCGCAACACGAGTTCCGGTTCGGTGAACGACGGCTGCACCAGGGCCGCATGTGCCACACCCAGTTTCGGCAGCAGCTCGAAACCGTCGGAGGCGCCGGCGAGGAGCATCACCTCGTCAGTGGGACGGCCGTGCAGGTCGGCGATGATCCCGGTGGTGTGATCGGTCTGGTCGGTCGTCGGGTATCGGGCCAGGTCGTCAAGGGTGGAGGCGATGGCCGCCTGCACGAACGGCGGTGCGGCCCCACGAACATTGACGGCGAAATCGAGCATGCCCGCGGTGCTGTCCCGGTCGCCGTGCCGGTCGAGCGCATGCAGCCCGGATGTCATACCGACTGAGCCTACGTGCACCATGGGTTGGTGATGTCCCGACCAGACCCCACTGATCCCGACACCGTTCTGCTCGTCGATCTCGACGGGACGATCACCGACAGTTTCACCGGGATCGCCAACAGTTTTCGGCACGCCCTGACCGCTGTCGGCGCGCCACCGGCACCCGAGGCGGTGGTCGCCGGGATCGCCGGACCGCCGATGATCGACACCTTGCGCGAGCTCGGGCTCGACGAAGCCACCGCGAACGAGGCGATGCGCGCGTATCGCGCCCGTTACGTCGACGTCGGCTGGCTGGAGAACTCGGTGTTCGACGGCATGGACACACTCCTCGGCGATCTCGGCGCGTCGGGTCGGACGCTGGCCGTGGCGACGTCGAAGAACCAGACGACCGCGCGCGCCATCCTCGACCACTTCGGACTCGCCGGCCACTTCCGCGTCATCGCCGGCGCCAGCGACGACGGAACCCGCCGCCACAAACCCGACGTGATCGCCCATGCACTGGCACAATTGGACATATCGCTCGACCCGCACACACACCGACCCGCTCGTCCGGCGGTGATGATCGGCGACCGATCCCACGATGTCGAGGGCGCAGCCCGATTCGGCATCCCGACGATCCTCGTCGGATGGGGTTACGCTCTGGCCGGGGAGCGCGACGCTGCGGCATGGAGCGTCGATTCGATGTCAGATCTGCGCGAGGTACTCGGTGTCTGATCAACTACACATCTGTTTCGTCTGCACCGGCAACATCTGCCGGTCGCCGATGGCGCAGAACATCTTTGCCAAGGCGCTGTGTGACGCGGGGCTCGCCGACCGCGTCGAGGTGAGCAGCTGCGGTACCAGCGGCTGGCATGTCGGCGAGGCGGCCGACAACCGCGCGCGCACGGAGCTGCTGGCACACGGCTACTCCGACGCGCACGTGGCCGATCAGCTCGGGCCCGATCACATCGGTGCCGACCTGTTCGTCGCCGCCGACGCCGGACACGTCAAGGAACTCGAACGCAAACGACTGGGCGAGCGCACCCGACTGTTGCGCAGCTTCGATCCCGACGCGGGCGACGATCTCGATCTGTCCGACCCGTACTACGGCAACGCCGACGATTTCGCCGTCACCCGCGAGCAGATCGAGGCCGCGGTACCGGGCCTGCTCCAGTGGGCCCGCGAACACCTCGACGGCGCCACCGGCTGAGCCGTCGCCGGTGCTGCCGTGATCGGGTACTGCGGCGCACGTCACGGCCGAATCCGGCATACCGTCACCAGACGCAGCCGGGGCTGCTGTGACGGTTGCCCACTGGGTACCGTTGTCCTATGCGCGCGCTGCGAAACATACGACCGGGGTGGATCGCCCTGATCATCGTTGTCGTCGCATTCGCGGCGGCATGTTTCATGGTGCTCGCCCCATGGCAGCTCGGTAAGAACTCCGCGACGTCGGAGCGCAACCATCTGATCAAGAGTGCCGTCGGCACTGCCCCGGTACCGATCAACGAGGTGGCCCCCGCCGGAAAGGGATTCGTTCCCTCGACCGAGTGGCGCGAGGTGACGATGACCGGAACCTACCTCGTCGATGACCAGGCCCTCGTCCGCCTGCGTTCGGTCGACGAGCGGCCGGCCATCGAGGTCCTCACCCCGTTCCGCATCGCGGGCACAGATCGCGTCCTGGCGATCGATCGCGGCTACGTTCGCCCGGACCAGAGCAACACGCCCGCGATCCCTGCGCCCCCGACGGGTGAGACGACCATCAACGCCCGCATCCGGGCTTCGGAGGGTACATCGGAAGGCCGCGGCGCGCGGACCGAGGGCAACGCGCTGACCATGTACACGGTCGACCCGACCCAGCTGGCCAAGGCGACCGGCACCCCGATGGACCCGTTCTACCTGCAGCTGTCGCCGGACCAACCCGGCTCACTCGGCGAGATCCCACTGCCCCAACTGGATTCGGGCCCCTATCTCTCCTACGGCCTGCAGTGGCTGGCCTTCGGTGTGATGGCACCGCTAGGGGCCGGATACTTCATCTACTCCGAGATTCGTCAACGTCGACGAGCTTCCGCCGCCAAGAAAGCCCACACAGCCGAGGCCGCCGCCGGTCCCGACCCGACGACCCCCGACGACACCTCCGGACTCAACGGTGCCGCACAACCCGAGACGGCCCCACATCTGCTGACGCGATCCGAACGCCGCAAACGCATGCGCGAGGAACTGCGCGCAGCAGCCGGAACAACTACCGCGCCCGCCCCGGTCGACCCCGACGACATCGACGAGCAATCGCCCGCCGGCATCGGCGTAGGACCCGACACCGAGCACTTGTCGTCCACGGTGCGCGACAAACTCACCGAACGCTACGGCGGCTGAGGCCACCTGGTGGTCGAGGCGCCCCCCCCATCGGCGGTAGCAGCGCCCGACCCGTGACGCACCAAACCTCCCCCCTCGGTGGTCGAGGTGTGAGGCGCCCCAGGCGCCGAGCCTCGAGACCGAGCCGAACCGACGCTGGAACCCCACCACCGACCCCACCCGAAAAAACTTTCGGCAACCTCTTGCCAACCCGACAAACCCGGCATACACTCGAACACAACAACACACAAACACGTGTTCGCTATCGCCAGGGGGGTGACAATCATGGTCGACACCGCGTTACCCGACGTGTCCGGTTTGTCGACCGCCCAGAAACTCGCCCTCGCCCACCGCTTGGTTGATTCGCTGGCCACCGATGATTTGACCGGCCTGTCCAACGACGACCTGGTCACCGTCGCTCAATCCACCGAACAGTTGATCACCCGCATCACCGTCCAAGGCGATCGGCAGATCGTCGAATTCTCCGACCGCCACCTCGCCCGCGAATACGGATTCGGGTCGATCACCGACGCCATGATCGGCTTACTGCGTGTGTCGGAACCGTGGCGGCGGTGGAAACAACTCAAAGCGACCGCCACCTTCCACACCTTCACCGGTGAGGTCGCCGCCCCCAAATATCCAGCACTCGCCGAAGCGATGGCGTCCGGGGCGGCCGGCTCCTCGCACGCGGCAGTGGTGATCGACGTCCTCGACCGCATCCCCGCGGCAGTGCCGTTCGACGAGAAAATGTCGGCCGACGCCACGATGGCCCGCTACGCCCGCACCCACACCCCCTCCGACCTCCGGATCCTGGGGGCACGGGTGTTGGCGCACCTCGACCCCGACGGCCAACTGACCGACGACACCGATCGGCAACGCCGCCGCCAGATCCGCATCGGCCGCCAAGACGCCCAAAAAATGAGTGGATTGTCCGGGCAGATGACCCCCACCCTCACCGCACACCTCGAAGCAGTACTCGCCGCGTGGGCAGCCCCCGGAATGAACAACCCCGCCGACCCCGATTCCCCCACCGGCAGTCGCGAAGACGCCGACCCCGACGCGTTGGCGGCCGCGGCAGCCCGCGATCACCGTGATCAGGTGCAACGCAACCACGACGCGTTGGAAGCAGTCCTGCGCGCCGGGCTGGATGCCGGTCTCGGCCCGCAGTCGCATCGCGGGCTACCACCACACCTGATCATCAAAGCCACCCTGTCGGAGTTGATTGCGCAGACCGGGATGGGGGTGACGGCGACCGGCACCCTGCTGCCGATCACCGATGTGATCGCGTTGGCGGCCCAGTGCCAGCCGTGGTTGGCGGTGTTCGACGACCACACCAGTCTTCCCCTGTATTTGGGGCGGGCGCGGTTGGCGAGTCAAGGCCAGCAGATCGCGTTGTTCGCCAAAGACGGCGGCGAGTACTGCTCCTTTCCTGGATGTACTCAACCCGCCGCGCACGTCGAAATCCATCACGCCACCAAAGATCACGCGAAAGGTGGGCTCACCAACATCGGTGACCTCGCCCCCGCCTGCGGCAAACACAACCGGATGGTCGGCGACAAACCCGGACAATTCACGACCGGCATCTATCGGGACGGGCCGTGGGCCGGACGGTGCTGGTGGCGTAAGAACACCCCCGTCGGGGCGGCCGAACCGAACCCGAAACGCACCAACGCACTCCCCGACGTCGGGGCCACCCTCCGCGCCACCCTCGACAAAGTACGCGCCGACCTGCACCCACCACCCGACCCACCACCAAGTGGGGCCGCTGCCAGTGCCGATACCGATCTCGCCGAACGCGACGACCGGGGATCGATGCTGCCCACCAACCGAATCCGCCGCACCCGAGTCCCCATCGGACACGGGTACTACGACCTCGTCGAAATCCTCACCCCCGACCCTGGCTCGCCGGTCGAGAACCGACTCGCCCAACTACTCGGCGACCACGGACTCTAGACCGTCACGTACTCGGTCCGGGTCGGAAACCAGCAGCGGCGCAACAGGTCTCGAGGCTCGTCGCTAACGCTCCTCGGCACCTCGACCACCGGGACGAAAGATCCTCCGGGCTGATCGACCACCGTTCAAGGAGCGCCCCGCCCGGCGAGGAAGCCCCCTCCCGATGGTCGAGGTGCTGAGGAGCGCCAGCGACGAGGCCTCGAGACCCCCGACAGCCGAACATCAGATCACAAGCGTCGAGCGCGCCACCAGGCTATGGCGATGGCGGTGGCGAGCGCGCCGACTTGCACCTGTCGGGACAAAGCCAGGGCGGCACGGAGATCCGTTGAGGTCGGATCCCGCCCGTCGCCGAGGGTGGGTCGGTTCTCGGTGCGGTGCGGGTAGACCGTGATACCGCCGAGACGGATGCCGAGAGCTCCGGCGAAACTCGCCTCCACGACCCCCGCGTTGGGGCTCGGATGTGCCGATGCATCGCGCTTCCACGCGCGCACTGCACCCCGCCGATCGGGACCGGCGGCCACGACGAGCACCCCCGCGATCCGGGCCGGCAGGATGTTGAGCGCATCATCGAATCGTGCTGCAGCCCAACCGAAACGGTTGTAGCGGGCATTTCGATGACCGATCATCGCATCCAGTGTGTTCGCGGTCCGGTAGACGAGGAGACCGGGAACACCGGCCAGGGCGCCCCAGACCAGCGCTCCCACGGTGGCATCGGAGGTGTTCTCGGCCACCGATTCCAGTGCAGCGCGACAGATCCCGGGTTCGTCGAGTGCATCTGGGTCGCGGCCGCACAAGCTCGGTATGAGTTCCCGCGCGCCCGGAACGTCGTCGGACTCGAGACAGTCGGCCACGTCGTCACCGACGCGGATCAGGGTGGTCCCACCCAATACGGCCCATGTCACCGCGGCGGTGAGCAGTGTTCGCGCCGGACCGTTCTCGGCGAGTGGGCGGGCCGCGAGTGCCCCGGCCACACCGACAGAACCCACACACAGCGCACAGTGCGCGCTGCCGGCGATCCGGCTGTCGGCGTATGTATGTCGTTGCAGCGCGGTGGCGAGGGAACCGAGACCGGCAACCGGGTGCCCACGTCTCGGGTCGCCGACCGCACGGTCCAACAGGTATCCGACCAGTAACCCTGCCGGTGAAGGCCGGACGGCAGCGACCCACCACCTCCATGCGCGCATCAGAGCGACCCCCGCATCAGTAGTCCGATGCCACAACGGTCTGCTGCTCGCCACGCACCAAGAGCGCCTGGTGGTCGGCGAGCGGGGTCACGCGGTGGCGCGACTCGTACTTGCGGCGCACCGACTCGATCACGTCGGCGGGATACACCGGGAACTGGCCGTCGGCATGCGGGAGCACCACCGTGTCGATGAGTTCCAGACCGCGCGGATCGACCGGACCCGGTGCCTCGGCCGGATCGTCGAGGCCTTCCACCGGCGCGATGGTCGGACCCACCACGACCGCGCCGGCGCTGCATCCGATGTAGGGCAACGACGCTCGTACCCGCTCGGCGAGCAGATCCCCCGCGCCCGCCCGACGCAGCGCCCACAGCAAGGCGAAGGTGTTCCCTCCGGCCACGTACACCGCGTCGACCCGGTCGAGCGTGGTGGCGAACTCCTCGAGATTCTGCCGCACTGCCGAGAGGTCCACGACCGCATACCCTGCGGCCGTCAGGCGGTCACGTTCGGCGCGCACACCCGGCTGGCCGGCATAGGGGATCCGCGCGTCGTCGAGATACCCGATCTGCAACTCCGACAGCACTTTTCCCGTGGCCTCCGACAGGAAACCGGGCACCGCCCCGAAACCCAGCGACAGAAGCAACAGATTCACGGTGGTCACGCTACCCGCAGCTGATCGGCCCGCCGAAGCCCACCGTCCGCGTGGTGTCGGTCAGGGACTCAACCGCATGGCAAGATCACGAACGCCCGCCCCACGATCGAGCATTCCGGCACGACACATCATGCGTGATGCCAGGGCGATTCGGTAGGCCGAGCCTCTGCGGTCACGTTGGTATCGCCGGAAGCCTTTCTCCATGTCCGACAGTTCGTCCGGACCGACAGCGGTCAGTGCGCGAGCCAACGCCTCGGCGTCGAGGATCGTCTCACAGGCCCCTCGCCCGAGATTGGGAGCCATCGCATGAACGGCATCCCCGAGAAGCACCACGTTGCCGCGGTACCATCGTCCGATCCTCGGCATCGTGCGCACGTGATACCGGGTCACCGTCTCCGGAATCGTCGACGCGATGGCGTCGGTCACCTCGCCGCACCACGATTCATACAGGGCTGCAACGAATCCCAGCGGATCGTCGACCTCTTGCTTGGCCTGAGCCGCCCCGGGCCGCGGTGACCGATAGGCGGCATGCCAGTCTCGCCGATCGCGGCTCAACGGCGTGATCCCGAAGGACCGACCGGGACCCCAGTATTCGGTGAACATGTCGGTCGCGCCCGCGAACTCTCCCAGGATCACCGACACGTCGAGATCCCGCGATTCGATATGCTCCCCTGTAACGGCCTCGCGGACAACACTGTTGATACCGTCTGCGCCCACAATGACGTCATGATCGAGCGCGCCGACATCGGTCACCCGCGTCCCGAAATGAATGCGGACGCGATCGGTCAGCAGAGCATTCAGCAAAGCCACCCGAGAGATCATCACGGTTTCTCCGCGAGCCGCGATTCGCGACAGCAGCGCACCTCCCGGATCACGCACCTCCGCCGACTGCTGCGGATGACCTGCGCGTCGAATGTCGTCGGCGAGACCGAGGGAGTCGAATACACGCATGGCATCCGGCCACATCCCGAGCGCGCTCCCCTTCTCGGGCAAAGCTCGTGCACCCTCGTAGACCTCGACCGGCCAGCCGGTCGAGCTCAGCAGGTTCGCCAGAACCAAGCCTCCGATACCTCCGCCAACGACGGCAACCGATCTCATGCCAGCAGGCTACTACGATCGTAGTAACCTGTCGAGATGAGTTACCGTGACCCCATGGCCAGGCGCGACGACGTTCTCACCGCCGTGGTGAGCGCGCTGGGAGAGCACGGACTCTATGGATTGACCCATCGGAAGGTCGATCGGGCGGGCGCACTACCCGAGGGCACGACCTCGAACTACTTCCGAACCCGGGCCCAACTGCTCTCGGGCGCGGTCGAGCATCTCGTGGCGGGAGATCTGCAGGCATGGGAGACGATGGGTGCTGACGAGATCACCACCACAGACGATCTCGTCGACATCGCCGCCGCGTTCGTCGCGTGGGCCGTGGGCGACGGACGACCCCGGTCGTCGGCTCAGATCGCGCTGTTGGAAGCGGCGATCACCAATCCCGAGGTGTCTGAAGTACTCACCCGCGCACGGAAAGTCATCGAGCACCGCGCGAACCAGTTGTGTTCCCCACTCGGACTCGACCGCACCCAGGTGGCCATCCTGCTCGACGCCACCGACGCGATCATCTTTCGCCAACTCGCGATGCCGGAGTCCACCATCGGATTCGACCCACGCCGGTACTTCTCGGCGTTGCTGAATACACTCACGCGGTGATGGCACGCCCCCGCCCCGTTCCCGTCGCGGGCACCTATCCGATCGACACCGGCATGGCCGAGCTGGCCCCGGACCCCATCTCGGGCGGATGGCTCCTGCAGATCAACGGCACACACAGCTCGCACATCGACGACGATCCGCGTGTGCTGGACTTCGAGTACCTACGACAGATGGCGGCCGTCATCGAGGACCGCCACCCCACGCAGGCGAAGCTCTCCGTCCTCCATCTCGGCGGCGCCGCATGCGCGCTCCCCCGCTATCTGGCTGCGACCTTTCCGCAGTCGCGACACGTCGCGGTCGAGATCGACGCCGAGCTGGCGCGTCTCGTCCGCGAGTGGTTCGACCTGCCCCGCGCTCCGCGTCTGCGCATCCGCGTCGGTGACGCACGCGCGGTGCTGGAGTCACTCCAGCCCGACACTCGAGAAGTGGTCGTTCGGGACGCATTCGAATCCGACCGCACCCCAACACATCTGACGACGGTGGAGTTCACCCATGCCGTCAAGCGGGTCCTCACACCGGATGGCCTGTATCTGGCCAACTGCGGCGACACCCGCGATCTCGGTCGCGTGCGCGCCGACGCCGCCGCGCTGGCCGAGGTCTTCGACCACATCGCGCTGATCGCCGACCCGGCGATGTTCAAGGGACGGCGCACCGGCAACGTGGTCATCGCGGGCAGCGACGGCCCCCTCGATCCCTCGCCGACACTCGTCCGGCGACTGCTCAGCGATCCGCTTCCGGCGCGGATGATCGCCGGCGACGAGGCCAGGGCATTCGGGTCCGGGCAGGTACGCCACGATCCACCGAGCGTCTCCGACGAGACCGCCGACGATCAGATCATGTAGTTGAGGGAACCCAGGATCGCTTGCCCCAGCTCCTGATCGCCGCGAACCTTCACCGACGACGGATCGGCGCTGCGCCGGCCACCGGCGAGCCGGACCAGATCGACGGCATCGAGTTCGAGCACCACGTCGGCGGCCTCGTCGCCACCGTCGAAGGCCTCGACGAGGCCTGCCCGGTCGGCGACGGCGATGCGCACGGTACGCGGTGCCGCACCGGTGATCTCGAACGCGACGGCGCTTCCGGCGGGCGCCTTGGCGCGCTTACCGACCACGAACGGCAACGACGCCGCGATCTCATCGAGCACCCAACCGACCGGTGCCGCAGACGGAGTCCCACCGATCGTGCCGTCGCGGAGGTCGACCTCGTGAATCCAGCAGTCGAACAACCGGATTCGCATGAACCGACCGTAGGTGTCCGGGCCCGCCGGAGTGGCCGCCGCGGCGTCGAAATCCGACTGCGACATCGCCGACAGGGCCGCGCTGCGGACCGCGATGATCTCGTCGTAGGCAGCGAGTACCTCGTCGGCGGGTCGCCCCCGGAAGTGTTCGACCCATTTCTCGTTGAATTCGCCGATCGGATTGCGCACGTGGTCGAGATCGGTGAGACCTGCGGGTGCCTCGACGTCACGTCCATCGAGCATGCTCTCGGTCCCGATGATGTGCGCGATGATGTCGGCGTTGGTCCAGCCCGGGAGGATCGACGGCTGCGTCCACTGCTCACCGATGTCGTCGGCCAACGCCCGCAAGGCGGCCCACTCACCGATCAGGTCCGGGGTCAACGTGGTGTGGTCGATGGACGTCGTGGGCATGAAGGTCTCCGATTCGAGGGCTGGTCGACTGCGCCCGAGGAGGGGACAGGGGCGTCCAACGCGCCTGACCATCACGGGCGGCTTCGACGCTACCCCGGTGGCGCTGCCGCGACCGCCGGGTTCACACATGGCGACAAAATGTCGCGAGTGCTTCTCGGACACCGGCATCCGGGCGGGAAGCGTGCCGGAGATGTCCTATCCTTGCACGGGTGCGGGTAGCGAGCAGGTGGTCAGGGTCGATCGTCACGATGCTGATGGTGAGCGTTTTCGCCGCCACCGCCGCTCTGCTCACCGGGGCCGGAGCGCCCGCACATGCCGCCCCCTCCCCGGTCGCGGCGTGCGCACCACGGGCTGCCGCCCCGGCGAACACCGTCCACACGACCACTGTCGAAGGTGTGACACGGACGTACCGGGTGCATCTGCCCGCGGGATACACCGGGCGCACCCCGATGCCACTGATCCTCGCGTTCCCCGGTCACACCGAATCGCCGACGACGTTCGAGCGCTACACCGGTCTGTCCGCCCTACCGGCCGTTGTGGTCTACCCCGACGGCTTGCGCGGCACCGACGGCACATTGTCCTGGCAGGGCGCGCCGTACTCCTCGCCGCAAGCCGACGACATCGCGTTCACCGCGGCAATCCTGCGGGAGGTGCGGGCGACGAGCTGCGTCGACCGCACCCGCACCTATGCGGTCGGCCGATCCAACGGCGGTGGGTTGGTGTCGATGCTTGCGTGCCGGATGCCGGGTCAATTCGCCGCGTACGCCATCGTCAACGGAGCCTTCTACGACCAGAGCCTGCGCGGCTGCTCGGCGTCCAAGGCGCCCGCGTCGATCATCGACTTCCATGGCACCGCCGACGCCACGATCCACTACGGTGGCGGCACCCGGCTCGGCGGTCACTACGCACCGATCTTCGACGTCGTACGGTCGTGGGCCGCGCGCAACGGGTGTATACCGACACCCCTGGAGGTCCCCGTCAATTCTGCTGTCACACAGTTCCTCTGGCCGCTGTGTCGGTCGGTCGGCAGCGAGATCTCGCACTATCGCATCGCCGGGGGCGCCCACGTGTGGCCCGGATCGTCAGTACACCGGGGTCGGACCGGCGTCAGCGACAGCATCTCGGCCACGACCCTGATCTGGCAGTTCTTCAACCGGCACCCACTCACGGTGGGCGGACGATCGAGATGAGCGCCGTCGACGACCGGACCGGGACCACGCTCGGACCCTATGCCATCGCCGAGCTGCTGGGCCGGGGCGGGATGGGTCAGGTCTATCGCGCCACCGACACCCGCAAGGGACGAACGGTCGCGCTCAAGTTACTCAATCCCGAGTTCGCCGACGATCAGGTGTTCCGTGACCGATTCCTACGGGAGTCACGGGTCGCGGCGCGGATCAACGACCCACACGTCGTCCCGATCCATGACTGGGGCGAGATCGACGGGCTGTTGTTCATCGACATGCGGCTGGTGACCGGACGCGATCTGCGCGCGATCCTGGTCGAGCAGGGAAGCCTGTCGCCCGAGAGGGCGGTGGCCATCCTCGGGCAGGTCGCCGACGCCCTCGACGCAGCCCACCTCGACGGTTTGGTGCACCGCGACGTCAAACCCGACAACGTTCTCGTCGACGCCCGCGACTTCACCTATCTGGCCGATTTCGGGCTGGCCCAGGGCACGGCCGACACACGCCTGACCACCGCGGGCACCGCCATCGGGTCGTTCGGCTACATGGCACCTGAACGATTCGGCGCCGACGAGGTCGGCGCGGCCGGCGACATCTACGCCCTGGCCTGCGTGCTCTACGAATGCATCGCCGGGACACAACCTTTCGCATCCGCCACCAACCTCGAGCGACTCATCGCCGCTCACCTCAACGCCGAACCACCACGGACCGGTACGGCGCTCGATCCGGTCATCGTCCGCGGGATGGCCAAGAACCCACGCGACCGGTACCCGAGTGCCGGTGCACTGATCGACGCTGCCCGCACCGCCCTCGCCTCCCCTGGCGAAGCGTCCCCCGGTGCGCCATTCCCTGGCACGTCGGCGGCGCCCGCGACGCTTGCACCGCCCACCGGTCACACCACCGAGCGGCCGGCTGCGATGAACCCGGCTGTCGTGAATCCGGCGTCGTACTCTCCGACAGAGATCGCTGCAGGCTCCGGCGCCCGCCACTTCGAGCCGTATCCGTATGCACCGCAGCACCATCCGCAGACACCGACACGCCGGTCACCCGTACTAGCGATCCTCGTCGCCATCGCGGTGCTGCTCGCGGGCGGCATCGGAGTCGGCGCATGGGTGCTGCTGCGCGACTCCGACGACGGGGCCCGCACCGTCGCCGACGCCAGCCTGACCACCACACCGACCGCCGCGGCGCCTCCCAACACCGCGAGCCAGGCCACCCCGACCCCTACCACGCCATCGGTCACCACGCCATCCCCCGCCGGTTCGGCCAGGGCTGCCTTCGACCTCGGCCTGGCCACACCCATCAGCACGCCGGCATGTGACGGCACCGGGATCGTCGTGGTCGGCAATGCCGTCGATCCGTCGAACTACGCCGGCGAGGTGCAGGGCTATCTCACCGCATTCCCCGGGTCGAGTTACCTGCGCACCGACCAGACGTGCTCATCGTTGCGGGCACGCGACGACAACGGCAATCCGATCTACGCGGTGTACCAGGTGGCCGGACGGACCACCGCCGACATCTGCCGCCTCCGCAACCAGATCGGCGGCACCGCCTACGGCAAGTGGCTCGACAACACCACCGATCCGACGACGTTCATCACGCCGAGCGAATGCGGGGCGTGAGAAAGCCGCCCCTCCGCCTATCGAGGACACCATCGGTCCGCAATGTCCGGCAAGATGAGCGCATGCTGGAAACATCGGCTCGACTCCTGCACCTGCTCTCGCTGCTCCAGACGAGACGTGAGTGGTCCGGCCAGGAGCTCGCCGACCGGCTCGAGATCACCACGCGCACCGTGCGACGCGACGTCGACAAGCTGCGTGAGCTCGGCTATCCGGTCGACGCGACCGTCGGCGTCGGCGGGGGGTATCGGCTCGGCGCGGGTGCGGAGATGCCGCCGCTGCTCCTCGACGACCAGGAGGTGCTGGCCGTGGCCCTTGGGCTCGACGCGGTCACGACCGGGCCGGTGGCCGACATGGCCGAGGCCTCGGCCGGTGCGCTGACCAAGTTGCGCCAGGTCATGCCCTCGCGTCTGCGCCACCGGCTGGATTCGTTGTCATTGGAAGCCGTGCCCCGCACGCGAGGCCAGGTGACGGTGTCGGCAGATGTGCTCACCGACATCGCCGCGACCTGCCATCGCCACGAACGGCTCCGCTTCGACTACCGGCGTGGTGACGGCACCGAGTCGCGGCGCGAGGTCGAACCTCGCCGGTTGGTGCGCAACGGAATGCGTTGGTATCTCATCGCTTTCGACCTCGGCCGCGACGATTGGCGCTCGTTCCGGGTGGACCGTATGGTGCCCAAGATCCCGACCGGCCCCCGGTTCACCCCGCGTGAGCTCCCCGAAGGAGCGGCGTCGAGGTTCCTCGAACGCAGCCTGGGCGCGGTGTATCGCAAATCCTCGGCGCGCGTGCGTATCCACGCCCCGGTGGAGACGATCGGTCCGATGGTCTCCGATGCGTGGGGCACCCTGGAGTCCGGCGATGAGCAGACCTGCGAACTGACCCTGTACTCCACGTCGCTCACCTCGATTGCCCGGTGGCTGCAAGCCTTCGACGCCGACTTCACGGTGCTCTCCCCGGACGCATTGCGAGACGAACTGGCCGGCGTCGCCGAGCACCACGAACGGGTGGCCGCCCGCTATCGGCGAGCGTGCGACGCAGCGCCGTGATCGTTTCGTGACCGTGCGGGCGAGGGCTGTCTCGACTCCGCCACGACCCCGCCGCGTCCCTGGGCGGCAGCGGATCCGGTACCTACCGTGGTGCTCATGAGGCTTTTCGTGACTGGTGCCAGCGGATATGTCGGCTCGCGGTTGGTGTGCTCGCTGCTCGCCGCCGGACATGAGGTCGTTGTGTCCTCCCGGAATGTGGACCGCTTGACCGACTTCAGCTGGTTCGACGCGGTGACCGCAGTGTCGATGGATGTCGACGACCCCGAATCGGTCAAGCAGGCCCTTGCCGCCGCCGGGCCACTGGATGCGCTCTACTACCTGGTTCACGGGATCGGTCAGTCGGGGTTCGCCGACGCCGACCGCAACGCTGCCGCGAACCTCGCGTCGGGCGCGCGTGACGCCGATGTCACACGCATCATCTATCTGGGTGGCTTCGTCCCCGATGACGAGGACCTGTCGGATCATCTGCGCAGCCGAGCCGACGCCGGCGAGGCCCTACGACTGCCCGACGGGCCGGAGCTGGTGTGGCTGCGCGCAGCGGTGATCCTCGGCGCCGGGTCGACGTCGTTCGAGATCATCCGCTACGTCGGCGACCGCCTCGCGGTCATCCCGGAGCCGTCGTGGACGCGAAACCCCATGGACCCCATCTCGATTCGCGACGTATTGCACTACCTCACCGCCGCCTGCGAGCCCGAGCTACCCGCCGGCGACTACGACATCGCCGGACCCGACGTCTGTCGGTACCGCTCGGTCCTCGAGGCCTATCTCGACGCGATCCGCATGCCGAAGGTGCGGGTGTGGGTGCCATTCGTCGGGACGCGCCTTGCCGGCAAGGTCGCCGGGCTCCTCGTCCCCATCCCGTCTGCGCTCACCGAAGAGCTCATCACCTCCCTCGATCATCCGATGCGCGCCGACGAACACCGCATCCGGGAGCTGGTACCGCCACCTGCCGGCGGGTTGACGCCGATGCGCGACGCGGTCGCCGCAGCAGTGGCCTCACCGGCGCCCCGGTCGGTCTGTGCGCTCGACGACCCGCACCATCTGGCCTCGACCGATCCGGCCTGGGCCGGAGGCGATTGGCCTCGCGTACGACGCCGGATCAGCGGCACCGTCCGCGGTGCGTTCGGGACGGCGGGTCGACTCGGCCGGGCATTGCTGCCAGTCTGACGACGTGGACTCACCAACCCAGAGCCCTGTCCGACACCGCGGCGCGATCGCCGAGCTGATCGACGAACTGCGCACCGACCGCAACGGGCACCTGCCCACGCGGCAGGCGCGCCGGCGATGGATCGTCGGCGTGACGCTGGTGGTCGGCGCGGTCCTTCTCGGCTTCTCGTTGTCGGCGACCCCGGGTGACAGCAGGTTCTATCCGCTGACCGTCGCGCTCGGCGTCGTCTGGGTCGTCGGTGGTTTACTCGCCGGCCCGATCCCGGCCGGGGCGTTCCCCGCGATCGGTCGACACTCGCCGGAGGGCGCACCCACCCACCCGCGGCGCAACGCGGTACTGCTCGGCGTGTCGGTCGGCCTATTGGTCGGCGCCTGCTTTGTCGTCGGCGCTTTCGGCACCCGCCTGATCCCCCCACTCAACGACCTGATCGGTCGTGTGCTGGCCTACGCCGATTCCGGCAGCCTCGTCGCGATCGCGGCGATCACCCTCGGCAACGGCGTCGCCGAAGAACTGTTCTTCCGCGGGGCGGTGTACACCGCCGCCCGCCCGTGGCACCCACTGGTGGTGTCGACGGCCATCTACGTCGTCGTCACGATGGCCAGCGGCAATGTGATGCTCGGCTTCGCCGGGGTGATCCTCGGCGCGGTGTGCGCGGTGCTGCGACGCGCGACCGGTGGCGTGCTCGCACCGCTGTGCACCCATGTGGTGTGGTCGGTGATCGTGCTGTTCGCACTGCCGCCCATCGTCGGGGTGTGAGCCAGGTTTCGGCGAACCCGAACCGGTTTGGGCGAAGGCCACCTCAGCCGCTACATTCGTGAGTTGGTACGGCCACCTCGGCCGTGGCCACGCGCGTATAGCTCAGCGGTAGAGCTCTGGTCTTACACACCAGCGGTCAGGGGTTCGAATCCCTTTGCGCGCACCGGTGCTGACCAGCGCTGATATGCCCCGCAGGGGCTGCTGTGGGCCAGACGTGGGCTATCCGGTCACCCCCTGACCCAAATGGACGTCGATTGACACACCCATCTTGGGCTGTCCTCCTGCGACGTACTGACCCGAGTTGACGCCCCTGGTCCGGGTAAAGTGATCCTCAACGCCACGGGCGGGACACGAACTCACAGGACATAAACCCGGCGAAGTATGACGACCGCGCACCCGGCACGGTCAGCAACTCCGAAACCGGAGGCCCCTCTATGTCCGCACCTGCCCGCACCGACATCTTCGGCCCCGACACTCCCCGATGGGTGTCGTACGACGACGCGGCATACATGCTCTGCGTCGACCCCCGCACGATCCGCCGTGCTGTCGAGCGCGGTGATGTCGCGGCTCGCAGATTCTCGACAGCAATCCGCATCGACGCCGACAGCCTCGCCCGCTACTTCGCGCCGGTGAACGCGTGACCGACACGCTGAAGCTCTGCACCAAGTGCCAGCGCACGCAGCACGTCGACAGCTTTCATCGCAACGCATCCAGGGCCGACGGTCGGCAGGCGCAATGCAAGTCCTGCAAGGCGCGGAGTGACCAACGTTGGCGTGCAGAGAACATTGACCACGACCGAGAGCGCAAGCGGACTTGGTACCAGGACAACAGGGAACATTGCACCGCGTACAACCAAGATTGGCACGCTCTCAATCGCAAGCATCGCAGCGACTACGACCGAGAGCGACGCCGAGAACGGCCCGAGCACGGCTGGCAGAAGGATTACCGACACCGATGCGGCATCTATGGCATCGCGCCGGTCATCCATCCATTCACTAAGGCCGAGTTGACAACCGTGTGGGGCAATCGGTGCGTCGAATGCGATGCGCCCGATTGGCAACTCGACCACATTATTCCCGTTGCCGCTGGTGGCGAGCATTCGATCACGAACTGCCGACCTTTGTGTGGCGAATGCAACAGGACGAAGTTGATAACGACTGATCGCCGAGCAATAGCCGACTATCGAGCGTCGCGGTAATGCCTTGCAACAAAGAAATAACCCTGGATAATCATAAGTAGGAAATAAGAACCTGTTACCTATCCCAGGGGAAACAATGCCCGACCAACTCACTCCCGAGAATGTTCGGGATTATCTCAGCGTCTCGGATATCGCCCGAATCACCGGCATGTCATGGCAAGGCGTGAAGAACATCATCGTCAGCCATGAAATACCGTATTTGACTCTTCGCAGTCGTCGGCGGTATTCCCTGTCTGCATTTCTCGAGGTTCTGGCCCGGTGATCACCCGCGACGAATGGACGTGGACGGCATTCTGTCGGGCATTCGGGGTGCGCGAAGATGACCTGATCAAAGCGATCGGATCGGGAGTATTGAAAGCACGTCGATGCGGGGCGATTATGGTCCTGGCCGATGTTAGGCAGGCTAGTGAATGGCTAAATGAATATAGAGAGAAGGAGTGACACATGGAAACGCAGAAGACCGACAAGCAGGTTCTCAGTGAAGCGCGTGCAGCAATGGGCAAAGACACGTGCCCGAATTGCGGCAAAGAGGTTGCGCGCCTGACCAATTTCGGCCTGGCACACCATAAGTGCGTGCGCTATAACATGCCTTACGAAATGGACATGTTCAATCGCGCGCTACGAAATGCGGGGCTGGCGTGGGGATATGCGCGTGATCCACACGACCCCTCGGCGTTGCGGTGGATGCGGTATGCCACCGATGCGGAGATCGAAGAACTGAACAACAAGTAAACAGAAACCCTCTCGGACCGGCGAATCCGAGAGGGTTGAGGGAAACTCACTATGCAACTCAGTATAACAGAATCGATTGCGAAACCCGAGGCTGATACCGACCTCGAGCATCCCGCGCGTCTACCGTTCGACATGGTCGACAGGCTGTTGCTCAAGAGACTTAGCAAAGGTGCGTCACTGCCGTCGTGGCAGAAGTTGGCTCTCTACTGTTGGGCGAACTGCGATCGACGCGGACACTGCCCAGTACCGACCGGCGAGCTGGGGAAGGTGATCGCCAAAGGATCGCAACCCGTTGCTGCACATGAGGTCCGGCGCGCGGTCAAGCGGGCGATCAGTGAGGGATGGATCGACCCGGTATCGTCCGATCGCTGCTTGGTCGTTCCGCACGGAATCACATATGGGGCAGGGAAATACAAATCCCGAAGCGTTTGCGAGCATCACTGATCAACCAAAGTTCACGCCAACATTTCTTTTTACCATGTCTAGCGCAGCCCGACCCGCTGGGACTGAAAGAGAAAGACCAAAAGATTGGTCGCTTCGCTCCCCCGCTCGCAAGCTCGCTGACTGTTTTACAAGAAAATGATCTTTTAAACACATGGGCATTCTTCTCCGACGGGAGCTTGCGACCAGAGGAGAAGAATGGTCGAGGGGGTCCGGGGGGGGGATCATCCCCCGCCGGGAACCACAGCGAAACGCAGGACGGCAAACCGATCCTACTATCATCGCCCCTGGTCAATGCCATGTTGTGCCAGGTCAAGACCTCTCAATGTGCACATCCGTATGGAGATATTGAGAGGAAAAATGCAAACATGCAGGTCAGAGCTAAATCGGGTGGCAAAATTTGCCCCAAACGGTGGCAAATTTTGCCCCCTGAACCGAATCGGCGAAGAACAACCAATGATCCAGATTTATTCCCCCAGAACCTCAAAACGCTCACGCGAGGCTTGCGTGGAGCCTACGCAAGGCCTGCGTAACGATTTGAACGATAGCCGAAATCGCCCTGACCAGCAGGAATGCGAAAAGGTCCGCGCGGACGGTGGCGACACAGTCACGAACCGTACGGCGATACCCCATCGAATTACCAAAGGAAACCAAATGACCCACAAACCCTCGCCCGCCGACCTTGCGCCGAAAGCGCAACCTGTCGATCCAAGTCGCGCAATCGCGGATGCGCTGGCGACAGAAATACGCCGACGAGATGATCGCATACGTGACCTCGAAATCGAGAATCGTACCCTGCGCTCCGTGCTCGGCCTCGCCTTCCGTGGAATCGTATCGAGCCGACTCGTGGGTGAGTTCCATGAGTAGTGAGGAGTTTGACCCCGACGTGGCGAATGCCAAACAGCACGCCCGCACGGTTCAGCTATTCGACCACTACGCCCTCGCTCTCGAGGAAATCACTAAAGCCCACAATGCCCTCGCGATTTACGTGCAGCAGCTCGAATCGCGAGTCACGGAACTGGAGAAGAAATGACCACGTTCGACTTCACAGGGCTCGGCGACTTTATGCCGGGTGACCGTCGATCAGTTGTCCAGCATAAGCATTATGGCGAATATGAACACCATTACCTGTCAACCGCCGACAACGATGCCCGTCACCACATCCGGGACCGGGCAGCGACCGCCCTCGAAATCTCACTACTGCGCCACCATGGCCATGACGCGCCCGAGTCGACGCGGTGTCGGATTCGATGGTCCGGCCCGATCCGGCGGATGAGCTTTTATACGACCGATGGAAGAACATGGAGCAACGATGCCTGACACCCCACAAGCGCCCACAGACGCGACAAACGACGACACCCCTACTCCGGACACCCCGGACGCTCCTGAGAGCGCCAGCGACGACATTCCTACTCGCAAACTGAGGCAGCGAGCACAAGCCGCCGAGGCCGATCGGGACGCCGCAAACGAACGCGTAAACGCACTATTGCGCGCCGAGGTCGGTCGACTTGCCGCCGACGCGCTGTCGAACCCGGGCGACATATTCGAATATGGCGGGGTCGACCCGGCCGACCTCACTGGCGATGATGGATTCATCGATCCCGGCAAAGTCGCAGATGCCGTCGATGCGCTAATCACTGCGCGTCCAGGTCTCGCAAAAGCGGAGTTGAGAAACGATAGCCCGGGACTGTTTGCACGTGCCGGACAATTCACTAAGCCACGCACACCCGAGCGGAAGAAATCGTGGTCGAACGTGCTCGATCCGCAGCGCATTCGCAACACATAAATGATAAAATGAATCAAGGGCAGTATTGCCCACCACAAACTTCGCAGCCGTTTGGTTGACTAAATCCGCTTCCGCCGAGTTTTCGGCGACGCGATCACCTATTAGTCAATGAAAGATAAATCTCATGACAGTTAACCGCAATACCGCACCTGGTGCTATCTCCGAAGCTGAGGTCAGCTCGATCCTGATCGAGCCTCTTCTGCAAGAATCGAAGTTCACGCAGATTTCGACGGTGATTTCCGGTGTCGCCGGGTCCGCTCTCCGCGTGCCGAAGGTTGTCGATGACGATGACCATGTGTTGTTTGTAGCCGAGGGCGATTCGCTCGATGTCGCATCGCCTGCAATTGTTGAATTCGTACTTCCGTGGTATAAAGTCGGCTCAGTCACACCGATCACTCGAGAGCTACTGGAAGATGCCGCGCAGGGAGAAAATGGTCTGCTCGAAACGATCGGGCGCAGCTTGTCGCGGTCGCTTGCGAATCGGATTGATAAGGTTTCGTTTGGTGGCGCGGCACCGGCCGACGGTTGGGCCGGGATTCAGCAGAGCCACGCCGACTTCCACGATGCCGGGACGACCGACCTGCAAGACGTGGACGCAATTCTCGACGGTATCGCACTCGTCCGGGAATCAGGCGGGGAACCGGCCTCGGTCGTTACCTCGCCCCACGTAGCCGCCGAGCTCGCGAAGTCGAAGCGCGGTACCGGGAGCAACGAACCACTCCTCGGCGCGAGTGCTGCTGATGCGCTGTCGAATACTGTTGCGGGGCTGCCGATCATCACGAGCAAACACGTCGCGCCCGGTGCTATCTACGTCCTCGCACCGACATTCGCGGTCTTCGGTGTTCACCGTGACGCGCAGGTCGAAACCGATTCCTCGGTCTACTTCGACAAAGATTCATATGCCTGTCGGATCACTCTCCGAGCTTCGGCGAAAGTTATTCAGCCAGAGCATGCTGCAGTGATTTCGACTGATCTCGGCTCGGTCTGACGGTGGCCGCGTACGTCGTCCCCGAGGATGTTCAGTCGCGCTATCTCGGCGGCGAGATCCCCGAGGACTGGTTGGATATTCGCGTACCCGAGGCCGAGGCACTACTCTTGACGCTAGTGCCTCGCCTCGGTGGCAACGTGACCGATCTCGATCGCACAAACATCGTCCGCGTCGTGTCCGATGCCGTGATTCGCCTCTTCGATAACCCGCGTGGCATTAATCGCGAGCAGATCGAAGAGCAGTCGTGGCAATTGGCGTCGGGTCAATCCGCCGATACTGCGGGCCGGATACATTTCACCGCCGACGATTTGCGCGTGTTCCGCAAGCCGATAAAGCGATTCGGATACCTTCACGCGGGGACAATTACCCGATGACAATTATCGAGATTCATCGCCGCGTGTCGACCGACCGGGTAAAGCATGGGCAGTCGACCGATGACTACGAACTCTCACATATACTTACCGCTGTCGTTTCGTACCGTGATTCAGATGCTGTGGACAATCCCGATCGCGTCCGAAATGGGCGTGTTGTGCATGCAAGTGCTTGGGTCGCGAATGGGTCAGATGTGACATACTCCGATCTCGTGCGACTGCCCGACAATCTGTATTACCGTATTCAGGGCAAACCCTTGATTCGGCAATCAGGATTGACCGGGACAGCGGCTAGAACTCGGGTCGATCTAATTCGATTCGAGGGTTAAGACTTCACCCGACACGGGTGATGAATTGGCGAGATTCAGCCTTCGCCGACTCCGGCAGCGGGGCACCATATAGGGTTTTTTGGGCCGTCAGACAGCCCCGATTTCCTTTCCTTATTGGTGCCCCGTTGTTGTATTCAGAAACGAACTAGGAGACAAGCAATGATTGTTACCCGTTCCGAGACCAAGACTTGGTCGAAGTCAGCCCGTGAATGGTGGGCGGTTACTACAGACACTTACGAATTGACCCCCAGTGAAATGCTGATCGCGCGTGAGGTTTGCCGAGGACTGACGCGACTCGATGCGATTAATTCGCAGCTACAAGGCGCACCGCTGACCGTTCAGAACCGGTTCGGGGAGACTGTGACCGCACCGCTTGTGACCGAGCAACGGATGTTAAGCCAGAGCGTCACCAAGCTAATTGGGACGTTACGGCTGCCGGAGGTTGCCGGGGACACTGAGAAGGTGGCCGAGCGGACCGGGACGACGCAAAGGCGCTCGCAGGTGCGGGGCAGCTACTCCTGGCGACCCGAGGTGATCTGATGGCCTCGGTGAAGGTTAGGCCGCGAACAGAGGTCGATGATGGGCCGGTGCCTGGTGAACTGCGCGGGCCGGTGCGAGTGGTGGACTGGGCACCGGAAATCTGGGCGCAACACGGTGGAGTAGAGCCGCCGGAGGACAATCGGGACTGGTGGGTCGGTTTGATGCTGGCGCGGCGGCGGCACCGTGAGGCGTACAACCGCTGGGCTGACGATCAGGGTCTATCGGGGGATGAACGTCGGCATCATTGGCAGGGTCGACGGCCGACGTGGTGAGCTATCCGCGCGCGTTCAAGTCGCAGACAATCGCAGAGTAGTGGCCGACGTCCTCGCGAGCGAACCTTAGCTCACGTTCGGCGTCGCGCATCGCCTGCGTCGCGCGGCCAAAGGACTTCAATACTGGACCCTCGTCCGGTGCCCCGTGTGCGAGCCACAACGCGTGCATCACGTGCGCCTCTTCGTAAGCCGCATCGTAGGCGGCCTCGGCATCTCGCAGCACGCGACTGGTGTCCCGCATCCGTTGTTTGCCAACATGTTTCGCCAACTGTAGGTCGGCTTCTCGATGACGCTGGGCGATGCTCGCGTCCGGTGTGGTGGATGCGCGCCATGCCACCCCGTTCGGCTGACGTTGTTCCGGTGTCGGGTTGATGCACGCGATGACGAATAGGGCGATGATGAAAACGATTGCGAAGGTCAGCATTTCAGGTTTCTCCTAGAGTTTAGGCGGGATGTCGTCATCGGCGAACAGGGCCGCGAGAACGTCGGGGATGGGTACCTCGCGCACATCCTCTGGGCCCGGTCCGTAGTAGACGCAGAGGAATCGCACATCGTCGAATGGGCAGGTGAACGTCGAGAGTTCGACGTGGTGGCCAGCTGAGTCGGTCGAGTCGATCATGGTTGCTCCTTTGTCTGCGACGGTTGGTGCGGGCCATCGTGCCACGATGTGCCGCGACCCGCAACCTTGAGAGTTGTTCCAGGACAACGTATCTGGCTATCTGTCTACTCGATAGACTAGACACCGAGGATCGCCCCGAACGCGGCCCGGTGACGGTGGACGTGCGCGGACAGCTCGACCAGGGTCAGCAGATCATCGAGGCTTTGAACCAAGTCGCCAAGTGTCGCAAGCATGTCAGGCCTCCCGGACTGCCTCGGTGGCCAGCAACAGCACACGCGCGAGTCGATTCGCAAGGGCAGCCGCGTGTTCGGGGTCAGCGGGGAAGTCGAGGCTGTCTTCTACTGCCCAGACGGCCCGCATCAAGTCGCTGCGAACCTTCCAAGGTGCGGTGTCGAGGATGCGGTACAGACCGTCGATGGACTCATCCGCGACCCGGACAAGGGCGACGGGGTCGACGGGCGATGCAGACAAGACGTCAGTGATGCGGGCGAGGGTCGACATGGTGACTCCGATCAGGTGAGGGGATGTGGCCGGGAAGTCCGACCGCGCACACCATTTCACCAAATCGACAGGGCCGCAACGTGTTAGGGCATCGTAGCAGGTCAGGGCGTTTTCAGGCCGTCTGAGACCGTCTCGGAGTCGATCCCGCGTCGTGTCGATGCTCGCCAACCCCCCTGCCCCCCAACGCATCTCACCGCGTAGCTCGTGTTCTCGCGGTGGCTGACCTCTGAACTTCTCCCATGGGCCGACCCCGATCACGGCCTGACCTGCAGATACACCCAAGGGGGTATTTAGATTTTGGTTCTGTGCGGTTCTGGGCGGTCAAGAATGTGTCGCCTCCACGCTAAACTGTCCGTTCTAATTGCATAATTGGGTGCCCGGTCCTGTAGGTTTAGACCTTGTGAACACTACTTTGCGGATCGGCCATTCTGGAGTATGGGTTAGGCGTCTTGCGCTTGCCGCGAGCATTTCTGTCGTCGTTGCGTTTGTCACAGCAATCCTGATTTGGTGCTGGTTTCGTTGGCCTAACTGGGATAGGCGCCTCAGCTGGGGAAATATACCGACTTGGGTGGGTACGATATTGACGGTAGGCGCCCTTTCTCTGACCCTGTTTTCGGTAGCGCACACATACCGAGCGCGTCGGTACGATGACCGTCGTCGGTCGGCAGACGAAGAGCGAGATAGGAGACGACAAGCGAGGCTTGTTCTCGCAGGTCCGTCGGCCGACCTAAGACATCTACAAGTCACTAACTACAGCGACGGCGTGATCGTAGCCTTCAAGTGACAGATCTTCGTGTTGAGTGGGATCCTACCTACAATCTGATGAATCCGAGTTTTGGAGTTTTTGTTACGACCCATCGGTCTCGGCTACTTATGCCCGGAAAGAGCGTGTCTGTGCCTTGCCCTGAGGGGTTCCTTCGTAAAGAGTCTCCGATAGTTGAGCGGCTGGACTCGTTCCTGACGGAGGATGTCCTCGGCAGGACCAGGCAGCCGTTCGTTACTCTGCGGTTCATTGATGCAGACGGCAACAAGTGGCAGAAGGTATGCAGTGTGCAGGGCAGTGTGGTTGATACTATTCAATCCGCCACTTGAACTACGCCGACTCCACCACGCTCAGCTTCGGTGGCGATGCGACCATGGCGCTGATTGCGTCAGCGAGTGCCCTGTCGCGAGCCTGTGTTGCGTGCTGGTAGCGCATTGCAGCGTTCGGCGTGGTGTGACCAAGCCGAGCTTGCAGTTCTGCGATGGATGCACCCGCGCGTCCCGCCATGGTGGCTCCGGTATGACGCAGGTCATGGAACTTGACTGTTGGTTGCCCGACCGCCTTTCGGGCGGGGTTCCATTTGCGATAGAACGTCGAGGCTGCGATCGGCACGCCGGGATCGGTGGCCGAGGCGAACAGCAGGGCATCGGGTCCGTCGGGAATCCGGGCAAGGTGTTGTCGCACCTCGTCGGCGATGTGTGGGGGAATCGCGACCGTGCGCACGCCCGCCCGTGTTTTTGTTGCCGATGCTTTGACGCGTTCGCCGGTCACGCGGATGGCGCCACGCTCGACCGAAATCGTCAGGTTCTTGACGTCGATGTCTCGGCGTTTGAGTGCTGCTATCTCTCCGAACCGTAGTGCGCACCATGCGCCGAGGATCACGGCGAATCGGAATCGGTCACCGACCTCGTTCGCGAGCTGTGTCACCTCGTCGGGCGTGAGGATCACGGGTGTGTGTTTCGGCGTCTTCGTACCCGCCCCGTCTAACTGGCACGGGGTGACCGAAATGTGTTCGCACCGAATTGCGTACTTCATGATCGTTTTCATGAGGCTGTACGCCGACGCGGTATCTGCGGGCCGCTTCAACTCGAGCCGACGGCGATACCACGCGGTCACGTCCTCTGGGGTAATGGTGTCCAGGGACCGACGACCGAAGGTTGGGTAGAGCGCTCGCCTGAGGAGTAGACGGTAATCGGCTGCCGTTGTCTGGCGCATCGGTCGGCTGCCCACTTCCCCATTGAGTCGCTTGGTCACCCACTCCTCGGCGAAGCCTTTGAACGTTGGCACAGCACGCGGTCGGTCGGGTCGAGCGGGCTCGGACTTGTGCGGAGGTACCCAAGTGTCGGTGTCGATGGCGTATCGGACCGATGCCAGATACCCGCGTGCCAGGTCCTCGCTGGCGAACGGTTCGGGCGCGGTCCATCGCTTCCCGGCGTGCCGATACCGGGCTCGCCACTGCCCCGATTTCAGCTGCTCGGTAGTGCCGAAGGTGCCCGCCGTGCGTGCCATGTGTGGACCCTCTCCCCGGTGTGCTGTGCGTCAGGGGAAGAGTCCCCTTTGCGCGTCGGTTCGCGGGCTATCCGTGGGCTAAACGGCGACAATTCGTGTCAATCCGCGACACCCACGGTCGGCACCCGCTTTCACCATCCTAGCAGCTCAGAGCGTCAATTCCGCAGGTCACGCGGTGTTGAAGATCGAGTCAGATTCTAATTTTCGAATCCCTTTGCGCGCACCCGTAGGATCAGGGCAGGTCGTGACTGGCGCTGGGGTGGAGTACCACCGGGGAGCGGCCTCCGGAGTGTGTGTCGTGCGCCTGGGCATTGACGAGGCTCAGGAGTGTTCATGTCGAAGGCACAGCTGTTGTCAGGTGTCGATCTGGCAGCAACCATCAATGCCGATACCGCGTCACGGGCGGCTCGCGTGACGGACGTGTCCGGACTGCCGCCCACGCTGGCTACTGTGCTGGTCGGCGACGATCCCGCGTCAGTGACGTATGTGTCGATGAAGCAGCGACGATGTCAGCAATTCGGGCTGGGCGCAGTGCACGTGGGATTGCCGGCCTCGATTGGCACCGCAGAAATCGTCGAGCGCGTCGAGGAACTGTCGAACAACACTGGTGTCGACGGCATCCTGGTGCAGCATCCCATGGGCGAGTATGTCGATGAGCGCGCGGTGTTCGATGCGATTACCGCGACCAAGGACGTCGACGGGGTGAGCTCGACATCGTTTGCGGCGATGGCGTTGGGCCAACCTGGTTTTCAGTCGTGCACTCCAGGTGGGGTGGTGCGCCTGCTCGAGCATCACGGGGTGGTGGTCGCCGGTGCCGACGTGGTCGTCGTCGGGCGCAGCGCCATCCTCGGAAAACCGTTGGCTGCGTTGTTGTCCGGGCGCGATGCCACGGTGACGTTGTGTCACTCCCGCACCCGCAACCTGGCCGCTCACCTGTCCCGGGCCGACATCGTGATCGCTGCTGTGGGCCGGCCCCGGTTCATCAACGGCACACATCTCAAGGACGGAGCGGTCGTGGTCGACGCGGGCTATCACCCCGGCGGGGTTGGTGATGTCGACTTCGCGTCCGCCGCGCGGGTAGCGGCAGCGATCACTCCGGTCCCCGGTGGGGTCGGCCCGATGACCATCGCGATGCTGCTCTCACAGACTGATGACGCCGCCGAAACCAGGGTGCAGCAGGCCGGCCCTGCGACAGGCTAGTCCACCACCTTGAGAATCCGGCTCGACCACGCGCGGCCGAGGTCAGCGGACCCGCCAGCCAGCGGTCGACCTCGGATTGGGATCGCAGTCGGACGATAGGTGTGGTGCCGGTGTCGAAAGCTCCTGGCGAGAGCAGGAGTGCCCGGTACTTATGTCTCGTCGATACCGACCAACGAATGACGTTCTCGCGGTGAGTGAACAGAGTGCGCAATGGTGGCTCAACGTTTCCGTTCCACAGAACCTCACGCCGTAGACGTCGACACAAAGTCCTGCGGACCACACGTGGGAACGTGGTGCACCAGAATGGCAGGTCCAGCCATACCAGCAGGTCAGCGCGCTCAGCAATCAGCGCTCGGGCGTCGTTGTACTGCCACTCGATGGTCCAGGTGTCCGTTGCGACAAGTGCTCTGACATCTTCGATGAATGACGGTCTCGGCTCCCATTCCGGCCCGTGATACAAAGCGTCGATCTCGATGTGTTCCGCGCCGATGAGATGCGCAATCTGTTGGGCTAGTGTGGTTTTCCCGGACCCTGACACCCCTGCAACTGCCACCCTCCGCGGATCAACCGGTAGCCGATCGTCAGCACACAGCACGGTGAACAAGATTACCCGCCCCAACACCCCGGTTCGACCGTTGTCGCGCGGATCGTCTCTCAGGTCGCTTTAATCGTTTTCATGCCTTCTGCAAATGTTCGTACCCGTCGGTCACGCGCCGGCCGGGTCGCGATCGCCGTCCTGACCGTCATCATCGGCCTCACGACCGCCTGTTCGGTCAGCGGCACACCCGTCGCGGCAGGCCCCGCGATCGACGGCTTCGTCACCGGCGTGACCGCGATCAACGACTCGGGCGGGTCGTCGTCGACGGTGTCGGGGACGCTCGGCGCAGGACGGTCGGCAGGACCGACGCTGCGGTTGCCCGACAACGTCACAGCGATCAACGGCGGTAGCGTCCTCCAGAACACCACTTCGTCGACGCCCATTACCTCCATGCGAATAGCGTTGGAGGCCAAGCACAATGGCAAGGCGACCGGCAAACCCGCGCCCGGATACACCGAACTGAAGCTGGGATCGGCGACGGCAACCGCCTCGGTGGTGATGACGTTGGCGCAACAACTTCCGTCGGAGGATTTCGCCTTCTACTTCGCAGGTGTCGACGCATCGGGCGTGCAGGGTCCGATGGTGCGTCAGGAGGTCAAGGCGCTCAAGGTCGGAACCGGCGCGGTACAGGTCAGTACGTCGTGGACCGTCGACAGCGACCTCGATCTGATCCTGGTCGAGCCGTCGGGCGACAAGATCTATTTCAACAACAAGACGTCCTCGTCGGGCGGCACGCTGGATCTCGACTCCAACGCCGACTGCGACATCGACGGCAAAAACAACGAGAACATCACCTACCCGCAGGCACCCTCCGGCACCTACACCGTGTACGTGAATCTGTATTCGTCGTGTGGAACGCCGGCAACCGATTACGTCGTGACGGTGAGTGTGGGCGGTCAACAACCACGCACCTTCACCGGGACTTTCACCGGTCCCGGGTTGCGTACCGCCGACACCTCCGAGATCCGTGAGGTGACCACCTTCCAGGTGGGCTGAAGTTCACGCGGGACCACCTGCCCGAGATCACCAAACCGTCCGCTGAGATGGGCCGTCGGCGCCCGTCATCGACAATCGTCGACGCCGTTCCTCTCCCGCCTGAACGACTACGGCACCGGTCGCGACGAGGTGTTGGGTATCGTCATCCCGGAATCGCTGGTGGCGTATCAGTGGCTGGCCGAGGGGGAAGTGTGTGAACGCGGGCAATTCGGGGATGGTCGCCGGGTATCACCTGATCGGTCCCATCCGTACCGATGCACTCGGGCAGGTTTTCATCGCAGACCGTCCCGGCCCCACCGGACGCGTGTTGATGCGGCTGTTGGCCGTCGACCCGAATGCCCCCGGCTTCCGGTCCCGCTTCGCCGCGCAGGCGCAGGCGGTGCAGGGACTGGTCCATCCCGGCCTCGGTGGACTCCTGCAGTACGGCGAGGAGTCCGGCCGCACCTGGTTCACCAGCCGCTTCGTCGACGGCCACCTGCTGACCACCGACCGGCGCGCCGACGCCGAGGCCCTGGGTATCGCCGGGCAGGTCGCCGATGTCCTCGATCACGCCCATCGCCGCGGGATCGTGCACGGCGACCTCGGGCCGGGCGAGATCCTGCTCCCCGGTGCCGCCGGGCCGGGTACGACAGGTGGGTCGGTCGTCGTCCTCGACGTCGGCACGCTGGCACTTGCCGGCCGCCCGATCCTGAACCCCCTGTCGGGGTCACCGGAGTACACCGCGCCCGAGGTCATCGCGGGTCAGCCCGCCGGTCCCGCGTCAGACCAATACTCGCTGGCCTGCCTGCTGTACCAGATACTCACCGGCACAACACCTTTCGCCGCTTCGTCGCCAACCGAGGTCGTGAGCGGCCACCTGCACCGCCAAGCACCGCCGATCAGCGCGACGCGTCCCGACCTCACCGCACTCGACGTGGCGTTCGGCCACGCGCTCGACAAGGACCCCGCCCGGCGCTACCCGGACTGCCGGGCCTTCGTCGGAACGGTCGCCACCCTCGCGTCGCGGGCCGCCGCGCAGCACCAGCCCTCCGCACCCGAAACACCGCCGACGTCGTTCCGCGAGCGCGCCCACTCCCCTGCACCGGCACCGTCTGCACCGGTGGTCACAGCGGCACCGGCTGCACCCCCGTGTCCGCGCCGGAGCAGCCGACACAAGCGCCCGTCCAACAACTCCCCGTCCCCGAACGTGCTGCACGCCACGCAACCGTTCACCCCCCGTCCGTTCCGCCCACACCCGACGTCGCTGCACCCGACGTCGCTGCGCCTGACGTCGCTGCGGCTGACGTCGACCCCACCTCCGGCCCGGTGACCCCGGCGCCTGCACCGCCGACGGTCGTGCCCCTCGATACCGGTTCTACGCCCGGCGGCTCATCGACGCCGCCGGCGTTACCCGCCACCGGGCCATCCCAGGGCGACCTCTCCCCGGGCATTCCCATGCCGAATCCCTCTGTCGGCCAAACCATTCCATCCGGCATGGGAGTGGCAGCAGACCCACCGCCACCGCATTCCCCCGACGACCGGCTCGCACCGCCGCCGACCGGATCGGCGACTCCCGGTTCGCCGGACACGCTGCCACCGATGGACCTTCCGGCGGACCCGTCTGCTTCGGGTCGCGGCACGCGCGTCCGTCGCCGCGTGCTCGCCTCCGCGCTGGCGCTCGCCGCCGCAGCCGTGATCGCGGTCGTCGCCGTGGCGGCCACGTGGTTCGTCGTCGGCCGTGGACCGACGCTAACCCAGGTCACTGCCACGCCTCTGTCCAACGCCCACAACACCTCGTGCGCAATCCGCAACGGCCAGGCCTACTGTTGGGGCTCCAACTCCGACGGCGCTCTCGGCAATGGCACCGCGGTCGACTCCACCACTCCGGTACAGGTCGGCACCTTGTCCAAGGTGACGAGCATCTCGGTCGGGTGGACCTCGGCGTGCGCGATCGCCGACGGAACCCTGTATTGCTGGGGGAACAATGCCGCCGGTCAACTCGGCGACGGCACCACCGACAATCGCCTGACCCCCACCAAGGTGGCCGCACTACATCACGTGACGTCGGTCTCGGTCGGGTCGGACGTGACACTGTCGGGCGACAACGTCTCCTCGGACTCCACCACCTGCGCGGTCGCCGACGGCGGTGCGTACTGCTGGGGCGCCAACACCTACGGCCAGCTCGGCGACGGCACCACCGACAACCGCACCACCCCGACCCGGGTCCAGGGTGTCGACGGGGCCATTTCGCTGACCACGGACTCCGGCCAGACGTGTGCACTGACCGACGGCGGGGCCGTGTACTGCTGGGGATCGAACAGTCGTGGCCAACTCGGCGACGGCACCACCAATGATCGCCACACCCCGACCCGGATAGGCGGACTGTCCGACATCACCGACGTCGCGACGTCGGTCGGGACGACCTGCGCCGTCGGCGACGGAAACCTGTACTGCTGGGGTAACGACACCTTCGGCCAGACCGGCGGTGGCGACCGCCTGACGTCGCGGACCCCGACACAGGTCCCGGGCCTCACCGACGTCACGTCCGTCTCGCTGGGAACCCAGACGACGTGTGCGGTCGCCGGCGGAGCCGCCTATTGCTGGGGAAACAACAGCTCGAACGGGGCCGGATACGATCCCCGCGGGTACTTCAGCACCCCGATGAAGATCTCCGGACTGAACGGCACGGTCACCGCCGTCACCACCGACTCCGTCGCGTCGTGCGCCCAGGTGAGCGACAAGGTCTATTGCTGGGGCGACAACAGTCGCGGCGATCTGGGAATCGGCTCCACCGATCCGGTCAGTGCGCCCGTCGAGGTCGCGTTTTGAGCGCGCGTCGGGTTCTGATCACACAGACCGGTCGCACAGAGAGGAGCACCCAGTAGTGGCACAGCTCGAAGAAGGCAGCAGTTTCGCCGGCTATCAGGTTCTCGCCAAGTTGGGCGCCGGCGGGATGGGCCAGGTCTATCTGGTCGAGCATCCCCACCTGTTGCGTCGCGAGGCGCTCAAGGTGATCTCGGTCAACGCCGCCGACAACGCCGAGTTCCAGCAACGCTTCACCAACGAGGCTCGGACCGTCGCGTCACTGAATCACCCGGGGATCGTTGCGATCCACCACTACGGCGTCGAAGGTGATTCGCCGTGGTTCACCATGACCTACCTCGACGGCAGGGACCTGACCGCAGGTGGACTCTCGGATGCTGAGATCGGCCTCGTCGCCCTCCGTGCAGGTGAGGCGCTGGACTACGCGCATCGCCATCAGGTGATCCACCGCGACATCAAACCGGCCAACATCATCGTCACGCGCGAGCCGGACGGATCGATCGAGCAGGTCGTCTTGCTGGACTTCGGTATCGCCAAACTCGCGGATTCGACGTCGATGACCGCCACCCACGCATTCATCGGGACGCTGGCCTACGCCGCACCAGAAGTCATCGACGGTGTCCCCGCGGGCCCGTTCAGTGACCAGTACGCGCTGGCGTGCAGCATGTACGAACTACTCAGCGGCGCTGCACCTTTCGAGGCCCCGACGCCCTCAGCGATGATGGCCGCACTGTTGTCCAAACCAGCACCGCCACTGAGTGCACGCCGACCCGACCTGGCGGCGCTGGATCCGGTGTTCGCCCGTGCGCTCGCCAAGGACCCCGCGCAGCGCTACCCCGACTGCCAGTCGTTCGCACGCGACCTGGCTGCGGTGCTGATGACCTCTACGGGCGGCCCGGCATCGGCGATCAGTCCTTTGGCGACGACGGACCCCCGCGGCGGGGGCCACCTGCCGCCCGACGCCGATGCACCGACCGTCGAATCGCGTCAACGCACCACCCGCCGTCGTCGCAACCTGCTGCTGGCCCTCGCAGCGGCGTTCGCCGTCGCGGTGATCGCGGTGGCGAGCACCGCATGGGCGGTCGGACGCTCCGACCCGGTACCGCCGGCCGCCGCGCCACTCGCCTTGCGCGCGGTGAGCATGAACTCGTCGGACACCTGCGCCGTCCACAACAGGCTGGCCTATTGCTGGGGCGAGAACGACAACGGTCAGATCGGCGACGGCACCACCACCGACCGCAGTTCACCGACGAGGGTCAGCGGTCTGACCGATGTCTCGGCCATTACGGTCGGCGGCGCCGCCACCTGCGCGGTGGCCTCGGGTAAGGCCTACTGCTGGGGCTCGATCAGCAAGGTTCTCCTGCCCAAGGAGGTCCCGGGGCTGACCAAGGTCACCGACATCGTCAGCAGCGCATTCACCACCTGCGCCATCGCCGACAGCTTCTTGTACTGCTGGGGTCTCAACGACAAAGGGCAGGTCGGGGACGGTACGACGACCACCCGCACCGCGCCGACCAAGGTGGAATCGTTGTCCTCGGTCACATCGGTGTCGGTTTCGGCGGGCTCCACGTGCGCCATTGCCGACTCCGTCGGCTACTGCTGGGGCCACAACGCCAGTGGAGAACTCGGCGACGGGACCACCCAGGACCGATTGACCCCGACCCAGATCAAGAATTTCCGCTTCGCCTCCACGCTGACCGTCGGCGACAACTGGGACGACGGCACCACCTGCGCGCGCCGGGCCGACAAGGTCGGGTACTGCTGGGGCAACAACAGCTCCGGCCAGATCGGTGACCGCACCACGGCGAATCGCCCTCTGCCGACGAAGGTGCTCTCCGACGTCGACTCGATCACCTCCAACGGGGGCGCCACCTGCGCGGTCACCAGCTCGCGCACCCTCATGTGCTGGGGGGATCAACGCAACAACTACTCCAATCAGCTGACACCGGCGCTCGTTCACGGGATCGCCGGTGTGACCTCGGTGGCCGTGTGGGACAACAACACGTGCGCGATCTCCGATGACCAGCTGTTTTGTTGGGGATTCAACAGTGAGGGACAACTCGGTGACGGCACCACCCAGTCTCGACCGACACCGACCTTGGTGAAGTTCCCCACCTGACCGGTCGCCGGCGTTGCCCGGCCGTGATCGAATTGCGCCACGACTCGAATTGCTACAGAAGTGGCTGATGTAGTTCAGTGTGACTATTGTGATTCGACTTTCTCGTGGTACTCGGACCCGCCGCACCGCCACCGCCGTCCTGGGTGCGACGGCTGCACTCACACTGATCGGTGCCGCGGCGGGCACCGCCGCGGCCGATCCCCTCGACGACGTCGCCGGCGCACTGAGTCAGCAAATGGCGACCGGCTCCGCAGAGCTCGGCCTGCCACAGCTGCTGCCGATGATCCCCGGACTCGGCGATCTGCTGCGCTCGGGTGGCGCACCGGGCACCACACGCTGCGCTTCGGTCGTCCAGATCGGTGATTCGACCTCGGTCGGTGTGGACTCCCCGACCAAGGTTCCCAGCCCGGCAGACACCCTGTCCGCGCAGTACAAGCGAGTCGGCGTCGGCACCGTCGATCTCGACGCCGATGGCGGCCGATCCATCGTCGGCGCGGTCGACGGCCGGCCGAGTGCGGCCGAGGCTGTCGCCACACATCTGGCCAGGGGCGAGAGGGGTTGCTGGGTGATCGCGATGGGCCTCGAGGACGCGGCCGACATCGCCAAGGGCTCGACCGTGGCCGCCGACGAGCGCATCGATCGGATCATGAACCAGTTGCGGGGCCAGCCGGTGCTGTGGCCGACGGTCACCACCTCGGATGCGACAGTGCGCGGATACACCGCCGCGGCGATGGCCGGATTCAACAACGCGCTGCGACGCGCCGTGGTGCGCTACCCGAATCTCGCCGTCTACGACTGGGCCGCGGTGGCCGCCGGGCAACCCGACTGGTTCGTCGATGGAATCCACTACACCGCCGCCGGAACCGCGGCACGCAACACGCGTTTCGCCGACGCACTGGCCACGGCCTTCCCTCCCGGCACCGGTGTCACACCGGCAACGAAGTGGGTGTCGAACTGACCTGGAAGTAGTTGCAATCGCAACGAATTCTTTTGGGCCACAATCCATATTCGCGAATCGGTCATCGTTCCCCCAACCGGAGGACACTGCGGTCGGTCGTGCGCAGAAACGTCTCGCCACCCCGCTACACTGAGCGGCTGATGCTCCCCTGCGAGCACCTCGACATCGCTGTCATGCCACCACCGCACCCGAACGAAACGCTCACCTGCCTGTATGCCACGCCCCATCCACATAGGGTCAGCCCACCTGCCCGCCCTCGACGACGTGCGCGCACATGGCGTCGGTCTTGTCGTCACCGATCCCTGGTCTCGTAGCCACATCGACCGAGCCACGACGAGGGTGATATCGATCGTCACGGAGGTAGACACGTCACCGACGACAGCATCGAGAGAAGGGAGGGCGAACGCATGAAGGCACGTCTGCGCACATGGCGCGCGCGTCGGCACATCCCATCGATGACCCATCACCACGGCTCGGGGCACACGACGTCGACCCTGCTCGGTGCGCCGCCCCCCACGAGCCTGGCGATCGCCGGCCCGATGGCGAGCCTGAGCCCGATCGGAGTCCTCCACGAGCCCGGAACAGAGCCGGTGTACGCGCTTCCGGCGCCACCACGAGGACCCGAGCCGTACATCGAAGGCTCCGATGCGGAGACCGTGGAACTCAGGGCGATCAGCGACGCCGACACCGTCGAGCTCCGACGCCTGTCCGACGAGGTCACCGCCGAACTCCCGATCGCCCTCGGCACCGAGACGACCTCGGACGACACCGACACAGACACCGATACAGATACAGCCGAGGAGGAGGCGGCCAACACCCCGTCGGATGACGAGGAAGCGGCCGAGACCGACGGTCCCGAGGCGGACGACACCGACTCTGACAGCACCGACTCTGACAGCACCGACTCGGCCGCCACCGACTCGGTCGGTGTCGAGGAAGAAGAACTCGTCGACGGAAAACGCGCCGACACCGATAACCCCGACACCGATGAGGTCGGCGAGAAGACCGAGACCGACGCCGACGTCGAGGCCGGCGAGACATCGGTGGTCGAGGATGCTCCCGACGCCGAAGCGTCACACGAGGACGAGGACGCGGAGGCCACCGCCGACGAGGCAGCGGAGGACTCCGACTACGCCGACGACGCTGACGAGCCCGCCGACGACGACACTTCCGCGCAGGAAAGCGCCGAGACCCCGTCCGACGACACGGTCGAGACACCGGTCGATGCGGCCCAGGCCGCGACGGTCACGGCGATCCCGAACATGCGGGACCGGCGCACCGCCCAGAAGAGCGCCGAGCCAGACGCTGGCACAGACACAGACGAGAAGTCGTCGGCGCCCACCGTCCGTATCCCCAAACCGGTCTGGACGCTGTCCACGAAGCTCCTCTCACCGACCACTCCCACGACCTCGGAGCCGGCAGCTGATCCGGAATCGGCTGTCTCACCGGCCGGCGCAGCCACTCTGGCGCCGGGTCGCATCCGGCGCAGCCGTGCGCTCGACGGCGTTCGCGGTATCGCAGTGCTCGCCGTCGTGCTCTATCACTTCTTCGGCGACGCGGTTCGCGGCGGCTACCTCGGCGTCGACGTCTTCTTCGTCCTGTCGGGCTTCCTGATCACCTCGCTACTCGTTCGCGAATACGGAGCCAGCAAGCGAATTTCGTTGTCGCAGTTCTGGACCCGACGCGCCCGTCGCATTCTTCCGGCCGCGCTGACGGTCCTGGTCGTGGCCACCGCCGTCGCCGGACTCATCCGCGGCGACGTCGGAGTGCAGCTCAAGAGCCAATTCCTCGGGTCGGCGTTCTTCGTCAACAACTGGGTGCAGATCGCGCAGTCGCACAGTTACTTCGCCGAGACGACACCCCAGATCTTCATGCACTACTGGTCGTTGGCGATCGAGGAACAGTTCTATGTGGTGTGGCCACTGCTGTTCCTCGGTGTGCTGTGGTTGGCACGCCGAACCTCGACGCGTACGCAACTGCGGATCACTGCCGCGGTGACGATCGCACTCGGCGCGGCGTCGGTGGCCGCGATGATCGCGATCTACAACCCGGACACCGACCCGAGCCGGGTCTACTTCGGCAGCGACACCCATTCCTTCGGCCTGCTGATCGGCGCCGCACTGGCACTGCTGTGCACCGCCCCGGCCGCCGATGCCGCCGATTCGTGGCCACGTCGGGTCTCGCCGCGCACCGCCGAGATCCTGGGCAAGACCGTCGCACCGGTCGTCTTCGTCGGGCTTCTGGCCCTCATGTTCACGTTGCCCGATACCTCACCACTCACCTACCAGGGCGGGCTCCTGCTGGCTTCGGTACTGACCGCGGGCGTGATCCACACCGCGGTCGGCGAGACCGGGCCGGTCCCGGTGATCCTGCGCGTAAAGGCCCTGCGATACCTCGGCGAGCGATCGTTCAGCCTGTACCTGTGGCATTGGCCGGTCGTGGTCTTCCTGCGCGCCTGGTTCCAGGAGGGCAAGGGCACGGCGTCATTCACCCTTCCCGGCTGGCTGATCGGCATTCTCGCCGCGGTGATCACCCTCGGCCTGTCCGAACTGTCCTACCGCTACATCGAGACACCGTTCCGCCGTAAGGGTTTCCGCGGCGTGCTGCGCGACCTCGGGAATTCGGCACGTCTACCGATCCCGGCCGCGGTGTTCGCCGCCGGCCTGGTCGTGATCCTGTTCGCCGGTTCCGCGCTGGGTACCAGCCCGTCGAAGTCGCAGTTGGAACTGCAGCTCGACCACCTCGCCGAGCTGCAGCGCCAGGCCAATGCGAGCCCGCCTCCGGCTCCCCCACGTCCGGCCGCGCCGAGTGCACCACGGCTACCGACCGGCCAGGAGATCACCGGCATCGGCGACTCGGTCATGCTCGCCTCGTCGCAGGCGCTGCGTGCGCGGTTCCCTGGCATCTACATCGATGCGCAGGTCTCGCGCCACTACAGCGGCGGCGAAGGCGTCATCGAGGATCTCCGCGCATCCGGCGCACTCCGCAAGTACGTGGTGCTGGGATTCGGCACCAACGGGCAGGCGTTCCCCGGACAGCTCGATCGCATCCTCTCCGAGATCGGCCCGGGTCACCTGATCGTCTTGCTGGTCCCGTTTGGTCCGGTCGACGGCATCCCGTTGGCAGCACAACAGGTTCTGCAGTACGCACCACGACACCGCAACGTCTTCTTGGCGCCGTGGTGTCAGGCCGCGGCCGCCCATCCGGAGAACCTCGGTCCCGACGACGTCCACCCGATGGGACCGGGCACCTGGATGTATGCCGATGCGGTGACCGTGGGCCTGCAGCAAGCCGTCACCGGTAAGCGTGATCCCAACATCACCTGCCCGATCTGAGGACCGTCAGCCGGCAACCCACCGCGTCAGCCGGCAACCCACCGCGTCGAGGGCGCGGCGCCGACGCTGCCCGACGGATACGCCGCGGCCAGCGCATCGGCGAATCGCTTGTTGCGATCGGCGGTGCCCGCGGCGGTGTAGTGGATGCCGTCGGTGAACTCGGCCGGCGCAGCGGCGCCGGCCCAGTCCACCACGGCCAGATTGGCGTAGCGAGCGGTCGCGTTGCGCAGTGCGGTGTTGAACGTGGCCATGGCGGCCGAATCGAACGCCTTGTTACTCGGGTTCGACGAGGTGACCGTCGGCCAGAGGACCGGCTGCCCGGACAGCTGGCGCATGATCCGATCGATGCGGGCGTCGGCGTTGATCGAACTTCCCGTCGAGATGTCCCCGACGTCGTTGACACCCATGGCGATCACCCAGCAGCCGCGTGCGCCGGACGCGAGCCGGGACGCGACGGCGTGTTCGGCATCCGGTGAGGGTCCGCCGACGATCGCCCGGCCGCTGACCGCATCGAGGGTGAAGCTGTTGACCCCGACGCGGCGGTATTGGGCACTGGCGGTGTCTCCGGCCGCCGGAACGTACGCCGGATCGTCGGCGCGCACCGACGTCGAATCCCCGACCTGGATCACCGAGGTGCATCGTGACATACCGGTCTGGTCACCCGTCCCGGGGATCAGGCTCTGCAGGCTGGGCAGCAGATCGCCCAACCCCATGTCCGACGACGAGTTCGGGATGCCGGCGACGATGCCCGGCAGGTCGTTGAGGTCCGGCAGTGCGTCCGACGGCGCGGCGGCGCAGTGTCCGGCTCCCGCGAAGGCCAGCGCACCCCCGGCGAGCATGCCGACGCCGACGCGGCGCAAGCGGCCACGGGTGCAGATCCTGGTGAGCTGAGACAGCGACAGTTTGTTCACAATAGTCACACTGAACTACACCAGTCACTTCTGTCGCAACCCGAGGCGTGCAACGACTTGGTCAAGACTTGGCGCCCCGCTCGTGGCGAGCGGTGCGGTGACAGTTGAGTCAGACGGCGGCGAGCGCCTTGTCCCAGAGGGCCTCCGAGCGCGCCTCACCCGGGCCGACGACGTCGGCGAAGGCGATGCTGCCGTCGGTGTCGACCAGGAAGGTTCCGCGATCGGCGTATCCGCGGCCCTCGCTGAACACGCCATAGGAGCGGGCGACGTCGCCGTGCGGCCAGAAATCCGACAGGATCGGGAACAGGAACCCCTGCGCCGCCGACCACACCTTGTGCGTCGGCGGCGGCCCGACCGACACCGCGACCGTGGTCACCTCGTCGTTGGCGAAGCGCGGCAGATTGTCACGGATGTACCCGAGTTCGCCCTGGCAGGTGCCGGTGAAAGCGAGCGGGAAGAACACGATGAGGACCTTGCGACCCTCGGAACGCAACCGCGACAACGAGACCCGCTGGTTGTTCTGGTCGCGTAGCTCGAAGTCCGGTGCGGTGGCGCCGATCCCCAGCGGGACCGACATCTCCGGAGCGCTCATGGGCGTTTGCCGGAACGCGACTTCGGTTGCACCAGACGCGAACCCGACCAGTCGCCGAGACTGACCACCGAGGTCTGGGTCAACCCGGCAGTGGGCGCCGCCTCGGCGATCTCACTCGGGTCGACGTAACCGGGATTGCCCGTCTTCGGCGAGAAGACCCAGACGTATCCGTCGTCGGCGAGCGGGCCGATCGCGTCCATCAGACGGTCGACGAGGTCACCGTCGTCGTCGCGCCACCAGAGCACCACCGCGTCGATGACGTCGTCGGCGTCCTCGTCGAGCATCTCCGCGTCGATCGTGTCCTCGATGTCGGCACGCAGGTCGTCGTCGGTGTCCTCGTCCCAGCCGAGTTCCTGGACCACCATGCCGGGGGCGAACCCCAGTTTCTGTGCACTGCTGCCGTCGGAGCCATTGCTCCCTGAGGCGGCTACCACCGCGCGAGACCTCCCAAGTCAACATGTTTCGCCGTGTCGGCAATTCGATCGCAGCCGACCCGATCAGCCGACTATTGGGACAGCGTAATGCACTCGACGATCGTGCACCGACACGAATTCATGAACTCGCGCGCCGCGGGGCTATCCGGGTGGGCGTGCACCGGTCGTGGTCGGGGCCAGTCCGGGCGGGGTCGGCAGGTAGGTCGCGCAGACGGCCAGCACGGACTGCTTGTCGCGGGTCCAGGTGTCGGCGATCGGATTCAGGCCGACGAGCTCACGTCGTCCGATGGCGTCACCGAGCCGCCCCGAGCTGGTGAGAAAGGCGTTCACCGGGCCGGTCACGTCGGCGCCGACCGCATCGGTGACCTTCGCCCGGATCTGGTCCACACCGGCGATCAGGCTCGCCCGGGCGCGGTCGTCGAGGTCACCGACACGGTCGTAGGACTGGACCGCGTTCAGACGATCGACGAAGGTGTTGTACCCGCGGACCATCACGACCATCGACGACATGGCCTGCCGACACAGCGTCACCGCGAGCTCCCGGCGCGCCGCCGAGGTCGAGGCCGACTGTTCGGACCGGTACATCGACACCTGTGCGGAGTCGACGGTCGGCGCGCCGGGCACCGACGTCGCACATCCGGCGAAGATCAGCACCGCGGCCGTCAGGACCACGGCCGTCAGGACCACGGTCACACCCACCCGTGTCGCACCCCCGGCGGTTCTCCGGACGCGCAACACCCCGGAGCGCCCCTGGTCGGCGTCCGTCTGATGGCATTCTTCTGTCCCGCTGTGGCACCCCCCGACGTTGCGCAGCTCCGCCCGGTATGCCCGGCGGGCCGATGCACGCCTCACTGCACGCTCCTTACTCCGTGGTAATCACAAACCGAACGCTACCGCAGGTCAGGTACTACGCGCCCAATCCGAACACCCCCGATGCCAAGCGAGGCGACATGGGGCACGATGTGGGGTGGGTCCGTGAGCGAGCACACCATCGTCGTCGACGGACTCTCGTGTCATCGCATGCCGGGCAGCACCCCCGCCCGGCCCGATCGAGGAGTAGGCATCACCGTGACCGAACAGGCAGAGAAGGACGTCAGCGCGACCTCCGGCGGCACCCCCGACAGGTCGGGTCCGCGCGTGCGCGTCATCCGTGAGGGTGTCGCGTCCTACCTGCCCGACATCGACCCCGACGAGACCGGCGAGTGGCTGGAGAGCTTCGACAACCTCGTCGCACATGCCGGACCGGCCCGAGCCCGCTATCTGATGCTCCGGCTGCTCGAGCGCGCAGGCGAGAAGCACGTCGCCATCCCCTCGCTGACGTCCACCGATTACGTCAACACCATTCCCACCGAACTCGAACCCTGGTTCCCCGGCGACGAGGGCGTCGAGCGCACCTTCCGTCAGTTCATCCGCTGGAACGCCGCCATCATGGTGCACCGCGCCCAGCGTCCCGGGGTCGGGGTCGGCGGTCACATCTCGACCTACGCGTCGTCGGCGTCGCTGTACGAGGTCGGCTTCAACCACTTCTTCCGCGGGCACGAACACCCAGGCGGCGGCGACCAGATCTTCATCCAGGGTCACGCGTCGCCGGGTATCTACGCCCGTGCCTTCCTCGAGGGCCGGATCACCGCCGAGCGGATGGACGGGTTCCGGCAGGAGCACAGTCACGCCGGTGAGGGCGGCGGTCTGCCCTCCTACCCGCACCCGCGACTCATGCCCGAGTTCTGGCAGTTCCCGACGGTGTCGATGGGTCTCGGTCCCATGAACGCGATCTATCAGGCGCGCTTCAACCACTATCTGCACGATCGCGGTATCAAGGACACCTCCGACCAGCACGTGTGGGCCTTCCTCGGCGACGGCGAGATGGACGAGACGGAGTCTCGCGGGTTCGCCAGTCTCGCCGCGACCGAGGGCCTGGACAACCTCACCTTCGTCATCAACTGCAATCTGCAGCGGCTCGACGGACCGGTCCGCGGCAACGGCAAGATCATCCAGGAACTCGAGTCGTTCTTCCGCGGCGCGGGCTGGAACGTCATCAAGGTGGTGTGGGGCCGTGAGTGGGATGCACTGCTGCACGCCGACCGCGACGGTGCCCTGGTGAATCTGATGAACACCACGCCCGACGGCGACTTCCAGACCTACAAGGCCAACGACGGCGCCTTCGTGCGGGAACACTTCTTCAACCGCGATCCGCGCACCAAGGAACTCGTCAAGAACATGTCCGACGCCGAGATCTGGAATCTCAAGCGCGGCGGCCACGACTACCGCAAGATCTATGCCGCCTACGCGTCGGCGATGGCGCACAAGGGTCAGCCGACGGTCATCCTGGCGCACACGATCAAGGGCTACACCCTGGGCAAGCACTTCGAGGGCCGCAACGCGACCCACCAGATGAAGAAGCTGACCCTCGACGATCTCAAGGACTTCCGCGACGAGACGCGAATCCCGATCAGCGACTCCCAACTCGAGGAGAATCCGTACCTGCCGCCGTACTACCACCCCGGGATGGACGCCCCGGAGATCCAGTACATGCTCGACCGCCGCAAGAACCTCGGCGGCTTCCTGCCCGCGCGCCGTACCAAGGCCAAGGCGTTGTCCCCCGATGTGAGCAAGGCGCTCGCGACCACCGCAAAGGGCTCGGGCAAACAGCAGGTGGCAACCACCATGGCACTGGTGCGCGTGTTCAAGGATCTGTTGCGCGACAAGGAGATCGGCCATCGGATCGTGCCGATCATCCCGGACGAGGCGCGGACCTTCGGGATGGACTCGTGGTTCCCGACGCTCAAGATCTACAACCGCAACGGACAGCTCTACACCTCGGTCGACGCCGAGTTGATGCTCGCCTACAAGGAGAGCAGCGAGGGCCAGATCCTGCACGAGGGCATCAACGAGGCCGGCTCGGCCGCCTCGTTCACCGCCGTCGGCACCTCGTACGCGACGCACGACGAGCCGATGATCCCGCTCTACATCTTCTATTCGATGTTCGGCTTCCAACGCACCGGCGACAGCTTCTGGGCGGCCGCCGACCAGATGGCGCGCGGCTTCGTCATCGGCGCCACCGCGGGACGCACCACGCTGACCGGCGAGGGCCTGCAACACGCCGACGGCCAGTCACCGCTGCTCGCGGCGACCAACCCGGCGGTGGTGGCCTACGACCCGGCCTTCGCCTACGAACTCGGACACATCGTCGCCGACGGTCTGCGTCGGATGTACGGCGAGAACCCGGAGAACATCTTCTACTACCTCACCGTCTACAACGAGCCGATCAGTCAGCCGGCCAAGCCCGACGACCTCGACGTCGAAGGTGTGCTCAAGGGCATCTACCGGTTCAGCCCGGCCCCGCAGGACAAGCAGTACCCGGCCAACATCCTCGTCTCCGGGGTGACCATGCCCGACGCGCTGCGCGCCCAGGAGCTCCTGGCCGCGGACTGGAACGTCGGAGCCGCGGTGTACTCGGTGACGTCGTGGAGTGAACTCGCCCGCGACGGCATCGCGATCGACCGTGCCGCGGTGCGGACCCCGTCGCAGGATGCGGGTCAGCCCTACGTCACCAAGGTCCTCTCGGACACCGCCGGGCCGTTCGTGGCGGTCAGCGACTACATGCGTGGTGTCCAGGAGCAGATCCGCGCCTACGTGCCGGGCACGTATCTGACGCTCGGTGCCGACGGCTTCGGGTTCTCCGACACCCGTCCGGCCGCTCGTAGGGTCTTCAACGTCGACGCCGAGTCCATCGTCGTCGGGGTGCTGGTGGCCCTGGCCCGCGACGGGCACATCGATGCCGGCGTCGCGGCGCAAGCCGCCGACAAGTACCAGATCACCGACGTCAACGCCGCCGAGGTGTCCTACGCCGACACCGGCAGCGCCTAGAGTTCGACCGGTCCGTCGACTGCGGCGGTCGCCCCTTCGCGGGCGACCGCCGCAGTCGTTGACGGCGCATTCGTCGGCCCGGCGGCCGCGGACGCCTACTGTGAACACATGTCGGAGCATCGGGTGAATCAGACGCCGCCGCCCAGCGACGTCTTCGGGGAACGTGGTGCGCACGTGCCCGCCCCGGCCACCGTGCACGACGCACTGCCCGACACGCTGCTGCGTCGCGTCAAGCAGTACAGCGGTCGACTGGCCACCGAGGCCGTCCACTCGATGCAGGACCAGCTCCCCTACTTCGCCGATCTCGACGCCGCGCAGCGTGCCAGCGTGCAGCTGGTCGTGCAGACCGCGGTGGTGAACTTCGTCGAATGGATTCAGGACCCCGAGGGCAACGTCAAGTTCACCGTTCAGGCCTTTCAGGTCGTCCCGCAGGATCTCGCGCGCCGCATCACGCTGCTGCAGACCGTGGAGATGGTGCGCGTGGCGATGGAGTTCTTCGAGAAGTGGTTGCCGCTGCTCGCCCGCAACGACGCCCAACTCCGCGCGTTGACCGAGTCGGTGCTGCGTTACGGTCGCGAGATCGGGTTCGCCGCCGCGGCCATCTACGCGTCGGCGGCCGAATCGCGCGGCGCGTGGGACTCGCGTCTGGAGGCCCTGGTGGTCGACGCCGTCGTCCGCGGCGACACCGGCCCACAATTGTTGTCGCGGGCGGCCGCGCTGAACTGGGATTCCGACGCCCCGGCCACCGTCATCGTCGGCGCGCCACCTCCCGAACAGAACGTCTCGGTCCCGCTGGCGATCCACAACACCGCGAAACGCCATGACCGGGCCGCACTTTCGGTGGTGCAGGGCACGTTGCTGGTGACCATCGTCAGCGGGCCGATCAAGATGACCGATCCGTTCAGCAATGCGTTGCTCGACCACTTCGCCGACGGCCCGGTGGTCATCGGGCCGACCATGCCCAATCTGGGCGCGGCGCACACCAGCGCCACCGAGGCGATGGCCGGGATCTCCGCAGTCGTCGGCTGGCCCGGCGCACCGCGGCCGGTGCACAGCCTCGAACTGTTGCCCGAGCGGGCACTCAACGGTGACGCATCGGCGACGGCGACACTCATCGAGACGCTGGTGCGTCCGCTGTCGACCGGCGGTTCGACCCTCAACAGCACCCTCGAGTCCTATCTGGACTGTGGCGGCTCGGTGGAGGCATGTGCCCGCGAACTGTATATCCATCCAAATACTGTCCGGTACAGACTGAAGAAAATTGCAGAAGTGACAGGACGTGATCCAACTAACCCTCGCGACGGCTACGTCTTACGTATCGCGGCAACCGTCGGACGATTGACACATCTGAGGAACGAATCGCCACACTCAGCCACATGAGGAACATCAGTAACACCGCTGTTTCCACATTTCCGCTGGCAGATGCCTTTCGGACACATTTCTGTAACGAATCTCGAAGTGATGACGATGCGGAACCAGCCAGAGACACCTTTGTGGGAACCCCACAAATCCTTCCGATGAGGTCTAGCGACCTCCACACCCACATAGGACGCCGAAACGGTGTTCTCTGGTCACGTGCTTTCGATGCTTGCGCCCGGTCAGGGCTCTCAGACACCCGGCATGTTGATTCCGTGGCTGGAACTCCCCGGCGTCCGCGATCAGCTGGCGACGTGGTCGAAGCTGATCCAACTCGATCTCGAACGGCTCGGCACCACCGCCACCGCCGAGGAGATCACCGACACGGCGGTCACCCAGCCGCTCGTCGTCGCCGCGGCCCTGCTGGCCTTCGATGAGTACCTCAAGCGCGGTGAGCTGCCCGACGACGCCGTGATCGCCGGTCACTCGGTCGGCGAACTCGCCGCCGCGGCCATCACCGGAGTCATCAGCTCCGACGAGGCCGTCAAACTGGCCGCGATCCGCGGATCCGAGATGGCCAAGGCCTGCGCCCGCCAGGCCACCACCATGGCCGCGGTGCTCGGCGGTGACGAGGGCCAGGTCCTCGCCCGTCTCGACGAGCTCGCGCTTGTGCCCGCCAACCGCAACGCCGCAGGCCAGATCGTCGCCGCCGGACCGGTCGAGGCCATCGACGAGCTGATCGCGAGTCCGCCGGAGAAGGCCCGCATCCGTAAACTCGCCGTCGCCGGCGCCTTCCACACCGACTACATGGCCCCGGCACGCGACGCCGTCGCCGCTGCCGCGTCGAAGATCACCCCCGCTGACCCGGCCCGGGTCCTGCTGTCGAACTCCGACGGCCGGCCGGTCGCCGATGGCGCCGAGGCGCTGAGCAAGCTCGTCACGCAGGTCACCAGCCCGGTCCGCTGGGACCTGTGCTCGGCCTACATGCGCGAGGTCGGCGTCACCTCTCTGGTCGAACTCCCGCCCGCCGGCGCTCTCACCGGCATCGCCAAGCGCGAGATGAAGGGGACCCCCACCGTGGCGTGGAAGACCCCCGACGACATCGAGAAGGTCATCGAACTTGGATAGTGGTCGCGTCCCACGCGACCCCACCGGAAATCCGGTTGTCACCGGATATCCAAGCACCCGAGGTGCTTTCGTGCCTCGGGTAGCTCCGGACAATCACCACCCACAGCTAAATCACGAGAAGGGAACCACCCACGTGGCTGCCACCCAGGAACAACTCATTGCCGGCATCGCCGAGATCATCGAGGAAGTCACCGGCATCGAGCCGTCCGAGGTGACGATGGAGAAGTCGTTCGTCGATGACCTCGACATCGACTCGCTGTCGATGGTCGAGATCGCGGTGCAGACCGAGGACAAGTACGGCGTGAAGATCCCCGACGAGGACCTCGCCGGCCTGCGCACCGTCGGTGACGCCGTCAACTACATCCAGAAGCTCGAGGCCGAGAACCCCGAAGCCGCTGCCGCCATCCAGGCCCAGATCGAGGCAGAACAGAACTCGTGAGCTCGCCGTCCCTCCGCGAATACTCAACGCTGGGCGGGAACTTCCCGAGTGTGGTGGTCACCTCGATGGTGGCCACCACCTCCCTCGGTGTCGACCTCGAATCGACCTGGCAGGGGCTGCTCGACGGCAAGACCGGCATCCGTGAGCTGACCGACGACTTCGTGACCAAATTCGGCGAACTGCCCTGCCGCGTCGGCGGGCGACTGCTCTCCGATCCGGCCGACGAGGTCACCCGCGTCGAGGCTCGCCGCATGGCCTACGTCGAGCGGATCGCCCACGTCATGAGCAAGCGCCTGTGGGCGCAGGCCGGCGAACCCGAAGTCGACCCCGAACGCCTCGCCGTGGTGCTCGGCACCGGCCAAGGCGGCGGCGACGCCATGGTCGACGCCGTCAAGGCGATCGAGAGTTCCGGCAACTACCGCAAGGTCTCCCCGCTCGCGGTGTCGATGGCCATGCCCAACGGCCCGGCCGCCGTCGTCGGCCTCAACATCGGCGCACGCGCCGGTGTGATCACCCCGGTCTCGGCGTGCTCGTCGGGTGCCGAGGCGATCGCGCACGCCTGGCGGCACATCGTCATGGGCGACGCCGACATGGTCGTCACCGGCGGCGTCGAAGGACACATCGATGCGATCCCGATCGCCGCGTTCTCAATGATGCGCGCGATGAGCACCCGTAACGACGATCCGGCCGCGGCGTCACGACCGTTCGACAAGGATCGCGACGGATTCGTCTTCGGCGAGGCCGCGGCGATGCTGATCCTCGAACGTGAGGAACACGCCAAAGCCCGTGGGGCACATATCCACGCGCGCGTGCTCGGCGCCGGTATCACCTCCGACGGTTTCCACCTCGTCGCCCCGGACCCCAGCGGTCAGGGCAACGCACGAGCGATGACACGGGCCCTCCAGACGGCCGGGCTGACCAAGAAGGACATCACCCACGTCAATGCGCACGCCACCTCGACCCCCATCGGCGACACCGCCGAAGCGGTCGGGATCAAGGCGGCCATCGGCGACCACGCCGCGGTGTATGCCCCCAAGTCGGCCCTGGGTCACTCCATCGGCGCGGTCGGAGCCCTCGAATCGGTGCTCACGATCAAGAGTGTCGAGGAAAGCGTCATCCCGCCGACGCTGAACCTGGAGAACCAGGACCCCGAGTGCGACATCGAAGTGGTGCACGGGCAGGCCCGTCATGGTCAGATTGATTACGCGCTGAACAACTCGTTCGGCTTCGGTGGGCACAACGTGGCGCTCGCCTTCGGTCGCCACTGACCATTCGCGACACCCCCGAGGAGACAGCGATGACCACATTGGCCCCCATCACCGGCCATGAGGACTCAGTCGATCCGCGAGATCCACTGCTGCGGTTGACCAACTTCTTCGACGAAGGCTCCCTGTCGCTGCTGCACCCCCGAGACAAATCGGGAGTGCAGGCAGCGATCGGAGAGGTCAACGGCGTTCGCACCGTCTCCTACTGCACCGATGGCACCGTGATGGGCGGTGCCATGGGTGTCGTGGGGTGCGCCCACATCGTCAACGCCATCGACACCGCGATCACCGAACAGGTCCCGGTCGTGGGCATCTGGCACTCCGGTGGTGCCCGTCTGGCCGAAGGCGTCGAAGCCCTGCACGCCGTCGGCGGAGTCTTCGAGGCGATGGTGCGGGCCTCCGGCTACATCCCGCAGATCTCGGTGGTCGTCGGATTCGCCGCCGGCGGCGCCGCCTACGGACCCGCACTCACCGACGTGGTGATCATGGCCCCCGCCGGTCGCGTCTTCGTCACCGGACCCGACGTCGTCAAGAGCGTTACCGGCGAAGAAGTCGACATGGAATCGCTCGGCGGCCCGCTCACCCACGGAAAGAAATCCGGGGTCAGCCACATCACCGCAGACTCCGAGGCCGACGCCTATTGGCGCGCCCGTCGACTCGTCTCCACCTTCGCCCGCCCCGGCCGGTTCGACACCGAGCACGCCGAAGCCGGCGACACCGACCTCAAGGCCCTGCTGCCCGAATCCAACCGCCGGGCCTACGACGTGCACCCCGTCGTCACCGCCCTCCTCGACACCCAACTCGCCGCCGACGGCGACACCGAGATCTCGAGTTTCGAAGAGCTGCAAGCGAAATGGGCTCCGAACATCGTCACCGGGTTCGGACGCCTCGCCGGACACAGCGTCGGCGTCATCGCCAACAACCCACTACGCATGGGCGGTTGCCTCAACTCCGAGAGCGCCGAAAAAGCCTCCCGCTTCGTCCGACTCTGCGACGCCTTCGGCATCCCGCTCGTCGTCATCACCGACGTCCCCGGCTACCTCCCCGGCGTCGGCCAAGAATGGAACGGCGTCGTACGACGCGGCGCAAAACTGTTGCACGCCTTCGCCGAATGCACCGTACCCCGCGTCACCCTGGTCACCCGCAAGATCTACGGCGGGGCCTACATCGCCATGAACTCCCGCGCCCTGGGCGCCACCGCCGTCTACGCCTGGCCCGGCTCCGAGGTCGCCGTCATGGGAGCCAAAGCCGCCGTGGGAATCCTGCACAAGAAAGCCCTCGCCGCCGCCCCCGACGACGAACGCGAAGCCCTCCACGACCGCCTGGCCGCCGAACACGAAGCCATCGCCGGCGGCGTCGGACGCGCCCAATCCATCGGCGTCGTCGACGAAGTCATCGACCCGGCCAAAACCCGCAGCATCATCACCGCCGCACTCGCCGCAGCACCGGCACGCCGCGGGCGGCACAAGAACATACCTCTGTAGTTGGCGCCGGCTCCGCCGTCGCGTGCCGTCCGCGCTATAACCCGCGCCTTCCCTCCTCATCGCATTGTCGCTGCGCTCCTCGCTCTTCGTCAGTCCAGACGCGGGCGCGCGGCGGCGTGGTGAGCGGGTTCGCGACGTAATCGCATTGTCAGGGCGCTCCTCGCTCTTCGTCAGTCCAGACGCGGGCGCGCGGCGGCGTGGTGAGTGGGTCCACGGCGTTGTCGCATTGTCAGGGCGCGCCTCGCTCTTCGTCAGTCCAGACGCGGGCGCGCGGCGGCGTGGTGAGCGGGTCCACGGCGTTGTCGCATTGTCGCTGCGCGCCTCGCTCCTCGTCAGTCCAGACGCGGGCGCGCGGCGGCGTGGTGAGCGGGTTCGCGCCGACAGCGCTCTCCCCTACGCCGACAGCGCCCTTGGGGACGACGACGGCGCTTTCGCTCTTGATGGTGACAGTCTCGTGAGTTATCCGACGCGCTGCTGCAGCCAGGTGACCTCGGCGCCGTAACCGCCCATGCGATAAGCCTCGAGTGCGTGGTCCCACGCCGTGCCGAGCACCGATTCGATCTCGCCGGCCAAACCCGCACTGTCGGGCTGCGACTCGATCATCGCGCGCAGCTGGGTCTCCCCTACGATCACGTCGCCGTTGGCACTCATCGAACCGCGCCACAGACCCAATCCCGGGACGTAGCAGAAACGTTCGCCGTCGACGCCCTCACTGGCGTTCTCGGTCACCTCGAAGCGCAACGCCGACCACTCGCGCAGCGCGGTCACCAAACGGGCGCCTGTGCCCACCGGCCCTGCCCAATCGACCGTCGCACGCTGCATCCCCGGCTCGGCATCCTGTGCCGACCATTTCAGGTTCGCGCGCGCATTCAGGGTCGACGACAGAGCCCACTCCACATGCGGGCACAGCGCCACCGGCGCCGAGTGGATGTACACCACTCCTGTTGTCACGTCCGCAAACTGATTCAGGTTGCGCACCTTGGTCACCTCCGGTTGTCGACGAGGAACGTCTTCCCCAACACACCTCGCAACACCGGATAGCACACTCGTGACCTCGATTGTGCCCTATGAGGTACGTGTTGCGCCAGTTTCTGATGCGCTCTATTGAATCGGATGTGACGGAGGTTGTTCAGCCGTTGCGGAGGTCGGCGACCACCGCGTCGTTGAACTCGCTCCACAGCGGCTTCGCCCACGGCCCGAAGTCGCGATCGGTGAGGACCACGCAGGCCGCCCCCAGCACCGGATCCACCCAGAGAAAAGTCCCCGACTGGCCGAAGTGCCCGAAAGTCTCCGGCGAGTTCTGGGTACCCGTCCAGTGCGGGGACTTGTGTGCGCGGATCTCGAATCCGAGACCCCAGTCGTTGGGCCGGTGTTTGCCGTAACCGGGCACGAATCCGTCGAGACCCGGAAAGCACACGGTTCGGGCGCGTGTCGAGGTGGACGACGAGATCAGCGTCGGCGACATCAGGTCTTGGGCGAATCTCACGAGGTCGTCGACGCTTGAACGGGCGCCGTGCCCGGCCGGTCCGGCGAGCATCGTCGAGCCCAACTCCAGTGGCACACACAGCGCCTCGTGCAGATAGTCGGCGAACTCGATGCCGGTGGCCTGCTCGACGACCTCGGCGAGCACCTCGAAACCAGCACTGGAGTAAATCCGTCGGGTGCCCGGGGCGGCTTCGACATCTCGGGTGCCGAAGGCCAGGCCCGACGCGTGCGAAAGCAGATGCGCGACGGTCGCTCCCGGCGGCCCGGCCGCGTCGTCGAGGCCGATCGCCTCCTCCTCCACCGCAACCAGAACCGCCTCGGCGACCAGGAGTTTGGTCACCGAGGCGAGTTCATAGACACGGGAGCGGTCACCGAAACCGGCGACGAGCCCGTCGGTGGTCAGCAGCGCGGCCGAGACGTTGTCGACGGGCCAGTCGGCGAGTGCATCGAGTACGGACACGCCTCGCAGACTACGCGGACACCGATCCGGCCTCCTCCCCCACGCGAGATCGCCGGGTCAGTGGTCCTCGTCGGTGTAGCGGATGACGCCGCGGATGTTCTTGCCGTCCAGCATGTCCTGGTAGCCCTGGTTGATCTGGTCGAGACGGTACTGCCGGGTGATCATGTCCTCGATGTTCAGTTTGCCCATCCGATACATCGACAGCAGTTGCGGGATGTCGAGTTTGGGATTGGCACCGCCGAAGATGGTGCCCTGCAGGTTCTTCTGCAGCAGGGTGAGCATCGCCAGGTTCAGCGTCACGTCGGATTCGAGCATGTTGCCCATGCCCGTCAACACGCACGTACCGCCCTTGGCGGTGATCCCCATCCAGCTGTCGACGTCCTTGCCGTGAACCTCGCCGACGGTGACGATCACCTTGTGGCACATGTGACCGTAGGTGATCTCCGCGATGGCCGGTGCCGCCTCCTCGATCGAGGCGAAGGTCTTGGTGGCCCCGAATTTCATGGCCTGCTCGCGCTTCCACTCGACCGGGTCGATCGCGAAGACATTGCGCGCACCGGAGATCACTGCGCCCTGCAGGGCCGCGGTGCCCACGCCGCCGACGCCGACGATCGCGACGTCCTCACCCGGGCGGACGTCGCCACTGCGGGTCGAGGAGCCGTAGCCGGTGGGAATCCCGCAGCCGACGAGCGCCGCCACCTCGAACGGAATCGACTTGTCGATCTTCACCGCCGACGCCTCGTGCACCACCATGTACGGCGCGAACGTACCGAGCAGCGTCATCGGGTAGACATTCTCACCTTCGGCGGTATGGATACGGAACGTGTTGTCCGACACCGCCTCCCCCTGCAGGAGCATGGCACCCATGTCGCACAGGTTGGCCATGCCCGACTTGCACGACGGACACTTTCCGCACGACGGGATGAAGGAGAGCACCACGTGATCGCCGACCTCGAAATCGGTGACCCCCTCGCCGATCTCCTCGACCACGCCGGACCCCTCATGACCGCCGAGAATCGGGAATCCGGCCATCGGGATGCCACCGGTCATCAGATGATGATCGGAGTGGCACATCCCGGCCGCTTCCATCCGGATCTTGATCTCGTGCGCCTTGGGATCCCCGATCTCGATCTCCTCGATCTGCCACGGCTTGTTCAGTTCCCGCAGCAGTGCACCTTTGGTCTTCACCCTCGAACCTCCACTCGTGCCGGCACGGCGTGGCGCATGCCACTCCTTGGGCAGAATTGTAACGTGTTCCAGTTTTGGATTGTAACGTGTTTCAGTTTTCGAATCTGCGAATCTTGACCTGGCCGTGGACCACCGACCGGTCGACGACCACGAAGAAGACCCCGGTCGACGACGTGATGCGCGTGGCACATCACCTCACGACCGGGGTCCACCCCGCGTTCATGGAAGCGGTCGGCTCAGTTGGCCAGACCGGCGTCCTTGCTGCCGTAGGTCGATCGCAGCGTCGGCTTCCCGACTCTCCGATTGTGACACACTTGATGCCATGAGCCCTGAGCAACGTCGTGCCGCCCTCTACGTCCGCATTTCCGACGATCGCAGGGACGGGGCCGGGGTCGCCCGCCAAGAGCAGGACTGCCGCGCCCTCGCCGACGCCAACGGGTGGGAAGTCTCCGGCGTTTACAGCGATAACTCGCGGTCGGCGTACCAAGGCAAGCGCCGCCCGGAGTTCGACCGCATGTGCCGCGACATCGAGGCCGGTGTGGTCGACATAGTGCTCGCATGGCACCCGGACCGGCTGACCCGCCACCCGATCGAGTTCGAGGCGCTGGTCACGATGATCGAGCGCACCGGGGTCGAAGTGCGCACGGTGACCACGGGACAATTCGACCTCGCGACCGCGTCCGGCCGAATGCACGCGCGCAACCTGGGGACCATCGCCCGGTACGAGAGCGAACACCGGGCCGAGCGGGTCGCGCGAGCATCGAAGGAACGCGCCGAGGCAGGCAAGCCGCACGGTGGCACCCGGCCGTTCGGCTACCGCCCCGGCGGCGCAGATCTCGACCCCGCCGAGGCGCCCGTGGTCGCCGAACTGTTCGAGAGATTCTTGTCGGGGCACTCGCTTCGGTCGCTGGTGCGAGAACTGAACGACCGCGAAATTCGCAGCGTCACCGGAAAGCCTTGGGCCGCAATAACTATCAAGGGGATCCTAAGCAATCCCCGGTATGCAAGTCTGCGGGTGCACAAGGGTGAGGTGATCGGTCAAGGCACTTGGGAGCCGATCGTGACGCCCGAGATCAGCGAAGCCGCTCGGGCGATACTCGCCGACCCGTCGCGGTCGACCGGCCACGGTGGCAACGTGCCCCGCTACCTCGGTTCGTACCTGTACCGCTGCGGGGTCTGCGACGAACCGATGTACGCCAGCGACAGGCAGTCCTACCGGTGCCGCCGTCACGTCTCGGTCTCCCGAAAATTTGTCGACCCCTACGTCGAGGGCCTGCTTGTGGGCCGCTTGGCGCAGGCCGACGCCGCTCGCGTGTTCCAGCCCCGGGAGGCGAACACTGGCCACCTCGTCGCGCAGGAGTCTGCGCTACGTGAGCGGGCAAACGAGGCCGCGCGCATGTTCGCGGACGGGTTGATCACTGGGGCGCAACTCACCGAGATCACGCGGACGATCACGACGCAGCGCGAGGAACTGGCCGCCCAAATGGCCGCATCCGCCGGTTCTCCGGTAGCCCGGGTCATCGGGCCGGATATCGCCCAACGGTGGCCCTCACTCGCTCTGGACATTCGGCGCGAGGTTCTATCGACCCTGCTGACCGTGCGGATCGACCGCTCCCCCACAACCGGCCGCGCCCCGTTCGATCCGGCCCGGGTCCGCATCGATTGGCGCTGACAGCGGCCTGATGTCGTTCGGTTCGTCGAGGATGACGCGGCGATCGGGCAGGGGAGGCCGGTTCTTCCGTTCGATCCACGACAAGCGGTCCATGCCGGTAACGATACGTCACGCGTGACGTCACGCGTCGCTTCACCTGCGTCCCTGACCTGCGGTTGATCCATTATCGTCATCGAGACACGCTGTGGCGCAGCATATCTCAATGCCATCACGCCGATGATGCTGTACTCTCAGGACGGGTCCCCTGTGGGCCTCGGGCCGATCACTCTGGGCATGTGAGCGGTTGTGGAACGTAAGGCAAGAGAACCGAGAACGGAACTGCCCGACGGTTGTGCATCCCTGCCGTCAAGTTCTCGTCCCCTTACGGAGTCCTGTCTTGGCATCCCCTGTCACACATGCGAAGTGCCGCGTTGCGTCGTTGAGTCGCAAGTGCGGGCCCGACAGCGACCAGGTGGCCGACGCCCGCCGAGATCTCGCCGAGGCGAACATCGCCGCCGCGATCGAGCGGAACTTGAGTCGCGCCCCCAAGCTCACCGATGACCAGATCGCCCGTCTGAGCGCACTTCTGGCCTGACCCATGCCCACACACCCGATCACCCGTCTCAGGCCGTCTGAGCGCGCACCCGGGCCCAGCAATGAGCCCTCGCGCCCCTCAGTCGACCAGCAGGCGCGCGATGCGATCGAGGATCTGGGCTTGCCCCTGCCGACAAACGACGAGACCCACCGCCACGCGGTGGGTCTCGTGTGCATCGAGTTGATGCCTTAGGACATTTTGCGACGTGCCGTGCCGTGTGCGCCCTACGGCCAAGATTACCAGGGTGATCCGGTTAGCCGCCGGAGTCGTCGCGGGTTAGAGCCGCATGGTTTTTCCGATCGCATGAGCGCACCCGGTGAAGGCAGACCCGGACGGGGACAGCGTGGCTGCTGTAGTCGCTCATGTGAGTATCCCGGTCCTGGGGCGCGAGTAATCCCCGTGCCTGTGGCCTCCGCGACGCCGACGCAATACCGAAAGCGACCGACGACGGGGCACACCCTTTTAGTCCATGCGACCGAGAGGGTAACCCCTGCTCAACCTCGCTCCCTCTGCTCCCTCTAACGGGAAACGTGTTGGGAGAGTGGGCAATACAACAACACTTCGGGAGGATTGACTTGCCCAAGCTCGACTACTGGCTCACCCGCACGCGTAGGTGGACCTACCGCACCGCCCACCGCATCCGGGCCTGGCGTGACCGGGTGATCGCTCGTCGCGTGATGGATGCGATGCTCGCCGACCGTGCCGCCGACGAGGTGGATCTCGTCACCGCGATGCCCACCGACAACGACGCTCTGCACGTCTACGCGACGACACAGGCCCGCGTGGTCCTGGAGCTCGACGACGCCCGGGCGGTTCTGCACCCTGACGACGCGTTCGCCCTTGCTCGCGAGATCGCCCGGTCGGCGGGCGTGGCCGAGAGGTGCGACTGATGAAGGTTCGCCCCGCCGCCGAGTCCCAGAGCCCGCGTGTCGAGTTCGTCCGTGGGCAGCACCCCATCCATGTCCGCGTCATCGGCTTGCGCTTGTGCCTCACGGTCACCCAGGCCCGCTCATTCGCCACCGCACTCGTCGATGCCCTCGACGAGGCCCGCAAGGAATGTCCCACCAAGGAGGAAAAGTGATCCCGAAGAAGTCCCCGAGTAAGGCCGATTCGCCGGCCAAGTCCCCGACCCCGACCGAGCAAACACGTTGCCCCGCATGTGGTTCGCGCGTCGCACCCGCCGACATCGACGCGCAGATGCTCGCCGCCGACGCCGACCCCACCGAGATCGACGCCCTACGCGCGCAGCGTCAGGCGCGCAAGGCTGGTGCGGTCGGTGACATCCGCGCCCGGGTCGACGCCCTCGACCTGGCGGACAAGGTGCGCGCGAACGCTGCGCCGCGCCCGGGTGATGGGCCCACCAAGGGCACCGACACGTGCCCTGCGTGCGGGTCCGAGCATGTCGTCGTCGACTCGTCGAAGCTCTCGGTAGTCGGTCGCCGCATCCTGGCCCGCTCGGCCTCGCAGGCCACCGCCAAGAGCGTTGACCAGATCCGCTCCGCCAAGTCGGCACCGAGCAAGGCGAAGATGGCCGAGGACAATAGGCGCGCTGCGGTCGCCCGTGAGGGCGCGCGCAAGTCAGCTGCGCGCCGTTGGGGGCGGGCATGACCAAGGATGAGGCCAAGGGGCTGATTCACGCCCTGGCGGCGCAGGGTAGTGCGGCCCTCCAGATGTATTTCGCGGGCCGTGATCCCGCCGACAAGGCCGAGTTTCTGGATTGTGCCCGCAAGGTGCGCCGCCTGGCCGCCGCGCGGGACACGGGCACACTGCACCTGCTGGGGGATGAGATCTGATGAGCGGTTGGTTCGTCGACTCCGAGGACTTTCTCGACGGTTTGATGCTGCCGACACGGGTTGCCTATGACCCTGACCCCGTCGAGGGCGTGCGGGCCGTTGGCAAGTTCTGGGCCGACACCATTAGCGCGCCTCTCGCGTTCATTCCTGGCCTTGCCCGGGGTGGCGTGGTGCCCGCCGCGCGCCCGACCCACCACCGCCCGAAGCCGACCGCCGCATCGGCCATCGCCCGGCAGGCCCAGGCGGCTAACGACCCGACCCTGATCGAGATGCTTGTCCGTCAGGGTCGGGCGCACTGGGGTGATCGGGAGAGTTGCAAGGCGTGTGGAGGTAAGCGCCGATGAGCCATAAATCCCCGCGCGCGCGCGTGTCCCGACCGACGACGACGCCGAGGCCATCCGGCAGTGCCGCGCCGAGGGTCTGTCACAGAACCAGACCGCCAAGCGACTAGGTCTGTCTCAGCCTGAACTCTCGCGATGGTCTCGGCGTGAGGGAATGTACTGGGGCCCGACCCCGGTACTGGCGAGCACACACGCCGACCGGATCAGAGAGCAACGTCGATTGCTCGCCGAACATGCCCTCGCCGACGCGATCGAGTTGCGTAAACGGTTGTGGGACGAAGCAACCGAGCATGTTGTCACGCGTGACGGGGTCGAGTCGGTGGTGACCGAGTTGCCCAACAGTAAGGCGGTGCGAGATCTCGCCGACGCCGTCGAGCGGCTGACACGCGTCGCCGAGCACGCGGCAGGCGGTGCGCAGGATGCCACCGCCGAGGCCATTTCGATGCTCGGTCGACTACAGGCGCAGATGCGCCAAAAGGACAGTGACACATGACAATTCACGACGCGATATCCCAACTCGCACAGGTGATTTCAGGTCAGATCAACTACCGGGACGATGTGATCGAGCCGACCCCGACCACCGAGGCAGGCCGTGCGGTGGCCTCGGTCCTCACGGACCTGCGGGCGGTGATGGATCGGATCACCTACGCCCAGACCAGCGGCCTGTGGTTCGACAATTTGAACCGCCCGACCACCGAGGCACGCTTGCTCGCCGACGCGCGCCAGCGGTTCGTCCTGCTGCGCATGGCCCTGGGCCGTCACTGCTGGTCGGACGGCCTGAACTCGGGTGACCGCGCGGAGCTGGCCCAGGCGCTCGACGCCGTCGAGGCGGCACTCGGGTGAGCGAGCCATACCGCGACCGCGCGCGTGAGTCGGCGCGCAATCTGTCGATTGTGCTGCGTGACATCGAGGCGGGTCGTGTCGATGCGACGCCGTCCGAGTACGCCTATATCTCAGGCATGGTCGCTGCACTGACGGTGGTCGCCGACGAGGTGGAATGATTCACCCGTGACCGCTGACCCTGCCGACATCGCCGCCCAACTCTCGACGTTGCTTGCCCGCGTCGAAGAGCAAGGGATCGAGATCACGCCGACCGAGCACGCGGCGATCGAGGGCGCGATCGAGGCGCTGCGTCGGGTGGCCGATCCTGACGGGTGTACATAAAACGCCCAATTCGTGTACACTAGGGGCATGAGCAAGCGCCGCACCGCCCCCGCTAACACCGCCCTCGGCTACGTCCGCGTGTCCACCGAGGAGCAAGCCCAGAGCGGCGCGGGCCTCGCCGCGCAGCGCGCGACCATCGAGGCCGAGGCTGCTCGTCGCGGCCTGACGATCGTCGCATGGCACGCCGACGAAGGGATCTCGGGCAAGGCCATCGCCAACCGCCCGGGCCTGGCCGACGCGGTCGCCGCGATGGAGTCGCGTCAGGCCGAGGCGCTGATCGTCGCCAAGCTCGACCGCCTGTCGCGGTCGGTCGCTGACGCGTCGCGCTTGCTGGAGTCGGCCACCCGTGGTCAGTGGCAGATCCTCTCGGCCGATCTCGCGATCGACCAGACCACGCCTGCGGGTGAAGCTGCCGCGTCGATGATGATCGTGTTCTCGCAGCTGGAGCGCCGCCTGATCTCGCAGCGCACCAAGGATGCGCTCGCCGTCAAGCGCGCCCAGGGTGTGCGTCTGGGCCGTCCGTCTGAGACCCCCGCCGAGGTGACCAGTCGTGTCGTCGAGGCCAAGGCGCGCGGCTTGTCGCTGCGTGCCATCGCCGCCGAGCTGACCGAGGCCGGTGTCCCGACCGTGCGCGGCGGTGCGACCTGGCACGCGTCGACCGTGCGCGCGGTGCTGAACTCGCAGGATGCTGCGGCGCTGGCGTAACCGCCTGTCGCACAACGCGTTCGGCGCACGCAGGATCGATTGCGGCACAACGGATCTCGGTCACCGATTCCGTTGTGACACAACAGACTACGAGAGACCCCCCTGCCCGGTATGGGCAAGGTACATTCTTCGCATGTGGTCAGCCATTATCGCCGCCGTCGGTGCGGTTGCAGTTGCGCTCGTGGGTGTCCTGGTCACGCGGATGGAGGCGTTCGACTCCAGGACTCGGCTGAAGCGAGATATTGAACTACTGAAGTCGCTGGAGGGTAGCGACCGCTTTTCTGTAACGCTAATTACGAGGCACGTTCAGAGTGAATTGGCCGAGTTCGCGAGAGCTGAGTGGAGTCGCCGTGAGGCTAGAGCTTTTAACAAGGGTTACAGGCGACTGCTCGGCTTGTGTCTAGTCGGCCTGGCGCTGACAATGATCTTGAAGCACGGTGCGGGGGCGTACACCAGTCTTGTTCTAGCGCTGCTCGTGGCACTGCTATCCCTCGCTGTTATTGTCTTGGCGACTCTTCTAGTCGAGGTTGCTCGACTAGAACGCGTCCGAAGGAAGCGGAGTAGCGACGGGTGGACGCTCGCCGATGAACTGCTTGGGCCCTCGTTTGGGACTCCGAGGGATTCAGATGGCTAACTGACCTTGCTGATCCAGGCATCGAGGAGATCACGTAAGCGACGTGCGCGGTCGACGTCGAGGTCGACAAGCGCCTCGGCGGTGGTGGGGTCGGTGGTCACAGTGAGCACCGGGCCCTCGCCGGGGATCTGCCACGGGGCAACGATGACCTCGCCAGCGTTAATCCCGGCGACTGCCGCCCAGTTCTCGAATACGTCTGCCAGCGTGGTCATTGCGCACCGCCCTGGCCTGCGGCTTTATGCGTTCCGAGGGATGACCCCTCCGGCGTCCTGGCCTGCTTCACCGTTCTCGTCCTTACGTAGTTGCAATCGAAGCGTCGGCTTGACGACCTTGCCGCCGGCATTACGCGGCAGTTCGTCGACGATCACGAGGTCCTTGGGATGCTTGAAGCGGGCCAGATTCTCGTTGAGGTACGGCTCGAGGTCGTCGAGGGTCAGATCGTCGACGCCCTCGGCGAGCACGACGACGGCCACCGGCACCTCGCCCCACTTCTCGTGTGCGCGACCGATGATCGCCGCCTCGGCGATCTTCTCGTGGCCGAACAGCACGTTCTCGACCTCGGCGCAGTAGATGTTCTCTCCGCCGGAGATGATCATGTCCTTGGCGCGGTCCACGACGTAGAGGAAGCCCTCATCGTCCTGGCGGACGAGGTCTCCGGAATGGAACCAGCCACCGTGGAAGGCATCTGCGGTGCCCTGCGGGTTCTGCCAGTAGCCGATCATCATGTTGGGACCGCGATAAACGATCTCACCGACCTCGCCGGGGGCGACGTCGTTCATCTCCGGGTCGACGACGCGGGCGGTGACGGCCGGCACCACCTTGCCGATCGAACCGATCTTGCGCAGGGCATCCTTGCCCTCGAGGACACAGGTGATCGGCGACATCTCGGTCTGGCCGAACACCGCGACGTTCAATGCGTCCGGGAAGGTCTCGTTCATCGCGCGCAGCACCGTGTCCGACGCCGGGGCCGCACCCCAGCTGATGACCCGCAGTTTGAGATCGCGGGGCCGGGCCTGCTGCGCGGCACACACCGCCTGCCACTGCGCTGGGACCAGAAAGATCGAGGTGGTGCCCTCCCGCTCGAGGGTGTCGAGCATGTCATCGGGGTCGAAGGCCCCGAGCGGGTGGATCACCGACAGCGCACCCATGTAGATCAGCGGCGCCATCGCGCCGAGTCCGGCGATGTGGAACATCGGCGCCACACACGAGCCCACGTCGTCGGGTCGGGTACTCAGCGCCTGCAGACAGGTGACGGCCTGGGCCTGCAGATTCTGGTGGGTGAGCATGGCGCCCTTGGGCTTTCCGGTGGTACCCGAGGTGTACATGATCAGTGCGACCGACTCCTCGGGAACGTCGATCTCGGGGAGATCCGACGAATCCTCGGCGACGAGGTCTTCGAACTTCAGGTGCGCGGGGTTGTCGGTGTCACCGACGACGATCGTCGCGTCGATCGCCCCGGTCGAGGCACTCACCGCGTCGGCCAGCGGCGCGAGAAGGGACTCGGTGATGATGATCTTGGCACCGGAATCGTTGACCAGGAACGCGATCTCCGCCGGACTCATCCGGACGTTGACCGGCACCGGGATGGCCCCGATCAGGTTGGCGCCCATCACGGCCTCGACGTACTCGGAGCGGTTCAGCAACACCAGCAGGATGCGGTCGCCGAAGCCCACGCCGCGTCGGCTCAGTGCGGCGGCGAACCCGCGCGTGCGTTCGTCGAGTTGCTTCCACGTGGTGAGGGTGCCCAGGAACTTCAGGGCCGGCCCGTCGGGATTCATGAACGCATGCCGGCGGACCTGGTTGTTCCAATGGTTACGACGAGACCGGAGTGGTTCGGTGGTGAGGTCGGCGGTGTTGTCGATCGTGGCGGTCATCGTGGCGTTCTCTCCTTGGTGTGCTTCGCGGATACGCTTGTGCGGCAATGATGTACGTGCGGCGCCTGTGCTCGGCGGCAGGTCCGGGGATCAGCCTCGTCGGCCGGTGAAGGCGGCGAGCGCCGCGCGGAATTCCGGCGACTGGAGCAACTCGGTCTGCCCGTCGAGTTCCCGCTCGATCGCGGGCTCGAAGCCGGGCATCGTGTGCGCGTCGAGGGCCGCCTTGGTCAGACGCACCGCCGAGGGCGACAGACCCGCGAGTTTGTCGACCGCTGCGGCGACCTTCGCGTCGAGTGCTGCGCGGTCCTCGAGGACCTCGGTGACCAGTCCGGCGTCGTATGCCGCAGGCGCCCGGAGCTTTTCGCCAAGGAGTGCCATCGCATTGGCGCGCGCCCGACCGACTGCGGCGGCCACCAGCATCGAGGCCCCGCCGTCGGGCATCAGACCGATGTTGATGAAGGCGAGTAGGAAGTACGACCGGGCGGTGGCATAGATCAGGTCGGCGCCCAGTGCCAGCGAGGCACCGATTCCCGCCGCGGCCCCGTCGACCGAAGCAATCACCGGCACGGGCACCGCACGCAATGCGCGGGCCAGATCCGAGCCGGAGGCGATGATCCCGTGCGCCTGCTCGCGACCCAGTCCGTCGAGGCCACCGCCGTGAGCGATGGAGGTGACGTCGGCGCCGGTGCTGAAACTGCCTCCCGCACCATCGATGACGACCACGCGAACGGAGTCGTCGGCCGTCCACTTCGTCAATGCCTCGACGATGCGTCGATTGGCGTCGGTGTCGAGGGCGTTCATCCGCTCGGGCCGCGAGATCGTCAGCCGCGCCACGCCCCTGTCGTCGAGTGACTCGATCACGCCGGGAGCCTCCTGCGCCCCGCCGGCCACGTCGTCGATCGTCGTGTTCTCGCTCACCGCTCTCCTGACTCTCGCCGCTGTCCGCATCTGCGGGCGCAGGCCTCACGGTACACCACCATGAGATCTGAATCACGAGAATATCGATTAACATATATTTTATCAACAAGCGCTTCAGCAGCAGTTTTCGTGAAATTTTCCTGGATCGTCTCTGCGAATGAACCATCCGACTACGCTGTCGACGTGACCATCCGGAGTACGCCCCGGCGGCGGCCGGTCGATCGCCGCAAACACCTCATCGAGGTGGCGGCGCGTGCGTTCAGCGATGGCGGCTATCACGCGGTCCGTCTCGACGACATCGCCGAGGCCGCAGACGTGTCGGCACCGGCGCTGTATCGCCACTTCCCCAACAAATACGCCCTGTTCGCCGAGGCCACCACGGTCTTGGCGGACCGTCTCGCCGCAGCCACCTCGGACGTCCCGGCCGAGACCGATCCACGCCGGGAGTTGCATGCACTGTTGGCAGCCATCGCGGCGACCTCGATCGAGAACCGGCGCACCGGCGGTCTCTATCGCTGGGAATCGCGGTATCTGAGCGGGGCCGACGCCGCACACGTGCGTGCGGTGGTGATCGCACAGCATCGTCGTATCCGGTCGGCGATTCTGCGCGCGCGCACCGATCTCGACCGCGACGACGCCGACACCCTCGCCGCCGCGATGACCAGTGTCGTGGCCAGCCCCGCCACCCATCGGGCCACTCTGCCGGCACCAGAGGTGCAACAACTGCTCTGCGACGCGGCGATGAGCCTGCTCGACCTCGATCTCCTCGAATCCGCCGCGTCGGATCCCGTGACCGGACCCGGACTCTCCCCGACGGGCAGACGCGAGATCATCCTGTCCGAATCGATCGCCCTGTTCGCCGTCCGAGGCTTCCACGACGTGACGATCGAGGAGATCGGGCAGGCCGCGGGCATCCCGGCCTCCGGGGTCTACCGGCATTTCACCAGCAAGGTGGCGATTCTCGAGGCAGCGTTCTGGCGAGCCTCCGACCGTACCACCGCCAGTATCGCCGACGCCCTCGCCGCGTCGCGGACGCCGGCCGACGCAGTGGCGCACATGGTGCGGCGCTACATCGACCTATGTTGTGCTGCACCGGAATTGATGACCGTCTACCTGTCCGAAGCGGGCCATCTCGAGGCCCGTACCCGGACCGCGCTGCGCACCCAGCAACGCCGCAACGTCGAGGAGTGGGCAGCCTGGGTATGTCGGGCGCACCCCGACGTCGACGCGAGCCGAGCGCGCTTCCTGGTCCATGCCGAACTGGCGGTCGTCGCCGATCTGGTTCGCGGCTCCCAGCCGCCCGCGCCGGCTCGCATCGACGCGATCGGTCGACGAATTCTCTTGACCCGGTCAGTTATTCGACGACCGTGAACCCCGCCAGCATCCAGCGTCCGTCCTGTTTGGTGAGCGTCACCAACACCCTGGACTGATACGGGATGCCTTGGGGCACCTCGCTCGTCAGCTCCGGTGAGGTGATGGTCTGATCCAGGCTGACGAGCACGACGGCGTTGTCGGCGCTCATCGACTCGATACCCCCGTGTGCGGCGGTGGCCTTGGAGACTCCCTTGGCGTTGGCGTTACCCGCTCGGGCGTCCTGCGAGGACGCGATGAACGTCTTGGCGAAGTCGGGGGTGGAGATCTGGAGGATACGCGCGTCGAGATCGCCGTAGTTCGACGAGTCGTAGGTGGTCAGCGTCGCGGCGTAGTTCTTGGCGGTGTCGATCACGGTCTTCCGGTCGGCATCGGACGGCCCGGCGGCCGCCGCACTGTCGGCGCTGTGCAGGCGATAGGCCAGCACACCGGTGGACACCCCGAGTCCGACCACGAGCACGACGAGCACCGCAACCACCGCGAACAGGGCACGGCTCCCGCCCACCGTCAGGCGCCGGCGCCGTGCGGGTCCCGACGTCGCAGCCGACTCGTCGTCACCGAGTTTGCGCGGCACCCGATCCGGGTCCGACGAGCGGGCCGCCTTGCGTTCGGCGTCGGCGCGCAACCGCTCGCGCTCGCGGCGATTGGCCTCGAGGAAGCCCTCGCCGTCGAGCGGCGTGGGTTCCGAGATCCCCGATCCGGCACGCTCACCTGCACCGACCGAGTCCTCGCCCGCTGTTACGGTGTCGACGTCTCCCCTGGTCTCACTCTCATCGCCATCGCCGGCGAGCGAGCTCTCGTCCACTGGAGAACTCTGCGTTGATCGGCGTGCTGACTTGGGCATGGCCACCAATGTAGCGGCAGTATCTGTGGCGCCGGTCACGGGCAGACATATCAAACATATGATTCGGAGGCGGCCGTGATGATCCACGGGCGACGCACGCACCCGGATTCGACCCGACGCCGAATGCGTGGCGCACTCACCTCGACGGTCTACGGTGGCACCAATGAAATCCAGCGCGACATCATCGGCACGACCCTCGGCGTCCGAGCGTCCGGAAGGTCGCGCGGGCGGCGCCGACGACCGTGCGCGCCTGCGCCGCCGCCCGCAGCTGTCCGAGGAGGTCGCCGCGCATCTGCGGCACCTGATCATGACCGCGGACTTCCGGCCCGGCGAGTACATCCGCCTCGACGAGACCGCCGAGCGGCTCGGGGTGAGCGTGACACCGGTCCGCGAGGCCCTGCTCACGCTGCGCGGTGAGGGAATGGTCAGCCTCGAGCCTCATCGCGGTTACCGGGTCTCCGATCTCGACCGCATCGACGTCGACGACCTCTTCTGGCTGCAAGGTGAGATCGCGGTGAAGCTCGCTCTGCGCACCGCCGAGGTGATCACCTCCGAGGAAATCGCCGACCTCGAGTGGTGTAACCAGAAGTTGCGCTCGACCGTGGCCTCCGGCGACACGGCGGCCATCATCGACGCGGAATTCGAGTTCCACCGGCGCCACAACGTGATCGCGGCCGGGAAGAAACTCGCCTGGTTCCTGCTCTCGGCGGCGCGCTACACCCCCACCCAGCTCTACGCCTCCGACCCGGAATGGGGCGAGGTCGCCGTGGACAGTCACGACCGACTGATCGCGGCCTACCGCGCCGGCGATCGCGACGAGGTGATCGCTCAGACCCGCCGCCAATTCGACGACGGCGCCGAGCGACTGGTGAAACACCTTGAGCAGACCGGCATCTGGAACGACGTCGACAGCTGAAATCGCGTTGGACGTAGGGTCAGACGTTCCCCAGGTCCGCCGAGACCCACTGATCTGTCCGGACGGTCACGCGGGTCTGGGTACCGTGCTCGGCGGCGGCGAACTCGACATAGCCGTCCACCTTCTCGGCCGGCAGATATCGCGCGGCCATCTCCACGAGATCGGCACGCGTACCCGGTACGGAGTCGATCACCGGCCCGGACACCGCGACGTACCGGATCGACGGGTCGAGACGCTCGACCATCAGCGAACAGCGTCCGGCAGTGTCGAGCAGGCGCATCTTGCGTGAATCGGCTCCGGTCAGAAACCACAGGTCGCCGCCTGGGGTGTACTGATACCAGATCGGCACCACCAGCGGAGCGCGGTCGGCACCCGCCTCGATCGAGAGCGCACCAATATGGGGCTCGGCCAGAAAAGCTTGTCGTTCTTCGATACTCAGAGCCATGTCACCAGGGTAGGCCCCCGGCCTGCCGGATGCGTCAAGCAGCGACGGCCTCGTCAGCGACACAGCGAGGGCGACGCACGCAGGCCGTGGGGTAATGTCGCTGCTCGGGCACGAGATGCCCACCGGGGCGGTAGCTCAGTCGGTTAGAGCCGCGGACTCATAATCCGTAGGTCGCGGGTTCGAGCCCCGCCCGCCCCACCATCACCCAGCCGCAGTTCCGGGTGATCTTGTGCCGGCAACCGGGCACAGGATCACCCGGAATCACCAGAAGGTACCCGCGAACTGGCGTTTTGTTCTTTGCCCGATCCATGCGCTAGAGTCAGCGTTCGGTTCTGATGCCGCCCCGACGGGGTGACAACGGCACCACCCGAGCAGTCCCCCATAGCTCAATTGGCAGAGCATTCGACTGTTAATCGAACGGTTACTGGTTCGAGTCCAGTTGGGGGAGCTTAAGAAACCGCCTGGTCACGGGCGGTTTTTTCTTTGTCTTGATACCTCTCGTGGGTTATGCCGTGGGCTATCCATCCAGCCCCTACTCCCGCATCGCTCCGTCAGGGCTAAACCCACACGGACACGGCCCCGGCTGGTGGTCTCCTCGCCCCTGGTCTCCATACACTGGGAGACATGACCTGACAGACCGCGCCCCACGGCGACCCCTCGCTTCTTAGACACCCAACTGGGGTGATCCCTGCCGACGCAGGAGATCCGATGGGAAGCGAGAACCATGCAGGACATTTTGGAACGCGAGCGACCATACGTGACGGTCGACCGTGCCGCCGAACTTCTCGATGTGCATCCGCGAACCATCCGACGCGCTATCGAACGCGGCGAGGTCAGGGCACGCTACTTCGGGCGCTGCCTACGCGTCGAGACCCGGACTCTCTTCGGCGAGGTGTTCGGGCGCGAGGTGGCGTGATGCAGGCAGACGTGGCCGTGCTGCCTGCCACTGACGCACGGGCGCTCACCGACCGCATCAAGGTCGGCGTTGACGCTGTGTGGGAGCTGATCAAGCAAGCGTATGTGGAACGCGCATGGCAATCCCTCGGCTACACGTCGTGGGATGACTACTGCACCCGCGAGTTTGGGTCTTCGAGACTTCGACTACCACGTGAAGAACGATCGGAAGTCGTTGCGTCACTACGTGAATCCGGGTTGTCGATCCGGTCTATCGCGAGTGCGACCGGGCTGAACAAACAGACGGTCAACAACACCACTCGTGAGCTGTCCGGAAACCAGACACCTGCCGCCGACCCCGCACCCATCACCGGCACCGACGGTAAGCGGTACAAGTCCAGGCCGAAGCCACCTCCAATGAGTGAGGAACAGCTACGCAAGGAGAAGCCGGAGATGACCAAGCGCCACTTCGTCAATGAGGACAGTCCCGAGAGCATCACGCGGACCTTGGCAGACGATGCAGACATGGCACGCCGTCTGATGACCGTCGCGGGCAAGAGCCGAGACACAATCGAGATCAACAGCGCGGCTAGGCCAATCGACCTTCGCCTTTGCGAACGAATCGGCATCGACATCGCGGAGGGCGACCGAACAGTCATGGTGGCAGACGCAATCCGCCAGCGAATCGTCGCGGGCACCACCAGCGTGGCCGACGGCGCTGTCATGATCCGAAATGGGAAGAGGTACTGAAGAAATGACATATGTGACAACGGGAGTCGTGGTGGATCACTGTCCACGCTGCGGAGCATCTGGGGTGCCGATGGCGTGGGGAGCGGGCTACGACGGCGAGGTCCATCTCTACAAGCATTCGCCGGGGATCGCCTACGAAGGCAAGCACCAACGCGGCGCGAAGTGCGACGGGCCGGACGACCTGTTCTTCTACCTGCTCCGAGAGTCGAAGATGGCGCTTGCCGGTCCAAGTAAGCGATGCCCAACCACCGACGATGGATGGTGCCTGTGAACCACCCTCTCGACCGCAGTGACCCGTGGGTGTGAACCGCCCCGGGTTTGTCGGAGGCTCTCGAACCTGTGAAGGATGGAGAGCATGGCAGCACCACGCAAGTACAGTGAGGAACTCAAGGAGCGGGCTACCCGAATGGCGGTGGAAGCGCGACGGGACCCGGAGTCCTCGCGCGGCGCGGTCAAGCGGATTGCCGATCAGCTCGGGGTGCATCCCGAGGCGTTGCGCAACTGGGTTCGTCAGGCTGAGATCGACGGCGGTGTGCGGGCGGGCACCACCACCGAGGATGCCGACCGGATCGCGCAGTTGGAGCGGGAGAACCGCGAGCTGCGGCGGGCCAATGTTATCTCAGGTCTGTTCGGTCGTTTGAATGGTTGAACAGGGAGTTCGTGTCATGAACAGTGTCTATGACACTGCCTGCTTCGAGGCGATGAGTGCGGAGTTGGCCGTGGAGCCGGGCGACTTGGTCGCGCAATTCACGATTTTCGGTATCGAGTTCGCGGATGCGAACGTGCGCGAGAGCGAGACGCTGCCGCAGTGAGGCATCCGACCCCCGCTCGATACCGACGGTGGCGGCCGGGACCGCCGGCGAGGTGGTGAGGCGACGGATGTCATCGCGGAACTCGGCCTGGTTGTAGAGCCAGGCCCGGGAGACTCCGGCGCGGGCGGCAATGTCGGTGACAGTGAACCTTTTCCCGGTCTCCTTGAGCTCATGCAGGGTTCGTCGGGCACGGGCAAGAGTGTCCATTCGGCGTCGCTGGGCGGCTGCGACGAGGTGGTGACTGTTGTCAGTCGGCATCGGATGATCCCTCTCGGCAGCAGGATGTATCGGTCGCGGGGTCCTCACCGCAGCGGCAGTGACTGTCACCTTCGAGGGTGGTGATGATGGTGAGCAGGTTGGTTTCGACGGTGCGGTTCATCTCGGCGAGACGGGTGTGGCCGTCCGCGTCGGCGCGGGCGATCAGCGTTCGGGTGTCGTCGAGTTGTTTGTGATGGTGCGGTAGGAACTCGGCGGTGGTGACGAACAGTGGGCAGGTCAGGCACGCGTTGGCATGCGGGCACGATTTCTGTAGTGGCAGACCGCAATAGCCGTTCGGAAGGACCATGGTGGCTCGGGACAGGTTCTGTTTCATCCACTCGGCATCGGCGAGTGGGCCGTCGATGGTGGTGTCGACGGGTTCGCCGCGGATGTTGATCTTCTGGGCGCGTTCCCACTGCTCACGGATGGTGGTGTCCGCCAGGCGTGCGTAGACCGCGGTCATCGTATGGCTGGTGTGATCGAGCAGACGCCGGACCACTTCCTGAGGCACCTCGTTGTTGATCAGTCGAGTCGCGTAGGTATGCCGGAACTGGTGTGCGGTGACATACACCGGACTTCCGAGTTCGTCTGTGATATTTCTACTTTCAAGCCAGAGTCCGAGCTGGCGGACGAAGGTGGCGGTGGGCATCGGCAACCGGCCGTCGGGGTTGGATGTCGTGCGCGGCAGCAACACCGCGGTGGTCGGGAACCGCTGCCGGGTGCGTGCCTGTTGCGCCTCGATCATGGCGGTGAGCTCGTCGTCGATGGGCACGATCGCGTCGCGTCGCATCTTGTGGTTGCGGTAGCGCAGATAGACCGCGCTCTGTCGGTCTCGAATCAGACAGTCCAGAGGCAACCGGGTCGCATCGCCTACACGCAGGCCGGTGCGGATGAGGATCTCCACCAGGAGCCGGATCCGAGGGTCGGCGATCCGGTCGAGGTTGTCGGTGCTTTCGATCTGGTTCATGACGAACTCGGGAATGAACCGTGGCCGGGATGTCTCGTCGCGGCGAGGATGGTCACTGGGATACAACTCGGCGTCGGCCGACAACGACGCCCAACGGTGCTGACGGACAGCACGCAGAAACCCGGCGACGGAACTGATGTCGCTACTGCGGGTCTTCGGGTGGGGAACCTCGACAGCGAGTCGGGCCAGGTATCCCTCCAACGCTGCCCGATCGAGATGCGCCGGGCCGGGCGCCGTGGTCAACCCGGGTGTCAGCTGTGACAGTCGCACCAGCGCGATCCGGTCCTTGCGCAGCTGACCCACCCCGAGCCCACACGATATCCGCCAGCGGCACCAGCGTTTGGCCAGCTCACGGAGCCATGGTGGGTGCACAGGGGTGAAATCGCATCGAGCATCGTCCCCGGCGGCGATGCCGAGCCGCCGTAGCAGCCACACATCTCGCCGGTATTCACCGTCCCATCCGGTGTCGTCGCGCAGGTCGTGCAGTCGCTCGATCGCGAAGCCGAGAAATGCTCGAGGCGAGTTGGTCGCGGCGGAGGCCGGTAGCCCGGCGAGCCACTCGGTCAGTGAACGCTCGAGCAGCGATTCGACACCGGAGGTGGCCAGATGGTCCAACAGTGGTTTGATCGAGCGTGGTGTGGTGCGGGTCCGGTGCGTATCGACCCGGCATTGCAGCGTGTACTGGATCTCGAGCCGCAGGTGCGGTGGCATCGCTCGCAGATCGAATCGGTCCTCGCCGTAGTGGGCGCAGTAGCTGATGAACTCGTCGACAGGTGGGCGGCCCCGTTGGCGCCAGCGGACATGGTGGGAACGACACCAGCCTTGTCCCAACTCGGCCCACAAGCGGCATTCCGGGATCGCGCAGATCGTAGTCTGTTCGCCGTCCACGTGCGGATGCCACTGCGCCACCGGTGGTCGTCCTGCCTTGTCCCAGTCTCGGGAATGCTTGTAGCACAGCTGATACCGATGCTGACCGAACCCGCATTCGGTGATCGAACACGACTGCAGCGGTCGATGGCCTGTCACCTCGGGATCCGCGGTGGCTGCCCAGGTCTGTCGGTCCGGATGGCCGGCACGCGTCCACCGATGACGATGCGCCAGGCACAGCCCGCCGTAACGGCTCGAGTGCACGCATCCCCGGACCATGCACGCGGGCGTGCCGAGAATCGGATCACCGACTGCCGGCACCAACACATCGACGCGGAACTCCGGGCGTACCACGGACGTCAACTGTCGCGCCGCTGCGGGAACGAGGGTCCTCGCCGCCGCCTCGGCACTCATTGTTGTTCCTGCTTTTCCGGAAGCCAGCCCACTGCCACCAACGCTCGCCGCGCATCCTCGACTTTCAGGTGTGCGTAGGCGTCGCTGGTGGTGGCGATCGAGGCATGTCCGAGCAGATGCTGTACCACCTCCACCGGCACCCCGCGACGCAACAACTCCGTCGCATAGGAATGACGAAAGGTGTGCGGACCGAATCGGATTCCGGTCCGAGACCGGATCCGGCAGACCAAGTCGTAGACACTGGGATAGGTCAGCGGATACCCGATCCGACCGGACCACAGGTTGACGAACACGTAGTCGCTGTCCAGGTCGCCGTACTCGCCGTGCAGGTAGTCGGCATAGAGGCGGATCACTCGGGCTGGTACCGGTACCTGCCGGGATCGTCCGCTCTTGGCCCGCGCCCGATTCACGTTCACACGCGGCACCACCGACACCAGCCGAGATGCAGCGTCGATGTCACTGTGCCGCAACCCCAATGCCTCACCCACCCGAAGCCCGGACTCGGCGAGCAGGACGAGCAGGAACCGGTCCCGCAGCCGATCGCACGCGGCCACGATCACCGAGACCTGATCGGTGTCGAGCGTGTCGGGAATGCTCCGATCGTCCCGCAGCCGGATCCGTTTGGTACGTTCCAGTCGAGATCCCAAGTGCGCCAGCAACGGACGCCATGACCCACCGTGCACTTCGCGCCGTTGCCAGGTTGTCAGGAGATCACCCAGATCCACGCCGTGACGTTGATGGAACTCGTAGAACGCCGACACCGCGGACAGTTTCCGGTTCACCGTCGCTTCCGAGCACACGCTCTCCGCGGTCGGCAAAGCGGCCACGCCGGCCGCCCGTGCCACCAGCGGCAGTCGCAGCCACGCAACGAAACGGCCCACATCCTCGAGGTGCACCCGCGACCACACCAGTGCGCGCTGGTTCAGGAACTCGAACCAGTCCCGCAGGTCATACGCGTAGGCCTTGACGGTGTTCGGTGAGTGTTCGATCGCGTGCAGATGCGACAAGAACCCCTCGATCGGTGCCACCACCGATGAATCGCGATCGACAACCGTCCACGATTCCGAATCGCCGAATGGCATCGCCACCGACTGCACTCGCAGACTACGGCTCGTCATGGACACCAAAGATAACCTGTCTACGGCACACTTCCCGGCATCTCGACCGGCGTGTCGTTTACATCCTTGACTACCTTGGTCGGGCCTCAGATAACGAACACGATCTTGAAGCAGGCGTCGGCTTTTTTCGCGGCGGAGATCGACCGCCCACAGCGTTGATCGTGGAGTTCGTCGCCGCGTATCGCGATGAACACGGAGTCGATCCGATCTGCGCGGCCCTGCGCGACACGGCCGCCCAGATCGCTCCGTCCACGGTACGAGCCCACCTGAGCCCACAGAAGACCGAGGCGCCACGAGCAGTTCGTGACCGCGAGATGCTCGGTGAGATCCGCACCGTGCACGCCGACAATCTCGGTGTCTACGGTGCTCGCAAAGTACACGCCGAACTCTGTAGAAAGGGGTTCGGCGTGGCCCGCTGCACCGTCGAACGATTGATGAAAGCCGATGGGCTGCAGGGGATACCGCGGTTGAAGACACGTAAGACCACTCGCAGTGAGGGAGCCGAGACGCCACAGCCGGCTGATCGGGTCAAACGGCAGTTCACCGCCCAAGCGCCGAATGCCTTGTGGGTCGCCGACCTGACCTACATCCGCACCCACTCCGGCTGGGTATATGCGGCATTCATCCTCGATGTGTTCTCCCGCATGGTCGTCGGCTGGCAGGTGTCCACGACCATGCATACCGGCCTCGCGCTCGATGCCCTGGACATGGGGTTGTGGGCGCGCTCGCGGGCCGGCCAGGATGTGGCCGGGCTGATCCACCACTCCGACCGCGGAGTGCAGTATCGAGCCATTCGTTACACCGAACGTCTCGCCGAGGCGGATGCGGTGACTTCTGTTGGCTCCAAAGGTGATTCGTACGATAATGCGATGGCCGAGGCGTTCAACTCGCTGTTCAAAGCCGAGTGCGTTCGTAACCCAGTGATGCGCCCGCGTGGTGGTTGGGGCGGTGTCGGCGAGGTCGAAATCGCGGTCGCCGAATACATCGAATGGTTCAACCACCGACGCCTGCACGGCGAGATCGGACACGTCCCGCCCGTCGAGTACGAGGCCGCCTACTGGGCGACCCACACAGCCACCAGCTACCGTGAGAACCCGGTCCCAGCAATCGCTGGAACCAACTAACCGAGCCTCCAGCAAACCCGGGGCGATTCAGTGTGGGCCTACCTGGAACAGGCCGAAACTGAACCGTCCTGGGTCTGGTGGAGACCGTGATCTCACCAGGAGAATACGGATATGGGAGCACCACGGAAGTTCGACCAGGAGACCCGTGAGCGGGCGGTGAGGATGTATCGGGATCGGCTTGCCGAGCCCGGCGAGTCCAAGTCAGGAGCGCGTCGTCATGTCGGGGAGTTGCTCGACATCAATCCGGCGACGCTACGCAACTGGATCGAGAAGGACACTCCGATCGTCTCCGGATCGGGGACGACGGTGGCCGCCCATGACGCGGAATTGCGTGAACTTCGGCGGGAGAACGCCGAATTACGCAGAGCCAATGTTATCTGAGGCCCGACCAAGGTAGTCAAGGATGTAAACGACACGCCGGTCGAGATGCCGGGAAGTGTGCCGTAGACAGGTTATCTTTGGTGTCCATGACGAGCCGTAGTCTGCGAGTGCAGTCGGTGGCGATGCCATTCGGCGATTCGGAATCGTGGACGGTTGTCGATCGCGATTCATCGGTGGTGGCACCGATCGAGGGGTTCTTGTCGCATCTGCACGCGATCGAACACTCACCGAACACCGTCAAGGCCTACGCGTATGACCTGCGGGACTGGTTCGAGTTCCTGAACCAGCGCGCACTGGTGTGGTCGCGGGTGCACCTCGAGGATGTGGGCCGTTTCGTTGCGTGGCTGCGACTGCCGCTGGTGGCACGGGCGGCCGGCGTGGCCGCTTTGCCGACCGCGGAGAGCGTGTGCTCGGAAGCGACGGTGAACCGGAAACTGTCCGCGGTGTCGGCGTTCTACGAGTTCCATCAACGTCACGGCGTGGATCTGGGTGATCTCCTGACAACCTGGCAACGGCGCGAAGTGCACGGTGGGTCATGGCGTCCGTTGCTGGCGCACTTGGGATCTCGACTGGAACGTACCAAACGGATCCGGCTGCGGGACGATCGGAGCATTCCCGACACGCTCGACACCGATCAGGTCTCGGTGATCGTGGCCGCGTGCGATCGGCTGCGGGACCGGTTCCTGCTCGTCCTGCTCGCCGAGTCCGGGCTTCGGGTGGGTGAGGCATTGGGGTTGCGGCACAGTGACATCGACGCTGCATCTCGGCTGGTGTCGGTGGTGCCGCGTGTGAACGTGAATCGGGCGCGGGCCAAGAGCGGACGATCCCGGCAGGTACCGGTACCAGCCCGAGTGATCCGCCTCTATGCCGACTACCTGCACGGCGAGTACGGCGACCTGGACAGCGACTACGTGTTCGTCAACCTGTGGTCCGGTCGGATCGGGTATCCGCTGACCTATCCCAGTGTCTACGACTTGGTCTGCCGGATCCGGTCTCGGACCGGAATCCGATTCGGTCCGCACACCTTTCGTCATTCCTATGCGACGGAGTTGTTGCGTCGCGGGGTGCCGGTGGAGGTGGTACAGCATCTGCTCGGACATGCCTCGATCGCCACCACCAGCGACGCCTACGCACACCTGAAAGTCGAGGATGCGCGGCGAGCGTTGGTGGCAGTGGGCTGGCTTCCGGAAAAGCAGGAACAACAATGAGTGCCGAGGCGGCGGCGAGGACCCTCGTTCCCGCAGCGGCGCGACAGTTGACGTCCGTGGTACGCCCGGAGTTCCGCGTCGATGTGTTGGTGCCGGCAGTCGGTGATCCGATTCTCGGCACGCCCGCGTGCATGGTCCGGGGATGCGTGCACTCGAGCCGTTACGGCGGGCTGTGCCTGGCGCATCGTCATCGGTGGACGCGTGCCGGCCATCCGGACCGACAGACCTGGGCAGCCACCGCGGATCCCGAGGTGACAGGCCATCGACCGCTGCAGTCGTGTTCGATCACCGAATGCGGGTTCGGTCAGCATCGGTATCAGCTGTGCTACAAGCATTCCCGAGACTGGGACAAGGCAGGACGACCACCGGTGGCGCAGTGGCATCCGCACGTGGACGGCGAACAGACTACGATCTGCGCGATCCCGGAATGCCGCTTGTGGGCCGAGTTGGGACAAGGCTGGTGTCGTTCCCACCATGTCCGCTGGCGCCAACGGGGCCGCCCACCTGTCGACGAGTTCATCAGCTACTGCGCCCACTACGGCGAGGACCGATTCGATCTGCGAGCGATGCCACCGCACCTGCGGCTCGAGATCCAGTACACGCTGCAATGCCGGGTCGATACGCACCGGACCCGCACCACACCACGCTCGATCAAACCACTGTTGGACCATCTGGCCACCTCCGGTGTCGAATCGCTGCTCGAGCGTTCACTGACCGAGTGGCTCGCCGGGCTACCGGCCTCCGCCGCGACCAACTCGCCTCGAGCATTTCTCGGCTTCGCGATCGAGCGACTGCACGACCTGCGCGACGACACCGGATGGGACGGTGAATACCGGCGAGATGTGTGGCTGCTACGGCGGCTCGGCATCGCCGCCGGGGACGATGCTCGATGCGATTTCACCCCTGTGCACCCACCATGGCTCCGTGAGCTGGCCAAACGCTGGTGCCGCTGGCGGATATCGTGTGGGCTCGGGGTGGGTCAGCTGCGCAAGGACCGGATCGCGCTGGTGCGACTGTCACAGCTGACACCCGGGTTGACCACGGCGCCCGGCCCGGCGCATCTCGATCGGGCAGCGTTGGAGGGATACCTGGCCCGACTCGCTGTCGAGGTTCCCCACCCGAAGACCCGCAGTAGCGACATCAGTTCCGTCGCCGGGTTTCTGCGTGCTGTCCGTCAGCACCGTTGGGCGTCGTTGTCGGCCGACGCCGAGTTGTATCCCAGTGACCATCCTCGCCGCGACGAGACATCCCGGCCACGGTTCATTCCCGAGTTCGTCATGAACCAGATCGAAAGCACCGACAACCTCGACCGGATCGCCGACCCTCGGATCCGGCTCCTGGTGGAGATCCTCATCCGCACCGGCCTGCGTGTAGGCGATGCGACCCGGTTGCCTCTGGACTGTCTGATTCGAGACCGACAGAGCGCGGTCTATCTGCGCTACCGCAACCACAAGATGCGACGCGACGCGATCGTGCCCATCGACGACGAGCTCACCGCCATGATCGAGGCGCAACAGGCACGCACCCGGCAGCGGTTCCCGACCACCGCGGTGTTGCTGCCGCGCACGACATCCAACCCCGACGGCCGGTTGCCGATGCCCACCGCCACCTTCGTCCGCCAGCTCGGACTCTGGCTTGAAAGTAGAAATATCACAGACGAACTCGGAAGTCCGGTGTATGTCACCGCACACCAGTTCCGGCATACCTACGCGACTCGACTGATCAACAACGAGGTGCCTCAGGAAGTGGTCCGGCGTCTGCTCGATCACACCAGCCATACGATGACCGCGGTCTACGCACGCCTGGCGGACACCACCATCCGTGAGCAGTGGGAACGCGCCCAGAAGATCAACATCCGCGGCGAACCCGTCGACACCACCATCGACGGCCCACTCGCCGATGCCGAGTGGATGAAACAGAACCTGTCCCGAGCCACCATGGTCCTTCCGAACGGCTATTGCGGTCTGCCACTACAGAAATCGTGCCCGCATGCCAACGCGTGCCTGACCTGCCCACTGTTCGTCACCACCGCCGAGTTCCTACCGCACCATCACAAACAACTCGACGACACCCGAACGCTGATCGCCCGCGCCGACGCGGACGGCCACACCCGTCTCGCCGAGATGAACCGCACCGTCGAAACCAACCTGCTCACCATCATCACCACCCTCGAAGGTGACAGTCACTGCCGCTGCGGTGAGGACCCCGCGACCGATACATCCTGCTGCCGAGAGGGATCATCCGATGCCGACTGACAACAGTCACCACCTCGTCGCAGCCGCCCAGCGACGCCGAATGGACACTCTTGCCCGTGCCCGACGAACCCTGCATGAGCTCAAGGAGACCGGGAAAAGGTTCACTGTCACCGACATTGCCGCCCGCGCCGGAGTCTCCCGGGCCTGGCTCTACAACCAGGCCGAGTTCCGCGATGACATCCGTCGCCTCACCACCTCGCCGGCGGTCCCGGCCGCCACCGTCGGTATCGAGCGGGGGTCGGATGCCTCACTGCGGCAGCGTCTCGCTCTCGCGCACGTTCGCATCCGCGAACTCGATACCGAAAATCGTGAATTGCGCGACCAAGTCGCCCGGCTCCACGGCCAACTCCGCACTCATCGCCTCGAAGCAGGCAGTGTCATAGACACTGTTCATGACACGAACTCCCTGTTCAACCATTCAAACGACCGAACAGACCTGAGATAACGACGGAGATTTTGAAGACAGCGTCGGCGTTTTTCGCCGCGGCGGAGATCGACCGCCGACTTCGTTGATCGTCGAGTATATCGACGCTCACCGCGACCGGTTCGGGGTCGATCCGATCTGCCGGGTACTCACCGAGTACGGAATGCAGATCGCCCCGTCCACCTACTACGCCCACAAACAGCGGGGCACGATCTCGGCAGCGACACTGTCCGAGGCGTATGCCGCGCACGCCGTCTACCAGCAGTTTGAGAAGAACCGCAGTGTGTATGGGGTGCGCAAGATGTATCACACGATGTGGCGTGCCGGTCATATGATGGGACGCGACCAGATCGGCCGGCTGATGGGGATCTGCGGAATCTCCGGCGCGGTTCGTGGCTCGCATCGCATCACTACGACCCGTCGCGACGAGACGGCACCGCGCTTCCCTGATCATGTTGAGCGGCAGTGGAATACACCCACACATCCCGATCAGTGGTGGGTCGCCGACTTTACCTACGTGTGGACATTGGCCGGGTTCGTCTACGTGGCGTTCCTCGTCGATGTGTTCTCACGGCGCATCCTCGGATGGCGGGTCATGACCAGCAAGCACACACCGTTGGTGACCAGTGTGGTCGAACAAGCACTGTTCACTCGACGGAGGTCCGGATTCGCTTTTACTTCAACGGGTTTGGTGCATCACAGCGATGCGGGAAGTCAGTACACGTCGTTGGCGTTCACCGCCGCCTTGACCGAGGCCAACATCACCGGTTCCATCGGATCGGTGGGCGATGCTCTCGACAATGCGCTCATGGAATCGGCGATCGGCCTCTACAAGACCGAGTTGATCGACACCGGCCGCACCTGGACCGATCGGGGCCACGTCGAACGAGAGACCGCCGCCTACGTCCACTGGTTCAACACAGAGCGACTGCACTCGTCTCTGGACTACTGCCCACCCATCGAATACGAGACGCGCTACCGTGACACCGTCGCCTCCAAAGCGGAGGTGGCCTAAACCAGGTCTCCATCCGATCCAGGACGGTTCAAACCGATGCTCACAACCGAGAACTACCAATCTGGCTGCGGGTGTCTCAACTGGCCGTGGCACGGGTTCGGGCAAACGGTCACGCACCCTTCGGACCCGGCAAGCTGCCAAGCCTGCTGAGGGTGGACCGACGCAACCTACCAAGGGCCATCAACAAGGCCGTTCAGTTCGGCTATCTCGTGGACGGGTCGTCCCCACGGTGCCTACTCCCACACCCGTCTCGGTACTACGTCGGCAAACTGAAGAACCGTGGCAGCAAGTATGCGGTGTGCGACTACCACGAAACCGCCGAGACGGAAGAGCTTGCGCGCCTGCTGGACACGGAGGCAACAACAACAGACCTGGACCAGACCAGTGTTGTCATCACATCTGATGACAGTTGTCATCAAAAATGATGACAACGACCCCATCTGACCTGCGGCGATTCAGACGCCCTTCTATGAATCTACATATCCTCACTCACGGGACACGATGAAACCCGGTCGATCAGACCCAGCCTGGTGGGTCGTCGCCACCGACATCGCCTGATTCTTTCATCGCGTTCACCAACAAAGATCCCGTGAATCTGATAGATCGCCAGCTTGCTGGTGATCGCAAATTCCCACCAGCGGGATAGACAGCTATCCAGTAGGTCCACCAGGCACCAACATGTGGAAACGGGGGAAGTCCTCGGCGCTTCGCGCCTGCGGGGAGATTGCGAGCAGCAAAGCTGCTCCACCATTCCAATAACGACTCTCGGAATCAAAGAGGGACGCGAAAGAAAAGCGAGGATGCATTGGGTAGAACGCCAGTGGAACTACCACAAGGCTGGCATATCAACGCGGGGCACGTCACAGCGTGCAATCGCCATGGGATCAACGCGCGCGAGCTGGCCAAGATCTTCAAAGCCTGGGCAAAGGGTCGACGTCGGTCGAACTGGGACCAGATATTCGCGGGACTCATCCGAGCGATCGGAGAGCACGAATTCGACCCTGACCGACTGCACAAGGACATGGTCGGATACGGCGACGTCGAGGACTGGTGGGAACGTGGCTCTGGTTCGAGGATCTGGCTATGACGTGGATCTCGACTGACGAGTGGATCTGCGAAGAGGACGCCATACGTCTGGTGAATCGCAGCCGCTACACACTGCGCAGGTGGAGGCGAAAGAATCACGCGCTGGCCCGCCGACACGAGGGCGATGGTCTCTGGTACAACCGGGCCGCCCTGCTGGCCATTCGCGATTACATGCAGGAACGCTACGACACCCGGCGCATTGTTCCGGGACCAGGGCGCGGCAAGTGGCATTCACGAGATCAGTTGGCGTTCGACTTCGACCAGGAGGGGCCGTAATGGCTACGGGTGCGGATTCTGACGGACTTTCACGCCGATCTGGTATCCACGAGTACCCCACGACTCAAAGATCGGTTCTAAGAGCCGTTCTGGTTGCACGGCGCAACTAAGTATCAGGTGTTTCAGAATCGAATACCTGCCGATCCCGCACCCATCACCCCGAACCTCTCCGTACACCCTACGGAGCGGCGTTGGTCATCACCGGCCCGGACACTTTCGATGAATTCCGGAAGACTTCGAGAACCTTCGCGAAGAAGGTTCTACTAGTAAGGGTAAAAGGTCGTGGTACACCCGTGTGCGACAATCGAAAGACTCGCTACTAGTAGCCGCATTCACACCCACGATGTCTATCCCGTGGGATTCCGAAGAAGAGAGGAGTATGACTCTCAGCCGAGAAAACGTGTTGCGTATCGCAACACCAGGTCGTGTACCGCTCACGGTGTCGAAAACGACACGCGGTGACGTGTCAATCAACCAAAGCCGATCGACGGTCTATGTCGCCCCCGAAGCTGTCGCGGACTTTATCGCGGCCCTCACCGAGGTGATCTCGTGAACGACGAAGTCACCATCGGCAGTGGTTCACGGCAGATACGTGTGACCAAGCTGCGTACACCATCGCCGAACTTCTTACTGGAGCGCGGTACCGCTCATTTCTTCATCACGCCAGATGAATTGACCGAGGTAGTCAACGCGATTGACTCGCTGACTGACAAACCGACCACGGTCACGCCAGCCAAGTGGGGACTTGGCAAGATATTTCGCTCTGGAGATTCGCTATGAGCCACTACAAGCCACACACCAGGGATCGCAGCGTCGACCCGCATGAGATCTCGGTACTTCGCCAAGGCGACGACCAACTGAGTGTCTTTGTGGGCCTAAGAGAAGTGGCAACCAGAATCCCCATTTGTTTGGCCGAGGAGATCGCGGACGCCATCATGGATTGGTGTGAAACGCATTGACCATCGACTACAGCCGAATTCGGGGCGGCGAGGTGACCATGCGCGACTCCGATGCCCATCCAGGATTCGTGTCGGTCAGGCTTAGAACCTATTCCAAGACTTACATGTTCGCCTGGCCCGCTGAGCGCCTCGTGGATCTGGCGAATGCCATAGTCGATCACCTGAGCGGTGATCGTGAAGATGAAGAATTCGAGGACGAATAAATGACGATAAGCATTCACGCGCTAGGCAATGCCTTCCAGCAGCTCGGCGTGGCTATCAAACACCCACGCCCTGTACAGCTGGCTCTCCAGCGCCACGAAAAGCTGTCAGCGTTCACGGGCCAGCAGCTACCGAACGCGGCTGAGCTGGCCGCAGCTGGAGACATCGACGGAGCCTGTGCAGCTATCACGCTCACCGCTCAGGTGGACACCTTGCGACATAACGGCGCTCTGACGCTGACCGAGAACGCCATCACCGAAGCCGTGGCCAACGTGGACAACGCGAACAAGTACCTTGCGCAGGTCGCTGACATCGTGACCGAACACGCACTGAACGTGGAACGTCTGGCCGGTGAGCTACCCACCAACCGTCCTGACTGGGCCTCGTGGGAAGTGGCGTCCCGTCTCGGCTACGGTTCGCAGCTGGGATCTCTGCTGGACAGCGCGAACGCACTACAGCTATACGCACGTAAGGTTGCGGGCGCACTCCTGGTGTCACCCCGCGACCGGATGGGCCGTGTCACCGCTGTGGCGCATACCCTCTTCGAGGTGCCCGATGAACTGACATTCGCGAAAGCCGTTCACGCGCAACACAACTGTGACATGGCGGTAGATCTACACCAGACATCCACTGTCGACGGTATCGTCCAGGTGGCCATCGGTGCCTATACCCCGGTCTCGCTGGCACCCGTCACGACAGCCGCAGACTTCCATGAACGATTCGATGGATGGGTGCGAGCAATCGCGTTCACTCAGAGTGCACGAGCTGCGGAGGCGTTCGCCAATGCATGAGCCGACCGAAGAACAGCGACGCGCTGTCGAAGAGATCCGGCGTGAGCTTGGTGGCAGGTCTGACCTGGATCGTGAGCTGTCGAAGGTGCGCGCAGCAGACGCGCTGCGGGACGCGTTCCGAGGTGACGAATGACCGACAAGGAACAGGCGAAGGCCGACGCCCTGGCCGCATGGAAGAAGTCACTTCAGCTCAGCGAGTCGGAGCCCAAGGTCTCTGACGACGACCGCAAACAGGCAGCTGCCGATGGCCTGCGCTCGCTGCTCGCGTCACCCGTCCGCGCGGACTCGACCACCTCAGCCGCAGCCGACGGCCTGGCCAAGGCGCTGGCCGACCGGCAGGTAACCGGCGATGGCAGCACACACGCACCGGGCGTGAGACACAGCTGATGCCTCGCGCACCTGAGGAGATCCGACGCGAGATCGAACGCGTGCAGCGGCAGTTGGATGCCGGAGTGGGCGCACGTGAGCTAGCAGCGCTTCAAAATGCGTTGCGGCGCTTGTGGTCTGAGCTGGACAAGAGGTCGCCGGGGCGTGTTGAAAGATGGACCCCCGGCCAGTTAGAAGAGTGGCGGGCCTACCACGCTAACGTGGCCCTGGTCGCAGAGCGCACCCACGATCCGGGTCTTGTGGATCGTATGGCTTCGGGCTCAGTCGACGGTCCAAGTGCTGACTGCCAGATCGCACCGGCCACCGCGCTCTGGGAGTTTTTGCGGATGGTCTACGCGAAGCGGGCTGCCGTTGAGAACTACGGCACCGATGACGATGACGGCGATGGAGTCCTGGCGCGGCTTTGATGTGGCACCCGTTTGAGATGCGCCCTCGCCTTTGCGCCCGGGGGGTGGTTGGTGACCGTGACCCATACCCGGCGAATGGTTGGGGCGGTCTAAAAGAACCTGGGGCGCACGGTCGTAGCACGGTGCACGCCAACAGAGCCAGGCTTGTGCTACTGCCTGGAATGGATCGTGGTCTGCGTGGTGTCCGAGGGAACGGCACGCGCAGGCCACGACCACCTGTGCCCGTGTGCCCACGCACCACCTTGATGCCCACGAGAGGCAGAGGTATATGACACGTACTGGTGATAGTCGTTACCGACGAGCAAGAGCAAAGCTCAAAAGAGAACACGACATTTGTCATCTCTGTGGAAAGTGGATTGATCCCGATCTCAAGACTCCACATCCCATGTCGTTTGAAGCCGATCACATCGTGCCTATCGCGCGCGGTGGGGATAACCGTGGAGCCCTCGCTCCATCACATCGCATATGCAATCAACGTCGCGGCAAGAAGGACATTCAGCCATCCAACAAGCACATCCGGGACTTCTAAAGCCATGACGTTCTGACCATGGCGCAGGAATGGCCTGTTTTCGGTTACAGAGATGGCCAAAGAGCGCCTAGAAGTGCCTTTGGGGGTCCGGGTGAGGGTCGGCAGATTCAAGCGCTGAGAATCGAACTGATGCGGGGCCTGGCATTCGAGATGGGTGACGGTGGACCAGAAGGTGCGGTGGTCCTGAGTGACCATCCCGGCCCATGCTGACCATCGCGGCACCAATGAAGCATCGTCGCAGGTCAGAGGGGTGGGCCGGTGACCCATGGGCCGCGAAAACCGCCCCATAGGCTTTGCTGTCCCAGAATCCCCACGTTTCCGTTTCCGCCATAAGAACAAAGGCGCAGGTCACAGCCGTCCTACGGGAAATACGGACCGTGGCCTTGTTGCCCATGGGCGTCTGGTGGCGTAGTCCTAGCCTTAAACCTCCTCCTCAATGGGTAAGGCCAGCCAGCGTCATCCCATCAGAGGACAGCACCCCCTCGCGTCACCTCGCATGTCACAATCCGTATCTGACCCGGACGAAAGGCGAGGCCGAACGGTGGCGATTCCATTATTGAGCGGTCCGTACTCGACGCTACCGGCAGGCCGACATCCTGCAACACTGGAGGAGATCCACCAAAAGTTCGTAGTCGACGCACCCCATCGCGACTCCCGTGAACTCGTATATCGAGCGTTCGTGCTCTATACGGACATTCTCCGTGTTCGCCTTGGTCCAGTGACTCTCTGGGTCGACGGCGGCTTCATCAGTCATAAGCCGTGGGCTCCGCCGTCCGACATCGACGTGGTGGTAATCGTTCCCCAACACGACTATACAAACATATGTTCTAATGGACAGGCGTGGCCACTCAGTACCCTGCAACACGTAAGTTCCAACCTCACCCAGGGTCTCGACAGACTGCAGCCGATGGGAGGACTCATTGATGGGTTCGTGGTTCCTGATTCGGCCAGCCAGCTTGCTGTCTGGGATGCCACCTGGTCTCGTGTCAAGGACGAACATGGGAACCTGTTACCCGAGACCATACGCAAGGGGTACCTGGAGGTGACACTGTGAGCAATAGTGAAATCGCAGCACTACTTCGGGAAGCTCTACGCGAAGCCGGAGGGTCGTCACCTTCTGACGAAGCACTTCGCGCAACCCTCCGCTCCGGTGTCGTTGGAGACGATCCCATCCTTAACAATGTCTATGAGCAAGAGGCCGGTCCTGAGCAAGCCGAAGCCGACCTGCACCTGGAGGGGCCGGGTGTAGAAAGCCATTCAACGAATGCGCTGCAATTCTCACGATTCGTTAGCGGCATGAGTGAGGCAGTCAAACAAACAGCGAAATTCATGTCAGGCCGAGCCGCTTACAGTAATCGACTACTAATCGAGGGCGCTACCCCCGGTTCGGTTCGTGTTGTATTTCGAGTTCCATCGCAGATGATTCCGGAAGATCAAACTGCTGATCCGGCAACCGTTGCATCCTCGGTCGACTCAGACGCGCTGCGTACTGTGGTGTCGATTCTTGGGCACGCAAGCGACACCGATCCCAACAGCCCACTTGCAGCTGAATTATCTGAGCTACCCCCACAAGCGCGAACTGCACTCAGGCGTATGGTATCTGCGTCGGAGAAGGGGGGGTGGAACCTAAAAGGAGCAATACGCCAACGTCACATCGGCCTCACTCCCGTCGAATTTACTCACGAGGGAGTAGTCAGACTGAAAATTGAATTGCAGTCGACCGTGGAACGGCGACGTGAATCGCACGAAATCGGAAGAGTTGACGGCTTCAGATGGTCTTTGGGTTCGCTGTACTTCATTCCATCCAGGGGAAATCCGTTTACTGCGGGCGTGGTAGACGGTGACGTCGCCCATCGGGTGACCGAATTAATGGCAGATCCAGACCAGTCAGTGTCTGCGGTCTTTGATGTCGTAGAATCCCACTTGCCGGGCGACAATCAACGACCTCGCGTTAGTCGAATCCTGAAGAGGATTGCACCGCTCGGAGTTCAACAGCGCCTGGACGACCCAACGCCCCCCATGATTTAGCGAAACAGCCCGACCCACGCAATCACAACGTGGGCGGGCTGTTTCGTTCGTCTATGCGCAACTACCGAGCCAGTACGCGCCATGCACGCGTCTCCAGGTACGCCACGCGATCCTCAACTGCCATCGCGTCGATGTCCTCACCCGTGATGACCCTCTCGCGTTCGGCCCGCAGATCTGCGGCAACCTCTTCGCAATGGTCACTGGCGAACCTCTCAGCATCGCTCCAGTGGTCGGCTACGAACTGTAGACGTCCGATGAGCGCGCGAAGGTCATCGAGACTGTCGAACGACTGGTCCACGTCCACATGAGCCGATACCGTCGTGCTCTGGTCTAGATGGATCTCAGTCGTGAGACTTACCCTGTCGTCCCCCCAAGTGAACCGCGCTGAGGTCTCATCTGCCGTGAAGCCCTCAACATCAGCGGCGTAGTCGGCTGCATCCTTGGTAATCATTGCTCCATCACTTTCGTTCGGGCACGGTCCAGCGCCGCGCGTTTAGGGCCAAACAGTGATGTGTGCCACCGAAGGTACGCCTGACCCGAAGAGCTGTCACCACTCCCCTCACGCCGACTTGCGGCGACCCTTCTTCGACTTCTTCGCGAGGTTCGACATGCGGTCTGCGATGTCGCGGTCACGCTGTTGGGCGGCGTGCTGGTACCGCATCGCGGCTGCGGGTGTGGTGTGCCCTAGCCGCAATACCGTTCAGTTAAGCGGGTCGGTTGTGTAGATCGGTGACTGTGTCGGTTGCGGCCAGGAGGCGTGGTGAGCGCGTTTGACGTGCCATTTCACGTATTTGCGTTTGACGACGCGTGGGTTGGCTCGTCGTCGACGTGCGGGGTTGAGTCTGCGTGTGAGGCGAGTGAGGAAGGTGAGCCAGCTGCGGCTGGTGGTGTCAGGGTCGTGAGGGGGGAAAGTCGCCCTGGTGGGCGACCGATTGGCGGGTAATCCTCAGTGCGGCAACGAAACTGACCCTGTCGGGGTCGTGGCCGGCGTGACCGGCGGCCTCGACCATCAACGACCGGATCGCATAGTGACAACACAGATGCCCCCAAATCTCCTGCAGCACAAGATCAGGAGACTTCGAACGCAGCACGGTACGGGGCCCGCGCTGGTGGGTTTTCAGCTCATCGAAGGCAATCTCGATCTCCCACCGCTCGGTATAGGCCGCAGCCAACTCGACCGCACCGACTTCGTCAGGGTCCAGGATCGTGGTCAGCAACCGATAGTGGTCGGCGTTCTCCCGGCCGTCATCGATGGTGTAGTCGATCACCCGCACCAGCATCGGCTCAGCGCGCCGCGCCGCGGCCGAATGTGTCTGGTGCAATTCGGCCAGCCACGAGCCATCCGGAAAGTCCTTCACATGTCGTGGTAACGGCCCTGTACCTGAGGTCTTCACCCGCCACAACAGATCCGCGTTGGTCGCTATAGCTTTGCGCCACAACGCATACGAGAACACTCCACGATCAGCCGTGACCAGCATCCCCGGTGTCAGATGCGGTAGCAACGACTCGATCAGCACCGCCTCGGACTGGGCGTAGGTGCCCACCGCGGCGGCGAAAATGGCGTGCGTGCCGCACTCGGCGAGCGCCACCACCCGCGCCATCGGGAACGCCGCCCGCTCACCCTTGTTCACCCCGGGCCGCCCGAAATACTCATCGTTGACCGGCGTGTCGGCGACATCAAGACACGTCCCATCCACAGCAACCAGCCGCCGCCCCGCCAACCACACCCCAGGCGTCGATTCCCGCCCCAACGGCACTGCGACCCGCTCAAACAACGCCTTCATCGGCGCCGACCCCAGACGAGACCGCGCCTGAAAGATCGCCGACTTCCCCGGAACGCGATAGGACTCCTCCCACCCCGACGCCCACGACAAACCATCCGTGAGCTGGGATAACACATCCTCATACGAGCCCTCGGCATACAACGCCATCCCGATCGAGAAATACGCCATCACCCGCGCCGGCAACGCCCGATGACGCACCTCGGTCCGGCCCGCCGCTGCGATCACCTCGTCCACCACATCCGGCGGAAACGTCCGCGTCAACACGCCCACCGACACCACATCCGACAACCGACGATCCGACTCAGGCTTCACCCACCCAGCACGAAGCATACCCTACAAACTACACCCATGTAACCTTAACTGAACGGTATTGGCCCTAGCCGCGCCTGTAGCTCAGCGATGGTCGCGCCTGTCTGGCCTGCCCATGTGGCCCCGGCATGACGCAGCCAGTGGAATCGGTACTTGGGAAGACCTGCCTTCTCCCGCGCCTTCTCCCAGTGATGCTGAAAACTGCTCTCTGACACAGGCTTTGAAGGATCACGCGATGGAAAGAGGTAGGCGTTGGGATCATTGGAGGCCATAGAATCCATGTGCGCCTTCAGATCTGGGATGATGTGACCTGGTATTGCGACAGTGCGGACACCGGCAGCTGTCTTGGGGTCGGCCACCTGTACACCCTTGCCAGTCAGCCAGACGGCACCATGGCGGACGTAGACCACTTTCCGCGTGAGATCGAGATCCCGCCGACGCAGCGCGGACACCTCACCCCAACGCAGAGCGCACCAGGCACCGAGGTAGACCGCAGCCGCGTACTTCGGACCGATGGCCGTCGCGAGCGCTTCGATGTCCTCTGGCTGAGGGTCGTCGTCGGGCTTCACCGCCGGTTCGACGTGACGTCCAGCGCCACCCACCTGGCACGGATTGACCGTGACGTAGGCCAGCTCGCCCATGTGCTCAGGCATCGCTTGGGTGAAGACGGTTTTGAGGAACGCATAGGCGCGCGAGGTCTGGGTCGGTCGCTTGGCTGCGCACAGCCCGTCGTACCAATCGCGGATCTGCTGTGCAGTCACCTGATCGACGGGCAGCTTGGCGATGCTGTCGGGCACTGTCGCCTTCAGCAAGCGCCGGTACTCCGCAGCCGTGCGAGGCTTCATCTTGCGCGTACCGATGGCCCCGGACTCGCGCTTGGTGATCCACGACTCGGCGAACTCTGCCACCGTCGGAACCGGCTTGGGCTCGTTGGGGATCTGCGGATGAGCCTTTTCTGGTGGGAGCCAAGTACCGGACTCGATCGCGAATTTCACCGAACCGAGGTAGCCGCGTGCCAGCTTGTCCGTAGCGAACGGTTCGGGCGCAGTCCACCGCTTGCCCTGGTGGCTGTAGCGGGCGCGCCACTGACCCGATGCCATCTGCTCCACGCTGCCGAACGTGCCTGCCGTGCGGGCCATGATTCCGTCCTCCTACTGGATCACCAGTTACGACTTCCACGGGCTAATCCGTGGGCTAAAACTAGTCTACGTGGGTTATCCAGAGTCACCTTGGGTCCAAACGGCCCGACCCGGCTATCACCCCATTCTACCAGCGCAAACGGCTATTTCTGCACCTCAGATTCGCGGCGATCTAGCACCACTCGTGACTGGTTCGAGTCCAGTTGGGGGAGCAAGAGAACCGCCTGGTCACAGGCGGTTTTTTGCTTTTCGCCTCACACCACGTGGGTCATCGCTGCCTGCGAGTCGGCCCCGGACAGCGCGAGCACCTCATCGAATCCGGCGACGACACTCTCGGCGAAGATCTCCGGTTCGGTGATCGACGCCGCATCGAAATTGATTCCCAGACAGGCAATGCCGTTATGGGTGATCATCGTCGCCATCACCGCGCAGCCGGGCAGCGGGCCGAAGGGATACATTCGTTCCACCTTGGCGCCGGCGACGAAGGTCTCCCATGGGATTCCCGGTACGTTGCTGGCCTGCAGGTCGTTACCGCTCGTGGCTCCGCTGAACTGTCCCAGCAGTCGTCCCGGTATCCAGGCCAGTACCGATCCCATGGTGTTGAACACGTCGACGGCGGGTTCGGTGCGTGCCGCCCGCACCTGCTCGCGGATCGTCAGCACCCGCTCGAAGGGGTCGGCGATGCCGACGGGACCGGCCATGCGTCCCACCGCAATCCGATTGCCTCCCTCGGGGTCCTCGGGTCGGCGTACCGAGATGGGAATCGCCACCGGGATCGCCTCGACCGGCCGGCCGAGGCGTTCGTGATAGATGCGGAATCCGCCGATCAGGCCGCCCAGGTACACGTCGTTGACCGAGGCACGCACCGCCGACCCGGCGGCCCGCAGATCGGCGAAGGGCACCTCGAACGCCGCGAGCCGCCACGACAGACTGCGATGGGCCAGCAGCGGTGACCCGGGTGGGCTCACCAGACCGGCGACCCGCGGCACCGAACGTCCGTAGCGAAGTACCTTGCTCAACGCCCGTTTCGGGTCGACGAGTGCACGGGCACCGCTCACCACGACGTCGACACGATGCGGTACCCGCGCCACCTCGTCTCCGATCTGACGACGTAACACCTCCAGTGCCGAGACGTTGACCGGCACGGGTTCGGGCGGCTGCGGCTTATCGGGTTTCGGCTCGCGGGTGGTCGAATGCAGTTGCGCCAGTGCGATGATCGCGCCGAGACCGTCGGTCAGCGCGTGGTGGCCCTTGAGGAAGTACGCCGCCTTGCCGTCGGGCAGACCCTCGATGAGATAGCCCTCCCACGGTGGCCGCGCCGGGTCGAGCGCGGTCATCGCCAATTGTTCACAGGTGGACAGCAATTCGCGCATCGAGCCGTCTCCTGCCAACCGTAGCCGGCGCACGTGATAGTGCAGGTCGAACTCGGGGTCGATCGCCCAGCTCGGTGTGCCGGTACCGAACGGCGAGTCGATCACCCGCTGCCGAAAGCGCGGTGCCATACGACTTCCCCACTCGTGGGCGGCGATCAGCCGATCCCAGTCCGGCGCACGGTCGTAGATCTCCAGCATGCAGATCGTGCCACGCAGCCGGCGGTCGCTGTCACCGCGCCACATCACGGTGTCGACCGGGCTCATGTGGGGTTCGGTGCCCCAGTCGAGTGGGCGGTCCTCGCTCATCCGATCACTTCCTGGTCCGGCGCTGCCCCGCCGTCCTCGCCATAGTCGACCGGCCAGTCGGCCAGCGTCGAGATGAATTGTTGCCGAACCTCTTCGGCGTGGCGCCCGATGTCGTCGGCGATCCACGACGAGGTGTCCACCGGCTCGAGCACCTTGACCTCCACCACCCCGGGCTTGATCAGCTGCGCCCCGCGCCACATCAGCTCCCCGGTATTGCGCAACACGACCGGGACCACCGGTACCCCGGCCTGCATCGCGATGTGAAAGGGCCCCTTCTTGAACGGGCCGATTCGTGGTGTCGCCGAACGGGTTCCCTCGGGTGCGACGACCAACGAGGCGCCCTCGTCGCGGAGTTTCGCCACCGCGGGCGCGAGTTGCTCGATGGCCTTCCCGGCGTCGGCGCGATCGATGAACACCACCCCGGCGGCGTCGAGGACCTGCCCGAAGACCGGTAGCCGGCCGATCTCCTTCTTCGCGACGCCCGTGGCATCGGAGCGCACCAGGTGGATCATCACCGGCAGATCGAGTGTCGACTGATGATTGAAGACGAAGACGCACGGGCGCGCCGACGTCAGATACTCTGCGCCACTGATGACCTCGACACGCACCCCGGCCAGCGCGAGCCCGACGTCCATACCTCCGGACACCGCGGACTGCATCATCTCCGCCGACCGGTCCCGCCGCACCAGCCCACCGAGCACCCCGACCGCCGCCGAGGTGAGAAAGGTGCCGTAGAACGCGCCGGTGCGCACCGCCATCTCGAGTCGATTGTGGGTCGGGTTGCGCAGATCCAGGATCGGCCATCCCCGGGCTTGCGCCTCGGCGCGCAGGACATGTTTGGGCGACACCGCCGCCGGATGCCCCACCGACTCCAGGTACGGAATGTCCTCGTTGCCGTCGCTGTAGGCGAACGACGCGTCGAGATCCATATCGTGTTCTCGCGCCAGCGCACGCACCGCCGCCGCCTTACCCGGCCCCCACAATGGCCGGCCCACCACCCGGCCGGTCACCACGCCGTCGATCACCTCCACGTCGGTGGCCAGGGCGTGATCGGCGTCGATCTCACGGGCGATCGGGGCTATCTGGAACCGCGTCGCCGACGACGCGATGACGATGCGGTGGCCCATCGCCCGATGGGCACGCAGGATCTGCCACATCTGTGGTCGCAGCTGCGCGGCCGTCTCGTGCTTGAACAGGCTCTCGCCCAACGCGAGTAGGTCCTCATAGGTCTTTCCGGCGAACGTCGGTCGGGTCGCGTCGAGCACCTCGGCGTAATCCTGCTCGGACTCGACGCCGCGCAGTCCGATGAGCAGGAAGTCGGCGAGTTCACCGAGTCCGAATTCCATGCTGCGCACCCGCGCCCCGATGATCGCGGTCGCCGAGAATCCCTCGATCAAAGTGCCGTCGTAGTCGAAGAACGCCCCGATCTGTTTGCCGCGCTTGGCCGATCGGATCTCGGCGAGTCGCGCGGCGAGCGCGCTCACCGGATGCCCCCGGCCTGCTCGCCCTCGATCGCCGCGATCTTGGCCAGCCTTTCGCGCATCTCCTCGACCTCGTCGAGCCACGCCCGCCGCGCCACGGCGAGATCGACACCCCGCTCGGAGCCCTCCGCCGGGCTGATCAGATGACGGTTCTCGGCAAGGCGGAATGCGGCGTCGTACAGCTCGGTCGACACCGAGTCCTTGCTGCGGATCACCGCCTGCAATTCCAGCTGGCGGCCGAGTCCGAGACAGTCGGCGAGCACCTGCTCCTTGTCGATGGGCGCGTCGTCGAGGGCGACGAGTCGTTGCGCGACAACGAGTTGCGCGTCGAAGAACGTCTGCAGTGTGCGCCGGGCGAACAGCGCACCGGACATGGCGAGCAGGGTCTGGTGGATCCATTCCGGGGTCGGTGGGGTCTCGCGCCACTCGGGTGCGATGAGATCCAATTCTGCGCCGAGTCGGTGCAAGAACACCTCTTTGGTGGGAAAGAAGAACTCGAACTTCAGCAGATCGCGGATCCGCAGTGCTTCCTGCTGCGACGCAGCCAGCATCGCATCCACATCGGCCTCGAGATCGCCACGATCGGCGGCCACCAACGCCATCTCGACGATGGCACGGTCGACGAAGTGGTGCAGGGCGCCGTTGCGGTAGTACGCGGCGACGGCATGATTGCCCGGCGCGATCGACCAGACGGTGTCGGTGCCGCCGTCGAATCGGGTGAGCACGCCCGCGGTGGTGAGCTCGCGCAGGGTCGAGAGCAAACCGAGGCCGCGGCACAATTGTGCGTCCGGACCGGGCAGCCCCCGGCGGTCGATGTAGTCCAGCAGCGGCTCGAGGATCTCCTCGATCTCGCCGGCGGTGTAGGCGCGCTCGCCTGCGCCCAGCAGTGCGAAACCCGCCAAGGACGTGGCCGAAATCGGTGTGGCGGCGTTGATCTCGTCCATCACCCGGAACGCGATCTTGTCCAGTGCCGCCGGATCGTCCCCACCCTCGACGATGGCCTGCCGCAGCGAGAAGGGCGTCCCGAAGCGTACCCGCGCCTCACCGAGGTGGGTGCGTTGAGCCTTGGCGTACTTCAGCAGCCAGGTGACGTCCTCGGGCTTCTTCGCACCACCGGACGATTCCCGTGCCATCGCCGCGATCTCGTGGAGTTGGTCGTAGACGATCGAGGTCGGCACCACCATCATGTCGGCGTCGTCGAGCTGTTCGATCGCATCGACCACATACGACAGCAGGCCGAGTTTCGGTGGGCGGAGTTTGCCGGTTCGGCTGCGGCCGCCCTCGATGTACCACTCGAGGTTGAAGCGCTTCTCGACGATGAACGACAGATACGAGCGCATCGCGAACTTGTAGACCGGGTCGGCGCCGAACTTGCGCCGGATGAAGATCACCCCCGCACGGCGTGCCACCGGCGCGATCGGCCAGATCGTGAGATTGTTGCCACCGAGGACCAGATTCGGCGGGAAGTCATGGCTACGAAGGACTTCCGAGAGCACCAGGGTGTCGACGTAGGAGCGGTGCGAGGGCAGGAAGATCAGACCGTGGCTCTTGTTCAGCGTGCGCAGCCGGCCGAGGGTGTCCAGATCGACCGATACCGTCCACGCGCGCTCGTAGAGCGCGCGGAATGTGGAGGAGAACACGTCGTCCATGAGTCGGCTCTGGGTGGCCACGAAGGCCGACATCTTGTCGGTGGCCTCGGCCATCACCGCGGCCACCGGCCGGCCGAGGTCGGCGGCGAGTTTGGCCGCATTGTCACGGAAGCGTGCCGAGGAACCGATCTGTTCGGCCACCAGCCGCGGCACCTTGTATCGGTCACCGACGATCTGGCGTTCGGCCCGTTCGGCCGACAACGCCGCCTGTACCCCCACGAATGCGGTGAAGGCCTCCCCCTCCGCCGACGACTGCTCGTGCCTGGCACGCAGATCGGCGACCGTGGCCGCCTCCCCGACGGCCACCCGCACCCGATCGGGTCGGCGTTTCTTGATCGCGTTCTGCCGGAACGCCGGCGGTCGCCGCGGATTCGACAGCACGAGAACGTCGGCCACCGACACCCGCCGCTCGCCCTTGCGGACCGGGGGGAGCCACACGACGCGCGCGGGGATGAGCGTGGTCTCGGGTTCGAGGTTCTCGGCATCGATCTCGTCGAGGGTCCGCAACAATGCATCGGGATGTGCGGTCTGCGCCCACTCCGCCACCACCTGCCGCTCGCACGGCGTCCCGACCTCCGCGAGCACGATGTCTGTCAACGACCGCCACCTCTCCTCATCCCGACGACTCCGGGCAACGGCCATTGTGGCCCACAACACACCGCACGCTCAGCTGAACGCCGGGAATCGCCTCGTGTCGCCGTCCGACTCGGCCCGGGCAGGCTTGCCGGGCCCAAAGACCCGACTTGGCGGGCCAAGGTCCCGATCTCACGCAAACACCCCGTCACCGCGGGCGCCGAAGCGTAGCGTTCCCGACATGAACGCAATGTGGGTGATGCCGGCCGTCGCACTGGTTTCCTGCGTGATCATCGGCATCGGATTCGCGATCGGGATTCCCGGCAGAAAAGACTGACCAGACCAGAACCAACTGACGTTGAGCCCGGACCGGTGATCACATCGGTTCGGGCTCAACGTGTTTGCGTGCGGCCACAGCGCCCACGTCGCCGTCGTTCGGATCCGACTGCGCGGGGTCCGACGCGTCACCCGCACCGGAGTGTGAGACACCTCACCTGCGCTCATCGCGAGTGAAACACCGCGCTCACTGCCCATTCGGACAGGTATGCCCCCATACTTCTGTGCATCGTCCACGAAGTACCGAGGAGGCGACCATGACTGCGACCGCCGATCACATCTGGGGGCGTCCGCGCCCGATCCCCGACCGCTGCTCGGGCATCCACACATATGCGGGTGGCTGCGTCTACAACGCCGACGACCCGCATCGACCGATGTATCCGGCCGAGTTGCGTCCGGGTATCCGTTCCGAAGCGGCCTGAGCGCACTGCCCGGCAACGGCCTCTGAGCGCACTGCTCGGCAAAGGCCTCTGAGCGCACTGCTCGGCAAAGGCCTCGGTCAGCCGACGCCCTGGGTGGGGTCGACGGCCTGCTCGAGCAGACTGCGGCGATAGGCCTCGAGTGCGACGAGATCACCGAAGACGGCGTTGTACGCGTCGGGGTCCTCGCTGGGCGCCATCCGCCGCAGGCGTGACTTGATGTCGGCGATCTGCGCACCGACCCACACCTCCTGCAAGCGGGCGAGCACGCTGTTGACGTAGCGCGGGATGTTGTCCTCGGTCACGCTCATCGGCTCCACGGCGAGTTCGGTGACCATCGGTGAGAGCACCGGGTCGTCGACCTCGTGGTTCACCGAGTCCACCCATTGCGCGCCACCCATGCCCGACGACGTGCCGCCGAGGTCGGCCATCGCCTGGCGCAACCGCATGTAGATCGGCTCGGTGAAGCACTCGGACGGAAGCGAGTCGAACACCGTCCCGGCGATCGCCGGATACTGCAGCGCCGCCTTCAACGCCTCGCGTTGCGGCCAGAGCCGCGGGTCGTCGGGGCGGGGACGCGCCGACCCCGGGTCTTTCGCCGCCTCGGGTCGGTCGCGTCGCATCCCCGAAGCCCCGGATGTCTGTGCGCGGCCGGTGGCGCGGTTGTGCCGGGCGGCTTCCTCACGGACCCGGGCGAGCACCTGCGGCACCTCTTCCCAGCCCACCCAGCCGGCGAGTTGACGTGCGTACTCGTCGCGCAGCGCAACGTCTTTGATGCGGGCCACCACCGGCACCGCTTCACGCAGCGCATGCACCCTGCCCTCGGCGGTGTCGAGATCGTGCGCGGCGATCAGTGTCTTGATCGCGAACTGGAACATCGGGATTCGGCGAGCGATCAGGTCGCGTACTGCGGCCTCGCCCCGCTCCTGCCGCAGTTCACACGGATCCATGCCGTCGGGGGCGATCGCCACGAAGGTCTGTCCGGCGATCGACTGCTCTCCTTCGAACGCCTTGAGCGCAGCCGCTTTTCCCGCGTCGTCGCCGTCGAAGGTGTAGATCACCTCGCCACGGAAGTACGAGTCGTCCATCATCAGCCTGCGCACCAGCGCCAGATGATCCTCACCGAAGGCCGTCCCGCACGAGGCGACCGCCGTGGTCACCCCGGACAGATGCATCGCCATCACGTCGGTATACCCCTCGACGATGACCACCTGATGGCCCTTGGCGATGTTCTTCTTCGCCAGATCCAGACCGAACAGCACCTGAGACTTCTTGTACAGCATGGTCTCCGGGGTGTTCATATACTTGCCGAGGTTGTCGTCGTCGAAGAGTTTGCGCGCTCCGAAGCCGATGATGTCGCCGCCGAGATTGCGGATCGGCCAGAGCAGCCGCCGATGGAACCGGTCGATCGGCCCCTTGCGGCCCTCCTTCGACAGTCCCGCCTCACGGAGCTCGTCGAACTCGAAGCCCTGACCGAGCAGGTGTTTGGTCATCGTGTCCCAGCCGGCCGGGGCATACCCACAGCCGAACTGGGCCGCCGCGGCCGCGTCGAAGTTGCGTTCGGTCAGATAGTCGCGCGCGATCTGCGCTTCGGGTGAGCGCAGTTGCTCGACGTAGAACTTGTGTGCCGCGGCATTCGCGGCGGCCAAGCGCGCCCGGGTGCCGCGATCACGCGCGACACTCGGTCCGCCGCCCTCGTAGTGAATCTGATAGCCGATCCGGTCGGCGAGCTGCTCGACGGCTTCGACGAAGCCGATGTGTTCTTGCTTCTGCAGGAAGCTGTAGACGTCGCCGCCCTCGCCGCATCCGAAACAGTGGAAATGGCCGTGCACCGGGCGGACGTGGAACGACGGGGTCTTCTCGTCGTGAAAGGGACACAGTCCCTTGAGCCGATCGGGACCGGCCTGGCGCAATGCCACGTACTCGCCGATGATGTCCTCGATGCGGGTCTGCTCACGGATTGCCGTGATGTCGCGATCGGGGATTCGGCCTGCCACTTCGACCAGTGTAGTGACCGTGACCGGGGTGATCGCGACCGACGTGACCGGCGAGGAGGAACCGCCCTCAATTCCCCGAATCGGCCTTCGCCGAAGCCGCCGTGGTCGACGCGCCCGATCCGGCCGAGTCGGCCTGCGCGCGATCGCTCGTCGCTGCTGTCGGGGATGCCGTTGATGATGTGGTCGCCGACGGCGAGATCGCAGGTGGCACGGCGGCCACGGACGACGGCGCGGCCGTGGTGGGTGCGGTTGCTGCGGGCGTCGGGCTGGTGGTTGCCGGGCTGGTGGTTGCCGGACTGGTGGTTGCCGGACTGGTGGACATCGGGGCAGGTGTTGTACTCGACGAGGCCACCTCCGGGACCGGTGCGGTCGTGGAAGTGGTCGTGGGGGCGACCGCCGCCGCGAGCCGGGACTCCGGTGCGGGGGTCACGAGCCCCGTCGAAGCTGTCTGACTCTGCGTCGTAGACGTCGTCTGACTCTGCGTCGTAGACGCAGCCGCGGTGTAGGCGTTCGCTGCCGCCTGGGTCGACGGTCGCGTGTAGGCGCTGTCGACGATCGGCTTCCATTGTGCGTTGAGTTCATCGGCGACCGAGGTCAGCCCGAGCCAGCGCAGCGGATCGAGCAGCGGCAGATCTGCGGTCGGCGCCATGACATACGTCATATTCCCGTCGGTCCAGGTTATGTCGTTCGGGTCATCGGGATTCATCGAGAAATACGCGGTGGGGTGAATGAACATCATCCCGGCGATGGCATTCGCGACGGCGAGGGGATTCGGGTCGGAGGGCCAATCGGCCCAGCCGTCGTATTCTTTCCAGAATTCCGTGACGTGATAGGGCGTGGTGGTCGGTACCTTCGGCAACCACCAGGGGCCGTACGTATTCTCGGGATCGCCCACGAGAAGGAACGACGTGGTCGCCGGCGGGGCGTAGGAATCGGCATCGGCACTCAGGTTGCGCAACCAGAATCCTGCGACCTGCGCACCTTGCGAATATGCGAAAACCAGAATCGGGTGGTGCGCGTCGGCGCCGTTGGCCCGCAGGGTCGCGTCCAGGGAGTCCGCACCCAGCGAGATGGGACCGAATTCGCCTGGAACACCGAACAAATGCGAAGGGTCCGGCGACGCCGAGGTCGGCACCTGCCGGCACTCGGCACCGGCCGCGCTGCACCGTCCCTGAAAGAGCATCGCCATCGCATCGATCAGATTGAAATCCAATGGCTCGATGGTGTAGATCTCCGTGCCGGATCCCGACGACGGGAATACCGATGCGCGCGCCATGGCATTCGGAAACGCCGGGACGAACACCGCGGGAACAACGAGCATGGCGCAGGCGATGATCATTCCGAGCAGGCTGCGCCGAACATGCACCATCACGGGTGTCCTTTCATGGCCCCCGTCGAGATGAGTGGACTCTCATCTATTTCAAGGACGCCCTCATAGTGACGCTCTGAGCATAGAAAATGCTCGGTTCCACGTACAGATGGTTTTCGGGAAAAGGCACCAACAATATTGTTGTGAAAACGGCGAGGTTGCACGGCGCCGCGTTGTCAATGCACCACAATGCGTCACACCACCACGCATTTCCGGCGCCGGACCGACCGCCGAACGACCCACCATGCTCGGCGTCCACGGCTACGGTCGGGGGTGAACGGTCGCCTCCCGCGCCCGCCACGACCCACCAGAGCCCACAGAGGAGTTCTCCCGTGACACAGCAGCCGGACGGAGCCCCTTCGAGCATCGCGGAGCAGGCTCGCCTGACCAGCGGCCACGATTTCTGGACCACCGAGTCCGTCGGCGACGTGCCCTCGATCCTGATGACCGACGGACCCCATGGGCTGCGCAAACAGGACGGCCCGACCGACCATCTGGGAATCTCCGGCAGTGTGCCCGCAACGTGTTTTCCGCCGGCAGTCGGACTGGCCCAGACGTGGAGTCCCGCCTTGGCGCGACGCGTCGGCGCGGCCATCGCCGACGAGGCACGCGCACAGTCTGTCGGTGTGGTGCTCGGGCCGGGCGTCAATCTGAAGCGGTCGGTGCGCGGCGGTCGCAACTTCGAGTACTTCTCCGAGGATCCTCACCTCACCGCGGAGCTCGGCGGTGCGTGGGTTCACGGTCTGCAGGCTCGTGGCGTGGGCGCGTCCCTGAAGCATTTCGCGGTGAACAACCAGGAGACCGACCGGATGCGCATCAGCGCCGACGTCGACGAGCGCACGCTCCACGAGCTGTATCTGCGTGCGTTCCGGACGATCGTCACCCGACAGCAGCCGTGGACGGTGATGTGCTCCTACAACCGGATCAACGGCGTCCACGCCTCCCAGCATCGGGAGTTGCTCACCGAGATCCTGCGCGAACAATGGGGTTTCGGCGGTGCGGTGATCAGTGACTGGGGCGCGGTCGCCGATCGGGTGGCTGCGCTGGCCGCGGGTGTGGATCTGACCATGCCCTCCCCCGGGCCCGCAGCCGATGCGGCGGTGGCCGAGGCCGTCGCGAACGGCCGCCTCGCTCCGGAGGCGTTGACGTCGGCGGCCGTCCGTGTCGCCGCACTCGCGCGCACCGCTGCCGCGCACGCCCCGAGAACGCCCGAAACCCCCGATCTCGACGCGCATCACGCTTTGGCACGTGAGGTCGCCGGTCGCGCAATCGTGTTGTTACGCAACGACGACGACCTCTTGCCCCTCACCCCGACCGCGGATCTGGCCGTCATCGGCGAACTCGCAGCGCACCCGCGATATCAGGGTGGCGGATCATCGCATGTGCACGCCACCCGCGTCGACGTCCCTCTCGAGGAGATCCGCGCCCGCGCCGGGGCCGGCGTCGGATTCGCTGCCGGATACCGCATCGGTGCCGAAACCGACACCGACGCCGCATTGCTCGAGGAGGCGGTCTCGGTGGCTCGAGCCGCGTCGACGGTGGTGCTGTTTCTCGGACTCGCCGACGAGCAGGAATCCGAGGGGTTCGATCGGGCCGACATCGAGTTACCGCCTGCCCAACTCGCCCTGGCCGAGGCGATCGTCGCCGCCAATCGGCGCACCGTGATCGTCCTGGCGCACGGCGGGGTGCTGCGGCTGTCGCCGTTGACGGCTCCGGCGCTCCTCGACGGTGCACTACTCGGCCAGGCGGTGGGCGCCGCGATCGCCGACGTGCTGTTCGGTGACGTCAATCCCTCGGGCCGACTGGCCGAGACGGTTCCCGAGCGTCTGTCCGATACCCCTGATCATCTGTCGTTTCCCGGCGAATTCGGGCACGTGATCTACGGCGAGGGCCTGTTCATCGGCTACCGCTGGTACGACGCACGTGAGTTGCCGGTGACGTTTCCCTTCGGACACGGCTTGTCCTACACCACCTTCGAGTACCGGGACCTCGAGGTGCACACCACCGACGACGGCGGCCTGCGGGTGGCGGCGACGATCACCAACGCCGGCGCACGGACCGGACGTGAGGTGGTACAGGTCTACCTCGGCGCTGCCACCTCCGCGCCGGCGACCGGGCCGACCCCCGTCACCATGCCGACCCCGGTGACCGCGCCGCGTGAACTCAAGGCGTTCACCGACATCGACCTCGATCCGGGCTGCAGCGCGCGGGTCGAGATGACGGTGACGGCCGACGACCTGTCCCGATGGGACCTCCGGACACACTCGTTCGTGGTCCGGTCCGGGCGGTACACGGTGTCGGTGGGGGCCTCCAGCCGCGACATCCGGCTGACCGCCGAGGTCGACGTCGTCGGTGACGACACCACCGGTGACCTCACGTTGGAATCGAGCATCGCCGAGGTGCTGGCCGATCCGGTTGCGGCCGAGGCGATGACGAAGATCGCCGGCGCCCTGACCGATGGCGCCGACACCGGCGAGGGCATGGACCTGGTGACCATCATGGGCTCGGTCCCGGTGGGCCGGATCGTCGACTTCTCCGCCGGGGCGCTACCCCGAGAGGTGCTGCAGGACATCCTGGATCGGGCCAACGCCGCGCGATGAACCCGGCGCCCGGCCCGAGTGATCTGCGGCGCCGCGCCCGACCACTCAGCCCAGATGTGCCTGCGCGCCCGAGTTCTGCTTGTCCATCCGTTCGAGCCTGCCCTCGGTCATCGACGCGATCTGGTCGACGATGACCCGTTTGCGGGCAGTGTCGTCGGCGGCGTGTTCCCAGCTGGGAACGAAGACCGGGTCGAGCCCCCCGGGAGCCGCGGCGCTGAGCCACTCGCCGACGCGGTGGATGCGTTCGCGCTGCCGGGCCTGATGGGTCTTGTGCCGCACGTTGGAGAAGATGAACCGCAGCGCAAGGGTTTTCAGGATCGCCACCTCGGCGGCGATGAGCGGCGGCACGGACAGGTCAGCGTCGTACCGGGACAGCGACCGCCCGCCCACGACCTCGCGGGTGCCGGTGATCGCGGCCGAGGCGAACCGGCCGATGAGTTCGCTGGTGAGCCGCTTGAGCCGGACCGACGCGTCCAGACTGCCGTCGAACACCCCGACCGCACGCACGATATCCATGCGCGAGAGTCGTTGTGCGGCATCGATCAACGGTTCGGGCTCGAGACCCGGGAACTCCTTGATCCCGATGTCGGCGAGCGTGCGCTGGTCGTCGGGATCGGCGAGCGTGCGCAGATCGATGCGGTTGGCGATGACACCGTCCTCGAGGTCGTGGACCGAGTAGGCGACGTCGTCGGACCAGTCCATCACCTGCGCCTCGATGCACTGCCGATCGCCCGGCGCCTCGCGTCGGACCCAATCCAGAGCCGCGGCGTCGTCGGCGTAGGCGCCGAACTTCACATTCGGCGGCCGGCGGGTCCACGGATACTTCAGGGTCGCATCGAGAGAGGCGCGGGTCAGGTTGAGCCCGGCACTGCGGCCCTGGTCGTCGAGCAACTTCGGTTCGAGCCGGGTGAGGATTCGCAGATTCTGCGCGTTGCCCTCGAATCCGCCGATGTCGGAAGCGAATTCGTTGAGTGCACGCTCACCGTTGTGCCCGTAGGGGGGATGGCCGATGTCGTGGGCGAGGCCGGCCAATTCCACCAGGTCCGGTTCGCAGCCGAGGCCGATCGCGATCCCGCGGCCGATCTGCCCGACCTCGAGCGAATGGGTCAGACGGGTACGCGGCGTGTCGCCCTCGCGCGGGCCGACGACCTGGGTCTTGTCGGCGAGGCGACGCAAGGCAGCCGAATGCAGTACGCGCGCACGGTCGCGCGCGTACTCACTGCGGTGGTCGGTCCGGGTTCCCGGCAGGCTCGCGACCTTGGCGCCCTCGGGCACCATCCGCTCGGTGGCCTCGTCGCCGTAGAACGCCGTCGGGGGAATCCCGGATTGGGACACCCCGGACCGTCCCGTCGGAGGGCGGTCAGTCAAGCACCCAGCCCCGGGCGACGGCGAAGTCGGTGATCCGGCTGCGGATTGCGACGATCTGCGCGGCCGTGAGGTCGTCGGAGGAATCGAGCAGCAGTTCGGTCACCTCTTCGGTGAACGCGGCGGCATCCAACGATCCGCCCCCACCGGCGCGCGGACGGCGCGGACGGTCCCGATCGCCGCCGTGCGAACGACCGTGGTCATCGCGGCGATGGTCGTCACGTCGGTGATCATCGCGTCGGTGATCGTCACGGCGCGGCGGCCGTCCACCGCCGGACTCCTCGGCCGGAGCGGCCTCGGTGACCGCGACGTTGATCGCCTTGGAACCACGGTCGGTCTCCTCGACATCGAAGGAGACCTTGGCGCCCGGCTTCAGGTCGTTCTCGTCGATGTCGATGTCATTGATGTGCAAGAACACATCTGCCCCACCGGATTCCGGGGCCAAGAACCCGAATCCACGGTTGGCGTCGTAATGGACGACCTTGCCACTGACTGCCACGATTGCACTCACTCTCTACTGATCGCTGCGGCGGACCCCGTGCCCGAACCTCGCGACTCCGTCCCCAATTGTGACAGACAGCCGCAGGTCAGGCCCAATCGAAAGCGGTTCGCCGATCAGGAGCCGAGGAGTTTGCCACCCAGATACTCGGCCACCTTGTCCAGGGCGACCCGCTCCTGGCTCATGGTGTCGCGCTCGCGGATGGTGACCGCGTGATCGTCGAGGGTGTCGAAGTCCACGGTCACACAGAACGGCGTGCCGATCTCGTCCTGGCGCCGGTAACGCTTGCCGATGCCCTGCGCATCGTCGAATTCGACGTTCCAGTTCTTGCGCAGCTCGGTGGCGAGATCCTTGGCCTTCGGCGAGAGTTTCTCGTTGCGCGACAGCGGCAGCACGGCCACCTTGACCGGGGCCAAACGGCGGTCGAGACGCAGCACCGTGCGGGTGTCGGTGCCGCCCTTGGCATTCGGCACCTCCTCCTCGGTGAGGGCGTCGCACAGAAACGCCATCACCGACCGGGTCAGTCCGGCTGCCGGCTCGATGACGTAGGGCGTGTAGCGCTCGCCGGAGGCCTGGTCGAAGAACGACAGGTCCTCACCGGAGGCCTTCGAATGCGTGGAGAGGTCGAAGTCGGTGCGGTTGGCGACGCCTTCGAGTTCGCCCCACGGGTTACCGGAGAAACCGAACTTGTACTCGACGTCGACGGTGCGCTTGGAGTAGTGCGAGAGCTTCTCCTGCGCGTGCTCATAGAGCCGCAGGTTCTCCGGGTCGATCCCGAGGTCGACGTACCAGTTGAATCGCTGATCGATCCAGTACTGATGCCACTGCTCGTCCTCGCCGGGCTTGACGAAGAACTCCATCTCCATCTGCTCGAACTCACGGGTGCGGAAGATGAAGTTGCCGGGGGTGATCTCATTGCGGAAGCTCTTGCCGATCTGGGCGATGCCAAACGGCGGCTTCTTCCGCGACGTCGTCATGACGTTCTTGAAGTTGACGAAGATGCCCTGCGCGGTCTCCGGCCGCAGATAGTGCAGCCCCTCCTCGTCGTCGACCGGGCCGAGGTAGGTCTTCATCAGACCGCTGAATGCCTTGGGCTCGGTCCACTTTCCGGGCTGGCCGGTCTCGGGGTCGTTGATGTCGGCGAGGCCGTTCTCCGGCGGGTGGCCGTGTTTGATCTCGTAGGCCTCGATGAGGTGATCGGCCCGATACCGCTTGTGGGTGTAGAGCGACTCGACCAGTGGGTCGGTGAACACCTCGACGTGACCGGAGGCCTCCCACACCTGCCGCGGCAGGATCACCGACGAGTCGAGGCCCACCACGTCGTCTCGGGAGGTGACCATGGTGCGCCACCACTGCCGCTTGATGTTCTCCTTGAGCTCCACACCGAGCGGCCCATAGTCCCACGCCGAGCGCGTTCCACCGTAGATCTCACCACTCGGGTAGACCAGACCGCGCCGCTTGGCGAGGTTGACGACGGCTTCGACTTTGGACGGGGCGGCGGCCACGATGAATCGCACTCCACAGACGTTGGGACAGGGTCACGCCACCGGCACCTTCGATGACGGCAACCCCTACAGGGTAGCCGTCGATCACAAGCGGAGAACAATCACGGATCCGCCCGGCGGTCCCGACCCGAGGACCACGCCACCGCGCGCTGGCTCACACCAGCGGCCGACCCAGTCGATGCCGTATCCGCGTGTCCCAGAGCAAGAGCCGAAATCCCAACTGGGAGCGCCAGCGGGGCCGTCGACGTTCCGCGGCGACGCAGCGCGCGATGTAGTCGTCGAACCAGCGCTGGTCGTCGGCGGTCCATTCCACGCGCAGCGCGGTCCGGAACGCCGGCGGCAGATAGCCGATCGTGCGCCGGTATTTGACCGGGCCGTACCGGCGTTGCACCCACTGCGGTGCGTACCCGAAGCGGGCGATCGACAGGAGGAACTCGCGCACCTCGTCGCTGATCGAGATCTCGGCCACCCGCCGATCCCAGTACTCGTCGAAGGCGTCGCGGTCGGCGGGCCAGCTCTCGGCAGGCATCTGCAAGGTGGTGCCGCACACCATTCCCTGGCGGTAGAACTCGTCGCGGAGGTCACCGGACAGCGGCCCGTACACCCGCTCGTAGATGTCCTCGAGACCGACGTAGAGACACGCCGCCACCCAGAGCTGCAGGTGCGGATTCATGGCGTCGTACTCGACCGGACTGTCCGGCGCGGACCGGACCTGCGCGTGCTGGCCATTGACCGCACGCCGAAATCGGCGCCGGTCGTCGGCGTCGCCGAGGATGGCGACGGCCAGATATGACGCGGTCGTGCGCGCCCGCTTGACCGGATGCCGATCGAGCCGCCCATTGTCGACGGTGCTGTGCGCGACGCCGTAACCGACCGCGGGATCGGCGAGCTGCATGATCACGTTCGCAGTGCTCATGGTGTTGCCCATCGCCATCAACGAGCGGGCGAACAAACTCGCGTCGAGTGCGTCGAGTTGCGCACGGGACACCCTCGTACGATGCGGCTCATCCTCATCGGTCATCTCGAAGCCCTCCCACTCTGAACCGCCACATTCTGGCAACATGCGTTTCCGGTCTAGCGGGTATGCCTCTCGGTGTGTGGTGGTCGTCGGCAACGCTCATCCCAAATGACAACGACTTCCCATAAGATGGTCGACATGGACACCCACCGACCCTGCGACGCCCTCACCGAGCGCACCGACGCGCAGGCCCGTGAGGCCGCCAGTGACCTCCTCCGTGCGCTGGCCGCGCCGACCCGGATCGCCATCGTGTTGTCCCTGCAGGAGAGCGCCAAATGCGTCCACGAGCTCGTCGGCGGACTCGGGCTGAGCCAACCTCTCGTCAGTCAGCACCTCCGGGTGCTCAAGGACGCCGGCGTGGTGCGCGGGCACCGCAACGGGCGCGAGATCATGTATGAACTCATCGACGATCACCTCGCGCACATCGTGACCGACGCCCTGGTCCACGCCACCGAATCGTCGGTCGAGACCGAGTCGGCCGGCGACCCCGAATCGGTTGGCGCCACCGGCGACCCGGCTGATCCGGTGGCGCAGGACCGAACCGGAGCCGCCTCGTGAGCAGCCGATCGGCCGCGGGACCCGTCACCGGCATCCGCTCCACCCGGCAGCGTGCGGCCATCGCCGACGCCCTGGCCGACAGCGAGGACTTCCGGTCCGCGCAGGAACTCCACGAACAACTCAAGGCCCGTGGCGAGTCGATCGGACTGACCACGGTCTACCGCAACCTGCAGGCCTTGTCGCAGTCCGGACAGATCGACGCGCTGTGGGACGGGACGGGTGAGACCCGCTATCGCAACTGCTCGTCCGGTCACCACCACCATCTGGTCTGCCGGGAGTGCGGCACCACCGTGGAGGTCCAGGCCGACCCCGTCGAACGCTGGGCCGCGACGGTCGCCGAGGAACACGGATTCACCGACATCCACCACACCGTCGAGGTCTTCGGGCGGTGCGCGCAGTGCCAGGCCCGTCGTCAGGAAATGGCGCCGCCGACCAGATGACCGGCGACGTCGGCGCCGGTCACCAGCACCAGATGCAGCATGGTCAGCAGCGCCATGTCAGCGAGGCCACCGATCGGAAACGTGTAGTAGAGCAACACGTCGGTGGTCACGCCCTCCGGGTCGCTGCGTCGTAGACTGCCGAAACTGAGCTTCGCGTCGTGGGTTTCGACGTCGTCGCGTAGTTCCGGGGTGTTGGGCAGATTCACCGCGATCAGTTGCGTGACACTGAGGACCTCGAGGTTCTCGGCGATGTCGACCGCGCGGATCGAGGCGCGGGTGCGTCCCACCCGGACGACCACCGAGTCGGCGTCACCGCCCACCACGTCACCGACCTCGGTGAGTAACCTGCGCACGCGCGCAACCGATGTCGCGTCGTCGTCGGTCATGTGGGTCTGACCCCGCCGAAGCGCCGGTCGCGTGAGGCGTATTCGAGACACGCCGCCCACAGGTCGCGGCGATCGAAATCGGGAAAGAGCTTCTCCTGGTACACCATTTCGGCGTAGGCCGACTGCCAGAGCAAGAAGTTGGAGATGCGCTGCTCGCCGGAGGGACGCAAGAACAGGTCGACGTCGGGCATGTCCGGCTCATCGAGGTATCGCGCGAAGGACGACTCGGTGATCCGTTCCGGGTCGATCTCGCCGGCCGCCGCTCGCCGCGCGATTTCCCTTGCGGCATCCGCGATCTCGGCACGTCCACCGTAGTTGACGCACATGGTCAGCGTCATCACGTCGTTGTCCTTGGTCAGTTCCTCGGCGACCTCGAGTTCCTTGATGACGCTGCGCCACAACCGCGGCCGCCGTCCCGCCCAGCGCACGCGCACCCCCATCTCGTGCATCTCGTCACGCCGACGTCGGATCACGTCACGGTTGAACCCCATCAGGAACCGGACCTCGTCGGGACTACGCGACCAGTTCTCGGTCGAGAACGCGTACGCCGACAACCACTTCACGCCGATCTCGATACATCCGCACACGGTGTCCATCAGCACGGCCTCGCCGCGCTTGTGCCCCTCCGTGCGGGGTAGGCCGCGGTCGGTGGCCCACCGTCCGTTGCCGTCCATCACCAGGGCGACGTGATTGGGGACGAACTCCGGAGGCAGATTCGGTGGGGTGGCACCGCTGGGATGGGGATCGGGCGGGCGGATGAGCGTACGTGCCCGGTGCGCGGTCTGCTTCTTGGCGGAGCTACCCGGCCGCAACGCCATCTTCGACTCCTCTCACGCCTGACTCGATCACCCTATGAGGAGCGGCGCGCTCGATCAGCGGCAGGGTGCGCAGCTGCCGTTCCAGGTGCCATTGCAGGTGCGCGGCGGTCAGTCCGCTGGCCTGGCGACGCAGCGAATCGGAGGCGTCGGTGGTGTGCTCCCACTGGCCGCGGAACAGCGCATCCATCAGGTCGAGCACTCCCGGGGAGGGGGTCGCCGCGCCCGGCGGCCGGCAGTGCAGACACACCGCTCCCCCGGCGGCGACGTGAAACGCACGGTGCGGGCCGGGGGTGGCGCATCGTGCGCACAACTCCAGCGCAGGCATCCAGCCCGCACAATGCATGGCCCGCAACAGGAATGCATCGAGGATGAGCTGACGTGGGCGACGATCCTCGGCGAGCGCCTCGAGCGCCCCGACGGTCAGTCGCTGCAACTGGGTGGCCGGTGCACGCTCCTCGCCGGCGAGTCGTTCGGCGGTCTCGAGCACCGCGCACGCGGTGGTGTAGCGCCCGTAGTCGGCGACGATGGCGTCGGAGAAGGCGTGCAGACTGTGCACCTGCGTGACGACATCGAGATTGCGGCCCGGATAGAGATGGATGTCGACGTGGGCGAACGGTTCGAGGCGTCCACCGAACTTGGACCGGGTGCGGCGCACCCCCTTGGCCACCGCGCGCACGAGCCCGTGGTCGGCGGTCAGCAACGTGATGATCCGATCGGCCTCGCCGAGCTTGTGCTGGCGCAGCACGACAGCCTCATCACGGTAGAACCTCACCGGGTCATTCTGTCACCGATCAACGACAGAGCCCGGCGGTGACACCCCGTCATCGGCAACTCCCACCGGCGAGTGGTGCGGCGACGGTGTGGTGATGGTGGGCGTGCCGGTCTTGTCCATGGCCTTCGCCAGCCGCTCGGGCAGACGCATCCCACCGGGATAGCGATGCCAGCCCTTGCGGTCGTAGAAGGTGGTGCCCAGCCAGCCGAGCAGCACACCGACGACGAGCCCGATCACCATCTGGATCACCGACCGTCCCAGCCCGGCGTCCCAGTCGGCGTCGAAGTACAGGACCGCCCGCACGCCCAGGTACACCAGGTGCATCGGTTCCACCGCGGCGATCCAGGAGAACAGCCGCGGACTCGCCTCCAGCGGCACCGTCCCACCGGAGGACGGCAGTCCCAGGATGACGAAGAAGACCAGATTGAGGATGAGCCCGGCGTTGCCGAAGACCGCCATCATCGAACTCGCCGACACCCCGACCGCGAAGATCGCGAGCACCGAGACCATCCACAGGGTGAACGCGTTGGGCAGGGAGGTCCCGACCGCGGTGCACACGCCGATGTACATGGCCGACTGGATCACGGCCACCAGCGCCATGATCGTCCATTTGGCGGCCAGGGTGCCCCACCGCGAGATCGCCAGCCGGACCCGCAATTGGTAGAACGGGCCGTACTCGATCGGGGTCTGGCCGAGCATGCCGTCGACCACGATGCTCACCATCATCGCACCGGTGAACCCGGCCAGGATCAGCAACAGCGTGAAATAGAAGGCGGACAAACCATTTCCGGAGCCGTCGGGCAGCGGTGTCGCCTCGATGACGTCGACCTTGACCGGCTGCCACAGGGCCAATTGCGCCGCCCCGGAGAACGCGACGTCCGCCTTGGCCAGCTGGGCGCGCACGGTGTCGGTGAGTTGTTGACCCATCTGCGCGTTGACCTGCTCGGAGATCCGATCGGCGAAGGTCGTGGTGACCGCCGAGGCGAAGGTCCCCGACCCGCGGTTGATGTAGACGTCGATGGTGACCGGCTCCGGCCGGGCCTGCAGCACGGTGGCCTTGCCCAGTGCGAGAACGGAATCGGAGAAGTTGGCGCCGAGTGCCACCACGCCGTAGACCTTGCCGCCGTTGAGCTCGTTGAGTGCGGTGACCCGGTCGGTGCGGTGCACGGCGATGCCGCTCTTGGCGGCGTTGGTGATGATGCCGTCGGCGACCTGCTTGCCGTAATCGACCTGCGTGGAGGTGCCATTGCCGTTGTCGAGACTGCCGCCGCTGTCCTCGTTGACGATCGCGACCGGGAAGTTGTGCAGGTTCTTCTCCGGATCGGCGATGGCGCCCATGTAGAGGGCGGCCATGAACGACATCACGACCACCACCAACAGCAGCGGGAGCAGCCAGAACCGGGGCGAGGCCAGGACCCCGGAGATCGTGGTGGTGACCCGGACGTCCCGCTGTGGACGTTCGTGTTCGCCCGGCCGAGCCAGTTCCTCACCCTCGGGGACGTGCCCGGTCTCCTCGTGCCTGCCCATCGCTACCCCTCCGGTCCGCGGTGCGGGCCCACCTCGCCCGCACCAGCCTGCGGTGTCCTAGAAGCCCATGCGGCGCAACTGCTTTGGGTCGCGCTGCCAGTCCTTGGCCACCTTCACGTGCAGGTCAAGGTACACCTTCACACCCAGCAGCGCCTCGATCTGACGGCGCGCCGTGGTGCCCACTGCCTTCAGACGGGCACCCTTGTGGCCGATGATGATGCCCTTCTGGCTGTCACGCTCGACGTAGAGGATTGCGTGGACATCGACCATCGGCGCCTGCTCCGGTGCCCGATCCTCGCGCGGGATGATCTCCTCGATGACCACCGCCAGCGAGTGCGGCAACTCGTCGTGAACTCCCTCGAGTGCGGCCTCGCGGATGAACTCGGCCATCAGGACCTGTTCGGGCTCGTCGGTGAGTTCTCCGTCGGGATAGAACGCCGGGCCGGGCTCCATCAGCGACACCAGCACGTCGGTCAACACGTCGATCTGCTCACCCGAGGTCGCCGAGACGGGTACCACTTCCGATGTGGGTCCGAGCAATTCGGAGAGGGCGAGCAGCTGGGCGGCGACCTGCTCGGGCTCGACGCGATCGATCTTGGTCACGATGCCGAGCACCGTGGTCCCCGGCGCCATCTGCCGGACCTGCGAGACGATCCACCGGTCCCCCGGACCGATCCGCTCGTCGGCCGGGATGCAGACACCGATCACGTCGACCTCGGAGTAGGTGTCGCGGACCAGATCGTTGAGCCGCTGACCGAGCAGCGTGCGCGGCCGGTGCAGCCCCGGGGTGTCGACGAGGATCAGCTGCGCGTCGGGCCGATTCACGATTCCGCGGATGGTGTGGCGGGTGGTCTGCGGCCGATTCGAGGTGATCGCGATCTTCTCGCCCACCAGCGCATTGGTCAAAGTCGACTTGCCGGTGTTCGGCCGGCCGACGAAACACACGAAACCCGAACGGAATTCGGTCATGAAGCCGTGTCCGCCCCGGCACCGGCGCGGACCCGGTCGAGCACGGTGCCCGCGGCGTCGGTGACCACCAGCAGTGCGTCCGGGCTGATCTCGGCGAGCGTCGCGCGGCCCGGGTCGTCGGCGCCACCACCGACGATCACCGCTGCCTCGAAGGACTCGGCGCCACTCGACAGTGCGGTGACCACCGCGACCTGTAGTGCCGACAGTTCCAACGAGGCGGTACGCACGTCGGCACCGGCATAGGTTCGGCCGTCTCCCTCGCGGACCGCCGCGCCCGACGGCGACTGCGCCCGGCCACGCGCGCCGCGGGCGAGAGTCACCAACTTGGCGTCTTCGTCACCCAATGGCTCGCTCACATGGCCTCCTTCTGCTGGGCGTCCCGGCGCTCAGCGTATTCGCCGTTGCGTCGGGAGCGTTCGCCGCCCCGCGAGCCGCCACGCCTGCCCGGCGTGTCGTTGCGCTCGTCCTCTCGGGCATCGAGCGGATCCCGCTCGGTCTCGGGCTCCTCGATCTGCTCGACGAGCACGGTCGTGATGCGCTGGCGGCCTTGCCGATTCGGTCCGCCCTCGGCCACCAGTTGCAGGCCGTGGCTGGCGACACGAGCCCCCGGCAGCGGCACCCGGCCGAGTTCGAGGCCGACGAGCCCGCCGACGGTTTCGACCTCGTCGTCGTCGATGTCGATGTCGAACAGTTCGCCGAGATCCTCCACCGGCAGTCGCGCCGAGACCCGGTACCGACCGTCGCCGAGGTCTTCCACGGGGGCGACCTCACCGATGTCGTACTCGTCGGTGATCTCCCCGACGATCTCCTCGAGGACGTCCTCGATGGTGACCAGCCCGGCGATGCCGCCGTATTCGTCGACGAGCAACGCCATGTGGTTGTGGGTGCGCCGCATGTCCTCCAGAACCCGGTCCAGCGGTTTGGAGTCGGGGATGAACTCCGCCGGGCGCATCACCGCCGAAACGCTCACCGAGCGGGCGTCCTCGCCGCGCATCGAGCGCTCCACGAGATCCTTCAGATACACCACCCCGAGGATGTCGTCGGGGTTCTCCCCGATCACCGGGATACGCGAATGCCCGCTGCGCACAGCCAGACTCGTTGCCTGCGCGGCGCTCTTGTCACTCTCGATCCAGATCATCTCCGGTCGCGGCACCATCACCTCGCGGGCGTTGGTGTCGCCGAGTTCGAAGACCGACTGGATCATGCGGCGTTCGTCGGCGGCCACCACCCCGCTCGCCTCGGCGAGGTCGACGACCTCACGCAACTCGACCTCGGTGGCGAACGGCCCGTTGCGGTATCCCTTACCCGGCGTCACCGCGTTTCCGATGAGGATGAGCAACCGGGTCAGCGGGGTGAGGATCACGCCCAGGATCTGCAGCGCCGCGGCCGAGGCCAGCGCGATGGTGTAGGCGTGTTGACGACCGAGCGTGCGCGGGCCGACCCCGGCCGCCACATATGACACCATCGCCATCCCGGCGATGGCGACGGTCAGTCCCCACCCGATGCCCAGTTCGGACACGGCGATCACCGCGACCAACGCGACGGCAGCGGTTTCACACACCACCCGCAGCAACACCGCGAGACCGACATAGGTCGCGCGGGCGGCGAGCACCCGCATGAGCCGCACCGCACCCGCGCGCCGTTCCTTGACCATGTCCTCGACACGGGCGATCGACACGGTCGACACCGCGGTGTCCACCGCGGCGAACACTCCGCTGAGGACGACGAGGACGACGGCGGACAGCGCGAACCACAGATAGGCGGCCCCGGTCACTGCTCCGTCGAGCCCGCGGGCCGCTGCTGCGCGGAGCCCTCGTCACCTCCCGGGAATTCGGGGAACGGGGAGTCGGTGAACCCGATGTTGGTCAGCAGACGGGTGTCCCGATCGGTCTGGCGTTGCTGCTGGGCCTCGCGGTGCCGCTGTGCGTAGAACTCTTCGAGCAGACGGTTCTGCAGGCCGAACATCTCCTTCTCCTCGTCGGGTTCGGCGTGGTCGTAGCCGAGCAGATGCAGGACGCCGTGGATGGTGAGCATCGCCAGTTCGTGTTCGAGTGAGCGCCGGGCCTCGCGGGCCTGTTTGGCGGCGAATTCGGGGCAGAGCACGATGTCGCCGAGGATGGCGGGGCCCGGCTCGGCGGCGTCGGGCCGCCCGCCGGGCACCAACTCGTCCATCGGGAAGCTCATCACGTCGGTGGGACCGGGCAGATCCATCCATTGCACGTGCATGTCGGCCATCGTCGGCTCGTCGACACAGAGCACCGAGAGTTCGGCCCCGGGATGGACGTCCATCGCCTCGGTCGCGAATCGTGCTGCGGCGAGCACCAATTCGGCGGGGACGTCGACGCCGGACTCGTTGGCGAATTCGATGCTCATGAGCGTCGTCCCTGACTTGCCGAGCGCCGCGCGGCGCGATTGGGGCCACCGATGCGATCCGAGTCACGCAGTCGCGGGTTGTCCCGCGCCGCCTCCTCGGCCCGCCCGTAGGCGTCGACGATGTCGGCGACGAGCCGGTGCCGGACCACGTCCTGACTGGTCAGGGTGGCGAAGTGGATGTCGTCGATGCCGTCGAGGATGCGGGTGGCGGCCATCAGTCCGCTCTGCGCACCGCCGGGCAGGTCGACCTGCGTGGTGTCGCCGGTGACCACCACCTTCGACCCGAAACCCAGCCGGGTCAGGAACATCTTCATCTGCTCGCCGGTGGTGTTCTGCGCCTCGTCGAGGATGATGAAGGCGTCATTGAGCGTGTTGTGGGTCAGCAGGAAGTCCTCGGTGACATAAAGCGAATCCTCCGCCGCCACCCGGATGCAGACGGCTTCATCGGTACCCACCGATTCGATGCTCTCGATGTAGCGCTTGGGCGGCTTGGCCGTGGTCGCACCGTATTTCTGCGCCTTGCGTGTCATCCGGAACGGAGCGAGCCCATCCGGGAGACGAATGTCGAGGACGTGGGCGTCGTGTCGGTACAACACCTCTCGACCCCGTGCTTTACCAGGGGGCCGTCCCTGCGCGACGCGGGTTCGTCCGTAGACGACACCGCCCAGCGATCGCACCAGGAACATCACGTCATCGCGCAGCTGGTCCGAGACTGTCACGTACTGCACACGGCAGGACCGGCCGGTCTGGGTGACCGGGCCGCCATCGGTGTCCAGAAGCCCCTGCAGCACTGCCAATCGGACGTCGGACGAGTTGAGAAGGTACTGCTTCGGTACGAACTTCGTAGGGGACTTGGTGCCCCACAATCCGAGTTCGCGCATGGCGTGGGTGACCGGGTTCTCGATCGTGATCGGCTCACCGGGAGTAGTGATCCGGTTGAGGACGTAGTCGACGTCGGATCGCTGCCGTGCGCGAATACCCGGCACGGCCATGACCAACGCATCGACCAGCTCTCGGTCGGCTGTCGTGAACGATGGCGTGGCCATCCCCGCCATGCAGCCGTCACCCAGCATCAGACCGAGCGCATAGGGGTCGAGCGGCACCGGTTGGCGAGGAAACTCGGCAGCGCCACTCAAGAGCGGCAACTCGAACCGGTGATAGTGCGCCGCCCGGAGATTTCCGATCATCTCCTTCGTCTCGAGTACCCGCGGGCCGGTGCCGCGACGACGGTCGTCTCGCGTGTACACCGACCACAGGTGATCGGTGGAGCAGAGGGTGGACGCACCGTCCTGAGTGGTGACCCGCACGATGTCCTTGAACCCCTGCGGGTAGACGCCGAGGACCTCGGTCGGCGAGCCGTTCGAGCCGATGACATGGTCGCCGACCTCGATGTCACCGACCGGACGAAAGCCCTGTGGCGTGAGGACCCTGGTCGACACCGGCTGCGCCCGGCCACGCATATATGCCAGTGGCGCCACCTCGATCACCCCGGCGGCCATGAGCTTGGGGATCGACTCGGGGTCCATCATGTCGTGCAGTGCGTCGTAGAGCGGACGCAGATACGGGTCGATTTTCTCGCTGAGTGTGCCGGGCAGAAAGCCCAGTCGCTCACCGGCTTCCACCGCGGGCCTGGTGAGAATGATGCGGTTCACGCTCTTGGATTGCAGTGCCTGCACCGCCTTGGCCATCGCCAGATAGGTCTTGCCGGTACCGGCCGGGCCCAGACCGAACACGATGGTGTTGGCGTCGATGGCGTCGACGTAGCGCTTCTGGTTGAGCGTCTTGGGCCGGATGGTCTTTCCGCGCCGCGAGAGGATGTCGAGGGACAGGACGTCGGCGGGTGATTCGGTGGCGCCCTCGGACAGCATCGACACGCTGTGGCGGACGAGGTCCGGGGTCAGCGGGGTGCCGCGACCGACGAGGTCCACGAGCTCACCCATGACGCGCTCGGCGGCGGCGACGTCGGCGCCACGGCCACGCAGCGTGATCTGGTTGCCGCGGACGTGGATGTCGGCCGGGAGGAGTTGCTCGAGCGTGCGCAGATTGACATCGCTGGTGCCGAGCAGCCCGAACACCACCTCGGGAGGGACATCGATGGTGGAGGTGACCACAGGTCCGGCCCCTGCGGCGCCGCGCGCCGGCACGCGGCCGTCGGGGTTGTCGTCACTCACGTATCAGATCACTCCTGGAGTTCGGGGGGCGCCGTGCGGCGATGTGAGGTCAAGTCTATCCCTGCCCAACGGGCGATCCGCGATCGAATATTCCGTTCGCCGAAGTTGTCGGACCCTCCGCCTATCCTCACCTCGATGCAGTGCCGCATCGGTCCACACCTCCCCTCACACACATCGGAGAACGCAGATGAGCACGCATCCGGACACCACCCACACCCTCGGCCCCGCTGCCGCACCCACCACCGACCCGGGAATCGACCTCTACGCGCGATGGGCGGATCTGTGGAACGGACTGATCACCGCCGATGCACTGATGGCGCCTCGATTCCGTCTGCGCTACGCGCAGGCCGGTGCCGAACCGATCAACGAGATCGACGATCCGGCCACGTTCACCGACTTCATCGGTGAGTTCCGCGCGCAGCGGGCGGGTATCCACTACACACCGGATGACCCGGTGCTCACCGATATGGGCGCGGACGGGACGGGACACGTGTGCCGGCCCTACCTCGCCGTGATCCCGGCGACCGACGCCGAACCCGAACGCCGGATCAATGGCACCGACATCCTGCGCGCCGAGAATGGGCGGATCGTCGAGGTGTGGTCGGTGTCCTCACCCGGCCGGCCGTTCCGGCCCTGAGCGCCCGGGTCCTGGTTGCCCGGCCCTGATCACCACCGATCACAGCCCGCTACCACCTACAATCCCAGCGCCCGAATCGTCTGCCGATTGCACACGCTGCGCGGATCGACGAACGCGTCGTGCCCCTCCTCGGGCACGACGATCAGTTCGGCGGACTGACCGCGCGCGCATACCGTGCTGACGTAGCGGCGGCTGAGCTCCACCGGAATGGCGGTGTCGCGGTCGCCGTGGATGACCACGACATGTGCGTCGAATGGATCCTGCTCCATGGGAGAGGCGGCCCGATAGCGCTGGGCCGCCTGTGCGTAGGGACGGCCGATCAACGCCTGCACCGACTCCCGGCCGGCCTGTCCCGCGGCCACGAGATCCAGGGCCGCCGACTGGGCGACAACGGTGGTGATGCGGGTGTTCGCGGTCTGTGCCCGCAGCTGCGCGGTGGCCCACACCGCAAGCTGACCACCGGCCGAATGTCCCACGACCGCAACCGAATTCCAGTCGACGCGGTCGGCGACGGGTGCGGGCAGAGCCTCCCGGACCGGCCCGTCGAGCGCGTTGATCGCAGCGACGACGTCACGGCCGGTGTGCGGCCATCCGCCGCCGTCCTCCCCCACGCGCCGATACTCGATGTTCCAGACCAACGCGCCACGTTCGCCGTACTGCCGGGCGATCGCCGACTCGATGGTCAGCGAGAACTCGGTGGTCCAGTAGCCGCCGTGGATCAGCACGATCGGCCGCATCGTGGCGGGGAGATCGGCCTCCTCGGCAGCGTGATAGATGTGCCCGAACTGCGAGTTCGCCTCGCCGTAGGCGATCGCCGTCCGGTGCACCGCGCAGCGTCTCATCGGTCCCGCCGATCGGGTCTCATCGGGCCCACCGATCGGTGAGGACGCCGAGCGCGCCGAGGGCGACCGACGCGGCCGTCGAGGTGCGCAACACCTCCGGCCCCAGGATCACCGACTGCGCGCCGAGCGCGGTGAGGTCGGCGATCTCGCTGTCGTCGAGACCACCCTCGGGCCCGACCACCAGCATGATCGCGCGTGCCTGCGCCAACGGTAGGGTCCGCAGCGACACCGCAGCGGCCTCGTGCAGTACCGCGACCACACCACCGGCGGCGATCACCTCGGCGGCGTGGGCGCGCACGTCGATCGTGGAGGCGAGGTCGGTGACCTCCGGAATCCACGGGCGCCGACTCTGTTTGGCGGCCGCGGAGGCCGCGGCCCGCCATTTGGCGACACCCTTGTCGGCCTTGCCCGCCCAGCGGGCGACGCACCGTGCCGACTGCCACGGCACGATCCGGTCGACACCGGCCTCGGTGGCGAGGTCGACGGCCAGCTCCGAGCGTTCGGATTTCGGCAACGCCTGCACCAGGGTCACCGACGGCCGCGGACGGTCGGTGAACACGAACCGGTGGGCAAGCGCCGACAGCGCATCCTTGCCTTCGACCGCGGTCACCTCGCAGGTGGCGACCGACCCGGCGCCGTCACCGAGCAGCAGGGGCTCCCCCGGCCGCAGCCGCGCCACGGTCACCGCGTGGCGGCCTTCCGGCCCGGACAGCAGGGTGGTGGTGCCGGCCGGCGGGACCTCGTCGACCCAGAACAGGGGCGGGCTCACGTCCGGCCGATCAGCGTCCCGCGAAGGCGTTGCGCAGCCGGGAGAACAAACCGCCCGGCGCTGCTGCCGCCGAGGTCGTGACCAGGTCGATGGAATCGTCGGAGGCCTCGCGGAAGGCTTTCAGTGCCTCGGTCTGCGCGGCGGTCAGCTTGGCCGGTACCGCGACGTCGAGATGGACGTGGAGGGTGCCGCGGGCACCGGTGTTCACGTGCGGCATGCCCTGGCCCCGCAGTTTGACGACCTGCCCGGGCTGGGTCCCCGGCTCGATGGTGACGGTCGCGAGATCGCCGAGGATCGTCGGGACCTCGAAGCTGCCGCCGAGCGCGGCGTCGGCGATCGGTACCCGCAACGTGCAATGCAGGTCGTCCTTGTCGCGGATGAACACCTCGTGCGGGCGCTCGCTGACCTCGACGTAGAGATCTCCGGCCGGTCCGCCACCCGGCCCGACCTCACCTTGGCCGGCCAACCGGACCCGCATGCCGCTCTCGATCCCTGCCGGGATGCGCACGGTCATGGTGCGGCGCGAACGCACCCGCCCCTGGCCGCCGCACTTGTGGCACGGATCGGGGATGATCTCGCCGGTGCCGTGACAGGTCGGGCACTCGCGCACCGTCATGACCTGGCCGAGCAGCGAACGCTGCACTGCCTGGATCTCGCCGGCACCCTTGCAGGTGTCGCAGCTGATCGGCTTCGAATCGCCGTTGGTACCCGACCCGTGACACACATCGCACAGGATCGCGGTGTCGACGGTGATCTCCTTGTTCACCCCGGAGGCGCACTCCTCCAGATCGAGCTCGACGGCGACAAGCGCGGGCTCACCGGGCTGCACACGCGAGCGCGGCCCGCGGCTACCACCGAAAGTACTGCCGAACCCACCGCCGGAGCCGAAGAACGCCTCGAACACGTCGCCGAGGCCGCCGCCGCCGAAATTTGCGCCGAATCCACCTGCTCCCGGACCGGCCAGCGGATCGCCGCCGGCGTCGACGATGCGTCGCTTCTCCGGGTCGCTGAGCACCTCGTAGGCGGTCGTGACCTCCTTGAAGCGTTCCTCTTCTCCCGGGTTGACGTCGGGATGCAGTTTGCGGGCCATCTGGCGGTAGGCCCGCTTGATCTCCTGGTCGGTCGCGCCCTTGGCGACGCCCAGGATTCCGTAGTAGTCAGTTGCCACGGTTGTCTCGGTCCTTCGTTCTCACAGCTCACGTATGGCTCCGGGGATACCCTCACGGAGCCGGTGCATCGGATACCTCACCGAACGCGACGCCGGCCGCGCGCATTTCCTCTTCGAGGCGGATCTCCGCCGCCTCCGGTTCAGCGCTCGGCGAGCACCTCGCCCACATACTTGGCAACGGCCGCCACCGACGCGATGGTTCCCGGGTAGTCCATGCGGGTGGGCCCGACGACCCCGACCCCGCCGAACACGGTGCCCGAAGCACCGTACCCCGTCGACACCACGGAGGTGCCACGCAGGTTCTCGGTCTGTGTTTCCTCCCCGATCTGCACCGTCACCCGGCCCATCCGCTGACTCGTCGCCAGCAACTTGAGAACGACGACCTGCTCCTCGAGAGCCTCGAGGACCGAATCCATCCCGCCGTTGACCGGGGCGAAATCGGCGGCGGCCCGCGCGAGATTCGACGTGCCGGTCACCACCACGCGGTCCTCGCCCCGTTCGACGAGGGTCTCGACCAACACGGTCGCGACGTTCACCGTCGCGTCCCGCAGATCGGCCGGTGCGTTGTTGGCCAACTCGGCCACCGACGCCGAGGCCTCCTCGAGCCGCTTGCCGTGCAGCGCCGCGGAGAACATGTCCCGCAGACGGACGATCTCGTCCTCGTCGAGGTCTTGTGAGAGGGCGACCATGCGTTGCTCGACACGGCCGGTGTCGGTGATCACGATCAGCAACAGCCGCGACGGTGACACGGTGATCACCTCGAGGTGACGCACCGTCGCCGTGGAGAGCACCGGATACTGGATGACCGCGACCTGGCGGGTGAGCTGGGCCAGCAGTCGCACCGACCGGCGCAGCACGTCGTCGAGATCGACCCCCGAATCAAGTACCGACAGGATCGCGCGACGCTCGGCCGCCGACAGCGGTTTGACCTCGCTGATGCGGTCGACGAACATCCGGTACCCCTTGTCGGTGGGTATCCGTCCCGAACTCGTGTGTGGTTGCGCGATGTAACCCTCGGCCTCGAGTACCGCCATGTCGTTGCGGACCGTGGCACTGGACACGCCGAGCTGATGCCGTTCGACGAGTGCCTTGGAACCGATCGGTTCCTGTGTGGCAACGAAGTCGGTGACGATGGCACGAAGAATCTCGAACCGCCGATCATCGGTGGTCGACACAGGCCAGACCTCCTCTCGAACCCGCCCTCTGCCCTACAGTGGGTGGGTTCATTCTACGAAACACCGCCACGAAGTACGGGTGCACGTGTTCGACCGGCGAGGCGCCGACGATCTCCGCCGCCCCGGCGAACGCCGCCCACGACAGGAAGGTCGCGATGATCTTCAAAGGCGTCCGGGAGGGCAAACCGTATCCCGACCACGCGTTGACCCATCGCGGATGGGCCAAGATCCCGCCTCGACAGTTCCGCCTCGACGAGCTGATCACGGTGACGACGGTGCTCGCCCTGGACAAGCTGCTCAGCGAGGATTCCACGTTCTATGGGGATCTGTTCTCCCACGTGGTGCGCTACGACGGAAACCTGTATCTCGAGGACGGTCTGCACCGGGCCGTCCGATCGGCGCTGCGTAACCGCACGGTCATCCACGCACGGATGCTCGATCTCGACGCGCTCGATCTGCGGCAGGGGGCGCCACCGCTCGACGAGCAACTCGGCACCGAGACCGACGAGCTGCCCGCCGTCGGGGCCGCGCCGCCGCCCGTGGAGTCCCCGGCCGGCGGGGTGCACCGACGCGCGGCCCGCAGTACCGGCTGGACCCCGCCACCGCAGCGCTGGTGAACCCGACGCCGGCCGAGTCGGACCTCAGGCGTCCATGGTCTTCTCGGTCGGCAGGTCATAGACCGGACAGTCGGCCACACCGATCGTCTCGCGGGTGATCGCCTCGACCGCGTTCTGGGTGGCCTCGGCATCGGTCACCCAGTTGCGATAGAAATCGAACGGGCACTCCGCGATTCCCTTGTCACCGTCCCCGCCGGCATACACCCCGGTATAACCCCGGTGCAGCAGTTTGAACAGGTGATTCTGCGACTGATCATTCGCGCGCGCATCCCGGATCGTCGACAACGACAATTGCGCGTACTGCACCCCGTAATCCTCCTCACCGCACTCGCCGAGGGTGCGTCCGTCGAAGCCGATGATCGCGCTGTGCCCGAAATACGAGTACACACCGTCGAATCCGGTCGCATTCGCCACCGCCACATAACAGTTGTTGGCCCAGGCCATCGCCTTGGCCATCAGCACTTGCTGATCCTTGGCCGGATACATGTAGCCCTGCGGCCGCACGATCAGTTCGGCCCCCTTCATCGCGCAATCACGCCAGATCTCCGGATAGTTGCCGTCGTCGCAGATGATCAGCGAGATCTTGAGGCCTTTCGGCCCGTCGGTCACATACGTCTGCTCCCCCGGATACCAGCCCTCGATCGGAGTCCAGGGCAGGATCTTGCGGTACTTCTGCACGATCTCCCCCGCGTCGTTGATCAGCACGAGCGTGTTGTAGGGCGGCTTGTTCGGGTGATCCTCGTGCCGCTCCCCGGTCAGCGAGAACACGCCCCAGGTCCGGGCCTGTCGGCACGCGGCGGCGAAGATGTCGGTTTCCTCCCCGGGGATCACCGCCGCCGTGTCAAACATCTCGGCGTTGTCGTACATGATGCCCATCGTCGAATACTCCGGGAACACAACCAGATCCATACCCGGGAGACCCGCCTTCATCCCCACCACCATCTCGGCGATCCGGCGGGCGTTGTCGAGGACCTCGGCCTTGGTGTGCAGCCTGGGCATCTTGTAGTTGACCACTGCCACCCCGACGGTGTCGGGGCTCGATGAGATGTCGCCGTGTCGCATGAAACGCCTCCTGAGAGTGGCCGCGCACCCACGTTGCCCGACCCGATTATTGCTTCCGTATGGAAGTGATACCACGGTTTTCCATCCGCGCGCTCCGCGAACTCCCGATATTTATGGTTTCATTCGGAAGCATTACGCGACGTTCACACGAGGAGGACCGATGTCGGGTTACCTGGCACGCAAGGTCGATGACATCAACTCGGGTCAACAACTGTCCCCCGGGCGGAACCAGGCCTTCCGGATGGGCAGAGCGTCCTCGCCCGCACAGCTTTCATCGGCGCTGAGATCCGCGATCATCGGGCAGGACGAGGCCATCGATTCGGTGGTCCGCGCCCTGACCATCGCGGCCGCCGGCATCGGTGACCCGCGCCGGCCGATCGCGTCGTTGTTGTTCGTCGGTCCGACCGGTGTCGGCAAGACCGAGCTGGCCCGCCGGCTCGCCGCGGAGATCACCGGCGACGCCGACAAACTGTGCCGGATCGACATGAACACCCTGGCCCAGGAGCACTATGCCGCATCCCTGTCCGGGGCACCCCCGGGCTATTCGGGCGCGAAGGAACAGTTCACCCTCTTCGACCGGGAACTGGTGGAGGGCAACGCCTCTCGACCGGGCATCGTCCTGTTCGACGAGGTGGAGAAGGCGCACACGACGGTGCTGCGCTCGTTGCTGCAGATCCTCGATTCGGGAACCCTGCGCCTGGCGGCAGGCAACTCGACGATCGACTTCCGCAACGCCATCGTCCTGCTCACCTCCAACCTCGGCTCGGCCGAGATCGCCGCCCATCACCGGGCCCGGTCACGCGGATGGCGCACGTTGCTGCCGATGCCGGGCTCCCGACGGCGCGACGCAGGCTCCGACGCCGTGGACCGAGCCGTCGAGGAGTTCTTCGATCCCGAGCTGTACAACCGCTTCGACGAGATCGTGCGGTTCGATCCAATCGGCCCGCAGGTCGCCGCGGCGATCGTCGACGTCGAGTTGCGCAGACTGACAGCACAATTGGCCGCCCGGCAGATTCGGTGGGAACCCGACGACCCGCTGCGCAGCCACCTCGCCCGGATCGGCTTCGACCCGGTCTACGGGGCGCGCGATCTGTCGCGCACTCTCCGGATGCACCTGCATGCACCACTCGCCGAGGCAATCGTCAGCTGGGACCGCGAGCCCGGAACCGCACTCCGCATGCGCACGTCGGTGGACTCCGGAAAGATCAGCGTCGCAATCGAACCCGTCAGCACCGAACCCCTCAGCGGACCGACCAATTCGACCCCGGTGAACGGTCAGGCGCGATGAATCCGGTCGACGACGTCGAGATCGAGAGCACCGGCGCTGGCCAGGTAGATGTCCTGGTCGACGCGGTTGTCGGTCAGGCGCAGGGTTCCGCGGGTGGCATCCATGACGAGCCCATCGGCGGCGGCCTGTATCGGGGACACCGCCAGCGAACCCGCCCGGTCGGCAAGGGCCGCGAGAAGCGTGATCGCCTCGTAACAGGACTGGCCGATGCTGTTGAGTACCGGTGCGGTGTCCCCGAGTACACGGTGGTACCGGCCGGCGAAATCGGCGGTCGCCGCGGTGACCAGCGAGTCGAAATAGCCTGCGGCTGCATACATGTTCGCCGTGGCCGCCGCACCCATGCCCAGCACCTGGTTCTCTTCGAGGATCGGGCTGAAGCGCACCATCGTGGTGTCGAGTCCACGTCGAGCGAACACGCGACCGAACCGCACCGCGTCGTCGCCGATCAACAGAACCAGCACGGCGTCACACGCGGTCGTCTCGAGCCATCGCAGGGTCGGCTCGAAGTCCCGCGTTCCCAGCGGGAGGAAAGTCGAACCGCAGTGGGTCATCCGGGTCCCGGCCAGATGCGCGACGGCGTGGCTCGCGAGCTGACGCGGCCAGATGTAGTCATTGCCGACCACACACCAGCGTTCGGCACCGCGGTTGCGCCGCAACCAGTCCAATGCGGGAAGCACCTGCGACGACGGCGACTCCCCGATCATGAACAGGCCCGGTGTGCGAAACTCGCCTTCGTGCAGAGCCGCATACACGTAGGGCAACTGACCACCGACGAGCCGCAGGATCTCCTTGCGCACCGCCGAGATGTGCCAGCCGGCGATCGCGTCGATTCGCCCCGCCCGCCAGAGCTGCGCCACCTCCTGGGCGACCTGCGTGGGTGCGCGGCCGCCGTCGACGACGACCAACTCCACCGGTCGGCCGAGAATCCCGTCGGCGGAGTGCAATTCGGCGAGGGCGAGTTCTCCGCAGGCCTCACACGACGGACCGAAGATGCCTGCGATGCCTTGGACCGGAACCACGTAGGCAATCCGCACGGTGCGCCGTGCGGAGTCGGTGCCAACGGCAATGGGGCGGACTGTCATGGGTACCTCGTGCGATGGGTTGTCCGGTGAGTCGCCAGGCTACTCCCGACACCCGATCCCGGCGCGACGACCACGGCGCCGCCACCGACCCACTGCTGCTGCAGCTGCTGCGCGCCGCACACCGGGTCGAGTCACAGATGTCGGCCGACCTCGCCGAACTCGGGGTGTCACCCGAGCAGTGGCGTCTGCTCTCGGTGCTCGCCGTCGAGGACGGCCGGACCATGTCGGAGCTGTCGCGGCTGGCCGTCCTGCCGCCGGCGAGCACCACACGTGGGGTCGACCGTCTCGTGACCCTGGGCCTGGCCTATCGGCGCGCCGATCCGGTCGATCGGCGGCGGGTCGTCGTCCACCTGAGCGCCCGTGGCCGGCGTCGCATCGCTGCCGTACGACAAGCCGAGGCAGCCGTCGAGAGCGACGTCGCCGACGCACTCGGCGCACGCGGCTACGTCGGTCTGATCGAGGCGCTCGGCCGGATCGGCACCTGATCGCCCGGCGCCTTCAGCCGTCCTCGCCCGCGATGAGGATGTCGCGCACCACGGCGTCGGCGAGCAGGCGACCGCGGTCGGTGAGGACCCACGCATCGCCGGTCGGACGAAGCAGTTCTCGCGCGACGAGTTCCTCGGCGCACGACACCTCCACCCCGGAGAGGAGCTCACGGCGTAACCCGCTGCGGCACCGCGCGGTCAGCATCACCGATTCGACGTGGCGGTCCGCGGTGGTGAGCACCTCATGGGTGGCCACCGGCAGCGTGCCGTCGGCCAGGGTGCTCGCATAACGCGCCGGATGTTTGACGTTGGACCACCGCACCCCGTGCACGTGCGAGTGTGCACCGGGCCCGATTCCCCACCAGTCGTGGCTGTACCAGTAGGACAGATTGTGACGACATTCCGCGGCAGCCGAGCGCGCCCAGTTGGACACCTCGTACCACTCGAAACCGTTGTCGCCCAGGCGTTCATCGATTCGCTGATAGCGAGAGGCGAGCACGTCGTCGTCGGGGGCGGGCAGTTCACCGCGGCGGATCCGCCGTGCCAGCGCGGTGCCGTCCTCGACGATCAGCGCGTACGCCGACACGTGATCGACGGGGGTGGCCAGTACCGCATCGAGGCTCGCGTCGAGGTCGGCGTCGGTCTCGCCGGGTGTTCCGTAGATGAGGTCGAGATTGATGTGGGCGAAACCGACGGCGGCCGCCTCGCGGGCCGCGGCGACGGCGCGGCCGGGGGTATGCGTGCGGTCGAGGGTGGTCAGCACGTGGGGGGCCGCGGACTGCATCCCGAGCGAGATCCGTGTGAAGCCCGCCTCGAGCAGCCGCGCGAAGAACTCCGGTGAGGTCGACTCCGGATTGGATTCGGTGGTGATCTCGGCGTCGTCGGCGAGATCGAATCGGCTGCGCACGGCGTCGAGCAGACCGGCGAGGCCGTCACCACCGAGCAACGACGGCGTGCCGCCGCCGACGAAGATCGTCGACACCGGGCGCGCAGGGGTCATCAGTGCCGCGGCATGGTCGAGTTCGCGGCCCACCGCCTCGAACCACGAATCCGGGGACGCCGACGACCCGAGTTCGCCCGCGGTGTAGGTGTTGAAGTCGCAGTATCCGCACCTCGACGCGCAGAACGGGACGTGCAGGTAGAGCCCCAGGCCGACACCGGGATCGACGGCCCCGCAGGCGTCGCCGACCTCGGCCGGCACGGCGGCGGTGGAAACGGACGTCACCACCCCATGATGCGCGCCCACCCCGCCCAGCCCCGAATCGCCCAGCCCCGAATCGGGGAATACCCACCAACGCGTCGGCCTTGCTCTCGGTACGCAACCACATTCGCGACGTCGGTCTCGCAGCGACGCCGACATCGCCGCAGGCCACTTTGCCTCACCGTGGTGCAAAGTATTCCCAAGTAGACGCGAGACGGATGGTCGTGGCACTATGGAGCCCGTGAATTTCCCCGGGGTGTGGCTCGCCGCGCGACGCCACGTCGATCTCAAGCGCGTCTGCAGCGCTACCTGTCGTCTCTAGACGACGTTCCGGCCCCGGAGAGTCCCCGCATCTGACGCGGGTATGCCGCCACGTCACAGCCCAGACCGTGCGATCGCCGGTGCTCTGTGCGCCGGTACAGGAGAGTTCATGACGTCAACGACGGACCTCACCGAGGCGGGCAACTCCCCCGTCCCCGAGGAGTCCTCCCCAGCCCCCCGCGCCCGTTCGGCACGCGCCGACACCGCGACATCCGGCGCCGCGACATCCGGCGCCGCAAAGACCGGTGCCGCAAAGACCGGTGCCACCGAGCGTCCGGCCCGTAAGAAGGCCCGCCCGACCAAGCGGCGCGCCGAGGGACAGTGGAAGCTCGGTTACCGCGAGCCCCTGAACCCCAACGAGCAGGTCAAGAAGGACGACAACCCGCTCAATGTGCGGGCGCGGATCGAGAACATCTACTCCAAGCAGGGTTTCGAGTCGATCGACAAACAGGATCTCCGTGGCCGCATGCGCTGGTGGGGTCTCTACACCCAGCGCGCCGAGGGCTACGACGGCACCTGGACCGGTGACGAGAACATCGACATCCTCGAGGACAGCCACTTCATGATGCGCATCCGTTGCGATGCCGGCGCCCTCAACGTCGAACAACTGCGCACCCTCGGTCAGATCTCGACCGAATTCGCCCGCGACACCGCCGATCTCTCCGACCGGGAGAACGTGCAGTATCACTGGATTCGCATCGAGGACGTCCCCACCATCTGGGAGCGCATCGAGGGCGTCGGGCTCAAGACCACCGAGGCCTGTGGCGACTGCCCGCGCATCATCCTTGGATCGCCGTTGGCCGGAGAGGCCGTCGACGAGGTACTCGATCCGACGCCGGCGATCGATGAGATCGTGCGCCGCTACATCGGCGACCCGCAGTACTCGAACCTGCCGCGTAAGTTCAAGACCGCGATCTCCGGTTTGCAGGATGTCTCGCACGAGACCAACGACATCGCCTTCATCGGCGTCGAACATCCCGAACACGGTCCGGGGCTTGATCTCTGGGTCGGCGGCGGTCTGTCGACGAACCCGATGCTCGCCCAGCGGGTGGGTGCATGGATCCCGCTCGACGAGGTCCCCGACGTCTGGGAGGGCGTCGTGTCGATCTTCCGCGATTACGGTTACCGCCGCCTGCGCACCAAGGCACGCCTGAAGTACCTCATCAAGGACTGGGGCATCGAGAAGTTCCGTCAGGTCCTCGAGGACGAATACCTGCACCGTAAGCTGATCGACGGCCCGGCGCCCACCCCGCTGACCCAGCCGCGCGATCACGTGGGTGTCCAGAAGCTCAAGAACGGTCTGAACTCGGTGGGCTTCGCCGCCATCGCGGGCCGGGTGTCGGGCACCAAGCTCACCGCCGTCGCCGAGGCCGCCGAGCGCGTCGGCTCCGACCGCATCCGGTTCACCCCGTACCAGAAGCTGGTCGTGCTCGACGTCCCCGACGACAAGGTCGAGGTGCTCATCGCCGACCTCGCCAAGCAAGGTCTCATCGCCCGGGCGTCGAACTGGCGCCGGAACCTGATGGCGTGCAGCGGGATCGAGTTCTGCAAGCTGTCGTTCGTCGAAACCCGCAAGCGCTCGCAGGTGCTCGTACCCGAACTCGAGGAGCGTCTGGCCGACATCAATTCCCGGCTCGACGTCCCGATCACCGTGAACATCAACGGCTGCCCCAACTCCTGCGCCCGATCGCAGATCGCCGACATCGGTTTCAAGGGACAGCTCGTCGAGGACGGCCAGGGCGGACAGACCGAGGGATTCCAGGCCCACCTCGGTGGCAGCCTCGGCCAGGACGCAGCATTCGGCCGTAAACTGCGCCAGCACAAGGTGACCTCCACCGAGCTCGGCGACTACATCGACCGCGTCGTCCGCAACTTCATCGATCAGCGCGAGGACGGAGAACGGTTCGCGCAGTGGGCCGTTCGTGCCGACGAGGAGGCACTCCGATGACCATCTCCACCGCAACGACCACCGGGCGGCGCTTCAGCGAGGACGAGCTGCGCGCGATCGCCGAGCAGGGTGCCGCCGACCTGGGTCCCGACGCCACCCCCGAGGAGCTGTTCGCCTGGACCGCCCGGACGTTCGGCGACAACTTCGTCGTCGCCTCCAACATGCAGGATGCGGCGCTGGTCGATCTCGCCGTCACACACATCGATCGCGACCTCCTCGGCGGGGATCCGGTCAAGGTCCTGTTCCTCGACACCGGCTATCACTTCGCCGAGACGATCGGCACCCGCGACGCCGTGGAGCAGGTGTACGGCGTCGACATGATCAACCTGACCCCCGAACACACCGTCGCCGAGCAGGACGAACTGTTGGGGCGCAACCTGTTCGCCCGCGATCCCGGCGAATGCTGCCGCCTGCGCAAGGTGGTGCCGCTCAAGTCGGGTCTGCAGTCCTATGACGCCTGGGTGACCGGCATCCGCCGGGTGGAGGCCCCCACCCGGGCCAATGCGCCGCTGATCTCGTTCGACGAGGGCTTCGGGCTGGTGAAGATCAATCCGATCGCCGCATGGTCCGACGAGCAGATGCAGTCCTACATCGACGCCCACGGTGTACTCGTGAATCCTCTTGTCGACGAAGGCTATCCGTCGATCGGCTGCGCTCCGTGCACGGCCAAACCCGAACCCGGATCCGATCCGCGCAGCGGCCGTTGGGCCGGCCGCGCCAAGACAGAATGTGGGCTGCACGCATGACCATCACCGATCCCGTCACCAGCGCCGACCGCGAGGTGGACAGCAGCGACGACTTCACCACCCTCGACGCCCTCGAGTCCGAGGCGATCCACATCTTCCGTGAGGTCGCAGGCGAATTCGAGCGTCCGGTGATCCTGTTCTCCGGCGGCAAGGACTCCACCGTTCTGCTGCATGTGGCCCTCAAGGCGTTCTGGCCTGCGCCGCTTCCGTTCTCGCTGCTGCACGTCGACACCGGGCACAACCTGCCCGAGGTCCTCGAGTTCCGCGACCAGGTGGTGGCCCGCCACGACCTGCGACTGCATGTGGCCAAGGTGGAGGACTACCTCGCCGACGGTCGGCTCACCGAACGTCCCGACGGGGTGCGCAACCCGCTGCAGACGATCCCGCTGCTCGACGCGATCACCGAGAACCGCTTCGACGCGGTGTTCGGCGGCGGGCGCCGCGACGAGGAACGCTCACGCGCCAAGGAGCGGATCTTCTCGCTGCGCAACGCCTTCGGCCAGTGGGATCCCAAGCGTCAGCGCCCGGAGCTGTGGAACCTGTACAACGGACGCCACGCCCCTGGCGAGCACGTCCGGGTGTTCCCCCTGTCGAACTGGACCGAGCTCGACGTGTGGCGCTACATCGCCCGCGAGCAGGTGCTGTTGCCGTCGATCTACTACGCCCACGAGCGCGATGTGTTCGAGCGCGACGGCATGTGGATGACCCCCGGTGTCTGGGGCGGTCCGCGCGATGGCGAAGAGCTCCAACGTCTTTCGGTCCGTTACCGCACCGTCGGCGACGGTTCGTCGACCGGTGCGGTGCTGTCCGAGGCCGCCGACAATGAGGCCGTCCTCGCCGAGGTCGCCGCATCGCGACTCACCGAGCGTGGTGCGACCCGCGGTGACGACCGGGTGTCGGAGGCGGCCATGGAAGACCGTAAACGCGAAGGATACTTCTGATGGCCAACAACACTCTCGGACACGTCCCCGACCTGCTGCGCATCGCGACCGCCGGCAGCGTCGACGACGGCAAGTCGACCCTGGTCGGCCGGTTGCTCTACGACACCAAATCGGTGCTCGCCGACCAGATCGACGCGGTCACCCGCGCCTCGGTCGATCGCGGACTGGCCGGGCCGGACCTGTCGCTGCTCGTCGACGGCCTGCGCGCCGAGCGCGAGCAGGGCATCACCATCGACGTCGCCTACCGCTACTTCGCCACGCCCGCACGCTCGTTCGTGCTCGCCGACACCCCCGGCCACGTACAGTACACGCGCAACACCGTGTCGGGTGCCTCCACCGCGCAGCTGGTGATGCTGCTCGTCGACGCCCGCAACGGCGTGGTCGCCCAGACGCGCCGGCACGCGGCGGTGATGGCCTTGCTCGGTGTTCCGCAGCTGGTGCTCGCGGTCAACAAGATCGACCTCGTCGAGGATGCGGCCACCGTGTTCGCCGAGATCTCCGACGAATTCCGCTCCCTGACGCGCACCCTGGGCTGGTCCGACGAGCAGGTCACCGCGATCCCGGTGTCGGCGCTGCACGGCGACAACATCGCCACCCGGTCGCAGAACACGCCGTTCTACGACGGCCCGACGCTCATCGAGCATCTCGAGACGGTCCCGAATGGCACCGACGCCGGGAGCGCAGCGAGCGGGTCGAATGGCACCGACGCCGGGAGCGCAGCGAGCGGGTCGAATGGCACCGACGCCGGGAGCGCAGCGAGCGGGTCGGATCGGTCGGAGGTGGGTCTGCGGTTCCCGGTGCAGTACGTGATCCGGCCGCGCACACCGGAATACCCGGATTATCGCGGGTATGCCGGGCAGATCGCCGCGGGCCGGGTCTCCGTCGGTGACGAGGTCGTCGTGTCACCGTCCGGGGTCCGCACGACCGTCACCCAGATCGACACCGCGGACGGTCAATTGGCGACCGCGCACACCGGTCGCAGTGTCACCCTGCTGCTCGCCGACGACGTCGACATCTCCCGTGGTGACCTCATCGCCTCGGCCGTCGATGCCCCCGAGCCGATCCAGCAGTTCTCCGCGACGGTGTGCTGGCTGGCCGACAAACCTCTGCGCCCGGGTGCCCGCCTGTTGCTCAAGCACGGCACCAAGACCACCCAGGCCATCGTCGGCACCCTCGACGTGTTGTTCGACGAGCAGAACCTGGCGTTGACCGATGCACCGGACTCGTTGGAGCTCAACCACATCGGCCGTATCACCGTGCAGACCGCCGAGCCGATTCCGGCCGACGACTACCAGGTGAACCGGGAGTCGGGCAGCTTCTTGCTGATCGACCCGCAGGGTGGCAACACGCTGGCTGCCGGGCTGGTAGGTGACGCCCTGGCGTCCCTGCACCTCCAAGAGTTGGTGTGAGCGCGAGTCTCCTGCTCGTCGCGCACGGCAGCCGGGACCCCCGGTTCGCCGACACGGCTCGCCGTGTGCGGCACGCCGTCGCCCGTCGTCTCCCGGGTACCGATGTGCGCCTGTCGTTCCTCGATCTCGATGAGCCGCTGGTGGCCGACGAGCTGGCGGAGATGCGTGGGCGGGTCGTCGTGGTGCCGCTGTTGCTGGCACCCGGCTATCACAGCGACATCGATCTGCCCGAGATCGTCGCCTCGACACGGGCGCCCGGTGATGTGGTGATCACCAGTGTGATCGGCACGACCTCGTTGTCGGCGGCGTTGGCCGATCGTCTCGAACAGGCCGGGCTCGCCGACTCCGACGGCCTCCTCGTCACGGCCGTCGGTTCGACGAATCCCGCTGCCGCGCTGGTCGTCCGGCGACGCGCCGTCGAGCTGTCGACCCGGCTGCACCGCCCGGTCGATGTGGTCTTCGCGACCCGGCTCGGTACCGGTGAGACCGCCCTGCGCACCGCGATCCGACGCCTGCGTGGTGCCGGGGCCGGGCGCATCGCTCTCAGCCCCTACTTCTTGTCCGCAGGCCTGTTGACCGAGCGCGTCGAAACCGCACTGGACCGGCTCGCCCCGGGCGCCCTGGTCGCCGGTCCGCTCGGCGCCCATCCGGATGTGATCGAGGCGATCGCCGACCGCTACACGACGGCGGTGGCCGGCTCTCCTCTCGGCGGTCTGACCGCCGATCACTCGCGATGACGGCCCTGCCCCGGAAACCGCTCGGCCCCGGGACCGCTCAGCTCTCCGAGAGCGCCGCGACCTTGGTGGCCCGCGCGTAGACGGTCTCGCCGGCCTCCAGATTCAGCGCGTTCTGATCGCCGCGGGTGATCTGCGCGGCGAACTCCTCACCCGAGGCCACCGCCACGAGTTCCACCCGGGTTTCGAATCCCAGATTCACCACTCGTTGCACCGTGGCCTTGAGGACCCCGGTGTCCAGGGTCGGGTCCGCAGACGGCCACGCCATCTCCGGGGTGCGCCCGATCCGGATGTCGTGCGGGCGTACCAGTTCGCCGTTGAGTCGCACCGTGGAACCGAGGAACGATGCGACGAACGGGTTGATCGGTCGGTCGTAGAGATCGTCGGGCGCACCGACCTGTTCGATGCGGCCCTTGTTGAGCACGGCGATCCGGTCGGAGACGTCGAGGGCCTCCTGCTGGTCGTGGGTCACCAGCACCGTGGTCACGTGAACCTCTTCGTGCAGGCGGCGCAACCACTTTCGCAGGTCCTCGCGCACCTTGGCGTCGAGTGCGCCGAAGGGCTCGTCGAGGAGCAGCACCTTGGGATCGACGGCCAGGGCGCGGGCCAGGGCCATGCGCTGGCGTTGGCCGCCGGACAACTGCGCGGGAAACCGCCGCTGGAACACGGTGAGCCCGACGACCTCGAGCAACTCGTCGACCTTGGCGTCCACCTCGGCCTTGGGCTTCTTGCGGATCTTCAACCCGAAGGCGATGTTGTCGCGCACGGTGAGGTGTTTGAAGGCCGCGTAGTGCTGGAACACGAATCCGATGTCACGCTTCTGCGGTGACTTCTTGGACACGTCGTTGCCGTTGATGATCACGGTGCCCGAGTCGAGGGTGTCCAGGCCCGCGATCGCCCGCAACAGTGTCGATTTGCCCGACCCCGACGGACCGAGCAGCGAGGTCAATTGGCCGTCGGGGATGTCGATCGAGACATCGTCGAGAGCCGCGAAGTCGCCGTAGCGCTTGTTCGCTCCGATCACCGAGATGGACATGTCACACGCCTTTCTCACGGGCAGAGGCATTTCGGGGGGTCGAACCGTGTGGCGCGGCGTCGTGGTGGACATGCTCGGTGACCACCTGATGGGCGTCGATCGACTCCGGACCGTGCGGCACGGTCAGTTGGGTCTCGACAACCGTGTCGGGCGAGGCCGGACCGTCGGCACCGGTGCCACTGGCATCGGCGACACGGGATTTCGCGCGGCGCTCGATCAGCGACATCAGCACCAGCACGACGATCGCCACGAACATCAACAGCGTCGCCGCCGCGTACGCACCGAACTCGTTGTAGTCGTCGGTGTAGCGCGAGTTGACCAACAGCGTCAGCGTCTGGGAGATACCCGGATAGTTCGACGACACCATGGTGACGGCGCCGTACTCGCCGAGCGCGCGGGCCACCGTGAGCACCACACCGTAGGTCAGGCCCCATCGGATGGCGGGCAGGGTGATCCGCCAGAACACCTGCCACGCATTGGCTCCCAGGGTTGCCGCAGCCTCCTCCTGTTCGGTGCCGATCTCACGCAGCACCGGCTCGACCTCGCGCGCGACGAACGGCAGTGTGACGAACAGGGTGGCGAGTACCAATCCCGGGAAACCGAAGATCACCCGGAAGCCGAGGCTCTCGACGCCGCCGAACCATCCGCCGTACCCCCACAGCAGGATCAGCGCGACGCCGGCGACGACCGGGGACACCGCGAACGGCAGATCCACCACGGCCTGCAGGACGCCCTTGCCCGGGAATCGTCCGCGCGCCAACGCAAGTGCGGTCAGCACACCGAAGACCACGTTCAGCGGCACGACGATCACCACGATCAGCAGGCTCAGCTGCAACGCCGAGATCGCCGCCGGTGTGGTGATCCATTCCCAGAACTGCACGATGCCGTGTTCGAAGGAGCGATAGAAGATGGTGCCGACCGGCACGATCAACAGGATGAACAGATAGATCAGCGCGATCGCGCGCAGCCCGTATCGGGTCAGGGGCGACACTTTCATCGGTCGGCGTCCTCCCGGGTGGACTGCCGCCGGCCCGCGATGCGCAGGATCAGCAGGGTCACGAAGGCGATGAGCAACAGCACCACCGAGATCGCCGCGGCGCTGACCGGCGAATCGATCTCGATCTGTTGCTGGATGTATTGCGAGGCGACCTGGGTGTCGCCGGGAATGTTGCCGCCGATGAGGACCACCGAACCGAATTCCCCGATCGCGCGGGTGAAGGCCAACCCCGCCCCGGTCAGGATCGACGGCAGCAGCGCCGGCAGCACGATCTTGCGGAACGTCGTCCAGTTGCGCGCGCCGAGAACCGCGGCGGCCTCTTCGACGTCGACGTCGAGTTCGAGCAGCACCGGCTGCACCTGTCGCACGACGAACGGCAGTGTGACGAACGTCAGGGCGATCACCAGCGCCGGTTTGGTCGCGTTGAGCTGGATGTCGATCGGACTGTTGGGACCGTAGAGCGACAGCAGCACCAGGCTGGCCACGATGGTCGGTAGGGCGAACGGCAGATCGATGATCGCGTTGACGAATCCCTTGCCGGGGAACTCATCCCGCACCAGCACCCAGGCGATGATGGTTCCGAAGACGACGTTGATCAGCGCCGCGAACACCGAGACGAGCACGGTGATCCATAGGGCGTCGAGTGCGGCGGGCGCGGTGACGGCGTCCCAGAACCCACTCCAGCCGTCGTCGAAGGACTGCACGGTGATCGCGGCCAGCGGCAGCAGCACGATGACGCTGAGCCACAGCCAGGCCAACCCCACGGTGGCCGGGCTGACCCCGGTGAACGTGCGTGCACGTCCCAGGAATCCGCCGGGCGGCGCGGCGTCGGGCGGCGGTGCGCCCGTACCGGGATCGGTCGTCGAGACGTTCGAGGTCACTGTCTGCCCCCTGCGTCGTAGATCTTGGTGATCGCCCCACTGGTGCCGAAGAGCGCCGAGTCGACAGCCTTCCACCCGGTGAGATCCACCCCGTCGTTCTTCGCGGCGGTCCCGGCACCGAGAACCTTGCCCAGCTCCTTGATCGTCCACAGCTTCTCGATGGCCCCCGGGAACAGGTCGCGGGTCTGCTCGGCGATCGCGGGGACGACCGGCCGGAAGCCCTGCTGAGCCCAGATCCGTTGTGCCTCATCGGTGAACAGGAAGCCGACAAACGCGCGGGCGCCGGCGAGGTCGGAGGTCGTGTTGACGATCGCGACCGGATTCTCGATCTTGAACGTCTGCGGCGGAATGAGGTACTCGACCTGGTTTCGCGGACTCGCGGTGGCGTTGGCCCGGTCGAGCATGATGGCTTCGTTCTCGTAGCTGATCAGCACATCGCCCTGCCCCTGCTCGAAGGCCGTGGTGGCCTCGCGACCCGATTTGGGGACCACACGCACATGGTCACGGACGAGCTGGGCGACGTAGTCGAGACCGGCCTGCGGGTTGCGGCCGCCGTCGCTCATCGCCGCGTACGGCGCGAGCAGATTCCATTTGGCCGAACCCGAGCTACCGGGATTCGGGGTCACCACCTGCACCCCGGGCTTCAGCAGGTCGTTCCAGTTGTGGATGTTCTTCGGGTTGCCCTTGCGCACCACGAGCGCCACGACCGAACCGAATGGCGTGCTGTTGTACGGGAATTGGGTCTTCCAGTCCTTGTCCACCAGACCGGCTTTCACCAGGCGGGTGATGTCGGGCTCGACGGAGAGGTTCACGACGTCGGCGGGCACGCGGCGCGCGACCTTGCGGGACTGGTCCCCGGAGGCCCCATAGGAGGCCGAGAAGCCGATGTCGGCGCCTGCGGAGGTTGCCCGGAACGCCGGGATGATGTGGTCGAATCCCGATTTGGGCGTCGCATACGCCACCAGGTCGAGGTGTCGGCTGCCGCTGGAGATGTCGACTCCGTCGGGTTCGTCGGTGGAACCGCCGGCGCACCCGGAGATCAGGACCATCGCGAGGGCCAGCAGACACACCAGCACCGGTGTGCTGCGTCGCGTGACGGTGACAGCACTGCTGGGCACACGTTCCTCCGTGACTGAGGTGGCCATGACGGGCATGACCGGGCTGGGCATGAATCGCGCTCGCCGGGCGGCGGACATCCACCACGTCGGTGGGTCCGTGCCGTCCGGCGGACCGACTCACGCTAGCAACGCGCAAGACGGGTGGGCCGAGCATCACCCACCACCCCTTTACACCGTCGAGCGACGATGCTATCGAGTCAAGAGCCAGGCCAACAGGACCAGAACGATGAGCGCCAGCAACGCCCAGGTCACACGTGAACGGATCACCGACTACAAACCCTTCCTGTCGTCATCGGCGAACCGACGACGATCGATCACCGACATCACGCCGTCGACCAGCGCGTTCAGTGCGATGGCCACGAGGATCGCGCACGGCACCAACACCACGAGGGTGACCAGGAGCTGTGGGACGAAGGCCAGGCCGGTCAGCCATTCCTCCACTCCGTCCCACCAGGCGAGTAGCCCCTTCACCAGTGATCACCTCATCTGTCGCCGATCGTCCCGGGGTTTTGATCAGCGTGATTCGAATTCGTGGATCGTGCGATCCGGTCTCGCTCGGCGCCTGCCCCGGGCCGTTCGCCATCATAGGCCCCGACCCGGTCGACTCAGTCCGGTGCGTCCAGCCGCCAGGGTTCGTAGGCGCGTGGGTCGTCGATCGGCTCCATGTGAATCGTGACCCGAAGGTGGTCGAGAGTCGCGTGCAGTTCGTCCTCCACCGCCTCGGCGAGGTCGTGGCCGCGATCGATCGTCCATTCGCCCGGCACGAGCATGTGCAACTGGACGAATCGCTCGTGACCGGCCTCGCGGGTGCGGACGTCGTGGAAATCGACCTTCTCCGAACGGAATCGGTCGAGGACGCCGGAGATCTTCACCAGGTCGGCGGCGGGCAGCGCCGCATCGAGCAGTCCGTCACCGGATCGCCATACCAGGCGCCCGCCGACGAACAAGATGTTGATCGCAACCAGGATCGCCACGATCGAATCCAGCGGCTGCCATCCGGTCACCAGAACCAGGAACACACCGACGACCACCCCGACCGTCGTCCACACATCGGTCAGCAGATGTTTGCCATCGGCTTCCAGTGTCATCGACCGATACCGCTTGGCCGCTCGCAGCAACAGCACCGCGACCGCACCGTTGAGGACCGTGGCGGCCACCGAGATCAGCAGACCCAGCCCCACCGACTCGAGTTCGGCCGGGTGGGCGAGTCGCTCGGCTGCCGCGACGACGATCGCCACGGCGGCCGCGACGATGAGCACCCCCTCGAACACCGCCGAGAAGTACTCGGCCTTGGAATGGCCGAAGTTGTGCTCGGCATCGGCGGGACGCGCGACGACCCGCAGCGCGAGGAATGCCGCGATCGCCGCCGCCAGGTTGACCAGTGACTCGAGGGCATCGGACAGCAGACCGACCGATCCGCTGATCCGCCACGCGAGCAGCTTCATGACGATCACCACGATCGCGGTGACGATACTGAGCAGCGCGTAGCGCGTCAGATCCTGGCGTGCCTCGACGGACCCGGAAGCCATGGATTCATTGGACCACGAGTACCCCGACCACGAGCACCGCGACCACGAGCACCGAGGCGCTCACCCGCTCACGACGCTCGGGTCCGGCGCCCCACGGGTCGCCAGCAGATTCTCGATCGCCTTCTCGGTGTAGACCCGATAGCCGAAGTCTGGCCGGTAGCCGTGGATCTCGGGGGTGTCGAGCGTGGTGATGAATTCGAGGATGTTCGCACTGAAGACCTGCCCGGGCACGAGGACGGGGAACCCGGGTGGGTAGGGGGTGACGAAGGTCGCCGACACCACGTCCCGTCCCGAGGCGATCCGCTCGAGAATCTTGTCGGCCGAGAGGTATTCGCAATTGGCGTCGTCATAGGCGAGGTAGAACGCGGTACGCAACGCACGTCACCTTCCGGTGTCTGTTCGGTGCCGGAGGTGTCGCGGAAAGCCGGGTGGAATCCGCTGAAGTCGGGCATTGCGGGCGCTCGTTCGGTCAGCCGGCGGACCGTCTGCTCGAATCGCGCGCGCTCATCGATCCCCATCTCCTCGACGTTCTCGTCGAGCTCCCGGACGATGTTGACCATCACTTCGACGAGGAAGGCCACCGAGCTTCGTGTGGTGCCGATGTTGGTCATGAACAACACGGTGTTGCGCGAGGTCTTGTTGATCTGGACCCCGTACCGATCCATCAGTTGTTCACGCTTGAAGGTGTCACCGTCGTAACCGGTGCGCCCGATGGAAAAGGTGATCCGCGACGGGTCGAGGACGAATTCGTCTTGGCTCCATGCGGTTTGCATGTTCCGTAGGCCCGACCGTAACGGCTGATCGATGCGTGAGGGCCGATGGGCGACCGGGATGAGGTCACTCGTGCGCAGACACCGGACGTAGCGTGCCAGCAACGGATGGTTGTCGATGGCATCGCGAAGGCGCATTGCGTTCTCGATCTGCCGCTGGACGAGTTCGACACCTTCGAGCGCCACCTGGCGTCGACCGAGATCCAATGACGCGAGGATCTGGTAATTCGGCGAGGTCGAGGTGTGTGCCATATAGGCCTCGTGGAATGCCTCGGCAACCTTCTGGTCGAAGTCCTGGTCGAAGACGTGGATCATCGAACCCTGTCGCAACGACGTCAACGTCTTGTGGGTGGATTGCGTCGCGTACACCCGGACTCGTGCGAGGGCTGGGTCGGGCCGCAACCTCGTGCGCAGCAATTCCTCGTCGGTGACCTCGGAGTGTGCGGAGAGGTGGTCCTCGTAGGACGCCCGGTACCCCGGATCGGCGAAACGCCGACGAAGTTCGGCCGCACTGTGCATCGCGGTCCGGTTGCGGTAGACCGGATGGAAGCGGGCGAACGCGAACCACGCTTCGTCCCAAAGGAATACGAGGTCGGGCTTGATCGCGAGACATTCCTCCATGACGCGAATCGGATCGTAGACGATGCCGTCGAACGTGCAGTTGGTGAGCGAGATCAGCTTGACCCGATCCAGTTTCCCGGCACGACGAAGCGCAAGGAGCTTGCCCTTGATCTCCTGCATCGGTACCGCGCCGTACATCGAGAAATCGGGCAGCGGATAGGCTTCGAGATAGGTCACCTGCGCGCCGGCGAGCAGCATGCCGTAATGGTGGGACTGGTGGCAGTTGCGGTCGAGCAGCACGATGTCGCCCGGCGCAACGAGCGACTGGGTCACGATCTTGTTGGCGGTCGATGTGCCGTTGGTGACGAAGTACGTGTGCCTACTGCCGTAGATCTTGCCGGCCAGTTCCTGCGCGTCGCGCAGCGGCCCGGTCGGTTCGAGGAGCGAATCGAGACCCCCGCACGTCGCCGATGTCTCGGCCATGAACACATTGAGCCCGTAGAAACTCACCATGTCCTGAATCCAATGCGACCCCACGATCGACTTGCCCTGGGAAATGGGCAGGGCGTGGAAAACCCCCGTGGGTCGGTGACTGTATTCCTTCAGTGCGCTGAAGAACGGCGTCCGGTAGCGCTCGGCAACACCATGCAACAGACTCAGGTGCAACTCCAGAACGCCCTCGCGGGCATGGAATACCCGGCGGAAGTGTGCGCCGAGCCTGCCCGCCATGTCCTCGACCTCGATCTCGGTCATCAGGTAGAGGTCGAGTTCGGGTCGCAGACCACTCAGTGCGCCGGCCAGGATCTGCGCGCGTTCCTCGGGTGAGAGGTGTTGCGCCAACGACTCGGACAACTCACGATCGACGAAGTCGTCGAGGCCGGTGAGATCTCGGGCGGACGCGTGCGAGAACCGGCGACGGATCACCACCGCCTGCAGGTTCGCGTTGAGCCGAGCAGCGATCATCGCCTCCTCGCCGCTTCCGACGACGACGAGCTCGTAGGCACACTGATCGTCGGGGCGGCGCCAGCTGCGGACCTCTTCTCGCAACGCACGTTCGGCCGCCTCGGTCATCGACTCGACAACCAGGACCTCGAAGTACAACTGGCCCTGCGCATTCACCGGTCGATGCTCGATCTCACGAGGATCGGTCGGGAACATTCCCGCATCCTTGTCGGCCATGGCGTCTGCGTCTCGGTGACGGTAGGACTCCGTGGTCAACGCATTGTTGATGTCGGCCACCATCTTGCCGAAGTGACGATGATCCCCGGAGCCGAAACGGCGCTGCAGTCGCGCGAAACGCGACGGACCCGGAAAAGCCCAATAGGGTTCGAGCGTGGCCAGTTCGGTGATCAGACCGCGACAGATCTCCAGATATCGCTCACGCCGCTCGCCGACGGTATCCGGGCGATTGAGACGATCGGCCGCTTCGTCGAGGCGGCACCACAGATCGCCGCGCAGTTGCCAGACACTGTTGTAGGCGTGACCGTTCTCGACCATGGCAAACCCTCTCGACGCCGGGTATCCCAGAGTCGGCGCCCCGAGGGTCGAGCAGGCGAATGCCGATCGAACATGCGATGGCGTTCTGGTGAGCGGCCCACCACCAGCTCACCGGCGGCTGGTCACACGTCCTCGGTGACCAGCCCGCGCCGTCGCATCAACGGCCCGATTTCGGGCTTGTGTCCGATCAACTCCTCATGCGACACAAGCGGATCCACGCTGTTGCCGCGGGACAGCGTCGAGGCGGCAAAGCGGGCACCGTTCTCCCGGCGCAAACCGCCCTCGGCGAGGAACCACCGTTCGGTCTCGGCGTCGAGCACCTCCGACCAGATGTAGGAGTAGTAGCCGGCCGAGTAACCGCCGCCGAAGATGTGATTGAAGTAGGCGCTGCGGTAGCGGGGTGGGATCAGGTCGGTCCCGATGCCGGCGGCGCGCAGGGCTTGCCTCTCGAATGCCTCGACGTCGTCGACCGCCTCGGCGTCGGCGACCGACAGTCGGTGCCAGGCCAGATCGAGTGCCGACGCGGCGAGATACTCGATGGTGCCGTGGGCGGTGTCGGCACCCGCGTTGGCCCGTGCGGCGTCGGCGAGTTCGGCGGGAATCGGCTCCCCCGTCTCGTGGTGGCGCGCATAGTGGGCGAGGACATCGGGGTGCAACGCCCACATCTCGTTGACCTGCGAGGGGAATTCGACGAAGTCCCGCGGCACCGACGTCCCCGACTGCGACGGATACGCCACGGCCGAGAGCAGGCCGTGCACTGCGTGGCCGAACTCGTGGAACAGCGTGGTCAGCTGATCGATGCTCAGCAGAGCGTGTTGTCCCGCATCGGGTTTGGGGATGTTCAACACGTTGACGATGACGGGTTGGGTCGCGAGCAGAGACGACTGATCGACGATGTTGTTCATCCACGCCCCGCCCCGCTTGGACGGCCGCGCGAAATAGTCACCCAGGAACAGTCCGATGCCGGCGCCGGACTCGTCGAAGACCTCCCAGATGCGCACATCGGGGTGGTAGGCGCGCAGATCCGGGCGCTCGGTGAAGCTCAACCCGTAGAGGACACCCGCCGCGTAGAACACACCGCGCGTGATCACGGTGTCGAGCTCGCAGTAGTCGGCGAATGCGTCGAGATCCACCTCGGAACGTGAACGACGTTGCCGCGCAAGCCAATAGGTGAGGTCGGCGGCACCGATCCGGACGTCCGGGTCGACGCCGCGTGCAAACTCGGTCAGCGCGGCGATCTCCCGCTCCCCCGCGGTGCTCGCCGAGCCGATCAACTCGGTCAGCAACTGCTCCACGGCCGTCGCATCGGGCGCGGTCTGCTCGGCGATCACATAGTCGGCGTGATCGCGATAGCCGAGCAGTTGTGCGCGCCGGGCACGCAGCACGACGATCTCGCGCAGCAACTCCCGCGTGTCGAACTCGTTGTCGCGCGCGCATCGGGAGATCGAGGCGTCGAAGACCCGCTGCCGGGTCCGCGGATCGGACAGTTCGGTCAGCACGGACTGACTCGTGGGCAGTTCCAGGCTGATCAGGTAGCCGGACTCGTGACCGGCCTCGGCCGCGGCACGCCGCGCCGAGGCGATCTGGCCGGCACCGAGCCCGTCGAGCCGGGAGACGTCGTCGACGAGCACCGCCGAGGCATTGGTGTCGTCGAGGATCTTCTGTGAGAACGTGGTCGTCAGATACGCCAGGCGCGAAGAGATCTCACGCATCTGGGTCTGCCCGGACGCATCGAGACCCGCACCCGCGCGTACGGCATCGCGGTAACTCTTGTCGAGGAGACGGCGCTGCGGCTCGGTCAGTCCGAGTTCCTCGGCGCGCCCGTGCAGGTCCGAGATCCGGGCGAACAGCGCCGGGTTCATCGCGATGGTGTTCGCGTGATCGGTCAGCCGCGTGGACAACTCCTGGGAGATCTCGTTGCGCCGCGGATTGGTGTCGGGGCCGACGAGGTTGAAGAAGACACCCGCGGCGCGGGCCAGATCGCGGCCCGACAACTCGAGCGCCTCAACGGTGTTGGCGAAGGTCGGCGGTTGCGGGTTGTCGGCGATCGCCGCGACCTCGTCGAGGTGGGTGCCCATGGCCTCGGTGAAGGCGGGCAGGAAGTCCTCGTCGGAGATCGACGCGAAGTCTGGCAGTCCGTGCGGTAAATCGCTTTCCGCGAGAACGGGATTCATACTCGGTCCACCGGCGGTCATCATTTCCCCTTCGGCTTGTCGCCCTGCGAATCGGTGGACAACGCCGCCACGAAAGCCTCCTGCGGCACGTCGACCCGCCCGATGGTCTTCATGCGCTTCTTGCCCTCTTTCTGCTTCTCGAGCAGTTTGCGTTTACGGCTGATGTCGCCGCCGTAGCATTTGGCCAGCACGTCCTTACGGATCGCTCGAATGTTCTCGCGCGCAATGATCTTCGACCCGATGGCGGCCTGGATCGGCACCTCGTACTGCTGGCGCGGGATGAGCTCCTTGAGTTTGATCGCCATCTTGTTGCCGTAGGTGTAGGCGGCATCGCGGTGCACGATCGCACTGAAGGCGTCGACCGCCTCGCCCTGCAACAAGATGTCCACCTTGACCAGATCGGCCTCCTGCTCACCGGCCTCCTCGTAGTCGAGACTCGCGTATCCGCGGGTCCGGGATTTCAACGAATCGAAGAAGTCGAAGATGATTTCGGCCATCGGCATGGTGTAGCGCATCTCCACCCGGGTCTCCGAGAGATAGTCCATGCCGCCGAGTTCGCCGCGCCGCGACTGGCACAACTCCATGATGGCGCCGATGAACTCACTCGGCGCGATGATCGTGGTCTTGACGATGGGCTCGAAGATGTTGCGCGCCTTACCTTCCGGCCAATCCGACGGGTTGGTGACGATGTGCTCGGCGCCGTCTTCCATGACCACCCGGTACACCACGTTGGGTGCCGTCGAGATGAGGTCGAGATCGAATTCGCGCTCGAGTCGCTCACGGGTGATCTCCATGTGCAGCAGGCCGAGGAACCCGCAGCGGAACCCGAACCCGAGGGCGACCGAGGTCTCCGGGTCATAGGTGAGCGCAGCGTCGTTGAGCTGCAGTTTGTCCAGCGCATCGCGGAGCACCGGGTAGTCGGATCCGTCCACCGGATACAGGCCGGAGTAGACCATCGGTCGAGGCTCGCGATATCCGGTGAGCGGCTCTTCGGCACCGTGCCGGGCCGTGGTCACGGTGTCGCCGACCTTGGACTGCCGCACATCTTTCACACCGGTGATCAGGTAACCGACCTCACCGACGCCGAGCCCCTTGGACGGCTTGGGCTCGGGGGAGACGATGCCGACCTCGAGCAGTTCGTGGGTGGCGCCGGTGGACATCATCGCGATCTTCTCGCGCGGCACGATCGCGCCGTCGACCACACGCACATAGGTGACGACGCCCCGATAGGTGTCGTAGACGGAGTCGAAGATCATCGCGCGCGCCGGTGCGTCCGGGTCGCCCTGCGGCGCCGGGACCTGGCGGATCACCTCGTCGAGCAGCGCAGGCACACCCGCGCCGGTCTTACCCGAGACCCGCAGCACCTCGTCGGCCTCGCACCCGATGATGTGGGCGATCTCGGCGGCGTAGCGATCGGGATCGGCCGCGGGCAGGTCGATCTTGTTGAGCACCGGGATGATGGTCAGGTCGTTGTCCATCGCGAGGTAGAGATTGGCCAACGTCTGCGCCTCGATACCCTGCGCGGCGTCGACCAACAGCACGGCACCCTCGCAGGCCTCGAGCGCGCGCGACACCTCATAGGTGAAGTCGACGTGGCCGGGGGTGTCGATGAGGTGCAGCACGTACTTCTCGTCGGTGCCGTCGGCACCGGTCACCGTCCACGGCAGCCGGACGTTCTGTGCCTTGATGGTGATGCCGCGCTCGCGTTCGATGTCCATCCGGTCGAGGTACTGCGCCCGCATGTCCCGATCCGAGACCACCCCGGTGAGCTGCAACATCCGATCGGCGAGGGTGGACTTCCCGTGGTCGATGTGCGCGATGATGCAGAAGTTCCTGATCTGCGCGGGATCGGTGAACGTGGTGTCGGCGAAGGTGGGAATCGGACTACTCCTCGGTGGTAACACGGTGCTGCGTCGTACCAGTTTCTCATGACCTCGGTCCCACACGACCTCGGTGCGGACCCGACCCGATCACCACGCAACCCCCGACAGCGCCCGCTCCACCCTCGACAGCGCTCTTCTGACCGCCGACAGCGCCCAGCGCCTGCCCCGCGATACCGTGTCGCTGTGGCGGCGAACACCGGAACCGAACCCTACGACGAGGGCTCGGTCGTGGCGACCATCCATCATCCCGAGCAGACGCCGCGGGCGAGCGTCGTCCTGGCACACGGCGCCGGGGGCAACCGGGACACCGCGATCCTGCTCGCCTACGCGAGTGAACTCGCCGGCCGCGGATTCGCCGTGGCCCGGATCGACCTGCCCTACCGTCAGCGCCGCCCCAAGGGGCCGCCGAGTCCCTCGACCGCGGCCGCCGACCGCGACGGTATACGTGCCGCCTGCGCGACCTTTCGGTCGTTGTCGGCGGGCCCGCTGATCGTTGGCGGGCACTCCTACGGCGGTCGGCAGGCCTCGATGGTTCTCGCCGAGGACGGCGCTGAGGTGGCCGACGGCCTGTTGTTGAGCTCCTACCCGTTGCATCCACCGGGAAAACCCGAGAAGGCCCGCACCGAGCACCTGCCGTCGATCACCGTCCCGACGCTCGTCGTGCACGGCAGCACCGATCCGTTCGCCACGACCGACGAGATCGGCGCGGCGATCGACCTGATCCCCGCCCCGACCCGGCTGGTGGAGATCGCCAAGGCGGGCCACAGCCTCGATCCGACGAAGAAACCGACAGCTCCCCTCGCCGCCGACGCGGTCGAGCACTTCCTGCTCCGGGAGATCGGCGCATGATGGCAGATCGACGCATGAGCCGCCGCACGATGCGCCCCACCGCCGAGGTGGCCAGATCCATCAGCTACTCCCCCGACCTCGACGGGGATGCCGATCCCGGTGAAATCGTCTGGACCTGGGTCGAATTCGAGGAAGATCCGTCACAGGGCAAGGATCGGCCGATACTCGTCGTCGGCCGCGACCCGGCCGAGAACCCCACAGCCGAGGCCGGCAGCGGCACAGCGGGGCACGTCCTCGCACTCATGCTGTCCAGCAAGGATCATCACCGCGACGACGACACCTGGCTCTCGATCGGCGCGGGTAGCTGGGACTCCGAACATCGCGAGAGCTTCATCCGCCTCGACCGCGTGCTCGTCGTCGACGCCGACGGCATCCGACGCGAGGGCGCGATCCTGGACCGAGCCCGATTCGACAGGGTCGCAACGCAACTGCGCGATCGATTCGGCTGGCGGTGATCACGCCAGCCGCGTGATCTCCACGACGACATCGAGGTCTGTGGCCTGACCACCGGTGTAGATGCCCTTGAGCGGCGAGACGTCGGAGTAGTCACGACCCACGCCCACCGACACGTGCTGTTCGGTGATCTCGGTGAAGTTGGTCGGGTCGAATCCCCACCACCCACCGGTCCAGGCCTCGATCCACGCATGGCTCTGACCTTCGACCGTCTTGTCCACGGCCGCATTGGGTTTCGGATGCAGATACCCCGAGACGTAGCGGGACGGGATACCCAGACCGCGCAACATCAGCAGGGTCAGGTGCGCGTAGTCCTGGCACACGCCCTTGCGCTCGTTCCACGCGTCGACCGCGGTGGTGTGCACACCGGTGGTACCCGGGACGTACTGCATCTCGTCGTAGACGTAGCGGCACACCGCCTCGACGGCCTCTTCGGGATCGAGGCCCTTGGTCAGCCGCTTGGCGGTCGCCACCAGACTGCGGTTGCGGGGCACATACGGCGTGTTCGACAGCGCCTCGTCGTAGCGGTCCTCGACCTCCTCGTTGCGGATACCGTCCCACTCACGTTTGCGGTCGTCCTCCGGGCGTTCGCCGGGTTCGGTTTCCACCACCGACATTCCCGAGACCTCGAGTTCCTCGTGCGGCGCGTGCAGATCGAAGGCGGTGACCGCGGTTCCCCAGTAGTCGGTGTAGCGGTACGAGCGGGTCGCCGGGACGGTCTCCACACGGTTGACGATGACGTTCTGCCTGCTGTCGCTGCGCGGTGTCAGCCGGGCCTCGTTGTAGGACGAGGTGACCGGGCTCTGGTAGGCGAAGCCCGTCGAATGCACGACCCTCAGTCGCCAGCTCACAGTTCACTCTCCTCGATGACATGTTCCTCACCGTCGCTGACGCGGGCATCGGCCCACGACACGTACGGCGACACATGGAAGTACTGGGCGGTGACCGCCTCGTTGACCGCACGACAGGTGTCCTGCAGATCGAGCAGGCGCTCCTGCAATCCATCGAGCAGATCGCCCGGCTCCAGGAACTCCAGCGAGCTGCGCGCCCGCCCGAGCAGGAGCAGCGCCTCGGCCTGGGCGCCGGTGCGGCTCGGGCCCTTCTCCAGATCCGCCAGATTGTGTTCGGCGACGCTGAGTGCATGGAACACCGACCGCGGGAAAAGCCGGTCCAGCAACATGAATTCGACGATGTTCTCGGCGTTGATGACGCCGCGGTACGTCCGCAGGAAGGTGTCGTGCGCACCCGCGGACACCAGCACGTTGACCCACGCGGGCGAACCGGCGCGGTCCCCGGCGCGCGCGAGCAGCATGCGGATGGTCATGTCGACCCGCTCCACCGACCGACCCAGCAGCAGGTAGCGGTATCCGTCGTCGTGGCTGAGCGTGGCGTCGGCGAGTCCGGCGAACATCGCGGCGCGATTCTTCACATACGACAAGAATTCATGGGGACCCAGGCGGCGGGATCGGCGCTCGGCGTCGGCCAGACCGTTATAGGTGGTGTTGAGACACTCCCACATCTCACTCGAGGTGACTTCGCGTGCGCCCCTGGCATTCTCGCGGGCCGAGCGGATCAGGTCGACGATCGATCCGGTCGACTCCTTGGCGTAGGCGACGCGTTCGGTCAGCGACCAGACATCGAGATCGGTTTCACTGGCGGGCGCGTCGAGTCCCAGGACCTGGATGACCAGCCGCACCGACGAGTCGACGTCGGCGGTGGCATCCTCGAGCAATTGGTGGATCGCGACGTCGAGCAGACGTGCCATGTCGTCGGCACGCTCGACGTATCGCCCGATCCAGTAGAGCGATTCGGCGTTGCGGGCCAACATCATCGGGCATCACCGTCCTGGGTCGGCACCACTGGTGACGGCTGGGTCTGGGTCATCTGGGTCTGGGTCATCTGGGTCTGGGTCATCGAACCCAGTGTCTGTGTCTGCGCCGAGTGCATGCCGACACCTTGCTGTTGTTGCTGCTGTTGGGTTTGTGCCACCAGCGGGTCCGGTGCGCTCTCGGCGGGCCGGGCCGCGGCGACACCGCTCTTGGTGACGACCTTGGCACCGGCGAGTTCTCGTTCGCCCTCGGAGCTACGGGTCGCGAGCACCCAGGTGTCCTTCGACCCACCGCCCTGACTGGAGTTGACGACCAGCGATCCCTCCGGCAACGCCACCCGGGTCAGCCCGCCGGGCAGCACCCACACCGATTCGCCGTCGTTGACCGCGAACGGACGCAGGTCGACGTGACGCGGGCTCAGGTTGTCGCCGGCCTTGGTCGGCACCGTCGACAGTTGCACCACCGGCTGTGCGATCCATCCGCGCGGATCGTTGCGCACCTTGCGGGCCAATGTGTCGAGTTCGGCCCGGGTCGCGTCGGGACCGAAGACGATTCCGTAACCGCCTGATCCCTCAACGGGTTTCACCACCAGCTCGTCGATGCGGTCGAGGACCTCCTCGCATTCCTCGGGAAGCCAGCACCGCAGCGTGTCGACATTGGCGATGATCGGTTTCTCGCCGAGGTAGTAGTCGATGATCTCCGGCACGTAGGTGTAGATCAGCTTGTCGTCGCCGACGCCGTTGCCCACCGCCGAGGAGATCACCACGTTGCCCGCGCGTGCGGCATTGAGCAGGCCGGCGACCCCGAGCATCGAATCCGGCCGGAACTGCATCGGATCGAGGAAGTCGTCGTCGATGCGCCGGTAGATGACGTCGACACGCTGCTCGCCCTCGGTGGTGCGCATGTAGACGACGTTGTCGCGGCAGAACAGGTCACGTCCCTCGACGAGTTCGACGCCCATCAGTCGAGCGAGCAGTGAGTGCTCGAAGTAGGCCGAGTTGGCCACGCCCGGGGTGAGGACCACGATGTTCGGGTCGGCCTCGTTGAAGGCCGCCGAGGCCCGTAGCGCCCGCAGCAGATGGCTCGGATAATCGGCAACCGCGCGGACCTTGTGCGAGGAGAACAGGTCCGGGAACACCCGGGCCATGGTGCGCCGGTTCTCCATCACGTACGACACACCCGACGGAGACCGCAGATTGTCCTCGAGTACCCGGAAATCGCCGTTGGCGTCGCGGATCAGGTCGATTCCGGCGACGTGGATTCGGACGCCGTTGGGCGGCCGGATGTTTGCGGCCTGCCGGTGGAAGTGCTCACAGGAATGCACGAGCCGCTTGGGCAGAACCCCGTCGCGCAGGATCTCCTGCTCGCCGTAGACGTCGTCGAGAAACAACTCGAGCGCCTGCACGCGCTGGGTGATACCGGCTTCGAGTTTGGACCATTCCGATGCCGAAATCACCCGCGGCACAACGTCCAACGGGAACGGTCGTTCCTTTCCAGAGAGGGAAAAGGTGATGCCCTGGTCGATGAAGGCGCGACCGAGCGCGTCGATACGGCCCTCGATGTCGGCACGCTCGGATTCGGCCATCACCTTGAAGATCCCCCGGTAGGCCGACCGGACCTCACCCTGGTGATCGAACATCTCGTCGTAGGCCACACCGAAGGACTTCGCCACCTCGTAATCCGCGAAAATCCCTGTTTCCGTGGGCTTTACGGAGGTGGTGGCGGTCTTCGCCCGGCCCGTCCGCCCATTCGACGCCGGCTTGCCGTCCGGTTTCGCGGTCGACGTCCGATTCGCGGTCGTCTTCGCCGAAGAGGTCTTACGCGCCTTCTTCGCGGGCGTTTCCGTCGGTGCAGGGCTCATAACCTGACATGTTGCCTCAGATTCAACGATTCGGCATGGTGGTCCGCGGACCCCGACACCCTCGCCGACCCGGGTGATCGGCCGACGCGGGACTCAGCCGCCGATCGAGCGCCGTAGGGCCAGGACCCGTCGGCGCGCGCGCCGCACCAGATTCATCGCACGCGTTTGCGCGGCCGGGCGTGTCACCGGCATCGGCGCCCGGATGATCATCTCGGCCAATGTGTCGAGTGCCGCAGTGAGGACCTCCTCGGCCTGCGGTGCCGCCGCGGCGTCGTCGAGCTCGCGCGGCACCTGCAGGTCGTCGAGCGAGCCGACCACCGGGTAGCCCGCAGATCGCAGCCCGGTGATCATCTCTGCGGATCGATCCGCAGCCCATGCCCGCTGTTCGTCTGACAAACCGTGCGGAGCACCATCGGACCGGCCCGACATGATGTGGGCGACGACCTGCTCCTTGAGGACCCGCTCGTATCGCTGCCACTCCACGACGTCGGGCTGCAACCGGGTGTTGAGCAGGCGCAGCATCTCGGTCTGGGCCGCCGACAGAGACGTGTTGAGGTTCGGGACCGGAACGGTCAACGGTGCCGGGTCGACACCGAGCACCGACAGGAATCGCTCCCACAGACCGTCGCCGCCACCACGGATGCGTGGCACGGTCACCACGTGCACCCGCTCGGCGCCGACCACCTCCGACCAGCGGGCCAATATGCGCACATGATCCTGGAACTCCCAGAACGGCTCCTCCTCCGGCAGGTCACCGGGCTCCCCGCCCCCACGGTCCGGCGACGCCGCATGTGCCCGCACCGAGGTCACGAACTCGTCGAACGAGGCACGACGCTGGTTCTTGACGTTCTCCTGCCAGACCGACGGCAACTGACGCGCCAGATCTCGGACGGTCGCGATGACATGGACCTCGTCGGCGAAAGACAGATCCGCGACGAGGCGCCGCGCCTGATCGACGGTGGCGGTGGCGAACAGTTCGTGGGAGACCAACGAGGTCTGGGGCCACGGTCGCATCTGCCCGACCATCGACGCCCACGTCCGCGCATGGGCCGGATCGACCCAGTCGAGGTAGCGGTCGGGCTGCAGATGTGCGGCGGCGTGGAAGTGGTCGGAGATCTCGTTGCCCGGGTACAGCAGCCCCGACTCCTGCAGGGCGAGGTCACGGTTGTGCCAGAGCCGATCCTGTAGGTGCGTGGTACCGGTCTTGGGCAACCCGATGTGGATGTAGACGACGGACATGATGACCGTCAGGATAGTGCCCGATATCTCCGATGCCGCTGAAGCGATGCTGGGTATCGGCTGCCGGTTCGGCTCGCCGGTGAGCTGTCCACGAGGCCACGCCAACCGATCGCCCGCCGCGATTTTGGGGGCAGGTGTCCGGCTGGTAAACTCGATCGCTGTCGCAGTGTCGCCCGACCCCGACCATCGGAATCGGGTCCGGCCTGCTCGGGAGCGTCTGGAGATCCGGCCCGAGCCCATCGATCACCGATCGGGGTTCGTCGGGTTCATCGCAACCCGACGAGACACGACCGAAAAGCACGAACACCAGACACACGAACTACACAGACGAGGTACATACGCGTGGCAAACATCAAGTCCCAGGTCAAGCGCAACCGCACCAACGAGATCCGTCGGCAGCGCAACCAGTCGGTCAAGTCGTCCCTGCGCACCGCGATCCGCGGTTTCCGTGAGGCCGTGGACGCCGGCGACAAGGACAAGGCCGGCGAGCTGCTGGTGACCACCAGCCGCAAGCTCGACAAGGCCGCCAGCAAGGGCGTCATCCACGCCAACCAGGCCGCCAACAAGAAGTCGGCGATGGCACTCGCCCTCAACAAGCTCTGAACCGTCAGCAAGCCCTGAACCGTCTGCAACCCTGACTGGTCAGCGCGATCTGATTCGCCGGCACGCCTTCCCGACTGCGAGCGCCTGAAACGGCTGCTGCGGCCCGGAGGGATTCGAGGCGTTTCTTCTCCTGCACTTCACCCCGGTGATCCCCACGCGGTCACCGGGGTGAAGTGCGTGGGTCGTCACCCATCCCCTACCCCGCGCGTCGGCGACCCGCGGGTCGCAGTCCCGCGACCCGGACCACCGCATCGGTCAACGCGAAATCCGCGTCCGCGGCCTGTCCCTTGACATCCCCGTTGAGTGCGGCGACGACCACCACCGCCGCGGCAATCGACTCCGAATCCCACGCCCGCCCCTGGGCCTGGGCGTTCTTCACCCGGCGCGGCGACATGCCCAATTCGGCTGCCGCGGAGGCATCGACGTTCCCGAGGGCACGCACACGCGCGATCGCATGCACCGCCTCGGCCAAGGCATCGGCCAGCAGCACCCGCGGGACACCGTGGTGCAACGCCCACGCCAGTGACTCGAGTGCACCCGCGCGGTCTCCGGCAACCGCCTTGTCGGCGACCTCGAAGCCACTCACCTCCGGGCGGCCCTGGTAGTACAGCCGCACCGACTCCTCGTCGACCTTGCCGCCGGTATCGGCGACGAGCTGGCTGCACGCGGCCGCCAGTTCACGCAACTGGGCGCCGACGGATTCGACGATCACCTCCACCACATCGTTGGAGACCCGCACTCCCAGGGTCCGGAACTCGTTGCGGACAAACGTCATACGCTCCGACGGCCACCGCGGCGCCACACACTCGTGCACCGTGGCGTCGGCCTTGCGAAGATCCGTGGCAAGCGACTTCGCGCGGCCTCCCCCCGTGTGGATCACCAGCAGGGTGATGCCCTCGGGCAGCGCCCGTGCCGTCTCGGAGATCAGCGCCGCCGGCTGCTTACCGGCATCGGCAGCCGACTCGACGACCACCACCCGCTCGTCGGCGAACAACGACGGGCTCAGCAATTCCGCGAGTTCCGGGCCGGTGACGTCACCGGCACGCACCCTGGTCACCGGGACGTCGGTCCCGGCTGCCGCCGACCGCTGCGCCACCACATCGTCGATGACACGGCCGGTGAGGAAGTCGTCGTCCCCGAGGAGCAGATGCAGACGTTCGGTCACGGGCCCCATCGTGCCAGACCCCGCCGACACCGCAGCACCGCGATCCGCACCGAGTCGGCGTCGATGTGGCGGACCGCCGCAGCGACGGCGACGATCACGGCCGAGCACATCAGCGACACCATCACCCCGGGCCAGCCCTCCGGTATCCCGATCACCGCCCACCGCCACGACCCGAGGCGATCGGCACACGTGATCATCCACCACACCTCCGGTGCCATGGCGCGGATCAGCAACTCCGACACCATCATCGGGATTCCGTCCACCCTTCCGAACGCCCCGATCAGCGCTGCCGCGGTGCCGACGATCCCGACGACGGCCACCACGGGCGCAACCGCCACGTTCGCCAGCACGGTGACCAGACTGAGGGTGCCGGACAGGTACGCGATCATCGGGGAGGTGGTCACCGCGGCGGCAACGGCCATCGCCGTCACCTCGGCGATCCCGGCGGGCACCCGGACCGCGCGCAGCGCATCCCGGATACCCGGGGCGACCATCACGAGGCCCGCCGTGGCAACGACCGACAGCACGAATCCCGGTTCTCGGGCCAGCTCCGGCCACCACAACACGCCCCCGATGACGGCCGCGCCGAGCGCGGGCAACGCCTGCGAACGCCGCGAACTCAGCAATGCCAGCAGGCCCACCCCACCCATCATCGCCGCGCGCAGCACGCTCGGTGACGGACGCACGAGGATGACGAAGCCGACGATCGTCAGGGCACCGGCGACGGCCACGACCTTCGGTGACGCGCCGGCCAACCGGAACGCGAAGATCACCGCGCCGCACACCACCGCGAAGTTGGCGCCGGAGACCGCGGTCAGATGGAGCAGACCGGCAGCCCGGAAGTCGTCGCGAACCTCCGACGACAGCGCGCTCTCGTCGCCGAGGACCAGACCCGGGAACAATCCCGACGCCTCCGGCGACAACGCCCGTACGGCGCTGCGCTGCAACCGTTCCCGGATGTGACCGGCGACCCGCTGGTGCGGCGGGGGCCGTCCCAGCAACGTCGGTGCCCCCGACTCCGTCACCCGCGCGACGACGAGTTCTCCCGGCGGCGGCGGACGTACGGTCACCAGGACCCGCACACGTTGCCCCGGAAGCACACCCGCCCATGACTGTGCCCGACCAACGAGTTCGGCCGCTGCCGTGGACACCGATCGCCGTGCGACGGCGTCGATCTCGACCCGGGCCCGCACCATCCCCGCCGCGGCGGGACCGAACGCCACCGGGTCCTCACGCAGCGTCAGCCACATCGTCGCCTTGCCGCGCATCTCGTGCACCGGATGACGGTCACGGATTTCCAGCCGCAACGCCATCGCCGTCGCACACGTGGCAGCGAGCACCGCACACACCACTGCCGGGCCGGCGATCTCCCACCGCAGGCGACGCGTCCGCCACATCAGCGCGACGACGACCGCGACCACCGTCGAGGACACCGCGATCATCACCGCCATGCGCACCGTGGCGCCGAGGCATACCGCCGTGATGATCCACACCACCACCGCCGGCGACAGCAGGCGCAGATCCTGATCACGCATTCACACCGTCACCAGGCCGCGCAGCTTGGCCAACCGGGACGGACCGATCCCGTCGACCTCGCCGAGCTGATCGACGGAGCTGAAAGTGCCGTTGCGCGTGCGGTAGTCGATGATCGCCTGCGCGGTGACCGGACCGACGCCGGGTAGCGCGTCGAGTTCGGACTCCGATGCGGTGTTCAGATTGACCAGACCGCCCGGATTCCCGGCGGCGGCGGCCGGGGCCGGCGAGCCCCCACCTGCCGAGGCCGACCCTCCGGGGGCACCGGTCCCCGACGGGACCGGGGTTCCGGCGGCGGATGCGCCGCCCGAGGCCACGACCGCGCTGCGCAATGCGAGCCTGCCCTCCTGCGCCGCGTAACCCACGAGGATCTGGTCACCGTCGCGAACGGGCTGCGCCAGGTTCAACGAGACCGTGTCGGCGCCCTCACGCGTGCCGCCGGCGGCGGCGAGTGCGTCGGCGATCCGGGCGTCGCTGTGGAGTCGGACCAGACCTGGCCGGTGCACCAGTCCGACGACACTGACCACCACCTGTGCATTGGCGGCAGGTGGCTGCCCCGCACCCGAGGCGGATGCGCGCGACGGTGCGGACGTGACATCCGAGGGGTTCGACGACGTGGCCGGCCCGCCCGGTGCGCCGAAGTCCACCGCGGGTGCCTCTCCGGAATCGCCGAACAGGCCGAATCCGGCGATCACACATGCCACGACGCCGACGAGAATGATGGCGATCGCGGCCGGCGGGGCGACGGCGAAGCGGCGGCGCGGCCGGTCGTCGAGTCCGTCCTCGACGTCGTCGTCGAGATGGGGGTCGTCGAGATGGGGGTCGTCGAGATGGGGGTCGTCGGGATGGGCACCTGGGTCATCGTCGGAGTGCGGGTCGCCGCCCACCCCAGGGTTGCCCACACGGGCGGAAGCGGTCCCGGCGGGCTTGGAGCGGACCGGGGCGGGATCGGTGGCGACCGGATCGAGCCAACCCGGCAGTGCCACCGCACCCCACCCGTCGTCGACCGCGGTCCGCATCGGCGACGGGTCGCCGCCGGGGTGTGCGTCGGAATTGCCCTGCGGCGCCGGATCATCGAGTTCGACGGGTGCGAGCGCACCGTCGGTGACGCGCTCGAGCCCGGAGAGTCGGTCGAGTGCCGAGCGGCGCCGGGAGCGGGCGTGAGAGTCCTCGGCGCCGGCCCGACGCGGTGTTCGTGAGGTGTCACTCATGGCGGCGAGCCTAAGGCGACGCACAGACCCGTGCGGCCGCCTGCGCCGTCGTCACCGGCGATCTGTGCAGTATCGCGGTTCTGTGGACTGCGGATCGGGAAATGCCGGCGGGTCAGTCGATCTGGTCGGCGCCCTCGATCGGATCCAGATGGGTGGTCACGGTCAGGCCGAGTGCGCCCGGTCCGATGTGACTGCCGAGGATGGGACCGAGATCGACGGTCAGCGCTGAGGTCACCACACGCAGCCGTTCGCGGACCGTGATGGCGAGATCGTGTGCGGCGTCCGGGATCTGGCAGTGCTGCACGCCCAGGGTCACCGCCCGGCCGTCGGCGAAGTCGACCGCGGTGTCGGTCATCTTCGCCACGGCCCGCGAGAACGTCCGTTGTCGCTCGCGCAGGGTCAGGATGCCGTCGTCGATGGCGAGGATGGGTTTGATCGACAACGCCGACCCGAGCAGTTTGCCCGCCGCACTGATGCGTCCGCTGTTGCGCAGGTTGTCCAGACTCTGCACGCAGATCAGCGATTCGGCGGTGGAGGCCTGCCGGATCGCCGATTCGTAGACCCGGTCGCGGTCGGCTCCGGCGGCCGCGGCCTGCGCTGCGGCGATCGCCGCGAAGCCCAGGCCCAGCCCCACCGAGCGGCTGTCGACGACCCGGATCAGGCCGGGATGATTCTCGGCGGCCAGTCGCGCCGCACCCCACGTCCCGGACAGTCGCCTCGACATCATCACCGCGACCACGCCGGCACCGTCGCTGGCCGCGACTGCGGTATCGAATGCCGCGGCGAGTTCCTGCGGATTGGCGCCCGAGGTCGTCACACCCGATCGGGTGATCAGATCGTCGGGGATGTCGTCGATGCCCTCGCGGTAATCGACACCGTCGAGGGCCAGGTGCAACGGGACCACCGAGATCCGATAGTGCTCGGCGATCGCCGGTGGGAGGCGGGCCGAGGAATCGGTGACGACGACGACAGGCACGGGTCTACGTTAGCCGTTGCATCCGGGTGTCCCACGCCGGTGCGGGTCACTCCGGGGTGGTGTCGGCCACGCGCTCAGTCGGTCAGGATCGGGTCGAGGACCCCGGCGACCGCATCGGCGATCTGCCGGTGACAGTCGAACCCCCAGTGAATCCCGTCCGGGTTCATCTCGGCGGCGGGGTCGTCGAAGTGCGCCCGGGTGATCGAGTAGAACTCGACGGTCGGCAGACCCGCCGATGACGCCCACCGTTGCATGGCCGCCGTCGTCGGGATGCGACCGGAATGGACGTTCCCGTAGTGGGGACTGCGGTGTGTCGGTGGCAAACACACCACGATCGGCAGATCGGGACGTAGCCGGGTGAGCGCGTCGGCCACCTTGTCCAGATGCTCGACGGTCACCTTCGGCGGGAGCGCCACCGGCCAGCCGAGGCGCGACGCGCGTGGTTGCCACCACTGATATCCGGTGCGCACCGCCTGCCGCAGCCGGGGCGGACGCAGGTACCGGATCTGTTCGCGCAGCGCCGTCGGCAGTGGCGACGGCAGGCTGTCCATCCCGCCGATCGCGAGGACGACCGCGCGCGCCGACGGGACCACCGACCAGATGTTGGGGTCCTGGGTCAGCGCCCACCACACGTCACGGCTGGTCCAGCCCACCCGGCCGAACAGCCGGGTCGGCAGGCCAACATGTGCGCCGAGAAGGTTCGGCCAGATCCGCGGATCGTCGGCGGGCAGTCCGCCGCCGGGACCGTAGTACGCGAGTGAATCCGACAGTACGAGCAGGCAACCGTCGGCACCCGCGGCCGGTATGGGATCGGGCCCCGTCGGATCGGGCACCCTCACTGGATTGCCGCGTCGGCCACCTCGGCCGAGGCGTTCCACACGTCCAGGCGCCATCGCGGATTCTCACCGGGAGCCGCATGCCCGGACAACTGCACCCAGCTGGTGTTGGCCAGGCCACCGAGAATCGGCCACCGCGCCACCGGCAGATCCAGCAGGGCGGCGGTCATCGCGGCGATGACCCCGCCGTGCGCGACCAACACCACCGGCGACTCCGGGGATGCGCCTGTCCCCCAGTCCTCCAGTGTGGCAACGAGTTCGGTGACGACCGGCACCGCCCGAGCGGCCACGTCGGTGCGGCTCTCGCCACCCGGCGGCGCCCAGGTGGCGTCGTCGCGCCAGATCACCCGGGCACCGGGTGCCTGCGCGTCGACCTCCAGATGGGTCAAGCCCTGCCACTGCCCCAGGTGTGTTTCGCGCAGCCGCTCATCGGTCTCGACCGACAGTCCGGTCGCCAGCGCCAACGCCTCCGCGGTGTCGCGGGCGCGACGCAGATCCGACGACCGAATCATCATGGGATTCTTGTCAGCCAGCGCTGCTGCAGCCGACTTCGCCTGTTGCACACCGAGTTCGGAGAGATCGGTATCGAGCTGTCCCTGCATCCGGCTGGTCGCGTTGTAACCGGTCTGTCCGTGCCGCAACAGGATCAACCGGCGCACGATCGGCGTGAGGCGTTCGACGGAGGTGTCGCCGCTGTCGGGACCGCCGCTCACTCGGACTCCTGATCGCTGGTGACGTCGACGGTCGGGCAGTCCTTCCACAAGCTCTCCAGCGCATAGAAGGCGCGCTCGTCGGCATGCTGGATGTGGATCACGATGTCGATGTAATCCAGGAGCGCCCAACGGCCTTCGCGAGTACCTTCTCGGCGCACCGGCTTGTATCCGGCCTCGCGCATCTTGTCCTCGACCTCGTCGGTGATCGCATTGACCTGACGCTCGTTGTCGGCGGATGCGATGACGAACAGGTCGGTGATCACCAATTGTTCGGAGACGTCGATGACGGCGACGTCGTGACCGAGTTTGTCCTCGGCCGCCAGCGCAGCCACCCGCGCCATCGCCAATGCCTCGGCTGATGCAGTCACACAAGTCCTTTCATTACGGCGGCCGCCCCGAGCGGGGCGTGATGTCGATCGGCGGGGTCGGTCACGGCGCCGACACCCGGGCGGAGTTGTTGCGCAGCGGTCGATAGAGCCGGCGCTTGGCGATGTACTGCACGACGCCGTCGGGAACGAGGTACCAGACCGGACGTCCCTGCGCGGCGCGCGCCCGGCATTCGGTCGAGGAGATCGCCAGGGCCGGGATCTCGAGCATCTGCAGTGTTTCCGGCGGCAGATCCTGCAGATGCTGGGCGAGGTGACTCGCATTGAGTTCGTAACCGGGCCGGCTGACGCCGATGAAGTTGGCCAGCTCGAACAGCTCTTCCCAGTTCTGCCAGGACAGGATCGATTCGAGCGCGTCGGCACCGGTGATGAAGAACAGTTCGGCGTCGGGCAGGATCGCGTGCAGATCACGCAACGTGTCGACGGTGTAGGTGTTTCCCTCGCGGTCGATGTCGACGCGGCTCACCGAGAAGCGCGGGTTGGATGCGGTCGCGATCACCGTCATCAAATAGCGGTCCTCGGCGGGTGAGACCTCTTTGCTGCGCTGGTCGTTCTTGCGGCGCTGATCGACACTGTGGAGCTCATCAACGCCGTCGGTCCCCGATCCTTCGTCCTCGCCGAGTTTCTGCCAGGGCCGGCCGGTGGGTACGAAGATGACCTCGTGTAGCGAGAACCGGTGTGCGACCTCACTGGCCGCCACCAGGTGACCGTTGTGGATCGGGTCGAACGTGCCACCCATCACGCCGATGCGGCGGCGCGCCTGCGGGCGGTCGGTGGACATGAAGGGTGAGTCTACGCGGTGGGACCCGGCGAGCCGGTCGCGACGGCGGGCGGGCGCATCGTCACACCGGTAGCAGGTCGGCGATGACGGTGGCGAGCTGACGGGCGTTGCGGCACTCGAACATGTCGATGACCTCCGCGTAGTCGTCGGCGGCGGAGTCACCGGTACCCCATTCGGCGCCGGCCTCGGGGTTGAGCCAGTAGGCGTGGCGCGCGCGTTCGACGAGTTGGGCGAGCAGTTCGGTGCGGGGGAAGCCGAAGTTGGTCCGGGCGTCGCCGAGGATCAGCAGGGCGCCGCGGTGGGTGAGCGTCTCGGCGTACTCGTCGACGAAGCCGCGCAACATGTTGCCGTAGTCGGAGTGCCCGTCGCGGGTGATGAGCCGGGCGGTCGAGATCATCCGGCGCATCGCCGCCCGGGCGTCACCGCCGAAGCCGGCGTCGGCGTCGTTGCGCGGGTCGAACAGATCGGTCACCTCGTCGACGGTGTCGATGAACGCGAACACCCGGACCTTCGAGAACTGCTGGCGCAGTGCGTAGACGAGGTTGAGGGTGAATTGGGAGAACCCGGCGACCGAGCCGGAGACGTCACAGATGACGATCAGTTCGGGCCGTCCGGGTCGGGGTTTGCGATGGCGGAGTTCGATGGGCACCCCGCCGGTCGACATCGATGCGCGCAGGGTGGTCCGCACGTCGACCGGCCCGCGGTGGGCGCGTCGGCGGCGGATCTCCAACCGCGAGGCCAACAATCGAGCCAGCGGGTCGATGGTGCGGCGCAGTTCGGCCTGTTCCCTGGCGCCCGCGGTGAGGAAGTTGATGTTCTCCGGCAGGTTGGGCACCGCGTACTCGCCGACGCGTTCGCGTCCGTTGCGCGCCGACATCCGGCGTTGGGTTTCGCGTTCGATCGCCGCACGGACCGCTGCGGCCCGATCACCGGCGGCGCGGCGGAACATCGGTTCGGTACCCAGATCGAGCTCCGACGGCGACCCGCCGGCCATCGCCGCCGCGATCCGGGCGATCAGGGTCTGCGGGTCGATCGAGGACAGCGCCTGATATGCCGAATACGCCTCGCCGCGGGCGGATTCGTACCGCCCGAGCATTTCGACGATCTCGGCGACCATCGCGTCGAGACGGCCGTCGGCCTCCGAGTCGGGGTCGGCGAGCAGGGCGGCCAGTGCGTCGCGGGTGGCGGCGATGTCCACCTCACCGTCGGCGGTGCGCGGCAGTTCCTCGGTGCTGGTGCGCGCTCCGGGTGCGGCCGGGAACCACAGGTCGAAGAGCCGATCGAAGGCGGGCCGGTGCAGGTGGTCGGCGAGCAGTGTCGCCGCGAGTCCCTCCCGCAGACTGCTGCGGTCGAGCAGGTCGAGGACCTCGACGGCACGTGCGGCGTCGATCAGGTTCGACGGCCCGACCACCACTCCGCGTCGGCGCAACTCGTCGACGAAGTCGGTGAGGTGTGCGACGAGCGGCGCGGTTTCCGGCACGGCCGACATCAGCCGAGTTTGAGTTCTTTGATGGCTGTGGTGAGATCCGGCCGGTGTTTGAGCACGACACCGAGGGTGCGCGCGATCAGTCCGTTGTCGAGCCCACGTCCCGACGACCCGGAGGTGGGTTCCCCGGCGCCGAGGGCGAGCAGGGTGTTCGCCCAATCGATGGTCTCGGCCACCGACGGCTTCTTGCGGATGTCGAGGGTGCGCAGGACGCCGACCACCCGGACGAGTTCGGCGGCCAGCGACTCGGTGAGCGCGGGCACCCGGGAGGCGAGGATGTCCTTCTCCCGCTTGGCGTCCGGGAAATCGATGTACAGGTAGAGGCACCGCCGCTTGAGCGCCTCGGACAGTTCGCGGGTGGCGTTGGAGGTCAACAGCACGATCGGGCGACGGGCGGCGACGACGGTGCCCATCTCGGGGATGGTGACGGCGAAGTCGCTGAGCACCTCCAGCAGCAGACCCTCCATGTCGACGTCGGCCTTGTCGATCTCGTCGATGAGCAGCACCGTGGCACCGGGCCGCGAGATCGCGGTCAACAGCGGCCGCGGCAGCAGGAACTCCTCGGAGAAGATGTCGGTCTTGGCCTCCGCCCAGTCCCGGGTTCCGGTCGCCTGGATGTGCAGGATCTGCTTGGCGTGGTTCCACTCGTAGAGCGCCCGCGCCTCGTCGATGCCTTCGTAGCACTGCAGCCGCACGAGTTCGGCGTCGGTGGCGGCGGCGATGGCCCGGGCCAGCTCGGTCTTGCCGACCCCGGCGGGACCCTCGACGAGAAGCGGTTTGCCGAGCCGGTCGGCCAGGAAGGTGGCGGTCGCGGTGGCGTCGTCGGGGAGATAGCCGGTGCCGCGCAGACGGGCGGCCACGTCGGGAACATCGGTGAAGGACGGGTGCACCGTCGAGTTGGTGTCGGTGGGTGTTGTGCTCACAGGGACTCCTCTCACGCCTGGCGGATGTGGCCGTCGCCCCAGACGACCCACTTGGTGGAGGTCAGTTCGGGCAGACCCATCGGACCGCGCGCGTGCAGTTTCTGCGTCGAGATGCCGATCTCGGCACCGAATCCGAACTGCTCACCGTCGGTGAATGCGGTGGAGGCGTTGACCATCACCGCGGCGGCGTCGACCCGGTCGGTGAACTCCTGGGCCGCGGCCAGATCGGTGGTGATGATGGCCTCGGTGTGTCCGGTGCCGTAGGTGTCGATGTGGGCGACGGCGGCGTCGAGATCGTCGACGATCTTCATCGCGATGTCGAGTGAGAGGTACTCGTCGGCCCAGTCGGCGTCACTGGCAGGTTCCATGTCGGCCTCGTCGCCGTGGATGACGACTCCCTGCGACCGGAGGGCCTGGCTGATCTTGGGCATCGCCTCGGCGGCGATCGCCTTGTCGATGAGCACCGTCTCGGCGGCGTTGCACACGCTGGGCCGCCGCGTCTTGGCGTTGAGGACGATGCGGGTGGCGACGTCGACGTCGGCGAGCGCGTGCACGTAGACATGGCAGTTGCCGGTGCCGGTCTCGATGGTCGGCACGGTGGCGTTGGCGACGACGGCGTTGATCAGCCCGGCTCCGCCGCGCGGGATGACCACGTCGACCAGTCCCCGCGCCCGGATGAGGGCCGTCACGCTGGCCCGGTCCTCACTGGGCAGCAATGCGACCGCATCCGCGGTGACGCCGTTGGCGCGCAGGTTGTCCCGCAGGACCCGTACCAGTTCGGCGTTCGACGCCGCCGCCGACGACGAGCCGCGCAACAGCACGGCGTTGCCGGATTTGAAGGCGATTCCGAAGGCATCGACGGTGACGTTGGGCCGCGCCTCGTAGACGATGCCGACCACCCCGAGCGGGACACGTTCCTGACGCAGTCGCAGTCCATTGGGCAGTGTCTTGCCCGCGACGATCTCCCCGATCGGATCGGGCAGTGCGGCGACCTGCCGCAGACCTGCGGCGATTCCGGCCACCCGCTCGGGTGTCAGCCTCAGCCGGTCGAGCAGGCTGCCCTCGATCCCCGATTCCTCGGCGCGGGCGAGATCCTCGGCGTTGGCGGCGATGATCGACTCGGTCGCGGCCTCGATCTGCTCGGCGGCTGCGATGAGCACCTCGTTCTTGGCGGCGGTGGTCAACCGGCCCAGAGCGCGGGATGCGCTCTTGGCGGCCGTGGCCAGATCGGTGACGGTCTGCTCGACACCGCTGTCGGTGGGGCTGACGGCGGGTGCGCTCATGGATTCTCCCGGTGCTGTGCGGCGGTGCGTGTTCGGTGATGTCTCCTGGTCGGCACGCCTCCTGGTGGGCTATGACGACCAGCAGAGGCCGACCACCAGAGTACGTGCGGCCACCGACGGCTCCCCACGTCGGGCCCACCCGCCGACGATGCCTCAGCGCTGCACGGTCATCACCCGGCTGTGCCAGCCCGTCGCGCCGTCGGGAATGGGTGGCACGCGTGTGTCGGGCTGGGTGGCACCGGTGGCGTCGGTGGCCCGGCAGTAGAGCGTGTGCTGGCCCGGTTGCGCGTCCCAGGTCCAGGTCCATTGCCGCCAGGTGTCAATGGAGTACTCCGGTGCGAGTGTCGCCTCCTGCCACGGCCCGTCGTCGACACGGACCTGCACCGAACGCACGCCGCGGTGTTGGGCCCAGGCGGTTCCCGCGACCACCACCGGCCCCACCGGCAGCGAGGCGAAGGGCGCGGGCCGATCGATGCGCGACGCCGTCTTGATCGGCGCCTTCTCGCCCCAACCACGCTTGGTCCAATACGACTGCGCTCGGTCGAATCGCGTGATCTCCCAGTCGATCACCCATTTGCAGGCCGAGACGAAGCCGTACAGTCCGGGGATCACCTGGCGTACCGGGTAGCCGTGCTCGAGCGGTAGGGGCGCCCCGTTCATCCCGATCACCAGCATCGCGTCGCGGCCATCGGTGATCGCCGACAACGGCGTACCCGAGGTCCACCCGTCGACGCTCGTCGACAACAACATGTCCGCGTCGGCCTCGGCACCGACCCGGGCGAGGATCTCGGCCATCGGGTAGCCGAGCCATCGGGCGTTGCCCGCGAGGTCGCCGCCCACCTCGTTGGACACGCATGTCAGCGTCACCACGCGTTCCCGCGCGGGCATCGCCATCAGATCCTCCCAGTCGAGGGTGAGTTCACGGGCCACCATGCCGTGGATGCGCAATCGCCACTGCCGGGTGGTGAGTTGCGGAACCGCTAGTGCGGTGTCGATTCGGTAGAAGTCGGCCGCGGACGTCAGGAACGGGGTGGCACCGGGGACTTGTAGGTTCATCGAGGCAGCGATGGGCGGTGCGGCCTCACGAACCGCGGGCAGACGAAGTCCCATGCGTTCGGCGACGGCGCCCCCGGTCGCGGCGATCCGGCGGGCGGCATAGCCGGATACCGCGATCAGGACGGCGACCCCACCGGAGACCGCGACGAAGCGACGGCGCGACCACCCGACGGTGGCGACAGGTCGGGCGTCGTCGGGGTCCGGGTGTTCGGGTCCGGGCTGCCCAGGTTCGGTGTGCTCGGGCTGGCCACGGGTACCGATGGCACGCCGACACAGGACGACGAGCACGACAATGCCGATCACGCCTGCGCACAGCGACGGCACCGCGTAGAGCGCGGTGCCGGTCGGTCGGGTCACCGCACAGACGGCACCCACGACACCGAAGGCGCCGATCACCGCCGCACCCATCGGGGGTCCGATGACCTGCAGGACTCCGGCGATCGCAGCGAGGACGACGACGGCCACCGAGATTCCGCTCAGCAACGCGGTCTTGTCGGAGGTGCCGAAGGTGGTGATGGCCCACTCACGGATCGCCGACGGCGTGTGGTCGATCAGTTGCGCACCGACCACGCCCACCGGCGATGCGGGCGCGACGGCCAGGGCCGCGATGAGTTCTCCGGCGACGAGACCCACCCCCACCGACAGCACCCCCACCGTCATCGCCCGTAGGTATCGTCCTGCGGTTCGATGCATTGATCGACCTCTCGCCGTGGTGACATGCCGACCGGTCAGCCGGCTGCCTCGTCAAGGGTTCGCACGGTGTCACCCAGCGGATGGGTCCGTGCCTCAACGGATCTCCAACGCCTCCGCGCCGCACGCACCGCGGGACGCACCGGAAAGTTTTCTCGGCGCGCGACCCATCCGTGGCGCCGGGGGAAGCGAATGACTGTGTGAGCACGCCCACTCGGGCAGGCTCATTCCGTCCACAGTGAGGAAGAACATGCGAACCACCGCAGCAACCCGAATCACCCTGGCCGCATCGGGTTTCGTACTCGCAGCCGGCCTGGTGACCGGATGTTCCAGTAGTGACGACTCCGGCTCGTCGACGTCGACCGCGACGAGCAACATGTCCGGGATGAGCGGCATGACCAGCATGAGCGAAAGCGCCGCCCCGGCGGCGGATCTCGTCGGAAGCGGTTGCGCCGCATACGCACAGGCCAACCCCAGTGGTCCGGCCTCGGTGAACGGGATGGCCATGGCACCGGTGGCTACCGCAGCGGCAGCCAACCCCGAACTCAAGACACTGACGCAGGCCATCTCCGGCAAGCTCAATCCACAGGTCAACCTGGTGGACACGCTGAACAACGGGCAGTACACCGTCTTCGCGCCGACCGACGCCGCCTTCGCCAAGCTCCCCGCCGCGACCGTCGATCAGCTCAAGACCGACTCGGCGATGCTGACCAAGATCCTCACCTATCACGTTGTGTCCGGCCAGATTCCGCCCGCCGACATCGACGGCCAGCACAAGTCGCTGGAAGGTGGCACGGTGACGGTCACCGGGTCCGGCAACGACATCAAGGTCAACGACAACACCTCGGTCGTCTGCGGTGGCATCAAGACCGCCAATGCGACGGTTTACCTTGTCGATTCGGTGCTGATGCCCCCGAGCTGACGCCGCTTCGGCATCGAAACCACTGACTCCCAACAGGATCGGTCCTCAACAGGAATCGAGTACGTCGGTGAGCACCTGCCGGCTGGACGCATCGACGGCCAGCCGGTAGGTGTCGGCGACCGCGACGAACTGAATTGAATACCGGCAGTGGAACGCACGCAGCGGCGGCATCCACACGGCCGGCTCTCCGTCACTCTTGGCCTGATTCGATGCGGCATCGACCGCAACCAGATTGGCGGGGTCATTGGCGAACTCGACGCGACGCTGCGCCGGCCACGACCATGCACCCAGATCCCACGACAGTGACAGCGGCACAATGTGATCGATCTGCACGCCGATCGCGGACCGGTCCCGGCGAAAGACGACGGTCGCACCGGTGTACGGGCTACGGAACTCGCCGGTCAGCACGGCCGTCGGGCAACTGCGTACCGACCCGACGGTGACATCCGACAGATCACGCATCAGGATGTCATTTCGGGTGTCGCAACCGTTGTGTCCGCCGGTGACCGAGACCGCGTCGGTCCATGCCACACCGAACGCCGACCGTTGATAGTCGTCACGATCGGGTCGGTGGGGTACCACAGTCATCCGGCTCAGCGACTGCAGCGCGCGGCGGGCATCGGCGTGCAGGGCCGCATCGGGCGCCGGTCCGTCGAGATGGACGGTCACCGCGACGGTCACTGCCGTGGCCACCACCGCCAGAAGCAGCACCCACCGCCGCCGCGGCCAGGTGATCCCAGCGGGCGCGACGAGCCGACCGAGACCGGCTCGGCCGCTACGACTTCTCCAGGTATGCGATCTTGTCCGGTACCAGGATCGCGTCCACCAGAGCACCCATCGTAGGGTGGTCGGCCAGTGTCCGGTCCGCAGCGACGATGTCCTGCGCGAGATCCCGCGCGTCGGCGATGATCTCGGCGTCGTCGAGCAGCGACAGGAAGTGCAGTGACGTCTTGCCGCCGGACTGCAGCGAACCGAGGACATCACCCTCCCTTCGCTGTTGGAGATCGATCTGGGCGAGCTCGAATCCATCATTGGACGCAGCGACCGCCTCGAGTCGTTCCATCGACTTCGAACCCGGTGACACCCTGGTCATCAACAGACACAAGCCGGGTAGTCCGCCGCGGCCCACACGTCCGCGCAACTGATGGAGCTGACTGACGCCGAACCGGTCGGCGTCGACGATCACCATCGTCGTCGCATTCTTCACGTCGACACCGACCTCGATGACCGTCGTCGACACCAGGATGTCGATCTCGCCGCGGCCGAACGCATCCATCGTCTCGGCCTTCTCGTCGGCCGGCATGCGCCCGTGCAACATCGCGATCCGGTGTTTGCCGAGCGGTCCCGCGAGCAGTTCGTGGAACTGGTCGATCACCGCGACGGTTTCCTCCTCGGGCCCGTCACCATCGGCGTCGGCACCTCGTGCGGGCGTGCGGCCCTTGCGCGCTGTCGCTTTTTTCGGCGCTGCCTTCTTCGGCGCCGGCGAGTCGGGATCGTCCCCGATGCGTGAGCACACCACGTAGACCTGACGGTGCGCGGCAACCTCCTCGTCGACGCGCTCCCAGGCCCGATCGACCCACCGTTGCTTACCCATGGGCACGACGTTGGTGGTGATCGGCTGGCGACCGGCGGGCAGTTCGGTCAGCACCGAGGTGTCGAGATCACCGAATGCGGTCATCGCAACGGTGCGCGGGATCGGCGTTGCCGTCATGACCAACACGTGCGGTGCGATGCCGTCGCGGCCACGTCCGCGGAGGGTGTCGCGCTGCTCGACACCGAACCGGTGTTGCTCGTCGACGACGAACATGCCCAGATCGAAGAAGCTGACGTTCTCCTCGAGCAGGGCATGGGTGCCGATCACGATGCCGGCCTGCCCGGTGACGACGTCGAGGAGAGTCTCGCGTTTGTCCTTGGTCTTCATCGATCCGGTCACCAGGGCGAGCTGGGTTGCACCGTCGGCGGCGCCGAGCCGGCCGGCCGAGGCCAGGTCACCCAGCATCGTCGAGATCGTTCGATAGTGCTGCGCGGCAAGCACTTCGGTGGGCGCCAGCAGTGCGCACTGGTGGCCGTTGTCGACGATGCGCAGCATCGCGAGCAACGCCACCAATGTCTTGCCCGAGCCGACTTCGCCCTGCAGGAGCCGGCTCATCGGCTCGTCGCGACCGAGGTCGGTACCGATCTCCTCGGCGACGGCCTGCTGTCCGGTCGTCAGAGTGAACGGCAGCCGGGCGAGCAGTTGGTCTTCGAGGCCGCCCGGTACGTGCGGGCAGACCGGTGCGGTGTCGGTGCGCCCGGCGAGTCGCCGCTGCGCGAGGACCAGCTGGATCGCCAGTGCCTCATCGAATTTCATACGTTCACGCGCGGGACCGATCTCACCGTCGGACTCCGGGAGGTGGACCGAGCGGACCGCGTTGTCGATGCGGATGAGGGACCGTTCCCGACGCTGCGCGTCGTCGAGGGCATCGGGCAGGGGCCCGACGAGGTCGAGGACACGACGCGCGGCGCTCCAGATCTCCCACGACTGGCAGGTACTCGTCGCCGGATACATCGGGATGATCGACCGATCGAAGAGTGCGAGCAGCGGATTGGGTGCCGAGGGATCGGATTCGCTTGCGGCGCGCTCGATCTCGTACATCTCCATCATCATCGGGCTGCCGACGACCTTCTCCAGGTCCTCACCGGTTTCGGGCAGCACCAGCCACTGCGGATGGGTCAGCTGCGGCTGACTCCGGAAGAACTTCACCGTGCCGGCCAGCATCACTTTCCGCCCGGTGGTGAGCACGCGCGCGACGCTGTAGGGATTGAAGAAACTCACCTCGAAGGTTCGTTTCTCGTCCATGACCGACAGCCGGAGGATCTTTCCCGGGCGCGACTTCATGGACGTCATGTTCGCCTTGGTGACCCGCCCGACGATGGTGACCCATTCGCCCTCCTCGAGTTCCTCCGACGCCGATGGCTGGCCACGCCGCACGTAGCGGCGCGGCGGATACCGGAGCAGTTCGCCGACGGTCGAGATCCCGATGCTCGCCAGACCCGCGGCCGTCTTCGGGCCGAGGACACCGGCCAATTCGCCGGACAGCGTGACCGTCCCGGGGGTCATCGACGGAACCGCGACGGCGTCGTCCGCCGCCGGGGTACGTCCGGGCCGACCGGACGAGGTGCGCCTTGCCGCCACTACTCGATCCCGACCTGGATCAGGTCGTCGCCCTGACCGGTGGCGTACACGCTCAACTCGATGCCCGCATAGTTGCGGCGCACGTGCTCGGCCAGCGAGTCCAGCGCGGCATCGTCGACCTCGGAACCGGCGAGCACCGTTACCATCTCGCCACCGGTGGCCAACATGAGGTCGAGAAGTGCGGTCGCGGCCTCGGTCTGATCCGGGGCGATCACCAACACGTCCGAACCGATGAGGCCGAGGATGTCGCCGACCTCGCAGGTGCCGGCCAGGGTCATCATGCGGCCCTCGGCGCGGCGCAGGGATCCCCATCGGGCGCCGGCGGCCGCCTCGGCCATCGCGTAGGCGTCAGCGTCGGCGGACTCCCCCGGGTCGTGTACGGCCAGCGCGGCCAGGCACTGGGCCATCGACAGGGTCGGCAACGACACCACCGACCGCTGCTGTGATCGGACGTCGGCGGCGACGGACACGAGATCCTGGCTGGTCATCGCGCCGTTGGCCATGACGATGACGTGCGCGGCGTCGGTGTCGCGGATCGCCTGCGCCAGCGCGTCGGTGCTCACCCCGTCGTCGGCGCGCACCACCGCGGCGCCCGCGTCGGCGAACAGGGCGGCGGCTCCCTGCCCCTTGACCACGGCGACGATGGCCCGCTTGTATCGGGGCGGCGGTTCGGCCGAGTCGACCTGCGACCGGATGGCGTCGAGGGCGAAACAGCTGATCCGGATGTCCGACATCTGCCCTGCGGCCAGCCCTGCCTGTACCGCCTTGCCCGGTTCGCATGTGTGGACGTGCACCGAGAACCGCTCGCCGTCGCCGCTGGAGCTGTCGCCGACGATGACGACGGCGTCGCCGATCCGGTCGAGATCGTCGCGCAGGGCACCGATGTGTTCGCCCGCGGCGCCGTCGAGCAGGTACATCACCTCGAAATCCATCTCCGAGGACCCCGAGCACGTCGCATCGTCGGGATGGCCCGGTCGTCCGCCGCCCATCAGCGAACCCCGGTAGCGCCGACGCCGCGCCGATACCCCGGTGATCACCGCGACCAGCGAATCGAGCAACACCAGGAAGCCGCGCGCACCTGCATCGACCACACCGGCAGAGGCGAGCTCGGGCAGTTGATCGGTGGTCCGGTCGAGGGCTTCGGCGGCGCGGTCGGCCACGGCACGCACCAGATCGCCCGGCAGGTCGTCGGCATGGGCGGCCGCGGTCGTCGCCGCCACGGAGATGACGGTCAGGACCGTGCCCTCGCGCGGCTCACTGACCGCGCGGCGGGCGGCGAGCCCGGCCAGACGCAGACCTGCGCTCGCGAGATAGGACAGCGACAACTCCCCGGGGGCCGCGACCTCGACGGCGTCGGCCACCCCGACGAGAACCTGCGAGAGGATGATCCCGGAATTGCCCCGCGCGGCGGCCACCGCGGCGTCGGCGAGTGTGCGGGCCACCGCGGCGATGTCGGCATCGTGGGGCAGTGCCGCGGCGGCATCGGCGGCGGCGCGCATCGTGTAGGCCATGTTGCTGCCGGTGTCGGAATCGGGGATCGGGAACACGTTGAGGTCGTTGATCTCTCCGCGCGCCGCCTCGAGCCCGTCGGCGCTCGCCGCAGCCCAGTCACGCAGCAGCGCCGGGCTCATCGTCTGTGTCGTACCCCCGTGTGTCGTACCCCCGTCGCTGCCCACACCATCGGTCATGCCACCGTCGAATGCCGCCACGACCACCTCCCACCGACAACGCGCGTCCTCGACCCGCGAGAGCACCGAATCACCGCAGCTGCCGGCGTCGCCGACAACTGTGGTCGAGGTTACTCGCGAGGACCGACAGTGTCGGATCGGACTCCGCAGGGCTGGGGACTTCCCCGGATCGCCGACATGGGGCCCGGCACGGATTTGGTCGGCGGCCGCCGGGCCCGCTATCCTTGCACGGTTGCCTTGCCGCCAACGTGGCTCCGGTATACGGCGCGCGCTGTCGTCGCGCCCGTTCGGAGCTTGTGACGGCGGGCTGACCGAGAACCACACACCACTCACCCCCGAGGAGTTCGTTATGGCTGCCGTCTGTGACGTCTGCGGCAAGGGTCCGGGCTTCGGCAAGTCCGTTTCGCACTCGCACCGCCGCACCAACCGCCGGTGGAATCCGAATATTCAGTCGGTCCGCGTCGAGGTCGCCCCGGGTAACCGGAAGCGCAAGAACGTCTGCACCTCCTGCCTGAAGGCCGGCAAGACCTCCCTGGTCTGACCGACCCTCGGGTCGTACGACCTGCGACCGTCGGCGATTAGACCCGACCCACCGAGCGAACGCTCGGGCCGGGGTCGGGTCTTTTTCGTGTCCCGGCTAAGGTGACGGTCATGACTGCCACCCTTGACGCCGCAGGCCGCTCTCCCGTGACCCAGGACGGCGCCATCCTGACCATCGCCGTGTCGAGCCCCTCGGCCGGTAACCCGCTCGACGACACCGCACTGCGCGAGGCCACCGCGGCACTCAACGAGATCTCCCGCGGCGAGCGCGAGGTCGGTGCGATCCTCCTCACCGGTCCCGGCGCCAATTTCTGTGCCGGCGGCAACGTCCGCGCCTTCGCCGACGCGTCGGACCGTCCGGCCTACCTCCGCGAGGTCGCCGACAACTTCCATGCCTTCGTACTCGCACTCGCCGGCGCCGACCGCCCGGTCGTCGCGGCCGTGAAGGGCTGGGCCGCCGGTGCCGGCATGAGCATCGTGCTCCACGCCGACATCGCGATCGGCGGAACCTCGACGGCTCTGCGACCCGCCTACGGCGGAATCGGTCTGACCCCCGACGGCGGCATGTCCTGGACCCTGCCGAGGGCGGTTGGCGCAGCCCGTGCTCGCGAGATCATCCTCACCAACCGCGTGATCCGCGCCGAGGAGGCGCTCTCGATCGGCATCCTGTCCCGGGTCGTCGACAACGACGCGATCGTCACCGAGGCCGAAGCGGTGGCGCAGACCCTCGCCTCCGGTTCGCGCGCTGCGCTCTCGGCGGCCCGACACCTGCTCACCGCGTCGGCGACCACGTCACTGCCGGAACACCTTCTCGCCGAGGCCCGGTCGATCTCCGAGCGCAGTGGTGAGCCCGAGGGGATCGAGGGAGTCGACGCCTTCATCGCCAAGCGAAGCCCGGATTTCGTTGCCGCACGCGACAACTGACATCGCAGCCGAGTTCGGCCCGGACTTCCGCGACGAGCTCGATCGATTGTTCGCCCTGCGGCGTGATGTACGCCGGTTTCGCACCGACCCGATCGATGCGGACCTGTTGGACACGATTCTGCATCGCGCCGAATTGTCTCCGTCGGTGGGCAACTCGCAGCCGTGGCGATGGGTCGAGGTGCGATCACCGCGGTGTCGTGGACAGATCCGGGAGAACTTCGCGCGGTGCAACGCCGACGCCCTCGACGGCTACGACGGCGAACGTGCCCGGCTCTACTCCGGGCTCAAGCTCGCCGGGCTCGACGACGCCCCGGTCCACCTCGCGGTGTTCACCGATCATGAACTGCCCCAAGGGCACGGTCTCGGGCGAGCGACAATGCCGGAGACGCTCGACTATTCGACGGTGGCGGCCGTCACCGCGCTGTGGCTCGCCGCGCGGTCACACGGCGTCGGCCTCGGATGGGTCTCGATCCTCGACGCCGCGGCCGCGCACCGCACTCTCGAGGTGCCCGACACCTGGTCGCTCACCGCCTACCTGTGCCTGGGATACCCCGAAACCACCACGGACGTCCCCGAACTCGAGCGAGTCGGCTGGCAGGAACGCACCGATCCGGGTGCGCGGCGCTTCTCCCGCTGAGTTGCCGGGCATCGGGCACAGGGCCTCGACCCCCGCCGACGGCGCTCAGATTTCCGCCGACAGCGCCCTCCCCGACGCCGACAGCGCTTGCTGCCGACGGCAGCGGGCGCCATCGGCACACCAGCAGGCGCCGTCGGCGAAATACCGGGCGCCGTCGGCGAAATGAAGGGCGCTGTCGGTGAGGTCTCGGGGGCGGTGGACTCAGGGACTCAGACGCTCAGGACGGCAGGCGCCATTCGACCGGCTCGCCGCCGAGGTCCTCGAGTTCGGCATTGGCGCGGCTGAAGGGCCGTGACCCGAAGAATCCGCGACTCGCCGACAACGGTGAGGGGTGCGCCGAGACGATGGCCGGCACGTCGGGCATCCACTGCTGCAGGCCCGCGGCATCACGCCCCCACAGAATGGCCACCAGCGGTTCGTCCCGGTCGACGAGCGCCTTGATGGCACATTCGGTGACCTTCTCCCAACCCTTTCCGCGGTGTGAGGCCGGTTCTCCGGGCGTCACGGTCAGCACACGGTTGAGCAGCACGACACCATTGCGGGCCCACGGTGTCAGGTCACCGTTGGCCGGGCGCGGATAGCCGAGGTCCTCGCAGTACTCGGTGTAGATGTTGGCCAGCGACCGCGGAATCGGCGAAACCTCCGGCGCCACCGAGAAACTCAGACCCACCGCATGCCCCGGCGTGGGGTAGGGATCCTGCCCGACGATGAGTACCCGAACGTCGTCGAAAGGACTGGTGAAGGCGCGCAACACATTCTGTCCGGCGGGCAGATAACCGCGCCCGGACTCGTTCTCGGCGCGCAGGAACTGCCCCATCTCGGTGATGACGTCGGCCACCGGTTCCAGGGCGTGTGCCCAACCGGGGTCGAGGAGTTCGGCAAGTGGCTTGGGCGCCATGATCAGTCGAGCCTCCGTAGCGATGTCCGGTAGTGCTGGGCGTTCTGGAAATACATCTCGACGTTCATCTCGAGGTGTCCCGGTGGTACCTCGTATCCCTCACGCAGTTTCGCGGGGATGCCGAGCACCATCCGGCGTGCGGGCACCTCGGCATCGAAGGGGACCACCGCACCGGCCCCGACGATCGCACCGGCTCCGACCGTGGAGCCGTTGAGCACCACAGACCCCGAGGCGATCAGCACATCGTCACCGATGGTCGAGCCCTCGATGTGGGCGTTGTGGCCGACGACGCAGCCCGCACCGATGACGGTGGGATGGATCGGCGTGCAATGGATGACGGTGCCGTCCTGGATGTTGGTGCGCCGACCGATGGTGATCGTGCCGTAGTCACCGCGCAGCACCGCACCGGGCCACACCGAGACGCCGTCGGCGAGGGTCACCGCGCCGATGACGGTCGCATCGGGATGGACGTAGACGTCCTCTCCCAGTTCCGGTTCTCGGTCGTCGAGCGCATAGATCGCCATGGTGGTGATCTAATCACCGCACCGACTCGTCGCGGTCCGCCACCCCGCGAATGCCCGTGTCGAGCACCAACCGTCGAGCACCGACCCGCCGAGAGCCTCACCGATCGAATGCGCGCCATCCGTTGAGCCCGGCGATGTCGGCGCCGTCGATGGTGACGCGGGCCGGCCCCGCTCGCACCTCACCGATCTCGGTCCACCCGGGCGGTACCGCGCCGGGCGCGAACGACGCCAACAGTTCGTGGTCCTCCCCGCCGGTCAGCGCCCAGGTCCGCGCGTCGGCACCCAGCAGGGCTGCGACCTGGTCCACCTCCGCACATCTGGGCACCGCATCTCCGGTGACGGCCAACGACACCCCCGACGAGGAGGCCATGGTGCGGAGTTCTTCAACCAGGCCGTCGGAGATGTCGGTCATGGCGTGGGCCCCCCCGCGCGCGGCGAGGACACCCTGGGACAGATCCGGCGCCGGCAACAGGAACGCCGAGACCACCGTCGCACGCGGATCGGCGTCGCGCTGCCACCGCGCCATCGGCGCGACACCGGATCGGGAGACCACCGCGAACCCGGCCGCCGCCGTTCCGAGTGGACCACTGACCGCCAGCACATCGCCGGCACGCGCCCCGGACAATGTCACCGGCGCGAGACCGTCGAGGGCGCCGACCGAGGTGATGCTCACCATGATCTCGTCGGCCGCCACGAGATCACCGCCGAGGACCCGCGCTCCGAGCCGGTGCGCGGCATCGACGATGCCGGTGTTCAGATCGGCCAGCCAACCGACCGTGGTCTGCGGCGGACAGGCCAGCGCGACAACCACTCCGGTCGTCCGGCCGCCCATCGCGGCGATGTCTGCGGCACTCTGCACGACGGTGCGCGCACCGATCTGTGCAGCGCCGGACCATTCGAGCCGAAAGTGGCGGTCCTGCACCGCGGTGTCGGTGCTGATGACGGTCGGCCCGACGTCGAAGACCGCCGCGTCGTCACCGGACCCGATCACGATGTCGCTGCCGGACGACGATTCGGGCCGGTGCGCAACCGCTGAGGTGAACATCGCGATGATCGCTCGCTCCCCCACCTCGCCGAGCGTCCCAGACCTGTCAGCCGCCGACCTGTCGACCTCGTGTCGTCCGACGTCGTGCCGGCCGACCTCGTGCTGGTCAACACCGTGATCGGGCCGACCACCGAGGGGCTCGGTGCCCACCTCGACTCCCCTCCCTCGCGGTGCCGACTCGCCACCCACGGGGTTGTCAGCGACAATGTGTCCCAGCAGTGTAGTGGTTCGGGCGTTGTGAGCCCGGTCGCCGCGGCACCGCTTGCGGGGTCATCAGCCCGATTCCCGCGACGTGGCAGATGTGGAGAGGATGGCCGTGGTTCAGGCTTACATACTGATCCAGACCGAGGTCGGACGAGCGGCTCTGGCCGCGGCGACCATCGCAGAGATCTCGGGGGTCGCCTCGTCCGAAGAGGTCAGCGGACCGTACGACGTGATCGTCCGGGTGGACGCCGCCGACGCCGCGCATCTGCGCAACGATGTGGTCCCGCAGATCCAGAAGGTCGACGGCATCACCCGAACCCTCACCTGCCCGGTGGTGACCGCCGCGCACTGAGACAACTCGGCACGGGCAGGCGCGGGGCGCAGGTCCCGGCACGGTTAGGGTGAGGCGTGTGAGTAGCCCCGAAGACTCCGACGGCGATGGGCGCGACAAACCCGAGCCCACCGAGACGACCACCGGCGAGCCCGATCACGCTCGATACGAGGGCCGCTCGGGGCCGCGATTGAGCCCGGCGCTGATCGCCACGCTCGTCACCATCCCGATCATGGTCATCGTCGGATTCATCACGTACGCGGCACTCAAGTCGTCGGATCAGCAACAGACTCCGGTTGATTCGTACGCGGCGGCCACATCCGCCGACGCCGGCCGGTGCGCGACACTGATGGCCGCGCTACCGGAGTCGTTCGAGGGGTTCGGCGCCAAGCAGGTCGACGGTGACACCGCAACCTGGAAGGGGTCCGACGGCGGCGACCCGGTGACCGTCCGCTGTGGTGTGGACCGGCCGAGCGAACTCGCCCCGTCGAGCCGACTCCAGACGGTCAACGGAGTGCAGTGGTTCATCACCGACACGATCGAGAACCGTGGGCAGGCCTACGTGTGCGTCGATCACCGGCCGTATGTGGCGCTCTGGGTTCCGGTCAGTGGCGGCAACTCCTCGATCACCGACGTCTCGGCGGCCATCGGTCGCGTATTACCCACCGGGCCTTTGGATTTCGGGTGATCGGCGAGCCGTACTCGCCTCAGTCCCGGTAGACCTCGGGCTTGGTGGTACGGCCGAGCAACGACGCGACCGCGTCGGCGACCGACATCCCGGAATGACACACACCGTGGACCGCATCGGTCAGCGGCATCGACACCTCGTGCCGTTCGGCGAGCGCACGCACCGACGTACACGACTTCACGCCTTCGGCGACTTGCCCGTTGGTCGCGGCCTGCGCCTGTTCCATTGTCGCCCCCTCGCCGAGTCGCGCACCGAAGGTTCGGTTGCGCGACAATGGAGATGAGCACGTCGCCACCAGATCACCGATACCGGCCAGACCGGCGAGGGTCTCGATGTGCGCGCCGACGGCGACACCGAGCCGGATCGTCTCGGCGAGGCCACGGGTGATGATGGTCGCCAGGGTGTTCTGTCCGAACCCGACACCGCTGGCCATCCCACACGCCAGGGCGATGACGTTCTTCACCGCGCCACCGATCTCACAACCGACGACGTCGGTGTTGGTGTACGGCCGGAAGTAGCCGGTGTTGAAGGCGCTCTGCAGCGCTTGTGCCCGTTGCTCGTCGCGGCACGCGATCACCGTCGCCGCCGGCTGTCCCTCGGCGATCTCCCGCGCGAGGTTGGGCCCGGTGAGTACCGCGATCCGATGCTCGGGCACCTGGCCGACCTCGGCGATCACCTCACTCATCCGCATCAACGAGTGCGTCTCGATCCCCTTGGCCAGCGATACCAGCGTCGCGTCCGATCCCAGATGCGGCCTCCACGCGGTCAGGTTGTCGCGCAACGACTGCGACGGCACCGCGCACACGACGATGTCGGCGTCGGGCAATACCTCCTCGAGATCACTGGAGGCACGGAGTTGCTCGGGCAGGGCGATGCCGGTGAGATAGTCGGGGTTGGTGTGCTCGGCGTTGATCGTCTCGGCGAGTTCGGGCCGTCGGGCCCACAACACGGTGTCGGTTCCCGCGTCGACCAGAACCTTCGCCGTCGCGGTCCCCCACGAACCGGCACCCATGACCACCGCGCGCACGTCCACTCCCCTTCACCGATCGATTGTGGCCTTCACCCTAGCCCGCGGCCGATGCTCATCGGCCGTGATTGGGGTGTCCGGTGGGCACGCGGTCGGCGCCGACTGCGCCGCGTCGTCCATCATGGGGAGCGTGGGAGGCGAGAACAGCAACGATCACGTGCAGACGCCGGCGGTGGCGGCCGTTCTGGTCGTCAAACACCTCCGTGCCGCCAAGACCCGTCTCGCCGCGTCCCGCATCTCACCGAGCGCGGCATCCGGACCAGCTGCCACGGCATCGCCGGTGACACGGATCGGTGAGCACGGCGAGCTGGTGCTCTCGATGCTGCTCGACACGCTGGCGGCGGTGCGGTCGGCGGGACTGGAGCCGATCGTCGTGGTGAGCCCCGACGACGACGTTCTGCGGGCGGTCGCTGCCGCCGGGGCCCTGGCCTTGCCGGAAGTCGTACGCCCGGATTCGTCACTGAACCATGCCTACGCGCAGGGGGCGGAGTGGATACGCGCCCACCGGCGCGACGTCCGAGGCGTGCTGATGGTGCAGGCCGATCTCCCTGCCGCAGACGCCGCCAGCGTCCGCGCCGTGCTCGACGAATGCGCCGAGATCCCGTACGCACTGGTCACCGACGCCGGCGGCGACGGGACCGCGCTTCTCCTGCGTCCCGCCGACGATGTTCGACTGCCGCGCTTCGGAATCGGTTCGGCCGCCGCGCATCGCGCCGACGGAGCACTCGAGATCGATCCGGCGCACCGGCGCTGGCCGGATCTGCGCACCGATGTCGACACCGCGGCCGACCTCGAGGCCGCGGTCGCTCTGGGAGTGGGAGCGCACACGCGAGCCGTTCTCGGTCTCGACGGGCCGATGACGCGACGTGGGGCGTCGTGGTGGACCCGAGCCCGGCGGTGAGGCTGCGGCTCGCCGGACCGATGCGTCATGATTGAGCGGTGAGCCCCGCAGACGACACCTCGACCCAGCCACTCACCGCGATCCCCGGCGCCCCGCCGGCGGCCACCCTGGCACCAGACGAATCGGCCGATCTGCCCGAGGACCGCTATCTGAATCGCGAACTCAGTTGGCTCGACTTCAATTCGCGTGTGCTCGCACTCGCCGAGGACACGTCGCTGCCGTTGCTCGAGCGCGCGAAGTTCCTTGCGATCTTCGCCTCGAATCTCGACGAGTTCTTCATGGTGCGGGTCGCCGGGCTCAAACGCCGCGACGAGACCGGTCTGTCGGTGCGGTCCGCGGACGGACTCTCCCCCCGCGAGCAGTTGCTGCGCATCGCCGGGCGCACCCAGACCCTTGCCGACCGGCATGCTCGCGTGTTCCTCGATTCGGTGCGACCCGACTTGGCGGACAACGGAATTCACGTGGTGTCGTGGTCGGAGCTCGATGCCGATCAGCAGAAGCGGATGGTGGAGCACTTCCACGAGCAGGTGTTCCCGGTACTCACCCCGCTCGCCGTCGATCCGGCCCATCCGTTCCCCTACATCTCCGGACTGTCGCTGAATCTGGCGGTGACGGTGAAGGACACGAACGAGGGCGGCGAGCACTTCGCGCGAGTCAAGGTGCCCGACAACGTCAATCGTTTCGTGCGCGTCGACCAGCTCGCGCCCGGGTCGGCGGTGGCCGACGGCCGCGGCCACCACCCGGCCGTGCTGTTGCCGATGGAAAACCTCATCGCCGCGAATCTGGAACACCTGTTCCCGGAGATGCAGATCGTCGAGCATCACGTCTTCCGGATCACCCGTAACGCCGATTTCGAGGTCGAGGAGGATCGCGACGAGGACCTGTTGCAGGCTCTCGAACGCGAACTCGCCCGTCGCCGATTCGGTTCACCGGTGCGTCTCGAGGTTGCCGACGACATGAGCGAGCACATGCTCGAGTTGCTGCTGCGGGAACTCGACGTCAATCCGGCCGATGTCATCCAGGTACCCGGATTGCTCGATCTGTCCTCGCTGTTCGAGATCTACGGTCTGGATCGTCCGCACCTGAAGGATCGTCCGTTCGTTCCCGCAACGCATCCGGCGTTCGGGGAACGCGAGACACCCAAGAGTGTCTTCTCCACTCTGCGCGAAGGCGACGTGCTCGTCCATCATCCCTATGACTCGTTCTCCACCAGCGTCCAGCGGTTCATCGAACAGGCTGCTGCCGATCCGCACGTGTTGGCGATCAAGCAGACGCTGTACCGCACGTCCGGGGATTCGCCGATCGTCAACGCGCTCATCGACGCCGCCGAGGCAGGCAAGCAGGTCGTGGCGCTCGTGGAGATCAAGGCGCGCTTCGACGAACAGGCCAACATCAAGTGGGCGCGTCAACTCGAGCAGGCCGGTGTCCACGTCGTCTATGGTCTGGTCGGCCTGAAGACGCATTGCAAGACCTGCCTGGTGGTGCGGCGTGAGGGTTCGACGATCAAGCGCTACTGCCACATCGGGACGGGCAACTACAACCCGAAGACCGCCCGGCTGTACGAGGACGTCGGGTTGCTCACCGCCGCACCGGATATCGGCGCCGACCTGACCGATCTGTTCAACACGCTGACCGGTTACTCGCGAAAGACCGAGTACCGCAACATCTTGGTCGCCCCGAACGGCATCCGTTCGGGGATTGTCGAACGGATTGATCGGGAGATCCTCGCTCATCACGAGGGCGACGCGCGTGCGCGGATTCGTTTGAAGGCCAACGCACTCGTCGACGAGCAGGTTATCGACGCCCTGTATCGGGCTTCGCAGAGCGGAGTTCCGGTGGAGATCGTGGTACGCGGGATCTGCGCGTTGCGGCCGGGGATGCCGGGTGTGAGTGACAACATCGTGGTGCGCTCGATCCTGGGACAGTTCCTGGAGCATTCGCGCATCATGCATTTCGGGGCGCAGGACGAGTACTGGATCGGCAGCGCGGACATGATGCACCGCAACCTCGATCGTCGGATCGAGGTGATGGTGCAGGTGCGCGATGAGCGCCTCACCGGTGAACTCGCCGACATCTTCTCCTCCGCGCTCGATCCGCGAACCCGGTGCTGGGTGCTGCATTCCGACGGTAGCTGGGTGGCTTCCCCCGCCGCGGGTGAAGAGGTGCGCGATCATCAGCGACAGATGATGCGGCGGAATCGCCGCCGGGACTCGGGCGCATGACACCGCCGGGACTCGGGCGCATGATCCCGCCGGGACTCGGGCGCATGACACCGCAGGGGTGGGTCGACACCGTCCGGTAACCGTGGTCGGTTACGATCGCCCGCGTCCCAGGGGTTCACGGGTGTCGACAAGAGCAGAGGTGTAGACGAGGCGATGTCCAAGTCGGGCAAGTCGGATTCGCAGAAGAGCGCTCCCGCCAGGACCATTTGGGCGGCCGGTGGGGTGTTGTGGCGCCGATCGAAGGGGACGGTGCAGATCGGGGTGGTGCACCGCCCGCGGTATGACGATTGGACGTTGCCCAAGGGCAAGCTCGACGCCGGTGAGACCCTGATCGATACCGCTGTCCGGGAGATCGACGAGGAGACTGGGCATGTGGTGCGTTTGGGTCGGCTGCTGACGACGGTGTCCTACGATCTGCCGCACGGCCGCAAGCATGTTCGGTACTGGTCGGCGGAGTCGGTGGGTGGGCGCTTCGAGGCCAATCATGAGGTAGACGAGCTGGATTGGTTGTCGACGGAGCAGGCGGCGGATCGCCTGAGCTACCGGTTGGATCGTTCCGTGCTGGAGGAGTTCACGCGGTTACCCGTCGAGCTCACGACGTTGCTGCTGGTGCGGCATGCGCGTGCGGGCAGCCGTTCTCGGTATCGGGGTGAGGACCGGACGCGTCCTCTCGACGCGGTGGGTCGGGAGCAGGCGCAGGCGCTGGTGCCCTTGCTGGCGGCGTTCGGGGTGAGCGAACTGCACAGTGCGAATCCGGTGCGTTGTGTCGAGACTCTCGCCCCGACCCGAGATCGTCTCGGGGGCACCATCATCGAGGAACCCACGTTGTCGGAGGCGGCCTATGCCGACGACCCGGCGCCGGCCCGTGCGCGGATCAGGGAACTCGCCGAGCCCGGGGATGGGCGGGTGCGTGCGGTGTGTAGTCAGGGCAAGGTGATTCCGCCGCTGATGCAGTGGTGGGCCGAGCACGACGGTCTCACTTTGCCGAAGGCGCGCAACCGCAAGGGAAGTGTGTGGGTGCTCTCGGCACTCGCCGGCACTCTGGTGGCGGCCGACCACATCGATTCTCCTCTCCCGCTTCTCGATCACTGAGCCGAAGGCGACTCGTCACCACTGAGCCGACCGCAACTCGTCGATGGCGGAGCCCCACACAGCAACTCACCCCTGACGAGGGAAGTTCGTCAGGGGTGAGTGCGATCGTGGTCGCCCCGGGTGTGCCCCGGTTGCGGGCTCAGCGCCGGGTGGTCTTCTTGGCGGGAGCCTTCTTGGCGGCGGTCTTCTTGGCGGGAGCCTTCTTTGCCGCGGTCTTCTTCGCGGGAGCCTTCTTGGCCGCCGTCTTCTTCGCTGCAGTGGTCTTGGCCGGCGCCTTCTTGGCGGCGGTCTTGGTTGCAGTGGTCTTGGCCGGGGCCTTCTTGGCGGCGGTCTTCTTGGCGGGAGCCTTCTTTGCCGCGGTCTTCTTGGCCGGGGCCTTCTTCGCCGCGGTCTTCTTCGCGGCGGTGGTGGTGCCCGCACCGCTTCCGCGCTTGACGGCCGGACCGGTCGCCGAGAGCTTCTGCTTGCCGGCGACGACGGCCTTGAACTGCGCGCCCGGACGGAACGCCGGAACCGAGGTGGCGCGCACCTTCACGGTCTCACCGGTACGCGGGTTGCGTGCGACGCGCGGTGCGCGACGACGCTTCTCGAAGACACCGAACCCGGTGATGGTGACACTCTCGCCGCGGTTCACCGCGCGGACGATGGTGTCGACGATCAGCTCGACCGCTTCGGTCGCGGTCTTGCGATCAGCGTCGAGCTTCTTGGTCAGCTCATCGATGAGCTCTGCCTTGTTCATTGATATACCTCCGCAAGCTGTTCTGGCCGTATCTGATATAGCCAGCTAACCCCACACGGTAAACGTCCGAGGCGAAAACGTCCATCTTCCACGCCAATCGACGGGACGTGTTGCGAAAATTTCAGGCCGCTAACACGTTCCGTCGATGGCGTTCGGGGCTTGCCGAGAGGTCGAACCCGGGAGCAGAACTCAGGCCGGCAGGGTCACCGGCTTGAAGGCGGGCCGCCCGTTCTCGTACTCGGAAATCGCGTCTACCTGCCGTAATGTCAGGCCGATGTCGTCGAGGCCCTCCATCAGACGCCACCGCGTGTAGTCATCAATTGTCAACGGCACCACGAGGTCTGCTGCGGTCACCGTCCGCTCGGGAAGGCTCACAGTCACTTCGAGGCCGGGCTGCTCCTCGAGTCGCTTCCACAGCAGTTCGACGTCGGATTGCTCGACCTGGGCGGCCACCAGGCCCGCTTTGCCCGCGTTGCCCCGGAAGATGTCGGCGAACCGGGAGGAGATGACCACCCGAAAACCGAAGTCCGACAGCGCCCAGACGGCATGTTCGCGCGACGACCCGGTCCCGAAGTCAGGTCCGGCGACCAGGACCGAACCGCGATTCCAGGGATCGGCATTGAGGATGAAGTCCGGATCGGAGCGCCAGCCGGCGAAGAGTCCGTCCTCGAATCCGGTTCGGGTGACCCGTTTGAGGTAGACGGCGGGGATGATCTGGTCGGTGTCGACGTTGCTGCGGCGCAACGGCACGCCGATCCCGGTGTGCTCGATGAAGGGTTCCATGATGTGACTCCGGTCTGCGAATGAGAGGTGTGGCGGGGACTCGCCGGGAGTTCCCGCCGAAGGCCAAGACTTCTGGGGCGCTACAGGTCTGCGGGCGAGGACAAGGTGCCGCGCACCGCGGTGGCGGCGGCCACGGCCGGTGAGACGAGGTGAGTTCGCCCACCCTTACCCTGCCGGCCCTCGAAGTTGCGGTTGGAGGTCGACGCACAGCGCTGACCCGGGGCGAGTTGGTCGGGGTTCATCCCGAGGCACATCGAGCATCCGGCCTGACGCCACTCGGCGCCTGCGGCAGTGAAGATCTCACCGAGACCCTCCTCCTCGGCCTGTGCACGCACGCGCATCGACCCGGGCACCACCAGCATCCGGAGTCCGTCTGCCACTTTGCGGCCCTTGAGGATTTCGGCAACGGCACGCAGATCCTCGATCCGTCCATTGGTGCACGAGCCCACGAACACGGTGTCGACGGCCACCTCGCGCAGCGGGGTGCCGGGCGTGAGGTCCATGTATTGCAGCGCCTTGGCTGCTGCGCCGGAGGCGGTTTCGTCGCCCATGTCGGCCGGATCGGGCACCGTCGCCGACAGTGGCGCGCCCTGGCCGGGATTGGTTCCCCAGGTCACGAACGGAGAGAGCGTGGCGGCGTCGATGCGGACCTCGGCGTCGAACTCCGCGCCGGGATCGGTGCGCAATGAATCCCAATAGGCCACCGCCGCATCCCAGTCGGCGCCGGTGGGGGCGTTGGGGCGGCCCCGCAGGTACTCGTAGGTGACGGCGTCGGGCGCGATCATCCCGGCGCGGGCGCCGGCCTCGATCGACATGTTGCAGATGGTCATCCGCGCTTCCATCGACAGTTTCTCGATGGCCGAGCCGCGGTATTCGAGGACGTAGCCCTGCCCGCCGCCGGTACCGATCTCGGCGATGACGGCCAGGATGAGGTCCTTGCTCGTGACGCCGGTCGGCAGATCACCGTCGACGGTGATGGCCATGGTCTTGAAGGGACGCAGCGACAGCGTCTGGGTCGCGAGGACGTGCTCGACCTCGGAGGTGCCGATTCCCATTGCCAGCGCACCGAATGCGCCGTGGGTCGAGGTGTGCGAGTCGCCGCAGACCACCGTCATACCCGGCTGGGTCAGTCCCAGTTGCGGGCCGACGACGTGCACGATGCCCTGCTCGGCATCTCCCATGGGGTGCAGCCGGATACCGAATTCCTCGCAATTACGACGCAGGGTCTCGACCTGCGTGCGCGACACCGGGTCGGCGATGAGATCGGTCTTGATCGTCGGGACGTTGTGATCCTCGGTGGCGATCGTCAGGTCGGGCCGGCGCACGGGACGGCCGGCGAGCCGCAGACCGTCGAAGGCCTGTGGACTGGTGACCTCGTGGACCAGATGGAGATCGATGTAGATCAGGTCGGGTTTCGACGCCCCGTCCCCGCGGACGACGACGTGGTCGTCCCAGACCTTCTCGGCGAGAGTGCGTGGCCCCGTTGGGGTGTTCGGGGTGTCCGCAGCGCTGTATGTCGCGCCCGCAGGGCTGTTCGATCCGACTGGGTTGTTCGTCATGGCTGCACTCGCATCCGTCTCTGGCAAAGTCGCTGTCGGCGACCGGAATGGGCTGCGGATCACCGACCGACGTGCATCTCAGTATTTGGACAGCTAGTATCGTCCTATGGGAAAGGATAGCGCATCGGAGCCCAGCAGCGGAATCGGTGTCCTCGACAAGTCGGTCACCGTCCTGCGCGCCATCGCCGAGACCCCGTGCAATCTCACGGAATTGTGCGAACGCACCAGCCTGCCCCGGGCCACCGCGCATCGACTCGCGGTGGGACTCGAGACGCACCGCCTGCTCGCACGCAACGCCGCCGGCCGCTGGTATCCCGGGCCGGCCTTGGGCGAACTCGCCTCCTCGGCACATGATCCGGTGCGCGAGGCCGCACTGATGGTGCTGCCGCGACTGCGGGAGATCACCGGCGAATCGGTCCAGGTGTATCGCCGCGAAGGCTCCGAGCGGGTGTGTATCGCGGCGATGGAACCACCGACCGGCCTGCGGGACACCGTCCCGGTGGGCACCCGGTTCCCGATGACCGCCGGGTCGGCCGCGAAGGTCCTCGCGGCGTGGGCCGACACGAGCACACAGCGACACCTCTTGGCCGACAGTGCCTTCAGCGACCGCTCACTGCACGACATCCGACGACGCGGGTGGGCACAGAGTGCCGGTGAGCGTGCGGCGGGCGTCGCCAGCGTCTCGGCCCCGGTACGCGATGCGGCAGGCGAAGTCGTTGCCGCGATCTCGGTTTCGGGGCCGATCGACCGGATGGGACGCCGGCCCGGGGCCCGCTGGGCCGCGGATCTGCTCGCCGCCGCCGACGCCATCCACAAGAGGTTGGTGTCGGCCCGATAGGGCCACTGGGTTAGCGTCGGTGAGGAACCACAGGCACGAACCACACAGAGATGAACCACAGGAATCCGCGGACGGGTTTCCGGTCGCGGGCATGAGGAGGAAGTGACCGGGCAATGGGCACAAACCAGCGCACCCAGATCGTGATGAGTCCCGACGAGATCGAGGAGTTCATCGCCCGCAGCCGAACCGCCACCCTCGCTACGACCGGACCCGACGGCAGCATTCATCTCGTTGCCATGTGGTACGGGATCATCGACGGCGAGATCTGGTTCGAGACGAAGGCCAAGTCGCAGAAGGCCGTCAATCTCCGGCGCAACAATCGGTGTTCGGTTCTCATCGAGGACGGCGACACCTACGACACCTTGCGCGGCGTGGCCATCGAGGGCACCGCGGAGATCCTCGACGACGCCGATTCCTGCCTGCAGGTGGGTATCTCGGTGTGGGAGCGCTACACCGCCCCGTACACCGAGGAATCCATGCCCTTCGTCGAGCAGATGATGAACAAGCGCGTCGCGGTACGCATCACCGGAAGCCGGACGCGCTCCTGGGATCACCGCAAGCTCGGTCTGCCACAGACGCCGGTGTCCGGATCGACGGCCCAGTATCTGTAGGCACTGCTGCCTCCGGCGTCGATAACATCCCCGGCTGCACAAGCGAAAGGCGCCCTCCCCGGGATTACCGGGAAGGGCGCCTTTCTCTGTAGCCCCGACGGGATTCGAACCCGCGCTACCGCCTTGAGAGGGCGGCGTCCTAGGCCGCTAGACGACGGGGCCATAGACCTTGGTGGTCGCTGGGGTACCAGGACTCGAACCTAGAATGGCGGTACCAGAAACCGCTGTGTTGCCAATTACACCATACCCCAAGGTTTTCTCTTTTCCTCTCGGAAAAGAACCTGCGATAGATTAGCAGAGCACTACCCCTGGACCACAAATCGCCTGGTCAGTGGCTACTTTGCCGCCAACTCCCGGGCCGCGCGCAGACGCGCGAGGCTCACGTCGCGGCCCAGCAGTTCCATCGACTCGAACAGCGGCGGCGAGACCTGCGACCCGGTCACCGCAACCCGCACCGGACCGAACGCCTTGCGCGGTTTGAGGCCCAGATCGTCCACCAGCGCGGCGTTGAGGGCGTCGTGCAGTGCGGGCGTCTGCCACGACGACAGACCCTCCACGGCGGCGATGGTGGCGTCGAGGACCGGCACCGCGTCGGCACCGAGATTCTTGGCGGCGGCCTTCTCGTCGATGGTGAACTCCGCGTCGGAGACGTAGCAGAACGACATCAATGCCCACGCGTCGCCCAACACCTGGATTCGGGTCTGCACGAGTTCGGCGAGGGCGGTGAAGGTGGCGTCGTCGATCGGCTCCGACAGGTGACCGCGCTCGATGAGGTAGGCCTTGAGCCGCGCGGCGAAATCACCGAGTTCGAGCATCCGGATGTGCTCGGCGTTGATCGCGTCGGCCTTCTTCTGGTCGAACCGCGCGGGATTGGAGTTGACGTCGCGGACATCGAACTTGTCGATCATCTGCTCCAGGGTGAACACATCGGTCTCGTGCGAGTACCCCCAGCCGAGCAGCGCGAGGTAGTTCAGCAGACCCTCCGGCAGGAATCCGCGGTCCCGGTGATGGAACAGGTTGGACTGCGGATCGCGTTTGGAGAGTTTCTTGTTGCCCTCCCCCATGACGAACGGCAGATGCCCGAAGACGGGCACCGCCTCGGCCACCCCGATCCGGATCAGCGCCTCGTACAACGCGATCTGGCGCGGGGTGGATGAGAACAGGTCCTCGCCGCGCAACACATGGGTGATCCGCATCATCGCGTCGTCGACGGGATTGACGAGGGTGTAGAGCGGATCGCCGTTCGCACGGGTCAACGCGAAGTCGGGAACGGTACTCGACTTGATCGTCGTGGCGCCGCGGACGAGATCGTCCCAGGTGATGTCACGGTCGGGCATGCGAAGGCGCACAACGGGATTGCGGCCCTCGGCGCGATAGGCGGCACGCTGTTCGTCGGTGAGGTCGCGATCGAAGTTGTCGTAACCGAGCTTAGGGTCCCGGCCGGCCGCGCGATGCCGTGCCTCGACCTCCTCCGGGGTCGAGAACGCCTCGTAGGCCTCACCCGCCGCCAACAGACGCGCCACCACGTCGAGGTGGATTCCACGACGCTCCGATTGCCGGTACGGACCGTACGGTCCGCCGACCTCGGGGCCCTCGTCCCAGTCGAGTCCGAGCCATCGCAACGATTCCAGGATCGCGTCGTAGGACTCCTGGCTGTCGCGGGCGGCGTCGGTGTCCTCGATGCGGAAGACGAAGGTGCCCTTGTCGTGTCGCGCCTGCGCGAAGTTGAACAGCGCGGTGCGCACCATCCCGACGTGCGGGGTACCCGTGGGGGACGGGCAGAATCGGACGCGCACGGCGTCGGAGCCTGCGGGATCGGGGCGGGCGGAATCGGTACTGGCCATGCGGCTCAGCGTATCGAACCGACCACCCGGGGAGTCAGTCCCGGTGGCGGTCGCAGAAGTCGACGATGAGCCGGTTCACCTCGGCCGGCTGTTCGAGATAACCGAAGTGCCCGGCCTTGGCCACCTCGGCGTACTCGGCTCCCGGGATCACCTCGGCCACCTCGCGTGCCAGCTTGACCGGCAACGTGCGATCGTCGGCGAATCCGACAACGAGCGCGGGCCGGGTGATGCGCCGGTATGCGTCGAGACGATTGGCCTCCCGGTGGTGCAGTCCGAGCTGAGCACGCACCCCGGGGGTCACGGTCTGAGGTGAGAACCCGATGATGTCGAGCCAGTCCTGTGCGGCCCGATCGTCGTCGAGGGTGTGCGGCGACAGGTTGAGGTGCGCGGTGATGGCGGCCTCGTACTCCGGAGGCAGGGTGATCTTCTGGTCGTAGAGCGCGCGCTCGCCGGCCGAGATCGCTTCCTGCAGCGGCGTGCTGCGGCCGTAGGTGGCCAACATCACCGCGCCGCGGACGAGGTCGGGCCGCGCCAGGGTGAGTTCCTGGGTGATGCGGGCACCCAACGAGGTCCCCACGACGAAAGCCGGTCCACCGAGATGCTCGATGAGTCCGGCGGTGTCGGCCACCATGTCCTCGAGCGTGAACCCGGCGGCGCACTCCGAGGACGGGGCGATGCCACGGTTGTCGAACAGGGCGACACGATAGCCGGCCTTGCGCAGGGCCGGCTCCTGATTTGCCTTCCACACCCGGCCCGGGCTGCCGGTGCCCATCACCATCACGACGAGCGGACCCTCGCCGGCGACCTCGTAGGACAGGTCGATCCCGTTGATCCGTGCGGTGCTCACCGGTGCCGTCACGGCTTGTCCACCACCGGATTGCTCAGTGTGCCCAGACCTTCGACGGTCACCGAAACCCGTTGTCCGGCTACCATCGGACCCACCCCTTCTGGGGTGCCGGTGAGGATCACGTCACCGGGCAGCAGCGTCATCACCCGGGAGATCCACTCGACGATGGCGCCGATGTCGTGCAGCATCAACGAGGTTCGGCTGCGCTGGCGCACCTCGCCATCGAGTTCGGTGCGGATCTCGGCATCCGACGGATCGAAGGCGGTGTCGATCCACGGCCCCAGCGGGCAGAAGGTGTCATACCCCTTGCCGCGTGTCCACTGTCCGTCGGCCTGCTGCTGATCGCGGGCGGTCACGTCGTTGGCGACGGTGTATCCGAGGATGACCCCGGCCGCCTCGGAGGCCTTGACGTCCTTGCACGGACGACCGATCACCGCGGCAAGCTCACCCTCGAAATCGACACGGTCCGAGGACGGCGGGCGCACGATGGGGACCTCCGGCCCGATGATCGAGGTGTTCGGTTTGAGGAAGATCACCGGGTTCTCGGGAGCCGAGCCCCCCATCTCGGCCGCATGCGCGGCGTAGTTCTTGCCGATGCAGATGACCTTCGTCGCCAGGATCGGCGCGAGCAATCGGACATCGGCCAGCGGCCAACTCCGACCGGTGAACGTCGGGGTGCCGAAGGGATGCTCGGCGATCTCCTTGGCGACGACACCGTCGCCGGAATCCTCGAGCGAGACAAAGGCGACACCATCGGGACTGGCGATTCGACCAAGACGCATGGCCCGAGGGTATCGCACCGGCATTGTCCACACTTCGGGACGTCGATTGGCATCCCGACGACCACGGGTTTTAAAATATGGGAGTCAATTCTCATATTATGAGACGTGACGAGTCCCGACAGAGCTTCGAGGAGGCGACATGAATTCCCCCGACACCATCGGCACCACCCGCAGGTGGACGATGCTCGCGTGCTCGCTGATCGCTGCGATGACCACCACCTGTGTGGTGTCCGGGATCGCCTACCTCATCCCCGCCCTGCACGCCGAGGGCATGAGCGTGTCGCGGGCGTCGGTGCTCGCCGCGGTTCCCACGGTCGGATTGATGATGGCCATCATCGGCTGGGGCAGCCTGCTCGATCGCCACGGCGAACGCGTGATCCTGACGATCTCGCTGTCGCTGACCTTGATGGCGGCGATCGCGACGGCAGTGGCGGCATGGCGATCGGCCCCGTTCACCGTGTTGGCGGCGTTGCTCTTCCTCGGCGGCCTGAGCTCCGGTGCCGCCAACGGCGCCAGCGGCCGGATCGTGGTCGGCTGGTTCCCCGCGGCCCAACGCGGCACGGCCATGGGCGTCCGGCAGATGGCCCAACCCCTGGGAATCGCGGTGTGCGCGTTGAGCATGCCCGCGATCGCCCAACACCGCGGCATCGCCGCAGCGCTGGTGGTCCCCATCGTGGTGACCGCGCTCGGGTTGCTCGCGTGCGTCCTGGGCATCGTCGACCCGCCGTCGGCTCGCTCGATCGCCGCCGCACCAGCACGAAACCCGTACCGCGACAGCTGGTTCCTGGCACGCGTACACGCCGTCAGCGTGCTCCTGGTGATCCCGCAGTCGATGCTGTGGACCTTCGTGCCGACCTGGCTCATCGTGGCCCGCCACTGGTCTCCGGCCACGGCCGGTGTCCTCGTGACGATCACTCAGACGCTCGGCGCGCTGGGGCGCATCGCGGCCGGGCGATGGTCGGACGCATGGTTGTCCCGCATGCGGCCGATCCGGCTGATCGCCGTGGTCGCCGGTGTCGCGATGGGCGTTCTGGCACTGACCGATTGGGCCGACAGTCCGGTGTGCGTGGTTGTCATGATGGTGGCCTCGATCGTCTCCGTCGCCGACAACGGCCTGGCCTTCACCGCGATCGCCGAATTCGCCGGGCCGCGCTGGAGCGGACGTGGTCTCGGCATCCAGAACACCGCACAGTATCTGGCCACCGCCGCCACCACCCCGCTGTTCGGCGCCCTCATCACCGCGGTCGGTTTCCCGCTGGCCTTCGCCGCGAGTGCGGTGGCTCCGGTGATCGCGGCACCGTTGGTTCCGCGCGACCAGCTCCCGCAGCCGGAGCCGGTGTCGGTCGACACGCCCGGCTGAGAGTCGCTCAGCCCGGCAGACGTTGGGCGAGCACTGCATTGATCAGGCCGGCCGCGGTCGCGGCATCGTCGACGACGACGAAGTCGCGCCGGCCGTCGGTGCGAGTCACCATCACGGCCTCACCGGAGCGCACCACGAATCCCCACGCGCCCTTGCCCTCTCCCCGGATGGCCAGACGGCGGCCGTAACCGCCGGTGTCGCGCAACGCGTGCACCGTGATGACCTCGGCACGGACGATGTCGGCCATGGCGATCTCCTGGCGCGGCCACGGCAGCGCGCCGCGCACCGTCATCGCACTGCGATCGATCCGCACCCGCACGGTTCCCATCAGGACGGCGCCGAGGACGATCAGGGCGGGAACCACCAGCAGCCACCACACCCCGGTCACCGCGGTGATGATGACCAGCACCACCGCGGCGGCGGCCAAGAGGACGTCGGCGACCACCGAATTCCCCACCGAGCGTTGCCAATAGAAGCGTTCTCCGGAAGCGAGGTCTTCGGCGGGGACCGCACCCACGGGCCCGCCGACCGCGGTGGCCCACTGCGGGATGAGAACCCAACTCGCCGCCGCGACGACCGCCGCGATCGCAAGGGTGAGCAGGATCGGCACCACCGGTGTGGCAACGTCGTGGACGGCGGCCACTCCCCGCTGACCTGCCGCCACCGCGGGGATCACCCCGGCGATCGCGACCACGAGAAAGTTGATCAGCGCCACGCTCGCCCGGACCTGCCGGGGATGTGACATCGCGAGGGACGCCACGGTGTTCAGCGCAGCGGCGAGCACACACACGGCCACCACCGTCACGATCGCGCCGGCGATGCTGCTCGTGCCGTCGACTCCCCCGGTACCCCAATGTGACGCCATCGGATCGGGAAGATCGCCACGCCATGCCGACAGCAACGACACTGCGACACCCAGCATGACGACTGACGGGACCACGCCCACCAGCGCGCACCGAAATCGTTGTTCCCGAGTGGGTTTCGACGCTGTCGCGGTCATGACATCCTCCTGGTGATCTCTGCCGACAATTCCGTGGGTCCGAGTCCCCACCGCTGCGCCACCCCGATGAGCCGATCGAGGGCCTCACCGATCTCGGCCTGTTCCGGCGCGCGATCGGACACCACCGCGCCCCGCCCGCGACGCAGTTCGACGAGCCCCTCATCCCGCAGGATCTGATAGCCGCGCAGCACCGTGTGGACGTTCACGTCCAGCGAGGCGGCCAGTTCCCGAGCTGCGGGCAGCCGTTCGCCGGCGCCGATGTCACCGCGGACGATGGCGCCGCGAACCGACGCCGCGATCTGGGCAAAGATCGGCGAACGATCGGTGGGATCGACTCGGATGAACACACTCTGATTGTATAGTTCTATTGAAACTAGAACAAGCGACGCCCGAGATCCCCATTCCACGGTCCCCGTCGGAGACCCCTCACGCCGACCACAGATGACGGTGGCCCGGTCCGGGGGTGGGGTCTCCTCGACCACCACACCACCGGACCGGGCCACCGGGCAAGTGCAGAATCCTATGCGCTACAAGCGCTCTCGAATACGCTTACCGATCTCCGAGGTCGACAGCTCCTGGCCGTCGCGGTCGAGCAGATCGTCGGCGACGGCCTGTTCAACACGTCGAGCGCCCTCGGCATCGCCGAGGTGATCGAGGAGCAGCGCCACCGACAGGATGGCGGCGGTGGGGTCCGCCTTGCCCTGACCGGCGATGTCGGGGGCGCTGCCGTGCACCGGTTCGAACATCGACGGATTGGTCCGCGTGGCATCGATGTTGCCCGACGCGGCGAGCCCGATCCCACCGGAGACCGCGGCCGCGATGTCGGTGATGATGTCGCCGAACAGGTTGTCGGTGACGATCACGTCGAACCGTCCGGGGTCGGTGACGAGGTAGATCGTCGCGGCGTCGACGTGGCAGTAGTCGGTGGTGACATCGGGGTACTCGGCACCGATCTCCGCGACCGCCCGACTCCACAACGATCCGGCGAAGGTCAGCACATTGGTCTTGTGGACCAATGTGAGGTGTTTGCGCCTGCGGCTCGCCCGCTCGAAGGCATCCCGGACGACGCGCTCGACGCCGAAGCGGGTGTTGACGCTGACCTCGGTGGCGACCTCGTGCGGGGTGCCCACACGGATCGAGCCACCGTTGCCGGTGTAGGGGCCTTCGGTGCCCTCACGGACGACGACGAAATCGATGTCGGGGTCCCCGGCGAGCGGCGAACTCACTCCGGGTAGCCGGCGCGAGGGCCGCAGGTTCACATGGTGATCGAGCGCGAAACGCATGGAGAGCAGCAGTCCGCGTTCGAGGACCCCCGACGGCACCGACGGATCACCGATCGCGCCGAGCAGGATCGCGTCGTGCTCGCGCAACGAATCCAGATCGGCCTCGGTCAGCAATTCACCGTTGCGGTGATAGCGCCGGGCACCGAGGTCGTACTCGGTGGTCTCGACGTCGGGAGTCACCACCCGCAGCACCTCGAGTGCCTCGGCGATGACCTCGGGGCCGATTCCGTCCCCGGCGATGACGGCGAGCTTCATGACAGATCCACCTGTTCGATCAGAGTTGCACCGACTGCGGACTCGATGGCCTCGACCACCGCGTCGTCGACCTCGCGGCTGACCCGCAAGATCATGGTGGCACCGGCACCTGCGGCGTCCTGGGAGAGCGCTGCGGCCAGGATGTCGATGCCCGCGTCGCCGAGCAGCGTACCGATCTTGCCCAGCGAGCCCGGCTGATCGGTGTAACTCACCAGGAGGTTGAGGCCCTCGGCGCGCATGTCGAAGTTGCGTCCGTTGATGTTGACGATCTTCTCCACCTGCCGCGGCTCCGACAGCGACCCGGCCACGTTGTGGACCGAGCCGTCGGCGAAGACCGCCTTGACGTCGACCACGCTGCGGTGATTGGGGCTCTCGGTGGCGGTGGTCACCTCGCTGGTGACACCGCGCTCCTGCGCCACCTTCGGGGCGTTGACGAAGGTGATCGGCTCGGTCAGGGCGGCCTCGAACAGGCCGCGCAGCGCCGACAACCCCAGCACGTCGACGTTGCTCGCGGCGAGTTCGCCGCGCACGTCGACGACCAGTGACGTCGGCAGTTCGGAGCTGATCGCCCCGACGAGCACACCGAGCTTGCGGGCCATCTCCAGCCACGGGGCGACCTCTTCGTCGACCGTGCCGCCGACGATGTTGACCGCGTCCGGGACGAAGTGGCCGGCCAGTGCCAGCCGCACACTCTTGGCGACATCGGTACCCGCGCGGTCCTGGGCCTCGCTGGTCGAGGCACCCAGGTGCGGTGTCACCACGACCTGCGGCAGCTCGAACAGCGGCGAGTCGGTGCACGGTTCGGTGGCGAAGACGTCGAGGCCGGCGCCGCGGACCTGTCCGGCGACGATCGCGTCGGCCAGCGCCTGCTCGTCGATGAGCCCGCCACGGGCGGCGTTGACGATGATCACGCCCTTCTTGGTGCGGGCCAGCTGGTCGGCGCCGATGAGGCCGAGGGTCTCGGGCGTCTTGGGCAGATGCACCGTGATGAAGTCGGCGCGCTCGAGAAGCTCGTCGAGCGAGACCAATTCGATGCCGAGCTGGGCCGCACGCGCCGGCGACACGTAGGGGTCGTAGGCGATCACGTGGGTCTCGAAGGCGGCCAGTCGAGCAGCGACGAGCTGGCCGATCCGGCCGAGTCCGACCACGCCGACGGTCTTGTCGAAGATCTCGACACCGTTGAATGACGAACGCTTCCAGGTGTGTTCACGCAGGGTCGCATCGGCGGCCGGGATCTGACGGGCCGCCGAGAGCATCAGCGAGATGGCGTGCTCGGCGGCGGTGTGGATGTTGGAGGTGGGCGCGTTGACCACCATCACGCCGCGCTCGGTGGCGGCCGGCACGTCGACATTGTCGAGGCCGACGCCTGCGCGCGCGATGATCTTCAGTTTCTTGCCCGCGTCGAGGACCTCGGCGTCGACGGTGGTGGCCGAACGCACCAGGATCGCGTCGGCGTCGACGACGGCTTCGAGCAGTTTCGGGCGATCGGGTCCGTCCACCCAGCGCACCTCGACCCCGTCGCCGAGGGCTTCCACGGTCGAGGGGGCCAGTTTGTCGGCGATGAGAACGACCGGCAGGCCAGCTGAGGTCACAGTTTTTCTCCAGAATCGGTGGCGAGATCGGGCGCGATGCCGTAACGGCATCCGCAAGTCAGCTTAGAGACCTCTCCTGATGCGGCGAGCAGCCGGGCGTCGACGCGACCGAGCGGCACAGGGTGGACGTGTACATTGTGAGCGGCATTACGGAAGTGTTGCGATGCGGCGGCAGAGTGTCGCCGAACCGCGGCACCCGTCGAATCCGCCGGTACGGTGGCGCTTCGGGTGATGTGTCAACAATCGATTCGGCGGTCGAGAAGCCGCGCCGGTCGGGTAGCAGAGTGGAGTATGGATGAAGAAGAAGCTGACAGTACTGTTGGCTGTCCTGGCAGCGACGGTACTCGCCGGCTGGGGGGCTCCCGGCGCCGCACAGGCGGCACCGGCGAAGATCTTCCTCGGCGGTGGATCAGGAATCCTGATCCTGCAGGGCGGTGACTCCGCCAAGGCGTGCACCCTGACCACGATCGGTCATGCGAAGACCGGTCAACTGATCGGCATCACCGCAGGACACTGCGGCCAGCCCGGGCAGCAGGTCCTCTCCGAGACGTTCCAGGATCGCGGTCAGGCCGGTGTGGTGACCTATTCCGACCCGAAGGACGATGTCGCGATCATCGAGTTCGACCCGTCGCGCGTCGTACCGCTGCGCACCGTGCGGTCGGTGACGATCCGCGGGATCGACACCCGCCCGATCGGTTTCCCGACCGTGGCGTGCAAGGAAGGCCGCACCACCGGCAGCACCTGCGGTGTCGCCTGGTTCTCCGACGGCGACGTGCACTTCTCCCAGATGTGCGTCATCGAGGGTGATTCCGGCAGCCCGGTGGTCGTCGGCGACAAACTCGTGGGCATGGTCAACGCCTACTACTTCCTCGGCTGCCTCGGCCCCGAGACCGGCACCAACATCGGGCCGATCCTCAACTACGTGAACCACACCAAGTACAAGGGCTTCTCGGTCTACTGACCCTGAACTCGCTCCATCGAGTGCGCCCCCTCCCCACCTCGGGAGGGGGCGCACTCGTCTGTGGGGTCGGGCGTGCGTGCAGATCTCGCCGATTCATCCGCCGGTACCGTGTCGTCGGCGATGATCGGCCATCTCGGCGTCGAATTCGCGCCGCGTCAGCTCGGCGATGCGCCGATGGTCCTCGGCGTCGATTCCGCCTGATCTCCACGACCATCCACCATTCTCGATCCAGTCGTCGAGAGCGGCGTCGATGCGCCGGCGCAGCTCCGCGTCACGGACTCGCCGGTCACGCCAGAACAGTGCATGGTCATCGGGGCGCCAGGTGCTCGGCAACGGAAGGACGGCGTCGATCAGGCCCGCTTCGACCCCTGTGACGCCGTCGAGTCCGGCGACCATGCTCCGGATCTCCTCGGTGCGTTCGGGCTCGTGCGCCAGATCTCGCAGCACCGCAACGTATTCCGGAGGCAACGGTGAGTGGGCCCGATCAGACATCGGCTCGACCGTCGTCGACGAGTGATCCGTCACGCAGGCGCTGCAACACCCGGGCGTCGGCGAGTTCATCGCGCAGTTCCGGATGCCGCCGGTAGAAGTCCAGAAGCCAGAAGGTCGTCGGCGCTCCGAGCCGCACGACGTTCAGGCGTAGCCGCGGTTCCTCGTCCGCGCCGATGGCCAGCCATGCGTCGGCACCCCTGCGACGTCTGCCCACATCGGTGGGCATCGGCTCGGTGCGTTCGAGGTCGGTCCAGGCGATCGCGCCCCGTGGACCGAGTCTCTTGCCGACGACCAGGGCGTGCGGGGTCAGCACCAGAGGGTCGGGCCGGCGCCGAACCATTTCCCAGACGAGACCGACCGCACCGGTGACAGCGACGGCCAGAAAGGTGAACGGCGAGACCGGCCGCGGCGAGTGTTGCACGAAGGAGAGATCGAGTTCTCCGGAGCACACGGCGTAGAACGCCCCGGCACCGCCGAGGGCGAACGCCGCCGGCAACGCAATGTCCACCGCACGTTCGCGGTCATCGACACGAATCACCAATGCCGCCCCCGCGATTCGCACGCCGCGGAGGTCCGGTCGGGTCGCGCCCGTGCGCATCCACCGGAGTTCTTCGGACAACAGCAGCAGGGCGACCCCCGCGGCGCCGGACGCGGCCGCCACCGCCACGACGACGCTGCCGCCGAAAGCCGACATCACCGACGCCCCCGCGAAGATCGAGCAGACAACAGCCCAGAAGACCCTGCCCACCCACAGGCGCCACCGCGCTCCCTGCCAGGCACGTGGGCATCGATGGTATGCAGGCCGCTTGCCGACCACCTCGAGATTCCTCATCGACACAGCACCTGACCCACGATGTTGCCCACCGTGGACCCCCCAAGACTCACGATTGCGCCGGTCCAGAAGGCCCGCAGCGGACTCATCTCCGGGGCCAATGCCAGCAGTGCCAGATCGGCGCCCAACCCGACACCGCCGGCCACGCCTGCCACACACCGTTCGTAGCCGTTCTCCGCCGTGGCGACCCCCATCGCCGTACCGAGCAACGTCAGACCCGGCCCGGCCGCTTTCGCACCGATCTCCAGGCGCGCAACCTGGGCCTGGGTGAGGTAGGGAAGCCCGCGTGCCACGGCGGATTCGGTCGCGGACATGCCACCCGCGGCCAGGGCGATCGCATAGTCACGGGAGGACGGGATGGGGAAGGTGATCCCGTCGACGACCGCCTCGGTCGTACCGTCGGGGCGCTCGGTCACGACGGCGGGCGACTTGCCCGGACGAGTCAACGACACGGTTGACGTGCCATCGCCCGCGACGGTGCGCGTGGCGGTCAGAACACCTTCCGGACTGCGGAATTCGGTCCGGTTCACTCCGGGACCGCTGGTGTAGGTCTGCCGGGAGCCGTCGAGCATCCTCACCGTCGTCGTCGTGGTGTCACCGGCGGTGGTGGTCTCGGTCTCGACGACCGTACCGGTCATGTGCTCGAGCAGTCGCGCACGTTGCAGGCCGCGGCCGAACTCGGGGTTGGTGCCTCCGGTGTTGTCACCGTGCGGGGCTTCGGTGAAGTCCTTGGGCGCGTGGGGATCCGCGTCGATCTCGGGAAGGGCCAGGCCGAGACCATCGCCCATCAGTTTTCGTCGCACAAACGCGCCGATGTCGTGATCGGCTCGGCTCAGGTCGACCAGGGCGGGATTGAGTTGCACCTGAAAGGTGTCGGCGACGGTCGCCAGCGTGGCGGCCAACGTCGCCGGGTAGTTCTTGACGCGCGGCAGCACGAGCCAGTCGTCGGTGACGAACAGATCGCCGGATTCGATGACCGTCAACAGGTTTCGAATCCTCGACGCCGCCGCGGTGAGGTCCGGAGCGGACCGGGCGACACCGATCGCCGAGTTGCGCGCGACGGCGCTCAGCGCGGTGGCCCGGCGGCAGCCGACGTCGGTCGCCGTCTCACCGGACTGCGCGGCCACGCCGGACCACAGACCGTCTTGCGCCACACGCGAGATGGCGTACCGGGCGCCCGAGACCTCGTCGTCGAGTGCTTCGCCGCTGTCTCCCAGCGTGTGGCCGGCAGCCCCCACCGATTCGGTCCGCCAGGTGTCGAACACCGTGCGGCTGGGAATCATCACCCCCTCCCGGGGGCAGGGACGCGACCGAACCGGTCGGCCAGTGCGGCATCGGAGGTCTCGTACTCACCGGCCGCGGTGTACACGGCCGCCGACACCTGCTCGAAGTAGTGGCCCACACCGGCCAACAACGGCCGCATCGCCGAGGCGGCGGTCTGTGCGGCGTACGCCGTGGTGGAGCCGGGCATCAGGGCCGCGAGGGCGTCGAAGTGGTGCGGCATGGGCGACGCGGAGCACTGTGCACCTACCTCGTCGACCCGAGTGGCGAACTGCCGCAACGCTTCCGGATTGACATCCATGACTCTCCCCCATCACGATCGACACCGATGGGCCAAGCATAGAACAGATGCATCGACGGGCCGAGAATTCATCCACAGCCCACTCGCCTGCCGCCCGAGACGAACGTGGCCCCGTTCCCATCGGGAACGGGGCCACGAATCACGCTTGTGTTCAGGCGGTTTCGGTGATCGGGCGATCCACCCAGCTCATCAGGTCGCGCAGCTTCTTGCCGGTGACCTCGATCGGGTGCTCGGCATTCTTCTTACGCAGGTCCTCGAGCTCCTTGTTGCCGCCCTCGACGTTGGCGACGAGACGCTTGACGAAGCTCCCGTCCTGGATGTCGGAGAGGATGGCGCGCATCCGGTCCTTGGTGTCGGCGTCGATGACCCGCGGACCCGAGAGGTAACCACCGAACTCGGCGGTGTCGCTGACCGAGTAGTTCATGCGGGCGATGCCGCCCTCGTAGATCAGATCGACGATGAGCTTGAGCTCGTGCAGCACCTCGAAGTAGGCCATCTCCGGGGCGTAACCCGCCTCGACCATCACCTCGAAGCCGGTCTTGATCAGTTCCTCGGTGCCGCCGCACAGCACGGCCTGCTCGCCGAAGAGATCGGTCTCGGTCTCCTCCTTGAAGGTGGTCTTGATGACGCCGGCACGGCCGCCACCGATCGCACTCGCGTAGCTGAGCGCCAGCGCCTGACCCTCACCCTTCGGATCCTGGTCGATCGCGATCAGGCAGGGCACACCCTTGCCGTCGACGAACTGCCGGCGCACGAGGTGACCGGGGCCCTTCGGGGCGACCATGCCGACGGTGACGTTGGCCGGCGGCTTGATCAGACCGAAGTGGATGTTGAGACCGTGGCCGAAGAACAGCGCGTCGCCGTCCTTGAGGTTGGGCTCGATGTCCTCGGTGAAGATCTGCGCCTGGCTGGTGTCGGGGGCCAGCATCATGATCACGTCGGCCCAGGCGGCGGCCTCGGCGGCGGTCATCACCTTCAGGCCCTGCTCGGCGGCCTTCTCCCGCGACTTGCTGCCCTCGCGCAGGCCGATCGCGACGTCGACACCCGAATCACGCAGCGACAGCGAATGCGCATGCCCCTGGCTGCCGTAGCCGATCACCGCGACCTTGCGGCCCTGGATGAGCGACAGATCGGCGTCGTCGTCATAGAACAATTCGATCGCCACAGTTGACTTCCCTTCGATATGTGTTGTGCCCCAAACGAATCGGTTATCCCGCGTGGGGCGCGTTGTGACTTGCGTGCGTCAGCGGTTGGCCGACATGCTCTTCGGGCCGCGTCCCAGGGTGACCGCGCCGGATTGCGCGATCTCCCGGATGCCGTACGGATCGAGCATCCGCAGCAGCGCCTCGAGTTTCTCGGCGGTGCCGGTCGCCTCCACGGTCAGCGACTCCGGGGAGACGTCGATCACCTTGGCGCGGAACAGATTCACGACCTCGATGACCTCCGAGCGCACCGTGGAGTCGGCGCGCACCTTGACCATCATCAGCTCACGTGAGACCGAGCTCGACGGGTCCTGCTCGACGATCTTGATCACGTTGATCAGCTTGTTGAGCTGCTTGGTGACCTGCTCGAGCGGGAAGTCCTCGACGGAGACCATGATCGTCATCCGCGAGACACCCTTGAGCTCGGTGGGCCCCACGGCGAGGGACTCGATGTTGAATCCGCGCCGGGAGAACAATCCCGACACGCGGGCCAGGACGCCCGGACGGTCCTCGACGAGGACGCTGAGGGTATGGGTACTCACTTCTGCTCGCCCTCCTGGCCGAGATTGGTGCTCTGATTGACCACTTCGTGGATGTCGGCGGGATCGGAGGCCGACGCATCGTCGTCGAACAGCGGCCGGATGTCGCGGGCCGCCATGATCTCGTCATTGCCGGTTCCGGCAGCCACCATCGGCCACACCTGCGCGTCGGCACCGACGATGAAATCGATGACGACCGGGCGGTCGTTGATCTCGCGGGCCTTGGCGATGACCTCGTCGACCTCTGCCTCGTTCTCCACCCGGAACGCCGCACAGCCCAGCGCCTCGGCCAACTTGACGAAGTCGGGGATGCGCATCGAGTGGGTCGCCAGGTCGGTGTTGGAGTAGCGCTCCTCGTAGAAGAGGGTCTGCCACTGCCGCACCATGCCGAGGTTGCCGTTGTTGATCAGGGCAACCTTGATCGGGATGCCCTCGATCGCACACGTGGCCAGCTCCTGATTGGTCATCTGGAAGCAGCCGTCGCCGTCGATGGCCCACACCTCGGTGTCGGGCGCGGCCATCTTGGCACCCATCGCGGCGGGCACCGCGTACCCCATCGTGCCGAGTCCGCCGGAGTTGAGCCAGGTCCGCGGCTTCTCGTAGGAGATGAACTGCGCCGCCCACATCTGGTGCTGACCGACGCCTGCGCAGTACACGGCGTCGGGGCCGGCGAGCTTGCCGATCTGGGAGATCACGAACTCCGGCGACATCGAGCCGTCGGCGGGACGGTCGTAACTCAGCGGATAGGTACGGCGGATGCCGTCGAGGTAGTCCCACCACTCCTCGAGCTCCGGCGTGGTGCCGGTGGTGGCCCGTTCGGCACGCAGTGTGTCGAGCAGATCGAGGATGACCGCTTTGCAGTCGCCGACGATCGGCACGTCCGCGTGGCGGTTCTTGCCGATCTCCGCCGGGTCGATGTCGGCGTGAATGACCTTGGCGCCCTGGGCGAATGACGAGAGCTGGCCGGTCACCCGGTCATCGAAGCGGGCGCCGAGCGTGATCAGCAGGTCGCTGCGCTGCAACGCGGCGACGGCCGCGACGGTGCCGTGCATCCCCGGCATGCCCAGGTGCTGCGGATGCGAGTCGGGGAACGCGCCGCGCGCCATCAGGGTGGTGACGACGGGGATGCCGGTGAGCTCGGCGAGTTCGAGCAACTCCGCCGAGGCGTTGGCCTTGATGACCCCGCCGCCGACGTAGAGCACCGGGTTCTTGGCGGCGTTGATCATCCGCGCCGCCTCCCGCACCTGCTTGCCGTGCGGCTTGGTCACCGGCCGGTAGCCGGGCAGGTCGATCTGCGGCGGCCACGAGAAGGTCGTCTGGGCCTGCAGGATGTCCTTGGGGATGTCGACCAGCACCGCACCGGGACGACCGCTCTCGGCGATGTGGAAGGCCTCGGCGATGACCCGCGGGATGTCGATCGCGTTGTACACCAAGAAGTTGTGCTTGGTGACCGGCATGGTGATACCGGAGATGTCGGCCTCCTGGAAGGCGTCGGTGCCGATGAGCGCGCGACCGACCTGGCCGGTGATCGCGACGACGGGCACCGAGTCCATCTGCGCGTCGGCGAGCGGGGTGACGAGGTTGGTGGCGCCGGGACCCGACGTCGCCATCATCACCCCGGCGCGGCCGGTGACCTGTGCATAACCGGTGGCCGCGTGTCCCGCCCCCTGCTCGTGACGGACGAGCACGTGGCGGACCTTGCGCGAATCGAGCAGCGGGTCGTACACCGGGAGCACCGCACCGCCGGGAATACCGAAGACCACCTCGACACCGAGTTCTTCCAGCGAACGGACCACCGACTGCGCGCCGCTGACGCGCTCGGGGGCGACGGTGTTCTGCCGTACCGCGCGGAGGCTGCCCGCCGCCGGCGATTCCTGACGCGACCCGGCGCCCGGAGTGGTCGTGTCCGTACGTGCTGTTGGTGCGCTCACTGCACGGTCCTTCGTGTTCATGGTCGACGGTCGTCGTTCTCAGTCGCAGGTGGACTGCCGTACTGGTCTGTACTACCGCTCAACCGGGGATTCGGGGTCAATGGGGGTGGGCAACAAAAAACCCCCGACAGCGGTTGCTGTTCGAGGGTGGCGCGTCGATGCTTGGAGGTCGATGAAGTGACCGGTCAGGCGACGACGCGCCGGCCGATTACTACGAGAAGCTCGTTGTGCATCACGTCAATCACGGTAGGACTGCAGATAGTGCAGAGTCAAACTCGTCTCCCCCGCGTCCCAGATCCTGGGAAATCACTGGTCCTCGGCACCCCCGCACGTCAAGAGCACCGACGCCCGGATGCCACAATGGGATCGTGACTCGTTCTTCCTCCGGCGCTCGGTCGTCCACCCCGTCCTCGTCCGATTCGGCACGGTCGACCCCGGCGGAGTCGACCACGGCAACATCGTCGGAGCAGACGTCCGACGCCGTCGCGTTGCCGCAGGAGTTCAAGGTCAGCAAGCTCGCCTATTTCGCCGTGCCCGCGACCTTCCTGGTGGTGCTGATCCTGGCCGGCACCAGCCTCGCGTGGTTCGGCTGGACCTTCGCGGTCCCGGTCCTGCTCGCGGTGTGGATCTGGCGCATCAAGACCGTGGTGACCGAGGACGGGCTGCGCGCGGTCGGCACCTTCGGTTCCAGGGAGGTCGCCTGGCCCGACGTCGAGGGCCTGCAGTTCAACCGGTGGGGCCCGGTGCGGGCGGTGCTCACCGACGGCGATCGTGTCCGCCTGCCCGCCATCACCTTCCAGGACATGCCGCGACTCTCGGCGGCCAGCGCCGGCCGGATTCCCGACCCCTTCGCCGCCGCCCGCGACGCACGCTGAGGCGAGCGGGAACTGTTTTGTTCGCGCACGTCAGCGAGGAGTACCGTGGACGCGGCTGATCGTCCACGCCATCGTGTCGACGGTCGCGGTCAGCGCCGGCGGCGAGGAAACAAGCCCACCCCCACCTCCTGAGTCGGACCCGCTCGCGAACACCCTCGAGCGGTTCGCGCGCTGACCCCACGTCAGTGCCGTGTGCGTCCGCAATGCGGGCGCCCAAGCGAACCCGATCGAGGAAACCCCATGCCACCCTTGCGGTCCCGAACCACCACCGTCGGACGCGAAGCCGCCGGCGCCCGCTCCCTGTGGCGCGCCACCGGAATGACCGACGACGACTTCGGCAAGCCGATCGTCGCGATCGCCAACTCCTACACGCAGTTCGTCCCCGGGCACGTTCATCTCAAGGACGTGGGTGAGATCGTGGCCGAGGCCGTACGCGCCGCCGGCGGGGTGCCCCGCGAGTTCCACACGATCGCCGTCGACGACGGGATCGCGATGGGCCACGGCGGCATGCTCTACTCGCTGCCGAGCCGCGAGATCATCGCCGACAGCGTCGAATACATGGTCAACGCCCACACCGCCGACGCCCTGGTGTGTATCTCCAACTGCGACAAGATCACCCCGGGCATGCTCAATGCCGCGATGCGCCTGAACATCCCGACGGTCTTCGTCTCCGGTGGACCGATGGAGGCGGGCAAGGCCGTCGTCGTCGACGGCGTCGCGCATGCGCCCACCGACCTCATCACCGCCATCTCGGCGTCGGCCAACAGCGACGTCGACGAGGCCGGGCTCGGCGAGGTCGAGCGCTCGGCGTGCCCGACCTGCGGGTCGTGCTCGGGCATGTTCACCGCCAACTCGATGAACTGCCTCACCGAGGCGCTGGGTCTGGCCCTGCCGGGCAACGGTTCGACCCTGGCCACCCACGAGGCCCGTCGGGCGCTGTTCTCCCGAGCCGGTCGTGTCGTCGTCGAGGCCGCCCAGAAGTGGTACCGCGACGACGATGCCTCGGTGCTGCCCCGCAGCATCGCGGGCCCGACCGCCTTCCGCAACGCCATGGCCCTCGACGTCGCCATGGGCGGGTCGACGAACACCGTGCTGCACATCCTCGCCGCCGCGCAGGAGGGTGAGGTCGCCGATTTCGATCTGTCTGTCATCGACGAGATCAGCCGCGGAGTGCCCTGCCTGTCGAAGGTCGCGCCCAATTCGGACTATCACATGGAAGACGTGCACCGGGCCGGTGGCATCCCGGCCATCCTCGGCGAACTGCGTCGTGCCGGGCTGATCGACGACTCGGCGCCGACCGTGCACTCCCCGAGTATCGCGGCGTTCCTCGACGACTGGGACATCCGCGGCGGCAAGGCGACCGACGAGGCCATCGAACTGTTCCATGCCGCGCCGGGCGGGGTGCGTACCACCACCCCGTTCTCGACCGCCAACCGGTGGGACGAGCTCGACACCGACGCCCACGGCGGCTGCATCCGCGACAAGGACCACGCCTACACCGTCGAGGGTGGGCTCTGTGTGCTGCGCGGCAACCTCGCGCAGGACGGTGCCGTCCTCAAAACCGCGGGGATCGACGAGGATCTGTGGCACTTCGAGGGCCCGGCGCGCGTCGTGGAATCCCAGGAGGAGGCCGTGCAGGTCATCCTGTCCAAGACGCTGCAGGCCGGCGAGGTGCTCGTCGTCCGCTACGAAGGGCCGTCCGGCGGGCCGGGCATGCAGGAGATGCTGCACCCGACGGCCTTCATGAAGGGCACCGGGATGGGCAAGAAGTGCGGCCTTATCACCGACGGCCGGTTCTCCGGCGGCTCGTCGGGGCTGTCGGTCGGTCACATCTCCCCGGAGGCGGCCGCCGGCGGCGTCATCGGGCTCATCGAGGACGGCGACCCGATCGTCATCGACGTCAAGACGCGACAGCTCGCCGTTCTCGTCGACGACGAGGTGCTCGCGGAGCGCCGCGCCAAGATGGAGGCCTCCGAACGGCCGTGGCAGCCCAAGGACCGGCAGCGCACGGTGACCACGGCGTTGCGCGCCTACGCCAAGCTGGCCACCTCGGCCGACAAGGGCGCGGTCCGTCAGGTCGACTGAATCCAGTTCTTCCCGAAGCATTTGGTTCTTCCTCGGGAGATTTCCCGGGGAAGAACCGACTGCTCGGGGACGAACGTGTCGTTCGCGCTACCGCGGGTTGCCGGCGGAGTTGAGCGGGTTGGTCCCGTTGAACAGCATCCACACCGCGACCGCGGCGGCGATGCCCACGATCAGCCAGGCGACGGACCCGAGGAACGGCCGACGCGCCCAGCCTCGGGAGGCGTCGAAGGCGTAGAGCCCCGGACCGGTCAGCACCAGGGCGGCGGCCGCCACCGCGAGGACGAGCTCGTACTCGATGCCACCGGCTGCGGCGAAGAAGGCGAATCCACCGGCCAGCGTCGTCTTGTAGGCCGCGGCCAGGAGCATCACCGAGACGATCGCACACGCTCCGATCGGGGTGAACAGGCCCAGGACGACCATCGCGCCGCCGATGGTCTCGGCCAGCGCGCCGACGATCGCCAGCGGCCGGGTGACGTCGGAGTGGAACCCGATCGTCGGGTTGGGATTGTTGGCGAGCATCTCCTGATATCCCGACAATCCCGGACCACCCCAGAGCCCGAACAGCTTTTGCAGACCGTGCGCGACGGCGACGATGCCGATCGCCAACCGCAGCAGGAGCAGGCCCAGATCGAGGGTGCCGCGCGGGGCCGTCACGGTGATCGGTTCGGCACGGGCGGCCTCGACAGTGGGTGCATCGTCGGCATGGTCGGCGTCGGCAGCATCGAGGTCGGCGGCATCGAGGTCGGCGGCGCGCCGGCCGAACAGACCCCGCCGCCGGCGGCCGGTCTCGGGCTGATCGTCGCGATCGGTACCGGCCCGCGCATCATCGTCGGTATCCGCGACGTCGCCGTCGAGATCGTCGCCGGCCGGCTCTTGCTCACCCAGCGCCCGGGTGGTCGGCAACGGCTCCTCACCGTGCAGGAGTGCTCGGGTGGGCGTCTCCGCCGGCTGCGCGCGTTTGCGCGACAGCTCGGGGAACGTCTCCTCCACCGACGGGATCGGTGTCGCGGGAAGTTTCTCGGTCGCCGGCTCCGGCTGGGTCGATGTCGCACCAGTCGATGTCGCGCCGGTCGGCTTCTCGATGGCCGCCGTCTCCGCGTCCGCTGCAGCCCCCGGGTTTTCAGCCATCACGGGTGGGATCGGCACGGGATTGCGGCGCGGTGGGCGCTGCTGCGGTATGCCGATCGGCCGGGTCTCCACCTCACCCGGGTCGAGGTCGTCGAGCGAATCCACCCGCGACAACCGTCCGGGTCGACGATGGTGCCGCTCATAGAAGGCGTCGCGGTCGGCGTCGCTGATCTCGGGTGTGGCGCTCTCGGGTCTGGCGCTCTCGGGTCGGCGAAACGCTCCCGTCGGTTCGTCGTAGGGGCTCGGTGGCTGGAACGTCTTGTCCGGCGCGTCGGGATGTTCGCGATCGGTCACATGGCCGATGCTAGAGGTTTCCGACCCTCGGGCGGCCGATCGCCGCGCGGTCGGCGCATCGCAATCGCCTACTGTGGTGGGCATGCGAGAGGGGCGGCGAATGCAGCGACGAGGGGCCGGGCCCGGCCAGCGTCGTCGGATGCTCGTCGCGTGTCGCCACCGGGTGACCGTGCTGATCGGTGTCCTCGCAGTGATGCTGACCGTCGCCGCCTGTGCGGATTTCTCGCAGCAGGATCGTGATCAGGCCGCTGGTCCGTTCAGCCCGAACAACGAGTCGTTCGAAGTACAGTCGACCCAGCCTCCGCAGTCGACACCGGAGAACCCGGGACAGGAGAGCCCTCCGCCGCCGGGACCGTGCGTCGATCCCGATCCCGCCGTGATCGCGACGTGCCTCGCCTCCACCGGCGGCGTGCGCGCGGGCGACGACGAGGGCGCGGTCACCGTCGTCGCCGAACGCACGACCGGCAAGATCATCACCACCAAAAGGTATGGGCCACAACGGGTCGTGGCGTCCTTCGACGTGGACGGATCGGGTGACGGAGGGTTGATCGACTTCGCCTTCTCCCCGACCTATCAGCAGGATCAGCTGATCTACGCGTTGATCACCACGCCCACCGACAATCGGGTGGTACGCCTCGCCCCCGGTGACGTCGCCAAACCGATCCTGACCGGAATCCCCAAGGGCGCCACCGGAAACATGGGCGCGATACTGTTCGCCTCGCCCTCGGAGCTGCTGGTGGCGACCGGAAACGCCGGCAACCCCGCGGCCGCCGGCGATCCCGGATCGCTCGCCGGTAAACTCCTCGCGGTCACCGACCTCTCCTCCGGATCGACCACCCGGCCCAAGATCCTGGCCTCCGGCCTCGGCGCGAATGTCGCGTTGTGCCCGAGCGCCTCCGGTGGTCTGTACATGACGGATCAGGGTCCGACCGAGGACCGCCTGCAATCGGTCGAGGAGTCGGGGGCGACGACGGTGCTGTGGACCTGGCCCGACAAACCGCAGATCGCCGGCTGCGCCGCGACCGGCGGACAGATCTTCGTCACCGAGACGCGGACCCAGCGCATCGAAGCGATCAACGAACCCACCAGGCAGCGCCCGACCATCACTCCGCCGACCGTCGTGCTGGAGAAACGCTACGGAGCGCTGGGCCGGATCACCGCGCTGGACAACGGGGTCGTGCAATTCGCGACGGTGAACCGCGCCTACGGGCAGCCGGTGAGCACCGATGACCGCGTCGTACGGTTCATCCCGCCGGCGGGGTCGGAGAGCAACACCTGAGTCGAGCCGCCCCGGGCCCCTACTGGCAGGCGGCCAGCACGAGCTCCTGAACGCGCGCCGGATCCGCTTGTCCGCGCGTCGCTTTCATGACATCGCCGACGATCTTGCCGGCCGCTTTCACCTTGCCCCCGCGGATCTTCTCGACGATGTCGGGGTTGGCGGCCAATGCGTCGTCGATGGCCTTCTGCAACGCCGAGTCGTCGCGCACCACCTCGAGCCCGCGATCGGCGACGATCTGTGCCGGTTGGCCTTCGCCGTCGAGTACCGCGACGGCCACCTGCTGGGCGAGTTTGGTGGTCAGCTTGCCCTCGTCGACGAGTCCGATGATCTCGGCGACCTGCTCGGGGGTGATGGGCAGATCGGCGAGGTCGCTACCGCGACTGTTGGCCTGCTGGGCCAGGAACGACACCCACCACCCGCGTGCGGCTTCCGGTGCGGCGCCGGCGTCGACGGTTGCGATGATCAGGTCGACCGCCCCGACATTGACCAGGTCACGCATGACCTCGTCGGACACGCCCCACTCCTGCTGGATACGGGCGCGGCGCACCCACGGCAGCTCCGGCAGGGTCGCGCGGATCTCCTCGATCCACTCCGCGGCCGGCTGCACCGGCGGCAGGTCGGGCTCGGGGAAGTAGCGATAGTCCTCGGCGGTCTCCTTGCGTCGTCCGGGCGAGGTGGTGCCGTCGGTCTCGTGGTAGTGCCGGGTCTCCTGCACGATCTGTCCGCCGGCGGTGAGCACCGCGGCCTGCCTGCGCATCTCGAAGGTCACCGCCGTCTCGACACTCTTGAGCGAGTTGACGTTCTTGGTTTCGGTACGGGTACCGAATTCGCTTGCGCCCTTGCGCATCAGGGACACGTTGGCGTCGCAACGCAGCGACCCCTGATCCATCCGCACGTCGGAGACCCCGAGCGACTTCAGCAGATCCCGAAGCGCGGTCACATAGGCGCGGGCCACCTCGGGCGCGCGCGCTCCGGCACCGACGATGGGTTTGGTGACGATCTCCACGAGTGGCACCCCGGCCCGGTTGTAGTCGAGCAAGGAGTGATCGGCCCCGTGGATGCGCCCGGCGCCACCGATGTGCAGCGACTTGCCGGTGTCCTCCTCCATGTGTGCGCGCTCGATCTCCACGCGCCAGGTGGTGCCATCGGAGAGTGCGACGTCGAGGTGACCTTCGTAGGCGATCGGCTCGTCGTACTGACTGATCTGGTAGTTCTTCGGCTGATCGGGATAGAAGTAGTTCTTGCGGGCGAACACGCTCGAGGGACGAATCGAGCAGTTCAGTGCGAGACCGATACGGATCGCGTATTCGATGGCGGTGGCGTTGACCACCGGGAGTGAGCCCGGCAGGCCGATGCACACCGGGCAGACCTGGGTGTTGGGGTCGGCCCCGAATGCTGTGGGGCAGCCGCAGAACATCTTGGTCGTGGTACCGAGTTCGACGTGGACCTCGAGTCCCATCACCGGATCGAATTCGTCGATGACCTGGTCGTAGTCCATCAATTCGGCAGCTGCGGCAGTCATGGCCACCAGTTTATGCGGCCGCGGGTCGGGACAAATCTCGGGGACGAAAGCAGGGACGTCCCCGATGCCACCGGCGCCGCAGACACCTAGCGTTTCAGGTGTCAGATGCCCCGGCGAAAGGACGCCCGATGACCATTCACCAGACACCGCACACCACACCGGTTCCCACCGCACGCCGGCTCACGCGCTCACGCAGCGACGCCTGGCTGGGCGGAGTGTGCGGCGGCATCGCCGCACGCTACGGATGGGATGCGTCCCTGGTCCGCGCGGCGTTCGTCGCCTCGATCCTGCTGCCCGGTCCGCAGGTGCTGCTGTATCTGCTGCTGTGGATCGTGATCCCCCGCGACCCGGCGTGAACCGGGCCGCACCTCAGCCGAAGATGACCCGGATCTCCTGATACTGGTCCAGCGGCACCGTCTTGGGGTTGGCCAGCGCCTCGTCGAAGGTGATCCGGTGCATCTCGGTGCCGCGCAGCGCGATCATGTGACCCCAGTACTTGTCGGCGACGAGGTCGGCGGTGGCCATACCCATGCGAGTGGCCAGCACCCGGTCGAACGAGGTGGGCGTGCCGCCGCGCTGGATGTGTCCGAGCACGGTCGCGCGGGTCTCGATGCCGGTGCGCTCCTCGATCATCGGTGCCAGCACCTCGGCGATACCGCCGAGGCGCGGACGGTTGAACCCGTCGAGCCCCTTGGTGGAGTGGGCTTCTCCCATGTCGGGCAACTTGAAGCCCTCGGCGACGACGACCATCGGCGCGCGGCCGCGATTCTTGACGCTGGTCACCCACGCGCAGATCTGATTCATGCTCTCGGGCTGCTCCGGGATCAGGATCGCGTGCGCGCCGCCGGCGATCCCCGAATGCAGGGCGATCCAGCCCGCGTGACGTCCCATCACCTCGAGCACCATGCAGCGTTTGTGCGAGTTGCCCGTGGTCCGCAGCCGGTCGATCGCCTCGGTGGCGATGTTGACCGCGGTGTCGAAGCCGAACGTGTAGTCGGTGGCGTTGATGTCGTTGTCGATCGTCTTGGGGACGCCGACGATGTTGATGCCGTCGGTGTAGAGACGTTTGGCCGCCGATGCGGTGCCCTCACCGCCGATGGCGATGACACCGTCGATCCCGAGGTTCTTGAGAACCTTCTTGATGGCGTCGGGGCCACCGTCGGGTTCGGAGTACGGGCCGAACCGGCTCGTGCCGAGGATGGTGCCGCCCTGGTTGGACAGGCCGCGCACCACCGAGCGGTCGAGTTCCATGATGTCGCCATAGACGAGGCCGTACCAGCCGTCGCGGAAGCCGACGAACTCGTGGCCGTAGACCGTCTCACCCTTGAGTACTGCGCCGCGGATCACCGCGTTCAGTCCGGGGCAGTCGCCGCCGGATGTGAGAATCCCGAATCTCTTGGCCATACCGCTGTGAGCCTCCTGCCCGTTGGAGCCGGGATCGCCGGAATTCCGCGCGACCCCGCGTCTGCACACAATCTAGTGCCGACGGCGCCCTCGTGCCCGCCGTCGGGACCCGCGCGGCGGGCTCGCGGTCCTCACTTGAGCCCGTTCTCGTAGGCGAAGACGACCGCCTGGGCGCGATCGCGCAACGACAACTTGGTCAGGACGCTGCTCACATGGGTTTTCACGGTCTGTTCGGCGACGAACAGGTCGGTGGCGATCTCCTGGTTCGATTTGCCATCGGCGACGAGATCGAGCACCTCACGCTCCCGCGGGGTCAACGTCTCCACCGCCGCGTCGGAACGGGGGCGCGCCCGGCGCCCGGTGACCTCACGGATGAGGCGGCGGGTGATCGACGGCGCCAGCAGTGCCTCGCCCGCGGCGACCACCCGAACCGCCCGGACGAGTTCGTCGGCGGGGGCGTCCTTCAACAAGAAACCCGACGCACCGATCCGCAACGCCTCGTACACATAGTCGTCGATGTCGAAGGTGGTCAACATCAGCACCTTCGTGCGGCCTGCGACGCCGTCGGCGGGTAGTTGCACCTCGTCGGCGCCACGCGCACCGAGAATCTGTGCGGCCGCCCACAACCCGTCGCGGCGCGGCATCCGCACATCCATCAGGACCACATCGGGATGGACCCGGCGACACAATTCCACGGCCTCGATGCCGTCGGCGGCGTCACCGAGCACCGACAGATCGGGTTGCGCGGCGAGCAGGGCCGAGAATCCTTGACGGACCATCGCCTGGTCATCGGCGACGACGAGCGTGATCGGCACGGCCGCAACGTTACCCGTTGGCGGGGAGCTCCGGCACCGCACCATGCGACACCGCGAGCGACGACATCACCGGAGTCCGTGCCGAGGCGGGGATGTGGGCGCGCACCGCGAATCCGCCGTCGGATGTGGGTGTGGCGGTCAGGGATCCGGCCACCGCCCGCGCCCGGTCGCCCATACCCGCGATACCCACCCCGGCCCCGGACAGGTGCAGGGGAGGTTCGGTCGGGGCGGTGTTGACGACGCTGACCTGTGCGGCGGGACCCGCGTACGGCTCGCCGACGACCGGGGTCAGACGCACCTCGATGTCGCCGCCCGGCGCATGCCGCGTCGCGTTGGCCAGGCATTCCTGCACGATGCGATAGATCACCAGCGCCGACGACTCGGCGAACACCGGGTGGTCGAGTTCGTCGGTGAAGTCGATTCGCGCGCCGGCCCGGCGGGTCTGGCTGATCAGCGCGTCGATGTCGGCGAGGCCGGGACTCGGGGCGGGCGCCACCTCCCCTCCATCGCCGGCTCCCGACACCCGCAGGACGCCGAGCAATTGCCGCACCTCGTCGAGTGAGGTGCGCGCGGCCTGCGCGATCGCCTCGAACTCGGCCGCGCAGACCTCGTCGACGTCGGGCAGCCGGTACCGCGCGGTCTGGGCCATCACGACGACCATCGACATGCGATGTGCCACAACGTCGTGCAGGTCTCGAGCGATCCGGGCACGTTCCTGCAGCACCGCACTGGTCGACTCGGCGACCTTGGTCTCCTCGGTGCGCACGGCGAGTTGCCTGCGCGAGGTGAGCAACCCGCGCAGCAGGGCCACGACGACGGCCATGAAGGTCAGTCCGACCACCCAGCCGACCCGCGCGCCCGGCGGTGCCGCGAACGCCATCACCAGCGACGCGCAGATCCACACCGGCGCGAGCAACCGCAACGGGCAGCGCAGATACGCCATGAACGTCAGGATCAGGAACGCGATGATGTGGGTGACCTGAATCGTCCACGGCCACCCCGGTGCCGCGGGGATGAACAGCCCGATGAGCTGCGCCCCGATCACCGAGATCGCCCAGCCCAGCATCGGCGCACTCCACGCCATCGCCACCGGCCACGCCGCCACCGCAGCCAGGATCGGCCAGGCGTACGCCGGAACATCCAGTGTCAGAGGCATTGTCGGCCACGACACCGCGAACAGCACCCCCGCGAAGATCGCGAAGAACCAGTTACCCGGAGACCGCACCCAGGCACGCACGCCCGGGTGCGCCACCACCGGCAACGTGCGCAGTTCATCCACGGCCGCAGCGCGCGCCGCTCGGACCATCCGTCCCATCATGTGATCACCTCGACCTCCACGCTAGGCGGCGTATCGGTCGAAGTCCTCATACTGCGGAGTGGGATCCGCACGCTACCCAAGAGCCAGACCGGTCCACAGTCACCCTCTACGGAGCCGACACCGATCGGCTCGCGCGGGCGATGTGCCCACGTGATCATCGTTCCTAGCGTCAGCGGCATGACTTCTGACGATGCTCGACGAACACGGCGGCGACGTGGCTTCCGTCCGGTGATGTGGATTCTGATCGGCCTGACCGTGATGGCGTTGCACGTGATGGCCGCCGGAAGGGCATCGGCGGTGCTCGATCACTCCCCGACCGACGCCACCGCCGCGGAGCAGACGGTTCGCACGCTCGTCGGCCCCCATCCGGAGAGCGTGCAGCGTGTTCTCCCCACGGATTTCGCGGCCGTCATGGGTTATCGACCAGTGCTCGAGACCGGCTACCCGGCCAACCCCGACGGCGGCTGCTCATCGCCGATCCCCCTACCCGAGCGGTTTGAGAACGCTTGCCGCACACACGATTTCGGATATGATCTGCTGCGCTACGCGCAGCGCACCGGCCGCCCGCTGGGCCCGTGGGCCCGACCGGCCCTCGATCACATGCTCATCGAGCGGATGCACGCGGCGTGCCACGATCCCGTGTGTTCGGCTGCCGCCGAGCTCAGTCGCGCCGGCCTGGCCCTGAACACGTGGCGGCAGTACTCCGGCCCGCCGGCACCGTCGGAGTCGATGACGACGATCGCGGCGTCGACCGCCGTTCGGGTCATCGCCGAGGTCGGTGGCCACAGCGGGGTGGCGCGATGACCTCCGCCGTCGACACCGTCGCACCGAACCGACGAGCACTGGGCCGACGAGCGCTGGTCCGACGAGCACTGGGCCGACTCTCCCCACCGGGTTCGCTCACCGTGGTCGGCGGGCTCATCGGCGCGCTCATCGCCTTGTGGCCGGGCTCGTTGCCACGGGATGTCGTCACCGCAGCCGTCCTGACCGGCGTGTGCGTGGCGGTGATGACGGCGGTGGGTCGTGCACTCGGGTCGGCACGGCCCGAACGCCTCATCACCTCGTGGGCGGTTGCCGCTCTCGCGGTCGCCGTCCTGATGGCCGGGTCGATTGCAAACACGTTGTGGCAGAACATTCTCCGCAGCGATATCGGAATCGCAGGCGTGGGGCCCGCATACCCTGCGGCGACGGCCGCGGCCGGATGTGCGGGGTTCGTCGCGGTCGCATGGTTCGGGCGCCGCGCTGCGATGGCGGCAACCGCAGCACTCGCCACGGTCGTACTGTTCTCCACGCCCGCGACCTCGGCTGCCGCATCGATCGATGCCACACCCACGGCTGCCGACATCGACCGAACAGCAACCGTTCTCACCGACACGTGGGTTCGCGAGGGCGGTTTGCGCCGCGGCGCGGTGGTGATCGCGGTACCCACCGGATCGGGGTGGGTCGACCCGCAGGCGACGACGGCGATGCGCGCACGTCTGCACGACGATGTGGAGTTCTTGTCGTTGCCGTACGCATCGGCCTCGTCCTGGCGGGTCTTCGTCTCCGACCGCGGTTCGGCCGCAACCGCAACCGTGGCCCTGTTACGCCACGTCCTCGACGCCCGCGACTCGCTGCCGCCGGGTGTCGCTCGACCGCGGGTGTACCTCTACGGACAGAGTCTGGGCGCCCTCGGCGCCGACCGTGCGCGGGAGTGGGCCAATACCCGCCATCCGGGTGCGGTGGCGGGCACCGTGCTGGCCGGGGTCCCCGCCGACACCGTCGATCCGCGGGGCGGCGGGTCGTCGCGCATCGTGTTCGCCAACTCGTCCGACCCGGTCACCCGATGGTCGACGGCAGCGGTGTGGCGCCCACCGACACGCCCGGCGCAGACCCGGATCGTGGGTGCGCGGATGCACACCCCGCCGTGGCTGCCGGTGGTGTCGTTCGTGCAGACGTCGGTGGATCTGCTCGGCGCCCTCGACGGCCCCGCCGGGACCGGGCACCGCTACGGGCCCGAACAGGGCGCGCTGCCGTGATGCCGGGAAGTTACGCGATCGGCCCGCGGGCGGCTTCGTAGGCCGCCCCCACACGGTAAAGCCGGTCGTCGGCGAGTGCCGGAGCCATGATCTGCAACCCGACGGGCAGCCCGTCGTCGGCGGAGACACCGGACGGCACCGACATCGCCGCGACACCGGCGAGGTTCACCGGGAGCGTCGCCAGGTCGAACAGATACATCGCGAGCGGATCGTCGACCCTCTCGCCGATCCGGAACGCGGTCGTCGGGGTGGTCGGTGAGACCAGGACGTCGACCTTCTCGAAAGCGGCGTCGAAGTCGGCGGCGATGAGGGTTCGCACCTTCTGGGCCTGACCGTAGTAGGCGTCGTAGTAGCCCGAGGACAGTGCGTAGGTGCCGATCATGATGCGGCGCTTGACCTCCGGGCCGAAACCGGCTTCCCGGGTGAGCGCCATGACCTCTTCGGCGCTGTGGTGGCCGTCGTCGCCGACGCGCAGTCCGTAGCGCATGGCGTCGAAGCGCGCGAGGTTGCTCGACACCTCGCTGGGCAGGATCAGGTAGTACGCGCCGAGCGCGTAGGTGAAGTGCGGGCACGACACCTCGACGACCTGCGCCCCGCGCGCGGTCAGCTCGGCAACGGCCTGTTCGAAGGAGGCGAGCACCCCGGACTGGTAGCCCTCCCCCTGGAGTTCGCGGACAACGCCCACGCGCACGCCACTCAGATCGCCCGCCGCACCGGCCTTGGCCGCGCCGACCACATCCGGGACCGGGGCGTCGATCGAGGTGGAGTCGCGCGGGTCGTGACCGGCGATGATCTCGTGGAGCAGCGCGGTGTCGAGCACGGTGCGCGCACACGGCCCACCCTGGTCGAGCGACGACGCGCACGCGACAAGCCCGTACCGGGAGACGGTGCCGTAGGTCGGCTTGACGCCGACGGTGGCGGTGACCGCGGCGGGTTGGCGGATCGATCCACCGGTGTCGGTGCCGATGGCCAGCGGGGCCTGGAACGAGGCGAGTGCCGCAGCACTACCGCCGCCCGAGCCGCCGGGAATCCTGGTGACGTCCCAGGGATTTCGCGTCACCTGGTAGGCGGAGTTCTCGGTGGAACTGCCCATCGCGAACTCGTCCATGTTGGTCTTGCCGAGGATCGGCAGACCCGCCGAGCGCAGCCGCTCGGTGACGGTCGCGTCGTACGGGGGCACCCAGCCTTCGAGGATCTTCGACCCGCAGGTGGTCGGCGCATCGGTGGTGGTGAACACGTCCTTGAGGGCGATCGGTACACCGGCAAGCGGCGACCGCGCCTCGCCCGCGGCGATGGCGTCGTCGGCCGCCTTGGCCGCCACCAGCGCTTGCGGACCGCTGACGTGCAGGAATGCGCCCAGTTGGTTGTCGATCTCGGCGATGCGATCGAGATGCGCCGAGGTCACCTCGACCGAGGACACCTCGCGGGCGGCGATCTTGGCGCCCAGTTCGGCGGCGGTCAGGCCGGTGATCTCGGTGGACGTACGGGTCGACGGCGCGCTCACTGTTCCTCCCCCAGGATCTGCGGGACCGCGAAACGATCCTGCTCGACGGCGGGCGCCCCGGACAGCGCCTGCTCGGTGGTCAGCCCCGGTACGGCCACATCGGGACGCAGCACATTGGCCAGCGCCGCCGGATGGGCGGTCGGTGGCACGTCGTCGGCGGCCACCTCCGACACCTGCGCGACATGGGCGAGAATCGAATCGAGTTGCTGCGCATAGACGTCGAGTTCGTCCTCGCTCAGCGCCAGCCGCGACAGCCGGGCCAGATGCGCAACCTCGTCGCGGGTGATCGCAGATCCGGTGGCCGCGGATCCGGTGTCCACAGACCCCGTGCTCGCGGACTCTGAGTCCCCTGCCATGTCGATCGTGTCCTTCCGTGCCGGATCTCGCCGGGCTTGGTGCTTCATGGGCCCGATGTCACCGGGTCCGATCTCCCTGCGGCCGGTCTACCGACCGGCAACCCCGTCAAGCCTAGGCCACGGTCAGCGCAGCCATCGCGCCAGGCGGGCGGTGATCCACGGCAGCAGCACGTACACCATCACCGGGGTGCTGATCAGCGTGGCGATCAGCGTCTTGAGCACCAGCGGCAGATCACCGAGATGGGCAACCACCAGATAATTGATCAGCACCGACAACGGGAAGAATCCCAGCCAGATGGTGATCGCCTGCTTCCAGCGCGGCGGCGGCGCACCGAGCACGCGGACCGCATGCGTCAGATGGGATTGCGGTTCGAACCATCCCTCGATACCCGAGAGTCGATGCGTGGCGTGTTCGACCGCCACGCCCTCGCCTCGCGTCAGCCATGCCCGGCGAACCGGAGACCTGTCCCAGTCGTCGAGCGCCGACCCGTCGGCGAACCGATAGACGACGTAGTACTCGTCGGGCCGTTTTGCCGACCGTAGCCAGCCGCCCCCGAGAAATCCGGGAAAGGTTCGCGCCAACGCGATTCCGGCGTCGGTCCACGTGACGAAGTCATGTTCTCGGCCCGGCTCGATGCGCCGGGCCACCGATGTGGTCACATGCGCCGCCTCACGGTCGGGTGCGTGCGCGCCGGACCGGTCGCCGGGTTCTGTGTCGTCGTTGGTGTCGGCCACGGTTCCATCGTGGCGTCGGTTCGGTCACCGTGCAGCGTCGCCGCGTCGGGAAGTGATTAGACGGGCGTAGGATCGCCGGCGTGATCATCGCCACGAGCGCGTCGCTCGCATGCTGCCCAACGTGCGCCCGCACCACATTCGCCATCGCCGATGACCGTGCTCGGGGATTCGCGTGACCGGCATCGTCGCCGACCGCACCCGGGCACCGGCGGCCCGTCCTCGGCAGCACCGCTGGGCCGGTGCGACAATGGCGGCCGTGTCCTACCTGCTTCGGGTGTACCTCCAAGACCGGCCGGGAAGTCTCGGTCTGCTCGCCGTCCAGCTCGGCTCGGTCGGCGCCGACATCTTGTCCCTCGAGGTCGTCGAACGTGCGGACGGCTATGCGGTCGATGACCTCGTGGTCGAGGTGGCGCCCGGCTCACTGCCGGACACGCTGATCACCGCCGCAGAGAAGGTCAAGGGCGTCCGGGTGGACTCGATCCGCCCGTACTCCGGAGTGCTCGACACCCATCGCGAGCTGGAGTTGGTCGATCAGGTCGCCACCGCACTCGATGACCGATTACAGGTACTGGTCGACAATGCGCCTCGCGTGCTGCGGGTGTCGTGGGCGACGGTGCTGACCCGGGCCGCGGGTGGGGTGCTGCAGTTGTTCGGCAGTTCCGGTGCGCCCGAGACGCATGCGACAACTGTGGACTGGCTCCCGCTGCAGAGCGCCGTCCGGCTCGACTCCGAAGCCGACTGGGTACCCGAGGGTTGGCAGGAGATGGACACCCGGTTGGCGGCCGCTCCGCTCGGTGACGGATCGAAGGCAATTCTGTTGGGACGCATCGGCGGACCGGACTTCCGTCCGTCGGAGATCGCGCGACTCGGTTATCTCGCCGGGATCGTGTCCACGGTGTTGCGCGCGGAATCCTGAGCGCCCGTGCCCGAGATCACCGTGGTACGCGGCGACATCACCGACGAGTCGGTGGATGCGATCGTCAACGCCGCCAACTCCTCGCTCCTCGGTGGCGGCGGGGTCGACGGAGCGATTCATCGCAGAGGTGGCCCGGCCATTCTCACCGCCTGTCGGGAATTGCGCGCGAGCACCTATCCCGACGGATTGCCGACCGGCGCGGCAGCGGCGACGACCGCCGGCGACCTCGACGCCCGATGGGTCATCCACACCGTCGGGCCGGTGTACTCCACCTCCGACGACCGCTCGCCACTACTCGCTTCGTGTTATCGCGAATCCCTACGTGTCGCCGACGATCTCGGCGCCGAGACGGTGGCCTTCCCAGCCATCTCGACCGGGATCTACCGATGGCCCGTCGAGGGCGGCGCACGGATCGCCGTGCAGACCGTCCGCGAATCGTCGACGGCGGTGCGATCCGTGCGATTCGTGGTTTTCGACGATATCGCCCACCGAGCCTTCGACGCCGCCCTGGGCTGAACCAGGCCGCCATTCGCGCATCCGCCCTATTCGCGGATCTGCATGAGGGTCACCGCGGCGCCCTCGTCACCGTCGATTCGGTAGGTGAACGTCGACGGACCGTTGAACCCGTCGCCACCGACGGAGGCCTTGACGACGACCGTGCGCACGTCGGGGAACTCGGCCGAGAGCACCTCGAGTGTCATGTTCTTGCCGATGTACTCGGCGTCACTCCATGCGGCGATCGGCTCCCGACCGGTGAAGGTGCGACCCCAATCATCCACCGCCCCATCGGGTGTGAATGTCGCGAGAAAGGCGGCGAGATCGCCCGCATTGGTTGCCTCGATCGACGCGCGGACAGGTGCGGGTAGGGAGCTGATGGGCGGGGCGTCGGTCATGGGTGTCGCCTCCTCGGGTTCGTTGCGGCTCGATCGGCACTCACCGGGTGGTGTAGCCGCCGTTGGCGAACAGAGTCTGTCCGGTGATCCAATGCCCATCGGTGGCAAGGAATTTCACGATCGGTGCGATATCGGAGATCTCCGTCAGCCGCCCACCCATGGCCTGCGACTTGTGGAACTCGACACGCTCGGGGGTCTCCTGCGGATAGAAGAACGGGGTGTCCATCGGCCCGGGCGCGATGTTGTTGACCGAGATCCCGCGGTCGGCGAATTCCTTTGCCGCCGCGCGGGTGAAGTGCTCCACGGGACTCTTGCTGCCGGCATACGTCGAGTACCCGTCGGTGAATGCGGCCAGGAGCGAGGTGACGATGGTGACCACCGATCCGTTGTCGGACAACCGTTTACCGGCTTCGGCGAGGAAGAAGAAAGCGCTCTTGGCATTGATGTCGAACATCGAATCGTATTCGGCCTCGGTGACCTCGACCAGCGGTTTCCGCAGTACCTTGCCGACGGTGTTGACCGCCAGATCGACGCTGCCGAAGGCGTCGATGGCGGCGTCGAAGAGCGCGGTGACCGCGGCCGGACGAGTGAGATCGCCGGCGACCGTGATCGCCTCGGCGCCCAGCGCCGCGATCTCGGCGACGGTGCGCTCGGCATCTGCACGTGAGGAGTCACCATGATGGTGGACGACCACGTTGGCGCCGGATCGCGCGAGTTCGGTCGAGATCAGTCCACCGAGATTCTTGGCGCCGGCCGCAACGACGGCGGTCTTGACGGACAGATCCTCATGTGTGATCGCCGAGTGCGTGACGGTGCCGGTCATGCGCCCCCATTTCGTTGCCTCGTCCCTACGCGATCGGCATGTCGCCTCTCGCCTGTGATCATTCACGCTACGAGCAGCAATACACAAACACCATCGATTTGTATTGGTATTCGATCAACTACCATTTGTATATGCCCGACGCTTCCGAGTTTTCCCTGCCATTGCCGGACATTCGTCGACTCGAACAATTCGTCGCGGTAGCCGAGTCGGATACCCTCGCGGACGCGGCGACCAGGGTCTTCGTCACCCAGCAGGCCCTGTCGACCGCCATCCGACGGCTCGAGAACGAGTTGGGCGTATCCCTGTTCAATCGGGAGCATCGCGGGCTGACGCTGACCCCGGCCGGCGAGGATCTCCTGCGCAATGCACGTGCGATCCTCACCGGCGCGCGCCATCTCACCCGCTCGGTGCGGGCCGTGGCGCAGCAGCGTCCACCGGTTTTCGTCGTCGGACATTCGCCGGCTCTCTCCGGCGCCGAGGTCTTCTCGATCGTCGAATCCGCTGTCCAGCGTCACGAGGACATCCCGGTGACCGCCCGACCGGTGTTTCCGGCACAGTTCGTCGATGATCTGCTGCAGAACCGGGTCGATCTGGTCCTGCGCCGCGGCATCGACACCCCATCCGAACTGATCTCAGCCGTGATCGGCTATCAGGAACTCCGTCTGGCGGTGACGATCGATCACCCACTGGCCACCCTCGATCGGATCTCGATGTCCGACGTCGCCGAACACCCGGTGATCGTCTGGGCACCTGAACGTCACTCGTATTACACCGATTTCCTCGTCGCGCATTGTCGGCGGTCGGGGTTCGAACCGATCCTGCGGATCAATCGGGTCCAGGGCACGCCACCGACCACCGCTGTGCTCGTGGACACCACGGCGTGCGCCTTCGTGACCGCGCCTGCAGGCCCGGCGCACGGCGGCCGGGTGATGGTCAAGGAGTTCACCGACCCTCCGCTGTCTCCCATCCAGGCACTGTGGCTGCCGCACACGGTCTCCGATTTCCGGACCGCGATTCTCAATTCGGCGCCGGCTCGCCTGTCTCCAGAAGGTGCTTGAAGCCGTCCTCGTCGAGGATGGGTACCCCGAGTTGTTCGGCCTTGTCGGCCTTGGAGCCGGGCGAATCCCCCACCACCACGAAGTCGGTCTTCTTCGACACCGATCCCGATGCCTTACCGCCGCGGACGAGGATCGCTTCCTTGGCGCCGTCGCGCGAGAAATCTTGCAATGACCCGGTGACGACGATCGTCTTGCCCTCCAATGTGCGCTCGATCGACTCGTCTCGCTCGTCCTCCATGGAAACGCCTGCAGCACGCCACTTCTCGACGATCTCGCGATGCCAGTCGACGGTGAACCAATCGTGAATGCTCTGCGCGAGGGTGGGACCGACCCCCTCGACGGCGGCCAGGCGTTCCGGGTCGGCGTCCTCGATCGCCTGCAAGGAGCCGAATTCGGTCGCCAGCGCACGAGCCGTGGGCGGGCCGACGTGGCGGATCGACAGGCCGACGAGCACCCGCCACAGGGGCACCTCTTTCGCCTTGTCGAGATTGGCCAGCAGGCGCGTACCGTTCGCCGACAACATGCCCTTCTTGGTGGTGAACAATGCGGTCTTCGCAAGATCATCTGCGTTGAGCGAGAACAGGTCTCCCTCATCGGTGATCACCCCAGCACTCAGCAACGCGCCGGCCGCCTCGTACCCGAGGGCCTCGATGTCGAAGGAACTGCGTCCGGCGAGGTGAAACAGTCGCTCACGCAGCTGCGCCGGGCACGACCGCGCGTTGGGACAACGGATGTCGGCGTCGCTGTCCTTCTCCGGCCGCAGCACCGAACCGCACTCGGGACATGTGTCGGGCATCTCGAAGGCGTACTCGCTGCCGTCACGCAGGTCGACGACGGGACCGAGGACCTCGGGGATCACGTCACCGGCCTTGCGGATGGTGACCGTGTCGCCGATGAGCACGCCCTTGCGCTTGACCTCCGACCCGTTGTGCAGGGTGGCCCGTGACACGGTGGAACCGGCGACGAGCACCGGCGCGAGCACCGCGAACGGGGTGACCCGGCCGGTGCGTCCGACATTGACCTCGATGCCGAGCAGTTCGGTGGTGACCTCCTCGGGCGGGTACTTGTAGGCGATCGCCCAGCGGGGTGCGCGCGAGGTGGCACCGAGTCGGCGTTGCAGAGTGACGTCGTCGACTTTGACGACGATGCCGTCGATCTCGTGCTCGACATCGTGGCGGTGCTCACCCCAGTAGGCGATCTTGTCGAGAATCGCCTCTGCGCCAACGAGTTTGGTGGTGTGCGAGGACACCGGCAGCCCCCAGGCACCGAGCGCGAGGTAGGCGTCGTGCAGTGACGCCGGGCGCCATCCTTCGGTGTGGCCGATGCCGTGGCAGATCATCCGCAGCCGACGTCGCGCGGTGATCTGGGGATTCTTCTGTCGCAGCGAACCCGCTGCGGAATTGCGCGGATTCGCGAACGGCGGCTTACCGTCGGCCACCAACGAGGCGTTGAGAGTCTCGAAGTCCTCCACTCGGAAGAAGACCTCACCGCGTACTTCGAGGACGTGCGGTATCGGGTACTCGTCGGAGGCGGTCAGGCGTTGCGGGACATCGGTGATGGTGCGCGCGTTGAGGGTGACGTCTTCGCCGGTGCGACCGTCACCGCGGGTGGTGGCGTGATCGAGCACGCCGTCGCGGTACACCAACGCCAGCGCGACCCCGTCGATCTTGAGCTCGCACAGGTACTCGGTTCCAGAGCCCACCTCGTCGGCCACCCGGGCGACCCACGCTCGCATCTCGTCGGCGTCGAAGACGTTGTCCAGCGACAACATTCGCTCGAGATGGTCGACGGGCGTGAACGCGGTGGAGAAACCTCCGCCGACGAGCTTGGTCGGCGAGTCGGCAGTGGCCAGCTCCGGATGCGCCTCCTCGAGTTCCTGCAGACGCCGCAACAGCCGGTCGAACTCGCCGTCGGAGATGATCGGTGCGTCTTTGACGTAGTACCGGAACTGATGTTCACGGATCTCCTCGGCCAACGTCGACCACTGTTCTCGCACGTCGGCGGACGGACCGTCGTTTGCCACCTGATCTGCTTCTGCCACCCACCGAGCGTATCGAAACACCCCGACAGTTCTCCTCGAGCGTTCCGGCAAACATGTGCGCAGCGTGCGATGCCGGTCTCGGCCGTCGGGGGTGTCGAGGCCTCGACCATCGGGAGGGGGCTTCCTTACCGGGCGGAGGATCCCTTTTAGTCGGTGGTCGAGGTGCCGAGGAGCGTTAGCGACGAGCCGTTCTTTCGGTGGTCGAGGTGTCGAGGAGCGTTAGCGACGAGCCTCGAGACCTATTGCGCCGCTGCTGGTTCCGCCCCCGAACGGAAGTGCGCCCCGGGTCTAGAGTCCGCGGTCACCGAGTAGTTGGGCGAGTCGGTTCTCGACCGGCGAGCCAGGGCCGGGGGTGAGGATCTCGACGAGATCGTAGTAGCCGTGCCCGAGCGGGATTCGGCTGCGGCGGATTCGGTCGGTGGGCAGCATCGATCCCCGGTCGTCGCGCTCGGCGAGATCGGTATCAGCATCACCCTGTAGTGGGTCGGGTGGTGGGTGCAGGTCGGCGCGTACTTTGTCGAGGGTGGCGCGGAAAGTGGCCCCGACGTCGGGGAGTGCGTTGGTGCGTTTCGGGTTCGGTGTCGCTGCCCCGACGGGCGTGTTCTTGCGCCACCAGCACCGTCCGGCCCACGGCCCGTCACGATAAATCCCGGTCGTGAATTGTCCGGGGCCGTCGCCGACCATCCGGTTGTGTTTGCCGCAGGCGGGGGCGAGGTCACCGATGTTGGTGAGCCCACCTTTCGCGTGATCTTTGGTGGCGTGATGGATTTCGACGTGCGCGGCGGGTTGAGTACACCCGGGAAACGAGCAGTACTCACCACCGTCTTTGGCGAACAACGCGATCCGTTGTCCTTGACTCGCCAGGCGTGCCTGCCCCAAATACAGGGGCAGACTGGTGTGGTCGTCGAACACCGCCAGCCACGGCTGGCACTGAGCCGCCAACGCGATCACATCCCGGATCGGGAGCAGGGTGCCGGTCGCCGTGACTCCCATTCCGGTCTGCGCAATCAGGTCGGACAGCGATGCTTTGATGATCAGATGCGGTGGTAGGCCGCGATGGGACTGGGGGCCGAGACCGGCATCCAGTCCGGCGCGCAGGACTGCTTCCAGGGCGTCATGGTTGCGTTGGACTTGATCACGGTGATCGCGGGCTGCCGCGGCCGTCAACGCGTCGGGGTCGGCGTCTTCCCGACTGCCGGTCGGCGAATCGGGGTCGGCGGGGTTGTTCATTCCTGGGGCTGCCCACGCGGCGAGTACTACTTCGAGGTGCGCGGTCAAGGTGGGGGTCATCTGCCCGGACAACCCACTCATTTTCTGCGCGTCTTGCCGGCCGATGCGGATCTGCCGGCGGCGTTGCCGATCGGTGTCGTCGGTCAGTTGGCCGTCGGGGTCGAGGTGCGCCAACACCCGTGCCCCCAGGATCCGGAGGTCGGAGGGGGTGTGGGTGCGGGCGTAGCGGGCCATCGTGGCATCGGCCGACATTTTCTCGTCGAACGGCACTGCCGCGGGGATGCGGTCGAGCACGTCGATCACCACCGCCGCGTGCGAGGAGCCGGCCGCCCCGGACGCCATCGCTTCGGCGAGTGCCGGATATTTGGGGGCGGCGACCTCACCGGTGAAGGTGTGGAAGGTGGCGGTCGCTTTCAGTTGTTTCCACCGCCGCCACGGTTCCGACACACGGAGTAAGCCGATCATGGCGTCGGTGATCGACCCGAACCCGTATTCGCGGGCCAAATGCCGGTCGGAGAATTCGACGATCTGCCGATCGCCTTGGACGGTGACGCGGGTGATCAACTGTTCGGTGGATTGAGCGACGGTGACCAGGTCGTCGTTGGACAGCCCGGTCAAATCATCAGTGGCCAGCGAATCAACCACGCGGTGGGCGAGGGCAAGTTTCTGGGTGATCGACAAACCGGACACGTCGGGTAACGCGGTGTCGACCATGATTGCCACCCCCCGGCGATAGCGAACACATGTTTGTGTGTTGTTGTGTTCGAGTGTATGCCGGGTTTGTCGGGTTGGCAAGAGGTTGTCGAAAGTTTTTTCGTACGGGTTTGGTGGTGGGGTTCCAGCGTGGGTTCGGCTCGGTCTCGAGGCTCGGCGCCTGGGGCGCCTCGCACCTCGACCACCGATGAACGGCTCGGCGCCTGGGGAGCCTCACACCTCGACCACCGATCAAGGACGAGCCGGACAACGGACACAAGACACAGAAACTGGCACCGAAGGCGCGGTAGCGTGAAAGTCCCGCCACCGGAGTTGTCCACGTATCGAGGAGTCGACCCGTGCCACATCCGATCATGTTCGACGACGCCGACCCCTTCCTCATCCGCGTACGCAGAGTGGCTCTGGCATTCCCCGACGCCACCGAGGTGGTCGCGCACGGCCGACCAACATTCCGGTGCGGCAAGATGTTCGGCAACTATGGCGGTGGCGAGAAAGGCGGAATCCGCCACGACCGTTCGGTGTTGTTCCTCGCCGACCCAGCCGAGCGTGCGGCGCTCGTCGAGGATCCGAGGTTCTTCGTCCCCGCCTACTTCGGACCCGCAGGTTGGCTCGGCATCCTGCTCGACGACGCCACCGACTGGATCGAGGTCGCCGAGCTACTCGACGCGAGCTACCGCCAAATCGCACCGAAGCGGTCGATCGCGAAACTCGATGCCCGAGAAAGCATGTGACCGCCCGCGCGACGATCGCCACGACGAAACCGGCGCAGCGAACGATCCCATGACAACGCCGTCGCCGCCGTCAGCGGGCTGGGCCGCAGTGCGTCCCGCGACAGCAGCGCCGCGCCACGCGCGACGGTGGACGCTGACGCCTTGGAGCGGTGACCCGAATCGAACGGCGGCTGCGGATCGTATTCGATCACGAGCTGAATGGCCTTGGCCCGTTCCTCGCCGGCGATCTGCCCGGCCAGCCACAGTGCCAGATCGATCCCCGCAGACACCCCGGCAGCCGTCACCACTTTCGCCCCGTCACCCTCCCCCGTCGCTGCGCTCGCCCCGTCACCCTCCCCCGTCGCTGCGCTCGCCCCGTCACCCTCCCCCGTCGCTGCGCTCGCCCGGACCACCCGCTCATCCGACACCGGCGTCGCTCCGAACATCGACAACGCGGCCAGCGCGGACCAGTGCGATGTCGCGCGCCTGCCCTCCAGCAGTCCGGCGGCCGCCAGCACCACCGAGCCGGTACACACAGAGGTCATCCACGACGCGGTCGTCGATACATCAGCCAGCCACGCCAGCAGCCGCTCGTCCCGCGCCGCCTTCGCGCACCCGGGACCTCCCGGAACCAGCACGACGTCGGGATTCGGTGTCTCGGCCAACGAATGCGTGGCCCCGACCAGCAGAACACCGGAGTCGGCCACGATCGGTCCCGGCTCATGCCAGACGAATCGCACCTCGGCATCCGGAAGCATGCGCAGCACCTCGTACGGGCCCACGAAGTCGAGAGCGGTGAACTGCGGGTAGACGACGATCGCGATGCGGGTCATGCGGATTCCCCCTGACGTGTTCGGATGGTCATTGCCTGCCGGCCGTCGATCAGCGACAGGATCGGCGGTAACGGTCCGGCGATATCCCCACACGCCGCGAGAACACACGTCGCATGGTCTCTGCCGAGCCGAATCCGGATCGGGCCGCCACGACAGGCATCGGATCGTCACTCTCTTCGAGGTGCCGACGGGCGGCGTCGGTCCGAATCCGCTCGACGTAGACGCCCGGCGACTCGCCGACCTCGGCGGTGAACACCCGGGTGAAATGCCGCGGACTCATCGCAGCGATCGCCGCGAGGTCGGTGATCGGGTGCGGCGCTGCGGGATCGTTCTCGATGGCGTCCTGCACGTCTCGGATCGGACGTCGCCGGGCCCGTGGCATCCACACCGGCGGCGCGAACTGGGACTGCCCACCCGGACGTCGGAGATGCAAGACCAGCCACCGCGCAACAGACTGCGCAAGCTCGGTGCCGTGGTCCTCCTCCACGAGTGCCAGAGCGAGATCGATGCCCGCGGTGACACCGGCCGCCGTCCACACGCGCTCGGAGCTGTGGATGAAGATCGGGTCGGGATCGACCTGCACGGCCGGATATTCGGAAGCCAACAGCTGTGCCGAAGCCCAGTGCGTGGTCGCGCGATGCCCGTCGAGCAGACCGATCTCGGCAGCCAGGAAGGCCCCACTGCACACGGTGACCACCCGCCGTGCTCGGCGTGCCGTGGCGCGAATCCACGTCATCATCTCGGAGCAATACCGGGCCTCGAAGACGCCCATGCCCCCGGGCAGGACCAAGGTGTCGATCGGCGTGTCGGGTGCCGGCAGCGGGTGCGCGACGAAATCGAGGCCGACACCGGAGGAGACCGGCCGACCCCCCACCGACACCAGCGAGATCTCGTAACCCGATTGCGCGACATCACGTCCGGCGAGCACCAGCGACGCCGCTGTGAACACGTCGAGCGGCCCGGTGATGTCGAGCGGCTGCACCCCGGCGAAGCCGAGGACCACCACTGATCGCGTCATGGGTCCATGGTGTCGAACGCCTGCCATGGCGTCCAGGACCAAACTCCCACAGATCAGGACACGCCCAGCCGGACGCCCTCGATCGGACGACAAGCCACGTTATGCGCTCACATGAATACACCGATGTCCGATAAAGGCATTTCGCGAGTATTTCGGACGGCAAATAACCCATGCGCCGGACTCAGCCGGACTACAGTGGGATTTCTGCCGGGAAAGCGAGATCTGCGACGTCTGTAGGAGATTCGAGCATGGCAACCTCATCGACCCCGCGGGAGAAACTCACCGCCGATCAGCGCAATTCCTTCGCCGCGGCATATCTGGGCTGGGCAATGGACGCATTCGACTATTTTCTGGTCGTCCTGATCTACGCCGACATCGCCAAGGATTTCGGGGTTCCGCTGGACCGGATGGCGCTGATCACCACCATGACCCTGCTGATGCGACCGGTGGGCGCGTTCATCTTCGGGCTCTGGGCCGACCGCAAGGGTCGTCGCATCCCGTTGATGACCAACGTCGCCTTCTACAGTGTGGTCGGCTTCCTCTGCGCCTTCGCACCCGGATTCTGGGTGTTGATGGTGCTGCGCATGCTCTACGGCATCGGCATGGGCGGCGAATGGGGCCTCGGGGCCGCACTGGCCATGGAGAAGATCCCCGTCTCCCGACGAGGCTTCTTCTCCGGCTTCCTGCAGAGCGGCTATTCGATGGGATACCTCTGCGCCGCACTGGCATTCCTGGTTCTCAACACATGGCTCGGCCTGAACTGGCGGTGGATGTTCGCGCTGTCGATCATCCCCGCATTGATCAGTCTGCTGATACGGGCGCGCGTGGAGGAATCCGAGGCGTGGAAGGCCACACGTGACCGGGTGCGTCAGACCCAGACCACCGCACGGGAGATCTGGTCGAATCCGGTCATCTGGCGACGCTTCATCTTCCTGGTCCTGCTGATGACGGCGTTCAACTGGATGAGCCACGGCACCCAGGACGTCTATCCGACATTCCTCAAGGCGCACAACGATTCCGGAGCAGGCCTGGCCGCAAGCACCGCAACCTGGATCGCGGTGATCTACAACGTCGGAGCCATCATCGGCGGTCTGATCGCCGGCGCACTGTCGGAACGGTACGGTCGCAAGACACTGATCATCGCGTGCGCGGTGATCGCGCTGCCGATCGTGCCGTTGTTCGCCTACTCCTCGACGGCCGGCTACCTCGCACTCGGCGCCTTCCTCATGCAGATGATGGTGCAGGGCGCGTGGGGTGTGATCCCGGCACACCTGACCGAACTGTCCCCCGACGAGATCCGTGGCTTCTACCCGGGCGTCACCTATCAACTCGGAAACTGCCTGGCCGCCTTCAATCTTCCGATCCAGGAGGCGGTGGCCGGCAGTCACGGCTATCCGTTCGCGCTGACCGTGACGATCGTCCCGGTCCTGATCGCGGTCATCGTGCTGACCGCGTTCGGCCGGGAACGCAAGGGCGTGCAGTTCGGCAGTGAGCAGGCCAGCGTCGAGGAAGTCGCCTGAGGCGACGACCTCAGAGCGCGTCGGGATCGGCGGACAGCAACTCCCCGGCGCGGGCGCAGATACTCAACGCGGTGCGCGCCCAGTCCGGGGACGCTCCGGCCAGACCACATGTCGGGCTGACGATCACGTTGTCCGACAGCACTTTTCGCGCGAGACCGATGCGGTCGACCAGCTCGGCGAGGGTGGTCGCGACCGTCTCGGCATGGATGGCGGGGTCTGCGTGGTCGCCCGGCAGGACCCCGGCGACGAGCACATCGCCGCGGTCGATCAGGCCGCCGATCCCGTCGAGTGCCGCGGTGTCCGCAGATCCGATGCCCGTGACGTCGATGCCGTACGCCACACCCGAGAGTGCGTGCACGAGATCCCATCTCGGCGCGCCACAGTTGTGCACGATCATCGGCACGTCGAGGTGCTCGCGCACCGAGCGCAAGGCCTCGGCGACGTCGGCGACCGGAATCGGCGGGATCACGTCGAGCCGGGTCAGCGGCGGCACCCGACCGTCGATCACCGTCCCCACCATCGGCTCGTCGAGTTGCACGATCACCGAGGCGCCCAGCCGGCGACGGACCTCGCCGACCAATCCGGCGAGCCCCTCGGCACCGGAGTCGATGAGATCGCGCAGCGCGCCCCGATCGCGAATGGCCTTGTGCCCGTTGACGAGTTCGATGGAGGCGGCCAACGTGAACGGCCCGGCGACCGCGACCTTCATCGGCCGTCCGGTGCCGATGAAACCGGCTGCATCCCAGATCTCCTCGATCGCGTCGAGATCTGCGGCGAGGAACCCCCGCGCACGTCGCGCGACCGAGGAGCCACGGGCGCCGAGCCGGTAGCCCCAGGTGGCCGAGTCGATCGGGAGGTCGACGAGTACCGCAGCCATCCGCCCGATCATGTCGGCACCGATTCCACGAGCGGGCAACTCGGCGAGATGGGCGAAGTCGAGTTCGCCGTTGATGATCGCCGCCGCCTCGCGCGGATCGGTGCCCGGCATCGAACCGACACCCGTTCCCACCCCGGTGGGCAGATCGGTCATCGGTCTACTCGGCAAGCGACGCCGACACCGGCCGGGCCGCAGATTCCGGGTCCGACGAGGTGGAAGCGATTCGGCCCGAACCGAGTACGAGATCACCGTTGGCGGGATCGGGGAGATACAGTACCGCGGCCTGCCCACGCGCCACCCCGGTCAACGGCTCGCCCAGCGCGATCTCGATGAACGGGCCGTCGGGGCCGTCGACCGGGGTGGCCACCGCGGGAGCCAACCCGCCGTGCGCGCGAACCTGAACGGTCACCTCGACGGGACCCTCGGGCGCATCTCCGGAGGTCCACACCGCGTTGCGGGTGCGGATCGAATGCACCTGTAGATGCTCCTCGGAGCCCACGGCGACCGTGCCGGTCTCGGGATCGATGTCGGTGACGTAGCGCGGACGACCGTCGGCGGCCGGCGCCTCGATGCCGAGTCCCTTGCGTTGGCCGATCGTGAAGCCGTGCACCCCGTCGTGATCGGCCAACCGCTCGCCGGTCCCGGCGTCGACGACCGCACCCGGCCGCACGCCGATGCGTGCGCCGAGAAATGCGCGGGTGTCGCCGGTGGGGATGAAGCAGATGTCATGCGAATCCGGCTTGGCGGCCACCGACAATCCCCGTTGCGCCGCCTCGGCACGGATCGCGGGTTTGGGCGTGTCGCCGACCGGGAACATCGCGCGGTCGAGCTGGTCCCGGGTGAGCACGGCCAGGACGTAGGACTGGTCCTTGTCCGGATCGACGGCCCGACGCAGCTGTCCTCCGGACAGGCGCGCGTAGTGGCCGGTGGCCAGCGCATCGAAACCCAGGGCCATCGCCTTGTCGGCCAGCGCCGCGAATTTGATCTTCTCGTTGCAGGTCAGACACGGATTCGGGGTCTGTCCCGCAGCGTAGGCGGCGACGAACTCGTCGATGACGTCGTCCTTGAAGCGATCGGCGAAGTCCCACACGTAGAACGGGATCCCCAGGACGTCGGCGGCGCGGCGGGCATCGTCGGCATCTTCACGCGAACAGCACCCCCGCGAGCCGGTGCGTAGGGCGCCCGGAGCGGTCGACAACGCCAGATGCACGCCGACGACGTCGTGACCGGCGTCGACGGCACGTGCGGCGGCGACCGCCGAGTCGACGCCCCCGCTCATGGCTGCCAGGACCCGCATCATTGTGTCCTTCCGCCGGGCGCCGACACCAGTCCGGCGACGCGGGCACGCTCGACCACCTCGCCGATGACGTCGGCGACGGTCTCGATGTCCGAACGGGTCGTGCTCGGGGCCAACGAGAACCGCAGGGAGCCGCGGGCCTCGGCCATGTCGAGACCCATCGCCAACAGGACGTGGCTGGCCTGCGCGACGCCGGCCGTACATGCCGAACCGGTCGAGCACTCGACGCCGTTGGCATCGAGCAGCATCAGCAACGAATCCCCTTCGCACCCTTCGAAGGACACGTGAACGTTGCCCGGCAGCCGACGCTCGTCGCGCGGTCCGTTGGCGCTCGTGCCGGGAATGTCGAGGATGGTGGCGAACAATTCGTCGCGCAATGCGGCGACCGAGACCATCGATTCGGGTAGCTCTGCGGTGGCGATCCGCAGAGCGGTCGCCATACCGACGGCCGCCGCGACCGGCTGGGTACCCGAGCGGACATCACGCTCGTGGCCTCCGCCATGGGCCAGCGGCACACACGGCACGTCGCGACCGAGCAGCAGCGCGCCGACCCCCTGCGGACCGCCGAACTTGTGGGCGGCCACACTCAGCGCCGACAACCCGCTCGCCCCGAAGTCGACAGGGATGTGGCCGACGGCCTGCACCGCGTCGGAGTGCATGGGAATGCCGAACTCGGTGGCAATCGCAACCAGGTCGGCGATCGGTTCGATCGTCCCGACCTCGTTGTTGGCCCACATGATCGACACCAGGGCGGTCTCGTCGGCGTGCGCGGCGAGTTCGGCGCGCAGCGCCGCAGGCGAGACGAACCCGGCGTCGTCGACCGGCAGGATCACCAGTTCGGCGCCCTGCGTGGCCAGCCATTGCGCCGAGTCGACGATCGCGTGATGCTCGATGGACGAGATCACGACCCGACGGCGTCGGTCGTCGGCCTGGCGTCGTGCCCAGTAGATCCCCTTGACCGCAAGGTTGTCGGCCTCGGTGCCCCCGCTGGTGAAGATCACCTCCGACGGCCGCGCACCGAGCGAGGCCGCGATCGTCTCCCTGGCCTCCTCGAGCAGACGCCGCGCCCACCGGCCCGCCCCGTGCAGCGACGAGGCGTTGCCGGGCTGGGCGTAGACGGCGTTCATCGCCTCGATGGCCTCGGGGAGCATCGCGGTCGAGGCGGCGTGATCGAGGTAGACGGGGGCTCGGGTGGGCATGGACATGTCGTTGCCAAGGATAAACGCGCGCGGGGTCCCAACCAATTCCACTCGACCCGAGATTCTCGACGGCCCGAGATTCTCGACGCGCGGCGTCCCCCCGCGGATGCGGGTATGCGCTCAGCGCACCACCTGCCCGACGTGGAGAACCCCGTGCGGATCGTGTTGGGCGGCGAGCGCGGCAAGCCAGGCGAAGGTGTCCTCGTCGTAGCACCGTCGGATGCGCACGGCATCGGCGGACGCCGCGAAGTTCGGGAGCTCGCCGCCGGTGGCCCAGGGCGCCAGCGCGTCGAGGACCGCGGCGCCGGGTGTCGCCTCAGGCCCGCCGGCGAGCCCGACCGTGTACAGATGCGCCGCCGCGTCACGGTGACACAGTGCGCTGCGCACCGGCGGCTCGTCGGCGAACGCCCCACCGAGCATCCGGACCTCGACGATCACCGGGCCCGTGATCGACGCGGGTCCGGCCTCCGCGAGCAAGGCGTCGACGGCAGGCTCGCCCAGTTCGCCGAGCAGTGTGCCGGCCTCGACGACCGGCATGGGTGTGGTCGGGTCCGCATGGATCTCCCCGATACGCGCATACGGCATCACGCCGAGCCCGCCGAGCACCGGCGTGCCGAGTGCGGACAGGCCGGAGCAGAGTTCGGCGGCGCGCCCCGGGTCGCCGACGGCGGCGACCCGGACGGCCACGGTGAGGCGTCCGCCGAGTGGTTCGGGAATCCCGGGCATGGCGGGAAGCCGCATCAGGGCCAGCGACGAGGTGATCTCGCGGGGCAGCTCCGTCGCCCAGCGTCGCCAGCCCCGCACCACGGTCTCTGCCTGTTCGCCGTCGAAATACAGTGCCCCACCGAATATCTCGGGAATCGGCAACAGATCGATGACCACCTCGACGATGAGCCCGAGGGTGGCCTTGCCACCACGCAGGCCCCAGAACAGTTCGGGATTGCACTCCGGCGTCGCCCGGATCAGTGCGCCGTTGCCGGTGACCACCGTGATCGACCGGACGTGATCCGACGATGCGCCGACCGTGCGCACCAGCGGGCCGATCCCGCCGCCGCTGAGAAAGCCCACCACCCCGACCGCGGGTGCGGAACCGCACAGCGGCGCCAACCCCAGCGGTGTCGCCGCGTCGAGCACCTGCTGCCATCGCACCCCGGCGCCGACCCGCGCGGTACGGGTGGCCGGATCGATCTCGCAGACGTCCAATCCGGTGGTGCGCACCAGGATCGAATGCCCATCGACCCCGGTGGCGCCGTGCCCGGTGGCCCACACCGACACGGTCATCGAGTTGGCGGCGGCAAATCCGACGACGGCGGCCACATCGGCGGCGTCGGCGACATCCACGACCGCCCAGGGGCGTTGGGCGACGGCGACGTTGAAACCGACGGTGGCATATCCAGGATCGGTGGGGCGGTGCACGCTGCCGCGCACGGCGCGTCGCAGGGCGGCGATGTCGGCCTGATCGACGCTGCGGGTCGATGTCATCGGAGATCTCCTCGGGTGGGAACGGTGTGCCCGGACCGATCGGTGCCGGGGCGACGGCGTTGCGGTCGCCCCATGAGGGTGTTCTGAACCGCTTGGGCGGTCCTTGGAGCGGGCTTGGCGCGTTCGCGCGGACCACCGAGTCAGTGCACGCCCTCGGGCTTGCGAGACCCGATCAGCGAGGGGAATCCGTCCCGCCGAGCAGTTCCCGGGCCGAGGCCTGCACCTGGGTGACCTCGAACCGGCCCGCGATGTCGGCGATCTCGGCGAGTTCGGCGTCGCGGCGGGCCGAACGCGGGCTGCGCTGTGCGGCCAGCAGTCGGCATCGCAACACCGACGGCACCCCACCCTCGCGCTCCGAGAGGTCCCGTGCCGCGGCAAGCGCCGCCTCCCCCTCCTCGACCCGGCCGAGGAGAAAACACACCCGGGCCAACGCCAGACCGACCGGGCCGATACAGCCGAGCTGGCCCAGCGTCGCGATACACGAGCGGTACGGCGTCAGATACTCGGCGAATCGTGCTGCGTGCTCGACGAGTTCGAGATCGGCCACCACGTGGGCGAGCAGGACCGCCTGACACAACGACGTCCAGATCATCGGCCGGTCGTCGGCGAGCCAGGACACGATCATCCGCTCGGCGAGGTCGCGGTCGCCCTCGGCGCCGGCGATCATCGCGATCCCGGCCGCGAGCAGGATCGCGACCTGGTCGTCGGTGAAGTCCTCGGCGATCATCCGCGCCCACTCCATCGGCGAATGGTCCCCGGTGTCGGCGAGGTCGTCGAGCATCCCGCGTTCGGCGGCCAGCGCCAACAGGGCGATGGTGCCGGTCCCCGCGACGTACAGCTCGGTCATCTGATGGACGGTGACCGCGGTACGGAAGTGGTGTTTGGCAGTGGCGAAGTCGCCGTGCCACACCGCCAATGACGCTTCCATCCACCGCAATTGGGCGCGCAGGATCGGTAATCGGAGGCGCTCGCTGCCGACGATGGCCGTACGCACCAGGGCCGCGGTCCCGGCGACGTCGCCGAGGGTCATGGTCGCCATCGTCAGCGCGGTGTCGATGATGACCTCGTCGACGGCCTGATCGGTGTGCGGCAGCGCCCGCAGTCGCTCGGCGAGGTCGAGTGAGGACGCCGCGTATTCGGCCACCCCCGAGTAGGTGATCAGCCGGGCCATCCAGACATCGGCGGTGATGTCGTCGTCAGCGATGTCCGCGGCGAGGGCATCGGCCCGGGCGAGCAACCCGGCCGGAACCGACGCGTCCTTGTGGTAGCACTGCCCGATCGCCGACGCTGCGACCACCCGAGCCGACGCGGAAGGATCGTCCGACACCGCGATCTCGGCACGATCGAGGAGCGTTTGCAGGGTCTCGTTGTCGACGTGTGGGCCCACCCACGGCCACGACCCGCCCGCGCGGATCAGAGCGCTCGCGAGTCGCCCGACGGTGGCGGTGGCCCCGTCGGTGATGGCCTGCTGCATCCGCTGCCCGACACCCTCGAGGACCGTCTCGACGTGTCCGGCTCGGGCTTGGGCGGCGAGCATCCCGATCAACAGGTCGTCGCGCTCCTCGCGGTCGGGCAATCCGGCCGACTCGTGGGTGCGCAGGGCGGCGCCGAGCCAGTGGGCCGCACTCTCCGAATCCCAGTGTGCGGTGGCCTCGTCGGCGGCTGCGCGGCATGCGGCGACGACGTCGGCGGGATCGGCCACGGGGAGCGCCTCGAGCAGGTGGGCGGCTCGACGCGACGTCGAGCCCGCGGTGTGCCGCCGCGACAGGATCTCGGCGACCCGCAGGTGGATTCGCGCCCGGCGCAGCGGTCGGATACCGGCAAGTGCTTGTTCCCGCAGCAACGCGTGGGCGAATCGTGCCGAACCGCCGACGGTGACGAGGATGCGCTCGTCGACCGCCTCGTCGATACGATCGGCGAGCTCGCCGACGTCGCGGTCCATCACGGTCGCGAGCAACCCGGCGTCGATGGTCTCACCGAGGACCGCGGCGTGGCCCAGGACGTCGAGAACCGCCGGATCCAGGGTGGCCAGACGGCGGTCCAGGACCGATCGGATCGCCGCGGGAACCGCCTCGGTGCGTCTCTGCGCCGGCGGCAGGCGCGAGAACTCGGTGACGAACAGCGGGTTGCCGCCGGTGCGGCGCATCAGCGTGTCGAGTTCGTCGGCATCGAGTTCCCCGGCGTCGGCGTCCAGGGCGGCGACCGCGCGCACGAGGTCGGCGACCCCGGCCCGACCGAGGGTGGGGATGTCGATCCCGACGCCGCCGGCCCGCGCCACCGCGGTACGGAACCGTTGCAGATCGTGGCCGCCCTCACCGTCGCGCGCCGTCACGATCAGCACGATCGGCGCGTCACGCAGGACGGTCGTCAGGTACGTGAGCAAACCCAGCGACATCGCGTCCGCCCACTGGGCGTCGTCGACGACGACGGTCAGACCCCGCGTGCTCGTGGCCTGTTCGAGCCTCGTGGCCTGTTCGAGCATGGTGTGGACGCGGTCGTAGACCGCGAACCGCGCGGTGTCGGCGTCGACCCCGTCGGGCACCGACAGCACACCCGCCGGGTCGACGCCCAGCGCCCGGCACAATTGCCGCATCGGCCACCACGCCGGCACACCCTCGGCGTCGGGGCACCGGACCCACACCACCTGCGAGCCCTTTTCGGCGCCGATGCGCGCGGCCTCCTCGGCCAGTCGGGTCTTGCCGATGCCCGGTGGCCCGCCGAGCAGCAGCCACCGGGTCGACGACCCCGACGAGCCGTACACCGCTCGGATACGGTCGATTTCCGCCGACCGACCGACCAGCCGCACCTCACCGACGATCGATCCCGACCTCGGCGCGACGCCCTCCACGTCACCGGCCCCGATCCCCGGCTCCCCCGGCCCCGACTCCCCTGCCACCGACTCCCCTGCCACCGACTCCCCTGCCACCGATGTCTCGGGGCCCGCCGGGCCGGTCACCGTCACCGCCCCCGACCAGTGCGGCGGCCGCGGCCACGCGGCGATCACCGGATCGTGTCGCAGGATCGCACCGTGCAGGTCGACCAGCTCGGCTCCGGGGATCAATCCCAGCTCGGTGTCGAGGACTCGCTGGTGCTCCGCGTAGACCTCCAACGCCTCGGTCGCTCGACCCGCGCGGTACAGGGCGGCCATGTGCAGCCAGACTCCCCTGTCGCGCAACGGTTCTCGGGACCTCAACGTCACGATTGCGCCGAGGGCGCCACCGACATCGCCCTCCGCGAGCAGCGCGGTGATGTGGATCTCCTGGGTGGCCATCAGATTCTCGTCGAGGGCCGCCGATTCGGCGGCGACCCAATCGACGTCGTCGAGTTCACCACCGAGGAGGTCACCGCGCCAGCGGTCCAGGGCGGCAGCGGAATCGGCGAGCGCATCCGCCCACCGCCCCTCGTCACGGGCGATGCGCGCGCTGCGCGCCAGCTCGGCGAACTCGACGACATCGAGGACATCGGTGCCGACGTCGATCCGGTAGCCCGCGCCGACGCGCTCGATCGGCGACGCCTCACCGCTGGTGCGCAGCGCACGCCGCAGATTCGAGATGTAGGCCTGCAGACTTGTCGTGGCGGCGACGGGCGGCTGCTCCCCCCACAGGGTGTCGGCGAGCCGGTCCACCGTGACCACCCGGCCACGGGCGAGGAGCAGCGTCCCGAGAACGGCGCGCTGTTTGGGCGGGCCGAGGTCGACGGGCGCCCGGTCCCGACGCATCTCGAGGGGACCGAGCACCAGATACTCCCGCACGCCGAATTCCTCACTCCCGCCGTCTTCTTCCGGGAGTGTATGCGCCACGGCGGCCCTCGACACGGTCATCGCGTCGCGACCGGCTCGTCGCTTCTGCCCGATTCCCCGAAACGCCGGTCGGAACCGTCGGCGACGGTGACATCGACGTGCGATCCGCCACCGGTTGCCCGGGCCCGACGCATGGTCACGACGGCGACGATCGCACCGGCCAGTGCCACCGCGCTCGCCACCCACAGCGCCGCATGCAGACCGGAGACGAAGTCCTCCGGTGACCCGCCGTGTAGCACCGAACGACTCGGGAAGAACGCGCCGAGGGCAGCGACACCGAGCGCGATCCCCGACTGCCGGAACACGTCGTTGATGCCCGCGGCCAGCCCGGCGTCGTCGTGGCGGCTCTCGGCGAGGACCACACCACTCATCACGGGATTGACGATCCCCGCGCCGACACAGGCGAGGACGAATCCGCCCACCATGTCCCACCCGGAGCCGTCCGTACCGGCGACGGTCATCCACCCGAGGCCACCGGAGACCGCTGCCAACCCCACGCCGATCAGCCATCGCGGTGCGACCCGGCCCACGATGCGATCGGTCAGTCCGGCGACGACGAACATCGCCATCGTGCCCGGCAGGTACACCAGACCCGCCTCGATCGCCGACATCCCGACCACACCCTGCAGATAGATCGTGACGTAGACGAACACCGCGAACATCGACGCCGAAATGGCAAAGGTCGCCGCCTGGGCGCCGGCGAATGCCGCATTGGTGAACATCGCCAACGGCACCATCGGTTGGCGCACAAGGCTTTCGATGACGACGAAGGTGACCAGTGCGGCGAGCGAGACCCCCAGTGCGGCCAGCGTCACCTGGTCTGTCCAGCCGCGCGTGTTCGCTTCGATCAGACCGTAGGTCAGCGCCGCGAGTCCGATCACCACGGTGACCGAGCCGGCCCAGTCGCCGCGTCGTGGTGTGACGCTGCGTGATTCGGCGACCCAGCGGGCGCCGAGGAGCATGGCGACACCGACCGGGACGTTCAGCAGGAAGATCGCCCGCCAGTCGAGCAGTTCGGTGAGCACGCCGCCCAGCAGTGGGCCGATCGCGAACGATCCGCCGATCGTGGCGCCGTAGGCGGCCAGTGACCGGGTTCGTTGCGCGGGTTCGGGAAAGGCGTGCGCGAGCAGGGCCAGCGACGTCGCGAACAGCAACGCCGCACCGAGCCCCTGGACGACCCGAGAGAGGTTGAGCATCACCATGTCCGCCGAGACCGCGCACAAGGCCGAGGCGACGGTGAAGACGACGGCGCCGATGACGAAGACCAGCCGCCGCCCGATGCGGTCGGCCCAGGCACCAGCCGAGAGCACGACGGTGGCCAACGCCAGGGTGTAGCCGTCGACGATCCATTTCAGACTCGTGAAATCGGCACCGAAGTCGCGGGCGATGGAGGGCAGGGCGGTGTTCACCACGGCGATGTCGAGCATCAGCATCGCCGTGGCGGCGCAGGCCACGGTCAGGGTCACCCGCTGGGTCGGGGTGAATCGCGCTGTGCGGTGATCGCTCTCGGTTCGGTCGGTCTGCGGGGACACGTCAGGGCCTCTCGTCGGGTCGATGCTGTCGAACCGACTGTCGCGTCACCCTCTTGGAAACCCCTTGCCGACCGCTTGGGTACCCGGCAGTTGTAGTCCCGGGTCAGTCCCGGTCGAGGTAGAAGTACAGATGCCGACCGTCGACCACTCCGCCCTTGCCGTTCATGATCCCCATGACGGTGGTGTCGTCGACCTTCTTGAAGTGGTCGATCACCGGCTGGCCGTCGTAGACCATCGAGGCGGTGACCTCACCGCGGAACTCGATCATCCAGAGGCTGGCCTCACCCTTGCCGAGTTCGGTGTTGGAGTACAGATCGCCATCGGCGTTGCGACACACCAGGGGCTGCACCTCGGAGCGGGAGATGAAGGTCTTGCCGTACCAACCGACGCGCGGGAGCATCCCGTTGGCCTTGTGCCCGGTGGTGAATTCGCCACCGCGCCACCGTCCCAGCATCTCCTCGGGGCGCAGGGTCGGCAGCGCCGCCCAGATCGCGTCGAGGTCGGCGTCGTCGACGGTGCCGTCGGCCGCGCGCAGGTCGGCGAATCGGGCACGTGCCTGATCGACGGTCAGCTTCGTCGAGGATGAGAGTGTGTCGGACATGCAGCGGCCCCTTCCGGCCCGGAAAACAACGGTGTCACGCCACGCACAGGCGTTCTGACATCATATATGTTGTTTGATTCCCGATGCCGGAGGGACGCCCGGTCTCCCCGTGGCGCCGATCGGATCAGCTGTTCGCAGCGCGCGGCCATCGTCCGTCGGTCGCCCGAGGGCAGCTGCGGTTCGTGCAGACTGACGTGAACCGCGACGGCCCGCATCCGCAGCACCCGGGCAAGGGTGTCCGCCGGTCCGTCGTCGCCGATGAAACCCGGTTCGGCCGTGGGGATTCCGTCGGCACTGAAGGCGATACCGATGGGCAGGATCGGCACCCCCGCGTCGAGGGCCGATTGGAAGAAGGCCGGCCGGAACCCGCCCTGCGCGCGGCCGCACCACGTGGTGCCCTCCGGGAAGACCGCCACCGACGAATCCCGTTCGAGCCCGGCGACGGCCTCGGAGATCACCGTCGGCAGCATCCGCAGCGAGCCGCGGTCGATACAGATGACGCCCAGTCGCCGAGCGAGCGTCGAGATGCCGGGCATGGCGGCGACATCGGACTTGGCGACGAAGTGCGCGGGCTGCACCACCGCGATCGCCAGGATGTCCAGATATGAGATGTGGTTGGCGACGATCAAGCCGCGGGCGCGCGACGGAAACGGTCGGCGATCGTCGATGACGACGCGGATTCCGATGGCGCGCAACAGCTCTCGTGCCGCCCACCGCAGGTAGGCGCGGCGCACCAGCCGGGGTGTCACGGTGGCCATCAGCCCCACGAGTCCGATCATCACGGCCGTCGTCAGCAGACGGGCGATCCGCAGGGCCACCACGATCGGCCCGACCCGCGGCCCGGCGTCGTCGAGACAGTGCGACCCACACGGGCTCGTCGGATACCACGCGTGCCTCACCTCGACCTCGGTACGCCCCGAGGCGCTCACCTCGCCGGCGGTCGGGAGTTCGGGCGATTCGGCGGGGTGTGGGTCCGCGGGGCCCGGTTCGATCCGCGGGTCCGCGAACGGGACCCGAACGCTGACCGCGGTCACGCCGCGCCCCCGAGCCGGAGGACCGTGTCACGGAGCCGGTCGAGATAGCGGAGGTTGGCACAGTCGAGATCCAGCACCGTCGGGAAATCGCCGACGTCGAAGGCCGGGTCGACCGCCGGGTCGCCACACACCCGCGCACCGAGGCGCAGGTAGGCACGCATCAGCGGCGGAAGCACGACCCTATCCGGCGCAGGGATGTCGTCGAGCGCCACGCCGTCGACCCGTGGACTCTCGTGCGGGCGCACCCGCCACCGTGCGCGGTAACGCTCGTTGAGTTCGTCCCTTGCGCCGCGTAGCGCGCTGCCCCGGGCCGAGCCGTCGACGGCCGGCCCGCCGAGCGGCATCGACACCGACCCCATCAGATAGCGGTAGCCCGACTCCTGCAGGTAGCGCAGGATCGACGCCCACATCAACGCGGTGACCGACCCGTCCCGGTGTCCGGTCGCCACGCAGGCCCGGCCCATCTCGACGGTCATCGAGGCGATCTCGTCCAGTGCGGTCAGGTCGAATTCGGTGGAGCTGTACCAGCCGCCGGCGGCGATGGCGCGGGGCGGCGCCAGCAGCCGGGCGCAGCCGATGATGCCGTGGTCGTCGTGTCGAGCCAGCAGATGTTCACAGTGGTCGTCGAAATGGTCTGCGTCACGGCGGGATTCGGGGTCGCCGATGTCATCGGAGAATCCCGGTTCGGCCGCGAAGACCTCGAACCGGAATCGCTGGGCGGCCGCGATGTCGGCCGGGTCGTCGGTGAGCACGATCCGCAGCGGCCCCGCGTGCACCAGGGTGCGGTGGGACGAGCCACGGTCGGTGCTGGTCAGAGCGGTAGCAGGTCCAGGTGTCATACCTGAGATGAAAGCCAGACCGGGCATCGCGAGTGCGACGGCGGGCCGTCGTGTCGGTGCTGGTCGGGTGAACACGTCCCGCGTGGCCGACGGCAGCGTGAACTCTGCGCAAACACCGAAAGCGCCCCCGGAGATCGGACATCCCGGGGGCGCTGTAGGTGACGCAGGAAGCGACTACTTGCGCTTTTTGACCTCTTCGGTCAGCTGCGGGGCGACGTTGAACAGGTCGCCGACGATACCGAAGTCCGAGATCTCGAAGATCGGGGCCTCTTCGTCCTTGTTGACCGCGACGATGGTCTTCGAGGTCTGCATACCCGCACGATGCTGGATGGCACCGGAGATACCCAGGGCGACGTAGAGCTGCGGCGAGACCGTCTTACCGGTCTGACCGACCTGGAACTGACCCGGGTAGTAGCCGGAGTCGACGGCGGCACGCGAGGCACCCACAGCGGCACCGAGCGAGTCGGCGAGTTCCTCGACCACCGAGAACTTCTCCGCCGACCCGACACCACGACCACCGGAGACCACGATCGAGGCCTCGGTCAGTTCCGGACGATCGCCACCGACGTTCGGCTCGACCTTGGTGATCTTCACCGCGTTCTCCGCCTGCGCGGGAACCTCGACGTCGACGCGCTCACCGGCACCGGCCTGCGGAGCCGCCTCGACACCACCCGGACGGACCGAGAACACCGGCACATCGCCCTTGGCCTGGGCCTCGACGGTGAACGCGCCACCGAAGATCGAGTGGATGCCGATGCCGCCCTCCTTGACGTCGATGACGTCGGCGAGGACTCCCGAGCCCAGCCGAACGGCGAGGCGTCCGGCGATCTCCTTGCCGTCGGCGGTGGCCGCCACGAGGATGCCGGCCGGCGACGCCGACTCGGCGATCGAGGCGAGCACGTCGACCTTCGGGCTGATCAGGTAGGTCGCGGCGTCCTCGGACTCGGCGACGTAGATCTTCTCCGCACCGGCTTCTTTGAGGCCGTCGATGATGCCGTCGGCCTTGCCGGGCGCGCCGACCACGACGGCCGACGGAGCGCCCAACGCGCGGGCGGCGGTGATGAGTTCGCTGGTCACCTTCTTCAGGGCGCCCTCGGCGTCCTGCTCGACCAGAACGAGAACTTCTGCCATTTTCGTTTACTCCTGGATGTATGTGGGGCCCTGCGGAATTCGCACTCGGATGACGCCGGAGCGCAAGCCCGCGGGCACGGTGGTGGTCTGCGGGCCGGTGCTAGATGATCTTCTGCGCGACCAGGTACTCGGCCACCTTCACGCCACCATCACCCTCGTCGGTGACCCGCTCACCCGCGGTCTTCGGCGGCTTCGGGGTGGAGCTGGTGACCTCCGAGCCCGCGTTGGCCAGACCCACCTCGTCGGCCTCGACGTCGATCTCGGCCAGACCAACGACCTGGACCTCTTTCTTCTTCGCGGCCATGATGCCCTTGAAGGAGGGGAAACGCGGCTCGTTGATCTTCTCGTTGACGCTGACGATCGCCGGCAGCTCCGCGGTGATGTGGTAGATGCCGTCGTCGGTCTCACGCTCCCCGGTCAGGGTCTCGCCCTCCAGCGTGAGCTTGCGCAGATGCGTCAGATGCGGCAGCTCAAGGTACTCGGCGATCATCGCCGGGATCGCCCCGACGCGACCGTCGGTGGCCTCATTACCGGCGATCACGAGTTCGACACCCTCGACGGTGCCCAACGCACGCGCGAGCACATACGCGGTCTGCACCGCATCCGAGCCGTGCAGCGCGTCGTCCTTGATGTGAATGGCCTTGTCGGCACCCATCGACAGCGCCTTGCGGATCGCCTCGGTGGCCCGCTCCGGACCAGCCGTCAGCACCGTCACCTCGCCGCCGTTGGCTTCCTTGATCTGCAGCGCTTCCTCGACCGCACGCTCATTGATCTCATCGAGCACCGCGTCGGCGGCCTCACGATCGAGGGTGTAATCGCCGTCGGAGAGCTTGCGCTCGGACCAGGTGTCAGGGACCTGCTTGATCAGAACGACAATATTTGTCATGGGTCTTCGTCGACCTCCTGCGTCGGGTTCGGCAACTTACCGGCGGGTAAGGCCATCGGTCTTCCCCACTTTAGCCCGTCCTATTATCGGGCAGAACATCGACTAGCTCACAAAATGGACGGGAGACTATTGTCGTGCGGATGACCGACGTACACCGGGACGTAACGCCCGGCACGCCGCGGAGCCTGACATCGGACGAACAGCTCGCCCTCACCGGGGAGCGCACGGTCCCCGGTATCCCCGCGGAGAACTATTGGTTCCGTCGTCATGAGGTCGCCTATGCCCACATCGTCGGTAGATGTGCCGCGCGCCGGGTCCTCGAGGCCGGTTCGGGTGAGGGGTACGGCGCGGCGATGCTCGCCGACGCCGGCGCGCAGGTCACCTGCGTGGACTACGACGAGTCGGCCGTCGCCCACACACGTCGTCGGTATCCGCAGGTGGAGATCCGGCAGGGCAATCTGATCGACCTGCCGCTACCCGACGGCTCGGTGGACGTGGTGGTCAACTTCCAGGTGATCGAACACCTGTGGGATCAGCCGGCCTTCCTCACCGAATGCGCGCGCGTCCTGCGACCGGGCGGCGAGCTGCTCATCTCCACCCCCAACCGGATCACCTTCTCCCCGGGCCGCGACACCCCGCTCAACCCGTTTCACACCCGCGAACTCGACGCCGCCGAGTTGAGTGGATTACTCGCCGACGCCGGTTTCACCCTCACCTCGATGCTCGGCGTCCATCACGGCGAACGGCTCGCGGGTCTCGATCGCAAGTGGGGCGGTTCGCTCATCGACGCACAGATCGAACGCGCACTTGCCGGCCAACCCTGGCCCGAGGACTTGGTCGCCGACGTCGCCGGGATCGGCGCGGAGGACTTCGACATCCGTGACGCCGACGACGCCGACATCGACGCCAGTCTGGATCTGCTCGCGATCGCGATGCGGTCGTAGCGCGTGCCCACCCCGCACCGGACCCCGCCGTCCCCCGTCCCGGGCCAGTTCACCCTGGTCCTGCACTCGCATCTGCCGTGGTTGGCCAACCACGGCAGATGGCCCGTCGGCGAGGAATGGCTGTATCAGTCATGGGCCGCCTCGTATCTGCCGGTGTTCGCGATGCTGCGACGACTGGCCGCCGACGGTTTCTCCGACATGGTCTCGCTCGGGATCACCCCGGTGCTCGCCGCACAGCTCGACGACCCGCACTGCACGGCGTCGATGTATGAGTGGTTGGCCGACTGGCGGTTGCGGGCGATGGAGGCGGCCGTCGACGCCGACACCGACCGGCGTGCCCTGGGTCTGCGTGAACATCGCAGCGCGACACAGGCATTGGCCGAATTCGAGCGCCATTGGCGTCTCGGGGGCGCCGCGACGATCCGACAGGTGGCCGACAGCGGCGTCGCCGAGATCCTCGGCGGGCCGCTCGCCCATCCGTTCGCACCGTTGCTCGACGCCCGGTTGCGGCGATTCTCCCTGGGCGAAGGCCTCGCCGATGCCCACTTACGCTGGGGCACAAGACCGCACGGGATCTGGGCTCCCGAATGCGCCTTCGCCCCGGGAATGGAAACCGAGTACGCCGCCGCGGGCGTCGGCCACTTCATGGTCGACGGCCCGACGCTGCGCGGGGACACCGCACTCGGACGGCCCGTCGGCACCGGCGACGTCCTGGCCTTCGGCCGTGACCTGACCGTCAGCTACCGGGTGTGGTCCCCGAAATCGGGGTATCCGGGGCACGCCGCGTATCGCGATTTCCACACCTACGATCACGCAACCGGGCTCAAGCCGTCCCGGGTGACCGGCAAAACCGTGGCCGCCCAGGACAAGAAGCCCTACGACCCGCAGCGCGCCGATGCGGTGATCGACCGCCACGTCGACGACTTCATCGGCCATGTCCGCCGACGCCTGATCTCCGAGTCGCAGCGCATCGGACGGCCGGCGCTGGTGGTCGCGGCCTTCGACACCGAGTTGTTCGGTCATTGGTGGCACGAGGGACCGGTCTGGCTCGAGCGCGTGCTGCGCAGGCTGCCCGAGGCGGGCGTGCAGGTGGGCACCCTCGCCGGCGCCGCCGCACACGGCTATGTCGGTGCGCCCGTGGATCTTCCGCCCTCGTCGTGGGGATCAGGCAAGGACTGGCGGGTCTGGGAGGGGCCGCAGGTGTCGCATCTCGTGCAGCTCAACGCCGAGGTGAGCCGGACCGCTCTCGACGCGGTCGACAAGATCGTCGACCCGCGGGCGGGCCGCCACCACGTCGCCGACCAGATCGTCCGTGAAGCGCTGCTGACGGTCTCGTCGGACTGGCCGTTCATGGTGTCCAAGGACACCGCCGCCGACTACGCGATCGGCCGGGCCCATACCCACGCCCACGCGACCCGCGAGATCGTCGACGCCGCCCTGCGTGGCCGCGCCGTCGCGGCGGAGAGGCTGCGCCGCAACTGGTCTCGCGCCGACAACCTGTTCGCCGACCTCGACGCGCGCCGACTGCTCGAGATCACCGACACCACCACCGGGCGGTGCCGGTGATGCGTGTCCTGCTCATCTCGTGGGAGTACCCACCGGTCGTCGTCGGCGGGCTGGGTCGTCACGTGCACCACCTGGCCACCGAGTTGGCCGGCCTCGGCCACGACGTCGTCGTCCTCACCCGCCGTCCCTCGGGTACCGATGCGGTGTCACATCCGACGACCGATCGCGTCGTCGACGGGGTGCGGGTGATCGCGGTGGCCGAGGACCCGCCGGAGTTCTCCTTCGGCACCGACATGATGGCCTGGACATTGGCGATGGGCCACGGTTTCATCCGCGCGGGGCTGACGATCCTCGCCGGCGAGCGGGGGTCACGGGCGACGAGTTGGACCCCCGAGGTCGTCCACGCGCACGATTGGATCGTGGCGCACCCGGCCATCGCGCTCGCCGAGATCTTCGACGTACCACTGATCTCCACGATTCACGCAACCGAGGCGGGACGCCACAGCGGGTGGGTCAGCGGCCGGATCAACCGCCAGGTCCACTCGGTGGAATGGTGGCTGGCGACCGACTCCGACGCCCTGATCACATGCTCGGAGTCGATGCGCGACGAGGTGACCCGCCTGTTCGGCCCGTCGGTGCCCGACTCGTCGGTGCCTGACCCTGCCGGCATCGTGCGCCCTGTTCCGGGCCCCCGCCTCGCCGATATCACGGTGATCCACAACGGCATCGATATCCGCGCGTGGCCGTTCGCGCCGCGGCCGACGCCGACGGGTCCCGCCGAGTTGCTCTTCGCCGGCCGGCTCGAATACGAGAAGGGCGTGCAGGACCTCCTCGCCGCACTCCCCCGTATCCGTCGTACCCACCCGGGCACGACGCTGACCATCGCCGGCACCGGAACACAGCTGGAGTGGCTGACCGAGCAGGCCCGCCGACATCGGGTCGGGCGTGCGGTGACCTTTCTCGGCGCGGTCGATCATCAGGGCCTGGTGGAGTTGATGCATCGGTGCGCCGCGATCGTGCTGCCGAGCCGCTACGAACCGTTCGGGATCGTGGCACTCGAGGCCGCGGCGACCGGCATTCCCCTGGTGACCTCCACCGCGGGCGGCCTGGGTGAGGCGGTCCGCGGCGGGGTGACCGGCCTGTCGTTCGAGCCCGCCGATGTTGCCGGACTGGCCGCGGCGGTGCGGACAACCCTGACCGATCCCGACTCGTCGGCGCAGCGCGCCCGGCGGGCGCGGGCACGGTTGTCGGAGGATTTCGCGTGGACGGAGGTCGCGGCGCGCACCGCGTCCGTCTACGCCTCGGCCAAACGCCGGGTGCGCCAACCGTCGGGGCGACCGATCATCGCGCAACGCCCACTGCCCGAACGAGACCCGGCGCAGCCGGAGTGAGCTCTACTTCTCCGACTGCGCCTTCTTGCGCTCGATGTCGGCCTGCGCCTTCTTGCGCTCGATGTCGGCGAGTGCGCGTTCGAGTTCCGCGCGCTGGGCGGCGTTGGCATCCCACGCATCCTTGCGGTTCTTGACGACCCGGGCCGGCGCACCGACCGCGATCGAGTAGTCGGGGATCTCCCCGCGTACCACCGCATGTGAGCCGAGCACGCACCCGCGTCCGACGATCGTGTTGCGCAGCACCGACACCTTGGCCGCGATCCAGGTGTCGGGCCCGATGCGCACCGGCCCCTTGACGATTCCCTGATCCTTGATCGGCAAGGTGATGTCGTCCATCCGGTGGTCGAAATCGCAGATGTAGCACCAGTCGGCGATCAGCGTCGAGCCACCGATCTCCAGGTCCAGGTAGGAGTTGACGACGTTGTTGCATCCGAACACGGTCTTGTCGCCGATGCGCAGGCTGCCCTCGTGCGCGCGGATGGAATTGCCGTCGCCGATGTGCACCCAGCGACCGATCTCCATCCGGCTCAACTCGGGGGTCGCATGGATCTCCACATTGCGCCCCAGGAACACCATGCCGCGCAACACGATGTGGGGATTGGCGAGCCGGAACCGCGCCAACCGCAGGTATCGCACGAGATACCACGGCGTATATGCCCGATTCCGCAGCACCCACCGCAGGGAGTCGAGGCTGACGAATCGAGCCTGCGCCGGATCCCGACGTCGCCCCGCCCGCCACCTCGACCGGTAGCTGGCATTCCACATCGTCGTCATGGATGGCCACCATAATCGACTCCCCCGGCCTGGCCGTCGTCGGCGGGCCACACGATAGGCTCTACCGTTGGCGCCGCCGGTGCGAGGTTCCGACGGCCAGGCGAAGAGGAGCTCCGATGGCGGTTGCCCGACGGTCACGTGCCCGAGGCCGGTTTCCGGCGCTCGTCGCCGTGGTACTCGGTCTGGTGACCGCGATGGCACTGTCGTCCTGTTCGGACGGGCACATCGACATCCGTTCCGTCTACGGCGCGGGATGGTCGAGTTTCGGCGGCAACGCCGGCAATTCGAACTTCGTCTACCCCACCGTCCCCGATGATCTCGCGTTGAGCTGGACCCGTCCGACCGGCGGCACGGTGACCGCGCCGGTGACCATCTCGGCGACCGGCAATGTGGGCGTCACGTCGAACTCCTCGGGGTGCGACCTGTTGGTGCTCGATCAGCGCAACGGCCGCAAGAACTTCTGCAAGAACATGCGCGACGGCGTGGCCTCCAACGCGATGCTCACCGATCAATACGATCAGCCCTACATCGGCGAGGAGACCACATTCCTCGCCTTCAACGCCGGCGGCGCGATCCGCTGGCGGATGCCGGTGATCGGGGTACCACTCTCGGCGAAGTTCGCCGACAGCGGGGTGGTCCTCGTCGTCACCACGCAAGGTCAGATCCTGCTGCTCGACACCCAGACCTCGAACCCCGTTGCCCCGGAGGTGCGCCTGCGCCCGGAGGCCGATCCGGGGGATCCGCTGTACGGCTTCGGTGACTGCGTCACCAACGGTCCCCGCTGTACGGTCCCCGCACCACCCGCGGTCGACGTCGCCCATCAACGCTTCTTCCTCAACGTCTGGCCGACCGGCGCGATCGCGAGCGAGATCCGCGGTTTCTCCTATGCCGCCACCGACGGCAAGCGCACGGTGACCGAACTGTGGAAGGCCCAGGTGCCCGGCGGGGTCATCGGGCCGGCGACGGTCTCGGCGGACGGCGCGACCATCTACGCCTTCAGCAGGCTCGGCCAGATCGTGGCACTCGACGCGGCCACCGGCCGGACCCGCTGGACCTACGACAACAGCGGCTACGGTTTTGCCACCATGACGGTCTCGCCGGATGGCCTGATCATTCCGACGGGCGTGATCGGGGCACCGCTGACCCTGCTGCGCGACGAGGGCAACCGCGCCGAAAAGGTGTGGCAGCGTGATGATCTCGCCACCGTGAGCCTTTCGGCCCTGACCAGTGCCGGTACCGCGTGGACCGTGGTTCGCGACGCGGGTGCGCAGACATTGTCGCTGACCGAGGTGTCGACCACCGACGGCAAGACGAAACGGTCGGTGCCGCTGCCGGATTCGGGTGGGTTCGCCACCGGGATCGCGGTGTCGTCGTCCGGTCAGATCGCCACCGCCACCAATATCGGCGAGGTGTATTTCTTCGACAGCAAGCGCAACATCGCCGGACAATAGACCTGCGAGCCGGTGATGCCGGCCCACGGGCGCAGTCGGCTCACGCTCCGCGAAAGGTCTTGCGGTACGCCGACGGAGCCATGCCGAGCTCGTTGCGCAGATGGTGCCGCAGGTTGTCCGCCGACCCCAGGCCCGACCGCTGCGCGATCTCGTCGATCGAGGCGCCCGTGGTCTCGAGCAGTTCGCGCGCGAGATCGAGTCGCCGGTCACGCAGCCACGATCCCGGCGCCGTTCCGGTCTCCTCCCGGAATCGGCGGATGAAGGTGCGGACACTCAGATGCGCATGCGCGGCAAGCCGTTCCACGCTCAGCGCCTCGTCGAGGTGGGTCAGCGCCCACTCCCGCGTGGCCTGCGTGAGGTGACCGGCGTCGTCGGGGACCCCGCGCTCGATGAATTGTCCCTGACCGCCCTCGCGCCACGGCGGGACGACGCAGTGCCGCGCGACCCGATTGGCGACCGCGGCGCCGTGATCGCGACGGATGATGTGCAGACACAGGTCGATTCCCGCCGCCAACCCCGCCGAGCTGAGGATCCGGCCCTCGTCGACATAGAGGACCGACTCATCCAGTGCCACATCGGGGTACAGCCTTCGGAAGTCGTCGGCGTAGCGCCAGTGGGTGGTGGCACGGCGACCGTCGAGGAAGCCTGCGGCGGCGAGCAGGAACGCCCCGGTACAGATCGACACGATCCGGGTGTCGGGACGGATCCGTGCCAACGCCGCGGCCACGCCGTCGGGCATCGTCGCCCGTCGACGGCAGTTCTCGTCACGGGTGCCCGGGACGATCACGGTGTCGGCCGTTGCGATCGCCTCCGGCCCCGCTCCCGCGATCAGCTGATAGGCGGTGGTGGTCGCCACCGGCCCCGGGGTGATGGACACCGTCGTCACCTCGTACAACGCGCGCCCGGCCTCGTCAGACGCCTGCCCGAACAGCAGGGGCGGGATGGTCGCATCGAAGCCGACCACGGGTGGCACGAGCAGTACCGCCACCCGGTGCGGAACCGGCGTGGCACAATTTTCCGACATATTGGCAATCATGCCAGTGGCACGTGGTCTTGGCCATCCCCGATGCTGTTCGGGTGACCACCGATACCCGCCGTGCCGGGCCACCCGCACGCCCGCGACGCCGGCCGCACTGGGCGTGGATCGTCGCCGCCGTCAGCTTCGTCGCGATCCTCGGCGCTGCCGGATTCCGCGCCGTGCCCAGCGTCATGATGGATCCGCTGCACATGGAGTTCGGCTGGTCGCACGCCACGGTCGGCTTGGCGATGTCGATCAACATGGTGCTGTTCGGCGTCACCGCTCCGTTCGCGGCGGCACTCATGGATCGCTTCGGGGTCCGGCCGATCCTGACCATCGCGCTGGTCCTCATCGCCGCCGGCACCGGTCTGGGTGTCTTCATGACGGCGAGCTGGCAGTTGCTGGTGTTGTGGGGGATGCTCGTCGGACTCGGCACCGGGTCGATCTCGATGGGCTTCGTCGCGACCGTGTCCACTCGGTGGTTCGTCGAACGCCGCGGCCTGGTGACCGGAGTGCTGACCGCCGCGTCGGCGACCGGCCAGCTCATCTTCTTGCCGATCGTCGCCCACCTCACCGACTCCCACGGGTGGCGCGTCGCGTCGATCGTCGTCACCGTGGCCGCCCTGGCCGTGGTGCCACTGGTCCTGCTGTTCATCCGCGACCGGCCCGCCGACGTCGGCACCACCGCCTACGGCGCTCCTCCCGGTAGCGAGGACTCGGTACTACCCACTCGTGGATTCGGTGCCGCCGCAAGCGGATTGCTCCAGGGCATGCGAGTGCGCGCCTTCTGGCTGCTGGCGGCGAGTTTCGCGATCTGCGGGGCCACCACCAACGGTCTGATCGGTACACATTTCATCCCGGCCGCGCACGACCATGGCATGCCGACGACCGTCGCCGCCTCGCTGCTCGCCACGATCGGCATCTTCGACGTCGCGGGCACGGTGTTCTCCGGGTGGCTCACCGATCGTGTCGATCCTCGCGTCCTTCTCGTCGTCTACTACCTCGGACGGGGCCTGTCCCTACTCCTGCTGCCACTGCTGCTGTCTCCCCACGCCGAACCGAGCACCTGGGTGTTCATCATCTTCTACGGATTGGACTGGGTCGCAACGGTTCCGCCGACGATTGCGATCTGCCGCCACTACTTCGGCGCCGACACGCCGGTGGTGTTCGGCTGGGTCTTCGCCTTCCATCAGGTGGGGGCGGCCGTCGCCGCCTTCGGCGCCGGCTACATCCGCGACGCACAGGGCTCCTACGACAACGCTTTCCACGTGGCCGCCGCCCTGTGCGTGATCGCTGCCGGATGCTGTGCGGCGATCCGGCTTTCAGCCCGCCCGGACGCCGGGCTCGCAGACGAAGCCAACCCCCTTGCGGCCGATCCGGGTGAGCACCAGCGCCAGCGGACGGGAACCCTTGAGCTTGAGCCGCTTTCGAAGCGAGTCCGGGTCGACGTCGAGGCCGCGGACGAGGATCTCCAGTGAACCGCAGTCATACGAGGCGAGCGCTTTGCGGAGCACCTTCTCCCCTGTCGAGGGCAGGCGCTCGATGATGCGGAAACCGCGCTCACCGTCGGGCACCGAATCGCCGGTCAGATAGGCGATGTGCGGATCGATCTGCCAGAGCCCGTGCCGATGCGCATAGTGGCGCACCAGACCCGCGCGCACCACCGCTCCGTCCGGATCGAGGAGGAACGTCCCGGGGTCACCCACGGCGACATCGTCGGACTCGGCGTCGGTGATCTCCCACACCCGCACCGTGCCGTCGGCGTCGGTACGCATCACCGTGGCCCGACGCCCATCGTCGATCCCCGGGCCCGACCACAGACAAGCTTCGCGCACCGACGAATCCAGCGACGTCACCTGCACCTGACCGGCGAACCCGAACCGGTCGCGCAACACCTGATAGTCCAGTCCCGGAGCGCATTTCACGACCAGTGGCCGCCCGGCGTAGGTCATCAGCACATCGAGAAGCGGCGGTGTCAGGGCATCGAGACGGAAGACGCGGCCGGTACCCGAACGGCGAGCCGGGTCGGCGAGGAACACATCGGCTCTCGACGTCGGCGTGAGGGCGTCGGCGACGAGCAGCGTCGGGACCCGGCCCGTACCGATCGCCATGCTCTTCGGGTCCACAGCGCTTCGTTGGGTCACCGTGTTCTGTTGGACCCCCGTGCTCTGTTGGACCCCCGTGCTCTGTTGGACCACCGTGCTCTGTTGGACCACCGTGTTGTGCCGCGCCATGGCCAGTCGTACGCGGTCGAGATCACTGCCGATCACCCCACCGATTCCCGGAACAGCGGCCAGCTCGATCAGCTCACCGCCGATTGAGCAGGTGACGTCGTGGACCACTGCCCCTGGCCAGCGGGTGGCGATCTCGGTGGCCCGGTGCCCGGCCACCGGGGATGCGGTCGCCTGTTGCAGGGCATCGTCGGTGAGCAGGAGATCGTCGGCGTGGCGCAGCTTTCCGGCCGCGCGCCGACGGCACCGCACGGTCTCGATCAGTGCTGCGTCGTGCGGGGCATAACGGCTGCGCGCCTCGGTGACGTCGGCGAGCATCGACCGATCGGTCAGCGGCAACGCCGACACCATCTCGAGGGCCTTCGCCCCGTGTCGCGACCGTAGGAAGGCCACATCGTCTACCCCGAACCGGTACCCCATCGCCTCAATACTCCCCCGGGCCATCACCCTTGCTCAAGGTTAGGTCACCCTTTGACTTATTAGGTAACCCTCAGTGATGATGTCGGCCATGGGAAGAATGAGAAGAACAGTCGTCCTCGCCCTCGCCGGCACGGCCACCGCCGCCGGCGGACTCGTGGTCGGTACCGGCGCGGCCGCTGCCGCGCTCCCCGACGGGGCGTACCGGCTGTGTGTACACACCCAATACGGCAGCTCGGTCGAGCAACGCTGTGGTGACTACACCGTCGAGGGCGACAAGCTGATCGGGACGGCGGGCACCCTCGACCTGGTGAGTACGCCCTGGGGCGCCTACGCCGACATCCCGCCGGTCAGCCGGATCACCTTCGTCAAGACCGGTACCGGCTACCAGGCGATCAACTCGGTTCTCGGCGTCCCGGTCGCGACCTCGACGTTCACCCCGGTCGCCGACTGATCGGCCGCACACGCCGCTCTCCGGGAGCAGCGGTCATGACCTTCGACGAGCCAGCCGTTAGTCTCACGTCGTGGCATCGACAGACGACCGTCCGGCCGAACTCTCGGGTCCGCCCACCACACGTGCTGCGTGGTGGGCGGATCTGCCTGTCGCGCAGCGAGAACGGTTGCACACCGAGCATCCGGAGTGGATCGGTAACAGCGACGGGATCCCGGCCGCGGACCGCGATCTCGCGAATCGCGCGATGCTGCCCACGGTCCGCGACGGTCTGGAGAAGCAGAGCCGCACATTGGCAGAACGTCTCGCCGACAACCGATTCGGCGGTACGTTCACCTCCGATGACTCGCGCAAGTGGTACGTCGACGCGAAGATCGCCGACATCGGGGCCATCGAACGGGAGCTCCGCCGCTCCGAGCCGGCCCATCCGCGGCTGCTCATCTCGTTCGACATGCACAGCGGTGAGCGCGGGCACGCCGCGGTGGCCATCGGCAATCCCGACTCCGCCGACCACATCGGCGTCACCACCCCCGGTTTGGGGACCACCGTGCACCCGTCCCTGACCGGCGATTTGCCCTACCAGGGCATGGGCGGTGAGGGGCGCCTGCTGCGCGAGGAGACCCTGCGCCAGCTGGCCATCGTCGGACGCCCCACCGAGACCGTCGCCGCGATCGCCTGGATCGGTTATGACACACCGAATTTCAAGGGACCGGGTCGCCGCGTCTCCACGGCCCGCGGCGCTATGCATGTCGCCACGTCGAGCAAGGCGCGCGACACCGCACCGATCCTGTCGCGGTTCTTCGCCGGCCTCGTCGCGGCGTCGGATCGCCGACCCCACCTGGTTGCCCTGGGCCACTCGTACGGGTCACTGGTCACCGCCGAGGCCCTCCGTCTGACCCATGGCCTCATCGACGACGTCATCTTCTACGGCTCTCCCGGCCTCGGCGGTGACCGCGGATTCGACCTCGATTACACGCCGGAGAGTTTCAATCTCGTGTCCGGTGCCGCTTATGTCCTGAAGAACGATGACGACCAGATCGCCGACCTCGGACTGTTCGGCAGCGACCCCGTCGAGAGCCCGTCGCTCATCCGCCTCGCCACCCGCGCCGGCGTCGATCGCACCGGTGTCCGGCGCGTCGGCTCGGCCGGCCACGCCACCTACACGCGCGACGTCGAGGGGAAATCGACGATGGCCCAATACAATATGGCCGCCGTGCTCGGGCAGATGCCCGAGCACCTGATCACTGGGTGGTGAGGGCCGAAAACCGTTCTTCCCCAAGACTTTCGTTCTTCCGCTGGAGATTTCTTACGGAAGAGTGAAAGTCTTGGGGAAGAACAGTCACACCTGGGCTAACTGGGCTTGTACCCGCTGACCACGACGTTGTAGAAGAACTTCGGCGGCACCACCTTGCGCAGGACGTTCTCGTCGAGCCACGTCAGGCGCTTCCACGAGCCGAACGCGAAACCGGCCCAGCCCCAACCGAGTTTGCCCGGCGGCACCGCGGCCTCGAAGGTACGGACCGGCCAGCCGAGCATCGCCGCGGCGAACTCCTCGGTCGCGGTCTGCACCGACGACGCTCCCGCCGACCGGGCGATGCCCGCCAACTCGTCGGGATCGAAGGTGTGGATGTCGACGACAGCCTCGAGCGCGGCGGCACGCGAGGACTCGTCGAGCTCCTCCTGCGGGCGGCGCCACGACTGCAGCGGACCGAGCTTGGTGAGGTTCGTCGTCAGGTACCAGGTGGCCCGGCTCATCCACCGGGCGTAGAAGTCACCGATCGTCGACGGCTCACCGGCGAAGACGAACCGCCCGCCCGGCTTGAGCACCCGCAACACCTCGCGCAACGCCTGCTCGACGTCCGGAATGTGGTGCAGCACAGCGTGTCCGACGACGAGGTCGAAGGTGTTGTCGTCGTAGGGGATCTTCTCGGCATCGGCGACCCGGCCGTCGACCTCGAGTCCGAGGTTCTCGGCGTTGCGCAGCGCCACCTTCACCATGCCCGGCGACAGGTCGGTGACCGACCCCTTCTCGGCCACCCCGGACTGCATGAGGTTCAGCAGGAAAAAGCCGGTGCCGCAACCGAGTTCCATCGCCCGCCCATAGGGCAGCCCGCTCGCTGCGCTCCCGGCGGCAGAATCACTCGCCGGCACCGCGTCGAACCGGCCGCGCGCGTAATCGATACAGCGTTCGTCGAAGCTGATCGACCACTTCTCGTCGTAGGTCTCGGCCTCCCAGTCGTGATAGAGCACCTGCGCGAGCTTGGTGTCGGTCAGCGCCGCCGCGACCTCCTCGGCGCTGGCGTGCGGGTTGGGCGCCGGATCAACCGGCGACCCGGCACCCGTCTCGTTGTCCGTCTCCGGCTCGTTCTCGGTGGTCGTCATGTGTCCCTCTCCCTCTGCGCGGCTCACTTACCCGTGAACCGGGCCTTCCCCGGGCCGTTCTCCACGAACGACTCCATTCCGATCTTGCGGTCCTCGGTGGCGAAGAGCGCCGCGAACAGTTGTTCCTCGATCTTCAGCCCGGTCGCCAGGTCCACTCCCAGCCCCTGGTCGACGGCCTTCTTCCCGGCGGCCAGCGCCACCGATGCCGCGTTGGCGAACTGGCCGGCCCACGCCAGGGCCGCGTTGTAGACCTCATCGGGTGCCACGACCTCGTCGACGAGCCCGATCCGCAGCGCCTCGTCGGCGCCGACGAACCGGCCGGTGAAGATCATGTCCTTGGCCTTCGCCGGTCCGACGAGACGGGCCAAACGCTGCGTACCGCCACCACCGGGGATGACACCCAGCAGGACCTCGGGGACGCCGAGCTTCGCGTTGTCGCCGGCGATACGTCGGTCCGCGCCGAGCGCGACCTCCAAACCGCCGCCGAGCGCGTAACCGGTGATCGCGGCGACCGTGGGCTTGGGGATCTCCGAGATCGACCCCAACGCGCTCTGCAGGCGACCGGCGACCTTGGCCATCTCCGGATAGGTCATGTCGTTCATCTCTTTGATGTCGGCACCGGCGGCGAGCACCTTGGGACCGCCGTAGACGACGACGGCCTTGATGTCGTCACGGTCGGTGGCCTGTGCGGCCGCGGCGGCCAGCTCGGACTGGACCTGTCGGTTCAGCGCATTCATCGGTGGCCGGTTGAGCAGGATGGTGCCCACACCGGGATGGTCGTCGGAGGTCTCCAGGGTCACGAACTCAGCCATGGTCGAAGGCTACCGTCTGACGATCAGGCCGTTCGAGCCGTCCCTGTGCCGCGGCGGCGTCGGTGAGATCGGCCATCGTCACCGCACCACCCGCCGCACCGCCGGCGGCGAGTTCGGCGGCGAACGCGGTGAGTACACCGGTCGCCCACGACTGCCGGCGCCCACGAGCGGCCCGGCTGCGCCCGGTACGACGATTCTGCGCAACCACCAGCCATTCGTCCGAGCCCACGTGCGGAGCGCGGTCGAGGAGAATCCCGAGGGCGGGGACCCGACCGGCGAGTGCGAGCGCGCCGGTCGCACTCCGGCTGCTCAGTGCGAGGTGACTACGCACTCGGATTCCCCGGTCGGCGAGCAGGACATGGTCGGGGAAATCGGCCCGCAGGTAGCGCCGGCGCCGACCGCTGGGCTCCGCGATCCGACGGGACTGCCGAAGATTGACGATCCGGCGTCCCTCGGGCGGGTGATGAACCGGGGTACCGAGCAGCCCGGCGGTCCACTCGACAGCCGCCGCACCGTGGTGTTCCCCGGTACCCAACACGACTCCGAGGTCGACGTCATCGCCCGGCTCCGTGTCGAGCTCGGCGATCAGCAGGGTGCTGAGTCCGGGCACGAGACCCGCACCGGTCACGACCGTGCCCGCCGGCGCCTCCGACATGGTGGTCCCGCCGACGGCCTCGCGCACCGCCCGGCGCAGCGCGGCCAGATACGCCGAGGTCGCCGAGATCTCGACGACGGCCGGAGCACCGCAGCGCGCCAGCGCCGGCGTCTCCACCCCGGACGCATTGATCACCACGTCGTGCACCGCCGACAGGTGCGCCAACGTCCGGAGCCCCTCCGGCGCAGTCAAATCGAGTCGAGTCAGATCGAGCCCGATCAGATCATTTCCGGCGCCGCGCCCGGCCCGCGTCACCACATGCCCGCGTGAACGCAGCTCCTCGACCACCACCCGACCGACCGCACCGCGGGCACCCATCACCAACGCTCGCATCGCACTCTCCTCAGACCGGACCTCATCGGACCGACGCTCATCACCCGACCGAACAATGTCCAAACATCCGTTTGGAGATTGCAGCGTAACCCGACAACGCCCAGTTTCCAACCAATCGTTTGGACTTTCGGTATGGTTCGTTCGTGGCCTGGGACACCGAGACGACGCGACGCCGACTACTCGACGCCGGCACCCGGCAGTTCGCCGCATACGGCTTCGCCGGGGCACGCCTCGACGCAATCGGTCGCGACGCCGGGGTGAACAAGGAGCGGGTCTACCGCTACTTCGGCGACAAGCGCGGCCTGTTCACCGCGGTGCTGACCCGGGAATTGGCGAGCCTTCTCGAGGGGGTCGATCCCGCTGGCGCCGGCCCCGAGGCGATCGGCCGTTTCGCGGGAGCACTGTTCGACCGGTGCGCCGAGCGCCCGCACCTGCCCCGGCTCTTGGCCTACGAGAGCCTCGAACTCGACGCCGCGGTCGGCATCGACGCTCGAAACCCGATGTGCGCGAAGAACATCGCCGGATTCCGAGCGGTAGTGCCCGGCCTGGACCGCACCGGGGCCGAACAACTGCTCTTCAGCGTCATCTCGCTGGTCGTCGGCTGGTGGACGCTGAGCGCCCTGGTGCAGACACTGCCGGTGCGGCCCGACGACGCCGCGAGCAGACGCGCCGCTGTCGTCGCCCACGCCACCGCGATGGCAGACTGCACATCAGGGCGCGACGTCGGCTGACGCATGGCCCGAGAGGAGCGGCGATGGCCCCGTCGGCAGCGAGCGACGCAGGGGCACCGGTGATGCTCACCGTCGGCGAACGGACCATCCGACTGTCGAGCCCCGACCGCATCTATTTCTCCGAGCGCGGCGAGACCAAACTCGATCTCGCGCACTACTACCTCTCCGTCGGCGACGGCATCGTGCGCGCGCTGCTGGAGCGCCCGTGCATGCTGCACCGCTTTCCCAAAGGCGTGGATGGAAAGAAGGTGCACCAGAAGCGGATTCCGGCCGGAGCTCCCGACTGGGTGGAGACGACCGAGCTGTGGTTCCCCCGGTTCGGACGCACCGCCGACGAATTGTGCGTCACCGAACTGGGCAGCGTGATCTGGGCGGTGCAGATGTCGACGGTCGAGTTCCACCCGTGGAACTCCCGTCGTGCCGACCCCGAATCGCCCGACGAGTGGCGAATCGACCTCGACCCGATGCCCGACTGCGACTTCGCACGAATCCGCCGGGTCGCCGGCGTCGTCCACGAGGTCCTCGACGAACTCGGCATCCGCGGGTTCCCGAAGACCTCCGGCGGGCGCGGGCTGCACATCTACGTCCGGATCGTCCCGGAATGGGGGTTCCCCCAGGTTCGCCGTGCGGCACTGGCATTCGCGAAAGAGGTCGAGCGACGCTGTCCCGCGGACGTGACGACCACCTGGTGGCGCAAGGACCGTGACCCGTCGGCCGTGTTCGTCGATTACAACCAGAATGCCCGCGACCACACGATGGCCGCGGCGTACTCGGTGCGCGGCAACCCGCGGGCGACCGTGTCGGCGCCGGTGACCTGGGCCGAGATCGCCGACGTCGAGCCCGACGATTTCACCATCGCCACGATGCCTGCACGATTCGCCGAACTCGGTGACCTGCACGCCGAGATCGACGACGTCGCCCATCGCCTCGATCACCTCCTCGAGTGGGCCGATCGCGACGACGCCGCGGGCGGCACGACCGACGACACCGACATCGTCGACCTCGACGGGTAGAACTCCGCAAAGGGTGACACCACAGAGAGGACACCACAGACCGCTCAGAGTCCCACGCGCACACCGATTCCGGCGATGAGCGCCTCCAGCGCCCAGTCGAAGGTGTCAACCGGCAGTGTCGCCATCTCCTCGCTGAGCGCATATTGCAGGGGCTGCTCGTCGGGGTCGAGGCGGGCGCGTCGGGCCTCGGCGGTGATGCGATTCTCCCCCGGCACCGGATGCCGGTGCTGCTCTTCGATCACATACCCGGTGACCAACGCGTTGAGCGCCACCAGTGCTCGCTGCGCATCCAGCGGTGTCATGCCGGCGGCGGCCAGCACCCGGACCGGTTCTTCGAGTCGGCGCAGGGCATCGTCGTCGAGCAGCGTGGTTCCCGAGACCAACTTGGCCCCGTCACGGTAGGACAGCAGCGTCGTACGGATGCGATGTCCACTGGTCCGCAACAACTCTCGCCAGTCGGCGGCGGCCTCGTCGGGGATCGGCTCGTCGAGCAGTCGCCGCAGGATGCGCGTGGCCATCTCGTCGGTCAGCTCGGTCATGTCGCGGACGTGGTAGTAGAGCGCACCGGCGCGCACACCCAATCGGCCGGCCAGCGCCCGTGCCGTGATCCCGTCGAGGCCGGTCTCCGCGAGCTGCTCGAAGGCGGCGTCGACGATCGCATCCCGGCTCAGCGGCGTCCGTGCCACAGATCCCCCTTGACTCTTGAACAATGTTCAACCATCCTAACAGAGTCATGTTTTGAACACTGTTCAAAGGAGTGGTTCATGAAAGCAGCTCTCGTCACCGACCTCACCCACCCACCGGTGTATGCCGACCTCGACGCTCCCGTCGCCACCGACGGGTACGTCGAGGTGCAGATGCTCGCCGCCGGGGTGCATCAGATCGTGCGCTCCATCGCGGGCGGTGCGCACTACTCCTCGGGAGACAAACTCCCCTTCGTCGTCGGCGTCGACGGGGTGGCCGTACTCGACGGCCGCCGCGTCTACACCGGCGGATGCCCCGACCCATACGGCACCATCGCCGAACGGACGGTGGTGCCCGCGGGATTCGCGGTGCCGATCCCCGACGCGTTGTCGAGCGAGACCGCCGCCGCGGTCGTCAACCCCGCGATGTCGTCATGGATGCCGCTGGTGAAATCCGGTGTCCCTCAAGGAGGCACCGTCGCAGTTCTCGGAGCGACCGGCACCGCCGGTACTCTCGCCGTCCGGATCGCCCTGCACCTGGGCGCCGGTCGCGTCGTCGCGGTCGGCCGCAACGCCGCGGTGCTGGCCCGTCTCGCCGAAGACCCGCGGGTGCAGACGGTGTCGCTACTCGACGACGATCCCCGAGGGCGACTGGCGGCGGCGTTTGCCGAGGGGATCGACGTGATCCTCGATTACCTCTGGGGTCCGGTCGCCGAGATGACGCTGGAAGCCCTACGGGCGCACAGCCTCACCGGACGCCACTCCAGCGTGGACTACGTCCAGATCGGCGCACTGGCCGGCCGGTCGATCACCCTCGACGCCGCCATCCTGCGCGCGCGTCCGATCTCGATCTGGGGCTCGGGTGGTGGATCGATCGACCCGCGTCTGTTATTCGCCGAACTCCCCGCCCTGCTCGATCTCGCCGCCGCCGGTGGGCTCCCGATCGATGTCCGCACCGCGGCGCTCGCCGACGTCGAGCAGGCGTGGAACTCCCCCGAGCCCGGCCGGCTGGTCGTGACGATCGGGACTAGAGGGTGATGTCGGGTGGCAGCTGATCGCCGAGACCGGCAAAATAGTCGTCGGAACGGGTGAAAGCCAAGCCCGACAAGCCCTTTCCAGCGCTCACCACCGGTTCGATCGGCTCGATGGCGCGCTCGGCGTCGAGGAGATCGGCCACGGTCGCGTATCGGGCCACCTCCGTCAACTGCGCCCACGTCGGGGGCAGCAGGAAATGCTTGCCCGCCGACCACGCGTCGATCGCGTCCTGCGCACTCGCCCACCGGGTGACGTCGGCCTCGGTGGTCGAACCGTCCGGTTCCTGGCCGGGCGGGACGGCCGCCAGAAAGAAACGGGTGTCGTAGCGGCGCTTCTCGTTGACCGGGGTGATCCAGTGCGCCAGCGGCCGCAGCAGGTCGGCGCGCAACGTGAGGCCGTGGGCGCGGAGGAAACCGGCGAACGACAGGGATTTGTCGACGAGGGCGGCGCGGTCGTCACGCAACGTCGCGGGGTCGGGGAACTCCTCGCCCGACGAGGCGAGCAGCACGCCGCATTCCTCGAAGGTCTCGCGTACCGCGGCGCAGACCAGAGCCTGCGCGAGTTCGGTTGTGGTGGAGAACTGTTCGGCCCACCACTGCGGCGCGGGTCCGGTCCAGGCGAGGTCGGCGTCGCTGTCGCGGGGGTCGACCCCGCCGCCCGGGAACACCGTCATACCACCGGCGAACGCCATCTGCTTGACGCGGCGCTGCAGGAACACCTCGATCCCGCCACCGCTGTTGTCGCCACCGTCGCTGTTCTTGCCGCCATCGCGCACGAGCACCACGGTCGCCGCGTCACGTAACGGCGCGGCCTGCGGTGCCGACGTCCCTGCCATCGAAGACCTCCAACCCGTCCCGGCCGAGATGTGTGCCGGGACACCCGTCGACACTATCGCCGGGCCGCGGCACAACCGCATCCAGGGGCGGCCGATCCCGATCGACCGCAGCGACTCGTCAGCCGGCGGAACGTCGGTGTCCGCCGGCGCGGCGGGACCGGCGGGCGAAGAACCGGCCGTCGACCTTCGACAAGGTGATCTGCTGGCGGAACGCGGTCGACAGGTTCTTGCTCGTCAACACCTTGTTCAGCAGTCCCTGCTCCACCACGGCCCCCTCCGACAGGAGCATGGCGTGGGTGAATCCGGCGGGGATCTCCTCGACGTGGTGGGTGATGAGCACGATCGCCGGCGAGTCGGGGTCGGCGGCCAGCGCGGAGAGCCGTTCGACGAGCTCTTCACGCCCGCCGAGGTCGAGTCCGGCAGCCGGTTCGTCGAGCAACAGCAGTTCGGGGTCGGTCATCAACGCCCGGGCGATGAGGACCCTCTTGCGTTCACCCTCCGACAGGGTGCCGAAGGCCCGATCGGCGAGATGTTCGGCACCCATCGACTCCAGCGATTCGAGCGCCTGTGCCCGATCGACGTCGTCGTAGTTCTCCCGCCACCGGCCGATGACCGAATAGCCGGCGGAGATGACGACGTCGCTGACCACCTCGTCGTCGGGGATGCGGTCGGCCAGCGCCGCACTGGCCACGCCGATCCGCGTGGACAGTTCGCGGACCTCGACCTTGCCGAGTTGCTCGGCCAGCACGAAGGCGATACCGGAACTCGGGTGCAGTTCGGCGGCGGCCATGCGCAGCAGGGTGGTCTTGCCGGCGCCGTTGGGACCGAGGACGACCCAGCGCTCGTCGAGTTCGACCTGCCAGGTGACCGGACCGACCAGGGACGTTCCGCCGCGAACGACCGCGACGTCACGGAAATCGATCAACAGGTCGGGGTCGGAGGTGGGCTCGTCGGGCACGGGATCGCTGGCGGTCACGGACTCCATCGTGCCCTACTCACCGCGCCCGTGGGCACCATCATCGCGATGCGTGTCCGCCTGGCGCCGGGGTCCGCCGAGGACCTGCCGTGCCGGGCGCGGCGTCACCGGCCGATGTGTGCGCGAGACGACCAAAGTCGGGATCGGGCAAGGGAATAGCCGTCCGCCCGACGACCTTGATCAAGGTATGAGTGTGCCTCTTTCGATCCTCGACCTCGCCCAGGTGGGCACCGGAGAAACCGTGGGCCAATCGTTGGCCGCCTCGACCGACATGGCCATCCGCGCCGAGAAGTGGGGTTACGAACGGATCTGGTACGCCGAACACCACAACATGTCGTCGATCGCATCGTCGGCGCCTGCGGTGCTGATCTCCCATATCGCGGCCCGCACCTCCACGATCCGGCTCGGCTCCGGCGGGGTGATGCTGCCCAATCACGCGCCGTTGACGATCGCCGAGCAGTTCGGCACCCTCGGCGAGCTCTACCCCGGTCGCATCGATCTCGGGCTGGGCCGCGCCCCCGGTGGTGACCAGAACACGTTCGCGGCCCTGCGCCGCGACATGGCCGCCGCCGATCGCTTCCCGAACGACGTTCTCGAACTGCAGGGCTATCTCACCGGGCACTCGCGCGTGCTCGGGGTGAGTGCGACGCCGGGCAACGGTACCGACGTGCCGCTCTACATCCTCGGTTCGTCGCTCTTCGGTGCGCAGCTCGCCGCGGCGCTCGGCCTGCCCTATGGTTTCGCCTCGCATTTCGCGCCCGGCGCCCTCACCCAGGCGGTGCAGATCTATCGGGAGCAGTTCCGGCCGTCGGAGCAGCTCGCCGAGCCGTATGTGATCGCCGGGGCCTGCGTCATCGCCGACGAGGATCCGCAGCGCGCCCGCGACCAGCTCCACCAGGCCAAGCGGCATCGGGTGACCGCGCTCTTCGGCCGGGGCGGACGGAAGTTCACCGACGAGGAAACCGATGCAATCCTGTCGATGCCGCAGGGACGTCAGATCGACGAGATGCTCACGTATTCCGGCGTCGGCACCCCGGACGAGGTGCGGGAGTATCTCGACTGGTTCGCCGGACATGCCGACGCCGACGAGGTGATCGTCGCGTCGATCGCCCCCGACCGGCAGGTGTGGCTGCAGACGCTGGAGCACCTGGCGCCGGCGCGGGTCCCGGCGAGCTGAGCGCCGTCAGGCCAGCCGGAAGTCGGCGAAGTCGAATCCGGGTACGACGACGCAACTGACCAGCGCCGCTTCGTTTCCCACGGCACGCGCCCGCTGCCAGTGCCCCGGCGGCACGAGTACCTGCGGTCGGTGGCCGGCACCGATGTCGGGTCCGACCACGATCGTCTCGGTGTGCTCGATGCCGGTGGGCCCGACGCCGAGGGGCACAGCACCGTCACCGCCGAGATCGAGTTCCACCGGCGCACCGCGGTGAAACAGCCACATCTCCGCGCCGCGCACGGTGTGCCAGGCCGATTCTTCACCGGGTAACAGCACGAAATAGATCGCGGTGCCCGCGGCGCGGTCACCGTCGTATCCGGGCAGCGACGCGGCGGGCAGTGAGAGTTCGCTGCGCCACGTCTCGGCGTACCAGCCGCCCTCCGGATGAGGCGCCAGATTCAGCGGTAGCGCCCACTCCGGTAATGCCGCTTGATCTTTCGTCATTCGATTACCTCCGCGATCACGGTCACCGACCCCGGTGCGATCTCGGTGAAGCCCGCATCCCGAACGGCCACCGCCTCGCCGGCACGTTCTGCGGCGAGCAGCCGTGTCCAGGTGGAGTCGTCGGCGGCGCACACCATCAGCGGACACCCGGCCTCGCGCCAGTCGCGGGCGGTGGCCTCATCGAGGAGCTTCACCGCGAGCATGGCGCCGTGACCCACCTGGGCCGCCGACTTGCCGACCGTCATCTCCAGTCGTGGGTCCAGCCACAGACACACCCCGCGGCCGCCGGGCGCCGGTGGCAGTTCACCGCCGACCTCGGTGCCGCCGATCTGCAACCGGGAGATCCGCTTGTCGACGTCGCCGACCCGGCCGGGCACCAGGGCGCGGGCCTGCGCGCCGCCTTCGGTGGCGGTGAGGCCCCAGACCTCTTGCGCGGCAACCCACTGCGCACCGCGGGCGCGTCGCGCGATCTTGCGGATACGCGCGTCACACCAGGCGTCCATCGGCGCCGACCACGGACCGTCGCCACCGGATCGGTCGTCGAGGCACAGCAGCGCCACCGCACGGGCGGCGGCCACCAGCAGCTCGGTGCGGTCGGGGGGATCGGCCTTCTCGATGCGCAGCACCATCTGCATGGCGAGCACGTCGGCGGGATCCGGCGGGTCGTCGTGACCGCCGACATAAGCCGTCAGCCGACGGTGATCGTCCTCGAACGGATCGGGTACGACAGAGCCCGGGTCGGTCGATGTGTCGGTCATTCCAGCGGAACCCGGCGCAGCACCCCGTCGGCGGCGTCGGCGGCCTCGATCTCGTCGCGGGTGACGCCGAGAATGAACAGCACCGCGTCGAGGAACGGGTGGCTGAGCGCGGCGTCGGCGACCTCACGGAGTGCGGGCTTGGCGTTGAACGCGATACCGAGACCGGCCACCGACAGCATGTCGATGTCGTTGGCGCCGTCGCCCACGGCGATGGTCTGTTCCATCGGCACCCCGACCTGATCGGCGAACGACCGCAGCGCTCTGGCCTTGCCCGGCCGGTCGACGATCTCCCCGACGACCCGGCCGGTGAGGGTTCCGTCGACGACCTCGAGGGTGTTGGCCCGCACGAAATCGAGTTCCAGCTCATGGGCGAGACCGTCGATGACCTGCCGGAACCCGCCGGACACCACACCGCAGTGATAGCCCAGGCGGTGCAGCGTGCGAATCGTGGTGCGCGCTCCCGGCGTCAGCTCCAGCGACGAGGCGACGTCGTCGAGAACGCTCGCGTCGAGACCGGCGAGCGCGGCGACCCGTTGATGCAGGGACTGCGCGAAATCCAGTTCACCGCGCATCGCCGCCTCGGTCACCGCCGCGACCTCGGCCTCCCGACCGGCATGGGCGGCGAGCATCTCGATGACTTCGCCCTGGATGAGCGTCGAGTCCACATCGAAGACGATGAGTCGCTTGGCGCGTCGCGCGAGCCCCCCGCGTTCGACCGCGATGTCGATGCCGTAGCGGGTGGCCACCCGCGCAAGGCCCTTGCGCAGTGCGGCGTCGGCCGCGACGTCGTCGCGTCCACCGACGCTGACCATCAATTCCAGTCCGGTGAGCGGATAGTCGGCCACCCCGCGGATCGAGTCGATGTTGCCGCCCTGCCCGGCGAGTTCGGCTGCCACCGCGGAGAACGCGCGCGCGGTCACCGGGCTGCCGAGCAGCACCACGGCGTGTGTCGAGGGCTGATGGCCACCGGACTGTCCACCAACCTCGACGTGGACATCCATCCCGACCGAGCTCATCGCCTGCTCGACGACGTCCTGCACCTGCTCGGGGTCGGTGTCGCACGCGACGAGCACCCCGAGTGTCAGGCGATCATGGATGACGACCTGCTCGACGTCGAGCAGGGAAACCTGTTGTCCGGCAAGCGCACCCATGAGCACCGAGGTGACACCGGGCTTGTCGGGGCCGGTGACGGTGATCAGGAGGGTCGCCTTCACGACCGCACCCGGAGCGGTGTGAACCGATCCGGGTGCGGAAGTGGTGTGTGAATCCGGGGAGTCGCCCACCGCGCTGCGCCGCGTCAGTCGGCGGAGGACTCGTGGTCGCCGACGGTGAGCGGGTCGCGCCGGGCATGCTCGGCGCTTTCGCTGTCATGCCCGTGACCCGGGCCGACGTGCGCCTCGGCACGCATCCGGTCGATCATGTGCGGATAGTGCAGCTCGAAGGCCGGACGCTCCGAGCGGATGCGGGGCAGCTCGGTGAAGTTGTGGCGCGGCGGCGGGCAGCTCGTCGCCCACTCGAGCGAGTTGCCGAAGCCCCACGGATCGTCGACGGTCACGACCTCGCCGTAGCGGTAGCTCTTGAAGACGTTCCACAGGAACGGCAGCGTCGAGAGACCGAGGATGAACGCACCGGCCGTGGAGACCTCGTTGAGGGTGGTGAAGCCGTCCGACGGCAGGTAGTCGGCGTAGCGACGCGGCATGCCCTCGTTACCCAGCCAGTGCTGCACCAGGAACGTGGTGTGGAAGCCGATGAAGGTCAGCCAGAAGTGCCACTTGCCCAGGCGCTCGTCGAGCATGCGTCCGGTCATCTTGGGGAACCAGAAGTAGATGCCGGCGTAGGTCGCGAACACGATGGTGCCGAAGAGCACGTAGTGGAAGTGGGCGACGACGAAGTAGCTGTCGGACAGATGGAAGTCCAGCGGCGGGCTGGCGAGCAGCACACCGGTCAGACCACCGAAGAGGAAGGTCACGATGAAGCCGACGGAGAACAGCATCGGCGTCTCGAACGTCATGTGGCCCTTCCACATGGTGCCTATCCAGTTGAAGAACTTCACACCGGTCGGTACCGCGATCAGGAAGGTCATGAAGGAGAAGAACGGCAGCAGGACCGCGCCGGTGACGTACATGTGGTGGGCCCACACCGCGACGGACAGCGCGGCGATCGCCAGCGTCGCGTACACCAGGCCCGAGTAGCCGAACAGCGGCTTGCGGGAGAAGACCGGGAAGATCTCCGACACGATGCCGAAGAACGGCAGCGCGATGACGTACACCTCGGGGTGACCGAAGAACCAGAACAGGTGCTGCCAGAGGATCACACCACCGTTGGCCGGGTCGTAGAGGTGGGCACCGAATTGACGGTCGACCTCCAGGCCGAGCAGGGCCGCGGTCAGCAGCGGGAAGATCAGCAGGATCAGAATGGTGGTGACCAGGATGTTCCACGTGAAGATCGGCATCCGGAACATCGTCATGCCGGGCGCGCGCAGACACACGACTGTGGTCACCATGTTGACGCCACCGAGGATGGTGCCCAGACCGGAGACGCCGAGGCCCATGATCCACAGGTCGGCACCGACACCGGGCGAGTGGATCGCGTCGGTGAGCGGTGTGTAGGCGGTCCAGCCGAAGTCGGCCGCACCACCCGGGGTGATGAAGCCACCGATGGCGATCGTCGAACCGAACACGAACAGCCAGAAGCCGAAGGCGTTGAGTCGCGGGAAGGCGACGTCGGGGGCACCGATCTGCAGCGGCAACACGAAGTTGGCGAACCCGATCACGATCGGGGTCGCATACATCAGCAGCATCACCGTGCCGTGCATGGTGAACAGCTGGTTGAACTGCTCGGTCGACAGGAACTGCATGCCCGGATGCGCCAACTCCGCACGCATCAGCAGGGCCATCAGGCCACCGATGAGGAAGAAGGCGAAGCAGGCGACGATGTACATCATGCCGATCAACTTGTGATCGGTCGTGGTGATCAGCTTGTAGATGAACGAACCCTTGGGCTGATGGCGCTCCGGGTACGGACGTACTGGTGCCACTTGCGTGGTGGGCTGGTCTACCGCGGTCACAGATCCTCCTCTTGCCCGACCGGTCGGGATGCGATTTCCGCCGGTCGGCACATGAACAAACCGAGCGCTGGTTACCGATCCTAAACCCTTGCACCCACCCCGGCCGAGTGGGTCCTACGATCCGTCGTACTTGATTTTTCGGGAGCACCATCGGCGCAGGTCAGCTGCGACGCCGGAGCCGACGCGCCGGGCTCGCCGGACCGTCCTGCGACGCCATGCGGGACGGCGGCGACGAGCTCGGGTGGGCGAGGTTGTGGCCCTGCTAGGTTGGGCGGGTGCAGGGTGGCGGTGAGGACCGGGTCGTATGCGGATCCGGCGACGGTGTTCGGAGTCGGTCGAGCAGGCGCGGCGTGGTCGCCTCGGCACTGCTGGTGTGCGTCGCAACCGTGGTGCTCGGTGCCTGCTCCGACGATCAGCCGCTGCTGACCACCCCCGATGGCAAGACCATCTCCACCTCCACGACCCGCATCGCCGAGGTCAACGTCGTCTCCGCCGACCGTGACTACTCGCGCACCTGCCTGGCACCGACCACCGCCTCCGACCCGCGCACCGACCCCGCGCGCATCGTCGTCACCGACCCGGCGCTGCTCGATGATCTCTGTGCCCTCGGCATCGGCCCCAAGGTGACCGCCGTGACCGCGGCCCCCGGCACGATCCCCGCGTATCTCGGACCGCAGCTGACCTCGGTTCCGGCAATCGGCACCACCCCCGATCCGTCGGCGGTCCGCACCGCGGCCCCCGACATCGTGCTCACCACCCCGTCGACCGCCGGATCGGCGCAGGCCTTCGCCGGTACCAAGACCGCGGCCATCCCCGACGGCACCTGGCAGGAACGCTTCCAGGCGGTGGCCGACGCCCTCGGCCGCTCCGCCGACGGCACCCGCCTGCTGCAGGAATTCACCGACGAGGCCACCAAGACCGGTAAACGGATGGATGCCGCCCACAACCAGGTGTCGCTCGTCCGGTTCACCAAGGACTCCGAGATCATTGCCGGCACGGGCACTTTCGCCGGCCAGATCCTGACGATGATCGGCGTGCAGCGTCCCGCCCCGCAGCGCGGCGCCGACAGCTTCACCGTCACCGACAAGAACTTCACCGACGCCGACGCCGACCTCATCTACGTCTCCTTCGACGGCGACGGTGGCCTCGATCACGGCAAACAGGTCCTGCTCAGCGATCGCTGGCTCGACATGGGCGCGCCCACCTGGAAACGCGTCCTTTCGGTCAACGACGAGATCTGGTACAGCGGAACAGGTTTGGCGGCGGCATGGCTCGTGCTCAACGACGTGAAGGAATCGTTGAATGGCAATTCCTGAAGAAGCAACTCCTGACCTGGTGACCCTCGCCCGCACCCTGGCCGATCTGCACGTGCCCGGCAGCCCGGTCGTGCTGCCCACGGTCTGGGACGCGTGGTCGGCGGCCCTGGCCGCCGACGCCGGGTTCGCGGCGCTGACCGTCGGCTCCCATCCGGTCGCCGACTCGATCGGTCGCACCGACCACGAGGGCATGACTTTCGACGAACTACTGACCCGGGTCCGCCAGATCACCGACGCGGTGGACCTCCCGGTGTCGGTGGACGTCGAGTCGGGGTACGGCCGGTCGCCGGCGGAACTGATCGACGGACTACTCGACGCCGGAGCGGTGGGTCTGAACATCGAGGACACCGTGCACGCCGAGGGTGGACGTTTGCGCGCCGCAGGGGAGCACGCCGATCTCGTGGGCGCGCTGCGCGCCGCCGCCGACTCCGCGGGTGTCCCGGTCGTCATCAACGCACGCACCGACCTGTTCCTACGTGCCGACGGCGCCGAGACCGACCGCGTGGCTCGCGCGATCGAACGTCTCACGCTCTGTGCGCAGGCCGGGGCGAGCAGCCTCTACCCCGTCGGCCGACACACCGACGCGGTGCAGCGCGAGCTCACCTCGTCGTTACCGTTGCCGGTCAACGCGATCGCCGTGCCCGCCGAGGATTCGCTCACGCACCTGGCCGAGCTCGGCGTCGGACGGATCAGCTTCGGTCCGTTCTGGCAGGCCGATCTGGCCGCACGATCGAAGGACCTGCTGGCCCGCTGGCAGTGAGCGGCCGGAGGGGATCGGCGCGAACACATGCGCCGACGCCGATGTGTTCGGCCCGTCGTGATCGCAACCCTCGCGCACCGGGCGTGACCGCGCGCACCGTGGACAACATGACTGTCACCGACGAGTACCTCGCCAACAACGCCGAGTACGCCAAGACCTTCTCCGGTCCCCTGCCCCTGCCGCCGAGCCGCCACGTCGCGATCGTCGCCTGCATGGACGCCCGCCTCGACGTCTACCGGGCGCTGGGCATCAACGAGGGTGAGGCGCATGTCATCCGCAACGCCGGTGGCGTCGTCACCGACGACGAGATCCGGTCGTTGGCCATCAGCCAGCGACTGCTGGACACCACCGAGATCATCCTGATCCACCACACCGACTGCGGCATGCTCACGTTCACCGACGACGACTTCAAGCGCGACATCCAGAACGAGATCGGTCAGAAGCCGGCGTGGGCGGCCGAGTCCTTCCCCGACGTCGAGGAGGATGTGCGGCAATCGTTGGCGCGCATCCGCAACAGCCCGTTCGTCACCAAGACCAGTTCGCTGCGCGGATTCGTCTTCGACGTGGCCACCGGCACGCTGAACGAGGTCACCGACTGACGACTCCGGCCTCGTCGCCGAACCCCGCAGTACTCAGGGCCAGCCCGGCGCCGACGGAATCGACCCGTCGGCGACCGCGGCGGCCAATTGTGCGTGATCGCGTTCGGTCTGGTCGGCGTAGGCGTGCGCGAAACGCACCACCGATTCCTCGACCTTGTCGGAGGTGCCGAGGTAGTCGGCGATGGCACGGGCGTCTCCGCTACGGGCATGGGCCCGCGCGAGTACGTGGCCGCATGCGGCGGCGAACTGCGACAGCGCGCGCGACACGGTCGGACCGTCCGGGATGACCTTGCCATCGCGGAACTGTCGGACGTAGAACTCCCAGTCGCCGATCGTCGTCCAGCCCAGGAACATGTCCGAGGCGCTCTGGATCAGGCGCTGACCGTTGACGACCCGCTGACCGTGATGGTCGTAGGCGCTGGGCGCGACCACCTTCTCGTACACCGACGGCGCGGCCTGTTTGATCTGGAAGAACAGCGGGTCGCCGGTCTCGTGCTCCTCGGCGAGGTTCAGGAACACCCGCATCCCGACGCTGCCCACCCCGACGACCTGCTGCACGGCGTCGACGAGGTCGAAGCGGCGCAGCAGTGCCGCGACGTTCTCCGGCACCGACGCGTAGTACGCGACGATCACGTCGTTGAGGACGTCGGTGTAGTCGGCCAACGCGTGCACCCGATAGGGCGGCTCCTCCTTGATCATCCGGCGCCCGTCGACGAGGTGGGTGAGTTTCTTCGATGCTCCCCGGCTGGTCCGCTTCTGCGCCCGCTTCTCGATCACGCTGTCCAGGCGCGCCCCGTTGGCCGGGGTGGCGATGTAGCCGGTGAGTTCGTCGACCGAGAACTTCTCGGCCCACACATCGAGGATCGGCCACCCCGAGTAGGTGCGCATCCACGTGCGGTAGCCGCGGAATCCGGCGCGAACCGCCTCGGTGGCGGCCGCGTCGGCGACCTTGTTGTCCCGCGCCAGCACCACCAGGCTCGCCAGGAAGCGCAGCACATCCCATTCGAACGGGCCGGGCAGGGTCTCGTCGAAGTCGCGCAGATCGAAGGCCAGCGTTCGCTCCGGGGTGTTCCACAGCCCGAAGTTCAGGACGTGCGCGTCGCCGCAGAGCTGGACGGTGATGCCGGTGTTCGGCCGGGAACCGAAGTCGGCGGCCATCACCGCGGCGGCGCCGCGGTAGTAGGTCCACGGTGACGCCGCCATCCGGCCGTGGCGGATGGGGACGAGCCGCTGATCGCGCGTCTCGTTCTGCGCGAGGATGGTCTGCAGCGCATCGTGCCCGCGCGCCGACGGGTCCCAGTCTCCGAGGGCTCGGCGAGGCACGATCTTGCGTGCGGCCTTGCCCACCGAGTGTTCCTGACCGGAATAGACGGTGGGGCCGGAGGCGAGCGCCTCACCGTGGGTCTGCGGGGCGTCGTGGGTGCTGGTCATCCCTGAAGTCTCTCGCAGGTCGGCACCGCCGGCAGCCGTTTCGCGGTCGTGTCGGGGCCGCGAACTACCCTGAAGGCCATGGCATCGACCCTCGCGACGCGCTCCGGCGAGCCGTCGGCTCCGGGCGGGTCGGTGGCGGGATTGCATGCGCTGTGGCGCCCGGGTGTGGGGTTGGCGGTCTGGGAGGACGCCACCCGCACGGGTGAGCTCCCCGATCCTCTGCGATCGCTGTTGGCGGGCAAGCGTTTCCGCCGCCAGATCGACATCATCGACGACGCCGGCCGCCGCGACTTCGTCGCCACGATGACCCTGGGCACGGCTTCTGCCGTCTCGTTCCTCGATGCCACCCGATCGCTTCCCGTCGCCGGCGACATCGCCTGGTATCGGCATCTCGTCGACGGGGTCCGGCGCTTCGTCGGGGCCGGCGCGGTCGCCCCCACCCTGGCCGACATCGCCGGCGAGACGGTGTTCCGCTGGGCGCCGTTGCCGACCTCGGCGTGGCGTGCCTGGAGTGCGGTGATCACCGGCGGCGCGCCGGGCGCACTCGCCGACAACGGCGGCGCCGCCGCCCTGATGGACTTCGCGGCCGAGGTGGTCGATCACGAATGCCGTTGCCGGATCGATGCTTCCGCGTCACGACTGGGCGCGGCCAATCCCACCACGCCGCTGATCGCCGCGCTCGTGGGCGACGGCGCGGTACCGCCGGCCGCCACCCGCCCGGCGGCGACGTCGGCGTGGGCGGGCTGGGGCACGAGCGCCGCAGCCGACGAGGCCAGCCTGATCTTCCGGCTGCACGAACCCGACGACCCGGACTCGCCGATCGACGACCTCGGCCCCGACGACGACATCGACCGTGTGCGCACCGACCCCGACCGGTTGCGATGGCGCCTTGAGGTGTGCCGACGCTCGATCGACGGTCATGTGGCGCCGGTGTTGCCGGGTCGGCTCGATGCCACCGACCTCGACGAGGTGACCACCGAACTGGCCGCCGCGGTCCGGGCGTTTCCCGAACTACACCAAGCGGATCCGGATCGGACGAGTCTGGACTACCTGCTGCCCACCGAACTCGCCGAACGCCTGTTCACCACCGGCGCCGCCGCGCTGGCCGACGCCGGGTTCCCGGTCTTGTTGCCGCGCACCATCGCCGAGGTCCGGCCGAGTCTGACCATGCGGGCACGTCCGGTGGTGGGCGGCGGTGCGCCGGCACGCATGGTCGGGTTGCGGGAGATCCGGGAGTTCGAGTGGCGCCTGGCACTCGGCGACGGGCCGGATGCGATCACCCTCGGCGAAGCCGATCTGGACGAGTTATCCAGGCAGAAGGGCGATCTCGTCCGCATCCGCGGCGTGTGGGTGCGCGCCGAGGGCGCCCGGTTGAGCCGGGCGGCCGCCTATGTGAAATCCCAGCGCGCGCTGGCCGGTTCGGGCGCCGCACCCGACATGGGCGAGTTGCTCGGGTTGGTCGCCGGCGACACCGACTCCCTGCCGGTACCGGTGAGCGCAGTGCGCGGATTGGACTGGCTCGACGAGATCGCTGAGACCGGAGCCATACGCCCACAACCGATCCCGCCGCCCGAACTGTTGGCGGCCTCGCTGCGCCCGTATCAGCAGCGCGGCCTGGAGTGGTTGGCGCATCTGGCACGGCGCGGGATCGGTGGTGTCCTCGCCGACGACATGGGGCTGGGCAAGACGGTGCAGGTGATCGCGCTGCTCGCCCACGAAGCGCATACGGCAGACACCGCCACCCGCTCGCCGACGCTGATCGTGTGCCCGATGTCGGTGGTGGGCAACTGGTCTGCCGAACTCGCGCGGTTCGCGCCGAGCATGCCGGTGGCGGTCCATCACGGTCCCGATCGCGCGAAGGGCGCCGCGTTCGCGGCGGTCCACGGCAGCGCCGAGGTGGTGCTGACAACCTTCGCGATCGCCACCCGTGACCGCGAGTTGCTGGCGACGCACCCCTGGCGGCATCTCGTCGTCGATGAGGCCCAGCATGTCAAGAACGTGAGAACCGCAGCGGCCAAAGCACTCCGGTCGATTCCTGCCGATCACCGGATCGCCCTGACCGGCACCCCCGTCGAGAATCGGCTGGAGGATCTGCGCGCGGTGATCGACCTGGTCAATCCCGGTCTGCTGGGGTCGGCGTCGACCTTCCGTAATCGCTTCGCCGAGCCGATCGAACGCGACCGTGATCCCGACGCGCTCGCCCGCCTGGCCGCCTTGACCCGCCCGTTCATCCTCCGGCGCGAGAAGACCGACCCGTCGATCATCACCGACCTTCCGGAGAAGACCGAGATCACCGTGCGCGCCAATCTCACCGTCGAGCAGGCCGCGCTGTACCGCGCGGTCATCGACGATCTGATGGCGGCCCTGCGGGACAAACAGCAGCGCGCGTTGCGCCGGCGAACGGTGTTGGCGGCGTTGACGCGCCTCAAGCAGATCTGCAATCATCCCGCGCACTATCTGGCCGACGGCACACCGCTGGTCCGGCGGGGCGTCCACCGGTCGGGGAAGCTCGAACTGCTCGACGACATCGCGACGACACTGGTCGCCGAGGGCGATCAGGCCCTGCTGTTCACCCAGTTCGCGGCCTTCGGCGAGTTACTGTCGGCGTGGCTCACCGAGTTGTTGGGCACCGAGATCCCGCTGCTGCACGGAGGTCTGGCACGCGGCGACCGTGACCGGCTCGTCGACCGGTTCCAGCACGGCGACACCGGGACCCGACCGCCGATCCTGATTGCCACCCTCAAGGCCGGCGGCACCGGCCTGAATCTGACGGCGGCCAATCACGTGGTGCACGTTGACCGTTGGTGGAATCCGGCCGTCGAGGACCAGGCGACCGATCGCGCGTACCGGATCGGGCAACGGCAACGCGTGCACGTGCGACGCTTCGTGTGCGTCGGCACGCTCGAGGAACGCGTCGACGACCTCATCGCGAAGAAGCGCGAACTGTCGCGGTTGACGGTGTCGGCGGGCGAGAACTGGATGGGCGACCTCGGCAACGACGAACTCTTCGAACTGTTCCGGTTGCGCGAGGACGCGGTGAGCGAATGAGCGGCGCCCAGATGAGTGCACGCCGATGAGTGCACGGCGTGGCACGGTTCCGGTGCGCGGATATGCGCTGACTCCGTGGTCGCGGGCGTTGGTCGACGTAACCGAAGGCCGCTTCGCCGGCGACGGCACCGATGCGGCCGTCGACAGCCGCAAGATCACCAAGGCCCGTAGATACTTTCGCGATCGGCACGTGCATCGATTGACGATCGGTGCGGGGCGGGTCACCTCGTCGGTGGACGGCAGTCAGCTCGAACCGTTCGAGGTGACGATCGAGATCCGCACCGTCGACACCGCGACGGTGGCGACGCTGCTGCGTGCCGCCGATGGCGTGACCGAGGTGATGTCGCTCGCGCGTGGCGAGCAACCGCGAACCGTCGGTGAACTGGTGTTGCCCACCGAGAGCGCCGATATCGTCGGCGACTGCACGTGCCCCGACGACTCCGGGCGCTGCATCCACGTCTTGTCGACGATGTACGAGGTGGCCGTCGAGATCGACCGGAGCCCCACCACCCTGCTGTCGGTGATGGGGACGTCGCTGCCGGAGTTGCTCGACGCGATCGAGGAACTCGCGCCCGCCCGAGACTCCTCCCCGCAGGGTGACGGAGATCGGACCGGCGACGAGAGTGATTCCGCGCCACCGCGAATCGATTTCTACGGCACCGGCGCGACCGCTCCCCCACTCCCATCGCCGCCGCGGATGAATCCGCTGACCGACCTCGACGGCACCGCTCTGCGCACGGCATTGCGGGCCTCCGGCGTCGCCCCCGGCGACATCGCCGAGGCCGTCGACGAGTTGGGCGATCTCTACGACCGGATCGTCGAACCATGAGGGCGGTCTCACACCAATCCCGCGAGCTTGTAGGCGACGAGCGACCCGGACACCGCGACGTTCAAGCTCGCCCCGCGTCCCACCATCGGTATCTCGACGACGTCGTCGAGCACGTCGAGGACGGACTCGGGGATGCCCGTGCGTTCGTGCCCGAGCACCACCACGGTACGTCGCCGTGCGATCGGTAGGTCGGCCAGACGCGTTGCGCCCTCGGCCAATTCGACGCCGACGAGGTGAGCGCCGGCAGCGCGCTCACGCTCGAGCCACCGGACCGGGTTGCCGGTGCGATGAATACATGAGCGGCCCGGAACGGTGTTGCCCCGTCGCAAGGCCGGACCCACCCAGTCGTGCGGTGGCACCGCCATACAGGCGCCCACCGCATCACAGGTGCGCAGCAGGGTGCCCAGGTTGGCTCCGTGCTGGGCCCACAGCGGCGCCAGAATGAGGTGGCCCCAACAGGAATGGGAGCGGGCTCGTCGGGAACGTCGGAGTTCGTCCGCCCTGCGGACGCGAACGCCGGCCATCAGCTCAGGTGAGGCGCAGCGCCCCTTTCGGTGATCGACATGGCGACCATGCTAGCCGACCGCGGGCGCCGAGTACGAAGGGACGCTCACTTGACGGCGCGTTGGTCGGCGATCTGCACATGCGGTGCGAGTTGTCGCAGCAGCGGCAGGAGATGCTCGACGGGCGGCTGATAGCTCGCCTCGTAGGTGGGTCGGAGCCGCAGCTCTTGTCCCTTCTGGTCCACCATATTCGTGACGACCACGAGCTTCGGTGTCCGCGACGTACTCTTTCCCATTCCGGAGCTGCCGCTGGTCGTGTGCAGATCGATGACCGCGATGACACCGGTGACCGACGTCCACGGCACGAACTTGTCGTCGGCGCCGACTCCGTTTCGGTCGAAGTACATCTTCTCCTTACCGCGCCGCGTGGTCACGGCGACCCGTCCGGTCGCTGCCAACTGCCGGGCAAGCTCCTGCTGTGCGGTGGGGTCGACGACGTAATCGCTGACGTTCAGCGTGGTCCAGAATTCGACGTGCGGCGCCAAAGCCCTTACTGCACTGCGGAACTCGTCGAAGTTCTCCGAGTTGAAGTGATGCAGGGTCGTTCCGTACTGCAGGGGTCGCCCGTTCTTGTTCGCCGCGCGCGAGGTGACGACAAGCGACGTCTCCCGTCGCCGTGTCGCGTGCGTCTGATGCGGATCGTTCTTTCTGTAGGTGATCTGGCCGCTCACGAATTCCAGGGCACGGATCTGATCCCAGGGCAGCTGAAAGGCCGGCGCCCAAATCCCTTCCGGGCCAGCGGTGACCTGAGGTTTGCCGATGACCGATCGTGCTTGCCACAGAGTCAGCAGAACCAGACCACTCGCGACCACACCGAAGGTGCCGAAGCAGTTCGCGGCGACCGTAGCACGCATGGCCGCACAGAGCGCCATGGCCACGAACGCCGCCACCACGATCGCACCGTTTACCCAAAACGAGGTCCAGCTCTTGGGTGCGGCGCCCACGACGCTCACCGTCGCAGGCGTGACCGGGCCCTTGCGGTGGTCGATCTTGCGGTAGTCGATCTTGTCGTCACTCATGACAGTCCCCCCAATATCCTTCGTCTTCATTTCCCCCGCTACACCCGGTCGGGCGGGTGCTCCTACCTCAGAAGTCCCAGTCCTCGTCCTCGGTGTTGACCGCCTTGCCGATGACGTACGAGCTACCGGAGCCGGAGAAGAAGTCATGGTTCTCGTCGGCGTTGGGTGAAAGCGCCGACAGGATCGCCGGGTTCACGTCGGTCTCGTCCTTCGGGAACATCGCCTCGTAGCCGAGGTTCATCAACGCCTTGTTCGCGTTGTAGCGCAAGAACTTCTTGACGTCCTCGGTCAGGCCGACCTCGTCGTAGAGCGCCTCGGTGTAATCGGACTCGTTGTCATAGAGCTCGAAGAGCAACTCGAAGGTGTAGTCCTTGAGTTCCTGACGACGCTCGGCGGTCTGCACCTCCAGACCCCGCTGGTACTTGTAGCCGATGTAGTAGCCGTGCACCGCCTCGTCGCGGATGATCAGGCGGATGAGGTCGGCGGTGTTGGTGAGCTTGGCGCGCGAGGACCAGTACATCGGCAGGTAGAAGCCGGAGTAGAAGAGGAATGACTCGAGCAGGGTCGAGGCCACCTTGCGCTTGAGCGGGTCCTCGCCACGGTAGTAATCCATGACGATCTGGGCCTTGCGCTGCAGGTGCTCGTTCTCCTCCGACCAGCGGAACGCCTCGTCGATCTCCTTGGTCGAGCACAGCGTGGAGAAGATCGAGCTGTAGCTCTTGGCGTGCACCGACTCCATGAACGCGATGTTGGTGAGCACCGCCTCTTCGTGCGGGGTGGACGCATCCGGGATGAGTGAGACCGCACCGACAGTGCCCTGGATGGTGTCGAGCAGCGTCAGACCGGTGAACACCCGCATCGTCAGCTGCTTCTCGTACTCGGTGAGCGTGTTCCACGACGGGATGTCGTTGGACACCGGCACCTTCTCCGGCAACCAGAAGTTGCCGGTGAGACGATCCCACACCTCGGCGTCCTTCTCGTCGGGGACGCGGTTCCAGTTGATCGCAGAGACGCGGCTCACCAGCTTGATGGGTGCGCCGTCGGCCGGGCTGTGGGTGCCTGCGGTCATGATGATCATCTCCTCATGGATGCGGATGCGGGTTCTACGGTATCGGTGGCGGTCAGGTGACGTGGATGAGGTCGAGGAGTTCGGCGGCGACGCCGGCGTCCCCAACCGTGTCGACGGCCGACAGCGGTCGGCGATGCCAGAGCGTGAGCAACAAGTCGAAAGCCGAACCGCGCAGCGCCACATCTGCTTTCATGTGCTCTCGCGACCACGTCAGCCCGTCCGCGGACAGCTCGACCAGCCATTCGCCGACCGGCTCGTCATGGGTGTGGATATGCAGTGTTGCTCCGTGCAGGTGCTGCGGAACGCCGCCGGACCGGGACAGGAATCGGGGGGCGAAGACCTCGAGCCACTCCTCGATCCCGTCGGCAGAGAGCTCGGCGTCGACCGCCTTCTGCGTGCCCGGTCGGATGGCGGACTCCAGATCCCATCGGTGAACGGTGAGTTCGTGCGCCTGCCTGCGCGCCCACCACCCGACGGTGCGCTCACCGACGAAGGTCGGTGCCGCGGTGTCGGGATCCCGGGTACCGAGGGCCTCGACGAGCCCGCGGAGCCCACCTCGATACCAGTCGGTCAGCTCCTCGGCCGGAGGAGTCGGGAAGTCGGCGTAGGACTGCACCGAATCGTCGCCGACGATCCGTGCTTTCGCCCACCGGTGCACGGCGCCGACATGGGAGATCAGGTCGGCGGCCGTCCACTCGGGACAACTCGGTACCGGCACACCGAGATCGTCGGTGCTGGTGGCGGCGATCATCGCACCGTGGGTGGTGATCGCCGCCATCCATTGCTCGAAGCTCATCGCGGGAGTCGGACTCATCGTTGCCCGAGGCTCACAACATGCAGCTGACGCAGTTTTCCACTTCGGTCCCCTCGAGGGCCATCTGGCGCAACCGGATGTAGTAGAGGGTCTTGATTCCCTTGCGCCACGCGTAGATCTGCGCCTTGTTGACGTCGCGGGTGGTCGCGGTGTCCTTGAAGAACAGCGTCAGGCTCAGGCCTTGGTCGACGTGCTGGGTCGCCGCGGCGTAGGTGTCGATGATCTTCTCGTAGCCGATCTCATAGGCGTCCTGGTAATACTCGAGGTTGTCGTTGGACATGTAGGGCGCCGGGTAGTAGACACGACCGATCTTGCCTTCCTTGCGGATCTCGATCTTGGCCGCCACCGGGTGAATCGAACTCGTCGAGTGATTGATGTAGCTGATCGAGCCGGTCGGCGGGACCGCCTGCAGGTTCTGGTTGTAGATGCCATCACGCTGCACCGCCGCCTTGAGTTCACGCCAGTCGTCGCGGGTCGGGATGGTGATCTCGGCCTGCGCGAACAACTCCGCCACCCGATCGGTCTTCGGCAGCCACTCCTGATCGGTGTACTTGTCGAAGAACTCACCGCTGGCGTACTTCGAGCGCTCGAACCCGGCGAACGCCTTACCCCGTTCGCGCGCAATGGCATTCGATGCGCGCAAGGCGTGATAGAGCACGGTGTAGAAGTAGATGTTGGTGAAGTCGATACCCTCGTCGCTGCCGTAGAAGATGCGCTCACGGGCAAGGTAGCCGTGCAGGTTCATCTGCCCGAGACCGATCGCGTGGGACTCGTTGTTGCCGTGCTCGATCGACGGCACCGAGGTGATCGAGGTCTGGTCACTGACGGCGGTCAACCCACGGATCGCGGTCTCGATGGTCTGCCCGATGTCGGGCGAGTCCATGGTCTTGGCGATGTTGAGCGAGCCGAGGTTGCACGAGATGTCCTTGCCCACATGCGCATAGGAGAGGTCATCGTTGAACGTCGAGGGCGTCGAGACCTGCAGGATCTCCGAGCACAGGTTGGAGTGGGTGATCTTGCCGTCGATCGGATTGGCCCGGTTCACCGTGTCCTCGAACATGATGTAGGGGTAACCCGACTCGAACTGCAGCTCGGCGAGGGTCTGGAAGAACTCGCGCGCCTTGATCTTGGTCTTGCGAATCCGCTTGTCCTCGACCATTTCGTGGTACTTGTCGGTCACGTTGACGTCGGCGAACGGCACCCCGTAGACACGCTCGACGTCGTACGGGCTGAACAGGTACATGTCGTCGTTGTTCTTGGCGAGCTGGAAGGTGATGTCGGGGATCACCACGCCGAGGCTCAGCGTCTTGATACGGATCTTCTCATCCGCGTTCTCCCGCTTGGTGTCGAGGAAGCGGTAGATGTCGGGGTGGTGGGCGTGCAGATACACCGCACCGGCCCCCTGACGGGCACCGAGCTGATTGGCGTAGGAGAACGAATCCTCGAGCAGCTTCATGATCGGGATGACACCCGAGGACTGGTTCTCGATCTTCTTGATCGGCGCACCGTGCTCACGGATGTTGGACAGCAGCAACGCCACCCCACCACCGCGCTTGGACAGCTGCAGAGCCGAATTGATCGACCGCCCAATGGATTCCATGTTGTCTTCGATACGAAGAAGGAAGCAACTGACCGGCTCGCCGCGCTGCTTCTTACCGGAGTTGAGGAAGGTCGGCGTGGCCGGCTGGAAGCGACCCTCCATGATCTCGTCGACGAGATTACGGGCCAGCGCGGTGTCACCGTCGGCCAGCGTCAGCGCGACCATGCAGACACGATCCTCGAACCGCTCGAGATAGCGTTTGCCGTCGAAGGTCTTGAGGGTGTAGCTCGTGTAGTACTTGAACGCACCGAGGAAGGTCGGGAAGCGGAACTTCTTGCCGTAGGCATGCCCGAAGAGGAGTTTGACGAACTCGCGGTCGTACCGGGCGAGGACCTCGGGCTCGTAATAGTTCTCCTCGACGAGATAATCGAGCTTCTCGTCGAGGTCGTGGAAGAAGACGGTGTTCTGGTTGACGTGCTGCAGGAAGTATTGGTGCGCGGCCTCGCGGTCCTTCTCGAACTGGATCCTGCCGTCGCGGTCGTACAGGTTGAGCATCGCGTTGAGGGCGTGGTAATCGAGCTCTCCCGGGTCGTGACCCGCCGGCGAGGCGTGCACACCCGACTTGCTGGCCGAGGTGGTGGTGTCGGTGGTCACGTCGGAGACGGATGCGGTGGGCGACACGAGAACTCCTGTGCTTTCGGGGTGTGCGGACGGGCGTGAAGGACTGATCGGGGTGGGGGTCGGCGTGTGCGGCTTCGACGATGAAACGACTACCGCGTCACTGTAGTGAGAGGGTCGGACAAGTCCGGGCGCTCGAAGGCAGGAGTCGCCGCGAACTCGACGAGACCCTCCCGAACCCGCGAGACGTCGTGGTCGGTGCCCATCAGCTCGAACCGATACAGGTAGGGCACGTGACACTTGCGCGAGATGATGTCCCCGGCGAGGCAGAACTCCTCACCGAAGTTCGTGTTACCCGCGGCGATCACCGCGCGAATCCACGATCGGTTGTCGGGGTTGTTGAGGAACTTGATGACCTGCTTGGGAACGAATCCTCCGCCGATCGCGGTCGATGACCTGCCGCCGCCGTAGGTCGGGCAGATGAGCACGAACGGTTCGTCGACTCGGAACGATTCGATGCTGAGCCGATCGGCGACGGGAATCCGTACCGACCGCAGTCCCAGCTTGCGGACGAAACGATGGGTGTTCTCCGACACGGAGGAAAAGTAGACGACCAATGGCGCGGTGCCCGTCATCTGTCTCACCCCTACCGAGTCTGATGAACGTTGTATTCGGTCAACGGCTATCCGATCAAGGGCCGTATCTGGTTGAACACCGTGATCACATGCGGAATTTCTTGGTCCGGTTGCCTGCCCCGGTGGATCGCACGGGGCAGGCAACCGCGCACGTGGCTGCACGTCGACCCGCCGGCGGTTCGATCCCGACTTCCCCTCCGGATCGAACGAGCGCGGCGGGCTCAGGCAGCGTTGGCGGCGAGCGCCTTGATGCGGTCGGGACGGAATCCCGACCAGTGGTCATCGCCGACCACGACCACCGGCGCCTGCAGGTAACCCAGGGCCATCACGTAGTCACGGGCCTCGTCGTCGGTGCTGATGTCGACGACCTCATAGGACAGCCCGTGCTTGTCGAGCGCCTTGTAGGTGGCATTGCACTGCACACAGGCCGGCTTGGTGTAGACGGTGATGGCCATTGATGAACGCTCCTCGGGTCACGTGATGATCGGCAGATGCTCGTCGGATGGGTGGCGGTCGGTTCGGTTTTCCAGCGTGAAGAACGTGACGCAGGTCACCGCATCTGGCCTTCACCCGCGGCCGCTGACGCCTCTGTGCATCTCGGCCCTGCTGGTGTTGAGAACACTACACCTAGTGCCTGACATTTCAGAGCACCCCAAGAAGTTGTGAATCACATTCATGAAACTCGCAGGTCGCGACGCATGCAGAATCGCGAATCCCGGCGTGTTGCGGTGCCGCCGGGCGTGTCGCGTTTGCGCGCCCCCACGACCCCTGCTCACGGCTCGCAGGTCACCGCGAACCGTGGCGTGGTGGTCAGACGCGGGCGGGCACCTGATCGGCCAGCACGCGCACGGCAGCACCCACGCCGTCGACGACGTCGGCGGGCAGCGCACCGTCGTCGAGTCCGACCGTCTGGATTCCGAAGTCCACTTCTTCCACGACGCGCCCACCGGCGATACCGACCGACTTGCGGGTGTCCTCACGCGACCAGGTGCCCGCGTAGCGGCCCAGCGCAGCTCCGATGACGCCGACCGGCTTGTCCTTCAGCGCACCATTGCCGTAGGGCCGCGACAGCCAGTCGATGGCGTTCTTCAGTACGGCCGGAGTGGAGCCGTTGTATTCGGGCGTGGCCAGCAGAACCGCATCGGCCGCACCCACCTGCGCGCGTAGCCGCGCCACCGCGGGATCGACATCGCCGGCCACCGGTCCGGTCGCGGAATCGAGGTCCTCGTTGTAGAACGGCAGTTGCTCGAGGCCGTCGACCAGGGTCACCGACACGCCTTCCGGCGCATTGTCGACAGCGGCCAAGGCCAACCGACGATTGATCGAGTCCTTGCGCAGACTCCCCACCAGCGCCACCACATGAACGGTCGAATCGGACACGACATCTCCTCCTGCACTCGAGTATCAGTTGATAGAATCAACCGGACCACGGTCCGAATATTTCTGCATGACGTCGAGAGTTAGGTACATCACGTGTCCGAGTCAGAGCACAACGCGCTGTCTCTGCGCCTGTCCGGCACCGGCGAACCCGAACGCGCCGACGCCGCGCGCAATCGCCGCCTACTGCTCGCCGCAGCGCAGACGCTCATCGACACCCGCGGTGCCGCGGCGGTGACGATGGATGCCGTCGCGGCAGCGGCAGGCGTCGGCAAGGGAACGGTGTTCCGTCGCTTCGGCAGCCGGACCGGGTTGATGCACGCCCTGCTCGACCACTCCGAATCCGAGCTCCAGCAGGCCTACCTCTCCGGTCCCGAACCCCTCGGCCCCGGGGCACCACCCCTCGACCGCCTGCTCGCCTACGGGCGGGCGCGGCTGAAGATGACCGTGGATCATCTCGACATCCTCCTCGAGGCCGGCGCCGACAGCGGCGAGTTCATGAAGCATCCGGTCTGGCGCGCTTCCACCCAGCACGTGCAGATCCTGCTGCGCCAGTTGGGTTTCGGCGACGACGTCCACACCGTGGCCATCGCGGTGCAGGCACCGCTGGCGGCATCGTCGGTGCAACACCTCACCGACACCGTGGGACTCGACGTCGCCACCATCACCGATCAATGGGAACGCATGGTGCGGACCCTCGCGGCGGGCTGCGCCGCCCGCTGACCACACCGGCGACGGCCACGGTTTCTCCCCCGGAGACCATCGACGGGCAGCATCCTCGACGCGCGCGAGCGCCCCGATCCCCTTAGCCTGTAGTGGTTCTGCGGGAAGGAAGTGTTGTGAAGGCTGTCATCATCGGGGCCGGTATGGGTGGACTGAGTGCGGCGATCGCGCTCAAACAACTCGGCATCGAGGTCGAGGTGTACGAGCAGGTCACCGAGAACAAGCCGGTCGGAGCGGCGATCTCGGTGTGGTCCAACGGTGTCAAATGCCTCAATCATCTCGGACTCGAGCGGGAGGTCGCCGAGCTCGGCGGCATCGTCGAGACGATGAGCTATGTCGAGGCGAAGACCGGCGACACCATGTGCCGCTTCTCGATGCAGCCGCTCATCGACGAGGTGGGCCAGCGGCCCTACCCGGTGGCGCGCGCCGAGCTGCAACTGATGCTGATGAAGGCCTACGGGATCGACGACATCCACTTCGGCAAGAAGATGATCTCGGTGAGCGACGGATCAGACAGTGGCGACGGATCAGACAGTGCCACAGTCGAGTTCGCTGACGGCACCACTGTCACCGCGGATCTGGTCATCGGCGCCGACGGCGCCAAATCGCTGACCCGCGAATACGTGCTGGGCGGACCCGTCACGCGCCGCTATGCGGGATACGTGAACTTCAACGGACTCGTGGAGATCGACGAGGCGATCGGGCCCGCCACCGAGTGGACCACCTACGTCGGCGACGGTCGCCGGGTGTCGGTGATGCCGGTGGCCGGTGGCCGGTTCTATTTCTTCTTCGACGTCCCGATGCCCGAGGGTGCGCCGTACGAACGGGGCAGTGCCAGAAAGGTTCTCGCCGCCGAGTTCGCCGACTGGGCGCCCGGCGTACAGACGCTGATCGCCGCCCTCGACCCGGCGACGACCAATCGCGTCGAGATCCTCGACCTCGACCCCTTCCACACCTGGGTCAAGGGCCGGGTCGCGGTGCTCGGCGACGCCGCACACAACACCACCCCCGACATCGGACAGGGCGGTTGCTCGGCGATGGAGGACGCCGTCGCACTGCAGTACGCGTTCCGCGACCATCCCGACGACGTACCCGCAGCGCTCGCCGCCTACCAGGCGGCGCGCACCGAGCGCGCAGGCGAACTCGTGCTGCGGGCACGCAAACGCTGCGACGTCACCCACGCCAAGGACCCGGAGAAGACCGCGCAGTGGTATCGCGAACTGCGAGAAGAGGACGGCACCAACATCATCCGTGGGATCGTCGGCAACATCATGGGCGGTCCGGTGACCCCGGTCTGACGAGTGGGGTGTGCCACGATCCCGATCGGCCCGGTCGGACACCCTGCTCGGGCGGCGCGCCCTAACCGGCCGGCACGGCGACCGGCGCGCCGGCGGGGTCGGCAGCGATGGCATCATGCGCGACGAGCGCATCGTGGCGCGACAGCGTCGGTCCCGGGGTGAGCAGTGAGACCACCGACCACGGTGCGAGCGCAGGAGCGTCACCGAGACCCAGGATCCGGCCGGTGGCCAGATCCGCGACGCCGAATCGAATGCCCGAATCATTCAGGTAGAACAGCGATTCGGACCGGGTGCTGTCCGGCTCGTTGCCGGTGACGCGGAGGTACTCACCCGACCCCGGGCGAAGGAAGACCTCGTCGATGCCGGGGCCGCTGCCATCGGCACTGGTCAACGTGACCGGTCGCTGCGACGACTCGATCGGTAATCCGCGGCCGAGGAGCATCGTCGTGGTTGCACGCGGGTCGTCGGCACCTCGGGCCCACGTCGTACACAGCGTCGGGGCCGCCGGCACGTCCACCAGATGCGGTGGACGAGACGGAAACTCGCCGACCGGCAAGGCGGTGCCGGTGTGCGGCACCGCATTGACGACGGCCGGTGCCACCGTCATCACCTCCGCGGCACCACCGTCTTCGGCGAGCCGCAACATCTCGGCAGTGGCCGCTCCGACGGGCTGCACCGCGCCGGCGAGCACCGCGTAATAGTGTGCGGCACCGTCGATCCCGACCGTGCGCACCACCGACCCGATCCGTACACCCGGCGCAGAGATCACCGGCGCCGCCGTGCCGGCAGCGAGGTCGGGGACCCGCAGCGGCGCCACCTCCGGCACCGAGTTGAGCAACCCGGTACTGACCGTGCGCGCCGTGGCCCCCTCGAGTCCGAAGGCCCGCATGACCGCCGGGTCCGCGGTGTCGACCTCGGCGCGCACGGGCACCGGCCGGTCCCCACGCCGGACCGTATACAGCAGGAAGGTCGAACGGCCGTCGGAGGCCAGTACCGCGTCTTCTGGTGCGGCCGTGCGGAATCGGTCACCGAGCGCCGGCCTCTCCCCGATCACCGCCAGCCGCACCGCGTGCGGCCCATCCGGCCGGCCCGCGAGTTGTCGGTCGTCGATCCGGTCGCACACGCTCCACGTCGAGGTCCCGGGGTGTGCCGATCCGGGTAACCCGGCAGGCGCTCCCGGGATACCCAGCAGCGCACCGCGCGGATAGTCCGCCAACTTGCGGTCGCTGACCGACGTCGGAGCGGCGGCGTCGCCGACGATCAGGCGCGCCGAGGCGAGATTGAGAACGGGATGCAAGGTCTCGTCGATCACGACGAAGAGGCCGCCGCTGTTCTTGCTCACCAGGATCGCCGACTTGCCCACACTGCCCTGTGGTTTCACCAGACCCCAGATCCCGAAGCCGGCCAACGCCAGCAGCGCCAGCACCGTTCCGAGTACCAGAGCGCGCATCTGCGAGCGCATCGGATCGTGCAGCATCCGGGCGTCGCGGCGGACCAGAGCGTGCTCGAGTCTGCTCAGCAGAAACCGGTAGCCGTTGACCTGAGCCTTCGTGGTGAGTTGCCGCGCCATGCGATCCCCTCCCTGCGCACACGACGGTGTTGATACCCGATTGGACGCACCCCATGTCCATTCGGTTCCCCCTGTGGACTACCGAGTCACCGATCCGCCTTCGCGGCGATTTGTGCGATTTGGGTAGTACCCTAACCGATACACGCGGATCGGCTCGGCACGATGTGCAGACGTCGTTTGCGCACACCTCGTCCGGGACGGTCGTGCACCGGTATGTCGGGGGAGACAGGTCGAACAGGGGGCACAGGTGGCATCGAACAGGCGGGGGCGGACGGGTTCCGGACAGAACGGGGTGGGCGCGCAGCCGCGAGCGCATCGGCGGGCCGCAGGTCCATCCCCGGTGCGGTGCGTGGTGCTCGTCGAGGTGCTGCTGGCCCTGGGTCTGATGATCTGGGCCGTGAGGGGCGCCCACCTGGGCGGGCCGGCACTGGCGATCGCCGCGGTGGCGGCACTCATGATGATCCCGTGGCGCGAGCACACCTCGCCCCTGCAGCGCATCGGTCGCCGATGCGCCTTCGCCTGGGCGCGTCTGCGTCGGCGCACCGACGACGTCGCCCCCGCACCGTTCGACATTCCGACCCGAACGGTCGTGGGATCACGCGTCGCCGACGTCGACGAGGCGCCGATCGGCGCCCGCTGGGCCGGCGACACCCTGATCACCGCGCTGCGGATCCGCCCCGGCACACCCGTGCTGACCCGGCTCGGCGCGCCGGCCGGCGTCGGTTCGGGGACCGCCGAAGCGCATGTCCCCCTTGACGTTCTCGCCGAGTGCATCGATCCGTTCGACATCCCACTCGCCTCGATCGACGTGGTGAGCCACGGGACCCGACTCCGCGGTCGGGGCCCTGCGGCGTCGACCTATCTGCGGACCCTGGGGCGACTGTCGGCCACCGCCCACCGGAACGTGTTCGTGATCCTGCGACTCGATCCCCGGGACTGTCCCGACGCCGTCGCCCGGCGTGGCGGCGGCGCCGAAGGTGCACTCCGGGCGGCGACGATCACCACCAAACGGGTCGCCCGCCGGCTGACCGAACGCGGGCTCGCCGTCACCGCGCTCTCGGCGGCCGAGATGACCGCGGTCACCGACCATCTCACCGCCGGCCACGAGCTCGACGAGCTGACCGAGGAGTGGGACGGGTTGCGCGGCTCCCGACTGACCACGCGGTCGCTCGCCGTCGATCCGGACGAACTCCCGCGGGTGGCTGCCGACATCTGGTCGCAGCCGAGCGCCGCGACGACGCTGACGATGCGTCTCGGACGAGGCACCGATGGTCGTCTGCGGGTCGCCGCACTGGTCCGTCTCGACGGTGGCCCGGCCGACGATGGGCCGAACGGCAGCGGCCCGAACAGCGGTGACCCGGCCGGCACCATGCGGTTGCGCGGCCGCCAGTTCGATGCGTTCACCACCTCACTCCCGGTGGCATCGCCCTCGCGGCTCGCACGCGCGCTACCCGCGGCCGAAGGCGCACGTGCCGCACGACTCGTCGAGCACCTCGCGCTCCCCGCCGGCGGCTGCGGACAACTCCTCGGCGCCGATCGGAGCGGTCACGCGGTCGCGTTGCCGCTCGTCGGTCCGGGCGTCGAGGTGGTCGTCCTCTCGGGCTCGTTTGCGATGATCGCCCAAACCGTCCTGCGCACGGTTGCGATCGGGGCTCCGGTGGTGCTCCACACGGCCTCCGCGCAGCGCTGGCACCACCTCGTCGCCGCCGTCGCCGATCCCCCGATGCTGCATGTCGCACTCGCCGACAACGCGCCCCGCGGGGTCCGGGTGGATCTCTACGACGGGATCGACCCGCCGGCCGGTCCCCCACCGCCGGGCGTCACGCGTTTCGTCGTCGACGACGGCACGCGCCGTCCCGGATCGGCCGCGACGATCTCACTCATCCAGAATCCGCGTGTGCCCCAACAGATCTCGGTGGTCACCGCGACCGCCCGGACGACGGTGACCATGGTCGCGTTACCCGAGGAGTGGGCGATGATCGGAGAGGCCGCGCGCAACGAGCCGGTGCCCGCCGGACGCGGATAACCCCGATCACCCGTGGATCGGCACCAGGGCGCGGAAGAACACCGCACGCGCCGACGCCGCGCGGACCACCACGTCGGGATCGGCGTCGGTCAGCCAGGCCGCCCGGCCCGCGGTCACCGCCAGCGGTGCACCCCCGGCCGGACGGACCTCGATGGTGCCGGACAGCACCGCGAGGATCTGCGGGCCCGGCATGTCGAAACTGATCGATGACGGCTGCGTCATCCCGGTGCCGTCGAGTTCCACACGGGACAGCCGGAATTCGGGTGCCGGGGTGAGATAGATGCGTTCGGCGCCGACGGTGCGGATCGCCGGGATCAGGTCGGGCACGTCGACCGGCGTGAAATCGAGGACCCGCAACAGTTCGGGCACGTCGATGTGTTTGGACGTCAACCCGCCGCGCAACACGTTGTCGGAGTTGGCCATGATCTCCACCCCGGTGCCGTCGAGGTAGGCGTGCAGGTTGCCGGCCGGCAGGTACAGACCCTCACCGGGTTGCAGTCGCACCCGGTTGAGCAGGAGCGAACCCAGCACCCCGGGATCGTTGGGATACATCTCGCCGAGTTCGAGCAGGGTCCGCAGTTCGTCGCCGAACCCGCTCTCACCCGATTCGAGCACGCGCACCGCAGCGGAGAGCACAGCGGGCGTCACCCGTTGGATCGTGGCCTCCGGCAGGGTGAGCCAGGTGGTGAACAACGCGCGCAGACCGTGTGAATCCGGTTGGCCCACCAGCATTCCCAGGAACGGATCGAGTTCGCTGACCTGCAGCTCGCGCAGCAACTCGACGGTGACCGCCGGGTCGCGGAAACCCGCGAGAGCATCGAACTCGGTGAGCGCGACCACCAACTCCGGCTTGTGCCACGGATCGCGGTAATTGCGGTCACGCGCGTCGAGGGCGAGCCCTTGGGCGTTCTCCCGCGCGAAACCCTCACCGGCCTGGTCGGACGAGGGATGCGCCTGCAGCGACAGCGGTTCGTCGGCGGCGAGGACCTTGAGCAAGAACGGCAGCCGACCGGAGAACCGCTCGACGGTCGGCGCACCGAGGGCGGCGGTCCGATCGGACTCGATCACCGAGAGCAGATCGGCGCCGATCGTCGTCCCGTCGTCCTCGACGACGCACGCCGGACCGGCGCTGTGAGCGCCGAACCACAACTCGGCCTCGGGGTGCGGTGACGGTACCGGTTTGCCACGCAGTGAGGCGATCGCGGTACGCGACCCCCACGCATACGTGCGGACGACTCCCTCGATGACCTTCATCCTTGCTCGGCTCCGATCAGTCGCAGGTACACCGCTGCCATTTCGATACGCAACATCAACACCAACAGGGACGTGAGATCGCCGGGGGCGTCGGCCGGTTCGGCGGGGTCACCACCGACCACGGGCGGGACCTGCGCATCGGCGTCGGCTCCGACGAGGACCTCCGTCGACGCCAGGGCGCCGATGCGACGACGCGTGTCCCACTCGCGGGCGGCGGTGGTGGCCACCATCACCCGCGGTGGGCCATCGCCGCGCGGCCCGTCGATCTGCGGGTCGTAGAACAGGGAGTCGGCGGCCGACCCGGCCTCGGCGACCGACCAGATGTCCCGCGAGACACGTGAAATGTCGGCGAGATCGGCTGTCGCGCACCGACTTCCAGAAACCGCGAAGAGCACCGCGGCGGCTCGATCGGCCACCGCAAGTGTCGCGGGTGAGTCACCGGTCCACATCACCGGCCCCTCGCCGAGCCGAGCGGCGAGGATCTTGGCCTGGTTGTGGAAGGTCTCGCGCGCGGGATGATCGGCGGCAGCCTCGGAGTCGAGCGCGTCGGCGAGGTCGGACACCGTGGGTGCGGATCCGGTGAACCGGACCTGGGTGAGCGCGGTGAACACCGCGAGCAACACTGCCACGAAGCCGGGGAAGCGAAACCGGGGATCGACGTCCACCCGAGGCGAGAAGTCGATCCCATTGCCCCCCAATGCATCCCGTAACGGACCTTCGATGGGCGCACTGATCACGACCTCGGCGCGACGCCGCAACGACCGCGCTGCGGCGTCGGCGAGAGTCATGTCACCGCCATCGATACCGGCGAGAACGACGACGTCGAGCGGACCGATCCAACCGGGCAACGCCGAGGTACACACGATGGGGACGTCGACCCGCGTGGCGAGCATCGCACACACCATCGCGGTGGCGCCGGCGGCCGGACCACCCGGGGCGCACACGATGACCACACTGCGGGGACGCAACTCCGAGAGCGGCTCGGCGACACCCTCACGCACGGCCTCGGCGACCGAGCGCACCTGCGCCCCGGCGAGTGCGGCCGCGTGCAGGAGTCCCTCGGTGTCGGCCGCGATCAGGTCGTCGACGTCGTCGAGATCGGGGGCACCGGTTCGCATGACCCCTACAGTAGTCAGCCGTTCGGCACGGCGCCCACACAGCGCGCGACCCGATGACGGGCGGCCGTCGGCGGTTCGGTGCGCCGGAGTGCACGAGCCATCGGTGGGCACTCGAGGCGAGCGGTCAGTCGACGGGGTCGGGCAGGACCCGGAGGTGGCCGCGCCGGCCCGGGCGCGGTTTGGTGGCACCACCACGCGGCCCGGGATCGGCGGGATGTGCGTCGCGGGTGGGCGCGCGGTGGCGCCCCGGACGCATGTCGTCGAACGCATCGATCGGATCGGGATGGGACATGTCCGCGGCAACCCGCCCGGCACGTCCTCCGGAGCTGGCCTCGCGCACGGCCTCGGCAAGGGCGGTCAGCTCGTAGTCCTCGGCCAACGGCGCCGAGAAACCCCGTTCACTGCGCAGCATCTCCCAGCCGCGGGGCACGGTGATCCGGCGCGCATGCTCGTCGCACAGATCCCAGGAATGCGGTTCGGCCGAGCTGGCGAGGGGTCCGATCACGGCCGTCGACTCCGCATAGACAAAGGTCAGGGTAGCCACCGCGGAACGGGTGCAGCCGGGCCTGCAGCACTGGCGGGGAAGCTTCACGTCATTGAGGTTAGCCCGGCCCGGATCGATCCGGTGATCCCGACACGCGTGAACCGTCGACACCGACACCGCGGACGGGCAACCGACACGAGACAGGCACCGGCACGAGACATTCGGCAGGCGCCCTCCTACACTCGCGCCATGCGATTCGATGGTTTTCGGCCACCGCGCGCCGGTCGCACCGGGCCGGCGCGTACCCCTCGGCGTCGTGAGCGCCGCGGGCGTGGATTGCGGACACCGTTGTTGCCGCCGAGCGTGCCCGCCTGGCGCAGCAAATCCGACGAATTCGACGCGGTGGCCATCGAGGCCTTCGCCGAGATCGATGCGCGGTGGCACGACGAGCTCGCCGGACTCGACATCGCCGTCGACGAGATCCCCCGCATGTTGCCGCGGGATCCGGAGACGATCCAATGGCCCGACGAGGTGACCGCCGACGGCGCGATCCCGCTCGCGCGGCTCATCCCGGCCGGTGTCGACGTCCACGGGCAGCCGACCCGCGCGAAGATCATCTTGTTCCGCAGACCACTGGAGAGCCGCGCGCGTCGCGACACCGAACTGATCGAACTGATCCACGAGGTGCTGGTGCAGCAGGTCGCCACCCACCTCGGCGTCGACGAGGACACGATCGACCGGGGACTCGACTGACCCGGCACGGCGGGACGGCGTCGCTGCGTCAAGATCTCACCGTGGCCGGCCTCGGTGGCCGACGCCGATGGTGATCACCGCACGGTGATCACCATGACCGGCGCTCGCCGGCCGCGGCTCAGATGATGCCGCGCTTGAGGCGGCGGCGCTCGCGCTCGGAGAGGCCGCCCCAGATCCCGAACCGCTCGTCATTGGCGAGCGCGTATTCGAGGCACTCCGCCTTGACCTCACATCCGGAGCAGATGCGTTTGGCCTCGCGGGTCGATCCACCCTTCTCCGGGAAGAACGCCTCGGGATCGGTTTGGGCGCACAGCGCCCGGTCCTGCCACTGCTCCTCCACCGCGTCGAACAGATCGTCGAACTCGTTGGGCACCAACGACAAATGCCGTCGCGGGGCGTCGGACTCGGCGTCGAAGACCCCGACCTGCGGTGCGGTCAGGAACGTTTCGTTCACCGGTCCGAGACTGCGATACAACGCGTCGTCCGAGCCGGTGATGTGTGAAGGATCTTGTGGTTCAAGGGGATTGCCGATCGGGTTGTCGAATGCCATCGTCGGCCCCTCCTGCCTGGGAAGTCGTTGTACTGCTGCTGTCTCGCGCCACGGCGTCACTGCCGCGTCACCCCGTCCACCTGTTCGTCGTTCGATCTTCACCAGTGCCCGGCGTTCCGAGTCGCACTCACACCACGCGAGCACCACATCGACCCGAAGCGACATCCGGTCGAACATTCTATCGAAAACACTTAGCTCTCAGTGATTCTCGATCTCGAACCGAAAATGACACTGATGTGATTACACACGCTGGCGGCCACTCAGGTCAAGCCGAGCGAGAAATCTTCTTAATACCACTGGCCGAGGAAAACCGGAGTCGCGACACGTGGGGAAGATGATTCGTCAGGAATCTCACATCGCCTGCGCGGCCGGACGTCCGGGTTGCGACCTCAGCCGCACCCGGACACCGACCCGTACGGTCTACCGGAAGCGCGGGCGCGGCGCCACCCGGGTCGGTGTCGGTCGCGCGCGTCGGTCGTCGGTTCTGGTTCACCCGCTTGTCGTGGGGTCACCAGAGTCGGGCCGCTGCCGTCGGGTCACTACAGTGGAGCGCTGTGAAGGTGACCGTTCTCGTCGGTGGCGTCGGTGGCGCTCGATTCCTGCAGGGTGTCCGCGAATTGTTCGGGCCGACGCCGTTTCCCGCGCCCGCCGAGGACTCGGCGGGCGACGAGTCGGCAACTCCCCCTGGCCCCCATGAGATCACTGCGATCGTCAACGTCGGTGACGATGCGTGGATGCACGGGGTACGGATCTGCCCCGACCTCGACACCTGCATGTACACCCTCGGCGGTGGCATCGACACCGAGCGCGGGTGGGGGCGCAGGGGTGAAACCTGGCACGCCAAGGAGGAACTCGCCGCCTACGGCGCCGATCCGGACTGGTTCGGGCTCGGCGATCGCGACCTCGCCACCCATCTCATCCGCACCCAGATGCTCGACGCGGGCTACCGGCTCTCCGACGTCACCGCCGCACTGTGCAAACGCTGGCAGCCCGGTGTGCGGCTGTTACCGGCCACCGACGACCGCCACGAGACCCACGTCGTGGTGTCCGCTCCGGGCGGCGAGGACGGCGCCCAGGTGGCGATCCACTTCCAGGAGTGGTGGGTTCGGCACCGGGCCAAGATCCCGACATTCGGTTTCGCCCAGGTCGGTTCGGACGACACGCACGCCGCTGCAGGGGTGATCGAGGCGATCGCCGACGCCGACGTCGTCCTGCTGGCCCCCAGCAACCCGGTGGTGAGCATCGGCGCGGTGATCAGCGTGCCGGGCGTACGCAGCGCGTTGCGCACCACCGGGGCACGCGTCGTCGGCGTGAGTCCCGTCATCGACAACCGGCCCCTGCGCGGCATGGCCGACGAGTGTCTGTCGGTGATCGGGGTCGAGACCACCGCCGAGGCGATCGCGGCACACTACGGCGCGCGCAGCGGCAACGGGCTCCTCGACGGGTGGCTCATCGCCGACGGCGACGAGGCCGCGGTCGAGGGCATCTCCATCGGCGCCGCTCCCCTGCTGATGACCGACCCGATCGCCACCGCGCACATGGTGCGCGCGGCGTGTGCTCTGGTCGGCGTCGACACCCCGGAGATCGCCGGACCGGACTCCACCGGAGCTGATCGATGACCACGGGCGACGGCGCATCTCCGATCACCGATCACCGCGCCCCTGGCATCATCGAGGTGCGCCCGGTGATCGGGTTGCCGGAATTCGACACGACCACCGACCTCACCAGCGAGATCCTCACGGCCGCACCGTGGTTGGCGTCCGGCGACGTGCTGGTGGTGACCAGCAAGGTCTTCTCCAAGACCGAGGGCCGCATGGTGCCCGCCCCCACCGACCCCGACGAACGCGACGCCCTGCGCCGACGCCTCGTCGTGCAGGAATCGGTGCGGGTACTCGCGCGCCGCAACCGCACACTGATCACCGAGAACCGACTCGGCCTCGTGCAGGCCGCCTCCGGCATCGACGGGTCGAATGTTCCGGTCGACGCGCTCGCGCTGTTGCCGGAGAACCCCGACCGCAGCGCCGCCGAACTCCGCGCGTCCCTCGCCGCGGCCGCGGGCATCGATGTGGCGGTGATCGTCACCGACACGATGGGCCGCGCGTGGCGGACCGGCCAGATCGACGTGGCGATCGGAGCGGCGGGGATCGCGGTCACCCATCCCTACGAGGGTGGCGTCGACAGCCACGGAAACCCGTTGGTGGTCACCGACATCGCCGTCGCCGACGAGATCGCGGCCGCGGCCGATCTGGTGAAGGGCAAACTCGCGGGCGTACCGGTGGCCGTGGTGCGTGGATTGCAGCCCACCGACGACGGGTCACGGGCGGCCGATCTGATCCGGCCCACCGACGAGGACCTGTTCCACCTCGGTACCGCCGAGGCGATCGAGCAGGGCCGCCGGGAGGCACTGCTGACGCGGCGGTCCGTGCGCGCCTTCGCCGACACCCCGGTCGACCCGGAATCGATCACCGCGGCATGCGCAGACGCGCTCACCGCACCCGCTCCGCACCACACCCACCCGGTGCGATTCGTGTGGGTCCGCGACGCCGCGCGCCGAACGCGACTGCTCGATGCGATGGGCGAGGCCTGGCGCGCCGATCTCGGCGCCGACGAGAAGACCGCCGAGTCGATCGAGAAGCGCGTCGCGCGCGGGCGCATCCTCTACGACGCCCCGGAACTGGTGATCCCGTTTCTGATCCCCGACGGCGCCCACACCTATCCCGACGAGCGTCGCAACGCCGCCGAGCACACCATGTTCACCGTCGCCGCAGGTGGCGCCGTCACCGCCCTGCTCGTCGCCCTCTCGGTACGCGGACTCGGCTCCTGCTGGGTCGGTTCGACCATCTTCGCCGCGCCCGTGGTGACCTCCCACCTCGAGGTCCCCGCGGACTGGGAACCGTTGGGCGCCATCGCCATCGGCCACCCGGCACAGGAGTCCGGGCTGCGTGGGAGCGCGCCCACCGACGACTGGCTGATCGTCCGGTGAGCGCCGAATCCCTGCACGATTCGGCGGTGGCGACGCTCGAGGACTGGACGGCGCCCTCGCCGGAACAGGACTCACTGCGGCACACCTATCGCGCCTTCCTCGACGCCGCCGCGCAGGCCTGCCTACGCGCTCACGCGCCCGGTCACCTGACCGCGTCGGCGATCGTCTTCGACGCCGGCGCCGACCACGTACTGCTGACCCTGCATCCGCGGGTGGGCAAATGGATTCAACTCGGTGGGCACTGCGAACCCGACGACGCGACCATCGCCGACGCCGCGCTGCGTGAGGCGCGCGAGGAATCCGGCATCGACAGTCTGGAGTTGGCCGGGCTCGCGCAACTGCACACCCATCCGATCACCTGTTCGCTCGGCGTGCCGACACGACACCTCGACGTGCGGTTCGTCGCGGTGGCCCCACCGACGTCGGACGGCGGCCTGCCGCCGATCACGATCAGCGACGAGTCACTCGATCTGCGGTGGTGGCCGGTCGAGGCGTTGCCCGCCGACACCGAGGGCACCGATATCGTCACCCTCGTCGCCCTCGGACGCAGCATCCTCGCACCCTGAGCGAGACACCGGAACGCTGAGCAGACCGGCGCCCCGGAGCGCTCAGACGCGGATGTTCTTGCCGACGGTCACCACACCACCGGCACTGACCGCGAAGCGCTGACGATCGGCCTCGAGGTCGGTACCGAGTTGTTCACCCTCGCCGACGACGACGTTCTTGTCGAGGATGGCGCGTCGGACCACCGCACCCTTGCCGACCCGCACGCCGGGCATCAGCACACTGCCCTCCACGACGGCACCGTCCTCGATCATCACGTTCGCCGAGAGCACCGAGGTGCTCACCGATCCGGCCGACACGATGCATCCGGCGCCGACCACCGAATCCTGGGCGTGACCGCCCTGCACGAACTTCGCGGGCGGCAGATGCAGTGTCTCACCGCGAATCGGCCAGCGACGGTTGTACAGGTTGAACACCGGGTGCACCGACACGAGGTCCATGTGTGCGTCGTAGAACGCGTCGAGCGTCCCGACATCACGCCAGTACCCCCGGTCGCGTTCGGTGGCACCGGGCACCTCGTTGTCGGCGAAGTCGTAGACGAACGCCCGCTGCTGGTTCACGAAGGCCGGGATGATGTCGCCGCCCATGTCGTGATCGGAATCGGAGTCGGCCGCGTCGGCGCGGATCGCCTCCACGAGCGCCTCGGTGGTGAACACGTAGTTGCCCATCGAGGCGAAGGTGACGTCGGGGTCGTCGGGAGTGCCCGGCGGATCGGCGGGTTTCTCCAGGAACCGGGTGATCAGCCCCGACTCGTCGGCATCGATGCACCCGAACGCGCTGGCCTCCGCGCGCGGCACCCGGATGCCTGCGACGGTGACGTCGGCGCCGGAGTCGATATGCGCCTCGACCATCTGCGACGGGTCCATCCGATACACGTGGTCGGCACCGAAAACGACGATGTAATCCGGTTGTTCGTCCTCGATGAGGTTCATCGACTGGAAGATCGCATCGGCGCTGCCGGTGTACCACCGCGGACCCAGACGCTGCTGCGCGGGCACCGGGGTGATGTACTCCCCGTGGAATCCCGATGACCACCAGGTCTGCGAGATGTGGCGGTCGAGTGAATGCGACTTGTATTGCGTCAGAACGCAGATGCGTTCGTAACCGGCGTTGACCAGATTGGACAGGACGAAGTCGATCAGCCGGTAGGCGCCACCGAATGGGACCGCCGGTTTCGCGCGGTCCATCGTCAGCGGGTACAGGCGTTTACCCTCACCGCCCGCAAGGACGATACCGAGCACGTGCGGCTGTGATCTCACACTCACAACTTAACCGCCAATCTGTGCACGGGCCAGACGAACACACACCTCGATCCACGGATGTTCGCGATGTTCTCGCCTCGACGACATCCGGCTCCCGCCGAGTTTGCCCCGCTTTCGTGGCGAACTGCGCGCGCGGGCACTAGCGTCGTCGTCATGAGGGTGGCGATGATGACACGGGAGTATCCACCCGAGGTCTACGGTGGTGCCGGAGTCCACGTGACCGAGCTGGTGCGACACCTGCGCGCACTGATCGAGGTCGACGTGCACTGCATGGGACAACCGCGGGACACCGCGACGGTCTACGCGCCCGACCCGGGGCTCGCCGGCGCCAATGCGGCGATCACAACGCTGTCCGCCGATCTGCGGATGGCGGTGGGTGCCGCCGGTGCCGACCTGGTGCACTCGCACACCTGGTACACCGGTCTCGCCGGGCATCTGGCGGCCGAGTTGCACGGTGTGCCACATGTATTGACCGCACACTCACTGGAACCGATGCGGCCGTGGAAGGCCGAACAACTCGGTGGCGGCTATCGGGTGTCGAGCTGGGTGGAACGCAACGCCGTCGAGTACGCCGACGCGGTGATCGCGGTCAGCTCCGGGATGGCCAACGACGTATGCGAGACCTATCCGCGCCTCGATCCCGATCGAGTCCACGTGGTACGCAATGGGATCGACACGTCGCAGTGGTTTGCCGTCGACGACCCGTTCGGTCCGGACTCGACGTTGACCACACTCGGCGTCGACCCCGATCGGCCGATCGCGGCTTTCGTCGGCCGGATCACGAGACAAAAGGGCGTCGCCCATCTCGTCGCGGCCGCCCACCATTTCGATCCCGACGTGCAGCTCATCCTGTGCGCAGGAGCACCGGACACCCCGGAGATCGGCGCGGAGGTCGAGTCGGCTGTCGCCTCGCTGTCGGCCTCGCGCCACGGCGTGCACTGGGTCCGGGAAATGCTCCCACTCCCGCGCATCCGGGAAATCCTGACCGCGGCAACGGTATTCGTCTGCCCGTCGGTGTACGAGCCACTGGGCATCGTGAACCTCGAGGCCATGGCCTGCGGAACGGCAGTGGTGGCCTCGGCAGTCGGCGGCATTCCCGAGGTGGTCCGCGACGCCGTCACCGGCGTCCTCGTCCCCTATGACCCCGCCGATCCGGTTGCGTTCGAGCGCGGCCTTGCCGACGGCGTCAATGCGGTGGTGCGTGATCCGGCGACCGCCGAATCGATGGGCAAGGCCGGACGCGAGCGGGCCGCCGCGGAGTTTTCCTGGGATGCGATCGCCGAGCAGACCCTCGGGGTGTATCAGGCAGTCACACGCTGAAATCCGGCCCCGACGGATGGGGCCGGTCACCGCGAATGCGGCACACCGTGACGGTGACCGCGACGGTGATCTGCAGGCTGCCACCGTGAGCGCCGGCCACGGCGTCGGCCACCTCGTCGATGTGCGCACGGTTGTGGTGAAATGCCGAGGGCCCCATGGCGACGAGGTCGGCGATCGTCGGCGCGGTCACCGTGCACTTCTCCTGCACCACCCGCCGGTCGACGATGTCGAAAGCCGGTGACAACGCGGCCTCGATCCGATCGTCCTTGTCCGGTCCCACCGTCAGCATGCCCAGCGGGCCCACGAGTTCGGTCAGGTGATCGGGACGGGGGGCCACGATGACCAGATGACCACCCGCGCGCAGGACACGCGCGGTCTCGGCGATGTTGCGCGGGGCGAACACCGACAGCGCCACCGCTGCCGAACCCGACCGCATCGGGATCTGCCGCCACACGTCGGCGACCACACTCGCGGTGGTCGGCTCGCCGCGCGCCGCCGCCCGGGCGCACGCCTTGGACAGGTCGATGACCACCCCACGCGCGTTCGGGGCCCGGCGCAGGCACGCACGGAGGTACACACCCGGGCCGCCCCCGAGATCGACGATCAGGGGGGACTGCTCATCGGCGGGGCACAGACCGGCAGGGCACAGATCGGCGACAGCGGTGGCGGTGGCCTCGACGACCGGCGACAGGACGCCTGCGTCGTGCACACGGAGTCGAGCGGCAACCATCTCCGGGGTGTCGGCACGGAGCGCACCGGAGCGCCCGTCGAGGAGCGCGACGTAGCCATGGCGGGCGATGTCGAAGGAATGGCGCCGACCGCACCGCAGCGCGGCGTGGTCGGCGGTGAGATCCAGGGCATCCGTGCAGATCGGACACCTCAGGTCGGGAAGTAGCTCGGTCAGCGCCGAGCGGGCCTGCGACCCGGTCAGCCGGTGACCCCGCGGAGTTCTTCGCCGAGAGCCGCGGCCTCGTCCGGGGTCAGCTCGACCACCAGACGTCCACCACCCTCGATCGGAATGCGCACGACGATCCCACGTCCCTCCTTGGCCGCTTCCAGTGGCCCATCTCCAGTTCGTGGCTTCATCGCCGCCATTCTCAAACTCCCTTCAGAGTCTCGCGTCGCCGAGGGCTCCCGGCCGTCGCCGGACGATCGTTCCGACATGACGGCGCAGCCCGGATCGCGGCCATGCGGCCGGTGACGGTGGTTGCCGCCAGAGCAATGATACGTGGCGCGCCGACCTGCAGATGCCCACGCGCCCGCATGTCAGTCACGCGTTTCGGTCACGGACCCGGCAGTGGGGTCGGCAGAAGCCGCCCCGGCGCCCTCCGGGAGGGACTCGAAGGCGGCCCCCTGTGGGTCCTCGACACCCGCGGACGCCGTGCCCGCCTCGTGACGACCGATGCCGGCGGCGACCGGGTGCACCGACGCGGCGTCGCGGTCCTGCAGCTGCTGGATCAGCGCGCGGAGATCGTCGATCTCGTCGGCGAGCCGGGCCAGCGCCCAGTCGACCTCGCTCTGCTTGTACCCGCGGACGGTGAGCGCGAACCGCAGTGCGCGCACGTCGTATCCGTTGATCCCGTTCCGCGGAAGACGGGTCAGCGTCGAGGTCGCGTCGACCGGTGGAAGGTCCTCACCGCGACCGAACACGAACCAGACCACGGCGAAGACGACGGCCACCACGACCGCCATGATCAGCAGGTACAGCAAGAGGGTCTGCATGATCCCATGGTGTCAGAGAGGTGACCGGCCGCGCCGCCGTGGCCTGGTGCCACGTCGCGATCACCACGGCCCGAGGCGAGCGCCCGCCGGGCGAGGCGAGCGGCCTACGAGGCGATCTCCTCGTCGTCGGCGGCGATGTCGACCGCGCGCAGGGTCTTCATCGGCGGACGGTCCTCGAGATAGACGTCGGTGGTGTGCGGGGTGAACGTGCCGTCGGGCTCCGCGGTGAACTGCGTCAACCCGACGCCCGAATCCTCGATGCCGCACCGGCGCATCAGGGTGCCCACGATTTGGCGGCTCATCACGCCGAGCTCGATGAGCGGGCGGTTGCGGTGGGTGCGCACCCCGAGATTCACCTGGCCGATGCCCTCGAGGCCGTACCGGTCGTAGGTGTCGATCAGCAGGCCGATCTCCACCCCGTATCCGGGCGCGAACGGCACCGAGGAGAGCATCTCGCGGGTGCCTGCGTACTCCCCGCCGAGGGGCTGGAGCACCGCGGTGAGTTCGGGTTTCTGCGAGGCGAGCAGTGGCCGTGCGACGAGTTCGGTGACGCGGCCGCCGCCGTTCGCGTCCTGCGTGCCCCCGGTGCGCAGGGGGCGGCGGTAGTAGCCCTTGACCAGCTGGATGTCGGGGTTCACCAGCAGGGGTCCGAGCATCTTCGGCACGAACATCGGATCGGGGTCGATCAGATCGGAGTCGACGAAGGCGATGATGTCACCGGTCGCGACGGCGATCGAGCGCCACAGCACCTCGCCCTTGCCCTTGACGGGCTCGAGTTCGGGGACCGCGTCCTCGCGGCTGATCACCTCGGCGCCGGCGGCCCGCGCCCGTTCGACGGTTGCGTCGGTGGACCCGGAGTCCAGCACGATCAGCTCGTCGACGAGTGTTCCGACCAGCGGCCGGATGGTGGCGATGACGTCGGCGACGGTTTCTTCCTCGTTCAGGGCGGGCAGGACCACCGATACCGTGCGTCCGTCCTTGGCGGCGACGAGGTCGTCGATCGTCCAGTCCGGTTGTTCCCAGGTGTGGGTGGTCGACCACGAACCCCGGTCGGCGGTGTCTGCGGGCGCCGGCCACATGGCGGCCTTGTCCCGACCGGTGGATGCCGTCGGTGTCCGACCGGCGACGTGTGGGCGGTTCTGGGTTCGACGTACCTTCTTGGTCATGCGAGTCCCCTGACTGTTCTGGCTGGAGGCCGTGTGCCCGCTATCGCGGCGACCATGTCGACCACGCGGCGGGTGGCGGCGACCTCGTGGACGCGGAAGATCCGGGCGCCGTGTTCAGCGCTCAGAGCGGTCGCCGCGAGTGTGCCCTCCACCCGGTGTTCGAGGTCCACTCCCAGAGTCTCCCCCACAAAATCCTTGTTGCTCAGCGCCATCAGCACCGGCCAACCTGTCTTAACAAGATCTTTTACGTGACGTAACAAGGTCAGCCCGTGGTGGGTGTTCTTGCCGAAATCATGCGTCGGATCGATCACGATCGAGTCACGGGCAACACCCGCGGCCTCGGCCCGACGGGCCGCCGACGTCACCGCTTCGAGCACATCGGCCACGACGTCGGTGACCGCATCGCCGTAGGCGACCCGATGCGGTCGGGTCCGCACCACCGCGCCGCCGGTGTGCGAACACACGATCCCGGCCCGGTGGGCGGCGGCCACCTCGACCAGTCCCGGGTCGGCTCCGGCCCAGGTGTCGTTGATGAGGTCGGCGCCCACCGCACACGCCTGATCGGCGACCTCGCTGCGCCAGGTGTCGACGCTGATGAGCAGATCGGGGTAGCGATCACGAATCCAGGCGATGAACGGCACCACCCGCGCGATCTCCCCCGCGGCGTCGACCTCCTCGCCCGGGCCGGCCTTGACACCGCCGATGTCGACGATGTCGGCGCCCTCGGCCACGACGCTCTCGACCCGTTCCTTGGCCGCGTCGTCGGTGAAACTGGCCCCGCGGTCGTAGAAGGAATCGGGTGTGCGGTTCACGATCGCCATCACCAGCGCCCGATCGGCGGCGACCGGGCGGCCGCACAGGGTCTCGCCCCCGTACTTCACACGTCGCGCGTCCATGGCGACCAGACTACGAAAGCACTCAGTTCTTGGGTGCCTTGGCCGCTGCGACGTCGTCGGGATAGGAGTCGTAGTACTCGACGTATCCGTCGGAGCGTCCGGCGAGCACGTAGAGCGGGTCGTCGCCGACCTTCTCGTAACCCTCGTCGCGCAGCTCGACCTTGCGGTTCTTGAACGTGGAGGTGGCCTCGAGCTGACCGACGATCCGGATGAACAGCGGCATCGCATACGACGGCAGGGCCTCGTAGAGGTGCGACGCCATCTCCTTGCCGTCGAAGCTCGCACCCTCGCGCAGCGTCACCGCCGCCATTCCGGCCTTGCCGTCGGTGCCCGGGACCTCGACGCCGAAGACCACCGACTGCGCGATCGACGGGTGGCCGTCGAGCCCGGCCTCGACCTCGGTGGTCGCGACGTTCTCGCCCTTCCAGCGGAACGTGTCGCCGAGTCGGTCGACGAAGGCGATGTGGCTGAAGCCCTGGTCACGAACGAGATCACCGGAGTTGAACCAGGCGTCGCCGTCCTTGAAGGCATCGCGGACGATCTTCTTCTCGGTTTCCTCCGGATCGGTGTAGCCGTCGATCGGGACGCGGTCGTTGATGCCGGAGATGAGCAGGCCCGTTCCGCCGCGTTTCACCTTGGTCAGCCGACCGTCGGCGTTGCGTTTGGGCTTGCCGTCCTCGTCGTACTCGACGATCGCGTACGGCAACGGACAGAACCCGGCGGTGCGGCTGGCGCTGAAGGCGTTGACGAACACCAGGTTCAACTCACTGGCCCCGTAGAACTCGACGATCCGGTCGATGCCGAACCGCTCGCGGAACTCGTCCCAGATGTCGGGGCGCATGCCGTTGCCGACCACGAGACGCACGCTGTGGGCGCGGTCGGTCGGCTTCTCCGGCTGCGCCAGCAGATAACGGCACAACTCACCGATGTAGCAGAACGCCGTGGCGCGATTGAGGATGACGTCGTCCCAGAATTTCGACGCCGAGAAGTGTTTGCCGATGGCGATACAGGCGCCCGAGGCGAGCACCGAGGACAACGACACCGACAGTGCGTTGTTGTGATAGAGCGGCAATGGCACATACATGGTGTCGCTGGCGCGCAGGCGCACCGCGAGGCCGCCGATACCCGAGAGACTGGCCAGCCACCGGTTGTGGCTCATCACGCTGGCCTTGGGCAGGCCGGTGGTCCCGGAGGTGAAGATGTAGAACGCCTCGGTGGATGCCGGCAGGGTCGCGGTGACCTGCGGGTCGGCCTCCGACCGTCCCTGCGCCGCGGCATCGAGTGCGGCGAAGTCGAGAACGTGCTCGGGCAGTGCGCTCTCGGGAATCGACTCGAAGGCCTCCGCGCAATCCGGGTCATGGACGAACACCCGGGCTCCGAGGAGCTTCATGCTGTGCTCGAGGACGTTGCCGCGCTGGTTGTAGTTGATCATCCCGGCGATCGCGCCGAGCTTGACCGTCGCGAGCATCACGAACAGATCTGTTGGGCAGTTCTTCGACAGGATCGCCACCACGTCGCCGGTCTGCACACCCTTCTCGGCGAGCACCGCGGCGTAGCGGTTCACCGTCCGGTTGGCCTCACCGTAGGTGGTCGACTTACCGCCGAACCGCACGAACGGCCGGTCCGGGTGGTTGGCGGCGTGCTGCGCGAAGATCAGGCCGATGGTGCGCTTGGCGTCAGCGGGCCGCCTGATCAGCCCGGGTGCGTGCTTGATCATCTGGGGCGCCTGCGGCGCCATCTTGAGCACGCCTTTGAACAGATCTGTGATTCCGACGGTGTCCTGGGACGACATCGACTTACTCGCTCTCCGATTGGACGACGATGGCGCGCGCTGTCCGCCGCGAACACACGACGCCAGCTCGTGTGCACACCTTACCGGGCAGTAGCATGACGCAGCGCACCCTCTACCGAATCGGTGACGACGAGCCGGTCCAGCGAACTCTGTGCGACGAATCCCGGCGCCACCAGACCCTGTAACCACGACAACAGCGGCGTGTAGAAACCCACCGGGTCGAGCAGCACCACGGGTTTGGTGTGCATGCCGAGGAATCCACCGGTCCACGTCTCGAACAACTCCTCGAGCGTGCCGATACCACCGGGCAACGTGATGAAACCGTCGGCCCGATCGTCCATCAGCTTCTTGCGTTCCCGCATGGTGTCGGTGATGACGAGTTCATCGGCGTCGAGGTCGGCGACCTCGCGCTGCATCAGGGTCCGCGGGATGATCCCGACCGTCGTACCGCCGGCCGCGCGCGTGGCGTCGGCGACCGCACCCATCATCGACACATTGCCGCCGCCGGAGACCAGCGTGTGTCCGCCCGCCCCGATCGCGGTGCCGAGTTCGGCCGCGAGATCCAGATACTCCTGCCCCACATTGCGTCCCGACGCGCAGTACACGCAGATCGCGCTCATCAGTCCCCCACTCTCTCGCTGTCTGTCCGCGGACCTCATGGTCGGCGAATGGAGTGTTCGTGTCGCCCGGCCGGTGCGTTCCGTGCGTGGCCGGGGCCGTGCCGGTCGGGGCAGCCGGTCAGTCGGCCTCGCCACGCGCGGCGAGGCGCTGCGCCGCCGCCCGGATGACCTCGACCGCCTCGTCGGGTTCATCGACGACGGTCACCAGATCGAGATCCTCGGGCGAGACCATCCCCTTGGCGACGAGGACCTCGCGCATCCAGGCGAGCAGCCCGGCCCAGTGCTCGCGGCCGACGAGCACGATCGGGAACCGGACCACCTTCTTGGTCTGCACCAGGGTCAGCGCCTCGAAGAGCTCGTCGAGCGTGCCGAGACCGCCGGGCAGACAGACGAAGGCCTGGGCGTACTTCACGAACATCGTCTTGCGGACGAAAAAGTAGCGGAAGTTCATGCCCAGGTCGACCCAGGGGTTCAGATGCTGCTCGAACGGCAGCTCGATGTTGAGTCCGATCGACGTCGCCGACGACTCGTGGGCTCCCTTGTTCGCGGCCTCCATGACGCCCGGCCCACCGCCGGTGATCACGGCGTAGCCGGCCGCGCCGAGGGCTCGGCCCACGCGCACCGCGAGCTCGTAGTCGGGTGAGCCGGGTCGTAGTCGCGCGGACCCGAATACCGTGACCGCCTCGGCGACGTCGGAGAGGGCATCGAAACCCGCCACGAATTCCGACTGGATACGCAGCACGCGCCACGAGTCGCGCATGGTGCGCTCGGCCCGGCGCTCGGCGTCGCGCGGATCGACCCACTCGAGCAGCCGACGGTCGGTGGTGCGCTCGTCGCCGTCGGTGCGGCGCACGCGCATGGGGCCGATGTAGCGGGTGCCCTGCTGATCCTCGATGTCGACGTCGGTGACCGGGTCACGCTCTGCGGGCTCGCTGCCAGAAGTCGTCTCGCTGCCAGAAGTCGTCATGGGCGTAACGCTAGCGCGCCCGGCCGATGTCCCCGCCGCACCGACGGGAACCCGGTGCGCGTCAGTTCAGCTCAGGTAGGTCCGCAACAACTCGGTGACCTCGCGGATCTGGGCGACCGGGACGCGTTCGTCGACCCGGTGGGCCAGGCTCGGGTCCCCCGGTCCGAGGTTCACCGCGGGAATACCCAGAGCCGAGAATCGTGACACGTCGGTCCAGCCGTACTTGGCGCGGAATCGCCCCTGCGCGGCGTCGACGAGTGCCGCAGCAGCCGGATGCGACAGGCCGGGCAACGCGCCTGCGGCGGAATCAGTGAGTTCGAGCGTCACCGCACCGGAGGCGAGCGGCCCGGCGAACACCTCGCGAACGTGGTCGAGTGCGCTCTCGATGCTGTGGTCGGGCGCGAAACGGAAGTTGACGTCGACGTGGGCGGCGTCGGGTACGACGTTGCCGGCCACCCCGCCGCCTATCCCGACGGCCGAGAGTCCCTCGCGGTACTCGCATCCGTCGATGTCGACGCGGCGCGGCGAGTACCCGGCGAGGGTGGTGAGCACCTCCCCCAGCTTGTGAATCGCGTTGTCGCCCATCCACGCTCGCGCCGAATGTGCCCGCGTCCCGGTCGCGGTCAGGCGTACCCGCAGAGTGCCTTGGCATCCTGCCTCGATCTGCCCGGCCGTGGGTTCCCCGAGGATCGCCACGTCGCCGGAAAGCCACTGCGGCAGTTCACGTTCGATGACCCCCAGCCCGTTGTACTCGGCGGCGATCTCCTCGCAGTCGTAGAAGATGAGCGTGAGGTCGTGGCGCGGATTGGCCAGCGTCGCCGCGAGATGCAGGAACACCGCGTCACCGGATTTCATGTCCACGGTTCCGCACCCGTGCAGGACCTCGCCCTCGGCGGTGTCGTCGGTGCGCCGGCTCGGCAGATTTCCCGCGACCGGCACCGTGTCGAGGTGCCCGGCGAGGATGACCCGGCTGTCGAGCCCCCGGTCGGTGCGCGCGAGCACCCGGTTGCCGTGACGGACGATCTCGAAGCCGGTGGTCTGCTCCCGGAGCGCGGATTCGACGGCGTCGGCGATGGCCGTTTCGTCCCGGGATTCACTGTGGATGTCGACCAGCGCCGCGGTCAGGTCGATCGGATCGCCATGGAGGTCGAGAGCATTCACGCCCCCACCGTAACGAAGCCGATGGCGCGGCGCCGAAAAGGGTTACACCCGCGTGGTTTACATCGCACGGGTTGCACGACAGGGGTCATGAAGGTCGAAGCTCGGCGGCGCCGAATGACACGTCGAACTGCACACACCACAGCACCACCGCCGGGAACCGGGCGAGGTCGGTGGTCGCGGGCACCGCATACACCTGGTCGCCACGGTTGCCCTTGATCGGGCCGAGGTCGACGCGCGGGGCGCCACCTGCGGTACGCCAGCCGGCGAAGCCGCCGATCACCTCCCCGGCCGAGAGCCACACATGCACATCGGGGCCGGTGGTCGTGTCGAGGTTCTCGATGGCGAGAATCCTTGAGCCATCCGGCTTCTCGATGACCGACACGGTGCCGGTGGTGTCATGTTCGTGGCTGATGAAGGTCCCGGACGAGAGCACCACGGGCGTGGCCGGTGGCGCGCCCGACGCCGGCGTACCGCTCGCGGCGACCGGGATCTCGTCGGCGATCTCGGTGTCGACGAAGACCAACCACGGCTTGAAGATCACGCCGCCGATCACCACCACGACGATCACCACCACTGCCAGCCCGGCGAGCACCCACGGCCATCGCCGGCGTCGGGCCCGCCCGCCCTGGTGCGGAGTCCGGAGTCCACGTTCGGCCATGATGCGACAATACGGACATCGCACGGTCGCGACCAGCGCGTTCGGCCGTTCGGATGATGGCTCGATCGTGTCCGGAGATGATCGGCGAAACGCCTACTCGGCTGTCGTGACCGTCGTAGCGTGGAGGTGTAGCGGAGTGTTCGAACCGAGGAGATGATCGCCATGTCCGCTCGTTCTCATGATTCCCATCGTTTTCACGATTCCCACGGTCAGCATCCTTTGGGAGTGTTGGCGTTCTTCCTGCTCATCGTCGGTTTCGCGAGCCTCGCCGTGCTGCTCGTGTCGGTGGTGGTCGGCAACACCGCGCTGGCCGTCACCGCCGCCGTCGTCGGGCTGGTGGCCTTCGGTGTGGCCGCCACGACCATGACCATGCTGGGCCGGAAGTCGCATCACAGCGCACTGATCCCCGACTACACCGACACCGAGACGGAGCACTACCTGCGCGACTATCGACACGGTGCTTGATCTGGCGGCTCCGCCGCGGCTTGATCTGGCGGCTCCGCCGCGGCTTGATCTGGCGGCTCCGCCGCGGCTTGATCTGGCGGCTCCGCCGCGGCGTGATCTGGCGGCTCCGCCGCGGCGTGATCTGGCGGCTCCGCCGCGGCGTGACTTGGCGGCGTGATCCGGCTGCCGACCGCACGGCGCCCCACCGGTAAGCTCGGGTGCCGTGACGAACAATGGTGCACACGCAGTCGGAATCGCCACGGTGACCAACGGGGGTTCCGCTGATCCCGGCGTCATCCTCGACGTCTGGTTCCCCGAGCCGCAACTCGGTACGAGTGAGCAGAGCGGCACGACGATCCTGGACGACACCGCGACCCCCGGCGATCTTCGTGACCTGGTCGGTGTCGACGCGGTCCGCCGGGTCAAGACCGTAGCCGTATCGACCACGATCGCCGATCTCTCGGCGCCACCGGTCGACGCCTACGACGTCTACCTGCGTCTACACCTGCTCTCGCATCGTCTCGTCGCGCCGCACGGCACCAACCTCGACGGCATCTTCGGCCTTCTCGCCAACGTGGTGTGGACCAATCACGGCCCCTGCCCGGTCGAGGGATTCGAGAAGATCCGCGCCGGACTGCGCGCCCGCGGCAACGTGACCGTGTACAGCATCGACAAGTTCCCCCGCATGGTCGATTACGTCGCGCCCGGCGGTGTGCGCATCGGCGACGCCGACCGCGTCCGGCTCGGCGCACACCTCGCGCCCGGCACGACGGTCATGCACGAGGGATTCGTGAACTTCAACGCCGGCACTCTCGGCGAATCGATGGTCGAGGGCCGTATCTCCGCAGGTGTCGTCGTCGGCGACGGCTCCGACATCGGCGGCGGCGCATCCACGATGGGCACGCTGTCCGGCGGCGGCAAGGAGCGCATCGTCCTCGGCAAGCGCTGCCTGCTCGGCGCGAACTCCGGCTGCGGCATCCCCCTCGGCGACGACTGCGTCATCGAGGCCGGCCTCTACGTCACCGCGGGCACCAAGGTCACCGGGCCCGACGGCACCACCGTCAAGGCCCGCGACCTCGCAGGCCAGTCCAATCTGCTGTTCCGTCGCAACAGCCTCAACGGCGCCGTCGAAGTGGTGCCCTGGAAGGGCGACGGCATCGCCCTCAACGAGGCCCTACACAAGAACTGACACACACCACAGCGCGCCGGGGACCTGTCCGAAACGTTCAAGACACCCGGGGTGCGGTGACCATACGGTGATCGCATGACCGACACCGCACGCATTACAGGACCGATCCTCGATGCCCTGTCCATCGTCGTCGCCGACATGGCGGCCACCGTCGATTTCTATACGCTTCTGGGTCTGCAATTCGAGCCCGGCGCCGCCGATGCCCCCCACGCGGAGAGTGCGGTGGGCCCGATGAGGATTCTCTTCGACACCCGCGCCGTCGTCGGCTCGTTCATGCCCGGGTGGACCGAGCCCACGGGTGGCCATCGGATCGCGCTCGCGTTCGCCTGCGCGACACCGACCGATGTCGATGCCGAGCACGCAACGCTCGTCGCCGCCGGGCACCGGTCGATACTCGAACCGTTCGACGCCGTCTGGCATCAGCGGTATGCGGTCATCGCCGACCCCGACGGCAACCCCGTCGACCTCTACAGTCCGCTGGTCTGAGCACCGCCGGTCCACGCCGTCGGCGGCGCGCCGGTGAGTTCGGCGAAGTCGCGGCACATGTGCGCGTGGTCGGCGTACCCGGCGCGCGCAGCGATACCGCTGAGATCCTCCCCGGCGTCGTCGAGTAGCGCCAGCGCAGTCCGCATCCGCAGGATCCGGGCGAGCGTCTTGGGGCCATACCCGAAGTGCTGCAACGACATCCGATGCAGGGTGCGCGCCGATACCGACACCGTGTCGGCGCATGCGGAGACCGGGACACCGCGTGCAAGCATCAAGGGCAACGTCGGCACCCACGGCGGGGGTGATTGACCGGGCGTGGCGTCGCACAGCGCGGACAGCGCGGCCCCGACGTCGTCGGCGGCCGCGAGCGTGTCCTCCCAGCGTCGCACGTCCGACGACGGCCAGAGATCGCTCAGCGGCACCCGCGAATCCCGGAACTCCGACGCGGGGGCGCCGAGGAGTCCGGGCGCGTACCCGGGCGCGAAGCGCAATCCGGTCATGTCCCGGCGCCGGTCGGTGCCGAAGACATACGGCCCGGTGTCGGGGCCCGCGATCAGGAGCTCCTCGCCGGTCCAGATCAGGTCCATGCATCCGTCGGGCAGGATGACCGACTCGCCGGGAGCGGTGTCGGCGCGCCAGCACGTCGCCGGTCTCGCAGAGCGCTCGGCCAATGTCACCTGCGGTCGCGGCTCAGGCCAGTCGTTGTACCGCGGTGGCGATGCGCTCGTCGGTCGCCGTCAGCGCGATCCGCACGTGGTCGACGCCCGCGGGTCCGTAGAAGTCCCCTGGCGCGGCAAGGATGCCGCGCTGCGCAAGCCAGCCGACGGTCTCCCGGCACGGTTCGCCGCGGGTGGCCCACAGATACAAACCGGCTTCGGAGTGGTCGATGGTGAAGCCGGCTGCGCGGACCGCCGCGGCCAGCTCGGTCCGGCGTTTGGCATAGCGGGCACGCTGGACCTCGACGTGCGCATCGTCGGTGAGCGCTGCGGTCATCGCCGCCTGAATCGGGTACGGCACCATCAGCCCGGCATGTTTGCGTACGGCCAGCAGTTCGGCGATCAGTTCCCGGTCACCGGCGAAGAAACCCGCACGATAGGACGCCAGGTTGGAGATCTTCGACAACGAATGCACCGCGAGCAGCCCGGTGTGATCGCCGTCGGAGACACGCGGGTCGAGCACCGAGACGGCCTCGGCGTCCCACGACAAACCGAGATAGCACTCATCGGAGATGACGACGGTCCCGCGTTCGCGCGCCCACTCGATCACCTTGCGCAGGTGGTCGATCCCGAGGATTTTGCCGGTCGGGTTGGACGGCGAGTTCAGGAACAGCACGGCCGGGCGCGCCGGCCCGAGCGCCACCGTCGAATCGGCACGCACCGGTGTCGCACCGGCCAGCAGGGCACTGACCTCATAGGTCGGGTAGGCGACCTCCGGGATGACGACCATCTCGCCGACGCCGACACCGAGCGTCGCGACCACCCCGGCGATGGCCTCCTTGGTTCCGATCACCGGGAGGATGCTCGACTCGTCCACGCCGACGGCGCCGTAGCGACGACCCAGCGCCGCGGCTGCGGCGTCGCGCAGAGCCGTGGTCCCGATCGTCGTCGGATAGCCCGGGAACTCCGAGGCCTGTGCGAGGGCCTCACGGATGACCGGATCGACGGGATCGACCGGGGTGCCGACCGAGAGGTCGACGATGCCATCGGGATGAGAGTTCGCGGTGGCCTTGGCCTCGGCCAGGGTGTCCCACGGAAAGTCGGGAAGGGCGGCACTGACCCGGCGTCGGGCCGGACGGTCACCGGTCACCGCGAGCTCAGTCCTCGTCCTCGTTCATCGGGGGCAGCTGCTTGATGAAGGGCGGGTCGAAATCGGTCTTACCGACCTTGCTGGCACCGCCCGGCGAGCCCAGCTCGTCGAAGAAGTCGGCATTGGCACTGACGTACGGATCCCATTCGTCGGGGACGTCATCCTCGTAGAAGATCGCCTCCACCGGACACACCGGCTCGCAGGCACCACAGTCCACACATTCATCCGGCTGGATGTAGAGACTGCGACCACCTTCGTAGATGCAATCGACCGGGCATTCCTCCACGCATGCCTTGTCCATCACATCCACGCAGGGTTCCGCGATGATGTAGGTCACCACACACTCCTTTGCTGCAAGCACTTCGGTCGGCCGCCGTCGCACGGCGGGCCGAGATGTACGCGAGGGCTGGTCGCGCCGAGCACGCATGCAGCGGCAATCCGCAGCTCTGAAAGACCGCACACACGTGTTGCCCTAGAGTATCTGCCCACCACGCAGCTCTCCCACACCCGCCCCTGCTCACCGACGGTCGTTGAGTCACAGATCACACCGGGGCCCGATTGCACCCAGGGTGAGGAGAACCCTCCCGCTCACGTCGATGCGCGGTCACCCTGGTCGCGTGAGCACTCCATCGAGGCGATGTCGCGGCCGTCACCGTATCCGGCGCACTCCCCTCGACCCTCGTTCACAGGAGAACTCATGACCTCGACCCTGCCCTCCCGTACCCAGCCATCTCGTACCCAGCCCCCCCACACGCTCCGCCCGGACCGTTCTGCCCGCCACACCGCTGCCCACCTACCGACCCGGCTGCGCCCGGCAGACCTGCTGCGGATCACCGACCAGGGCGTCGCCGACGTCCTCGACGGACGTTACGACCACCTGCTGCCCACCGCCTGGGACCCGGTGGAGCGGTGGTCGACCCGTCTGGAATCCGACGACGACCTCGACCTGTGGCTGATCAGCTGGACGCCGGACCGCTCGACCGACCTGCACGACCACGCCGGATCGCTGGGCGCACTGACCGTGTTGAGCGGCGCACTGCGCGAATACCGTTGGACCGGTGACGATCTCGCGCTGCGCATCCTCTCGGCCGGCGATCAGGCGGCTTTCCCGCTGGGCTGGGTCCACGACGTTCAGCACCACGGGAGCATCCCGCCGGCGCGTGGTCTCACCGTCCCGACGGGCGATACCTCGGTGGCCACTCCGAGCGGCCCGACGCTCAGCGTCCACGCCTACTCCCCGCCATTGACCGCGATGTCGTTCTACGAGGTGACCGAAGGCGGCGCACTCCGCCGGACCCGGACCGAACTGACCGACGAACCGGAATAGAACGCCTATCGTGAACCCATGCCGATGACCATCGACGACATGCTGCTCGTCGCGCGGGAGTCCCTGCAACGACTGCCTGCCGAGGATCTCGACGCCGAACTCGCCGCCGGTGCCGTGCTCGTCGACATCCGCCCGGCCGCGCAACGTGCCGCCGAGGGTGAGGTTCCCGAGGCACTCGTCATCGAACGCAACGTCCTGGAATGGCGATGTGATCCGGCCAGCGACGCACGGATCCCACAGGCCGTCGACCACGACGTGCGGTGGATCATCCTGTGCTCGGAGGGATACACCTCCAGCCTGGCGGCGGCATCGTTGCAGCAGTTGGGATTACACCGCGCCACCGATGTCATCGGGGGATATCGGGCCCTCGCGGCACATCACGATCCCCGGTGAATCGCCGACCCCGATGACCCCGACCGAATTCATCGCCTTCATTCGCTCCCACCCGCTCGGGGTCGTCGCGACCGTCTCGCCGGACGGAGCACCCGAGGCGGCGCTCGTCGGGATTGCCGTCACCGACGCCGCGGAGATCGTCTTCGACACCTCACGGTCATCCCGCAAGTTCGCCAATCTCGCGGCCGATTCCCGGGTCGCCCTCGTGGTCGGCACCACCGAGGAAATCACCGTGCAATGTGAGGGGCGGGCGGACATTCCGCACGGCGAGGCTGCGCAGCGGTGCCGGGACGCTTACTTCGCACAGTATCCGGACGGACGGCAGCGGGCGGCCGATCCCGACATCGTGCACGTGCGCGTCCGACCGCAATGGGTGCGCTGCGCCGACTATCGGCCGGACGGCGGCGGGGTCACCGAGAGGCACTGGTGAGCGGCGCCCCGCTCACGATCGGCAGCCAGACCGCTCACGCCACCGCCGACCACGCCCGGGGTGACGGAATCCGGTCGGCAGCCAGACCGCTCACGCCACCGACGACCACGCCCGGGGTGACGGAATCCGGTCGGCAGCCAGACCGCTGTGCGGATCGCTCAGGGCCACCACGTGCTCGTGCAGTGCCGGGTCGATCCAGGACGACGCGTCGAGGATGTACGGCGGCTGCGCGGTGAGACGTTCGGTCAGGGTGAACCCGGCGCCGGCGGTGAGATCGGCGAGCACGTCGAGGTTGGGCCAGGGACGTTCGGGATTGACGTGATCGGGCGTCAGCGGTGACACCCCACCCCAGTCGTCGACGCCGGAGGCGATGAGTGCCTCGCACTCGGCCGCCGACACGAGGTTCGGCGGCGCCTGGATACGCATGTGCGGACCGAGCACGATCCGCGCGGTCGCGACCGCGGCGAGGAACTCGGTCATCTCCGCGTCCGGGGTACCACGCATCGCGGTGTCCGGCTTGGCCCGGAAGTTCTGCACGATCACTTCCTGGATGTGCCCGCCGGCCGCGGCGATCTCGGCCATCGCAAGCAACGATTGCGCTCTCTCGGTGAGACTTTCACCGATGCCGACGAGGATTCCGGTGGTGAACGGAATCCCGAGGGCACCCGCATCACGCAACACCTGCAGCCGTACCAGGGGATCCTTGTCGGGGCTGCCGTAATGAGGCATGCCCTTCTCGGTGAACAGTCGGCGCGAGGTGGTCTCGAGCATCATGCCCATCGACGGCGCGACCGGGCGAAGGGCGGTCATCTCCTCGGCGCTCATCACACCCGGATTCAGGTGCGGCAACAGTCCTGTTTGTGACAGGACCGCGATGGCGGCGGCGCGGACGTAATCCAGCGTGGAGGTGTAACCACGCTCGGACAGCCATTGCGCGGCCTGCGGCCACCGATCCTCCGGGCGGTCACCGAGAGTGAACAACGCTTCCTTGCAACCGAGTTCGGCACCCCTGCGTGCGATGTCGACGACCTCGTCGAGTTCGAGGTACATGCCCGCACCGGCGCGGGCGAGCTTCCCCGGGATCGTCACGAAGGTGCAGTAGTGGCATCGGTCGCGGCACAATTTGGTCAGCGGGATGAACACCTTGCGCGAGTAGGTGACCTGCCCGGATCGTCCGACGGCCGCAAGGCCCTCGTCGCGGAGATCGGCGGCGATCCGTTGCAGCGCATGCAGATCGGCGCCGGACGCCGACAACAGGGTGCTCACCACCTCGACGTCGGTGATCTCGGTGGTCGTCGCGGCATCGAGTGCCGCGGCCATGCTCATGGACGGCATGGGTGCTCACTCCCCTCGTTCGCTGGTGGTGGCCACTGTCGATCGGGTGACGAACGGCTCCGGCTCGAACGTGCCGTTACGCTCCCGGAACGACAACGCCGTACCCGGCCAGAGCAGTGTCAGCCGACCACTCTCGGGATCGACATACCAACTGTCACAACCGGTCAACCACACCGTATCGGAACTCCGGTCGTCGATCTCCCGGGTGTAGGCGGCCTCGGCGTCGGCGGTGACCTCCAGTGCGGCAACCCCCGCCTCGGCCATGTGATCGAGGGCGCCGACGACATAATCGAGTTGCGTCTCGATCATGTAGATCGCCGAATTGTGGCCGAGCGCCGCATTCGGGCCGTCGAGCACGAACATGTTCGGGAAACCGGCGACCACGGTCGAGGCATAGGAGACCATGCCGTGTCGCCAGTGGTCCGCGAGCAACTCGTCGTCCCGGCCGTGCACGCGCGTGGCGACCGGCGGTCGTGCCGCCTCGAAACCCGTTGCCATCACCAGGATGTCGAGCTCGTGACTGCGGCCGCTGGACGCGCGCGCCTTGGCTTCGACGACCGATTCGAGCGCCCCCGGCTCGAAGACGACGTTCTCACGCAACAGCGTCGGATAGAAATCGTCACTGAGAAGTATTCGCTTACAACCGATCTCGTAGTCCGGGGTCAGTTCGGCACGCAGCACCGGATCGGGGATCTGCGCGCGCAGGTGGGTCAATGCCCGCGCCCGGATCTCGTCGATGTCGGGACGGCGGCGCAGACGTTGCGCGAACGCGGCGTCGGCGTTGCGCAACAGTTCGTTTCGATGTGCGGCCGCCCGCTGCGGATCGACGAGCTCGGCACGCTCGGCGGGATCGAGGCGACGATCCTCCCGCGGCACGATGTAGGGCGGGGTGCGGCTGAAGATGACGAGCTCGGCGGCGCGGGCGGCCACATGCGGCACGATCTGGATCGCCGACGCCCCGGTACCGACCACCCCGACCCGGGCGCCCGCCAGATCGAGGTCGGGCTCCCAGGCGGCCGTGTGGACCACGGTCCCCGGAAAGTCGTCGAGGCCTTCGATGTCGGGGATTCTCGGCTCCGACAACCGGCCCACGGCCAGCAGCAGGATCCGGGCGGTCAGCGACTGCGCACCGTCAACGCCCTCGGTGACCAGATGCCATCGGGCACCCTCGGCATCCCAAGTGGCACTGGCGAGTTCGCGACCGAGGCGGATGTGATCGGCAAGTCCTTCGTCGTGGACGAGCCGGTCGAGATAGGCGCGGATCTCGGCGCCTGCGGGATAGACCGCCGACCAGTCGGCGGGAGGACGGAACGAGAACGAATAGAGGTGACCGGGGATGTCGCAGGCGATGCCGGGATAGATGTTGTCACGCCAGGTGCCGCCGACCGCGTCGGCGCGTTCGAGGACCACGAACGATTCCCTCGCGCGCCGCGCCAGATGCGTGGCCATGCCCAGCCCGGCGAAACCCGCCCCGACGATCGCGACGTCGACCTGGGGTGCGGCCGCGGTCACCGGCCTGCCCGGTGCAGGATCGGCCGGTCGCCGGGCTGCCGATAAGCGGTGGTCCGCTGAACCGGGGTTCGGCCGGCGCGCTCCGCGAATCCGGCGAGGCGCTCGGCGTCGAGGACACGACCGGCCTCCGGTCCGGCCGACGGCATCATCGCGCCGTCGAGGAGCATGCCGCCGATGTCGTCGACCCCACCCCGCAGCACCTCGTCGACGACGTCGGCGTCGAGCTTGGTCCAGGCGACCTGGATGTGGTCGAACCGACCCAGGGTGACCAGCCGCGTGACGGCGTGGATCGCCCGCGTCTCGCGGCGTGAGGCGCTGGCCACCGCGACCGACCGCAGATGAGATGGCGTGTTGTCGGCAACCATCGGCATCAGGATGAGCTCACTGAACCCGCCTGTACGCGACTGGATCCCGCACAGGGTCCGCAGATGGGCGAGGACGTGGCCCGGCGTTTCGACATGCCCGTACAACACCGTCGCCGTCGAAAACAGTCCCGCCTCGTGCGCTGCGGAGATGACCTCGATCCACCCGTCCCGGGTGTACTCGGTCCCGGGCGGTGCGAGGACCGCACGAACCTCGTCGTCGAGGATCTGCGCCGCGGTCCCCGGCACCGAACCGAGTCCGGCGCCGCGTGCGCGGCGCAGGAACTCCTCGACGTCGATGCCCAGCCGGGCGGCGGCGTCGCGGATCTCCGGTGGGCGGAACGCGTGCAGATGGACCGGCGCCGCGGCGGTGATCCGCTCGATCAGGCGCAGGTACCCCTCGGCGGGGGCATCGGCGGGCAGTGGCCCCTGCATGCAGATCTCGGTCGCCCCGAGCCCGTGGGCCTCGACGACCAGATCCTCCAGCGACGGGTCGGTGGTCAGGCTCGCGGCCACCGCGGTGTCGAGATTGCGATTCACCACGTAGGTGAGGGCCTCGGGGTCGGTGACCGCACGGCGGGCCGCGTCGGCGTGCGCGCACAGCTCGTCGAGGAGATCGCCGTCGGCGCCGAGCAGCGCGATCCACTCGTCGTCGGAGAGGTCGGCCGGCGTTCCCACCGGGGCGGCGGACAACCGCTCCAGCGCCGCGGCGACCCGCTCGACGGGCGCCCGATGATCGGTCGCCCACGCGCGCAAAACCATGGACCCACTCTAACCGCAGGGTCCCCGGCGCCCGGGGTGGCTCGGGGCGCTCAGGCGTCCGGACGTGGCAGCCGGCCCGACCAGATGAGCGCCACCGGGATGCCGAGGCCGAACAGCACCAACATCAGCGTCGCGGGAACGGTGGTGCCACCGAGGTAGAGCACCACGTCGCCACCCGGACCGGTGAACGCCGCGACCAGCAGAACCAGAACCCACGCGGCCAACGGCGCGAACCGCAGCGGCGAGTCGGTGGTGCGCGCGGCCAGCCACAGCAGTATCGCGTTCACCAGGCCGGCGACGATGGCGATGACCGGAACTGGCTGTCCCCAGAACCGCAGGTAACAGAACGCGACCGATCCCAGCCCGACCACGACACCGTCGACGATCAGCATCGCGAGGAGGAAGCGGTCGAGCACGCGGGTCACGGTCGCGCCTGTGCGGGACGGCGTTGCGGGGTGAACAGATCGCCGTTGCGGGCAGCGGGCCCTTCCGGTGCGGGGCTGCGCAGGATGAAGTGCTCGACGTCGAAGATCGGCTGAAGGATGTTGTTGGACAAGGCGTATTCGGTCCGCGACGGCGCCACCGTCACCTGCGTCGCGTGCGCGGCCAGGGCATCGACCTTGCGCTGATACACCCCGCCGACGTCGATGGCGGTGGTGATCCGATCGTCGGGGTAGCTGGGCAGTTCGGTGTCATGCGGCATCCGCCAGCCGTCGGGAACGCGGTCGGCCGCCGTGGCGAGACCGGCGCGCAGTGCGCTCGCCTCGGTGACCGACTCGTACACCAGGTACTCGGTTCCGGTCCGCCTCGACGCGATCGGTAGCGCGGCGACCGAGGCCTCGTGCACCGTCATGTGGTCGGGATGTCCGTAGGTGCCCGCGGTGTCGTAGGTGACGACCACCTGCGGATCGAACTCGGCGATCTCGTCGGCCAGCGCCGCGACGACCGCGTCGAACGGGCCCTGCGCCAGTGCACGCGGATGCTCCGCCGACGGCGTCCCGGCCATCCCGGAGTCCCGCCAGCGTCCGGCGCCACCGAGGAATCGCGGGGTGAGCGGTGGCCGACCGGGCGGGGTGAGCGCCTCGAGAGCCCGGGTCAATTCGAGGATGCGGTAGCCGCCGAGCTGATCGGCACCGCCGTCGGCGACCAATTGCGCCCAGCGATCACCGATCACCTCGCCCTCTTCACCCAGGGTGAAGGTGACCACGCGCACGTCGACACCCTCGTCGAGATACCGGGCGATGGTGCCGCCGGTCATGATGGTCTCGTCGTCGGGGTGGGCGTGCAGCAGCAGCAGTCGGCGTCCTGCCGACTCGGACGGTTCGGTCATTTGATGTCCCAGGTGGCGGCGGTGCCGTAGATGGAGGTCTGGATCGGCCCGGACAGCGGCACACCGGTCACCGCCGGCGTCACCCCCACGAGCATGCTGTCCTGGTAGAGCGGCAGATAGATCGCCTGATCGGCCAGCAACGGTTCGGCCTCGGCGAGCATCGGCGTCGGGTCATCGGCCGAGAGCGCATCGCGGGCAAGGGAGATCAGCGCGGGATCGCACACCCCGGAGATGTTGCTGGCGTACACGGTGGTCGCCCCCGACGCGTCCTGGCTGGGTGCGACGCTGGTGGGCGTCGGGGGTGTCGACAGCGACGGCGCGGTCCCGGGCTTGGGCTGATCGCAGTCGACCTGCGAGGCCAGCGCCGCCGCCGGGGGCACACCGAGCCCCGTCCATCCGACGACGAGATCGACGCGTGAATCGGTCAACGCGACGCCGTAGAGGTCGCTGTTGGGCAGGGACACCACCCCGGCGCGCACACCGGCGGAACGCAGTTGATCGACGATGTTCGCCGCGGCCGACGTGGACCGGGGGTCACCGCTGATCGCCCCGACCCGGACCGTCAGGTCCTGGCCGTCCTTCTCGTACGGGATGACGCCGTCGGGCACCGGGGCAACGCTGGGCGCCGCCGCCGTCGGGGTACTGCTACTCGGTGCGGATGAGCTACTCGGGCTCGCCGAACTCGACGGGCCGGCCGAACCCGATGGGCTGGGCGTACCGGATGTCGGGGGCTCCGGAGCGGGTGGCGTGCGCTTGTATCCCGCGGCGGCGAGCAGATCGTCGATCGCCTGCGGAGCCGGGCGTGGACGGTTCACCGGGAAATACCCCGGGTCCGACGGTGCGTACACGGTGTTGGCGTACTGCTGCACCACCCATTCACCCGCACCGGCGAGCGTGGCGAGGTTGGTGTCGATCATCGACAGGATCGCGCGCCGCACCTCCACCCTATTCATCACCGGGGTACGCGCGTTGACGCTGACCGTGAGGGCCCGCGCGGTCGGGCCGCGCTGATCGGTCACCCCGGGTACCGCGGTGAGCTCGGCCGCGGTCGCCGGGCCCGCGCCGACGGTTGCCAGCGCCGAGCCACCCGAACGGATCGAATCGATCATCTGCGAGTCGGTACCGGCCCGGCGCAACACCACCTGATCGAGCTTCGACGGCGTCATCCAGTAGCGGTCGTTGCGGATCAACCGCACCTCGTCACGGGTGGGGTCGAGCGAAAAGATCTGAAAAGGACCGGCCGACACCGGTTTTCCCGAGTCCATGCCGGTCTGGAAACCGGCCGGGGTGCCACGCAGCACGTGGCTGGGCAGCAGGTTGGTGAACAGCTCGCGCCACCGCGGATAGGGCTGGGCGAAGCGGACCTCGACGACCTTGCTCCCCGCACTGGAGGTCACCGAGTCGATCAGCCGATAACCGGCCGGCGCCACCACATTCGGCTGTCGCGACATCTGCTGCCACAGGTAGTTGAAATCGTCTCCGGTGACCGGCAGACCGTCGGACCATTGCGCATTGGTGTGGATGCGGTAGGTGACCGTGAACGGCGCGGTCGAGGTGACCTCCGCCGAGGTCACCAGCGCGTCGTTGCGTTGCCACACAACACCGTCGGGCGTCTGCACCGGAAGGAACGCACTGGGCAGGGTCATCGCGGCGATGGCCGTGGTGACCGGATTCTGGTCGGCGCCCAGATGCGGATTGAAGCCCGTGCCGATCGAGTCGGTGGCGACGTAGATCGTCTTGCCGTCGGGATACTCGGTCGGCGTCTGCGGGGTCGCGGTGTCCCGCACGGGCGGCGGCGGGTTGGCGGTACACGCCGCCACCCCGAGCACCGCCGCGAGGACCGTGAGGACGAGCAGGAGCGATCGCCCGGCCGAATGCGTCACACGACGCCGCCTCGACCGCTCACATCCCACGTCCATCACGAATCCACTCACCCCCAGACCACGACCACGTTCACCCGACCGCGTACGGGACTCAGCCCGCCGCGGCATCCCGCGTCTTGGCGCGCGAACGCTCACGGGCTCGGGTGGTGGCATCGAGATGCACCTTACGCACCCGCACCACCTCGGGAGTCGCCTCGACACACTCGTCGGCGGCACAGAATTCCATCGCGCCCTCGAGCTCGAGATGCATCGGCTTGGCGAGGGTCTCCATCACATCGGCCGACGACTGCCGCATGTTGGTCAGCTTCTTCTCGCGGGTCACGTTGATGTCGAGGTCCTCGGCGCGCGGGTTGATGCCCACGACATGGCCCTCGTAGGTGTCGTCGCCGGGATTGACGAAGAACGTGCCGCGGTCGGCGAGCTGGATCATCGCGAACGGCGTGACGGTGCCCGCGCGGTCACTGACCAGCGACCCGGTGTGCCGGGCGCGGATCTCGCCGGCCCACGCGGCGTACCCGTCGAAGACGGCATTGGCGATACCGGTACCACGGGTCTCGGTGAGGAAGTCGGTGCGGAAGCCGATCAGGCCGCGGGAGGGCACGGTGAACTCCATGCGCACCCAGCCCGAGCCGTGGTTGTTCATCTGGTCCATCCGCCCCTTGCGGGCGGCGAGCAGCTGGGTCACCGCGCCGAGGTACTCCTCGGGCACGTCGATGGTGAGGTGCTCGAACGGCTCGTGCACCTTGCCGTCGACCCGGCGGGTCACCACCTGCGGCTTGCCGACGGTCAACTCGAAGCCCTCACGACGCATCTGTTCGACCAGGATGGCCAGCGCGAGCTCACCACGACCCTGCACCTCCCAGGCGTCGGGCCGGTTGATGTCGACGACGCGCAGCGAGACGTTGCCGATGAGCTCGGTGTCGAGTCGATCCTTGACCATGCGCGCGGTCAGCTTGTGGCCCTTGACCCGACCGGCCAGCGGCGAGGTGTTGGTGCCGATGATGACCGAGATCGCCGGCTCGTCGACCGTGATGCGCGGCAACGGGACCGGATTCTCGGCGTCGGCGAGGGTGTCGCCGATCATGATCTCCGGGATGCCCGCGATCGCGACGATGTCACCGGCCACAGCGGATTCGGCCGGACTGCGCTCGACACCGACGGTGGCCAGCAGTTCGGTGATCTTGGCGCGTTCGATGACGGGCTCGAGCGTCCCGTCCTCCTTGGTGACCGCACGGCACCAGGCGACGGTCTGCCCCTTCTTCAGGGTGCCGTTGTGGATACGCACCAGCCCGAGACGACCGAGGAACGGCGAAGCGTCGAGGTTGGTCACGTGGGCCTGTAGCGGCGCCTCGGGATCGCCCTTGGGGGCGGGCACGTGCTCGAGCAGGACGTCGAAGAACGGGTCGAGGTTCTCCCCGTCGGGCACCTCACCGTTGGCGGGCTGCTCGGTTGAGGCGATACCGGCGCGACCCGAGGCGTAGAGGACGGGCAGGTCGAGCACCTGTTCGGCCGCCGACGCGGCCTCCTCGTCGAGGTCGGAGGCCAGATCCAGCAACAGATCATGCGTTTCTTCGACGACCTCGGCGATACGGGCATCGGGACGGTCGGTCTTGTTGACCACGAGGATCACCGGCAACGACGCGCTGAGCGCCTTGCGCAGCACGAACCGCGTCTGCGGCAGCGGGCCCTCGGAGGCGTCGACCAGCAGCACGACCCCGTCGACCATCGACAGACCACGCTCGACCTCACCGCCGAAATCGGCGTGACCCGGGGTGTCGATGACGTTGATGACGACCTCGGTGCCGTCGGGCTGACGACGGTGGACCGCGGTGTTCTTGGCGAGGATGGTGATGCCCTTCTCGCGCTCCAGGTCACCGGAATCCATCACGCGGTCGACGAGCTCGGCGCGCTCGCCGAACACCCCGGACTGTCGGAGCATCGCATCGACCAACGTGGTCTTGCCGTGGTCGACGTGCGCGACGATCGCGACGTTGCGGAAGTTGGGAGCAGGGCTCACTGAGATCTCTTTCGTGTACGGGGGCGGTCACTCGGCGCACGCGGAACCGGCGCCGGCAGACTGACGACGGCTAACAGCGTATCGGGTCCGCGGGAGAGACCGCGATCACAGCGGAGTGTCAGTGGGTGAACAGCCGGTGCTAGCGTCACCGCATGGGCACGAAAAACCCGGCAAAGGTCGCCGACCTCAAGCCCAAGAAGAAGTGTTGTCGCTCCAAGACCCGCTGCGTACGCTGCCCGGTCGTCATCGCGCGAATGCGCAAACTCGACATCGACTCGATGAGCAAGAAGGACCTCGGCAAGGCCCTCAAGAAGGCACGGGCCGCCTGACCGATCCCTCGCCGACAGCGCCCGTCCCACCGCCGACAGCGCTGTGACCACGCGGAGCGACTACGCAATGGCGTCGACCGCACCGATCACCAACGCCTCGACGTCGATCTCGACCACCGCTGCCATCGGTTCAAGCGCGCGATTGGCCACCAGCACGGCCAACCCGTGAATGGACATCCAGAAACGGACGGTGGCGGTCCACGAATGATGATCACCGACGAATTCCGCAACGACTGAGTGCAATTCGGCGATCATGGGTACCGATAGCGATCGCAGGTCGCCACCGGCCCCGTCGAGAATGTCGTGGCGGAACATCAGCTCGAACATCGCGCGCCGGCGTCGGGCAAAGCCGACGTACGCGTTCGCCGCGGAGACGAGTCGATCCCGCGGAGGCGTTGAGCGGTCTCGCAGTACCGGCGCGATCTCCGTACCAAGGTCGTCGAGTCCGCTACGAGCGACGGCGGCCAGGAGTTGCGCATGCGTCGGGAAGTACCGCCGTGGGGCACCGTGAGACACACCCGCGCTCCTCGCGATCGCCCGCACCCCCAGTGCCGCGAGCCCGTCACTCTCGAGCAACTCCACTCCCGCCGCCACCAGACGAGAACGTGTCGTGTCAGAGGGTTTCTCTTCTTCGGCAGCAACCATGTAGACATTGTCTACCATGGGCGCGTAGACAGTGTCTACGTCTATTCAACGGTCCTTCCATCGACGAGCACAGGGGAAATGCGCATGTGGTACCGGCTGTTCAAGTACGTCCTGATCGGGCCGGCATTGTTGGTGACCTGTCGCCCTCGGATCGTCGGCCGCGATCTCCTACCCCCGACTGGTCCGGTCATCGTCGCGGCCACTCATAGCGCCTTCATCGACTCGCTCCTTCTGTGCCTGGTCCTCCCCCGCCGGTTGACCTTCGTCGCGAAAAGCGAGTACTTCGACCGACCGGGCTTGCGCGGGCGGATGCAGCGATGGTTCTTTCTCGCGGCCGGTCAGACTCCCATCGATCGATCCGGTGGGGACCGTGCCGCCACCACATTGGCCACGGCGACCAGCCTGGTGTCGAGAGGTGGCGCGTGGGCCATCCATCCCGAAGGGACTCGTAGTTGCGACGGCCGCGTGCACCGCGGCCATACCGGCGTGATGCGGGTTGCCCGGGCAACCGGCGCGCCGGTGGTCCCTATTGCCTTGCGCGGCACCGAGCGGGTAAATCCCCCGGGTCGTCTGATGTGGCGCCCGCATCGGGTCGACATCGTCATCGGATTCCCAGTTCCCGTCGACCAGGCAATGGCAGACGACGACCTACGGAGCGCCACCGACCGCCTGATGATCGAACTCGCGGCAATGGCGGGGCGACCCTACGAGAATTCCTACGCCGAACGCCGTCCGCAGGCACCGACGGCAACACCGTGAGCGCTATCGCCGACGTGGAGAGCGCCGTCGGCGAGGTGGAGGGCGCCGTCGGTGAGGTGGAGGGCGCTGTCGGCGCGGATCAGGCGCGGCGTAGCCGCGCCACCAGTTCCGGAACCCACACGGTGTCGGCGGGGACCAGGCGGCCCTCGTCACACAGCGTCGACAGTTCCTCCGCATCGACCCACCGCACCGCCTGATGTTCACGCGCAGTGGGTTCGCCGGCGATCACGCGCGCCCAGCGGGCGATCAACACCAGCTCGTCGGAGAGCACCACCTGATCGCGTAGCTCGAACTCGACGCCGACGGCGATACCCAGCTCCTCCGCGAGCTCACGACGCAAGGCTTCCTCGTCGGTTTCCCCCACCTCGGCCTTTCCGCCGGGCAGTTCCCAGAGACCGGCCAATTCGACCGGCCGCGCCCGTCGCGCCAGCAATATCCGCGTGCCCGAGGAGTCGAGGATGGCGCCGGCCAGCACGTGCCGACGTCTCATCGTCCGATCACCGCGACCCGGTCGGGAATCAACCGCACCAGGACCCGGTCGCCGACCGCGATCGCACCGGCGCCGATCGCGTCGATCTCACCGTGATCGGTGGCCACCCGTACGCGAGGACCTCCGGGGAGGTCGGCGACAACCATCGCCGTGCCGACTGCACCCGATGTCGTGTCGCTCTCCTCAGTGTCACGACCTTCGGCCGGCTCGGCAAGCACCGACTCGGCCCGCAGACCCAACCTCGCGCCCGTTTCCGGCAGATCGACGGCAAGTGCTCCGAAGACGGTGTCGGCCAGACCTTCTCGCTTCTTGCGCCCATCAATGATCGTGGTACACCCGAGGAATCGCGCCGTCCACTCGTCCGCCGGCGCCGACCACAGACCGGCCGGTCGCGCTGTCTGGACGATCTCGCCATCGCGCATCACCGCGACGGAGTCGGCCATCAATGCCGCCTCCGTGTGGTCATGGGTGACGACGATCGTCGGAGTTCCTGCGGCACGGACGATTTCGGCAATCTCCACAGCCAGGCTGTCACGGAGGCGGCGGTCGAGGGCGGCCAACGGCTCGTCGAGGAGCAGCAGCCGCGGCCGGGGAGCCAGCGCGCGCGCCAGCGCCACCCGCTGCGCCTGACCACCCGAGAGCGACTCGACGCGGCGTTTCTCGACGCCGGGGAGTCGTACGAGTTCGAGCATCTGGCCGACCCGAGCGGCGATGTCGGCTCTCGACCACCCCCGAACGCGCAGTCCGTAGCCGATGTTCGCGGCCACCGTGCGTCCCGGAAAAAGCTGACCGTCTTGGAAGACGACCCCGAAATCCCGCCGGTGGGTGGCGATCTCGGCGAGATCGCTTCCGTCGAAACGGATCGTCCCGGCGGTCGGTCGCTCCAGTCCGGCGACCGCGCGGATCAACGTCGACTTGCCGCATCCGGAAGGCCCAAGTAGCGCGGTGACGAGTGAATCCTGGCCGCCCACAGACCAATCGAGCCCGTTGACGACCGCTTCGGCCCCATACGCGACGCTCAGTTTCTCGATCTGCAGCATCAGATCAGTGTCCCCGAGCGAGGTCGGAAGATCTCCACCGCGAGCACCGCGACAGTGGTGACGACCACCAACACCATCGATGCAGCCATCGCCGTGGCGAGTTCGGTGGCACCCGGGCGGTTGAGGGCCGATCCGATCAGGACCGGCAGGGTGGTGGTGTCGGCGCGCGCGAGAAAGCTCGTCGCACCGAACTCCCCGAGTGCCATGACGAAAGCGAAACCACCTGCGGCACCGAGCGATCGGCCGATCAGCGGAAGATCGACGGTGCGGAACACCCGCCACGGCCCGGCACCGAGGACCGCCGCGGCCTGGCGCAATCGCTCGGGTACCGATTCCAGCGCCGGGATCACGATGCGGATGACGACGGGGATCGCGATCAGCGCCTGTACGCACGGGATCACCAACGGTGAGGCGGCGATCTCGGCCGGCAGGGCGGCCAACACGATCAGGTACCCGAATCCCAGTGTGACCGCACTGATCCCCAGGGGAATCATGGCGATCGCGTTCCCCACCACGCCGGCAACACCACGTGACCGATGCAGGGCGATCGCCGCGAGGCCACCGACCACCAACGCGATGACCATGGCCAGGATCGCGCTGAGTAGCGAATACCGCAACGTGTCCAGCGGCGTCACGCCGTTCACCGGTTCGGACAGTGCCCGATAACCGGCAAGTGTCCACGATCCGCCGACGGTCGGACGCACCGACCGGATCGCCAGCACCGCAATCGGTCCCACCAGAACCAGCACCGTCCACGCCCATGCCAGGACCACCGGTATCCATCCGATGCCGGCGATCGCCGACGGCCGACGCCGCGCGCCTGCGCCGCCGGACGCGCCACCCGGGGCGACGATCCGGGTGCACAGCAACACGGCGACCACCACGACGATCTGCAGCAGCGACAGCATCACCGCCTCCGGCAGCCGGAAGTAGCCGATCGCCTGTGTGTAGATCTCGGTCTCCAGAGTCCGCAGGGCACCTCCGCCGAGGATGATGATCACCCCGAAACTGGTGGAGCAGAACAAGAACACGAGGGCGGCGGCACCACCGGCGGCGGGGGCCAGCCGCGGTGCGACCACCGACCACCAGGCCCGGATCCGGGTCGCACCGAGCACACGGGCCGCCTCCTCGGTGCGGGTATCCAGCGAGCGCCAGGCCGCTCCCACCACCCGCACCATGACGGCGACGTTGAGAAAAGCGTGGGCGGCGAGCACCGCGGGCCACCCGCTGCCCATCCCGAGGCCGGCGAGCGGACCGTTCAGTAGAGCCCGGAAGGCCACCCCGACCACGACCGTCGGCAGGACGAAGGGCACGGTGACGATCACCGTGAGGACCACCGATCCCGATCCCGGCAGCCGGGCGTAGAGCCACACGATCGGCGCGGCAACGACGGCTGCGACCACGGTCGACGCACCGGCCTGGCCGAGGGTGACCCAGAGCAGGTGCAACGCATGGGTGCGTTCGAGCAATGCGACCGGCGAATCACCGGCGGTCCCGACATCGATCGCCCGACGCACCAGGGCCGCCACCGGCCATAGGAAGAACACCCCGAGGAACACCATCGGGATCGCCTGCAGAGCCGGCGTGGCGATGCGTCCCGGCACGATCGCACGCCGACGTCGAATCTGCCGACCGTCACGCGGTGGCCCCGGCGGGGACGGTTCCCCGCGGGTCGTCTCGGTGGACGGATCGATCAACGACCGACCGCGGCGCGCCACTGCTCGAGCCACGACTCGCGGTTCTCGGCAACGTATTTCGGCGGCATGCTGACCGTCCACTGCGGCAACGGCGCACGCTGGGCCCAGCCGTCGGGCAACGGTGTGTTCTTCTGCACCGGATAGACATACATCGACGACGGGAGCGCCTTCTGCACGGCGGGGCTCAGCATGAAGTCGACGGCCTTGCGTGCACCGGTGACGTTCTTGGTGCCCTTGAGGATTCCGACGTACTCGACCTGACGGAAGCACCCGTCGAGAAGCGCGCTGGTGCCCGGTGTCGCCGCGGGCGACGACGCGTAGGACAACACGATCGGCTTGGGCCCCTTGCCCTCTCCGGCACTGAACTGCTGGTTGTAGGCGATCTCCCATCCGGAATCGATGGCGGCTCCACCCTTGGTCACGTCCTGCCAGTACGACTTCCAGTCGTTGCCGAACATCCCGATCGTGCTGAGCAGGAAGGCCATTCCGGGTGAGGAGGTACTCGGGTCGATGAGCGCGGCCTGCGCGGCGTAGGTGGGGTTGCGCAGGTCGCGCACGCTGGTCGGCGGCTGCTGGTGGTGACTCGCGTACCACTTGTCGTCGATGTTGAGGCAGACGTCGCCACGGTCGACGGCGGTCAGTTCATTGTTCGAATCCGGCACCGCGAACTGGACGGCGCCGTCGGCGGCGGCGGGAGGGTTGTAGGACTCGAGTGCCCCGGCATCGATCGGACGGGACGCGAAGGTGTTGTCGATGCCATACACGACGTCGGCCTTGGGTGATCCGGGGGTCAGCGACACCGTCGACGCAAGGGTGCCGGCATCGCCGGACTTCACGATCTTCAGGTTCAGCCCGGTGTCGGTGCGGAAACTGTCGAGCACCGACTGCGGCAGGCTGAACGAATCGTGGGTGAGCATCACGACATCCGCCGACGACGAGGCATCGTCACCGCATGCGGTCACCAGGGTGGCGCCTGCGGCGAGGACGACGGCAGCGATCCCCACGCGCCGCAGCGACGACGCGCCGGCTCGGACGGATCTGCGCACGGACTCGCTGAAGTGACTCACGGGCTCCCCTGGACGGTGACGCGGCAATCGGGTGGACGGGCTCGGCGGGGGCACCCACCGGTCACCGGTTCTGCCGATGTCCGACGCGCGGCCGCATTGCACGCCCGCGTTGATCTAACCAGGTGATCAGTGCCCACACGAGCCCAGCCCGCGTGACACCAACAGTAACAATTGCATCAATTGCCTCACTTGTCACAACCGTTCGGAGTTAGGCTGCCTGGACACCGCCCCACCCGAGGGGCTTAGAATGACCGGCGACGTCCGCGGTGTGCTCACTGAGCGCCGGGTCCGATTACTCGGCACGCCGCAGTGCTCGAGGGTGTCGGGGGGACGTCGGAGCCAGAGAACGCCAGCGTGGGCCGTGAATGATCTCGGCGCACACCGACTTTGATAGGACCTCGCCTCGTGCGCCTGCAAGCACCGATGAGCCGATCCCGACGCCTGATCGCCGCCACCGCGGTGGCCATCGCCACGTCGCTCGCCATCCCCGCCGTCGCCATGGCGGCACCCACCAGCCCGGCGCCGACATCGCAGACCCCGAGCCCGCAAACCCCGAGCCCGCAGACACCGAACGAGCAGACACCGACCCCGGATCAGCGCACGCTCGACTCCCTCGGAGCCTTCGCACCGGCGATCATCGGTGCGGTCACCACGCCGGGTCCGGACGGCAAGGTCAACGCCGACCTGCTGCGGCAAGCACAAACTCTCGCCGACAATCCCGCGCTGCCCCCACAGATCAAGGACATCTGGAAGCAGATCACCGATTTCCTCGGTGAGCCGGGGCGTCAGCAACTCGCCGCCCAGCGGGCCGCCGAGACCCGCGTGGCCAAGCCCGGTGACCCGGTGATCCCGCAGGGCCCGAACGCTCCGCGTATCCAGGAGTTCCTGTATCCGACACTGGGCTTCGGCTGCATGCCGGGCAACGGCAACTCCCTGGGTCGGGCTCTGGTGACCGCGGGTCCGCAGGCCGCGCCCGCGCCCGGACCCAAGAGGGGCGAGGCCGGTTACGTCTACACCAGCCTCGGCACCGGTCCGGCCGTCAACAGCCCGGTCCGCAAGCTCTGGGTGAGTTGGCTCAACATCGACAACGGACGCACCGGCCAGCTGCAACTCAAGCGCAACGAAAAGATCAATGTCGCGGCGGGACCGGGCACGTTCACCGGGATCGCGGCCACCGGCAAAGGCCGGATCATCTCCACCATCTACGGCGACGTCACCACCAAGACCAAGGGCCGGGTCCTCTCGTGCACGATCGCACCGACGATCGGCATCGCGATCATCTGAGCGCTCTGCTGCCACGCCAACGCCCCGGCCTCTCGGCCGGGGCGTTGGCGTTCTGACGGGCATATCCCCACGGTCGCGGGCGCATCACAACTCGGACTCGCGACTTGTCGATCCGGCAACCCTCATGCTTTCTTTTAACTTGAGCACCATCTGTCACATTCGCCCCACTGGTTGCGGGCGAGTTGCCGCCTGAGGAGAGCCATGTCCATTGCGCCACGTTCGACGTCATCGTCGTCGCAGTCTCCGCACCCGACGCCGTCGGCGCGACATCCGCGCCGGCGATGGGGTCTCGGCGTGAGCGGTATCGCCCTGGCGACCGCGATCACCCTGGGCGGCGGTGCTGGACTGGCACACGCCGCACCGGCACCCGCACCGCATGCCCCGACCACCCACGCCCCCACCACGCGCGCAACGGCCACCACCTCACCCACCGACCAGATCGGTGACCTGATCAACCAGATCGAACTCGGCGCGGTCCCGCTCGACAGCGAACTCGCCGACGCCGTCCGCAAATTGAAGGCGGCCGGCGTGGATCAGATGGCGCTCAAGGCCGCCGAGGCCGTCAAGAGCAGCCTCGGCCAGATCTCCCCCGACCAGATCACCGGCCTGCTGGGCCAACTGCCGCTCGGCGGACTCTCCTCGGGAACCTCCCAGGTCTCCGCGCGCCGTGACGTCGACACGGTCGCCGACCCGCTGGCCGTCCTGCGCGCCGCCGGCATCCAGACGTTCACCCCGTCGATCGCACCGTTCTGCGCCGCACCGACTGCCGACAACCCGCTCGGACTGGTCACCGCCGGAGCCGGCGCGGTCGCCGGGCTGTGGCCGATGAAGTCCGAGCCGACGACCCCGATCAACCAGATCCTGCAGATGATCCCGGGTGTCAAGGTCCCACCGCTGGCACCGATCAACCTGGTCCGCGACGGTCAGACCGGATACGCATTCGTGCCGGCCTCTCCGGTCACCGACGGCAAGATCCAGGTCGCCTGGTTCAACACCAGCACCCTGCAGGGCGGTTTCGCCGATCTGCAGTCACTGACCGACAACCCGCAGGCGGCACTGCTGACCAAGATGCTCCCGGCCCTCGGCGCCATTCGACTGGCGCCGGTGGACACCGGCAAGGGCACCATCCTGTCCGCGGTCTACGGCACGGCTCGCAACGGATCGCAGTCCTGCTTCTTCCTGCCCGCCGTCGGCATCGTCGACGCGACCTCATGATCACCCTGCGGCGCCGGCCCCGCTGGGTCGCCAGACGCACCCGACTCGGTACCGCCCTCGCGACCACCGCGGTGGTGGTGTCCGCGGGCATCACCGGCTCGGTGATCGGCCTGGCGCATGCCGCGCCGGGCTCCGACCCCACCACCGAGGCCACCTCGACCACCCCGTCGGCGGGTCCCTCCGCCGATGCCACCACCTCGACGGGTATGCCGTCGGCGAGCGCGGGACAGCAGGCCGGAACCGTCTACGCCAACCGACAGATCCCCGGGTCGAACCTGTTCGCCGGGGCGCGTCAGGGCAATCAGTTCACCTACTGGAGCGTCGGCGCCGACGGTGCCGCGCACCTGAGCACCGGATCGCTCTACCTGCCACCGCAGGCAGCCCCGGCCGGCGGTTACCCAATCGTGGTGTGGGCGCATGGCTCTCGCGGTCTCGCCGACACCTGCGCCCCGTCCGTTCACCCGACCGACACCGACCTCGACGCGTTGCGCACCTGGTTGCGCCGTGGCTACGCCGTGGTCGGCACCGACTACGCCGGCCTCGGAACCACGGGCACGCCACAGTATTACGACGTCGACGCGACGGCCCGGAACATCGTCGACGCGGTCCGCGCCGGCCGGGACATCTCCGATCAGCTCTCCGCCCGGTGGGCCGTCGTCGGTGAAGGGCAGGGCGCGTCGGCGGCGATCGCCCTGGCTCGTTCGGCGCCGAAACTGCAGGGCCCGAAGCTCGATTACCGTGGCAGCGCGGCGACGTCGATTCCCGCCGACTTCGCTTCTCTGCTCAGCAATCTCGGTCCCACGACAACTCTGACCGCACCGCCGGGATGGGTATCCGACGCGCTGTACACCCTTGCCGCGATCCGCACCGCACACCCCGAGGTCGGTCTCGACGGCTACCTCAGCGACGCCGGACGTACGTGGATGACCAAGGCGCAGAACCAATGTGTCGGCGATCTGACGCGCGAGGTTGCCGGGCTCTCGCTCGGGTCGCTGTTCAGCAGGCCGCTGGCCCAGAACTCGACGCTGACCACCATCCTGTCGTCGGCGTCGACGCTGCCGTCGAGCGGGTTCACCCGGCCGGTGCTGATGACACTGACCCTGCAGGACCCGAATGTGGTTGTGCCGCTGACCCTGAAGTACATCAACGACGCCCGCACCGCCGACCGGCGTGTCTCCGGTCGCACCTATCTGACGCTCGACGAGCGCCAGGCAACCTCGATGTCGGACAACGACACCCGCGATTTCGTCGCCGGTCTGATGCGGTGAGGCGCCTACCCTACGCACTCGCCGCGGGTGTCGCCGCAGTGGCAGGCGCCTACGGCTCCCGCCGGGCCGCCGCACTCACCAAGCCGGTGCCACTGGCGTTGCTGGCGGTCGAGGTCGGTCGTGGTTGGCGCACACGCACACCGGTCGACAACGCACTGCTCGGCGCCGCGGTCGCGTTCTCGGCCGCCGGCGATCGCGCGATGCTCGCCGAGGAGTTCGCCCCGGCCGCCCCGGAGGATCACCACACTCGTCTGCCTCTCGCTCATCCGTTGAGCGCCAAGGATTCCCGGCTGGCACTGGGGGCTGCACTGTTCGCCGGTGCGCAGCTGTCGTATTGCACGCTGCTGTGGCGCCGTGGAGCCCGCCCACGGGTGCCCGACGTCGCCCCGCGAATGCTCGCACTCGCCGAGTCGGCGGCGGTGATCGGCTACCACCGACCCCGACTGCTGTCGGTTCTCGGCCCCTACGGCAACACGCTGGCGACCATGTCGGCGCTCGCCGCTTCCGCACCCACCGGGCAACCCGCTCTGCGCGTCGGCGGATTGTTGTTCCTGGCTTCGGATCTGAGCATCCTCAACCGCCGTCATCTGATGAGCGACCCGGCGCGGCGACGAGCCGTCGAGGTGTGGGTGCTCGCCTCGTACTTCGCCGCGCAGGCATTGCTCGTCGGGACGCTCGCCGAGTAACCCAGAGCTACTTGACGCGCGAGGACTTGGCCGCGTACTTGCTTTGCAGCGCCGACAATTCGGAGTCGGCCATCGCATCCATGTCCTCGAGTTCCATACCCTTGGTCTCGCGGACCTTGAATCGCACGAAGAAGTACGACGCCGCCGCGCAGAAGGCGAAGAACCCGTAGATCCACCCCAATCCGACGACCTTGCTCATTTGCGGGAACAGCATCGAGATGATGAAGTTGGCGACCCAGTTGAACGCGGTGCACACACCGAGGGCAACGCCGCGGATACGGTTGGGGAACATCTCGCCGAGCATCACCCACATCACCGGACCCCACGTCGCGGCGAAGGCAACGACGAACAGATTGGCACCGACGAGGGCCAGCGGCCCCCACGGATCGGCCAGTGACGTCTTGGGTTCACCGTCGACGACGGTGGTGACCGCCTGGGTGAAGGCGACACACGCCATGACCAGTCCGATGAACATGCCGACCGAACCCCACAGCAGCAGCACCCGACGACCGATCCGGTCGACGAACAGGATCGCCACGAAAGTCATACCGACGTTGATCGCCGAGGTGATGACCGAGGTGGTGAACGCGTCGTCGGTGGAGAAGCCCACCGACTGCCACAGCGTCGTCGAGTAGTAGAAGATCGCGTTGATACCCACGAACTGTTGGAAGATCGCGAGCCAGATACCCACCCACACCAGGGGATGCAGTCCGAACGAGGGTCCACGGATGTCGGCGAGCGAACTGTTGCGTTCGCGCTTGACCGTCAACCGGATCTCCTTCACCCGCTCGAGCGGGTTGGGTTCACCGGTGACCTCCTGCAGGATGCGCGCCGCCTCCTCGTCACGGTTGCGTCCGACGAGATAACGCGGGGATTCCGGGATCGACAGCGCCAGGAGGCCGTAGATGACCGCCGGGATGACGCCGACGAGGAACATCCACCGCCATGCGTCCAGTCCCCACCAGAGGTCCTTCTCGGGTCCGCCGGCCTGATTCTGTAGCAACGTGTCCGAGAGCAGCGCGGCGAAGATGCCGAGGGTGATCGCCAGCTGCTGCATCGACGCGAGGGCGCCGCGGTAGCGTGCGGGCGCGATCTCGGAGATGTACGCGGGAGCAATGACCGACGCGATACCGATGCCGAGGCCGCCCAGGATGCGCCACAGCAACAGATCCCACAACGTCTGGGTGTAAGCGGTACCGATGGCCGAGATGATGAACAACGCCGAACCGAGCAGCATCACCCGTTTGCGGCCCCAGGAGTCGGCGAGCCGACCGGCGAACCATGCACCGACCGCGCACCCGAGAAGCGCGACGGCCACTGCGAATCCGTTGACGAGGAAGCTCAGCTCGAAGGTGTCCTGGATGGAGTTGACGGCGCCGTTGATGACCGAGCTGTCGAACCCGAACAGGAAGCCGCCGACCGCGGCGGCGATGGAGACGCCGATGACCTTGGCCGTGTGTTGTTCGGCGATCTCGGCGTTGTGCGCTTCTGACATGATCCGAACCCCTTCGTCCGGGCCCGATATCGGAAGGGATCGGGCTACCGCGGATTACGCTACCCCGCGAATTCGCCCGGCCCCCATGGTTTCGCCCACCCGCATGTCGCCCATGACCGAAGTGTTATCGGCCTCGGGCGCACGAGAAAGGGGTGGACCGCGCGATCTCCGAGCTGTGCCTAGGCGGTTGCCTGGCCCCGACAGCTGGAGTACTGCGGGTTGACCATCGGCACGAACGCCAGCGCACCGATCTTCTGGTTGATCGTGAAGCTCACGGGGCCGCTACCGGGGTGCAACACCACTTCCCAGCCCACCACCTGGGTTCGGGTCGGGACCCGCACCGTGCCGGTGCGTCCGGTCCGCAGATTGCGCCACGCGACCGTCACCTCGACGGTGAATTCGAGTACGCCGGGCTTGGCTCGCGAGGACCCGACGAGCGAGATCGCCGGCCCGGGCAATCCGTCGGAGGGGAAAGCGATCTGGTTGTAGACGTCCACCCACACCGGAATGCGGGGCGCGGGCCACGGATTGGCGCTGTCGCAGCGCAGCGTGGTCACGTAATTGGGTTGCGGGTCGGGTAACGCCGACGCCGTACCCGAGGCCTGGGCGGTCAGCCCGAGCACCACCGCCGCCACCGAGACGACTGCGATCACCGCCGTCCGGAAGCGCCGACCGCATCGGCCACGCAACCCAGACGTCGACGGTCTTGTTGTTGTAATCGGCGTTGTTGTAATCGGCGGCGTCTCCCCCGAGCGCCGAGAATCCACGGACCCACGCAGCATGGGGCTCAGTGTAGGGGCACTACCCTGGTGCCATGGCGAAACTGCAGATTGCCCAGGATCCCACCGCCGACGAATTGTTGTCGACCGATCCGTTCGCGCTGCTCACCGGGATGCTCCTGGATCAGCAGTTCCCGATGGAGCGCGCTTTCGCCGGGCCGGCGAAGATCAAGGACCGCTTCGGCTCGCTCGATCCCGAGGCGATCGCCGCCGCCGACCCCACCGAATTCGCCGACCTCTGCGCCACCCCGCCGGCGATTCACCGCTACGGTCGCTCGATGGCCGGGCGGGTTCAGGAGCTCGCCCGAACCGTGGTGGCGGAGTACGACGGTGAGACCGAACGGATCTGGACCGAGGCCACCACCGGCGCCGAGCTGTTCGCGCGGCTGCGCAAGCTCCCCGGCTTCGGTGAGCAGAAGGCCAAGATCTTCACCGCGTTGCTGGCCAAACAACTCGACGTGAAGCCGGCCGGGTGGACGAAGGTGGTCGGCGACTACGGCAAGAAGGGTTTCCGTTCGGTCGCCGATGTGACCGATGCGGATTCGCTGCTGCGGGTGCGCGAGTTCAAGAAGGCCGCCAAGGCGGCGGCCAAGGCCGAGTCCGCACAGCGCTGACGCGCGCTATCGTTCCCCCATGAACTCCCCCGACACCGGCGACGCCGGCGCGAGTGGGTCGGTGCCTCGCCGACAGTCCCCTGGTCCGATCGACGTACGGTCCCTGATCGAGTTCCCCTTCCAGTTGGGTTTCGCGGTCACCGGTGTCACGCTCACCGCCGCGGAATCGGCGGTCAACATCGCCCGCATCACCGCCGACAGCGTGCAGCACGAGCTCAATCACGCTCTGGGGATCTCCGGTGACGAGCTCAGCGGAGCCCGGGCACCGCTGGCGTTACTCGGTCAACTGGCCGATCTCCTCGGTCCCGATCGTCCTTTCGGCCGGATCGTCGCCGCGGGCGGACCACTCGAACGCCTTCTCAATCCCGGTGGCGTCATCGACCGCCTGACCGCCAAGGACGGATTGCTCGAAAAACTCACGGCGCCCGGCGGAATCCTCGATCAGATGTCGGAGGACGGCGGCATCCTGACGCGGTTGACCGCCAAGGACGGTCCGCTGGACCGCCTCACCCGCACCGGCGGGGTGATCGACCAGTTCACCGAGAACGAGGGCATTCTCGAACGCCTGACGTCGGAGGGCGGCATCATCGACAAGTTGACCGCACCCGACGGCGTCCTGGAAAAGGTCACCGCCGACGGCGGAATCCTCGATCGCCTCGCCGAGGACGGCGGTCTGCTCGACCAGCTCGTCGGCGAGAACGGCGCGGTCGAGCGTGCCATCGCGCCGGACGGCCCGCTCGACCGCATCACCGAACTCACCGAGGTGATCGGTCAGCTCGCACCCAATCTGCTCGCCATGCAGGACACGGTGCACGAGTTGGCCGAGACCGTCGATCTGCTCAATCAGACGGTGGCCCCGCTCGGCGGGCTCGCCGAGCGCCTGCCGAAGCGCCTGACGCGAGGCCATCGGGGCGGCAACGATTCTCCGACGTCGACGCGCGGGTCGGAGCCGGACGACGGCCCTCCCCAGATCACGTCCTGACCGACTCGTTCCGGGCAGCTCACCGTCGGAGGGCGTCGGTCAGCAACGCGAGGTAACGGTCGATATCGGGGCATCGGCGGGGTGCAGCGATCACCGAAAGCGTCACGCGCGCACCGAGACCGTGCACGCCGTGGTTGAGTCCGTGCACCGGGGACAGTGCCGGGAAGCCTGCGGTGATCACGGATCTGCTGCCCCCGCCGAGCGTGAGATCGGCCGGTCCCCGATCGACGGAGGAGACCACGCTGATGCCGTCGATGCGCTCCGGGATCGGCGCCGCCCCAGCCTGACGGGCGCCGAGGATTCGGAGCGGGGCAGGAGTGGCGTGTTCGGCCCGACGGGCGGCTGCGCGTTCGGGGGTCATGTGTTCGTCACGGGCGCGGGCGATCTCGGCGGCGATCGCCGAGGCTCGACGGTCGAGGTCGGCGATGTCGGTGTGCAGGTCGATGCCGACGGTCCGGAAGTCATTGCGGGAACCGGTATTCGGGCCCGTGGTGGCCCGTCGCCGGGCGACGGTGAGGGTGATCGTCACCGGCATCGACGGGTCACCGAGGAAGCGCGGAAGTGCGTCGGAGATCGCCGTGAGGGCCCCGACGGTGACGGTGCCGCCACGGGCGGTGAGCACATCGGCGGGGACGGTCAGGGTGCGCAGTTCGCGTCCGCGACCGGGTGGCCCGTTGATCGATGTCGGCGCGACACCTGAGGTCGCCTGACCCGAACCTGTTGTCCCCGAGACCTGTCGGTGGCGGTGAAACGCGAGACCGCCCCAGAAGAGCATGCGTGCGACGTCGATGGGCATGCGGGCCACGCCGAGTGCCGCGGCGGCCGGGACGTGCACCACCGTCGTCGGCCACCGTTTGGCCAGGCACCGCGCCTGTACCTCGATCTCCTTCTCGGAGAACAGTTGTCGCGCAATGGCCGACGATCGACGGCCGTCGCCGAGCGCGTGTGCGACCTGCAGAACCGCGACGACGAGATCGCTGCCCTCGGTCACGCCCGGGGCGGGTGTGACCGCCCCGTAGAGATGTAGCCGCCACATCTGTTGCCGCGCATCGAGTTGATCCTCCATCGACTGCGCGATGTGATCGAGGCACGCCTGCCACGACAGGGGACCCCGAGTCACCCGCACCTGATCCGCGGAGACCGGAGCGCGCCGCCAGTACGGCCGGTCGAGGTGTGCCGGGGCGTCGGCGACACGCAGTCGCAGATCGTCGATCGTTGCGGCTCGACGCCGCAAGTACCCGGCGATGACGTCGAGAGACGTTCGCGGCGAGGTGAATCCGTAGACCAGGAACTGGTCACTGGGCATCGTCGACGACATCCAGTACCACATCGCGTCGACGGCACTCATCCGCTGCATCGGGCTCACCCTACCGCCGGATGCGCCGGGGCGGACATCGTCGATGACGATGCCCGCCCCGGTGTTGCCGCGCGCGGCTCAGTTGCCGGTCAGCTTGTCCTTGACCTTGCCTGCGGCGTCCTTGACGCTCTCGATGCCGTCCTTGACCGCGGCCGAGGCCTGATCGGCCTTGCCCTCGCTCTTGAGGCTGTCGTCGCCGGTGACATCGCCGCCGACTTCCTTGGCCTTGCCCTTGGCGTCTTCGACCTTGTTCGAGATCTTGTCCTCGAGTGCCATGACAGCTCCTTCTCTTGATGGTCCCGGCGCGCAGTGCGCTCGGGTCTGCCGGGGGTCCCGGCGAGTTCGTGGCGACACCGAGATGCGGTGTCGTGTCTGATATTCGTGAGTTCTGCGCTCGCGTGCGGACTCAGCGACTCGGATTCTGCAGGTGGACCAACGCCTGGACGTGGATGTCGGCCCCGTCGACCGCGCGACGGATGTTCTCCACGGCGGGCCCGAGTACCTCGGCGATCTCGTCGTAGGAGTAGCGCGGCGGTGCGGTGACGTCGATGCGGATGATGCTGCGTCCGCGATCATCGAGGGCACGCACGGTCGCCTTGTCGAACATCGTCCGTTCGGACAGTTCGTCGGCGACGGCGGCGGCGATCAGCTTGGGCGGAACCGTCAGGATTCCGTCGGCACCGCTGCCGGTCAGGGTCAGGTCGTCCACCCGACCGGGACGCGACGCCGCACCGAGCAGCGCGAACCCCCAGATCACCGCGATGACGACGACCCCGAGAAGCACCGCCCACCACCAGTTCTCCGCTGTGGTGCGGCTCGCCCAGGTGGGATCGAGATGATCGACCCAGCCGTGGATGGGGGTGATGTCGAGTTGCCAACCGATGGCACCGACACCCACCACCAGAAGTGCCAGGCCGATCACCGCGACGGTGAATCGGTGCAGGATCGCTGGACGCCGGTTCACGAGCGTGCCTCCTTGCTGCGGACCACGCGCCGGATCACCACGCGTGGAGAATGTTTCACCGGGGCCAGTGCCTCGGCAACGCGGTCGCGCATGGTCTGCTCGTCCACACCGCCCGACACGGTGACGGTGACCTTTGCCCGTCGTCGGGTGACCACGGTCGTGGCGTGCTCGACCCCGGGGACGGTGAGCAGTGCGGCACTCGCACGGCGCGCCATGTCGCCGCGGCGGGTCCACATCACCTCGAAGTCTCCGAGTGGGACGTGGGTGCGGCGCCGGGGCTTGACGGCCAGCCACACCAACCACAGTCCGACGATCACGCAGATCACCGCGACCGGCCACATCCAGTCCTGCCACGTACTTCTCGTGATCCAGTCGGCGGTATTCGTCGTCCATCGGGTCCCGTCGATCCATCCGGCGTACACGATGAGATCTCGGATCCCGACGCACGCCAGGCCGAGGAACAGGAGCCCGATCAGCGACCCGACGATCGCCGCGCCAGGGTAGGCCGCCGGGGCGAAGACCTTGCCGCCGGCGAGATCCTGGTTCTCGGCGACGACCTCGGCCCGTGGCCGCGATGCGGATTCGGGTGTCGTCGATGTGGTCATGAGTGAACCCTCTCCTGCCCTGTCTCGGTGTCGGTGACCATGTCGGTGTCGGTGTCGCGCGTCTGCGACTCGCGCTTCTCGATTTCCGAGGGAGCCGGTAGTTCCACGTAGCCGTCGCGGGTGGTCGAGTCCCCGTTGTCGGTGGTGATCGTTCCCACCGTCACATCGACCCGAGAGGGCCGAATCCCGGTGAGCCGCGCCAGTTCGTCGGCGACGTGGGCGCGCACGTCCCGGCACACCTGCGCCACCGCGCACGGCCAGGTCAGCGCAACCGTGACCTCCACGAGCGGCGCGGTGTCGGACATGTCGACGCGCACCGCGGGGTAGGTCGCGCCCAGCGCTCCCGGTCCGAGCAGTGATCCGATCGTGTTGCTGTACTTGGTGACCCCGTCGATGTCGAGTGCTGCCCGGCGGGCGATCTTGGCGCCCACGCGGTCGGCGATGATCAACGCCCCCTTGGCATCCCCGGTGGCCGGGGCCGCGGTCCCGACGGCATCCGGACGCACCTTGTCGACGCCTCGCGTCACGGTGGCGCCGGTGCGCGTCGGGGTCGACGACTCAGCCACGGTTCCGGCTTCGCAGCAGCGCACCGAGATCGATGGCGCCGTCGCGTTGTAGACCCAGTGCCAGCCCGATGCCGCCGAGGACCAGCGCGAGGACGAAACCGCCGAAGCCCCCGGTGGTGACCGCGAGTGCGAGCAACAATCCCACGATCAAGCCGATAGTTGCGTTGTTACCCATTCTGATTCCCCTCTGTCGCGCCGGGTTGGTCACCGCCGGCGGGGGTGCCGCGGCGGGAAGCCGAATTCTGTTGTTCCGCCCGTTGTCCCGGGAAGCTGATGTCCTCGATGGTCACATCGACCGGCACCCCGGCGACCTCCGTGGCAACAGCCACCGCGTGCGCGGCGACGGTACGCAGGTCGTGGGAGATGTCGACGATCACGTGCACTCCGCCGCGGTCGTCGTCGAGTTGCACACCGCTGACCCGGCCGCCGGGGAGATAGGTGGCGATCTCGCCGAACATGCCGCCGTGCAGACCGGTGACCCCGTCGACCGCGGTCACCGCGTCCGCGACCTGCTGCGCAAGGTCGGCGCCCGGCCCCCCGGAACGTGTGGGGAGCCGGTCACTTCCGGATTCGGCCTGCACGGCGATCACTGAACCCGAGGCGGGGTGTCGGTCTGGTCGTCGTCGTCATCGCCGAAGTTGATGTCGTGCACGGTGACGTTGACCTCGGTGACCTCGAGCCCGGTCATGGATTCGATCGCGTTGATCACGTTGCGCCGGATCGCCGCGGCCAGTTGATGAATGGCGACGCCGAAGTCGGCGACGATCGATACGTCGACGGCGGCCTGCTTCTCGCCGACCTCGACGTTGATGCCCTGGGTGGTGCTGACCGAGGTTCCGGGAATGACCTCGCGCATCTTTCCGACGACACGCTCGGCAGCGCCACCGACATCGTGGACGCCGTCGACCTCGCGGGTCGCGATGCCGGCGATCTTCGCGACGACCGCATCGGCGATCACGGTCCTGCCGCGGTCACCGGGCGCGCCACTCTCGCGGGCCAGTGCCAGGCCCTTTCCCGTGGGCTCACTGGTGTCCGTCGCTGCGGCGGCGGTGGTGGTCTTGGTCTTATCGGTCACAGTTGAATCGGTCACGAGAACTCCTCTGTACTCACTCGACTACACACGGTGGACACTGTTCGCGGCATCCGCCGCACCGAGCGCGGCGAGAAGACCTCGGTGGTCTCATCGTCGTCCCGGATTGCGGCGCACGATGCCGGTATAAGGTCAGTCGTAGTGGAACCGAAATGTGCACGCGTGAATTCGAGTGAGTCCGGTCACAGCCCGGCGGCTCCGGGTCTGGCGTTGGGCGGTCTGTCCGACGACGAGTTGGCCGCGGCCGCCGCCGTCGGCGACACCGAGGCGTTCTCGGAGCTGGTCGCCCGGCTGTCCCCACCCTTGCTGCGGTATCTGCGCCGTATGGTGCCCGATTCCCAGACCGCGGAGGACCTGGCCCAGGACACGTTGCTCGATGCCTGGCGGGGGCTGCCGGACTTCGCTTTTCGCAGCAGCGTCAAGACGTGGGTCTTCGCGATCGCGCACCGCAAGACGATCGATTATCGCCGCCGTCGCCGAGACATTCCGACCGACGACGTCCAATTCGCCGACCTGGCCGCCGCCGAACCGCTACCGTCGGATGAGGCGATGCGGCAGACCCTGGTCGAGGCGCTGGGTACCGAGTTGCTCACCCTGCCGCAGAATTCCCGGGCGGTGTGGTGGCTCCGCGAGGTCGAGGGATTGTCGCTGGCCGAGATCTCGCGAATCCTGCAGATCAGCACCGGATCGGTCCGCGGACATCTGCAGCGCAGTCGCCGCTATCTCGCCACCCGGTTGGAACCCTGGCGGCCCGGTGGCCGATCGTCGGACCCGCCCAACGACCCCGGCGCCGATACCGACACCGACCCGACGCCGACACCGACACAGCAGGAAGGAGCCCAGGAGTGAGTAGCCAACTCGACGACGAACAGACCGACGCCTGGCTCGTTGCTGCCGGACGTGAACTCGACGGTGCCACCGACCGTCTCAGCGAGGACGCCAATCGCCTCGTCACCGCGATCACCGCGAATCTCGGGCGGGTGCGCCGGCCGGGCCGCCCCCTCGACACCGACACTCCCGGGGTTCAGGTCTCCGACCGGGTCCTCAAGCAGGTCCTCGCGGTGCGCATCCGCCGCACCGTGGGTCGCCTGGTGGTGCATCTGCTCGTCGACGGCGAGGACGGACGCGTCGACCGCATCCGGATCGGCCTGATCGCCCGCTACCACGACGTGCTGCCGTCGGATTCGGAGCAGGTGCGCGACATCATGACCGAGGTGCTGACCGAGTTACTCGGGCCCGAACACGCGGCGGTGGCCGCCTCCCACCTCGATGTCCGCTGGCAGGATCTGGAAACGCACGAGTGGTCGGCGTGAACCGCCGACCACTCGCCGTCACTTCCACCCGCGCCCGGGCCGGGCGGGTGAGCTGCCCTTACTCGCCCTGTGCTGCCTCGTCTTTCACCGACCTGCGGTCACCTGCGCTCCACGCATAGGGCAGATCGGCGCCGTTGAGGACATGATCTCCGATGGCGCGCAGCTTGAAGATGAGCGGGTTGTGTACCGAGATCACCCGCGCGTTGCGCCAGTGCCGGTCCAGGCGCAGCCGTTCGGAGGTGATCGACGCCCCGCCGACCTCGAACAGGGCTGACGTGGCGTCGAGCACCGTCGTGATGACCGCGTGCTGGGCGCGGGCGACGTCGAACTCGACCTCGTCGAGCAGCGCCTCGTCGGTGGCGCCCTCGTCGAGGAGCAGATCGAGCTTGCCCGCGATGTCGAGGACCAGGGTGCGCGCGGTGTAGGCAGCAGCGGCCAGGCGCCCGATGACCTGCTGCACCAACGGATCCTCGCGGGGTAGATCCGCCGCGGCGTGGGTGAAGGTGCGGGTGCGGGCACGCACCCATTCGGAGGTATCGTCCAGCGCGCGTTGCGCGATACCCGCGAGCACCGACAACTGCACCAGCTGCAGATACGACGTCGCATACGTCCGGCCGGGGGCTCCGTATCCGGCGCCGAGCAGCCGATCAGCGGGCACCTCGACACCGGTGAACTCCGTGGTGCCGCTCGCGGTCAGCCGCTGACCGAAGCCGTCCCAGTCGTCGTGCTGGGTGACCCCGTCGGCGTCGGCGTCGACGAGAACCGAGACACGTTCTCCCCCATGATCACCCGCGACGAGGATGTGGTCGGCGTAGAGACTGCCGGTGCTGTAGTACTTGGTGCCGTCGACGCGGTATCCGCCCTCGGTGTCGGTCACCGTGGTGCGATAGCGGTCCACGGCGCCCACGCCGGGCTCGGTGATGGCGTTGCCGACGAGCGTTCCGTCGGCCACGGCCTGCAGCCACCGCTGTCGGGCGGGCGAGTCGTCGGCGAGCAGCTGATCCTCGACGAAGGACCAGTGCACCCGAAGCGCTTGGGGCAGATTGGATTCCGCCGCAGCCAGATCGATCAGCAGCCGGAACAGGGTCTGTACCGACGCCCCGTAACCACCGAATTCGACGGGGACACGCAACGCACCGAACCGGACCTGTTTGAGCCACGCGATCTCCTCGTGGGCGAGACGGCGGTCCTCCTCTCGCGCGACGGCCCCCTCGGCGATCCGGGCGAACACCGGCCCGAAGACGGCATCGAGGTCGGCGTCGGTGTACTCGCCACTTGCGGGGGTGCTTGCGGCGCTCGAGGTGGTTGCGGCGCTCGAGGTGCTTGCGGCGCTCGAGGTGCTTGCGGCGCTCGAGGTGGTTGTTGCGGTCACGGTGGTCCTTCCACGGCACCGACCGCCGGTGTGCGGATGCGGCGGCCGAAATCTTCTGGGTCTGTCCTGTCGTCTGTCCTGTCGGAGCTGCCGGTGCGGCATCGCGAGACGAGGCCCCGACAGTCTCCTCCGCCGTTCCGCTGCCGCCCACACTTCTACGCAGTGCGCGCAGAAGGCGTGCGGATCGGCGTGACTCATCCCTGCCGGGTGATTTGTCCGGGCTCGCGGTCGCCGAAGCACCCACGACGGGCACCACCGGACCTAGTCTTTTCGCAGAGCACGTCATCACAGGGCGCTCGGTGGTCTCCGCGCGCCGCCGGAGAAGGGGCACACCCGAAATGGCCAAAGCCCACGCACCCATGTCGTTGCGCGCGAACCCCCCGGCGTGGTCGATGCCGCGCGGTGCCATCGTGCTGGTGTCGATCGCCGGCATCGTGGTGGCCGTCGCGGGTATCCGATCGGTCTCCTCCCTGGTGGCACCGATCTTCTTGGCGTTGATGCTGACGGTGGCGGTGGCCCCGGCCGCGAGTTGGATGCGGCGCAAGGGTTTACCGGCCTGGCTGGCCTTCGTCACGGTCCTGGTGCTGGTGTACGGAATCCTGGTGGGACTGTTCGCCTCGCTCGCCTACTCGGTGGCGCGCCTGGCGACGATCCTGCCGAACTACAGCGACAGGTTCAACGATCTCCTCGCCTCGTTCCAGCGGTTCCTCACCTCGCACGGGGTCAGTGAACAAAAAGTGCACGACATGCTGCACAACATCGACTCCAGCAAGATCATCGGCGCGGCCACCGACATCGTGCAGTCGACCGCCGGCGTCGCCTCGTCGTTGGTCCTGATCCTGGCGCTGCTGTTGTTCATGGCCGCCGACTCGGTCGGTTTCGGGGACCGGATGGAGTATCTACGCGCCGAGCGCCCCGACATCGCGTCGGCCTTCTCCGCCTTTGCCCAGGCCACTCGCAGTTATCTGTGGGTCTCCACGCTGTTCGGTCTGATCGTGGCGGTGTTCGACAGCGTGGCGCTCGCGATCATCGGCATACCACTGCCCATCCTGTGGGGCCTGTTGTCGTTCATCACCAACTACATCCCGAACATCGGATTCGTCATCGGCGTCATCCCGCCCGCGCTGCTCGGGCTCCTCGACGGCGGTGTGCCGACGATGCTGGTGGTCATCGTGGTCTACAGCGTGATCAACGTCGTCATCCAGTCGGTGATCCAACCGAAGTTCGTCGGCGACGCCGTCGGGCTCTCGACCACCTTGACGTTCGTGTCATTGCTGTTCTGGGCGTGGGTCCTCGGTCCGCTCGGGGCGATCCTGGCGGTGCCGTTGACCATCATGTGCAAGGCTCTGCTGCTCGACATCGATCCGTCCACCCGATGGGTCGACGCGCTGCTCAATTCCTCTGTCCCGCAACGGGCGACGACGCCGTCCGACAAGTACGACGAGCCAGATGAGCCCGACGATCCCGATCCGGCAACGCCGCCGGAGGACGGACCAGGCCGCGCCGACTCACCCACCGAGACGCGTTAGGAAGACTCGGAGGAGTTCACCGGTCGGTCCACACCGGCGCTCGTTTGGCCAAGAACGCCGACATCCCCTCCTGCGCATCGCAGGTCATCGCGTTGGTGGCCATCGTCTCGGCCATGAGCTCGTATGCGCGCGTCTCGGTTTCGTCGATCTGCTGATAGAAGGCACGTTTGCCGATGGCCAAGGTGGAGGCGCTCGACCCGGCGATGCGCAGCGCGAGTTCACGGACCGTCGTCGCCAGTTCGTCGGGTGACACGACGTCGTTGACCAGTCCCCAGTCAGCGGCGGTGTCGGCGTCGATGGCGTCACCGGTGAGCAGCATCTTCATCGCCCGCTTGCGCCCGATCGCACGCGTGAGCGCCACCATCGGCGTCGAGCAGAACAATCCGATGCGCACACCCGGGGTCGAGAACGTCGCGGTCGTGGCGGCAACGGCGAGATCGCAGGTCGCAACGAGCTGACAGCCGGCGGCGAAGGCCGCCCCGGCGACCTCGGCGATGACCGGACAATCGAGTTCGTGGACCGCGGCCATCATCTCCACACAGGTGTCGAAGACAGCGCGCTCGTCGTCGAGGGTGCGGTCGACGAGCTCGGACAGATCATGTCCGGCGGAGAACGCCGGCCCGTGCGCGCGGATCACCACCACCCGGACGGCGTCGTCGGAACCCAACGTCCGCAGGGCCGCGGTGACGGCGCGCATCGTCTCCGTCGACAACGGGTTGCGCCGACGCGGGCGGGTCAACGTCACGATCCCCAGTGGCGCCTCGACAACCACCTCGACCGGATCCGGATCCGAGGACCCCGTGCCGACCCCTGCTGCCGGCTGTGCTGTGTGCGTCATGTCTTCTCCTCGCTCCCACCCCGCGTAGGGCTGTACCGGAGTCCAGTGTGCCGATCACCTCGACCCGGCATCGGCATTTCCCGACGAACCCGCCACGCCCCGTCCGTGTGGGCAGGTGGCGACCGGTCAGTCGACGCAGGGAATGGTGCCCGTGTTGACCACGGCCGGGCCGCTGTCGGGCGCGGGTCCGGAGTCGTCGGCACTGGCGTCCTGGGCCCCGTCGGAGGAGTCGTCGGTCGTCGGGGTCGCCTCCGACCCGGAGTCCGACGACGACGCACCGGACTGCGAACCGTCGGACTGGGAACCGCCGGACTGGGAGGTATCGGATGAGGACGGCGCGGGCGCAGCGACCGGCACACCGAAGGCGCGCTGGACCTCGGCGCGGATCGCGACGGGATCGATGATGTTGACGTCTTGATCGTCGACGGTCGCATACCGCACGACGGGCAGGGTCTGGAAGCTGATCTTCTGATCGGGCACGCCGATCATGTCCTGGGCCCAGGACACCACATCCCAGCCCTGGGAGAAGACGACGTCGTCGTCGACGACGCTCATCAGCCGGTTCAGCTTGCCGACGTCGGTGAGCGTCCCGGCGCTCTGCACCTGATGGAGGGCGGAGAGCAGGAAGGCCTGCTGGCGGTGGGTGCGGTCGAGGTCGCCGCGGGTCAGCCCATGACGCTGGCGCACGAAGGCCAATGCCTGCGACGCCGACAACCGATGCATGCCCGCACTGAAGTTCGCGCCCGAATAGTCGTCGGACACCGCGTGATTGAGGCACACCTCGACGCCGCCGAGTGCCTTGGCGACGTCGTAGAAACCGATCAGGCTGACCTCGGCGAATCGGTCGATGGGCACTCCGGTGAGGGTGCGCACCGCCTTGATCGTTGCGGTGCGGCCGGCATCGCGGCCCTTCGCCTCGAGCGTGGCCGGATCGCTGATGCCCTCGTTGGCCAGTTGGTCCTCGGTGGCCGCCTTCGTGCGGCCGTACACCTCTTTGATCTTGGCCTGGGACACGTCGAGATCGGGCGTCTCGACGAGGTCGTCGCGCGGGATGGAGTAGGCGACGATGTTCTTCCGGTCGGCCGGGATGTGCATCAGGATCAGCGTATTGGTGTTGTAGCCGCCTGAGTCGCCGTCACCGGCGTGTAGCTGTCGCATCACATCGTCGGGAAGATCGTTGCCGTTCTTGTCTTTTCGGGTGTCGAGCCCGATCAGCAGGATGTTCTGGGCGCCATCGGTCGACCGCGGCGCACCCTGCAGCGCGTTGGAGTACCCGAGCCCGCCACGAAATGTGCTCGCCCCCATCCACATCGCCCCACAGACGACGAATGCGATGACCGAGCACACCACGACTGCCGCGCGTGCCAGTCCGATCGCGGTCCGGCGGCGCGCGGGCCGCGCGGAATCGTGCGCTGATCGTCGTGGTGCACGACGCCGTGCGGGGTCGGGTTCGACCGAGTGGCCCCGTGCGGTGCCGCTGCGGGCCGGGATGGCCCGGAATGTGCCGGCATCGGCCCCCACCGTGCCGTCGTCCGGTGTCGACGCTGCCGCCCGCTCGTGCGGCCGGGGGCGACGATCCGATGTCGGGGTCGTCGGGATGGGGCGGGTCGGGTCCTCGGAGACCGAACGGCGGGTCGGCTGCGGCTCGGTGGGGCTGACGTCGAGATCGGGGTGATCCGGCACGTCCGGTTCCGCGGGGAAGCCCCCGACCGGCGTCCAGACCGAGGTGTCCTCGTCGGCTCGGCGCTGCGCCGCCCGGCGATACACCTCGCCCGCAGTCGGCCGATCGGGCCGTGCGGCGCGGTGACGTCCGGAGGACGCACGCGACCGACGTCGATCGAACTCGCTGGCCATCCGTTCTCCACTCGTCGTCAGGGCGCCGTTGCGCGCCGCATCATCCCCTGGGGCCGGCGGCGTCGGCACGTAAACCGCGCAAGGCTAACCCCCCGGACTGTGAGGGGACTGAGCACGCGCTCGCCCGCCCGGTCCGACGTAGACGACGAATTGCGCATTCCGCGAGCAACTTTCGACATCAATGCCGCGAAACGGACAGCGACGCAACCGAAAACGCGTGACACGAACCACAAACTCACTGTGCGCTTGGTCACAAAACAAGGGTCCCGCCAACCCCTGGTCGAGGAGCGCGACACGCCGTGATGCGCAGGCATTTCCTGGTCACTTCACAGCGTTATCTCACCGTGATGATTTTCCCGCAGGTCGCAAGCGCGGGCGTGACCTGACCGTTATCGAGCCCGTAGGGTCGCCTCCGGTCCGAGAATCACCTGCCCACCACCGGGCGGATGAGAGGAGGAATGGATGACGACCACCATGAAGAAGCTAGCTGTGCGCGCCGGAGTGATCGGTGCCCTGGCGGTGGCCCCGTTCGGCGTGGCAACCGCGACCGCATCGGCCGACACCGGCCACAACTGGGACGCCGTCGCGCAATGCGAGAGCGGCGGCAACTGGGGCATCAGCACCGGCAACGGCTACTACGGCGGCCTGCAGTTCACCCAGTCCACCTGGGAAGCCAACGGCGGCACCGGCAACCCCGCCAACGCCTCGCGCGAAGAGCAGATCCGCGTCGCCGAGAACGTGCTGGCCACCCAGGGACCGGGCGCCTGGCCGGTCTGCGGTCAGTACCTCTGATCGACAACGACGCAGCACGGATCCGGTATGTCCCGGGTCCGGCCGAGGGGACGATCCACTCCAGGGGTCGTCCCCTTGCTCGTCTCGCGGACTTGCTCGTCTGGCGGGCGCCGAGACGCGGCCCACGGCGTCACGACACCGCGGACGCCGCCGTGGAGTCCTTTGGCGCGATCAACCGAGCAGCCAGCGGGAAGACCAGCACCGTCGTGGCGCCCGCGGCCACGAGTGTGGAGGCCAGCGTCGGTGACATCAGATCGCTGCTCGTCGCGACCTGGGTGACGGCGACGATGATCGGCAGGCCGGTGGCAGCGTAGAGCGCCAGCGAGATGCGCTCGCGTCCGACGCGCAGACTTGCCTCGTGGGTCACCAGCCGCTCGCCCACCCACACCGGGACGCCGCGGGCAACGCCGATACCGACGACCAGGATCACCCACAGCATCGGCGCCGACGCCACCGCCGACGGATCGATGTTCATGCCCGAGGTCACGAAGAAGACCGGGATGAGCAGGCCGAAGCCGATGACCTCGAGGCTCTCGACCACCCGGGTGTCCTCGGGGAGCAGGCGCCGAAGGGCGATGCCGGCGGCGAAGGCACCGAGCACCACGTCGAGATCGAAGACCGCGGCCACCGCCATGAACGCCGCGAGCAGCACCACGACGACGCGCACGGGCAACTGGAAGGTGCCGCCCTCCATCTCGACGAGCGCGGCGCGCAGGGCCGGAATCCGGCCGACTCGTCGCGGTAGCGCGAACAGGACCAGGGCCGCGACGGCGAACAGGGCGAGCACGATCGCCGCTCCGCCGATGTTGCGGCTGGTCAACAGCAACGACATCGCCAGGATCGGACCGAGTTCACCGACCGCCCCGTGGGCCATCACCGCGCGTCCCAACGGCTGTTCGAGTAGCCCGTCGGCCTTGATGATCGGCAGCAACGTTCCCAATGCCGTCGAGGTCATCGCGATCGCAATCGCCACGTGTGCCGTGAAATCGCCCGGCGCCACCAGCAGTGCCACCGCGATCGTCGCGATGAGCAGACTCAGCAGCCAGATCCCGCCCGCGAGCGCACCGGGCTTGCCGCGCAGGATGTGCGGGTCGAGTTCGAATCCGGCGAGCAGGAAGAGCATGCCGAGGCCGAGCTGGCTCACCGCGGCCACCGAGTCCGGATCACCCACGGCGAGGACGTGCGGCCCGAACACCATGCCGAGAATCAGCAGCACCACCACCTCGGGGACGTAGCGGCGGGTGAGTCGGGCGACCAGCGGCGCGGCCACCGCCGCCACCGCGATCCAGAACAGGGTCACCGCGGTGCTGCGGTCGGGATCCGAGGCCGCCTCGGCAAGCACGCTCACCCGCGTTATCCTGCCGCATCGCCCTCGACGTGCCTATCATGACGCGACCACCGGCCCGCCACATCGCACCGTGAGCGCCGGCCCCGATCGCGAGGAGCGCCCCGATGACCCCGCCCGCGCAGGTGCCGTCGCCGCCCGACGCGCACATCCATCCGGGAACCGACCGGTCGACGCTGTACATGTCGCTGCTGATGACGCCCGACCTCGCGAACTTCGCCGGAAACGTCCACGGCGGTGCTTTGCTCAAACTGCTCGATCAGGTCGCCTATGCGTGTGCGAGCCGGTATTCGCGCCACTACGCGGTCACCCTGTCGGTGGACCGCGTCATCTTCCGGGAGCCGATCCGGGTCGGTGAACTGCTGATCCTGTCGGCGTCCATCAACTACACCGGTCGGACGTCGATGGAGGTCGGCATCCGGGTCGAGACCGAGTCGATCCAGACCGGCGAGCGCCGGCACACCAACAGCTGCTATTTCACGATGGTCGCGATGGACGACGACGGCCGTCCGTGCGCGGTACCGCAGCTGGTGCCGGAGAACGACGTGCAGCGCCGGCGATTCACCGAGGCGCAGCAACGACGCGAGGCGCTGCGCTCGGCCAAGTGAGTCGCCCGGTGCGGGTCAGCTGTCGGCGGACTCCCCGGCCGCACCGCCGCGATCCTCGTCCTCGCTGCCACTGTTGTCGGCGGCGATCGCCGAACCGCCGAGCGCGCTGACCGCGATGCCGTAGGGCAAGAATCGCACCCGGCGTCGCGGGTCGGTGTTGTGCTGATTGGCGCGCAGGGCGTCGATCTCGGTGGCGAATACCTGTTCCACTCGCGCATCGCCCCGATCGTCGACGTCGAACACCGCCCAGACGCCCGCACCGACCTCACCCGCCGTGGGCGGTTCCGGCTTGGTGCGGCGACCAGAGGTGGCATCGACGAACGTCGAGAACACACTCGACGCCGCCGGCTCGGAGACGAAGCGCCCGAAAACCTGGCGCAAACCGTCGGCGGCCTCCCGGGCGAAGCGATCGAAGTCCTCGGGATCGAATCCGAAGTTCTCGTTGTGACCAGCCATCGTTGGGCCTTCCGTCGTGGCCTGTCGTCGGCGTCAGGCGCTGTGGTCTCCAGTGTGGCGAGCGGGTCCCGACTTCGCCACCGCGATCGGTTCGATGACCGCGATGGATTCGATCACCGCGCCCGCGGCAATCCCTCGTCGAGTGCGCAGAGCACCTCGAGGGTGGTCCGCAGCCGGTCGAGCTCGATCGGCTGCGCACCGGCCGACGTCTCCGCCTCCAGGGCCGCGGACATCGTGTGTGCCCAGAACTCGTGGAGTCGGGCGATGCTGTCGAGGGCGAGGTCGGTCGGATACAGCCGCACCGAGCGGGCATCGCCGGGATCGGGTTCCCGGACGATCATCGCCTTGTCCTCGAGGGAGCGCATGGCGACGCTGAAGTTGCTGCGCTGCAACCTTGTTGCGGTGGCACCCTGAGCCGGGGTGCCGCCGGGGTGACGGTGCACCCACCGCATCACCGCGGCCTCGCTGCCGTTGAGAGGCACCACGCCGGACGGACCGTGCGGCCCGCGGGGCTCGACCTCGCGTGCCACTCGCAGCACCACGTCGGCGATCTCGACGAGGAGTGCTGCTCGTGACCTCGGAGTGCGTTCGACAGGCGGCATATGGGTATGTTCCCATAACCATATGACGTCGTCGACACCACCCGGGATCGCAGCCGAACACAGCGGCATCACCCAACCCGACCTCACCCACCCCGGTGTCACCCGACCGGTCCTGCTCGTCCTGGCCCTGCTGTCGGCGGTGGCTCCGTTCGCCACCGACCTGTATCTGCCGGCCTTCCCGGAGATGACCGGCGATCTGGGCACCGGGGCGACCGCAATCCAGTTGACGCTCACCGCCTTCCTGATCGGTATCACCGCCGGCCAGCTCGCCTTCGGTCCACTCTCGGATCGATTCGGCCGTCGGGGTCCACTGCTGGCCGGGGCACTGCTGTGTGTGGCCTCCGGCGTGCTCGCCGCGCTCGCCCCCACGGTCGGTGTGCTCGTCGCCGCCCGGTTCCTGCAGGGATTCGGTGGTGCTGCGGGCATGGTGATCGGCCGCGCGATCATCTCCGACCTCGCGACCGGACGCGCAGCCGCCCGGGCGTTCTCGCTGATGATGATCGTCGGCGGGGTGGCGCCGGTGCTCGCGCCGCTGCTCGGCGGGTTCCTCGTCGATCCGATCGGGTGGCGCGGAATCCTCGGTGTGGTCCTCGCGATCTCGGTCGTCATGCTCGTCTCGATCGCCTGCGTCATCACCGAGACCCTGCCCCGAGATCGCCGGCTCGTACGCCGCCGCGCCGACCACCCGGGATCGACCCGCGAGCTGCGCCGGCTCGGATTCCTGGGCTACAGCGGCACTTTTGCGTTCTCCTTCGCGGTGATGATGGCCTACATCTCGGCGTCGCCGTTCGTCTATCAGGACATGATGGGGCTCTCCAGCGGCGTGTACGGGCTGGCGTTCGGGGTCAACGCGGCGGGCCTGATGGCCGTCAGCGCCCTGGCCGCGCGTCTGGTCGCCACCCGCGCGGTACGCGGGCTCGTCGCCGTCGGGATCAGCGTGATGTCCACCGCCACCATCGGTTTCGCGCTGCTGGTGGTGACCGGCGCACCGCCGGCCTGGCTGGCGGTGCCATTGTTCGTGATGGTCTCGAGTCTGGGCCTGGTCTTCGGCAACGCCACCGCCCTGGCCATGTCGTCCGTCGGCACCAACGCCGGCGCCGCATCGGCGGTACTGGGCGCCCTGCAGTTCGGGCTCGGTGCGCTGGTGTCGCCCTTGGTGAGCGTCGCCGGACCGGAGACCGCCGGCCCCCTGGCGATCGTCATGCTGGCCTGCGCGGCGATCGCGGTGTGCGCGTTCCTCGCCGCCGGCGCAGCGGCCGAGCCGCCGCACATGGTCGAACAGGCTGTGTGAGAAGAGGTTCAGACCAGACCGGCGTCGTGGACGGCGATCGCCACCTGCACACGATTGGCGGCGCCGAGTTTGCTGAAGATGTGCGAGATGTGCGCCTTGACGGTGGCCACACTCATGTAGAGCTCGGTTCCGATCTCGGCATTCGACGCTCCCTTGGCCAACGCGATCGCCACCTCGCGTTCCCGCTCGGTCAGTCGCGCGATGCCCTCGCGGGCCACGGCCGACCCCGACCGCTGCCCGGAGTCGACGACCTGTTTGATCAGCGCCGCGGTCACCGATGGACTCAGCGCGGGCTGTCCCTCGAGGACATTGCCGATGGCCGCCACGATCTCCTGCGGTGGTGTGTCCTTCAACAGGAATCCGTCGGCACCGACCGCCAGTGCCCGCACCACGTAGTCGTCGGCGTCGAAGGTCGTCAGCACGATGACCGCGGGGGCCGGCTCGGCAGCCTTCAGGGCGGTGGTGGCCGCGATCCCGTCCATCACCGGCATCCGCAGATCCATCAACACCAGATCGACCGGGTCGCTGCGGTGCGCGTCGAGCGCCGCGCTGCCGTTGGCCGCCTCCGCGGCTATCGACAAGCCCGGTTCGCCGCCGAGCAGCAACTTCAGTCCCGACCGCACCAACGGATCGTCGTCGACGATCATCACCCGTGCGACCACCGGCCACCTCCTCGTGTCTCCGTCACCCTGATCATCATGTTCTCGGGTCGTCTCTGGTCGGGTCGTCTCTGGTCGTCACGGCCGGCGGCAGCCAGACGTGCAGGATGAACATCCCGTCGTCGGTGCGGGTCGTCGAGTACCGTCCACCGCTCAACTCCACACGTTCGCCCAACCCGATCAGCCCCAGACCCGACGGCGGCAGCGTCGGTGACCGGTCGCCGATCGGCAGCGGATTGGCCACCAGCAGGTCGATCCCGCCCGAGCGTCCGGGTTCGACGCGCACGGTCACCGCCGACGCCGGTGCGTGCTTGCGTGCGTTGGTCAAACCCTCCTGCAGACAGCGATACAGGGTCCGTGCGGTGGTGGCCGCGACCGTCTGCAGGTCGTCGGTGCGCACATAGCTGACGCGCATACCCGCCGCGCGGCTCTGCTCGACGAGGTCGTCCACGTCGTCGCGGCCGGCCTGCGGCTGTTCCGGGTCGGCATCACCGGGGCCCTCGCGCAGCACCCCGAGTACCTCGCGTAATTCGGTGAGGGCCAGTCGCGAGTTCTCCTCGATCGTCGACGCGGTGTCGTGCACCTGCTCCGGCGTCAGATCGGCACGGTAGGCCAACGCCCCGGCATACATGCTCACCGTCGAGATACGGTGCGCCAGAACGTCATGCATCTCCCGCGCGATCCGCGCCCGCTCGACCGATCGGGCCTGGGCGACCTTCGCCTGCTGCTCCTGCTCGGCCAGCATGGCCCGCGAGCGCCAACTCGCGAGCAGTTCGCGCCGCGACCCGATGTACATACCCCACGCCACCAGTACCGCGGTGATCGCGACGATGAACGAGTATCGCACCAACGGTGACTCACTCGGATCGGGTCGATAGACGAACTCGTCTGCGACCGCACTACACGCGATTCCCAGCACGATCTGCGGCGCGATCTCACGCCACCGCCGTCGAGTGGACAACGAGACCAGCGCCAACGCCCCGGCTCCCGAGGAACTGACCGACACCATTGCGGCCAGGTTGGTCAACGTACACACCAGAACCGGATGGGTTCGGCGCCACCAGGTCGCGACGAAGCACATCACACCGAGGGCCAGATCGAGGGTCAGCCACCAGATCACATGAGCGCCCACATGATCGGTGCGTCCGATCATCGCCACCGCGGAGATCGCCAGCATCAGCAGCAGACGCCACGTATGGCTCCACCAATTCAGCGGCGGCTGATAATCCTCGGGACGCACCCCCTCACCGTAGTGGGGGTGATCCCCCAGCCGCCTGCACCCGACGGCCAGGCGGTATCAGACTTTCGTCGTAGATCGGGTCCATCCTCGCGCCCGATGTGCAGACCCGCCCGGTGCGGCAACGATGATCTCCATGATCACAGTGGAGAACCTCAGCAAGCGCTACGGCGAGTACGTCGCCGTCGACAACGTGTCGTTCGCGTGCCGCCCGGGGCAGGTGACCGGCTTCCTCGGACCGAACGGGGCGGGCAAGTCCACCACCATGCGGGTGATGACCGGACTGACCCCGGCGACGTCGGGCTCGGTGACGATCGACGGGCAGGCCTATCGCGACATCCCCAATCCCGCCACCGAGGTCGGCGTACTCCTCGACGCGTCCGCACAGCACGCCGGACGCACCGGCGAGGAGATCCTGCGCCTGACCGCGATGACCATCGGGGTGCCCCGCACCCGGGTCGATGAGATGCTCGAACTGGTCAGCCTGACACCGCAGGAAGCCGGCCGGCGGGTCCGCAACTATTCCCTCGGTATGCGGCAGCGACTCGGAATCGCCAACGCGCTCATGGGCGATCCGCGGGTGTTGATCCTCGACGAACCCGCCAACGGCCTCGACCCGGCGGGCATCCACTGGATGCGCAGCCTGCTGCGCGGCTACGCCGATCGTGGCGGCACCGTGTTGCTGTCCTCGCATCTGCTGCACGAGATCGAGATCGTCGCCGACGACCTCGTCGTCATCGGCAACGGACGCATCGTCGCGCAGGGCACCAAGGCCGAGTTGCTCGCAGGCACCGGAACCACGGTGCGCTCGCTCGACGACCGGGCCCTTGCCGACGCGCTCGACGCCTCGGGCATCAGCGCGCAGCCGCAGTCCGGCGGCGGACTGTCCACCGACGCCGCCCCCGAGGAGGTGGGGCGGGTCGCCGCGGCGAACGCCATCGTGCTCACGGAGTTGCGCGCCGGCGACGGCGCCAAACTCGAGGAGATGTTCCTCGAACTGACCGCCTCCACCCAACGCGAACAACCGATGACCGCAGGAGCATTCTGATGACCACCCTCACCGTTGCCCCGGCCGCGTCCGCGCCGACGCGCACCGCCGGCATTCCGATGACCCGCCTGGTCCGGGTCGAACTCCGCAAACTCGTCGACACCCGCGCCGGATTCTGGTTGGCCGCATCCATCGGCGTGCTGTCGGTGGTCGTCGTGGTGGCGATGCTGATCGCCAACCGCAACAGTCTGACCAACCTCACCTTCGGCCAGTTCTTCGGCATGATGAACATCCCGCTGGGCATCATCCTGCCGGTGATGGCAATCCTGTTGGTCACCGGTGAATGGAGTCAGCGCTCGGCGTTGACGACGTTCACGATGGAACCGCGTCGCGAACGGATCATCGTCGCGAAACTACTGACCGCACTGATCGCCTCGGTGATCGCCGTCGGCCTCGCCCTCGCGCTCGGGGCGGTGGGCAACGTGATCGCCGGTCTCGCCTTCGCCGATCCGGCCGGAGCATGGTCGTTCACCGCTGCGGGACTGGTGAACTCCTTTGTGCTGCAACTGTTCGGGCTGCTCCTCGGATTCGGCTTCGCCGCGCTCATCCTGAACACTCCCGGCGCGATCGTCGCCTACTTCGTGCTGCCGACCGCGCTGACCCTCGTCAGCCAGCTGGTGCCGTGGTTCCACGACCATCTCGGAGCCTGGGTCGATACCGGAATGACCAACGCGCCCTTCCAATCCGAGCAGTGGGCGAGCGGTGGCGAATGGGCCAAGCTCGTCGTCTCCGGAATCGTGTGGATCGGTATCCCGCTGTTCTTCGGCGTGCTGCGCATCCTGCGCGGTGAGGTGAAGTAGCCGCAGCGGCCGCCACATCGGTACATCGGGACGTCGAGGCGCCCACCGACAACGGTGGGCGCCTCGACAGTGAATTGACAGCCAATTCCACACAATCCTCTCGGATTGCTCTCAGTGACCTTGGGCAACGTGGTCTGGTGACCACAGATCGCCATCCCGACAACCACGTTCCGGGCGAGAGCACCCCAGAGACGCCCACCGCGCCGGTGAGCCCGCCACCGCATGTGCCCGCCGGCGCAACCCACCCGTACGGCCAGCCCGCCGGAGGGTGGGGCCCGACCCCCGGCTACACCCCACCTCCGTCCGGCCCGTACGCGACCGGAGGATACGAGCCTTCTGGGCACCACCCGGGTGGCCACTACCCCACCGGCCCCTCCACCACCGGCCCCTCCACCACCACGCCGATACCCGCCGGAGCCACCGCACGTCGGTCGTCGATGAAACCGATCATCGCGACGGCGGTCATCGCGGGATTGCTCGGCGGCGCAGTCGCTCTCGGCGGAAGCGCGCTCGTCGATCACAGCACCTCGGCGGCACCCCAACTCGCCACCCCGGCCGCGACCACAGCCGCCCCCGCCCAGCCGGGTTCCATCACTTATGCCGCGCAGGCGGCGTCGAAGTTCACCGCCGACATCGAGGTCGCCGGCAGCCAGGGCACCGCGGTCGGCAGTGGCATCGTGCTCTCCCCCGACGGCTACATCCTGACCAACAACCACGTGATCGCCGGAGCTGGTGGCACCTCGGCGATCCAGGTCACCACCGCCGACCAGAAGACCTACCAGGCCTCGGTCGTGGGTACCTCACCGTCCTACGACCTGGCGGTGATCAAACTGCAGAACGCGTCCGGGTTGACCCCGGCAACACTCGGCAATTCGGACGGCCTGCAGGTCGGGCAGCAGGTCGTCGCGGTCGGCAGCCCGGAGAATCTGTCCAACACGGTGACCTCCGGCATCATCAGCAATCTCTCGCGCACCGTGACCGCAGGCGATGAGCAGGGTTCGCAGGTCGCGGTCTACAACGGACTCCAGACCGATACGCCGATCAATCCCGGCAACTCCGGTGGGCCGCTGGTCAATCTGTCCGGCCAGGTGATCGGGGTGAACTCGGCGGTCGACACCGGCCAGGCATCCCAGGGCGGCGTCCAGGCCTTCGGTCTGGGTTTCGCCATCCCCATCAACACGGCTCGGCGCGTCGCCAACGAGTTGCTTGCCGACGGCCACGCGACCAAGCCCGTGCTGGGGGTGACCGGTTCGCTGGCCGAAACCAACGCCGCCGACGTCGAGGGCGCCCAGGTGACCGCGGTGAGCGGGGACGGTGCGGCCGCGGCCGCCGGCATCAAATCCGGTGACGTCATCACCAAGGTGGGCGATCAACGTGTGACCAGCTACGCCGACCTGATGGCCCAGATCCTCACCCACGAACCCGGCTCCACGGTACCCATCACCGTGTCCAGCGGCGGCCAGGAACACACGGTCACCGTGAAACTCGGCAGTGCCGTGGACAATGCGCAGACCACGGTGCCCAGCAACGGCAACGGAAACGGTGGCACCGGCGGCGGCACGGGAGGCCTGCCCTTCCCCTGATCCCCACATCCGATTCGACGGCCTGCCGTGCACCCCGGTGGGTCCGGGTGATCAGATGGTCGGCATGAACTCCAGCGCCACCGGGGACTCGCTGTCCACCGAGATCGCCGCTCTGGCCACCGACGCGGCGCGCTTGGCCGAGCAGTTGGCCGCCGTCTCGGAACCCGATGACGCACTGCGGTTCCAACTCGCCGACGACGCGATACGGCGCGCACGTCTGGATCTCACCTACGCCGACGCCGCGCTCTCCGACGCCGCGCTCGCCGACTCCTCGCCCGCCCGCTCCAGTGATCGCCGGGAGACCGTCCGACTCGTCGTCACCGCCACCCGAGCGCTGTTGCGGCGCACCGCGAACGAGGTGGCGCGAGCGCTGCGCGCCCGACCGCACGCGGTGCTGATCCGCGTGGTCATCACCCTCGCGATCAGCCTGTCGTTGGTGGTCGTCTATCGATCGGTGGGATGGGCGACCTACGAGAAGGCCGGGTCGCTGACCCTGTATGTCTTCGGTGGCGTCGTCGGGAGTGTGGTGTGCACCAACGCCTTGTGCTTCGACGCCGCACGGGTGTGGACCGACATCCGGGCCGGCGAACGTCTGTGGCGAATCCTGGTCGCCAAGAACCTGATGATCCTGATAGGGGTCGCGATAGCGGCCGTACCCATCCTCGCCTACCTCGCCGTCACCACCGATCTCGACCTCGCGGCGATGATCGACCAGTTCGTCGTCATGGTGCTCGTCTGGCTCGGTGTGGGCAACGTGCTCTCCGTGGTCGCGCCGCTGCGACACGAATCGCTCTCGGCGCGGCTTCGCGACGGAACGTGGCGTCCGTATCTGGTGTCGTTCGGCATCTCCTACGTCGTCGGGCTCACGGTGAATCTGATGATCTATTGGCGCCTGTGGGCACGCCAGCTGGCGTCGGAATCGCTGACCGCCCCGTCCTGGACACTGCAGTTGTTGCTGCTGGCCAGCGGTGCGCTGCTGTGGATTTCGTTGACCGTGATCGCGGTGTCGGTGGCCGGCCTCGCACCGGTGCGTGTGATGCTGCTGCGCGAGGTGCTCGCGACCCCCACCACCGATCAGGTACGGGCGGGTGCCGATCGCAGGACGAAGGCGGTCGCCGCGTCGACGACGACGTCGAGATCCGACCCCAGATGACCGCCCAGCCACTGCCGTGCCAGCTCGGCCATCGCACCGGCGAACATCACCGCCCCGACCTGATCGGCCCTCGGACGTGACGTCCGATCCCCTTGGCGCCGAACGGTTTCGGCCAGGACGGACGACATGAGGAGTTCCTCGGTCGCCACGCGACGGGCGGCGAGCACCGGGTTGGCGCGGGCATGGGTGAACAGGATCGCGCCGCGCCGTGGATCGTCGCCGGCATGACCGAGCACGGCGCGGATACCCGCCGCGGTGCGCGATCGCACCGATCGGCCGGCGCACTCGATCGCCGCGGCGACCACACCCGCGAGGTCGGCGGCAACCTCGTCGTAGAGCTCGCCGAGTAACTCGTCGACGTCGGCGAAACTCTCGTAGAAGTAGCGGGAGTTGAGGCCGCTCGCGCGGCACAGCGCCCGCACCGACAGCGCCGACGGGTCGTGACCGAGCAGGTCGGTACCCAGCAGGTCGTAAGCCGCGGCGATCAGCAGCGCCCGTCGTTCGGTACGCCGATCGCTCAACGACACCCCGGCCCATCGGGTCGTGTTCGACATCGTCTCACCGTACGGCGCGTGGCGAGATCACGAAAGGTCTGGTCACAGGTGTGACCAGACCGTAGTCTGGGTACATGCGTGGCCAGAATTTGTCCGGTCGCGCACCACCACGAGCGCAGGGAGAGACGATGAAGACTCCGTCCGCGATCAGGCTGCCCCGCAGCGGCCTGGGATCACTGCCGCTGCCGACCCTGCCGTTGCCGACCCTGCCGCACCAGTGGGTCGGCGACTGGCTCACCGGCTTCTTCGACGCGAACATCCGCGCAAAGTTCTTCCGGGGCATGGAGTTCGAGGAGCCGGCCGGCGATCCGGGATGGTTCGGTCCGGACAGCGCCACCTGGTATGTCCACTCGCACACGCCTGCCCTCGTCTTCGGGTTGCAGTGCGCGTCTTATCTGGAGCGCCTCGACCCGAGCATCTACTGGATGGGGATGCACCACTCCCGGCTGGTGGAACGCTCCGACGACCCGGCCGCACTGCCCCGGATCGATCCCGAGGGTGCATCCGTTCGCTTGGGACACTCGGTCGCCTTCTTCATCGGTACCGCCTACGGCAGCACCGAGACCGCCGAACGACTGGCGCGCACGGTCCGCGCCATGCATCACACGATCAAGGGCACTCGTCCCGACGGCGCCACCTACGACGCCGACGATCCCGAGTGGTTGCGCTGGAATTACGCCACCGTGGTGTGGGGATTGGCGACGGCACACGAGATCTACCATCCGCGGCCGCTGCGCGGTGCCGACCTCGATCGCTATTACGGCGAGTTCATCCGGGTCGGTCATGCGCTCGGAGGCACCGACCTCCCGACCACCAAGGCCGAGACCCTCGAGTGCCTGCGGTCGTATCTGCCGCGCCTGGCGGTGACCTACGGGGCGGCGATGGCGACCGGCACCAACGTGCCCAATCCCGCTGCGGCTGCGGTCGACTGGGCGATTCGCGACACCCTACCCCGGTGGGCGGCGCAACTGGTCATGCATTCCCCACCCCATCCCGTCGAGCGCCGCGCCCGGCGCAGCGCGGTGTGGTCACTGCTCAATGCCGCCCACGCCGGCATCGGCGAGCTTCCGGAGTTCACCGCGGCCCGCCGCCGGGTGGCCGGCGGGACGAGCGCCACCCACACCGAGCCGACACATGTGCCCGGCACCGACCCGGTGCTGGGTCGGGCCGAGATCGAGGCCGAGTTCGCTCAGGCCCGGGCGAGTTTCTCGACCCTCGCCAGATGAGCGTCGGCCGAACCGAATTCGTACTCGATGACGGTCAGTCGCCGGAAGTAGTGTCCGATCGCGAGTTCCTCGGTCATGCCCATCCCGCCGTGCAGCTGCACCGAGTTCTGGCCGATGAATCGTGCGGCCCGGCTGATCGTGGCCTTGGCCGCCGACACCGCCGCAGCCCGCTCGGCGGGTTCGGCGTCGAGCGACAGGATCGCCAGATACTGTGCGGCAACCGCCTGTTCGAGTTCGATGTACATGTCGACCATGCGGTGCGCCAATGCCTGGAAGCCGGCGAGCGGGCGCCCGAACTGCTGACGCTGGGTGGTGTAGGCAACGGTGTCGGCGAGCACCTTGCGCATCAACCCGACCGCTTCGGAGACCACCGCGGCGGTGGCGGTGTCCCATGCGCGTTCGAGTAGCGCGAGCGCGTCGGCACCGCGGGCGATCAATGCGTCGCCGCCCACCTGCACGCCGTCGAGGGTGAGGTCGGCGGCACGGCGGTCGTCGACGGTGCGGAACTCGTGCTGGGTCAGTCCGGCCGGCGTGGCGTCGCCGAGCGGGATCAGGAACAGGCCGATGCCGTCGCGGTCGTCGTCGTCGCCGGAGATCCGCGCGGTGAGGATCAGCTGATCGGCGATCGGGGCGGTGGTGACAACGGCCTTGGCGCCGTGGAGAACCCAGCCGCCGTCGGATTCCTCGGCGCGGGTGGTCACGTGGTGCAGCCGTCCGCCCGAGGTGTCCTCGAGCGCGGCGGTGGCCACGAGGGTCTCGCCCGCGGTCACCGACCGCGCAACCTCGAGTGCACCGTCGTGTCCGGTACGCGCGAGCAGACCGGCGCCGAGGACCACCGTGTCGACGAACGGTTCGACGACGAGGGCGCGGCCGAGCGCCTCGGTGACGACCATCAGCTCCTCGGGGCCGCCGTCGTCACCGCCGACCGTCGAGGGCAGGCAGGCACCGATGACGCCGAGTTCGTCGGCAAAGGCGCGCCAGATCTGTGGTTGCCATCCGTCACCGACCTTGGCGACCTTGCGGCTCTCGGTGAGGTCGTAGCGGGAATCGAGAAAGCGGGTGAGCCCGTCGGAGAGCAGTTGCTGTTCGGCGGTGAGATCGAAATCCATGGTGGGAGATACCTTTCCGGTCAGTACTGGGGCAGGCCCAGGGCGGCCTTGGCGAGGATGTTGCGCTGGATCTCGTTGCTGCCCGCGTAGATCGAGCCGGCACGGTCGTTGAGGTAGAGCAGCGGCGCCACCGCCTGCCACGCCTGCCCGCTGACGTATCCGTCGGCCGGCGGCACGAAGTCGGCGATCGGCCCGCCCGGTGCGGCGGCGTGCGGCTGATATGCCCGTCCGCGGGGGCCCGCCGCCTCCACGCCGAGCGTGGTGATCTGCTGGCTCAGCTCGGTCGAGAGGATCTTGAGCATCGACGAGATCGCGCCCGGGTTGCGTCCGGCACTCATCTCCGCGAGCGCGCGATATTCGAGCACCTCGAGAACCTTTGCGCGCGTGCGCAGATCGGCGAGCTTGGCGGCGAACGCCGGCTCATCGGCCAGCGGCACCCCCGACGGCCCGGTGACCGTCGACGCGTGATCGGTGAGGTTTTCCACCATCACCTGTAGTGCCGGCGCGGCCGCGCCACCACCGCGCTCGAACACCAGCAGATACTTCGCGACCGTCCAGCCGTCGTCGATCGCGCCGAGGACGTTCTTCTTGGGCACCCGCACCTCGTCGAAGAACACCTGCGCCTGCACCTGCTCACCCGAGGCCATCACCAGCGGCTGCACCTCGATGCCCGGGGAGTTCATGTCGATCAGCAGGAAGGTGATGCCCTCCTGTTTCTTGCCGGTGCGTGAGGTACGAACCAGGCAGAACATCCAATTGGCCTCGGCGGCATGGGTTGTCCAGATCTTGCTGCCGGTGCACACGAGATCGTCTCCGTCGGAGACCGCCGACATCGACAGCGACGCGAGGTCGCTGCCGGATTCCGGTTCGGAGTAGCCCTGACAGAAGAAGACGTCGCCGGTGAGGATGCCGGGCAGGTAGAACGCCTTCTGCTCGGGGGTGCCGAAGGCGATGATCGCGTGGGCGACCATGCGGATTCCCATGGGGGACAGCGCGGGCGCACCGGCCAGCACCGATTCGCGGCTGAAGATGTAGTGCTGGGTCAGCGACCAGTCGCAGCCGCCGTGCTCGACCGGCCACGCCGGCGCGGCCCATCCACGCTTGTGCAGGATCGCCTGCCACTCCATCGACGCCTCGTGATCGGTGTACACGCTGGTGCGCAGTCGACCGGCGGCGCGCAGCTCCGGGGTCAGTTCGGCGTCGAGGAACTCACGCACCTCGTCGCGAAAGGCGATGTCGTCATCCGACCAGGTCATGTCCATCGGTGTGCACCTCTGTCTGTATCAAATATATGATCTGCTTCAATGTACGACACAGGTCACTGTATCCACACATCGGGGGCTCGCCGATCGTTCCGCAATGGCCGTCGGCGCGCGGTCACCTGCGCAGCACTTCCGACGGCCGATCCCCGTACCGCCGACGATAGGCCGCGGCGAAGCGGCTCGCGTTGCTGAAGCCCCACCGCGCCGCGATGTCGGAGATCGTGCCCGCTCCGCTCTCGATGTCGTTGTGCGCGTGCGCCAATCGGATGTCACGCAAGGCCGCGGTCGGCGTCGCGCCGACGTATTCGGCGAAGGCCTCCTGCAGACGACGCACGCTGGTCTGCGCGAGCGCTGCCATCTCGGCGAGTGTCCACGGTCGCGCCGGGTCGGCGTGCAGGGCGTCGAGGACCCGTTTGACGGTGCGCGGTCGCAGTGGATGTGCCGCGTCGACGGGATCGGGCGCCACCGTGAGCAGGAACGCCGCGGTCACCGCGCCCGCCAGTTGCGGCCCGACCAGTGGATTGGCGAGCAGGTCGACGGGTTCGCGATGTTGCGCGGACAACGCCGCGACGAGGTCGAGCCACGATCGCCCGGCGTCGGTCGCGACGTCGATCTGGTCGGGCAGGACGAGGCGTCGGCGTACGGCACCGACGTGGATGCGGTCGGCTTCGCGTTCGAGGTGATCGGCATCGAACTTGACGCCGATCACGTCGCAGTCAGCGGTCCACCGGGTGATCTGCGACTCGCGGTCGGCGACGAAGACCGTCGCTCGTCCGGGGGTCGAGACCACCTCACGCGTTTCGTGTCGGGAGTGCAGTCGTCCCGACATCGGGATGTTGACCTCGTAGGCCCCCGGATAGGCGCAGGTGATCGCGACGTCGGTACCCCAGGTCAGTCGACCGATCGTCACGCCGCCGAGTTCGACGGTCCGCAGTGACAGCGCGACGTCTCCGGTGCCGTCGAGGTCGGTGAGTTCGTGCGGGAAGTACGCATCGGCGACGGCACGGTGCGCGGCGTCCCAGTCCCGGGTCTCCCCATCCGGTGCCCCGTGCCCGGTTGACGAGTGCCCGGTGGACGTGTGTTCGGTGAACATTCGGGTGGCGGTTCTTTCGTCGGCCCGGCCGGCGGGCTGCGCCGGCCTGGATCTTGTCTACCTCACATCGGCCACCTGATGCGATATCGATCACAACCTGATCGCGCATTCGGTGTCTCCCCCGCGCAATCGGTGTCGAGGCCGCTCCCGATCGGCCCTACCGTCTCGGGCCAGAGCAGTTCCGATTGCCTGCCACCGACCAGAGGAGTACGCCATGACGATCACCGAAACACCCACCCCGTCCGACCCCACTCCGGCACCGAGCTGGATCGACGAGATCACCATGACCGAGCTCGAGCGCAACCCGTACCCGGTGTACGAGCGGCTACGTGCCGAGCGCCCGTTGGCCTACATCCCCGTCCTCGGCTCGTACGTCGCCACCACCACCGACATCTGCCGGGAGATCGCCACCAGCGAGCACTTCGAGGCGATCATCACCAAGGCCGGCGGGCGGACCTTCGGGCACCCCGCGGTCATCGGCGTCAACGGGGAAATCCACGACGACCTGCGGTCGATGGTCGACCCGGCATTGCAGCCGCAAGAGGTCGATCGGTGGATCGATGATCTGGTCCGGCCGATCGCACGCCGGTTCCTCGAGACGTTCGAGGACGACGGCCACGCCGAACTCGTCGCCCAGTACTGCGAACCGGTCAGTGTGCGGGCGCTCGGCGACCTCCTCGGACTGCGCGAGGTCGGCTCGGACACACTGCGCGAGTGGTTCCACAAGCTGTCCCGGTCGTTCACCAATGCCGGCGTCGATGAGAACGGCGAGTTCACCAACCCCGAAGGCTTCGACGAGGGTGATGAGGCCAAGGCCGAGATCCGCGCGATCGTCGACCCGATGATCGACCGCTGGATCACCCACCCCGACGACAGCGCCATCTCCCACTGGTTGCACGACGGCATGCCCGACGGGCAGACCCGCGACCGCGACTACATCTACCCGACCCTGTTCGTCTACCTGCTCGGCGCCATGCAGGAGCCCGGTCACGCGATGGCCTCCACGCTGGTCGGACTGTTCACCCGACCGGATCAGATGGAGCAGGTCGTCGACGAACCCGGACTGATCCCCCGGGCCATCTCCGAGGGGATGCGCTGGACCTCGCCGATCTGGTCGGCGACCGCGCGCATCAGCACCGCCGACGTCGAGGTCGCCGGGGTGGCGCTGCCCGCGGGCACCGTCGTGCTCATGTCCTACGGCTCGGCCAACCACGACACCGCTGTGTACACCGCGCCCTCGGAGTACGACATCACCCGTCCACCGTTGCCGCACTTGGCTTTCGGGGCCGGTAATCACGCGTGCGCGGGGATCTATTTCGCCAATCAGGTGTGCCGGATCGGTCTGGAGGAACTCTTCGAATCGATTCCGAATCTGGAGCGCGACACCGATTCCGACGTCGAGTTCTGGGGCTGGGGGTTCCGCGGACCGACCTCGCTGCGCGTCACGTGGGAGGCGTGAGGGCGATGGCTGCTTCTGATACGACCGGCTCGCAAGCCCACCGCGTCGACGTCGTGGGTGCCGCGTCGGCGAGCGTGACCTGCACCGAAAATCAGCCACTGCTCGACGCCTTCCTGCGTAACGGCGTCTATCTGCCCAATTCGTGCAATCAGGGGACGTGCGGAACATGCAAGGTGCGCTTGTGTTCGGGCACCGTCGATGCTCCCGAGGTCCCGGAGACGGTGCTCGGCGCCGACGATCAGGCGCGTGGATTCGTCCTGGCGTGTCAGTCGCGTCCGCGCTCGGACACCACGATCGAGGTGGAAGCGCCCGAACAGACCGGCCCTCGGCACCGACTGCGCGATGTGGTCGGGACCGTGCACGGCATCGAGACCGTGGCTCACGACACGGTCACCGTGCTCGTGGATATCGATGAGCCACTGGACTTCTCGGCGGGTCAGTACATGGAGATCGCGGTTCCGGGAACCGGCGAGTGGCGTCAGTACTCGATGGCCAATCCCCCGGCGTCGGCGAGCAGGCTGGAGTTCCAGATCCGCCGGGTCCCCGGTGGTGTGGCGACCGACGGCTGGATCTTCGGCGGTCTCGATGTCGGCCACGAACTCGAGATGCGCGGTCCGTGGGGTGACTTCGCCTACGAGCCCGACGCCGACGAGCCCGAGACACCGATGCTGTTGCTCGCGGGAGGCACCGGACTGGCACCTCTGACATCGATTGCGGTGCAGGCTCTCACCGACGATCCCGACCGCGAGATCCATCTATACCACGGGGTCCGCCACGAGGCCGACCTCTACCATCAGCAGTTCTGGCGGGAGGTCGCCGAGCGCCACCGCGGGCTCACCTATGTCCCGTGTCTGAGCCGATCCGAGTGGGACGGGCGTACCGGCTACGTGGGTGACGCAGTGCTCGACGACTTCGCATCGCTGCGCGGGTACGTCGCCTACCTGTGTGGCCCGCCGGCGATGGTGGACGCCGGGGTGAAGGCATGCAAACGCCGACGCATGCCCGCGCGCAACATCCGGCGCGAGAAGTACACCCCGAGTGGTCTCGTGCCGGCCGGCCTCAGCGCATGAGACCCGGTGATGGCCTACCCTGATCGTCGTGCCCGCCAACCGCACCCGTGCCCGCCGCTACGCGAAACGTCGTCGGCGCAGAATGGACGCGGTCACCCATGACCTCACCCCCAAGCAGTGGGAGCAGTTGGTCTCACTGTGGGGTGGATGCGCCTACTGCGAGGCTGATGGCGTTGCGCTACAGAAGGATTGCGTTCTCGCCATTTCCCGGGGCGGCCGGTACACCGCCGGTAATGTGGTGCCGAGTTGCCGGTCGTGCAACGCGGGTAAGTGCAATACCGAGGTCACCTCGTGGATGCGCCGTAAACGTCTCGACGAGAAGCGTTTTCTGCTGCGCTACGCCGAGATCTGCGCTCTGATCACCTCCGACCCCGACTCCCCGTGAGCCGTCAGCGACGGATCAGTGCCGTCGTCGCGTTGCTGGCCGCGGCCGGACTCCTGGTGGCGATCCTGGTGTTCCTGGTCAACAGCGGTCTGCATTTCGTGCTCGGCGTGGCGGGTCTGGCCGTCGCAGCCCTCGGCGCATGGTGGGCGATCACCGAACGCGGGGTCCGACGCGGCGTCGGTATCGGTGTCGGGGTGCTCGGGGTCGCAGCGCTCGTCAGTGCGTTGGTGCTGGCCGTCGTTGATTCCGGCGCTTTTGTCGTGCACCTGTTCGTCGCCGTCGCGCTCGGGGTGATCGCCGTCGTCTCGGCCCGTTACGCCCTGACGCCGCATCTGCACGAGCTGGATCTGATGCACGCGCCGTGGCGGCCCCGGCATCCGGTTCTGATCTGCAACCCGAAATCCGGTGGCGGCAAGGTCGATCGGTTCGAACTCGTCGAGGCAGCACACCGGATCGGTGTCGAGACCGTCGTCCTGGGACCCGACGACGACCTCGAACAACTCGCACGCGACGCGGTGGCACGCGGCGCGGACTGTCTGGGGATGGCCGGCGGTGACGGTTCGCAGGCGCTCGTCGCCGCCATCGCGATCGAGCACGACCTGCCGTTCGTCTGCGTCAGCGCGGGCACCCGCAACCATTTCGCCCTGGATCTCGGGCTCGATCGGTCCGACCCGCGGCGCAACGTGCGAGCCTTCACCGACGGCGTGATCCGCCGCGTCGATTACGCCACCGTCAACGGACGTCTGTTCGTCAACAACGTCTCGCTCGGCGTGTACGCAACGATCGTGCAGCAGGACTCCTACCGCGACGACAAGACACAAACCACCGCGGCGCTGCTGCCCGAACTCCTCGGCAACACCGCAGAACCCTTCGACCTGCAATTCACCTCGGCCGACGGCACTGCGGAGGACGGCGCGTTCCTGATCCTGGTATCCAACAACCCGTACTCCGGCGCGCTTCTCGACGCCGGTGAACGACGACGGATGGATACCGGCCTCCTCGGCGTCGTCGCCGTCTCGCCGCGGACCGGCGCCGAAGCGGCCACACTGGTCGCCCTGTCGGCCGTCGGGTTGCGTAAGACCAGCCCGCACTGGCACGAGTTCACCACCCCGACCTTCGAGGTCTCCTCGGCTGGCGGTACCGCCTATGCGGGCGTCGACGGAGAAGCCCTCGAACTCACCACGCCGCTGCGATTCCGCAGCCACCACAATGGTTTACGTCTACTCGTGCCCTCCGACAATCCGCTCGCCGAATCCCGCCGCCGCGCCCGCGACGTCAGTGTCCGCGCGCTCGTGCAGATCGCGGCGGGCCGACCGCCCGGCTGATCACCTGTCGAGGACCTCGCCCCCGATGACGCCCTTCTTACCCTCGATGGTCGAGGTGCCCTTTGTCTGGTGGTCGAGGTGCGACGAGCGCCAGCGAGGAGCCTCGAGACCCGTTGAGCCACAGCTGGTTCCACCCCACAGCAAAAGCGACCGTCACCGCGGATAGGTGACAATCACCTGCCCACTCCGCCGACTCCGCCACTCCACCCGCCGATCGGTGTAGAGCGTTGGCACCCACTCGGCGAGATGTTTGCGTTGATGATCGGCCCGACACAGCGGGATCAGATCACCGAGCACCGTCCAGCCCCCGGCCTCGGGGTCGGTGTGGTTGAACGGCCGCCAATGATCGAGGTCGCACAGGTGTGAGGGCATGCCGCAGTAGGGGTATCGGCACCAGGGGTCGTTGGCCAACACCTCAGCGCGCAAGGTGGCGCTGGGTGCATAGGTCAATGCCCCAGGTGGTGGCACGGTGTGACCTCCGTGTCCGGTGGGGTCGGCCGGCGGGGCCTGTGCGCGGTCGGAGATCTGTGGGATCAACGGTCCAGCCGTGCGCACGGATTCGGGGTAATGGATGGTCTTCGCGACCTCGGACAGGGTGGCCGCGTAGTCGGGGTCGATCGGCCCGTATCCCTGCAACCGGGGCACGAGAATCCCGTCAGGGTCCTTCAACACCGTCAACACAGGTGCGCCGGGCACAACCAAGGCACGTCCGAACGCCACCGGAACCTCATCCGGGGTGGGCTCATCCATGGGATCGGGGATGTCGGGTTCGACGACCGGCTCCACCACATCGACAGGTTCCTGTGCCCGCGCATTGGAAGGGGCCGGCGCACTGGAAGCTTCGATGTCCTCGACTTCAGGCGCATCCGCGTCAGCGGGTTCGGGCATCAGGTCGTCCCACGCTGCCGCATCCTCGGCGTCAGAGGGTGTTTCGGCCGACCCGTTGCTGTCGGTGCCGCCACCTCGTTTTGGGCAATCATCTTGTCCGCATTCGCAGTCGAGGTGCGCCCCCGGGACGCCGGTGATCTCCCCGAGTGCGATCACCCGCAGCGACCCCACTCGACGCGGGTCCTTACGGCAGGTCCGTTCATCGATGAGGGCGTTGATCTGCGTCGTGAGAAACACCCCGTAATGGGCGGGAACAACCGCATCCAGAGAGGAGTGCCCCGCAACATCGGGGGTGATGGTCACGTGTCCCACCAGGTCGGCGATGTCTTCGCGTTCCTCGGTGACACTGTCGGGGTTCATTGAAATCAACGCAGCGTCGAGTTGTTGCGCCAGAACCGGGTCGGTGGTGGCGCGGGACCCGTAGTCCAGGACGATCTCTTCGAACGACATCTCGGACTCGTCACCGGCGTCGTTGCTGTCGGTGTCGGTGTCGGTGTCCACGTCGATGTCCCCGCCACGCTGGGCGGCGCGCGCCATGATCGAGGCCCGATTGGTGGACAGTTCACCGTTCAGATAGGCGGCACAGATGAGGGGGAACTTCTCCAACAGATCCGCCAGAGCAATCCAGTTGCCGGCCTTACTGCGGGAGATCTTGAACTGCAGAGACACTTCAGCGCGTGCGAGTTTGTCGGCGTGCTCGATCACCGAGCCCCACACCTCGACCTCGGACTGGCCCGCCAAACGCTCGCGATACACCCGCTCCGCCAGCGCGGCGGCTGCCAGGACCGCGCGCGCTTCATGTTTGCGGGACTCGCGTAGCAGGTCCGGGCCGGTCTCGGTGAGCTCATCGCGCGACATGGCTGTGATCGCGGCGGCGTCGGCATCCGGGTCTGTGAACGTCAACGTCGTCGACACCAGGTACCTCCCCTCCCGCGATCGGACGTGATGAGAACAAGTGTACGAAGGGGTACCGACAAAACCGGCCCGGCGATCGCGCGGCTCGGGAAATCTGTGGACAACTTTTTCGGGCGCTTCGACTGGGCGCTCTATTGCGTCGACTGGGCGTTAAACTTCGTCGACCGGGTGCTCGATTACGTCGAGTGGTTCGTGGATGTGGTTGCGATACTTGCCATCTCACCAGGGTCTCGAGGCTCGCCGCACGCGGCTCACACCTCGACCATCGGGGGGAAGCGTTCGAATGACGCTCCGGGCCTTCCCATCCGATGGTCGAGGTGCCGAGGAGCGATAGCGACGAGCCTCGAGACCCCTCTCGCCGATGAGTATCCCCACCACCCGTGGAACCGAACCAGCACCGGCGCAAGCGGTCTCGAGGCTCGCCGCACGCGGCTCGCACCTCGACCATCGGGGGGAAGGGCCGAACATCCGGGGGGAAGGAGCGAGCAATTCGGTGAGAGGAATGAGCGGCAGATAGCGATGCCCAGCGCACCCTCACCTAGGGGCGTAATGCAGATAGACGGTGCCGTTGGCGAAGGTCCGCTGCTCGATGAGCCGAAGGTCGAGGGCAGCGTCCGCGGGCAGGGCACGCAGTCCCCCTCCGACGATCACGGGGACGACGAACAGCCGGAAACCGGAGACCATTCCGGCGCGGATTGCAGTAGCCGCGGTGGTCGGCCCGAAGATCTCGACCGAGCCAGGAGCGCTCTCGGTGAGCTGCCGTAGTTCTGCGGTGTCGAGCTCTCGTACCAACCGCGAGCGATCGGAGGAGAGATCGTCGGGACTCATCGTCGTCGACACGACCACTTTCTCGATCGTCTGCCATCGGCGGGCGAACTCATGTTCTGCAGCCGTCCAGCTCCCGTCCTCCGGAGGGCTCTCCCAATACCGCATCAGGTCATAGGTCTTGCGGCCCAACACCTCTGCGGAGGTCTCCGCCATCCGATCAACATGCATGTCGAAGATCTCCGCATCCGGAGCACCCCAACCGAAATCGCCATCGGCGTCGGCGACGTAGCCGTCGAGGGACATGCTGGTGGTGTACATCAACTGTCCCATGCGCCGACCTCCTCGTGGCGGAATCTCCGTGGCGCACACCCTACGGAGAACGGACCACGAAATCCAGAGTCGGGTCATCGCTGGGGGTACCTGCGCGCTCAGATGCCACACGGCCGTGGTGGGCGGCGAGCATCGAGCACACCAGCAATTGGATCTGATGAAAGATCATCAGCGGCAGGATGATCAGCCCCACCGGCGCTCCGGCGAAGAGTACTGCGGCCATGGGCAGACCGGCGGCCAGACTCTTCTTCGATCCGCAGAACTGGATGACGATGGCGTCGTCGCGACCGAAGCCCAAAGCCTTTGCAGCCCATCGGGACAACACCAACACCACTCCGAGGACGCCTGCGCACACCGCCATCACCACGGCGATCGACCCCACGCTGACCGACGACCAGATGTGCTCGGCCATACCGGCGCTGAACGCGGAGTACACGACCAGCAGCACCGAGCCGCGGTCGACGGTCTTGGTCAGCAAGGGGTGTCGTCCGAGCAGTCCGGCGACCAGCGGCCGACACACTTGGCCGGCAAGGAACGGAAGCAGCAACTGAAGGATGATCTCGCCGAACGATTCCGCACTCACGTGGACTCCGCCGGTGGTGGTCATGAGGGCGACGACGAGCAAAGGGGTCAGCACGACTCCGAGAAGGTTCGACAACGACGCCGACACGATGGCCGCCGGGACGTTTCCGCGGGCAACCGAGGTGAACGCGATCGACGACTGCACCGTGGACGGCACGAGACAGGCGAACAGCACACCGGTGTAGAGGGCACTGCTCAGCACGTGTGGGGTCAGCACCCGCAGCGCGAGGCCGATCAGCGGGAACACGACGAAGGTGACCGCCAGAACCGTCAGATGCAGTCGCCAGTGGCGTGCTCCCGCCATCGCCTCGGCGGGCGAAAGCCGCGTGCCGTAGAGGAAGAACAGAAGCGCGATGGCCGCTTTCACCATTCCGTCGAGAATCGTCGCCGCCGCGCCCGCGACCGGAAACACCGATGCGAGCGCCACCGTCGCGAGGATCGAGAGCACGAATCCGTCGATGGGGAGCTTCCTGAGCAGTCGCATGAGACATAAGTCAACGCTCGTCGAAGCCATTCGGAAACACGTTGACCACGATTATTGTGATCGAGTTTGTCGATAACTAGCCTGAGATGTGTGCTCGATCCCACCGCGCTGCGCACCTTCCTCACCGTCGTCCACACCGGCGGGTTCTCAGCCGCGGCACGCCAGCTCGACGTCGGGCAATCCACTGTGTCCGGCCACATCGCCCGCCTGGAGAAACAGGTCGGCAGAACGCTGTTGCGACGCGATACGCACTCGGTCGAGCTGACCGCGGACGGCTCGGTGATGGCCGGCTTCGCCCGCTCCATCCTCGACGAGTGCGATCGCGCGCTGAGTTATTTCACCGATGACGGCATCACCGGACGCATCCGCTTCGGGGTGTCGGAGGACCTTGTGGCCACGGGGACGCCAGAGATCCTGCGCCGCTTCCGGACCGACCACCCGCGCGTCGATATCGAGCTGACCATCGGACTCAGCGAGGACCTCCACACGAGCCTACGTGCGGGTTCACTGGATCTGGTTTTGGCCAAACGCAATCCGGGCCAACGGCACGGACAGTTGATCTTCACCGAACCGCTGGTCTGGGCGGGCGCGCCGGACACTGTCCTGCGGCCCGGTGACCCGATTCCACTCGTGACCTTTCCCGAACCCAGCATCTCGCGCACCGCTGCGCTCGCCGCACTCGCCGACGCGGGGCTCGATCACCGCATCACCTGTGTCTCCAACAATCAGCAGGGGTTGCGCGCCGCGGCGCTGGCCGGGCTCGGTGTGATGGTGCATGCGCGTCGGCTCCTGCCCGCCGACGTCGTCGAACTCGACGGCCTGCCCGACCCGGGGCTCACCGAGGTTGTGGTGATCACCCGGCGGCGGCCGGCGACGCGCGCCGAGGCAGCACTGCTCGCTGTACTGCGGTCCGCGACGTGGTGAGTTCCCGCATCACACCGGCTCGCGAATCACTCCCGCGTGTCGCACCGTTCCGGACAGGCCCGGCAGTTCTTTGGGAGCCGTCCACGTCCGCAGACCGTCGCCACTGTCGGAGTAGAGGTATTTTCCCCTGGTGTAGGCGTCGAAGTACATCCGCCATGCCCCACCGGGCAGTTGGATGACCGACGGCCCTTCCACGAAGGTGCCCCAATTACCCGGTGCGACAAAGGTGTAGGGCCCGGCCAGGGTGGGGGCGACGGCGTGCTCGATGACCTTCTTGGTCTCGTTCTTGGTGAATGCGTGGTAGGTCGAACCCACCTTCACGATGGTGGTGTCGATGTGGTCGGCGCCGATTCCCGCGAGCGGCACCGGCGGCCCCCAGTTCCGCAGCGAGGAGTCCGTCGCCGTCATCAGATACGGGATGAACCCACCGCCGGTCGACATCGACAAGATGATGTTGACGCGACCGTTCTCGACGAACCAGTCCGGCGCCCACGCCTTGGTGGTGAACGGCGACAGTGAGGGCAGGTCGCTCGACCCGGCCGAACCCGACGAACCCAGCGCACCCAACGATCCCTTGCCGTCGCCGGTACCGGGAAGAAGGAAGCAGCAGAACGGGACTGCCAGGTTCTGGATGAACGTCCAATGGGTGAGGTCGGTGCTGCGCGCGAACCCGATACTGGCGCCGGCGGCCGTGGTGTAGGTGAGGTAATACGACCCGTCGGTGTTGCGGAAGATCCGTGGGTCGCGCACCAACCCGGACGGCGGACGATACGCCGCCTTCTGGAGGACGTCGAAATGAGTGCCGTCGACGGACTGGTAGACGTCCATGTCACGATCGCTGGCGTTGCTGAACGCCACCATCGTGTATCGCCACCCGGATTGTGGTGCGGCTCCGGCCGTCCCGGGAGCGGCGAGCAGCAACCCCGCGACGGCCAGGACCGCCGATATCACCACGCATATCGTCCGCTTCGTCACCGAAGCAGTATCGGTGATGGGCGACAATTCAGAAACACCTCGGCACACACGGGTACCACATCGTTATCCGCCGGTTTCGCCCGAGATGGCGTTTCTCGCAGGGCAGGTCAAGGTTCGATGTTCTCCAGATCCTCGAGCAGGCTCGGATGCGCCGGCGTCCAACCGAGCGCTTCGCGGGTGTGCGTGCTCGTCGAGGGTTGATCCACCGCGAAGATCGGACCGAACGCACCGAAGCTCTCGGTGGGAATCTGCTGCACCGGCAGTCGCAGCCGCCTGCCGATGACCGAAATGATGTCGGCGACGGTGTCGCCCTCGTCGGCGACCGCGTGCCACGCTGTCCCGGCCGGCGCCGATTCCAGCGCGAGGCGGAACAATGTGGCGGCGTCGCGGGCGTGCACGGCCGGCCAGCGCTGCGTGCCGTCGCCTGGGTATCCCGCTACGCCGCTGCGTCGTGCCTGTTGGGTCAGCAGGCCGGCAAACCCACCCTCGCCCCGGTTGTGAACCGTCCGAGGAAGACGAACCGCACTGGGGCGCACGCCTTTCGACGCGAGGTCGAGTAGCGCCAGCACCGATCGCGCCCGGCCGCCGACGGGACCGTCGGTGGGCAACGGATCGGCCTCGGTGGACGCGCGCCCCGGAATCCACGGCGTGCCCGACACCGTGACGATCGGACGGTCGGTGCCGATGAGTTCCTCCCCGATCGCCGACAACGCGGCGGTTTCCTGGGCGATCGCCGCGGCCAACGCGTCGGCTCCGTGGTCGCCGTGATCGAAGGCGAGGCTGATCACGCCGTCGGACTGCGCGACGCCGGAGCGCAGCACGTCGAGGTCGGACAACTCGCCACGCAAGACCCGCGCACCGGCGTCGGCGAGCACCTGCGCAGACCGGTCGGAACGAGCGAGCGCAAGCACGGTGTGGTCGTTACCGAGCAACTCTGAGACGACGGCGGAGCCGATGGTGCCGGTACCACCGGTGACGAAGACGTGCATGGATCTCTCCTGACGAGTGATGCGACTGTTGTCTCATCACTGTAGCGCGCTGACGGGACATGTGTCGCATCACTATGATGACCACATGGCTCGATGGGAACCCGGCGCACGCGAGCGCCTCGTCCTCGCCGCGGTGGACCTGTTCAACGAACGCGGCTACGACGCGACGACAGTCGCGCAGATCGCCGACCGTGCCGGCGTCACCCGCAGCACCTTCTTCCGGCACTTCTCGGACAAACGCGAGGTGCTGGTGGCCGGCCAGGAAACACTCAGCCGCCTGATGGCGGAGGGAATCGTCGAGGCGTCCGCCGACGCGACACCACTCGGCATGGTCAGCGCAGGTCTCGAGCGTGCCGCCGGCGAGATGGGGCCGATGAACCGAGAACTCGGACCGAGACTCAGCGCGGCGATCGCTGCCAGCACCGAACTCCAGGAGCGCGACGCCCTCAAGAGCGTCGGGCTCGCCGCCGCGATGACCGACGCCCTCATCACCCGCGGCGTTGCGGATGCGACCGCGCGGGTCGCCGCCGAACTCGGTGTGCTCGCCTTCAAACAGGGATACGCGAAGTGGACCGAGGGCGAGAAGGACGACGGCGCGCCGCTCGTGCCGTTCGTACTCGAAGCGCTCAGCGAATTACGCTCGGCCGCAGGGTCACTGGGCTGATCCCGCACATGAACACGCTGGCCGCAGGCCGAGGACACTCGGTCGCGTGTCGCGAGGACGGGACGGTGGTGGCGACCGGCGACGGTCGCGCCGGCGAATGTGACGTCTCGTCGTGGTCGGGTATCTGTGCCGTGGCCGCCGGCAACGTGCATGCCGCGCGCAATACCGGCCGCTCCCACAGCGTCGGGTTGCGCAGCGATGGAACGGTTCTCGCCACAGGATGGAACGGTGACGGACAGACCGACATCGACCGATGGCGTGGGATCGTCGCCGTGGCAGCCGGATGGAGAACCACCCTCGGGCTCCATGCGGACGGCACCGTGGTCGCGACCGGTCGCACCGCGGAGGGTCAGTGTGATGTGGCCGCGTGGAAAGACGCCGTCTCGATCGCGTGCGGAGACTGGCATTCGGTCGCCGTATTGGCCGACGGCACAGCACTATCCGCCGGCAGCAATCGGCGCGGGCAGTGTGCGGTCGGCGGCTGGCACGACCTGATCGGCATCGGCGCCGGTTACCTGCACACCGTCGGCTTGCGCGTCGACGGCACCGCACTGGCCACCGGCGACAACGCCGGGGGCCAGTGCGACGTCAGCCGATGGCGCAGCGTCGTCGCGGTGTCGGCGGGCAGCCACCACACGGTGGCGCTCCTCGCTGACGGAACCGTGCGGGCGGTCGGCGACAATCACCACCGACAGTGCGAGGTCGCAGAGTGGCGTGGCGTTACTGCCGTCGCGGCCGGATCGGCGCACACGCTCGGACGTCGCGACGACGGAACCGTCATCGCGACCGGAGACAATTCGCATGGTCAGTGCGACGTGAGGCCCTGGCGCCTGCTGGCAGGGTGATTATCGTCGGCCGTTCGACCGGAGCCACCTCACGGAGACGCAAGAGTCTCGACCGGTTGCCCCGTGACGCTTGCGATCAGATCAAAATCCTTGTTTACCGCGAGGACTGTGAGCCCCAACTTCTCCGCTGTCGCAGCGATGAGCAGATCTGGAATCGATGGTGCCCGATGCTGACCGCGATCGGCGAGGACCATCTGCACCTCGAACGCACGATCCTCCATTGCCGGAGCCAGGTGCTCGATCGGCATGAGCGACAGCGGCGGAACCCCGAATGCGCGACGCCCGGACTCCCCCTGACCGCGCGGAGAATCCCAGCTCCAATCGCGTCACCGTGGACAGCCGCACGAGACCTCGCTCGATTCGAATGTTCCACGCGTCGAGTCCCTCTGCCCGTCCCGACTGCATTCGAACATAAGCCGATTTATCGATCAGCCAGCTCGCAACTGCCACGCGCCATCCATCACATCAGGATCCGCGAGATCGGCAAATGTCTCTGCAGACTGTTGCCAGTCCTTGGCAGTCAACGGACCAGCTGCGACTGCGACAGTGTCGCCTTCGAGCTTCCGACCCAGGAATTCGTTACGGGATAACCCCAGAGCGGACGCCTCGGCATCGATACGCGCGATCGCGGCCTCACTGACTCCCCGAAGCAGGACATTCGTCATCAGGACCACCTCCGACTGGACGATATCTACCACGGGCGGCGCCAGAGAGTTCAGGCCAGGCAGAAACGCCACTACGAATCGACACCAATGCGGTGCGCTGCCCGTGGCGCTCATCGATGACTCTCGACGTCATGGCAACGCCGGCGGCGACTATCCGGGCGGCCGACACGAGGCGTCCGGCCCCAATTAACGTCGATCCAACGCGACAGACTTCTGGACGTTGAACCGGAGCTCCACCAAGTTCCGTGACCGATAAACATGCGTTAGTAGACGATCGCTCCGGCGAACGAGCACGGCTGACTACCGCGACCGAGCACTAGCCAGGCTCCGCACCCCCCGATGGTTGAACTGATTGCGTCCGCTGCAAGAGCCAGGAAGATGCCTGGGATTTGAACGGTTCCAAGCGCCGATAGGCGTCGCGTGCGAGTGAGATCTGCCAAGCAACATCTGTTTGGCGGAGCTCCGCGTGAATATGGATGTAATTCCTGGCGGTGTAGAACCCCTTAATCTCGCTACCAAGACTCTCGTCAATGATTTGGAGCTCTACTGCCGCGCGAACCTTACTATCGAACCGAATCTTAGATTCTTGCGTACGACGCTTGGCCCACACCGCGCCCAGAATCCTGTCAGCATCGTCAGAACCAAGCTTTCGGATGCGGTCAAGGATGTGGCCTGGCAGTGCACGCTCAACTAGTGCCTCGTACTCGAAAAGGCGTTGAACTTCCAACGTAGCCCGAGCTTCAACAAACAGGAGGTGATGAAGGGACGCTTCGTAGATCGAGGCGTATTGCTGAACCTGCAATTGAACCTGCGCCTGCTTTACCCAAAGGTCATTAACTCTAAGCCCCTCCCACAGTTTGTACAGAAACCTGGCTGCATAGAATTCTTGCCCGAGCCGATCACGAAGATCTTTATCGCCAATGAAATCAAAATAGTCGACATGCCAGGCGAGATCGCCTGGCAGGTCCGCGCTCGCATAGGCCACAATATCCGAACGAGTTGACTCAGGAAGAGGCATAGAGAAATCTCCAGTCAGATGGGCCCGACAACCAATCATTCAGTTGTTATTACTATAACCGTATTGGAGCGAGCCTACTGGGCCCGGGAACCGGGCTGTACATTGAACCGGAACTCTACCAACTTGCGCGACAGATACACTTATTGGTACGTCGACCCCACACGCCGCCTGCCGATGCCGGACGCACGTTCGTTCGCGTACGGATAGCGTTCGCGCGGCGAGGTATGGCGCAAGCGCGCCCGCGAACGTACGCCGCGTTCCAGCGGGCGCAGAAGGGTCGTCCGCCGCTCGGCGTCCGGCTCACCGGTTATCCTCCCCAACGGGAAACAGTGCCCGCTGAAGCTAAGATCGTCCGGCGGGTGTTCGCGCTGTTGATGTGACTTGCCGTTGTCGCCAGGTCAGTACGCACGGTAGTGCTCGCGCACCTTCCCAGCCCAGTTCTGGATCGAAATCTCGACGGCCTGGACGGACTCGGTTGTGAGGTCGCCAACCGGGAGCGTCTGGACGAACGCAGAACTAACACCCAAGCCAAAGATTCCACCGTCCACGCCCGCCTGACGGAAGACCATCAGGGGAATCTTGAGCGCAAACAGGATTCCGGCCTCCAAATTGTTCCAAGGCGTCGGGAACGACACCGACTCTTGCTCCTTCTCTTCTACGGTACCGGGCCTGAACACTGCGCCAGTGGCCCGGACCTGCTCGAAGCCAAGGACGATACCGCCCGAGCAATGGCGCGCGATCGAAAACACCTCCTTGAGGGGATACTCAGACCCGAAATCCGATCTCCCAAGGGCGCGGGGCTCAAAGTTCTCACGGTGGACTCGGTCGACGATAAACTCGTACGACTCCTGTTGTTCGGAGTTCAGCGTTGATGGAGCTGAAACAAAGACTGGCACTCTCGCAACCATGTAGGTCCTCTCTATAGTGCGGGATCGAGCGACATAGTTCGCCGACGCACAAGACGTTTATCTGTGCCGGAACTCGACGCGATACTGCTCGATCACCCTAACTCTCAGGTACCTGTAGCTGCCGGAACTCGGGCGGTCGTACTTCTTAGCCCAGATGGGTCGTGCTGACTCATCGACTACATGCGCGGGCACCAGAAACACATCGCCCGAAACCCTTGTGACACCTTGGAGTACCCCTGGCTCTGACGTCACGAGTCGACAGGATGTATCGTCGCGAAGCACAGCAAAGCCGAGATGAGTAACTCCCTCCGCTACCAGGTATCCGCGACGACCGGCGTCCCACTCGACACACGCGCGCGGGCCTGTGCCATCAGTATCTGCGTCGAGAAGTCTCGCCACCTTGGCGTCCACGCGCATGTCTCGCGCAATGCTCTCTACGTCGTACCCCGGATGCCGTGGCTTGTGCACTACTGCGTCCTGATCCAGCAAGTGCACGGCTTCCGCAACGAGCGCCTCGGCGAGCGCGCCACGCACGTGCTGAGTGAGATCCCAAGCTGGCTCAGCCATGTTTACTCCCCGGAAGCCGCAGGCATTTAGACGTTGAACCGGAACTCGACCACATCCCCGTCGGCCATCACGTAGTCCTTGCCTTCCATGCGCACCTTGCCCGCGGCTTTGGCTGCGGCCATCGAGCCGGCGGCGTCGAGGTCGTCGAAGGAGACGATCTCGGCTTTGATGAAGCCCTTCTGGAAGTCGGTGTGGATCACGCCTGCGGCCTGGGGCGCGGTGTCGCCCTTGTGAATCGTCCACGCGCGCGACTCTTTCGGGCCGGCGGTGAGGTAGGTCTGCAGGCCCAGGGTGTGGAATCCGGCACGCGCGAGCGACCGCAGGCCGGGCTCGTCCTGCCCGATGGAGTCGAGGAGTTCCTGCGCGTCGGACTCGTCGAGTTCGAGGAGTTCGCTTTCCACCTTGGCGTCGAGGAAGACCGCATCCGCTGGTGCCACAGCGGCTTTCAGCTCCGCCTTGCGCGCGTCGTCGGTCAGCACCGACTCGTCGGCGTTGAAGACGTAGAGGAACGGCTTGGCGGTCATCAGATGCAGTTCGCGCACCGACGACAGGTCGAACGAATCATTCTGCGCGAACAGTGTTGTGCCACTGTTCAGGATCTCCTGCGCCTTCTGCGCGGCGGCGAGCACCTCGGCGGTGTCCTTGTTCTTGCGGGCTTCCTTCTCCAGCCGCGGAATCGCCTTCTCCAAGGTCTGGAGGTCGGCGAGGATCAGCTCGGTTTCGATGACCCCGATGTCTGCGAGCGGATCCACCCGACCGTCGACGTGCACGACGTCGTCGTCGGCGAACACGCGCACCACCTGACAGATCGCGTCGGCCTCGCGGATGTTGGCCAGGAACTGGTTGCCCATGCCCTCACCCTCCGACGCGCCCTTGACGATGCCGGCGATGTCGACGAACGACACGGTCGCGGGCAGGATGCGTTCACTGCCGAAGATCTCGGCGAGACGGTCGAGCCGTGTGTCCGGGAGCTCGACGACGCCGATATTGGGCTCGATGGTGGCGAACGGGTAGTTCGCGGCGAGCACATCGTTGCGGGTCAACGCGTTGAACAGGGTGGACTTGCCGACGTTGGGCAGTCCGACGATACCGAGGGTGAGACTCACGGGCGCCCAGTCTATCGGGCAGCTCTCGGCACACCGAGGCCGGTGACGGACTCAGGCGGTGCCCGGCACCGCCCCGCCGGTGTCCTCGGCGTCCTCCGAGTCCTCATTGGCTCCCACACCCGGTCCGCCGTCGTCGGATGCCTCGTCGAGAGGTGGCGGCTTCTCCCCCACCCGGATCGCGATCTGCTCGTTGAGGTACCGCAGGATGACGGCGATGGTCGCCGCGGCAGGCACCGCGAGGAATGCGCCGATGATCCCGAACAGGCTGCCGCCCAGAGTGACCGCGAGCAACACGATCGCCGCGTGCAGGTCCATCGACTTGGACTGCAGCCACGGTTGCAACACATTTCCCTCGAGTTGCTGTACGGCGAGGATGATGCCGAGGACGATCAGCGCCGTGGTGAGTCCGTTGGACACCAGCGCGATGAGCACCGCGAGCGCGCCCGCGACGAAGGCACCGACGATCGGGATGAAGCCACCGAGGAAGGTGATCACCACCAACACCCCCGCCAGGGGGACCTGCAGGATGAACAGTCCCGCACCGATGAGCGAGGCGTCGACGAAGCTGACGATCGCCTGCGTCCGGATGAAGCCGCCCAACGAGTTCCACATCCGTGACAGCACCTCGCCGAGGTGCGCACCCGCCGGATGCCCGATCGTGCGCTGCAACCACGGAACAAAGCGCGGGCCGTCCTTGAGGAAGAAGAACACCAGGATGAGCGTCGTGAACAGGGTGATCAGCACCGACGTCGCGGTGCCGATACCGCTGAACACCCCGGCCGCAATGGTGCTGGCACTGGATTGCACACGTTGGGTGATCGCCGACACCAGGCCGTCGATCTGCTCATCGCCGAGATTCAGCGGCGGACCCTGGACCCAGTCCTGGAGTTTGTGGACACCGCTGACGGTGCGGTCGGCGAGCTCCGGCGATTGATCGACGATCGAGGGCACGATCAGCCCGATCACCCCGCCGAGCAGGCCCACCGCGACGAGCATCATCAGCAGGGAGGCCCCGGCGGGCGGCACCCCGTGTCCCCGCAGCCAGCGCACCGGCGGCCACAGCAACGTGCACGCGATGATCGCGAGGAGGACCGGGAGCAGGATCACCCAGACCTCACCGACCACCCACATCACCACCCAGAGGGCGCCGACCACCAGGATGAACTGCAACCCGACGATCGAGGTCGACCGCAGGCCACTCAGGAACACCTGCATTCTCGAGGGGCCGTTCGCACCGGGGACGGGCAGCGGCGACGAATCGTCAGAATCGGTCACGCCACGATCCTCACACACCACTGCGACGAGACCTCCGACCGAGGGCGGCGCGGCGAGGGCTCGCCCTTCTCAGGGCAATGGATCAGTGACTCCGAGCGAAGCGGGTCAGCGACGACGCAGGAAGCGCAGCACCAGCGCACCGAGCGCATCGGCCGCGACCAACTCCGCCTCCAGCGGCGACAGCGGACGCACCGGATCGTCGGTCTCGATCGAGTCGGCGCCCGCGAGATGTGTCCGTGTCCTGCGCTGACGGGCGCATTCGGCATCGATGGTGTCCGGTCCGTACAACCCGCGCATGATGTCGAGTCCCCAGTCGGGTAACTGCGCGAGCGGGGTCTCCGGCTCCTGACCTCGCTGTCGAGGGCCGTCGAACTGCGTGCTCATGCAGACATCGTGGCACGAAGTGTTAGCTACGTCACTCAATTGCCGAACCTGGGCGACCGAGTGTCGCCGGTCCGGTGAAGCGATGGCCGATTCCCGCCAGAAAAGGCCGCCGGGCGGTGAGAGGGTGGAGCCATGACCGCTTCCACCGACGCGCGACCCCAGTCCTCGACGACGGCAGGCACCGACCCGGTCCGGGCGTCGACGGGGCTCGATTTCGAAGGGTGTTACCGCGCGCTGCAGGCTCGGGATGCGCGTTTCGACGGCCAGTTCTTCGCCACCGTGCGCACCACCGGAATCTATTGCCGGCCGTCGTGCCCGGCGCAGACCCCGCGACCCGAGAACGTCGCCTTCGTCGCGACCGCGGCCGGCGCGCAGGCGGGCGGATTCCGCGCCTGCCGGCGCTGCCTGCCGGACGCGGTTCCGGGTTCACCGCGCTGGAATCTCAACAAGGATCTCTCCTCACGGGCGATGCGGCTCATCGCCGACGGGGTCATCGAACGCGAGGGGGTCGGTGGTCTCGCCGGACGACTCGGGTATTCGACACGGCATCTGACACGGGTGCTGAGCACCGAACTCGGTGCCGGCCCGCTCGCCCTGGCCCGGGCGCATCGCGCGACCAGCGCGCGAATCCTCATCCAGTGCACCGATCTACCGATGTCCGACATCGCCTTCGCGGCCGGGTTCACCAGCGTGCGTCAGTACAACGACACCATCCGCGAGGTGTTCGGCCTGACCCCGCGCGCGCTGCGCTCGCTGCGACGGGCCAACTCCCGCAGTGACATCGACACCCCGACCGCAGCATCCGCGGCCACCGGTAGAGGCGAGCGATCGTCGGCGATCACGCTGCGCCTGGCATACCGCGAACCGTTCGACACCTCCTGGTTCGGGTGGTATCTCGCCGCGCACTCGGTCGACGGCGTCGAGCGGTATCGACCCGACGCCGATCGGCAGTGGATTCATCAGCGTGTGCTGACCCTTCCGCACGGGCCGGCGCTGGCGGAGACGACGCCCGGCGACGGATTCCTGCGCGTGCGACTCGAGCATCTGGACCTCCGGGATCTGAGTGCCGCGGTGAATCGACTGCGCCGGTTGTTCGACCTCGACGCCGACATCGTGGCCGCAACCGACGCCCTGTCCACCGATCCGGCTCTCGGCCCGGTCGTCGGCGTCGCACCGGGGGTTCGGGTACCCGGAAGCATCGACGGCGGCGAGTCACTCATCCGCACCATGATCGGCCAGCAGATCAGCGTCGCCGCCGCGCGGCGGCACGTGACGCGGCTGGTCGACGCCCTCGGTGAGCCGACGGGCTGGCCGACGGCGGCCGGCGATGACGGGGGCGACGACGGTGCGCGATCGTGGCGACAGTTCCCGACGGCCTCGGCCATCGCCGAACGCGGCAGCACGATCCTGACCGGGCCCGCCCGCCGGATCTCGGCGATCATCGGCGCGGCACAGGCGATTGCCGAACATTCGGTGGAACCACACATGGGGGTCGATGCGTCCGATCTTCATGCACAATTGCTCGCCCTACCCGGAGTGGGGCCGTGGACCGCCGACTACGTCACGATGCAGGTGACCGGTGACCCCGACGTCCTCCTCCGGCACGACCTCGTCGTTCGCCACGCCGCCCGCGATCTCGCCATCGACCTCGACGACACCGCCCCGTGGGCACCGTGGCGGTCCTACGCCTCGATGCACCTGTGGCGCCATCGGCTCATCCCCTCAGACGCCGGTACCCCGCCCACCACTACCGCAGACACGACCACCCAAGGAGCAACCCCATGACCGACACCCTCGAAACACCCTCCACCCCAACCATTTCCACCCCCAAGGACGGCTCCGGCCTGTGGACGACGGTCTCGACGCCGGATGGCGCATTCACCGTCGTCACCGACACCGACGGCATCATCCTGGCATCGGGGTGGACCGACACCCCCGAATATCTGGTCGCACTCGTGCACCGCGACCTGCGGCCACACGATCTGCGCGGTCCCGCAGAGCTCGGCCGCACACCGGAATTGACCACGATCACCGAGGCCGTCGAGGCCTACTACGCCGACGACTTCGGTCCGGCCGCGGCCCAACCGGTCGTCCAACGATCGGGTCCGTTCATCGAAAAGGCTTGGGCCGCATTGCGTGGGGTCACCGCGGGCACCGCGGTGACCTACACCGAATTGGCCGAGCGTGCCGGCGAACCGGCCGCCATCCGGGCCGCAGCCTCGGCCTGCGCGCGCAACGCCGCGGCACTGTTCGTGCCGTGCCACCGTGTGCTGCGGCGCGACGGCAGCCTTGGCGGATTCCGTTACGGACTGGACATCAAGCGGTCGCTGCTCGACCGGGAGACGCCCGACCAGGAGGTACCCCTCCCCGACGCGGGCTGAACGACCGCATCGCGGGCGGCGAACCGATTCTGTCGGTGGTCGCGGGCAAGATCACCGACATGATCGGCATCGTGCTCGCATTCACCGTCGGCATCGTGCTCGGCGTCGCAATCGGTTGGCTCGCGTGCACGAGCCGGTCGGCCGGCGCCGTCGCCGCCGCACGCGCCGAGACCGCGGCGCTGCGGTCCTCCCAGGACCTGGTCGGACGATCGCTCGCCGCGGCCTCCGAAGACGCAGCGCGGCGGCAGTCGAACGCGATCGGCGCCGAGCTCAGTCACATCGTCGATCCACTGCACACGCTGGTCGGACAGATGGCCGACGAACTACGACGTGTGGAACGCGACCGCACGAGTGCCTACGCCGGCCTGTCCGAGCAGGTACGGGGCATGCAGATGATGTCGACGCGGCTCTCCGATCAGACCCGGGCGCTGACCAACGCACTACACACCCCGCATCTGCGGGGCCGGTGGGGTGAGGTCCAGCTCGAGCGGGTCGTCGAACTCGCCGGGATGACCCGCCACTGCGACTTCAGCACCCAGGTGTCGGCGAGTTCGGAGGCCGGGTCGGTCCGCCCCGACATGGTGGTGCACCTGGCTGGTGGCCGCGACATCGTCGTCGATGCCAAGGTGCCCCTGCAGGCGTATCTGCAGGCCGCGGACTGCGAGGACCCGCAGATGCGGCGCGACCTGCTCTCCGACCATGCCCGGGCGGTGCGTGCGCACATCACCGCGCTCTCGGCGAAGTCGTATTGGTCGGCCTTCGACGACACCCCCGAGATGGTCGTTCTGTTCTTGCCCGCCGACGCGGTGCTCGAGTGGGCGGTGCGCGCCGATCCCACGCTCATCGAGTTCGGCATCACCAAGAATGTGGTGCTCACCACGCCGTCGAGTCTGGTGTCGTTGTTGCGCACCGTCGCGCTCGGTTGGCGGCACGACGCGATGGCACGTGACGCGGCGGTGATCCACGAGCTCGGCGTCGAGCTGCATCATCGGCTCGACTCGGTACTCGGCCATCTCGATCGGGTCGGGACGTCGCTGCGCAGGGCGGTCGATGCCTACAACTCCACTGTGGGAGCACTGGATTCCCGGGTCGGGGTGACCGCCCGCCGGCTGGCATCGCTGGAGGCGCTCGGCGATCTCGACGAGCCCACCACGGTCCGCACGGTTCACGACACCGTCCGCGAGACCCGCACGGCTGATCACGGGGCCGGGTCGAGCCCGATCGCGCAGTTCGACGCGCACATCACACAGAACGGACATGGCGCCCCGATCGGGTCGCCGGATCGGCCAACATGACCCGGCGGTTGGCGGGAAATCGCGCTTCACCCGGTACCGTCTACATGTGCCCTTTCCGCAACGAAGCTCTTCCGCGGTGCCACTGGACCAGCAGTCGGTGCTGCCGACCGTCCGTGGGGTGCCCTGGTGGGGTGCCGTCCTCATCGCGACAGCGCTGACCGCGATCGGCGCGATCATGGACGCCAAGAATCACGGCAACCTCGGCGCGGTGTTCAATTTCTGCCTGCTGGTCGGGTGCTGCCTGGCCGCGCTCGCCGTACGTCGCCGGGCATTGTTCACCGCGGCCGCCCAGCCGCCGCTGATCGCATTCTGCGTCGGCGTGCTGGCGCTCTACAGCCTCAATGCCGGCAACGCATCCGGTCTCAAGTCCTTGGTACTCAAGGTGCTGCTACCGATCGCCGCCAACTTCCCGTGGATGGCCATCACCTTTGTGGTGACGCTCGTGCTGGTTCTGCTCCGGTGGTTGCTGACCCGGCCCGAGGGCTGGAACGCGAAACTCTGGGGCGGCAAGAGCAACAACCGGCCGCCGGCCAAACGACGCGCGAACAAGAGCACTCGCGCTGCGGGCACACGCGCCTCCGGCGCACGCACCGAGGGCGACAAGGCCACGCGCACTCGTCGGACCGAGACCGCCACATCGTCGAGCAGCCGCGCGGCGACCGCGCGCACGGGTTCGTCTCGTGCTGCCACGAGCACCTCGTCGAGCAGCCGCGCCGCCCGGCAGAAAGACGCCGACGCCCGCAGCACCGCATCGAAGCCCCGCGCGAGCGCATCGGTGGTCGGCGCCGCAGCCACCGCCGCCGACGACTCCGGTCGGGCACGTCCCCGGCGAGCACGTGCCGGCGACGCGGCCCGCAAGACCACCGAGTCGTCGGAGGCACCGCGTCGTCGTGCCGGCGATGCCGGCCGACCCACCGCACGACCGGTCCCCGTCACCTCCGAGGAGACCACGCGCATCCCCGCGGATCAGGCCGACCGACCGCGCCCGCGCGCCCGCTCGGCGGCCGCGGACCTCGACCGGTACGAGTCCGGCGCTGCCGCCGCCTATCAGTCGACGCGCTCACGCAACCGCTCCTGACCGGCGCCTCGGTACGTCGCGCCGACGTACCTCCTACGCAATAAGGTGCTCGGACACCCACCGCCCGAGCGTGCGGGCCGCCTCGTCGACGAGTGACGGCCAGTCCATCGCCCCTTCGTCGGCGCCGTCGGTGACCACCTTCACCAGCCGGCAGGGCACCCCGAACGCCGCCGCCACATGGGCAATCGCCGCACCCTCCATGTCGACGAGATCGGCGCCGGCGGCCAGTTCGGCGCGGCGGACCGGGTCGGCGACGAAGGTGTCGCCGGTGGCAAGCACGGTGCCGTCGCCGTCCGGCAGCTCCCATCGGTCGACGATCGGATACCCCATCGCCCGCAGCTCGGTGCTGCTGATGTCGTGTTCGACGACGGCCGACGGTACGAAGAGTCCCTCGTGACCGACCGGCAGATGGTGGTCGTGCAGCGCGCCGGCGGTCCCGATGTTGACGATGCGTGTCACCGCGGGTCCGGTGCTCAGTTCTCGGGTCAGCGCGACCGACGCGGCGACCTTTCCGATGCCGGTGACCAGAAGCCGGGTGCCGTCGGGGATGTGGCGTGCCTCCGACCGGGTCGCGGAGACGACCAGTACCCCGGTATCGGACGACGAGGAATCTGCGTGCATCCGATGATTGTCCGTCAGCCTCTCAGCGGGTGAGCGCGAGGGTTGCCTGCGCCGCCCGCCCCAACGCCGACCCGTAGGAGGGTCCGTGGCCTGCAGCGTGGACGGCCAGCGGATGCAGTTGGTGCAGCGGGATTCGGTCGCGCCACCCGGCCGCCAATGGGTGGGTCTGGTCGTAGGCGGAGACGATGGCGTCGAGTTGTGGACAGCCGAACAGCGCGAGCATCGCCAGGTCGGTCTCGCGGTGACCGCCGTGAGCGGCCGGATCGATCATCACCACTCCGTCGGGTGTCCACATCACGTTGCCGCTCCACAGGTCCCCGTGCAGCCGGCTCGGTGACTCGTCGTCGTCGAAGACTCCGTCGGCGATGGCCGCACAGGCCGAGCGGGTCAGTTCCTCGTCGTCGGCGGTGAGATATCCGGCGCGGCGCGCGGGTTCGAGGTAGGGCTCGACGCGTTCGGCAGCGTAGAAGGCGCCCCAACTCGCGTGGGTGCGGGAACTCAGCGGCCGTTCGCCGATGAACTGTCGTCCGTGGTATCCGGCGGGCGGCGCACCGAACGAGTCGGCACCCGCGTCATGCATTCGCGCCAGAGCGGCGCCGAACTCGCGTGCGGCGTCGGCGTCGGGGAAGGCGGAGTCCAAGCGCTGCAACTCGATTCCGCTGTCCCACACCGCGATGACGTCGACGACGGGTGCTCCGGCCTCGGCCAGCCACCGTAGACCGGCGGCCTCGGCCGCGAAGAAATCCGGGTCGGCGTCACGGCGGGTCTTGCGGAAGACGTTCTCGTCCAAGGAGTTATCGCTCTCGCGCGGCATCCGGGTCGGCCGGCACGGGGTCGACCCGCGACACCGCACTGATCCGGGCGAGGTGCGCGAATCGATCGTTGGCGATTCGCATGACGATCTCGTAGGGCAACGCGAACTTGCGTGCCCACCAATACCCGAACCGGATGTCGAAGGAGGTGTAGACCATGAACCGATTCTTCTTGATCCCCTTGATGATCGCGGCGGCGGCGGTGTCGGGGGTGACCGAGACGCGATGGAATGCGTCGATCTGCTTGGCCACCCGCGGGTCCGTGCGATCGATACCAACGATCTCCACGCTGTTGACCAAGGGGGTGGCGACCGCACCCGGGCAGACCAGTGACACCCCGATGTGATGACGACGCAGGTCGAATCGCAGTACTTCCGAGACCCCGCGGATGCCGAACTTCGATGCACTGTAGGCGGCATGCCAGGGGAAGGCGAGCAGTCCCGCAGCCGACGACACATTCACCAAATGTCCGCCGTGCCCCCGCCGAACCATCTGTGGCACAAAGCATTCGATGATGTGAATGGGACCCATCAGGTTGACGTCGACGGCCGATCGCCAATGCCGGTGCTCGAGGTTCTCCACGGTGCCCCAGACCGAGATACCGGCGATGTTCATCACCACGTCCATCACGCCGACCTCGGAATCGACCTCATGGGCAAAGCTGCGGACCCACTCGTAGTCGGAGACGTCGCCCGCGGAATGGAAGGCGACGTGCCCGCCGGCCTCGGTGACGGTGGTCACCGCCTCGTCGAGCTTGTCGGCGTGCAGGTCGGTCAACACGAGTTCGGCGCCATCACGTGCCGCGGCAAGTGCCGTGGCCAAGCCGATTCCGCTGGCCGCCCCGGTGATCAACACCCGGCGTCCGCGCAGGGTGGGAACCGGCGGGTCCATTCTGATCAGATCGCGTAATGACATGACCTCGACCCTAATCCGACTGTCGAGGACACTCAGCCGATCGGTAGCTTTCCGTCGAACAGGCCGTAGACGATCTCGAGCATGGCGTTGAGCACCTGCGCCGACGCGTCCTGACCCTCGGTGAGCATCAACCGCATGATCTCCGCGGGATCCTTGGTGCCGAGCAGTTGCTGGATGAACGGAAGGACCGCCGACAGTTCATCGTCGTCACCGGACGACTGTGGGGTCGTCGTTCCCGGCGTCGTGGCACCCGGGGTCGTCGTACCGGGCGTGGTGGCACCGGGGTTGCTGACGCCGGGGATCGTGGCGGCCGCAGAGCCCTTGACGTAGTTGATGATCCCGTCGGTGATGGCCATCGAGTACTTGACCTGACCGTCACGGGCGGCCAACGCGGCGGCTTCCTGCGGGTTGGAAAGGTTGCCCATTTCGATGAAGACGGCCGGGACCTTGGTCAGGTTCACCGCCGCGATATCCGAGCGGGTCTGGATTCCGTCGTTCACCCCGGCGTAATTGGCGGCCGGGAAGCCCGCCTTGAGGAAGGCGTCACGCATGATCGTCGACGCCTTGCGGCCTTCGCCGCCCTGTACCTGATTGACCGTCGCATCCGGGATCGGCAGCGTCGGCACGATCATGTGGAAGCCCTTTTTGGTCGTATCCGTACCGGTGGTGGTCGAATCCGCGTGCAGGCTGACCGCGATGGCCGCTCCCGACCGGCTCGCCGCGGCAGCGCGCTCGTCGACGCATCCGCCCCAGCCGGTGTCGTCGGGTCGGCTCAGGACCACCCGCGCGCCCTGACTCTCGAGTCCGGCCTTCACCAGCTGCGCGACGTCCCAGTTGACGGTGTGCTCGGCCACGCCGTTCACCCCGGTCGCGCCGGTCGTCTGGCAGTCCTTGGTGCCGCCGCGTCCGTCGGGAACCTGCTTGGCCAGGTCGTGGCCGGCCGCGCCGCCCTGATGGCCGGGGTCGAGGAAGATCGTCTTGCCCGCAAGACTGGTGCCCGTGGCCGGTGCGGCCGATGCGGGTGCACTTCCGGTGGTGGCGGTGAGCACCGCCGACCCCGTCAGCAGGGCGACGGCCGCCCCCGTGATCGCGAGTCGCGCTCGCGAGCCTCGTCTCCGGGCGATCGACATGTTCGCACATCCTCAGCGTCGTCGTTTCGGTCGTCGCCACCCCAAGTCAAAGCAGCAACACTGGCCACAATAGCCACAGCTTTCACACAGTCAAACAGTCGCGGGTGAGATGCGGAAATCGGTGACCTGGGCTGATCGGATTCGTTAGCCAGCTGTGACGTGACGGGCACGGGATCGAGACACGGAGGTCAGCCCAGCCTGACGACACGGGGTCGGCGCAGGTCAGCGCGCGGGCAGGTGTCGGGTGATGTGCAGGATGCCGTGCTCGTCGTCGGCGGTGGTGTCGTCGGCGACGGCCGCGGTCAAGACGCTGAGGACCTCGTCACGGTCGATCCCCGTTCCGATCGCGACGATGCTGGTCTGCCTGGCCTGGCCGGCCCACGAGTCGCGACGCACCTCGACGAAGCCGCCGACCCCGTGCACGATGTGGCGCTGCCGATGCCCCGGCAGGTCGAAGTGCGCGACTCCTTTGATCCGATAGCAACCGACCGGCGGCCGCTCGAGGAATCGCGCGAGCCGGCGCGGGTCCATCGGCGCGGTCGAGGTGAACTCGACCGAGGTGAACTCGTCGTGCAGGTGTCGGTGACCGTGTGTTCCCGGCCCGAGATGGTCTCCATGGCCATGCTCGTGCTCGTCGGCGGTACCGCAATCCAGGGTCTCGGAGTCACGGCGTCCGGGATCATGGAGCAACGCATCGAGGGTGAGCTGCACCGGTCCTGTGTCGTCGCCGGCACTGTCCGGTGCGTCGGCATCCGGCGCGACGACCGGATCGAACAGCATCGCCGGGTCGACCCGGGCGTCGATCACCGAGATCTGCGCCGCGGTCGGGTTGAGCTCACGCAGGACCGTCGTGATGTCGTCGAGTGCCTCGGGCTCGACGAGGTCGATCTTGTTGAGCACCACCAGATCGGCGACGGCGATGTGCAGGTCGATCTCCGGGTGCTCGTGTCGGGTGCGGGCGAACATCGCCGCATCGACGACGTAGACCAGTCCCCCGTACCGCATCCGGGGATCGTCGGAGCCGGTGACCATGCGGATCAGTGCTCGTGGTTCGGCGATGCCGCTGGCCTCGATGACGATGGCGTCGATACGGGCCGACGGCCGCAGGAGTGTCGACAGCGCGGCGTCGAGTCCGTCTCGGTCGACCGAGCAGCACATGCACCCGTTGGCGAGGCTCACGGCACTGTCGGCCTGCCCGGCGACCAACATGGCATCGATGTTCACCGCTCCGAAGTCGTTGACCAACACCCCGATTCGCGCGCCGACGGAACCATCGCGACCGCCCTCCCGCAGCAGGTAATTGAGCAGCGTTGTCTTGCCCGACCCGAGGAATCCGGCGACCACGACGACGGGAACGCCTGCCCGGCTCATCGCGGCGTCACCGAAATCGAGGCATCACCCGACCCGGTGACACCCGCGGCGGCGAGACAGTCGGCGCAGATGACCGCGAGGTCGCGACCGAGCCGATCGGGATGGTTGGCCACATTGCTTGTCGCCGATCCGCATTCGACGCAGGCCGCGATCACGTCGGGATGGTCGGAGAACGCGACGTTCATCCGGTTGTCGAACACGTAGAGCGAGCCCTGCCAGAGTCCGTCGTCACCGAACTCCTCGCCGTAGCGAACGATCCCGCCATCGAGCTGATAGACCTCCTCGAAGCCGCGGTTGCGCATGAGCGCGGTGAGCACCTCGCACCGCACCCCGCCGGTGCAGTAGGTGACCACCGGACGGTTCTTGAGGTGGTCGTAGGCGCCGCTGTCGAGCAGCGGCACGAAGTCGCGGGTGGTCTCCACCGGCGGGGTGAGCGCGCCGGCGAATCTGCCGATTTCCGACTCGATGCGGTTGCGGCCGTCGAGGAAGACGACGTCGTCGCCGCGCTGCTCGACGAGTTGATGCAGATCACGGGGGGTCAGTCGGTCACCGCCGCCGATCACGCCGGACTCGTCGACCTTCAGTTCCTCGGGCGCGCCGAAGGTGACGATCTCCGGTCGCACGCGCACCGACAACCGCGGGAAGTCGTCGCCGGTGCCCTCCGACCACTTGATGTCGGCTTGGGCGAACGGTGGGTATTCATGGGTGGCCCTGACGTACCGTTTCACTGCGGCGAGGTCGCCGCCGACGGTGCTGTTGATGCCGTGCCGTGACAGGATGATCCTGCCGCGCAACCCGAGAGAGGAACACACGGCCTGCTGCCACAGCCGGATCGCCTCAGGGTCGGGCAACGGGGTGAACACGTAGAACAGGACGATCTTGGGGGTCGACACAGTGCAAGGGTACGGATCGCGATGGTCGCGCCGCGTGTCGATATCACTGGCCGCGATCGGGATCGTCCTCCTCGGCGCCGGCGCGACGGCATGCTCGCTGTCGGGCGGCAACGGTCCGTCCCAGATCGTGCTGCCGCCGACCGATCAGCTGACCACCGAGTCCGATGCCCCGAGCACATCGACGACAACCGCCTCGATCACCAACACCGCCACCGAATTACCGGATTGGAGTATCGGCCGAGTGGTCTCGCTCGCACCGCGCGCCGATAATTCCAATTATCACGACGGTGCCACCGGCTCGACGGATCCGCTGCAAGAAACGTCGGGATTTCACTTCTCCACCCCCGACCGCAACCTCAGTTGTTCCACCGGCACCAATGGGCGGGCCACCTTGGCATGCCGCATCAACAACGCAGCTGCGAACGGCACTCCCCCGGCATCGGAGTCATCGACCTGTCAATGGGCAGCAAACCTGATCACCCTGAGCGCCGACGGCCCCACTCACGGCGCCTGCTCCAACGAGTATCCGGTGCTCTATCGCAGTTCGATTGTCGACTTCGGGACGACGATTGCCGTCGGTCGATTCCAGTGTCTGGTCTCCCCGTCGGGCACGTATTGCCTCGAGTCGACCTCCGATACCGGATTCGCGGTCACCTCAACGGGTTATCGCAAGATCTACGCGAACGAGCGCGCACCGCAGTCGCTGCTCGGGCTCGACGACACTGACTCCACCGACGCCGGCGGCACTCCGTCCGACACCGATGAGCCGTCGAATCCCGCACCACCAAGCTGAGGATTCCTTCACGTTTTTCGCCGATTTTCGGCGTCTGTTGAGTGAGTGATTCTTTCAGGTTTCTCTTATTCGATTCCGGCTACCATACGGCTACGCCCCCCACATTCTGGGCAGTGCCGACATTTCGGTGACGCCCGGCAGCCGTCATTCAGGGCGGGCAGAAGTGAAGGCTCTGGAGGTCCACATGGCAAAGGTTCAATCGGTCGAGATCGTCGACGACATCGACGGCAAGATTCTCGACGAATACGAGACCGTTCGTTGGTCTATCGACGGCAAGGATTACGAGTTCGACACCTCGGCTCGCCACGCTCAGCAATTCCGCGACGCGGTGGCCCGATACATCGAGGTGTCGCGCACCGCGGGTTCGGCCCGCAAGCCGGCCGCCAAGCGCGCCACGAGCGGCGCGGGCACCCGCAGCAAAGAGCAGACGCAGGCCATCCGCAAGTGGGCAACCAAAAACGGGTTCGAGGTCAGCGACCGGGGCCGTATTCCGGCCAACGTGCTCGAGGCTTTCGAAGCGGCTCACTGACCCAACCCTCTGCCACCGTTCAGCGACGCCTGCCGACGCTCGACGCGGCCCTGGCCGAACGCTCGGCTCGCTCGTTGGTGACCACCCGTTACAGTCGAGTGCGTGACTGAGCGGCGCAAGACCTCGAACGCCTCGCGCGCGAAGCCCTCGGCCGCGTCGTCGCGGAAATCCGCCACGTCGACGCCGTCCGGCCATCAGCCCCGGTCGACCTCCAGCAAGGCGACCTATGTACTTGTCGGCGTCGCTGTGGTGGCAGTGGCGGCGCTGGTCATCCTCGGCTTCGTCTGGAACGCGAACAAGAAGGACCTGGGGCCGGTCAGCGACACCGTACTCAACGAGAACGCCGCGCTGATCGTGGGTGAACCCGCCGCCCCGACCACCATCGATGTGTTCGAGGACTTCCTCTGCCCGGTGTGCCAGCAGTTCGAGAAGCAGTCCGGCCAGCCGATCATCGATGCCGTCAATTCCGGCAAACTCCGGGTGCGCTATCACATGCTGACGTTCCTCAACTCGAGGTCGGCGTCGGGTGACTACTCCGAACGCGCCGCGGGAGCCCTGCAATGTGTCGGTGACGCCAAGGACCCAGCGCTGTTCTTCCGATTCCACACCGCGCTGTTCGTCGATCAGCCCAAGGAGAACGGCGACTCCGACCACTCCAACGCCCAGCTGGCGCAAATCGCCGCCGCGCAGGGAGCCGCTCCCCCGACGCAACAGTGCATCGCCACCGGCGCCAAGCTCGCCGAGGCAAAGCAGGCTGCAGCACAGTCGCGCACTCAACTCGAAAAGGCCATGGAAACCACGGCAGTGGGCACCCCGACGGTGTTGCTGAACGGAGAGCCGGTCAACGGGATCACCGACGGCCCGGGGTGGCTGACGGCCATTCTGACCAAGGAGACCGAGTGAACCACTGCCCTCCGAGACCGCGTCGCTGACAAGGCGATTTGTTTACCGTTCACGCGATGGTGTAACTTCGCCAGTGCCCATTTCGAGGGGCGAGAGAACAGAATACGGGGCTATGGCGCAGCTGGTAGCGCACCACACTGGCAGTGTGGGGGTCAGGGGTTCGAGTCCCCTTAGCTCCACTCGAGAGAAACCTCTCCGACTTCGGTCGGAGAGGTTTCTTCGTTACAGGGGTGAGCTCGGGCGCGATCAAATGTGACCCCCGTGGCTTCGCCTGAAGAGGGTTGCGCCCTTCTCGATGACGTCGGGGTTCGAGCGGGCTTCTGTGGGGTGATTCTCCGGCTTGTTTCTGGGCCGGCCGGCGGGATCGACCTCGTCGATGTCGAGCGGGGTGCCGTTGAGGTCGCCGGCTCAGGCTGCCGGGTCGACGTGTGCCCAGCGACGCACGCCGCCTCCCCCCACACGCCTCGGTGGCCGCCAATCGTAGGTGGCTCACTCAGTGCCTGAGGCGATAGGCGGCCAGCGCGCTCGCTGTGGGTCCCCGCCAACCTTGTCAACCGATTCCGCGTCCCCATTCTTGGGGATTGTTTCAGGTCCAGAATTTTCGCATGTCGCTAGGACCAGCACACTTGCAGGATCAAAGAAGTCGATGGCGATCTTTAGGTTGCCGAATTCTGTGAGTCGTGTTTGGGTACTCGGGAACAGTTCAGAATCTGGCATCGCAGTTTTGTTGTGATGCACTAGTGTGGTGGGGGCGGTGTCACGGTGAGCGATGGCAGTCGGGTGCGGAGACGATCAGGACTGACAGGCGTGTGTGCGGCGCTGGCTGTGGCCGCGTCGGCGCTCGGGGCGGGTTTCTCTAGTGCGGCACCGAGTTCGATTGCTGATCAGCAGGTCACGAAACGCACGGATGACGGGTGGGTCGTCTCGGCGATCAAGTCCCAGGAGCAGGTGCGGTCGGTGCCACCGCTTAACCAATCACCGTGGACCCGTGAGGGTTTCCTGAGTCTGAAGGGTGAGGGTGCCATCGCCGGGTCGGGTTCGGTGCCGGTCCAAGCGGGCACCGTCGCGGCAGGATTTCAGATCGGCTGCAACACCGATGTGACGTCGGGGGCCACGGTCGGGATCTCGGGTGGTCCGTCGGCGCAGATGAACATTTCCTATCCGCCGGCGGTGGTGATCGGTGCGACGGTCACCCCGAACATTTCCACGACGTTGCGGCCGGGCACGATCGCCGATATCCCGTTCGGGTCGAAGAAGATGCAGACCGGGAAAGCCGGCATCACCGTCGATGGGGTGCATGTGAAGGTCGACGGCTGTTTGGGGCCGGTCGCACTACGCGCGTACGTGACCGTGAGTGTGTCAACAGCGTTGAACGACAACACGATCAACGTGTACGGCAAACCGCACTATCTCTGACCTGACGGCGCTGACCTCCGCCCCGGTATGCGGTGCGTAAGGCACGACGTTCTCTCACTCTCCTCGTACTTTGAGTCTTTTCACTGAAGGGCTGTGATTCCGTATGACTGCTCCTACCTCTTCGTCGTCGGTGTCGGGCGGCGCGCATCGCCTCGATGCCGATGCCGTGACCACTGAACTCCCTGCGGCATCCGATGCTGCGGGGCGCTCGTCCGCTGGAAACGACGCCGAAAGCGAACCTGACAACGCCACAGGTGGCGGCGGTGTGCCGGTGCTCAAGGTGGTGTTGTTCCTCGTCGGCTGCGTGCTCTTAGTGCTGGCGGCAGCGAACCTCTCCAATCTCGGTGAGTGGTCGGACCGGTGGGGTGTGATCCCGGTATTCCTGGTCTTCTTTCTGGTCATGTCAATCGCCGGACGCTGGTTCTGGGCCGGCGCGGACGCGATCCTCGGTGCCCTGATGTGGGGCAAAATAAATGACTTCCAGTAGCCAGCGATACGAAGAGCCGCGTCGGGGGCGTCACCGGCTCCCGCGCCGCCGACTCGGCACCGGGCTGCTCGCCGCTGCGGTGTTGGCGATCGGCGGCGGAGTCGCGGTGGCTGCGCTCGGCAGTGAACCAGCTCCAGCACACGCCGATGCGTTGTGTGATCAGATGCGCGCCCAGTACGGGGCGAACTGGCCGTGTATCTCGGTACCCACCAACACCTTCCAACCGACAACGAACACCCCGGCACCCACAACTGGCACCAATGGTGCGGGATCGGGCGGCCCACAGGTCGGTTCCAATATCGGGCCTGGACCGGGCGAAGGGAACGGCACACCGATCGTGACTGTGCCCGGACAAGCCGGCCCACAGCCGCCAGCGGGTGGTGGCAACGGTGGATCGGAACCGACCGCACCGAACGCTGGCGGTGTCCGGCCAAGAGCACCGCAACCGGTACCCCCGGGTGACACCACCGGGCAGACGCCGGTAGTGCCTACTACCGCTGCTCCTGCGGTGACGGTACCGGGCGCGGTCACTGCGAACCCTGAACCAGGTACCCCGCCCCATGCTCTGGATTCCGGGTCGAAACAGCCCGACATCCCGCTGGCGGCGTGGGTCGTGGCGGGTGCGGCGGCATTCGCCGCGGCGAATCCGCGGGTACGGCGCGCAGCGTCCGCTGGTGGGCTGCGGAGTTGGTCGTTGTTGCGGCGTGGCGGATCAGAGCGGGCGACGGTGGGTCCGTCGCAGTTGGTGTTGATCAACGATCCGAGCAGTCCGAAAAGTTATGTGTTCCATGAAGACGTGCCACCGGGTGGGCATATCGGGGTGAATCCGGACGGGTCGGCCACCGTCTACGACGCCACCGGAAAACCAGTCAGCCAGATCGCGAAACCGTGGGCGTTCGATGCCGCTGGGCGACCACAGAAGACCTGGTACACCGTCGACGAGAACGGTGACCTGGTCCAGCACGTCGAACCCGCACCGAACGCGCTGTATCCGATCCTGGCCGACCCGTTGAACGGTGGTGAAAACCCAATCACGGGCCGAAGCATCACCGCGACACCGCTGGCGAACGGCCAGGAAGCCGTCGAGGGCGAAGGAGCGGGCACCGCGGTCGTCGGCAATCCCGATCCGGGATACAGCCCGTATCAGCCGACGCAGGACTCGATGCTGCCCAATAGTCAGACCACCGTCGACCAAGGAAACGGGACGACCAATGTCTCGTCGACGGACTCCTCAGGGCAGATGACAACGACGAACGTGTCGACCGCGCAAGCCAATCAAATGCAGGCACAAGCGCAAGCCGACAATGAGCGGGCGGCGCAATCGCCGTCCGCGCCGGATGGCGGTTCAGATTCTGATGATGAGGGATTGCGTTCGCTCCTGGCCCCTTGGGGAGAGCCGCAGGATGTTGCACCTCGCGGCCCCACACAGGGGCTGCAGCCCGCACCCGGTCAGGAGCGCTCGTACGGCGACTGGGTTCAGAACAACCTCGGTGGACAGACTCTCGACGGTGTGAACGTGCAAGCCGGGCCGGATGGCGAACCCCAATACGTCTGGACCCAGAACAATCCGGACGGTTCAAGCACAGAACACACCGCTACCTCGGCTCACCAAGGACCCGACGGGCAGCTGGTCTACCAAGACGGAAACGGACAAGCTGTCAGCGCGGCCGGAAAACCGGCGTTTGTCGACGGTAACGGCAACGGCTGGGTCCAAGGAGAAACGGTCAACGGGGAGACTTACTGGTCGGGGATTGAAGACGGCAAAAACGTAGAGTTTGCTACCGGTCGAACTCCGGACGGTCTCTTCTACGTACGGCGTGGTGGGGACTTCTACTTCTATGACCAGAACGGTGACCTGGTTCTAGATGACCACCTCGACCCAGGTCAGGCTCAAGAACGACCCATTGGGCCCGACGTAGCGACCGTTGTCGTTGGTGCCTGGCCTGCACTTCCACCTGGCCTGAAAGCCCAGGCGTTGAACGGCTTGCAGAAGCTCGGTGACGCCGAGACGCAGCGGGCGCTTCAGCCGGGGCAAGACCGTGGGGATGGCCGGGACATTCTCGGACACTGGGTATCAGGGAACGGACCTTCCCACAATGGAAAGCTTGCGGAGCAACAGAAGATCGAGGAGTTGCGGAGGCGATACCCTGGTCTGATTTCTCAGCAAAAGCGGGCCTCGTTCCCAGCCGCCAACTCCCGGGGACGGTATTATGATGCCCTGGTTCCAAATTCCGACGGTACATATACCGGGATAGAAATAAAGAGCGGAAACGCACGGAAAACTGCTAACCAGCGAAACTTTGACGACGCGGTTTCGCCAAGTAACCCCGCTAAGGTAACATTGCCCAATGGAAAGACCGTAAGGATCACACGGGTGCGTGATTTCGATGCGTAGTACTCGTTTGACATTGAGCGGGGACTGCAAGAAAGACTGGGATAACGTGGCGACTCCAACGCACTTGATCAACACTGGCCAAAGCGACATGTACATCGGCCCGCACGAGACAGTTGATGACTTCGAAGCAGAGCTTCGGGCTCTCGACGGCGGTGTCAACTGCGCGATTAGCCTTTCTAAACTGCCCAGGCCAGGGTGGTCGGGAGACTTCAGTTCATCGGAGCTGTTCGCACTGAAGAGCTTCTATGTCCAGGCTGCGGGACGGGCTGAGGAGATGACGATAGAAATTCGAAAAGCCGTCGATGCGAGTGTCGCTCAGTTCGTTGTCGGGTTACCTCCTGCGAGCAGTCAATCGGAGCATCCTGAGGTCCATATAAAGATTGGTGACCATGGGACGATGGTGTACTCGAACGAGGTATTTGATGCACAATCGGGAGCGCAAGTCTTCTTCGAGTATTACTTGACGGGGGAAATATCCAGCAAATACAGCCTCAGGCGAATCGAAGTGTGAATCTCAATATCGATTATGGACGCGGCGTTACGTATCGATCCACCGATGATTAAGGGACTCACACACACCGTACCGATCAAACGATAGGACAATATGGTAGCTGCTGCCCTTGGCCGGAGTCATCTTCTGCCACTGCAGCGTGAAGCTGCCATCGGGGTGTTCTGTCCTGGCGGTGGGATCGCCTAGAACCCAGGTCAGTTGGTTTACAGGGCGCGCTACGGGGTCGATGCTCATGACGCGCGATACCCGGAGCAAGCTTCTTGCGCCTCTTGGGAGCGGTCCGGGATATGGGATCTGGCTCCAGACGCAATCTGGCGGCACTCGGTCGCCGGGTTGAGGCGGTGTGGATGTGTCGAAAGTGTATCCACGCGCCGCTGGGGGTGCGACGTCGGCTGCGTAAGGCACGAAGTTTGCCGGCGGTTCGGGGGGCGGCGGGCGCAGCAGCTCGATCATGTGCGGCCGGTCTGCGGGGTTCTTCAGCGGGATGTTGTGCTCGGCTCCGTCAGAGGTGTGGAGGACAACGCGAGTCTTCTTCAGTTCAGTGGCGTCGATGAGGTCTGTGCGCGCGCGGTGAAACGTGGGCGTCGGGGTCAGCGAAGGATCGCGTGGAGTTGGGGCGATCCATACTCGCTGTGAAGTGATGATGCAGTGGTCGTGCACCGGGGAGATTCCCGACGTCCGCAAGATATAGTCGATGCGCTCGTCGGGCAAGAGTACGTGGGCCATTTCAGCTGCCCACATAGTCATCATTGTTGGTGTGATGCCGAGTCCCGCACTGAGGGGGAACAGCTTGCGTGCTTCGCCGAACGGTGGTGCTTCTACGACTTCGATATACAGGTCACCGTGGCCCCGATAGGCGTCTGGCGCACCCTGACCTGCGAGCCGGATCTTCATCCCAAACCGGACGGAGGAAGGGATGCGGAACTGTACCGTCCGCTCCTCGGCGATGTACCCGCGGCTCTCGCAACGGGGACAGCCGATCGTCTTGCAGTCTTCGCAGGCGCTGTCGATCTGAACCTGCAAACGGTGCAGTGAGCCCGGCTGGCTGAGCTGGTCGGTGGAGAATGCTGCCGTGACTAGCCGATCGCCCGAAGTTTCCGGATCTTGCATGGCGAAAGCTCCTGTTGCTCGGCGTGGTTCACATCAGTCTGTCAGAGCGCGCCGAGGCATCGTGCCGGATATGGCCTAACCAAATTGTTCAAGGCTCTCCTTGAAACGAGAAGGCGGTCCCATCGGCGAACTCCACTGCCACCAGATCGCGCAGGCCACCAATAACCCAGCCCCATTGTTCGGTGTCGATAGCATCGCGGCCGTTCACGTCCACCCGGCTCTGGCGAATGTGTAGCTCTCCGGCCTCCACGTCCAGATCTCACCACGGGAGGCCGCCCAACTCCTCCCGACGGAGACCAAGGAGGGGCAGCGCGGAGCAGCCGGCCAGACAGTGGCCGGCCACGGCCGCGTAGTCCAGGAATTAGGTCATCTGGGCCGCGATCCGCATTTCCCCTCGGCCACGGGCCACCATCACCTTCTGCTCCGGGGCCCGGGCGTGCGTGGACGAGTCATATGAGGATCCTTGCTGACAGCATTCGAGGCGCCCCGCCGGCCAGACCCCTTCCACCACGCCGAGGGCATCCTTCTGTCAGACCAACCCCTGCCGTCCTACCGTCAGCCGACCAACACCCTCTCCTCCCCCCGGATGTCGGCCGGGAGATCCTCGTGGGCGTCGCCGAGCCCGAGATGCTCACGCAGGGTTGCACCCTCGTATTCGCGTCGGAACAGTCCGCGTCGCTGCAATTCGGGCACCACGTAGTCGACGAAGTCGTTGAACGTTCCCGGTGTCTGAGCACTGGACACGATGAACCCGTCGGCCTCTCCCCCGGTGAAGGACGCCTCGATCTGGTCGGCCACATCGGTGGCGGTACCCACGAACTGCGGCAGCAGCACGCCCTGGGCGTAGAGCTTGCCGATGTCGCGCAGCGTCAGGCTGTCGCGGTGGCTGAGCCTGCGTGCAACCTCGAACAGTCCCTGCGTACCGCTCACCCTCACGTCCTCGACGGGTGCGTCGAGGTCGTACTGCGAGAAGTCGTGGTCGGTGTGCACCGACAGCGTGATCAGACCGGAGATCGGGTCGGCGAGCTCGTTGTGGAATGCCTGCTTCTCGCGGGCGATCGACTCGGTCTCGCCGATGAACGGAATGAACGACGGGAACACCTTCACGTGGTCGGGATTGCGACCGAAGTTCACGACGCGCGATTTCACGTCGTCGTAGTAGGCGCGCCGGCCCTCCGGGGTCGGATCGATCTCGAAGATCGCCTCGGCCCATCGGGCAGCGAAGTTCTTACCCGTTTCCGACGATCCCGCCTGGATCAAGACCGGTCGATGTTGCGGCGAGCGCGGCTGATTGAGCGGCCCGCGGGTGCGGTAGTGCTCGCCGATGTGGTCGACGGGATGGATCTTGGTCGGGTCCGCCCACACGCCGGTCGCCTTGTCGGCGGTCACCGCGTCGGCGTCCCAGCTCGACCACAGTTTGATGGCCGTCGAGACGAACTCTTCGGCTCGTGCGTAGCGCTCCTCGTGGTCGACGTGCGCGTCATGACCGAAGTTGCGGGCCTCTGCCTGCGTCAGCGATGTGACGATGTTCCACGCGATCCGTCCCCGCGTCAGGTGATCGAGCGAGCCGAAGACGCGTGCCAGCTCATACGGGTGAAAGTACGTGGCGGACTTGGTGACCGCGATCCCGAGTCGACTGGTGACCGCGGCCAGCGACGCAGCGACGAGACTGGGGTCGATCGTCGCAGCAGCCTGCGTACCGCGACGGAACGGTTCGGACTGATCACCGCCGAAGCGGTCCGGCGCGGCCAGGAGATCGGCGAAAAACGCGAAGTCGAACTTACCGCGCTCCAGGATGCGCCCCACCCGATGGTAGTGCTCAGGTCCGAAATAGTCGGTCTCCGAACCTGGATGACGCCACGCCGCATGCGAATGGGTGACGGGTGAGGCGATCAGGAAGCCGCCGAGATGCAGCTGTCGGGTCATGGGGAGTCCTTGTGCGTCGAAAGCGATTACGCGCCCCAGTCAATCGATCAGCCCCGACTGCGCCCAGGTTTGCGATCTAAGTGATCGCATCGACCAACCTGGCTGCACCTGCGGGTCGTACCTGCGAGACGACAAGATGGAAGCTCGCCACCGAGGAGTCATCGACGGCGGCGGCGCCTGTCCAACACCTCAACGCGCGTACCGGCGAGGCCCGGATCAACGCCTGCCGACCGAGTTCCATAGCGAAACCCACTGCGCGACATCGAGGTCCCGCGGCAAAGCGTTCGGGGGGATCAACGCTGCGCGCAGCTCGCCGGCAACCTCGCGACCACCGCCGCGGCGGCGCAGAATGGCCGCAAGGCCACGACCCCGGCCGGTGAAGACGTCACCAACGAACCGTTCGTAACGACGTCGGTCGTGGGGATCGATCAGCGGCCGGCGGCGGCGTGTGATGGTGAGGATTCCGCCGTCGACGGTGGGTGCCGGACGAAAAGCGCGGGCCGGAACACGGCCGTGCAGCGCGAAGTCGAACCACGGCGCCGCTTGCGCCGTCATCATGGTGGCACCCCCGATGCCCGCGCGGCGTCGTGCCACCTCCCACTGCACCAACAGAACGGCGTCGGTCCAGGTGTTGTTGCCGAGAAGTCTGCGCAGGATGGCGGTGGTCAGATGGAACGGAATGTTGCCCACGACCACCGGCGCGTCGATGACGTGGCTGAGTACATCGGCATGCTGCGCACGGATGTGTGGAAACCGTTGCTGCAGAGACTGTATGCGGCGTGCGTCGATGTCGATGGCGGTCAGCGGCCGGTCGAGGGCGGCCAGATGAGCGGTGAGCGCGCCACCGCCTGAGCCGATTTCGAGGATGGGCCCGTGGGTGATGTCGACGAGACCGACGATGCGTTGAATGGTTGGCTGGTGGACGAGGAAGTTCTGTCCGAGTTCATGGCGTCCGCCATGAGATGAGGAGATGGGCACGGTGCGCTCCAGCGTGGATCGTGACGTGAAGCACCCCGGCAGCGGCGGATGAACCGCACACGGCGATGATCTCGCGGCCGAGGTGCATGGACATCTCGGTCGACGGCGCGAGAAAAAGATGATGAGTCGTCGCGCCGTCAGGCGAGACGCAGCCGACCCAAGTTCGTGTTGAGCGCCGACGACGGCGCGCTGTTCAGCGTTCCCATGGCGGCGACTGTAGTCGCCTACGGGCACCACCCGCGACAGGTTTTCCGCCGCGGCATGGGCCGGATGTACCGGCAGGCCAGTGCCCGCCACCCCTACCATGTGACCATGGGCGAAACCGACAAAGACGACATCTTGGTGGGCCATCCCGAACGAGAGCGGGCTATCGGCCTCCTCAACGACGCCTTCTCGTCGGGGTATCTCGACGTCGCAGCGTTCGAGGACCGCTCGGGCGCGGTGTATCCGGCACGCAACCGCGGCGAGCTCCGTGCGACCGTCGACGGGCTGCCCACTGCGGCGGTGCTGTTCCCCGACGAGCAGACGACCGCCTCGGAGTCATTCGCAATGACTGCTCCGATGCAGCTCGACGCGAACTGGGAGACCGTGCGCCGCAAGGGCGTCTGGGAGGTACCGCCACGCATCCTCGTCACCGGGTCGATGGGTACGGCCGATCTCGATTTCACCAGCGCCGTCTTCCTTGGGCCGGCCCTCGACCTGGAGGTGCAGGTGTCGGCCACGAACGTGAAGCTCAAGCTGGGGCGCAATCAAGAGATCCGCTATCCGGACCTATCGAGGTCGGGATGGTCGTCGATCAAGGACAAGGCCGGATCACCGTCGCAGCTTGGCGGACCGATCATCACCGTGTCCGGATCGATCTCGGGGATGTCCGGCCTCTACGTCAAGCGTGCGTGAATTCGCAAGGCCGGGCTGCGAAAAGAGGCGTCGGAGTCCCACTCAGGCGCCGAGGAACCCGGCGACGGCCATCCGCGCGCGTGGCGAACTCATCACGGTGACGTGGCCGCGGCGCGGGACCATCAGCAACGTGCTGTGCGGAATGAGTCGCGCTGTCTCGGAGAACAATTCGGCGTCGTAGAAACGGTCTCGACGGCCACCGACGATGAGGGTACGGGCCTTGATCGTCGGCGCCTTCGCGAGGTCGAAGCCGTCCTCGGCGCGAATCGTGGTCACGAGATCCGCAGCCGCCGCGTCGTCCATCATGCGGTGCGCCCCCAGCCATCCCGCGCCATAGGCCAGCGTCCGCGTGCCTCGCGGCACCAGATCGGCGACCGTCATCGCCATGGCCCGCCGATTCTCGCCACGTTCGACGAGGTCGCCGACAGTTGCCTGGAACTCTCGCGTCGATGCGCTGAGCCGGCAGCCGGTGCTGACGAGGATCAGCCGGTCAACGAGATCGGGGTGGTCGGCGGCGAGTTGCTGCGCGATGCTGCCGCCGGTTGATTCGCCCAAGACCTCCGCCGGCCCATCGAGGTGATCGCGTAGCGACTCGGCGAGGTCGTCGGCCATCTCACCCATCGTCATCGGCGACCGGAGGCCGGGACGACGGTTGATGACGATCAACTGTCGACCGGTGACCTCGCGTAGCGGCGCACATGAGCCCCGGACAAAGCCATCGCCGGTGATCCCCGTGGACGGGGTCAGTCCGGTGAGTACCACCAGCGGTGGGCCCGAGCCGATGACGGCGGCGGGATACCGGCCGATGAGTTCTCTGGTGAAGGAGGCCATGACTACTGACGATAGGCTTCGAAGTTTCGCGTCTGCTGTGAGTTTGCTCCGAGCCCGGGCGGCGGTGCTCGCTGAGGTCATGTGGCCCGGGGGCGCCGACCTCATCTGGCCGGGCACCAACACCGAGTTTCTTGCCGATTGGGTGCGTCGAACGACATCGGTGAGGGTTATTGGTGCTCGGCCGGTACCGGCCCGCATCGTCCGACGTCGGGCTGCCGCGACAATGCTGTGGTGAGACGCGCGGCGAACTCCCGCGGGGCATCGGCACTGACATGAATATGCTTCGGTGCCAGCGGCATCGGGCTGCCGTCGAGGATGACGCCGGCATTCTCGACGAGGTCGACGCGAAGTACTGCCGGCCCGGAAGCGATCGTGGCCGTTCGGCCGTCATCGCTTGTCCGCCAGCGAGAATGGCCGAACTCCGGGCGCTCGCCGAGTACGACCGAGTCGACATCGGCGACTGGGAAGGACACGTGTGTCCCGGACGCGTTGCGCAGATGCACGATCGGGCCGTCGACCGTGTGCGGGCGGGTCATCATCCCGGCCAGCAGTCCGAACAACAAGTACACGCCATAGATGTGCAGCCCCAACACGATCCACACCCATGGCGGATGTCCGAAGATCAGCACCAGGATCAGATGGGTGAGAGCGCCTTCCACCACGGTCAGTATCCCGGCGGTCCACAGGATGAGGTGAAGGTCGCGGTGGTAGCCGAAGGCGTCACCCGGTGGTCTCGCACGCCGGACCCATGCGGTCAGGGCCGCGACTCGACGCGTTTCCGCGCGTATCGGCCGCACGATCAGCTTTTTCGCGGCCGTCATGACCACGCCTGCCGGCCCAATGCCACCATTCGCTGCACGCATCGGCGTTGCGCGTCCGACAGTTCGTCTGCGCCGGTGAGTGCGTCGAGCAGATCGTCGGTTCCGAACCGGCCCCCGAAGTCGATTCTCTCGAGTTCGCCACGCGCCATCTTGCCGAGTTCCCTGCTGCAGGCGACGATGTCGCGGGCCAGGCATTCCACTTCGTCGTCTCCCGGGTCGGCCATCGCCAAAGCCTCGAAGCGCGTTGCGAGCTCGGCACTACGCGCTGCCATGTTCTCGTCGGCGAGGGCGGAACGATAGAGCGAGGTGACCTGGGGATCGAGCTCGGTGAAGACCTCCAACAGCGAATGCTCGATTTCCACTGTTGTCTCCGCGCCGGAGTAGATCTCGGCCAGTCGGTCCGCGATGTCGGCGACCTCATCCCGCAGCACGCCGGCCGACAACGTGCCGCGTAGATCGGCGATCCGTTGCCGCTGCCGCTGGATCGCCTCGGCTCGACGGGCAAGGTCGGCGTCGAGTTCGGTCAATACGTCGTCGAGGTCGGCTGCCCCGTCCTCGGCAAGGACGTCCCGGACCTCATCGAGCGCCAATCCCAGTGCGGTGAGCCGACGAATCCTCAGGAGAGCCACCACGTCGTCGAGTGCGTAGCTTCGGTATCCGTTGGAATCCCGTGGCGGCTCGGGAAGCAACCCGAGCCGGTGGTAGTACCTGATGGTGCGCGTGCTGACGCCCGCCAGCCGTGCCACCTGCCCGATCCTCATCGGCACCCCTTTCTCGCCTGTGGTGATCGCAGTACACACGTTGACGCCGCGTCAAGGTCAAGTCGCGTGTCGCCCGATGCGCAGCGACGCACACCACCAGTCGATCATCCCAATATATGGGACTATGGTTTCATCATTTGGATTCCGCGCGCTACCGTCTGGTCAGGCATCGAACCCTGGATGCCGATCCGGTGACCACCCGCATCACTTTCCCCACCAGCCCTTCGGAAGTGATGCCCCATGTCTGCCTTGTCCATTCCCCCATCGCGCGCCCTCAAGTCGATCCGCGGGTCGGCCATCCGAGATCTCCTCGCGGTCACCGAACGGCCCAGTGTGCTCAGCCTCGCGGGCGGTTTGCCTGCCACCGATCTCATCCCCACCGCACGGATCGCGGTTGCGGCGCAACGTGCGATCGCCGACGCTTCGGCGCTCCAGTACACGGCGAGCACCGGCGTTGCGCGGTGCCGCGAGGCCATCGCCCACCTGCAGTGCGCCGCTCCCGAGCAGATCCTCATCACCCATGGTTCACAGCAGGCACTCTCGCTGCTGGCACAGGCGCTCGTCGATCCCGGATCGACGGTCGTCGTCGACGATCCGGTGTATGTGGGTGCACTGCAAAGCTTTCAAGCCGTGTGCGCCCGGATTGTCGCCCTACCCATCACCGGCGCCGGCACCAACGTCACCGAGCTCGAGACACGGCTTCGGTCCGGACTACGGCCCCGGATCGTGCACACGGTCAGCAACTTTCACAATCCGTCAGGAGTCACCGCGAGCGCGCAGACCCGCATACGCCTCGCCGAACTCGCCGATCAGTACGGTTTTCTCGCGATCGAGGACGACCCCTATGGGGCGTTGCGATTCACCGGCGACCCGATTGATCCGATCCCCGGCGATCGGGTCATCCGACTCGGCAGCGCGTCGAAGATCCTCGCACCGGCGTTGCGGGTGGGCTGGATGCAGGCACCGCCGTCGATCGTCGGCATGGTCGAGCGCCTGCGTCAGAGTGCCGACCTCTGCGGCTCGGCGTTCAGTCAACTGATGACCGCCGACCTGCTCAGCGACACCGGGTGGCTAACCGACCACGTGGATCGCCTGTGCGCGCAGTACCGGGTTCGGGCAACCGCGCTGACCGATGCACTCGACCGCCACCTCGGGGGCCGGATCGACTGGCGCCCACCGGAGGGCGGGATGTTCTGCTGGGCGCGCCTGCACGATGTCGATACCTCCAACCTCCTGCCTGCCGCCGTCGACCAGGGCGTCGCCTTCGTGCCGGGACGTGCGTTCGCCGTCTCCGACGATCTCGGCGAGTACCTGCGACTGAGTTTCGCGACGCTGCCACCGACGGAACTCGACGAGGGCGTCCGACGACTCGCGGCGGCGCTGGACCACCTCTGACCGTCTGTGGTCGGCTGTTCGACCGATACCGTTGCGTCCTGACTATTACTCGATTAGAGTAAAAGACATGAACGAGTACGACCCCTTCGAGATCGTCCGGCTGATCGAGAACGCCCGCCGACCCGACGACGTGTTCGCGGGAACACCGACCGATCCGTCCGCCCGGCGCGCGGCACGTCGCCGTCACCGCGCCCTGCTCGCCGCGGTGCACCCCGACCGCGCGACGATCCTCGGACTGTCGCCGGAGGTTGCCCGCGACGCCGCACTGACCCTCAACGCGCTGTATTGCGCCTGGTGCGAGACGGTGACGGCTGCGTCGGGCACCGGTGACACCACGGCATTCGTGGGCGGGGCGGCCACCCACGTTCTGCGCGAACGCCTTTGGGTCACCGACCAGATGAGCGCGTATCGCACCGACGACCCCGATATCCGTGTCGAGATCGGGCGCATCGCCGGCGTCGCGAGTGTGGTTGCGCTGCCAACGGTCGCCGCTCATCTGGCCGGCCACGGTATGCGGGCTTTCGCGCCGTGCGTCGTCGACACCGCCGTCACCGACGGCCATCCCTGGGTCGCCTACCGTGTACCCGCCGGAATGGTCTGCCTGGACGAGGTGCACGCGTCGTATCCCGCCGGACTCGACGGCCGCGACTGGGCGTGGATGGTGCGCCGCATCGTCATGACCCTTGCCGCAGCCGGCCGTCCGCACGGCAACCTCGGCGTCCACTCCGTTCTGATCCATCCCGACGAACACGGTGTCGTGTTGACAGGGTGGACCGGCCCCGCGACCGCCGGGGACGGCAGCCCGCCGGCACGCGACGGGAACGCCGTGGCACGGTTGTTCGGCGTCATGCTGGGCGACCGCTGTCCTCGACAGCGAGCATTCGCCTGTGCTGCCGAGACTCTCGACCCGGACACCTGGCTACACGAATACGACCTGTTGTTGTCGGCGCTCTACGGTCCGCGCCGGTTCCGGCCGTTCACGCTGCCGAGACCACAGCCGATGACGGCGTGACAGCCATTCTCGACATCTTCACCACCAGAAAGGAATCCATCATGGGACAGGGTTATTGGGACACCAGCGCATTTCGCAACGCCGCGGCCGCCCGCCGGGCAGCCGGCGCCGCCGACTTCGGCTACTCGGTCCGGATGCGTGAGACGCCACGTCACCTGCGCGTCGCGGCGCCCTCACTCAACGCCTACGGCGTCACCACACGCGAGTCACGCGACAGCATCGACCACCCCCGGTCGACCCCGATCGTCGTCCTCTTCGATGTCACGGGCTCGATGGGCCGCGTGCCGATCACCGTCCAGAAACGTCTCGGCGATCTGCTCGGTCTGCTGACCCGCGGCGGCTACGTCGACGATCCCCAGATCATGGTCGGAGCCATCGGCGACGACCAATTCGATGTCGTGCCACTACAAATCGGCCAATTCGAGTCCGACAACCGCATCGACGAACAGCTGCGCGACATCTACCTCGAGGGCGGCGGCGGAGGCGACAAGCGTGAGGGGTACGCACTGGCCGCGTACTTCCTGGCCACTCGGGTCGTCACCGATGCCTGGGATCGGCGCGGCCGCAAGGGCCACGTGTTCTTCATCGGCGACGAGATGAACAAGGATGTGCTCTACGCGGATTCCGTACGCCGGTTCATCGGCGACGACATCGGTGAGGATCGCGACGTCGCCGACGTCTATCGAGAATTGGCTCAGCGCTTCCACATTCACTACATCCTGCCGAATCTGACCAGCTACTACGACGATCCGCAGATCGAGGACCACTGGCGGGCCATCGTCGGCGAGCGATTCCTCAAGCTCGACAATCCCGACGGGGTCGCCGATCTGATCGCGCTGACCATCGGGGTGATGGAGAACGCCATCACCGTCGATGAGGGCATGGCCGATCTGCGTGATGCCGGTGCTGCCGCGGCACCCGCGGTCGGGAAGGCATTGGCGCAGGTGACTCCCCGTCCGATCACCGGGACCGGCACGTTGCCGGCGGACCTGTGAGAACCACGACGGCGTCGACCACGGCCGCGCCCGGTGCAGAGATCCTGCCCGGGCGCGCGCCCGGCGCTCCCGTCATCGTCGTCGGTCTCGGGTACGGCGACGAGGCCAAGGGAGCGACCGTGGACTTCTTGGCGTCGATGATCCCCGATACCACTGCGGTGGTGCGGTTTTCCGGGGGCGCACAGGCCGCCCACAACGTGTGCCACGGCAGCCGGCACCACACCTTCCGGCAATTCGGGTCGGCGAGTTTCCTCGACGTGCGTACCCTGCTCACCGCCCCGATGATGGTCAATCCCCTGCGGTTGGCGCAGGAGGCCGCGGAACTGGCCGACGCCGGTATCCGCAACCCGTTCGGATTGCTCACCGCCGACACCCGCTGCCAGGTCACCACACCGCTGCACATCGCCATGAATCGCGCCCGAGAAGCGCTGCGTGGCAACGCCCGTCATGGCTCCACCGGTGAGGGTATCGGCGAGACCACCGCCTACGCAATGGCAGTGGAGTCCGGTGCCCGGCGGGGGCAGCGGGTCGGCAACTTCGTGATGCATGCCGACGCTCCGGATGCAGCTGTGCCCACTCTCGGCCTGCTGCGTGATCGCCGAGCAACGATCCGCGCCCTCGACGCGCTGGCGGCCTACGCACGGCCGCTGTTGGCGGCCGCATCCGAATCCGAGGCGCCCGTCGACTCGGTCACCGACATCGCCGACACGCTGTGTGAGATCGCCGATTCGATTCGCGTCGTCGACGACATGCCCGCCTACCTGAGCGCGACGATCGATGCCGGTACCACCATTTTCGAGGGATCGCAGGGAGCGCTCCTCGACGAATGGCACGGCTTTCACCCGCACACCACGTGGTCCACGGTCGTGCCCGGGCCGCTCGTGCAGTGGCTGCGAAACACCGGCCACCGTCCGTACGTTCTGGGTACGACGCGGTGTTACGCAACACGTCACGGGTACGGTCCGATGCCCACCGAGAGCGACGATGTCGTGTTACCCGACGTCCACAACCGTGAGGGTCGCTACCAGGGTGCCTGGCGGACAGGGCATCTCGACCTTCCCGCGCTCCGCTATGCCGCGGCTGTGGCGGGTGTGCTCGACGGTGTCGCGGTCTCGCACCTCGACATCCTCGGCACCGCAGGTCTTTGCGTCGCGGACACCTGGGACGGTGATCCGACCCCGCTGTCACCCACGCGCGCGGGCGACCTCACCGCACTCGCGCGGCTGACCGAGATCGCCGCGCACGCCACGCCGGATCTACGACAGCTTCCGGCTGATGCCGATGGGGTGGCACAGTTGATCTCGCAGGCGACGGGGGCGCCCGTCGTGATCCGCGCGACCGGGCCTGCACGGACCGACAGGAGTATCACGTGGCCCAGCCCGAGCCCGGCATCCTGAGTGTCGTCAGCGTCGACGTGGTGGCGCTGACCTACGACGCCGAGGCGCGCGCGGTGCTCGTCGCCACCCATCGCCGTACGACCGAACCGCATCTCGGCGAGCGAGCCCTCCCCGGCGTCGTCGTGCGCAGCGGTGAGCGCCTCACCGATGCCGCCTCACGAGCTCTGACGAAACTCGGCGTCAACGAGCCGCCGTCGGCGATCGGCCAACTAAAGACCTTCGACGAGCCAAGTCGAGATCCACGCGGACCGTCACTGTCGGTGGCCATGTGGGCGACCTTCTGGGACTCGCCAGACATCCGGACGGAACAGGCCGTGTGGACACCGATCGACCGCGACCACCCACCGGCGTTCGATCACGCCGAGATCATCACCGCCACCCGGTCCATCCTTGCCGAGAAACTCTGGCGTGACCTCGGTTTCACGCGCGGCCTCACCGGCCCGCAGTTCACCGCCACCGACGCCGTCACGATCACCCGGTCACTCACCGGCGCAGAGGTGCACCGCGCCAACCTCAATCGCGACCTCGCCCGGATCACCACGCTCACCGAAGCAGGCGTCGCGCCCGCCGCCGGCGGTCGTCCACCCAAGATCTGGCGGTGGTCCCCGATCCCGACCGACTCCCCCTGATCGATGGTCGAGCGCCTCCATCCCCCGATTGTCGAGCGCCTCCATCCCTCCGATGGTCGAGGTGCGAGCCGCGTGCGGCGAGCCTCGAGACCGCTTGCACCGGTGCTGGTTCGGCTCGGCGGGTGATGCGAACAATGATCGGTGACAAGGAAACGCCCGGAGTAGAACGACGGCGCATTTCCTGACCGACGCTCGCCCCTCCCCCGATGGTCGAGGTGCGAGCCGCGTGCGGCGAGCCTCGAGACCGCTTGCACCGGTGCTGGTTCGGCTCGGCGGATGATGCGAACAATGATCGGTGACAGAGGTCTCGAGGCCTCGTCGCTGGCGCTCCTCGACACCTCGACCACCGGATGGAAACGCCCGGAGCATCAATCGGTTCTTTGGATCGATGGTCGAGGGCTTCCGCCATCCGACGCTTACCCCTTCCCCGATGGTCGAGGTGCGAGCCGCGTGCGGCGAGCCTCGAGACCCGGCGAGATGGCAAGTATCGCAACCATATCCACTATCCGCTCGACGTAATCGAGCGCCCAGTCGATGAGTGAGAAAGTTGTCCACAGATTTCTCCAGCCTGGCGATCATCGGACCGGTTTTGTCGGTACCCCTTCGTACACTAGTTCTCATCAAGTCCGATCGCGGGAGGGGAGGTTGTTCGGATGTCGACCACATTGACGTTCACCGACCCGGAAGCCGACGCCGCCGCGATCACATCGATGTCGCGCGACGAACTCACCGAGACCGGCCCCGAGTTGTTGCGCCAGTCCCGCAAACATGAAGCGCGCGCGGTCCTGGCAGCTGCCGCGCTGGCCGATCGGGTGTATCGCGAACGTTTGGCAGGACAGTCCGAGGTCGAGGTATGGGGCTCGGTGATCGAGCACGCCGACAAACTCGCACGCGCCGAAGTGTCTCTGCAATTCAAGATCTCCCGAAGCAAAGCCGGCAGTTGGATAGCGCTGGCGGACCTCCTCAAAGAACTCCCGCTGATCCGCGCTGCGTATTTGAACGGTGAACTGTCCACCAACCGGGCGTCGATCATGGCGCGCGCCGCCCAACGCGGCGCGGACAGCGACACCGACAGCGACACCGACAGCGTCGATACCGGTGACGAGTCGGAGATGTCGTTCGAAGAGATCGTCCTGGACTACGGGTCCCGCGCCACCACCGACCCAGTGCTGTCGCAACAACTCGACGCCGCACTGATTTCGATGAACCCCGACAGTGTCATCGAGGACCGCGACACCATCACCGACCTGGTGGGACACGTGACCATCACCCCTGATGTTGCGGGGCACTCCTCTCTGGACGCGGTCGTGCCTGCGCATTATGGGGTGTTTCTCACCACGCAGATCAACGCGCTGATCGATGAACGGACCTGCCGTAAGGACCCGCGTCGTCTCGGGCCGAGGCGGGTGATCGCCCTCGGGGAGATCACAGGCGTCCCGGGGGCCCACCTCGACTGCGAATGCGGACAAGATGATTGCCCAAAACGAGGTGGCGGCACCGACAGCAACGGGTCGGCCGAAACTCCCGCTGACGCCGAGGACGCGGCAGCATGGGACGACCTGCTGCCCGAACCCGCCGATGCCGACGCTCCCGACGTCGAGTTGGTGGAGCCGGTCGTCGAACCCGAGATCCCCGACCCCCTGGACGAGCCGATCCCGGATGAGGTGCCCGTGGCGTTCGGGCGGGCCTTGGTGGTGCCCGGCGCACCTGTGTTGACGGTGTTGAAGGACCCGGACGGGATTCTCGTGCCCCGGTTGCAGGGATACGGGCCCATCGACCGCGACTACGCCACCACCCTCGCCGACGTGGCGAAGACCATCCACTACCCCGAATCCGTACGCACGGCTGGACCGTTGATCCCGCAGATCTCCGACCGGCCCCAAGCCCCACCGGCCGACCCGACCGGACACGGTGGTCACACCGTGCCACCCCCTGGGGCATTGACCTATGCACCCAGCGCCACACTGCGCGCTGAGGTGCTGGCCAACGACGCATGGTGCCGATACCCGTACTGCGGGATGCCGTCACACCTGTGCGACCTCGATCATTGGCGACCGTTCAACCACACCGACCCCGAGGCCGGAGGCTGGACGGTGCTCGGTGACCTGATCCCACTGTGCCGGGCCGATCACCAACGCAAACACCTCGCCGAGTGGGTGCCGACGCTCTACACCGATCGGCGGGTGGAGTGGCGAAGCCGACGGACGGGGCAGGTGATTGTCACGTATCCGCGGTGACGGGGTCTCGTTGTGGGATGGAACCAGCTGTAGCTCAACAGGTCTCGAGACTCCTCGCTAGCGCTCGTCACACCTCGACCACCAGAAAAAGGGCACCGCGACCACCAGGAAAAGGTGCACCTCAACCACCAAGAAAGGGCACCTCGACCATCGGGGGAGGGCGACCTCAGAACAGCCGACCGGCGTCCTCGGCGGACGGTTCCTCCAGACTCAGCAGGATGCGCTTGCGCTCGAGCCCACCACCGAATCCGGTAAGCGAACCGTCGGCGCCGATCACCCGATGGCATGGAATGATGATCGCGATCGGATTCCGGCCCACCGCCTGGCCTACCTGCTGCGCCAGCGACCGGTCGCCGAGCTGCGTCGCGATGGCACCGTAGCTGGTGGTCGTGCCGTACGGGATGTCGAGCAGGAGTCGCCATATCGATTCTGCCAGCGCTCCCCCGCGCGGTAGAAGCGGCAGATCGAAGTCCTGCCGGAGTCCGGCGAAGTACTCGTCGAGCTGAGCGACCGCCGGGCTCAGTACCGGGTCGTCGTCACCGGCCAGCGATCCCCACTCCGACTCAGGGATACGGTGATTGGCGAAATGCAGCCCGATCAGCCACTCCCCCTCTGCAAGCAGGAGAACATCATCGACCGGCGTCGGCACCGACCGATATCGACGGGATACATCGCTGGTCTCGTGTGTCGTGCTCACGCCCACTCCCTCTCGCGTGTGCCACCGAGGCTACCCCTCGGCGCGATACGGTGGACCCATGGCACCCGGCGATCTCGTCCTACGGTCCGGTGAGGCAACAGTTGGCGTCAGCCCGGCGTCGGGATCGATGACCTCGCTCCGCATCAAAGGAACCGATACCTCTATCAGGGACCGGGTTTCGGATGCTTTCCGATGGCCCCGTGGTGCGGACGGCTGCGCGATGGACTCCTCGACTTCGATGGAGAGCATCATCGATTCCCCCGCAACGATCCTCCACATGCCCTGCACGGTACGGTCCGCGACCATCGCTGGGAGGTGCTCGACCACAGCACCACACGGGCGAGCCTGGGCGTGCGCCTCGAACCGTCATGGCCGTTTCCGGGCAGCGTCACCCACCAGATCACCCTGACCATCGACAGACTTCGGCTGCAGATGCGAATTCACGCCGATGACAGACCTTTTCCCGCACAGGCCGGATGGCATCCATGGTTTCGTCGACATCTCGACGTCGAGTCGGCTGGCTCGTTGGAGCTGCGGTTCGCCCCCGCATGGCAGGAGGAGCGCGGCTCCGATCACCTGCCGACCGGCCGACAGATCGCACCGCAGGAACCACCGTGGGACGACTGCTTCGCCATGCCCGATGGGGTGGACGTGGTCTGTGAATGGCCGGGGCACTCAAGGATTCACGTTCGTAGCGACGCCCGATGGGTGGTGGTGTACGACATGCGCGAATACGCGGTCTGTGTGGAGCCGCAGTCAGGACCACCCGACGGACTGAACACAGCTCCCCGGGTGGTGACACCGGGTCACGACCTCGTGGTCAGCACCACCTGGTCATGGTGACGTCTCAGCACAGATGCGCCCCACGCCCCGGCCGGACCGCACGGATCGTCGGCGCCGGATAGCCGGCGTCCGCGACGGTCTCCCCCAGTTCGTCGGTGATCCGATGCGCGACTTCATCGCTGCACAACGCGATCACCGACCCGCCGAAGCCACCACCGGTCATTCGTGCCCCGAGCGCACCGAGTTCACACGCACGCTCGGCAATGAGATCGATGTGCTCGGTGGTGATCTCGAAATCATCGCGCATCGATGCGTGGGACAGGCACATCAAACGCCCGAGAGTTGCGAGGTCGCCATGACGCAGAGCCTCCGCCGCGTCGAGAACCCGCGTGTTCTCGGTGAGGATGTGACGGGCTCGAGAACGTTCCGGCTCATCACGGAGCCTCCTCCAGGCTTCCGGATCGACCTCGCGCAGACTGGACACGCCGAGTTCTCCGGCGGCATTCTCACACGAGAGTCGTCGTTTCGCGTATTCGCCGGCCACATTCTGGTGTGGCGCATGGGAGTCGATCACCAGCAGTCGATGTGCGTCGCCGAGATACATCGGCACCTCGGTGACCTCCAACGACGAGAAGTCCACCAGCAGAGCCGTATCCGCCCGACCATACAAACTCGACAACTGGTCGAGCAGCCCGGTCGGCGCTCCCACGTAGTCGTTCTCCGCGCGCTGCGCGATCCGGGCGACCTCGAGCGGCGGTAGGGGTCGCTCTGCTGTCAGTGCCAGCAGCACTGCACATTCCAGTGCTGCCGACGACGACAAACCTGACCCCATCGGCACCGTTGAGGTGATCGACATCCGCCCACCCCGCACGACGTGCCCGGACTGCTGCAGCGCCCACACACATCCGGCGACGTACGCGCCCCAGCCGTCGAGGTCGCCGGGCGCCGTGTCCACCGCGACGGTGAGGTCCTGCGACTCGGCTTCGGACGTGACCGCCAGGACGTCTCCATCGTCGGCGGTGAACGTCACCGACGTTCCCGAGCGCAGCGCGATCGGGAGCGCATATCCGAGGTTGTAGTCGGTGTGTTCACCGATCAGATTGACCCGGCCAGGCGCGTACGCCCGTACCGTGGTGGCGATCTCGGGTGTCATCGCATCACCTCTCGCAGGTCGGCGGCAATGTCCTCGGGGGTCTTGTCGGTGACGAAGGCGCCACGGCCGGACTCCGATCCCGCCAGATACTTGAGTTTGTCCCGACTTCTCCGGACCGAGAACAGTTCTGCATGCAGGTAGCCCTCCGCGGCGGAGTGCCGATACTGATGCCATGACGCGATGTAGGGCAACGGATCACCGTAAAGGCCGTCGTACGCGCGCAATACGGCCAGGTACACCGCGGCGATATCGTCGGCCTCGGCGTCGGTCAGCTCGGCCAGCGAGCGCACATGACGTAACGGGTAGATGTGGACCTCTGCGGGCCAGCGCGCCGCGAACGGCACGAATGCCACGGTGTGCTCGGTGCGCCGCAATATCCTTGCTCCGCTGCCGATCTCGGCGTCGATGATCGACTCGAACAGATCACGGCCGGTCGCGTCCCGATGACATCGCGCAGCGCGGTTCAACGACGCCGTCCGCGGGGTGATGAACGGATAGGCATAGATCTGGCCGTGCGGATGCGACAACGTCACCCCGATCTCCTCGCCACGGTTCTCGAAGCAGAACACTTCCTCGATCCCGTCGCGCGACAACAGGTCGGTGGTGCGCTGCGACCACGCGTCGATGACGAGCCGAGCGCGGTCGACGCTCAACGTCGCGAATGAGCCCTCGTGGTCACTGGTGAAGCAGACGACCTCGCAGCGACCGTATCCGGGAGCGGCCACGAACGGGTCATCGTGGCCGTCGGGCAGCCGGAATCCACTGCCCGCCCGCGCCGTCGACAACGACGGGAAACGATTCTCGAAGACCACCACCTCGTAGTCGTCGGCGGGGATCTCGCTGGATCGGCCCGTCGGGTCGGGGCACAGCGGACACATCTGTCGCGGTGGCTTGTAGGTACGTTCCTGGCGGGCCGGGGCGATCATCACCCACTCACCGGTGCGGGGGTCGCGACGAATCTCATTCGGCGGGTCCGTGGGCCGGGGCGGCAGATCGCGGTGATCGGTACCGGGTCGCGAGGCGGACTCCGTGGAGAAGAACAAGATCTCGCGGCCATCGGCGAGCGCACCCCGTACCGGCTCGTTCAGCGACCGACCCGACGAATGCGGTTGCCGCCCACTCTGGTTGCCGTCGACGCCGCTCACCCGTCACTCCCGTCGGCAATGGTGAGGGTGACGACGTCGGCCAGCCGGCGACGATCGGCCGCCGACAACCCGGCATCGGTGATCAGTCGGTCGATGCGGTCGAACTCGGCAAAGAGGTGCGCACCGATCTCCCCGTACTTGGTGTGGTCGGCGAGCACCACCACCGATCGCGCGGTGCCGAGGAGCTTCCGGTTGGTTTCCGCCTCACCGAGATTCGGCGTCGTCAGGCCGGCGTCGGGGTCGATCCCATGGGTCCCGACGAAGGCGAGATCGGTGCGATAGCGTTCAAGCGCCGCGTTGGCCAGCGGTCCGACCAGCGCGTCGGAGGGTGTCCGTTGCCCGCCGGTCAACTGCACGGCCGACGCATCAACCGTGTCGTCGGCGGGGTCGGTCAGCACCTCGAAGATGGTGACCGAGTTGGTGATCACGTCCACCGCCCGCCCCCGAAGTGCGCGTGCCAGTTCCAATGTGGTGGTCCCCGCACCGATGGCCACGGTCATCCCGTCCTCGACGAGGTCCAGCGCCGCGCGCGCGATCACCCGCTTGGCACCCGGTTCGCGAGCCGCCTTGAGAGATGACGGCGGCTCCACACCGCGGGCCTCGGTCGTGGCGGTCGAGCGCACCGCACCGCCATGCACCTTGCTCAACTCACCCGTGGTCTCCAGATACTCCAGGTCCCGTCGGATCGTCATCTCCGAGACCTCGAGCTCGTTCGCCAGGTCGGAGACCCGCACAGCGCCCCGATCGACGACCGCGGTGAGGACGTGGGCACGCCGTTCCGCTGCAAGCATGTCGCCGATCGTAGCAAGTTCGCACTTAAACGAACCAAATTTCACAACTTCGCACGATCTTCTGTTGTTTCCTGTTAGCTTCTGATGGACATTGATCGGTTGAAGTGCAACAAGGGAGTTGCCATGAATCTGGCATCCGGCGAAGTACTGCGGTTGAACACCGGCGTACTCGACTACGTCCTCGTCGCCATCTATTTCGTCTTCGTCCTGGGAATCGGCTACATCGCCCGCAGCCAGGTCGCCACCAGTCTCGACTTCTTCCTGTCGGGACGACGCCTGCCGGCATGGGTCACCGGTATTGCCTTCGTGTCGGCCAATCTGGGCGCCGTCGAGATCATGGGCATGTCGGCCAACGGGGCCCAGATCGGCCTGGCCACGATGCACTACTACTGGATCGGCGCGGTCCCGGCAATGGTGTTCCTCGGCCTGGTGATGATGCCGTTCTACTACGGCTCCAAGGTGCGTAGCGTGCCCGAGTTCATGCGACGCCGCTTCGGCACCGGCGCGCATCTGGTGAATGCCCTCAGCTTCGCGGTGGCGCAGGTTCTCATCGCGGGGGTCAACCTGTTCCTGCTCGCCACGGTGATCAACGCGGTCCTCGGCTGGCCGCACTGGGTGTCGTTGATCGTCGCCGCCGCGGTGGTGTTGACCTACACCGCACTCGGCGGGCTGTCCGCAGCGATCTACAACGAGGTGCTGCAATTCTTCGTCATCCTCGCCGCACTCGTGCCACTGACCGTCATCGGTCTGATCAAGGTGGGCGGGTGGAGTGGACTGCGCGACAAGGTGATCGACACCCACTCCGACTCCGGCGCGGTGACCGCGACGGTGCACGAGCAGCTCACGTCGTGGCCCGGGCAGGCGCTCAGCGGCTTCAACTCGCCGGTGTGGTCGGTCGTCGGCATCGTGTTCGGCCTGGGCTTCGTGCTCTCGTTCGGGTACTGGACCACCAACTTCGTCGAGGTGCAGCGGGCGATGGCGTCGGACTCGATGTCGGCGGCTCGGCGCGCTCCGATCATCGGCGCGATCCCGAAGATGTTCATCCCGTTCGTGGTGGTGATTCCCGGAATGATCTGTGCCGCAGTGGTCGGCGACATGATCCACCTCAAGAACACCGGTACCGGCAACGGCATCACCTACAACGACGCCATGCTGCTGATGATGCGTGACATCTTGCCCAACGGCCTGCTCGGCGTCGCGGTGGCCGGTCTGATCGCGTCGTTCATGGCCGGCATGGCGGCCAACGTGTCGGCGTTCAACACCGTGTTCAGCTACGACATCTGGCAGCAGTACGTGGTGAAGGATCGCGAGGACTCGTACTACATCACGGTGGGCCGCGTCGCGACCGTGGCGGCGGTGCTGCTGGCGATCGGTACCGCGACGATCGCGGCCGGCTACTCGAACCTGATGGACTACCTGCAAACGCTTTTCGGCTTCTTCAATGCACCGCTCTTCGCGACGTTCATCCTCGGTATGTTCTGGAAACGGATGACGCCGACCGCCGGCTGGGTGGGATTGGTACTCGGAACCGCCTCTGCCGTCGTCGTTTTCGTGTTGCAAGAGACCGGGGTCATCGACCTACCCGGTCAGGGCATGCCGTTCGTCGCCGCATCGATGGCATTCATCGTCGACATCGTGGCATCGGTGGCGGTCTCGCTGGTCACCCGTCCCAAGCCGGCCTCCGAACTGACCGGCTTCGTCTACTCGCTGACCGACAAGGCCACACTCGCCGGCGACGACTCGCGGACCGCCTGGATTGCGCGGCCCGTGCCGCTCGCCTCGATCGTGGTGATCCTCGTGATCATCCTCAACATCGTCTTCCACTGATCGGAGTACGCACATGAACGACCAACCAACCTCGACGCCGACAACCGCTTCGACCTCACGACAACGTCTGCTGGTGCGTCTGTTCGACATTCGCAACATCGTCGGCGCATTGCTGGGGATCTACGGGATCCTGCTGCTGATCGCCGGGCTGATCCCGGCGTCGGGGACGGCAGGCGCCGGGGACCGCGCCGAGTCCGCGTCCCACGACGTCGTCGACCTGTCGGTCGGTAGCAGCGCCAACCTGTGGGTCGGTGTCATCCTGCTCGTGGTCGCGGCGTTGTTCTGCGGTTGGGCCACCTGGCGGCCCAGGCCCTGATCGCCGGTAGCCCTGATTGCCGGTGGCCCCGAACGCTATGGTGGGTGCCGTGACGATGGCGGAACCGTGGTGAAGCTGGGCCTGGCCGATCTGCGGCAACCGGTGTCGGCGGCGGACCTCGCCGACACCCGCGCGTTCTATGCCATCCGGGTCGGCGGTGTCGGACCGCGCTCGGCGACCGAGCTCGCCGCCGTCAGGGCCGCGCGGGCCGTCGATCCACAGGCGCCGACCCGGGCTCGCTCCGAGATCATCGAGGTCGACGGACACCGAATCCCGATCCGCATTCTCCTGCCCGATTCCGGGCACCCCACGGGCATTCACCTCCACCTGCACGGTGGCGGGTTCTACATGGATTCCGCCGCCCGGCACGACGCGCAGAACGCACGCCGCGCCGACGCCCTCGATGCGGTGGTGATCGGCGTCGACTACCGCCTCGCCCCCGAGTCGCCGTGGCCGGCCGCCCCCGACGACTGTGCGGCGGTGGCATCGTGGCTGATCGCGACGGGCACCGAACGATTCGGCACCACCGCCCTGACCCTCGGTGGCATGTCGGCCGGCGCCACGTTGGCGATGACGACACTTCTCCGCCTGCGCGATGCCGGCGTGGTTTCCGAGGTCGACGGCGTGGTCCTCGAGGCCGGAAGCTACGACCTCAGTGCCCACACCCCCTCCGGTGCAACAATTGCCGACGAGTACTTCATCGAGGCGTACGTCGGTCATGTCACCGACCGCACCGTCGCCGACATCTCACCGATCTTCGGCGATCTACGGGGCCTGCCGCCGGTGCTCGTCGTCATCGGGGAGGAGGATGTGGTGCTGGCCGACAACCTCGCCATGCTCGCCCGGCTCACCGCCGCGGGAAACGACGTCGATCTACGGCTGTATCCGGCTGCACCGCATGGTTTCACGATGCATGACACACCCATCGGCCGGCAGGCAGTCGATGATGTCGACACGTGGCTGCGCGCACGGCTCGCCCGCTGACGCACCCACGCTCACCGATGACCGGCCCACGCCAGCAACCGGTCCACCGGCCAGGTGGTGATGATGCGATCCGGGTCGATGCCGTGCTCGTGGGCACGCTGCGCTCCGAGCACCGTGAATTCGAGCTGCCCCGGTGCGTGCGCATCGGAGTCGATCGCGAACAGGCAGCCCGCCTCGATCGCCATGGTCACGAGTTCGTCGGGCGGGTCGACACGTTCGGGGCGGGAATTGATCTCGACCGCGGTCTGATGGGTTGCGCACGCCTCGAACACTTCTCGGGCGTCGAAACTCGACGGCGGCCGGTGTCCGCGGCCGGTGAGTACGCGCCGTCCGGTGCAATGTCCCAGCACGTCGACCCGCGGGTCGGTCGCAGCTGCCACCAATCGCCGCGTCATGGCGTCGTGCTCCATCCGCAGGGCCGAATGCACCGAGGCGGTGACGATGTCGAGCCGGTCGAGGAGCGCATCGGTCTGATCGAGTGCACCGTCGTCGAGGATGTCGACCTCGATTCCCGCCAGCAATCGAACCTGCGTCTCGGGTAGCCGCCTCCCGGTGATGTTCGCCCCGCGGTTGTAGGCCTCGATCTGCTCGATCTGATCGGCGAGCCGTTCTGCACTGAGACCGTGTGCCACGGTCAACCTCGGCGAATGGTCGGTGACCGTGAGCCACTCGAGTCCGAATGCGGTTGCCGCCGCTGCCATCTCCGTCAGCGGGGCACCGCCGTCGCTGGCGTCGGTATGGCTGTGGCAGTCCCCGCGTGCCGCGGCGACGAGATCGGCGGCGGCGCCGGGTGGATACGGCGACTCCGTCGACTGCAGACGCGCCAGATACTCCGGCAGATCTCCGTCGAGGGCCTCGGCGATGACCGTGGCGGTGGTCTTGCCGATACCCGTGATCGACGTCAGAGTGCCTTCCCGCGAACGACTCTCGAGATCATCTGGGTCGAGTCGGGCCGCGGCCCGGGCCGCCTTGCGGAACGCCTCCACCCGATAGGTGCTCTCCCGCTGCCGCTCGAGCAACCACGCGATCCGCTGCAACGCGACGATCGGCTCGACGGGTGCGCTCAGCGGCTCCAACGTTCTCATCGTGGCACGCTCACGCCAGCGCCGCGTCGACCACCTCTTGTGCCTGCACCTGGACTTGGGCCAAATGCTCGGGCCCCTTGAAGGATTCGGCGTAGATCTTGTAGACGTCCTCGGTGCCCGACGGCCGGGCGGCGAACCATGCATTCTCGGTGGTGACCTTCAGCCCACCGATCGCCGCACCATTGCCGGGTGCCTCGGTCATGATCGCGGTGATCTTCTCCCCGGCCAGTTCGGTCGCGGAGATCTGGTCGGCCGACAACTTCGCCAGGACCGCCTTCTGCTCCCGCGACGCAGGCGCATCGATACGCGCGTAAGCGGATTCGCCGAAGGCGTCGGCGAGTTCACGGTAACGCTGCGAGGGCGTCTTGCCGGTCACCGCAAGGATCTCCGAGGCCAGCAGATCCAGGATGATCCCATCCTTGTCGGTGGTCCAGGGCTTGCCGTCGAAGGTCAGGAACGACGCTCCCGCACTCTCTTCGCCGCCGAAGGCGATCGAGCCGTCGAGGAGTCCGTCGACGAACCACTTGAACCCGACCGGCACCTCGACGAGACGTCGCCCGATGGCGCCGACCACCCGATCGATCAACGACGAGGAGACCAGGGTCTTGCCGACCCCGGCCTGCTCCGACCATCCGGGCCGATGGGTGAACAGGTAGTCGATCACCACGGCCAGATAATGATTCGGGTTCATCAGGCCTGCATCCGGGGTCACGATCCCGTGCCGGTCGGCGTCGGCGTCGTTGCCGGTGGCAATGTCGTAGTGATCGCGTGCACCGATCAGAGAGGCCATGGCATTCGGCGAACTGCAGTCCATCCGGATCTTGCCGTCGGTGTCGAGGGTCATGAACGAGAACGTCGGATCGACGGTCGGATTGACCACGGTGAGCGTGGCGAGGTTGTAGCGGAATCCGATGTCCGCCCAGTATCCGACCGAGGCACCGCCGAGCGGGTCGGCGCCGATGCGGAAGCCCGCGGAGCGGATCGCGGCCATGTCGACCACGTCGGCCAGCCCGTCGCAATACCGCCTCATGAATGGATAGTCGGTGACGAACTCACTCGAACGGGCCTGCTCGAACGGAATCCGCTTGACGCCGACGAGCTTGGCGCGCAGCAATTCGTTGGCGCGCGCGGCCACCCACGAGGTGATCGACGTGTCGGCCGGTCCACCCGATGGCGGGTTGTACTTGAACCCGCCGTCACGCGGCGGGTTGTGCGACGGGGTGACGACGATGCCGTCGGACTCCACACCCGGATTCTCGGCATTGAACTGCAGGATCGCGCGACTCACTGCAGGCGTCGGGGTGAAGGAGTCCCCCTCGGCGGTGAGGGTGGTGACGCCGTTGGCGGCGAGGACCTCGAGTGCGGTGCGCCATGCCGGGACCGACAGTGCGTGCGTGTCGAATCCGATGAACAACGGCCCACCGATCCCCGCGCCGGTGCGGTACTCGACGATCGCCTGGGTCGTCGCGAGGATGTGCGCCTCGTTGAACGAGGAGTCCAGACTCGATCCGCGATGGCCGGACGTGCCGAACACGACCTGCTGCAACGGATCATCGGGGTCGGGAGTGCGGTCGTAGTAGGCCTTTTCCACTGCGGCCACGTCGATGAGGTCTTCGGGCAGTGCCGGGGTACCGGCTCGAGGGTGTGCCATGTGACGAATTCTGCCACCGATCGAGCGGTCCGCAGGGCGATGCGAACCGAACAGTTACTGTGAACCACCCGCACGTCCGCCAGCAAGGAGCACTCTCGATGCCCGTGCGCAGCGCCGATCCTCGGCTCGTCGTCCTCGTCCTGCCCGGCGGGACCGATTCGAGTTACCGTCCGTTCTCACCGTGGCAGGCCTCGGCGCTGCGCATGTATCCGTTCACCTGGTCGATCCGGGCGCGCTTCGGTCGGGCCGTCGACGTCCGCCAGGTGCGCTACCGCGTCTACGGCTGGAACGGCGAACAAGCCTCGCCCATGCCGTACGCGCGGGCCGCGCTGGCCCGTGCGCGTCGTGCACATCCCGACACCCCGGTGGCGCTCATCGGGCACTCGATGGGCGGACGCATCGCGGCGCAATTGGCCGCCGACCCTGCGGTCACCGGAGTGCTCGCGCTGGCCCCGTGGTGGCAGTTCGCCGACTGGCGGATGATCAACGACGACGCCCGGGTGGTCGCCGTCCACGGTGACGCCGACACCATCACCCTGGCCCGCAAGACCGCCAAGGGCATCGCCGAGTTGCGCGACCGTGGCGTCGACGCCACCTATGTGTCGGTGCCCGGTGGGCACCATCCGATGCTCGACCATCTGGGCCTGTGGCAGGGCTCCGCGCTCGCGTTCGTCCGCGAGGAATTGGCGCGCCGATCAGAACGCCTACCCCAGAGCTGACCACGACGGTCAGACGGCAGCGCGGGGTCCGGCGAGTGCGGTGACGAACCCGTCGTAGAACTCGACGTATTCGTCGCCGTCGAGGACGTACACGGGATCGTCGCCGGTGTCGCCGAACGACTCGGTGCGCAACTGTGTCCGCATGTTCTTGAAGGTCGAGGTGTGCTCGAGATGGTCGGTGAGCCGCACGAACAGTGGCACCGCGTATCCGGGCAGTCCGGAGCGGACATGCTCGGCGAAGGCGACCGGGTCGAACGTGGCGCCGGGCGTGAGGCTGATCGCGGCCATACCCGCCTTGCCGTCGACCCCGGGCACCTGCACCCCGAACACCACCGCCTCCTCGACGGCCGGGTGGGCGTCGAGGACGGCCTCGACCTCGGTGGTCGCCACGTTCTCGCCCTTCCACCGGAACGTGTCGCCGATCCGGTCGACGAATCCGATGTGCGAAAACCCTTGGTCGCGTACCACATCGCCACTGTTGAACCACCTGTCGCCGGCTTTGAACGCTCCGGTGACGACCTTCTTCTCCGATGCCGACGGGTCGGTGTAGCCGTCGAACGGGACGCGCCGGTTGATCTCGGCGAGGAGTAGGCCGGTCCCATGCCGGGGCACCTTGACGACTTTGCCGTCGGGTCCTCGCCGCGGTTGCCCGGTGTCCTCGTCGTACTCGACGATGGCATATTTCAGGGGCGACCAGCCGGCCGTCTTGGGGATGCCGAGGACGTTGATGAAGCCGATGTTGGCCTCACTCGCGGCATACAGTTCGACGATGCGGTCGATGCCGAACCGTTCGGTGAACGCATCCCAGATGTCGGGGCGCAAGCCGTTGCCGACCGCCACCCGCAATCGGTGGGCGCGATCGGTGGGCCGCTCCGGTTGCGCGAGCAGGTATCGGCAGAGTTCGCCGATGTAACAGAACGCCGTCGCGTCGTTCTCGATGATCTCGTCGATGAATCCCGACGCGGAGAACTGTCGGCCGATCGCCAGGCACGCACCCGAGGCGAGCACCGACGACACCGAGATCGTCAGTGCGTTGTTGTGGTAGAAGGGCAGCGCGGTGTACATGACGTCGTCGCGGCGCAACCGGATGCCGAGCCCGCCGATGCCCGACATCGCCGCGAGCCACCGATAGTGGCTCATCTTGCTGGCCTTGGGAAATCCCGTCGTTCCGGAGGTGAAGATGTAGAACGCGGTGTCCGACAGCGGGATCGAGTCGGTGACGGCGGGATTGCGCGGGGAGCACCGCGCCGCGCCGCGGTGTAACTCGGCGAAGTCGAGGCGAACCTCGGGCAGCGCCGACTCCGGTACGGACTCGAGCACCTCGGCGAGATCGGGTTGGTAGATCAGGACCTTTGCGCCGATGAGCCCCAGGCTGTGTTCGAGGACCGCGCCGCGCTGGTGAAAGTTGAGCATCCCCGCAATCGCCCCGAGTTTCACGATTGCCAGCATGGTGATCACGACGTCGGGATGGTTACGCGATTCGATGGCCACGACGTCGCCGCGTGAGATCCCCTGCCGACTCAGGAAGTCCGCGATCCGGTTGGCGTGCGCGTTGGCGTCACGGTAGGTGATCGACTGCCCCTCGAAGCGCAGGAAATCGCGATCGGGATAGGCCTCGACGGACTGGACGAAACGCTTCCCGATGGACATCTGCCGACCGGGCGGACGCGGAATCAGCGCCGGCAACGACCGCAGCACTCCCCCGAGGTCCGGGCGCAGAGACGCGAGCCCCGACAGGATGTCTCGCAGGGTGATGTCGGGAAGAAGTCCCGTATCTGCCGAATGCGGAGTTGTCATCACGTCCTTTCCCCGGGCATCCACCTCGATGCCCGTCATTTGCCCGGCAGGGGCGAGATGCCGCCGCTGATGTCGGTGATCTGCCAGTTCTTGCCGTCCACCGTTATCGGGTATAGCGCAGTCGTCTTCACCCCGTCCGGTGATTGGACGTTACTGGTGGTCACGTCGAGGAACACCTGAACGTGGTACGTGCCGTCGTTGTGGGTGGCGATGTCGCTGCCGACGAGCGTGCCGGTGGAGACCCACTGCAGTTGCCCGAGAAGATCACGCAACGCGGGTTCGCTGGTCTGGAACTGCTGTGCCAGCGGCTGGTTGACGTGTGAACGCAACGCCGCGAACCACGGGTCGAAATTGCGGTAGTCGATCCGCGCGGCGGCCACCGCATAGTCGGAGGCGAGTTGTCGTGCGTGCGCCTCGTCGGCCGACTGTGCGCGCAACGCGTCGAGCTCGTCGCCACGCTGGTGCGCTTGCCACCCGAAGACGCCCGTCGCCACCGCCAACGCCAGGATCACCGCGACGATCATCGCCGCCACGAACGGCCGCGAACGCAGCCGGGCCGTCAGCGACACGCGGCGTCCCGGAGGCTGGTCGGCTTCTGCCACCTTCTCGTCTGATTCTGTTGCCCCGTGCGGTGATTCGGTATCGGCCGGTGTTCTGTCGTCCGGTGCTGTGTCAGCCTGCTCCGTGTCGGCCTGCTCCTCGGCAGTGTCCGTATCGGCAACGTCGGTGTCACTCATGTCATCTCGGTTCGTGTCGGTGGGCGGTGGGGATTCTCGGGCTCGTGGCGGCCGATGCGGCTCGGTGGTGGCCGATGGGCTGGGTGGTGCGGTCATGGCGGGTCCGCCACGGTCAGTCGCAGGACGCCGTTCTCGTCGACGATCCGCAATCCCTGCTCGACCAGGGTCGCCAGATTCACCCGACCGGCCGGTGCGACTGCGGTCAGGGTGGGCTGGAGCACCCGCATGATCGCGGCGACGTCGGGCATCGTCTTGTTGAGGTACTCGCCGATCTTCTGGGTGAACGGGATGATCACGTCGTACCAACCGGTGGCGCCCTCGGTGGCCTGCGCGAGTCCGGGCAGCAGGCTCCACAAGGTGGAGAACGGAATGTTCATGTGCGCCAACTTCGGTGCGGTGGCGCGCATCACGGCGCCGATCCGGGCACCGTCGAGGCGCGTCAACAGTTCCTGTGCGTGGTCGAACAGGCCGGAGAACTCGGATCGGTAGGTGCCGATCGTGCGGGCGGTCAGCGAGGAGAATCGGCCGATGGTCGCCAGGTCGGCGTCGCGGCCCTGCCAGCCCTCGGAGATGGTCCGCGCGATCTCCTCGAGGGTGGCCGGATCGAATTGGCTGGTGAGTCCGTGCATGGAGGTCAGCATGTCGGCCACCGAGACGCCCGGGTCGATGCCGTTGCCGATCACGGCACCGTCGGTGAGGTACGGGCCCGATCCGGTGGTCGAGGTGAATTCGACGTACTGCTCGCCGACCATGGACAGATTCGCGATGCTGACCGTCGCGTCGGCCGGCACGTCCGCGCCGGGCCTGATCCGGAGGGTGGCCCGCAGCCCGTCGGGTCCGGTCCGCAGATCGGTCACCGTGCCGACCTGGATGCCGTTATAGAGCACCGACGAATTATTCTGCAGGCCACCGGATTCGGTGAGGTCCAGCGATACGGTGTCGTATCGGGTGAACGGGTGCAGATGCAGGACGCCGACGACGAGGTAGGCGCTGAGCGCGATCGACACCACCACCAGCATCACCAGGCTCCCGATCGTGCGGCGTGCGGTCATCGCATGGCCCCGATCATCCGGAGAACCGCGGCGACGGTCCGGGTGTCGGTCGCCGACCCGCCGGTTCCCCGGCCATCGGGTTCGGTGACGTCGACGACGTCGATCGACGGGTTACCCGCCCAGGCGACGAGTCGGTCGCCGAGCAAGTCATCGAGACGGCGGATGTCGGCGGGTGCCTGTGTGTCGAGCCGTACGGCCGTGGCGACCAATGGGTCGACGACCCCGATGAGGCCCTGAAGAGTCGCATAGCGCGGGATGATCAGGTTGCCGATGGGGACGACGTTGGGCCCCAAGGCATTCAAGACGTTCGACAGTCCGAGGAATGCCGAGACCGCGCCGCTGACCCGTCGCGGCCCGAATTCGAAGGCGAACGCCAATCGGGACCGGTTGACGTCGAGGGTGTGCGAGATCGTCTCGATCGAATCGATCATCGACCGGATGTCGTCGCCCTGACCCGCGCTGCGCGCGATCAGCGCGCGCAGCACCTCGATGCCGACGTCACGTTCGGTGGTGTCGGACGGAAAAGCCTTGTTGGCGTTGGTGATGATGCGTTGCAGGGTGGCGATGGTGCCTCCGTTGGCGAGTGCGGCCACACCTCCGAGAAGATCTTCGACCTGTGGTGACACCGTGGTCCTCGACAGCGGGATCGTCTGGCCGGCGGCGATGGTCGCGGTGGTGGCGCCGGCCGGTGGTGACAGCGCGATGAAGAAGTCGCCGAGGAGGGTCGCCTGCACGAGTTCGGCGGTCGTGCCGGCGGGCAGCCGGACGTCGGCGGAGAGATCGACGGTCGCGACCGCCACCCGGCGACCGTCGTGTTCGGCCAGACCCACCCCGCGCAGTACCCCGATTCGTGAGCCGTTGTAGACCACCTTGCTGCGTGCGGGAAGGTTGAGTACCGAGGCGAATTCGATGTGTAGCGGGTAGCTGTCACCGTCGACGCGGGTACCGGGTAACGGCAGATCGGTCGGCGCAATGCCGCACGCGGCCACGAGAACCGTGAGACTCGCCAGCACTGCCGCCCACGCTGCGCACCATCGGGATCGGATCATCACCGGCCCCCTGCGGACGCGAGTACGAGTTGGACCAGCGCGAGGTCGACGTGTCCGGTGGCTCCGGGCGACGGCCGGCAGGCCTGTGCCATGACCGCGTTGACCGCCGCGCAGACAGCCGAGCTCGACGACGCGGTGACCCGCACCGCCGGCGGAGCCGTCTCGATTCCACCGACTGCCGCGCCACGGGCGAGGATGCGTTGGACTCCTGTCGACACCAGGGGCAACCGCCGCAGCAGGGCGAGGATCTGATCCATCGGGACGCGATCGAGTAACGGCATGAGAGCGTCGAGGACGGCGAACACCGGCGGCGAGTAGGTACGGATGAGACGCAACAGCGACGGGGTCAATTGGGTGGTCTGGACGACGGCCGGATTGAGCACCGAGAACCAGGCATCGAAGGTCTCGGCGAATTCACCGAGTTTGGTCAGTCCGAGTTGCAGATCCGGCCAGCGCTGAACGAAGAAATCGGTCAGCTCCCCCACGTTGGTCAACAGCGAACGCAACTGTTGATCCCGTAGCCCCGGGTCGCCGAGCGCCGCGGCGAGTCCGGCGATCGCAGCATTGAAATCCGCGCCGGTGCCGCGCAAGGTCACATCGACGCGATTCATGCTGTCGCGCACCAGTTCACGGCGCTCGCCGGACTCCGACGCGGCGGCGGTGACCTGGGAGGCGAGCTTGTCGAAGGCGGCGTAGGCGGCACTGACACTGGTCGGGGTGTGCGTGCGCGCCAACGGAATACATCGCCTCATGTCCCACGCGGCGCCGGTGGTCCGACCCGACGGGATCTCCAGGTGCCGGTCGGTGACGATCGAATCCGAGGTGGTCACCGCCGACACGTCGGCCGGAAAGTCGACGGGCGTGTCGAGGGTGAACCGCACGACCACGTGCCCGGCCTGCGGGGACACGGCGGTGACGGAGCCGATCCTTACGCCGCGCATCGTGACGTCGTTGCCTGGGTAGAGGCCGACGGCGTCGGCCATGTCCGCGCACCCCGACACGTGGCCGGCTCGCCGTTCGACGATGACCAGCGTCGCACCGACGATCACCGCGATCGTGAGCACCCCGACGATGATCCGGCGCCATATCTTCGGTGACCGAGACATCTCAGCACCGCCGATCCGGGCTCGGGACGCACAGCCCACCGGCCGTCACCTGATCGGGGGTGATCTGCACCTGCGGTGCGTTGACGACCACCGACGACAGATCCACCCGACCTGAGGAGTTGGTGACGCCCATGGCATCTCCGATCTGATCGACGATCGCGGTCAGCGTGCCGAGGAGGTCGTCGATGCGGGCGGGCTGGGCGCGCAGGGTGTTGAGGACGTCGAGAACCTGCCGGAACGGTGGTTCGATGGTGCCGGTGAAGGCATCGACCGGCTTGGCGATGAAGGCGAACAGCGCGCCGATCGACCGCACGGTCTCCACCCCTTCGGCCTTGACCTGATAGGCCTTGGCCCCGACATAGCCGATCAGGCGCAGCAGTTCGACCAGATCGGCGCGCCCGCTGTTGAGTCCGGAAATGTACTCGTCGCTCAGGGCGACCGCGGCGTCGAGGTCGTCGGATCGCGCCCCGACCGCGGTGGTCAGTTGTTCGGTGTCGGCGATGATCTGCCGGATCGCGTCGGGTTGTCCGGCCAGCGCGGCATCGACCTTGCGCAGTGTATCGGCGATGGTCTGTCCGTTCACCTTCGACACGACCGCTCCGGAGTCGGCGAGAACGTCACTGAGCGTGTATGGCACCGACGTACGTTGCATCGGGATGATGTTGTGGCCCAGCGCTGTCCGGCCGGCCGGCGCCAACGCGACGTAGTGGCCCCCGATGGCGGTGGTCAACCGGACATCGGCCGACGTCTGATCACCCAGTGCGACATCGGAATCCACGCGCATGGTGACCTCGACGCGATCGGGATGCAGGGCGATCGCCGACACCTCACCAACCCGCACACCGGCGATGCGGACCTCATCACCGGATCGCAGGCCGCCGCTGGTACTCAACGCCACGAGGACATCGCGGTGGCCGAACGGGTCGAGGTAGATGACACCGCACACCGCGGCGAGCACGACCGCCACCCCGAGACCGATCATGCCCAGCCGGAATTGCCTGCGCCGCATCGATGCTTCGTCGCGTCGCCGGGTCATCGGCACACCACCACCGGGACACCCGCGAGCAGAACCCGCGTCAGCGGCGTGGGGATCGCCTGTCCCGAGCCGCACTGATAACCACCCTGACCCGCGGCGTGCGCCGTGGCATCGAGCGCGTCGATCAACGCGGGCAGCCGTCCCAGGGCGGCGGTCGCGGCGTTGACGGCCGGCACCCAGGTGCGCAGCAGGTGATCGACGGTGGCATAGTTGCCGTAGTAACTCTCATCGAGGCTCTCGAGGAGTTGCCGTACGGGCCCGAGACTGCGCGCGGCCAATCGCATCGACTCCTGGGTCTTGTCCGCCGACGCCGCAAGCACCCCGAAGGCGTCTCCCATCCGGGAGATCAGATCGTTGAGTTGCGGTGACTTGTACCGGATCTCACCGGCGACACGGCCCAATTGGGTGATGACGGTCGCGATGAGCGTCGAACGATCGGAGACGACATCGGCGAGCTGACGCAGCTGGTTCAGCACCGAGCCCACGTCGGGGCCGCGGCCCTCGATCACCGCCAGGATGTTGTTCATCAGCGAATTGAGTTGGTCGGGTTGCAACGTGCCGAACAGCGGCCGGAGCCCGTTGAACATCTCGGTGATGTCGAAGGAACCGATGGTCCGCGAGGCGGGGATGACCGCGGTGGTGGCGAGTTCGTGTTTCGGGGCGGTGGCGTCACCTGCGGGGGTCTGCAGGTCCAGGTACCGCTGTCCGACGAGATTCAGGTAGCGGATGGCGATCTGGGTGTCGTCGTAGACCGTGGTGGTGGTGTTCACGGTGAAGCGCACCTGCGCCTGGGCCTGGTCGCCGGAATCGTCGAGCAGCGAGATGGATTCGACCTTGCCCACCCGCACACCGAGTTCGCGGACGTCGTTGCCGACGGTCAATCCCGACACGTCGGTGAAGCGGGCGGTGAACGTCCGCCCGGCGCCGGGCACCGAGGGATCGAGCGCCTGGACGATCACCCACCCGGCGAGCAGCATGGCGACGACGAACAGGACGAAACCCGCAGTGGCCGTGGGCCGCACCCGGTTCATCGGCCGCCACCCCCGGTACGGACGGCACCTGCGGCCGGCAAGGCCGAGGTGATCGCGGGCAACGACTCCAGCGTGAGCCCGAGGCGTAACCGCACGGTGCCGTCCACGCGCGGCAGCATCTTGTCGAGCCGGCCGATCAGCTCGTGTGCATCGTCGGCTGCTGCGGGCACGGTGGACAGGGTGTAGCCGAGCGGGGCCCCGAGAGTGAGTGAGGCGTCGAGAACGGTGGCCAGGTCACCCGGATCGGTGCCGACGACCTGGCCCAGGGTGATGAAGGTCTGCACGAGGCCGGTCAGCGCACCGGTGACCTTGGCCGTCTCCCGCGGGTCGGCATACATCGCGGTCTTCTCCACCAGGGTGGTGAAGAGGTTGACGAAGGGGTCCGACAACGCGGCCGCACCGCGTAGGGTGTCGTCGGCGATACGCAGCATCTGGGCGAACGGCATCTGTTGGTGCTGATGCGCGAGTGCGAACAAATCGAAGCCCGACCGCATCAGCGGCGAGATCTGGGTGACGACCTCGTCGAGCCGGTTGATCATTGCGGTGACCTCGGAGCCGGTGAGGGTGGAGCTGATCGATCCGATGTCACGCAGGACGCTCACCGCCGATACGTCCGACGAATCATCCTGCGCCGCAATGATCTGTCCGTTGCGTAGCGCCGGTCCCGGTGCGGTGGGGGTCAATTCGATCCCGGTCACACCGAAGATGTTCGACGGCGCGAACGTCGCGGTGAGGTGGCCGCCGATGTGGTCGGCCTGGGTGGCGTCGACGGCCAGGCGCATCCGCTGATGCCCCTGATCGTCGATGGTGATCGACTCGACGTGCCCGACGAGCAGTCCCTGGTATTTGACGTCGGCGCCTGCCGAGAGTCCTTCGGAGATGCGATCGGAGGTCACGGTCACCTCGACGGTGTCGTCGAAGACTCCGCGCGCGTAGAGGGTCACAGGTATGGCGATGGCGGCGAGTACCGCGATCGCCGCGAGGCCCCACCGGGTCAGCACACCGGTGGACGGACCACGCCCGGACACGTCGATCGGTGGCCCGATCATCCGGAGAACCTGAATCCGACGTCGGAGCCCCAGAACACGAGGGTCAAGATCATGTCGAGCACCACGATGAGGATGAAGCTGAATTTGATGGCGCGGCCGGTGGCCGTCCCGACCCCTTCGGGTCCGCCGCGGGCGTAGTAGCCCTGATATCCGTGGACGAGGACCACGGCGACGATGAACACCACCGCCTTGATCAGCGAGTAGATGACGTCGACCGGACGCAGGAAGGCGGTGAAGTAGTGGTCATAGGTGCCGCTGGATTGACCGTGCATGCCGGTGACCACCAGCGCACAGGTGAGGTAGGCGAGGATCAGGGTGATCAGGAACAACGGGATGATGGTGATGACCCCGGCGATGGCACGTGTGCTGACGACAAACGGGATCGGTTGCACGGCTTGCGCTTCGAGTGCGTCGATCTCCTCGGCGATCCGCATCGACCCGATCTCGGCGGTCATCCGGCAACCGGCCTGCGCGGCGAACCCGATCGCCACGACGATGGGGGCGATCTCGCGGGTGGTGGCATACGCCGAGAGAAAACCGGTGAGCGGACCCATGCCGAACATGTCCAGTGAACCGAAGGCCTCGACCCCGATGGAGCCACCCACCGACGCCCCGAGAACCACCAGCACCGCGACGGTCCCACCGCCCACTATGACCGTACCGTTGCCCCACATCATGTCGCCGAGGACGGCCAACGTCTGGCGACGGTAGTGACGCAGCGCGTGCGGCATGGCGCCGAGCACCTGTGCGGTGAAGCGCAACTGATGGCCGAGCTGCGCCAGCAGTCGCGCGGGCGCGCCGGTGATCGCGCCGAGCCGGCGCACCCGTGGGTGGGCGGCGAGGTACACCTCGAGTCCCAGCATCGGCAATCACCCGACCTTCGTCTGCACGAACATCGACAGCAGCTGGGTGGCAAGGAGATTGAGCACAAAGCTGGCGACCACGCTGAGTACGACGGCGGCGTTGACCGCGTCGGCGACCCCGCGCGGACCGCCGCGCGCCTCCATCCCACGCTGACAGGCGATGGCGACGACGACCAGACCGAAGATCTCGGCCTTGCCCAGCGCCGCCCACAGATCGACGAGGCCCGCGAACTCGCCGAACGACCCGAGATAGCTGCCGGCCGCACCGCCCTGGAACGCGACGTTGACGAAATATCCGGTGGCCACACCGACGAAGACGATCTCCACACAGATCAGGGGTGCGATCACGGCCACAGCCGCAAGGCGGGGGGCGATCACCCGCCGCGCCGGGTCGATACCCATGGTGCGCAGGGCGTCGATCTCCTCACGAACCGTCCGCGACCCCAGGTCGGCGGCAACCGCCGAGCCGACCGCCCCGCCCAGCAGCAGTGCGGTGGCGATCGGGGCACCCTGCCGCAGCACCCCGAGCGCACCGGCCGCGCCGGCCATCGAGGACGCCCCGATCTGCGAGGTCAGGCTGCCCACCTGCACCGAGATGATCACGCCGAACGGGATCGCCACCAACGCGGCGGGGATCGCGGCGACCCCCGCGAAAAACACCATCTGCCGGTAGGCCTCACGCACCGGGAACCGGCCCCGAACCACGTCTGCGACGCCGAACCCCACCGAGGTCGCGAAGAGATCGAGTAGGCGCCCGAGGGTCGACACCGAGGAGCCCAGCATGCCCGTCACTCGGCCCCGCTCGCTCACACGCATCGCCACTCCGGTGTCCCCGCCGACCCGATCCGGGTCCTCGTCCGCTCCCGACACTCACGCCACCCGAAGGGCGCGTCGTGCCAGTGTGACACGAAAAACAAATTCTGGGTTCATTTTCAGTTTTTTGCGGTTGTCAGGGCATCGCGGCACGTCAACGGCCTGTGACGAGCTCGGCCGGGATTGCTTCTGGACCGTGATTGGTTACACACTGGTGGCATGGACGACCCCGACTCCCCGCCGACCATCACCCCGGACACGGAACCGACGGGTCCACTCGACGGCATCACCGTGCTCGAACTGGGCACCCTGATCGCGGGCCCCCATGCCGCTCGCCTGCTCGGCGACATGGGCGCCGAGGTGATCAAGATCGAGCCACCCGATCGGCCGGACCCGATCCGCACCTGGGGGCAGGCCGAGGTCGAGGGCCAGCGCTTCTACTGGACGGTGCACGCCCGCAACAAGCGGGCGATCACCCTCGATCTGCGCGACGACCGCGGACGCGAACTGTTCCTGCGATTGGCCCAGCGCGCCGACATCGTCGTCGAGAATTTTCGGCCCGGAACGCTCGAACGGCTCGGGATCGGGCCCGAGGTGTTGTGGCAGCACAACGCGGGACTGGTCGTGGTGCGGGTGTCGGGGTACGGCCAGACCGGGCCCGACGCGGCGCGCGCGGGATATGCCTCGGTCGCCGAGGCCGCCAGCGGGCTGCGCCACATCAACGGCTACCCCGGGCAACTCCCGCCGAGACTGTCGCTGTCGCTGGGCGACACCCTCGCCGGAATGTACGCCGCGCAGGGCGCACTCGCGGCACTCTACCGCCGGACCGTCACCGGCAAGGGGCAGGTCGTCGACACCTCACTGCTGGAATCATGTGTGGCGGTGCAGGAGTCGACGATGGCCGACTACGACATGGGCGGTATCGTGCGGGGGCCGTCGGGCACCCGTCTCGACGGCATTGCCCCGTCGAATCTGTATCCGACCGCCGACGGAACCCACGTGATCATCGCCGCCAACCAGGATTCGGTGTTCGCCCGGCTGTGCGCGGCGATGGGACAGCCCGAACTCGCCGCCGACCCGCGCTTCGCCGACCACGCTGCCCGTGGACGCAATCAGGATGAGCTCGACGCCCTCATCGGCGAGTGGTCGGCGCAGCACGGGGCCGACAAGCTCACCGAGGTGCTCTCGGCGGCGGGAGTCGTGGTCGGGCCGGTGAACACGATCGAACAGGTCGTCGCCGACCCCCATCTGCAGGCGCGCGGGATGATTGCCGAGCATTACGACGCCCGGGTGGGCCGGGTGGTCCACGGCCCCGGTGTGGTGCCCCGCTTCGGCGACACCCCGGGTCGAATCCGCAATGCCGGGCCACCGGTGCCCGGTCACGACAACCACGCGGTGTTCGCCGATCTGTTGGGATTGACGGACTCCGAGATCGACGAACTCCACGAACAGGGCGTGATCTGATGAACGTCACCCTCCGCGACGTCGCCATGCGAGACGGATTGCAGATCGAGGAGCCGATCTCCCTCGACGCCAAAGTAGAACTGTTGCAAGCCATCTGCGATACCGGGGTGACCGAGGTCGAGGTGACTGCGTTCGTCTCGCCCAGCAAGGTACCCGCACTCGCCGATGCCGCCGAGCTCTGCACGCACCTCGGCGAGTTTCCCGATGTGCGGTTCTCGGCGTTGATCGCCTCGGTCAACGGCACCCGCCGTGCGCTCGACTCCGGTGTGAGCAATCTGGAATATGTTGTCTCGGCCTCTGATTCACACAGCCGGGCCAATGTCGGACGCGACACCGACGCGTCGACGGCACTGATCGACGAGATCGTCGGTATCGCCCACGACGCGGGAGCCACACTCGAGGTGATCATTGCGACCGCCTGGGACTGCCCGTTCGACGGCCCGACGCCACCGGAGCGGGTCACCACGATCGTCGCCCACGCGGTGGCGGCGGGCGCCGACCGCATCAGTATCGCCGACACCATCGGCACGACGACCCCGAGACGGGTGACTGATCTTGCCGCACAGGTGTTCCCGCTGATCGGTGATCTGCCGCTGGGCGCACACTTCCACAACACGCGGGGTACCGGGTTGGCGAGTGCCTACGCCGCCGTGCAGGCCGGCATCACCCGGCTCGATGCCTCGGTCGGCGGACTCGGCGGTTGCCCCTTCGCACCCGGTGCGAGCGGCAACATCGCCACCGAGGATCTCGTCTATCTGTTGCGCGACTGCGGCATCGACACCGGCGTCGATCTCGATGCCGCCATCCGCGCCGGACGCGTCGCCATCGGTGCGGTCGGTGGCGGTGACGGGAGCGCGCTGATGCGCGCGGGCGATCGGAAGCTCGCCACCGGCGAGCCACGCTAGACCGGCCACCTCTCGCCGCAATATCGGTGCGCGGTGGGATGCGTACGGTCAGTGCTCGTCGATGTCGCGGTAGGCGGTCTTCTCGTCACGCATGCGCCGCAGCGGTGTGAACAACGCCCAGGCGGCGGCGATGAGGAAGACACTGATCCCGCCGACGACGAGCGCGATGTCGCGTGTCCGGGTGGCGGCCCGGTCGGGCGGGACCGGCCCGGCGATCTGCTTCTGCAGCAAGGTGTTCGACGCGTGAGGCTGGTCGGGGTCGACGGCGGCGATCGGGTCCACCAGACCGTACCCGGTCGCCATGTCGGGCCCCCGTCCACCTGTGTGGGCGGTGCGCTTGATCAGTTCGATCACCTCACCGGCAGACATGGTGGGGTGCTCGGCGCGGACGAGGGCGACCACCCCGGACACCACTGCGGCGGCGAAGCTCGTTCCGTTGAACGATGATTGGGCACCCTTGATGACCTGCCGGTTGACCAGCCCGGAGCCGGTGCTGCTCAATGAGACGACGTTTTCGCCGGGGGCGGCGACCGAGACCCACGGACCGGTCAGTGAGGTCGACGCCGGCTCGTCGTCGGCGGTCACATTTCCCACCGACAGCACATAGTCGGAGAACCACGCGGGACTGGCGTAGGTGGTCATCCTCGACCATTCGGTGGAGCGGGGTACGTTCGGGTCGACGCCGGGATTCTGCGGGCAGCGATCCTTGTCGGCGTTGCCTGCGGCTGCCACCACCACCACGTTGCGTTGGTAAGCGGCGCGCACGGCGCGGCCGAGCAGGTCGTCATCGACCGGGGATCCCGTTGTGCCGCAGGCTGCGGCAGAGATGTTGATGACTGTGGCGCCCAGGGACACCGCACGGGTGATCGCATATGCCAGCGTGGTGGTGTTGCCGTATCCGGAGGAGACGGCATCGCTGTCGTCGCCGTTGTTGCCGTCGACCTGGTAGGAGTCGCTGTTCTGCCGGATCGACAGGATCGTCGCGTCGGGGGCGATGCCACTGAAGCTGTCGGCGGTCGAGGGACGCGCCGCGATGAGCCCAGCGACCAGCGTGCCGTGTGAGTCGCAGTCGGTGAGCCCGTCTCCGCTGCCGACGTAATCGCCACCACCGATCACCTTGCGGAGCCGGGGTTGCGGATGCACACCGGTGTCGATGACCGCGACCGTTTGCCCGGCCCCCGTGCTGTATGTCCAGGCAGCGCGATAGTTCACGGCGAAGCCTGTCGGGTCGACCTGGGACAGATCGGTGCCGGCGGCGAGTACCGGTGTGGCGCACTGCTGTTGCTGTTTGGTCTTGTCGGTGGGCCCCACCGGACCGCTCGGTGCACCGCCCGCAGCGATCCGCGGTGGGGTCAGGGCTGCGGCGGGCCCTGTGCCGACGAGTACCAATACCAGCACCGTGGCCAGATGGGCGATGACGACAATCGTGCGTCGCACCCTGATCGGGAGCGTCATCCCCCCACGACCTGGGCGTACAGGCCTGCTGTCCACGCCAGCACGGGGAGGACCGCAGCGAGGGCGAGGTAATCCAGGTGGTCGCCGAATCGCGCCCACCGTGGCGACCTACGGTCGGCGGCGAACACCGCGATGCCCACTCCGACGACCACCAGTGCGAGGAGGGCGAGAGCGGCGACCGCATACATCGCCGACGGCGCCGTCCGGAGTGCCAGGGCGGTGATCACCAGAATCGCGACACCACCGAACAGCAATGACGCCGACGGCACGAACGGCAGCTTGCGTGCGCTGCGCAGCATCATCGCGGCCGCGACGACGGCGTTGAACGCGATGACCGCCCACGGTGTGGGATCGGTACCGAGGGCTGCGATCGCCGTGCCGGCGATCACGGTTGCCGCGGCTGCCAGATAGACCGCTGACCGCGTGGCGCGGGCACGCTCCACGGATTCGGCCACGGCCTGGGCAGAAGGGACCTGTGCGCGGGCACCGGCCGCCGTCCGGCGCTGCTGCTCGCGGCGCTCGGCACGGTCGAACGGGTTGGTGAACAGCTCGGTGGTGCCTGCCTGCGCGTCGCGGGAGGATTCGCGCTGATTGGTGAGTGGACGGAGCCGGCGACGGTTCATGATGAGTGGGTCGGCTCCCACCGCGACAAACAGACCACAAGTGGCCAGGACGGTACCCGACAGTTGGTCGGTCCAGTGGAAAGCCGCGTGCGCCACGGCCACGACCGCGCACAGAGTGAACCCGACCGCCACGCCGACGAATCCGACGTGTCCGGCGCGGACGATGACCTGCCCACCGATCGCGGCGAGAATCATGACGCCGCACACGATGGCCGGCGCCCAGGCGTTCACACCGACGGGCAGGTGTGCGCCGCCCACCGATGCCACCCCGAATACCAGTGGCAGGGCCGCCCATCCCAGTGCTGCGGCGATCGGCGGCTCGGCGTAGTAACGGCGCGCGACGACGGCGCCGATGACGAGGGCTACGATCACGCCGACAGTCTGATAGGCGAGCGCGGTGCGCTGGGACAAGCCGAAGTCGCCGAGCAGGAGCAGGTCACACACCGCAACGGCCATTGCCAACCCGACAAATGCCATCACGCGGGCTGCGCGGGAACTCCACGCCGGGTATCCCTCCCGATTGAGTCGGGCCACCGCATCGACGACGTCATCGAACAGTTCGGGCGGGGTCAGCGCTCGTTCGGCACTCAGACTGAACTGGTCGCCGTCCTGCGACCCTGCCATGGCCAGGGTCTGGTCTCCTCGCACCTCACGACCGTTCGCGAGCCGGGTCAGCACCCACCGGTCCCGTTTGTTGGGAATCCCGTTGGGTTCGTCCTCACGCCTGACATCCCGCGAGGCGATCAGCTCGGCGAGTTCGGGGACGAGGTTCACGACGGGAACATCTATCGGCAATTCGATATCGAGTTGGGTACGTCCGCCGAACACCGACACCCGTATGGTCCGCGGCGCGGCCGCGACCATCACCGTCTGCCGAAGCTCCCCTATCCCCGTCACAGCGCTCCAATCTAACCGACCGGACACTCCCGTGTGACCCGTGGTCATCCGGATGTCCGATATGGCGGTGCGTGCCCCTACCGCAACCGATTCCGACGATCAAACACCAACGCGCCCGGCAGATACTGCGACTGCACCCCCACCTCAAACCCCGAATCCACCGCCGCACACACCGGCCCCAAAATCCGCCACGGCACAAACCCCTCCTCCGCACGCACCCGATTCTCCACCGGCCGAGTAAAGAACTCCTTATTGCCCTCCAACGCCACCCGCACATCCACCGGAAACTCACTACGACTCCCCGACACCACATCCCACAACAACCGCACCGACGGAAACACCCGCTGCAACACACTCTCCGCCCCCGCCAACGGCGCCAACTCCGGATCCGTCAACCGCATCACCTCCACCACCTGCTGCGCCACCGGCTCACCCCGCTCACCCCGCAACAACATCTGCCACGCCCGCGCCCACTGCTCCTGATACGGGTCAAACCACACCCCCTCCTCCCTCGACGCCTCCCGCCACTCCGGTTTGAAATCCCGCAACGCATCCAACAACCCCCGATCCCGAGCCACCAACCCCAACCACAACCCAGCCAACCAATCCGGCGCCATCGTCCGCGGATTCGGACCCGACGACCCCGTCTCCAACGACCTCCCCAACACCTCAAACGACAACCGATGCTCACCCTTCGGCAACGACGCCCGCACAAACTGCACCCGACACACCTCACACGCCGCATCCAACAACGACCACACCTCCTCACCCACCACACCACCCGAACCCACCAACGACCACACACACAACTCAATCAAGTCAGTCCGCAACCCATCGATTCGCAGACTATTCCAAGGCCGATCCGACCCCAACGAACGCTCTACCCCGTACCGAGAATCATCAATACGCCACTGCACATAATCCGCAGGCTCCCACTCATGCCACCGCTCAACATCCACCATCAGCCAGAATCTCCCGACCGCAATCGATCGCGACGATCAAACACCAACGCATCCGGTAAATACTGCGACTGCACCCCCACCTCAAACCCCGAATCGACCGCCGCACACACCGGTCCCAAAATCTGCCACGGCACAAACCCCTCACGCATACGCACCCGATTCTCTACCGGCCGCGTGTAATACTCCTTATTCGCCTCCAAAGCCACCCGCACATCCACCGGAAACTCACTACGACTCCCCGACACCACATCCCACAACAACCGCACCGACGGAAACTCCGTCTGCAACACACTCTCCGCACCCGCCACCGGCGCCAACTCCGGATCCGTCAACCGCATCACCTCCACCACCTGCTGCGCCACCGGCTCACCCCGCTCACCCCGCAACAACATCTGCCACGCCCGCGCCCACTGCTCCTGATACGGGTCAAACCACACCCCCTCCTCCACCGACGCCCGCATCCACTCCACCTCAAAATCCCGCAACACATCCAACAACCCCCGATCCCGAGCCACCAACCCCAACCACAACGCCGCCAACCAATCCGGCGCCATCGTGTACGGATTCGGACCCGACGACCCCGTCTCCAACGACCGCCCCAACACCTCAAACGACAACCGATGCTCACCCTTCGGCAACGACGCCCGCACAAACTGCACCCGACACACCTCACACGCCGCATCCAACAACGACCACACCTCCTCACCCACCACACCACCCGAACCCACCAACGACCACACACACAAATCGATCAACTCGACCTGAAGATCATGAATACGATCACTATTCCACGGAAGCTCAAGACCCAACAGGTCCTCAACATCCTCTCGCGCCTCATTCCAGCGCCGCTCCACATAATCTTCGGGGCCCCACTCGTGCCAACGCTCAACATCCACGATATCCACCATCAGCCAGAATTCCCCTACCGCAATCGATCGCGACGATCAAACACCAACGCATCCGGTAAATACTGCGACTGCACCCCCACCTCAAACCCCGAATCCACCGCCGCACACACCGGCCCCAAAATCCGCCACGGCACAAACCCCTCTTCTTCACGCACCCGATTCTCCACCGGCCGAGTAAAGAACTCCTTATTGCCCTCCAACGCCACCCGCACATCCACCGGAAACTCACTACGACTCCCCGACACCACATCCCACAACAACCGCACCGACGGAAACACCCGCTGCAACACACTCTCCGCCCCCGCCAACGGCGCCAACTCCGGATCCGTCAACCGCATCACCTCCACCACCTGCTGCGCCACCGGCTCACCCCGCTCACCCCGCAACAACATCTGCCACGCCCGCGCCCACTGCTCCTGATACGGGTCAAACCACACCCCCTCCTCCCTCGACGCCTCCCGCCACTCCGGTTTGAAATCCCGCAACGCATCCAACAACCCCCGATCCCGAGCCACCAACCCCAACCACAACCCAGCCAACCAATCCGGCGCCATCGTCCGCGGATTCGGACCCGACGACCCCGTCTCCAACGACCTCCCCAACACCTCAAACGACAACCGATGCTCACCCTTCGGCAACGACGCCCGCACAAACTGCACCCGACACACCTCACACGCCGCATCCAACAACGACCACACCTCCTCACCCACCACACCACCCGAACCCACCAACGACCACACACACAACTCAATCAAGTCAGTCCGCAACCCATCGATTCGCAGACTATTCCAAGGCCGATCCGACCCCAACGAACGCTCTACCCCGTACCGAGAATCATCAATACGCCACTGCACATAATCCGCAGGCTCCCACTCATGCCACCGCTCAACATCCACCATCAGCCAGAATCTCCCGACCGCAATCGATCGCGACGATCAAACACCAACGCATCCGGTAAATACTGCGACTGCACCCCCACCTCAAACCCCGAATCGACCGCCGCACACACCGGTCCCAAAATCTGCCACGGCACAAACCCCTCACGCATACGCACCCGATTCTCTACCGGCCGCGTGTAATACTCCTTATTCGCCTCCAACGCCACCCGCACATCCACCGGAAACTCACTACGACTCCCCGACACCACATCCCACAACAACCGCACCGACGGAAACTCCGTCTGCAACACACTCTCCGCACCCGCCACCGGCGCCAACTCCGGATCCGTCAACCGCATCACCTCCACCACCTGCTGCGCCACCGGCTCACCCCGCTCACCCCGCAACAACATCTGCCACGCCCGCGCCCACTGCTCCTGATACGGGTCAAACCACACCCCCTCCTCCACCGACGCCCGCATCCACTCCACCTCAAAATCCCGCAACACATCCAACAACCCCCGATCCCGAGCCACCAACCCCAACCACAACGCCGCCAACCAATCCGGCGCCATCGTGTACGGATTCGGACCCGACGACCCCGTCTCCAACGACCGCCCCAACACCTCAAACGACAACCGATGCTCACCCTTCGGCAACGACGCCCGCACAAACTGCACCCGACACACCTCACACGCCGCATCCAACGCAGACCACACCTCCTCACCCACCACACCACCCGAACCCACCAACGACCACACACACAAATCGATCAACTCGACCTGAAGATCATGAATACGATCACTATTCCACGGAAGCTCAAGACCCAACAGGTCCTCAACATCCTCTCGCGCCTCATTCCAGCGCCGCTCCACATAATCTTCGGGGCCCCACTCGTGCCACCGCTCAGCATCCACGATATTCACCATCAGGCAGAATTTCCTTCGCTCGATTCGACAATCTTCTTAGGCAGATTTCTTCGGATATCGAATTCACGGTGCCTGTACCCCGAATACGATCCTTCTCTGTCAACGGTTGCCCGCACCAACTCGTAGCGTAACGCGCCACTAGACAGAGCCTTTCGAATTTGGCGGCCAAGTCGTTGAGTAACCACGTCTGGACTTCCACGCATAGCGGAAGCCACTGATTGCAGATACTCCCTTCGCCCCTGCTGATAGTCACGTTTGTCTGGCCCGCGCCTACTCCCCAACTCCGCATGCGGCCCCTTTGCCTCCACCACGACCAGGATCGGGCCGGTGATTCCTTCCTCGTTCTTCACGCCTTCCCGCGGAGTAACCCTGAACACTCCATCGACACCTCCGGCACCCCGGGAACCGAGAGGCAGCAAGGTCTCGACCTCGAACTGACTGGCGCGGTATCGATTTGGGATCGCCTCCGCCGCCGCATGCAGACCCGCTAGTTCGCCGGCGTCTGTCATGATCCGGAAAGCACTCTTTCGCTCAGCATCTGTCGCGTCCAGCTTGTTCAGAACGTGCTTCAGCTGAGCGCGCGCCCAATCCCGCAAGCGGCGCAATTCTTCCGCCACCCGGTGAGCCCCATAGGTCACTTTCTCGTCGTAGGCCCCGTACGCGGCTTCCTCGACCTTGACCATCTTCTCGGTCGTGATCTCATCGTGCTCATCAAGCAGCGGAATACGATCACCGTCAGCGTCCAACGCCCCCTTGATGTTTCGATCCCACCGCGGTCTCCCGTCGTGGTGGGTCCGATGGTAGTACTTCTCCAGGTACCGACGATCGGCAACTTTGTCGACAACCGACTTACCCGAGTGCTCCAGGCCATTGATCGGCTCCCTGGGATCTGTTTTTCCCCTGCCCGGAGCATCGGTCGGGTCCGGTTGGTCCGGGACCGGGTCGTGCTCGCCGTCGCGAGGCTGACCGGTATCGCGGTGCGGACCGTCTACACCTCCCGCCCGCGCATTCTCGGCAGGTCGATCTCCGTCGACGCGCTCCGTCGGTACGTCCGACTCGCCATCACGCGCGAGCCTTCCCGACGAGAGTGGCACGCCCGCGTCATCGCGCTCGCGAGAACGACCTGCATGACCGTTGAGGTCGGCGTCGGCATCATCCGCTGGTGCTCGCCTCGTGCCCGACCCGCCGCCGTCGTCTCCGGCCCGGCGAGTCCCACTCCGCTCGCCGTCGTCCTGTTCATTGCGCTCGTCGTGTTCAGTGCGCTCGTCGTGTTCAGTGCGCTCGTCCCGGAATTCGCCCTGCCGCGGCCCCTCGCGCCGGGTCCCGACCAACTCGTGATCGCCGAATACCTTGCGGCCGCCCAACTCGGCTCTCGGATGCGTCAGTCGCGCGTCTTCGGTTCCGACGGGTCCACGACCGTCATGGTAGGCGGCGCCGAATTCCGTGAAATGACCCAGTCCGTCGGCCAAGCTCATCACCCGCTCACCGGCGGGCGCCGAGGGGTCCAAGACCACGTGCTCGCCGTCGAGACGTGCCACGGTCACCGCATGCAGATCGCCACCGGCCTCCGTGCGCCCCACCACTGTGGCCGATGCGTGCTCGCCCAAGCCGTGTAGCGAACCGGCGACCGAATCGACCGATGCGCGGTCGAATCCGTCCACCCCCAACCGATCTGCCAACTCGGAGGTACTGAGCCCCGCGAAGTCACTGCCTCGGTTTTCCGGTGCCACCGCCTCGCCCGACAACAACCCATCACGCACCGCGATCGCCTGGTCGCCGCATTGCTGACCGGACACATTGGATTGGTCCAGAACCCCGAGAGCACGGTCGGCTTCTTCCCGCGTCATCGACGATGACAGCGCCACCCGGTCCGGCACCCCGGAAGCGGCGTCGATGACGCCGACCTCCGCGGCATCGTCAATCCCCTCGGGCCGAATGCCCTCGGGTGCATTCGGTTCGGGATCGTGAGCGACAGCAGGATGTTCGGTGCGTGCGCCTCCCAGACGTGCTCGCACCGCATCGGTCAGCCGCGCCGCGCCGTGAAAGGCCGCCTTCACCGACACCGCACCCAACAACGACCCCGACACCGCCAGCATCGTGACCGCGTCCGGCGCCGGGTGCACGTCACCGCCGACGCCGGCCTGCAGCCCCTCCGCGCGCGTCGTCATCGACGACATCACCTTCTGCGCCGCATCATCGAAGCTCTTCAGCACCCGCGCAGGGGCCTCGCGCGACTCCCGTTCCATCCGCTGGGTAGCCGTGTCATCAGCCACCCTGCGCGCGGTGGCGAGTTCTTCGGTCTTCTCTGTGCGGCCGCCGTCGTGCGACGTGGGCGGCTGTGCCGCATCGTCGGGGTCACGATCGGGCACCACGTCCCCGTCGCCGTCACCCTCGGTACGCACCGGGCGCGAGCTCTCCGCCGGAGGCTCCGACGAGATGTGACCGGCCCCGTCACGGTCGATCAGATGCGGTAGGTGCGCGGCGTCATGCGGAAGTCCGTCAACGGCAACGATTTCCATCCGGACCGGCAGATCGCCGAACCGTGCGGTCACCACTCGCGCGGCTTCCGCCGAGGCAACGTCGGCTGCCGAATCCGGTACGTGGGAGACCTCGGGGTCTGCGGGCTCGCGACCATGACGCCCGCCCGTCTGCTCGTCGCCGCCGTCGTGTGCGGTGAACCGCCGCGGCTCGTCCCCGCCACCGTGCTGATGCGTTGCGGACTCTCGCGTGTGAGCATCCCCGTCTGTCGGGCGGGTGGACCCGCCCTCTCGACCGGCAGGGCTCGAATCCGTTGCGCGCGCGGGTTCAGCCGTGCGCGCCGAATCCCCGGATCGGGAGGCGTCGGTCATGGGACGCTGGGCCGGCGGCGGTCCGCCACGCTCACCGGACTCGCCCTCGCTGCCGCCGGTGGAACGACCCGACGATCCGGCGTCGGCGGCAGGCCGCGATACCCCGTCGGGCCCAGCCGACCGGGTCGCGTCCGCGGTTGCCACCGAAGCCCGCGCGGTGACACCGCGCTCCGCGCCGATGCGCTCGGCTCCCCCGGCCGGTGCCGCGGCTTCTGCGCGCACCGCGGTCGCCGCGGTCAATGTCCTTGGCGTGCCAGCGCCTTCGGGTCGCGCGGTCACCGACGCACCCGACGCGGCGGGGTGCTCGGCGATCGCCGACACCGTCGGCCTGCCACCGGCCGCGGCCGCGGTTGCGGCGCCCGTCGACGAACCCGTGCCCGCCGTCGGTGCCGCCGAATGTCCCGCTGCGGCAACGGGACTACCCGGCGCCGAGGCCGCTGCCGAGGGTCCCGCTGCGGTGGCCGCGGTCGTCGCGGGCGCATCGGCAGCCGTCGAGGGTGACACCGACTCTGGATGCGCGCCGCCGACGGGCACTCCCCCGGTATCGGCCGCGACACTCGGCTCCGGTTGCAGCCCAACACTTCCCGCGCCATCGTGAGAAAGATCGGCTGAGCCGGCAACTCCGTCGGCGGGTGAGGAGGATCCGTCGACATGTGTGTTTGCCTGCGGCGCCGTCGATCCTGCAGAAGTGTCGCCTCCGCCGGGATGCGAGGTGTCGGCGAGCACCGGGGCACCCGGCCCCGCAGTCGCCTCGGTGGTGGTGGCGTCGGTGATCGCGCCGTCGGGGTGTCCGGCAGTTCCGTGCTCACCCAGGCCGTCTACGGCGCCGGGCGTCGGAGAACCGCCGACCGTACCGGTGATCGTCTCGCGCCCGGCACCATCCGCGGCGAGTCCGGCACCCTCGGATTTCCCGGGCAGCGCCCCCATCAGCGACGACCCGAAAAAGCCTGCGGCATTGAAATGACCACCGGTCAACAGCATCGCGCCACTGTTGCCCGCTGCACCACTGACGTAACCGATCACCCCGCCGCGAGCGAGGATGGCACCCTTCGAGGTGCTCTCGGTGACCTGCCCGAACGCCCGGTCGGCGAACTTGCTCATCCCCACACTCGAGGCGCCACCGATCGCACCGCCGAGTGCGTAGGACTCGACCACCGAGCCGAGTTGTCGCACGTCGATTCCCGACCGGTGGCCCTGCGAGATCTGATAGCCCTGGATACCGAGTTCTTGTGCCGCCCCGAGGGCGGTCCACTTGAGGGTCTCGAATGCGATACGCCCGACGGTGGTTTCGATCAGCTTCTTGATCGTGGTCGCCGCAACGGTCTCGCCGATCTTCTCCACGATCTCTTTGAGGAGCGTGCGCTCCATGACGGCGATCGCAGCGCGGGTGATGGCCTCGATGATCGGGATCCCGGCCAGCGACCCGCCGAACGTCTCCCAGGCGTTGGCGAGCGCGATGGCAATCTGGATGGCCGCAATGCCCAGGGAGGCCAGGATGTTGAGCTTGGTGTATTGAATCTGGGTTCCCGTGGCCGAGGCCAGATCTCCCAAACCGTCCATACCCTCGGCCAGTTTGTCCACGGCGTAGTCGCCGGAGAACATCTTCGTGAACTCGTCTGCGATCGCCTGCGCAGAGGCGCCCTCGATGACCGACAGCGTCTCCTGGGTGACGGAGTCGAGATCGGGAATCAGATCCCGCAATTGGTCGGCGTGGGTGCGCCAGGTGTCGGCGATACGCCACATGGCGTCCTCGTCGCCCTGGGGCCACTTCTCACCGGCCAGATACGACACCCATTGCAACCATCCGGGAATCCCGATGGTCACGGTGCGCTCACCGGTAGGGCGGTCCCGGTCTCGCGGCGGTGGTCAGCGCTGAGGTTCACGTCCCGGCCGTGTCGCCGCCCTCGAGGTTGTCAGCGGTGTTCCGCAATCCCTCGGAGTAGGTGGTGAGCAGATCGACCTTCGCCGAGATCGCTTCGGACACACCCTGCTTCTGCCCCAGATAGCCGCCGCCCGCACCGCCGGTGGCGAACTGGGTGCCGGGTTCATCGTCGCCCCACGGCGCGCCTTCGCCGGCCAGACTGGACTCGAGACTCGACAACACCTCGCCGAGATTACTGCTCGTGGCGGCGAGATGCGCAGCGGCGGCACGCAATGCCGCGGGTGTGACTCCTAGGTCAGCCATGGTCGTTCCTTCGGGGTGTCGATGCCGGTGGACATCACTGTGCGCCGGCCGCGGGCGGATGGGGTGTTCGTCGTCGGGTCACGTCCAGCGACCGGCGCCCGGATGTCGGGCCGTCGACCGCTCGGCCGAGCCCGGTGGCGCCGTCGAGATCTGTTCGGGAGTGATCGCGAAATCACGCAAATCGGGTGCGCCGTCGATGACTTCGGACAGCGACGGAAGTGCCGCGCCCGCTCGTCGCACCGATTCCATCAGGGCTTCACCTTCACGGGCGACCTTCGCGGCGGCCTGTTGGGCCGCCTGGGTGACAAACCCCGACAGATCCTCGAGATCGTGATCGTCGAGGAAATCGGGGTCGATCTCGGTCTTGATCACCACGCCTTGGGCGTTGACGTGCACCGTGACCGTCCGGTCGGCGACGGTGGCATGTGCCATCAGCTGGGCCCGGCGCCGCTGCACCTCCCGAATCGCGGTGAGTTGCTCTTGTGCGCTGGCCATCAGCTCGTGGAAATCGAACCCGAGTCCGTCGTCCGCCGTCGTCACACGTCCCCCAAGTAGGTGCTCTGCACAGTTGGCCGCAATACTTTCACAGGCGAATGACCGCCGCTAGCCGCCCGACACGCCAGACCCTACGATCACGACGTCCGACCACCACCGCACACGCGTCCCGAGGGAGACCCATGACCTCATCGCCGACCCCCGAATCCGCCGACGACGTGTCGCTGGACTGGGGTTTCCGTGACATGGGCGGCGACGCCGAGCCACCGGCCGCCCGCGCGGGGGCCGACCGCAGCCCCGAGATGCTCCTCGGTGAGGTTGTCGGTGGAATGCATGACACGCTGCCGCCGGCCTGGTCGTTCTATATCGCCGAGATCGCCATCGCCGCCAACGAGCACCGCACCCGAGCGGCCGTCGAATTGCCCGACGGACGACTGCTGCCGCTCACCGTTGATCCGGCGGTGCTGCGTGCCGCCGCGGCACACCGCGAACTCACCGCCGGCGACGCGCCGTGGATGTGGCTGCGGATCACCGAGCATCGCGGACAGCAACCACAGATCGCGGCATTCGACGGCTTCGTCGGCGCCCCGCCCGACCATCTGCTGTTCCCACCGGCGAGCTACCTGACCGACGTCAGCATGTCCGCCGGGGTTGCCACCCCGTTGTGGTTACTCGCACATGTCCACGCCACCGGCGCCCAGCTGCGTGCGGCGTCGGTGGCCGCCGAAGCACCGCCGGCAGAGTGCGTGCACCCTGCCGATGAATTGCCGCCGCTGCCCCTGCTGTGGCCGCGATTTGCCGCGCTGTCGGCGATCTTCGCCGCGGTCGATGCCTTCGACGGGCCGCGCATGACGAGCTCGGTCGGGATCTTCCGCGGCGAACTCGGCGGTTGCACGCTCACCCGACTGCCCCGCGGTCGAGCCGTGCTCTCCGGCGGCTCCGATCATTCGGCGCTGATGACCGCCGCGTACCTCGGACATCTCGAACCACCCGACTTCTATCGCGGCGCGCCCGCCTGGGTCAGCAACATCGTCCTCGACGAGCGCGCGGCCGCCGGGATGCTGACCTTCTGCTACTGGTGGTCCGAGGGCCGGTGGTCCCGAGCGCACCTGACCGGCCCTCCGGAATGGACCCCGATCGCCGAGCTCACGCCTGCCGTCCCCGGGGTCTGGACCTCCACGACGACCGCCGAGTTGGTCCGCTCGACCTTGGCCCAGGCCGGCATCGAGGTGAGCGCGCAGGCCGCAACAGACTACGTCGGGCAGGTCGGCTCCGGCGACATCCGCCCCGAGTTGCTGGCCTCGCTGCCACATCCCCCGGCCTCGTCGGCGGAGGGATTCACCGTCCTCGATCTCGCCCAATCATGGTGACGCGTTGCGCCACCCAGCAGCAGAACTGGATAGGGTGACCGCATGAGCACCGCCCACTCGGTATTCCCGCACGCGGGATGGGAGATGGTCTACGACCTGCGCGCCGCGGTCCGGGACGGTGACGTCGACGCGGTCTCCGCGCTGGTCGGGCAGGTCGACGTCGAGCAGGCTCGACAGTTGGGCATGATGGCACCCACCCTGCTCGCGCAGTACACCGGTACCCATCCGTCGCCGGAGACGATACGACTGACCGCGCGCACCCTGCACCGTCACCTCGCGCGCTTCGACACCCGTCATGCGTTGACCGTCAATCACGTCGTCGACATCCTCGCGCCCCTACTGGCCGGAAATCCCCTGCCCGACTGGGTGGACCGACCGGTGATCCTCGCGACGCTGGTCGGATTCCTGATGCCCGACGGCGCCGCCGAGGACCGGCTACGCGACGACCTCGAGCCGGTGTGGGCCGGGGCGATGGAGTCATGATGCCCTCACCGCTGAGCTTCGACAGGGCATGGTCGGTCTTGACACTCGTGAGTTCGGCTCGGGGGCAACGAGATCGGTGGCCGATCGAAGAGGACTTGCTGACCCTGCCCGACGGTGACGGCGAGGTGATGATTGCCGTCGCGATGACCGCTCTGCAGGTCCGCCTGCAACGCATGTGCGACGGCAACCCGACGGAGAACCAGCTATGGCTCATCGCCGGGTTGCTCGAGCACCAACTGCTCCTACCGGAGGGCTACACGCGCGCACACCTCTACCGACTGCTCACGGCGATCGCCTCGCACGACGAGGCCGCCGTGACCAGCCCGGATGTCGTCGCGCTCCTCGAGCTGGTGTGGGGGCTCAAACTCCCGGCCGATCCGGAAGGAGCCCGAGAACAGTCACTGCGCCGGTGGCGCCACGACAACATCACTTCCGGCGCGGACTTCACCGGCGAAGACTTCGTGATGCTGATCCTCGGCTCCCTGGACCGGGCATGCCCCGAGGACTGGATCAGCTTCGAGGGCACGGTGACCATGGCGACGGGTCAGCTATTGGCCAACTTGTCCGTCACGACGCCGGCCGAATCCGAGGCGGTTTTCACCACACTCATCCTCATGCCCGACCTCATCGGATACCGCGAGGCGCATGGACTGTCATGGCTCGGGCACATTGAAGCCTCCGACACCGGTGCCGAGTTGGCAGTGATGAACCGCAACACGACGCCGCACCCCTCACAGTTGTTGCGTATCAGCGACTTCTATGCAGAGCTACCACCCGGACCGTTGGCCGAGGACACCCCCGGCTGGCTCCGCAGCTATCTGACCGAGGGCACCATCGATTACGGCTCGGGGCAACGGCCGGTCGCCGGGCCCGCCGAGGCACTCGACATCGTTCGGCGCAAGGCAGCCGAACGAGGTCTCGGACCCCGGTTCAACACCCGCATGCTCGTCGCGGTGCGGCTGCCGGTCGGCTATCGGGTGTTCATGTACCAGCCACCGGACACCCCGTTCGATCAATTGATCGTCGGTTCACCACGGTTCTACGTCGGCGACGACTGTCGGATCTATCCCACGCGCGCAGGGCTCCCGGCACATTCCGACGAAGAGTTCCGCGTCGCCTTCGAACAGCGTCATGGCTACGACTCCACCACCGGCGACCCGTGGGTTCGGCCCGCCGCGATCATCGGCCCCCGAAAGCCGAACTGAGGTGAGCGGGGTCGGTGTGTTCTCCGAGCGGGGATGGGATGCGGTGTACCGCATTCGGTCTGCAGTCAACTCCGACGATGCCGACGGCTTCGGCGCACTCTCGCGACACCTCGACCCCGAAGTGGCGGTGCAGGTGACGATGATCGGTGAGACACTGCTGCGCGTCGCGCTCGGTGATGCCCCGGCGGCGGCGACGCTGGCCGGCGCGGCAGCGACCCTCGCCCCGCATCTGCGACGCTTTCTCGGCGCACCCACCCTCGAACCCGAGCACGCCGCCGACCTCATCCGGACCGGTCTGCGTCTGCGTGATTGTCCCGAATGGGCTTCTCGCGCACAGACGATGATGTTCTTCTGCGGATTCCTCGCTCCCGTCGACGACGCCGACTTCCTCGACTTCCGGCTCCGCGCCGAGCCGGCATGGTCCGCCGCGATCGAAGACCACGTGCGGTGAGTGCCGTCATCGATCCGGTGGTCGCCGACCGATGGTTGCGAGAGTTGGCCGTACTGGCGGCGGGCTGCGCCCCGGGCGAGCGCAACGCGCGGTGGAACACCATCCGAGACCGCCACTCCCCCACAGATATCGATGAGATGCTGCAAGTCGCGATCCGCGCGGTGCGCGTGCGAATCGACGAACTACTCGATGGCCGGCCCACCGTCGAGGGCGTTCTGGGTATCGCGGCCATGAGCATGAATCGGGTCGGGCTCGACGACCCGGCACGTACCGGATCGCTTCTCGCCGGCTGCCTTCCCGGAGCCGGTCACACCATAGGAACCCTTGACGCCCAACGTCTTCCGTGGCTGCTGGCCACCATCGGGATGCCAGCCGATCACGAAGAGCTCCGAGGTTGCTTCGTCGTCGACTGGCTGCACACCCAGCGCGTCGACATCACCGAGTCGGCATCGACACTCCGACAAGCGATACTCGACAGCCTCATCCGCGCCGCACCGCCCGGCTGGACGTCCATCACCGGAACCCTGTGCGCCGCAGCCGGAGCAGCCCGCGCCACGTTGCGGGTCACGCGCGCCGGAGGCGACGTCGGCATCTGCGCCCCGGTACGGATACCCGCGCTGCACCGGCTCCGCACCCTCGACGCCGGCAATGGAATGCCCTGGTGGCGAGCCGAAGTCTGCATCACCCACGACGGCGGCACGTTTCTCACGACATCACCCGAGATCGCGCCACCGCCGGTGGACCTGATGCGCCCCAGCGATTATCGTGCCGAAGCAGAGGTCAACGGAATCGACTTGCCACCGTGGGCAGTCCGGTTCTGCGCCACCGGCGTCGTTCCTCCCGCCACCGCACCCGTACTCGCACCGGCCGCCGCGACCGATGCGGCCCTGATCTGGTTGGCCTGTCGGAACATCGAGGCCGACCCCCGACATCTGATGATCGAGCGGGTGGCCGCCGGATATCGCGTGCACGCCCGCGCCGGGCACGACAGTCACGTCGTTCACGTCACCGATACCGGCGAGACGTCGGAAATGCCGTAGATGTCGGACCCGCGGACGGCTTGTGGACCTCGCGGCGCTGAATGCTTGGGACGCTGGTAATCTCGGCGCCGGTCGGCGAGGTGCGTTGGACACCCGAGACCACAGAATGCCGACGTGCTTGGGGGAATGTCATGACGGGTCCGTACCACGAACAAGGTCACGCCGCAGGACCGTCGACCGGATTCGGGCCCGTTCCCCAACCTCCACAGGGCCGTCCGGGCTGGGGACCTCACACCGGGCCGGGTGGTTCTGCGTGGCCTGCGCCGCAACCGCCGCAACATCCTAAGAAGAACCGGAAGCCGCTCATCATCGGAGGCATCGTGGTTGCGGTGGCAGTGATCACCGCAGTGGTGGTGACGGTGGTGGTGCTGCTGATCGGAAGTGGCGGCGACCAATCCAGCAGTCACGATCGCGCCGAGTTGATGAGCGAGGTCACGATGGATGCGAAGTCCGTCTACGGCGCAGGCAACGTCAGCTCCATCACCTGCCCGCAACAACCACCCACCACGGTCGGGGCGAGCTTCACCTGCACCGCCGAGGTGGTCGGTGAGTCCGCGCAAACCATCAAGGTTCAGGTGACCGACGGCGGGTGGACCGTGTCCATGCGGCCGCTACGCCCTCACATCACCTACCCCAGCATGACGTTGCCGTCGAACTGAGTCACCTCAACGGCGACCTTCATAGATCTTCCTGACGGCGGCGACGTAGGTGTCGAATGCCTTCGCCGTGCGCTCCGGAGTCGCTGAGACCACTTGTCTGGCAGCCCGGTTGACGATCAGGTCGCCATGGTCGCGAACACTCACGATGTCGAAGGTGTGAGAACTGTCGTCGCTACGCCAATCAATGGCCGGGCCGGCGAGAATACCCACCGGAATGACGGCATCCAATCCGCCGGCGAACATTGTGGCCAATTCACGCTCTTTGGCCTGCTCGTCTGCAGTCGAGCGGCCTCCCGTGAACCGCCACTCACGCTGCGGTTGACCGGGTACGACCGCGAGAGTGGCCGCGAGCGCTCGACCCACGTCCGACGAATGTACAGCACGCAACCCCACTTCACCACCAGCGTCTTCATCGACTCCCGGCTGTTGAGCTGCGATGCAGGCGATCTCGCCACGGACACCGACATGCAGGCGAATCGGGACCCCCCTCCGCGAGCCGAAGATCTCGATACGAACCTCGGGATTGGTCAGAGCCGTGAGCGCGGGTTCGTACCATTCGGTGAGTGTTCTGTGCGCCTCTTGGAGCGCCACACTTCGTTCGTCAGCGTATTCGCCCAGTGTGGGCGACGTCGATCGAACCTGCATCGGATAGGGAAGCCGATCGTAGTGGAACTGCTCCCACATTTCTTTGAACGCAACCGGACTCATCCGCCACACCGCCGAGACCATCAGGCGCGTACCCCTCCGTCCGGACCGGGATTCTCGCCGTTGTCGTCCGTGGTCACGGGCGCTGCGTCGTCTTCGGCGACACCGACGATCGCCTCTCCATTGACACGTGTACGCAATGCCTTGAGTACCTTGTGGACTTTGTCTCCGCCACCACCCGCTCCCCGACCTCCCGCGCCGGGCGCTCCTGCACCCGAGGTCCCCGTCCCCTGTGATGTTTGTGCGATGCCTGCGGCTGGACGCGCAGTCGTCGATTGCTCAGATGAAGTGGTTCCGGCTTTGGTGGTGCGTTCCGTGGGCTTCTCCGGGGTCCCTCCGCCGGGCGCGCCACCGCCGCCTCCGGCGCCTTTACCAGCTCCACCGCCACCTTTGCCTGCGCCACCGCCCCCGGCGCCGGAGCGCAGTGCCGCCGGACTCACCATTCCGGAGAACCCCGATGCCTCGCCGGTTGGTGCTGTCGCCGAAACCTGCTGCGCTGCTTGTTGTGCCGCCTGTTGCGCGGTCTGTTCGGCTTGGGAGAGCGCTTGCTGGACCCCTTGCGCTGCCTGCGAACCCAATGAACTCAATGCCTGGCCCGCGGTGTTCGCAACCTGTTGCATCGGATTCTCCGAACCCGACGCAGGGGTTACCTGCTGGCGTTTGATGTCGTCGAGTGCTCGGTTCACAGCTTTGGAGACGTCCGGGTGCGGGGCCCCGCCTCCCCCGCCACCTGCTCCGCCACCGCCGCCACCTGCACCACCGCCCATGGGCCCACTGTCGAACCCGCCTGTCGGGTTACCACTGGCTGGGGCCATGGTCGGCATATTCTGTAGGACGGCATCGAGCGCTTGCGAGTAGTTGGTGGTCAACAATTCTTTGGCCTTCGTCGCGGCCGCATACGAATCGTCGAGTATCTTCTTCAGATCATCAAAAGGCGAGTTCTCGTCGCCGTCCATATCGGCGAACTTCCAGGTATAGCCTCCGGTATAAGTATTTTCTGTCACCACTTCGTCGTAGGAATAGTAGTTGCGAACTTCCGCCATCGATTCGTTGTTGAACTCGTGGTGTTGATAGCGCGACTCCGGTGTTTCCGGAAAGTTCGACACCACGAGGTCGAAATTCTCCGCGAGACGGGTCAGCCTGTCGGACAACGAACCGCCGAACTCCCGAATGCTCTGCGGGAACTCACCGACGAAAGAACTCACGGCGCCGTTGGCGGCAGATGCCGCATCACCCGTCCAATCACCACTGGTCACATCTGCGATGTTCTTCTTGTACGATTCCATCGCGTCGGCCCATTCTGAACCGAGGGTCTTCCAGCCGGCTGCAACGGCGCGCACCGTGCCCGCATTGAGGCTGTCCTTGACATCACGCATCTGCAAGAACGTCTTGGAGTCCCAATTCTCATGATTGACCGCCAACGATTGCGTGTCCGTCCCCGGCTTTCGCTGCGTCGCGTTCTGCAGCGAAATCAGGGTGTCGAGGGTGTTACGGACGGCCGTCGGAACCGACGGCACACTGATCGACGTCCGGGTCTCCTCGCCCACTACCTCGGCCCGTCGGCATCGCGCACGTGTTTGAGCGCGCTGTCGATCAGCAGCTTGGTGTCATCCACCATGTCCGACTGGTGGTGCCGTTGTGTATCCAGATCGGTCAACAAACCCTGCAGGCGTCCCTTGGCGCTCTGTCCGTCCAATGCCTTACCGAGCACATCACCGAGATCGGGGACCAACGTCGACATGCTTTTTCCGAAGAAGTTCTTGATATCTGAAAGCGCTTGATCGACTTGGCCTTCGACGGCTGGGGACAAATGAAGCCCCAGGCCTTTGTCGTTGGCCATCTTGCCCATCTGGTTCTCGGTCACAGCTAACCCCTCCCCGTCGTCACATCATCAACTGGATCATCCCCGAACTCTGCGTCCGCGAGATGAACATGCCTCGTCCCGGCGGCATGGGATGCGGCCGGAAGTTGCCCAGCAACGGACCTTCGTCTTTTGTACCACCCATGATCAGGCCGTTGCAGGACAAGTCCTTCAGGCGTCCGACAAACGGGTCGTACAGGGCGCGGCCGGCTCCGCCGACGCGGCGCGTCACCACCACCCGCAGGCCGATGTCGCGGGCCTGCGGCAGGTAGGGCACCACGGGCGCCAACGGGTTGTTGGTGGCGGTGACGATCAGGTCGTAGTCGTCGATGAGCAGGTAGACATCGGGGCCCGACCACCATGAGCGCTCCTTGAGTTGCTGCTGGGTGACGTCGTCGGGTGGGAGGCGGAGTTTGAGCAGGCCCGCGAGATTGGCCATCATCTTGGTCGCCGAGTCCTCGGCGGTGGCGTAACCGCCGAGTTGCTCACCCTCCATCACACCGAGTAGTCCGCGGCGGTAGTCGATCATGATGACCTTCGCCTCGTCCGGCGTGGCGTTGCGCACAACACCTTCGGCGATGTTGCGCAACAGGGTTGTCTTACCCGCCTCGGCCTCGGCGAACACGACGAGGTGCGCCTGCGCCTCGAAGTCCACGACGACCGGTGCGAGTGCCGCCTCGTCGATGCCGATCACGATGCGCGACTTGGAGAGCGAGCCCTCCCGCTCCGCGCGCGCGAGCACCGGTACCGGGTCGAGTCGATCGGGTAGCGTGCGGACCTGCGGTGCGCGCCGGGCGCCGTAGAATTCGGTCATCTGGGCGACCATGGTCTGCACCCCCTCGGGTAGAGAGTCCACCGACGAGTCGGAGTCGATGCGCGGCAGGCCGATCAGCAGGTGCAGACGCTCACGCCCGATCCCCCGTCCCGGCCGATTCTCCGGAATGGCCTCCTGTGCTTTGCGTCCCATCTCCGAGTCGGACGAATCACCGAGTTTGAGCTCGATGCGGGTACCGAGCATGTCTTTCACGTTCGCCCGGATCTCCATCCATCGCGACGCCGAAACGGCAAGGTGCACACCGTAGGACAGACCCTGCAGAGCAATGTCGACAAGTTGGGATTCCAGCGCCTCGAAGTCGCTGCGGACCGAGGCCCATCCGTCGACGACGAGGACGACGTCGCCGTGCAGATCGGCGCTGAGCGGGTCCGCGGCGCGCTCGGCCGGCGACAGGGCGGCCAGGCGCGCCTTGCGTTGCCGGAAGTCGCGCATCGATTCGATACCCAACTCGCGGAAACGTTCTTCGCGCTCGCGCAGCACCGTGGAGACCTCGGCGACCGTGCGGTTGACCTTGTCGCGGTCCATTCGCCCGGCGACACCGCCGACGTGCGGGAGATTCTGCAGACTCACCAGCGTGCCACCACCGAAGTCCAGGCAGTAGAACTGGAGTTGCTCGGGTGTGTGGGTCAGTGCGCCCGCGGCGATCATCGTGCGCAGCGCGGTGGACTTGCCGGACTGCGGTCCGCCGACGATCGCCACATTGCCTGCAGCACCGGACAAATCGATACTCAACACGTCGCGGCGCTGATCGTAGGGGCGGTCGAGGATGCCGATCGGCATCCACAGGGCCCCGTTGATGTTCGCCGGATCGCGCCAGTCGGGGCCGGGCAGCAACTCGTTGACCGCGGGACTGTCGTCCAACGGCGGCAACCACACCTCGTGTGCGGGCCGTCCATGTCCCTTCAGCCGCGCGACCACCACATCGAGCAGCGAGGGCGTGTTGCCGGTTTCGGCTGCCTTGAGTTCGGACTCGTAGCGGTCGAGGTCGGCCTGCTCGGCGGCGGTGAGCGTCGAAGAAGCCTCGGGCACCGCCGGTTTGTCCACGTGACCGACCGTGAACAGTTTGGGCGCAAGCGCTCCCAACTCCGAATGCCGAGCACCGCCGAGCTGCGCGCGGGGCTTCACATACGGCCCCGACACGTACGAGGTGTTGAATCGCTTGGGTTCGTCGGCGTCGGACTTGAGGAATGCCGAGCCCGGCACCGACGGCAGGTGATAGGCGTCGGGCACCCCGAGCACCTGCCGGGATTCGCCGGCGGAGAACGTCTTCAGGCCGATCCGATATGAGAGGTGTGAGTCCAGCCCGCGAAGTTTGCCCTCTTCGAGGCGCTGAGAAGCCAGCAGCAGATGCATGTGCAGCGAACGGCCCAATCGACCGATCATCACGAACAATTCGGCGAAATCCGGCTTTTGGGACAGGAGCTCGGAGAACTCGTCGACGACGATGAACAATGCGGGCAGCGGGTCCAGGGGTGCTCCGTTGGCCCGTGCCCGTTCGTAATCGCCCACGTTGGCGTAGTTCCCGGCGCGACGCAGCAGTTCCTGACGTCGATTCATCTCTCCGGAAAGCGCATCACGCATGCGGTCGACCATGGTGATCTCTTCTTCGAGGTTGGTGATCACTGCCGCAACGTGCGGCGCCTGATCCAATCCGAGGAAGGTGGCTCCACCCTTGAAGTCGACGAGAACCAGGTTGAGCGCCTCCGGTGAGTGCGAGGTGATCATCGACAACACCAACGTGCGCAAGAATTCCGATTTGCCCGAACCCGTTGCGCCGATGCACAAGCCGTGTGGGCCCATGCCGTACTCGGCGGCCTCCTTGATGTCGAGTTCCATGGGCTGACCGTTGGGGGTGATACCGATCGGAACGCGCAGGCGTTCGCGCGGCGAACGCGGCCGCCAGATCTCTTCGGGGATGATCTGGGCGGCGTCGGGGATCTTGAGCATCGCCATCAAGCCGGGATCGATCGCGTTGCCACGGACCTCGGCCTCCAGGCTGACGATGTGCTGGGCGGCGTTGGCAGGCCGGTACCGCCCGATCCGCCGGGCGGCCGCCTCGGCCTCGGCGACGCTGAGCGAATCGGGCACCCCGAACTTCTCCACCCCGGCCGGCCCGCGCGCTGCGATCGTGTCGGCGTCAACGAGCAACTGCAGGCCGCGTCGCGCCGCGAGTCCGTCCTTGGGCGCGTTGAGGTCGAGCACGGTGACCGACTCCAGACCGGCCTCGGTGACCAGACGCTCGTCACCGGAGACGTAACCGTCGTCGAGGACCACGATCATCTGTTTGACCGTCTGATTCGGAGATGCGTTGCGCGAGAATCGTCCCCGCTCACTGAGCTCGGCACCCATCACCGCCTCGAACTTCGACAGCGACGAGAACACCATCCGCATCGGACCGATGCCGTCGACGTGGGCGGGATTCTGGGCCTGGGGCAGCCATTTGAGCCATTGCCACACCGCGCCATCGGGATTGGCGGTGACCACCGCGATCTGCAGGTGGTCGGGACTGTGGAACAGACAGAGCTCCACCACCATTGCGCGCACCAACGACCGCGTCATCGCCCGATCACCCTCGATGTTGATCGCCGGGAATCGCCGCAGGCTGACCGCGGTCGGCAACGAATGCACCACCGCATGGGTCCGCACGAATCGGCGCAACGCCACCGTCGAGACCGGTTCGAGGTCCTCGGTGGGGCCGGTCTCCGGTGCCAGCAGTCGGGTGGCGAGTCGCTGGGTGCCCACCCCGACCCGGGCATGACAGAAGTCGGCGTCGTCGGGACGCCGTTCCCACATGCGCCGCGATCCGGCCAGGTCGATCAGAATCCGCGGGTCCGGGTGGGTCCACTCGAGTGCCGCGCGCTGCTCCTCGCCGGTGGCGTCGACGTCCTCACGGAGATTGCCCAGGTATCGGAAGTAGTCCTTGCGTTCCTCGTCGAGTTCCGCGGCCGCCTTTCCGGCCCGCTGACTGCCGCCGCCGACGAACATGCCCACCATCGACATGACCATCATCATCGGGAACATCATCATCATCGGGTTGGTCGCAAGGCTGCGCCCGCCGACGGTGAACATCAACGCGATCATGCCCACCACCGCGACGACCATCACCAGCGGCAACAGCTTCATCAGCAGATTGCCCGGGATGACACGCGGGACCTCCGGTGGCGCCTGCAGATCGACCTCGCCGCCCGGTGTCTTGGGCGCGGCGATCCGCGGCCGCCGCACAAATCCTTCTGTTCCCACGTACCCCTCGCTACCCAGGTGTCGATTCCCTGACCGAACTGAGGTCCTCCCCATCGGTACCTGCCAGTAATCTATGACGTTAGCGAAGCTCAGGGCCATCAGCCGAAAGGACCACTCGTCCAGATGACACTTCCCCCGTCGCTGCAGCCACTCGACGACCTCGAAGCGGAGTCCGCGAGTGAACCGGAACTGACCCGGGTGACCTTGCTCGTGGGGTCGTTGACCCTGGATGTCGGCGTTCCGGGAAATGTCGACATCCGGGCATTCATGCCCGATGTCCTGCGGCTGATCAACGATCGTCTCATCGCCGCCGCCCCCATAGACGGTGAACGCCTCGAACTCTTCGACGACACCCCGGGCCTGTGGACCCTGGCGGCACTCGGGCGCCCCGGCGTGGACGACACACACTCGCTCGACGAGGTCGGGTTCCGCGAGGGCGATGTCCTGTCGGTGCGCAGAGTCGGCGAACATCCGCCGACGATGCTTTTCGACGACGTCGAGGACGAGGCCGTGAGCAACGCGGCACACCTGCGCACACGAATGCCCGAATGGGGTACGGCACGACGACGGGTCGCCGCCTTCGGCGTCGCGGGCATCGCAACCATCGGCCTGCTGGTACTGCTTCTCGCCGGTGGGAATCCGCCGGTGTATGTGCCCGTTGCGGCCACGGCGTTCGCCGCGGGGCTCATCATCTTCTCCGCCTACACCGCGCGCGGCCTGTCCGACGAGTACGCCACCGGCGCAACCGTCGCATGCGCGCTGCCGCTGGTGTTCGCCGGCTCGTTGCGGCTGTTACCCGGTGCGGTGGGGTCGGTGACCTTACCGATGGCATTCGGCATCACGGCACTGATCTCGTTCCTGGCGTTCCAGATCAGCGGGGTCAATCGCTCGCTACACGCCACGGTGATCACGCTGACCGTGTTCCTCGGCGTCGCCTCGGTGTGCTGGAACCTCTTCGACGTCACGCAACGTCAGGTCGGTGCGGTGCTGACGGTGGTCGCGGTGATCGCGGTGTCGATCGCGCCCAGGCTGACCATCACGCTGGCCAAGCTGCCGGTCCCCCCGGTCCCCACCGCCGGTGAACCCATCGACGACATCGACACCCGGGGCGAGCCCACGGTGCACGGGGTCGACGCGGTGACCTCGCGATCGGTACCGACCGCCGACGGCCTCAACGAACGGATCGATCGGGCCAACGCCTATCTGACCGGAATCCTCGTCGGCTCGGCGATCACCGTGGTCGTCGGGGTGTATCTCAGCGTGGACACCTCCACGGGTCACTTCTATTGGCAGGCAACGGTGTTCGCAGCCCTTGCGGCAGCAGTACTGTGCCTGCGCGGACGCACCCATCACGATCTGCGCCAGGCTGCGACGATGGTCGGTCTCGGCCTGCTCGCCGCGCTGACGATCGTCGTCAAATCCGTGCTGCTGCTCGAGGATTGGGCCGAGTACGGGTTCCTGCTGACCGTCGGGCTGGGGATACTGGTCTTCGCGGCCGGCGTCGTCGCCCCTCGATTCGAGTTCTCGCCGATCGCCCGACGCTACGTCGAACTACTGGAGTATCTGCTGATCGGGCTGATCATCCCGTTCGCCGCCTGGATCATGGGCATCTACGGCTGGGTGCGCGGACTCGACATCTGAGTGCTCACCCGCCGGCCGCGGCCGACGGGCTCGTCGGTATCGCGCCGGAGTCCCCGTCATATCCGCCGTGCGCGATGAGTGCCGCGTCGGTCGACAGGGTCGGTCCGGCGGGCAGGAGCGACACCACATTCCACGGCGCGAGCTGCGGCAGGGTCTGCTTGCCGTCGGCGCTGCGGACGCCGGAAACGCCGAGTGCATCGGCGGTTTTCGGGTCCGGGATCGGGTAGCGCAATCCGGTGTCGGAGATGTAGAACAGTTGACCGGCGACCCGTCCCTCACCCGCGGCCTGCACGTATTCGCCGGTGCCCGGGGGAATGTAGGCGGCGTCGACGGCCGGACCGTCGCCGTCGGCGCTGACGAGAGCACTGGGCTGCGCGTTCTCGCCGATGGGCAGCCGGTTGCCGACCAGTATCTCCACCGTGGGGCTCTGCGAGAGGCTCGGCGCGGACCAGTGCGTGCAGATCGTCGAGTAGCCGCCCAACGTGTACTGGGGCACCCGGGACGGATAGTCGGTGGTGTCGACGGGCAGCGCAGCGGACTGCGGTAGCGAATTCAGTGCGGCAGGCGGCATCTCGATGGCATCGCCGAGCAGGCCTGCGTTGCTGTAACGGATGATGTCGGCCGTGGCGTCGGAGACGGGGGCCACACCGTCGGAGAGCACCACGTACTGTCGTGTGCCGCCGGATTCGACCGACTTGACGATCGACCCGATCTCGACGGGCTCGGGAAACGACAACGACGACCGGCGACCGGCGTCGGGAATGACGATGGGACTGATCGGCGCCACCGGGCGGAAGGATTGCAGCAGGCCCGCCGAGGCGCGGATCATCGACGCGTCGGTGATCTTGAGAGCGTTGATCAGTACCGGATCGGTCGGATCGATCGGCGCGCGCTTGCCGTCGTAGAGCAGGAAGTGGTGACCGTCGGAGTCCTCGGCGATGGCAGCCGAACCGGCCGGGGCGACGCCGATGTCGGCGTTGAGGGCCGGTACCGAGGACAGCACGACGGTCTCGGTGCGAAACGGTGAGGTGTCGTCACCGGATCGGGTCTGCGAATCACACACCGACCAGTCCGAACGACTCAGGTCGTCGGCCTTGGCGATCGAGGCAGGCGCGCCGATGATCCCGAGGGTGGGGCCCGCGGGCAGCGATCCGAGGTCGGAATCCTTGACCTTGGTGGGATTGTCGGGTTTGCCCGCAATCAGGCGGGCGGAGGCGAGGTTGAGCACGGGATGCAACTCGTTGTTGAACCGCACGTACAGCGCTCCCGAGGACTGCGAGGTGATGATCGTGGAATTGCCCAGTGACGGTGACGGTTTGAAGATCGCCAACGCGGCGCAGGCGCCCACCACCAGCACGCAGATCACGAATCCGACGAGCAGGGCCCGTACCTGACTGCGCATGGGGTCGTGGATCATCCGTGAATCCCGACGGATCAATGCGTGTTCGAGCCGCCGAAGCAGGAAACGGTATCCGTTGACCTGCGCCCGCGTCGTCAAGCGCGCCGGCATGAGACCCCCATCCGAACAACCGTATTCGCGTACACGATGCACCCACAATCGAGTGGCCAGGGTACCGTAGCCCGAAGTCGGGTGTCGTGGGCCGGTTGAGGCGCCCCGTCGTCGTTTGGGGGGAGGATCTCGTGGTGACAACGCCATCGACCACTGCGCCCGTCGCACAGGCCGATCCGCGCTCACAGATCGCGACCGCGCCCGGGCACTCGAGGTTGCGGTCCTCGTCGCAGAGCGCGGTGCGACGCATCGCACCGACCTGGTGCGTCCTCGTCGTCGAGCTGATCGCGCTGGGCGCGCTCGTCGTCATTGCCACCACCGGCATCCCCTGGTGGATCGCCGCTCTCGTCGCCGTGCTGATCGCGGTGTGGTTCATTCCCGTGGCCGGGCACCCGGTGGCGCAGCGGGTGCGCGAGCGGGTGTCCTTCCGAATGTCGCACGACCGCAGGCGACGCCGCGCCCAGGCGGTCTCCGAGCCCTTCGACATCACCACCTCCGACGGCTCACAGTTCGGCCTGCGCTGGGACGGTGACGCTCTGGTGTCGATGCTCGAGATCGCCGAATCCCCGGAAGCACTGACCATTCTGGAACCGGGCGCCACCGTCGATGCCGTCTGCATCCCGGTGCGGGTTCTCGCCGAGAGCCTCCGACAGTTCGACATCACGTTGGCGGCCATCGATGTGCACATCAACGGTTCCCGGTCCCGCGGCAACAGTCGGGTGGCCGCGGTCTACGACGAGGTACTCGGCCCACTGCCGGCCATCGCGCACCGGTCGGTGTGGCTCACCGTCCGCCTGGATCCCACGCTGTGTCCCGAGGCCGTCGCACGACGCGGCGGCGGATCGACGGGCATCCTCAAAACCGCCGTCACCGGCACGCGACGGGTGGCCAATCGCCTGCGCGAGCACGGATTCGACGTGCGGTCGCTGACCGCGGCCGAGATCACCCGGTCCATCACACATCTGTCCGACGGCATCGCACCGGAGACCGTCGAGGAGACCTGGGAGAACTGCCGGTCCGGCCAGATGCATTTGCGCAGTTACGGTCTCGAGCAACCGATCCTGACCTCCGCCGGTCTCGATCGGCTGTGGACGGTTCCCACCCACACCACGACCCTCGCGCTGTCGTTGCGGACCACGGAGGACGCCGACCTCATCGAGGCCACGGGTCTGGTCCGCTTCGACACGATCGCACAGCCCGCCCGGGTCGATCTCGACGGGCTCTCCCCGCTGGGCGGACATCAGTTCGACGCGCTGATCGGCTCCCTGCCACTTCCGCGCCCGCAGTCGGTGGGTGTCCGCGCAACCTACGGCAGCCCTGCCGATTTCGGTGAGCTGCGGCTCCCGGCATCGGGGTGCGGCCAACTCATCGGGGCCGACCCGCACGGACGGGCCGTCGCCCTGCCGATCTTCGGTCCGACCATCGATCGCGTCGAGATCGCGGGAAGCCTGCACCTGGTCCAACAGGTGGTCTTGCGCGCCATCGCGCTCGGTGCGCGCGTGCTCGTCTCGACGCGACGCCCGGCGCACTGGCAGCAGATGGTGGCCGCGGTGGGCAACAACCACTTACTGTGGGTCGCCGAATTCGACCGTGGCGCCATGCATGCCGGGGCCGAGGCCAACTACTCGGTGATCGTCTTCGACGGCACCCGCACGCGGCCGGTCAATACCGGTGTGACCGCACTGGTCGTGCATCCGATCGGGGCGCCGCTGTCGGACTCGGCCGATGTCACGCTGGCCCAACTCCATCGGGAATCCGACACGGTTCGTGTCACCACGCGCAGTGGGGCGGTCGTGGTGGAGATGGTGGCCGGTGATGACGAAATGGCTTACGTCGGAGCCTCTTACGATCTGGACTGAGGACCGCACACGGCCTCCAGCCGCATGGTGAGACAGCCGCAGGGTGGCACAGCCGACACGGGCGTCCGACACCGTGGTGTCGGACGCCCGGATTCGTCGATGTGTGGGTCTCAGCTGAACAGCGAGGCGTTCTTCGCGTCGAGCGCCTGCATCATCTGGTTCTGCTCACCCGCATGCTTGGTCGAGTCGTTCATGTTGTTGAACGCGTCGATGAGCTGCTGGTCGATCTGCGACTTGACGTGCTGCAGCGTGGTGGCCGCCTCGCCTTCGTAGATCTCGAGGAGCGAGTTGAACACCGCATTGATGTCGTCACGAACTTCGTTGGCCGCCTTCAGGTATGACGCCTGATCGCCGAGCGTGGTGTCAATCGAGCCGTGATTGTAGGTGATCTGTTGTGCCATGATGGTCTCCTGGTCGTGGGTGCCTGCGAATGGGAATACGGCTGCGGGTCAGTGCGAGTCGCCGGCGACCGCGTTGTTGATACCGGTCTCTGCGGCATCGACGGTGCGGTCGAGCAGCGCGATGATCTGGCCGAACTCTTCTTGATTGGCGTGGGTCTTCTGGAGATGCACGTGCGAGGCATCACCCTGCCATGCACCGCCGGTCATCTCGACGTCGGCGTCCTGAAACTTCTGCAGAAGTTGCTTGGCATGATCGCGCTTGTCCTTGATGTCGGACAGCTTGGCCTTGGCCTCTTGCGGAGAGATCTTGAGTCCCATGTCATTTCCCTTCGATGGTGTACGTCGATGGGTGCCCGGGCGGGCCACCCCCTGTTGTGGTCTTCGTTGTCGCGACGTCGGTGTCCCGACTCCCGACATCAGTGACTGTTCGGCTGGTCGTCCCTCACCACCCCTCCGGCAGCAGGGACATCAACTGCGCAACCGCCTGTGCGATCCGGTGGTCGGAACCACCTTTGAGACTGCACCACAGTTGCCCGTCCGGTGAGGTGCTCGGCGCACTCAGCACACACCCGCGCGCCGCGTAGAACACCGCGAGGGCACCGTCGGCGACGATGCTGCGGTCGACGTGCGGATCGAGTGCGGCAACCCGCATCTCCACGGCCGCACGGTAATCGGCGAGCACGGCGCCGAGCACGATCGCGGTCCGCGAATCGGCGCCGAGCGCGTGTAGTTCGTCGGCGATCGGAGTCGCGGCGCGCAGGCCGGCGAGGTGCTCGGCGACGTCGACCGCCGGTGCGCTCACCGAGCCGCAGTCGACGTCGATCGCCTTCGGCAACAATCGGGCGACCTCGGCGACCACCCGCTCGCTGCCCTCGGCCTCGAAACCGCGCACGCGGACGGTGTCACCACGGCGGGTGGCGACCACGTGAGATCGCTTGACCCGCAGCACCGATGCGCGGAGCAACCCGTCGGAGGTGATGATCCGGATCGACAGTTCCCGGTCGGGGCGGCGCATCGTGGTCAGGACATGGGCGAGGTCGGGATCGATCTCACCGTCGACGATGAGCTCTCGATCCGACAACTGCCCGACGCACCGATCCCGGACACGTTGCAGCTCGTCCACCGTCGGCTGGGTCGGCCACAGCGCCAGCGTATCCGGCAGTGTGTCGACGCCGAGCCGATCGGTCAGGGTGAGGATCTCGTCGACGCTCAGCGCGTCATCGACATCGAGGGTTGCCATACTCATCCGCGTCCTCCCCGTTCACCGATGACCGACGGCGACACCCAATCGTTGGACGAGGCCTGTTCGAGCCGGCTGCCGTCGATGTCGACCTCGTCGTCCGGGATCGGCGGTGCCGCCGTACCTCCGAAGGTCGAGGCGTCCGGACCCCAGCTGACACTGTCGACCGAGAATCCGCCGGCGCTCGACGCCACGACCGGCGACCAGCTCGCGGGCCGCGACTCGCCGGCATCGGAGAGCGAGGCCGCGGGTCGGGCGGAGTCGAACTCCTTGTCGTCCCCGCCGGCGCGACCCATCGCCCCCATGGGTCCCATCGGCCCGGATGTCGTGGCGCCCGCCGAGGTTGCGGACGCGGCGACCACCCGCGAACCACGTTGCGAGGTATCGGAATTGATCGTCGGCGTGCCGAAGGCGCCCAAGGGCATCGCGGGTATCCCGCCACCGGCCGGGGCGCCGCCGCCCGCACCACCGGCCGGGGCGCCGGCACCCGTGCCCTGGGTGGTGTCACCGTCTCCGGCGGCTCGCTTGGCGGCGGACTTGGCGATATTCGGTGTGGCCTGGGTGTCCCAGGGCGCAGCCAGCGGGGTGACGGTGTGCTCGTAGCTGTTCATGATCGCGACCGCGTTCGCGGTGGCCGCCTGCACGGCGGCGTCACCGGCTCCGAGTGCGCCGACGACGAGACCGTTCGGGTAGCCCTGTAGGGAACTCCCGATCGCGAAGGCCTCCTGCAGTTTCACCGCTTCGGGCACCGTGGGCATGGCCAGCACCGCCACGCCGTGCGCCACCGCGGCGGATTCGGCACGCCGCGCGTTGGCAGCGGCGTCGAGCGCGATGGTGTCGAGCCAGTGGGCGAACTCCTCGAGTTTGGCGTGCACGGCCTCCGATTGCTCCGAGCGCCAGGCCTCGTCGAGCTTCGCGAGCAACGCGCGGTAGTCCTTGGCGATGTCGGCGAGCTCGCGGGCAAGCCGTGACCAGGTCTCACCCGCCTCCCCCATCGGACCCGCACCGGCACCGTTGACCAGGTCATGTGCCAGCCGTCTCAGGTCACGCGAGGCCCAGACAACCCCCGTGAAGCCCACGTCGTCCCCTCCCCGTCGGTCGGTCCATGAACAATGTGCGAACAGTGAATGAACAGTGTTGTGGGCGATGGCTTTTCGTCCACAACACGAGCGATCAGGTGGTGATGAACCCCTGGTCGGTGTCGGTATCGGCAAGCGAGGAGGACACCGTTGCGACGGCGTCGGAGATCTCTCGCAGTTCGGCGACACCACCGTCGCCGGCCTTCCGGAACGTCTGGTGCACCTGCCCCATGGTGGTCGCCGCGCGTACCGACACCTCGTCACTGCCCGCAGGCTGCGGCGTCAGTGAGGCATCAGCGGTGTTCAGCACGCCATTCAGTCGATCGGCGAGTTTGCCCAGTTGCCCGGCGACCTCGGAGATCTTGGCGGTGTCTGCACTCAGTTCGGTCATGAATCCTCCTGTGTTGTGGGTGTTCTGGTGAGATCGCGCCTCGCGAGACGTCAGATTCTCAGGTCGATGTCGGGGCGGGCCTCGGTGTCGTCGTCCTTTTCGCCGATCACGGCCGGCGCCACATCGGCGAAGTCCCCGACGATCTCGCTCCCGGATTCGGAGGTGTGCAGGAAGTCGGCGGCGGTGTGGCCACTGCCCGTACCCTTGCCCGCCCCGGCTCCTGCTCCGGCCGAGCCCATTCCGCTCATCGGCGCGTAGCCACCGTTGCCGGTGGTCGTGGCCGACGCGGTGGTCGCCGCGGCCGTGCGCTGCTGACCCGAGGTCGTTGATTCCTCGGTCGGTGGGGTGCCCGACGGGGTGGTGCGGCTGCTCGGTGGTGCGGAGACCGGCGAAACCCCCACGCCTCCGCCACCGCCACCGGCGCCTGTGGGCTTCGAACCACCACCGCCACCACCCATTCCGGCCGGGCCGCCGGCACCGAGCCCGACGGGGGCTGCCGTCGTCGACGTACTGGTATCCGTGTCGGTGGACGTCTTGTGCTGGGCCTTGTCGATCGCCTCGCCGATCTTGGTCCCGGCCTGCACCGATGACTGCACGATCTTCTCCCCGGCGGAGAACACCTGCTCGACGACGCCAAATGCGGGTTGTATCAACCCGGTTCCCATCTGCACCATCGAGGAGAGCATCTCGGTGGGGACCTGCGGGGCGTTGGTCACCGACACCGGCGCACCGTCGGCGGCCACTTCGGCGGTGTTGACGGCCATCAGTCCCTTGTGGACGCCCATGACCGCGGTGGTACGGGTGATCGCGTCGGTGGCGGCCGCCACGGCCATCGCCTGTCCCCACGGTGTGACGATTTGTGGAAGCGCGACGGCCATGGTGGCCTCGAACTGCGAGATGATCTCCAGCAGATGCGCTTCGGTGGTCTTGGTGTCCACCCCGGCCTGCACCACGTTGCCTTTGATCTTGCCGGACTGGACTCCGACCTCGGTGCCGTCCTTGCCCAGTTGGGCCGTCTTCATCGCCGCCGCGTCGGCGCCTTCGCCCTGCCAGCCCTGCTGCATCGCGGAGATCACCGTCGGCAGTGACGACGCCACCGAGGAGAAGGCGCTGGTGATGGATTCGAAGATCTTGGTCGGGTCGAGAGCCTCGAACACCCCACTACCCAACGTGCCGAGCGCATCGAGCACCGGCTGGATCAGTGCACCGCCGTCGATCGATGCCAGGGTGTTACCACCTGTGGGCAGACCGGGCAACGCCGGGAGCCCCGGAATCGGTCCGGGCGTGGGGATTCCGGGTGGTACAGGTAGACCCAGGCGACTCAGGATCTCACCGGTCGGGGTGTTCAGGTACTCGTCGAGGCGACTTTCGATGGCACCGATCACCGGACCGGGGTCGTACCCCGGCATCTGCGTCGCAGCAGCGGCGACGGCCTCGGTGGGACTCGCCACGCCCTCAGGCCTGCATTCCGTCGGCGAAGTAGGTACCGGCGGCCGCGCCCGTGGCGCCCGCCGACATCATTGCGTGCCCCGCCGACACCAGGAAGGAGGCGGCCAGATTTGATGCCTGCGCGGGCGCATAGCCGAGGAGGTACTCGACGCCGATCGGACCCACCGCCAGCGCGACCGCCGCGACCATGGCCTCGGCATCCGCACTCGAGGCCAGTGCGATGAGATCACTCGCCGACATGTTGGCCGCCGCGAAGGTCTCGATCACTCCCGGCGTCACCGCCAGAACTCCGTTGGACATGTTTCGTGGACCCCCACCCTGTGAAACCGATCGTTAGCAACTTGAACCAAGTCAATCAATGGATCACCACACGTGCAACCTCAACGCGGGTATGTCGTCACCATGAATGACTCCGGCTCGTCGCCGCGTCGGATACTACGGTGTATTCGTGGCCGACGATGCGTCCTCAGCCGTTGTCGCGCAGGCTTTCCGGAGATGTCCGCGGTTGCGGATCGGGCAATTCCGACAAAGGGCGCCGAGGGGTCACTGTTGTCCCGTCCCACCGCTCGAGTGGCTCGTTCTGCTGGCGACCGAATTGATCGGTGAACTCGTGAATCAGGGTGTTGCGGCGGTGTAGCGAGGCGCGCGCGGCGTGCTGTGCGGTCTCGACGATCAACGCAGAAAGCGACGAATCGGTATGCCGGGTGATGCCGGGCCCGAGCCACAGCCCCGTCATCGCGCCGACGCCGTCGACCTCGACGGTGACGACCTTGTCCGGGCTCGACACCCTGACGCGAATGCCGGCGGTCTGTGCCTGCAGCGACTCCATCAGGTCGCGTTGTTTCTCGATGCGCGCGAGCACCGAATTCGCCAGCGTTCTCATACCGACCTCAGCCATCCGTCACCGGACTGTTCGTCCTGTGCACGCTCGTTGAGTTCTTCGAAATCGTGCAAATCGTCCTCGGTGGGCAGCTGCGCATACCGGATGACCTGCGGATCAGTGCCCTGCTCGACGAGTTGCCGCCGGATCTCGACCTGCGCGCGCATCGCCGCGAGCCTGCTCAGTCGCAGGATCTCGTCGGCGAGCGCCTGGGGGTCGCCCTGAAGCTTGCGCGGGTCGATGCGGAGTGCAACCGGCAGTCCCACCTGGGTTGTCCGCACCGCGACGGCACCCGAACGGGACTGTGCTGCCGACATCATCGGCGGTGGCAGAGCCATCAATCCTCCCATTCACTAACATGACGCAACAACACCCTTGCGCACGGCTCACGATACAGTCGGCTGAGGTCAGGACACGCGCCGCCGAAGGTGCGATGCGTCGAACGGGGTACAGATGTTTGCAGACGATCACGGGGAGTCACAGACCCCTTCGTGGCTGTCGGGCTCCCCGGACGACGACGCAAATACCCTTGGCAACAAGCGATCCCACACAAGAGCGGCCACCGGCGACGCCGCGTCCGAGACCGACGCCACGCCGGGCGAGACCGTGAGTCCGACGGTCGGCGCCGTCAGTCCTCGAGACGACCCCACCAGCGCCGACTTCAATCCCTTCGCGGGGATTCTCGGTGGCGCGAGCCCGCTGACATCGGCGGGTCCGGGTTCCACCGACAACGTCGACGACGACGAGGACAACCCGCTGTTGGCGGCGTTCGGCGCCCGGCCGGGTGGCACCGTCGTCACCGAGGAACCTGCACCCTCCGAGAGTTCGTCGCGCCAGGCCCCACTGCCGTCCGAGGACGACCTCGGCTTGGGCGCCATGTGGATGCCGTTGGCCTCGCCCGCCGGCGAAACTGCCGAGACCGATGATCCGCAGACCGATGACCCACGGAACGATGCCCACACCGACGGCCCACATCATGCGGCGGACGGCCCGGATGACGCCGCGGCCGACTCGGATGATCTCGACGAGATCGAAGCCCGTGCAGCACAACTCCTCTCACGACTCGGACGCCCCCAGCCGGAACCGGAACCCCACCCGGAGTTCACCATCCCGACGCTGTCCGACGAGCCCATCGCCGAGCCGTCACACGATGTCCCGATCGGCGTGGACGACCCGCCGATCCCCATGAACAGCAACATCACAGACGGCGAGGTCTCCGCGTACGACGAAACCTCCACAGGCAGTAGCTATCTCACGGACGACGAGATACCCGCCGCCGCCGGCAGCCCGACCCCGATCGACACCGGGCTGCCGATACTGCCCGAGGACACGCGGGGTGACGCCTCGCCGGACGATGCAGATGCCACCGATCCGCATGTCGCCGATGCGATGACGGTGCGTCATGCGATCACGTCACAGCCCCCGCAGCCCCAGCCCGTACCTGCACCGACGCCCGAACCGCGGCGTCGTCGTCGGCCCGCACGACCGCCGTGGCAGCAAGACCCCATGGGAATGGCCGCACCACCTTCGGACCCAACAGCTTTGGGACCGATACCACCGGGCCACATGGCACAGGCGCCGATACAGCACGTGCCCATGGAGTACGGGCCTATGGAGTACGGGCCTGCGAAGAATGGGCCGACGAACCCTGAGCCCGTGGACCAGCGTCCGACACCACCCGCGCCACCACGTGCTCCGGCGGTTGAACCGCGGGCCGAGCAGATGCCGGTCACCCCGGTGCCGTATCCCGCTGCGCCACAACCCTCTGCGCCACAACCCTCTACCGCACAACCATTTCCACCGCAGCACCGCGCACCACAACATTCGGCGCCGCCGCACCCCGCGCCGCCGATCACCGATCCCATTGCGCCTCTTCCGCGCCACTCCGAGCCCATTCCGCAGGCACCGTCCGCGCCGCCTGCTCCCACCCACCAACCACCATCGCCGTGGCCCGGACACCGTCCACCCGCTCACCAAGCCCCCGCACCGCCACCCGCACAACACTTTTCCGGGCAATACCCGGCGCCCCAGTATGCCCCGGCGTCACCGTACGCCCCTGCGCCACCATATGCCCCGGGGCCTGCACCTGCGCATCCATCGAATCCGCTGCGCCCGCCGGCCGCGGTACCGTCGTTGGACGAGGCGCACCAGCGTGATCGCAGAAGCGAAGCCCCACAAGCCGGTTGGCGCCGCGCCGTGTTCACGGTGTCCTCGGGACACGTCAATCCCGGCGAGTCGCGAGCGGCCCGGCGGCGTCAACAGCTGATCGATCAGATCCGCCGACCGATCAACGGCGACTTCCGGATCGCCATGCTGTCGATGAAAGGTGGGGTGGGCAAGACCACCACCACGGTGGGACTCGGCTCGGCGTTGGCCGCGGTGCGCGGAGATCGGGTGATCGCGGTGGACGCCAACCCCGACCGCGGAACACTCGCAGACCGGATTCCGGGCCGGACCTCGGCCAACGTCCGCGACCTGCTGAACATGGGCCCCATCGACCATTACGCCGCGGTGTCCAACCTCACCTCCACCTCTCCGAGCCGTCTGGAAGTCCTTGCTTCCGAACAAGACCCGGCTGCCGCCACCGCCTACGACGAGGCCGACTACCGGCGCACGATCGACACGCTGCAGCGTTACTACAACATCATCCTGACCGACTGCGGCACCGGGATCATGCATTCGGTGATGGGCGGGGTCCTCGACCTCGCGCATGCCATCGTCCTCGTGACCACCCCGGCGATGGACGCCGCGCGCAGTGCCTCGGCCACCCTCGACTGGCTCAATTCCCACGGGTACGGGCGCCTGGTGCGTGAGGCGCACGTCGTCCTCAGCTCGTCCCGCCCGCAAACCGGCCAGGTCAAGGTCGACAAGATCGTCGATCACTCTGCCGCACGCTGCAATTCGATTCACCTGATCCCCTTCGACCAGCACCTCGCCGAGGGTGCGGCGATCGACTTCACACACCTGCGGGCACCCACTCAGCAGGCGTTTCTCGAGCTGGCCGGAAATGTGTCCAACAGCTTCGGGATGGTGCGTCGCCACCCCGAGATCCGATACCGACGGATGGAAGTATGAGCCAGAACACACGCGATGCGCAGCGGGTCTTCGACGCCGGGGTGCTGTCCCTGGGGATAGCGATCGACGGGCTGCAGACCGAACGGGACGTGACCTACGCCCTTCGGGCCTTCACCCGCGCCACCGAACGGGACCCCGACATGTGCGATGCATGGCTGGGGCGCGCCGCATGCGGCGAGGTCACCTCGGAGGTGCGCTACAACCTCTATCGGACCTCCACCACCACGCTGTTCCGTGAGCAGCGCCGACTCGGTCTGGCACCACGGGAATTGGGCGGACGCTTCCAGACCGGGCTCTACATCGACTATCCGCTCGCGGGTTTCACCGAGATCTGGCTGGCCCACGCCGCCGGGCTGATCGACGACGGCGAGTACGGCGAGGCCGAGGGCGCGCTGGACACCCTGGCCCGGTATCGGCCGAACATGCCCGAACGCGACCGGTATTCCGACGAAATCTGCGCCTACCTGCGCGGCATCCTGCACTTCACCACCCAGCGATGGCCCGATGTGCTTGCCGCGCTGGATAAGTCGGCCTCGTTCGGCGACGAGTACATCAAGTGCGGAGCCGATCTGATGGTCGGTTCGGCCTGCGCCCAGCTCGGTCTCTTCGGCGAGGGTATCCGCCGACTGGAGTCCGCTGCGGAGGGCCCGATCCCCGCCGCCGTCACCGACGCCGAGTTCTGCCGCGGATTGACGTTGCGCGAGATGGGTCGCGAAGAGGACGCCCGCGCCATCTTTGAACGTATCTACTCCGAGAAGCCCGACTTCGAGGCCAATGCCGCTGCGCTCAACGACCCCAAGTACCGGCTGGTGATCACCGACCGCGCGACGATCGAGTCCCGCACGGACCGTTGGGATCCGAACTCAGCCCCCGATCCGAAGCTACGGGTGTCGGCCGAACAGGCCGATCGCAGCGCGAAGCTACTCGCCGAGGCCCAGGAGGAGCTCGCCGCCCAGATCGGGCTCGATGAGGTCAAGATCCAGGTCGCCAAGCTGCAGTCGTCGGCCAAGATCGCCAAGGTTCGCGCCGAGAAGGGTCTGGCAGCCACCTCGCGCAGCAACCACCTTGCGTTCACCGGTCCACCCGGCACCGGCAAGACGACCATCGCACGTGTGGTCGCCAAGATCTATTGTGGGCTCGGCATTCTCAAGACGCCCACGGTCATCGAGGCCAAACGGGAGGACTTCGTCGGTCAGCATCTGGGCAGCACGGCACTGAAGACGTCGGCACTGATCGACACCGCGATGGACGGGGTGCTGTTCATCGACGAGGCGTACACCCTCATCCAGAGCGGGCTGTCCGGCGGCGACGCGTTCGGCCGGGAGGCCGTGGATACGTTGCTGGCACGGATGGAGAACGACAGGGACCGCCTCGTCGTCATCATCGCCGGATACGACGGCGAGATCGATCGCTTTCTCGCAGCCAACGACGGCCTGGCATCGCGGTTCGCCAAACGAATCCGCTTCCCGTCCTACACCCCGTCCGAACTCGGCCAGATCGCCCGGGTCATCGCCAAGAACCGGGACTCGGTCATCACCGACGAGGCACTCGACGATCTGATCGCCGCATGCGAGCCGCTGTTCAACTCGGAGTCGGTCGATCAGAGCGGGCTACCCCGCCGCACCATCGACCGGGCGGGCAACGGCAGATTCGTGCGCAACATCGTCGAAGCCGCCGAAGAAGAACGCGAGTACCGACTGTCCGAGGACCCCGGCATCGACTTCGACGACCTCGACGCCGAACACCTGATGCGGGTGGAGGCCACCGACATGCGTGCGGCCATCAACACCGTGTTGGGGAACCTGGGACTGGGGAACTTGGGTCTGGGGCGCGTCGATACCGGCTCCCAGGTCTGAACCGCCCCGGCGACAACACACCGTCGAGAAACGACAGCGCCCCACCTGCGAGCAGGTGGGGCGCTGTCAACCGTGGAGCTGCCGGGAATTGAACCCGGGTCCTCCGTCGGGTTGGCGGGGCTTCTCCGTGTGCAGTTCACTGGGTCTCTACTCGGATCTCCCGGTCACGTGAACAAGCCGAGATGACGATCCCAGTCGCTGTTGGTTGTCCCCTTCGCACCCGCGACCGGTGCGAACGGTGAGCTCCCAAAGATGATGCCGGCACCGGACTTGGGAGCAGAGTCCGGGCCGACAGACTACGGGCCCGCTGTCAGGCAGCGAGGGCGTAGTCGCGCTGATTCTTATCGGCGCTTAATTGGTTGCCGCGACGCTTATACGGTGGTCTCTGGCCTGCACCGACACGCTTCCCCCGCCTCGGCGTACAGAGTCGAAACCGATCAGCCCCGAGACAGGTGCCCTCCGATTTCTCGGCGAGCAGTTCATTATAACAACCCGACGCGCGTGGTTCATTCCCATTTCCGTCGGCGCTCGCCCGGCAGTTACTCGCCCGCATCCTGTCCTCGCGGGAACCGTCACTGGATCGACAGCACGGCGGTGTCGTCGACGCCCACGGGCACCGACAACTCGCCGCCCTCCGCCTGATACCGGCGCCCGGTCCATGCGTCCACCCCCGACACCGACGAATCACCGGTCAGCCCGAGGCTCGACAAGCTCACCTTCAATGTGCGGGGATGGTCGGCACGGTTGGTCAACGAGACGACGAGGCCCTTGGAACCCAGAGCGCGGCTCCAGATCTCCCGGTTGGCGCCGACCATGGCGCCGGCGCGCACGCGCTCGTCCTGATCGATGCCGATGATGGCCTCATTGGCGAGGATGTCGCGGGTGCGGGTGCTCATCGCGGTGAGGTCGTTGCCGGCCATCAGCGGGGCGGCCATCATCGCCCACATCGACATCTGGGTGCGCTCCATCGCCGGGGTCAACGCGTTGCCGACACCGACGACGAGCATGTCCATGTCGACGAAGCTGCCGTCGGCAACCCGTGCGCCGATCGGGGCCACGGCGTCGATGATGTCGCGGATCCCCTGATACCCCGATGCCGGTGTCGCATCGGCACCGGCCGGCCGAGTGGTCCACACCGGCGAGATGTCGTTGGTGGTACGTGTCATGGTTGCCACACCGCCCCAATCGAATTGGGCTCCGGGGACCGATCCGGCGATTCCGCTGTTGGGGTTGATGCTGTACACCATGGGGCGTCCGGTGGATCGGATCGCGTCACGCATCGCGGTGAACGAGGCGACCTGGTCGTCGTGCGCCGAGTCACCGGAGCACCAATCGTACTTGACGAAATCGACGCCCCACGAGGCGAACGCGCGCGCGTCGGTGAGCTCGTGACCCCCACTGCCGGCCGAACCCGGATAGGTTCCGCCGAACTGCGCGCACGTCTTCTCCCGTGCACCGGCGTAGATCCCGAACTTCAACCCGCGGGCGTGCACGTAGTCGGCGAGCGCGGCCATCCCGGATGGAAAGCGCACGGGGTCGGCGACGAGTTGCCCGCCGGCGTTGCGATCGGGCGCCATCCAGCAGTCGTCGACGACGACGTAGCGATATCCCTTGGCCGCCAGGCCCGAGGACACCAGGGCGTCGGCCTGCGCACGCACGATCTGCTCGGTGATGGTGCAGCCGAAGCTGTTCCAACTGTTCCACCCCATCGGCGGGGTGGCCGGCAGTCCACCGATCGCCGGACCGTCACCGCCGATGCGCACGGTGTCGTCTCCCTCGGGCGTGCAACCGAGCGCGAGCACAACCAGGGTCACGATCACGACCGCTGCACGCGGCCACCGGTGCGACATCCTCCGGCGCGAGTGCGTCGAGGTCGGCCTCACGCAATCACATGCCCTTGACGCGGCGGCCGATCTCGCGGGCGACTTCGCGTTGCGCGGTGCGCCGCGCGATGTCCTGGCGCTTGTCGTGTGCCTGCTTACCGCGGGCCAGTGCGAGTTCGACCTTGGCCCGCCCGTCGCTGAAGTACATCGACAGCGGCACCAGGGTCAGGTTACCGTCGCGGATCTTGCCGACGAGGTTGTCGATCTCACGACGATGCATCAGCAGCTTGCGATTCCGTCGCGGCGCGTGATTGGTCCAGGACCCACTGCCGTATTCGGCGATGTGCAGTCCACGCAGCCAGACCTCACCGTCGTCGATGGTCGCGAACGCGTCGACCAGGGAGGCCTTGCCCTCCCGCAGACTCTTGACCTCGGTGCCGAGCAGGGCGATGCCGGCCTCGTAGGTGTCGAGGATCGTGTAATTGTGTCGCGCTTTGCGATTGGACGCGATCAGATTGCGCCCCTTCTCCTTGACCATGTCGGCCGTCTCACCTCCTTCACTCGCGAACGTAGACACGCAGCGTGACATACCCGGTCACCGCTGCCAACACAATTCCGCCGATGACGAGCCACGGCGAGACGAACAACACGTCGCCGATCGTCACCCGGGGCACGATGTTGACCCCGTACAAACCGGCCAGGGCTCTGTCGAAGAAGAAGAGTTTGGCCAGGAACAACCCACCGATCGCGAGCAACGACCCGATGAACGCGGCCAGCATCGCCTCGAGGAGGAACGGCAGCTGGGTGTACCACCGGGTCGCGCCGACCAGTCGCATGATCGACACCTCGGTCCGCCGGGTGAACGCCGCGATCTGCACCGTGTTGACGATCAGCAGGATCGCGGCCACAGCGAGGATCGCGGCCACCGAGAACGCGGCGTTGCGCACCCCGTCGAGCACCCCGAAGATCCGTTTGACGAGTTCACGTTGATCCAGGGCGCCCTCGACGCCGAGGTCCTGGCGGCCCGAGAAGGCGTTGTAGACGTCGTCGAAACGATCCGGATCCGACATCCGGACCTTGAACGACGCCTGCGAGAAGGTGTCCTGGGTGATCTGATCGGCGATCTCCGGCGAGGTCTCCTCGAACATCTCCTTGGCCTGCTGATAGCCCTCTTCGGGGCTGACGTAGGTGACCGATCCGACGCCGGGCTGCTTCTCGAGGTCGGCGCGCAGCGTGGTGCACGGGGCGTTGCGGCAGTTGGCGTCGGCCTTGGAGACGTCCTCGTTGAGGAAGAACTGCATCTCGACCCGGTCGAGGAAGATCTTCTGGCTCTTGTCGGCCATCTGGATCACCAACAGCCCGCCGCCGAACATGCCCAGGGTGATCGCGGTGGTGATGATCATCGCGACCGTCATGGTCAGGTTGCGGCGGAAGCCGTTGAAGACCTCGCTGAAGATGAATTGAGCTCGCATGGCTGCTCGGATGTCCTTCTGGTCGTGGGGGCTCGCGCGGATGCGCCGACGGTTCTCGGCATCGCGTGCACGCGAACCAGATCGGCACTTGTCGCTCAGCCGATGCCGTAGACGCCTTGCTCGTCGTTGCGGACCAGCCGCCCGTTGTCGAATTCGAGGACCCGACGGCGCATCGCGTCGACGATGTGCCGGTCATGGGTGGCCATCACCACCGTCGTGCCGCGCCGGTTCACCCGATCGAGGACGTCGACGATCTCCTCGCTGGTCTCCGGGTCGAGGTTTCCGGTGGGCTCGTCGGCCAGCAGCACCAGCGGCCGGTTGGCGATCGCGCGGGCGATGGCCACACGCTGCATCTCACCGCCCGACAGCTCGTAGGGCATGCGGTCGAGCTTGCCTTCCAGACCCACGTAGTCGAGGACCTCGGGCACCACCTTGCGGATCATCGACGGCGGTTTGCCGATCACCTCCAAGGCGAAGGCGACGTTGTCGGCGACCGACTTCTGTTGCAGCAGACGGAAATCCTGGAACACGCAGCCGATCGACTGACGCAGTTTGGGTACCAGACGGCCCTTGAGGGTGTTGACGTGGAAGTCGCCGACGTAGACCTGCCCGGAGGTCGGCTTGTCCTCTTTGAGCAACAAGCGGAAGAAGGTCGACTTCCCCGATCCGGAGGGCCCGATGAGGAACGCGAACTCGCCCTTCTCGACCTCGAGGGACAGCTCGGACAGAGCCGGCCGCGAGGAGGCCTTGTACTTCATCGTGACGTTGTCCAGCGTGATCACAGGGAGCCAGTGTAACGACGACGCCTGAGAGTCCCGTTCAGGCAGACGTGCGGCGCGTTGACCTCGCTCCCGCGCCGGTCGGTCGCACGTCTCAGCGCGTCGGCACGGAGGTGGTGGTCGTCGTCTCCCAGGGCAGCCGGAAGCCGGGGATGAGACCACCGCTCGGCGCCGAGGACTGTCCCGTCGACGACTCCTCCCCGGCACCGGGCGCACCGGGCGCGCCGGACTGCACCGACGACTCGCCCGAGTCCGACGACGACACCGACGACGAGGTCGTCGACGAATAGCTGGTCGTCGGTTCCCGATAGGTCGGCTCGCTCGTGCGCACCACCTGCCGGCCGGTGGACGGCTGCTCCGGCGGGGCGTAGCGCTGCGATGTGTACCCGTACATCACCCAGCACGCCACGAACAGGACCACCAGGATCGCCGTGCCGGAGCGCACGCGGGTGCCCTTGATGTGCTTCCAGTTCCGGTCGCGCCAGCCACGGCGATGCGACGTCGCGGGTGTGGGATCGGTGACCGGGCGGGCACCGGTGTCGGACTCGGCGTCGTCGTCGGTGACGATCGGGATCTGGTCGGTGTCGACGATGGGGTCGACTGGGGCATGGGTGCGCCTGGTCGCAGCCGGCGTGGCGGGTGGTGTCGTGGCGGGCGGTGGTGTCGTGGCGGGCGTCACCGCGGGCCGCGCGGCGTCGTCCGGCAACAGGTGGCGGGGCTCGCCCTCACGGGCGGGCGTCGAGTCACCAGGCGTCTTACCTGGTGGCGTGTTCTCGGGCGTCTTGTCACCGGGCAGTTCTCGGTCGGCCATCAGGCTCCCCCGTCCCGGTCGGTACGGCCGTCGGTGCCGGGTGCGCTCACGGTGTCGGCGAGTGTCGCCGGCGGGGCGGCACCGGACTGGGCGTCGTGCCCGGCGGCGACGGTGATGCCCTCGGCGGCGAGAGCGCGCACGATCGACACGCGCAGCGCCCGGCTCACCTCGAACTGTTTGCCGGGCAGCGTCCGCGCGACGATGCGGACGGTGATCGCGTCCAGTTCGAGGTCGGTGACCCCGAGTGACGACGGTGTGTCGAGGAGCAGGTCGTGCCAACGCGCGGTCGCGTAGAACTCGCGGCCCACCCGGTCGAGGGTTTCGTTGACGAGTCCGATGTCGGCCTTGGCCGGCACCGGGACGTCCACCACCGCCCGCGCCCAGTCCTTGGACAGGTTGGTGGCCTTGATGATCTGGCCGTTGGGCACGGTGATGACCTCGCCCTCGCTGGTGCGCAGTTTGGTCACGCGCAGGGTGACGTCCTCGACGGTGCCGTCGGCGTTCTGGCCGCCGGTGACCATCAGACTCACCACGTCGCCGTATCCGTATTGCTTCTCGGCGACCACGAAGAACCCGGCCAGGATGTCCTGCACCACGCGCTGCGCACCGAAGCCGAGGGCTGCACCGATCACCGCACCCGGGCCGGTCAGGCCGGTGATGGGCACGTTGAGGATCACCAGGAAGCGGATCAGCACAATCGCTATGACCACGACGATCAGCACCCACGCGACCACGTCGACCAGGGCCCGACGATGTTTGGTGTCCTCGGTCTGGACGATCAGGTCGCTGTTGTGGAAGCTGCTGTCGACGCGCGCGGCGTACTTTGCCGCCGACCATCGGATGAGACGGATGACGATGAGTCCGCCGAGGACCCACGTGACCATCTGCAGCCCGTTGGTGACCAGCCAGACGTAGATGGACCCGATGAGCTGCTCGGTCGCGTTCTGCGGACTGGTCGCAGCAAGGACGTGATGCGGACTCGTCGCCGCCAGCAACTCAGGCCTCGACATCGGCCATTCGCCAGCGGATGCCCGCCTCGATGAACTGGTCGATGTCGCCGTCGAGGATGGCAGTCGGGTTGTTGCTCTCGACGTTGGTCCGCAGGTCCTTCACCATCTGGTACGGGTGCAGGACGTAGGAACGCATCTGGTTGCCCCAGCTCGATCCGCCGTCGCCCTTGAGCGCATCGAGTTCGGCGCGCTCCTCCTGACGCTTTCGTTCCAGGAGTTTGGCCTGCAGCACCCGCATCGCCGACGCCTTGTTCTGCAGCTGACTCTTCTCGTTCTGGCAGGTGACGACGATGCCGGTGGGAAGGTGCGTCAGACGCACCGCGGAGTCGGTGGTGTTGACCGACTGGCCGCCGGGGCCCGAGGAGCGGTAGACGTCGACCTTCAGCTCGTTCTCGTCGATGTCGATGTGGTCGGTGGTCTCCACCACGGGCAGCACCTCGACCTCGGCGAAGGAGGTCTGCCTGCGACCCTGGTTGTCGAAAGGGCTGATGCGGACCAGGCGATGGGTGCCCTGCTCGACCGAGAGGGTGCCGTACATATAGGGGGCCTTGACGGCGAAGGTCGCCGACTTCAGGCCCGCTTCCTCGGCGTAGGACGTGTCGTAGACCTCGACGCCGTAGCCGTGCTGCTCGGCCCACCGCACATACATCCGCATCAACATCTGGGCCCAGTCCGCGGCGTCCACGCCACCGGCACCGGATCGGATGTTGACCAGCGCGTCACGCGCGTCGTACTCGCCGGCGAGCATGGTCTTGACCTCCATCGCGGCGATGTCGGTCCGGAGCGAGGCCCGTTCGGCGTCGGCGTCGGCCAGCGCGCTGGTCCGTTCCTCACCCTCCTCGGACTCGGCGAGCTCGTAGAGCACCGGCATGTCCTCGAGTCGCTGACGCAACTCGGTGACCCGTCGCAACTCCGACTGGGCGTGGGAGAGCTCGCTGGTGACCTTCTGCGCGTGCTCCTGGTCGTTCCACAACTCGGGGTCGGAAGCCTGCATCTCGAGTTCTTCGATCCGACGGCGCAGTTCGTCGACGTCGAGCACCTTCTCCACGGTGGTGAGGGTGGTGTCGAGGGATTCGAGATCTGCGGTCACGTCGGGATGCACGGTTATTCAGGGTACCGGCTGGGACGCGCCGTCAGGACGTCGGCGGCGGCATCTCCCCCGGGACCTGCGGCTGCGGCGGGAGTTCACCGAAATGCCAACTGGTCTCGGCCTTGCCCGGCTTGTAGACCACCGGGTGCTCGGAGCCGATCTGCGGCCACGGTTGGCCTTGTTCGAGCACCATCGTCCCGTAGACCTCGGCCGGTCGGGTGCCGGGACCGACGATGGTGCCCGAGACGGTGCAGAACGCCTCGCCCTTGCTGTCGGCCTCCGGACGCTCGCTGACCCCGGTGAGGGTCATCGTTCCCTGCACCAGGCCGGCGCCGCCGCGGGCGCCGCCTCCGATGCCGCCGACCCGGCGGCCACGCATCTGCATGATCATCGCGACGGCCATGACCGCCAGGAGGATGGCGATCGTCACGGTGATCCACATGACGGCCACCCTACCGGGCCCGGCCTCCGCGTTAGGCTTTCGCGCGTGACCTCCCACCCCGTTCCCGAATCCGACGATTCCGACCTCGGTATCGCGCTGTCGCTGGCGGTCGCCGCCGACGATCTCACCATGGCGCGTTTCGGGGCGCTGGACCTACAGGTGTCGCAGAAACCCGACCTCACACCGGTCTCCGACGCCGATCTGGCCTGCGAGGAGATGATCCGCGAGCACCTGTCGCGCCGGCGTCCCGACGACGTCGTACTCGGCGAGGAGTTCGGTGGCGAGGCGACGAGATCGGGACGCCAGTGGGTGATCGACCCGATCGACGGGACCAAGAACTTCGTGCGCGGTGTTCCGGTGTGGGCAACGTTGATCGCGCTGCTCGTCGACGGCGTTCCGACGGTCGGGGTTGTCTCGGCGCCCGCGCTGCGTCGGCGTTGGTGGGCAGCACAGGGCCAGGGCGCGTTCGCGGAGTTCGACGGCCGCACCCGGTCGTTGTCGGTGTCGGGCGTCGCCGACGTGGCCTCGGCGAGCCTGGCGTTCTCCAGCCTGTCCGGGTGGGCGCAGGCAGGCATCCGCGAGAAGTTCATCGCGCTCACCGACGAGGTGTGGCGGGTGCGCGGATACGGCGACTTCTTCAACTACTGCCTCGTCGCCGAGGGCGCGGTCGACATCACCGCCGAGCCGGAGGTCTCACTGTGGGATCTCGCGGCCCTCGACATCCTCGTCCGGGAGGCCGGTGGGCGCTTCACCGCGCTCGACGGGACGCCCGGGCCTCGGGGTGGCAACGCGGTGGCCAGCAACGGACTGCTGCACGACGCGGTACTCACCGCGCTCGCCGCGGACTGAGCCGGACCCGGGCGGGTCGGACGCACCTGTCCAGTCGACGAGTTGCCGACGAAAGTGCTTCGGGGATTCCTCTGTTCGACCTAGCGTCGACAGGAGACCCGCACCGACGTCAGGAGTTCTCCATGCCCGGCTTCCCCGCCCTCACCCACGTTGCGATCACCGTCGCCGACCTCGAGATCAGCCGGTCCTGGTACAGCCGCCTGTTCGGCGCCGAGCCCGTCCTCGAGGAGGACGAGGAGTCCGGCGCGTTCCACCACGCCGTGTACGCCCTCGACGGCGGCACGCTGTTCGGTCTGCACACCCACACCGACTCGACGCCGTCGGAGGTGTTCAGCGAGAAGCGCACCGGACTCGACCACGTCGCGTTCGCGGTCGGACAGGACGACCTCGAGCGGTGGCGCACCCGGCTCGACGAGCTCGGCATCGCCCACGGCGGCATCAAGCACGCGGCGTACGGGTCGGGCATCTCCTTCCGCGACCCCGACAACATCGCACTGGAGTTCTTCGCCCCGCCGGCGTAGATCGCGTTGGTCGGCCCGGTCGAGGTCGGGCCGGCCGTTTCGGCTTATACCGGGCGATCGTCGCCGCGGCATGGCGTGCGCCGTCGCAGCACCGTCGAAACTCCAACGGCCCGTGAATGATCGAGTGAACACAGATGCCAAAGACGCCGTGCACATCGAGGATCACTGTGGATGGGCGGGCTGTCAGCGTTCCGTGCCGAACACCGGTCAGCGGTACCCACCCCGCAGGGCGTGTCTCCCAATTCCTCTGCGATGGATTTGGGAGGAGCGCTTTCCTCCCGGTGGTCGAGGTGTCGAGGAGCGCTTTCGTCCCGGTGGTCGAGGTGTCGAGGAGCGTTAGCGACGAGCCTCGAGACCGGTTGCACCGCTGCTGGTTTCCGGCCATTCACGGAAGCACGCCCCGGGTCTAGAGTCCGCGGTCACCGAGTAGGTGGGCGAGTCGGTTCTCGATCGGCGAGCCAGGGTCGGGGGTGAGGATTTCGACGAGATCGTAGTAGCCGTGTCCGATGGGGACTCGGGTGCGGCGGATTCGGTTGGTGGGCAGCATCGATCCCCGGTCGTCGCGTTCGGCGAGATCGGTATCGGTATCACCCTGCGGTGGGTCGGGTGGTGGGTGCAATTCCGCGCGGATGCGGGCCAGTGCCGCGGTGTAGGTGGCCCCGACGTCGGGGAGTGCGTTGGTGCGTTTGGGGTTCGGTGTCGCTGCCCCGACCGGGGTGTTTGTGCGCCACCAGCACCGTCCGGCCCACGGCCCGTCCCGATATATGCCGGTCGTGAATTGTCCGGGTTTGTCGCCGACCATCCGGTTGTGTTTGCCGCAGGCGGGGGCGAGGTCACCGATGTTGGTGAGCCCACCTTTCGCATGATCTTTGGTGGCGTGATGGATTTCGACGTGCGCGGCGGGTTGAGTACACCCGGGAAACGAGCAGTATTCACCACCGTCTTTGGCGAACAACGCGATCCGCTGCCCTTGACTCGCCAACCGCGCCCGACCCAAATACAGGGGCAGACGGGTGTGGTCGTCGAACACCGCCAACCACGGCTGGCACTGAGCGGCCAATGCGATCACATCCCGGATTGGGAGGAGGGTGCCGGTCGCCGTGACTCCCATTCCGGTCTGCGCGATCAGGTCGGACAGCGATGCTTTGATGATCAGGTGTGGTGGTAGCCCGCGATGCGACTGCGGGCCGAGACCGGCATCCAACCCGGCGCGCAGGACTGCTTCCAACGCGTCGTGGTTGCGTTGCACCTGATCACGGTGATCGCGGGCTGCCGCGGCCGCCAACGCGTCGGGGTCGGCGTCTTCGCGACTGCCGGTGGGGGAATCGGGGTCGGCGGGGTTGTTCATTCCTGGGGCTGCCCACGCGGCGAGTACTGCTTCGAGGTGCGCGGTCAGGGTCGGGGTCATCTGCCCCGACAACCCACTCATCTTTTGGGCGTCTTGCCGGCCGATGCGGATTTGGCGGCGGCGTTGCCGATCCGCATCGTCGGTCAGGTGGCCGTCGGGGTCGAGGTGCGCCAACACCCGTGCCCCCAGGATCCGGAGGTCGGAGGGGGTGTGGGTGCGGGCGTAGCGGGCCATCGTGGCATCGGCCGACATTTTCTCGTCGAACGGCACTGCCGCCGGGATACGGTCCAGCACGTCGATCACCACTGCCGCATGCGAGGCGCCGGCCGCCCCGGACGCCATCGCTTCGGCGAGTGCCGGATATTGGGGGGCGGCGACCTCACCGGTGAAGGTGTGGAAGGTGGCGGTCGCTTTCAGTTGTTTCCACCGCCGCCACGGTTCCGACACACGCAGTAAGCCGATCATGGCGTCGGTGATCGACCCGAATCCGTATTCGCGGGCGAGGTGGCGGTCGGAGAATTCGACGATCTGCCGATCGCCTTGGACGGTGATGCGGGTGATCAACTGTTCGGTGGATTGAGCGACGGTGACCAGGTCGTCGTTGGACAGGCCGGTCAAATCATCGGTGGCCAGCGAATCAACCAAGCGGTGGGCGAGGGCGAGTTTCTGGGCGGTCGACAAACCGGACACGTCGGGTAACGCGGTGTCGACCATGATTGTCACCCCCCTGGCGATAGCGAACACGTGTTTGTGTGTTGTTGTGTTCGAGTGTATGCCGGGTTTGTCGGGTTGGCAAGAGGTTATCGAAAGTTTTTTCGGGTGGGTTTGGTGGTGGGGTTCCAGCGTCGGTTCGGCTCGGTCTCGAGGCTCGGCGCCTGGGGCGCCTCGCACCTCGACCATCGATCGGAAAGGACTCGACCATCGATCCAGACCGGCCTCCCACCGGTTGTGCCAGTTGAGGATGCGCGCGGGGATGCACCGACTACCTTCTCGCGCAACAGCTTCCGGCTGCTTTCCCGGTGGAGGCTACAGCAGCGGCACTGCAGCCGCCCTGGGGCGTTGCCCGAGCATCCCGCTTTGCCGCCACGATCGCCTTGTGCTCGACTTCCCCGCGGCGTTGGTCGCCGGCATGCGGGACCGGCTGAAACGCGACGATGTGCCGTCAACTGCACCTCTTTCAGAACTCGGCCGCGGATTCCTGGTCGAGTACGGCGAATTCGGTTGCCGCGTCCTTCATCTCGCTCAATCGTGAGTAGTGGATGCCGGTCCCCGCGTCGGACAGGATGGCCTGGTGGATGGGCACCGCGACGCGTGGCGCCATGGCACGCAGGTAATCCACGGACTCACTGAGTTTCATCCAGGGCGCCGCCGACGGCAGCGCGAGGACGTCGACCTTCTCGAACGGGATGTAGAACGAGTCGCCCGGGTGCATGAACCGCCCGGCGCCCTGCGACGAGTCGAGGACGTAGGCGACGTTGTCGACGACCGGGATCTCCGGATGGATGACCGCATGCCGGCCGCCGGTCATCCGGGCGGTGACCGCGCCGATGTCCACCTGCTGCCCGGGGTGCGCCGGGGTCCACTCTCCCGCCGAGTCGGCGTCATTGAGTTGCCGGGCCGTCTGCGGATCGGCGTATCGGAGGGCGTGTGGATTGGCCGCGATGAGATCCGGCAGCCGCGCAGGGTCACAGTGATCGGGATGTTGGTGGGTGATCAGGATCGCGTCGAGTCCGGTGATGCCCTCGAAACCGTGGGAGAAGTTTCCCGGATCGAACAGGATCTTCGCCCCATCGAGTTCGACCAGCAGACACGAATGACCGAAGTGCGTGAGTTGCATGCCTCCACTGTGCTCCCGGCGGCCTCATGTGTCAGCGAACCGCTTCATAACCCCTGTTCGCCCCGGCACGCGCGGCCGGCGAACGAGTCCCGGCATACAAACACGTGACTTTCTTCTTACCCATGAGTAAGATCGGTTCTTACCGCCGGGTAAGGTATCCCGGAGCCGTACCGCCCCACCCAGTCAACCACTGCGAGAAATGGTGAACATGTCTACTCACACCGAACCCCGCGACACCTCCGCCGTCGGGAAGACCCGTCATCCCCGCAACTTCATCGGTACCGCGATGCGCGTGCTGACCACGGTCACGGGCTCGGAGTTCGCCGAGAAGTACCAGATCCGTGAACCCATCAACCGGATTGCGTACCAGGCGACCAAGACCGGGTTCCAGACCCTCGGCGCCGCCAACCGCGCCTTCTCGAAGGTGCAGGGTGGGTCGGGTCCGGCCAAACGGCTGACGACCACGCCCAAGGGCTACTTCAATCTCACGCCCGACGACGAACAGCAGATGATCGCCGAGACGGTCAAGGAGTTCGCCACCGAGATCCTGCGTCCGGCCGCCTACGACGCCGACGCCGCGGCCACCGCGCCGGAGGAGATCGTCAAGCGCTCCGCGGAACTCGGCATCACCATGATCAACGTTCCCGAGGAACTCGACGGCGCGGCCACCGAACGCGGGGTCGTGACCAACGCGTTGGTCGCCGAGGCGATGGCCTACGGCGACATGGGTCTCGCGCTGCCGCTGCTCGCCCCGAGCGGTGTGGCCACCACGCTGACCAACTTCGGCAGCGACGGCCAGCAGAAGACCTACCTGCCCGACTTCGCCGGTGAGAACGTCCCGCAGTCGGCGGTCGTGATCGCCGAACCGCGCCCGCTGTTCGACGCATTCTCGTTGCAGACCAAGGCAACCCGCGTACCCAGCGGCTACCGGCTCAACGGCGTGAAGTCGTTCGTACCGGCCGCGGGGTCGTCCGAACTGTTCATCGTCGGCGCGCAACTCGACGGCCGGCCCGCACTGTTCATCGTCGAATCCGATTCCAAGGGCCTGATCGTCGAGGCCGACCCCGGCATGGGTGTGCGCGCCGCAGGCATGGGTCGACTGCTGCTGCAGGACGTCGCGGTGCCGGAGTCGGCGCTGCTCGGCGAAGGTTCACCCGATGCAGCCTTCGCGGCGTATCGCGATGTGGTGCGGTTGTCGCGTCTGGGCTGGTCGGCGCTGGCCGCCGGAACCGGTCGGGCCGTCCTCGACTACGTCATCCCCTATGTCAACGAGCGTGAGGCGTTCGGCGAGCCGATCTCCAACCGCCAGGCGGTGGCCTTCATGGTCGCCACCATCGCCACCGAGCTCGACGGCATCCGTCTGGTCACCCTGCGCGGCGCCTCGCGCGCCGAGCAGGGCCTGTCGTTCGCCCGCGAGGCCGCCCTGGCCCGCAAGCTCACCATCGACAAGGGCCTGCAGATCGGTCTCGACGGCATCCAGCTGCTCGGCGGCCACGGCTTCACCAAGGAACATCCGGTCGAGCGTTGGTACCGCGACCTGCGTGGCGCGGGTATCGGCGAGGGCATCGTCGTCCTGTAAGGCGACCCGGGAATCGAGGACACAGTCATGAGCATCAATCTGGAACTGCCGAAGAAGCTCGGCGTCACCATCGATCAGGCCCATCAGGCCGCGGCGGAGATCTTCCGGCCCATCTCACGCAAATACGATCTGCGCGAACATGATTACCCGGTCGAGCTCGACACCCTGGCGAGCCTGTACGACGGTCTGGCCGAGACCGGCCAGGCCGGTGCAGGCGCCGATGCCGGCCGGAGCAAGGACAAGGGCAAGGAGCGTCCCGAGGGCGTCGTGGTCAACGGCGGCAACATGCAGTCGGTGGTCAACGTGATGGAGACCTCCTGGGGCGACGTCGGCCTCATGTTGTCGATTCCCTATCAGGGACTGGGCAATTCGGCGATCGCCGCGGTCGCGACCGACGAGCAGCTCGAGCGCTTCGGCAAGGTGTGGGCGGCGATGGCCATCACCGAGCCCAGCTTCGGCTCGGACTCGGCCGCAGTCACCACCACCGCCACCCTCGACGGCGACGAGTACGTCATCAACGGCGAGAAGATCTTCGTCACCGCGGGCTCACGCGCGAGCCACATCGTGGTGTGGGCGACCGTCGACAAGAGCCTCGGCCGCGCCGCGATCAAGAGCTTCGTGGTGCCGCGCGAACATCCCGGTGTCGAGGTGGTCCGGTTGGAGCACAAGCTGGGCATCCGCGTCTCCGACACCGCGGTGATCCGGTTCGAGAACTGCCGCATCCCCAAGGAGAACCTGCTCGGCAGCCCCGAGGTCGACACCAAGAAGGGCTTCGGCGGGGTCATGCAGACCTTCGACAACACGCGGCCCCTCGTCGCGGGAATGGCCGTCGGGGTGGCGCGGGCCGCACTCGAAGAGCTGCGTCGCATCCTCGAAGACGCGGGCATCGAGATCGATTACGATCGTCCCGCCGCCGATCAGCATGCCGCCGCAGCCGAATTCATCCGAATGGAATCCGATTGGGAGGCAGCGTATCTGCTGACCATGCGGGCGTGCTGGATGGCCGACAACAAGCAGCCCAACTCGCTGGAGGCCTCGATGGCCAAGGCCAAGGCCGGCCGCACGGGTACCGACGTCACCAACAAGGCCGTCGAATTGGCCGGTACGCCGGGCTATTCCGAACGCCTGCTGCTCGAGAAGTGGGCCCGCGACTCGAAGATCCTTGACATCTTCGAGGGCACCCAGCAGATCCAGCAACTCATCATCGCCCGCCGGGTGCTCGGGAAGAGCAGCGCCGAACTGAAATGAGTCGCACCGGCCGATGACCCCCACGGCCGGCATTGAACACGAGATCGCCCCGCGGACACCACGTCCGCGGGGCGATTCCCGTCGGTGCAGATGTGTCGGTGTCCGTCGCGGTGTCGGTCGGGAGGGCGCGACCCGCCTCACGCCTCCGGCAGCGGCCGCCCGGATTGCTCCGACCACACCACCGGATCCTCGCGCAGCAGATGCGCCCGACCCTTGCGACGGTATCGCCAGATCTGCAGGGCGCCGACGCCCCACAGCAGGTACTGCGCCGACATCGCCGCTTTGAACGCCTCGGGCGGATAGCCGGACGCGCCGTCGGGGGTGCGCCAGTCGAGGATGATGCCGATCATCGCCATCAGCAGCAGGCTCGCGAAGAAGCCGCCCTGGTTGATGATCCCGGTCGCGCTGCCGACGCGTGAGACGGGATTGGAGGTGCGGCCGAGATCGAAGCCGATCATCGACGCCGGACCACCCATGCCGCACACGATGACCAGCAGCATCAGCAGCCAGAACGGCGCAGAACCGGGCCAGGCGAGCACAATCGTCCACATGCCGGCGATGGCGCCGACGACGCTCAGCACCAGGGTCGACCGGTGCCAGGGATGCCGCGTGATCAGCGCGGCGAAGATCGGTCCGAAGCCGATGATCGAGCACACCATGATCGTCAGCAGGGTGCCCGCCGCGCCCGCGCCCTGCCCCTCGCCCTCGACGAAAAACGGGAATCCCCAGAGTAATCCGAGGACGGTGGCACTGAATTGCGTGGAGAAGTGCATCCAGAATCCCAGCCGGGTACCCGGATGACCCCAGGCCGCGGCGAGGGTGGCACGGATACCGGCGAACCCGAGCAATGGCCCGGAGGTGGTGCGCGCCTGCGGGGAGTCGCGCACCACGATCGCCGCGATCACCAGCAGCGCCGCTCCGCAGGCGGCGGTCACCAAATAGGCGTGCGTCCACCCGAGATTCGACAGCGCCCAGGTCATCGGGACCGCGGCCGCCACCGCGCCGAGTTGGCCGAGTACTCCGGTCAACTGCGTCATCAGCGGGATGCGCCGCACCGGGAACCACGAGGTGACCAACCTCAGCACGCACACGAAGGTCATGGCGTCGCCGACCCCGACGAAGAACCGAGAGCCGAGCGCCCACACGTAGGTGTCGGCGAAGGCGAAACTCAGTTGCGCCAGCGTCAGGATCAGGGTGCCGGTGAGCAGCACCCGGCGCGGGCCGAACCGGTCGACGAGGAGCCCGACCGGGATCTGCATCAGCGCGTACACCAGCAACTGCAACACCACGAACGTCGACAACGCCGACGCCGAGATGTGAAAACGGTCGGCGGCGAGCAGACCGGCGACCGCCATCGACGACCGATGCAGAACGGCGATGAAGTAGACGGTCACCGCGACCGTCCACACCACCATCGGGTGCCCGACACGGGCGGGTGCGCTCACCGGGCCGATCTCCTCTCGTCGCGCCTACATCGTGCTACATCGCCGCAGGCCGGGACAGACCACCTCTACGATGTCGAGAACCGACGACGCCCGACCTCCGAGTTCGCCGACCCGTGTCGCCGGAATGGGGGATGGTGATGCGGACACCGAGGACGGCCGGCAGGTCACGATGGCGTCGCCCGATCGCGCTGACCCTGGTGTTCGTCGCGGCGGCGCTGGCCGGTTACGCGTGGCTGCAGACACGCGGTGACGGTGTCGGCTGGGACGACGTCGGGGTCGGCGACTGTGTCGGCACCCATGACCGGCCGGAGATGTCGCTGCTGCACCCCGGTGGCGGCTACGGCAGACACACCGCGGTGCACTGTTCGACCCCCGCGGCCACCTACGTCGTGGCGGTCCGACCGGCGGTCCCGGCGATCGGCCAGGCCCAGATGGCCTGCCCCGACCCCGGGAAAGATGTCAGCGGATTCGCACGCTACGAGATGCGCTCGGTCTCGGTGCACGGACGGTTCCTGTTCCACGACACCTCATACGGTTACGCCCCGATCTGTCTGGCACCGAACCTGCACGTCGGCAGCTGCTACGACGCCGGCGAGGATCGTGGCTCCCTGGTGTCGCCGCAACCCTGCGACGGTCTCGTCTCCTGGCTGGTGACACGGCAGATCACCGGAGTGGCCGACATCCACCGATGTCCGACGGCCACCGGACTGGTCCTGCACGCACCGCTGATCACCTATTGCGAGATCAACTATCCCGATCCCGACAACCCGCTGTTGCGCTTCGGTCCCCCGCCGCCCCGGCCACCCACCGGGTGATGCGGCGGCGCTCGCCGCTCAGCCGTTGATCACCTGCGGCACCGAGACACCCTTGAGACCCTCGACGCCGAACTCCAATCCGTACCCGGACTTCTTGACACCGCCGAACGGGATCATCGGGTGCACGCCGCCGTGCCCGTTGATCCACACGGTGCCGGCCTCCAGACGACCCGCGATCGCTCGCGCGGCATCGGCATCACCACTCCACACCGAGGCGCCGAGCCCGACATCGAGGCCGTTGGCCAGTGCGACGACCTCGTCGACGTCGGTGTAGCGGATGATCGGCAGCGCCGGACCGAACTGCTCCTCGGTCACCAGCGGATTGTCGTTGTCGATGTCGGCGACCAGGGTCAGCGGGTAGAAGTGGCCGGGGGCGTCGGTGTCGGGGTCACCGCCGGTGAGCACCTTGGCGCCGGACTCCTTGGCTGCCTCGACGAGCCGGGCGACGATGTCGAACTGCGCGCGGTTCTGCAGCGGACCCAGCACGTTGTTCTCGTCGAGGCCGCGGCCCATCGGCATCTGCCCGGCGACCTCGACGAGCGCGGCACACACGTCGTCGTAGACATCGGCGTGCACGTAGAGCCGCTTGAGTGCCGCGCACGTCTGGCCGGTGTTGATGAAACATCCCCAGAACAGGTCCTGGGCAATGGCTTTCGCGTCGACGTCGGGCAGCACGATACCGGCGTCGTTGCCGCCGAGTTCGAGGGTGAGGCGTTTGACGGTGTCGGCCGAACTCTTGATGATCGCCTGACCGGTACGAGTCGAACCAGTGAACATCACCTTGTCGATGTCGGGATGAGACGACAGCCTGGCCCCGACCTCACCCTCGCCGGCGACCGGGATGAGCACGTCGGCGGGCAGGACGCCGTTGAGGACCTCGATCAGGGCGAGCACCGACAGCGGCGTGTACTCCGAGGGTTTGACGACGGCGGTGTTGCCCATCCGCAGGGCCGGGGCGACCTGCCAGATGGTGATCATCATCGGCCAGTTCCACGGGCCGATCGCACCGACGACTCCCACCGGGCGGTAACGCAATTCGGCGTGAGTCTCCTCGTCGTCGACGACCGTCTCGCCCGGCAGTGCGGTGGCCGCGGTGGCCCGCAGCCACGCCGAGCAGGCACCGACCTCGAAGCGCGCGTTGGGACCGTTCAGCGGTTTGCCCTGCTCGCGCGAGAGGAGTTCGGCGAGGGGCTCGGCGGCCTCCTCGATGGCGTCGGCAGCCTTGAGCAGCAACGCCTTCCGGTCGTCGTCCGAGCGCGCCGCCCATGCCGGTTGTGCGGCCCGGGCACGGGTCACGGCGGCATCGAGATCGGCGACGGAACCGAAGGCGACCGTGCCGACGACCTCACCGGTCGCGGGATCGAGGATCTCGCGTCCGGCAGGGTCGGTGACGGAGTGCAGCAAGCTGTCATAGGTGGTGCTCATGATGATTCTCTTTCCTGATCGAATCAAAAACTGTCTGGGGATCAATAACTGACGGGGTGCGGTTCGTCGGCACCGATGAAGTCGGCGGCCAACGCCTCCGACCCGCGGGCCAGCAGCGCGGCGTCGGCGCCGACGAGCACGAACGTCGCGCCCGCAGCGACGTAGTCGCGGGCCTGGTCGGCGACGAAGGCGTTGACACCGAACGGTTTTCCGGCGGCACGCACTCCGTCGAACGCCGTGTGCACAGCGGCGACGACATCGGGATGGGTTTGCGCGCCGAGCAGACCCATCGACGCCGCGAGATCGCTCGGACCGACGAACACACCGTCGATACCCGGTGTCTCGGCGATCGCTCGGGCGTGCTCGACGGCCTCGATGCTCTCGATCTGCACGAACACCGACACGTGATCGGCGCCGTCGGCGAGGTAGTCGGGCACCCGATTCCACCGGGCCGACCGTGCCAGGGCACTGCCGACACCGCGCCGACCGACGGGCGGATACTGTGCGGCGGCGGCGATCTGTCGAGCCTGCTCGGCGTCGGAGACCATCGGTACGAGGATGTTCTGCGCACCGAGATCGAGAACCTGTTTGATGACGACGGCGTCGCCCACTGGTACCCGCACCATCGTTGTACACCGATATCCCGACACCGCATACAGCTGTGCGAGAACCGATTCGAGGCCGTTGGGTGCGTGTTCCATGTCGATCAGCAGCCAGTCGAGGCCGGAACCGGCCATGATCTCGGCGGCCACCGGTGAGCCGATGGTGATCCAGCCGCCATAGAGCGCGCGATCGGCGGCGTCGAGCGCCTCGCGCATGGTCGGCCTCAGCTGAATCGGCATGTCACCGTCCCCATCCGGCCGTAGTCGGCGAGCACCGTGTCGCCGGCATGCACCCACATCGGACGGGTGAACGAGCCGGCGAGCACGATCTCCCCCGCCTCCAGCCGATCCCCATGTGCGGCAAGCTTGTCGGCGAGCCACGCCACGCCGGTGGCCGGGTGGTTGAGCACGGCGGCGGCCACACCGGACTCCTCGATGGTCTCGTTGCGATACAGCAGCGCCGACACCCACCGCAGGTCGATCTCGTTCGGCTTGATGGGGTTTCCGCCGTAGACCATGCCGCCCATGGCGGCGTTGTCGCTGATGGTGTCGACGATGGTGCGACCCGCCATCTCGATGCGGGAGCTGAGGATCTCCAATGCCGGCACCACGTATTCGGTGGCCCGAAGCACGTCGAAGATCGTCGCGTTCGAGCCGTCGAGCGCCGACCCGAGCACGAATGCCAACTCCACCTCGATACGGACGTTGGAGAACCGGCCGTGATCGATCACCGAGCCGTTCTCGAACACCATGTCGTCGAAGATCGCGCCGTAGTCGGGTTCGGTGATACCGGTGGCGACCTGCATCACCTTGCTCGTCAGGCCGATCTTGCGTCCCACTGGACGACGCCCGGCGGCGATCCCGCGCCGGCGCCACTCGTTCTGCACCGCATAGGAATCCTCGACGGTCATCTCCGGGTGGCGTGCGGTCAGCAATGGGATCGTCGTCCGATCCCGTTCTGCGGCAGCGAGTTCGTCGGCGATCTCGGTGATCGTCTGGGCGGACAGCATCAGAGCTGTGCACCCAGCTTGTACTCGCCCTGCTTCCACTCGGGCATCTGTCCCTCGTCATCCTTGCGGGTGTAGGAGAAGCCGTCGGCGCCGATGGTCACCGCCATCTCCGAGTCGTCGGTGCGGGTGAGCACCGGCTGCGGGTTGCCGTCGAGGTCGAGCACCAGCGAGGCGTCGGTGTACCAGCTCGGCACCACCGGGTTGCCCCAGAAGTCGCGGCGCTGGTTGTCGTGGACATCCCAGGTGACGACGGGGTTGTCGGGGTCGCCGGTGTAGTAGTCCTGGGTGTAGATCTCCACCCGATGACCGTCCGGGTCGCGCAGGTAGAGGTAGAACGCATTCGACACACCGTGGCGGCCGGGACCGCGTTCGATCGCGTCGGAGCGGCGCAAGCCGCCGAGCTTGTCGCAGATCGCCAGGATGTTGTGCTTCTCGTGGGTGGCGAAGGCGACGTGATGCATCCGCGGTCCGTCGCCACCGGTGGCGGCGGTGTCGTGCACCGTCGGCTTGCGTCGCATCCACGCGGCGTACACGGTGCCCTTGTCGTCCTGGATGTCCTCGGTGACCCGGAAGCCCAGATCCTGATAGTGGCGGACCGCGCGTGGCACATCGGGGGTGACCTGGTTGAAGTGGTCCAGACGCACCAGCTCGCCCGGACAGTGCAGGTCGTAGCGCCACGACATCCGCTCGACGTGATCGGTCTGGTAGAAGAACTCGTACGGGAACCCGAGCGGATCCTCCACGCGCACCGAGTCGCCGATGCCCTTGACGAATCCCTGCGCCCGACGTTCCACGCGGCAACCGATCTCGGTGTAGAACGCGACCGCCTTGTCGAGGTCTTCGGGACTGCGTACCCGGTAGGAGAAGACGGCCACCGCGGCCACCGGACCCTTGCGGAGCACGAGGTTGTGGTGGATGAACTCCTCGGTGGAGCGCAGGTAGATCGCCTCGTCGTCCTCCTCGGTGACATAGAGCCCGAGGATGTCGACATAGAACTGACGCGATGCGGCCAGGTCGGTGACGACGATCTCCATGTAGGCGCACCGCAGGATGTCCGGCGGCGCGGACTGCGGGGTGGAGACGGGATTGTCGGAGCGGATGGGGGCTTCCTGCGAGACGTAGTAGCCCGACGAGGTCAGGGTCATCTCTTCGCGAGCGGTCATGGGTGGCGTCCTTGCCTGGGTCGAGAGGGGTTGGCGGATCGAGGGGTCGGGAACGAAAGCTTCTGGTGCGGTGGGGATTACTGCTTGCCGAAGGTCGGGTTGTGGACCTTGCCGAGGGTGATGTGCACGGCCTGCTGATCGGTGTAGAAGTCAATCGAGCGGTAGCCGCCCTCGTGGCCGAGGCCGGAGGCCTTGACACCACCGAACGGGGTGCGCAGATCGCGGACGTTGTTCGAGTTGAGCCACACCATGCCGGCCTCCACGGCCTGCGAGAAGTTGTGGGCCCGCTTGAGGTCATTGGTCCAGATGTAGGCGGCCAGACCGTATTTCACGCCGTTGGCCAGCGCGAGAGCTTCCTCGTCGGAGTCGAATGGGGTGATCGCGACGACCGGACCGAAGATCTCCTCCTGGAAGATCCGCGCATCGGGGGCGACGTCGGCGAACACGGTGGGGGCCACGAAGTTGCCGGTGTCGAAGCCCTCCGGCCGACCACCACCGGCGACGAGGCGTCCCTCGGACTTGCCGAGTTCGACGTAGCTCATCACCTTCTCGTAGTGCTCGGGGTGCACGAGCGCACCAACCTCGGTGGTCTTCTCGTGCGGATATCCGACGACGACCCGTTTGGCCTGTGCCGCATACCGTTCCACGAACTCGTCGTAGACCGAGCGCTCGACGAGGATGCGACTGCCTGCGGTGCAGCGCTCACCGTTGAGGGAGAACACACCGAAGATGGTGGCGTCGATCGCGGCGTCGAGGTCGGCGTCGGCGAAGACCACCGCCGGACTCTTACCGCCCAGTTCCATGGACAGGCCCTTGAGGTACGGGGCCGCGTTGCCGAAGATGAGCTGCCCGGTGCGACTTTCGCCGGTGAACGAGATCAACGGCACCTCAGGGTGTTTCACCAATGCGTCACCGGCGTCCTCACCCAATCCGTTGACGAGGTTGAACACGCCCTGCGGCAGTCCTGCCTCCTCGAAGATGCCGGCCCACAACGACGCCGAGAGCGGTGTGAACTCGGCGGGCTTGAGCACCACGGTGTTTCCGGTGGCCAGCGCGGGACCGAGCTTCCACGACTCGAGCATGAACGGGGTGTTCCACGGGGTGATCAGACCGGCGACGCCGATCGGCTTGCGATTGACGTAGTTGATCTGCCTACCGGGCACCTTGTAGGTGTCGTCGGACTGGGCGACGATCAGGTCGGCAAAGAACCGGAAGTTCTCCGCGGCGCGGCGGGCCTGACCGAGGGCCTGGGTGATCGGCAGCCCGGAATCGAAGGACTCCAGTTCAGCCAGCCGCGCATCACGGGATTCGACGATGTCGGCGATCCGGTGCAGTACCCGCGCACGTTCGCGCGGCAGCATCGTCGGCCACGGGCCGTCGGTGAAGGCGGCACGTGCGGCGGCCACGGCCAGATCGATGTCGGCCTTCTTGCCGGCAGCGGCCTGCACATAGGTCTCGTTCGACACCGGGTCGAGGACATCGAAGGTGTCGCCGTCGACCGAGTCGACGAACGCTCCGCCGATGTAATGCTGGATGCGCGGGGGCAAATCGGCCGGGACGTGACCGGTCACCGGTGAGCTCACCGTGTTCGTCATGGTTTCTCCGTTTCGGGGGGTCGGGGGTCCGGATATGGACCGGGAAGAACTAGAAGGCCGGTAGGCCCAGGGTTTCGTCGGGGTGTTCGTGGACCAGGTAGGCGTCGAGGGTGGCCGCGCGGTGACGCCGCGCGACCTTCTCGATCTCGCCGAGCGGCGCACCGATCTCGATGAGCCGCACGATGTTCTCGTGTTCACGGACCGACTCCTGTGCCCGGCCGGGCACGAAGGAGAACGTCGAGGCGCGCAGGTGCCCGAGTCGGGCCCATTCGGCTTCGACGAGGGTGACCATCCGCGGGTTGGTGCACTTGGAGAACAGGGTCGCGTGGAACTCCTGGTTCAGCGCGGTGAACAGACCCGGATCGAAGTGACCAAGCGATTCGATCATGCGCTCGTTGATGTCGCGCGCCTTGCGCAGATCGTCCTCGCTGAGCCGACGGGCGGCCAGCGCGGTGGCCGCACCCTCCAGGATCGACAACGCCTGCATGCTCTCGCGATACTGCGAGTCGTCGACCATCGACACCTGGGCGCCGACGTTGGTCTCGAAGGTGACCAGGCCCTCGGCCTCGAGTTGGCGGATCGCCTCGCGCACCGGTACCACGCTCATGTCCAGGCTCTTGGCGATGGTGCTCAACACCAGCCGGTAGCCGGGCGTGTACTCCTGTCGCGCGATGCGCTCCTTGATCCAGTGGTAGGCGATCTGCGACTTGCTGCGGCTCGGATTACCCTGGCCGGGTTGCTCACTCATCGATTCGCCTTCCATTCGAGATAGCGGGCTTTCCACTGCGCGTTGGGCGGGAACAGTCCGTCGACCGGGTGTCCGGCCGCGACCTGCTCGGCCACCCAGGCGTCCTGCTCCTCCTGGGCGAGCGCGGCGTCGGCGACCTCGGCGGCGATGGCCGGCGGGATGACGATCACGCCGTCGTCGTCACCGACGATGATGTCGCCGGGTTGGATCGTGGCACCGCCGCACGCGATGGTCAGGTCGTGATCCCAGGGCACGTGCTTGCGGCCGAGGACCGCCGGATGCGGTCCGGCGGTGAACACCGGTAGACCGATCTCGGCGACCGCGGCGTAGTCGCGTACCCCGCCGTCGGTGACGATGCCCTCGGCGCCAAGGGTTTTCGCGCGGATCGCCAGGATGTCACCGAGGGTGCCCGATCCGGTCTCGCCGCGCGCCTCGATGACGATCACCTCACCCGGGCCGACGGCGTCGAAGGTCTGTTTCTGCGCGTTGTATCCTCCGCCGTGGGAGTCGAACAGGTCTTCACGGTTGGGCACGAAGCGCAGGGTCTTGGCGGTGCCGACGATCTTGGTTCCTCGGGTCTGCGCGCGCACGCCGTCGATGGAGACGTTGTCGAGGCCGCGCTTGCGTAGTTGTCCGGACAGACCGGCGACCGGCACTCGCGTCAGTTTCTCGCGCAACTCGTCGGTGAGGACCGGCCCGGCGGGTGCCGGTAGTCCGGCCGCCTGCGCCGAGCCCCACGCCTCGGCGCGCTGGGTGTCGTCGACGGCCGGCAGCGACCCGAGGTCGGCGTCGAATCCGTTGTCGCCCTGCACCACTGTGGTGACGAGCCGACCGGAGGTCGGCCCGCCGGGAACGTCGACCTCGACCTCGACGACATCTCCGGGACCGATGACCGAGGAGCCGGCCGGGGTGCCGGTGAGGATCACATCGCCGCGTTCGAGGGTGAAATGCTGCGAGAGATCGGCGACGATCTGGGCCGGCGAGAAGAACATTCCCGCCGTCGAATCATCTTGCGCCAGGCGACCGTTCACCCAGGTACGAATGCGGATCGCGTTCGGGTCCACCGCGCGGGCGTCGATGAGGTCCGGGCCGAGCGGGGTGAATCCGTCGCCACCCTTGGACCGGACGTTGGAGCCCTTGTCGGCCGCCCGCAGGTCGTAGAGTCCGAGGTCGTTGGCGGCGGTGACGGCGGCGACGTGATCCCACGCCTGCGCGAGGCCGACCCGGCGGGCCGGGGTTCCGATGACCAGCGCCACCTCCCCTTCGAAGGCGAGCAACTCGGTGCCGAGCGGTCGCTCGACGGTACCGCCGGTCGCCGCCACCGAACTCGAGGGCTTGAAGAAGTACGACGGCTGTGCCGGTCGCCGCCCGCGCTGCTGCGCACGCGAGGTGTAGCTGAGATGGACCGCGATGATCTTGCCGGGTGTGCCGATGGCGGGTACGGCCACCGATGCCGCGGAACCCGATACTGCAGAACCCGATACTGCGGAACCGTCCCGGTGCGCGGGCTGGTGCTGGTCGGTCGTCACGGATGTCCTCTCCGTCGGCAGGATCGTATATGAAAACGTATCTTGCGAGCGATATACGAGATCGTATATGGTCTGAGACACAGAGCGCAAGTGATCCAGATCGCAGCGACTCGAGACCGTGGCCCCGGCCACCAGGACGCCCCGCGCGGGCGACCCCCCTGGCCCTCGCCGCACCGACTGCCGCACCGGGCATCTCACCGAACACCGGGAATGCCAGAGAAGGAGCCCCCATGAACGCCCCTCCCCGAACCGCATCACCGGCCGTGGTGGTGACCGAAAAGGATCGTCGCCGAGTGGTTTTCGCCACCGTCGTCGGCACCACCGTCGAGTGGTACGACTTCTTCGTCTACGCGGTGGCCGCGGGCCTGGTCTTCGGCGAATTGTTCTTCAAGCCCGCAGGCCCCGGGGTCGCGACCATCCTGTCGTTCCTCACGGTCGGCATCAGCTTCCTGTTCCGCCCGCTCGGTGCATTCCTGGCCGGACACTACGGTGACCGCTACGGTCGGCGCGTGGTCCTGATGGTGACCCTGGCCCTGATGGGCGTGGCAACCACCCTGGTCGGGCTTCTGCCCACCTATGCCGCCATCGGCATCGCGGCACCGATCCTGCTGATCACCCTGCGCATCCTGCAGGGCATCTCGGCCGGCGGCGAATGGGGCGGTGCGGTGTTGATGGCCGTCGAGCACGCCCCGGACCGCAAACGCGGTGTCTTCGGCGCCTCCCCGCAGGTCGGGGTGCCGCTGGGCATGCTGCTGGCCTCCGGAGTGATGGCCCTGATGGCCGTCCTCGCCCCCGGCGACTCTTTCGAGACGTGGGGGTGGCGCATCCCGTTCCTGCTGTCGTTCGTCCTGATCCTCATCGGTCACTTCATCCGTCGCCGCGTCGAGGAGAGTCCGGTGTTCCTCGAAATCGCCGAACGCCGTGAGGAGACCAAGACCCCGATCGTCGAGCTGTTCCGCAAGCACGCCGGACTGGTGCTCGTCGCCGCACTCGTCTTCGCCGGCAACAGCGCCGTCGGGTACATGACCACCGGCGGATACCTGCAGAGTTATGCCACCAATCCCGACGGTCCGGTCGGCCTGTCGCGCGGTCCGGTGCTGCTCGCGGTCGCCGGGTCGGCGGCCACCTGGCTGCTGTTCACCCTGATCGGGGCTCGCGTCAGTGATCGCATCGGCCGCCGCTCCACCTACCTGATCGGCTGGGTCCTGCTGCTGGCGGCGCTGCTCCCACTGTTCCCGCTCGTCGACACGGGCAACGTGTGGCTGATGTTCTGCGGCCTGGCCCTGCTGACCGTCGGCCTCGGCTTCACCTACGGCCCCCAGGCCGCCCTCTACGCCGAGCTCTTCCCGGCGTCGATCCGGTTCTCCGGCGTCTCGATCTCCTACGCGATCGGCGCCATCATCGGTGGTGCGTTCGCGCCCACGATCGCCGCGGCACTCATGCGCGCCACCGGCACCACGACCTCGATCGTCATCTACCTCGCGATCATGGCCGCCATCAGTCTTGTTGCCACACTGACGCTTCGGGACCGTACCGGAATCCCGCTCGGCCCCGACCACGAAGCACAACAATCCATCAGTCCCATCCGAGGAATGGCGAGGGCCTAGACAATGCAGTTCCATCACCACGGCTATGTGTCCACCGACCCGCGGGTCCAACCCGCCGCGGGGACCGGCCTCGACCGGCCCGACGAACTCCCCGATGAGGTCGACGTCCTCATCGTCGGCACCGGTCCCGCCGGCATGATCACCGCCGCGCAACTCGCCCAGTTCCCCGACGTCACCACCCGCATCGTCGAACGCAGGCCGGGACGACTGGCGATCGGGCAGGCCGACGGCATCCAGGCGCGCAGCGTGGAGACCTTCCAGGCGTTCGGTTTCGCCGAATCGATCATCGCCGAGGCCTACCGGATCACCGAGATGGCGTTCTGGAAGCCCGATCCCAACGATCCGTCACGAATCGTGCGCGCCGCGCGCACCCCCGACGATGCGGCCGGCATCTCGGAGTTCCCACACCTGATCGTCAATCAGGCCCGAGTCCTGGACTACTTCGCCGAGTCGATGGCCAACGCGCCGACCCGGATGACGCCGGACTTCGGCTACGAGTTCGTCGGCCTCGAGATCACCCAGGGTGAGCAGTACCCGGTGACGGTGACCCTGCGCCACACCGCGGGCGAACAGGACGGCCAGACGCGCACGGTGCGCGCGAAGTACGTCGTCGGTTCCGACGGCGCGCACAGTCGCGTGCGTGACGCGATCGGCTGCACACCACACGGCGACAAGGCCTTTCACGCCTGGGGTGTGATGGATGTGCTGGCCGACACCGACTTCCCCGATATCCGTACCAAGTGCGCGATCCAGTCCGGCTCCGGCGGGTCCATCCTGCACATCCCCCGCGAGGGCGGTTTCCTGTTCCGCATGTACGTCGATCTCGGCGAGGTCCCCGCCGACGACAACGGCAGGATTCGCACGACGAGCATCACCGAGATCATCCGACAGGCCAACGAGATCCTGCATCCCTACACCCTCGACGTGAAAAACGTTGCCTGGCATAGTGTCTACGAGGTCGGTCACCGGGTCACCGATCGGTTTGACGACGTCGACGTCGAGCAGATCGGCACCCGCACCCCGCGGGTGTTCATCACCGGCGATGCGTGCCACACCCACAGCGCCAAGGCGGGACAGGGCATGAACGTCTCGATGCAGGACGGCTTCAACATCGGTTGGAAGCTCGGTCACGTGCTCTCCGGTCGTGCGCCGGAGGAACTGCTGAGCACGTATTCGGCCGAGCGGCAGGTGATTGCGCAGAACCTGATCGACTTCGACCGCGAATGGTCGTCGATGATGGCCAAACGTCCCGAGGAGTTCGACTCACCGTCGGAGCTGGAGGACTTCTACGTCAAGACCGCCGAATTCCCGGCCGGTTTCATGACGCAGTACTCGCCGTCGATGATCATCGCCGACGCCACCCACCAGGATCTCGCGACCGGCTTCCCGATCGGCAAACGGTTCAAATCCGCGCCCGTGGTCCGCGTCGGCGATGCCAATCCGGTCCAGCTGGGCCATCACCACCGAGCCGACGGGCGCTGGCGGATCTACGCGTTCGCCGCCGATCCGTCCGCCGGCATGAACAACGCCGCACCCGATGTGTCGGCTCTCGACGACTGGGCCACCTGGCTGGCCACCGATCCGGAGTCACCGGTGGTGCGTCATACCCCCGCCGGCGCCGACCTCGACTCGGTGTTCGACGTCAAGGTGATCTACCAGCACGATCACACCCGCGTCGACCTCAACGCGGTGCCGAAGATCTTTCTGCCCAAGGTGGGACCGTTCCAGATCACCGACTACGAGAAGGTCTACGCGACCGACCCGCACGTCGACATCTTCGCCGAGCGTGGCATCGACCGCCGCGGAGCCGTCGTCGTGGTGCGCCCGGATCAGTATGTGGCGCACGTTCTCCCGCTCTCCGCCCGTGCGGAGCTCGCGGACTTCTTCGCCCGCAACCTGCTGCCCGCCAACACATCCGCACGTGCCAAGGAGTCGGTGTGACCACCCGCGCCGACACCGACACCGATGCTGCCTGCCCGCTCGGTGCCGGCACCCACCCGTTCGCCTGACATGTCCGCCGCCTACCCAGCAGTGCGCAACTCCTCGAGCCATCGCTCGAACATCTCGTCCTGCCGGGCGGGCGGTAACGACTCGGGTGTGAGCACGGCCATCACCTGCATCCCCATCAACAGGGTCAGCAGGGTGTCGGCGGCCAGTGCGGTGTCCGCCGACGCCAGTTCGCCGTCGGACACCGCCTGGTCGAGAAACCCGACCATCTGCGTACGCCACATCTGCCACGACTCGGCGTTGACCTTCTTCATCACCGGGTCATACATGGCGTGCTCCCACAGCGTCGTGGCGATCCGCGCCTCGAGCAGGGCCTCCTCGGTGCGGGGCATGATCTCGCCACACAGGATGCGCAGCGCGTCGAGACCCCGCGCGTCGCCCATCAACCGCGCCACGCGATCGTTGGTGGCCAGCGAGACGTGCTCGTAGGCCCGCCGGATCACCTCGTCCTTGTTCGCGAAGTAATAGCCCAGCACCCCGTTCGCGTAGCCGGCCTCCTCGGCGATCATGCGCATACTCACCGCGCTGATCCCCCGGGACGCGATCAACCGCCACACCACGGCGATGATCTCCCGGCGCCGCTCGTCGTGATCGACCACCTTGGGCACGTCCGCCCTCACCTCCTGGTGGCCTCACCACCGTCCGCCTCGTTCGGCGCATCCCGCGCCGGATCCACGCCCGTTACAGGGTACGTAACACAAAACGCACACACCGGAAACAACTCGTGCCTACTATTTCCTACAACCGTAGGAAAAACGATTCCGGTTGCGGCACACCATCTTGAACGGAGACACCGATGGCCGTCAGTCCTGACACCGTGGACCATCCCCTGTCCATGCCCACCGCCGCGGAGATCGACGATGTCACCGCGATCCTGAGGGCGGCCGAACTCGTCAGCGATACGAGCCGCTTCGCCTATGTCGGGCTCGTGGAACCCGCGAAGGCGCAGCTGTACCGCGACGCGCCCGTGTCGGCGCACCGACGCTTCCGGGTGCTGCTGCTCGACCCCACCACGTCCGAATCCCTCGACGCCGTTGTCGACGTCACCGACCGAGACGTGGTGTCGCACCGCGTACTCGACACCGCCGTGGATGGTCAGGTGCCCGTGCTCGACGAGGAGTTCGGGCTCGTCGAGGAGGTCCTCGCCACCGACGAGCGATGGCTGGCAGCGCTCGCCACCCGCGACCTCGATGTGGCGCAGGTCCGCGTCGCACCCCTCTCGGCGGGCGTCTTCGACTATCCGGGTGAGGAGGGCCGTCGCATCCTGCGGGGACTGGCCTTCTGGCAGCCCGAGCCCACCGACCACCCGTGGGCACACCCGATCGACGGGTTGGTCGCCTTCGTCGACGTCACGGCACGAGAGGTCCTGCAGATCCTCGACCTGGGCGTGGTGCCGATCCCGCAGGAGTCCGGCAACTTCGCCGATCCCGAGGTCACCGGCCCGCTGCGCACGACGCAGAAGCCCATCGCCATCACCCAACCGCAGGGTCCGAGCTTCGCCGTCACCGGAAACCTCGTCGAGTGGGAGAAGTGGAGTCTGCGAGTCGGTTTCGACGCCCGCGAAGGTCTCGTCCTGCATCAGATCGGCTTCACCGACGGCGGTCGGGTGCGTCCGATCATCCACCGCGCGTCGATCGCGGAGATGGTTGTGCCCTACGGCGATCCGTCGCCGGTGCGTTCGTGGCAGAACTACTTCGACACCGGCGAATACCTCGTCGGGCGTTACGCCAATGCCCTCGAACTCGGTTGCGACTGCGTCGGCGACATCACCTACTTCGATGCGGTCATCGCCGACGAGAGCGGCGCCCCGCACACGCTGCGAAACGCGGTGTGCATGCACGAGGAGGATTACGGCATCCTCTGGAAGCACACCGACCTGTGGGCCGGCTCCCACGAGACCCGCAGACAACGGCGTCTGGTCATCTCGTTCTTCACCACCATCGGCAATTACGACTACGGCTTCTTCTGGTACCTCTACCTCGACGGGACGATCCAATTCGAGGTCAAGGCAACGGGAATCGTGTTCACCTCCGCCTACCCCGGCGACGAGTACCCGTACTCCTCGCAGATCGCCCCCGGACTCGGCGCTCCGTATCACCAGCACCTGTTCAGCGCCCGGCTCGACATGATGGTCGACGACGATGCCAACAGTGTCGAGGAACTGCAGAGCGTCCGGGTCCCGATGGGAGACGGCAATCCGCACGGCAACGCCTTCACCCTGTCGAAGACGTTGCTGCGCACCGAATCCGAGGCGCAACGTGACGCCGACAACACCGTCGGCCGGGTCTGGCACGTCACCAACCCCGGGATGCGGAACCGACTCGGCCATCCGGTCGCCTATGCGTTGCTCCCGGAGGGCCGCCAGACCCTGCTGGCCGACGACGGATCGTCGATCGCCCGTCGCGCCGCATTCGCCACCAAACATCTGTGGGTGACACCGTTCGACGCCGACGAGCTCTATGCCGCAGGCGATCTGGTGAACCAGCACCCCGGGGGCTCGGGCCTACCCGCGTTCGTGCACGGTGACCGCAGCGTCGAGAACACCGACATCGTCGTGTGGCACACCTTCGGTCTCACGCATTATCCGCGCCCGGAGGACTGGCCCATCATGCCCGTCGACTACACCGGCTTCACCCTCAAACCGGTCGGCTTCTTCGACCGCAACCCCACCCTCGACGTCCCCGCCTCGAGTGCCTCCTGCAACACCTCATCCTCCTGCGACACCTCAGACAGCGCCGCCACCGACGACTCCCCCTGCCACGGCTGACCTTTCGATCTCTCCCACCCCGATCTCCCTGGAGTTCCCATGACCACCGAGCACCCGGCGCCGAGCCCCGCCGCGACCTCCACCACATCCACCCGAGAACAACATCAACTCCGGCGCGGCAGCCTCGGCGTTTTCGGGGTCACGTTCTTCGTGATCTCCGCCGCGGCACCGCTGACCGCGATGGCCGGCGGTGCGCCCGTGGCCATGCTGCTGGGCAACGGCCCCGGCGTGCCCGGCGCCTACATCGTCGCCGTACTCACCCTGCTCGTCTTCGCCGTCGGCTACACCACCATGGCCCGCCACCACACCAGCACCGGCGCGTTCTACTCCTACGTGACCCGTGGTCTGCGCCAGCAATTCGGTGGGGCGGCAGCCTATCTCGCGCTGCTCAGTTACAACGCGATGCAGATCGGCCTGTGGGGTCTGTTCGGCGCCGCGGTCACCGGATTCGTCAGCGACGAATTCGGGGTGTCCATCGACTGGTGGGTGTTCGTCCTGATCGGCATCGCCATCGTCGCGGTGCTCGGCTATCGCCAGATCGATCTGTCGGTGAAGGTGCTCTCGGTGCTGGTGGCCGCGGAGTTCCTGGTGGTGATCGTGCTGGCGATCGTCATCGCGGTCAAGGGCGGCGATTTCGGGACGACGTCGCTGAGCGTCACCCCGCTCACGCCGAGCTCCCTCACGTCCGGCTCGCTACCGATCGCCTTGCTGTTCTGCTTCGCGTCCTTCGTTGGTTTCGAGGCCACCGCCATCTACAGCGAGGAAGCCAAGGACCCCAAGCGCACGGTGCCGCGGGCGACGTTCCTCGCCGTGATCACCATCGGCGTGGTCTACACCGCCGTCACGTTCCTGATGGTCAACGGTGCGGGGGTGGGCAACATCCCCGGCTACATCGCGAAACTGGCCGACCCGACGACGTTCCTGTTCGATCTCTCTAACTCCTACATCGGCTCCTGGTTCACCACCATCATGCGACTGCTGTTCATCACCAGCGTGTTCGCCGCGGTGCTGGCCTTCCACAACGCCGTCGCCCGCTACACCTATGCGCTCGGACGCGAGGGACTGCTGCCCGAGCAGGCCGGTCGCACCCACCGCACGCATCAGAGCCCGCACGTCGGGTCGGTGGCCCAGACCACCGTCGCGGTGATCGTGGTCGCGATCTTCGCCCTCGCCGGCCAGGACCCGGTGCTGGCACTGTTCACCTGGCTGACCAACCTCGGCACGCTCGGCGTGATCGCCTTGATGGCCGCGTCGTCGTTCGCCGTGGTCGCCTTCTTCCTGCGCCACCGCGACCTCGAACGGAACCTGTTGCGCACCTTGGTTGCTCCGCTGGTGGCCGGTATCGCCCTGATCGCGATCCTGTGGTACGCCATCGCCAACTTCGGGCTGCTCATCAGTTCGGGCGGAATCCTCGTCTGGCTGCTCCCGGCCCTGCTGCTCGTCGCCGCGGTCCTCGGGGCGGGTGCCTCCCTGGTGCTCCGCTCACGCTCACCGCAGCTCTACGCCGAGATGGGGCGCCACCGTGAGTGAGACAGCAATCGTGAACACGACAGCGACCACGCCGATGGTGTCGAAACCCCCTGCCCTGCACCAGATCACCACCGAGGACCGCCCGATGACCACCCGGATCGACTTCCGCTATCTCTCCGAACCCGACATGATCGCCGCCGGGGTCACCGACATGCCCGCCTGCGTCGACGCCATGGAGGAGACCTTCGTGTTGCTACACAAGGGCGATTACCGCATGGCCGGCCCCAACAGCGACTCACACGGTGCGATGATCACCTTCCCCGACGAGTCGCCGTTCGAGGGCATGCCCGCCAACACCGCCGACCGCCGGTTCATGGCGATGCCCGCCTACCTCGGCGGCAGCTTCGGTACCAGCGGCATGAAGTGGTACGGCTCCAATGTCGCCAACCGCGACAAGGGCTTACCGCGCTCGATCCTGATGTTCATGCTCAACGACACCGACACCGGCGCGCCGCTGGCGCTGATGTCGGCGAACCTGTTGTCGGCGTATCGGACCGGCGCGGTCCCCGGAGTCGGCGCGCGCCACCTGGCGCCCCCGGACTCGCGGGTGGTCGGCATCGTCGGTCCCGGAGTGATGGCCCGCACGTCGTTGTCGGCGTTCGTCGCCACCTGCCCGATGATCGACACCCTCAAGATCAAGGGCCGCAGCCGGAGCAGTATCGACGCCTTCACCGCCTGGGTGCGCGACGAATTCCCGCAGATCACCACGATTCTGGAGGTCGAGACGCTCGGCGAGGCCGTCCACGATTCCGACATCGTCACCTTCTGCACGACCGGGGTCACCGGCGATCCCGCCACCTATCCCACGATCCGCCGCGAGGACGTGAAACCGGGTGCTTTCCTGAGCATGCCCGCCCCCTGCAACATCGACGCCGGCATGCAGACACCCGATGTCCGCAAGGTGGTCGACAACGTCCGCCTCTACGAAGCATGGGCCGAGGAGACCGGGCACCCGTCGCACCACACCATCCCGATCATCGGATGCAAGTTCATGGACATGATCCATGACGGTGCAATGGCCGCCGACGACCTCGTGGATCTCGGTGCCGTCGCCGCAGGCGACGCCGTCGGGCGCCGCTCCGACGACGAGATCGTCGTGTTCTCGGTCGGCGGGATGCCCGTCGAGGATGTCGCCTGGGGCACCGTCATCTATCGCAACGCCGTCGCCAAGGGCATCGGCACCATCCTCAACCTCTGGGACTCACCGGCCCTGGCCTGAGTCATCCTCTACCCGAAGGACATTCACATCATGGAGACCGACGTCGTCGTCATCGGCCTGGGTTCGGCAGGATCAATGGCGCTGTGGCAGTTGGCCAAACGAGGCGTACGCACCATCGGCGTCGAACAATTCGGGATCGGGCACGCCCGCGGCTCGTATGCCGGTGATTCACGCCTGTTCCGATCGGCCGTGCACGAGGGTCCGCGCTTCGTCCCGATGCTCGCCCGCGCGCGTGAGCTGTGGTTCGAGTTGGAGCACGACTCGGGCCGGCACCTCTACGACGAGTGCGGCGCCCTGCAGATCGGCGACGCGGGCTCCGGCGGACTGCTCAAGTCGATCGCGTCGGCCGAACAGTTCGACCTCCCGCACGAGATCCTCGACGCGGCCGCACTGCGCTCGCGCTACCCGCAACACCGCGTCGACGACCACACCGTCGCCGTCCTCGATCACCGCGCCGGCAGCCTCTATCCGGAAGCGAGCGTGATGGCCGCCGTGGAGACCGCGAAATCCCATGGTGCGCAGGTACTCACGAACACCGAGGTGATCGACTTCGATGAGGCGGGCGGACGTCTGCAGATCATCACCGATCACGGCACGATCGCCTGCGACAAGGTCGTCGTGGCGACCGGATCGTGGACGACCCGCCTGCGCCCGGATCTCAAGGGATTCCTCTCGATCATCCCGCTGTCGCTGACCTGGTTCATGCCCCGCCACCCGCAGATGTTCACCCCGGAGCGCTTCCCGGTCTTCATCCGCGACGAGGACGGGGTACACCTCTACGGCACCCCCAGCCACGACTCGTACAGCATCAAGGTCGCGACCGAGCCCCTCTGGCCCGCCATCGGCTCCCCCGACGAGGTGCCCGAGTTCAGTCGCGCCGACCTCACCCGGATCGGCAGTTGGGCCGCGAACTTCCTTCCCGACCTCAATCCCGAACCGGTGAAGTACTCGATGCACCACGAGCTGTGTACTCCCGGCGATCTACCGCTGGTGGATCTCGACGCCGACACCGGGATGCTGCTGCTCACCGCGTTCTCCGGGCGTGGTTTCAAGTTCGCCCCCGTCTACGGGCAGATCGCCGCCGACCTCATCACCGGAACACCCACCGACCTCTACGATCCCTCGTTCGCGTTGTCGGCGCAGCATCGATGAGCATGCCCGCCCGGGACCCGGCAGGTTGTATAGATCAGAGGCGGTGATGCTGCTCGATCTGCACAGGATCGCCAGTTGTCGCCACCACTGTTGACCGCCTCCACGTGGCGTTGTTACCTCGAACACACCGTTGTCTGCAGCACATCTGTCTGCAGCACATCTGTCTCCAGCGCATCTGTCTCCAGCGCATCAGGGTTCGAGCGGAAGGACGCCACCGATGACCATCACCGCACCGAGCAGCCACCCGATCACCGAGACGCGACACCCGATCGCCACCCCGCGCACCACTGCGGAGGTACTCGTCGACGGGCTCGTCGCACACGGCGTCGACACAGTGTTCGGCATCCCCGGGGTCCAGACCTACCCGTTGTTCGAGGCGCTCGGCAACGCCTCGGACACCATCGACCTGATCACGCCGCGTCACGAGCAGACTTGCGCCTACATGGCATTGGGGTATGCACAGTCCACCGGACGCCTCGGGGTGTGCTCGGTGGTGCCCGGGCCCGGAATCCTCAACGCCTCGGCCGGCCTGCTCACCGCGATGGGCACCAGCACACCGGTACTCGCCCTCACCGGCGAGATCCCCTCGGACTACCTCGGACGGGGTTTCGGCCACGTCCACGAGATGCCCGATCAACTCGCCACCCTGCGCGGCGTCACCAAACACGCCGAGCTGCTGCTCGATCCCGAGAACGCCGCAACCGTTCTGGCGGTATCGATTCGGACAGCGCTCCAGGGCCGGCCGGGCCCGACGGCAATCGCCACACCGTGGGACGTGCTACCCCGGCAGGTACGCGTCGACGATGTGGCTCCGCTCGAGATCTCCCGTCCTGCAGTCGATTCGCGCGACATCGACGCCGCAGCCGCACTCATCGCCACGGCACGCGCGCCGATGATCCTCGTCGGTGGCGGCGCCCGGGAGGCCGGCCCGCAGGTACGGGCGCTGGCCGAGACCTGTGGCGCGCCGGTGGTGGCCTTCCGCGGCGGCAAGGGCGTCGTCGGCGACTCGTCACCCTACGGCTTCACCTGTGCCGACGGCCTCGCCCGCTGGCCCGACACCGATCTGGTGATCATCGTCGGGTCCCGCGCCGAGCTGCTCTGGTTCCGCTGGCCGACCCCGGACGTCGACGTTCCCCGCGTGGTCATCGACATCGATCCGGCCGTCCACACCCGGCTGCATCCGACGGTGGCGATCACCGCCGACGCCCGGGACGCGACCGCCGATCTGGTCGACCGCCTGAATGCCGGCGGGCGGCAACGAGTCGACCGCACAACCGAATTCGCCGCGATCAAACGCCGGACGCGCAGTGAGATCACCGAGTGGCTGCAGCCACACGCCGATCATCTCGCGGCGATCCGGCGAGCGGTACCCACCGACGGTTATCTCGTCGACGAGGTGTCGCAGATGGGTTTCGCCGCGTGCTTCGGCTTTCCGGTCGGCGCGCCCCGCCACTTCATCACCACCGGGCACCAGAGCACCCTGGGGTACGGCTTTCCCACGGCTTTGGGAGTCAAGGCGGCTCATCGTGATTCCGTGGTCGTCTCGGTGACCGGTGACGGTGGCTTCCAGTTCGCGATCGCCGAGCTGGCCACCGCGGTCCAGTATCGGCTCGGCGTCGTGGTGGTCGTCTTCGACAACGCGGCCTTCGGCAACGTCAAGGCCGATCAGATCCGCCGCTACGGCCACGCCGTCGGCGCGGATCTGCACAATCCCGATTTCGCCGCCGTCGCCACCGCGTATGGCGCACAAGGGGTTCGGGCCGAGTCACCGGAGGAGCTCGAAGCGGCGATCACCGCCGCCGCGGGCCGCGATGTGCCGACGGTGGTCGTCGTGCCGATGCCGCTGAGCACCGAGATCACGCCCTGGCGCTACCTCATGCGAACCACTGCCTGAGCGGTCGACGACCCCTAGACTGGCCGCAACTGGTCATCTCGACCAGCTGGAAGGGCACGCAATGGACGGAGTTCAGCTCGACGACATCGATTTCGCGCTGCTCGAGTCGCTGCATCGGGACCCGCAGATCGGGGTTCTCGAAACGTCGCGGCGGATCCGGGTGGCGCGCGCCACCGTGCAGTCCCGCCTGGCGAAGCTCGAGGACGCCGGGATCATCGCCGGATATCACCCGCATCTCGATGTCGCGGCCGCCGGTTTCGACGTCCAGTGCTTCGTCCAGCTCGAAACGGTGCAGGGTGAGCTGAGTACCGTCACCGCGGCGTTGTCGGCGATTCCCGGTGTACTCGAGGCGTTCGCCACCACCGGTGCCAGTGATGTGCTGTGCCGGGTCGCGGCCGCCTCGCACAAGGATTTGCAGGAGACCTTGCTCGAGATCGGCCGGTCACCGTCGGTCGCGCGCTCCATCAGCATCGTCGTGCTGTCGGAGATCGTGCCCTATCGGGCTCTGCCACTGCTGCGCACCGCGCGCTCGGACCGTACACCCCGTGCTCCCGGATACCGGTGAAGAATCCCGGGAATGCGCTCAGTACAACAACTTTCGGTAATTGCTCTCGGCATAGCGCTCCTGCAGGGCCACCTCGTCGAGTTCGGGCATGAGTTTCTTGGTCATCTGCGCGGTGCTCGGCAGGTCGTCGGGATGCCACGTCTCCGGCCGCCACAGATCCGACCGCAGGAAAGCCTTGGCGCAGTGGAAGAACACCTCCTCCACGGTGATCTCCAGCGCCAGGATCGGTCGGCGACCCTTGACGGCGAGCTCATCGAAATAGGTGCCGCCGCTGTCGTCGTCGGCGCCGTCGACGATGCGTGCGGTCCCGTTGACCCGCAACGTGTCCCCGCGTCCCGGGATGATGGCGATGGTTCCCACGTGCGGATTGCGCAGGATGTTGAGGTAACCGTCGACGCGTTTGTTGCCGGGACGTTCGGGGATGACGATGGTGTGCTCGTCGAGGACGTGCACCACCTTGCCGGGCGGATCACCCTTGGGTGAGACGTCCATCCGGCCCTGCTCGTCGGAGGTGGCCACGAACAGCATCGGCGAGGCTGCCAGCCACTCGACGTGCACCGGCTCGAGCGCGGACTTGACCTTCTTGACCACCATCTCGATGGGATGACCGACGATCGCGCGCAACTGTTCTTCGGTGGTGATCTCCATGTCGCCATGCTCCCAGATCGCCTCACACCTGCCCAGCGGTTTCCTGACCTCACGAGTTCCTGCCCTGCGGGCTTCCCGCAACTGCCGGGCGGTCAGGTGGTGGGCCGCAGCCATGCGAGGGCTGCGGCGACGAGTGCGCTGACCCCGTGCGAGAGGGTCGGTTGGATCACCGGTGCGAATTGCGGCGAGTGATTGGACGGCAGCCCGGCGACCACCGCCGCGATCTCCTCGACGCTGCCGGCACCGGCGAACAACGCCGGATCGGCGCCGCCCAGCAGCCAGTACGCACAGGGCGCGTCGGCCGCATGGGCGAAGTGACCGACGTCCTCGCTGCCGGTCACCACTCCGGGATCGACCACCATCACCCCGGGAACGTCCGAGAACGCCTTCCGTACCGTGTCACACGCGCCGGGATCGTTGACCAGCGCCGGGAACGACTCGGCGATCCGGATCTCCGGGTCACGACGGCCGCCGGCAGCCATCGTCTCCGCTTGCGCGAGAACGCGAATGCGTTCGAGGACGGTCTCGCGTACGTCCGGGTCGAAACTGCGTACGCTCACCGCGAGTTCGGCGCGGTCGGCGATGATGTTGGGAGCTGTGCCCGCGTGCAGCGATCCGACCGTCACCACCGCGGTCTCCGTGGGCGGCAGGGTCCTCGACACGATGGTCTGCAGACGCATGACCAAGGAGGACGCCATGACGACCGGGTCGATCGTCGTCTCCGGGCGTGAGCCGTGCCCGCCGACGCCGTGCAACACCACCGACACGCTGTCGGCCGCGGCAAACGAGACCCCGTCGTGAACACCGAGCAGCCCGGCCGGCAGCGGCGCGACATGTTGTCCGAGAACCACATCCGGCGTGCCGAATCGGCCGAAGAGGTCGTCGTCGACCATGGCGCGCGCCCCGCTGCCGAGCTCTTCTGCGGGTTGGAACACCAGGATCAGACATCCGCGCCACGTGGCGTCGGCGGCGAGGTCGTAGGCCGCGCCGATCAGGCAACTGGTGTGGACGTCATGGCCGCAGGCGTGCATCAACGGGGTGCTCGTCCCGTCGGCGTGGGTGCCGACCGCGGTGCTGGCGTAGTCGAGTCCGGTCTGTTCCTGCACGGGCAGGGCGTCCATGTCGGCGCGCAACAGAACCGTCGGGCCCGCTCCGCGTGTCAGTACTCCGACGACCCCGGTTCCGCCGATCCCCTCGGCCACCACGTACCCCGCGGCGCGCAGGTGGGCGGCGGCGATAGCGGCCGTGCGTGTCTCGGTGAAGGCGAGTTCGGGGTGGCGGTGCAGGTCCCGATACAGCGTCGGCACGTCGATGGTGGTGGTCATGGGCACTCCTTCAATCCTGCGGTTCGCCGACCTCGGTGTCGGCGGGGACCACGAGCAGCGGTACCTCGCGCCGGCCGATCATCCGGTGCGCGACGGATTGTCCGAGCGCCGAATCGAGCACCGACATCAGTCCCCCGCGCGGGCTGCCGATCGCCACGAGCAGTGCCGAATACTCGTCGGCGACCGCTGCGAGCAGGTCGGCCGCCGACCAGCGCGGTTCGTGCGGTCACCGACGGCGTGGGCCCGTGACGTCGTCGACGCAGCGGCCCGGTGTCCTCGGAACCTCGGTCCTCGGAATTTCGGTTGTGGGAACCTCGGTTGTGGGAACCTCGGTGGTGGGAATAGCGGTTTCGGTCGTTGTTGCTCATCGCGCTCCTCAGATCGCCCACATCAGGGCCAGCCCGGCTGCACATGCGGTCACCGAGGCGACCACCGAGCCGACCGCGTTGGCCATCGCGAGCATTCCGTGCCGCTGCTGGGCGAGCCGAATCGTCTCCACCGATGCGGTGCTGAATGTCGTGTATCCGCCACAGAATCCGGTCCCGACGACGGCTTGCAACCCGGTCGGCGCCCCGTGCGAGATCACCAGCCCGGCGAGCATTCCCAACACCAACGACCCGGTCACGTTGATGACGACCGTGGCCCACGGAAACGTCGTCGATCGCCATCGTTTGATGTTGCCGTCGACGACGAACCGGGCGACCGCGCCGAGGGCACCCGCCAGCAGGATCGCGATCACCGTCATGCGACCTCACCTCCCCGGCCCCGTAGAGCGGCACCGGCGAGCGCGATACCGGCCCAGGCGCACAGGATTCCGCCGACCACGCTGACTGCTGCGTACGCGATCGCGGTGCCCGGCGCGCCGTGGTGTCCGAGTTGAGCGGTTTCCAGGGCGAAGGAGCTATAGGTGGTGTACGAACCGCAGAATCCGGTGCCGACGAGCACCCGAACGCGTCGTCGCCATCCCTCGTCCGGCCCGGCCAGGGCGAGTACCTCGAGCAGCGCGCCCAAGACGAGGGAACCGCTGAGGTTGATGCCGAATGTGGCCCACGGCCAACCGGTTCCGTGGGCCGGGAACAACTCCTCGAGCAGGTAACGCATCCCGGTACCGGCAATACCGCCGAGAAAGACCAGCGCGAGCGCTCCCGGCTGCAGATGCAGGGGCCGTGGAGCCGGGCTGTCGGGGTCGACGGGACGAGGAGCTGGTGGATTCGAGGTCGGTTCGGGGTGTGGGGGTGCGCCCATGACAGAACTCCTTTCCGGCAATCGGAACAGGAGCCATCAGCCTTGTCGGCGGTTCGGGCCGGCGCGGCCCGGGCGAGATCCATCACCCGCGGCCGATGCTACTCGACGTCCGTCGAATCCGGGTGCAGGCGTCGGCGCAGGAGCGGAACACCCACACCGACCACCGCCGCGACCGCGAGACCGAGAAGCGTCTCGCCGACGCGCTCACCGAAGCGTCCGGGTGCGGTTCCGGTGGTCGCCGCACCGAGCATGAGGATGACCAGAAAGGTGGTGAAGGTCGGCAGAATGTACCATCGGCTGCCGCGGGTGCCCGCCGCCGCGGCGAGCACCACCCCGACCACGATCGCCAGCGACCAGGCAGGGGCATGGTCGACGAGTACGACGGCGGCCGCACCGCCGGTCACCACTGACACGAAACGCCCGGCGGTCCGCCACAGTTGCAGATCAGCATCCGGCCTCATGACCAGAAGCGCTGCCGCGCAGGCCCATCCGACGTGATCGAAGCCGGAGGCGAATCCGATGCCCGCGGTGATCGCCCCCACCACACCGACGAGCAGGCCATACTGCATCCCCGGCACCCGCGGCCCCGGCCCACCGCCGGGCCCGTCCGGGACGAGACGCTCCGGGATGACGACGGCGACGACGAACGCGGCGAGGCCACCGAGGAGGAACAGTCCGGTGATCCGCAGGCCGACGGCCACACCGTCGGAGCTCAGGCCCACCCCGATCAGCGGTGGCGCCATGATCGTCAGCAGCATCGACAGTCGCGGACGTCGCAGTGCGGGCGCCGACCACACGGCCAGCACCGGCAACACCGCCATCACCGCCACGGCGAGGACCGGGAAGGGAGCGACAGCGGAACCGAGGATGATCGGGACCCCGAGAACCAGTCCGGCTGCCACGATCACGAGCCGGGAGCGTCGGGCATGCGGTACGCCCACCACCAGCGCCGGGATCATGCCGACCGCCAGGGCAGCGCCGGCGCCCACGTCGACCAGTGCCGTCACGACGATCGCCGGGATACCCGCCACGAGTGCGGCCACGGCCGGCAGCCAGTTCCAGACGAACAGTGGCGGGCGGGCGCTGTCGGGAGCCACCCGCTCACCCTAGCCCAACCTCACCGCACCCGGACGCCGAACGATCCAGGGGCTCAGCCACCGAGCTGACGCGCCAACGCCGCCAACACGTCCGGGTCCTCGATGGTCGAGGGCACCGTGTAGTCCTCGTGATCGGCGATCTGGCGCATGGTCTTTCGCAGGATCTTGCCCGAGCGGGTCTTCGGCAGCGCCGGCACCACGGTGACGTCGCGGAAGGTCGCGACGGCCCCGATCTCGTTGCGCACCATGGCGACCAGCTCGGCGCGCAGGGTGTCGGGCTCGATCTCGACTCCCGACTTGAGGACCACGTACCCGCTCGGCCGCTGCCCCTTGAGGTCGTCGTGGATGCCGATGACCGCGCATTCGGCGACCGCCGGATGCGCGGCGACGACCGCCTCGATACTGCCGGTGGACAACCGGTGTCCGGCGACGTTGATGACGTCGTCGGAGCGGCCGAGGACGAACACGTAGCCGTCGGCGTCGACGTATCCGGAGTCGCCGGTCAGGTAGTACCCGGGGAAGGCCTTGAGATAGGAACTGCGGTAACGCTCTTCGTCGCGCCACAATCCGGCGAGGGTTCCCGGCGGCAGCGGGAGTTCGATGACGATGTTGCCCTCGGTGCCGGGCGCGACCGCGGCGCCCTCGGCGTCGACGACGCCGACGCGGTACCCCGGTACCGGCACGGTCGGCGAGCCGGCCTTGATCGGCATGGGTTGGAGCCCACGGAGATTGGCTGCTATCGCCCAGCCGGTCTCGGTCTGCCACCAGTGGTCGACGACCGGGATCCCGAGGATCTGTCCCGCCCACTCGAAGGTGTCGGGGTCGAGGCGCTCGCCGGCGGCGAACAGGGTCTGCAGCGAGGAGACGTCGTATTGGGCGAGTAGCGCGGCATCGGGGTCGGCCTTGCGGATGGCGCGGATCGCGGTCGGTGCGGTGAACAGCGCCTTGGCACGGTGTTCGGAGATGACGCGCCAGAACGCACCGGCGTCGGGCGTGCCGACCGGCTTGCCCTCGTACATGATCGTCGTCGCGCCGATCAGCAGCGGACCGTAGACGATGTAGGAGTGGCCGACGACCCATCCGACGTCGGACGCGGTCCACCAGACGTCACCGGGGTGGATGTCGTAGATGTTGGGCATCGACCAGGCCAGCGCGACGGCATGCCCACCGTTGTCGCGGACGACGCCCTTGGGTTTCCCGGTGGTTCCCGAGGTGTAGAGGATGTAGAGCGGGTCGGTGGCCGCGACCGTCACCGGTGCCGCCGGCATGGCGTCGGCGATCTCGTCGTCCCAGTCGAGCCAGCCGTCGTGGTCGGCGGCCGAGCCGGGGACCTCGTCGCGGTTCTTGACGATCACGGTGGTCGGGGGCTTGGCGGCGAGTTCGAGCGCCTTGTGCACCATCGGCAGATATTCCACGACGCGGCCGGGTTCGAGACCGCCGGACGCGGTGACGATCGCCACCGGCTCGGCGTCGTCGATCCGGGTGGCGAGTTCGGGTGCGGCGAATCCGCCGAAGACCACCGAGTGGACGGCGCCGATACGGGCGCACGCCAACATCGCGATCGCGGCCTCGGGAATCATCGGAAGGTAGATGACGACACGGTCGCCCGCCGCGACGCCTGCCGCGCCGAGTACCCCGGCGAAACGCGACACCTCGTCGAGGAGCTCGGCATAGGTGTAGCGCCGCACCTCACCGACCATGGCCGAATCCCAGATGAGCGCCATCCGATCGCCGTGACCGGCGGCGACGTGGCGATCGAGGGAGTTGAAACAGGTGTTCAGGGTGCCGTCGGGGAACCAGCGATAGATCGGGGCGTGTGAGTCATCGAGCGCCACCGTCGGCGGCACCGACCACTCGATCTCGGCGGCGGCGGTGAGCCAGAACGACTCCCGGTCCTCGATGCTGTCGCGAAATGCCTTGTCGTAGCTGTCTGATCCGAAGCTGCGCGCGTCGCTGTTGCTGGCCACTGCCGTCCTCACGTCGATCGATGTCGCGGCAGAGAGGTCGGGTGACCCGCCACGCTGCCGATTCGAGGGTAATCAGCCTCACACGTGGGCGCGAGGGGTTGGCCACACCTGCGCCGACCGGTCGGCAGATCGCGCCGAACGGTGTGGCGAACCCACCCGTTCGGGCAGGTCAGCATGTCCGATCGGGTGGGTTCGGTGGGCATCGGGTCTCGGCGATGCAAGGTGGATCCAGGACCCGAGATCACTCCAGATAGTTCTCGACGACGTCGGCTGGACGGGCCGACGCGTCGTCGGGATTCTGCCCGGCACGCCGGCGTGCCTGACGCTGCCGCAGCAGATCCCAGCATTGATCGAGGTCCACCTCGAGTGCGCGCAGTCGCGCATTTTCTTCACCCTTGCTGATATCTCCGCGCTCGAGTCGCTCACGCAACTCGTGCTCCTCCCCGATCAGCTCGGTGATGTGGTCTCGGATGGACCTGTCGGTATTCGGAAAGTCGTCGGCCATGCCCCGACACTACGCGTCGGGCACATCAGGCGTCGGAACGAGTTTCGACCCTCAGTTCGCGGCCTGGTACGCCTCGATGATCTCCGTTGCGATACGTCCGCGATCACTGATGTCGTACCCGTTGACGCGCGCCCAGTCGCGCACGGCCTTCAGATCGCGAGACGAACGTGCACTTCGGGCCGCCTTCGACCGGCGGCTACCGGCCGAGCGTGAGGCCGTCACATATTGTTCGAGATCCTGCCGGAATTGCTTGGCGTGCGCCGGCGACGTATCGAATTCATAGGCTTTGTTGTCGACACTGAAGGTGATTGTGACAGCTTCCTTCAGTTCTTTTCCATCGAGATCATCGACGAATGTAACAACGGTTCGACGTGCCATCGGATAGAGCCCCCTCGTAGTACTGCGTTGCTGAATACAAAACGAACAATAGCACCGTACGGCATTAGTGCTCCGTATCCGGGCGCCGAATCGAGCGTTTTCCGGCGAGCATCAATAAATAATTGTCACATGTAAAGAAAATCGAGATTTTTCCGTCTTGGAACACCGCGACGTCGATATTCCGTGCTTATTCGGAGGTTTATGTCGTCTGATTATGCGACACGGAGAACGCCCATCTCGGTACCCGACCCGCAGCGGGCGCGGCGGCACCGCGGGTCCGGCCGCCGGCCTCGCCGTGCGGGTCAGAGCCCCAGAAGCGAGGTGAGTTCGGTGGCGAGGTCGCCCAGGCGTGCCTGCGCCGTGGCCCGTGCCGCCCGCACCCCTGCGGTACGCACATCGTCGGCCGGAATGACCACCTCGAGATAGCACTTGAGCTTGGGTTCGGTACCCGACGGCCGGACGATGACGCGATCGTCGGCGGCGGTCCGGAACAGGAGGGCGTCGGTCGGCGGGAGGTCATCCCCACCACGTGCGAGATCGCGGAACTCGACGATCGCCTCCCCGACCAGTCGATCCGCCCGGGCCGACCGCAGCCTTGTCATCGTGGCCTCGATCACCGCGGGATTCTCGACGCGCACGCTGATGGCCGAGGTGCTGTGGAGCCCGTGCACATGAGCCAGGTGGTCGAGCTGGTCCTCCAGAACCGCACCGGTCGCGGCGAGATCCTCGACCAGGGTGATCATGCGGACGGCGGCAGCGATTCCGTCCTTGTCGTGCACCGCGTCGGGGTCGGTGCAGTATCCGATCGCTTCCTCGTAGCCGAATCGCAGGCCGGGGGTGCGCGCGATCCACTTGAAGCCGGTGAGGGTCTGCGCGAATCGCAGACCATGCGCGGCGGCGATGCGGCCCAGCAGCCTGCTGGACACGATCGAACACGCCAGGGTGTCGCCGGGCCGGGAATCGTCGGCGGCGGCCTGCTCGCCGAGCAGCGCACCGATCTCGTCGCCGGACAGCTGCCGCCAGAGTCCGTCGCGGCTCGTCGCGACCGAACAGCGGTCGGCGTCGGGATCGAGCGCGATGACGACGTCGGCGTCGACCTCCCGGGCGTGGGCGATCGCGAGATCGATGGCGCCGGGTTCCTCTGGGTTCGGGAACGCCACGGTCGGGAAGTCCGGGTCCGGGAGGAACTGCGCCGGCACGGGGTGGACGTCGCCGATGCCGGCGGCCCGCAGGACCTGCATCGCCGTGGAGCCGCCGACGCCGTGCATCGCGGTCAGGACCACGCGCACCGGTGACGGCTCGGCACGCCGGCGAAGACCGGCCGTGCGGGCGATGTAGCCATGCAGCAGCTCAGGATCGGCGCCGGTGATCCGGTCGTCGGAGCGCGGTACCTCGTCGGCCACCGGACTGTCGGCGATCCGCGACGCGATCTCGGCGTCGGCCGGCGGCACGATCTGCACCCCCGCTCCGTCGGCGTCGGTCGCCCGTCCACCCAGGTACACCTTGTAGCCGTTGTCGGTGGGCGGGTTGTGTGACGCGGTGATCATGATCCCGGCGTCGGCGTCGAGCGCGCGCACCGCGTACGCCGTGATCGGTGTCGGCAACTGCTCGGGCAGGGCGATGGCCCGCAGGCCGGCGCCGGAGAGCACCTGCAGCGCGGCTGTCCGGAATCGTGAAGAACCATGCCGCGCATCACAACCCACGACGACTGCGGCGTCGGGTCCGACGACGTCGAGCAGGTAGCGGGCCAGCCCCGCGGTGGCCCGGATGACGACGGCGGTGTTCATGCGGGATTCGCCGGCACCCACCGCCGCCCGCAGACCCGCGGTACCGAACTCGAGGGGACCGGCACACCGCGACCGCAACTCGGCGAGAGCCTCCGGATCGTGCGACCTCGCACCGGTGATGAGGACGCCGAGTTCGGCCCGGGTGGCCGCGTCGGGGTCGTGTGCGCACCAGTGCGCGGCGCGGGCGATCAGTTCACCGTCGGTGAGGACACCGTTGCTCACGCCAGTCATCGCATCCTCTTGCTCGTCTGTGTGAACCCGAACGTATCAAGCCCGCCCGCACTCGACTGCTCTCGATGGGGTGGGGGCGCAGATGCGAATCGGCCCCCGATCGCTGATGCGATCGGGGGCCGAATCTCCGTGGTAGCGGGGACAGGATTTGAACCTGCGACCTCTGGGTTATGAGCCCAGCGAGCTACCGAGCTGCTCCACCCCGCGTTGGTGAACACCACGTTACAGGGTGGTTCGGCGCGGATGCAAATCGCCTCCGCCCCGATACCTGCAGGTCGGAAAAACGTGTGACCACAACCACATTCATGGACTCCACGTCAGTTACCGCCACCGAGGGACTCGTATTGCGCAACTGCCTTGTTGAGCTGATCGAGCGCTTGACCGTACGCGGTGAAGTCGCCGCTGGACTGCGCTTGACGCAGCTTGTTGAGCGCATCACCGATCGCCGCGACGGCCGCATCCCGCTGCTGGTTGTTCCCCGACTGGCCCGTTTGACCATTGCCCGTGGAGGGCTGGTTCGGTTGTGGCGTCGGCACGGTCGGTTGGTCGGCGCCGGCCTGATTGCCGCTGGGCTCGCCGTTGAGCGGTGCGGTCGCATCCTCCGGACTGATACCCACCTGAGCCAGCGCCTCGGCAACGGTGGCTGCGTAACCGACCTTCGGATTACCCGCCGCGGCGTTGTAATACATCAGCACGCGGTGCAACTTGGGGATGCCGCCGCCGTTGTTGGTCTGGGTGTACAGCGGCTGGACGTAGAGGATTCCGCCCCCGCCGACGGGAAGCGTCAGCAGGTTGCCGTAGGTCACCTTGGTGGTGCCCTCCAACTGTTTTCGGTCGCCGAGGACGGCGCCGTAGTTGTTCATGTTGTCCTGCGCCTGCTGTGGGCCGACACCGGACTGACGATCGGTGGGCAGCACCTTCATGGTGATCTGGCCATAGGAGCCGGGATCCGACGAGACCGTCATGTAAGAGGCGAGGTTGCGCTCGCGGAAACCGGTGAACACCGTCGTCAGCTGGAATTGGGAGTCCGAACCGGTGCCGCCGCGCGGATTGCGCGCGGTGAAGTAGTAGGGCGGTTGGTTCAGCTGCCGGTTGGCGTTGTCCTCGTTACTCGGATCCGGGGGCACCGACCAGAAGTTGTTGTTCTGGAAGAACGCCGTCGGATCGGTCACGTGATACTTCGCGAGCAGTTCGCGCTGGATCTTGAACAGGTCCTCGGGATAGCGGACATGTGAGGCCAGGCTGGTGTTCTTGTCGAATTCCGAGCGCGGTTGCACGGTTCCCGGGAACACCTTCATCCACGTCTTGAGCACCGGGTCGTTCTTGTCGAACTGGTACAGGGTGACCTTGCCGGTGTAGGCGTCGACGGTGGCCTTCACCGAGTTGCGCACGTAGGACACCTGCGTGTTCGCCTGGCTGCGCTGAGCCTGGTTGTTGATCAGTTCTTGCGCATCGGTCGTCGCGTCCTGCAACGACGTCTGCTGCGAATACGGATAGTTGTCGAGGGTGGTGTACCCGTCGACGATCCACTTGATCGAACCGTCGGCCATCACCGCGGGATAGGCCTTGGAATCGACGGTCAGCCACGGCGCGACCTGCTTGACGCGGTCGCGCGGGTCACGGTTGTAGAGAATCCGCGAGTTGCTGTTGATGGCGTCGGAGAGCAGGAAGTTGCGTTCGGTGTACTTGACCGCGTACATCGCCCGCACGAACCAATTACTCAGCGAGACACCGGAATCGGCAGTGTAGGTGTAGGTCTTGTTGTCCTCGTCGTACTCCCGCGCGCCACCGGAGGTGCCGACGATCGCGTAATCGGGCGAGACGTTGGAGATCAGCTCGCCGAAGTAGATCCGCGGCTGGCTCACCTTGATCGGTGCGGTCGCCGCATAGTTGGGATCGCGGATGGTCTGCAGGTCGCTGACATAGAACACGGGAAGTCCCCCGCGGTCACTGCCCGACGTCGCGTCACCGGAGGCCTCGTCGACCTGATTGGCCGGTGCGGCGACGAAGCCGTTGCCGTGGGTGTAGACGGTGTGCTTGTTCAGCCAGTTCTGCTGCTGGTCACCGTATTTCGTCGGGTCGAGTTCGCGGACGGCGACGATGAAGTCACGTTCTTGACCGTCAACCTTGTACCGGTCGATGGCCAGCTGGGAGGGGAAGCCGTAGAAGTTCTTGAGGAACTGACGCTGGTTGAACGTGGGGGCGATGACATTGGGGTCGAGGATGCGGATGTTCGACAGGGTTGCCTCGTCGGCGTTGACCGCCTCGGCACTCGGCGCGGTCGCGCCCCAATCGTTCTGGTAGTCCACGTTCTTGCCGGCGACGATGCCGTACGCCTGTGTCGTCGCCGCGATGTTGCGACTGATGTACTCGGCTTCCTTCTGCGCCGCATTCGGCTTGACCGAGAACTGCTCCATCGTCAGCGGCCATCCGACACCCATGACCAACGCCGCGAGCAACATCAGCACCGTGGCGATCGCGGGAATACGCAGATCCTTGAGAACGACACCGGCGAAGAACGCCAGAGCACAGATGATCGCGATCGCCATGAGGATCAGCTTCGACGGGAGCACCGCGTTGATGTCGGTATAACTCGCACCGGAGAAGATCTCCTGCTTTCGATCACTGGAGAGCAGACTGTACCGATCGAACCAGTAGGCAGTTGCCTTGAGCAACAAGAAGATCCCGGCCAGGGCCGCGAGCTGGATTCTGGCCGACCCGGTCAACGATCCGCTGCCGCCGCCGAGACGGATACCGCCGAAGACATAGTGGGTGATCAGACTCGCCACGAACGCGATGACGACGATGACGAACAGGAAGTTCAGGACGAAGGTGATGAACGGCAGCTTGAAGGCGTAGAAGCTGATGTCGATGCCGAACTGGGGATCGGTCACCCCGAAATCGGTGCTGTGCAAGAAGGTCTGGACCGTCGCCCACGAACCCTGTGCGACGAGCCCGGAGAGCACACCGATGAGGACCGGCGGGATGATGGCGAACCAGCGAATCCGGCCCATCACCGCGGCGCGATAGCGCGCGAGCGGATCACCGGGTCCCGACGCGGGCACGAACACCGGACGCGACCGATAGGCGAACGCGATCGCGGCGAAGACGATGCCGCCGACGATCACCGCGGTGATCACGAACAGCAGGATTCGAGTCCACAGAATCGTCGAGAAGACCTCGGAGTAGCCCAGATCGGAGAACCACAACCAGTCGGTGACGAGGCCGACGATGCGCGGCCCGATCAGCAGGATGATCAGCAACGCAACCGCGATGCCGATGATGATCTTGCTCCTGCGCGACAGTGTCGGCAAACCTGCCGGCCCGCGAACGCCCACCTGACCCACTCTCCAAAGTTCTCAATCCGGACATGCGCCCGGCGACCGTCTGTGCCGTCCCTCCGGCGTGGCCACCCACTGTACTGGGCGGCGCAGGGTTCGGGCAGCGGGGCGATCCCGGCGCCGCAGTGTGGGTACTCGGGCGGTGCGGGCGCCGCGGTCGACGACCGTCCGGGCATGATGGACGCGATGTCCGACACGACCCGCTACTCCCCCGACGACCTCGGCCGTTCGCTACGCGAAGCGCTCGACTTCCTCGTGCCGAACGGACCCGATCACCTGCCCGCGGTCTTCGCGCTGGTTCCGACGCCGGTGCTGGCCCGGATGCACCCCGAACTCGTCGACCCCGACGACGACTCGGCGTTGAGTCTGCTCGCCGAGGAGCCGATTGCCCCGCGCGCAGACGACGATGGCGACACCGACGACGTCGAACCGTACGCCGCGCTCGAGGAATTCCTCGCGACCACGTCGTGGCCGGAACCGGTGGTGGGGGCGGCGGTCGTCCTCGACATCGTCGTACTGCCGCCCCAGGCCGGTCTCGATCTACCCGAGGCCGCCGGCGGCGCCGAACCGGATGCGCCCACCTTGCGCTCGGCGGCCCGTGATCATCCCGACGCGCGGGCGGCCCGGCTGGCTGTCGGCGCGTTGCGCGGTGGTACCCGTCTGGCCCTGCTCGAGCTGGTACCCGACGATCCCGACGAGGCGCGCGAGCTGCGGACCCATCCTGATATGGCGGCCGATCTGCAGCAGGCGTTGGCCGCGGCTCTCGACGGCTGACGCCCCCGGGGGGGGTCGCTCCCGGCGTCAGCAGTGCGGCACCGGCTTACCCGCGGCGAGGGCGTCAAGCGAGTCGACCGCGGAATCCAGCGACTCGACCTTGACCAGTTGCAGTCCGTCGGGGGCGTCACCGGCGGCCTCGGCGCAGTTCTGGTCGGGGACGAGGAAGACCGTTGCCCCGGCATCGCGTGCGGCACGGGTCTTGTGGGTGATGCCGCCGATCGGACCGACGTCGCCGTCGTCGGCGATGGTGCCGGTCCCGGCGATGAACTTGCCGTGGGTGAGTTGTCCGCTGCCGAGACGATCGATCACCGCGAGGGTCAGCATCAACCCGGCCGATGGGCCGCCGATGTCCCCGACGTTGAAGGTGATCTTGAGGTTCGGGTCGGCGTTGCGTACCTCCGGGGTGACGCCGATGTAGGCCACGTTCTGCTCGCCGGGACGCGCAGCGGCCTTGACGGTGACCGTCTGGGTGGCCCCGCCGCGTCGGATCTCGAAGGCGATCTCATCGCCCGGCTTGTGCGCGCGCACCGCCTTCTGCAGGTCTTCGGTGGTCGCGACCTCGGTGCCGCCGACCTTCACGATCGCGTCGCCGGACCGGAGCACCGACGAGGCCGGCCCGTCCGGGGCGACGAGTGCCGCCACGAGCTCGGTGGGCCGATCGAGGTATCGCAACGCGGCCGCCTGGGCGGTGGTCTCCGAGTTGCTCATGTCCTCGACGTTCTGCTGATTGGTCTGCTCGGTGGTCTGGTTCGGTGGGAACACGGTCTCGCGCGGCTGTACCGAATACGTTCCCGACAGCCACATCCCGATCGTCTGGAACAGCGACAGCCCGTCGGTCACCGACACCGTCGTCAGGTTCAGGTTGCCGTCGGTGTGCTGCGTCGGCACTCCGCTGATGTCGACGACGGGCACCTCGCGGTTGTCGAGTTGGATGGTGCCCAGGGTGTTGACCGTGGGCCCGGGCCCGAGCGCGACGAACGGCACCTGAACGGTCGTTCCCACGACGACGAGTGCCAGCAGGATCAGCACGGTCACGGCCACGGTGACGATGCGACGCGAGGTAGGCCCCTTCATTCCGACCACCCTAGGACATGGGTCCGATCCAGCCGCCGCACAGACCGATGCGGCGGACGGTCGAGGGCCGGTCGAGGGCCGGGTGCCGCCGTCGACGTCGACCACGCGCAGCCGACCTGCGCGAACTACGCTCAAGGCGAAATCATCGAGGGGGTCGCGACCACGCGCTGGCGGTACCGTGGAGGCATGAGTGATTTGCCCTTCGGTTTCTCGTCCTCCGGTGACGACAGCGGCAAGGACGACCGCCGCAAGGACGACGGTCCGACCGGCAACGACGGCCCCGGTGGCGCCCAGAACCCGTTCGGTGCCCAGAACCCGTTCGGGTTCGCCCTCGGCGGCGAGGGATTCGACCCGTCCGCCGGTCTCGACCCGTCGGCGCTGGGCCAGATGTTCAGCCAGCTCGGCAGCATGCTGAGCGGGATGGGGTCGTCGATGACCGGTCCGTCGGCCGGCGGTCCGGTCAACTACCAGCTCGCCGCCAACCTCGCGCGTCAGCAGATCGGCAACTTCACGCCCGTCCTCGACAAGGAGACCTCGGCGGTCGCCGATGCGGTCCGCCTGGCCGAGGTGTGGCTCGACGACGTCACCACGCTGCCGGCCGGCATCAGCAAGCCGGTCGCATGGACGCCGGTGCAGTGGCTCGACGAGACCATGCCGACCTGGAAAGGCCTGTGCAATCCCGTTGCCGCGCAGCTGGCCAAGACGTGGGAGCAGAATCTGCCCGCCGAGGCCGCGCAGTTCGCCGGACCGATGATGGGCATGATGACCCAGATGAGCGGCATGGCCTTCGGCACACAGCTCGGTCAGGGTCTGGGGCAGTTGGCCAAGGAGGTGTTGACCTCCACCGACATCGGATTGCCCCTGGCACCCGAAGGTGTCGGTGTGCTGTTGCCCGAGGCGATCGCGACCTTCGCCGACGGCCTCGATCTCCCGGCCCAGGAGATCATCGTGTTCCTCGCCGCGCGCGAGGCCGCGCACATGCGGCTGTTCACCCACGTGCCGTGGCTACGCCAGCGCCTGTTGGCCACCGTGGAGGAGTACGCGCGGGGAATCAGCATCGACTTCTCCGGCATCACCGACGCGACCGCGGGGATCGATCCCACCGAGTTGTTCTCCGATCCGTCCAAACTCGAGGAACTGATCAGCTCCTCGACGTCGTTCGAACCGACCACCACCCCCGAACAGAAGGCCGCACTCGAACGCCTCGAAACACTACTCGCCCTCATCGAGGGTTGGGTGGAAAACGTTGTCACCCAAGCACTCTCCGATCGCATCCCCAGTACCGCCGCGTTGACCGAGACGATGCGCCGCAGGCGGGCCAGCGGTGGTCCGGCCGAGCAGACCTTCGCCACCCTCGTCGGCCTCGAACTGCGCCCCCGTAAGTTGCGCGAGGCAGCCGCATTGTGGCGATCGCTGCTCGAGGCGTCCGACGTGGCCACCCGCGACAAGGTGTGGGAGCACCCCGACCTGCTGCCCGACGGCACCGATCTCGATGCTCCGGCGGCCTTCATCGACCGGGTGATCGGCGGCGACACCTCCGACATCGATTCGGCGATCGCCGAACTCGAGAAGTCCCTCGCCGCAGAGGCCGGAAGTACAGAGGCCGGAAGTTCAGAGGCCGGGGATGCAGAAGGCGGCAACACAGAGGCCGGGGACGGAAAAGCCAAGGACGTCAAGCCCGACGACAAGTCCGAGGACGGCGACGACAAGTCCTGACTTCGTACCGATACCGACAGCCGGGCCGGGCCCCACCGCCTGTGGATAACACCGCCTGTGGATAACACCGTGAGCCTGCGGTGTCGTCGGTGGCATGGTGATCGACATGACAGCGGCCGCCGCGACACCTGCTCCCGCCACCCCCGATGCCAGGACGTCCCGGCCGGCGACCGGTTCGCGAGTACCGACGGGCATGCCGGTCCTCGCCGACGGAACTGCGGTCCTGATCCGGCCCGGCAACCGGGTACACATCGGCGCGGACCCACACACCGCGTTGGTGCTCGAACTGCCCGCACGGGTCTCCGGCCGGGCGGTGGCCGACCTGTTGGCGTCGCTGTCCGGTCCGCGCAGCCGCGGCGAGGTGTTTTCCGATCTCGTCGACACCGGGCTCACCCGATCCGAGTTCGACGCGATCCTCGACCGCCTCGTCGCCGCGGGCAAAGCACTCCGCCCACCGTCGCAGCGACGCGTCGGCGCGCTGCGCATTCGTGTGCACGGGTCCGGGCCGCTGAGCACGCTGTTGTCGGCGTCGCTGACCGACGCCGGCTACAGCGTCACACGCAGCGTCCGCCGGCCCACCCCGACCGCGCCCGGGACCGTGCAGATGTCACCGATAGCGCTGCCCAATCTGGTCGTCCTCACCGACCACGTCGTACACGAGCCGTGGATGGCCGAACGTCTGATGCGCGTGGGCACCCCGCACCTGCAGGTCCGGTTGCGCGACGGGACCGGCCTGCTCGGTCCGCTGGTGCTGCCCGGCCTGTCGAGCTGCCTGAACTGCGCCGACCGTCACCGCGCCGACCGCGATCCGGCGTGGCCGTTGCTCGCGGCGCAACTCGCCGGGACGAGCGGGCACGCCTCGGCGTCGATCGCCCGTGCCACTGCCGCACTCGCCCACGAGCAGGTCGATCATCTCGCTGCAGCCCTCGCGTCGAGCCCCGACGCCGAGGGCACTGCCGCGCCGCCCGATCCCCCGCACCTGGTGAACCGGATCCTGCAACTGCACCCGGCGCCGCTGCGCATCGAGAGCACCACCTGGCTACCGCATCCACTGTGCGGTTGCCACGAGATCGCCACGCTGACGTGAGGCGCGGCCCGGGCAACACCTCGCCGGTCCTCTATCCTGAGGAGGGGAAAGGAAGCTATGACCGACATCACGCGGGGGCAAGGTCGCCGTAACGCCAAACTCGTCTCGCTGCCCATCGGTATGGCCGGGCGCGCCGCTGCCGGGTTCGGCAAACGGATGGCCGGCCGGGACAAGGACGAGGTCAACCAGGAGCTGCTGGAGAAGTCCGCCGAGCAACTGTTCGCGGTTCTCGGGGAGCTCAAGGGTGGGGCCATGAAGGTCGGCCAGGCCATGTCCATCATGGAGGCGGCGATCCCGGACGAGTTCGGTGAACCGTTCCGCGAGGCCCTCACCAAGTTGCAGGCCGAGGCGCCGCCGCTGTCGGCGTCGAAGGTTCATCGGGTGCTCGATCAACAGCTCGGCACCAAGTGGCGATCGCGATTCCGCGAGTTCTCCGACGAGCCCGCGGCCGCCGCCAGCATCGGCCAGGTGCATCGCGCGGTGTGGTCCGACGGGCGTGACGTGGCCGTCAAGATCCAATACCCGGGCGCCGACCATGCACTCAAGGCCGACCTGAAGACGTTGTCCCGGATGTCGGGGCTGATGCAGAAGCTCTCCCCCGGCACCGACGTGAAATCGATGATGGACGAGCTCATCGACCGCACCGAGGCCGAACTCGACTACCTCGGCGAGGCCGACAACCAGCGCGCGTTCGCCAAGGCCTTCGACGGCGACCCGGACTTCGTGGTGCCCAAGGTCGTGGCGAGCTCACCCAAGGTCATCGTCTCCGAATGGCTCAACGGCACACCACTGTCGAAGATCATCACCAACGGCGACAAGGCAACTCGCGACCGCGCCGCGGCGCTGATGTCGACCTTCGAGGTGTCCTCACCGTTCCGCGTGGGCCTGCTGCACGGCGACCCGCACCCCGGCAACTTCTTCCTCACCGACGACGGTCGGTTCGGCGCACTGGATTTCGGCGCGGTCGGCCACTACCCGAACGGGTTGCCGCCGGAGACCGGCCCGATCCTGCGTCTCGCGCGCGAGAAGGAATACGACGAACTCAAGGAACACATGGTGGCGGCGGGATTCATCCTGCGCTCCCAGGTCGACAAGGTCTCACCGACCGACCTGCAGGCGTATCTGCGTCCGTACGTGGATCCGCTGTACTCCGAGTCGTTCCATTTCACCCGAAAGTGGTTGCAGCGCGCCGCCGGTCACGCGACCGACGTACGCGGCGAGGTGTACAAGACCTCACGGCACCTCAACGTCCCCAAGCACTATGTGATGGTGTTCCGCGTGCTCGCCGGATGCGTCGGCATCGCCGCACAGCTCGACGCCGAGGCGCCATACCGGGCGATCATGGAGAAGTGGGTGCCGGGCCTGGCCTGAGACCGAAGCGGGCCGGCGTCGTCCCCAGCTCCCGGGAGAATGCGACGATGTAGGCCGACGGTGTGGCATAACCACAGGCCGCGGCCGCTCGTGTCACCGAACCGGTGTTCGTCAGGGTTTCCAGGGACGTCAGGATGCGCGCACGGCGCAGCCATAGTCCCAGCGTCAACCCGGTATCACGCCACACATGACGTTCGAGAGTGCGCACGGCAACCGACATGTCGCGTGCGAGGGTGGCCGCCGGCGTACCCGGCGATCGAAACGCGAGCACGACGAGCAAACGCCCGAGTTCCCCGGTGGGCAATGGCAACTCGAGAGATTCGACCGGTGCGGAACGCAGTTGGTCGACGAGGACGGTCACGAGGGCCGAGTGCAAGGGATCGCCCGGTTTCAGTGGCGCCTGTCGAACGATGTGTGCGAGCAGTTCACACGCGAACGGCGACAGCGACACCACCGTGGGTCGATCGGCGGGAAACGGTTCGGCAACAGCGGCCGGGTTGCGCTGTAGGTAGACGATCCTGACTCGGACCGGCCGTGCATTGTCGATCTCCACCGGCATCCCCGCGGGTATCCAGACCGCACGCCCGACGGGCACTGTCCACCGTGCGGCCGCGGTCAGCACGGTCAGCACCCCGGCTGCCGCATGGATCATCTGATTCCATCCGGGTTCGATGGCGATCTGCGCGCGTTCGGCCGGATGAGTCACGGCGTACCCACGAACGATCGGTTCCCTCGAATCGTGTTGTCGTAATTCCGACACAATTTGTCAGAGTATCGAAAGCACGGCGAGACAGCAGGGAGAATGCTGGAGCCATGGCCGCTCCGATCACTCACTTCGCACTCAACGCCGACGACGTAGCCTCGACTCGACGGTTCTACGAGTCGGTCTTCGGATGGAGGTTTGCCGCATGGGGGCCGCCGGGCTTCTACTCCATCGACACCGGCGGCGAAATTGCAGGAGCACTCCAACAGCGCCGCAGCCTCGACGGTCGCGAAATCGTCGGAGCCGAGATCACATTCTCCGTCTCCGATGTCGACGCGACAGCCTGCACCATCGAGGAATCGGGTGGGCGGGTGGTCCTGCCTCGCCACACCATCGACGGCGTCGGACACCTGATCTTTCTTGCCGATCCCGCCGGAAATGTGGTTGGCGCGATGCAATACGACCCTCGTGCGGGCAGATGAACGAGGAGCACCTCACGCTGTGCACCAGTAGCGAGTGGGCACATGCGGTACGTGAATGGATACTGCCGTGGACCCTCGAGGGCTTTGAGCTCGGTGAGCAGGTGGTAGAGATCGGACCCGGCCCCGGCGTGACCACCGAGTTGCTCATCGAGCGCGCCTCACATCTCACCGCGGTCGAGATCGATGAGTCGCTTGCCGCCGACCTGCGCCGACGTTTCGCCGATCGGACCGACATCGACATCCTCTGCGCTGACGGCGCGAATACCGGATTGACTGCAGGCCACTATGATTCGGTGATCTGCATGACGATGTTGCACCACGTCGCCTCACCAAGGGCTCAGGACGCGGTGTTCACCGAGGCACGGCGACTGTTATCACCAACCGGCGCCTTTCTCGGTTCCGACAGCCTCGACGGCCCTGAGTTCCGTGCATTGCACGAGAACGATGTGTGCGTACCCGTGGCGCCGGAGGAACTCGACACCCGCCTGCGACGTGCGGGTTTCCGGTGGGTCGAGGTCGACACCAACGAGTGGTCAGTACGCTTCCGCGCGCAGCCTTGATGCACACCGACGAAACCGGCCGTCCCCGACAGACTTTCGTCGGGAACGGCCGGTTACGTTCAGGCCGCATTCTTGCGCGGGCGGCCACGGGGACGCTTGCGCGCCACCACGACACCGCGATCGAAGATCTCGCCGCCCCACACACCCCACGGTTCGGCCCGCTCGAGGGCCGCGGCCAGGCAGGCCTCCCGCAACGGGCACTCGGCGCACATCGCCTTGGCCCGCTCGAGGTCTCGGGGATCCTCGGCGAACCACAGGTCGGCGTCGGTCATCTGGCAGGGAAGGTCGGTCTGCCCGAGGGCCGGGGCGGACGTGACGCCGACCGCGTCGAAGCGATCGGAGGGCATACAGGACTCGAGGACGCAGTCGGTCGTCATTGTTGTCTCCACCTCTACTCGGATTCTTCGGATGTTCTCGACCCGAGCCGTTGGTGGAGCCCTGCCGCACATCGACGAGATGGGCGGGAGGTCAACCAAAAAGGGCCACGGGTTCGCTTTCGCGATTCGCCCGTGGCCGCCGTTCCGACGCTGTCAGCGTCTGAATACGAGGTTCTGCACGGGGAACCGCTTGTCGGCTCGTGCTGCCGCTACCGCGGGAGCCGGAAATCCGACGGGCTGCGCCAGAGCGACGGCGCCGCAACGGTGATCGGTGGCATGGCCACATTCGTCGAGCCAGGAGCGGTCGCGACGGGCGACGGTCCGACGGGACATGGCGATGCCGTCGTCGACGACAGCGATGCCGTTGCCGATCTCCGATGCCGACGCTGCTTGCGTCGACTCGGCGGCGCCGAGAATGATTGGGTTCACTGATCCGCTCCTTTCTGGTCTCGTGTGGCCACGCGTGACAGGCGGTGCCATGACGGCACACAGCCGTCCCCGTGCTGATGTGTTCACCAGCCTAAGGGCCGATGCGTAGATCGCACAACCTATTTTTGACCTGCGGTTTTCACGATGTCGATGACGTCGGGACCGTACTTGTCGAGCTTGCTCGCGCCGATGCCCGAGATCGACACCAGCGCCTGCTCGTCGGTGGGATGCTGCTCGGCGATGGCGAGCAGGGTCTTGTCGGAGAACACCACGTAGGGCGGAACCGCGTCGTCCTTGGCGCGTTGCCTGCGCCAGTCCTTGAGCGCGACCAGCAGATCCTCGTCGAGATCGGACGGGCAGCTCTCGCATCTGCCGAGCAGCGTCGCCGTCGCATCGATCAGTTTGGACCCGCAGACCCGACAGGTGGGGCCGCGTTTGGGTTTGCGTTCGGGCGCGATCCGCGACGCCGGCGAATCGTCGGGGATCAGGCCGGACAGGAACCGTGACCGCCGGCGGGAGCGGCCACCCTCGTTGCGCGCGGCCGCCCACGACACCTGCAGATGCTCCCGGGCACGGGTGATCCCCACGTAGAACAGGCGCCGCTCCTCCTCGACCTCGTCGGGAGAGCCCTTGATGGCCTGGCTGATCGGCAACGATCCCTCGGTCAATCCGACCAGGAACACCGCATCCCACTCGAGTCCCTTGGCTGCGTGCAGCGATGACAGCGTCACCCCCTGCACGGTCGGTGGGTGCCGCGACTGCGCGCGCGTCCGCAGTTCTGCGGCGAGCTGGGGCAGCGTCAGGTCGGGGGTCTCGTGGACCATGTTCTCGGTGAGCTCGGCCAGCGCCCGCAGCGATTGCCACCGCGCCTTGGCCTGCGCGCCCGTGGGTTCGGTGTCGTCGAGGCCGAGTTCACGCAGCACCGCGGTCACCGCGGTGGTCACGTCGACGTCCTCGCGCAGTCCACGTTCGGCGACGGCGTCGAGACGACGCATCGCCTGCCGCACCTCGGTGCGCGTGAAGAACGCCTCGCCGCCGCGCACCTGGTACGGGATGCCCTGCTCGGTCAGCGCCTGTTCGTGATTCTCCGACTGGGCGTTGACGCGGTAGAGGATCGCGATCTCCGACGCCGGCACGCCGTCGTTGATGAGCCGCTTGATCCGCTTGGCGACCGCGGCGGCCTCGGCCGGCTCGTCGGGGTAGTCGACGAAGCGGGGCGCCGGGCCGCGCGCACGCTGGCCGACGAGTTCGAGCCGGGTCCCGGCGATCCGTCCGTGCGCGGCACCGATCACGCGATTGGCAAGACTCACCACCTCGGGGGTGGACCGGTAGTCGCGGACCAGGCGCACCATGGTCGCCTCCGGGAAACGCCGGGGGAAGTCGAGCAGGTAGTCGGCCTTGGCGCCGGTGAAGGTGTAGATGGTCTGGTTGGCGTCACCGACGACCGTCAGATCGTCGCGTTCACCGAGCCACGCGTCGAGCAGGCCCTGCTGCACGGGCGTGACGTCCTGGTACTCGTCGACGACGAAACACCGGTATCGCGAGCGGAACTCCTCGGCCACGGCGGGATCGACGTCGATCATCTGGGTCATGTAGATGAGCAGATCGTCGAAGTCGAGCAGACGATTCCCCTCCGGCGACACCTTGGCGTCCTCGTAGGCGGCGTAGACCTCGGCCACCTTCTCCGGCGCCGCGGGAGACTCGCGCATCAGCCGCGTCGCCGCGGCGACATAGCCTTCCGGCCCGATCACCGACGCCTTGGCCCACTCGATCTCCGAGAGCAGATCACGCACCGTGTCGGTGGACGTACCGAGCCCCGACCGCCGCGCCGCACGCGCCATCAACGGGAACTTGTTGTCCAGCAATTCCCATGACGCGTTCCCGAACACCCGCGGCCAGAAGAACCGCAGCTGCCGCAACGACGCGGCGTGAAAGGTCTGCGCCGACACCGACGGACCGGACGCGCCGATTCCCAAGGAGCGCAATCGGGTACGCATCTCCCCCGCCGCGCGGGCGGTGAAGGTGACGGCGAGTACCTGTGACGGATTGACCTGCCCGGTGTCGATGAGATGCGCGATCCGACGGGTGATCGTGCGGGTCTTGCCGGTGCCCGCGCCGGCGAGCACACATACCGGACCGCGCGGCGCGAGCACCGCCTCACGCTGTTCGGGGTCGAGTCCGTCGAGGATGCCGCGATCGCGCGACGGGGATGTCCCCTCCTCCGGTCGGGCGGACATCTCGACCCCCTTCTGCGTGGAACGTTGCGGCACGCCCTCCACTATGTCAGCCGCCCCCGACACCGTCGTGGGACGCTCCACAGGGACACGGGGCAGGTGCTCAGACGCCCAGTTTGGCCCGCACCTCGGCAATGCTGGGGTTGGTGGCGGTCGACCCGTCGGCGTAGAGCACGGTGGGGACGACGTGATTACCGCCGTTGACACTGCCGACGAACTCGGCGGCCTCGGGGTGGGCCTCGATGTCGATCTCGTTCCACTCGATCCCGGCGCTGCGCAATCCGGTCTTGAGTCGTGCGCAGAAGCCGCACCAGCTGGTGGTGTACATGGTCAGCTGATCGGTCGGGGTTGCGGTTGCCTCACTCATGGCACCCATAACATCATCGGACGGCAGGCTGTTCCGCACGGCGCGCGGTGATGCTCGCCACCGCGCGCCGACGCCTGCCACCGTGCAACGCGACAGGAGTGATGATGGCCGAATCCCCCACCAAGGAGCAGCTCGTCAAATACCTGCAGGAGCTCCGCGATACCGTCCTGTGGAAGCTCGACGGCCTCGACGAGTACGACCTCCGACGCCCGCTGACCCCCACCGGCACCTCACTGCTCGGCATGGTCAAGCACCTCGCCGACGACGAGTTCTCCTACTTCGGTGAAGCCTTCGGCCGGCCGGTGACCGACCTGCCCTGGATCGAGGGCCGCGACTCCGGGGACCAGGCGGACATGTTCGCCCGCGCCGACGAGTCCGTCGCCGACGTCGTCGGCTGGTATCGGAGCTCGTGGGAGCACGCGGCACAGACACTTGCCACCCGAGACCTCGACGCACTCGGGGTGGTGACGTGGTGGACCCATCAGTCGGTGACGCTGGGCCGGATTCTGCTGCACATGGCGGTGGAGACCGCACGTCACGCCGGGCAGATGGACATCCTGCGCGAATCCGTCGACGGCGCCGTGGGTCTCTACGCGGACAACACCAACATCGCGCCCGTCGATCACGCGGCGCACCGTGCGCGCGTCCAGGCCATCGCCGACGGATTCCGGCGCAGCTGACATGGCCATCGCGTGCGCAGCCGGTGCGTTCAGGGCGTCGCGTGCGCCCAGGTCGTGATCAGTGCGTGGGCGATGGAGATCGAACCGGGCAACAGCAACCGCGGGCCGTCGGCGTCGGGTTCGGGATCGTCGCGCTGCCATTCGTCACCGCGGGCAAGTGCCTCGAGCACCTCGTCCCGGTGGAACCACACCGCGTCACCGATCTCGCCGTCGAGGAAGCGCAGCGGCTCGCTCGGATCACCGACCGCGGCGAAGCCGAGCATCAATGATCGCGGGAACGGCCACGGCTGGCTGCCGAGGTACCGCGGATCGGTGACGGTGATCCCGACTTCCTCGTGCACTTCGCGAATCACGCACTGCTCCAACGATTCCCCGGGTTCGACGAAGCCCGCCAACGTGGAATACCAGCGTGCGGGCCACACGGCCTGACGGCCCAGCAGGATCTGGTCGGCGCCATCGTGCACCACGGTGATGATCGCCGGGTCGGTCCGCGGGAACTCATCCTCTCCGGTCTCGACGTGGCGTCGGACCCAGCCACCGCGGGCCGGGCGGGTCGCACCGCCGTCCACCGGCGAGAATTGTGCCCGCGCATGCCAATTCAGGATTCCCAACGCCGTCGCGAGCAGGCCTGCCTCGTCGGCGGAGAGCCGGGCGGCCCCGCGCCGGGCGTCGGCGGTGCGTCCGTCGAGGGTCTCCACGCGCAGCGCCCACAGATCGGTGTCGGTGTGGGCGAGGAAAACCGCGTCCTGCGGCGGGGCGTCGGCGATCTCGACGGCCGGACGCCATCGCAGGGCGCGTTCCTCGGTCACCGGGTAGCGTCCGGCCGGGTCGATCGGGAGAACCCTGGCGGTGGACCATCCCGACACCATCCGCGCCGGATCGTCGCGGATCTCGTCGGCACGGTCGAAGGTGCCGCGGGACAGCAGCGGCGGCTGGTCGAAAACGAAGGCGCCCATGTCAGTCCGCCGGTCCCTTGCGCACGTAGAGCAATCGGTCGCCGGCTTCGATCTGCTCCACCTCGCTGTCGTCGACCCGGTGCAACACCCCGCCACGGACCACACCGAGCACGATGTCGCGGGTGTGCGCCGGGGAGCCTCCGGTCTCGGTCGGGTCGACCTCACGCTCGGCGATCGCGTACCCGGCGTCGGGGGTCAGCAGATCCTCGATCACCTCCACCACCGACGGCGTCATGGTGGCGATGCCGAGCAGCCGGCCCGCGGTCTCCGACGACACCACCACGGAGTTGGCGCCCGACTGGCGCATCAGGTGGGTGTTCTCCGATTCGCGGATGCTCGCGACGATCTTCGCCCGCGGATTGAGTTCGCGGGCGGTCAGCGTGGCGAGTACCGCCGTGTCGTCGCGGTTGGTCGCGACGACGATGCTCGCAGCGTGTGCCACACCGGCGAGCCGCAGGATGTCGGACTTGGTGGCGTCACCGCGCACCGTGACCAGACCATCGGATTCGGCGGCCTCGAGCACCGTCGGGTCGGCGTCGACGACGACGATGTCGGCGGGTTTGATGCCGTCGCCGATCATCGCGTCGACCGCGGTACGACCCTTGGTGCCGTAGCCGATGACCACAGAGTGATTGCGCAAGTTGTTCCTCCAGCGCTGGATCTTGAGGGCTTGACGTGAGCGTTCGGTGAGCACCTCGAGTGTGGTGCCGATGAGCACGATCAGGAACAACACCCGCAACGGGGTGATGATGAGCAGGTTGAGCAATCGCGCCGACGGGGTCAGCGGGGTGATGTCGCCGTAGCCGGTCGTCGACAGCGTCACCGCCGAGTAGTACAGGGCGTCGAGAAACGACAGCGGGTTTTCCTGCACGTCGCGATATCCGTCGCGATCGAGGTAGACCAGCACCGCGGTGAAGAACAGCGCGATCACCGCGAACACCACGCGTTTGCCGATGGCGCGGCCCGGGCTCTGCTGCAGTTCGGGAATGCGAACGACCCCGACCAGGGCGTAGTCGGGGCCCTCGGAGAGATCCTCGCCGCGAAACCGGCGCCGGAATCCGCGCGATCTCATCGCCGGCACGGCGCGCTCGGATGGGTCGCTGCTGTCACAGTGTGGAATCTAGCTCATCGGGCCAGCAAAGCGGCGAGTGCCGCGGCATCGGGCAGGTCTCGGGGCGCGAGGGTGCGCCCGGACCGGACATAATGGAATGCGGCCGAGACCTTCTCCAGTGGCACCCCGGCCAACTGCGCCCACGCGATGCGGTAGGCCGCGAGCTGGATGAACACCGACGACGAGTCGGCGCTCGGCTCGGCTCCGGTCTTCCAGTCCACCACCACCCACGACCCGTCGGGTTCGGCGAAGATCGCGTCGATGCGTCCGCGGATCACCGTGTCGCCGATGACCGTCTCGAAGGGCACCTCGACCTCGCTGGGGCTGCGGGCGGCCCACGGCGAGGCCAGAAATGCCTCGCGCAGCGCGTCGAGGTCGGCGTCGGGGGCGGCACTCTCGTCGGCGGCGCCGGGCAACTCGTCGATGTCGAGCAGCCGGGTCGCGCCGAACCACCGCTCCACCCACGCGTGAAAGGCGGTGCCGCGCCGTGCGATCGGGTTGGGACGAAACGGCGTCGGGCGACGGAGCTTGCGCGCGAACTCGCGCTCGTCGGTGTCGAGGTCGACGAGTTGGCTGACCGACAGATGAGCCGGCAGCGCCACATCCACCTCGGCCTGATTCGTGCGCTCGTGCTCGGCGAGGAGCACCTCCACCTCGGCGCGCCACGCCTCGATCTCGTCGGCCGGCGCGTCGTGGGCCACCGGCGCCTGGGAATCGGGCTCCGGATCGGTGAGCGCCCCGAACAACGCCGGCGCCTCCCGCCGGCGCAGTTCGTCGAGGACGAGATCGGCCGCCGCGGCCACCGCGTCACGGCGCGCACCGAGACGGTCGGTCGGCCACATCCGGGCATCGACCCGCTCGGCCAACGGGTTGGCGGCACCGTCGGGCGGGTCGTCGGCGAGCACGTCGACCGTCAAACCCCGTGCCTCGTCGGCGGATCCGTTCTCCACCGTCTCGGTCACGATGGCCAGCAACTCGTTGAAGAACGGCGATCCACCCCGGGGTTTCTCCCCGGTTTCCGACCAGTGATGCGCCGAGACCAACAGGTCGTGACGGGCTCGGGTGATCGCGACGTAGAGCAACCGCCGGTCCTCGGAGAGCCGGCGTTCGGCGATGGCCTCCTTGTGTTCGGTCAGCGCGTCCTCGAGTTCCTTGCGGTCGCCCACCCGACTCAGATCGAGCACCGGGAACCCCTCGTCGGCGCCGGCCGGCCGGGCCGCCGCGAGCTTCGCGGCCGCGGGTCCCCGGGGTTCCGGCTCGGCGAGATCACCGCGCAGCGGCCCCGGAAGTTCACGCGCACTGCGCATCCAGGTGGTCTCGCCCTTGGACGACGGGAAGATCCCCTGGCACAGATGCGGAATCGCGACCACATCCCACTCGAGTCCCTTCGCGGCATGCACGGTCAGGATCTGCACGCGCTGCTCGGCGACCTCCACCCGCCCGGGCTCGAGCCCCTTCTCGATGGTCTCGGCGGTGTCGAGGAACGCCAGCAGCCCCGCCAGATTCGCGCCGGGCCGCTCGGCGTAGCGGGTGACGTAGTCGGCGAAGGCATCGAGGTGTTCACGCCCGGTGATCGCGCCGCGCATCCGGCGTGCACGGATCTGCGCCTCGACGGCCACCCCGATGGTGTTCTCGACGTCGGCGACCAGCTCGGGCAGCGGCTGACCCATCCTGCGCCGCAACGACTCCAGTTGCGCCCCGAACGCCCGGATACGCGCATAGCCGTCGGGGCTGTAGGCCTCCGGACCGCCGGGATCGACCACGGCGTCGGCGATCCCGGCGCGGTCGACCACCTCGGTGGGTAGCACCGCGTCGAGTGCCTCGTCGAGTTCCTCGCGGGTGGTGACCACCCCGCCGGTGGCGATCTGGCCGGCGGCCAGCTCGGTGGCGCGACGCCACAGCGCCGCCAGGTCGCGCGCGCCGAGCTGCCATCGCGAACCGGTCAGCAGACGCATCGCCGCGGTTCCGGCCATCGGATCTGCCATCAGGCGCAACGTCGCGACCACATCGGTGATCTCCGGTACGTGCAGCAACCCGCCGATGCCGACGACCTCCGCGGGAATGCCGCGCGCCTCCAGCTCGGCCGCGATCGGCGCCGAATCCTCGTTGCGGCGCACCAGGACCGCGACGGTCGGCGGCCCCGAACCGTCGACGTCGTGGTACCGGGCCGCGACCTGGTCGGCGAGCCAGGCGCGTTCGTCGAGCACCGTCTCGGTCAACGCGAACGTCACCGTCCCGGCGTCGGCGCCGGGCCGCGGACGCAGGACACTCACCGGCACACCGCGACGTCGCAGTTCCTCGGACGCCTCGTTCGCCAGGCGCAGCGTCTGCACCGGGTTGCGCCAGCTCGTCAACAGTTCGCGACGGTGCGCGGGCGAACCGTCGGCGCGGGGAAAGTCGGTGGCAAAGCGCGGGAGATTGGCCGCCGACGCACCCCGCCACCCGTAGATCGACTGGATCGGGTCGCCGACGGCGGTGACGGCCACCGGGTCGCTGCCCGCGGACGCCTGCCCACCGAAGAGCGCCGAGAGCAGAACCCGCTGGGAGTGACCGGTGTCCTGATATTCGTCGAGCAGCACCGCGCGAAATGATTGCCGCTGGGCGGCAACAACTTCCGGGTTGCCGGCGACGAGGCGGGCCGCCAGGGACATCTGGCTGCCGAAATCGAGGACGGCCTGCTCGCGCATGGTGCGCATCAACGTCGCCACGAGCGGCAACAGCTCCCGACGCTCGTCGATCACCTGCTGGACGGTACGTAGCGCGGCATTCGGTGCGCCCCGCTGGCGCGGGGCCTTGGGCAGATCGTCGACCATCCGGTAAAGGTCGTCACCCCATGCGGCGAGGGTGTCGAGGTCGACGAGGTGCTCCGACATCTCACCGAACAGCCGCAGGACCGCCTCGGTGACGCTCGCCGGCACCTTGGTGGTGCTCAGTTGCCCGGTCCACGAGGACACGATTCCGAAGGCCATCTGCCACAACTCGGTCTCCGACATCAGCGTCGCGTGCGGCTCGACCGGAAGGAGTAGACCGTAATCGGCGATGAGTCGCCCGGCATACGCGTGGTAGGTGCTGACCTCCGGATCACCGGCCCGCAGGCGTGCGGCGAGCGCCCCGTCGGGGTCCCAACTCAGCAGGGCCGGGGAGCCGGCGAGCATCGACAGCCGCCTGCGGATGCGGGCGCCGAGTTCGCTGGCCGCCTTGCGGGTGAAGGTGAGTCCGAGGATCTCGTCGGGGCCGACGATGCCGTTGGCCACCAACCACACCACGCGGGAGGCCATCGTCTCCGTCTTGCCCGCGCCCGCACCGGCGACCACCAGCATCGGTTCGGTGGGCGCCTCGATCACCTCGACCTGTTCGGGAGTGGGCGGAGGCAACCCGAGGGCGGCGGCCAGCGAGGTCGCCGACACCCGGGGCCGCGTGGGCCGCGCCTCGGTGGTGGTGCTCCCGGTGGTGTCCTCAGTCATCGGTGACCGCCTTGCCACGTAGTTGGGCGGGGCAACTGGTCACCAACGCACAGTGTGCGCAGCCGGGGTTGGGGGTCGCCTCGAAGACCGGACCGATGCCCGAGCGTGCGGCCCGGCGCACCACCGCGCGCCACTCGTCGAGCAATTCCGGTGTGAGCGCGGGCTGTTCGCGTTCGGTGGCGCCGGTCGAACGGTGCGGCGCCGACACGTACACCAGGCGACCGCCGCCGGGCTCGACGTCGGTGCCCGGGAAGTCACGCGCCCCGCCGTGCGCGATGGCGACTTGGTAGGCGGCGAGCTGGGCGTGGTCGAGCGTGTCGGCCTTGGTGATCGCCGACTTGGCGGTCTTGACGTCGACGACGACCGGTCGGCCCTGCGCGTCGCGTTCGAGGCGGTCGACCCGGCCACGGAGTCGTACCGGCAGGTCCGAGCCGTCCTCGGCCGGTGCGACGCCTTGTGCACCGGCGCCGGCGGCATCGGCCTCGGGGGCACCGGTATCCGCGGCCGGTGGGATGACGGCGTCGATGACCTCCTCGACGCCCACCGTGGTGAGATCGTCGCGCGAAAGAGAAAGCCACTCACGGAAATTCGTGAGCATCGCCTCGGCACGCTCGAGTTCGTGCGCCGAGTACCAGGCCGCCCCGGTGTCGACGCGCTCCCAGATCTCACGCAGCGCCGACGTCACCTCGGCGGGTTCGATCTCCCCGGCGACGGCCTGCACCAGCGTGTGCACGAGCGAGCCGGTCAGGGCCGGGGTGCCGTCGCCGTCGCGGCCTCCGGCACGCTCGAGCATCCAGCGCAGCGAACAACGCGACAGTTGGTCGACGTTGGACGGTGAGAGCACCACGGGGCCGGCGTCGGGCGTCCACAGCGGCTCGGCGGAACTCGGCCGCGACAGCCCGAACCAGTCCCGCGGATGCGCTCCGGGAATATCCGAATCGGCAAGTTGCGCAAGCAATTGGGCGGCGGCGCGAGTGCGTTCGTCCGGTTCGTCGGCGGTGGCACCGGCCACCACGACCGCACGCAGCGTCGCCACCAGCGACGGCAGCGACAACACCCGGTCGACACCGGGGTCGATGGGCAACTCGTCCTCGGCGACGGTGTCGAGGACGTCGGGATCGTCGGGCTGCTCGGCGTCGCCGGACTCGCCCGTCCCGCCCCGCCGGGCGTCGATCCGCAGTGCATCGGAGATCTCGCCGATGAACCTCGACGGCGACGACTCCCCTCCTCCGTCCTCGACGGCGGTCACCAGTAGTCGTCGGCGTGCGCGGGTGCACGCGACGAGCAACAGTCGACGTTCGTCGGCGAGCGCACCGGCGCCCCGCGCCACCCGATCGATCGCCGCGGGATCCATCCCGTCGAGAAGGTCCACCAATTCGGCTGTGCCCAAGACACTTCCGCGGCTGCGCAGCGACGGCCACAACCCGTCGAGAACTCCGGCGACGGCGACGACCTCCCATTCGCGGCCGGCGGCGGCGTGCGCGGAGAGCACCGACACCGAGTCGGCCGCGGCGGCCGGGGTGCGGCTGTCGCGTGGGATCTGCAGTTGCGAGAGATAGTGCACGAACGCGGCCGGGCCCGCGGCGGGCAGGGTGTCGGAGAAGTTCGCCGCCGCCTCGAACATCGCCATCATCGCGTCGAGATCCCGATCGGCCTGTTCGCCGCCGGGCCCACCTCGAATCGCCGAGGAGACCCACCGCCGTTCCAGGCCGGTGGCCTGCCAGGACGCCCACAGGGTTTCCTCCACGCCACGTCCGGCGCGATGGGCGGTGGCGCCGGCGGCGATCACGTCGAGCACCCGCGCCAGCGGTGCGCCCTCGTGGTCGGTCAGCGCCGCCAGGTACTCGGCGCCGAGGTCGGGGTCGAGGAGCGCCAGACGCAACGACGACAGCGAATCGCGGCCCGCGCGCTCGCCTCCCGCCTGCTCGTCGCGACGACGCACACCCCGCCGCAGCCGGCGCAGCGCCCCTGGATCGGCCATCCCGACCGGGCCGGTGAACAGTGCCAGCGCGTCGTCGGCGGTGAAATCCTCGGCAGGCGAGTCGTCGGCGTGTGGGTTCCCGACGACGTGCGGATTCTCGACGGTCTCCGCGGTGTGTTCGACCCGCTCGCGGGCGGCCACCGCGCGCAGCACCACCATCAGCGCGGCCACCGATCGCTGACGGTGCAGCGGCAAATCGGAGGTCGGGGTGCTCAGCGGGACGCCGGCCGAACGGAACGCCCGCCGCAGGGCGGGGAGCGCCAGATGCGCCGACCGCACGATGACCGCCATCTGCGACCACGCCACCCCCTCGAAGAGGTGCGCCCGTCGTAGGAGATCGGCCACCGCGGTCGCCTCCTTGGCCGCAGAGCTGTACACCCGTACCGATGCCCCGCCGGGCAGCGCGTCGGAGTCGGGGACCACCGGGAAGCGATGCGGGCGCGCGCCGGGCAACCGTGCGGCGAGTGCACGACCGACCACCGCGATCTGGCGATGATGACGGAAGTCGGTGTCGAGCACGACGTCACGGTCGGTACCGGACGCCGCCAGTGAGTCGGCGAAACGCGGACTGGCGCCACGGAATCCGAAGATCGACTGGTCGGTGTCGGCGGCGATGATCGTCGAATCCGTTCCGGTGCCGATCAGCCGAACCAGGTGGGCGGCTTGTGGATCGAGGTGTTGGGCGTCGTCGACGATCAGGTGCCGGATACGCCGACGTTGCCCGGCGAGGAGGTCGGGGTCGGTGGCGAAGGCCGACAATGCCGAGCCGACGAGTTCGGCGGCGTCGACCGCGGGCGCCGAGGCGCCCGGTGTCTGCGATCCGACCGTGCCGCGCAACAGGACGTTCTGCTCGTACTGCGCGTATGCGTGCGCCGCGGCGACCCACTCGGGACGCCGGTGCCGGGAGCCGAGCTCGGCGAGCTCCTCGGGGCCGACGCCCCGTTCGGCGGCACGCATCATCAGGTCGCGCAGCGCCTGCGCGAATCCATCGGTCCCCAGCGCGGGACGCAGATGGGCGGGCCAGTACCCGGCACCGTCCTCGATGTCGCCGGCCAGCAGCTCGCGCAGCACGACGTCTTGTTCGGAGCCGGTGATCAGCCGCGGCGGCGGGTTGCCGTGCGCCTGCGCCTGCAGTCGCAGGATCGCGAACGCGAACGAATGCACGGTGCGCACCAACGGTTCACGCAGCGCCCCGCCGAGCGCGGGCGCGTCCGAGGACTGCGCCAACACCCGGCGGGTGATCTCCTCCCGCAACGCCACCGCGGCGCGACGGTTCGCGGTGAGCACGAGCACCGACTCCGGGTCGATGCCGGGCCGGGTGAGACGTGCGACGGCCGCATCGACCACCAATGCCGTCTTGCCCGAGCCGGGCCCGCCGTGGACGCGGAAGGGCCGCCACGGGTCGGCGACCGTCCCGTCGGGCGTGTGCGCGTCGATGACCCGCATCACGCTAGGCGGCCACTCCCGGGTGACGATGGGCCCGCCGTCGACCCCAACGAGATGTGCGCGCAACGCGGTGCCGCCCCGGCCGGCCGCGCCGCGCGCCGATCCCGGGCGCGCCTGCTCCGACCGCGACGAACCCCGCTTGGCGGGGGCGGCCCGCTTCGGCGAGCTCGGCGCGGCCGTGGTCGAGGGACGCTTACGGGCCATGCGTCCATGCAAGCACGGCCCACCGACAATCGTTGGTGGGCCCGTCTCCCCCACGATCCGCCCCGGCCCGGGCCGGGGCCGCGCGCTGCGGCGCGTACGGCACAATCGTCGGCGTGACGGCACTTCACCACGTCGAGTTCGGCGATCGGCGCGCCCCGACGGTTCTGGCACTGCACGGCCTCACCGGTCATGGGATGCGTTGGGCTCCGCTGGCTCACGACCATCTCGCCGACCTGCACATCGTCGCACCCGACCTCATCGGCCACGGCCGCTCGCCGTGGCGTCCGCCGTGGGCGATCGAGAACCATGTGCGTGCGCTCTCGGAGTTCATCGACACCGCCATCGATCCGGCGGCGCTGCCGCTGGTGGTCCTCGGGCATTCCTTCGGAGGTGCGCTGGCGATCCATCTGGCCAACCAGCGGCCGGACGCGGTGCGCGGGTTGGTCCTACTCGATCCCGCGCAGGGCCTCGACCCGGAGTTTGCTCTCGAGGTCGCCACCGACAGCCTCGAGAATTGGGACTATCCCGACGCCGACGCGGCCCGCACGGCCAAGCGCTCCGAGGGCTGGGCACGGGTACCCGCGGAGATCCTCGATGCCGAGATCGCCGAGCACCTCACCACCATTGGTCACGGGCGCGTCGGTTGGCGGGTCAGTGCGCCGATGGCCGCCGCGTCGTGGAGCGAGATGAGCCGTCCGCCAACGCTTCCGCCGCGAGGGGTGCCCACCCATGTCGTCGTCGCCGATCGCGTCGACCCGCCGTTTGTGCGGCCGGCGTTTCTCGAGGCCTGTGCGAGCGAACGCGGCGATCAGGTGCAGGTTCACCGCGCCGACTGCGAGCACATGGTGCCCTTCCTCGAACCCGGGTTGACCGCCCGGTTGGTGCGTTCGCTGCTGTGAGTGCGGTCACCGAGGATGACGTCGAGCGGGTGCGAGCCCTGGTCGCCGCGATCCCGTCCGGCCGGGTCAGTACCTACGGCGATCTTGCCGCCGCGGCCGGATTGAGTTCCCCGCGGATCGTCGGGTGGATCATGCGCACCGATTCCGCGGACCTGCCGTGGCATCGGGTCATCTCGGCGAGCGGCAAACCCGCACCACACCTCGCCCACCGGCAGCTCGACCGACTCCGCGACGAAGGGGCGCCGATCCGCGACGGAAAGGTGCTGATGCGCGAATGTCGTTGGGAGATCGACGTACTCGACTGAGCACTGTCGGCGCTGAGAAGAGCGCTGTCGGCGAAGTACAGAGCGCTGTCGGCAGGGTGATGGGCGCTGTCGGCGGGGTGGCGGGCGCGGTCAGCGCAGCAGGACCGCGTCGGTGCGGTACGGACTGACCGCGGCACGCATCCGGGTGACGATGAGTTCGACGATCGCCGGGTCGGCGCCGAGCGGCTCGGCCACCAGGTCGGCACCCACGGTGTGCAGGCGCTCGTGAAAGAGGCCGGGGGCCAACAGGTATGCGGCGATGACGACGCGGCGACCGGAGGTTCGAGCGGCGGCGACCGCGTCGGCAACGGTCGGTGCGGCGGTGGTGAGAAAGCCGACCTCGATGTGCCCGCCGATCAGCCCCTCGAGCTGACGCGCGGCGAGATGCACCTGGGCACAGGCGGAGTCGTCGGACGAGCCGGCGGCGGCGAGCACCACGGCGTCACCGGGGCGCCACCCGGATTCGATCAACCGCCGCCGCAGGACCGCGGCGATCCTCGGATCGGGGCCCAGGGCGCGGGTCACGATGGCATCACCGACCCCGGATCTCCGGACATGGTCCGGGATATCCTGGCGCACATGGTATCCCGAAGCCAAGAACGCGGGCACCAGGACCGCGGGGCGATCCAGCCCGCCGAGCACCTCGCTCGGGGTAGGGCCGAGGACGTCGACGAAGGCGGTGCGCGTCGGACCGACCGTCGCAGCGACCTTTTCGGCGATCTCGGCAACCACCGCGACGCCGCGGGGGTTGCGGGTCCCGTGCGCGACGAGTACCGGGCGGACCCCGCCCAGCCGGTCACCCACGGCAGACCGAATGTCGTTGCGGATCATCATGACTCGTCCTCGGCTTCGTCGTACTCGAGATCGACGGCAAGGCGGTATCCGCGCTTGACCACCGTCTGGATCATCTTCGGGTCGCCGAGCGCCGCCCGCAGACGCGCAACGGCCACCTCGACCGCGTGGGTGTCGGCGCTGTCGCCGGGCAGTCCGCGCAGCAACTCCTGGCGACCCACCACCCGCCCCGGCACCTGCGCGAGCATCTTGAGCAACAGATGTCCGGTGGCCGACAACTCACGCATCTGCCCGTCGACGACCACCGCCTGACCCCGAATCGCGGTGTCGTGTCCGGCAACCCGCAGGGTATGGCTGCGTCGGGGCAACTCGTCGGTGATCAGCCGGGCCAGCGCACCGAGCCGGAAGCGGCGCGGATAGACGGTCGGGATCTGCAACGCCTCCAGCGGCCCCGCGGTCACCGAGCCCACACAGAACACCGGTACCGCGGTCCGCAGTCCGTGCAGGAACGGCTGCAGTTTGCCGAGTTCCTTGGCGCGGGTGAGTATCGACGCCGCCGCGGGTGCGCTGGTGAAGGTGAGCGCGTCGAGGTCGGCACGCACGACCGACGCGATCATCGCGTCGATCCGCCCGACGTCGGGATGCATGTTCCAGCGGTACACGGGGACGGCCAGGACGTCGGCGCCCGCGGCGCGGAGCACCGCGCAGAAGTCGGGCAGCGGCTCCCATTCGCTGGTGGCACCGTGCAATTGCACCGCAATCCGCTTGCCCTCCACCCCTTCGTCGAGCAGACGGTCGAGAACCTCCGAGGAGGACTCGCTCTCCGGCGACCACTCCTCGCGAAGTCCGGCCGCACGGATCGCACCCTTGGCCTTGGGACCGCGGGCGATCAGCCGGCTCTCGCCGAGCGCGACGAGGAGTTGCTCGGCGTCCCCCCAGCCGTCGGCGGCCTCGACCCAGCCCCGGAAACCGATCCCGGTGGTGGCAACCATCAGGTCCGGCGGATCGGCGATGATCCGTTCGGTGACCTGTTCGAGCTCGGTGTCGTCGACGAGCGGCAGGATGCGAATGGTCGGGGCCATGACGACGTCGGCGCCGCGACGCACGAGGAGCGCCGCGAACTCGTCGGCCCGGCGCGCGGCGGTGATCCCGACGGTGAAACCGGTCAACGGCAGATCGTCGGAACTCGAGGGTGTCGCTCCAGGACTCATCGGGGCCCGTCGGCAACAACACGATGATCGGCGGCGCCGAACCAGATTTCGACGATGCCGTCGACCACGCGGGTCGCCAGCGAGGGCACCGACACAGACTCGTCGTCGAGGCACACCCCGGTGCGCAGCGAGAAGACCTGCTTGCCCAGCGGACTGGCGACCGTGAGCTCACCGCCGTGATCGCCGGTCAGCCCGCGCGAGAGCACCGCGGCACGCCCGAACGGGTCGATGTTGCCGATGGCGTAGATCCGCGAGCGCCCCACCGCCTCACGGTCGGTCTCGGCGGCGGGAATCCGGAAGAGCGCCGCCTGACGGCCCTCCGGGCCGAGGACTGCGACTCCGCGTCCCTCGACGAGCCGATCGAAGGGGCAGGCGCGCACCCACTGCCCTGCGCCGATCTGCCCTGCGCCGATCTGCCCTGCGCCGATCTGCCCTGGGCCAATCTGCCCTGCGCCGGTCGCCGTGTCGGCGGTCATGTGGCCACTCCTTCGCGTTCGGTCGTACGGTCGGTGTTCGGCTGCTGCGCCCGGAACCGGGGCATGTCCAGCAGCACCGGGACCTTGCGGTCGCCTTCAACCGCTCCGTCGGTGAACCGGATGGTCGGGTCGGGCACGTCCGGCGCGTTGACGAACGACACGAACCGCGACAACTTTTCCTCGTCGGCGAGCACCTCGGCCCACTCGTCACGGTATCCGGCGACGTGACGGTCCATCGCGGCCTCCAGTTCTGCCGCCAGGCCGAGACTGTCCTCGCACACCACGGCTCGCAGGTGATCGAGACCTCCGTCGAGCGATTCCAGCCACGGGGCGGTGCGCTGAAGCCGATCGGCGGTGCGGATGTAGAACATCAGGTACCGATCAATGTAGGCGACGAGTGTCGCGTCATCCACTCCGCGGGCCAGCAGTTGGGCGTGCTTCGGGCTCTGTCCACCATTGCCCGCCACGTAGAGATTCCAGCCGTTCTCGGTGGCGATCACCCCGACGTCCTTGCCGCGCGCCTCGGCGCATTCGCGTGCGCACCCCGAGACACCGAACTTCAGCTTGTGCGGCGATCGCAGACCGCGGTAGCGCTTCTCGAGGAACACCGCCATCCCGACCGAATCCTGCACACCGTATCGGCACCAGGATTGACCCACACAGCTCTTCACCGTGCGCAGACTCTTGCCGTAGGCGTGTCCCGATTCCATTCCGGCGTCGACGAGGCGCCGCCAGATCTGCGGCAACTGTTCGACGCGGGCGCCGAACATGTCGATCCGCTGGCCACCGGTGATCTTGGTGTACAGGTCGAAGTCGCGGGCGATCTCGCCGATGACGATCAGTTGTTCGGCGGTCACCTCCCCGCCGGGCATCCGGGGCACGACCGAATAGCTGCCGTTCTTCTGCAGGTTCGCCAGAAAGTGGTCGTTGGTGTCCTGCAGCGCGGCCTGTTCGCCGTCGAGGATGTGATCACTCGAGGTCGAGGCGAGAATGGAGGCGACCGTCGGTTTGCACACCTCGCAGCCGGAGCCGGCCCCGTACCGGGCGATCAGCTCGGAGAACGTCCGGATACCGGTCACCGCAACGACTTCGAACAACTCCGACCGCGACTGGGTGAAGTGTTCACAGAGCGCCTTGCTCATCTCGACGCCGGAGGCGGCCAGCAGCGAGGCGATACTCGGTACGCAACCTCCGCAGGTGGTGCCCGCAGAGGTGCACGCCTTGACCGCGGCGATGTCGCAGGCGCCCTCGGTGATGGCCGAACAGATCGCACCCTTGGACACCCCGTTGCACGAGCAGATCTCCGCGTCGTCGGGTAATGCGTCGAGACCCATGCCGGATTCCCCGGCCGCAGGGGCGATCAGAGCGGCCGGATCTCCCGGGATCTCGCGCCCCACCATGGGTTTGAGCGTGGCATAGGCCGATGCGTCCCCGACCAGGATGCCGCCGAGCAGGGTCCGTGCGTCGTCGGAGAGCACGATCTTCGCGTAGCGGCCGGCGAGCGGATCGGAATAGACGATCTCCAGCGCGTTGTCCGTCTCCCCCATGGCGTCACCGAAGCTCGCGACGTCGACGCCGAGCAACTTCAACTTGGTCGACATGTCGGCACCGGCGAATGTCGCACTGCCACCGAGGAGTTGGTCGGCGACGACGTCGGCGGTGCTGTATCCGGGGGCGACCAGGCCGTAGCATCGCCCGTCGACCGCGGCGACCTCGCCGACGGCATAGATGTCCGGGTCGGCGGTTCGGCACGCCGAGTCCACCAGCACGCCGCCACGCTCCCCGACGGGAAGACCCGCCTCCCGGGCCACCGCGTCGCGGGGGCGCACACCGGCGGAGAACACGACGAGGGCGGCGTCGATCGTCGCCCCGTCGCTCAGTGTCACCGTCAGCGATTCCCCTTCCGGTCCGTCGGCGATCGATGACGTGCCCACTCCGGTGTGCACGTACAACCCCAGGTCGGAAACCAGGTTCTGCAACACCGCCGCACCCCCGGCGTCGACCTGCATCGGCATGAGCCTCGGCGCGAACTCGACCACGTGCGGTGTCATCCCCAGCAGCCGAAGGGCATTGGCGGCTTCCAGGCCGAGCAACCCACCGCCCACCACCACACCGGCGGCGCCGGGCGTCGAACCCTCGGCGACGCGACGGATGCCATCGAGATCGTCAAGGGTGCGGTAGACGAAACACCGGTCGTGGTCGTGACCGGCAACCGGCGGCACGAAGGGGTACGAGCCGGTCGCGAACACCAGTGCGTCATAACCGATCTCGGACCCTCGATCGGTGATCACCCGTTTCCCGTCCCGGTCGATCGCGGTGACCGTCTCCCCCAGACGTAGCCGCACCGCGTCGTCACCCGCATAGTCGTTGCCGTGCAACGCCAGCGATGACCGGTCCCACGCGCCGACGTAGGATGACAATCCCACACGGTCGTATGCGGCGTGCGTCTCCTCGGCGATCACCACCACGCGCCAGATCCCGGCTTGATCCCGCTCACGCAGCGACTGCACGAACCGATGCCCGACCATGCCGTGGCCGATCACCACGACGGTCCTCGAGAGCGGGCGGGAATCCCTACGGGAGTGGGTCATCGGGCATCCACCGCCGGGGTGGCCGGGGTGGCCTGGGCGACGGGAGTGGCGGGTGCGGTATCGGCGACCTCGATGTCACCGGTGTGACGGAAGTGCGGGTCGAGGACCACCTCGCGCCGGGCGTAGAACCACCAGGTGATCACCCCGGCGATCACATAGAAGGCCATGAACACCCAAAATGCCACCGTCGCCGAATGATTTGCCTTGTAGCTGCTGCGAAGAACGAGGTTGATCGCGACACCACCGAGCGCTCCGACCGCCCCGGCGATTCCGATGAGAGCGCCCGACATCGACCGCGACCACAGCACCGCGGCACCTCCGCTGATCCCCGGTAGGTTCCGCGACTTGTGTTCGAAGATGGTCGGAATGATCTTGTAGACCGAGCCGTTGGCAATGCCCGAGATCGCGAACAACAAGATGAACCCGATGATGAATCCGGCCAGTTGGGTGGATTCGATCCGGTGGCCGGGGTGTGAATCGGCGACGGTTCCGGAGACGACCAGGATCACCGAGGAAGCGACCATCGCGACGAAGGACCACAGGGTCACCCGCCCACCACCGAACCGGTCGGCGAACTTGCCACCCAGCGGACGGAACAACGAGCCGAGCAGCGGACCTATCCACGCGATCTGCGCGGCGGAAAGCGATGCGGCCGAGGCAGACTGACCCGACGACTGAAAACTGAGGCTGAGTACCTGGCTGAAGGCGAACGAGAAGCCGATGAACGACCCGAAGGTACCGATGTAGAGCACCGAGATCAGCCAACTGTCGTAGTGCTTGAGGCAATCGATCATCGCCCGACCGCTGGCGGTCTGGTGATCGAGGTTGTCCATGAAGACCGCCGCACCGATTCCCGCGACGGCGAGCGCGACAAGGTAGATCGCACAAAGGATCTCGGGTTTGTCGCTGGCCAGCCAGATGACCAGCAGACCGATCAGCTGGACCACAGGGACCCCGATGTTGCCGCCGCCGGCGTTGAGTCCCAACGCCCAGCCCTTGAGTCGCTGCGGATAGAACGCGTTGATGTTGGTCATCGACGAGGCGAAGTTGCCGCCACCGAAGCCCGTGAGCGCGGCCACCGCGAGGAACCAGCCGAAACCGAACTCTCCTGGGTTCATCATCAGCATCATCGTCAGACCGGTCGGGATCAGCAGGACCACGGCGGAGAAGATCGCCCAGTTGCGACCGCCGAAGCGCGCGGTGGCCTGGGTGTAGGGCACCCGCAGGCACGCGCCGACGAAGGTCGCCGTCGCCGCGATCACGAACTTCTGGTCGGCGTTGATGCCGTACTGGGGGCCCATGAACAGCGCCATCACGGAGAACAGCGACCAGATCGAGAAGCCGATGTGCTCGCAGATCACCGACCACAGCAGGTTGCGTCGGGCGATCGCGGCATTGCCGGTGTCCCAGGCGTGCCGGTCCTCCGGATCCCAGTCGGTGATCGTGTGGTCTCTGCGGAGGTCGTGCAGAAGCGTCGAGAATGCCATGTGGGTTCCCATCGGTCTCGGGTGGGCTGATGCCGTGACCACCGACGACGGCGTCGGTCGTTGGAACCAAAACTACGAATCGAGTGTTGCGCCGATTGTCGGCGCAGTGACCGCGACATCACGTTGTTCTCACATTGGCGAGCGGAGCCTGTGAGACCGGGCCAACTCAGTCGCTGCTGGATCCCGAATCGCTTGATCCCGAAACACTTCGGGTGGCCCAACCAGGATAGCTGGAGAACTCACCGTCGGGGTGTGGCCGGTCGCGTCGGACCTTGATGATCACGACGAGGATGATGAGGCCGAGCGCGAGCGGATCTGTGCGTGAGATCCTTCCGCCGAGGTGTGTGTCTTCGGGTCACGGACTGTCGAGTAACCGCCGTACCCGCTGGCCGAGCTCCCGTTCCCCCAATCGTCGAGCAGCCCTCCCCGCCGGCCTCCCGATGGTCGAGGTGCGAGCCGCGTGCGGCGAGCCTCGAGACCCGACGAGACATAAAGCCTCCCAACCACATCCACCCACCACAGCAAAAGACGCACCCCTACCACACCCCACCGACGGAAAATCTTCGCCAGCCCACCACCGAAACCCGTTGTCCACAAGCATCTTCCCTTCCACAGGACTGTCGAACACCCTTGCCATACTCCATATGTTCGAGTAGGATGGAGTCATCACACCGATCAGCCACTGGGGAGGGGCCCATGATCGACACCACCGAAGCTCTTGACGCCGAAGCGGTTTTCGCCGGGATTGTCAGCCAACTCAGCGACCTGCAATGGAATCCGGAGATGACCGGCCCACAGGCTTTCGGCGCGATGAAACAAGTCCTGTTGCTGCGGAACCTGGTTGATCACCACGCCACATCGCTCACCGGTGAGATGGATCGCCTGGGCGTGGCCGATCACAAGACCACCCGACTTCGGGAGTTGTTGATCAGCATGGGCTCCTCCGAACACACCGACGCCATTTTCCGCGGATTGACCCACATTGACACCCGCTCCCCCGAACCCCGCGACACCGTGCAACGCTGTGAATACCTCCGGAAACTCTTGTCGCACTACTTCGCCGGATTCACCCCCGCCGAGATCAACCTCTACTCACAGCAGCTGGGGAACGAGCTGGCGGCCGAAACACCGGGCGGGTCACCGGCCGCCGAAGACAAGACGATCAACAGCTACACCGACCACATCACCGACGACGGACGACTGGAGATCTCGGCGAACCTCGACATCATCGCCGGGGAGAAGACCAGAACTTTGATGGAAGCGCTGTCGGCGCCAACACCCCAACCCGACCGCTCCCCGAACGCCCGAGCAGATCCGCGCCGCTGCGTTCGAAACCATCGTGGAGTTGGCGGCACAAGGCTTGGCCGACACCACCTTCTCGGCCAAACCCACCAACGGCCTGTTGTGGACCTGGTCGGCGGACAACCCGGCACTCGGGGGGAACTTGCAGAACATGGGCGCCATCACCGAAGCCACCGCCAAACTGTTGTCGTGTGACACCACGATCACCAAGATCATGCTCGATCCCAACGGTGTACCGCTCAGTGTTGGCGAGGCGAAACGCTTCTTCACACCCGGCCAACGCAAAGCACTACTCGTCCGGGATCGCGGATGCATCAAATGCGGAGCCCACGCCGGACGCTGCCAAGGACACCACCTCGAGCATTGGAGCAAGGGTGGGCCCACCGACCTCGACAACGGCTGCCTCCTCTGCACCAGCTGCCATGATGATGTGCACCACCACGGATGGGACATCATCATGGGCTTCGACCGACACCCCTGGTTGATCCCACCCGCCAGCATCGACCCGCAACGACAACCAGTGCCGTCGTATCACCGCCGCACCATGCGACTCGACGACGCAGCAGCCTGACCTACCCTGCCCCACTACCTGATTCCCCCGCACCCGGCCCCGCCGGGACCGCATCTGTTGTTTGAGAATTCCATAGAGATAATTCCCACCCGATGGTCGAGGTGTCGTGCCGCCTGTGGCCCGGAATCCTTTCGGTACAAGGGGACGCTCCTATGTCTTGTCAAGAGCGGGTATTTATGCTGCGTGAGCTGGGGTTTCACCCCCGTTCGAGGGAGTGTTGTCGCCGTATTCGAGGAGACCGTAGAGCTCACGTGCGACGTAGGTTTTCAAGCAACGCCGAATCTCGCGCTTACTCTTCTTCTTCCGCCCGTTCGACTCCGACTGCCATTTCTGCACATACCTTTTCGACCGAGGATCATGCTGCATCCGCACCAACACGATGTGATGCAACGCCCAATTCAACCGACGATCCCCCGACCTGTTGAGCCGATACCGCGTGACCTCACCACTACTGGCCGGGATCGGAGCAGCCCCAGCCAACATCGCAAACGCCCCACGACTACGAATCCGACCCGGATGCGACCACGCACACAACACCGTCGCCGCCACAATCGGACCCACCCCGTGCACATCCAACAACGCCGGCTTCCACGACTTCACCACCGCCTTGATCTGCTTCTCCAACTCCGCAGCCTCGGCCTCCAACGACTTGACCCGCTTGGCCAACCTGCGCAACACCCGCGCCATCGCCGCCGTATCCGCATCCCAGGACTTACTGATCCGCAACACCGCCGCCCGATCAACCATCGCCGCCGTCGACGACTCGACCCGCACCCGATCCCGCAACACCTGCGGCGCCGACACCGTCAACCCAAACAACTGCCGAGCCCCATCAGCAGCACCCTGCACCGCCGACGCCCGCACCGCCAACAACGCCGCCAGCCGATCCCGCCGCGCCCCACTACGCGGCACCCCCAACTGCGGGCGCGCCAACGCCTCCCGCGCCGCCCGCACCGCATCAATCTCATCACTCTTAGCACCATGACGACGCTTCATCCGCTCCGGCCGATCAAGCTCAATCACGTTCTCCACCAAATCATCACCCAGCAAATACCGACACAACCCCGCCCCGTGCGACGAGGTCCCCTCCACCGCCCAAAACCGCGCCGGAGAATACCTATCGGCAAACACCACCAACCGCGCGAACCCATGAACATCCGCGCTCACCCGCACCTGACCCAACACCGCACCCGTACGCGCATCCACCGCCGCAGCAGCATGCTCATGCACATGAGTGTCAACGCCGATCACCACCTCGACCAGCTCCCGCAAATCCGTCACACTAGTCACGTGTTCTCTCCATTCCAGTAGGGAACCAACAGTGGTTCCGGCCCGGGAGAGCGGCAGGCACGACTATTGACGGGACACAGATGACGCGGCTACGTCATCAGGTCAAGCTCCTATCAAGCAACCCGCACACCCGGGCCGGGACCGATGAACCAGAGCGGACAAGTCCCGTTCAGGACACGAAGTCAGTCTCGAGGAGGGCCACACCCCGGTCCATCACCCACAACCTAATACGGCTGCACCCCTAATTCTCATAGTCTCGAGGCTCGTCGCTAGCGCTCCTCGGCACCTCGACCATCGGATGGGGACCACCGAACGTCATATATCGCTGGTCGAGGTGCGAGCCGCGTGCGGCGAGCCTCGAGACCACCTGAGCCGACGCTGGATTCGAACCACCGTGCACCAGATACCCATCAGCACAACAGGTCTCGAGGCGGGAAGCTGCAAGGATGTCATTGTGGCCCGGAAGCCCGTCGGCACCAGGGGTCTGGAGTCCTCGACCATCGGGTGGGAAAGGTAACAGCGCCCGCACCCACAGGTGAACGCGCTACACCATGAGCCGCACGATATCGACGACGCGCTTGAGTCCCGGTAACGCGCCGGCGGTCGACCGCGGGTGCAGCGCGTGGACCGCCAGGCGGAACATGGTGGCGCGCAACATCATCTGCGGCCACTCCGGCTCGTCGGACCAGCGCTGCACGAGGTCGTCGTCGGCGCCACCCCAGGCCAGCGAGTCCACGACCACCACCGCCGCCGCCCACGACGCCGGCCGCCAGTAGGGCACGATGTCGGTGATCCCAGGTGCGGCCGCACCGGCGAAGAGCACTGTGCCGAACAGGTCACCATGCACCACCTGGCTCGGCAGGTCGACATTCTTGCGCAGAGTCGCAAGGGTTTTGAGGATCTCGATACTTTCCTGGCCGTCCGGTGAGGTCGGCTCGGACATCCCTGCGGCACGTGCCGAGCGCATCGGGGTGTCCTCCCATGCGGCGCGATCGGCTGCGGCGAAGACGTCGACGTCGGTGTGCGGCGGCGCGGGCTGCTGGAGCAGGAATCGTGGTCGCTCGAGTCCGGCGATGGCTTCGTGTAGTCGTTCGGCCACCGACACAACCTCGTCGTGGCGGGGTTCGGGGACGCCGGCGATATAGGTGTCCGCGCGCCATCCGGAGACGACATATCGACCGTCGGTGGCCCGGAACGGTCGCGCGATCCGCAAGCCCTCGACGTAGAGATTCTCGCGGACCGAGGCCGACCACGCCGCGCGCGCGTGGTCGGGTACCAACGACAGCACGACCTCCCCGACGCGCCATCCCCCGACCCAGCGCTCGCCCATGGCGATGGGCGGGTGGGCGGTCAGCCCGAACGTGTTGAGCACGTGCTCGGGTGGCTCGACGGTGTTCACGTCTGCAGAGATTACCGAGGTGGTGGCCTGAAGCCGCGCAGCGACGCGGCTGCGAGGTGCCGCGTCAGTAGACCGGCAGTTCCTTGTCGACCTGATTGGCCCATGCGGTGATGCCACCCTGCAGGTGCGTGGCATCGGCGAATCCGGCCCGCTTGAGCGCGGCAAGCGCCTCCGCCGACCGGATTCCGGTCTTGCAGTACAGCACCGTCGGCCGGTCCTGCGGGATCTGGGCCAGTGCGGCACCGGACAGGATCTGATCCTTGGGCACCAGGGTCGCGCCGTCGATGTGCACGATGTCCCACTCGACCGGCTCGCGCACATCGACCAGTGCCAGCTTCTCGCCCGCGTCGATTTTCTCCTTGAGTTCGACGGCGGTCAGTGTCGAGCCGGCCGCCGCCTGGGCGGCCTCGTCGGAGACGACACCGCAGAACGCCTCGTAGTCGATCAGACCGGTGATCTTCTCCCCCTCGGGATCCTTGCGAATCCGGATGGTGCGGTAGGTCATGTCGAGGGCGTCGTACACCATCAGCCTGCCGAGCAGTGGCTCACCGATGCCGCAGATCAGCTTGATCGCCTCGGTGCCCATGATGGAACCGATCGAGGCGCACAGGATGCCGAGCACCCCGCCCTCGGCGCACGAGGGCACCATGCCCGGTGGCGGCGCCTGCGGGTAGAGATCGCGGTAGTTGATGCCGCGGCCGTCGGGGGCGTCCTCCCAGAACACCGAGGCCTGCCCCTCGAAGCGATAGATCGATCCCCACACGTACGGCTTGTGCGCGAGTACCGCGGCGTCGTTGACCAGATATCGGGTGGCGAAGTTATCGGTGCCGTCGAGGATCAGGTCGTACCCGGAGAACAGCTCGATCGCCCCCTCGGGTTCGAGGCGCTGATCGTGGATGTTCACGGTGACGAACGGATTGATCTCGAGGATCGAATCGCGGGCACTCTCGGCCTTGGGCCGACCGACGTCGGACTGGCCGTGGATGACCTGACGCTGCAGGTTGGACTCGTCGACGACATCGAACTCGACGATGCCGATCGTGCCGACACCGGCGGCGGCGAGATAGAGCAGCGTCGGCGAGCCGAGTCCACCGGCACCGATGACGAGCACCTTGGCGTTCTTGAGGCGTTTCTGCCCGTCCATCCCGACGTCGGGGATGATCAGGTGCCTGCTATAGCGCGCGACCTCGTCGTTGGAGAGTTCGGCCGCTGGTTCCACCAGCGGGGGCAAGGATGACACGGCAGGCCTCCCGGGTATGCGAGTCGGACGGGTGAACTGAGTCGAACAACGACCCGGCGCACCTCGTCATTCCCGCGAGCGCAACGGCTCAGCCGGCGCTCGTTCCCTCGGGGAACGGCCACGGGTTGGGTTTGCAGACCAGGGCCGGATTGGCGCGGATGTCCGGATCGAGCGCCATGATCTCCGAGTTGGACACCCCGAAGGACTGCTGCATCATGATCGGCGCCGGCGCACCGTTGGCCGGGCACGGGACGTGATGCTCATACCCGATGCCGTGACCTACTTCGTGGTTCACCAGGTATTGCCGGTAGGCGACGTCATCGCCCTCGTAGGATTGCGCGCCGCGAATCCAGCGCGCCTCGTTGAGGGTGACCCGTTCCTGTGGCGGATAGAAGCACGAGGTCTCCAGTTTGATCTGGTACCCGCACAGTTCGCGCGTGGTGTTCGTCGACGTCAGGGACACCCGCAGGTCCGGGTTGCCGCGATCGATCCGGCGGAACGACACCTTGCCGTCACCGATCCAGCTCTTGTCGTTGGCCAGCGTGGCGTCGACCATCTTCGCGAACGCCTGATCGCCCCCGTATTCGGCCGGGATCAGGCCGTTCTCGACCTCGACGGTATAGGTGTACACCTGCCCGCCGCGACCGACCTGCGGGGTCGTACCCGGCACCACGTGAAAGGTCTTGCGCCCCACCGTGGTGAAGCCGCCGCCGCCCGGCAGCGCCCCCGCCGGCAGCTGCGCGGGCGAGATCTCCCCGGTGGGCGCACCGATCGGCCGGGTCTCCTTGGTGACCTCGGCGTTGCGGGCCGACGGGTCCGGGCCGACCGGCGCGCCGGCGTTGGTCGTGTTGTCGTCGCGGATCGTGTAGACGAGCAGCACGATGGTCAGGACCACCAGAACCGGGATCGCGTAGGCACGCCACCCGTAGGTGGCCACGAATCGGCCGATCGCGCTCTGTTTCTTGCGCGGTGGCGCGCTGTCGCGGTCCGAGCGTGGCCGGCCGTTGTCGTCGGTCGGGTCCCAGCGGGCGCGCAGCGGCTGATCGGGAAGCGGGCGCCGGCGAGTCGTCGTCGCGGACCGGGGCATGGCCGTCGACGGGCCGGTGGACGACGGGCCGGTGGACGACGAGGCGGTCGGGGGCTGGCCGGTCGGGGGCTGGGCGGTCGGGGGCTGGGCGGCACCGACCGGAGGCTGGTCCGTGCGGTTCTCGCCTGTCCCCGTTGGCGTCTGGGCTGCCGCGTACGATCCACCGGGCGCTGACGATCCACCCGGCGCGACCGATCCACCGGGCGTCTGGTCACCGGCGCGTGGCGACCGCGGACCGACCTCGCGCGCACGGGGCCGCCCCGTCCGGCGCTCCGCGCTCCCCGTCCCCGACGCATCATCTGTGCGGCTCACGGTTCACACCCTCTCACAGAACCGGCCAATACCACGTGCGACATCACACGTCCTCATCGAAGGCTGTGAATTCACTTGTGCGATCCACGCGGTTTATGGGTCAGGAGTCCGAGTACCCTCTAACCATGTCAACGGCGGCTAATGTCTCCTCCGGGCGCAACGGCACCCGGCTTCCGCGGAGTGCACGGCGCTTGCAGTTGCTCGAGGCCGCGAGCGAGATCTTCGTCGAGCGCGGCTATCACTCGGCGGGCATGGACGAGATCGCAATCCACGCGGGCGTCAGCAAACCGGTGCTCTACCAACACTTCCCGTCGAAGCTCGATCTCTACATCGCGGTGGTCGATTCGCACGCGGAAAAGCTGGTCGTCGATGTGAACAACGCATTGCTCACCACCACCGACAATCACCAGCGCGTACAGGCGGCGGTGCAGGCGTTCTTCGACTTCATCGACTCCGACAACTCCGGATATCGGTTGATCTTCGCCTCCGACGTGATGGACCCGGCGGTCATCCGCCGCACCGAGGGTGCCACCGAGGCCTGCGTGGACGCGGTCTACGGACTGGTCATGCAAGATTCCGGACTCGACCCCTACCGCTCACGCATGCTGGCGGCCGGGCTCGTCGGAGCGAGCCAGGTCAACGCCCGCTACTGGCTCGAGGCCCGCCGTCCGATCGACAAGCAGACCGCGGTGGACACCACCGTCGCCCTGCTCTGGGGTGGCCTGTCCCATGTGCCGCGTCAGGTCGAGATCGACGCCGCGGCGTCGGCCCGCGCCGCCGCAGGCCCGGATCCGGAGTCGGCCGCCGACGACATGGAGCCCTCGGCCGGTTGAGACGAAAGAACGCACCGAGCCGACCTGCTCGATGCGTTCTTCTCGGGTTGTGCGCGGTAACCGGTCAGGAACCGAAGCCGACCCGTCGGTTCTCCGCGGCGCCGACCTCGACGTAGGCGATTTTGGCAGCCGGCACGAGGTAGCGCGCACCGCGATCGTCGGTGAGCGAGAGCAGCGGCTCCTTGCCGGTCAGCACGGCCTCGACGGCCGCGAACGCCTTGTCGCTCTCCAGCGGAGACTGGATCGACAGTTCGCGAGGGCTGTCGGTGATACCGATCTTCACTTCAATGGTCATGGCCACCCTTCTGTGTGGAAACCTCGTGCGTCCACGCCGGCGGAGGAGACGCCGAGTGCCTGCCGCACAAGGCTAGTCCAGCGATCGCGGTGACCCACACCGGCTCCGCTCATAGCGAAAAGCGCGCCGATCTCCACCTTCGAACCCGAGCCCGATCAGCCCAACCCCATGTCGGACATCCGCTCGGCGTGCCGAGCGGTGATCGAGTCGAAGAAGTCGGCGACACCGTTGAGTGAGGTGGCCCCGGAGAACAGCAGGTCGGTCACGCCCTCCTCGGCCGCGAGCACCCACTGGGCGTGCGTGACGGCCTCACCGAGCAGGCGTCGGCCCCACAGGGTCAACGGCGAGCGCAGCGCCGGATCGGCGGCGATCGCCGCCTTGACCTGCTCCCGCGCGAACTGGGAGTTCCCGGTCTCGGCCATCACCTGGGCGACCACCTGCTGGGCGACCGGCGGCATCATCTCGGAGAGCTCGGTGTAGAAGTCGGCGGCCAGCCCGTCGCCGACATAGGCCTTCACCAGGGCCTCGAGCCAGGTCCGTGGGGTGGTTGCGCGGTGGTACTGGTCGAACACGGCGCGATAACGCTCGACCGACTCGGCGGGATCGAGTCCGCGGCGCGACACCTGCTCGGCAAGCAGTTCGAAGTGCGCGATCTCCGAGGCCGCCATCCGCGCGATGGCGATCCCGCTGGGAATGTCGGGGGCCATCGAGGATTCGTCGATCAGCCGGTAGAACGCGGCGTACTCGCCGGCGAGGAGCACCGCGAAGAGCTTGCCGACGGCCCTGTCCTCCTCGTCGTCGGGGGTTGCCGGGAGGGGTTCGGGCGAGGCGGTGGGCGACGACATGCCCCGATGGTAACGGTCGCGCGTGCAGGCGGCCGGTGAGCACCACGTACACTTGTGGACGGTGTGGTCGGCGAACGCCGGTCGTCCATGCACGTGGAGGCAGCCTTCCGGCGCCCTGCGCGCGTGCGACGCCGAGGGGTTCTCACACTCGGAGCCCGTCGGAATTCACCGACTCCTCGCAGACCACCCGGACATTGCGCGCGCACTGCCGAGCCCACCCGCTCGCCCGACGCGACCATGGCGGTCGCGCGGCGAACGCGAACCACCGGGGAGTTCCGAGAACCACTCGACCCGGTGCCACTCGCAGGATTCGTGGAGCCTTTCGTGCGCGCTCGAGCGACACACGAAAGGCACACGCACCACCCATGAGCACTCCCGAACTCCAGACCGACGAGGTCCAGACGACCATCGTCGACGAAGAGCACACCTCGCCGACCTTCGCCGACCTCGGCGTGGATGAGCACATCGTGTCGGCACTCGCCGACGACGGCAAGACCCGCACCTTCGCCATCCAGGAACTGACGTTGCCGCTCGCCCTCGGCGGCAGCGATCTGATCGGTCAGGCCCGCACCGGCATGGGCAAGACCCTCGGTTTCGGCGTTCCGCTGCTCCATCGCCTCGTCCACCCCGAGCAGTCGGGTGTGCGACCCCTGGACAACACCCCGCGCGCGCTGGTGATCGTGCCGACCCGCGAGTTGTGCCTGCAGGTGACCGGCGATCTGGAGGTGGCCGCCAAGAAACTCGTCGTCACCCTGCCGAGCCCTGATCCGGTCGAGGGCGACGACGCGCCCGCCACGAAGCCACGGCGTCGGCCGCTGAAGATCACCTCGATCTACGGCGGACGCCCGTACGAGTCGCAGATCGCGGATCTACGTGCCGGCGTCGACGTGGTCGTCGGCACCCCGGGTCGTCTGCTCGACCTCGCCCAGCAGGGTCACCTCATCCTCGGCAAGGTCGCGGTACTGGTACTCGACGAGGCCGACGAGATGTTGGATCTTGGCTTCTTGCCCGACATCGAACGCATCATGGCCACGCTGCCCGACCAGAAGCAGACCATGTTGTTCTCGGCGACGATGCCGGGGCCGATCGTGACCCTCGCGCGCACGTTCCTCAAGCAGCCAACCCACATCCGCGCCGAGCACGCCAACGACTCCGCCGTCCACGAGCGGACCACCCAGTACGTCTACCGGGCGCACGCACTCGACAAGGCCGAACTCGTCGCACGCATCCTGCAGGCGGAGGGTCGCGGGGCGACCATGATCTTCACGCGCACCAAGCGGACCGCGCAGAAGGTCGCCGACGACCTCGCCGAGCGCGGGTTCTCCGTCGGCGCGGTCCACGGTGACCTCGGCCAGGTGGCCCGCGAGAAGGCGCTGAAGAAGTTCCGCACCGGTGAGATCGACGTGCTCGTCGCCACCGACGTCGCCGCGCGCGGCATCGACATCGACGATGTCACCCACGTCATCAACTACCAGTGCCCCGAGGACGACAAGACCTACGTGCACCGCATCGGCCGGACCGGTCGCGCCGGACGCACCGGGATCGCGGTCACCCTCGTCGACTGGGACGAACTGCACCGGTGGGAACTGATCAACGCCGCACTACAACTCGGTGTGCCCGAACCGGCCGAGACCTACTCGACCTCCGAGCACCTGCGCGACGAACTGTCCATCCCGGAGTCGGCGACCGGACGGATCACCGCTCCCCGACGCAGCTCGGCCGACGGCGAGGGCGAACGCGCCGAGCGACGCGAGCGCCGGGAGCGACCCACCCGCAGTTCCCGCACGCGCCGCCGGACCCGCGGCGGTCAGGCGGTCGACGCGGACGGCGAGCAGAACACGACTGCCGATGCCGCGACGACGGCCGACACCGACGAGCGCCCGGCCGACAGCAAGGGTTCGGCCGACGCGGAGTCGGCCAACGACGCCGGCGACGCTCCCCGCAAGCGCCGGCGTCGCCGTGGCGGCGCCCGACATCGTGGTGGGCAGAACGCGCCGGCCACCTCGGACACCGGCGCCTCGGAGTAGAGTCCACCGGACCTGCCGACGCGCAGCCGCGACGAGGAGTATTCGAGATCAGCACGTCGACCCCATCCCGGAAGCCGCCTGCGCGTCGGGTACGCCCGGAGCGACGCACCCGCGTCGACCTCCTGGTGAGCCTGTTCATCGTCGTCGTGCTCGTGGTGGCGGGGGCGATCGTCTGGTGGATCAGTCCCGCCCGGACCACCGACAGCGTCACGGCGAGTACAACTCCCCCGGCGATCACACCGGCCACCGGCGTGCCCGAAGCCTTCGCCTCACGGTGGTCTGCCGAGTCCGCGGCCACCGACGTACCGGCGCTCACGGCGTCGACGATCGTCGCCGCCGACGGCGGGACGGTCGCCGGTCACGACCCCACCACCGGCCGGGTCCTGTGGCGATACTCGCGTGACTCCGCACTCTGTACCGCTGCGGCCGCATGGCCCAGCAGCGTCAACGAGGTCCTTGCGGTGTACCGCAATTCGCGCGGCTGCTCGGAGGTGACCGCGCTCGACGGGTCCACCGGTGCCCGCAAGGGCGCCCGCACCAGCGATGCCGACGACACCCTGCACCTGATCACCGACTCCGGCTACGTCCTGGCACAGGGGCCCGGCCGTCTGGAGACATGGGGATCGAACATGGTGCGCGGCATCGAATACGGACGCGTGACCGCACCGGTCAAACCCGGCGTGCAGCCCGGACGCACCGACTGCCACCTGTATTCGTCGGCGATCTCGGGCGATCGGGTCGCGGTCATCGAACGATGTGCGGGCGATCCCGGATACCGGCTGACGGTGCTCGGTGCGCTACTCGACAGCAACGAACAGGTCACCCAGTACGGATCGTCACTCATCACCGATCGGGCGTCAGCCGACCCACCCGCGCTGATCGCGATGAGCACCTCCGGGATCGCGGTCTACGACGGCGGCACCAACGGCAACGGTCCCACGCCTGCCACCCCGAGGATCCGCCTGTTCACCGCCGACGGCGCCGCCGGCGCATCGAGTGAGGTCAAGGGGTCACCGCAACCCCCGGTCGACAGCGTCGCCACGTTCTCGTCGGGGCTGATCACCTACTACACCGGCCAGGCCACCGTCGTCTTGGACGCGCAGTCGCTGCGCCCGCGCTATCAGATCCCGGCGGCCCTCGGTCCCGGTGAGGTGATGGCCGGTCAGTTGTTGCTGCCGAGTCCGTCGGGGATCACCGTCCGCAATCCCGCCGACGGCGCTGACATCCGCACCATCACCCTGCCGCGGCGCTCTCCGGCCGACGGCACGACGGTGATCCTGCGTGTTCTCGGCGATCTCGTCGTCGAGCAGCGCGGAGCCCAGCTGGAGGTCTTCGGGCCGCAGGCGTGACGCCCGGACCCCGGCGCGGAACGACGGATCAGGCGAGGTCGGCGGTACGCACGTCCCCGCCGCCGTCCCAGTACTTCCAGAGATTCTCGGCGAGCTCGCGATATGCGGTGGCGCCCTTGTTCTTTCGGCCCCGCATCACCGATGCACCGGACGCCGACGCCTCGGCGAAACGCACCGTGCGCGGGATCGGCGGATCGAGGACGGGAAGGCCGTAGCGGTCGGAGACATCCGAGAGCACGTCACGACTGTGGGTGGTGCGCGCGTCGTAGAGGGTCGCCACCGCGCCCAGCATCGTCAGCCCCGGGTTGGTGATCTGCTGGACCTCGGTGACCGTGCGCATCAGTTGACCGACGCCCCGGTGCGCGAGCGTCTCGCACTGCAGGGGCACGATCACCTCGTCGGCGGCAGTGAGCCCGTTGAGGGTCAGCACACCCAGCGACGGCGGGCAATCTATCAGGATCACGTCGAAATCCTCGGCGACCTCCGCGAGCGCCCGTTTCAACGCGTACTCCCGGCCAGGCCGCATCAGCAACAGTGCCTCGGCCCCGGCGAGGTCGATCGTCGCGGGCAGCAGGGTGACGTTGTCCTCCGTGTCGAGCAGGACGTCAGCGATCTCCTCGTCGCCGAGCAGCACGTCGTGCACCGACGACTGCACCTGATCCGGATCGTGACCGAGCGAAAACGTAAGGCACCCTTGCGGATCCAGATCCACAACGAGAACCGACGAGTCCAGGTCCGCCAGCGCCGCCCCCAACGACGCGACCGTCGTGGTCTTGGCCACCCCACCCTTTTGGTTCGCAACCGCAAGCAAGCGCGTCATGGGTCCACTGTAAGGCTTTACCCAGGCAAATACTGTGCGCCGACCCGTACCCCACCGCGACGCCCAACCGTGGGCCGCTGCGATGCGAGGGGCCGCCGCGATGCGCAGCTACCGCTTGGGCCCTCGTTGACGTCGCGTCGTGCGCTCGGCCCGCCGTGCGGGTGCGGGCGTCGGCTCGTCCATCTCCAGATCGCCGGCCAGCCAGCGGATCGACGCCGGCGTGAACAAGCCCACCAGTGTGATGAGTGCGAGGACGGCCAGCGGGACGGCGAACCACGGTTGGTGACTGGTGAACAGGTAATACGACACCGGTAGCAGCAGGATCTGCGCGACCAGCGAGATCGCGCGTCCCCACCGGCGGCCGACGAGTAGCGCCACCCCGCCGGCCAGCACCCCACCGAAGATGATGGCGAGCCACAACGCGGTACCGATGCCGTTGAACGCGTCGTGCCGGTCCTCGGTCAGACCACGCACCACGAGGACGACGGCGATGACCAGGGCCACCACGCCCTCGAGGGTCGTCAGCGCTCCCGCCACCCGAATGGCGGTCGGCGGCCCATCGGTGTCCGCCGGATCGCGGTGGGACACCGACGCGTCCGACTCGCCCGGTTCGGTGACTCGCGGCTGGTCATCGCCGGATCGCCGGCCGCGCTGCCCACCCCCCGGCTCACTGCGTTTGCTCACCTGTCCAGGGTAAGCGGACCGGCCGCGGGGCTCACAGCGCCCGCCCGGCCGACCACGTCGGGCATCGACCCCATATCCTCGGGTGTCGTGCGCGTCATGCTCATCGTCAATCCGTTCGCCACCGCGACCAGCCCCGCGGGCCGCGACGCTCTCGTCAACACCCTGAGCGCGCACTTCCCGGTCGACGTCGAGCACACCACCCACCGCGGACACGCAGGTGAACTCGGTGCGCGAGCGGTGGCCGAGAATTACGACGCGGTGATAGTGCACGGTGGCGACGGGTCAATCAACGAGACGGTCAACGGACTGCTCGGACCCCCCACACACACCCCGCCGGCCCACCTGCCCGCCCTGGCCGTGATCCCCGGTGGCAGCGCCAATGTGTTCTCACGCACACTCGGTATCGATCCCGATCCGTTGCAGGCGACCCGTCAGATCATCGATCTGCTCGACCGTGACAGTCACCGGCGAATCGGCCTGGGCCACTCCGCCGATCGATGGTTCCTGTTCAACGCGGGTATGGGGATGGACGCGATCATCGTGCACGCGATGGAGGACAAGCGGCACGCGGGCAAGCCCGCCACCCCCGGTCGCTACCTCTGGACGACCATCGCCAGCTTCCTTCGAAATGCCGGTGGCACAGCCAGTTTCACGGTCACCGCAGCGGGTCACGACCCGAGGACCGGCGTGCGGTTCGCCTTCGTCTCCAACACCAGCCCGTGGACCTACCTCGGCCGGCGTGAGATCCGGATCAATCCGAGCACCGGCTTCGACACCCGGCTCGGCGTCTTCGCCGCGACGTCGACCGGCGTGCTGCGCAATCTGCCGCTGGCAACGCGTCTACTCACGCAACGCAATCCCAAGGCGCATCACCTCTTCCGCGACGACGACGTGGCGTGGGTCACGTTCGCAGCCACCGAACCGGTGGATGTGCAGATGGACGGCGACTACATCGGGGCCTACACGGACATCCGATTCGATCATCGACGTGACGCGCTCGACGTGGTCGCACCCGTGCCGTCGCCGACGGCCTGACGCAACACCCGAACGCAACATCCCCGTCACCGTGTCAACACCTGGCCGCAGCACGGCGAGGGCCCTTGACAGCGCGGCCCGCCCCCTGTGACATGGAGCGTTGTCACGGTTGCCCGGTGTTGCACGTCACCCGGCCGTGTGACGAAGCGGACGATCGAGAACAAGCCGACCTGGGAAAACGCGTGACGCGGCGCGGGATCGAAGCGTAGGATAGATCATCGGAGTTCGAGCTGACGCACGGACCCCCTGCCACCGGGGGTCAGCCGAAGTGATATTGCGACAACAGTGATATTGCCCACGTGTTAACGGAACACCATTGACTTCGGCTGGATTCGTGAAAGTATTCACAAGCAACAGCGCGGAAACAATCGGTGCCTCCGCGTGAACGATCGGTTACAGCCAACACGAACCAACCAACGGTTATCGAGTGGTGCCCTGCGCACCTGAAGGAGAAGGAATGGACTGGCGTCACAAGGCAATCTGTCGCGACGAGGATCCGGAGCTGTTCTTCCCGGTGGGAACCAGCGGTCCGGCCATCGCCCAGGTCGCTGATGCGAAGCTCGTCTGCGCGCGGTGCCCGGTCACCGCCGAGTGCCTGTCGTGGGCTCTGGAATCGGGCCAGGACGCAGGCGTCTGGGGCGGCATGAGCGAGGACGAGCGTCGGGCACTCAAGCGGCGCACCGCACGCACCCGTACCCGCAGCAGCGTCTAGCGAGCAGCGAACACGGCCGCCACTGTCCGGCGGCCCACAAGAGACCCGGCCTCGGCCGGGTTTTTTGTTGCCGCCGCCCGGCGGACCGCAGATCTCAGCGCGGTTCCCGGCGCAGCGGCACCACCAGGACGACCTCGGCCCCCGGACCGTCGGGATTGGCCCCGGCGCGCACCTCACCACCGAGTTCGATCGAGACCAGGGTCTGCACGATGCGCAGCCCCAGGCGTTCCGACGCCGCGAGGTCGAAGCCGTCGGGTAGCCCCGAACCGTTGTCGCGCACCGCGATTCGGAGCCGACGGACATCGCGGTCGGCGTGGATGTCGATGCGCGCGTCGGTGCGCGACGGCGCGAATCCGTGCTCGATCGCGTTCTGCACGAGTTCGGTGAGAACCATCACCAGTGGCATCGCGAGATCCGAGGCGAGCACGCCGAGCCGGTCGCGGCGGCGCACCATCACCGGCTGCTCCCCCGAGGCGACGTCGACGAGGGTGGGTACGAGGCGATCGACGGCCTCGTCGAGGTCGACCTCTTCGTCGACGCTGCCGGAGAGCAATTCGTGGACGAGCGCGATGGAGGCCACACGTCGTACCGCCTCGGTGAGTGCGGTGCGTGCCTCGTCGTTGGTGGTGCGCCGCGCCTGCAGGCGCAGCAGCGCCGACACCGACTGCAGGTTGTTCTTGACGCGGTGGTGGATCTCCCGGATCGTCGCGTCCTTGCTGATGAGGGCGAGGTCGCGCCGTTTGACCTCGGTGACGTCGCGGATCAGGACCACCGCCCCGGAGCTGACCCCGCGCGGACGCAGCGCGACAGCACGAATGAGCACGGTGGCACTGCGGGCGTCGGCTTCCATCCGCATCCCGATGTCGCGGTAGGGGCCCGCGGGCGGATCGCTGATCCCACAGGCTGCGTCGATCATCACCGCGGCATCCTGCGACTCGAACGGATCGGTCAGCAGTGTCGCGGTCACCTCCGAGAGCCGGGCGCCACTGAGATCGGAGGTCCAGCCCATGCGGTGAAACGCCGACAACGCGTTGGGACTGGAGTAGACGACCATGCCGCGGGCGTCGATCCGCACGAACCCGTCGCCGGCACGCGGGGTCGACAGCCCCTGCGGATTGCCCTCGTACTGCGGGAACGTGCCGTCGGCGACCATCTGGCACAGGTCGTTGGCCGAATCCTGGTAGGCCAGTTCAAGCGGTGAGGGCAGCCGCGGATGGGTCAGATCGACCGCACGGGTCAGCACCCCGACGATCCGCTCGTCTCCGGCCGGGTCGACGAAACGCACCGGCACCGTCTCGCGCCGGATGGCCATCGCCCCGAGCCACGTCGGGTCCTCGTCCCGCAGGATTCGGCCCTCGGCGAAGGCCCGGGCCACCTGCGGATGCACCGCCGGGTCGACCACGGTGCCGACCTCGTCACTCGGGAAGACCGTCGAGGCGGTGTTGGGCCGGCATTGGGCAACGTTGACGATCTCGCCGGTGTCGGTGCGCACCGACAGAACGAAGTCGGCGAACGACAGATCGGCGAGCAGTTGCCATTCGGCGACGAGCCGCTGCAGATGGCCGGCGGCGCTGTCGGAAAGGGTGGTGTGCTCGGCGAGCAGATCGACCAGGGTGGACATCGGCGATCGGGTCTCAGTACACCGGCACCGGGCCGGTCACGCTCGTTCGTAGACGGCGATGACGTCGCCGGCCTGGATGACGTCGCCCACCGCGACCTTGATCTCGGCGAGGGTGCCCGCGTCCTCGGCGAGCACCGGGATCTCCATCTTCATCGACTCCAGGAGCACCAGGGTGTCGCCGACCTCGACGTGCTGACCCGCCTGGACCAGCACCTCCATCACGCTCGCCACGATCTCTGCCACGACGTCCTCAGCCATGCCCATGAATCTAGGGCATGGGTGACCTCCGGGCAGAAAGCGCCCGAGACCGGAGAGGCCACGACACGAAAAAGCCCGGGCGGGAGCCGATCGTGTCGATCGGCGATCACCGCGCCGGGCGTTTCGCGTTCGCGCTCAGGCGTTGGGACGCTTGCCGTGGTTGGCTGCGTTCTTCTTCCGTGCGCGCTTCTTGCGTCCGCGCTTACCCATGACGGGCCTCCTTCATCCAGATGTGCTCAGCGATTGTCCCACGTGCGGCATCCGATTCGACAATCGCCCATCCGGATCGACCTGCTCGGGAGACCTAGTCCCCGGTCGAGTAGCGCGTCTCGGTGACGATGACGGACTTGCGGATCTCGATCCGCAGCCGGTCCCGCAGACCCGCCGGTGCCCGATCGCCACCGCACTTGCGGTTGATGAGTGCTTTGAGTTCGCTCTCGATGCCGTAGTGCGCCAGACACGACGGGCAGTTGTCGAGGTGCCCCTTGAGTCGGGCGCGCGCGTCCGGGTCGCATTCGTTGTCGAGCAGCAACCAGACGTCGGCGATCACCGCCGAGCAGTCCAGGGAGCTGAACTCCGGGTCGTCGTCGGCCGGTACCTGTGGTTGCTCACTCGTCGCACTCATCGGGCCACCTCGCTCGTCGTCGCCGCACGGTTGAATCCGCGCTCGCGGGCGACGTCGGCCAGCAACTCACGCAGTTGGCGGCGTCCGCGGTGCAGGCGGGACATGACCGTTCCGATCGGTGTGTCCATGATCTCGGCGATCTCTTTGTATGGCAGTCCCTCGACGTCGGCGTAGTACACCGCCATCCGGAAGTCCTCGGGCAACGCCTGCAGCGCCGCCTTGATCTCGTCGTCGGGGAGTGCGTCGAGGGCTTCGATCTCTGCCGACCGCAGGCCCGTCGAGGTGTGCTCGGCGTTCGCGGCCAGCTGCCAGTCGGTGATCTCGTCGGTCGGGTATTGCGCGGGCTGCCGCTGCTTCTTGCGGTAGCCGTTGATGTAGGTGTTGGTCAGAATCCGGTACAGCCAGGCCTTGAGGTTGGTGCCCTCGCGGAACGACGCGAATGCGGAGAACGCCTTCACATAGGTCTCCTGCACGAGATCCTCGGCGTCGGCGGGGTTGCGCGTCATCCGCAGGGCTGCGCCGTACATCTGATCGAGCAGCGGCAGTGCGTCGCGCTCGAAGCGCTCGGTGAGGTCCTGCGCGGACTCGCCCGGGTCCGCGCGCCGCGGGGCCGCCGAACCGGGTCCGTCGGACGCTCCGGTCGTGGGGCTCGATCCTGCTGAGGGGCCCGACGCTTCCGGATCGGCCCCCGGGGAGCTCTCGCGGCCGTCTGAATCGGGTTCGGTCACTGCGATCCCTTCGGTGGTGACGCCGGTGGACACCGTTGCCGGTGGCCCGATGATGTCGACCAAGTCTACCGATCCACGGCCTGTGGGCGGAGTCGGATCCGCCCGGGGTGTATCGAGCAGCATCTCCGAGGTCACCTGCCCACCTTCCTTCCTCAGCATCGACACTGTCGTCGCTCCCGGGGTGGCGCACCTCGCTTCACATGCGGCGATGCACTGTGTTTCCACCCGAGCATTTCTTCCCAACAGGCTCGAGGCGCTAATTGTTCCGCGGACGTGGCAACGACCGTTCGTGTCGCAGTCCTGAGGCTCACACCCGCCGCGCATTCGGGTGTCGACGACCGAACCTGCGCTGGGTGGATGCGTGGGCGGCGAGGTGTACCACTGCTCGGGAACTCACCACCCGAAATCGACGACCTCGCCTGGGCCATGGGCAACGTCCCGGTTGTGGCGGGGAATAGCACCGGCGCGGACCTCGACTGGGGTGAGCCCCAACGTATGTCGGAGTCGATGGCGCATCGTGGACACCGACGAGAATCCGGCGGCAGTTGCGACGTCAGCGATGGGCATCTGCGGCATCTCGATGAGGAGCATTCGCGCTTCCTTGAGGCGCCGAGTGGCGATCATCTCCCCAATCGACTCATTCGACGTGGCGAAGTAACGCGAAAGTTGACGGCGACTCAGCTTCAGTTCGCGGGACACCGCTTCGACACCGAACTCCGGGTCACGAAACTCTCGCTCGATCAGCTCTGTCGCGCGCCGACGAATCTTCGTGGCGACGTCGTCGAGGCTGTAAGGACGATAGGTCTGTTGATCCGCAACAGATTTCACCAACTCAACACTCGCCGACTGGATCGCTGCATCGATGCTCGGAGAACTCACAGGAGCCCAGGACGTTCGGGCCAACCGGACAACAAAGGCACCGACCGCGCGCACGAGGGCTGTGTCAGTGGGCGTCGGCCTCAGTCGATGAAGCATAGCCTGTGCGTCGGAGCTGAATGTGGAGAACGGAATGCTCATCCGGGCGTACTCACACGACTCCCTCACCGATAGTTCCCACTCGATCGCGTTGCTCAGTACGACGAGTTGGCCGGCCGTGAAAGTCGCCTCGAACCCACCCGGTCTTCGCGTCACGCAACCAGACGACGAGAAGACCAGCAGACTGAGTTCGGCGTCACGCGAGTGGTCCTCCACCGCCCGGTGGTGACTTACCGCGCATGGCGTCAGAAGACAGTTCGAGACGGTGACTGTCCCGACGACCGTCGTGTGCAACAGTGCCTCGAAACCGTCCGGGTCGGCGGAGTCCACGTGGGTCGAGCCCAGGAACTCGGCGAGACCGGTCCTACCCCGGTATCGCTTGATGGTTTCGGCGGGAGAGGTCGTGTACCGCGCGCGCCACCGAGTCGCTCGCGCCGGTTCCAAAAATCCGCGCCCGGACGTCCGCCTCACGTGTCGCACACCGTGCCCGACCGAGTCACCGACTGCCGGTATTCGTCAGGAGTCATGTCGTATGCCGCGCGAAACCGATTGCGCAATGTGGCGGGCGAGGAGAAGCCCGCCGCGTGCGCCACCCCGTCGAGCCGCACCCGACCCGGTTGCGACAGTAATGTCCGGGCTCGTTCGAGGCGGCGGCGTGCGATCATCTCCGACAACGGAACCTCCGATCCCTGCATGCCGCGATAGAGATGACGCTTACTCATGTGAAGTTGTTTGGCGAGTGACTCGACGTTGAAAGAGGGGTCGCGGAAACCTCTGTCGATCAGATCTGCGACGGCCTCTCTGAGAAACAACGAATTCTCCGGCAACTGGTCATGGTCATGTTTCTCTTGTCCGAGCACGGCACGCACCACCTCGATGACGGCCCGCTCGGTGTCGAGGTCCACGTCGATGCCACCAACGGCGACATCGCGGGCAAACCGGGCCACAAGGTTGGCACAAGCTCTGGTCAGCAGTGTGTCGGGTCCGGTCGGCGGCACCGACGCCCCACCCGCGATCTCCTCACCGAGCGTCTCTGCGGGTACCCATATGCCGGCCGCATCCGACACCCCATGAGTGACCAAATCGTAGGGAACGCGGCTGTCGGTAATGGTGAGTTGCCCGGGCCGCGAACGAAAGTCGTGGCCGTTGGCCTCCCCTGTCGTCCACCCGATACTCTGCACAGCGAGAATCAGAAAGTTCGACGGATAGTCGCGGATGCGTTGCGCTGTTCGCCGAGTGCGTACCGAAGTCTGTAGATAGCAGAAAGTGAACAGCTCCGACAACGGCCTCCAGTACACGAGTTGCTCGAAGTCGTCGGGCTGCTCCGCTTCGAGTTCCACGAGAACCGCGTACAACTCCATGCCGCGCCGCCCTCGGGTTCGCACCTGACGAGACCTGTTCGTTCCCAATCGGCCCTCGGCCCCGTTGAGTTGGCGCCACCGATTGACAACGGCAGGGTCGAAACCAGACTGGAGGGACTGGGACATCGCAACCTGCCATCCTGTCGCCGGCCCGGAGCGCGTCGACCGTCGACCTCGTTCCACATGCCCCCTTCTCGAGGATAGCAACGGGGTATGGCGATTGCCGCTTCGAGTATTCGTCAAGGCCCACCACCGAGATCGGCGTCTGACCCGCGCGATTCACGCCGTCCCGCGTTCTTCCTCGATGTCTCTTGCCGAAACTCGTTCGGAGTCATCGAGAATTCGGCGCGGAACCGGTTCCTCAGGGTTGCTACAGAGGCAAATCCGCTTGCAGCAGCGATCATCTCGATTGTTGAGTACTCCCTGTGGATCAACAGTTCACGGGCACGCATCAATCGCCTCCTGGTGATCATCGTCGTTGGTGTCTGTCCGGTGTCGGTGAAATGTCGGTAGAGCTGGCGACGGCTCATGTGCAAGGACCGCGCAATCTCATCCGCCCGGAACTCCGGGTCCTGAAAACACTGTTCTATGAGGTCTCTGGTTGCGGCACGAACACTGTCCGAGTCGTTGAATACCCCGGAGAGGGTGCGAGCGTGCGGTCGCTGCGTCAGAACAGCGCGAACAAGATCGACTGCTGCAAGCTCCGAACTCGGGTCGACGTTGACTCCCCTGGCCGCAACATCATTGGCAAAATTTCGTATGAATGCTGCCGCGGCCCGGGCCAACGGCGTGTCGCTGAGTATCGGGGCTGCGAGCCTGTGTGACGAGCCGAGTTCGTTGCCGAGCAGGCGGGTCGGTACCCAGATTCCCGCCTCATCGGAGATCCGGTTCGTGGTGTGCGAGTACCCCTGATTGTTGTCATAGACCAGAACGCTGTCTCGTGAATCGTTCACCACTGTCTCCGCCCCCTGGCAGAACCTTCCGCCGGGTGGGGTGGTCGTGGCGAAGACCAGGAAGGGCCAAGGATGGTTTGCAACGGCTTCGGTCGACCGCGACACCGTACACGGGGTTCTCAGCGCGACGTAGACCAGGAGATCGGTCAGTGCACGCCAGCAGAAGATCTCGTCGAAGCCGTCGGGAATCGTCGCGGACACCGAGAGTTCCGGATGCCGGTTGATCAGCCCGTCGCGTCCGGTGCGGCGGACGTAGTGGGTCGTGTTGTCGCCCGCCGGGTCATCTGCTCCGATCCGCGCACGCCAGGCATCCACCACGTCCGGTGGGAGACCCCGGCGCCAGCCACCGACCATGAGATCACCGGACTCGCTGTCGATCTCTTGCTCGGGTACTCCACATCGGCAACACGATCAAGGACGCCACGAAGAAGCAGACCGCACCGACGAACGTACCGGTATTGGCGAGTACGTCGTCGACGGTGTTGCCGTCGGGGGTGATATACGCACCCACCGCCGACACGCCGAATGCGATGCAGCCCAGCATATTCACTTGCCCCGCCCACCACGCGACATCTGTCGGGTTCCACAATCTGTTGTCGTGCGAATAGGCCACGATGACGAACACTCCCGAGATGAGGAAGGCTACCGAGCCACCGGCGTCCGGCGACCACACCAGGTGTTTCTCGGCGGCGAGAGTATGCGCGGCGACCGCCGACGTGGTGCTGACATTGAACAACAAGGTGCCGAAGGATTGGGTCGAGGCGGCCAGCCACTCGGCCCGCACCATCCGGCCGGGCGGGTAGTCGACCGCCACACTCACTGCGCCGCTGTTGATCACCTGAACCAACCCGGCGCCGGTGAAGAACCAGGCACCGATGAAATAGCAGATATTGGCGTTGGCGGCACCCATCCAGATGCCCAACCACGGTGCCGACCCCAGGCCGAAAAGGGTCGAGCCGATCATGAAGCCCCAGCACTGTTTGGTCAGCGTGGGTGCCAGCAGTGTGCGCTTCCACGGTGGCGTGCGATCGGCACGCCCGGCTGAACCCGGCATCGCCGCTGTCGTCATCGGTGTCCTCCTGGTTGCGCATCTCACGGCGGTCGAGGGGGTAATGGGCCCGAGAAGGGTCCTCTTGTCGTCGAACGCCGGCCGACCAGGAATGAATGTCGGCCGGCCGACGATACCCGTCAGTGGTGGAAGTGTGAGCCTGTTCCCTCGCGTGGCATCGGCGACTCGAGTTTGTCGAGGAACGCCACCTCGCTCTCGAGGTCGGTCAGCAACGCGGTCGCGAGATCATGGCTGAGTCCCGCGCGCACTACGATCCGCTGCAGGGTCCAGTCCGCCAACCCGTCGGCCATCGGATACGCAGGAACCAACCATCCCTTGAGCCGCAACCGATCCGACAGGTCGTAGAGCGACCACTTGTCGGTGTAACCGTCCTTCAGTTTCCACGCGAACACCGGAATCGTGTCACCCTTGCTGACCAACTCGAACGGCCCCAACCCGGCGATCGCCGACGACAAATACGTCGCCACATCGATCGACCCCTGCTGGATCAACCGATACCCTTCGCGCCCCAGCCGCAGGAAGTTGTAGTACTGCAACAACACCTGCGCACCCGGACGCGAAAAGTTGAGCGCCAACGTCGGCATGTCCCCACCGAGGTAACTGCAATGAAACACCATGCTCTCCGGCAACGCCTCGGTGTCACGCCACACGATCCATCCCAGACCCGGATACACCAGCCCGTACTTGTGACCCGAGGTGTTGATCGACACCACCCGCGACACCCGGAAATCCCATTCCAGATCCGGCTGACAAAACGGCGCCACCATCGCACCCGACGCACCGTCGACATGGATCTTGACATCAAGCCCGGTGTTCTTCTCGATCTCGTCGAGCTTCGCCGAAATCTGTTGTACCGGTTCGTACAAGCCGTTGTAGGTCACCCCCAGGATCGCGACGACCCCGATGGTGTTCTCATCAACATACTTCTCCAACTCGTGCCCATCGAAGACGAAATGCTCCTCCGACACCGGCACCCAGCGCGGTTCGACCTCGAAGTAGTTGAGGAATTTCTCCCAGCACACCTGCACCGCTGTCGACAACACCAGATTCGGCTTCTCGATCGACTTGCCCTCCGCCTTGCGCCGAGCCTGCCAGTGACGCTTGAGCGCGAGTCCGCCGAGCATTGCCGCCTCCGACGACCCGATCGTCGAGGTCCCGATGGACTTGTCGACATCCGGCACGTGCCAGAGATCGGCGATGATCTTCCAACACCGATCCTCGATCGCCGCGGTCTGCGGGTACTCGTCCTTGTCGATCATGTTCTTGTCATAGGTTTCCGCATAGAGCCTGCGGGCCTCGTCATCCATCCACGTCGAGACGAACGTCGCCAGATTCAACCGCGCGTTCCCGTCGAGCATCGCCTCGTCGTGAACGATCTGATAGGCCGTCTCGGGCAGACTCATGCCCTCGGGGATGGCGAACTTCGGATATTCGGTGGCCTCACCGGGACGCACGAACACCGGGTTCACCGTCAACGAATCGTTGAGATTGGTGGTGGCGCGGGCATTGGTGTGCTTTCGCGTGGTCATGACTGATGTCCTTCCGACTGACGAGATGGGCGGTGATGAGTGCACGAATGATGGGGTCGGGGTCGTCGCCTCGTGAGGACTACACCTCCACCGGCGGATACAGCCGGTCCATGGTGTACTGCCTGTTGCGGCGCGCGGCCAGGGTCGAGACCGCCAGGAAGACCGCGGTCAGCACGAGTATGACCGCCAGGGACCCCCAGAATCTGTAGTCCACGTTCTCGGCGACGGTGAGTTGTCTCAGGCCCGTCACCGTGTAGGTCATGGGATCGACCCAGTGGATGTACTGGAAGGGTTTGGTCGTGGTCGGCACCGGATAGATGCCGCCCGCCGAGGTGAGCATGACCATGAGGAAGGCCAGCGTCACCACTCTGCCGACCGCGAGCCCGAACAACGCGTTGAACATCTGGATCATCGCGAGGAACATCGCGACCATCAGCAGCATGAACCCGAAGGTCGCCCACGGATGCGACGGACGCAATCCCACCGCGAACACCACCACCAGGTAGAGGATGGCGGCCTGCAGGAATCCGACGAAGAACGTCGGGGCATACGACGCGAGTACCACCCGAAACGAGTTGAGCCCCTGGGCGATCGGGCGGGCCTGCAGGGGTTTGAACAGCATCCAGGCGATGATGCTGCCGACGAACAACGCCAGGCCGAAGAAGAACGGCGTGAATCCCGTTCCGAACGTCGACGCCTCGTTGAGGGTGGTCTCCTTCAACGCGACCGGCTGACCGAGCGTCTTCGCGAGTGCATCCTTCTGCGCCTGCGACCACTGGGGGACGGCCTTGATACCCTCGTCGACGCCGGTCGCCAACTGTTGGGTACCTGCGGTGAGTTGTGTTGTGCCGGAAGCGAGTTGGTTGGCACCGTCGGACAGTTGCACCAGGCCGCTGCTCAACTGGTCGGCACCCGAGCTCAGCTCACCCGCCGCAGACCTCGCCGCCTGGATGTCGCTGGTGAGTGTTCCACTCTGCAGCAGACCCATCACGGCGCGCAGCGGACTGTTGGGGTCGGACAGTTGCGCCGAGAGAAGGTTGGCATCGCCGCGGACCTGGGTGAGCTGATTGCTCGCCGTGGGCCCGAGGCCCTGATTCCCGAGGAAGTCCTGCACCGGCGCCAGCGAGCCCGCCAACGCGCGGACATTGGGGTCGAGGCTGGTGCGGAGTTGACCGATGACCGCGCCGAGCGCGTTGTAGGCCTGCGACTGGGTCTGTGCGGCCGCGTTCAGCTGGGTGGTCACCGCACCGGTGTTGGCCGCGAGCCGGGTCGCGGTGGCACTCAGCTCGGCCGGACTGAGCCCGGAACTTCCGTTGAGCGCGTTGAGGATCGGCGTGGTCACCGAGTCGACGGCACTGTTCAGCTCACCGAGGCCGGCGGCCAGCTGTCCCGCGCCGTCCTTGGCGGTGACGAGATTGGTCGAGAGTTCGTGCGCCCCGGTGTTCGCCTGTTTCATCCCGGTGTTGAGCTGGTTCACCCCCGATTGCACCTGCGCGAGCTTGGGCATGAGTTTGGTGACGTCCTGCAAAACGATGTCGAAGGTCTGGGCGCCGACCTGGGCGCCCACCTGGTTCACCACCTGCTCGGCGGCGTCCTGCCCCATCACCGTCGCCAGATAGTTGGTGGCGTCGTTGTAGGTGAAGACGAGCTGCGCCGAACGCGCATTACCGCTCGCGGGCGACGAGACGGCCTCGCTGAAGTCCTCGGGCAAGGTGATCGAGAAGTAATACTTGCCGCCGGCCACGCCGTCGGCCGCTTCCTGCGCCGAAACCTCGTGCAGGTCGAGCTGTTTGGAGTCGACCAGCCCCTGCACCACCTGGTCACCGGCCCTGAGCGGTTGACCCTGCACGGTGGCGCCCTGGTCGGAATTGACCAGGGCGACCGGGATCTTGTTGACCGCGTCGAACGGATTCCAGAACGCCCACAGGTACAGCGCCCCGTACATCAGCGGCATCAGGATGATGACGATGAGGGCGAGCCGAGGCATCCGCCCCCGGTAGTAACGCTTGAAATCGCTGCCAGGCGAGAAAGCGGCGAGCATCCTCTAGATCCGATCTTCTTGGTCGAGCTTGACGAATTCGTGGTCGGTGAGGTTGTGCACCTCGATGACATCGCGGAATCCCAGGTCCGAGAAGCCGCCGTTGACGTCGGCGGTGACGACGGTCTGGTGCCGGCCCAGGTCGATCAGCCGCTGCAGCAGCATGTGGGAACTGTTGACCCGATTGAGTCGGTCGACTCCCCCCACCACCAGCAACTCCGGCCTGGCGACGTTGGCCACGGCGATGCGGAACAGCGCCGCGGTCAACTCGGGCAGTTCCTCGACGTAGGCGTCCATCGTCGGTAGCGCGTACGGGCCGAAGACCGGCCGACAGATCCTCTCGAGATCGTCGGCGTCGGCTTGCGGCACCCACTTGTACCAGGGCGCATGCCACCGGATGGTTTCGGTGAGGACGTCGTGGACCCGGATCGTCTGCTCGATGTCGTCGACCTCGTCGATGTCGGCGATCGCCGCCCGGGCGAACAGGTGCTGAGCCTTGTTGGTGCGTCCGAAGGCCGTGAGATGACCGGAGGATGGCTTCATCCGGCCGGCCAGAGTCAGCATCAGCGCCGTGCGCCCTCGACCTCCCGAACCGACCAGCACGGTGACGCCGCCGCGCCGAACGGTCAGGGTGGTGGGGCCGAAGATGTGGCCCCATGATGCCCGGACCCCGATGTCCTCGGCGATCAACAGCGGCTCACCGTACTCGGAGGGAACCGTCGGTGTGCCGATGCCGGCTACGGGGATCTGTTCGGTCGGTGCTCCGTCGGCATCGTTGTCGTCCGGTCCGAAGTCGGCTCTCGCCTCTGTCACGGCTACCTTTCTCCCGTGCCCACACGCACGTTGTTGTCCGTGGCGGCCCGCTTTTGTTCGCTGACCGAAGAATCCACCATCTCGACACTTCGCACGAATTCTCTGCACGCGGCCGTGAAACCAACGACGTCATCTAATCTCAGCGTTCGTCGATTCGCCAACAAACTTCCACTTCGCATCCGAGCGACAATCGTCTCGCGAGCAGCCCATCGATTCATCCGTTCGGACCAACGCGGCACCCGGTACCGCGCTCGCGACCTCGCGAGATGCGGCTCTGCCGGGCTCGGGGCGAGCACTTTATCATCGGTATCGCCGCATTGTGGAGAAATCTTGGTGAATGCCACCTCGGCCCGCGCCGATCATCGGTGTCGGCGGTGCACGAATTGTGACACAGATTTGTTGCACATCTGTCCCGAATCCGATGTCTCGACCTCCGCTAGGGTGACGACGACAAGATCGGCTATCAGTCAGCATGATTCGGCGTCACCGGGGTGATCGGAGTCGGCCCACGAGCGCCGCGGGCACCACATTCGAGGTGCGACATGGCCCGATTTGGGACATGATGCCGACGAATCTGCGACAGTTCTCGGCATAACCCAAAGAATCGAGCCGGACACGACGTGGCGACCTATCGGTACCGGGATAATCGAAGTCCGGGGTCGCGCACTTTTCACGGTCGCCCGAAAAGAATTCACCCCTGCAGCAGGACCACCACGCGTGCACCAGGCGCACGCCTTCGAGAAAGCGGACCCAACAATGTGCACTCGCGTGATCTGGCCGGATGCCAACGGCTCGGTTGTCGTCGGTCGTAACATGGATTTCCACAAAGACCTCATGACGAACCTGTGGAAGCAACCCCGGGGAGTGCAGCGCGACGACGGGGTCAAGGGAGAACTCACCTGGACCTCGAAATACGGCAGCGTCATCGCCACCGCATTCGACATCATCTCCGTCGACGGACTCAACGAGGCGGGCCTCGGCGGACACGTCCTGTGGCTGGCCGAGTCGACCTACGGACAACTCGACGAGTCCCGCCCGGCGTTGAGTCAGGCAATCTGGCTGCAGTACTTCCTCGACAATTTCGCCACCGTCGCCGAGGCGGTCGCCTGGATCGACGAGACGTCGGTGCAGGTCATCCAGATGCCCGATCCGACCGGTGGCAATCCGCCCACCATCCACCTCGCGCTGGACGACGCCACGGGCGACTCGGCGATCATCGAGTACATCGACGGTCGCGCGCAGGTCTATCACAGCGCCGATTACCACGTGATGACCAATTCCCCGACCTACGACCAACAGCTGACGCTGCTCACGCGCTGGGAGGGGCTCGGTGGCGATCAGCCGCTGCCCGGTGACACCGAGGCCGAGCACCGCTTCGCCCGCGCGGCCTACTACGCGAAGCGACTGCCGCAGCCGAGTACCCAGCTCGAATCGATCGCGAGCATGTTCAGCGTGATACGCAATGCCGCCCAGCCGTTCCGGATCCCCGACCCCGGCAAGCCGGATGCGTCGCAGACGATCTGGCAGGTCGTGCTCGACCTGACCAACAAGCGGTACGTGTACGAGTCCACCACCCGACCCAACGTGGTGTGGGTCGACCTCGCCGATCTCGACTTCTCCGAGGGCAGCGGACAACTCAAGCTCGACCTGCTGAGCAAACTGTCCCTCGAGGGCGGGATCGCGGGCAACGTGGCTTCGGACTTCGCCGACGACGGACCGATGACCTTCCTGTCCTTCGCACTCCTCGAACAGCTCGAGAAAGCCCAGGGCGCGAGCGCCACCAAATCCTGAGCGCGAGCGCCACCGAGTCCTGAGCGCGAGCGCCACCAAGTCCTGAGCGTCCCCCGGCGAGCGACGTCGGCTCGGTGCGATTTGCCGTGACGGTGGCGTCCACGACATCGTGGACGCCACCGTACTCATGCAGCGAGAGGACATCGGTATGGCCGCCACCCCAGCCGTCGCCGCGCTCACCGCGCAGTCGATACCCCATCGCCTGCACCGCTACCGCCACGACCCGCGAACCACCGCCTACGGCGCCGAGGCCGTCGACGTGCTCGGCGCGGCCTTCGGGGTGGTTGCCGAGCAGATCCTCAAGACGTTGGTCATCGAGTTGTCCGGCACGCGCTCGGGTCTCGCGGTGGCCGTCGTGCCCGTGCCGCGCTCGTTGTCGCTGAAGGCAGCGGCCGCCGCCCTCGACGCCGGGCGCGCGGTGATGGCCGACGCCAAGGTGGTCACCCGGAGCACGGGGTATGTCCTCGGCGGGGTCTCCCCCATCGGACAGCGCACCACCCTGCCGACCGTCGTCGACGAGTCGGTTCTGCGGTGGCCACACGTGTGGTGCAGCGCCGGGCGCCGGGGACTCGAGGTGGAGGTGGCCCCCGCGGATCTGATCGCGATCACCTCGGCGGTGACCGCCGACATCTGCGCCGCCGCGGGCTGACGGGTCACGCCGTCCGAGCCTGGCGCACTGGGGTAGACATGACGACATGTGCGGACGTTATGCGGTGACCACGGACCCGGCGAAACTCGCTGCCGAGATCGACGCGGTGAACGAGGTGCCGGTTCCGCTGGACGCCGCGGCGGGCACACCGGGGTCACCGGGGCCCAACTACAACGTCGCGCCGACCACGACGGTGATGACTGTCGTCAAACGGCACGACCACGATGATCCCGACGACGACCCGCGACTGCGCGTGCGGGCCATGCGGTGGGGGCTCGTCCCGGCGTGGGCCAAGGAGGTCGGCAAGGGACCGCTGCTGTTCAATGCCCGCGCCGAAACCGCTGGGGAGAAGAGTTCGTTCCGGGCGTCGGTGAAGTCGCGACGCTGCCTGGTCCCGATGGACGGTTGGTACGAGTGGAAGAAGGGCCCGCCCGACTCCAAGGGCAAGCCGACCAAGGTGCCGTTCTTCATGTCACCGGTCGACGGAACCCGGTTGTTCATGGCCGGCCTCTGGTCGGTGTGGCACGACCGTACCGACGACGCGGCGCCGCCGCTGCTGAGCTGTTCGATCCTGACGACCGACGCCGTCGGCGATCTGCGCGAGGTCCACGATCGGATGCCGCTGATCATGCCCTACGACAACTGGGACGCGTGGCTCGATCCCGACCACCGTGCGCCGGATACTCTTTTCGCGCCGCCGAGTGCCGACGTCGCGGCCGCGATCGCGATTCGTGAGGTGTCACCGCTGGTGAACCGGGTGGCCAACAATTCCCCGGAGCTCCTGAACCCGGTGTGAGGCGCCGCGCCCGGTGGGTCAGTTGTCGGGGACCAGCACCGCCGCGCCGTCGAAACGTCCGGCCTTCAGGTCGGCGAGGGCGGCGTCGGCCCGCGACAGCGGGTAGGTGTGGGTGGTGGCGGTGATCCCGTACTCCTCGACCAGCCGCAGGAATTCGCGACCGTCGCCCCGGGTGTTGGCCGTCACCGAGCGGATCTCCTTCTCATAGAACAGCTCTCGCTCGTAGTTGAGAGCCGGGATGTCGCTGAGGTGGATGCCGGCGATGGAGAGCACCCCGCCGCGGTCGAGGGCCCGCATCGCCACCGGCACGAGCTCACCCACCGGGGCGAAGGTGATCGCGGCATCGAGCGGTTCGGGCGGGGCGTCGTAGGCATCGACCGCGGAGACCGCACCCAACGACAGTGCCAGCTCGCGCGCCTGCTCCCCCCGCGTCATCACGTGCACCCGCGCACCCTGCGCGATGGCGATCTGCGCGGCGAGATGCGCGCTGCCACCGAATCCGTAGAGCCCCAACCGACCTCCGGGCGGCAGCGACGCCCGCATCAGCGCGCGATAGCCGATGATGCCGGCACACAGCAGCGGGGCAAGGGTCACATCGTCGACGCCGCCGGGCAGGTGATAGGCGAAATCGGCAGGTACGGTGGTGAATTCGGCGTAGCCGCCGTCGACATCCCAGCCTGTGTAGGTCGAGTTCGGGCAGAGGTTCTCCGCGCCGCGCACACAGTAGCCGCAGGTGCCGTCGGTGTGGTGGAGCCAGGCGACGCCCACGCGGTCGCCGACCGCGTATCCCTGTGCGCCGGCGCCGAGTCCGACGACCTCGCCGACCACCTCGTGGCCCGGGGTCACCCCGACCCGGTGGACCGGCAGATCACCTTCGCAGACGTGCAGGTCGGTGCGACACACCCCGCACGCACGCATCCGGACGAGCAGCTCACCGACACCGGGTTCGGGGATCGGCTTGTCGACCGGCTGCAGCGGTCCGGGGCGATCCGAACTGTCGTGGTCCGACCCCGGGTCGATCGGCGCAGGTGTGGTGACGGCCCATGCACGCATGCTCACACAGTAGGCGCCATCCGGTACTCGTAGGCGTCGAGTGGGAATCTGCCCATCTCCCGCAGGGTGGTCAGCGTCGACGTGGGGCGCAGCAGCGCCGCCTCCCCCTGGTGGTTGAAGTAGTAGCTCCGTGAACTCGCGCAGTCGCCGCGGTAGAAGACCGACGAATCGAGCTTGTCGGTGACCTCGTCGAGGAACTGCGCATTCGCCTGCTCGGTGACCTCGAAGGTTGTCGCTCCGCGTCGTTTCAGCTCGCCGAAGAGCCGCCCGATGTGGATCATCTGGCCTTCGATGGTGGTGAAGTATGACAACCCGCTGTAGGAGTAGGGACTGTTGAGCGACAACAGATTCGGGAATTTCGGCATGGTCAGCCCCTGGTAGGCCTGGAATCGGCGGGTCCGCCACCAGAGCCCGAGCTCCACGCCGTCACGTCCGACGACCGGAAAGGCGGGAAAGTTGCTGTCCCACAGATCGAATCCGGTGGCGAGGACGAGGGTGTCGATCTCGGTGCGCCGACCGTCGCCCGCGACGATGGCGTCGGGTTCCAGATGGCCGATCCCATTCGTCTCGAGGGTGACATTGTCGCGGACGAACGACCGGAAGTAGCTGTTGGAGAACGTCGGTCGTTTGCATCCGAAGTCGTAGTCGGGGGTCAGGGCTCGACGCAACGCCGCGTCGGGGACCTGCGCCCGCAGATGCGCCCGTGCCAGCAGCGCGGCACCCTTGTTGCCCAGTTTGGCCTGGCGGAAGTGCAGCACGCCGACCACCATGAGCAGTTCCAGCGCTGCCGTGTTCGCCAGGCGTGCCGCGCGCTGCACCAGGGGCACCCGGGCGAACAACTGCTGCACCGGCTTCGGGATCGCCATGTCGAGCTTGGGCACCACCCAGATGGGAGTGCGCTGGAAGACCGTCAGTTGGCGCGCCACCCGCGCCGCCTCGGGGATCAATTGCACCGCGGTCGCACCGGTTCCGATCACCGCGATGCGCTTGTCGGTGAGATCGGCGGAGTCGTCCCAGTCGGCGGTGTGCAGGACCGTGCCCTCGAAGGAGTCGATCCCCGGGAAGTCGGGGATGTGGGGTTGGGAGAGGAAGCCGGTGGCGGTCACCAGATACCGGCACGTGCGCGCCATTCCGTCACCGGTGCGCACCACCCAGAACTGCTGCCGCTCATCCCATTCGGCGGACTCGACACTCACGCCGAACTCCATGTGCCGCTTGAGATCGTAGGTGTCGGCGACGTGCGTCGCGTAGCGTTTGAGTTCGGGGCCCGGCGCGAACAATCGCGACCAGTAGGGGTTCGGCGCGAACGAGTACGAGTAGGTCACCGAGGCGATGTCGACGGCCAGGCCCGGGTAGTGGTTCACATGCCAGGTGCCACCGAGGTCGTCCTCGCGTTCGAGGATCGCGAGGTCGTCGATGCCGAGACGTCGGAATTCGATGGCCGCCCCGAGCCCACCGAATCCGGCGCCCACGATGATCACCTCGTGATGTGGTCGCATGTGCCCTCCTTCGCGAGGTCACGCGCCCGGGAGGTCACCGCGACCATTACCTGTTACCAGGCTTCACAGTAACCCACATCACCCTGGGAGGTCATCAGGGGATCGGCGACCCGTCGTAGAGCACGTCGAAGAACTGGGTGGCCACCAGGGTCTCGCCCTTGACCCGGTTGATGCCGAGCTGTTTGCGATACGCCAGCACATGCTGCAGCGACAACGCCGAATACAGCAGTGGCAGATGATCTTTGCGCTGCTCGTACACGCCCTTCGCGCCGCGCGAGGCGCGCAGGTCCGCACGGGCACGACTCGGGTGCATGAGGGCGTCACGGATGACTGCGGCCCGGATCATCTTCTTGCGGCCCTCGGGCACGACGACGAGCTCACCGGGATCGAACAGCGCGGTGTCGAACTCCTCGGCGGTGGCCAGCGTGCACCCGGCGGTCGGGCGCGGGTTGCACTCGACCATGTGGTGCACCCCGTCGTCGGTCATCAGGTAGTCGAAGCTCAGTTGTCCGTGCCAATTCAGTTCGCGTGCAATGCGTTGCGCGGTTTCCAGCGACTGCGGCGAATCCACCGACCGGAAGACCACGCCCCCGCGGTTGTCGATCGCGAGCGGGTGTTCGTAGCAAGAATGCAGGACGACCTCGCCGTGGTGGACCACACTCCAGCTGCAGCGGTCGACGCCGGCCAGGAATTCCTGGACCAGCCAGGGGTCCTCGGGGGTGGGCGTGATGTCGTCGAGGTCGGTCTCGCCGGCGAGCGGTCCGGTGTTGGTGGCGATGTCGAGACCGCCGCGCCCGAAGGCCGCCCGAGCGAACCAGTGATCCCAACGGCCGGTCGCGGCACGCAGTTCCGCCGGGCTCGTCGCGGTGATCGTCTCGGCGACGGGTAGGCCCAGCCGCGCGCACAGTTCGGTGAAACCAACCTTGTCGTGCACCATGCGCAGGGTGTCGAAGTCGGGGAAGAACAACTCGACGTCGCGGCCGTCGGCGAGCTGATCTCGATGCCTGGCGAGATAGAAGACGTCCTCGAACATCGGCAGCAGCCAGTTGATCCGCTCGGAGTCGAGAATCCCCGCGATGGCGTCGACGTAGGCCTGGGTTTCCTGGGTGGGTGCGGGCACCACCATGTGCTTGCTCGCGCCGCGCGAATGGTTGCCCGGGGCCGATCGGAAGGTGTCGGTCGCGACGACGAACCGGCCCGTCTCCCCCAGCTTGTGGATCTCGTCGACGGCGAAGGGCATCCGGGACGTGGTGACGAGGATTCTGGGATCGACAGGCGCCATGCCACGACGGTAGTGCACCGACGGTTCGCCGAGTGGATACTCCGGTCCGACCGCCACCGCGCATCACGTCGGTGAGCGCACGCCATCGGGGATACGCTGTGGAGGGTCATGGCTTCCCACACACCGACTCCCGGTCCCGGCGGAGGAGATCCGCGTCCCCCGACGCGCCGCACACTCGGTGCGGGATCGGCGTTCGCCGCCGCCGTCGCCGCGTTCGCCGTGGTGATGATGGGCACCACGCTGCCGACGCCGCTCTACGCGATCTATGGCGCCGAATTGGGCTTCGGCGTCACGACCACGACGGTGATCTTCGCCGTCTACGCCGCCGGGGTCATTGCGGCGCTCATCGTGTTCGGCCGCTGGTCCGACGTCATCGGCCGACGGCCGCTGTTGCTGGCGGGCGTCGCCATCTCCGCGATCAGTGCCGTCGTCTTCGTCACCGCGGGCGGGCTGGCCGAGCTCCTGGCCGGGCGCGTCATCTCGGGGCTGTCGGCGGGTATCTACACCGGCACCGCCACGGCGGCGGTGATCGAACTGGCCCCGCGATCCTGGCAGTCGCGCGCTCCGGCGATCGCCACCGCCGCGAACATGGGCGGGCTGGGACTCGGCCCACTGGTGGCGGGCATTCTCGCCCAGTACGTCCCCGCGCCCCTGCACACCGTCTTCGTGGTCGACCTGACGGCGCTCGCCGTGGTCGGGGTGGCGATCTGGTTCGTCGCCGAACCCGCACGCCTGCGGCCCGGGGCCCGGCTGGGCGTGCAGCGACTGTCGGTGCCACCGCAGGTACGCGAGGTGTTCACCGGGCCGGCGATCGCAGCTTTCGCCGGATTCGCGGTCCTGGGCACCTTCACCGCGGTGGCGCCGTCATTTCTCGCCAAGGTGATCGGCATCGACAATCATGCCGCCGCCGGGGCACTCGTCGCGGTCCTACTCGCGTCGTCGGCGACCATTCAGATCCTCGGGCGCCACGCGCCCACCGGTGCGGCGCTGATCACCGGGTGCGCGACGCTCGTCGTCGGGGTGGCTGTCCTGGCCTGGTCACTGGCCGCGGCGTCGCTGACCCTGATGATCGTCGGTGCGGTGATCGCCGGTGCCGGGCAAGGTATTTCGTTCAGCAAGGGCATGGCGGCGGTGGTCGCGGCGAGCCCACCGGACCGGCGCGCGGAGGTGACGTCCACCTATTTCGTCGTCGCCTACATCGCGCTGTCGGTCCCGATCATCGGGCAGGGCATCGCCGCGGCCCAATGGGGTCTGGTGACCGCCGGGATCGCCTTCGACGTCGGGGTCGGGGTGCTGTGCGCGGTCGCGATGGTTCTCATCGCCGTGGCGTTGCGCCGGGGCCGAACGGCCGGGCGGGACTCGGCCACATCCTAGGTCTCACCGCCGGGGCGCGCCGTCATCACGGACGTCATCACCCGAGAAAGCCCTCACCACAGGAAGTCATCGTCCTCGCGAGATCCACCCCCGACGCCCGCGTCCTCGAGCGCGGCCACCAGCGAGGCGAACCGCGCGTTCGACGGCAGGTCCTCGACGAGCACCGGACGCAGCTCGTCGTCGGCGAGGGGGATACACCAGTTGGGATATTGATCGCCGTCGGTGCCGGGCTGGTTCTGGATGCGCCGTTCCCCGACCGCGTCCACCAGCGCCACCCCCAACAGCAGTGACGGGCTCGCCGCGATGAGTTGGTAGAGAGCGTTGATCGTCCGTGGATCGGTCAGCGGGATGTCCGGTGACCACAGGCCACGCTCGATCGCCAGCGCGAGGATCGCGTCGCGGTCGCGTTCCTCGCGGGCCCGGTCGTCGTCCTCGCTCTCGGTGAGCAGTCCGAGTTCGGCCCGCAGGGTGATGTGGTCGCCGGCGAGATAGCCGACCGTCGGTGGCAGATCGTGGGTGGTGACCGAGGTCAGACACAACTCCCGGTACTCCTCGGGCGGAATGGGCGCGTACTCACCGTGCTCGAACCACAGGATCGAGCAGCCGAGGATGCCGCGCGCGGCCAGTGTGTCCTGCACCGTCTTCTCGAACACGCCGAGGTCTTCGCCGATGACGACGGCCCCGGCGCGTTGTGCCTCCAGCGCGAGGATCCCGATCAACGCGTCGTGGTCGTAGCGGACGTAGGTGCCCTCGGCCGCGGATCGTCCCTCGGGAATCCACCACAGCCGGAACAGACCGAGGATGTGGTCGACGCGCAGACCACCGGCGTGGCGCAGCACGGTGCGCAGCATGTCGCGATAGGCCGCATATCCCGACTCGGCGAGTCGTCGCGGATGCCACGGTGGCTGATTCCAGTTCTGGCCTTGTTGATTGAAGCCGTCCGGCGGTGCGCCGACCGTCGCACCGGTGGCGAGGACCTCGCCGAGGGACCACACGTCGGCGCTGTCGCGACCCACTCCGACGGCGAGGTCGGCGATGATGCCGATACGCATTCCCGCCGCCAGTGCGGCGTGCTGGGCCCGGGCGAGTTGTTCGTCGCAGATCCATTGCAGCCACGTGTGGAACTCGATGCGTCCGGCCAGCCGTCGGCGCTCGGTCTCGACGAAGACCGGATCACCGAGTTTGTCGGACCACGCCGGACTGTCCCGCCCGTATTTCTCGACCAGCGCGCACCAGGTGGCGAAATCACGCAGGCCGGCGCCCTCACGACGACGGAACTGCCGGTACGCTGCGGCACGCGCCGCTCGCAGCGGAACCGCGTGCAGCAGCTCCAGCGCGGTCAGCTTTGCACGGAAGGCCTTGTTGCGCTTGATCTTCTTCGTCGAGAGGTCGTCGGCGACGAAACCCCTGGCGAGTTTGTCGACACGTTTGCGGTCGGCCTTGGGCAGATCGACGTACTCCGCGATGTCGGTGATCGCGATGTAGAGGGGATTGACGAATCGGCGGGTCGCCGGCAGATACGGCGAGTTCTCGATCGGGGGCACCGGCTGCGCGGCGTGCAGCGGGTTCACCTGGACGAAGTCGGCGCCGTAGGTGCTGGCCGTCTCGGCGGCGACCTCGGCGAGGTCGGCGAAGTCACCGACTCCCCATGACCGTGCGGAGCGCACCGAATACAGCTGCAGCGCCGTCCCCCAGCGCTGCTCACCGCGCAGGGCGTCGGCGGTTCTCAGTCGCCGAGGCGTCACGATCAACGGCGCCGTCGCCGTGCTCCCGCTGATCTCGTCGGTGACCGAGATCGTGTGATAACCCGGCGAGAGTCCTTCCGGGACTGCGAAACTCGCACGTCCGGTGAGCACGCCGTCGACGGGGCGCGGTTCCCACCACACGTCGAGTTGTACCGGGCGCACCCGGTCTCCGGCTTCGGTGGTGACCTCGACGTCCACGGGATTGCCGTGGGGCACATGGACCCAGAACACCGCGGCGTCGCCCTCGGTGACCACGGTGACCGGCGGCACCAACGTGCGCCAGTCGGCGATCTCGGCGTCGGCGAGGGCGGCGTCGATCTCCGCGTCGGTGTCGGCGGCGATACCCATCGCCCCCAGCACCGCGCGCAGGGTCGCCGCACTCACCTCGTGTTCGGCGGAGTCCCATCCCACATAGCTGGTCGCCACACCGGTGCGGCGCGCCAGCTCGGCCAGTCGTTGCCCTACCGAATCGGTCACGACTGCATCGTCTCATCGTCGGGATCGTGGCGCTCGGGTTGCCGAGGACGCCGCCGAGGACTTGAATCAAGTGTGGCGTAGCTCACCCGATGAGTTCGCCTGCATCTGTACCGCCCCGAGTGAGGAATCCCCATGTCCGACACGCTCACCCTCGATCCCGCCACCACCGCTCTCGTCCTCATCGAGTTCCAGAACGAGTTCACCTCCGACGGCGGTGTGCTGCACGATGCGGTCGCCGAGGTGATGGACAAGACCGACATGCTCACCAACACCACCTCGCTGGTGCAGGCTGCCCGCGAGGCCGGGGTGACGATCATGCATGCCCCGATCACCTTCGCTCCCGGCTACGGCGAGCTCACCCGACACCCGTACGGGATCCTCAAGGGCGTCGTCGACGGCAACGCCTTCGTGAAGGGCACGTGGGGTGCGCAGATCGTCGACGAATTGGCACCCGCCAACGGCGACATCCTCATCGAGGGCAAGCGCGGACTCGACACCTTCGCCTCGACCAACATCGATTTCATCTTGCGCAGCAAGGGAATCGAGACGGTGATCCTCGCCGGATTCCTCACCAACTGTTGTGTGGAATCGACGATGCGTTCGGCGTACGAGAACGGATACCGGGTGATCACGCTCACCGACTGCACCGCGGCGACCTCGGTCGCCGAACACGACAACGCGATCTCCTTCGACTACCCGATGTTCTCGCATCCGGTCGAGTCCGCCGACGTGCGTGCGGCGCTGTGAGCCGCCCGACTCCTCAGAGGTGCAGGTCGCGCTGCCGGATCGCCGCCGTCGCGGCCACGCTGATCAGTCCGGTCGCCACCAGGTAACCCGCCGCCCACCACGGCGAGCCGCCACCGGCACCGATGAGTGCGGTCAGGATCAGCGGTGTCAGACCCGAGGCATAGATGCCGGAGAACTGGTAGACGACCGAGAGTCCGGTGTAACGCACCGGCGTCGGGTAGAGCGAGGCGAACAAGGTGCCCTGGGCGCCGTAGAACAGTGCGTGGACCACACCGAAGACGATCACGAGTCCGACGGTGAACCACACCAGCTTCTCGGTGCCGAACAGTGCGAAGACCGGATAGACCGCGACCGCGTAGGCGATCATGCCGATCAGGTAGATGCGTCGCGGCCCGTAGCGGTCGGTCAGCACCCCCGACGCCGGCAGGCCCACCGCCATCACCAGAGCCGCGATGGTGACCGACACCAGGACCGGCACGCGAGGTAGGCCCAGACTGCCGGTGGCGTAGGCGATCGCGAACACACCCCAGGTGTTGAACGCCGATCCCTCACCCCAGCGCGCGAGCAGACCGAGGACGGTGTTGCGGGTGTTGGGCGGGAGGACGACGTCGCGCAGCGGGGCACTCGACTTCTGCTCGAGCTCGGCGACCTCACGGAAGGCCGGGGTCTCCGAGACCTTCAGCCGCACCACGAATCCGATGACAACCAGCACGATGCTCAGCAGGAACGCGATCCGCCATCCGTAGACCAGGAAGTCGTGATCGTCGAAGGCCACCTGGAGTATCGCGAAGACACCGGTGCCCAGGGCGAGCCCGAGCGCCAGGCCGATCTGCGGGATCGACCCGAACAGACCACGACGCCGCGCGGGGCTGTGTTCGACGGCGAGCAGCACCGCGCCGGCCCATTCGCCGCCGAGGGCGAATCCCTGCAGGATTCGCAGGCACAGCAGCAGTACCGGGGCGAGGAACCCGATCTGCGCGGCGGTCGGCAGGACGCCCATCAGTGCCGTCGCCGCGCCCATCAGGACCATCGTCACCGCGAGGGTGCGTTTGCGGCCGATGCGGTCGCCGATGTGTCCGAACACGACGCCACCGATCGGGCGCACGACGAAGCCGACGGCAAAGGTCGCGAACGACAACAACGTTCCGACAAAGCTGCTCTGGTCGGGAAAGAAGACCTTGGAGAACACCAGGCTTGCGGCGGTCGCGTAGAGGAAGAAGTCGTACCACTCGATGGTGGTGCCGAGCAGGCTCGCGGCGACGACCGTGCGTAGCCGGCGCCGCCGTGCGGCGTCGTCCTCGGCGGGAACGTCGGTGATGTCGGTCAGGGTGGAACTCACAAGTGCTCCACCGTAGGGATGCGTTCTGGGCACGACCAGGGTCACGATCACCGTGATCGTAATGTGGCGTGGCCGTGCGGCGCGGCTCGACTCAGCCGAAGAGCACTCCGGGATTGAGCAGACCCTGCGGATCGAGGGCGTCCTTGATGGCGCGCATCGTGGCCAGGTCGGTCGGCGAACGACCGAGTCGGATCCACGCCGTCTTCGCCCGGCCGATCCCGTGTTCGGCGCTGATGCTGCCGCCCAGCCGGGCGACGATCCCGAAGACGGCGTCGGTCACGGCGTCGGTCGCCTCGACCGGCACATCGAGGAAATTCACGTGGATGTTGCCGTCGCCGATGTGCCCGAACAGGATGGGGCGGCAGGCGACGTCGAGATGACCAGGCAGGTCCTGTAATTCGGCAATGGCGTGCGGAAGGGACCGGATCGGGAACGACACGTCGAGTTTGACGACCGGGGTCGTGGTGGCACGCGCGACGGCCTCGGTGTGACTCTCCCGGATCTCCCACAGCGCCCGCGCGGGACCGGGTTCGAGCACGGCGTCGACGATGCCCTCGGCGTCGTCGAGGAGGTCGACGACGGCTGTCTCGGTGTCACCGGCCCCGGAGACCTCGAGCAGAAGATGGTAGGGAGCGGGGGTGGAGACCGGACGTCGGCTGCCGTGTTCGCCGACGAGATCGACACCCTCGCGGGTCATGAACTCGGCGGCCTCGATCACCAGACCTGCCTCGCGGGCCCGCCCGATCAGGGTGAGCGCATCGGCCACCCGCTCGAGTGCGGCCACGACGACAACGGTGGCGACCGGCGGGCCGACCAACCGGAACAGCACTCGGGTGATGATGGCCAGGGTGCCCTCACTCCCCGCGAGCAGTCCCGGGATGTCATATCCCACATTGTCTTTCACGAGCGGCGACCAGCGTCGCAGGACGTCACCATCGGCGCGGACGGCCTCGATGCCACAGATCGCCGCGCGGGTGTTGCCGTGTCGGATCATGCGGATGCCACCGGCGTTGGTGGCGACGACACCGCCCGCAGTGGCGCTGTCCCGGGAGGCGAGGTCGACCGGGAACATCAGTCCGTGGACCGCGGCGTGTGCGTCGATGGCGGCGATCGTCGCTCCGGCCTGCGCGCCCACGCATCGTCCGATCGGGTCGACCTCGTCGAGATCGGTCATCCGCGCGGTGCTGAGAACGATGCGTCGGCGCCCATCCGCGGTCGCCGGTGGTACCGACCCGCCGACGAGGCCGGTGTTGCCCCCTTGAATACAGACCTGAATCTTCGCAGCGGCAGCCACTTTCATCACAGCAGCCACCTCGTCGACGGTGCGCGGCCGGACCACCGCGTCGGCGATGCCGGTATAGCGACCCATCCAGTCGACGAGATATCCGGCCATGGCGTCATCGTCGGTGAGCACGTTGCGCTCACCGACGATCTCCGCCAGAGCCGGCTCGAAACCGCTCATGTCAGTGCGTCTCGCTCAGGCCAGCGCCTTCTCGATCGGCACGTCACCGTCGTTGAACTCGATGACCCGCTTCGCGGTGGCCGGATCGGCGATCACCGCCGCGGCGACCGCGGCGACGTTGTCGCGACTGACCTCGCTCTTGGATGTCGCGCTCTCTGATGTTCCGGACCCGGCGGAGGTGTCCGATCCCCCGACCTCGATGCGGCCGGAGCCCGGGTCGTCGGTGAGTCGGCTCGGCCCGAGAATCGTCCAGGCCAGATCGGTGCTCGTGAGATGGGCGTCGGCCGCAGCCTTGGCCTCGGCATAGGCGTAGAACGAATCATCTTCGGGGACACCGTGATCGGGTCCGGCACCGTAGTACGAGACCATGACGTAGCGCGGCACGCCGGCCGCCGCTGCGGCGTCGATGGAGCGGATCGCGGCATCGCGGTCGACCGCGAAGGTGCGCTCGGGGTTGCCGCCACCCGCACCTGCCGACCACACGACGACGTCGGCTCCGGCGAGCACCTCGGCGATGGCCCCGGTGTCGAGGTGCTCCACATCGGCGACGACGGGCGTGGCGCCGGTCGCGATGATGTCGTCACTCTGCGCCTGGTTGCGGATCACCGAGCTGACCGCGTCACCTCGTGCGGTGAGCAGCCGCGCCAGTCGCAGCGCGATCTTCCCGTGTCCCCCGATGATGATCACTCGTGCCACAGTGCACCTCGTTTTCGTGTTGGGTTCTCATTCGTCTTGGGTTGGTCGGGTGCGGTTCGTCGCCATCCCGCCCTACTCCACCGTAAGCACACGCGCCCGACGAGAATTCCCGCCGTGAATCCGAGCACGCCCGAAGTGCACATCGAAGCATCCGGACTTTACCGTTCGCTTACTTAGCACTAAGCAACTATATTCGGAGCATACCTCCCGAAAGGAGCGCGCCGATGTCGCCGACCGCACCGGACACCACAACCATCGTCGAGACGACTGTCGAACCGGACACGCCCGCCACTGCCACGTCCGCCACTGACACGCCCGCCACTGGCACGTCCGACGTGGCGGTCCTTTATCACCATCTGGTCCGGATCACCCGCTCACTACGCTCCGGTGGGCAGGGTGTGCTCAGTGCGGGTGTGGCCTCGGCACTGTGGACGATCATCAATCACGGTCCGCTGCGCCTGTCCGAGCTCGCCGACCGCGAGTCGGTGACGATGCCGACGATGTCACGCATCGTCGCCTCCCTGGAACAGCAGGGTTTCGTCGAGCGCGCGCCCGACCCCGACGACGGACGTGCGCGACAACTCGTCGCGACCGTCGCAGGCACCGAGCACATCAACCACGCCCGGTCGGCGAAGGCCCAGATCCTCGGCACCGCGATGGAACGCCTTGACCCGCAGACGCGTTCGCATCTGACCGAAGGGGTGGTGGCCCTCGCTGCCGCCCTCTCCGACACTGCCCTCTCCGACACTGCCCTCTCCGACACCGCGCTGTCCGACACCGCACTCTCCGGCGACGAACTCGCCGATTCTGCCGAGCACTCGGTTCCACCCCGATGACGGCGCGGCGAGCGGGCCGCCCATCCCCGCTCGCCGCGCGCCCCGACCATCCACCACCGGTATCGCAGGAGAAGACAGTGACCGCCCCCATCCCGACCGCCGACCCGGCTCCGACCGCGCCTTTCGGTCCTCACTACAAGTGGATTGCGTTGTCCAACACCACGTTGGGCATGCTCATCGCCACCATCAACTCCTCGATCGTGCTCATCGCACTGCCCGACATCTTCAAGGGCATCAACGTCAACCCCCTCGACAGCAGCAACACCAGCTACCTGCTGTGGATGATGATGGGCTTCCTCGTCGTCACCGCCGTCCTCGTGGTCAGCTTCGGCCGCCTCGGCGACATGTTCGGCCGAGCGCGCATGTACAACATGGGCTTCGCCATCTTCACCATCTCCTCGATCTTCCTCGCCATCACCTGGTTCGACGGCAGTGAGGCAGCGATCTGGCTGATCTTCTGGCGCATCGTGCAGGGCGTCGGCGGCGCCTTCCTCATGGCCAACTCCTCAGCCATCCTCACCGACGCCTTCCCCGCCAACCAGCGCGGTCTGGCCATGGGCATCAACGGTGTGGCCGCCATCGCCGGTTCGTTCCTCGGCCTGCTCATCGGCGGCATCCTCGCCCCGATCCAGTGGCACTACATCTTCCTCGTGTCGGTGCCCTTCGGTGTCATCGGCACCATCTGGGCGTATCTGAAGCTGCACGATCTCGGTGAGCGCAAGCACGCCAAGATGGACTGGTGGGGCAACATCACCTTCGCCGTCGGCCTGATCGCGATCCTGATCGCCATCACCTACGGCATCCAGCCCTACGGAACCCACGCCATGGGCTGGACCAACCCCTGGGTGTTGACCGGGTTGATCGGCGGCGTCATCGTGTTGGCCGCGTTCGTGTTCATCGAAACCAAGGTCGACAGCCCACTGTTCGAACTGAGCCTGTTCAAGAACCGGTCGTTCACCTTCGGTAACCTCGCCAACCTCGCCGGTTCCATCGGCCGTGGCGGTTTGCAGTTCATCCTGATCATCTGGCTGCAGGGCATCTGGTTGCCGCAGCATGGATACGACTACTCCCGTACCCCGCTGTGGGCCGGTATCTACATGATCCCGATGACCATCGGCTTCCTCATCAGCGCACCGGTTTCCGGAGCACTCTCGGACAAGCTCGGCACCAAGTGGTTCACCACCATGGGCATGCTGATCACCGCAGGCACCTTCGGCGCGCTCATCGCGATGCCGGTGAACTTCACCTACTGGGTGTTCGCCCTCGTGCTCCTCATCAACGGCATCGGCATGGGCCTGTTCGCCTCACCCAACCGCGCCGAAGTCATGAACTCCCTACCCATCACCTCGCGTGGTTCCGGCGCCGGCATGATGACCACCTTCCAGAACGCCGCGATGGTCCTGTCCATCGGCCTGTTCTTCTCGCTGATGATCGCCGGACTCTCCACCCACCTACCCGACGCCATGTACTCCGGACTGACCGCCAACGGCATGCCCGCACCCGCTGCCGACGGCATTGCCCACATCCCCACCGTCGGCATCCTGTTCGCGGCATTCCTCGGCTACAACCCGATCCGCGAGGTCGCCGGCCAAGCACTGCAAGGACTCCCACAGTCCAGCGTCGATCACCTCACCGGCCTCAACTTCTTCCCCCACCTGATCAGCGACCCCTTCTCCGACGGCCTCACCGCAGCATTCACCTTCGCACTCATCTGCTGCGTCCTCGGCGCCATCGCCTCACTGTTCACCGGCACCAAGCCCACCACCGTCGAAACCGTCCCTGCGACAGACACATCGGAGCCGCGTTTGTCGGTGGGTGAGGAACTCGCCTCGGTCGCCGGCGAGGCGTCGGGCGCGTGCCCGTCGGAACTGGTCGACAGCACTGCGGCGCGTGAACACCTCAGATCGTGACCGCCGAGAGCATCGACAGTTTCTCGTGGCTTTCGCTTCCGGGTATCGCGGTGTACACCAGCAGGGCGTGCGCGCGGTCCGGGTCGAGGAGCGTCTGACAATTCACCTCGATCAGGTCGAGGTCGGGATGCAGGAGACGCTTGACGTCGTCGGCGAGTCGGGTGCCGACGTCGTGCTCGTCCCACAATTCGGCGAACTGCGGACTCTGCGAACGTAATTCGTCGGCCACCTGCGCCGCACGCGACCGCGGGCCCTGCATCGTCACCGCTGTCCGCAGGCGCGCGGTGTGCGCTCGCGCGTGATGGTCGTGATCGGCCTCGGGAAACCGTGCGCGTGTCGCCTCATCGGTGAACCACCGGTAGGTGATGCTGCGGCGATACCCGGTGTGAACACTGTCGTCACCGATGAGCGCCACGCACAACGCGTTCTGCCACAACGTTTCTCCCGCACTGTTGACGACCATCGCCGGGGTGTCGGTGAGCCGGTCGACGATCCGCATCATGCCGGGGCCGACGTGATCGTCGTGCGCCATCCGATCCGGTGGATTCAGGCCGGCCAGCCGGAACAGGTGGTCGCGTTCGTCGAGCCGCAGGTGCAGCGCCTGGGCGATCGCGGCGATCATCTGCGCCGACGGATGCGGCCCACGCTGCTGTTCGAGCCGGCTGTAGTAGTCCGTCGACATACCGGCCAGCTGCGCCAACTCCTCGCGACGCAGCCCGCGGGTGCGTCGGCGGACTCCGGCGGGCAGCCCGACGTCGGCCGGTTGCAGCGCATCGCGCCGGGAACGCAGGAACTGTGCGAGTCCGGCTCGGTCGATGGTGGTTCCGAGGCTGGTGATCATCTGTCCACACCTACTCCGGCCGGCCGGCACGATCCAGGGATCACCGATCCGTGGATGGGTGGGCCCTGGCGGGCAGGGGTACACCGATGGTGAAGTGGCATCCATGAAACTCACCGACAACACCGTTTTCATCCCCGGCGCGACCTCCGGCATCGGCCTGGGGTTGGCACTGCGCCTGCACGAGCTCGGCAACACCGTGATCATCGGTGGACGCCGTACGGCGCTGCTGGACGAGATCGCCGCGGCCCACCCCGGCATCCACACCGTCCGCATCGACACCGCCGATGCCGACGACATCACCCGGGTGAGCACCGAAGTGCAGCAACGTTTTCCCGAGACCAACGTGCTCATCGCAATGGCCGGGATCATGCGCCCGGAAGACTTGACCACAAGCGGTTTCCTCGACACCGCGGAGGCCGTGGTGACAACCAACATCCTGGGACCGTTGCGACTGGTCGCCGCGTTCACCGAGTTCCTCTCCGGCCGTCCCGACGCCACCATCATCACCGTCTCCTCGGGACTCGCCTTCACCCCGATGGTCGCCACCGCGACCTACAGCGCCTCCAAGGCGGCGATTCACTCATTCACCGACTCGTTGCGAGTGCAGTTGGCGCCCAAGGGGATCGACGTCCTGGAGCTGGTTCCTCCGGCCGTACAAACCGACCTCATGCCCGGACAGGCGCAGGCCGAGTGGGCGATGCCGCTCGAGGAATTCCTCGACGAGGTGCTGAGCCTGCTGCCCGACGCGACCGATGAGATCCTCGTCGAACGGGTCAAGCCGCTGCGCCATTCGGAGGCGCAGGGCACGCGTCGTGAGCTCATCGAGCAACTGGCCCAGCTGAGCTGATCGATGTGTCCGCCGGCGAGCGCCCGAGGTCAGGGGAGTTTGACCAACGCTTCGTTCATGACCGCACGCGTGAGTGCCTCGAACTGCTCGTAGTGGCCATGATGGCCGTATTTGGCGCGCAGCGTCGGCCACGGCTCGAACGCGGCGGCCGCGCCGACGACGTTGCCCTCGTGGATGTAGGCGGGCAGCACGTTCTGGATGGTGGTGTCACGACGCAGCCGCTTGACCGTGTCCTGGTGCAACACCGACGACGGCCGATACTTGCTGATGACGACTCCGAGCTCGCGGATGTCGCGTCCGATCTCTTCGGCAAAGTCGGCGACGTGCCGCTGGACATGCGGAATGGCGTAGGTGGACAACACATCCGGAATGGTCGGGATGAGGAAGCCGTCGGCGCAGGCGAGCCCGTTGAGGGTGAAGGGCCCCATGGTGGGTGGGCAGTCGATGAGGATGAAGTCGTAGTCGTCGGCGACGGGTGCGATGGCGCGGCGCAGGATCTCCACGGCGGCGGCGTGATCGTCGGCCAGTACCCGCCGCGCACTCAACTCCTCGGCGAGCTCGATCAGATCCAGCGATGCCGGCAGCAGGTCCACACCGGTGACCTCCGCCACCGAGGACACCCCGGGCTGCAGTACGGCCTCACGGTCGAAATACGAGGTGCCGTCGAGGGCGTCGGAGAACAACGTGGCAAGGGTCCGGCCCCGATCGTTGAGTTCGAGCCAACGCTCGGGGCCGATCATGACCGTCGTCAGGCTGGTCTGGGCGTCCAGATCGACCAGGAGCACCCGTTTGCCGAATACGGCGGACAAGAATTCGGCGACCCCGGCGGTCACCGTCGTCTTGCCCACCCCGCCCTTCAGACTGATGGTGGCGATCACCCTCGGCATGAGGGGAGGGTAACCGCAGTGGGGTCATCGTCGCAGGTCGACGCTTTCTCTGCGAGTCTGCGTCGGCTGGTCTGCTCCGGCTCCCCCTCTCCGGGATCAGAAGCCGGACGACGTGGGTCCGCCCTTGCTGCGGGAGGCCCGGAACAGCATGATCGCACCGTAGACGGCCAGGCCGATCAGACCGATCCAGAACAGTCCCTTGAGGATTGGTCCGAGCATCGCCAGTGCGATGAGGACGATCGCGATGATGCCCAGGACCTTCCAGAAGTTCGGGCCGTTGCGGCGTGCGCTGCCGTCGTGGGTGGTGGTGGCGTCTGTTGTGGTGTTCATGACTCCACCATGCGCCGTCCGTCGGCCGAATTCACTGGTCAGCACGGTTTCTGGGGGAAAGATCAGGGGTCTCCCCCATCCGAGCCGCGCCCTGCGGCGCGGGCCCGGGGGTCGGGGTCACCGGTGGTGTAGTGGCAACCCAGGACTGCGGGACCACTGATCGCACGGCGGTCCCGAAACCAGGCGACGCACACGTCCGCGACGCAGCCGCGTGAACGGGTGAGCAGATATCCGTGCGTGCAATCACGGAACCGATCCTCGTAGTTCCAGCGGTCGAGCATCGCGCGCGGTACCGCGTATCCGGCAACCGCCGGGATGGTCATCACTGTCGTCGAGAGCCTGACCATGAAGGTTTGGTCACGCAGTACCAGGATCTGAGCACACGGCACGTCGCCGGCATCGTCGGAGTCGTCGTACTCGGCGGGACCGAGGTCGAGGACGCCGCCGGCGGGGATGCCCGCCACCGAGTCGGCGAGCCAGTCACGCATCGCCGTCCAGGCCAGGACCGGATCGGGTTCGCCTGTTTCGGGCGTGACGAGATCGGGTGTGTTGGGGTCGGGAGCATCGAAATCGGGGGTGTGTGGGTCGAACACCGTGGCCTCCTCTGCGTCGGGATGGGCCCAGTGAAGCATCGGCCACCGACAAGAACTCGAACGCGAGTGCGAACCGTCGACGGCGGTCGCCTCACCAGCGGGAATGTGAACACGGTCACCGGCGCTGGCGCGGCGCGCCCGCGCGCCCGGCGGTGTGCGGATGCGGAAGGCAAGATCGTCATCATGCCGATCCCCGAATTCATCCGTGATCTTCGTGCGCACGTCGGACATGCCCCGCTGTGGCTGTCGGGGGTCAGCGGGGTCGTCGTCGACGACTCCGGCCGCGTGTTGCTGACCCACCGAGCCGACACCGAGGAGTGGGCAGTGGTCTCGGGGGTCCTCGAGCCCGGCGAAGAACCCGCGCACGCGATCGTTCGGGAGATCGCCGAGGAAACCGGGATCACCGCGGTCGTCGACCGTCTGACGAGTATCGACGTGACACCGATGATCACCTATCCGAACGGGGACCAGACGCAGTATCTCGACGTGTGCTTCCTCGCGCGGCACGTCGACGGCGAACCACGCGTCGGCGACGACGAGAACCTCGCGGTGGCCTGGTTTTCCCCCGACGATCTGCCGGAGCCGCTCGCGGAGACCACCCGCCACCGTGTGGCCCGCGCGCTCGACGGGGACGAACGCGCCTGGTTCCGTCGCTGAGGTCGATCTCGCTGAGGTCAATGTCCTGAGGTCAATGTCCCTGAGGTCAACGTCACCGTCGGAATATCGCGCGGCCCGGGTGTCCTTGAACCGAACATGGCCGATTCCCCGAACACCAACACCCCAGACACCAACGACAACACCCTCGACATCGACTCCGCCGCGGTGACCGCCCGACAGGTCGTCGCCGTGCGGTACGGCGACCCGGTCGAGGCCCTCGAGGTCGTCAAGGCCGAGCTGCCGGTCCCCGATCCGGGGCAGGTCGTGGTGGCGGTCGAGGCGATCGGGGTGAACCCGATCGACGCGAAGATCATCCGGGGTTTCATGGGCACCGACGAGTCCGCCCTGCCGCGACCTGTCGGCAATGAGTTCGCAGGCACCGTTAGGGCCGTCGGCCCCGGTACCGACGATCTCGCCGTCGGCGATCCGGTCATCGGCTATCCGGTGCCCGGCGCGTACGCCGACCACGTTGTGGTCGCCACCGACCGGCTCCATCGCCGGCCCGAGAGCCTCGACGTTCAGCGCGCCGCCGGCCTGTTGCTGGTGGGCATGACCGCCGCCGATGCCATCGCCACCGCACACGTCGCCGACGGCGATGTCGTCGTGGTGCACGGCGGCGCGGGTGCGGTGGGTGTCGTCGCCGTCCAACTCGCCGTGAAGGCCGGGGCGACGGTCATCGCCACCGCCGCGCAGACCAATCACGAGTATCTGCGCGGGCTCGGGGCGATCCCGGTCACCTATGGCGACGGGCTGATCGAGCGCATCCGCGAGGCGGCGCCGGGGACGGTCACCGTCGCCATCGACACGGTCGGCACCGATGAGGCGATCGATGTCTCGCTGGAACTGGTGGCCGATCGTTCACGCATCGTGAGCATCGCCGCCTTCGGTCGCGCCGAGGACGGCATCGTGTTGATCGACGGATCGAGCAGCGACAGCAAGCGCCACCGGGCCGAGGCCATCGAGCCGCTGATCGCCGCGGCCGCCGACGGGTCCCTGGTGACCGAGGTCGCCGCAACGTACCCTCTGGACAGGGCCGGTCACGCATTGGCCGACCTGTCCGGGCGCCACCCCCGGGGCAAGTTCGTCCTCCTCCCGTGAGGTACTCCCCCCGTGCGCGCCTGGCGGGTCCACACTCCACCATCACAGTGAAAGGTGTTTCATGACAGTCCCTTCCATCACACTCAACAATGGCGTCGAGATCCCTCAGCTCGGTTTCGGGGTCTTCCAGATCAAGCCCGAAGACACCGTCGAGGCCACCCTCTCGGCCCTCGAGGTGGGTTATCGTCACATCGACACCGCGCAGATGTACGGGAACGAAGCCGAAGTCGGTGAGGCAGTACGCAAGTCGGGCATACCGCGCGACGAGGTCTTCATCACCACCAAGCTCAACAACAGCTTTCACGCCTTCGACGACGCCCTCGAGGCCACCGACAAGTCCCTGGAACGGCTCGGTGTCGAGCACGTCGACCTGTATCTGATCCATTGGCCGCTGCCCGAGGTCGGCGATTTCGTCGAGACCTGGAAGGCGATGGAGAAGATCTACGCCGACGGCAAGGCCCGCGCGATCGGTGTCTCCAATTTCCAGAAGCATCACCTCGAGCGCCTGTTCGCCGAGACCGAGGTCGTGCCCGCGGCCAACCAGATCGAGGTGCACCCCTACCTCACCCAGAACCCGTTGCGCGCCTTCGATTCCGAACACAACATCGCCACCGAGGCATGGTCGCCGATTGCGCAGGGCGACGTCCTCGATGATCCGGTGCTGAAGAAGATCGCCGAGGAGAAGGGCCGCACGGTGGCACAGGTGGTGTTGCGCTGGCACATTCAGCGCGGCGACATCGTCTTCCCCAAGTCGGTGACGCGCTCGCGGGTCGAGGAGAACTTCGCGCTCTTCGACTTCGATCTCTCCTCCGAGGACATGGCTGCCGTCGACGGCCTCAACAAGGACAAGCGGCGCGGACCCGATCCCGACACGTTCAATTACGTTCCCTGACCGACCCGTGTCCTGACCCACCGTTGACCTGACCGGCCCACCCACCGACCCCTCCGGCGCGCGCCGTGAGCAGAATGTGTCCATGCACATCTCGCGGCGCGCGCACCGGGTGGCACCCTTCTACGCGATGGAGTTCGCCAAGAAGGCCGCGGCCGTGGAGGCGGCCGGACACCGGGTCATCCGACTCAACATCGGCGAACCGGATTTCGGCCCGCCCCCGCAGTTCCTCGCCGCCGCCCGCGACGCCGCCGACGGCCGGCCGATGGCCTACACCGAGGCCCTCGGCACCGTCGAGCTGCGCGAGGCGATCGCCGGGTTCTACGCGACACACTTTCGCGCCGAGGTCGATCCGCGTCGGGTCGCCGTCACCACCGGTGCCTCGGCGGCGCTGCTGCTGACCTGTGCTGCGCTGATCGACGACGGCGACGGCGTCCTCATCGGCGACCCGTCCTATCCGTGCAATCGGCAGTTCGCCGAGAGCTTCGGAGCGCGGGTGTCGTTGATTCCCACGACACCGGAAACGTATTACCAACTGACACCGGACCTCGTCACACGGTCGTGGAAAGAGGAGACACGCGGGGTGATCGTGGCATCGCCGTCGAATCCGACGGGTACCTCGATCCCCCACGACGACCTGCGTCGGCTGTGCCGCGACGTCACCGATCGCGGTGGGTGGAGCATCGTCGACGAGATCTACCTGGGCCTCGCCGACCCCGACGCCGACGGCCATCCGCCGCGCAGTGTGCTCACCGACCCGACCGCAACGGCGTCGACCGTCGTCATCAACAGTTTCTCCAAGTACTTCGGCATGACCGGATGGCGGCTGGGGTGGGCGATCCTGCCCGACGGCCTCGTCGACGTCGTCGAGCGGCTCGCGCAGAACTACTACGTCAGTCCGCCGACCCCGGCGCAGCACGCGGCCTTGAGTTGTTTCACCCCGGAGTCGCTCGGTGTCGCCGAGGATCGTCGACGGGAGTTCGTCAATCGCCGTCGCCTCGTCCTCGACGGTCTCGAGCGCATCGGCCTGCCCGTCCCGGTCCCGCCGGACGGCGCGTTCTACGTCTACATCGACGTCTCGCCGACGGGCCTGGGGTCGGCGGAGTTCTGCGACCGTGCCCTGCTCGAGGCGCACGTCGCGCTCACCCCGGGCAAGGATTTCGGCGTCGCCACCGCCGACGACCACATCCGGCTGTCGTATGCGGCCTCGACCGCCGATCTCACCGACGCACTCGAGCGGTTGGAGCGCTTCGTCGGCGACCTGGCAGGGTAGTCGCCATGGCGACACCCACACCACACTCCGCACCACACGCCGCACCGGACGCCGCGACCGACCGCATCGCCCGCGCTGCCGACGACTGGTTGCGTTCCACCGACACCTCGGCCCTGCCCGGCGTCGTCACCGGGGTGAGCACCGCCGAGCAGACCGTCCACCTCGGTTCCGTCGGCCCGATCGCCACCGACTCGGTACTCGCCCTCTACTCGGTCACCAAGTCGCTCACCGCAACCGTCGCGCTGCAACTCGTCGACGACGGCGTCCTCGACCTCGACGCCCCCGCTGCCGAGTACGAGCCCCGTCTGGCCGGACTCACCGTGCTCGACGGATGCGACGGCGACGGCACGCCGCGCCTGCGGGAACCGGCAAGCATCCCGACCACCCGGCAACTCCTCACCCACACAGCGGGTTTCGCCTACGCCTTCTTCGACGCGGACTTCACCCGGGTGGCCCGGGCCCAGGATCTGCCGGACGTGGCCACCGGCACCGTCGAATCCTTGGGTACGACGCTGATGTTCGATCCCGGCACCCGCTGGGAGTACGGAACCAACCTCGACTGGGTCGGATTGGTGATCGAGGGCATCACCGGCCACCGCCTCGGTGACACGATGACACAGCGGTTGTTGACGCCACTGGGCATGTCCGACACCACCTTTGCGCGCGACGGTGCCGCACTGGCCCGTGCCGCCGTACTGCACGCCCGTCTGCCCGACGGCTCCCTCAAGGCGCTGCGCGCCCCGACGGCGCCGGATGCACCACCGGTCGACATGGGCGGGCAGGGCCTCTACTCCACGATCCCCGACGTCCTTCGGTTCCTGCGGCTGTGGCTGCGCGGCGGGCGCACCGAGCACGGCGAGCAACTCCTGCGACCGGAGACGGTCGCCGCGGCCACCGCCGATCAGCTCGGCGACCTGCAGGTCACCGCACTGCCCGGCGTCGATCCGCGACGCACCCGCGACGCGGAATTCTTCCCCGGCATCGCCAAAGGCTGGAATCTTCTCGCGATGACCAACGAGACCGACGCCCCCACCGGGCGCCGCGGCGGCTCCTACGGGTGGGCCGGACTGGCGAACGTGTACTTCTGGATCGATCCGTCGAGCGGGATCGCCGGCGCCTGGGGGACCCAGCTCTTCCCGTTCGCGGACCCGACGGCAATGACCGCAGCGCTGGATTTCGAGGCCGCGGTGTACCGAGCGCTCGACGACTGAAACGCCGACGACGCAGACCCCGACGACCGGCGCAGACCTGTGTCGACTTCGGGTTTGTGTGTCCTGCAGGACACGCAATGCCGAAGTCGACACACATTCGCGACAGGTCAGGCCGCCATCAGCGCGAGGTGAACCAGCCAGTGACGCACCTTGGCGACCACGGTGCCGCGCCGGAGATCGTCCCAGACCCAGCGGATCACCATGATGCCCATCGCGCGGAGCGCGTCTTCGCGTGCCTTCTCGCGCAGCACGACCTCGGTGACGTCCTCTCCGGGCCTCAGTAGCTTCTGGTACTTGACCTTGCCGTCGAACTCCCCGACGAGCAGACCGTCCCAGTCGAAATCGGTCCGGGCGACGAAGATGCCGTGCTTGTCGTAGAACTCATGCTGCAGCCGAGCCGGACGCAGCCCGGCTTCGATCAGTTGGGCGCGACTCCACGACTCCCCCGGGCTCTCGGCATTTCCGTCGGCGAAGCGCAGTGCATGCCGGGCCCGCCCGACCCCGCGACGAGAACCGGCCAGCATCATGGCCATCACCTCACGATCGGCACCCCGCCGGAGCGCGGCGTCGAAGACGGCCAGTGCCCTCGCGAAACCGTCGGCGCCGCAAGCGACATCGACGGCGGTCCGTTCGAGCGAGGTCACCGACACGCCGTCGATCACGACGGTGTGCGCCTCGGATACCTCGCCGACGTGACAGTGCAGCGTCGTGGTCCGAAAGCCCGTCGGCGCGGTGCGGTGGACACGACGGAAGTTGGGTTCGAGCATGGCGAGGCCGTGGACCGCGGCCGCGCTCTGGTGACTCAACGGCGCGTCGGAGGTCCCGGCGAGCACCGTTGCGATCGCGGTCAGTCGGTGGAGTTCCTCGGGCTCCCGGCGCACCGCCTCGGCGTAGACCCCGCGGACGATCCGCACGATCTGCTTGGTGCGCACCGCTCGGGCGAGATCCTCGTCGGTCAGTCCGACCGCGATCACCGACGCTCGATGGATGAGGCCGTGGGTATCGGTGGGAAAGGTCATCATGCCGAGTTGGACGCGGCACGCGTTGCCGCAGTTCCGCCCGACGTCAGATCTTCCGCAGATGTGTGTCGACTTTGAGTTTGTGTGCCCTGCAGGACACACAAAGGCGAAGTCGACACACATCCGCGCTGGTCAGCCGGTTTCAGGCCCACCACAACCGCCGATCCACACCAATGGATATGTGGCCAGTCTCACAGTGAGACGGGTGTGAGACGCGTCACGCGGTTGTATCGGTAGCGCTTCAGCCCGCAGGCCGACACCGCGTCGGCTCTTCTACAGGAGGCGCACATTGAGCAGGCAGAGCTTGACCAAGGCCCATGCGAAGATCACCGAGCTGTCGTGGGAGCCCACCTTCGCCACCCCGGCAACCCGGTTCGGAACCGACTACACGTTCGAGAAGGCACCAAAAAAGGATCCGCTCAAGCAGATCATGCGGTCGTACTTCCCGATGGAAGAGGAGAAGGACAACCGCGTCTACGGCGCCATGGACGGCGCGATCCGCGGCAACATGTTCCGTCAGGTCCAGGAACGCTGGCTCGAATGGCAGAAGCTGTTCTTGTCGATCATCCCGTTCCCCGAGATCTCGGCGGCCCGCGCGATGCCGATGGCCATCGACGCCGTCCCCAACCCGGAGATCCACAACGGTCTCGCGGTACAGATGATCGACGAGGTTCGTCATTCGACGATCCAGATGAACCTCAAGAAGCTGTACATGAACAACTACATCGACCCGGCCGGCTTCGACATCACCGAGAAGGCCTTCGCCAACAACTACGCGGGCACGATCGGCCGGCAGTTCGGCGAGGGATTCATCACCGGTGACGCCATCACCGCCGCGAACATCTACCTGACAGTGGTCGCCGAGACGGCATTCACCAACACCTTGTTCGTGGCGATGCCCGACGAGGCCGCGGCCAACGGCGACTACCTGCTGCCGACGGTCTTCCACTCGGTGCAGTCCGATGAGTCCCGGCACATCTCCAACGGCTACTCCATCCTGCTGATGGCCCTGGCCGACGAGCGCAATCGTCCGCTGCTCGAACGGGATCTGCGCTACGCATGGTGGAACAACCACTGCGTCGTCGACGCCGCGATCGGTACCTTCATCGAGTACGGCACCAAGGACCGCCGCAAGGACCGGGAGTCCTACGCCGAGATGTGGCGTCGGTGGATCTACGACGACTACTACCGCAGTTACCTTCTGCCCCTGGAGAAGTACGGGTTGACCATCCCGCACGATCTCGTCGAGGAGGCCTGGAACCGCATCGTCGACAAGCACTACGTGCACGAGGTCGCCCGCTTCTTCGCCACCGGCTGGCCGGTCAACTACTGGCGGATCGACGCCATGACCGACACCGACTTCGAGTGGTTCGAGGAGAAGTACCCCGGCTGGTACAACAAGTTCGGCAAGTGGTGGGAGAACTACAACCGTCTGGCCTACCCCGGCAAGAACAAGCCGATCGCCTTCGAGGACGTCGACTACGAGTACCCGCACCGCTGCTGGACCTGTATGGTGCCGTGCCTCATCCGCGAGGACATGGTCACCGACAAGGTCGACGGCCAGTGGCGCACCTACTGCTCGGAGACCTGCGCCTGGACCGACAAGGTGGCGTTCCGCCCGGAGTACGAGGGTCGACCGACCCCGAACATGGGGCGCCTCACCGGTTTCCGCGAATGGGAGACGCTGCATCACGGCAAGGATCTCGCCGACATAATCACCGATCTCGGCTACGTCCGCGATGACGGCAAGACCCTGATCCCGCAACCGCATCTGGATCTCGACCCCAAGAAGATGTGGACGCTCGACGATGTGCGCGGCATCCCGTTCGGCAGCCCCAACGTGGCGCTCAACGAGATGAGCGATGACGAGCGTGAAGCTCACATCGCCGCCTACATGGCCAACAAGAACGGGGCCGTCACGGTCTGATCCGTGACGCCCTGATCCGGAACGCCAGGAGCCCCTGGCGAGGGCGTATCGAGGCCCACCACCGCACGCGTGACCTCGATACGCCCTGGCCGTTCCGGCCACACCCGCACACCGCCTTGCGCCCCAGGAGACTTCATGGCCGACACCCACAAGATCAGCTTCGAACCCGTCGACATCGAGATGGAGGTCGGCGAGGACGAAACCATCCTCGACGCCGCATTCCGACAGGGAATCCACCTCATGCACGGCTGCCGCGAGGGCCGTTGTTCGGCCTGCAAGTCGTACATGCTCGAGGGCGACGTCCAGATGGACGACTACTCCACCTTCGCCTGCAATGACGCCGAAGAGGCCGAAGGTTACGTACTCCTCTGTCGCACATACGCTTACAGCGACTGCGAGATCGAGCTCCTCAACTTCGACGAGGACGAACTCCTCGGCGGTGCACCCATTCAGGATGTCACCACGAAAGTCGCTGCAATCGAACCGATGACCCCCGACATCGTGTCCCTGAAACTCGATGTCGTCGAACCGGAGTCCGTGGAGTTCAAGTCGGGACAGTATTTCGACCTGTTCATCCCGGGCACCGAGGACAAGCGGTCGTTCTCGATCGCCACCACCCCGGCCACCCCGGATCGGCTCGAGTTCCTGATCAAGAAGTATCCCGGTGGACTGTTCGCCGGCATGCTCACCGACGGCCTGTCGGTGGGTCAGGAGATCAAGCTGAACGGTCCGTACGGGTCGTGCACCCTGCGCAACGGGCACGTCCTGCCGATCGTGGCAATCGGCGGCGGCGCGGGGATGGCGCCGCTACTGTCTCTCCTGAGACACATCAGCGAGACCGGCCTGAACCGACCGGTTCGGTTCTATTACGGAGCCCGCACCGCCGCCGATCTCTTTCTACTCGACGAAATCGCCACTCTCGGTGAGAAGATCGACGACTTCTCGTTCACCGCATGTCTGTCGGAGAGCACCGACAACGCACCCGAGGGCGTCACCGTCATCGGCGGGAACGTCACCGACATCGTCAACGACAACGAAGCGGACCTGGCCCGAACGGAGGTGTATTTCTGCGGTCCCCCACCCATGGTCGATGCAGCTCTCGCACTGGCGGAACAGCATTCGGTTCCCCACGACCAGATCTTCTACGACAAGTTCACCAGCCCGGCATTCGACTCCTGATCACGACCACCGCGGTCGAGTCAGCCTGAACGACAGGAACGAAAGGTATGTCCGCACCAGCGCAACCCCGGGAACGCAGTTTCCCGTCCATCGAATTCACCGACGCCGAGGCCGGCGCACGGGAATTCCCGAGCAGCCGCAGCCGCAAGTACAACTACTATCAGCCCTCCAAGAAGCGCGCCACGATCTACGAGGACGTCACCGTCGACGTCCAGCCGGATCCCGAACGGCACCTCACCCAGGGCTGGATCTACGGCTTCGGCGACGGCCCCGGCGGATACCCGAAGGAATGGACCTCGGCGCAGTCGAGCAACTGGCATCAGTTCCTCGACCCCAACGAGGAGTGGGAACAGTCGATCTACCGCAACAACTCCGCAGTCGTGCATCAGGTGGATCTGTGCCTGCAGAACGCCAAGCGCGCACGGGCCTACGACGGCTGGAACTCCGCGTGGCTCAAGTTCATCGAGCGCAACCTCGGAGCCTGGATGCACGCCGAGAGCGGCATGGGCCTGCACGTGTTCACCTCGATTCAGCGGTCCGCGCCGACCAACATGATCAACAACGCGGTGTGCGTCAACGCCGCCCACAAACTGCGTTTCGCGCAGGATCTGGCGCTGTTCAATCTCGACCTCTCCGAGGCCGAGGAGGCGTTCGACGGGTCGGCGCACAAGGAGGTCTGGCAGTCGGCTCCCGAGTGGCAGCCCACCCGCGAGGCCGTCGAACGCCTGACCGCGATCGGCGACTGGGCCGAATTGTTGTTCTGCTCCAACATCGTCTTCGAGCAGCTGGTGGGCTCGCTGTTCCGATCCGAACTGGTCATGCAGGTCGCCGCCCGCAACGGCGACTACATCACCCCGACGATCGTCGGCACCGGAGAGTACGACTACGACCGGGACCTGAACTACTCGCGCGCCCTGTTCCAGATGCTCGCCCGCGACGAGAAGCACGGCATCGACAATCGGAAGCTGTTCTCGCGGTGGATGTCCGAATGGGTTCCCCGGTGCCTCGACGCCGCGCGCGGACTCCAGCCGATCTGGTCGCAGCCGGCGGACAAGTCCGTCACGTTCTCATCCAGCCTCGAACACGCGAAGACCAAGTTCGCCGATGTCCTGGCAGCCATCGATGTCGATATCCCAGAGGAGTTGAACAAGTGAGCACCATGCAATTCGGAGCCGACACCGAGTTCTCCAACATGTGCGGTGTGACGCTCATGAACACACCGATCGGACGCGTCGTCGCCGACGTGATGGGCGCCAAGGACGGTGTCGAACTCACCGAATACCCGTCGATGATCCGCGTCGACGGGGTCAACCGCCTCGACTTCGACTACGACGAACTGACCGACGCCCTCGGCCAGGACTTCGACGGATCGATCTTCGAGGAGATCAGTTCGACCCACTACGGACGGATGGTCCATCTCGACGACAAGACCATCCTGTTCGCCAGCCCCGAGGACGCCGCCGAGTTCATCGGCTTCGACCTGACCGCCTCCTAGGAGCGGTCGCCAGAGAACTTCGCCGCCGGGGTCATTCCGCCCCCGCAAGCAGGCCCCGGCGGCGAATTCCACCATCCGACAAGACACCACAGCACCAGTTTTCAGCCCACACAGCCCCGTCAACGCCGCGAGAGAGCGAGTGATACCGATGTACGAGAAGAATGGCGACAAGTATTTCATCGTCGATGCCCACGTCCACCTGTGGGACGGCCGCGAATCCAACCAGCGCAACATCCACGGCAAACAGTTCATCGACTGCTTCTACGACTATCACCGCAATCTCAGTCCCGCCGAGGAGCTGTGGGATTACGACACCTACTGCTACTACGGCCCCGATCGCCTCATGCGGGATCTCTTCGAGGAGGGGCCGGCCGATCACGCCATCTTCCAGGCCACCATCCTGCGGGATTTCTACGTCAACGGTTTCGCGCAGGTCGACGACTCGCTGAAGCTCTGTCAGGACAATCCCGGCAAACTCACCTACAACCACGCCTATGATCCGCGCGACGGCGAGGACGGCCTCGAGCAGCTCCGCCGCGACGCCGAGACGATGGATCTCAAGGGCGTGAAGCTCTACACGGCCGAATGGCATGGCGACTCACGGGGATACAAGCTCGACGACCACTGGTCGCGCCGGTATCTCGAGGAGTGCATCAAGCTGGGCATCAAGAACGTGCACGTGCACAAGGGCCCCACCATCCGGCCGCTCGACCGCGATGCCTTCGACGTCGCCGACGTCGACAAGGTCGCCACCGACTATCTCGACCTGAACTTCATCATCGAGCACGTCGGGCTCCCCCGCCTCGAGGACTTCTGCTGGATCGCCACCCAGGAGTCGAATGTCTACGGCGGTCTGGCCGTGGCGATTCCGTTCATCCACACGCGGCCGCGCTACTTCGCACAGATCATCGGTGAGCTCCTGTACTGGATCGGCGAGGACAAGATCCTCTTCGCCAGCGACTACGCGCTGTGGACACCGCAGTGGCTGGTGGAGCGTTTCGTCGACTTCCAGATCCCGGAGGACATGACCGAGTACGCCCCGATCACCACCGATCAGAAACGAAAGATCCTCGGCCTCAACGCCGCCGCGCTGTACCCGCACATCGAGGTGCCCGCCGAGCTGCGCATCCCCACCGATGCCGCCGACCCGGGAGCCGAGGTGGCCGCGGGCGCGAAGGATGCGGTGGCATCATGACGGCGCTGTCGGAGCCGACCGATACCGATGTGATGGTCGTCGACGCGGTGCTCGGGGCACTCGGTACGGTGCTCGATCCCGAACTCGACCAACCGATCACCGAGTTGAACTTCGTCCGATCGATCTTCATCGACGACGACGGGGTCGCCGTTCACCTGCGGTTGCCCACGTCGTTCTGCTCGCCCAACTTCGCGTATCTGATGGCCTCCGATGCCCTCGACGCACTCGAGGACATCGACGGCATCGGGGATGTGCGGGTCATGCTCGACGACCACCACGACTCGGACAAGATCAACGCCGGGCTCGCCGCGCACGCCGGCTACAAGGGCACCTTCGGTGTGGAGGCCGAACAGGATCTCGAGGAACTGCGGCTGACGTTCCTGCGCAAGGCGCACACCGCGGCGATGGAACGCGCTGTGGCCAAGCTCATCTCGTCCGGTCAGGCCACCGTCGAGGACTGTGAGCATCTGTTGCTGCGCGATCTGCCCGACGGCCCCGCCAAGTGGGCACTGCTGCGCCGCCGCGTGCAGCTGGGCCTGGGTGTGTGTCCCAACTGCCGGGTCGTCGTCGGTGAGGACGGCACCACGCTGCCGCCCGAGCAGATCCCGATGCGATTGCGCTTCGCGCGATCGGTGCGGATCTCCATGGAGGGCAACAGCCATTTCTGCCGCGGCCTGCTGGCCACCCGTTACGCCGACGACGGCGAGTGTGACGGCACCAGCGGCCCGGTCATCACCAATCTGCGCACCAGCGGGGGCGCAATCGACGAGAAGAGGTCGGCATGAGAGCAGTACAGGTGGTCGGATACCACGACAAGTTGCAGCTCAACGAGATTCCGGATCCGGAGATCACCGGGCCACTCGATGTGATCGTGCGCATCGGCGGTGCCGGCGTGTGCCGGACCGATCTGCACATCCTCGAGGGCCAGTGGGAGGCCAAGAGCGGTGTGGCCCTTCCGTACACGATCGGCCACGAGAACGCCGGCTGGGTCGAGGCGATCGGCGATGCCGTCACCAACGTCGCGGTGGGCGACAAGGTGATCCTGCACCCGCTGATCACCTGCGGGCTGTGCCGGGCGTGCCGCGACGGTGACGACGTGCATTGCGAGAACAGCAAGTTCCCCGGCATCGACACCGACGGCGGCTACGCCGACTATCTGAAGACGACCGCCCGCAGCGTGGTGCGCATCGACGACTCACTCGAGCCCGCCGCGGTGGCCGCACTCGCCGACGCCGGGTTGACCGCCTATCACGCGGCCGCCAAGGTCGCGCGGATGACCCGCCCCGGTGACACGTGCGTCGTGATCGGCGCAGGCGGATTGGGCCACATCGGGATTCAGGTGCTCTCGGCGATCTCCGGAGTCACCATCGTGGTGCTCGACCGCAACCCCGACGCGGTGGCACTCGCCGTCGAGGTCGGTGCGCACGAGGGAATCGTCGCCGACGGCGCCGGGAGCGAAGCGAGCGGGCCGAATCAGCACGGCAACCACATCGAGAAGGTTCTGGCACTGACCGATGGCAAGGGCGCCGAGGCGGTGCTCGACTTCGTCGGCGAGGGCGGCGCGACCGCCGAGGGCGTCGCGATGCTGCGGCAGGCCGGCAACTATTTCGTCGTCGGGTACGGCGAGAACATCAATGTCCCCACCATCGACATCATCTCGACCGAGATCAACTTCATCGGCAATCTCGTCGGTTCCTACAACGACCTCACCGAACTGATGACGCTGGCCGCCCAGGGCAAGGTCACGCTGCACACCGCGACCTATCCGCTCACCGATTTCCAGCAGGCCCTCGACGACCTCGATGCAGGCAAGGTCAGGGGGCGCGCCATCCTGATCCCCTGACCGCACCCGAGAACACCGTAAACACCCGAAAAGATCTACCCCACAAGACATTCGAGAAAGGTTGGACAACATGGCCAAGGAGTTGCGCTACAACGCCGAAGCGCGGCTGCGGCTGGAACGGGGCGTCAATGCCCTCGCCGACGCGGTCAAGGTGACGTTGGGACCCAAGGGTCGCAACGCCGTCCTGGAGAAGCTCACCGGACCACCGACGATCACCAACGACGGTGTGACCATCGCCCGCGAGATCCAGCTCCGAGACCCGTTCGCCAATATGGGCGCCCAACTGGTCAAGGAAGTCGCCATGAAGACCAACGGGGTCGTCGGTGACGGCACCACCACCGCGACGGTCCTGGCCCAGGCCATGGTCCGGGAGGGCCTGCGGGCCGTCGAGCAGGGCGCCAATCCGATGCGGGTGCGGCGGGGTATCGAACGCGCCGTCACCGCCGTCCTGGGCTCGCTGACCGAGCAGGCCGTGCAGATCGGCGGCCGCAGTGACCTCGAACGCATCGCGTCGCTGGCCGCCAGCGACGACGAGGTGATCGGTGAGGTCATCGCCGCCGCCGTCGAACACGTCGGCAAGAACGGCGTCATCACCACCGAGGAGAGCGACACACTCGGGCTGTCGGTCGAGGTCGTCGACGGCATCGAATTCGATCACGGGTACATCTCCGGGTACATGGTGACCAATCCCGAACGCATGGAGGCGGTGCTCGACAACCCGGTCGTGCTGCTCACCAACAAGAAGATCACCTCGGTGCAGGAGATCATGCCTGCCATCGAGGTCGCCAAGCGTGCCGATCGGCCACTGCTGGTGCTGGCCGAGGACGTCGACGGACCGGCCCTGCAACTGCTCGTCGGCGGCAACATGCACAACACGATGCGGTCGGTGGTGGTCCGCGCCCCGGGATTCGGGCATCGCCGGATCGCCGAACTCGAGGATCTCTCGGTCGCCCTGGGCGGCCACGTGATCGCCAAGGACACCGGGATCGAACTCTCCGAGGTCAGCATGGAGCACCTCGGCACCTGTGATCGCGTGACCGTCACCGAGAACGAGACGACCATCGTCGGCGCGCACGGCGAGCAGGAGCTCGTCGACGCCCGGGTGCGCCATCTGGAGGCCCAGCTCGAGCGGGCACGAATCGACGCCGACCGCGACGCCCTGGAACTGCGGATCGCGCGGATGACCGGCCGGGTCGCGGTGATCCGGGTCGGCGGTGTCACCAGTGTCGAGCTCAAGGAACGCATGCTGCGGGTCGAGGACGCCCTGGCCGCGACCCGGGCAGCGGTGGAGGCCGGGATCGTCTCGGGTGGCGGCACGGCACTCGCCCAGTCCCACCGGGCCCTGGAATCGCTGGACACCTCCGGCGATGAGGGCGCCGGTGTGCAGGTGGTGCGCAACTCGCTGGCCGAGCCGCTGTTCTGGATCGCGACCAACGCCGGCTACGACGGCGAAGAGGTGGTCAAGGTGGTGACCGGGCTGCCCCTCGGGCACGGGTTCAACGCCCTGAGCGGCTCCTACGGCGACATGTTCGACGAGGGCGTCATCGATCCGTGCAAGGTGACCCGCGCGGCATTGGAGAGCGCCGCGTCGATCGCGGCATTGCTGATCACCACCGAGACAGCGGTGGTCGAGGAGGTGCTCGGCAACCCCGGCGCCATCCCCGCGCCGGGCTTCGGCGATCTGGCCGAGGGCATGGTCCGCCCGTCCAACATCTACTGAGTCGTGTGTGTGCCGGGTCGACGGGCCCGGCACACACCGCCCGGGAATGATCCGACGCCGAATCATTCCCACCCAGGACTGGGCCGGCCGCGATCCGGACGATGAGATTCGTTCGCGGCGTTGATCGCGGCCGGTCCTCCCCAGGGGGTACACTCGCAGCAGGTGAGACCCAGATCACAGCGGAGCCCCCGATCGCAGAGGAGCCTTTTGCTCGGTGATTCCACAGCCCACACCACCAGCAGCCATGTCCACCGCAGCGATCGCCAGAGCCCGGGAGAAATTTCTGAGCGACGACGCGCTCGATGATGCCGTCCGCGACTCGATTTCGACGTCGTGGAAGCGTTCGCGTGCGTTCAACGTCCACGCTGATCGTCTCGAGCTGCCGTTCGTCCGCGAACCGAACCTCGAGGGCCCGTTGGTCAGTGCGGCCCGCCCGATCCTGAGCCAACTCGCCGACGATCTGTCCACCGAGCCGGTCTCGATCATCCTGACCTCCGCCGACGGGGTGGTGCTCTCACGCACCACCGCCAGCCGCCGCCTGCAGCAGATGCTCGACGAGGTCAGCCTCGCCCCGGGGTACAGCTACAGCGAGGAGCACGCCGGCACCAACGGAATCGGCACCGCACTCGAGACCCGCCAGCCCACCCTGGTCCGCGGATCCGAGCATTACGCCGGATGTCTCGGGCCGCTGTCCTGCGCGGGTGTGCCGATCGTGCACCCCATCTCCGGGGCGGTCGTCGGCGCGCTCGACCTCACCTGTCCGTCCGACGACGAACACCCCTCGACGCTGCTGCTGTCCCTGGCCAAATCCGCCACCTCGCAGATTGTGCACCGCATGGTCTCGCAGGCCAGCGAACGGGAGTCCCGGCTGCTCAACGCCTACCTCGCCACCTGCCGGCGAGCCCCGCAGGCGATGGTGCTCGCCATCTCCGGCGACGTGGTGCTGATGAACCGTCGACTGCGCCACAGCATCGATCCCGGCGACCAACTCGCGATCCTCGAACACGCCGTCGACCAGTCCCCGGACCGGGTGTCGGCGAATCGCGTCAGCACATTGCCCAGCGGTCGGGTCGCGCGATTGTCACCGGTCGACGAGCACTACGACTCCGATACCGCGATCGCGGTGTTCCGGGTCCATCTCCTCGATTCCGCGCCCACGCCTGCTGCCTCCACCCCGCTGCGTCCTGTCGCCTCGTTGCCCGGGGTGGTCGGACGCAGCTCGTCCTGGCGGCAGTGCTGTGCACGGATCTCCGGTCACGTCCAGGCCGGGCAGTGGATCGCCGTGGCCGGCGAAAGTGGTTCCGGCCGTACAGCTTTGCTGCGCGCTGCCGCCGAACGCTACCAGCCGTCGACGACGCGGATCTTCACCGCCGACGATTTCGATGCCGACCCCGATTCCACGTCGGACAGTGACGAGGCCCTCGACGCCCTCGCCATCGAACTCGACCGCGACGGGTTCTGCATCATCCTGCGTGACCTCGACCGGGTGCCCGCCCACACCCAGGCCGCGATCGCCGACCTGCTGCCCGGCCGGGAGTACGCCGGCTGGCTCGGCGTCACCACCGCCCTGCATTCGGCCGATGCCGCGTCGATGCTGTTGCCCTTCTTCGGCCACACCGTCGAGTTGCCGCCGTTGCGGCACCGCATCGAGGATCTCCACGATCTCGTACCTGCCCTGCTGCGCCAGCTCACCCGTGGACGGGAGCTCACCGTGGCCTCCGACGCCATGGCTCAGCTCAGCAAGTACGGGTGGCCCGGCAACGTGGCCGAATTGCGCCAGACGCTACGAGAGGTGGTCACCCATCAGCGTTCCGGGGTGATCGGCGTTGGCCAGCTCCCGCCACGGTGCCGGACCACGAGTCGGCACACGCTCACCCGCATCGAGGCGCTCGAACGTGATGCGATCGTGCGCAGTCTGGAGGAGAACGGCAACAGCAAAGCTGCTGCCGCACATGCGCTCGGGATCTCCCGCGCCACGATCTACCGCAAGATCAAGGAGTTCGGGATCGTCACCTGACGCCCGGCGGACATCCGAGGACCGACAGCGCGCGACGGGCCGACGGCGTCGGCGTTCACCCGCCATGAACTGCCACATCCCCGCCATGAACTGCACAAAGGCGCTACCGTCAAGGAGTGGACATCGACGATCAGCGCGCATACCTCTGTGCGGCGGCCCACCAACTCGCCTCGGCGGGCCACACGATCGGCACCGGTGGCAACCTCTCGGCCCGCGTCGGCGAACACGTGCTGGTCACCCCGTCGGGCTGCCGGCTCGATTCGGTGTCGCCCGAGCAGCTGGTGGTGGTCGATCTCGACGGGACCGTCGCCGTTCCCACGCCGTACCGCCCGACCTCCGAACTGCGCATCCACCTCGACATCTACCGCACCTCGTCGACCGCCGCGGTCGCCCACGCACACCCGATCGCATCGGTTGCCGTCGGCAACATCGTCGACGAACTCCCGGCGATCCATTACACCGCGGCCATGCTCGGGGGCTCGGTGCGCGTCGCGCCGTACGCGGTCTTCGGCAGCCCCGAACTGAGCACGGGCATCAACGAGGCACTCTTCGAACGCACCGCCGCACTGATGCGCAATCACGGTGCCATCGCCGTCGGCAGCAACATCGAAACCGCATGCGAGCACATCGAACTCCTCGAGTGGCTCTGCGAGGTCTACCTGCGATCGGTCAGCGCGGGCACCCCCGCGGTCCTCGACGAGACCCAGCTCATCGAGGTCGTGGCGACTGCCGCACGCCGCCACTACACCCCGTTCCCCGGCCGCGAGCGGTGATCGGACCGCTCCTGCGCCCGCACCATGCGTGAGGCCATCCGCGCGTAGGCCGCGCCGAGTTGCAGCGGATCACGGTGGGCACGGCTGGGAAACCAGCGACACACGTCGACACACAGCGACGAGATCGCGAGGATCACGTCGTCGGCGTCGTCGGCGAGGAACTCGCCCGCCTGAACCCCTCCGGTGATGATCGTCGTGAGAATCGCCGTCGTCTCGTGCCGTAGGTCGGCGATCGCCCGAAAGTGCTCGGGCCGCAACGCCCGCATCTCGTACTGAACCACCTTGGCCAACTGATGATGACGCGCCTGCCATTCGGCGAAGGCGGCCACCACGGCGCGCAACCGGTCCGAGTACGGTGCGGACGGTTCGTCGGCCGCCCGGATCGCGTCGTTGACCGCCTGATGGCCCTCGAGCGCGATCGAGTACAGCAACTCCTCCTTGGACCGGAAGTGCGGGTACATCGCCGCCGCGCTCATCCCGAGTCGCGCGGTGATCTGCCGGGTCGAGGTCCCCGAGTACCCGAATTCGGCGAATGCCGCAATCGCGGCAGCACGGATGCGTTGCGCCGCAGCCGATTCGGTGGCATGCACGGACGCCATCACCTCACCTCCCGGTTCCCAGGGCCCGCCGATGTTGACGACGAACCGCCACACCAGGCAGTATAAGCAAGTGCTCATAAAATGAGCGAGTGCTTGGCTGCACCCCGGACGAAATGGAGCGTCATGGCCGAACCGCTGTCCCGTCGCGACCTGGAGTTCCTGCTCTACGAATGGCTCGACGTCGAAAAGCTCACCGAGCGTCCACGTTTCGCCGAGCACTCCCGGGAGACCTTCGACGCGGTCCTCGAACTCTCCGCCGACATCGCAACCCGGCGCTACGCGCCCTACAACGCCCTCGGCGACACCCACGAGCCCTACGTCGGCGACGACGGCACCGTGATCCTGCCCGACGAGATCACCTCGGGCATCAACGAGTTCCTCAAGGCCGGGCTCGTCGCAGGCTCCTTCGACGAAGAACTCGGCGGGATGGCACTGCCGACGGTGGTGAACCGGGCGAGCGCCGCATGGTTTCAGGCAGCCAACGCCGCGATGTCGTCCTACACCTTCCTCAGCGTCGGCAACGCCAACCTGATCGCCGAATACGGCACACCCGAACAGATCGACACCTGGGTCCGACCCATCGTCGAGGGCCGCTACTTCGGCACCATGTGCCTGTCCGAACCGCAGGCCGGCTCGTCGCTCGCCGACATCACCACCAAGGCGATCCCCGCGACCGACGGCACGTACCGCGTCACCGGCACCAAGATGTGGATCTCGGCCGGCGACCACGAACTCGGCGAGAACATCGTCCACCTCGTGCTGGCCAAGACCCCCGGTGGCGGGCCCGGCGTCAAGGGCATCTCCCTGTTCATCGTGCCCAAGTATCTCCCCGACGGCACCCGCAACGACGTCGCACTCGTCGGGCTGAACCACAAGATGGGCAACCGGGCCACCACCAACTGCCTGCTCAACTTCGGCGACGGGACCCACTCCCCCGACCCCACTCCGGGAGCAGTTGCGTTCCTGGTGGGCGAAGAGCACAAGGGCCTGTCCTACATGTTCCACATGATGAACGAGGCACGCATCGGCGTCGGATTCCTCGCCACCTCACTGGGATACGCTGGTTACCTCGCATCCCTGGAATACGCCAAGGTACGCACGCAGGGCCGTCCGGTCGACCAGAAGGACCCCACCAGCAAGCCCATCCCCATCGTCGAACACGCCGACGTGAAGCGGATGTTGTTGGCGCAGAAGTCCTATGTCGAGGGATCGCTCGCGCTGGGACTGTACTGCTCCAAGCTCGTCGACCTCCAACAGACCGGCGACGACGCCGAGCAGGCCCGCGCCGGACTGCTCCTCGACGTGCTGACCCCGATCGCCAAGTCCTGGCCGTCGCAATGGTGTCTCGAGGCCAACTCCCTGGCCATCCAGGTCCTCGGCGGTTACGGGTACACACGCGAATTCCCGGTCGAGCAGTACTACCGCGACAATCGGCTGAACCCGATCCACGAAGGCGCCCACGGCATCCACGGCCTGGACCTGTTGGGACGAAAGGTCGTCATGCGTGACGGTGCGGGACTGACCCTGCTGGCCGAGACCATCGGCGACACCATCGCCAGAGCCGCGGCCGATCCGGCGCTCGCCGAATACGCCGCCGCACTGCGCACCCGACTCGACACACTCGTCGCGACCACCGTCGCCGTGTGGTCGGCAGGCGACGTGGCCGTCTCCCTGGCCAACGCGACCGCCTACCTCGAGGCCACCGGGCACATCGTCATCGCCTGGATGTGGCTCGAGCAGCTACTCGCGGTCGGCGCGTCGACCGGCGACTTCTACGACGGCAAACGCGCTGCGGCACAATACTTCTACCGATACGAACTGCCGAAGACCGGGCCGCAGTTCGAGCTGCTGGCCGCACTCGACCGCACCACCCTCGACACCGATCCGGCCTGGCTGTAGCCCACCGGCCACACACCGTCGATCCACCACGCAGTCGACCCACCATCACGAAGGAGCTCCCGAAAGTGTCCGTCCTCGATATGTTCTCCCTGACCGACAAGGTCGTCGTCGTCACCGGCGCCTCGTCAGGTCTCGGCGTCTCGTTCGCCATCGCCTTCGCCGAAGCCGGCGCCGACGTCGTCCTGGCCGCGCGCCGCACCGACCGCCTGGCCGACACCGCGGCCAAGGTCGAGGCCACCGGACGCAAGGCACTGTCGGTGACCGCCGATGTCGCCGACCCGGAGTCGTGCCAGAAAGTGATCGACGCCGCGATCGAGGCCTTCGGTCACGTCGACGTGCTGATCAACAACGCGGGTATCGGCACCGCGGTGCCGGCGACACGGGAGACGCCCGAGCAGTTCCGCAACGTCATCGACGTCAATCTCAACGGCTCGTACTGGATGGCGCAGGCGGCCGGCCGGGTCATGCAGCCGGGTAGCTCGATCATCAACATCTCGTCGATCCTGGGCATCACCACCGCCTCGCTCCCGCAGGCCGCGTACGCAGCGAGCAAGGCCGGGATCATCGGCCTCACCCGCGATCTCGCCCAGCAGTGGGGCTCCCGCAAGGGTATTCGCGTCAACGCACTGGCCCCCGGATTCTTCAAGTCCGAGATGACCGACGGCTACAAGGACGGCTACCTCGACTCACAGATACCGCGCGTCGTGCTGGGACGCACCGGTGATCCGGTGGAGCTGGCCGCGACGGCGGTCTGGTTGGCCTCCCCGGCCGGCGGCTACGTCACCGGCCAGACCCTCGCGGTCGACGGCGGCATCACCGTCACGTAGGTCCGCGTACCCATCACGTCCGGTGCGCGATTACCCGAACGAGCGAAAGGTCAAGGCAGGCAGTGCGGTACGTGGCGGTCGGTGACAGTTTCACCGAAGGAGTCGGCGACGAACCCGATGGCCCCGAGATCCCGCGCGGGTGGGCCGACCTCGTCGCCGAGGGGCTCGCCGCCGCGCACGGCGGGATCGACTACGCCAACCTTGCCGTGCGCGGCCGGCTCCTCGAACCCATCGTCACCGATCAGGTCGACGCCGCCCTGCATCTCGACCCGTTGCCGACGATGATCACCCTCAACGGCGGCGGCAACGACATGTTGCGCACCGGCGACCTCACCGGACTGGTCGAGCTCACCCGCTCCGCGGTACGCCGATGCCGTGACGCCGGAATCCGCGTCGTCCTCCTGGCCGGCGCCGACCCCTCGGATGGTCTGCCCTTCGGGTCGACCATCCGGCGCCGCGGCGAGTACCTCACCAACGAGGTCGCGACCATCGCCATCACCGAGGACGTGGAATTCATCGATGTTTTCCACGACACCGAGATCCGCCGCCCCGAATACTGGTCGCCGGATCGGTTGCATCTCAACGCGATCGGCCACCGCCGCGCCGCCGCACTGATCCTGCGTGGCCTCGGGGTGCCGACGCCGACCCCTGCTCGCCCCGAACCGCAACCGCGTCCCCCGCGCCTCGTCGCGGAGGCCGGGTTCGTTCGCGAGCACCTGTTCCCGTGGGTGATGCGACGCCTTCGCAAGCAGTCCTCCGGTGACGACCGAACCGCCAAGTATCCGGACTGGGTGTCGGTCGACCCCGCCGGCATCGGCTGAGGCGAGCACCGATCACACCATCGACGAATCCCGGCTCGCGTCCGGCGACCGCGCGTCGTCGAGTGCCGCCGCGCGGAAATCCCGGGAGAAATCGATCCCCCGCATCTGCGCGAGGTATTGACTGGCGAACCCCGGATACATGGTGGCGTTGAATCCGTCGTCGGTGAGATACCAACTGCGGCAACCGGAATTCCAGGTGGTGCTCTCCAGGCGTTTCTGGATCGACCGGTTGTAGGCATCTTGGGCGGGCCGGTGCACGTCGAGCAACCGCAATCCGCGGTCGACGATCAGCGAGATGGCGGTGACGATCGCATCGATCTGTGCCTCCATGTACACCAGCGCCGAATTGTGCCCCGGGCCGGAGTTCGGGCCGAAGGTGAAATAGAGATTCGGATACCCCGACACCGCGATCGACTTGTACGCGTATGCGCCACCGGACCATTCGTCGGCCAGCACACGACCGCCACGACCGCGGATCGGGATCGGCGATCCCTGCTTGGACACCTCGAACCCGGTCGCGAACACCAGTGCGTCGAACCGTCGCTCGATCCCCTCCACGGTCCGCACGCCGTGTTCGCAGATCCGCGCGATCGGCCACGTCACCAGGGTGCAGTTGTCGGCTTGCAGTGCGGGATAGTAGTCACTGGTCATCAGCAGCCGCTTACAGCCGGCCCGGAAATCCGGGGTGAGCTGTCGCCGCATCCACGGATCACGCACCTGGGCAACGAGATTGATTTTCGCCACCCCTTCGATGATCCGGGTGAACGGCGTGTTCCACACGGCGCCGAGCGCCACCGACTCGTGCCCGAGGTACCAGAGTTGACGTGCCAGCCCCTGCGAATACGGCACCCTCCGATATACCCGTCTGGTCAACGAGGAGATCCGACGATCGGCTCGCGGCAGCACCCACCCGGGAGTGCGCTGGAACACCGTGACGTCGGCACCGGCGCGCACCAACTCCGGGATCAGTTGCACCGCACTGGCACCGGTGCCGATCACCCCGACCTTCTTACCGGCGAACTCGTAGTCGTGGTCCCACGCCGCAGAGTGCATCCGGTGACCGGTGTACTCGTCGATACCCGGGATCGAGGGATATCCGGGTGTGGAGAGCGGGCCGGAGGCGACGACCACCGCGCGTGTGCGGAGCGACTCCCGATCGGCCAGATCGACGCGCCACGTGCCGCTCTCCTCGTCGAACTCCAGCCCGGTCACCAGATGCGAATACCGGATGAACCGTTCGAGATTGTGGTCGGCGATCATCCGCGCGATGTACGCCAGGATCTCCTCACTTCCCGAATAGGTGTGTGACCATTCGGGATTGGGTGCGAAGGAATACGAGTAGAGCCGCGACGGGATGTCACAGGCCGCCCCGGGGTAGACGTTGTCGCGCCACGTTCCGCCCGGTCGGACGTCGCGTTCGCAGATGATGAAGTCATCGCGCCCCTGCTGCAGGAGCCGGATTGCGGTGCCGATACCGGCGAACCCGGCCCCGATGATGACGGTGGTGGCATCGAGACCGGCGGCATCGGGAGCAGGCGTGTGCGAATCCTCGTGCACGGCGCTCATGCGATCGGCTCGTAGGTCAGTTCCTTCGACCAACTCGGCTGTGACCGAAGGAGAAAGCGCGGGTAGCGGTCGGTCAGCGTGACCATCGCATCGGCGAAGTAGTGATAAGGACTGTCGCGGTTGATGACCCAGCCGGCGTGGTACTTGAGCACCTGGTAGGTGAGCAGCCGGGTGCCGCGCCCCCGGTCGCCGTTCTTGCGGAACCGTTTGATCGCGTCGTAGAGCCGATCCTCCGAGAGTCCCATGTCGACGATGTTGTCGCGCATCTTGTTCAGCAGGGGCACGTACATCAGGGCACCGATGATGAGTCCCGGCGAGGCCACGGTGCCGACGGTTTGGACCAGCAGGGTGCGCAGGCGGGCGTTGCCGATCATGTCGAGTGCGTGGAAGTCGACGGCGAGATGTCGCGACTCGTCGGCGTTGATCTTGCGGAATGCGGCATGGCAGATCGGATCCTCGACCTCCTCGAGGAGGAACTTCAGCAGGGCTCCGTCGAGGGCGACCTCCAACATCGGGATGACCGTGCCCAACACCGACAGTGACATGCGGTCGGCGAAGGTGTCGAGCCATTCGATGGCCAGGCGGATGTTGACATTCGGCTCGGGGACCTCGTCGTCCTCGAGCATCCCCCACCGCCGCATCAGCGCAAGCTCGGCGTTGGCGTGCTTCTGCTCCTCGGCGTGAAAGTAGCGATAGATCTCCGCGAGCGTCTCGTCGGGCGCCTTCTTCGCCAACGCCGCGAACCCGCGGGCGCCCACATTCTCGATCCACACGAGATCGGCCATGAACGCCTTGAGCTTCGGCTTCTGCTCCTCGGTGATCAACTCGGCACCGGGAGCATCCCAGTCGATGTCGGCCAGTGCCCACTGGCGATCCTTGATGGTCGCCAGCATGTCCTCGAGAACTATCGGCATGTCACACTCCTTCTTCGATTCGCGGTTGTGCAGCAACGGTTTCCGCATCAGACGCCAGGCTGTTGTGCTCGGGTACCCCCGGCTCGAGTATCTCCGGGTCCACGGCAGCGATCGCCGGGGCCAGACGATGCAGCAGACCCGCTCCGAGGGTGTAGGTCCGCGGGAACAGTCGCTTCATCAGCCAGATGGCCCTGGCGTCGAGTTGGGGTACCACGTACAGCCGTCCCCGGTCGTTGGCGTCGAGGGTCGCCCGCGCGACCTGTTCTGCCGACCGCCCGGAGTATCGCATCAGGGTTTGCGCGAGTTTCATCGCGTCACCGGTGATCCGACCGTCCACGGCGACATTGGTTTTCACGAAGGTCGGGCACAGCACGGTTACCGCGAGGTCCGTGCCCGACAACTCCGCGGCAATGGTCTCCGAAAGTGCCAGCACCCCCGCCTTGCCGACGTTGTAGGCGCCCATCCCCGGCGCCGCGGAGAACGCGGCGGCCGAGGCGACGTTGATGAGACCACCCCGGCCGGCCGAGCGCAGTTGGGGCAGAAAGAGTTCCGACCCGAGCACCATTCCGCGCAGGTTGATGTCGAGGGCCCAGGTCCAGTCATCGAGGCCGATGCTGCCGACGCAGCGCCCGCCGATGCCGACGCCGGCGTTGTTGATCATCAACGTGGTCGGGCCATCGAGCAGATCCGGTGCGCGGCCGGCGAGGGTGCGCATGTCGTCGATCTCGGCGACGTCGCAGAACAGCGCAATGCCCTCCCCGCGCCCACCCGCGTCGATCATGGCGACCGTCTCCTCGGCCCGGTCGATGTCGATGTCGGCACAGACGATGCGGCCACCACGGCGCGCGAGTTCGAGAGCGAAAGCGCGCCCGATGCCGCTACCCGCGCCGGTGACGACGGCGCGTGCACCCTGTGATCGTCGAGATGTCATGTCGTGGCATACCTTTCCGTATCAGCGTGTTCGGTATCAGCGTGTGCCGTCGCAGCGTTCGTCGCCGCAGCTTTGCCACCCGGTTCCGGGCACTCGGTGATGAACCGTGCGGCCGCCGCCAGGGCGGGGCCGGCTTCCGGGATCATCGTCGGCAGTGCCTGGAAGACGTGCATCTGTCCGGGCCAGATCTGCAGTTCACTGTCCCCACCGGCGTCGGAGATCATCCGGTGCGCGGCACGTGCATCGCCGAGGAGCATCTCTGCCCCGCCGACCTGGATCAGTGTGCGAGGCAGGTCGTCGGCGCGATCGAGTGCCGGCGCGAGGCGAGGCAGGTCGGCCGGATGGCCCCTGGTGTAGTGATCGACCAGACGCTGCGCGGCGACGGCCGAGATCAATGGATCGGGCCCGGTGTCGCGTTCCTGCCGGCGGGCCAGTTCTAGAGTGAGATCGACCAGCGGCGACATCAGTACCATCGCGCGCGGCTGTGCACGCCGGTGTCGCACATTCTCGGCGAGCAGATCCAGGAGGAGATGGCCGCCTGCCGAATCACCTGCGACTGTGATGTTCTCGGGCCGATAGCCGATGTTCTGCAGCCAGGCGTAGGCGGCCTCGACGTCGTCGGCGGCAGCAGGAAAGACGTGCTCGGGGGCGAGTCGGTAGTCGACACTGAACACCGGCATCCCGGTGAGATGCGCGAGTCGGGCAACGAGTCCGCGATGCGTGCGCGCCGAGCAGATCGCATACGCACTGCCGTGGACGTAGAGGATGACGCGCCGGGACTTCTCCGATCCCGGGGCATACACCCACTCTCCGCGGAAGCTGCCGGTGGACAGGGCATCGACGCGGACCCGATAGGGCGGCGGTGACCCGAGCAGCATGGCCGTGGCGACGATGGCACGGGAGACATGTACCGCGAGGACACCGCCGGGCAGGACGTCGGCGAACGGCCGCAACGTGCGTCGGGTCAGCCACGCCGCACACCGCGACTGTCGTGAGGTGCGAATCACACTACCGATGGCATCACCCATGATGCCATTTGTCAATGGCACATTGATCAATGTTGCAAATACTTCGGCGCTGCTGCCCAACCGGCCCCCGTGTCGGCGTGTGTCCACTCGCCGGGTGGCCGCGCACGACGTAGACTCGGACGTCCTGGCAATCGTTTCCATTAATCGGTCAACTCATCGAGTTGAGCGCGAAAGGACCGAGATGGCACTACACGGCTTCCTGACCAAGGCCGGATCGACGGTCGCGACCGGCCTCGTCGGCGCCGTCGCATACGACGTCGCCCGCAAGGCCATCGCCAAGGCACCCCTACGGCAGGGCGCCGTGGTGGTCACCTCCTGGGGCCTGGTGGGTACCCGAAAAGCCGAAGCCATCGCCGAGGACGCGCGCCTGCGGACCGCCGACATCGTGGCCGAGGCGAAGGACCGTATCGGCGAGGAAGCCAGTCCCCCGGGAACAGCCGAGCCGCACGACCACGATCACTGACGCCCGCCGTGCAAGAAACTGTGCGGTCCGACGCCGCGGGTCGTCTCCGTCTGGTCGTCGAGGCGCTGCGCGGAACGTCGGCGGCACGCGCGGTCGCCGTCGAGGATGCTGTGATCGCGGTGGCCGGGGTTCGTGCCGTGCACGTGTATCCACGCACCGGCTCGGTCGTCGTCTGGTATCGCCGGAACACCGACCGTGGCGCCATCGATCGCGCGATCGCCGCCGGGCGGGACACCGATCTCACGACGGTCACCCGGGCCGCGCCGCATTCGGCCGACGTCACCAATTCCGACATCCTGCGGATGGGTATCGGCGCGGGCGCCCTGATCCTTCTGGGGTTGCGGCGCTACGGATTCCGACGACCACCGATGCTCGGACCCGCGTCGCGCACGGTCGCCACCGGCATCACCATCTTCTCCGGCTATCCATTCCTCAAGGGCGCCTTGCGTTCACTGCGCGGCGGCCGGGCGGGTACCGATGCGCTCGTGTCGGCGGCGACCGTGGCAAGCCTGTTGTTGCGGGAGAACGTCGTCGCGCTGACCGTCCTGTGGTTGCTCAACATCGGTGAATTCCTTCAGGATCTGACGCTGCGCCGCACCCGACGAGCGATCTCGGATCTGTTGCGCGGCAACGCCGACACCGCATGGCTGCGGCTCGAAAACGGCACCGAGGTCTCGGTGCCCGTCGATTCGCTGGCGGTCGGCGACGTCATCGTCGTCCACGATCATGTCGCCGTGCCGGTCGACGGGACGGTGCTCGAGGGCGAGGCGGTGATCGACCAGTCCGCGCTGACCGGCGAGAACCTGCCCGTCACCGCACAGGTCGGCGCCCACGTGCACGCGGGCTCGGTGGTGGTCAGCAGGCGGTTGGTGATCACCACCTCGGCGGTCGGCGCCGACACCGCCATCGGTCGGATCATCGCCCGGGTCGAGGAAGCCCAGCACGATCGGGCGCCCATCCAGACTGTCGGCGAACAGTTCTCGGGCCGCTTCGTCCCGGCCTCGTTCCTGCTGTCGGCGGCCACCCTGCTCGTCACACGCGATCTGCGCCGCGCCATGACCATGCTGCTCGTCGCGTGCCCCTGCGCGGTCGGGTTGTCGACACCCACCGCGATCAGCGGCGCCATCGGCAACGGTGCCCGCCGCGGAATCCTGATCAAGGGCGGCTCGCATCTCGAGGCGGCCGGCCGCATCACCGCCATGGTCTTCGACAAGACCGGCACACTGACGACCGGCCGTCCGGTGGTGACCAACGTGATCTCCTTCCACCCCGACTGGTCTCCCGAGGACGTCCTGGCCCATGCGGCGAGTTCGGAGATCCACTCGCGACATCCGTTGGCGCAAGCGGTGATCCGGTCGACGACCGAGCGCCGGATCGAGATCCCCACCCACGCCGAGTGCGAGGTCATCGTGGGTCTCGGCATGCGTACCTTCGCCGCCGACGGCCGCGTCCTGTTGCTGGGCAGCCCCGCCCTGTTCGCTCGACACGAGGTGGCACTGTCCACCGACGCGATCGAGTGGGTGGACAAGCTCCGCAACGAGTGCGAGACACCACTGTTGCTCGCCGTCGACGGCACCCTCGTCGGCCTGGTGAGTCTGCGCGATGAGGTTCGCCCCGAGGCACGCGAGGTGCTCGATGGGTTGCGAGCCAAGGGAATCGAGCGGATCGCCATGCTCACCGGCGATCACCCGGCCACCGCTGCGGCGATCGCCGGCGAACTCGGCATCGACGACTGGCGGGCCGAGGTGCTTCCGGAGGACAAACTCGCCGCGGTCCGCGAGCTGCAGTCCGAAGGTCATCTGGTGGCGATGATCGGTGACGGGGTCAACGACGCACCCGCACTGGCCGCCGCCGACATCGGCATCGCGATGGGCTTGGCCGGCACCGACGTGGCCGTCGAGACCGCCGACATCGCCCTGGCCGCAGACGATCTGCGCATGCTGTTGGCGGTGGGCGACCTGGGCGAGCACACCCTGCAGGTGATCAAGCAGAACTACGGGATGTCGATCGCCGTCAACGCGATCGGGCTGATCGTCGGCGCCGGTGGCGCGCTGTCCCCGGTGGTGGCGGCCATCCTGCACAACGCGTCGTCGGTGGCCGTGGTGGCCAACAGTTCTCGTCTCATCCGCTATCAGGTGGACCAGTCGGGTGCGGAGAAATCCGACACGCACTGCTGCGTTGATGGCGGCGCGCCGATCGGGCGCGCACCGATCACGGGTTCGGCGGGAGGTGCTCGAGTAACCGGTCGATGAAGGCGACCTGCGCCGGATTGAGCTTGCGGCGTGCGTCGTCGGGTGAAAACCATTCCGCACGGTCGATCTCCGGGAAAGCCTGGGTCTTCCCGGACCGCGGCGGCCACGGCATCTCGAAGGTGTTGCTGGTGACGACGGAGACGTCGAGGTCACCGTCGATCGCGAAGGCGACGACCCGTTTACCGCTCTTGAGCCGCACCTCACCGAGCTCGATGACCTCACCATCGGGGGCCGTCTGACCGATCTCCTCGGCGAATTCGCGACGGGCGGCGACGAGGAGTTCCTCACCGTCCTCGACGAGTCCCTTCGGGATCGACCACGCTCCGTCGTCCTTGCGCGCCCACAACGGTCCACCCGGATGGGCGAGCAGGACCTCGACGCCGAGTGCCGTGTTCCGATGGATCAGTAACCCGGCGCTGAGCTGGGGAGTGCGTGCTGCCACATCGATATATTCTGCCGGAAACACCGTCGACACACGATCGCGTCGAATCAGAAATCTCGGACTCGTAGACAGTGTTCATGACGGTTCTCGACACCATCAAGCGCGGCCGTGACGCCGACCATCCGGTCGACGACATCCCGCCGCTGACCAAGCTCTTCCCGCTCGGACTGCAACACGTCATGGCGATGTACGCCGGTGCCGTGGCGGTGCCGCTCATCGTCGGCGGCGCGATGGTCGGCGCCGGTCAGATGCGTTCCGACGAGATCGTCCACCTGATCACCGCCGACCTGTTCGTCGCCGGCATCGCCACATTGCTGCAGGCAGTCGGGTTCTGGCGGTTCGGGGTGCGCCTGCCCCTGATGCAGGGCGTCACGTTTGCCGCGGTTGGGCCGATGATCACGATCGGGCTCAACCACGGCATCACCGCGATCTACGGTTCGGTGATCGCCTGCGGCGTGTTCATGATCCTGGTGGCGCCGATCGTCGGTCGGCTGATCAGATTCTTTCCACCATTGGTCACCGGCACGATCATCCTCATCATCGGGGTGTCGCTGATGAGCGTGGCCGCCGGATGGTTCGGCGGCGGCACCAACAAGGGCGAGGACTTCGGCGCACCCAAGTCGATCGCCTTCGGATTCGGCACCCTGCTGTTGATCATCCTGCTCGAGCGGTTCGCGCCGGCAGCGATCAAGCGGGTGTCGGTGCTCGTCGGACTCATCCTCGGCACGCTGATCTCGATCCCCTTCGGCATGACCGATTGGAGTGGCGTCGGGCAGAGTTCCTGGATCGCTGTACCGCAGCCGTTCTATTTCGGTGTGCCGAGCTTCGACGTCAGCTCCATCATCGCGATGATCATCGTCGCCCTGGTGATCATGACCGAGACCACCGGCGACATCGTGGCCGTCGGCGAGATCGTCGACAAGAAGATCACCCCGCGCAAGCTCGCCGACGGCATGCGGGCCGACGGCGTGGGCACCGTCCTGGGCGGGATCTTCAACACCTTCCCCTACACGGCATTCGCGCAGAACGTCGGCCTGGTGGCGATCACGGGCGTCAAGACCCGACACGTCGCGACATGTGCGGGGGCGATCCTGGTGGTCCTCGGCCTGCTCCCGAAAATGGCCGCGATCATCGAGGGCATCCCCCAGCCCGTCCTCGGCGGCGCGGGTGTCGCGCTGTTCGGCATGGTCGCCGCAAGTGGTGTCCGCACCCTGAGCCGGGTCAAGTTCAACAACACCAACATCCTGGTGGTCGCCATCTCGGTAGGCGTCGCGATGTTGAGCGAGGCGAGCCTGTCGTACACCAACGACAACGGCGAGACCGTGTCGCTCGACCTGTATCACCAATTCCCGGACTGGTTCCAGACGATCTTCCACTCCGGGATCTCCGCGGGCGCCATCACCGCAATCCTGTTGAACCTCTTACTCAATTGGCGCAGCACCTCACCCGATCCGGTGGATTATCACAACACCGGCGAGATCGAGGTGGTCGACGCCGACGGCCTCTCCGGCTCCGACGCACCGCGGTACGGCGCCTTCGATCCGCGGGATGCGCTCGCCGCCGCCGACCCCGACACCGACCCGGCGACGCTACGTGTACTCGCCGAGCACGACGCCGGTCTCCACCGGTTCATCGTCACCAATCCCTCGGCGCCGCAGGAACTGTGCGAGTGGATTCGCGCCCAAGGCGATCCGAAGGTCACCGCACTACTCGACCGGTGGGACGACAAGACGGGCGGGAAGTTCTCCGCTCGGAGCTAGTGCCACCCACACTGGGCCGCTTCATTCCCTTCGGTGTCGCATTGCGGCGATGTCTGTCTGTTGATACCTTTCGCTTCGATAACGTTGCAGTGCACAACAATCGGCAATACGGGGTAATTCGGACATTTCGACATAGGGGGAGTGATGGCTCCGGGGCCACAACGAGAGTTGCATGCAAGCATGCCCGATCTTCTACGTGCAGGTCAGCACATCTCCGATGTCAGCACCGGAGTATCGGACGCAAGTGATCCGACGTGCACCCTGCCGGCGATGCCCGGGTCGACTTCGGACACGGCCGTTGTGCATCTGATGGACGCGGCGAAGAACTCCAAGCAAGTCGTCGCCGGACGGCTGGAGGCCATCGCCGAGGCGGTAGGCGGCACTGGCATCGTCTTCATCGCGGGCGAAGAACAAGGCGAACACGCGTTGGCAGGACTGGGAGACTTCAACCAACCCCTCGCCAGGTAGAGGGCTCACGCACACCACTCATGAGCTATCCCACTCTGCCCCAGCTTCTGCAGGCCCAGCCGGATGACTACCAACAGGCGACGATCTACAAAAGGTTCCGTGGGAGTTCAGCCTCGACGGATATCCCCACTACCAATTGCCCAATTACAACCAGCTCACCGCGCTCACCGACCTCATGCACAAAGGTAGCCCAGCATTACGCGTCAATACCGACATCGACCGCGGAATGCTGAAGCAACTCTCCGAGCTGTCTGCCCTGAATTCCCAAGGGGGCGGGCTGGAGAACGTCACCGTGACCGATGACAACGACCAGATCGTGACAATGCATGATCTCAACGCGAATCTGAACGGAATGCTCGACGTCGCCACGATCGACCATCCGGCAGTGACGGATTTCCTCACCGGCAACAACATGGGAGCAACGGTCACAGCCGGCGGCACGTACGATCCGAATTCTCACTTTCTGGCACTCGCGACCCACCATTTCGACCCCGGCGAGAATGGTGTGGAGCGCATGTTCGACTGGATTGGTCCGAACGCCGGCACACCAGGACACGAAGGCGACCTGGCCGCGATCGCCGCCAATGCCTACGCACACCGCTTGGCCGACAACTCCCTCGCACTATCGTTGGACACCAACGGGTCCGGTCCTGGTCATCCGACCTTGGGAAGTATCAACCCTGAGCTCAACCAAACCCTGACCAAGAACATCATTCCGTATCTCGGAGCACTGAATGGGGTCCCTGACACCGGCATCCACACCTGGGCAGTCCAAAACTTCGGGTTCGACGACATCACGCAGATGGAAGGGATGATCAAGGCCCTGGAGTCCGATCCGACGTCGGGATTCGCGATCAACCACGCCGGAGCGGAGTGGGAGAATTACATGACAGCGCTTTATGGTGCGCATGGGGGTGACCCCTCGTACGCCGCGGCGGCGGGCCGCTTTCATCAGATGTTCAACGATGCAGATCACGACTTCGTGCAGGCGAACAAAGATCAGGGCACCTGGGATCGGATTGTCCAGTACAACCAGGACAGTGCGGCGTGGGACTCCAGTAAGGCTCTCGTCAGCGCCGGATTCAAGTTTCTCCCTCCCCCGTTCGACGCGGTTGGCCCGGTACTCATCGACCTCGCGAATCCGGAAGTCAAGCTCGACGGTCTCGGAATCGCCAACGATCCCTCAGAGATCCCCAGCAACCCGACGACCGACGCGATCTCGGCTGCGAACAGTTACTACAACACGGATACGAATGGCCTGTATCAGCAATATGACGTTGCCACTGGCTACTTTGCGGCACACGGTGTCCCCGACGATCCCCGGTGGAACCAATTCCTCGCCAGCGACGGCCAATTGTCGTGGTCCTCAATTCGGGCCGACTCAAGAAAGTTCAGTACTCTGGTCGATACCCTTCCCGTCACCGACTCCTGGAACAATTCCATGGACGGCTACGGCAGCGGTGCTCGCGCGGGCGCGAACATCAATCCAAAGGCACTTCCCGCACCCGGGACCGACCCCACGCGGCGCCCCGGATGACGCGCCGCAGACTCGCTCGAAGAGCGGCGCTATTGACGATAATCGCGTCTACTTTCCTGGCGGCATGCGCGAGCCCCTCGGATCCGACGGTAACGAGTTCTCAAGTTTCTCCGAGTCGCGTCACCGACGGCTATCAACGCCCACCCAACGTCGCCTGGACAAACAACTGGAACCCCAGCCCGGCCACCGACCTCATGAGCGCCGACGCCACCTTCCTCCGCGCCTACGAAGAAGCCCAAGACATCGCCATCATGAGCGGATACACCGCAAGCGGCGCCTACCCAGGCTTCGCCACCGCCGACCGCAGCGACAAGAATCCCCGCCTCTACGTCGGCGGCCCCAACCCCGGCATCTACCGCGGATTCGCCACCCGAACCGTCCTATCACTCACCGATGTCACCCCGGAGACACGCACAGCCACAATCTGCGTCGCCCTGAGCATCAACCCCATCAACAAACTGTCCCTCAGTTACGGCATCGACACCGTCACCTACCGCCATACCGGAACACCGCCACCCACCAACCAACACGGCATCCGCCAAGCACCGACCGGCAACGTCTTCGGCGACTGGTACGCCACCGACGACGACATCGGCGTCTCCAACTCCGACCCGACATGCACCCACGAACCCGTCAACCAGCAAGCCACCCCCACCCCCGGCTGGCCCGAATACGGTGTCTGACACCACCATGGCTCATCGCAAACGAACGCTGACCACCACACTGACTCCCCTGATCGTGCTCACCGCCTTATCCTTATCGGCCACCGTGTTATCAGCCTGTGCCACAACACCATCCAGAAACACGCACGCATCGTCCACCACGACCAGCCCGCAATCGGCCGACGGCTATCAACGCCCACCCAACGTCGCCTGGACAAACAACTGGAACCCCAGCCCGGCCACCGACCTCATGAGCGCCGACGCCACCTTCCTCCGCGCCTACGAAGAAGCCCAAGTTATAGCAGCACTGAGCGGGTATACCGCGTCCAGGTCCTACGTCGGTTTCACCGTCGCGGACCGCACCATCAAGAATCCCCGTCTGTACGAGCACGGCGTTAAGGAATGGACATATACCGGATTTGCCACCCGCACCATCCTCACTCTCAGCGCGCCCACTGCTGACACTCGAGTCGCCACAATCTGCGTGGCCCTGAGCATCAACCCACTCAACAAAGTGTCCCTCAGTTACGGCACCGACACCATCACCTACCGCCATACCGGAACACCGCCACCCACCAACCAACACGGCACCCGCCAAGCACCGACCGGCAACGTCTTCGGCGACTGGTACGCCACCGACGACGACATCGGCGTCTCCAACTCCGACCCGACATGCACCCACGAACCCGTCAACCAACAGGCCACCCCCACCCCCGGCTGGCCCGAATACGGCGTCTGACACACCATGGCTCATCGCAAACGAACGCTGACCACCACACTGACTCCCCTGATCGTGCTCACCGCCTTATCCTTATCGGCCACCGTGTTATCAGCCTGTGCCACAACACCATCCAGAAACACGCACGCATCGTCCACCACGACCAGCCCGCAATCGGCCGACGGCTATCAACGCCCACCCAACGTCGCCTGGACCGAGAACTGGAACCCCAGCCCGGCCACCGACCTCATGAGCGCCGACGCCACCTTCCTCCGCGCCTACGAAGAAGCCCAACAAATCGCCATCGTCAGCGGATACACCGCAACCGGCGCCTACCCAGGCTTCGCCACCGCCGACCGCAGCAAGAAAAATCCCCGCCTCTACGTCGGCGGCCCCAACCCCGGCATCTACCGCGGATTCGCCACCCAAACCGTCCTATCACTCACCGATGTCACCCCAGAGACACGCACAGCCACAATCTGCGTCGCCCTGAGCATCAACCCCATCAACAAACTGTCCATCAGCTATGACATCGACACCATCACCTACCGCCACACCGGAACACCGCCACCCACCAACCAACACGGCACCCGCCAAGCACCGACCGGCAACGTCTTCGGCGACTGGTACGCCACCGACGACGACATCGACGTCTTCACCACCGACCCGACATGCACCCACGAACCCGTCAACCAGCAAGCCACCCCCACCCCCGGCTGGCCCGAACGCGGTGTCTGACTGTGGTTCCCCCGGAATCGTGGAGGACTCCTCTATGCGGCTTCGGGCTCGGTGACTGCGGTGTTCTCGTAGTCGACCGGACTCATCATCCCGATCGCGCTGTGGCGACGCTGGTGATTGTAGAAGCCGTAGCACCACTCCAACACGACCGCCTGCGCCTCCATGATAGTATGGAACTCGTTGCGTGACAACACTTCCCACTCCAAAGAAGAGAAGAATGCCTCCGCTGCGGCGTTGTCGAAACACGATCCGACCCGGCCCATCGACTGCCGGATACCCATCTTCTGGCACAGCCTGGTGAACCGTCTCGCGGTGTACGTCGACCCACGATCGGTGTGGAAAATCAGCTTCTGCGCATCGTCATCACGCCATATCGCCTGCATACCGCCCCGCGTGGCGACCCCCATCTCGATCGCCGCACACGCCAACGCTGCATCCGGGTGACGACTGGTGGCCGCCCCCAGCAGGCGGCGACTGTAGAGGTCGATGACCGTGGCCAGATACAGCTTGCCCGCCGCGGTCGGGATCTCGGTGATGTCGCCGACCCACCGCTGATCGGGGCACTGTGCGGTGAAATCGCGACCCAACAAATCGGGGAACTTCGGGGCGGTCTTGTCCTGACGGGTCAGCCCGTTGCGCCGGCGGATCCGCCGCGCGACCAGGCCCTGACGACACATCGAATCAGCGACAGTCTTCTCGGTCACCGTCCACCCGTCAGCACGCAGATCCGCATGCAGGCGCGGTGACCCGTGCAGGCCGCGGGCCTTGTCGAACGCCACCGCCACGGCCCGGTCGATGGTGTCCCGGCGATAGTCGCGGGTGGTGTGCAAACCCGTTGCCGCACCCGGCGATTGGGTCCGCTTATGCCATTTGTAGAACCACGCCTCGCTGACCCCGAGCAGCCGGCAGGACACCGCGTGTGGCACCCGATAGTTGGTCCTCTGGTCGGCGATAAAGCGTGCCACGCTCACTTCGTCGCCTCCTTCACCCACAGGACCACTGATCGCTTGAGGACATCACGCTCCATGCGCAGCTCGGCGACCTCGTCACGCAACCGTTTGAGCTCAGCAGCGTCATCAACGGTCAGCTCGCCGCGGCCCTCCCGCTCGGCGCGCGCCCGGTTGACCCAGTTACCCAAGGTGCCCTCGTTGACCCCCAGGTCTCGAGCGACCTGGGCGATCGGCTTACCTGTCTCCTCGACGATCCGGACCGCCCCATCACGAAACTCCCGGTCGTACTTCTTCCGCTTCTCTGGCATCGTGCTCCTCATTATCGATGCCTCTACGGTTCGGGGGGAACCTCAGACAACCATGCCCGCATCCTTCAGCGATCCCTTCGAGTCATTTGCCTCTCCGGAGATGAGGGCCGAACGAGCCCGAAATTCAGCGCGTCTCGACGAGCGTCTGCACCAGCGCGCCGATGAACTCCGCGCCGCGGGCGAGGAAAAACCTCGGACCTCGCGTACCCCGACGGACGGAAGCAACGCGGCCTCGGACGACTTCGAGCGCTTCTGCGCCGACCCGGACGCTCGTCTCGCCGAGTTTCGTCGCCGGGTCGACAGTGCGATCGACGCAGAGCTCGACGCCGATGCCCATGCGCGCGCATTCGGCATCGGCGAGCAGCGACGCCACATCATCGTCGAGCAGGAGCGAGCCACGTTCCTCGATCAGTTGCGACGCTTCATCCGTACTCATCCCGATGCGCAGTGGGTGGAACCAGCGTGACGCCGGCAATCCGGCGCCACGTGTGAGCCACGGCCGTATCGTTGTCCCATGAACAGCCCACAGCCCGAAGAACTCGACGACCCGGACATCCCGCACGACTACCCGCACGAATCCGCCTTCGCCTTCGGAGACGCCGAGCCGATCGGTGAGACCGATCGCATCGCCCGGGAGAAGGCGATCTACGAGGCGGGCCGTCATGGCAACGACCTCAACCGCGGTCACGCGCTCGGCGGGTCGGACGGCACCACCGAAGGCCAGTGATCCGAGCGCACCGGACCCGCGACGCGCCGGGCGTATTGTCCTGTCCGACCGATCGGTAGCGGTGTAGACACAAGGCATGGAGGTCCTCAGTAGTCGCGTCGTGCTCCGTTCACGAGACCCGGAATCGTTGCAGCATTTCTACCGTCATCAGCTGCGTCTCGCCGTTGCGCGGGAGTACCCGGGCGGCATCGTCTTTTACGCCGGTAACGGCCTGATCGAGGTTCCCGGGCACATGAGTTCCGATCTCGACACCACCATCGAACCGTCGGGCGCACTGTGGCTGCAGGTACGCGACGTCTCGGCCGCCGAACGTGAACTGCGGTCGGCGCACGTCACGATCGAGCGCGAACCGCTCACCGAGCCGTGGGGCCTGATCGAGATGCATGTGCGCGACACCGACGGCCGGCTACTCATCATCGTCGAGGTCCCGCCGACGCACCCCCTGCGTCTGGACAACCGCTGACCGGGACGGGACCGGACGTGGCAGGCCCCATGACAGACTGGACCGCATGAGCACGTGGAATGCGCCCGTCGTGTCGGGGCCGGTGAACGCGACCGTGGACCTGCCCGGGTCCAAGTCGATCACCAATCGGGCGTTGCTGCTCGCCGCGCTCGCCGACGGCCCGTCGACCCTCACCGGCACACTACGAAGCCGCGACACCAATCTCATGCTCGCCGCTCTGACCGGACTGGGCATCGGCATCCGTGTCGACGCCGCCGACCCGACGACGGTCTCCATCGAACCGCGACCCATGCACGGCACCGACGTCTATTGCGGGCTCGCAGGCACCGTCATGCGATTCCTGCCGCCGATGGCGGCGTTGGCGTCGGGACCTGTCGACTTCGACGGCGATCCGCAAGCGCGTCAGCGACCGCTCACGACGATCCTCGATGCCCTGCGTGACCTCGGTGTCACCGTCGAGGGCGACTCCCTGCCGTTCACGGTGGTGGGCACCGGATCGGCTCGCGGCGGCGAGGTCACGATCGATGCGTCGGGGTCGTCGCAGTTCGTGTCCGGGTTGCTGCTGACCGGCGCACGATTCGACGAGGGACTGACCGTGCGGCACGTCGGAGGTCCGGTTCCGTCGATGCCCCACATCGAGATGACCATCGCGATGCTCGCGACAGCCGGTGTGAAAGTCGTTGTCGACGAACCGAATATCTGGCACGTCGATCCGTCGCCGATTCGTGCGGTGGACTGGGCGATCGAACCCGATCTTTCCAACGCGGCCGCCTTCCTCGCCGCGGGCGCCGCGACCGGCGGGGCGGTCAGCGTGCCACGCTGGCCGGCCGTCACCACCCAGCCCGGCGCCCAGATCGCCGACATCCTCGCCGAGATGGGTTGCACCGTCGAACTTCTCGACGGTGCGCTCACCGTGCGCGGACCGCTTCGACTGACCGGTATCGACCGCGATCTGCGCGAGGTCGGCGAACTGACACCGACGATCGCGGCACTGGCTGCCCTCGCCGAGAGTGAGTCCCGGCTGACCGGCATCGCCCATCTGCGCGGCCACGAAACCGATCGCCTGGCCGCACTGGCCACCGAGATCGGGCGTCTCGGTGGCGATGTCACCGAGCTCGACGACGGCCTGATCATCCGGCCGGCCCCGTTGCACGGCGGGCACTGGGAGTCCTACGCCGACCACCGGATGGCCACCGCAGGCGCGATCATCGGCTTGCGCGTGCCCTCGGTCACCGTCGACGACATCGAGACCACGTCGAAGACCTTGCCGGACTTTCCGGGTATGTGGCAGAAGATGATCGGGCATCCGTGAGCCGTCGCGCGGACAGTTACGACGAGTCCGATGTCCGGGTCCGCCCCGGCAAGGGGAGTCGTCCGCGCACCAAAACCCGTCCGGCACATGATGATGCGGAGTCGGCAATGGTCGTCTCGGTCGATCGCGGCCGCTGGGGTTGCGTACTCGATGGCGATCCGGATCGTCGTGTGGTGGCCATGCGCGCACGTGAACTCGGCCGCACCCCGATCGTGGTCGGCGACGATGTCGGGGTGGTCGGCGACCTGACCGGGAAACCGGATTCACTGGCTCGGATCGTGCGAGTCGACGAGCGGCGAACGGTCCTGCGGCGCACCGCCGATGACACCGATCCGTACGAGCGGATCGTCGCCGCCAACGCCGATCGCCTCCTGATCGTCACGGCTATGGCCGATCCCCCACCCCGGACCGGATTCGTCGAACGCGCCCTCGCCGCGGCGTATGTCGGTGGGCTCGAACCCATCTTGTGTCTCACCAAGTCCGATCTGGCCGATCCCACCGAGTTCACCAGTGCCTTCGACGGACTCGACCTGATCATCGTGCGGGCTGGTCGTGACGATCCACTTGACGACGTCCTCGGCTTGCTGCGCGGGCACCTCACCGCATTGATCGGGCACTCCGGCGTGGGCAAGTCAACCCTGGTCAACCGCCTTGTGCCCGAAGCCGAACGGGCCACCGGTGTGGTCTCGGGGGTCGGCAAGGGCCGACACACCTCCACCGCGTCGGTGGCGTTGGTGTTGCCGCCACATCCCGATGACGCGCGAGGTCCCGAGGACCAGGGCCGACGGTCGTGGGTGATCGACACCCCCGGCATCCGTTCGTTCGGTCTCGCCCATGTCGACGCCGACGACATCGTCGACGCCTTCGACGATCTGCGCGATGCCATCGAGAACTGTCCGCGCGGTTGCACCCACCTCGGACCGCCTGCCGATCCGGAATGCGCACTCGACGACCTCACCGGCGCCTCGCATCGTCGCGCGATGGCGGTGCGGCGCCTGCTCGTCGCGGTGGGTGGCGGCGGGAGCGAACCCGAGCCGGAATCGACGAGCGTCGACTCGGAGTAGGTTGGCGGTGGGGGGTGGGGCCGGTGGGTGGTGGTCGGTGGTTACGAAACCAGCGTCGGCGCAAGCGGTCTCGAGGCTCGGCGCACGCGCCTCGCACCTCGACCATCGGGCTTGGAACCATCGGGGGAACGGCCTGCCCCCCCCCCCGATGGTCGAGGTGCCCGGCGCCCCCGGCGCCGGGCCTCGAGACCCGCCTCAGCGATCGACGACGGTTGTCTCGAAGAAGTAGCGGTCTGCGCGGTAGGCGTGGCGACCCACCTCGACGACCTTGCCCGCGTCGTCGAATGCAGTGCGCTGCATGGTCAGCAACGGCGCACCCGGCTCCACGTCGAGCAGAGTGGCCTCCTCGGCGTCGGCGGCTTTCGCGCCGATGACCTGGCGGGCAAGCCGAATGTGGACGCCCTTGGCGCGCAGCCCCTTGTAGAGGCCGCCGTCCTCGAGATCGCCTGGCGGCGGGCAGATGTCGGCGGGTAGGTGATTGGTCATCACCGCCAGTGGCTCGCCGCCTGCGCTGCGTAGCCGTCGGATGGTGACAGCCTCCGCGTCTGCGTCGAGACCGAGATCGGTGCGCAGGTCGTCGTCGGGCACCGACCGCCGGTACTCGAGAAGCTGTGTCTCCGGGTGCATTCCGGCCGTGCTGAGATCGTCGAACAGGCTGGTCAGTTCCACCGAGCGGTTCACCGGGCTCTGCACCACCTGGGTGCCGACGCCCCGTTTGCGCACGACGACCCCTTTGTCGACGAGCTCCTGGATCGCCTGGCGGATCGTCGGGCGGGAGAGCTTGAGCCGTTTGGCGAGATCGAGCTCGTTCTCGAGGCGATCACCCGGAGCGAGCTCGCCACCGATGATCGCGGCCTCGATCGCGCGGGCGAGCTGGTGATACAGCGGCACCGGGGTCGACCGATCGAGATCGATCTGGAGCTGCGTGGTGGCCTGTGTCATGCCTCACAGTATGTCATAACAACCAAACATGTGTGTCTTTGACAGGTCGATCAGTCGCCCGGGATGTTGTGCGGCGTGATGACGGCGATCTCCGACACCTGCGGACGATAGCCCCCGGCGAGAGCGCCGTGATGGCTCATCACGGTCTGCGCAACCTGCCGCATGTCCGAGCGCAGGTCATGGTGGAGCACCGCGGTGATACCGCCGCTGCGCAGCAGATCCCGATTGGCGGGGCCGAGATCGTGACCGAGGAAGACCTCGCAATCTCGGTGGCCATCGGCGAAGGCTGCGACGATGCCCTTGTTGCCACCGCCGATCGAGTACACCGCGCCGATACGCGGATTGTCCTGTAGCGCACGGTATGCCAATCGCCGACTGGTGGCGTCGAGCCCGTCGGAACCGGAGACGTCGATGATGCGCCGTGTCGGATCGTCTCGTCGCATGATCGCCCGGAACCCCATCTCACGCTCTTCCTCGCCGCGGAACATCTCACTGCTCGTCATCACCAGGATGTCGACGTCGGTGTGCCGCAGCCACTGCTGCATCAGGTAGGCCGCGGTGGCCCCTGCCGCCCGGTTGTCCATGCCCACATATGCCAGGCGGGTGCTCATGGGTACGTCGGTGACGAGCGTGATCACCGGGATACGCACCCCGGTGAGGCGTCCGATCGCCTCGGCAACCTCGGGGGTGTCCGGCGCCTTGAGCACCACGGCCTGACTCCCCTGACGCGCGATGGCATCGAGGGTCGCGATCAGGTCCTCGACCGGCCACGTCTCGTGCAGGTGATATCGCGCCCGGAAGATCGCCGGTCGCAGGCCCGGCAACTCGGCCTCCAGTGCCGAGCGCACCATCGACGAGAATCGCCGCGGCGTCTCCATGACCAGGTCGATCATGAATTGTCGCCCCGACAATCGCAGTTGCGCGCGCTGCCGGTCGAGGTCGGCGATGGCCTGCTCGACCTGGCGCACCGTGCCCTCCCGGACACCGGGCCGGCGGTGCAACACACGGTCGACGGTCGCCTCGGACACGCCAGCCTGCCGAGCTATTTCCCGTACCGGATAGCGATGCGGCATGAACCCTCCTGAGGGATTCTTGATGGGAATCTGATCTTGTTCGGACAATGCGATCTTGCCATTCTGAGGACCATGCACCTCGCCACCAGTCTTCTCGCCCACCGCGTGACCCCGGACGACTGCCGGATCGACGACTTCGTCGCCTCGATCGAGCAGACCACCGACCTCGCCGACTATCCGCACGCCACATCCGTCGCGCGCAACGTCCTCGTCTACGACGCGGCCACGCTGCGCCCGCTGATCGCCGACCCCGAGGCACGCGCCGCCATCGGCGACGAACTCGCCGACGCGCTGCTCACCGGTCCGGGTATCGTCGTTTTCTCGGGAGCGTTCGACGAGAGCAATGCGCTGGCCGAATCGACTCGGATCTATGGGGACATCATCGCCGAGCAGCATGCCGCCGGAGAATCCTTCGGCGATCACTTCGCCGCCCCCGGCGCCAACGACCGGATCTGGAATGCGTTGCAGAAGCTCGCTCTTCGCGATCCCCAGGTGTTCGTGCAGTACTACCGCAACGACATCCTGGCGTTGATCTGCGAGGCCTGGCTCGGACCGATGTATCAGGTGACCTCGGCGATCAACGTCGTCAATCCCGGTGGAGCCGCCCAGAACCCGCACCGCGACTACCACCTCGGCTTCATGTCGACCGGTACCGCCGAACGTTTCCGCGCCCACATCCACCGTCTCTCACCCGCTCTGACATTGCAGGGCGCGGTCGCGCACGTCGACATGCCGCTGGAGTCCGGTCCGACGATGTATCTGCCGTATTCGCAACGGTACGAGCAGGGGTACGTGGCATTCGGCCTTCCGGAGTTCCGAGAATACTTCACCGCCAACCACATCCAGTTGCCGCTGCGTGCCGGCGACGCCGTGTTCTTCAATCCGGCACTGTTCCACGCTGCCGGCCACAACACGACGACCGACGTCCGGCGCATGGCGAATCTGCTGCAGGTGTCCTCGGCTTTCGGACGGGCGATGGACGCCGTCGACCGCTCGGCGATGCTGCGCGCACTGTATCCGTCGCTACTCGCCCTGGCCGCCCAGGGCGAGAGCACCGCAGTCGCGAACGTGATCGCCTCGGCGGCCGAGGGATACGCCTTCCCCAGCAACCTGGATCTGGATCAGCCACTGTCGGGGTTGGCCGGCGAGACACAGGCCGAATTCGTTGCCCGCGCCCTCGATGGACGTTTCACCACAGCACATTTCGAACGCGAACTCACCGAGCTCGATCGCCGTCACACCCCGTAAACGCCACATCCCTTGACCGCCACATTCTTTCCCAACCCAGAGGTGACACCATGACCAACGACCCACGAATCGCCGCCGCCCCCATCTCCTGGGGTGTGTGCGAAGTACCTGGCTGGGGCCTGCAACTGCACCCCGCACGCGTTCTCGGTGAGATGCGCGAACTCGGGATGAGCGCCGCAGAGACCGGCCCGGAAGGCTTCCTGCCCGACGACCCTGCCGCCCTGCGCGACACCCTGAACTCCTATGACCTGCGCTGCGTCGGGTCGTTCGTTCCCGTCGTCCTGCACGACGCCGACCACGATCCGGCGCCTCAGGTCCGCGCGGCACTCGAACGCTTGGCCGTCTCCGGCGGCGACGTCCTGGTGCTGGCGGCGGCGACCGGCACCGACGGATACGACTCCCGGCCGGTGCTCGACGCCGACGCCTGGCGCACGCTGCTGACGAACCTCGATCGGATCGACGCGCTCGTCACCGAGCAGAACATTGTCGCGGCGCTGCATCCCCATGTCGGCACGATGATCGAGAACCGAGCCGAAGTGCTTCGCGTGCTGGAGGATTCGTCCATCGGCCTGTGCCTGGACACCGGCCACCTGTTGATCGGAGGCACCGACCCCGGCGAGATCGCCGAGAACTTCGGCGACCGCATCCGGCACGCCCACCTCAAGGACGTCCGCGTGGATCTCGCACAACGGGTCCAGCAGGGTGCGGCGACCTACACCGAGGCCGTCGCCGCAGGAATGTACGTGCCGCTCGGCGCCGGTGACGCCCGGATCGAACACGTCGTGAGCACGCTGCGCGAGAACGGATACAGCGGCTGGTTCGTCCTCGAGCAGGACACCATCCTCACCGACGAGGCCGCCGCCGACGACGCGGCAGCCGACGTCGCGGTGTCGATGTCGTTCCTGCGGCGGATCTGCCGACCGGCGGTGGTCTGAGTACGGTCGGGGTATGACCGCACCGCCGCTGCGTATCGGGATTCTCGGGGCGTCGCGGATCGCCGAGAACGCCATCGTCGGGCCTGCCCACGAACTCGGACACCGACTGACCGTGGTCGCCGCCCGCGATCGGCATCGCGCGGAGTCCTTCGCCGCCACCCACCGCGTCGAGCGCGTCGTCGACTCCTATGCCGAGGTGATCGGCGATCCGGAAATCGATCTGATCTACAACCCGCTTGCGAATGCGTTGCACGGGCCGTGGAATCTTGCGGCGATCGCGGCGGGCGTGCCGGTGCTCAGCGAGAAACCGTTCGCCCGCAACGCCGTCGAAGCGCAGCAGGTAGCCGCGCAGGCACGCGCGGCCGGCGTTCTGGTGCTCGAGGGATTCCACTACCGGTTCCACCCGCTGATGCATCGCACCCTCGACGTGCTGCACGGCGGGGTGTGCGGCGATCTGCAAACGATCGAGATCACGATGGGCATGCCCGAACCGGCGCCTTCGGACCCACGCTGGGAGTACCGACTCGCCGGCGGTTCCGTCATGGATCTCGGCTGTTACGGCCTGCACCTGTTGCGCACCCTCGGCCGGTTCGCCGGCGGTGCGCCGCGCATCACCGGAGCGTCGGCGATCGTGCGAGGTGACCAGATCGACGCATCGAGCCGGATCGAGGTCACCTTCCCGAACGGCGCCACCGGCGTCAACACCAACACGATGCTCGACGACCACTACACATTCCGCGCACACATCGTCGGCACCACCGGATCGCTGACCCTGCACGACTTCTTGTCGCCGACCCGTGACAACCGCCTGAGCATCACCACGGCATGGGATACCCGCGTGGAGGAGGTGACCCGCCGCAGCACCTACACCTTTGCGCTCGAAGCGTTCGCGGCGGCACTGCGCGACGGCGCGTCCCTGCCGATCGATCTCGACGACGCCGTCACCAACATGGCCTACATCGACGACGCGTACCGGGCGGCGGGACTCGAACCACGCTGAGGTCCACACCAATTGGTGGACCGCCCGGTCCCATTCGGGGCCGGGCGGTCGTCTCTGGTGCGGCTGTCACCGCTGGGGTGGATTCAGTGTCGTAGTTCGTGGCTGAGGGTGTCGAGTTCGTCGCCGCCGGCCATTTGTTGGGTGAGTTCTTCGAGGGTGATCTGGTCGTAGGTGCAGTCGAGTTTTTGTTGTCCGCGGTTGAGGAGGACGAAGTGGTCGCCGACGAGGTGGGCGTGGTGGGGGTTGTGGGTGATGAACACGACACCGAAGCCTTGGTCGCGGGCTGCGGAGATGTAGCGCAGGACGGTGCCGGATTGTTTGACGCCGAGTGCGGCGGTGGGTTCGTCGAGGATGAGCACGCGTGCGCCGAAGTAGATGGCGCGTGAGATCGCGACGCATTGGCGTTGTCCGCCGGAGAGTGAGCTGATGGGGGCGTCGACGTCGGGGAGGTCGATTCCCATTTTCATGAGTTCTTCTTTGGTGGTGGCGCGCATGGCTTGGATGTCGAGCATCCGTAGTGGGCCTTTGCGGAGTTCTTGGCCGAGGAAGAAGTTGCGCCAGACCGGCATCAGGCCGACGACGGCGAGGTCTTGGTAGACGGTGGCGATGCCGAGGGACAGGGCGTGTTTGGGTGATTGCAGGACGGTGTCGTTGCCGTCGACGAGGAGGGTGCCTTCGGTTTGTTGGTGGAGTCCGGCGATGATCTTGATCAGGGTGGATTTCCCGGCGCCGTTGTCGCCGAGGACGCAGGTCACCTCGCCGGCGTTGACGCGCAGGCTGATTCCGGTGAGTGCGATGATGGTGCCGTAGGATTTGCCGATGTCGCGGAGTTCGACCAGCGGTACTTTCCCGCCGTGGGAGTCGGGTTCGACGCGGTCTTCGATCACTGTGCTCATGGTGTCACCTCTTGGCCGCGAATGTGCGGAATGTGTTGTTGGCGAGTACTGCGAACAGCAGCATCACGCCCATGAAGAATTTGAACCAGTCGGGGTTCCAGCCGGCGTAGACGATGCCTTGGTTGACCATCCCGAAGATGAATGCGCCGATCGCGGCGCCGATGGCGGTGCCGAAACCGCCGGTCAGTAGGCATCCACCGACGACGGCGGCGATGATGTAGAAGAACTCGTTGCCCACGCCTTGCCCGGATTGCACGGTGTCGAAGGCGAACAGCAGGTGCATGCCGACGAACCAGGCGCAGAATCCGACGAACATGAACATGCCGATCTTGACTCGGGTGACCGGTACGCCGACCGCGCGGGCGGAGTCCTGGTTGCCGCCGACGGCGAAGATCCAGTTGCCCACGCGGGTGCGCATCAATACCCAGGTGGCGATCAGGGTGAACACGATCCACCACACCACGGTGATGCGTACCGATACCCCGAACAGGTCGAAGGAGGAGGCGAAGACTGCTTTGGCGGAGTCGAATCCGGCCATGTCGGAGATCGAGGGGGTTGCGACCTGCCCGGTGACCAGTTTGGTCACGGCCAGGTTGATGCCGGTGAGCATGAGGAATGAGGACAGGGTGATCAGGAACGACGGGATTTTCGTTTTCATCACGAGGTAGCCGTTGAAGAACCCGACCGCCAACGCCAGCACCAGCGCGAGTACGCCACCGACCCACACGTTGAGGTGCAGGTTGTAGGCCAGCATCGAGGCCATCAACGAGGAGAACGTCACGGCCACACCGGTCGACAGATCGAACTCGCCGCCGATCATCAAGACCGCGACCCCGCACGCCATGATCCCGATCGTCGAACTCGCATACAGGATGGTGGCCAACGCCTCGGGGGTGCGGAACGGTGGGGCGACGATGCAGAAGAACACGAAGATCGCGATCGCCCCGACCAACGCCCCGATCTCCGGGCGAACCAACACCCGCTGCAACGGTTTCCGACGCTTGATCCGCTCATCGGTGACCACCGTATGCGTCGACAGATCCAAGTCTGTTCGAGTACTCATCAGTTTTCCTTTCGCCTCAACGGGTTCCACGCTTGGCGTACTCGGCGACCTTGTCGATGTTCGACTTGTCGATGAAGGACGGACCGGTGAGCACCGCGTTGCCACCACCGATGGTGTTGCGGTTGGTCAGGTACAGCCACAGGGCGTCCACCGCGAGGTACCCCTGGAGATAGGGCTGCTGGTCGACGGCCCAGGCGACCTGGCCATTCTGGATCAGCGGCACCAATGCCGCATTGGTGTCGAAGGTGACGATCGTGGCGTTACTACCGGCGTTCTGCTTGGACTGCACGGCAGTCTGGGCGATCGGGGCACCAAGGGTGACCACATGATCGATGGACGGATCCTGTTGCAGCTTGGCAGTCAGCGTGCTCTCCACCGACGGCATGTCCTTGCTGTTGACGTAGAGGGTCTCGGTGCTACCACCGGTGAATCCCTTTGCGACACCGGCACAACGGGATTCGAGGGCCACCTGCCCTTGCTCCTGGATCACGCACAGCACCTTCTTCGCACCCTCTTGTGTGAGGCGCTGACCGGCCTGTGCGCCGGCAATGGTCTCGTCCTGCCCGAAGTATTGGGTGATACCCATTGCTTTGTAGTCGCTGATCCCCGAGTTGAAGGCGTCGACCGCGATACCCGCGGCCAGCGCGTTCTTCACCGCTACCGACATCGCGTCCGGCTTGGCCAGCGTCACCGCGATGCCGTCGACCTTCGAGTCGATCGCCGACTGGACCAGGTTGGCCTGGTTGGGCGCTTCCGGGTCTGAGGAGTATTGGAGTTTGACGTTGTCCTTCTTCGCCGCCATCTCGGCGCCCTTACGGATCAGATCCCAGAAGGTGTCACCGGGTACCTCGTGGGTGATCATCGCGATCGTCAGTTCCGCGGTGCCGGCGCTGCCGACCCCTCCGCCGCCTCCGCTCTCATCAGGTTTGCCACCCGTACTCGAGCACCCACCGACAACCATCACGGCTGAGACTGCGATGGCCGCGAACACGGCTGCTCTTCGAGGCCGACCGAGCCCGCGCTGAATGGAGTTCATCGTCGTTGCTTCCCTTTCGTCACCACAGCAGCTGCATGAGAAGCCACTGTGCGCCCCTGATGTAATACCCGTCACATCGCGATTGTCAAGACTTTGTCAAGACATTCGCATGTACTTCCCGAGTTCATCTCTCACGTCAGGCGCTCTGCAGGATGTCGCGCCGACCCTGTCGCGCTTGTCAGGACAAACTTTCGCGGGCCACATGGCGATCGCGTCAAGCCGCGGCCGCATGCCAACACCCCGCAGACGATCACGGGTTTCGGGACGTCGCAGGTGTCGGGGCCACACACCGAACATCGAGAACTTTTGTTAGGACATTTGCACATACTGGGTTACGATCACGGATGTGACTGCCATCACTGATGGTGGTAGATGTAAGTCAAACCAAGGAGTGCCATGTCCACCACAGACGACCACCCGGGTCTGAAACATTCGATTCTCCCGCCGCTGGGAACGGGACCGTTCCGGCGGCGTCTGCACGCCGTGGCGCTGATCGCCACGCTGGGCGGCCTGCTCTTCGGCTACGACACCGGCGTCATCAACGGTGCTCTCGAGCCGATGAAGACCGAGCTGGGACTGACCCCGTTCACCGAGGGCGTCGTCACCAGCTCACTGCTGTTCGGCGCGGCGTTCGGTGCCATCGCCGGCGGACGACTCTCCGACGCAATCGGCCGCCGCAAGTCGATCACACTCCTCGCGACCCTGTTCCTCATCGGAACCCTCACCTGCGTCTTCGCGCCGGGCTTCGGGGTGATGGTCATCGGCCGCGTGATCCTCGGCCTGGCCGTCGGCGCCGCGTCGACCGTGGTCCCGGTCTACCTCGCCGAGCTGGCCCCATATGAGATCCGTGGCTCGCTCGCCGGTCGCAACGAGGTGATGATCGTCGTCGGTCAGCTCGCGGCCTTCGTCATCAACGCCATCATCGGCAACATCTGGGGCGAAGAGGACGGCGTCTGGCGCATCATGCTCGCGGTCGCCGCGCTCCCGGCGGTCTGCCTGATGGTCGGTATGATCCGCGTGCCGGAATCCCCCCGCTGGTTGATCTCGCAGAACCGCCGGGAAGACGCCTACGACGTGCTGAAGACGATCCGCTCGCAGCAGCGCGCCCGCGCCGAGGTCGACATGGTCGAGGAACTCCACGAGATGGAGGAGACCGCGATCCGCGGCAGCTGGACCGCCTTGCGCGACAACCGCTGGATTCGACGCATCGTGCTCGTGGGTATCGGACTCGGTGTGGCACAGCAGCTCACCGGCATCAACTCGATCATGTATTACGGCCAGTCGGTGCTCAAGGATGCCGGATTCGCCAGCAACGCCGCCCTCATCGCCAACATCGCTCCCGGCGTGATCGCGGTCATCGGCTCCACCACCGCACTCTGGCTGGCCCAGAAGATCAATCGCCGCACCACCCTGATCCTCGGTTACAGCCTCACCACCGTCTGCCACTTCCTCATCGGCATCGCGTCCCTCGCACTGCCGGAGGGCAACGCGGCACGACCGTGGGTGATCCTGACACTCGTGGTCCTGTTCGTCGGATCGATGCAAACCTTCCTCAACGTCGCCACCTGGGTGCTGCTGTCGGAAATCTTCCCGCTGCACATCCGCGGTCTGGCGATCGGCATCTCGGTGTTCTGCCTGTGGATCACCAACGCCCTTCTGGGACTGTTCTTCCCGACGCTGGTGGCCGCCACCGGCATCACCGGCACCTTCTTCCTCTTCGGCGGCGTCGGCATCCTCGCTCTGCTCTTCGTCTGGACACAGGCGCCCGAAACCCGGGGTCGCACACTGGAAGAGGTCGAGGAAGACGTCACCACCGGCCGCATCTACCCCAGTCGCAAGATCAAGGAACTCATCTGATCGCGACGTGAACATGCGGTTGTGAACACGGGACGAGCTCCCGCACCGGGTCACCGGTGCGGGAGTTCGTTCGTCGGTGAGAGTTCTGGTGATACCGGCCTCAGCGTTCGCGCGGCACAGACGTGGTGCCGCGCACGACGAGTTCGGGTACCAACGTCACGACCGACCGCTCGGTGCGGTGACCGTCGAGGCGTGACACCACCGCATCGATGGCGCGATCGGCCTGCGCGTGCGGTTGCTGGCTCACAGTGGTGAGATCGACGTTACTCAAGCGGGCCATGACGCTGTCGTCATAGCCGGTCACCGAGACCTGCTGTGGCACCTCGGCTCCCGCTCGGCGCAGTTCGTCGAGCACACCGATCGCAAGTCGATCGTTGGCACACACCACCGCGGTCGGCAACTCGCGGGACAGCAGGGCTCGCGACGCGGCCATCCCCGCGTCCTCGGTGAACGACTCCGCTTCCACCACGGCGTCGGCGGCGGAGATACCGTGATGCCGCAGTGCACGCAAGAACCCTGCGCGACGGTCCGCGGCGATGGACCCCGGCCCGCCGGCCACATGCACGATCTTCGTATGACCGAGGTCGACGAGGTGATCGACCACCGCCGCAATACCCTTGCCGTCGTTGGTGCGAACGACATCGACTGACCCGGAGGCGATGCGCCGGCCGAGGACCACCGTGGGCACCTCTGCCGCGAACTCCTCGATCGATGCGGTGTCGAGCTCCGGGCCGATGAGCAGCATTCCCTCGCAACGAAAGTCGCGCAGCGTCTCGACGACGCGTGTTTCGCCGTGCGTCGGGGTCACCGCGCCCAGGACGATCTCGTATCCCGCGCGGTCGGCCGCCGTGACCAGCGCCTCGGCGATCTCGGCGTGAAAGCTGTTGCTGATCTGGGCGACCACGCCGATCAGATGAGAACGCCGGGCCGTCATCAGCGCCGCAGTCCGGTTCATCCGATAGCCGAGCTCGTCCGCTGCGGCCATCACCGCACGGCGGGTGTCGTCGCCGACTCCGGGAGCCTTGCGAAAGACCAGGGACACAGTCGCTTTGGACACCCCCACCTTATCGGCGACGTCCTGCATGGTCGGTCGATTCGACGACGATCGCATCGCACACTCCCCCTTCTCTACCTGGGCTCTCCACCCGTGCCCGTCAAGGCTTGACACCGTGACGTGACGGCGTTCATAGTAGACGAACTAGACCGGTTTAGTAGACCGGTACAGCAGACCTCCCATCCACTATTCGTCACCAACCCCGGAGATCCCATGTCCTCGAACTCCCTCGGCGTCGCCGTCATCGGCGGCGGTATGGCCGGCCGCGCGCACGCCGCCGGCTATCGGACCGCGTCCACCCTGTTCGGCACCGACCGGCCCGACGTGCGTCTGGTGGCGATCGCCGACGCGAATCCCGCGATCGCCGATGACAACGCCAAGCGCTACGGATACGAGCGGGCCGAGTACGACTGGCAGTCCATCGCCGCAGCCGACGACATCGACGTGGTCAGCGTGGTCGTCGCCAACCACCTGCACCGCGAAATGGTCGAGGGACTACTGGCCGCCGGCAAGCACGTGCTGTGCGAAAAGCCGCTTGCCGGTTCACTTTCCGATGCAGAGGCCATGCTGTCGGCGGCCCGCGACGCCTCGACGCAGGCCGCGGTCGGCTACACCTACCGTCGCGCGCCGGCCGTCGAGCAGATCCGTCGCGAGCTGGCCGCCGGAACCGTCGGCGACCTGGTGCACTTCAACGGGCACTACTGGTGCGACTACGCGCTCGACCCGACCTCGCCGATCACCTGGCGCTATCAGGGCGAGCCCGGCACCGGCGCTCTCGCCGATGTCGGCAGTCACCTCATCGATCTCGGTGAGTTCATCTGCGGACCCATCGCGTCGATCTCCGGCGCACGCTTCCACACGGTGATCACCGAACGTCCGGTTCCGATCGGCACCACCTACGGTCACACGAAGGGCGCGGTCTCCGACGAGATGGAGCCCGTCGGCAACGAGGACATCGCAACGTTCACCGCGACCTTCGCCTCCGGTGCGATCGGTACGTTCTCGGCGTCGAGGGTGGCGCACAGTCTGCCCGACGGACTGGGATTCGAGCTGTTCGGCACCGGCGGATCGGCGTCCTGGGAGCTCGCGCGCATCGCGGAATTCCACCTCGCCGCCGACGACGTACGCGCCGATCTCAACGGTCCGCGTCGCATCACCATCGGTCCCGATCATCCCTACATCCGCGGTGGCCTGCCGATGGATGCCGGCGGCGTCGGCCACGGCAAGGCCGAACTGTTCGCCTACCAGGCTCGCGCCTTCCTCGACCAGGTGGCCGGCATCGACGTCCTCGGTCCGCTCCCGGACTTCGAGACCGGCCTGCATTCGATGCGGGTGGTTGCCTCGATCGCCGAATCCGCGGCCAACGCGGGAGCTACCGTCGACGTCAAGCCGCTCGAGAACGCCTGACCGTCACCAACTTTCCACGACAACAAGGAGACACAACACCATGAAGCTCGGTGTCTACAACGCCATCCTGCACGACCGCCCACTGCCCGAAGCACTGAAGGTGATCGGCGATCTCGGCCTCACCGGTATCGAGATCAACACCGGCGGATTCCTTCCCGCGGTGCACGTTCCGACGTTCGACGAAATCCTGGTCTCCGACGCTGCACGCGACGACTACCTGGCACTCTTCGACGGCACCGGGGTCTCGATCGCCGGTCTCAACTGCAACGGCAACCCGCTGCACCCCAAGCCCGAGATCGGTGAGCGCCACGCCGAGGACATCCGCCGCTCCATCCGTCTGGCCGAACGGCTCGGCCAGACGCGTGTGGTGACGATGTCGGGCCTGCCCGGCGGGGAACCCGGTGCCACGGTGACGAACTGGATCGTCAACGCCTGGAATTCGGCAGCACTGGACGTCCTGGACTACCAGTGGGAAGTGGCCGCACGGTTCTGGCGCGAGACCGACCGACTCGCCGCCGATCACGGCGTGAAGGTCGCACTCGAACTCCACCCGCAGAACCTCGTCTTCAACACCGCCGATGTCCGCAAGCTCGTCGAACTCACCGGCGCCACCCACGTCGGCGTGGAACTCGATGCGTCGCATCTGTTCTGGCAGCAGATGGACCCGGTGGCCGTCGTCCGCGAACTCGGCCCACTCGTCTTCCATGCGGCGGCCAAGGACGTACGGGTGAACACCGAGAACGCCGCACTGTACGGCGTTCTGGACAACCGGTTCCGCCGACTCGCACCCACCGAGGAGCGCACCAACCTCGGTGGCGACGAATGGGCCAACGAGTGGCCCAAGGACTCGGCATGGGATTTCGTGGCACTCGGTCGCGGCCACGACACCGCCTACTGGACCGAATTCCTTCGCGCTCTGCGTGACGTCGATCCCGACATGATGGTCAACATCGAGCATGAGGACGTCTCACTCGGCCGCATCGAAGGCCTCGAGATCGCCGCCGGTGTGCTGCTCGCCGCCGACCGCGCGCTGGAACAGGAGAAGGTCTCCGCTCACGGATAACACTCGGCAGACGGGCTTTCCCCGATGGTGGAGAGCTTCCATCACCCGACGCTCACTCCCTTCCCCCCGATGGTCGAGGTGCGAGCCGCGTGCGACGAGCCTCGAGACCGCCTGCGCCGGAGCTGGTTCCAGCTCGACGTGTGATGCGGATACCTGTCGGCGAGCGGGGTCTCGAGGCCTCGTCGCTGGCGCTCCTCGGCACCTCGACCATCGGATGGAAAGGTCCGGAGTAAAGCGACGGGGCGTTTTCTGACCGACGCTCGACCCTTTCCCCGATGGTGCAGCGCTTCCATCACCCGACGCTCACTCCCTTCCCCCCCGATGGTCGAGCGCTTCCATCACCCGACGCTCGCTCCTTTCCCCCGATGGTCGAGCGCTTCCATCACCCGACGCTCGCTCCTTTCCCCCGATGGTCGAGGTGCGAGCCGCGTGCGGCGAGCCTCGAGACCCTGGTGAGATGACAAGTATCGCAACCACATCCACTACCCACTCGACGTGATTGACCGCCCAGTCGACGCGCCCGAAAGAAGTTGTCCACAGATTTCTCTGGTCTGGCGATCATCGGACCGGTTTTGTCGGTACCCCTTCGTACACTTGTTCTCATCAAGTCCGATCGCGGGAGGGGAGGTACCTGGTGTCGACGACGTTGACGTTCACCGACCCGGAAGCCGACGCTGCCGCGATCACAGCCATGTCGCGCGACGAGCTCATCGAGACCGGCCCGGACCTGCTACGCGAGTCCCGCAAACATGAAGCGCGCGCGGTCCTGGCAGCCGCCGCGCTGGCAGATCGCGTGTATCGCGAGCGTTTGGCGGGCCAGTCGGAGGTCGAGGTGTGGGGCTCGGTGATCGAGCACGCCGACAAACTCGCACGCGCCGAAGTGTCTCTGCAATTCACGATCTCCCGCAGCAAAGCCGGCAGCTGGATAGCGCTGGCGGACCTCCTCAAAGAACTCCCCCTGATCCGCGCTGCGTATTTGAACGGGGAACTCTCCACCAACCGGGCCTCGATCATGGCGCGCGCCGCCCAACGTGGCGCGGACATCGACACCGACACCGACAGCGTCGACACCGGTGACGAGTCCGAGATGTCGTTCGAGGAGATCGTCCTGGATTACGGATCCCGTGCCACGACCGATCCGGTGCTGTCGCAACAGCTCGACGCTGCGTTGATTTCAATGAACCCCGACAGTGTCACCGAGGAACGCGAAGACATCGCCGACCTGGTGGGACACGTGACCATCACCCCCGATGTTGCGGGGCACTCCTCTCTGGATGCGGTTGTTCCCGCCCATTACGGGGTATTTCTCACGACGCAGATCAACGCCCTGGTTGACGAACGGACCTGCCGCAAGGACCCCCGCCGCGTGGGATCGCTGCGCGTGATCGCACTCGGGGAGATCACCGGTGTGCCGGGAGCGCACCTCGACTGCGAATGCGGCTTGGCCGATTGTGCCAAGGGCCGCACTGGCGACAGCAACGACTCGGCCGAAACTCCCTGCGATGCCGAGGATGCGGCAGGCTGGGACGACCTGCTCCCCGAACCTGTCGACGCCGACGCGCCTGAAGTCGAGGATGTCGAACCTTCCGTCGCGCCGGAGCCCTGCGCTGCGCAGGAGGTGGTCGATGCGGAGGAGCCGGTCGTCGAACCCGAGATCCCCGACCCGATTGATGAGCCGACGCCGGATGAGGTGCCGGTGGCGTTTGGACGGGCCCTGGTGGTACCCGGGGCGCCCATGTTGACGGTGGTCACTGACCCCGACGGTGTGCTGGTGCCCCGGTTGCAGGGATATGGGCCCATCGACCCCGACTACGCCACCACCCTCGCCGAGATAGCGAAAACGATCCACTACCCCGAATCCGCCCGCGCGGCTGGTCCGTTGATCCCGCAGATCTCCGACCGGCCCCAAGCGCCGCCGGCGGATCCGACCGGGCACGGCGGTCACACCGTGCCACCCCCTGGGGCATTGACCTATGCACCCAGCGCCACACTGCGCGCGGAGGTGCTCGCCAACGACGCCTGGTGCCGATACCCGTACTGCGGGATGCCCTCACACCTGTGCGACCTCGACCACTGGCGACCCTTCAACCACACCGACCCCGAAGCCGGAGGCTGGACAGTGCTCGGCGACCTGATCCCGCTATGTCGGGCCGATCACCAACGCAAACACCTCGCCGAATGGGTACCGACGCTCCTTCTGGATCGGAGGGTGGAGTGGCGGAGTCGACGGAGCGGGCAGGTAATTGTCACCTACCCACGGTGACGGGGTTCCGCTGTGGGGTGGAACCAGCTGCGGTGCAACGGGTCTCGAGGCTCCTCGCTAGCGCTCATCGCACCTCGACCACCAGAAAAGGGGGCACCTCGACCACCAGAAAAGGGGGCACCTCGACCACCAGAAAGTGGCTCGACCACCAGAAAAGGGACACCTCGACCACCAGGAAACGACGTCTCGACCGCCGGGAAGGGCCTCGACCATCGAGGGGAAAGGTATCTGAGTTGCCCGGGCTATGCCCCGATGGTCTCGCGATCGTAGGCCACCGGAACCACTTGCCCATCGTGGGTCATCGATTCGATGACGGCTTCGGCGACGATCGCGGCGCGTAGGCCGTCCTCGGCGGTTGCCAGGCGCGGGGCTCGGCCGGTTTCCAGGGCGCGGACCCATTCGCAGAGTTGCTCGCGGTAGGCGTCGGCGTAGCGCGGACGCCAGTCAGCGGGGTAGGCGAGCGATCGGGCGCGCCCACGGTCGGTGACCACGGTGGAGGGCAAGGTCAGCGCGGCAACACCCTCCTCCCCGACCACCTCGCACCGGGTGTCGTATCCGTACTGCGCGTTGAGGAACACCTCCACGGTGATGAGTACGTCGGATTCGGTGCGCATCACCAGGATCTGCGGATCGATGCGACGACCGGCGTGCCGCGAGGAGCGTCCGGCGTGCCAACTCACCTCGGCGATCGGCGAACCGATCAGCCATGGCATCACATCGAGTTCGTGGATGGCCGAGTTGGTCACCGTCGACGCCGAATCGCCGTCGGGATGGGCCTCGACCGTACGGCTCACACAATGCGCGACGAGCACCTCGCCGAGTTCGCCCGAGGTGACGCTGCGTCGCAGGTCCACATACGAGGGGTCGAATCTGCGCATGAATCCGACGCTGATCAGGGAACGGCCACTGCGCTTCTCGGCCGCGCACACCGAGCGTGCCTCGCCGACCGTCGGCGCGAGCGGCTTCTCACACAGCACCGGCTTGCCCGCATCGATCGCCGCGAGGGTCAGCGCAGCGTGGGTCGAATCGTGCGAGGCGATGATGACGGCGTCGACGTCGTCGGCGGCGATCAGAGCCTGCGCGTCGTCCACCACGCGGGCGGAACGCAACTGCGCAGCAACCGTATTCGCCGACGCAGCGTTCACGTCGGCGATCGCGGTGACCTCCGCGCCGTTGACATAGCGATCGAGGGTATGGGCGTGATCGGCGCCCATGACGCCGACGCCGATGATGCCGGTACGAATGGTCATGCGTGCTGCTCCCCGGGGAAAACGATGTCGAGACGTGCGCGGATGGCGTCCATGGTGGTCAGGGTCGAGATCACGTCGTCGAGCGGGTGGAGGGTGGATTCGCGGTTGCCCGAGACAATCTCACGGGCGGCGTCGGCCGCCGAGTAGTGCAGCCCGTCCTCATGGCCGCCGTGTTCCTCGTCGTGTCGCAGTACACCGCCGTCGCGCAGACGCACCTCGAACGGTCCCGGCTGATAGAAGGGCCCGGGAATCCGCACCTGTCCATCGACTCCGCAGATCGCCGCCGATGTCGGGGTGTCGGAGAGGATGGTGGTGTTGAGCACCGCCTGCGCACCGTCGACGTTGCCGAGCACCGCCGAGATCTGGCCGTTGAGTTCGGCATTCGCCGGGGTACCGAGGGCGGCGATGTCGGTGGGGGCGCCGAGGACCCAGTGCGCGAAGGCCACCGGGTAGGAGCCGAGATCGAGCATCGGACCGCCGGCCAGGGCCGGATCGTAGATGCGGTGATCTGTGGTGAAGTACTCGCCGTGGTCGGCCATCACCGTGCGGATCTCACCGAGCATCCCGGAGTCGAGTACCTGCCGCAGGACATCGAACTTGGGCAGGAATCGCGACCACATCGCCTCACCGGCGAACAACCCTGTTCGCGTGGACTTCTCGGCGATCTCACGCGCCTGCTCGGCGTTGATGCCCAGCGGTTTCTCCACCAAGACGTGCTTTCCGGCGTCCAACGCGGCGAGTGCGCCGGGCCGGTGCTCGGTGTGCGGGGTGCACACGTAGACGATGTCGACCGACGGGTCGGCGAGCAGCGACTCGTACGACCCGTGATGAGCGGCGATCCCGAAGCTCCGCGCGAACTCCTCGGCGCGGTCGGCCGATCGCGAACCGACGGCAACGACCTCTTGGGAGGTGTGTTTCTGCAACGCCGCAACGAACCTCGAGGCGATCCACCCGGGGCCGAGGATGCCCCAGCGCATGGCGGGTGCCGACCGGGGGTCGGGGGTACGGGCAGCGGGAAGATGCACGGGCACAGGTGTCCTTTCCGACAACGATGCGAGAAGTGTTGGGAATCAGCCGATCCGGTAGACGTGTTTGCCGACCTTACGGGCCTTGCGGGCCCAGTCGTCGCCGAGATCGCCTGGCAGTGCCACGAGTACGGCGTCGATGTCGGGATCCTCGAGCAGATCCTCATACAGTCCGTAGCTGGCCATGATTCCGAGCCGATCGGCAATGCGCCACGCCGTCAACGTCGATGCGCTGGCGACGACCTCGATGGACCCGGTAAGCAGCCCCGGGGTACCCAGCGCCCGCTGCACCTCATCGCCGAGGTCGTCGAGCATCAGTCCCCACCGGCGCCGGGCCGGAACGTCGGGGCGCTCCGGGGTGGGTGCCACCGCGATCTCCTTGACCGCGGCCGTCGTCGACCGGACCACCAGTTGCGGTTCCAGGGCCACCTCGCCATGGAATCCGCAAGCAGCAGAAGCCACCTCGACACCGGCCAGGATGCGGCCGAGGGCCTCGATCGCGGCGTCGGCGAGACCAGGCACGTCCTGACGGACCGTCGTCAACTCCACGCCCTCGACACCGGCGAGATGTCCGTCGTCGTAGCCCACCACCGACATCTCGGCCGGGATCTCCACCCCCTGCGCGCGCATGACGTCGACGAAACCGAACGCCATCCGATCGTTGGCGAGGAAGACCGCGGTCGGCCGTGGCAGTCGTTCCAGGATCTCGTGGGCCACCCGGGCCCCGGCCTCTTCGGTGTAGTCGCCGCGCAGGATCTGGCAATGCTGCTGCAGTCCGGCCGCGGTCATTGCACCGATGTAGCCGCGCTGCCGCTCCGCGGCGCAGGGGTGGTCGCCGCCGCCGATGTGGACGATCGCGTTGTGCCCCAGATCGATCAGGTGCTGCACCGCCAGATGGGCGCCCTGCCATTCGTCGGTGCCGACGGTCACGCGGCCCAACCCGGGGACACGCTCGCCGATGACCACCGAGGCCGCCGGGAGGTCGAGATCGTCGTCATGGGTGGCGCCGATGACGATGATGCCGTCGCAGCCCATGCCGACCAGATCGGTGACGGCGCGTCGGCGGGTCCGTGCACGCCCGTGCCCGCTCAGCGCGAGGCGATACGACGACTGTCCGGGCGTGACCGCACGCCGGTCGGCCGCGGCATAGAGCGCGTCGACGAGGTCGGCCTCGAACGGGTTGGAGGCGTCGAACACGACGCCGACCAGCGCACACCCGACTGCTGCATCGACCGACCGGTCTGGCGTCGTACTCGACGACGGCGACTCCACGCTGCTGGTCATGGGGTGATCCTCTGGTTGGGGGCGAACGAATCGGCCAACAAGCCGCACCGGCGTCGTTGATTCACTGTCGATGTAAGTCGGATCACACCCAAAAGTCAATACTTTGTCCGGACATACTGAGAAATCAGCGAGTGCCGAGCGCGTGCGCACCCACCCGCGAGGGCAGAGCGCTCGCGCCGACCGCGCAGACCACCATCACGACGGCCAGAATCACGAAGACAGCGGAATACGCCCCGGCCGGGAGCACCGCTGCCGTCGTGCCGAGCAGTGCGATCGCCATCGACGCCAGCGCAACACCGAAGGCATTGCCCAGTTCCTGCACGGCAGCGTGCAGGGCATTCGCGTCACCGAGTCGCACTTCCCCCACGTCGGCGAAGGCGAGCGTGTTGTACGCGGAGAAACCGATCGACCGCAGCATCCCGGACACCACCAGCACGAGCGCCAGCAGCCACGCCGGCGTCGCTGCACCGACCGCGGCCAACGCCACGAACGTCACCACCGACGCCGCCGACACCACCAGGAGAACGCGGCGGATTCCCCAGCGGCGCATCAATGGTGTGGTCAGGGGTTTGATGACGACGTTGCCGGCGAAGAGCGCGGTCACCATCGCGCCGGCCGTCACCGGCGACCAGCCGAAGTGCACCTGCAGCATCAGCGGCACCACGAAGGGCACCGCGCTGATCGCAAGCCGGTACGCCGTGCCGTATCCGATCACCGAGGCGAAGGAATGCATGCGCAGCACAGCGAGATTCAGCAACGGATCGCGCGCCGAACGCAGATGTACGACGGTGCCGACGCCGACGACAATGGCCACCACCAGACCTGCCACGACGATCACCCAGCGCACCGGCGTCGCGGAGAGCACCTCCGCCACGGTCATCGCCGCACCGACCGCCACCATCGTGCCCAACGCCCCGACCACATCGAGCCGACGAATCGGCCGCCCAACGTCGGGTCGCAGAATACGCAGTGCGGCAACGACTCCGATGATGCCGATCGGAATGTTGAGGACGAAGATGACCTGCCAGGAGGCGTGCTCGACGATCAGCCCGCCCAGCAGCGGTGCCACCACCGGCGCAACGAGCGCAGGCCAGGTCAGGTAGGCGATCGCCCGAGCCACATGCCCCACCGACACCGCCCGCAGAACCGCGAGCCGCCCGATCGGCACCATCATCGCCCCACCGGCCGCCTGGACCACCCGCATCCCGATCAGCACCGGAAGTGACGGCGCCAGAGCACATCCCACCGACGCGAGGGTGAACACCACCAGTGCGAGCACGAACACCCGGCGCACACCGAAGCGCTCGGCGATCCAACTGCTCAACGGGATGAGCACCGCCAACGTGATCAGGTAGGCGGTGACCACCCCGGCCGCATCGAGCGCTCCCACGCCGAAGCCCGCGGCGATGGACGGCAGGGCCGTGACGACGATGGTGGCGTCGAGGATCTCCATGAACATCGCGCCCGCGCCGAGCAGTGCCAACGCGCGCGGAAAATCCCCACTCGGCTGCGGTGGTGAGGTCACGAGGCGCTCGAGACCGCCTCCACCGGTGCGGGCGAGACCCATCGACCCTCGCGCACCGAGGCCGTCATGGCGTCGAGCGCCTCGGCGGCACGCACCGCGTCGTCGATGGTGGCACCCGGCCCCACCTGGGCGAGTGCGTCGGGGCCGGCGATGGCCGCGGCGAATCGGGCGGCCTCGATCACCTTGAGATCGTCGTAACCCATGGCGTTGGCCGAGCCCGGCTGGAAGGCGCCGTACTGTCCGTGGCCGGGGCCCACGAACAGCGTCGACACCGACAGATCCTGGATCACCCGGGACGCGCCGCTGCGCCCGATCTCGAGTTCACCCATGCGGCGATAGTCCCACCGCACGATTCCGGTGGTGCCGTGGATCTCGAATCCGTACGAATTCTGCTCGCCCACCGACACCCGACTCGCCTCCAGGACGCACCGCGCGCCCGAGGTCATCCGCAACTGCGCCGACAGGTAATCCTCGTTCTCCACCGGCCCGCGCACACCCCCGGTGGCCAGCTGGTGGCCCGACGTCGCGCCGGTCGGCTCGGGCCGCGTGTCGATGAAGATCGCGGTGTCGGCGATGAGTGAGTCGATACCGCCGAGGAGATACCAGACGAGGTCGACGCCGTGCGAGGCGAGATCACCGAGGACCCCGTTGCCGCCGCGTTCACGCTGAAAGCGCCAGCTCAGCGCGCCGTCGGGATGGGCGGCGTAATCGCTGAAGAACCGGAAACGCGCGTGGGTGACCTCGCCGATCTCCCCGGCTGCCACGATCTCCCGTGCCAACGCGACCGCGGGAGCGTTGCGATAGTTGAACCCGACCGCGGTGCTCACCCCGGCCCGGTGCGCCGCGTCGGCGACGGCACGGGCGTCGGCCGACGACAGCCCGACTGGCTTCTCGATCCACAGGTGCTTGCCGGACTCGACCACCGCACAACCGATTTCGCGGTGCAGAAAGTTCGGTGCGGTCACACTCACCCCGGCGATCGCGGGATCGGCCACGAGGTCGCGCCAGTCGGTGACGCCCCGTGCGTCGAACTGTTGCCCCGCCGCGTCGGCCCGCCCGGGCACGTCGTCGGCGATGGCCACCAACCGGGGTGCCGGGCGCAGCTGCGGATAGTGGTGCGCCACTCGGGCGTACGCCTGCGCGTGGGCTCGGCCCATCCAGCCGAAACCGATGATCCCCACCGGCAATTCGGCGGAGGACCCGGACACTGCACTCGTCGTCATGGGAATCCCTTCCTGGTTGCTGCATTCGGCACCGCACTCGTGGCGGCTGTGATCCGCGCCACCCACTATGCCAGGTAAGAATGTCAGGACAAAGTCTTGACATTGCTCTGTGGTGTGCCGCACAGTGGAGGAGCGAACACCGCGAACGACTTACGAGCAGGGAGCAGTCCGTGACCACAGCCCGACCAACACCCGTCTTCGACGTGCTGGCGATCGGCCGCAGCGGCGTCGACATCTATCCGCAGCAGATCGGCGTCGGCCTCGAGGAGGTCACCAGCTTCGGCAAGTTCCTCGGCGGCAGCGCCGCCAACGTGACCGTCGCGGCCGCCCGGCTCGGACACTCCGCGGCTCTGATCTCCGGCGTCGGCGACGACCCGTTCGGCCGCTTCGTCCGTGCCGAGCTGGCCCGACTCGGCGTCGACAACCGCTTCGTCGGCGTCGACGACGTGTACGCGACACCGGTGACGTTCTGCGAGATCTACCCGCCTGACGACTTCCCCCTGTACTTCTATCGCAAGCCCACCGCCCCCGACCTGCAGGTCGCCGTCGCCGATATCGACACCGTCGCCGTCGCCGATGCTCGACTGTACTGGTCGACGGTGACCGGACTGTCCGAAGAGCCTTCGCGCAGCGCGCATTTCGCAGCATGGGAGGCTCGGGCCCGTCGACCGCTGACGGTGCTCGATCTCGATTACCGCCCGATGTTCTGGGAGTCACCGGCCGCGGCCACCGAGCAGGTGCAGCGCGCACTGACCGAGGTGACCGTCGCGGTGGGCAACCGCGAGGAGTGCGAGGTCGCCGTCGGTGAGACCGATCCGCACAAGGCTGCCGACGCACTGCTCGACCTCGGTGTCGAACTCGCGATCGTCAAGCAGGGACCGCGCGGAGTGCTCGGCAAGACGCGTCACGAGACCGTCGAGGTCGCCCCGCTCCCGGTCGACGTCGTCAACGGACTCGGCGCCGGTGACAGTTTCGGTGGCTCGCTGTGCCACGGACTGCTCTCGGAGTGGCCACTGGAGAAGATCCTGCTGCACGCCAACGCCGCCGGCGCGATCGTCGCCGGTCGCCTCGAATGTTCCACTGCCATGCCCACCGCCGACGAGGTCGCCACGTTCGCTGCCACCGCAGCATCCACCGGCACCGACAACGCCCAGGAGAGCCTCCATGTCTGAACTCGCCACCACGATCACCCCGACCGACCTGCTCACCGAGTTGCCCACCTGCACCTCCTACGCCGAGGTGACCGCCGTCCGCGCACAGCGCCCCGAGATCATCGGACAGGCCTGGGCTCGCCGGCGTCGGCGCGACACCGTCAACGGTGACGAGCGGCTGATGATCGTCGCCGCCGATCACCCGGCCCGCGGCGCGCTGTCGGTGGGCAAGAACCCGACCGCCATGAACAGCCGTACCGATCTGTTGGACCGCCTGCGCGTCGCGCTGGCCAACCCCGGCGTCGACGGCGTCCTCGCCACCTCCGACATTCTCGAGGATCTGCTGCTTCTCGGGGCGCTCGAGGACAAGGTGGTGTTCTCGTCGATGAACCGTGGCGGACTGGCCGGCTCCTCGTTCGAACTCGACGACCGGATGACCGCGGCCACCGCCTCCTGGACCGTCGAGGCCGGCCTCAACGGCGCAAAGATGCTCTGCCGCATCGATCTCGACGATCCCGGCACCCTGAACATGTTGACCTCGTGCGCCGCCGCGGTCGACGAACTCGCCGCGGGCGAGGTGATCGCGATGCTCGAGCCGTTCATGTCCCAACGGATCGAGGGCAAGGTCCGCAACGACCTGAGCGCCGATGCAGTGATCAAGTCGATGCACATCATCCAGGGCATCGGCTCGACGTCGGCCTACACCTGGCTGAAGTTGCCGGTCGTCGACGAGATGGAGCGCGTCATGGACGCCACCACGATGCCGACGCTGCTCCTCGGTGGCGACCCGCAGACCGCGCCCGAAGAGACCTTCGCGAGTTGGGAACGGGCACTGGCGATTCCATCCGTTCGCGGACTCATCGTCGGCCGCACCCTGCTGTATCCGTCCGACGACGACGTCGCCACCGCGGTCGACACCGCCGTGAACCTGGTGAGCTGAGGCAACACCATGAACAGCAAGTACTACATCCCGGCCGGCAGCGCCGCCGCGCCGCTGAGTGTCGACGTGACGCCGGAGTCCGCCGGTTGGAGCGAATCCTCGCTCTGGGTGGCGCAATTGGGTCCGGGTGACTCGATCACGCGCAGCTCCGGGCCCGACGAGATCATCGTGATCCCGCTGTCCGGCTCGGCCGTGGTGGCCTGCGACGGAAGACAGTTCGAGCTCGAGGGTCGCCAGAGCGTCTTCGACGGGCCGAGTGACTTCGCCTACGTCGGCCGGGACTCGGAGTTCACCGTGACCAGTGCCGACGGTGGCCGATTCGCACTGTGCGGCGCACGGGCGTCGACGACGCTGCCGTTCCGGTACGGTCCGAGGGCCGGCGTGCCGGTGGAGCTTCGCGGTGCGGGCAATTGTAGCCGGCAGGTCCACAACTTCGGCACCGCCGACGTGTTCGAGGCCGACTCGATCATCGCCTGCGAGGTCATCACCCCGGGCGGCAACTGGTCGAGCTACCCCGCGCACAAGCATGACGAGAACTCCGAGGTCGAATCGCAGCTCGAGGAGATCTACTACTTCGAGTTCAGTCAGATAAGTGGATCCGGCGCCGGGAGCGAAGCGAGCGGGCCAAATGGATTCGGCTATCACCGGGTGTACGGAACGCCCGAGCGCCCCATCGAGGTGCTCGAGGAGGTCCGCTCGGGTGACGTCGTCCTCGTACCGCACGGCTATCACGGACCGTCGATCGCCGCTCCCGGCTATCACATGTACTACCTCAACGTGATGGCCGGACCGGGCCCCGAACGGGCCTGGAAGATCTGTGACGATCCCGCCCACACCTGGCTGCGCGGCAGCTGGGAACATCAGGAGATCGATCCGCGTCTCCCGCTGCACGACAACAACTCCCACTGACCACCACCCACCACTGAGAAAGAAGTCATCGTGGCACCGATCAACCAGGGGCGCGCCGGCGGCGTGACCGGCGTCCGCACCCCGCACGGTGAACCGACCGTCCGGCTGACCGTCGCGCAGGCGACCGTGCGCTTCTTGGCCAACCAGTACGTCGAGCGTGACGGCGAGCGGTCGAAGTTCTTCGCCGGCTGTTTCGGCATCTTCGGTCACGGCAACGTCGCCGGACTCGGACAGGCGTTGCTGCAGAACGAGATCGACGACGTCGATGCCGGGCGCGAGCTGTCGCTGAAGTACGTGCTCGGACGTAACGAGCAGGCGATGGTGCATTCGGCCGTCGGCTATGCCCGGATGAAGGATCGTCTGCAGTCGTGGGCCGTGACCGCCTCGGTCGGACCCGGTGCCACCAACATGCTCACCGGCGCCGCACTGGCCACCATCAACCGGATTCCGGTGCTGCTCTTGCCGGCCGATACCTTTGCCACGCGTGCCACCTCCCCGGTGCTGCAGGAGCTGGAGTTGCCCTCGTCGGGTGATGTCACCGTCAACGATGCGTTCAAGCCGGTCTCGCGGTACTTCGACCGCGTGTGGCGGCCGGAGCAGCTGGCCGGCGCGTTACTCGGCGCAATGCGAGTGCTGACCGACCCGGTGGAGACCGGCGCCGCGACCGTCGCCATCCCGCAGGACGTGCAGGCCGAGGCGTTCGACTTCCCCGAATCGCTGTTCGCCGAACGCACCTGGCATGTGGCGCGCCCGCTGCCCGAACGTCGCGTGATCGCCGAGGCAGCCGAGATCATCCGCTCGGCCCGCCGACCGCTGATCGTCGCGGGTGGCGGGGTCATCTACTCCGGTGCCACCGAGGCGCTCGCCGACTTCTGTTCGCGCACCGGCATTCCGGTCGGCCAGAGCCAGGCCGGCAAGGGCTCGCTGCCCTATGACCACCCACAGTCGGTGGGTGCCATCGGCTCCACCGGCACCACCGCCGCCAACGCGCTCGCCGCCGACGCCGACGTCGTCATCGGGATCGGCACGCGCTACAGCGATTTCACGACCGCCTCGCGTACCGCGTTCACCGGCGAGGGCGTGCGTTTCGTCAACATCAATGTCGCATCCCTGGATTCGGTCAAGCATGCCGGCTACAGCGTCGTCGCCGACGCCCGGGAGGCCATCGAGGCGCTCGACGAGCTGCTGGCCGATCACCTCGTCGAGCAGTCCTACCGTGACCGGGTCGCCGAGCTCGCCGCCGAGTGGGATCGCATCGTCGACGACGCGTACTCCCCCACCGCCGTCGGCGTCAACGTCGCCACCGGCGAGGAGGCGCTGACCCAGGGCTCGGTCATCGGTCTGGTCAACGAGACCTCCGATCCGCGCGACGTGGTGGTGTGTGCCGCCGGATCGATGCCCGGCGATCTGCACAAGTTGTGGCGGACCCGCGATGCCAAGGGCTATCACGTCGAATACGGGTATTCCTGCATGGGATACGAGGTCGCCGGTGGTCTCGGCGTCAAGATGGCCTGCCCGGACCGCGACGTGTTCGTCATGGTCGGCGATGGTTCGTATCTGATGATGGCCACCGAATTGGTGACCGCCGTCCAAGAGAACCTGAAGGTCATCGTGGTGCTCGTGCAGAATCATGGCTTCGCCTCCATCGGCTCGCTCTCGGAGTCGTTGGGGTCGCAGCGATTCGGCACCGACTACCGCTATCGCGGTGAGAGCGGACGCCTCAACGGGTCCACGCTTCCGATCGACCTGGCGGCCAACGCCGCATCCCTGGGCGCCGACGTCATCCGTGCCGGCACCGCCGCCGAATTCGCCGACGCCATCAAGACCGCGAAGGCCGCCGACCGCACCACCGTCATCCACGTCGAGACCGATCCGCTGATCGGTGCCCCCGACAGTGAATCCTGGTGGGACGTCCCGGTATCGGAGACCTCGACCCTGGAATCCACCCAGCAGGCCTACGGCGTCTACGAGCAGTGGAAAGCCGTCCAGCGCCCCTATCTCGCCCCCACCACGCCGGCCGACTCCCCTGCGCCGTCGAACAATCCCGCCCCGTCGAACAATGGAGTTCAGTGATGTCGAAGATCCTCGTCGGTTCCGCCCCCGACTCGTGGGGCGTCTGGTTCCCCAACGATCCGCAGCAGACCCCCTACACCCGCTTCCTCGACGAGGTCGCCGCGTCGGGTTATGAGTGGATCGAGTTGGGCCCGTTCGGTTATCTGCCCACCGATCCACAGCAGTTGCGCGACGAGCTCGGCAGTCGTGGACTGAAGCTCTCGGCCGGCACGGTGTTCGAGCATCTGCACCAGGACAATTCGTGGGATGCGGTGTGGACTCAGATCGAGGACGTCGCCAAGTTGACCGCAGCCGTCGGTGGCAAGCACGTCGTCGTCATCCCGGAGATGTGGCGCGACCCGGCCACCGGCGAGGTGCTCGAGGATCGCACGCTCACCGATGAGCAGTGGCGCAAGAAGACCCAGGGCATGAACGAACTGGGCAAGGCGATGTTCGAGAAGTACGGTGTGCGAGCGCAATACCACCCGCATGCCGACTCCCACGTCGACACCGAGGAGAACATCTACCGGTTCCTGGAGAACACCGACCAGCAGTTCGTGAACCTGTGCCTGGACACCGGTCACGTCAGCTACTGCGGAGGCGACAACATCGCCATCATCAACGCCCACCCCGACCGCATCGGGTACCTGCACCTCAAGCAGGTCGACGAGCAGGTTCGGGCCAAGGTCGCCGCCGATGACCTGCCGTTCGGCGAGGCGGTCCGCCTGGGCGCGATGACCGAACCGCCGCGTGGCATCCCGGAGATGCCGCCGCTGCTCGAGGCCGTCGCCGCTCTCGACATCGACATCTTCGGCATCGTCGAGCAGGACATGTACCCCTGCAGTCCCGATGCCCCGCTGCCCATCGCCCAGCGCACCCAGAAGTATCTGGGATCGTGCGGTGTGCCGGCCGTCCGTTTCAGCTGATTCTCTCTCCCTCCAACTTATTTCACCCCGAACTATTTCACGGAGTACACCATGACCGACTTGCGTATCGCCGTCCTGGGCGTCGGGATGATGGGTGCCGACCACGTCGCCCGCATCACCGAACGCATCAAGGGCGCCACCGTCACCGTCCTCAACGACTACTTCCCGGAGAAGGCCGAGGAACTCGCGGCGACGATTCCGGGCTGCCGGGTGATCAACGATCCGCTCGACGCGATCGCCGATCCCGATGTCGACGCCGTCATCCTCGCCACCCCCGGTCCCACCCACGAGAAGCAGTTGCTGGCGTGCCTGGAGGCCGGCAAGCCGGTGATGTGCGAGAAGCCGCTGACCACCGATGTGGCCACCTCCCTGGAGGTCGTCAAGCGTGAGGCGGAGTTGGGGCGCAAGCTGATCCAGGTCGGGTTCATGCGGCGCTTCGATCACGAATACGAGCAGCTGAAGTCGCTCATCGACGACGGCACCTTCGGGCAGCTGCTGGTGGCGCATTGCGTGCACCGCAACCCGATGGTCCCACCGGGTTTCGACTCGGCGATGATCGTCAAGGATTCGATCGTCCACGAGGTCGACGTCACCCGGTTCCTGTTCGACGAGGAGATCGTCTCGGTGCAGATCATCGCGCCGGGTTCCAATCCGCAGGCGCCCGAGGGCCTCAAGGACCCGCAGATCGCGATCTTCCGTACCGCGTCGGGTCGCCACATCGACGTCGAGTGCTTCGTCACCACCGGTGTCGCCTACGAGGTGCGCACCGAGGTCGTCGGTGAATTCGGTTCTGCCTTCATCGGTCTCGACCAGGGCGGCGTGGTGCGCAAGCAGCGCAACCCCGTGCAGTCCAGTGCCGGAGGAAGGAAGGTTGCGGGGATCTGGGGCGGCGATATCACGCCGTCGTTCGTGGAGCGCTTCGGCGCCGCCTACGATGCCGAGATCCAGCGGTGGGTCAACGCGGTCAAGGCCGGCATCAACGTCGACGGCCCCGGTGCGTGGGACGGTTATGCCGCGGCCGCGGTGTGCGCGGCGGGTGTCAAGGCTCTCGAGACCGGCGAGATCGTCACCGTCGACATGGTCGACCGCGCATCGATTGCGGGGGCCTGATCCATGAAGGTCGCCCTCGATCCCACGCCGTTCCATCATTCCCATTCGCTGCTCGAATTGCCGGGCGTGGTCGCCGATCTCGGGTACGAGTACCTGCAGCTGACCCCGCACGTCGACATGATCCCGTTCTTCAATCATCCCAAGGCCGACGACGATCTCGTCGCGAGGTTTCGCCGGGCGTGCAAGGACGCCGGCGTCGGAATCGCTTCGGTGCTACCGGTATTGCGGTGGTCCGGGCCCGACGAGGATGCCCGCGAGGCGGCCGTGCGCTACTGGAAACGCGCCATCCAGATCACCGTCGATCTGGGCGTGAACGTGATGAACACCGAGTTCTCCGGTCGTCCAGAGAAGCCGGAGGAGTCCGAGCGGGCCTTCTACCGGTCGATGGAGGAACTCGTGCCGATCATCGAACGTGAGGGCATCGACGTCCGGATCGATCCGCACCCAGATGATTTCGTGGAGGACGGGTTGGCCGCGATCCGCATGATCCGCGGGATCAACTCGAAGAACTTCGGTTTGGTCTACGTCGCCTGCCACAGCTTCCACATGGGCGGCAACATGCGGGAGATCATGACGACCGCCGGTGACATGCTTCGCCTGGTGCACGTGGCCGACACCATGGATCATCATGCCTCACACGGGCTTCGCTACATCACCAACCCGCCCGGTAACGCCGTACGCGTGCACCAGCACCTCAAGATCGGCGACGGCGACGTCAATTGGGACGAGTTCTTCGGCACACTCGGCGAGATCGGCTTCTACGACCGCGACGACTCGGTCATGGTGTCGAGTGTGTTCGCCGAGAACGAGAACGCCGACGAGGTGTCCCGCTACCAGCTCGCCACGATGAACGACTACGTCGCCAAATTCCGTCCCTGACCCCGTTCACCGACATACCCCGCTCACTGCCCACACACCAAGTCCCCCACTGATTTCGGCGTCGCGTGACAGCACGCGACGCAGAACAGGAGTACCTCCATGTCCACCACCGTCTCCCACTGGGCCAACAACAAGCCCTACCCGGGTACCTCGAATGCCACTGCGCCGGTGACGAATCCGGCGACCGGTCAGGTCACCGGGCAGGTCGCGTTGGCCAATGTCGCCGACGCCCGCGCGGTGATCGACGCCGCCGCGGCGGCGTTCCCCGCCTGGCGTGACACCTCGCTGGCCAAGCGCACCTCGATCCTGTTCCGCTTCCGGGAACTGCTCAACGAGCGCAAAGGCGAGCTGGCTCAGATCATCACCGCCGAACACGGCAAAGTCCTCTCCGACGCCCTCGGCGAGATCTCCCGCGGCCAGGAAGTCGTCGAATTCGCCTGCGGCATCCCGCACCTGCTCAAGGGCGGATTCACCGAAAACGCCTCCACCAAGGTCGACGTCTTCAACATCCGCCAACCCCTCGGACCCATCGGCATCATCTCCCCCTTCAACTTCCCCGCCATGGTCCCCATGTGGTTCTTCCCCATCGCCATCGCCGCCGGCAACACCGTGGTCCTCAAACCCTCCGAAAAAGACCCCACCGCCTCGATCTGGCTGGCCGAACTCTGGAAAGAAGCCGGACTGCCCGACGGCGTGTTCAACGTCCTACAAGGCGACAAGACCGCCGTCGACGAACTCCTCACCAACCCGTCGATCAAATCCATCAGCTTCGTCGGCTCCACCCCGATCGCCCAATACGTCTACGCCACCGGCACCGCCGCGGGTAAACGCGTCCAAGCCCTCGGCGGCGCGAAAAACCACGCCATCATCCTGCCCGACGCCGACCTCGACCTCGCCGCCGACGCCATGGTCAACGCCGGCTTCGGCTCCGCCGGCGAACGCTGCATGGCCATCAGCGTGGCCGTCGCCGTCGGCGACATCGCCGACGAACTGGTCGCCAAGATCACCGAACGCGCCCGAACCATCACCACCGGTGACGGCACCAAGAACTCCGACATGGGACCGCTGGTCACCGCCGCCCACCGCGACAAGGTCGCCTCCTACGTCGACGCCGGCGAACAAGCCGGCGCCACCATCGTCCTCGACGGACGCGGTGTCGAAGCGGACGGCGGAGCCGACGGGTTCTGGTTGGGGCCCACCCTGTTCGACAACGTCACCCCCGACATGAGCATCTACACCGACGAAATCTTCGGACCCGTCCTGTCGGTCGTGCGCGTCGACTCCTACGACCAAGCCCTCGAACTGATCAACTCCAACCCCTACGGCAACGGCACCGCCATCTTCACCAACGACGGCGGCGCCGCCCGACGCTTCCAGAACGAAGTCGAAGTCGGCATGGTCGGCATCAACGTCCCCATCCCCGTCCCCATGGCCTACTACAGCTTCGGCGGCTGGAAAGCCTCCCTCTTCGGCGACACCCACGCCCACGGCACCGAAGGCATCCACTTCTTCACCCGCGCCAAAGCCATCACCAGCCGCTGGCTCGACCCCTCCCACGGCGGACTCAACCTCGGCTTCCCCCAGAACGCCTGAGATCAACTCCCCGGAGGATCACGCCTGTGCGATGAGTCGGCGTACGGCGGCTACCTGAGTCGACGCATCCACACCCGGGAATCCCGCTCGCGGCACGCCCCCGCTGCGAGCGGGATTCTCTGTGTGGTGGTCCGGAACCAGCACCACGGCAAGCGGTCTCGAGGCTCGGCGCACGCGCCTCGCACCTCGACCATCGGGAGGGGGACACCACCCCGATCGAGGGGAACGCCCCGTCCGCTCTCTCGATCGAGGGGGAAACGTCCCGTCGTCTTTCCCGAACGAAGGGGAGCGCACCGTCACCTTTCCCCGATGGTCGAGGTGCCGAGGAGCGCCAGCGACGAGGCCTCGAGACCCCCGCTGCGAGCGGGATTCTCTGTGTGGTGGTCCGGAACCAGCACCACGGCAAGCGGTCTCGAGGCTCGGCGCACGCGCCTCACACCTCGACCACCGGTCCGGTTGGGGGCGACCATCCGGGGGGCTCGGCGACCGATCGGTTGGGGAAGGCCAACCCGGGGCGCTCGGCGACCACCCGGCACTACCGCTGCTCGCGGGGTGGAGCCGTCGTGCCGCGCACTTTCAGCGAGGGTTCGAGCACGACGTCATCGCCGCCGTCGGACTGGTCGGTGAGCATTGCGACGGCGAGATCGACTGCGGTGGTAGCCATTCCCGTTGCGTCCTGGTGGATCGTGGTCAGATCGATCCGGGGGTTGTCGGACAGCAGGCTGTCGTCGTAGCCGACGAGCGAGATGTCGCCGGGGACGTCGACACCGGCTCGGGTGAACACGTCGAGCAGCCCGAGCGCGCAGCGGTCGTTGCCGGCGAGGATGGCTGTCGGTAACCTGCTGCGCCCCAGGAGTTCTCGTGCGGCGCGCGCACCCGCATCCTCACGATGCGCGCCGGCCACGATCGCGATGTGCTCGGAGAGCCCGTGTCGTTGCATCGCCGTGCGGTAGCCGAGGGTACGGTCGCCGGCCCCCGGACCGTCACCGCCGTCGACGTGCAGGATGTCCCGGTGACCCAGTCCCACAAGATAATCCACGGCCTGCGCCATGCCGAGATGGTCGTCGGTGCGCACCGTCGCCACTGCGCCCGCATGCAGTACGTCCTCGGTCAACGTCCGGCCCACCACCACCATCGGTGCGCGTGCCGCCACCGGGAGCAACTCGGCGCCGTCGGTGTGCGGCCCCAGCACGATCAGGGCACCGCAGCGGTGATCGATCAGCCGCTCGAGCGAGGACACCTCCGAGCGCTCCGGCAGGTTCGCCGTCAACAACACGTCGTGGTTCAGCGCCTCGGCCGCCGGATACATGTGGGTGACGAGCTCGGACTGGAACAACTGCGACATGTCGACCAGCACGCCGAGAGTGCGGCTCCGCCCCCGGGCGAGCATCCGGGCGACCGAGTCGGGACGGTAACCCAACTCCTCGGCGACGGCGAGCACGCGCAGCTGCGTCTCCTCCCCCGCACCAGGCTTGCCGGCCAGGATGAACGAGACCAAAGTGCGCGACACGCCGGCGCGTTCGGCCACGTCGGCCATGGTCGGTCGCCGACGCCGGGACCCTGCAGTGGTCGTCATGACTAACCCCGTTTCCGAGTGACGCTTGACACAATCGCTTTGTCAGGACATAGTACTACTCACACGCGTTAGTAACGCGCGTTAGTTCCCCAGGAAATCGAGGTTTCCATGTCTACGACGACATCAGCCGCTTCCAACAGGCGGTTTCTCACCAAGCTCACCGTCATCGCCACTCTCGGCGGACTGCTCTTCGGCTACGACACCGGAGTGATCTCCGGTGCGCTGCTCTACATGAAAGACGATCTCCACCTCTCGGCCTTCGGCGAAGCCACCGTCGTCAGCGCCCTACTCTTCCCCGGCGCCGCCTTCGGCGCACTGTTCGGCGGCCGCGTGGCCGACCGGCTCGGGCGCAAGCGCACGCTGCTGCTGTGCGGCCTGGTCTTCCTGGTCGGCGCCGTCGGCTGCGCCCTCGCCCCGAATGTGGCGATCATGGTCATCGCCCGCATCATCCTCGGCCTCGGCGTCGGCGCCGCGGCGGTCACCGGCCCCTCTATCTGGCCGAGATGGCGCCCGCCGAGCGTCGTGGCCGGATGGTCACCATCAACGAGCTGATGATCGTCACCGGTCAGATGTTGGCCTTCGCCATGAACGCGCTGCTCGACCACATCGTCACCGACCCGCACGTGTGGCGCGTCATGCTCGCCGTCGCCGCGGTGCCCGCGGTCGCACTGTTGCTGGGCATGCTCGCCCTGCCCGACTCGCCGCGCTGGTACGCCCTCAAAGGACGCCTCGATGAGTCACGAAACGTCCTGGGCCGCAGCCGTACACCCGACGAGGCCGACGCCGAGTACGCGACCATCGTCGATCACATCACGCACATGCGCGGTGGCCGCACCCCGCTGTCGGTGGTGCGCGACGTGCCGTGGATTCGACGGATCGTGCTGATCGGTTGCGGGCTGGCCATCATCCAGCAGGCAACCGGCATCAACACCGTGAACTACTACGCACCGACGATCCTCGAGCAGAGCGGACTGGGCGTCAGCGCCGCACTCATCGCGACCATCGCGGTCGGCGTCACCTCGGTGGTCACCACCATCATCGGCATCATCCTGCTGGGCTACATCGGCCGCCGCACCATGCTGCTGATCGGCTTCTCGGGCGTCGCGATCACCCAGGCCGCCCTCGCCCTGGCATTCCTGCTGCCGCAGACGACCTCACGCAGCTACATCATCCTCGCGTGCATGGTGGCCTTCGTCGCCTTCGTGCAGATGTTCATCGGCACCTGCGTGTGGCTGCTGCTCTCGGAGATCTTCCCGCTCAGCGTCCGCGGCTTTGCGATGGGCATCGCGGTCTTCGTCCTCTGGTGCACCAACGCGCTGATCTCGTTCCTGTTCCCGGTGCTCAACTCGGCACTCGGCTCGACCGGAACCTTCGGACTGTTCGTCTTGGTCAATCTCGCCTCGCTGGCCTTCGTGTACCGATCGGTGCCGGAGACCAAGGGCATCACCCTCGAAGGCCTCGAGGAGCACCTCGAAGCCCATCACGACAGCCGCAGCCCGGCCGCGGTGACCGCAGCAGCCTGACCGCAGGCACGGCACGACAACCGAACACCGACGAACCCCGTGGGCGAGACCATTCGGTCTCGCCCACGGGGTTCGGTCGTCAGAGATGCAGGGTCGTCAGAGATGCAGGGTCGTCAGAGGTGTACGAGGACCCCTTCGTCGGCGCTGCGTCGTGCGGCGTCGAGCACCTCGAGCACCGCAATTCCCTCCGACGCCGGGACAGGCTGGGGCGCACCGTGATCCACCGCTGCGGCGAATCGCCGATAATACTCGTCGGCACGCCCCTGCGCCGACGGGACCGTCCGGGCGCCAGCGGCGGTGTGCAGCGTCCCGAGCCGGTCGGGACGTTCGAATCCCCACCCCGCCGGATCGTCGACCGGCCGCTTGCCCGCGAGGATCTGCTCGGTCTGCGCGTCGGTGCCGTCGCTGAGGTATGCGCCGAGCGAACCGTAAAGCCGCCACTGTCGCGACACGACGTGGTTGAGCTTGCTCGAGGTCACCGTGAAGAAGACGCCGCTGCGGTGGGTCATCGCCACGCTGAATCCACAGTCGGTCCGACCGGCCGGCAGATCCACCCGGTCGAGGTGGGCGTACACCGACTCGACCGGTCCCAGCAGGGTGAGCATCTGATCGACGAGGTGTGCGCCGATGTCGCGCAACAGTCCACCCGTGGGGCCTGCGTCGAGTCCGGCGGCCTCGTCGAGGTCGTAGCGCGACTCGACCCGCCAGAGGTCACCGAGTTCGGGCAGCACACCGGTGACGGTCGCGAAATCGGCGTCGAAGCGGCGATTGTGGAACACACTCAGCAGCACACCGGCTCTCGCCGCCGCCCGCTCCAGTTCCCGACCGCCGTCGACGTCCGGCGCGAAGGGCTTGTCGGCCACCACGTGCACGCCCCGCGACACCGCCTCGAGCACCAGGTCACGGCGCGTCTGCGGCGGCGTGGTGATGGTCACCGCGTCCACGCCGGCATCGAGCAGATCGCCGAGTGAGTCGAAGACCGCAACTCCCGGGAGGTCCGTCGCCACCTCGCGACGGCGGTCGGGGTTGCCGGTGACCACCCCGGCCAGCTCGATCTCCGGCACCGCCTGGATATAGGGCGCATGGAAGATCCGTCCACCCGCGCCGTAACCGACCAATCCCAGTCTCACCATCGTCTCCACTTCATTTGTCCGGACATTGGTACAAATGTAGCGTCAGGCGGTCCGCGTCGTCACCTCCCGGACGATGTCGAGGACCGCCCGGGCGGCCGTCGACGGCGAGCGCACCGAGGAGTGCGCGATCGAGACAACCCAGTCGAGATCACGGTCGGTGCAGGGCACCCCCACCGCTCCGGCGTGGTCGTGGGCGACGCTCCAGGGCACCAATGTCACCCCGAAATCGTTGAGCGCCAATCGGATACCGAACTCTTGATCGGCCACCTCGATCACCGATCGGCGATGCGGGAGCCACTTGTCGGTCACCGCGCGGGTGCCCCAGCCGGGCGGGTAGTCGATGGTGCGTTCGGCGGCGAGATCCGCGGCCGCGAAGCCGCCGGCCCGAACCAGCCGGTGGTCGGGGTGGGCCACGAGCACCAGAGGCTCTCGGGCCAGCCGGTACACGGTGATGCCGGGGATCTCCTGATCCGGACCGCCGAGCAGTGCCAGATCCAGCGTTCCGTCGCGCAGCCCGCGGATGTTGCCCTGACTGCCCTGCGGATTCTGCCGCATCGCGATCGCGACACCCGGATGCCGCCGATGCACCGCCCCGAACGCCTCCGCGAGATCGATGGTGACGATGTTGACCAAGGCACCCACCGCGACATCACCGCGGATGTCCCCGCGCAGCGCCGCGAGGGCGTCGACGATCTCGGCGCGCGCCCGGACCGCGGCTCGAGCGGGTTCGACGACGGCGCGCCCGGCCTCGGTGAGCACCAGCGTGGTCGGGGTGCGATCGAAGAGTTGCGCGCCGACCTCGCGCTCGAGTTTGGCCACCGACGTCGACACCGCCGACTGCACGACCTGCATCGACCGTGCCGCAGCGGTGAAGGTGCCATGCTCACAGCACGCGAGGAAGTAGTCGAGTTGCCGCAGTTCCATCGTGATCGCCCTCTCACTCCCCCGCCGACCTGGCCATCATCTTCCATGTAGATGTGGCCATCAGAATCTATCGCTTTTCTTCACGGCGACCGCGCCGCACCATGGACACATGGCTTCGACGACCTCCTCCCCGACCACCCGACTCAGCCGGGTGATCGTGCTGTTGTTCGCGGTGACCGCGGGGTCCTCGGCGGGCTGTCTCTACTACCTGCAGCCCCTGCTGCACGAGGTCGGCGGCGACCTCCACGTCTCGACGACGGCCGCGGGCCTGATCATCTCGGTGACCCAGGTCGGCTATCTGATCGGTCTGGCTCTGGTCGTACCACTGGGCGACTTCCTGGACCGCCGACGGCTCGTCGGCGGGCTGCTGGTCGTGTCGTGCATCGGTTTGGCGATCGCCGCGGCCGCACCCACCTACGCGGTCCTGATGATCATGGTGTTCGCGGTCGGGGTGTCGGCGTCGGCGGCGCAGGTGGTCGTGCCGTGGGCCGCGGCGGTGGCCGGGCCGAGTGAACGCGGCGCCGTCGTCGGCACGGTGATGAGCGGATTGCTCGTCGGCATCCTGTTCTCGCGCGTCCTGTCGGGTCTCATCGCGCAGGCGGGCGGCTGGCGCACCGTGCTCGTCGTCGCCGCGGTCATGCAGGTGATGATGGCCGCGGCCGTGTGGTGGCGGGCGCCGCACACCGCGGTCGAGCGCTCGAACAGCACCTCGTATCCGCGTGTGCTGGCCTCGATCGCGACGCTGATCCGGTCGGAGAACGTCCTGCGACACCGCATGGTGCTCGGCGGGCTGAACATGGCCGCCTTCTCCGCGATGTGGACGGCGATCGCGTTCCTGCTCGCCGGAGCGCACGGCTCGTCGTATCACTTCTCCGACGCCGAGATCGGGCTGTTCGGTCTGGCCGGGGTGGCCGGCGCACTGGCCGCCCCGCGGGTCGGCAGACTCGCCGACCGCGGCTATCTGCGCCACACCCAGTACGGCGTGTGGGTCGTCCAGCTTCTCAGCTGGGGGCTGCTGTGGGCGGGTGCGCATCAGGTGTTGGTGCTGATCCTGGCGCTGCTCGTCTTCGATTTCGGCGTACAGGGCGTGCAGATCGCCAACCAGGCCGCGGTGTACTCGCTCGACGGCGAGGCACGCTCTCGGCTGACGACCGCCTACATGGTGGCCTACTTCGCCGGTGGCGTCGCGGGTTCGGCGTTCGGCGGGTGGGCGTATCAGATCGGCGGCTGGAACCTGGTGTGCGCTGCGGGTGCGGCCACCGCAGTACTCGGCATCGTGCTGTGGGCGGCGTTCGCGATCGGTGAGCGCGAGCACTCGGTGCAAGGAGTCGCCGCGCAGCAACGGCTGCGCGGCGAAGTCCAGGCGGTCTAGGGCGTGTCTCCCGATTCCTCTGCGATGGATTTTGCGAGGTCGATGGTTTCCTGGCAAGGCGGAGGAGGCGCCGTCCTGAGGTGCGAGGCACGAGCCTCGAAGGGGAGCGATAGCGGAGCTGTCGTGACCGACGACAACGCCGCCAGGGGACCATCGAGCCGCAAAGACGCGCAAAGGGAATTGGGAGATATGCCCTAAGCCCGACTCAGCGCGCGCGACGGCGCAACCGCCGCCTGCGCCGGGCCTCGGCGATGGCCGAGCGCAGACCGAGCGCCTTGTCGATGCCCGCGAAGCGCCGTTCCGACGCCGTCTCGGGTGCATCGTCGGCGGTGTCGCGCAGGAACCGGTCCGGCAACGCGAGTTTGTTGATGGTGCGCAGCGTCTTGCCGTATTGCACCCACAGCGAGCCGGTCGTGTAGGGCAGATCGTATTTCTCACACAGTTCACGCACGCGCACCGAGATGTCGGCGAGCCGATTGCTCGGCAGATCGGGATAGAGATGGTGCTCGATCTGGTAGCAGAGGTTCCCCGACATGAACGCCATGGCCGGGCCTGCGTGAAAGTTGGCGCTGCCCAACATCTGTCGCAGATACCACTGACCCTGGGTCTCGTCCTCGAGGGTGTCGACGGTGAACTTCTCCGCGCCGTCCGGGAAATGACCGCAGAAGATGACCACGTACGCCCACAGGTTGCGGATCAGATTCGCCGTCAGATTCGCGGTCAGGGTGTGCCGGAAATTCGGGCCGGTCAGCGCCGGGAACAACACATAGTCCTTGGCGACCTGCTTGCCGATCTTGCGACCGAATTCCTTCATCTGCGGGATCGCGACCTCTTTGGGCTTCTCGCCCTGAATGACCTCTTTGAGCGCGAGGTCGTGCAGGCCGATGCCCCATTCGAAGGTGGCCGCCAGGATGACGTTGAACAGCGGCTGCAGCGCGCGTCGCGGTTCCCAGGGCTCGTCGCGGGTGACCCGCAGGATCTTGTAGCCGACGTCGTGATCCATGCCGACGACGTTGGTGTACTTGTGATGGATGTAGTTGTGGGAGTGCTTCCAGTGCGGCGACGCGCACACCATGTCCCATTCCCACGTCGTCGAGTGGACCTCGGGATCGTTCATCCAATCCCACTGCCCGTGCATCACGTTGTGCCCGAGCTCCATGTTCTCGATGATCTTGGCCACTGCGAGCGCGCCGCTGCCCAGCAGCCACAACGACCGCCGATGGCTGCCGAGCAGCGCGAGACGCCCGGCGACCTCGAGGACCCGGTGTGCGAGGATCGTGCGCCGCAGGTAGGTGACGTCGCGCACCCCGCGGTCGGCCTCGATCTCGCGACGCAGCGCGTCGAGTTCGGCCCCGAGCGCCTCGACGTCGGCGTCGGTCAGGTGTGCGTACTCATTGATGTCGGTGATTGCCATCGGTGTCCATTATGCGCTTGCGGCGCCGAGACGGGGAGCCCGCCTCATGCCGCGCGACGCTCCACCACCTGGGACGATCGTCCCACTCGGGTCCGCCGACGCTCGCGCAGGGACTTGATCGCCGAGCGCAGTCCGCGGCGCCGCCCGGTCAACGGGTCGACGGTCGCATGCAATCTGGTGCCCTCGGGCAGACCTTGCTTGAAACGACGTTCGGACGCGGTCTCGGGTGCGTCGTCGGCGGTGGCCGAGAGGTATTTGTTCGGCAGCGACAGCTTGGCGATGGTGCGCCACGACTTCGCGTACTGCAGCGGGAACGAGCCGGTGGTGTAGGGCAGGTCGTACTTCTCGCACAGCGCGCGCACCCGCACCGCGATCTCGGCGAGCCGATTGCTCGGCAGATCGGGGAAGATGTGGTGCTCGATCTGATAGGAGAGGTTGCCGCTCATGAATGCCAGCACCGGTCCGCACCGGAAGTTGGCGCTGCCCAACATCTGTCGCAGATACCACTCGGCCTGCGTCTCGGAGTCGACGTCCTGCTTGGTGAACTTCTCGGCGCCGTCCGGGAAGTGCCCGCAGAAGATGACGGCGTTGGTCCACAGGTTACGGATGACGTTGGCCATCGCGTCGGCGGTCGCCGCCTTGCGGAAAGCCGTTGCGGCATCCCGCTTGTCGCCACCCAACACCACCGCTGCGGCGGCGACCAGGGTCGGCTGCACGGCATAGTCCTTGGCGAGCTGCCTGCCCACCTTGCGGCCCACGTCGGCCAGATCCCGGCGGAACTGTTCCTTGGCCTCGGGGGTGCGGCGCTTCTTGCCGAGCTCGAGATGTTGTGCGGCAACGCCGTATTCGAACAACAGCGCGAGCAGCGTGTTGTACACCAGGTTGCCCAGGTAGAACGGCCGCCACCGCTGATCGCGCGTCACGCGCAGCAGCCCATAGCCCACGTCGTCATCCATGCCGAGCACGTTGGTGTACTTGTGATGGATGTAGTTGTGGGTGTGCTTCCAATGCGCCGAGGGGTCGGTGTTGTCCCACTCCCACGTGGTCGAGTGCACCTCGGGATCGTTCATCCAATCCCACTGCCCGTGCATCACGTTGTGCCCGAGCTCCATGTTCTCCACGATCTTGGCGACGCCGAGGGTGGCTGCACCCGCCCACCACAGCCCGCGATTGCGCGAGCCGGCGATCATCGTCCGACCGGCGAGCTCGAGTCCGCGTTGGAAGCGGATCGTGTTGCGGATGTAGCGGGCGTCACGCTCTCCGCGTGCCGCCTCGATGTCGGCCCGGATGGCATCGAGTTCGGCGCCGAGGGCCTCGACGTCGGACTCGGACAGGTGGGCGTATTCGGGGATGTCGGTGATCGCCATGGGTTCCTCTCACCTCACGCCGCGGCCGGGACAATCCGCTCCGGCCTACGGCTACGTTTCCGTAACTTACGATAGCGTAGGTTACTGGGCGCGAGCTGTCCAGCCTTGGTGAAACAGACATCGGTGCGACCTCGGTCGGGACCGCTCAGAGTGTGCAGTTCTCCCGCAGGAGCTCGTACCCGACGAGATCCTCGATGTGGCCGTCGGAACTCGCGGCCAGGGGCTGGGTGCCGAACTCGGTGAAACCGGCGTTGCGGGCGAGCGCCCTACTGCCCTCGTTGGAGGCGGCGGCGAACATCGTCAGCCGCCGGATGTCGAGGACATCGAAGATGTGGCGCACCGCCGCCGGGAATGCTTCTCCCAGAACACCTTTGCCGCGCGACGCCGGATGCGTGTAGAAGCCGATCTCGGCGCCGGTGACGTCGTCGATCGCGAAGATCGAGATGTCGCCCATGTATTCGTCGGTCTCCTGATCGGCGACCGCCCAGGTGCAGGTGTTCCCGCAAGCAGCGGTCCACCACTTACGGGTGCGTTCGAGTGCCGCATGTTCGACCGACAGCGGATCGGGGCGCTCGAAGAGGTATTTGCGCGAGATCGGGTCGTCGAGGGTCTCGCGGATCCGCTCGTCATCCTTCTCGGCCAGCGGGCGCAACCGGAATCGTTCGGTGTCGAAGGTGGTGGCATGCCACCGCGATTTCGGTGCGAAGTCGTCGCCGGCATGCCACTTGGCACACCACGCGTCGACAACGCGGCTGTTCATCTCGAGCCAGTCCGGCAGACGCGCGAGCAGGGTGAACCCGGCCGCGTGGGCGACCCGAAGGCTCGCCAGATTGCCCTCGGCGGCGTGGAACCGCACGACCTCCACGTCGCGTTCGGCGGCCGCGTACGTCATCGCGAGCACCACGGCGCGACGCGCGAGGCCCGCTCCCCGGGCGTCGGGGTGCAGGACGAATCCGACCTCGACGATCCGCCCGGCGCCCTGCAGTTCGACGCTGCCGACGAATCGGCCCTCGTGCTCGATCGCCCAGGTCATGGAGTCGCCGTCGTCCCACCCCCGCAGGGCCCCGTCGATGAATCGCTCGGCGTCGGAACGGCCGTAGGGCGAGGGCATGCGCGCCCAGCGCATGGTCAGCGGGTCGGTGGCATAACCGACCACGCGATCGATGTCGTCGCCCCGGTGTGCCCGCAGGGTGACCACCCCGTCGGAGCAGACCGGAACCTCGGTCGTTTCGGACAGTCGGGACACTTCGGCTCGCACGCGGATCTCCTCCGTGGTCGACAGCAGCCGTGTTCGAGCCTAACGGGTCTGCGGCGACGGGGCGATGTTTGCACCCGATCGATCGGGTCCGGGCACGGCGGCGGGGCGTCGCAGCGCGCTGTCAGACGTCGAGGGTGCAGTCCCCCGCCGCCGCGCTGACACAGGTCTGGATGCGTTCACCCTCGACGTGTTCGACGCCCGACCGCAGGTCGCGAACGCATCCGCGGTCGAGCATCACCACACAGCTCTGACAGATACCCATGCGGCACCCGAACGGCATCAGGACACCCGCCGACTCCCCCGCCTCGAGCAGAGTGGTGGCGCCGTCGACGTCCTGCGTGCGCCCGGAACGGCCGAACGTCACCGTCCCGCCCACCGCGCCCACCACGCCACGCTCGAGGGCGAACCGCTCGATGTGCAGTAGATCGGCATGACCGTCGGCGAACACACCGGAGACCATGTCGAGGAAGGCGCCCGGTCCGCACGCCCACGTCTGCCGCTGCGTCCAATCCGGGCACAGTGCGGTCAGCGAGTCCGGGGTCACCTTGCCGTCGGTCCGGGTGTATTGGATGTGCAGATCAATGACGCCGTCGGCGTGCAAGCGGGCCAGTTCGTCGCCGAAGAGCAGATCCGCGGGCGTCGGGGTGGAATGGATGAGCCGGATGTCGGTGCGCTGGTGGCGGTGAGCCATGGTGCGCAGCATCGAGATGATCGGCGTGATGCCACTGCCGGCCGTGACGAACAAGATCTTGTCCGGAAGTGGTTGCGGGAGCACGAATTCACCTTGCGGTGCGGCCAACCGCACGACGGTGCCCGGCGTCAGGCCGTTGACCAGATGCGAGGACAGGAAGCCCTCCGGCATCGCCTTGACGGTGATGGCGATGGTCCCCTCGTCGCGCGTCGTGTCGGGGACGGAGGTCAGCGAGTAGGAGCGCCAGGTCCACCGACCGTCGACGAGCACGCCGATGCCGATGTACTGACCGGGCACGTAGTCGAAGGAGAATCCCCACCCCGGGCGGATCCGAATGGTCGCCGAGTCCTCGGTCTCGGCGGTGACCGACACGATCTTGCCGCGCAGTTCGCGCGCCGACCACAGCGGATTGGCCAGATGCAGATAGTCGTCGGGCAGCAGCGGGGTGGTCACCCGGGCAACAGCAGCCCGAATCCACTGCCCGCCCCTGGTCCGGGCGGCGATCCCCGACACCGGTTCCTCGAATCGCTCCCGGATGTCCCGAATGCTGATTCCCCCAGCCCTGATCTTCATGGCGCCCATCCTCGAACTCGTCGATCCGCTCACCGGACCACCGTAACCTACGGGAGCGTAGGTTAGCGTGTCGGCGACCGGCCGTCAGCAGCTGTCGCCGGGGCGGTGTGGCGTCTCAGAGCAGTTCGAGGAGGAACGGCAGCTCTTGGGTGGCATACCACCCCAGGTCGTGATCCTCGACGTCGCCGACGGCCAGTTCGGCGTCCTCGTCACCGAGGTCGGCGGCGTCGATGACGACCACGGCGTTGCGCACCGCGGCCTCGGCGTCGGCCCCGTCGACGTGCACCGAGGCGACGGCCGAGCGCGGGATCGGTCCGGCGACACGGACCACGGCGTCGTCGAGTTCGGGATGCAGGGTGGGGTTCTCGACGTCGGCGGCCACGACGGCCCGACGCGGTGGCAGCTTCGGGGTGACACCGGGCTTGGTACCCGCCGCATCGGCGGCGAGTTCGGCATCGGCGTGGGCGTCACCGGGTGCGGGGGCTTCACCGGCGAGCAGCCGCAACGACGCCCGCGCGGCCTCACGCATCGCGACCTCGGCGAGTTCCTCGTCGTCGCCGGACAGGAACGATTCGCGCAGGGCCGGGGTCAGCGCGAATCCCGTTCCGCCGACCGGCCGGAACTCACCCGACTCGTCGAGTTCCATCAACATCGTCAACGTCGCCGGAAAGTACACCCTCATCGATGAGTCCTTCGCTTCTGCACGCGCTCACCCTACTGGCCGGCGGCGGTGGGCGTGACCACGCGATCGCTCCCAGTCATTGCGCCCCCAGTAATTCCTCGAACGACTCGGCGACATAACCCGCGAGGGCGGGCAGATCACCGATCACGCCGCGGTCGGCGGTGAACGCGAAGTTCAACCGGTCGAGATACTCCACCACCCCGATCGACAGCGCATGTCCGGCGATCAGGCCCGGCACCGCATGCAGAGCACTCACCTTGCGCCCCAAGACATATCGATCCGACACCGGCGAGCTGGTGATGGACAGGGGGATGTTGTAGCCCCGAGTGCCCAACGACCGGAAGGCCCACGAGCTGAATTCCGGGAACGGCACCATACCGAGTTCGGGAAGCAGCGGACGCGGACCGAGTGTCACCCGGCGCGACGATTGGGCGTACCGATCGGCGAGCGCGGCGACCTGCGAGAGTCGCACCTTCGGATTGTCCTCTCCCACGGGCAGATCCGTCACGAAGCCCGGGGTACCCACATCGATCCACGTGGCATCCCGCTCGGCGTCCGGTGCCACCCCCGGATCCCGGGTCGACAGCGGGATCTCGACGCGGACCGTGTCGGTGATGGGTGCGGCGACGTCGAAGGACAACAGCCATCGGCGCATCACGCCGCTGACGATCGCCAGCACCACATCGTTGACGGTGCAGCGGTGGTGCTCGGCGATCTTGGCGCAGTCACGACGGGGCACCGAGGACACCGCGAACATCTGCGAGGAACTGCCCGGCGAATTCAGCGGACTCTGCGGCGCCGAGTCGGTCACGTCCCCGATCAGATCGCCGATGCGACGCACCGTGGAGTCGACGACCGTGCGGACACCCCCGACGACGCCGTTGCCGGTGACGACCGAGTCGATGAACTCCCCCGGCCGCGACACCGCCTCGGCGAGTGCACCGATCGCCAGCGACGTCGCACCGGGTGGGTGTCCGGGCATCCACAGGTCGGGCTCGTACTGGACGACGTCGGCGGTCTCGTCGGTGATCACCTGACTGATCTCGGGTCCGGCGAAGTCGTCGACCAGACACCGATGGCTCTTGGTGAGCACCGCATATCCGTTGCCCTCGAGCCCCTCGATCAGATACATCTCCCACAGCGGCCGGGACCGATCCAGCGGGCGCGACATCACGCGCGCGATCAGATCGCCGAGCTCGGCCAGGGTGCCCGGGCGGGGCAGCCCGGAGCGGCGGATGTGGAAGTTGATGTCGAAGTCGTGATCGTCGACCCACACCGGCCGCGCCAGACCCATCGTCACCGGCAGGACGATCTGCCGGTAGCGCGGCGCGAGCTGTAACCGGTTCTCCACCAACGACACCAGCGAGGGGTAGTCGAGGACGTGCTGGGCCCCGTCGGGTGCGGCCCCGGCGGGCGGGCCGGCATCGTCGAAGATCAGCAGCGCCCCCAGATGGCTGGTCGCGCCCGCCGGATCCAGGAAGTAGTACATCGCCTCGCGCGGGGACAACCGATTGGCCACATCGACGATCGTAAGGCCTCGGGTGCAACCCCTCGGCAACTGTTGCCCGACCCGGGCGCTCGGTTCTTCACTCGATGCCAGAGTGCCCGGCGAGGAACCGACGACCACGACGGTGCGCCGGCACCGGAGAAGAACGGAGTTGATGATGCGCGCAGCACGCTATTACGACCGCGGGGACATCCGGATCGAGGACATCGACGAGCCCACCGTCGAGCCCGGAACGGTCGCCATCGACGTGGCGTGGTGTGGGATCTGCGGCACCGACCTGCACGAGTACGCCGACGGGCCCATCTTCATCCCGCCGTCGGGGCATCCGCAGCCGATCAGCGGCGAGAGCGCGCCGATCACGCTGGGACACGAGATGTCGGGCGTGGTCTCGGCGGTCGGCGACGGTGTCGAGGATCTCGCGCCGGGCGATCACGTCGTCGTGGAGCCCTACATCATCGCCGACGGCGTCGACACCGGCCCGGACAGCCACAACTATCACCTCTCGGCCGACATGAATTTCATCGGGCTCGGTGGTCGCGGCGGTGGTCTCGGCGAGAAGATCGTCGTCGAGCGACGCTGGGTCCACAAGGTGTCCAAGGACATTCCCCTCGACCAGGCGGCGTTGATCGAACCCCTGTCGGTGGGTTTCCATGCGGTGCAACGCAGTGGCGCCGGTGCCGGGGACGTCGCGTTGATCACCGGAGCCGGCCCGATCGGTCTGCTCACCGCAGCGGTGTGCAAGGCCGAAGGCATCACCACGATCGTCAGCGAACCGAGTCGGTTGCGCCGGGAGAAGGCACGTGACACCGGCGTCGGTGACCACATCGTCGACCCGTCGACGCAGGACGTGGTGCAGGTCGTCCGCGACCTCACCGACGGTCGCGGCGCCGACGTCGGCTTCGAATGCACCTCGGTGCAACCTGCCCTCGACACCCTCTTCGATGCACTCAAGCCGACGGGAGTCCTTGTGGTGGTGTCGATCTGGGGTCACCCCGGAACGCTCGACATGCAGAAGCTGGTGCTCAAGGAGATCGACATGCGCGGCACCATCGCCTATGTCAACAGTCATCCGGCGACCATCCGGCTCGTCGAGGAGGGCAAGGTCGATCTCGCACCCTTCATCACCGGGCGCATCGGACTCGACCAGCTTCTCGACGAGGGCTTCGACACGTTGTTGCACCACAACGAAACCGCGGTGAAGATCCTGGTGTCGCCGTCCGGTGCGGGCGTGCGCTGAGCGCCGGCTCAGCTCATCTCCAACGTCGCCAGCCGCCACCGGTATTCGACCCGAACCGGAAGGCTGGATCGGACCCGGCCGGCCTGGCGCACCCGGACCGGGACGCGTTCGATGCGTCCGGCGAAAGCGCGAACCCGGCGACCCCGCTCGAAACTGCCGAAGATCTCCGCCGTCGACGGATCACACATCTGGATGTGGATTCGTCGGATGCGGGCGCTCACGCCCACGGCGCGGTTCTCGGGCCGGGCGATGTCGGGGCGCAGCAGGGTGACGATGTGTTCGTAGAGCTGCGGGGAGACCGCGGTCTCCAGGTGTACCGCCGGACGCCGCCGATCGAGGACCTCGAGCAGTGCGGTGATGGTCCGCGCGGCAACGCGTCGTGCCTCGACCGTTCCCGCCGGTACCGCCACCGGCTCGGGTCGTCGCACCGGCGGCGTGCCGAGCGGCGCGGTCACCAGCGGCCCGTCGGTCGCCCGGCTCGGCTCCCCGACCGGCTCGTAGGCGGGTGCGGCAACGACGCGCAGATGATCGACGGGGGCATCGGCCACCGCGTGAACGGGAGCATGAGCCCCTGCGCGAGCGGGAGCGTCGGCGGGAACGGTGGCGGTGAGGGTTGTGGTCATGGAAATCGGACGCACCGCAGGGCGCTCCGGTTCCACTTTGTCCGAAGTTTTTTTCGGCGACCGCGCTACCGACGCTTCTTCTTGGCCTTCGGTGGTCGGGAGGTCTTGGTCTGCGCACGGGCCGCGGCGCGGCGTTCACGCCGGGACGCCGACACGACCGCCGGATCCTCTAGCTCCTCGGCCTCACTGTGGCTGACCTCGCCACCACCCTCGTCTGGTCCGGAGAACGTCATCGCCGAGACATCGGGGCCACCGTCGTCGGGCGCGCCGTCACCGACCGCCCGCAGTGCAGGCGGCGCCTGGCTCGACGCACCGGTCGCGGCACCGGCCAGCGCGGGTGCCGGCTGTCGCAGTGAGGCCGCGGCGGGCGCGGGAACGGGCGGGGCCTCGGTCTGGACCTGCACGTTGAACAGGAACTGCAGGGTCTCTTCCTTCAGGCCCTCGAGCATGCCGCTGAACATGTCGAAACCCTCGCGCTGATACTCCACGACCGGGTCACGCTGGGCCATCGACCGCAGGTGGATGCCCTCACGCAGGTAGTCCATCTCGTAGAGGTGGTCGCGCCACTTGCGGTCGAGCACCGACAGCAGGATCGTCCGCTCGAGCTGACGCATCGCGCCCTCGCCGGCGACCTCGGTGATCTGCGCCTCCCGCTTCTCGTAGGCGGCCTGCGCGTCGGCGATGAGGATCTCCTTGAGCTCCTCGGCGGAGATGTCGTCACGCTCGCCGTACTCGTTCTCGCCGACGACCTCCTTGGGATCGAGCTCGATCGGGTAGAGCGCACGGCACGCCGACCACAGTTCGTCGAGATCCCAGTCCTCGGCATAGCCCTCGGCAGTCGCTCCGTCGACATACGCGCCGACGACCTCGGCAACCATCTCCAGGATCTGCTCCCGGTGGTCGGAGCCCTCGAGGATGGTGCGGCGCTCGGCGTAGATGACCTTGCGCTGCTCGTTCATCACCTCGTCGTACTTGAGGACGTTCTTGCGGACCTCGAAGTTCTGCTGCTCGACCTGGGTCTGCGCGCTGCGGATGGCCTTGGTGACCATCTTCGCCTCGATGGGCACGTCGTCGGGCAGGTTCACCCGGTTCATGATCGACTCGAGGGCCGCGCCGTTGAATCGGCGCATCAGCTCGTCGCCGAGCGAGAGGTAGAACCGGGACTCCCCCGGATCGCCCTGACGACCGGAACGGCCGCGCAACTGGTTGTCGATGCGACGCGACTCATGGCGTTCGGTACCGAGCACGTACAGACCGCCGGCCGCACGGACCTGCTCGGCCTCCTCGGCCGCGGCCGCCCGCGCGGTCTCGATCGCCTCTTCCCACGCGGCCTCGTACTCGTCGGGAGTCGACACCGGGTCGAGGCCCGCCTTGCGCAGCCGCGTGTCGGCGATGATGTCGGGGTTGCCGCCGAGCACGACGTCGGTACCGCGACCGGCCATGTTCGTGGCGACGGTGACCGCACCGATACGACCGGCCTCGGCGACGATCTGGGCTTCCTGCTCGTGGAACTTCGCGTTCAGCACGGTGTGCGGGATGTCGCGTTTGGTGAGCTGGCGCGACAAATACTCCGAGCGCTCGACGCTGGTGGTACCGATCAACACCGGCTGGCCGATCTCGTGGCGTTCGGTGATGTCGTCGACCACCGCGGAGAACTTGGCCTCCTCGGTCTTGTAGATCAGGTCGCCCTGGTCCTTGCGGATCATCGGCTTGTTGGTCGGGATCGGCAGTACGCCCAGCTTGTAGATCTGGTCGAACTCGGCGGCCTCGGTCTCGGCGGTACCCGTCATGCCGGCGAGCTTGTCGTACATGCGGAAGTAGTTCTGCAGCGTGATCGTGGCCAGCGTCTGGTTCTCGGCCTTGATCTCGACGCCTTCCTTGGCCTCGATCGCCTGGTGCAGCCCCTCGTTGAACCGGCGTCCGTCGAGCACACGACCGGTGAACTCGTCGACGATGAGGACCTCACCATTGCGGACGATGTAGTCCTTGTCGCGGTGGAACAGCTCCTTGACCTTGATGGCGTTGTTGAGATAACTCACCAGCGGTGAGTTGGCCGCCTCGTAGAGGTTGTCGATGCCCAACTGGTCCTCGACGAACTCCACGCCGGCCTCGTGCACGCCGATGGTCTTCTTCTTGATGTCGACCTCGTAGTGCTCGTCACGCTCGAGAAGCGGTGCGATGCGGGCGAATTCGACGTACCACTTACTCGATCCCTCGGTCGGCCCGGAGATGATCAGCGGGGTGCGCGCCTCGTCGATGAGGATCGAGTCGACCTCGTCGACGATCGCGAAGTTGTGGCCGCGCTGCACCAACTCCTCGAGGGAGTGCGCCATGTTGTCGCGCAGATAGTCGAAGCCGAATTCGTTGTTGGTGCCGTAAGTGATGTCGGCGGCGTAGGCCTCGCGGCGCTGATCCGGCGACATCCCGGTCAGGATGACCGCGGTCTCGAGGCCGAGGAACCGGTGCACCCGGCCCATCCACTCGGCGTCGCGCTTGGCGAGATAGTCGTTGACGGTGACGACGTGGACGCCGTCACCGGAGATCGCATTGAGGTAGGCCGGCAGCACACAGGTGAGGGTCTTGCCCTCACCGGTCTTCATCTCGGCGATGTTGCCGTAGTGCAGCGCCGCGCCGCCCATGATCTGGACGTGGAAGTGTTTCTGGTCGAGAACGCGCCAGGCGGCCTCGCGGGCCACCGCGAACGCCTCGGGCAACAGTTCCTCGAGCGTCTCGCCCTCGGCGTAGCGCTCCTTGAACTCGTCGGTCTTGGCCCGCAGATCGTCGTCGCCGAGCGCCTCGACCTCGTCGGACAATGTCTCGACGTGCGATGCGATGGCATCGAGTCGCTTGACCATCCGGCCTTCGCCGATGCGCAGCAGCTTGTTCAGCACCGTTGATCGAGTCCCTTACTCATGTCGACGTCCAACCACGGCCCGTGCAGCGCACAGGCCGCCGTCCATCGTACCGAGGCCGCCTGAAGAAGATCTGATCGGCCGCATCGGGGGTCGGGGATCGATGCGCCTACCGACGCACGGCAGGGCGGTCCGGACGATATGTCCGCACCGCCCCGCCGACGTGCTCGACAGGTTCGCCGGTCAGGCGAGCCGGATCAGCCCGTAGTCGAAGGCGTGGCGTCGGTAGACCACCGACGGCTTGTCGGTCTCCTTGTCGTGGAACAGGAAGAAGTCGTGCCCGACGAGTTCCATCTCGTAGAGCGCGTCGTCGACGGTCATCGGCACCGCGGGATGCTCCTTGACACGGACCACCTGACCGGGCGTGCGTTCGGCGACACCGTCATCCCACTGCTGTTCGGCCGACTGTTCGGCACCCTCGGGCGAGGGGCCCGCATCGACCGACAGCTGGTTGTCACGCAGGCGGGGCGCCCCGACCTCGGTGGCCTCGGCCACCGACAGCGGTCGGCGGTTGCCGTAGTGCACCTTGCGGCGGTCCTTGACCCGACGCAGTCGCGACTCGATCTTGTCCAGTGCCGACTCGAGTGCCGAGTAGAAATTCTCGCCACACGCCTGTGCGCGTACCACCGGGCCCTTGCCCATCGCGGTGAGTTCCACCTGCTGACAGACCTTGGACTGGCGGCGGTTGCGTTCGTGGTTCAGCTCGACGTCGAAGCGGAAAATGGTCGGATCGTAGCGTTCGAGTCGGGCGAGCTTGTCGCCGACGAAGATCCGGTAATGCTCGGGTATTTCGACGTTGCGGCCGCTGAACGCCACCTTGGCGTTGGGCTCGGCGGGTTCGTCGGACTCCACCGTTCCCGGTGGGATGACGAACGCGGACTGGTTGTCGATGTCGTCGACCGCGGCGACCTTGGATTCGCGCTGGCCCTTGCGGTGGATGACAGATGACATGGAACTACCTCCTGGAAAGTGCTATTCGACCTCGAGGTGCCGAGCACGGGGTCCACCAATCACATGCGCCCAAGAGGACTGTCAAAGAAGTTGGCGCTCAATGATTTCGGATGGATCCTTCAATGTCGACTCAAGAATCGCAGAGCAGGAACCGAGTCAGTACCGACCGACGGTCGGCACCCATGTGCACTGGCCTCACCTCCCGGCGCGGAGCGGTGTGTGCTCCTCCGCGATGACCAATCAACCTCTTGTACCTCTGACCGTAGTCGGATGTTCGCAGCGCGGCCACGTTTCTGATCAGTGCGTCACGTCGTGGTCACCGAAGTCGGGACCAACGGCCCACCATCCGAGCGCAACGACCGGCGATACACAGACCCGGACCGGTCCACGGCGGTGACGCCCTCACGCCTGCGCAGCCGGATATCGCTGGCGTCTGATGCCACGCTCGTCGGGTGACTTCGTCCCCGCCCCGCTCCTTTGGCTCTTTCATGTCGGTCCTCGCCGTGGGGATGGGCCGAGTCGGCGTCGAGGGCGCCGACCTCGTCCTGCCCCGCACGTGCGGTGGATGCGGCCGCCCCGGGTGCGACTGGTGTCCCGACTGTGCGGCGAGGATCGCCGACGCGCCCCTCGAACTGCATCCCCGGGTGGCGATCGACATCCCGGTGTGGTCGGTGGGACGTTATCGGGGACCGCTGCGCGCCTCGATCATCGCGATGAAGGAGCACGGAAGACGTGACCTCGTCACACCTCTCGGACGGGCGCTGGCCGACACGCTGATCACGCTGGCCCGCTGGGGCGAGCTGCCCGACGCCGCGCGGCTGCATCTGATCCCGGCGCCGACCCGCCCGCTTGCGGCCCGGCGTCGTGGCGGTGACCCGGTGACGGCAATCGCCGGCGTCGCGGCCGGACGACTGGGTCCACGGGCCCGGGTGCGGCCGCTGTTGACCACGGCGATGACCACCCGCGACTCGTCGGGTCTCGACGCGCGCGAGCGGCGCGCGAACCTGCGTGGCAGCGTCCGTATCCGCGCCGGCGCACGCTGTCCTCCGGGTGCGGCGATCCTCGTCGACGACGTGCTCACCACCGGCGCGACGGCTGCCGAATCGGTGCGGGTGTGCCGCGCACACGGCATCGGGATCGGTGCGGTCGTCGTCCTCGCCGGGGCCTGAATTGCCCGGCGCCACAACCGAGTTGTCGTCAGGGGATGACCGGGATGGTCCCCGGTGTCATCGCCGGTTCGACCTCGGTCCAGTATTCGTCGGCCTGACCGTTGGTGCTGCCGAGACGCAACACACCACGCTGGTCGGCGATGTAGACGGTCGTCGGGTTGGCAACGACCGCGGTGACCGGCGGCGAGACGTTGCCACTGAGCAGGCCGACGGCCGGGGTGCCGCTGATCGACACCTGCACCACGGGCGAGTCGGTGGCGTCACGGGCGACCATCACGGTGGTCGGCGACGCCCAGTCCAGCGACACCGCGCGATTGCCGATGTTGTAGGCGGCGATCATCGGCTGCGCGAGGGTGAGTTGCCCGTCGGCGTTGGTCGCGAGCACCGCGAACACCACCTGGCCGGACACGATCATCGCGACCCGCACCCCGTCGGGGGCGACCTGCATCTCGGTGATCGGACCGCGCACCAGCGCGGCGACCTGCCCGGCGTCGATCTCGGCGACGCGGGCACCGCCGGGGTCGTTGCCGATCCACTCGACGGGCCGGCCGTCGACGACGGCCCAGACCAGGTCGTTCTCGGGACCGAAGGAGGGCCGGGTGATCGACGTGCCGGAGGCGATCGTCGTCGGCGCCCCACCGTAGTCGCCGACCGCCAGATTCAGCCGGGGGTCGGGGCCGTCGGCGGCGAGGACGGCGGCCACATGCGATCCGTCCGGAGAGATCGACGCCGACCGTACCGAGGTCCCGGCGCCGAGCGGACCCGGCACCAGCACGGTGCCGTCGTCGATGACCTTGGACATCGCTCCGTTGCGAATGATGTTGAGCCCCACCGCCGATGTCGGCGGCACGTTCGGGTCGAAGGCCCGCACGTCGGTCGTCTGCCATCCCGCGGCCCGGTCGCCGACGAGTGGTGCACCGTCGGCGTTGATGACGTACGGACCGCCGATGTCGGCTCCGCTGAGGGTCCAGATGATCTGTGCGGCGAGCAGCGTGCGATCCCGGGTGGACGGACTGCCGATACCGGTCAGGTCGACGCGCACCCCGCCGCCGGCCACCGGAGTGACCGGACCCCGCATCGCGGCCCCACTCGGAAACGCGGAATCGACCGCGGTGGCCAGATCGTCGGCCGGCCCGTCGATCAACGTGTTCACCAGCGTCGTCGGGTCCGAATCGGTACCGCCGTAGAGCCACCTCGGGTCCGGCACGAGGTGCGATCGCGTCCGGTCGGTGTAGTACACCGAGACCGAGCGGTAGCTGACCTCGAACTGGTTGCGGTCGATCATCGTGCGGTCGGGCAGGGTGCCGTCGATGCGCCACTGATTGCCCACCCGCGCCAGCGTCAGGGTGGTCTCCACCTGTCCGGTCGCCGGCAGCAGTTGACCGTCGGGTTTGAGGACGCCCACGTTGTCGCCGACGAGGCGCATCCGAACGGCGGTCGGGCTGCGCTGATCGACGTAGGTGTTGATGTCATCGAGGATGATCGCGTCACCGCGCTCGTCCCATTGCGCCGCGGTCACCGGGGCGAGGAACTTGCGGGCCGCGGCGTGCGCGTCGGTGGGTGCCGCGGTGGCCTTGAGGTATGCGCGGACCAGCGCCTCGGGGTCCATGTCCGGCTGGGGCGCCGGCACCGCGTTGGTCGGGCCCTCGCGGGCGAAGGAGCTGATGGGTTGCGGCAGCGAATCGTCGGGGATACCGCCGCAGGCCGCGACCAGCGCCGCGACGACACACAGCAGCGGTACCAGCAGGCGCCATCTCGCCCCGACCGACCTCGTCGCGGCCGACCGATGTTCACTCGCCACCGACGGCTCCCTCGACGCGGGCGGGTTTGGCGACGCTCTTGACCTTGCTCGCGCCGACCGGCTTCAGCGGCAGCGGAGAGCCGAGCACCTTGTGTCCGCGTACCAGGGGCAGGGTCAGTCGGAAGCAGGCACCTTGACCGGGTTCGCCCCAAGCTTCCAGCCGGCCCTGATGCAGCCGGGCGTCCTCGATGCTGATCGCCAGGCCCAGCCCGGTGCCGCCGGATCGGCGGAACCTCGACGGATCGGAGCGCCAGAAGCGGTTGAACACCAACTTCTCCTCACCCGGACGAAGACCGATGCCCTGATCGCGGACGGTGATCGCCACGGCGTCGCCGTCGGAACGCATCGACAACGTCACGGGTTTGCGCTCCCCGTGGTCGATCGCGTTGGCCAGCAAATTGCGCAGGATTCGCTCGACCCGGCGCGGGTCGATCTCGGCGAGGACCGGCTCGGCCGGGAGATCGAGGATCAATTCGGTACCGGTCTCCTCGGCCAGGCGCGACACCGTCGAGAGCGCAGCGTCGATCGGGATCGCCATGTCCATCCGTTCGGCGGCCAGCTCGGCCATACCCGCATCGTGTCGGGAGATCTCCAGCAGTTCGTTGAGCAGCGTCTCGAACCGGTCGAGTTCCTTGTCCAACAATTCCACGGATCGGCGGCGCACCGGGTCGAGTTCGTCGCGGCCCTCATAGAGCACGTCGCTGGCCATCCGGACGGTGGTCAGCGGCGTCCGCAACTCGTGACTGACGTCGGAGGTGAACTGCCGTTGCAGCCCACCGAACTCCTCGAGGTGGGTGATCTGCTTGGACAGGCTCTCGGCCATGTCGTTGAACGACATGGCCAGCCGTGCCATGTCGTCCTCGCCGCGGACCGGCATGCGTTCCTTGAGTCGGCCGTCGGCGAATCGGACGGCGATCCTCGACGCCGAGCGCACCGGGATGACCACCTGTCTCGACACCAGCCAGGCGATTGCCGCCAGGAGACCGAGCAACACCACACCACCGGTCAGCAACGTGCCCCGGACCAGGTCGACGGTGCTGTTCTCGGTGGTCAACGGGAAGACGAGGTACAACTCCAGCCCGGGCACCGAGGCGTTGGTGGGTGAGCCGATGATGAGTGCGGGTTCCTGGCCGCCGGTCGAGTTGGCCACCGACGAATACTGGTAGGCGATCTGACCGCCCTGCACCATGTCGCGCAGGTTCCGGGGGATCTCCGACACCGGTCCGACGCCGGTCGCACTGCCGTCGGCGCCGGTACCGGGCACCAGCAGCACCGTGTCGAACGTGCCGACGTTGCCCGACGACTGTCCGCTGTCGATGTCCCGGTCGGTGAGCAGCGACCGTGTCTGGCGCAGCCGGTTCTGCACCGACATGTTGCCGTCACCGCTGGCGAGATCGCGTTCCACCGACACCCGGGCGCGCTCGACCTCCTCGGTCGCCGCAGTGAGTTTGACGTCGAGCAGCCGGTCGGTGATCTGACTCATCAGGACGAACCCGAGGATCAGCAGCACGACGAAAGACAGCACCAACGTCGAGACCACAACCCGCAACTGCAGTGAGCGTCGCCAGATCCGGCCGAAGACCGAGGCGATCGCGCTCGCCGTGCGGGTGAGCCGTCCGAAGGTGCTGTTGACGCGTCGTCTGTTGCGACCGATCACGGCGGGCCGGCCTTGTAGCCGACCCCCCTCACCGTCAGAACGACCTCAGGGTTCTCCGGGTCGGTCTCGACCTTCGCGCGTAACCGCTGAACATGCACGTTGACGAGTCTAGTGTCGGCCGGATGCCGATAACCCCACACCTGCTCGAGCAGGACGTCGCGGGTGAACACCTGTCGGGGTTTGCGGGCCAACGCCACGAGCAGGTCGAATTCGAGCGGCGTCAAGGAGATCGGGACGCCGTCGCGGGTCACCTTGTGTGCGGGAACGTCGATCTCCACCGGCCCGATCGACAGCAGTTCCGCGGGCTCCTCGTCGGTGCGGCGCAGCCGCGCGCGCACGCGGGCGACGAGTTCCTTGGGTTTGAACGGTTTGACCATGTAGTCGTCGGCGCCCGACTCCAGGCCGAGCACCACATCGACGGTGTCGGACTTGGCGGTCAGCATCACGATCGGCACCCCGGAGTCGGCGCGCAGCACCCGGCAGACGTCGATGCCGTTCATTCCCGGCAACATCAGGTCGAGCAACACCAGATCGGGGCGGATCTCGCGAACAGCGGTCAGCGCCTGGGTCCCATCACCCACCACGAACGGCTCGAACCCCTCGCCGCGCAACACGATCGTGAGCATCTCGGCGAGCGCGGCATCATCATCGACGACGAGGATCCGTGGCTTCATGCTGACAATGGTGACACTGTTGTGACCATCCGGCCGTGATCGACGCGCCGCGCGTTCGTGACGCCCGGACGCCGGTGGCCGCCGCCGTCCGGGCAGAGTGGTCACGCGGACACAACCGCACAGGCAACCGGTCAATCACACAGGAGCACAAGGTGGGTCGACTCATCGCCGTCGAGGGACTCGACGGCGCCGGTAAGAACACGCTGGTCACCGGCCTGGTTCGGCGATGGCGGGAGCGGGGTGTCGCCGTGGCCACGGTCACCTTCCCGCGGTATCACCAGTCGCTGTTCGCCGACGTCGCGGCCGAGGCGCTCCACGGCGAGCACGGGGACCTACGCGAGAGCGTGTACGCGATGGCCCTGTTGTTCGCGCTCGACCGATCGGCGGCGGCCCCGGAGATCCGGGCCGCGCTCGAGAGCAATGACGTCGTCGTCGCCGACCGCTATGTCGCGTCGAACGCCGCCTACAGTGCCGCGCGTCTCGCCCAATCCGCCGACGGTGAGGTCGTGCGATGGGTGCACGACCTGGAATTCGGGCGGCTGGATCTCCCCCGACCCGACCACACCCTGTTCCTCGCCGTGTCGGCGGACGTCGCGATGAGTCGAGCGCAGGCACGATCCGCCGGCGACCCGACGCGACCCCGCGATCACTATGAGCGCGACGCGGATCTGCAACGCCGTGTCGATGCGACGTATCGCGAGCTGGCCCGGTCCGGGTGGGCCTCGCCGTGGACGGAGGTGGCCGACGCGGCACCGGAGACACTGATCGACCTACTCGGCGCCGGGGTCGACGACCCGAATGACGCGCGCTGACGCCGCCGCACGCGGTCCGATAGCCTGGCTGGACCCACGTCGCGAGGAAGACTTATGACCTATCCGCCGCCCCATGGTGGCGATGCACCGCGGGAGCCCGCACAGTCGGCACCCACGCCCGAGGAGGTCGCCGACCCGGTGACCCCCGGTGCGGGACCGACCCCGACGCCCGCGCAGATGCCGACCCGCACGATGACGACCTGGACTGCCGAGGGACAGGCTCCGCCACCGCAGGCGCCTTCGCCGCAGGGTCCCGCGCCCGGCCTGGCCGCCTTCCCGCCACCGACACCGGTGTCGCAACCCGTTGCCGCCCAACCCTTTTCATCACCGGTGCCGCCGTCGTACCAGCAGCCGCCCCTGTACCAGCAGCCGCCGTCTCAGCCGGCGCCCGGGTCGTTCGGTCTGCCGGCGACTCCTGGATTCCCGGCGGGCGGCGTGCCGGGAGGTGGCTTCGGGCCCGGCGGCCCGACCGGTCCCGGCATGCCCGGGGGCGGGCAACGTCCGCCGGGCGGCCCGCGTAACACCGGCGCGCTCGTTGCCATCGGCGCGGGCGTGCTCACGGTCGTCGTGATCGTGGCACTCGCGGTGACGTTGATCGTGGTCAACACCGGCAGCAGCACCGACACCACGGTCGCGACCGGTGCGCCGTCGACCGCTCCGTCCACACCCGGCGGTGGTGGCGCGAGCACCGCACCCGACACCGACACCCCGACCCAGTCCGCCCCGGACACCGACGGTACGTCCGCGGTGGACCCGGCGACCACATACGCCATCGCCGACGCGATGCAGCGCTACATCGCCGCGGCCAATGCCCGCGACGTCGCCCGGATGCAGGCCACGGTCTGTAGCGCGGCGCGATCGTCGGTGCAGGCGCCAACACAGCAGGGCAACCTGGTGCTCGAACAACTGCGGGTGAACTCCATCAACGGCGACACCGCACAGTCGACGATCCAGACCCACCTGGAGCTGGGATCGCAACGCAGCAGCAGCCAGGAGGACACGGTGAGTTTCGAACGCGAGAACTCGTCCTGGTACTACTGCCCGGGCGCCGAGCCCGCCATCACCGCCTGAGGACACCGAGAACCCGGTACTGACGAATAGCGAAAAACGCTGCCCCGCTCGAGGTGTCGAGCGGGGCAGCGTTTTCGAGATGGGTGCGCCTCAGTAACGGTAGTGCTCGGGCTTGTAGGGTCCCTCGACGTCGACGTTGATGTACTCGGCCTGCTCCTTGGTGAGCTTGGTCAGCGTGCCGCCGAGCGCCTCGACGTGGATCTTGGCGACCTTCTCATCGAGATGCTTGGGCAGCCGGTAGACCTCGTTGTCGTACTCGTCGTTCTTGGTCCACAGTTCGATCTGTGCGATGACCTGGTTGGAGAAGCTGTTGCTCATCACGAACGACGGATGACCGGTCGCGTTGCCGAGATTGAGCAGCCGGCCCTCGCTCAGCACGATGATCGAGTGGCCGTCGTCGAAGATCCACTGATCGACCTGCGGCTTGACGTTGATCCGCTTGGCGCCGGAACGCTCGAGACCCGCCATGTCGATCTCGTTGTCGAAGTGCCCGATGTTGCCCAGGATCGCCTGGTTCTTCATCTGCTTCATGTGCTCGAGCAGGATGATGTCCTTGTTACCGGTCGAGGTGATGACGATGTCGGCCCCGGAGATCGCATCCTCGACGGTGACCACGTCGAATCCGTCCATCAGTGCCTGCAGGGCGTTGATCGGGTCGATCTCGGTGACCTGGACGCGTGCGCCCTGACCGGCCAGCGATTCCGCACAGCCCTTGCCGACGTCGCCGTACCCGCAGATCAGGACCTTCTTGCCGCCGATGAGGACGTCGGTGCCGCGGTTGATGCCGTCGATGAGCGAGTGGCGGGTGCCGTATTTGTTGTCGAACTTGGACTTGGTGACCGAGTCGTTGACGTTGATGGCCGGGAACGCCAGGTCGCCGGCAGCGGCGAACTGATAGAGCCGCAGCACACCGGTGGTCGTCTCCTCGGTGACGCCCTTGACCGACTCGGCGACCTTCGACCACTTGGTCTTGTCGGCCTCGAAGCTCGACCGCAGCAGATCCAGGAAGACCTTGTACTCGGCGGAGTCGTTCTCATCGGCGGGCGGAACGACACCGGCCTTCTCGAACTCGGCGCCGCGCAGCACCAGCATGGTGGCATCGCCGCCGTCGTCGAGGATCATGTTGGCGGGCTCGTCGGGGTTGGGCCAGGTGAGCATCTGCTCGGCGGCCCACCAGTACTCCTCGAGCGTTTCGCCCTTCCACGCGAACACCGGGACGCCCTTGGGCTCGTCGGGCGTGCCGTGCGGGCCGACGACGACTGCGGCGGCGGCGTGGTCCTGGGTGGAGAAGATGTTGCACGAGGCCCACCGGACCTGCGCACCGAGCGACACGAGCGTCTCGATGAGCACCGCGGTCTGGATGGTCATGTGCAGCGACCCCGAGATCCGTGCGCCCTTGAGCGGGGCGACCTCGGCGTATTCGCGCCGCAGCGACATCAGGCCGGGCATCTCGTGTTCGGCGAGTTCGATCTCCTTGCGGCCGAAGTCGGCCAGCGAGAGATCGGCAACCTTGAAGTCGATGCCGTTGATGGAGTCTGCCTGCGGTGCGTCGTTCTGCACCATGGTCATCTGGTCCCCTTCGGAGTCGGTGTGGCTCCTCGCGTGACACCGGTGAGCGCAGGGTGCGCCCACCGGGGACACGACGAAGAGATCTGAGGACCAGGCTATCCGACGCCGTCAGCGGGCCGCGGGGCGTGGGGCGTGGGCGCCGAGCGGGACGCCACCGGGCGCGCCGCTCCAGGGCGGATCACTCCTTGGACAGGTCGGGGCCTCCGGACGCGGCGGCACCCGCGCTGACGGTGTCGACGCCCTCGACCTCGCCGCGCTCACGCTTGCCGACCATCGAGTGGCGCATGCCGTACAGGAAGTAGACGGCCACACCGATCACCATCCAGATGACGAAGCGAATCCAGGTCAGCGCCGACAGATTGAGCATCAGCCAGATGCAGGCCAGGATGGCCAGGACCGGGATGATCGGTCCGCCGGGAACGGTGAAGCCGCGGTCGAGATCCGGCCGGGTGCGGCGCAGGATCATCACACCCGCCGCCACGACGATGAACGCGAACAGCGTCCCGACGTTGACCATCTCCTCCAGTTTGTCGATCGGGAAGAAGCCGGCGACGATGAACACCACCAGTCCGATCAGCAGGGTGAGCCGGGCCGGGGTACCGAAACGCGGGTGCGTCTTGGCCAGACCGCGTGGCAGCAATCCGTCGCGGCACATGGCGAACAACACCCGCGACTGGCCGAGCATCAGGACCATCACGACGGTCGTCAGACCGGCGAGGGCACCGATGGCAATGGTTTTCTCCGCCCAGGTGACCCCGTTGAGCGCGAATGCGGTGGCCAGATTCTTGGGTTCGCCGTTGCCTGCGCTGGTGGCCAGCTGTGTGTAGCTGACCATTCCGGTCACCACGATGGTCACCAGGACGTAGAGGACGGTGACGATCGCCAGCGATCCGAGGATTCCGCGGGGGACGTCCCGACGCGGGTTCCGGGTTTCCTCGGCGGTGGTGGCGACCACGTCGAATCCGATGAACGCGAAGAAGACGATCGACGCCGCCGCCAACACGCCGTACCAGCCGTAGGAGCTCTCGCCGCCACCGGTGATCAATGAGAACAGTGACGAGTCGACCGACTTCTCGGCGCCCGCACCGCTTTCGCCGGGCGGGATGAACGGGCTGAAGTTGGCGGCCTTGACGTAGAAGAACCCGACGACGATCACCAGCAGCACCACGGCCACCTTGATGGCCGTGATGACGGCACTGACGCGCGAGGACAGTTTGGTGCCGAGTACCAGCAGCGTGGTCACCACGGCGACGATGATCATCGCCCCCCAGTCGATTGTCACCGACCCCACATCGACTGTGCCGCCGGAGAATCCGAACACACTGCCGAGATAGGACGACCACCCCTTGGACACCACCGAGGCGCCCACGGCGAACTCCAGGATCAGATCCCACCCGAGAATCCACGCGAGGAACTCGCCGAAGGTCGCGTAACCGAAGGTGTACGCCGATCCGGCGACCGGCACGGTCGAGGCGAATTCGGCGTAACACAGCGCCGCCAGGGCACAGGCGATGGCGGCCATGATGAACGACAGCGAGATGGCCGGGCCGGCCTTGTTACCCGCGGTGGTCGCGGTGATGGTGAAAATACCTGCGCCGATGACCACCGACACCCCGAAGACCATCAGATCCCACGAAGTCAGGTTCTTGCGCAGTTGGTGTCCGGGCTCATCGGTGTCGGCCATCGATTGCTCGACGGACTTGACCCGGGTCAGCGGGTTGGCCATTCGCCTCGACCTCTCTTGTTGGTGCAGCCGTGTGCGGTTCGAGCCGATCGGCGAGAACGACCACCACGGTGCCGACTGGTTGCGGTGGGCTAGACGCTAATCGACGCGATCACGACTTACCCGGATTTCGGTGCGGATCGGGCCGACGGATCGCTGCGGTCGATATCGGGTTCGAGGTAGATGATGCGGGCCTGCGGTACCGCCGCACGCACCCTGGTCTCGGCGGCGTCGATGGTATGGGCCACGGTCTGCAGGTCGGCGTTCGGTGGCATCGCGATCTTCGCGGCCACCAGCATCTCCTCCGGGCCGAGGTACTGGGTCTTGATGTGGATGACGCGGTCGACGCCGTCGGCGGCGAGCGCTGTCATGATCGCGGCCTCCTCGGATTCGGTGGCGCCCTCCCCGATCAACAGGCTCTTCATCTCCACGATGAGCACGATCGCGATGACCCCCAGCAACACCCCGATGCAGACCGTCCCGATGCCGTCCCAGATCGCATCGCCGGTCGCCATCGTCAAGCCCACGCCGCCGAGGGCGAGGACGAGACCGATGAGGGCTCCGCTGTCCTCGAGCAGGACGACGGGCAGTTCGGGGTTGCGAGAGTTGCGGATGAACCGCCACCAGCTCGCCGACCCCTTCAACGGCCGCGACTCGCGAAATGCGGTGGCGAAGCTGTAGCTCTCCAGGCAGATCGCGACGAGCAGGATGACGACCGCGACGAGCGGCGACTCAAGCCCGTGGTCGTGGGCGTGAATGATCTTCTCGACTCCCTCGTAGAGCGCGAAAAGCGAACCGAGAGCGAAGATCACGAGTGCGACGATGAACGAGTAGAAATACCGGTCGCGCCCATACCCGAAGGGATGCAGCCGATCGGCCCGGCGGGCCGATCGTTGTTGCCCGAGCAGCAGTAGGCCCTGGTTGGCGGTGTCGGCGACCGAGTGCACGCCCTCGGCGAGCATCGACGACGAGCCGGTGACGGCGAACCCGACGAACTTGGCGATCGCGATACCGGCATTGGCGGTCAGGGCGGCGACGATCGCCTTCTTGGAACCTTCGGCGGACACGAGCTGATCCTCCCATTCGCCGGGAACCCGGCATGACGGCGCAACATCGCGAACTCTAGGGCATCACCGCGCGCCGGGACACCACCATCGGCACCGGCGCGAGCACCGCCACCGAGCCCTCACCGGCGGATCGGGTGACGAGCCGATGCCCACACCTTCGGTGCCGGAGCCCCCGCGGCGCCGAAGGTGTGGGGTGTGGGCCGGGCCCGTTGCGGCGGACCTAGACGAGCCCGCCGAAGCCGCGTGCGATCGAGGTATCGGTCTCGTTCATCACCGTCCGCGCATTGGTGACGCCGCGCTGGATGCCGAGCAACTGCTCGCGGGCCTGCATGAACACGCGGTCCCAGTTCTGCTGGGCGGCGTCGTAGGCCTGCTTCGCGCCGGGCGAGCGCCAATTGCCGTCGAGTGCGGCGACTTGAGATTTCAGCTGCGACGCCAGGTCTTCGAGGCGGCCGAACTGGGCGTTCAGTCCCCCTTCGAGGTCGCCGAGGGCGGCGAAGTCGTACTTGATTCTCCCGGACATGGGAAGTCCTTTCGGTCAGATGTGGTCATGGCCAGAGTTGATCGAGCTCGGTGGTGATTCGAGCTCGGTGGTGGTCGAGCTCGGTGGTGGTCGAGCTCGGTGGTGATTCGAGGTCAGTGGTGAGGTGCGCCAGTCGGGCCGGGGCCCACAGACACGGTGGTCTACAGCGGCAGCGGTCTACAGGCGCAGCGGCCCCTCGGCGCCGAAGCCGCCCGCGGCCTGCGAATCCTGGTCGTCGTAGCCGCTGAAACCAGCGGTCAACTGGTTCCGGATGTCGTCGAGAGCGGCGTTGAGCGCCGTCGCCGACGAGTTCCAGTCGGTGTGGGTGTTGTCGAATGCGTTGGACGCCCGGCCGTTCCAGCTGGACACGCCCGTCGACGCCGCGGTGGCGATCTGCCGGATCACCGCCTGCATGTCGTCGACGATCTGCGAGACCGATTGCGCTGTGGCCAAGCCTGATTCGACGTCGACGTCAACTGCTCCATCGAGATTCATGGTGCTCCTCCTCATAGATGTCGGCACCGTCGTCGCGATGCCCCCGAAGCGCTGTCCGTGCGGACAGGCGCTGATGTCCCCCGGCGAAGATCTCGATGGGGAAATCCCGTCGACTCATGGGAACCACCGTCGTCCGGGCAGGGTGTCGATCAGCCGGTCCACGGCCGCACCGATCCGATGCCCCGTTCCCGGGGTGATGGTGGTCCACAATCTGTCATCGGGAGATCTGCTGAGGCCCATCAGAATTCGACCCGCACGCGAGTCGATGATCCCGATGGCCCCAGAAGTCTGGGTGAAGGCGCCGTCGGCACGCGAGGTGGCCACGATCTCCCACCGCACGTCGCAGGACAGCAACGCGTCGGCCACACGGATCGCATCGGCAGCCGTGGCGCCCCATGCACGCAGTGCCGCAACAACACCGGCGGTGTCGGCACAGTGGCCGAACCTCTCGGTCAGTTCGCGGGTGGGGACGCTGGTCTCGGTGAAGTCCAGTGCGTCGTGCGGGCCGCACGTCGCGCGAACGACGCCGGCCAGGGCGTTGGTGTCACGCACGTCGAGGAGGGCGAGGTCGAGGTGATCGCCTCGCCGCACCGCGAGAACGTGGTCGTGACCGCGCCGGGCCACGCAGGCGCGAACCGTCGAATCGGTGGCGAAACCCCGGATCTCGAGTTCCCGGTCGGGGTGGGCGAGCACCCCGAGCACCAGGTCGGCCCACAGCGTGGGGCCGCTGCTGTCGACGAGTCCCGCCTCCGTGATGGCACGGTCCAGAGTGGCATCGTCGTGATCGGCAGGGCCTCGGGTGTCGGCTCCTGTCTCGCTGTGTGCACCGTCGGCCGCCGGCGTCCAGAGGTCGAGGACCACCGGCCAGGTGGTGACCCCACATCGTTGCCCGAGTCGGCGCAATACCGCGATCTCGAGGCGGCAGGAATCGGTGGAGGTCACGATCACGGCGTCCTCCCCGTGTCCAGGATGAGGGTCTGCTCGACGTATCGGGGGTCGAGCGCCGTGCTCGACTGTGCGGCGACCTCGGCCCAGGTTTCCGGAGGGCGTGGGGACGCTTCGGCCTGCCCGATCTCGGCCTGTGCCTGGGTATCGACGCGGACCACGCGGTCGACCATCGATGCCGTCGAGGTCATCGGTGCCATGGGCGGAGGTAGCGCGGACGACGCTCCGGACGTCGTCGATCCCGCCTGACCCGCGCCGGCGGTGGTGACCGCCGTGGGTGACGCGGCGGGCGCCGAGGCCACCATCGTCGGCGTGTACGCACCCCGAGGAGTCGGCGCGGAGAGCATCATCGGCGCAACGATTCCCGTGCCCGCGCCCGACCCATGACCCGCGGCGGCGGGGACGACCGGCGTCTGCGGCGATCGGCTCGACGTGGTGACCGGCGGGGTGTCGGGCACCAGTTGTGGTGCGGAACAGGGAGCTCGCCAGGGCTGTGCCAGCGGCTCGGCGGCCGTTTCGTAGGCCTCCATCACCCGTGCCGCGCGCATCCGTTGATCGTGGACCGCGCGTTCGGCGTGCGCGGCCGCCCCGGTGGCGATCGGCGCGACCGAGGCGACGACCGCCGCACCATGCGCGAGCGTGTCGGCGAGATCGACCTCCGCGGTGCTCGGCATCGCCAGGCGCGCCACCGACACGGCGAGTGACTGCGCCTCGGTCATCGCCGCAGCTTCGGTGGCCTGCGCTGCCATGTCGGTCAACCATCCGAGGAGATCGTCGAGGCGGTCGAGGGCGTCGGTGGCTGCGCCGGACTCCCAGTCGGCCCGCAGTCGTGCGAGGACGGCTCCGTATTCGGCTGCTGCGCCGGTGAACTCACCGGCGAGTGCGCCCCAGGCGATCGCGGCGTCGGCGAACGCCGACGCTCCGGGTCCCTCGACGAGGTCGCTCGCGAGTCGGCGACTGGTACGGGTGTCCCAGAGGACTCCGGTGAATCCGGTCATGCCCACTCCTCTCGGCTGCTCGGTGGGTTGGTCGGGATGACGGTCTACGGACGGGGTTCAGGTGGTCATGCGGTCGTCGGCGCCTGGGGCCGTCGTCAGGTCCGCAGTCCGGTCGCGGCTTGATCGTCGGCGTCGGCGAGGTCGCCGGCGTGGGACCGCAGCATCGCCGCGATGTTGCGCAGTTGTTCGATGCCGGAGGTCGCGTCCTCGGCGAAGCGATCGGCCACCGCGGTGGCCGAGGCCGCCGTGGTCACCGATACCTCGTCTCGACCGGGCGCGGCGACTGCGGCCTCCGCGGCGAGTCGTCCGAGCGCTTCTTCCAGGGACAGCGCCAGACGTTCGAGATCGGCGCAGGCCCTGGACAACTCATGCGGATCGACGTCCACGTTGCCGGTGGTTGGTGACGGTGTCACGGGCTGACCTTTCTGATGGTGACGAGCACTGGACTCATCGGGGTGAGACCGGCCCGGCCGGACCGAGTCGTAATTCGATGTCGGGCGGGGTCTCCGGGTCGGCGTCGGCGCCGAGCACGGCGGGAGCGACGTCCGCGACGCCGCCGACCATCTGCTTTCCGTTGTCCTCGGTCACCAGATAATCGGGAACCTCGTGGGTGTCGTCGGACGCCCCGGCCCCGCGTGCAGCCCCGGCGGCGGCCATCGGCGCCATCGATGCCGGCATCGGTGTGGCGGTCCCAGAGGCCGCACGCGCCGGCGAGGCCGGGGTGTAGCTCGCCGGTTCGGTGGCACCGACGACGGGCATCCCGGAACGGGCCGCGCCCAGCGGCGCGGTGATCGCCGTACCACCGGCCCCACCACCGCCGCGGCCGGCACCACCGGCGCCCATCGGCATCGCACCCAGACCGGCCGGGCCGCCGCCGGGCCCGGAAGGCCCACCGGCGCCGTCCTTCGGCGCGACATATGCGGCCGGCCGGACCGCCGTATCGTCGGCGGCCAGCACCTGCTGCAGTGGTGCGGTGAGCATCGAGGGGATCTCGGTGGCCGTGGAGACCACCGGGGACACCGCGTCGAGGATCGTGCCGGCGAGGGCAAACGGTGACTGCGCAGCACCGGCTGCGCCGGTGGGCGCGTTGGTGACCGGCACCGGCGCCCCGTTCACGGTCATGTGGGTTGTGGGAGCCAGCAATTGGGCCCGCGTGGCAGCGACGGCGGCGGTCGCCTCGGACAGTCCGAGGCCGGCCAGGCTCACTGCGAGTGGCAGGGCCGCCGGCCCGGTGAACGAGACGGCCGCGGTGATCTTGGCGATGGTGGCGGCCAGGATGGCCTGCAGGGTTGCCACACCGGCGGCGACGATGCCCGCGGCGGCCTGGATGTCGAAGGACATGCCGCTGCCCTGCGCTGCAAGCTGCCCACTGTTGACGCTCGCCTCACCGGTTTTCGCAGCCGCCGACACCGCGCTCTGACCACCCCACACCTCGTCGGCGATCTTCAGGGCGGCCTGCGCCATCGACATCGACGACTCGAGCATCGTGGACAGCCCCTGGAAGATGACCGTCGGATCGAAGTCGGCCGCCGACAGGTCGCCGGTCCCGAAGCTGCCGAGCAGATCGGTGATCGGTTTGACGAGCAGACCGACGTCGATGACCGGTAGTGGCGGCAGCCCTGGAAGCGGTGGCAACGGCGGGAACTCGGGCAGCGGCGGAAGTCCCAACCCCGCCAGCACGTCGCCGACCGGCCGGTCGAGGATCGGTCCGAGCGGTGTCGCCGCGATCATGTCGTTGACCGACATCTCGGTGAGCGCCGGGAACTCGGGCGGCCCGGAGGTGTGCTGCCCGGAGACGGACGGTTGACTCACAGCACCGACCGCAGGGTTGCGGCGGAGGCGGCGTCGACGGCCTCGAATTCGGCGAGGCCGCCGAGTGCGCTCGCCGCAGTCGCCGCGTGGACGGCGGCCAGGTTGCCGACCGCGAACAGGTGATTGGCCTGTGCAGCAATGAATGCCGCGAGGAATTCTTGCCCGATCAGTCCGAACACGGGGATCATGACCGCCGTGTTCGCGGCGGCGTTGACCGACCCGGCCGCAGCCACCGCAGTACCGATCGCGGCGTTGGTCGCCGCGAAGCCCTCGAGGACCTCCGGTGTCACCGTCACATGATTCATGTTCTCCCCCTTGCCATGTCATCTACTGCCATGTCATCTACAGCCATGTCATCTACAGCCACGTCGTCGACTTCAGTCACGCTCGTCGATGTCACCGCGCGGTCGGTCACCGCGACCCGTCCGGCCGCGACTGCACCAACTCCGCGAATGACGCGGTGAAGTCTTCGGTCATCGCGGCTCGTCGGGCGAATGCTCGTTGGGCGGCGAGCATGGCCGTCGCCACGATCCCGGAGCCGAGGCGGGCGCCACCGAGCTCGCCGGCCCCATCGGCGAGCCACAACCCCGTCATCGCCCCGGAACCGTCGACCTCCACGGTGATCAGATCGTCGGGGGAGCTCTCCCGGACCCGAATCCGCGCCAGCTCGTCGGAGAAGTCGTGTAGACGGCCCAGTTGGGTGGTCGCGCGGGATTCGAGTTCGTCCATCGCCGGGTTCATCGCACTCACACCGACCTGAGCCAGGACGCGGGTGCGTCGGCCTCGTCGTCGTCGCGCAGCTCGGCGCCGGCCAGATCGTCGGGCCTGGGCAGACCGAGCGACTCGACCACCTCCGATGGCGTCCCGGACTCGAGCAGCCGAGCACGCAGCCGGATCGCCGAAGCCATCGCCGACTGTTGGCACAATCGAAGAACGTCGTCGGCCACGGCCTGGGGATGTTTGCGCAGCTGGGTGTCGTCGATACGCACCGCCAGCGGCAGGCCCGCCGGCGTCGTGATCACCGAGATCGCCCCATCCCGCGATCGCGCCGAGGATGTCTCCTCGACCCCACCACCGAGATCCTCGCCGGTCATTGGCCCTCCCCCACGTCGATTACTCCCTGTACCGCAGCGGCGTCCGCGCCGCCGCTGATGTGCGATGTCCTGGTTGGACGCAGCGGGAGCGGTCAGGGTTCCCACTCGACCGGAACTTTTTCGACCGTTGCCGATGACCTCCGCTGACGGTGTTGAGATGATGCCACAGATCACATGCGGTGTCCGGTTTGCGCGTGATGTCTGGGGATAACCCCGGAGTCGTCGGAGCCCTCTTGCTGTCACGGGCCTCTTACGACGCCCCGTCGTCACCGCCCCCGACCCGGATCGTTGCTCGGCGTGACGCTCACCATTCACGATCCGACACCCATGGGTACACTCCCCAGCGTGGTGACGTCCGTCCCGCCGAGCGGGCGGACCCATGTCACCGGGAATCACCTTGCAGGGGGAAGCGATGACGCACGAGAACAACGGACATCCATCGGCGATGATGCCCGCAACCCCACCATGGTTGCAGTTCGCACCTCCCGAGGACGCGTCACGAACCGGCGATGCACCGACCGAACCCGCACACGGAACCGAAGCACCGGGCGAGGCCGTTGCCGGCTTCGGCGTCGACCGACAACCGTTTCCCCCGTCCCCAACGGAATCCCCGGCCCCTGGCACACCGACCGACGAAGCACCCGCCAGCGCAGCACCCGCCGGTCCGGTCCCCGCCGATGCAGCACCGGAGCACCCGGCACCGGCGAGCTCTTCCACTCCTGCGGCGCCGGCACAGCCGCCGCAGTCGCACCACGCACCGTTCCCCCCGGCCAACGGATACCAGGCACCTCACGAGGCACCCCAGCACCCTCAGCACAACCAGCCCGCACCGGGATACCCGTACGCGCCCAACGGGTTCGACCCCTCGGCGCAGGGGTACACGCCCGGCCCCATGCCCACCGGACCCACCCCGCCCGGACCCGTGCCCTCGGGTCCGGCCCCCGGCGCACCGACGCCCCCGCACATGCCGCCCGCGCCGGCCGGCTACGCACCGCCGCCGGACATCGGCTACGCCCAGCCGATGGGATTCGGGTCGCCGATGCCGCAACAGGGACCGGCTCTCGACGAGGTCGCCCTGCTGCGCAAGGCTCGCCGAGCCCCCGCCCGCGGCTGGCGGCGGGCGGTGCACACGATCTCGGCCGGCACCATCAATCCCGGCGACTCCGCCACCGAGATCCGGTACCAGCAACTACTCGAGCGGCTGCGTCGACCGGTTCGCGGTGATTACCGCATCGCGGTGCTCTCCCTGAAGGGTGGTGTCGGAAAGACCACCACGACAGTCGGTTTGGGCTCGACCTTCGCCTCCCTGCGCGGCGACCGGGTGATCGCCGTCGACGCCAACCCCGACCTGGGAACACTGGCTCAGCGGGTCCCGCAGCAGACGGCGTCGACCGTGCGTAATCTGCTCTCCGACGACAACGTCTACCGCTACAGCGATGTGCGCGCCCACACCTCACAGGCACCGTCGCGTCTGGAAGTACTTGCCTCCGAACGGGACCCGGCCATGGCCGAAGCATTCAGCGAGGACGAGTACCGCGGCGTGGTCACCATCCTCCAACGCTTCTACAACATCATCATCACCGACTGCGGAACCGGCCTGAGCCACTCGGCGATGAACGGCGTGCTCGACCTGGCGAACGCCATCATCCTGGTCTCGTCGCCGGCGCTGGACGGCGCCCGTAGCGCCTCGGCCACACTCGATTGGCTCGAGGCCCACGGATACGGTCACCTGGTGTCGCGCGCGGTCGTCGTACTCAGCTCGTCGCGCCCGGGGTCATCGACCATCGACACCGACCAATTGGGTCAGCACTTTCTGACACGATGCCGTGCGGTACAGACGATTCCGTTCGACGATCATCTCGCCGAGGGCGCCGACGTCGATCTCGAGCTCGTCGGCAAGCCCACCCGTTTGGCGTTCGTCGAGCTCGCCGCGACCATCGCCGACGAGTTCGCGCCGACGGTTCGCCGCGAGGAACCGTTCTACGGCTGAACCGGGCCGGACACGCCCCGGGCGCCAGGAAGGCGACGATCAGTCGGTGTCGGGGTCGACGGCGGCAAGCGTCTCTGCTCGCTCGCGGCGGTGCGCCAGCCAGCGTCGGGTGATCCCGACGGCCATCGGGATCACGACGGTGAGCATCGAGGCGATGATGAACACCTCGAGGTGGTCGCGGATCAACGGCACCTGCCCGAGGAAGTAGCCGAGCAGGATCAGTCCGGACGCCCACACCACGCTGCCGAGCAACGAGAACAGCGTGAACACCCGATGCGGCATGCCGCTGAATCCGGCGACCAACGGAGTCAGCGTCCGAACCACTCCGATGAATCGGCCGAAGAACACCGTCAGCGGGCCGTAGCGCTGGAAATAGCGATGGGTGCGCTCGACGTACTCGGGTCCCACCGCGCGCATCATCCGGCCCTCGATCACCGACCGGCCCAGACGCCGACCGAGGAAATAGCCACATTGATCACCGGCCGCCGCCGCCAGCGGCACCACGAGACATAGCCACCACAGCTTCGCGAACGGATTCGGCTGCGCAGCAAGCACTCCCGCGGTGAACAATACCGAATCGCCCGGGAAGAGGAACCCGATCAGGATGCCGGTTTCGACGAACATGAGGACGCACAGGCCGATCACGCCGCCGGTGGCGAGGAACGAGTCGACATCGAAGGGGTTCATCATGGTCCACCCTAGGTGCTGCGAGCACCACCGGCCCCGGCCCGCCGGGGTGTCGATGCCCACGTTAACTCGATGCAACATGCTGGGCAGAGCGTGCCCATGTGGGGTTTACTCGGTCGTAAACATGCGGCGCGAATCCACCGCGCACGACCCCAGCCCGCCGACTCTCACGACGACGTGACCTCAAGGAGCCGACCGTGTCCACCACCCAGCCTCCCCCGACCTCCGGCCGGACGAAGACGGCGGGTTCGTCCACGCCGAATCTGCGGCCCGTCTCCGACACCGAGGTTCGGATCGAATACCACACGATCCACGGCTATCGCCGCGCGTACCGCATCGCCGGAAGCGGACCGGCACTCCTGCTGATCCACGGCATCGGGGACAACTCCTCGACCTGGGACGAGGTCATCCCGATGCTCGCCCAGCACTACACCGTCATCGCGCCCGACCTCCTCGGCCACGGCCGCTCGGACAAACCCCGCGCGGACTACTCGGTACCGGCATTCGCCAACGGGATGCGTGATCTGCTCGTCGTCCTCGGTGTCACGAAGGTGACCGTCGTCGGCCATTCCCTCGGCGGCGGCGTCGCGATGCAGTTCTGCTACCAGTTCCCGCGATTCGTCGAGCGGTTGGTGTTGGTGGCCGCCGGCGGTGTGACCCGCGAGGTCAATCCGGCATTGCGGCTGGTGACACTTCCGGTGGTCAACGAGGTCCTGACGCTGCTGCGGATACCCGGGGTGATGCCCGCGCTGCAGGGCGCGGCCAAGGCCCTGGTCAGCCTGCCCCACCTTCCCGGTGTACCGCAGGAGATCTCACCGCGCCGGACGCTCAACGACCACGAGGATCTCTTGCGCGTACTCGGCGATCTCGCCGATCCGCACGCGCAGGCGGCGTTCCTGCGCACCCTGCGCGCGGTGGTCGACTGGCGTGGTCAGGCGGTGACGATGCTCGACCGCTGCTACCTGACCGAACGCCTTCCGGTGCTGTTCGTCTGGGGCGAACTCGACACCGTCATCCCGTACGAGCATGCGCTGATCGGGCATTCTGCGATCCCGCATTCGGAATTGGCGACGTTCCCCGGCGCCGGTCACTTCCCTTTCCACGACGATCCCGAGCGTTTCGTGCAGGTGATCACCAGCTTCCTCGAGCGCACGCAACCGGTGGACTTCGATCCGCAGAACTGGCGGCATCTGATGTCCACCGGCGGTGCCCGGCCGGAGGAGTTCGTCGGCGACGAGGACACCGTCGAGGCGGTGCTCGATGCGATCGAGGACGAGCGCAGCGCAACCTGACCTGCGGGCGGGGGACGAGGTGTCGATCGGGTGGCCTACGCTCGACTCCCCTGCCGCCGATCCCCGTGAGAACATGGTCGCCATGAGCTATCAGCAGTATCCGGGAAACAGCGGTCAGGGCCAGGCGTACGGCGCAGGCCAGCCGGGCTATGGTTCCCAGCCCGGGTACGGGTCCCAACCAGGTTATGGATCTCAGCCGGGCTTCGGATCGCAGCCGGGCTACGGCGCCCAGCCGTACGGCGTTGCCCCCGGCCAGTCCCCGTATCCCGCCTACGGTGGGGTGCCCGGATACGGCGACTTCAACGTCGACCCGGCGACCGGTGAACCGTTGTCGGACAAGAGCAAGCTGACCGCAGGCCTGCTGCAGCTGTTCCTCGGGGGCTTCGCCGCCGGTCGTTTCTACATCGGCGACATGAAGTTGGCTGTGATCCAGTTGAGCGGCCACATCGTCGGCTGGCTCCTGGTGATCGTGGGTTTCGTCGTCGTTGCCGCCGGGGCCAACAGCAATTCCACCGGCGGAGCGGCATTCGGCGGAATCATGCTGCTCGTCGGCTGGCTGGTGATCCTCGGCTTCGGCATCTGGGTCCTCGTCGACGCGATCATGATGTTCGCCGGCAGCGTCCGCGACCCGCAGGGACGCAAGCTCCGCAGCTGAGCGGCGAGCACACACGCGACAGACCGGTTCAGGCGTCGAAGGCGAGCGCCGCGGCCACCCGCACCGGCGAGTTGGCCTCTCCGTACCCGCGGTATCCCCCGCGACGGCAGACCACCTCGAAGAACAGGTCGTCGGCGATGGTCGGGGTGAAGAAGTGGAAGAACTCTCCGCCGGTCTCGTCGGCGTCGTAGAGGATGTCGTAGCGGCGTAGCGCATCGATCCGATCGGCATCGAGGTCGAAGCGCGCCCGCAGGTCGTCGTAGTAGTTCTCCGGGATCGGCAGTGTGATCAGCCCTCGGGAGCGGCATGCGCGGGCGGTGGCGATGATGTCGTCGCAGGCGAATGCCGCATGGGTCAGTCCGCCACGCCGGCGCAGCGGGCCGTGACCGTCGAGTCGCGACGGCACCAGGGACGCGACGAGTCGGATCGGCTCACCGCTCTCGGTTGCCGATGTCAGTGCCTGCGAGCGCATCGTTCCGACCGCGTCGGGCACGTCGAGCCCCTCCTCGACGGACATGCCGAATACCGAGCGCAGCAACAACATTGCCGCCTCCCAGTCCGCGGGGCTCATGCCGATGCCGATGTGGTCGACCCCGGTGTAGAGCGAGGTGACCGCGGCGGGCTCGCGCGGCACCAGATCGAAATGGCGCTGCCAGGTCCCCGCCGACAAGGCGGGACGCAGGTCGACGGCGAGGGTGTCGGTGACGTCGAGTCGCACGACCTCCACCGCCGCCTCGGGCTTCGACGACGGCCCGGGTGCCGCGATCGATGCAACCGGTACGTCGAACTCCGCGGCACGTGCCGCCCACGCCTCCGGATCGGCACTGCGCAAACCGATTTGCGCGATGGTCGGCATGTCGGCCGGCGCTCCCGGCGACGTCCAGACGGTGCCGACGGTCGGATCGACGACGACGGCCAACTCGGCATCACGGTAGAGCTGCAGACCGGTGGAGCTGTCGACGCCGCTCAGATCGAAGCCGATGGCGCCGAGAACCTCGCCGAGTTGGGGAGCCGAGGTCGGGCCGGCCGCGACCCGGATCGACACGACACCGCCGGTGACGGGCCACCGTTGCTCATCGTTCGCCGAACTCCCCTGCAACACAATGGTTTCGGATGATTCGGGACGGTCGGCGCCGACCAGTTCCGCGAGATATCGTAGCGAGCGGTGCGCATCACGTGCGGTACGTACCGGATCCGCATGGCGGAAGACATCGCTGAACACCTCCAACGACCACGGGCCCCGATAGCCCGCCGCAAGAACGTGGTCGGTGAACGATGCGAGATCGAAGTTGCCCTGCCCCGGCAGGCATCGATGATGGCGACTCCACTGCAGCAGGTCCATCGCCATCCGCGGGGCATCGGCGAGCTGCAGGAAGAAGATCGAGTCGCCGGGCAGGTCGGCGATACCGGACGGGTCATCACCCCGCGAGAGGATGTGAAAGCTGTCCAGGCAGGTACCGAGTGCCGGATCATCCACGGCGGCAACGATGGCGGCCGCGTGGCGGTAGTCGTTGACGTGATGCCCCCAGGCGAGCGCCTCGTAGGCCAGTCGCTTTCCACGCGCCGCGGCGAGCTGCGCCGCGGTCGCGAGTTGTTCGGTGAGTAGTCCGTCATCGCACGCCGCGGACGCCAGCGGCGACGAGCACACCAGCAATAGGTCGCAACCCAGGTCGTCCATCACGTCGAATTTGCGCTCGAGGCGAATGAGGTTGCGCCGGAATCGGTCCGGATCGTGGGAGTCGAGATCGCGGAACGGCTGATAGAGGTCGATGGCCAGTCCGCGATCGGCCGTGGCGCGCGCCAGCTCGGCAGGCCGACCGGGGGCGGCGATCAGATCGGGTTCGAAGATCTCCACCCCGTCGAAGCCGGCGTGGGCGATGGCGTCGAGTTTGTCGCCGAGAGTTCCCGACAGACAGACCGTCGCGATCGACGTTCGGGCGCCGAGCGGCAGCGCCGATCCAGGGGCACCCGAAGCGGTCTGCGCGGTGCGGGTCAGCGACATGAGATGGCCTCCTGTGATCCGGGACACGATGAGAAAAATGTACCAGATGGTTCATTGAGTCGCCCTGGAACGCTGATATGTGTGCAGTTTTCCAAGGCTGCCACCTGCGCATATTGAGATATTTATGAACGTTCTGGTTAGTTGTCTTGACCGGGACGAAGGTCCTTTGTATTGTCAGTCACACGCCCGACACCCTGTGTTGGCGAGCACAACTTGGAGGACCGATGACCGCACCCACTTCCGATCTGCCGGCAGCCCAGCCGCGCAAGGCCGCGTTGGCCAGCTTCATGGGCAGCCTGGTGGAGTACTACGACTTCTTCATCTTCGGCACCGCCTCGGCGCTGGTGTTCAACAAGATCTTCTTCCCCGACATCAGCCCCACGGCAGGGACCCTGGCCAGCTTCGCCACATTCGGCGTCGCCTACATCGCCCGCCCGGTCGGCGCGGTGGTCCTCGGCCACTTCGGTGACCGCATCGGCCGTCAGCGGGTCCTGGTGTTCACCCTCATCCTGATGGGCCTGGCCACCTTCGCGATCGGATGCCTGCCCGACTACCACTCGATCGGCATGGCCGCACCGATTGCTCTCGTCGCTCTTCGCCTGCTGCAAGGACTTTCGGCGGCAGGCGAGCAATCGGGCGCCAGTTCGCTCACGGTCGAACACGCCGACCAGGGCAAGCGCGCGTTCTACGCCAGCTGGACGCTCAACGGCACCCAGGCCGGGCTGCTCGTCGGCACCCTCGCCTTCATCCCCGTCGCCGCGCTCCCCGAGGACACCCTGCTCAGTTGGGGCTGGCGTGTCCCGTTCTGGTTCAGTGCCGTGGTCATGTTCGTCGCATACCTGATCCGCCGCACGATGCCCAAGACCCCCGTCTTCGAGAAGATCAAGGACTCGACCGAAGGCGTCTCCGACATCCCGCTGCTGGTGCTGCTGCGCTTCCACTGGCGGGCCCTGGTCCGGGTGATCGCCTGCTCGACGATCTCGGTCATGAGCACCCTGTTCTCGACCTTCGCCCTCAAATACGCGACCACCGACTTCGCCGTCTCGAAGAGTTCGATGTTGCTCGTCAGCGTCATCGCCAACCTCGTCATGCTGCTCAGCCAGCCGCTGTGGGGCCTGGCCGCCGACCGTATCGGGCGCAAGCCGATCTTCATCGGCGGAGCACTGGGCTGCGCCGTACTCGCATTCCCCTACCTGCTGATCATCACCACCGGTTCCTTCTGGGCGATCCTCGTGGCCACCCTGATCATCCAGACCGTCGTCTACGCCGCCGCCAACGCCGTCTGGCCGTCGTTCTACTCCGAGATGTTCCCGGCCAAGGTCCGGTACTCGGGCGTGGCCATCGGCACCCAGATCGGCTTCATGGCCAGCGGTTTCCTGCCCCTGATCGCCGCCGCGATCCTCGGCGAGGGCCGGATGGGTTGGGTCCCGGTCGCCGTGGTCGTCGCCGCGTTCGCCGTGGTTGCCGCACTCGCTGCCGCCACCGCGGTCGAGACGCACAAGACCGACACGATGCGACTCGGGGAGGAACCCGTCAAAGGAGCCGACACCATGACCGCGTCGGCACCGGCCTCGCCGTCGATGGCCTGACACCGCTCGCCCACACCCGGCACCGGGACGATTCCCGGCCCGATCATCAAAGGACACACCAATGTTCGACATCGAATTCGCCACCGCAGCCCGCCGCGCATCCGGCGGTGCCGTGGTCGCCGCCCTGATCGGGCAGGGGATCTCCCGGTCGCTCACGCCCGCCATGCACGAGCGCGAGGCCGCCCACCACGGACTGGACTACACCTATCTGACCCTCGACGTCCCGGCGTCGGCCGCGGCCACCGTCGACCTCGCGGCGCTGCTGGCCCGCGCCGCCGACGCCGGGCTCGTCGGGCTCAACGTCACCCATCCGTTCAAGCAACGGATAGTGGCCCATCTCGACGATCTCTCGCCCGACGCAGCCCGTCTCGGTGCGGTCAACACCGTCGTCTTCGACGGCGGTCGCGCGATCGGCCACAACACCGACTGGTCGGGGTTCGCGCGCAGCTTCGACCGAGGCCTCGGCGCCGGTCTCGGCGCAGCGGCCGCCCCCCGGAAGTCGGTGGTGCAGATCGGCGCCGGCGGAGCAGGTGCTGCCGTCGCCTATGCCGTACTCACCACCGGGGTCGCCCACTTCCACCTCGTCGACACCGACACCACCCGGGCCGCCGGACTCGCCGCTACCCTGCGCGCCATGTTCGATGCCGAGATCACCTCCGGTGGAGTCGATTCCGTTGCCGCCGCGCTGGCCGGCGCGGACGGACTGGTGCACGCCACCCCGATCGGGATGGCCCATCACCCCGGCATCGCGGTGGACCCGGCGCTGCTGCGCGCCGACCTCTGGGTCGCCGACGTCGTCTACCGTCCGGCCGTCACCGAGTTGATCGCGTCGGCCCGTGCGGTCGGCGCCCGCACCCTGCCGGGCGACGGGATGGCGGTCGGGCAGGCCGTCGACGCGCTGCGGCTGTTCACCGGCATCGAGCCGGACGCCGACCGGATGGCCGCCCACATCGCCGAACTCATCGCCGCCGAGGACCTCGCCGAACGCCGGACCGCCTGAGGACGCCCGTCACAACGCCGAGGGCGCCCGCCAGTTCACCGACAGCGCTCAGCTCAGTCCCGACAGCGCTCGATGAGGCGCTGTCGGCGCCGGGAAGAGCGCTGTCGGCGTCGGGAAGAGCGCCCTCGGCACAGTGAACGAACGATAGAGTTCATGGCGTGACCGATCCCGCACCCCGACGCCGCGACAGCGAACGCACCAAGGCCGACATCGTGAAGGTCGCGACGAAAGAGTTCGCCGACAAGGGGTTTGCGGGTGCGCGGGTCGACGAGATCGCCGCCAAGACCCACACCACCAAGCGGATGATCTACTACTACTACGGCGACAAGGACGGTCTGTACCAAGCCGTCCTCGAGGCGTCCTACGGACGTATCCGGCGCCTCGAGCAGAAGGTCACCCACATCGCCGACGACCCGGTTGCCGCGTTGCGCCACGTCGCCGAGATCACCTTCGACCATCACGACCGCAACCCCGACTTCATCCGCATCGTCGCGGGTGAGAACATCCTGCGGGCGGCGCACCTCAAACATGCGGCAGGCGTTGGGCGGCTGGGTAATCCGGCGCTCGACGTGCTGTCGCGAATCCTCGAGTCGGGTCGTGAGAAAGGGGTGTTCCGCACCGACGTCGATGCCCTCGACGTCCATCTCGCGATCAGCAGTTTCTGCTTCTTCCGGGTGGCCAACCGGTTCTCATGGAAGACCCTGTTCGACCGCGATCTCGCCGCCACCGACCAACGCGTCCATCAACGACGCATGATCGGCGACATGATCGTCGCCTATCTCACCGACACGTCCACCCCGGACTGAACGGCCTCAATCCCCGCAGCATCCGCCGGAAACCGGCGGCACCGCGTCGCGGACATCACGCGTGACGGCGTTGCGCGCGGACAACTCGTCGGCCGCCGGGTAGTCGACACCCACCAGACAGAGACCACGCGCCTGGGCGACCGGGACCTCGCTGCTGCGCGCGCGCTGCGCCAACAACCCACGGCACCATTCGACATCGCGACGGCCGTCGCCGACGCAGGCGACCGCACCGACGAGCGAGCGCACCATCGACCAGCAGAACGCATCGGCGCTCACCCCGCCGATCAGCACCCCCTCGTCGTCACGGCGCCACGCGAAGCGTTGGAGATCGCGGACCGTGGTGGCGCCTTCCCGGCGACGGCAGAAGGCCGCGAAATCGTTGAGCCCCAGCAGCGTCGAGGACGCTGCGTTCATCGCCTCGACGTCGAGTGGGCGACGCCACGTCGCGGTGGTCCGCGCCCGGGTGGGTTCGGCACCGAAGACCGCATCGGTGAGCCGATACCGGTAGTGGCGACGCAGCGCCGAGAACCGGGCGTCGAAGTGTTCGCTCACCGGGGTGACGGCCTTGACGCGCACATCGTCGGGCAGCATCTTGGCCAGCCGACCGACGAGCAACGCAGGACCGCCGGCCAGACTGCGCGTTTCCAGCGCCGAGGCCGGGATGTCGGCGTGACAGACCTGACCGGTCGCGTGCACGCCCGCGTCGGTGCGTCCGGCGACGGTCAGGCGGATCGGTACGCGTAGCACCGTGGCGAGGGTGTCCTCGAGTACCCCGCACACGCTGCGCTGCCCGACCTGACGTGCCCAGCCGGCGAAATCGGTTCCGTCATAACCGATGTCGAAGCGCAGACGAACGAACCCGCCGCCCCCGGAATCGGTGGCGGCGGGTTCGTGCGGCACTGTCCGGCTCAGTCGTCCGACTTCTTCTCGGTCGAGCTGTCGACGTCGGCACCCTGCTCGTCTGCCTCGACGGCGGTCGCGGCGGTCGACTCGTCGTCGACGGCCTCGGCCACAGCCTCGGCGTTGGCCTTCGCGGCGTCGTCGGCGTCGGCCTCCACGGCCTCGACGACGTTGTCGCCCGCAGGCTCGGCAACCGCGGCCTCGGTCTCGTCGAGCTTGGCCTCGGCGGCCTTGCGGGACGCGGCGACGCGGGTGGCGCGGTCGGCCTCGCTGGACGCGGTCGACCCGGTGACGAGTTCGATCACGGCCATCGGGGCGTTGTCACCCTTGCGCGGCAGCGTCTTGATGATGCGGGTGTAGCCGCCGTTGCGATCGGCAAAGCTCGGACCGATCTCTTCGAACAGGACATGCACGATGTCCTTGTCGCGGATCACCTTGAGCACCTCACGACGGTTGGCCAGCTTGCCGGCCTTGGCGTGGGTGATCAGCTTCTCCGCGTACGGCCGCAGGCGCTTGGCCTTGGCCTCGGTGGTGGTGATGCGGCCGTGCTCGAAGAGCGAGGTGGCGAGGTTCGCCAGGATCGCCTTCTGGTGGCTCGCCGACCCGCCGAGGCGGGCACCCTTGGTGGGCTTGGGCATTGTCTTCTCCTAGACGGACTCCCCCATCGCTGAATGGGGGAAGTCAGGGTTGGCGTGCAGCGGCTACAGCTGCTCGGTCTCTGCGAAATCCTCACCGGAGTCACCGTCGAACGACACGTCGTCCGACCACGTTCCGGTCGCCGGGTCGTAACCGGCCACCTGCGACGGATCGAAGCTCGCCGGGCTGTCCTTGAGAGCCAGACCCAGGGCGTGCAGCTTCACCTTCACCTCGTCGATCGACTTCTGCCCGAAGTTGCGGATGTCGAGCAGATCCGACTCGGTCCGTGCCACGAGCTCACCGACGGTGTGTACACCCTCGCGCTTGAGGCAGTTGTAGGACCGGACGGTCAGGTCGAGATCCTCGATCGGCAGGCTGAACGAGGCGATGTGATCGGCCTCGGCCGGGCTCGGCCCGATCTCGATGCCCTCGGCCTCGACGTTGAGCTCCCGGGCGAGCCCGAACAGCTCCACCAGGGTCTTGCCCGCCGACGCCAACGCATCACGCGCGCTGATCGAGTTCTTGGTCTCCACATCGAGCACGAGCCGATCGAAGTCGGTGCGCTGCTCGACACGGGTGGCCTCGACCTTGTAGGTGACCTTGAGCACCGGCGAGTAGATCGAGTCGACCGGGATGCGGCCGATCTCGGCACCCGACGCCTTGTTCTGCACGGCCGGCACGTATCCGCGGCCCCGCTCGACGACGAGCTCGATCTCGAGCTTGCCCTTGTCGTTCAGGGTGGCGATGTGCAGATCGGGGTTGTGCACGGTGACACCGGCCGGGGGGACGATGTCGGCGCCGGTGACGGTGCCCGGACCCTGCTTGCGCACGTACATCGTGACCGGCTCGTCCTCTTCGGAGCTGACCACGAGGCCCTTGAGGTTCAGGATGATGTCGGTGACGTCTTCCTTCACCCCGGGGACGGTGGTGAACTCGTGGAGCACACCGTCGATGCGGATGCTGGTGATCGCAGCACCCGGGATCGAGCTGAGCAGGGTACGACGCAGCGAGTTGCCGAGGGTGTAGCCGAAGCCGGGCTCGAGCGGTTCGATGACGAACTTCGACCGGTTGTCGGCGAGGATCTCCTCGGTCAGGGTGGGTCGCTGTGAGATGAGCATTCTGAGATTTCTCCTTGTGGCCGACCGCTATATGACGGCCTAGAAGTGAACCGAACAGCTTGTGCTGCTTGGCAATTACTGATTCGACGGACTACTTGCTGTAGAACTCGACGATGAGCTGTTCCTGCAGCGGGACCTCGATCTGGGCGCGCTCGGGCACGTTGTGCACGAGGATGCGCAGGGTCGAGGGAACCACCTGCAGCCAACCCGGGACCGGACGATCGCCGACGAGCTCCTTGGCGATCTGGAACGGAGTGGTCTGCAGCGACTTCGGCCGGACGTCGATGATGTCGTACTGGCTGACGCGGTAGCTGGGCACATCGACCTTCACACCGTTGACGGTGAAGTGGCCGTGGCTGACCATCTGCCGGGCCTGACGACGCGTGCGGGCGATGCCGGCACGGTAGACGACGTTGTCCAGGCGGGTCTCGAGGAGCTTGAGCAACTCGTCACCGGTCTTACCGGTACGACGGTTGGCTTCCTCGTAGTAGCGACGGAACTGCTTCTCGAGCACGCCGTAGGTGAAGCGAGCCTTCTGCTTCTCCTGCAGCTGCAGGAGGTATTCGCTCTCCTTGATCCGCGAACGGCCGTGCTGGCCGGGCGGATAGGGGCGACGCTCGAACGCCTGGTCGCCTCCGATGAGGTCGACGCGAAGACGACGGGACTTCTTTGTGGCGGGGCCGGTATAACGAGCCATTGTCTATTCTTTCCTTTCCCGCTAGACCCGACGCCGCTTGGGCGGACGGCAACCGTTGTGCGGCTGCGGGGTGACATCGGAGATGGTGCCGACCTCGAGGCCGGCGGCCTGCAGCGATCGGATCGCGGTCTCGCGACCCGAACCCGGTCCCTTGACGAACACGTCGACCTTCTTGACGCCGTGCTCCTGGGCCTTGCGCGCGGCGTTCTCGGCCGCGAGCTGAGCCGCGAACGGGGTGCTCTTGCGCGAGCCCTTGAACCCGACGTGGCCCGACGACGCCCAGCTGATGACGTTGCCGTTGGGGTCGGTGATCGACACGATGGTGTTGTTGAACGTCGACTTGATGTGTGCGTTGCCGTGCGGGACGTTCTTCTTATCGCGACGGCGTGCGCCCTTCTTCGGGCCTGCGCTTCGTGACTTAGGAGGCATTACTTCTTCTTCCCGGCGATGGTCTTCTTCGGGCCCTTGCGAGTACGGGCATTGGTCTTGGTGCGCTGTCCACGGACGGGCAGGCCACGACGGTGACGCAGACCCTGGTAGCAGCCGATCTCGATCTTGCGACGGATGTCGGCCTGGACCTCGCGGCGCAGGTCACCCTCGACCTTCACCGAGGCTTCGATGTATTCACGCAGCTTCGCGACGTCTGCGTCGGTGAGATCCTTGGCGCGCAGGTCCGGGCTGAGCCCGGTTCCGGCCAGGATCTCCTTGGAGGTGGTACGCCCAACTCCATAGATGTAGGTCAGTGCGATCTCCAGCCGCTTCTCGCGGGGGAGATCCACACCAGCAACACGTGCCATGTGGCGGGATTCCTTCACTTCTCAGAGGTCTGCTCCTGGTCCGTCCCGGACTCTTGCCGGGCTCCGGCCTCTGAACCGGAGGTGGGCGCCGACCCGTGTGTCGACGCTGGTGCCAAGAGGGCTTCACAAATCCTGTTCAGCTCTTCTGGTGTATTCAGTTGTCTCTCAAGCGACCCGGAGGGTGGCGAGTGATGATCAGCCCTGACGCTGCTTGTGACGCAGGTTCTCGCAGATCACCATGACCCGACCGTTACGGCGGATCACCTTGCACTTCTCACAGATCGGCTTGACGCTCGGCTGAACCTTCACGTCAATCTCTCCTGTTACTCGCCCGCCGGGCACGGCCGATGGCCGCACCGATGGCGGGTGTGGTTACCCCGGGCCGCCCCGGCCCGGGAGGTCTTACTTGTAGCGGTAGACGATGCGCCCACGACCGAGGTCGTAGGGCGAAAGTTCCACGACGACCCGGTCCTCGGGCAGGATGCGGATGTAGTGCTGCCGCATCTTGCCGCTGATGTGGGCGAGCACCTTGTGACCGTTCTCCAGCTCGATGCGAAACATCGCATTCGGCAGGGGTTCGATCACCCGACCCTCGACCTCGATGGCCCCGTCTTTCTTCGCCATGTCCTCCGCGATCCTGTCGCGCGCCCTCATCAGGCGCGTAACCCGGTTGAATTCGTTCCGATCCGTTACTGTGTGGGCACCCCGGGACAGCGTCACCAGGTGCCCGTTCCGGTGCTGACCGGAACTCGATACCTCACGCCCCGGCCCGTGCAACCACCTGCGGAGAGACTCCTACGGTGGACACACGAATGCCGGCACGCTTTGCGCACCGCCGTCCTATGCTACGCGAACTGCGGGAACACTCCAAACCGTCGAGAAACCCGGAACCATGGCCGCACGAATCCGGCATCTCGCGCCGACGATGGCACACTATTTGCCATGCGTGCCTTCTTGATCCAGAGCGCTCTCAGCGGCGTCGCCCTGTGGGTGGCGACACTGATCGTGCCCGGCCTGGACTTCGTGTTCCCCGACAATGCGGGCTTCGGCGTCAAACTGGGGATCGTCGTGTTGGTCGCGCTGATCTTCGGCGTGATCAACGCGTTCATCAAACCGATCGTGCAGATCTTCGCGATCCCGCTCTACATCCTCACCCTCGGCCTGATCCACATCGTGATCAATGCGTTCATGCTCGAGATCACCTCATGGATCACCCACAACACCACCACGTGGGGCCTGCAGGTGGATCACTTCTTCTGGTCGGCGGTACTCGGCGCACTGGTCATCTCGGTGGTGAGCTGGCTGATCTCGATGGTGCTCAAGGAGCCCGTCCGCTAACCCTCCTCCACCCGGTGTCACCGGCCGGCGACGTCAGGCCCCGGCAGAGATGATCGCCGTCAACTGGTCGATCGGCGAACCATCGCCGAGCACCTGGATGGCGACGTGGTCGGCACCGGCGGCGAGGTGCTCGTCGACCTGCTTGCGGATCGAGGCCGCATCGCCGTGGGCGACCAGCGCGTCGATCAGGGCGTCGGAGCCACCGTTGGCGATGTCGTCGTCGGTCCATCCGAGTCGCTTCAGATTCGACGTGTAGTTGCGCAGGTGCAGGTACGGCTGGTCGACCGGCGGGCGTCCGACGGCTCGCGCCGCCTGCGGGTCGGTGTCGAGCACCACCTTGTGCTCGGGAGCCAGCAACACGTCCTCGCCCAGGGTTTCGCGGGCGATCGCGGTGTGTGCGGGAGGTGTCAGATACGGGTGCGCCCCGAGCGCGCGGTCGGCGGACAGGCGCAACATCTTCGGCCCCAGCGCGGCCAGCACACGACGCTCGGTGGGCACGTTCTTCTCGTCGAGGACGTCGAGATATTCCCCGACCGCCTCGTACGGCTTCCTGTACTCGGCGGTCGCCTCCGGGTGGCCGGCACCGATGCCGAGATAGAAGCGGCCCGGGAAGTCCCGGTCGAGTTCGTGGAATTCGTCGGCGATCGCGGCGGCGTCGGTGTTCCAGATGTTGACGATGCCGGTGGCCACCGTGATGTTCTCGGTTGCGTCGAGGACCTTGCGGATCGGACCGAGATGCTTCGGGGATCCGCCCAGCCAGATGGTGCCGTACCCGAGACGTTCGATCTCGCGCGCCTCATCCGGTGAGAACCGGCCGAACCAGCCCCATACCCCGTGCCGTCCGAATCGTTGGATGTGCGCGGTCTTCCCCGAGTCAGTCATGTTCTCCGAGTCAGTCATGCCCTCCGCAACCGCAGACGGCGAACGGCTATTCCGATCGCCCCGACTTTCCGCCGGCCCGACTCCCGTCCGATGCGGGGTACCATTCCGAATACTCACCGGAAAGGAGTTCCCTGGTGAAGAGTTTCTGGTGTGGGGCCGTGATTCCCGACTGCGATACGCGTTTCGTCGGCAGAGACGAACCCGACGTGCTCCGGCAGGTGGCCGAACATGCCGCCGGTGTGCACGGACTCGACGATCTGCCCGCCGCCACCGTCGACCGGGTCCGCCGGTTGATCTCAGACGTATCCGAGTGATCGGGCGACGGGCGCAGACCGGCGGACGCGGAAAGCGATTGGTGGGATGCACCACCCTGCGGTGAGCGAGCCGATCGACGAGCTGGATGCAGCCGTCACCGAGTTGCTCGACGCCGGCCGCGCACCGCGATTGGTCTATCAGCCCATCGTCGACATCGCACGCCTGCGTGTCGTCGGATACGAGGCACTCAGCCGTTTTCCGGGTCCCCTGCAGGCCAGCCCGGACCGGTGGTTCGCGGCGGCGGTACGCATCGGTCGGGCCATCGAGCTGGAAGCGATGGTCGTCGAGAAAGCACTCGCCGCGCGAGTGCACTTGCCCGCCAACTGTTTTCTGACGATCAACGTGGCGCCCGAGGCACTCGTCTCCGCGCCCATCCAGCAATTGTTGCAGCACACCGACCTGACGCGGGTGGTCGTCGAACTCACCGAACACTCCGCGGTCTCCGATTACGATGTCGTCGGCCGGGCGGTGGCCCAGGTACGCGACCGCGGCGGTTTCATCGGTGTCGACGACGTCGGCGCCGGATATGCAAGCCTGCACCGGATCCTGGCCATCCGGCCGGACTTCGTGAAACTCGACCGTGAATTGATCACCGGCCTCCACAACGACGAGGCCAAGGCCGCGCTCGTCGAGATGTTCGGCGGTTTCACCAGCCGGATGGATTCGTGGGTCGTCGCCGAAGGGATCGAGCAGCGCGACGAGTTGCATCGGTTGGTGCAGCTCGGCGTCCCCCTGGGTCAGGGGTACCTCCTCGGGCGACCCGCACCCGAGATGGGTTCTCTCGACCTCGATCCGAGCACCCTCGCCCCGACCCTCGCCACGACGGTGACGGCGGCACCGCAGTCCACGGTGGCCCGTCTCGCGCACCCCTGCCTGACCGCACCTCTGGACTCCCCCGACGGCACGCTGCGCACCGCGCTCTCGGACGGTTCGACTCTTCCGCTGGTCATTCTGCTCGACTCCGGTGGTCGCCCAACACAACTGGCGCAACAGAGCGACCCGACGACGATCGAGCGGCGCGACGTGCTGCGGATCCTCGACTCCACCGACCAGCGAGAAGCGTTGCGGCGTGCGATGACACGACCGCGGCCGACCCGGTTCGATCCCCTCGCGTGCTGCGACATGTCCGGAGCGTTCCTCGGCGTCGTGCCGATCGAGCGGCTGATCGAGGCCCTGATCGTGGTCTGAGTGGGTCCTGCGGCGGCGAGATCTCGCCGGCCGGGGAGAGGAGCTGCTACATACCGGCGAGCGTGTCGTCGCGCCGCTCGATGATCGACGCCCGCATCTGTGAGGTCAGCAGCGTCGGGGTGCCCAGTGCCATCATGTGGCCGCTGTCGTGCGGATTCACGCCGTTGGCCCGCAGAAACGGCTCGGCCCGTTGCGACACACTGCCTTTCACGCCGAACCAGTCGAGAAACTCGGCAACGGTCGTCGTCAGGAAATCCCCGCCGAGGGTGTCGTTGGCGCGCCCGATGATCCAGCCGATGGCGGCCGCCGCCCGATCGGTCGACGCTTTCCGACGAAAGATCGCAGGATCGCGGCGCGCCGCCCGGGCCAGCAATCGCCGCATGGCCGTGCGGTGTTCGACGTCGAAGAAGACCTCCGCGCTCGCATCGCAGCGCTGCCGGATCACCTCGACCACGGGCAGGATGTCCTCGGCAATTCCCGTGACGTCGAACGGTTCGTCGGGCAGCGGCTCGGCGTCGAGGCTCAGCAGCGTCGGGCGTCCGCCGACCCGTTGGTCCAACTGGCGCAGAATGAACTCTTCGAGAGATGACCCACTGGAATCGAAACCCGGTGGACAATCGGACAACCCGTCGAGGATCGAGGCATCCTCCCCGAGCGCCGACGCCCGGGCGAGCTGCGCCAGCATTATGGCGTTGGATGGCCGGTCACGCCGGATCTCCTCCCGGAACTCTGCTTCGCATTCGTCGATCGCGGCGAGGGTGTCGGCGGTGGCGGCCCGGCTGATCCCGCGCTCACCGTGGCAGTAGCGAACGAAGCGGCGCATCAGCTCCGGGTACCGCTGAAGCGATTCGACGTCGTCGATGATCTTGCGCGGGATGCGATCGAGCAACATGATCTCGACGACCACCGGGCTCCACCGCATGGGATCCGGTGCGGCCATCCACATCAACGGTTCGAGAGCGCTACGGTTCTCGGCATCGTCGAGGGGCCGACCGTGGGGCGAGGCGAAGAACGCGTCGGCGAGTTCGGAGTACTCGGCGTCGGTCCACTCGCGCGGTGACGGCGCAGCACCGGCCTCAGGTAACAGCCGCAGCGCCCACTCGACCAGCGGACGGCACATCGGCCACGAGTCGGATTCGACCGGCGGGAAGGTCATCCGACCGATCTTCATCGCCTCCTCGAGGGTCGCGCGAGCGGTACCCGCGTCGACGGGATCGCACACCACCGTGGTCATCGACGAGGATGCGCTCTCCCGGAAATGCGCGAGCAAGTCTTCCACCGACGCCGGAACGACGAAGGCATCCTTCACGATCGAACCCATGTTGTGGTCGACGTACACCAGGAACGAGAGCTCGTACGCCGGCGACCACCCGATCGTGAAGATGTAGGACTCCCCGTCGCTCAGTTCGTCGCCGACGACATAGACCTCGGAGACCACGCGCGCCTCGCCGAACGTGTCGAGCCACGTCGGCATGGGTTGGCGACGACCGGCCAGCGTGCGCGTGATGCGCGCCGCGAGGAGCTCGTCGGCCTCGAGTTCATCGGCAAGTAGTTCCCGGAAAACCGCCAGAGCGGCCGTCGTCTCGGCGAAGGAGATCTCCACGAACGACTCGATCAGCGTGTCGCGCGTGGCCCGATCCTCCCGATCGGCGAGCGGATGCGGTTCGGGATCGGTGGCCTCGAGCAGCGTGCTGAGGGTGACCAGCAGGTCGATCGGTTCACCGGTCCGCAGCGCGAGGCGGATGCTCTGGATGAGCGGCTGCTCGTCTGCCCCCGGCAGCGGTCCACCGCCGCGTCCACCGCCCGTTGCCGAACGCACCGGCTGCAGATGCCTGCGCTTGGGATCTTTCTTGCCTCGCGATCGCTTACCCATCACGAGGCAGCGTACTGGCAAGCGGTCGGCGTCGTCAGGTACTGGTGGCGTGAGGTCGGCCGGGGCGCAGTCGACCGCAGAGCATCGGCGATGGCAGGCTGGTCTCCATGCGTGCTGTCATCCAGCGGGTCACCGAGGCCTCGGTCGTCGTCGACGGGAACGTCGTGGGACAACTCGACATCACACCCGGTGGCCACGGTTTGGTGGCCATGATCGGCGTCACCCACGACGACACCGATGCCGACGCCACCAAGCTCGCCGACAAGATCTGGCGTCTGCGGATTCTCGACGGCGAGGCCACGGGCGGATCGCCGGCGGAGGTGTCGGCTGCCGACGTCGACGCACCGATCCTGGTGATCAGCCAGTTCACGCTGTACGCCAACACCGCCAAGGGTCGACGCCCCTCATGGAACGCGGCGGCGCCGGGGGCGGTCGCCGAGCCCCTCGTCGATGCGGTCGTCGACGCCCTGCGGGCCGCAGGGGCGACGGTGGCCACCGGGCGTTTCGGCGCGCACATGAGCGTGCGCCTGGTCAACGATGGGCCGGTCACCATCATCGTGGAGACGTGACACCGGTAGCTTCGAGGTCATGGGACGTATCACCGCACGTCGCCGGGTGATCCGCGTCCGGCGCGGCGAACCCACGGCGCGCGCCGACGTGCTGGCCGTCGAGGAACCACTGGAGATCCGGATCGGCGGTCGGGCACTGGTCGTCACCATGCGCACACCCGGCCACGACGTCGAGCTCGCGACCGGCTTCCTGGTGTCGGAAGGGCTGATCGCCCGCGCCGAGGACGTGGTCTCGGCCCGCTACTGTGCGGGTGCCCGGGCCCCCGGCGAACCCAACAGCTACAACATTCTCGACCTCACCCTGGCCGACGGGATCGGTGCGCCCGACGCCGTACCCGCCCGACGCTTCACGATGAGCAGTGCCTGCGGAGTCTGCGGCAAGGACAGCATCGACGCGGTGGCGACGGCGTCGCGCTTCACCGTCGACGACGACCCGCTGGCCCTCGACACCGACACCGTCCTCGCACTCCCCGACCGTCTCCGTGAGGGACAAAAGGCATTCGACCGGACCGGCGGCATTCATGCCGCAGGTCTGTTCGACGGCACCACCGGCGAGATGCTGGTGATCCGAGAGGACATCGGACGTCACAACGCCGTCGACAAGGTCGTGGGCTGGGCCCTGACCCAGGATCGACTTCCGTTGCGCGGCACCGTCCTCCAGGTCTCGGGACGGGCCAGCTTCGAGCTCGTGCAGAAGGCGGCGATGGCCGGCATCCCGATGCTCTCGGCGGTGTCCGCTCCGTCCTCTCTTGCCGCGGACCTCGCCGAACAGCAGGGGATGACGCTGGCCGGGTTCGTGCGCGGTGATTCCCTGGTGCTCTACAGCCGACCCGACCGCGTCCTGGGATCACCGGCCCGGTGAGCCGCCCACATCCCCGCTTCCGACACCGCCGCTCTCACACCCGCTCCCCCGTCTGCCCGTCGAACCAGTGAACCTCGTCGGCGACGGGCAGCAGACCGATCTCGTCACCGACGGTGAACATCTGCCGGTGATCGGCACGCACCACCACCCGCCCGTCGCGCACCGGCAGATCGGCTGCGCTGTAGACGAATTGCTCGGCGCCGAGTTCTTCGACCAGTTCGACCCGTGCAGTCACCGACCGCGGTGTCCCGGCCGCGACCAGCTCCCAGGATTCGGCGCGCATCCCGACCACCGCCTTCCCCGGCACCGCCCGCGGCGCCGGCAGGTCGGCACCACCGAGATCGACGTGCCCGTCGTGCACCTCGACGTCGATCAGACACATCTGTGGCGTGCCCATGAAACCGGCGACGAAGACATTGGCCGGATGCCGATAGATCTCCCGCGGCGTCCCGACCTGTTGCAGCACACCGCGATCGAGGACCGCCACCCGATCGCCCATGGTCATCGCCTCGACCTGATCATGGGTGACGTAAAGCGTGGTGGTGTCCAGCTTGCGCTGCAACGCGGCGATCTGCGCACGTGTGCTCACACGCAGCTTCGCGTCGAGATTCGACAGTGGTTCATCCATGCAGAACACCTTGGGGTGCCGGACGATCGCCCGACCCATCGCGACCCGTTGACGTTGCCCGCCGGACAGTTTCGCGGGTTTGCGGTCGAGCAGTTCGTCGAGTTCGAGCATCGCCGCCACCTCGTTGACCCGGGCGGCGGTGTCGGCCTTGCTCATCCCCGCGTTGCGCAGCGCGAATCCCATGTTGTCGGCGACCGTCATGTTCGGGTACAGCGCATAATTCTGGAACACCATCGCCACGTCACGGGACTTCGGTGGCAGACCGACGACGTCGGCGTCGTCGATGAGGATGGCGCCCGATTCCACCGACTCGAGGCCGGCGACCATGCGCAGGCTCGTCGACTTGCCACAGCCCGACGGGCCGACGAGCACCATGAACTCGCCGTCGGCGATCTCGAGGTCAAGGGCGTCGACGGCGGGCGAACCGTCGCCGAATCGCTTGGTGGCCTTGGCGTAGGTGACCGAAGCCATTACTTGGGCAGCTTCGGCTGGATCTGGGTGGTGTAGATCTGCTCGATCTGCTTCTGCGTATCGGCCATCGTCGCGGCGACGTCGGCGTTCTGCAGACCGATCTTCTCGAAACCGGTACCGATGATCTTGTCGCCGCCGGGAATGAACACCCGAGCGTAGTTCTGCGGCTTGGTCTTCGGCAGTTGTTCGATCGCGGTCCGGAAGTTCGGGTTCTTGTCCAGGAATGCGGTCATCGACGGCGCGGTGACCGCGGCCTTGCGCACCGGCATGTAACCGACGTTCTGCGAGAAGTAGGCCGTGTTGTCGGTGTTGGTGATGAAGTCGATGAACTTCAGCGCGTTGACCTTGCGCTCGTCGGAATTGCGGGCCGGGATGGCCAGTCCCGCACCACCGGTCGGGCAACCGATCGTGCCGTCCGGGGCCGGAAGGAACGCCGTCGAGAACCGGAATTTCGCATCCGAGGTGATACCCGAGAGGTCACCGGTGGAGGCGACCGTCGAGGCGAGGAGTCCCGCGCTGAAATCACCGGCGATGTCGTTGGAGATCTTCGCGTACCGGTCCTTGTTGATCGTGTCGCTCAGATACTGCGCAGCGGCAACGGTTTTCGGGTCGGTGAACGTCATCGTCCAGTCGTCGGAGTAGGCGCCACCGAAGGTCCAGGTGGGTCCTTGGAAGGTCCAGCCCAGGTAGTCCACGGCGTTGCCCCACCCGTGCGCCGACTTGCCCGAGCCCACCACCGACTGGATGCGCGGACCCCACTCGGCGAACTCCTGCCACGACGCCGGACCGCGGGCGGGCAGCCCGGCCTGGCTCCACACATCGGCGTTGTAGTAGAACAGCGGGGTCGACCGCGCGTACGGCAGCGCCCACGTCTTGTTATTCCACTTGTAGTCGCCGACAAGGGAATCGACGTAGCCCGACGGATCGACGCCGGCCTTGCCGAAGAGGTCGTCGAGCGGTGCGATCGCACCGATCAGGGCGAAGTTGAACCACCACACATCGCTGAGGATGATGATGTCGGGCAGTGCGCCGCCCGACAGTGCGGCGTTGAACTTCTGCGCCGCCTCCTCGTAGTTCTTTCCCGCATCGATCAACTGCACCTTGATGCCCGGGTTGGCCGCCTCGAACCGCTTGATGAGTTCCTTCTCGACGTCGGTCGACTTGCCGGGATGGTTCGACCAGAAGGTCAGGTTGTTGGGATCACCGTCATTGCTCGAGCCGCCACCCGAGCCGGCACATGCAGCGAGGGCGGCCGCAGCGGCCACGGTCAGTCCGGCGCCGAGGAATCCACGGCGGGTCAAGTCGGTCATGCGCATTCTCCTGGATGTGTGATGAGTGATGAGAGTGGGTCGGGATGGTCAAACAGGTGGGGCCACAACGGTGTACGCGATCACCCCTTGACCGCACCGGAGGTCAGGCCCTTGATCATGTGGCGTTGGAGTGCGAGAAAGACGATCAGCATCGGCAGCATCGCCAAGACCGTCGCGGCCATCACCGGTCCCCAGTTGGTGACGCCGTCGTTGTTCTGCAGCTGCGTCAGTCCCACCGGCAGTGTCGCCACGCTGTAGTCGTCGGCCATCAAGAACGGCCACAGGTATTCGTTCCATTCGTTGACGAGGGTGATGAGGGCGAACGCCACCATCGTCGGAATCGACAACGGCAACACCACACGCACGAGCAACCGGATGTGCCCGGCGCCGTCCATGCGGGCGGCCTCGATGATCTCCGGTGGGATCGACAGAAAGTGGTTGCGCATCAAGAAGGTTCCGAACGCGACCCCGGCCAGCGGCACGATGATCCCGGCGAAGGTGTTGCGGAAACCGAGTTGGGCGACCAGCGAGTAGTTGGTGATGACGGTGATCTGATTGGGCACCATCAGCGCCGCGATGATCACCAGGAACACGAGGTTCTTGCCCGGGAATCGCAAGAAGACCAGACCGTAGGCGCTGAGCACGCCGAGCACGAACTTGATGACACCGAGGATCAGCGTGACGATCAGCGAGTTGCGCAGGAACTGCCAGAACGGTACCGAGGTGGTGGCCTCCCGGTAGTTCTCGGGATGCCACGTCGAGGGCCACCACACCGCGGGCTGTACGTAGATCTCGGATCGATCCTTGAAGGAGGTCAACACGATCCACGCCAGGGGCACCACGACGACGGCCAACGCGACGAGCATCGCGAGATAACCCAGCACCTGCACCGTCCGCCGACGCCTGCGCGCACGTACGGCAATCCGTCCGCGCTCGTCGGAGACGATCGCCCCGCCGCGTCGGTGCGCGTCCGCAACCGGTGTGTCCGTGGTCGAGGTCATCGTGCGCCCCGATCCATCAGCCGTACCTGGGCGACGGTGACCACGAGCAGGATCAGGAACATGATGGTGGCGACGGTCGCACCGTACCCGGCGCGGAAGTTGCGGAAGGTCTCCTCGTAGACCTGGTAGACCATCGTCGTCGTGCCGTTACCCAGGGGACCACCGCGGGTCATCACGTTGATGATGTCGAAGACCTGTAATGAGTTGAGCAACACGGTGATCGAAAGGAAGAACGTCGTCGGACGCAGCTGCGGCAGGAGCACCTTGCGGAAATGTGTCCAGCCCGAGGCGCCGTCGACGGCTGCCGCCTCGTCGAGATCTGCCCGTTTACCCTGTAGCGCAGCGAGATAGATCACGAACGCGTATCCGAGGTTCTTCCACACGTAGGTGACGGTGATCATGAACAGCGCCCAGTGGGGTTGCTGATAGAAGTCCGGCGCCGACCCCAGTCCGAGCCGATGCATCAGGTCGTTGATCAGGCCGAAATTCGGGTCGAACACGAACTGGAAGGCGATGCCGACCGCCGCGCCCGACAGCACGAACGGGGCAAAAACCACCGACCGCACCAGGTTTCGGCCCTTGAGCTGCCGATCGAGCAGTAACGCCAGCGCCAGTCCGAGGGCCATGCTGCCGACGACCGCGACGACGGTGAACACCACCGTGTTCACGACGATGGTCGCGGTGTCCTCACGGGTGAACCATTCGCGATAGTTCGCGAGGCCGATGAACGTCGAGCCGGGCGAGGAGATGTTCCAGTCGTAGAACGACATCCGGATGTTCTCGATCAGCGGCCGATAGGTGAACACCGCCAGCAGAACGAGATTGGGGCCCACGATGGCAAGGAACAGGGCATAGGACTTCCACGGCCGACGCCGGCCCGCGCGGGGCAGCACATGTTCGTTCACCGATGGCACCCGGCGAGTATTCAGCCGGCACCTGACCGGACGCGAACGGCTGCGTTGAGCGCCGGTGAGCGATACGTGTCCGGCAGGTGTCGCCGCCTGAATCGGATACGGCGCGTCGCCGCGGTCAGCTGGGCCGAAAGATCAGGACGGTCGGTTGGTGAGGATTCGCGGCCCGTCGGCGGTGACGGCCACGGTGTGCTCCCAATGTGCGGCACGCGAGCCGTCGTCGGTGACGACCGTCCAGTCGTCGTCGAGAACGCTTGTCTCGGTCGTGCCCAGGGTGAGCATCGGCTCGATCGCGAGGGTCGACCCGACGACGAGCAACGGGCCCGAGCCGGGCGCACCCTCATTGGCCAGGAACGGTTCCATGTGCATCTCACGACCGATACCGTGACCGCCATAGCCGTCGACGATCCCGAACGCACGATCGAACTTTCGCTCGGCGTCGTGGGTGCCGGTCTCGATGGCGTGCGAGATGTCGGTGAGGCGTGCGCCGTCGATCATGGCGGCGATCCCGGCCTCCATCGACAGCCGGGTTGCCTCGGAGAGCTCGGCATCGGCCTGCGACAGTTCACCGACCCCGAAGGTCCAGGCCGAATCCCCGTGCCAGCCATCGAGAATGGCACCGCAATCGATCGAGACCAGATCGCCCTCGGCGAGAATGACAGTGCTCGACGGGATTCCGTGCACCACCACGTCGTTGACCGACGAGCAGATCGATCCCGGGAATCCGTGGTAGCCCTTGAACGACGGCACCGCCCCGGCCTGACGGATCACGGTCTCGGCGACCTCGTCGAGTTCGAGGGTGCTCACCCCGGGCGCTGCCGCCGCGCGCACGGCAACGAGCGCGGCACCCACGACGGCACCGGCGGCTTCCATCGCGTCGAGTTCCCCGGCGCTGCGGAACGGCACGCGCTTGCGTTTACGGAATCCCATCACCACACCTCATCCGATCGTCTCGGCTGGAAGAAAAGGCGCCGGGCCACACCGATCGTGCGGTGTGGCCCGGCGCCGGAAAATACTTGTGTCGGTGGACGTCAGGAGACGCCGGCACCGAGTGCGCTCAGCACCCGCTGATGCACGTCCTGGATGTCGCCGACCGCGTCGATCGTCTTCACCTGATCGCCGTAGTAGTCCAGCAGCGGCGCGGTCTCCTTCTGATACACCGACATCCGATTGCGGATGACCTCTTCGGTGTCATCGGCACGGCCACGGGCCAGCATGCGCTCGACGACGACGTCGGGGTCGACCACGAACGACAGCACCGCATCCAGCGAGGAATCGAGACCGTCGAGGATCTCGGCGAGGGCGTCGGCCTGCTCGGTCGACCGCGGGAATCCGTCGAGGATGAATCCCTTCGACGCATCCGGCTCGCCGACCCGGGCGCGCACCATGTCGACGGTGATCTCCGAGGGCACGAGGTCACCGGCGTCGAGATACCGCTTGGCTTCGATGCCCACGGCGGTGCCCTGTGAGATGTTGGCGCGGAACAGATCACCGGTGGAGATGTGCGGGATGCCGAGCGATTCGCTCAACAGTTCCGCCTGGGTACCTTTGCCTGCTCCGGGGGGGCCGAGAATGACAAGTCTCACTTCAGGAATCCTTCGTACTTGCGTTGCATCAATTGACTGTTGACCTGCTTCATCGTGTCCAGTCCCACGCCGACCATGATCAACACGGCCGTGCCCCCAAATGGCAGGTTCTGAACACCACCACTGTTCCCGATCTCCAGGAACAGGTTCGGCAGTACCGCGATGATACCCAGGTAGATCGAACCCGGCAGGGTGATGCGACTGAGCACATACCCGAGGTAGTCCGCGGTCGGTTGCCCCGGGCGGATACCCGGGATGAAGCCACCGTACTTCTTCATGTCATCGGCACGTTCCTCCGGATTGAAGGTCACCGCCACGTAGAAGTACGTGAAGAAGATGATCATCAGGAAGTACACGATGATGTAGACGTAGTTGCTCGGGTCGGCGAGATAGGTGCTGACCCAACGCTGCCAGCCCGACGGCGCCTCCGACGAGCTCTGCGTGAGCTGCACGATGAGCTGCGGCAGATACAGCAGTGACGAGGCGAAGATGACCGGGATGACGCCGGCCTGGTTGACCTTGAGCGGCAGGTAGGTCGACGACCCGCCGTACATCTTGCGGCCCACCATGCGCTTGGCGTACTGCACCGGGATGCGCCGCTGGCCCTGCTCGATGAAGACCACACCGGCGACGATGATGAGCACCGCGACCACGACGAGCCCGAAGACCAGGCCGCCTCGGCTGGTGAGGATCGTGCGGCCCTCGGCGGGGATGCGGGCGGCGATGCCCGCGAAGATCAGCAACGACATGCCGTTGCCGATGCCGCGTTCGGTGATCAGCTCACCGAACCACATCACCAGGCAGGCGCCTGCGGTCATCACCAGGACGATGATCGTCAGGCCCAGGATCGACTTGTCGTTGAGGATGTTGTCGCCGCAGCTCGAGGGCAGCAGGTTGCCGCGCACGGCCAGTGCCACGATGCCGGTGGACTGCAGCAACGCCAGCGCGACCGTCAGGTAGCGGGTGTACTGCGTCATCTTGGCCTGACCCGACTGGCCCTCCTTGCGGAGTTGCTCGAAGCGCGGGATGACCACCGTCAGCAACTGCACGATGATGCTGGCCGTGATGTAGGGCATGATGCCGATCGCGAACACCGACAGCTGCAGCAGTGCGCCGCCGGAGAACAAGTTGATCAGCGAATAGACCTGGTTGCCGCCACCACTGTTGATGGTGTCGATGCACTTGTGCACCTCGACGTAGTTCACGCCCGGTGAGGGAACCGTCGCCCCCAGGCGATACAGCACGATGATGCCGATGACGAAGAGGATCTTCTTCCTCAGATCGGGCGTCCTGAAGGCCGCGATGAGGGGGGAGAGCACTAATTCCTCCTAGAACGACCACGCGTCATCTTGCACCGGGTGTCCGGCTCACGTGCTCGGCAATCGACATTGATCAGTGGTTGCGGGGCAACAACGGTGAAACTCTAACAGCCGCTCGCGCGCGGCCCGTCCGACGTCTGGTGTGACGTCGTCGGCCGGGCACGGCCGTCGCGGCCGCCACCTTCCGATGGCGGCCGACGCTCGGACGTCATCCCCCCCGGGCGCCGGTGACCACAATAGACGTCGTGGTCGGCCGGGTGCCCCGACGCCGAGGTCCGCAGCGGCGACGACGCGGTGTCGCATCCGCTGCGGACCTCGGCTACCTGCATTTTTTCTTACTGCTCGGTCGCGCTGCCACCGGCAGCTGCGATCTTCTCCTTGGCCGATGCGGTGAATTTGTCGGCGGTGACGTTGACCGCCACACCGAGTTCACCGTCGCCGAGGACCTTCACGAGCTTGTTCTTGCGGACGGCTCCGGCGGCGACGAGCTCGTCGACGCCGATGGTGCCGCCCTGCGGGAACAGACGGGCGATGTCGCCGACGTTGACGACCTGATACTCGATCCGGTTGCGGTTGGTGAAGCCCTTGAGCTTCGGCAGCCGCATGTGGATCGGCATCTGGCCACCCTCGAAGGCGGCGGGCACGTTCTTGCGTGCCTTGGTGCCCTTGGTGCCGCGGCCGGCGGTCTTGCCCTTGGAGCCCTCGCCGCGACCCACACGGGTCTTGTCGGTCTTCGCGCCCGGAGCGGGGCGAAGATGGTGGAGCTTGATGGTCATGACTTAACCTCTTCGACTGTCACGAGGTGCGAAACCACGTTGATCAGACCGCGGTTGATCGGGGTGTCCTCGCGGGTGACCGACTTGCGGATGCCCTTGAGGCCGAGCGTCCGCAGGCTGTCACGCTGGTTCTTCTTGGTACCGATGGTGCCCTTGACCTGGGTGATCTTCAGCTGTGCCATCTCTCTCACACTCCCTGGCCGGCACGGGCGCGGAGCATACCGGCCGGTGCCACGTCTTCGATGGGGAGACCACGACGAGCCGCGACCTCTTCCGGACGCTGCAGCATCTTCAGGGCGGCCACGGTGGCGTGGACGACGTTGATCGCGTTGTCCGAGCCGAGGCTCTTGGCGAGAACGTCATGGACGCCCGCGCACTCGAGCACGGCACGCACCGCGCCACCGGCGATCACACCGGTACCGGGGCTGGCCGGACGCAGCATCACGACACCGGCGGCGGCCTCACCCTGAACCGGGTGGGTCACGGTGCCACCGATCAGCGGCACGCGGAAGAAGTTCTTGCGAGCCTCTTCGACGCCCTTCTGGATCGCGGCCGGGACTTCCTTGGCCTTGCCGTAGCCGACACCGACCATGCCCTGGCCGTCGCCGACCACCACGAGAGCGGTGAAGGAGAACCGGCGGCCACCCTTGACCACCTTGGAGACACGGTTGATCGCGACGACCCGCTCGAGCTGGTTGCGGTCGTTGTCGCGGCCACCGCGGTCACCGCCGCGACGGTCACGGCCGCCCCGGCGATCGTTGCGGTCTCCGCTTGCGTTGTTGTTGTTGTCGTTTCCGGCGGGTCCGTTTCCGCCGTCACGCTGACGTCCGGGCATCAGAGGATCCCTCCGGTCTTGGTTTGGGTACATGTGGTCATCATCAGAACTGCAGGCCTCCCTCACGGGCGGCGTCGGCGAGCGCGGCGATCCGGCCGTGGTAGTCCTTGCCACCACGGTCGAACACGACGGCGTCGATGCCGGCGGCCTTGGCGCGCTCGGCGATCAGCTCGCCGACCTTGCGGGCCTGGGCGGACTTGTCGCCACCGGCCGCGCGGACGTCGGCCTCGATGGTCGACGCCGCGGCCAGCGTGTGGCCGGCGAGGTCGTCGATCAGCTGCACGTGGATGTGGCGGCTGCTGCGCTTGACCGCGAGACGCGGACGCACCGGCGTGCCGGCGACCTTCTTGCGCAGGCGGAAGTGACGACGGTTGGTCGCGGTGCGACGGCGGGTCGACACATCCTTGCCGAGGGGCTTGCGGACTGTCTTGGCTGCTGTATCACTCATGGCTTACTTACCCGTCTTTCCGACCTTGCGACGGATCTGCTCGCCTTCGTAGCGAATGCCCTTGCCCTTGTACGGGTCCGGGCGACGCAGGCGGCGGATGTTCGCCGAGATCTGGCCGACTTGCTGCTTGTCGATACCCGACACCGAGAACTTGGTGGGCGACTCGACGGCAAAGGTGATGCCCTCGGGAGCCTCGATCGGCACGGGATGGCTGTAACCGAGCGCGAACTCGAGGTCCTTGCCCTTGGCCTGGACGCGGTAGCCGACACCGAAGATTTCCATCTTGTTGGTGTAGCCCTTGGTCACGCCCTCCACGAGGTTGGCGACCAGCGAGCGGTTCAGGCCGTGCAGGGCACGGTTGCGGCGCTCGTCGTTGGGCCGGGTGACCACGATGGTGGCGTCTTCCTGCGCGACGGTGATCGGCGCGGTGACGGTGTGGCTGAGTTCGCCCTTGGGTCCCTTGACGGTGATGGTCTGGCCGTCGATGGAGACGGTGACGCCCGCGGGGATCTCGATCGGGTTCTTACCGATACGCGACATGTTTGTGTACCTCCCCTTACCAGACGTAGGCGAGGACTTCGCCGCCCACGCCCTGGTTGGCTGCCTGGCGATCGGTGAGCAGACCGGACGACGTGGAGATGATGGCCACGCCGAGGCCACCCAGGACCTTGGGCAGGTTGGTGGACTTGGCATACACCCGCAGACCCGGCTTGGACACGCGGCGCAGACCGGCGATGCTGCGCTCCCGCGAGGGGCCGTACTTGAGGGCGACGACGAGGTTCTTGCCGACCTCCGCATCTTCGGTGCGGTAGTCGGTGATGTAGCCCTCACGCTTGAGGATCTCGGCGATGTTCACCTTGATCTTCGACGAGGGAAGAGTCACCTCGTCGTGGAACGCCGAATTGGCGTTACGCAGACGTGTCAAGAAGTCTGCGATCGGGTCAGTCATGGTCATGGTTGACCGTCAACCTTTCTCGTAGCGGTTCCCATACAGCGCCGGTCAGCGATGTGACTCCAGAGGATCGCTCCCCTGACCTGCGGTGGGCCTTCCACGAAGTGGATAGTTGTTATCTGTTCTCGTCGCCGATGCCCTTGGCTTTTCACCAGCACCGGAGACTGTTCAGTTATGGTCCACACGCGTACGTGTGGTGAGTCCCTGGCACCTGAGGCGCACAGGCAACCGGTCTAGTGTAGAGAATTCGCTGGCCAGACCCAAATCGCCGCCGGCAGCGCCGTCTCCACCGCGACAGCGCCCGTCCCCACCGCGACAGCGCCCGTCTCCACCGCGACAGCGCTCAGGGCGTGAGTGAGAAGTCGTATCGCGAGGTCGGCACGACGTCGAGTTCCCGGTCGGCGCCGAAGCGCGCGACGCTGGCCAGCATGGCGGTCAGCCGCCGCTGCAGTTCTTCGTCGTCGCCATCGCTGCCATAGAACGCGTGGGGATCGGAGATGGCCGCCATCGGGAACAGCTCTTCGACGATGCCGGTCACCCGCACATCTCCTCGGTCACCGGAATCCGTTGTCAGACAACGCTCGACGATGTTCTGGTAGTAGCCGAAAGTCGCCTGGGTGTCGATGGCCACCTGTGTGTGCTCATCGAGCCAGATCCGCAACCATTCGTCATAGGCGAGATCCTGCGGCCGTCGCAGGAGGGCGATATTGGCCAGTGCGTCGACGCGCGTGCCGTCGGCGGTCGGCGGCGGGTCGAGCGGCGCACGGGTCTGCACCTCCCACGCCGCGAAGCTGTCCACATGTGCGTCGATGCTCTCGAGCGCTGCGGCGGCATCAGGGGCCCACACGCTGATCACCGCATCGATCGGCGGGTCGAAGGTGGAGATCCGCATCGCCCCCTGCACCGCGTCGTCGGAGATGTTGATCTGGAGACGTCGGACTCCCGCGGACGCGCAGTCGGCTCGAAATGTCGGGGTCAGTAGCTGCCCGCTCCCCCAGACCGCCACCATCACCTTTCGATCCCCGAGACGCCGGCTCATGTCGGTGAGGGTAGCGGCGCCGAAGCCGCCGGCGGTCGAGATCGGCTCGACCGACCGGATGACCATCGGCCCCGTGCGGCGGGTTCGGCGTTAGTCTGCCGAAGTGAACTGGGAAGTGTTGTCATGCGGCCTGCGCGGTCACGAGACCTATCGCCCCGACGAGTCCGAACTCGCCGATCGCCTGCACGTCGACAGCGCCGCCGGCCAGGCGTGGCGGTGTCTGCGATGCGGCGACTTCGCCGTGGGTGAGCCCCGACGCAGCGGTCCTGCCGACCACGCACCCGAGGTTCCACGCGGCGCGCTGCTGCGCGACCTGATCATCATGCGGGTGCTGGCCGTCGAGCGGCTGCTCCGCGGCCTGTTCCTGGTGCTCGCGGGGGTCTTCGTCATCGAGCTACGCCACAGCCAGCAGACCCTGCAGGAGAAGTTCGACGCCGAGCTGCCCTTGTTGCGGCCGATCGCCGACCAAATCGGCTGGAACATCGACGATTCCAAAGTCGTCAGCTGGATCGAGAAGGCGACGACGCTCTCGAGCACGACGATCGTCCTTGTCGGATGCGCCCTGCTCGCTTATGGCGCAAGCCAATTCGTCGAGGCTTTCGGTTTGTGGTTCGCCAAACGATGGGGCGAGTACTTCGCGGTGATCGTCACCAGCATCTTCATCCCGCTCGAGGTCTACGAACTCGTCGAGCGTGTGACGGTGTTCAAGGTGCTGCTGCTCGCCGTCAACGTGGCCGCGGTCATCTGGCTGATCTGGAGCAAACGCCTGTTCGGGGTGCGCGGCGGCGGGGAGGCCTACCACGCCCAGCACAGCGCCGAGAGTCTGCTGACGGTCGAGCGGGCAGCCGTCGCCGACGGACACTGATCCACAGCCGCCGAAAGGCACGATCCACAGTTCCCTCGCGGTTGGTTCCGAACCCGGCCCCCGGGTGCAAGAGTGAAGGCATGGACACCAGCCACCTGACCTCGCTCGTCGACCAACTGATCGGGACCGCCCACCGCAGCCGCAGCGGCCGGGCGGCGCAGACCCTGCACGGCGACTCCTCACATCGGCTTCGGCACACCGTCATCGCCCTGGTGGCCGGGCGTGAACTGGCCGAACACGAGAGCCCCGCGGAGGGCAGCGTGCAGGTGCTGCACGGCCGGGTGACCATCACCGCCGGCGACGATGTCTGGAAGGGGCGTCGGGGCGATCTGGTGATGCTGCCCGACGCGCGGCACAGCCTGTCGGCACAACAGGATTCGGCGATTCTGCTGACGGTGATCACGGGGTAGGGCTTTCGGGTCCGCTGAAGAGACCGAAAGCACCTACTCCTCGCACCTCGTCAGGATTTGCCTTACCTCACGGTGGGCAGGCCGAAGAGTGTCGATCGTCGCTGTAGCCCTCTCCGAAACCGTGAATGGAACCCGGCCACACCTTGGCGATCCCGTGTCGACGGCCGTGGAAGCGCCATTCTCCCGCAATGGAACCCAGCTGCGAAGACCGGGACCATCAGCGCGCCGCCATCAATCGACGACGACACCCTCATCGGCTCAATGGAACACGGATCGAACTCAGGGCGACACGCAACCGCAGCTCGGACGCAGGTTTTACGCTCTCCATGCCAACCACACCAGCCATGCCGAGGTTCGTCAGCACACGGCGGTCTTACATACAGGTGACGTAAAATACTGGGAGCGTATGTTGAGACGTTGGTATGCACTTCGTCAACCGCAGGCGCGAATTAGCGGACCTCGGTCGCTGGTCGACAACGCCTTAGCGGTGACCTCGAACGATGTGCTCGAACCGGATTCCTGACCACTCGAGGACAACTCACGGCTGCCTGATCTGGACGCTCTTCGTTCGAACGACCTCGGCAGCGATGTCCTACCGGAACACACTCCCCTTGTTCTCCGACGCCTCGACGCGCTCGACGATCCACTCGGCGATCACTTCGGCCTTGCGCTTACGACTGGTTTCCTTGCGGGTGTCGAGTTCTTGCTCGGCGATGATGTCGCGGAGCTGATCAACCGTGAGCTCCCCCAACCGTGCCGTGAGACCTTGGGCACCGGATTCTCGGTAGACCACGAACGGGTCGAAGGCACCGGGCTGCCGTGCCACCCGCTTCTTCGGTGCCGGCGCGCGTTTGCGAGGTGTCGGCGCGGGCACAGCCAAAGCGGTGCCGTCGCCCGGCCGCAAAGCGTCGATCACGCCGGTCAACGCAGCGGCGAACCGAGACGATCGGTCCGCCTCGTCGATGATCACCCGCGTCAGCCCGGCGATCAACTGGGCTGCCTGCGGATTCTTGCTGTCGAGCTGGGCGAGGGCTCCTCCGATGGCGGAGTACTCCATGCGGCGGCGTGCATCGTCGGAACTCATTCGATCTTCCCCTGTGCTTCGGTCATCACATCAACGGTGAGGGCGCGGAACTGGTCGAACTGCCCCTGCGTGCCGTACTTGGTCTTGAGTGTTCCGTAGCCGGCGAATTCCGCCGCCGCAGCCACCGAGTTGGCCTCGTTGATGTAGCTGGGCAGGACGTTCTGGATGGTGGGGTCACGGCGTAGACGTTTGGTCGTCGACCGGTGCACCGCGGAATTGGCCTTGTACTTGGTGATCACCACGCCCAGTTCGACGATGGTCCGTCCGATCTCCTCGCTGAACTTGCGCACGCGATTCTGGATCTGCGGAATTCCATAGGTGGACAACACATCCGGGATCGTCGGGATGATGTAGGCGTCCGCCGCGGCCAGACCGTTGAGGGTCACCGGTCCGATGTTCGGCGGGCAGTCGATCAGGACGTAATCGTAGAAGTCGATGACCGGCGCGATCGCCTGCCGCAGAAAGCCGGTGCCCCCGTCTGCTACCCCGCCCTGCACGCGCAGGGCGCTCAGTTCTTCCTGCACCTCGATGAGATCGAGCGACGACGCGAGCAAATCGACGGTCGTCACCCGCTTCACCGGCGACACGCCCCGCTCGATCGCCTCGTCGAGCCGGAAGTACTCGGTGCCGTTGACCGCGTCGGAGAACAGCGTTGCCAGGGTCCGGCCGTTGGTGTTGAGCTCGAACCACCGTGCCTCGCTGATCATCATCGTGGTCAGGTTGATCTGCGAGTCGAGGTCGATGAGCAGCACTCGCTGACCGAACTCCGCCGACATGAACTCAGCGAGTCCGCCGGTGACTGTGGTCTTGCCGACCCCGCCCTTCAAGCTGATCGTCGCGATCACCTTTGCCATCGGGAACTCTCACCTTTCGTGTGATCACGCATCGACAATCGCCCCTGCCCCGTCCTTGCGGACGGTGAATCCGACCTTCGGCGAAGGATCGGCGAAGTACGGAAGCGCGTAGGAGAACAGGGTCGCCACGTCACGCGGGTCGGCCACACCGCGCTTGTGCGACTTGATATGCCGGCTTCGCGGCGGTGGGTCGCTGGCGAACAACAGGATCATCGCGCCGCGCGTCCGCTTCCGGAGCTGCGCCGCGAGTGGACCACCGACGTCCTTCTTCGGATTGCCGGCGATGTGCTCGATGGCGTCTCGCTCGCGCACCGCGGTGCCGGTGAATCCGGTGCGGTACTCGGCCTCTTCACGTTTGCGGTTCACGAGAGGAAGTTCTCTCGGGTAGTCGCCGATCATCACCGGCTTCTTGGTCTTCGGGATCGGCAGCAGGATCGCGAGATCTTCCAGCGCACCACGCTCGATCGCCGACTCGAAGGCCTTGCGGTGTGGCTCGAAGTCCCAGTTGGCGTCCCACACGAACTGGCTGATCGCGTCGAGAACGACGTCGGCACCGACGATCCCGTAGCGCGCCTCGAAGATCCGTGGCGTCTGGTCCTTGTCGATGAACGAGAACGAACCGGTGCGGTCGAGCGCATCGAGCAACGGACGAACGGCGCGGAAATGGCTGGCATTGTTGGCGCCGTCGCCGCGCGGGGCCTGCATCGTGAAACTGAAACTCTGTCCGCCGACGCTGCGATAACTCAACTCTGCGTTGTACATCTTGTTGGTGGCGGTCGGCTTGAGCCATGGCAGCCGCTGGAACACCATCGGCGGCACGTCTCGTGGCGTGACCATCGGCTCGCCGGCTTCGTTCAGCCCCTTGAACCTTCGCAGTTCGTCGCGGAACTCCTCCTCGTCGCCGACGATGGCCTCGAACGCGGCATACATGTCGACCACCGTCCCGCCGGGTCCGGGAACCTCCCGACCGATGAACAGCCGCACCAGATCTCGGTATCCGGGTCGGAAACCGAACCACCGCCCCATCTGCATCAGCGTGTCCGCCTGTGCAGTTCGCCGGGTGTAGTAAGTGGTGGTCAGCCCTTCGACCGTGAAACCGCGACTCAGCTTGGTGCCGCCCACCAGGATCTTCCACACCGAGCGCTCCTGGAAGTCCAACGGTTCCTGTACATAATCCTTGTCGGCGGCACCGTTGACGATGATCACCGGACTGATCCCCGCACCGATCCGGTCGCACGCCTCCCCGATGAACCCCTCGAGCTCGTCAAAGTACTGAGGGGTCGGTGTCCCCGGCTCGGCACGATCGGCCGATACCACACGAAAATCGCTGTCCCACAGCTCCTCCAGGCGCGCCAGTCCGTGCGGCTGACTGTAGCCGGCGTTCTTCCAGAGACTCTCGAAGTCGGCGGCGAGGGACTCGTGCTCCTGCTGTTTGACCGATTCGTGTACGAGCATCGTGTGGTGACGGAAGTCCCCACGAACTCCCCGGTTCTGCCGGAACAATTTGATCGCCCCGGCCAGCACGTAGGAGTCCAGCGCCCCCAACCGTTCTGCGTCACGGTCCTCGTCGCATTGGGCTCGCAGACCCCGGACAAAGGCCTTCTCGTTGGAGTTGGCGGGGGTCTTCTCGGCCGTCTCGGAGAGATCATCACCGAGGTCGGTGTCACCGTCGTGGAAGTCGGCACCACCCATGTACTGCTTGGGGCGGTCGAGGCTGACGATGAAGTCGTTCGGGAAGATGTTCACCGAATCATCCGGATCGACAAACACATTGGCGAATGGTGTGGCGGTGTAGCCGACGTACTGGCTGCGTCCGAGCCGCTCGAGGAGCAGCGAGATCTGTTCGTTGATCGCGGTGCGCTCGATCCGCCCTGCGGCAAAATTCTTGGGGTTCTGCGTGTTCACCGACGCCTGGTCTGCTTCGTCGTCGATGATCAGAGTCGGGATCTGGTCGAGCGGTGTGGGAATCCGTCCGACGTCGGCGACGAGTTTCTTCAGCACCGCCGCATTCTTCTTGACCACGGCAACCCGAACATTGCTCTGATAGAGGTTGACCGGGTCGAACAACGGCTTCGAATGGTCGACGAACTCGTAGTGCAGGGTGCCAATCCCCTTCGCGAGCGCCTTGTAGTCATCGACACGACCGGTCAGCCGACGGATGGCGGGAGCCTCGTTGGAGTGATTCGGGTCGAGCACGTGATGGAGAAACTTGCCGGCGTGCCAATCCTCATCGTTGGCGTACTCGACCTCGTCGATGTTCTGCATGCCGATGAGTTCCATGTCGAGCCGGCGCTGGGTCTGACTGCGCAACAACTCGATCGTCCCGGTCAGCACGATCACCAACCGATACCCGGCGTCGATCGCCTTCGCGATCACACCGGTGAAGTTGGCGGTCTTGCCGCTCTGCACGTAGCCGACGACCAGCCCCTTGGACTGATACGGCTCCTCGCGAGTCGGATCGGCCAGGCGCTGCACGACGGCGTTGGTGGCCACCCCCAGGTCCTCGACGGTCTCCGCACCCCACCCCTTGTCGAGGAGGAGTCGACGATAGGCAGACCAATAGAAGTCCTGCGCCGCACGCCGTTCCGGCACATACCAGGGTTCCCAGGGCTGCGGCGCAACGATCACCGTCGGCCCGCCGGCGATCGGGAAGGCCTCGGTGAGCGGCTCGAAGGCCGCGGGCGGAATCCCGAGAAGCGTATAGATCAAGGTCCTGCGTTCGGGGGTCTGTGCCTCGGTACCACCGGTCCACGCCGCGGCCTCTTCGGCGTCCCAACGAATCAGGGCCGATCGCACCGCCGACTGGACCGACGCGGCCTCGTCGGAGACCATGACGTCGACCACCAGATCCGTGGTGACGGCGGAGGGGTCGTGTCCGGCGTCCATCACGCGCCCGGCCACCGCGCCGAGGAATCGGGTGGGCGCGAGGTCGGTCGTGAACTCGCGGACCAGGGCGTCGATCACCACGTCGATCACTTCGGACTCCCCTCGTCGGCGGCGAGCGCCGCGATCAGGACACGTTGCCAGGCATCCATCTGTTCGACCTGTCTGGCACTATGCCGCACGGCGTCGAACATGTCCTGGGCAAGGAGGTACACCAGAGTCCTCAGCACGGGAACATCGTCGGCGGAACGGCGGCGCCCACCCAGTTGCGTGCGGAACCGGGCGTTGAGCCACAACGTGCGTGACTCCAGATCAACCTCGAAGAACCGATCGGCGGCCAGCACGCGCCAACCGATCGCGACCGGGTCCGCCGTGTCCACGAACGAGAAGCTGTCGGCGAACTCGTCGGCAACGTCGTCCGGTAGACCGATCCCGGGTTCGACGACGCTGATCGGCCGACGCTGTACGCGTCGGGCCGCGACGGCGGTGGTCGCCGCGTCATCGAGGTAGTCGTCGGTGAGCGCCTGGTGCAGCGCGGCGGAGAGCGTCGCGTCCAGGGTCACCCCGGACTTCTCCGGATTGATGGTGATGTGCTGGGCGAGAACGTCATCGAGGTCGACGCTCACTCGTGCCAACGCCCAGTCCGGCCGGGGCCGGAGCACGCCGAGCCACCCGCCGGCATGGAGCAGGCGGTCATTGCGGTAGACGAAAAATCCCTGCGAGTCACGACCGGGTAGGCCGCCGAGTTTGTACTCGGGTGCCGAACTGCGAGCCGGCCAGATGTGCGCCTGCACCGCGTCGCGACCGAGGGCCGCCAGTGGCCGCGGGTAACCGGCTCGCCCGCTCACCCGGTAGCCGAACGGATCGATTCCGCGCACCGTCCGCGGTGCTCCGGCACGTCCGATGGCCTCGTCGAGAACATCGATCGTGATCGCCAAGCCCGTGGCGATCAGTCGGTGGAACACGAGGCCGAGGTGCGCCAGCAGATCACCGACGACGGTCTCGAGCCAGGCGACTTGTTCTTGCGCCGACGCCGTGTTCGGAAAGGTACGGATACCCCGCCATTCCACGACGGTGCCGGTCTCGAACGGAAAGCGCGGCCGCGCGGCCGTGATGACCTTCTCCGCGTCGGCATCCGGCAGTGTGGACAGTCGTGGCGGGTCGTGACGGTCATCGACGGCGAGCCGACGCGCCACCGGAAGATTCTCTGCCGCATGCGAATACACGGTCACGGTGTCGGCTTGACTGAGGGAAGCAGCTTTCAGCCCGACACCGAAATGCCCCTGATCGGCGGCCCCATACGCGCGCTGTACGCCGTAGCGCATCGCCGCATCGATGGTGTCGGCGTCCATACCCCGACCGTCGTCGATGACCCGCAACCCGGTGATACGTCGGCCGGATTGCAGAAACCGGAGCAGTACGTGCGTTGCGCCCGCGTCGATGCTGTTGTCGATCAGATCGGCAACCGCGGTCGCGACGGTGTGATGCAGGCCGAGTGCGCGTTCGGTGGCGGTGAATGCGGTCGGTTCGGTCGTCATCGCACGGTGACCGTCCAGGCTTGCTCCAAGAGCGCGGCGACCGTGTCGTCACGGGACTGATAGCGGCTGAGGATGCGTCGCGGTTTGATGTCCGGATCGAGTCCGATCCCCGCCGCGAGCAGTGGTGCGACGTCGGAGTCGGCGACATCCTGCGGATCAGTGACGCCGATCAGGGCAAGGGCTCCGCGAACCGGGTCCGCGGCATCGGTCTCGGCGCACGCCACCACGTCGAACCCGCCGCCTTCGGAATAGGTCAGGAACACCAGATCTCCGGGCTGCGAGGACAATTCGTTGAGAAAGCGGCGGATGGTCCCGCATGTCGGGTTCGTTCCGGTCCATCGGAGCATCTGTGTACCGAGCCGGCTGGGCAACTCGCGCACGACGCCGTGGGTGCATCCCAGTGCCTGCGCCACACCGACAGGAACGGTGAATCCGGAACCACGAAGGTGTTCGGAGGTGACGCGGAGCCGAAAACACCAGGTGTCCCCGATCCGATACAGGCGGCGCGTAGGCCGGACGACAACGGCGACCGCTGTCGAATCCGCCTCTGCGGCGGAGTGTTCGGTGGCCGGACGATCAACGGCCGGCGTTCGTGGTGGCGTTTCTGACCCACCGACTTCTTCACCGAGAGACTCCGTCAGGCACCACAGGCCGTCCGGGGTGCAGGTGAAGCGCTCATCCTCATCAAGGTGTTTCACGACATGGTGTTCGGGTCGATCGGTGTTCAGCAGATCACTCAGGCGGTCGATGCCCAAAGGCCCGCGCACTTCCAGAATCCCGGCGGCATGATCGGCCAGACGGCGGGTGGACAACAACACGTTGTCGTCAAGGATCGGGATCTCGCAGTACTGCAACCACTCTCGGACCTCATCGGTCGACAGCCGAAGCGTCGACGCCGCGACGGGGACGGGCACGACAGCGTTGACGGATTCGAACTGCTCGAGCATCACGATCGTCCGCCCCTTGGCCGAGCGGAGATCGGGAGCCACCGCCCAGCCCCCGGTGACCTCGAATCCATCGTCAAGCCGGTCGAGCGCGAGCCATAGCGGCACGCCCAGTGAGGGCACCTCGGTGCGCAGAACGGGCTGCATGTCGAGCAGACGGTCGAGTGAGGTCACCGGCTGGATCTCGGCCCGAATGCTCGCGAGCAATCCGCCCGCGGTGGTCTCGAATTCACATGCAGCGGCCAGGTCCTGCTTGAGCTTGGCCACGATGCCGCCTGCTCGCCCTTTACTCACGTGCAGCCGGACGCTGAGCTGTCCCATGCTGATCGGTTCCGCGGCCATGACGAACTCGGTGAGTGCCAGCATCTCCCGGTCATCGAGTTGCTCGATCAGGTTCTCGAGCTCGTCGACCGGATTGGACTCCACCATCGTGGAGAAATCCTTGCCGGTGATCGCCGAGATCCGGGTGGCGACCTCCTGGACCTGTTCGGGAGCTTCGTCCTCGATCCCGACGGAGATGAGCGGCGCGCCCAGACTGCCGCGCAGACCGCGCCACCGTGCGAGCACTCTGAGGTCGTCGACGAGTTGCACGGCTACCGGACTGTCGGCCTCTTCGTCGGGGAGGACCCCGTGTTCGGGTAGTCGCAGGATGGACGCTCCGAGCACACCGGCGGCGACCTCCTGCACGGTGTCCGGGCTCGTGCCCTTCAACGCGAACAACGACGCCACACTGGACGACAGCAGTGTGCGGACGACTGCTCGGTCCCCGAGTCGTCGGACAACGGTCTCGGCGCGCGGATCAAGACGCAGGCCGGCGACGGGGATCGCCGGGTCGAGGAGCGGCGCGAGATCCCCGAAGGTGAGGTCCCGATGCCGCCGGACCGCAAGACGAGCCAGGCCGACGGCGAGATCGTCGAGAGACATGTCGGCGGCCGTGTCGCGCGGGGAGTCCGCGATCCACCAGTCCGACACGTTCGGGACCAGTTCTTCGAGGCAGGCGGCATCCGCCGATTCGTAGGAGTCCAGCCACGGGAAGAGGTCCACCCAGGTGTCATCGCGCAGGTCTGCGGCGTCGTACTCCGAAAACGCGAACATCACCCTCGAACTCCACCATTTCGCCACCACGCATGAGGTGATGATCTCCCCTCGGAGCTTAGCCAACCGAGGGAACCGCGCACTTCGGGCAGGCAGGTGCACCCGAGGGTTCACTCACCCGGTGGACACCGAACAGGGCAACCGATCGAGGCCTCCCGAACTTGTCGTACCCCCGTGATGTCATGAACGCACCCTCGAACAAAGGAGCGACCATGGCCGATCACGCCGCAGCAATCCGGGGCATCCCGCGCTGGCATCCCGATCCCCTCGTCCGTGAGACGCTGTCCACCATCCGCCGGTTCGGCTGGGCGGTGACAGCGGTCGGCGACGGGTGTTCGTGCGGGGATTCACGGTGCGCGCCGCCGGACTGCGCGTTCGCGTACACGACGGGTCTCGCGTTGCACTCGATCCCCGATCTGGTGGTCTTCGGTCTCGACGCACGCACCGGTTGTGAGTTGCTCAACGAACTCGGTGAGTTGTTCCACCGGGTCGACTGGCGATCGGTGGTCGACGGTCGGACCGAACTCGAGGTGCATGCGCTCGAGGTGCGGGTCCGGGTGATCGAGCTCGTCGACAAGTCCGACATGCTCATCACCAACGAGCTGTTCCCGAACCATCCTGCGCTGCAAGTGGTCTGGGCCGACGATCTGGGTACCTTCCCGTGGCAGACGGGCTATGCGCTGCAACCGATTCATCAACCGGTCAAGGGCGTCCCCGACACGAGCACCGCTCACGCCGGCGGCCCACGAGTCGTGAGTGCGTCGGTCGGCGGCAGTCGGGTCGAGTCTCGCCGTGCCCGGCGGCGCGGCCCTCGCGAGTAGAGCGGACGCCGCGCGGGGCGGGCCGTCGACTCGCCCCGCGCGGCGTACGTGAGGACCGTGGACTCCGGTCGGTCACCGGCACATATCGGGCACACTGGAACCATGCGGCACCTCGCCCCAGGACAGAACACCGCGCTGCCATCGGCGACAGTGACGGTGTCGGTGCGTTCGGTGACGCCGGTGAACACCTCGGCGGTGTTGCTGACTTCGGCTCATCGGGTTCGGTCCGATGCCGACTTCGTCTTCTACAACCAACCGACCGGCCCCGGGATCTCCTACCGCGCCGACGGTGGTGCCGACGTGCTCGACATCGACACCACACGACTACCCGCCGATATCGTCACCGTGGCCATCGCGGCCAGCCTCGACGGAACCGGCCCCGTCTCGTTCGCGACCGCGGGACGCCTGGAGGTGACCATCGCACCCGCCGGCGCCGGGGCAACCGCCGAGGAGACGATCGCCTTCTCGCCGGATGGTCTCACCAGCGAGGCGGCGGTGGTCTGTGTCGAGATCTATCGACGCGGTGATGCCTGGAAGGTACGCGCCGTCGGGCAGGGATATGACGCCGGATTGGCGGGTCTGGCAACCGCTTTCGGCATCGATGTCGAAGACGACGTACCCGTGCCCGAGTCGCCTCCGGTGCGCGATCCCCAACCGTGGCCACCCGAGGCGCCGGCCCACCCCAACGCCAGTCCGTCTCCGCCCCGACCGCAGCCCGAGGGAGCACCCATGCACAGCGATCTGTTCAACCCCGATCATTCCGAGGTCTCCGGACAGGGCATCCAGAAGCAGGGCAGCAAGATGTGTCGCATCGGCCTGTCGGGTGAGGTGATGGCGCGGGCCGGGTCGATGGTCGCCTACCAAGGCGATCTGAGCTTCGAGGCTCTCGGCTCCGGCGGCATCGGACGCATGGTGCGCCAGGCACTCTCGGGCGAAGGCGTGCCGCTGATGAAGGTGAGCGGCCGCGGCGATCTGTTCCTGGCCAACGCCGCCGCCGACGTCCACCTCATCGACCTCGACGGAACCGACGGCCTGACCATCAACGGCGCCAACGTGCTCGCCTTCGACTCCACGCTGCACTACGACATCGCGCGCGTGCAGGGGGCCGGCGCGCTCGGCAACGCCGGAATGTTCAACTGTGTCTTCACCGGTCGCGGGCGCATCGCGATCACCACCGACGGCACGCCGGTGGTTCTCACCGTCGACGCGGCCACCTACGCCGACCCCAACGCCGCGGTCGCATGGTCGTCGAGCCTGCGCACGTCGATCAAGTCCAACGATTCGTTCAACCTCGGAACCCTGATGGGGCGCAGCACCGGCGAACGACTCACCTTGGCGTTCGCCGGGCAGGGCTTTGTGGTGGTTCAGCCCTCAGAGTTGCCGCCGGGCGGATTCGTCGGCGGCACCGGCGACGGCGGACAAGCGGGCGTCGGTGGCATGCTCGGCGGGTTCCTCGGGCGCTGAACGCTTTTCGGCCCTTCATCGCCGACGAGTCACACGGCATCCGTGATACCTACTTTCAGGTAGCAAAGAGCGGACACCTTCGGGATCGGAGTACACACGTACTCTTACTGCGTGGTAACTTACGTTCTCGTCACAACGTGACGCACGACACTCGGCAGCGCCGCCACAGGGGGCGGTCACTTGTGGGAAGGGGAAATCGCAGTGCCGCATCATCGATTTTCACGACGGGCGTGGACCCGCAGAATAGCCACCACCGTGGTCGCGGTGGCCACCGGCGTGGGGGTGGCGCTGTCACTCGCGGGCCCGGCCGCCGCAGCCGACCAGCAACAGCAGCTCGCCGACTTCATCGCGGCGGGAGCCAAGAAACCTGTTGTCGCAGAGACGATTCTGGCGGGACGCAGCTCGTGGTTCACCCCGACCGGCAACGGTCCGCGCCAGGAGGGCTTCCTGCCGGCCTTCGGGTACGGGCTGACCAATCCCAACATCGCGCCGCCCGGGGCCAACGATTGGTCATGTAAACCGAAACAGGGTCAGGACCCGGTCGTCCTCGTCCACGGCACGTGGGAGAACGCGTACAACAACTGGGCGATGCTGTCGCCGGCCCTGAAGTCCGCGGGCTACTGCGTCTACGCGCTGAACTACGGCATCCTGCCGACCCTGCAAGGCGGCGGGTTGGGCGCACTGCTTCCCGGTGCCTTCGGCACGGGTGACATCGCGCAATCCGGCACGCAGCTCGGCGATTTCGTCACCAAGGTGCTCTCGACCACCGGTGCCTCGAAGGTGAACATGGTCGGCCATTCCCAGGGCGGCATCGCCGCGCGTCAGTACATCCGCTACGACGGCGGCGCCTCCAAGGTCGCCAACCTCGTCACCTTGGGCGCCACCAACAACGGCACCTCACTCGACGGAATCGGCACCCTGGGGCGCACCATCAACAACCTCGGCATCGACGTGCTCGGTCCGATCGCACTGGGCGTCGGCGCATCGGGCATCCAGCAGGTCTACGACTCCCCCTTCATCAAGAATCTCAACAAGGGCGGCGTGTACGCCGTCGGCGATGTGAAGTACACGATCATCGGCAGCCGGTACGACGAGATCACCACGCCGTACCAGTCGACCTTCTTCCCCGCGGGCACCAAGAACACGCGAAATATCGTGCTGCAGAACGGGTGCGAACAGGACACCTCGGACCATCTGTCGTTGAGCTATTCACCGCGCGCGGTGTCGATCGTCCTCAACGCCTTCGATCCGGCGGTTCCGATCGTGTGCGCGCCCAACGCCTGGCTCCTCGGCTGACGGCGAGACTCCACTTTCCGGCGAGGTGATGCCGCTCCCCCACGGCGGGAGCGGCATTGCCGTCTGCTCACCACAACCCCGAGACATCCGGGTTCTCGTCGCCGGTCATCAGCGGGGGCTGTCGCCCTCGGCGGTCACCGGACGCAGATTGGCCAGATGCGAAGGGCTGAGCAGTCGTTCGAGCTCGCCGCGCTCGAGGAGGCCCGCCTCGAGAACCAACTCGAGGACGGTACGCCCACTACGCAACGCCTCCTGGGCGATTGCGGTCGAGGCGACGTAACCCAGCGACGGGCTCAGCGCCGTGACCAGACCGATCGAGTTCTCGACCCGATGCCGCAGCGTCTCCTCGTTGGCGGTGATGCCGTCGACGCACCTGGCGGCGAGTGTCCGGCATGCCGCGCTCAGGTGGGTCATCCCGTCCGACAGGCAGGTCACGATGATCGGCTCGAAGGCGTTGAGCTGCAACTGGCCCGATTCGGCGGCCATGGTGATGGTGACGTCGTTGCCGATCACCTCATAGGCGACCTGCGAGACCACCTCGGGTATCACCGGGTTCACCTTGCCGGGCATGATCGACGATCCCGCCTGGACCGGCGGCAGGTTGATCTCACCGAGTCCGGCCCGCGGCCCCGACGACAGCAAGCGCAGATCGTTGCAGATCTTCGACAGCTTCACCGCGACACGTTTGAGAACCCCCGACAGGTGCACGAACTGACCCACATCCTGCGTGGCCTCGACGAGGTCGTGCGCACTCACCAGGTCAAGGCCGGTCTTGTCGCGGAGATGGCCGACGGCCTTGTCCGCGTAGCCGACAGGGGCATTGAGACCCGTGCCGATCGCGGTGGCACCGAGATTGATCTCGTGCACCAGGATCGCCGCCTCACGCAGACGTTGACGATCCTCGTCGATCATCACCGCGAACGCCCCGAACTCCTGACCGAGGGTCATCGGCACCGCATCCTGCAACTGGGTGCGTCCCATCTTGACGACCGAGGAGAACTCCGCGGCCTTGCGCGCAAAAGCCTGCTGCAGCACCGACATCGCCTCGTCGAGTTCACCGACTGCCCGGATGGTCGCCACGTTGACCGCGGTCGGGTAGACGTCGTTGGTGGATTGCCCGGCGTTGACGTGCTCGTTGGGGTGCAGGTGCCGGTACTCACCGCGACCGTGTCCGAGGATCTCCAACGCCCGGTTCGCGATGACCTCGTTGGCGTTCATGTTGGTCGAGGTACCCGCGCCGCCCTGAATGACGTCGACGACGAACTGATCACGAAAGCCGCCGTCGAGGATCTCGTCGCAGGCCGCGCAGATCGCACTCGCCCGCTCCTCGTCGAGGATGCCGAGATCGGCATTCGCGCGTGCCGCCGACCATTTCACCGCGGCGAGCGCACGGACGAGATGGGCGTTGGAGCCTATCGTTCGTCCGGTGACGGGGAAGTTCTCCACCGCCCGGAGGGTATGGATACCCCAGTACGCCTCGGCGGGCACCTCGCGCCGACCGAGAAGATCGGTCTCGGCTCGCTTCTGGGCCATCGTCACGTCTCACCTATCCTGCTGCCGGGCTGTCTGACAGCTCTAGTGTCATACATAGCTGAGCTATCGTCAACACGTACGACCGCTACACACACCGGATCGAAGACGGAGGACCATCCCGATGACCAGCAGTTGGGCCGACCGCCGACCCGTCACGACTCGGGTCAGCGCGGCCGAAGCGGTGTTCACCGACCTGCGCCAGGCCATCGAGAGTGGCGACCTCCCCGTCGGTGAGCGCCTCCCGTCCGAGGCCGCGCTCGGCGAGCGCTACGCGGTGAGTCGATCGGTCGTCCGGGAGGCATTGCGCTCGTGCACTGCACTCGGACTCACCGAAACCCGCACCGGCCGAGGAACATTCGTGGTCAGCAGCACGGCGTCCCACGACCTGAAGGTCGGCGAGTACACCGCGCGGGAGCTCATGGAGGCGCGGCCGCACATCGAGATCCCGGCCGCCGGGTGGGCCGCCGAGCGGCGCTCCGCCGAGGACCTGCGTCAACTCACCGAATTGACGCAGGCCATGGCGGCCGAGTCGAATCAGACCGACTGGGTCGCCCTCGACGGACAGTTCCACCTGGCGGTCACACGAGCGAGCGGCAACCGGGTGTTCCAGAACGCGCTCGTCAACATCCGCAATTCACTGACTGCCCAGTCGGCCACACTCAATCTGGCGACCGGACGCATGCGCCGATCGAACGAGGAACACGAGCGCATCGTCGAGGCCATCAGCTCCGGCGACCGGCAGGCCGCCGAGCGGGCCATGGCCGATCATCTCGACGCCGTGCAGGTGGCGGTGCGCTCGCTCACCCACTGAACCAACCAGAGTTCTTCTGCCGCAGCAGGTTCAGAACTTGTTGCAGGTGCGCAGGGCCTTCGCCATGGCGTCACGGGTCATCGTGTGCTGCTGCGCGCCGATGCCGTGATCACGCAGAAACGCCATCACCGTCGAGCGGACCGGGTGCGCGTGACGATTCTTCTCCCGCAGCGCTTTCCGCTGCGCAGGCGACAGCACGATCATCTCCTCGAAGTGCCGCTTGGCCCGCGGATGCGAGTTGATCTGCTGCCACAGCGCCGGATCCTCGACGGCGAGCGCCCGTTCGACCTGCATCACCGAACATGTCGTTCCGAAGGCCTTCGGCGGCGACGGGGGTGTCGGTGCGGCTCCGGCGATACCGGCGCCGCCTGCCCCGACCACTCCCGCAATACCGATCCCCGCAACCGCCACCGCCACTCGACGTCGCGTCGTTGCCAACCCCATCGACATTCTCCAGCCCCTTCCTCGGCACCGTGCCGACCAATAACAGCCGAAGCACACCCAATCGCGAAAACCTTTGCCGAAGCTGAGGACAAGCCGTGAGAACACCCCAGTAAGTCTGGGTGCAAGTGACGGTCAAGAGCAGGTCAACGATGTTTGCGACGTTCGTCCGATCAGGTGAAGATCGCGACGGTCTGGGTACCGGTCATCACCAGTTGCCCGTCGGCGTCCCAGGCTTCCATCGTCTGGTAGGAGTAACCGCCGCGCGACACCGCACTCGTCGACCGCAGCAAGAACCAGCCGGTGGGGTCGACGGCCTCGTCGGCGCAGATGTCGATCGACCACATCACGGTACTGATGGGCGCCCAGTCGGAGAATGCCGTCATCGCCGCAGGCGGCAGGCTGTCACCGAGCCCGACGAGGGCCACGGCCGGATCGACACCCTGCGCATCACGGTGACGCATCCACCAAAGCACTTCGGGCTCCACGGCTTTCGTCACCGGTATCGCACCGCCGGCAATGCGTCGCTCGAATTGGTCGGTGAAGCTCGGCTGCGCCCCGGGCCGCCCGCCGACGCTCGGGCAGTCCTGCGGGCCGGCGACGTCGGGGCGAGGGATCAGGGTGTGCTCGACGGAACTGTCACGCGCTCCGGCGAAGATCAGGGTCGATTGTGCCGCAACGGAATCGCCGCTGCGCGTTTCCACGGCAACGCTTGTCACCGATCGGCCTTCGCGGAGTCGTCGTGCCCGCACGGTCATCGTCTCGGTGGCCGGTGCGGTGAACGCGAACTGCGCGGCCCGCAGGGCAGGTAACGGCGCGCCGTCGGTCTGTTGGGCGGCCACGACCGCGAGTGCTGCGGTCAAGCCGCCGTACGCGGTGCGGCCCTGGGTCCAGCCGGCCGGGATCGCGAACTCCTGTGCCGGGTCGAACGCGCGAAGCACCTCGGACAGAGACGTGCTGCGGGACTCGTTGTCGGTGACCGTCATGCGGTCATTCTATGCAGGAGTGCATAGTGAGGTTGAGTGGGGTTCGATGTGGCCGAGGGGCGCCCCGTGCGGTGCGGGGCGGAACGAAACCAGCATCGGTGCAAGAGGTCTCGAGGTTCGGCGCCGGCGCGCCTCACACCTCGACCACCGATCAAAGGGGCGCCGTCGGCGAGAAGAAGAGCGCCGTCGGCGAGAGCACGACGACCCCGCCTCCCGGTGCGGGAGACGGGGTCGTCGTGAGGTGTTGTGCGCCGGTGATGTCACCGGCGGGAAGTCACCAGCTCGACTTCTGCACGCCCGGCAGCTCGCCGGCGTGTGCCATCTCGCGCAGGCACACGCGGCACAGGCCGAACTTGCGGTACACCGAGTGCGGGCGACCGCACTTGTTGCAGCGGGTGTAGGCGCGCACGGCGAACTTGGGCTTCTTGTTGGCCTTGTTGATCAGAGCCTTCTTGGCCATCTCAGTTGTCCTTCGCGTTGTTGTCCTTGAACGGGAAGCCCAGCGCGCGAAGCAGTGCGCGGCCTTCGTCGTCCGTGGTGGCCGAGGTGACGACGGTGATGTCCATTCCGCGCGGCCGGTCGATGTTGTCGATGTTGATCTCGTGGAACATCGACTGCTCGTTGAGACCGAAGGTGTAGTTGCCGTTGCCGTCGAACTGACGGTCGCTCAGACCGCGGAAGTCGCGGATACGGGGCAGCGCGATCGACACGAGACGGTCGAGGAACTCCCACATCCGGTCGCCGCGCAGGGTCACGCGGGCCCCGATCGGCATGCCCTCGCGCAGCTTGAACTGTGCGATGGACTTGCGGGCGCGACGGATCTCCGGCTTCTGACCGGTGATCAGCGCGAGGTCGGCGACCGCACCGTTGATGAGCTTGGCGTCACGGGCGGCGTCGCCGACACCCATGTTCACCACGACCTTGACCACGCCGGGGATCTGCATGACGTTGGCGTAGTCGAATTCTTTGTTCAGCGCGTCCTTGATCTCGGCACGGTAGCGCTGCTTCAGCCGCGGCTGGACCTTTTCAGTGGTGGTCATCTCAGATGTCCTTCCCGGTCTTGCGCGAGATCCGGACCTTCTTGCCGGTCTCCTCGTCGACGCGATAGCCGACGCGGGTCGGGTTGCCGTCGGAATCCACGACCATCACGTTCGACACGTGGATCGGGGCTTCCTGCGTGACGATGCCGCCCGAGGCAGCACCACGCTCGTTGGCCGAGGCGGCGGTGTGCTTCTTGATGCGGTTCACGCCCTCGACGAGGACACGCTCGCGCTGCGGGTAGGCCTCGATGACCTTGCCCTTGGCGCCCTTGTCCTTGCCCGAGATGACGATCACGGTGTCACCCTTGTGCACCTTCATGTCAGATCACCTCCGGTGCCAGCGACACGATCTTCATGAACTTCTTCTCACGCAGCTCGCGGCCGACCGGGCCGAAGATGCGGGTACCGCGGGGGTCGCTCTCACCCTTGAGGATGACGGCGGCGTTCTCGTCGAAACGGATGTAGCTTCCGTCCGGACGACGGCGCTCCTTGGTGGTGCGCACGATGACCGCCTTGACGACCTCGCCCTTCTTGATGTTGCCACCGGGGATGGCGTCCTTGACAGTGGCGACGATGGTGTCACCGATGCCGGCGTAGCGCCGCGACGAGCCGCCCAGCACGCGGATGCACAAGATTTCCTTGGCTCCCGTGTTATCGGCGACCCGCAGGCGAGACTCCTGCTGAATCATTCGATTCTCTCCTTGACCTGGATGTCGTCGACACGCCGAATCCACTGGGGCGGATCTGGCGTATCTGTGCGCCGGATTTCCGACCCGACGCACACGGCCTGTTGCCATCGGACACACGCCTGCCTGGGGTTTTCCGCTGTAAGCGGGCCTTCCCAGTGGGTTCACGAGCCGATTCGCGGCGCTCACGCACCGCAGGCAACCCGTCCAGTGTAGGTGAAACCGCAGGTGGGAACCAAATCCGCGTCGCCGCCCCTACCGCGGAGCGCGAGTCGGGGGTTTCGTCGGCCGTGCGAGGGGGGAATGCCTGGCGCGGGCGCGTCGGGGGCGCGGGGGTCGTCAGGAGTGACGGGGAACACACGTTTTCTCGCAATCCGAACCCATCTGGGCCCATCTGCCGTCCGAAGACCCTGCTGAGCCACACCCGGCACCGCACCGAGTCCGGTCCACGCCAAGGAGGCACCTCATGAGTGTTGACGACCTGACCATCGAGCTCACCGACACCGATGGCGCCATCCCGATGACCGCAGCACAGCGAGGCATCTACTACGCGCAGCTCCTCGAACCCGAGGTGCCGATGTCGGTGGCCGCGTTTGCCGAGTTTCACGACGCCGTCGACGCCGACCTGATGTGCCGTGCGGTCGCCGCCACCTCGATCGAGACCGAGTCCGGTCTGATCACCCTGGTCTCCCCCGAGGGCGATGTGACCGCCGGTGAACCCGGAGACGGTGAACCCCAGGTAAGGGTCGATCACACTCGCACCATCCCGCTGCACCGCCGCGACTTCTCCGACGCCGACGATCCGCGCGCTGCGGCGTTGGCCTGGATCGACGAGCACCGCTCACAGCCGACCGACCTGTTCTCCGACCCGCTGCTCGAGACCTACCTGCTCGAACTCGGTCCCCGCCACAGCATCTGGTACTGCTGGGGTCACCATCTGGCATTCGACGGCTACGCGGCGATGTACATGATGCTGCGCGTCGCGGCGCATTACACCGCGCTGGCCACCGGCTCCGATGTTCCGCCCGCGCACACCGCGACGATGGCGCAGGTCGCCGAGTTCGACCGCGATTGGCGTGAGTCACCGAATTTCGATGCCGCCCTGCAGTATTGGGATTCCCGCCTACACGACGAGTCAGGTGCCCCCGCGGAGATCACCTCGCTGTCCACCGGATCTGCGCCGGCCGCGCCGGTGGCGGTGGTCCGCCCGGCAGTCCTCGACGCCGATCTGATCGCCACCATCCGCGCAGTCGCCGAACGTCACCAGGTGAAGGTGGCGTCAGTCATCACGGCCGCGGTCTCGGCCTACCTCGCCAAGCTCAACAACCGCACCGAGGCGATGACCTCGCTGCCGGTGGCGTGCCGCGACAACGACCTGTTGCGCACCTCGGCGGGTCTGACGTCCAACGTGATCCCGATCCGCGTCGAGCTGACCGCCGACGACGCCCCGCGCAGCATCGGCGATCTCATCCGCGCCACCAACGGCGACGTCCGGGCGGCGTTGCGCCATCAGCGTTTCCGCCACGAGGACATCACCGGCCGGGTGCTCGACTCGCCCTCGGGACGGCGCGGCTTCTTCGGCCCGATGGTCAACGTGATGCTGTTCTTCGAGCATATCGATTTCGCCACTCTCCGAGGCGAATTGAACGTTCTGTCGACCGGACCCGTCGAAGACGCCTCGATCAACGTCTACGACGGATTCACCGGTGGGATGCGGCTGGATCTCGAGGCGAACCCGAACCTGTACTCCCCCGGGGAAATCGAGACCCACCACCGTCGGATCATCGACTTCCTCGAACGGTTCGTCCGGTCCGACGCCGGCCTGCCGATCACCTCACTGCCGCTGCCCGGGATCGACGAACAGTCGCGCATCGACGCCGCATCGCACGGCGACCCGGTCGATCTCGGCGACGCCACGGTCCTCGACCTGCTCGACGAGGCGGTCCGCACCCACACCGGGCACACCCGTTCGGGAGGCACCGCGATCGTCGACGCCACCTCCGGCGACGAACTCGATCTGGCCGACTTCACCGCACGCGCACAACAACTCGCCGACGCACTGACGGCGCGCGGGATCGGGCCGGAGTCGGTGGTCGGGGTCGCACTGCCACGCAGTGTCGAACAGGTCGTCGCGTTGCACGCGGTGCTGCGGGCCGGTGCCGCATTCCTGCCGATCGATCCGGCCGAACCGGCCGAGCGACTCGCCCACATCGTCGCCACCGCGGCCCCCACCGCGATCATCGTGGACTCCGACGGACCGGCACTGCCCACAGCCGCGGCCACACTCACCGTGTCCGAATTGTCCACCGCATCCACCGATTCCGGGACCCGCCCGTCGCGTCCGCTGCCCGATCAGCCGGCCTATGTGTTGTTCACCTCCGGGTCGACCGGAATGCCCAAGGGCGTGACGATCACCCACCGCGCGCTGGTCAACCGCCTGCGTTGGACGCAGGATCGCTACCGCCTCGCCCCCGGCGACCGGGTGCTGCAGAAGACCCCCGCCACCTTCGACGTGTCGGTGTGGGAGTTCTTCTGGCCGTTCATCTCCGGGTCGGCGCTGGTCGTACCGACCCCCGACGGGCATCGTGATCCCTGGTATCTACGTGAGGTCATCGACCGCCACGCGATCACCACCGTGCACTTCGTCCCCTCCATGCTGGCGGCATTCGCCGAGACCCTCGCCGCCGAGGTCGACAACGCGACCAGCACCCTGCGCGGCCTGCGTCGAATCCTCACCAGCGGCGAAGCGCTGACCCCGGCCACCGTGGCCGCCACCGCACGCATCACCGACGCACCGATCCACAATCTCTACGGCCCGACCGAGGCCGCGATCGACGTCACCCACCACGACCACTGCCGCGCCGACGAGACCGTCACCCCCATCGGCACACCCGTCTGGAACACCGACGCGATCGTCCTCGATCATCGCCTGTGCCCGCAGCCGGTGGGCGCGATCGGCGAACTCTATCTGGGCGGACCGCAATTGGCCCGGGGATACGCCGCCCGAGCGGACCTGACGGCGTCGCGGTTCATCGCCACCACGGACGGCCGGCGCCTCTACCGCACCGGTGACCTCGTCCGCCGTCGCACCGACGGCGCCCTGGAATACCTGGGGCGCAGCGACTCCCAGGTCAAGATCCGCGGCCAGCGGGTCGAGCTCGGCGAGATCGAAACGGTGCTGGCACAGCTCGACGGTGTGTCCTCGGCCGCGGTGGCGTTGCGCGGTGACGTCGTCGACGGTGACGTGGTGCTCGTCGGATACCTGTGCGGTGATCGCCTCGATTCCCGGGACCTGCGAAGCGAACTCGCGCAACGGCTCCCGGCGCACATGGTGCCCACCACCCTCATGCTGCTCGAGCACATGCCGACCACCGCCAACGGGAAGCTGGATCGTCGTGCCCTGCCGGTGCCCGAACGTGCGGGCTCCGAGGCGCACGTGGAGCCGGTCGGCGCGACCGAACATCTCGTCGCCGACACCGTCGGCGAGGTCCTCGGACGTTCGTCGATGTCGATGTCGGACAACTTCTTCGACGCCGGCGGCAACTCGTTGTCGGCGACCCGCGTCGCGGCACGACTGACCCGGGCCACCGGCCGCCGCGTCGGCATCCGCGACATCTTCGACTCCGCCGATCTGCGCGCACTGGCCACCGTGGTCGACGACACGGCACTCGATACCGCACCGGACTCCACTCGGTGGCGCTCCCCCAGCGGCCCGGTGCCGCTGTCTCCCGCCCAGCATCGGCTGTGGCTGACCGACCGGCTCGGTTCCGCCGAATCAGCCAACTACCACATCCCGTTCTCGGTGCGCCTCGTCGGCGAACTCGATGTGGACGCACTGCATTCCGCGCTCGTCGACGTCATCACCCGCCACGAACCGCTGCGCAGCACGGTGGTCGAGATCGACGGCACCGCGTGCATCGAGGTGCACGACGCCGCCGACGTCGACATCGATCTGACCGTCACCGACACCGACAAGGCCGTGAGCGATCTCGAATTCGCCGGCGCCCCCTTCGATCTCGCCCACGACTTCCCCCTGCGAGCACGCCTGGTCCGTGCCGGGTCCGACGATCACCGACTCACGATCGTCATCCATCACATCGCCGCCGACGGATGGTCGCTGACACCGCTGGCCGACGACCTCGCGACCGCGTATCGCAGTCGCGCCGCGGGGCGCGCCCCCGAATGGGCACCGCTGCGGGTGTCCTATTCGCAATTCAGCGCCACCAAGCACGCGGCCATGGAAAGCGATTCCGCCGCAGACGATCTCGAATTCTGGCGGGCCGCGCTTGCCGATGCGCCGGCCGAGACCGAGCTTCCCCTCGACCGCCCCCGCCCGCGTGAACACGATTCGCGCGGCGCCACCACGAGCGTCTGGCTGCCCCCTCATGCGCACGCCGCCCTACACACGGTCGCCGAATCCCGCGGCGCGAGCACCTTCATGGCGCTGCACGCGCTCGTGGCCGCCCTACTGCGCACCGGATCCACCCACGACGATCTGGTGATCGGCACTCCGGTCGCCGGACGCGGCGACGCCGACCTCGACCATCTCGTCGGCATGTTCGTCAACACGATTCCGCTTCGCACCCGCGTACACAAGCACCTGGGGTTCGATGCCCTGCTCGACGCCGTCCGTGCCGCCGATCTCGACGCGTTCGACCACGCCGAGCTGCCCTTCGACCGGATCGTCACCGAACTCAATCCGACCCGCGCCGCAGGCCATCATCCGTTCTTCTCGGTGTCGGTCGCTCTCGAGGACGCGATCACCGGCGGCCACGGTGGTGGCCGGGACAGCGCAGACGCCATCGACCTCGACTTCGCCGATCTGTCGGCCACCGCCTCGCGGATCGACGTGGGGCACACCAAGTTCGATCTGCAGTTCACCTTCACCGAACGACACGACGCCGACGGCACACCTGCCGGGATGTCGGTCGAGATCGGTTATGCCACCGCACTGTTCGATGCGACAACCATTGCCTCGCTGTCCACCCGATTGCGCCGCATCCTCGAGGCGATCGTGGCCGACCCGGGGCGCCCCATCGGCGACATCACTCTCCTCGATCCCGCCGAGCGTCTCGGCCTCGTCCCCGCCGTCGGCATGGCGGGACGTCCCGGTGAGCACCTCACCGACCTCCTCGCCGAGGCCGTGCGCGCCGAACCGGACCGCATCGCGGTGCGCGACACGACCACCTCCGTGACCTATCGTGAGCTCGACCGTCGGGCCAACCGGCTCGCACGCGAACTGCTCGACCTCGGCGCGGGCCCCGAACGCTTCGTCGCGGTCGCCATGCCCCGAGGTGTCGACACGATCACCGCGGTGTGGGCGATCACCCGGACCGGAGCAGCATGGGTGCCCGTCGACCCGACCTATCCGAGCGAGCGGATCGCGTACATGATCGACGACTCGCAAGCGGTTCTGCTGCTGACCGATTCGGGGTCGGCGCCGATGGTGAACGGCGTCGCCGGTGATCGGCGCGTCGTCATCCTCGATGAGGCCGGCGGCTGGAGCGACCACTCCGATGCACCCATCGCCGACGACGAGCGGCTCGCGCCGCTGTCGGTGGATCACCCCGCCTACCTGATCTACACCTCCGGAACGACCGGCACCCCGAAGGGCGTCGTGGTGAGTCACCGGGGGCTGGCCGACTTCGCGGCACATCAGGTGGCGCACTTCGGGTTGACCGCGCGGTCACGCACACTGCATCTCGCCTCACCGAGCTTCGACGCCTCGGTTCTCGAGATGCTGATGGCGATCTCGGCGGCGGCAACCATGCACATCGCCCCGCCCGGAATCGTCGGCGGTCGCGAACTGGCCGAGCTGATGAACGAACGGGCCATCACCCACGCCTTCCTCACACCGTCCCTGCTGTCCACGCTGAGTCCCGACGACGTGCCGGATCTGCACGCGCTGGTGATCGGTGGGGAACACCCCAATCCCGAGGCGGTTCGCGAGTGGTCGCGCGGCCCGGCGCTGTTCAACGCGTACGGACCGACCGAGACGACGGTGGTGGCCACCGTGTCGGAGGACATCACTCCGGTGGACTCGACCATCACCATCGGCCGGCCCATCCGTGGGATCGCCGCGCTGGTCCTCGACGAGCGGTTGCAACCGGTCGCGCCCGGCACGGTCGGCGAGTTGTACATCGCCGGACCGCACCTCGCCCGCGGCTATCACGGTATTCGGCCGTTGACCTCGAAGCGCTTCATCGCCAACCCCTTCGGCGCACCCGGCGACCGGATGTACCGCACCGGCGATCTGGTGCGGTGGACCTCCGAACACGAGCTGGAGTTCCGTGGGCGTACCGACGATCAGACCAAGATCCGTGGGCACCGTATCGAACTCGGCGAGATCGACGCAGTGCTGACCGCCGACGACGCCGTCGCCTCCGCAGTCACCGTCACCAGCGGCGCGGGCGAGAGCGCGAGCATCGTCGCCTTCGTCACGCTCGACGGCGACGTCGATCCCGCGTCGACGCTGGCAGGTGTCTCCGACCGCATCCGCGATCACCTTCCCGCACACATGCTTCCGCGCAACATCGTGGCGCTGTCGGCGATCCCGACCACCCCGATCGGCAAAATCGACCGCCGCGCGCTCGCCGACCCCGACACCGTCACCGCACTGAAGGTCGGTGAGATCGGTTCGGACACCGGCGAATACGTCGCTCCCGCCAACGCCGCCGAACGCATGGTGGCACAGGTGATCGCCGAGCGGTTACAGCTCGACCCGGCGAGCGTGGGTCGTGACCACGACTTCTTCGAGCTCGGCGGCAACTCGCTGCTGGCCACCCACCTGGCCGGCGCGCTGGAACAACTCGGCGGTCGTCGCATCGAGGTCCGTGAGGTCTTCGCCCATCCCACCGTCGCCGGTTTGGCGCGGCTTGCGGGCGATGTCCACGAGGACGACCCGACCTCGGTTCCGGCGTCCGACCCGCAGTCCGACGACGACGGTCCCGTCGTTCCCGGCCCGGCGCAGCAGCAACTGTGGTTCCTGAATCGACTCGGCGCCGACGACCCCGACGCCGACACCGCCTCGTACACGATCGCCTTCGCCCTCGATCTGCGCGGCGACCTCGACGTGGATGCGCTCCGGGAAGCGTTGCGCCACGCGGTCGATCGTCACGAACCGCTGCGCACCATCTATCCCGACATCGACGGACGGCCCGAGCTGCGGGTTCTCGACACCGACGACGCCGCCGTCGATCTCACGCTCGAGCACACCACCGCCGAGCTGTGGCCGCAGGCGGCCCGCGAGCTGGCCCGGCGTCCGTTCGATCTGACCCGCGACACCCCACTGCGGGTCGTATTGCACCGGATCGATTCGCCGGCAGGCGAATCCGATCATCACAAGCTGACCGTCGTCGTGCATCACATCGCTGCCGACGGCTGGTCGATGGCGCCGCTCGCGACAGACATCGCCGGCGCCTATGCGCGGATCCGCGACGGTCGATCATCGTCGCAACCGCCGCTTCGGGTCGGCTACCGCGATCATCTGCGGTGGCAGGCCCGGGGTCTCGGCGTCGATCCCGGCGCGGTCGTCCACCCGCGCCGGATCGACGACCGGGACAGTCGCCTCGCAACGCTCGCCGACTGGTGGGAGGACACCCTCTCGGGTATGGATCACACCCCGATCCTCACCCCGGACACCGCACCGGCACACAATGATTCGTCCGGCGATCGGCAGGACGCCGCCGGTGTCGTCCGCGTCGACTTCGACCGCGACATCCGCGACCGGCTGCGCAGCCTCACCGGTGATCACATCACCGAGTTCACGCTCCTGCACACGTTGCTGGCCGCAACGCTGCGGCACCACGACGCACGACCCGAGGTGCAGATCGACGGCGCCGTCTCCGACGTCGTGATCGGCACGCCGGTGTCGGGCCGCTCCGATCCGAGGCTCGCCGACATCGTGGGGATGTTCGTCAACTCGGTGGTGCTGCGCACCCCGGTCGACGGGAAGGTGACGTTCGGCCGGCTGCTCGATCAGGTCCGCGACCGTGATCTCGACGCACTCGTGCACGCCGACATGCCCTTCGAGTACCTCGTGGCCCGGCTCAACCCGCCGCGCACCGGCCGTCATCCGCTGTTCTCGATCGCGCTGGCCGCCGACGCGTCGATGCGCGACGGCGCCACCGACCTGCCACTGCCGCACCTGACGGGACTCGAGGTGTCGGCCGAGGAGGTCGAGACCGGCTCGGCTCGTTTCGATCTCGAGATCCGGCTGCGTTCGGACACACTGGTCTGCACCTACGCCACCGACGTCTATTCGCGCACCCGGGTGGAGTCGGTCGCCCGCGATCTGGTGGCGCTGGCGCATGCCGTCCTCGACGATCCCGATCGGCCCCTCGACGACGTGTTGCCCACCCGTACCTTCCAGGTACGGACCCCCGACCACGAGCCCCCGCCCCCGCGCCACCTCGCCGAGTTCCTGGAGACCGCTGCCGCCGAGTACCCCGACGCCGTCGCCGTCGACGACGGAACCGATGCGCTGACCTATCGTGAGCTCTTCACACGCGCCGAACGGTGGGCCGCGCACCTGCGCGACCTCGGCATCGGCACCGACGACGTCGTCGCCGTCGCCCTACCCCGATCACTGGACTCGGTGACGGCGACCTGGGCCGTCGCGCTGACCGGGGGCGCGGTGCTCCCGATCGATCCGCGCCATCCCGACGAGCGGATCGCCCACATGCTCACCGATTCCGGTGCGCTACTGGGGATCACCTCCGACACCCGGCTGGGTACCCTGCCACATCTGGTGTGGTGGGTCGACACCGTGTCCCTCGATGCGTGGCCACTGCGCTCGGCCTCCCCGCGGACCCCGGAAGAGGAACTGCGGGCCGCGGCGCTCGCCGAATCGAGCGCCGACCGACACCCCGACAGCGCCGCTTACGTCATCTACACCTCCGGCTCAACCGGCACACCCAAGGGCGTCATCGTCACGCACGCCGGCCTCGCCGCCTTCAGCTCGTCGCAGCGCGACCGGTACGGAGTCGAATCCGGTGCTCGCACCTTGCATTTCGCCTCCCCCAGCTTCGACGCGTCGATGCTCGAACTGTTGCTGGCCGTCGACGCCGGTGCAACCATGGTGATCGCGCCCACCGACATCGTCGGCGGTGACGAGCTGGTGGACTTCCTTGCCGCCCAAAAGATCACGCACGCGTTCATCACCCCGGCCGCTCTGGCCACCGCCGGTCACCGTGAGCTGCCGGACCTGGTGACGCTGGCCGTCGGCGGCGAAGCAACCACCGCCGAGCAGGTGTCACTCTGGGCTCCCGGCCGCCGCATGATCAACTGCTACGGACCGACCGAGACCACCATCGTCGCCACCATGTCGGCACCGCTGCAGCCGGGCGCCGAGATCACCATCGGCACACCGGTGGCCGGTACCACCGCACTCGTCCTGGACCACCGTCTGCGTCCGGTTCCCGACGACTGCCCGGGCGAGTTGTATCTGATCTCGCCGGGAGTCGCCCGCGGCTATCTGCACCGCGGCGCCCTGACCGCCACACGCTTCATCGCCGCCCCCGACCTGCCCGGGGTGCGCGCCGGCACGCCGATGTACCGCACCGGCGACGTCGTGCACCAGCGGCTCGACGGCTCGCTGATCTTCCACGGCCGCAGCGACAACCAGGTCAAGGTACGGGGATTCCGCATCGAACTCGACGAGGTGGGTGCGGCGCTCGCAGCGCATCCGGCCGTCGATTTCGCCGCTGCCGCGGTCGGTGGCAGCGGCGCCGATGCGGCACTACTCGGATACGTGCGGCTCGCCGTCAACGACTCCGACGCGCCCACCCCGGCCGATCTGCGCGCCTTCGTATCTCGCACGCTCCCGTCGCACATGGTGCCGGCCGCGGTGATCGTGATCGACGAGATCCCGTTGACCCCCAACGGCAAACTCGACCGCAAAGCCCTGCTCGCCCTGGAGCGCACGGCTGCGGCAGCCGCCGACGAACCCGCGACCGCCGCCCCGGACACCCGCTCTCCCCTCGCGCTCGTCGCCGAGACCATCGCCGGGGTACTCGACATCGACCCCGCCGAGGTCGACGCCGACGCCGACTTCTTCGGTCTCGGCGGAACCTCCTTGCAGGCCACCACCGTCATCAGCCGCCTCAACCGGCACCACGGCGGTACGGCGCTGCGGGTCCGTGATCTTTTCGATCACCCGCGGATCGGCGATCTCGCGGCGCTGGTGCATCCCGCTGCCGCACAACCCGTCCCGGTATCCGAGAAGGTCGAACAGCCCGCGGTGTCCCGTCCCGTACAGGTGCCCCCGGCACCGGTTCAGCGCGGACTGTGGTCGATCGCGCGCGCCAACCCGGCGTCGACGGACTACCTCATCCCGCTCGCCATCCGGCTCGACGGCCGCGTCGACCTCGACGCGCTGCGCGGGGCGCTCACCGACCTGGTGGCCAAGCACGTCTCCCTGCGAACCGTGTTCCCCGCGCTCAACTCCGCACCGCACGGGGTGGTCCTGGAGCACAGCCACGCGGTGATCGGCGATCTCGCCGTACAGACCGTCGACGAGCTGCCCGCAGCGATCGCCGAGCGACTCGCCCAGCCCATCGATCCGGTGTCGCAGGCCCCGATCCGGGCGCATCTGCTGGCGCAGTCGCCGGACCCCGGAAACAGCGACGAGAACGGCACTCATGTACTCCTGCTGGTGATCCACCACATCGCCGCCGACGGCGCGTCGCTGCCCATCCTGGCCGCCGACCTCGCCGCCGCCTACGCCGAGCGTCTCGCCGGCCGTACCGACGCCTGGGCCGAACCCGACGTCGACTACCGCGACTACGCGATCCGCGCGGCAGCGCTCGAGGGCGACGATCTCGCGTATTGGACCGAGCTACACGCCGATTCGCCCACCGAGACCGCCGTGCCGGCCACCCGTGCGGCAACAGCCGATGAGGCCGGCGCCGGTCGGGCGGGCACCGTCGCGGTACCGATCGACGATGCCCTGCGCAGCGATCTCCTCGCCTGGGCCCGGGAGAACGCCACCACCGGTTTCACCGTGCTGCACACCGCACTGGCGATCCTGCTGCACCGGCTCGGCGTCGGCGACGACCTGGTGATCGGCAGCCCGGTCGCCAATCGGTCCGGCCCCAACGACGACGGCCCCGCCCTGGACTGCACCGGCATGGTCGGAATGTTCGTCAACACCCTCGCGCTGCGAACCCGGGTACGGCCCGACGACACGATCTCGGAGGTGCTCGAGCGAGTTCGTGATGCCGATCTGTCGGCCCTCGATCGCCGCGACACCCCCTTCGACGAGGTCGTCGAGGCCGTGAACCCCGACCGCAGCCCCGGTCGGCATCCGCTGTTCCAGATCGCCCTGTCGGTCCACGATTTCGGTGACGGGCTCCTGGGGACGGCGTGGCCGCTGTCCGACGAGCTCACCGGCGAGATCCTCGACGTCGGCGCTGCCGCAGCGAAGTTCGATCTCCAGTTCACCGTGACCGGACTCGCCGCCCGCACCGCGCCGAGCTCCTCGGCGCCCGGCGCGATGCTCGAGGTGACCTTCGATCGGACCCGTTACGGCCACGCCGACACCGAGATCCTCGCAACTCGTCTGTTGCGGGTCGTGCGGGCGATGATCACCGACGCCGACCGCCCGATCGGCGATGTGCGGATCACCGATCCGCTCGAGGTCGCCGAGGTCAGCCCGGCACGCGGCCCCGAATCGGCACCGCCGCTCACTCTCGGCACGCTGTTCGACGAGGCGGTCCGTCGCAATCCGGACGGCTGCGCCGCGGTCGCCGAGAATGCCGACGGCACCGAGGAATCCCTCACCTACGCCGAGTTGGACGCCCGCGCCAATCGGCTCGCCCGGGTGATCCTGGGACGCGACCTCGGCGACACCGAACCGGTGGTCGCGATGGCGATCCCGCGCTCGATCGACGCACTCGTCGCCATCTGGGCGATCGTGCGTTCGGGCGCCGCCTATGTGCCGATCGACCCGACCTACCCGGCCGACCGGATCACCCACATGCTCGCCGATTCCGGTGCCGTGCTGGTGCTCACCCGTTCCGATGTCGCCGAGCGCATCGGCGACACCGTGCCCACGGTGGTCGTCGACTCGACTGCCACCCGGTCGCGACTCGGCCGCAGCGCACCCACACCGATCAGCGACCGCGAGCGTATCCCGGTGCACCGCACCGACGCCCTGGCCTACGTCATCTACACATCGGGATCGACCGGGCGACCCAAGGGCGTGCTGGTGCCGCATTCCGGACTGCGCGCGGTGCACGACGAACTGCACACCCGCATGGCGCCCGGCGCCGACTCCCGGGTACTGCATTTCGCCTCCCCGAGTTTCGATGCCTCGGTACTGGAATTCCTGCTGGCGGCATCGGGATCGGCTGCACTGGTGATCGTGCCGCCGGACCTCTACGGCGGAACGGCATTGGCCGAGTTCATCGACCGGCACCGCGTCAGCCACGCGTTCATCACGCCCGCAGCGGTGGCGAGTATGGATCCGGCGTCGGTTCCGACACTGTCGCACCTGGCCATCGGCGGTGAGGCCTACGGCCCCGACCTGGTCCGTCGCTGGGCACCCGATCGGACCGTGCTCAACGTGTACGGTCCCACCGAGACGACGATCATCGTCACCGGCAGTGAACCGCTTGTGGCGCACGCCGATCCGAACGAGATCGGCGCGCTGACCATCGGCACACCCAACAACGGTGTCGCCGCACTGGTCCTGGACCCACGTCTGCATCCGGTACCGACCGGGGTGATCGGTGAGCTGTATCTGCTCGGTGATCAGGTGACCCGCGGATATCACCGCAGGCCCGCGCTGACCGCGCAGCGGTATCTACCGGTCCCGATGGTCGCGGGCCCGGACTGGGCCGGCGCCCGCATGTACCGCACCGGCGATCTGGTCGCGCGGGACGAGCTCGGACGTCTGCGCTACGTCGGCCGATCGGACAACCAGGTGCAGTTGCGCGGCTTCCGCGTCGAACTGGGTGAGATCGACGACGCCCTGTGTGATGATCCGACAGTCGATTTCGCCGTCACCGTGCTGGTGGAGGACGACGCGGCCGAGGAGGGATCGGCGGCCCCGGCCGGCCTGCATTCCTACGTCCGCGCGGCCGACGGCGCCACGATCGACACGGCAGCATTGACCCGGCAGGTCGCGAACCGGTTGCCACGACACATGGTCCCGGCGAGTATCACCGTTCTCGACGAGATCCCGCTGACACCGGTCGGCAAACTCGATCGCGCGGCGCTGCCGCAACCCGCACGCGTTGCCGAAGCCGGTCGCGCACCCAGGCCCGGCACGGAAACCCTTGTTGCGTCGACCTTTGCCGACATACTGGGGATCGCGCCGTCCGCGGTGCACGCCGACGACGGGTTCTTCGACCTCGGCGGCAACTCATTGTCGGCGACGGAGGTGAGCGCCCGTCTGTCCTCGGCGACGGGTCGCGACATCCGGGTCAACGACCTGTTCGCGGCGCCGACGCCCGCGGAACTCGCTGCCGTACTGGGCGATTCCGCGAGCACAACGCCTGCCGGCGTCTGCAGCCCGGAGTCCGACGACCACGCACCGTCGGCGATGGCGACGGTGTTGCCGTTGCGGCGTCGACGCACCGCCGACGGCCCGGCCCCGCTGTTCGTCATCCATCCGGCGATCGGCCTGTCGTGGAGCTTCTCTTCGCTGCTGGCCCATCTGCCCGCCGACCGCCCGGTGTACGGTCTGCAACACCCGGCGCTGAGCGGCGGCGTGTCGCCGAACACGGTGGGCGAGTTGGCAGCTCACTACGTCGAGCAGATCCGGACGATCCACCCGGACGGCCCGTATCATCTGCTCGGCTGGTCGCTGGGCGGTCTCATCGCCCACGAGATGGCCGTGCAACTCACCGAGTCCGGTGAGAAGGTGGGCCAGCTGATGGTGCTCGACGCCTTCGTCGTCGCACAACGTCCCGATCTGGACACCACCCCGGATCTCGGTGCACTGCTCGCCGAATTCGGCATCCGGCCCCAGCATTCCGGCGAGCTGACCATCGAACGTGCGTGGGAGGCGGTCGTGGCCGCGGGCGGACCGCTGGCCTCGCTCGACGTCGACGAGTTCGCCGCGGTGCACCGGGTGTTCGTCGATGCGTCGCGACTCGCCGAGAACTGGCATCCACGCCGGTACGACGGTGATGCGGTGTTCGTCTCCGCGACCGCGGACACGCCGCCGGGGCCGCCGGCCATCGCCGGTTGGACCCGCGCGCTGCGCGGCCACGTCCACGAGATCCGCCTGAACTGCTCGCACGCCCGAATGTTGCAGGGCGAGAACGTACCCGGGTTCGCCCACGCCATCGCGCAGGCCTGACGCGGGCGTCACCCGGTATCGATCGAGAGTCCACACGAATCACACGAGATGGGAGCATCACGATGACCAACCCGTTCGACAACACCGACGGGGTCTTCTCCGTCCTGGTCAACCACGAGAACCAGCATTCGCTGTGGCCGGACTTCGCGCCGATCCCGCAGGGGTGGCAGCAGGTGTACGGGCCCGACGGACACGACGCCTGCCTGGCCTACGTCGAGGACAACTGGCGCGACATGCGGCCGGCGAGCCTGATCGCCGCGATGGGTGAGGCGCCCGACGCCCACCGAACCGGGAGGAACCAGGATGGGACGGCATAGCATGGCCGGCGGATTCGACCCCGACCTCAGTACCTCACACCGCGGCGCGACCGACCCGATCACCGAGCGCCTGTCCGCCACCGGCTCGGCTCCCGCACTGGAATTGGCCGGTGTGACAAAGACCTTCAACTCCGGACCGTTCGGTCGCGGGCGCAAGGTGCGCGCACTCGACGGTCTGGATCTGACCGTGCCCGCCGGGACGGTCCACGCGCTGCTCGGACCCAATGGTGCGGGCAAGACGACGACCGTCCGCGCCGTCGCCACGCTGATGCGCCCGGATGCCGGTTCGGTGAAGGTGTGCGGTCTCGACGCGCTCGCCGACCCGGGGGCCGTCCGCGACATCATCGGGGTGTCGGGCCAGTACGCCGCGGTCGACGGAACGCTCACCGGTTTCGAGAACCTGCGCATGGTCGCCCAGCTGTACGGGCACTCACGCCGTGATGCGAGCGAGCGGGCACGCGCTCTGATCAACGATTTGGATCTAGACGCCGCGGCCGATCGGCCGATGCGCACCTACTCCGGCGGCATGCGACGACGCCTCGACCTGGCCGGTGCGCTCATCAACGACCCGAAGCTGATCATCCTCGACGAGCCCACCACCGGTCTCGATCCCCGTGGCCGACGCCAGATCTGGGAGGTCATCGGGGAGCAGGTCGCCACCGGGACGACGGTGTTGCTGACCACCCAGTACCTCGAGGAGGCCGACGAACTCGCCGATCAGATCACCGTGATCGATCACGGCACGATCCGCGCGCAGGGCACCGCGACAGAGCTCAAGGAGACCACCGCGCCGGCGATCCTCACCGTCGAGGTCGCCCCGCATCACGATCGGCACGATCGTGGCAGCGGCACCGCCACCGAGGTGATCGCGACCACGCTGGCCGAGGTCGGTCTCGGCATGCCCGAGCGGATCGACGACGTGCGCTGGTCGGTACCGGTCGCCGGCGGAACGCGCAGTGCGGTTGCCGCAGTGCGTATCTGCGGTGAGTTCGGGATCGAGATCGTCGACGCCTCGGTGACCACCCCCACCCTCGACGATGTCTTCCTCCGGCTGACCGGCCGCGTCGCCGCCGACCCGCCGACGGGTGGGGACCCACAACGATTGGAGCCCAGCGATGTTCGCTGACACCGCCGTCCTGGTGGAACGAAATCTGCTGACCGTCAAACGCATCCCGACCCTGCTGCTCTCGGCGACCGTACAGCCGCTGATGTTCGTGGTGCTCTTCGCCTATGTCTTCGGCGCCACCCTCGGCGGAGCCCCCTACCGGGAGTTCCTGATGGCAGGCATCTTCACCCAGACCGTCGTGTTCAACGCCGCCTTCACCACCGTCGGTCTCGCCGGCGACATGTCCGGGGGCATCGTCGATCGTCTTCGGTCGCTGCCGATGTCACGCATCGGGGTGATCGCCGCACGCGTCGGTTCGGACATGCTGCTCGGCGCCATCGGCCTCGCGGTCATGGTGGCCAGTGGCCTGGCCATCGGCTGGCGGGTCCGCGGCAGCGCCGGCGACGCGGTGATCGCCTTTGCCGTGATCGCATTGTTCGCCCTGGCGATGGCCTGGATCGGTGCGGTCAGCGGTTTGGCGGCACCGAATGTGGAAGTGGCCCAGAGCATCGGGTTCCTGTGGATGTTCCCGGTGACATTCCTCTCGAGTGCGTTCATCTCCGCGCAAAGCCTGCCGGGGCCGCTGCGCGCGATCGCCGAATGGAATCCGGTGACCGCGGTGGCGACGATGGCACGCGAGAAGTTCGGCAACAGTGCGCCACCGGACTTCCCGACACCCTCCGGTTGGGTCGCCGACCACGCCCTGGGGTACTCGATCGGGGCGAGCCTGGTGATCCTCGCGGTGTGCGTGCCGGTGTCGTTGCTGCTCTACCGCCGATCGACGAGTCGGTAACGACTGATGATCGATCGACCGGGATCGTGACACCATGCTGATCGGACATGTCTACCGTGGAGGGGTGCCACCCTCCACCGATGACACGTCGCCGCCACACCGCGAGGCCGACACCGACGGGCACGGCGGTTTTGCCGCCGCGCCGCACCCCGACCTGTCGTTCGCCGACGATTCCGATGTCTCGATGCGCGCGTTGCTCGAGGCGTCGGCGGTCGGCGACCGGGCATCGTTCGCCCGACTCTATGACCTGACCAACCCCCGCATCTATGGTCTGGTGCTGCGCGTGATCCGGGACGCCAACTATGCCGAGGAGGTCGTCCAGGAGGCGTACCTGCAGTACTGGCAGAAGGCGTCGACGTATCGGCCCGAACGCGGCTCGGTGATCACCTGGATGATGACCATCGCCCACCGGCGCGCGATCGATCGAGTGCGCACCGAGGATCTCCAACGACGCCGGGTCACCGAGGCCGGCATCGCGCAGGCATCGGTGTCCGATCCGCTGCCACTCGAGGTGGTCGTCGACCGTGAGGAAACCCGCACATTGCGTACCTGTCTCGACGATCTCACCGATCTGCAGCGCTCCAGCATCGAGATGTCCTACTTCAACGGCCTGACCTATCCCGAGGTGGCCGCCCAGACCGACACCCCGCTGCCGACCATCAAGTCACGCATCCGGGACGGGCTGCGGCGGCTGCGCGATTGTCTGCGAGGACGCGGCCATGCCTGACACCGAGTGGCTCGACGATCACGTCGAACTGTTCGCCATCCATGCCCTCGAGGGCGCCGAGGCCGACCGGTTCGTCGACGAATACAACGGACTGACGCCGTTGGAGCGCACCATCTACGACGGCCGTATCGACGAAATCCACACCACCATGGCCGATTTCGCTGCCGGCTACGCCCTGGCGGCACGGCCGGAACTGCGTGAGCGGGTTCTCGATCACGTCTTCTCGGCGCCCGCCGACTCCACCGGACCGCCGGACTCCCCCGAGTCGGGGGTCTCCCCGGGGTCGATGTCGTCGATCTCGACACCGGCGGAGACCGATACCGGCCGGCATGCGGCGGTCTCCCCGGCCGCCGGCAGCGACAGTCCGGCCTACGCGGCGACCGGTCCGCCGGTTCCGCCGGCCCCGCCCCCGCAAGGCCCCGTCACAGAAGGCCCTGTCACAGAAGGCTCGACACCGGAAGGCCCCGACTCCGGCCGGGTCGTCGACCTGGCCGCCCGCCGACGCAGACGAGCCGCGGCGCTGGCCGCCGCGGCAATCGTCGTGGGCGTCGCGCTCGGTGCCGGGGCGCTGGTCGGACGCCAGACCGCTCCACAGCCGGCACCGACGACGTCGGCCGATCGCAACGTCCTCGACGTGCTGCAGGCACCTGACGCGGTGGTCTCGGTCGCTCGCCTGGCCGACGATCACGGAGCGATGTCGGTGGTCGCGTCGCGGACCCAGAACCGGGCCGTGGCGGTACTACGTGATCAGCGCACACCGCTGCCCTCGAATCGCACCTATCAACTGTGGCTGGTCGGCGGCGCCAACGCGCAGCCGGCGTCGGCGGGCCTCGTTGCGGGATCCGGGACGACCGATCCCCTACTTATCGAGCGCATCGATAATTCTCAGGTTCTGGCCGTCACGATCGAGCCGGAGGGTGGGTCACCGCAACCCACGACCGACATTCTCGCGCAGGTGTCACTGTGATTCCCGGCCGCCACGACGTGCTACCCGGTTGATCACGACGACCCCCGGACGCGATGGGCGCGGGGGTCGACGTCGGTCGGTGGTACCGGGATTCAGGGTGTACCGGGCCTCACCAATCCTCGAGGCGGGTGATGCCGTCCTGCAGCGCGCGTGCGAGTAGGTGCGTCTTCGTCGGTGCGGGGCGCCCGACGGCCGCATATTTCGCCCGGATTCGCGCCAGGTGGGTGCTCACGGTCGATGCCGCGATGAACAGCTGCTCGGCGGCCTCGTCCTTCGATTCGGCTGCCAACCAGGCGAGAAGGACCTCGACCTCGCGCGGCGAGAGCACCGGACGCCGGATCGGTGCGGGCGCGGGCGCGGCGCTCGGCATGACCGGGCGCATCGGCGGCCGGACCGGTGCGAGCGGACGCATCCTCAGATGCGAGCCCGGCGCGACCGGGGGCCGATAGTCGGCGATACGGGCCACCGAGGCTCGGAGGTCGCGGGGGTGACCGACCGGATGTCCGGGGGCCGGAAGGGGCATGGTGTCCGAAATATCGGAAGGCGCGGTCGTCACCGTTGGTCCTCGTTTACTGTCAGGTACCACGGCTCACGCGCGGGGATCGCGCTCGCCGTTCGCACTGGGGTCCATCAACTCTTCACAGAGAATATTAAGGCTGCGTTCAGCAACCGAATAGTCCCAACATGGGGGACGTCGTTTGCAGATGCAAGGATTAAGCGATTCGTCAATCCGTGATCTCATCAGGGGACTGCACCGCCACACCGGCGATCTCGGCACTCGCCCTGCTCACGGTGCCGAGCGGCGGCGTTCTCATCCGATCGGGAGGATCGATCCCGGCCTTCCCTCGACGCACACCACGTAGGATCACCGCGACAGCAGAAGTAGAACATGTTCTAGAACAGACTCACGGCAAGGCGAGGAACGACGATGACCCACCCTTCCCGACATGACGTACTGGGCTCGACGGTGACGATGCCGGTCGAGATCCGACACGCCCGCTGCTTCGTCGCGGGCTTCACCGCCGACGCGAGGGCGATGCAGACCGCGATCGACGCCGCCGGCGACACCCGCGGTGCGGTGGCGCCGTTGCGGATTCGTCGCGGCCGGGGCATGTGCATGCTGGTCTTCGTCGACTACATCGACGGCGATCTCGGGCCCTACAACGAATTCGGGGTGTGCTTCCTCGTCGATCCGACCACGACCGATGACGCATCCGTCCCCGGCTGTTCCCGGTCTGGCGGGTCCTGGTCCGGGTTGCGGTCGCTGTTCGCCGGCGACGCGCGGGCCCTCATCCATCGGCTACCGGTCGATGGTGAGTTCACCCTCGCCGCCGGACGCGGGATCTGGGGATTCCCGAAGATCCTTGCCGACTTCGACGTCGACCACGAGTCGGCGACCCGGCACGGCCGGGTGAGCGTCGACGGCCGGCTGATCGCCGACCTCACCGTCAAGCCGGGGATACCGATGCCCGCATCTTCGGTGGAGACCACGCTGCATGCGTACTCGCAGCTCGACGGCACTCTGCGGATGACGCCGTGGCGACTGCGGTCGATCACCGGCACCCGGACCCGACTCGGCGGCGCCCTCCTGCACCTCGGCGACCACGAGATCGCCGACGAGCTGCGCTCTCTCGGCCTGTCGCCGCACGCGCTCATGACGACGTCGGTGAGCAGCCTCGCCATGACCTTCGACGACGCCGAGGTCATCTGAGCGACTCCGGTGAGCGGGACGGCCGCGCGAGCGGGGGATCCGGCGAAACGAATCCGTAGACTGGCGGGGTCGTCCCAGCCCCGGTCGCCGAATGCCGCGACCTCCCCAGCCAGTCAGGCGGTGTCGCACGTGAGCAATCTCGAAGCCCAGCCGGCGGAAGTCGAATGCCGAACCGTCGCCCAGAACTCGGTCGCCCAGAGCTCGGTCACACAGAACTTGTCGGGCGAGAAACGACGTCCATTGCGGGCCGAGGTCCTCACCGCCCGTGACGTCCCCCTTGGCGGTCCGCGCGCGATGACGGTCCACCGAACCGTGCCCCAGCGCAGCCGATCGTTGATCGGTGCCTGGTGTTTCGCCGACCACTACGGTCCCGACGACGTCTCGGTCACCGGCGGAATGGACGTGCCACCGCATCCGCACACCGGATTGCAAACGGCGAGTTGGCTGTTCACCGGCGAGATCGAACACCGGGACACCATGGGCAATCATGCGATGGTCCGGCCGGGTGAACTCAACCTGATGACCGCGGGGCATGGCATCGCCCACACCGAGGTGTCCACCCCCGACACCACGGTGCTCCACGGCGTGCAGCTGTGGATCGCGCTGCCCGCCGACGCCGTGGACACGCCACGGGATTTCGCGCACTACGCGCCACCGCTGGTCACCGTCGGCGAGGTCACCGCGCGTGTCTTCCTCGGTGAGCTGCACGGCAGCACCTCCCCCGTGCACACCTTCACACCGCTCCTCGGCGCCGAACTCCATTTACCGGCAGGCGCGGAGATCGCCCTCGACGTTCGCGACGACTTCGAACACGGATTCCTCGTCGACTCCGGCCGCGTCGACATCGTCGACTCCACCGCCCCCACCATCGAACGCACCCAACTCGGGTACGTCGGACTCGGCGCGAGCACCATCACTTTGCGCAACCGCGCCGAGGGCGCAACTCGCATCGTCGTCCTCGGCGGTGCACCGCTGAACGAGGACATCGTGATGTGGTGGAACTTCATCGGGCGCAGCCACGACGACATCGTCGCCTTCCGCGAGGAGTGGATGGCGCACAGTGAGCGCTTCGGTCAGGTGCAGGGGTACACCGGTGAGATCCAGCACCTGCCCGCCCCCACCCTCCCCGGAACGCGCCTGCGGGCGCGGGAGAACGTGCCGGGGCGGGCGCAGGAGGGGTGAGGGGTCGTTGTCACCTGACTTGGCTCACAGCAATCGGTGACCAGCCAGCAAATGCGCCCACGCTCGGCGGAGCTACCCGGCTGCGCGTGCCCGATGAACGACGGGGGCCGATCGGCGCGGTTGAACGTGCCAGAAGCGCTCGGGCACCGTCAGTCGATCGAGCTTGAACAGGCTTGCCTGAGAACGATATCGACCTATGGCGGTCAGCTTTGCTTGCGAGTTGCCGAGCCGCGGATGCGCGACGTCCAAGTGGTGGCCTTCTCGGCGAAGTCGCCGGTGCGTTCTCGACTCCCCACGCCACCGGTACGTGCAGTAGGGCAGATCGGCGTACAGCCAGAGGTCGCAGGGTGGCGGGTCGGCCAACAGTGCCTCTCGCGTCGTGATGTGGTCCGGGTGGCCCACCCCCAGTGGCCCGATCACGAGATCGGGTGTGAGACGCGCGATCTCGCGGTGCAGAGACTCGATCACCGCTTCCGGAGAGCAGCCACCGTACTGGTTGTCGAGAAGGCCCAGGTGTATGGCGGACGCACCAAGCGCGTCAAGAGCGGCGAGGTCCTCATCGCGTCGGGCCGCCATCGCCTCCGACGACGACGAAAACCCACTCGCGCGATCCCATCCGGTGGATTGCTCCGGCAGCGGGTCGCCCGCGAACACGGTGACCACGCTTACTTCGCCCAATGCAGCGATGGTGGCGCCTGCAGAGAACACTGCGTCATCCAGATGAGGTGAGACGACGACAACACCGTTCATGATGGGCTTCCTTCTGATGAGAAGCACCGACATGAGCCGCCCGTACGCCATCTCACCTTCTTGCTTTGCCCTACTTTGTGGCACCTGGTGGGCAATCACAACCGCCGACTTGAAAACCGAGTCAGTTGACCAGGAAACCGAGACGATGAGGCTCGCGAACGGTATTCGTCGCTCAGGGAACACCACTCGACAAATTACTTACGCAGCCTTGCGACTCAGGTCCTCACGAATCACGCCCTCGGCGTGCCACCTCACCCTGAACCGCCGAGCAGCCGCGCGAAGTTCGCGATACCTGCAGACTCGGCGGCGGTGTCGTTCTGGCTGTCATTGTCGGACAACGCATCCGCGAACGCCCGGGACTGCTGTTTGCCACTCTCGAGCAGCGCCGCGAGTTCCCGTGCGGCGCGGTCGATCCGATCACGGAGGGTGGTGGTGTCACCGGAGCCGCCCGCCCAATCCTCGGCGGCGGCATAGACACCCGTGGGCACCACGATCATGCGCAGGTAGCCGAACAGCGGACGCAGCGCGTGGTCGAGCACCATCGAATGCCGTGGGCTTCCACCGGTCGCGGCGATCAGGACCGGCGTGGCCGCCATCTCGTCGACGTCCACGAGATCGAAGAACGTCTTGAACAGGCCCGAGTAGGACGCATTGAAGACCGGGGTGGCGACGATCAGGGCATGGGCACCCTGCACGGTGTCGATGGCCGCGCGAGCAGCGCCGGTGGCAAAGCCCGCGGCCATCGACCGGCCGAGGTCGACGGCGAGGTCGCGGAGATCGATTGTCGTTGTCTGCACCCGGTTTTCACCCAGCACACCGGTCACCGCCGAGACGAGCCGGTCGACGAGCATCCGCGTCGACGACGGCTCGCCGAGCCCGGCATTGACCGCGACCAGTCGGATCATGCCTGCACCTCGTGTTCCTGTATCTCGTCTTCCTCATCGGCGTGCACCGCGGCATCACGCGCCGCCACCAGCGAGGCGTGTGTCGGCGCGTCCGGGACCTCTGCGGGACGCCCCTCGGCGAATCCCTGACGCAATTCCGGCAGGACCGCGCCGAGTTCGTCGAGCTGTTCGAGGACGGTTTTCAGCGGCAGACCCGCGTGGTCGATGAGGAACAGCTGGCGCTGGTAGTCGCCGAAGGTGTTGCGGAACGACAGTGTGCGGTCGACGAATTCGGCCGGGCTGCCCACCGTCAGCGGAGTCTCCCGACTGAAATCCTCCAACGACGGACCGTGCCCGTAGACCGGCGCGTTGTCGAAGTACGGCCGGAATTCGCGGACCGCGTCCTGGGAGTTCTTGCGAATGAAGAACTGTCCGCCCAGCCCGACGATCGCCTGGTTGGCGTTGCCGTGGCCGTAGTGCTCGTAGCGTTCACGATAGAAGTCGATCAGACGCTGGAAATGCTCTGCGGGCCAGAAGATGTGGTTCGCGAAGAAGCCGTCACCGTAGTACGCGGCCTGCTCGGCGATCTCGGGGCTGCGGATCGACCCGTGCCACACGAACGGCGCGACACCGTCGAGGGGGCGGGGCGTCGAGGTGAACGACGTCAGCGGGGTGCGGAACTTGCCCTCCCAGTCGAGCACCTCCTCGGTCCAGAGCCGGTGCAGCAGATGATAATTCTCGATCGCGAGCGGAATGCCCTGCCGGATGTCCTTGCCGAACCACGGATAGACCGGGCCGGTGTTGCCGCGGCCGAGCATCAGGTCCACCCGCCCGTCGGCGAGATGCTGCAGCATCGCGAAATCCTCGGCGATCTTCACCGGATCGTTGGTGGTGATCAAGGTGGTGGCCGTCGACAGATTCAGCGTCGAGGTCTGTGCGGCGATGTAGGCCAGCGTCGTCGTCGGTGACGACGAGAAGAAGGGCGGGTTGTGGTGCTCACCAAGAGCGAAGACATCGAGTCCGATGTCCTCCGCTTTCTTGGCGATCTCGACGATGGCCTTGATGCGCTCGTGCTCGGTGGGAGCAACCCCCGTGGTCGGGTCCACCGTGATGTCGCTGACGCTGAAGAGTCCGAATTGCATGTCGCGCCTCCTGGGTTCCGGGACTGTCATCCAGCTTAACCGGACCATGGTCCGCTTAATTCCGGACGCCGGATGACCCGTCTTCCGGGCACTCTGACCTGGGTGAGTTAGTGTGGGCTTACCCGATCCTCGATGGGAGTCAGAATCATGAAGCTTCGGAAGTCCGTTGCCGCGGCCGCCCTGGCCGGTGCCGCCGTCTTCACCGTTGCCGCCTGCTCGAGCAGTGACGACAACGCCTCCACCACGACCGCGAGCACCTCGGCGGCCACGAGCGCCGAATCCAGCGCCGCGGAATCCTCCGGCAGCGACGCACCCGCTCCCGCAGATCTCGACACCGCAGCAGCTCAGGCCATCCTGGACAAGGCGCTGAACCCCGACACCTCCAGTGCCGATCTCGACGCCGTCGTCGACACCAGCAGCCCGCTGACCAAGCCCGCGATCCAGGCCTTCGCCAAGGGCTCCAAGCAGATGGGCTACACCTACAAGGTCACCAAGGTCAGCGGCGACGGCAACGATGCCGCTCTGGTGACCTTCGATGTCGGCGGCGCACACTCCGCCAGCGGCCTGCAGATGAAGTTCGTCAAGGTCGACGGAAGCTGGAAGCTCTCCGGGGACGCGGTGACCTTCCTGCAGTCGATGGCCGGCGGTCACTGACCTCCGACAACGCACTCCCGAGCGCCGCACCGTAAGCCTCCGGTGCGGCGCTCGGTGCATCTGCGACCGGTGTGGCTGTGAGCGATGAAGCTGGGACCGGATTGCCCGACGTGAGCGCCGGTAGCATGGCAGAACCCGGTGACGGCCGGGACATCGATGCCGAGGGAGGCGCTGTGCGAACCGATCAGGTCACCCGTCCGATTGCGCCCGCGGTGACCGATCGTCATGCGCGCTGGCCTCAGGTGAACGATCTGGTCGACGAGTCTGCAGAACCCGGGACCCAGCGCCCCGAAACGCCGCACACCGAAAGACCGGACCACGCAACACCGGACTTCGAGGCCCCGCTTTTCGAGATCCCGAGTCCCCGGAGCGATGTCGTGGACGGGCCGCTACCTCCGATCGGCGACCTGTGGGGTAGGGCCGAACTCGGTCCGATCCCCGAGCTCCGAACATCGGGCGTCGAACCTGTCGTCTATCCGCGGGGACGCACCGCTCCGGCGGCAACCGCAGCGGTGGTGTGCGGCGTCGCCTCGGTGCCGCTGACCCTGGCACTCGGCATCGGTGGGGTGCTGGGCATCCTGGCGATCATCCTGGGAGTGACCGCGGTACGCACGATCCGGCGAACACCGGGCATGCGTGGCACCGGTCGCGCGGTGGCGTCGATCATGATGGGGACGGGCAGTGCCCTGGTCGGGCTACCGATTCTCGCGCTCGTCCTGATGGTCGGCTCGCTGCTGTAGAGCCTGCCGCGCGGCGCACGAGCCCGCGCCGTGTTCTCGGACCGGAGGATCAGCCGGCGACGCGCAGGTGCCCGACCGTGGGCTCGAGATGCCGGCCCAGCCATGCGACCACCTGGTCGATGTTGCGGCCCTGCTCGTCGGGATCAGAGATCTCGGCCAGCGCCGGAACCGAGTGGAGCACGGCCGCGTAGAACGCCGCCTCGCGCGACATACCGTGTTGCGCCATGACCACCTCGAAGGAGTCGAGCGCCTGGTCGAGCTCGCCGTAGGTCACCATGTGCCCACCGAAGCGCACCGCCGGCAACGACGGCGTCATGTCCGCCCTGTCGCGGATGTCCTGCAGTAGTTCATTCATGTGACACTCCCCCACCCGGCTGACTTGATTCATGGTCATCACCCTTCGATCAACCTCCCCGTCGACCGAGGGCTTCTTGCAATCAAGCATCGATTGCTGCGTAACGATGTGGGTACCTTACCGCGTGAAATGTGGCGGATTACACACCGAAACTGGTAACGCCCACAACAACTACGGTATACCCGTCAACAGAAACGATAGAACTTGTGACACATGTGGTCTATGAGATTTCTGTGTCTGATGTTGAAAAGAAACGTCGCCGTGACCACTGGGGTCCCGGCGACGTTTCGTGACATCTCGTCCTACGTTCGACGGTCAGCCGTTCTCCCGGGCGGCTTTGTCTGCCTCCATCGCGTCGATGAGGCTCTTGGGGCGCAGATCGGTCCAGTTCTTCTCCACGTACTCCAGGCACGCGGCACGTGAATCCTCCCCGAACACCTTGGTCCAGCCGGCCGGGATGTCGGCGAACGTCGGCCACAGCGAGTGCTGGTTCTCATCGTTCACGAGCACGTAGAAGCGGCCGTTCTCGTCGTCGAATGGGTTCGTCATCTCTACTCGACTCCTTCAGTCAATCGTCGTTGTCCTCGAGGCGGTTAGGTGAACCTCAGTCGTGTTTCACCGTACCGTCCCCGACCTCGTCGGCGGCACTAACCCCGCCCCGGTCTCCTGCCCTCCTCCGCTACGGAATCGAGCGCTGTCAGTTCGGCGTCGAGCACCGGGCCGATGACGGCGAGCGACGCCGCATCGGCCATCCCGAGATGGTGCGTGGCGACGTCGACGTTGCGGATCTCGCCGGAGACGTAGGCGCGCCACCCGTCGGCGATCGTGCTCGGGTCGTCCTTGTCCTCGGTCGCGGTGAACACCTGCAGATCGCCGCGAAAGACCGCGGGCACGAACTCCAGGACCACCTGCGGCGACAACTCGAAGCTCGTCATGATCCGGTCGACCTGGTCGGCGCCGAGCAATCCCATGCCCTCGATCTGGGCCCGGATGATCGCGGTGACCTCCTCCGGCGTGGACGCCTGCACGTCGTCGCCGAGATCGAACAGATCGCGCCAGCCACCGAGGACGTCGACGACGACCGAACCGTCCTGCTCGGCGCCGGGTCGTGCGGTCGCCTCGGGCGCCGGCTCGACGGTCCGCTCGGTCGCCCCCGGGTCCTCCGGTACGGAGTCCATGACGCCGAGGAAATCGACGGTCTCGCCCTCGTTCTGCAGACGCGTGGCCATCGCATGCGCGATCACACCACCGACCGACCAGCCCAGGATCCGATACGGGCCATGCGGTGCGACCTCGCGGATCTTCGCGACATAACGCTGCGCGAGCGCGTGGGCATCGGTGATCGACGGTTCGCCGCCGACCACATGCGGGTCCTGCAGGCCGTAGATCGGCCGATCGGCCAGATACGGCACCAGCCCTCCGTAGAACCAGGCCAGCCCACCGGCGGGGTGAACGCAGAACAGCGGCGGCTGCGAACCCTCGGCGCGCAGGGTGATCAGCACGTCGGCAGTCGTGGCGTCGGCCCCGGTGATGCGTTGCGCCAGCCCGCGCACCGTCGCGTCCGAGAACAGCCAGGCCAGTTCGATCTCGAGCTGATGCTCGCCGCGCAGATACGCCGCGACCCGCGCCGCAGACAGCGAATTGCCACCCAGATCGAAGAAGCCGTCGCCGGCGCCGACCTCGTCGACGTCGAGCACCTCGACGTACGCGGCGGCGACGGCACGCTCGACGTCGTTGCGCAGCGGCTCGATCTCACGCTCGACGATCTGCGGCGCGGGCAACGCCCGTTTGTCGAGCTTGCCGACCGGGGTGAGCGGCAGGTGCGCGAGCACCGTGATCGACGCGGGCACCATGTGCGCCGGGAGCCGCCGGGTGAGGTGCGCGCGAAGATCCGCGATCAGAGTCGTCTGATCGGCGTCGAGATCGGTCGGCACCACGTAGGCGGCGAGTGCCGAGGCGACCGATCCCCCAACTCCGTCAGCACCGACCCCGTCAGCACCGACCCCGATGACGACGGCAGCGTCGACGAGGCTGTGCCGGCCGAGCTCTGCCTCGATCTCACCGAGTTCGATCCGCAGTCCGCGCAACTTGACCTGATCGTCACTGCGGCCGGCATATTCGATCACCTGACGTCCGTCGGGGCCGCGCCGCCAGCGTGCGAGATCGCCGGTGCGATACATCCGTGTACCGGACGCACCGAACGTCGCGGCGACGAAGCGTTCGGCGGTCAGGCCCGGGCGGTCGAGATAGCCGCGCGACAGCGCGCACCCGGCGATGTAGAAGTCGCCGACGACACCCTCGGGCACGGGATGCAGCCGGGCATCGAGGACGACCTGCTGCAGTCCGTGCAGCGGCGCACCGATCCGCACCGGCGTCCCCGGAGTGGCGATCTCGCCGATGTTGGTGAGGATCGTCGTCTCGGTGGGGCCGTAGGCATTCTGTATCCGGACGTGCGCCGACCAGTGGTCCTGCAGCGCCTGCGGTACGGCCTCACCACCGACGGCGATGCACTCCACCGCGGGCAACCGGGCCGGGTCGAGGGTCGACAGGGTCGTCGGGGTGAGGAACGTGTGTGTCACCTCACGGTCGATCATGAACTCCTGCAACGCCTCCCCGCCGACGGCGTCGGCCGGTCGATAGACCAGGGTGCCGTTGTTGGCCACGGCGAGAAGATATTCGAGGACCGAGGCGTCGAAACTCGGTGACGCATAACCCATCACGATCGGCCCGTCACCGACGCCGAGCCGCGCCGACTCGGCGCGTGCGAAGTTCCACAATCCGGTGTGCGAGACCGCGACACCCTTGGGCCTGCCGGTCGAGCCGGAGGTGTAGATGACGTAGGCCACGTTGTCCGGACGCACCACCCGCAACCGGTCCTCGGCACCGATCGGTGCCTCGTCCATCGCCGCGATCTCGGCTGCGGTCGACTCGCGATCGGTTGCCACCCACTCGAAGTCATCACCCGGCAGGTCACCGACGGACGCGATCGACAAGCCGAGGACGGCCCCGGAATCCTCGATCATGGCCGAAACGCGCTCGGCCGGATAGCCGGGGTCGATCGGTACGTAGCCGCCACCGGTCTTGGCGACCGCCCAGATCGCCACGAACAGATCGGCCGACCGCGGGATCGCCAGCGCCACCAGTGATTCGGCGCCGATTCCGCGGCCGATGAGCCATCGTGCCAGCCGGTTCGAGCGGGCATCGACGTCGCGGTAGGACAATGCTGCACCGGAGGGGTCGACGACCGCGGTACGTCTGCGCTGGCCGGCGACCGCCGCAGCGAAGATGTCGGCGAGCACCATGGGCGCCACCTCGGGTCCCCCGGACACCGGGACCAGCTCATCTAGCTGTTCGGCCCGCAGCAACGGTGCGTCACCGACCGCGGTGCCCGGCTCGGCGGTTAGCCGATCCAACAGACCGACCAGGCTCGCGGCCATCGACTCGACGCGGTGTGCATCGAACAGATCGGTGGCGTACTGCACGGCGCCGGACCAGGAGTGGCCCGCCGCTGCCGGGGTCACCGAGAACAGCAGGTCGACCTTGGCCGGGATCTCCCCGATCGACAGCGGCCGAACCTGCAGACCGGCCATCTCACCGCCGGCGACCGACTCCCCGGCGAGTTCGGCGATCACCGACTGTTCGAGGGTGAGCAGGACCTGGGTCAGAGGCGCAAACGCTTCCGAGCGCACCGGATTGAGGTGATCCACCAACGTCTCGAACGGGATGTCGGCGTGCGCGTACGCGTCGAGATCGATGCCCCGGATGCGTTCGAGCAGGCCGTGGAAGGACTCCTGTGCCCGGTAGTCGGACCGCAGGACCAGAGTGTTGACGAACATGCCGATCAGCGGGTCGAGTTCGGGTCGGCCACGGCCGGCGACAGGTGTGCCGACCGCGATGTCGTCGCTCGCCGAGAGCCGGGCGAGCAGTACCGACAGCCCGGCGTGGATCACCATGAACGGAGTGACCCGATACTCCTGGGCGAGTGCGGTGATCCGCTCGGCGATCGGGGCGTCGATCTCGAAATGTGTTGTCGCCCCGCGGGTGGACGCGACCGCCGGACGCGGACGATCCGTCGGCAGGTCGAGCACACTGGGCAACCCCGCGAGCTGATGTGACCAGTAGCCCCACTGCGCGTGCAGGACCGAGCCCGGCTCGTCGACCGAACCGAGGTACCGGTGCTGCCACACCGCGACGTCGGCGAATTGCAGTGCGAGCGGCTCGAACTGCGGTGGCGTGCCGGCCACCCGTGCGTGGTACGCGGTCACCAGATCGGCGACGAGCGGCGCCAGCGACTCGCCGTCGGCGGCGATGTGGTGCAGCACCAGTACGAAGACGTGCTCCTCGGGGCTCGCCGACCACAACCGGGCGCGCAGCGGGAAGTCGACGGTGACGTCGAACCCGGTCGTCGCCGCCACCTCGAGGTCGTCGCGGCTCCCGGCGATCTGCCAGTCGACCGGCGCGGATACCGGGTGGACGAGTTGCTCGGGCACACCGGCGTTCTCGGGGAAGGTGGTGCGCAGGATCTCGTGTCGGGCGACGACGTCGAGGACCGCGTCACGCAACGCCTCGACGTCCAACGCACCGTGCAGGGCCAATGCCGCGGGCACGTTGTAGGCCGGTGAGGTGGGGTCGAACCGGTTGATGAACCACATGCGTTGCTGTGCCAAGGACAGCGGCACGTGGTCGGGTCGTGGCGCAGGTGGCACCATCGCCGGGCCTGCTGCGCCCCGACCGCCGGCGAGGGCGGCGAGTTCCCGGATGCTCGGTGCCTCGAAGACGTCACGGACCGAGATCTCGCGTCCCAGCGCCTCACCCGCGCGCGCCGCCACCCGCATCGCCGACAGCGAGTTGCCGCCGGCATCGAAGAACGACTCTGTCACACTGACCTGCTCGACGCCGAGCACGCCGGCGAAGACCTCGGCAAGCACCTGTTCGGCCGGGGTGGACGGTGCCACGATCTCCCCCGACACCTGCTGCGGCGCAGGTAGTTCTCGGCGTGAGATCTTGCCGGCTGTATTGAGCGGCATCTGCTCGAGTAGCACCCAGATGGTCGGCCGCATGAACTCGGGCAGCGCCCGGGTCACGGTGGCCTTGACGGCATCGAGGTCGACGGTGTCGGGCGCGAGATAACCCACCAGCGATTCGCCGGCAGGTGTGGTGGCCACCGTCGCGGCGGCATGGACGACCCCCGGGGCGGAGGTGAGCACGGCCTCGATCTCTCCGAGTTCGATGCGCTGGCCGCGCAGCTTGGTCTGGAAATCGGTGCGGCCCAGGTACTCCAACTCGCCCTCGGCGTTCCAGCGCACCAGGTCGCCGGTGCGGTAGAGCCGAGCGCCGGCAGGCCCGTAGGGGTCGGCGACGAACCGTTCGGCAGTCAGGGTGGGTTGGCCGGCGTACCCGCGAGCCAGGAGATCCCCGCCGAAGTACAACTCGCCGGGCAGTCCCGGCGGTACCGGACGCAGACGCTCGTCGAGGACGAGCGCGACGGTGTTCCACAGTGGCCGGCCGATCGGCACGGTGTGGCCGTCGCGCCGGATGTGCTGCACCGCGGCGTAGATCGTCGTCTCGGTGGGACCGTACTGGTTGTACAGTTCCGTGGCGGACAGCAGTCGCCCGATCGCGTCGGCCACCGGGCGGGTGAGCGCCTCACCACCGGTGTGCAGCAACCGCAACGCCGTGAGTTCGGCCAGGTCGGATTCGTCGACGATCTCGGCCATCGCGCCGAGTACCGAGGGCACCAGCGTCGCCGAGGTGACGCCGTGATCGATCATGCGGCGCGTCACCAGAACCGGGTCGCGGTGCTCTCCGGGGTGGAGCAGAACGAGCCGTCCGCCGCACACCACGGGGCGGACGATCTCGATGATCGCGGGGTCGAAGGTGTACTCGAGTTGTTGCAGCACAACGTCGTCCGGGCCGAATCCGTAGTAGTCGCGGTCGAAGGCCAGATGCGTGCTCAACGCCCGACGCGAGACGGTGACACCTTTGGGTCGTCCGGTGGACCCGGAGGTGAAGATGGTGTAGGCCGCGTGCTCGGGAAGGACTGTCGCCCGGCGATCGTCGACCGTGACCGGTGCGACGGCGGCGGAGTCGACCACAGAGAGATCCACTGCAGTGGCGGCGTCGACCGTCAGGGTCCGCGTATCGGGGAGTGCGGCGATCCCGTCGGGGATCGGGCCGGGTCCGACGAGGACGAGTGACACGTCGGCCACCTCGGTCATGTAGCGCACCCGATCCTCCGGTGCGCCGGTGTCGATCGGCACGAACTGTGCGCCCGCAGCCCACACGGCGTGGATCGCCACGATCATCTCCACGGAACGCGGAATGCACACGGCCACAGCCGTGTCCGGTCCCACTCCGGACGCGATCAGCTCACGGGCGAGCGTGCTCGCGCGGGTGAGCAATTCGGCATAGGTGACCTCTCGCTCGTCGGCGATCACCGCGATCGTGTCGGGCGTGTCGGCGGCGCGGCGGGCCAACAGGTCGGTGACCGCATCGCCCTCGAGCGGTACCACCGCGCCGTGCGACCAGTCGTCGAGGAGTGCTGCGGTGGCCGAATCCACCAGCGGCACTTCGCCGATCGGAGTGCCCGGTGCGTCGACGAAGGTCTGCAGGATTCGGGTGAGCGCGGTGGCGAAGACCATGATCTGCGCCTCGTCGAAGGCCGTGGGCAGATACGCGAATCGCAGGTGGAGCCGATCCCCGCGCACCGATGTCGCGAGGTTCAGCGGGTAGTGGGTGGAGTCGCTGACGTCCACGCCGCGCACCTGTAGTCCGCCGACTGCCGTCGGCGACGCCGAGGACAGGGAGGCGGTGTCCACCGGGTACGACTCGTGCACCGTGAGGGTGTCGAAGGCGATGGGAACGCCGCTGTGCGCGATGATCTCGGACAGACCGAGATGCTGGTGGTCGAGGACCGCGGTCTTGTCGTCCTGCAGGGCGCTTGCCACGGCCGCCAGGGTGGCGTCGGGGTCGACGTCGACGACCACCGGCAGCGTGTTGATGAACAACCCGACCATGTTCTCCACGCCGGGAAGGTCGGCGGGACGGCCTGACACGGTCTCCCCGAACGTGACCACACGCGAGTCCGAGAGCCGCGAGACCAGCAGCGCCCAGGCGACCTGCAGCACGGTGGCCAGGGTGGTGCCGTGTCTGCGGACCGAATCCTCCAGTGCGGCGGTGAGTTCGGCCGACACGGCAACGATGTGTTCGGCGGGTCGGTGTTCGGCGGTGGCCTCGGCACCCGGCGCGACGAGGGTCGGCCCCTGCGCACGAGCGAGTCGTCGCGCCCACGCCTGCAGCCCCGCGCGATCGTCGATGCGGCCGATGTGGTGCAGGAAGTCCCGGAAGTCTCCCCCGGATCCGTCGCCGGTGTAGGCCGATCCGGTGGCATACAGCGCCATCAGGTCGGCCAGGACCAGTGGGCCCGACCAGCCGTCGAACAGGATGTGGTGGTTGGTGATCACCACATCGGTCTGATCGCCGTGACCGATCACCACCACCCGGAGCAGCGGCGGCGACGCGAGGTCGAACGGCTCGTTGCGTTCCTGCCGCGCGATCTCGGCCACCCGGTCCGGTGCCGCGGCGTCGTCGGCGAGGTCGACGACCCGCCACCCGGCCCGTGCGTCGGGCGGGATCACCGCGAGGACCGCACCACTGCGGGCACGCACGAACCCGGAGGCGAGCACCCGGTGCCGGAGCAGCAACTCGTCGGCGGCCGCACGCAGCCGGTCGAGGTCGACGTCCCCACCGAGCCGGAGCACCGCCTGGGTGACGTACGCATCGACGACGTCGTCTGCGGTGTCCGCAGTGCCACCCGAGGTGGCCGTGGCCGGGCCGTTACCGGCGAGCACCGACTGGAAGTAGAGGCCGCGTTGCAAGGGCGACAGCGGCCAGATCGTCGCTCCGGGATAACGCGCCGCCACCTCGTCGAGGTCGTCTTGGGTGGCGTGACTGCCGGGCACGTCGGACGGTGAAAGACCCACCGGCTCTCCGGCGTCGGCGATCTCGGTGAGTTCGGCCAGTTCTCGCCGCCACCGCTCGGCGATGTCGGTGGCGTCGGCCTCGGAGAGTACGCCCTGGGCGAATCGCAGATCGGCCGCCAGTACCGGCCCATTCGCTCCGGTGGTGACGGCGGCGTTGATGGTCAGCGGCGCCATCACCGGCATCGCCCCCGACACCGAGGACGGCAGGAACGGCGCGTCGGGTGCGGGCAGGAAGTGGGCCGTCGCGCCTCCGCCTACGTCTCCCCCGTCACCGACGTCTCCCCCGCCGTCGGTGGCAGCCCGGTTGCCGAGGTAGTTCAGGGCGATCGTCGGCAAGGGGCGTTGCGCGAGAGGCGAGTTCGCCACCGCACGCAGGTCGGCGAATCCGATGCCGTGATCGGGGATCGTCAGTCGTTGTTCCTTGGCCGATTTGACCGCGTGCACGGCGTCGGCACCGGGGTCGACGAGCATCGGGATCAGGGTGGTGAACCATCCGACGGTGCGCGAGAGGTCGGCGCGACGCGGGTCCGGGCCGGACTCGAGGATGTCCTCGTGGCGGCCGTGGCCCTCGACGAGGATCGCCACCGCCCGATCGTCGGCGATACCACGCTGCTGCTGCCAGGACCGGATCGCGCGCGACAGGGTGCCGGCGAGAACGTCGTTGACGCTGCCGCCGAATGCTTCGGGCACGGCGGTGAGCAGTGGCTCGGTGATCGGCGCGTCGATCCGCGCGATCACCGAGCCGACCGTGCGTAGGCGGTCCCGCTGCGGATCGGGGTCGACGCCCAGCCGGGTGGGCGTCTCCGGCGAGCGCGAGAGCCACAGCGGCAGTTCGGATTCCCGCGACTCGCGCCGGTCGGCCAGCGCCTGTTGCCAGGCGCGCATCGACGTCGGCTCGGAGCGTACGACCGGCGGCGTGCCGGCCGACACCGCCGCCGCCGCGGTGAGCAGGTCCTCGATGAGGATCGGCCACGACACGGCGTCGACGGCCAGATGGTGGATCACCAGGACCAACCGGGCGGCGTCGACGCCGACCACCAGCGCGGCACGCATCACGTGCCCGGCGGCCGGATCCAGTAGCGCTGCCGCCCGCACATGAGCGGCGCGCACCGCCTCGTCGAAATCTTCTGTGCCGGAGGCACTGTCGGTGATCACCCGCTCGATGGCGGCATGTGCGTCGAACGGCTCGCCGGTCGTCAACGCCCATCCGACCGCGCCTCGGGTCAGTCGCGCCGTGAGCATCGGGTGCGCCGCGCAGACCGCCGCCAGCATGATCGCGAGATCGTCGACCGACAGTTCCCTCGGTGCCGCCAGCACCATCGACTGGTTGAAGTCGGCGAAGTCCTCGGGTGCGGGCGAGGTGTCGACCATCCACGAGATGATCGCGCCGAGTTCGGTCGGCCCGGTGGGTCCGCCGGGCGGGTCGGCCAGTACCGGCAGCGCTGTGGCACCGTCGGTGGCTGCACGGGCCATCGCCCGAACGGTCTTGTGTTCGAAGATGTCTCGTGGGGTCAGCGTCAGTCCGGCGGCCTTGGCCGCCGAGGCGAGCTGGATGGACATGATGGAGTCGCCGCCGAGGGCGAAGAACGATTCGGTCACGCCGACCTCGTCACGACCGAGGAGGCCGGCGACGATCGCGGCGAGAGCGGTCTCGGCGGCGGTGGCCGGCGATACGCGATCGGCGGCCTCGAATACCGGCTCCGGCGCGGGCAGCGCGGCCCGGTCGAGTTTGCCTCCCGGGGTGAGCGGCAACTCCGCGAGGACGACCACCTGGTGCGGGATCATGTGCCCGGCCAGCCGTGCACCGGCGGCGGTGACGATACGCGCCGGGTCGATGGTGGCGCCGTCGTCGGGAACCAGGTAGGCCACCAGCCGCGATCGCCCGGAGTCGTCGGCGACTCCGAGGACCACCGCCGAGGCCACCTCGGGTAGATCGGTGAGCACGGACTCGATCTCGCCGAGTTCGATGCGTTGCCCGTTGATCTTGACCTGATGGTCGGCGCGCCCGGCGAATTCGATCTGCCCGTCGCGGCGCACGCGCACCAGGTCGCCGGTGGCGTACATCCGCTGCCCTGGGATACCGGTGAACGGGTCGGCGACGAAGGACGTTGCCGTCAGGCCCGGCCGTCCCAGGTAGCCGCGGGCCAATGAATCGCTGGTCCCCAGATACAGCTCGCCCACCACCCCGCGCGGCACGGGGTGCAGTCGCGCATCGAGGACGTAGGCGGTGAATCCGCGGACAGGATGGCCGATCGTCACCGGTCGGCCCACCTCGGAGCGGCCGGTGCTCGACCAGACCGTCGCCTCCGACGGGCCGTAGAAGTTGTACATGCGGCGTCGATCGGCCCCGCGTCCGTCGGCACCGCGCCCATTCGCCCAGCGCACCACCAGTTCCGGCGGGCAGGCCTCACCGCCGGTGACCAGATTGCGGATCGTGCGACCGCGTTCGACCGGGACGGTCGCGAGCACCGTCGGGGTGATCAGGGTGTCGGTCACCCGATCGCGGCTCAGGACGGCGCCGAGGGCCTCCCCAGCGTAGGCGGTCGGGGGCGCCACCACCAGGGTGTGTCCGAGTGCGACGGACCACATCATCTCCAGCACGGAGGCGTCGAAACTCGGTGAGGCGACGTGCAGGACGCGGGTGTCGGGCGCCTGTTCGGGGGTTCCGGTGATCTCCCGGAGGGCGTCGACGAGAGTCGCGATGCCACGGTTGCCGACGCCGACGGCCTTGGGTCGGCCGGTGGAGCCGGAGGTGTAGACGAGGTAGGCCAGGGTGTCCGGGCCGATCTCGCCGGCACGGTCGGCTGCGGTCACCGGCGCTGCCGGGCGGGCCGGATCCGTGGCGATCGCGACATCGATCCAGTCGCAGCCACCGGTACCCAGGCGGTGTCGGGTCGCCGCGTTGGTGACGCCCAGGCGCACACCGGAATCGGCGATCATGTAGTCGATGCGGTCCTGGGGGTAGGCCGGATCGATGGGGACGTAGGCGGCTCCGGAACGGATCACGCCGAATACCGCCACGACGGAATCGACGGCGCGCTCGAGACCGACGGCGACCACGTCGTCGGGGCGCACACCGCGGGCGATGAGCTCGCGCGCCAACCGGTGGGTGCGCTCGTCGAACTCGCTGTGCGAGAGCACCTCATCGTCGCAGATCACCGCATCACCAGCGGGGTCGAGCACCCGCGCGTCGAGGATCTCAACGAGCGGTCGGGGTGTGCTGATCCCGCCGTCGGCGGCCGGCTCGAGGACGCCGGTGGAATTACGACTGGGGCGCATCGCCGAGAGCGCGGCATCGTCGACGACGTCGATGTCGCCGACCGCGCGCCGGGGGTCGGCGACCATGGTGGTGACGACCTGGAGCCAGGTCTGCGCGAACCGGACGACGGTGTCCTCGTCGAACAGCGATGTGGCGTAGAGGAAGTCGGAACGCATCGGACGATCGGCGGACCGGTCGGCGACGCCGACCGTCAGATCGAACTTGGCCACCGCGTTCAGCGGTCCGAGCGGGCGTGCGGCCAGCCCCGCCACCTGAACCTCGGCCTCGGCGTCTGCGGGGGCGCCGGCCGATTCGTGGGTGAACGCGATCTGCACCAGCGGTGGGTAGGCGGTCGAGCGCTCGGGGGCGAGTTCGTCGATGAGATCGTCGAATTGCACGTCGGCGTGGGCGAAGGCATCGACGTCGGTCGAGCGCACCGCCGCCACGAAGTCGCCGATCGGCACTGCCGGATCGACGTCGGTGCGCAGCACGAGGGTGTTGACGAACATCCCCACCAGATCGGCGAGCGCGGCGTCGGTGCGCCCGGCGATCGGCGCCCCGATCACCACGTCGGAGGTGGCGGCCAGGCGCGCCACGGTGATGGCCAGCGCGGCGTGAGAGAGCATGAACGCCGTCACATCATGTTCGCGGGCAAAGGCTTCGAACTTCGCCGCCACCGCGTCGTCGACCTCGACGGAGACGACGCCCGCCGTCGTGTCGAGCACCGCGGGGCGCGGGCGGTCCATCGGCAGGTCGGTGACCGCGGGCAGTCCCGCGAGGTGGGCACGCCAGTAGGCCATCGCCGCGGCGGCCGGCGATCCGGGATCGGCGACGTCCCCGACGACCTCGCGCTGCCACAGCGCGAAGTCGGCGTACTGCACCGGCAGTGGCAGCGGTGCGTCGATCCCCGCGCCGGTGCGTCGTAGGTAGGCATTGAGCAGATCCCCGACGAACACCGGCGAGGACTCACCGTCAAAAGCGATGTGATGCACCGTGATCACCACATCGGAATGTGCGGCACGATCCTCCGCGGCGCGGCCCCCACCGCGATCGGTTCGCACCCGCACCCGGATCGGCAGGCGGCTCGACACGTCGAACCCACGGACGGCACTCGCGGCGAGTTCGGCCTCGTCGTCGGTGACCGCGAAGTCGAGTTCTTCTGCCGCCGCGTCGGTCTCGAGTATCCGCTGGTATGGGCCGGCGCCATCGGACGGGTAGACGGTGCGCAGCACCTCGTGTCGCGCGAGGACGTCGAGGACGGCCAGCCGAAGGGCGTCGGTGTCGACCGCACCCTCCACTCGCAGCCCCATCGGGATGTTGTAGGCCGACGAGTCGGTGTCGAACTGGTTGATGAACCACATCCGCGACTGCGCGGTCGACAGCGGAAGCCGTTGCGGCCGTGGTCGTGCCGTGAGCTGTGCCCGGGTCCGCCCGCGTCCGGTCAGGGCGTTGGCGAGTCCGCGGACCGTCGGCGTGTCGAACAGATCGCGGACGGTGACATCGGCGTCGAGTGTCTGCGCCACCCGGGCGGCGACGCGGGTCGCTGCCAACGAGTTGCCCCCGAGGTCGAAGAACGACTCGGTCACGCTCACCCGATCGAGTCCCAGCACGTCGGCGTAGATCGCGGCGATCTCGGTCTCGGGTCCGGTCTCGGGCGCGACGATCTCACGGACCTCGATCTCCGGCCGGGGCAGCGCGCGACGGGCGACCTTGCCCGCACTGTTGCGGGGCATGACCGTCATCGGCACCCACAAGGTGGGGCGCATGTATTCCGGCAGCGCCCGCGTGACCGTCGCCCGGACGGCGTCGAGGTCGACGTCGTCGGGGCTCACATAACCGACGAGCTGTGCTCCGGCGGGAAAGTCGACGACGGCCGCGGCGGCGTGCACGACACCGGGGGCCGATGCGAGTACCGCCTCCACCTCGCCGAGTTCCATCCGCTGCCCGCGCAGTTTGACCTGAAAGTCGGTGCGGCCCAGGTACTCGATTTCGCCGGCGGAGTTCCAGCGCACCAGGTCGCCGGTGCGGTACAGGCGCGCGCCGGGCGGCCCGAACGGATCGGCGACGAAGCGCTCGGCGGTGAGCGCCGAGGCAGAGGCATACCCACGCGCGATCTGGATGCCGCCGAGGTAGAGCTCACCGGGCACGCCGACCGGTACGAGTTGCAGCCGCGCGTCGAGCACGAACGTGGTGGTGCTCGGCACCGGGACACCGATGGGCACGGTGGCCTCGCCGGGCAGGACGTGGTGGGCGGTGACGTCGACCGCCGCCTCGGTGGGGCCGTAGAGGTTGTGCAGCTCCAGCGCGGGCAATTCGGCGAGGACCGCCTGCGCGGTCGCCGCCGCGAGCGCTTCCCCGGAGGTGAACATCGCCCGCAGCGAACGCAATCCGGACAGCCGCGGGCCGAGCACGTCGACGAACGTGGCCAGCATCGACGGCACGAAGTGGATGACCGTAACGTTCTCGGTGGTGATCAGGTCGGCGATGTGGTCGGGGTCGCCGTGCCGATCCGGCTCGGCCAGCACGAGGGTCGCGCCGACGGTCGCGGGCAGGAACAACTCCCACACCGACACGTCGAAGGTGATCGGCGTCTTCTGCAGCACGACGTCGGAGTCCTTGAACCCGTACCACTCCCGCATCCACTCGAGCCGGTTGACGATCGCCGAGTGGGAGACCGTCACCCCCTTGGGGCGCCCGGTGGAACCGGAGGTGAACAGCGTGTAGGCGGCATCGTCGGGCCGGATCGGTGCGCGCCGTTCGGCGTCGGCGATCGGCGGGGTCGCCGGGTCGATCGGCACCGACGTGTCGACGCCGATCACCCGGATCGGTTCGGGCAGGTCGGCGATCACCGCGGGAGCCGCGCCGTCGACGACGAGGACGATCCGGGCGTCGGCGGTGTCGAGCATGTATCGCACCCGGTCGAGCGGTGCGTCGACGTCGAGGGGGACGTAGTGGCCGCCGGCCTCGACGATCGCGTGGATCGCGACGAGCATCTCCACCGAGCGTGGCATCGCCACGCCCACCGTCACATCGGGGCCGACGCCCGCGGCGATCAGCCATCGGGCGAGATCGTTGACGCGCGCCGCGAACTCCGCGTAGGTGACCCGTCGGTCACCGCACACCACGGCCACGCCGGGCGACGCGGCACTCATCCGGACGACCTCGGTCACGCGTTGTCTCCCTCTCTGTGCCCCGTGTCCCCATGCCGGTTGTCCCTGTGCCAGTTGTCCCCGTGCCGCCGTGTACTCGCGTCGTCGGCGCCGGTGCGTGGTTGCGCCCCGTCCGACATCAGTGTCGACAGCGTGCTCGCGGGATGGCGTCCCGGCGTGCCCGACGACCACTGCACCAGCGTGTCACGTTCGGCCGGGGCGACGATCGGGGCGGCACCGACCGCAGCGTCGGGCGTCTCGGTCACCGCGTCGAGCACAGCGACGAATCGCGCCACCAGCGTGGCGATACCGGCCTCGTCGAAGAGGTCGGTGGCGTAGACCACCGACGACCGCCACGGTCCGTGAGGGCTCGCGCCGATGCTGATCGACAGGTCGAGCTGCGCACCGACCACCGGCGGGGTCATCGGCGTGATGACGATGCCGGAGTCGTCGGCGACGGCCTCGGTCGGTGTCGGCTGCGCCATGGTCAGCAGCACCTGCGCCAACGGTGAGAATGCTTGTGAGCGCACCGGATCGACGGCGTCGACGACGGTCTCGAATGGGATGTCGGCGTGCGCGAACGCTTCGAGGTCCACGCCCCGGACCTCGTCGAGCAACTCCGCGAATCCCGTCGCGGGATCGACGACGGTCCGCAGGACGAGCGTGTTGACGAACATGCCGATCAGTCCGTCGAGTTCGGCCTGGCCACGGCCGGCGATCGGGGTGGCGATCGCGATGTCATCGGTCGCCGAGAGCCGTGCGAGAAGCACCGCGAGCGCCGCGTGGATGACCATGAACGGGGTGACGCCACGGTCGCGCGCCAGACCCGACACACGGTCGGCGATCGGGCCGGGGATCTCGAACTCGAAGAGCGCACCGGCCTGCGAGGCGACCGCGGGCCGCGGATTCTTGGCGGGCAGGTCGAGAACGTCGGGCAGCTCGCGCAACCGCTCTCGCCAGTAGGTGAGCTGACGTCCGACGACGGTCTGCGGGTCGTCGGCGGACCCGAGTTCGCGGTGTTGCCACAGTGCGTAGTCGGCGAATTGCACCGGCAGTGGCGCGAATTCGGGGTTCTCGCCGGCCACCCGTGCCCGGTAGGCGGTGATCATGTCCGCGATCAAGGGCCGCATCGATTCGCCGTCGCCGACGATGTGGTGGATGACCGCGAGCAGGACCCAGTCGTCGTCGCCGGCGTGCCACAGCCGCACCCGGAACGGGGGTCGCGCGGTGACGTCGAAGCCGGTGGCTGCGGCCTCGTACATCTGCGTCTCGTCGGCGACCACCGCCCAGTCGAGGCGGGCGAGAACGTCGTCGGGGCTGTGTACCCACTGCACCGGTTCGCCGTCGATTGTCGGGAATGTGGTTCGCAGGATCTCGTGGCGCGCGACGACATCGCGCACCGCAAGGGCCAGGGCGTCGGGGTCCAGTGGTCCGCTCAGGCGCAACCCGACCGGGATGTTGTAGGCGACCGACTCCGGCTGCAGGCGGTTCAAGAACCACACGCGACTCTGCGCGAAGGACAGCGGCACGGGCTCGGGTCGCGGGACAACGGCCCGGACCGGCGCGAGCGCACCGGCGCGGCCGGCGGCCACCCGGGCCAGTGCGCGCGGCGTCGACGCCTCGAACACGTCGCGCACACCCAGTTCGGCATCGAGCGCGTCACCGACGCGTGCCGCGAGTCGGGTGGCGCTGAGCGAATTACCGCCCAGGGCAAAGAAATCCGCGGTGACCGACACCCTGGTCATACCGAGGATCTCGGCGAAGCACGCCACCACCGCGGCCTCGGCGGCCGATGCGGGGCCGACATGCTCACCGGCGTCGAGCACGGGGTCGGGTAGTGCACGTTTGTCGACCTTGCCCGCAGGCGTGAGCGGGAGGTGGTCGAGGACGGTGACAGCCGCGGGCACCATGTGCGCCGGCAGTCGCCCGCCAAGGAACTCGATGAGGTCGGCCGGTGTCGCCGATTCGGCCACGGTCCCGCGGTCACCCGAGGTCACGACGTAGGCGGCGAGTGCGGTCGCGACCGATCCGCCGACCCCGATCACGACGGCGGCGTCGACGGCGGGATGCGCCGTCAGTGCCGTCTCGATCTCGCCGAGTTCGATGCGCAGGCCACGCAACTTGATCTGGTCGTCGCTGCGTCCGACGTACTCGATCACCAGCCGTCCGGTGTCGAACGAGCCGGAGTCGGAGGGTCCGGATGAGGCGGCGACCCACCGGACGACGTCGCCGGTGCGATACATCCGCTCGCCCGGCGCGTACGGGTCGGCGACGAACCGTTCGGCGGTCAGCCCCGGGCGTCGCAGATAGCCACGGGCGAGCGGGGTTCCGGTCACGTACAACTCGCCGGGCACACCGACCGGGACCGGATGCAGGCGCTCGTCGAGTACCAGGAGTCCGGCGCCGGCGATGGGTCCGCCGATGTGGACCGGTGCCGTGGGATCGAGTGCGGTGCTGATGGCCACCGCCACCGATGCCTCGGTCGGCCCGTACGCGTTGTGGAAGGCCACCCGGTCCGACCAGCCCGCCACGAGCGCCTTCGAGACCGCCTCGCCACCAGCGATCAGGACGCGCAGATCCGGCAGGTCGGCGGCGGGATCGACGGTCGCGAGGACCGCCGGGGTCAGGAACACGTGCGAGAGGTGTTGCGCGCGAAGGAACGCCGTCAACTCCGCGCCGCCGAGCACGTCGTCGGGTCGATAGACCAGAGTCGCACCCGCGACCGACGCGAGCAGCCATTCCAGCACGGAGGCGTCGAAACTGGCCGACGCGAAGCCCAGCACCCGGTCGCCGGCGGTGACGCCGAAACGCTCGACCTCGGCGACGGCGAAGTTGTGCGCACCGCGGTAGGTGACCGATACGCCCTTGGGCACGCCGGTCGATCCAGAGGTGTAGATGACGTAGGCGACGGAGTCGAGGTTGTTCGATCCAACGGGAACGTCGTGACCCGTGTCCGGTTCGCCCGTCCCTGGTTCGACAGTCCCGTGTTCGCGCGAGCCTGCGACGAGGTCGTCGACGGTCAGCCAGTCGAGTCCGCCCGGTGCGGGGAGTTCCTCGCCGGGAGAGCAGATGCCCACGCGCACGCCAGAATCGGTGATCATGTGCGCGATGCGGTCGGCCGGGTATCCGGGGTCGATGGACAGGTAGGCGGCACCGAGTCGGGTGATCGCCCAGAGAGTTGCCAGACGGTCGACGCGGCGCCCGAGCGCCACAGCGACGATCGTGTCGGTCCCGATGCCGCGCGCACGCAGTCCGCGGGCGATCGCGGCCGAGCGGGTGTCGAGGTCACGGTAGGTCAGCGATCGGCCGTCGGCGTCGGTCACCGCGGGGGTGTCCGGGTGCGCGGCGGCCACCTCGGCGAAGACCTCACGCAGATGCCGTGGCGTGGCGGCCGCGCCGCCGCTGACCGGGGTCAGCGACCGGCGGGTCTCGACGGGTACCAATTGCAGGTCTCCGCAGGCGATGTCGGGCGCACTCGCGATCGTTACGAGGATCGTGCGCACCGCGGCGGCGAATCGTTCGATCTGCGCGGCATCGAAGACGGCGGGCAGGTACTTGAGCGTGATCGCCACACCCTCTGCCGACGGTGTCGCCGACAGATTGAGCGGATAGTGCGTCGAGTCGCCGGCGTCGATGCCGAGGATCTGCAGACCGCCGGTCAGGGCGGCGTCGGCGGTCGACAGCGACTCGCTGGCGACCGGGAACGACTCGTACACGGTCAGCGTGTCGAACAGCACCGGGAGCCCGGTGGTCGCGGTGATCTCCGGGAGGCCGAGGTGCTGGTGATCGAGCACGGCGATCTTGTCCTGCTGCAGGCGCCGCAGCACCTCGGCCGCCGACGAGCCGGGATCGACGTCGACGACGACGGGCAGCGTGTTGATGAACAGCCCCACCATCGATTCGACGCCGTCGAGATCGGCGGGCCGACCGGACACGGTTTCACCGAATCCGACGACCCGGTTGCCGGTCAGGCGCGAGAGCAGCACCGACCACGCGAACTGCAGCACCGTGCTCACCGTGACGCCGAGGTCGCGGGCGAGTGTGTCGAGCGCGGTGGACAATTCGGCGCCGAGACGTTCGGTGTGATCGCGTGGCGGGGTGGAGATGTCGTCGTCGCTCTGCGGTGCCACCAGCGTCGGCTCGGTGAGCGGGGCGAGCACCCGGCGCCAGGTGCCCAGACCTGTCGAGTCGTCGCGCGCGGCGAGCCGGCGGACGTGCGTACCGAAGTCGGCCGACACCGAGCCACTGGTCGGTTCGGCATCCGAATCCCGGTGCGCGAGCGCGGAGGTGAACGTGCCGCGTCCGGCGTAGAGCGCGAGGAGGTCGGCCAGGACGAGCGGCCCCGACCAGCCGTCGAGCAGGATGTGGTGGTTGGTGACGATCAGCGACGCCGTCTCGCCGTGCCGGATCAGCACGAACCGGATCAACGGTGGTGCGTCGAGGTCGAACGGCGCGAACTTCTCGGCCGCGGCGATCTCGGAGACGGAACCGGCGACCTCGTGCGACCTTCCGTCCAGATCGAGTTCACGCCAGGGGATATCGACGGCCTCGGGAACGACTGCGACGACCGCACCGGCATCGGTGCGGACATATCCACTGCGCAGCACCCGATGGTGCGCCAGCAGCGCGGCGGCCGCGGCATGCAACCGTTCCGCGTCGATCTCGCCGCCGAGTTCGAGAACCGCCTGTGTCACATAGACATCGACGCCGTCGCCCCCGGTCGCCATCTCCGACTGGAAGTACAGGCCCTGTTGCAGCGGCGTGAGCGGCCACACGTCGGCGCCGGGGAAACGCACGGCGAGCGTGTCGAGTTCGTCCTGGCTGATGGTGGTGCTGGGAATGTCGGACGGGCTCGCTCCGATCGGTGCACCGCCCGCCACGACCCCGGTGAGCGTCCGCAGTTCGGCGCTGAAACGCGTTCCGAGATCGGCGACGTCGTCGGCGGTGAACAGCGCCGACGGGTAGGTCAGCGAGGTGACCAGTTCCCTTCCGCGCGTGCCGGTCCGGGTGGCCACGGTGACACTGAGTGCGTTGAGCGCCACCATCGCACCGGTCGCCGACGCGGCGAATCCGGGTGCGTCCCCGGCCGGGGTGAACGGGATCTCCTGCGGCGCTTCGGCATCGGTGCGGGCCGTGCCGGCGCCGAAGAAGTTGAATCCGATACTCGGCAGCGGGCGGGTGGTGAGCTCACTGCGGGGATCGGCGTTCGCGTACCGCAACAGCCCGAAGCCGACGCCCGCGTCGGGGAGCGACAGGCGTTCTTCCTTGGCCGCCTTGACCGCGTGGATCGCGTCGACCGACGGGTCGAGGCGCACGGGCGCGATCGTCGTGAACCATCCGACGGTGCGTGACAGGTCGCTGTCGTACGGGTGCGGCCCCGAGGCGACGATGTCCTCGTTGCGTCCGTGACCCTCCACGAGCACCGACACCGGGCCACGGTCGTCGATGCCGCGTGCGTGCTGCCATCCGCGCACGGCGCGGGCGAGCGCACCGAGCAGGACGTCGCCCGCGCCCCCACCGAAGGCCTGCGGCACGGAGGTCAGGACGGCCTCCGAGGTCGACGGGTCGAGGATCTCGGTGACCGACACCTCGGTGGCGAACCGGTCGCGGCCGGCCACGACCTCGGCGCCGAGATCGGTGGCGCGGGCCGGCAGCCGATCGAGCCAGTAGCCCTCTTCCGACATGCGGCGTTCGGCTTGGGCGGCAACCGCATCCGCCCAAGTGCGTGCCGAGGTGACCTCCGGTCGCAGGGCGAGCCCGATGTCGCCGGACTGGGCCTGTCCCCAGGCGGTGACGAGATCTTCCAGCAGGATCGGCCACGACACCGCATCGACGCCGAGATGATGGATCACCAGGACGAGGCGGCCCGCTCCGGCCGGGTCGACGACGAGTTCGGCGGCGACGAGTGCACCGGTGTTGGGGTCGAGGCGCGCTGATGCGTCGGCGAACGCGGTGTGCAGATCGGCGGTGAATCCGTCGGTGCCGACCGCCGAGCCGGATCGCCGGGCGCCGACCGCGGCTGCGATGTCGACGTCCGCACCGGCGGTGAGCGTCCAGCCGTCGTCGGTGGGCACCAGTGAGGCCGCGAGCATCGGGTGGGTGTCCACCACCCGCGCGAGCAGAGCCGCGACCGACGACGCGGTGGCGTCGGCGGGCAGGTACAGCACCCGCGACTGCGAGAAGTCACGGAAATCCGAAGGCTGCGTGGAATGTTCGATCATCCACGACACCACCGCCGGTGGTGTGACGGGGCCGCGGGCACCGGTCTCGGGCAGCATCGGCAGCGTGGTCGCGCTGTCGAGCGCGGCGCGCGCCATCGCGCGCACGGAGCGGTGCTCGAAGATGTCGCGTGGCGAGAGCGACAAGCCCGTCGCGCGGACCGCCGACGCGAGCCGGATCGACATGATCGAGTCGCCGCCGAGGGTGAAGAACGAGTCGGTGACCGACACCCGCGGCAGTCCGAGGAGACCGGCGACGATCGCGGCGAGGGTTTCCTCGACCGCATTCGCCGGCGCCACGTACTGTGCTGTCGCGAAATCGAAATCGGGTGCGGGCAGGGCCTTGCGGTCGAGCTTTCCTGCGCTGCCCAGCACGACGTCGTCGAGCGGCATCCACACCGTGGGTCGCATGTACTCGGGCAGTGCGGCGGCCACGGCGGCGCGAGCGGCATCGAGATCCACCGTCGACGGCGACACGTATGCCACCAGATGTGCGCCGCCGGTGTCGGATTCGGCGACGGTGGCCGCGGTGTGGACCACCCCGGGCACCGTCGCGATGACCGATTCGATCTCGCCGAGTTCAATGCGCTGGCCCCGCAACTTCACCTGGAAGTCGGTGCGGCCCAGGTATTCGATCTCCCCGGAGGTGTTCCAGCGCACCAGGTCTCCGGTGCGGTACACGCGGGCGCCGGGCGCCCCGAAGGGGTCGGCGACGAAGCGTTCGGCGGTCAGCGCGGGAGCTCCGGCATAGCCGCGGGCGACCTGGGTGCCGCCGAGATACAGCTCGCCGGGCACGCCGACGGGTACCGGGCGCAGCCGGGCGTCGAGCACGAGTGTGGTGGTGTTCCACACCGGCACCCCGATGGGCACGATCCGATCGGCGTGGGTGACATCGGCGTAGGCCACCTCGACGGCGGCCTCCGTCGGGCCGAACAGGTTGACGATCGCGACGTCGGGCAGCAACTGATGGGCTCGTACGGTCACCGCGGGCGGCAGTGCCTCACCGGAGGCGAACAGCCAGCGCAGCGAGGTCAGCTCCGAGAACTGTTCGGACGGAACCACATCGAGGAACACCGCGAGCATCGACGGCACGAAGTGCACCGAGGTTGCGCGCGTCGCAGCGATCAGATCGGCGATGTAGAGAGGATCGGCGTGACCGCCGGCGTCGGCGATCACCATCTGCGCGCCGGCGATGACCGGTCCGAACAGCTCCGGCACCGAGACGTCGAAGGTGTACGGGGTTTTCTGGATGATGCGGTCGCCGACGGTCCACGGATATTCCGACAAGCCCCAACGCAGCCGGTTGAGCACCGACGCGTGGGAGACGGTGACGCCCTTGGGACGTCCGGTGGAGCCGGAGGTGAACAGTGTGTAGAGCGCATCGTCACCGCGGATCGGGCGGAGTCGCTCGGCATCGGTGAACGGTGCGGTCGACTCGTCGACCGCGACGGTGGTGTCCACCACCATCGACGTGACGACACCGGCGAGGGCGTCGAGATCGGCGGCCACCGGACGCGGGCCGGTGAGCAGCACACGGACACCGGCGGTGTCGACCATGTGGCGCAGACGTTCGGCCGGCGCGGCGGTGTCGATCGGTACGTACTGGCCGCCGGCGGCGACGACGGCGTGGATCGCGACGACCATCTCGATCGAACGATCGATGCACACACCGACCGCCACCTCGGGTCCCACGTCCGCTGCGCGCAGGGTCCGTGCCAGCGACGCCACCCGCGCGCCGAACTCGCCGAAGGTCACCGTTCGGTCGCGCAGCGACAGCGCCACGTCGTCGGGCGCGGCACTCACGCGCGCGGCGACCGCATCGGCGACCGAGCCGGCCGGGATGAGCACCGACGCACCGGTCGCCCGCTGCAGCAGCGCGTCGGTCTCGGCGGCGGACAGGATCGGGGCGTCGGCGACGGCGACGGCAGGGTCGGCGGTCAGCGAGTCCAGCAGCGCGACAAAGGCGTCGAGCATTGCGTCGATGCGCGCGTTGTCGAAGAGATCACGGGCGAAGACGGCTTCGATCGGCCAGTCGACGCCCTCGTCAGCCACCGAGACGCCCACGGTCAGATCGAGTTTGGCCGGGGGATCGGCCGGGCTGACCGGGGTGATGGTCAGGTCGGCGATGCCGGTCGCGGTCGGTGCGGCCGCGAACTCGGGCAGCGTCGACTGATCGAGTGTCAGCATGACCTGTGCGAGCGGCGCGAAGGCTTCCGAGCGGACGGGGTTGACCGCGTCGACGATCATCTCGAACGGCACGTCGGCATGGGCGAACGCCTCGAGGTCGGATTCGCGGACCTGATCGAGCAACTCGGCGAAGGCCATGTCGGGTGTCACCCGCGCCCGGAGCACCAGCGTGTTGACGAACATGCCGACGAGCGGGTCGAGTGCACGCTGGCCGCGGCCGGCGATCGGTGTGGCGACGGTGATGTCGTCACCGGCCGACAACCGCGACAACAACACCGAGAGTGCGGCGTGGACCACCATGAACGGGGTGAGTCCACGTTCGGCGGCGATGGCCCGGATCCGGTCCCCGACCGCCGCGGGCACCGCACCGGTGACACGTCCGCCACGTTGGGTGGCCGCCATCGGGCGGGGGCGATCGGCGGGCAGGTCGATGACGTCGGGGACGTCGGCCAGGGCGTCGGTCCAGTAGGCGAGTTGACGGGCGACCACCGACGACGGATCGTTGCGGTCGCCGAGTTCGCGATGCTGCCACAGGGCGTAATCGGCGAACTGCACCTCCAGCGGCCCGAAATCCGGTGCGCCACCGCCGCTGCGGGCCAGATATGCCGTCATGAGGTCACCGACCAGCGGCTGCATCGACTCGCCGTCGGCGGCGATGTGATGCACGACGAGCGCCACGACGTGCTCGTCGTCGCCGGTGCGCAGTATCCGGGCACGGATCGGGAGTTCGGCCGCCACGTCGAAGCCGGTGGTGACCGCGGCCTCGATGTCGTCGACGGAATCGACCACCGCCCAGTCCACTTCGTCGTCGATCGCGGCAACGGGGTGGATGAGCGCCGAGGCACTCTCGCCGTCGGCGACGAAGGTGGTGCGCAGCACCTCGTGGCGGGTGACCACATCAGCCAGCGCCGCACGCAATGCCGCGACGTCGAGCCGGCCGGTCACCCGGAACACGGCCGGGATGTTGTAGGTGGGCAGCGACGGATCGAACTGGTTGATGAACCACATCCGCTGCTGTGCGAACGAGAGCGGGATGCGTTCGGGGCGTGGGACGGTCGCGGTCACCGGCGGCAGACCCGACGCCCGGCCGGCCACCGCGGCGGCGAGGGTGCGCACCGTCGGTGTGTCGAACAGATCGCGGATCGAGGTCTCGACCCCCAGTGCTTCACCGACCCGGGCGACCAGCCGTGCCGCCGACAACGAATTCCCGCCGAGGTCGAAGAAGGACTCGACGACGCTGATCTCGTCGATCCCGAGGATCTCGGCGAAGACGTCGGCGACAGCACGCTCCGCCGCGGATGCCGGTGCGACGATCTCGACCGCCTCGATCACCGGCTCAGGTAGCGCGGCCTTGTCCAGTTTGCCGACCGGCGTCAGCGGGAGTGCCTCGAGGAAGGCGATTGTGGCAGGCACCATGTGCGCCGGAAGTGACTGCGCGACATGTGTTTTCAGATCGGCCACACTCACGGACCCGGGGTCGGCGACGACGTAGCCGGCCAGTGCGGTGGCCACCGAACCACCGACGCCGACGACGACCGCCGAATGCACCGCGGCGTGCGTGGAGAGCGCCGACTCGATCTCGCCCAGCTCGATGCGCAGCCCGCGCAGTTTGACCTGATCGTCGCTGCGCCCGGAGTATTCGAGCACCGGTGCGCCGGTGGCGTCGGCCCGCCAGCGCACGACATCGCCGGTGCGGTACATCCGATCACCCGGCCGCCCATGCGGATTGGCAACGAAGCGGTCGGCGGTCAGGCCCGGACGGTCGAGGTAGCCGCGGGAGAGCGGAAGTCCGCAGACGTACAGTTCGCCCGACACACCGAGCGGCGCCGGGCGCAGGTGGGCGTCGAGCACCATCAGTCCGACCCCGGCGAGCGGGCCGCCGAGGGTGACCGGTTCACCGACCGACATCGGCGCGCTGATGGTCACGCCGATGGTGGTTTCGGTGGGCCCGTACAGATTCTGGATACGACGCAGCGGCGCCCACGCATCCTTCAACGCCGTCGGGACCGCCTCGCCGCCGGCGTAGACCACGCGCAACGCGGGCACCGAGTGCGGGTCGACGGTGGCGAGCACCGTCGGGGTGAGGAAGGTGTGCGTGATGGCCTGACGCATCAGGAGATCCTGCAGCGCCGGACCGCCGACGGCCTCGGCCGGACGGTAGATGAGCACACCACCGGATACCGCGGCCAACAGATATTCGAGCACCGAGGCATCGAAGCTCGGGGAGGCGAATCCCAGCACCCGCGAGTACTCGTCGGCATTCGACCGGCGGATCTCCTCCGCGGCGAAATTCGCGAGACCCGAATGGGTCACCGCGACACCCTTGGGCCTGCCGGTGGAGCCGGAGGTGTAGATGACGTAGGCGACGTTGTCGACCCGGACCTCACCGAGCAACTCCGCGGCCGTGACCGCGGCACCGTCAGCGGCCGCGATCTCCTCGGCGACCGCCGGGTCGTCGAGGCGGACCCAGTCGAATGCCGCACCGGGCAGCACATCGGTGGCGCCCGCGGTGAGGCCGAGGATCGCACCGGAGTCCTCCACCATGTTCGCGACGCGCTCGGCGGGATAGTCCGGGTCGATCGGCACGTAGCCGCCGCCGGTCTTGGCCACCGCCCAGATCGAGACGAGCAGATCCACCGAGCGCCCGATCGCCAGTGCCACGAGTTTCTCGGGTCCGATGCCACGGTCGATCAGCCAGCGCGCCAGCCGGTTCGAACGCTCGTCGAGTTCCCGGTAGGTCAACGAGGCGTTGTCGGCGTCGACCACTGCCTGACGTGGCCCCCAGGTCACGGCGGCATCGATGACGATGTCGCGCAGAAGTTTCGGTGCGGTACCCGCTCCCCCGGTCACCACGGCGTCGGAGTCGGCGATCGCCACCGGTTCGGGTGCGGACACACGCGCCGCCTCGGCAGTCCGGGCCAGCTCGGCCACCGACGGTTCGCGGCCGACCGCGATGCGACCGACAGGTGCGGCGGGATCACTCAGCGCCTCGTCGAGGACGTCGACGAGACGCCCGGTGAACGCGGAGACCGTCGACTCGTCGAACAGATCGGTGGCGTAGAGCACCGAGCCCGGCCAGTCGGACCCTGCCGTATCCCCTGCTGTCGGGGAGACGCTCACCAGGAGATCCACCCGGGCGGGGACGACGTCGGTGGCAATCGGTTCGACACGCAGACCGGCGATCTCACCGACAGACAGGTCGGCGCCCGCCAATTCCGGCAGGGCGGTCTGATCGAAGGTGAACCACACCTGGGTGAACGGCGCGAACGCCTCGGACCGCACCGCGTCGGAGGCGTCGACGACCGCCTCGAACGGGGCGTCGGCGTGCGCGAAGGCCTCCAGATCCGTGTCCTTGATCGCGGCCAGCAGGTCGGCGAATCCGTGGTCGGCGTCGACCCGCGTGCGCAGCACCAAGGTGTTGACGAACATGCCGACGAGCGGATCGAGCACGGCCTGTCCGCGTCCGGCGATCGGGGTGCCGATGGCGATGTCGTCGCTGCCCGAGAGGCGGGACAACAACAACGACAGGGCGGCGTGGACCACCATGAACGGCGTGGTGCCGTACTCGACGGCGGCCGCGCGGACCTTGTCTCCGGTCGCGGCCGGCAGTGTGAACGGCACCCGCGCACCGCGGCCGCTCGCACGGGGCGGGCGGGGCCGATCGGTGGGGATGTCGAGGACGTCGGACAGTCCGGAGAGCTTGTCCCGCCAGTACGCGATCTGTTGCCCGACAACAGATTCGGGATCATCCGGCGATCCCAGCACGTCGTGCTGCCAGAGCGCGACATCGGCGAACTGCACCTCGAGGTCGGCGAACTGCGGATCGGTGTCCGCGGTCTCGGCGAGGTATGCGGTCACCAGATCGGAGACCAGCGGGGCCACCGACTCGCCGTCGGAGGCGATGTGATGGGTGACGACGGCGAGGACGTGCTCGTCGGCACCAATCCGTGCGACGCGCACCCGGATCGGCCACTGCGTGGCGACGTCGAAGCCCTCGGCCACCGCGGCCTGGACATCGGCGACCGAATCAACTTCTGCCCAGTCGAGTTTGGCCGCGACGGCGGACGGACGGCCGATCTTCTGGTACGGCACACCGGATTCGGCCGGGAAGGTGGTTCGCAGCACCTCGTGACGGGTGACCACGTCGACGACGGCGGCATGCAGCGCATCTACGTCGAGCAGACCGGTCAAGCGCAACACGATCGGGATGTTGTACGCCGCAGAGGTCGTGTCGAGTTGATTGACATACCACATGCGCTGCTGCGCGAATGCCAGCGGAATCCGTTCCGGGCGAGGCGATACCGCGGTGATCGGCGGGCGAGTGTCACCGTTGCCCGCGGTGGCCGCGACGAGCGCGCGCACCGAGGGCGCATCGAAGAGATCGCGGACACCGACGTCGGCGCCCAATGCGTCGGCGGCCCGGGCTGCCAGGCGCATCGCCGACAGCGAGTTGCCGCCGAGGTCGAAGAAACTGTCGGTGACACTGATCTGCTCGACACCGAGGATGTCGGCGAACACCTCGGCGACGCGGGTCTCCGCCTCACCGACGGGTGCCACGTAGTCACCGGCCTCGAATACCGGTTCCGGCAGGGCTCGCCGGTCGATCTTGCCTGCGGTGTTGAGCGCGATGTCGGCGACCGGCATCCACACGGACGGCCGCATGTACTCCGGGAGCGACTCGGTGACCACTGCGCGTACCGCATCGAGGTCGACGGTCTCCCCGGGGGCGGCGGAGACATAGCCGACGAGATGCTCACCACCGCCGGGTGCGGACGCGACGGTCGCGGCCGCATGGACCACACCCGAGGCCGAGGCGATCACCGATTCGATCTCGCCGAGCTCGATGCGCTGCCCGCGGAGCTTCACCTGGAAGTCGGTGCGGCCCAGGTACTCCAACACTCCATCCGGACGGCGTCGCACCAGGTCACCGGTGCGATAGAGACGGGCTCCCGGCGCGCCGTACGGGTCCGCGACGAAGCGTTCGGCAGACAGATCCGGCCGCGCCGCATACCCGCGCGCGAGTTGCACGCCACCGAGATACAGCTCGCCGGGCACACCGTCGGGTACACGGTGCAACCGCGAGTCGAGCACCACCGCGGACGAATTCCACACCGGCACACCGATCGGGACGGTCGGGTCGTCGGCGGCCACGTCACCGATCTGCTCGTAGGTGATCTCGACGGCGGCCTCGGTGGGACCGTACAGGTTGAAGAACAACGCCTCGCGCCACAGTGCACGAGCCTGCGCCGCGACGGCCGGCGGCAGGGCCTCACCGGTCGCCGAGACGATCCGCACCGAATCGAGGCCGGCGAGCCGCTCCGCGCGGTGTGGGCCGGAGCCGAGGATCTCGAGGAACACCGAGAGCATCGACGGCACGAAGTGCACCATGGTGGCGCGGGTGCGGCGGATCTCGTCGGCCACGTAGCCGGGGTCGAGATGCCCGCCGTCGGCCAGCACGACCAGGGTGGCACCGATCATCAACGGCGCGAACAGTTCCGGGACCGAGCAGTCGAAGGTGTACGGCGTCTTCTGCAGCACGACGTCACCGGCGTCGATTGGGAGGGTGTCCAAGCCCCACCACAACCGGTTGAGCACCGCGGTGTGCGAGAGCGTGACCCCCTTGGGGCGTCCGGTGGAGCCGGAGGTGAACAGGGTGTAGGCGGCGGCGTCACCGAGCAGTACCGTCGGGCGGTCGGCGTCGGTGACCGGTTGCGCCGCTGCCGAGTTCACGTCGACGGCGGTGCTCGAGTCGACCCGGAGGATGCGGACACCGGCGTCGACCGCGGCTCCGACCGCCGCCGCTGCGGCTCCGGTGTCGGCGACGAGCAGGGCTGCGGCACCGGCGGTGTCGAGCATGTACCGCACCCGATCGGCGGGCGCGTTGACATCGATCGGCACGTACTGTCCACCGGCGGTCACCACCGCGTGGATGGCCACCATCATCTCCACCGAACGCGGGATGCACAGCCCCACAGCCACATCCGGACCGACTCCGGTCGCGATCAGCTCACGCGCGAGCGTGTTGACGCGCGCACCGAACTCGGCGTAGGTGACCTCGCGCTCACCGAAGACCAGGGCGCGGGCGGCCGGGGTTCGGTTCACCTGTGCGGCAAGGGCGTCGGGCACGGTTGCCGGCGCCGGCAGGTCGACTCGCGCCCCCCATTCGCCGTCGGCGATCCGGGCGGTCTGCGCGGGGTCGAGCAGCGAGGCGTCCCCGACGGCCACGGACGGCGTGGTGCAGAGTTGCTGCAACAGTGCGATGAACCGCGCCGCGAGCGCGTCAACCCTCGACTCGTCGAACAGGTCGGTCGCATACGTGACCGACAGACCCCACTCCTGCCCATCCGGACGGGAGGCGACGGTGACGTAGAGATCGGTCTGGGCCGCCACGCTCACGTCGTCGACGGCAGTGACCGTCAGACCACCCGCATCACCGAGCGCGTCGATGGCCGAGGCGGCTGGATCGAACGAGAAGATGACCTGTGTCAGCGGCGAGAAGGCCTCGGAACGCACCGGATTCAGCTCGTCGACCAAGGTCTCGAACGGGATGTCGGCGTGCGCGAAGGCATCGAGGTCGGTGGTGCGCACCGTCGCGAGCAGGTCGTCGAAGCCCTGTGCGGGATCGATGCGGGTGCGCAGGACCAGCGTGTTGACGAACATGCCGACCAGTGGGTCGAGCACCGCTTGACCACGTCCCGCGATCGGCGTGCCGACCGCGATGTCATCGGTTCCCGACAGTCGCGAGAGCAACACCGCCAGCGCGGCGTGCACCACCATGAACGGCGTGACCCCGTGACGTTGTGCGACCGCGGAGATCGCGGTGCCCAGTTCGGCGGGCATCGGGTGTGCCACGTGGCCGCCGCGCCCGGAGGCGACCGCCGGTCGTGGCCGGTCGGCGGGAAGCTCGAGAACGTCCGGCAGCCCGGCGAGTTGGTCGGCCCAGTAGGCCAACTGTCGTCCGACCACCGACTCCGGGTCGTCGGTGGAACCGAGCACGGTGTGCTGCCAGAGCGCGAAATCGGCGAACTGGATCTGCAGCGGCGCGAATTCGGGTTCGGAGTGCGCCGAGCGTGCGACGTACGCGGTCACCAGGTCGGAGACGAAGGGTGCCAACGATTCTCCGTCGGCACCGATGTGGTGGAAGACGATCGCGAGGATGTGTTCGGTTGCCGAGACGGGCCACAACCGCACCCGGATCGGCCAGTCGACGGTGACGTCGAAGCCCGCGGTGACCGCAGCCGCGACGCTTTCCTGCGAGTTCACCACCTGCCAGTCGAGACGGTCGGCCACCGAGTCGGCCGGATCGATCTGCTGTGCGGGTACTCCGTCGACATCGGGGAATCGCGTGTGCAGCACCTCATGTCGGGTGACCACATCCACGATTGCCGCGTGCAGCGCCGCCGCATCGAGATCGCCGGACAGCCGCAGGACCGCCGGGATGTTGTGCATCGCGGTCCCCGGGTCGAATCGGTTGATGAACCAGATCCGTTGCTGCGCAAAGGACAGCGGGACCATTTCTGGCCGTGGAGTGACCGCGGTGACCGGCGGAAGACCCGCGGATCGACCCGAGATCAGTTGCACGAGTTCGCGAACCGACGGGGCGTCGAAGATGTCGCGGACCGAGATCTCCACGTCCATGGCCTGCCCGACCCGCGCGGCCAGACGGGTAGCCGAGAGCGAGTTGCCACCGAGATCGAAGAATCCGGTGGTCACCCCGATCTCGTCGACGCCCAGGATCTCCGCGAACACCGCGGCGACGCGAGCCTCGTCGGCCGTCGCAGGCGCCACCATCGTCTGCTCCGGCGCGAGTTCGTCGGGCCGGGGAAGTGCGCGGCGGTCGAGTTTACCGGCCGAGTTGAGTACGACGCGCTCGAGCGGAACCCAGAGAGACGGACGCATGTACGCCGGCAACGCATTCCGGACCGCCGCGGCGACCGCCTCGAGATCCACCGACTCGGGCGCGAGATAAGCGACCAACTGCTGCTCGCCGGCGTTCTCGACCACCGTGGCCGCTGTGTGTACCACGCCGGGAACCGCGGCGATGACCGCTTCGATCTCGCCGAGTTCGAGGCGCTGGCCACGGAGCTTGACCTGGAAGTCGGTGCGCCCCAGATAGTCGATCTCCCCTCGGGTATTCCATCGGACGAGGTCGCCGGTCCGGTACAGCCTGCTTCCCGGCACACCAAGAGGATCGGCAACGAAACGTTCGGCGGTGAGGTCGGGACGCGCAGCGTATCCGCGGGCGACCTGGATCCCGCCGAGATAGAGTTCACCGGGCAGCCCCGGGGGCAGTGGCCGCAGCCGTGCGTCGAGCACGTGAGCGGTGGTATTCCACACCGGGGAGCCGATGGGTACGGTCTGTTCTTTCGGCGTCACCTCGTGCGCGGTCACGTCCACCGCAGCCTCGGTCGGACCGTAGAGGTTGTGCACCGCGACGCCTGGGAGCAGCCGGAGCAGGGAGTGTGCGGTCGCGCCCGCAAGCGCCTCTCCGGACGTGAAAACGGCACGAAGCGAAGTCAACTCCACAATGTCCTCGCCCAGGACATCGATGAACGCCGACAACATCGACGGCACGAAGTGCATGACCGTGGCTCGATGGCGGCGCACCATGTCGGCCACATGCCGCGGATCCCCATGGCGTCCGGCCTCGGCCAGCACCATGGTCGCGCCGGTCAGTGCCGGCAGGAACAACTCCCACACCGACACGTCAAAGGTGTTGGGGGTCTTGTGAATCACCACATCACGGTGGTCGACATCGTAGGCGGCTGCCATCCAGTCCAGACGGTTGAGGATGGCCCGATGATCGACGGTGACCCCCTTGGGTCGACCGGTGGAGCCCGATGTGAACAGTGTGTATGCGGCATTGTCAGCTCGCAACGAACCGAGACGCTCCGAGTCGTTGACCGGGGGCGTCGAGGTGTCGATCGGATCGAGCGCGTCGACGGTGATGACCGAGGCCAGGCCGCCGAGACGCTGCGCTGCGAGCACTTCTGCTGCGCCCGATTTTTCCGACGCCACCAGCGCCACGTCCAACCCGGCGGTCTCGACCATGTAGCGCACGCGTTCGTCCGGGGCATCGGGATCGATCGGTACGTAGTGTCCGCCGGCGGCGACGACGGCGTGAATCGCAATCACCATCTCGGCACTCCGGGGCAGGCACACGGCAACAGGTGTGTCGGGTCCGACACCGTGGGCGATCAGGCGTCGGGCCAGAGCCCAGACCCGAGAGCCGAACTCGGCGTTGGAGATCTTCCGGTCACCCTCGACGATCGCGACCCTATCCGGATACGCCGACAGCATGTCGGCCACCCGTCCCGCGAGGTCGGTTCCGCTGCCGGAAACCCCGGTTGCCGTGACCATCGAACCGCAGGCCCAACCACGGACCTCGCGACGGCGATCCTCACTCATGATCGGGATGTCGGCGAGCAACGCATCCGGCTGATCGACCACGGTTCCGAGGATCTCGCGTACCGTTTCGGCGAACACCTCGACCTGCGCGGCGTCGAAAGCCGTCGGAAGGTAGGAGAGCCGTATCCGCATCCGTTCGCCGTCGGGCATGGTGGCGAGATTGAGCGGATAGTGCGTCGAGTCGCGGCTGTCGATGGCCCGCAGATCCAGCCCGCCGGTGGCCGAGCCACGCGATGTCGACTCCAGGGACGCGGTGTCGATCGGATAGGACTCGTGCACGGTGAGGGTGTCGAACAAGGCACCCGACACCCCGGTGAGGGCAACGAGATCGGGCAACCCCAGGTGCTGATGATCGAGCACGGAGACCTTCGCAGCCTGCAGCCGCGACAAGGCGTCACCGATGGTGGCATCGGGATCGACGTCGACAACGGCGGGCAGCGTGTTGATGAACAAGCCGACCATCGTCTCCACACCGTCGAGATCGGCCGGACGACCCGAGACCGTCTCACCGAAGGTGACCACGCGTTGCCCGGTCAGGCGCGACAGCAGTACCGCCCAGGCGAATTGCATGACGGTGGAGATCGTCACGCCGCGCGAGCGGGCGAGATCCTCGAGTGCGGTGGTGGTGTGGTCGTCCAGCGTGACCGAATGTGTGTGCGGTGCAGCCGCAGCGGTCGCCTCGATACCCGGGGCCACCAGGGTGGCGCCCTCCACCGGTGCGAGTACCGAACGCCAGGCTTCGAGTCCCTCCCCGACGTCGGCGCGGGCCACACGCATCAGGTGTGTCGCGAAATCGGCTTCGCCGCTGCGTGTTCGACCGGTGTACGAGGTTCCGGTGGCGTACAGCGCAAGTAGGTCGGCCAGGACCAGTGGGCCCGACCAGCCATCGAGAAGCAGGTGATGGTTGGTGATGATCACCTCGGCGCCATCGCGGTGACGGACGACCGTGAAGCGCACCAGAGGCGGCGACGAGAGGTCGAACCGGGCGATGCGTTCGGCGTCCGCGAGCGCGCGCACCTCGGCGGCCACGCCGTCGGCGGAACCGTCGAGATCGACGACGTGCCAAGGAACCTCGACCGTCGCCGGGACGACCGCCACCACCGCACCACTCGCAGTGCGGACATAACCGCTGCGCAACACGCGATGTTCGTCGAACAGGCGTTGCGCCGCCCGGCGGAGCCGCTCGAGGTCGACCGCGCCGAGCGACACCACGGCCTGGGTGACGTAGACATCGATGGTGTCGGCTCCGCTGCCGGCACGCTCGGACTCGAAGTACAGCCCTCGTTGGAGGGGCGTCAGCGGCCACACGTCAGCACCGGGGTACTGATGCGCCAGGGCGTCGAGATCGTGCTGGGTGACCCCGGATCCGGGGACGTCCGACGGGCTGTGACCCAGATCGTCACCGCGGGTGACCGTCTCGACCAGCGCGGCGAGCTCGGAGCGCCACCGCCCGGCGAGGTCGTCGATGTCGGCGGCGTCGAACATGCCCGCCGGGAACGCGATGTCGGCGACCAGGTTCCGGCCCTGCGGCGTCGACTCCGTCCCCACGTTGACGGTGAGTGCGTTGAGCACCACCATCGCCCCCGATGCCGACGATCCCAGCCCGCGCACGTCCGCGGTGGGCGCGAATGGTGCGGCCGTGCCGGCAGAGTCGTCGGCGCGGCCGCCGGCGCCGAAGTAGTTGAAGCCGATCGCCGGCAGCGGCCGACGAGCGAGCTCGGTGTCGGTTCGGGTGCCGTGGGGCCCATACCGCAACCAGCCGAATCCGGCTCCCGAATCCGGTTGTCCGAGACGCTCTTCCTTCGCCGCCTTCACTGCGTGCACGACGTCGTCGGCGGGATCGAGTGCCAGCGGGGAGATCGTGGTGAACCAGCCGACGGTCCGTGACAGGTCCGCGCGGCGTGGGTCGGCACCGGAGGCCACCAGTTCTTCCTGACGTCCGTGGCCCTCGACGAGAACGGTGACCGGCTGCTCGTCGAGGATCTCGCGTGCCACCTGCCATGAGCGCACCGCACGTGCGAGCGCACCGAGCAGGACGTCGTTGACGTTGCCCCGCAACGCCGCAGGGACGTCGGTCACGAGTGGCTCGGTGAGCGAGGCGTCGACGGCCATGGTGACCGACACGGTGGTTTGAGCCCGGTCACGCGAACGGTCGATGCTCGCGCCGAGCGGCGTGGTCGCCCGTCCGAGACGTTGCAGCCAGTGGTCGAGTTCGTGGGTGCGGTCGGCCGATGACTGCGCCAGACGGTAGTACCACCCGCGTTCGGAGGTGGCCTCGGCGCGCAGTTCGACGGGCCGCCGGCCGGCGCGCTGGGACCAGGCGGTGACCAGATCTTCGATCAGGATCGGCCACGAGACGGCGTCGACCGAAAGGTGGTGCAGCACCAGCACGATGCGGGCATTGCCGTCACGATCGTGGACCAGTCGGGCGGCCAGCGTGACACCGGCACCCGGATCCAGGGACGCCGACGCACTCGCGTGTGCCTCGCGGAGCGCGGTCGCGTACTCGTCGCTGCCGACGGTCGAGGGCACCGAGGTCTCGGTGACCGTCGTGCGCAAGTCCACGTCGACGCCGACCGTCATCCGCGCACCGCCGTCGACGACGTCGAGGCGCGTCGCCAGCGCCGGGTGGACGGCCAGGAGTTCGGCGAGGAGTTCAGCCAGGTCGTCGACGGTCAGGCCGGCAGGCGCGGCGAGCACCATCGACTGAGAGAAATCGGCGAAATCGTCAGGGGTGTCGGACAGTTCGAGCATCCATGACACGACCGGCGGGATCGGCACCTCGCCGCGATTGCCACCGGCGGGGTCGGTGAGGTCGGGCAGGGCGGTCCGCTGCGCCGACAGGGCCCGGGCCATCGCGCGCACGGTTCGATGCTCGAAGATGTCGCGTGGGCTCAACGTCAGCCCACCGGCGCGTGCCGCCGAGGCGAGCTGGATCGACATGATCGAGTCGCCGCCGAGGGCGAAGAACGACTCGGTCGCGCTTATTCGTTCGACACCGAGCAGTGCCCCGATGACGGCGGCGAGTTGCTCCTCGACCGGCCCTTCGGGTGCGACGTACTCGTTCTCGGTGCCACCGAAGTCCGGGGTGGGCAGGGCCCGACGGTCGAGCTTGCCCGCGCTGTTGAGGGCGAGTTCGTCGACGGTCATCCAGACCGTGGGCCGCATGTATTCCGGTAGCGCCGCAGCTATGCGCGCACGCACGTCACCGACATCCACCGAGGCCGGCGACAGATAGGCCACCAGGTGTTGCGCACCGGTCGGCGCGACGGCCACCGCAGCCGCAGCATGCACGACACCGGGAGCCGACACGAGGACCGACTCGATCTCGCCGAGCTCGATGCGTTGCCCGCGCAACTTCACCTGGAAGTCGGTGCGGCCGAGGTACTCGATCGCACCGGAGGCGTTGCGGCGCACGAGATCACCCGTGCGATACAGCCGTGCACCCGCGGCACCGTAGGGGTCGGCGACAAAGCGTTCGGCGGTGAGCACCGCGGCACGTGCGTAGCCGTCGGCGATCTGCACGCCACCGAGATACAGCTCGCCCGGGACGCCGGCCGGCACCGGACGCAGACGTGCGTCGAGCACCAGGGCAGTGGTGTTCGGCACGGGTGTGCCGATGGTGATGACATCGGGCGCCGCGGTGACGTCGGCCCCGGTCACCTCGACCGCGGCTTCGGTCGGGCCGAACAGATTGTGGATCTCCACCCACGGCATGGCCCGGTGCAACCGCGCCACGGTCGCGGCGGGCAGCGCCTCACCGGAGGCGAACACCCAACGCAGACTGGTCAATCGGGCCAGTTGGGATTGCTCGACGACGTCGAGGAACACCGACAGCATCGACGGCACGAAGTGCACGGAGGTCACCGCAACCGACTCGATCAGATCCGCGATGTAAACGGGGTCGGCGTGTCCGCCCGGCTCGGCCACGACCACCGTCGCCCCGGACATCAACGGCGCGAACAGCTCCGGCACCGAGACGTCGAAGGTGTAGGGCGTCTTCTGGAGGATTCGATCGCCTGCCGACCACGCGAAGGCGTCGAGCCCCCAGCGCAGTCGGTTGTACACCGCACGATGCGAGACGGTCACGCCCTTGGGACGCCCGGTCGATCCGGAGGTGAACAGGGTGTAGAGGGCGTCGTCGGTGCGCAGGGGGCGCAGTCGCTCGGCGTCGGTGATCGGTGTGAAGGTCGCGTCCGGATCCAGCATGGTGGCCGTGTCGACGACGATCGTCGACACCTCGTCGCCGAGCGCACCGACCGCGGGCGGAACCTGCGCTCCGACGAGAATCAATGCTACACGGGCCGTGTCGACCATACTGGCGACCCGCTCCGCAGGGGCTGCGGTGTCGATCGGCACGTACTGTGCACCTGCGGCGACGACCGCGTGGATGGCGACGAGCATCTCGACCGACCGGTCGATGGCAATGCCCACCGCCACACCCGGTCCGACGCCGGTGGCGATGAGCCGGCGAGCCAGCTCGCTGACCCGAATCCCGAACTCGCCGTAGGTCGTCGACCGATCCGCCATCTGCACCGCGACCGCAGTGGGGGTGGCGAGGATCTGGGTGACGATCGCATCGGCGACGGTCTGGGCCTCGTACGCCACAACCGGGCCCGCCGAGAGTGCCAGCGCGTGGGCCACCTCGTCGCCGCCGATCCAGTCGGCATCGGCGATGGGCAGCGACGGATCAGCGGTCAGGGCATCGAGGAGGCGGACGAACCGCTCGGCGAAGACGACCATCGTGGCCTCGTCGAACAGATCGGTGGCATAGATCAGCGTGCCCGCCCAGGATCGCCCGGGCTCGTCGGTGGACAACCCGACGGTGAGGTCCAGCTTGGCCGGAACCTCCTCGGGAACAACAGATTCCACCCGGAGATCGGCGGTCCCGGCGACCGATGCTGCGGCGAGTTCGGGGACCGCTCCCCCGTCGAGGGTCACCATCACCTGGGCCAGCGGCGCGAACGCTTCCGACCGGGTCGGGGCGAGCGCTTCGACGACCGCCTCGAAGGGCACGTCGGCATGGGCGAAGGCGTCGAGGTCGGTACCGCGCACCTGCTCGAGGAGATCGGCCAAAGCGGTGTGCACGTCCACCCGGGTGCGCAGGACAAGGGTGTTGACGAACATCCCGACGAGATCGTCGAGCAGACGGTCACCGCGACCGGCGATGGGAGTGGCCACCGCGATGTCGTCGGTCGCGGTCAGTCGCGCCATGAGTGCGGCAAGAGCGGAGTGCACGACCATGAACGCGGTGGAGTTGTGACGCTGCGCGACTGCGGCGATCCGTTCGGCCACCGGCGCCGGGACCTCGAAGCCCAGGCGTGCGCCACGCTGGCTCGCGATCGCCGGACGCGCACGATCGGCGGGTAGGTCGAGTACCTCGGGTAGACCCGCGAGGTGCTCGGACCAGTAGGCCAGTTGGCGTCCGAGTACCGAATCGGGGTCGTCGACCGCACCCAACGCATCGCGTTGCCAGAGGGCGACGTCGGCGAACTGCACCGGCAGCGCGGGACGTGTCCCGACGGCGGAGCCGTCCCCGTTGATCGAGTAGGCCGCGATCAGGTCACCGAGCAAGGGCGACAACGATTCCCCGTCGGCGGCGATGTGGTGGAGGACCAGTGCCATGAGGTGTTCGCCGGGGCCGGTGGCGGCGATCCGCACCCGGATCGGCCACTGCCGGGTCACGTCGAACCCGGACCGCACCGCGTCCTCGAGGTCCGCTGCCGTGCCGACCACGGCGAAATCGAGGGTGTGTTCCACCGACTCCGGCGGGTGGATGATCTGTTCCGGCGCTCCCCCCGAGACGGACTCGAAGGTGGTGCGCAGGATCTCGTGGCGGATCACGACATCGACGACGGCTACGCGCAGCGCCGTGACGTCGAGCGGGCCGGAGAGACGTAGCACGACCGGGATGTTGTAGGCGGGTGAGGTGACGTCGAACTGGTTGATGAACCAGATGCGCTGCTGTGCGAACGACAGCGGGATCACTTCCGGGCGGGGTGTCACCGGGCGGAGCTTCGACAGACCGGCCGGCCGATCACTGAGCGCCGCAACGAGATCACCGAGGACGGGGGTGTCGAAGACGTCGCGGACCGACACCTCGACCCCGAGTGCCTCACCGAGGCGCGCGGCCACCCGCATCGCTGCCAGTGAATTGCCGCCGACGTCGAAGAAGGAGTCGGCCAGGCCGACGCGCTCGACGCCGAGGACATCGGCGAATACCTGCGCCGCGACCATCTCGCGGTCAGAGGTGGGTGCGACGTACTCGGCGGTCTGCGCCTGGGGCTGCGGCAGCGCGCGACGATCGACCTTGCCCGCACTGCCGAGCGGCATCTGTTCGAGCACCATCCAGGTGGTGGGCCGCATGTACTCGGGCAGGGCGGCGCGTACCGCGGACTGCGCGGCGGCGAGGTCGGCGTTGCGGGGTGCGAGATAGGCGACGAGTTGTTCCCCCGCTGCGGTGTGCGCCACCGTGACGGCAGCGTGCACAACGCCCGGTACGCCAACGAGGACGGCCTCGATCTCGCCGAGTTCGAGGCGCTGACCGCGCAGCTTGACCTGGAAGTCGGTGCGGCCCAGGTATTCGAGTTCGCCATCGGCGTTCCACACCACCCGGTCACCGGTGCGGTACAGACGGGCACCGGCTGGTCCGAACGGGTCGGCGACAAAACGTTCCGCGCTCAACTCGGGGCGTCCGGCATATCCCCGGGCCACCTGCACCCCACCGAGATACAACTCCCCGACCACCTTCGGCGGTACCGGGTGGAGTCGATCGTCGAGCACGTGGGTGGTGGTTCCGGCGACGGGGCGGCCGATGGGGATCACGGTGTCGGTCAACCGAACCCGATGTTCGGTGACGTCGACGGCAGCCTCGGTGGGCCCGTAGAGGTTGTGGAGTTCGACTCGGTCGAGCAGGGTCAGCAGGGTGTGGGCGGACGCCGCGCCGAGGGCCTCACCCGAGGTGAAGACCAGCCGCAGCGACGTCAGGTATCCGACGCGGGTGCCGAGGGCATCGAGGAACGCCGACAACATCGACGGGACGAAGTGGGTGACGGTGACGGCGTGCTCGGTGATGAGCGCCGCGAGGTGGTCGGCGTCGCCGTGTCGGCCCGGCTCGGCGAGCACCAATGGCGCCCCGCGGAGCAACGGCCACACCAATTCCCATACCGACACGTCGAAGGTGTATGGCGTCTTCTGCAGCACTACGTCGGCGGCGGTCAACCGGTACAGGTCCTGCATCCACTCGAGTCGATTGGCGATCGCGTCGTGGGACACCGTCACACCCTTGGGGGTGCCGGTGGAGCCGGAGGTGAAGAGAGTGTAGGCGGCGTTGGTGCCGCGCAGCGGGGCACGACGCTCGTGATCGGCGATCGCGGAATAGTCGTCACCACAGTCGGATTCGGCGTCGACAACAAGGATTGTCAGGCCGAGATCCGGAGCGGCGGCGGTCAGGGTGGTGGTCGTGGCCGAGACCAGAGCGACGGTGATGGCAGCGGAGTGGACCATCGCGGTGATCCGCGCGGCCGGTGCCTCGACATCGATCGGTACATACTGTCCACCTGCCGCGAGGACGGCGTGCACGGCGATCATCATCTCCGCCGAGCGTGGAATACTCACCGCCACAGCGGTATCCGGTCCGACGCCCTCATCGATGAGGCGGAGGGCGAGATCTCGGACACGGGCACCGAACTCACCGTAGGTCAGGTGCCGCGCTCGACTGATGAGAGCCACGGCGTCGGGGGCTCGGCGTACGGTCTCGCCGATCTGTGTCGGGATCGTCTTGTACACCGGCGCCGTTGGTGCGCCGACGGACCAGCGGCCCACCTGTTCGGCGACGTCGGGGGCGATCAGCGAGGCATCGTTGACGGCAGTGTCGGGGTCGGCGGCCAACGCCGACAGCACACGCACGAACATGTCGGTGAAGGCGGCGATCGTCGTGGCTTCGAAGAGGTCGGTGGCGTAGAGCACCGACCCCGACCATGGTTGTCCCGCAGCGCTGCTCGCCAGGGTCACAGTGAGGTCGACCTGGGCCGGCACCGACGGTGCGGCCAGTGGCGTCACGGTCAGGCCCGCGACCTCGCCGGCTGCCAGTGCACCTCCGGCAGTTGCGTCGCCGGCCATGCCGGCCACCGCTTGATCGAAGCTCAGCATGACCTGCGCGAGGGGCGCGAAAGCTTCGGAGCGCACCGGGTCCAGCGCTTCGACCAGCGTCTCGAACGGGAGCTCGGCGTTGGCGAAGGCGTCGAGGTCGGTGACGCGAACGTCGTCGAGAAGCGCACGGAAGTCCGCGGTCCCGTCGACTCGGGTGCGCAGCACGAGGGTGTTGACGAACATCCCGACGAGGAGGTCGAGATCGCGGCTGCCGCGACCGGCGACCGGTGTGGCGATCGCGACGTCGTCCGTGCCGGCCAGACGGGACAGCAGCACCGCGAGCGCGGCGTGAACCACCATGAACGGTGTCACGCCGGCTGCGGTAGCGAGGTGTGCGATGTCGCGGGTGAGCGTCGCGGGGATCTCGAAGTCTGCCCGCGCACCGCGATGTGAGGCGATCGCCGGACGTGGCCGATCGGTGGGCAGGTCCAGGAACGGGGCCAGGCCCCGCAATTGTGTTGTCCAGTAGTCGAGTTGAGTGCCGAGTACCGAGCCGGGATCGGTGGCGTCGCCGAGCACCCGGTGCTGCCACAGTGCGAAGTCGGCGAATTGCACCGGCAGAACATCGAACTCAGGGCGTCGTCCGTCCGTGCGGGCGTGATAGGCCGCCAGCAGATCGGAGACCAGAGGGGCCATTGATTCCCCGTCGGCCGCGACGTGGTGCAGGATCAGGGCGACGATGTCGGAGGGAGCCTCGGAGGCCTCCCGGAGAACGCGGATTCGCAGCGGGAGCGCCTCGCCGAGGCGGAATCCCGCTGTTGCGGCCGATTCGAGCCCTTCGGAGGTCGTCACCTCGGCCCAGTCGAGCATGGCGTCGATGGACTCCACCGGGTGGATCACCTGGTGCGGTGTGCCGTCGGCGTCGGGGAAGGTGGTGCGCAGGATCTCGTGTCGGGCGACGACGTCACCGATGGCGGCGCGCAGTGCCGGGCGATCGAGTCCGCCCGTGACGCGCAACAGGATCGGGATGTTGTAGGTGGGCGCGTCGGGTTCGAATCGGTTGATGAACCAGATCCGTCGCTGGGCAAAGGACAGCGGGATACGTTCCGGCCGTGGCGTGACCGCGGTGACCGGCGGTAATGCGCGCGCATGTCCACGCGTGCGCGCGAGAAGCTCGCGAACCGTGGGGGCATCGAAGATGTCACGCACCGACACCGACACACCCAACGCATCCGCCGTCCGCGCCGCCAACCGTGTCGCCGACAAGGAATTGCCGCCCAAATCAAAGAAACTCGCGGTCACCCCCACCTCGTCGACACCGAGGATCTCGGCGAACACCGCAGCAACCCGAGCCTCGTCTGCCGTCGCAGGCGCCACCGCCTCACCGACCGACACCTCGGCCTCCGGCAACGGCAACGCCCCACGATCCAACTTGCCGTTCGCCGTCAACGGCAGCCCGGCCACCTCAACCACCAAGTCCGGCACCATGTAACCCGGCACCACCCGAGCCACCGCCGCACGCACCTGCGCGGCCTCGACCACCGAACCCGGCTCACCGACCACATACCCGACGAGCTGCTCACCACGACCCGGCAACTCCACCACCCGCGCCGCCGCCGCACCCACACCCGGCACCGACAACAACGCGGCCTCGATCTCCCCGAACTCGATCCGGTACCCACGCAACTGCACCTGCGCGTCACCACGACCCACATACTCGATGTCACCGGCCACCCGGCGCGCCAGATCACCCGTCCGATACATCCGCGCACCCACCGGACCGAACGGCGACGCCACGAACCGCGTCGAGGTCAACCCCGACCGCCGCAGATACCCCTGCGCCAACTGCCCACCCACCACATACATCTCGCCGACCACGCCGTCGGGCACCGGACGCAACCGCTCATCGAGCACATGAATCCCCAACGACACCAACGGACGACCGATGTATGACGCATCCCCCGCCGACACCACCGCACGATCCAACGGCCGGAAACTCACATGCACCGTCGTCTCGGTGATCCCGTACATATTCACCAACCGCGCATCATCGGCAGGATTGTCATCAAACCACCGACGCACCTGTTCGAAACTCAACGCCTCCCCACCGAACACCACATACCGCAACCCCAACGACAACCCCGGCACCCGCCGACGCGCCTGCGCCACTTGATAAAACGCCGACGGCGTCAGACTCAACACCGTCACACCCTCGACCGCAACCAACCGCACGAACTCCTCAGGAACCCGCGCCACCTCACGGTCCACCACCACCAGACGGCCACCAGAAAGCAACGGCCCCCACAACTCCCACACCGAGAAATCGAACGCATACGAATGGAACATCGTCCACACATCATCAGCCCGGAACTCGAAATCACCCGCAGCCGAATCCATCAACGTCACCACATCACGATGAGTGACCTCCACCCCCTTCGGCCGACCCGTCGACCCCGACGTGTAAATCACATACGCACGCGAATCCGGATGCACCACAACATCATCAACACCACCACCCGCACCCGACGCGGCCAGCGACTCCACCGTCACCACATCCACACCAGCGCCGAGTTCACCCCACAATCCCAACCCCGACGACACCTCATCGGTCACCACCACCCGCGGCGACGCATCCTCCACGATGAACCGCAACCGATCCACCGGATTACTCACGTCCAGCGGCAAATACCCCGCACCCACCCGCAACACACCCACGATCGCCGCCACCAGATCCACCGACCGCGACGGCGCCACCGCCACCAAGTCCCCCGCACCCACACCACGAGCCCGCAACCCCGCCGCCACCGCAGCCGACCGCTCACCCAACTCCCCATACGACAGCGTCACCGACCCCGCCGACACCGCCCCACGACCACCGAACCGCCCCACGGAATCAGCGAACAACTCCACCAACGAACAACCCGCATGCACCGACTCCACCACCGGGGCCACCAACGACCCGCGGTAGGCGTCCTCATCCACCAACGACACCGACGACACCGACGCACCCGGATCCGCCACCAGACCACGCAACACCCTGACGAGAATGTCGGCGAAAACCTGCACCTGTTGCGCGTCGAATGCGGCAGGAAGGTACTTGAGTTTGAGTTCGATCCGATCGCCGATGACGCCGCTGACGAGGTTCAGTGGATACTGGGTGGCGTCGGAGGCGCTCAGGTCCTTGATTCCGATGCCTCCGACAGCGCCTGCGCCGGTGAGTGATTCGGCATTCACCGGGTAGGACTCGTGCACGGTGAGGGTGTCGAACAGCGGCCCCTTGCCGACCAGCGCGGCCAGGTCCGGCAGGCCGATGTGCTGGTGGTCGAGGACTGCGATCTTGCTCGACTGGATCGTGTCGAGAATGTGCGCCATCGACACGTCGGGATCGACGTCGACCACCGCAGGCAGCGTGTTGATGAACAACCCAACCATCATCTCCACACCGTCGAGATCGGCCGGACGACCCGAAACGGTCTCACCGAAGACCACGACCTGCTCGCCGGTGATCCGCGACAACAGTGCGGCCCAGGCGAATTGCATGACCGTGGAGACGGTCACCCCACGCGAGCGGGTCAGTTCGTCGATGGCCGTGCTCAATTCGGCGTCGAGGAGCAGGCTGTGATCGCGGGGGCGCATCTCGGTGGTGGCCTCGAGGCGTGGTGCGAGCAGAGTCGGTTCGACGACGCTGTCGAGAACCGATCGCCAGGCCGCCAGGCCGGCAGCGGTGTCGGCACGGCTGATGTGGCGCAGGTAGTCGGCGTAGTCGGCGGTGTGCTCGGTCGCCGTGGCGGTGTAGGCGCGGCCGGTGGTGTAGATCGCGAAGAGGTCGGCGAGGATCAGCGGCGACGACCAGCCGTCGATGAGGATGTGGTGGCTGGTGACGATGAGGGTGGACTCGGTTCCGTTGCGCACCAGCACATACCGCATCAGGGGCGCGGACTCGAGATCGAAGGGGCGGGTTCGTTCGGCTTGCGCGATACCGTCCACTCCCGCCGCAGCGGCTGCGTCCGGGTCCGTGATGTCGACAACCCGCCACGGCACCTCGACCGTCTCGGGGACGACCGTGACGACCTCGCCGCTTCCCACCCGGACGAAACACGAACGCAGCACGCGATGTTCGTCGAAGACCGCGCGTACCGCGGCGTGGAGACGTTCGGCATCGACGTCTCCGTCGAGGGTGAGCACCGCCTGTGCGATGTAGACGTCGACGGCCCCTTGTTCCCGCCCGGCGGCGGCGAGTTCGGCCTGGAACTGCAGCCCGCGCTGCAACGGAGACAGCGCCCAGATGTCGGCGCGCGGGTAACGTCGGGCCAGCTCGTCGAGGTCGTCCTGCGTCACCGCGGCACCGACGACATCCGACGGCGAAAGGCCCGGATCGCCCTCGGAGGCAACGTGTTCGACGATCGCGGCGAGTTCGTTCTCCCAGCGCCGTGCGAGGTCGTCGACGTCGTCATGGCTCAGTGCGCCTGCCGGGAAGCCGAACCCGGCCTGCAGTCGGCGGCCTTCCGGGCCGACGACGGTCCCTGCGGTGATGGTGATCAGGGCGGTGGCCACCATCGCACCGGTGACCGTGCCGGGAAGTCGTGGCGCATCCGGGTCCGGGAGCAGGGTCCCGACGAGGCCGTCGGCGGAATCCCCCGCCACGTTGCCGAGGTAATTGAATGCGATGGACGGCAGCGGCGCCTGCGCGAGTGCGCCACCACGATCCGCGCGGAGCAGACCGAAACCGATGCCGCTGTCGGGCCGGCCGACGCGTTCTTCCTTGGCGCTCTTCACGGTTCGAGCGGCGTCACCGTCGGGATCGATGGCGATGGGGGCGACGCTGGTGAACCATCCGACGGTGCGCGACAGGTCGGCGGTGCGCGGGGCCGCGCCGCGCAGCAGCACCTCCTCGTAGCGTCCGTGTCCCTCGATGAGCATGGTGACCGGCTGCTCGTCGGCGATACCGCGGTCTCGTTGCCAGGACCGCACCGCGCGGGCGAGCGCGGCGACGAGTGCGTCGTTGGCGTTGCCGCGGAAGGCTGCGGGTACCGAGGTGAGCAACGGTTCGGCGAGGGACGTGTCGATCGTGTGCACGATCTCGGCGGTGGTGGACATGCGATCGCGTCCGCGGTCCATCTCGACGCCGAGATCGGTGGCGCGCGCACGGGCGAGCCAGTAGGTGAGTTCGGACTGCCGAGCACGCTTTTGGCTCTGCACCGCTCCGACGAAGGCCCGTGCCGAGGTCGCCTCCGGCCTCAAGGCGAATGGCTCACCGGCGAGGTATTGGCCCCAGGCGGTCACCAGATCCTCGATGATCGCGCGCCACGAGACGGCGTCGACACCGAGGTGGTGGATGACGATGACCGCGCGACGCAGTTCCCCGGTCCCGGCAAGAACCGCCGATACCAGTTGCCCGAGTGCGGGATCGAGTCGCATGGAGGCCTCGCGGAACGCCGCGGTGATCAGCGCAGCACCATCGGCCTCTCCGCCGTAACCGGTGGACTCGGTGACCGCGCTCTGTCCGTCGAATCGCCCGGCTCCTGCCTCGAGGTGCGGCCGACCGTCGATCTCGGTGAGTGCGGCGGTGAGCATCGGGTGGTTGGCGACCACGGCACCGATGACCTCGCGGAGCGCCGACACGGTGAGTTCGGCCGGGGCGTGGAGCACCATCGACTGCGAGAAGTCGGCGAAATCCTCGGGCGCGTCTGCGTGTTCGAGGACCCACGAGACGACGGGCGGAATCGGCATCGGCCCGACGCCACCGCCGTGGGGCTCCTCGAGCGCTGCGACGGCGTCGCCGCGGCGTGCGACGGCGCGAGCCATCCCACGAATCGTTTTGTGTTCGAAGATGTCCCGCGGCGACAGTTCGAGTCCTGCGGCCCGCGCTGCGGAGGCGAGCTGGATGGACATGATCGAGTCTCCGCCGAGGCCGAAGAACGAGTCCGTCACGCCGACCCGTTCGATGCCGAGCAGTCCGGCGACGATACCGGCCAGCTGCTGCTCGACGGGGTCCTGCGGAGCGACGTAGGCGGCGTCGAGCGTCGGGGTCGGGGCGGGCAGTGCCCTGCGGTCGAGCTTGCCGATCACGGTCAACGGCAGTGCGTCCAGCGTCGTGATGCTGCCGGGCACCATGTACAGCGGAAGTCGCTGCGCGACATGCTCGCCGAGGGTTGCCGTATCGACCGGCGACCGGAGCACGACATAGGCGGCGAGACCGGACACGACCGACTCACCGCTGCCGGCGATGGCTCCGTCCGCGGAGACGCCGACCACGATCGCCGAGTCGACCGCCGGATGTGTCGCGAGGGCGGACTCGATCTCGCCCAGTTCGATGCGCAGGCCACGCAGCTTGATCTGATCGTCGCTGCGACCGCCGTAACCGACGGACAACCCGCCGTCGCCCTCGACCCACCGGACGACGTCACCGGTACGGTACATCCGCTGCCCCGCAGCGCCGTACGGATTGGCGACGAACCGCTCCGCGGTCAAGGCGTGACGGTGCAGGTAGCCTCGCGAGAGACTGGGTCCGGCGACATAGAGCTCACCGAGCACGCCCACCGGAACGGGATGCAGCCGCTCGTCCAGGATGAGCAGTTCGGTCCCCTCGATCGGTGATCCGATGAGCACGGGACCACCCGCGGTCATCGCCGCACTCATCGTGACGGCGACGGTGGTCTCGGTGGGCCCGTACATGTTGTGCAACTCCGCCGACGGCGCCCACCTGTCCCGCAGTGCTTCCGGCATCGCTTCGCCGCCCACGAGAACGGTACCCACCGTGGGCAGTTCGGCCGGGCCGAGCGACGCCAGCACCGTCGGTGTGAGGAAGACATGGGTGAGCTGTTCGCGTGCCACGAACTCCTGTAGCGGTGCACCGGCGACGGCGTCGGCCGGGCGGTACACCAGTGCCGCCCCTGCGGTGACGGCCAGCAGATGTTCCAGTACGGACGCGTCGAAGCTCGGCGACGCGAATCCCAGGATTCGCGAATCGGGTTGTGCGCGCGCGATCCTCGTTTCCGTGTCGGCGAAGTTGCGGATGCCCCGGTGGGTGACGCCCACCCCTTTCGGGCGACCGGTGGAGCCGGAGGTGTAGATGACGTAGGCGAGCGAATCGAGCGTCGGCTCGCCGTGTAGCTCATTGTGGTGCAGCGGTTCCGGCGACAGTCCGGCGATCGTCTCGGCAACCTCCGGTGTGTCGGGGTGAATCCAGGTGGTCGCCGTGGCGATCTCGGTGTTCTCCCACCGCTGCCCCGACGCACGCGGGCACAGGCCCAGTGCGACGCCGGCATCGGCGAGCATGCCGGCGATCCGCTGCTCGGGGTGATCGGGGTCGATCGGTAGGTAACCCGCGCCGGTGCGCGCGACCGCCCAGATCGCGACCGTCAGGTCCACCGACCGCGGAATCGCCAAGGCCACGAGGGCTTCTGGTGCAGCGCCCGCGGCAAGGAGGTGGCGTGCGAGTCGGTTGGCCGCCTCATCCAGCTCGGCGTAGGTCAGGGTGCGCGTCTCGTCGGAGACGGCGACCGAGGCGGGGAACCTGCGGACGGCCTCGTCGAAGATGTCGGCGAGCAGCATCGGTGCGCGGCCACGTGGCCCGGCGACCGGCGTCAGTGCGGCCGCCTGGGCAGGGGCGAGGAGCGGCGCGTCGCCGATCACTGTCTCGGGCTGGGCCACGAGGTGTCCGAGCAGATCCACGAACCGGGACATCATGGTTTCGACGGTGCGCGCGTCGAAGAGGTCGGTCGCGTAGTTCACCCGTCCGGTCCACGCGCCGGTGCGTCCGGCGCGCACACCGACCGTCAGATCGACCTTCGCGGAGGTCTCCTCGATCTCCAGGACGCCGACGGCGAGGTCGTCGAGGTCGGCAACCATCGCCGACGGGTCAACGGGATTCTGCTCCACCGTCAGCAAGACCTGGGTCAGCGGCGCGAAAGCTTCCGAGCGCGTCGGCGATACGGCGTCGACGACGGTCTCGAACGGTGCATCGGCATGGGCGAACGCGTCGAGGTCGGTCTTGCGGACCGCGTCGAGGAAGTCGGCGAAGGTGTCGGCACCGTCGACCGCGGTCCGCAGGACGAGCGTGTTGACGAACATGCCGACGAGTGGGTCGAGAGCCTGGTCTCCCCGGCCCGAGATCGGGGTACCGATCGCGATGTCATCGGTGGCGGCCAGCCGCGACAACAGCACCGCCAGCGCGGCGTGGATGATCATGAACTCGCTGATCCCGCGTGCCGCGGCGAGTGCGCGCACCGATTCCGCGGTGCCGGCGGGGATCTCGAAGCCGACCTCGGCGCCACGCATCGAGGCGACGGCCGGGCGTGGGTGCGTGGTCGGCAGGCTCAGCACATCCGGTAGACCGGTGAGCCGGTCGGTCCAGTACGCCAATTGTGCCGACACCACCGACCCCGGGTCGGCGGCCGAGCCGAGCACCTCCTGCTGCCACAGTGCCACGTCGGCGAATTGCACTGCCAGCTCCGCGAATTGCGGTGTGCGACCACGTGAGCGGGCATGGTAGGCGGTCACCACGTCGGTGACCAACGGGCGCATCGACTCGCCGTCGCCGGCGATGTGGTGCACCACGATGAGCACGATGTGTTCGAGATCCTCGACGTGCCGAATCCGGATTCGGATGGGATGGTGAGCGGTGACGTCGAATCCCGCTGTCGCGGCAGCGAACAGCTCGGACTCGTCGTCGACGACCGCCCAGTCCAGCCGCGAGCCGGTCAGCGATCGGTCGGTCACGACCTGACGCGGCGCGCCCTCGACGGACGGGAAGGTGGTACGCAACACCTCGTGGCGGTCGATCACGTCGACCATGGCCGCGCGCAGCGCCGCCAAGTCGAGTTTGCCGGTGAGGCGCAGCGCGATCGGGATGTTGTAGGCGCCCGAGGAGGTGTCGAACTGGTTGATGAACCAGATCCGTTGCTGCGCGTAGGACAGCGGGATGCGCTCCGGGCGCGGGTGATGCGCCCGCACCGGCGGAAGCCCGACACCACGGCCGGCCACCCGGCGTGCGAGATCGGCGACCGTCGGTGCGTCGAAGAGATCGCGGACGGCGATGTCGACGCCCAGTGCCGCACCCGCTCGGGCGGCGACGCGCATGGCAGCCAACGAATTTCCGCCGATGTCGAAGAACGAATCGGTCACCGACACCTGGTCCACGCCGAGCACCTCGGCGACGACGGCGGCGATGGTCGTCTCGGCGGGCGTCGACGGCGCGACGACCTCGGTGTGCGCCGCGGGCGCCGGATCGGGAAGCGCTCGGCGGTCGATCTTGCCCGCGCTGTTGCGGGGCATGGCATCGAGTACCACCCAGACCGACGGCCGCAGGTGCGCGAGCAGCCGGTCGGCCACTGCATCGGCGATGACCTCGGTGCGAAGCGTGTCGCCGGGGTGACCGACCACGTAGGCGACCAGTGCGTCCCCGGCCGCCGACGATCGGACGTCGGCTGCTGCGGCGACGACGCCGGGAACCGACGACACCACCGACTCGATCTCACCGAGTTCGATCCGTTGCCCGTGCAGTTTGACCTGGAAGTCGGTGCGCCCCAGGTACTCGATGTCGCCGTCGGTGGTCCATCGCGCCAGATCACCGGTGCGATAGAGACGCTGTCCCGGCGCACCCGACAGGTCCGGACCGCAGGGGTCGGCGACGAATCGCTCCGCGGTCAGCGCAGACGCCCGGGCGTAACCACGGGCCATCTGAGGGCCGCCGAGATAGAGCTCGCCGGGCACACCCGGTGGGACCGGACGCAGACGTCGGTCAAGGATTCGGACCAGCACACCCGGGGCGGGCCGGCCGATCGTGACGGTCTCGACCGGCTCGCTGAGCGTCGCGATCGTCGTGTCGACGGTCATCTCGGTGGGCCCGTATTGGTTGATCACCGTCGCGTGCGGTGCCGCGGCGAGCGTGTACTGCGTCAGCGCAGGCGTCAATGCCTCACCGCCGGTGTAGATCCGGCGCACCGTCGACAGCGCGGCGACCGCGTCGGAGACCTCGTCGAGGAATACCGAGAGCATCGACGGGACGAACTGCACCATGGTGATGTCGTACTCGGCGAGGCTGCGGGCCACGGCGGTCGGTTCGCGATGGTCGTCCACACCCGCCACGACGGCGTGTGCGCCGACGATCAACGGCCAGAACAACTCCCACACCGACGCATCGAAGGTGAACGGGGTCTTGACGAGGACGCGCTCGTCCCGCGGTTCGATGCCGGCGGGCGTGAACCACGTGAGCAGCGCGGTGAGGGCCCCGTGGGAGACGGTGACGCCCTTGGGTTGTCCGGTCGAGCCTGAGGTGAACAGAGTGTAGGCAGCGTGATCGGGGCGCAGGGGTGCGAGCCGATCCCGATCGGTCACCGGGCGCCCATCCGCGCGTTCGAGTTCGGTCAGGTCGACGATGGTGACCGGCAGGCGATCAGCCGCGTCGGCGAAGACACCCGAGGCCTCGGACATCGTCAGGGCCGCGGCCACCTGCGCCGTATCGAGCAGATGGGCGACCACCGAGGCCGGAGCCTCCGGGTCCACCGGCACATAGTGACCGCCGGCGACGATCACCGCGTGCACGGCCACGAGCATCTCCGGCGAGCGCGGAATCCCGACGGCAACAGCAACGTCCGGGCCGACACCGAGGCCGATCAACCGCCGCGCGAGGGCGTTGACCAGAGCACCGAATCCGGCGTACGTCCACTGCGTCGAACCCCCCGGACTCGAACCCCCCGGACTCGAACCCTCAGCACGGTTCCCGGCGTCGACGACGGCGATCTGCTCGGCGTGGGCGAGGTGAGCCGCACCGAGCGCTTCGGCAACCGTGGCCGCGCCGGGGCGGACCGAGCCGTCCGACGTCCACCGTTGCAGCGCAGCAGCTTCCGGTGTGGAGAGAATCGTGGCGTCGCCGACCGGTCGCGCCGGGTCCCCGGTGAGCCCGTCGAGCGCACGGACGAACCGCTCGGCGAACACCGCGACGGTCTCGGGATCGTAGAGGTCGGTCGCGTAGACGATCGATCCCTGCCATCCGCTCGACGAGTCGGCGATACCGACGGTCAGATCGACCTTGGACGAGATCTCGGGCGGCTCGGCGGCACTGACCCGCAACCCGCCCGCAACACCGATATCGACGCTCTGCGAAGCCAACTCGGTGATCGCGGACTGATCGAAGGACAACCACACCTGCGCCAGCGGCGCATACGCCTGGGACCGAATGGGGTTCACCCGCTCGACGATCGCCTCGAACGGCAGGTCGGCGTGAGCGAGCGCCTCGAGATCGATCCGTCGGGTCTCGGCCAGGAGGTCGTCGAAGCTCATGTGCGGCTCGACGGTCGTCCGCAAGATCAGTGTGTTGACGAACATGCCGACCATCGGGTCGAGAACCGATTGGCCGCGGCCGGCGATCGGGGTGCCGACGGTGATGTCGTCGGTCGCCGAGAGTTGCGCGAGCACCACCGACAGCGCGGCATGGGCCACCATGAACGGCGTCAGGCCGCGTTCGCGTGCCAGCACACCCACTCGTTCGGACAGTTCGGCGGGCACGTCGAAATCGACTCGGGCGCCGCGCTGCGAGGCGATCGCCGGGCGAGGCCGGTCGGTCGGTAGCTCGATCACATCGGGCGCGCCGTCGAGTTGGGTTGCCCAATACGACAATTGCGCGCCGATCAGGGAATCCGGGTCGTCGGCGGCACCGAGGACCCGCTCCTGCCAGAGCGCGACGTCGGCCATTTGGACCGGCAGCGGCGTGAATTCGGGTGCATGGCCCTGTGAGCGCGCCTCGTACGCCGCGATCAGGTCGGCGACCAGCGGGGCCAACGACTCACCGTCGCAGGCGATGTGGTGCAACACGAGCACCATCGCCCAGGAGGTTGCCGACACCTGGGTCAGCCGGACTCGGACGGGTAGCTCGTCGCGCAGGTCGAATCCGGCGAGAAGCGCTGCGCGCGCTTCGGATTCGTCACCGATGCGCCAGTCAAGTGCGGCTTCGGCCACGGTCATGTCCGCGACCTGCTGGACCGCCGTGCCCTCGGTCTCGGGGTAGGTGGTGCGGAGCACCTCATGCCGGCGCATGACGTCGAGCAGTGCCGCGCGCAGGGCGTCGGTGTCGACATCGCCGTCGAGCCGCAGTACCGCGGGAATGTTGTAGGCAGCCGACGCGGGGTCGAAGCGGTTGATGAACCACATCCGTTGTTGGGCCAGGGACAACGGAATTCGCTCGGGGCGGGGCACGACGGCCTCGATGGCCGGCAGTCCCGGGCGGGTGGCGTCGGCGGTGATCGCGAGTTCGCGGACTGTGGGCGCCTCGAACAGATCCCGCACGCTCAGGTCGACCCCCAGCGTCTCCGCGGCCCGGCCGACGATCCGCGCCGCGAGCAATGAGTTGCCGCCGACGTCGAAGACCGAGGTCGTCACACTGATGTCGTCGAGCCCGAGCACCTCGACGACGATCGCCTTCAGCGCGGTCTCGGTGGCCGTCGCGGGCGCGACGATCTCGGTGTCGGCGGTCAGATTCGGGCGCGGGAGGGCCGCGCGATCGAGTTTCCCGTTGCCGGTCAACGGCAACGAGCTCACCTCGACGACGACATCGGGGACCATGTAGTCCGGGACCGCTCGTCCCGCGACCCGTCGTACCTGCGCGACGTCGAGAGCACTGCCGTCACCGGCGGCGCCGTGCGCGTCCTCGTCCGCGACAACGTATCCGACGAGGATCTCACCGCGCCCGGGGAGGTCGATCACGCGAGCGGCTGCTGCGCTGACCCCCGCTGCCCCCAGCAGGGCTGCTTCGATCTCGCCGTACTCGATGCGGAATCCGCGCAACTGCACCTGATCGTCGCCACGTCCGAGATACTCGATGTCCTCCCCGACTCGACGCGCGAGGTCACCGGTCCGGTACATCCGTGAACCGTCCGCGGCGAACGGGTTGGCGACGAAGCGAGTCGCACTCAGCGAGGGCCGCTTGCGGTATGCCTGTGCGAGTTGTGTTCCGGTGACGTACATTTCACCGACGACGCCCTCGGGCACCGGCCGCAGCCGGCCATCCAGGATGTGGATGTCGAGCGAGGAGAGCGGACGCCCGATGAAGGAGGCGTCGGCGGCGGCGACGGCGTCCCGGTCCAGCGGCCGGTAGCTGACATGCACTGTCGTCTCGGTGATGCCGTACATGTTCACCAGTTGCGCGTGATCGGCGGGGTTGTCGTCGAACCATCGGCGAACCTGCTCGAAACTCAGTGCCTCTCCACCGAAGACGACATAGCGCAGCGACAGGTCCAGCGGCGCGCGGCGACGCTGCGCGACCAGCTGGTAGAACGCCGACGGTGTCTGGTTGAGAACTGTGATCCGCTGCGCAGCCAGCAATTCGAGGAACGCTCCGGGGTCACGGGAGACGTCGCGGTCGACGATCACCAGCCGCGCACCGGTGGTCAGGGGGCCCCAGATCTCCCATACCGAGAAATCGAACGCGTACGAGTGGAACAGCGTCCACGCATCGTTGTGGTCGAAGGAGAAGTCGTCCGCGGCCGCCGCGAGCAGGGCCACCACCTGACGGTGGGACACCACCACGCCCTTGGGTTTTCCGGTGGAACCGGAGGTGTAGATCAGGTATGCGGGCAGGCGGTCGTCGATCGCCGCTGCGGCGTCCGGCGATTCGGCAGGCTCGGCTGTCCCGTCGGCGAACCGACGCTCGATGTCGGCCGGGGAGACCAGTGGCGCTGCGGCCTCCGCCCACTGCGCGGCGAGTTCGTCGTCGACCAGGACCATGAGGGGTTCGGCGTCGCCGATGATGGACAGTGCACGCGCGGGCGGCTGGCCGCGGTCGAGCGGCAGATACGCGGCACCGGTGCGCAGAATCGCCACGAGGGCAACGATCAGGTAGACGTCGCGGGGCAGCGCGACACCGATCAGGCGGCCCGGTCCGGCACCCGCATGCCGCAATGCGTCGGCGAGGTGCGCCGACCGCTCGTCGAGTTCACGGTAGGTCAGGTGGCGATGGGTGTCGCTCACCGCGGTCCGGCCGCCGAAGCGTGCCACCGCCGATCCGAACAGTCCGACAAGCGATCCCAGATCGTGACTGCCGATGACGTCGAGCGCGCGGCTGCGCACCTGCTCGATCGCGCGTCGTGTGGCCTCGGCGAGATCCTGCGGGCTGTGCCCGGGCGACATGAGCGCCCGCGTCACGCCCGCACCCACCGCTGCCTCGGTGTCGAGTCCCTGCGCGGCGAACACCTGCGCCGTCGCCGCGACCTGCGCGTGCAGGTCGGCGAAGGTCACCGGGCCGGCGGGCGCATCGATCGCAATCGAATTCGGTACGGATCCGGCTGCGAAGGCGATCAGATGGAGAGTCGACGGGCGCGGACCCCAGGTCTTGGCTATCGCTGAGGCCCTTGAATCGACTTCTGTCACGTTGGAGTCATTCCCTTGTTCGCCATGTTCGCCACCCCGTTGATCGAGGTCCCGTTGATCGCCGTGCCGTTGGTCGCAGTGCCGTTGGTCGCAGTGCCGTTGGTCGCACTCCTGCCGGCACCTGCCGAATCACCCACGGCGACCAGCGAATTCGATCGCAGATCGCCGAGGACGTCCCCGAGCGCCTGCGGTCCGGAGACGGCGACGTCGGGGATCAGGCTCATGAGCGCGGTCGTCAGCGCCGAGTCGGCATCCGGTAGTGCGCTCGCCATCGTATCGGTGATCGCCGACAGCACCGCGAAGGTCACCTCGGTTCCGTTGTGACTGGCCGCCACCGCATCCGGCGCGGCGTTCGCGGCCGCCGCGACGAGTTCGGGGATCGACAGCGAATGATATCCGTGGCCCGCCGCGTCGAGTGCGGCCTGCGCCTCGGTATCGGTGGCGATGGAGATGTCGTCGACGAGCACCTGCGGGTTCTCGGCGACTTCCTCGAGCACCCGCAGATACCGCTGCGCATGCAGCTCAACCGAACTGCGGTTGTAGAGATCCTTGGCGTAGATCAGTTGACCCTTCATCACATCGGAGTCCTTCGTGCCAGGTGTTGCGTGCGGATCGTCGGGGAACAGTGTCAATTGCAGATCCACCTTGGCCGGCACCAGTTGTTCGGACACCGGGGTGATGGTCAGATCGGCCAGATCCACTGTCGGGAAAGCGAAGTTCTGATAGGCGAACATCACCTGATAAATCGGGTGATGGCTGGTCGCCGGCGCCGCCGCAACCGACGACACGATGGAGTCGAAGGGGATGTCGGCGTTGGCCATGTCCGCCAGGTCATCGTGGCGAACCCGCTGGAGTAGTTCGGCGAACTTCTCCTCCTCGCGGATTTGGGTACGCAAGGCCAATGTGTTGACGAACATCCCGATCACGCCGTCGAGCTCGGCCTGTTCGCGACCTGCGAACGGCGTACCGATGACGATGTCGCGCTGCGCCGTGAGGCGGCTGAGCAGCACCGCGAACGCCGCGTGCATGACCATGAACAGGGTGGCATTGTTCTGGCGGGCAACGGCGTCGAGCCTGCCGACCAACTCGCCGGGAACCTCGAAGACGACCTCGTCACCGGCGAATGTCGGTACACGCGGCCGCACCCGGTCGGTCGGCAACTCGAGCCTCGCCGGCGCACCGGCCAGCCGCCCGGTCCAGTAGTCCAGCTGCCGCGTCGCCTCGGTCCGGCCGTCGGGGCCTTGCGTGTCAAGCCAATCATGGTGCCACACAGCATAATCGGCGTACTGCACGGCGAGCGGTTCCCACGCCGGTGCGACACCGCTCACCCGAGCGGTGTATGCGGCCATGAAATCGGTGGCCAGCGGCATCATCGACGCGCCGTCGGCGGCGATGTGGTGCACCACGAAGACGAGGATGTGGTCGTCGGGAGCGACCGCCAGCAGCGCCAGTCGCAGCGGCGGCCCGGCCGTGACGTCGAACCCGCCACCGGTGACCGTCGCGATCTCGGCATCGACATCACCGCGGACGTCACGCACCGACCGTTCGATGCGCGTCAATGCGGCCTCGGGCTCGAGGACGAGTTGTACCGGCTCACCGTCGAGCATCGGATACATCGTCCGCAACGACTCGTGCCGGCTCACCAGGTCCGCGAAGGCGTGGTCGACGCTCGTCCGGTCGAGCGCTCCGGACAATCGGAGCGCGATCGCCACGTTGTATACCGGCGATGCGGGATCGGCTCGATTGACCAGCCACATGCCGCGCTGGACGGCCGACAGCGGCGCGCTCGTGCCGCGCCGGGCCGGGGCCAGCACCGGCCGGTGGTGTGGCGTGTCCATACCGCGCACATGCTGTGCGGCCTCGCGTACCGACGGCGCGTCGAACACTGCCGCCAGCGGGACCTTGATCCCGAGCTCGGCGGACAATCGCGCGGCAACCTTGGTGGCGCTCAGGGAGTTTCCGCCGAGATCGAAGAACGACTCGGTGACGCTGACCTTCTCGACGCCGAGGACCTCGGCGAAGACCGCCCCGATGATCCGCTCGGTATCGGTGCTCGGGCCGACGAACGGGGCGGTGGCCAGTACCGGTTCGGGCAGCGCACGACGGTCGACCTTGCCCGCCGAGTTGAGCGGCATCTGCTCCATCGGCATCCAGATCGTCGGCACCATGAATTCCGGCAGATGCTCGGCGAGGTGGGCCGCGGCCGTGTCGGGCGCCACGGTGTCGGGCGAATAGTAGGCGACCAGGTTCTGACCGGCGGCCAACTCGATCACCGTCGCCGCAGCGTGCACGACACCCGGGACGTTGACCAGCGAGGCCTCGATCTCGCCGAGCTCGAGGCGCTGTCCCCGGAGCTTCACCTGGAAGTCGTTGCGTCCCAGGTATTCGATGTCGCCCGAGGTGTTCCACCGTGCCAGGTCGCCGGTGCGGTACAGACGGGATCCCGGAGGTCCGAACGGGTCCGCCACAAACCGTTCCGCCGTGAGCCTGCCCTGTGCGGCGTATCCGCGGGCGAGCTGGACGCCACCGAGATACAACTCGCCGGGGACACCCACCGGGAGCGGTCGCAGACGGCGATCGAGGATGAACGTGGTGGTGTTGGCGACGGGTCGCCCGATCGGGATCGCCGTATCGGTGGCCCCGACGTGATACTCGGTGACGTCGACCGCGGCCTCGGTGGGACCGTACAGGTTGTGTAGCCCCAGGCCGGGCAATGCGGACAGCACCGACCGCGCAGTCGGCGCCGCAAGGGCCTCCCCCGAGGTGAACATCAGTCGCAGCGAACTCAATTCGGCCATCCGGGTCGGCCCGGTCACGTCGGCGAACGTCGACATCATCGACGGCACGAAGTGCATCGTGGTGACGCCCTCGGATTCGATCAGCGACGCCAGATACTCCGGGTCACCATGACGTCCGGGTTCGGCGATGACCAGACTGGCACCGACCATGAACGGCCAGAACAGCTCCCACACCGACACGTCGAAGGTGATGGGCGTCTTCTGCAACACCACATCGGACGTGCTCAGCGGGTAATGCCGTTGCATCCATTCGAGCCGATTGACGATCGCCCGATGGGAGACGGTGACGCCCTTGGGTTTTCCGGTCGATCCGGAGGTGAAGATGGTGTAGGCGGCGTGATCGGGCAGTAGCGGTGCGATCAGCTCGTCGGTCGTCACCGGGACGACGGCGTGTTCGATCGGCGCCGAAGCATCCACCGTGTGCACCCAGACGCGGTCGGCGAGGCCGGACACGACGGGCGGGAGCGCACCGGGACCGACGAGCACCGTGCCGACGCCGGCCATCTCGACCATGTACTCGCCGCGGTCGAGCGGGGCGTCGGGATCGATCGGGACGTACTGTCCACCGGCCGTGATCACCGCGTGTAGCGCGACCAACAGCTCGACCGACCTCGGGATGCACACGGCCACAGCCACGTCGGGGCCGACTCCGACACCGATCAGCTCCCTGGCCAGGCTGTTGACACGGTCGGCGAATTCGCGGTACGACACCCGCCGGCCGTCGTGGACGAGCGCCGTGGCGCGCCGCTCGGACGCCGATGCCGCCAGCAGCAGGGGCCGGGTGATCTCCTCGGAGTATCCCCTCGACCAGCCCGCGACGACGTCCAATTCCGAATCCGGGAACCAGAACAAGTCGTCGAGCGGCCGGTCCTGCGCCTCCTCCAGGGTCGCCGCCATGCGGTCCAGGATGTCGTGCAGGTAGTGGCTGAAGCGCTCGATCGTGCTGTGGTCGAAGAGCTCTCGCGAGTAGCAGAAGGACAACGAGATCTGCTCGGAGTGGTCGGCAACCGGACCGAACTCGATCACGTTCAGCGAGAGGTCGTACTTGGCGAACGGCGGGCGGGCGTCGATCAACCCGAGTCCCGACTCCGCATCAAGCCGGCCCACCACCTGATCGTGCTGCATGACCAGCTCCACCTGGAACAACGGCGAGTGCGACCGGGATCGTCGGGCCCCCACCGCATTCACCACCTGCTCGAAGGGCACGTCGCCGTGACCGAGCGCCTGTGCGCGAGTGTGATGAGCCGAGGCGAGGAGATCGGTGAGACCGTCGGCGGGCTGCACCCGGGTGCGCAGCACCACGGTGTTGACGAACATCCCGACGAGATCGGCCAATTCGGGTTCGTCACGACCGGCGATGGCGGTGCCGATGGCGATGTCCTCGCCACCGCTGAGCCGCGACAGCAGCACCGCGAGCGCCGAGTGGAAGACCGCGAACAAGGTGACGCCGTGGTGCGCGGCGAGGGCATGCAGCCGCTCGACGGTTTGCGCGTCGAGCATCGTGTCGACGTAGCCGCCGGCGCCCGTGGGACGCGTGGGCCGCTGGCGGTCGGTCGGCAGCCCGATGAGCTCCGGCATGCCCTGGAGTTCCTTGCGCCAGAAGGCGATCTGACGACCCATCACCGAGTCGGCATCGGCCTCCTCCCCCAGCACCGAACGCTGCCACACGGCGAAGTCGGCGAACTGCACCGGCAACGACGTCCACTCGGGAGCCTGCCTCTGAGCGCGGGCGGCGTACGCGGTCAACAGGTCGGTGATCAAGGGCCCGAGAGACGCACCGTCGGCCGCGATGTGGTGTACGACGACGACCAGCACGTGATCGACGATGCCGCCGGCCGTCTCTCCAGCGGCACTGTCCGCAGAGTCGGACACCGAGAGCAACCGAATTCGCAGCGGCCAGTCCTTGGTGACGTCGAAACCGGTCACCGACAGGTCTGCGATCCGGGCGTCGACGGCTGAAGCGTCGACCGCCTCCACACCGAAAACACCTGCAGCGGTGACGTCGTCGATCTCGCCGATGGACTGGAAGGTCTCGCCGTCGTCATCGGGGAACGTGGTCCGCAGCGGCTCGTGGCGGGACACGAGGTCACCGACGGCGGCGGCGAGGGCGTCCGCGTCGACGTTGCTGCCGAGCCGAACCGCACCCGGGATGTTGTAGGCCCCCGAAGCCGGATCGAGCCGATTGATGAACCAGAGACGTTGCTGGCTCAGCGACAACGGGATACGTACCGGCCGCTCGACCTGCCCGGGGAGCGGAAGGGCAACGGCGTCCTGCGTCGGCACCGCTGCGGCGACGATCTCGGCGAGCGTGCCCGCCTCGAACACGTCCGACAACGACACCGACAGCCGCGCCACGCTCCGCAACCGCGAGACGATGCGAGCTGCGGTCAGCGAATCGGCGCCGAGCGCAAAGATGTTGTCGTGCATGCCGATGGGCGTCACGTCCAGGACGTCACCGATGACCGAGGCGACGGCGATCTCCCGCGCGGTGGACGGTGCGATGAAGGCGACCCGCTCATCACGGGCAAATCGCGGCGTCGGCAGGGCGCGGCGATCAAGCTTTCCGTTGGCGGTGATCGGCAGCTCATCGATCAGCATCACGAGGTCGGGGACCATGTAGGTGGGCACCGCCGCTCGTACCGCATCGCGGATCGAGGTCTCGTCGAGGCCCGCAGCGGGATCGACCACCGCGTACCCGATCAGTTTGGCGCCACCGGCATTTCGGGCGTCGAGGACCACGGCGGCCGCAGCGGTGACGCCGCCGACGGACCGCAGAGCGGTCTCGACCTCGCCGAGTTCCACACGGAACCCACGCAATTGCACCTGCGTGTCGGCCCGGCCCAGATACTGGACGTCGTCACCGACGCGGCGGCCGAGATCACCCGACCGGTACATCCGACGGCCACTGCCGTCGGGGTCGGCGACGAATCGGCTTGCGGTGAGCGCCGCGCGATTGCGGTATCCCAGGGCCAATTGCTCACCGACCACGTAGATTTCACCGATCGCGCCCTCGGGAGTCGGTTGGAGACGGTTGTCGAGGATGCGCACACCCAACGTGGACAACGGTTGTCCGATCAAGCTGCTGCTCTCGCCCCGGACCAACTCGGGATCAAGCGGACGGTATGTCACGTGCACCGTGGTCTCGGTGATCCCGTACATGTTGACCAGAGCGACGTCGTCGCCGAAGGCGTCATACCAGCGCTCGACCTCGTCGAACCGAAGCTCCTCGCCGCCGAACACCATGTACCGCAACGACAACGGAGTCGGTGTGCGTCGACGTGCCTCGGCCAGGACACCGAAAGCCGACGGGGTCAGCGAGACGACCGTGACATTCTCGCGCGCGAGCACCTCCAGGAACTCGGCGGGCGCACGCGCGACCTGGCGATCCACGATCACCGCACGCCCCCCGGTGAGGAGCGGACCGAAGATCTCCCAGACCGAGAAGTCGAACGCATAGGAGTGGAACACCGACCACACATCGTCGGCACCGAACTCGAACTGCTCCTGCGCCGCGTCGAACAGTGCGATCACGTTGTGGTGGGTGATCTCGACACCCTTGGGTCGGCCGGTCGACCCCGAGGTGTAGATGACATAGGCGAGAGTGTCGTCGGGCACCGCGGGCGGTGCCGGCGCGGTCGCACCCTCGGAGATCAGCTGGTCGACCGAGACCACCGGGAACGTTCCGCTCCAGTCCGGTCGCGAGGCGTCGTCGTCGACGATGACACACACCGGAGCCGCGTCACCGACGATGAACGAGAGCCGGTCGACGGGGTTGCTGGTGTCCAGCGGCAGATATGCCGCGCCACCGGTGAGCACACCCATGATGGCCGCGACCAGCGTCGTGTGGCGTGCCGTGGCCACGCCCACCAGGTCGCCGGGCCCGACACCGCGGGCCCGCAGGGCTGCAGCCACCGCGGCCGCTTGCGCCCCGAGTTCGCGATAGGTGACGGTGACGCCGCGCGCGTCGGTGACCGCAGGTCGATCCGGATGGCGTCGCGCAACCTCGCCGAATCGGGAGACGATCGTCGCCGGCTCGCCCGAGCCGTGTGCTGCGGGTTCGGGCAAGGCAGCCAGCATCGCCCGATCGGCGGGCGTCAACATCTCGATGGCGCCGACAGGTCGATCGAGCGACTCCGGCGCCAGGCAGTCCTCGAGGAAGTGCAGGAAGCGAGCGTGGTGGGCGTCGAGTTCGGCCTGGGTATACAGGCCCGGATTGCCGTGGAGATCGACGACCAGCGGCGCGGCGGGCCCCGACTGATACATGTTGATCAGCAGGTCCTCGAGAATTCCCGACGTCAGGATCCGGTAGTCGGACTCGGTGCCGTCGATGGCGACCGGCTCGTCGAAGAAGACCATGTTGATCGCCGGGCCGAATGAGGTCGAACCGGCGTCGAGTCCGGCGTCGCGCCGGATGTCGTCCGACCGGTATCGCTGGTGGCGCAGCGCTCCGGTCAGCTCGAGCTGCGCAGTGGCGATGAGATCGCGGACGGACTTGCCCTGGGGATCGCGCAGCCGGATGGGCACGATGTTGGACACCATGCCGCCCGACCGCTTGATCTTCACGTTGGTGCGCCCGGTGATCGGCAGGCTCATCACGATGTCGTCGTTGGCCGTCACCCGCGACAGGTAGGCGCCGAACGCGGCGGTGAGCAACACGGCAATCGAGCTGTTCAGCTCCGTGGCCAGGGCTTCCAGGCGGCGTTGCGACGCGGGCTCGAGCTCTTGACTCGACACGACATTGGCGAACGAGAGCGGCGCAACCGCCGCCGACCGCGTCGAGAGCGTGACCCGCTCGGGAAGGTCGACGACCCGCTCGAGCCAGTGCGCACGATCGGCGTCGCGTCGACTGCTGTTCTGGTAGCTCTGCTCGTACTCGACGATCTCGGCCATCGTGGCGAGCTGTTTGTCGTCGGGAACCAGACCGCGCCGGAGCGCGTTGTATCGGTCAATGGTCCGCCGCACCCCGGTGAGCGCGGCGTAACCGTCCAGAACGATGTGATGGGCGCGGTTGTAGAAGAACGTTCGTTCGTCGCCGACCTGCAGAATTGCGGCAATGACGAATTGGTCGTTGAGCAGATCGACGGGGCGCTGGTACTCCGCGCGCATCCAGGCCAGTGCCGCACCGGCCGGGTCCGGTTCGGCGCGGAAGTCAAGGATGTCGACCTGCTGATCGAAATCGAGATCGACGAACTGCATCGGCACGCCGTCGACCTCGGCGAGGCGGGTGTAGGGCGACTCCAGGTGCTTGCCGACGTGGATGGAGCACTCGGCGAGCAACTCGATGTCGAGACCGCCCGGGGGATGACGGATGTCGAGGTACTGAGCGATGTTGACCGAGTAGTCCGGTGCCAGCGACTCGGCGAACCACATGCCTCGCTGAGCCGCGGTGAGCGGCAGGTACTGCAGCGGGGTCTCCGCTGCGACCTGCGCTTTCGCGCGATGCTCGGCGATCGCCACCTGTACCGACACCTCTCGTTTTCGAACGTCATCCGATGGGCCGTGGCCCCGACCCGGAATTACACCGACAATTCACATTTCCACGCCACGGACTGAACCTCAAACGAGCACGTGAGGCCATTCCCTGCGTCGCGCGGAAGAGTGAACCGTGGACGCAGTCCATTCTTTCAATCGCTGGCAATTAGGCACGACGTTACGCGATAAATTACGTCGGCTGTTGTACACCGAACGAAATCCGACATGTCGCACTACCGGCGAGTACAGATCTCCGACGATCCGCGGCCCCGAATACCACATCTTTACTGTGAAATTACTGGACACTTTTTCTCGTGCTTGACAGGTTGTCATCGATCGCGCGCTGCCCGCCGATATCCACGCAAAGCGGGCACAATCGACACCGCGATGAGCACCACCACCCAGATGGCGACCTTGATGAGGTTCTCGGTCAGCGACCCGCCCGCGGCCAGCGCTCGCATCGACTCGATGGCCGGCGTCATGGGCTGGTTCTCGACCACCGGCTGCAACCATGTGGGGTACGCGCTCACCGGAGAGAACCCCGAGTTGAAGAACATCAGCAGACTGGAGAACAGACCCAGGTAGGGCACGATCGGGGCGCCGGGCTTGGCATTGACGGCAAGGGCAAGGGTCATCGTCGAGAACGCCGCGCCATACGCCAGCGCGACGGCGACGAGCCCGATCGCCGGGCCGGGGCCCTGGGTGAACCGGAAGCCGATCAGGAATCCGGCCGCCAACAAGATCACCGTCGTGATGAGAATGCGAATGAGTTCCGCGGCGATCCTCGAAGTCAGGTCCGCGGCTCGGTTGATGGGCAGCACATAAAGGCGCGCGAGGAGCCCGGTGGCGCGCTCCCGGTTGAGCCGGGTCGCCGACGCGATCGAACCGAACATCGCCCCGACGAGGATCACCAGCGGCACCGTGCCGTACGCACTGTTCTCACCGGTTGCCGACCCGATGGCGTCACCGAGCACGACCTTGAACATCAACATGCTCAGGGCCGGGAAGATGAGCGACTGCAGCAGCGTCGGAAAATCCCGGACGAAGACGAGCACCTGGCGGCCGGTCAACGGCATGCTCTGCGTCAACCAGCCGCGCAACGAGGACTCGCTCGGAACGCTCGCGGCGACCGGGATGAGGTGATCGCCGGCGATGCCGTTGGTCGACGGGGCGCTCATTTCCATGCCTTCCTGCTCCCGAGGATCAGCAGCACCACCGCGGCGACGAGTAGTCCGCCGCACCACGCGATCGAGGGCCGCACGATCTCCCATGTGGCCGTGTTGGAGTCGAGCGCGCGCATCGCGATGGCGAACTGCGAGATCGGCTGATTGCGCACGAACGGCTGAATCCATTCGGGAAACTGCGACAGCGGCACGAAGCCGGTCGAGAGCATGCCCAGGATCAGGGTGGGCAGCGTCATCGCCTGGCTGGTCGCCTCGGGGGTCCGCGCGACCAGCCCGATTCCGTCGGCGAGCATCGAGAACAGCACTCCGATCGCCGCGGCGAGGGCGAAGAGACCCACCGTTCCGACCACTCCACCGTCGGCTCGCCAGCCGATCAACAAACACGCAACGGATGCGCATATCAGCGAAACGACGAGCAACACGAGGTTGGTCGCGGTCCGCGCGAGCATCGGTACCGCCGCCGACATGGGCAGAACCCTAAATCGGGTGTTGATCCCCTCGGCACCGTCATTGGCTGCGCGCATCGCCGCCGACGACGCGGCGAACCCCACCGACTGCAGCACGATGATCGGCATCAGGAACTGGCCGTAGTTCATGCCGGGCGCGGAGTCCATGATGCTGCGCAACGGCAGGTAGAAACACACCGCGAGGAAGGCCGGCGAGAGGAAGGCGAAGATCAGCTCGCCATTGCGGACGACCTTCGCCACGCCCCGCCCGGTGAGAGCCCACCACTGGGCGAGTGGACGTTCTCGCGCCTGCAGCGCGCCTGTCCGAGTTGCCGCGCTTTCGCGCTGCGGTGTTGCAATGCTCATGTCACGACCCCGCCCGATCGCGGCGTGGGTCGGTCAACGCCAGGAACACCTCGTCCAGCGAGGGTCTGCGCATGGCTACGTCGGACAGGGCGATGCCGGCGTCGGTGGTCCGGCGGATCACCTCGACGAGGGTCTCCGGCCCGAGCGGCGCGGGGACCGACACGACGTGGTCGTCCTCCGCCGGGGCGTCGGGTCCGATGAGGTCGGCGAACAACTCGCGCAAGCGTCCCAGATCCCGCGAATCGGTGGGAGTCACCTCGCAATAGGCGGCACCAGTGGACTGCTTGAGCTGGTCCGAAGACCCCTCCGCGATCACCCGGCCCTTGTCGATGACCACGATGTTGTCGGCCAGCACATCGGCTTCCTCGAGATACTGCGTCGTCAGCAGGATCGTCACACCGTCGGACTTGAGGCGTTCGACGAGGGCCCATACCTCCTGGCGGCTACGCGGGTCGAGGCCGGTCGTGGGCTCGTCGAGGAACACGACCTTGGGCTCGGTGACCAAACCGCAGGCGATGTCGATGCGCCGTCGCATCCCGCCGGAGTACTGCCCGACGCGCTTGGCACCGGCGTCGGTCAGGGAGAACATCTCGAGCAACTCGTCGGCGCGGGCGCGGGCAACAGCTTTCGACAAGCCGAGCAGCCGCCCGAACAGCACCAGGTTCTCGCGGCCGGTCAACGCTTCGTCGAGCGCAGCGAACTGCCCCGTCAGCATGATCGAACGACGTACCGCTGCCGCGTCGGAGACCACGTCGTGGCCGTACACCGACGCCGAGCCCTTGTCCGGTTGGAGAAGAGTGCACAGCATGTTCACGGTGGTCGTCTTACCCGCCCCGTTCGGACCGAGAATGGCGACGATGCTCCCCCGCGCAACGGTGAAGCTCACCTCCTCGACGGCCACCATGTCCTTGAACCGCTTGTGCAGGCCGCTCGCGACGATCGCCGGCGGCTCGTCGGATGACCGAGTGCGAGCGTCGGCGACAGCACCGACGTCCTCGCGGTAGGACGCCTGTGGCTGTGGCCGTGCCGTGGGCGGGCGCGGTGGCTGATCGCGACCCGGCCGCAACGGGTCGGACGTCGAGGGAACGACAGGTGCAGGGCGCGGTGGTGGCGCCGCCCACGTCGGCGGAGCTGCCGTCGCGAACGATTCCGGTGGATTCGGAGCGGGCCTGGTCTCCCGTGGCGTCGCGACGGCAGGGTCCGTCACGGAGTCAGCTCCGGGTATCGGCGCTGCGCGCGCCCACGTACTCATCGAGTCCGGACGGCTCTGCGAGTCCGGCACATGGCCATTCGTGCTGACAGGGCGCCCATTTCGGGACTGCGGGGACGCGCCGTACTCGCCGCGGTCGGGCGACGTCGCCGTAGACCCCGGAGCCCGGACCGGCCCGGATGGTCGGTTCGTCACCGCTTCTCCGGCGATCGTTCGCGCGGAGTCGGGCATCGGAGCACGGGCCTCGCCGTTGGCACGCTCCTGTCGCCACCGACGCAACTGTTCCTCGACCGGATCCGGGCTCTGGAACGGATCGGGTTCGTCGGCGCCCGGCGCACTCGTGTTCCGACGATGCCGTGGCTCGCTCACTGCGCCAGGCCTCTGAGTATCGGACATGTGGTTCCTCTACGGTCGGTGACGCACGGGCTCGCAACTGGGTCGGCGCACGCCTGCATCAGAGCAGTGTCCCGGCGTGGAGCCCACCGAGGGCACTCACACACATGGCGCCACCTCTCCGTCCAAACGTACGCACGCACGCCACCTTCCCGACCACCTCTGCATGTCTGTCGCCCATCGAGGCCCAAGAGTTACCGGTACCTCACGGCGGCGTCGCAACGCCCACCGGGGCGGCGACCTCCTGAGGACACCGTCCGTGGTCGTCCAACCAGCGACGAAAGCACTTGCTTCGCAATTGTCGGCTCGCACAATCGGGCACTTCTCAACCAACGGTCAAGATACGTGATGAATCCACCTCCTCGGCAACAATTCCCGGGGGCCGTGTCGCTGTGGGCGCATTCAGGAGGAAGTATTCACGCCGACGACCTGGCGTAATGCCGACGGAACCACGAAATATGTCGGGTATGCTCCGTGAAGGACACATGTCGAGATCCGGATGTCGGGGGATTTTGTGACGACTCTATCGGTGGCGGTTCCTGCACATAACGAGCAATCAAACCTCACTGAGTGTTTGGACCATTTGCTTGACCAGACCCGCCCAATCGACGAAGTCATTGTTGTGGACAATGGTTCGACCGACGCCACGCCGCGGATCGTCGACGAGTACGCCGCGCACGATCGCCGGGTACGTCGGGTGGTCGAGCCCAAACCGGGCGTCCATGCCGCTCGACGGCGCGGCTTGGACGAGGCGGCGTCAGACCTGGTCGCCAAGGTGGACGCGGACACGCATGTGGGCAGGGACTGGGCACAGATCGTCGTGGAATTCTTCTCGAGTAGTCGGGGCTCCGATTTCTCCGCACTCACCGGCCCGTTCCTGATGTGGGACGCCCCGGCGTACAGCCTTCAGAAACGGCTGTTCGAGCGCAGCTTCCGCAGGATCGACCAGGAAGACCTGGTCACATCGATCCACGGACCCGCGTATGTACTTCGGCGAGAAACCTGGCAGACAATCCGAGATCACCTACACGATGACGAACCAGGCGTCTGGGAGGACCTCGACATCAGCTTGGCGATGAAGAAAAAGGGCTTGCACACCGCGCTTGAGCCTCGACTTCTCGCCGACAGCTCTTGTCGACGGCTTCGGGTATCGCCCTGGCGAAACCTCCACTACATGATGGGCGGTCGTACCACTGCTCGCGCCCACGGCGACCGCGAACTGACGCGGTCGATGACTGCCGATCTGCCCATCCGAGTGCTTACACACGTATATTTTTGGGCCTTGCTCAGGCCGTGGGACAACACAAGCCGCACGTGGCGACCGCATCGGTACTTCACCCGACTATCAGGCTTTTAGCCTCGGACAGGCAGAAGCCAGCGCGTGCCATCGCGCACATTACCCTCGAACCCATGCCTCTCGACAGAACCGGCGCAGAAGCCGACATCTCCCAAGTTGCCGACGCGCAGCGGTACCAGATCAGCGTCGACGAACAGATCGCCGGATTCACCGCCTATCGCGAACGCGAGCACGACGGCGCGACCGAACGCATCTTCTTCCACACCGAGGTGGACGAGAAGTTCGGCGGACGCGGCCTGGCCACCATCCTGATCGAGCAGGCTCTCACCGACACGCGGGCGCATGGCAAGGTCATCGTGGGTGTCTGCCCGCTGGTCGCGGCTTTCCTGAAGAAGCACCACGAGTTCGACGGCGACACCCGCCCGGTGCGTGAGGAGACGATCAACTGGTTGCAAACCGCTATCGGACGCTGAGCGGCGCCAACATGGACGAATGGAATACGTCCCGCCTCGGCAGTCGATCGCGCGGGGTGTGCGGCGCATATGGTTCGAAGTCGCCGGTCCTTGTGCGGTTACAGGTGCGCAACACCCTCATCGCATTCGCTCCGATTGCCGCTATCGTACGGGCGACGTAGACCATCGACCGTGTGGAGGGAATGACGGTGAAGCTGAGCCTCGTCATACCGGTGTACAACGAAGAACGCCAGATCCGCGAGTGCCTCGAGCACATCATCGGGCAAACACGCCCCGTAGATGAGTGCGTAATAGTCGACAACAATTCGACCGACGAAACATTGCGAATCGTCAGCGAGTTCGGCGGTCGGCTACCCATCCGAGTCATTGTCGAGAAGCGACAAGGAGTCGCATGGGCTAGACGAGCTGGGGCAATCGCAGCGACAGGAGAGATTCTCGGTCAGATCGACGCAGACTCCAGACTCGAGGCCGACTGGGCTGAGACGGTCGACGCATACTTCACCAACAACCCAGAGGTTGATGGGGTCAGTGGCCCCTTCTATTTCTTTGATTCGCCGATGACCGACCGGGCCAGGAGGAAAGTTCGGGAGAATGCCGAACGCCATGGTCACAGCGACGTGGGGGGAACGACGGGTCTATCCGGCGGCAATTCCGCGCTGCGTCGCACTGCTTGGCTTCGAGCCGAGCCGTTGATGAAGAATCTGGCCAGAACGCATGAGGATGTAGATCTTTCATACGCTCTCCGGGAGTCGAACGCCCAGCTCAGGCATCTGCCGGGCATGATCGTCTCCATATCGACACGTAGATATGAGGCGTCCATGGCGTCAAATTGGAAATACCTATCGGCCACCATACGAACTCAGAGAGCTCACGGCGACCACAAGGCCGCTGCGATCCAGACTGCACTTCTCCCCATCAACATGGTGCAGTTCTCGATCGCAGGTCTCGTCTTTCGGCCCTACGACCCCGAGACGAAGCAATGGAAACCGTGGTCCCGGCGTACTCGTGACCGCGTATCTCCGGTGACCTCGTGATGCACGCACACACAAGCGCAACGTTCACGGGTGCCAACCACCTTGTCGGCAGATCAATTGATCAACTTTTCACCGATGTGGGGCCCTAAGTCCCTGTCGGTCCCCGCGGCAGTCCCCTACTCTTGAACCTGTGAGCGGGGGTGGACGACCGCTCACCGCGACGGTTGGGCAGACCCGCCGGCCACCTCTCCGGGCGTGGCACCGCAACCGATCACCGGCCCGTCCGACGCTCTGCGTCGGGCGGGCCGAGTCGCATCCGGACCCTGCCGGCGACCATCGGACATGTCGGACTCGCACCCTAGACTGACGGCGTGGCGTTGATGGTTGGTCAAGAATTCGCGGGATATCGGATCGTCCGGGTACTGGGCGCCGGCGGCATGGGCGAGGTGTACCTGGCCCAACACCCGCGCCTGCCACGCCTCGACGCGCTCAAGGTGTTGCCGGCGAACCTTTCGTCGGACGATGCCTTCCGCCGTCGATTCACCCGCGAAGCCGATCTCGCAGTGCGGCTCGACCATCCGAACGTCGTCAACGTCTACGACCGCGGAGAGCACGACGGTCAGCTGTGGATCGCCATGCGCTACGTCGAGGGTCTCGATGCCTCCGAACTGTTGACGTCGCATCCCAGCGGTTTACCGGTCGATGAGGTCGTTCACATCGTCTCCGCGGTCGCCGACGCTCTCGACCATGCCCACTCCCAGAACCTGCTGCACCGCGACGTCAAGCCCGCCAACATCCTGCTCACCGACGCCGCCGGTCCGTCCGGACTCCGCCGCGTTCTGCTCGCCGATTTCGGAATCGCGCGCCCCATTCTCGACGACGCCCGCCTGACCGCCACGAACCTCACGGTCGGCTCATTCGCCTACTCCTCACCCGAGCAGCTTGCCGCCGAGAAGCTCGACGGGCGCGCCGATCAGTACTCACTCGCCTGCACCGCCTACCAGCTGCTCAGTGGCGCAACGCCTTTTGTCGATACGAACGCCGCCGCACTGATACGACTGCACATGACTGAGACTCCGCCGCCGATCACTACTCGGCGCTCCGACCTGTCACCGAGGGTCGATCAAGTCCTGCATCGGGCACTCGCCAAGGACCCCAACCGCCGGTATGCGAGTTGCACAGAGTTCGCCGCCGAGCTCGGAGCTGCGCTCACGGCCACAAAGTCCGTCCCCACCGTCGCTCCCCCGGCCCCGTTCCGACCCGCCCCACAGCACACCGACACGAGCAAGCGGGAATCACGGCCGCCGAGTACCGGACCACAGACGATCACATCATCACGGAGCACTCCGCACCCGGGGCATTCGTCGTTGCCACCCATCGCCACCGGCGTGACTCCGGCGCCGTACCCACCGACGTATACGCCGTCGTCGTACGCGGTGACCGCGCATGGGCCGGCTGCCGCCTTTCCCGCGGCTCCCAACCAACGAGCCAACAGTTATGCCCTGTGGTCGCTGCTCACAGCGTTGGCGTCGTTTGTCGGCAGCTGTCTGTTCGGCGTCGGCGGCATACTGCTTGGCGGAGCATCGATCTACCTGGGCGTCACCAGCTTGAAAATGACCAACGCACAATTGCCGCCGGGTGCGCTACCGCAATCCAACAAGCGCGGTCTCGCCATTGCCGGCATCGTCGTCGGAATTCTCGGACTGTTGTTCAGCATCGTGATGCTTGCGGCGTTCATCGCCACCATCTGACTCGACGTGCCCCTGCCGATACGTCTGCGGCCCGCCTCCCTTGGGAAAGCGGGCCGCAGACGTATGTACAGCGTTCAGATCAGCCTTACTTGGCCTTCTCCAGCACCTCGACGAGTCGCCAGTGCTTGGTCGCCGACAGCGGGCGGGTCTCCATGATCCGCACACGGTCGCCGACGCCGGCATCGCCGTTCTCGTCGTGGGCCTTGACCTTGCTCGTGGTCCGGATGATCTTGCCGTACAGCGCGTGACGCTTACGGTCTTCCAGCTCGACCACGATGGTCTTCTGCATCTTGTCGCTGACGACGTAGCCGATCCGCTCCTTGCGGCGGTTACGCTCGGCGGTCGCCGATGCTTCTTGGGTTTCGGTCACCTTCTGGTCCTCACTCATGCGTCATCACCATCCGGTCCCGACGCCAGACCGAGCTCGCGCTCCCGCATCACGGTGTAGATGCGCGCGATCTCGCGACGCACCGTCCGCAGACGCCGGTTGTTGTCGAGCTGACCGGTGGCCATCTGGAACCGAAGGTTGAAGAGCTCTTCCTTCGACTCTTTCAAGCGGTCGACCAGATCGGTGTCACTGAGGTCACGCAGCTCGGCTGCGGCAACTCCGAGTCCCATCAGAACTGCTCCTCTCTGGTCACGATTCGGGTCTTGATCGGGAGCTTGTGCTGCGCGCGGCGCAGGGCCTCGCGAGCGATCTCCTCGTTCGGGTAGGTCATCTCGAACAGCACGCGACCCGGCTTGACCGGGGCGACCCACCACTCGGGAGAACCCTTACCCGAACCCATGCGGGTTTCGGCCGGCTTCTTGGTGAGCGGACGGTCCGGGAAGATGTTGATCCAGACCTTGCCGCCACGCTTGATGTGCCGGTTGATGGCGATACGAGCGGACTCGATCTGACGGTTGGTGATGTAGGCGCCTTCCAGAGCCTGGATGCCGAAATCACCGAACGTCACCTTGGTACCGCCCGACGCCTGACCCTTCAGGCTCGGGTGATGCTGCTTGCGGTGCTTGACCCGCCGTGGGATCAACATTGCCTAGCCCTCCTGCTTCTCTGCACCGGCTGCTGCCGTCGCCTCAGCGGGGGCCTCGGCAGCGCGACCGGCGTCGGTGCTCGTGGCCGTGGTGCCCGAGGCACCGCTGCGGCGGGGACGGCTCGGCCGACGCGGACGACGGTCTTCTGCGGCCGGCGCGGCTGCGGACAGCTCACGCTTGCCACCGACGATGTCGCCCTTGTAGATCCACACCTTCACGCCGATCCGGCCGAAGGTGGTCTTGGCCTCGTGCAAGCCGTAGTCGATGTCGGCGCGCAGGGTGTGCAGGGGCACACGGCCTTCGCGGTAGAACTCGCTGCGGCTCATCTCCGCGCCGCCCAGGCGACCCGAGCACTGCACCCGGATGCCCTTGACGTTGGGCTGACGCATCGCCGACTGGATGGCCTTGCGCATCGCGCGACGGAACGCCACACGGTTGCTCAGCTGCTCGGCGACACCCTGGGCCACCAGCTGGGCCTCGGACTCAGGGTTCTTGACCTCGAGGATGTTCAGCTGGACCTGCTTGCCGGTCAGCTTCTCCAGCTCGCCGCGGATGCGATCGGCCTCGGCGCCGCGGCGACCGATGACGATGCCCGGGCGGGCGGTGTGGATGTCGACACGAACCCGGTCACGGGTGCGCTCGATCTCCACCTTGGCGATGCCGGCGCGCTCGAGCCCCTGCGAGAGGAGCTTGCGGATGGCGACATCCTCTTTCACGTACTCCGCGTACTGCTTGTCGGCGTACCACCGGCTGTTCCAGTCGGTGGTGATGCCCAGACGGAAGCCGTGCGGGTTGATTTTCTGGCCCACTACTAGGCTCCCTTCTTCTTCGGCTGACGCGAACGACCGCGACCGCCGGCGGCGGCCTTCTCCGGCAGGCTCTCCACGACCACGGTGATGTGGCTGGTGCGCTTGCGGATACGGAACGCGCGGCCCTGCGCACGCGGCTGGAACCGCTTCATGGTCGGGCCCTCGTCGGCGTAAGCCGTGGCGACGACCAGGCTCCGGCGATCGAGGTCCTGGTTGTTCTCGGCGTTGGCGACCGCGCTGGCGAGCACCTTGTACACGGGCTCCGACGCCGACTGCGGCGCGAACCGCAGGATGTCGAGGGCCTCGTCGACGTTCTTGCCGCGGATCAGGTCGAGCACGCGGCGTGCCTTCATCGGCGTCACGCGCACGAACTTGGCCGTGGCCTTCGCGGTGGGATTATCGGTCTGCGTAGTCATTACCGGCGCTTCGCTTTCCGGTCATCCTTGATGTGACCCTTGAAGGTACGGGTGGGGGCGAACTCGCCCAACTTGTGCCCGACCATGTTGTCCGAGACGAACACCGGGACATGCTTGCGACCGTCGTGGACGGCGAAGGTGTGTCCGATGAAGTCGGGGATGATGGTCGAACGGCGCGACCAGGTCTTGATGACCTGCTTGGTGCCCTTCTCGTTCTGTGCGTCGACCTTGGCAAGCAGGTGGTCGTCGACGAACGGGCCCTTCTTGAGGCTGCGTGGCATTCTCTAACTCCCTCCTGTGCTTATCGCTTGTTCTTGCCGGTACGACGGCGACGGACGATGAGCTTGTCGCTCGCCTTGTTCTTGCGGGTGCGGCCTTCCGGCTGACCCCACGGGCTGACCGGGTGACGACCACCGGAGGTCTTGCCCTCGCCACCACCGTGCGGGTGGTCGACCGGGTTCATGACCACACCACGGACGGTCGGGCGCTTGCCCTTCCACCGCATGCGGCCGGCCTTGCCCCAGTTGATGTTGCTCTGCTCGGCGTTGCCGACCTCGCCGACGGTGGCGCGGCAGCGCACGTCGACGCGACGGATCTCACCGGAGGGCATACGCAGGGTCGCGTAGGCGCCCTCCTTGCCGAGCAGCTGGATCGACGCACCGGCCGAGCGGGCCATCTTCGCGCCGCCACCCGGGCGCAGCTCGACGGCGTGCACCTGGGTACCGGTCGGGATGTTGCGCAGCGGCAGATTGTTGCCGGGCTTGATGTCGGCGGTCGGACCGCTTTCCACCACGTCGCCCTGCTTGAGGTTCTTGGGCGCGATGATGTAGCGCTTCTCGCCGTCGACGTAGTGCAGCAACGCAATCCGCGCGGTGCGGTTCGGGTCGTACTCGATGTGTGCGACCTTGGCGTTGACGCCGTCCTTGTCGTTACGACGGAAGTCGATCAGACGGTAGGCACGCTTGTGACCGCCACCCTTGTGACGAGTGGTGATGCGACCGTGCGCGTTACGACCGCCGCGTCCGTGGAGCGGGCGGACCAGCGACTTCTCCGGATGGTCACGGGTGATCTCGGCGAAATCCGAGCCGGACGACCCGCGACGACCGGGTGTCGTCGGCTTGTATTTACGAATAGCCATGTGAAAGTCCCTCTATTCCAAGAGTCCCGGTCAGCTGACCGAGCCTCCGAAGATCTCGATGGGCTTGCTGTCGGCGGTCAGCGTCACGAACGCGCGCTTGGTGGAGCGGCGCTGGCCGTAGCCGAAGCGGGTCCGCTTGCGCTTGCCCTGCCGGTTCGCGGTGTTGACGCTGTCGACGGTCACGTCGAAGATCTGCTCGACGGCGATCTTGATCTGCGTCTTGTTGGAGTCCGGGTGCACCAGGAAGGTGTACACGTTCTCCTCCATGAGCCCGTAGGACTTCTCCGAGATCACCGGCGCCAGGATGATGTCGCGCGGGTTGGCCTGGATAGCCATGCTCACGCCTCCTTCTGGTCGGTCTTGGATCCGTTGGCAGCGATGTACGCGTTGAGCGTCTCCACGCTGAACACCACCTCATCGGCGTCGAGGACGTCGTAGGTGTTGAGCTGATCGGCCGAGATCGGCAGCACGTTCTGCAGGTTCGCGACGCTCTTCCATGCGGTGAGGTCCTCACGGCCCAGCACCACCAGGAACTTGCGACGATCGCTCAGGCTCTCGAGGAACTGACGCGCGGTCTTGGTCGAGGGGACCTGACCGGGAACCAGCTCGGTGATCACATGGATGCGCTCGTTGCGAGCCCGATCGCTCAGCGCGCCGCGCAGGGCGGCCGCCTTCATCTTCTTCGGGGTGCGCTGGCTGTAGTCACGCGGCTGCGGACCGTGCACGGTGCCACCACCGGCGAACTGCGGTGCGCGGGTCGAACCCTGACGGGCGCGACCGGTGCCCTTCTGCCGGTACGGCTTGGCGCCACCGCCGCGAACCTCGCCGCGGGTCTTGGTGGCGTGCGTGCCCTGGCGCGCGGCGGCCTGCTGGGCCACCACGACCTGGTGCATCAGCGCGATGTTGGCAGGCGCGTCGAACAGTTCGGCGGGCAGATCAACGGTGCCGTTGGTCGTGCCGTCGGCGTTGCGGACGTCCAGCGTCAATTTGACTGTGGTTTCGGCGCTCACTTGTCAGCACCACCCTTCACTGCGTCGCGAACCACCACGATGCCGCCCCGACGACCCGGGATCGCTCCCTTGATCAGCAGCAGGCCGGCCTCGGCGTCCACCTTGTGGACGGTGAGGTTCTGCGTGGTCACCTTGTCGTTACCCATACGTCCGGCCATCCGCATGCCCTTGAACACGCGGCCCGGGGTGGCGCAGCCACCGATGGAACCCGGCGCGCGGTGCACGCGGTGCGCACCGTGGCTGGCGCCCAGACCGGAGAAGCCGTGACGCTTCATCGGACCGGCGAAGCCCTTGCCCTTGGAGGTGCCGGTGACGTCCACCAGCGCACCGTCGGCGAAGATCTCGGCGGTCAATTCCTGACCGACCTCGAGCTCGCTGACATCGGCCACGCGGATCTCGGCCAGGTGCCGGCGCGGGGTGACCCCGGCCTTGCTGAACTGACCGGCGACCGGCTTGGTGACCTTGCGCGGATCGATGGCGCCGTAGGCGACCTGCACGGCGGTGTAGCCGTCGCGCTCCGCGGTGCGCAGCTGGGTCACGACGTTCGGGCCCGCCGCGATGACGGTGACCGGGACGACGCGGTTGTTCTCGTCGAATACCTGGGTCATGCCGAGCTTGGTGCCCAGGATGCCCTTGGTTGAACTCTGGTTGCTCATGATTCTTCGCCCCCGCCCTACTGGATGTTGACGTCGACGCTGGCCGGCAGGTCGATGCGCATGAGCGCGTCGACCGTCTTCGGCGTCGGGTCGAGGATGTCGATGAGTCGCTTGTGGGTACGCATCTCGAAGTGTTCGCGGCTGTCCTTGTACTTGTGCGGCGAACGGATGACGCAGTACACGTTCTTCTCGGTGGGCAACGGCACCGGGCCGACCACGCGTGCCCCGGTACGGGTCACGGTTTCCACGATCTTGCGCGCCGAAGCGTCGATCGCCTCGTGGTCATAGGCCTTGAGCCTGATGCGGATCTTCTGTCCCGCCACGCTGTGTCCTCTTCCGTCAGTTGTTCTCGACAGACGAACACCGCGCACCTGGGCCGGCACTAGCCGCCGGCGGGCACATAGATCACCGCGTGAGAGTCGGGATCGACGCTGTTCATCTGTCGTTGTACGTTGGCTCGCCCATCAGACGAACCGATTTGCTCCGGCACCCGCGGTCGGGCGTGTCGAGTCCGTGAACCGAGACCGGCGCACGCGTTACACGCCCAGTCCCCGATTTCCGGGCCTGGGAGTCATTCACCTGAGCGAAGCCGCGGAAAATCCCGCAACCTGCCGTCCAGGCAACCCGACAAGTATGCACCAGGGCGGGGGGTGGATTCAAATCGGCCCCTGATGCCACCCGACCTGCAACGACCGCGTCGTCAGCCGCGCGAACGACGCGTCACCCGCCGTCGGGGCCGCGGCATTAGAACCGTAGCCATGATGCGCTCTGATCAGACCGGCTCACCGTGGGAGCCGACCATGGTCGCCCTGGCTGCGGCCGGGGTTCTGGGGTCGATGCTCTGCCAGTTTCATCGTGTGCAGCTCGAGAACGACTGGAACGCGCACATGCTCGCGATCGGGTGTCATCCGGTCGCTGCGCTGCCGGACCTGCGTCCCATCTCATGGGCGGCCACCTGTGCGGCCGCGCTCGGCGTGCTCGCCGGCGGCGCGCTCGTCCTCAAGGTGGCGGTGTGTGGCATCCAGGTGCGTGCGGCATGGGTGCCCCTCGCGATTCTGCTGGTGATCGTCGGTGCCGTGATGTTCGCGGCGTCGCTGGCCTCGGTACTCGACATCCCCTCGCACCTGATCGCGGGCTTCGGCACCGACGGCACCGGGCTGCCCTGTGGCGACGGGTGACGGGGCCGATCACCCGCATCGCAGACCACGGAGTCGCATGCATCCTCGGCCATCACGGCCACGCCCGTCGCCGACGGCACCACCGGGCGAAGCGAGGAGGCCCGGAATGCACATCCGTCTCACACATCGATCATTCGATCATCACGATCAGGACGCCAGCGTGGCCAGATCGACCTGTGCGGCCATCGTCGAGTAGCCGGCGGCATTCGGGTGCAGCAGGTCCGGCCCACTCAACCGCGGGTTCAAGCCGTTTGGATCATGCGGATCGCGCATCGCGGACTCGAAGTCGATGACGCTGTCGGACAGATGTTGTCGGCGAATCCACGCATTCACCACGAGCCGTTGCCCATTGGCCGCCGGCGTGCTCCACCCGTCGGACAGCGAGGTCGCCGCGGGCAGGAGGGTTCCGAGGTGGACGCGAAGGCCTGCCGCATGAAGTCGCAGGATGACCTTGCGTAGTCCGTCGATCACCGTGGCCGCATCGGTACCCGGCGGAATCCCGAGATCGTTGATGCCTTCGAGCAGGATGACGTCGCGGACGCCCGGGACCCCGATGACGTCGTCCGCCACCCGGTCCATCAGCGACGGGCCGTAGGCGAAGATCGCCGGCCCCAGGGTCACGCGGTTGCCACTGATCCCCGCGTTGAGGACCGGCCGGTCGATTCCCGCCCGATCGAGACGTCGTTGCAAGAAGTCCGGGTAGCGCACGTTGGTATCGATCACCGACCGATCCTCGGTGAGGCCCAGGTACTGGGCTGCCATGAATCCGTCGGTGATCGAGTCTCCGACGGCGACGATACCGGTGACCGAAGTCGGTGCAGCAACATCGATTCCGGTGACGAGCGGTACCTGGTCGGTGGGGACGGTGAATGCAGCGCCGGAGGTGTCGCGGCTGTGATCACCGCTGCCGGCGACGGTCGCGAAACTCGTGGCGTTACCGACGTAGTGGACGGTGGGGACGGTCGCGTCGGGGAGGAACACCGACACTGCCAGCGCCCGCCACGCCGTGACATCGACGTCGACCGGGTCGCTGGCGACGTCGGCACCCGGTGCGATCGACACCGAGTCGCGGCCGCCGAAGGTCACCGGCACGATCCTCGCGACCTGCGCACCGCGGACACGGCGTGACACGGTGACGCCGCCGATACGGATCGGCTTGGCCCCGAACCGGTTCGTCAGGCGTACCCGTGCGACCGATCCCGACAGGTGCGGCGTCGTCATCACGCGCAACGTGTGGTCGGCAGGCGCCGAGGGAATCGGGTTCTCCAGCGAGATGTCGCCGCGATTACTCGGCGCCGCCATCCAGCCGGCCACCCAATGCGCCCCGACGCCGGGGCCGCGATCCGACGGATGTGCTTGCACGACACCAACACCGGCTGTCGCCAGCACCGCGGCCACCACGATCGCAACCGCACCGCGTCGCGCCCGTCCTGTCGGTCTCCTCATGAACGTCCCTCCCCGGACTCGAGTTGACCATGCGGTCAAGTCATTCGAGTATCGGGGCTCGTCGCGCCCGGTGCAACGGATTGCGGCGATTGGGTGCCGCAGACGCCGACGACGCCGGGACCGTGGAGGTCTCCGACGTCGTCGACGCTCCGACCCGGTGGTCGGAGGAATGCGGCATCAGGGCAGGGGAATCCAGAACCCGAACAGCCAGAACCCGTTCGGGGTGTACTGACCCGGCTGCCAACGCGGCTGCGGATGCCACTGCGGCTGCGGGTGCCACTGCTGCGGTTGCGGCTGCCACCGGTTCGGCTGTGGTTGCGGCTGCCACCGGTTGGGCTGCTGGTAGTGGTTTCCCTGCGGCGGCGGGGCGGCCGAGGCGATGCCGGCACCGGCACCGATGCCGGTGACGATGGCCCCGGCGGCGATGACGCCCGCCACGATCCGCTTTGCGGGCACTGAGCGCGACTTCACCGACCGCGCCTCGGTCCCCGAACTGCTGACGGTGTTCATGAGATGTCCCTTCGAACGACGATGATCGTCGACGGCGTCGGACGGCGCCGGCTCGACAGCCGCGACGAACAACCACTCCCGACCGTGTTGGTCGGGAGTCGACGGCGTCGTCGGCCAATGCTGACGCTACGCCGTCCGAGGGACAGAAAATCGGACCTGACCTGCAGATTCACTGTGGGAGGCTGAGTCTTTTGGGTGCTTTGATCCGAACGCGAACAGCTGATTGCCAGCCGAATCACATCAATGTTCGTTTTGCTCCCAGCTACCCCACAGCGCTCCTGCGATCGGTCAGGGCAGCGGAATCCAGAACCCGAAGAACCAGAACCCGCGCGGGCTGGTCTGACGCGGCGCCCACTGCTGACGCTGGGGCTGCTGCTGACGCTGGGGCTGCGGTTGCTGCTGACGCTGCGGTTGGGGCTGCTGCTGACGCTGCGGTTGCTGCTGGGTCTGCTGGTGGCTGGGGGCCGTCGGCGCCGCCGAGGCGAGACCCGCCCCTGCTCCGACGCCGGTGATGATGGCACCGGCGGCTACGACACCGGCCACGGTGCGCTTGATGGTGATGCCCGAACGCTTGGCGGTCGCTGTTGTCATCTGGGTTTCCCTTTCTCGGATCTACGGACGGACGACGAGGTCGAAAGACCGCCGTCCACAGCCACGGCGACGTCGCCGGCGGTGTGATCAGGAGAACCGATCCACTCCCCGGCGCAACGTTCGCTTCGTGTCTAAGTCATTACGCTACAACCGTTTTCGGGCCGAAATCGTCGCGCACGCTGCGAGGTTTCTGTGCGGTTCATGCCGGTATGACCGTTTAGCCCGTTACACCCGAAGCGTCCTGTCAGGACCGCCACAGACAAGGCCGCAGTGCTCACAGCCGATCGCCAGCGATCTCAGCCGAGCACGGCCGCTCGCCCCGCATGGGTGGGCGGTTAGGGTCAGTTCCATGACGACCAAGCCCTCGCACACCGACGATGCTCGACCATCGGCGATGACCGCGACCTATGCCCTGCGCCGGCGCCTGCCCGACAACGTTCTCGGCCACGCCCTGTTCTCTCTCGGTATGGTCGCGCGCGTTCCCTACTTCGGCACCGTGCTGCCCATCGTCGAGGAGATGCGCCCCGGGTACTGCAAGGTGAGCGCGCCCAAGTGGTTCGGCGTGTACAACCACATCGGCACGTTCCACGCGATCGCGGCCTGCAACCTCGCCGAGGCCGCGATGGGCATGCTGATGGAGGCCAGCCTGCCGCCGTCGCATCGCTGGCTGCCCAAGGCCATGTCGACGCAATACCTGGCCAAGGCCACCACGCGACTGACGGCGGAGGCGACCCTGACCGAACCGATCGACGTCGAGGCGATCAGTACCGGAACCGACGTCGTCGTCTCCGTCCGCATCCTCGACACGCACGGCACCGAGGTGGTCCACGCCGACATCACCACCTGGGTGACGCCACGCGCGGGCGACGACTCACGCTGACGCACCGGGACAAAACTCCTAGGCTGGGACGATGACGTCGCGTCTGCCGCGACATGGAGACGAAAGGTTGCTATTTCATGTGTGGAGTCTGCGGCGAGATCCGCTTCGACGGGTCCGCGCCCGACGTCTCTTCCGTCGACGCGATGACCGCCGCGATGACCCGGCGGGGCCCGGACGCCTCCGGGGTCTACATGAAAGGCAATGTGGCGCTGGGGCATCGGCGTCTGAAGATCATCGACCTGTCCGAGCGGGGCGGTCAGCCGATGGTCGATCCCGAGTTGGGGCTGGCGTTGGTGTTCAACGGCTGCATCTACAACTATCAGGAGTTGCGCCACGAACTCGAGGGCAAGGGCTACCGATTCTTCTCCCACGCCGATTCCGAGGTCATCCTCAAGGCCTTTCACGCGTGGGGCGCCGACTGCGTCGAGCGCCTGATCGGGATGTTCGCGTTCGCCGTCGTCGACACCGATTCGGGCACGGTGACCCTGGCTCGCGATCGTCTGGGCATCAAGCCGTTGTATCTGGCGGAAACCCCCGGGCGGCTGCGGTTCGCGTCGTCGTTGCAGGCGCTGCTGCGGGCCGGGGACGTCGACACCTCCATCGACCGGGTCGCGCTGCACCACTACTTCAGCTTTCACGCGGTGGTTCCGGCGCCGCACACCATGTACAACGGCATCCGCAAATTGCCTCCGGCCACCGTCCGGACCATCACCCGCGATGGCCGCAGCACCGAGCGCCGGTACTGGGAGCCGGTGTTCGCCCCGCATGCCGATCGGGCCGACTGGGACGAGAAGCGCTGGCAGCACGAGTTGATGGATTCCCTGCGCACCTCGGTGCGGCGTCGGATGGTCGCCGACGTCCCGGTCGGGGTGTTGCTGTCCGGGGGCATCGACTCGTCTCTGGTGGTGGCGCTGCTGGCCGAGCAGGGCCAGACCGACCTCGCCACATTCAGCATCGGATTCGATTCCGCAGCAGGCGAATCGGGCGATGAGTACGCCTACTCCGACCTCATCGCCGATACCTTCGGCACCGATCATCACAAGATCCACATCGGCACCGACCGGCTGCTGCCCGCCGTCGGCGACACGATCGCCGCAATGAGTGAGCCGATGGTCAGCCACGATTGCGTCGCGTTCTATCTGCTCTCCGAGGAGGTGAGCAAGTCCATCAAGGTGGTGCAGTCCGGGCAGGGTGCCGACGAGATCCTCGGTGGTTACTCCTGGTATCCACCGCTGGCCGGTATCGCGCGCCCGGAGACGACGAAGGCCTACCGTGAGGTCTTCTTCGATCGGTCGCACGAGGAGATCGCCGCGATCCTCGCCGACGACTACCTGTTGGAGGAGCGCGATTTCGACCCCAGTTGGGAGTTCGCACTGGCCCATCAGTCGGCCCCGGGTGCGCACACCTCGGTCGACGCAGCGCTGCGCCTCGATACCACGGTCATGCTGGTCGACGACCCGGTCAAGCGGGTCGACACGATGACCATGGCCTGGGGACTCGAAGCACGCGTGCCCTTCCTCGACCACGAGTTCGTCGAGCTCGCCGCCACCTGCCCGCCGGATCTCAAACTGGCACATGGCGGTAAGGGCGTACTGAAGGAGGCCAGTCGCGCGTTGCTGCCCTCGGCCGTCATCGACCGCACCAAGGGGTACTTTCCGGTGCCGGGTATCCGGCACCTCGAGGGCGAGGTCTTCGATCTCGTCGCCGATGTACTCAAGACGCGCTCAGCAACCGACCGCGGACTGTACCGGCCGGCCGCGCTCGACCGACTGTTCGCAGATCCCAACGGGATTCGCACTCGCCTCGACGGCAACGAGCTGTGGCAGGTCGCGATGCTCGAGATGTGGTTGCAGACCATGGAAGGTCTCACCGCACCGTGACGCCGTCCGTTCCGCCCGGCGCGCAGGCGTCGACACCCGATTCCATCGCCGCCGGCGTCCCCGACCCCGCGTTCTCGGTGCGCTTCGACGAGAACGGGTGGCACACGTACGGTCCGTCGGTCTCGCCGGACGGGTCGGCATTCGCCTACATCGTCGACGACGGGACCGGTTATCCGCGTGCGGCACAGCGGGTTCTGACTCCCGACGGGGTCGGCGAACTGCGGTGGGTGCGGGTGCCGGCGACCGGACCGGTGCGCAAGCTCGTGCATTCCAGCGACGGCCAGTGGCTCGCGGTGGAGTTGGCGCCCGGCGGCGGTGAGCACCACCAGGTGTGGGTCGTGACGACCGATCCCGACGACGACACCGCACATCGCGTCGCCGCCATCCGTCCCGACGGCAATCCCTACACCGCGGGCGCGGGGCGGTCTTTCGGTACGGTGACCCTTGTCGGTTGGGACACCGATTGGGTCCTGATCACCGCCACGGCGACCGACGGCACCGCGCACTCGCTGCGGATTCATCCGAGCACGGGCACCACCCAGACCCTCGACGTGCGTGTCGGTGGCGCACTGATCGACTCGTGGAAGGGCGCCACGCTGCTACGTGTCGGCCCGCGCGGTTACCACGACATGCTGCTGCTGCGACGCCGGGATCGCCAGGACGGCACGGGATCGGCCGGTCCGCTCGATGGTCACGTCCGGCGTTCGGCGCGTCCGCTGCGTCCGGCGCTCGCGGTCGGGGCCCGCGAGGACGAGCCGGAGGTCGAGATGAGCACACTGTTGCCCAACGATCCGGGTTCGGTGACCGACGACGGGTACATTCTCGACCAGGGCTTCGACCACCCGTCGCTGGTGTTCGTCGGGCCGCCCGGTGACGCCGAGCGTGATCTCGACTCGGTACAAGCCGTGGTGCGCAGTGACTTCGACGCCAAGTATCCGCGCCTACTCGGTGTGGAGGTGGCCCGCACCGGAACCCGCTTCCGGGTGCTGGCACAGCGCGCGGGCTGCGGCCTCGACGCCTTCGCGGTCTCACACGACCAATCAACGGTCGCGATGCTGTGGAACACCGACGGGCACAGCGAGTTACAGATCATGACGCTTCCCGATCAGACACTGCACGATCCGATTCCACTGCCGGGTGACGTGGCGTCGGAGTTGTCGATCAGCGCGGCGGGCACTCTCATCGCGGTGACGGTGTCGAGTCCGCAGCGCTCGCCGCTGGTGCATCTGATCAACACCGCGAGCCGGGAGGTCACCCCGGTCCGCGACGACATGGTGACCGGCACCGGCCCGTCGCACACCCTGCGGCCCGAGCTGCACGATTTCTCCGCGCGCGATGGGATGCCGTTGTCGGGCTGGCTGTTTCGTCCGACACAGCGCTCATCCGACGCCGACGACCGTCCGACCCCGTACCTGTTGTATTTTCACGGTGGCCCCGAGGCACAGACCCGGCCCGACTATCACTTCCTGTTCGGTCCGCTCGTTGACGCCGGCATCGGGGTGTTCGCTCCCAACGTGCGCGGGTCCTCGGGGTACGGGCGTCTGTTCTCACACGCCGACGACCGCTACGGCCGGTACGCGGGGATCGACGACGCGGCCGATTGCGCCGAGTATCTCGTCGATGCCGGTATCGCCGATCCCGACGCGCTCTACGTGTCGGGGCGGTCCTATGGTGGCTATCTGACATTGGCGTGCTTGACTTTTCACCCCCAGCTCTTCGCGGCCGGCATCGCGATCTGCGGTATGAGCGATCTCGAGTCGTTCTTCCGCAACACCGAGCCGTGGATCGCGGTGGCCGCCTACACCAAGTACGGTCATCCGGAGTCGGATCGCGAACTGCTGCGTGACCTGTCCCCGATCCACCGGATCGACGAGGTGTGCGCTCCGTTGCTGGTGATTCACGGCGCCCACGACACCAACGTTCCGGTCAGTGAATCGCAGCAGATCGTGCACGAATTGCGGTCTCGTGGTCGGGTGGCCGAGTTGCTGATGTTCGGTGACGAGGGCCACGAGATCGTCAAGCGCGACAATCAGCAGCGACTGACCAATGCGGTTGCCGATTGGGTCTTTCGTCATCCCTCGGCCGCGGCCGCCCACGCCGAATCGCACCGGCTGGCCCGCGCCGCCGAATTCGGCTGGGATGCCGCGGATTCGGTGTCGGATCAGGCCCGGCTGTCGTGAACCGCCGTCGGCCCAATCTCCTGGTCGCGAAGCTCGTCGAGGTCCGATCACATCACGAGCACGCGAACATCGAGGAGGAGTTGCGCCGACTGATCCTCTCCGGTGGCGCACCGCCGGGCACCGTCATTCCCCCGGGTGAGGTCGCCGACGCCTTTCGTGTGAGTCCGATCCCGGTGCGGGAGGCACTCAAGACTCTCGTCGGAGAGGGACTGGTTGTCCACCAGCGCAATTCCGGATATCGGGTGAGTTCGTTGTCGACCGACGAACTCAAGGAGATCTACTTCGTTCGCGGCGTCCTCGAACAAGCCGCGCTCGCACAGGCCGTCGACCGTGCCTCCGAGGCCGATATCGCAGCCGCACGTGGCTGCCACGAGCAACTGGTGACCGCCACCAAGTGGGGCGACGGCAAGTCGTTTCACGACGTGTCGAGGCAGTTCCACATGTGTCTGACCGCGCCGTGCGCGATGCCACGTTTGTTGTCGATGTTCGAGTCGACGTGGAATCTGACCGAGCCGTTCCAGATCATGCGCAGCGTGAGCTCGGCCACCCAGGAGCTCCTGAACGACGACCATGCGGCTCTGCTGGACGGATTCACCGCTCGCGACGTCAGCGCCGTACTCGACGTTGCGAACACTCACCACGCTCGCCTGGAGACCGCGATCCTGGAGACCGCGGGCCGTCTCGGCCTTCCACCCGAGTGACGGCCGCGCCGCCGATCGGATCAGCGCGCACCCGTCCGACGAACGCGGAGCACCCTGACGGGGAGTCACTCCGTAATCGTCACCCACCCAACAACCTGGCCACCGCATCCGCCGGCGGCTCACCCGACGACACCGGAAACACCCCACCATCATCACCAACCAAAAAATACGTCCGATCAATACGAACCTCACCCGGACGATCGCGCACAAACACCCGCCACCCACCATCCACCCGAGACACCACCGCATCCTCCACCACAAACTGAATCGCCCCGGGTTTGCTGGAGGCTCGGTTAGTTGGTTCCAGCGATTGCTGGGACCGGGTTCTCACGGTAGCTGGTGGCTGTGTGGGTCGCCCAGTAGGCGGCCTCGTACTCGACTGGCGGGACGTGTCCGATCTCGCCGTGCAGGCGTCGGTGGTTGAACCATTCGATGTATTCGGCGACCGCGATTTCGACCTCGCCGACACCGCCCCAACCACCACGCGGGCGCATCACTGGGTTACGAATGCACTCGGCTTTGAACAGCGAGTTGAACGCCTCGGCCATCGCGTTATCGTACGAATCACCTTTGGAGCCAACAGAAGTCACGGCATCCGCCTCGGCGAGACGTTCGGTGTAACGAATGGCTCGATACTGCACTCCGCGGTCGGAGTGGTGGATCAGCCCGGCCACATCCTGGCCGGCCCGCGAGCGCGCCCACAACCCCATGTCCAGGGCATCGAGCGCGAGGCCGGTATGCATGGTCGTGGACACCTGCCAGCCGACGACCATGCGGGAGAACACATCGAGGATGAATGCCGCATATACCCAGCCGGAGTGGGTACGGATGTAGGTCAGGTCGGCGACCCACAAGGCATTCGGCGCTTGGGCGGTGAACTGCCGTTTGACCCGATCAGCCGGCGGTGGCGTCTCGGCACCCTCACTGCGAGTGGTCTTACGTGTCTTCAACCGCGGTATCCCCTGCAGCCCATCGGCTTTCATCGGTCAAGCCCCTAGAAGTGGTGTAACTGGTTTTTGATCCTTCGTTGGTGATCAGGCGGGCAGTTGCATCAGGTCATCGGTGCTCACCTCCGTCGTGGAGCCGGTGTTGGTACCGGTGGTCAGGGTGAGTCGGCAGCGGCCCAGAACTTCGAGGCCGAGGTAGCGGCGGCCTTCGGCCCATTCGTCGGTCTGTTCTGCCAGGACGGCGCCGATGAGGCGGACGATGGCGTCACGGTTGGGGAAGATCCCAACCACGTCGGTGCGGCGGCGGATCTCGCGGTTGAGCCGTTCTGTGGGGTTGTTGGACCAGATCTGTCGCCACACGTCGTCGGGGAACGCGGTGAAGGCGAGCAGGTCCTCGCGGGCATCGCCGAGGTGCTCAGCGACCTCGGGCAGGCGGTGCTCGGTGTACTCCAGCAGCCGGTCGAACTGGGCGTTGACGGCGTCCGCGGTGGGCTGGTCGTACACGCTGTGCAGCATCGCTTTCACGGCCGGCCACATGGACTTGGGGCACACCGCCATAAGGTTGGCGGCGTAGTGGGTGCGGCAGCGCTGCCACGCGGCTCCGGGCAGGTTCGCTGCGATCGCCTCGACCAGGCCGGCGTGGGCGTCGGAGGTCACCAGCCGCACGCCGCCCAGGCCGCGGGCGACCAGGTCGGCGAAGAAGGTGTTCCACGAGGCCGTGGTCTCACTGGTGGCCACCTGCATACCGAGGACCTCGCGGTGCCCGTCACCGTTGACCCCGGTGGCCAGCAGCACCGAAGCCTTCACGACCTGCTTGTTCTCCCGGACCTTGATCGCAAGCGCGTCGGCGGTGACGAACGTGAACGGCCCGGCCTCGTCCAGGCGCCGGTGGCGGAACGCGGCGACCTGCTCATCGAGATCTTGGGCCATGCGTGAGACCTGCGACTTGGACAGCGAGTCGATGCCCAAGGTCTTGACCAACTTGTCCATCCGGCGAGTGGAGACGCCGGCCAGGTAGCAGTCCGCCACGACCGTGATCAGCGCGGATTCGGCCCGCTTGCGGCGCTCGAGCAGCCACTCGGGAAAGTAGCTGCCCGAGCGCAGCTTCGGTACGGCGACGTCGACGGTGCCGACGCGGGTGTCCAGGGGCCGGTGGCGGTAGCCGTTGCGCCGGTTGGTGCGTTCGGCGGTGCGGGCGTTCCATTCGGCGCCGCACACGGCGTCGGCGTCGGCGGAAAGCAGGGCGTTGATCATGGTCTGCAGCAGCTCGCGCATCAGATCCGGTGATGCGTCGGAGAGGGCTTGGCTAAGCAGGCCTGCAGGGTCGACAATATGGGGTGCGGTCATCGTGATGACTCCTCGAGGATTCTTTAGACGGTTGACTCGAAGGATCACACGGTGGCCGCTCTACATTCGTGCACAACACGGATTCGTAGACGGGCTCGGCCACCGAGTTACACCACTCTAAGGGGCACTACTGCTTTCATCAATCGTTCGACGGTGCAGCGGGCCACGCCGAACCCCTTTCTACATAGTTCGGCGTGTACTTTGCGAGCACCGTAAACACCGAGATTGTCGGCGTGCACGGTGCGGATCTCACCGAGCATCTCGCGGTCACGAACTGCTCGTGGCGCCTCGGTCTTCTGTCGGCTCAGGTGGGCTCGCACCGTGGACGGAGCGATCTGGGCGGCCGTGTCGCGCAGGGCCGCGCAGATCGGATCGACTCCGTGTTCATCGCGATACGCGGCGACGAACTCCACGATCAACGCTGTGGGCGGTCGATCTCCGCCGCGAAAAAAGCCGACGCCTGCTTCAAGATCGTGTTCGTTATCTGAGGCCCGACCAAGGTAGTCAAGGATGTAAACGACACGCCGGTCGAGATGCCGGGAAGTGTGCCGTAGACAGGTTATCTTTGGTGTCCATGACGAGCCGTAGTCTGCGAGTGCAGTCGGTGGCGATGCCATTCGGCGATTCGGAATCGTGGACGGTTGTCGATCGCGATTCATCGGTGGTGGCACCGATCGAGGGGTTCTTGTCGCATCTGCACGCGATCGAACACTCACCGAACACCGTCAAGGCCTACGCGTATGACCTGCGGGACTGGTTCGAGTTCCTGAACCAGCGCGCACTGGTGTGGTCGCGGGTGCACCTCGAGGATGTGGGCCGTTTCGTTGCGTGGCTGCGACTGCCGCTGGTGGCACGGGCGGCCGGCGTGGCCGCTTTGCCGACCGCGGAGAGCGTGTGCTCGGAAGCGACGGTGAACCGGAAACTGTCCGCGGTGTCGGCGTTCTACGAGTTCCATCAACGTCACGGCGTGGATCTGGGTGATCTCCTGACAACCTGGCAACGGCGCGAAGTGCACGGTGGGTCATGGCGTCCGTTGCTGGCGCACTTGGGATCTCGACTGGAACGTACCAAACGGATCCGGCTGCGGGACGATCGGAGCATTCCCGACACGCTCGACACCGATCAGGTCTCGGTGATCGTGGCCGCGTGCGATCGGCTGCGGGACCGGTTCCTGCTCGTCCTGCTCGCCGAGTCCGGGCTTCGGGTGGGTGAGGCATTGGGGTTGCGGCACAGTGACATCGACGCTGCATCTCGGCTGGTGTCGGTGGTGCCGCGTGTGAACGTGAATCGGGCGCGGGCCAAGAGCGGACGATCCCGGCAGGTACCGGTACCAGCCCGAGTGATCCGCCTCTATGCCGACTACCTGCACGGCGAGTACGGCGACCTGGACAGCGACTACGTGTTCGTCAACCTGTGGTCCGGTCGGATCGGGTATCCGCTGACCTATCCCAGTGTCTACGACTTGGTCTGCCGGATCCGGTCTCGGACCGGAATCCGATTCGGTCCGCACACCTTTCGTCATTCCTATGCGACGGAGTTGTTGCGTCGCGGGGTGCCGGTGGAGGTGGTACAGCATCTGCTCGGACATGCCTCGATCGCCACCACCAGCGACGCCTACGCACACCTGAAAGTCGAGGATGCGCGGCGAGCGTTGGTGGCAGTGGGCTGGCTTCCGGAAAAGCAGGAACAACAATGAGTGCCGAGGCGGCGGCGAGGACCCTCGTTCCCGCAGCGGCGCGACAGTTGACGTCCGTGGTACGCCCGGAGTTCCGCGTCGATGTGTTGGTGCCGGCAGTCGGTGATCCGATTCTCGGCACGCCCGCGTGCATGGTCCGGGGATGCGTGCACTCGAGCCGTTACGGCGGGCTGTGCCTGGCGCATCGTCATCGGTGGACGCGTGCCGGCCATCCGGACCGACAGACCTGGGCAGCCACCGCGGATCCCGAGGTGACAGGCCATCGACCGCTGCAGTCGTGTTCGATCACCGAATGCGGGTTCGGTCAGCATCGGTATCAGCTGTGCTACAAGCATTCCCGAGACTGGGACAAGGCAGGACGACCACCGGTGGCGCAGTGGCATCCGCACGTGGACGGCGAACAGACTACGATCTGCGCGATCCCGGAATGCCGCTTGTGGGCCGAGTTGGGACAAGGCTGGTGTCGTTCCCACCATGTCCGCTGGCGCCAACGGGGCCGCCCACCTGTCGACGAGTTCATCAGCTACTGCGCCCACTACGGCGAGGACCGATTCGATCTGCGAGCGATGCCACCGCACCTGCGGCTCGAGATCCAGTACACGCTGCAATGCCGGGTCGATACGCACCGGACCCGCACCACACCACGCTCGATCAAACCACTGTTGGACCATCTGGCCACCTCCGGTGTCGAATCGCTGCTCGAGCGTTCACTGACCGAGTGGCTCGCCGGGCTACCGGCCTCCGCCGCGACCAACTCGCCTCGAGCATTTCTCGGCTTCGCGATCGAGCGACTGCACGACCTGCGCGACGACACCGGATGGGACGGTGAATACCGGCGAGATGTGTGGCTGCTACGGCGGCTCGGCATCGCCGCCGGGGACGATGCTCGATGCGATTTCACCCCTGTGCACCCACCATGGCTCCGTGAGCTGGCCAAACGCTGGTGCCGCTGGCGGATATCGTGTGGGCTCGGGGTGGGTCAGCTGCGCAAGGACCGGATCGCGCTGGTGCGACTGTCACAGCTGACACCCGGGTTGACCACGGCGCCCGGCCCGGCGCATCTCGATCGGGCAGCGTTGGAGGGATACCTGGCCCGACTCGCTGTCGAGGTTCCCCACCCGAAGACCCGCAGTAGCGACATCAGTTCCGTCGCCGGGTTTCTGCGTGCTGTCCGTCAGCACCGTTGGGCGTCGTTGTCGGCCGACGCCGAGTTGTATCCCAGTGACCATCCTCGCCGCGACGAGACATCCCGGCCACGGTTCATTCCCGAGTTCGTCATGAACCAGATCGAAAGCACCGACAACCTCGACCGGATCGCCGACCCTCGGATCCGGCTCCTGGTGGAGATCCTCATCCGCACCGGCCTGCGTGTAGGCGATGCGACCCGGTTGCCTCTGGACTGTCTGATTCGAGACCGACAGAGCGCGGTCTATCTGCGCTACCGCAACCACAAGATGCGACGCGACGCGATCGTGCCCATCGACGACGAGCTCACCGCCATGATCGAGGCGCAACAGGCACGCACCCGGCAGCGGTTCCCGACCACCGCGGTGTTGCTGCCGCGCACGACATCCAACCCCGACGGCCGGTTGCCGATGCCCACCGCCACCTTCGTCCGCCAGCTCGGACTCTGGCTTGAAAGTAGAAATATCACAGACGAACTCGGAAGTCCGGTGTATGTCACCGCACACCAGTTCCGGCATACCTACGCGACTCGACTGATCAACAACGAGGTGCCTCAGGAAGTGGTCCGGCGTCTGCTCGATCACACCAGCCATACGATGACCGCGGTCTACGCACGCCTGGCGGACACCACCATCCGTGAGCAGTGGGAACGCGCCCAGAAGATCAACATCCGCGGCGAACCCGTCGACACCACCATCGACGGCCCACTCGCCGATGCCGAGTGGATGAAACAGAACCTGTCCCGAGCCACCATGGTCCTTCCGAACGGCTATTGCGGTCTGCCACTACAGAAATCGTGCCCGCATGCCAACGCGTGCCTGACCTGCCCACTGTTCGTCACCACCGCCGAGTTCCTACCGCACCATCACAAACAACTCGACGACACCCGAACGCTGATCGCCCGCGCCGACGCGGACGGCCACACCCGTCTCGCCGAGATGAACCGCACCGTCGAAACCAACCTGCTCACCATCATCACCACCCTCGAAGGTGACAGTCACTGCCGCTGCGGTGAGGACCCCGCGACCGATACATCCTGCTGCCGAGAGGGATCATCCGATGCCGACTGACAACAGTCACCACCTCGTCGCAGCCGCCCAGCGACGCCGAATGGACACTCTTGCCCGTGCCCGACGAACCCTGCATGAGCTCAAGGAGACCGGGAAAAGGTTCACTGTCACCGACATTGCCGCCCGCGCCGGAGTCTCCCGGGCCTGGCTCTACAACCAGGCCGAGTTCCGCGATGACATCCGTCGCCTCACCACCTCGCCGGCGGTCCCGGCCGCCACCGTCGGTATCGAGCGGGGGTCGGATGCCTCACTGCGGCAGCGTCTCGCTCTCGCGCACGTTCGCATCCGCGAACTCGATACCGAAAATCGTGAATTGCGCGACCAAGTCGCCCGGCTCCACGGCCAACTCCGCACTCATCGCCTCGAAGCAGGCAGTGTCATAGACACTGTTCATGACACGAACTCCCTGTTCAACCATTCAAACGACCGAACAGACCTGAGATAACATTGGCCCGCCGCAGCTCGCGGTTCTCCCGCTCCAACTGCGCGATCCGGTCGGCATCCTCGGTGGTGGTGCCCGCCCGCACACCGCCGTCGATCTCAGCCTGACGAACCCAGTTGCGTAACGCCTCGGGATGCACCCCAAGCTGATCGGCAATCCGCTTGACCGCGCCGCGCGAGGACTCCGGGTCCCGTCGCGCTTCCACCGTCATCCGGGTAGCTCGCTCCTTGAGTTCCTCACTGTACTTGCGTGGTGCTGCCATGCTCTCCATCCTTCACAGGTTCGAGAGCCTCCGACAAACCCGGGGCGGTTCACTCCGTACCGCTGCGACGGGTTGATGCCGAATACCGGGCGAAACCAGACCACTCATTCTCCAACACCCGATATTGCCCCATAGCGCAATGCGCGTCCTGCGCGAACATACTGCACCGCATTCAAGAACACACCGGGACACGCACCTGCCAACGAAGCCGAGCTACCGCCGGCCCAGCAACCTGGCCACCGCCTCCGCCGGCGGCTCACCCGACGACACCGGAAACACCCCACCATCATCACCAACCAAGAAATATGTCCGATCAATACGAACCTCACCCGGACGATCGCGCACAAACACCCGCCACCCACCATCCACCCGAGACACCACCGCATCCTCCACCACAAATCCCGACATCGGATTCACCGCAACAAACGCCGCCACCCGATCCACCGCCGACGCGCCATCAGCCACCACAATCGGCCGACCACACACCACCGACGGCTCCGACAAATCCCCAAACATCGCCACCGCCCGATCCTGCACCACATCCGCCGTCCCCATCGACGCCTCAAAATCCGCGGCCACATCACCACACAACACATGCACCACACCCCGACCCGACTCCCGATCCACCACCAACACCAACGCATCAAACAACCAGAAGGGAACCGGGTAATCCTGGCGAAGCTCTTTAACAAGCCTTAACACGCGCTTTGTATCAACCATCGACAAATCCGCGAACCGATCATCAATTACCCGTCCCTCAAAGAGGGCAATATCAGTCCAACGAGAATGGCCAGGATCGAAGTGTCCGACCCAGACGAACCTGTCCCAAGGACCATCAGAGAGTTCACCCGAACTGTCCACGACAATTTGACCTATTTGAGCACCAAGACGTTCGAGCAACATTGTTAGCGAGTCGCTTCCAGTCATATCGCATCCGCCCTTTCGATCCTGGACAAGATCTCGCGCTTATAGTACTGACGAGTATAGGTTTGCCGACTTTTATTGTCGAAGGTATCACCGAGCTTAACTCCTAGTAATGGCCGACCGGACGCAGCCGAATAGGCTCTACCGGCGACCGTTACCTCCTCCGGCCTCTCCCCCACCACCGGCGCATCCAGGTCGATCGTCACCTCCACCCGCGCCCCATACCGAGCAAAATCAGACCACTCATTCTCCATCACCCGATACGGCGTCATATTGAAATGCCCATCCTGAGCGAACATGTTGCGCAACCCCTGCGCCAAAACAAACCGGAAACCGAACACATGCCCACCCTGATCGGTGTCGAACACCTCCTGCACACCCTGCCCCCGCGCAGCCTCCCTCTGCGCCGCCACCTCCGCACCCGGCCGATCCACCCGATCAAACACCTCACCAATCACCACCTTGCCACCCACCGGCACCTCCAAACCGTTCTCCCCGAACGCGGTGGTCAACGTCAGCTCATTGCCACCCACACCCGTCACCGTCTCGATCACCCGATTCTCCGGATACACCGGATGCGCACCCACCGGATACTCCAGTTCACGCTCGTGACGGGCCACCTCCCGGTAATCGGCATGCTCCGTTCCCAACCCGTCCGGATCCAGTTTGGGTTCAATACGAGCGGTCCACTCATCGAATATCCTCTCGCGCACCGGCGTCCCGTCAACGCCAACGCCGAGATCGCGCCGCTCGATCACGCTGACCGGCTCGCCACGCCCCGGGTCGATCCACCGTGACCGCGGGCCGGCACCGACCTCACCGACCTCGAGCGCGGCATGCAGGCCTGCCTCCCCGAACAACGGGTGAACCGCAGTACCGTGCGGGTGGAAGTAGCCCGCCACGACGATGCCGACGTTCTCTTCACCCCAATGCGGTGGCCACCCCGACCGCGCCCCGGTCACCGGGTCGACGAGGTGGACGGCCCCGCCGTCGTTGACCGCAACGTATGCGTGTCCGCCCAGCCCCTCCGCATCGCCGGCCCACCGTGACGCGATGAGCGCCTGCGCACCGTCACCGAGGTCGAGCAGAGTGTCGTGGATACGCGCGTACGAGTCCGGCAGAGCCTCCGAGCCGATCGCCTCGAACAGATCGCGCGCAGCGATCCCCTCCGCGGTGGGTTCGTTGGGCAGCACGAACTCATGCCCGGTCGTCTCCGACAGGTAGTCGAGCACGTCGGCGGCACACGTCTCCGCTCCCGACTCCGGTTCGTAGGGGTCGTGGGCCGCGGCGTGGCCATCGGGCGCCGCGCCACCTTCCACGAGCCCCCGGTCTGTGACATCGGAGCCCGCCTGCAGGTTGCCGCCGTCGCCCTTCGCCGTGGCTACCGGCTCACCCGCAGAATGCGACGGCCGCCCTCCGCCGACATCCGACGCCTGTGGCCGTCCGAGCTCCTCGGGCACCCGCGACGACCGCGGCTCCTGCGTCCGCGGCTCCGGCGCCTTCTTTCCCGATTCCGGTTGGCGGGCAGGGTCCTTCGATACCTGAGCGGTGTCCCGGCTCGTACCGCCGGACCTCTCCGAGTCTGCGGCCGTCTCCGTCGAATGGGCACGACCCGGCGGCGCGTCGGGCGCGGGTGTCGCGGGAGGCGGTGTGCCGGCCGATCCGGCGCGGTCGTCCGGTTCGGCGCTCGTGCCACTCGGGCCACCCAACTCATCAGCGGTCGGCGTGTTCGCGGCCCGTGGGTCACTGGGGCCGGGTGCCGGTTCATCGCCGCCCACGTGCGTGGGCGTCGGCGTCGGTTGCGCACCACCGACATCGGTGACGGGCGTGCCCCGCTCCCCCTCCGGTGGCACCGCTCCGACAGCCGGTTCCGATCGGGTCACGGGCGTGACCGGAGAATCGGCGACGCGGGCCACCGGGGTGCCCGCACCCCCGCCCGACCGGGCGCCGTCCGCGCCCGACGTCAACGAAGCACTCGGACGCGGCGAAGCATCCGTTCTCGGTGCCACCCCCGCCGACCGGGCGTCACCCGCCGTCGCCGTACCACTTCCGGATGCCGACGACGCCGTCGACGCCACTGCCGGGCCCGCCGCCGATGCACCGGACGTGGCGCCCCGATCCCCCGCGCCGGCATCGGATAACGGGTGAGGGGCCGACTCCATGGCGCGCCCGCCCGAATCGGTTCCCCCCGTTGACTCCTGCACACCACGAGCCGTGCTGTCACCGGCCTCGTGACTCTCGGGACCAGTCGCCGTCGTACCCGACTCCGGGTGTGCCCCAGCGGTGTCGCCGGCGGTATCCACCGAAGCCCCGCCCCGGTGGAGTTCAGCCATCAGATCGGGCGACAACTCACCTTCTGCGAGACCTGAATTCGGCTGCTCACCGGCGGTGTCGGGCGTGTTGGCATGAAGTGATCGGCCGAGCGCGTCGACACCACCGAAGACCATCCCGGCCTGTACCGCCGACCCGAGGTCGACATGCCCGGTCGTGATCTCCTGCGCCCCAACCATTCCGGCGGTGTTGGCCACCACACCCTGCGCATAGTTGCGGACCACCCCGTCGACGTTCGGGGCGATCCGTCCCAGACCTGCCCCCACACCGCCGGCGAGCACACCGGTGATCGCCGCGGATTCGGCGTCGGCACCCACACGGCCCCAATCGATCCCGTGCCGTGTGCCCTGCAGGTTCTGGATTCCCTGGACGGCCAGATCCATGCCGGACGAGATCGCTGTGTTCAGGGCCGCGCCGACCACCATGTTGAATGCCATGTCGGCGATCACGCGCGCCACCTGCTCACTGACGATGCGCCCGAGCGTCTCGAGCACCAGTCGCGTGATCACCGCGCGCGTGGCGGTGATGGCCACCGCCACCTCGGCCGGCGCCGACCAGTTGAGCCATGCGGTTGCCATCAACGTGACGATCGTGGCCGCCAGCACGATCAGGTTCGCGATGTACATCTCCTTGGTGAACTGGACCTCGGTGCCCATGTTCTCCAAGCCGTCGGCCAACGACCGCACCTGCGAGACCAGCGTCTGGATCGACGCGTCCCCCGAGGTGAGCGACGAGTATTCGGTCTCCATCGCCTCACGTGTACGACCTTCGATGTTGTCGAGCGCCGTCGAGATCGCCGTGCGCGTCGACGAGAGCGACTCCGACTCCAGGCCGTCGGCCACCTCACGGAACTGCTGCGCGAGCCGGCGCAGCGCGTCCTCGTCACCGTCGGGGAACTTCTCGCCCATCTTGTCGCCGAGCCACGTCAGCCAGCCCGGCAACCCGATGGTCACCGCCGCGCCCCACGGCGCGCGCGATCACCCACCAAAACCCTGATCAGCCCGCGTGACCGACTCGGCGACCCGCGTCACCGCCTCGCCCTCGTTGTTCAGCTTGGTCGCCATGTTCGACAGGTTGGTCAGTACTTGATGCAGGTCGGGTACGAACTTCGACGAGAAGGCACTGCCCAGTTTGTCCTCACCCCAGGGGGCGCCGCCCTCGTCGAGCTTGGCGGACTGCTCGGACACACTGCTCGCGGCCTCGGCGAACCGATCGGCGGCGCCGGCGAACTCCGGCCGCATCCAGAAATCGGACATTCTTCCCCCACAGTCGAATTCACGTATCACAACTGGTTATCGAAGCTAACACACCGACGTGGCGGCGGCAGGTCGCCCGGTTCGGGCGCACCGGGCACAATGGCGGCCATGGGTTCGCCTCTCGACTTCGAATCGATCATCGACGAGATCGCCGGCAGCGTGCATCGATTCCGCAACGAGACCGCCGCGATCACCGAGCGCCTGCGCGCACTCACCGCCGATGCGTGGTCGTCCGACGAGCACGTCCGTATCTGGGTCAATGCCCGCGGCGTGGTCATCGACACCCACATCGACCTCGACGATCTGCACACCGTCACCCCAGACGAGCTGGCCGCCTCGGTCACCGAGGCCACACAGAAGGCCGCACGCGCGGTCGCGGCGAAGGCCACGGCGCTGCAGAATCAGCTCTGGGAGCACGCCACCAAGGACGGCCCCCGAATCGAGGGTCTCGAACAGTTCCGCGGCATCGAACCCGAGGTGTCGCTGGCGCCACCGAATGCCGAGGAGCGCCGCCGCCGAACCACCTGACGACCGGGGAGAATATATCCGTCGAGTAATCGTCGGGTAACAATGCGTTCGTAGGTTGTTCCTCAACCATTCGTGTGAGGAGCCGATCCCATGTCCGCAACCACCGACTCCGCCGCGGCGCAGACGCATCACAGCGCCGCAGGCGACAGTGTCATCAAGCCCGGCTATGACCCGTCTCTGACCAACGAGGACCTCGCTCCGCTCAAAGAGCAGAAGTGGACCTGGTACAACATCTTCGCGTTCTGGATGTCCGATGTGCACAGCGTCGGCGGATACGTGTTCGCGGGTAGCCTCTTCGCGCTCGGCATCGCCGCCTGGCAGGTCCTCGTGGCACTGCTCGTCGGCATCGTGGCGGTCAATCTGCTGTGCAATCTCGTCGCCAAGCCCTCGCAGAAAGCAGGCGTGCCCTATCCGGTGACGACGCGAATCTGCTTCGGCGTCAAGGGCGCCAACATCCCGGCGATCATCCGCGGTGTCATCGCGGTGGTCTGGTACGGCATCCAGACCTATCTCGCCTCAGTCGCCTTCGGCCTGCTGGCGTTGAAGTTCTGGCCGTCCCTGGAGCAGTACGGCGACACCGGAACACACTCGTTCCTGGGTCTGTCGCCGTTGGGCTGGGCCGGATTCGTCCTGATGTGGGTGCTGCAGGCGATCGTCTTCTGGAACGGCATGGACACCATCCGCAAGTTCATCGACTTCTGCGGTCCTGCAGTGTATGTCGTGATGATCGCGCTGGCGGCGTACCTCATCGTCAAGGCCGGATGGAGCAATGTCCACTTCGATCTGTCGGAAGGGTCGGGAACCACCGGCTGGGCGTCGGTGACGGCGATGATCAGTGCGTTCGCCCTTGTGGTGTCGTACTTCTCGGGCCCGATGCTCAACTTCGGCGATTTCTCCCGCTACGGCAAGACCTTCGGTGAGGTCAAGAAGGGCAACTTCTGGGGTCTGCCGGTCAACTTCTTGTTCTTCTCCCTCCTCGTGGTCTGCACGGTCTCGGCCGGCGCCACCGTGATCGGCCGGGACAGCGACGGCAAGATCGTCACCGACCCGGTCCACATCGTCGACCAGATCGACAACACCACCGCCGCCGTGTTGGGCGTGCTGACCTTCGCCATCGCCACCATCGGCATCAACATCGTCGCGAACTTCGTCTCCCCCGCCTTCGACTTCTCCAACGTCGCACCGACCAAGATCACCTGGCGGATGGGCGGAATGATCGCCGCGGTCGGTTCGGTGCTCATCACCCCGTGGAATCTGTTCAACAACGCCAGCGCGATCCACTACACGATGGATACGCTCGGCGCGGTGATCGGACCGCTGTTCGGCATCCTGATCGCCGACTTCTATCTCGTCAGAAAGCAACAGATCGTGGTCGACGACCTGTTCACCCGCAAGCCCGAAGGCGCCTACTTCTACCGCAACGGCTGGAATCCGGTGGCGGTGATCTCGGTGATCCTCGCCTCGATCCTGCCGATCTCCTTCGTCATCTGGGGCACCGCCTACGAGGCCAGCTTCACCTGGTTCATGGGCGCGGGCGCCGGGCTGGTCATCTACTACCTCGGAATGCGGTTGGCGCCCAACGAATTCGTGTACGGGCGCGCGGCGGCTCCGGGCGGCGTCACCGCGCACTCGACCAGTGACATCTCGGTGGCGGCCGACGGCACGATGAGTCTCGACGACCAGCCGACCACCGTCTCGGTCGGCGACGGCGAGGACGACGGGGGCACCGCGTCGGTGACGACAGCATGACGACGCCGGTGGCAGCGGGACCGATCGACATGGTGAACTCGCTGCCATGAGGCTCGTCGTCATCAATCCCAACACCACCGCAGAGATGACCGCGGTGATCTCGGCCGCCGCCCGCTCCGTCGCACGGGCCGACGCCGAGATCGTCGCGGTCACCTCCGCAACCGGCCCCGAATCCATCGAAAGTCATTACGACGAGGCGCTCGCGGTGCCCGGCGTCCTCGATGCGATCGCCGCCCACCCCGACGCCGACGGTTACCTGCTGGCCTGCTTCGGCGACCCGGGACTCGATGCGGCCCGCGAGGTCGCCGTCGCACCGGTACTCGGAATCGCCGAGGCCGCAGTGCATCTCGCGGCCCCCCTCGGCCGCGGGTTCTCCATAGTCACCACCTTGTCGCGCACCATCGGCAGGGCACGAGACCTGGTCTCGCACTACGGTTTCAGCGATCGCTGTCTCGGTATCCACGCGTGCGAGATCCCGGTGCTCGACCTCGAATCCAACCCCGACACCGAGGCCATCCTCGCCAAGGCCTGCGCGCAGGCACTCGCCGACGACGGCTCCGACGCCATCGTCCTGGGCTGCGCCGGCATGGCCGATCTGGCGGCGCGGATGTCCTCGCAGATCGGTGCGCCCGTCGTCGACGGGGTCGCCGCGGGGGTCGGCATGCTCTCGGCGATGGCGGCGATGGGGCTGCGGACCGGTACCGCGTCCGGAGAGTTCGCCTCGCCACCACCCAAGCGCTACACCGGCGTGCTGCACCACTGGGGTGCTCGGGGGTGAGACATCCCGCAGCGGGCACGCCGGGCGGCGGTGCACCGATGACCGGTGCGCGGGTGGGACGCCGGACACGGTTCGCCGACCCGATAGGGTGTGCGCCATGGATGTCTGCCCCGACGACGAGTTGACGCGTGCCGCGTTGCGCGCGGCAACCGGCGACCGGGCGGCGCTGACGGCATTCATCCGCGCCACACAGAAGGACGTCTGGCGGTTCATCGCGCACCTCGGGCACGCGAGCACCGCCGACGATCTCACCCAGGAGACCTATCTGCGGGCGATGAAGAGCATCTCCCGCTTCCGGGCCGAGGCCAGCGCCAAGACGTGGCTGTTGTCGATCGCGCGACGGGTCTGCGCCGACGAGGTCCGGCACGACCGGTCGCGCCCGCGGGTCAGTCCAGGCGTCGACTGGATCTCGGCCGCCGAGGCCCGCACCTCCCGTCCCCGCTGGGAGGACATGGTGGAGGTGAACCTCCTCCTCGAGGATCTGCCCGCCGAACGTCGTGAAGCGCTCGTGCTCACCCAGATCCTCGGCCTGTCCTATCAAGAAGCCGCCGAGGTCACCAGCACCCCGATCGGCACCATCCGCTCCCGCGTCGCCCGGGCTCGCGAATACCTGATCGCCGCGTCGACACCGCACCGTCGATCGGTCTGAGGCCTGACGTCGCACCTCCATCTCGCACTGTGACGCAGACCACTCGACTCGCCGGGAACCAGACGGTGTACGTCACCGACCTATCCTGAGGACGAGTGTGCGTGAGGCTCCGACGGTCCCGAGAGGCGAGGTGACCCGGGACGCCGGAGGCGAGAGATCGAGGATGATGTGACCACCCTGCACGACGTGAATCCCCACCACGATGCGACCTCCGGTGCCGCTGCGAACCCCGGTGCCACTGGGGCCGACGACCCGGCGATCGACCAGCGGCGTCAGCTCGACGTCACCGGCATGACCTGCGGGGCATGCGCGGCTCGCGTGGAGCGCAAACTCAACAAGGTCGACGGCGTGAAGGCGTCGGTCAACTACGCGACGCGGGTGGCGACCATCGAGGCGCCGGCACAGGTGAGCACCGAGGACCTCTGCGCCGTCGTCGACAAGGCCGGCTACGGCGCGACCCCCCGCCCGCAGGTGCCCACCACGATTCCCGACACCGACGCCGCCGACGCGAAACGCCTGTTCCGGCGACTGGCCGTCGCGGTGGTGCTGTTCGTGCCGCTCGCCGACCTGTCCATCGTGTTCGCGGTGGTGCCCTCGACGCGGTTCACCGGCTGGCAGTGGCTGCTCATCGCGATGGCCGCACCCATCGTCACCTGGTGCGCCTGGCCCTTCTACCGGGTCGCGGCGAAGAATCTGCGCACCGGGGCGGCGACCATGGAAACGCTGGTCACCCTGGGTGTGCTGGCCGCGACCGGCTGGTCGTTGTACTCCATGTTCACCACCGACCCCAACGCCACCACCCACGGTGTGTGGGATGCCATCTGGAGCAGCGACTCGATCTACCTCGAGGTCGCCACCGGTGTGACCGTCCTCGTCCTGGCCGGCCGGTACTTCGAGGCGCGCGCCCGCTCACGAGCCGGTGGCGCACTGCGGGCACTCGCGGCGATCGGCGCGAAGGACGTCGCGGTACTCCTATCCGACGGCCGCGAGATGCGCATCCCCGCCGAAGAACTCTCCGAAGAGCAACGCTTCGTCGTGCGGCCCGGCGAGACCGTCGGCACCGACGGCCTGGTGATCGAGGGCAGCGCGGCCATCGACATGAGCGCGATGACCGGTGAATCCCGGCCGGTCGAGGTCACCCCCGGCGAGGCCGTCATCGGCGGCACCACCGTCCTCAACGGTCGGCTCATCGTCGAGGCCGCCGCGGTGGGCGCCGACACCGCCTTCGCCGGCATGATGCGGCTGGTCGAGGAGGCCCAGTCCGGCAAGGCCCGGGCCCAACGCCTCGCCGACCGGATCGCCGGGGTGTTCGTCCCGATCGTCGTGGCCCTGTCCCTGGTGACCCTGGCCGTCTGGCTGGGTCTCGGTCAGCCCGCCGACCGCGCGGTGTCGGCGGCCCTGGCCGTGCTGATCATCGCCTGCCCGTGCGCACTGGGATTGGCCACACCGATCGCGGTGATGGTGGCCACCGGACGCGGTGCGCAGCTCGGCATCTTCCTCAAGGGCCACCAGACCCTCGACACCTCACGGCTGATCGACACCGTCGTCTTCGACAAGACCGGCACCGTCACCGAGGGCACACTGTCGGTCGAATCGATCCATCCTGCACCGGGATTCGACGCCGAGGAGGTCCTCGCACGAGCCGCGGCGGTCGAGGCGGCCTCCGAACACGCCGTCGGCGCCGCAATCGCCACCGCGGTGACCGAAGAACACCGCGCCGAGGTCACCGACTTCACCACCGAACCCGGACGCGGCGTCAGCGGCATCGTCGACGGCCACCGGGTCCGCGTCGGCTCGCCCCGATGGGCCTCGCATGCGCTGGTGGTGCCCGCCGAGCTGGCCCGCGCCCGACGCGACGCCGAAGCACAGGGCAAGACCGTGGTCTACGTCGTCGTCGACGATGTGCCCGCCGCGGCCATCGCTGTCGGCGACACCATCAAGACGTCGGCGGCCACGGCGATCGCCGCGCTCAAGGCCGCCGGCCTGCGCACGATCCTGCTGACCGGTGACAACGAGGGCGCCGCCCGTGCGGTCGCCGAGGCGGTGGGCGTCGACGACGTCATCGCCGAGGTACTGCCCGATGAGAAGGTCGAGACCCTGCGCGCGCTGCAGGACGAGGGGCATTCGGTCGCAATGGTCGGCGACGGCATCAACGACGGCCCGGCACTCGCGACCGCCGACCTCGGGCTCGCGATCGGCCGCGGCACCGACGTCGCGATCGGCGCCGCCGACGTCATCCTGGTCCGTGACGACCTCCGGGCCGTACCGGCCGCGCTCAGCCTCGCCGGGGCCACCCAACGCACCATCCGCACCAACCTGGTGTGGGCGTTCGGCTACAACGTCGCCGCGATCCCGATCGCGGCGCTCGGCGTCCTCAACCCGCTGATCGCCGGTGCCGCGATGGCGCTGTCGTCGCTGTTCGTCGTCACCAACAGCCTGCGGCTGCAACACTTCGGCGAATCCCGACGCTGAGCGGCTTCAGCTCCCACGGACGCTGACGGGCGGGCACCCGCGGTTCTTCCGCTAGCGTTTCGTTCGTCCCCGGGAAATTTCCCGCGGACGAACGGATTTCTTCGGGAAGAACACGGCGCGCCGATGGGGACCAGCCCACGTCACCGCCGGGCGCGCACCGTCAACCCGACGGTCACCAGCATCGCGGCGACGAACAAGCAGATCGTCACCACCGACCCATGGGTCACCACCATCGACACGGCCAGCGCACCGGACGCGAAGGCCGCACCACCGGCCATCAACCACCATGTGCGCGAAGAACTCTCGCTCCCCCGCGCCGGCGGCGCAGCGGTGTCTGCGCGCGCCGCGATCATCATCTCGACGAGATCGGGGCCCTCGTCACCACGCACCACCCGCAGCGGCTCACCGATCTCGGGAATCGTGAAACGCTGCAACGCCTGATACCACTGCGCGCAGTCGGCGCATCCGGCCACGTGTTCGTCCACACGCGCCGACGGAACGGTCTCCCGTTCTCCGTCGACACGCGCCGACAGCGCCTCCCGCGCGACCTCGCACCGCATGAATCCATTGTCCCGTCACGGTCAAGTCAGGCTCCGGCCCGGCACATTCACCGGCTCCGCCTCAGCGACATCACCGGCTCCGCCTCAGCGACGTGTCCGGGCCAGCTCCTCGAGCATCTTGTTGTAATCGTCGAGCTCGGAGTCCTCGTAGGTTTCGGCATGCCGATCGGCCCGGCGTGCCTCCCGTCGATCCGACTTGGCCCACTGCGTCACGATCGCGATGACGACGAGCACCACCGGGACCTCGCTGGCGCCCCACGCGATCGCCCCGCCGAGCCACTGGTCGTGCAGCAGATCGGTGACCCAGGGCAGACCGAGCTGACTGTAGAACTCGCCACCGGTCACCGACGACATCGTCATCAGCGCGATACCGAAGAACGCGTGAAAAGGCATGACCGCGAACAGCAATCCGATGCGCGCCAGGTACGGGATGCGCCGGGGTCCGGGGTCGATACCGATGATCACCCAGTAGAAGAGGTAGCCGACGATGATGAAGTGGATCGTCAGCAGCACGTGACCCCAGTGGTAGCGGACAAACGTGCCGAAGATGGCGGTGAAGTACACCACGTACAGCGACAACACGAACAACAGCAACGCGACCGCCGGATTCGACAGCACCCTGGTCACCTTGGAGTGCAGCACCCAGAGCAGCCATTCGCGCGGCCCGGGTGGGCGCGAACCGGCCGTCGGCAGAGCGCGCAGGGCCAGGGTCGCCGGCGCACCGAGCACCAGCAGCACCGGCGCGAACATGTTGAGCGCCATGTGTTCTGCCATGTGCACGCTGAACATCGCCGAACCGTAGGCGCGCACCCCCGACCCGGTCACGACGACGAGGACCAGACAGCCCAGCATCCACGAGAGGGTGCGACCCCACGGCCACTCGTCACCCCGGCGACGCAGCCGCAACACCCCGATCCCGTACAGCACGGCCGCGGCAATGGCCGCGGTACCGACGAGGAAGTCGAATCGCCAGAAGGTGGCCAGCCGCCACGCGGTCGGCGGTCCCGGCAACTCGTAGCCGAGGAACACGTCCCACGCGGTGAACGGGTGCGCGAGCAGGCCGGGCGCCACCCGGGTGTCCATGATCGCCCAGCACACGTACACCGCCGCCATCACCGCGACGGCCGCCATCTCGATCCGCCACAGCCGTGTCGCGCCGGACGCCGACCGCAGCGCGACGACGCTCGACGCGGTGGCCGCGATCAACCCCACCACCATCACCACCGAGGTCACCCCGAAGGTCGTGGTGAACAGGTAGCGCACCGGCACCAGGAACGCGATCAGGATCACCCCGGAGATCAGCGCAAGCACATCGGCAACGCCGACGATCCAGGTGTGCCGGCGCTCGAGGATCACGCGGTCGGCCTCGGGCGTCACGGTCGGGGCGGCCACGTACGCGACGCGGTATCCGATGGAGACGGCCATGGCCAGCACCAGGACGATCACCAGGCTGGTGCCGTAATCGTGGTTGGGTCCCTGCGCACCGTTGCCGGCCATCGGCAACGCGGCGACGGCGATTCCGGTGGGGATCAGCAGAACCGCGTGCGCAATCCAGGACAGGAAGAATCGGACGGCGATCGCGACGATGGTGGCGAATATCGCGACCACCAGCCAGGCCACCGCCTCCTCGCTGATGCCGATCGCCTCGAACAGGGTTCCCGACGACACGAGCTTGCCGAGCGGGAGACCGTACCCGTCGGATGCGGCGACGCCGACCATCAGCCAGGCCACCACCGCCCACACCGGCGTTGCGCGCGAGACGAAAAGGTGTGCGCGATAGACGGTGGCGTCGATGATCCCGTCGGAATCCGGTCGCGACCCGGCGACCACGAACGCCAATGCTCCCAAACACAGCGCGGCAAGGGTGGCGCCGACGAAGTATCCGGCCACATCGAGTACCGCGGTGGTCAGACCCGGGTACGGGTCGCCGCGCTCGATGTGGCGGGTCGGACCCGACACCAGCGCGTAGAGGACCACGACCAGCAATCCGGCGGCGAGTACCGCGCCCAACCAGCGCACCGCGGCGACGTTCGATCGTCGTGCCGTCCCCACAGACGCAGCACCGGCGGCCGCCGGATTGTCGGTGGGAACAGCGGTCCCGGCGGGCGGGGTTCCGACAGGCGCCGTGTCGACGGTCGCGGCAGCGTCGGTCGAGGTCGGCGGCACGCCGGGATCGGCGTGGGCATCGTCAGGGGCGGTCACAACAAGGTCTCCTAGCAACGCCGCTGCGAGACGGCATCGTCGTCAGTCTACGACGCGGCGTAGGCGAACCGACCACGCCGCCGAGGCCCGCATCGGCGTCACGTGACGAGAACCACCCGGGACCAACGTCCCACCGGCCCCTACCGCTCAGATGCTCCTCAGATTCCTGCCAGTACCCTGAACACCGGCATGGCGGTCCTCCGGTCCTGCGCAGACCGACCGGAGCCCGACACCGACGCCGGAGAACCCGTGGACCAGGGAGACAAAAAGTGGCAGACAAACGCCGGAAGCCGATCGTCGATCCGCGAGCCGCCGAACGGCGCCGTTCGCTCTTCATGAAGATCGGGGCGGGTGTTGCGATCGTCGTCATCGCCGTCATCGTCGCCGTCGCGGTGATCCTCACCAACAAGTCCTCCACGGGTGACGCGACCGCGCCGTCGGTCGCGACCAACAGCTCGTTCCGCGTCACCGCCGCACCCAAGGGCACCACCCCGCCGGTGACCGTGCAGATCTACGAGGACTTCCAGTGCCCGGTCTGCAAGCAGTTCGAGCAGGTCTACAGCGACGCGCTGACGCAGGTGCGCAGCAATCCCAAGGTCGCCATCGATTATCAGCCGGTGGCCATCCTGGACCGTATGTCGAGTACCAATTACTCCACCCGCGCGGCCAATGCGTCGGCGTGTGTGGCCGAGGCGACCAAGGGCGCCGACAACTTCGCCATCTGGCTCAAGTTCCACAACATCCTGTACGCGAATCAGCCCGAGGAGAACGGGTCCGGTCTGACCGACGATCAGCTCGCTGATTTCGCCAACCAGGCGGGCGCACCCAACGTCAAGGAGTGCATCTCCGACGGCCAGTTCAAGAACTGGGTCGGTCAGGAGACCACGGCCTCCCAGGTCCAAGGAACACCGACGGTGAAGATCAACGGTCAGGATTTCAACATCCAGCTGGGGCCCGATGCCTTCCTCGCCCAGATCAATCAGGCCGCCGGCACCGCACAGTAAATCCACCCCGAGACGAAGCGACCAGCAATGAGCAGCACCACCTCTCCTTCCGGCACCACCCCGGACCCTGAGGCACCGGCGGTCGAACCGCCCGACGACGAGCTGATCGCCGCCGACGTGATCACCGACGACGTGATCACCGATGACCGGCCGTGGTGGCTTCAGCGCCCCGACGTGTCCACCGCGACCGGCATCGTGATCCTGATTCTCGGTGTCCTCGGATTCATCTCGGCGGCGACGCTGACGATCGAGCGCATCGAACTGCTCATCAACCCGGAGTACGTGCCGAGTTGCAGCATCAATCCGGTGCTGTCCTGTGGCTCGGTGATGGTGACCGAGCAGGCTCGTGTCTTCGGGTTTCCCAATCCGCTGATCGGTATCGCCGCCTTCTCGGTGATCATCGTGACCGGCGTGCTCACCATCGCCCGCGTCTGGCTGCCGCGGTGGTATTGGGCGGGTCAAACACTCGGGCTCGCCCTGGGTTTCGTCTTCGTCAACTGGCTCGCCTTCCAGAGCATCTACCGGATCAACGCGTTGTGCCCTTACTGCATGGTGGTGTGGACGCTGACGCCGATCCTGCTGATCCTCAGCGCCGGAAGACTTTTCGGTGACTCACCACGCGCCCGCGACCTTCGCGGCTGGCTGTGGGTCCTGTTGCCGCTGTGGTACGCGATCATCATCGTCGCGATCGGTGTGCACTTCTGGGATTACTGGTCGACGCTGATCTGACTTCCCACTTCCCCCGTGCTCGGCGAGGTCGGGTTCCACTGCCGGAACGCGCACCCCCGCGCGGTGACCTCACCATGCGGGGCCCATCGCAAGGGCACCAACAGACCGGGCGATCACCAGACCGCAAACCCGACGGTGGTGACCTGCGCGTCGGAATCGCTGAACTGCACGGTCAGCGTCAACGTCCACGCACCGGCGACGGGAACCGACGCCGCAACGCTGCGCCAGCGAGCCGCCCCGGGCGAGCCGGTGTCCGTTGTGTCCGATTGGGCCGGAACGAATCTCAGCGCCAACGACGGAATCCCCGCCGACTCCGAGGACAACGTGGCGCGCAGCGACCGGGCCGGGATCGGCGTCCCGTGACCGTCGTCGAGGGCCACGTCCACCACGGTGGGGCCGCGGCGCGTGGTCGACACCGACACCTGCGCCGCGCCGTCGTCGAGAGGGGCCGCCACCTGCATCGGCGGACCGTAGGTCGTGCGCGCGGGCGGTTCGGTGACCAAGACGGAGGTGACGACGAGGACGGCTATGCCGCATGCCATCTCGATCGGCACCGAACGTCGAAGACGGCTGAGGCCGAGACGACGACGCGCATATGCCGCCAGGCCGAGCATCGCCAGTACGAGAGCCGACTTGACGAGCAGCACGACACCGTAGGTGGTGTCCCACAGCGCTTGCACCGGCCAGATCTGCCGCCACGCCTGGAATTCCCCGGAGAGCACCAGGACGACCACCATGGTGAACGCCCACCTCGACCAGCGGTGCAACACGGCAGGTGTCAGCAGCTCAGGTGCCGACGGTTCAGGTGCCGGCGGTTCGGATGCCACTGATTTGGATTTCACTGTGGCCGGAAAGCGGGAGCGGTTGCCGGACAACAGGATCAGCACCATCGAGAGCAGTCCGCCGAGCCAGAGCGTCATCGCCACCCGTGCAGGATGGTGACCGGCACGGCCAGCCATGCCAGATCCCCCACCGACGCATGGCCGTCGGCGGCGATGGTGACGGCGATACCCAGCCCGCAGGCCCCGATCAGCGCTGCGCCCCACGCATGTGAGACTCGCCGGCGCGCGGCCGCGAACAGCACCGGTCCGAGCACCACGACCAGGGCCGCTCTGATGAGCACCACCCTCGTATCGCCACCGTCGAGACCGGAGGAGAGCGCCGAGCCCGAGAATGCCCGGCTCACACCGACATCTGCCTTTTCGGCGGCCCGGACGAGAACCGTGCCCGCACAGGCCAGCACCGCCAGAACCCAACTCGGCGCCACCGTCCATCGGAATCGTTTGAGCGCCAACGTTCTCGGATACAGCATCAGCGACACCACCGCGAGACCCACGCTGCCCACCAGGCCCGCGTAGAGCAGCGCCTGCGATGCGCGATCGAGTGCCGTGACCGAGGCGGCGACCGGCGGTGCCGCCGGGGCGGGCGCCCCGGGGTCGGCCCGCACGCCGAACACGATGGACCCGGTGACCACATGGGTGTCGGCGGAGATGACTCGCCAGGTGGCCGAATAACTTCCGGCAGGCAGATCGGGGCGCACCGGGATGACCAGGGCGTTGCCGGCCGAGATCAGATGTGGTGAGCCGGTGTCGACGCGATCGCCCTGTGCCGAGATGACACGCGCGGGATCGGCTCCCACACTGATGTTCTCGTCGAAGGTCAACACCACCTGTGACGGCGAGATGGCGACTCGCGAGTCGTCGGCGGGCACGCTGGAGACCAGGGTGGCATGTGCGCCGGCCAGGCCGGGAGTGGCCATCACCAACGCACACACCACCCCGGTGAACACCAGGAGCGCTCTGCGCCACCTCAATTCGATGAACGCCCCTTGCGAATCAGCGCGAGGTTGGCCACCCCGACCAGCAGGGCGATGATCGCGATGACCAATCCGGCTATGCCCGGCCATGACGGTGACGAAGTCGAGTCATTCGACATCGACTGATCGCTCGTGTGTCCACCGGATGCGGCGGCGAGGGAGAGCACGGGCGCCGGATGCTCGGGCTCGGCCTGACCGGAGACCGTTTTCTCGTTCCAGTTCACGACGGTGCCGTCACTGTAGGTCTGCTGGGCGGGCAACGAGAGCGTCGCCTTGTCGGGTAGCGGTCCCGCCGACACGCTGAACGTGTCGAAGCTCCCCGGCGCGATGGCGGCCTGCGGGGTCTGCGCCTTCCAGATCACCTGGGAGACATACTGGGTGATCTCGTTGCCGTCGTCGTCCTTCTGCGGCGTGGGCAGGCTCTTCTTGACCACCTGCACCGTCCATCCCGGCTTGGGTTGCGTCGACACCGAGATGATCGGGGTGTCGTCCGGGAAGGTCACCGCCAGTTCGGTGGTCGACGCGGTGTCGGATTCGGTGGGCACCCGGAAGGTCAAGACGCCGTATCCGCCCTCGGTGGCGTCGATTCCCGACACCTTCACGTGCGCCGACGCAGTCCCGGAGAGTCCGATCATCAGCGCCACCGCAGTTCCCGCCACGGCGAGCACCAACGCCGCTCGTCTTCTCACCATCGATATCCTCGTTCTCTCGTAGTTTCACTATTCCGGTGGCGAATGCACCGGGGTCTCACATCAGGACGGCGAATGCCACGCCCATCCCGGTTGCCATCAGCACCTCACCCCACGGGCGCGCGGGTCCACGGATCAACGCGTAAAACCACCACAGTGCGGCGGCGAAATAGGCTGCCGCACAAAGCGCGGCGAGCACCGCGACGCCGGTCGGCTGCGCCCAGCCCGCGGTACCCGGCACGCCCATACCGCTCATCGAGCCCATACCGGGCATCGAACCCTGGGCCGAGTTCGCCTCCGCCGAGCCGGAACTCACCGTCGCCGGCACCGACATCAGCACCGACATCACCACCATCGACGCCATCATGGCCGCGTCATAGGACCCCACCAGCAGGTGACGTCGCGTCGCATCGGCGTCGACGACCACGCGATTGGCAAAGAACAGGGCGCCACCGCTGAACACGAGTACCGACACGATCGGTGCCGCCTGCGCGCTCCACGGCCAGACCATGGCGATCATCGCGACGGCCATCAGGACGTGCAGAATTCCGGCAAATCGGGTCAGTGGGGTCGGCGAGTGCCACGCACGCATGAGGTAGATCACCGCGCACAGCGTGAACACGCCGGTGATCGCCACGGTAGCGGCCAGTTCGCCACCCGCCTCTCGTCCGTCAGATGTAGTCGAGCCGCAAGAGTGGTCGGATGCCGGTGCACAAAGGTTCCCGGGATCGACGAAGTTCTTTCCCGGAATGTGTTCGGGTGCGCAGAGTGTGTTCGGGGCGCAGGGCGTGGTCGGTGCGGTCAGTACCCCGCCGCGAGCGCCGCACCGATCCGGCGCGCGGTCATCATGATCGTGGCGTGCGGTCCGCTGCGGCCCGGACTCGGCAGGATCGAGCCGTCCACCACCCGTAGGCCCCGGACGCCGACCACCCCACCCAGCCAGTCGGTGCGGACGCCCATCGGCAGGCTGCCGAAGGCGTGCTGCGAACTGCGGATCACCGGATCGACCGAGATCGAATCGGGTACCACCACGTCGTCGAACTCGGCGGACGCCAACATGTCCACCACGTCCGACGCCGTGGCCCACAACGGGGCCACCACCGACTCGTCGAGGTCGTCGAACCGTACGCGTACCGAGCCTCCCGACGCCGACGTGAGCCGCGCCGGGCCCGCCTGGAGCATCCCGCAGACCCCCACGGCCTGCGAGCCGCCGGCCGACCCGGTCACATACCGCTCGAAATCATCGGAGTAGCAACGGATCTCGATACCATCGTCGGTGTGCACCACGGTCGGCAGTAGCGGCCGCAGGTCGTCGGGCGAACGCCTACGGTATCCGACGAGCACCTCACGGTGTTCGCCGGCGACGAGTACGCCGGAGGGCCCGATCACCTCCGGGATCGAGCGCAGCAGGATTCCTGCGGTACCGAGTGTTCCGGCGCACAGGATCACCTCGTCGCAGGCGATGTCGGTGCCCCCCGACCCCGTGTCCCCCGAACCCGTGACCCGCAGGCCTGTTGCCCGGCGTCCCGCCATCAGGATCTCATGTACCCGAATGCCGGTTCTCACAAAGAGATTCGGACGTGCGAGAGCCGGGCGGAGAAATGCCTCCGCGGAGGTCGTGCGCAGTCGGTGGGCGCTGTTGCCCAGCACTGCGTTGTTGTCCAGCAGTTCGTTGTTGCCCAGCACTCGGTTGAGACCGATGATGGGCCACCGGTCGGTGACGTCGCGGACCGGTACGCGCGTCGACCAGAATCGCTCGAAGGCGCGGGCGGCCGGCCCGAGATCGTCCTCGCCGAACGGGTGCACCGACATCGGGCCGTCGGTCTCGTCGAGTTCGCGGTAGGCCCTTTCGACGTCGTCGACGCCCCAGCCGGTGGGCCACCCGGCGAAATCGTCGCGATGCCACCGCAAGAAGTATCCACCGTTGATCGCCGAGGACCCGCCGAGCCCGCGCCCGCGGACCACGGTCTGGCCGGGCGGCGCGTCGTGGACGGTCACGAACCCCGACGACGCGCTGATCGGCAGTGTTCGGAGATCGCGAACCGCGGCGTCGGGCCAGCCGCTCCCCTGCTCGAGCAGGAGTACCGATCGGGTGCCGTCGCGGCTCAATGTGTCGGCCAGCACCGACCCGGCGCTGCCGGCGCCGACGATGACGACGTCTGCGCGTCGGGGAAGCTCACCCGCCACCGACGTCTCGTCCACCGGCGTCCCCATCACCTTGGTTCGGCGGTCAGCGCGTGACGACGGGCCGAAGCGCGCCGAGATCGCGTTGACGCACAACACCTTCCCACAGTCCCGCGCCGTAGGCGAGGTCGTCGAGACGACGGCAGATCAGATAGGCGACGGGGCCGATCGCGGGCCCGCGCGTGGTGTCGGCAAGGACGGCGCGCACCCATTCGATGAGGCCCTCGGCGATGGCCACCTCGATGACGAGTATCCGAAATCGCTTGGAGATCAACGCCAACAGGACTGCGACCGGCCAATAATGTCGACAGATCGCACCGGCCGCCTGCAATAGCCCGTATCCGGCCGCGCGGCCGGTCATCTGCGCGGCGGCCACCGGCGCGTCCGGCAGGTCGCCGAGTCGCGCCCGCAATCGATGGGCCACGCGGGCCAGCACGAGAAAAGCGAGAACGAGTCCGAACTTGGTTCGTGACAACAAGGCCGCCACCGCCAGCGCCATCGACGCCGTCATCACCATCGGCGCAGCGAGCGTGCCGTGCCGTTGAGCCAGGAAAGCCGCCCCGGTGCCGTAGTAGCGGCGACGGGACAACACCTGCCGCAGGTTGGTGCGGTGGTCGTGGGCCACCCGGGCCACCGGGTCGTAGCGCATCCGCCAGCCCGCCTCGTGCAGTCGCCAGCACAGGTCGACGTCCTCGGCCACCCGGAGATTCTCGTCGAATCCGCAAAAAGCACTGCGCCGCACGATCATTGCCGCACTGGGCACATATGGTACGGGCGTACCGGGGACAACGGCGGCCTCGGTGGGCCCCATGTCGAGTGAGGAGTGACCGTTCTCGTAGCGTTCGGCCATCGACTGGCGTTCACCGCGTCGGGCCGACAAGCCGACGATCCGGGGAGCGGCCAGCGCCACCAACGGATCGGAAAAGTGCGCCAGCAGCATCACCAGCCAGTCCGGCTCGGGAACGACGTCGGAGTCGAGGAAGGCCACGAAGTCCGTCGTGGCAGCCGCGGCGCCGGCGTTGCGGGCTGCGGCCGGGCCGCGGTTGGACTCGAATCGGATGACCTGCACCAGCGGCCCCTGCGCGACGAGGGGCACGGCCGAGCCGTCGTCGACCACGATGACCCGGGTACCGGCCACCGCGTCGAGGAGGCGGTCGACACCGGATTGGTTGTCGCGCACCGGGATCACCACGGTGACGTCGTCGGGCTTGGGCCCCGACATGGGCCGCGGATGAGCAATGCCCGTCTCGAGCAGCGTCCGCGAGAGCGTGCGCGTCGCGGTGTTGCACACCTCGATGCGTCCGTCGGCGGAGGTGAGACCGAGCGCGGTGTCGCTGAGCCGGAGCATGCGCGTCGGCGACCCACCGACGAGGTAGCGCAGGTCGCCGCGCCGCGCGCACCGCAGATCGATCTGGATCTGGAAGCCGTCCGGCAATCCGGAATCGCTCGGGGCAGGCATCTTCTGCGCGACCCATTCGGTCGTCGTCACCGCAGTCTCCCCCCGTCGTCGACGGCCCACTCGCCGAGCGCCCGCGTCAGATCGTCGACGACACGCGTGAGGAGCTGCGCACCGTGCTCGGCGGTCGCCGTTCGCGGGTCGCCCAGTATCCCGTTCTCGCTGACCGCGGCGACACCGCCGGTACGCATCGGCCCCATCAGCACGCCGATCGGCTCACGGTTACCCGCCTCGATCCGGTCGGTCAGCACCAGCTCCGGCGAAAGATGAAGCAGCACTGAGGTTTCGGTGTGCCCGGCGTGAGCGTCGGCATCGGCGAACACGCATGGATACCAGGCCACCTCGCGCGCCTCATAGCGCAGTCTGGCGACCGCCGCGGCCAGCGTGGGCACGTTGCCGCCATGACCGTTGACGAAGACGATCCGCCGCGCCCAGCGACAGGCACTGCGTCCGAATTCGACGAGGAGGTCGGTCAGCGCCTGCTGTCCCAGCGAGATCGTCCCGGCGAAACCCTCGTGCTCACCGCTGGCTCCGTAGGCGATCTCCGGGGCGACCGTGACCGGCGCGTCGGCGGGCAACTCCGAGCAGGCGGCGGTGGCCACCGCAACGGCGATGCGCGTGTCGGTGTCGAGCGGAAGATGCGGACCGTGCTGTTCGACGGAACCGATCGGAACGAGAAGGGTCAGTTCGGCGGGCGTCACCTGCGGCCATGCGTATTGCCCCAGCCTCGCCGTTCGCACCATTCGGCCAAGTCTAATGTGCGCGGCGCCTCGGGGTAACCGGTCGTCACCAATTACAGGACCAAGATCCCCTGTTCGGACCCGCTTGGACGAGCGCTCGATCGGTTGTGGAATCCTGGACCGCAGTATGTGTCGCAGAACACGGTCGGCACCAGTCGGCACAACAAGGTCGACGCCATTCGAGGGAGGACGTCCATGACATCAGATTCGACACCCACCAGCGGTAAGAACGGACCGCTGAATCGATTGCGCGTGATCGAGTTCGCGGGTATCGGCCCGGGCCCGCACGCAGCGATGATGCTCGCCGACCTCGGCGCCGATGTCATCCGGGTGCAGCGTCCCGGCACACTTCCGGCCGAGGGCCGAAATGCCGACGCGCTGCTGCGCGGGCGTCGCGTCGTCGAGGCCAATCTCAAGGACCCGGCCGACCGCGACACCATCCTCGGGTTGATCGCGAAGGCCGACGTGATTCTCGAGGGATTCCGCCCCGGCGTGATGGAACGACTCGGCTTCGGGCCCGATGATCTCGCCGAGGTCAACCCCGGCCTGGTTTACGGCCGCATGACCGGCTGGGGCCAGGACGGTCCGCGCGCAGAACTCGCCGGCCACGACATCAACTACATCTCGCTGACCGGCCTGTTGCACGCGATCGGCCGTCGCGGTGAGCGTCCGGTACCCCCGCTCAACCTCGCCGGCGACTTCGGTGGCGGCTCGATGTTCCTCGTCATGGGCGTCCTCTCGGCACTCTTCGAGCGCCAGTTCTCCGGTCGCGGCCAGGTGGTCGACGCCGCCATGGTCGACGGGGCTTCGGTTCTGGGACAGATGATGTGGGCCTTCCGCGGTACCGGCCTGTGGTCGGACGAGCGCGGGGTGAACATGCTCGACACCGGCGCTCCGTACTACGAGGTGTACGAGACCTCCGACGGCAAGTACATGGCCGTCGGCGCGATCGAGCCGCAGTTCTACGCCGAACTCCTCAAGGGACTCGGACTCGCCGATGCCGATCTGCCGGACCAGAACGACGTCGCGAAATGGCCGGAGCTCAAGAAGATCTTCACCGAGACCTTCGCCTCGCGCACCCGCGACGAGTGGGCCAAGGTCTTCGACGGCACCGACGCCTGCACCTCACCGGTACTGAGCTTCGCCGAGGCTCCCACCGACCCGCACATGTCGGCCCGCGCCAACCTCCTCGAGATCGACGGCGTCATGCAGGCACAAGTGGCACCACGCTTCTCGCGCACCTCGCCGGAGACGCCGAGCGGGCCGGCCCGCCAGGCCACCGATCCATCCACCGTCTGGACCGACTGAACGGATCGCACCTCCTCCGTCCGACCGCGGGGCGCCGACGACGTCGTCGGCGCCCCGCGTCGTCGCGACAGCGCCCTCCGCATCGCTCACAGCGCTCTCCAGTTCGCCGACAGCGCCTTCGGTTGTGCCGACGGCGCTCTCCGACTCGCCGACGGCGCCCGTCTCAATGTCGACAGCGCTTTCTCCCGGTCGTCCAACCACGTCGAAATAGAACGTGTTACAGTTTTTCCTCATGGGACAGTTCGACGGCAAGGTCGTCTACATCACCGGCATCGCCCGTGGCCAGGGGCGTAATCACGCACTCCGCTTCGCCCGCGAGGGTGCGTCGATCATCGGACTCGACATCGCCGGCGAGGTCGCCGACCACATCACCTACCCGGCGTCGACGCCGGACGATCTTGCCGAGACGATTCGCCTCGTCGAAGAGGCCGGCGGCAAAATCCTTGCCCGTCAGGGGGATACGCGAGATCTGGCATTCCAGGAGGAGCTTGTCGCCGACGGCGTGCGGCAATTCGGCCGCCTCGATCACGTCATCGCCAACGCGGGCATCCTCTCATGGGGACTCACCTGGGAACTCTCCGAACACGAATTCACCGACGTCCTGGACGTCAACGTGGTCGGCACATGGAAGACGTTGCGCGCCACCATTCCCCCGCTTCTGGAGACCGACGCCGAGAACCGCTCGATCGTCATCATCTCCTCGGTCGCCGGGCTCAAGGCGATGCCCGTCCAGGCGGCGTACTCGGCGTCGAAGTACGCACTCACCGGACTGGCCCAGACGACCGCCAAAGAGCTGGCACCGCGCCGGGTCCGCGTCAACTCGATCCACCCCTACGCCGTCAACACACCGATGGGCATCGCCGACACCTCGGCGATGAAGATCTTCGAGATGGGCGAGTACACACGGTATTTCATCTCGATGATGGATCACTTCCCGGTCGCCTCGCTCGACGACATCTCCGACGCGGTGCTCTATCTGACCTCACCGCAGGCGCGCGCGGTCACCGGTTCGCAGTTCCAGATCGACATGGGAAACTCCAAGGTCTGAGCGCCGTCGGCGCGATGCAGGGCGCCGTCGGCGAACAACAGAGCGCCGCCGGCGGGAACCGGCGGCGCTCTGTCTTTCGTAGCCCTGTTTCTGCGGCGTTCTTCCGACTCGGATTCGCTCAGATGCTGCCGAAGGAGCGATCGAAGTCCTCACCGATGATCAGGTCATCGCGCGAGAGTTCGTGAACGCTCTTGTGGCCCAAGCCCATCACCACACCGTCGAGGCCCATGCGGAGCAGGTCGAGGACGTTCTCGACGCCCGCCTGACCGTTGGCCGCCAGGCCCCACAGGTAGGCGCGACCGATCATCACCGCGCGCGCCCCGAGTGCGAGTGCCTTGGCGACGTCGCTGCCGCGGCGGATGCCGCCGTCGAGCAGGACCTCGATCTGATCGCCGACCGCCTCGGCGATGCCCGGCAGGAGACGGATGGTGGCGGGGGTGCCGTCGAGGTTGTTGCCACCGTGGTTGGACACCGACAGCGCGGTCGCGCCGATGTCGACGGCTCGCTTCGCGTCGTCGAGGCGGGTGACGCCCTTGACCATGAACGGTCCGCCCCACTGTTCGCGCAGCCACTGCAAGTCGTCCCAGGTGGGCGGGGCGGTGCTCATCCACTCGCCGTAGGCACCGAAGAAGGTCGGTCCGGGCTGTCCCTTGCCCTTGGAGACGTTGGGCGCGGTCAGGTCGGGAATGATGATCTTGCCGTCGCGAATCCAGTCCATCGCGTAGCGCGGCTTGACCGCGATCTCCGGCGCCAAGCGCAGGAGAGCCTTGAAGTCGACCTTCTCCGGGATCTCCGGGCTGCCCCAGTCGCGACCGATGTTGAACACCCAGTCGGTCGTGACGATCAGACCCTTCGCACCGGCTTCCTTGGCGCGCATGGCACGCGCCAGGATCTCGTCGCGACTACCGAGCCAGTAGATCTGGAAGAAGATCTTGTCGTTGACCGCGGTGACCTCTTCGATCGGATGAGACGCGAAGCTGGACAGGCCCATTGCGGTACCGCGAGCTGCCGCGGCACGCGCCACCGCGACCTCGCCGTCGGGGTCGACGGCCTGTACGCCGGTGGGGCTGATCATCACCGGGAACGACAGGTCCTGGCCCATCACAGTGGTGGAGAGTTCGCGATCGGGCTGCGCGCCGATCACGTGCGGGGCGAACCCGATCTCGGAGTACGCGTCGACGTTGTCGCGCACCGTCACGCCGGCTTGGGTGCCGGCGATCAGCGAGGAGTACACCGATTTCGGCAGTCGCTTCTTGGCGCGGCGCTGCGCTTCGTGAACGGTTTCGAACCAGGGATTGCGGGCCCAGGGATTGGTGACCATTGTGTGTTCCTACCTATTTTCTTTACTTGTTCGTCGCAGCATCGAATCACCCGGGCGCCCGGCCCGGGTGCTCGACGATCCGCCACGCGGGGGTACTACAGGGCGAATCCCGCCAACGGGTTCTCATCACAGTTCTTCGACGGCGGGCCACCGATCGGGGTGATCTCCCCGTCGGGTTGCCGGGTCATCAGTGTCAACGGGGTACCGCGTGAATGGTCTTTGTTCGCAGTCGGTTTGGCGCGCTCACCAGCCAGCAGCTCCTCGCCGTATCCCTGCACGCACTCGGGGTCGGGTCCGGCCAGCGGCAGTCCGGTGAAGAACTTGGCCGCCATGCAGCCGCCGCGGCAGGCGTCGAAATGGGCACAGCGCGTGCAGGCTCCGGCGTTCTGTGGCTCACGGAGCTCGGTGAAGAGGTCCGATTTCTGCCAGATCTGTTGGAAGCCACCGTCGGTGGTGATGTTGCCTGCGAGGAAGTTCTCGTGGATCGCGAACGGGCAGGCGTAGACGTCACCGACCGGATCGATGAGGCACACCACGCGACCCGCGCCGCACAGATTCAGCCCGGGCAGGCCGGACCCACCGGTCCCGCCGAACGCCGACAGGTGGAAGAACGAGTCGCCGGTGAGGACGTTCTCGCCGTGGGCGACGAGCCAGTCGTAGAGTTCGCGCTGCTGTTCGGGCAGCGGGTGCAGGTCGTCCCAGACGTCGGCGCCGCGGCCCGACGGGCGCAGCCGGGTGATGCGCAGGGTGGCGTTGTAGCGGTCGGCGAGCGCCTTGAACTCGTCGAGCTGCGCCACGTTCTGCCGTGTCATCACCACCGAGATCTTCGCGTCGGCGAATCCCGCCTCGTGGAGGTTCTCCAGCGCGCGCACGGCCATGTCGAACGAGCCGGGGCCACGCACGGCGTCGTTGACCTCCGCGGTCGCACCGTCCAGCGAGATCTGCACATCGACGTAATCCGACGCGGCCAGCCGCGCGGCGACCTTCTTGTCGATGCGTAAACCGTTGGTGGAGAACTTGACTCCCACCTGGTGGCTGGTGGCGTAGTCGACGAGTTCCCAGAAGTCCGGGCGCACCGTCGGCTCCCCGCCACCGATGTTGACGTAGAAGACCTGCATGCGCTGCAGTTCGTCGATGATCGCCTTGCACTGTTCGGTCGACAGCTCACGCGGGTCGCGCTTACCCGAGGACGACAGGCAGTGCACACATGCCAGGTTGCAGGCGTAGGTCAGCTCCCACGTCAGGCAGATCGGGGCGTCGAGCCCTTTCTCGAACTGATCGACCAGACGCCCGACCTTGGGGGGCGCACTGGGCTGCAGCGTCGGCATGGCGGCGAGTTCGGTTGCGGTGGGCGGCAACTCGAGTGTGGTCATCTTCGGGTCTCCTTGGGCTCGAGGAGCGGTGGTGGACGGTGGAGGAATGCGTCCGTCAGCGGCGGACGATCATCCCGGAGTCGGCCAGGGCGGTCAGCGCCTGCACATACAGCGCACGCTCGGCGGCTCCGATCCCGGCAGCAGCCAGGGCGGTCTCGGCGTCGTCATGCTCGGCGAGGGAGCGCACGATCCCGACGACGGTCAGGTTCTTGAGGAATGAGAGCTTGCGGGTACCGAAGTGATACAGCAACGCCCCGAAGGGTTCCGGGCGTAGTGCGACCTTGGGGTTGAGCTCCCAGGCGGCGTCGAGATCGAATGCGGACAGGGTGGCGGGGGTGTCGCGCCGGTCACCGGCGACCGCGGAGTCGCGGTCGCCGGCAACCGGAGCAGATGTCGGGGTGGACATCAGTAAACCCCGCACATCCCGTCGATCGAGACCTCTTCGACGAGGGACTCACCCACGAGCTCGGTCTCGACGTCGGCGGGAACCGACACGTCCTGAGCTGCCTTGGCTGTGTGATCGGCCATGATCCAGACCTCCTAATATTCGGGTAGTGATGTGGATCACCGATCACTATAATGGCACCGGGTGCAGAATTGCACCCCCCAGCCGAAAATTGACCAAACGGACAGGTACCGACCTGGTGAGAGAGGTCTGATGACGACCGAGAACGCGACGGCGCCGGGCCGGCGTCCGCGCACCAGCCGCGCACAGATCAGCGCGACCGCCATCGACCTGTTCACCACCGTCGGCTTCGAGGAAACCAGCGTCGACGACATCGCCGAGGCCGTCGGCATCGCGCGGCGCACACTGTTCCGGTACTTCCCGTCGAAGAACGCGATCCCGTGGGGCGAGTTCGACGTCCACCTCGACGACCTGCGCGCACTGCTCGCCGAGATCCCCGACGACCTCCCCATCGCCGAGGCCGTCACCCGGGCGCTGATCGCCTTCAACGAGGTGCCCGCGGAGTTCCTCGACGGCCACCGCCGACGCATGCAGCTACTCCTGGGAGTGCCGAGCCTGCAAGCACATTCGATGTTGATGTACGCCGACTGGCGCCACGTCATCGCCGAGTTCTGCGCCCACCGGCTCGGCCTGGACGAGGGCGATCACCTCCCGCAGACGATCGGCTGGCTGTGCCTGGGCACCGCCCTGGCCGCCTACGAACAATGGCTCGCCCATCCCGACGCCGACCTCGACGCGCTCATCCGGGCGGGGTGCGCGACGCTGGCCGCTGGGCTGCAGGGGTTGTGAGTGCTCATCGCACGCGATAGATCCCGCCACCGACTCGGCGGCGCTCGTGTGGTCCTCGATGCCGAGGTTCGCGATCGACGGGTTCGCCGAGCCAGCCCCGCGACTCGATCGCTGTCGGCGAGAAACCGGGCGCCGTCGAGGAAATACCGGCGACACCGCCGCCACAGACCGCCCTCTACCCTGGAACCGATCGCCTTGCCGGTGTCGACAGCCCGACATCTAGGCTAGGCTCAAAGTAGAACGTGTTCTAGTTTTCGCACCTTCGACTCTTACACCTTCGACGACGCCAGGAGACCTGAGCCATGACCGGATCGGACACGACCGAACTGACGCCCCACGGCTCGCGCAGCGTGATCCTCACCGTGGCCGAGGTCATCGACGAGACCCACGACGCACGGTCGATCGTCTTCGAACTCCCCGACACGGCCAAAGAGGCGTTCACCCAGTACAAGTCGGGCCAGTTCCTCACCCTGCGCATCCCGAGTGATCAGACCGGGTCGGTGGCCCGCTGTTACTCGCTGGCCTCCTCCCCCGCCCGCGACGAATTGCCCAAGGTGACGGTCAAGCGCACCGTCGACGGCTACGGGTCGAACTGGGTGTGCGACAACCTCTCCGCGGGCTCGCAGATCGAGGTGCTGCCGCCGTCGGGGGTGTTCACCCCGCGGTCGGTCGACGAACCGCTCCTGCTGATCGCCGCGGGCAGCGGGGTGACCCCGGTGATGTCGATCCTCAAGACCGCGCTGGCGTCGGGGAGCGGCACCATCGTGTTCTTCTACGCCAACCGCAGCGCCGAGGACGTCATCTTCGCCGACGAACTGCGCGAGCTGCAGACCGCACACGCCGACCGGCTGGTCCTGATCCACTGGCTCGAGACGCTGCAGGGCCTGCCCCGCGCTCAGTCCCTGGCGACGATCTTCGGCGCCTTCCGCGGCCACGCCGCCTACATGTGCGGCCCCGGCCCCTTCATGGACGCCGTGCACCAGGCGCTGCACACCGCGGGCTTCGCCCACCACGACGTGCACGCCGAGGTCTACAACTCACTCTCCGGTGATCCCTTCGCCGACGTCGTCCTCGACGAGGTGAGCGCCGAGGAGCAGGCCGACGCCGCCACGGTGGAGGTCGAACTCGACGGCGAAACCCACGAACTGACCTGGCCCCGCAAACGCACCCTGATCGACATCATGCTCGAGGCCGGACTCGATGCGCCGTACTCGTGCCAGGAGGGTGAATGCGGTTCGTGCGCATGCACTCTCACCGACGGAACCGTCGAGATGGACAACGCGGGTGCGCTCGATCCCGAGGACATCGCCGACGGCTATATCCTCGGGTGTCAGGCCCATCCGACTTCCGACCGACTGCGAATCGAGTTCTGACGTGCTCTCACGCCTGTCCCCCATCCAGCTCGCCCGCACCCTTGCCGGGATGCTGCTGACCATCGGCACCCTGCACTTCGTGGCGCCGAAGCCGTTCGACGAGATCATCCCCGAGGAGATTCCCGCCGACCCGCGGATGCTGACCTATGCGTCCGGTGTCGCCGAGGTCGCCCTCGGCGTGGGACTTCTCGTCCCGGCCACCCGCAAGCCGTCCGCGGCTGCGGCCGCGGCACTGTTCGTCGCGGTGTACCCGGCCAACATCAACATGGTCCGGCTGTGGTGGCACAAGCCGGCGATCTACAAGGCGATCGCCCTCGGCCGGCTGCCACTGCAGTTCCCGATGATCGCCGCGGCGATCAAGGTGTTCCGCGCGTCCTGACGATCGAGAACGCCGTCGGCCACCCCTGGTCGCGACCGCCGACTCGGCCGAGATCTACCGTGGATCGGTGTCCGCGACCCGAAATCCCCAGCCCGGTGATCACCAACGGCCCGGTGACGACGCGTGACGGCGCCGGACTCCCCTGATCTCACACCGGAAACGCCCGAAGAGGACACCGGTGCACGGGTTCTCGTCTGGTTGACCATCGTCGCCGCGATCGCCGGTGCGATCACCGGCCTGGTCGGCGGGGCATTCCGGTGGCTGCTGATCCGCGCCGATCACCTGCGGGCCGACCTGATCGACTGGACCCACCATCACGGCCCGGCCGCCTGGCTGATACCCGTGGTGATCTCGGCCGCCGCGGCGCTCATCGCAGCGCTGATCACCCGGTGGGAACCGCGCGCGTCCGGCAGCGGCATCCAACATGTGGAGGCCGTCGAACGCGGCGAGGCCGCACCACCGCCGCCCGCGGTCATCCCGGCCCGCTTCGTCGGCGGTTTGCTGGCGATCGGCGTCGGCGGGATGGTCCTCGGTCGAGAGGGCCCGACGGTGCACATGGGCGCCGCCATCGGCGCGCTCACCGGACGCGTGTGCCGCGCCACCATGCGCGAGATCCGGGTTCTGCAGACCACGTTGTCGGGCGCCGGGCTCGCCGTCGCATTCAACGCACCGATCAGCGGCACCCTGTTCTGCATCGAGGAGATCGCCAAGACCGTCAAGGTGCGCTACGTCCTCTGGACGATGGCCGCGGTCGCCGCAGGCACCGTGTGCAGCCGCCTGATCGTCGGCAACCATCCCGACTTCGTCGTCCCGCAGGTCAATTCCGTTGCGTTGTCCTCACTTCCGGTGTTCGTCGTCTTCGGCGTCGTGGTCGGGCTGCTCGGCGTCGTCTACAACTGGCTGATCCGTGCGTGTCTGAGTGGCTTCGCGGCCATTGGGCGGGTGCCCGGCCCGGTGAAGGCCGCGATCATCGGAGCGGTCATCGGGGCGGTGCTGACCGTCGACCCCGATCTCGGTGGCGGCGGTGACGATCTGACGCAGAACATCCTGTCCGGTCAGCATCTGGCCTTCTGGGCGATCGTGATGCTGCTGGCGATCCGCTTCGTCGCCGGTCCGGTGTCGTATTCGGCGGGCACGCCGGGTGGCATCTTCGCCCCCATGCTGGCGCTCGGCGCGATGACCGGTCTCATCGCCTCCCGGCTGATCGATCTGGTCTCGCCGGGCTACGGGCACGAGTTGTTGTTGCCACTGATGATCGTGGGCATGTCGTCGTTTTTCACCGCCGTGGTCCGGGCGCCGTTCACCGGTGCGGTGCTGGTGATGGAGATGACCTCGACGACCTCGGTCGCGGTGTCGGTGCTCGCCGCGGGGGCCGCGACGATGATCGTCGCCGAATTATTGCGTTCGCCGCCGATTTACGACGATCTGCGCGAACGGATGTTGCGGCAGTGGAAGGGCCACGAAGCCGAGGGCGTCTGAGGGATCGGTGCCGGACGGCCCGCGCGACTCACCGCAACGCGCGGTAGCGGGCGCGCATCGCGGGATCGAGATGCTCGATCGCATACCGCAGTGCGGTGCGTCCCATCGACGCCGCATGCTCGTCGAGATAGTCGGTGAGCGTTGACCTCTCGACGCGCTTGCCCATCTCGCGCAACATCCAACCCAGCGCTTTCTGGATGAGGTCACGCCGGTCGTCGACGACGAGCGGCGCCACCGCCAGCGTGGGGCGGGCATCGCCCTCGCGCAGGTGGGCGTGGGTGCCGACGATACCGACCCGCCGGTGCCACAGCCGTTCGTCGGCGGCGAGGTCGACGAGCGCGGAGTGGTCACCGATCCGTACACACCAGCGTCCGAGAACCGGTGCGGCCGAGGTGTCGACGAGATCCCAGTTGTTCACATACCCGTCGTCGACGGCCCGGCGGTAGTCGCCGACCCACGCGCGAGCATCGGCGTCGTCGGCATACGCGGTCTCCTGCGCCATGAGAAGTAGTGCGAGAAACCGGATCTCGTGGACCGGTGAGCTCAGCAGCTCGCCCACCGCACCGCGATCGATGCCGCGCCGGCGACGGGCGAGCGCGCACAACTGCGGCACCGCTACCCCGACGAACTCGTCGCCCTCACCGTAACCACCGGGCCGAGCCTGCAGATAACGCGCGATACCCGCCGCCCGCTCTGGGTCGCCGAGCTCGCGGACCGCGGCGATCACCTGCGCGGCAACGGAATCCACGGCGACCGCGCGGTCAGAGAAGGTCAGCGACCGGTGTCGGGGTCTGCAACTTGGGGCGCGTCTTCATCACCGGACCCGCCTTGCCCGCGCCGACCACCCCGGTGAGGATTCCGTCGCGGCTGTAGTAGGCCAGGAACTTCGTGCCGTCGTCGGTGACGATGTGCACGTCGTCGTCGGCGCGCGGATGCCCGAGTGCCTGGATCTTCACCGCGAACTGGTCGCTCCAGAAGTAGGGCACCGCGGCGGTGATCGGCGCGCCCGCACTGCCGGCGATCTGATGGGCGACGACCGCAGCCTGTTCGACGGTGTGATTCCAGTGCTCGACACGACGCGCGGTGGGCGTCCCGTCGGCCCAGTTGGCGACGTCCCCGATCGCGTATACGTGCGGTGCGCTGGTCTTTCCGACGGCATCGCAGGCTATCCCACCACCGGTCTCACGCGGGGCGAACCCGATACCCGAGCCCTCGAGGTAGTCGGTGACCGGGATCGAGCCGATGCCGACGACGACGATGTCGGCGGGCAGTTCGGTGCCATCGGCCAGACGCACCGCCCGCACCGCACCCGAGTCGTCGCCGACGATCTCCGAAACCCCAATACCCGCACGAACATCGACCCCATTGGCGGTGTGCATCCGGGCCACCAGTGTCCCGATCGGTTCACCGAGCGCCTGCGCCAGCGGGGTCGGCGCCGGCTCGACGAGCGAGACCCGCACGCCGCGCTCGGTCAGGCTCGACGCGACTTCGCAGCCGATGAAGCCGGCACCGATGACGACGGCGGTCTGCGCACCGTCGATCTCCGAGCGCAGGGCGACCGCGTCGTCGAAGGTCCGCAGGGTGTGCACGCCCGCAAGGTGTTCGGCGCCGGGGAAGACCCGCGGGGCGAGTCCGGTGGCGAGCACCAGGACGTCGTAGGGGACGCTCTCGGTGTCACCGCTATCGGAGCCATGCACGGTGACGGTTGCGGCCTGCGGGTCGACGGCGGTGACCCGTTGACCGAGTCGCAGGGTGATCGACGACTCGGTGTAGAACTCGGCCGGCTTGAGCTCGACGCGGTCGTCCTTGCCGAGCAGCACCGTCTTCGACAGCGGCGGCCGATCATAGGGGGCGTAGGGCTCGGCGCCGATCAGTGTGATCGGCTCCTCGTATCCGTTGGTGCGCAGGTTCTCTGCGAGGCGGATGGCCCCGAGTCCCGCACCGACCACCACGACACCTGCTGCACTCATCCTCGGTTCTCGCCCTCTCGTCGACGGTGCTGCCCGCGTCAGCGGATCGAATGTCGCTGCCCGCGTCAGCGGGTGACGTCCCCCACCGGTCGGACGTCGGCGAGCAGCCAGGTTCCGTTCACCTTACGCATGACCAACCACTTTTCGGTAGATGTATGTTCGCCGCCCACACCGGCTCCGGCTCCCGGCGCACTCGCGTCGGGCACCGTCACCGTCTGGTTGAGAAAGGCGAGCAGACGTGCGTCGTCGGCGTGGAATTCCCCGACCGCCATGCCGACCACATTCACCGTCATCTGCGCCGACGCGGCGACCGCATCCGGAAGGACGACATCGGCACGCTCGGCGTCGTATCGCGTGAGCAGCGGGTCGCTCAGATGGGCGCGCACCGCGTCGGGGGCCGGGGGGTGCTCCCCGTCGAAGGTCATCAGTGCGGTGACCGCGCTCGTCGCGGCCCGTTCGACGTCTGCACGGTCGGCGTCGGTGGGACGCGGGGTCTGCCGATACGCCTGGGTCCAGGCGACGGCGGCGACCACCAGCGCGGTCAGGGTCAGCGTCGCGATCGCCACCAGCAGTCGGCGTGCGCGCCGCGACATCCGCGGCGGCGCGGCGAGCGGACGGATGCGGTGGTGCTGGGTCCAGGTGAGCCGCCAGCTCGGGGGGACTCGGGACGCGATCATGCCGGCACCGCCGAGTCGACGAGCCAGCCGGCGTCGGTGCGGGTCATCCCGACGGTGAGGGTGAGGCGGTCGGCCTGCGGATCCCCGCCGAGCAGAACGGGATTGGACGCCTGCACGACCACCAGTACCTCGGCGCGGGAACCGGGATCGTCGGACCCGGGATCGGTGACGAGCCCGGCCGAGAGCACCCGTCCGGCACTGGGCGCGGTCTGGGCGGCGACGGCGGCGGACAGGGCCGCACCGGCCTGTTCGAGACGCGTTTTCTGCGCGCCGGTGCTCAGGGCGAGGACCCGCTCGACGTAGGCCTCGGCGTGTGCCGGGTCCGACGTCAGCATGCTCGTGGTGGCCGATCGGGCCGCCGCGAGGACCTCGTCGTCGAGGTCGGTGCGCTCGGTCGCCCGGTGATCGAGCACCGCGAGCGTGCTCGCGACGATGATCAGCACCACCGCCACGAGCGCGGCCACCACAAGCGCGCGACGCACCCAGCGCGAGCGTGCCACCGCGCGTGCCCGCAGGTCGTCGGCGGCGGCGATCCGCGCGAGGCGGGCGGCGCGCAGGGCGTGTGTCACCCGCTCCTGCGCGAGTCGTTCCCGAGCGGTGGGGTCGGTCGGCGGAGTCACGACACCACCTCCGCGTCACGCAACAGCCACCGTCCGTCGCGGAGCACGAATCCCATGCGGAGCGTGAGCTTTTCGGTACTCTGCTGTCCCGTTCCGGTGCGGGTCAGCACGGTCGCGCGGATCAGGGCGTCACCGTCCTCGCGACCGGTGTCGATGATCGCGACCGTGTCGGGATGCCACCGGACCGACGACGTGCCCGCGGGCGGGGCGCGATGCAGTTGCGCGGCGAACGATCCGGCGAAGTCCCCGGCCACCAGGGTGCGGGCGCGAGCCCGATCGGTCTGCCAGGTGGCGGTGTCGACGGAGAACACCTGCGCGACGATCGCACCGGCATGAGCACGCAGCGAGTCCCGGTTGTCGGCGGTCCGTCGCTGATCGGACAACGACGTCGCGGTGGCGATCACCGCGGTCACCAGTGCGGCGATCACCACGACCGCCACCGTCGCGGCGATCCGCGCAGCGCCGGGTGCGACGATGCGGTCACGGGTGGCAGGGGTGCGCAGCGGAATTCTCATGGGAGGTATTGCACCGCCGCGACCTTGAGCCGTCCGGAATCGTCGGTGACGGCCAGCCGCAACCGGAAGGTGCGGTCGGCCACGGCCTGCCCGGTCTGCTGATAGCCCACCGTCGCCGCGACGAGCACCACGGCGGAATCGGTGGTGCGCGTGACGATTCCGGTGCCGTCGATGGTGGCACTCGCCGCGGTTCCACTGCGCCGGACGAATGCGGTGTAGGAGTCCGCCGATTGTGCGAATTCGTCGTAGAAGGCACCGGTCGCATCATCGAGTACCGACCGAACCCGTTGCGGTGCAGTCGGATCAGGGCTCAACAGCTCCGCGACGACGTCGGTGGCTACGTCGGTGAAATCGGCATCGGTCCAGGAATTCGCGGCGCGCACCCACGCCGCCACACCGAATCCCGCGACCACCAGTGCAGCGGTCACGACCAGCGCGGAGGCCGTCCACCACCATCGCGACAGCGGAGCGATCCGACCGTTCGCCCGGCGCACCTCGTCGAGATCGTCGACCGCGCGCCGCAACTCGCGGCGGGCCGCCCGGTCCGCCCGGATCGACGGGGATGCCGATGTCGGCGGTGTCGGCCACGGCATCGTCAACGCCTCCTTGCCAGCACCGCACGATCATAACGCGGGGCCGTGACGCTCAGGATGTCGCGCGCCCCCGCATGCGGGCGTCGTAGTCGGCGCGGCCGGCCGAGTCGTAGTCGAGGAAGATCCGGTCGAGTCCGGTGCGTCGGCGCGTCAGACGTTTGAACGCCTGCGGGAAGACCGGATTGGCGTCCACCCACCGCATCGCCCGCGGGGCGGCCACACGGGTGCGTGGCTCGGCGATGACCCCGACGACGGCGGCGGCCACGACCTCGGGTTCGACGGTCTGGATGTAGCGATTGGTCGCCAGGCCCGAGATCAGGCCGGTGCGGGTGAAGGTCGGCATCACGGTGCTCACCCGCACGCCGTGGTCGGACAGTTCGGCATCGAGAGCCTCGGAGAACTCGATGACCCCCGATTTCGCGGCGTTGTAGACGGCCAAACCCGGCATCGGAAGCCGACCGGCAACCGAGGCGATGTTGACGATCTGCCCAGACCGTCGGGCCGTCATTCGTTGCGCGGCAAGCTGACTGCCGGTGATGACACCGATCAGGTCGATGTCGAAGGTCCGGCGGATCAACGCGTCGTCGAACTCGAGGAAGGACCCGACGGGCATGATCCCGGCGTTGTTGATCAGCACATCCACCGGCCCCAGACGCTGCTCGACCTCGTCGAGGAAGGCGGCAAAGCTCGCCCGGTCGGTGACGTCGACCTCGACCCCCTCCACCCCGAGGTCGGCGGCGGCCTTGGCCAGGACCTCGTTGTCGACGTCGCCGATCGCCACCCGCGCCCCGGCGTCGAGGAGTTGACGGGGGGTCTCCAGGCCGATACCGCGTGCGCCGCCGGTGATCACCACGACCTTGTCGGCCAGCCGGGCCCGCACCTCGTCATGCCCGATGCGACCGAATCGGTTGCTGCGCATACTCATCGACTACTCCCCCTTGGTGAGATCACGTACTGACTTCGGTTGTGCCGCCCGGGGCGGTCACCAAATCATCGGTGCGAGGAACTTCTCCGCGAACGCTCGCACCCGGTCCGGCTCCTGCCGCGCCTCGTCGGAGGCCGGTGTCTCCAGGAACGAGATGACCAGGCGCACATGGATTTCGACGGCCTCGAGCAGATCCTCGTCGGGCATCTGCGCACCGGCGGTGCGCAGAGTCGCGGCGACGCGTCCGGTGGCGACGTCGATGAACAGGGCGGTCACCGAGGCGGTGATCGGCGCCATGTCGTGGTCGGTCAGCACGAGCCGGCGCATCAGGGGTTCGTCGGAGATCATCGCCGCGCCCGCGGCGAAGGCCTCGATGACCGCCTCACGCGGGCCGAGGCCGCGGACCGCGTCGACCAGCCGGGCCATGCCGCGTTCGTAGAGTTCCTCGGCGACGCCGAGCAGCAGCGCCTCCTTGTTGGGGAACCGCCGATACAGCGTGGACCGGGAGACCCCGGCGCGTTTGGCGACCTCGTCGACGTTCGCGCGGCGCACCCCGACCTCGGTGAACTCCGCCTCGGCGGCGGCGATGATCGCGCTGTTCTGATCGGCGGGGCTGTCGGTGTTGCGGACCTTGCGGCGACGGCCCTGCTCGGCGTGGGTGCCCGGCGCGCCCGGGGTCATCGCAACCCCCGAACGGTGACCGGCAGCCCGTCCTTGGGTACCGGAAGTGCGCTGTAGTCCATCGGGAGCGTGTATCCCGCGGGGACCGACCACTCGTACCCGCGCAGCAGGTGATGCATGATCGTCTTGATTTCCATTTGTCCAAAATACAGACCGATGCATTTGTGGACCCCCGCACCGAAGGGAATCCAGGCCATCCGATGCGACTTGTCCTCGGCGCGTTCGGGGCCGAAACGATCAGGGTCGAAGACTCCCGGGTGGTTGTAGAGCTCGGGGTCACGATGATTGGTCAGCTGCGGAACACTGACCATCGTCCCCTCTGGTACGAAGAACCCCTGAATCGAGGTGTCCTTGACCGCGATTCGCGGTTGGGCGGGTACCGGCGGGCACATCCGCAACGACTCCTTCATCACCCGGTCGAGCACGTCGAGACGGCCGAGATCGTCATAGCCCACCTCGGGGCCGAGTGCGTCGGACTCGGCGCGCGCCCGCTCCTGCCAGTGTGGGTCGGTGGCCATCCGGTAGGCCATCTGGGTCATCGTGATCGTCGAGGTGTCGTGCGCGGCCATCAGGACGAAGATCATGTGATTCACGACGTCCTCGTCGGTGAATCGGTGCCCCTCGTCGCTGCGCGCATGACAGAGCACCGAGAACAAATCGGGGGTCTCACGCGCCCGCTTGGCGGGCAGGGTGGCGTAAAAGAACTCCTCGAGCACCTTGCGGCTGCGCAAGCCCTTCCACCACCGGCCGCCGGGAACCGGCTTGCGCACGTAGGCAACTCCGGCACGCACGGTCTCGACGAAGGCCTTGTTGAGCGTGGCGGCCTCGTCGGCGGACAGGTCGACGCCGAGGAAGACCTCGAGCGCGACGTCGAGGGTCAACGACTTGAACCGATCGAACAGGTGGACACGCCCCGTCGGGAAGCGGGTCATCGCCTCGGCGATCATCGGCGACATCTCCTGCAGGTAGCCCTTGAGCATCGTCGGCGCGAAGGCCTGCTGCATGATGCGCCGGTGGTGGCGGTGCTCCTCGAAGTCGAGGAGCATCACCCCGCGGTTGAAGAAGGGGCCGATGAAGTAGCTCCAGGCGGGACCGTTGGCGAACGCCCGATCGGAGTTCATCAGGATCTCCGCGGCCGCATCGGGGCCTGCGGCGGTGACCATCCGAATCCCCAGCGCGCTCATGCCGGAGATGAGACCCAACTCGGCGCGACGACGTTCGGCGAATCCGAAGGGATCGCGACGCATCGACATGATCTCGAGGATGCCGTTGCGATGTGCGCACGGAATCGCCTGTAGATCGCTGCCGGGTGGCGGTGGCGCGAGGATTGGTGACTTCCCGGCCGAGCGCACCCGAGACACCGACGAGGGCGCCGTCATGGCAGCATCCTGCGCCGGCGCGAGTCCACCCCGCTCCTGTGAGCCACACAACACCATGGAACAAACTCTACGATATGTCTCTATCGACTGTCACCCTCCGGCCAGGAAACTCCCTCAGCCGAGTCGGTGCCCGCGCGCGGTCAGGACCGCGTGAGCGCGCCGCAACCGCTCGTGCCACCACCGCCGGCGGTCCTCGGCGGCGCACAGCGTCGACGGAACGTCGAGGTCACCGGGCCCGAACCACCGTGGCCGCAGATGACCGTCGTCCGGGGTGCCGCCGTCGGCGACGTCCCCGGTGAACAACGAGCCGGTGCCGAGACCGCAGGCGAACGGTAGCTCGGGCAGCGCCGCGGCCGCCGCGACGCCCGCGGCGATGCCGACCGCGGAGTCCAGCGCACTCGAGATCACCACGGGCAGACCGATTTCCTCGGCCAGGGTGAGCACGGCCCGCATGCCGCCCAGCGGCGCCACCTTGAGCACCGCGATGTCGGCGGCCTCGGCGGCGACCACCCGCATCGGGTCGGTGGCCTTGCGGATCGACTCGTCGGCGGCGATCGGCACGTCGACCGCTCGACGCACCGCAGCCAACTCCTCGACGGTGGCACACGGTTGCTCGGCGTACTCGAGGTCGCCGATCGCGCGCAATGCCGTGATCGCCTGCGCCACATCCCATTTCCCGTTTGCATCGACGCGGACCCGGCCGATGAGCTCGCGCGTGGCAGCAACCCGCGCGACGTCGTCGTCGAGGGTCTGCCCCGGTTCGGCGACCTTCACCTTGGCGGTGCGCGCTCCGGGGAAACGGGCGAGCATGCCCGCGACCTCCGATGCGGGTACCGCCGGCACAGTGGCGTTGATCGGGACCCGATCACGACGTGTGGGGGGTGCTCCGAGATACGCCGCCTCGATACCCGCCGCGAGCCACGCCGCGGACTCCTCGTCGTCGTACTCGACGAACGGCCCGAATTCACCCCAGCCCGCCGGCCCCTCGACGATCATCACCTCGCGCGTGGTGATGCCCCGGAAACGGGTGCGCATCGGCAGGCTGAGCACCACCGCATGCTCGAGCAACTCCTCCGGCGTCGGCAACCTCTGACCGGTCACGATCCTCCTCCCTGGCCAGACTGATGAAACAAATCTGGAAACTCGTTCCTTCGTGCGATAAGGTCTCGCCATGACAGTGAATCAGGATTTCGACTCGGCGATCCGTGAGGCGCAGCCTGTCCTGGTCGAGGCCTCTCCCGAGCATCCCGCTCCGGAGAACGACGCATTGCCGACTCCGCGGCTCGGCGCCGACTCGCTCATCTGGAAGTTCTACGGCGACGTCCGCGGAATCCTCGGATTCCAGCGCCTCGCCGGCACCGAGAACTGTATCGAACAACTCGGTCAGGGCGTGCTCGATCACTCGGTGATCTTCGACGACTTCCTCGGCCGCGCCCGCCGCACCGGCCCGCCCGTGATGCGCACCGTCTACAGCGCCGAGCCCGCCAGGTGGGGGCGCACCGTGCGCGATTTCCATCGCGACATCAAGGGCACCATCAGTGACGGTTCGCGCTATCACGCGCTCAACCCCGAGCTGTTCTACTGGGCGCACGCCACTTTCGTCGATCAGGTGCTCTACATCACGGACACCTTCATCCGCAGGTTGTCCGAGGCGGAGAAGGAGCAGATCTTCGCCGAGAGCAAGATCTGGTACGAGCTCTACGGCGTCAGCGCGCGCAGTCAGCCGCAGACCTACGCCGAGTTCCGCGAGTACTGGGACTCCATGCTCGAGCGTTTCGTGCCGCACAAGACCGTCGTCTACGCCACCGGATACATCCGCAAGGGTCTGCCACGGCCGCGCCGCATCCCGGCGCCGGTGTGGCGAGTCGTCTCCGCCCCGCTCAACGCGTTCATCCGCACCGTGGTCGTGGGCACCCTTCCGCAGCAGATGCGTGATGTCTGTGATCTGGAATGGGATGCCAAGCGCGAAAAGAACTTCCAGAGGTTTGCCACGTTCATGCGGGCACTCAACCCGGTGTTCAACCGGCTGCCGGTGCGGTGGCTGTACGTGCCGTGGGCCGCCGAGGCGTGGGAGAAGGTCGGCGTCGACCCGCGGCCGCTGCACAACAAGCCGGCCGCGTAGGGGGCTGCCGGCGTCACTGCGCCAGGAAAGCGCCTGCCTTCGCGGTGAATTCGCGACGACGGTCCCGATGGACCGAGTGGCCCGCGTCGATGACGTCGAAGCGGCCGTCGGGCAAGGCCTGCGCCACGGACTGCAGATGCTGCGGGGGCAGAAAGCTACGCGGACCACCGGAGATGACCTGGGTCCGCGCCGACACCGCGGCCAGACGCCCCCACCACTGCGGGTCGGCGCGCTCGAACTCGGCGCCGACCTGCGTTCCCACGGCGCGATCGAATCGGACCACCGGCATCGGGTTGCGCATCAGGGCGCCGATACCGCGTACGCGTTCACCGAAGCCCGACGACATGACGATCTCCTCGTCGAGATCGGCCTGGTCGCGTGGCATCGGTGGCACTTCCTCGAGCACCAGCGACCGGACCCGGCCGGGATCGTTCATCGCCACGCGCAGTGCCGCGTGCGCACCGAGCGAGTGACCGACCACGTCGGCCCGCTCCACATCGAGCTCGTCGAGCACGAATCCCAGGTCGGCGGCGAAGGCTTCCAGCGCGTAGTCCCCCGGACGGCCGCTGCGGCCGTGTCCACGCAGGTCGACCGCGATGACCGCGCGGCCGGCGCGGCGCAGGATCGACGCGAAGGGCCGCCAGGTGCTGTGGTCGCTGCCCATCCCGTGGACCAGCAGGACCGGCGGAGTGCGGCTGTCGGCGAGATCGCCGTCGACGGCGACCGCGAGGGTGAGCTCGCCGTGCCCGATGGGGCGCTGCAACAACCGCATTGGGCCCAAGTTACCAGCGTCGATACCTACCCCGGACGGGCCCCCACGGCCGCGATCACCGGCGGCACGGAGGCTGATAGCCCATGCCGTGGACGTAGGTGGCCCATTCCTCCTCGGTGATCTGATCGCCGGTCTGCGCACACTGGGCGTCGATGATCGCACCGGTATCGAGCTCCCACGACTCGATCACCCCTGCCTCACCGGCGGCGAGGATCCGATCACCGGGCGCGAATCGCACGTCATAAACCCGTCCGGGGAACGAGCGCAACACGACCTCCGCCGACCCTCCGTCGGCCAGATTCCACACCCACACCTCCGAATTCCCGCCACCGGCGATCACGTGGGAACCGTCGGCGGAGAAACCGGCGCTGTAGAGCTGGCCCGCCGGGCCGGTCAATGTCGCAATGGTATGCGGCGCTTGCGGATTCGAGACGTCGGCGACGACGACCGCACGTTCCTCCGAGGTCGCCACGATCCGGTCGCCGTGGGCGGAGAAGCGCACCGCGAGCGCCGCGCCCTCGAAGTCGATCGGATGCGGATATGCCCGTGGTGCCGCCGGATCGGTGAGATCCACCAGTTGCACGACACCGGTGGAGGTCGCCACCGCGACCCGGCGACCGTCGGGGCTCAGCGTCGTCCACCACACCCCGCCGCCGGCGTCGAAGGTCGAAACCACCTTGGGCCCAGCTAGATCCGAGGCATCGATGACGGTGACGATGTTGCTGTCGGTGGCCCCGGTCACGGCCAGATGCGACCGTTCGCTGTAGTCCACGGTCTCGTTGAGGGTGTGCTGCGCGTCGACCGAGCCCACCAGGTGCGGGTCGGCGGGATCGGACATGTCGGCGAACTGCACCGCTCCGGTGACCGTCCCCATGGTCGCGATCCGGCCCGACGGCGACAGCGTCACCGCTCCCGAATACACCATGCCCGGCGGCGGAACGAGATCCGGTCCGGCGCGACTCAGCCCGTCGGACTCGATGTCCCACTGGGTGATCCGCCCATCGGTGCCGCTGTCGGCGGCGAGCAGCCGGGTCGTCGAGCCGTTCGCCGGGATCTGGTAGACGCTGTTGGTCCCGATCACCGTCCGATTCGACGTCGGCGGCCAATCCTGTACCCGCCCATCATCACTGGATGCGATCACATGGTCTCCGGCGAACACCACCGAGACCGCGTTCGATGCAGCCGTGAGGATCCGGGGAGCGGCCGAGGGGTTGGTCAGGTCGAAGATCCGCAGTGTGTTGTCGGCGCCCGCGCCCGCGATCTCGGTGCCGGCGGCGTTGACGGCCACCGCCGTCACGTAGCTGTCGAAACCGCCGAACCCCGCGACCTTACGCGGAGCGGCCGGATCGGAGACGTCGACGACGTCGATCACGCGGCTGCGCAGTGCCGCCACCAGCCGCGTACCGTCCGGCGTGTAGGTCAGGCCCTGCGCGAGTTCGTTGTCGCGCCACGCATCGAGCGGGATCTCGCCCGTCGCGACGATGTCGTCGCCGTCGATGCGCCACAGATCGATGCGACGGTTGGCGCTGCTGGTGGCCAGCGAACGGCCGTCGGGACTGAACGCGGCCGCGCCGGCGACGCCGGCGACCTTGCCCGGCAACGGCACCGGACGCCACGTCCCGTCCGAGTTCACCCACACCTGCACCCCGACCTCGGGCACGCTGGCGACGACGAACCGGCCGTCGGGACTCACCGAGAGCGCGTTGACGTCGCCGCCGACGGCCGGGAAATCAAAGGCGCGCACCGGGTGTGCGGGGTCGGCGACATTCCAGGCGGTGAGGGTGCCGCGACCGCCGAGAAGCACCGTCGACGTCCCCGGCAGGATCGCGACCCCACCCAATCGACCGCCGCCGCCGGGCGCGCGGAAGGTGGTGACCTGCCGGTTGATCCCGCGGTCGGACACGTCGAACAGCCGCACCTGCCCGCCGCCTCCGGCGGCGACGAGCAATGACCCCGAGCGGGCCAGCAGCACCGATCCGCCCTCACCGACAAAGCGATTCGGGACACCGTGACCGGTCGCGTCGATCAACCGCGACCGCGCCTCGAGGGTCGGCGAGGTCTGATAGGCGACCATGGCCAGCTGCGCGGCGAGAAACGGGTCACGATCCTCCAACTCGCTCGACTGGATGGCCAGCTGTCGGCTCAGCGCCTGATTCCGGGCGGCCTCGGCCTGCTCGCGCTGACCCACCGCATGCACGCCGGTGATCACCGCGATGACCGCTGCGGTGACCGCCACGATGCCGAAGACCCCGGCGGTCAAAGCGATTCGGCGCAGCTGCCGACTGCGGCGTCGTTCCTGGGCGTCCTGGGCGCGTACCCGCGCCTCACCGGCCTCCAGGAAGCCACGGCTGGCCTGATCCAGCGAGGAGCCGTCGTCGGCGAGCGGCCGGAACATCTCCAGCCGAGCCCGCATCGGCAGCAGGTCGTCGGGCCGTCCGTTGGACTCCCACGTGTCCCGCAGGGTCTGTAGTCGACGCCGCAGCAACAGCCGTTCGCGGTCGGCGTCGATCCATTCGCCCAGCCGCGGCCAGGCCGTCAGCAGCGCCTCGTGCGCGACCTGGGCGTGCGAGGTCGTCACCGTGACCAGACGTGCCGCGGCGAACGTCTCGAGCACATGACGGTTGTCCCCGGCCGGGTCGTCGGCGTCGAGATCGGCGAGCCGGACGGTGCGCCGGGTGACGGTCTCCTCGTCGACGTTGACCATTTCCAACAGGATTCGGCGCGCCACGGCCCGCTGCGCGTCGTCGAGTGAGTCATACACCGACTCCGCGGTCTGTTCGACGGCTCCCGAGATGCGGCCGGTCGAGACGTAGTCACGCACCGTGAGTCGTCGGCGATCAGACTTCTCCCACGTGGCGCGCAGGGCATGGGACAGCAGTGGGAGTACACCCGCGCCGACCGGCCGCACGCTCGTCGACGGCGCCACGTCGTCGAGCAGCATGGTCACCAGATCGTCGTCCACGGTGAGCCCGGCGACCTCGGCGGGCCGCACGATCACCTCCCGCAGTTGTGCGGGCAACATCGGGGTGACGAGTAGCTGCGAGTTGGCCAGCACCGAGGCGATGATCGGACCGGCGGCGGCACGTTCGTAGAAGTCGGCGCGCAACACCCCGATCACCACGGTGCGCCGGCGCGCGGCGAACTCGGCCAGCCGGGTGGTCAGCCGCGCCCGCCCGGCGGAATCACCCTGGGTCCACAGCTCCTCGAGCTGATCGATCACGAGCAGCGCCGGGCCGTCGCCGGGCGTCTCGTCGAGAGTTGCCGCGGCCTGCTCGAGCGCGGTGACAGGGTCGTCGCCGGGCACCATGACCGCCGCGCGCCAATCGAGGAACGGCTCCTCGGTACCGATGCGCGGCAACAGGCCGGCCCGGACGAGCGAGGACTTACCCACCCCCGACGCCCCGACCACCGCGACGCCGTGCAGCCAGTCGGGCCCACCCTCTCCGACCGACTGGTCCGGCTCCGGGCCGGGCCCGGGCACCGTCTCGGGAAGCCGGGAGCGGACCATCTCGGCGAGCCGGTCGATCAGTTCGTCGCGACCGAAGAACCAGGCCCCGTCGTCGGCCGAGAACGGAGCAAAGCCCCGGTACGGTGACACCGACGACGCCGACTTGCGGGTGCGCCGCGACGACCGCTCGGCCGCGGCCCACCACTGCTGGACGTCGGCGTCCTCGACGACGCCACACGCGGCGAGGACACGCTCGAACATCTCCCGGCTCGCCCGTGTCGGGGCGTGCTGTCCGGCGAACCATCCGGCGACCGTGCCCAGGAGCGCGTCGGCGTCGGACGCGACGTCGCGCACACTCATCCCGGACCGCTCGCGGAGTCCGGTGAGGGCGCGGCCGAGCTCGTCGCGGGTGTGCACGGCATCGGGTCCCATGGCGAGAGGAGTCCTGTCGTCGGACCAGATTCGCGCTGGTCAGCGTATCGAGAAATGTATCGACTTCCGATTCTCAGCCACTGCGGCGCGCTTCGTCATCCCCTCCGCACCAAGATTGGTCCGCGCGGACTACACCGCGATCCATTGCGCGTCGGCGAGTCGGGCTGCGGCGCGAATCCATCAGGAGGTCACCATCATCCCCGGTACCGAGGAGCCGCCGTTGCATCGGCGACCCCAGCACGATTCCCGACCCCACCCCCATCTCGATCCCCGCCACCGCCACCTCTATGCGGTGAGCCGTCCCGCGAGCCGACGTCCCGACCTCTCACGCCGCGAGGTCGAGGTGCTCGTCGCCTGGTTGCGCGCCGAGTCCAAACAGGAGGCCGCCAAGGCGCTGTTCATCAGTGTGTCGACGGTGAGCACCCACGTGGCACGCATCCGGGCCAAGTACGAGGCGGTGGGCCGGGCGGCGAACACCAAGTCGGCGTTGTTCGCCCGCGCGATCCAGGACGGTTACGTCTCACTCGACGAGTGGTGAGTTCGAACTCCTGACGGCACCGTCGACGACGCGGTACCCGACCCCGAGGAGGGTCCGATGCCACGTCGTCGACGGTTCCGCCACGCACCCGCCGATCACCCCAGGCAAGGCGCCGCATCCCCTGTCGGCGCCTGTCCGGTGAATCAGCGGTCCCGGAACCAGCCGGAGTTCTTGGCGCGCCAGACCATGTCCTGCCAGTAACCCCAGGTGTGTGTCCCCACGGTGGGGAAGTCGGTGGTGATCCGGATGCCCTGCAGTGCGGCGGCCACCTCGAATGACCGGGTCTGCGCCAGTGCGACCGCCTCGAGCGGGGTGCCCTTCACGGAGTTGACGGCGTCGGTGTTGTAGCGGCCCCAGGCGGCTGATCCTGCGGCGACCCGGATCTTCATCCCGCGCATCCGCGGCAACTGGACGAGTGCGTCGTTGCGCTGCCAGCGATCGCTCCACGGCGGGCCCCACATCGCATCCGCGCTGAACGGACCCATCCCGGCTTCGACGCCTGCGTCGATCAACGCCAGGCGCACGGCCTCGCGCATCGTCGGGGCCGACAGGTTCACGTAACCCGACATCGAGAACACATGCGAGATCCGGTTGCGGTGATACGCACCGTAGATCATCGCCGAGCCGCCGCCCATCGAGATGCCCATGATGGCGTACTTGCCCCACGGCCCGACGGCGAGCCCGCGCGCGTCCAGGGCGGCGACGATCCGGTCCAACCGGCAGGTCCACATGTAGCGGTACTTGATCTTGTTGCCCGGGCTGGCGGTGTCCCAGTTGGTGTAGAAACTCGCGAGTCCACCGACGGGTTCGACGACGTTGACGCCCGAGTCGGCCAGGCGGGCGATGTTGGTCTCATGACGCCAGCCGCTCATGTCGCTGGTGGCTCGTAGTCCATCGAGGGCGATCACCGTCTTGTAGTTGCCCGGCCGGGCCCAGATGTCGACCGGGCTCGCGGGCATCCCGCACCCCCCGACCGAGATCCGGTTCAGCGATGCCGCATCGGCGTCACCGACACCACTGGACAGGGAGATCACCAACGCCGACGCCACGATGGTCGCGGCGACGATTCGCCGGCCCAGGCGCTTGTGGACCGACCGTCTCAGACTTGAACGCACGCCCAGGACATTAGGGCGGTGCGGACCGCTGTCACCAGGCTCGTGACCACAGGGCACCGACATTGAGACCAGTCGGTTACCCAAGTGGCAATTGTGACGTAATGTTACTAGTGTGACTTATGAGGTCTAAGTAGCTCGGAATTCGCTGAGCGAAACATGTGGAAAACCTGAATCGATTTCGGCGTTCGAGTAACCGGGGCCTTCGCCGACTGGCACACTCATGGCTCAGACGGAGCAACCGGCCGACCAGCCGGGCTCATCGGTGAGAGGGCCGGCCATGGACAGCGACTCCACCCCCTTGCCGGGCGCATCCACTCCGAGCCGCGGGTTGAGTCGGCGCACCTTCCTCACCACGACGGCCGCCCTCGGCGTCGGCGCGGTCGCCGGAACGGGCGTCGCCGGCATCGCGTGGGGTGCTCCCCCACCCGACTGCGGCAGCCCGTCGGACTCGGGCAAGACGAACGCCCGTTTCTGGCTGTGGGATCAGGTCAAAGGGTGCACGCCCGCCCAGCCCGGGTCCAACCTCTACGTCAAGCAGATCTCGGCGAGTCCCAACCGCTACTACGCGATCCGACGAGGCGGCGACAACCCGCACGGCAACAACGACATCCTGCTCATGCCGACCAATCGCATCTCGGGTATCGAATGCAGCTACCTGCGCCACGATCCGCCCAACTGGTGGGCCGGTGCGTGGCGCGAGGCCGTCGCGAACATCCCGGCCAAGCCGTCCTCCCCACTCGCGCTGGGCGTCAACTCCAAGGACCGACGAGGCCAGGACCAACTCCACATCCACCTGTCCCAGGTCTTCTATCCGACGTTCAGTGATCTCCGGCAGATCCAACCGGTCACCAAGATCAGCGACTGGATGTCGCCGCAGGCCAACGTCGAACTGCGCATCAACGATCGCCACAAGACCCCGCTGCGCAAGACCGCCTGGTTCCGGGTGGTGAAGTACACCGGGGCGCTGCCGAATCTGTTCGCCGAACTCGCGAAGGTCCTCCCGGCGACCGAGAGCATGGAACACCAGGTCGTCGGAGCCGTGTGGACCGGCATCGGGAGCACCTACTACCTGATCAACAGCACGGCACTGAAGACCCCCAAGGGGCCGGGGACGGGTCTGCTGGACTTCATCTACAACTGGCCGGCCAACAAACCCTGACACATCGCCCCAGCTCACCGGATCGATATCTGTGAGCATCCGATGGAATCGGTCACGAATCGGCCACGGCAGGCCTTCACCACTGGCGCATTCGCACGCCGCGTAGATACTGAGATCACCTGACACGCAGTGACTCTCGGGCCGAGAAGTAGTAACCGAACGGCCGCCGCCGCAACGAGTGTCGGGCCTGCGCAACGTCGCGCCGGCCGACGATGCCTTTCCCCGCGCCTCGTAATCGCGGGTTCACCTCCGCGCATGCCTCGTGGCGAGGCGTGCGCACCGGGAGAAAGCCGGTGACACCATGAACAGTACCGACACCTGGGGTATCCCCAGCACGACCTTCCTCGCCCTCTATGCCGTCATCTCGGTGGCGGCTCTCGCCGTCGTCATCGTGCGGCGACGTCCCGCCCATCAGCGGGTCGATGATCTCCCCGACCTCACTCCCACACAGATCGGAGCACTGGTCTCCGAGGAGAATGCGGTCCTCGCAGCGGTCGCCCAACTCCGGGCAGCCGGCTATATCAACTCGAGCGGACGTGTGACCAATCGACTGAAAGCTGCACCCGCACAGAATGATCGGTTTGTCCGGGCGGTCGGTGACCGTTATGCGCGACGCGGCACGAGTGCCTTGCGTGACGTGTCGGTGCCGTTGCGGCAGGTGCACTCGGAGCTCATTGACGTGGGCCTGCGCCACGCACGCCGACGCGCGGTCGGGGTGGCCGTCCTGATCCCGGTACTCGTCCTCGGGCTCGCACGGATCGTGGCCGGCCTCGCGCACCGCAAGCCGGTCGGCTATCTCGTCGTCATCGTGATATGCCTTGCCGCGGTGTGTATCTGGTGCGCAGTCCATCCTCGTGAGCGGACCGCGCGCGGCGAGGCGGTACTCGCCGAACTGCGCCGGCGGCACAGGTTGCTCGCGCCGCAGTACCGGCCCGCGCTCGCCACCCTCGGAGCACACCACGCCGCCGTCGCCGCAGCCCTGCACGGCATCGAAGCACTTGCACTCCTCGATCCGCGCCTGGCCGCCGACCCGCTGCTCCGCCCGACGACGACGGCCCCCGATCCGGGGATCGCCACCCCCACAACACCTGTCGTGAGAAAGGCCCGTTCACGACGTGCCACGGGCAGCGGCGGAGCATCGTGGTTCGGGTCCGCCTTCTACGGCGGCAGCGACGGCGGCTCGCATCACGGGGGTTCGTCACACAGTTGCGGTGGGGGCTGGAGTGGCTGCAGCAGTGGCGGATCCAGCTGTGGAGGCGGTGGCGGCGGATGCGGCGGGTGATCACCGCGTACGACCACCCGGGACAACGAGATCACCACGAGGCGGGGCGCATCAGAGAAAGGGTTCCTCATGAGCAGATCACGTAGTGCGTCACAGGTCGCCGGTATCGGGATCGGCTGGCGCCCGGAGATCGCGGCCGTCGTCGACGACCTTCCCGGCCTCGGATTCTGTGAGGTCATCGCCGAGTCGGTGCCGCACATCGACGTCGAACCGCTTACGGCGCTGGGGGTGCCGGTGATCCCGCACGGCGTCGGCCTGTCTCTGGGTGGTGCCGAGCCGGTGACCGACGACCGGATCGACGTTCTGGCACGCGCGGTTCGCCGCCTGCGGTCGCCGCTGGTCAGTGAACACATCGCGTTCGTCCGGGCGGGCGGCGTCGAGGCCGGGCATCTGTTGCCCGTCCCCCGGACGCGTGAAGCGCTGGCAGTGTTGTGCGACAACATCACTCGCACCCAGGACCGGTTGTCGGTGCCGCTGGCGGTGGAGAACATCGCAGCATTGTTCTCCTGGCCCGACGACGAGTACACCGAGGGTGAGTTCCTCGCCGAGATCGTCGAGCGCACCGGGGTCCGGCTGCTGCTGGACGTCGCGAATGTGTATGCGTGTGCCCGCAACTCGGGTATCGATCCGGCCGTCGAACTCTCCCGGATGCCGCTCGAGGCGATCGCCTACTGTCACGTCGCCGGCGGCGAATCCGACGGGGTGCTCTATCACGACACCCACACCGCGCCCGTTCCCGACGCGGTGCTCGACCTCGTCACCCGGCTCGCCGCCACCGGGCGCGCGCCGGCATTCATGCTCGAGCGCGACGGCCGGTATCCGCCGGTGACCGAGCTCCTCGGTGAACTCGACGCGATCGCCGACGCCGCGCGGATGGACCGGATCACCGTCGGCAGCCGCTGGTGGGCGGCGTCGTGACCGGCCTAGCGCAACGGCAAGAAGACCTCGTGCGCGCGCTCGTCACCGGTGCGCCGACGCCTGCGGGCTTCGACCCGACGCGGCTGCGCGCCGTCGAAGATACCCTGTTGCGCAAGCGATCCGGTGAGGCGGCCCGACATCTGCCGCTGCTGTGTGCAGAACTCGGGGAGCGCAGGTTCACCGAGTTGTTCTGCGCGTGGGCACGCGGGCGGGAACGGGGCGGATCGTGTGCCGATGCCGCGGCGTTCGCCGCTCAGCTGGGCGCAGACGTAGCAGAAGGTCACGCGTAGGGCGAACCTTCTGCTACGTCTGCGGCAGCATCGCCTGACACAACGAGAAGGCGCCCCAACCGCGAAAGCGGTTGGGGCGCCTTTGATAACTCAGTGAGTCAGAGTGTCACTTGACGATCCGTGACGCAGGCCCGTGCCCACATGACAACGCTCTCACGCCACCACAGAGGGCACGGGAAATCATCACTTGACGATCCGTGACGCAGGCCCGTGCCCACATGACAACGCTCTCACGCCACCACAGAGGGCACGGGAAATCGTCACTTGACGATCTTCGTGACTCGACCCGCACCAACGGTGCGGCCACCCTCGCGGATGGCGAAGCGCAGGCCCTCGTCCATGGCGACCGGCTGGATGAGCTTGACGCTCATCTCGGTGTTGTCGCCCGGCATGACCATTTCGGTGCCCTCGGGGAGGGTCACGACGCCGGTCACGTCGGTGGTACGGAAGTAGAACTGCGGACGGTAGTTGTTGAAGAACGGGGTGTGACGGCCGCCCTCGTCCTTGGACAGGATGTAGGCCTGGCCCTCGAACTCGGTGTGCGGGGTCGTGGTGCCCGGCTTCACGATGACCTGGCCACGCTCGACGTCCTCACGCTTGAGGCCGCGGAGCAGCAGACCGGCGTTGTCGCCCGCCTGCGCCGAATCGAGGAGCTTGTGGAACATCTCGATACCGGTGACGGTGGTCTTGGTGGACTTCTCGCGGATGCCGACGATCTCGACTTCCTCGTTCACGTTGACCTCGCCGCGCTCCACACGACCGGTGACCACGGTGCCGCGGCCGGTGATGGTGAAGACGTCCTCGACGGGCATCAGGAACGGCTTGTCGGTCTCGCGAACCGGATCCGGGATCGACTCGTCGACCGCGTCCATGAGCTCCTCGACGGACTTGACCCACTCCGGGTCACCCTCGAGGGCCTTGAGCGCCGACACCTTGACGACGGGGGCTTCCTCGTCGAACTCCTGGGCGGCCAGCAGTTCGCGGACCTCCATCTCGACGAGTTCGATGATCTCTTCGTCGTCGACCATGTCGGCCTTGTTCAGGGCGACCAGGATGTAGGGCACACCGACCTGGCGGGCCAGCAGCACGTGCTCACGGGTCTGCGGCATCGGACCGTCGGTGGCGGCAACCACGAGGATCGCGCCGTCCATCTGAGCCGCACCGGTGATCATGTTCTTGATGTAGTCGGCGTGACCGGGGGCGTCCACGTGGGCGTAGTGACGCTTCTCGGTCTCGTACTCGACATGCGAGATGTTGATCGTGATACCACGAGCCTTCTCTTCAGGAGCCTTGTCGATCTGATCGAACGCGAAGCTCTTGTTGAGGGTCGGGTACTTGTCGTGCAGGACCTTGGTGATGGCCGCGGTCAGGGTGGTCTTGCCGTGGTCGACGTGACCGATGGTGCCGATGTTCACGTGCGGCTTGGTCCGCTCGAACTTCGCCTTCGCCACTTGATTGTCCTCCTGGACTTGTTGCTCTACTGGGCGGATCCCAGCAGGGGTTTTCTCTTACGTTGTTCGCGCCGTGTCACCACGGCGTCGGTCGCCGTGAGCGCTTCGCGACAGACCGCGCAGCGAGTGAATTACTCGCCGGTGGCCTTCGCGATGATTTCCTTCGACACGTTCGCCGGAACCTCGGCGTACGAGTCGAACACCATGGAGTAGTTAGCCCGGCCCTGGGTCCGCGACCGCAGGTCGCCGATGTAGCCGAACATCTCCGACAGCGGAACCTGCGCCTTGACGACACGGGCACCGCTGCGCTCCTCCATGGCCTGGATCTGGCCACGGCGGGAGTTCAGGTCGCCGATCACGTCACCCATGTAATCCTCCGGAGTCGTGACCTCGACGGCCATGATCGGCTCCAGGATGACCGGGCTCGCCATCCGCGCAGACTCCTTGAGAGCCTGTGCACCGGCGATCTTGAAGGCCATTTCCGAGGAGTCGACGTCGTGGTACTGACCGTCGAGCAGGGTGACCTTCAAGTTGACCAACGGATAACCGGCGAGCACGCCGTACTGCATCGCGTCCTGCGCACCGGCATCCACCGACGGGATGTACTCGCGCGGCACACGACCACCGGTCACGGCGTTCTCGAATTCGTAGGTCGCACCATCCTCGGCGTCCACCAGGGGCTCGAGCTTGATGATGACCTTCGCGAACTGGCCGGAACCACCGGTCTGCTTCTTGTGCGTGTACTCGTGCTTCTCGACGGTCTTGCGAATCGTCTCGCGGTAGGCCACCTGCGGCTTACCGACGTTCGCCTCGACCTTGAACTCGCGACGCATGCGGTCGACGAGGATGTCGAGGTGGAGCTCGCCCATACCGCCGATGACGGTCTGACCGGTCTCCTCGTCGAGGTGGACCGAGAACGTCGGATCCTCTTCGGCGAGCTTCTGGATCGCGGTGCCGAGCTTCTCCTGGTCGGACTTGGTCTTCGGCTCGATGGAGACGTTGATGACCGGATCCGGGAAGCTCATCGACTCGAGCACGATGGGTGCGTTCGGGTCGCACAGGGTGTCACCGGTGGTGGTGTCCTTGAGCCCGATCATCGCGTAGATGTGTCCGGCCCAGGCCTCGTCGACCGGGTTCTCCTTGTTGGCGTGCATCTGGAAGAGCTTGCCGATGCGCTCTTTCTTGCCCTTGGTGGCATTGAGCACCTGGGTACCCGCACTGATGTGACCGGAGTACACCCGCACGAAGGTCAGCTTGCCGAAGAACGGGTGCGCGGCGATCTTGAACGCCAGAGCCGAGAACGGCTCGTCGGCACTGGGCTTGCGAGAGAGGATCTCCTCCTCGTTGCCCACCGCGTGGCCCTCGACGCTCGGCACGTCCAGCGGGGACGGCAGGTACGCGATGACGGCGTCGAGCATCGGCTGGATGCCCTTGTTCTTGAACGCCGAACCACAGATCACCGGGTAGTACTCGCGGGCGATCGTGAGCTTGCGGATCGCGCCCTTGATCTCGTCCTCGGAGAGCTCTTCACCACCGAAGTACTTCTCCAGCAACGCCTCGTCGCTCTCGGCGACGGTCTCGAGCAGCTTCTCGCGGTACTCGGCGGCCTGATCGACGAGATCGGCGGGGATCTCCTCGAAGGTCGGCTCCGCACCGATCTCGACGGTGCCGCGCCAGGTGATCGCCTTCTGGGTGATCAGGTCGACGACGCCGTCGAAGTTGTCCTCGGCACCGATCGGCAGCTGCAGGACGAGCGGCTTGGCACCGAGACGCTCCTCGATGGTGCGCACGGTGAAGAAGAAGTCCGCACCGAGCTTGTCCATCTTGTTGACGAAGCAGATACGCGGCACGTCGTATTTCTCGGCCTGTCGCCAGACCTGCTCGGACTGCGGCTCGACGCCTTCCTTGCCGTCGAACACCGCGACCGCACCGTCGAGCACGCGCAGGCTGCGCTCCACCTCGACGGTGAAGTCGACGTGGCCCGGGGTGTCGATGATGTTGATCTGGTTCTTGTTCCAGAAACAGGTCACCGCAGCGGAGGTGATGGTGATCCCCCGCTCCTTCTCCTGCTCCATCCAGTCCGTCGTCGAGGCGCCGTCGTGGGTCTCACCGATCTTGTAGTTCACACCGGTGTAGAAAAGGATTCGCTCGGTCGCGGTGGTCTTGCCGGCATCGATGTGGGCCATGATGCCGATGTTGCGAACCTTGTTGAGGTCGCTGAGCACTTCCTGTGCCATCAAGTTCCCTTCGGGAAGATTTCGGACTAAAGGCTGTCTTCATTTGTCAGCCCGGGCTCGCTGCGCTCGCCCCCACCCTCGCAGGCTCGGGTGGACTGGCCGGTCGTCGCTGCGCTCCGAGCGGCCAGTGCCCGGTGTTGAGTTCTTCTACCAGCGGTAGTGCGCGAACGCCCGGTTGGCCTCGGCCATCTTGTGGGTGTCCTCGCGACGCTTCACCGACGCGCCCAGACCGTTGGAGGCGTCGAGCAGCTCGTTGGCCAGACGCTCGACCATGGTCTTCTCGCGACGCTGCCGGCTGAAGGTCACCAGCCAACGCAGGGCGAGGGTGTTGGCACGGTTCGGCTTGACCTCGATCGGCACCTGGTAGGTGGCACCGCCGACGCGGCGGCTCTTGACCTCGAGGGTCGGCTTGACGTTGTCGAGGGCGCGCTTGAGGGTGACCACCGGGTCGGTGCCGGTCTTCTCGCGGGCCTGCTCGAGTGCGCCGTAAACGATGCGCTCGGCGGTCGACTTCTTGCCGTCCAGCAGGATCTTGTTGACCAGCTGGGTGACCAGCGGCGAACCGTAGACGGGATCGTTGATCAGCGGGCGCTTGGGTGCGGGTCCTTTACGTGGCATCGCTTATCAGCTCCCCTTCTTCGCGCCGTAACGGCTGCGGGCCTGCTTGCGGTCCTTGACACCCTGGGTGTCGAGCGAGCCGCGGATGATCCGGTAACGCACACCGGGGAGGTCCTTCACACGACCACCACGCACGAGCACCATCGAGTGCTCCTGCAGGTTGTGGCCCTCACCCGGGATGTAAGCGGTGACCTCGACGGCACTGGTCAGGCGCACACGGGCAACCTTGCGCAGCGCGGAGTTCGGCTTCTTGGGGGTGGTGGTGTAGACGCGGGTGCACACGCCGCGACGCTGCGGGCTTCCCTTGAGCGCTGCGGTCTTCTTCTTCGCAGCCTTGTCATGACGGCCCTTGCGGACCAGCTGATTGATCGTTGGCACTGAGTATTTCTTCCTTTGTCGGCACGTTCGCCCGCACGCGAGGTGGAGCGCTCGATGGTGTTGTCGTCGTGGTTTGTGCTCCGGGCAGGTCGTCGGAATCGGTCGGGACCGGACTTCCGGCGACCTCCACAACTCGCCCCACCAGGGCGTAGACCCTGGTCAGTACAGTTATTGCTACCCCGAGGTCGGGCGTGTCAAACACCCGACAGCGGAATCGCTTGTCAGTCCGGCCACCCCTCGCACGGGCGGGAGTTCCCATGCGAGCTGTCTACCTCCGTCGCCGTCGGCGTAAACCTCGGGCGGCGTGGGCAGGGCACGCGGACTGGCCCGGCTGTTGCCAGGCACCGACGGTCCACTCTACCGATGGGGTTCACACAGGTCAAAAATCGGATCCAGACGGCCAACGCGACCGCAACCCGGGGTGATCGGCAGATGACCGGACGTGGTTGGTGAACCACCTGACCTGCCTGAACATTCCCGCACCAGGAAATCGGACACGCACACCGGAGGTGCTCGATGGCCAGCACCGGAGGTGCTCGATGGCCAGCACCGGAGGTGCTCAATGGCCCAGCACCGGAGGTGCTCAATGGCCCAGAAAGGTCTTGAGCATCACGATGACCGCGGCGAGCCCGGCGGCGATCAGTCCGGCGATCAGCATGCGCATGTCGAGTCGATTGCCGCGGACACGCTCGGTGACGATCGGGACCGAGGCGATCCGGATCACGATGACGCAGCCGGACACCAGCTGGGCGACCTGCGTCGGGATGAGGTCGTGGTACCCGAGGGCCAAGATGATGGCGGGCCAGATCGCCGACGACATGATGGGCACGGCGTCGCGCAGCTCGTCGAGGATTTCGCGGCGCAGGTCGGGGCGTTCGACTTCGCCGTCGTTCACCTCGGCGCCCTCATCCACCCCGTCGGCGGCGCGATTACCGCTCGTGCTCTCGTGCGCCTCCGGGATGTTGGCCCACGCGAGCAGATCCGCGAAGATGTGCGCGATGTAGGTGGTCAGCCCGGTGCCGAGCACGATCAGCACCGCATGTCCCTCGTAGATGTCGCCGGCCGAGGCGAGGACGATCGCCGCCAACACCAGCAGGTTGCCGTAAACGTACGCCGAGAGCCGTGAGGCCGCCCGAGCGGGCGGCAGCGGTCCGCCGCGGCGCGCGGTGAGGACGCCGTACCACTGTGGGTGCCGACGGGCATCGTTGGCGGCGGCGCCCGTCCCGGCGTCGTTCACGAGGAGGCCCGGCCCGGGCCGACGTCCTTGGCCTGCGGCAACGACACCTTCGACGATCCGCGGCGCGCCGGATTGGACGGCGGCGGAACCATCGGTCCGATGTCGCCGTCGGGGGCGTCGTCGAGGTCGACGATGACCGGTGCGTGATCGCTCGGCTTGGACCCCTTGCGCGCGGCGCGGTCCACCCACGTCGCGGCCACCCGGGGTGCGGTGTCGGCGCCGGCGAGGATCAGGTCGATCCGCATGCCGAGATCCTTGTGGAACATTCCGGCACGGTAGTCCCAATAACTGAAGACGCGTTCGGACGGCCACCGGGTGCGCACCACGTCGGTCAGGCCGAGATCCTCCAGACCTGCGAGCGCCGCGCGCTCGGGTTCGGTGACGTGGGTGTGGCCCTCATAGGCCTTGGGGTCGAACACATCGGCGTCGGCGGGCGCGATGTTGATGTCGCCGCACAGCATCGTCGTGGCCGCCTCGGGCGCGACCACTTCCCGGAGCCGGTCGAGCCACGCGAGCTTGTAGCGGTAGTGATCGGAGTCGGGCTCGCGGCCGTTGGGTACATAGAGGGAGTACACGCGCACTCCCCCGCAGATCGCCGACACCGCACGCGCCTCGGGCGCCGACTCGGGGTCGGGATAGCCTGGCGCACCGGCGAATCCGCGGCGCACCTCGGACAGACCGACCCGGGACAGGATCGCGACCCCGTTCCACTGCCCCTGCCCGACGTGCACGAACTCGTAACCGCGGTCGGTGAATTCGGGCCCGAGGACGGTGTCGAAGACGTCGTCGGAGAGTTTGGTCTCCTGCAGGCACACCACATCGGGGCGCCGCTCATCCAGCCAGGGCAACAGCCGGGGAATCCGCTGTTTCACCGAGTTCACGTTCCAGGTCGCCACACGCATGCGACCACGGTATCGCCGGTGCACGTCGCGCTCGCGGCATCCCACCCCGCAGATCCGATCCGCCGAATGGAGGACCGAGCACGTGACCACCACAGGTCGGGTGTGACATCGTCGATCACAGACCCGGTCGATCACCGACCCGCCATCCGAGCAAGGGCACGAGACCATGACATTACGAGTCGGCTCGACCTTCGCCGGATACACCGTGCTCGCCCCGCTCGGCGCCGGCGGCATGGGCGAGGTCTACCTGGTGGAGCATCCACACCTGCTGCGGCGGCAGGCGTTGAAGGTCATCTCGCGTCTCGGGGCGGGTAACGACGAGTTCGCGCGTCGCTTCCTCCATGAGGCCCGCACCGCCGCGGCCCTGGACCATCCGGGCATCATCACGGTGCACGACTTCGGGATCGTCGACGAGACACCGTGGTTCACGATGAGTTACATCGACGGCGCCGACCTGAGCGCCGCGGACCTCACACCCGACGAGGTCGTGCACATCGTGGGCCGCGTCGCCGACGCCCTCGACCACGCCCACCACCAAGGAGTGGTGCACCGCGACATCAAGCCCGCGAACATCGTCGTCACCCGCGCGGCATCGACCCAGGAGATCGACCGGGTGATCGTCCTGGACTTCGGGATCGCCAAGCTCGCCGGCGGCGACGCCACACCACTGACCGCAACCAACGCCATCATCGGCACCCTGGCCTACTGCGCGCCCGAGATCATCGAGGGCGGCGCGGCGACCGCACTCTCGGATCAGTACTCCCTGGCGTGCACGGCCTATCAGCTCCTCACCGGCACCACACCGTTCCACGCGGCCGAGCCCGCCGCTCTGATCCGCGACCATCTCGCCCGACCCGCCCCCGCTCTCGGCCTCGCCCATCCCGACCTCGCAGGGCTCGATGCGGCCTTCGCCACCGCCCTGGCCAAACACCCCGAGGATCGCCACCGCGACTGCCGATCGTTCGCCGCCGCGCTCGTCGCGTCGAGCACCGCCGCAAGAAGTACTGCCACAACGAGCACTGCCACAACGAGCACCATCGCGACTCCGGACCCGACGACGACGGCGCTGCCCCGAGTGCCCCACACCCAGTGGCGCACTCGACCGCCGCGAACCCCACCACCGCGAACCCCACCACATCGAACCCCGCCACCCGGGACCCCACCCCCGCGCACCCGGCCCGCCACCGACGAGCGCACCGTCACCCGGGCCCGACCGCCCGCTCCGATCCCACAGGCACCACCTCCGCCGACTCCGATCCCGCCGCCGGCTCCCGCACGACGCACCCGCGGAACCACCGCCACGCTCTGCGCCGCGATCCTCGCCCTTGCCGGCGCCGCGATGATCGCCGGAAGTCTGCTCGGCTGGGCGACGATCTCGTTCACCGACACCACCGGCCGGCAACGGAGTTACACCATCAGTGGACTCGGCACCGTCAGCCACGGTGGTGCCGCGGGCGACTTCGATCCGCTCTCCGTCGCGCACTACACCGCAGCGGGCATGCCGACGGTCATCTGCGGGGCGGTACTCGTACTCGCCGCGGCTGCGCTCTGCATACGCCACCTGGTGTTCATGGGCGCGATGCAACGATTCAGCCCGCTCGCTTCGCTCCCGGCGCTGCATCGATTCAGCCCGCTCGCTTCGCTCCCGGCGCTGGTCGGCGTCGCCGCAGGCGGGGCCGGTGCATTCTTCGCCGCACGCGCCATCCGCGACCCGTGGCGCGCGGTCGCCTCGACCGATCCCTCACTCACCCCGTTTCGGCAGTGGCTCGACGCGGCCACCGTCGGTCCGGGCCTGTGGATGGTGGCCGCGAGCGCCGCGGTCGGCGTCGTCGCGTCGATCCTGGCCGCGATCGTCGGCTCGCCAACCACCTCGCGTCGAGGAGCATGACAGGAACGACGACCATGACAGGATTGCGTCATGTCGGAATTCCCCGTCCTGTCCCGGATCGACGAACGCCTCTGGTGGATTCGACTCGTGCGGTTGGGCTTTGCGGCCCTGGGTGCGGCGGCGTTGATCCTGTTGCCCATCCGGCAGGCCGACGTCGCCGGTTTCACCCTCGGCAACTACCTGAGCTACTTCACCGTGCTGTCGAACATCGCCGCCGTCTGCGTGCTGACGATCGGCGCCGTATTCGCACCGGAATCCGTTGTGTGGCAATGGATCAGGGGAGCAGCGACCACATGCATGGCGATCACCGGGATCGTCTACGCACTGCTGCTCTCGGGTATCGACGTGAACCTGAACATCGAGTGGATCAACTCGGTGCTGCACCGTGTGCTGCCGCTGGTCCTGCTCGTCGACTGGATCGTGGTGCGACCGCGCCGCCTGCCCGCGTGGAGTTGGTGGAGTTGGTTGGCGATCCCCCTGGTCTACGGCGTGTACACGCTCACCCGGGGCACGGTCGTCGACTGGTATCCGTATCCGTTCATCGACCCGCGCGCACAGGGCTACCTGTCGATGACGATGTCGATGATCGTCATCGTCATCGGGATGGCCGGGCTCGCGTTCGCGGTGTCCTGGCTCGGGACGCGGCTGCCGTGGCGAACGGCCGAATCCACCGGGTGACGGACACCCCACCAGCACCGGACCTCCCGAGGGCGGACCGGCGCCTTTCGCGTGCACCCCGACATGTGCCATCGTTGTGACCATCGACACAACAGCGGCAGCGCACCCCGATCCCCGCCATCGGACTCCCGGCCGACAGGTCATCGCAGCGTCCTGGCGGCGATCAGCGATGTCCGGAATCCGCCCCGACAGCGACGTACTGCCCGCGCCGGTCGACATCTCGTCAGCCGACCCGCTCCTCGACGCCGCCCGGCCCGTCCTCGACGACGCCGCCTCGCGGATCGTCGGCAGCGAGATGTCGCTACTGCTCGTCGACCACGAATGCCGCATGGTCTCCCGCGTCACCGGCGGCACCACCATCGAGCGCGCACTCGACGGCGCCGGCGCGGCCAGCGGGGTGCCCTTCGGCGAAGCCGCGGTCGGCACCACCGCGCTCGGCACGCCCGCCGAGATCCGTCGCGGCGTGATGGTCAACGGCTCCGAGCACTACCTCGAGAAGTTCAAGCGACTCAGCTGCTTCGGTCAGCCGATCATCCACCCGGCCACCCGACGCCTCGTGGGCAGTCTGTGCATGACCGAGGTCGCCGACAACACCAACCCGTTGGCGGTGCCGTTCGTCAACGGGATCGTCGCCGACATCGCCGATCGGCTCCTCGATCGCTCCCGCTCACATCAACGACGGGTGCTCGACGCGTTCCAGCGCGCCGCCCCGCGCCGCGATGTCGCGGTCGCCGCCATCGGTGACGACATCCAGCTCACCAATACCCTTGCCGCCGAACTACTCTGCGCATCCGACTTCGGCGCGCTGCGGGCCGTGGTGGCCGACCCGGCGCTGCACCCGACCACCCTGTCGCTGACCCTGGCCGGCGGGACCGCCGTGGAGATCCTCGTCGAGCCGGTGGCGGGGACCCATGGTGCGGCACTGTTCCATCTGCGGCCGCTGACCGTCGGAGCCACCTCGCCCCCCACACCCGCACGCCCGGCATCGGTGGCCGCGGGCATCGCGATCACCGGTGAGCCGGGTACCGGACGCAGCACGACGGCCCGCTCGCTGGCCGCCGACCTCGGCGGTGATCACCGACCCCCGATCGTCGTCGACGTCGCCGACGCCCTCATCGACGGCGCCGCGCCGGACATCGCGGCGGTGCTCGCGCGGAGTCGCGCGGAGTCGGTGGCGCTGGTCGTCGACGGCGCCGAACTCCTCGACGACCGGTCGCTGACGCTGCTCCGCCATGCCGCGGGCCGGGCCACATCGGCCGCGCCGGTGATCGTGGTGACCGGTCCGCCGGCGCAACTCGGCGCCGGGGCGGCGGCTCTCATCGGGCATTGCCCGCGACGGGTGGACCTGCCGCCGCTGCGCCAACGCAGCACCGAGCTCGCCGCGATCGCCAGCGGCATCGTCGCCGACCTCGCGCCGGACACCGCACTGTCGAGCGGGGCCACCGACTGCCTTCTCAGTCAGGAGTGGCTGGGCAATCTCACCGAGTTGGTGGCGGTGCTCGACGAGGCGGTGGCCACCTGCCGGTCCCGGTCGGCGCGCACGGTCGAGGTCGCCGACCTCCCCGAGCGGTACCGCACCACGAGCCGCGCCGCGCACCTCGCCGGCCGCGAACAGGCCGAGCGACAGGCGATCATCGACGCGCTGGAACACTGCTCGCACAACAAGGTTCAGGCCGCCCGGGAACTCGGGATCTCCCGGACCACGCTGTACGCGCGGATGCGAGCGCTCGGGATCTGAGCCAGAGCACCGCATACTCCGGGAACGTCGGCCTACCCGGTGACCGCGTTCCCGCCGTTGCGCAGGGCGTGACGAGCGAGGACCGTGATGAGATCGGTCTGGGTCACGATGCCGACGATGGCCGGCCCGTCGAGCACCGGCACCGCGTCACAGCCACGTTCGGCGAGCTGGGGTAGCAACGCGGCGATCGGCGTATCCCGATGTACCACCGGCAGATCCGTGGTCATGATGTCGGTGGCACACACCTCCGGAGCGGCGAACACCTCCGGGGTGCCGCGCACCTCCGGAACTGTCGGGGACAGTCCGGACTCGATGAGATCGATCTGGAACACCACTCCCACGTACGCACCGTCGGCACCGACGACCGGCAGCGAGGTGAATCCGTGCTCACCGAAGAGATGCGCGAGTTCCGCCCGACCGGTCCGGGGAGCGACCGTCACGAGATCCCGGGACATCACCGACGCCACCTCCACCGGGCCGGTGACGTGCCCGGCCGCCTGCAGTTCGGCGGCTCCGACCAGTCGCGCGAGATCGGCGACCCCGAGGTTCAGTGACTGCTGATAGCGCGCCAGGATGTCGGCGAGTTCGTCCTCACGGAGTCCCACCCGTTCGGCGGGGTCGGCAACCGGATCGAACTGCCGGAACGGGTAGCGACGCCCGGTGAGCCGACCGAATGCCACGGCGGTCACCACCAGCAGCACGGCGCCGACGGCGACCGGCGCCAGGGCGAAACGGAATCCGAGCTCACGCACGGTGTCGGGTGCCAGAGCCGCACTCATCGCCACCGCACCCGCAGGCGGATGCACTGCCCGACACAGGATCATCGCCGCGACGGCCGCCCCGACCGCCAACGCCACCCGCACCGTGGGCTCGTCGACGACGAGCGTGATCCCGACGCCGACCACCGCCGAGACGACGCTGCCGACGACGACTGCCCACGGCTGGGCGAGTGGGCTGTTGGGCGCGGCGAACACGAGCACCGTCGTCGCACCGAACGGCGCGATGAGATACATCCCGAGGTGCAGATCCACCCCGGAGGACAGCATCACGACGCCGAGCACCCCGAGACCGAGACACGATCCGAGCCCGGCGCGCAGGGCCTCACGCGGCGAACCGGCGCCGGTCGCCGGCCCGAGCCCGTGCGCGGCCCGACCGAGGGCACCGGTGATCCTCGGCAGCATCGCCGACCTCCCGGGTTGAGGTGAGTGTGACCTCATCACGCTAGGTCAGCGGCTCTCCGGCGCCGAGGTCGGCACCTGTACAGCACGGTGTTCAGTTTCTGTACATCTCGACCGACCCATGCGGTGGCAGAAATAGAAGCAGGACCGAATATGACCCCCGTCACAACTGATCCGTCATTGACGACACCGCCATGTTCGCCCCGTGTCCCTCATCCGCCATTCCTTCATCCCCCATTCCTTCATCCCCCAATTCCTTCATCACTGAGTCGAGCAGGAGCCCACATGACCGCCGTCGCAACCGAACTCCTCCCCCGGGTACGGGATTTCATCTCGTCGGAGAAGAAGATGCTGATCGGGGGTGAGTGGGTGTCGGCGGAGTCCGGGCGGACGTTCGAGACCATCGATCCCGCCACCGCCCGCCCCATCACCAGCGTCGCCCACGGCGGTGCCGCCGACATCGACCGTGCGGTGCGCGCGGCCCGTGCCGCGTTCGACGAGGGCGCGTGGGTCCGGATGAAGCCCAACGAGCGGGAACGTCTGCTGTGGCGGGTCGGTGACATCCTCACCGAACGCGCCGAGGAGTTCGGCCAGCTCGAGGCCCTCGACAACGGCAAGGCCGCGACCATCGCGACCGCCGTCGACACCAACTGGTCGGCCGACATCTTCCGCTACAACGCGGGTCTGGCCACCAAGATCACCGGCTCGACCGTGAACGTGTCGATGCCGTTCGTCCCGGGCGGCGAGTTCCACGCGTACACCCTGCGCGAGCCGGTCGGTGTCTGCGGACTCATCGTGCCGTGGAATTTCCCGCTGCTCATGGCGGCGTTCAAACTGGCACCCGCACTCGCCGCCGGCAACACCGTGATCCTCAAGCCGGCCGAGCAGACCCCGCTCACCGCCCTGCTGCTCGGTGAGGTCTTCCAGGAGGCGGGCTTCCCGCCCGGTGTGGTCAACATCGTCACCGGTTTCGGCGATGCGGGCGCTGCACTCTCGGCACACGACGACGTCGACAAGATCGCCTTCACCGGTTCGACCGAGGTCGGCAAGAAGATCGTCGACGCCGCCAAGGGCAACCTGAAGAAGGTCTCGTTGGAACTCGGCGGCAAGAGCCCCAACATCGTGTTCGCCGACGCCGACTTCGAGAAGGCCGTCGCCGGGTCGGTGGCCGCGTGGATGTTCAATCACGGCCAGTGCTGCGTCGCCGGTACCCGCCTGTTCGTCGAGCGCCCCATCTTCGACGACTTCACCGCCGCCGTCGCCGAGGCCGCATCGCAGGCCAAGATCGGGCCGGGTCTGGACCCCACCACCGAGCTCGGACCGCTGGTCAGCCAGGAGCAGTTCGATCGCGTCTCGGGGTATCTCGCGGCCGGCCTCGCCGACGGAGCTCGCGCATTGACCGGCGGAAAGCGTTGGGGCAATGAGGGGTTCTTCATCGAGCCGACCGTCTTCGTCGACGTCGAACCGGACTTCTCGATCGTGCGCGAGGAGATCTTCGGTCCCGTCGTCGCCGCCCTGCCCTTCGACGCCGACACCGGTGTCGCCGCGGCGGCAAACGATTCCATCTACGGCCTGGCCGCCGGAATCTGGACCCAGGACCTGTCCAAGGCCCACAAGACCGCCCGGGCGATCAAGGCCGGCTCGGTGTGGGTGAACCAGTACAACGGCTTCGACACCGCGATGCCCTTCGGCGGTTACAAGCAGTCCGGATGGGGCCGCGAGCTCGGCGGCTCGGCGATCGATCTGTACACCCAGACCAAGGCCGTCAACGTCGCCCTGTGAGAGTTCCACGCTGTGACAGTTCCGCTCTCTCCCAACACTTTTCTCCATGATCAATTCTCATCACTCACATAGGAGTAGTCGATGACCATCACCACCAAGGCCGCCGTCCTCACCGGCCCGGGCAAACCGTTCGAACTCGTCGAACTCGACCTCGAGGAGCCCCGCGAGGGTGAGGTACTCATCAAGTACACCGCTGCGGGACTGTGCCATTCCGACCTGCACCTCACCGACGGTGACCTGCCGCCGCGCTATCCCATCGTGGGCGGTCACGAGGGTTCGGGCATCATCGAGGCGGTCGGGCCCGGCGTCACCAAGGTCAAGGTCGGCGACCACGTGGTCTGCAGCTTCATCCCCAACTGCGGCACCTGCCGCTACTGTTCGACCGGCCGGCAGAACCTCTGCGACATGGGCGCCACCATCCTGGAGGGCTCCATGCCCGACGGATCGTTCCGATTCCATTCCGGCAAGGACGATTTCGGTGCGATGTGCATGCTTGGCACCTTCTCCGAGCGGGCCACCATCAGCCAGCACTCGGTGGTCAAGGTCGACGACTGGCTGCCGTTGGAGAAGGCGGTCCTCGTCGGCTGCGGCGTCCCATCGGGCTGGGGCACCTCGGTCTACGCGGGCGGGGTGCGCGCCGGCGACACCGTCGTCATCTACGGCATCGGCGGCCTGGGCATCAACGCCGTGCAGGGTGCGGTCTCGGCCGGCGCCAAGTATGTCGTCGTCGTCGATCCGGTTGCGCTGAAGCGGGATACGGCCATCAAGTTCGGGGCGACGCATGCCTTCGCCGACGCCGAGGAGGCCGCGGCCAAGGTCAATGAGCTGACCTGGGGCCAAGGCGCCGATCAGGCTCTGATCCTCGTCGGCACCGTCGACGAACAGGTCGTCTCGAGTGCGACCGCGGTCATCGGCAAGGGCGGCACGGTGGTCATCACCGGACTGGCCGACCCCACCAAGCTCACCGTGCACGTCTCCGGCACCGACCTCACGCTGAATCAGAAGACCATCAAGGGGTCGCTGTTCGGCTCGGCCAACCCGCAGTACGACATCGTCAAACTGCTGCGCCTCTACGACGCCGGGCAGCTCAAGCTCGACGAACTGATCACCACCACCTACACACTCGATCAGGTCAACGAGGGCTACCAGGATCTTCGCGACGGCAAGAACATTCGCGGAGTGATCATCCACGACAGCTGAGTGATTCGGCGTCCACCGACCCGACCCGGACGCACCACGCCCCCGCTGGTGCGTCCGGGTCGTTCCATGTCGGTGATCGCCGAGCCCTGGGTACGCTGATCGCGTGATCAGTCCGGGAACGCTCGCCGCGGTGCGCACCGAACTCGGCAGAATCCGGACCAATCCGACCGACACGCTGCTGATGCTCGCCTTCAACTCGGCGATGGTGTTGGTCCTGTGGTTCGCGCTCCCGCGAACCTGGTTCTTCACCTTCACCGGCCCCGAGGGCCTTCCGTACGCACTCGCCGGCTGGATGTACGCCGACGTGTGCGCCACCAACGTGCTCGCCCCCGACCGCGAGCGGGTGTTGTCGAGTCTCGACGACCCGCGTGCGTTCGCCGAACTGTTGCGCTCCAAGGCCTTGGGGCTGTGGCTTCTGGTCGGACCGGCGTGCGCGACGCTCGCGATCATCATCTCGCTCGTGTGGAATCGCAGTTGGCAGTTCACCACCGAGGTGGTCCTCGCCGTCGCCGTCGTTCCCCTTGGGGCCCTGGCGATGACGAGCCTGGTGGGCATCATGTTCCCCTACCATCTGCGGTCCCTGCGCTGGCGGTGGGAACACCGCCGACAGTTCAAGCAGGTCATCCTGCGGTGGCTCGTCCTGTTGGTCCTGCCCTACACGCTCTATCCGGTCGCCTTCGGGTTGATCGTCGCGCTGCCGGTGACGATCTGGCGTCTGTCCCGGCGCCTCGGATGGGACCGCGACCTGTCCACCATCGACTTCCTCGTCTGTGTCACGATGGCCGTGATCATCACCGCGCTGATGTGGACGCTGGCGCATCGCTTCGCGGTCGGCTGGGTTCGCCGCCACCGCGAGCGGGTGCGCGAGTACCTGCTCGACGTCGAGCGGGGTTGAGCCCGGTCGACGATTTCCAGCACCCGGTCGACGGAATCGGGCGCCCGCTCGGCGCAATTCAGTTCGGGGTGCGCAGTTCAGTTCGGGGTGCGCAGTTCAGTTCGGGGTCTGCAGGGCCGCCGAGACCATCTCGGTCCATGCGGCGACGACCTGCGCACGTCGTGCGGAGTCGTCGGAGAGGGTGTCGGCCAGACCGAGGCCGCGGGCGAGGTCGAGGGTGACCTGCGCGATCCGGTGCACCCGCGGATCGGTGCCGTCGGGATCGAGCATCGAGGTGGTCATGCGGTGCGCCGCGTGGGCGAACTTGTCCTCCATCGGCAGGATCAGTCGACGCAGTGCCGGATCGGACGCGGCAGCGGCCCACACCTGCAGGGCCGCCTTGAACACTGTGCCGGTGTACAGCTCGACGGCCCGGTCGATCGCGGCGGATACCCTCGCGTTACCCTCCGGCAGTTCGGCTTTGGCCGCAGACGCCGATTCGGTCATGTCCTCGAAGATCTGCTCGAGTGCGGCGGTGATCAACGCCTCCCGCGTCGGGAAGTGGTGTTGCGCCGCGCCTCGGGACACCCCGGCGCGCTCGGCGACGGCCGCCACCGTGGCCGCCGACCACCCGTCACGGGCCAACGCGTCGATGGTCGCGTCGAGCAACCGTTCCCGGGTCAGCCTCGAGCGCTCCTGCTGCGGTTCGCGCGGACCGGCCGCCCGTGCCCCCGCGGTCACGGCGCCCGGCCGTCGGTGAGATCCCATGGGGGACGCCGTTTCGACAGAAACGCCGTCATGCCCTCCCGCGCCTCGTCGCTGCCGAACAACGCCGCCGACTCGGCTGCCCGCCGCTGCGCGTCGCGGTCGAAGACCGCCAGGATCGGCGCCGTGGTGAGTTCCTTCGACGCGGCCAGCCCCTGCGGCGAGGCCCTGCGGATGCCCCTCAGTACCTCCCCGAGTGTGGCGTCGAGGTCGTCGGCACCGTTGTGCGCCTGCGTGATCAGCCCGATGCGTTCGGCGACGGTGGCGTCGAACGTCTCCCCGGTGAGGTAGTAGCGGCCCGAGGAACGTGCGGTCATCTTCGGCAGCAGCACCACCGAGATCACCGACGGCGCCAGCCCCAGCCGGGCTTCGGTGAGCGCGAAACTGCACGCGGGACCGGCGAACACCATGTCGCAGGCGCCGATCAGCCCGAGCCCGCCGGCCCGCACGTGCCCGTCGATGCGGGCGATGACCGGCTTGCGCAGTTCCAGGATCGTGCGGAGCACCCCGAGCATCGCCTCGGTACCGGCCGCCGATGCCTCCTCCACACTCGCACCGCGCGCCAGCGCCTCACCGAGATCGGCTCCGGCACAGAACGTGTTGCCGGTATGGGTGAGCACCACCGCACGCACATCGGGATCACCTCCGGCGTGTGCGAGCCCGTCGAGAAGCTCGCCGACGAGCGCGGTGCCCAGGGCGTTACGATTCGCCGGCGAGTCCAGGGTGAGAGTGGCGATGCCGTCCTCGATCACGAGGTGCACGACTTCGGTTTGCTGATCGGTCACGTCGGGGCTTTCGTCGGCGGTGTCGGTCGGTTCGGTTCGGGTGTGTCGGGTCAGTACGACTTGGGCAGGCCCAGGCTGGTCTGGGACACGAAGTTCAGGATCATCTCACGACTGACCGGGGCGATCCGGGCGATCCGGGCCAGCGAGAGCATCGGCGCCAGGCCGTATTCGGTGGTCAAGCCGTTCCCGCCGAGCGAGTGCACGGCATGATCGACGATTTTCACACACGCCTCGGCCGCGGCGTATTTGGCCATGTTCGCCGGTTCGGCCGCACCCCAGTCGTCGCCCGCGTCGTAGAGCGTGGCGGCCTTCTGCATCATCAGCTTGGCCATCTCCAGCTCGATCTTGCCCTGCGCCAACGGATGTGCGATTGCCTGATGCGCGCCGATGGGGGTCTTCCACACGGTGCGGTCGGTGACGTACTCGACCGCCTTGCCGAGCGCGAAACGTCCCATCCCGATGGCCGATGCCGCGCCCATGATCCGTTCCGGGTTCAGTCCGGCGAACAACTGGCTCAGGGCGGCGTCCTCGGAGCCGACGAGTGCGTCCGACGGCAACCGGACGTCGTCGAGGTAGAGCAGGAACTGCTTCTCCGGGTTCTGCAGTTCCATGTCGATCTGCTTGTACTCGAAGTTGGGTGTGTCGGTCGGCACGATGAACAGCGACGGCTTGAGGTTGCCGGTCTTGGCGTCGGTGGTGCGCCCGACGATGAGGACCGCCTGCGCCTGGTCGACGCCGGAGATGTAGATCTTGCGTCCGTTGAGGATCCAGTCGGAGCCATCGCGACGCGCGGTGGTGGTGATGTGGTGCGAGTTGGATCCGGCGTCGGGTTCGGTGATTCCGAACGCCATGGTGATCGAACCGTCCGCCAGACCCGGCAGCCACCGCTGCTTCTGCTCGTCGGTGCCGAACCGGGCGATGACGTTGCCGCAGATGGCCGGTGACACGACCAGCATCAGCAGGCCGGTACCCGCGGCGGCGATCTCCTCCATCACGATCGACAGCTCGTACATCCCGGCACCGCCACCGCCGTACTCCTCGGGCAGGTTCACCCCGATGAATCCGAGTTCGCCCGCCTCACGCCACAACTCGTCGGTCTTGCGGCCCTCGCGGGCGCATTCCCGGAAGTATTCCTGGCCGTACTTGCCGGCCAGACCGGCGACCGCTGCGCGTAGTTCGGCCCGCTCGGGGCTTTCGATGAAACTCATGGCGTGTTCCCCTCGGTGGATTCGATCGGTGTGACGGAGGTGTCGGTGCTGGTGTCTTCTGGGCCGGTGTCATCGGGGCCCGTCTCCTCGCCGATGACGGCGAGGACGTCGCCGACCGCGAGCTGGCGGCCGGGTTCGACGGCCAGCGTGGTGACGACGCCGTCGGCGGGTGCGGAGATGGTGTGCTCCATCTTCATCGCCTCCAACCAGATCAGCGGTTGTCCGGCGGTGACCCGATCCCCTTCGGCGACAGCCACTCTGATCACCGCACCCGGCATCGGCGCCAACAGTGAGCCCGGACGTTGCACCGCCGTGGGATCGATGAAGCGCGGCGCGCGGCGCAGATGCACCGACCATCCGGGTCCGTCGACGAAGACCTCGTCCTGATCCGCTCCGGTCCGATCGGCCCCGTCGCGGTACCGGGCCACGCGCAGTTCGCGTCGTAGTCCGGTGCGGTCGGCGAGCACAACGGCTTCGGGTGTGGCCGTGAGCACCGACAGCTCCGGTGTATCCGGCAGCTCGATACCGTTGCGGCCGTGGCGGTATCGGACCCGGACCTCGGTGTCGTCGGCGCGCAGGTAGGTCTTGGTCTGATACCCCGAGGCCATGTTGCGCCACCCACTGGGCAGACTCGCCTGCACCCGGGCGCCAGCGCGGTTGGCTGAGGCATCGGCCAGTGCGGCCGCGATCCCCGCCATGGCCACCTCGTCGGCGCCGGCCGACGGTGCTGCCAGCGTGTCGAGACCGACGGTGTCCAGATAGGCGGTGTCGGTGAGCCCGGACAGGAAGGTGGCATCGCGCAGGATGTTGACCAGCAGGTCGCGGTTGGTGATCGGACCGTGGATCGTGGCGTCGGCCAGTGCTCCGGCCAGCATCGCCGCCGCCCGCCCCCGGGTGGGCGCCCACGCGATGACCTTCGCCAGCATCGGATCGTAGAAGGTGGAGATCTCCGAGCCGCCGGCGATCGACGAGTCGACACGCACACCGGGCCGCAGCAACGGCCCGAAAGTGCTTGCGGCACGGATATCGAAAGCGTGTACCCGCCCGGACTGCGGCTGCCACCCGGCGGCGGGGTCCTCGGCGTAGAGACGCACCTCGATCGCCGCACCGGTGGCGCGTGGCGCCTGGACGTCGAGGTGATCGCCCATCGCGATCCGCAGCTGCCACTCGACGAGATCGGTGCCCGTGGTCAGTTCGGTCACCGGATGTTCCACCTGCAGGCGGGTGTTGGTCTCCAGGAAGTAGAAGCGACCGGACTCGTCGGCGAGGAACTCGACGGTTCCGGCGCCGGTGTAACCGATCGCCTCGACCGCGGTTCGGGCTGCGGCATAGAGCTTCTCACGCATCGCCTCGCCCACCCGCTCGACGAGCGGGGCCGGCGCCTCCTCGACCACTTTCTGATGGCGGCGCTGGATCGAGCATTCCCGCTCTCCGACCGCCCACACCGCACCGTGGGTGTCGGCGAGCACCTGCACCTCGATGTGGTGTCCGCGTTCGACATACGGTTCGCAGAACACCGTCGGATCACCGAACGCCGATTGGGCTTCGCGTCGGGCGCCCTCCACCTGCTCGGTGAGTTCGGCGAGATCGCGGACGATCCGCATGCCACGGCCACCGCCACCCGCGGACGCCTTGATCAGCAGCGGCAGGTCGGACTCGGCGACCGCGGCCGGATCGATGTCGCCGAGGACGGGCACACCGGCGTCGGCCATCAGTTTCTTGGCGTTGACCTTGGAGCCCATCGCCGAGATCGCCGCGGGCGGCGGTCCGATCCAGATCAGGCCCGCGTCGAGCACGGCCTGAGCGAAGTCGGCGTTCTCCGACAGGAATCCGTATCCCGGGTGGATCGCGTCGGCGCCCGCGGCGCGGGCGGCGGCAATGATCTGCCCGCCCTGCAGATACGTGTGGGCCGAGGTCGATCCGGGCAACCGAACCGCGACGTCGGCGGCACGGACGTGCGGTGAGCCGGCGTCGGGGTCGGAGTACACCGCGACGGTACCGATACCCATCGCCCGGCAGGTGGTGAAGACGCGGCAGGCGATCTCGCCGCGGTTGGCGACGAGCACGCGCGAGATGGTGCCGGTCATGTCGTGCTGTACGGTCATGAAAGTCCTCACATCCGGAAGACGCCGAAGTTCGACGTCCCCTCGACGGGTGCACTGTGGATCGCCGAGAGGCTCAGCCCGAGGATCGTGCGGGTGTCACGCGGGTCGATCACCCCGTCGTCGTAGAGCATTCCGGACAGGAACGCCGGCACCGACTCCGCCTCGATCTGCGCCTCGATCATCTGCCGCATCGCCGCATCGGCGGCCTCGTCGACCACACCGCCGCGCGCCTCCGTGGCCGCGCGGGACACGATGGAGATGACCCCCGCCAGTTGCGCTGCGCCCATGACGGCGGATTTCGCACTGGGCCAGGCGAACAGGAACCGCGGATCGTAGGCCCGTCCGCACATCCCGTAGTGCCCGGCACCGTAACTGGCACCCATCAGTACCGACAGGTGCGGGACCTTGGAGTTCGACACCGCGTTGATCATCATCGAACCGTGCTTGATGATGCCGCCGCGTTCGTACTCCTTGCCGACCATGTAGCCGGTGGTGTTGTGCAGGAACAGAAGCGGCGTGTCGGAGCGGTTGGCGAGCTGGATGAACTGGGCCGCCTTCTGCGATTCCTGGCTGAACAACACGCCTTGCGCATTGGCCAGGATGCCGACCGGGTAGCCGTGGATGCGCGCCCACCCGGTGCACAGCGAGTTGCCGTATTCGGGTTTGAACTCGTCGAAGTCGCTGTCGTCGACGATGCGTGCGATCACCTCGCGCGGATCGAACGGGATCTTCAGGTCGCCCGGCACGATGCCCAGCAATTCGTCGGCGTCGTAGCGTGGTTCGCGGATCTCGGCAACCGGCGAGGGACCGGATTTGCGCCAGTTCAGGCGGGCGACGATGCGTCGTCCGATGCGCAGCGCGTCCTGCTCGTCGGCGGCGTAGTAGTCGGCCAGGCCCGACTGTCGTGCGTGCAATTGTGCGCCGCCGAGGGATTCGTCGTCGCTGTCCTCACCGGTGGCCATCTTCACCAGCGGCGGGCCGCCGAGGAACACCTTCGACGCGTTCTCGATCATCACCACGTGGTCACTCATCCCCGGCACGTAGGCACCACCGGCGGTGGAGTTGCCGAAGACGATGGCCACCGTGGGGATTCCGGCCGCCGAGAGCCTGGTCAGGTCGCGGAACATCCGCCCGCCCGGGATGAAGACCTCTTTCTGGGTCGGCAGATCGGCACCGCCGGACTCCACCAGGGAGATCACCGGCAGCCGATTGGCCAGGGCGATATCGTTGGTGCGCAGTATCTTCCGCAGTGTCCACGGATTGGAGGTACCGCCCTTGACGGTGGGATCGTTGGCCACGATCATGCATTCGACACCCTCGACGACCCCGATGCCGGTCACCACCGAGGCACCGACGGTGAAGTCCGAACCGTACGCCGCGAGCGGGCACAGTTCGAGGAATGCCGAATCCTCGTCGACGAGCATCTCGATGCGTTCGCGGGCGATCATCTTGCCGCGCTTGCGGTGTCGTGCGACGTATTTCTCACCGCCGCCGGCGAGCGCCTTGTCGAGTTCGGCCTGCAGGTCGTCGAGTTTGCCGAGCAGACCCTCCCGATTGGCCTGATATGCCTCGCCCGCCGTGTCGAGCGTGGAACGGATCGCCGTCATCGGATGCTTCCCCTCACTGCTGATAACCCAGTCGTTTGGCCGCGAGGCCGGTCAGGATCTCGGTGGTGCCACCGCCGATCCCGATGATCCGCATGTCGCGGTACTGCCGCTCCACCTCGGTGCCGGTCATGTAACCGAGTCCGCCGAAGAGCTGAACCGCCTTGTCGGCCACCCACTGACCGGTCTCCACCGCGGTGTTCTTGGCGAAGCACACCTCGGCGATGAGGTCGTCGCCGGAGGCGATCTTGCGTTCGACGACGGCCCGGGTGTAGGTGCGGGCCACGTCGATCCGCCGGGCCATCTCGGTCAGCGTGTCCTGCACCGACTGTCGCGCGATGATCGGTTTGCCGAAGGTCTCGCGCTGCCGCGCCCAGTCCAGGGTGAGATCCAGGCAACGTTGCGCACTGGCGTAGGCCTGAACCGCCAGCGACGACCGTTCGGTGACGAAGGCCGCGGCGATCTGGGCGAATCCCGAGTTCTCCGGCCCGACCAGGTTCTCCACCGGCACCCGTACGTCGACGAAGGACAGTTCGGCGGTGTCCGAGCAGCGCCAGCCCATCTTGTCGAGTTTGCGGGTGACGGTGAATCCCGGTGTGCCCTTGTCGATCACCAGCAGCGACACGCCGGAGGCGCCGGGGCCGCCGGTGCGGACGGCGGTGACCACGAAGTCGGCGCGCACCGCGGAGGTGATGTAGGTCTTGGCACCGTTGACCACATAGTGATCGCCGTCGCGCTCGGCGCGGGTGGTCAGATGCCCGACGTCGCTGCCGCCGCCGGGTTCGGTGATCGCGAGGCTGCCGATCATCTCACCGGCCAGGGTGGGGCGCACCCATCGGTCGATCTGGGCGGGGTCTCCGGCGGCGATCAGGTGCGGCAGGGCGATGCCGTGGGTGAACAGCGACGCGAACACACCACCTGCGGCACCCGCGTAATGCAGTTCCTCGCCGAGGATCGAGGCGTCGACGAGATCGCCGCCACTGCCACCGACCTCCTCGGGTATGCCCAGCCCGAACAGACCGAGTTTCGCTGCCTCCCGGTGGATCTCGCGCGGGATCTCACCGGTCTTCTCCCACTCGTCCTGGGCGGGCAGGACATGACGGGTCACGAAGCCGCGCACGGTTTCCCGCAACGCGCGTCGTTCGTCGCTGTCCCAGAGGTCACTGGTGATCGGCATGTGTTCAGTCCTGACCGGTTGTCGTTGGGCTGGTGGCATTCTCGAGGAATCTCAGTGGGATCGGCACCGGCCGCGAGCGCAGCCACTCCCCCATCCCCTTGGCCTGCGGATCGAAGCGCACGTTGTCGGCGACCCCGCGCCCGAGCACGCCCTCGATGACGAAGTTGACCGCCAGCAGGTTGGGCAGCCGATACCGGTGCACGGTGAGGTCGGCAACCTCGGGGAGCAAGGTCGTCAGCAGATCGGTGTCGAGTGTGGCGTCGAGCCACTCGAAATGTTCCGGATCACGCACCCACACACCGATGTTCGCGCTGCCACCCTTATCGCCGCTGCGCGCGCCCGCCAGGGTGCCCAGTGGCATCATCCCGGTGGGCTCGGGGTCGGGTGCGGCGCCGCCGGGTGCACGGTTGACCGGCTCGTCGGCCTCGACCGTCGTGCGCAGCGGACTGGGCTCGATGCGCTCGACCACTCCGTCGGGCAACGCAACCCGATGTTCGACGGCCGCTGCGTCGACATATCCGGGTTCGAACACGCCGTAGGGCGAGCCGTGTCCGGGTGGTGCGGTCATGCTGAATCCGGGGTAGCTGGCCAACGCGAGTTCGACTGCGGCCGAGGAGAACGCGCGGCCCACCGTGGCGGCGTCGGGGTCGCGGGCGACACAACGCAGCAGCGCCGAGGCCTGCTCCTCGGTGGTGGCGTCGTCGCGGTCGAGTCGCGAGAGCTCCCAGGTGATCTGTTCGGGCTCGGTGGGCAGGGCCGCGAGGAATTGACTCTTGAACAACTCCGCCTTGGCCTCGATGTCGAGGCCGGTGAGGATCATGGTGATCTCGTTGCGCACACCCGCAAGGTGATTGAGCGAGACCTTGGTGGTGTTCGGCGGCGCCTCACCACGCACTCCGGTGATCGCGACCCGATCGTCCCCCTGCTGGGTGAGGGCGATGGTGTCGAGTCGGGTGGTGACGTCCGGGCCGAGATAACGCGGGCCGCCGACCTCGTAAAGCAGTTGTGCGGTCACCGTTCCGACGGTCACCGCACCTCCGGTACCGGCATGTTTGGTGATCACCGAAGAACCGTCGGCGCCGATCTCGGCGATCGGGAAGCCCAGATGCCCGGCGCTCGGGGAGTCGGTGAGGCCGAGTTCGGTGAAGAACGCGTAGTTGCCGCCGGTGGCCTGGGCGCCGCATTCGATGACGTGTCCGGCCACGACCGCGCCGGCGAGTGCATCGAGGTCGCCATATCCCCAGTCGAAGGCACTCGCGGCCGGACCGACGGTGAGCGAGGCGTCGGTGACGCGGCCGGTGACGACGATGTCGGCGCCGGCGTCGAGTGCGGTCTTGATCCCGAAGGCACCGAGGTAGGCGTTGGCGGTCAACGGTTTTCCCAGACCCAGTTCGGCGGCCCGGTCGAGGAGGTCGTCGCCGTCGACGAAGGCCACGCCGACGTTCACGCCCACCTTCTCGGCGAGTTCTCGCAGGGCGACGGCGAGTCCGTGCGGATTGAGGCCACCCGCGTTGGACACGATGCGCACGCCCTTGTCGACGGCGAGGCCGAGGCACTCCTCCATCTGACGCAGAAATGTCTTGGCGTAGCCGGTTTTCGGGTCCTTGATGCGATCGCGGCCGAGGATGAGCATGGTGAGCTCGGCGAGGTAATCGCCGGTGAGGTAGTCGAGTTCACCGCCCTCGAGCATCTCCCGCATCGCCGAGAAACGGTCGCCGTAGAACCCCGACGCATTACCGATACGGACCGGATTCGGAGTCATCTATCGACCTTCCGTCGAGGGTGCGGGAATGTTCGAAGGCTCGCGCCCGGCGCCGGGCGGTCCGGCGAAACACTGTGCGATCGTGGACCATTCACGGGCATTGTCCCCGACGATCTCCAGATCGAGATCGGCCGGGGCACGACGCTGGGTGACCAGTTCACAGAAATCGACAGCCGGGCCGCGCACCACATCGGTGGCGTCGGCGGGTCCCCACGTCCACAGGTCCCCCGACGGCGCGGTGATCTCGAAGCGGAACGGCGTGGCCGGCGGCGTCCTTCCGTTGACGGCGTAGGCGAAGTCACGGGTGCGTACGCCGATGTGCACGACCGCCTTGATGCGGTCGGTGGGCGGAAGCGTCACGCCGAGCGCGTCGGCGACGTCGAGGCCGTGGGCCCACGTCTCCATCAGCCGTGCGGTGGCCATCGAGGTCGCCGACATGGGCGGCCCGAACCACGGGATCTTCGTCCCCTCGGGCACCGCGAGCAGCGCACGGCCCAGCGACTCGCGCGCCGTCCGCCACTGCGTGAGCAGGTCGGCGGGAGACATCTGTGCACCCTTCTCCGCGGCCGCGTCGACGAAACCGGCCGGATCCTTCATCGCCTCGCGGGTGATCTCGGCAAAAGCCTCCGGATCGGTGGCGGCGACCGCGGCCACCTCATCGGTCCACCCCAGATGCGCGATCTGGTGGGCGATGGTCCACCCGGGCGCGGGGGTGGGGGTCGCCCACCCGTCCGCGTCGAGGTCGGCGACCAGGTCATCGAGTTCCGCCGAGGCGGCGGCGAGGTCGGCGACGACCTCCTGCACGAGCGACATGCGACCAGCGTCACACGCGACCATCAAAAAATCAAGCGCGCATGATTGTTTTCTCCGCGACGGCGCTCCTCTCCTCGCCGACAGCGCTCGCCAGATCTTCGACAGCGCCTTCCTCGTCGCCTCGCCGCCGGTTCGCGACCTGCGTCACACCCGGTGAACGCCGCAAGGACGTCGCCGAGATCGGGTGATAGGACTGAGCAATGACCGATATGTCACCCAGCTCCACGACGGTTCGCGACCCGCTGTCGGTGTTCCATGTCGGCGGCCTGACGGTGTCCGGCACCCAGGCGAGCGCGCAACAACAACTCTGCGCACAATTCGCCGACCACCGGGGCCGAATCGACCTCCCGGCGTTCGGCGTCCTCTTCGACCACATCGGTGGCATCCCCTTCCACCTCGCGGGCACGCGGTCGGGCGCACTGAGCATGCAGGCACGGCTGACCATGTCGGCGCTGGGACACGTCGACGTCGACGACCGGCTCACCTGCGACGCGCAGATCGCCATGCACGACGACCACACCGGCGTCACCCCGGTACAGATCCGGACCGAGGCCGGCCAATTGTGCTGCATCGGGACGGCGCGGAACATGCGCGTCGGTCGTGCCACCACCGACGGCACCACCGAGACTCCGGTGTTCGACGTCCCGAATTGTGCTGATACCCAAGGTATTCTGCTTCCCGAGGCGCTACCGCCCACGCTTGACGGGCGCGACGTGGTTGCCCAGATCTCGGCGCGGGTCCGCGACGCCGGCCCGCTGACCACCCTGCTCAACGGCGGCGTCGATCTCGTCGGTGACGACGGTGCCATTCGATTCACGGCGACCACCGAGCCATGGATGGGCAATGTCTTCGGCACGATGCACGGCGGCGTCATCGCCACCATCGTCGGCCAGGCCTTCTCGTTCGCCGGCCAGGCGCTGGCCCCGGCCGGTGCCGATTACCGGGTCGCCGACATGTCGGTCGGGTTCTTCCGGTCGCCCGCGGTGCACGGCGGTGACGTCATCGTCGAGGTGACCCCGGTCAAGACGGGCCGGCGTGTGGCGGCTCTTGCCGCGCGCATGACCGCACACGACGGATTGCTGCTGTGCGAGGGCGTCGCCGACATCCACTTCCGCTGATCCGCTGCGCACGACGGGGCGTTCGCGCCGTTGTCGCCGGCTGATCGCACTGATATCGTTTGGTACGAAAGGGGCTGATGTTACCAATGTTGCAGATGAAGTTCACTCACCGACGCGCCGCACTCGGCGCGTGCCTGACCCTCGGAGCATGCGCGATCGCTCCACTGGCTGCGGGCACCGCTGCGGCGGCTCCGCAGACCACCCCGCAGGACGTCCGCACCCTCGACGCGTCGCAGCAGACGCCGACCATCGGCGTCAGCCGCTCGGGCGCGATGCCGACGGGCGGATTCGTCGCACCGCTCGCAGCAGCGGCAACCGGCGCGGACTCGACCGTCGTCTGGCTCGAGCCCATGCCCAAGGACGCGTGCGCAACCTCGCTCAGCGATGCGAAAGTCGCGGTGAGCTGGAAGAACACCTCGGCTCACACCAGCGACGATGCCACCTTCCCGGCGTGCTCGGCCGGTAAGCCCGCACTCAGTCCGGAGCTGAAGACCGGTCCGGGAACCCTGGAGTTCACGGTGACCGTGCTCGGCAAGGGTGGCGACACCTTCACCCTCTCCCCCGGCACCGCGACGATCCAGCGCTGACACCTCACCCGACGGCGCTCTCGGCACACCCGAGGGCGCCGTCGGCGGGTTGAGGCCCAACCCGTCGGACGTCCCAGTAGACAATTCTGGAAATCTGTAAACACCGGGCTGGAACACGTTCTAGATTTGGGGCATGGCCGAGACCGTGACCCAGCTGCTCCTCGAACGCGCCGACGACGACAACGTCGCCATCATCGACGACGACACGCGCCGTACGTGGCGCGACCACATCGCCGACGCCCGCCGAATGGCCTCGGCGGTACTCTCCCTCGCCGACCCGCAGCGGCCGATGCACGTCGGCACACTGCTCGGAAACACCCCGACCATGTTGACCGCGCTGGCCGCCGGGGCCCTCGGCGGCTACGTCACCGCGGGCATCAACAACACCCGCCGCGGCGAGGCACTTGCCGGCGACATCGCCCGCGCCGACTGCCAGATCTTGCTGACCGACGCCGAACATCGCGATCTCCTCACCGGGCTCGACTTGCCCGGAGTCACCGTCATCGACACCTCCACCGCGGAATGGTCGCACCGCGTCGACGCGGCCGGCGAGCTGGTTGCCTACTCGACGCCGGGCGCGATGGACCCGTTCATGCTCATCTTCACCTCCGGCACGAGCGGAAACCCCAAGCCGGTTCGGCTGGCGCACATGCTGATTCCCTTCGCCGGCCCTCCCCTGGTCGACAAGTTCGGCATCACCTCCGATGACATCTGCTATCTGTCGATGCCGCTGTTCCACTCGGCCGCGCTGCTCGGCGGGTACAGCGTCGCCGCCACCGCGGGCGCAGCGATCGTCCCGGCCCGGTTCTCCGCGTCGACCTTTCTCGACGACGTCCGCCGCCACGGCGTGACGTTCATGAATTACGTGGGCAAACCGCTCGCCTACATCCTCGCCACCCCCGAACAACCCGACGACGCCGACAATCCGCTGCGCGCGGCCTTCGGCAATGAGGCCACCGATCAGGACATCGCCGACTTCGCCCGGCGTTTCGATTGCAGCGTGTGGGACGGTTACGGGTCGAGTGAGCTCGCCATCATCGTCACCCGTGAACCCGGCACCCCACCCGGCTCCATCGGCAAGGGCTTTCCCGGTGTGGCCGTGTACGATCCGGCCACCACCACCGAATGCGCACGCGCACGCTTCGACGCGGGCGGCGCGCTGATCAACGCCGACGAGGCCATCGGTGAACTCGTGAACACCTCGGGCGCAGGCATGTTCACCGGGTACTACAACGACGAGGCCACCACCGGCGAACGGCTCCGCGACGGCATGTACTGGTCGGGTGACCTCGCTTACAAGGATGACAACGACTGGATCTATCTGGCCGGCCGCACCGGCGACTGGATGCGCGTCGACGGGGAGAACATGACCGCCGGACCCATCGAGCGTGTCCTGCAACGTATTCCGGGGATCAGTCAGGTCGCCGTCTACGGGGTCCCCGACGACCGGGTCGGCGACGCGGTGATGGCGGCGATCGTGCTCGACGACGACACGTCCATCGATCCCGACGACTTCGCCGCCGCGCTCGCCGCCCAACCCGATCTCTCCCCCAAGGCCTGGCCCCGATATGTGCGGATCGCGAAGACGCTGCCGACGACGGCCACCAACAAGATCGTCAAACGGCAACTGAAGTCCGAGGGTGTGGTCCCCGGCGACGGAACGCTCTGGGTGCGCCCGGCCCGCGCACACACCTACCACGTGTCGACCGCGACCCCGGCACCGGCATGACCGGTGCGGTTCCGGTCACCCCAGGCCCTGTCACCCCAGACACCGACACCCCAGACACCGGCACCGACCGTCCGCAGCTGACCGAGCTCGGCTACTACGCGCTGTCCCGGCATCCGGTGCGTCCGGCCGAACTCGTCGACGAGGCGGCGCATGCCGAACGTCTGGGCCTGGGAACCGCATTCGTCTCCGAACGCTTCAACGTCAAGGACGCCGCGGTGTTGAGCGGGGCGCTCGCGGCGGCGACCACCCGCCTCGGTTTGGCCACCGCGGCGACCAATCACACCACCCGCCACCCGATCGTCACCGCCACCATGGCCGCCACGCTCGACGAGTTGTCGTCGGGGCGGTTCGCGCTCGGGCTGGGACGAGGGATCACACCGCAGTGGCAGATCCTCGGCCTGCCGACGATCACCGGTGCCGGTATCGAGGACGCGGTCGGCGTGCTGCGCCGACTGTGGTCGGGTGAGATGATCGTCGGACACGACGGACCGTCCGGCTCGTATCCCCTGTTGTCCCTGGGCATCACGCTCGATCCGCCGCCGCCGGTGCTGTTGGTGACCATGTCGCCGAAGACGCTCGACCTCGCCGGGCGGATCGCCGACGGCGTTGTCCTGCACACCTTTCTCACCGCCGACGCCACCCGCGCCGCGGTCACCCGCGTGCGCACCGCCGCCGAGGCATCCGGCCGCGACCCGGACTCGGTGCGCATCTGGTCGGTACTGGCCACCGTCCCCGACGACCTCGACGCCGACGACCGGTCACGCCGCCTCCACGGGCGTCTCGCCACCTATCTGCAGGGCTACCCGGAGGTGCTCATCGGCGCGAACGATTGGGACACCGTGGATCTGGATCGCATCCGGGCCACCGCCGCATTCACCGACGCTCGCGGGCCGATCGACGCGAGCGCCACCGAGGCGCAACTCGACGAACTTGCCGGCGCAATCCCGGACTCGTGGGTGGCCGACTGTGCGGTCGGCTCGCCACGGGCCTGCGCAACCGCGGTTGCCGACCAGTTCGACCTCGGCGTCGACTCGGTGATCCTGCATGGCGTGGCCCCCACCGAGATCGACGACATCGTCGGCGCGTATCGCACGCTGGACCGCCGTCCGCGACACCCGTTGCCCACCAATCCCGGCCGAGGACACCATTCATGACCGTCACCGACATCCCCACCGCCGTCGAGCACCTCACGCCGGCACTTCTCACCGAATTGCTGGCCGACTCCGGTCACCACGCGGTGGTCCGTACCGTCGAGGCCACGCCGGTCGGCACCGGCCAGATGGCCGACTCCTTGCGCCTCCGAATGACATTCGACGGCCCGACCGAGCTGCCGTCGACCATGATCGCCAAACTGGCGACCGGGGATCCGGGCCAACGCGAGTTCGCCTCGGGTGCGTTCCGCAACGAGGTCACGTTCTATCGAGAACTGGCCACGGAGTTCGCCGTTCCCGTCCCCGCCTGCTACGCCGCGGCCCTGTCGGAGAGCTGCAGCGAGTTCGTGGTGCTGCTCGAGGACATGGGTGCGGCGCATCAGGGCGACCAGATCGCCGGCTGCACCGCCGGGCAGGCACAGGCGGTGGCCCTCGCGGCTGCGGGCCTGCACGCTCCACGCTGGAACGATCCCGCTCTGCTGCAACGCTTTCCCCTGCCCACGTCCGACGACCGGGAGCTGATGGACTCGGTCCTCGCGCCGATGACCGAACAATTCCGCGACCGATTCCACCCGGGCGCGGCGGAGAACGAGTTGCTGGACTGGCTGGTCGGTCATGCCGGCGCCTGGCTGGTCGCACCGACCTCGCACACCGCACTCATCCACGGTGACCTACGGATCGACAACGTGCTGTTCGGGCCGGACGGCGCGGTCACCGTCGTCGACTGGCAGACCATCACCACCGGATCGGCGTTGCGCGACATCGCCTTCCTGCTCGTCACGAGCCTCGACGTGGCGGATCGCCGCGCGCACGAACGTGACATCGTCGCCGCCTACCACCGACGTCTCGTCGAACTCGGGGTGCGCGACTACACCGCCGAGACGTGCTGGGCGGACTATCTCGGCAATCTCATCCAGGCACCGCTGATCGTCGTGTTCGGAGCCGGTGCCGCCCGCCCGACCGCCCGCGGTGACGCCATGTTCGCCGCCATGGCGCATCGCGCCGCCGTCGCGCTCGCCGATCTCGCGCCGGAGATGCCCCGGTGACACCGGCCCTCACCACGGTGTTCGGCGCCACCGGTTTCCTCGGTGCGCGGGTGGTCGGTCGCCTCCTGGCTCAGGCAAGCAGCAGCCGGACCGGCGCCGAGCCTGGCGCAGCGGTGCGGGTGATGGTGCGGCCGGGCTCGGACACCTCGATGCTCGACGACCTCGACGTCGAGACCGTCGTCGGCGAACTCGACGACGCCGACGCGGTGTCGCGGGCGATGTCGGGTGCCGCTCGGGTGATCTACTCCGTCGTCGACACCCGCGCGTGGATTCGTGATCGGAAACCGCTGTGGCGCACCAATGTCGAGATCCTGCGCGGGGTCCTCGACGTCGCCGCCCGCCACGATCTGGAACGGTTCGTCTACACCTCGAGTATGTGCACCATCGGTCGGGTGCGGGGTCGGCCGGCGTCGGAGAGCGATGCGTTCAACTGGGCCTCGACCGCGAATGCCTATGTGCTGTCGCGGGTTGCGGGCGAGCGCACGGCGCTCGACGCCGCCGGGCGTGGCGTGCCGGTGGTCGCGATGTGCGTCTCCAACACCTACGGCCCCGGCGACGTCAAACCCACCCCGCACGGCGCCTTCGTGGCCGGAGCCGCCTTGGGCAAGTTGCCGTTCGGGCTGCGCGGGATGTGCGCGGAAACGGTCGGCGTCGACGACGCCGCCGAGGCACTGATCCGGGCCTCCCGCGGCGGCCGGATCGGCGAACGCTACATCGTCAGCGCCGACTACCTCGACCTCGGGGAGATCATCCGGATCGCCGCCGACGAGGCGGGCGTCGCGCCCCCGCGACCGACGTTGCCCCGCCCGGCGATGTACGCGCTCGGAGCCGGCGGCGATCTCCGATCGCGGATCACCGGGACACCACAACGACTGTCGGTGGACACGGTGCGATTGATGCATTGCATGTCGCCCATGGATCACCGGCGGGCGAGCGACGAATACGATTGGCATCCGGGCTCTGTCGAGGACTCGGTGCGGGCCGCGGCCCGCTATTGGGTACAGCGTCGAGCCGCCCGACGCGCGGTCACACGCTGACCGGTCGGAACCACCTCACACGGGCAGTGCACCGATGTCGGCATCGGCGGAGCCGAAGTGCCGGTAGGTCGCGAGTTCACGGGCCCGGCGTCCGCGCCATTCGAGGTAGCGGTCGGCCACCGGGGTCCGGCCGAGGACCCGATGGCCGACGGTGTTGCGCACCCACGCCGCACCGAATGCCCACGGAAGGCGTTGCGGCAGTCCGAGATCCCGCATGCCACGGGGCCCGAGGAATCCTTCGAGCATGCTCAGCAACCGTTCCCGCGTATAGCGCGCGGCGAGATCGGGAGTGTGCCGGTAGTGCAGTTCGGATTGCGCGTCGACCAACGCCCTGGACAACTCACCTCCGGCGTCGGTGACCCCGGTCTGGCACAACAGGATCGCATAGCTGAGTTGATGCTGATCACGTTCGTGGTCGAACAACCAGTCCTCGTCGACGCCGACGAGCCAGCCCACGTACTTCCACAGGTGCATGATCGCGCGGGACTGTTCGGCGTCGACGGGCACACCGAGGGATCGCACGCCCATCATGAGCGCGCCACTGAAGAGGTTGAGGGTGGAGGCGAGATCGGTCTGGTTGATCGGCAGCCCCCACTGCGTGGCATCCCAGCGCCCGTTCTTCTCGAAGGCCTCGTTGACCAACGCGTGCATCAGCCGGACGTGCACGGTGAGTTTCCACCCGTCGCCGTCGCGGGCCATGCCGCCGGGTGCGCCCACCGCGATCGCCCACGTCTGGGTCTCGCCGAGCCGGCGTGTCGCGGTACTGCGGGACAGCCCGCCGGTCTCGGCGAGCAGGTCAACCGGCCCGCCGAAGCGGTAACCGCCGATCAGGGACAGGGCGAGCAGGACGTCGTTGGCGTTGCGTCCGAACCGCCGGAAGACCTGTGCGCCATACTCGACGAGTTCCGGATCGACCCACGACGGCGTGGCCTCGACGCGGGCGAAGAACTCGCGCAACGCGGTGGGGGCGTCGGCGGGGACACCGTCCTGCAGGGCCCGGTGGACCGCGCGCATCGAGACGCGATCAGGATGCTCCCGCGGCAGGCGCATCGCCGCGACCAGCGCCGCCGCCGGTTCGTCGCGCATCATCAGCCGCCGGCCGAGCAGCGACATCTCCTCGGCCGTCGGCTCACGCAGGCGCCAATACGCGCGCAACGGCCGCCCGATCCGCCGGCCACGGTCGGGTGACGCCCGGAATCGGCGGGGTGGTTGGAGATCCTGCGGCACCACAGCGGTCATGAGACGAAACTAGCAATGAGTCTCACCGGGATCAACCACACTCGGTCAGGTCAGCAGGTCGGCGAGCTCACTCATGTCGTAGGGCGCGGTGGCGCCGTGATCCCGATAGGCGACGAAGGTGGGTTGGTGCGGATCGTATCGTCCGATGAAACCACCTGCGGCGCTGAAGATCTGACCGGTGATCTCCGACGCGGCCACACTGGCGAGGAAGGTGTAGAGCGGTGCGACGTACTCGGGTGGAGCCGGATCGAGCGCGGCATCTCGGGTGAACTCGTCGAGAATGCCCCGCTCATGCAGGCTTTCGATGTGCCGCACGTACTCCGGCCCCGACGACAACCGCGACTTGGCTCCCGGCATCACGACGTTGACGCGCACACCGAGATCGCGCAGATCACCGGCCGCGGCGAGCGCGAGTGCGTTCACCCCACCCTTCGCGGCGGGATATCCACTGCCACCGAAGGTTCCGAGCGACGCGGCCGAGCCGGTCAGCACGATCGATCCCGACTGCTGCTCGGCGAACACCCGTCCGGCGATCGAGGTGACGTGGAACGCGCTCATCAGGTGAGCGTCGATCTGTTCCCGGAACTGGTCCTCGGTGATCGTCAGGACCGTCGACCCCGGCGGCTCGGCGATCCCGGCACAGTTGATGGCGATGTCGAGTGCACCGAACCCGGACAGCGCGGCGTCGGCCATCTTCTCCACGACGCCGGCGTGTCCGGCCGGCCCACACACCCCGACCGCCTGCCCACCACCGCCGACGATCTCCTCGACGGTCGCGGCCACGGCCTCGTCGTCGCGTCCGTTGATCACCAGCGAGACCCCACGCCCGGCGAGTGCGTACGCCACCGAGAGGCCGATACCCCGGGTGGCACCCGCGAGCATCGCCACCCGGCCGGCCAGATCGAGTTCGACCATCACACCCCGCTGGTGATCGGAGTGATCGGCAGCGCGGTGACCGGGACCGAGCGGCCGCGGTCGGTGAAGCCGAAGTCGGCGCCGGAACTGAACCGGGTGATCGCCACCTCGCCGCTCTCGGGCTGTTCGACGTCGCCGAGCGCGAACCGCACACTGAGCCCGCTGCCGGTGGACGTGCTCCCGGTACGTGCGCACTCGGTGACCACCCACCTCGGGTCCACGGCCACACCGATCGCGCGCAGCGGTTCGATGCGGTCGTGGGTCAGCAGGGTGATCCATCCGCCGTCGGTCCGTGCGTCGGACTCGCCGGGGATCGTCACCACGACCTCGTCCCCCACGACATCGACCTCGATGCCGGTGTAGCGGCGGGGTCCGAGCACCGGCACCAACGCGATCACCTGCGCGAGCGCTGCGGCGTCGGTTCCCAGCCGCAGCGCCCGCCGCAACCGATCCGCCGACAACCCCGCGATGCCGGTGAACTGTTTGCCGAAGATCTCGCGCGCCTGCTCGTCGGAGTCGGCGTGGCGACGCACGCTCGTCCAGAAACCCAATGCGAGCAATTGGTGTTGGAGGGCAACCTCTTCGGCGATTCGCGCCAACGCGGAGTGCGACCACTCCCGGAACTGCAGGTCCGCGACGAGCGGTCCGCGATAGTCGACGAACCCGTCGTCGGCGTCCGGATCGATCGCCACCAGCTCGATCTGCGCGGCACGTGTGGTGAACATCGTCTCGGCGTCGGCCGGCAGTGGGAGTTCGTCACGGTCGGGTTCGATCGTCACCGTCCACGCGCAGTGCGGGTGCCGGTCGGCCGGACGACGCGGCGGCCGATGGATCGGCCGGATGCGGGCCCGCCGATTGGTGGCGATCGCGGTCGCGTCGAATGTCGGGTCCTCGATGTCGTGGCACATCGCGGTGACGTACTCGTCGCCGAGCGGCTCGACATCCATCAGCGCGCCACAGTGATTCAGCACGAACGCGCCGTGGTGGTGGTCGGTGACCTCGTAGCGGAAGTCCATGAACTGCGGGGGCGCCCCGATGTCGAGTTGCAGGCATTTGAACATGTCCTCGACGCCGTCACCGTCGATACCCAACGCGCTCCGCATCCGGTGGGTGTAGACCGGACTCGCGGCCATCCATTCCTCGATGGCCACCTGTGCCATCGTGTCCCGGCCGAAGGCGCTGATGAGGTGAGCCATCCCGCTGCGATCGATGAGTTGCCCCGACAACAGCAGCTCCGGGATGAGGTCGGCGAGCTGGTCGCCGGACAGATCGGAGTAGGTGCGGGCCGGGATCTCTTGGGCTGTATCGGTCATGGGCTCAGGTCACCAGAAGGGCACCGGCGCCTTGCCGAACGGATACCAGCCCGGCTGATCGCCGGTGGCCTTCTCGATCCGTTTGAGCATGCCGTCGCTCATCGCATTGTTCTTCAGCATCTCGATGAACAGGGCGGAGACGTTGCCGTAGTCGAAGAAGTCACGCTGCCAGGAGAACTGGAAGTTACCGGCATACTTGAACCAGCTCCCCTGGATGCCTTCGAGCGCATAGTGGGAACCGTCGTCGCGGGTGCCGGAATAGATCTGCTTCCACAGTCCGATCATCGAGCCCGTCTGATCGTCGATCACCCATTCCTGATACGGGTAGGTCCAGCCCTCGAGGCCTTCCATCTCCTGTCCGAGCGCGATCTCACGGATCTCGTCGCGCCCGACGGCCATGAAATCCTTGTCGGGGCCGTAGTTCCAGCCGTAGGTGGCGTCTTCGGTGTAGAACTCCGCCAACGGTTTCCAGTCGCCGGCTGCCTCGGCGTCGATGTTGGCCTGCAGCCAACGCTGCTTCATCTCGTCCAGTTCGGCACGATCGAAGGGCATGAAAGGTCCTCGTCATTCGTTGTCGTCGTCGATGATTTTCAATGCTTGGGTCGGGCAGTACTGCACGGCGGCGAGTACTTGCTCGCGCAGGCTCTCGTCGGGCTCCTTGTCGAGGATCTCGGCGTGATCGCGGTGCGCAACGAAGACCTCCGGGGCCTCCATCTCACACATCCCGTGGCCCTGGCACAGGTCGAGATCGATCTCGATGCGCATCACGACTCCGTATCCCGGACCCGTTTGCGGTAGCGCACCCGGCACGGTTGCGCAAGCTGCACCACCATCTTCGAGTGGTCGTTGTGATAGCTGTCGGCGGGCTGGGCCATCTCGAACTCGTAGTTCTGGAACAGCACCGAGAAGATCGCCTTGAGTTGCATGATCGCGAATTGCGCTCCCACACAACGGTGTCGGCCGGCGCCGAAGGGAATCCAGGTCCAGCGGTTGACCAAGTCCTCCTGGCGTGGCTTGAGGTAGCGATCCGGGTCGAAGGTGTCGGGATCGGGAAAGTCGTCGGCCAGCCGATTGGACACCGCAGGCGAGACCGCGATCGTCTGACCGGCCTTCACCTCGAATTCCTCGATGTGGAAATCGTTCTGCACCAATCGCATCAGGATGATCAGCGGCGGATGCAGACGCAGCGCCTCCTTCAGCGCGTTCTCCAGCAACGGCATCTGCCGGGTGTGGGCGAAGGTGTACTCGGGGCGCTCGCCGGGTGGTGTGTCGCCGTAGATCTCGTCGAGTTCGTCGTAGACGCGACGCAGGTATTCGGGATTGCGCAGCAGCTCGATGAGGGTCCACGCGGCCGTGCCCTGGGTGGTGTGGTGGCCGGCGAACATCATCGAGATGAACATGCCGGTGATGGTGTCGGCGTCGAAGCCGACCTGGATCAGGACGTCCATCAGGTCCCGATCCTCTTTGTCCGCCACCGGGTTCGCAACGCGCTCTCCCATCACGCCCTGGATGTACTCGACGAGTTCGGCGCGCGCGGCATCGCGGCGTCGGAAGCTCTCGATGTCGGCGTGGGCATCGACGTAGGCGATGGGGTCGGTGCCCTTCTCCAGGTCGTGGAACAGTTCGGAGACGTGCTTGTCGAGTTGCTCGCGGAACTTGCGGCCGATCAGGCACGCCGAGGAGGTGTAGAGGGTCAGCTCGCCGAAGAACTCGAGTAGATCGATCTCACCCTCATCGCCCCATCCGGCGATGATGCGCTCGGCCTCGTTGGGAATCGTCACCGCATGTTGCTTCATGTGCGCGCCCTTGAGCGCCGAGTTGTGAATCGCCTTGGAGCGCTCCTCGGGACTCGCGTCGAACACCACCCCTTCACCGAAAACCGGTGTCATGAACGGGTATGCGGCCGCCTGGTCGAGATCCTCCTCCGGTGCGCGGAAGAACTCCTCGTTGGCCGCGGCACCGGAGACGAGCACCACCTCACGGTCGGCGAGCTGGAACTGCCCGACATCACCGCACTCCTCGCGAACCCGCCAGAACAGGCCGATCGGGTCGGTGGCGAGCTCGTCGAGATGACCGTGTTCACCGTCGCCGCCGGACACGCGTTTCGGGGTCGTGAGGGTGGTCATTGGTCGGATCCTTTCGGGGGGAGTTTGCTCTTGGGGATGGCGCCTTCGGCCTCCACCTCGACCGCACGCATGTGTGCGCCGCGCGGCATCGCGACCATGGCCGCGACCGCCTGCGCAATGTGTTCCGGGGCAAGGAAATTGCCGTGCCGCGCCAATCCGTGCGTGATCCAGTCGTTGAGCATGTTCTCGGTGGTCTTCTGGTCGAGATTCATGCCCATGCCGGTGAGGGTCTGGCCCGGCCGCACCACCCCGGCGCGCACGCCGGTGCCCTCGAGTTCGAGTTGGATGGTCGCGACGAGACCGTCGATGCCGGACTTGGCGGCCACATACGCCGACGACCACGGCCGTGGGTGCAGTGCCACATCGGATCCGATGAACACGAAGTCCCCGCGCGTCCGCTCGATCATGCCGCCGATGACCGCGCGGTAGAGGCGGTAGGCGCCGGTGAGGTGGATGTTGATCTGATCGGCGAACTCGACAGGCGAGATCTCGTACGACAAACCGACGGCGAGGTCGCCGGCGCCGGCGACGACGATCTCGAGGTCACCGATCGCGGCCTGCGACTTGGCGACACACTCGAGGACCGACGCCTCGTCGGTGACGTCGAGGGGCACCGCGACGGCCTCCCCGCCTGCGGTGGTGATCTTGTCGGCGAGCTCTTGGAGACGGTCGACACGGCGCGCGGCCAAGGCCACCGGATGTCCCTGTGCCGCCAGCCATTCGGCGGTGGCTGCGCCGATACCGGAGGATGCGCCGGCCACCAGGACCGGGCGTCGGGCAGGGTGCGGGAGGAAGGCCATCAGCGCACCGTCACTCGTACCGGGAGTTCGGCGAAGCCGCGGACGTTCACCGAGTGCACACGCACCGCGTTCTCGATGTCGATGTCGACCGATCGGATCGACCGGGCCACCTCGGTCAGCCCGATGTTGGCCTCCAACCTCGCCAGGTGGGCGCCGAGGCAGAAATGGGTGCCCATGCCAAAGCTCATCAGCGCCTGACCGCAGTCCCGGCCGATCCGGTAGCGGTCGGGGTCGTCGAAGACGTCCTCGTCGCGATTGGCCGAACCGACCAGCAGCAACACCCGTTGACCGGCGGCGATGGTGTGCTCGCCGTAGTCGACGTCGGCGGCGACCCGGCGCAGCACCATCTGCGTCGAGTTGTCGTAGCGCAGCGTCTCCTCGGTCCAGTCGGGTACCAGGTCGGGGTCGGCGATGACACGCGCCATCTCGTCGGGATTGCGCCAGGCCCAATACAGGGCATTGGCAAGCAGTTTGGTGGTCGTCTCGTTGCCGGCCACCACCATCAGCACCATGAATCCGACGATCTCGTCGTCGGACAGCGCCGTCTTGTCCCCCGACTCGTCGTCGATCTCGGCGGTGAGCAGTGCCGAGACGAGGTCGTCGCCGAGGTTGGTGCGGCGTTCGGCGATCAACGCCGAATAGTATTTGTGCAGTTCGATATACGCGTACACGGCCGCTTCGGGGACGTCGAGCACCCCCTCCTCGCGATGCAGCAGCAGATCCGACTGCTTGCGCAGGAACGCCCGGTCACTCTCGGGGACGCCGAGCAACTCCGACACGACGTCCATCGGGAGCAGCCCGGCGAAGTCGGCGACGTAGTCGAATTCGCCCTTGTCGAGGCACCGGCTCCAGTGTTCGTGGGTCAGGGCGGTGATCCGGCCGGAGAGGTCGTTGACGCGGCGCGGGGTGAAGCCCTTGCTCACCAGTTTGCGGATGCGCATGTGTTTGGGGTCGTCGAGTGCCAGAAACGACATCGACTTGTGTGCGTCCGGACCGTACGACGCCGGGTCCATCGACACACCCCAGGCGTTGGACAGGTTCACCGAGTCACGAAACGCACTGCGCACGTCGGCGTGCCGGGCCAGCGCCCAGAAATCCAACTCGGAGTTGTAATACACCGGCGCCTCGCGGCGCAGGCGAGCATAGGTGGGATACGGATCCTCATGAAAGCCATAGGCGTACGGATCGAACGGAATGTGCTCCTGCATCCCGGCCACGGCAACGGCGTCGGTCATCGGGTGTGCTCCATCATCACGATTGCTTCTCCATCAGCAGGTGGGCGGCGGCGACCAGACGTTCGGAGGTCTGCTCGTAGCTGAGGTGGCCCATCCCGGCGTGCACGAGCCCGCCGGCGTACAACATCTCCAGCGCGTCGACGACCGGCCCCGGGTTCTCCGGGTCCACCTCGAGCGCCTGGGCCAGACGTTGGCGGATGAATCCGCCGATGCGCAGACGCAGGTGTTCGACGTCGGGGTCGGTGCCCAACAGTGCGACGGTGACCGCGCCGCCGAGTTGGCCCTCGCCGGCGACCACCAGGGAGACATCGCGCAGCACGGCGGCCACCCGGTCGGCCGGGTCGAGCGCCGGATCGGGGTCGGGCACGCCGTCGGCAAGTCGGCGCCAGAACACCTCGGCCACAAGGTGACTCTTCGACGAGAAGTACGTGTAGGCGGTGGCGGGCGCGACACCGGCCCGCTTGGCGACCACCCGAACCGTCAACCCGTCGAAGCCCTCGTCGTTGAGCACGTCCACCGCGGCGTCGGTCAGCCGGGCAACGGTTTCGGCCTGCTGGGCGGAGAGTCGCCGTCGGGTCGATTCCTGGGATACGGGGCTGGACATGTGACCGACGCTACACTAGGTTTGAACTTGAGTCCAGACACCTGTCCAGATGGAGTTCCAGTTCATGTCACTCAGACCCGTATCCGCCTCGGATCTACTCATCGACGGCAAGCTGATCCCCGGCGGGGGTGGCACTTTCGATGTCATCAACCCAGCCACCGAGGCCGCGATCGGCAAGGCGGCCAACGCCGACGCCGCCGACATGGATGCCGCGATCGCCGCCGCCCGACGCGCCTTCGACGAAACACCGTGGTCCCGCGACCACTCATTTCGCGCGCGTTGCCTCCGGCAGCTGCGCGACGCCCTGCTCGCGCACGTCGACGAGCTGCGTGATATCACCGTCGCCGAAGTCGGTTGCCCGGTGTTCCTGACGCACGGGCCGCAGCTGGAAGGACCGATCAACGACCTCGGCTACTTTGCAGACCTCGCCGAGAATTATTCGTGGACCACCGATCTCGGCGAGGCCAAGCCGATGGGTCTGAAGAACCATCGCGAGGTGCGCAGCGAGGCGGCCGGCGTCGTCGGCGCGATCACGCCGTGGAACTTCCCCCACCAGATCAACTTCGCCAAGATCGGGCCGGCACTTGCCGCCGGATGCACGGTCGTCCTCAAGCCCGCTCCTGACACCCCCTGGTGTGCGGCACTCGTCGGCAAGGTGATCGCCGAGGAAACCGACTTCCCGCCCGGCGTCGTCAACATCGTCACCTCCAGCGATCACGCTGTGGGCGCCCAACTCGGCAGCGACCCGCGCGTCGACGTCGTGTCCTTCACCGGGTCCACCGCCACCGGTAAGAAGGTGATGGCCGCTGCCGCGGAATCGCTCACCAAGGTCTTCCTCGAACTCGGCGGGAAGTCGGCGTTCATCGTCCTCGACGACGCCGATCTCGCGGCCGCGTGCTCGATGGCCGCGTTCGCCGTGGTCACCCACGCCGGGCAGGGATGCGCCATCACCACGAGACTGCTCGTCCCGCGCGAACGACTCGATGAAGCGATCTCCGCCACCCGCGACAGCCTCGCCGGACTCGCCGCGGGCGACCCGACCGACCCCGGAACCATCTGCGGGCCCTTGATCTCTGCTCGACAACGTCAGCGTGTGGAGTCCTACATCGAACTCGCACGTGCGGAGGGTGGCACCATCGAGATCGGCGGCGGACGACCCACCGACAAGCCCACCGGATTCTTCGTCGAACCCACGTTGATCTCCGGGGTTGATAATTCGTCCCGGGTCGCGCAGGAGGAGATCTTCGGGCCGGTGTTGGTGATCCTCCCCCACGACGGCGACGACGACGCCATCCGCATCGCCAACGATTCTCCGTACGGACTCTCCGGAGCGGTGTGGGGTACCGACGAGGATCGGATCAACAAGGTCGTCAACGGCATTCGCACCGGAACCATGTCCGTCAACGGCGGCATCTGGTACTCCGCCGACGTGCCCTTCGGCGGCTACAAGGCGTCGGGTATCGGCCGCGAGATGGGCGTCGCCGGCTTCGAGGAGTATCTGCAGACCAAGGCCGTCGCCCGACCCGCCTGACCTCATCATTCAACGAAAAGAGCAGCAGCACATGACTTCTTCACGATTCACCGACAAGACCGTCATCGTCACCGGCGCCGCCGGAGGCATCGGCGAGGCCTACGCACGAGCACTGGCCGGCGAGGGCGCCAATGTGGTCGTCGCCGATCTCAACGACGAGGCCGGCGAGAAGGTCGCCGCCGACATCGGTGGACGCTACGTCCACACCGACGTCTCCGACCCCGACTCGGCGGCCGCACTCGCGCAGGCCACCGTGGACACGTACGGCCGGATCGACGGTCTGGTCAACAACGCAGCGATCTACGGCGGGATGAAGCTGGACTTCTTGATCACCGTCCCATGGGACTACTACAAGAAGTTCATGAGCGTGAATCTCGACGGCGCGCTCAACGTCACCCGCGCGGTGTACTCCCACATGACCGATGGTGGTGCGATCGTGAATCAATCCTCCACCGCGGCATGGTTGTACAGCGGCTTCTACGGCCTCGCGAAGGTGGGGGTCAACGGGCTCACCCAACAGTTGGCCACCGAGCTCGGCGGTCAGAACATCCGGGTCAACGCCATTGCGCCCGGCCCCATCGACACCGAGGCGACGCGCAGCACCACACCGAAGGAGATGGTCGACGACATCGTGAACCGCCTGCCCCTCAAGCGCTTCGGTACACCCGAGGATCTGGTGGGCATGTGCCTGTTCCTGTTGTCCGACGAGGCCGGCTGGATCACCGGCCAGATCTTCAATGTCGACGGCGGGCAGGTGATCCGGTCGTGAGCACCGACGCTGCCGGCTCTCTGCGGCTCGGGTATGTCGGGCTGGGAAACATCGGTGGCCCGATGGCCGGCAGCCTCGCCAAGTGGGCCGGCGGGATGACGGTGTTCGACTTGTCCGAGGACGCCGTCGCCAAGCTCGTCGATCAGGGGGCCGATCGCGCGGAATCGCTGTCAGACCTGGCTTCTCGCACCGACGTCATCGGGGTCTGCGTGCTCGACGACGAGCAGGTCCGCACAGTCGTCAGCGGCGACGGCGGATTGTTGAGCACCGCGGCTCCGGGAACGATCATCACCGTGCACTCGACGATCGCTCCGGAGACGGCAGTCGATCTCGCTGCCGCTGCCGCCGAGCGCGGCGTGACAGTGCTCGACGCCCCGATCTCCGGTGGCGCGGCCGGCGCCGCCGAAGGCCGTTTGGCGATCATGGTCGGCGGCCCGCGCGACGCCTACGAGAGAATCAAGGAACCGTTCGCGCTCACCTCCGACATGGTGGTCCACGCCGGTCCGGACGTCGGTGCGGGCACGAAGATGAAACTGGCGCGAAACCTGCTCCACTTCATCTCGTTCACCGCAACCACCGAGGCCGCCCGCCTTGCCGAGGCAGCCGGTATCGACCTGGTGAAATTGGGAAAAGTGGTCCGCCACACCGATGCCATCACCGGCGGCGCCGGCGCAATCATGCTGCGCGACAACACCGCCGAGATCGCACCGGATGATTTCTGGTATGGCATCTTCACATCGGTTCGAACCCTGGGCGAGAAAGATCTCACGCTGGCATTGGGTCTTGCCGATCACTTGGGCGTCGATCTTCCGCTCGGTCGGTTGGCACGCCGCGACCTCGCCGAGGCGCTCGGCGTCCCCCACCACGACCACGAAGGAGAGCTCTCATGACGTCCGAGCAGCGCCAGAAGTCACTCGACATGATGTCGAAGGTCTACGGCTGGGAGATGTCCGACGGGCCCGGCGACTACTTCGCCCACACCGCTGATCAGGTGTTCGGCGAAGTCTGGTCCCGCGAGGGGCTTTCCATCCGCGACCGCCGACTCCTACTCCTCGGTGCCCTTGCGCAGTCCGGCCAGATCGACGTCGCCGAGATCCAGGCGTCCTCGGCGCTGGCCAATGGCGAACTGACACCGGAACAGCTGGAGGAGATCTCCCTGTTCCTCTGCTACTACGTCGGCTGGCCCCTGGGCACCAAGATGCACTTCATGTTCGGCAAGGTGATCGACAACCATCGCAAGTCCCAGAAGGAATAACCGACCATCGAAGGACGCTGACGCGCTCCCGCCCGACGGTGTTCCCACCCCGATGGACGAGGCCTCGAGACCCGTTGCAACGATCGGCATCCGGTCCTCCGTGATCCGGTTCCAGCTCTGCCGCAGGCAGTCTCGAGGCTCGCCGAACGCGGCTCACACCTCGACCATCGGGGGGTGACGACTCGCCACGGAAGGATACTGACGCCTTCCCGCCCGATGATCGGGTACTCGGACCCTCCCCACCCGGTGGTCGAGGTGTCCGGCGCCCCCGGCGCCGGGCCTCGAGACCCGTTGCACCGATGGGTATCCGGTCCACGGGCACGCGATCACCTCGACCATCGGGTGGGGTATTTCTCTATGGAGTTCTCAAACAACAGATGCGGTCCCGGCGATGCCGGTGCAAGGAATCAGGTTGGGGGCAGCGTGGGTCAGGCTGCTACGTCGTCGAGTCGCATGGTCCGTCGGTGATACGACGGCACCGGTCGTCGTTGCGGATCGATGCTGGCGGGTGGGATCAGCCAGGGGTGTCGGTCGAATCCCATGATGATGTCCCAGCCGTGGTGGTGCACATCGTCATGACAGCTGCTGCACAGCAGGCAACCGTTATCGAGGTCGGTGGGACCACCATCGGCCCAGTGATGCACATGGTGTGCTTGGCAGCGTCCGGCGTGTGCACCGCATTTGATGCACCCGCGGTCACGGACGAGTAGTGCTTTGCGTTGTCCTGGGGTGAACAGCCGTTCTTTGAGTCCGACGTCGAGGGGTACGCCGTCGGGGTTGAGAATGATTCTGGTGATCGTGGTGTCACACGACAACAACTTGGCGGTGGATTCGGTGATCGGACCCATGTTCTGCAAATCGCCGCCGAGCGCGGGGTTGTCCGCCGACCACGTCCACAACAACCCGTTGGTGGGTTTGGCCGAGAATGTGGTGTCCGCCAATCCCTGTGCCGCGAGTTCGACGATCGTTTCAAACGCCGCGGCGCAGATCTGTTCGGGTGTCCGCGGATCCGGGGATCCGTCGGGCTGGGGCTTGGGCGCCGACAAGGTTTCCATCAGAGTTCTGGTTTTCTCGCCGGCGATGATGTCGAGGTTCGCCGAGATCTCCAGCCGTCCGTCGTCGGTGATGCGGTCGGTGTAGGAGTTGATTCTCTTGTCTTCGGCGGCAGGTAAACCGCCAGGAGTCTCCGCGGCCAGTTCGTTGCCCAACTGTCGTGCGTAGAGGTTGATCTCGGCGGGGGTGAAGCCGGCGAAGTAGTGCGACAGGAGTTTCCGCAGGTATTCACAACGTTGCACGGTGTCGAGGGGTTCGGGGCATCGGGTGTCGATGTGCGCCAACCCGCGCACGATGGCGTCGGTGTGTTCGGACGAGATGGACCCGTCCGCTGCATGCGCCAACAACAGGTCGACATCGGTGGTGGCAGCCATCCGCACGTATCGCGAAGCGACGGCCGGTGCGAAACCCATGCTGATCAACAACTCCCGAAGTCGGGTGGTCTTGTGGTCGGCCACGCCCAGCCGGTCCATCTCGCCGGTGAGGGTGGTGGCGTGGTGATCAACCAGGTTGCGCAACAGAAGGACTTGCTTCATCGCGCCGAAGGCCTGTGGCCCGGTCATGTCCGGATTCCATTGCAGGTCGCTGAGTTGGGTGACAATCCCGGCGAAAACCGCCTCGGCATCAAGAGCTTCGGTGGTGTCGATCATGGGCCCCTCCCCGGTGGCTGATCGGTGTGATGACTCCACCATACTCGAACATATGAATTATGGCAAGGGTATTCGACAGTTCGGTGGAGGGAAAGGTGCTTGTGGACAACGGGTTTCGTTGGTGGGCTGGCGGCAGTTTTCTGTCGGTGGGGTGTGGTAGGGGTGCGGGTTTCGCTGTGGTTGGTGGATGTGGTTGGGAGGCTGGTTGTCTCGCCGGGTCTCGAGGCTCGCCGCACGCGGCTCGCACCTCGACCATCGGGAGGAAAGGTCTTCGATTGTCGGGGGGGTGCGACCATCGGGCGGGAAGGCCCGGCGCCTGGGGCGTCGGGGGAAGGCCCGGTGCCTGGGGCATCGGGCGGGAAGGCCCGGTGCCTGGGGCATCGGGCGGGAAGGCCCGGTGCCTGGGGCGTCGGGGGAAGGTTCCGGCTATCGGGCAGGGCGAGTTGCTCGACCATCAGGGGAAGACGTCTCGAGGACGTCGACGTCAAACATCAGGAAGACCACGTCGAACGGGGGACGAGGGTTAAGGTCGAAAGATGTCGTCACGAGTGACCTTCATCGAACTGACCGGCGGAAAAGGTCACAACATCCTCAGCGCCAGCCCCGGTCCGAACCTGACAGCCCACCGATATGACGAGCGCGAATATGCTGCTGTCGGACGAGCCCGCCGATTCGAGAGCACCTCGTCCGGAGACATTGCCGAAGCCGACTCCGCCGAGTTCACCACCCGAATCCTGGTGCGGCGCCCCGAGAATGACTCCGATTTCAACGGATACGTCGTCGTCGAGTGGTTCAACGTGTCCAGCGGAACCGACGCCGCACCCGAGTACACGTACCTCGCGCCGGAGATCGTCCGATCGGGGTGTGCCTGGGTGGGGGTTTCGGCGCAGTACACCGGCATCGAGGGCGGTGCCGGATCTGTCGGAATGGACGACGGTGACACGCCCACGCGTCTCGCCGACAAGGACACCGATCGATACGGGTCACTGCGCCACCCGGGTGACGGCTACAGCTACGACATCTTCGGCGCCATCGGTGGCGCACTCGCCGCGAACCATACCGAAGGCCATCCGCTGGCCGGGCTCACCGTGCGCCGACTACTGGCCGCGGGCGAATCCCAATCGGCCATGGCACTGACTACCTACGCGAATCATTTCGTCGACCTGCACAACGTCTTTCACGGGATTCTGATTCACAGCCGATCGCTCGGAGCGCTACCGCTCGGCGAGGCCGGCGGTCCCGCCGACATCACCGAGGCCTATCGCGGGTTGCCCGTGCGAATATCCACCGATCTGACCGTTCCGGTCTTCGTCGTGCAAACCGAGACCGACGTTCTCACCAACTTTCAGTATGTGCAAGCCCGACAACCGGATTCGTCACTGCTGCGCGTATGGGAGATGGCCGGGACGTCGCATGCCGATTTCGCTCAGATCGGCGAGTACGAATCGATGCTCGGTTGTCCGGCGCCGGTGAACCGCGGTCAGCAGCGCTTTGTGCTGCGTTCGGCGTTGCACCATTTGCGGTCGTGGGTCGACGAGGAGTCGGAGCCCCCGGTCGCGGACCCGCTGCTGGTCGTCGACGCCGGGGACGGCCACCGGTTCGAACTCGACCAGGTGGGCAATGCGCGCGACGGCGTGCGCACTCCGTGCGTGGACGTACCGACCCAGATCCTCAGTGGCGTGGTCGAGGACGACGTGCCCCGCATTTGTGTGCTGTTCGGCGTCACGACGCCCCTGCCGCCGACGGTCATCGCCGATCTCTACCCTGACCAGGACACCTACCTCAAGCGTTACACCGAGGCGGCCGACACAGCGATCGAGGCCGGCTTTGTCCGCCCGGATGATCGCGCCGAAGTGATCGCCGATGCCCGCATCGATCTGGTGGCCGACGCCGACGCCTTCCGCTAGATTAGAACACGTTCTAGTCTGGTTTCGGTCCGCGGTTCACCAGGGCCGGCACGACCCGGGAGTCGCCGCATGCAGTTCACCCTCGAGGACATCTCCGACGACGAGATCGCCCGTCGCCGCGCGATCTATGAACCGCTGACGGACTCCGTGCGCCAGCTCATCGATGCGGTGATTCGCACCGAGGTCCCCGACGACGTGGTGGCCGCGGCGCGCGAGCGGATCGACGCCATCGTCGACACCCTGCGCGCCGAGCAGATCGACGGTCCGTACGGCGTTCGCTACACGCCGGATTTCGTCGGAATGCCGTGGGGCAATTCGGTTGTCGGCGTGCGCAACGCCATCGCGCCTCCGTTGCGGACCCGCCACGACGGGCACGAGGTGTCCGCCGAGTTCACCCTCGGTGCCGCCTATGAGGGACCCGGTGGTCATGTGCACGGCGGAGTGGCCGCGATGATCCTCGATCAGGTACTCGGCGAGGCCGCCAGCGTCGACAACGTGCCGTGTTACACCGGGACGATCTCGCTGCGCTATTTGCGCCCGACGCCACTGGGACCGCTGACCGCACGCGCGTCGATCGTCGGTCGCGACGGCCGCAAGAAGACCGTCCGGGGCACCCTCGCCGACACCGACGGGGTCACCGTCGAGGCCGAGGGCGTGTTCATCGTTCCCCGCGACTGGACCGGGCGCATGCCGCGCGCGTCCAAGGACCACTCCCCCGCTCACACGCAGGACTGACATTGCGAACCGCGGTCATCTCGATGGGGAACGCACGGTGATCGACTCTCCGTGACCCGTAACGTCACGCGCGGTACCGTCGATGCATGAACAGCGTCGTTCCCGAGCAAGATCCGTCCGCGCCGACACCGTTCAGCGAGGCTGAGGCACAACGGGTCCGCTCGATCTGGGGCACGTTGGGACTGCCGGGTTTGATCGACGTCCACACCCACTTCATGCCGCGGTCGGTGATGGACAAGGTGTGGGCGTATTTCGACTCAGCCGGGCCGCTCGTCGGACGCGAATGGCCGATCACCTACCGAGCCGACGAGGACGTCCGGGTGGCTGCGTTGCAGGCTTTCGGTATTCGCGCGTATTCGTCACTCGTGTATCCACACAAGCCGAACATGGCTGAGTGGCTCAACGGATGGGCCGCCGACTTCGCCGCCCACCACCCCGACTGTCTTCACACCGCAACCTTCTACCCCGAGGAGCCGGCGACCGCCTACGTCTCGAAGGCCATCGCCGCGGGCACCCGGGTCTTCAAGTGCCACATCCAGGTCGGCGCCTTTTCACCACTGGATCCGCTGCTCGACGGTGTGTGGTCGCAGATCGCCGACGCGCAGGTCCCGGTGATCATCCACTGCGGCTCCGGGCCGGCACCGGGCACCTACACCGGGCCCGATCCCATCGCCCGGCTCCTCAAGCGATTCCCGTCGTTGCCGCTCATCGTCGCCCACATGGGCACACCGGAATACGAGCAATTCCTCGGCCTCGCCGAACGATTCGAGAATGTGCGACTCGACACCACGATGTCGTTTACCGACTTCTCCGAGGCCGACGCGCCGTACCCACCCGAGCTACGACCCCGGCTGGCCGACCTGGGACCAAAGATCCTGTTCGGCAGCGACTTCCCGAACATCCCCTACACCTACACCCACGCCCTCGACGCGATCGTGCGGCTGGATCTGGGCGACGACTGGGTACGCGGGGTCCTCTATCGGAATGCGGCGGAGTTGTTCGGCGTGCAGTAGCAGCCGGCTATTTCCCCAGATCGATGGCCGGGATGCAGAAGCGCCATATGAGCATGCCCGCCGCAGCCCTACCCCCGCGCCGCGATCCGCGCCCGGACCTCCGGACGCCGCAGCGGCGGTACGGTTTTCGGCGGCTGGCGACGCTCCGGGAGCTCACCGAGCAGGGTGCGCGTGGCGGCGGTCACCGCGATGACCGCCGCCTCGAACACCTCGGCGTTGGCTGCCGACGGATGACGGATGCCGCTCACCTTGCGAACGTATTGGCGTGCGGCTGCCTCGATTTCTTCCTCGGTCGCCGCGGGTTCGAGTCCGCGCAGTTCGGTGATGTTGCGGCACATGAGGTGACCTCTCAATCGGCGATGTGGACGACGGCTTTCCCCAGGATCCGCCCCTCGGCGAGATCGGTCAATGCGGTCGGTAGCTGATCAAGGGTGTAGGTGGTGTTGACCTGCGGACTCAGCCCCGCGGCGATCATCTCGGTCAGCTCGTCGTGCAACAGTTCCGGCACACCGGGGTGGGTGCGCACGTACTCACCCCAGGCAGCGCCGACGACGGCGATGTTGCGGAACAGCACGCGGTTCAGCTTGACGGTCGGGATGCCGCCGGCCGCGAAGCCGATGACCACGTACCGACCGTCGGGGGCGACCTGGCGCAGCGCCTCGTCGAACACCTCGCCGCCGGACGGGTCGATCATCACGTCGACACCCTCGGGCGCGATCTTCTTCAGTTCGGCTCCCCAGCCCTCTTCGAGCTGGATGACCTCGTCGGCGCCTGCGCTGCGCAGCAATTCCTCGGCACCCTTGCGGTGCACGATCGCGATGACCTTGGCGCCCATCGCCTTGGCCACCATGATCGACGCGGTCCCGACGCCACCCGCAGCGCCGAGCACCCCGACGACCTCACCGGGCGCGGTCTGTGCGCGCAACTTCAGCGCGAACAGCGCGGTCTGATAGTTGATGCCGAGCGCGGCGCCCTGATCGAAGGTCAGCCCCTCGGGCAGGGGCAGCAGCTGCTCGGGCGAGGCGGTCAGCTGTTCGGCGAAGCCGCCGACGATGGACGCGACGAGAACCTTGTCGCCCACCTTCACCGAGGACCCCTCGGGAGCCTGGCGCACCACGCCTGCGACCTCGGTGCCGGGCGTGAACGGCGTCGGCATGCGGAGCTGGTACTTTCCCTGACTCATCAGCAGGTCGGGGAAACAGATCCCGCACGACTTGATGTCGACGAGGACCTGGCCCTCGGCGGGCGTCGGATCGGGGACGTCGGTCAGTTCGAGGGCGGACGGTCCGGACTCTGCGGTGAGCACCTGAGCTTTCATGGTTGTCCACCCTACGCCGGGGAGAACAATCGCTCGGTCGGTAACCGCAGAGATGCCCTAGGATCGGTTTTCATGACCGCCTCGCCGGCATCGCAGCCGCTCTCCGCTCCCTCACCCGAACGTCGTCAGGTCGCCGACGACGCGCCGGGCTTCATGCCGCTCGACGAGGCGCAAACCCTGTTCGAGATCGCCGGTGAGTATCTGACACAACCGGATTCGACAAAGGTCGGCGTGGAGATCGGCACCTATTGCGGCAAGTCGACGGTATTCCTCGGCTCGGCGGCCGAGGCGGCAGGGGCGGTGATCGTCACCGTCGATCACCACCGCGGCTCCGAGGAACACCAGCCCGGCTGGGAGTACCACGACGAGTCTCTCGTCGATCCGCATTCGGGCACGCTGGACACCTCGGCCCGCTTTCGGCGCACAATGTTCGACGCCGGCCTCGAGCAGACCGTGATCGGAATGCTCGCACCGTCGACCGTCGCGGCCCGGGCCTGGGGCAAACCCGCCGACTTCGTGTTCATCGACGGCGGCCATTCGATGGAGGCCGCGCAGAACGACCTCGACGGGTGGGCACCGTGGGTGCGCATCGGTGGCGCGCTGCTGATCCACGACGTGTTCCCCGATCCCGCCGACGGCGGCCGTCCCCCCTACGAGATCTACTGCCAGGCCTTGGAGACCGGACAGTTCACCGAGGTCCGCGCGGAGGGTTCGTTGCGCGTCCTGCGACGCGACTCCGGCGAGGTCGGGGCCCCGTTGCCGCGGGGTTGACCCTCGCCGAACACCGGACCTACCCGCCTGCGAGTGCCCGCACCTTACCCAACACGTCCGGATAGCGCTGCAGGTGCGCGCCGCCGTTGAGATCGATTGCGGCACCGGTCATCCACCCCGACGCCGGGGAGGTGAGGAACGCAATCGTCGCGGCGATGTCCTCGGGAGTACCCGCCCGACCCAACGGCGTGTTCTCCAGGTACTCCTCGGTCAGCCCGGGGACGAAGGCGATACCGGCGGTCAGCGGGGTGTCGACGAGTCCGGGCGAGACGGCGTTGACGCGAACCCCTCGTTCGGCGAGTTCGAGAGCGGCCACCTCGACGAGCATCAGCACCCCGGCCTTCGCCGCACAGTACGACCCCATCCCGGCACCGGGTTGCCGGCCGTTCAGCGAGGCCACGCAAACGATCGAACCACCCTGGGCGACATGGCGTCCCGCATACTTGAGCACGAGGAAGGTGCCGGTCAGGCAGACATCGACGGTCGTCTGCCACGCCGACAACTCCAGTTCGGTGAGCGCTCCGGGCATCGACAGCCCTGCGCAGTTGACGACGATCGTGAGGTCGTCGAGTCCGTCGAATCCTGCAGCGACAGAAGCCTCGTCGGTGACATCGAGGTGCACCGCGGTCGCGGTACCGCCCAGTTCGGCGGCAGTTGCGGACGCGGCATCGGCATTGACGTCGGCGACGACGACGCGATGGCCGTCCTCGTGCAGCCTTCGCGCGGTGGCCTTTCCGATACCCGACGCGCCGCCGATCACCATTGCCGTGCTCACCCGGTCACCGCCGAGGTGGCGAGATGGCGTGTGAGAAAAAAGATCTGATGGGACACGACCGGCTCGAACCACGAATCCTGAACCTCGGCGAAGATCCCGAAGTGGTCACACGGGTAATGCCGGACCTCGGCGCGTGCGGCGAAACCGGCCTTGGCCGCCGCGTGGGGCGGCGCTCCCCGATCGAGGTCGGCGATCTGCATGAGGACCGGCGCGGCCACATCGGGCGCGGCCTTGTCGGCGCGAAATGAGCCGAGCTCCAAGCCGATCGACGCGTCGACCTCGTTGCGCCAGCTGGGGCCGGCGATCGCGAGGTAACTCTCCAGGTAACCGTCGCTGGTCAGCGCGGCCTTGTCACCGGGCTTGCCGACGACCGGCATCATCACCGGGTCGCGCCCGAGTCTGGCGCCCAACGCACTTCCGATGCCGACGGCCGTGGATCGCAACATCGAGACCGCACCCACCTGCGGGTAATGGTGAACACCGGCCGCAAGCCCGCTGACCATCGGCACCGCCGAGATGACGGCGGCCACGTCGTCGCGCCCCGTCCGCGCACGTTCGGCTGCCACGATCAACACGTGCCCGCCGGATTGCGACAGCCCCCACAGGACGATCCGGGAGGCGTCCACACCGGGCTGACGGCCGGCGGCGTCGATGGCGGCATGGTAGTCGGCGGCCTGACCGGACATCGAGACCCGTTGGCGCGGTTCACCATCGGAGAGTCCGAAGTTCCGGTAGTCGAACGCGAACACCGCCAGACCGGCGTCGGCCAGGCGTCGCGCGAACGGCTCGAGCCCGGAATCCTTGGTGCCGCAGAATCCGTGGGCCATCACCACCACCGGCACTCCTGCTTCGGTGGCGAATGCGGTGCCGGTCGGTGCGAAGAACCAGGCGTCGCAACCGGTTCCGTCAGAATCGAATCGTACGGACTCGAAATGCACGGTGCGACGGTCGGTGTCGGCGGTGGTCATCGTGCCTCCTGCAGCGGCGCGGCGTCGACGCCCGCCCAGCGGACGGGCCCCTGCTCGGCGGCACGCGCACGCCCGGCGGGCAGTTCTTTGGTACGGATGCTGTGTTCGTAGAGATAGTGGTCGAGTTGCTGTGTGTGCCTTGCCGTGTGCAGCATGTGCCCGGTGAAGTATTGCTGGTCGGAGGCGATGGTCTCACGCATCTGCGGCACCGACGGCGGGCGGTACTGCCCGACCGCATAGGCACCGATCACCCGGGCCTGACATTCCACGAACGGAAACAGCGTCGGCGTGGACTGGGCGAAGCCGGCGAACACGACGTCGTCGATGCCCGGATAGAAGATCCGTTTGTACAGGTCGATGTGGTTGTCGGGGGCGCTGATCACATCGGGGTCGAAGAACGGGAAGGTGATGTTGTATCCGGTGGCGTAGATGATCACGTCGAAATCGGCACTCGTGCCGTCGACGAAGTGCACGGTGTGGCCGTCGAGTCGCTCGATGTTGCCCTTGGCGGTGACGTCACCGGAGCCGAGCCGCAGCGGCAGCTCGACCGACTGCGTCGGATGTGCTTCGAAGAACTTGTGATTCGGGGTCGGTAGGCCGTAATCCTCGGGGCGCCCGGCGGTCATCGGCTGCATGATCTGGGTGAACTTGCGCTGCCACGAGAACGGAATGTAAGGCGAGGTGTGGTAGTACTTGTCGGCCGGTTTGCCCGCGAAGTACTTGGGGACGATCCAGGCACTCGACCGGGTCGAGATGGTGACCGTGGTGTCGAGCGCCTTGGACGACAGCTCGACGGCGATGTCGGCGGCACTGTTGCCCAAGCCCACCACCAGGATTCGTTTGCCGGCGAAGTCCAGCGGGGTACGCGGGTCGATATAGGAATGGGAGTGGATCTCGTCACCGGCGAATTCGCCCGGGAAATTCGGCCACCGCGGATCCCAGTGATGCCCGTTGGCCACGACCAGCAGGTCGACGCGGCGCGTCTCGCCGCGCTGCGTCGACAACTCCCACCCGCCGCCGTCGAGTCGGCGGGCGTGGGTCACCCCATTGCCGAACTCGATGTTCTCGCGCAGCCCGAAGGCGTCGGTGTAGTCGTCGAGGTACTGCTTGATCTGGGTGTGGTGCGGGAAATCCGGGTATTCCGACGGCATCGGGAAATCCCGGAACGACAGCTGATGTTTGGACGTGTCGATGTGCAGCGACCGATAGGCGCTCGAGTGCCCATTGGGATTGCCGAACGCCCAGTTCCCGCCGACCCGATCGGAACTCTCGAAACAGGTGTACGGGACGCCGTAGTCGGTGAGCATCTTTCCCGATGTCAGGCCACTGATTCCGGCGCCGATGATGGCGGTACGCGGGAGATCACGCATGGGAGCCCCTTTGGATAGTTGACAGATCTCTGAATCTGTCTACCGCACGAAGGGGCTCGGAGTAAACACTTTCGCGAAACTGTCCAGCCCGGTTGTTAGAGTTGGTGACCATGACACCCGCCCCGGCCACGAGCGTCGCCGACCGCCTGCTCGATGCGGCCGAGAAGTTGCTCGCCGACAAGGGCATTCGGGCCACGACAATGCAGCAGGTCGCCGACGTCGCCGGGGTGTCGCGGGCCTGGCTCTACCGACACTTCCCCGACAAGCAGTCGATGGTCGGGGCGACGATCGTGCGGCTCACCGATTCGTTCTGGAGCGACGCGCGCGTCGAACTCGAAACACTGGGCGACTTCACCGAGCAACTCGTGGCAGGCGTCCGGATCGGCCGCGGCGCCTACGACGACCCCGGGACGTTACTGCTGCGGCTGCGCACGGAAGAGCCGGAGGAATTCGCCGCGTGCGCGGGCGTGGGCGTCAGCGCCCTCGTCCCCGACCTCGCACTGTTCTGGAGACCATTCGTCGACGCCGCGATCGAGAACGGAGAAGTGCACCCCGACCACGACGCCGTCGAGGTATCGGAGTGGGTGGCCCGGATTCTCATCAGCCTCGGCACCGTTCCCGGCACCACCGTCGACGCCGACGACCCGACCTCGGTGCGACGACAGGTGGAGCGCTTCGTCATTCCGGGGCTCGCGGCCGCGCCGTAGCCGGCGCGCTCAAAGGCGCTGTCGGCGTGGGAGGGGTTACACCACCGCAGGGGCGAGACCGAGCTTGCCGGCTAGTTTGGCGAGATACCCTCGGGCGCGTTCCACCGAGTCGTCAGGGAGGCCGTACAGGACCTGGGTGACCCCGATCTGGCGCCATTTCTCCAGCTTCTCGGCGACCGGCTTGAAGTCGAGGACGACGACCTGCGGTACGCCGTCACGGCCGGCGTCGGACCAGATCCGGTGCAGCAGGCCCACCGAGCCCTCGATGTCTTCTTCGCCCGGCGTGGTGATCCAGCCGTCGGCGCTGCGGGCGATCCATCGGAAGTTCTTCTCGTTGCCCGCGGCGCCGACGAGCGTGGGGATGTGCGCCTGCGGCTTGGGCCATGCCCAGCTGGGCCCGAAATCGACGAAGTCACCGTGGTATTCGGCCTCCTCGTCGGTCCAGAGCGCGCGCATGGCCTCGAGATACTCGCGCAACATCGTCCGCCGCAGCTTCGGCGGCACCTTGTGATCGGCCAATTCGTCGAGGTTCCAACCGAATCCGACACCGAGCGTCAGCCGTCCGCCGGACAGGTGATCGAGGGTGGCCAGGGTCTTGGCGAGAGTGATCGGATCGGACTGCACGGGTAGCGCGACCGCCGTGGCGAGCCGAATCCGCTCGGTGACCGCAGCGGCCGCGGCCAGCGTCGTCCAGGGGTCGAGGGTGCGCATGTAGCGATCGTCGGGCAGCGAGGAATCACCGGTCCGTGGATGGGCCGTATCGCGGCGGGTCGGGATGTGCCCGTGCTCGGGGACGAAATACGACGCGAACCCGGCCTCTTCGATGAGCGGGGCCAGGACCTGCGGCGTCAGGCCGCGGTCGCTGGTGAACTGAACGATCCCGAAATCCATGCCCTCACCTTAGACACAGGCCTGGACACCTGTCTAGAACAAGTTCTCGTTTTGTCCGGGTTCTCGTCATGCCTCAGCCGGGGCAGATGTCGGGGTACCCGACGCCCTCGGCGAATTCGTCCCACGTGCCGCGATCGATGTGATTGTCGGCCGCGCAGACGCGGCTCGCGACGGCTCCGGCATCGATCGTCCACCACTGCAGATCGGAACGGCCACCGGCATAGATGACGTCATTGGGAGCGATCATCGGCTCGCGGACGTACGCGGACTCGGCGGTGATCGACTCGTCGCGTGCAATCGGTTTCGGCGCATCGGGTTTCGAGATGTCCCAGAGCTGCACGCTCAGGTCGGCGCCGACCACCAGGGTTGTGCCGTCGGCCGAGACCGACAGCGACGTCACCCGAACCCCGGCCGGAACACGCACGCGCGCAGCCGTTTCGGAACCGACCGCGGTCACCGAGATGGTCTGGTCGTCGGCGCCGCCGTAGATGAACCGTCCGTCGGGGCTGAACACCGCCGCATTGACCGCACTCGTGTGCGAGGTCATCTGTTGTGCCAGATGAGGATTCTGTGGGTCGTCGATGTCCCACCGGGTGATGCGATGTGCGGCATCGGCGACGACGAGATCACCACCGTCGGGGCCGAATTGGACGTCCTCGATGAAGCCGTCCGCCGTGGCGAACGGCTGTCCGAGCATCCGTGGCGCATGCGGGTCGGCGACGTCCCACAGCTGGATCGAGTTGTCGCTGCTGCCGGTGACCAGCAGATCCCTCGTCGGATCGAAGGCCAGCGGGAAGGTGTGCCGGGTCTGCACCGGAAGCGTCACCAGACGACGCGGCGCCCGGCGATCGGAGATGTCGTAGAGATCCACCTCACCACCGCCGGTGAACGCGCTGGCGAGGATGGTGCCCGTCCGGTTGAACGCGGTTACGTACCCACCACTGGGTCGCGGTTGCGCGGAGATGCGGGACAGCTCCGTCGGCGCCCGCCCGCGCGGCAGGTTCCACAACGCGATCGTCTGGTCGGCGGCGCTGGTGGCCAAGGTCGTTCCGTCCGGGCTCACCGAGGTCTGGGTGATGGGCAACGAGTGCGCGGGCTGGGGTGAGGCCGGGATGTCCCAGGCCTGGATCGTCCCGGCGCCTCCGGCGGTGAGGATCACCTGTGGCGCGATCTCGCGGGCGGTGAAGAACGCGCCACCGGAGGTTCGCATCGGCACACCTAGTTCGGTGAGCAGATCGGCCGACGCCGATGTCCCGTCGGTGCCGACGTCCCAGCGGCGCGCGAACCCGTCGAGACCGGCCGAGATCAACGACCGACCATCCGCGGAGAATCCGACCGACCAGATCGCCGCGCCGTGCGCCCGAACGCGGCCCAACGCGATCGGCGAGCGAGGATCGGCGATGTTCCACACCGCGACCGTCCCGTCGTCCCGGCCGGCCGCCAGCAGCGTGCCGTCGGGTGAGATCGCCACCGAATGCCACCCGCTGTCGATACCGTCCCGCAGATCCGAGAGATGCACCGGCGCAGCCGGATCGGCGATGTCGGAGAGGCTGATGGTGCCGTCGTCGGAACCGGCGACGAGCACCGGTCGGGTCGGCGACAGCGCAACCGTGCGGACCGGACCGGTGTGATCACGGATCGCCGACACCGCGCGATACCCGCCGGGTGCGGTGGTGTCCCACAAGGTGACGACCCCGTTGTCATGGGTGGTCGCGAGCACCCGGCCGGTGCGGTCGTAGCGCAGGATGTACGACGTCCCGGTACCGTACGGCGACTGCAACGTCTGGGTCCGCACGGGGTGGGTGACGTCGGCGATGTCCCACACGGCGATCTTGCCCTCGCCGTCGGCCGAGGCCAGGGTCGGCGAGCCGGGCCGCAAATCGACCGAGGTGACGAAGGAGCCGTACCCGCGCAGGGCCGGACCGGCCGCCACGATGTCGCGCGGGTTGTCGGCCCGCCACAGGCGCACCGAGCGGTCGTAACTGGCCGTCGCCAGCAATCTGCCTCCCGCACCGGTGCCACCGGCGCCGCCGGAGGTCAGGCCGAGGTCGTACACCGACCCCTGATGGCCCTGTCGCGCCGAGATCGGCAGCGGCAGCTGTTGGGTCTGCAGCACCCGCATCCGCGCCAGCGGGTTGTCGGGGTGGATGCGCCACGCGCCCACCGCGAGTTGGGCGGCGAGGCCCGGATCGGTCTGGGCCAGCCGCCCCGCCGACGACAGCAGCGCCGAGAACCGCGCGTTGTCGCTCTCGCGGGCCAGCGCAACGTTGGAGAAGATGGCCACCCCCGCGGCGACCACCGAGATCACCGCGAGCAGCGAGACCGCAGCGATCGCCCATCGCCGCCGGCGGCGTTGGGTGTCGATGTGGTGGCGGCCGGCGTCGAGGAAGTCGCGAGCCACCGAGCCGAGCACCGGGTCGTCGGCCACCTGCGCGGCCCACGCGTAGCGCGTCGAGTTGTAGAGCAACGACGTGTCGCGGCCCTGACGGTCCCACTCGGTGGCATCGGAGGTGACGCGCTCGAGAACCGGAGCGCTGTCACGGGTGCGTTCGATCAGTTCGCTCAGCCGCGGCCAGGCACTGAGCACGACGTCGTGGATGATCTGGACCTGCTGGTCGGAGACGGTGACCAGGCGTGACTCCGACAGCGCCTCGATCACCGCGACCGTACCCGCGCGATCGTCACCGAGGGCGACGAGGTCGGCGAACCGACGCGGCCGGCGCGCGGTCACCCCGTCGGAGATGTGGATCAGCGACAGCAGCAGCCGCTGTGCGGTGACGCGGTGGGCCGGTGTCAGGGCCAGCCACATGGCCTCGGCGGATTCGGCGATGGCCGAGGAGACCCCACCCGCCGCGTGATAGCCGCTGACCGTGAGCGTGGCGCCCGCGCGGGTCGCCCACATCACCGACAGCACGTGGGCCACCAGCGGGAGCTGCCCGGCGCGGTCCTCGACCGGGCCGCGCCGCCCGGTCAGGCCGCGCAGATCGGACAGGATGGTCGGGGCGAGGCCCTTGTCGACGCGGATTCCCGACACCCGTGCGGGCGCGGCGATGACCTCTTCGAGTTCGGTGTCGGTCATCGGCGGCACCACGATCGACCGGTGTTGCCACGCCGAGGCGACCGGCTCGAGCGTGGACGCCATCTCGTACATGTCGGCGCGGGCCCCGACCACGACCACGGTTCCCGGCTCCGATGCGAGCCCGCCCAACGCCTCCATCAGCTGCTGCACGCGCGGGGCGCGACGCGACTGCCCGACGAGCACCTGCTCGAGCTGGTCGACCACCTGCACGGTCAGTGTCGGCGCGGCGGCGTGATCATCGAGTCCGGTGTCGGGGTCGGCGCCGGGTTGATCGGTACCGGACTTGTCGGTGCTGGATTCCTCGATACCGGATTCCTCGGTGCCAGGTTGTTCGACGTCGGATTGTTCGACGTCGGGTTGTTCGGCGGGCTCGTCGCCTCCCGCGCCCTCGGCACCCTGCCCATCGGCGTCGTCGAGCAGCGCGACGGCCGGTCGCGCACGCACTTCCCAGCGGTTCTCCGGACGTTCGGCGAGCCGGGCGAGTCCCGCGCGTAGCAACGACGACTTGCCCGCCCCCGAGACGCCGGTGACGAGCACCATCGCCGGCGAGAGCTCACGGTCGCGGTCGGCGGCACCGATGAGTGCCGCGAGTTCGTCGAGGACCCGGTCGCGGCCGAAGAAGACGTCGCGGTCGTCGGCGGTCATCACCCCGAGGCCGGGGTACGGGCAGGCGAGCGTCGGGATCGGCTCGGCGGTGCGACGCTTCGACGGACCCGCGTCACGGGTGCTGGTGCCATTGGCCGCCGACCACCAGCGTCGCCAGTCACTCAGCGACGGTGTGTCGGCACCCCGCGACTGCGCTTGCAGGATGAGCCACGCGAGGAGGGGTTCGAGAGTCTCGAACCGGGCCGGGAGGTGACGTCCGCGACGCCAGTCCGAGAGGCGCTGCACCGACACCTCACCACGCCCGGGGGCGATGCGGGCAGCGCCCGCGATGGTCGCGGCCAGTGTCGGCGATCCGGCCGCGGTGAACAACGCGTGCAGTTGGGAACCGAAGCGTCCGGGGCCGTCGACCGCGGATGCGTCCGACAGACGCGTCGTCATTGGTGCTTCCCCCTCCCCCGGTCTCGGGTTCCCTGCGAATCTACGAACCAGGCAGCCCGACGACAAATCAGAGTTTGGTCACATCCGCCCATCCGGTTCCGGTTTTCCGGTCCGGAAAACTCGTGCGATGACTTTACCAGCGGTTTTCGGCGAAAATCCGGTCCACCGGTGGCATGGACCCAGCGCGGTCGATTTGACTGAGGTCACTCCCCGGTCGGTGTCACGACCACCGGGTCGAGTGTCGGGGGATGCGCTCTCGTCGCCGACGTGGGGCGGCGGCGAGAGCGCATTCGAGAGAAGGCGGCAGTCCGCTCAGGGCGGACCCCTCCGGCCAAACGCCTCTGGGCCAACCCCCTCGTGGGCGAACCGCCTCAGCGACGAGCGGCCATCCAGCTGCCGACGTCGCGGAAGATCCCGTTGGCCGCCGACGCCCGGCTGACCGCGTCGGCGGCGAGGACCACGGCCGCCGAGGTCCAGCAGCTCTTCTCCACCGGCCAGCGTTTCCCGTCGGCGAAGACCAGGCCGGTCCAGTACGAGCCGTCGGGATCGCGCAGGTGCTGGATCGAGGCGATCAGTTCGACGGCGTCGGCGGTGTCACCGAGTGCGTCGAGGGCCAGAGCCAGCTCCGAGGTCTCGGCCCCGGTCACCCACGGCCGGTGGTCGACGCAGCGCACACCCTTGCCGGGCACCACGAACTCGTCCCACCGCCGAGCGATGAGTTCTTGGCCGGCTCGTCCACGCAGCGCACCACCGAGCACCGGGTAGTACCAATCCATCGAATGCTCCGACGGGTCCTCGAAGACCTCGATCCGCTCGCGGAATGCCTCCCCGAGCGCCTCGAACGCACGCACCCACTCGTCGTCGGGCTGGTCGATCTCCGCGGCGATCCGGATCGCGCAGTCGAGGGCGTGGTGGATGCTCGCGTTGCCGGTGACGAGGGCTTCGTCGAACATCGCGTGCGTGCGGTGGTCACCGCCCCACCGGAAGGCGCCGTCGGGCCGCTGGAAGCGACAGACGAGGTCGATCGCCGACCACACCGTCGGCCACATCCGATCGAGGAACGCGGTGTCGCCGGTGATCATGTAGTGATGCCAGACGCCGACTGCGATGTAGGCGCAGAAGTTGGAATCGATACCGTGGTCGGTCACCGTCCCGCGCACCGTCCGGATCGGCCACGACCCGTCGGGCCGTTGATGACGCCGTGACCAGTCGTAGGCCGCCTCGGCCTCGGCCAGGAAGCCGGTGACGCTCAACGCCATCGCCGACTCGATGTGATCCCAGGGGTCGGTCTGTCCGCCGGGGAACCACGGCAGTGCACCGGAGTCCTCCTGCATGCCGACGATGGCCGCCCCGGTCGCGGTGACCTGCTCGGCCGTCAGCACACCGGCGATCGCCGGTGTGGCCCGACTCATTCCGGCTTGCGCAGATACAGGGCGACCGACTTGCCGATGACCGGGTTCAACACCTGCTCGCCGACCCGCGTCAGCCACGGCTTGGTCATCATGTCCCACACCAACAGTTGGTGGTAGCCCTTGACCAGCAGGTTGTCATTGTTCTCGACGCCGACCGCGCACTTGAGCCACCAGTACGGCGCGTGCAGGGCGTGGGCGTGGTCGGTGCCGGTGACCTCGAGGCCTGCGGCCTCGAGCTTGCCGGCCAGTTCGGAGGCCTTGTAGATGCGAACGTGACCGCCCTCGACCTCGTGGTACGCGTCCGACAGCGCCCAGCACACCTTTTCCGGCCAGTACCGCGGCACGGTCACCGCCGCGACGCCACCGGGCCGCAGCACCCGCACCATCTCGGCGATGGCGCCTTCGTCGGTCGGGATGTGCTCGAGGATCTCCGACATCAACACCACGTCGAAGCTGTTGTCGGCGTAGGGAAGTCGGAGCGCGTCGCCGACCTCGGCGCGGGCCTTGGCCTCGGCGGGTACGTGCCCCTCGGCCATCATCGCGTCGAACATCTCGGCCACATCGGCCATGTCGGACTCGGACTGATCGAAGGCGATCACGTCGGCGCCGCGTCGGAACATCTCGAACGAATGCCTGCCCTGCCCGGCCCCGATGTCGATCGCCTTGGTCTGCGGACCCACACCCAGCCGGTCGAAATCAACTGTCAGCACGCACTCGTCTCCTCTGTGTTCACCCGGTCCAGCCCTGTTCTGTCGAGCCCTGATCTCTCGAGCCCCGTTCTGTCAAGCACCGTCTGATAGTGCTCTGCGGTCTTCGCGGCCACCGCCGCCCAGCTGTAGCGTTCCTCGACGCGGGCGCGCCCCGCGGCGCCCATCGCGGCGCGGAGGTCGGCGTCGTCGAGCAGCCGCCCGATCTCCTGGGCCAGCTTGCCCGAATCCCGGGGCGGCACCAGGCGGGCCGCGCTGCCGTCGGTGCCGACGACCTCCGGGATGGCGCCGGCACGGGTGGCCACCAGCGGGGTGCCGCAGCTCATGGCCTCGACCGCGGGCAGCGAGAAGCCCTCGTAGAGCGAGGGCACACAAGCGACCTCGGCCGAGGCGAGCAACTGCGCCATCTCCTCGTCGGTCAGCCCGGAGACGACCTCGACCCGGTCGCCGATCGCGAGGTCCTCGATGAGCTTCGCCGATGGCCCCTCGGGGTCGAGTTTCGACACCAGCGTCAGCGTCACGTCACGTTCGGCGGCGAGTTTGGCGATGGCCTCGAGCAGATACGACACTCCCTTGAGCGGGGCGTCGGCGCTCGCGATGGACACCACGCGGCCCGGGATTCGCTGCCCGGCCGGCCGGAAGACATCGGTGTCGACGCCGAGCGGGATGGTGGTGATGCGACCCGACGGGATGTCGAAGGCCTTGCGGATGTCGACCTCGCTGCTGCGCGAGACGGTCAACAGCTCCGGGATGCGCCGCGACACCCGCCCCTGCATGCGCAGGAAGGAATGCCAGCGCCACGCGGTGATCTTGCGCCACCCCTTGGCGGCCTTGACCGCGAGCGTGCGGTCGCGGGTGATGGGGTGATGGATCGTGGCGATCAGCGGGAATCCGGCCTTCTGGATCTGCAGCAGGCCGTAGCCGAGGCACTGGTTGTCGTGCACGATGTCGAAGTCGTCGCGGCGGTCGGCGAGCAGCCGGGCCACCCGGAGGCTGAAGGTCAGTGGCTCACCGAAACTGGCCGTCCACATCGCCCCCACCTCGAGTGCGTCGATCCAGTCCCGGTACTCCCCGGGCCGCGGCGTGCGAAACGGGTCGGGTTCGTCGTACAGGCCGAGGCTGGGCACCTCGGTCAGACGCACACCGGCGTCGAGCGCGGCCTGGTCGAGGTCGGGATACGGCTGGCCGGAGAAGATCTCGACCTCATGTCCGAGTAACGCGAGTTCGCGGCTCAGATGCCGGACGTAAACCCCTTGTCCCCCGCAATGCGGTTTGCTCCGGTAGGAGAGCAGTGCGACGCGCACGTCGTGTACCCCGTTCTTCTCGTGTGACCCGATTGCCGGCGAGGCACCCACCGGTCGGCGGGCACCAGGACCTCAGGCCGGTTCGGCCTCGGCGGCTTTTTCCAATTCACGGATATCGACAAGCTTCACACGTCGGCGGCCCGCGGTCTTGCCGGCACCGCGTTCGGCCAGGTCGATGCGTTTCCACCCGGCCAGGTCGATGCGATGCGCTCCGCGGTCGGCGACCAGGTCGGCGACGTCGTCCCGCGACGCCGTCGGCTCGGGCAGGGTGCCGGCAACGAAGTCGGCGATGACCGACTCGGCCGTCTCCTGACCGCACAGGCGGTTGCGGCCGATCCCTCCCGTCGCCCCGCGCTTGATCCACCCGGCGACGTAGAGGCCGGGGATCACCTCGCCGTCGACGCCCGCGGTCACCCGGCCCGCGGTGTTGGGGACGACGCCGTGGCCCTCGTCGAAGGGCAGGTCGGTGATCGGTACGCCGCGGTACCCGATCGCCCGCAGCACCAGTCCGGCGTCGATGTCGAAGTGGTCCTCGGTGGGGGTGATGGCCACGCTGGCACCGGTGGCGTCGGCGTACACGTTGCGCACGCAGGTCACCGACTGCACGCCGCCGGTTGCCTCGTCACCGGAACCGTTGATCGACAGCGGTGACGCCATGAACCGGAAGACGATGCGACGGTTGCCCGCGGTTGTCGGACGCTCGGAGAACTCGCGGGCCAGCCGGATCTTGGTGGCGATCGTCGAATCGAGCGTCCCGTCGTCGAGCGCCTCCTGCGTGGCCGAGTCGAGGACCAGCTCCTCGGGATCGACGATGACGTCGACCCCGTCGACGTCGCCGAGCGCGAGGAATTCGCTGTTGGTGTAGGCGGCCTGGGCGACGCCACGCCGTCCGAGCAACACCACCTCGGTGATCTGCGAGTCCCGTAGGGCCGCGAGCGCGTGGTCGGCGATGTCGGTGCGGGCCAGGTCGTCGGGGTCGGTGACGAGGATGCGCGCGACGTCGAGCGCCACGTTGCCGTTGCCGACGACCACCGCGCGCTGCGCCGAGAGGTCCACGGACAGATCCGCGTAGTCGGGGTGACCGTTGTACCAGGCGACGAACTCGGTGGCGGGCAAGGAGTTCGGCAGGTCCTCGCCGTCGATGCCCAGACGCCGATCGGTCGGTGCACCGACGGCGTAGATGACCGCGTGGTAGCGCTGGGCGAGTTCGTCGTGGCTGATGTGTTTGCCGACCTCGACGTCGAGGTGATAGGTGAAGTTCTTCTTGGCCGCGGTCGAGGCGAAGCCCGATTCGACGCCCTTGGTGGCGGCGTGGTCGGGGGCCACCCCCGCGCGCACCAGGCCGTAGGGCGTGGGCAGCCGGTCGAACATGTCGACCGCGATCTGGGGTCGACGGACGAGGTCCTCGGCGGCGTAGAACGCGGCGGGCCCGGCGCCGACGATCGCGACGTGCAGCGGTCCGTCCGGGAGTTGCGGCGCCTTCTTCGGCGGCACGAGACCGCCCTCGACGTCGTGGTCGTTGTAGTAGTCGGCGTTGATCTGCAGGTAGGGCTCGTCCTTCTCCTCGAGCTGATCGTCGGGAATGATGGCCTCGACGGGGCACTCGTCAATGCAGGCGCCGCAGTCGATGCAGGTCTCCGGATCGATGAACAGCATCTCGGCGGTGAAGAACTCGGGCTCGTCCGGCGTCGGGTGGATGCAGTTCACCGGACACACGGCCACGCACGAAGCGTCGTTGCAACACGGTCGAGTGATCACATGCGCCATCTGGGGTTTCCCTGCTTCTCTCCATCTAGAACGTGTTCTAGTTTAGCGGTTCACTGTATCTTAACTCTGACACAGCGGACGAGACACGAGGACTTCGAGTGAGCACAGCCGCCCGGCCCGACGCATCCGGACAGGTCCCAGGCGATCCCGCCACGACGACCCCACTCCCCGATCGTAAGACCGGAGCGCGGTACTTCGAGGCCGGGTATCGGGTCCGCACCGGCGACGTGGACCAACAGATGCGGGTACGGCTCGACGCCGTCGCGCGGTACCTACAGGACGTCGCCAACGACAACATCGAGGCCACCGACTTCGGCGACACCGATCCGTTCTGGATCGTGCGTCGCACCATCATCGATGTCATCGTCCCGTTCTCCTGGCCCGCGTCGATCACCGCGCAGCGCTGGTGCGGTGCCCTGTCCACCCGGTGGACCAACATGCGGGTGCGTCTGACCGCCGACCACGAGACGAATCGCTTCAATCCCGATCCCCGCCCGGCCGGTCTCATCGAGACCGAGGCGTTCTGGATCAACGTCAACGATCTCGGGATGCCGTCACGACTGTCGGACAATGCCTTCGAGATGCTCTCGTCGATGACCGACGAACACCGCCTGCGGTGGAAGTCGATGAATCCCGAGACCGCGCCCGCCGCGGAGATGCTCGATGTGCCCGACCGTCCACATGTGTTGCGCAGCACGGATTTCGATCCGTTCAAGCACCTCAACAACGCCGCCTACCTCGAGGCGATCGAGGACGAGCTCGGCGAGCACCCCGATCTCATCGACGGTCCGCACCGGGTGGTCATCGAATATCTGCGCCCGATCGTGCCGGGCACGCCGATCACACTGCGCCGCATACGCGAACCCAACCAGCTACTGGTGTGGATGATGGTGCCCGCAGACGACGACAGCCCGGACGAATTACGGGTCGCAGCAACGGTGTCGGTGACGCGCGCAGCGTTCACTGACCGCCGCTGAGCACCAGTTCCATCAGTTTCGTCGGCGCGGCGCACGGGTCCGCAGCGGCCGAGCCGCCCACCGGCTCGACCCAGAACGAGTAGATTCCCCGACTCGGCGCCCGCGTGGTCACCCCGCAGACCGCGGGGCGGCGCGGATCGGTCGAGGTGAAGGCGGCCTGACTGGCGACCTTGACGTTGTTGGTGGTGTAGCCGAGCTTCTTCGCGGTGTCCTTCTCGACGTTGACGGTGCCCCATTCGAACCAGTTGAAGGTCACATACGCCGCCACCGGGCCGTCGACGTACCACCGGCAGTTCGCCCCGAAGAAGATGGCCTCGGCGCCCGTACCGCCGACCGCCTTGGCGATTTGGTCGGTGCGCAGGATCTGGCATTCGAGGGTGAGCTGATCGTATTGATCGGTGTCGACATTGCCGGACTGGTCTCCGCCCTGGGAGTTGGCCTGCTGCACCGACAACGGCGTTCCGTCCACCGATCGGGAGCATCCGGCGGCGACGACGGCCACCACCGTCACGATCAGCAAGACCAGCACGGCGCGAAGTCGGTTGCGGCGCCTCATTTCGCACGCTCGATCGACATCGTCGACAGTTGACGTGCGGCGGTGCAGATCGCGTCGGGGTCGGTCGGGGTGGTGCCGGCGACGCCGGTTCCGGAACTGACCGACCATTCGAAGAAGTCCGCGCCGAACTGGATTCCGATCTCACAGATGCCCGGGTCGGAGGCGATGAAACCCTTGTGCCCGTTGATGTCGATGTCCTTGGTCGATTCCCGGGAGAGTTGCTCGGTGGCCCGCTCACGGCCGATGGGCGAGCCCCGGTACCAGTTGAACGAGGCCACCGCGCCGGTGCGACTGGGGCCCGAACTCCATTCGCACACAGACGGATTGTCGACGACGAGGGACAGGCCGCCGAAGTTGGTGATCTTGCCGACCTCGTCGGTGGTGACGCCCCCACACTCCCCGAAGTACGGTCCACCGCCGGCCGGCCCCGGGGCCTGCGGGGTGTTGCGGGTCGGCGCGGAGGAGTCGTCGGAGTCCGACGAACACGCACCCAGGAGGACGAGGAGCACCGCGAGTACCGCGGTCAGCCCGAGAAAGCCTGCGCCACCGCGGAATTTGTCGAGATCACGCCGCTCTCGTTTGGTGGGACGACCCGCTCCGCGATCCCGTCGCGGTTGGCTGGCCAGGATCTCGCGCGGCGGCGGTGGCGGGCTGTGGTCGATGTAGCACTCGGCCGCCGCCGGCGCCGACACCCGCTTGCTGATCAGCTTGGTGACCTCGACGATGCGTTCACGCCCGGCCAGGCGCACCTGCACGCGGTCGCCGACGGTGACCTGCTGGGCGGGTTTGGCGGTGACATCGTTGACGCGCACATGACCGCCGCGGCAGGCGGCACCGGCTGCCGATCGGGTCTTGGTGAGGCGTACTGCCCAGATCCAGCTGTCGACGCGGGTGGACGCCACGATCAGAGCTCCCGTCGGGGACGGCGCACGATCTCCCCCAGTGACATCGACCGCGCCTACTTCTGCCGGGTCAGCAGGTAGTAGCCACCGCCGATCGCGGCGACGGCGAAGACGATGGCCAGCCATTCGACGCCAAATACCCACAGCAACACGAAGATCGCGATGGCGGGAGACACGGCGACCAGGCTCATCACCGGATGCTGCCGCACCACCTGACCGACGGCTTTGCTCTTGTTCGGATCAATGGCCATCACGTCGGAGTCTCCTTGTCGGCGAGTTGCCCCATCCACTGTAACGAACCGGGTGTGGTGCACCGGCGAAGTGCGCGGTGGTGCTCGCACCGACGTGGAAAACCGTCAGCCGGCCGGGCTGGCCGCCGGGACGCCACCGGAGCTCTGGGTGCCGCCGGAGTCGGTACCGGTGTCCGTGCCCGCCGATGAGGTCGGGGCCGCCGACGGCGCGCTGGTTCGCGTCCCCGACGAGGTGCTCGACTGTGACGACCGGCTGGTGCTCGACGACGAACTCACGGTGGTGCTCGTCGTGCTGCTCGACGTCGCCGTGCTCGGTGTGGTGCTCGACGTCGTGGTGCTCGAGCTCGAGGAGGTGGCGCCGGTCTCGGCGTCGGTGGCGGCGCTCCGCGCGGCCCGTGAGGTGGTGGTCTTCGTCGCGGCCAACGTCCGGGCCGACGTCGTCGTCAGCGCAGGCGTGCTGCTCACATACGGTCCGAGCGGCGCCAGCCCGAACGGGAAGGTGATCTGCGGGATCGTGATGACCGGGATGATCTGGGAGGTGTCGAGATCACCGGTCACGATCTGCGGCAACGCAAGCATGTTCGGGCGGGTTGCGCCGTTGATGGTCGCGGTCGGGTAGATCGTGATCGTCGAGCCCAGCCAGTTCACGGTGATCGGCGCCGACAGCCCGTAATCACTCGTGAGCGCCAGCAGCGAATTGCCGCCGAGGGACAGGCGGGTGAAGTCCTTGCTGAGGGTGAATCCCTGGCCTGCGACGAATTTTCCGAGTGCGGTGGTCAACACCTGCGCGGGATTGAACACGACTGCGGTGGGATCGGTCAATGCGAACTGCACCTGCGGAATACTCTGCAGCTGATCGAGTTTGAAGTCGAAGGTACCCAGGACGTTGGCACACGCACCAACATTCTCGGCATATGCCGCAGTCAGTACGCCATAGCAGCTGACGTTCTTGATCGGCGGGATCGAGGTACCCGTCGGGATTGTGAAGATCTCGATCGGGATGGTACTCGTGGTCCACGCATTGGCCATACCGATGATCGCGAATGCATATGCCGTCCGGCCGTCGCTCGCACCCGCTGTCGCGAGGCTCAGCGGGAGATACGAGATGGCCGTGGCCTTGCCACCACCCGACGCAAGGGCGAACTGGAAGCCATCACCGATGACCTTCGCGGAGCCCTCGGGAAGGGCAGCATCGGGGACCGGAACGGTGACGCCGAGGATCTTGCCGTTGATAGCGAGACCGGACACAGCGTTGAATACCTGCTGCGCAGGCGTGTAGACGGCGTCCGGCACAAGATCAATCGACGTCGGCAACACAACCGCCACGCCGGTGCCAGTGGAACCACTACAGTCAGCGCCACCGTTGATCGGGCCGCCGTCGGACTCCGAGGAGCAGAGGTCGAAGCGCCACTGCTTCGCGAGCACCTGTGTGACACCGTTGTTCGCGAGCGCAGCTATGACGTCACCGATGGCTCCTGTCGGACTCGGAATCGACGTAGGCAGCGATGCCGCCCGCGCCTGCCCCTCCCCCATGCTCACGCCGAGTCCGATGGCCAGCACCGACAGCAGCGCAACCACCGCAACCCCGAAGCGCCGGTGGCGTGGTGGCCGCGGGCTCGGCGGGGAAATACGTTCTGGGCGCGCGGTTTCGCGGCGGGTCAGCACATCGGCCATGGTGTCCAACTCCTGGTTCCTGAAGAGAAGCTGAGACAGTAAACCACGGCTAACCCGAGCCGCGCACCCAATTCATCATCAGGCCATAACGTGCAGTTTCGACAACATGTCGAGCGAGTCCGAAGCGCTCAGACCGAGTGCGACATCTCCGCCACGTTGTGCCGACTGCGCTGCGCGGCGGTCTTGGTTCCCGGACCCACCGGCACGGCACCCACCGCTTCGGCCAGACCCCACGGCGGCATCCCACTGGTGATCGTCTCGTGTTCACCGATCACGTAGGTCTCGTGCCAGATGCCGACGGCATTGCGATCGGCGAAGCGCTTGTTGAACCATCGCCACGCCGGCAGATGTGGCGCCTGGGCGTCGGCGGCGAACCGGCGGATGTCCTCCGCACTCCGCCAGTACGACACAACCATGATCGAAGGCCCGACATACAGCCGTCCCGACAGCAATCCGGCATCCGGATTTCGCTTGAGGTACACCAGCATTCGTGGCATGGCAAGGAACACGGCAAGCCACGCCCCGGGATGTCGGAGCCGCGGCATGCTCATGCCGATGAGGAACAGCGTTGTGCCCTCGGGCGGGGTCTTGTTGGTCATCCGTCGAGCCTCGCGTGCAGTCATGACGACTCCTCGTTTCGTAACGTTGTTACGAAACGATGTTATGGAACGATGGCGGGTATGGCAAGACCCAAGATCCACGACGACGACCTCCGCAGGCGCCTCGTCGACGAAGCCACCGCGATCGTCGAGACGGATGGGCTCGGGACGCTCTCGGTGCGATCGGTGGCGCGCGCGGCGTCGACATCGACCACCGCGGTGTATTCACTCTTCGGCAGCAAGGACGATCTCACCCGAGCGGTGCTGGTACGCGCGCTGCGTGACTTCACCGCGGCGCAACGCGAGGCGGGTACCGAGGAGCCGATCGAGCACGTCACCGGACTCGGAACCGCTTACGTCGGTTGGGCTTTGGCCAATCCCCGACTCTACGAGCTGATGTTCGGCCTGAGCGCACTCGGTATCGAGGCGACCGAGGAGACCATCGCGGCCGGCGCCGACGCCTTCGCCCCGTTACACGAAGCGGTGGCCGCGGCGATCTCCTCGGGCGCGTTCCGGCCGGCCGATCCGACGACGGTCACCGCGTCGTTGTGGGCGCAGGTACACGGCGCGTCACTGCTGATTCTCGCGGGCTTGTTTCCCGACGGCGCCGACCCCGTCCCCGCCATCTCGGCCATCGTCGACGGGTGGCGAGTTGACCCGATCAGGTGACGATTGATGGCCGCCGGGCACCGGATACCCATCGGCACAAGGGGTCTCGAGGCCTCGTCGCTGGCGCTCCTCGGCACCTCGACCATCGGGAGAAGAAACCTCGACCATCGGGAGAAGAACCGCCTCACCGTCGGGAGAAGTCACCAACTCGACCATCGAGGGAAGCTTCCATCGGGAGCACAACCGCCTCAACCATCGTTGGGAACGTCACCACCGATCCCGACCGAGCCTCTCCCCCTCGGCTCCCGCGTCGGCCGCGCAGCCGAATCCGACGACCCATCGACCGTCGGACAGCTCGACCCGACCCAGCATCATCGGTTCAGGTAGGGCGGCGAGGAACTCGCCGAGGGCGGAGGGCGAGAGGATCCATCGCTCTCCGTGAATCGACTTACCGCACTCCGGGTCTCGGATGAGACCCGGTTTGGGAGGTACGGTGTCGAGCTTCACCAGCCGATAGTTCGATGCGGTGCGTACCTCCCCCGCCCACCGGGCACCACGCCCGGACAACTCGTGGGTCAGCGGACCGCCCCGCATGTGCGCCCCGAAAACCGCCAATTCCACTCCGGCGGCATGCGATTCCGGCCACGCCGCACGCGGCACGCGGTCACCACAGTACCGGCGGGCGAGATCCATGATCGCCGCATCGTGATGCGCTTTGCCCAACAGCGTGATCCCGAATTGTGCTGTGCTGCCGTCCGGCTCGGTGACCGTGCCGGCGGGTACGGCGACCGCGCACAGGTCGAGGAGGTTGCAGAAATTGGTGTAGGTGCCCATCCTCGAGTTGACGCCGATCGGATCGGCGGTCACCTCGTCGATCCGGGGGTGGAGCGGTGCCGTCGGCACCATCAGCGCGTCGGAGTCACCCCACTCGCGCATCGCCCGCTCGCGCAGCTCGGCCAATCGCCGGTGTGCCCGCAGCAGGTCGACGGCGCTGAACCGATCGGCACCGGTGATGATCGCGGCGACCGTCGGATCGACGCCCGCAGCCACCGGATCGGCGAGTCCGGTGAGGAATTCACCCACCGCGTCGTATCGCTGCGCGACGAGTGCGTCGTCGTAGAGCAGCGTGGCGGCGGCGAGGAAAGCCGACAGATCGATGGTCTTCACCCGGAAGCCGGAGTCCTCGGCGCGTGTGACCGCTTCGGCGAAGGCTGCCCGCCACGCGGAGTCGAGTTCGGGAAGTTGTTCCGGGACGGCGAGTACCGGTGTCTCGGGGGCGGCGAAGGCGACGTGTCCGTCGAAGGGGCGGGGCCCGCGGGCGGCAGCCATCGCCGCCATGGCACGGTCGGCGGTGTCGAGGTCGGCGGCGAAAATTGTGACGACGTCATGATCGGCGCAGGCTGGCACCACACCGGTCGTGGACACCACGCCCACGGTCGGCTTGATACCGACGATGCCTTGCAGCGCCGCGGGAACCCGGCCCGAGCCGGCTGTGTCGGTGCCGATGGCGATGTCGGCGAAACCCAACGCCACCGCGACCGCAGACCCGGAGCTCGATCCACCGGAGATGCGGTCGAGACGACGCGAATCCCGCACCGCACCATGAGGACTGCGCGCGCCGACCAGTCCGGTCGCGAACTGGTCGAGGTTGGTCTTGCCGATCACCACCGCGCCCGCCGCGCGCAAGGCGGCCACCGCCGGGGCATCGGTGTCGGGGGTGTAGGCGTAACCGGGACACGCCGCGGTCGTCGGCACACCGGCGACGTCGACGTTGTCCTTGACCGCCAATACCGTTCCGGCCAGCGGCCCGGCCGCGGCGAGCGACTCCGCGTACTCGGCGGCGACCTGCGATTGCGGGCGCAGCGTGATGAAGACCTCCGGCCGGTCGGCCTCGGCGATACGTGCGTAGAGATCGTCGATGCGTGTCATGCGGCGAATTCCCCTCCCTGCGACCAGCGTTCGCGTTCCTCGGCGCGGGCACTCTCCATCGCCCCGCGGGTGGCGTCGATCTCGTCGGCGTGCGCGTCGAGGAACTGTTGGTGTGCCGACAACGAGAACATACCGTCGGTGATGCGGACGGAGTCGCCGCGGCCCGCGGCGACGTCGGCGCGCATGTCGAGGAGTTCCTCGGCGCTCACCGGATACCAGCGGATGCGGTCGAAGAAGCGCAGCAACCACGGGTGCTCCGGATCGAACCCGGGTGTGGTCTGCGGGTGTCGGTGATTCCACACCTGGGTGGTGCGGCCGACGAACTGGTATCCCCCGGGGCCCTCCATCCCATAGATGCAGAGGTAGGCACCACCGATGCCGACGGCGTTCTCCGGGGTCCAGGTACGCGCCGGATTGTATTTGGTGGTCACCAGCCGATGACGCGGGTCCAGCGGAACCGCCACGGGTGCACCGAGATACACGTCGCCGAGACCGAGCACCAGGTACTCGGCGTCGAAGACGATGCGGTGGACGTCGTCGACCGAGTCGAGCCCGTTCATCCGTCGGATGAACTCGATGTTCCACGGGCACCACGGCGCATCCGACCGCACGCCGAGCATGTACCGCTCGATGGCCTCGCGGGTCGCCGGATCGTCCCACGACAGCGGCAGATCCACCACCCGACTCGGAACCACGAGGTCGTCGGCGGACGGGAGCTGTGCCTCGCATTCGCTCAGCCACTGCAACATCGAGGTCTGTGACCAGACGTCCGGGTCGGCCTTGACCTGCAGCGAACGAATGCCCGGGGTGAGGTCGATGAGCCCACGCGGCCGTTCGGCGGCGATACGTTCACTCAGCGCATGCACGCGTGCTCGCAGCTCCAGATCCAGTCGCATGTCCCCGTATTCGACGAGGATGTTGTCGTCGCCGCTGCGCCGGTAGGTCACCTCGGTGGTGCCGTCGGCGGTGGTCGTGCGCCCGAGGATGCCGTGGTCGGCGTCGCCGCCGGTGGACAGCACGTGCGGGAAGCTCGCGCGGCGGTCGCGGCCCAGCGTCGACGGAGACGCCGCCGCCGTCGAGCGCACCGCCACGAAGCGCACCGTGTCGCCGGGCTTGAGTTGCCCGAGCTTCCATCGTTCGGCGGCGACCACGGTGACCGGGCAGACGAACCCGCCCAGCGACGGGCCGTCGGGCCCGAGCAGGATCGGGGTGTCCCCGGTGAAGTCCAGTGCGCCCACCGAATACGCGTTGTCGTGGATGTTGGACGGGTGCAGGCCGGCTTCGCCGCCGTCACTGCGCGCCCACCGCGGTTGGGGACCGATCAGACGGATGCCCGTGCGGTCGGAATTGAAATGCACCTCGTAGCCGGTCGACATCAGGTCGTCGATGTCGGCGGCGGTGAAGAACTCCGGCGCCGAGTGCGGACCGACGGTCACCGCGAGTTCCCACGAATTGGTCAGCGCCGGGATCTCGTCGGTGAGAATCCGGGTGATCGGCCCCGATCCGGCGGGCCCGATCGGGAGGGTATCGCCGTCGGCGAGGGTCCGTCCGTCCTTGCCTCCGAATCGTCCCATGGTGAAGGTGGATCGACTGCCGAGATACTCCTCGACGTCGATGCCGCCGGCAACTGCGACGTACACGCGCAAACCGACCGCCCCGACGGTCCCGATGTCGAGGACCTGGCCGGCCTGAAGATGCAGTGGAACCCATTGTGCAGCAGGTGTTCCGTCGATGGAGATACTCGCCGGTGCACCGGTGACGGCGACGACGGTGGATTCGTCGAAGCGCAGTCGGGGGCCGGCCATCGTGGCTTCGAGGCCTGCGGCCGAGTCGGGGTTGCCGACCGCTTGATTGGCAAGCCGGAACGACAGATCGTCCATCGGCCCCGACGGCGGCACCCCGACCTTCCAGTAGCCGGTGCGACCGGGCCAGTCCTGGACGGTGGTGAACGGTCCGGCACGCAGGATCTCGCACGCGGTCATCGGGTCACCACCACACGCACCGCGGTCGGGTCGAAACCGTTGCACGGGTTGTTGATCTGTGGGCAGTTGCTGACCAGCACGAGGGTGTCGACCTCTGCGCGCAACGCCAACCGACGTCCCGGCGCCGAGAGGCCGTCGACGATGCCGAGTGATCCGTCGGGGTCGACGGGCACGTTCATGAAGAAGTTGATGTTGCCGACCAGGTCGCGTTTGCCCAGACCGTGCCGTGCGCCGCCGATCAGGAAGTTCTCCACGCACGCGTGCTGGTGTTTGGTGTGGTGTCCGTAGCGCAGGGTGTTGGATTCCTGCGAGCAGGCGCCGCCAAGAGTGTCGTGATTGCCGACCTCGTCGGCGACGATGGTCATCATCGGTGCCGATTCCTGGTCCCGGATCACCGTTCCGGTGGTCAGGAAGATGTTGCCCTGCTCGGCGATCGTCGCCTGTGCGCTGTAGCGGATCGTGTGATCGTGGGCGCCGTAGAAGAGGGTATCGACAGCCTGGTTGCCGTGCAGATCGACGATGGTGAGAACGTCACCGGCGGTGACGATTCCCGACCAGGGACCGCGTTCGCCGACGATCTCGTCGAGGATCACCTCGCCGGGAACGAGTGCGATCTCATCGGCTGATGCCGTCGTCGGGTCGAGGGTCGGATCGAGTGTGGTGGTCATGGTTGTCCCTGTGGGTGTGATCGGGGTGGGTGTGGTCGCGGGTGGGTGTCGAGGTCAGAAATGGGTTGCGCGGTGGGCGTCTTCGCTGTTGGCGACGGCCCGTTGGTATTCGGGGTCGCGGCGCTCGGCGTCGGCGACGAGAGCCTCGAGGTCGGCGGTCGCGCGCCAGGCCAGCACCTCGAGTGGGCCGACCTCGAAATCGGCCGCGGGGTCGAGAGGGTGGGCGGTGTTGGCGAGGGCGACGATGCACGGGAGATGGAACATCAGTTCCACCGCCGTATCGGCGCCCGCCGACCCGGTGGAACGCAACGAGCCGTCGGCGTCGACGATGACGCCGTGGAAGAACGACAACGACGGTGCCACGTCGGTGGGTGTCAACCCGTTCTTGGCGGCGGCCAACACGAGCATCTCGCGTCCGGCAGGACTGCCCGAATGCGGGCTCCCGGCACCATATTTGGCGATGTTGCCGGCGAGGGTCGTGGTGCCGCAGAGTGCGTCGTGATGACGGCTGTCGTCGGCGACGACGGTGGCCAGCACCCGGCCCTGGTCACTGAGCAGCGGGTGCCCGGTCGTGAGGTAGGCCTGCCAGGGCACCTTGACGGTGTCGGCGACGTTGAGACGTTCATGGGGGGCGTCGGCACGCCATACCAGCAGGTGCGCACAGGCAGTTCCGGTGATGTCGCGCAGGCGAAGTCGGGTTCCCCGGGCGAGCACCTTGGTGGTGTAACGACCACCCGGGACGGTCTCGGCCCAGGTGAGGTCGGCGGCCTCGACGCCGGCGGGCGGGTGCGGCCATCCGGTGGCGGGCACCACCGGCATCGAGTCGGTCAGGGTTGTGGCCTGGGACCGGGCGTGCGCGCGGGCGCCGGCGGTGGTTGCGGTGGCATTCATGGTGAGAGTCCTTGGGATCGAACAGGTGTGGTGGTTCGGGGTGATCGACGTGGGAGTCAGTCGACGGTGGCGATGTCGCTGGTCTGGCGGCTGGTTGCGGCCCTGCCGATGGGAGTGACCGGCTTGGGATGCTCTTTTCCCCGGGGGTAGCAGGCGATTCCGACGAGCACCGTGATCGCGATCGAGATCGGACCGGCCCAACGCAGTATCGGCATGTCGCCTGCGGGGTCGAAGATCTCGGTGCGCGGCCAGGCGAGGTTCACGACCATCAGCGCCCCGTAGATCACCGCTCCCAGATTCACGACGATTCCGAATCGCCCGAGTCCGAACAGTTTCTTGCCCTCGGCGTCGACCTCGACGGTCCCCTTCGGCCAGCCCTGCAGACGTCGGTACAGCATCGGTCCGGTGACCGCGAGGTAGGCCAGGTAGATCAGGATGATGCAGACACTCGCGAGGGTCGCGAAGATCGCCGGGTTGCCGACGTTGACCAGGAGGGTCGCGACGCAGAGCAGCCCGATCAGGATGGACGGCGCGATGGGAGTTCCTGTGCGGGCGTTGACATGTGCCAGTCGCGCGGAGAAGGGCAGTCGGCCGTCGCGGGCCATCGAGAACATCAACCGCGAACACGCGGTCTGGATGGCCAGGGTGCAGATGAAGATCGCCACCGCGACGTCGCACAGCAGGACCTTGCCCCAGAAACCACCGAGCACCGAATCCAGCACGTACGGAAGGCCTCCGGTCGCGAGTTCGTCACCGAGTGTCGGAGCGGCCATCAACGCGCCGAGCAGCATCAGGCCACCACCGATCGCCGAGACGGTCAGCGCCATCCGGATGGTGCGCGGGGCGACCCGTCGGGGGTTGCGGGTCTCCTCGGCGAGCTCACCCGCAGACCCGAAGCCGACCATCACGTACGCGGCCATCAGACCCGAGACGATGAACGCCCAGATGTAGCCGGGTTGTTGTCCGGGTAGTCCGGTGTCGAAGACGACGTCGGGGCCGCGCTTGGCGTGGGTGAACAGTGCCAGCACCACAGCGGTGACGCCGACGAGCTCGCAGGTCACGCCGATGTTGTTGACGCGGCTCATCCACCGCACCCCGACGCAGTTGATCGCGGTGACGGCCACGAGCAGTACCGAACCGAGCAGGACCGCATTCGCCGCACCGGAGGTGCTGGTGAGCGTCGGGTCGTCCCCGATGATCTGAAAACCGGTCCAGACGGCGGGCAGGACGACCTGCAGGGCGATCGCCGCCGCGGCCGCGGTGACGATCTGCGCGATCATCATGAACCACCCACCGAACCAGCCGACGACTTCTCCGCCCATTCGGCGCGACCACTGGTAGATCGCACCCGAGATCGGGTAGCGCGCGGCGATCTCCGCGAAGCACAACGCCACCAGGAACTGGCCGCCGTAGACGATGGGCCAGGTCCAGAAGAAAGCCGGTCCGCCGAATCCGAAACCGAGACCGAACAATTGGAAGATGGTCGTCAGGATCGAGACGAACGAGAAGCCGGCCGCGAACGAGGCGAACTTACCGAGCGAGCGGTGCAGTTGCTGGTCGTAGCCGAGGTCGAGGAGGTCGTCGGTGTCACCCCCGCCCGACGACGGTGAGGCGGGAGTCGGGGTGGGCTCCGGGGATGAATGAGCGGTCATGGTCATGGCGATGTCCTTCGGTAGGGCTCCCCGTCGAGCGCTGTATCTGTCAGTTGATAGATAACCGTCGATCTATTTCTGTCGAGTGATAGATATGTTGCGGGCCGGGAAACCCCTGTGACAGCCGTGTTACGCACCGTTGCGTTAGGCTGATTCTGTCGCGAAACCGACCAGCATGCTTTCTTTCCGAGGAGCCGAGCGCGAGGAGCCAGCCGCCATGTCCCGTACCGCGCCTCCCCGCGGCACCGGCCCCGGGCGGCCTCGCCTGACCGAGCCCAAGCGGCGCGGAGCCACTGCACGCGACGAGATCCTCGACGCCGCAGGCGAGTTGTTCGTCCGTCACGGCTACAGCGGTACCTCGACGCGCATGATCGCCGATGCGGTCGGCATTCGGCAGGCCTCGCTCTACCACTATTTCAAGAACAAGGACGACATCCTCGCCGCGCTGCTGGACACGACCGTCGTCGGTTCGCTCGAGACCGCGCGCGAATTGCTGGGGTCCGATGCCCCCGCCCTCGACCGGCTCCTCGAACTTGCGCGCATCGACGCCCAACAGCTTGTCGACGCACGCTGGAATCTCGGCTCGCTCTATCTGTTGCCCGAGGTCGCCGACGAGCGATACGCCCACTTCCGTTCCGCCCGACAAGAATTGGCCGGAGCGTACGAGTCCCTGGCCGCCACGGCCCTCGACGACCCCACCGACATGCGCAGACTGCTACCCTTCCGCCTCGTCGAATCGGTGATCATGCTGCGTTCCGACGAACAACGCGGCGAACTCGGAGATCACACCGTCGCCGCGCTGGTCGACACCATCGTCGGCGCGATCCGCGTGCTGCTCGCTGCGCCGTGACGGCGGGGCCGGGCGCGGGCGCGATCCTCATCACACCGGCGGCGAACCGAGCGCCGCGACGCCGATGGCGCCGCCACCGGTGCGTTTGACGTCGAGCATCGCGCGGTCGGCGGCGAACAGGAAAGCGTCCGTGGTGGCGTTGTCACCGAGGTGGGCGATACCCACCGACACCGACACCGGTCCGTGTTCGGGGATCAGCGCAGCGGTCGTCTCGGCGATGCAGGACTGCAACCGTGCGAGTCTGGCGACCAACCCGGACTCCTCCATCGCGTTCAGGATGAGAACGAATTCGTCTCCGCCGTAACGGATTCCGCGCTCTCCTTCGCCGATGATCGCGCGGATACACGCACCGATGGTCCGTAACACCCGGTCCCCGTACAGATGACTGTGAGCATCGTTGAGCAGTTTGAAGTTGTCGACGTCGAGGAATGCGACGAACAGCGCGCGGTCGTCGTCCGAGGCTCGCGCCGCCGCCAGCTGGGTGTCGAGGCAGCGTCGATTGCCCAGGCCGGTCAACGGATCGGTGTGCAGGGCGGCCCGCTGACGCTCGACGTCGAGGCGTTCCCGCGCCTCGGCGAGTGAGCGATCGAAGGCCTGTGCCCGCGCGGCGTCCTCGGTCTGATGCTGACCGATCAACGCGGCCACCGCACGATCGGAGGCCTTCTCGGACTCATTGGGAGCGCGGCCCCTGCGCCGCAGATCGGCCGCCGCGATCAACAGGACCCAGTGCAACTCGGGCCGGGCATCGAGACCGGTGTTGCATTCGACGGCACGGTCCACCGCAGCGATCGCGCGATGATGATCTCCCCGCGCCGACGCGATACGCGCCCACGCGAGATTCACCACCGTCGTCGACGTCCCCGGCGGGCCGTGGCGATGGCGGTCGAGAATCGTCTCGTCGGACGGGCCGCCTGCCAACGCCGCAGCCGCGGCTTCGAGGGCCCGGATGTCGTCGGGCACCATCGCGGGGCGGCCGCACGGACCGTCGGCAGCTCGCCGAAAAGCCGCTGACGCCAAGGCAAAACATCGGGCCGCGTCTATGCGTGCGCGCAGCGCACTCTTGCCGCATCCGGCGTAGAAGTGATACCAGCCACGGATCAGCTCGCCGATGTTGCGGGTGGCGGGCTGGGCCACGGCGTCGGGAGAGCTCATCCGATCGATCCACACGCGTAACTGCACATCCAAGTTCAGGCCCAGCAGGGCGACGGCGGCATAGGTCATCGTCGCACCCATCAGATGCAGCCCGTCGAGACGCTCGGCCCAGCCCGGCTCGCGCCAAGACCGGCGGCCATACTCACGATCGAGGAGCGCAACGCCGAGGGCGAGGTCGCTCATCGATGCGGCGCTACGTCCGCGCGAGAAGTCCGTCGATGCCCGCACGAGGTGAGCAATCGAGCGCCACCGTGGATGGCCGCGAATCTCGGTGAGTCTCACCATCTCGTCGGCCAACGCCGACGCGTTCGTGTGGTCACCGAGATTGAACGTGCTCATCTGGTGGGCGTGCAGGACCCAGAAGGCCGAGTCGGACATCTCCCGCGGGTGCGCCGCGCGCCAGCGAGCACACTCTGCGCGCAATGCCCTCAAGCTGTCGGCGTCGGTGACCATTCCGTACGCCCTGGATATATCGGACTCGGTCAACACGTCGGGCAGAATCAACTCGGGCCCGAATTCCTCGATCTGACGCATGCGCGCCACCACCCCTAGTCGGCCTCTGATCTGTCTGGACCCCCGGAGTTCACCGTAACAAACCCGACTCCGGTCTGCCGGTCTTCGCGCACCGTCAACACCTCGCGGGGCCGACTACTCAGCTTTCATTCATTTGATGTCTATGTTCTTCTCAGCTCCCTCGGAGTCGCCGAGGACGCGGCTGAGCGGGCACGGAGCGAGAAACGCCGCCGCCCGAACGGATAGGGTATGACGCATGGCAGGCCGGAGCATGCGTTTCGATCCCATCGCCGAGGCGAAGGACAACTGGGCCTCGGCCGGATGGGGTGACGTCGCCGACGGAATGGTCGCGGTCACCTCGGTGATGCGCGCCCATCAGATTCTGTTGGCCCGCGTCGAGACTGCCTTGCGCCCTTACGATTTGACGTTCTCTCGCTTCGAGTTGCTCCGTCTGCTCGCGTTCTCCCGGCACGGCGCCCTCCCGATCACCAAGGCCAGCGACCGACTCCAGGTCCACGTCACCAGCGTCACCCACGCGATCCGTCGACTCGAGGAGGCGAAGCTGGTCCGGCGACTACCCCACCCCACCGACGGCCGGACCACGTTGGTGGAGATCACCGACCTGGGGCGCTCCACCGTCGAGGACGCCACGACAACCCTCAACCGCGAGGTGTTCGCCGACGTCGGCATGGACGGTGACGAGATCCGGGGTTTGGTCGGCGCCATCCACTCGCTGCGTCATCACGCGGGGGATTTCTGAGGGTGGTCGTCGTTCCGGGTGATGTTGTGCCCGGAATGCGGGCACAACATCACCCGGAACACTGATCCGAGGCGTCGTGGAACCGACTGGCGGTGTCCCGCGTCGAATTCGTCATGGACATTCACGAGTTGTCGGTGCGACGTGACGGCGTGTTCACCACCGAGGAGGCGACTGCGTGCGGACTCAGCGCGTCGGCAATCCAACGACGGGTCGCCTCCGGCACCTGGCAGGTCGTCGCACGAGGGGTCTATCTCGTTGCCGGACACGCACGTTCGGATCGAGCGCAAGCGCGCATCGCGGTGCTCTCGGTACATCGGCAAGCCGTCCTGGGTGGAGCGGCGGCCGCGTGGTGGCTTGGCCTACACGCCACGGAGCCGCGCAAGCACGTGGTCTTCACCAGCACCCACGGGCGACATCATCGGTCGTCGGCTACCGCCGTGGCACGTTACCGACCACTGCAGGACAAGGACATCGTCGTCCACGACGGCCTCCGGACCACCGGCCCCGACCTGACCGTCCTCGACGCCGCACTCGACTTGGGAATGTCGGTGATCGACTCGGCCCTCCTGTCCCGGTGCGTCACCCCCGAGTCGCTTGCGGCAGCGCATGCCCGGTACCCACGACGCCGCGGCGCGGCACAAGTGGCGCAGTATCTGCGGCTGGTCGGCGACGGTGCACGATCCGAGGCCGAACGACTCACGGTGAAGCTCTTCCGCTCGGCTTACATCACCGGGTGGGTCGCCAACCTGCCTTCGTGCGGGTACGTCATCGACTTCGCATTTCCCGGCCATATGGTCGCGGTGGAAATCGACGGCTTCGGCTTTCACCGCGACGCGGCAACGTTTCAACGAGACCGCACCAAGCGCAACGCACTCGTCGCGGCGGGGTGGACGGTACTCAACTTCACGTGGTCCGACCTGATCGACCGCCCGACCGTCGTGGCTGACCGGGTCGCGCAGGCGCTGCGGTCATCGGCAGCGTGACTCCGGGTGATGTTGTGCCCGGATTGCGGGCACAACATCACCTCGAACGGCTCACCTCAACGCAAGGTCTCGATGATCGCCGAGAAATCCAGTCCCGCGTTCTGCTCGGCGAAGGCCCGATACAGTTGCGCCGCATGGGTTCCCAGCGGGGCGCGGGAACCGGTGTCGGCGATGGCGTCCATGGCCAGGCCGAGGTCCTTGTTCATCAACGCGGTGGCGAATCCGGGTTTGAACTCGTTGTTGGCCGGCGACGTCGGCTGCGGGCCGGGCACCGGACAGTTGGTCTCGATGGCCCAGCAGTTGCCGGTCGCACCGGTCACGACGTCGTAGAGCGCCTGGTCGGAGAGGCCGAGTTTCTCGGCGAGGACGAAGGCCTCGCCGACCGCGATCTGTTGCACGGCCAGCAGCATGTTGTTGCAGACCTTCGCGGCCTGCCCGGCACCCGTGTCACCGCAGTGGATGATCTTGCCCGCCATGGGATCCAGGGTGGTGCGCGCCGCGGCGAAGGCCTCCTCGGTGCCACCGACCATGAACGCCAGGGTGCCCGCGGTCGCGCCCTTCACACCTCCCGACACCGGGGCGTCGACCTGCGCGAAGCCGAGATCACCGGCGCGCGAATTGATCTCACGGGCATCGGCGACCGAGATCGTCGAGCTGTCGATGAACAGCGTTCCGGTGGCGCTCGCCGGGAGGATCTCGTCGTAGAGTTGCTTGACGATCGCGCCGTTGGGCAGCATCGTGATCACGACCTGCGCGACCGCGACGGCTTCCACCGCGGTCGGAAAGGTCTCGATACCGTTGTTCTGCGCGGCTTTCACCGCCTCGGGCACCGGATCGAAGCCGTGCACCGTGTGCCCGGCCTTGACCAGATTCGCCGCCATCGGCCCACCCATGTTGCCCAGTCCCAGAAAGGCGATCGTCGTCATTGTCGAATCTCCATATCGAATCTCTCGGTGATGTCAGTTCGAGAAGCGCGATGCGATGGACCGACCCACCACGACTCGCATGATCTCGTTGGTCCCCTCCAGGATGCGGTGCACGCGCAGATCCCGGACGATTTTCTCGATTCCGTACTCGGCCAGGTACCCGTAGCCGCCGTGCAGTTGCAACGCCTGGTCGGCGACGGAGTAGCACGAGTCGGTGACGTAGCGCTTGGCCATCGCACACTGTTCGACCTTGTCCGGGGCGCCGGCGTCGAGTGCACTCGCCGCGTGCCACAGCATCAGGCGCGAGGTGTGCAGCGAGGTCGCCATGTCGGCCAGCGTGAACCGGATGGTCGACTCGTCGATCAGCGCCGCCCCGAAGGCTTTTCGGGAGGCGACGTAGGCGGCCGCCTTGTCGAAGGCCGCCTGCGCACCACCCAACGACGACGCCGCGATGTTGAGCCGGCCGCCGTTGAGGCCGTTCATCGCGATACCGAATCCGATGCCCTCGGTGTTACCGAGGAGGTTGGTCGCCGGAACCCGCACCTCGTCGAGGATCACTTGCGCGGTGGGTTGGGCGTGCCACCCCATCTTGTGCTCCTGGGCACCGAAACTCAGCCCCGGCGAGTCCTTCTCGACGAGAAAGGTGGAGATGCCCTTGGGCCCGGCATCCCCGGTCCGCGCCATCACGACGTAGAGATCCGACGAACCCGCACCGGAGATGAACTGTTTGACGCCGGTGAGCACGTACTCGTCCCCGACCCGCTCGGCACGGGTCGACAACGCTGCCGCGTCCGAACCGGCACCCGGCTCGGTGAGGCAGTAACTGGCGACGGTGTCCATGCTCGCCAGCCGTGGAACCCACTGTGCGCGTTGTTCATCGGTGCCGTACTCGTCGACCATCCACGTACACATGTTGTGGATGGACAGGAAGGCGGCGACCGCCGGATCGGCGTAGGCGAGCTGTTCGAAGATCCGCACCCCGTCCAGTCGGCGCAGACCACTACCACCGGCATCCTCGGCGCAGTAGATCGCACCCATGCCGAGCTGCGCGGCCTCGCGCAGCTCGGCAACCGGGAAGTGGTTGTCAGCGTCCCACCTCAGAGCATGTGGGGCAATGCGTTTCGCCGCGAAGTCGGCCGCGGTCTCGACGATGACGCGCTCGTCGGCGTCGAGACCGGAGTCCACGAAGGTCGTCATCGCCGATCAGTCCATCGTCGGGATGACGAACTCCGCGCCGTCCTTGATGCCCGACGGCCAGCGTGAGGTGACGGTCTTGGTCTTGGTGTAGAACTGGATCGACGCCGGACCGTGCTGGTTGAGGTCGCCGAAGCCCGACCGCTTCCAGCCGCCGAAGGTGTAGTAGGCCACCGGAACCGGGATGGGAACGTTCACCCCGACCATGCCCACCTCGACGCGGGCGGTGAAGTCGCGGGCGGCGTCACCGTCCTGGGTGAAGATCGCAACACCGTTGCCGTACTGGTGATCCGAGGCCAGGGCGAGCGCGTCGTCGTAGTCGGCGGCGCGCACGATGGCCAGCACCGGACCGAAGATCTCGTCGGTGTAGATCGACATGTCCTTGGTGACATGATCGAACAGCGTCGGGCCGATGAAGAAGCCGTTGGACAGGTCCTCGTCACCGAAGGTCTGCTCGTTGCTGCCCCGTTCCCGACCGTCGATCACCAGGTCGGCACCCTCCTCGACGCCCTTGCCGATGTAGGTGCGCACCCGCTCGAGTGCGGCTGCGGTCACCAGCGGCCCGTAGTCGGCCTTCGGGTCGAGGGAGTGTCCGACGCGCAACGCGTTGACCTTGTCGACGAGCTTGGCGCGCAACCGTTCTGCGGTCTGTTCCCCGACCGGTACCGCCACGCTGATCGCCATGCACCGCTCCCCGGCGCTGCCGTAGCCGGCGCCGATCAATGCATCGACGACCTGATCGAGGTTGGCGTCGGGCATGATGATCATGTGGTTCTTGGCGCCACCGAAGCACTGCGAACGCTTGCCGTTCGCCGCGGCGGTGGAGTAGATGTACTGCGCGATGTCGGAGCTGCCGACGAAGCCGAGTGCCTTGACGTCGGGGTGATCGAGCAGCGCGTCGACGGCCTCCTTGTCGCCATGGACGACCTGGAACACACCGTCGGGAAGCCCTGCCTCGGTGAACAATTCGGCGAGGCGGACCGGAACCGACGGGTCCCGCTCGCTGGGCTTGAGGATGAAGGCGTTACCGCAGGCGAGTGCCGGACCGGCCTTCCACAGCGGGATCATCGCCGGGAAGTTGAACGGGGTGATGCCCGCGACCACACCGAGGGGCTGACGAATCGAGTGCACGTCGATGCCCGAACCGGCGCCCTCGGTGAACTCACCCTTGATCAGATGCGGGATGCCGATCGCGAATTCGATGACCTCGATGCCGCGCTGGATGTCGCCGAGGGCGTCGGCGTGGGTCTTGCCGTGCTCGAGCGAGAGGGTGGTGGCGATCTCGTCGGCGTTCTTGTTCACGAGATCGACGAAGCGCATCAACACCCGGGCGCGCCGTTGCGGGTTCCACGCGGCCCACTCCTGCTGGGCCTTCTTGGCGGTCTCGACCGCCTTGGCCACGTCGTCGGTGCTGGCGAGCGGAACCTGCGCCGCGACGGCGCCGGTACTCGGATTGAAGACGTCGGCGAAGCGACCGCCGTCGGCGGTCACCTTGGTGCCGTTGAGGTAGTGCGGGATGGAGGTGGTGGTTGTACTCACCGCGAGATCACCTGGACTTCTGCTCGGGTTCTGGGGACAACCCCAATACTAGGACATCCAAGTAATTGCGCAAGGGTCGGCCGTCACGAACCGGCGGCGAATGTGGTGAGCAGCACGGACCGGACCGGATGGTGAAGCGCGAGCGAATTAGGGTAGCCTTGCCATGTTTCTGGAAGGAGTCCCATGTCCGTCGTCATCCTCTACGGCACCGAGACCGGCAACAGCGAGTTGGTCGCCGATGCCATCGCCGACGTCCTGAGCGTCGATCACGATCCGTCGATCTACGACATGAGCGAGTTCGCGGTGGAGGATCTCGACGCCGAGGACTTCCTCGTGGTGATCTGCTCCACCTACGGCGAAGGCGAGTTGCCCACCGGCGCCGAGCCGTTCGCCGACGAACTCGACGCCCTGGCCCCCGACCTGTCCGGCCTACGGTTCGCGGTGTTCGGGCTCGGCGACACGGTCTACGGCGAGACCTTCAACCGCGGCGGTGAACTGATGGCCGAGAAGCTCACCGCACGGGGCGCCACGCAGGTCGGCGAGCACGCCCGCCACGACAACTCCTCGGCGGTCAAGCCGAGCGTGATGGCCGCGACGTGGGCGCAGAATCTGATCCCCGTGATCGATCCGGTAACCGCCTGATCTGATCACTGCCAGTCGACGCTCCGGGCTCGGGCTGGGCCCGGGGCGTCGACGCATCCCCGGTCGATTCGACCCCCGCGTCCTCGGAGACAGGGCCCTCGGAGACCGTAGGCGCCGGCTGGCCGGGCAAGGTGCCGCACCGGACCGCCGATTCCTTGGCCAGCTCGACGACCGACCGGATCATCACCGCCAACACCACCCCGAGGAACAGGGCCGTGGTCGTCGAGACCTTGAGGTTCTCGCCGAGCAGCACCACGCCGAGTGCCATCGCCACCGCGGGTTCCATCACATTCATCGCCGGGAACGACGTCTGCAGGTCGCCGGCACCGAAACCCTTCTGCTGGGCGAGGATCGCGCCGGTGGCGACCACGACGAACAGGTACAGCTCGGGGTGCATGAACAGGTGCACCGGATGATGCAGCAGCTGGTAGACGATGGTCTTGATCAGCAGCGCCGACACCCCGAACAGGGTGCCCGCGGCCAACCCGTAGAACAGCGCCCGATAGTGCGGGGTCGAACGCTCGGCACAGACCACACACAACACGATCACCGCGGCGACCGCGGCGACCGTCGCCCACACGACCAGGTCGTGCGGTCGGCGCATCGACGGTTCGGGGCGCGAGATGAGCAGGAACGTTGCCACGCAGATCACCAGGACCGCACCCCATGCCCACTCGCGCTTGGCGGGATGGCGCCGATCGGCCCACGCCTCGAGCGGCAGGGCGAACAGCACCGCGAGGACCACGAGTGGCTGCACCAGCAGGATCGATCCGAGGCCGAGCGCAGCCGCCTGGAGCGCGAACCCGGCGATCGCGATGGACGCCCCCGCCCACCAGCCGCGGGTGATCGCACCCGACGCCCGGGACGCACGCTGACGCAACACGGTTCCGGCGGCGATCAACAGTGCCGCGAGAACCGCGAGTATCGCCGGAACCCAGGAATGCACGTCCACAAGGCTAACGGTGTGCCTACCCGCGAGGCGAGGTTTGCACGTCGTAGGTTGGATGCATGCGGTTGCGATCAGAACTGGAGATCCTCGCGACCCTCGATGCCACCACGATCGAGGCCGTGTGCACCGACCCCTCGCTCGTCGACCACCTGATCGTCGGGTGCCTGGACGAGGCCGCCGACGCCGACACCGCCGCCGAACTGGCCGAGACCTGCGCCGACGCGGCCACCGAGACGGATGCCGACGACCCCGTTCGGGATCATGGCGAGTGGGATCACGCCGCCGAGTTGGCCTGCTTCCACCGGCAGGAGGCCGCGGCGTGGCGGGCCACCGCCCGGGTGTTGGCCCGCTCACAGCGCTCCCGCGACACGCCGTCGTCGCGCCGCAACGGCCGCGGCGTAGCGTGAGCCACTCCGACACCGCCGGCCCCCGGCGGACGCTGGTCCTCATGCGCCACGGCAAGTCCGGTTACCCGCCGGGCGTCGGCGATCACGGGCGCCCGCTCGCCGACCGTGGTCGGCGAGAGGCAGCCCTGGCCGGTCGATGGATGACCGAGGCGGGACTGTCGGTCGACGCCGTGCTGTGCTCGACGGCCACCCGCACCCGGCAAACGCTCGACCGGACCGGGATCAGTGCCCCGACCGTCTACCTCGACGACCTCTACGGCGGCAGTCCGTTCGACGTGCTCGAGGCGCTGCGCATCCACGCACCCGCCAACGCCGCGACCGTGCTCGTCGTCGGTCACGACCCGGGTATGCCGACCACCGCGCTCACCCTCGACCCCGAGGGCAGCATCGATCGCTTTCCCACCTCCGCCTACGCGGTCGTGCGCATCGGTGTGCCCTGGGAGACGATCGGCGTCGACCACGATCCCGACGCCCGCCTCCTGGGTGTGCGCGTTCCGCGCGACTGACCTCGCTCGGGCAACTTCGTCGGTCACGCCCGTGTCCTGCGATCTCGGACTTGTCCCGGGCTGCCCGGCGTCGTATTATCGATTTCGCAATCACGTAATCCATCAATTCATCGTTGACTCCAAGCGGTGAATGACCGAGGAGCCCCCGTGTCGACATCCGGTTTCTCCGGCACCGATCAGCCGCTGTATGAGATCAAGGCCAACCTGTTCAAGGCGCTCGCCCATCCGGCGCGTATCCGGGTCCTCGAGGTCCTCTCGGCCAACGACTCGCCGACCCCGGTGAGCGAACTCCTCACCATCATCGACATCGGCCCGACCACCATGTCGCAACATCTCGCAGTCCTCAAACGGCATCACGTGGTCCGCTCGACGCGCACCGGCAACGCCGTGTTCTACACGCTCGCCCACCCGAAGGTGTCGGAGTTGTTGCTCATCGCCCGGACCTTCCTGTCCGACACACTCGACGAGCAGCGCGAGCAGTACGACGCGATCTCCGCGTTACCGCCCGTCGTCCGGGCCTGACGGCACGCGGTCCACCTTCACCCATCCCCCGACATCCCCGGTGACCGTGGTGAACCCACCCGACCGGACGTGCCGTCGCCGGGTAAGCCATTGCGGCCGAACGGATGTGGCCAATACCGTGCATTCGCCGCCGCGCCAGGGACTCAGACGGGGCGCAGCAGGTCGCGGACGGCGGGCGTCGATGTGAGTACCATCCGTGATGTTCACTGTTCGTCCACTGAGCATTGTCCACAGAGATATGTCCATCGAGTTGTGTCCACCAACTCACGTCCACAGCAGAACAAAAGTCTCGGCCGACCTACCGTCGACCGGACCACACAGAGGAGAACCCGATGCGGTTGAGTGTCGCCGAGCGACGCCGACTCGCCATCGAGGCCACCTTGCGGGTCATCGCGACCGAAGGTGTCGAAAGCGCCACCACACGACGGATCGCCCTGGAGGCGGGCGTTCCGCAGTCGGGGCTGTTCTACGCTTTCGACAGTCGCGACGAGTTGCTCGCGGCAGTGGCCGAGCATGGCATCAACGAGGAATTGGATGCGCTCAACGAGCGGATCCGCGCGCTCGAGGAACGCTCGAGCGACGCACCACTACATCCGCGCGAGGTGATCCGCGCCGGATTCGAGAGCTTCGCCGGAGACGTCGTCGGCAACGCCACCCGCGAGCATGCGCTGATCTCGCTCGGACTGTTCGCGCGCCGGACGACGGGCTTGGAACCGCTGGCCGAATATCTGTACGCGCGCTACACAGAGTTGGTCATCCGGATGCTGCGCGAGGGCGCGCGGCTCGGCGGATTCCGTTGGGCGGTACCCGAAGAGCAGATCGCACCCGCAGTGGTGGCAGCCGCCGACGGGCTCACCCTCGGCTTTGTGATGACCGGTGATCAGGTATCGCTCGAGCACACCACCGATGCCTTTGTCCGAATGCTCGGCACGTACGTCACCGTCTGATCAGCCGCCGGTCACCGGCGACACCGGTACGCACGGCACCGGTCCGGGATGGGCCGGGTCGAGGGCGTTGAGCACCAACGCGGCCGATCGCCGGTTCGCCACGATGGACAGATGGTCGGCGTGATCGATCGGACAGCCGTCCTGCACAACGATATTGGTGACGTCGGTGCCGGGCGGTCCGGGAAGGATGCCCGCCGAGTACGGGGTGACGATCTCGTCGTCGCGCGTCACGATGTTGGTGTACCGCACCCCCGGTAGGTAGGGCGTGGGCAGGCGGACCGCCTGGTTGAAGTTCAGATCCGCCGGCGCAGGCGTGCATTCGGGACACGCCGGATGAGCGGGCGGTGCAATCCCCAGTCGCGCACGGAATGCGGCGATCGTCTCGCCGCGGACGTCGTCGTCGTCGGGGCCCTGACGCCAGTACGGCGCGAGCGACACGTAGTGGGCCACATGGCCGCGCCCACCGAGGTATTTCAGCCAGTAGGTGGGGATCTCGGTGCCCAACGAATGTCCGACGATGTCGACCTGATCACTGCCGGTCGCGGCGCGCACGTGGTCGATGAATTCCTTGACCTGCCAGGCACTGTCGGGTTTGGGTCCGAGTCCGCCGAGCGCCGAGACCGGCCACACCGTGCCGAGGGCACCGTAGGTGGGTGCGAACACGCAGTAGCCGGCGTTGACCAACACCGGCGCCAGCGTGGCCCAATTCGTCTGCTGCCCACCGCCGCTGCCGTGAACCAGGATCACCGGCCGTGGGTGGGTGGCAGACGGGCGGCACGAGTAGTCGTTGGTGCCGGGCAGCGACCCGCCGGGATGGGCGAGTTCGGCGGAGATACCGGCCAGGAAGTCGTAGGTCACGGGTAACGGGGTGTGCGGCCGGGCCTGGGCCGTCCCGATCCCGAGAGCCCCGATCCCGAACACGGAGCCCATGACCATGGCCGCAACGACGACGACCGACGCGACGCGAGGTCGTCGGACCCGACTCCCCGGCGGACGGCAGGACCCGGAGCGGCGCACGTGGTGTTCGAGAAGAGACGACACGCCTTACCGTAACCCCGGGCGGCGACGGTGGAGAAGACCTTGCTCCCCCGCAGATGCGCCGCAGCTGGTGCCGTCGCCCACCCCGCGTGCCCGGTCGGCGATGCGCCGGGAGTCGCGACGCGGGTACGCCAGAGGCGTCCGCCGGGGTGCGGTCATCGGGAAAGCATCGCGAGGACTCGACGCGCCGACCCGAAAGCCGTCCGCTCAGTCCGGCTCGCCCCCGTCTCCCGCAGCGCCGTCCGAGTCCTCGACGAGGTCGAGGCGCACCCCCAGCAGTCGGATCGGTCGTCCCTGTTCGAACTTGCCCAACAACTCCACGACGACCGGGGTGATCACCGCCGCGTCGGTGCCGGGGGCCGGCAACTTTCGCGACTTGGTCCGGGTGTAGAAGGTGGAGGTGCGTACGGTGACGGCCACCCGAAAGGCCACCCGCCCCTCCGCGACGACCTGGGTCAGCAAATCCTCGGTGAGTTCGGTTGCTGCCGCAGCGATCTCATCGGGCTCGGTGAGATCGGTGGCGAAGGTCCGGGATTTGGAGTGGGATTTCGCGACGAACGGTTCGACGGTGATGGTCGAGTCGCCGCCGCCACGGCAGAGTACATACAACCAGTTGCCCTGGTGCGGGCCGAATCTCGCGATGAGGTCCTCGCGGGAGGTGGCGATGAGCTCGTCGACCGTGTTCACCCCCATCTCGGTCAGCTTGTCCGCGGTGCGCGGGCCGACACTCCACAGGTCGCGGGTAGGGGCAGAACCCATGAGCGGCAGCCAGTTCCGGTTGTCGAGTAGGAACACACCACCCGCCGACTCGTCGCGCTTGGCGAAGCCGGTGGCCATCTTGGCACGTTGTTTGTTGTCGCTGATGCCGATACGACACGACAACCCACTGCGGTGCGCGACCTGTTCGCGCAGTCCGGTCGCGAGGGTGCGGATCTCGGCGTCGGTCCCGTCGTCGACCCCGGCGTAGGCCTCATCCCAGCCCCAGACCTCGATGGGGTGTCCCGACTCCCGCAGGATGTTCATGACCTGGGCCGACGCCGCGTCGTAGGCCGCCATGTCGAGCGGCAGATACACCGCATCGGGCATCTTGCGGTAGGCGGCCCGCAGCGGCATCCCCGCTCGCACACCTACCGCACGCGCCTCGTAGGACGCACAGGTCACCACCTTGCGCGCCTCGGTCGGATCCCCGTTACCACCGACGATCACCGGCACACCGACCAATTCGGGGCTGCGCAACCGCTCCACCGCGACCTGGAACTGGTCGAGGTCAATGTGCAGGAGCCACCGATGACGCACAGGAGTCGGCGATCGGTGGCTCGGCTCACTCACCTTCGCCACGATACCGCCGACGTCGTGGTCCCGAGCGTGATCGGGGATGGGCGAGATCAGACCGAGCCGAGCAACCTGAGTCCGACCTGTTCGCATGCCAGCGCCAACGAGTGCCGGTTGTAACGCAGCAACGTCAGATCCGACGTGCCCGGGGCCAACCGGTCGCCGACGGCCGGCAGCCGTTTCTCGTCGGGGACCGAGAAGAACGACGCCGCCTTGCTGACGGTGATCTCGAACCACGCCCGGCGTGGGCTCGTCAGCGCCGGCACCACTTGCGCGAGAACCGTATTCATCATCGCGCGATCGCGATGCAGCGGCGGCGGAACGAGATTGAGCGACCGCGACGCCGTCGCCACGTCGGTGGGATCGCTCAACGCATGCGCGGCGACCAGCAGAAAGGCCAGGCGTACCAGATCCGACCTGGCGGCGTCGTCGCCCTTGGCAGCATCGGACAGCAAGAAGCCCTGGGCACGCACCGGCAGTGCACCGGCGACCCCACGCAAGGGGTTGCTTGCGCCCCGATCCACAGGGCTCCGATCATCGAGCTGCCGGCCATCAAGGCGACGGCCATCGAGGTGACGGCCTCCGAGGGCGTCGCGCAGCATGCCCGCCAGGACGTCACTGGTTCGCAGATGCCTTGCGATCGAGGCGCGCACCTGGGTTCGCGCCGACTCGTCGAGCTCCCACGGCGCCGACGATGACGCGTCGGTCCCGTTGTCGCACACCAGCATCCGCAATGCGGGTAGCACGATCACCTCTTCGACGTCGTAGGCCTCGAGGATCGCGTTTCCGCCGAGAAACGCTCGGCGAGTCCGTGTTTCGCACTCCATGAAGTCGAACAAGATGCAGCCCCCACGTTGAATCGATGGTCCGCCGACGTCCCCGAGCGTCAGTTACTCACGAGTAGGTCTCGTACTGAGGAGTAAGTTAGACCACATTGGGTGCTGTGTCCAGATCTGGCCCACAATCTCTTGTGGTAACGCGTGTATACGAATTGCACACGGGCCGAACGCAATACAGACCAGCGAACATCCGGTGTCAACAGGCGAAGTGTGCGCAGCATCGACGAGGGGCGGTTCACTCCCGGCGAGGCATCAGCTCAGCAGGCTCGCGCCGTCAGTACAACTCCGGACGCCGATCGGCGAGATACCGCCAGGTCTCACGTGACCATCGGAGAGTGTCACGGTCGGCAGTGGCGAGGATGACCTGCTCGTCGCGCCCCGCCGAGACGTCGATGGTGCCGCCGGGGCCGATCATCTCGCTGAGACCGCCGAACGACAGTTCCCGTTCGCTACCAACATAATTCGCGTAGGCGAGGTACACCTGATTCTCCAACGCCCGCGCCGGCAGGAGGATCTGCTGCACCTTGTCGTATTCGGGCATGTTCGCCGTCGGCACACACACCACATCGGCTCCGCGGATCGCCAAGTCGCGCACCATTTCCGGGAACTCGACCTCGTAACAGATGAGCATGCCCAACCGCCATGACCGGAAGTCGATCACCGGCGCACGCGTCGTACCGGCGGTCACCATCGCGACGTCGAGGTCGCCGAAGAGGTGCGTCTTGTGATGGGTCGCGATCGTCACGCCGTCGGCGTCGACGAGCCGAATGGTGTTGTACATCGCCTCTTTCACACCGGCGCCCAACCCATGAGCGTCGGTCACGCGCTCGGCGCACCCGTAGAGCACCGCGAGACCGTACCGCGAACACAGTTGCGCCACCGATGCCGCGATCGGGCCGTCGGCATCATCGGCTCGTGCGCGCGCAGCCGCGGCACCGATGTTGTAGCCGCACAGGAACATCTCGGGGGTGATCAGCAAGTCGGCCCGCCCGGCCACGTCGGCCATGGTGTGCTCGAGCCGCGTCAGGTTCTCCGCGATGACACCTGCGTGATCATCACGGTCGGAATCGCGAAGCGGTGAACACTGCCAGAGGGCCAGGCGCAGGGTGTTGGGCGATCCGGTGTTCGGCGACCCGGCGTGCGGCGATCCGGAATCCAGCGACTTGTCGGTCATCCTCATCCCCCGATGTCGATCGGTCCGAGTTCGGCGTACCGGTCCCCCGGCCCCGGATTATCCGGGTGGCACCGTCCGCCGAAGTGCGTCATCACGCCCCAAACCGCGTTGAGTCCGGTCTGCACCGCCCCCTCCACCCACGCCGGGGTGAACGAGACGTCGTCGCCTGCGATGAAGATCCCCCGCTCCTGCTCGGGAAGGAGATGTTGATCGTGGAAATGACCGTACATGCGGGTGTTGTACCGGTAGTGCCCGGGCAACGCACCCTTGAATGCGCCGAGGAAGTTCGGGTCGTCCTCCCACGAGACGGTGATCGGACGGCCGACGATGTGTTCGGCGATGTCGAGATCCGGGTAGATCTTGCGCAACGCCGACAGTGCCAGCGACACACGACGTTCCACGGGGTGCGGCAACATCTTCAGCGCGTCGCTCATCCACGAGTAGGACAGGCAGATCACCCCGGGACGGTCGGGGCCGTTGTCGAACAGATAGGTACCGCGGGTCAACCGGTCGGTCAGCGTCATGCTGAGCACGTCGCGTCCCGTGCGCGGATCCCGGTCGGTCCAGAATGGCCGGTCGACCATCACGAAGGTCTTCGACGACTGCATGTACCGGGTGCGGTCGAGGGCCATCCACAGATCCTGGCTGAACAGTGCCTCGTCGCACTCGATCTCGGTGGAGAGCAACCACGCCTGACACGTCGCGATCACCGCGCCGAACACCCGCGAATCGCCCCACCGGTCGGTGACCTCGATGCGGTTGGGTCCGAGCCGACGCAAGGAGCGCACCCCGGCCCGTGGGGCACCGTGGTGCAACGACGACAGGCTCGTCCCCACCGGCCAGTGCGTGATCTGTTGCGGCGCATCGGCCCACAATGCCCGCGGCACCTGCTCGGCGCCGCCGACGATCAGGTGCTGATCGGTGTCGCAGTTGGTCAGCACCACCCGCAGGATCTCCAGCATCGAGTTGGCGAAGTCCGAATCCCAACCGCCGGTACCGAATCCGACCTGACCGAACAACTCCCGATGGCGAAACGACAGCGAGCCGAATTCGGTGGAGGTCGCCAGGAAGTCGTAGAAGCTGCGGTCGTCCCAGTCGGCAACGAGTGCATTCCATCGGCGCTTGAGCTCGATTGTGTCACGCTCACGAATGGCCTGCTGCAAACCGGTGTAGCCGGCGATGCGTTCGAGCGCCGCGTCCCACGCGTCGGAGATCTCGCGGTAGACCGGTGGCAGGTCGTCGAGGGTGCGGGCGTAGAACGTCTCGCCACCGATGTCGATCACCGTGCTTCCGGCGGCCTCGGTGAGCGGGTTCGGGAACGGCGCCGACCGCAGACCGAACCGGTTCACATAACCGAAGAAGGCGCTCGACGAGATCGGAAAGCGCATGCCGCCGAGCTCGGCGACCTCCGGTTCACCGGGCACGAACGGCTCCGACCGCAGCCGTCCGCCGATGCGATCGGGCTCGTAGACCACCGGTCGCAGCCCCATCCGCATCAGCTCGTACGCCGCGACCATCCCGGCCATACCGGCTCCGATGACGGCGACCTCGGCACCGAGTGCATCGGCCGGTACCTCGCCGAGCCCGGCGGGATGGGCGATCCACTCGTCGTAGGCGAAGGGGAAGTCGGGTCCGAAGATGGTGATCGGGGCAGCGGTGGTCGGTTCCGCGGTGGTCGGTTCAGCGACTTCGCCGGCTCCGGACATCAGGTGATCAGGGTTTCCCACGCCTGTAGAGGTTAGGCGGTGCGCGACGATCCGTCCGTGGGTGACGCACGACACACCGGGGCCCGGGAACCATCGGTCCCGACGCGCCGACCTCTTCTGCGATGCCCCGGAAAGTTCTCCGGGCCCGCACTCGAAGTCCACCAGCCAGCCCGAAAGCAGGACGTACACGTGGTGACGACCCAGCCCGCCGATGTCTCCGATCCCCTCGAACCCCGGGCGCCCGGGGCGTCGGACCGGCTCGACACACGCGGTGCCGCAGGCCGTTCCGCTGCCGACCGGTGGCGCCCCCTGCTGCTGCGCTGGCACTTCTACGCCGGCATCCTGATCGGTCCGTTCCTGCTCGTCGCGGCCGTCACCGGCACCCTGTACGCCCTGATCCCCCAAATCGATCGCGCCGTCTACGCCCACGAACTGACCGTCGATCGCATCGGCAGCACAGAGCTCCCGCTGTCGGCACAGGTCGATGCCGCGCGGCGTGCGCACCCCGAGGGCGCCATCGTCTCGGTGACACCGGCCCCGCGCGCCGGGGACACCACCCGGGTGGTGCTCGCCACCGACGACCTGCCCGCCGACCGCACCCGCACCGTGTTCGTCGACCCGTACACCGGCGAGGTCCGCGGGGCGCTGCCGACCTTCGGCGAGTGGCTGCCGGTCCGGGCGTGGTTCGACGATCTGCACCGCAATCTGCATCTCGGTGACCTCGGCCGCAACTACAGCGAGATCGGCGCGAGCTGGTTGTGGGTGGTGGCCGTCGGCGGGCTGATCCTGTGGATCGGTCATCGGCGTCGCACCCACAAACTCGCCCGGCTGGCCGTCCCGGACCGCACCGCACCCCGGCGCGCCCGCACCCTGAGTTGGCATGGCGCGGTGGGGGTGTGGATCATCATCGGTCTGATCGGATTGTCGGCGTCGGGACTGAGCTGGTCGCGCTTTGCCGGCGAGAACATCGGTGACCTGCGCAGCGAGCTGTCGTGGACGACGCCTGCGGTGTCGACGACGATCGCCGGCTCCGGTGACGCGGCCGCGCATCACGGTTCCGGTGCCGCCCAGACCGGTCTGGCACCGCTCGGCGCCACCGACTTCAGCGCCACCGACTTCAGCAAGGTCTACGACACCGCCCGCGCCGCCGGGCTGGTCGGTCCCATGAACATCTCGGTGCCCGCGGAGCCGGGAGCCGCCTGGTCGGTGAAGGAGAACGCCCGCGGCTACCCGAGCCACTACGACGCGATCGCCGTCGACCCGCACACCTTCGCCGTCACCGATCGCATCGACTTCGCCCAGTGGCCGTTCATGGCGAAGATGACCACCTGGGCCATCAGCGCACACATGGGCCTGTTCGGCATCATCAACCAGATCGCGTTGGTGGCGTTGGGAATCGGACTCATCAGCGTCATCGTCCGCGGCTACCTCATGTGGTGGCGGCGGCGCCCCACCACAAGCGATCGACATCTCCCCCGGGCACCGCGCCGTGGGGCGCTGAGCACTCTACGTCCGGCGGAGGCACTCGCCGTTGTTGCGGTCGCGGCGGGACTCGGCTGGTTCATGCCGTGGTTCGGAATCCCGTTGGCGCTGTTCGTGATCGTCGACGCCGCGCGCGGGGTGTTCACCGCACGCCGAGGCGCCGACGCCGAGGCCGACACCGCGGCCGGGGCAGCCCGATGATCGACGACATCGTGCTGCGGTGGGTGGTCACCATACTGTTCGCGCTGGCCGCGGCGCAGTGCGCCTACCTGATGCTCACCCGTCGGATGCCGTGGGAGGCCTACGTCGGGCACGTTCTGCACCTCGTCATGTCGGTGGCCATGCTGGTGATGGCGTGGCCGTTCTCGGCGGACTGGCCGACCGCGGGGCCCATGTGGTTCTTCGTCGTCGCGGCAGCGTGGTTCCTGGTGAGTCTGGCACTGCACCCGAGGCTGCGGCCCACCGACGACTGTGGTTGTGTCCCACCGACAACCACACCGTTCGGGCGACTCGCCGCGGTGTATCACGCCACGATGATGGGCGCGATGGCCTGGATGTACGCGGTGATGAACGGCATCGTTCTGCCCGGCGGGCCGACGACGCAGGCGATGGCCATGGGCTCGCCGGGGCCGTCGGTGACCGTGCTCGCGCACAATCACGACGACATGCCCGGGATGAACATGCCCGGCATGGACGTGGGCCATCACGCCGCGCAACCCGGCTACGTGACACCCGTCAACTGGATTCTCACCATCGGCTTCGCTCTCGCCGCGGCGGTCTGGTTGTACCTGTACTTCGCTCGTCGTCGGGCCCCGGGTGCCTCGACCGATCTGATGACCTTCGCCGGGGACCTCTGCCAGGTGTTCATGGCGGTCGGCATGGCGATCATGTTCGGGGTCATGCTCGGCTGAGCGTGGCCGCGCCTCTTCGATCGCGGGTCCCTCAGATCACGGGCTTCAGATCACGGGCTTCAGATCGCGGGCTTCAGATCACCGTGGCCTGCCACCGCTGGGTGGGATGTACCTTTGCGCGGTAGAGCGCACCGTCGGCGACGTCGACCAGGGTGGTACTCGAGACCGTCGGCTCGGGATTCTCCAGCGCGGCGATGCCGATGGAGATCCCCAGGCCCGACACGGGATCGGAGGCGGATGCCGACGTCGAGATCCCGCGAACACCGACGGCGATCGCCGCGGCGAGATCGTTGACCTCCGTGAGGGTCTTGCGGGTGCACACCACCGCGAATTCGTCGCCACCCCAACGACAGACGACGTCCCTTCGGTGCGCGGCCGTGAGCATCGCCTCGGCGACCGATCGCAGCACCGCGTCGCCGGCAACGTGCCCGGAGGTGTCGTTGACCTCCTTGAATCCGTCGAGATCGCAGATCAGCACTCCGAGCACCCCGGTCCGCTGGCCACGCAACCGGTCGTTCAGTTCGTCGAGCCACACCTCACGCACGGTGAGCCCGGTCAGCCCGTCGTGATCGGCACGGTAGCGGATGGCGTTCAACTCGGCGCGTGCCTGCGTCCGGTCGGCGATCGTGCACACGAACAGCGCTGCGTCGGTGATGGATTCGACGCGGCGGGCGGTCACGTCGACCCACCGGTCCCAGTGCAGACCGCGGGGGTGGCGCAGCCCGCAGAACTCGGCGACGCCCGCCCCTTCGCCCGGCTCCAAACCGTCGAACCGCCACGCCAACTCGTCGGCGTCGACCGCGACGACATCGGCGAGCACCCGTCCGTCCCACTCACCGGGTATCGCATCGGTGAGTTGCAGGAAGGCGTCGTTGACGTCGATCAGTCGCAGGCGCGAGTCGAGAAGTGCTGTGGCCAAGGGCGATTCGGCGAACGAGGCCCGATAGAGTCGCACCCGATCGGTCGCCCGGCCGGCCTCGGTGACGCGGGTCAGTGCTATCCCCACCCGGACGCCGAACAGTTCGAGCAGTGCCTGTTGTTCCGGGTCGGGGGTCATCCCGCTGCGCGGCAGGTCGACACTGATGACTGCCTGCAATTGCTCGTCGGCGTAGACGGGAACCAGAAGGGCGAACTCCGGCTCCCACACCGCGGGCGGCAGGAACCCGGGCGCGGTGTCGACGGTGTCGACCGGCTCCGCGCCCGACGCGAACCGTTCCCGCCACGGATCGATCGACGCGACGCCGTCGGCCATCTCCGCTTCTCGCGTCAGGTACACCCCGCCCCAGCGTTCGGCGGAGTCGAGCAGCTCCAGCCAGACGGACTCGGTCATCCGCTCGCCACGGAGGTTCTCGAGTTCAGGCGGACCGACCACGGCACGGACCTCGAAGTCGCCGTCGTCACGCCGCACGTTGACCGCGACGGCGTCGAAGCCGATCACCTCGATGATGCCCCGGGCGATGACCTGCAGTACGTCGTCGAGATCGGCGCCCTCACCGAGTTGCTGCGCGACGCTCATCATCGCGAAAAGCGATGCAAAACTCATCGACGCCCGGCGATCCACGTGAACATTGTGCGCTGTCGCGAAGACCCGTGGGGTGGCGAACCGTACCTTGACTTTGGTTTGGGGTGCAATTCACGAAAAACGTGGAGATCACGGACCTGATGTGTCCGCAATCGAGGAGATGCTGGCAGCGGCCGGGTGACCACCGCACCCGATTCGCAGACAACCCGAAAGGCCGAGCACATGAATTGGACACTGGAAGTCGCATTCCTCCCCGTCACCGACGTCGACCGTGCCAAGGAGTTCTACACCCGCGTCGGTTTCCACCCCGACCATGACAGCTCGCCGTCTCCCGACATCCGGTTCGTCCAGATGACCCCACCCGGGTCGGGCTGCTCGATCGCCTTCGGCACCGGCATCGTCGACGGTCCCCCGCCCAGCCGGTCGACGTTGATGCTCTGCGTCTCCGACATCGACGCAGCTCACCGGCACCTCACCGACGCAGGCATCGAGGTCTCCGACGTCGACATCACCGAGTGGGGACACTTCGTGTACTTCGACGATCCCGACGGCAACCACTGGAATGTGCAATTCCTGCCGTACCGCCAGGAGAGCTGACGGTCCCTCCACCGAGGTTGTCGGCCCCTATTGCCCTCAGAACATTACAGATGTAATCATTACAGCTGTAATGTTCTTCTGCCCGGCCGCTACCGCGCAGCAACCGGAACCCGACCGGGAGGTCACTGCAATGTCCTTCGACCGAAACGACTTCGACTCCTTCTGGGAGGACTGGCTCGAGATCAACCGCGAGGCCGAACGTCGCGGCGACTGGGGAATCCTGGCCGACTTCTACGACGAGGACGCCACATACGGCTACACCTACGCAGCCGACGACCAGTACATGAACGTCGGACGTGAAGAGATCCGGGCAGGTGTGCTCGGTCTGGAGATGCTCGGTTTCCAGGGCTGGACATACCCGTATCAGTCGGTCATCTTCGACGAGAAGACCGGTCAGGCGTTCGGATTCTGGCGTCAGCTCACCACATTCGACGGGCCCAACGGCACTCCCTACGAGATCCCCGGAATCGGCGGAAGTTGGTTCTGGCAGGTCCCCGGTAACCGGTCCAGGTAGTTCTAGAGCCGGTTCCTTGTTGTGATCGTCAGTCGATCTCGCAGCCCACGGGGTGATGTTGGTGGGTGCATCCGGCAGCGTACTCGGCCGGGGTTTGGTAGCCCAGCGCTGAGTGCCGGTGTCGGTGGTTGTGGTCGTCTTTGAAGTCGTCGATGACCACGCGGGCCTCGAGCAGGGTGGGCCAGCAGTTGCGGTTCAAGCACTCGTCGCGCAACCGGTTGTTGAACGACTCGATGAACCCGTTGTTCCACGGTGTGCCGGGCGGAATGTAGGAGATCCCGACCGACCCTGCACAGAACTCTTGTAGGGCTTCTGAGATGAACTCGGGGCCGTTGTCCATGCGCAGCACCATCGGCGGGCCACCCCAGATCGCGAACGTCTTCTCCAACTCCTCGATCAACCGCTCAGCCGGAATCGAGCGGTCCACGATGTTCAGCAACGACATCCGGGTGTGTTCGTCCACCATGGACGCGATCTTGACCTTCTTCCCATCCACGGTGGAATCGAACTGAAAGTCCAATGCCCACACCACTTTCGGTGCATCCGCAACGACGATCGGGACCGATGACTGGCCGGCCCGTTTGCGTCGCGGCGCACGGCGCACTTGCAGGCCCTCTTCTTTCCACAACCGGTGCACCTTCTTCTTGTTGATCTCGATGCCGTCGTCGAAGCGCAGGTGTGCCCACGCCCGGCGGAACCCGTGGCGGGGGTTCTTGCGGGCATACGTACGTAGCTGCTCGCGCAGTGCGGCGTCGGGGTCGGCCGGGGTGTGTGCTTGCGGCAGCCGTCGATAGGCGGAACGGGAAAGCCCAACTACCTTGCACGCCATGCGTTCTGACATGTTCTTGACGTCTTTGAGCATGTCGATGGCGGCTCGTTTGGCGGTTGGGCTCAGAATTTTCCCTTCGCGATCTCCCGCAACGCGTCCTTCTCGAGTTCGGCATCGGCGAGCAGTCGCTTGAGTCGGCTGTTCTGCTCCCGCAGCTCTTTGAGTTCCTTCGCGGCGTCGCCGTCCATGCCGCCGTACTGGCGGCGCCAGTTGTACAACGTGGCCGCCGACACCTCGAGATCGGCGGCGATCTCCTCGCCGGTCTTGCCTTCCGCGGCCAACTCATCGGCCCGGCGCAACTTGCGCACGATGTCCTCAGCCGAATGACGCTTCCGTCCTGCCATGTTCTTCATCGTCCCTTCTTCGCCCTCATCAGGGCAATCAGGACTCTAAAACCACCCGGGCCGGTTCACTGGGGACACGCCAGTTCCAGTACAGCGGCAAGCGAAGTTGGTCGTGGCAACGTGACATGTTCGATCCGGGCGTGGGATAGTGCCCCGTGATGTGGTGGGAATCGGTTCCGCGTCTGGTCAGTCGCAGTGATCAACGAGTTCCGTGTTTTGATCATATCCGTTGCTGGCGTTGAGGGCGTGCTGCTTGGCGGCGATGACGGCTCGGAGTTCGCCCATGGAGCTCTCTGAGAGGTAGCGGCGACCGACTTGCCATTCGTCGTGTTGGTCGATCACCACCGAGGTCGCCAGCCGCAGGAAGGCCTCCGGGTTGGGGAAGATTTCTACGACGTCGGCGCGGCGTTTGATCTCTTTGTTGAGCCGCTCGATGGGGTTGTTGGACCAGATCTTCTGCCAGTGTCCGCGGGGGAACGCGGTGAACGCCAGCACGTCCGTTTTGGCCTCGCGCATCATCTGGTGCGCCTTGGGGAACGAGCCGGCGAAGGTGTCGGCGACCTGGTCCCACTGCGCGGCCACATCCTTGGGGTCGGTGTGGGCGAAGATCGTCTTGACCGCCGCGGTCACCGCGGGTGCGTGCTTTGACGCCACCGTGCCGTGCAGGTTGCGCATGAAGTGCACCCGGCAGCGCTGCCAGGAGGCGCCCACAAACTGCTTGGCTACGGCCGCCTTGAGGCCCGCATGGGCGTCGGAGATGACCAGGTGCACCCCGGATAGCCCACGGGCCTTCAGGGAGCGCAGGAAGTCATTCCAGAACTCGTACGACTCACTGTCCCCGACCGCCGTGCCGAGCACTTCGCGGGTGCCATCAGCGGAAACGCCAGTGGCCACGACCATGGCATGAGATACCACGTGCGCACCGATACGGACCTTGCAGAACGTCGCGTCAGCGAACACGTACGGGAACTCGGTGTGGGCCAGCGTGCGGGTACGGAACGCCTCCACTTCGGCGTCGAGCTCGGCGCAGATGCGGGACACCTCAGACTTCGAGATGCCAGTGTCTACACCGAGAGCCCGTACGAGATCGTCCACTGCACGTGTAGAGACCCCGTGTACGTAGGCCTGCATGATCACCGCGTACAGGGCCCGGTCGATGCGCCGGCGCCGCTCGAGCAGAGCGGGGAAGAACGACCCCGATCGCAGCTTCGGGATCCGCGCCTCGATATCGCCGGCCGGGGTCGAGACAGTCTTGTTTCGGTACCCGTTGCGGTGCGTGGTGCGGTCCTCGTTGCGCTCGTACCTGCCGGCGCCGATCTTGGCTGAGGCTTCAGCCTCGATCAGCGCCTGCAGGCCGGCCCGCACCAGTTCGGCGAACATCGCCTGCGGATCGGCGGACAGGAGTGCATCCAACTGGGCGTGTACGCCAGAATGGGAGTGGGTCATCGCGTGGTGTGTCCTTCCGTGAGCTACTTGGTCGTAACTCATTGACCACTACGCGATGGCCCACCCCCTTGGCGGGCCGCCACACCGTCGTCAGCCCAAACCCCGGCCCCCAAACCCCACCACTCCAGGGGACTTACCCGGGCGTGGCAGCAACGACGATGATGGAGATCATCAAGGACGGCAACAACTCCCCCGAACTCGACGAGCGAATGACGATCATCGCCGCGGGCAACATCGAGTACCACTCGAGCCTGGAGGACATGCGCGCGCCGCTGTGGCCCGTGCCGCGAATTCTCCATTGAGACGACCGCGGTGGTGCGCCCGCCAGGTCGCTCGGCACGGTGATGTGGTTGGTTGTGTGTCATGACCGCGCGACGACCCGCAACAGGGAGCCAGCCCCGCGCCGACCGCTCACGGGCCGCACTGATCGCGGAGACCGTCGACTACATATTGACCGAGGGCTTCACTCCCCCGAGCGTTCGCAAGATCACCGAACGCGCCGGCGTCACCTGGGGTGTCGTCCAATACCACTTCGGGGATCTCGACGGGGTGCTGATGGCCGTGGTCGATCAGGGCTTCGCAGAGCTCAACGAATGTCTCGACGAATTGCGGCGAACGGCCGCCGCCACCCCGATCGAACAACGTACCGAGGTGGTGGTCGACACTGTGTGGCAGGCGTTTTCGACCCCGGTGTCGATGGCGGCACTCGAGATTCTCATAGCCACACGTGTGGGGCGATCAGCCGCGGCCAACAGGCACCTCGCCGCCATGTCGTTACGTCTCAACGACGTCGGCCTGCAACTCTCCGACACCATCGATCCGAAGGACGCCACGCGGATCGGGAGCATCATCTGGACGGCCATCCGCGGCATGGTCACCGTGCAGATGCTCTGGCCCGAGCAGTTGGACTCCGCCGGCGATCGCCGGACCCTCGTCGACCTCATCACGAGCTATGTGCGAAGCCTGGAACAGTGAGGAATACGGCGCCGGAAACCTGACCGCGGCGAGATCGGCAACGGCACGGCACAGAAGACCAACGACCCCCGCACCGAAAGGCGCGGGGGTCGTTGGTGTTTCGACGGTGACCAGCGGCGGTCAGACTAGCGGTAGTCGCCGCTGGAGAAGCCGTAGTCGTCGAGCGGCACCGCAGCGCCGGCGGGAGCACCGAAGGTGCCGTCCGGGCTGTAGTAGGTGTCATCGTAGGCGGGCATCGCGTAGGCCGCGGCGCGCGCCTCCTCGGTCGGCTGCACCTGGATGTTGCGGTACCGGTTGATGCCGGTACCGGCCGGGATCAGCTTACCGATGATCACGTTCTCCTTGAGACCGATGAGCTTGTCGCTGCGGCTGTTGATGGCCGCATCGGTGAGCACACGGGTGGTCTCCTGGAACGACGCCGCACTCAGCCACGAGTCGGTGGCCAACGACGCCTTGGTGATACCCATCAGCACCGGACGACCGGCCGCGGGCTCGCCACCCTCGGACACGACGCGACGGTTGGCGGCCTCGAACTCGGCACGCTCGGTGAGCGAGCCGGGCAGGAACTCCGTCGACCCCGAGTCGATGATCGTCACGCGACGCAGCATCTGACGCACGATGGTCTCGATGTGCTTGTCGTGGATCGACACACCCTGGCTGCGGTAGACCTCCTGGACCTCGTTGACCAGGTGCACCTGCACCTGACGCGGGCCCATCACGCGCAGCACCTCGTGCGGGTTCGCCGAACCCTCCATGAGCTGCTGGCCGACCTCGACGTGGTCGCCGTGGGCGAGCAGACGCTCGGAGCCGTCGTCGTGCTTGAACACACGCAGACGCTGACGCTTCGAGATCTTGTCGTAGACAACCTCTTCCGATCCGTCGTCGGGGACGATCGTGATCTTGTAGAAGCGGTCGTCGTCCTCGAGACGCACCCGGCCGGAGACCTCCGCGATCGGCGCGACACCCTTGGGCACGCGCGCCTCGAAGAGCTCCTGCACACGCGGCAGACCACCGGTGATGTCGTCACCGACGCCACCCTGGTGGAAGGTACGCATGGTCAGCTGGGTACCGGGCTCACCGATCGACTGGGCCGCGATGATGCCGACGGCCTCACCGATGTCGACGAGCTTGCCGGTGGCCATCGACCGTCCGTAGCACATCGCGCACACGCCGGTGCCGGTCGCACAGGTCAACACCGAACGGACCTTGACCTGCGTGATACCCGCGGCCAGCAGGGCCTCGATCGCCGGGTCACCGAGATCGTGACCACGCTCGACGACGACGTTGCCGTCGGCGTCGAGGGCGTCGGCGGCCAGCGTGCGTGCGTACGCACTGGTCTCGACGTGCGCGTCACGGATGATCGAACCGTCGGGCTGCTTCTCGCCCAGCGGGACGACGATGCCGCGCTCGGTGGCACAGTCGGTCTCGCGGACGATGACATCCTGGCTGACGTCGACCAGACGACGGGTCAGGTAACCCGAGTCGGCGGTACGAAGTGCGGTGTCGGCCAGACCCTTTCGGGCACCGTGGGTGTTGATGAAGTACTCCGCCACGGTCAGGCCCTCACGGAAGGAGGACTTGATCGGACGCGGGATGAACTCACCCTTCGGGTTGGTCACCAGACCCTTCATGCCCGACAGGTTGCGGACCTGGGTCATGTTTCCGGTCGCACCCGACTTCGGGATCATCGTGATCGGGTTGTCTTCGGGGTAGTAGTCCTCCATGGCCTTACCGACCTCTTCGGTGGCCTGCTTCCAGATCTCGACCAGCGCATCGCGCCGCTCGTCCGGGGTCAGGGCACCGCGCTGGAACTTGCGCTCCAGACCATCGGCACGCTCCTCGTAACGCTCGAGGATCTCGGCCTTCTGCGGCGGCACGAGCACGTCGGCCATCGACACGGTCACGCCCGAACGGGTCGCCCAGTAGAAGCCGACATCCTTGAGCTTGTCGACGGTCTGCGCGACGACGATCATCGGGTAGCGCTCGGCGAGATCGTTGATGATCGCGGCCTGACGCTTCTTCGGCATCTGCTCGTCGACGAACGGGTACTCGATCGGCAGCAGCTCGTTGAACAGCACCCGACCCAGCGTGGTCGTGATGGTCCACGGCTGACCGAACCGCCAGCCGTCGGCGAACTCCTGCGCCTCGATCTCCAGCGGCGGACGCTGATCGGTCAGTCGCACCTTGATGCGCGACTGCACGGTGAGCACCCCGCGGTCGACGGCCATGATGGCCTCGGCCGGGCTGGAGTACACGCCCTCCTCGGGATGATCGGCGGTGGCGGGCTGGTACTCGCCTGCCGCACCCTCCTTGAGGGTGGTCAGGTAGAACAGGCCGGTCACCATGTCCAGACGCGGCATGGCCAACGGGCGACCCGAGGCCGGCGACAGGATGTTGTTCGAGGACAGCATCAGGATGCGGGCCTCGGCCTGCGCCTCCGCGCTCAGCGGCAGGTGCACGGCCATCTGGTCACCGTCGAAGTCGGCGTTGAAGGCCTCACAGACCAGCGGGTGCAGCTGGATGGCCTTGCCCTCCACCAGCTGCGGCTCGAAGGCCTGGATACCGAGGCGGTGCAGCGTCGGCGCACGGTTCAGCAGCACCGGGTGCTCGGCGATGACCTCTTCGAGGACGTCCCACACGGCCGGACGCTGACGCTCGACCATGCGCTTGGCGCTCTTGATGTTCTGGGCCTGGTTCAGGTCGACGAGACGCTTCATCACGAACGGCTTGAACAGCTCGAGCGCCATCAGCTTGGGCAGACCGCACTGGTGCAGCTTGAGCTGCGGGCCGACGACGATGACCGAACGGCCGGAGTAGTCGACGCGCTTGCCGAGCAGGTTCTGACGGAACCGGCCCTGCTTGCCCTTGAGCAGATCCGAGAGCGACTTCAGCGGGCGGTTACCCGGTCCGGTGACCGGACGTCCGCGACGGCCGTTGTCGAACAGGGCGTCGACCGACTCCTGCAGCATCCGCTTCTCGTTGTTGACGATGATCTCGGGGGCACCGAGGTCGATCAGTCGCTTGAGGCGGTTGTTGCGGTTGATGACGCGGCGGTACAGGTCGTTGAGGTCGGAGGTCGCGAAGCGGCCACCGTCGAGCTGCACCATCGGACGCAGCTCCGGCGGGATCACCGGAACGGCGTCGAGCACCATGCCCAGCGGCGAGTTGCCCGACTGCTGGAACGCGGCAACCACCTTGAGGCGCTTGAGCGCACGCAGCTTCTTCTGACCCTTGCCGCTGCGGATCGTCTCGCGCAGCGACTCGGCCTCGGCGTCGATGTCGAAGGTCTCGAGGAGCTTCTTGATCGCCTCGGCGCCCATCGACCCGGCGAAGTACTCGCCGTAGCGGTCCTGCAGCTGGTGGTAGAGCTTCTCGTCGATGATCAGATCGCCGGGAGCGAGCTTGACGAACTTGTCCCACAGCTCTTCGAGACCGTCGAGCTCACGCTGCGCGGCGTCACGCATGCGACGCATCTCGCGCTCGGCCCCGTCCTTGACCTTGCGGCGGACATCGGCCTTGGCACCCTCGGCCTCGAGTTCGGCGAGATCGGCCTCGAGCTTCTGCTGACGCTCGTTGAGGTCGACGTCACGCTGGTCGGCGACAGCCTTCTTCTCGACCTCGATCTCCGCCTCGAGCGTGGAGAGCTCGTTGTGGCGCAGTTCGTCGTCGACGGAGGTGATCACGTAGGCGGCGAAGTAGATGATCTTCTCGAGATCCTTCGGCGCCAGGTCGAGCAGGTAGCCCAACCGGCTCGGCACACCCTTGAAGTACCAGATGTGAGTGACCGGGGCGGCCAGCTCGATGTGGCCCATGCGCTCGCGGCGGACCTTGGCCTTGGTGACCTCGACCCCGCAACGCTCGCAGATGATGCCCTTGAAGCGCACACGCTTGTACTTGCCGCAGTAGCACTCCCAGTCGCGAGTCGGTCCGAAGATCTTCTCGCAGAACAGGCCGTCCTTCTCGGGCTTGAGCGTGCGGTAGTTGATGGTCTCCGGCTTCTTGACCTCGCCGTAGGACCAGTTGTGGATGTCATCGGCCGTGGCGAGACCGATCTTCAGTTCGTCGAAGTAGTTGACGTCGAGCACTCTATGCCTTCCCTGAGCAAGCTCTTTGATTCGACTAATGGGGGTACCCGCCGGGGCCGTGGCCCCGGCGGGCGTTGATCAGTTCGCCAGGTCGTCGACCGTCGCGGATTCATTGCGCGACAGGTTGATTCCCAGGTTGGCGGCGGCGCGCTCGAGGTCCTCGTCGTCGGAGTCGGCCATCTCGATCGCGGCACCGTCACTCGAGAGCACCTCGACGTTGAGGCACAACGACTGGAGCTCCTTGAGGAGCACCTTGAACGACTCGGGGATACCGGGCTCGGGGATGTTCTCGCCCTTGACGATCGCCTCGTACACCTTCACGCGGCCGACCACGTCGTCGGACTTGATCGTCAGCAGCTCCTGCAGGGTGTAGGCGGCGCCGTAGGCCTGCATCGCCCAGCACTCCATCTCACCGAAGCGCTGGCCACCGAACTGGGCCTTACCGCCGAGCGGCTGCTGGGTGATCATCGAGTACGGACCGGTCGAGCGTGCGTGGATCTTGTCGTCGACGAGGTGGTGCAGCTTGATGATGTACATGTAGCCGACCGACACCGGGTACGGGAACGGCTCACCGGAACGACCGTCGAACAGCGTGGCCTTGCCGTCGCCGTTGACCATGACCTCACCGTCGCGGTTGGGCAGCGTCGAGGACAGCAGTCCGGTCAGCTCCTCCTCGCGGGCACCGTCGAACACCGGGGTCGCGGTGTTGGTGTCGGGAGCCGCCGAGTACATGTCCTCGGGCAGCTTCGACGCCCACTCCGGGACCCCGCCGGCCACGTCGACGTTCCAGCCGGCCTTGGCGATCCACCCGAGGTGGGTCTCCAGGATCTGGCCGATGTTCATACGACGCGGCACACCGTGGGTGTTGAGGATGATGTCGACCGGGGTGCCGTCCGGCAGGAACGGCATGTCCTCGGCGGGCAGGATCTTGCCGATGACGCCCTTGTTGCCGTGGCGGCCGGCGAGCTTGTCGCCGTCCTGGATCTTGCGCTTCTGCGCCACGTAGACGCGGACCAGCTCGTTGACGCCGGGCGGCAGATCGTCGTCGTCGTCACGGCTGAACACGCGCACACCGATGACCTTGCCGGTCTCACCGTGCGGAACCTTGAGCGAGGTGTCGCGCACCTCGCGGGCCTTCTCGCCGAAGATGGCACGCAGCAGACGCTCCTCCGGGGTCAGCTCGGTCTCGCCCTTCGGGGTGACCTTGCCGACCAGGATGTCGCCGTCGCGGACCTCCGCACCGATGCGCACGATGCCGCGCTCGTCGAGATCGGCGAGCACCTCGTCGGAGACATTCGGGATGTCGCGGGTGATCTCCTCGGCACCGAGCTTGGTGTCGCGGGCATCGATCTCGTGCTCCTCGATGTGGATCGAGGTGAGCACGTCCTCCTCCACGAGCCGCTGGCTCAGGATGATCGCGTCCTCGTAGTTGTGGCCCTCCCACGGCATGATCGCCACGAGCAGGTTCTTGCCCAGGGCCATCTCACCGTTTTCGGTGCAGGGCCCGTCGGCGAGGACCTGACCGGACTCCACGCGCTGACCCTCGTCCACGATCGGACGCTGGTTGGCGCAGGTGCCATGGTTGGAGCGCGCGAACTTGCGCATCCGGTAGGTGTCGCGGGTGCCGTCGTCGGCCATCACGGTGATGTAGTCGGCCGAGACCTCCTCGACCACACCGGTCTTGGACGAGACGATGACGTCACCGGCGTCGACGGCGGCACGCAACTCCATGCCGGTACCGACCAGCGGCGACTCGTTGCGCACCAGCGGCACGGCCTGACGCTGCATGTTCGCACCCATCAGGGCGCGGTTGGCGTCGTCGTGCTCGAGGAACGGGATCATCGCGGTCGCGACCGAGACCATCTGGCGAGGCGAGACGTCGAGGTACTCGACCTGCGCCGCGTCGACGAACTCCACCTCGGAGCCCTTCTTGCGGACCAGGACGCGCTCGTCGGTGATGTTGCCGCTCAGGTCGTAGCTGGTGTTGGCCTGACCGATGAGGTAACGATCCTCCTCGTCGGCGGTCATGTACTCGATGGTGTCGGTGACGACGCCGTCGACGACCTTGCGATACGGGGTCTCGATGAAGCCGAACGGGTTGACCCGCGCGTACACCGACAGCGAGCCGATCAGGCCGATGTTCGGGCCTTCCGGGGTCTCGATCGGGCACATGCGGCCGTAGTGGCTGGGGTGCACGTCGCGCACCTCGAGGCCGGCGCGCTCACGGCTCAGACCACCCGGGCCCAGCGCCGACAGGCGACGCTTGTGGGTCAGACCCGACAGCGGGTTGTTCTGGTCCATGAACTGCGAGAGCTGGCTGGTGCCGAAGAACTCCTTGATCGCCGCCACGACGGGACGGATGTTGATCAGGGTCTGCGGGGTGATCGCCTCGACGTCCTGGGTGGTCATGCGCTCACGCACGACACGCTCCATACGCGAGAGGCCCACGCGGATCTGGTTCTGGATCAGCTCGCCCACGGTGCGCAGACGACGGTTGCCGAAGTGGTCGATGTCGTCGACCTCGATCGGCACGTCGAGACCCTCGGGGCCGGCGACCTTGGCGAACGACACGGTGTGCGGGTCGGCGTCGTGCAGACGCACCAGGTACTCGACGGTCGCGGCGATGTCCTCGCGGGTCAGCACCGCCTCGCCGGTCATCGGGTTGTCGGTGAGACCGAGCTTCTTGTTGACCTTGTACCGGCCGACGCGCGCGAGGTCGTAGCGCTTCTCCTTGAAGAACAGGTTCTCCAGGAGGTTCTCCGCGGACTCCTTGGTCGGCGGCTCGCCCGGACGCAGCTTGCGGTAGACCTCGAGCAGTGCCTCGTCCTGGTTGGCGGCGTTGTCCTTCTCCAGGGTGGACATCATGATCTCGGAGAAACCGAAACGCTCGCTGATCTCCTCGGTGGTCCAACCGAGCGCCTTGAGCAGCACGGTGACCGGCTGGCGGCGCTTGCGGTCGATGCGCACACCGACGGTGTCGCGCTTGTCGACGTCGAACTCGAGCCATGCGCCACGACTCGGGATGACCTTGACGGTGTGCAGGGTCTTCTCGGTGGTCTTGTCGATGGTGGCGTCGAAATAGACACCGGGGCTGCGCACGAGCTGGCTCACCACGACACGCTCGGTGCCGTTGATGATGAAGCTGCCCTTGTCGGTCATGATCGGGAAGTCGCCCATGAACACGGTCTGCGACTTGATCTCACCGGTGTTGTTGTTGATGAACTCCGCGGTGACGAACAGCGGGGCCGCGTACGTCATGTCCTTGTCCTTGCACTCCTCGACGGAGGCCTTGACCTCGTCGAAGTGCGGGTCGGAGAAGGACAGCGACATCGAACCCGAGAAGTCCTCGATGGGCGAGAGCTCGTGCAAGATGTCCTCGAGGCCTCCGGTCGGGCTCTCGTCGCCGCGCGAGATCGCTTTCGCGCGCCATTCGGGAGAACCGACGAGCCATTCGAAGGAGTCGAGTTGGAGGTCGAGGAGGCCCGGTACCTCCAAGGGTTCGCTGATCTTCGCGAACGAGGCGCGGTGTGGTGCGCCAGGGATGGTGGTTGAGGTGGACTGGCGGTCGACTGCCAAGGTGCGTCCTTCCAACACGATGTGTTCACTGCCGTGCGTTGTGTGGCGTGGCTGATGGGCCGTTCGCTGGTGACAAACCTGGATCGGCGATCACCGCAGCTCACACAAGGTGGCCGGAAGGAGAATCGTTAGATGGACAGGAGGCAGCCAGCGCAACTTCCAACTATAACAGGAAAAGAAGGCACCGTGTCAAGCAGTGATCACACTGCAGGCAGCGACGCCGTGAACCGAATCCGCGCTGTGTGGCTGCCACCCGCGATATTCGCTGGTGACAGATTGGCCCGCCGACGCCGTCACGTCAAGCGCTACGCGCAGATTTGTGGAAGAAATAGTGTGTTGAACCTGCTGAGGAGCGATTCCGGGTACGCCGGATGCCGGCCAGACCGCACCGCAGTGGTGTCGCCAGGTCTCAGATGTCGGTGTAGCTCCGGATGAGCCACTGATCGCCCTGCTTGACCAGACCGAGCTGGTAACGACCGATGACGCTCTGTGTCGGGGCGCCGTTGGCGGTCCCCGAGGCGACGAAGTTCAGGATCACATCCGCGGTCGAGCCGTCGGAGTCGCCGGACAGCCTCGTGATGCCGACGGCGTCGACCTTGCAGTCGTTGGTGACGTCCTGCTGCCCGAACTGCTCCTTGATGGTCGGCAGGCCCTGGTTGAACTGCTTGAGGGCGTCGCCGGTGAGCGCGGTCCGTGCCGAGGCGGCCCAGTTGTCGAAGTCCTTGCTGCGCGCGCCCTGGACCTGACAGAACTTCGACTGCGCCTGCGAGGTCAGGTCGGTGGTGGCGGCCTGATCGATGAAGGCCTTGTTGTCGCCGACGTTCGCACCCGGATGCAGCGCGAGGACGACGGCGACGATCGCGAACAGCGCGGCCACACCGGCGATGATCGCGATGGCCCGACCGGAGAACCATCCCCGCTCGGCCCGACGAGCGGCGGCCAGTTCCTTCTCGGCCGACCTGTCGCGACCCGCTCCGCGTCGACCGAACCCGTTGCCGCGCTGCGCGTTTGCCTGCGCGCGGCGCGCGGCGTCGGGCTGCGGTTTGATGGTCGACACCCGCGACACCGGTCGCGTCTTGCCGGTCGGACGTTCGGGCTCACCGGCGGGGTCGTCCGGGGCCCCGGCTTCGGGGTCCTTGGCGTCTGTGTCCTTCTTCGTCAGTGAGATCGGCGCTGCCTCGGTCGGCGTTGCCTCGGGCTCGGCGGACTCGAGCTCGGCCGTGTCCGACTCGGCCGTCTCGGGCTCGGCTGCCTCGGACTCATCGGTGACCGGCTCGTCGACTACCGGCTCGTCGACTACCGGCTCCTCCCTGACGTACTCCTCCGCGGCAGACTTGTCGGCAGGCTTCTCCTCTGCGGAGGTCGCCGACACGTCGGTCGCCGTCTCGTCCGTGACCTGAGCGGTAGCCGTCTCGTCTGTGACCTGATCGGCCGGGCGTCGCGACCCGGCGACCTTCGGGCGATAGCCGGGCTTGCGCTGCCCCGGTGTGCGTGCCATCAGTTACCCCCTGTCGGTGCACCGGTCGGGGCGGGCGTACTGCCGCCGCTGTCGGTTCCGGTACCCGACGATCCGTCGTCGGCGTAGGAGATCCCGTCGAGCGGACTCACCTTCACCGCCTTCCACGTGTCGCCGAATTTCTGCATGCCGACGAGGAATCCCATGGTGTTCGGGGTCTCCGACGCCTGCCCGGGCATCTTGCCCGTCACCGCGACGTACACGAGGACCTGCGCGGTCCCCTCGTCGGCGTTCACCTGCGTCGGCGCCGACCGCACCACCCGCGAGGTCGTCGACCCCACCTGGCTGCCGGCCTGCTGGAGCTGCGGGTCGAGCGTGCCGGCCACCTGCTGGCGGACCTGATCGAGGGCGTCACCGGCGAAACTGCTCTGCAGCCGCTGGTTGAAGGTGTTCATGTTCTTGGGATCGATCGTGGTGACGTTGAGCATCGCCTGCTCGGCGGCTCCCGTCGCATCGTCGCGTGCCTGCTGCGTCGGCGCCGCCACCGCGTAGGCCTCATAGGCCCGATACCCGAACCAGCCGACGCATGCGATCGCGGCGACCAGTACGCCGATCACCACCACGCCCAGAATGTTGCGCAGCATCGCGGCATTGCGCGGTGTCGGCCCGTTCTTGTCGGCCGCGGTACCGGCAGCGGGGTTTCGTCCGCCCGCCGCACCGGGTTCGTCGGTCCCCTGCCGGGGCGTACGGGACCGCTTCGGGTCACTCTTCGTCGTCATCGCGCGTCACTGTAACGATTGGACCTGAGAGGTTGCCAATCGCTCCTTCATCGTCGAACAGGCGTCGTCGGCGGGCCGGGAACAGCCCGTCATCCAGCGTGTTTCGTCACTGGCCGACGCCGTACCCGAATCCACCGGGGTTCACCGGTCGCACACCCAACAGGTAGGCGAGCTGGGTGGCCAGCGGATTGAGGTTCAGTTTGTCGGGGTCCTTCTTGGGCGTGTTGTCCCACGGTTGCGGGGTGTCGGGGTTGGCGTACTGCACGCGGTCGGCGCTGCGCACACCCGTCGGATTACCGAACGGCACATCACACGACGCGTTCGTGTTGAACGGGAAATCGTCGTAGCGGATGTCGAAGGTCGGGTCCTTCTTCTTGATCTCGTCGATCATCTTGTAGGTGCTCTCGTACCCCTTGGTGCACGCCGGCGGGTTGTTGGTCTCGAGCACGATGCCGAAGTGGATCTGCCCGTCGCCGGGCGCCGGGCTGTGGCTGCCCGCCGAGAGCGCCGAGAGCATCGCGAACGTCCCCGAGGTCATGTACGTCGCGGGTTGGATCGTGCGCGACACCTCGGACAGGTCGCCGACCACCTTGCTCAGATCGCCGCCGTTCTTCTGGATCAGCGCCGAGATCTGGGTCGCCGACGCCGTGCCCGTGGTGAGCAGACGTCGCAGATCGGGATCCGACGACGCGAGCGTGGCGGTGATCAGGTTCAGGTTGCGCGACCACGTCAGGATCGCATCGGACTGATCGGCCTGGGTGGAGAGCACCACATCGGAGTTCTGGATCAGCGAGATCGTCTGCGGCAGGTTGTCCGCGCCCGCCTTGGCGAGCGTGTTCAGCGAATCGACGAGACGGGACAGATTGTCACCCTGCCCGTTGAAGGCCTTGCCGAGTTCGGTGATCACCGTGTGCAGATCGTCGATCGGGATCGAATTGGTGAAGTTGATGGCCGAGGCGACGACATCCTCGAGCGGCGCCGGGATCGAGACGTTGTCGGGTGAGATCGTCGACCCGTTCCCCAGATACGGCCCGGACGTCGACCCCGACGGCTGCAGGTCGATGAACTGCTCACCGATCGCCGACCGCTCGGCGACGACGGCCTTCGACGACGCCGGGATCTTGGGACCACCGGAGTTGAGGTCGAGTTTGACGTCGACGCCGTCGGCGGTCAGCGTCATCGCGCCCACCCGGCCGACGGGGATGCCCATGTAGGTGACCTCGGCGTTGGTGAAGATACCGCCGGACTGCTGCATCTCCGCGGTCACCGTGTAGTTGCCGATGCCGGCGAGCTTGTCGAGCCGCGCGTATTTCGCACCGACGTAGACGATCGCGACGATGCCGACGACGGCGAACACCACCAGCTGGATCTTGGCGAGCTTGCCGATCATGCGCCCACCCCCATCTGTGCGAGCGTCTTGTCCAGGAGTCCCTGTCCCTGAGCGGGGACCGGGGCGAACGACGCCGGGTTGGCCGGGTACGTGCCGCCCGACGGTGGCGTGTTGGGGCCCGGGCGCGAGTTCGCGGCCGGCGGCAACAGGGTGATCGTCGGCCAGCCGTAGCGCGGCCCGTTGCCCTTGTAGTAGGGGTTCGACGGGTTCACCGGCACGTTGTGCCGCTCCGGCGGCGAATAGACCGGGTTGCCCTGACCCACACCGAGCGCCTCGAGCTGATTCAGGGTCCGCAGATCCAACGTCATGAACAGGTTGGTCGAGTCACCCTGCACCGCGGGCAGCAGCGAGTCGGGGAACGGGTGGGTCAGCATCAGCGGCGCGGCGGTGATGAGATCCGGTGCGGCCTTGGACAATTCCGTCAACACCGGTCGCAGCGCCTTGAGATCGGTGATCATCGACTCGCGGGCGCGGCCGAGGACGTCGGTGCCCACCTGCCCGAGTTTGTCGAGCTTGGTCAACAGGTCGACGAACTGCGGGCGCTGTTGCTCGAGGACGGCGATACCGGCGGGCAACTGCTGCAGGATGCGGTTGATCTGATCGGTCTGCGCATTGGCCCGCGCCGAGAGCGTGTTGAGCCCGTCGATCGCGCTGATGATGTCGTCGCGCTGCTTGTTGAGACCCGAGATGAGCTCCGAGGCGTTGTTCAGCAAGCTCTTGACGTTGTTCGCGCGGCCGTCGAAGGCCTTGTTGAGCTCGGTGACGATGGGCTCCAGCTGGTTGATGCCACCACCGTTGAGCAACATCGACAACGCGCCGAGCACCTGCTCGATGTCGGTGGCGGTGCGGGTCCGGGCCAGCGGGATCGGCTGGCCGTCGGGCTGGCGCGGCGCGTTGCCGGCCTCCGCCGGGTCGTCGAGGGCCACGAACTTCTCGCCGAGAAGACTGGTCTGCTGGACCGCCGCCTGCGCCTGGTCGGACAGGTCGATCTCGTGCTTCACCTTGATGGTGACCAGCGCGTACCACTCGTTGTCGGGGACCTCGACCTTGGTGACGCGGCCGACGGCGACGCCGTTCTGCTTCACCATCGACTGCGGGACCAGGTCCAGGATGTCGCTGAACTGGATGGTGTAGGTCCGCGGGTTGTCGCCGACGTCGACGCCACCGGGCAGCGGGATCGACTGGATGCCGTTGCTGCCGCAACCGGCCACCAGCACCACGGTGGTCAGGCTCAGCAGTGCTCCGGTCAACCGACCACCCAATGTCCCGGTCAACCGAGTACGCAGCGAACGGCGCGAGCGCTTCGTCTCGTACCCCATGTCAGTTGCCCCCCGTTCCCGGTCGGGCCGTCGTCGACGCCGGGCGGCTCGTCGACGGCCGTGCGGTGGTCGAGGCCGGCGTACGGCCCGTGCTCGGCCCCGGATTCAGCCGCGGGTCCGGGGTACCGGGCACGGTGCCCGGGACCGGATACTGCTGCAACTTGCCGTTGCTCATGATGCCGAACGGCAGGATGGGCAGGATCGGGGTGAGGACCTTGTCGTTGACCTGGTTGGCGATGTTGGTGCACTGATTGATCAGCGGCGCGAGGGTGTCGCTGAACTGGGTGGCGGCCGGGTTGCCCGGCAGCAGCTGACCGAGGTCGAGGAACTTGCACTGCGCCGCAAGCAGATTCTGCAGATCGGGGATCGTCAGTCGCATCGCGAGCGTGCCGGACTCGGCGTCGTAGGCGTTGATCAGGTTGCTCAGCGTCAGCGGGAGCACCGTCAGGATCTCCTTCAGCGACGTCTTGGTGTCGAGCAGCGCCTGCGTCGTCGGCTGTAGATCCTTCAGCGTCTGACCGATCTGTTCGCGGTTGTCCTGGATGAACCCGGCGACGTCGCCGAGGGCGATCGACAACTTGTTCAGCGCGGTCGCGAGCTGCTGGCGTTCACCGGCGAGGAAGCTGTTGAAATCGGCCATCTGCGTGTTGAACTGGCGCACCTGGGAGTCGTTCTCACGCAGCGCGCCGACGAAGGTGTTGAGGTTCTTGACGGTGTCGAACAGGTCGCCGTGCGAGTCCGACAGGGTGGTGCTGGCCTTCGAGAGATTCTCGATCGCGGCGCCGAGCTTCTCACCGTTGCCCTGCAGGTTGTCGGCACCGGTGGTGATGAGCTGGCTCACCGCTCCCTTGCTGTTGGCGCCGTCAGGGCCGAGCGCCTCGGACAGTTTCTGCACGCTCGAATAGACCTGGTCGATCTCGACGGGGACCATCGTCTTGTCGAGTCCGAGGGTGACGTCCTTGCCGGCCTTGGGTCCGCCGGAGTAGGCGGGCGTCAGCTGGACGAAGCGGTCGGCGACCACCGACGGGATGATCTGAACGGCCTTGACGTCGGCGGGCAGATCCACACCACGGTCCACCGTCATCGTCACCTTGACCGAATCACCTTCGGGCTCAACGGAATCCACCTTGCCCACCGACACCCCGAGGACGCGGACGTCGGTGCCCTCATAGATGCCGACGGAGCGGTGGAAGGTGGCGGTCACCTTGGTGGTGCCGATCAGCGAGAAGGCCCACCACAACACCCCCGCGACGATCAGCGCGATGATCACGCCGAACACGATGTAGACGATGTGGCGCGGGGTGAACCACCGGCCGGGGCCGGAGGTGTTCGTCAGATCCGGTGCGGTGGTCATCCGGTGGCCCCCGTTCCGCCGTTGTTCTGGTTGGCCTGCTTGTTGGGCAGTCGGGTGGTGTTCTGCTGCGGCAGCGCCGGGGGCAGCAGGTTGGTGACCACCGACTCGAACCACCGACCGTTGCCGAGCACGTTGGCGTAGAGCCGATAGAACGGCGCCATGTTCGTGATCGTCGCGCGCAGGTTGGCGTTCTGCTTGGTCAGCAGTTCGTTCACGCCCTTGAGCGAGTCGAGCGCGGGCCCGATCTGCGCCTCGTTGTCACGCACGATGCCGGTCAACGCCGTCGACAGCGTCGTCGTCGTGGCGAGCAGTGCCGAGATGTTCTTCTGCCGGTTGTTGAGTTCGTCGAGCAACTGCCCGGCACCGGCGATCAGCCGCACGAAGGTCTGGTTGCGGTCGGCGAGGATCTTGGAGGTGTCCTTGGTGGCCTGCAACAGCTTCTGCACCTCTTGGTCACGGCTGGCGATGGTGTTCGACAACCGCGCGATGCCGTCGAGCGCCGGCCCCATGTCACCCGCGGTACCGGAGAAGGCATCCGAGAGCGAGCGCATCGACTGCGCCAACTGGTTGGTGTCGAGGTCCTCGATCTGGGTCGTCGCGTCGGAGAACGCCTCGATGACGTCGTACGGCGAGACCGTATCGGTCAGCGGCACATCGGGATCGGCCTGCTTGCTCCCACGCGGATTGAGGCTCAGGTACTTCTGTCCCAGCACCGTCTTGATCTGGATGGACGCCTGCGTCTGGTTACCGATCCAGGTGTTGGACACCCGGAACCTGACGTCGACCCGATCGCCGTCGAGGGTCACGTCCTTGACCTCGCCGACCTTGACGCCGGCGACGCGGACCTCGTTGCCCGCCTTGAGCCCTGCGGCCTCGGTGAACTTCGCGGTATAGGTGGCCGCCTGCCCGACCAATGGAAGAGAGGTCAGATAGAACGCGGAGACCGCGGCCATCAGCAGGATCAGGATGCCGATCCCGCCGATGGAGACCGGACTTCGCCGACCGCCGAAGCGGCGATGCGGATGGGACTTCTTCGGTGCCTGCGCGCCGGTACCGTCCGCGCCGTTGCCGGCGTTGCTGTTATCCGTCATCTCGTCTCTCACCCCCCTGGCCTGTTGTCTTTCCAGCAGCGGGTCGCCGCGCTGGTGTAGAGCACATGATTGATGTCGGGCAGCGGCACCGCCGGCTGGGTCAGCAGGGTCGACTTACCGTTACCCGCCACGACGTCGATGCCGCACAGATAGAACTGGAACCACGACCCGAAGGTCGCCGCGCGGCCGATCTTCTGGAGCTTGACCGGCAGATTGTTCAGGATCTGGTTCACGTCCTTGTTGCGCGCGTTGATCTGGTCGGCCAGTGACTTCAGACCCGCGATGTCACCCTGGATCGACGGCCTGGTCTGCGACAGGATCGAGGCGGTCACCGTCGTCAGATTCGACACCGAGGCAATCGCCGATCCGACCGAACCGCGTTGCGCCGCAAGGCCGGTCACGAGTTGCTCGGTGTTGTCCAGGAGCGACTTGAAGTTCGCGTCGTTGCGATTGACGGTGTTGAGCACCGATGTCAGGTTGGTGATGAGCTCACCGATCACCTTGTCGCGGTCGGCCAGCGAGTTCGTCAGCGACGAGGTGCTCGAGATCAACGTGGAGATGCTGCCCTCCTCGCCCTGGAAGATCTTGATGATCTGGTCGGCGAGGTTGTTGACGTCGGTGGCCGAGAGCTGACGGAACAGCGGTTTGAACCCGTTGAACAACTCGGTGAGATTCACCGCGGGATGCGTGTCGCGCACGTTCGGGTCGGTACCGAAGGTGAAGCCCGGCGCCACGGTCGCATCCGAGGTACCCGCGCCCCGCTCGACGGCCAGATAGCGCAGTCCGGTGAGGTTGCGGTAGCGGATGTAGAGCTGCGCACCCTGCGGCAGCGACGACCGATTGATGTTGAACTTCACCATCGCCTTGTTCTGGTCGTACACCGCGACGTCGGTGACCTGACCGACGCGCACACCGGCGATACGCACGTCGTCGCCCTTGTTGAGCAGGGCGGCGTCGTCGAACACGGCGCTGTACTTGCTGTCGCCGTCGCCACCGGCGTTGGCGATCGTCAGGGCGAGAAGACTGGTCGCGAGCACGGTGATCACCGCGAACGTGATCAGTTTGATCAGCGGTCCCACAACGGATTTCACTGGATGTGCACCTCCGCGCCGGCCAGCGCCGGACCACCGATCATGGTGACCCAGGTCGGGACGTCGTCCGGGCGGGTACCGCTGGCCGAGCCATAGATCAGCTTCAGCTGGGTCCGGAATGATGGGTCGTCGAACGGCGAGGGCTTGATCAGTCCGACCGGGGTGGTGGTGAACTGCGGCTGCGGCAGACTCGGCATCGTCCGCGGGCCGGGGTTACGCGACGGCGGCTGGTAGGAGCCGTCGGCCAGTCCACCGCCGGGGTACTGCGGGAACGGGCGGCCGTTGGTCGGCGGCTCATAGCAGACCGCGGGCGGATCGGTGTCGAAGAACCGCGGCTCGTCCTGGTTCGGGAGATAGCGTCCGCGGGGGTTCACGAACTGCAGGTTCACGCGCACACCGGGATTGGCGGTGCCGGCACCGACGATCTTCTGCGACTCCGGGATCAGGGTCGCGAAGTTGTGGAAGGTGCACTGGAAGGTCGGCGACTGCTTGGCCAGTCCGGTGAGCAACTGCTCGGAATCGACGAACAGGTCGACGAGGTTGTTTCCGTTCTGCTGCAACCAGCCGGTGGTGTCGGTGGCCGCGACCCCGAGGGTGGCGATCAACGTCCGCAGGTCACCTTGCCGCTCCACGATGGTGTTCGACGTGGTGCGGAAGTTGTCGAGGGCGTCGATGACGTCGGGCAGCGCCTGGGAGTAGGTCTGCGAGAAACTCGCCAAGCCCCGCAGGGTGCCCTGCAGGTCGGGCAGTACCCCGTTGATGCCGACGAACACCTTGTTGAGGTTGTCGATGGTGGTGCCGAGCTCCTCGCCGCGGCCCTGCAGGGCCTGCGACAGCGACGTCAGGGTCACGTTGAGATCCTGCGGCGGGATGGCCTGCAGGACCGGCAGCAGCTTGTCGAACAGTTGCTGCAGCTCCTGCGCGTTACCGCTCTTGTCGGTTGCGATGACGTCACCGTTTTGCAGCCCCGGTCCGCCGGCGGCGGGCAGCTGCAGATCGACGTAGCGCTCGCCGAACAGCGTCTTGGGCAGGATTCGCGCGGTGGTCGCCTGCGGGATCTGCTTGGCCATGTCGGGGTTGAGCCCCAATTCGACGTCGACCGAACCGTTCGGCGCCGGTGAGATACTGCGGACCTCGCCGACGACGACCCCGCGGGCCTTGACGTCGGCATTCGCGGGCAGCGCGTTGCCGACGGCGTCGGTGGTGAGCGTGACGGTCGTGAAGTCGGTGAACGTCTTGTTGAACTTCATGATCGTCACCGCGAAGAACAGCGCGACGACGACCAGGAAGGCGACGCCGAGGAGTCTGCGGCGCACGGTCCCCATCGATCAGCCTCCCACTCTGACGGTCGTGGTGGTGCCCCAGATCGCCAGTCCGAGGAAGAAGTCGAGCACCGCGATCAGGACGAGTGCGGCACGAACGGCGTGCCCCACCGCCACGCCGACGCCCGCGGGACCCCCGCTGGCGTAGTAGCCGTAATAGCAGTGCACCAGGATGATGACGAACGCGAAGATCAGCACCTTGCCGAAGGACCACAGCACGTCGGCCGGTGGCAGGAACAAGTTGAAGTAGTGGTCGTAGTTGCCCGCGGACTGGCCGTTGAAGATGACCGTGATCTCCCGAGAGGCCAGATACGACGCGAGCAGACCGAGCACGTAGAGCGGGATGACCGCGATGAAACCGGCGATCACACGTGTGGACACCAGGAACGGGATCGACGGCACCGCCATCGATTCCAGGGCGTCGATCTCCTCGGAGATGCGCATGGCACCGAGCTGTGCGGTGAAACCGCACCCGACCGTCGCCGACAACGCCAGCCCCGCGACCAGGGGTGCCACCTCACGGGTGTTGACGTAGGCCGACAGGAAGCCGGTCAGCGCCTGCGAACCGATCTGGTCGAGCGCCGAATATCCCTGCAGACCGACGACGACGCCGGTGAACCCCGACATCAACACCATCACGCCGACGGTGCCCGCGACGACGGCCAGGCCGCCGGTACCGAAGGCCACCTCGGCCAGCAGACGCAGCACCTCGCGCGTGTAGTGCACGAGCGTCTTCGGGATCCACGCCAACGTCCGTCCGTAGAAGGACATCTGCTCGCCCGCACCGTCGAGTACCTTCAACGGCTTGCCGGCCAGTTTGCGTGCTTCGTAGAAGTAATACTCGGGACGACTCTTGGCGATCGTCACTCCGCCACCACCGGACACGCCTAACTTCCCTTCGGCGGGACGATCTGCAGGTAGACCGCCGTGATGATCAGGTTGGCAAGGAACAGCAGCAGGAAGGTGATGACCACGCTCTGGTTGACCGCGTCACCGACACCCTTGGGGCCGCCCTTGGGATTGAGTCCCTTGTAGGCGGCGATGACCCCGGCGAGCACACCGAAGATCGCGGCCTTGATCGTCGAGATCCACAGGTCGGGAAGCTGTGCGAGGGCACCGAACGACGCCAGATAGGCGCCCGGGGTGCCGTCCTGGACGATGACGTTGAAGAAGTAGCCGCCGCCGATACCGACGACCGCAACGAGGCCGTTGAGCAGCACGGCGACCAGGATCATCGCCAGCACACGCGGAACCACCAGGCGCTGGACCGGGTTGATGCCCAGCACCTCCATCGCGTCGATCTCCTCGCGGATGGTGCGCGAACCGAGGTCGGCGGCGACCGCCGACCCGGCGGCGCCGGCGACCAGCAGCGAGGTCACCAGTGGCGATCCCTGTTGGATCACCACCAGCACACTCGCCGCACCCGTGTACGACTCGGCACCGAGCTGTTTGATCAGCGAACCGGTCTGCAGCGAGACGATCGCGCCGAACGGGATCGCGATGAGCGCCGTCGGCAGGATCGTGACGCTGGCGATGAACCAGGCCTGCTGGATGAACTCGCGCCACTGGAAGGGCCGTACGAAGGTCTGACGCGCGACGTCGACGAACAGCTGGACGATGTTGCCCGCCTGGGCAAGTGCACTCGTTCCGGCTTGCGCGATCTTGTCGGCGCCACGCGTGGTGGCATTGGCCATTCTCGGTTAGCTCCGCCCGTCGCCGTGTCGGGGTTTCTTGGTGGTGTCGATCTGCTCGGTGGGCTGGTTTGCCTGGGCGGCCGGCGGCACGTCCCACTGTTGAGTGGGCGCGTCGTTGCCGGCGAACTCGTAGACGTCGGTGGGCGCTTCGGCGGTGGCCACACCGCCGGCCGAGCTCCACTCCCCCTGGCCCGACCCACCGGCATGGGCGGGCGCGCCTGCCCCGTTCTCGGCCATGTCGGCGCCGTGGGCCTGTGCCTGGGCGCGGATCTCGTCCTCCTGCTCCATCGACTCGCGGATCGCGCGCTGAGCGTTTTCCGGCAGCGACGGCAGCAGTTCCAGGACGCGTTCGCGGTGGCGGGCGACAGCCTTGCGTTCGGGCATACCCGGATTGGGCTGCACCTGCGGGATGATCTCCGAGAAGTCGTCCTTGGTACCGCCACCACCGATACCCGCGGCCTGCATCGCCTCTTCCTGCTTCTGGACCGCCTCGTCCTTCTCCTCCGACATACCGATCGGACCGAACCGATCACCGGAAAGGAACTGCTTGACCACCGGCTGCTCCGAAGTCAACAACTGCTCCCGCGGACCGAACATCACCAACTCCTTGCGGAACAACATCCCGATATTGTCCGGAATCGTCCGAGCGATGTTGATGTTGTGCGTCACGATCAGAATCGTCGCATCGATCTGCGCATTGATATCGATCAACAACTGCGAAATATAGGCCGTACGCACCGGATCCAGACCCGAATCCGGCTCATCACACAAGATGATCTGCGGATCCAACACCAACGCCCGCGCCAACCCGGCACGCTTACGCATACCACCGGAGATCTCACCCGGCAGCTTGTCCTCGGCACCGGCCAGACCGACCAAATCGATCTTCTCCATCACGATGTCGCGGACCTCGTTCTCCTTCTTCTTCGTGTGCTCACGAAGCGGGAACGCGATGTTGTCATACAAACTCATCGACCCGAACAGCGCACCGTCCTGGAACAACACACCAAACAACTTGCGGATTTCGTAGAGTTCCTTCGCCGAGCACTGGGTGATGTCGGTGCCGTCGATGATCACCGATCCCTGCTCCGGATGCAGCAACCCGATCAACGTCTTCAAGAACACCGATTTACCGGTACCCGACGGACCCAGCAGGGCCGACACCTCACCCTCGGGCAAGGTCAACGACACATCACGCCAAATATTCTGCGAACCGAACGATTTGGTGAGCCCCTCAACGCTGACCTCAACACCCACAGTTTCCTCCAGAAGTTCGCTGCCCCCAATGAGCTCCCGCCGGTGCGAGAGTCCACCCCTCGGTGACATGTGTGGTTGGGGTCACTGTATCGGACCACCGCAACAGCAACCCTCCACACACGTGGACCGAAGACCCACAGCGTGGACGCGAAAGAAATCTACCAACCGGTAACTTACCCTCGGGCGATGACACTAGCCGATGAAACGGTCCGAAGGAAAGTGGGCGCGGTTCCATCGTCGGGACACGAGTGCGGTGGCACTCCTTGTCCCCGGTGCGGTGGCGTGGCGCACGGCTCAGGACCGCGCGAGGCCCTCTTCGCGGTCGTCGAAGGCCCCGGTGTCGGCGCCTCCGACGGCGCTTTCGGTGTGGCCGGGCCCGACCGACTCCGGCCCGACCGACCCACGCTCGGCCAACTCCGGCTCGCCTGGCTCCGGCCCGACCGACTCCGGCCCATACGCCCCGGGCTCCCATGCCTCACGCACCCGGGTGAGCGGCAACCACCAGGAAATGAGCAGGATCAGCACGAGCCAGATCAGCGACGAGTTGCCGTAGATGATCTCCCACCACCCCCACCGCAGCTCGTTGAGCTGTGCGCTCGGCAGTGACAACGACGGACCGGGAAGCTGCGCGATCAGACCGAGGATGCCCAGCCCGAGGAAGACCGCACCACGCCGGTCACCGCGTCTGGCCCGCAGTGCTCGCACTCCGATGGTGACGAACACCAGGATGTACACCGACGTGAGGACCCAGTGGTGAATCCAGGCGGCCGGGGTGGCCAGCAGGGCCACCGCCCACGCCGCCAGGAAGCACAGCTCGTATTCGCGACGCTTGGCCAGATGCCACGCCAGTGCCAGACAATAGAGCCCTGCGATCGCACACAGCGGCAACCACCAGTGTGAGCGATCGCTGTCGCTCATCCCGGTGCGCGCCAGCACACCGGCGATGCCCTGGTTGTAGACGAAGGCCAGTCCGCCGATGCGTTCTGGGTCGAACACCGTCGACGTCCAGTACTTCCACGTGTCCGACGGCGTGATCGCCCACGCGATACCGGTCGCGGCCAGGAATCCGACGACGACGTTGATCGCCGCCCGCCACTGCCGGCGCGCGAGGAAATAGATGACGACGACTGCCGGGGTCATCTTGATCGCCGCGGCGATACCGACCAACAGTCCCCGATACGGTTCGGCCCACGCGGGGCGCCGATCCCAGAGGGTGTCGGCGATGACCAGTCCGGCCAGGATCAGGTTGATCTGGCCGAGATCGAGGGTGATGCGGATCGGTTCGAGTTCGAAGGCCACACCGGTGAGGATCATCGACCAGCCGACCGGCAGGTCACCACATCCGACACGACGCAGCAGGATTCGGATCAGCCACCACGTCAGGAGGCATCCGAGGATCAGGAAGATGACCGAGAGCAACCGCACCGGCATCCAGCTCATCGGCACGAAGGACACCGCTGCGAACGGCGGGTAGGTGAACGGCAGGATGCTGTCGTTCGCCTGCGGCATCGGCCCGTCGTAGAGGTGCTGCCCGTGGAGGAGGAACTGGCCGCCATAGCGGTAGATCTGCAGATCCACCGGCGGACCCCAGTACTTGGTGGGCCCGAGATGCACCAGCCACGGCTGGCCGAAGACACGGCACACCCCCAGGACGAGCACCACGGCCCCGACGACGTTGATCGTCGTGAACGCACGACGGGACACAGGAGCAGTCACGCGGGGTGATACTAGTCCGTCCGGGTCCCACCACCCCAAACCTCCCACCACCCCAAACCTCCCACCGCCCCGGCGGCCCGGCGGCCCGTGACAGCAACGAACCCGGGACGGATCTCTCCGCCCCGGGTTCGGGACATGCACCGTCAGTCGACGGTCACACCGCACAAGTAAGCACGCGAGCTTACTTGACGGTCACACTGCGCAAGTAAGCGAGCTTACTTGACGGTCACATGCGCAAGTAAGCGAGCTTACTTGACGGACACCTTGGCGCCGGCCTCTTCGAGCTTGGCCTTGGCAGCCTCTGCGGCGTCCTTGTCGACCTTCTCCAGGATCGGCTTGGGAGCACCCTCGACGAGATCCTTGGCCTCCTTGAGGCCCAGGCCCGAGACGACCTCGCGGACGACCTTGATGACCTGGATCTTCTTGTCGCCGGCAGCCTCGAGCACGACGTCGAACTCGTCCTGCTCGGCAGCGGCCTCGGCGGCACCACCGGCAGCCGGGGCACCGGCAGCGGCGACGGCGACCGGAGCGGCCGCGGTGACCTCGAAGACCTCTTCGAACTTCTTCACGAAATCGCTGAGCTCCAGCAGGGTCAGTTCCTTGAACTGATCGATGAGCTCGTCAGCGGTGAGCTTCGCCATGGTTGGCGTCCTTCCTATTCAAGCCCCACACGGGGTCGTGGTGATCCCCGTGGGGATGTTTGTGGTGCGGCGAGTTATTCGCCGGCTTCGTTCTTCTTCTCCTGCAGGGCCGCGGCGAGGCGCGCCACCTGCGATGCCGGCTGGTTGAACAGGCCGGCAGCCTTTGCCAAGTTGCCCTTCATGGCACCGGCGAGCTTGGCCAACAGGACCTCGCGGGTCTCAAGGTCGGCGATCTGTTCGATCTCGGCCACGGACAGCGCACGGCCGTCCATGTATCCGCCCTTGATGACGAGAGCCTTGTTGTCCTTGGCGAAGTTCTTGATCGCCTTGGCGGCCACAACCGGTTCGCCTTCGATGAAGGCAATCGCGGTCGGACCGCTGAACAGCTCGTCGAGCCCTTCCACGCCCGCCTTTTCGGCGGCACGCTTCACCAGGGTGTTCTTGGCGACGGAGTAGGTTGCGCCCTCACCGAGGGAACGACGCAGATCGGTGATCTGACTGACGGACAGGCCACGGTACTCCGTGACGACCGCCGCCGTTGCGCCCTCGAACTGCTCTGCGATCTCCGCGACTGCGGCGACCTTGTCGGACTTGGCCATACTTCGCCTCCTTCCTCATCACTCGAGTTGAGTTGGTCAGAGTTCAACGCAGGGAACCTTCGGAAGACGCCGCGCCACGGAGGGCGAATGCCCTCGAAACGACGAAACGCCCCGGCACACAGAGGCACGGGGCGTCACACTGGCGATCTTGCCGAACCGGCATGATCGAGCTTCTTCCTCGTTCTCCCTGCGTGGGCCGCCGACATTGCTGTCGCCCTTCGATCGGGATCGCTCCCGATGACCAACGGTCTCTGGTTGAACCGATACGACGCGTGCAAGCGCGTCACACCGAGAAAGAGGTTACCCGAGCTCGACGTCGTCGACCAAATCCGTCCCCACGTCACCGGGTCACCTGTCCGAACGGAGGGTTTCCCAGGTCACACACGGCTTTGAACTGCAGATTCACTGTCGTGACCCAAATGGACCCCACCTCGATGCGGTTCCGAGATCGACGATGCACTACAGTCGGCCATCGGGAGTGATGTGGCCCACAAAGTGTAAGCGGGGTTTCACTCACGCCCGAGCACACGACGGGGTGTGGGTGACGCCGGTGGGTCCGGCGTCCGGTCATACCCCAGGCAGGGTGAGGCACCATGACGTACCAGTTGGACCCGGGCGCTCCCGGGTTGTCACGACCCCAGGTGGTCCCGACGCGGCCCGACGGCGGTCGCGCCACTCCCCATTTCGGCACCCTCCCCCTCGGTGATCCGACCGGCGGCGCCGACGGTATCCGGTGGCGGGAAGCTGTCGACGGCGCCCAGCTCTATCCCCGAGTGGTCGTCGATCGGGACGTCAAGATCACCATGAGCGACGGTGTCACGTTGCGCGCCACGGTGGTCCGACCCGCCAACCGCTTCGGCCAAACCGTTCTCACCCCGTATCCCGCGATCGTCAACATCAACCCCTACAACCGGGCGGCCGTCGACTTCATCGACACCACCACCCACGCACCGGTACTCGGGCGTGCGTTGCGGGTCGCGTCGTCGTCGATCGATGCGACGGGCACCGCCCTCGGCGGGCTCACCCGCCTGACCGGCACGCTCTCCGGCGGAATCCTCGACGTCTTCGGCATCAACCGCACCCTGGTCCGCAGCGGTTACGTCCAGGTCATCGTCGATGTCCGGGGCACCGGGGCCAGCGGCGGCAAATGGCAGATCCTCGGCGCGCGCGAGCAGCAGGACTCGGTGGAGGTCATCTCCTGGGCCGCCGAACAGGAATGGTGTGACGGCAAGGTCGGACTCGCCGGCTGGTCGTACTCGGCGATCAATTCGCTGCAGGCCGCCGACAAACGGCCGGCCGAACTCGGCGCGGTCTTCGCGGTCGAGGGATGCGACGACATCGTTCGCGACGTCTACATCACCGGCGGCATGCCCTCGGCGTTCATCCCGATGTGGCTGTCGGTGGTCAACGTGCTCAAGTGGGTACCCAATCCGTCGACGTACCTGCGCGATGTGGTGCGCGGCGACACGCTGCGTTGGCTGCGCGATCGCGTGGCCTCCCCGGCGACCGAGATCCCGTCGTTGCTGTGGGGTTTCCTCACCGCCCGCGACGACCGGATCTTCGACGACCCCTATTTCGACGAACGGGATCCGCAGATCGACCGGATCACCGCACCCACCTTCACCGTCGGCGGGTGGCACGATCTCTTCGGGCGCAGCGCCACCGGCATCTACGAGCGGCTCCGCCTCGAGCCCGGCCGCAAGCAGATGCTCGTCGGCGACGGGTATCACTTCGACGTGGGCACCGGCCACGGATCCAGCTCCGCCCCACCGCGTCTCGACGTCCTCGAGCGCGCCTGGTTCGATCGCTGGCTCAAGGGCCACCGCAACGGTATAGACCACTACGGGCCGGTCACGATGATGCAGCAGGGCGGTTCGTGGACGTCCGGCGCGGCGTTCCCGCGACCGGGCGTGCGACCCCGGCGGCTCTATCTCACCGAGGAGCCGTCGACGACCGCGGATCACGCCGTGCACGACGGATCGCTGAGCACAGCTCCGGCACAAGGTGTTTCGTCTCTGCACATCCGACCCGACCTGCGCGGCATGGTGTCCCGGGACATGACGCAGGTGACCGCGGGTGCGTCGATGGTCCTCGGCAATCGATTCACCACCGATGCACGTTTTCAGGAGCGCGGCGGATTGTCGTTCACCAGCGCCCCGGTCACCGAGGCGACCCACCTCAGCGGCGCGATGAACCTCCGCCTCAACGTGGCGACCACCGCACACGAGGGTATCTGGGCGGTGACCGTCAATGATGTTGCGCCCGATGGCACCTCGACCGTTCTCACCAATGGCGCGCTCTCGGCGACCAATCGCGCCCTCGACCGGTCGATGTCGACATTCACCGCCGACGGGCATCTCCTCGGTGCCCATCACTACCTCTCCCGCAAGCGCAAACTGCCGGTCCCCGCCGACGAGCCGGTCCGGATCGATGTCGATCTCGTCCCCACCGACGCCGTGCTCGAACCCGGCCACCGGTTGCGGGTGGACGTCTACGCCGCGAGTTTCCCCCGCTACCTCACGGTGGTCCCCGACCTGATCAAGGCCCGCGGACGCAAGCAACGTCTCGTTCTCGACCCGGAGCACCCGAGTTACCTGACGTTCCTGGCCGGCGACGGGCTCGCCTGAGCCCGTCAAGCGGGCTCAGAATGCCTTGCCGGGATTGAGGATTCCGTCGGGGTCGAGAGCGTGCTTGACCGCTCGGTGCATGTCGAGCACGGCGGGTGACAGTTCCTTGCGCGCGCCGTCGAGCTTGAGCACGCCGACGCCGTGCTCGCCGGTGACCGTGCCCCCGAGTTCCAGTGCGGCATCGATGATCTCACCGAAGGCGAGCTGCGCCCGGCCACGCGCGGCGGCGTCTCCCTCGTCGGCGATCAGCAGTGGATGCAGATTGCCGTCACCGGCGTGGGCGATGTTGGCGATGACGATGTCGTGGCGGATGCCGATCTCCTCGATGCGCGCCAGCATCGCCGGCACATGCTTCTTGGGGACGCAGACGTCCTCGGTGAGTACGGGACCGAGTCGCTCCAGCGCCGGATAGGCCAGGCGTCGCGCCGCGAACAGCGCCTGCGCCTCCTGCTCGTCGGAGGACACCGCCGACCACGTGGCGCCCGCGGCGTCGAAACACTCACGCAAGCGCTCGGATTCACGCTCACCCTCGATTCCGGGCGTGTCGATCCGGCCGAGCAGAACGACGTTCGCGTCGACCGCGAGCCCCATGTTCTTCCACGCATCCACCGCGAGCAGACACTGCCGATCGACGAGTTCCAGTGCGGCGGGGGTCAATCCACTCGCACCGACGGCAGACACTGCCCGTCCGGCGTCGATCAACGAGTCGAAGTAGCCCGCGATGGTCCGCGATGGTGGTTGCAGGGGACGCAGTTTCACCGTCATCTCGGTGACGATCCCCAACGTCCCCTCCGAGCCGACCATCAATCCTGTCAGGTCGTACCCGACGACCCCCTTGGCCGTCGGGTGCCCGATCCGCACCAGTTCGCCGGTACCGGTGACCACCTGCACCGCGAGCACGTAATCGCGTGTCACTCCGTACTTCACACAACACACACCGCCGGCGTTGGTCGCCACGTTGCCGCCGATGGTCGACCACGGCGAACTCGCCGGGTCGGGCGGATACCACAAACCCACCTCCGCGCAGGCTGCTCGCAGATGGTCGTTGACGACTCCCGGCGCCACGACCGCGATGCGTTCGAGCGGATCGATCGAGAAGATCTCGGTCATCGCCGCACAGGAGAGGACGACGCTGCGGGCCCATGCGTTGGCACCACCGGACAGACCGGTCCCGGCTCCGCGGGGGATCACCGCGACCTGGCGGGCACGGCACGCGCGCACCACCTCGACCACATCCCCGGGCGTACGCGCACGCACCACGGCGATCGGCATCTGGTGCGGCGCCCACTCCGCGTCGTCGTGGGCGTATCCGGCCATCACATCCGGATCGCACACCACCGCACCGGGGGTGACCGCCGCCTCCAGTGCGGCGATCAGATCTGCCCGGAGATCGGGTGCGACGTCGGCGGTGAAATCCACACCCCACCCTAACGCCACCGCCATCCGGTCGAGAACGAAGTCCGGTGCCATCGGCCAACTCTGGCCGCGCGCGGTGCGCAACCACCCATCCGGGACGGGCGCGATGGAGTCACCCGGTATTCCGGCAATAGTCCGGATCGATCGGGGCGTTCACGACGCCGATCGATGCGGCACGACGTCTCCTCGGCACGCGATACTCTCCCGGTGGACACCGTGCACACCATCGACATGCCGAACGCGACCATCACCTGTCGGGACTCCGGCGTACCGCGGGCCGCGGACCCGACGGAGACGATCCTCTTCGGTCACGGGCTGTTGTTCGACGGCACCATGTTCGACGATCAGGTGGCCGCGCTGCGCGGGCGGTTCCGCTGCATCCGCCCGGACTGGCGCGGCCAGGGTGCCAGCGTGGGCCACCATTCCGCCTATGACATGGATACGCTCACCGACGACACGCTCGGGGTGATCGAGCACCTGGCAACAGGTCCCGTGCACTACGTCGGACTGTCGATGGGTGGCTACGTCGGGATGCGGCTCGCCCTGCGTCATCCCGAACTGCTCCGCTCGCTGACCCTCCTCAACACCATGGCGCGCAACGAATCAGCCCGATCCGCCATCGACTACACCGCCATGGCCTGGATACAGCAGCTGACCGGTGTTCGGCCACTTCGACACCTGCTGGAGTCCAAGCTCTTCGGTCGTGGGTTCGTCGACACCGCGCGTGGCAAGCGCATCGGTGACGAATGGTTCGCCCGACTCGCGACCACCCAACAGTCCACCGCCCGTCGGGCCACCCTGCGACGCGTCGTGGCGGGTGTCGTGGCACGAGATGCCGTGGCCTCCCAGCTGCCGCTGATCACCACCCCGACCCTGGTCATCGGCGCCGAGAACGACGTGGCAACACCTCCGGTGGAGGCCTCCCGGGTCGCCGCGGCCATTCCGGGAGCAACACTGCACCTGTTACCGGGGTGTGGCCACAGCAGCGTTCTCGAGCAACCGGACACCGTGTCGGCGCTCTTGGCCGACCACCTCGGTTCGGTCAACTGACGGTCACCACAACCGATTCCGGACCGCGGATGTTGCGTCGCCCGTTCCAGGACAACGAATCCAGCCGTGCGCGGGGGAACCGCTCGATGAATCCGGAAAGGAAAGCCGCGGTTTCGGCCCGCGCCAGCGCCGCACCCAGACAATGGTGAATCCCCGCACCGAACGACAGATGACGGTGCGCCAGCGGCCGATCAGGACGAAACGTCGCGGCATCCCCACCCCAGAAGGCGGGGTCCCGGTTGGCCGCGGCGATGACGCCGATCACGAACGAGCCCAGAGGGATTCGCACTCCTTCGACGTCGAGGGGCGCGGTCGTGACCCGTCGCATCAGGTGCACCGACGGCTCGAACCGCAGAACCTCTTCGACCACATTGGTCACGAGATCGGGTCGCTGCCGCACCATCGCAATACTGTCCGGATGCGCGAGAAGTGTTGCCACCGCGGAGCCGATGAGGTTGACCGTGGTCTCATGACCGGCAATCAGGACGAACATCACCTGGGCGACCAACTCGTCACCAGTGAGTTCACCCGCGCGTTCCGCCGCGATCAGGGCGGTCAGCAGATCATCGCCGGGATCGGAGTGCTTGCGCCGCACCAGATCACGGGTCATCGCCGTCAACTCATCGTTGGCCGCTCGAATACGGGCCTGGGTGGCCGGCTCCGCAAGTGGTTCGAGCCCGAGCACGAGCGTACCGATGTGTTCTCGGAACCGTTCGGTGTCGACCCCGGACACCCCGAGGATCTCCGAGATCACCTCGTACGGCATGGTGAACGCGACTTCGTGCATCAGATCGATGGTGCCCGCAGCGGCCACACGGTCGAGCGCGCGATCGGCGAGTCGGCTGATCCGGTCCATACGTGCGGCGACACCTGATCGGGTGAACGGCGTACCGACCAGCCGCCGGAGTCGGGAATGGTCCGGCGGGTCGCGATCGAGCAACGACAATCCGCGCATCATGCGGTTCTCATCGCCCAGTCGGGTGCTGTCGCTCTTGAAATCGGGAATATGGCGAAGTGCGCTCTCTTGCACGGAGTGTCCGGACCGCTGTAGCGCCGCGACATCGGCGTAGCGGGTCAGTAGCCAGAATCCCTGCGGGTGAACGACAACCGGGGCGGTCGCCTGCAACCTCCGATACGCGGTATGTGGATCGACCGCAAACGCCGGGTCGAACAGATCCATCCCGCCGGCATCGATGCGCGTGTTCACCGCACCAACCGAACGTTACGAAACGTCGACAACGCAGTCGCACAGAGATTTCCGTCCTCATCGAAGATGTCGGCGCGACCGACGGAGATGGTTCGACCCGCCGACACCGCGGTTCCCTGCGCGCTCAGTTGCGGGCCGGGGGCGGGCGCCACGATCTTGATGGTGTAGTCGAGCGTGACGTTCGCCCAGCCCGTCGGCAGCAACGTCGCCACTGCCGCGCCTGCTGCGTAATCGGCGAGAGCGCCGAGAACGCCCGCCTGAACGTGTCCGGTGTGCTGGGTGTGATCGGGGCGAACCGCCAGTCGAAGCGTGGCGGCGCCGGTTCCGAGTGACTCGATCGCGAAGCCCAGCGCACGTGCCGCGGGCATCGCGTCCAGGACGGCTCTGATGGCCTCGGCGGCGGCGGGATCCGGCGAGTCGGACGTCGTGGTGGTGGTCATCGATACTCCGTTCCGACGGGCGTGAACCCGTCATTGTCGTAGAGGGCACGTGCCGCTCGGCGCCGCACCTTTCCGCTGGTCGTCTTGGGCAACTCGCCGGCGGCGATGAGTCCGATACGGAGCACAGTGATCCCGAGGTCGGCCCGGATCGCCGCACGGATCGCCGAACGCACCTCCGCCGCGTCGAGGTCTCGGTGCGTGGCCCGGATCTCGGCGACCACGACCACCTCCTCGGCAGGAGTGTCACCACCCGATGACTCCTCGGCCCACCCGAACGCCGCGCAGCCGCCCGGACGGAGCGCCGAATGTGCTCCCACAGTCGCTCTTTCGATGTCGGTGGGATAGAAGTTGCGACCACGGATGACGATCATGTCCTTGATGCGTCCCACCACGTACAGTTCGCCCGCGACGACGAACCCGAGGTCACCGGTGCGCAGCATGGGATCACCGCCACCGACGATCACCCCGAACAACGCCTCGGTCGCGGGGCGATTGTGCCAATAGCCCGCACACACATGCTCACCGGAGACCCATATCTCCCCGACGACGCCGTCGGGGAGGCCGACGCGCCTGTCCGGGTCGACGATGCGGATCACGCTGCCCCGCACCGCTGTTCCGGACCCCACCACTTCGGTCCCGGCCGAATCCGGACGGTAACGTCGATGTTGTAGGTCCGCTGCGGACGCTCGCAGCGTGCGCGGCCCACGACCCGGACGGGACGCCGTGACCAACAGGGTCGACTCGGCGAGCCCGTAACACGGATACATTGCGCGAGCGTCGAATCCGTGGGGCGCGAACTCCGCCGCGAAGCTGCGGATCGTGTCGGAGCGGATCGGCTCGGCTCCATTGAAGGCGACGGTCCAGCTCGTCAGGTCGAGATCGGCCGGCAATCCGGTACGACGGGCATGCGCCACGCAGGCCGCGTAGGCGAAGTCCGGCCCTCCGCTGGTGGTGGCCCGATACCGCGAGATCAGCGTCGGCCACAGCAGTGGCCGACGGATGAAGGTCATGGGCGACATCAGAACCGCTCGGGCACCGACATACAGCGGCTGCAACACATTTCCTATCAAGCCCTGATCATGGAAGAAGGGGGCCCAACCAACGACCACCGATGTCTCGTCATGACCAAAGGCATCGCGGATCATCTCTTGGTTGGCGCGCAGGTTGCCATGCGTCACCATCACTCCCTTGGGCGCACCGGTTGAGCCCGAGGTGTACTGCAGGAGTGCGACGTCGTCGGCGTCCACCGGATCCGCGGCGTGCGTGGAGTCATACGGGATGGCCGATCGTTCATCGGCGGGTACGTCATCGACCACCCCGTTGTCGGTCAGATCGCTGTCGGTCAGATCGCTGTCGGTCAGATCGCTGTCGGTCAGGTCATCGACCCACATGGGCGGTACCGGACACAGCGTCCTCAAAGTCTCGCCGAAGAATTCGTCGGATACCTTGTCGGTCAACACTATTGCGGGTTGGGCGTCGGCGATCACATTCCGAATCGCGCTCGGCCCCGCGGTCGGGGTCGGCAGCGGCGGCGCCACCGGTACCGCGACGACACGCGCATACATGCACCCGAAGAAGGCGGCGATGAAGTCGAGGCCGGGAAGGAACGCCAGCAGGGCTCGGTCGCCGGGCACGCATTGCCGCCGCAATCGTTCCGCGATCCGGACGGCACGACGGTGCAGGGTTGCGTGGTCGAGTTGATCGACCTCCGTACCGGACTCGTCGACGAACACATAGACAACCCGGTCCGGCGCCGTCCGCGCGCGGGTCATGAGCACGTCGGGCAGGAACGCGCCCCGCCGTTCGGGATCGTCGTGGCCGATCATGACCCCGCCGGCTCCGCAGTCGATGGCGGCGACACGAACAGTGCGGTCAGGCGATCCCGGTGTTGCTGCGGGAAGAAGTGGTCACCGGCGAACGTGTGCCCGGCGAAACCCGATGCGGTATGTGCCGACCACGACCACGCCTCGTCGGCATCGACGAGCGGATCACGGTTGCCGTGGCACACCGTGATCGGTACCGGGAGCGGTACCACCCCACCGTCCTCGAGGATCGGTCCGGCGACATATCGGTACTGCTCCACCATCGCCAGGTCATATCGCACCAGATCCAAGGCGTCACTGAGGAATTCCGGCGTTCGTGCCAGTAGGTGCCAGGTGTCGGACAGTTCGGCGAGCCCGGCGAGGAGTTCCTCGTCGTCGCGTTCGTGCAGCGGCGGGCGGCTGGCGGGGAGGTGAGGAGCGCGCCGCCCCGAGACGCACAGATGGATCGGCGACCGACCGGCAGCGAGGAGGCACCGGGTGAGCTCGAAGGCGATGACCGCACCCATGGAATGCCCGTACACCACCGTCGGTATCTCGGGCAACGCCAACAGCTGGCCGGCCAGGGTGGTGGCTGCGGCGAATACCGAGGTCGCCCGGGCCGCATGACGCACATCCTCCCGCCCCGGCAACTGCACTCGCAACACCTCGAGACCGGCGGGGAAGCAAGCGCCCCAACGGGTGAACGTCGACACGCCCGCGCCGGCGTGGGGCACCATCACCACTCTGGTGTGGGCGCGCCCACGGTTCACGCGGTGCGTGTCCGGCATCGGCCGCAGCCAGAGTCCTGGCGGCTCCTCGATGTGATGCGAGATGGTGGACATCATCGTGATCTTCCCCTCACGGGTAACGCGCTCGGTCCGCGCATGATGAAGCTCTCGGTCTGCCAGGTCGGCGCGATGCCCGTCGGCGTCAGCTCCAAGCGCCGCCACACCCGCTCCAGTGCCGTCTGGGCGATCAGTTGGGCGAGAGCGGCGCCGAGACAACCGTGCATTCCGTGTCCGAACCCCAGATGTGAGGCAGCCGAGCGCATATCGGCTCCGCGGTCGATACTGAATTCGTTCGGGGCGTCGAAGACCTCCGGGTCCCGGTTACCTGCACCGAGGCACAACAACACCTGGTCTCCACACCGGATGACCTGTCCGCCGTATCGGCTCTCGGCGCGTGCGACCCGCTTGGTCATCTGCAACGGGCTGTCGTAGCGCAGCGTCTCGCGAATGGCATCTCCGGCACGCTCGGGTGCTGCGGCGAGCTTGGCCGACTGTTCCGGATGCGTGAGCAGCGCGGCAACGGCGTTGCCCAACAGGGCGGTTGTGGTTTCGGTACCCGCGACGAAACACATGATGCAGATGTAGGCGAGCTCGGTCTGCGAGAGACGATCGCCGTGGCCCACCGATACCCGCGCGAGCTCGCTGATCAGGTCGTCGCCGTGCTGATCGGTCCGTTCGTCGACCAGCGCGCGCAGTGCCGAGGCGAAGTCACCGACGACGCGTCCCACCCGGGTGAGGTCGGCGACCGACATCCGTCCCGGCTCGAGTAACCGGCGTACCTCGTGGGTCCACTCCGGTGCCACCGAGGCGAGCGACGGCGGCAACGCCATCCAGTCGACGAGAACCGCACTCGGCAGCGGGCTCGCGAGACTCGCGATGAGATCGAAGGTCAGCGCCTGGACGCCGATATCGAGGCGATCGAGCATGTCGTCCACCCGCTGCGCCACGACCGGTCGCAACCCCTCGATTCGTTGACGGGTGAAGACCCGGTTGACCAGCGCGCGCAACCGCGCGTGTGCGGGGTCGTCGGTGAACACCAACGAGGTCCGTCCGAGGTCAACGATCCGAGCGGCGTCCGCCCGTGCGTGCGGTGGCAGTCGATCGATCCGTCCGGCCACCTCATCGGGAATCAACGAGGAACTGAATCCGTTGTCGCGCAAGAGGTGACGGATGTCGTTGTGCGCCGTGAACACCCACATCCCGAGGGTGCGGTGTACCGGTTCGGCTTCCCGGAGCGCCGCGTACAGCGGGTAGGGGTCCATCCGGAATCCCGGTGCAAGCGGGTTGAAACGCGGAGTCGTGGCCGTCACTTGTCCACGTCCAGGTCATGTCGCGGTGCGGATTCCGACACGAAGTAGCTGCGCCGGTACGGCCGTAACACCAAGCGCAGCAGACAGATCTTCCCCATACGGAACCCCAGCGCCGACATCGTCAGGTAACGGAGGTAACGATCGACCGTGTCCTCGCCCACGATGCGGGTCGCCTCGTCACGTCGTTGCCTCAGCCGGTGCGCCCACTGCGCACAGGTCCAGGCGTAGTCCAGGCGACCGTTGGTCACGCGATCGATCTCGAAGATGCCGTCCGCGGTAACCGCGATATCGGCGAAGGTGGGCAGTTCGGCGTGCGGGAAGATCTCCCGCTGCATGAACGAACTCGCCTGCATCGCAGACATGTTCGCATACGCGATGGTCTGCAGCGACAGAGCGCCGTCATCGTTGAGCCAGTCGCGGCATCGGGTGAAGAATGCTCGATAGACCGCGCGGCGCGTCTCGATGTTCTCATCGGGCCGCGCGAAGTGCTCGAAGGCGCCCACCGACACGATGCCGTCGAAACGATGCGGCGGCCGGTACTCTGCCCAATCGGTGACCTCGGCGCGAATCCGGGGTTCGCCGAGTGCGCGGATGTGGGCGGCCTGTTCCACGCTGAGCGTGAGTCCGATCGCCTCGGTCACTCCGGGGTGCGTTACGGCCTGGCGCAGCAGCGCGCCCCAGCCACATCCGATGTCGAGAATCCGGTGCGCGTTCCCGATTCCGATCGCGTCGAGGTGATATCGCACCTTGCGCGACTGCGCGGCGTCGAGGTCGTCACCCGGACTCTCGGGCATGGCACAGGAATAACTCTGATCCGCGTCGAGCCAGAGGCGATAGAAGTCGTTGCCGACGTCGTAGTGGAACGCGATGGCCTCGGCGGCCTCGCCACGCCTGCGCTCACCGGTCACTGCGCCGGTGCCGGGCGTCAGGGTCGTTTCCCCACAGGTCATTTCCGCACCGGTCATTGCCCCGCCGCCGCATCGAGGTGCTCGAACAGATGGTTCGACACCGCACTGATGGTCGGGTTGTCGAACAAGGCCTCGGACGGGAGTTCCACTCCGTAACGCGCTTCCACCTCGATCAGCAGGGCGACGGCGTGTGCCGAATCCAGCCCGAGCCGATCGAATCCGGCATCCGGGTCGACCGATTCCGGCATGGTCTCCAGCAGGTCTGCGAGGTACTCGCGACACCAGCGCACGATGCTCTCGCGCGTGATCGGCTCCGACGACGGCGCGGTGTCGATCGGTCCGTCGGGCTGGGGCATGTTCATGGTCCCTCCTGGGTTCAGCAGGCTCGAGTGGATTGCGCAGGCCCGCAGGGTGCGGGACGGGGCAGGTGCTCTTGGAGCGCAGGTGCTCTTGGAGCGAAAACTTCTGGACACGAATGGAACTGAGGGTGCAGAGTTGATCAGTCGCCACCGCGGACGTCGCCCGCGCCCGCCCCCGCCGGCGTCGTCCGGATACGTTTGGCGGCACGCCGCTGCGGTGACGGCACCCCCACATCGGTGGCCAGACCGCACGCAGACAGTACGACGATCAGCCAGTAACCGGGGTCGACGCGATACCAGTTCAATCCGAACGATGCGGAGTCGGGAAACGCGTGGTGATTGTTGTGCCAGGCTTCACCGAGTGTGACGAGCGCGAAAACCCCTCCGTTGCGGCTGTTCTCACGTGACTCGTATGGCCGGGTGCCGTACATGTGGAGAAAGGAGTTGATCGCCCAGACGATGTGCTCGAGGACGAATATCCGGACGAGACCGCCCCACAGGAAGCCCATCAGTACGCCGGTGAGGCTCCATTCCATCACGCCGACGATCGCCGCCGGGATGACCAGACCGAGCACCACCCACAGGTGGTAGTGGCGGGAAATACGCAACAGTGCGCGATTCTTCAACAAGTCGGGGGCGTAATGCATCACGTTCGGGTACTCGTGACGCCGCATCCACAGGAAGTGCGAATGGACGAGCCCCCGCAGCGCACCCCGGAATCCGTCGCCGGAGAGGTTGGGCGAGTGCGGATCACCGTCGCGGTCGCTGCACTCGTGGTGTCGCCGGTGCAGGGCGACCCACGATATCACCGGCCCCTGTCCGGCCATGGAGCCCGCGATCGCCAGCGCGACAACCGCTCCCGGCGCGGCCTTGAAGGTGCGATGGGTGAACAGACGGTGGTACCCGACGGTGATGCCGAGTCCGGTCAGCAACCACATCACACCGAGTGAGACCCACGCCGAGGTCGGTACCGGTATCACCCAGAGCAAGCCGACCGCGACGGCGGTGCCGATGATCGGTAGGACGTCGAACAGCAGGAAGTGCCTGCGCTGCAACCGATGGATGTAGGGGTTGCTGATCGTCTTCTTTCTCGGTTCGGGCGGTGTCGAGGACGGCACGCCGATGTTCTCGGACGACGCGGCGGAGTGGACCATGACGGATTCACCTCGTTGATCACTGCGTGGATGGGTTCTCAGGAAATCTGGCAGACATAGTCGAAATAGACCTTGCCGACGACTGCGCCGCCCGGGTCGCGCAGGACCGCTTTCGCATCGACGTCGAGGCGTCCGGGTTCGCCACGGGCGGCCAGTTCCCGGACCGCACGGAGGTCGACGGCGGCGGTGGCGGTGATGGTTCCGGTCGCCGGGCGGGTGTAGACCGCGCGGCAGTCCCGCACGACCATCCACTCGACCCGCTCCAGGTGGGCGGCAGCGGTGCCGACAAACGCTGCTGCAGCACAGAACTCGGCACCCAGATACAGTGCGGCGGCGTGCACCGTGCCCACGTGGTTGTGCAGATGCGTCACATCGGGGATCTGCGCCACCGCGCGCTCGGCATCGAGGTCGATGATGCGGATGTCGTTGTGTTCGGTATGTGGAGCCAGGCCGTTGGCCACCTCCCGCAACTTGGCGAAATCGGGATCCGAGCCTCCGAAGGGCACGAACGGCTCATAGGCCTTGCCGAAGAAGCTCATAGATCCAGCACCAGCCTGTCCGACGCTGCGCGCGACACGCAGACCATCATGGATCGCCCCGCCTGCCGCTCCGCGGCGGTGAGCACCGAATCCCGATGGACGATCTCACCCTCGAGTACCCCGGTCTCACAGCTCGCGCAGGTGCCCTCGCGGCACGAGGTCACCGGCGACACCCCCACCGCCTCCAGCGCATCGAGGATGCTCTGGTCGGCGCCGACGTCGACCGTGAGCCCCGAACTGGCCAGGCACACGGTGAAGGCCCGGGCGCCGTCATCCTCGACGATCTGCTTCGGGGTGAACCGTTCGGTGTGCACCGCGACATCGGGACCCGCGAGGTCCTCGACCGCTGCGATCAAACCTGCTGGGCCGCAGCAGTAGACCCGGGTACCCGGGCCCGCGTCGGCAAGGATGTCGGCAACCGGCAACGGCCCCAGTCGATCCTGTGGACGAACGTGCACCCGGGCCCCGTGGTCCCTCAGTTCGTCGAGGTAGGCCATCGATTCTTCGGATCGTCCGCCGTAATGCAACTCCCACTCCGAGTCCCGTGAGGCGAGATCGGCGATCATCGGCAACAGCGGGGTGATGCCGATGCCGCCGGCCACGAAGACGTGGCGATCGGCGTCGGCGAGCGCGAAGTTGTTACGCGGCATCGAGATACGCAACTCGTCGCCGACGACGACGCTCTCGTGCAGGGTGATCGAGCCGCCCCTACCGTCGATCTCGCGGAGTACCGCGATCCGATATCTGTCATTGTCGGCGGGCGACGAGCACAGGGAGTACTGCCGCGGACCGATCCCGGGAACGTCGACGTCGATGTGGGCGCCCGGTGCCCACGTCGGCAGAGCCGATCCGCCGGGTGGGGTCAGGACCAGCTCGACGATGTCCGGCGTCAGCCGGCGACGGGTCTCGACCACCACGGACAGGGCTGCGTTGGCGGTGGATTGCGGGGGCATCGGATCTCCTCGACCGGCGACATTCGCCGATTGGCGACATCACCACGGTGACCGGGATTCGAGACGGCCGCATCACGGAGCGCTGCCCTTTGTTCGCGCGATTGGCAGTCTCTATCGATCACCCGCCAGCGGCGGCCGACCGCCGACACTGATCTGTGTTCCCGACCGGAAACGTCCCAAGGAGGACTGCTGTGACCGCAGAGACCGCGACTGAATCCGGGGAAGGACGCGTGTTGACCGACTTCGCCGCGGCCTTCCCCCAACTCGACTTCACCGCACCCGATTACGAGTACCTGCGCTCGGTTGCCACCGCCCTGGTCCCCTTCGGTGAGCTCGTCGGCACCGCCGTGACCGAGATTTCGGCGGAGCAGGCCGTGGTCACCATCGCAGCGGGTGAGTCGGTCACCAATCACATGGGGACCGTCCATGCGGGGGCCCAGTTCACCGCAGCGGACATCGCCGGCGCGTTGGCCTTCATCGGGGCTGCCGCCCCGCGGCTGTACACGATCGAACGTCTGGTCCTGCGTGCCGCCACCGTCACCTATCGCCGTCCGGCGCTCGGCGCGATCCGCGCGGTTGCCCACATCGACGAGCGTGAACTGCGATCGGTGCTCACCGCCGACGACGGCGGGCGCCATGACATCACCGCCAAGGCGGTCGTCCTCGACGACGCCGGGGTCGTCACCGCGAAGCTCGTCTTCGACTATGTGTGCGACGTCGTTGCGGCCACCCCCGGGAACAGCCGATGACCAGCGCACCGGCACCAACCCGTGAGGTCCTCGACGTCGTCACGACCGACGGCACCTCGTTCCGGCTGCACCTGTCGCCCGACCCGGGCGCGCCGACGGTGTTGGTGCTCCCGGCGATGGGCATGAAGGGCAAGCACTATCGCGGACTTGCCGATGCGATTGCCGCACAGGGCTTTGCCGTCGCGACGTGCGACCTGCGTGCCCAGGGCGAGTCCCGGCCCGCACTGGCCGACGCACCGAACTTCGGGTATCGGGAGATGCTGGAGATCGATCTCCCGGCGATCATCGACCGCCTCCGCGAGCACACCGGCACCGACGTCGTCCACCTCGTCGGCCACAGCCTCGGCGGCCAGTTGTCACTGCTGTACGCCGCCGCCCATCCGGATGCGATCGGCAGCGTCACCGTTGTCGCCACGGGAACGGTGTTCTGGCAGGCGTTCGATCGCCGCCGCCGGTTCGAGATCCTGTGGCAGACCCAGTGGATCGGGGCGGTCTCGCGCACCACCAAACGGTGGCCCGGTGGCGTGGCGATACCGGCACCCATGGCGGGCGGCGTGATGACCGACTGGTCGATGCAGGCGTTGACCGGTCGGTACCGGGTCCGTGGTTCCGATATCGACTACAACGCCGCGTTGCGCACCTTGCAGCGCCCGGTGTTGATGATCTCCTTCGCCGGTGATCCGCTGGGCCCCAAGAGCACGGTCGACCATCTCGCCCGCCGGATGCCTGCGGCCTCGGTGAGCCACTGGCACGTGTCCGGCAGCGCACCCATCCGCTCCGGCGACCATTTCGCCTGGCTGAAGGATTCACCCGCGCTCGCCACCCAGGTTGCCGGGTGGTTCGACACGGCAATCGGTACGCGCCGACCGGAGCAGCAGTGAGCCGAATCGAGCTGGACTCCCTGACAAAGGCATTCGGCAATTCGCGGGCACTCGAATCGGTGGATCTGACGATCGGCGACGGGGAGTTCATCGTTTTCCTCGGGCCGAGCGGATGCGGCAAGTCCACCTTGCTGCGGACGATCGCGGGGCTCTCCGAGCCGACATCGGGTTCGGTCCGGATCGACGGACGCGATGTCACCGGCACGTCGCCGCGCGAGCGCAACCTCGCGATGGTCTTCCAGAGTTACGCGCTCTATCCGCATCTGTCCGTCGCGAAGAACATCGGCTTTCCGCTGCGTACCAGGCGGCTTCGACGTTCCGACATCGCCGCGCAGGTGGCCGACGCCGCCGAGTCACTCCAACTGACACCGTTACTCAACCGGCGGCCGGCGGACCTGTCCGGCGGCCAGCGCCAACGGGTGGCCCTCGCCCGGGCGATGGTGCAGAAGCCGGGCGCCTACCTGATGGACGAACCGCTGTCGAACCTCGACGCCCAGTTGCGCTCGGCCACCCGTGCCGAGCTCATCGACCTCCATCGCCGCATGGGGGCGACGTTTCTCTACGTCACCCATGACCAGGTGGAGGCCATGACCATGGCCACCCGCATCGTGCTGCTCAATGCCGGTCGGGTCGAACAGGTGGGAACGCCGACGGAATTGTACGATCGTCCCGAATCCTCGTTTGTGGCAGCCTTTCTCGGCGCTCCTCCGATGTGTTTGTTCGACGCAGTCGCCGGCGGCCGCAACGGCCGGGTCGTCGTCGCCGCCGGCGGCCTGACGGTTCCGCTCGAACTGCCCGCACCGACCGACTACTCCGCGCAACCGGTCACCGCAGGCATCCGACCCGAACGCATACGGCTGATCGCCGCGGCAGCACCGCGGCCGACGGACGCGATCGAGGTCGGTGCGCGCGTCGGAACGATCGAGAACCTCGGCAGCGACGAGGTCGTGCACCTGCGCGTCGGATCCACGGCTTTGCAGGCTCGCGTCGCGCGTCCGTGCGGCGTCCGGGAAGGCGATTCCGTGCGGCTCGCCATCGCCCCGCAAGACGTGCACCTCTTCGACCGGGTGTCGGGACGCCGACTGCACTGGGACCCCACCCCCTGCCCTCCACCCACCCGGACATCCGATCTCACCGAACCCGCCACACCATTCGTCTCCCAAGGAGCACTGTCATGAGAACCCATCTCCCCCTTCGTCATCTGGTGAGTGCCGTCGCCGTGTGCTCGGCGGTGACGCTGTTCGCCTCCGCCTGCAGCATGGGCAGTTCATCGGACGACACGACGACCTCGGCCGTCCCCGAGCTCGGTCCCGATCAGAAGGTCTCCATCGTTTTCGAGAGCTACAACTACGGTCTGGCCGGCGCCTGGACCGACACCTTCAACACGTTGATCGCCAACTTCACCAAGCAACACCCCAACATCACCGTCAAGGCGCAGAAGCCGCAGGGCAACAGCCCGAATCCGGCCGGTGACGCCGTGTCCAGCGTGCAGAGTCAGACCGTCGCCGGTTCTCCGCCCGACGTCGCCCAACTCGGCTTCGGCGATTTCGACTTCACCATCCATCAGCTCGGCGCGAAGCCGTTGTCCACGCTCTTCGGCGAGGCAGCCGTGCAGGCCAACTTCCAGGGCGACAAGTACCCGTATGCATCGGCGGTGCGGACGTTGGGCGACTCCGGCGGGGTCACCTACGGCATCCCGTTCGTCATGTCCACACCGGTGCTGTACTACAACGCCGACCTGTTCCGAGCCGCCGGGCTCGACCCGGCCAAGCCGCCCACCACCTGGGACGAGGTCGCCGCCGACGCCAAAGCCATTGCCACCAAGACCGGAAAGGGTGGCGCCTACCTCGACTGTCTGACGAAGTCGGCGACCGATTGGTGCTACCAGAGCCTCGTTCGCTCCGCCGGCGGACAGGTGATCTCCGACGACCGCAAGACGTTGTCGTTCGCCGATCCCGCCGCACTCACCGTGACCACGATGGCGCAGAACATGGTGAAGTCCGGTGCCACCCCCGTCTACACGCAACAGCAGGGATACGAGGCCTTCGCGCGCGGCGACATGGGCATGATCCTGGAGAGCAGTTCGCTGCAGGCCACCTTCCTCAAGGGCGCCAAGGGCAAGTGGGAGCTGCGCGCCGCACCCCTGCCGGCCTTCGCCGGACACACGCCGGTACCCACCAATTCGGGTGTGGCGCTGTACACCTTTGCGAAGGACCCGGCCAAACAGCGCGCTGCCTGGGAACTGATCGAATACCTCACCGGCAATGAGGCGTTCACCACGATCGCCAAGGGCATCGGCTACCTTCCGTTGCGCACCGGACTGGTGAATGATCCTGCCTACCTCGCCGATTGGGCCTCGAAGAATCGAGCGCTGTTGACCCCGAATCTGGAGCAACTCGAGAAGATCAAGCCCTGGATGTCGATGCCGGGCAACAGCTACAAACAGATTCAGACCAATCTGATGACCGCGGTCGAGTCGTCGGTGTATCAGGGCGCCGACCCACGTGTCGTGCTCACCGACGCCCAGAACCAATCGACGCGCCTTCTCCCGGCGAGCTGAGGACGGCTTTTGATGACACCCGACTGCACCATCGTCCACCTCACCGATACCCATATCGTCGCGCCGGGTTGCCTGGTCCGCGATGTCGTCGACACCGCGGACAACCTTCGCACCGTCCTCGATCGCATCATCGCGACCGGGCGCACCGTCGATGTGCTCCTGCTGACCGGCGACCTCACCGACAACGGTGATCCACTCGCCTATCGTCGGCTTCGCGAGATCGTCGAACCGGCCGCCGCGACTTTGGACGCACAGATCATCTATGCGCTGGGGAACCACGACTCACACAGCGCTTTTCGGACTGAACTGGTACCCGAGCCGAGCAGCTCCGACCCGTCGGGGCCCTCGTTCGACACCGTTGCCGACCTCGCGAACGTGCGTGTGATCACGATGGACAGCACCCTTCCGGGCCGACACGACGGCGGACTGAGCGCCGATCAACTGTCTTGGCTGGCAGCACAATTGGCAACACCGAGCCGCTCGGGCACCACGGTGCTCGCGATGCATCACCCGCCGCTGCGATCGGCGATCGATCCCGTCGACGCGCTGCGACTGCGTGATCCCGAAGATCTCGCCGAGGTGATCGCCGGCAGCGAGGTTCGGATGATCCTGTGCGGCCACGCACATCTCACCGGCACCGGGGCGCTGGCGGGTGTTCCGATCTGGATCGGTCCGGCGATGTCGTACCGGATCGATCCGTTCGCTCCACTCGGTCGGCACCGCGGTTGGGTCGGTTACGGATTCACCAGGGTCGATGTACTCGACGGCTCGGTGGTGGCGACCGCCGTCGAGGAGACGCCGACCACCGCCGTCTACGACACCGACGAGGAGCAGACACTGGCCACACTGCGCGAACTCGCGCACGAGGTGTGAGGAGAGTGTTCGTCGAGTCACCGCCCGCGCCGAGCACCTCAGAACCCACCGACACCCGGCCCACGGACATCCGGCCCGATCCCGCGCCCACCGATCCCGCGCCTGGCGCCGACTCCGTTCCTGGCGCCGGTTCCGCAGGAAGGCGCTCGGGGGTGTCCGCGCGCGCACGACGCGTGATCGGTTCGGCCACCCCGTATCTGTATCTCACCCCCGCGCTCGCGATGCTGGTGATCTGGACCTACCGGCCGCTGGCGCAGGCCGTGCAGTTGTCCTTCTATTCCTGGAATCTCTTGCCCACCAGCCCGATGGTCGCCGTGGGCACCGAGAACTACCGACGCCTCGTCGATGTGCCGGAGGTCGGCGACTCACTCTGGCGCACAGTGGAGATCATCGTCGGGCTGCTTCCGTTCTCACTCATCCTGCCGGTGATCGTGGCGTTGGCGACCCGTCACGTGACCGGCCGGATGCGGGTGTTCTATCAGGCGATCATCTTCGCCCCGTTCCTCGTCGCGCCGGTCGCCTCGGCCGCGGTGTGGCGCTGGCTGGGCGAGCCCGAGTCCGGCGCGATCAATCGCGTTCTCGGTCTGCACGTGAACTGGATCAACGACACCCGCACCGCGCAGCTGGCGATCATCGTCATCACCGGTTGGCATGTCCTCGGTTTCGCGGTGCTCGTGGTCTCGGCCGGCATTTCCGGCATCAACCCCGACTACCACGACGCCGCCCGGGTCGACGGCGCCACCCGCGGGCAGATCGACCGCTGGATCACCCTGCCCCTGTTGTCGCCGTCGCTGGTCCTACTGGCATTGCTGACCGTGTTGCTCAGCGCCCAGTGGACCTTCCCACTGGTCGACACGCTCACCCAGGGTGGCCCATCGGGAGCCACCACCAACATCTATTACCTGCTGTGGGAGTACGGCTTCCAGACCTTCGACGCCGGCATGAGCGCGGCGGTCGGGATCGTTGTCTTCTTGTGTTTCGGCGTCCTCGCCGCCATCCTCGTCCGCCTCTCCGAACGGGTCACCTTCCATGACGACAAGTAGTCACACCACACCACACCACGACCGGGGCACCGGTGCCCGCGTGCGCGGACATCTCGTGCTCGCGAGTATCGCGCTGGTGTGCGGATTTCCCATCTATTGGCTCGTGGCGACGTCATTGCGCCGCCCCGAGGACCAGTACTCCCTGCGCCCGGTACCCTGGCCGCTCTCGTTGGAGAACTACGCCGATGCCGCCGCGCAAACACATGTGGTCACCCTGCTGGCCAACACGTTTGCCGTCGCCGCCGGGTCGACGATCGCCCAACTGCTCATCGCCCTGCTGGCCGCCTACGCCTTCTCGATGTACGAGTTCCGCGGGAAGCGCCTGCTGTTCGTTGCCTTCGTCGGGACCTGGCTGGTCCCCTTCCAGGTGACCATGCTCCCCAATTACGTTCTGCTCCAGCAGCTCGGCATGCTCAACACCCTTGTCGGCGTCATGATGCCCACCCTGTGTTCGGCGCTGGCGGTACTCATGTTGCGCCAGCACATGGATTCGTTCCCGAAGGAATTGATCGCCGCGGCCCGCATGGACGGCCGTACGTCGTGGACCATTTTGTGGACCGTCGTCGTCCCCAACCTCCGGCCGGCTCTCGCCGCCCTGTCGATCCTGCTGTTCATCAACGCCTGGAACGAGTACTTCTGGCCTGCGGTTGTCCTGCAGCGTACGAGTTCGGTTGTCCAGCTCGGGCTTCGGAGCTTCATGACCGCCGAGGGCACCGACTGGGGTGCGATGATGGCACTCGCCGGTATGTCGTGCCTGCCGGTGTTCGTACTCTATCTGCTGTTGCAGCGCCACATCGTCAACGCGTTCGTGCGCTCGGGCCTGAAGTAGACCCGAGCGCCAGCGATGTCACCGCGAGTGCGGCGACGCCTCACACCTGCGGCCGTACCGCCGTCACCGATCCGGGCAGCCGTACCCCGGCGGTGCGCAGCGCCGCCACCCGCGTGACGATCGCGGTGCCCCGCATCAGCTCTGCGGCCACCTCGGCGACCCTCCGTTCGCCGACATCACGGAGCCGGGTGTCGGCCACCCAGCGATTGAACGCCCCGAGCGCCGGACCGCACCAGATCTGATAGTCGGCGACCCGCTCGGCGTCGCCACGGATCGCCCAGCCCGACGACAGTCCCAGATACCAGCGGAAGATCAGCGCCATCCGTCGTTTCGGGTCGTCTGCGGCGCCGGCGAGTTGGCGTGGATCTCGTTGCGTGAAGTAGTCGACGCACTCTGCCCACACCTCGTCACACGGGCGTCGGAGAATGGTCTCCTCGATCTCCCGGCGTGTCTCGGGCGGCATCGACTCGATCCCGTCATGGTCACGATAGAACTCGAAGAGCCGGTTGGCCCGGGCCGCGAACATCGTTCCGCGGCGCAGGACCTGCACCTGCACGCCCATCTCGAACATGTCCGAGGAGGCGGCCATCGCCACATCGGCCACATCGGCGGTGCCGAGAAAACGCTTGGCCGTTGCCGATTGGTCGGCTTCGACGCATGCCTGGTTGATCGATCCGGTCACGACGTAGGCTGCACCCATCGCGAACGCGCCGGCCAGCGCGGTCGGGGTTCCGAGCCCGCCTGCGGCACCCACTCGGACCGAGGCGGCGGCGGGGAACTCCGATGCCACGCGATCCCGAGTCGCGATGAGGTCGGGCAGCAATACCGGTAGCGGCCGACGATCGGTGTGTCCGCCGGAGTCGGCCTCGGCGGTGATGTCGTCGGCGACCGGGATGCGCCGCGCCCACTGCCCCTGTTCGGCCGTGATGTGGCCGTCGGCGACGAGGGCGTCGATCATCGTCGGTGGCGCCGGACGGAGAAACAATTCGGCGACCTCCGAGCGGGAGACCTTGGCGATCAGACGATGTCGTGGCGTCACCCCGTCGGGGCCGAGGTGGAGTCCGGCCAATCGGTACCGGAGGATCGCCGGGGTCAGCGACATGAATGCCGACGCCTCGACGCAGCGCACCCCGTGTCGCAGGCAGGCATCGACGATGGCGTCCTCCAGAGCCGGCTCGCTGGGGCTGTGGATCAGGTTGCACGCGTAGGGAGAGTCACCGAGGGTGGCCGACAACTCGGCCAGCGCGGCGTCCACGCGTCGCGGCAGCACGCCGGCCGCGCCGTACGAGGCGAGATAACCGGCGCGCGACATCGCCACCACCATGGACACCGAGGAGATCCCGTTGGCCATCGACCCCGCCGCGTATGCCGACCGCACGCCGTGGAATCGCCGGAACTCGCTGTCCCCCAGCATCTGCGGCGGCAGTGGCGGCACCGCTGCCAGCACCTGCGCGTCTGTCGCGGCCGATGTCGCACCGAGGCCGCGTGTGCCCCGCACGATCCGGCACGGCTGCTCGAGGTCGTGCAGAACGGCTCGGATCGTCGCCGTGGTGTGGGCGATGGTGCCGTCGGCGCCCGACGGCACGCCGGAATGTGTGGTGAGGGTCATCGCTGGATGGCCTTTCGGTCATGGAGTTCGATTCCGAGATCGGTCAGTTCGTAGATGCGCAATCCCGGTTTCCACAGGGAGGCGTCGACGACGACCACCACCGCGTGCTCACCGACGTGCACCGATTTGATGTGCACCTCCACCTCGCAGTGTTCGTCGGAGGGCAGGAACTGTCCGCGGTACTTCCAGCCGAACGCGACTCCGGTGGGGATGGCGAATCCGGGTTCTGCGTAATCGCTCCCGTGGCCGGCGTCGATCATCCATTCCTGAACGGCCTGGACGACCGTCTCCACGCCGAGTGATCCGGGAATCACCGGATCGAGGTGGAAGTGCCGCTCGAAGTACCAATCGTGGGGATCGATCGGCCGGATCAGGTGAAGACAGCCCAGGCCGAATTCGCCGCCGCCGTCGACGACATCAACCCAGTCGAGCAGGGCGAGCTTGCCCACCGAACGCGGCATCCGGTCGGTGGCGCCGCGGCGCGCGGCAACGTCGATGCGCCGGGTGCGCGGCCGGATCTGTTGCGCGGCAATCCAGCTGGGACGAGTGGCGCCGGCATCGAGCCCGGTCTGGGTGGCCAGCGCCTCGTCGCTGAAGTAGCCGAACAGCGTCTCACCGCTGTAGAGGGTTTCGCCCTCGACGCTCAGCGTGTAGTCGAAGGTCTGCAACGACGATCCGGGCAGGATCGTGGTGGACAGCAATCGCGAGTGTTGACAGATCGTCTTGTCGCGGAGGTCGAGCTGACGGTGCAGTGTCGCGGTCCCACCGAGATTGCGCAGACTGGCGGTTGCGTGTGGGTCGACGAGCGTCGGCCCGGCGTAGTACCCCATCAACAGGGCCGCCTGCAGGGACGTCTCCATGAAGACGAAATGCGGCATCGACTCGTTGGCCGTGTCGGCGAAATACCACGAGTCGGCCGGCGCGTCGTACTCGGTGTTATACGCCGCAGGACCGAATTCCGCTGTTTTCCTGCTGTTCTCATTTCCCGAGTAGTCGACGACCCGGTCGACCAGCAGCAGACCCCCGGTGGGCAATCGGGTGGCGCGACGGCCGGTGTACACGCCGAACTCGGGACCGAGCGCGAGTGCCTGGTCCCCACGCGACAGGTGCGCCATGTGGAATTCGTTGAGCAGGACATGACGACCGTCCCGACTGGTCCGGGCCGACGGGGACGGCGCACCGCCACCGGCTCGGGGACCGACGTGGGTTCCGGGGCCCTCGCGGAGAAGGACCTCGACCTGACCGTGATCGTCCTGGGCCACTCCGTTATCGGTCACCCCCGCGTAGGTCACCCCGGCGTCGGTCACCCCGGCGTCAGCCGCCACGACCTCGGCGACGAGATGTGGGCGCGGAAGCAGATCGATCTCGCGGATCTCGAGCCGGAAGGGCCCGGCGGGGAGATCGTGCGACGACCTCAGGGCGACGTGAGCGGTCGGGTTCGGCAGGCAGTCCGGCAATCCGACGAGAGCCGCGAAGATCACCGCCGCGACCTTCACCGCATCCTGCGGCGCGGCTCCGCGGGCCGGTGTGGCACTCAGGGCGCCCAGGCCGCGGGAGCCACCACGCACGGAGATGTCGGTGACGACGTCGACGGCCACCGGTCCGGGGTATCCGGCCCGCGCGAGCAGTGCGGGCAGTTCGGCGGGACGCAGGGTTGTCGCCGAGGGACGGGTGAGAGGTTTGAACGCGCCTTCCGGCGCACTCGTGAGTGCTCCCGCCCGATGGTTGCCACCCGACCCGTGTGTGTCGCCCGACGCCGGCGCCGCGGGTTCAGAAGCACTGCGCGAGAATCGATTTCCGGACAGTGCGCGATCGACGAGGGCGCGCTGCAATGCCGTCTGTGCCCGTAGGGCCGCGCGATGTGCCGAGAGCACCCCCGCGGCGAGGTCGGCGACCGAACCCGTCATCGGCCCCGGCGCACCCACCGGGCCCGCTCCCCCCGCCGGACCGGTACGGGCCGCGGGGATCGGGGCGATCCGGGTGGATACCGGCTCGACGGATTCGTCGTCTCTCGGCGCCTGCGGCGAACCACCGGCGAACGGGTCGAACACCGGGCCGTCGAAGGCGATCAGGTCGAAAGCGGCGTCGTCGTCGAATGTGGTGTCGTCGAAACCGGTCTGGTCGACCGTGGTCTCATGAAGAGTGGTCTCATGAAGAGTGGTCTCGTCAAAAGTGGTCTCGTCAAAAGTGGTCATGGATTCCATTGCCTCACTGAGTCACTGAACTTGTCGGAGAGATCGGCGGTGGTGACCACCGTGACGTCACCGAGGTGCGCGAGCATCGTGTGTGCGGTGTCGTAGACGGTGACGTCACAGATCACCTGGGTGTCGGCGACCCTCGGGTGGCCGGCGACCACCAGGAACGGGTCGGTGTCGGGCAGCGGGTGGAGGTGGGTCCACGCACCCACTCCGAGCGGCAACCAGGCCCCACCACGGAGCTGATGGCCCAGCACCGGCGGTACCTGCAGCACCAGATCGGCGAGTACGGGATCGTGCAGGGCACCTCGATAGGCGTCGATGATCACCGAATCGTCCTTCGGATCGACCGGTTGCGGACGTGAGCACTCGACGATCACCGTGTCCGGGGACGGCCGCCAGATCTGCCGCATGCCCTGCAGCGAGGGTCCGTGGAACTGGACTGCATCGCAATACAATTCGTTGCCCGAGGCCCCCGTGCCGAAGTCGTCGGGCAACGCCACGACCGATCGGTCCGGTCCGGGGGCGGAGTCGAGTAGGTGCGCCCGATACCGTGGCACCGGGCCTCGATCGGCGGCGGTGGTGATCGATGCGACGAGTCGGCCTCGTGCGGGAACGATCTCGACGTTCGGCGCCTCGAGTGGAGCATCATCGAACACGATGCCGCGCAACACCTCGAATCCCTCGACGCGGCGGATTGTCCGTCCCGGCGCACTTCGTTCGGCCACGCCGATCATCGCACCGATGGCGAAGGTCGCGGGCAGAACCGGATGCGCACCGATGCGGTGTGCCAGCAGCACAGGCTGCCGCGCGAGTTCGGTGAGCGAACGAACGACCTCCACCGACCGGTCGGGTTCGATTGTGGGGCAGAGGGATGCGTCTTCCCCGACGAGGACCGCGGTGTCGTCGCGTCGGTGCTGCCCGTACTGCTCGGTGAAGGCACGCACGCCGACCTCCGGCGGTAGTAGGGTCACCCCACGCGCCACGAAGTGGGCACGAAGCGTCTCGTCGACCATCCCGGCGTCCCACGCTCCCCAGTCGATCGCGGTCACGTGACGGTCGGGGTGGCGAGCCTTCCACCGCGCGGCGAAGCGCACCAGCGCCTCGTTCGCCACGGCGTAGTCGGCCTGTCCGGCATTGCCGTACAGGCCCGCGACCGAGGTGAACAGCACCAGGCTCCGCAGTGGTGAGTCGTCGGCATCGGCACTCAGCGCATCGAGGAGGGCACCGAGACCGAGGAGTTTCGGCGCGAACACCGAGCGGATCTGGTCGCGTGTCTTCGACATCAGAGGTGCATCGGCGAGCACTCCCGCACCGTGCACGACTGCGGTGATCTCCGCTCGGAGCGGGGCCAGTGCGGCAGAAACCGACTCCGCATCGGCGATGTCGGCACTGACGTAGCGCACCCGAGGCGACGGGCCGTCGGTGCCGAGTCGGCGCAGGAGCGCGGCGATCTCACGTCCGGCCAGCACTGCGGCACAGGACCTCCCGATCTCGGCCGGTGTCGGACGAGAGGAGGCCATCGCAGCGATGGCTGCGGCACGCAGCCCGGTGTCGGCGACACCCCGCGCCCATTCCGGTTCGTCCGCGAGGGGGGTGCGGCCCATCAGGACGAACCGTGCGTCGCAGCGTTCGGCGAGCGCCTCGACACACAGCGCGGTGATGCCACGTGCACCACCACTGACCACCACCACGTCGCCGGCCGTGAGCTGGTCGACCTCCGGGTTCTCTGCGATCGGCGTCGAGGAGTGTCGGTGGTGGCCCCGGTGCGGCACCAGGGTGCGCCGCCGCCCCGCTGCGTCGATCCCCACCTCGACGACGTCGGTCGCGCCGTCGGTGATCTCGGCCAGCACGTGTCTCGCACACCCCTGCGCGTCGAGCCGCTCATCCACGTCGAGCGCCCGGACGAAGAGCGCAGGATGTTCGGCCGCAACCGTTTTCACCAGACCGCCGACTCCGGCGACACTCGCCGACACCGCGTCCGGAAGTGGGCCGCAGCCGCGCAGCACGTCGGCCGGCGCGAGCCCGAGGTGACCGTCCACCGCGGTGACGGTCACCAGCCCGGCACGACGTCCGGTGTGCTCGGCCTGTGTGACGAGCCCCTCCACCACGGTGCCGGCGGCGAGAATCGCCTCCTCGAGCCGAGCGGCCGTCTCGGCCAGTCCACCCATCGCCGACGCATCCTCATCGGTCCCGGTGGGGAGCACCATCACGCACAGGTCCATCGGTTCCCGCACCACCGAATCGTCGCTCGGGGCGCCCGAGTGGTCGGTGGCGTCGGTGGCGTCGGTGGCGTCGGGGCCGTCGGGGGCGTCGACGAACGGTCGGGTCGACTCGGCGACCCGCCAGCCGTCGGCCCGCAATGCCTCGGCGATGGCTTGCGCCCGGTCGTCGAAGACCCCGATGCCGAGGACCACGGCGACGGGCTGATCGCCGAATGGGCGGACGGCGCGATCGATCGGCGGCAGCTCCGCCGTCGCGATGAAGTGACGCCGAACAGCGGAGTCCGACGTCGGTGCCCCGTCACGCGGGGCCTCACCTTTTGGGTCGGCATCACCACCGGTGGTCAGCAGCGCGACGATCTGATCGAGGGAGCGGGCCGTACCGAGTTGTTCCGGACCCAAGCTCGGCAGCTGCGGGAACCGCGCCTGCACCTCCCCGAGAACCTGCACCCGCTTGATCGAATCCACCCCGAGATCAGCTTCCAGATCCATTGCCGGATCCACCATGTCCACCGGATACCCGGTCCGCTCGGCCACCACCTCCCGCAGCGCCGACCGCACATCGTCGGCGGTCACCACGGTCGTTTCGGCCGAATCCTCCGGCGCCATCGGTGGCGTCGGGACCGGATGATCCGGCGCCGCCGCGGTTGCCGCGTCCACCGCGAGGAGCGTGACGATCTGATCGAGGGAGCGGGCCGTACCGAGTTGTTCCGGACCCAAGCTCGGCAGCTGCGGGAACCGCGCCTGCACCTCCCCGAGAACCTGCACCCGCTTGATCGAATCCACCCCGAGATCGGCTTCCAGATCCATTGCCGGATCCACCATGTCCACCGGATACCCGGTCCGCTCGGCCACCACCTCCCGCAGCGCCGACCGCACATCGTCGGCGGTCACCGCGGTCTGCACAGCAGCCTGGTCGGGCGAGGTGGGCTCGGGCGAGGTCGGCTCCGGCGAGGTCCGTTCAGGGGGCGCCTCCTCGGGGCCGGCGGGTGAACCGACGGACGGCGCGTCGGTGGTCCGGAGACCCTGCGCCTGCGACACAGCCGGTTGCACCGCCGACGGGGCGAGGGCCGCCGGGCTCGACTCCTCCCGCATGATGTCCATCGACGGTGCGGGCGAGGTGCGCATCGGAACGGTCGGCGCGGCCCCCTGGTCCAGCGCGACGATCTCGGCAATGACCTCGCTGGCACGAATGTGCCCCTCGCTGATGGCAATTCCGTGCGTGCTGACCGCGCCGATCGCGGCGAGCGTCGCCGGGTCGGCGTGGGGTTGCGCAACCGCCTGCGCCAGTTCGCGAGCCAGGGTCAGCTGCCCTTCCAGATAGCCGCGGTGGGTGTGCAGGTGATCGGCCAGGAGCGCACCGAGGTCACCCGCCGGGGCTGCGACCTTCTCGGCCGCAGGCCGTGTCGGACTGACGGTGACGTCGGGGGCAGAGGGGATCTCCATGGTCATGTCACTCTCTGTGGGTTGTGCGAGCGTGGTGGCAGCGATCGGCGGCGCTTGTGACGAGACGTCGACGGTCGTTCCGTTCGGCCGGCCCGCCATCGACTGTGCCGCCGCTGACTGGGCCGCCGTCGACTGGGCCGCCGTCGACTGGGCCGCCGTCGATTGGGCCGCTGTTGATTGGGCACCGATGCGAAAGCCGTCGTGTAGCGCATCCTGGTAAGCCTGCTTGCGCACGGCGGGAACGTATTCCGGCGCCGACAGCGTGACCGTCATACCTGTCGACGGTCGCGGCGCCACCGGATCGGAGGCGTAACGGTTGATGTCGGTCAGGGGTGCACCCAGCACCGCGAGGTGAACGGCGGCACGCTTGAGTGCCACGTCACTGTCGCCGAGCGGACCCGCGTCGGTGGGTATCGCGACAACGTCGTCGAGAGTGCGGTCGACCAGTGACGTCAGCACCTTCTTGGGTCCGAACTCGACGAAGACATTGCACCCCGCGTCGGCCATCGCCGACAACGCCGCGGCGAACTCGACCGGCCGGCGCAACTGGCCGACCAGGGTGTCGCGGTTGCGTTCGATGTCGTCCCCGTAGTGCGCGCCAGGCGAATTGGCGTACACGACTCCGTGTGGAGCACCGATCGTCGCAGCCTCGGCCGCCGGACGAAAGGCATCGACCGCGTGGTCGACGTAGGGGGTGTGGAAGGCCGCCGACACCGGCAACTGCCGAACGTTGAGACCCGCATCGCGCGCATCGGCGGCAAAGCGCTCGACCGCGTCCGTGCCGCCCCCGACGACCACCTGGTCGGGTGCGTTGTGGTTACAGAGCCAGATGTCGTCACGACCGTCGAGCATCTCCTCCACCCGGTCGCGGTCGGCCGGAACGGCGAGCATGGTTCCTCGATCGCCGTCGCCGGACGGTGCCATCGCAGCTCCACGGGCGCGCGCGAGTGCATGGAAATCGTTGTCGCTCAACGATCCCGACGCCCACAGCGCGGTGAGTTCACCGAAACTGTGTCCCGCGAAGTCGGTGACGGCCAGACCGAGCTCGGCCAGGAACCGGAACTGCCCCGCTGCGAGGGCACCGATGGCGGGCTGCGCGAATTCCGTGCGGCGCAACATCATTTCCTGCGCCTCCCGCTCCTCGTCGGTGAATGCCGGCGGTGGAAACACCACCGAGCCCAGTCGCGTCGAAGCGCCGGCGAAGACGGCGTTGGCATCGTCGAAGGCACGGGTGAGGGTGGGCACGTTGAGTGCCGCGGTGATACCCATGTCCACGTACTGACTGCCCTGGCCGGCGAACAGCGCGGCCACTCGTAGGTCGGGCATCGCCGCAGCGGCGTAGTAGATTCCCTCGGGATGCCGCCACGACGACGCGCCGGGCTGCGCGATGAGCTGCTCGACGGCCACCTCCCGCAGGTACTCGGCGTTCGCGTCGTCGGACGAGACGAAACCCACGCGTACCTCTTCCGCCGGGACGTCGCCGTCCACCGGCGACTCCGTGCGGACCCGGTCGATCAAGGTGGCCACGTCCGGCGCATGCCACAGGTGTGCGCGAGCCACCGAGTGCAGTGGTCGGGTCGCGCCGGGCGAACCGGGCGCCTCCTCGAGTACGACGTGGAAGTTGGTGCCCCCGAACCCCATCGCCGACGCTGCCGCGCGCCGCACCGGCCGCTGGGGGTCACGAATCCACGGCCGGGTACGTGTGTTCACGTAGTAGGGGCTCTCGGCGGTGATCGCGGCGTTCGGCGCAGCGACGTTGATGGTTCCCGGCAACACCCGATGATGCAGTCCGAGAGCGAGTTTCATCACACTCGCGGTGCCCGCAGCCCCCTTGGTGTGGCCGATCTGCGATTTCACGCTTCCGACGGCGGCGAACCGGTTCTCCGACGCGTCGGCGAGAAGCTCGCCGAGAGCGGTGAGTTCGGTGCGGTCCCCGACCGCGGTCCCGGTGGCATGCGCCTCGAACAGCTCCACCGACGTCGGCGAGCATTCGGCGTCGGCGTACGCGCGCCGCAATGCGACGAGTTGTCCCTCGGCGCGCGGGGCGTAGATGCTCTTGGACCGGCCGTCGCTGGAGGACCCCAGACCACGGATGACGGCGTAGATCCGGTTGCCATCGCGCTGCGCGTCGGACAGCCGGCGCAGCGCCAGCATGGTGATGCCCTCGCCGAGCAGGGTGCCGTCGGCGTTGTCGGAGAAGGGCTTGATCGCGTCGGTCTTCGACAGCGCGCCCACCTTGCTGAAACACATGTAGATGAAGATGGAGTTCTCGGTGTCGACGCCACCGGTGATCATGGTGTCCGCGCGGCCGTCGACCAATTCGGCCACCGCGGTACGGATCGCGGCGAGAGACGCAGCGCATGCGGCGTCGACGGTACAGTTCATTCCGCCGAGACCGAGCCGGTTGGCGATACGCCCGGCCACCACATTGGCGAGCAGCCCCGGGAACGAGTTCTCCTCCCACGGCGCGAACGCCGCGGTGAACTTCTCGGCGAGACGATCGGCGTCGTCGTCGGAGATCCCGCAACTACGCGCCACCTCTTTGAGCACCGGGGTCGACAATCGTGCGGCCAGCGGATGCATCAGCGGAACGGGGCCGGTGGTGCCGAGCACCACACCGGTACGGCTCGGGTCGTACCACTCGGAGCCGGGCGCGCCCGTATCGAGCAGAAGATCGCGCGCCACACCGAGACTCAGCGTTTGCATGGTGCTGGTGACCTCGAGCTGATTGGGGGGCAGCCCGAACTCCAACGGATCGAATGCAACATCCGGCAGGAAGGCCCCGCGTCGCGAATACGTCTTGTCCGGAGCGGACGGATCGGCATCGAAGTAGTCGTCGAGGCTCCACCGTGAGTCCGGCACCTCGGTGGTGCAGTCGACGCCGTCGACGATGTTCTGCCAGTACTGGCCCAGATCGGCGGCCTGCGGTAACAGCCCGGACATACCGACGATGGCGATGGGATTGCGCGCGAGTCTGCGCTGGACATGACGATCGGTGTCGGCGCCGGTGGGCGCGCCGACATCGGCGGAAGGCACGGTGGTCACGGGTTCTCCTTGGCGAAAGTGAGTGCAGGTCAACGCGCGCACGCCGGCGCATGCGCGGTGCGGGTTGGTCAGGCGGCGACGATCGTGCCGGTACGCGCCGACACCGTCGCGACGGCCTGTTCGGCGAAGTCGGCGTGCCCGCGTGGGCTCGGATGCAGCCCGTCGGGACTCCACATCTCCGCGCGGGTCCACGCGCTGTCGGCGGCGAGATCGATCAACTCCGTGCCGGTCGTCGCGGCGACACCGGCCAACAGATGATTGGCCTCGGCGAAGCGGGCGCGCAGCAGGTCCCGGAATCGGTCGGGTACCGGCAGTCGCGCAGGAATATCCGGATAGTTGGCGGTGAACACCACCGCTCGCGTCGCGGCGAGGCGAGTGAAGATCGTCTGCAGGTTGTGTTCGAACCGTCGCGGATCGTAGTCGCTGACGAGATCGTTGACACCCACCACCACCCCGACGACGGCGGCATGGGTGGCGAGTTGGCGCACCGCATGCCCGAGTTGCTCGTCGAGCACCGTTGTGGTGGTCGCCTGGTGGGCACCCAGGTTGAGCACACGCGATGCCGGTACCCCCAATTGCCCCGCGAATCTCGGGACCCAACCGTGGAAAAGGTTGCCGCGCAGATCTCCTCGCCCCTCGACGAAACTGTCGCCGAGGGTCACCACACCCGCGCCACTCATGCCGGCACCAGATGTCGGTCGGCCTCGGGCAGGTCCACTTCGCGGTACAGCTCCGCGAGTGACTCCGGATCGAAGAACTCTTCCGCGGAGATCCCGCCACCGATGTGGCCGAAGAACTTCTTGGTGTAGCGCGGACTGTGGCTTGCGGCGCGGAACACCGAGTCGTGGTACGGCGTCAGGGAGAGGTCGGAGATGGCGACGGTGAAATCGAAGCTGTGCACGCTCGCGGCGTCGCGTTCGAGTTCGTACGATTCGAGCGCCTCGGCCATCGGCCGCGCGCCACCGAAGCCCTCGGCGATCCGATCGGCAAGCAGTTCCGCGTTCTTGAACGCGTCGGTGATACCGAGACCGGTGAATGGATCCTTGTGGTACCCGGCATCGCCGACCAACGCCCATCCGGGTCCGTGGGAACGGCGGAAGTAGTTGTCGGGGTAGAGCATCGGCCGGAAAGGCTCGGCTCGCTCACCGTTCTCGCGCAGTTGTTCGCCGTACACCGGGTCGACCGCATCGACGATCTCCTGCACACCGGCATCGGGATCGGCACGGAAGTCCCGGAATCGGTCGCGGCGGCGCATCACCGCGACCAGCGAGAGACCGTCGTTGGTGGGCCACGACCCGAACTGCTGCTCCCCGAATCCGGTCCGGTGCTGCATACCCCAGTCCAGGCCGCTGTAGTAGGAGTAGAAGATGAAACATCCGGCAGGAGCGTGCTTGTACATCTGTGCGCCAACGAGTTTGGCGACGGTCGATCCCGCCCCGTCGGCGCCGATCACCAATGGCGCCCGGAACTCGACGGATCGCCCGTCACCGTCGCGGCCACGGATTCCGGCCACCGAGTCGTTCTCCTCGAGGAGGTCGGTGACGGTGAATCCCTCCATCACCTCCGCGCCGGAGCGTCGTGCCGCGTCGACGAGTATCTCGTCGAGAACGGTACGACGCGGACAGTACACGGCGTCGATCCCGCTGATCGGGTCGGCGAAGCCGGCGAGAGTGATGTCGGTGTAGGTGAAGTTGAGATGACGGACCGGCGGACATCCCGTGGCCACCACCGTATCCAGCAGACCCCAGTCACGCAGGCGTGCCAGTCCGGCCTGGTGAATGTAATGGGTCGAGATCGTGTCGCTCGGAAAACGGGCCCGGTCGACCGCCAGCACGCGGAACCCACGGCGAGCGAGCAGCATCGCGAGGGGTGCGCCTGCCGCCCGGGCGCCTACCACAATCACGTCATACATCGGAAAGTCCTTTCGCTGTTCGGTTTTGGTCGCCCTCGGCTCGTTCGGTCCAGGCCGGTAGGGTGATGCCCACAGCATGCCTCCGGCGCAATGGGCAGGCCCGGACGAACAACGCTTGCCCATCGCACCATTGCTGCGCTCTATCGTTCCCTCGGAGGACACCCGGTGGCCCGGGCCACAGACGGTCAGGCCGTCTGTCCGGTGGCCGTCCCGTACAAGGCGTCGACGGCGTCGGAGTACGCGGCCTCGATCGCCGCCCGCCGAAGCTTGAGCGAGGACGTCAGCAGACCGGATTCGGCGGTGAAATCACCTGGTACGACCAGAAAGCCACGGATCGCCTCGGCCCGCGACACCAACGAGTTGGCGTCGTCGACACCCTGCTGGAGCTCGACGCGCAGATCGTCGTCGTCGAGGCCCGGACCGCAGCCGGTGGCCGCGCACCAGCGCTCGTGCGCAGCGGTGTCGAGCGTGATCAATGCGCTCACGAACGGCTTGCCGTCGCCGATCACGATGCAATTGCTGACGAGCCGATGCAGCCGGACCCGGTCCTCGAGGATCGTCGGTGCAACATTCTTGCCACCGGAGGTCACCAGGATCTCCTTGCGCCGACCCGTGATCTGCAGATAGCCATCGTCGATTCGACCCAGATCACCTGTGTGCAACCACTTCTCGGAATCAACCATGCGCTGCACCGATGCCGACCCCCAATAGCCGGGACTCACATTCGCGCCACGAACCAGCACCTCGCCGTCGTCGGCGATCGCCACCTCGGTGCCGGGGATCGGGCGACCCACCGTACCGATCCTGTTGGTCGACGGTGCGCTGACCGTGACAGCCGTGGCCGCCTCGGTCATGCCGTAACAGTTGAGAATGGTGACTCCGTGCTGCGCGAAGAATCGTGCCGTGGACTCGTCGAGCGAGGCGCCTCCGGAGATCACGAAGCGCAAACGAGAACCCCATCGGTCGGTCGACGGCGTACCGTTGTCGGCCTTGCGCATCTTCTCCAGCGCATACGGTACGAGAGCGAGAAAATCGGGCCGAACCGAGTCGAGCCCGGCGATCAGCTGCGGAATTCCGGGAAACAGATGAGTCGTGGTGCCCGCGAGTAGACAGGCGAACAGGATCGTCTGGCCGAATACGTGGGACAGCGGGAGTCCGAGTGCGGTCACACCGTCGAAGATGCCCTCGGTCTGCTTGACGGTGTTTGCCGCGGAGGCATACATGTTGCGGTGTGTGATCATTGCGCCCTTGGGCGCGCCCGTGGTCCCGGAGGTGTAGACGATCATCGCGAGGTCGTCGGCGCGCACCGCACCGATCCGTTCGAGCAGTTCGGGATGCCGCGTGGGCTTCCAGGCGGAGACCTCGGCGAACAGCCACGGTTGCCCGGCGCCGGCAACCCTGAGCCGTTCGAGATCGTCGTCGGTCTCGCCGAAGAACGCGGTGGCCCCCGAGTCGGCGACGATGTGCGCGATCTGGGCCGCCGAGGAGGTGGGGTAGATCGGCACGATCACGCCGCCGACAGCGAGCACCGCCAGATCGATGATCGCCCAGTCGAGTCCCGTGCGTCCCAGCACCGCAACCCGATCACCTGCTCCGACACCGCAATGCAACAGCGCGCTCGCGACGCGCTCCACCTCGGCGATCACTTCTGCGCGACTGTGACGACGCCGGCCGTCACCGAGTGACAGCTGATCCGGACCACGGCTGGACACCTTGGCGACCATCGGATACAACGAGCACGGGTCGGGTAATTCGAGTCCCGGGCCGGTGAACGAGATAGGTTTCATACCACCGATTTTCGTCGCACCCCGGCGGTGGGGCAACGGCCAAACAGCTACCGCGCGAACGAAATCGCCTATCGCCGTGGACGAATTCAGCCCACCATGCGGTGCTCGTCGGGACCGTTCACCTCGATGCAATCCAGAAAATGTGCCACTGCAGCGTTCGTCTCCTCCGCACGCCACACCGCATACAGGTCGAGCACCGGAACCGGATCGACCAGTTTCACCGCGACGGGGTCCGGTCCGGTGGCACCGAGCCCGACCGCAACAGCACGAGGCAACGACGCGAACCCCACGAGGGGTTTGGCGGTGACCATGTGGGCGGTGGCACCCGGATCGTCGGCCGACTGCGCGACGCTGACCTCGATGCCGCAATCCGCGGCCGCATTGAAGATCGCGTCGTACATCGCCGGGGTCTGGTCACGGCCGAACATCAAACACTGTTCGCCGGCCAGATCGGAGAAACGGACCACCTTGCGGCCGGCCCAGCGGTGGCTGCGGCCGACGATCGCCACGATCGGGATGTTCGCAAGAAGCCGGCGGTGCCGGAAGTGCGCCCCGTGCGGACGCCCATAGGCCAGCGCCAGATCGAGCGACCGGTCCACCAGACCAGCGAGTTGGGGCCCGGTTCGCTTCTCCCACAGCGAGATCGAGATGTCGGGATGCTCCCTGCTCATCCGTGCCATCGCGTACGGGAGGATGTAGCGACCCGCGGGCATGTTGTAGCCGACGTTCAACGAGCCGCACAGTCCGGCCGCGGTGGACTGCGCCGAGCTGGCCGCCTGCTCCATCTGCCGCATGATGAGTCGCGCGTGCGCCTCGAAATCCTCGCCCGCGGAGGTCAGTCGGACCTCGTGTGAGTTCCGGACGACGAGCTGCACCCCCAGAGACTTCTCCAGTTTCTGGAGCTGAGCGCTCAGCGACGGTTGCGTGAGATGAAGGCGCGCTGCCGCTTTGCCGAAGTGGAGTTCTTCGGCGATGGCGATGAACGAGGCCAGGTGTCTGAACTCCACGATGCCACCCCTCACGTGTCACAGTCGATTCGGATCAACCGTAGCGAGAGGTAGTAACGTGCGGTGAACAGCAGGCCAAGAACAGCTGGTGGATATCGCGTGGTTCAGGTCACACGACCACACGCTCCCGATACCGCGCGAGCGTGTCCGCGTCGACGCCACAGGCAGCCAGGTAGCCGGCCGGATCACCATGTGCGTCGATCATCGCCTCGTCGGCCGCACGCAGATACTCGGTGTGCACGCCCAGATAGTCGGCGGGGATGTCCGCGTCGGGATACCGGCGCGCGAGCATCGCCCGCAGATCCTCGACCGCGTCGTTGCTGCGCAGGTAGTCGGCTTCGATGGCGTCCTCGACGACACCCGCTGCACGCAATGCGGCCGCCACCGCCCACCCGGTGCGATCCTTGCCCGCCGAACAATGAACCAGGACCGTTCGCCCGAGCGCGACCGATTCGATGATCGTCCGGACCGCCTGCCGGGCCCCCTCGAGCGCCGGGTACGTGCGGTAGACCGCGATGAGGTGCTCGCGCGCAGCATCGGCCGAGAAGGTTCGCGACGACGTCGGGATGACCGGGTTCTGATGGAACGGCAGAACCAGCCCCTCGATGTGATCGGGCAGCGCGTCGGCGCCCTCTGCCTCACACTCTCGGGCCGATCGCAGGTCGATGACCGTGTCGACGCCGAGGCGGTCCAACGCTGCCCGGCCGGCGTCGTCGATCCGGCCGAGATGCGCCGAGCGGAACAACAGGCCGCCATCGACCGTGCGGCCGTCGGCGGTGGGCAGGCCCCCGACGTCGCGCACGTTGAAGGAACCGGGCAGCTCGATCCGACCGGGAGAAGAAACCGTCATGAACTCACGCTAAGGCATGCGCCGCGGGCTGTCGTTCCGGCGTCCTGCGCCGACGCCGGAGTCGGTCAGCACCACGCGGTAGACGAAGGCCGCCTCCGGCCCGAGGACGGCACCGACGAGGTCGGTGAGGGTGACCACGAAACCCCGGCCGTGCGCCGATCCGGTCCCGTCGTCGAGGTGATGTGCCATCTCGTGCAGGATGACCAATTCCCGGAGCGCCCAGCGCCCTTCCCGGGAGTCCGGGATGGCGATCTCACCGATGTCGCGCCGGTATTCCGCCGCTCGATGCCCTCCCCTGGCCCGGACCGTCACCGGCTCCGATGCACGCGGAAAGCGTTGTCGCACCGAGTTCATCGCCAATACCCGCTCGACGTAGGAGCGCACCGACTCCACCGAGGAGAACAGCGCCTCGATGGGCAACGTCAGCTCGGTGCCGGCGATCTGCACCGTTCGCGCCGAGCCCGCCCGATCGAACATCCGGTGCACCAGCCGCTCGGCCTCATACAGTCGGGACCGTCCCGTATCACGCGCAGTCATCGTCCCGATGCTAATCGGACCCCCGCACGCCGACGGTTACGATCTCCACAGCCACGACATGAGGGAGACGGCCGATGAAGCCAGGGGTGTCCGGCCACGTCGAGCGATGGCGTGGGCGTGCCCGCGACCTCACCGATCGGGCCCTCACACTGCCCGGCGCGTCGGTGATCCTGCGGATCGTGCGCGAGCTGGCGACGGCAAGCCTGTCGGATCGGTCGATGACGCTGTCGGCACAGGCGTTCACGTCGGTGCTGCCGATCGTCATCCTGCTCACCACCCTGCCGGTCGGCCGCACCTATCTCGACGAAGCCCTGAACAACCTGGGCGTCAACCCCACTCGACTCGACGTGTCCCTGTCGACGTCGACGACCACCGCATTCGGTGTCATCGGCGCACTGATGACGATCGCCGGTGCGACGTCGCTGGCCCGTGCCCTGGGGCGCATGTACATGCAGACGTTCCGGGTGAACAGACTCTCGTGGCGCGGCTGGTGGCGGTGGGTGGTGGTCATCTTCCTCATCCCGGTCGCGGTGATGGTGCAGGGTCTGATCACCCCGCTCGGCGACATCAGCATCTTCGGAGTCCACTACCACGGCGTCGGGCCGCTCGGTCTGGCGATCGTGGTCCTCGCCTCCTTCGTGACGTGGTGGGCGCTGTGGACGGTGGTGCCACGCCTGATGGTCTCGCATCAGGTGCCGATGCGTCTGCTCGCGGTCAACGGCGCCCTCACCGGCGCGCTGATCACGGTGTACCTCGTCGGCAGCCGAATCGTGTTGCCCGAGACCGTCCCTGCGACGCTCAATCGTTTCGGCACCCTGGGCATGGTGTTCCTCGCGATCAGTTGGTTGTACTTCTACGCCGCGATCCTCGTCGTGAGCGCCACCGTCGTGCATGCCGTCGCGACCGACGACGGCGTGTGGGGCAGACGCGTCGGAGCGTTCACCGGGGTCCCCGTCCCCGCGCCCGTGCCACCGAGCCCCTTCGCCCTGCCCGATCAGCCGGCGGCGGCCGACGATCGACATCCGTGACGAGTCATCGTTCGAGAGCTCCTCGGGGTGCCCCGAATTCGGGGTCGGCGCCGATCTTGGCGCGTCGTCCCGCCCGGTCGCCGGCGCGCCGAGCGCCCTCGGAGTATCCGGCCGAGGCACTCGTGGGACGCCACGTGCCGCGCGCCTGGGATGCACTCTTGTAGAAGTCGGTGACCTCGATCTCCTTGTTACGCAACACGATGGCCGTCGACGTCGACGGTCGGCCGTCACCCGCGGGCGTCGACTCCGCGTCGGCGGCGATCGCCTCCTGTCGCTGTTCGTCACGCGCCTGCGCCAACCTGACGCCGATCCGCTCGGCGAACGCCGACTGGAAATTGAGCCGCGCGGTGATGGGGGCCAAGGGCTTTCGCTCCACGACCTTCCGCGTGTGCCAGCCCTGACCGCGCCGCACCACCCGGGCCGACGTCTCGTTGCGGTAGTCGCCCGAGCGGAGGTAGGCATCACTGGCCGTCACCATCTGCACCACCAGGGACGTATACAGGGCCTCACACGTGTCGATGTCGGATTCGAAACCGTACGCGAGGACGAACGTCGAGTTGCCGGCGACGTCGACGGTCACATCGTTGGCCCGCGCGATCGCCACGAACAACTGCACGTAGGTCTTCAGTCCACGTTTGCCGGTCTCGCCGATGGCGATCTGCCGCGAGATCGGGGTCGTGGTTCGGGCGGCCGGATCGTGGGCCCGCGCCAGCGCCAGGTCGATCGCCGAGGCGGTGGCCAGCCGCTGTGCCGCAGCCATGAACGTCTCGGCCTCGTGTGGGTTGTCGGTGTTCTCCGCCTGCCGCAGGAGCCCCGCGATTCGGGTGAGCAGTTTGTCGTCGCGCATATGAATCAGACTATTTCGACGGCCGATCGGTTCCACTCGACGCCGAGTTTTTTCGGTCGAGTCGGTCACCCCTTGACTTTCCCAGTAGGAAAGTGAAAACTACTTTCCAGTCAGGAAACCCATGAGCGAAAGCAGGCCGCCATGTCCGACATCACTCCCGAGCAGGCACGAGCCGCACTCACCGACGTCGATTCCGCTCGTCGGCGAGTCGCCGACGAGGTCGGCCTGCCGCAGACCTATTGGTCGATCATGGGTGCCGGCTGGGTCGCTCTCGGCGTCCTGACCGATGTCGCCCCGGCGTGGGTGGTCACCGTCGCCACCGTGGCCTTCGGCGTGGGGCATTCCATCGTCGCCTCCCGCCTGCTCGACGGTCGACGCGCGCGACGCACCGTGCAACTGCGCCGCTCCGTCACCGACCGCCGCATCCCCCTGATCGTCATCGCGATCCTGCTCGTCGCGGTGGCTTGTACGGTCGGCCTCGGCTTCGGTCTCGACGCCGACGGCGCCACCCATGCCGCCACCTGGGCCGCGCTGATCGTCGGTGCCGCAATCGGCTTCGGCGGCAACACCATCTTCACCACGATCCGTCGCCGGGTGTTGCCGTGACCGTGCCACGCTTCGACGAGATCATCCACCCCAGTACCCGCCTGTCCCTCGTCGCGACCCTCGCAGCCACCGACTGGGCCGAGTTCTCTTACCTGAAAGAGCGACTGGCACTGTCGGATTCGGCACTGTCCAAACAACTCACCACTCTCGAGTCAGCCGGTTACGTCAGCACCGAGCGACCATCGACGGGGCGACGCCGTACCGTGCGCGCCCGGCTCACCCCGACCGGACGCGAGGCGTTCGACGGCCATGTCGCCGCACTCCGCGTGATCGTCGACCAGCCGCATGCCGACTCCTCGCCGAGCCCGACAGGTGAGCCTCGCCCATAAACGGCAAATCGGATCTATCGGATATCGGGCAGCGGTACTCGACTCCCGGGCTTATCGTCTGCACTGATCACCAGTGCAGCAACGGCGCTTCACCTCTCGGCCGAGACGATGGAGGCGCGCCATGCCCGAAGGGCACGAAATTCTCAACGAGGACGAGGCCCACCTCGCTCGGCTCGGCTACACCCAGGAGTTGCACCGTTCGTGGTCGGGCTTCTCCAACTTCGCGATCTCGTTCTCCATCATCTCGATCCTGTCCGGGTGTTTCACCTCGTTCGGGTTGGGCTGGAACAACGGTGGCCCCGCGGCGATCGCGTGGGGCTGGCCCATCGTGTCGGTGTTCATCCTGCTCATCGGCTTCTGCATGGCCGAACTCGTCTCGGCATATCCGACCTCCGGCGGAATCTATTGGTGGGCATCCAAACTCGGCGGCGCCAAGGCGGGTTTCTACACCGGTTGGCTCAACCTCATCGGGCTGGTCGCCATCCTCGCCTCGGTGGCCTACGGCGCAGCGACCTTCGTCGACCTCACCATCGGTACGTTCAGCGAATCATGGTTGGCCGGTTACAGTCTCACCCGGGTGTTCCTCATCTTCGTCATCATTCTCATCGCCGCGGCACTGATCAACATCTTCTCCGGGCATCTGCTGTCGATGATCAACAACCTGTCGGTGTGGTGGCACGTCTTCGGCGCCGCGGCAGTGATTCTCATCCTCTTCCTGGTGCCGGATCAGCACGCGTCGTTCTCCGACGTGTTCGCCCGCACCGTCAACAATTCCGGGATCTTCGGCGGTGCCACCTCACACGCCGGATTCATCCTGTACGTCCTGCCGATCTCGGCGATCCTGACGCAGTACACGATCACCGGCTACGACGCGTCGGCCCACATCTCCGAGGAGACCAAGGGCGCCGCCGGTGCTGCGGCCAAGGGCATCTGGCGCTCGATCGCCTATTCGGCGATCGGCGGTTGGATTCTGTTGCTCAGCTTTCTCTTCGCGGTACAGGACGCCGACGGGGTGTCCAAGAGCGGCGGCGCGGTGGCGACGATCTTCACCCAGGCCCTCACCTCCCGGTGGGCGGGTGTGGTGTTGCTGATCTCCACCGCGGGCCAGTTGTTCTGCACGGCCGCCTGCCAGACGAGTGCGTCGCGGATGATGTTCGCCTTCAGCCGCGACGGCGCCGTTCCCGGCCACCGGATCTGGAAGCAGGTGAACGCCAAGGGGATTCCCGCCTACGCCGTCATCGTGACCGCCGCGGTGGCCGCGATCATCACACTTCCGGCCCTCGTCGCCGTCGACATCAACGGCGCACCGGTCCCGGTCGCGTTCTTCGCGGTGGTCTCGATCGGCGTCGTCGGGCTGTATCTGTGTTTCGCGGTACCCATCTATTTCCGGTGGCGCGCAGGCGATTCCTTCGAATCCGGTTCGTGGACACTGGGTTCGAAGTATAAGTGGATCGCCCCGCTGGCACTTGCCGAGATCGCGCTGACCTCGATCATCGCCATGTTCCCGACGTCGTTGGGCGGCATGCCGTGGGATCCGGGATTCGCATGGAAGTACGTCAACTACACGCCACTGCTGGTCGGCGGCGCTCTCGTCGCGCTGTACGTGTACTGGCACCTGTCGGTCAAGAAATGGTTCACCGGCCCGGTGACACAGGTCACCGCCGATCCGGTCCTCATGCAGGAGACCTGACCGTCCCAGCCGCCCCGACAATCCGGGCGCCCGGCCCGGGCGCCGACCGTCGGTCGTCGCCGCACCAGTAACGTCGTGGCCGAGACAGGATGCGACGACGGGAGCACGACATGGGGTCGATGACGATACGGCGTGCGGTGGCCGTGCTGGCGATCTGCTGCGGCGCCCTGCTACCCGCGGCGTGCGCGCGCCCCGACGACCCGACGGGCGCCGACACCGCCTCGCGCAGTGTCGACAACAACGTCAATCCCCGCACGCTCACCAACACCGCCGACGAGGTGTCGAGGCAGGGTCTACCCGTCACCAATCAGCACATCGTGACCGCACAGGTCTGCCCGAGCGCGGGGTGTACCTCAGCGCTCGCGACCGATCAGTTCACCCTGATGCAGTTCCAGACCACCGGGCGCGCGGAGATCTATCTCGGCGCGCACCTGCAGTCGTTCCAGGTCCTCAACGTCGTCGTCGACTTCCCGGCCGGCACCTCCGCCGACCAGCAGAAGCGCTACCAGAACGCCATCCAGACCGCGCTCGCCTGAGCGTGGCAGGGCCGTTGCCGATCGGCGACCGTCACAAACCGAACTGCTTCTGCATGTTCCGCAGGGTGTCCGCCGAGGCCATCAGACCCGCACGCTCGGTGTCGTCGACACTGACGTCGAGGCGCTGCGCACATCCGGTGCGATCCACCAGCGACGGCAGCGACAGGCACACGTCGTCGAGGCCCTCGAACCCGGTCGCCAGCGTCGACACCGGCAGCACCCGGTGTTCGTTGTTGAGTACCGCCTCCACGATGCGGGTGGTCGCCAGGCCGATCGCGTAGTTGGTGGCACCCTTGCCGTCGATGATCTTGTACGCGGCGTGCACCACCTCGTGCGCGATGCGCCGGCGCACCTCCTCATCGATCGGCTCGTAGCCCGGTAGCGGCTTCCATTCCCTCAGCGGGACGCCACCGATGGCCGCCGAACTCCACAGGGGGATCTCCGAATCGCCGTGCTCGCCGGCGATGTAGGCGTGCACGTTCTGCACCGCCACTCCGGCGTGCTGGGCGATGAGGAACCGCAGGCGCGACGAGTCCAGTACCGTGCCCGACCCGAACAACTGATTGTTGGGCAGCCCACTGATCTTCAGGGCCGCATTGGTGACGATGTCGACCGGGTTGGTCACCATGATGAACACCGCGTTCGGCGCGGCCTCCACGGCCTCGGGCAGGATCGCCCGCGTCAGACCGATGGTCGCCTCGGCGAGTTCGAGCCGCGACTGTCCGGGCTTCTGCTTCGCACCCGCGGTGAACACCACGACGTCGGAGTCGGCGACGACGTCCATGGTGTCGCCGCCGATGATGTCGGTGCGCGGGACGAATTCGAGTCCGTGCGACATGTCCAGAACCTCGGCGGTGACCTTGGCGGTGTTGATGTCCATCAGCGCGATGGTGCGTGCCACGCCGCGGATCAACGACGCGTAGGCGACCGCCGTCCCCACCGCGCCTGCCCCGATGACCGCCAGCTTGGTACCTCGTGTGTTCATCACTACCTCCGCGTCGATCGGGCCCGGCAACGTACGTGTCCAGTCCTATCCCATCGGTCCCGACGCCGCCGTGCAACGCCCACACCCGTCATCGGCTCTTCACCCCGTCGGCAGGTCACCCACCCACGACGGCTGGCTCGCCCTGTCCGTCCGGCCAGTTCTCCACTCACCTGCTGGACTGAACATCTGATTATGTGTTCAGGTGTTCTTGTGTGAGGTGTGATGCCGACGACATCCTCGAAGTGTCACCCCACAGCGACGCAAGGAGATCGACCGTCATGGCCATCGAGCTGAACCAGATCTGGGACTTCCCGATCAAGGATTTCCATCCCTTCCCCAACGCGAAACTCGGCGTCGGCGCCCACGACATGCTCGGGGTCGAGGCCAAGAACCTCGATATGAGCCGTGTCCTGCTGATGACCACCGGTCTGCGCGGATCGGGAATCATCGAAGAACTCGTCGGCAAGATCGAATACCAAGGTGTCGACGTCGTCCTCTACGACAAGGTCGAGTCGAACCCCAAGGATTACAACTGCATGGACGCCGCGGCGCTCTATCAGAGCGAGAAGTGCGACGGCATCATCTCCGTCGGCGGCGGCTCGAGTCACGATGCCGCCAAGGGTGCCCGAATGGTCATCGCGCACGACGGCCGCAACATCAACGAGTTCGAGGGCTTCTCGAAGGCCACCAACAAGGAGAACCCCAAGCACATCGCGGTCTCCACCACCGCGGGCACCGGGTCGGAGACCTCGTGGGCCTATGTCATCACCGACACCTCCGACATGAACAAGCCGCACAAGTGGGTGGCCTTCGACGACACCTGTCTGGTCGATCTGGCCATGGACGATCCGCTGCTCTACTACAGCTGCCCCGAGCATTTCACCGCGTTCTGCGGTTTCGACGTGCTGGCACACGCCTCCGAACCGTACGTCTCGCGGCTGGACTTCGCGCCATCACTGGGCAACGCCAAGTACTCCATCGAGCTCATCCGCGATCACCTGCGCACCGCCGTCTACGAGCCCCGCAATCTGGAAGCACGGACCGGCATGATGCACGCGCAATACATTGCGGCACAGGCGTTCAACTCCGGCGGTCTCGGGCTGATCCATTCGCTCTCACATGCGGTTTCGGCGTTCTACGACAGCCACCACGGACTCAACAACGCTATCGCGTTGCCGCGCGTCTGGGAGTACAACCTGCCGAGTCGCTACGAGCGTTACGCCGACATCGCCGCGCTGCTCGGCGTCGACACCACCAACATGACCACGGTGCAGGCCGCCGACGCCGCCGTCGAAGAGGCCATCCGGCTCTCCAAAGACCTTGGCATCCCGGACAATTTCGGCCAACTCAGCGTCGGCAGCTACGAGAAGAACCGGATGAACACCGGCAAGTACGAGGGTCGCGGCGACACGATGGACACCTCCGACAAGCAGATCCGGGCGATCGCCGAGCACATGATGGACGACTGGTGCACACCCGGCAACCCGCGCGAGTGCACCGTCGAGTCGCTGATCCCGATGGTCACCCACGCCATGACGGGGAGCTACTGACCGTCGGTCGCCGGCCACACAGACCGGGAGCCTGAGCAACTCCCGCACCGTGGGTCGGCCCGGGCGGGGACGAGACCTGTCCCCTCGCCCGGGCCGACCCGCACCTCGCCCGCACGCCCTACCGAGCCGACCCACGAAGCTGATCGACGAACCCGATCCACGAAGAGGAGTCATGTCCGAACCCTCGGCCCTGCCCACCACACCGGTCTCCCTCGACACCGTCGAGGAACTCGCGGTCGACTCCGTCGAGGAACTCGCTGTCGACACCGTCGACGATCTCATCCGTGGACTCGACGAGCAGGGCTACGTCATCGATTCCGATCTCGCGGTGGTGGTCCATCTCGCAACACTGCTGGACCGACCGTTGCTTCTCGAGGGACCTGCCGGCGTCGGCAAGACCGAACTCGCGAAAGCCCTTGCCGCAGCGTCTGGTCGGGACCTGATCCGGCTACAGTGTTATGAGGGACTCGACGAGGCCCGGGCACTCTACGAATGGGACTATGCCCGGCAGCTGTTACATGTGCAGATGTTGCGCGACCGCATCAGCGCCGAACTGGCCGCCGAACCCGATCTGTCGGCCGCCTCGGCGGCGTTGACCCGCACCGACATCGGCGTGTACACCGAGGACTTCCTCGTCGCCCGCCCGCTGCTCGCCGCGATCCGGTCGGCAACACCGACGGTGTTGCTCGTCGATGAGGTCGACCGGACCGACGAGGCGATGGAGGCGGTCATGCTCGAGGTCCTCGCCGAACGACAGGTGACGGTCCCCGAACTCGGCACCTTCACCTCACGCTCCTCGCCGTGGGTGATCTTGACCTCCAACGACACTCGCGAACTCTCGCCCGCTCTCAAACGCCGATGCCTGCACTTTCAGGTCGGCTATCCCGACGTGGCCCGCGAATGCCGCATCGTCGGTGTGCGCGCACCCGACGTCGAGCAATCGGTGATCGCCGAGGTCGTCGATCTCGCACGCCGCCTACGTGACCTCCCACTGCGCAAGAGCCCCTCCATCGCCGAGGTCATCGACGCCGCGCGGGCCGCGTCGCTGCTCGGCAGCACCGGTGACGACAACCGAGCTGTCGCCGATCGCGCACTTCTGTCGTTACTGGTCAAATTCGGCAGCGACCTCGAACTTGCTCGACGAGAACTGGATTCCCCGTCGGGTGAGAACTCCGATCACGCAGAGGTGCGTACCGACGGAACCGCGGCGTCCGGGTCGGTCACGGCCACCGCGTTCGGCGCCGGACGTGCCCGCAGTTCCACGCGCCAGACATCCCAGCGCCAGACGTCCTCGCGCCAGTCTTCGCCGAGCCAGTCTTCTCAGCGCCAGTCTTCTCAGCGCCCCTGACCGGCCGACGACAATGGTTTCCCCGCAACGGCATCCGCGAGTTCCGGCCGGTCCGCGCGATGACATGCTGGATCGGCTGGCGGTCCTGTTCGGCCGCGTCCTGCGCGGATCCGGGGTCGCAGTCTCACCGGCCGAGGTCATCGAGATCCGTCGAGTACTCGATATCGTCGGTGGAGACACCGATCGCCTCCGCACGGCACTGCGGTCGGTCAGCGTCAAATACGGTTACGAGACAGACGGATTCGATCACGCCTTTGATGCCTTCTTCGGCGGCCGACGGCTCGACGGCGGAGACGACGCGCTCCCCCGACCGCGTGGCGCCGCCGCCGACCTCCCCGACGACATCGAGTGGGATGAGGACTTCGCCGGAGCCGGCCGGCGGATCGGGGCGGACGAGCACACCGACGACATCGGCGATCTCCTCGTCGACGACCCCGACGCCCGACAACGCCACGGTGAGAGCGCGCACCGCGAGGAGAACGACTTCACCGTGTCGGGGGGTACCGAATCACTGGGCGTCGACCAGGATTCCGCGTCCGTCTCGGGTGGGGTCACCTACACCATCGAGGTGGATGAGGCTGATTCGTCGAGCGTCGGTGAACTCGTCGGGAGTGCCGCACGGGTACATGGCAGCCCGCTGGGAGTCGCCGGCGCGCAGGCGATCCTCGACGCCCTCGCCGATTTCGACGCTCGACGCGCCTATGGTACCGACGGTGCCGACGGCCTCGACGCAGCTGCACGCGCCGAGTTGGAGCGGGCACTCGAGGTGTTTGTCGACGCCCTGGCTGCGCGACTGGACCTGGCGGCGCGATCGGGTGTCGATGTCGATTCCGCCGATTCGCCCACTGGTCCCCTGTGGTCGGATCAAGCCGACATCGATCGGGCCTGTCATCGGCTCGTCCAACGTATGCGTGGCGCGCCCCGGAAACTTGTTCGACGCACCGATCACGGTGGCCTCGACATGCGTCGCACCATGCGTGCGGCTGTGGCCACCGATGGTGTGCCGGTGCAACTCTGGCGGCGCACGACCCACGCCGGGCCCGTCCGTCTGCTCTTGCTGGTGGATGTCTCGTTGTCGGTGCGACCGGTGGCGGGGTTTCTGTTGCGGCTCGCGCAGACCCTGCATCGTCACGGCGAGCGCTGCGAGGTCATCGCTTTCGTCGACCGGCCGGTGCGGGTCACTGACGCCCTGCGCCGCAGCAACGACGATTCCGCACTCGCGGCAGTACTGGCCGACGACGATCTCGACCTCGCGGCCACCAGCGACTACGGCTCGATGCTGACCGAACTACTCGGCCGCCACGGCGACCTGCTCGGCTCCCGCACATCGGTGATCGTCGCCGGCGACGCTCGCAGCAACGGTTTCGACCCCCGCCCCGACCTCCTCGCCGAGGTGAGCCGCCGCGTGCACCGGCTCGCCTGGATCACTCCCGAACCGCGCCGCTACTGGAACCAAACCGGTTGCGCCCTGACCGATTACATCGAGTACTGCGATGCCTTCATCAGCGCCCGCGACGGCGCCGAACTCGTCGACCATGTCGACGAACTCGCCGCAGCCCTTCGCTGACTCCCATCAGGCCCCTTCCCTCCCGGGACACCCCATCGATGACCCCGATCGTCGAGAACCCTTCCCCTCGATGGCCAAGAACTTTCCCCCGCTGTTCGAGAACCCTTCCCCTCGATGGCCAAGAACTTTCCCCCGCTGTTCGAGAACCCTTCCCCTCGATGGCCAAGAACTTTTCCCTCGATGGTCGAGGTGCGAGCCGCGTGCGGCGAGCCTCGAGACCCGGCGAGATAACCAGTATCGCAACCACTTCCACCACCCGAAGAGCCGAACGCGAGCCGAACTCGCAGACGCCCCCGCTGCACCAGCCGCGTCTGCACATTGGGGCCGCGAACTCATCACTCCCGACGGCCAAGCCAGCCCTTCCCCCGATGGTCGAGGTGCACGGCGCGCCAAGCGCCGGGCCTCGAGACCCGGTGAGACAACCAGCCTCCCAACCACATCGAGAGCAAGACAAACGAAAAACGCACCTCCTACCACACCCCACCGACAGAAAATCGCCACCGAAAGATGTTGTCCACAAGCAGAATTGATCAAACTACCCCTTGCGTCGAACACGTTGGCGATGTACACTGGAGCCATCACACCGATCAGCCACCGGGGAGGGGCACATGATCGACACCGCTACCATTCTTGACACCGAATCCGTTGACGCCGAAGCAGTCTTCGCCAACATCGTCAACCAACTCAGCGACCTGCAATGGAATCCGGAGATGACCGGCCCCCAAGCCTTCGGTGCGATGAAACAAGTCCTGTTGTTGCGGAACCTGATCGATCATCACGCCACCACCCTCACCGGTGAGATGGATCGCCTGGGAGTGGCCGATCACAAGACCACCCGGCTACGAGAGTTGTTGATCAGCATGGGTTACGCACCCGCCGTCGCTTCGCGATATGTGCGGGTCGCCGCCACCACCGATGTGGATCTGTTGTTGGCGCACGCGGCGGACGGGTCCATCTCGTCCGAACACACCGATGCCATCGTGCGTGGGTTGGCGCACATCGACACCCGCTCCCCCGAACCCCTCGACACCGTCCAACGGTGTGAGCTCTTGCGGAAACTGCTGTCGCACTACTTCGCCGGCTTCACCCCTGCCGAGATCAACACCTACGCGCGGCAGTTGGGGAACGAGTTGGCGGCCGAGACACCGGGCGGGTTACCGGCCGCCGAAGACAAGTCGATCAACTCCTACACCGACCGCATCACCGACGACGGACGGTTGGAGATCTCGGCGAACCTCGACATCGTCGCCGGGGAGAAAACCAGAACTCTGATGGAAACCTTGTCGGCGCCCAAACCTCAACCCGATGGGTCCCCGGATCCGCGGACTCCCGAACAGATCTGCGCGGCTGCATTCGAAACGATCGTGGAGTTGGCGACACAAGGCTTGGCCGACAACACGTTCTCGGCCAAACCCACCAACGGACTGTTGTGGACCTGGTCAGCAGACAACCCGGCACTCGGCGGGGACCTGCAGAACATGGGGGCCATCACCGAAGCCACCGCCAAACTGCTGTCGTGTGACACCACGATCACGAAAATCATGCTCGATCCCAACGGGGTACCCCTCAGTGTTGGCGAGGCGAAACGCTTCTTCACCCCCGGCCAACGGAAAGCCCTACTCGTGCGTGACCGCGGATGCATCAAATGCGGTGCACACGCCGGACGCTGCCAAGGACACCACCTCACCCACTAGAGTAAGGGCGGTCCCACCGACCTCGACAACGGCTGCCTACTGTGCACCAGCTGCCACGACGATGTCCACCACCACGGATGGGACATCATCATGGGATTCGACCGGAACCCCTGGCTGATCCCACCCGCCAGCATCGACCCGAAACGACGACCGATACCGTCCTATCACCGACGCACCATGCGACTCGACGACACCGCAGCCTGACCCGAAGCGCCTCTACTACAGCCTGATTCCCTGCACCCGGCCCGGCCGGGACCGCATCTGTTGTTTGAGAACTCCATAGAGATAATCCCCACCCGATGGTCGAGGTGTCGTGTGCCCGTGGCCCGGAATCCTGTCGGCACAAGGGGTCTCGAGGCTCGTCGCTGGCGCTCCTCGGCACCTCGACCATCGGGATGGGACGGCCGTCGGGCAGGTAGGGTGGAGCATCACAGATCGATGGTCGAGGTGTGAGCCGCGTGCGGCGAGCCTCGAGACCTGTTGCGCCGAAGCTGGTTTCGGACCACCGTGGCTCAGAAGCTCAGCTCCGATTCACACCACCGAGCACCGCGGCGGCGAGAAGGAAGGCCACTTGAAGAAATCCGAAGATCAACGCAACGATGGCACCGGCCCCGACGCCGATGACGGGCACCGACGTCGTGGTCACGGCGGCCGAGAACAAGGCGAGCCACGCACCCGCCGCGATCACGGCGAGAAAGGGCACGGCCTTACGGAATCGCGGCACCAATACCACCGCTGCAGCGACACCGATCGCCCCCAGAATGATCAGGAACTTGCCGGGATTGAGCACGATCTCGTAGGAAGCAAAGCCAGGCACCCCGGAGTTTCCGTTTTCGAAGTTCTGGCCCCAGTTGTCGAGTTGATTCTCAGTGACGTTGTTGTCGACCACAACCCAACTGACAAACCCCATGAAGTAGGTGATCAGCCCGGACACCGCAGCGGCCACCAGCAAGATCGCGGCAAGCTGCGCGCGGGCGTCGAATTGCCTGCGAGGTGCAGCGGGCGGGGCACCCCATTGCTGCCCCGGCGTCGACCACTGCCCAGATGGCGTTCCCGGCTGCTGCGGGCCGAACCCCTGCGTGGGTGCCGGGCCGGCTTGCTGCCCCGGCTGCGCGGGATACCCGGCCGCCCAATTCTGCTGGGGATTGTTCGGGTCACCAGGATTCACTGCTCGTCCCTTTCGGTCGGCGAAACGCTCATACACGACATCACGTGCGTGTCAGCGTAGAGGCAGACCCCGAACTGGGGGCCAACGTCAGCGCAGATTCATTCGTCGGACCGGCACCGCCGGAGGAGTCACTCGCCGTCAGGACGTGACGGGCACTCGCAACGCCGCGAGTGCCATCGTGCGGAGCAGCGACCGCAACCTGTCGGGATCGAAATCCGGTAGGCGTGGCGAGGAATTGAGCAACCCGAACATGGCGTGCACGCGAACACGGGCCTCCTGACGTTCGAGTGCGTGGCCCTCGTCGTCGGACATGAGGACGTCGACCCAGTCCTCGACGTAGCGGCGCTGCAACCGACGCACCTCATGGTTGGCCTCCGGCGTCAACGAGGAGAGGTCACGATCCTGGACCGCGATCAGATCCGGCTTGGTGACCAGGACGTCGATGTGGAAGGCGATCAGCGCATCGAGGGTCTCGGCCGGCGAGCCGCCGCGCTGCACGACCTCTCGTCCGCCGGTGTAGAGGCGACGACTGATGTCGAGGAGCATCTCGTCGAGCAGTTCGGTTTTCGACGAGAAGTGTCGGTACATCGCCGGCCCACTCACGCCGACCGCTCCCCCGATGTCCTCGAGTCGTACCCCGGCGAATCCGCGATCGGCCATCTGACTGGCTGCGGCCGTGAGCAGCTCGGCTCGGCGGGCGGCCTTGGCAGCGCTACGACGATTCGACGGACGCTGGCCGCCCGAGGCCACCCCGGAGCCCGAATCCGGGGTGGTGTGGGCAGACTCGGCGGACGACATGGTGATTCTGAACTCTACCGGCTCACCACGGCCGCGTCGGCGACTCCGCTGCCCCGGTCACCACACTCACCACTTGTTGATGTGGAGCACCTCATCGAGGGGCTTGCGCCCGGCGGGCTTGAAGTCGGTGCCCTTCGTGTAGGCCACGGGCAGCAGAACCCCCTGGTGAACGGTGGGCGGGATACCCAGCAGCTCCGCGACCTCCTTCTCGTAGGTCAGGTGCAGGGTCGTCCAGGCCGACCCCAGACCGCGGGCGCGCAAGGCCAGACTGAGACTCCATGCGCCGGGCAGCAACGAGCCCCAGACGCCGGCTTGGTTCCCGGCGGGCAGATCGCCGCCGGTGTAGATGGCCCCGATCACCAGGGCGGGCACCTTGCCCATGATGTCGGCGAGATATTGCGCGCTCGAGGCGACACGTCGAGCGGTGTCGTCGGCGAGTGTGCGCTCGGCGGAGTACGCCGCGAAGGAACGTGCGTAGTAGGCGCCGACCTTCTCCTTGACCTCGGGATCGGTCAGCACGATCCAATGCCAGGTCTGGCTGTTGGATCCGGTGGGCGCCTGCAGCGCAACCTCCAGCGCCTCGGTGATCACCTCCAGCGGGACCGGCCGTTCGAGATCGAGCCGTTTGCGCACCGAGCGGGTGGTGGTCAACAGTTGGTCGGGGTCGAGCGGGAGTAGCTCAGTCATCGGTCACCTCGTTGTTCGCGTCTGGTCTGCGTGCGTGTGGAGCTGCGTGGCGACGGGCTCAGCGATGTCGCGCGCGGCGGGCCAGCCAGTTGCCGAAGTACTGTCCCACCTGTACCAGAATCACCAGCAACGCGATGACGACAACAGTCAGTTTCCAGTCGAACTGCTGGTAGCCGTATTGGAACGCGAAATCTCCGAGTCCCCCGCCGCCGACATAGCCGGCCATCGCCGACATGTCCACGATCGCGACGAAGATGAAGGTATAACCCAATACCAGGGGCGCGAATCCCTCGGGCACCACCACCGTCAGCAGGGTACGCACGCGGCCGGCGCCGCACGCGCGGGCGGCTTCCACCACTCCCGGGTCCACGGAGACGAGACTCTGCTCGACCACTCGGGCGATCACCACCATCGCCATCAACGTCATCGGGAAGATCGCCGCCTCGGTGCCGATTCGGGTTCCCATCACCGTCTTGGTCAACGGCGCGATGGCAGTGATGAAGATGATGAACGGTATCGGCCGGATGATGTTGACGATCACGTTGAGTCCGTTGAAGATCCATACGTTCGACCACAGGTTCCCGGGACTGGTTGCATACAGCACCACGCCGATCAGCAGTCCCAGTGCGCCACCGATCAGCAGCGTGAAGCCGACGAGCCGGAAGGTCTCCCCGATCGCCTGGAACAGCAACGGGCGCAGTTCGTCACCGAACACCCGGGTGAAGCCGTCGGCGGCCAGTGCGCTGTGGCTCATCGGCTCACCTCCTCGTGTACGACAATGCCGGTGGCGGTGCGACTTTCGTCGACGATTTCGTCAAGCGCCGAATCAGGGGCGTGTACCTCATAGGTCAGTGCCCCGAACGGGCGGCCGCCGAGATCGGCGATTCCACCGTGGATCACCGACGCGGTCCCACCGGCCCGCGCCACTGCACCGGTGAGATCGACACGGGCGGCATCGTCGCGGACCTCGACGGTGACCAGTCGGCCCGAGTGCCGAGATCGCAACGCGGTCAACGTGTCCGCGTCGGGGACGCCGGAAACGGCATGACGCAGCAAGCTGCGGGTGACCTCCGACCGCGGGTGGGCGAACACCTCATAGAGTTCGCCGTGATCGACGAGTCGCCCGTCGGCGAGAACGGCGACCTTGCCGCACACCTCGCGCACCACATCCATCTCGTGGGTGATCACCACGATGGTGGTACCCAGATCGGAGTTGATGCGACGCAACAATTTGAGCGTGTCGTCCGTGGTCTGGGGGTCCAAGGCGCTGGTGGCCTCGTCGGCGATGAGGATCGACGGCGAGGAGGCGAGCGCCCGCGCGATACCCACCCGCTGCTTCTGCCCGCCGGACAATGCCGATGGCCACGCCTTCGCCTTGTCGGCGATTCCGACGAACTCGAGGAGCTCGTTGATGCGTTGTTGTCGAGCTGATTTCGGCACGCCCGCCACCTGCAGCGCGAATCCGACATTGCCGGCGACGGTGCGCGAGTTGAACAGATTGAACTGCTGGAAGATCATCCCGATCTGGGTTCGGAAGGCGTTGAGTTCGCGCTCACGCGCCCCACCGTGGTCCCGTCCGTCGACCAGCACGTGACCGCTGGTGGGCCGTTCGAGTCCGTTGATCAGACGCGCGAGCGTCGACTTCCCCGCGCCCGACGGCCCGATGATCCCGACGATCTCCCCGGCATCGATGCGCAGACTGATGCCGTCGAGGACCGCAGGCGCATCCTTGCCGAAACGCTTTGCGACGTCCACGAACTCGACTGCAGCCGGACGCCGGGCCGCCCCGGCGGGGACAGGCTCAGGAGCCATTGGCCCGCACGTCGGCTTCCAATCCCTTCAGGGTCGCCTGCAGATCGGCAGGCGAGTTCGTCTTGATGACCCCGGAGTCGCCCAGCGACTTCTTCACCGCCGCGATCACCTCGGGATCGTGGTAGATCTGCACCAGCTTCGCGTAGGTGGCATTGTCCTTGTCTGCGGCGCGGGCGACGAACGCATTGATGTAGGGCTTGGAGGCCTCAGCATTCGGATCGTCGGAGGCGATGATCTGATCTGCGGTCAGTTTGGCCGACGTCGCGTAGTTGTTGTTGACGATCGCCGCGGTCACCGAATCGAGATTCGCGGCGGTCTGACCGGCGTCGACGGCGATGACCTTCACCTTGGATCGCGCCTGATCGATGTCGGCGGGCGTGGAGAAAGCGTTGCCCGGCTTCGTCAGCGTGATGAGTCCGGCCTGCGCGAGCACCAGCAGTCCGCGTGCCTGATTGGTGGGGTCATTGGGGATTGCGACCTGCGCCCCCTGCGGGATCTCACCGACGGACTTGTACTGAGTGGAGTACAGCGGTAGCGGGTAGACCGCGGTCGCGCCGATCGGCACCAGATCCTTGTTGTTCTTGGCATTGTAGGTCGCCAGGTACAGCAGGTGCTGGAACTCGTTGAGGTCCAACTCCCCCTCGGCGAGTGCGGGATTGGGCTGATTGTAGTCGGTGAAATTCACCAGCTCGACGTCGATGCCCGCAGCGGAGGCCTTCTGCTTGAACACGTTCCAGTAGCTTTCCGACGCGTCGGCGACCCCGATCTTCACCGCCTGCGAATCGTCCCCACCGCACGCGGTGATCACGCTCGCGGCGGCGATGAACGAGAGCAACAGGACGAGAATCCGCGATCGCACGGCAGTACCTCCACTGGACTGGTTCGAGAGACAACCTCAGGAACGCTAGCGTCCGATTCGCGCGATTGATGACGTCGCGATCGCGCGCGACCCGATGTCACCGAACCCACCTGCGACGATGGCCGTGCACGCGATTGCGTTCAGTGTGGGTCAAATCCGATGGCACCGGACGGAATGTCTGCGCGGCGCCGGTGATGCGCTCGGTCAGCTTCGTCGGAACTGAGCCCGGGTCTGCGGATCGCTGGTATCGACCGCGGAGATCGACTGGCCGGAGACGGTGAGCTGCCACTCGTTGTCGGCGCACTGGCCGTAGGTGACCGTCGCCGCGACCACGACGTGAGTGGCGTCGCGCGAGGTCTCCTTCCACGTGGCGCCACAACGGCCCGGGATGTCGATGGTCGCGAGGAACGGCTTGTCGGTGACCACGCCGAGTTGCGCGGTCTTGGTCTCCCCCACCGACGTCCACGTCCCCGTCCATGCCCCCGACAGCGCGCTCGACGTCGGCGAATCCATCGCTCCGGCACTTGAGGTCGGAGCCGTTCCCGTGGTGCTCGTCGAATCGTCACCGCAGGCACTCAGGCCCGTCGACAACGCCACCACCGCGATCAGCGGTGCCATGATGCGTCGGCTCACCGACATGCTGCCCTCCCCGGTCGACCCCGGCCACACATGCGGGCCGCTCTGTCCAATAGCGCACCGCAGCTTACCAATACGCGAGGTCTGTCCGTCACCGGCGTCACAGCAGCCCGTACCGGTCGAGATGGTCGAGCAGTCCTGGCGTCAGTGGCAGCGCACGCATCTGTCCGCGGTCGAACCACCCCGCGTCCGCGGCATCGTCAGCGGCGACGACGTCCGTGGTCAACGGGGTGGCCACGAAGTCGTGGACCTCGTAGACCACGCCGGCACGCCGATCGGGGATGTCGACCACCCAGGCCTCCCGGACGACCTCGATGGCGATGCCCGTCTCCTCGGCGATCTCGCGGATCACGGCCTGCTCCAACGTCTCTCCGGACTCGACCTTGCCGCCCGGCACGGTCCACATACCCGCCTGCGGCTCATGCCCACGCTGGACCAGCAGAAATCGGCCGGCCGCATCACGCACGATGGCGCCGACCGCCGGGATGCGCGTCATCGCCCCGGGCGGCGACGGGGCGGCGGGAACCCGGGACCGTGCAGCAGGGTCCGGCGCGGACAGCGAGTGCAGTTCGTCGGCGATCACTTCTCGTATCCGGGTCGCCGATGCGGCCACACCGTCTCCCGCCTCCCCGTCCTCCATCTCCCCGTCCTCCATCTCCCCGTCCTCCATCTCGCCGACCGCAACGATGCGGTCGAACACCCCGAGCCCGGCCAGCTCGATCGCCAGGATCTGCTGTCCCGCAGCGATACCGGCGGCATGACTGACGTCCCGATGGACGATCAGACTGGCGCCTTCGGGCGGCAGCGGGGACAGCCACGCATCCGACAGCGCGACCCGTCGATCGGTCGGGAACAGCGCGAGCGCAGCCCCACCCGATCCCTGCCCGAGCAACACCGAGACGGTCACCGTCGGCACACCCATCAGTTCGGCTGTACACCGGGCGATCTCACCGGCAAGTCCGTCCTCCTCTGCGGCGACCGACAACTCTGCGCCCGGGGTGTCGATGACGGTCACCACCGGTAGCCCGAGTTCGGCGGCGAAGGTCAGTGCGCGACGCACCATACGCAGGTGGTGCGGCCCGATCAGCTCGCCGGCACGTTGCCGGTCGGCGTCCTGTCCGATCACCACAGCGGATCGGCCACCGAATCGGCTCAACGCCACCACGATCGGCCCGCCGGCTCCCACCAGGGCAGACCCGGGCACGGCGATCAGATCCCGGACCCCGACGCGTCCGGGACGCCGGGTCGCGGTCACCGCCGACCACACCGATTCGGCACCGGGCGCCGCATGCTCCATCGGGGCATCTTGTGGAACAACAACTTCCGACTCGGCAACGGCGTCGGCGGCGATCTCGGGAGCGAGCGCGTCGAGGACGCCGCGCAACCGATCGCGGAGGTCTTCCGGTGCGACGACGTCGTCGACGATGCCGCGACGGACGAGATTCTCGGCGCGCTGGACGTCGTCGGGGATCGGCGTGCCGACGAGTCCGGCAACGACCCGCGGACCCAGGAAGCCGATGAGCGCTCCGGGTTGCGCCCAGGTGATCCCGCCGAGCGAACCCCACGACGCGAACACACCACCGGTGGTGGGATGACGCAGGTAGATGAGGTAGGCCAGACCAGCCGCACGATGCCGGGTCACCGCCCCGGTGATCGCCGCCATCTGCAGAAACGCCGGCGTACCCTCCTGCATGCGGGTGCCGCCGGAGCACGGCAGACCGACGACGGCGAATCCGTGCTCGGTGGCGCGTCGGATCGCCGTGGTGATGCGGTGTCCGGCAACATGTCCGATCGATCCACCGAGGAATCCGAACTCGCTGACGATCACCACCACCGGCGTCCCGCCGATCCGGATCAGCCCGGTCCGCACCGACTCGTCGACCCCGGATTTCTCAGCGGCACGGCGCAATTGGTCGTCGTAGGCATCGGCGACGACCGACGCCGGCGGTGAATCGTCCCACGTCTCCCACGAATCCGGGTCGGCGAGCGTGTCGATCAGCTGTGCCGCCGAGGGATGTTCCGCATGCTCGCTCACCGCGAATACACCACGCGCGTGCGCACCACCAGGTCGGCGACCGAGCGACGACGCGGATCGACGATGACCCACAATAGCCCGACCGAGAAGAACACACAGATCAGTGCGCGGATCAGCGCCACCGGAAGCCGAACGCGCGGTTTGCCTTTCCGACTGACCAGCCGCAATCCCATCACCACCGACCCCAGCGTGCGGCCGGAGACGCACCAGCACCCGGTCAGGTAGATCACCGACACCGCGACGAAGGTCGTCGCGGTGAAGAACGGGTTCGCGCTCGGCAGCGAGAACTGGTGCACGTCGTAGATCAGACGGGCCATCAGCCACCCGACGTACAGCCCGCCCATCACCGCGAGCACCAGCAGCAGGTCGAGGACGGCCGCGATCGCGCGGCTGACGATCCCGGCCGAGCGATCGGTGTCGAGGACGACGTGCGGACGAGCGATCGGGTGCCCGGCCGAATCGTGGTGTGACACTGGATCATGCACCGTTCTGTGTCCCATCGCTCTGGGTCCCATCGCTCTGTGTCCCATCGCTCTGGGCCCCACCGCTCGTGTTGTCACCGTTCTGGGAATCGTCGACAAGCCCGGCGTCGGCGACCCGGGCGGCCACCTTACGTCGGAGCAACCGGTTCACGAGATCGGCCACCGCGTCGTCGGCGCGTTCGCTGCTGCTGCGCACGTCGGTCATCACCTCGGTCGTCACCGAGGTACTCGCCTCGCGGATGATGTCGGGCAGGTCGACGCCGTCGATGATCTCGTCGGCGAGGCCGATCAAATCGATGCGGGCGATGATGGCGTCGATGTCGACCCGCTCCACGGCGCCGTCGAGATCCACGCGGGTGACGATGGCATCGATGTCGATCTTGTCCAGGATGGCGTCGATGTCGAGGTGGTCGACGATCGCGGCGACGTCGACCGCGTCGATCACCGCTGCGATGTCCACCCGGCCGATCATGGCGTCGAGGTCGAGTCGCGCGATCAAGGCGTTGATGTCGATGTCGCGGAGCACCGCGTCGAGATCCACCGCGTCGACGACCCGATTCAGATCGATGGCACCGATGAGCGGCGTGAGGTCCATCGAACTGAGCTCGTCGACGACGGCGTGGATCACCGCTCCGATCGACGTGCCCGCCGCCGCCGTGGCGAGGGTGCCGACGCCGTCGAGGACCTCGTGTGTGGTGCGCCGCGCCACACGCACGACACCACCGGCAACCGGTACGCGCTCGGCGGCGTCGGCCGCGGCGGAGGCCACCTGCCGGGGCAACTGCAGCAACGCCGCCAACCCGCCCGGTCGGGAACCCGTGTCGCTCACCGCCGGATTATCGCACGCACCACAGCCCCACCCGGAGGATTGCGCGATGACTTTCGGCGGGACGCAGGGTCATACTTGCATCCCCACACCACCCAGAACACGCAGGGTCCACCCGGGACGCCCCCGATCCACAGAACAGGAAGTCCGATGGCCGAGAACTACACCGTGGTGCGCCGCACCACGATCGCCGCGCCTGCCGCCGATATCCACGCTCACATCCATGATCTGCATCGATGGGTCGATTGGTCGCCGTGGGAGGGCCTCGACCCCGATCTGTCGAGAACCTATTCCGGAGCCGAGCTCGGCGTGGGTGCGCGCTACGCGTGGTCGGGAAATCGGAAAGCGGGCAAGGGCACCATGGAGATCCTCGAGGACACCGCGCCGACCCACGTGGCGATCCGGGTCGTGTTCGAGAAGCCGATGAAATCCACGAGCCGCAGCGCCTTCGACATCACCGAGAACGACGGCGTCAGCGAGGTCACGTGGACGATGACCGGCAAGCATTCGCTCTTCAGCCGCGTGGCCGCCCCACTGGGCTTCTTCGACAAACTGCTCGGCAAGGACTTCGAGAAAGGACTCGCGCGGCTCAAGGCCGTCAGCGAATCGTGACCGCACCGGCTGCACACGCGCTGCAGTCGAGGCGCTATCGCATCAACCGCGGTGTGACAACGTCTTTCACCGGCTGCGTTCGGAGTGCACGATCATCACCGGGCACGATGCGGTGTGCAGGACGGCTTGACTGGTCGATCCGAGCAGTAACCCCCGGAAGCCGCCACGCCCCCTGCTCCCGAGCACGATCAGTTGGGCATCACCTGCGGCCTCGATGATGCGCGGCGCGGGATCGCCGGCGACCACCGCGGTCTCGACGGACACGGTGTCGGCGGCGGGATGGTCGCGACGGTGCTCGGCGACCTGACGTTCAACGGATTCGGTGGTCCCGTCCCGGAATTGAGCCAGCACCTCATCCTGGTCGTAGAACCCTTCGCCGGAGAATCCCGGATAGGTGCTGACGACCACCAACGACGTGCCGAGTTCGGCGGCCTGGGTGAAGGCGGCGCCCAGGGCTGCCTGCGAGATCGCCGATCCGTCGACGCCGACCACCACCGGACCGGTCTGAGGTACGGGACCCGAGACCACCACCACCGGACAATCGGCGTGTGCGGCGACGTCGGAGCTGACCGAACCGAGCAACAACCCGGCCACACCCCCGCGGCCACGACGACCGACGACGAGAAGGTGTGCACCACTGGATATCTCACGCAGGACGAGGGCCGGCCTGCCCTCGCGGACCTCGCCCTCGGCGTCGACGTCCGCCGACACCTTGGTGGCCGCGGCGATCGCCTCGTCCACCGCCCGGCGGGCATCGGCGTGCAGTGCCTCGGCCACCGCCGGGGTCATCAACACACCCGGCGCATATCCCGCTGCGACGGTCTCGACGACGCCGACCACGCGCAGGGATCTGTTCTCCCGCACCGCGGCCAGAGCACCCCACCGGAGCGCCTCGAGCGCCGTGTCCGACCCGTCGACCGCCACCACTATCGGGGCATTCACTGCCATGACCCGCTCCTTGCCGATCTCCTCGTCGACCGACTCGCCAACCGAGTCCGTCACCTCCATTGGACACCACCGCACGGCGGTGACAAAAGGGCCAAAAGCATCTGCCGCCCGACATATTCGCGGGGCACCATGGAGAGGAGATGAAGTCACCAGCCACACCACACATCGTGACCGTCACGATGAATCCTGCGCTCGACATCCACAGCTCGGTACCGATCCTGCAGGCGACGGAGAAGATGCGATGCTCGCGCCCCCGATACGATCCGGGTGGCGGCGGGATCAACGTAGCCCGGGCAGCGGTTCGGCTCGGTGTGCCGGCCACCGCGGTCTTCACCAGCGGCGGCCCCACCGGAGCACGCATCGAGGCACTTCTCGCCGCCGAGGGCATCGCAACGGGCCCCCTCGGCATCACCGGAGCAAGCCGCGAATCGTTGACCGTCCGCGAGGTCCGGACCGGCCAGGAGTACCGCTTCGTGTTGCCCGGCCCCGACCTCACTGCCACCGAGGAGCAACACTGCCTCGCCGCCATGGACGAGTATGCGAGCACCGCAACGCATCTCGTGGTGAGTGGCAGTCTCCCACCGGGATGTTCGGACGGCTTCTTCCCGGCGGTGTCGGCCATCGCGGACCGGCACGGGTGCACACTGATCGTCGACACCCACGGCCCGGCTCTGCTGCGGGTGCGGGGTGCCGCAGTGATCAAACCGAGCCTTCGCGAACTCCGTGAAGCATTGGATCTGCCTCTGCCGGAGACCGACTCACAGATCGACGCCGCACGAGCCCTGATCGCCCGGGGCATCACCGACGCCGTCGTCGTCTCCCGCGGGGCGGCGGGCGCACTGGTGGTGACCACCGATCAGGTGACCGACGTCGCCGGAGTCCCGGTCGGGTCCGGGTTCGGCAGTGGTGTCGGGGCGGGCGACAACATGGTCGCCGGGATCACCGTCGCCCTGGCCCGCGGCCGGCCACTACCCGACGCCGTCCGATACGGTGCCGCCGCCGGTGCCGCGGCGACACTCACCCCGGGAACCGAACCGTGCCGTCGGCACGACGTCGAACATCTCTACCGAGCCGCACCCGACTCCGGAGCGCAGAAATGACCACCGCAACCATTCACCGGTGTCGCACAAACGAAAAACCCGCCTGCACACGAGTTCTCGCGTGCAGGCGGGTTTCGGGATGATCTCCGACCGCGGGTCAGAGAGCCTCGTAGAGCTCCCGGGCCAGCGTGGCGGTCTCGCTCGGCGTCTTGCCGACCTTGACGCCCGCAGCCTCGAGGGCTTCCTTCTTGGCCTGGGCGGTGCCGGAGCTGCCGGACACGATCGCGCCGGCGTGGCCCATCGTCTTGCCCTCGGGCGCAGTGAATCCCGCGACGTAGCCGACGACCGGCTTGGAGACGTTGGCCTTGATGTAGTCGGCCGCACGCTCCTCGGCGTCGCCACCGATCTCACCGATCATCACGATGACCTTGGTCTCCGGATCCTTCTCGAACGCCTCGATGGCGTCGATGTGGGTGGTCCCGATGACCGGGTCGCCGCCGATGCCGATGGCGGTGGAGAAACCGAGATCGCGCAGCTCGTACATCATCTGGTAGGTCAGGGTGCCGGACTTGGAGACCAGGCCGATCGGACCCTTGCCGGTGATGTTGGCCGGGGTGATGCCCACCAGCGATTCACCCGGGGTGATGATGCCGGGGCAGTTCGGCCCGATGATGCGGGTCTTGTTCCCCTTTTCGACGTTGTAGGCCCACGCATAGGCGCTGTCCTGCACCGGGATTCCCTCGGTGATGACGACCAGCAGCGGGATCTCCGCGTCGATCGCCTCGATGATGGCGTCCTTGGCGAACTTCGGCGGGACGAAGGCGATCGAGGTGTCGGCCCCGGTCTCCTTGATCGCCTCGGCGACACTGCCGAAGACGGGCAGCTCCACGTCGGAGCCGTCCTTGGCGGTGTGGGCGACGGTGGTGCCGGCCTTGCGGGCGTTGACGCCGCCGACGATGTTCGAACCGGCCTTGAGCATCAGTGCGGTGTGCTTGGTGCCCTCACCGCCGGTGATGCCCTGGACGATGATCTTGTTGTCTTTGTTCAGGAAGATCGACATGTTTCTCTAGCCCCTCACTTGCTCGCCAGTTCGGCGGCCTTGTCGGCGCCGGAGTCCATCGTTTCGGCGAGCGTCACCAAGGGGTGATTCGCATCGGCCAGGATCTTGCGGCCTTCGTCGACCTTGTTGCCGTCGAGGCGGACGACGAGCGGCTTGTTGGCCTCGTCGCCGAGCTTGTTCAGCGCGCCGACGATGCCGTTGGCGACAGCGTCGCAGGCGGTGATGCCGCCGAAGACGTTGACGAAGACACTCTTGACCTGCTCGTCGCCGAGGATGACGTCGAGACCGGCGGCCATCACCTCGGCCGAGGCGCCGCCACCGATGTCGAGGAAGTTCGCGGGCTTGACACCCTTGTGCTTCTCACCGGCGTAGGCGACCACGTCGAGGGTGCTCATGACCAGCCCGGCGCCGTTGCCGATGATGCCGACCTGTCCGTCGAGCTTGACGTAGTTGAGGTCGTTCTCCTTGGCCTTGAGCTCCAGCGGATCGGTGGCGTCGCGGTCGGCGAAGGCCTCGTGGTCGGGATGCCGGAAGTCGGCGTTCTCATCGAGGGTGACCTTGCCGTCGAGGGCCAGGATCTGGTCGTCGGGGGTACGGACCAGAGGATTGACCTCCACGAGGGTGGCGTCCTCGGCGATGAACACCTCCCAGAGCTTTTGGATGGTGTTGGCGGCGGCGTCGAGCACCTCGGCGGGCAGCTTGCCCTTCTCGGCGATCTCGCGAGCGAATGCGAGGTCGACACCCTTGACGGCGTCGACCGGGACGCGGGCGAGCGCGTCGGGGTTCTGCTCGGCGGTCACCTCGATCTCCACGCCGCCCTCGACCGAGCACATGGCCAGGTAGGTGCGGTTGGCGCGATCGAGGAGGAAGGAGATGTAGTACTCCTCGGCGATGTCGCTGGCCTCGGCGACGAGGAGTTTCTTGACGACATGGCCCTTGATGTCGAGACCGAGGATGTTCTCGGCGTTCGCCTGCGCCTCGTCGGCGTCCTTGGAGTACTTCACGCCGCCGGCCTTGCCACGTCCACCGACCTTCACCTGCGCCTTGATCATGACGGGCTTGCCGATTTCCTCGGCAATCGTGCGCGCGTCGGCGGCAGAGTCGGTTACACGACCGGGTGTGGTCGGAACTCCGTGCTTGGCGAACAGTTCCTTCGCCTGGTATTCGAAGAGATCCATTCAGCTCACCATTTCGTAGATTTGCCCGCTCGTCTGGGTGTAACGCGGGCCATACGGGACTTTAAACCTGCCGCATATCCGGTTTGGGTACACCTCCTCACCTTGTGCGACAGATCACTCGCTCGGTCGGGACACGCGCGGGTGCCGACCCGGCGCCGTCAGCCATCCGGCCGGGCGCATTGCGGCGAATCCGCCAGCCAATACCGCAAATTCAGCACAGTGTGAACCTCGTCATCGGCCTGTGACCCAGCTCACTTTATCCCGGGTTTTCACTCCCCAGGGTTGGACTTGTCGCAATCATTTCGTTACCGTCGGCAAGCAGTCTCAGGTCGTAGTGGTCCATCGCGCCACATCCGTAACGCCGAAAGAACGCGGGCACCTGGGTGTATCGCAAACGTGAGGTGAGGTGGACGACTTGGCGGAACGTGGTTTCCCAGGCGGGTCGGTATCCGGTACCGCGGTCGTCGGCGGACGTCGACGCCGCGACGAGCGGATCAATGATCTGACCGCCGAGGAGATGACCACGATCATCCCCGTCGACCGCAGCGACATCTACTACAGCGACGAGACCACGTACGGCGACACCGCCGACTTCGAGTGGGACGTCGATGACTGGGCCCCCATCGAAGACGGCTCGGCCTCGGTCGGTCGCCGACGCTCCACACGCCGCACCACCACCTCGGAGATCACCCAGGACATCCTCATCCCCGAGGGTGAGTTCGACGAGTACCGCCATGACGAGCCCTTCGACGTTCTCGGCGCCACAGTCGACGAATACGCAGGCAACGAATACACGGTCGATGAGTACGAGACCGACGAGCGGGTCGGGACGGTCACCGCGGAGCCGACGTTCCGTCGCGTCCCGGCGGGTGCGACACGGCGATCGCGCGGCAAGCACCGCATCGCCGCTCCCCCGACCGCGCTGCGCAGCGGACGCGTCGCCCTGGTGGCCGTCGCCGCCGGTGCCGCGCTGGCCGCCGCCGCGGTGCAGATCAACTCCGACGACGACGCCGGGTCGGCCACGCCGGTACCCACCGCCGACGTCGGTGGCGCCGCAGCCGCCGACACCGGGCCCGGGATCGCGCCCGCGTCGGCGAACACCCCCGACACGAGCATGTACGGCCAGCAGTTGCAGGTCGGCAAGCAACTCGCCGATGCCGAGGCCGCACGAATCAATGCGATGTTGCCGCCGGAGTTCGTCTCACCTGTGCCGCTGGGGCAGTATCAGCTGACCTCGCTGTATGCGATGCGCTGGGGCGTCATGCACGCCGGTCTGGATTTCGCGGCGCCGCTGGGCACCCCGATCCACGCCGCCACCGACGGTGTGGTCCTCGAGGCCGGTCCGGCGTCGGGCTTCGGCAATTGGATTCAGGTCAAGGCCCCCGACGGCACCGTCACCGTGTACGGCCACATGTATTCCAATGGCGTCCTCGTCCACAAGGGCGAGACCGTCAAGGCCGGGCAGGTCATCGGTCTGGTGGGCAGCGACGGCCAATCCACCGGCCCGCACTGCCATTTCGAGGTGTGGCTGAACGGCAAGACCAAGATCGACCCGGCACCGTGGCTCGCCGAGCACGGTGTGCGGCTGTCGAACTACGTCGGCTGACCCGCCCTCACCGCTCGGCGTCCGTCACAGCTTCTCGCCGGGAATCCCGCCGATCGTCAGCAGCGTGATGCGGCCGGTGTTGCCACCGTAATCGATGACGACCCGCTCGGTCGCCCCGCTGCCCTCCTTGCCGACGACCTTGCCCATCCCGTACTTGGGATGATTGTGCCGATCGCCCACGTCGAGCTGAATCTGCTTGTTGCGCCCTCGATTCGGGTCCGCGGAGAACGACGAACGCCCCAGCGCACCGCTGGAACCACGATCGTCGCCACGGCCGAACACCCCACCCGAGGATCCGAAGCCGCGTCCGGGACGCCGCCGTTCGGTCTGCCGCCAATCGAGCAGATGCTGCGGAATCTCTTGCAGGAAGCGGGATTCGGGGTTCGACACCGGCTGACCCCAGGATGCGCGGGTGACCGCACGGGTCAGATACAACCGCTGCTTGGCGCGGGTGATACCGACGTAGGCGAGGCGTCGTTCCTCGCTGAGCTCCGCCGGATCGCCGAGGGCCCGCAGATGGGGGAAATGCCCGTCCTCCCAACCGGTCACGAAGACCACCGGGAACTCGAGCCCCTTGGCGGTGTGCAGGGTCATGAGCGTGACCACGCCCTCACCCTCGTCGGGGAGCTGATCGGCATCGGCGACCAACGACACCCGTTCCAGGAAGGCGGCCAGCGAACCGGGTTCGGGCTCACCCTCGCGCAGTTGCGCCGCCTCCTCGTCGATGCCGTTGTCCACCTCGGCTTGCGCGGCTTCGGCCGCATCGCGGCTGAATTCCTTTGCCACCGAGATCAATTCGTTGAGGTTGTCCAGCCGGGCGCCGTCCTGCGGATCGTGGGATCCCTCGAGCTCGGCGCGGTATCCGCTGCGGTCGACGATGGCGTCGACGAGTTCGCCGATGTCGGCACCCTCTTCGGTGGCGTCGGCGACGGCGACGTCGGAGCCCTCCGTACCACCCTCACCGAAGGTGGTCAGGAAGTCGTTGCGCAAGCCCTCGATCAGGTCGACGAAGCCGCCGATCTGCTTGACCGCGCGCGTGTTCAGCAACCCGACCTGACCCTGCGCCCCCTCGATCAGCGCCTGGTAGAACGAGATCCCGCGGTTCTCCGAGTGCACGGCGACGCACGCCTCGGCCCGGTCCCCGATGCCCCGACGCGGCGTGTTCAGGATGCGCCGCAGACTGACCGAATCCTCGGGGTTGGCGACCACCCGCAGATACGCGACGACGTCGCGCACCTCTTTGCGCTCGTAGAAACGGGTACCGCCGACCACCTTGTACGGGATGCCGTGACGGACGAACACTTCTTCCAGCGCGCGCGATCCGGTGTTGGTCCGGTAGAACACGGCGATGTCGGAATAGCTGTTGGACTGTGCGCCGCCGATGGTGTGGTCGGTGAGCCGCTCGATCTCGGTGGCGATGAACGTCGCCTCCTCCCGATCGGAGTCGGCGACGTATCCGACGATGAGCTCGCCGTCGCCGGAGTCGGTCCACAACCGCTTGTCCCGACGATTCGGATTGCGCGCGATGACCGCGTTGGCCGCCGAGAGGATCGTCTGCGTCGAGCGGTAATTCTGTTCCAGCAGAATGGTTTCGGCGTTCGGGAAGTCGCGCTCGAACTCCTCGATGTTGCGGATCGTCGCCCCGCGGAAGGCATAGATCGACTGGTCGGCGTCACCGACCACGCACAGTTCCGACGGCGCCAGCCCCGATGACGTGGCCTCGCGGCCGACGAGTTCGCGCACGAGCACGTACTGCGCGTGGTTGGTGTCCTGGTACTCGTCGACCATGACGTGGCGGAAACGACGACGGTAGTACTCGGCGACGTCGGGGTGGCTCTGCAGCAGGGCGACGGTCTCACCGATCAGATCGTCGAAATCGAAGGCGTTGGCCGCGGAGAGCCGGCGCTGATACTCCGCATAGATCTCGGCGATGGTGCGCGCGGTCGGCTCCTCACCGGCGGCGGCGTGCGCGTCGTCGGGATCGGACAGTTCGTTCTTGAGATTCGAAATGCTCACCGCGACACCGCGCGGACTGAACTTCTTCGGGTCGACGTCGAGATCGCGAATGATCATGCCCAGCAGACGTTTCGAGTCGTCGGAATCGTAGATCGAGAAGTTGGAGTTGCGGTTTTCCAGCAGCGCCGACTGGGCGCGCAGGATGCGCACACACGTCGAGTGGAAGGTGGAGACCCACATGTAGGCCGCGCGCGGGCCGACGAGACCGATGACGCGCTCGCGCATCTCCGCGGCCGCCTTGTTGGTGAAGGTGATCGCCAGGATCTGGCCCGGCGTGACATCGCGTGCCGCGAGCAGGTAGGCGATGCGGCGGGTGAGCACCGCGGTCTTACCCGACCCGGCACCGGCGACGATCAGCAGCGGCGGACCGCTGTGCACCACCGCCGCGCGCTGCTGCGGGTTCAGCCCCTCGAGGAGCCGTTCGACGCGCTCGTCGGCAGCCGACGAGGCGGCGGGCGGCGCGGCGGCTGCGGACGCGGTGGCGGGTGCGGAACTGGGTGCGGAGCTGGTGGTCATCGGTATCTCAGGCTACTCCGGCCCACCGACACGATTGTGCGGGGCGAAGCCGCCCGGATGGCCTCCGCTGTCGGACGAACCGGTTACGATGACCCTCGCACCGAGTCCGGGGGGGCCTGCGGTGCGAGACGATGCGGATTCCCCCCCACGTGGTCAGGGGAGGCACGGGTGAAGGTGCGCAGCACTGGAGTCATTCATTCGTCCCATGCGGCCTCCCGAAGCCGGGCCGGAGATGTCTAGTGTTGTCATCATTCGGCCGAAAACGGACATCGCCGTGATCTCACGCCCGATGACCCTTGCCCCGGGAAGCGAGCGATGAAGAACACATCGAAGGTCACTGCACTGGTGTTGACCAGCGTCGGGGCGGTGGCGGTGATCGTCGCCCTGATCCTGTCGTTCATCCCATGGAGCAACTCCGGATCGGCCGAGCCGACGGCCGCGTTCCGGGCGCAGAACAGCCTGGACCAGACGGCTTTTCAATACGGCAGCAGCCCGGGCGCCAAGTACAAGGGGACGTTGACGCGCAAGTACGGCGACGGCACCACCCTCACCGTCGAGTTCTCCGACCTGCAGGTGGCGCTGTCGGGCAACGTCAGTGGCTCGATCACCGTCAACGGCCAGCAGGGCGACTACACCCAGATCGGCAACTACTACTTCACCAAGGCTCCCGTCGCCTTCTGGAAGGCGGTACTCGGCGGCACCACCCCGGACAACGTCGACATGTCGCCGGTCGACAACAAGTGGGCCTCCGCGGAGTGGAGCCTGCCCAACCTCGGGTATGCGCTGTCACCGATCGTGCTGGCCGGGCGCCTGGGCAACAACGACCTCGTCAATCCGCCGTCGCTGGGCGCCCCGCTGCCCTCTCCCAACAAGGACACCCCCGACGCCCGCTTCTGGCCCACCTCGGATCCGGCGATCACCTCGCTCGCCGACAACAAGGTCAAGGCCGGGGACTGGGAGATCACCTTCGCCTCCGACACCAAGGCGATCAGCCATCTCAAGGGGCAGTACCGCGACGGTGACGTCACCACCACCATCGACACCGACGTCACACCGCTGTCCTTCGATCAGATCTCGCCGATCTTCGCCCAGCAGAAGGGCCTCACCAACGATCTCGGGTCGGTGCCGGTACCCGGTATGACGATCGACGACCTGCCGGGCGGACAACTCGACCAGGTCGGCTGGAAGCAGACCGGTGACTGCTCGAATGTGGCGTGCGGTTACGACCTCACCGTCAACGGCACGCCGCGGCGCGGATCCGACAACAAGCCCGGGCATGTGAACTACGGCCTGACCGTCAACTTCATCGTCAACGGCCAGCCGGCCGGGGCCCTCGGCGGCACCTGCACCCCGGTGATCCGGGTCGACTTCAACAAGACCGCCACCACCCGTTGCACCGCAACCAATCTCGGTTCCGGAGGCGGTTCGATCCGACCCAACGTGACCTTCTCCTACCTCCCGTTCATCGACTACGGCGCCGATACCCTCAGCGACTACCTCGACGACAACACGCAGGCCACGCAGCGTCAGTTCACCATGGTGCGCACCGGGACCAAGCAGCCCGCTGCGGCGACCTACGCCTCCGAACACACCGGCCTGCCGAGCAGTTATGCCGTCAAGCGCGGCGACTATCTGTTCGACGGGTACGGCCCGGCCGGTGCATACCTGGTGACCTTCGCACCCGGATACGCCGCCCATGTCACGGGCACCACCTTCGACCCGAGTTGGGCGGGCACGGCCACCCTGCGCGATCAGATGAGCAAGCAGGTGCAGGCCATCGGCGACGACGGCCGCATCGCGTACTACGTGGCCGAGCAGTCGACCAGTGACGCGCTCACCGCGCTGGTGGCCCAAGCCGGGTACTCGAGCAAGATCTCGGTGTACTACGACGCGCCGGAGTCGTCCGACACGAGCGGCTGAGACGTCACCGGCGCGGCGACGCTCTCACTGGCCCAGCAGCCGGGCGTCGACCACCTCACCGACCCGTCCGTCACCGGTGTGCAGTGTCAGACCCCGGGTGAGCGGCCGGATTCGGAGTTCGGTGCCGTGACCGTCGAGTTGCACGTAGACCACATGCAGACCCGCCTGCAGCGGAACGCGAACGGCTGGTCCGCCGTCGAGGGACATCTCCACGTCGCCCGCGGCGTTGGCGCAGTAGCCGAGCGCAATGGTCCACCGCCAGTTGATCAACGGGCCGTCGAGCCGCAGTGACGTCGGTCCGGTGAGTTCCGGTCGCGCGCATGTCCCGCGGCCCGCCTCGACGGTCCGTCGCGGGGTCACCGCGCCGGGTGTGAGGTTGCCGGCGTTGTCGAGGACGAAGAGCCGGTCGGTGGTGTCGCCGAACGGCGAACGGTCGGTGACACGGCCGAAGGTGGCGCTGATCTGGTTGTACGGGTAGGCCACCGGCAGCAGTACCTCGAGCGGCAGCGCCTGATCGAACATCGTGTGGTCCCGGTTGTCGGCGAGCGCGCGCTTGGCGTTGGCCAGATAGGCGCCGGTCGGATCGTCGGTCCAGGACGACTGGTACGACGCGGTCGAGATCAACGACGACGCGAACGCCAACACCGCGGTCACTGCGGCGAGGACGCCGACTGCCGTACCCACTGTCCGACCGCGGCCCACCGTCTCCTCGTCGGCCTCGGGAGCGGCATGGCGCCCACCCGACGGTGGGACCGAGTTCACCGAACGCCGGGGCGCGGCGACGAGCAGGGCGAGCGCGGCGGTGAGTACGACCGCCGAATCGGGCAGATACCGCAGGGTTTGGGCCAGTTCGAGCGCAGTGTTGGCCGATGAGCGATTCCACATCACCGGGATCTGCGCGACGACGACATAGAGCGCCGCACACACGAGTACCGCCACCGCACCGATCCGGGTACGAACGGCCCAGATCACCACGGCGGCCACCACCAGCCACCCCAGCACGACCATCCACACCGCGGAGAACCCCATCGGCGGGCTCGGCACCCAGCGTTCCCAGTCCCACGGACCGCCGACAAGGGACGGGATGACACCACGATTGATCGACCGCCACACGAGTTGCGCGGTCTGCGACACCGAATGTTGACCGGCGGTGGCGTCGGACACCGAGAAGAACAGCAGCGCCCACGCCACGAAGATCACCGACAGCGGTGCCCACAGCCGGCGGGCGTGGACGAATGCCGTTCCCAGCGGGCCCATCTGGACGGCGGCGGTGTCGGCCGCGGCAGATTCATCGGCATCGACATCGGCATCGGCATCGGCAACGTCCGCCGACCGGGACCCTGTGCGGTTCACCAGACCTGTGCGGCTCACCAGAACCGCGGCGACGAATGCCACCGGCAGGATGAACAGCGACTTCTCGAAGAAGGCGAGGGAGAGGACGAAGATCACCGACGAGCGGAGGACGATCAGCCGCGTGCGCCGGCGGTCGGCGCCCCCACGGGCGAGCAGCACCGCGTCGGCGACGATCCAGGCCATCGCCGCCTGCATCGGCAACGTGTTGAGGCCGGCGGCCCACCACACGAAGGACGGCACCGTCAGCGGGGTGAAGAGGTAGAAGGCCAGCGCGCCGACCGAGGCGATCTCGACGGCAGCGCTGCGTGACCGCCCCTCCCCGGGATCGGTCAGGACCCGGATCATCCGCCACACGCACACCGACGCGAGTCCCTGTAGCACCACGAGCGTGATCGCCGGCGCCACCCAGTTCAGCGGTGCGAGCACCGTCGAGATCCCCGCGACCAGGAACGCCGCGGGCATGAAATGGCCGTCGTGGCTGTGGCCGAGGTAGTCCCACGACCAGATCGACGTGGTCGAGGCCCGGCCGACGAGAATGAGGTCGTCCCAGTAGAAGTTGCCGGTGGCCACCAGCCAGCCGCGGACGATCAGTTGCGCGACGATCAGGGTGATCACGGCCGGTACGACCATCTGCGCCACCCGGCTCGCCGGGGCGCTCACCTCTCCGGCGGGCCGGGTCGGACCGGTGTCTTCGGGATCTCGGGAGGGGTCGATGCTTGCCCGGGGTCTCGGCATGGCCACCAGTGTCCACGGCACGGTGTCTGCGTGGCAAAATCGACACGGTGACCGACCCCAGCGACTCGTCGACCAGCCCGGACAACACCGCACCCGCCCGCACGGGTGGCGCTTCCTTCGCCGATTCGATCGATCTCTCCTCCTACGAGCTCGAACACGATGTGTCGGGTCTGCCCGACGACATCGAGGTGTTGCGACACGAGATCGACCGCCTCGACGCGATCATCCTCGCCGCGGTGAAGCGCCGGTCTGCGGTGTCGAAGAAGGTCGGAGCCGCACGCATGGCCTCGGGCGGACCGCGACTGGTGCACAGCCGCGAGGTCAAGGTGCTCGACCGGTTCGCCGAACTCGGTCAGGAGGGTCATACGCTCGCGATGCTGTTGCTGCGTCTGGGTCGGGGCCCGCTCGGCCGGTGACGGTGTGCGCCGGTGCATGCGGGCCGCCCACCCACCACATAGGGTGGTCGTATGAGTGACCTCGATGGCAACGAGCACGACATCACCGGCACCCAATCGTGGCAGGCGCTCTCGGCGCATCAGGATCACGTTCACTCGATGCATCTGCGGGAGGTCTTCGCGGCCGACCCCGATCGGGGCCGCGAACTGACCGTCGACGTCGGCGATCTGCACATCGATTACTCCAAGCATCGCGTGCTGCGCGAGACGTTGGAGTTGCTGTTCAGCCTGGCCCGTGAGGCCGGTCTCGAGGACAAGCGCGACGCGATGTTCGCCGGCGTCCACATCAACACCTCCGAGGATCGCGCCGTCCTGCACACGGCACTGCGCCTGCCGGCCGACGCCGAGTTGGTCGTCGATGGCCAGAACGTGGTGGCCGACGTCCACGAGGTCCTCGACGCGATGGGCGCCTTCACCGACAAGCTCCGCAGCGGAGAGTGGAAGGGGCACACCGGCAAAGCGATCACCGACGTCGTCAACATCGGCATCGGCGGCTCCGATCTGGGACCGGTGATGGTCTATCAGGCGTTGCGCCACTACGTCGATTCGCCCATTCGCTGCCATTTCGTCTCCAACGTCGACCCCGCCGACCTGGTGGCCACGCTTGCCGACCTCGACGCCGAGACCACGCTGTTCATCGTGGCGTCCAAGACCTTCGGCACGCTGGAGACGCTCACCAACGCCGCCGCCGCCAAGCGGTGGCTGCTCGCCGGCCTTGGCGCTGCCGATGACGCCGTCGCGAAACACTTTGTGGCCGTGAGCACCAACGCCGACAAGGTCTCGGCGTTCGGCATCGACACGGTCAACATGTTCGGCTTCTGGGACTGGGTCGGCGGCCGGTACTCGGTGGATTCGGCGATCGGCCTGTCGGTGATGGCGGCCATCGGCAAGGACCGCTTCGGCGAGTTCCTGCACGGCTTCCACCTCGTCGACGAACACTTCCGCACCGCGCCGCTCGAGCGCAACGCACCGGTCATCCTGGGCTTGATCGGGCTGTGGTACTCCAACTTCTGGGACGCCCAATCACGGGTGGTACTACCCTATTCCAACGACATGGCGCGGTTCGCGGCCTATCTGCAGCAGTTGACCATGGAGTCCAACGGCAAGTCGGTCACCGCACACGGGCATCACGTCACCACCGACACCGGCGAGGTCTTCTGGGGTGAGCCGGGCACCAACGGACAGCACGCGTTCTATCAACTGCTCCATCAGGGCACGCGGATGATCCCGGCCGACTTCATCGGATTCGCCGAGCCCACAGACGATCTCACCACCGCCGACGGCACCGGGTCGATGCACGATCTGCTGATGAGCAACTACTTCGCGCAGACCAAGGTGCTGGCGTTCGGCAAGACCGCCGACGAGATTGCCGACGAGGGCGTGGACCCACATGTGGTGCCGCACAAGGTGATGCCCGGCAACCGGCCGTCGACGTCGATCCTCGCGCCCGAACTCACCCCATCGGTCATCGGCCAGCTGATCGCGCTCTACGAACACCAGGTCTTCGTCGAGGGCACCATCTGGGGTATCAATCCCTTCGACCAGTGGGGCGTCGAGCTCGGCAAGACCCAGGCGATGGAGTTGCTGGGGTCGATCACCGACTCGCAACCACCTGCGGCACTGGGCGATTCGTCGACCGACGAGTTGGTGCGGTGGTATCGGTCGCGGCGCGGCCGGCAGGCCTGAGCATTCCCCGGATGCGGCGCGCTCACTCCCATCGGGTGGCGTCGAACACCTCGTCCGGGATGTCATCGCCGGGTGCCAGACCGAGTTGCTCGATGCGGCCCATCAGCGCTGCGCAGCTGGCGATGTGGGAGACCAGCGACAGCGGTTCGACGGCGCGTTCGGCGGGGTCACCACCGATGAACTCCGGCAGCGACGGCGGCACACAGTCGCCCACGGCGATGCCGTCGACCCCGGTCGCCGCGCGCCATGCGTCGAAGCTCTCGGCGTCGACCGCCTCGGCGATGTCACCGTCGGCCACGGCGGCCATCACCTCCTCGAGGGTGGCCAGTGGCCCGTGGCTGCCGCTGGACGCGTCGAAGCCCACGACGGTCGAGGCGTCGACCTCATCGTCGTCGGCCAGGGTGAAGTACACGATGCCGCGCCAATCGGCGCCGATCGTCGCGATGTCGTTCCGCCCGAACACATCGCGGAGCAGTTCGTCGACGGGTTCGGCGTCCCCGGTTCCGAGGACCTGGAAGGCGCCATGGGCGACCGCTTGACTGTGGTGAATCGACACATCGGTTACCTTACGCAGGTGAGTACGTCACCGTCGTCGCGCGCGCCGCGATCCCTCATGCGCCTGCCACGACCCCTGATCCGGCCCCGACGATCCCGCGGTTCGATGACCATGCGCGTATCCGGTGCGCTTCTCGCAGCTGTCGCGGCCGGCTCGGCACTCACCGCCTGTTCGTCGTCGACGCCGTCGTCGGCGCCCGGCACCTCGTCGTTCCCGACCTCCGTCGCGGTGTCGGTCCCGCCCGGCGCCCCGGCGCGGACGGCACCGGGCACCGCCCTGCGCTTCGGCGATTCGGCGGTGCTGCCCGCCGACGCGTTCCGTCCGTCCGGCCCGACCGCGATGTACACGGTCACCGGCATCACACCCGGTGAGGGAGTTCCCGATTCGGCGACACAGGGCGGCGCGGCATTCTTCGTCTATGTGACGGTGACGTCGCTGGCCGCACACTCGTCCGCCGCACCGACGGTCGTGGGGCTGGCGGGCAGCGTGGATGGCCGCACTCCGGCTCTGACGCTGCCGCCGCCGGTGGCCCTCAAGGCGTGCGGCAATCCGTCGCCCCCGGAGCAGATGAAGCGCGGCGACTCCTACGCCACCTGTCTGGTGGCCTACGCCGACGCCGGGCAGAAACTCACCAGCGTCATCTATTGGGCCGAGACGACCACGTCCGACGGCTTCGACTTCAAGGCCTCGCCGGTCGTGTGGGGCACCCCGACCCCGGCCTCGTCGACCGCCCCGGCCTCGACCACCGCAGCCGGTTGAGACCGGATCAGATCAGTCGACGCGTGATCGACGCCGGCAGTAGTCGCAGGGCCGCGGCGATCGGCACCCACGGCCACGCGGGCACCGGCGCCGAGGCCTTCTCGGCCTCGATGGCCGCCACCATGGCACGCACGCCGGAGTCAGTGTCGGTCATGAGTGCGGTCGTGACGCTGCGGTTGATGTCGGTCTCGATGTAGCCGGGCAGCACGATCGACACCGTGATCGGCGAGTGCGCGAACTCGGCCTGCAACCCCTGCCCGATCGCGGTCAGCCCGGCCTTCGACGCCGAATAGGCCGTCTGCGCCTTGGGTAACCCGCGGACGGCGCTCATGGAACTGATCAACACGAGGTGCCCGTGATCCTGGGCACGGAAGATCTCCAGTGCCGCCTCGATCTGGGCGAGCGCCCCGATGAGGTTGGTCTGCACGGTCTCGATGTTGGCGTGCATCTTGCCGGTGCCCAGCGGTGCACCCTTACCGAGCCCGGCGTTGACAATGACGCGATCGAGGCCGCCGAGCTCGTCGCGCAGAGCCCCGAACACGACGGGAACGGTGTCGACGTCGGTGACGTCGAGGGCCGCGGTCGCGACCGTGCCTGCATGGGGCCGCAGTTCGGCGGCGAGGGCATCGAGGCGGTCGAGGCGTCGTGCGGCCAGTGCCAGTGAGCGGCCCATGCCGGCGAATTCGCGGGCCATGCCCTCGCCGAGTCCCGAGCTCGCGCCGGTGATCAGGATCTTGTCGCGGTGCGTCACGTCCGCCAACTTACCCGAGGGTCAGATCAGCCGGGCATCGTCAGCGCCAGTACCACGGTGCGGGAGTCGTCGGTGGCATAGAGAACGGGGCGGGCGAAGAGGACGGGGCGGGCGAAGTGGACGGGGCGGGCGAGAGCCGCTGTTGGGAAACGATCGTCCGGATCCGTGACCATCTGCGCCTGCTCCTCGTTCATCTCGATCGCCAGCACGCCGTCGGCGGCCAGCCATCCGGGCGCCTGCGCGATGAGGGTGCCGATGTGGTCGAGTCCATCGGCGCCGGCCAGCAGTGCCCGGCGGGGTTCGTGGTCGGCGGCCTCGTGCGGCAACAACGCGAGCGCCGCGTCCGGTACGTACGGCGGGACGGCCGCGATCACGTCCACCCGTCCGCGCAGCGCTGCGGGCAGCCCGGCCAGACCCGAGCCGCGCAGCACCCCGGCGTCGGCACCGAGGTTGCGGCGCGCACATCGCAGTGCGACGTCGTCGATGTCGGTGGCGTACACCCGCGCGGTCGGCATCCAGGCGCCGACGGTGGACGCCAGTGGTGCTGCACCGCAATAGGGTTCGACCATCACCGGGCGCTGCCGGGATGCGGCGGCGCCGACGGCAACGGCGGCGAGCAGTTCCGACCGTCGACGCGGCACGAAGACCCCGGGCCCGACCGCCAGGCGCCGGCCCGCGAACTCCACCCAGCCGACGAGATGCTCGATCGGTTCACCGGCCACCCGGCGTGCCACGAGCCGGGTCAGATCCGCGTCGTCGGCGGCGGCCTCGCGCAGGATCGTCGCCTCCTCCTCGGCGAACACGCACCCGGCCGCCCGCAGTTGCGCGACCACACCGTCTTCGGACAGTTCTTGCCTCACTTGAGGAGTCGCGACATCCGGCGGTCGGCGAGAACCTTGCCACCCGTCTGGCAGGTCGGGCAGTACTGGAAGGATCGGTCGCTGAAGGCGACCTCACGGATCGTGTCCCCGCACACCGGGCACGGCAGACCGGTACGGGCGTGCACCTTGAGCCCGGTCCGCTTCTCCGACTTCAGCTTTGCCACGCCCTGGCCCTCCAGACGCCCGATCGCGTCGGTCAGCACGTCGCGCATCGCCTCGTAGAGGGTGTCGATCTGTTCGCCGGTCAGGGTTTTCGCGGTGGCGAACGGAGAGAGCTTCGCGGTGTGCAGGATCTCGTCGGAGTAGGCGTTACCGATCCCGGCGAGCACCCGCTGATCGGTGAGCACGTTCTTGATGCGCGCGCCGGTGCCGGTGAGGATGTCGGCGAACTCGTCGCGATCGAGCGCGAGGACGTCGGGCCCCAATGTCGCGATGCGCTCGACCTCGGTGATGTCGCGGACGATCCACACCGCCAACCGCTTCTGCGTTCCGGCCTCCGTCACGTCAAAACCCTCGCCACCGGTGGCGCTGGGAATCCCGCAGTGCACCCGCAGCGCGATCGGGCTCTTGCCGCCGGGTCGAAGGGGTTTGGGTGAGAGATCCTCGCTCCATCGCAGCCAGCCCGCCCGGGACAGGTGGATGACCAGGTTGATGACCGGTTCGGGATCGGTCTCGGAACCCGGGACGGTGCGGATGATCAGGTATTTGCCGACTCTGCCGACGGATTCGACGAGCCGCCCCGTCAGGGCCGTGTACGGGGGGTCGGCGGTCTTGAGCACCGACAACGATGCGATGTCCACCCGCCGGATCGGTAGTCCGGCGGTACGTCCGTCCACGAAATCGGCGATCGCGGCAACCTCGGGCAGTTCGGGCATGACACCAGTGTGCTCTAGTGAACAGATGAGTTCCGGTCTTTCCGACGCCGAGCTGGCCACACGCATCGCGGTCGGGGCCGGGGAGATCCTGCTGGGGGTGCGCTCCGGCGACCTGTTGGTTGGGCGGTTGCTCGGCGATGCCGGTGACGCGCTCGCCCAGGCGTGGATCGGCACCGTCCTGCGCAGGCACCGGCCGCGGGACGCGGTGTTGAGCGAGGAGGCCACCGACGTCGGCGACCGCGCTGTGGCACAGCGGGTCTGGATCATCGATCCGCTCGACGGCACCAGCGAGTTCGCCGCGGGCAGCGATCAGTGGGCGGTGCACGTCGCACTCACTGAGAACGGTGCGGTCACCGACGCCGCCGTCGCATTGCCGGCGATGGGTGAGGTCTTTCGTACCGACACCGTCGACGCCGTGCCCGCCGACGCGTCGGGCCGCATCGCGACCTCACGGTGGGGCACGAGTTACGAGGTGGCCGCGGTGGCGCGCCGGCTCGGGCTGCGCCCGGTGCCGATCGGTTCGGCGGGCGCCAAGGCGATGGCGGTGGTGCGCGGTGACGCCGACGCCTACGTCCATTCCGGAGGGCAGTACGAGTGGGACAACGCGGCACCGGTCGGTGTGGCGCTCGCCGCGGGGCTGCACTGCAGCCGGCTCGACGGCACCCCGATCGTCTACAACCAGCCACAGCCGTACATGCCCGACTTCGTGATCTGCCGCCCCGAACTCGCCGAGGACATCCTCGACGTGGTCGGCGAGGTGTGGTGGTGACCTATCCCGGGGCGTCCCCCGGAGCCTGTCGCGCCGCGCGGAGCAGGTAGATGTCCATGATCCAGCCGATTCGGGCGCGGGCCGCGGCACGCGTCTCGACGATCTCGTCGGTGACGTCGCCGACCCGGCCGCTGATGAGGATCTCGTCGGGCGTCCCGAGATAGGCGCCCCACCAGATCTCGTCGTCGGCGGCGGCGGTGTGGCGGAAACCGAGATCGGCGTCGAGCATCACGATCTGGTTGGCGTCGGCACCCGGCGGGGTCTCGGCGAGGCGACGCCCGGTGGTGATGTGGATGGGCTCGCCCACCCGGTTGGCGACGATCCCGTGGGCGGCGGTGAGCGCCGACGCGCTGGTGACGCCCGGGATCACCTCCACAGCCACCTGCATGTCGTCGCGTGCGGCGAGGTCGTCGACGATGCGCAGGGTGGAGTCGTAGAGTGCGGGGTCGCCCCAGACGAGGAATGCCGCCACCCCGTCGTCGGGGACGTCGGCGAGGATCGCCCGGGCGAGCAGTTCCGCACGGGCGGCGTGCCAGCGGCGGACCTCGGCGCCGTAGTCGGCGGGACGTCTGTCGCGGGGCGGATCGGGAATCTCGACGAGCGAATAACCTTGCGGTACATGGTGTTCGAGGATGTCGCGGCGAGCCTGCAGCAAACCGCCCTTGGCGTCGCCCTTCTCGAGCGCGAGGAAGACGTCGACGCCGGCCATGGCGTCGATGGCCTGCAGCGTGATCTGCCGCGGATCTCCCGGTCCGATACCGATGACGCGGATGGTGACCTGCACGGCGCTCAGATCTTCACGCGCGGAAGCCCGTGTTTGCGCGCGGTGACATCGAGGATGATCTGGCGCGGCACCAGCCGCCGCAGCGCGAAGACGATGGCCGCGTTGTTTCCCTTGGCGTAGAACGGTTTCGGATGCTCGGCGAGCGCGGCCTCGACGATGACCCGCGCCATCGTCGGCGCGTCGATTCCCGCGTCCTCGTTGCGTCGGGTGGCGGCGGCGAGGGTCTCGTACTCGGCCGCATACGGCGATCCGTCATCGATGTGGATGCTGCGCCGGCCCCCGATACCGGTGGCGATGGTCCCCGGCTCGACGCTGATCATCCGGATTCCGTAGGGCGCCACCTCTCGTCGGGTCGCCAGCGCGAAGGCCTTGAGCGCCGACTTGGTGGCCGCATAGTTGGAGCGGAATGCGACGGGGAAGCTCGACAGCATCGACCCGACCATGATGACCGTGCCGTGGCGCCGTTGCCGCATGCCCGGCAGGACCGCCTTGGTCAAGGCGACGGGCCCGAACACGTTGACGCGGAACAGATCCTCGATGGCACTCATCGGGGTGTCCTCGAGCGCACCGGCCTGCGACTCACCGGCGTTGTTGACGAGGATGTCGACGTCGCCGACCTCTGCGGCGCACGCATCCGCCGAGGCGTAGTCGGCGTTGTCGAGGCGCACGTAGGCGACACCGGGAATCGGGTCGGAAACCTTGTCGGGATGACGGCTGGTGCCGTAGACGCGGTGCCCGAGCGCCGCCATCTGCCGTGCCACCTCGGCGCCGATTCCGCTGGTTGCGCCGGTGACGAGAACTGTCTGAGGTTTCCGCGAGTCCACGATGCTCACCGTAGCGCAGCGCCTCGATGACCAGGTCACCCGTCGACGCGGCGCGAACGCCGGGCGAATGTGCCGACGCGGTCGGTGCACCGCGGGCGTTGGCATACTCGGACGGCGTTCGTTTTGCGGGTGCGCCTCCGTGGATCTCTTTCAAACACAGCAGGCGCACACCGGCCGGAGGCCGGAAGGGATGTCACAGTGCGCCTCCGTGGATCTCTTTCAAACACAGCAGGCGCACACCGGCCGGAGGCCGGCAAGGATGTCACAGTGCCCCAGGCAGGATTCGAACCTGCGACCCTTCCTTTAGGAGAGGAATGCTCTATCCCCTGAGCTACTGAGGCGGGCGGCGACACCCAGACGCAGCGGGTCGACGCCACGGGAAGTCTACGTCAGCGACTGTGGGGCGACGCACCGAACCTCACCGGACCCGGTGCACCGCGACTATTCGACACGCTCGGCCACGGTCGCCGGCGCCAGCGCCCACCGCTGCTCGATTCGCCCGACGCGCCAGATGACCACGGCGACGAGCCAGGTGACGATGAACAGACCGACGATGGCGTAGCCGACGATGTTCAGATCGATCCCGGAGACGTCATCCCAGAACGGGCCGCTCCAGCCGAACTCGTCGGCCAGCAGTCCGAGGATCTCGATGGTGCCGATGACGAAGGCGACCACGACCGACAGTCCGGTGATGGTGAGGTTGTAGTAGACCTTGCGCACGGGGTTGGCGAAGGCCCAACCGTAGGCGAAGTTCATGAACGTGCCGTCGATGCTGTCGAACAGGCTCATACCCGCGGCGAACAGGACCGGCAGGCACAGGATCGCGTACCAGGGCAGTCCGGCGGCGGCGCTACTGCCGGCGAGGACGAGCAGGGCGACCTCGGTCGCGGTGTCGAAGCCCAGCCCGAACAGGACCCCGATGGGGTACATCTGCCACGGCTTGGTCACCGACTTCATGAAGCGACCGAGGATGCGGTTCATGAAACCTCGATTGTTCAAGTGCTTTTCGAGTTCATCCTCGGAGTAGTCGCCCTGACGCATCGCGCGGAAGACCTTGACGATCCCGAACAGGATCACGATGTTGATCGCGGCGATGAGGTAGAGGAAGCCGCCGGAGACCGTGGTGCCGATGAGACCCGTGTAGTGGTGCAGCGCCGACGAGTCGTCCTCGACCGGCCCCGCGAGTGCCCGCACACCGAAGGAGAGCAACAACGCCAGCCCGAAGACGATTGTGGAGTGCCCCAACGAGAACCAGAATCCGACGGTCATCGGCCGCTGTCCGTCGCCGAGGAGTTTGCGGGTGGTGTTGTCGATCGCCGAGATGTGGTCGGCGTCGAAGGCGTGACGCATACCCAGGGTGTAGGCGGTCAGCCCGACGCCGAGGCCCAGGGTCTTCTGCCCGACGCTGAAGTCGTGCGGTGCCACGAAGACGACCAGGGTCACCCATCCGATGATGTGCAGGGCTGCCACGACGGCGACCATGCCGCCGATACTGGCCCATTCGGCCGGGGTCAGCGACCGGCGGAGCTGAGCGAGTCGACCACCGAACGACGGACGTCCGGTTTGTCCTTGTTGAGCGAATTGCGTTGCCATGCAGCCGAACTCCTCATCAGATGATCTGTTCATCTCAACAGATGAATTGCCCGGACGTGAGCGTTTCGGGCGAGCGAGATCCGACTGTTCTCCACAGATCCCCTGCGCCGCAAGAGCGAATCGTGCACTTCGGACACAGTAGGGCCACCACACCAGGCCACCACCTACCCGACCGGACAGCCTCGATGTCGCACTTGTCCGGGTCAGATCAGGCTTACAAGCAGTCTGGACTGTTTCTATGATTGTCGTTAGCATCACATCCCATGACGCCTCCCGACGCACCCGCGCACGACCCCGATCGTTTCGACGTCCTCGTCGTCGGCTCGGGTTTCGGCGGCTCGGTCGCCGCACTCCGGCTCACCGAGAAGGGCTATCGCGTCGGCGTCCTCGAGGCCGGACGCCGATTCGCCGACCACGAGTTGCCCACGACCAGTTGGCGACTCCGGGACTATGTATGGGCGCCGGCACTGGGCCTGTTCGGCGTCCAGCGCATCCATCCGCTCCGCGACGTGCTGGTCATGGCCGGCGCAGGTGTCGGCGGCGGATCGCTCAACTACGCGAACACGCTGTATCGCCCGCCCGCGGCGTTCTTCGACGATCCGCACTGGAGCGCGATCACCGACTGGGCCGCCGAGCTCGACCCCTTCTACGACCAGGCCACCCGCATGCTCGGCGTGACGACCTTCCCGGGTGTCACCGCCGCCGATCGCGTGATGCGATCGGTCGCCCACGGGATGGGAGTCGCCGACACCGTCGTCGCGGCCCCGGTCGGTGTGTTCTTCGGGACGCCCGGCGTCACGGTCGCCGACCCGTACTTCGGCGGAGCCGGACCACAACGCACCGGATGCACACAGTGCGGCGCGTGCATGACCGGATGTCGCGTCGGCGCAAAGAACACCCTGGTCAAGAACTACCTGTATCTCGCCGAACAGGCCGGGGCACAGATCATCCCGATGACGATGGTCGACGGCCTCCACCCGCACGGCGATGGCTATGAGGTCAGCACCCACCGCACCGGCGCACCGTGGCGAGGACGCCGGACGCTGTATGCCGACCAGGTCGTGATGGCCGCCGGTACCTACGGCACCAACAAACTGCTGCTCGAGATGGCGCGCTCACGACGACTGCCGGATCTGTCGCCCCGACTCGGGACGGTGGTGCGCACCAACTCCGAGGCCGTCCTCGCCGCGACGGCCCACACCACCGACGTCGACTACACCGAGGGTGTCGCCATCACGTCGTCGTTTCATCCCAACGATCACACCCACATCGAGCCGGTCCGATACGGCAAGGGCAGCAACCTGATCGGGCTCCTGCAGGCCGTTCTCGTCGACGGCGGCGGACGCATGCCACGGCTGCTGCGCGCGGTACTGACCATGCTCGCGCACCCGATCACCGCCGCCCGCTCGCTGTCGGTGCACCGCTGGTCGGAGCGGACCATCATCGCGCTGGTGATGCAGACCGTCGACAACTCGATCGAATTACACGCGCGGAGAGGACGATTCGGCCCGATCCTACGGAGCCGACCGGGCGGCGGCGATCCGCCCCCACGGTGGATTCCCGAGGGACACACGGCCGTCCGGGCCGCGGCGCGCCGCATCGACGGCGATCCGGGTGGGTCGATCCTCGACCTCGTCGATATCCCGATGACCGCCCACTTCCTCGGCGGCTGCGCCATCGGGGACGATCCCGACGACGGCGTCGTCGACGCCTATCACCGCGCGTTCGGTCATCCGGGACTGCACATCGTGGACGGATCCACGGTCTCGGCGAACCTCGGCGTGAACCCGTCGCTCACCATCACCGCCCAGGCCGAACGCGCCATGGCGTTCTGGCCCAACGCCGGAGAGACCGACCCGCGACCGCCGCTCGGCGCACCGTATCGCCGCATCACCGCCGTCGCACCGCAGCATCCCACTGTTCCCGACCACGCGCCAGGCGCGCTTCGGCTGTACGCGTAGCGAGAGGCAACAAGCGTCCCAACCACAACGGCATCTCGGTCACGGAGGCCGCACCTCTACCACACCCCACCGACAGAAAATATCAGCCAGCCCATCACCGAAACCCGTTGTCCACAAGCACCTTTGCCTCCCCACAACCATCGAACACCCTTGCCTTGATCCCTATGTTCGAGTAATGTGGAGTCATCACACCGATCAGCCACTGGGGAGGGGCCCATGATCGACACCACTGAAGCTCTTGATGCCGAGGCAGTTTTCGCCGGAATTGTCACCCAACTCAGCGACCTGCAATGGAATCCGGACATGACCGGGCCACAAGCCTTCGGTGCGATGAAACAAGTCCTGCTACTGCGGAACCTGGTTGATCATCACGCCACCACCCTCACCGGCGAGATGGATCGCCTCGGCGTCGCCGACCACAAAACCACCCGACTGCGGGAACTGTTGATCAGCATGGGTTGCGCACCCGCCGTCGCAAGTCGATACGTGCGGATCTCGGCCACCACCGATGTGGATCTGCTGCTCGCGCACGCCGCGGACGGGTCCATCTCCTCCGAACACACCGACGCCATCGTCCGCGGATTGGCGCACATCGACACCCGCTCCCCCGAACCCCTCGACACCGTGCAACGGTGTGAATACCTGCGGAAACTGCTGTCGCACTACTTCGCCGGTTTCACCCCCGCCGAGATCACCACCTACGCGCGGCAGTTGGGTAACGAGTTGGCGGCCGAGACACCGGGCGGGTTGCCGGCTGCCGAGGACAAGAAGATCAACTCCTACACCGACCACATCACCGACGACGGCCGGTTGGAGATCTCGGCGAACCTCGACATCGTCGCGGGTGAGAAAACCCGTACTTTGATGGAGACCTTGTCGGCGCCCAAACCTCAGCCCGATGGGTCCCCGGATCCGCGGACTCCCGAACAGATCTGTGCTGCCGCGTTCGAGACGATCGTGGAGTTGGCGGCACAAGGTTTGGCCGACACCACGTTCTCGGCGAAACCGACCAACGGGTTGTTGTGGACGTGGTCGGCGGACAACCCCGCGCTCGGCGGCGAGTTGCAGAATATGGGTGCCATCACCGAAGCCACCGCCAAGTTGTTGTCGTGCGACACCACCATCACCAGAATCATCCTCAACCCCGACGGCGTACCCCTCGACGTCGGACTCAAAGAGCGCTTGTTCACCCCCGGCCAACGCAAAGCGTTGTTGGTGCGTGATCGCGGGTGCATCAAATGCGGAACACACGCCGGACGCTGCCAAGCACACCATGTGCACCACTGGGCCGATGGTGGGCCCACCGACCTCGACAACGGCTGCCTGCTCTGCACCAGTTGTCATGACGATGTGCACCACCGCGGCTGGGACATCATCATGGGTTTCGACCGGCACCCCTGGCTCATCCCACCCGCCACTGTGGATCCGCAACGCCGGCCGGTGCCGTCGTATCACCGACGGACCATGCGACTCGACGACGCAGCAGCCTGACCTACGCTGCACCACTACCTGATTCCCTGCACCCGGCCTGGCCGGGACCGCATCTGTTGTTTGAGAACTCCATAGAGACAAACCCCACCCGATGGTCGAGGTGTCGTGCCGCCCGCGGCCCGGAAGCCCTTCGGCACAAGGGGTCTCGAGGCTCGTCGCTGACGCTCCTCGGCACCTCGACCACCAGGATGGGAACGGTCCCCCCCGATGGTCGAGGTGCGAGCCGCGTGCGGCGAGCCTCGAGACCGACTGCGCCGGCGCTGTATTCGGACCACCGAGGACCGGATACCCATCGACACAACAGGTCTCGAGGCTCGCCGCTAGCGCTCCTCGGCACCTCGACCACCGGGATGGGACGGCCGTGGGGCGGGAAGGGCGGAGCATCATAGATCGCTGGTCGAGGTGCGACCCGCGTGCCGCGAGACTCGAGACCATCGGGGCAATGGGCAGCGGAACGGGAATGAGTAGCTCACGACCAAGAGTTGCCCGGGTGTGCGAGCATGGACGGGTGACGACAGTCGACGCCTCCCCCGAACTCGGCGACTCCCCGGATGAGGACGCCAGGGTTCGTCGGCTTCTCGACGCCCAGGCCAAGGCTGAGCAACTCTTCGCCGAGATCACCGAGCGCGGGATGATCCGACCGGGTGTGGGCGAACGAGAACTGTCCAATGAGATCCGCGACCTCGCCGCCGACATGTTCGGCGTGACCCGGCACTGGCACAAACGGATCGTGCGCGCCGGCGAGAACACCCTGCAGACCTACCGTGCCAATCCGCCGGACCGAATCCTCGCCGACGACGAAATCCTCTTCCTGGACTTCGGTCCGATCTTCGAGGAGTGGGAGGCCGACTTCGGCCGCACGTTCGTCCTCGGCGACGATCCGACCAAACATGCGCTGCGCGCATCGCTGAGCCAGGTGTGGGAGGCCGGACGCGAACACTTCCGCACCCACGCCGACATCACCGGAGCGCAGCTTTATGACCGCGTGGTCGAACTGTCCCGCGAGGCAGGCTGGGAGTTCGGCGGCGACATCGCCGGGCATCTCGTCGGCGAGTTCCCGCACGAGAACATCGACGCCGCCGAGATCGAGAGCTACATCGCCCCCGGTTCCGAGGGGCCGATGCGTCGCACCGACCGCGCCGGCCGGCAATGCCACTGGATTCTCGAGGTGCACCTCGTGACCCCGGATCGCCGCTTCGGCGGCTTCTGCGAGGAACTGCTCGACCTCCCCTGAGTTCCTTCAGGACGCGGCGCGCCCCGACCCCTGCGCGACGCGGTCGATCCCGAGATGGTCGCGCAGCGTCGTACCGGTGTAGTCGGCACGAAAACTCCCGCGCTCCTGCAGGATGGGCACCACTTCGTCGACGAACCGGTCGAGCCCGCCGGGCGTGATGTGCGGGACGAGGATGAAGCCATCGCTGACATCGTTCTGCACGGCGTGATCCAGGCGCTCGGCGATGGTCTGCGCGCTGCCGACGAAGGCCTGCCGGCCGGTCACCTCGATGATGAGTTCGCGGATCGACCAATTGTTGGCCTCGGCACGTTCGCGCCATTCGCGCGCGGTCTGCAGCGGATCACGGTATGACCGCACGCTGGCCCGTCCGCGGGCGATGGTGTGCTCGCCGACGACCGGATCGAACTGCGGCAGCGGACCGTCGGGGTCGACGTCGGAGAGATCCCGGTTCCACACCTGCTCCAGGAAGCGCAGCGCGGTGGCACCGCTGACCTGCGCGAGACGCACCTCGTGAGCGAGGTCGGCCGCCTCGGCGTCGGTGTCGCCCAACACGAATGTGGCCGCCGGCAGGATCAGCAGCTGCTCACGGCGACGCCCGTACCTGGCCAGCCGGGACTTGACGTCACGGTAGAACTCACGTCCCTCCTCGTAGGCACTGTGCCGGGAGAAGATCGCATCCGCCTTCGCAGCGGCGAACTCACGGCCCTCCTCGGAGTCACCGGCCTGGAAGATCACCGGCCGACCCTGCGGGCTGCGTGGCACCGAGAATCGTCCCTCGATGTCGAATTGCTCACCGCGGTGCGCGAATTCGCCGACCGCGCCGTCCTGCAGGAACCGGCCGGATGCCCTGTCGGCGACGATCTCGTCGCCACGCCAGGACTCCCACAGCTCGATCGCGGTGTCGAGGAACTCCTTGGCCCGCGAATAGCGTTGGGAGCTCGGCAAATATCCGCCACGTCGGAAGTTCTCCCCGGTGAACTCGTCCCACGAGGTGACCACGTTCCAGGCGGCACGTCCGTCGGTGAGGTGATCGAGGCTCGCGAATTGCCGTGCCACCTCGTAGGGTTCGTTGAAGGTGGAGTTGATGGTGCCGGTCAGGCCGAGCCGATGGGTGACGGCGCCGAGTGCTGCGAGAATCGAGAACGTGTCCGGCCGCCCGACGACGTCGAGGTCGTAGATGAGGCCGTTCTGCTCCCGTAGCCGCAACCCCTCGGCGAGGAACAAGAAGTCGAATTTGCCGCGTTCGGCGGTTCGGGCGAAATGTTCGAAGGACTCGAATTCGATATGACTGCCCGAGGCGGGATCGCTCCACACCGTGGTGTTGTTGACGCCGGGAAAGTGCGCGGCGAGATGGATTTCCTTGCGGGGTGCGGTCATGGCGGTCTCCGATCAGGCTGCGTAGCGGTTGGCGGGGCGGGTGAGTCCGAGGTGCCCGCGGAGGGTGGTTGCGGTGTACTCCGTGCGAAAACGTTTGCGGCGACGCAACTCCGGGACCAGTTGGCCGGTGATCGCGAACAGGTCGTCGGGCAGCACCGCGGGGCGCAGCCGCACCCCGGCGAGCGCGTGCCCCGGGTCGGCGGCGGGGACAAGCTCCTCGATGAGGTCGGCGAGACCGGTGGCGGTACCGACGAAGATCGGTGCATCACTGTGTAATTCGACGCCCGCGAGCTCGTCGAGTCGTGCCGCTCGGGCCGTGGCCTCGGCGTCGGTGTCGCCGAGGATGACGAGTAGATCGTCGAACACCCGCACCGGATCGGCACGCCCCGCCGACACCCGGGCGGCGTCGATCTCGGCGACGGCCGCGGTAGCGGTGGCCGCATCGCGCGCGGTGATGAATCCGAGGTCGGCGACGCGGCCGATCAGGTCGTAGGCCGAACTGTTGTGTCCGAGTGCGGCGATGGGCGGTTGCCCCTGTGGGGGACGCGGGGTGATCGACGGTCCACGCACACTGAAGTATTCACCCTCGAAGTCGATGTAGTGCAGTTTGTCGCGGTCGATGAAGCGCCCGGTGGCGGCGTCGCGTATCTCGGCGTCGTCCTCCCACGAATCCCACAGTCGGCGCAGTACTTCGGCGTAGTCGGCGGCCTCGGTGAACAGCGCGTCGAGGATCACCGGGTCGGGGTCGGCAGGCACCAGGTCGGGCAGCGTACGACGGCCGAACAACTGCGCATCGGCGGCCGATCCGTCCACTCGCAGCTGCACCCCGGCACGTCCGTGTGCGACGTAGTCGAGTGTGGCGATCGCCTTGGCGGTGTGGAACGGTTCGGTATGGGTCGTGATCGCCGCCGGGATCAGGCCGATCGCACGTGTGGTGGGCGCCACCCGGTTGGCGACGAGGACCGCATCGAGCCGTCCACGAACCCGATCGGTCCGATCGTCGGGGCGTAGCGGATCGTCGCGCTGCAGTCCGAGACCGTCGTCGAGGGTGACGAGGTCGAGGGCGCCGGATTCGGCTTCGCGCACCAGATCTGCCCAGTAGCGGCCGGTGAGCAGTTCGGTGGGGCGCGCACCGGGCTCACGCCACGCGCCGGGGTGCCAGCCGGCATCGGACAACGCGACGGCCAGGTGGATCTGATCAGGCATGAGCGGACTCCTTGGGAAGGTTGGTGGAGGAACCGGCGGTACGGCCCGCTCCGGGGATGGCGGCGAGGAGTGCGCGGGTGTAGTCGTGGCGCGGGTCGTCGAAGACGTCCTCGACCGGCCCCTCCTCGACGATCCGGCCGGCGCGCATGACCGCCACCCGGTGGCTGATCTGCCGGACGACGGCCAGGTCGTGCGAGATGAACAGATAGGCGATGCCGTGGTGGCGTTGGAGGTCGGCGAGCAGTCGCAGGACCTGCGCCTGGATGGTGACGTCGAGGGCGGAGACCGGCTCGTCCAGGATGAGTAGCTTCGGGGTGGTGGCCAGGGCACGCGCGATCGCCACCCGCTGGCGCTGTCCACCCGACAGCGCGGTGGGCAGTCGGCGCGCATGACCCGGTTCGAGTGCGACCGCCGCGAGGAGTTCGTCCACGCGACGTCGGCGCTGTGCTCGGGGGACCCCACGCAGCGGTTCGGAGATGATCTGTTCGACAGTCAGTTTCGGGTTCATCGACGAGAAGGGGTTCTGATAGACGAAGCCGACATCCCCGCGACGGTCACCGGCCTCGACGACGCCGGAATCGTGGGTCTCCAGACCGGCCAGGATGCGGGCGGTGGTCGTCTTGCCCGACCCGCTCTCCCCCACCACCGCCAAGGTTTGCCCGGCGCGCACCGCCAGCGACACGTCGTCGACGGCGGTCAACCCGTTGCCACGACCGACCCGAAACGACCTCGAGATGTGTTCGGCGCGTGCGATGACCGGTGCGTCGTCGTCGCGGGGTGCGGCCAGGGTGCCCGAGGTGAGTGCGGGTGCATCAGCGATCAGTCGCCGGGTGTAGGCATGACGCGGCTCGGTGAGAATCTGTGCTGTCGAACCACTTTCGACGATCTGCCCGCCGGACATGACGACGAGCCGATCGGCACGGTCGGCGGCCACCCCGATGTCATGGGTGATCAACAGGATCGAGGTGCCGCTATCGGCGGCGCGGGCGGCAAGGTGATCGAGGATGCGGCGCTGCACGGTGACGTCGAGGGCGCTCGTGGGTTCGTCGGCGATGATCAGCTCGGGTTCGCACGCCATCGCCATCGCGATCAGCACACGCTGCCGCTGTCCGCCCGAGAGTTGGTGCGGTAGTTGGTGGTAGCGCACCTCCGGATCGTCGATGCCGGCGTCGGCGAGGTGCTCGAGCGCGTGGATGCGGGCCGTCTTGCGGGCGGCGCGACCGTGGATGCGCAGGACTTCGGCGACCTGATCACCCACGCGTTGCACGGGATTGAGTGCGGTGCCCGGGTCTTGCGGAACCAGGCCGATCCGTGCGCCCCGAATCCGGTTCATGGCGCGGGAGCCGAGCTCGTCGATCCGCAGATCTCCGAGGTGCACGCGACCGGTGGAGTGCGCCGTGCGCGGTAGGAGTCCGATGATCGCGTGCGCCACCGATGATTTCCCGGATCCGGACTCCCCGACCACGGCAACGGTCTCGCCCCGCGCCACCGTGAGATCGACTCCGCGGACCGCCTCGGTCTCGATGCCGTTGGTTCGGTACGCCACGCGCAGATCGGTCACGTCGAGGACAGGGAGATCGGATACCGGGCTCATCGGTGATCTCCCGCCGAGATGCGGTGGCCGACGGTGTGCGCCGCGAGCACGACGGCCACGATCGCCAATCCCGGCAGTGTGGTCATCCACCAGGCGGTGGCCAGATAGTCACGGCCGTCGGCGATCAGGGATCCCCATTCAGGAGTCGGCGGGGTGGCGCCGAAGCCGAGGAACGACAGCGACGAGATCAGCAGGATCGCCATCCCGAATTCGGCGGCCGCCAGGGCGAGCACCGGGGCGTAGGAGTTGCGCAACACGTGTCGGACGAGCACGACCGGGGCCGGGACCCCGAAGGCACGCGACGCCTCGACGAACGGGGCGTGGCGGACCCGCAGCACCTCGGCGCGCATGACCCGCGCGAAGCTCGCGACGAGCACCACCGCCACCGCGATCGCGACCTTGGTGGTGCCGAACCCCAGGGCCGCGACGATGGCCAGGGCCAGCAACAGTTGTGGGACGGCGAGCATCACGTCGATGGCCCGCATGATCACCCCGTCGGCGACGGCCCCTGCGGTACCGGCGAACAACCCGAGGATCGCCCCCACGAGCAACGCGACCCCGACGGCACCGATGGTCGCCGTCAGCGACAGACCCGCCCCGTGGACGAATCGCGCGTAGACGTCGCGGCCGAGGTTGTCGGTGCCGAACCAGTGCGCGGCGCTCGGTGGTGAGAGTTTCTCCGAGGGCACGGCCAGCAGGGGGTCGCGTCCGGTGAACAAGCCCGGGGCCACCGCGAATCCGACGGCGAGTGCGAGGACGATCACCGCGAGTGTCACCGCGGCATTGGACCGCAGCCACGCCCACACCGCCGCGGGCCGCACCGCCGTCGGACTCCACGACCAGGACGGCACCGACACACCGGTGTCGGATGAGTCAGACATTGATCAGCTCCGTCCGGGAGTCGTTGTCGCGCGCCGTCGGCTCCCGTCGGCGCGCACCGCTGAGGATGCGGGGGTCGAGGAACGGGTAGACGACGTCGACGAGCAGGTTGATGGTGACAAAGACCAGCGCCGAGAGGGTCACCAGCGCAAGCACGACCGGGATGTCCTGTGCGAGAACGGCGGATTGGGCGAGCTTGCCGACACCCGGTCGGGAGAACACCGTCTCCACCACGACCGCCCCGCCGAGGAGGTTGCCGACGACGACGCCGGCCACCGTCAGCGCCGGCAGCGACGAGACCCGCAGGATGTGTCGGGTGATGACGCGCCCGCGGCTCGCACCCTTGGCGGTGGCCGTCTGCACGAACGGCGCCGCATCGGTGGCGGTCATGCTGGTCACCAGCACCTGCCCGAGTACCCCGGCATACGGGATGGCCAGCGTCACCGCGGGCAGCACGATCGACCCGGGTCGGGTGTCCCCGAATGCCGGGAACCACGGCAGACGAAAGGCGAAGACCTGCAACAGGACCAGTCCCACCCAGAACGTGGGCAGGGCCACCACCAGCGGCGGGATGGACAGCAGGCCCCGACGCAGCAGCGTCGAGCGGGTCCAGGTCGCCAGCACCGCGAGTCCGACCCCACCGACGACGGCGAGCGCCACTGCGGTGAGCGTGAGCGCCACGGTACCGGGCAGGGCGTCGGCGATCACGTCGGTGACCGGACGCCCCTGGGAGATGGACAGCCCGAAGTCACCGTGCAGCGCGCCGGTCAACGCCGACCAATACTGTTGCCACACCGAACGATCCAGTCCGTAGCGGGCCTTGAGGGCGGCTACGGCGGCCGGGTCGGCGGGGATCGAGGCATCCGAGGTTGCGATCGACACCGGATCCGAGGGCAGCAGGATCAGGATGATGAAGGCGACGGTGAACGCCGCCCACAGCACCCCGATGGCCGAGGCGATGCGGATCGCGAGATAGCGGATCATCGCCGGTCACCGACCCGAGAGCCAGGTGTCGTGGAACTGCAGGCGTGCCGAGGCGTCGAAGGACACCTGGTGTGCGGTGCCCGCGGTACCGATGGCCTGCGAGAGTTCGATAGTGGGCAGGAACAGTCCGTGCTCGATGATCTGGGTCTGGGCGGTGGCCAGGTCCGCGTTGCGTGCGGCGGTGTCGGTGGTGCTCTGCTGCTGAGCCAGCGCGGTGTCCAGCGCGGGAATCGGCCCGCGCCGGTTCAGGTTTCGGGTGGTCAACCCGAACTGGGTACGCAGGATGTCACCGTCGGCGCGTGTCACGTTGTAGTAGATCGCGTCGTAGTCGCCGGAGTTTTGTCGGACGGTGGCCTCGGCTGCGGGTACCACGTCGAGCGCCATGTCGACGCCGGCGTTCTTCAGCTGCTGCTGGACGAGTTCGAGGATCGCCTGGTTGCCGGCGAACACCGGACTGTAGAGCACCGAGAACGACAGGCGCCGGCCGTCTTTGACGCGAATGCCGTCCGCGCCGGGCCGCCAGCCGGCGGCGTCGAGTAGCTGCCGGGACTTGGCGGCGTCGAAGGCCAGGGCCGCCGTCTCGGCATGGAATCCCGGGGTGTTGGCGGCCAGCACCCCGGTCGCCGGGTGGAAGTCCTTGTCGAGCACGGTGTCGACGAGTTCGGTGCGGTTGATCGCCGGGAGCAGTGCAGTGCGGACCTGCTCGTCGGCGAGTACTCCACGGGAGACGTTGGGCTGCAGGCCGAATGGCACGCCGGGGTTCACCGCGGTGAGTACCTTGCCACCGGCCGAGGAGATCTGTGCCTTGTCGTTGGGGAGGGCATCGCTGATGACGTCGAGCTGACCGGAGCCCAGTGAGCCGGTGCGCACACCCGACTCGGGGACGACGGTGAAGTCGATCCCGTCGAGGTAGGCGTCGCCGGTATGGGTGAACACCGCCGAGCCCCATTGATATCCGGTGCGTTTGCGCAGGGCGGCCGAACGGCCTTGTTGCCATGCGGAGTACGCGAACGGCCCGGAGCCGATGTTGGTGCCCTGGCACCGCTGTTCGGGTGTGGCGGCGACGGTCGCGTCGGCCTGGATGCCGAGCTGCGGAGTGGAGGTCGCCTGCAGGAACTGCGCGTTCGGTGCGGAGAACTCGACCCGTGCGGTCAACGGGTCGACAACGGTGGTACCGGTGTAGCCGCTGAGATATGTTGCGGCCAAGGGCGCCTTGGCGCCACCAAGGGTGGTGACGATGGCGTCGAAGTTCTTCTTGACCGAGTCGGCGGTCAGCGGGGTGCCGTTGCTGAAGGTGACGTCGGGCTTGAGGTGGAAGGTGAAGGTCTTGGCGTCGGGGCTGACCTCCCAGCTCTGCGCCAGCCACGGTTTCAGGTCACCGCTCCCGGGTACCTGGTCGGTCAGTGAGTCGACGATCTGACGGGTCACGTAGATCGTCTGGTTGGTGGCGCTCTGGGCGGGGTCGGAGCAGGTGGGCGCGTCGGAGAGGCCGTAGCGCAGCGTGCCACCGGAGACCGGCGGGCCGGCGTCGTCGGACTGCGAGGAGCCCCCGCCGCATGCGGCGAGGCCGAATACGGCCAGCGCGGCAACGGATGCCGTCGCGGTACGGGCGACGGTGGTGGTGATGCCACGCATCAGATGAGGCCCCATTTCTTGGCGAGGAGTTCGTGCGAGCGCAGCCGGTCACCGTGATCATGGGTGACCGAGGTGATCACGAGTTCGTCTGCATCGGTCAGCTTTCCGAGCGCAGCCAAGCGCTCGACGACGGTGTCGGGGCTGCCCACGAACTGGGTCTCGAGGCGGTCGGCGACCAGTGCGCGCTGCTCGTCGTCCAGTGGTGGCGCGGTGGCCGGATCCGGGTACTCGACGGCACCGTGGCCGCTGCGGATGCTGTACACCCAGTGCCCGTAGGTGGAGGCGAGATGGCGTGCGGTGTCGTCGTCCTCGGCGACCACCACATCGGCCGAGACCACCACGTACGGTTCGGCGAGTACCGCCGACGGCCGGAAGGCGGCGCGATAGGCCTGCACCGCTTCGAGCGTCGTGCCGGGGCTCACGTGATAGTTGGCGACGAAGGGCAGTCCGCGCGCGCCGGCCACCTGGGCGCTCTGACCCTTGCTGCTGCCGAAGATCCAGAGCTCGACGTCGGCGCCCTCACCGGGCACCGCATGCAGTTGGAGACCGGACGGGCTGCGATAGGTGCCCTCGAGCAATGCGGCGATGTCGGCGACCTGCTCGGCGAAATCGGGGGTCTGCGCACCGGGCTGGGTGAGTACCTCGAAGCTGCGTGCCAGACGCGAATTCGCCAGCAGCGCCGACACATCGAACGGTTCGGGGAGCACCACACCGTCGACGACGCGACTCGGGCGGGGAATGCTCGGCAGGGTCACCGCAGGTGTCGAAGGCGTGGGTGTCGACGGCGTGGGTGTCGACGGCGTGGGTGTCGAAGGCGTGGGTGTCGCCGTGACCGCTTCCGCGCGCCGCTGACCGGAGCGTCCGAGACCCAGGTCGATGCGGCCGGGATGGAAGGCGTCGAGCAGACCGAAGGACTCGACGACCGAGACCGCGGTCGTCTGGCCGACCTGAACCGCCGCCGACCCGACCCGGATGGTGGTGGTGGCACCGGCGATCTGACCGATCAGGACGGCCGGATTGGAGCCGGCCACCGCGACGAAGTGATGTTCGGCGACCCAGTAGCGGCGATACCCCCACTGCTCGGCGTGCTGCGCGAGGTCGATCGTGTTGGCCAGTGCGGCAGCAGGATTGGAGCCCTCACTGATCGGCGCGAGATCGAGCACCGACAACGGGGCATGGTCATGAAATGGCACGAGCCGACTCCCATCGATCCCGGCGTTAGCACCCTCCTCTGGGGTTGCTGCGACGTCGACGAGCCGGGTCTCTCGGTCGCTCCAGATGGTCGATTCACGGTAGGTCGGCGGCGCCGCACACGGCAAGAAAGTCAGGAGCTGCTCGAGTACGTCGACGGCGTCCGGGCGCGTACGCGGCACAGACTTTCGGTCACCGTGGGATTAACCCGAACGTCCGGACGGCATCGGTGGCGAGCAATGGCGTCGTCACGCCCGCGTCGACCTTGTCCGATACGGGCGATTTAGCCTAACCTAACGAGATGTGTGCTCGTGGAGTTCTCGCCGGCCTGTTGACCCTGGTGTTCGTCGCCCTTCTCGGGTGCTCCTCCCCCGACGACCCGGCCGGGTCCGCGGGAGAGACCGTGACCGTCGAGCACCAGTACGGATCGACGACGATTCCGAGCGATCCGACCAAGGTCGTGACCTTCGGCGGCGCGTGGTCGGATTCGCTGATCCGCCTCGGAGTCCCGATCACCGCGGAGTTCCTCGCGCAGGGGTATTCGGGCCCGAACAATCGCTTCGCCTGGACGCCGGAGCACTCGTCGACGATCGTCACCTATGACGTGGAGGCCGGTACCCCCGACGTTGCCGCAATCGCGCGGTTCGCCCCGCAGGTGATCCTCGCCGGATACCTGCCCGACCGCGCGGCCTACGACCGCCTGACGCAGATCGCCCCCACGATTCCGGTGATGGCCAAGAACACCGTCACCGACAGCTGGCAGGACGTGATGACGACGGCCGGCCGGATCTTCGGCAAGCAGCAGCAGGCCGATGAGGCCGTCGCCGAGGTCGAGCAGCAGATCGCGGCCACCAGGGCGAAATACCCGGCGAGCCAGGGCAAGACGTTCACCTTCGGACAGCTGACCCCGCAGAATCAGTTCGGTGTGGTGACCAGCGACACCGACCCCTCCGCGAAACTGCTTGCCGAACTCGGACTGGTTCTCGACCCGGCGGTCAAAGGGCTCGCGCCCGGTGGCGCACGCACGATCGTGTCGGCCGAACGTATCGACATCTTCGCTTCGGACCTGCTGATCTTCTGGCCGCTGGTCGGCGGGCCCGAGGCGTTCGATGCGATACCCGGCTGGGATTCGCTGCCCGCGGTGCGCCGCGGCACGACGGTGTTCCTCACCAACGACACCGCGTCGGCGTTCGGCGGACCCACGATCTACTCGGTGCCGTGGGCGATCGACAAGCTGACGCCGGCGTTGGCGAAACTGTAGGCGCTCGCCCCCGGCGGCGCCTCAGGCGGCGCCGCGTTCCTCGATCTCCTCGAGCCGGTCGATCACGGTGCGCGCGAACACCTGCTGCTCGGTGACCGCGAGTTGGTTGCGGCTGCGCGAGGTGAACGCGAAGAGCCAATCGATCAGCGTGGTGAAGCGGTTGCGAAATCCGACGAGGTAGATCAGGTGCAGGAACAGCCATCCGAGCCAGGCGAGATAACCGGAGAACTCGATGTGCCGCGACGTCCCGGGGATCGGCACGCTGGCGACCGCCGAGTACCGCGAGACCGTCGCCATCGACCCCTTGTCCCAGTAGGAGAACGGCTTTCGAGCCCGCAGACTGCCGTTGAGCCGAGCGATGATGGTGTCGGCGGCGTACCGCGCGGACTGGTTCGCCGCCGGGGCCTGGCCCGGCACCCCGTCGAGTGCCATCATGTCGCCGACGACGAACACCTCGGCGTGGCCGGGCAGACTGAGATCTGGCTGCACCCGGACCCGTCCGGCGCGGTCGGTCTCGGCCCCACTCTGCTCGGCGAGATGGCGGCCGAGTGGGCTGGCCGCGACACCCGCCGACCACACCTTGCACTGGCTCTCGATGCGTCGGGTGGTGCCGTCGGGGTCTTTGACCACCAGCCCGTCGTAATCCATGTCGACGACCATCGACCCCAGTTGGACATCGACTCCCAGTGAGCGCAAACGCTTTTCAGCCCGTCCTCCGAGCTTGCGCCCGAACGGCGGAAGTACCGACGGCGCCGCGTCGAGGAGGATGACCCGCGCCTGCGTCGGATCGATGGAGTCGAAGGCGCCGCGCAGCGTCTTGGCCGCCATCTCCGCGATCTGCCCGGCCATCTCCACCCCGGTCGCACCTGCGCCGACCACCACGAACGTCAGCAGGCGGGCGCGCTCGTCGGGATCGGTGGACAACTCGGCCTGTTCGAAGGCGCCGAGGATACGTCCGCGGAGTTCGAGGGCGTCGTCGATGGTCTTGAGACCGGGTGCGAACTCCGCGAAATGGTCGTTGCCGAAATAGGATTGGCCGGCACCCGCGGCGACGATGAGGCTGTCGTAACCGGTGGTGAGTTCGCGGTCGAGCAGACGCGAGGTGACCCTGCGCTGCTGGAGGTCGATGCTCTCCACGTCGCCGAGGACGACCCGCGCGTTGCGCTGATTGCGCAGGATCACCCGCATCGGTGGGGCGATCTGGCCTTGCGAGATGAGCCCGGTGGCCACCTGATACAGCAGCGGCTGGAACAGGTGGTGGGTGGTGCGGGCGATGACCGTGACGTCGACATCGGCGTGGGCGAGTCGGCGAGCCGCGGCGAGCCCGCCGAAACCCGAGCCGATGATCACCACGTGGTGGCGGCCGGTCTGCGCGGGGTGTGCGGCATCGCTGGGATGTGCGGCAGTGATGGGTTGTGATCGGGCCATGGCACGTTCCTTCGTCGGGGATCGACACCCAGGCGGACGATGTCTCCGAACGTGCTCCTTGCCGGTCGATTCCGGCTGCGCCAGTCGCACTGCCGAGGTTAGCGCACGATCACGCCCGGCGCGAGGGCTTTGTTACGAGCTCGGTCCCGGTGCGCTCAGGTCAGGGAGCGCATGGCGCGGTCGGCGACCGCCGGTGAGAGGTAGTCGAGGACGGGCAGCACCGCACGCAGGGCCGCGGGTGCGACCTCCTCGGGCTGGTGGGTGATCGCGCGGACGATCCAGTTCGCTGCCTCGGCCACGTCGAGCGCATGTACGTCGTCGTATTCCGCTGTGGGAGCGATCATCTCGGTCCGCACCAGTGGGTAGTAGACGTTGGTGGCGCAGACGCCGGGGTGTGGACGTTCGGCGTTGAGGCTGCGTCCGAAGATCCCGAGGGCGTTCTTGGACGCGGCGTAGGCGGAGAAGCGTGGGAACGTTCCCGCCATCAGGCCCCACGTGCAGATGTTCACGATCTGGCCGGATCCGCGCTCGACCATCCCGGGCAGCAGACCCAGCGAGAGTTGGACCGCGGCAAAGTAGTTCAGTGACATCGTCCGCTGATAGTCGTGCAGCCGATCGGTGGAGTCGAGGATCGACCGGCGGATCGATCGTCCCGCGTTGTTCACCAGGACATCGATCCGCCCATCACCGAGTTCGTCGAGAAGCGCTGCCACGCCGGCCTCGGCGGACAGGTCGGCGACGATGTGGTCGCATCCGGTCTCCGACGCCAATGACCGCAGCTCGTCGGAGCGGCGGGCGACGGCGATGAGATGGGCGCCGCGCGCGGCGAGCGCACGCACCGCTTCGCGCCCGATACCTGCCGAGGCACCGGTCACCAGCACCGTCAGGCCGGAGACATCACGACCGGGTCCGGTCACCGCGTTCTCCACCGGGCCCGGCAACAGCGATCGCCGCTGCGCCAGGTCGAACAACGTCGCGGCCACATTCACCACGCGCGACTACTCCGCGAGCGCCGAGCGCAGCTTGGCGTCGGTGTGCTTGATCGCCTGGGCCGCGAACGGATCCATGATCGCGCCCAGCGCTTTTCCGGCCAAACCGCCGGGCAGGATGTACTCGAATTCGGCGTCGACCTTGGTACCGCCCGCATCCAGGTCGGCGAAGCGCCAGGTGGTGTTGGCCTGGAAGCCCTCGATGGCCCTGAGCACGATGAGTTCGTTCTCGACCCACTCGACGGTCTCGACCGTGGACTTGAGGGTCTTCGGTCCCGCCTTGATCGCGACGTCGAAGACCGAGCCCTTGCCGCTGGTCAGGTCTGTCCGCGGAGTGAACTGATGAATCCCGAACATGTACTCCGGAACGTTCTCGTAGTCGTTGATGTAGGTGAACACGCGGTCGCGTGCCACCTCGATCGTGGACGAATGGCGCACCACACTCATTGGTCTGGACCTCCCCTGTCGACGTGAGCCGAGACCCGCCGGTGGCGGCAGGTCGTGCAGCCCACAGTAGGCGGTCGGTGCGCAGGCCCGGCACACAACCCACCGGCCCAGCGTGGCGCGGCAGGGCGGGTGCGGACGCGGCGTCATAATCGAGGGCATGCGTTCGAGAGGGAAGATCATCGACGCGACGCTCAGCCTGATCGCCACTGAGGGTTTTGCCGGGGCGAGTATCGCGGCCGTCGCCGCGTCGGCGGGCGTGTCGAGGCAGACGGTGTATTCGATCTTCGGTTCCCGCGAGGATCTCGTCTCCCAGGCGCTCGGCGAGCTCGCGATCACCGCGATGGGCGCCATCCACGCGCGGCTCGAGGGCATCACCGATCTGACCGACTACCTCGTCGAATTCATCGTCGCCGGCCGTTCGATGGCCGCGGCCGATCCGGCTCTGTCGATGCTCATGACCTCGCAGGAAAGCCATCCGTTCTTCGATGACGGCGCGATGTCGAGGACCCGCGAGGTCGCCACGCAGATCCTGCACCCGATCATCGTGGCGTCGCCGCAGTACGCACCGCACGTCGACGACATCGTCGACATGACGGCCCTGCTGAGCCTGTCGCTGGTGGTCGTCGACGACGCCGCCCGCACCGACGCCGAATTGCGCGCTTTCCTCGACCGCTGGCTCCGGCCCGCCCTCGAGGCCATGCCCACCGCGGCGGCGTCGACACCCTCAGATGAGTGAGCCGACGTCGGTGGCGACGATGCGGTCCAGCGCGCGTTCGGCGACCGCGGCGATGGTCATCGACGGGTTGCAGGCGGCGCAGGTGCCGGGCATCAGTGCACCGTCGACGACGTAGAGTCCGCGTTGGCCGTGCACCCGACCTTCCAGGTCGCACACGGTGCCCATGGACGCGCCGCCGAGCGGATGCCAGGTCGACGGGAGCACCGCGTTGGTGTCGATCAGGGTGGAGTCCGGTCCGGCGATGCGGTTCACCGCCGGGGTGATGTAACGGTTTTGGAGTATCGAGTCCCCTTCGTGCGGCCATTGCAGGACCGCTTGGTCGGTGGCGGCGTCGTAGGTGAAGTGTCCGCGCCCGGCGCTGACGCCGTAGGCGACCATCATCGTGGAGTGGGTGTTGACCGGGATCGGCGGGATGGACGCCTGGATGACAGTGAACGCGTGCTGCGGGTCGGACCAGTTGAGGCTGCCGTACACAACCGGGCCCCCTTGCGCCGCACCGAAATCGGCGGTGGGGGCGTTCCAGATGTAGATTCGGTCGGCGTTGGTGCCCCAGCCGGTGCCGACGGCGTCCGGGAGATCGGTGATCGCTCCGGTTGCCCCGGCGCGCACCAGCATTCGGCTGGTGTTCATCGAGCCGGCGGCGAGGAACAACGTCGGGGTGGACAGGATCACGGTCTCGAGGACCCGGCCGGTCTCATCGGTCCGGTTCGCCGTCACGCGCCAGCGGCCGGTCGGTTCGCGGTGGATCTCGGTGACGTCGTGCAGGATTCGGGCATCGAGAAGTCCGGTCTGTTCCGCCTGCGACAGGTAGGTGACGTCGACGCTGTGTTTGCCGCCGTTGTTGACGCCGATCGCGCCGTCGCCGTTGGTGTAGGACGGGCGCATCTTCCCGGCCACCTCGGCCAGCGCATAGTTCCAGTCGATCGGCATCGGGATCTTCTGCACCGGCAGTCCGGCGCGCCGCACATGGGCGGCGAACTCGCGGACGACCCGGTAGTTGGGGGTGCGGATCAATGCGTCGGGGGCGACCTGCGCGCCGAGCATGCGTGCGACCCGCGGATAGTAGGTGCCGTTCATCGACGGCCAGTCGAGACCGGCGGGGAAATGCGCGCCGAACACTTCTTCCGACGGTTGCAGGGTCATGCCCTGATAGACCAGTGAGCCCCCACCCCAGCCGGCGGCGACCATGGGTGTCATGTTCTGTCCGGCAATCGATTCGAACAGGCCCACATAGGGTTCCACCGACAGCGGACGACCGAAGACCTGTGGTGTCGACTGGTGCCAGAGGATGCGCTTGTCGGGATGGGTGGCACTCGGGAAGGTCGTCGAATTCGGTCCGGTCGGCCAGCGTCGTCCGCGTTCGAGGAGCACCACCGGCACCCCGGCACGGGTCAGCCGTAAGGCCGTGACTCCCCCACCGAATCCGGAGCCGATCACCACGACGCGGTGTTCCTCGCGTGTGGTCGGAACGGCTCGGCCCGGCGTCGCGAAGCCGCGGCCGACCCCGGCGGTGGAGGCGATCACCCCGGTGACCCCGGCGCCGGCGGCACCGGCGAGCACCTGACGGCGAGAGAATGTGCGCATGAAACCCCTGTCGGACAGCAACGTCGAGTGTTGCGAGAAAACTAGACAGTGTTTCCAGATTGTGTCAAGAACTTGCGTGTAAGCGGCGGTCAGCCGCCGACGACGAGCGAGATCTTGCGCAGCAACGCCGCGAGCGTCGCCCGTTCCCGGTCGGTCAATGCCGCCAGTGCTTCCTCGTCGTCACGTAGGCGGCGTGGCAACTCGGCATCGACAAGCCTGCGGCCGGCGTCGGTGGGCCGCAGCAGCACGACCCGACCGTCCCGCTCGGACTTCTTGCGCTCCAAGAGCCCTCGCCGAGAAAGACTTTCACTGATCTTGGTGATCGATGCACCACTGAGTGTCGTCGTCGAGACGACCTCACTGGCTCGCAGCGGCCGCCGGGCGCGCACCAGCGCACCGAGGACGTCGAACTCCGATCGACCGATTCCGTGCTCCTCGAGATTGCGGTCGAGTTGGGCATTGGAGATCGCAGCGATGCGCTGAACCCGACCGAGTACGCCGATGGGGGCGACGTCGATATCGGGAAAGGCCTGCGCCCACTCGTCGATGATCCGGTCGACCAGGTCGCGGGGGCCCGCATCCCGGGCTGCGTCGGCGGCGTCGGTCACGCGGCTCATCGTAGTCGCGATCACATAGTTTACTAGTAAAATAGTGATAAAGTAATTTCATGTCCACGGCCTCTCCCTACCTCGCCCTGCCCGCTCGCCCCTCCCGTCGGGCCGCACTGCGCCACGCGGTGAGCGTGCGGGCGTGGCGGGAGGCGTTGTCGGTGGACACCAGCCGGATCGGCTACGCCGCACCACTGCGGGTGGGCATGGCCGTCGGCGTGGTCCTGGTGATCGGCGGACTGACCGGTCATCGGGACATCGCCGGACTGGCCGCTCTCGGCACACTGATTTCGGCGTTCTGCCGGCCCGACCCCTATCCGGTACGTGCGGGCCGGCTGGGCGTGCTTGCCGTCGCGATCACCACGGCCGTCGGTATCGGTGCCGCGCTCGGCGCATTCTCCGGATCGTTGGTGGTCGAGATCGGCGTCATCTCGGCCCTCGCCGGTGCCGCCGCCTATCTGGTGTCGGCGCTGCACATCGTCGGCCCGGGAGGCATCATCTTCGTCTTCGCGGCGACCGGAGCGGCCGGCTTCGCGGGCGATCTCTCCGACGTCGGCCGGGCTGTCGCGGCCACCGCCCTGGGCTCGGTGATCGGCTTGCTCGCCGCGTTGGCGCCCTGGCTGATCGCGATGTCGACCGGCCGGGGCCGCACCGAGATCCCCGGATCGGCTGCGCGGGAATCCCTGTGGACGCAACTGTCCGGAGGTCACTCCTCGCACACCCGACGCCATCTGCTGATCTCGGCGGCCCGCATCACGGTGGCCGCGGCGGCGGCCGCGGGAGTCGCCGCGGCGGCGGGGCTCGCGCACCCGATGTGGGCCGCGATGGGAGCGATGGCCGCCATGCAGGGGGTGAGCTACCACCACACGGTCAGTCGCGGGGTGGCCCGGTTGCTCGGCAACATCGGCGGTGCGGCGATCGCCGCGGCATTGCTCGCGCTGCCGCTCGGCTATTGGGGCGCGGTGGCGGCCATCGTGGTCCTGCAGACGTGCGCGGAGATCTTCTCCACCGTCAACTACGCGATTTGTTCACTGGCGGTGACCCCGATGGCACTGCTGCTCACCGGGTTGGGCGCCGGCCTGTCACCCGAGATGGCGGTGGACCGAGTGCTCGACACCGGCATCGGCATCGTGGTGGGCATCGTCGTTGCCGCACTCGCCATCACCTCACGTGACCTGCACACAACAGGAAACTGAACCGAGTTTTCACGTACGTCACATTGGCGCAACGATGCGGGTACCTGTCACTCATAGCTTCGTATCGCTCGCACAACGCCCCGGCCCGACCACGACACCCAGTCGACGATCCGGGGCACCCAACCCAGGAGTACCCCATGAGTGGCAGCATGTCGCGCCGTCAGGCCATCGAGGCCGTGACCACCTACGAGATGGAGACCGACGGCTTCCCCGAGCCGTTGGCCGACACCTTCGGCCGCAACGTCTTCACCCTGTCGGTGATGAAATCGCGTCTCCCCAAGCACGTGTTCAAGGCCGTGTCGGCCACCATCGACAAGGGCGCGCCGCTGGACCCGACTCTCGCCGACTACGTCGCCTCGGCGATGAAGGACTGGGCGATCGAGAAGGGTGCCTCGCACTACGCCCACGTCTTCTACCCGCTCACCGGGTTCACCGCCGAGAAGCACGACTCGTTCCTCGAGCCCGACGGCTCCGACGGTTCGCTCGCCGAATTCCAGGGCAAGACGCTGCTGCAGGGCGAGCCGGATGCATCGTCGTTCCCCAACGGCGGTCTGCGTGGCACCTTCGAGGCCCGCGGCTACACCGGGTGGGATGTCACCAGCCCCGCCTACATCCTCGAGAACCCCAACGGCAACACGCTGTGCATTCCCACGATCTTCATCTCGTGGACCGGTGAGGCCCTGGACAAGAAGACACCGCTGCTGCGCAGCCAGCAGGCCATGAGCAAGCAGGCCATGCGACTGTTGAAGTTGTTCGGACACAAAGACGTCGACACCGTCGTCTCCTATGCCGGAGCCGAGCAGGAGTACTTCCTGATCGACCGTCATTTCTATTTCGCCCGACCCGACCTGATGACCGCCAACCGCACCCTGTTCGGCGCCAAGCCGTCCAAGGGCCAGGAGTTCGACGACCACTACTTCGGGTCCATCCCGGATCGTGTGCTGGCGTTCATGATCGAGCTCGACCGCGAGTTGTTCAAGCAGGGCATCCCGGCCAAGACGCGGCACAACGAGGTCGCTCCCGGCCAGTTCGAGTTGGCGCCGGTGTTCGAGAAGTCCAATCTCGCCCATGATCATCAGCAGCTGATGATGACGACGATGAAGAAGGTCGCCGAACGCTACGGCATGGTCTGTCTGATCCACGAGAAGCCCTTCGCCGGCGTCAACGGTTCGGGCAAGCACGTCAACTTCTCGCTGGGTAACAGCAATCAGGGCAACCTGCTCAATCCGGGCGACACCCCGCACGAGAACGAGCAGTTCCTGGTGTTCTGCGCGGCCATCATCCGCGGTGTGCACAAATACGGTGGCCTGCTGCGCGCGTCGGTGGCCTCGGCGTCCAACGACCACCGCCTCGGCGCCAACGAGGCACCGCCCGCGATCATCTCGATCTTCCTCGGCGAGCAACTCGCCGACGTCTTCGACCAGATCGCCAAGGGCGGCGCCAAGGAGAGCAAGCAGACCGGTGTCCTCGAACTCGGCGTCGACACCCTGCCCCCGCTCAAGGCCGACGCCGGCGACCGCAACCGCACCAGCCCGTTCGCCTTCACCGGTAACCGTTTCGAGTTCCGTGCGCCCGGCTCCAACCAGTCGATCGCCGACCCGATGGTCGCCATCAACGCGATGCTCGCCGATTCACTGGACTACGTGTGCACCTTCCTGGAGACGGAGACCGCCGCGGGCACGAAGTTCGATGCAGCAGTGCAGAAGTTGCTCGAGGCGATCGTCACCGATCACGGCAAGGTCGTGTTCAACGGCGACGGCTACTCCGATGCGTGGCAGGAGGAGGCGGCCGCTCGTGGTCTGCTGAATCTGCGCACCACCGTCGACGCGATGGCCCAGCTCGACGAGCCGGAGATCAAGGAATTAATGTCCAAGTACGGCATCCTGTCCGAGCGGGAGCTCAAGGCCCGCAAGGAGGTCGTGCTCGAGCAGTACGCGCTTGCGCTGCTGGTCGAGGCCAAGGAAACCCTGGAGATCGCCAAGACGATGATCCTGCCGGCCGCGACCCGCTACATGGGCGAGTTGGCGTCCACCGCGGCGAGCCTGAAGGCCGCGGGCATCGACATGGAAACCCCGGCGTTGTTGACGATGACCACCTCGGTCAAGGCGCTCAACAAGAAGATGGACGCCCTCGAGGAGGCCATCGCCGGATTCCACGGCGACACCGTCGAAGCGGAGTCGGAATACGCGCTCACCTCGCTGATCCCGCCGATGGCCGAGGTCCGGACCGCGTCGGACAAGCTCGAGACCATCGTCGCCGACGATCTGTGGCCGCTGCCCACCTACAACGAGATGCTCACGATCCTGTGATCGCCTCGCACCGATCCACCTCGTACTGATCCACTCTGCAGCCCCGCATGTGCCCGCCGGGATTCGTTCTCGGCGGGCACGTGTGTATTCATCGGCCGGGCCGTAGATTCGAGCTATGGACGAGGCGCGGATCGGGCTGGGGCGGCTGGTGCTCGCCCTCGACGCGACGCTCGTGACGCTGGTGGAGGCACCACGGGGTCTCGACGTCACCGTCGGATCGGTGGCTTTGCTCGACCCCGACGACCTGCGTCTGCCGTTGGGTGCGGCCGCGCGCGGCGCCGACGTGTTCCTGATGGTCGGTGCGTCGGAAGCCGATGTGGTGCACTGGCTTCCGACGATCGCTGCCGCACCGCCGATTGCGGTGATGCTCAAATCCCCGGGTTCGGGAGTGACCGAGGCGCTCGCCGCAGCGGGGATCGCGGTCATCGACGTCGACCCGCACGCACGGTGGGAGCGGATCTACCAGTTGTTGATTCGTGTCCTCGACACCGCAGCAGGTGTCGGGGACCCCGATGCATTGGCGTCCGGGGCGTGGGCGTCGGGCACAAGCGGCGACCTGTTCGAACTCGCCGCCGAAGTGGCCCGACGTACTCACGGCCTGGTCAGCATCGAGGATCAACGTTCACACGTGTTGGCCTACAGTCGCGCCGGTGACGAGGCCGACGAGCTACGGCGATTGTCGATTCTCGGTCGCGAGGGGCCACCGGAGATGTTGGCGTGGCTGCGCCAGTGGGGGGTGATGGACGCCCTGCGCACCTCGCACGGGGTCGTGCGGGTGGCCGCGCGCGCCGACCTGGGTCTACGGCCGCGGATGGCTGCACCGATCCGCTCCGGTCCGGACTTCCTGGGAGTCGTCTGGCTACAGCAGGGCGACTCGGAGTTCGCCACCGACGCCGAGACCATCCTTCGAGGGGCCGCTGCCGTTGCGGCACGGGTGATTTCGCGACGCCGGGCGGCGGGGACCGGCCACGACGAGATCGTTCGGCGGCTCCTCGGCGCGCATGGCGAGAGCATCGACGCGGGATATCTGGGGGCGCAACTCGGCATCGCGTCCGACGCACCGGTGATCGTTGTCGGCTTCGCCGGTCGCGGGCCGAGCGTCGGCGAGGTCGCGGGTTCGGGCATTCCGGCGGGTGTCGTGTCGGCATTGACGTTGCACGCCAGCGCTTTGCGGCCGCTGTCGGTGACCACCACCCTCGGGGCGCGTGCCTACGTGGTGCTGCCGGGCGACGGGTCGGAGGCAAACGGCCCCGGCGTCGACTCGGTCCTGGCGTGGGCCCATTCGGCGGTCGAGGCCGCCGACCGGCAATTTCAGACATCGGTGCGCGCCGTCGTCGCCGGACCGGCAGCAGGACTGTCCGAGGTCCCCGAACTACGCCGACTTGCCGATCGGGTTCTCGATGCGGCACAACGGGAGTCCGACCTCATCGACCCGGTGACGACGGTGTCGGCGTCCCAGACCGGGGTGCTGCTCGGCGAGATCGTCGCCCTGCTCTCGACCAACCCCGACCTGATCGACAGACGCGTCGTCGAACTCGCCGACCGCGACACCGAATCCGGCGGCGACCTCACCGCGTCACTGCGCGCCTATCTCGATCATTTCGGCGATGTACGCACAGCATCCGAGGCACTCCACATCCACCCGAATACGTTGCGCTACCGCATCCGTCGCATTCGCGACCTCACCGACATGGACCTCGACGACCCCGCCACCCGACTGGTGGTGGCGCTGTCACTTCGCGCCCGGTAGTGCTTTTCGTGGTGGTCGAGGTGCCTTTTCATGGTGGTCGAGGTGCGACGAGCGCCAGCGAGGAGCCTCGAGACCCGGTGAGCCACAGCTGGTTCCATCCCACAGCGAAACCCCGTCACCGTGGGTAGGTGACAATTACCTGCCCGCTCCGTCGGCTTCGCCACTCCACCCGCCGATCGGTGTAGAGCGTCGGCACCCACTCCGCGAGATGCTTGCGTTGATGATCGGCGCGACACAGTGGGATGAGGTCACCGAGTACCGTCCACCCTCCGGCCTCGGGGTCGGTGTGGTTGAAGGGTCGCCAATGATCGAGGTCGCACAGGTGTGACGGCCTGCTGCAGTACGGGTATCGGCACCAGGCATCATTGGCCAACACCTCAGCGCGCAAGGTGGCGCTGGGTGCATATGTCAATGCCCCAGGTGATGGCACGGTGTGACCTCCGTGTCCGGTCGGATCGGCCGGTGGTGCTTGGGGCCGGTCGGAGATCTGCGGGATCAACGGACCAGCCGTCCGTACGGATTCGGGGTAGTGGATGGTCTTCGCCACGTCGGCGAGGGTGGTGGCGTAGTCGCGGTCGATCGGCCCGTATCCCTGCAACCGAGGCACGAGAATCCCGTCCGGATCTTTCAACACCGTCAGGACGGGTGCACCGGGTACGACCAGGGCCCGTCCGAACGCCACCGCCACCTCAGGAGGGGTGGAAGGTTCAGTCGGGTCGGGGATCTCGGGTTCCGCGACCGGCTCCACCAGCTCAACTGAGTCATGCTCATCGGAAGCTTCCGGCGCACTGGAAGGTTCGATGTCCTCGACTTCAGGTACATCGGCGTCGACAGGTTCGGGCATCAGGTCGTCCCACGCTGCCGCATCCGCAGCGTCAGCGGGTGTCTCCGCCGACTCGTCACGGGCAGCACCGCCTTTCGCGCAGTCGTCCTGTCCGCATTCACAGTCGAGGTGCGCTCCCGGCACACCGGTAATCTCCCCAAGTGCGATCACCCGCAGCGACCCCACTCGACGCGGGTCCTCACGGCAGGTCCGTTCATCGATGAGCGCGTTGATCTGCGTTGTGAGAAACACCCCGTAATGGGCGGGAACAACCGCATCCAGAGAGGAGTGCCCCGCAACATCAGGGGTGATGGTCACGTTCCCCACCAGGTCGGTGATGGTGTCGCGGTCCTCGATGACACTGTCGGGGTTCATCGAGATCAGTGCGGCGTCGAGTTGTTGCGACAGCACTGGATCGGTGGTGGCGCGGGACCCGTAGTCCAGGACGATCTCCTCGAACGACATCTCGGACTCGTCACCGGTATCGACGCTGTCGCTGTCGCTGTCGGTGTCGATGTCCGCGCCACGTTGGGCGGCGCGCGCCATGATCGAGACCCGGTTGGTCGAGTGCTCTCCATTGAGATAGGCGGCACGGATGAGGGGGAACTTCTCCAACAGATCCGCCAGCGCTATCCAGCTGCCGGCTTTGCTGCGGGAGACCTTGAACTGCAGAGACACTTCGGCGCGTGCGAGTTTGTCGGCGTGCTCGATCACCGAGCCCCACACCTCGACCTCGGACTGGCCCGCCAAACGCTCGCGGTACACCCGCTCCGCCAGCGCGGCGGCAGCAAGCACCGTCCGGGCTTCGTATTTGCGGGACTCGCGTAGCAGGTCCGGGCCGGTCTCGGTGAGCTCATCGCGCGACATGGCTGCGATCGCGGCGGCATCGGCACCCGGATCGGTGAACGTCAACGTCGTCGACACCCGAAACCTCCCCTCCCGCGATCGGTGATCCAACCTATGGGCACAAGTGTGGCTCTCCTCACCCAAAAGTGGGTCAGTTTTGTTGTGGCAGGGCCGGACACGCACCGCCTCGGGTCAGTGTTGCCATCGCGATGAGCGCCTCGGGACTGTGAAATCCGTACGACCGCTTTGTCAATGCGCGTAGGTGAGTGTTGTTGGCTTCCACACGACCGTTAGACATCTCACAGGTGACAGCGTTGTAGATCTGTATTTCGCGGGCCCGGACCGACCGAGCGACCGTCTGCATCTCACTGATGCCGCTATTGTCAGCCTCGGCGAGCCAGCGCCGCAACCGTTGCCAGGTACGGCCGAACTTCCTCGTAAGTATCTGACGGAGAAGCTCTTTGAGCTGATAAGCCCGCGCCAACACATCGTTTGCGGCAGTGATGACAATCTGGCGGGCATGTTCCTGCTCAGCGGTCAGATCTTCCGGATTCTTCAATAATGCCCAGCGCAGACGTTTGCGATCGGCCTGCGAGAGTCCGTCAATCCGGCTCAACACCCGCGACCGACACCGATCCATGGCTTGAGAAACCCACTGCAACACGTGAAACGGATCCATGCACACGTAGACCTCAGGTGCTCGTTGCGCCAACACGGTAGCGATGAAATCGGCTCCATCGGCACTGACATGGGTAAGCTCCCGGGTCCGCTGCGGCCCGAGTTCATCAAAGAATCGGTTCAAGGTCTCCTTGGTCGCTCCTTCGCCGGCCCAGACCATACGGCCGGTGTCGTGATCAACAACGACAAGCAGATAACGCCGACCCTTGCGATAGGAGATCTCATCGATACCGATGCGCCGCAAACCATTCAACCGGTCAGTCCGACCAAGGTGATCAGCGACGACGCGATCTACGATCCGCGACACCGTCGCCCATGACACGCGCATCATCTCCTGCACCGACGACATCGGAGAGTGCGCCACCAGCCATGCCACCTGATCGTCAAATGCCCTGGTCATCCGCGCCCCAGCCCGCGCCCACGGCACAGATTCGGTCACCACACCATGTGACGGACACGACACCCGAACACACACCATCTCGACGAAGCACCGCCATCCTCCCAGGTCCAGATGCCGCCACCGCCGATTCGCACCACGCTGGTCGTAACGACCACAACGCTTCTGGCAGTGCGGACACCGCCCAGCGGACCGTTGATGCAACTGCACCGTGAAGACAATAAGTTCGCCACCGTCATCGGTGTCGAACCGAACACCGACCACACGGGATTTCTGCAATCCCAGGACCTTCTGCAGTACACTCACAGTGCGCAACGCCGACTCCTCTAGGTATTGATCTTCGCAACTCAAAACCTATGTGAGAGAAGGCGTTGCGCCCGTTAGGCGCGCTGTGCATAACCCACTTCAACATGAGAAGCGCCACAAGTGTACGAAGGGGTACCGACAAAACCGGTCCGGCGGAGATGAGGCCGACAAAATCTGTGGACAACTTTTTTCGGGTGCGTCGGCTGGGCGTCGATGTGGTTGCGATACTTGTCATCTCACCAGGGTCTCGAGGCTCGCCGCACGCGGCTCACACCTCGACCATCGGAGGGAAGGGTCGACCATCGGCCAGGAACGGCCGTCGTTCTACTCCGATGGTCGAGGTGCCGAGGAGCGCCAGCGACGAGCCTCGAGACCCCGCTCGCCGAGCATTGTCCGCACCACCGAGGAAATCGCGGCGCGCTACTCCCGCAGGACCGCCTCGAAGGCGATGCGGTCGCCGCGGTAGAGGGAACGGACCTTTTCGATCGGGCGGCCGTCGGAGTCGAGAGATCGCCTGTGCAACAGGATCATCGGCATGGACGTCGTGGTTTCGAGGAGCGCCGCCTCGCGAGGAGAGGCGAGCGCCGTCTCGATCCGTTCGTGGGCGGAGGCGAAATCGACGCCTGTCGCACGGACTGCCGCGTAGAGAGAGGTGGCGGGATCAAAGGTGGTCAAGAAGTCGCCGAAGCGATCGACGGGCAGATAGGTGATCTCGAGGCCGAGTTTCGCTCCGTCCGCAAGCAATACACGTTCGAGGTGCAGCACGCGCGAGCCTGGGGGCAATTGGAGGTCATCACAAAGGGCGTCGTCGGCATCAACCTCGATGAACTGCACCAGATCTCGACTCGGAGTCCGTCCGTGCTTCTTCGCGCCCTCGGTGTAGGACTGCAATGACAACGGCTGCACCAACTTCGGAGCCGACACGACGGTGCCACGACCGCGCCGCGCGATCCGCCCCTCGACGAGCAGATCATGCAGGGCTTGTCGGACGGTCTCGCGTGCAACGGCGAACTCCTCGGCGAGCGCGCGCTCGGCCGGCACCGGATCACCCTCTTCGAGGCCGGCGAGCTTCTCCTCCAGTCCGGTGCGCACCTGGTAGTACTTAGGAGTCTCGCGCACCGAGCGCCTCCTGCGTCGCCACTGCTCGTTCGGCGACCGATCCGGCGATACGACACAGTTCGTCGACGCTGATCGCCTGCGCACCAGGAACTTTCGCCGCATCGTCGAATCGGCGGAGCCGTACCGCATCCGACCACCAGCGGTGGTCCGTCCACTCGATCCCGACGTCGCCTGCGCCGCCCTGATGCTCCAAGGAGTCAACGGATGTATCACTGAGCGACTCCGCATAGCCCGGTTCGGTCGCGGCCAGATGACGTTTGGCCGCCACGTGCGCGCCGGCCAGCCACGCCACCCGCTCGCCGAATCGTGGTGCCAACCAAGCACATGCGGCGCGGTCGTGATGAGCATGGTCATCGATCAGCGGACTGTGCCCGATGTCGTGGAGCGCCGCGGCGAGCACAAGTTCGTCGTCGGCGCCGTCCACCCGCGCCTGCCACGCAGCTTGCGTCGCATGCTCGAACTCGTCGACGGCGAGCTCGTCGTAGACACCGTGGAGCGAGTCGAGCAGGGCGGTCACCTCGGTGACGATCTCTGCTGGAGAAGTCATGCCCGCAAGCATACCGGGTTCGGTCTAGACCAAAAGTTAACCGAACGTTTTCCTGGCAGACCTTCTTTGGTCTAGACCAAACGGTGATGATGGTGGAGCACACGCCCCGATCGCAACTTGTCCAGACCAGGAGCACCCATGCGAGTTCGACACCTCACCCGCGCCGTTGCAGTCGCTGCTGCAGCGGCCGCCCTCACTCTGACCGCCGCGTGCGGCGGCACCGGCACCCAGTCGTCGTCGGGCGCCACGACGCTCACCGTGTACAGCGCCGACGGCCTCGGCAGCTGGTACAAGAGCCAGTTCGCGGCGTATCAGAAGCAGACCGGCGTCGCCGTCAACGTCGTGGAAGCCGGCTCCGGCGAGGTGGTTTCGCGCGTCCAGAAGGAGCAGTCCAACCCGCAGGCGGACCTGCTGGTCACACTGCCGCCGTTCATCCAGCGCGCCGACGCCGACAAACTCCTGCAGTCCTCCGGCGTGCAGGATGCCGCAATCGCCCAGGGCAACAATGCCGCCGACGGCAACTATGTCGCCATCGTCGACAACACGCTGAGCTTCATCGCCAACCCCTCCGCCCAGCCCGCACCGCGCACGTGGGATGACCTGCTCGCATCGCAGTACAAGGGCAAGATCCAGTACTCCACACCCGGGCAGGCCGGCGACGGAACCGCGGTGCTCCTGCTGTTGCAGCACCTGATGGGCAACCAGCAGGCCCTCGACTACCTCGCCAAACTCCAGACCAACAATGTCGGTCCGTCCAGCTCGACCGGCAAGCTGCAGCCCAAGGTCAGCAACGGAGAACTGTTGGTGGCCAACGGCGATGTGCAGATGAATCTCGCCTCCATCCGCGACGACGGCTCGAAGTTCTCCCTGTTCTTCCCGGCCATGCCCGACGGCACCCGCACCACCGTCTCGCTCCCCTACTTCGCCGGTGTCACCAAGGGTGCACCGCATGCGGAAGAGGCCAAGAAACTACTCGCCTACCTGGTCAGCAAGGACGTGCAGAACACCGTCGCCACCGACGCGCTGGGTATCCCGGTCCGCACCGACGTGACCGCACCGAACGGCCCCGACAGCCCCGTCGCGGCCATCAAGGGTGTCACCGTGTGGCGGCCCGATTGGAATGCGGTGCTCAGTACTCTCGACGCCGACGTCGCCGCCTACCAGAAGGCCACCGGGAACTGACATGAGCGACAACCCGATCCGCCGCTCGGCACTTGCCGGCCGCGCCACCGACACCGATGCCACGACAGCCGTCAAGGCACCTGAGCGCATCGTGTTCAATCGTGTGTCGGTCACCTATGGCCGCGGCAAGAAGTCGACCGATGCACTCCGCGATTTCACCCTTCGGGCTCGGCGTGGCGAGACCATAGCGCTCCTCGGTCCGAGCGGTTCCGGCAAGTCCACGGCGCTCAAGGCGCTGGCGGGCTTCGTCCGGCCGAGCGCGGGTCAGGTCTTCCTCAACGGCGACGACATCACCGATCTACCGCCCGCCAAACGCGGCATCGGCGTGGTCGTCCAGTCCTACGCGCTGTTCCCGCACATGCGGGTCGCCGACAACGTCGCATTCGGGCTGAAGGCACGACGCCTGCCGCGCAAGGTCATTGCCGAACGCGTCGAGGAATCGCTGTCGATGGTCGCGATGGGCGAGTACGCCTCCCGGCTCCCCCGCGAGTTGTCCGGTGGCCAGCAGCAGCGCGTCGCGATCGCCCGTGCCCTGGCCATCCGGCCCGAGGTCCTGCTGCTCGACGAGCCGCTCGCCGCCCTTGATGCCGCATTGCGGTCGTCGATGGTCGTCGAGTTGCAGCACCTTCGGGATGCGTTGCCCGACACCACGATGCTCTACGTCACCCATGATCAGACCGAGGCGCTCGCACTGGCCGACCGAATCGGCGTCATGCGGGACGCGAGCCTGGTGGATCTGGGCACCGCCGACGAGTTGTGGTCGCGGCCACCAACCGATTTCACTGCCGGATTCCTCGGCGGCGCCAACCTCATCCCGTGCACCGTGGGTCGGGTCTCCGGCTCCACCGCGCTGGTGGAGGCGGGCGGAAAGATGTTCTCCACCAACGCACCCGAACCTGTCCAGCGGTGGGCACCGGGGTCGCCGGCGCTGATCTGCGTGCGGCCGCACGACGTCGAGGTGGCGCCGGCCGGCGCACACGGCTCGATGTGGGCGCGGGTGGACGGGTCGGTGTGGCGGGGCTCGACGACGCGCGTCAGCCTGGCCGTCGAAGGACTGCCCGATCAGCTCATCGACGCCGACGTCGTCGGTCACGTCGACTACGCACCGGGTTCGGTTGTCGGCGTGCGCTTCCCGGACCCCATCGGCGTCCTCGTCGCCTCCGAGGGCACCCCGCGATGAGCGCCGGCGCACTACTCACCGACGACGCCACGTCCACGCCACCACCGCAACCGAACCGCCCCCTGCGATCGCGCAGCGCAGTCTGGGTGTGGCCACCGCTCGTGATCGTGCTGATCATCGCGGTGTACCCACTCGTGCGGGTGCTGACCGAATCAGCGGGCGGCACCGGTGAAAGCACCTGGGGTGCAGTACTGTCCAGCGAGATCTTCCGGACCGCGCTCCTGCGGACCGCGCAGGTCGCCGTCGCCTCGACACTGGGGGCGCTGATCCTCGGTACCTTCCTGGCGATCGTCCTCGCCTTCGTGCCGTTCCCCGGCTCCACGATCGTGGCGCGACTCATCGACACCGTCCTCGCACTGCCGTCGTTTCTGATCACGCTGGCGTTCACCTTTCTCTACGGCACGGCGGGTGCGGTGAACGCGATCATCGCCGACGTCACCGGCAGCCGTCCGCTGAACTTCCTCGCCACGCCGTGGGGGGTGATCGCTGCGGAGATCACCTTTTTCACCCCGTTCGTCGTCCGGCCGCTGCTCGCGTCGTTCGCGACGCTGTCCACCGATCAACTCGATGTCGCCGCGAGTCTCGGGGCCTCCCCGTGGCGGGTGTTGCGCTCGGTCATCATGCCCGAGGCGTGGCCGGCGTTGATGGCCGGCGGCAGCCTGGTTCTCCTGTTGACGCTCAACGAGTTCGGCATCGTGTTGTTCACCGGCGCCAAGGACGTGATCACGCTGCCGGTACTGATCTACACCCGCGGCATCGTCACCTTCGATCTCGCCGGCGCCGCGGTGATCGCCACCGTCCAGGTGGCCCTGTCATTGGCCCTCTACGGCATCTACCGCCTCATCTTCGCCCGGATATCCGGCAAGCGGAAAGGACTGTGAGACATGCTGTTCTGGAGTCGTGGCGGCCGCGCCGCCGTATGGATGATCTTCGCCGTCGTGGTGCTGGTGGTGTTCGTCGCCCCCATCGCCACCGTGGTTCTCGCCGGATTCGCCGGGTCCTGGACCGGCCCACTGCCCTCCCATCTGGGTCTGACACACATGGGTGACGCACTCTCGGGCGAGAACGTCGCCTCGTTGTCGGTGAGCCTGCAGACCGCGGTCATCGCCGGCGCCCTCGCCCTGATACTCGGCACCTGGGCGGCGCTGGCGATCCGGGATTCCGCGGGACCGCTGCGCCGGATCACCGACGCCGTCTTCCATCTGCCGATCGCGGTGCCGTCGGTGGCGATCGGCCTGGGCCTGTTGATCAGTTTCAACTCGCGCCCGTTGCTGCTCGGGGGCACCAAGTGGATCGTCGTCGTCGCCCACACCGTACTGGTGCTGGCCTTTGCGTTCAGCGCGGTCTCGGCCGCCTTGGATAGGCTCGACCCGGCATATCGACAGGCCGCCGAATCGCTCGGCGCGTCACCGCTGCGGGTGCTGACCCGCGTCACCCTGCCGCTGCTCCTCCCCGCGCTCGGCGCGGCCGCAGGTCTCTCGGTGGCCCTGTCCATGGGTGAACTCGGTGCCACGGTGATGGTCTATCCGGCGACGTGGAAAACGCTGCCGGTCACCATCTTCGGGCTCTCCGACCGCGGCGATGTATTCTCCGCCGCCGCCTGCACGACCATCCTGCTGGTCACCACGATGCTCGCACTGGTCCTCCTCGGACGTATCCGGTCACGCGCCGTCGTCCGCTGACCCGCTTGTCCGATCAGCCAACCATCAACGTCGATGATTGGCTGATCGGACATATCGCAGGTGTCGCCGTCTTGGTGGACTGACGGGTATGGACGCGATCACCCTTCCCCCACGCCCGGCGAACGAGCCGGTTCACACCTATGCGCCGGACACTCCGGAACGTGCCCGCATCGTCGCGGAACTGCGCGCACAGTCACAGGCCGACCCCATCGACCTCCCCCACGTCATCGGCGGCCGTGCCCGGATGGGCGACGGCGACCGCATCGACGTCGTGCAACCGCACGCCCACGCCGAGGTGCTCGGCACCTTCACCAATGCCGGCCACGACGAGGCACGAGCGGCCGTCGATGCCGCTCTCGAGGCCGCCGACGCCTGGGCACACACCAGCTTCGACGATCGTGCCGCGGTGCTGCTGCGCGCCGCCGACCTGCTCTCGGGACCGTGGCGCGAACGGATCGCCGCGGCCACCATGCTCGGACAGTCGAAGACCGTGCAGCAGGCCGAGATCGACGCACCCTGCGAGCTCATCGACTTCTGGCGCTTCAACGTGGCCTTCGCCCGCGAGATCCTCGCCGAACAACCGATCTCCTCGCCGGGCGTCTGGAATCGCCTCGACCATCGCCCCCTCGACGGATTCGTCTACGCCATCACACCGTTCAACTTCACCGCCATCGCCGGCAACCTGCCCACCGCGCCGATGTCGATGGGCAACACGGTGGTGTGGAAGCCGTCACCGACACAGGCCTACGCCGCGCACCTGACCATGGAACTGCTGCGCGCCGCGGGAATGCCCGACGGGGTCATCAACCTCGTCCACGGCGACGGCATCGCGGTCTCCGATGTCGCCCTCGCCGATCCACGTCTCGCGGGCATCCACTTCACCGGGTCGACGGCGACATTCCAGCATCTGTGGCGCGAGGTCGGGGCGAATATCGACCGCTACCACAGCTATCCACGTCTCGTCGGTGAGACCGGCGGCAAGGACTTCATCGTCGCCCACCGCTCGGCCGACCCGGATGTGTTGCGCACCGCCCTGATCCGCGGCGCCTTCGAGTACCAGGGGCAGAAGTGCTCGGCCGCCTCCCGCGCCTACATCCCGCGCTCGGTGTGGGATCGGATGGGCGACGACTTCCTCACCGAGGCCAACGAATTGACCTACGGCGACGTCCGCGACCTCGGCAACTTCGGAGGCGCCGTCATCGATCGGCGCGCCTTCGACAAGCACGTCGCGGCCATCGATCGCGCCAAGACCGTGCCCACGATGACGGTGGCCGCCGGTGGACACTGCGACGACTCGGAAGGCTACTTCGTCCGCCCGACCGTCCTGCTCGGCGACGACCCGACCGACGAGGCGTTCGCGACCGAGTACTTCGGCCCCATCCTCGCCGTGCACGTCTACCCCGACGCCGACTATCCGAACATCCTGCGGATGGTCGATTCGAGCGCGAAGTACGCGCTGACGGGATCGATCATCGCCTCTGACGGCGCCGCGGTCGCCACCGCATCGGATGTTCTGCGCAATGCCGCAGGCAACTTCTACATCAACGACAAGCCCACCGGTGCCGTCGTCGGTCAGCAACCCTTCGGTGGCGGCCGGGCCTCGGGCACCAACGACAAGGCCGGGTCGAAGGCCAACCTGATGCGCTGGAGTTCCACCCGCACCATCAAGGAGACCTTCGTGCCGCCCACCTCCTCCGCCTACCCCCACATGGAGCAGTGATGAGTACGGTCTTCGACGCGGTTCTGCGGCCGGTGATCATGAAAGCCGCTGCCAGCGAACGGATCAAGGAAGCATCGGTGCGGCTGCCGATCACCGAGCGCGTGGTGAACCGGTTCGTGCCGGGCGAGACCCTCGACGACGTACTCGCCGCGATCCGCGGATGCCTCGACGAGGGACTCTCGGTCACCATCGATCACCTCGGTGAGGACACCACCGACGAGAGCCAGGCGAGCGCCACCGTCGACGCCTATCTCGCACTCCTCCAGGCAATGTCGACGCAAGAAATGTCGCCGCTCGACGTCGAGCCCGGCAGGCTCGAGGTGTCGCTCAAACTCACCGCGCTCGGCCAATCACTGCCCCGACATGGCCGCAAGATCGCCGAGGAGAACGCGCACACGATCTGTGCCGCGGCGCGGAGGGCCGGGGTGCTGGTCACCGTCGACGCCGAGGACCACGGCACCGTCGACGAACGGTTGCAGATCGTCCGCTCCTTGCGCGGTGAATTCCCCGAACTCGGCACCGTCCTGCAGGCGTATCTGCGTCGCACCGAGGACGACTGCACCGAATTCGCGGCATCCGGCGCGCGAATCCGGTTATGCAAGGGCGCCTACGCCGAGCCGGCGGCGGTCGCCTATCCCGACCGCTCCCAGATCGACGAGGCCTACCTGCGGTGTCTGCGAATCCTGATGAAGGGCAACGGATATCCGATGGTCGCCAGCCACGACCCGACGATGATCGCAGCCGCCCGCCACCTTGCCGCCGAGGTCGGTCGCGCCCCCGACAGCTGGGAACACCAGATGCTCTACGGGATTCGCGCCGATGAGCAACATCGTCTCGCCGCCCAGGGCGCGCGGGTGCGCGTCTACATCCCCTACGGCCAGGAATGGTACGGCTACTTCGTCCGGCGTCTCGCCGAGAAGCCTGCCAACCTCGGGTTCTTCCTGAGGGCGCTCGCGGGGTAATCACCGGCCCGCTACTCAGAGCGGCTGCGCGCGCCGGACCTGATCGGCAGCGCGGGCCGCGTCGAGGTCGACGTCTGCGGTGATCACCGCCGGTCCAGCCCGGAGGACCCCCGAGGTCAGCGGCTGGGCGCGCAGTCCGCCGCGCCCGATGAGGGCCTTGCGCACGCCGTCGCCGGCCATGGTGTCCATCCAGGAACACGGATGTGCCGGCCGGCCACCGCGGAACCGGATGGGGCCGTCGCCGGTGTCGACCTCGAATTCCACGCCGCGTAGCGGATCGAGCTCGAGACCGCGCACAACGATGTTGCGCCGGGCCAGCACCGGGTCGGCGTCACCGGCCGCGGCCTGCCACGCCTCGATCGCGAGGAACGTCACCGCGGCCTCGGTGTGGGCGCGCACGCCGAAGAACCGGTCGCCGCGAATCCCTTTGTCGGCGACCACATCGACGTGATCGGGGGTGTGGGTCGCCACGTCGTCGGCGGGACCGTCCTTGGGCCGGCCGAAGTAGGCGTGTCGGGGTGACACGACCAGCGACTCGATCTCGACGTCATACCGCACCCCACCCAGCGTAGGCGCACCGAGGTATGCGCTACCGCCGATCCTCCGGCGGGATGTAATGCAACCCGCGGAACACCGCGCTGCCGGCGAACACCGAGGCATCGAGATCGACCCCGCGATGTCTGGCCATCCGCAACGCGAGTCGCAGCAGCATCTTGATGTCGCGCGGGGTGATGTCGGGGAAGCCGCCGACGAGGTCGTCGAGTAGATCCTCCCCAAGGATGACGTCGTTGCCCGCGGCGAGGATCTGCCACACCTGGCGGGCGTCCTTGGGTCCGGGTGGCTGGTATTCGATGACCGCGGCACACCGGGCGAGGATCGCCTCGTCGACGCCGTCGATCCGGTTGGTGGTGAGGAACAGCAATCCGTCGAAGTACTCGAGGGTGCGCAGGAACTCGGCGACGATCGCGTTCTGCGACAGGTCCATTCCGCGTTCCATGACGAAGACGTCGGCCTCGTCGAGCAGCAACACCGCATCCCACCGCTTGGCGCGGTCGAAGATCACCTCGAGATTCTTGCGCACCAATTCCGGTGTCACACCCAGTGATCCGGAGTGGATCGAGTACAGCGGACGTGCGGTGACCTCGGCGTACACCTCGGCGGTCAGCGTCTTGCCGACGCCGGGGCGTCCCTTGGCCAGGATCACGTTGCCCGCCGATTTCCCGTCGATGATGTCACCGGTGAACACCGAGATGTCGGTGGTGAGGATGTTGAGGAGTTCTCGCTGATCGTCGGGCAGCACCAGCTTGTCCTGCAGGTGCGCATCGTAGGCGTAGTCGACGAGGTCGCCGGTGTTGACGTCGAGGAAATCCTGTGCGCCCAAATCGAACACGCGCACCGCGGTGATCACCGGGACCGGCCCGTACTCATCGGGGCCGAACAGGATCGACGGCGCCACCATGCGCAGCGCCGCGATCTCGCTCGGTGCGACGTCGTGGACCACCTTGCGGTTCTCCCGCTTGTTGGGCGCCCGGTAGTCATCGGTGCGGATCACCCGGCCGGTGTAGCGGTACTGCTTACCGAACCCGTCGTCGATGATCCGTTGATACTGCTCACGGCGAGTCTGGTACTCCTCCTTGAGTTCCGGGGTTTCCTTGTAGGCACCGCCGGCGGCCAGGACGTCACCGGGGGTCTTGCCGACCACCTCGGTCTCCTCGAAGTAGAGCACCTTCGGTTTGCGCGACGGACGCTTCACCGTGGCGTTGTCGGCCTCCATGGTGAACTTGATCCGCGGACCGTGGGTGCGGTCGGCATGTTCGAGAGTCAGGTCCATGACGAGGTACGGATGCAGATATCCATCGGATTCACGGACGTAGAGCCAACCGTCGATGAGGTCGTGGCGCAGGAAGGTTCGGAAGATCTCGGTCGCCGCGTCGATGTGCGGGATGCGCGGAAAGCTACCGGCGCGGGCCGAGATGATCGCGGTGACCGCCCTGGCGAAGGAGTCCTCGCCCGCACCACCGGCGGTGTCGACGAGATCGGCGAGCGCCGCGTCGGTGAGATCGCGGTCGGTGATCCCGATCTCGGCCGAACGCCACGAACCCGCTTGTGCGCGTACCGCGGTGAGGTCCGGTGACGAGGTAGCCGCGACAACGGCGGTGGGTGCGACGAGCACGGTGGACTCCTTCGCTTCTGGTGAGGTCGGTCTTATTTCCTGCGATCAGGCCTGCGGATCGAGGACGAAATCGTATTCGGTGATGTAGCCCTCGCCGTTCGGGTTGTCCTTGACGTCGAGCATCAGTTCGGGCTTGACCGCCGAGGCGATGTCGTCGCCGTTGTGCGGGTCGCCGGGGAAGTACAGCTGCGAGGTGATGAGCTGATGGCCGGGCGCGCTGACCTTGAAGTGCAGGTGAGCCGGACGCCAGGCGTGCCAGCCGGCGGCGGCGATGAGCTGGCCGCACGCGCCGTCGGTGGGGATCATGTACGGCGCCGGACGCAGCGTGTGAATCTCGAAACGCCCGTCCTCGTTGGCGATCCAGGTGCCACGCAGGTTCCACTCGGGCAGGCCCGGGGCGAACTGCGAGTAGAAACCGAGATCATCGGCGTGCCACAGCTCCAGGCGCGCACCGGCGAGCGGGGCGCCGTCGACGGCGCGCACCTGCCCGGCGAACACCAGCGGATCACCGGGCTCGTCGTCGCGCATGGGAATGGTTCCGTTCCACGGCAACTCGGGTGATCCCTCAATGTAGTAGGGGCCCTCGATGGTGCCCTTGCTGCCCTCGCGGTGCTCGTTGGCGACCTCTTCCACCGAGTGCTCGAGCCACACATCGAGGAACAGCGGCCACTCACCGTCGGTGCCGACCTTGATCAGCCACGCCTTGAGCGCGTTGTACTCCTCGTAGGACACCTTGTCCTCGAGGACGATGTCGTTGAGTCCCTTGATCACCTTGCTGGCAAGGTAATTCACGCGTGCGGTGTCGATGACGCCGGAGCGGCCGCCCGCGGTGGCCATGCGCTCGGCGAAACGCGCCGACGCGTTCGCGCCGGATTCGGCGGCCTTGGCGTTGACCTCGGTGTCGAAGCTGGTGTCGGTCATGATGCGTACTCCTTGTTGATGGGGCTGGATTGATGGGGCTGGATGATGTTGGGCTTGTTGGGCTTACGGGTGATCAACCCGCGTTGATGTCAGAGGGGTGGGTGGCCAGCGGGGTCACCGAGATGTCCATGTAGGCGAAGAGCGGGAGTCCGGACAAGATCGTGTGCAACTCGTCGTGGTCGGCCACGTCGAAGATCGAGTAGTTGGAGTACTCGCCGACGATCCGCCAGATGTGCGGCCACTTGCCCGACCGTTGCAGCTCTTGTGAATACGCCTTTTCACGCGCCACGGTGTCGGCCCGCACCTCGGGGTCGAGATCGTGGGGGATGTTGACGTCCATCCGGACGTGATAGAGCATGCGCGTCTCCTATCGGTCGACTCGGTAGCGGGCGAGTTTGTCGGGGTCGATCTCGATGCCGATGCCGGCGTTCGGGCTGGTGTGCAGGTAGCCGTCCCGGATCTGCAGGGGTTCGGTGAGCAGGTCGTCGCTCATGTCGAGGAAGTTCGACAGCTCGCCGGCGTAGCGGGAGGTCAGTTCGTGGGCCGCGCCGAACGCCAAGGTGCAGGCGGTGCCGACCTGACCGTCGATCTGATTGCCCATCACCACGTCGATGCCGAGTCCCTCGGCGAGGTGATGTACCCGCCGTGACCACGTGAAGCCGGTGCGGGCGGTCTTGATGCTGATCGCGGTGGCCGAGCCGCCGAGGATCTCGCGGGTGACGTCGGCGGCGGTGGGCACCGACTCGTCGGCGATGACCGGGACGTCGAGGTGCTCGACGAGCCAGCGCCGGCCGACGACATCGTCGGCGGGGCACAGTTCCTCGGCGAAGAGCAGATCGAGGTCGGCCATGTCCTTCATGGCGCGCAACGACTCCGACGACGACCAGCCGCGGTTGCCGTCGACGTAGAGTTCGATCTCGTCGCCGAATCGCTCACGCAACGCGCGGACGACGGCGGTGTCGAGGCCGATCGGTCGGCGCCCGACCTTGACCTTGAAGGTCGCGATCCCGTAATTCTCGCGCATCTTCTCCGCCTCGGCGACCATGGTGGCCGGCTCATCGAAGCCGAGCATGTGACTGACCCGCAGGCGATCGGTGTAGCGGCCGAGCAGGTCGGTCACCGGCATCTGCAGGGTCTTGCCGAGCGCGTCCCAGATCGCCATGTCCACAGCGGCTTTCGCGGTGGGATTGCCGATGGTCCGGTTGAGACGGGCGACCATCATCTCGCGGTCGAGCAGCGTGAGCCCGGCCAGTTGCGGGGCGAACACGGTCTCGATGACGGCGACGATCCCGCGCTGGGTCTCGCCGTAGGTGAACGGACGCGGGGGCGCCTCGGCGACACCGATGATTCCGTCGTCGGTGTGGACGCGAACCAGGACGTGCTCGGCGACGGACACCTCGCCGGAGGCGAACCGCAGGGGTTTGCGGTAGGGAATGGCGAACGGAATCGCCTCGATCTCGATGATTTTCACAGTTTCTCTCCCAGCGGGGCGGACGAGGGAAGCACGGCGGACAGGTCGAAGGCGTTGCTGATCACCCGGGCCACCGATTCGACGACCGGGTTGGTCTCACCGGCGTTCCAGGCCAGGGCGACCTCGGTACTGCCGGCGTCGGCGAGATCGCGGATCACCAAGCCCTCCATGGGAAGTGCGCGGACCGAGGCCGGCAGCACGGCAACTCCGAGACCCGCCGCGACCAGCGCGAGCAGGACCGGGGTGCCCGACGCCTCATGCGCACGTTGCGGCACGAAACCGGCTCGGCGGCAGGCGCGCAGCGTCGCGTCGTTGACCGCGGAATCACGGCTGTCGTACATGACGAACGGCTCGTTGCGCAGATCGGTGGTGGCGATGACGGGTTCGACGGCGAGGCGGTGATCGGCGGAGACCACCAGGACCACCGACTCGACGTCGATGGTGCGCAGTTCGATACCGTCACCGACCACCGGTGGGCGCAACACACCGAGGTCGATCTCGCCCGACTGCAGCGCCGCGCACTGCATCGGGGTGAGCATGTCGGAGGAGATCTGCAGCTCCACGTCCGGCAGGGCCTGCTTGACCGCGCGCGCGATTCGCGGCAGGTGTGAGAAGGCGGCGATGCCGGTCAGTCCCAGACGCACCAGTCCGCTGCGTCCGGCCGCGATGCGCCGTACGCCTTCCATGGCCGCATCGACGTCGTCGAGGATGCGCGCGGCCTCGCCCTGCAGATACTCCCCTGCCGGGGTCAGCGCGACCTGGCGTGTGGTGCGGGCGAAGAGGGTGACATCGAGTTCGGATTCGAGCTGGCGGATCGCATACGACAGCGCCGGCTGGGCGACGTGCAGCAATGCGGCCGCCTGCCCGAAGTGGCAGGTCTCGGCGACGGCGGCGAAATAGCGGAGATGACGGAGCTCCATGTCGTCCTCCTTCCCTGTCTCGAGTGAACGAACCTGATCAATCGGCCGTATGTGATCGACACCACGTATCAATCATGATAGATCCGCGATCCATACGAGACAAGGACACGTATTCCGTCGATTGAGAGGACTTGTTTATCAATCAGATGCCTGGTCAGGACTGGGGTTAATGCCGGTGTGATGGGTGACACGTGCTGCGAGAGTCGAAGCACAGCCCACATCCAGGAGGTAGCCATGACCGTCACCGATCGGCCCGACCACTCGACCCCCGAGGCGTACTCGAGCGTCGTTCCCGCGGCACCGTCGGAGCACGTCCGCTCGGTACTGTCCGAGGCCGTCATCGACGATCGCGACGCCGGCATCTACCGGGCGAACCGACGCATCTTCACCGACGAGGAGATCTTCGAGCTCGAGATGCGCCACATCTTCGAGGGCAACTGGATCTATCTGGCCCACGAGAGCCAGGTCGCCAACCCCGGCGACTACTTCACCACCTACATCGGCCGCCAACCGGTGATGATCACCCGCGGCAAGGACGGCGAGCTGCACTGCCTGATCAACGCGTGCGCACACCGCGGGGCGATGATCTGCCGCCGCAAGACCGACAACCGGATGACGCTGACGTGCCCGTTTCACGGGTGGACCTTCCGCAACGACGGGACCCTGCTCAAGGTGAAGGATCCCGACGACGCCGGCTACCCGGACACGTTCAACGTCAACGGTTCTCACAATCTGACCAAGGTGGCGAAGTTCGGCAACTATCGCGGTTTCCTGTTCGGCAGCCTCAATCCCGACGTGCTGCCGCTCGAGGAGCATCTCGGCGACACCCGCACCGTCATCGACATGCTCGTCGATCAGTCACCCGAGGGCCTCGAGGTGCTGCGCGGCTCGTCGACCTACACCTACGACGGCAACTGGAAGGTGCAGGCGGAGAACGGCGCCGACGGCTATCACGTGACGGCGACCCACTGGAACTATGCGGCGACGACCTCACGGCGCAACACCGGCGAATCCAAGAACGACACCAAGGCCCTCGACGCCGGCGGTTGGGGCAAGTCCGGTGGCGGGTACTGGTCGTTCCCGCACGGACACCTGTGCCTGTGGACGTGGGCGGCCAACCCGCAGGACCGTCCGCTGTGGGACAAGATGGATGACCTCAAGGCGAAGTTCGGCGACGCCAAGGGCGAATTCATGGTGAAGGGGTCACGCAATCTGTGCCTGTACCCGAATGTGTATCTGATGGACCAGTTCTCGACGCAGATCCGCCACTTCCGGCCGATCGCGCCGGACAAGACCGAGGTGACGATCTACTGCATCGCACCCAAGGGTGAGAGCGATACCGCCCGCGCGCATCGTATCCGTCAGTACGAGGACTTCTTCAATGCCTCCGGCATGGCGACCCCGGACGATCTCGAGGAGTTCCGCTCCTGCCAGTTGACCTTCCGCGCCACTGCCGCCCCGTGGAACGACATGAGCCGCGGTGCGCAACACTGGCTCTCGGGCCCCGACCCGGTGGCGCAGAGCCTGGGCATGACCGAGATCGTCTCGGCGGGAAAGAAGAACGAGGACGAGGGGCTCTATCCCGTCCAGCACGGCTACTGGCTGGAGACCATGCGTGCCGCCGTCGCCGAAGAAGAGGCCGCCACGCGTCAGGCGTGAGCGACGAGCCGACCACCCAGCCCACTTTCGTTCGCAGAAGGCAGATCCCAATGACCACCGAATCCCTGTCCACCCCCTCGCCATCCACCAAGGCCGGCACCACGCTGATCACCCAGAACATGATCGAGCAGTTCCTCTACCGCGAGGCCCGCTACCTCGACGACCGCGAGTTCGAGAAGTGGCTCGAGTGCTACGCCGACGACGTCGTCTACTGGATGCCTGCGTGGGACGACGATGACCGTCTGGTGGAGAACCCGCAGCGCGACATCTCACTCATCTACTACGCCAACAAGGGTGGCCTCGAAGATCGGGTGTTCCGGATTCGCACCGAGCGGTCCTCGGCCACCTCGCTTCCCGAGCCGCGCACCAGTCACAACATCAGCAACGTCGAGGTCATCGAGCGGCGCGGCGATCTCGTCGACGTCCGATTCAATTGGCATACCATGTATTTCCGGTATCACACGGTCGACCCGTACTACGGCACCTCGTTCTACACCGTCGACTTCTCCGGGGAGTCGCCGCTGATCCGTCGGAAGACCGTCGTACTCAAGAACGATTACATCCACCACGTGGTGGACGTCTACCACTTCTGAGAAGGCCGGTGCCACCATGACTCTCACCACTGACCAGACGACGTCGGCGAGTCCCCCGACCGGCGCTCAGGCTCCCACCCACCAGGTGGCGCTGACCTTCGAGGACGGTGTGACCCGGTTCGTCACCTGCCGCGAGGATCAGACCGTCGCCGACGCCTCCTACCGTCAGCGGATCAACATCCCACTCGACTGTCGCGACGGGGCCTGCGGAACCTGCAAGGCATTCTGCGAATCCGGCGAGTACGACGGCGGCACCTACATCGACGACGCGCTGTCGGCGGCCGAGAGCGCGGACGGCTATGCGCTGCCGTGCTGCATGAAGCCACAGTCCGATCTCGTCCTGCAGATCGCCGCGACCTCCGACATCGCCAAAACTGCCGCGGGCGATTTCACCGGCACCATCATCAGCCTCGAACGGCTGTCGGAATCGACGATGCGCGTGGGGATCGAGATCGGTAACCGCGGGGATCTCGCATTCCTGCCGGGACAGTACGTCAACATCGCCGTACCGGGCACCGAGGCACTCGACGCCGACGGCACCGGGACCGGTCAGCCGTTGCGGCGGTCCTATTCGTTCGCCAACGGGCCGCACGAGGAACGGCTGATCTTCATGGTGAAGCTCACGCCGGGCGGCGCGATGTCGGACTATCTGACCGACCGGGCGCAGCGTGGTGACGAGATCACCTTCACCGGGCCGCACGGCTCGTTCTTCCTGCGCGAGGCCACCCGGCCGGTACTTCTGCTCGCCGGCGGCACCGGTCTCGCCCCGATCCTGTCGATGCTGCGAAAGATGCACGACGACAACAGCGCCCGCAAGGTGCATCTCATCTACGGCGTCTCCACCGACACCGACCTGGTCGCGCTCGACGAGATCGAGTACTTCGCGCGGGAGCTGTCGGGATTCACCTGGGACCATTGTGTTTCCGACCCGAACAGCTCGGCGGTGAACAAGGGTTATGTGATGACCCTGATCCGGCCCGAGCATCTCTACGACGGGGATGTCGCGATCTACCTGTGTGGACCGCCGCCGATGGTCGAGTCCGTACGCGCCCATGTAGCCGACGCGGGTATCGAGCCGGTCGGCTTCTACTACGAGAAGTTCGCGCTTGCCGTCCCCGCAGCCGCGACGCAGGGCGCCCTCATCGGTGACGGCGGTGACTCTGCGACGCAAGAGATCTCGACGATCACGTCGATCGCCGACGCGGATCCGATGATCCCCGCCCCCGACGCCCGTGGCATCGCCGGTCAGCAGGTGCTCGCACCGCGCGACATCGGCCCACACGAGCAGCGCGCCGGCGCAATCGACGACGATGGCGCCATCGCGCGTATCGCCGGCCAGCAGGTGTGGAGCGCGAGCGGAGCCGGCGTCGACCTCGACCCGGACGGCGGCGACCTGCTCTCCGTGAGCGAGGCCCGGGGCATCGCCGGGCAGAGGGTTTTCGCGGAGGCCGACACCGCGCCATTGACCACGCCTGCACCGTTGACCGGGACTACGCCGGTCGAGGTTGAGCCCGTCGACGAGACCGTGCCGACCGTCACCGAGCAGGGCTACGAAATCGGCGAGGAGCATCCGGGTATCCACGAATCCGATGCACTGTTCGAGGCGCGCGCGGCGCTCGAACTCGGTGCGCTGGAGCTGACTCTCGGCAGGATGACCAGCCGCCAGTTGGCCGGCTACCGGCTGCTCGCCGAGGCGACACTGCCCTACGTCAAGGGTGATTCGTTCGTCGATGCCGCCGAATACACCGAGACCAACGCCGCCTTCCACGATTACCTGTTCGGGCTCACCGGCAACGATCACCTGCTCGCCGCCTACCAGGCGCTCGGCGTCAAGGGCCGGATGGGTGAGGTGCTGCGCAATGCGACGTGGTGTCATCCGTTGTGCGCGCAGGACCACATCGACATCGTCGAGGCGTTCGCGTCGGGCAACCGCGACCGGGCCCGCGGATTGATCTCCGCACATGCCGAGCGGTCCAAGCAGACGATGCGACGTGCCATGGCCGACGAGATGGCCTCGCGGCGGCCACGTTTCATCACCCCGGGTCGTTTCGCCGGCAAAGTGGTGATCGTGACCGGAGCCGCGCAGGGTATCGGCGCGCACACCGCGCGGCGCATCGGCGCCGAGGGTGGTCGGGTCGTGTGTGCTGATCGCTCGGAATTCGTCAACGAAATCGTCTCCGACGTCACCGACCTCGGCGGCCAGGCCGTCAAAAGCATCGCCGATCTCGAAACCTATGACGGCGCAGCATCTGTCGTCGCCACCGCGATCGAGACATACGGCCGGGTCGATGTGTTGATCAACAACGTGGGCGGTGCGATCAACTTCAAACCGTTCGTCGAGTTCACCGACGAACAGATCCGCGCCGAGATCGATCGGTCCCTGATGACGACGCTCTACGCGTGCCGTGCAGCTCTGCCATCGATGGTGGCCCACGGATCGGGTGTGATCGTCAACGTGTCGTCGGCGGCGACCCGCGGCATCCATCGCATCCCGTACTCGGCAGCCAAGGGCGGCATCAACGCGATCACCGCGTCGCTGGCAATGGAATACGCCGACAACGGCATTCGTGTGGTGGCCACCGCCCCCGGCGGCACCGAGGCCCCGCCGCGGCGGATCTCCCGCGGCACGCCCACCCCGCAGAGCGAGACACAGCAACAGTGGTTCGACGCTCACATCGAGCAGACAATCTCCTCGTCGCTGCTGAAACGGTACGGCACCCTCGACGAGCAGGCCGCCGCCATCTGCTTCCTCGCCTCCGACGAAGCCTCCTACATCACCGGATCGGTTCTACCGGTCGCCGGCGGAGATCAGGGGTAGCCCCGCCGGGTCGAGATCTCCCCCGGGTCATCGATCCCTTCCACCCTCCGGCGTTTATCCTTCCCCCGGTGGTCGAGGTGCGAGCCGCGTGCGGCGAGCCTCGAGACCGCCTGCGCCGGTGCTGGTTCGGTTCGACGGGTGGTGCGGAAACTGATCGGTGAGAGGGGTCTCGAGGCCTCGTCGCTGGCGCTCCTCGGCACCTCGACCATCGGATGGAAAGGTCCAGGGTAGAACGACGGCGCATTTCCTGACCGATGGTCGACCCTTCCCCCGGATGGTAGAGCGCTTCCACCGCCGACACTCGACCGTTTTTCCCGATGGTCGAGGTGCGAGCCGCGTGCGGCGAGCCTCGAGACCGCCTGCGCCGGTGCTGGTTCCAGCTCGGCGGGTGGTGCGGATACTCATCGGCGAGCGGGGGTCTCGAGGCCTCGTCGCTGGCGCTCCTCGGCACCTCGACCATCGGAAAGGATCCCCCGGTGGTCGAGGTGCGAGCCGCGTGCGGCGAGCCTCGAGACCTGGTGAGATGACAAGTATCGCAACCACATCCACTACCCACTCGACGCAACAGAGCGCCCGGTCGACGTAATTCGACGCCCGGTCGATGAGTGGAGAATAGTTGTCCACAGATTTCTCGAGCCGCGCGATCGCCGGACCGGTTTTGTCGGTACCCCTTCGTACACTTGTTCTCATCACGTCCGATCGTGGGAGGGGAGGTACCTGGTGTTGAGCACGTTGACGTTCACCGATCCGGATGCCGACGCTGCCGCGATCACGTCGATGTCGCGCGACGAGCTCATCGAGACCGGCCCTGAGTTGTTGCGCCAATCGCGCAAGTACGAGGCCCGGACGGTCCTGGCAGCCGCTGCTCTGGCGGAGCGGGTGTTTCGTGAGCATCTGGCCGGGCGGCCCGAGACCGGTGTGTGGGGTTCGGTGGTCGAGCATGCCGAGAGACTCGCACGCGCCGAGGTGTCGTTGCAGTTCAAGGTCTCTCGCAGCAAGGCCGGGAGTTGGGTGGCGTTGGCGGAGCTGTTGGAGAAGTTCCCCCTGATCCGTGCCGCCTATTTGAATGGGGAGCTCTCGACGAATAGGGCCTCGATCATGGCGCGCGCTGCACAGCGTGGCGCGGACACCGAGACCGACACCGACAGCGACAGCGACAGCACCGACGGTGACGAGTCCGGGATGTCGTTCGAGGAGATCGTCCTGGATTATGGGTCCCGCGCCACCACCGATCCGGTGTTGTCGCAGCAGCTTGACGCCGCGTTGATTTCGATGAACCCCGACAGCGTGATCGAGGAACGCGACACCATCACCGACCTGGTCGGAAACGTCACCATCACCGCCGATGCTGCGGGGCACTCCGCTCTGGATGCGGTTGTCCCCGCCCATTATGGGGTGTTCCTCACCACCCAGATCAACGCGCTCATCGATGAACGCACTTGCCGCAAGGACCCGCGCCGCGTGGGGCCACTGCGGGTGATCGCACTGGGTGAGATCACCGGCGTGCCCGGCGCGCACCTCGACTGCGAATGCGGACAAGATGATTGCCCGAAACGAGGAGGCGGCACCGACAGCAACGGGTCGGCCGAGACACCCGCTGACGCCGAGGACGCGGCAGCGTGGGACGACCTGATGCCGGCGCCTGCCGATGCCGATGTGCCCGACGTCGAGTTGGTGGAGCCCGTCGTCGAACCCGAGATCCCCGACCCGATGAATCCACCGACGCCGGATGAGGTGCCGGTGGCATTCGGACGGGCCCTGGTCGTACCCGGCGCACCCGTACTGACGGTGTTGAAGGACCCCGACGGGATTCTCGTCCCCCGGTTGCAGGGATACGGGCCCATCGACCCCGACTACGCCACCACCCTCGCCCAGATAGCGAAAACCATCCACCACCCCGAATCCGTACGTACGGCTGGACCACTCATCCCGCAAATCTCCGACCGGCCGCAAGCCCCGCCCGCGGATCCCACCGGACACGGCGGTCACACCGTGCCACCCCCTGGGGCATTGACGTATGCACCCAGCGCTGCGTTGCGCGCTGAGGTGCTGGCCAACGATGCGTGGTGCCGGTTTCCGTTCTGCGGGATGCCGTCACACCTGTGCGACCTCGACCACTGGCGGCCGTCAACCATGCCGACCCCGAGGCCGGAGGCTGGACGGTGCTCGGTGACCTCATCCCACTGTGCCGGGCCGATCATCAACGCAAGCATCTCGCGGAGTGGGTGCCGACGCTCTACACCGATCGGAGGGTGGAGTGGCGGAGCCGACGGACGGGGCAGGTGATTGTCACGTATCCGCGGTGACGGGTTTTCGTTGTGGGGTGGAACCAGCTGTGTTGCAAGAGGTCTCGAGGCTCGGCGCACGCGCCTCACACCTCGACCATCGGGGGGACGCCTCGACCACCAGAAAATGGGCGCACCTCGACCATCGGGGGAAGGGCGGCCCGGTAGTCGGGGAAGGGCGCCAAGGCCCCTGGGTGAAACACCCGCTCCTCCGGAAGGGACGCAACTAGGATGTGGGGATGATCATCGAGGCCGGTTGTATCGGTCGTGATCGCGAGGTCGGCGAGATCCTCGAGCGCGCAGCTCAGCTGACACAGACGTCCTACCTCCTGGTCACCGGCGCGGCCGGCATCGGCAAGAGCACGCTGCTACGCCATGTCGCGCAACTCGCGCCGCAGCAGGACCTGTCGATTCGCACGATCGACGACGCCGACAATCTCGACGCAACGGAACTCACCGAGGTCATCGGTGAGAATGACGATGCGCACCTCGTCCTTCTCACCGCCACGCATGAAACGCCGGCACTGATGTCATTCCTGCCCGATGTGATGCCACTCGCCGGGCTGGATCGCGACGCGGTGGCCGCCCTGGCGACGGCCCGCGCACGCGTGGTTCATCCGACGGTTGTCGACACGCTCACCCACCACACCGGAGGCAATCCGCGCGACATTCTGAGTCTGCTGGACGAACTGCCGGGGCGGGCCTGGTCACAGGCGGGCATCGCACTTCCCGCGCCCGGATACATCGTCAACTCGGTCCGCGAAGAACTCGAGGCATGCCCCACGCCCGCCCGCCGACTCATCGAAGCCCTATGCATTCTCCACGAGAACGAGTCCCTGGGCGTGGCAATCGAATTGGCAGATATCACCGATCCGCTGGGCGCACTCGACGACGCCCTGCGCACCGGGCTCGTCCAGGCTCCGGCCGCTCTGGTGCCGGCCGACGCGCATCCCCGGGTCGCCGGACCGCTGATACAGGCCGCAGTGCTCGAGGTGATGGGAATCCGTCGTGTCGGCGAGATGCACCGCCGCGCAGCCGATCTGGTGACCGATCCGGTGCACAGGCTCAATCATCGTGTCGCCGCCACCCCGGTGCCAGACGCCGCGCTCGCCGACGAACTCGACGCGCTCGCCCAGTCCCGCGCCACCGACGGCGAGTGGGCAGCGGCCGCCGAACTCTATCGACAAGCCGGTCGTCTGACCTCGGATCGGCTTCGCAGTGACCAACGCACCACCCTGTCGGTGGATGCATTGCTGGCCGCAGGTGACTGTGTGAGCGCGGCGTCGTATGTGCCGATCGTGGAGAGCCTGCGAGAGACCGCGCTGCGCAACGCCACCCTGGCATATCTCGCCATCCTGCGTGGCCGGTCTGCTGACGCGCACCTCCGACTCGAACGCGCCTGGGGAATAGTCAGTTTCGAGCGCGAACCCGACGTTGCTGCACTGATCGCGCAGCGCTTCGTCCTGCACAATCTCGTTCGCTGCCGCGGGGACGAACTCGTCGACTGGGCCGATCGGGCCATCGAGATGGCCGGCGACAACTCCCCCGCCGGAATCGAGGCCGCGGTCATCCGCGGTCTCGGACAGGCGTGGTCGGGAGATACGACTGGCGCCGTCGCCTCGTACACCGACCTCGCCGAACGCGTGCGTTTCGGACCTCAGGCGCAGCGCGTCTCCATGGGCCGCGGCTGGCTCGAACTCGGCATCGACGACATCGGCAGCGCCCGAAGCCATCTGGAGACCGCGGTCTCCATGGCCGCTCTCGGCGGCTCCAACCGGATCTCTCTCTGGTCGTTGGCGTGGCTCGCTCGCGTCGAGTTCCTCACGGGCGATTGGGACACCGCGCTCGTCACCGTGGAGCGGGGGCGCGAACTCGCCGACCGCGGGGGCATCGAGCTGGCCACACCCCTGCTGAACTGGACTGCGGCGCAGATTCATTCGCTCCGCGGAGACTGGTCATCCGCCCACGACGCGGCCGACCGGGCGGCGGCACCGGCGGGCGACTACGAGATCATGCGGATACCGATGCTGCTCGCTCGAGCGCAACTCGCCGAGGCCGCTGCCGATTACGGCAAGGTGATCCGCACGCTCGAACCCTTGCGGCAGATGGCCAAAGACACCCCCGCTCTCGTAGAGCCCGGATGGTGGCCGTGGGTCGACGTCCTCGCCAACGCGCTCGTCGTCGACGGCCGGCTCGACGAGGCCGACGCCCTGCTCACACCGTTCGAGAAACGTACCGCGGCGCGCGGCCATCGATCGGCGGCAGCACGACTCGGCTATGCCCGGGCCCGGCTCCTCGGTTCCACCGGCGACATCCACGGTGCTCGAAGGACATTCGAGCGGTCACTGGAGCTGTTGGAGGGCCTGCCGCTGCGTTACGACCTCGCGCGCGTGAACTTCGCCTACGGCCAGACGCTACGACGTGCAGGCAAACGCCGAGCCGCCGACACCGTCATGGCCACCGCGCGCGAGATCTACCATTCCCTCGGCGCGACAACGTATGTCGAGCGGTGTGATCGGGAGCTGAAGGCGGGCGGGGTGCACACCGGCCATGCCGGCGCCTCCCACCGCACCGAGCGTGACGTCACCGACCTGACCCCTCAGGAAGAGGCCGTCGCGACCCTCGTCGCGCGCGGACTGTCGAACCGGGAAGTGGCTGCCGAACTGTACATTTCACCCAAGACCGTGCAGTACCACCTCACCCGCATCTACGCCAAGCTCGGGCTGCGGTCGAGGTCGGAGTTGGCGGCGTCGCGATCCTGACCATTGAGGTCGGTTTTGTCGACGACGGTCGCACCGGTCTTCGCCTCCACATCGGAGAACTCCACCCCCGGGGCCAATTCGACGACGTCGAATCCCGTTCCGGTGACGTCGAAGACACCGAGATCGGTGATCACCCTGCTCACCACGGCCTTGCCGGTCAGCGGCAACGAACACTCCGCGACGAGCTTCGGGTCACCCTTCTTGCTGACGTGCTCCATCAGCACGATGACCTGTCCGGCGCCGTTGACAAGATCCATGGCACCGCCGATGCCCTTGACCATGGCCCCGGGCACCATCCAGTTGGCCAGATCACCGTTCGCCGACACCTGCATGCCACCGAGGACCGCGACGTCGACGTGACCGCCGCGGATCATCGAGAAGCTGGTGGCGGAATCGAAATACGACGCGCCGGGCAGCACCGACACGGTTTGCTTGCCCGCGTTGATCAGATCGGGATCGACCTCGTCGTCGTACGGGAACGGCCCCACCCCGAGGATGCCGTTCTCGGCGTGCAGCACGATGTCGGAATCGGCGGGCATGTGATCGGGGATGAGCGTCGGCAGTCCGATCCCCAGATTGACGTAGTCGCCGGGACGCAACTCACGTGCCGCGCGGGCAGCCATCTCGGTGCGGGTCCAGGTCATGGTGTACTCCTCGGAAAGTGTTGGGTGACTGTCGATCGGGCAGGTCGGGAGATCACGCCGAGACAGCCGCGGGCCGCTCACGGATGGTGCGGTGCTCGATTCCCTTGTCGGCGGCCTGTTCCGGGGTGAGCGCGACGATCCGTTTGACGAAGATCCCCGGCAGGTGGATCTGATCGGGGCCGAGTTCACCGACCTCCACCACCTTCTCGGCTTCGACGATGGTGATGCGCCCCGACATCGCGGCGGGCGGATTGAAGTTGCGGGCGGCGGCGTGGAAGCAGCAGTTGCCCGCCGTGTCGACGACGGCGGCGCGCACCAGCGCGTAGTCGGTGACGATGGACTCCTCGAGCACCATCTCCTGACCGTTGAAGGTGCGGACCTCCTTGGCCGGCGACGCCAGCGCGACCGAGCCGTCGGAGTTGTATCGCCACGGCAGACCACCGTCGGCGACGAGGGTGCCGACGCCGGTCGGGGTGAAGAACGCGCCGATCCCGCTGCCGCCGGCGCGCATCCGTTCGGCCAGCGTCCCCTGTGGGGTGAGCTCGACGGTGACCTCACCGGCGAGGAACTGACGGCCGAATTCCTTGTTCTCTCCGATGTAAGAGGCGATCACCTTGTCGATCCGTCTGGCCTCCAACAGGAGTCCGAGGCCGGCGCCGTCGACGCCACAGTTGTTGCTGACGATGGTGAGGTTTCCGGCACCCTGGGCGAGCAGCGCGTCGATGAGGAACTTGGGGATTCCGGAGAGCCCGAATCCGCCGACCGCGAGACTCGCGCCGTCGGGAATGTCGGCGACTGCCTCGGCGGCGGACGCGGCAACCTTGTTGATGCTCATGACTTCTCCAGATGTTCGATGAGGGCGGCAGTGATGATGGCGGGCTGTTCGGCGTTGGCCAGGTGCGCCGCGTCGTCGACGACGAGCAGCGTGCCGTCGGCGACGGCGTCGACGATGTCGGCGAGCATCTGCGGCGGGGTGGCCGGGTCGTCGGCGCCGGCGATCGCGAGGGTGGGGGCGGTGATCGCGGAGATCTCGCCGCGTTGATCCATCGCGGCGATGGCCTCGCAGCAGCCCGCGTACCCTTCGGCCGGGGTGGCGGCGATCATGTCCCGGTAGTAGGCCAATCGGTCCGAATTCGCCTCGTCGGCAAGGAATCCCGGACTGAACCAGCGGCTGAGTACGCCATCGGCGACGGCGACCGATCCACCGTCGCGGACCACCGCGGCGCGGTCCGTCCACCCGGTAGCCGGCCCCAGATACGGTGAGGTACACAGCAATCCGAGGCTGCGCACACGATCCGGGTTGCGCACGGCGACCCGCATCGCGGTCATCCCGCCAAGGGAGAGACCCACGATGGCCGCTCGCTCGACGCCTAGGCGGTCGAGCAGGGCGACGAGATCGTCGACGAGGTCGTCGATCCCGTACGGCCCCTGCGGAACCGGCGACGCCCCGTGTCCCCGGGTGTCATAGCGCACCACTCGGAAGGTCTTCTCGAGTTCGGGGACCTGGGCATCCCACATCCGGTGGTCGGAGCCCAGCGAGTTCGACAACACGACGACCGGGGCGTCGGCGGGCCCACTCACATACGATGCGACCTCGACCGCGCTCATCGGATCACCTCGAACACCGCGGCCAGTCCCTGACCGCCGCCGATACACATGGTTTCCAGGACGTGGCGGGCGTCTCGACGCCGCGCCTCGTACGCCGCGGTCGCCAGGATGCGGGCGCCAGTCGCGCCGATCGGATGTCCCAGCGAGATCCCGGAACCGTTGGGGTTCAGGCGTTCGTCGGTCGGGTCGATCTCCCATTCGGCGAGAACGGCGAGCACCTGTGCGGCGAAGGCTTCATTGAGCTCGATCAGATCCATGTCGGCGAGGGTCAGGCCGGCGCGGGCCAGCGCCGCGGCGGTGGCGCCGACCGGTCCGATTCCCATCTCCTCGGGGGCGCATCCGGTGACGGCCCAGGAACGCAGCGCCAGAAGCGGTGTGAGACCGCGCTTCTCGGCACCGGCGCGGGTGGTGACGACGCACATCGCCGCACCGTCGTTCTGCCCGGACGCGTTACCGGCGGTGACCGTCGAGTCGGGGTCTATGCGGGAGCGGATGGCGCGCAGTTTCGACAGGCTCGCGAGGTCGGCGTCGGCACGCGGGTGCTCGTCGCGGTCGACGACGGTGTCGGGTTTTCCGCGACGCCCGGGGATGGTGACGGGCACGAGTTCGTCGGCGAAGCGCCCGGCGTCGTGTGCGGCGATGGCCCTTTCGTGGGAGCGCACCGCGAGTTCGTCCTGCTCGGTGCGGCTCAGCGAGTATTTCTTGCGCAGGTTCTCGGCGGTCTCGATCATTCCACCGGGCACCGGGTGCGACTGTCCGCCCGCGGTGAGGCGACCGCGATCGAGGCGGTCCATCAGCTCGACGCCGCCCTGACGCACCCCAGTCCGCAGGCCGAGCGCATAGTGCTCGACATTCGACATCGATTCGGCACCGCCGGCGATGACCAATTCGGCTCCCCCGGAGGCGATCTGGGCGGCACCATTGAGGATGGCCTGCAGTCCCGAGCCACATCGGCGGTCCACCTGCATGCCGGGCACGCCGATACCGAGACCGGCGTCGAGGGCGGCCATGCGTCCGATGGCGGGTGACTCACCGTTGGCATAGCCCTGTCCGAGGATGACGTCGTCGACATCGCCCTCTCCGAGGCCGGTCCGCGTGGCGAGTTCGCGTAGCAGTGTCGTCGCCAGGTCGGTGACGGTCAGCGGCGCCAGCGCGCCACCCATCCGGCCCACCGGGGTGCGCAGCGGGGAGCAGATGACCACATCGGTGTCGGAAGAAGTCGAGGTGCCAGAACTCATACTCCGAGGCTAGGCCGCACCGCTCATATTCTGAAGTACCTAAATCGCCGCTATTGAGAGCTGTGAAGTATCAACAGCCGTAGACTTGCATCCATGGAACTGCGTCACCTGCGATACTTCCGCGCGGTCGCCGAGGAGTTGCACTTCGGCCGGGCCGCGCAACGACTCCACATCGCCCAGCCGCCACTGTCGGCACAGATCCGGCAGCTCGAGGCCGAACTCGGCGTCGAGTTGCTGACCCGCTCAACCCGCCGCGTCGAACTGACCCCCGCCGGGACCGCATATCTGACGCAGGTCGTCGCGATCCTCGACGCCGTCGAATCCGCCGGCGCCCAGGCGCGACGCATCGCCGAAGGCCAGGAAGGACACCTGACGATCGGGTGCGTCGGCTCGGCCACCTACTCACTGCTCCCGCAACTCGTCCGCACGCTGCGCGACGAACTCCCCGGGGTGGAGGTCGCGGTCCGCGGCGAGATGCTGGCGCCCGAACTCCTCTCCGCGCTGGAAGAGCGACGGATCGACCTCGCGCTGTTACGACCGCCGATCACCGGGACCGACGCGGTGATCGAACCGATCCGTTCCGACCGGCTGATCGTCGCACTCCCCGACAGCCACCGATTCGCCGACCGCACAGAGCTGTCCGTCGCCGACCTGGCGACCGACGATCTCATCGCCCACGCCGGACACGGCCGCTCGGTGATGAACTCGGTGATCTCGGGCCTGTGGGCCGACGCGGGGTTCGTGCCACGCATCCGCCACGAGGTCGCCGAGACCTCGACCCTGGTCACACTCGTGGCCGCCGGGCTCGGGGTGGCGATCGTGCCCGCCCCCACCGCCGCCCTCGACATCGCCGGCGTCCGCTACGCCGACCTCATCCCGCACACCAGCGTCGAACTCGTCGCCGCACGACCCGCCCAGGTGCACTCACCGGTGGTCGATGAGGTGGTGACGGTGTTGCATCGCCTGGCGCAGGCGCCGGGATGAACGCGACCCGGGCCCGTCAATAACCCAGGAACTCAATACCCCCAGAAACTCAATAACCCAGGAATGCGTCGGTGCGAATCCGCCAGAACGCCCAGCGGGTTGTGGTGTCGGTGCGGCGAATGGTGGCGGCGGTGGTGCGCACGAACGCGGGATTGCCCGACACGAGATAGTGCGCATCCCCGGAGTGCACCGCACGCCCGACGAGGTCGACCAGCGCCGCGGGTTCGGCGATACCCGCGGCCAGCCCTGCGTCGGCGATGATCTCGACCCGCGCGCCGGCGGCCCGCAGGATGTCGAGATCGTCGTCGTACACCGACCGCTCGGCGGCACCGACGACGTGGACGACCGTCAGCCACGACAGGTCGGGGCGGCCGTCACCGAGTGTCAGGGTGCGCAGCATCGATCGGTAGGGGGTGATGCCGATGCCCGCGGCCAGTAACACCAGTGGGTGCCGGCCCACCCGGCGCTCGAGGGTGAAATCGCCGCCGGTCGCGTCGAGATACAGCCTGCTCCGCCGGGATTCGACGAGATCGGACTTGAAGGCGGACACCCGCGCCGACGGCACGGTGAACGCGAACTCGACCGGGTTCTCCCCCGGCGCCTCGGCGTAGGAGAACACGCGCCGCGTGCGCTGCCACAGCGGCGCCGACCACCGCGGCGCCGACACCATCGCCCACTGGCCAGGCGCGAACCGCAACGGCGAGGTCGTCTGCGCGCGAACCCGATAGGTGTTCTCGGCGATGCGGTCGACATACGTGTCGAGCACCACCCGCCCCGCACCGCGCTGGGCGACCAACCGGACCACGAAGGCGTAGACACATCCGACGCCCAGCGCGATCTGCGGCACGAACTCCAGCGAATAGGCGTCAGTGATCTCGAAGGTCTGCTGCCAATTCATCAGCACCGCAACGATGATCGCGTACACGGCGCGGTGGATTCGCGATGTCGGCGAGGTCAACGGCTCGGGCAGCATGACGGCCGCGAGGAACAGCGTGGGCGACGAGACGAACACGAACTGCAGATCCTGACCGCCCTGCGTCACCTGCAGCACTCCGACGGTGGCCAGCGTCGCCAGCAGGAAGATCGTGACGAGCCACCATTCGCGCAACGCGGTCACCAACAGGATGCCGATGATGAGCATCGGATAGAACAGCGGCTCTGCGGCCACCCACCAGAACGGCGAACTCAGCGGCACCCCAGCGATACTCACCCCGGCGTAGGAGACCGCGTACGCGGCGATCGCCCCGACGACGGCCGGGTTGAGGATCAACCGGCGACGCCACACCACCACGTATTTGCTGATCGCCGCAGCGCCCGCGGCGATCACCATCGACACCGCCGAGGCCGCATCGGACACCCCGGGCATGAGGAAGAACAGGATCAATGCCGTGATCGCCCACGAATCCGCACCAGGCGGTACCCGCACCAGCGCCGCACACAGATAGGTTCCGGCACCAGTGACGGCCAGCGCGATCACCAGCGACACCAGCAATTGCTCTGGGGTGTAGGCGAAATCGCTGTCGGCGGCGGCGACGATGAACGACACCACGGCCAGTGCGAGCAGCGCGACGAGCACCGCGCGATGCATGGTCAGCCATCGCGGTGACAGACTCGTCATACGAACAGCTCCAATCCGGGGATCGTGGTGTGCTCGACGACTCCGTTGCCGCGAATCGCCACATGGTCGGGTACGTCGGTGCCGGCGAACCGGAACCCGGCGATGTCGGAGCCGACCGACAGTGCCGGCGCCCACCCGTGACGCGCTCCGAGAACGCTCAATTCCGTTGCCGCCGTGAAGAACAGCGCGGTGGCCAGGCCGTCGGCGGTCATCGCGTCCCGCGCGTACACCCAGGTGGCCATGACCTCACGGGTGGGAGCAGCCGTCCTCGGGTCGACGATGTGGTGCCAGTCGCCCCACACGCGACGGTTGGCCGCAGACGCGCACAGTGCACCCCCGGTCAATTCGACTAGTCCGATCGCCTTGGTCGGGTCGAGGGGGTGTTCGAGGGCGATCCGTACCGGTTCGTCGCGCGGCGAGATCACCATGTCCCCGCCGGCGTCGACGAGGTAACGCTCGGCGTGGTCGGCGACGATCGACGCCACCCGGTCGACGGCGAAGCCCTTGCCGGCGGCCCCGACGTCGAGCAGAACAGGGGTGCGGACCACCAATTCGGTACCGTCCCAGTCGATGACGTCGTCCCACGCGGGCGCGGGCACGGTGCGATCGGGGGTCAACGAGTAGTCGGCGTCGTATCCGGCGTCGTCGAGGATCTGCCCGACCAGCGGGGTGACCGCACCACCGGTGGCGTCGTAGAGCTCGCGATACCACTCCAGCAGACATCGATCCTCGCGGGCGAGGCGGTACCGGCCGGCCCTGCGGGACATCTCGGCGACCGTCGAGTCCGGACGGAAGCGTGACCAGAACCGGTCGATGCGATCGAGTTCGGCACCCACCGCGGCACGCGCACGCTCCGAGAGCGGCCGGTCGGTGGTGATCTCCCAGACCGTGCCGAGCGCCTCGAAACCCCAGTCGGTACTCAACGGGTCGGTACGCACCGGATCAGGCGCGCGCCTGGGACTTGATCTGGGCGATGGCGTCATTGAAGCCACCGGAGGTCAGTGACGACCCGGACACCTTGTGCACGTCGAGATCGTCGATGTTCTTGCCGACCACCTCGGAGTTGATCCCGCCGGCGAACTTCGCCTGGAATTCCGCCGACGTTCCGCGGGTATGACTGCGATCGAGATCGACCTTGGTGATCGTCGCATTGTCGAGCGTGACGGTCACACCGATCTGCTGCGGGCCGCCCGGGGAGACGTAGTGCCCGGTCGCGCTGTAGGTGCCGCTCTTGTACTCGCCGGAGCCGCCGGCAGCACCGGTCGCCGAGGTGGCCGAGGTCGCCGCGCCCGTGCTCTGAGTGGCGTCGGAGGCCGTCGCGTCGTCGGAACCGCATGCGGCGGTCGCCAGGCCCACGGCGGCGACGGCGGCAACCACCCCGGTCGCGCGGGTCACGGTCACGAACTCATCTTTGCGGACCATGGTCCGGATTGATCGGGTCATGGTTCCCCATTCTGGGGCACGATCACCGTGCAGCGCCTCCCCCGAGGCCGATGTCTTAGGGTATCCCAAGAAACCTCGCAGCCACCTGCCGGATTCATGCCGGCGGATCAGCGTCCGGCGGCCGCCACGCGCGCCTGGATGGCGTTGACGAAAACCGACGAGATGTCGTCGGCGGTCTTGGCGACATACGAGGTGCCGCCGGTCGCGTCGGCGATCTGCTTGAGGGCGTCGGTGTCGGCGTCGGAGGAGATGCCGATGGTGAGCACGAGTACCGGACGCGCCGGATCCTCGAGCTTCTTGAGCTCGGTGATCAGCTCGTCGAGGCTGATGCTGCCGGGATCCTCGTTCTCGCCGTCGGTCATGATGATGACGCTGTTGGAGTAGGTCGGATCGTAGGTGCTCTGGACCTGCTTGAATGCGGCGAGGGTGGTGTCGTAGAGACCTGTCGCCCCGCCGAGGTTCTGCGGCGCCAGTCCCTGCGTCACCGCGGCGGCGAGTTCGTCACGGTGGGTCTTTCCGTTGGCCGCGGGCGCGTCGAGTCGACGGATGTCGGACAGTTGCACCCAGTCCTGGCCGCCCGGGCCGCGGTTCTGACTGAATGCCCAGCCGCCGATCTCGGCATTGTTCGGGAAGAGTTTCAGACCCTGCAGCGACGCGTCGATCAACAGTTGCGCCCGGGTCTCGGATCCCACACGCTGTTGCATCGATCCGGAGGTGTCCTCGACGACGAGCGTGCGGATCGGCACTCCGAGCACCTGCCACTGCCGCAGCGCTTTGTCGACCTCCGCGGGATCGCGCAGCGTGAGCACCTGCACCGGCTGACCCGTGCCGTACGGATGCTCACCACCGGCGGGCTTGCCGTTCGGCAGACGAAATGCCGCGTCGGCCAACGGTTGTGCGGCATTGCCGGCGATACCGGCGGCCAGCGCCTTGCCCGCGTCGTCGGCTTCGCCCTTGCGCGCCGAACCGGCGGTGTTCACCAACGGGTAATCCAGCAGCACCGTCCCGTCGGCGGGAATCGCGAACTTCAGCTGCGATCCCGGATGGGTGCGCATGAACATCACATATTGCTGTTCGGTCGTCACCGCCGGCACGTCGGAGGCGTTCGCCAGATTGAGGCGCGTGCCCTCGCTGTCGTTGGTCAGACGAACGTTGTTCTGCTGCACCGCAAGTACCGTCATGCCCTCGAGTAGTTGATCCTCGGTGAGCTTGTTGGCATTGACCTCGGCGAGTGCGCCGACGATCGGTGCGTCGCCGCTGCTGGTGTCCACCGGGCTGCCCGCGCGCAGATCGGGCAGCTTCATGACCTGCTCCCAACTGGACAGCTGCGGCACGTTCTTGCCGACGACGACGGTGGGCGTGGAGACCAACGACGGTGAGGTGAGATCGAGTTCCTGGCGGACCTGGGTGATGACGCGGCGAGCCTGCAGCTGCGAATCCGGCACCCACAGGTCGGGGCGCTGATCACCACTGGTCAACAGACCCGGCGCGGCCGACCCGGCCACCGAGTCGACCGAGTAGTCGTAACAACTGTTGGCCGAGACCGTGGCCGCGGAATCCCGCAATGCCGAGGCGATGGTCGGATCGGCGGCGACGGTCACGCTCGTCCGTTCACCGTGGCAGGCGCCCGAACCAACGGTGCGCCACACCACGAATCCGGTCACGAGGGCGGCCACGACCACCAGTGCGCCAAGACCCCACAGCAGGGCGCCGCGACGAGATGACCGCACCTTGCGGTGCTCGAAACCGAAGTCGTCGGCGGCAGCGCCGGACTGACCGTCACCCGGACGGCCGGGAGCGTGCCCGGAATCCGCGGGCTCGTTGCTGTGCCGCCCCATGTGCGCACTCCCCCTGTGTTGTGGAACCCGGTGTTGTCGAATCCGGTTGGTGTCGAGCCCGGCAGTGTCGAAGTCAGCCGAACTTCTGCTGGAAGGTCGTCAGCGAAGTGTGCAGATCCCCGTGGACCACCTTGGCCGTCGCCATCCCGATCGGCCCCATCAACGGGAGACCACCGAGGTCGACGAGGAACGTGATCGTCGATCCCGAGGAACGGGGCTCCACCGACAGGTCGAGCTTGACCTTGATCCCGCCCTTACCCGAACCCTTCAGCCGCACCTCACTGCCCTCGACATACTTGTCGACGACCCAGTCGATGCGCACGGGATTGCCCTTGACCTTGACGATCGAGGTCACCTTGAGTCCCTTGCGCAATTCGTGCGGCTGCGGCACCGGACTACGCCATCCACCATGCAGCACCAACCACTCGTCGAAACGCGACAGATCCGACGCCGCGGTCCAGGTGTCGGCAGGTGACAGCTCGAGGTCGATGGAGTCGCTCGTCTTCGCCATGGTGTGGAAGCCTAACCGGTGATGCAGGTGCACAGACGACGACCCGAGCCTTGCCCGACCGGGCGCGACCGGCTGACCGCGGCGATCGCCCATCCCGATGCCACCGTCGGGGCCCGAACCCTGCTCGGCGCGATCCTCGTCGGGCACGACGTGAGCCTGCGGATCACCGAGGTCGAGGCCTATGCGGGACCGCGCGATCCCGCGTCGCACGCCTTCGTGCGCACTGCGCGCTCGGAGATCATGTACGGCCCACCCGACCGGCTCTACGTGTACCGCATCCACGGCCATTTCTGCGCGAATGTGGTGACCGGGCCCGACGGGTTGGCATCGGCGGTGCTGCTGCGCGCCGGTGAGGTACTCGACGGATCGGCACTCGCACATCGTCGACGAGCGGCCGGTCGGGCGGCACCGGTCGCCGAGTCGGCGCTAACGCGTGGTCCGGGCAATCTGACCCGTGCGCTCGGGATCACGATGGACGATCTGGGCGCCGACCTCGGCGATGACACGCCGGTCACGCTGCTACCCGCGGACGAACCGATCGACCCGGCAGCGATCAGCGCCGGCCCACGGGTAGGTGTGCGACGCAATGCCGACCTCGCGTGGCGGTTCTGGCTCACCGACGACCCGACGGTGTCGGCGTATCGCCGACACCCGCGGGCCGCAGCGGGAACTTAGGCGGGATTCTGCGGCGGCTGGTTGGGGGTATCCGGCTTCTGTGTTTCCGGATTTTGGGCCCCGACGGCCTTGCGGGCCGCGTCCTGCGCCTTGTCGACCTGCGAGGCGTACTTACCGCCGGTCGCCTTGTCGATGGCGTCGCCGCCCTTGTCGATCAGACTCGGGTTCTTCTGCAGTGCGGCCTTGGCCTTGTCGACCAATCCCTTGAGATCCATGACCAGCTCCTCGTGGTGGGGTGATGACCGTCTGTCACACGGTGTACAGATCGGGCGAAGCGGTCCCCGAGTGTAGGTGCCGCGTCGAGCTCATGCCAGCGATTCTCCCTCGGCGCCGTCGATGTGCTCCGAGTCGCGATCGCCGACCAGACGCGGCAACAACCGCGACACGATCTCCACACCCGCGATGCCGCAGGCCGCGGCGATGAACGCGACCACGTTCATGTCCCAGTTCGACGAATCCAGTTTGAACATGTGCTGCGTCCACGGCCAGGCGAAGATGATCACGTAGGCGCCGACGGAGGCGACCAGCAGCACGATCTTCCACCACGTGTACGGCCGCGCGACGACGGCCAGGACGTAGAGGGCTACGGCGATCAGGCAGATCAGGGTGGCCGTGGCCGCCTGGGTCTGCGCGGGCGGGAGGTCGACGCTGTCGCCACCCAACGCCACCCCGGTCCCGCCGGGATTGACAATGACGTAGGTGATGAACGCGGCGAGCCCGACGATGATGCCGTTGGGTACCGCCTGGGTCAGCACCCGACGGACGAAGCCGGTCCGGGCACGCTCGTTGTTCGGGGCGAGCGAGAGGATGAATGCCGGCACGCCGATGGTGAACCATGCCGAGATGGTGACGTGGATGGGTTGGAAAGGGTAACTGAGCGAGGCGAATCCGAAGATCTTGCCGGCCACCCCGGCAACCCCGACGAACAGTGCGAGCAGCACCGCGTACACGGTCTTGGTGAGAAACAGGTTGGATACGCGCTCGATGTTGCCGATCACCCGCCGGCCTTCGCCGACCACATACGGCAACGTCGCGAATTTGTTGTCCAGCAACACGATCTGCGCGACCGCCCGGGCTGCCGAACTGCCCGATCCCATGGCCACGCCGATGTCGGCGTCCTTGAGCGCGAGGACGTCGTTGACGCCGTCACCGGTCATCGCCACGGTGTCCGCGCGCGACTGCAGCGCCGCGACCATCGCACGCTTCTGGTCGGGACGCACCCGGCCGAAGATGACGCCGTCGGAGACGACCTCGGCGAGCTCGGCGGGATCGTCGGGCAGGCTACGCGCATCGACGGCCGACTCGGGTGAACCGAGACCCAGCGACTGGGCCACCGCGCCCACCGAGCGCGCGTTGTCGCCGGAGATCACCTTCACCTCGACGTGCTGGGACGCGAAATAGTCGAGGGTATCGCGGGCGTCGTCACGCACCCGCTGTTCGAGGACGACGAGCGCGACCGGCGTCAGCGTCCCGGGAACGGTTGTCGCCGAACGGCTCTCGGTGGGCGCGGCATCGGGGTCGGTGTCGACCGGGACGTCGGTGTGCCCGAGCAGCAACACCCGCAGTCCGTTGGCGCCGATGTCCGAGGCCAGCGTGGCCGGCGCGGAGTCCGGGTCGAGGAGCACATCGGGGGCACCGAGAATCCAGTTGCCGCGATCGGCACCGGCGGCGTCGGCGAACGACATGCCGCTCCACTTCTTGGCGGAGGTGAACGGTTCGATGGCGGTGAGGTGCCAGTCCGGGGCCTGTGGGTAGGCCTCGGCCAGCGCGAGCACGCTCGCGTTGGGGCTGCGGTCGTTGGCGGCGAGCGCGGCGAGGACGTCGTCGACCGACGTGGTGTCGGCGGCGTCGCCGACCCCACGCACCTCCGACAGGCGCATGCCGTTCTCGGTGAGCGTGCCGGTCTTGTCGGCGCAGACGACGTTGACGCGGGCGAGCCCCTCGATCGCGGGCAGTTCGTTGACCAGGCATTGGCGGCGCCCGAGCCGGACGACGCCGACGGCGAACGCGATCGAGGTCATCAGGACCAGCCCCTCGGGCACCATCGGCACCAGCGCGGCGACCATGCCCAACAGCGATGCACGCAGCCCGTTCCCGCTGATGAACAGCTGGTTGACGATCGTCAGGACGCCGGCCGGGATGAGCAGCCATGTGATCACCTTGAGGATCTCGTTGATCCCGGACATCAGCTCCGAGGACACCAGCGTGAACTTCGACGCCTCGGCGGCCAGCTGCGAGGCGTAGGCGTCGGCGCCCACCTTGGTGGCCCGGTACGCGCCGGATCCGGAGACCACGAAGCTGCCGGAGAGGATCTTGTCGCCCGCGGCCTTGTCGACGGCGTCGGCCTCACCGGTGAGCAGCGATTCGTCGACGTCGAGGACCAGCGATTCGACGACCTCACCGTCGACGACGATCTGATCGCCCGCGCCGACCTCGATGATGTCGTCGATGACGACCTCGGCGGGTGGTAGTTCGTGCACCTGCCCGTCGCGGCGTACCCGGGGTCGGGTCTGACCGACGATGGCCAGCCGGTCGAGGGTGCGTTTGGCGCGGACCTCCTGGATGATGCCGATGCCGCTGTTGGCCACGATGAGCAGACCGAAGAGGCCGTTGATGAACGACCCGGTGAAGGCGACGATGGCGAACAGCACACCGAGGATCGCGTTGATCCGGGTGAACACGTTGGCGCGGATGATGTCGCCGACGCTCCGCCCGGAGCGATCGGGCATCGAGTTGACCTGCCCGGCGGCGACCCGTTCGGCCACCTCGTCGGCGGTCAGTCCGGGATTGGTGGCTCCGGTGTCGATCAGTCCGCTCACGCCGAGGCTTCCCACCACTGCGGATCGGTGAGACCGGTCCCCGACCGACGGGTGAGGTCGATGCTGCCACCGGGCTGCGGAACCATCACCGTGGTCGCGTTGCGGCCGGCGCTGGGCAGCAGTCGCGCGATCGGCTCGGCCCACGGGTGGCGGGCAAGGGAGAACGTGCCCCAATGGATGGGGACGAGAACGGCATCCGTGCCCGCCGACCCGGAGACCATCCGGTGGATCGCGACGGCCTCCTCGGGGTCGACGTGGACGTCGGGCCACAGCGTGTCGTAGGCGCCGACCGCAATGAGCGTGAGGTCGAACGGACCGAGCTGCGCGCCGAGGTCCTCGAAGCGTTCGGTGTAGCCGGTGTCGCCGGAGAAGAACACGCGATGGGTCGGTCCGACGATCGCCCAGCTCGCCCACTGGGTGAGGTCGCGGTCGAACATGCGGCCCGAGAAGTGCCGGGCCGGGCCGCACGTGAAGCTCACATGACCGGTTCGCCCGGTGACCTCCACGGTCTCCCACAGATCGGCCTGCCGGATGCGATCGGCCGGCACACCCCAGGACAGCAGGTGCGCGGCGACCCCGAGCGGGGTGACGAAGGTGACCGCGGGCTGGGTGTCGGCGATCGTGCGCACGGTCGCCATGTCCAGATGGTCGTAGTGGTCGTGGCTGATCAGCACGACGTCGAGGGGCGGGAGGTCGGTGGCCGGGAGCGGGGCGCGGTGCATCCGGGCGGGACCGATGACCTGCGACGGCGAACACCGCTGGGAGAACACCGGGTCGGTCAAAACCCGCATCCCGTCGATCTCGACGAGGGCCGAGGCGTGCCCGAGCCAGGTGACCGCGAGTGCCCGTGCGTCGTCGGGAAACGTCGGACGCTCGACCCGGATGGGTGTCGTCGGACGTCCGGGGCGTCGAGCCATGTCGAGGGCGACGCGCAGGTCGGGCGCCGACCCGGCCGAGGGCGGTTCGGGGTTGGTGAAGGTCCGGCCCACCAGGTTCGGCGAGCCTGCGACATGTCGCCAGATCGATTCCGGGTCGGCACCGATCGCCCGTGCCGCGGGCAGTCCCGCCGAGGCCAGGGAGTCGACGGCCGCACCTGCCGCGCGCACGCCGAGCGTGCTGACCGAGGTCTTCACCCGCCCCAACACGTCGGTGGGCGTCTTTTCGATGGGCGTTGTCACGATCCTCAGCGTAACCGTGCCCGCCGGAAAGTCGTGCTTCCGGAAAAGGGGGACACGGCTTGGTAGCATTCTCGCCTGCAACCAAGTTCACGCGTGTGCGGAGTTCACACGCTGGTCGGGAAGTGAAATTTCGTTGGCACGGATGTCCGTCACGGATCGGCGCGCAGCGCTCGTCGAGGCCGCATACCGGGTCATCGCCGACCACGGCGTCGAGGGCGCGACGACCCGCCGGATCTGTGCGCACGCCGACATGCCACTCGCGAGCTTCCATTACGCCTTCGAATCCCGCACCGCCCTGTTGTGTGCGGTCATGGAGACGGCCGTTCCCACCGACATCAATCAGATGCTGCACACGATCCAGGCCGAGGACGACCTCGTCGCCGGGTCGGCGGTGGAGGCGATGGAAACGAACATGCGCCACCAGCTCGATGCGTTCTACGCCATGCTCAAGGCCGACCCGGGTCGGCTGCAGGCCACGATCTCGCTCGGCATCTACGCGCACAACCATCCCGAGCTGCAGCGTCACGGTAAGAAGATGTACGAGGATCTCTACGGCGTCGCCGCCGCGGGCCTCGACGCCGGGGCAGCGCGCTGCGGTGTTCGGTTCGTCACCCCGTCCAGCGAGATCGCGCCCGCGATGATCGGCGCGTTGATCTCGATCACCTTGATCTACCTGAGCACCGCCGACGACGCCGTCGTCAACACACTCATGGAATCACTTGTCCGACAGACGATGTCGGCTGTCGTTGCCGATGACGAGGCTTCATGACGTCGTCGGCCACCCCCATGGGACTGTGGGAGCGCGACCCGCGCCGGTACTGGGAGGGCTTCACCGAGGCCCTCACCGCGGCCGGAGTCGACAGTCCCGCCCTGGTCCTCGACACGTCCGCGCTCGAACACAATGTGGCCGACCTGCTGCGCCGCGCCGGTGGCGTACCCATCCGCTTGGCCAGCAAGTCGTTGCGGGTCCGCTCGGTCATCGCCGACCTCGTCGCCCGCCCGGGATTCGCCGGGGTGCTGGCCTATGACCTCGACGAAGCACGCTGGCTGGCAACCGAATCCGGTATCACCGATGTGTTGATGGGATACCCGACGGTGCGTGCGAGCGCCATCGGCGAGTTCCTCGCCGACGAGATGGCCACCACGCGGGTGACGTTGCTCGTCGACTCCGTGGCGCATCTCGACGCGATCGATGCGATCGCGGCTCCCGGCTCCCGCCCGTCGGTCCGGGTCGCCATCGACCTCGACGCGTCGTTGCGTGTACTCGGCGGTCGAGTGCATCTCGGTGTGCGACGTTCACCCATCCACGATCTCGACGCCGCGCTGGCCCTCGGTCGCTCGATCGTCGATCGCCCCGGCTTCGATCTGGTCGGCGTGATGTCGTATGAGGCACAGGTCGCCGGGGTCGGCGACGACGTACCCGGCAAACGCGCGAAGAACGGGGCCGTGCGTCTGATGCAGCGTGCCTCCATGGCCGAGATCCGGCGTCGCCGTGGACGAGTCGTGGCGGCGCTGCGCGACATCGCACCGCTGGAGATCGTCAACGCCGGCGGCACCGGCTCCCTGGAGGCCACCTCGCGGGACACCTCGGTGACCGACATCGCCGCCGGCAGCGGGGTTTTCGGCGGCCACCTGTTCGACACCTACCGTCGCTTCCGGCCCGCACCGGCGCTCGCGTTCGGGCTCGACGTGGTGCGTGTTCCCGCGCCGGGCTTCGTCACCTGCGCCGGCGGCGGATGGATCGCCTCGGGCCCACCGGCACCCGATCGCCTGCCCCGCCCGGTGTGGCCCCGCGAGCTGCACTATGTCGCGACCGAAGCGGCCGGTGAGGTGCAGACGCCGCTGCACGGACCGGGAACCGAGGGCCTGCGGATCGGGGATCGGATCTGGTTCCGTCACACCAAATCCGGCGAGGTGTGCGAACGGTCGTCGCGAGTAGCGCGGATCGCGCGAACTGCCGACGGGACGGCCCGGGTCGACGAGCTGGTACCCACCTACCGTGGAGAAGGGAAGTGTTTCCTGTGACCGTCGCGAGTTGGCGCAACTGGGGCGGGACGGCGCAGTGCACACCGGACGCCGTGCACTCACCCGCCCGGATCGACGACGTCGTCGCGCTGGTCGAGCGTGCCGCGCAGACACATTCGACGGTCAAGGCCGCCGGGGCGGGCCACAGCTTCTCCCCCATCGCCGTGGCGCCGCAGCATCAATTGGTCATGTCCGGGTTGCGGGGACTCGTCGACGTCGACGTTGCCGCCCGACGCGTCACCCTGCGTGCGGGCACCCACCTCCACGAGTTGCCCGCCCTGCTCGGTGAGCACGGTCTGGCCATGACCAACCTCGGCGACGTGGACCGGCAAACCATCTCCGGGGCCACCTCCACCGGAACCCACGGCACCGGAATCGCTTTCGGCGGCATCAGCACCCAGATCGTCGGCGCAACCCTCGTGTCCGGAACCGGTGAGGTCGTCACGGTGTCCGAGGACGATCCCGACCTCGCCGCCGTCGCGTTGGGCCTCGGCGCGCTCGGCATAATCGTCGACCTGACCATGCAGTGCGTTCCCGCGTTCTCCATCCGGGCCGAGGAGTACCCGCTCGACGCCGACGACGCGATCGACGGCTTCCTCGAACGCGTTGCGACACAAGATCATCACGAGTTCTACTGGTTCCCGCACACCAACTGCGCGCTGGCGAAGACCAACACCCGACTCGACGGCCTGGTCGAGCCGTCGGGTACCGGCGCGGTACGCCGCTACATCGATGACGAGATCCTCTCCAACCGCGTGTACGGCGCCGTGTGCGCGCTCGGCTCCCGTCTGCCCGCAGTGGTTCCCGCGATGAGTCAGCTGTCCGGGCGGGTGCTGTCGGCCCGCACGTTCACCGACCGCTCCGACAAGGTGTTCGTCTCCTCTCGCACCGTCCGCTTCCGGGAGATGGAGTACGCGGTCCCGCTGGAGGCGACCCCGTCGGCACTGCACGAGCTGCGAAAGATGATCGACCGCAAGCGCTATCGGGTGAGCTTCCCCGTCGAGGTCCGCGCCGCCGCAGGCGACGATCTGATGCTCTCGACCGCATCCGGTGGACCCCGGGGGTACATCGCCGTGCACCGATACCACCACGACGACCCCGCCGACTCCGCCGCATATTTCGCCGATGCCGAGGCGATCATGACCGCTCACGGCGGTCGCCCGCATTGGGGCAAGATGCACACACGCGACGCCGAGTATCTCCGGTCGGTCTACCCGCGCTTCGACGAATTCCTCGCCGTCCGAGACCGGTTCGACCTGAATCGGGTGTTCACCAACCCCTACCTGCACCAGGTGCTCGGTTCCTGACGGTTACCCCTCCGGCACAAGCGGTCTCGAGGCTCGTCGCTCTCGCTCCTCACACCTCGACCACCGGAACGAGGACGCTTCGCCCCTTCTGATGGTCGAGGTGCCGACGAGCGCAGCGAGGAGACCTCGAGACCCGCCGCAGCCCGAGTGGCGCACACACGTCCGGGCGCCGACACTGGGAGTATGCGTGATGTTCTCCCCGCCTTGGTTCGGCACCTGGAGCGCGGTCCGGTCGCCCTGGCCCGGGTGATCTCGACGACCGGCGCGTCGCCGCGTGCTGTCGGGTCGGCCATGCTGATCACCGAAGACGGGGAGATCATCGGGTCGTTGTCGGGCGGGTGCGTCGAATCGGCGATCATCGACAGTGCCGCACAGGCGTTGAGCGACGAGACCGCGATCATCGAGCACTTCGGACTCGCCGACCCCGACGGCATCGCGATCGGATTGACCTGCGGCGGAGAGATGGAAGTGCTCGTCGAGCCGCTCGGCGCCGGGCACCTGAGCGCGGTGCAACGGATCGCCGCAGCGGTGGCCGCAGGCACACCGATCGCCCTGGCCGCCACCCTGAGCGCAAGCCCGACATGGCACGTGGCCACTCCCGATGACCAGCGACCGTGGCGACACCTCGACGCCGACATCGCCGACCTGCTCGTCTCCGGACGCAGCGGCATCATCGGCGTCGACGACTGCGAGACCGGCCCACAGGGTGACCGGCCACGCACGTTCGTGCAGACCTTCGCCCCGCGCTCACGGCTGATCCTGGTGGGCGCCAACGATTTCGTCCGCGCGCTCGCCACCCTGGGGTCGACGCTCGGCCATCACGTGACCGTCGTCGATGCCCGCGCGGTGTTCGCGACCCGCGCGCGGTTCCCCGACGCCGACGAGGTGATCGTCGACTGGCCCCATCGCTATCTCGCCCACGAGATCGCCGAGCACCGCACCGACAGGTCGACCTGCGTGTGCGTGATGACCCACGACACCAAATTCGACGTCCCGGCGTTGCGCACGGCGTTGGGTTCCGACCGGGTGGGATTCGTCGGCGCGCTCGGTTCCCGCCGGACCGTCGCCGACCGAAACGCCCGCCTCGTCGAGGCGGGTGTCACGGCAGATCAGTTGGCGCGGTTGCGTTCTCCGCTGGGTTTGGATCTCGGGGCACACACCCCGGCCGAGGTCGCCGTGTCGATCGCCGCTCAACTGATCGCCGACCGGCACGACGCCTCGGGGATGTCGTTGACCCTACGGAGTGGACCCATCCACCGGTGACCCCGAGGCCGGTGACTCCGCTGCGGTCGACTCCGCCGCCGGTTCGCCGGTGGTGGAATCGACGGCGATGTCGGAGGTCACCGACGACGTCGGGGCGGCCGACATGTCCTGTGCGGGAAGCACATGCTCACCGGTGCGGTCACAGGACAACGCCAGCGAGCTGATGTACTGCTTCTCGCCGTTCGGGCCGGGCACCGCCGAGGCGATCATGTCGGGGCGTTCGAACTCGATGCCGGTGACACAGCACAGCAGTCGCGCATCGGTCGGGTTGCCGTGCTCGTCGTACATCGGGATGTCGATGCCGTCGTCGTGACGACGCAGGTAGTACTTCCCCTTGGTGGCCAGCGCCAGGATCGGCGGCAGCACGACGGCGAGCACCAATGCCACCAGCGGCGAGTAGGGCTGGATCGCATCACCGAAGACGTGGAAGTACACCAGGATCGAAGCTCCCGCCGACACGATCAGCGATCCGAACCCGACGGGGTTCACGTTGTGGATCATGCCGCGCCGGAACTCGGGCTGCTTGGGCGAGATCCCGAGCAGGTACTTGTTGATCGCGATGTCGGAGGCCACGACGGCGATCCAGGCGATACCGCAGTTGGCGTAGAAGTTGAGCAGGTTGTTCAGGAAGCTGAACATGTCGGCTTCCATCAGCACGATGGCGATGAAGACGTTGAAGAACAGGAACACCAGTCGACCCGGGTAGGTCTTGGTGACGCGGGTGAAGGCGTTGGTCCAGGCCAACGATCCCGAGTATGCGTTGGTGACGTTGATCTTCACCTGGCTGATGACCACCAGGATCACCGCGAGGGTCAGTGCGAGCCAGTGCGGCAGGAAGTCCTGATAGATCTCGACGAACTGGTGCACGGGCTGGTTGGCGATCCCGGCGTTGTCGATGCTGATGCCGATGAGGTAGACGGCCAGGAACAGGCCGACGATCTGCTTGATGGCACCGAAGAACACCCAGCCCGGTCCGGCGGTGAGGGTGGCGATCCACCACTTGCGGTTGTTCTCCGGGGTGCGCGGCGGCATGAATCGCAGGTAGTCGATCTGCTCGGCGATCTGCGCGATCAGCGACAGACACACGCCTGCGGCCAGCATTGTGCCGGCGAAGCTGACACCCTTGCCCAGCGGGTTGCCCGCCGAGTCGACACCGCTGAACGCGAAGAAGTCACCGATCGCCGACGGGTGCTTGATCACCAGGTACAGGAACGGCAGCACCATCATGATCAGCCACAGCGGCGTGGTCCACACCTGCAGTTTGGCCAGGGTGTTCATGCCGTAGATGACCAGCGGGATGATCAGCACCGAGGACAGCAGGTAGCCGATCCACAGCGGGATGTGCAGGCCCAGCTGGAGGCCCTGCGCCATGATCGAGCCCTCGAGTGCGAAGAAGATGAAGGTGAAGGACGCGAAGATGACGTTGGTCAGCACCGAGCCGTAGTAACCGAATCCGCTTCCGCGCGTGATGAGGTCGAGGTCGATGTTGTACCGCGCGGCGTAGTAGGCCAGCGGATAGCCGGTCAGCACGATCACCACCGCGAAGAACAGGATGCCCCACAAGGCATTTCCCGTGCCGTTGGCGATGCCGATGTTGGCACCGATCGCGAAGTCGGCCAGGTAGGCGATACCGCCGAGGGCCGAGATCGCGACGACTCCCGGGCCCCACTTGCGATAGCTGCGCGGTGCGAACCGAAGTGTGTAGTCCTCCAAGGACTCACGCGCGGCGGCTGCCTGCGCACCAGTGGCGATGATGCTGTGTTCGGCGTTCTCGATCTCTCCGACCCCTGCGGAGAGATCGTCGGCTCCGTGGTGTTTTTTCGACACGCAGTCCCCTTCCAGGAATGAACTGCGATCACGCTAGGGCTGACGCGTTTCTGAAAGGCACCCCTGCATGTTTCGGGAACGTAACGCGCTCGGCAAACCGGGCAATCCGAACACCGGAGACACAGAACCGATGGGCCCGAACTACTTTCCGGAGAAGCGCGGGGCGCGGCGCTCGGCGCGCGCGGCGCGGCCCTCGGCGAGGTCGTCGCTGTGCCAGGCACGCATCATCGCGGCATGACGTTCTTCCGGCGCCACGTCCCGGGCGCCGTCGCCGTTGAGCACGAGTTTGTAGTGTTGCAGGGTCAGCGGCGCAAGCTCGGCGATGGTCGCCGCCCAGTGCTGGGCGTCGGCCAGATCACCGATGCGATTGGCGAATCCGAGGTCGTGGGCCCGATCGGCCGAGAGTGGATCGCAGCCGATCAGCATCCCGGCGGCCTGCCCGGCGCCGACGAGTGAGACCAACCGGCGGATGGTCCATTCATCCACGGCGACACCGATTTTGGCGGCCGGGATGCCGGCGATCGCATCGGGTGCCATGACCCGCAGGTCGGCGGCCATGGTCAGCTGGAGTCCGGCGCCGAGCGCCGCACCGTTGACCGCGGCGATCACCGGCACCGGGGTCGACTCGATCTGCTGCAACGTGGCGACGAGGTGGTCGAGGAAGCCGGGGTCATACACCGGACCCGACAGGTCGGCGCCGGCGGAGAACGCACTGCCCCGCCCGGTCAGCACGATCGCCCGGGCACCCGCATCGACAGCCGCGGTGAAGGCCGCGCCGAGAGCCTCGATCACCGCTCCGTTGAGAGCATTGCGCTTGTCGGGGCGGTCGAGTTCGATTGTCGTCACCGCACCATCTGCACTCGTTGCAATCATGAACGCAGAGCCTACCGAGCCGGTGGCCGGTACATGCCGCTCACATGGACATGACAGGCTGGCGTGATGCACACCGATACCGATGTCCTCGTCATCGGCGGAGGTCAGGCGGGATTGTCGGCGGCCTACTTCTTGGAACGCTTCGGGCTGCACGGACGGTATCGGCTCCTCGACCATTCACCCGGCCCCGGCGGCGCCTGGCAGTACCGATGGCCGACGCTGACCCTCGCCGCCGCAAATCATGTCCACGACCTGCCCGGATACGGGCTCGTCGAGGCGCTCGGCGTCGAGTGCGATCAGTTCCCGGCGGCCACCGCCGTCCCCGACTATTTCGGTCGGTACGAGGAGAAGTTCGGGCTGACGGTGGCGCGACCGGTCCACGTGCGCGCGGTGCACCGTGACGGTGACGGCTTCCGGGCGTCGATCGTGGCGCCCGACGAGCACGGCGAACGCCGGGAATCCGAGGTGACGACGCGGACGCTGATCAACGCCACGGGCACCTGGGATCGCCCGTTCATCCCGCACATCCCGGGCATCGGCGACTTCCGGGGACGCCAGTTGCACACCCACGACTACAACGGACCCGAGGAGTTCGCCGGACAACGCGTCCTGGTGGTCGGCGCCGGGATCTCGGCGATCCAACTCCTCATAGAAATCGCCCGCAATGCCCCCGAGGTCACCACGTTCTGGTGTTCGCGCACCGAGCCACACTTTCGCGACGGACCCTTCACCCCCGAGGAGGGCCGGGCGGCGGTCGCACGTGTCGAGGAGCGGGTGCGTGCCGGCCTGCCGCCGACCTCGGTGGTGTCGGTGACGGGCCTGTCACTGACGCCGGCCGTCGCCGCGGCCCGGCGCGACGGGATTCTGCGGTGGCGACCGATGTTCACCCGGATCACCGAGACCGGGGTGTGCTGGGATTGCGGTGGCGGTGACCTCGGGGTCGGCGATCTCGGGGGCGGTACCGAACTCGACGTCGACGTCCTGTTCTGGAACACCGGATTCCGCAGTGCGCTGGACCATCTCGCGCCCCTGCACCTGCGCGCGCCGGGTGGCGGGATCACCATGACCGGCCGACTCGCCACGACGGTGGCCGCCGATCCTCGCATCCAATTGCTCGGCTACGGACCGTCGGCGTCGACGATCGGCGCGAATCGGGCCGGTCGGGAGGCCGCACGCGTGATCGCCGATCTCCTCGACGCCTCCTGATCAGCCCCTGATCAGCCGGTCACCGACAGCTCACCACGGCACGCGCCGGAGCTCGTGTAGCGCACGAGGGCGCCGAGGGTGTCGACGGTGACATCGAAAGCCACTCGGCCCGAACCTGTCTCGATGCGCGCGATGGTGCTCGATCCGCCGAAGGCGCCAATGCGGGTCCACCCGGACGATGCGTCGCCGGAACCACCGCCCGGGGCGGTGTTCGTCCACAACACGCGCACGCGCTGATCGAATCCGAGCAGCGGTGGTGGTGTCGTCACCGTCAGCGACACGATGCCCGCGCCCGCCGAGGCCACCGTGACCGAGCTCGTCGATCTCAGTAGCCCAAGATCGGCGAGATTCGGGTTCACATAGGTCATCGCGCAGAGTCGTGTGGCCGGCGCGGCCTGCGCCGGTGCGAGACCCACCGTGGACGACGCGACCACCACGGCGGCGGTGACCAGGGCGGCACCGGGTATCGATCGGGCCATCGGAGACCTTCTGTTCTCCCCCGAACTCGTTACCACCCACCCCTCGGGACACGACCGTTTTCACCGTGTCACGGGCGCGACCGAGCCCGCGACCCTTCGCCCGAAGAGCACACGAACGGACGACAGTTCCGCATACAGACTTGACAGATTGTTGGGTTTTCCCAACACTTGGTTCTATGAGTCCGGTCAGACGGGGAGAGAAGCTCCCGATCTTCAACCGCATCGGCGTCCTGCGCGCCGAGCGTCGGATGTCTCGGGCCGCACTGGCGGCACTCGTCGGGATCAACGTGCAGACCGTCGGCGCTCTCGAACGCGGTGATCACTATCCGAGCCTCGACCTCGCCTTCCGCATCTGCGATGTGTTCGAGCTCCCCGTCGAAGCGGTGTTCAGTCGCACCGAATTCGGCGCGATGTCGGCCGAGCTGTACTCCCGCCGATCCAACGAAGGGACAGGTGCCTGATGTACGACCAGAATTCCGCCATCCCCGAAGAGGCACAGCCCGAACTGTGGCGACGCTATGACGAGTGGCGCGGTGAACGTCACCGCCGTTTCACCGCGCGCCACGCACATCGGCTGCCCCGCTGGCGCAACCGCCGCGCCTACCGGCGCGTGGTCGTCGCCCAGGCGCTCGCCATCGCCCTGATGATCGTGGGTGCCGTCATCGGGTTCTTCTCCGACATCTGGTTCCTCCCGCCGTGGATTCTCGGCGCAGTCGTCACGATCACCGCTCAGCGACTCCTGCGCATCATCACCGGCTCGGTCGGCGACGCACCGGTCAGCGCCCTCGACGAAATCCAGCTCGCCCAACGTAATTCGGCGCGCTCGATCGCTTTCATCGTGCTCTTCTCGCTGATGTTCATCCCATATTTCATCCTGATCGCGATGTCGATCCCCGTCCACATCGACCGACAGGCCATCTACGGCGTGGCGATTCTGCTGATCTCGCTGGTGCTCGCCGCCGGAGTGCTGCCGTCGATGCTCACCGCGTGGTGGATGGCCGACTCCGATCCCGAAGACTATGCCGAACCCGAATCGTCCACCTGGAAGGGAGAGCTCCGATGAGCGACCCGTTGATCATCGACGGCCTACACAAGAAATACGGTGACGTCGTCGCCCTGCACGACATGACCTTCACCGTCCAACCCGGGGAGATCTTCGGCTTCGTCGGCAGCAACGGCGCCGGCAAGTCCACGACCATGCGGATCATCCTGGGCGTGCTGGCCGCCGACTCGGGCACCGTGGCACTCGGTGACCGCCCGATCGACCTGCCCACCCGTCGTCGTATCGGTTACATGCCCGAGGAGCGCGGGCTCTATCCCAAGATGAAGGTCGGCGATCAGTTGCGCTTCCTCGCCCGGCTGCACGGGATGTCGGCGGCCCAGGCCGACGAGTCGGCGCACCGCTGGACCGAACGTCTGGGTGTGGCAACACGTTTCGGCGACAACGTGGCCGATCTGTCGTTGGGTAATCAGCAGCGCGTCCAGCTGGCAGCCGCGCTCATCGCCGACCCCGCGGTCCTGGTTCTCGACGAGCCGTTCTCCGGCCTCGACCCGGTCGCCGTCGACGTCATGAGTGATGTCCTCAAAGAGAAAGCGGCCGAGGGCATCCCGGTGATCTTCTCCTCACATCAACTCGACCTCGTGCAACGCCTGTGCGACCGCGTGGGCATCGTCGTCAAGGGACAGATGCGCGCGCTGGGCAGCGTCGAGAGCCTGCGCGCCCGCGGCGGGGTGACCCTCGAGGTCGAGGGCCCCGGCATCGGAACCGCTTGGGCCGACGGCATTCCCGGGGTTCTCGATGCCGATTACGGACCGACCACGCTGCTGCGCATCGACCCCGACTCCGTCGATGACCAGCAGGTGCTCGCCGCGGCCCTGCACACGGGGCCGGTACACCGCTTCACCAGATCCACACCGTCCTTGACCGACATGTTCCGAGAGGTGGTATCGGCATGAGCACCCCGACCCAGACCCTGCCCCCGACCGCACCCGATGGCGGTGCCGGCGCGATGACGTCGGTGTGGCTCATCGCCGAGCGCGAGATCTCCACCCGCGCCCGCACCAAGTCGTTCCTGTGGAGCACGATCGCGCTGATGCTCGTCATCGTGATCGGGCTGATCGTGTGGAAGGCGTTCAGCGGCGGTGGCACCGACACCGACAAGGTGGGCATCGTCGGTGCCGACACCTCCCTCTCGACGACGGTCACCGAGGTCGGCAAGGCCGCCGGCACCCCCGTCTCGGTGCAGACCGTCGATTCCCCGGCACAGGCCCGTTCCCAGGTCGACAGCGGTGATCTCGACGGCGCGATCGTCGTCGGACCGTCCGGATCGTTCACGTTGATCAGCAAGAACGGACTCTCCGACACACTCTCGGGTGTGCTGCGTTCATCGATCTCCCAGACCACCCTCGCCACCGGTCTGGCCGAACGCGGTGTCGATGCAGCCGATCTGCCACGTGCCACGATCGCCGAGGATCAGACCCAGCCGGCCAAGCCCGACAACGGCCAGCGGATCATCATCGCCATCGTCGGGGCGATGCTGCTGATCATGGCGATCATGCTCGGCGGCAACATGATCGCGGTCGGCGTCGTCGAGGAGAAGACCTCACGCATCGTCGAGCTGCTGCTGGCCACCGTCAAACCGCTGCACCTGATGTGGGGCAAGATCCTCGGCATCGGCGTCGTCGCACTCGGTCAGGTGGTGGTGCTCGGCGCGACAGCCCTGATCGCCGGTGCGGCAACGGGAATGCTCACCATCGCGGGCACCGCGGTCGGGATGTTCGCGGCCACCCTCATCTGGTTTCTCCTCGGATTCGTCTTCTTCGCGACGCTGTACGCCGCCGCCGGTGCGCTGGTGTCCCGTCAGGAGGAACTCGGGTCGACCATCATGCCGCTGACCGTGCTGTCGATGGCGGTGATGTACGCGGGGATCTTCGGAATCCAGGCCCTCGACTCCACCTTCATCCAGGTGCTGACCTGGATTCCGCCGTTCTCCGCGGTGCTGGTACCCATCCGGATCGCGACCGGTGACACCGATGCCATGCAGATCGTCATCACCCTGATCCTGATGATCGCGGCCTGCGCGGTGGCCACCTGGATCGCGGCGCGGATCTACCAGCGGTCGATCCTGCGGACCGGCAGCCGGGTCAAGTGGTCCGAGGCGCTGTCGATGACCCGGTGAGTTCTCGCGACACGGTGACTCAGCCCGCCGGGACCTGCTCCGGTTCGTCGTCGACGACCGGCGCGGGTCCGTGCGGCACGAAGTCCTTGGACCGGATCATGACCAGTGCGCACACCCCACCGAGCACGGCGACCACACCGCTGACCCAGAACAGCAGGTTCAGTCCGTCGGCGTAGGCGGCGTGGATGCCACCGGTCGGGTTGTCGTGCATTGAGCTGGTCATCCGCGAGCTGAACAGCGATCCGTAGACGGCGATACCCACCGCGATGCCGATCTGACGGAAGGTGGTGTTGATGCCCGAGGCCATCCCGGACCGGTGCACCGGCACCACACCGACCGCGGTGGCGGCCAGCGGCGGATTGACCAGGCCACTGCCGATGCCGGCGATGACGAGTCCGGGGATCAGATGGGTCCACGACGAGCCGGCTTCGAGTCCGGCCATCGCAAACAGGCCACCACCCACCAGCACCAGCCCGGGGCCGATCAGCCATCGCACCGGCATGTGCTCGGACAAACGGCCGGCGATCGTCGCGAAGATCATCGTGCAACCCGACATCACCAGCAGCCGCAGACCGGTCTCCAGGGCCGAGAAGCCGAGCGAATTCTGTAGGTAGAGAACCAGATAGAGCAGCATCGCGAACAGTGACCCGTTCATCGTGAAGGCCGCGATCAGACCACCACCGAAGGTCGGGATGCGCAGTAACCCCAGGTCGAACATCGGTTGGGCGACGCGCAGTTCGACGATCACGAAGGCCACCAGGAGCACCGCGGCCGCCGCGAAACATCCCAGCACCAGGCCGTCGGTCCACGATCGCTGACCCGCTTCGGTGAGGCCGTAGACGCCGACGAGCAGTCCCGCGGTGAAGGTGAGCACTCCCGGCCAGTCGATGCGCCGCGCGTGCGGCGAGCGCGACTCGTCGACCATCCGCAGCGTCAGGTACAGGGCGACGATCCCGATGGGCAGGTTCACCAGGAAGATCGCCCGCCACGTGATACCGGTGGTCAGGACACCGCCGAGGATCGGTCCGAGAGCCGTCGCGATGCCGGTGACCGCACCCCATGCGCCGAAGGCCAGTCCGCGTTCGCGGCCGTGGAAGGTCGCGGCCAGCAACGCCAGCGACGTCGCGAAGAGCATCGCTCCGCCGATGCCCTGCAATGCCCGGGACACGATGAGCATCGTCGGGTCCTGCGCCACCCCGCACAGCAGCGAACCGAGCGTGAAGATGACCAGCCCGATCGAGAAGATGCGACGTCGGCCGAATTTGTCCGAGATCGATCCGGACGTCAGCAACAGCGACGCCAGTGCCAACGCGTACGCGTCGGTGACCCACTGGAGCTGGGAGAAACTCGCTCCGAGCGCGTGCTCGATGTCGGGGAGTGCGACGACGACGATCGTGACGTCGAGCAACAACATGAATGTCGCCGCGCAGACGACGACCAGAGTCCACCATTTTCTTGCCATGCCCCAAGTCTGGCGACCCGAACGACCATCGTCGCCCTCGGTCCGAGCAGACGTAGGATTCCACCCATGAGCGCCCGAATCGCGTTGGAATCCTCCACCCTCGACACGTTGGATGCGCAGATCACCCGAGCGCTACAGATCTCGCCACGGGTGGCCTTCGCCGAACTCGCCGAGATCCTCGACGTGGCCGAACAGACGGTGGCCCGACGCTACCGACGGATGCGGCGCGACGGATACCTGCGGGTCACGATGACCGCCGATCTGCACGGCACCGGCGGCGCCAACTGGCTCGTGCGCGTGCGCTGCCGGCCGGAGGGCGCCGACACCATCGCACGGGCGATCGCGGCGCGCGACGACGTGTCGTGGGTGTCGATCTACGGGGCCGGCTGGGAGGTCGACTTCAACCTCCGAGCCCCCGCCGACGTCGAGACGCACGAGCTGCTGCACGAGATGTTGCCGAGGTCCGCGCCGGTGCTCGACGTCGCACCCGCCGAGATCCTGCACACCTACATCGGCGGGGCGGGCGAGCATCAGGACACGTGGAGCGATGTCCTCACGTCCGCACAGACCGCGGCGTTGCGGGCGACCGCACCACCGGTGGTGTCGTCGAAAGGTGTTCGGGCGGAGCTCGACGACATCGATCGCCTCCTGATCGACGAACTCGGCCGGGACGGCCGGGTCGCATATTCGACGCTGGCGCGCACTGCGGGGAGTACGCCCGGGAAGGTGACGCGTCGCGTGGAACGTCTCATCGGTTCCGGGGTGGCCTACTTCCATGTGGATCTGGCAACTGCGGCAATCGGGTTGCGCAGCACCGCATTATGGCTCACGGTTGTGCCGCGATCACTGGCCTCGGTGGGGCGGGCGCTGGGTACCGATCCCCGAATCCCGTTCGCCGCCGCGGTCACCGGCCGTGCCAACCTGACCGCCAACGTGATCGGCGCAGGCCCCGACGACCTCTATTCCTTTGTCACCGAAGACCTTGCACGGCTGGACGGGATCACCGGTTACGAACTCGTCCCGCTGCTGCGCCGGGTCAAACATGCGGGCGCACTCGTGCACGGCGACAAACTCGCGCCGCCTCAGATCTCGCCGAACCGACGCAGGGCCTCTTCCCGTTCGGCCTTGTGATCGACGATCGGCTCCGGATAGTCGTCGGTACCGTACTCGGGCACCCACTGCGCGACGTAAGCACCGTCGGGGTCGAACTTCTTCGCCTGCGCCTCCGGGTTGAACACCCGAAAGTACGGCGCCGCATCGGTTCCCGTGCCGGCCGCCCACTGCCAGCCGTGCTGGTTCGACGCCATGTCGCCGTCGAGGAGCTGATCGAGGAACCATCGCGCACCCCACCACCACGGCAGGTGCAGATCCTTGACGAGAAAGGACGCGGTGACCATCCGCACCCGGTTGTGCATGAACCCGGTCTGCGCGAGCTGGCGCATGCCGGCATCGACGAGCGGAAAACCGGTGCGGCCCTGCTTCCACGCGTCGAATCGTCGGTCGGCGGCGGCGTCGGTGTCGAGGTCGATGTCGTCGAACTGGCGATTCCAGTTGTGCCACGCCGACTCCGGCCAATGATGGAGGACGTCGGCGTAGAAGTCACGAAATGCCAACTCGCGCAGGTACGCCTGCGCGCCCTTGCCGGTGCCGGTCAGGTCGGCGGCCAGGGTGCGCGGGTGGATGTTGCCGAACTTCAGGTACGCCGACATCCGGCTCGTCACATCGAGATCGGGCCGGTTGCGGTCGTCGTCGTAACCGGCGAGATCCTCCGCGACGAACTCGCCCCACCGCGCCAGGGCGGCGTTCTCCCCGGCGGGAATGTCGGTCGTCGTGGGCGCCTTGGGTATTCGGATGCGACCGGAGCGGGTGAGGTCGGACGGGTCGACGAGATCATCGGCGGTGACCGACGTCGACGCGGGTGTGCGCCACCCGTGATCGCGCCACTGCCGGAAGAACGGTGTGAAGACCTTGTAGGGGCTGCCGTCGGACTTGGTGACGCGACCGGGCGACACCAGGTACGGCGAACCGACCGGCTCCCAGGACACATCACCGGCGTCGTCGAGCGCCGCCACCACGGCATCGTCACGACGGCGGCCGAACGGCGAGAAGTCTTCGGAGACATGGACGGTCGACGCGCCGACGGCGTCGACCAGCCGGGGGATCTCCTCGTCGGGACGCCCCCGCACGACGAGGAGTCGACCGTCGAGGCGCTCGTCGAGCTCACGCAGCGAATCGACGAGGAATGCCAGGCGTCGGTCGCCGGCGGACTTCTCCAGCCGGGGGTCGAGGACGAAGCAGATCAGGACGCGATCGGCGGCGGCGAGCGCCTCGGCGAGTGCCGGCAGATCACCGAGCCGCAGATCGCGTCGCAACCACAGCAGAGCCGTACCGGTCGGCTCCGATGCCGATGCGGCCGACCCACCCCGGGTGCGTGTGGCGGCGGAGATCTATCCCACGCCCAGCAGATCGATGACGAAGACCAGGGTGCGGCCCGAAAGTCGGTGTCCCGCACCGGGAGGGCCGTAGGCCAGGTTCGGCGGCACGGTCAGACGCCGACGGCCACCGACCTTCATTCCCGGGATTCCCTCTTGCCAGCCCGGGATCAGCCGTTCGAGCGGGAAGTGCGCGGACTGACCGCGATCCCACGACGAGTCGAACTCCTCGCCCGACTCGAAATCGACTCCGACGTAATGGACATCGACGACGTCGCCCCGCTGGGCCTGGGCACCGTCACCCTCGATGAGATCGACGACCTCGAGTTCGGCGGGGGCGGGGCCCTCTGGGAATTCGACTTCTGGCTTTTCGGCACTGGTCATCGGGACTCTCCTTTGAGTCGTCGGTTCTCTGGTGGCTCGGGCCCTTCGTGGACGACAGGGCCCGTCGGGCGGGCGAGCGCCTCAGCGATCCCCGCGTGCGATGTAGTCGCGTTCGGTGTAACCGGTGTACAGCTGGCGCGGACGCCCGATCTTGCCGGTCGGGTCGGAGTTCATCTCCCGCCAGTGCGCGATCCAGCCGGGCAGCCGGCCGAGTGCGAACAGCACGGTGAACATCCGGGTCGGGAAGCCCATCGCGCGGTAGATGACGCCGGTGTAGAAGTCGACGTTCGGGTAGAGCTTGCGCTCGATGAAGTAGTCGTCGTTGAGGGCGACCTCTTCGAGGCCCTTGGCGATGTCGAGCAGGTCGTCCTGCACGCCGAGGGAGGTGAGGATCTGATCGGCGGTCTTCTTCACGATTGCCGCGCGCGGGTCGTAGTTCTTGTAGACGCGGTGCCCGAAGCCCATCAGCTTCACGCCGGCTTCCTTGTTCTTGACCTTGGTCATGAACGCCTGGGTGTCGCCGCCGGAGTTCTTGATGTCCTCGAGCATCTCGAGTACGGCCTGGTTGGCGCCGCCATGCAGCGGGCCCCACAGGGCGTTGATGCCGCCGGAGATCGAGGTGAACAGGTTGGCCTGCGACGACCCGACCAACCGGACCGTCGACGTCGAGCAGTTCTGCTCGTGGTCGGCGTGCAGGATGAACAGCATGTCGAGGGCTTTGGCGACCTCGGGATCGACCTCGTACGGCTCGGCGGGGAACCCGAAGGTCATCCGCAGGAAGTTCTCCACCAGGCTCAGCGAGTTGTCCGGGTAGAGGAACGGCTGGCCCGCCGACTTCTTGTAGGCGTAGGCCGCGATCGTCGGCAGCTTGGCCAGCAACCGGATGGTCGACAGTTCGACCTGCTCGGGATCCTTGGGGTCCAACGAATCCTGGTAGTACGCCGACAACGCGTTGACGGCGCTGGAGAGCACCGGCATCGGGTGGGCGTTGCGCGGGAATCCGTCGAAGAACCGCTTGAGATCCTCGTGCAGCAGGGTGTGCCGCTGGATCTTGTTGGTGAACTCCTCGAGCTCGGCCGGGGTCGGCAGTTCGCCGTAGATCAGCAGGTAGCTGACCTCGATGAAGGTCGACTTCTCGGCCAGCTGGTCGATGGGGATGCCGCGGTAGCGCAGGATGCCCGCGTCGCCGTCGATGTAGGTGATCGACGACTTGGTGGATGCGGTGTTGACGAATCCACCGTCGAACGTGGTCAATCCGGTCTCGGACAGGAACTTGCCCAGTTCGACCGAATCGCTACCCTCGGTGGCCTTCAGGATCGGGAGCTCGAGTTGCCCACCGGGATAAGTGAATGTTGCCGAAGCCGCATCGGTTGTGCCGTCGGCCGGGACTGTTTCAGCGGACACTCGTGGACCCCTTTACTCAGGTGCGAGATTTTCCTCTTCGCCCATTACGGGCTCTTGAGAACCTAACCTAGTCTCCCCCGAGCTCGCTCGCCCACGGAGGGTCCGCCCCCGGACGCGAGACGGTGATCCCGGCCACCTTCACGGCGAACCGCGCGACCTCGCGCCACTGCTGGTCGTCGAGGCCGCGCACCGCGGCCGACGACAGTGCACCATCGCGATCGAGTTGGTGCAGGATTGCGCCCATGATGCTGTCACCAGCGCCGATGGTGTCGGCAACGGTGACCCGGGGCGCCGGGATACGACTCGTACCCGACGCGGTGACGACGTCGATACCGTCGGCGCCCGCGGTCACGAGCACCGCACACACCCCGGCGTCGAGCCAGTCGGCGGGACGCGAACCGTTCGGTCCGCGGCCGAGCCACTCGGCGTCCTCGTCGGAGAGCTTGACCACGTCGACCGCGTTCATCCACGACGCGAACCGGGCGCGGTAGGCGTCGGCGTCGGCGATGACGGCGGAACGGATGTTGGGGTCACAGACGACCAACCGCCCCTCCTCGTGACACCGGCGCATCGTCGCCTCGTACACGCTCGCACCGGGCTCGAGAACCAGTGACAGCGTGCCGAAGCCGACCGCAGCGACCGTCGGCGCGAACGGCCCGGGGTCGGCGACGAAGCGGTCGGCGGTGCCCTCCACATAGAACGAGTAGTGGGCGGCACCGTCGGCGCCGATGGTCGCCAGGGCCAGGGAGGTGGGCTCGGCACGCCGTTGGACCAGAGTCGTGCCGACGCCGCTGTGCCGCAATGCCGACATGACGGCCTCGCCGTAATCGTCGGTCGACACCGCCGAGCAGAACGAGACCGCACTTCCCAGCCGCCCCAAGGTGATCGCGACGTTGAACGGTCCCCCGCCCAGGGCCGGCTGCAACGGGGGCAATTGCCCGCCGCCGACACCCGGTGGGGCCGTGGCCACCACGTCGACGAGCGCCTCACCGCACACGACGATCTCCCTCATCGACCGATTCCGACCACTGCGTACGTCCGTCCCGTCCTCACGGCATCAGTCTGCCATCGCCCGGCGGCGCCGATGTCGGCTATGGGTGAAACGACGACGAGACCAAAACAGCAGCGGGCGGGTAGATTCGACGGATATGAACGAGTTGCCCGCGGGACGCGATGCGGTGTTGCTCGACTTCGGTGACGACCCGGTCGCGGTGCGCCGAGCACACCGGGCACTACGCGCGGCCACAGCCGCGGGCGATCTGCCCGGCGTCAGCGAGATCGTGCCCAGCGCATCGACTGTCCTCGTTCAGTTCGAGCTGGGAAGCGGCGCGGATTCGTTGGGAATCCACCGGGTGTTGCGGGGTGCGGTCGCCGACGACGACGCGACGCCGGAGACCGACGACGAGGTGACGATCACCGTGACGTACGACGGCGCCGATCTCGACGGCGTCGCCGCCACCCTGGGGTGCGGGGTCGGTGATGTGGTCGCCGCGCACACCGCGACGCGGTGGCGCGTCCAATTCATGGGATTCGCACCGGGTTTCGGCTACCTCGTCCCCGAGGATGCCGACAACCCGCTGCTCCGGATCGGCCGGCGAACGCAGCCGCGCACCCGGGTGCCGGCCGGCGCGGTGGCCGTCGCCGCCGGATACAGCGCGGTCTATCCACGCCCGAGCCCCGGGGGATGGCATCTGTTGGGCCGCAGCGATATCCGCCTGTGGGACGAGACGTCGGATCCGCCGTCGCTGCTGTCACCGGGCACGCTGGTGCGATTCGTCGACGCCGCCCGCGGTGACACCGGAGAGCAACGGTGAGCGCGATCGAGGTGATCAGCCCCGGCCCGTTCGCGACGATCCAGGATCTGGGTCGGCCCGGGCTGGCCCATCTCGGTGTCCCCCGGTCGGGTGCCGCCGACCTCGTGTCGATGACTCTCGCCAATCGCCTTGTCGGAAACCGGGAATCAGCGGCCGTGATCGAAGCGACCTTGGGCGGGATACGAATTCGAGCGATGCGCGGCCTGGTGATCGCGGTGACCGGGGCGGGTGCGCAGGTGCGCGTCGACGATGTGCCGGTCGGCCTCGGCACAACCGTCACCGTGGCCGCGGGTTCGGAACTGGCCGTGTCGGCGCCGACCTGGGGTTGTCGCAATTACGTTGCGGTGCGGGGCGGAATCGACGTCGGCGCGGTTCTCGGTTCGCGGTCCACCGATACGTTGTCGGGGCTGGGGCCGCCACCGTTGTCGGCAGGTGATCTGCTCGAAGTCGGCGTCGAGACCGGGCCATGGCCCGCGGTGACGCATGCGCCGGTCGAGGCGACACCACCGACGGTGGTCGAGCTCGATGCGAGTGCAGGTCCGCGTTCCGGGCACCTGCACCGGGTCGGGGATCTGATGGTCGGCGAGTGGGAGGTGAGCGCCGACGCCGATCGGGTCGGGGTGCGGCTGGTGCGGCCTGACGGGTCGGATCATCCGTTGTTGCACCACCGTGCCGATGTCGGCGAACTCGCCTCGGAAGGCGTTGCCCACGGGGGGGTTCAGGTCCCACCCAATGGGCAGCCGGTGCTGTTTCTCGCCGATCATCCGGTGACCGGCGGCTATCCGGTCGTCGCGGTACTCACCGCTGGGGCGCTGGCGCGAGCGGCTCAGCTGGTCGCCGGCAACCGGGTGCGTTTCCGCTCCCGGTGAGTGCCGGCGACCAACCGGCACCGGTCACCACAGGTCGTAGCCGACGTTGACGGTCGGGTAGCCGGTGTCGATGTGTGCGTTGATCCAGTAGTTGCCGCTGGTGGTTCCGGTGGCGTTCAGATTGACTGCGCCCTTGGCGTTCTCGATGTTGTAGACCGCCTTGGGGCCGAACGCGCCGATCCGGTAGGTGACCATGACGCTCTCCGATGGGCTGTGCGGCGCGTTGGAGACGATCGTCTCGGTGGCGCCGGGAGCCAGCTGTGCCCGCGGGGACTGCACCCACTGCCCCGCTCCGGGAGTGGCGCCCTGCAGGAACTCGGTGTGGTTGGTGTGGTTGGTGATCGTCATGGCGACGGTCGGCTCACCGGGATGGGTGATCGGCACGGTTCCGGCGGTGGCCAGACCCGCTCCGCCGAGCACCAGTCCGGTGCCGACCCCGAGGCCGGCGAGGCCGATGAGTGCGCGGTTACGGAAGCGGCGGGCTGTGGTGATCGTGTTCATGGGGGTCTCCCTTGCGTCCGTGGCCCGCCGGGTGTGTGGCCGGCGGTCCGTGGTGTTTCTGACACCCATGACTCTGCCGTCGACGAGCGGCTCACCTCTTCACCTGACCAGCCGATTCACCGGAGGAACCATGCCTCCCCCGATCGGGGGAGCCTTGACTCCGGCGTGAGACGCTTCTAGTCTTTCGTCTCATGACCCAGGTTGCGTCTCCACCCGACACCGCGGTGCTTGGCCCGGACTCGTTGACCTGGCAGATCTGGGGGACGTGGACCGGCATGTTCCAGGGCCTATGGGCGGGGTCGATGCAGAACATGCATCCCAAGTTGGGGCAGGCCGTCTGGGATCACTCGGACTTCTTCGGGGAGCGATGGCAGCGTTTGCTGCGGTCGTTGTATCCGATCAGCGGCGTCGTCTTCGATCCGGTGGCCACCGATGGCGCGGCGGCGACCGGCCATGAGGTGCGCGACTATCACCGCACCATCAAGGGAACGATGCCGGACGGATCGCGTTATCACGCACTCGATCCCGATGTTTTCTACTGGGCGCACGCCACCTTCTGGTACGGCAACGTTCGGCTCTGCGAGCGATTCGGGCCCTGGCTCACCGAAGCCCAGAAACGCCAGTTGTTCGAGGAGTCCAAGGTCTGGTACGCGCAGTACGGCGTGTCGATGCGACCGGTTCCCGAGACCTACGAGGACTTCCTCGAGTACTGGGACCACATGTGCCGCAACGTACTCCGCGATCACGAGTCGGTACGCACCGTCCTCGACATCGGCTCGCTACCACCCCCACCGTTTCTGTCGTTCATCCCGGAGGGCTTGTGGCGTCGTCACATCGCGCCACGGAATGCGCGCTTCTTCGTGTGGCTGACCACCGGCTTCTACGATGAACCCATCCGCGAGATGATGAACCTGCCGTGGAGCGAGGCCGACGAACGACGATTCCGCCTGCTGGGCAGGGTGATCAACCTCGTGATGCACCAACTGACGCCGAAACGCTATCTCCGGCATCCCCGTCCCCGTGATGCATGGGACCGCGTCCGCGGACGCGTACCGCACTCCGCACCCCTGGTGGAGACGCCCGCCCGCAACCTGCCGCCAGAAGCCGAGCGCGACAACCCAATCCACTACTGCCCTGTGCATGCCGCCCGCACCGCCGACTATCCAACGCACGTCCACGCCTCGCGATAGCCCCGAACCCGGTCGAGGCTATACCCCCGATGGTCGAGGTGCCTTTTCTTGGTGGTCGAGGCATTCTTTCCAGGTGGTCGAGGTGCCTTTTCCTGGTGGTCGAGGTGCCCCCTTTTCTGGTGGTCGAGGTGCGACGAGCGCTAGCGAGGAGCCTCGAGACCCGTTGCACCGCAGCTGGTTCCACCCCACAGCGGAACCCCGTCACCGCGGGTAAGTGACAATCACCTGCCCCGTCCGCCGATTCCGCCACTCCACCCGCCGATCGGTGTACAACGTCGGCACCCACTCCGCGAGGTGTTTGCGTTGGTGATCAGCCCGACACAACGGGATCAGGTCACCGAGCACCGTCCACCCTCCGGCCTCGGGGTCGGTGTGGTTGAACGGCCGCCAATGATCAAGGTCGCACAGGTGTGACGGCATCCCGCAGAACGGAAACCGGCACCACGCATCATTGGCCAACACCTCAGCGCGCAACTTTGCGCTGGGTGCATACGTCAATGCCCCAGGAGGTGGCACGGTGTGACCACCGTGTCCGGTCGGATCCGCCGGCGGTGCCTGCGCGCGGTCGGAAATCTGCGGGATCAACGGACCAGCCGCACGCACGGATTCCGGGTAATGAATCGTCTTCGCGACCTCGGCCAAAGTCGTGGCGTAATCGCGGTCGATCGGCCCGTAACCCTGCAACCGCGGTACGAGAATCCCGTCCGGGTCAGTGACCACCGTCAACACGGGCGCACTCGGCACCACCAGGGCTCGCCCGAACGCCACCGGAACCTCATCCGGCGTCGGCTCATCCATCGGATCGGGGATCTCGGGTTCGACGACCGGCTCCACCAACTCGACGTCGGGCACATCGGCATCGGCAGGCGCCGGCAACAGGTCGTCCCACGCTGCCGCGTCCTCGGCGTCAGCGGGAGTTTCGGCCGACCCGTTGCTGTCGGTGCCGCCACCTCGTTTCGGGCAATCATCTTGTCCGCATTCGCAGTCGAGGTGCGCTCCCGGCACACCGGTGATCTCACCCAGTGCGATCACCCGCAGCGACCCCACGCGACGCGGGTCCTTGCGGCAAGTGCGTTCATCGATCAACGCCTCGATCTGCGTTGTGAGAAACACCCCATAATGCGCCGGCACAACCGCATCCAGAGAGGAGTGCCCCGCAACATCGGGGGTGATGGTCACGTTCCCCACCAGGTCGGTGATGGTGTCGCGGTCCTCGATGACACTGTCGGGGTTCATCGAGATCAGTGCGGCGTCGAGCTGCTGCGCCAGTACCGGGTCGGTGGTAGCGCGGGATCCGTAATCCAGGACGATCTTCTCGAACGACATCCCGGACTCGTCACCGGTATCGATGCTGTCGCTGTCGCTGTCGGTCTCGGTGTCAGGGTCGGCGCCACGCTGTGCAGCGCGCGCCATGATCGAGGCCCTATTCGTCGAGAGCTCCCCATTCAAATAGGCGGCACGGATCAGGGGGAACTTCTCCAACAGCTCCGCCAACGCCACCCAACTCCCGGCCTTACTGCGAGAGACCTTGAACTGCAACGACACCTCGGCGCGGCCGAGTTTCTCGGCATGCTCGACCACCGAACCCCACACACCGGTCTCGGACCGACCGGCCAGATGCTCACGAAACACCCGCTCCGCCAGAGCAGCGGCTGCCAGGACCGTCCGGGCCTCGTACTTGCGCGATTGGCGCAACAACTCAGAGCCGGTCTCGATGAGCTCATCGCGCGACATCGACGTGATCGCGGCGGCGTCGGCATCCGGATCGGTGAACGTCAACACACTCGACATCCGAACAACCTCCCCTCCGCAGCGATCGAACCTTATGGGCACAAGTGTACGAAGGGGTACCGACAAAACCGGCGCGATGATCGCCAGGCTGGAGAAATCTGTGGACAACTATTTCTACTCATCGACCGGGCGTCGAATTACGTCGACCGGGCGCTCTGTTGCGTCGAGTGGGTAGTGGATGTGATTGCGATGCTTGTCATCTCACCAGGGTCTCGAGGCTCGCCGCACGCGGCTCGCACCTCGACCACCGGGGGATCCTTTCCGATGGTCGAGGTGCCGAGGAGCGCCAGCGACGAGGCCTCGAGACCCCGCTCGCCGATGAGTATCCGCACCACCCGTCGAACCGAACCAGCACCGGCACAAGCGGTCTCGAGGCTCGCCGCACGCGGCTCGCACCTCGACCACCGGGGGAAGGGGCAAGCGTCGGAAGGTGGAAGCCCTCGACCATCGGGAAAAACGGTCGAGCGTCGGCGGTGGAAGCGCTCTACCATCCGGCGGAAGGGGGAACACTTGGCTGCTGGAAGCACCCAGAGGGCTACTGCTGGCCGAGCCCTCGCTGCATCGCGCGCTGCACGCGGGCGGCCTCGCGCTTTGCGTACGGATTGGCTTGTCCGGCACGCGAACCCGCGAGTTTGGCACCGATGTGCTCGCCGACGGTGATCGGCGAGTAGCGGCTGCCGGCGCCCACACAGGACGGCAGTGTGGAGATGGTGGCGTCGATGTTGCCGTCATGGAAGTAGGCGGCAGACCTGCGCCGTTCGATGGTGCCGTCGACGATGGGCGGCTTGACGCGGTGCAGTGTCGACATCCAGCGTTCGTTGGTCCAGCGCGCCATCAGGTCACCGAGGTTGATGAGGAGCGCACCGTCGGTCGGGGCGACGTCATGCCACACCCCGTGGTGGTCGAGCACCTGCAGGCCGCGCACCTGGTCTGCCCAGAGCACCGTGACGATGCCGTAGTCGGTGTGCTCGCCCATGCCGGTCAGTTCACCGTCGAGTTCGATCTCGCCGGGCGGCAGCGCATAGTTGTTCATCCGCAGCACGTCGAGGGAATGGTCGGTGTAGCCGTCGAAGAAGTCCGGCGGGAGGTCGAGTGCGTCGGCGAAGATGCGCGTCAGCACGTGTGCGACGCGTCGGGCCTCGATGAAATACGTCGACACCGCAGCCTGGAAATGACTGACCGCGGGCCAGGTGTTGTCGGCGTAGTGATCGGCGGGCAGCTCGAGTCCGGGATACTGCTTCGCCTCGACGCCCACGTTGAATGCCTCGAAGAAATCATTCATCCGCCCCGCCGATTCCACGCCGAGACTCAGCGACAGCGACTCGGATTTCGGAGGTGCATAACCACGGTTGATCTCCGGCGGCGTCCGGTAGGCCTTCTTCTCGTCGAGCGGCAACGCGAAGAAGTCGTCCATGACGGCGGTGAATTCCTCGATCACCGCGGAGGGGATCTGGTGGCCGACGATCTGCATGAATCCGACCGAACTCGCCGCGTCATCGATCTGCGCCGCGACCACCGCGCGGTCGGCGGCGCTACCTCCGTCGGTGTAGGCGGAGATGTCGATGATCGGAACGCGAAAGGAGTCCACGGACTCGTCGACGGTCGCAGTCATGGCCACCATGGTGACACCGATCGAGAGGATTCGCTGATCAGCGCGGCTGCCGCGGTCAGGCGTGTTGGCCGACGCGGTAGCGGACGAAAGCCGGAATGAACAGTGCGGCAACGATGGTCAGCACCACCACGGCCGCTCCGCCGAAGGCCGTGGTCGCCGCGACGCCGACGACCGCTGCCGCCGAACCGTGCGCGACGTCGGCGATGCGCGGACCACCGGCAACCACGACGATGAACACCCCCTGCAGTCGCCCGCGCACCTCGTCGTTGGCCGCGGCCAGCAGGATCGACTGGCGGAAGGCCGCCGAGGCCATGTCGGCGGCGCCGCCGATCATCAACAGCACCAGGACGACCGGCAGCCACGGCATTGCCGACCCGCCGGCGAACCCCACCGCCACACCCGAGAGCGCGATCGCCACACCCCAGATGAGGATGCACATGATCACCGCGAATCCCTGCCGCTGAACACGACTGACCCACCCGGAGAACACCCCGCCGACGACGGCGCCCGCCGAGATCGCGACGAACAGCAGCGCAAAGGCGAGGCCGCCACCGGACGGACCACCGAAGTTCTCGTGCGCCATCTGCGGGAACAGCGCCCGTGGCATGCCGAAGATCATCGCGATCAGATCGACGAGGAAGGACGCCATCAGCACCTTGTGCCGGGCGAGATAGGTCAGGCCGTCGATCACGGACCGCAATCCCGCGACCTTCGGCGCGTGCTCGCTCTCCGGACGCAGCGCAGGCAGCAGGATCACCGCCCACAGCGTGGCGAACAAGAAGATCGTGTCGATCAGGTACAGCACCGAATACCCCAGCACCGGGATCAACGCGCCGCCGACGAGCGGTCCGGCGATCGCGCCGGCCTGCATCACCGTCATGTTCAGCGACAGCGCCGCCGGCAGTTCGGACGCGGGCAGCAACCGCGGGAGCACCGCTGTCCGTGTCGGCTGATTGACCGCGAAGAAGGCCTGCTGAACGGTGAAGAGCGACAGGATGATCCAGACGTTGTTCCAGCCCATCGCCGACTGCAGCCAGAACAGCGCACTGGTGCCGATGAGTCCGAAAGTGGTGACGACCAGGATGATCCGGCGATCCATGACGTCGGCAAGCGCCCCGCCCCAGAGGCCGAATACGACCAAAGGGACCAAACCGAATATTCCGGTGAGTCCGACATAGGCTGAGCTACCGGTGATCTCGTAGATCTGCGCAGGCACCGCCACCACGGTGAGCTGCGCGCCGATGACCGTGACGATGTTGGCCCACCACAGTCTCCGGAAGTAGCGATTGGACAGCGGCCGGGTGTCGGCCAGGAGACGACGCACCGAAACAGCTTAGGGGATCGAAGAATTGCCCCCGGCCGCTCCCCCGCCTACTCCGCCGTCGGCGGCCAGGGTGTCGAGCATCGCCAGACCCTCGCGTGCCCAGGCGATCTCCGCCTCGCTCCGGGCGACCATCCCGGCATAGGTGTGCGCCTTGAAGGCCACGATCCGCTCGTGATCGGAGTCGGGAAAACGCGAGAGCCTGCGCATGATCATCGGATCGGTGCGCGCGACGATTCCCGCGTGCACCGCGAGCAGCAACTGCCGCTGCTCGGTGTGATGGGCGATGTGATCCTCGAAGAATCGCCGCGCGCCCGCGGCATCGGTCCATTCGAGATAGGCGGCCTGTAGGTGGTGGGTGTCGCGCGGCGGCGAGTACGGCAGCGCTCTGCCCGCCCAGTCGATCAGTTCCTCGAGTCCGGCGTCGGTGATCGTGTACTGGGTCTTGGTACTGCGCGGCCCCCAGCGGACGGCGCTGCTCTCCACGAGTCCGTCACCTTGCATCCGCTTGAGTTCGGGATAGATCTGCGAGTCCGGCGCCGACCACACGTGCCCGACCGAACCGCTGAACCGCTTCGCGGCGTCGTATCCGGTCGCCGGCCCGGCGCTGAGCAGGGCCAGCAGTGCGTGTCGCAGGCTCACGGCTGCAGCCGCAGGACTTCCCAGACCCCGTCGACCATCGTCAGACGTATCCGGTTGTGCAGCCGGTTCGCGCGGCCCTGCCAGAATTCGACGCACGCCGGCTCCAGGCGATACCCACCCCACTGCGGGGGCACCGGGACCGGGGTGTCTCCGTCGATGCCGCCACACCGCGCAGCGACGTCGGCCGCCTTCGCCTCCAACTCCGCCCGGCTGCCGATGGGACGGGACTGCTCGGAGGCGAGCGCCGAGAGCTGCGAACCCCGCGGCCGCTTGTACCAATAGTCTTGTGTCTCTTCGGGACTCACTCGGACCACCGCGCCCCGGAAGTGCACCTGACGTTCCAGTGCGATCCACGGGAAGGTCACCGACGCAACGGGATTGGCGGCCAGGTCACGGCCCTTGTCGGAATCGTAGCCGGTGAAGAACACGATTCCGGCGGCGTCGGCGCCCTTGCACAGCACGGTCCGCGTGGCCGGCAACCCATGGGCGTCGACGGTGCCGAGGACCATCGCATTCGGCTCGGGTATCCGCGCGTCGAGGGCCTCGTGCAGCCACACCTCGAACAGGTCGAGCCACGGTGGGTCGCCGCGCAACCAACTCGGATCGAGGTTGTCGCGCACCCCGTCGGCCCCGGCCGCGCGATCTCCGTCGCCGACGTTGGGCGGGATGCCGCCGCCGTACCCGACACGCATGTTGGGCAGGTCGATCCCGGGTCGTCGGGGCCCGCCGTCGATGGATTCGCTCACTGTCCAGACGCTACTCCGGGCGAGTGCCGTGACCAGCGTGGCGGGGCGGTTACTCCCCGGTATGACGGCCTCTGCGGACTGTCCTACAGTGCACACAGAGGATGCCCCCAGCCCGGCATCCCCGGCACAGCGCCGTGCGGAACAGAAGGTGGTCGCAGACATGACGAACAAGATCCCCGACGACTTCGTCCCCGGCCTCGAGGGCGTCGTCGCCTTCACCACCGAGATCGCCGAACCGGACAAGAACGGCGGCAACCTGCGCTACCGCGGTGTCGACATCGAGGATCTCGTCGAGAACAAGGTCACCTTCGCCGACGTGTGGGCACTGCTCGTCGACGGCCGGTTCGGCGACGGTCTGCCACCCGCGGAACCCTTCCCGCTGCCCATCCACACCGGCGACGTCCGCGTCGACGTGCAGGCCGCGCTGGCGATGCTCGCCCCCATCTGGGGCTACCGGCCGCTGCTCGACATCGACGACGCCACCGCCCGCGCGAACCTGGCGCGCGCGTCGGTGATGGCACTGTCCTACGTCGCGCAGTCGGCCCGCGGCATTCACCAACCTGCCGTGCCGCAGCGTATCATCGACGAATGTGACACCGTCACAGCACGATTCATGACCCGGTGGAAGGGCGATCCGGACCCGAAGCACATCGCCGCGATCGACGCCTACTGGGTCGGAGCGGCCGAACACGGACTCAACGCGTCGACGTTCACCGCCCGGGTGATCGCCAGTACCGGAGCCGATGTGGCAGCGGCGCTGTCCGGGGCGATCGGCGCGATGTCGGGGCCGCTGCACGGTGGCGCACCGGCACGGGTGCTGCCGATGATCGAGGAGGTCGAGCGCACCGGGGACGCGCGGGCGCTGGTCAAGGGCATCCTCGACCGCAAGGAAAAGCTGATGGGGTTCGGTCACCGGGTCTATCGCGCCGAGGACCCGCGAGCCCGCGTCCTGCGCCGCACCGCCCAACAGCTCGGGGTGCCGCGCTACGAGGTGGCCGCGGCGTTGGAGCAGGCCGCACTCACCGAACTGCGCGAACGCCGCCCGGACCGCGCAATCGAGACCAACGTCGAGTTCTGGGCGGCGGTCATCCTCGACTACGCCGAGGTACCCACCCACATGATGCCCGCCATGTTCACCTGCGGCCGGACCGCGGGCTGGTGCGCACACATCCTCGAACAGAAGCAGCTCGGCAAACTCGTCCGCCCGGCCGCGCTCTACACCGGCGCCGCACCGCGGCGGCCCGAGGACGTCGAAGGGTGGGGTGACGTGGTCAAACCCGGCCTCTAGTCGACCAATCCGCGACGCCGGCCCGGCGGCTCGGTGACGAAGACTGCCAATTGTCACCAGGGTGTCGGGGGCGGCGGGCTCTAGAACGAGATGAAGGACCTTTTCGCAGGTCACATCTGGATCGGAGCCCGTCATGAATCTGAAATTCCGCCTTCTCACGGTGGGGGTCGTCGCGACGGCGTTGACCGCACTGGCGGGATGTTCCACCGCCGAGAACTCCTCGCAAGCTCGTGTTCGGCGAGAAGGGTTTTCAGATACAACGGGTTGCCGCCGGTGTGTTCGTGCAGCCGACCCACCAGTTCGTCGGAGATACTCGGCCACCGACGACGTGCCATCTCGGCCACCTGCCCGCGCGTCAGACCGGTCAGCGTGATCGTCACCGCTGCGCCGGGACCCTCGATCCACCGCTTCCAGTCGGGGTGTTGCCCAGGCGCCGGCGGCCGCGTGCCGACCGCCACCAGCAGCCGATCCCCGGCGGTGCGTCGCAACAGCCAGAGCAGCGCATCGACCGACTCCGGGTCAGCCCACTGCAGGTCGTCGGCGACCAGCAGTACCGGTCCGGCGGCGGCCAACGCATCGAGGCGGTCACGCAGTCCTTGGGCAGCCACCCGGGGCGTGGATTGCCCACCGTCGAACATTCGACCCGGTTCGACTCCCCATTGGGTCAGCAGCGCATACGGTGCGCGATCGTTCTGCACGCCGTCGGCCGTCAGGACCCGAAAATCTCGTGCTTGCGCGATCAGGTCCGCCAGGAGGCTGGTCTTGCCGAGTCCGGGTTAGCCCTCGACCACCAGAACCGTCGGCACGCCGCCCTCGGCGCGATCGAGCACCGAGGTGAACAGGCCCGGATCGACGCCGTTCCATTCCAGCACAGTGAGCCCCTGGCCTCGATCGCGTGGTGCGCCCGGCGCGCATACCGGACATCGCGAACATACTCCCCGTATCAACTCTCCGTCGCACCTCACCACGTGAGGCAGACTGGGGACGGGACCCGCGACGGCCGCGGGCCACCTCCAGCGAAAGGACCCATCGACGTGTCGAAGAACGCGAAGATCGCTCTCATCATCGTCGGCCTCGGGCTGATCGTGGCGCTACTGGTGTTCTTGCGGCGGGAGAAGACCCTCGTGGACGCGGCCACCGCGAAGATCGAGGAGACGATCGACGAGCTCGATCCCGCGGCCAAGGCCGCCGTGGTGGCGCGTCTGGGCATCGAGGTCAAGGACAAGGCGATCGAGGCCAAGGACATCGCCGTCGGCACCGCCAAGGGCCTCGCGGGCTGACTTCGCCGAGCTGACGCTGCTCAGCCGATGTCGCGGTGTCGGAACGAGATCCATCCGACCAGCACGAGTCCGCCGGCGACGCACAGCATCACCACCACCGGCAGCCATCGCATCGGCTCCACCGGGACGAGCGGGACGTGGGTGAACGGCGAGAGGTCGTCGACCCACTGCGGCAGGTTGAACATCCCCGACAGCGGACCGAGGAGCAGGGCGACGACCACCACCGGCCACCCCAGGTGCACCAGCACGGGCGCCACCGCATAGAGCGCCACCACCAGTGCGCCGATGACGAACATCGCCGGGAGCTGGACCGCGGCGATCTGCGCCTGATGCGCGGCGGGCGTGGCCCATCCGCCCCCGGCGATGCCGTTGCCGACGACGATGCACACCGCGGTGACGACCATCGCCGCCACCAGCCCGCCACCGGCGACGAGCGCGTAGGCCAGGAAGTACCGACCTCGCGCGGTCGGGGTCGCGAGCACCGCTTCGGCGCGGCCCGAGGCCTCCTCGGTGCGCATCCGTTCGGCGAGGGTGACCGCCCACGCGCCGGCCGCGACGGCGAGGATCGAGGTCATCGTCACCGCGAACACGGTGCTCAGACCGATGCCGCCCAGACGTGCCGAGAGTACGTCGGTGACCAGCTGATTCCCTTGTGCCAGTTGGTCGACCGACGGTCCCATGAAGCCGATGACGAGTGCGTAGACACCGAGACCGCCGAGCCATGACCGGAGCAGCGGCGTCGAGGTCTGCGCGACCATCGCCTCCACGTTCGGCAGCCGGTCGGTGCCCGCGGGGCCGGGTCGCGGGGCGATGAGGCCGCCGCCGAGATCGCGATGGCCGGCCACCCAGCCCGCAGCGGCACCACAACAAGCCAGCACCGCGAGGTCCGCGAGCAGCGGCCACGCGTTGTTGGCGCCGAACGGGTCCATCACCTGCGCCCAGCCGACCGGGCTGATCCACCGCAACCACCCCACGTCGCCGGTGGCGTCCGGGATTCCGCGCAACAGATAGCCAACGAGGACGACCGAGGCGCCGACGAGATTGCCGATGTGCCCGGTCGCCGCCACCTGCGCGGTCAGCAGTCCCACGCCGACGGCGGCGAGCGCGGTGCCGGCGTACTGGGCGAAGACGATGCCGACCGACGCGGCGTCCGCGCCGAATCCGAAGAGCATCAACGCCATCGGCGCCGCCACCGCGATCCCGAACAGCGACGCGACGCTGGCCGCCGCCGCGGTCGGCGCGAGCGGCCCGACCACCCCGGACCGGATCAGTTCCGCACGACCGAGCTCCTCCTCCCGGCGGGTCTGGCGCACCACCATCAACACCGTGCACACGCCGAGCGCGGCGATCATGAAAAGACCTGCGCGCCAGACGGTTGCCGAGGCGATGGACTGGATGTGCACGGTGTCGCCGAGCAGGAAACGGAAGGCGGCGTTGGCCCCCGGACCGGCCGCCAGCAAGCGTCGCTTCTCCGGCGTTCCATAGGCCGAGGCGATCGAGGCCGCGGTCGCCAGATTCACCAGCACGAAGATGACCACCGTGACCGGTGCCAGAATCCGTTCGCGCCGCAGCGCCAGCCCGAACAGCAGCCGGTAGCCGGTGATCACCGGGCCTCCAGACGTTCACCGTAGGCATGCAGGAACAACTCCTCCAGGCTTGGTGGGGTCACCGCGAGCGTGCGCACATCCCGGTCGGCCAGCTCCCTTGTCACCGCGACCAATCCGGTGTCATCGACGGTGAAGGTGACCTCGCCCTCGGCCCGCTGCTCGAAGTCGTGGACACCGGTCACCGAGGCCAGGTCGGCGGAGTCGCCGGCGACGGTCGCGGTCACCCGGGAGCGTCGTAGGTGCCGCAAGTCGCGCAGCGAGCCGGACTGGACGGTGCGGCCGTCACGGATGATCGTCACGGTGTCGCAGAGCTGTTCGACCTCGGCGAGGATGTGACTCGACATCAGCACCGCCGATCCCTGTGTCGCACACTCCCGTACGCATTCGGTGAACTGATGGGTCATCAGCGGATCGAGTCCCGACGTGGGCTCGTCGAGGATGAGCAACTCCGTGTCGGCGGCCAGCGCGGCGATCAGGGCCACCTTCTGCCGGTTGCCCTTGGAATAGGTGGAGGCCTTCTTTGTCGGGTCGAGGTCGAAACGATCGATGAGTTCGGCTCGGCGGGATGCGGATTCGGCCCGGATGCCCCGCAGCGACAACAGCAGATCGATACATTGACCGCCGGTCAGCTGCGGCCAGAGGTTCACATCCCCGGGTACGTAGGCCAGCCGCGAATGGATCGCGACGGCGTCGGCATGAGGGTCGGCACCGAAGACGCGCACCGTTCCGCCGTCATATCGATAGAGTCCGAGCAGCACCCGGATGGTGGTCGACTTACCGGCGCCATTGGGTCCGAGGAAACCCGCGACCTCACCGGGGCGCACCCGCAGGTCCAATCCGTCGAGGACACGGAACGAGCCGAAATGCTTTGTCAGCCCGGCAACCTCGATCACCGGGTCGGGCAAGCCGACCCGGCCCTCATGTGCATCGGTCATCGTCGTCCTCCTGGTTTGTCGTCCTGATAGCGCAGCACCACATCGAGCAGTGAGTCGTCGGCCATGACGCCGTGGACCGCGAGTTCGGTCGCCGGGATCACCACCCGGTCGGTGTGCGAACGCAGGATCGCACCGGCATCCGACCAGTCCTCCGGCGGATTCATCACGAGGTCGACCAGCAGCGCACCGAGGGACTGGGCGAGGAGGTAACGCGCCCGGGCCGGCTCGTCCCGGGAGGGTCTGATCGTCCCGTCGGCGACACCGGCCCGAAGGGTGACCTCGGCATCGGCAGCGAGCTGTTCGAGCAGTTCGCGCGCCATGTCTCCCCCGGCCTGCAGACTCCGAATGAGATAGACCATGCGCGGCCCTTGGTCTTCGAGCGTGTCCATCTGGGCCAGGATCGACGCGAAAGCCGGTGCGCCGGGCGATCTCTCGAGACTCTCTCGGTTCGCCTCACGAGTCTGGCGCAGCACGTGGGCATCACATTCACACCGTAACGCGTCCTTGCTCCCGAAGTGGTGGATCACCAGACCCGGACTGACTCCTGCGGCCTCGGCGATCGCGCGGACCGAGGCCCCGAAGCCGGAGCGGGCGAAAATCTCGATCGCGGTGTCGCGCAGGCGGGCACGGGTGTTCCGGTCGTCACCGGCGACCGAATCCGAACCCCGCTCGGCTATACGCATGTTCAATAGGCTAAACATGCGTTCAGCCTCGGTCAAGGGTGCGCATCTGCCTCGTCGTCGCAGGACGACGGGCCGCGGCGCAGTGGCGAGGGCCACAGCCCTAGAATTGCGCCCATGAGCGACGCCGCCACCCCGATCACCCTTCCCGCCGACCTGCTGCCCGCCGACGGGCGTTTCGGTTGTGGACCGTCCAAGGTGCGGCCGGAGCAGCTGCAATCCCTCGTCGACATCGGCGCCTCGGTGATCGGCACCAGCCATCGTCAGGCCCCGGTGAAGAACGTGGTGGGCTCGGTGCGCGAAGGACTGTCGCAACTGTTCGCCCTCCCCGACGGTTACGAGATCGTGCTGTCCAACGGCGGCACCACCGCCTTCTGGGATGCCGCGTCGTTCGGCCTGATCAAGCGCCGCTCCCTGCACCTGACCTACGGTGAGTTCTCGTCGAAGTTCGCCACCGTCGCCAAGAAGGCGCCGTTCCTCGATTCCCCCGCGGTGATCTCGACCGATCCCGGTACCGCCCCCGACCCGGCCGCGCTGACGGCCGACGACTTCGGTGGCGTCGATCTGATCGGCTGGGCCCACAACGAGACCTCCACGGGTGTCGCGGTGCCGGTCTCCCGCCCCGACGGCGCCGACGACGCGCTGATCGCCATCGACGCGACCTCCGGCGCCGGCGGACTGCCCGTCGACATCGCCGCGACCGACGTCTATTACTTCGCCCCGCAGAAGTGCTTCGCCGCCGACGGCGGCATCTGGCTGGCCGCGATGAGCCCGGCGGCCCTCGCCCGGATCGAACAGATCGCCGGCACCGACCGCTGGTGCCCGGAGTTCCTGTCGCTGCCGACCGCGGTCGACAACAGTCGCAAGAACCAGACCTACAACACTCCGGCGCTGTCGACATTGCTGTTGCTGGACAACCAGATCCAGTGGATGCTCGGCAACGGCGGCCTGGACTGGTGCGTCTCACGTACCGCCGATTCGAGTTCGCGCCTGTACTCCTGGGCCGAGAAGTCGGAATTCGCAACGCCGTTCGTCACCGACCCAACCCTGCGTAGCCAGGTCGTCGGCACCATCGACTTCGACGACGAGATCGATGCGGCCGCCGTCGCCAAGACCCTGCGCGCCAACGGCGTCGTCGACACCGAGCCGTACCGCAAGTTGGGCCGAAACCAGTTGCGAATCGGGATGTTTCCGGCAATCGACCCTGACGATGTCAGCAAGCTCACCGCGAGCATCGACTACATCGTCGAGCGCCTGTAGCCCGCGGGCGCATACTCGATGAGGTGACCACCAGCCAGCCCAGTCATCTCGATCGCCGGCGTGCCGAATCCTTCGGTCCGGTCGCCGACGCCTACGACCGCTACCGTCCGCCGTTCCCGCCCGAGGTCATCGAGCGACTCCTACCTGTCCCGGGCATGTCGGTGCTCGACGTCGGCGCAGGCACGGGCATGGTCTCGGCGCCGATGGCCGCGGCCGGCGCGAGCGTGCTCGCCGTCGAACCCGACCCACTGATGGCCGAGAAGGCCCGCACGAAGGGCATCGTCGTCGAGGAGGCGACCTTCGAGGAATGGGATGCGCGTGGACGCACCTTTGATCTGGTGGTCTTCGCCCGCTCGTTCCACTGGGTCGACCCACAGGTCGCACTCGCCCGCATCCCTTCGCTGCTCAACCCCGACGGCCGCCTGGCCCTGCTGTGGAACCGCGCGGCGGCCATCGAGCCCTCAGAAGCACGGATCCGCGAGATCTACCGGGAGGTGTGCGGCGCGGACGCGGTGCCGACCACCCGGGAGGCATCACGCGCCGAGGACCGCGCGCACGAACTGCTGACGAGCGCCGGACTGACGCCGACCATCGATCGATTCGCCGTCGAGACCCACCTGAGCACCGAGGATTACGTGAACCTGGCGTTCACGTACTCGCGCCAGCTCACCCTCGATGCGGACACCGCGGCGCGATTGCGCTCCCGTCTCTCCGAGTTCCTCGGGAACGACGGGGTACGCGTGCGCAACAGCACCGTGGCACTCGTGTGCCGAGCACCGGTGACGGCCTGACCGAGCGGGCCCACACGCTACCCTGGAGCACATACGTCCCATCCGACGCATGGGTCACGTCCGCCACTGTCGGGCTGAACTGCGCGTTTCCGCCGTACCGCCGGGCGACTCCGGCCCGCGTGTCCGGCCCGATCCGCGACGTTCGGTGGTCTAACCTGGCCACAATGCCCGCGCTCGTGGTCAACCGGAGGAGGAGCAGATGCGTGAACTTCGAGTGGTCGGCGTCGACGCCGGCGGCTCCCGAGTCATCTGCCAAGACGAGTCGGGTGAGAAGTTCACCATTGCCGCCGATGAACGCCTCCGTGCCGCCGCCCGCGGCGATCTGTCCCGCCTCGGACAGATCGAGATCGAGATGACCAGCTCACTGCGACCACGCGAGATCCAGTCCCGCATCCGGGCCGGCGCCACCGTCGCCGAGGTCGCCGCCATCGCCGGGGTCAGCACCGACAAGATCGAACGATTCGCCCACCCGGTACTGCTCGAACGCAGCCGGGCCGCCGAACTCGCCGCGCTGGCTCATCCCCTGCGTCACGACGGACCCTCGGAACTCACCCTCGGCGACGTCGTCACCGAGGGGCTCGTCGCGTTCGGCCAGAATCCGTCGGAGGCGGCCTGGGACGCCTGGAAGGGCGAGGACGGCTACTGGGCGGTGCAGATCGCCTGGCAGGTCGGCCACACCGAGCATCGCGCGCACTGGCGGTATCACCCCGGTGCGCACGGCGGAACCGCCGACCCGCTCGACGACCTCGCCGAGGAGCTGACCCATCCGGAACTGATCGAGCCGCGCCGACGCCTGACGCCTGTCGCGACCCCGGTCATCACTCCGGTTCCCGCGCCCGTCGTCGACGTCGACGATGCGGGCCGCGAGCAGGTCACCCTCGACGCCGACTCGATCATCGGTGCCCAACGCAGCCGACACGATCCCGCGCATGCCCCCTTCGACGAGCACGGCACCTACGCACTCGATTTCGACTCCGCAGACCCGCACGGCACCGAACCGCACGGGCGCCACCGCGACGACGTCGAGGTCGGCACCGAACCCTCGGAGACCTCCGACGACGTCGCGACGGCCGAGGACGCCGACAGCCACGCCGTCGACACCGACAGCGCCGACGATTCGGCGCACACCACCGACGACGCACCGCCCGCGCCGACCCCGGTCACCGCGCAGCGTCGGCGCAAGTCACGCAAACCACCGGTACCTGCCTGGGAGGACGTCCTGCTGGGTGTCCGTAGCAATCCGAACAGCTGAGGGGGACGATGTCGGCGCGCGCAGTCACACTCTGGTTCATCGATACCGATGATCCTGCGCGAGTGATCCGTGACGGAGTCACCAACGACGTGACCGCTGCCGGACGCCTGGCGTCGGCCATCTACGGCGACAGCGTCCTACTGCCGATGGTCGACACCGACCTCGCGTCGGCGATGAGTGCGACGGATTCGCACGTCTACGCCGGTTTCTACGGGCCGCTGAGCGTGTTGTCGTGCTCGCTGTTCGCCACCGAGCGGCCCAGCACACTCACGCGGACGATCGCGTCGATCCAGCGCAGTGCCGCAGCCACGGTGCTCTACACCGATCCGGCCACCGGCACCGGCGCCTTCGCCCGATGGGAGAACGGGGAGCTGCGGCGCTCGTTCTCGGCGACACCGGTGGACTACTTCGAAGACGAGGGCGTGCCCTTCGGATTCGAAGGACCGTTCTGGGGCGGCGAACATCCGCTGCGCTACGCCGACGGGGTGGCCCCCGACCCGCTGGCCCTGCCTTTTCACCCGCAGCAACTCGCCGAGGAATCCAACCGGGCCTGGCTCGGTTTCCGCTTCACTCATCCCCTCGCGCCGACCGACTCCGACCCGGCCCGAATCCCGGTGACCGCGTTCGCCATTCATCCGGCGGACTACCAACCGACGAGCGAGGACATCGAGCGCTACCACGCCGCGTCACGTGCGCGGGCGACACCACCGCCGACGCCCGACGAACAGGGCGGCGGTGAACCGAAACGCGGCCGCGGCCGGTTGGCCCGGTACTTCGGCTTCGGCGGCTCCTGACACCTCGGTCACCGCAACGTTTTTCGCTGTCGCTACGAGATGGCGAACAGAGCGATACCCGAACCGACCCCGGCGAGCAGCCCGGTGAGCGCACCCCACACGATCCACCGCCACACCGGGCGAAACCTGAAGTCCCACAACGTCCACGCAGTCGCCGGGGCCAGCACGAAGATCGCGACGAGACCGACGCCGTGCGCGAGCGACTCCGCCAGACTGTAGACCCCGACGGTCACCAGCGAGCAGAAGGCCACAGCCACCGCACTGACGAGCAGCCCGAGTGTCCACGGCGTCGGCTCGTGGCGGCGCCATGGCTCGAGGTCGGCACCATCGGCCGATCCCGCGATCACCCGCTGCGGCTCGGGGATGTACATCGTCCACGCGGGGGTGCGGTCGGCGGTGCGCTCGCCCGAATCGCTCATTGCCCCATCGTGCCCGACCGGACGCGCTCATAGAAGGCGATCGCCGCCGCGGTGGCGACATTGAGCGAGTCGGTGCCCCGACTCATCGGGATCCGTGCCTGCACATGGGTGGCACGCATGGTGGCCCTGGCCAGTCCGGGGCCCTCGGCGCCGACGAGGAAGGCGACGCGCTCGGCGTCCACCGACTCGGCCAGGACCGCGGCCTGCGGGTCCGGGGTCAGCGACACCGTGGTGAAACCATGCCGGTGCACGTCGTCGAGTCCCGCGGGCCACTCGTCGAATTGCGCGGACGGCACCAACAGGGCGTGCCCCATCGACACCCGCACACTGCGCCGATAGAGCGGATCGGCACAGCCCGACCCGAACAGGACGGCGTCGACCCCGAGCCCCGCGGCATTACGGAAGATCGACCCGATGTTCTCGTGGTCGTTGACGCCTTCGAGGATCGCCACCGTCCGCGCGCCGGCGAGCACCTCATCGACGTGGCGGACCGGTGGTCGGCGGGCCACCCCCAGGACCCCGCGATTGAGATGGAACCCGACGATCTCGGCCATCACCTCGGCAGTGGCCCGATAGAACGGGACGGCCGGGTCGGTGTTCTCCGGCCCGACCACCCGCACGTCGTCGGCGAGTTCGTCGAGTCGCCGCGAAACCCCGAGGAAGGCGTGCGGGGTGAAGCGGGAGGCGATCATCCGTTGGGCGACGAGGACGCCCTCGGCGATGACCAGACCCCGGCCACGCCGGCCGCCGGGCAGGGCGGGTAGATCCGGACGCCGGTCGACCGAATTGAGATCGCGGAAGTCGTCGACCCGCTCGTCGGCGGGATCGTCGATGTCGATCACCCGCACCGGCAGTCTCCCGGCCGGCACGGGACCCGAGTGGACCGGACTCGAGTGGACAGGGCTGGGGGGCACGGGAGGGGAAGGCGCGTCGGACACAACCAGTCAGTCTGCCAAAGCGGCGACCGGGGACACTCGCCGATCCGAACCCGACGGGCCCGGTGACGAGTCCGGTATGACAACGTGGAGTCGTGAACAGTGCCGATGCCACGATCGACCATCTGAGCCTGAACCGCGCCACCGACGACGACTGGGACGACATCATCGCCGCCGACGCCCGGGCGTTCGCGATGCGCAACCCGATCCCCGACGACGAACGAGATGACCTGCGCGCCAAGGTCTCCGATTCCGACGTCATCGTCGTCCGGGATACCGATGTGTCGTCGGTGCCGTTGGTCGGGGTGTCGATGTTCTACCGGATGTCGATGACCTTGCCCGGCGGAGCCGTCGCCGATGCAGCCGGACTGTCGTGGGTGTCGGTGGCCGCGACTCATCGTCGCCGCGGCATCCTGCGGCGGATGCTCACCGAGTTGACCCGCCAGTGGATCGACGAAGGGCAGACCTTTGCGATCCTCACCGCATCGGAGGGCACCATCTACGAGCGCTTCGGCTTCGGGCCGGCGTGCTTCGCGCATTCGATCCGCATCGGGTCATCGGCTCGGATGCGGGCCGAGCACCCGTCCCACGCGACGGTGCGCTTCGCCCACCCCGACGAGGTGGCGGCCGCCGTCGCCGACATCCATCACCGGTGGACCGCGACCCGACCGGGCGCCCTCGCCCGCACCGAGCAGTGGTGGGCGCCGATCCTGGCCGACCGCGACTCCGAACGCCCGCCGGCCGCGAGCGGGTTGCACTACCTGCTGCACGACGACGGGTACGCGAGCTACCGGGTGTTCAAGGGCGTCGCCGACGGCGAGGTACACGCCGAGATCGAGGAGGTCGTGGCGGTCACCGAGGACGCCCACACCGATCTGTGGCGGGTGTTGATCTCCCTCGACCTCATCCCGACCCTGCACGCGTCCATCCCGGTCGACGACCCCCTTCCGCGCAAGCTGCTGAACCTGCGCTCGGTCGAGGTGACCGGCCTGGTCGACAAGATGTGGTTACGCATCCTCGACGTGCCCGCCGCGCTCGGCGCGCGACGATACGACGCCGATCTCGACGTGGTCCTCGAGGTGGGCGATCGCTTCGCCGGGCGCGGCGGAACCTTTGCCCTCACCGTCCGCAACGGTGCCGCCGTCGTGGTGCACAGCGAGGCCCAACCGACCGTGCGACTGGACACCTCGGTGCTCTCCAGCCTCTACCTCGGCGGGATCTCCGCGCACGAGTTCGCCGCGGCGGGACGACTGTGGACCGATTCGCCGGCCACGCTCGACGCGCTGGACCGGGCGTTCGCGACGACCCGGGCACCGTTCGCCGGCACCTTCTTCTGACCCGACCTCCCGCGCCGACCCGACCCTCCTCTCGGCCCGACGGGTCGGAGGTCAGCTGTCGTCGGAGATGATCCGCTCGAGGATCGGCACGGCGGCGCTCAGCGTCGCGCGTTCCTCGTCGGAGAGCTCCTCGAGCCGGTCGTTGAGCCACGCCTTGCGGGCGGCCACCTCGTTCGCGATGACCCGCTCCCCGGCCGGCGCCAAGGTCACGATGGCCTGCCGACCGTCGGTGGGGTGCGCCTCACGCTTGATCATGCCGAGGTCGGCGAGCGAGGCGATGACCCGCGTCATCGACGGCGGTTTGACGCGTTCGGCCGCGGCGAGCGCACCCGGCGACATCGACCCCTCGTGATAGAGGGTGTTCAGCGCCGAGAGCTGCGTCAACGACACGAGTTCGTTGTCGCGACGCAGTCGCAGCCGCCGGGCCATACGTACGATCGCGAGCGACAGCGACCCGGCCAGCCGTTCGTCACCCTCAACAACAAGCTCCACGGCGCAAATATTATGTTCTTCTCAGGAATTCCGCAGCATCGCGGCGAGAATGTCGCTTCTACGGACCACAGATGTCCTCACATGTGCGCGAGTCCCGTCGCGACGGCCACGTGGTGCTTCCCCGACTCTTCCCCGAGCAATCCCTTCCTCCGCAAGAAATTTCGCGGGGAAGAACGAAGGAGTAGGGGAAGAACACTCTTCCCCTACTCTTCGTGGGTCGTACGAGCCGATCGGAGACGAGGCAGCGCGCACGAGTGCGGTCCTCAGCCGAGGAGATCGGAGATCGGCTGCCGCGCGAAGTAGGCGACGAAGACGATGGCCACCAGCCACATCAACGGATGCACCGTGCGCGCCTTGCCCGCCGCGGTCGCCATCACCACCCAGCTGATGAAACCGACGCCGATGCCGTTGGCGATCGAGTAGGTGAACGGCATGGTGACGATGGTCAGGAAGGTCGGCAGCGCGATCGCGAAGTTCGTGAAGTCGATGCTGCGCACCTGCGCGATCATCAGTCCGCCGACGATCACCAGTGCCGGCGCGACGGCCTCACTCGGGATGACCTCGTAGACCGGGGTGAAGAACATCGCCGCGAGGAACAGCACGCCGGTGACGATGTTGGCCAGACCGGTCCGCGCACCTTCGGCGATACCCGACGCCGATTCGACGAAGACGGTGTTCGACGACGACGACGCGACACCACCGGCGATCGCGCCGGTGCCCTCCACCACCAGTGCCCGTCCGATGCCCGGCAGATTGCCCTTGGCGTCGGTCAGCCCGGCCTCCTTGCCGAGGCCGGTCATCGTGCCCATCGCGTCGAAGAAGTTCGACAGCACCAGAGCGAACACGAGCACACATGCGGCGAGCACACCGACGCGGGTGAAGGCACCGAACAGGTCGACATCACCGACGAGGCTCAGATTCGGCAGTCCACCGAGTGAGTGCGGGATCTCGGGCACCGACAATCCCCACCCGCCGGGCTTGGTGGCACCCGATCCGAGGTGCAGCACCGACTCCAGGATGAGCGAGGCGACCGCGGTCACCGCAATACCGATGAGGAGTCCGCCGGGGACCCGTCGGACCACCAGCACGCCCATCAGCAGTACGCCGAGTACGAACACCAGCGTGGGGATGGTGGTGATCGAGTTGCCGCTGCCCAGTTGCACCGGCACCGTCGTCCCGGCGGCGTCGGGGATGCGCCGGACGAAGCCGGCGTCGACGAATCCGACGAACGCGATGAACGCGCCGATACCCGCGGCGATGGCCGCTTTCAGTTCGGCCGGAACGGCATTGAACACCGCGGTACGGAACCCGGTGACCGCGAGCAACACGATGATGATGCCGTCGATGACGACCAGACCCATCGCCTCGGGCCACGTCATCTGCGGCGCGATGGTCACCGCGAGCAGGCTGTTGATCCCGAGGCCGGTGGCGATCGCGAACGGATAGTTGGCGACGAGACCGAAGATGATCGACATGACGCCGGCGACGAGCGCGGTGACGGCGGCGACCTGGGCGATCGGCAACACGTGCCCGAGGACGTCGGCGTTGTGCGGCTCGCCGGGGATGCCGCCGATGATGATCGGATTGAGCACGACGATGTAGGCCATCGTGAAGAAGGTGACCAGGCCGCCGCGGAACTCCCGACCCAGCGTCGACCCGCGCTCGGAGATCTTGAAGAAACGGTCGAGCGCGCCCGTCGACCGGGCGCTCTCCTGCGTCGACTGGGCGCCCGATTCCGTCGACCGGGCGCTGGATTCCGTCGACTGGGCGGGAGTCGGTTTCGGGGGCTGACTCGAGGAATCGGTGGACACACCGGAAAGCTACCCTGAAGCCCATGTCCGACGCAGCAACCGTGCCCGAACTGCCCCGTGCCCTGCGCGCGCCCGAGCCGGTGATCATCGTCGGGATGCTGGCGTGGCTGATCGCCACGATCGTCGTCGGCGTGTCCGGATGGGGTGGGGGGCGAACGCTCGCGGTCTGCCTCACCGGCCTCGGCGTGGGCGTGCTGGGGACGCTGGTCTTCCTGATCCAGCGCAGGGCATCGCGACGCGGCGAGAAGACCGCACAGCGGGGACTCGACTGACCGCAAGACCCCTCCCGATCTCTTTTCGATGTGACCCTTGACACGTCCGTCTCGGTGAATGTACGTTCATTCACCATGAAGACGTGATCACCCGATCACCACCGACGATTCGACGAGGAGCAACCGACATGAGCTACGAGGACATCGAGTACACCGTCGAGGGGCCGGCCGCGATCATCACGATGAACCGACCCAAGCGCTACAACGCCTTTCGCGCCAAGACCGTGGAAGAGATGATCAACGCCTTCCGCCGCGCCTGGGCGGATTCCTCCGTGCAGGCCGTCATCCTCACCGGCGCGGGCGACAAGGCGTTCTGCACCGGTGGTGACGTCAAGCAGCGCGCCGAGACCGGCGACTACGGTCCGTCGGAGAGCGGGATGTTCGAGATCGGCAACCTGCACAAGACGATTCGTGACATCCCCAAGCCGGTCATCGCCGCCGTCAACGGCCTCGCCATCGGCGGCGGCCATGTGCTGCACGTGCTGTGCGACCTCACCATCGCCGCCGACACCGCCCGCTTCGGCCAGTCCGGCCCCAAGGTCGGGTCCTTCGACGCCGGCTTCGGCTCGGCCTTCCTCGCCCGGGTCGTCGGGGAGAAGCGCGCCCGCGAGATCTGGTACCTGTGCCGCCAGTACGACGCGCAGACCGCCGAACGCTGGGGACTGGTCAACTGGGTCGTCCCGGCCGCCGACCTCCTCGACGAGGCCAAGAAGATCGCCGGCGAGATCGCCGAGAAGTCACCCACCGCGATCCGGGTCCTCAAGCAGAGCTTCAACGCCGACACCGATCATCAGGCGGGACTGTCGAACATGGCGATGAGCGCCCTCGATCTGTTCACCCACCACACCGAAGAAGGCGCCGAGGGTGCCGCGGCATTCGCCGAGAAGCGCATGCCGCAATTCAACAAGTTCGCCGCCATCTGAGCTCACCACAGACCTCGCCCCGACATCCCCGCACTCGACTCCCCACGAAGGACCCACACCTCATGAGCAGCACCAACATCGCGGTCGTCACCGGCGCCGCCTCGGGTATCGGCAAGGCCATCGCACTGGCCTTCGCCGAACAGGGCACGACCGTCGTCGCCGCCGACCTCAATCTCGACGCCGCCAAACAGACCGCCGCGCAGAACCCCGCCATCGTGCCGATGAGTGTCGACGTCTCCGATCGCGCGCAGGTCGACGCTCTCCGTGAGGCAGTCAACGCCGAGGTCGGCGTCCCGGACATCCTCGTCAATGCCGCAGGGTGGGACCGCACCGATCAATTCCTCAATGCCACAACGGAATTCGCCGAGAAGGTGGTGGCCATCAACTATCTCGGACCGGTGCACATGGCCAGCGCCTTCCTCCCTGGCATGGTCGAGGCGTCGGCGTCGGACGACTGGGCGGGCGGGCGCGTGATCAATCTCGCGTCCGACGCCGGGCGCGTCGGCAGTTCCGGTGAATCCATCTACGCCGGCGCCAAGGGCGGCGTCATCGCGCTCAGCAAGTCACTCGCCCGCGAGATGGCCCGACATCGGATCACCGTCAACGCGGTCTGCCCCGGACCCACCGACACCCCACTGTTCCAGGCACAGGACGAGAAACTCAAAGCCGCACTGATCAAGGCGATTCCGTTCCGCAGGCTCGCGCGCCCCGACGAGGTCGCCGCACCCGTGCTGTTCTTCGCCTCCCCCGCAGCGTCGTTCATCACCGGTCAGGTGATCAGCGTCAGCGGCGGATTGACCATGGCCGGCTGAGGAATTCACCGAGCACCGAAAGATCTGACATGAGCACCAGCACCGCGCCCCGCGTCTACGACGCACATCAGTACCGTTCGTTCTTCGAGAACGAATTCACCTATCTGAACGGCTTCCGCCGCAACGTCTCCCGATATGCCGGCGCGGTCGCGATGATCGACCCCGTCACCGACTCGCAATGGACCTACGCACAACTCGGGGCGGCCGTCGACGCACTGGCCGCCGGGCTGGCGCACCGCGGCGTCGCCGACGGGGATGTGGTTGCCTACCAACTGTTCAACGGCCCGGAGTTCGCCCAGCTCTACCTCGCCACTCAAGCGGCAGGCGCCGTCGGCTCGCCGGTCAACTTCCGGCTCGCCGCCGGCGAGACCGCGGTCATCCTCGACGTCAGCACCCCGAAGGTGTATGTCTATGACACCGACCTGACGCCGATGGTCACCGAGGCGATCGCCCTGGCAGACCATACGCCGGAAATCCTGATCGGCGTGGGTACCGGCGCACTCGTCGACGGCCCGACGTCACTGCGCTTCGACGACCTCCCGCGCGAGTCGGCGCCACCACGGGTCACTCGCACCGTCTTCGACGAGACCACCCGGCTCTACACCTCGGGAACCACCGGCATGCCCAAGGCGGTGCCGATGAACAGCGCGATCGAGATCTTCTCCGCACATGACGTGATCATGCACTTCCCGCTGTCGCCGGAGGACCGCACGCTCAACATGTCACCGTGGTTCCATCGCGGCGGACTCTATTGCGCCGGCCCCAACCCGACGTTCTATCTGGGATCGTCGCTGGTACCGATGCGCGCATTCGACGCCGAGACGACCCTCGACTGGGTGGAACGGTACCGCCTGACCTTCCTCATCGGCGCTCCGACGAACCTCGCGATGCTGGCCACCGCGCAGCAGGCCCGCCCGCGTGACCTGTCGAGCCTGCGCGGGATCGTCACCATGGGAGCACCGCTGGAACGCGAAGCGGCCCTGCGGTATCAGGAGATCCTGACGCCGCGCGTGTTCAACGGATACGGCAGCACCGAGGGATTCTGGAACACCTTCCTGCGTCCCACCGATCTGCCCGCCCACGCCGGTACGGCCGGCCGCGCGTGCATCGACGACGACGTGCGCGTGGTCCGGGTCCACGACGACGGCCGACTCGCGAGCCCCGACGAGGTGGTCGCCCGCGACGGCGTCGAGGTCGGTGAGGTGATCATCCGCTCGCCCAAATGCGCTGCCGCCTACTTCGATTCCCCACAGCAGGAGAAGGCCAAGTACAACGGCAGCTGGCTGCACATCGGCGATCTGGCGACCTGGGATGCCGACGAGTTCGTCACGATCGTCGGCCGTAAGGACGACATGCTGATCTCCGGCGGCGAGAACGTGCACCCGGTGCAGGTCGAGGAGGCGCTCAACGGGCATCCGGCCGTTGCCGATTCGCTCGTCGTCGGAGTCCCCGACGATCGTTGGGGCCAACTCGTCGTCGCCTACGTCGTCCCCGCCGAGGGCGCCCACCCGACCGCCGACGAACTCGACGCCTACTGCCGTACCCACCCGATGCTCTCGCAGTTCAAACGGCCCCGCGCCTACCGGATCATCGACGCACTCCCGGTCTCGGCGACCGGGAAGAAGTTGCACTACAAGGCCACCACGTCGGCGGCATCGGAGATGGCCGCAGGAGAATTCGCCACCCCCGAACCCACACCCCACATCCGACAACCCCAGGCCCAAGAACAAGGAGCGACCCCGTGAGCGCCACCACCTCCACCCCGAAGTTCTCCGCGATCGACCCACTGAATCTCGACCTCGGCTACTCCGACGACGAACTGGCCGTGCGTGATTCGGTACGCGGGTTCCTCGCCGAGCACGTCACCCCGCATATCGCCGACTGGTTCGAGGCGGGCTCGATCCCGATCGCGCGGGATCTGTTCAAGCAGTTCGGTCAGCTCGGCGTGCTCGGCATGCACCTCGACGGATACGGTTGCGGCGGAGCATCATCGGTGCACTACGGCCTGGCCAGCCTCGAATTGGAGGCCTGCGACTCCGGCATCCGGTCGATGGTATCGGTGCAGGGCTCGCTGGCGATGTTCTCCATCTACAACAACGGCAGCGAGGAGCAGAAGAATCGGTGGCTGCCGTCGATGGCCGAGGGCACCACCGTCGGCTGCTTCGGGCTGACCGAACCCGACGCCGGCTCGGACCCGGCGTCGATGAAGACCAGGGCCCGACGCGACGGTGACGACTGGATTCTCGACGGCCGCAAGATGTGGATCACCAACTCCCCCATCGCCGATGTGGCGGTCGTGTGGGCCCGGACCGAGGAGGGCGTTCGCGGCTTCATCGTGCCCACCGACACCGCCGGGGTGTCCACCCCGGAGATCAAACACAAACTGTCACTACGGGCGTCGACGACCGGCGAGATCGTCCTGGACAACGTGCGTCTGCCGGCCGAGGCGCTGATGCCCGGCAACGACGATCTGCACAAGGGTCAGGGCATCAAGGCTCCGTTGTCGAGCCTCACCGAAGCGCGGTACGGCATCATCTGGGGGTCGATCGGCGCGGCCCGGACCGCGTGGCAGGCGGCCGTCGACTATGCCACGCAGCGAACGCAATTCGGCAAACCCATCGCGGGCTTCCAACTGACCCAGGCCAAGATCGCCGACATGGCCCTGGAACTGCAGAAGGGCCAACTGCTCGCGCAGCACCTGGGCCGGCTGAAGGACTCGGTGGGTCTGCGTCCCGACCAGGTCAGCTTCGGCAAGCTCAACAACACGCGCGAGGCCATCAAGATCTGCCGCACCGCGCGAACCATTCTGGGCGGCAACGGGATCTCACTGGAGTACCCGATCATCCGGCACATGGTGAACCTGGAGTCGGTGCTGACCTACGAGGGCACCCCCGAGATGCATCAGCTGGTCCTCGGTCAGGCCTTCACCGGCCAGAACGCCTTCCGCTGAGAGGAATCGACATGAGCGCACTGACCCACGACATCGAACACAGGCAATTCCGCGAGACCGTCACCAAGTTCGTCGCCGAGCAGATCACCCCACACCACGACGACTGGGAGCGTGCCGGGCTCTGGGATCGCACCCTGTTCACCGAGGCGGGCAAGAACGGACTACTCGGCTTCAGCGTGCCCGACGACTTCGGCGGCCCCGGCGTCGACGACTTCCGCTATCACGCCATCGTCATCGAGGAGACCGCCCGGACCGGCGCGGCGGCCGAGGCCATCGCCTTCTCCCTGCAGAACGACGTCGTGCTGCCGTACCTGACCGAGATGGCCGACGACGAGCAGAAGGCGCGCTGGCTGCCCGGCGTCGTCTCCGGGGAGACCGTCCTGGGCATCGCGATGACCGAACCCGGTGCGGGCAGCGACCTCACCGGCATCCGCACCACCGCGGTCCGCGACGGCGACCACTACGTCGTCAACGGGTCCAAGACCTTCATCTCCAACGGGCGCAACGGTGATCTGTTCGTCGTCGCGGTGCGCACCGGGCCCGAGAAGCACAAGGGACTCACCCTACTGGTGGTCGAGGCCGACACCGAAGGTTTCCAGCGGGGCCGCAAGCTCGACAAGATCGGCCTGCATGCGCAGGACACCAGCGAACTCTCGTTCGTCGACATGCGGGTTCCGGTGCGTAACCGCCTGGGTGCCGACGGCGCAGGCTTCTACCAGCTGGTGCACAACCTGCCGCAGGAGCGGCTCTCGCTCGCCGTCGGCGCGGTCGCCGCCGCGGAGGGGACCTTCGCGCGGACGATGGACTACGTCACCGACCGCACCGCGTTCGGCTCGCCGATCAGCTCCTTCCAGAACACGCAGTTCGTGCTCGCCGAGATCGCCACCGAACTCGACATCGCACGCACCTATCTCGACGACTGCCTTGCCGAACATGTCGCCGGTGAGCTGACGGCGGCCCGCGCGGCCAAGCTCAAGTGGTGGGCCACCGAGTTGCAGTTCCGCACGGCCAACCGGTGCCTGCAACTGCACGGCGGGTACGGCTACATGCGCGAATACTCGGTCTCGCAGGCCTTCCTCGACGCGCGCATCCAGTCGATCTACGGCGGCACCACCGAGATCATGAAGACGATCATCGCCAAGGACCTCGGCATCTGATCGACTACCCTACGGTGACGGCGTGGTGGTGAATTCCAGTTCACCACCTGTGAACGAGGAGGGTTGCGGTGGCCAAGACAGCGGCGGCACGGTCGGCGACCGACACCGCGGTGGAGGAGGCGGTCCGCGCGGTGCGGGTGTCCTCGCGTCGCCGGCAGCTGCTCGATGCCGCGGTGGCGGTGATGGAGCGCACCGGATTCCACCAGATGTCGATGCAGGCGCTCGCCGAGGAGGCCGGTGTCAGCGTCGGCCTGTTCTACAAGTACTTCGGCGGCAAGGAGGAGATCCTCCTCGCGGCCATCGTCGACATCCTCGAGAAGTTCCGCGATCAGCTCGCCCCCGCGATGGAACTCGCCGGCGACGACCCGGTCGAACAGTTGATGGCCGGCTTCCGGGAGTACGTCGCGATCGTCGACGCCAACCGCGACGCGGTGGTCCTGACCTACCGCGAGAGCCGCACCCTCGACGCCGACGGACGCGAGCGCATCAAACAGCTCGAGGTGCAGACCTCCGCGCCGATGCGCGGGGCCATCACCGCCGCGATCGCCGCCGGGTTGGTGTATGACGACGTCGACGCCGATCTCGTCGTGTTCGACCTGATGATGCTCGCGCACGGGTGGGCGCTCAAGCACTGGCATTTCGCACCCGCCTTCGACCTCGACGGATACGTCACCACCCAGCTGCGGATCACATTGCGCGCGTTGGTGACCCACGACCATCTCGATCGGTACCTGGCCGGACTGTGACCTCGGTGAGGCTCCGATCTCGCCGTCAGCCGCCGATCAGGGCATCGAGTCGCTTCTCGACCATTCCCACGGACTGACCGATCAGGGCGAACACCTCGTTGGTGGTCTGGCCGTGGTAGTAGCGGTAGTAGATCTGCTGGGCGATCGCCGCGAAGCGGAACAACCCGAACACCTCATACCACCGCCAGCGCTTCGGTGTCATCTCGAACCCCATTGCCGCGCAGTAGCGTTCGACGAACTCGGCGCGCGTGATCATCCCCGGCATCGTCGTCGGCACCCGACGCATCGCCTTGACCTGTTCGTCGTCGTCGGCCTGCACCCAGTAAGCCATCGACCCCGCGACGTCCATCAGCGGGTCCCCGAGGGTGGCCATCTCCCAGTCCAGGATGCCGATGACCCGGGTCGGGTCGTCGGTCGACAGCACGACGTTGTCGAGCTTGAAGTCGTTGTGGATCACGCAGTTCGCGACGTCGTCGGGCTGATTCTCCGCGAGCCACGCCATCGTCGACTCGTAGTCGGGAACGTCGGGCGTGCGGGCGTTGCGGAATCGTGCCGACCACCCATCGACCTGACGCTGCACATACCCGAATCCCTTGCCGAGATCGGTGAGTCCGGCAGCGCCCGGATCGACCGAATGCAGCTCGGCCAGTACGTCGATGAAGTTGTGGCACAACCGTCGTGCCGACTCCGGCGGCAGCGACACGTCCGACGGCCAGTCCCGGCCGGCGATGATCCCCTCCAGGCGGCCCATGACGTAGAACTCGGCGCCGATCAGGTCGGGGTCGTCGCAATGGGCCACCATCGGGGCGATATAGGGCAAGACCGGCGCGAGCCGCGACTGGATCCGGTACTCGCGGCCCATGTCGTGGGCACCCTTGGCCTTGGTGCCCGACGGCGCGCGACGCAGGATGAGGTCCCGGCCCGGATACGACAGTAGGTAGGTGAGATTGCTGGCACCGCCGGAGAACTGGCGGACCTGCGGCTCGGCGTCGAGCCCGGTCGTGTCCTGCGCGTGCCCCCGCAGCCATTGCGCAACCTTGCCGACGTCGAAGCTGTCCTCGGCACGCACCTCACCCGCACCCGCAACCTGCAGTCCCACTTGTTCGGCCCTCCTCGTCGTTCCCGTCTCGGTCGAGGGTAACCATCACAACCCGTCGGATGAGGGCGGTTCGATCAGCTCGGGACCGAGGCGCCGTCGGTGTGGCGCCCGTCCGGGCCCCCGGTGTCGCGCGGACGTCGAAACGGCTTGAGCCGCAGGATGTGCCGCAGTACGAACGCGAGCACCGGGCGGACCAGCGGTACGCCCCACCGCCACGGCAAGAAGGCCACCCATCGCGGCGATCCGGCGATCTCCCAGCGAACGGTCAGTGTGCGCGGTCGTGGGCCGTCCGAGATGGTGAATCGCTCCGCGAAGTCCTTGATGGCCAACGGAACCGAGACGCCGATGCCGGTCATGGTGATCCGCTCGCCGTCGATCACCTCCGTGGCGCGTTGGGCCACCGAGAGGAAGGTTCCCGACATCGTCCGCCCATCGCCGACCACCGGACCCGCCGGTGCGTTCCCCTCAGACGCACCGGCGTGGATCCAGATCGGCCCCCGAAGAAACGGGAGCTAGCTCAGATAGTGGGCATGGGCGAGCCGTTCCCACACCTCACGCCGCGACAACGGCGTCGTGTATTCGAGGCGGATGGCGAAGGCCGCCCGCGTCGCGATGTAGCGGTCGACGTCGCCGAGCGCCACCTCCCGCACCGCGAATCGGTCGGGTCGGGTGGCGAGACCGTAACCGACGATGAGCGCGATCGCACCGAGAAGGGTGGTGGCGAGAACCGCCCCGACCACGATTCCCGCCACCACGAGACCACTCACACCGACCCCCCGAACGGCTCACACGCAACATCAAATATGAAATATGAATCTAGACAAGTGACCTGCGTTACGTCAAGGGCGTCACGGTGTCGGCGGGGACCAGCTGGTGACCGCGCGGAGCCGGGAGTCCACCACACGGGCCGGAACCGACCGCATGGCCAGGTCACGCAGTGTCGCGGTGACCGGATGGCTCGCCTGCATCACCACCCCCAGTGCCTTGGCCTGGCGCGCGATGCGTTGTGTGCGCCGTCGGCGCAGGGCGTCGTAGCGGGCGAGGACGGCCGGCAACTCGTCGCCGTGCTTCGCGGCGACGAGCAGGGTGGCGAGGGTGGCCGCGTCCTCGATCGCCAGGTTCGCGCCCTGGCCCAGGTTGGGAGTCATCGCGTGCGCGGCATCCCCGATCAACACTCGCCGGCCCGACACGAACGAGGCCAGAGGCGCGGCCAGCTCCTCGATCGGCAGATATGACACCGACGCCGGGTCGGTGGCGTCGAGGATCTCCTCGATCGGCGGGTGCCAGTGACCGAAGCCGCGACGTACCTCCTCCATGCCTGCGTCGCCTGCCGGGTTCGACCCGGGGGGCGTCGACACGCACGCGAACCAGTACACGCGGCCGTCGGCGAGCGGGGCGATCCCGAACCGCGCACCGAGGCCGACAGTCTCTCCGGCATCGTCGAGCGCTACGGACCCGGTGGTCACGGCCCGCCATGCGCCGTACCCGCAGTCGCGGACTCCCGGGTCGTCGAACGCGTTGGTGCGCACCGCGCTCCGCAGGCCATCGGCGCCGACGATCACATCGGCACTGCGGCGCTCGCCGGTGTCGAGGACCACCGAGGTGTCACCGACCTCGACGACCCGCGCGCCCGTGCGTATCGATCCGGCCGGGACCGCGGCCAGCAGGATGCGATACAGGTCGGCGCGGTCGATCACCCGCACATCATGGGTCGACGCCATCCGCGTCAACCAGGAGCCGTCAGGCCTGCGTGTTCCGGATCGATGGACCACCACCGCCGGACCGGCGGCAGCGCGAACCTGGTCTCCGATCCCGAGCGCGTCGAGCGCCCGGAACCCGTTGCCGAACAACGACAATCCGGAACCGTGCGCACGCACCCGGTCGGCACGCTCCAGGAGTTGAACGTCGACGCCGGCCTGCCGAAGTCCCACCGCGATCGCGAGACCTCCGATGCCCGCACCCACCACGATGACCCGCATCGCTCAACGGTAGCGCGTGGACCCGTCCGGCGGCGCCGTGGTCGACACGAGTTTGGCGAAGCAGTGTTCGCCGTCGAATCCCTGTGCCGCACACCATGCGTTGGCCTGGTCCGGTCCGGGGAAGGTCGCCGCGGCCACCGTCACCCACCAGCCGGGCTGACTGAAGACGCTCCATTCGTCGGAGTACAGCAGCCGAACATCGTTGAACCGCAATCGCAGTGCCAGGAACTCGTCGAGGATGGCCTGGTTGTCCCAGGTCTTGCCGTCGGCGAACAGGCCGGGCCGTTTGGAGCTCAGCTGCGCCACCCACCGGTTGTTGAGAGTGGAGAGGATGAAGGTGCGATCCGAATTCGCCTGTCTACGAAGCGCATCACCGGTGGTCGAACCGAGGTCGACGCCCGGCGGCAGCGCCGGACCCGTGGAGACCTGGGGTGGCGCGGCCGAACCGCCTTCCGGTTTCGGCAACGAGGTGGTGGTTTGGGGGCCGGGGTCGCAGTCGACGGTGAACGTGCCCGCGACCGTACCGTTGGCCTGGCCGAGGGTGTCGGGTGTCCGATAGAAAGAGCCCGGCGGGTAGGTCAGTTCCATGGTGATGCCCTCACCGACGTCGCTCGGCGGGATGGCGGCGGGCGCCCGGGAGAAGTCGAACCGCCCGGAGGCAACGAGCGATCCCGAGTCCGCGATCGAGATGCGGGTTCCGGTGCCCGACATGACGTCTCCAGCGGCGCACGTGGCCACGACCTTCATCGTCGCGACCAGCCCGGCCGGGGTCGTGCGGAACTGCTGCGGCGTGAACGTCGGCGCCGTCGCACAATGGGTGACGGTGCCCTCGGCGGCTGTCCGCGTCTGGGCCGGCGCGATGCCCGGCGGACCCGCCGGGCCGCCGGTGGGTGCGAAGCCGGTGATCGTCGTGCCCGTCAAGGTCACCAGAGTCGATCCGACGGCGAAGGTTTGCACGGCCGGTGAGGAGTCCGTTGAGGCACCACCGAGGGTGGACACCGGCACCGACCAGGCGTTGCTGCCGTCGGCCAAGGACAGCGCCATGATCCCACCCGTGGCGTCGGCGGCGATCAACCGCTGTCCGTCGGTGACCGGGAAACCCGTTGACGCATAGGATGTTGCGGCTGGTTGCGTCCAGCGGGTCTGCCCGGTCGCGGTGTCGGCGACGGTGAGATTTCCACCCTGAGCGATGACCACCTCGCGATCGTCGGCGAGGACAGCGGTGGTGGACGGGGAGTCGGGTCCGCCGACCGCGGTCGTCCAGGTGCTGGACTTGTCGGCCACCGAGGTCCACTTGCCATCGACGAGAAGGTGACCTCGCTGACTCTGCGAGGCCACCGTGGGCACCGACACCGACGTGCCGGGGATCTCGACGGTGGTGCCGTCGGGTCGTACGACGACGACCGGACCCGGGGTGAACGCTCCCGCCGAACCCGAACCCGAACCCGAACCCGAGGCCGAGATGACGGCGATGGAACCATCGGCCAGCGGCTCGGTGGTGGCGTATCCGGCACGGTTGAGCAGTTCACGGCCGTCGGCGGCCGAGACGACGAGCACCGAGGTCTGACCGCTGGCCACCAGCGACTGCGTGGCGGTGAAGCTGGACGCATCCCCGCCGGGACCGCCGTCGGTGAGCGGGTAGGACTTGCTCCACACCGCGTGCACACTGTTGTCCACCTTCATGATGGACAGCCCATCGTCGGTGAACGATCGGAGGTACGCGCCGTCGGTGTTGAGTGCGATCTCGTAGGCCCCGGGCGAGGGGTTGTCGGCGGTGGCGACGACGGAGCCGGTCGAGGTGTCGAAGAAGGTGATGGTCGAGGTGTCATAGCAAGCGATCCGACCGTTGACGATCGTGTCCGAGCAGCCCTGCACGGTTCGCGATGAAGTCCAGTGCTTACCGGTCTCGGTGTCGATGCCGGCCAGCGTGCGGCCGGACGAGGACTGGCTGCTGACGAAGGTCACCAACGTGTGCTCGTCGTGGACCGCGCCGAGCGAGAGGTACTGGGCCTTGTTGGGGTCGGGCGAGACGAACTGCTCGCCACCGAGTTGCGAGGCACCGACCTGCCACTTCGCCGTCGGCGCGGTTGGGAACGTGCCGGTGAGTTGCCCGTCGAGCGGGGCGGCGTGGCTCGAGTCGTCGTGGCGGCTGGTCCACCAGACGAGTCCGCCGGCGACCAGCCCGGCGACGCAGACCAGCGCGACGGCGGTCAGAATCCACGGCAGCGCACGGCGTCGGCGAGGTGGCGTCGGGCCGGGCGGCTGGATCGGGAATCCTCCGCTCGGATATCCGGGCGGCATCCCGGAAGGCGGGCCCGGCGGGCCGAAGTATCCGGCGCCCGACGGCGGCATCGGTCGCGCCATGGTCGGCTGATACGCCGCCTGCGGCCCGGTGGTGGGCGGGGGTGGTGGTGGGGGTGGTGGTGGAGACTGAGGGCCCAGCGTCGTGGGCGGCGCAGGACGCGCGATGAACTCCGTCGCGTCCGAGGCGTTGTCACCGGCGAGTTCATCCGAGTCGGACATCGTTTCAGTTAAGCCGAGTTGGACCTCGGCGTTGCAGCGTCGACTGTCATCCGATCGGACCATTTCTGCGCGCCGTGACCCGCGTCGACGCCCATACGCACAGCAGTACCCACACGGCGCCGCACGCCCATCCGGCGAGCACATCGGTGGTCCAGTGCACGCCGAGGTACACCCGGGTCACGCCGATTGCGAACGACAGCGCAGGCGCGGCGAGCAACACCCACCGATGGCCCCGGACCCACGCGCTGAGCCGGTAGGCGACGACGGCGAGCAGACAGTAGACAACCATCGACATCATTGCGTGTCCACTCGGAAACGAGTAACTCTCGATGTGCAACAGCCGGTCGGTGACCGGCGGACGAGTCCGCGCGACAACGTGTTTGAACGTCACCATCACCGCCGCGCCCACCAATGACCCGACGGCCAGCAGCACCGCCTCGTCCACGTGGCGCCGAATCATCAGCCAGACAACGACCACCGTGCAGATGATCGTCATCGTCAGCGAGTTCCCGAAGAAGGTGACGACGTGCGCCAACCCGATCCACGGCTGCGACCGTCCCTCGACCATCCAGCTGGTGACATCGTCGTCGATCCGAAGCCGGTCGAAGGCAAGCGTGGCCGTCATGACGCCACCCTACTGATCGGCTGTCACATGACCAACGCGAGCCGAACTTGTAGACGCCCCCGCTGCACCAGCCGCGCCCGCACATTGGAGCCGCGTACGTATCACTCCCGATGGTCGAGAACCTTTCCCCGATGGTCGAGGTGCACGGCGCCCACGGCGCCGGGCCTCGAGACCCGGCGAGATAACAAGCTCCCCAACCACATCGGATACTCACGCAGCGAATTTGCACCGCTTACCACGTCCCACCGACAAAAATTAAGCGCCGAAACACGTTGTCCACAAGCAGAATTGATCGAAATACCACTTGCATCGAACACACTTTCCTGTAGACTGAACCCATCACACCGATCAGCCACCGGGGAGGGGCCCATGATCGAATCCACTGCAACTCTTGACGTCAAAGATGTTGACGCCGAAGCAGTCTTCGCCGACGTCGTCACCCAACTCAGCGACCTTCAATGGAATCCGGACATGACCGGACCCCAGGCCTTCGGTGCGATGAAACAAGTCTTGCTTCTTCGTAATCTGGTTGATCACCATGCCACCACCCTCACCGGTGAACTGGACCGACTGGGCGTCGCCGACCACAAGACCACCCGACTGCGAGAACTGTTGATCAGCATGGGTTTCGCACCCGCCGTCGCTTCACGGTATGTGCGGGTCGCCGCCACCACCGACATCGATCTGTTGTTGGCGCACGCTGCGGATGGGTCCATCTCGTCCGAACACACCGATGCCATCGTGCGTGGGTTGGCGCACATCGACACGCGTTGCCCCGAACCTTTGGACACCGTCGAACGCTGTGAGTTTCTGCGGAAACTGCTGTCGCACTACTTCTCCGGCTTCACTCCCGCCGAGATCAACACCTACGCGCGGCAACTCGGCAACGAGCTGGCGGCAGAGACTCCGGGCGGGTTACCGGCCTCAGAGGACAAGAACATCAACTCCTACACCGACCGCATCACCGACGACGGACGGCTGGAGATCTCGGCGAACCTCGACATCGTCGCCGGCGAGAAAACCCGCACCCTGATGGAAACCTTGTCGGCGCCCAAGCCTCAGCCGGATGGGTCACCCGATCCGCGGACACCCGAACAGATCTGTGCCGCCGCATTCGAAACGATCGTGGAGTTAGCGGCACAAGGACTAGCGGACACCACCTTCTCAGCCAAACCGACCAACGGCCTGTTGTGGACCTGGTCGGCGGACAACCCGGCGGTCGGCGGGGATTTGCAGAACATGGGCGCCATCACCGAAGCCACCGCCCGAATGCTGTCGTGCGACACCACCATCACCAAGATCATGCTCGATCCGAACGGTGTACCGCTGAGTGTTGGTGAAGCGAAACGCTTCTTCACCCCCGGCCAACGCAAAGCCTTACTGGTGCGTGATCGCGGGTGCATCAAATGCGGTGCACACGCCGGACGATGCCAAGGACACCACCTCGCGCATTGGGCCGACGGCGGTCCCACCGACCTCGACAACGGCTGCCTCCTCTGCACCGGTTGCCACGACGACGTCCACAATCACGGCTGGGACATCATCATGGGATTCGACCGGCACCCGTGGCTGGTCCCGCCCGCCAGCATCGACCCGCAACGACGACCGATACCGTCGTATCACCGACGCACCATGCGACTCGACGACACCGCAGCCTGACCTACCCTGCCCCACAATCTGATTCCCTGCACCCGGCCTGGCCGGGACCGCATCTGTTGTTTGACAACTCCATAGTGAAACCCCCATCCCGGTGGTCGAGGTATTCGAGTGCCCCGTGGCCCGGATACCCGTCGGCACAAGGGGTCTCGAGGCCCGGCGCCTGGGGCGCCGTGCACCTCGACCACCGGGCGGGAAGGACTGAAGCATTCCCGCGCGGGGTGGAACGGCAATCCAGGAGGGACCGGTCCTCCCCGCTGGTCGAGGTGCGAGCCGCGTGCGGCGAGCCTCGAGACCAACTGAGCCGGAGCTGAATTCGGACCACAGTGGCCGGATACCTCCCTGAGAAAGAGCGGGGCGTCAGCCCGCAGCGAGCGCGCGGCCGATCACGAGTCGCTGAATCTGGTTGGTACCCTCGAAGATCTGGGTGATCTTGGCTTCGCGCATGTAGCGCTCCACCCGGAAGTCGCGGGTGTAGCCGTTGCCACCGAGGACCTGTACCGCGTCGGTCGTGACCTTCATCGCAGCGTCGGTCGCGATGAGCTTGGCGGTGGCGGCAGCACGCGAATACGGTTGTTCGGCGTCTCGTCGGCGAGCGGCGTCGAGATAGGTCGCGCGTGCCGAGTCGACGGCGGCGGCCATGTCGGCGAGGAAGAAGCCCAAGCCCTGGTGGTCGATGATCTTGCGGCCGAAGGTGGTCCGTTCTTGTGCGTACTCGACCGCAGCGTCCAGGGCCGCCTGCGCCAATCCGGTGGCACAGGCCGCGATTCCCAATCGGCCCGAATCGAGTGCGGAGAAGGCAATCGGCAACCCTTGGCCCTCGGCGCCGATCAGGCGGTCCGTGCCGACGACAGCGTCGTCGTAGGTGGCGGCAGTCGTTGGGACGGCGTGCAGCCCCATCTTCTCCTCGGGCTTGCCGAAGGTGAGGCCGTCGGTCTCTCGCGCAACCAAGAAGCACGAGATCCCCTTCGACCCCTCGCCGGTGCGGGCGAACAAGTTGTAGACGTCGGCGATGCCGCCATGGGTGATCCACGCCTTGGTCCCGGTCACGTGATAACCGTCGTCGGCGGCCTTGGCGCGGCAGTTCAGTGCCGCCGCATCGGAGCCGGCCTGCGGCTCGGACAGGCTGTAGGCGCCGATGAGTTTGCCGTTCAACAAATCTGGGAGCCAACGCTGCTTCTGCTCGTCGGTCCCGAAATTGAAGAGCGGGTGACACGCCAGGCCGTGCACGCTGGTCGCCACAGCCACGGCCGCCCACCGCGCCGCGAGTTCCTCCAGCACCTGGAGGTAGACCTCGTACGGTTGGCCCCCGCCATCCCACTCCACCGGATACGGCAGCCCGAGGAGTCCCGCCTCACCGAGCTCGGCGAAGAGCCCGTCGGGATACGTCTCGGCCTTCTCGTGCGCGTCGGCGATCGGCGCCAGACGCTTGTCGGCGATATCGCGGGTCAGGGCGATCAGGTCGCGCGCCTCATCATTGGGGAGCAGACGATCAACAGCCATGTGGCGAGCCTTTCCGGGCTAGAGACAGTACTCAGGTACGCTTCACAGTACTATTCTCGACGTCGGAAGGCCATAGCGGTCCGGCAGCCCAGCAGTGAGGAGCGATCATGACCCGCGGGGTGAATGCGAGTGCGGGCGTCTCCGACTTCGGCACCCGGAGGCGCGCAGCGCTGTTCGACGACCTCCTTGCTCTGCTCCTCGACGAAGGTTTCGCACATCTTTCCGTCGCCGACCTCGCAGGCAGATTGCGCTGCTCCAAAACGACGATCTACACCCTCGCCGACAGCAAGGAGCAACTGGTCACCAAGACCGTGACGCATTTCTTCCGGGTCGCCACCGAGCATGTCGAGGCGCGGGTCGCGGCGGCGACGTCGGCACGCGAGGCGGTCATCGATTACCTCATCGCCGTCGGCGAGGAACTCTCCCCGGCCTCCGAGGTGTTCATGACCGACCTCCATGCGTTCGGCCCGACCCGCGACCTCTACGAACAGAACACTGCCGCAGCCGCCCGCCGGGTGCGGGAGCTGATCGACGCCGGAGTTCGCGACGGCGAGTTCCGAGATGTCAACGCCGCGTTCGCCGCCGACGTCGCCGCCACGATGATGAGCCGCATCCAGCGACGGGAGGTCTCGGCGACCACGGGCCTCGACGACGCCGCCGCCTATCGACAGCTCGCCGCGATCCTCACCACCGGCATCGACGCCCAACGACGCTGACGGTCGGCGTCGAGGCGGCCATCAACGCCGGCGGGACAGATGCGTGACGCCCCGGTCGTCGACCCACCACCGCACCCGAACCTCGTATGATGCGTCACTACCCTTGCGCAACAATGCAATCCGCAGATCATCGTGCACACGCCCCTCGCCGGTCACAGGCTTTCCGGTCTCGGCGGTGAACAACACCGCGGCAGTGCCATCGGTCGTGGTGTACTCCCCCTCGCCGACCGGTTCGGCGGTGAGTTCCTCCGACACCGGCGGGAGATCCAGGATATCGGCCAGAAGCGCTGCGCCCTCGGGGCTGTCGGGACCGATCACGAGTACCCCGGGATCGACGGCCTGCGCCCACCATCGGTCATCGAGGACGACCGGCGCGCGATGGTCATCGGTGGGCACGGCTGCACCCGAGGCGACCCGCACGGCGTCCGGTGCGTCGATCTCCGACCAGTCGATCCTCCCCGACCGGCAGACCTCGACCACCGCGGAGTAGATCCCGCGAGCGACACCGGGCGAGATCGATCTTGCCCGATCGCCCAGTCGGGCCAGCAACAACGATGCCTCCGTGGCGGATTCGGGCGGTAGCGCTGCGAGCGCAGGGGCCAGCGCGTCCGCGTGCGGATGCACCAGCGGATCGAGCACACCGAGGAGCGAGTGATCCGACGGCGCACGGTATTCACCGAGCAGTAAACCGTCGACCTCGGCGAAGTGGCGCAACCACCAGGCGGTGTAGCCCTCGCGATCGTCGAGCGCTCGTGCCGTCTCCTCGTCCCCGACGATCAGCGTCAGGGCCTGCGCCCACCGATCGGGGTCGACGAGGTCGAGATCGCGGACGGCGCATAGACATTCCGGGGCATCCGGCAAGGTCTCCCACCACTGCTCCTCGTCGGGAAGATCGTGATCCGGCCCCGTCGGCAGGTCGTCGGTGATCACTGCGAACGACCACCCCACCCCGAGCCGGCGAAGCACCTGCACACTGTGCCGCTCGGCGACGTCGGCGTCGAGCAGACCGAAGGGATGGTCCTCGATGAGCACCGCGGCCAACGGCGAATCGGCGAGCAGCAACTCGTCGGCAGTACGCAAGTCACCGTCGTCGGCGGGCAGCGGAAGCCGCGACAGCCATTCGGGCACATCGGCTTCGGTGCCAGCGCCGAGCAGCGTGAGTACCTCCTCGGCCAGACCGGTGGCGTCGACCTCCTCACCCGCACCGTCCTCGACAAGGTCGGCCGCCTCCTCGACGAGCATGCGCAATGCCGGATCGGCGAGTGCATCGGTGATCGAAAGCCGCTGCACGCCCAGTCGTTCCAGGAGGGGATGGTCAGCCTCGGCCGCGACGGTACGAATCCAGCGCAGGGGCGTCTGCACGGCGTGCGCGGTGAACAATCCGCGCGCACCGATGTTCATCCGACCATCCGAACGCGGGATGGGCAGCGCGGCAAGTTCTTCGGCATCGAGAGTCGTCGACACCAGCGGTGCGAGCGCCGCGTACAACCGCCCCCACCACGCAGGGTCGCGTTCCACACCGGTCAGCCGCTCCGCCAACGACGCCAAGCCGATTCGGGTCACACCGAGCGACTCGAGCACCGGGAGTTGATGTGCGAGAGACAGATCCGGATGGATGAGATCGGTGAGCAACTCGCCGAGCACCTCCGCGAGATCGGGATCGAGCCCGATCAGCACCGACGCGCGGTCAGGCACCAGCGGCGCCCCTGCGATGCCGGGGAGCCAGGCAGTACGACGCAGTTCGTGGAGCACCGCGTCGATCAACCGGGCATCGTCGCCGCCCCGCGCGCGATGCGCGCGGGGAACGAGCGCCACCCCGTCGACAGGCTCGGCAAGGCGCAGTACGTCCACGTAACCCGCTGCGGCTGCCGCGATGTCGGCATCGGGGTGCACATGGCGACGATCATGGGTCAGCGGGAGACGGGCGATGAGCCGACACGGCAACGACAGTTCGATGTCCGTCGGTGTCGGCGCCCAGAGCACATCGGCCGCCGACGCGTCCGCCCCGGCACTGACCGGCCGCCCATCGTCGGCGCGCAACCATCGTGACGGCCCGTGCTCGATCTCGGTGAATTCCCGACTCCGCCGATCACCCCGGCCCGCCACGGTCACCGTGAGCCGACGAGCTCGAGAACCGGAGGACAGTTCGTCGTCGGCGATTTCGGTCCGGTCGATCTCGAAAGCGTTGTCCTCCACGGTGATCAGCCGCAGCGCGGTCAGCGCCAGAAGCAGATCGGGGGCCTGCGCGGCGGCTGCGTCGAGGATCGCTTGCGGGTCGAGTCCCCCGACCAGGCCGAGTACGATCTCGGTCGTGAATCCGGCATGGGGGACGCCTTCGTCCGGCCAGGCCAGCCGCAGGAGCGGAACACGTGCTACGTCAACGATTCCCGCGGCGGCAACCGCGGCAGCGGCACGTGCACGATCGAAACGGATCGTTCCGGTCATCGAGCGGATCTCGACGGTGTGCGCGACGGCGGCGGTGGCACTGAATCCCACCCCGAACCGGCCGACGACGCCACCGGTGTCATCGGGCCGTTTGGCCGAGACGCGCAGCGCCAGCAGCGACCGCACTCCCGCTTCGGTCAGCGGCGCACCGGTATTGGCGATGTGCAGGCCCTCGGCATCCGACCAGATCGCGACCTCGCCGTCGACCCCTCCGAGCCGAGCGGCATCGGCAGCGTTGGTGACGAGTTCGACGAACAGGCGATCGCGGTAGCCGACACTGGCCAGATCATCTTCGGCGGCAACATCTTCGGCCAGACGTGTCGGTGAGTCCCGCCACGCCGACAGCGTCGCCGCAGCGAGGTCGGCGGTACCGAAGGGGTCAGTGTGCACCGGGAGGGGTCAGGCAACCTCGGGCGTCAAGCCCGAGCGTTCGACTCGCCGTCGGCGCCCGCAGCACCGGCACCTGCACCGACCGCAACGATTTCGAGAACGCCGTCGTCGAAGGCGTCGTACGCCGGTGATCCCTCACCGCTCGGGGCGACGACGTCGGAGTGCGCCCCGCATCCGTACTCGGCCGAAACCACCTGGCCGTCGGCGGAATACTCGTTGGCGCACGCGCCGAAAGCCACCCGCAACGCACCCGACAGCGGGATGTAGAAACCGCAGGTGCAGCACGGAAAAGGGGACGCCACCGCCATCTCTGCGCCGGGACCGTGCTCGCCGTCGTACCAGCGCTGCGCGGCCACGTCGCGGCCCTCCCGGCTGAGCAACCGCTTACGCCCGAGTCCGAGTACCCCGGCCACCTCGGCCAGGTCCTCGGGGTCGGGCGCCGAGGCCTCGACGTCATCGGCCGGATAGTCGTCGGCGACCTCCGGCACGGCAGTCGCGGAGAGCACGGCGCTCGTGGTGTCGACGTGGTTGGGAACGAGCCGCGGATCGTCGGAGTCGGCGGCGAGCATGTCGCCCGCCGTCAGATCGCCCGGCGCGACGCGCTCACTCCACGGCACCCATTCGGGCGCGAGCAGCGCACCTTCGCCCGGCAGGAGGACCACCTCACTGACGGTGACCGCGTCGGTCCCGGGCGCGCCGGCGACCACCACGCACCACTGCCAGCCGCGGTATCCGGTGAGATCGGCGTCGAAGTAGTGTGCTGCGGCCCACTCGCCTTCCGCGATCGCCTGACGGTGGGCACCCGGCTCATGCCCGTCCTCGACGAGCGCGGCACGGGCGACCTCGACGGCGTCGAGCAACCGCGGGCCGTCCATTACTCCAGTCACGCCCTCCAGTGTGCCTCACCCGGGGACCGCGGGTCACAGCGGCTGCGCGCGACACTTCCGAACGACACATACGGCGGCCCGGTCGGCCGATGAGGAACAATTGACGCGTGATCGGACGGAAGTCGAAGGACAGCGCCGCCGCGCCCGCGGGTACCACGGGCCCTGCGGCTGCCGCGCGTACCCGACGCGACCCTGTCGACCACCCCGGCGCCGCGAACTATCCGGCCGACGGCGCACGCCGCCGAGCCACCCCGACGCGGATCCCGTCGCACGGCAATCCGCCGGGCGGGAACCGTGGCGAGGCGTATCTGCCGCCGCGGACCCACAATCCGCACCTGCCGCCCCTCGACGACACGCCGACCGATCCCCATGACGCGACGGGACCGGGCGGCCATCGGACGCAGGCCCTGCCGACCGATCCGACGCCGGAGGCGCCGAAGAAGATCACAGTCGCGCGGGTGGCGGCGATGCGCAGCAGGCAGCTGACCGCGAAGGGGCTCGGCAAGATCCATCAGGCAGCCACCGCCGACGGCGCCGACCAGTCCGGGCTGACCGCGCTGACCTTGCCGGTGATCGTGAACTTCGCCGTCGACGCGGCGATGGCGGTCGCGTTGGCCAACACGTTGTTCTTCTCGGCTGCCACCGGACAGTCCAAGGTGTCGGTGGCGCTGTATCTCGCGCTCACCATCGCACCGTTCGCACTGATCGCACCGTTGATCGGGCCGTTGCTCGACCGACTGCAGCAGGGCCGTCGGATCGCGATGGCCACCACCTTCGGCGCTCGTGTGGTGCTCGCACTGCTGATCATGACCAACGTCAGCTGGGATCCGGTTGCCGATCAGCTCAACTACGACCCGTGGGTGCTCTATCCCTGCGCGCTGGGCCTGCTGGTGCTGTCCAAGTCGTTCGGTGTGCTCAAGTCGGCGGTCACCCCGCGGGTGGTCCCCCCGACGATCGACCTGCCGCGGGTGAACTCCCGGCTGACGATGTTCGGCCTGGTCGGCGGCACGATCATCGGTGGCGCGGTGGCCGGGCTCTTCGAGGTGTTGCTGGCCAAGGCGCTGCCGTGGCACCTGCCCGGCGCGATGCTCTGGCTGGCGGTCATCGCCGCATTCGGCGCGTACCTGTGCATGCGTATCCCGTCCTGGGTCGAGGTCACCGAGGGTGAGATCCCGGCGACGCTGACCTATCACGCCCCGCACGACGCAGCCGCGGCACCGGGACGGGCGGGCGTGCGCGGCGGGGCCAAGGCGCTGGCCGCGAAGATGCGTCAGCCCCTCGGACGCAAGGTGGTCGCTGCGCTCTGGGGTAACGGCACCATCCGCATCCTCACCGGCTTCCTGACGCTCTACATCGCCTTCTATGCCAAGTCCCAGCAGGGGGTGCACTCCGATTGGAAGCAGCTCGCGACCATCGGCGCGGTCGGCGCCGCGGCGGGTGTGGGCAACGCCATCGGCAACGGGGTCGGCACACGTCTGGAGCTGCGCAACCCGTCGAAGATCGTGCTGTATTCGACGGCCGCATGCTTCGTGATGGCCGTACTCGCGGCGGTATTCGGCAACATCGTGCTGGCGACGGCAACCGCACTGGTCGCCTCCGGCACCAGCGCGATCGGCAAGGTGTGCCTGGATTCATCGATCCAGGACGATCTGCCCGAGCAGTCTCGGGCATCGGCGTTCGGCCGATCGGAAACGGTCCTGCAGCTGTGCTGGGTCCTCGGTGCCGCTCTGGGTGTGCTGTTGCCGACGACGCTGTGGGTGGGGTTCACCGTCGTCTCGGTGTTGCTGGGGCTGGGACTCGCGCAGACGGTGCTGACCGATCGCGGACGCTCCCTGGTCCCCGGCCTCGGTGGTGAGCGTCCCGAGCATGCCGAGCCGACCATGTCGTTCGCCGATCTCGGTACGCCGGTCTACAGCCATCCGACGCAGCGACATGCGGCGGTCCGCCCGGATCGCCCGGACGGCCATCCGGCAGGCCACCCGGCGGATCCGTCGTCGGCGCCCACCCGACCGCACCGTCCGGCGGGCCCGGCGCGGGGTCCGTCGTCCCGCGACGCTTCCGGACCGGGTGCTCAGCCCACCAAGCGGATGGGATATCACTAGAGCGTGGTCAACCCCGGTGAGAAGAAGGCGATCGCGATCATCGCCGCAGTGGCCGTCGCGTTCGTGGTCGTCGTCGCGGCAGGTGTCGGCATCCTGGTGGCCGGCAACACCGGCGAGCACAAGGAGGACGCGTACATCCAGCTCGCCGTCGGCGGCGACCTCCACACGGTGCAGCCGGCCCGGTGGTGTGACGTGTTCGTGCGCGAGTGCACCCCGCCGCGGGATCAGCCTCAGCGCACGACGCCGCGGGTGCCGATCCCTCTGAACTCGACGGCGCTGCTGTCGGTCTCGGAGACGGTCGCCAAGGCTCCGTGGAATCTCACGACCCTCTACTGGACCCCACAGGGCCTGGTGGAGGAGGAATCACCACAGGCGTCGAACACCACCTACACCGTCGCCCTGCGGTCGCGCCCGGACCGTGTGCTGCTCGGCGTGACGATCACCGCGGCATCGGCGGTGGCGACCAACCCGGACGGGTCGACCGACATCGCGCGCGGACTGATCGCCGCCGACACGGCGCCGCCCAGATAGGGCCTGACCGGACTAGCTGTCGAGCTCGCGGGCGACGGCGCGCACGACCTCGGAAATGCGTTGTGCGGTCTTTCGATCCGGGTAACGGCCCTTGCGCAGATCCGGCTGCACCTTGCCCTCGAGAAGGGTGATGAGGTCGGCGACCATGCCGTGGAGTTCGTCGGGGCTGTGCCGCTTGACCTCTTTGCGCGCGGCTTCACGGGTGTTCTTGGTGACGCTGGGCGCGGGCTCGAGCACGGTGACCGTCAATGCCTGCGGGCCCCGACGCCCCGCGGCCATCCCGAACTCCACCCGCTGGCCGGGCTTGAGCGCCTCGACGCCGTCGGGCAACGCCGACGAACGCACGTACACGTCCTCGCCGCCCTCTTGTGCGAGAAAACCGAAGCCCTTCTCGGCGTCGTACCACTTCACCTTGCCGCTCGGCACTGTGCTCACCTTCACTCGAACGTCGTTGTCGTTGCATGCGGTCGCTCCACCACATGAAAGGGCGCCCTGACCCACGACAATGAGCAAGGCGCCTGGTGATGCCAGTCTAGCCAATGGGCAAAACGGTTTCTCGAGGCAGCGTGAGCCGCGCGCTGACCGGGCACGACACCGTCATCGTCACCCCGGGTGCTCTACCGTGGAAACCATGGAGAGGAAGCACGGCGCCGGCGCCGGGAGCGAAGCGAGCGGGCCGGGTGTGGCCGGTGCCGGGAGCGAAGCGAGCGGGCCGGGTGTGGTCGGCGCCGGGAGCGAAGCGAGCGGGCCGAAGGCACACGGCGATCGTCGCTCGCTGACGCCGGGAGCCGGCGAGTCGTCCCCGTCGCGACTGCTGCAGGTGGCCGGCGTGGTGTTCGTGATCGGGGTGCTCGCGATCATCGCGTTGTTCGTCACCCCGGTGGCCGATCACGGCGAGACCGCTCCGACCGCGGTGTATCTGTTGACGATGTGCGCCCCGCTGGGTTTCTTGCTGGGCGTCGTCTACGCGTTGCGGTCGGGCCGCGGGGCCCGGTGATCGTGTGTCGGCTTCTGTCGATCGACCCTCGGTGATCGCCACCCACGCCGCTCTCGCGCCGGCATCGGACGAGGGTGCGCTGAAGCGGGCGTACAGCTGTTTTCCGTCGGGCGTGGTCGCGGTCTGCTGCCATCGTGGCGCGCCCGAGTCCCCGGAGTCCTCCGAGCCCACAGACTCAGCCGGCCCGGAACTGGTCGGGATGGCCGCGAGTGCGTTCACGTCGGTGTCGCTGGATCCGCCGCTGGTGAGCGTGTGTGTGCAGAACACCTCGACGACGTGGCCCCGGTTGCGTGACGCCGGCACCGTCGGTGTCAGCGTGTTCGCCCACGACCAGGCACAGTTGTGCCGTCAGCTCGCCGGTCCGGCACCGCGACGGTTCGACGGTATCGAGCCTCTCGGTTCCGACGACGGAGCCCTGTTCATCCCGGGTGCGGCCGCTCACCTGTCGTGCACGATCGAGAGTGAGATCCCCGCCGGCGATCACCTGCTGGTGCTGCTGCGCATCCGGCGTCTCGACGCCGACC